>NZ_JAAIYA010000040.1 GCF_010894405.1 Pyxidicoccus caerfyrddinensis
GCCCCACGCAGCCGGTGAGCGTCGTCACGCAGCGCCGCGAGCGCCAATCCGCACGCGTCCGCGTGCCGCACGCCTCGCAGCGCCGGCGCTCGCTGTCGACCCTCACCTCACGGGTTGCAACGGGGCGAGCAGTCGTTCGAGCCATGGCGGTATCCCCTCTCAGAAGGGCAACACCCGGGGCTCAGGCCATATTTGCCGGTGTAGAAAAAAAGCGGCGGCCTTCTTCGCGAAGGAGAGCCTGTGAAGTTTGGCTTCATCCAGACGGAGAAGGCGCACTACCCGGTAGCGCTGCTGTGTCGCGTGCTGGGCGTTTCCCGGGCGGGCTACTACGCCTGGGAGGGGCGGGAGGAGTCGGCGCGGCAGAAGGCCAATGCGGTCCTGGCGGAGCGCATCCGGCAGGTGCACCAGCAGAGCCGGGGCAACTACGGCAGCCCGCGGGTGCATGCCGAGCTGAAGGCCCAGGGCGAGCACGTCGGTCGCCACCGGGTCGCGCGGCTGATGCGTGAGAAGGGACTGAGGGCCCGGAGGCGTCGGCGCTTCGTGCACACCACTGACTCCAAGCACGACCTCCCAGTGGCTCCCAACGTCCTGGCGCGAGACTTCCAACCGCCCGGACCCGACCGTGCTTGGGCCACCGATATCACCTACGTGCCCACGCGCCAGGGCTGGCTCTACCTGGCCGTCGTCATGGACCTCTTCAGCCGTCGAATCATCGGCTGGGCCATGGGGGAGTGCATCGACCGGCACTTGGTACTGGCTGCACTCGAAATGGCTCTCAAGGGACGACGTCCTCCCGAGGGGCTGCTGCATCACTCAGATCGCGGCAGTCAGTACGCCAGCGAGGACTACCAGCGAGCGCTGGCGGCTCGAGGCATTCGGTGCAGTATGAGCCGCAAGGGCAATTACTGGGACAACGCCGTCGTCGAGAGCTTCTTCTCCACGCTGAAGACGGAGTTGGTGCACCGGGTGAACTTCCTCACGCGCGCAGCGGCGAAGTCCGCCTTGTTCGAGTTCATCGAGGTGTTCTACAACCGTCAGCGGCGGCACTCCTCGCTCGGCTACATCAGCCCGGCCGAGTTCGAGCGGGCTGCCTTACAGGTGCCGCAGGCTGCATAACCCACCTGTCCACGAAGCCCGGGCAAGCTCAAGATGCTGCGCGCCCGGTTCGGTGAGCACTACCTGCGCTACGCGCAGCGCACGCGCCGCTGGCTCTGAAGCGGCGCAGGAGTACAGGAAGCCGGGAAGGGGCCGCCCGTCCCGCCCGGCGGCGCGCGCCGTGTGCTCTGGCGCCGCGCCCCGGCCGTCCTGCTCACTGCATCATTTGATGTAGGGCCGGATGGTGAAGACCTGGCTGGGAGAGTCCGCGCAGTTTCCCGCCAGGTCGCACGCCCTCACGAACCACGTGTGCTCGGCGTAGTCCAGGAACGCCTCCAGGTAGAGCACCGAGTCCGAATTGGTGACTGCGTACTCCTGGTCATCGATGACCACCGTGTATTGGACGTAGTGCTGGTCGTCGTAGGAGGGCACCCACTCGAAGATGTAGAGAGGATTTTCCCAAACGACTTCCTCGTGAGACGGCGCCATGAGGAAGGGCGCGGTCGGCGCCTGGAGGTCCACGGAGAAGGACGCCCAGACACTGCTCGTGCACTGCGCGCTGGCATCGCAGGCGGTGACCCGCCAGGTGTGGGCGCCCTCGGCGAGGTTCACCGTGGGCGTGTACCGCGTCACCGCTCCCCCGAGCGTCACCGGCGTGCCCCCGCTCCATTCGAGGACATACGACGCGATGCCCACGTCGTCCGTGGCGGGGGCCCAGGAGAACTCGGGTCGAGGGGTGGCGACCTGGCTGCTTCCCGTGGGGGCAAGGGGCACCGGAGCGGTGGGCTGCGTTCCGACGACCTCGAACGAGCGGACCGGCGTCGACCCGCAGTGGTCGAAGCGGTCACACGCGGTGACAGTCACGAAGTGGACGCCCGGTGACAGGTTGGCAGTCAGGACATAGGAGGTGACGCTCCCTCCCAGGGTGATGGCGGCTCCGCCGTCGATGCGCAGCTGCTGGTACGTGACGCCCGTGGCGTCCTGCGCGGACTGCCAGGAGAACAGCGGCCGGGTCGCGGTGAGCGCGCCTTCCGCGGGAGCCTGTATCGAGAACGCGAGGGGCGCCAAGGTGTCCACCGTGAACGTGCGGGCGCCGGTGGTCGAGCAGTTGCCCGCGGTGTCGCAGGCCTGGACCGTCCAGGAGTGGAAGCCGTCCGTCAGGCCCGCCGACGGTGTGTAGGACGTCAAGAGGGTGGTCACGCCTTGCGCGCCGGAGTCGAGGCTCCATCGATATGAGACGGAGCTCGCGTCCGTGGACGCGGACCAGGTGAACGTCGGGCGCTCCGTGGCGATGAAGGAGGCATGAGCCGGACTCGTGAGCGTGGGGTACGTGGGGGCCACGGAGTCCACGTAGAAGCTTCGCGTGTAGGAGCTGGTGCAGTTCTGGTGCGTGTCACACGCCAGCACCCGCCAGGAGTGACGGCCCTCGCTCAGGGCGGTGGGCCAGTTGTACCCCGCGGCGGCACCGATGTTGCCGGTGCTGACGCCGTCCATGATGACCTGGTAGCCGGAGATGCCGCTGGCGTCGGTGGCGTGCTCCCAGCGCAGCGCGGGACGCGGGTTGGTCACGTACAGAGCGTCCCCAGGCAGGGTGAGCACGGGCGCGGTGGGCGGCACCCGGTCGAGCACGAAGTAGTACTCATACGTGGAGTTGCGCCAGTTGCCGTAGGCATCCACCGCGCGCACGTACCAGCGGTGGGTGCCGTCGCTCACGTTCGTGAGGCTCAGCGCGGTGCCGCCCGTACGGGCGTAGAAGGCGCCGTCCAGGAACACGTCGTAGTTCACATAGAAGTCCGGGGCCGCCTGCCACGTGAGGTAGGGCGTCTGGTTGAGGCGCGCGTAGTGCGCCGGGCTGACGACATCGAAGACGGGCGGCGGCGTCTGCTCGCCGAGGGTGAGCGCGCAGTCGGCGGCGACCTTCGCATTGATGACGCCGGGGTAGCGCATCAGTCCATTGAGCTGCGGAGCAATCGTATAACCGAAGCACGATTGATAGACGTACGGCGTGGCCTGCGGCCTCAGGCTCTTGATGAGGCTGGCGACGCCGCTGACGAGCGGCGTGGCCGCGGAGGTCCCGTTGAAGGGGGCGAACCGATTGCCAGGAAAGAGGGAGACCAGGTCGCTGCCGTTGCCGGCAAAGGCATCACTCCCAAACGCCGCGGAGTCCACGGAAGCCGCGCCGAAGTTGGAGGCATGGACGGTGCCATTGGCCTCCGTGAAGAAGTGGGAGCGGTTGAAGTTGTCATCCGCCGCGGCCACCGTCCATAGGTTGTAGAGATTCATCCCCGCGGGAGAGACCTGGCAGGAGGCATTTCCGCAGTCGAGGTTGAGATTGTCATTCCCCGCCGCCGCGATGAACTGGATGTCGCGCTCTCCCGCGCGACGGATGGCCGCGTAGAGTGCATCGTTGTCATTGTTCTGGAAGACGCTCCGGCTGCCTCCGGAATAGCTGATGATGTGCGCGCCGTTGCGGGTGGCGTAGTCGATGGCGTTGATGACCTGGTAGTAGCCGAAGCTCCGCTCAGGGTCCGAGGCCAGGGAGACATTCAAGGCGAGGATCCGCGCGGCCCAGTTCACTCCCGACATTCCGTAGCCATTGCCGGCACGTGCGCCAATGAGCCCCGCAACCGCCGTGCCATGCGTGCGCGCGGTCTCAGGCGGCAGGCAGCGCGTGTCGGACCAGGCGTTCGCCAGGGTGCAGGCGCCGACGAAATCCGGCATGTCCGCGTGACCCAGGTCGACTTGCGTGTCCACCACCGCGACCGTGGAGAAATAGAACTGGCCCCGGCCGTGCGCGGCGAGCGTCACGTCCCAGGCTTCGTCGGCGTCGATGTCGAAGTCATAGGGGCTCCCGGTGATGCTGGTGCGCTGCCCGACGTTGTAGAGGTACCACTGGTTCTGGGGCCAGGACGCGCCCGTCGACAGGAACGGGTCGTTCCAGATGACCGCGGCTTCCTGGGGCTCGTCCGGGACATAGACGATGTCCGCGTTGACGCCCTGGAGCAGGCCTCGGACCGAGGCCGGGGAGAGCGTCTCGGGCAGCTCGAAGAAGTGCCAGCCGTAGAAGAGCTCATGCCATGCGAGAGCACCCAGGGTGCGCTGCACGCGCTCCCGCTGGCCGGCGAGGTCGTCTTCCGGAAGCCGGACGAGGGCCATGCGCGACGGACGCTCACGCAGGGACACGCGCAGCTCCTTCTCCCGCCTCACGGGCTCCTGCACCTCACCCTGGAACGGTGCGACCTTCGGATACGCCACCTCCAGGCCCGGCCCCGAGGAGGGCGCGGCCGAGGGCAGCACGGGTCCCAGCTCATGGGCGGGAACGGGCGGCAGGGCTCGAATCCAGTCCGTGCTGGTGGCGCCTGGAGCTCCCAACAACTGGTCCGCTCTCATGGACTGCGCCTGGGCGTGAGCCGCGAACAGCGTTACGAACGCCCCGGTCCACAGGGCCGGGACGCGTCTTCTTCGGACAGCGTGCATGAGTTCCCCTCGAGAAGTCCGCAGAGGCGGGGCTCCGCCAGTGCTTTACGGAATCACGGGGAAAGCAGATATCACAAGGGTGCGAATGTCCGACGGGTGTCCTGCGCCCAGCTCACTCCGTCGCCAGGGGCTTCGACACACCGGCGAGCACACTGTCGAGATACGCCTGGACCTCGGCTTCGTGCGTCGGACGGCGATTCGTCGGGGGCCGGTCCTCGCGAAGCTCCAGGTAGAGCTGGAGCGCCTGCCGCAGCGCCGTCGCACAAGCCTCGCGCGAGTGCGCGCCCAGGGTGGTCGCCAGACGTCCGGCGAGCTCGGGTGACAGGGCCTCCAGCCGCCTCACGCCGCGCTGGTCGACGCCCATCCGGCGCATGACCATGGGACCGAGCACCATGCTCCGCAGGGCGGCGAGCAGGTCGATGACCTCGAGCAACTCACCCCGCCCGAGCTTCGTGGCCCCATAGTGCAGCCAGACCCAGACGCGCTCCTCGAACCACTCTGGCTCCCGGTCGGGCCAGCGCGCCGTGTTCCGGGAGAGGTGCTCCGCCATGCTCCCATCGCGGTCCCACAGCACGAGCGGATCCTCGACGCGGTGGGCAAGGTCCGCGAGGGTGATGAACTTCAGGTCGACGTGGAGGATCGGGCTGCCATAGAGGCAGATCAACAGCCGGGGCTCCCTGACATGCTCACCGGTGAAGGCATAGAGGAGCGGACCGAGCCGCTCGGCGAGCTCGCGCCGCTGGGCGAGAACCTCGGCGCGGGACTCCTCCCGGACGACGAGGATGAGGTCCAGGTCGGAGTACGCGTCGACATTCCGGGAAATCGCCGAGCCGCCCGCGAGCAGTCCCGTGAACCGCGCGTCGGCGGAGAAGAACGTGACGGCGCGCTCGGCAAACTCGCGCAGGGGTGGATGAGTGAGAACTTTCGACTGCACCCGGCCAAGGGCCGCGCAGCCGCCAAGAAAACAATGGCCTGAAGTCCTCGCCGCTCTGCACCTAACGCGGAGATCAAAAGATTCAGCTGCTTCGACGTGACGCAACTCCAATTCTGGCCCGTTTCACCCCAGCTCTAGCTAAGGCCGAGGCGCGCCTGCCAGAATCGTCTCGAATCAATCCGTGGCTCGAAGTCGTATTCTTCGGTGAACTCGTCGGTGAGCTCTTCCGATGCATTCCCAAGAAAGACAGCGACTTCCTGCACAGCATCGAGCGCCTTGGCGACCGCAGGGTCGCGCTCGTTCAACGTACACACACGATCGCCTTCCACGAGATACGTGTTCTCCACTGCTCGGCGCATATCGGCTCTCTTCTCTTCCTCACCAAATCCGGGCCATGCAAGGTGGCCTCCTGAGAATTGGTAGTACATGGCCTCAATGACGACGTCCGGCAGCCGGGCTAGGCGCTCTCTCGCAGTCTCGGTCAACTCATCGAGCAACTCGGACTCTCTCTGTCCCCGCCTCTGAATCTTCGCGACTTCCTTTTTGTCTTTAAGCTTACCAATCTCTTCAATCTGCGCCTCCAGTTCTTCAATGCGCTGATTGGCCGTTGCGAGTTCTTCCGAGGCCGCCTCGTAGTTTTGTCGCATCGCCTCGTATTGCCCGAAGTCAACTTTCTTGAACCCGGCGAGCCCCTTTAGAAGACGCGGGAGCTTCTTGAGAAACTGGTCGCGCTTCACATTCCACGTCGCTGTGGGCACACCCTTTATTTTCAGAGCGTCTTTGACGCGGTCGAAGAGGCGGTCCAGCGCCTTTTCGTTCGTAAGCTCTCCGACCTGTGTTCCATGAAGGACGGCCTTCAGGTTGTCGGAGTCAACAGGCGGGATCATGAGCGGGAATGAGTTGTGCGCCATCGCCCATGCTGCGCCGAGTTCGCAAAGGCAGAACGCGCTCTCGTAATAACTGGGGGTCACCACCATGAGCACCAGAGCAGGCGTCTGGAGTTTTGATTTGATGAACGGGACAAAGCTCTGGCCTTCAGGAATCCCAGTCCCTTCGAGAGAAGTGCAGAAGATGCGTTCTTGCGGCACACCCATTCCAACGACCATCAGGTCGCGTAGCGCGTCAACGAGGGCTACGTCGGGAGAGGCGTGGCTTACGAAAATTTGCGATTCGTTCACGGATGGTCCAGGGGGATGAATTGCTGGTTCTGACCAGTGGCCTCCAGCCTGCGCGAGTATAGGACCGCATAGGGGCCCTGTTGAGGGTGGAAGTTGGTGAGGAGAAGAAGGGGCGGGCTGCTGACGGGGCCTGAAGGGCTGCTGACGGGCCGGAACAGGGGCGGTGCAGTGCCTTTGGGCACTCACCGTCCAAGATGGCCCAGTGCGGGTCCCCTTCCAGCCTACCCCGAGCCCATATCGCGGGCCTCCAGCCACACGAGCTGCAGATTTTCTGCATGATTTTCCAGGTCGCCGGCTCCATCCGCTGGCGGGGGCGCTTTCGGAGGCCTTTCGCGAGGCCCTATCCGGTGGAGCTGGCGTGGGGCCCACGGGGCTGGCTGGTCAGGTCTGGTTCGGGGGGGCAGGTCTGGCCAGTCAGTCCCGGGATGTCGGAGCAGAGGGAAGCGAGATGGGTATGCGACAGGTTCTCGGGTGGATGACGAGGCTGACTCGGACCTACTCGTGGGGTAGTGTCCTCGCGAGCAGTGCCCACCACGTTCCCCCTCGCGAACCCCACCATGCCGCCTGGCCACCTGAATCCGGCACGCCTTCCCCTGGGAGCCCGGATAGGCCCCTGGCGCGTGGTGGAGCAGCGAGGCCAGGGAGCCTACGGCGCCGTCTACCTCGCCATCGGGAGGGCGGCGCGGGGGCCCGTGGCCCTCAAGCTGTCCCTGCACCCCGGGAATGAGCGCTTCACGCGGGAAGTGGAGCTGCTCTCACGCATCCGCCACCCGAGCGTCCCACGTCTCGTGGACCACGGGAGCTGGCAGCCCGCGGAGGGCCTCGCCTACCCCTACTTCGTCATGGAGCTCATCGATGGCTTGTCGCTGTATGACTGGGCGCGAGTGCACGGACCCACCTCCCGGCAGGTGCTCCGGGTCCTTGCCAGCCTCGCGCGGGCCCTGGAGGCCACGCACGCGGAGGGAGGCGTTCACCGCGACGTGAAGGGAGACAACGTGCTGGTGCGCGAGGTGGACGGCCAGGTCTTCCTGACCGACTTCGGCTCCGGGCACTACGCTGGCGCCGCCAGGCTGACCTGGAGCGCGTTCCCTCCCGGGACGCCGGCCTACCGCACACCGGAGGCGTGGCGTTCCGCCCTCAACGCCGCCGCGCCCTACGCGCCCGGACCGGCGGATGATGTCTTTGCCCTGGGCATCACCGCCTGGCGGCTCGTGACGGGCGAGTACCCGCCCGCGACGGACCCGGGGAACGAGGCGTCTCATATCTGGCGCGTGGATGGCCCCGGTCCCCGGCCGCCAAGAGCCATCAACGCCCGCTGCTGCGCGGAGTTGAGTGCCCTGGTGTCCCGGATGCTCTCCGTGAGCCCGGAGGCACGAGGCAGCGCCCGCGAGCTGGCCGAGGCCTTGGAGCAGGCCGCGCACGAGGCTGCCTCCGAAGCGGATGTGTTCCTTTTCGCTCGGGAGAAGCCGAGGCCCGTGGCCCCAAGGAGCCCGCCCCCACCCGCCGTGCCGCGAGCACGTGCGCGCGCGCGGCGGTCTTGGCCCAGGGCGGCCAGCCTGGGAGTGACCCTGGCCTTCGGAGCCGGCTGGTTGCTGAGCGCGCTGACCGAGAAGGAGCCTGGGATGGCGCAGGTGTCGCCGACCGAGGATTCGAAGGATGGCGGCACCGTGGCCGTCGGGGACTCGGCGCTGACGGCTCCGGTGGCTCTGTCCCCGGCACTGTCCGCATGGCCGAGCATCGCCCTGGAGGTGCCACCGAAGCCCCTGCCAGGGCAGCGCCGGCCTGATGCCAGCGGCCGCTGCCCCAGCAGGCTGCAGGTCCCCATCAACGGCGGCTGCTGGCATCGCGTGGTGGCAGACACGAAGGAGTGCGACACGGACTCCTACGCGTACAAGGGCGCCTGTTACGTGCCCGTCTTCCTCCCCACGCGCGTCCCCACGTCGCGTCCCGTGAACCGCCTAGATGGGCGATAGCCATCTGATTCAGGCCCGGGGACACCAGCCCCATTGCGTCGGTTGGGCCTCACCGCGTCCGGAGGGCGTTCACCCTGCGGCTGTCGGCCGGAGGCGAGAAGTCGAAAGGCGAGGCGGGAGCCGGGGAAGGCACGACACCGGTGTACCCGGACGTGGACTGGTTCTCCGCCGCGCTGGTGGAGTTGGACCAGGTCCTCAGGCCCCAGATGAGCATCGGAAGGCCGATCGCGGCGGGAAGGAAGGTGCCGACACAATACGCACCACCGACCTCGCTACACGTCCCAATCCCCGCCGCGATGTTCAGCACACCATAGGCACTGAGCAGCCCGCCGAAGACCGCGGTGCCGTTTCCGGGATGGTCGATGTCGGCGACCTCCTTCCTGGGGATGGCGACCTCCGGTCCACCCTCCGTCTTCAAGAAGAGCAGTTCGCGATCGCTGTGAGTGATCTTCGCGTCGAAAGCCGCTCCATTGATGCGGGAAATCGTCGCGGTGGTCGAGCACCCGCAGATCAGCATCAGCAGCGCTGCGGTGAGTTTCGTCGGCATGGCTCCATCCCCCTGTATGTGTTCCAGGGAACGGATGTCCCGCCCCCCGGTACGGCATGAGCAGGGAATTCGATGAGACTTCGTTCAGCTCCCCCACTCGATTGGAATGAGCCAGCGAGCTGGAAAATCATGCAGCGAAATCTTCACACGCCTGTTGGTGCATGGCTTCAGAGACTCACATCAACAGGGCAGGCTCCAGCGCCTATTGGCGGGTCCCCAGCTCGCGCAACGGAGCGTCCTGGCCCAGCGCGATGAAGGGTGCCCAGTCGTGGGGATGCGGCCGGGTGGCCCGCAGCCAGAGCATGGCCTCGCGCAAAGCGGTGGCCCGGCCCTGCCCCGCGAGCAGGTTGCGGTAGTAGGACTCCATCAACTGCCGGGTGGTGTCGTCGTTCACCTTCCATAGACTCATCACGACTGTCTCCGCACCCGCCACGAGGAAGGCCCGGCGAAGCCCATACACACCCTGGCCCAGCATCACGTCGCCGCGCCCGGTGTCGCACGCGGACAGCACCACCAGCTGGGTGCCCCACAGGTTGAGGCTCGCCAACTCCAGCGCCGTCACCAACGCGCTGTCAGACGAAGGTGCGCCGGGACTGCTGCCGACGGGCACCGGAACAGGTGCCTCAGCGAGGACAAGGCCAGAGCGCAGCAGCGGGTCCGGAGGGTTCGGAGCCGCGGGGTCCTCACCCAGCGCCCCGAAGTGGACCACGGCGCGAGAATCCGGGGACTGAGGCGCGTCCTCCAGGAAGAAGCCATGGGTGGCCAGGTGGAGGATGGCTGGGGGAGGCAGGTGCAGCAGCCGCTCCTTGGTGGCCTCCGCCCCCAGGAAGAGCTCGGCCCGCGGCAGCAGCCGTTTGATGCTCTCGGCTTCCTGGCGCGTGCCGGGCAAGGGGGTTGGGGCCCACGCGCGTGACGCCAGGTCTGCTCGCAGCGTGGAGAAGAAGCGCCCGTCAGGACCGGAGCGCGCGGCCTCCGCGGAGGGGGTCCCCTTCGAGAAAGAGCGCGCGCTGAAGTCCGGGGCTGCGAGGACGACCACGGAGTCAGGGGCGTCGCTCTCCAGGGGGCGAGACAGCAGACTCCTTCCAGAGGGGACGTAGGTGACGTCGAAGACATCCACGAGAAACTGGTGTCCATCGTGCAGCGCGGCGAAGGGCACGAGGGCGAGCTGCCCGTCGGGAGAGAGAAAGAGGCGGCGGGTGGTGCCCAGCAGCGGCAGCAAGGGTTGGAAGGCGAGCTGATAGAGCGCCTGGGCGGAGTCCTGGAAGTCGGCGTCGCGGTTGGCCAGCGCGTCTCGCAGGCGCGAGGCGGCGCGGTCGATGGGTTCGGCGGGGCCCAGGTCCCGGAAGCGGATGGTGGCGTCGGGAAAGAGCACCAGCGCCAGGTAGCGCAACGGGCCGGGGCGCTGGGGCTCGGGTGCGCCGGGCTCGAGCACCAGCGGGCGGTCCGCGTACGTGAGGAGCTCGACGAGGGCGCCGTCCTTGAGGAGGGAGGAGGCGACACGGTCGACAATCTCCGCAGGAGCCGGCTGGGCGGCCAACGCACGCAGCGGTGCGGAGCGCTGGGCCAGGTCGGCTTCGAGGGCCGCACCCTGCTCTGAGAGTGATTCGAGGCGCTGTTGGTAGACGGGCAGCGGGAGCGAGCCGGGCCCCTGGAGTGACAGCTGCGCCAACTGGGTGCGCAGCCCCCTCAGCCTTTCGAAGGTGTCTCTGTCCTGCTCGCCCAGGCCCCGGTAGACGGTACGGGAGATGCCGGCGCTTTCCTCGACGGAGCGGCCCTTGAAGAGAAGTGCGGCGCCGAGGACCAAGCGCAGCACGCGGACGTCGTCGGGATGGGCGCGCAACAGCGCATAGAGCCGCTCCTCGTCGCCGCGCAGCAGTTGGAGAAAGCGGGTCAGTCGCGGCTCGGAGAAGACCAGCGCCTCCTGGCGCAGGCGCTGCTCGACCATGGCAAAGGCGCGGGTGAACAGCGGCAGGGCGTCATCGAGGCGATTCCGGGACAACCGGGCTACGGCGAGGTGGTTGAGCGTGGCGGCGACACTTGGATGACGCTTGCCGTAGGTCACCTCCAGAATGGCGAGCGCTCGCTCGTAGAGTGGCTGCGCCTGTCCGTACAGCCCCTGGGCCGAGTAGAGGCCCCCCAGGTGGATGAGCGACTCGGCGACTTCGGGATGGTGCTTGCCGAGGGCCGCTTCTCGAATGGCCAGCGCACGCAGGTGGAGCGGCGCTGCCTGGCCGTACAACTCCTGGGACTGGTAGACGTTGGCGAGACCGATGAGCGGCCTGGCGACGGAAGGATGGCTCTTGCCGAGGACCGCTTCCAGAATCTCCAGCGCGCGCGCGTAGAGCGGCTCCGCCTGGTCGTACAACCCCTGCAGCTCGTAGAGGTTGCCGAGCCGGCCGAGCACCCAGGCGACGTAGAAATGGTCCTTGCCGAAGGTGACCTCCGCGATGGACAGCACGCGCTCATAGAGCGGCTTCGCCTGGCCATACAGTCCCTGGGCCAGGTAGAGGTGCCCCAGTTCGGCGAGCCCCCAGGCGACGTAGGGATGGTTCCCGCCGAGGCTCACTTCCTGAATGGCCAGTGCACGCCGCAGGAGCGGCTCGGCCCGGTGGAACAACCCCTGACCCTGGTAGGTACTGGCAAGGTCGGAGAGCGACTCGGCGACGAGGGGATGGCTCTTGCCGAGTGCCGCCTCTCGGAGGGCCAGCGCGCGGATCAGGAGCGGCTCGGCACGAGCGTACAGTCCCTGTTCCCCATAGAGATTGGCGAGACGGGTGAGCGACCCGGCGACATCGGGAGGGTTCTTTCCGAGGGCAGCTTCACTCACGGCCATCGCGCGTGCGTCGAGCGGCGCAGCGCGAGAGTACAATCCCCGGATCATGTAGATGCTGGCGAGGCCGGAGAGCGACTCGGCGACGAGGGGATGGCTCTTGCCGAGTGCCGCTTCCCGAATGGCCAGTGCGCGCGAGTACAGCGGCTCGGCCCGGCCGTACAATCCCTGCTGGAGGTAGAGGCGGGCAAGGTCGTAGAGCGTTTGAGCAACCTCCGGATGATGCCTGCCGAGGGTTGCTTCTCGTATCTTGAGCGCGCGCTGAAGGAGGGGCTCGGCACGCCCATGGAGTTCCTGGGCGAAGTAGAGGGCCGCGAGCTCCCTGAGCGACTCAGCGACGAGGGGATGGCTCCTGCCGAAGGATGCTTCCCGAATCGCAAGCGCACGCGTGACGAGCGGCTCGGCACGAGCAAACAACCGCTGGGCCCCGTAGAGGGTGGCGAGCGTGTTGAGCGTCTGCGCGACATCGGGGTGGTGCTCGCCAAGGACTGACTCGCGAATGGCCAGCGCGCGCAGCAGGAGCGGCTCGGCGCGGGCGGCGTTTCCCTGAAGCAGGTGATGCGCCGCGAGCCAGTCCAGTCCCCCCGCGACGTCCGGGTGGACGCGCCCCAGCACGGCCTCCCGCAACGCCAGTGCACGCTCGCCCCGTTCGAGGGCCTCCGCGTACCTGCCCTCCTCCCAGAACGCGCTCGCCTCATCTGAGGCCGCCTGCGCTTCCCCCAGTCGAGAGTCTGCTGGCTCCTCCCCGAACGCCACGCCCGATGAACAGCACAGGAGTACCGTCAGCATCCACCCGTGAACCGACCGCATGTCTCCCCCATGTTCCCGATGAGCAGCCATTGAGCGCTCAACGTTCCGCCTCAGAGAGACGTGATTCTGGAGAATCATTCAAAAAATCTTCACGGAGTCCGCCGACTCCCCTCCCAGACGTATTTCCATGCATCATTTCCCGCCTCACCGGCTCCCTATCTACGCGGGCGGTTCGTTCGAGCCCGTGCAGTGACTTCGAGGGCGCCCTCCTGGGCGCCCGTTTCACAGGGGGCGAGTCATGAATCGATTCACACAACTCCGTATGTATTTTCTCCTGACGTTCCTGGGAGCTTCGTTCTTGAGTGCCTGCGGAGGGTCCACGCCTCCGCCTGCGCCTCAACCGCAGCCTCCGGGCGAGTGCACGGCGGCGCAGGCGACTCCCGTCGCCCAGGCTGGCGAGGGGCAGCTCGTCATTCCGGGCGCGCGGGTCGCGCTCGATGGTTCGGCGTCCACCGCCCAGGGCTACCGCTGGACGCTGTCCACGACTCCCAATGGCAGCCATGCGGCGCTGTCGGACGCCACCGTAAGCAAGCCCACATTCACTGCGGACGTGCCGGGCCTCTACGCGGCCACGCTGGTCGTCTCGGACGGGTGCCTGGAGAGCCTTCCGGACACCGTCATCGTGTCGGCCGAGACGCCCGCTCCACCCCCTCCGCCCGAGAACCTGCGGCCGGTGGCCCGTGCGGGTTCCTCCCTGGAGGTGTTGGTGGGACTGGCCGTGGAGGTCGACGGCAGCGCGAGCACCGACCCGGAGGGCCAGACGCTCACCTATTCGTGGACCGTCGTCTCCTCTCCGCACGGCAGCACGGCCACGCTCTCACAGGCGTCCGCCGCGAAGCCTTCCATCACCCCCGACCTGGAGGGCGCCTACGTGCTCCGGCTGGTGGTCAGTGACGGCACGCACCAGTCCGAGCCAGCCTTCATCACGCTCTCCGGAAGGGACACCGCGCCCGTTGCGCGCCCGGGCGCGTCGCGCGCCGTGCTCAGCCGCAGGCCGGTGACGCTGGATGGCAGCGCGAGCTCGGCCTCGACGGGGGGACCGGTCACCTTCACCTGGTCGTTCGTCTCGGTTCCCACGGGCAGCGCCGCCGCGTTCGCGGATGCAGCCGCCGTGAAGCCCACCTTCACCCCGGACCTGGAGGGCGACTACGTCGTCGCGCTCGTCGTCAGCGACGGCATGCGCCCCTCCGCGCCGACCCACCTCACCGTGATTGCCCAGAACCGGGCACCCGTGGCCGACGCCGGTGCCGACCGCAGCATCGTCGCGGGCTCGTCCGTGAGCGTGCAGGGACAGGGCCATGACGAGAACGGCGACACCCTCACCTTCGCCTGGACCATCACCCGCCGGCCCAACGGCAGCACCGCCACCCTGCAACAGGCCGATACCCAGAGGCCCTCCCTAGCGCTGGACCGTGAGGGAAGCTACGAGCTGGCGCTCGTGGTGGATGACGGCCGGTCCGCGAGCCGTGCGGACACGGTGGTCATCACGGCCCAGGCGCCCTTCGTCAGCGGGCTCGGCCACCGCGTCACCGACGCCGAGTACAGCAAGGCGCTCGACCGGCTCGTGATGGTCTCCACCAACCCCAACGCGCTCTACCTCTACGAGCCGGCGACGCAGACGGAGACCTCGGTCGCGCTGCCCGCGGCGCCCATCTCGCTCAGCGTGGGACCGGATGGCCAGTTCGCGGCGGTGGGCCATGCCTCGAGCATTTCCTACGTCGACCTCGCCACGCCGCAGCTGGTGAAGACGGTGACCGTCACCAGCGAGGACTTCGACGTCGTCCTCGCCGGGAATGGCTTCGCGTATGCCTTTCCGCGCTCGGACCCGTCGTATTGGGTGTCCATCCACTGCGTCGACCTGGCGACCGGCGTGGAGACGCTGAGCAGCGACTGGTCGCTCTACGCCGGCACCCGGGCGCGCCTGCATCCCAATGGGACGTCCATCTACGGCGCCACCAACTCCTATTACTCCGGCGAAATGGAGAAGTACGACATCAGCCGGGGCACCGCCCGGATGCTCTACCGCGCGCCCTACAACAGCGAGCGTGGCGTGTGCGGGGAGCTCTGGTTCTCCGAGGACGGAGGCCGCATCTTCACGGCCTGCGGCAACACCTTCCGGGCTTCCGACGTCAGGGCCGAGGACATGACCTACTCGGGGACGCTCTCCGGAGCGGGGAGCATCCGCCACCTGACCCACTCCACCGCGGCCAACCGCATCGCGCTGGTGCAGGCGAGTTATTGGGAGCCTTCGGCGGGTAAGTCCGTGCGCCTCTACCTGCCCGACGCCCTCGGCTTCGAGCGGAGCATTGCGTTGCCCGCCTTCAAGGCCAACGGCACCGCCTACGACGGCTTCGGCCGCTTCGTCTTCTACTCCGCGGCGGGGGACAAGCTCATCGTGGTGGTGCAGGCAGACCCGAGCTCCGGACTGCTGAACGACTACGGCATCGTCACGTTCTGACCGCGCGAAGCCCCTTGCGAGGGGCTCCGCGTAGGGGCTTGGGTTTCAGTACCTGTAGGGCCCACCGGAAGCCGGCTGTGCCTCGTACAGCCGCGCTTCCGGTGGCGCCTCCGCGTCCGCCGACACCTGCACGCGTCGAGGACCACGTCCTACAGCGTGGCCCACGCGCAAGGGCTCCGCGGACGGTGTGCGTCACCCTGCAGCAGAAGCCAGAGCGAGATTCGAACCGGGTGGAGAGCGCCTCGGCGCAGAGCGAGCACGTTGCGCCGGGGAACATGCCCCATCCACGGTCGCATGCGACCTTGTTGACCCTGGCGACGCGCCTGGGCGCGGACGGCTCCTCTCCGGTGTCGAAGCTGGTGCGGACCAAGCCGTCGATGGCTGCTGTTGGTGCAGTCGCCCTGAACGGGCTGGCCATACATACCGAGCGGCTGGAAGATGCCCAGGTCCGTCGCCTCGTCATAGGCGGCAATCCAATACGCATCCGTTGCCGAGAAGCCCACCGCCTGCGCCATGGGCTCCTGCGGTACTCGTTATCGTTACTCCTGGGCCTTGGACTCGAGCATGCGCAGGGGCGTCTCCTTGCCCATGGCAATGAACGGTGCCCAGTAGTGGGGGTGAGGTTGGGTCCGCCGCAGCTCGCGCATCGCCTCGCGCAGCGCAGTGGCCCTCCCCTGCCCCGCCAGCAGCTTGCGGTAGTAGGCCTCCATCAATTGATGGGTGACGTCGTCGCTCACCTTCCACAGGCTCATCACCACCGTCTCCGCCCCCGCCACCACGAGCGCGCGCCGCAGCCCGTAGACGCCCTGGCCCAGCTTCACATCGCCTCGCCCGGTGTCGCACGCGGACAGCACCACCAACTGAGTGCCCCACAGGTTGAGGCCGGCCAGCTCCAGCGCCGTTGCCAGCGCCCTTTCGGGCGGCGGCTGAGAGGCACTGGAGGTGGAGGGCGTAGGCGCATTCGCCCCCGCGAAGAGCAAGCCGGAGCGAAGAAGCGGGTCCGGGGGGCGCGGGGCATGAGGGTCCTCGCTCAGCAAACCGACGCTGCCAACGGCGCGAGTATTCGTGGGCGCGGGGGCGTCCTCCAGGAAGAAGCCGTGGGTAGCCAGGTGGAGGATGCCGGGGGTAGGCATCTGCAGCAGTCGCTCTTTGGTGGCCGACGGCCCCAGGAAGAGCTGTGCCTGGGGCAGCAGCCGCTGGATGGCCTCTGCCTCCTGACGGGTGCCTGGCAGGGGGATGAGGCTCCAGTCCCGTCGCGCCAGTTCCTCGCGCCGCGTGGAGAAGAAGCGCGCCAATGAGGTGGTCCGCTCGGCACGTGCGGGAGCCTCTTCCGCGGAGGACGTGGGAGACTGGAGCGGAGCGCTGAAGTCCGGGTCGGCCAGGACGACCACGGAGGAAGCGGGGACTGGCCGCTGGGACCGAGGAAGCAGCTCCTTGCCGGAGTTCACGTAGGTGAAGTCGAAGTCATCCACGAGGAATTGGTAGCCGTCATGCAGGGCGGAGAAGGGCACCAGAGCCAGTTGTCCATCCGGCGAGAGAAGGAGGTGGTGGACATTCCCCAGCAACGGAAGCAGGGGTTGAAAAACGAGCTGGTAGAGGAGCTTGGAGTGCGCATGGAAGGCGGCCTCCCGGTTGGCCATGGCGTCTCGCAGGCGCGAGGCGGCGAGGTCGATGGGCTCGGCGGGGCCCAGGTCGACGGTGCGAATGATTGAGTCAGGCAAGAGCACCAGCGCCAGGTAGCGGAGATGTGGTTTGGATACGACGGGTTGGGGTACGAGTGGGCGGTCCACGTAGGCGATGAACTCGACGAGGGCACCGTCTTCGGGCAGGGCCTGGGCGACACGGTCGACGATGTCCGCGGGAGCCGGCAGCGCGGCCAACGCTCGCAGGGGGGCGGAGTGCCTGGCCAGGGAGGCTTCGAGGTCATCACCCTGTTCGGCGAGGTCCTTGAGGCGCTGCTGATGGTTGGCGGAGTTGAGAGCCCCAACCTCTGGGAGCGCCAGGGAGGCAAGCTGCGTGCGCAGGTCGCGCAAGCGCTTGAACGTCTCACGGTCCTCCGCACCGAGGCTCCGATAGACGGTATGGGAAGTGTCGGCGGCCTCTTCGATGGAGCGGCCCTTGAGCAGGAGTACGGCGCTGAGCGCCAGACGTTGCACGTTGACGTCATCGGGGTGGGCGCGCAGCAGCGCGTACAGTCGCTCCTCGTCAGCCCGCAGGAACTTCAGGAAGCTGTCCAGACGGGACTCGGAGAAGTCCAGAGCCTCCTGGCGCAGGCGCTTCTCGGAGATGGCAAATGCGCGCGAGAACAGAGGCAGGGCATCAGCCAGGCGCTGCTGGGCGAGCCGAAGCTGGCCCAGGTTGTTGAGCGCCTCCGCCACAAGGGGATGGTTGTGGCCAAGCGCGGCTTCCCGGATGGAAAGTGTGCGCAGGTAGAGTGGTTCGGCAAGCCCGTACTTCCCCTGGGTCATGTAGAAGCCGGCGAGGCTGTTGAGCGAATAGGCGACGTCGGGATGGTTGTTGCCCAGGGTCTCTTCCCGAATGGCCAGTGCACGCTTGCAGAGAGGTCCGGTGCGGGCAGACAACCCCTGGTCCGCGTAGAGCGCAGCGAGGTTGTCGAGCGTCCGGGCGACGTCCGGGTGTTTCTCGCCGAGGACCGCCTCGTCAATGGCGAGCGCACGCTCGTAGAGGAGCGCCGCGCGGCCGTACTGCCCCATCTCCCGGCAGAGGCTGGCGAGGTTGTTGAGGGAGGTGGCGACGAGGGGATGGTGGGTGCCGAGAGCCGACTCCCGAATGGCGAGTGCGCGCTCGTAGAGCGGCTCGGCGAGGCCACACTGCCCCTGCTCCCTATAGAGGTTGGCGAGGTTGTTGAGCGTCCGGGCGAGATCCGGATGGTCCTTGCCCAGCACTGCCTTCCGAAGGGTCAGCGCACGCCGGTAGAGGGGCTCGGCACGGCCGTACAACCCCTGTCTCGCGTAGAGGCGGGCCAGGCTGTTGAGCGAATCGGCGACGTCGGGATGGTTCTTGCCCAGGGCCACTTCCCGAATGGCGAGCGCACGCTGGTACAGGGGCTCGGCACGGCCGTAGAGGCCCTGGTCCGTGAAGAGGTTGCCCAGGTTGTTGAGCGAAGCGGCGAAGGCGGGGTGATTCTCGCCGAGGGTCATCTCCCGCAGCTCGCGCGCCCGCTGAAGCAGCGGCTCCGCCCGGGCATAGTCCGCCCGAAGCTCGTGGAGCGTCCCGAGCAGGTCCTGGCAGGAGGCGACGTCTGGGTGCGTGCTCCCCAGCACGGCCTCTCGCAGCGCCAGCGCCTGCTCCCCCTGAGCAAGGGCCTCGGCGTACCTGCCCGCATCCCGAAGCTTCGCCGCCTCTGCATAGGCGGTCCGAGCCTGCTGGAGCCGGGCATCCACCTGCTCGTCGCCGGCCACCGATCCCGCCGCCCAGCAGAGAACGGCCACCGTCGTCCACCTGAGAACCTGCTGCATGCCCCCCCCTGGAGCGCGTGTCCCCCTAGACAACGCTCGTGCTGCTGAACGTTACAAACGAGGGCTTTGCTGGGGAGGCAGAGGACTACCGCGGAGAGAACGAAGCGCAGACACGCACGCCGAGAGTGACGTCACGCTGCGTCGGATCTCCGGCCGAGATGTTCGCGAGGTACGCGGAGAACGTGTCGTTGTACCAGGCCCCTCCCCGGTAGACGACGTTCCCGAGCCCTGGCTTGAGAGACTTTGTGATCTCGTATCGGCGAGCAGGTGTGTGGCAGCGCTGAGCAAGACATGATGGTGGATCAGCACGGCAACGTGCAGCTCTGCTTCTTCATGCGCGACATCCTGAATGGCCGTGCGCTCGGCAACGTGCGCCAGTCGTCGCTGCGCCAGTTGTGTGAGTCAGGCCTCGCGACCGAGGCACGTGGCGTGATGGCCCGATGCCGCCGGAACTGCGGAATGCTGAATTGCCATCGGAAGCAGGCGGCCTCATGAGCCCGGCCGAAAGTCACACACTGCCCCTGACGCTCGTCGTCCCCTGTTACGGCCGGTCGGAGCTCACCCGCCAGTTGCTCTCATCACTGGTTGCGTCACCGGAACGCTTCCAGGTCATCCTGGTCGACGACGCCTCACCAGAACCCGTCAGCGCCCTGGCGAGAGAGTTCGGAAGCCGCCTGGACATCGAGTGTCTACGTCAGCCGAGGAGGAGCGGTCCCGCCGCCGCGCGAAATCGCGGCATCGCGATACCCCTTCGTCGCCTTCACGGACAACGACTGTGTCGTGAGGCCCACCTGGGCGGGGGAGCTCGCGCAGCATCTGCGGGATGCCTCGCCCAGGGTCGCGGGGGTGGGTGGACGGACGCTGGCGGTCGGCAGCGATGTGTTCAGCCGCTACTACAGCTACCACAAGCTGCTCGACCCCTACCTGCATGAGGGCCGCTACCTCTACGTCGTCACGGCGAACTGTGCCTTCCGGCGAAGCGTCCTCGAAGAAGTCGGTGGCTTCGATGAAGACGTCCGCGAACCGGGTGGGGAAGACCCAGGACTGTGCTTCAAGATTCTGGAGCGCGGATACGTCCTGAACTATCGCCCCGAGGCCGTCGTTCAGCACCACTACCGTCCGGGCCTGGCCGACTTCATCCGGACCCTGTTCCGCTACGGGAAGGGATGCCGGATGCAGACCGACCGGTACGTCTCGAGCCTCAACCGGCCGCCTGGAGACTCCTCGGCGGAGATGCACTTCGGGAACCTGCCTGTTCCCTGAAACGAAAAAAGCCCCCGAGTCTTTCGACTCGGGGGCCTCTTCCGGAGTGCCCAAGGCGGGATTCGAACCCGCACACCTTGCGGCGCCAGCCCCTCAAGCTGGTGTGTCTACCAGTTCCACCACCTGGGCATTTGCTGCGCGCTCCATCTACCGAACCTCACCGACTCACGCAACGACAATCTCAACCGACGCGTGAGCCGGCTTCTTCCTGACAGCTACTGCGCCGGAGCCGGAGCAGGCGCGGGGGCAGGCGTCGCCCCCTGCGGAGCCGGAGCACCCTCGGCGGGAGGAGGCACCGGCGTCTCGCCCCGCGGCTGCTCCACGCTGCCGGGAGCCGGAGACGAAGGCGTCGTCGCGCCCGGAGCAGGGGCACCACCCGGCGTGGCCGGAGCCGTCTGCGCCGGAGCAGGCGCGGCGACCGAGCCGCCAGCCGCCACCGAGGAGCGCAGCCCCACGAAGGACAGGCCGAGCGACGTGAAGAAGAAGAGCATCGCGCAGACGCCCGTGAGCTTGCTCAGGAACGTCACCGCGCCGCGGCCGCCGAAAGCGCTCGTGGCCGCGCCGCCGCCCAGGGCCGAGCCCATGCCCGCGTCCTTACCCGGCTGCAGCAGAATGACGAAGATCATGAACACGCAGACGAGGACGTGCACGATCGTGACGAAAGCGAGCATGGCGATTCTTCCAGACGTTCCGTGAGAAGGAGGCGCACCCTACACAAACTGGCGAACGGGTGACAACTTCTTCCGCCCGCCAGTACCAGTCCTGCCGATCTAACCCGCTGCCTTGACGATGGCCGCGAAGTCGCCCGCCTTCAGGCTGGCCCCGCCGACGAGCGCTCCATCCACGTCAGGCTGCCCCAGCAATTCCGCCGCGTTGTCCGGCTTCACGCTGCCGCCGTACTGGATGCGCACCCGCCCGGCCGTCTCCCCGTCGTACAGGCGTCCGAGCAGCCCGCGGATCGCCGCGTGGACCTCCTGCGCCTGCGCCGACGTGGCCGTGCGCCCCGTCCCAATGGCCCACACCGGCTCGTACGCCAGGACGAAGGTGCCCACGTCCTTCGCGTCGAAGCCGGAGAGCGCCCCGCGCACCTGGCGCTCCACCACCTCCAGCGTCCGGTTCGCCTCGCGCTCGGCCAGCGTCTCGCCCACACAGATGATGGGCGTCATCCCCGCCGCCCGCACCGCCCGGGCCCGCTTGTTCACCATCTCGTCCGTCTCGCCGAAGAACTGCCGGCGCTCCGAGTGCCCCACGATGACGTAGGCACACCCCAGCTCCGCCAGCATCGGCGCGGACACCTCGCCCGTGAAGGCGCCGGACGACTCCCAGTGACAGTTCTGCGCCGCCAGCTGCAGCGGCGCACCCTCCAGCGCCACGTGGAGCGGCTGCAGCGCCACGAAGGGCGGCGCCAGCACCACCTCCACCGCATCACCCAGCGGAGCCACCATGCTCCGCAGCTCGCGAACGAGGCCCAGCGCTTCGGGCACCGTCTTGTTCATCTTCCAGTTGCCGGCGACGATCTTCCGACGACGAGCTGCGGCGGCCATGTGTCCCCCCGGGGGCGTGGATACGGGTTGCGTTGCGGCCGCGCAGCCTACCGCGTTTCCAGCGCCTTGATACCCGGCAATTCACGCCCCTCCAGGAACTCCAGGGAGGCGCCGCCGCCGGTGGACACGTGGCTCATCTTGGCCGCGAAGCCCATCTGCTCCACCGCGGCCGCGCTGTCGCCGCCGCCGATGACGGTGGTGGCCTGGGTGTTGATGGCCATGGCCGCGGCCACCGAGCGGGTGCCCTCGGCGAACTTGTTCACCTCGAACAAGCCCATGGGCCCGTTCCACACCACGGTGCGCGCGTCACGGATGTGCTGCGCGAACATGGCGCGCGTCTTGGGACCGATGTCCAGGCCCATCATGTCCGGAGGAATCGCGTTGTCCGGCGTCTCCTTCGCCACGCTGTTCTCGGTGAGCTCGGTGCCGACGATGTGGTCCACCGGGAGCACCAGCGGCACCTTCAGTCGCTGCGCCGCCTCCAGCATGCGCGTGGCCAGGGACAGCTTGTCCCCTTCCACGCGGGACTTGCCCACCTCCACGCCCTGCGCCTTGAGGAACGTGTAGGCCATGGCGCCGCCGATGAGCAGCGCGTCCACCTTGGGCAGCAGGCTCTCGATGACCTTGATTTTGTCGCTCACCTTCGAGCCACCCAGGATGGCCACGAAGGGCTTCTCCGGGTTCTTGAGCACCTTGCCCAGGTACTCGATTTCCTTCCGCATCAGGTAGCCGGCGGCCTTCTCCTTCACGAAGGGCACCATGCCCGCCGTGGAGGCGTGGGCGCGGTGCGCGGTGCCGAAGGCGTCGTTGATGTAGACGTCGGCATTGGCGGCCAGCTCGCGGGCGAAGGTCTCGTCGTTGGCCTCCTCCTCCTTGTGGAAGCGCAGGTTCTCCAGGAGGACCACCTGGCCCTCCTTGAGCTCCTTCACCTGCTTCTTCACGCCGTCACCGATGCAGTCATCCGTGAGGATGACCTCGTGCTTGCCGCCGAGCAGCTCGGCCAGCCGCACGGCGACCGGCTCGAGGGACAGCTTGGGGTCCGGGCCCTTGGGCCGGCCGAGGTGGGAGGCCAGGATGACCTTCCCGCCCATCTCCAGCGCGCGCCTGATGGTGGGCAGCGCCTCGCGGATGCGGGTGTCGTCCGTCACGCGCCGGCCCTCCAGCGGGACGTTGAAGTCCACGCGGATGAAGACGCGCTTCCCGGTCAACTGCAGGTCGTCGATGTAGCGGATCATCTCGGTCCTTCCCTCTCGGTGCCCTTCAACGCCCTGGAACTAGACGCCCTTGGAGACGAGGAACTTCGCCGTGTCCACCATGCGGTTGGAGAAGCCCCACTCGTTGTCGTACCAGGCCATGACCTTGAGCATGTTGTCGCCCATCACGAAGCAGTTGGTGGAGTCGAAGATGGCCGAGTGCGGGTTGCCGTTGTAGTCCACCGACACCGTCTGCTCGTCGCTGAACTGGAGGATGCCCTTGAGCGAGCCCTCCGAGGCCTTGCGGTACGCCTCGATGACGGCCTCCGCGGTGACGTTCTTCGTGGTGTTCACCGTCAGGTCCACCAGCGACACGTTCGGGGTGGGCACGCGCACGGAGATGCCGTGCATCTTGCCCTTGAGCTGCGGAATCACCTCACCGATGGCCTTCGCGGCGCCGGTGCTGGTGGGAATCATGGAGAGCGCGGCGGCGCGGGCGCGGCGCATGTCGTCGTGGGTGAGGTCCAGGATGCGCTGGTCGTTGGTGTAGCTGTGGACCGTGGTCATCAGGCCCTTCTCCACGCCGAAGTTGTCCACCAGCACCTTGGCGAGCGGCGCCAGGCAGTTGGTGGTGCACGAGGCGTTGGAGATGACGTGGTGCTTGGCCGGGTCGTACTCGTTGTGGTTGATGCCGTAGGCGATGGTGAGGTCCGGGCCCTTGGCCGGGGCGGAGATGATGACCTTCTTGGCGCCCGCCTTCAGGTGCTTCTCGGCGCCGTCGCGCGCGGTGAAGCGGCCGGTGCACTCGAGCACCACGTCCACGTTCATGCCCTTCCAGGGCAGCGCCGTCGGGTCCTTCTCGGCGGTGACGGCAATCTCCTTGCCGTCCACGACGATGCCCTTCTCGGTGGACTTCACGGTGCCCGGCCACGTGCGGTGCACGGAGTCGTACTTGAACAGGTGGGCCAGCGCCGCGGGCTTGTCGAGGTCGTTGATGGCGACAATCTCGAGGTCCTCCTTGCGGCTGAGGGCAGCGCGAAGGATGCAGCGACCGATGCGACCGAAGCCATTGATGGCGATGCGGGTAGCCATGTTCGAGTCTCCTTGCAGGGCGCGGGCGCGAGTGCCCACGCGTGTCGTCACTTCACGTCGAATTCGAGGGCGCCGACCGTAGGCATCCGCCCCCTCCGAGTCAACGCTTCGCGTCGCCCTTGCGACGGTGCGCACGCCGAAGCTGAACAATCAGCCCGAGCAACAGGCCGATACCGGAGCCCGTTCCCCCTCCAGCCCCACAGCCGCAGCCCGAGTCGCCGAGCGGATAGTAGAACTGCGGCAGCTCCTCCAGGACGACGGGCTGAGGAGGCGGCGGAGGAGGCGGTGGTGGCGGCGGCGCGGGCGGATGCGGGTCCACCCCACGCGCGGCCACGCAGGCGGTGAGCAGGCCAGGGCCCGCACCGCCCGGGTCCTCGGCGGGCGGCGGAGGCAGCTGCGTGAGCACCCCCACGTGCAGCAGGAATGCGGAGAGCAGCTGCGCGCGCCGCGCCGGACTGACGATGCCCTCGAAGGGCACGCCCAGGAGCAGCACCTGCCCGCCCGGAGTGGAGGACACGCCCGCCACCAGGTCCGTCCCCAGGTAGCGCAGCACCGCCGCGCCACCCGACGCGGGGGTGAGCACGTCCGTCACGCCCACCGGGTAGGCCCCGTGCGTCCCGTCATCCAGGAGCGCCGCGGGCAGGCCCGAGAGCCAGCCGCCCGCCAGCCCCTCCACCGCGAGCGGCGCCGAGCCAGTGCCCAGCGACGCGCGGAGGATGTCCGCGAGGAAGGCCTGGTCCTGCGCTCCTCCCGCCGCGAGAGCGGACGCCACCTGGCTGCCGGACAACATCAGACTTCCCCCGCCGGTAACGAAGGCGCGCAGCGCGTCCTGCTCCTGGCGCGTGGGCCTCGCCCCGTCCTCGCCGCCCCGGCCGGTGAACCAGTCCACCACCGTGTACGGGGCCGTCAGTGAGATGAGGCCCGCCTTCAGCGCCGCGCTCGTGGCGCTGTCGAACGCCGTGCTCGCATACGCCAGCGCCTCGCCGTGACGGCGCACGTAGGTGCCGTCGTTCATCGCCTCCACCAGCAGGCGCACCGGGGCCTGCAGGTCATAGGCATCCAGCGCCTCGGCACAGACCTGCGACGAGTCCAGCCGCTCGAAGGCGTTGACGAGCAGCACGGGCGCCTGGGCCCCTGTCGGCGTGCGCACGCCGACGGTGGCGGACGGGAAGCCCTCCCCGCCCGCGCTCACCGCCGCCACGCGGAAGTAGCGCACGGTGCCCGGCGCCAGCGTGGTGGTGAAGGAGGTGCCCGTCACCTCGGCGCCGTCGTCCCAGCCGAGGCCGTCCGCGCTCTGGTAGACGCGGTAGCCGGTGGGCGCGTCGTGGCCCTCCTCGTCGGGGTTGGCGGCGGGGGCCGCCCAGCGCACCTCCACCGCACCCGCCGCGCCGTTGCTCGCGGCGACGGCACCGGGGACTTCCGGCGGCAGCCGCACCGGCTGGCCGTCCCTCGCGGCGAAGTACTTGATGAGGCCCTGGAGGATGGCGCGCGCGGCGACGCGGCGGAAGGCCGGCTCCTTCAGCCGGTTCGAGTCGGTGATGTTGTCGTGGTACGCCATCTCCAGCAGCACGGACGGCATCTCCGGGTTGTGCGTGGGATTGACCTCGCCCAGGTTGGCCGAGCGCAGGCTGCGCACCCGCCAGTTGGGGTCCACCTCGCGCTTGAAGTCCTTCCCGATTTCATCCAGCAGCGCGCGGGCCATGACGTCGCTGCCGGCCACGCCGGTGAAGTTGAGCGTGCCGTCCACCGGGTTGGGCCCGTACACGTAGCCCTCCGTGCCCGTCACGGTGCCGGTGGTGCCGGCGTTGGTGTGCCACGCCAGGTACACCGCGTCCTCGCCCTCCTCGTGCAGCCACGCGGCGAAGCGCGGGCGCGCGGTGACGTCCGCGTTGCGCTCGTTGGTCAGCGCGTTGGCCCCGGTGGGCGCGTACACGGAGGCCGGCGCGCCGCTGAACTGCACGTGGTAGCGCGCGGCCTCCTCGTAGCGGGGCCTGTCGAGGGCGGCCACCTCGGCGTCGCCGATGAGGCCGCGGCCACCGCCGAAGCGCACCGCGTCCAGCGACACCGTGCCGCCCTCCGCCGTGTCGTTCATCGCCACCACCGACGCGGCCTCCGGGTGCCGGCCCGCCTTGAAGTAGAAGCGGCCCAGCAGCACCCACGTGCCGCCGTGGCGCCGCTGGTTGACGCGGAAGTGGCTCTCCCCGCCCGCGTGCTTCACCACGTAGTGCGCGTCCGTCGCCCGCGCCGGGTCCGAGCCGTAGGAGACGTAGACATGGTAGTTGCCGTCCGCCGGGACGTCCGGCGCCCACGTCGCGCTCGCGGTGGCGGTGCGCGCGGTGGACATGACGCGCGTGGTGCCCAGCGTGAAGGGCTCCACCGCGTTGCCCATGGGCAGGGGCGGCGTGCCCCACCCCTTCTGCGTGGAGTCCTGGAAGAGGGCCGCCTCCCCCGTCTCGGTGTAGCCCTCCTGCCCCGCGTCGAGCAGGGCCATGCGCGAGTTGAGGTCCGGCTCGCGCACCGGCACCACCGTGGCCCCCGCCCCCGTCAGCATGGGCAGCAGGTACTGGTTCAGCACCTCGGCGGAGATGAGGTCCTCCACCACCGCCCAGGTGTTGGGCCGCTGCGTGGCCCACCTGTCTAGCGGGGCGCTCCGGTAGAAGCCGTGGCCGGGACTCAGGTACACCACCTTCCCGGACAGCGCCCCACCGCGCACGCGCGTCTGCGGCACGCCGGAGAGCGCCGAGCGCACCACCCCACCCCGCTCCTCGCGCCGCACCACCGGTGGCTCCGACGCGGACCACCGGCGCGACTCGTGGGCCCGGGGGCCGGGCGCCGGGAGGTACTCGACGCCGGGCGGCTCCAGGCCACAGGCCCCCTCGTCGAGGAGCGCGTCGGGAGCCGGGCTTTCGGCCCGGGCCAGGGGGGCAGTCAACAGCAGGGCCAGGGCCGCGCACCCCACGCGCGCCCGGTAACGGTAGTAGGAAGCGGATTTCACGGGGTCAGACCATACCCCTTCAACCCCGAGCGGCAACCGGACCCGTGGGTGCTAGGGTGCGCGCCCCTTCAATCTCCGATGAACGTTCCTGTCCGGCCACCCTCTGCCTTCCCTCCCCGTCGGGGCTCGGGGCTGTTCGCCTCGTTCGGCCACGCGTGGGCGGGCCTCATCCACACCGTCGTCCACCAGCGCAACATGCGCGTCCACCTCATCTCGGGCGTGCTGGTGGGACTGGTGGGCAGCGGCATTCCGCTGGGCCTCGCGGAGAAGGTGACGCTCATCTTCTGCGTCCTCCTCATCTTCTTCGCGGAAATCCTCAACAGCGCCCTGGAGCACCTGGTGGACCTGGCCGTCCAGCAGTTCGACGAGAAGGCCCGCCTCGCCAAGGACGCGGCCGCCGCGGGCGTGCTGGTGCTGGCGCTGGGCACGGTGGTCATCTTCGCCGCCATCCTCGTGAGCAACTGGGAGACGGTCCGCACCAGCACCGACGCCATCGTCCGGCAGGTGAAGCTCGGACTGCCGCTCACCGCCTGCGTCATCGCCCTGGTGCTACCGCACCGCCGCCCCGTCGCGGTGGACGTGGCCGCCTTCGTGGGCGCCTTCGTGCTGCTGGCACTGCTGGCGCTGGGGACGGCCAGCATGGTCTTCAGCGCGCTGACGGGAGGACTGATTGTCGTGGCCGGCGCGGCTGCGTACCAGCGGAGGCGGGAGCAGCGCTCCTCGGCCTCCGTGACGACTGATTCGCCGGTCAGCGGAAACAAAAAAACCGGCTGACGCCGGTTCCGTACTGCCTCCGCGCGGGCGGGAGCCCCGAATCCAGTCCGGAGCCCGCGCGCCCGCGGGGTCGATGGTCCGAAGACTAATTGCTCAGGCGCGCTGGCGCCACTCGGAGCCCTGCTCCTGTGTTGGCTGGACGGCAACGGGCTTGTCGCCTTCCTTGAGGTCCGCGGTCACCAGGTCGAGCAGCTCCGTGGCGATGCCGATGACCTGGTGCGGCGTGTAGCCGCTCGCGCGCAGTTGGTTGAAGAAGGTGCGCGCCAGGATACGGGTGCCCTTTTGGTCGGTGCTCACAGTGATTGCCTCCAGAAAGCGGCGAAGAGAGGGGGTCGCCGCATAAGCATGCGGCGTCAACACTTCAACCCCCGTGCCAGACGTTCTCTTCCGAACGGATTCCCCAGCGTTTCCCAGGGGTTGAAGGAAACCAGCGCCCGGCATGGGCTCCCGGAGGGTGCGAAGACTGTTACGCACCTGTCGTCGGCACGGGGGGATGGCGGAGGGGGGTGCATCAGCGGGTTCGCACCCGCGAGGGCCCCACGAGGCTCCGTGGTTTCAAGTGCTTGCAATCTTTCATGGGTGCGGAGAGATACGCGCCCCCACCAGGAGCGAATGGCAATGGCGTATCGGGTGAACAACATCGGGCTGTGGCTGGACGAGCCGGAGGAGCTGCTCGGCCAGCGCGCCGCGGAGAAGCTCGGGGTCACCCGCTCCGACCTCGCCTCCGTGCGCGTGGTGCGCTCGGTGCTGGACGCGCGCAAGAAGGGCAGCCCCCGCTACATCTACACGCTGGAGGTGGAGCTGGCGCCCGGCCGCAAGCCCGGCCGCCTGCCCCCGGACGTGGGCGAGGCCCCGCCGCCTCCGGACGTCCTGCCCCCGGTGAAGGCGCCGGAGCGCTGGCCGATCATCATCGGCACCGGGCCCGCGGGGCTGTTCGCCGCCCTGGGCCTGCTGGAGCGCGGCGTGCGCAGCATCCTCCTGGAGCGCGGCCGCGAGGTGGTGACGCGCCGCAAGGACGTGGCGAAGCTGATGCGCGACGGCTCTCTGGACCCGGAGAGCAACATGAACTTCGGCGAGGGCGGCGCCGGCGCGTACACGGACGGCAAGCTGTCCACGCGCATCAACCACCCCATGGTGCGCAAGGTCATCGAAGCCTTCGCGAAGTACGGCGCGCCGGACCACATCCTCATCGAGGGCAAGCCGCACATCGGCTCGGACCTGCTGCCGGGCGCGGTGGCGAAGCTGCGCGAGGAGCTCATCGCGGGCGGGTGCGAGGTGCACTTCGAGCAGCGGGTGGAGGACCTCCTCTACCGCGACGGGCGCGTGGCGGGCGTGAAGCTGGCCGACGGGCGCACCCTGGAGAGCGACCGCGTCATCCTCGCCCCGGGCAACTCCGCGCGTGAGCTGTACGAGCGCTTCGCCGCCGACGGCCAGGTCAGCGTGGAGGCCAAGCCCTTCGCGCTCGGCTTCCGCGCCGAGCATCCGCAGGCGCTCATCAACAGCATCCAATACGGCAGCGCCGCCAAGAATCCCAAGCTGCCTCCGGCCGACTACAAGCTGGCGGAGAACCTGGACGTGGACGGCGAGGTGCGCGGCGTCTACTCGTTCTGCATGTGCCCCGGTGGAATCGTCGTGCCCACGCCGACGCAGGACGGCCTGCAGTGCACCAATGGCATGAGCAACTCGCGCCGCAACGCGAAGTACGCCAACGCCGGCATCGTCGTCTCCGTGTCGGTGGCGGACTTCGAGCGCGAGGGCTTCCGCGGACCGCTGGCGGGCCTGGAGTTCCAGCGCCACTGGGAGTCCAAGGCGTATGAGCTGGGCGGAGGGCGCTTCTACGCTCCGGCACAGACGATTCCGGACTACCTGGCCGGGCGCGTGAAGAAGGACCCGGGCGGCACCAGCTACCGGCCGGGACTGGCGCACACGGACCTGAACCGCCTCTTCCCGGAGCGGCTCACCGAGTCCATCAAGCAGGCCTTGCGCACCTTCGAGCGGAAGATGCGCGGCTTCATCAGCGAGGAGGGCAAGCTCATCGGCATCGAGAGCCGGACCTCGTCGCCCGTGCGGATTACGCGCGGGGAAGATTTGCAGTCGGTGTCCCTGAAGGGGCTGTATCCGGCGGGCGAGGGGTGTGGTTACGCGGGCGGCATCGTATCGTCCGCCATTGATGGTCTGCGCGTCGCTGAGCAGATTGCCACCGAGCTGTCCTGAGCGGACGGCCCGGTAGGAGGGTCCCCATGCGCTACGTGGTACGCACGCCGGACGGTGAGCTGGTCTACCCCAGCCTTCTCGACGTCGAGCAGGCCTACCTCCAGGGGCTGGTGGACCCGGAGGACGAGGTTCGTGCGGAGGACTCGTCGAAGTGGCGCAAGGCGGGCAGCCTCCCGACGCTCGCCCAGGCGCGCCGCGCGTCTTCCGGGGCCGCCCAGCGGGGGCAGGCGTTGATGGTCCTGGGCGTGGTGCTGCTGGGGGGGCTGGCCCTGTCGTTGCTGTTCCGCGACAGCTGGAACCTGCGCCTGCTGGGCATCGTCCTCGCGCTGATGGCCAGCTTCATCCTCACCCGGGTGACGTTCAAGGCGTTCAAGCGCCCGTCATCCGGGGCCTGATTCCGGCGGCTGGGTCCGGCCGGTTCGCTCCCTCCCCTGCCTGCCCTGCCGCGCGGCGTCCCGGCGCTCGCCGCAAGCTGGCGACCGACGGCGCATGTTCTCCCCTGGGAGGACGCCCGTGGGCACCGGTGCCCGCGGGGAACCGAGAGAGGGAGGACACACCTTGCTCAGCACCTATCTGTCCCGGGACGCCGCACGCCGGCTCCGCCACGGTGCCCCCTGGCTTCGCCGGGAGGACATCGTCTCGATGGAGGGAACGCCGCAGCCCGGGGAGCCCGTACAGCTCCGGGACGAGGATGGCTCGGTGCTGGGTCTGGGCGACGTGGACCTGGAGTCCTCGTACGCGGTGCGACGACTGGGCCAGCCGGACGAGGCCGTGGAGGGACTCGTCCCCCGCCACCTGCGTCACGCCTTCGAGCGGCGCGGCCGGCTGGTGGACGACCCGCGCTTCTGCCGCGTCGTCAACGATGATGGGGACGGACTGCCCGGCCTCATCGTGGACCGGTACGACACCCACTTCGTGGTGCAGACCTTCACCCGCGCCATGGACGCGCGGCATTCGGAAATCACCCGCGCGCTGGTGGAGGTGACGGGCGCCGGCTCGGTGCTGCTGCGCAACGACTCGCCCCGGCGCAAGGCGCTGGGGCTGCCCACGCAGCGGGCCCACGTCCTCTACGGCACCCCGCCCCGCTGGTGCCGGCTGCTGGAGCTGGGCGCGCGCTTCACCGTGGACCTCACCTACGGGCTGGGCACCGGCTACCACTATGACCAGCGTGAGCTGCGCCGCTTCGTGGCGCGCATGGCCAACGGCGGCCGGGTGCTGGACGCGTGCTGCAACGTGGGTGGCCTCTTCGTCCACGCGGGCCTGCATGGGGCGCGGCAGATTCTCGCCTTCGACCGGAGCACGGACGCGGCGGACCTGGCCCGGGAGAACGCCGAGGCCAATGGCCTGCTGGGCCGGGCCACGGTGGACACGGGCCAGCCCCTCCAGGTGCTCAGGGCGCTCCGCGACACCTTCGACCTGGTCCTCCTGGACACACCCGGAGTGACGTCCGAGGACGAGTTCGTGGAGCAGCTGCGCCACGCCCTGCGGCGCACCCGGCACGGCGGGAAGCTGCTGGTGGTCGGCTACCACCCGCCGCTGGCCCTGGGCGGCTTCGACGAGCTGGTGGCCACCGCCTGCGAGGCGGAGGCCCGCATCGGCACCCGGCTGGTCCGCCTGGGCCTGCCCCCGGACCACCCCACGCTGGTCGGCTCCCCCGGGTCCGACTACCTCGATGCCCTGGCCCTGGAAGTCAGCTGACGCGAGTTCCCCTGGAAGTGCCTTCCTGGTGCTAGTGTCCGCCGCCGAAATGACCAACGAAAACACGCCCGAGACCGCCACCCCCACCCCGGAGGGTTCCGTGGAGACCGTCCGCAAGGTGTACGCGGCGGACCTGCGCGAGAAGGACCGCGTCAACACCGTCTTCCGCGTCACGAAGAAGGAGAAGGTGACCGCGCGCAGTGGCAAGGTGTTCCTCGCCCTGACCCTCGTCGACAAGAGCGGCGAGGTGGATGCCCGCATCTTCGACAAGGTGGACGCCCTGGAGCCCGCCTTCCAGTCCGGAGACTTCGTGCTGGTGCAGGGAAGCGTCATCAACTTCCACGGCCGCACCCAGGTCGTCGTCGAGGCCGTGGAGCGCCTGGACCCGGAGCCGCTGGACCCCAAGGAGTTCGAGCCGCCTCCGGCCCCGCCCCCCGAGGAGAAGCCCGCCGCGGAGGCCAAGGCCCCCGAGGCCCGCGAGCCGCGCGCCGAGAAGGCCGAGAAGGCCGACCGGGGCGAGGCCCGTGCCGCCGCCGAGCAAAAGGAGGGCAAGGGTGGTGAGGGTGCCCGGGACGGCGCGGGTGGCGCGCGCGCCGCCGGCCTCATCCGGGAGATGGTGTCCGAGCGGGTGAATGACCCGCACGTGAAGCAGCTGCTGCTGGCCTTCCTGGACGACCCGCAGATTGCCGCGGGCCTGCCGATTGCGCCCGCGGGGAAGGCCGTGCACCACGCGTGGCGCGGAGGGCTGGCCGAGCACCTGCTGTCGGTGATGCGGCTGACGCTCCGCGTGGCGGACCACTACCCCATGGCGGACCGCGACCTGCTGCTGGCCGGCGCGCTGCTGCACGACGTGATGAAGGTGGCGGAGATCTCTCCCGAGAAGGGCTTCGACTACACCGACGAGGGCAAGCTCGTTGGCCACCTGGTGATGACGGCGCAGAAGATTCGCGAGAAGACGCTGGCCATCCCCGGCTTCCCGCCGCTGCTGGAGCAGCACCTCACGCACCTGGTCCTCGCCCACCACGGCCAGCTCGAGTACGGCAGCCCCAAGGTGCCGATGACGCTGGAGGCGCACATCGTCCACGCGCTGGACTCGCTGGACTCGCGCATCTCTTCGTGGCTGGAGGCCATGCAGCGCGACCCCAACGACAAGTGGACGGACGTGCTGCGCCACTATGACCGGCAGCTGTGGAAGGCCCCCGCGCCCACCTCTCGGGGCCGCGCCCCGGTGGAGGGTGGTGGTGGCCGCCGCAAGTCGCGCGAGGAGAAGCGCAAGGCCCGGGGCGACAGGCCGCCCCGTGAGCAGGGCGGAGACAAGCCCCAGGGCGGCGCGCCCACCGAGGGTGCCGCCCCGGCCCCGGCCGAGGCGGGTGCGCAGCCGCAGCGCCCGCCGCGCCGCGAGCGTCCGCCCCGCGAGGAGCGTGCGCGTGAGGAGCGTCCTCCCCGCGAGGAGCGTCCCCCCCGCGAGGAGCGCCCGCCGCGGCCTCCGCGCGAGGAGCGTCCGCCTCGCGACGCCAACTCCCTGCCCCGCGAGCTGACCTTCAAGCCCTTCAGCGCGCTGACGTCCGTGGCCCCGGCCAAGGACGGCGAGGGTTCCTCGGAGAGCTGAGGGAGCTGAAGGCACATGGCGAAGAAGTTGGGAGAGCGCCTCATCGAGGCCGGCCTCGTCAACGCGGGGGCCGTGGAGCAGGCCCTGGAGCACCAGAAGATCACCGGCCACAAGCTGGGGGACTGTCTGGTGGAGCTGGGGCTGCTCCAGGAAGCGGGACTGCTGCGCTTCCTCGCCGCCGAGTTCCAGACGCGCTTCGTCACCGCGGACAAGCTGGCCAAGGCCCGCATCGCCACCGAGGTGCTCGACCGGCTCCCCGTGCGCCTCGCCGAGGCGCAGAACGTGCTGCCGCTGGCGGTGGACCCGGAGCGCAAGCTGCTCTCCGTGGTCGCCGCGGAGCCGCAGAACAAGGCGCTGATGGACGAGATTGCGCTCGTCACCGGCATGTCCGAGGTCTACGCGTACGTAGGCCTGCGCGGCGCCATCGCCGCGGCCATCCGCAAGCACTACTACGGCGACCCCACCGCCTTCACCGCGCTGCTGGAGTCTCCGGGCGCGCAGGTCAGCCCCCCCGTCCCGTCCCGCACGGGGGCCGCGGAGCACAGCCGCACCACCACCTCGGGCCGCAGCACCATGACGGGGCTGAGCAGCCTCAATTACCGCATGGAGACGGACCCGCGGCTGCGGGTGCACCGCCCCAGCGGCGCCACTCCGGCCGCCCGCCCCTCCACCCAGCGGCGCGAACCGGGCGGGCCCCGCGGCATCGTCAGCGACGCGGACTACGTGGAGACGCTGGGCATCCTCGTGGGCCTGCTGGAGCAGGACCGGCAGCGCCACCGCGGCCACTCCGCGCAGCTCGCGCGTCAGGCGGGCATCGTCGGCCAGCGCATGGGCATGCCGCACAAGGAGCTGGCGGCGCTGTCCATCGCCGCGTACCTCCACGATCTGGGCAAGCCGTCAGAGCGCCACTTCTCCCTGGCCAGCAACGCCGTCAACGCCGACTGGAAGGCCCAGGCGAAGCAGGCGTGCCGGGCGCCCACCAAGCTGTTCGAGACGGTGCACCTGCCCACGCAGACGAACACCATCCTCGCGCAGCTCTATGAAGCCTGGGACGGCTCGGGCACCCCGCAGGGCGCCAAGGGCGAGGACATCACCCTGGGCGCGCGCATCCTCGCCGCGGTGGACAGCTTCCTGGAGCTGACGAAGAACCCGGGCAACGCGCACGGCAAGGCCTTCACCAAGGAGCAGGCGCTGGAGCACCTGCGCACCAACAAGGGCGTGCTCTATGACCCGGTGGTGGCGGACATCGTCATCCAGCTCCAGAGCGGCGAGTTGCTGCGCCACCGGCTGGAGAGCGAGGGCCGGCAGGTGCTCGTCGTGGAGCCGGACGAGGCGGCGCGCGGCGAGCTGCTGGAGGCGGTGCTGAAGCACGGACTGGTGGCGCACGCGCTGTCCACGATGGAGGGTGCGCAGGACGGCCTGGCCCGGCAGGACTGCGACGTGCTGGTGGTGAGCCTGCGGCTGGGACAGCAGGAGGTGATGGACATCCTCCAGCAGGCGCGCTCGACGCCGGAGACGGCGGGGCTGCCCATCGCCGTGGTGGGTGAGCCGGACGCGGCCACGCGCGAGCGGCTGGTGATGGCGGGCGCCTCGGCGGTGCTGGCGCCCGGCGAGAAGGGCGTCATCGCCAAGGCGGTGGGCAACCTCCTCGAGGACCGGGTGCTGCACAACGGCCCGGGCCGCGTGGTGCGGGGCAGCTTCGACGAGCTGCCTCCGAAGGAGTTGCTGCGCACGCTCGCCGGAGGTTTCAAGAACGGGCGGCTGCACCTTCGCCAGCACACGCTGGAGGGCTACCTCCACCTGGAGCGCGGCCGCGTCGTCTTCGCCTCCTTCGGGGGCCACTCCGGCGAGCCCGCCCTGCAGGCGCTGCTGAAGCTGAAGCAGGCGGACTTCCAGTACGACCCGGATGCGCTGCTGCTGGACGTGCCGCAGATGGACCAGGACCTGCAGGACCTGCTGGCCCTGGCCGGCGCCGTCAGCCCAGGCTGAGCCCGAAGAGGGCGGAGGCGTTGGCGGTGGTGGTGGCCGCCACCTCCTCCAGCGTCACGCCCTTCAGCTCCGCCACCTTGCGCGCCGTCTCCACCACGTGCGCGGGCTGGTTCTTCCGCCCGCGGTGCGGCACCGGCGCGAGGTACGGGCTGTCCGTCTCCACCATCAGCCTGTCCAGCGGCGCGAAGCGCACCGCGTCCTGCAGCGCCTGCGCGTTCTTGTAGGTGACGACGCCGGACAGGGACAGGAAGAAGCCCAGGTCCAGGTAGCGCCGCGCCGCGGCCGTGTCCCCGGTGAAGCAGTGGATGACGCCGCGGGACAACCCCACCTCGCGCAGCACGCCCTCGCAGTCGTCATGCGCGTCGCGCACGTGCACCACCAGCGGCTTGGACAGCTGGCGCGCCAGGGCGCACTGCCGCCGGAAGACGGTGGCCTGCACCTCCCGGGGCGAGTGGTCGTAGTAGTAGTCCAGGCCCGCCTCCCCCACCGCGCGCACCTCGGGCCGGGCGCACGTGGCCTCCAGCGTGGCGAAGTCCGCCTCGGTGGCCCGCGCGGCCTCGTGGGGGTGGATGCCCAGCGTGGGCGACAGGAAGTCCGGGTGCGCGGCGGCCAGCTCCAGCGCGTTGCCCCAGTCGCCCGGGCCGTGGAACTGGCCCACCACGATGGCGTGGACGAGGCCGGCGGCGCGGGCCCCGTCGAGGATGACCATGACGTCCGGGTAGTCCTTCACCTCGAGGTGGCAGTGGGCATCGACGAGTCTCATGTCTCCTCCAACAGCAGCTCTTCCAGCTCGGTGCGCGCCTCGGGTGAGGTGAAGGTGGGGATGGAGGCGCGCACCCGCTCGCGTCCCTCCGGCAGGCCCAGCCGCCAGAGCGCGTCCGCGGCGTCCAGGCGGAAGTCCTCCACCGCGCCCCGCTCGTCCAGCAGCGCGAGCAGCCAGGGTAGCGCCCGCGCGTCACCCAGCCGCCCCAGCCCACGCGCGGCGGCCCCGCGACACTCGTCCTTGGCGTCTTCGAGGATTTCCTTCAGCCGCTCCAGCGCCCCGGGCGCCTTCACCGCGCCGCACAGCTCCACGGCCAGCGCGCGGTCCTGGCTCCACTTCTTCCGGGACCGCTGCAGGAGGTACGTGACGCCCTCCGGGTCCCCCAGCTGCGCGAGCACACCCGCGGCCTGAGTCTTGTCGAAGGCGGGCAGCAGCCAGCGGCGGAACAGTCGCTTTACCGCGGGCAGGGCGCGCGGGTCCTCCAGCTCGCCCAGCGCACCCAGGGCGCGGAAGCGCAGCAGGTCCGCGTCCAGCGCCTCCACGAGGATGTCCAGGCCAGCGGGGTGCTTGAGGGCGGCGATGCCGCGCGCGGCCTCGAAGCGGACCTCGGGCATCGGGTCCTCCAGCATGCTCGCCAGCGCCCCGCGCAATTCCGGCCGCGCCAGGTCCGCGAGCCGACCGGTGGCCTCCAGGCGCACCAGCCACTCGTCGTCGCGCAGCCGGGAGATGAGCGTGCCCGACAGCTCCTCCGGGGGCAGCACCACGGCGGCCAGCCCCACCCCCGAGCGGCGCACCTCCGGCTGCGCGTCCGTCAGCAGCCGGGTGAGCACGTCGGTGAAGTCGGGCGCGCGCGCCGGGGACTCGAGGGCCAGGTGATAGAGCTGGTCCGCGGCCTCGGCCCGGAGCGCCGGGCGCTTCTCGCGCTCCAGCGTCAGCAGGGCGCGGTCGCGCTCGGCGCGCCAGTCCGTCACGTCACTTCACCTCGCTGCCCGGCGGCATGTCGCCCGGGTCCAGCAGCGACAGGTCCTTTCCGCCCGTGCCGGCCGTCAGGAGCATGCCGCGCGACTCGATGCCCCGCAGCTTGCGCGGCTTGAGGTTGGCCACCACCACCACGCGGCGCCCGGTGAGGGCCTCCGGCGCGTACGCCTCCGCAATGCCGGAGACGATGGTGCGCGGGCCCGTGGGCTCGCCCAGGTCCACGGTGAGCTTCAGGAGCTTGTCCGCGTCCTTCACCTTCTCGGCGACGACCACGCGGCCCGCCTTGAGCACCACCTTGGCGAAGTCCGCGTACTCGATTTCCCCTGGCGCCTCACCGGCTCCCGCCCCGGCCGAGGCCTGGGTGGCACCGGCACTCGCGGGCTGCGGCGCGGCGGCGGGCTTCTTGTCGCTCTCCACCTTCTTCTTCTCCTTGCCCCCGGCGGGCTTCGCGTCCGCGGCCTGCGGAGCGCCTTCCGGGGTCTTGATGATGGCGTTGACGCGCTCCGGCTCCAGCCGGGGCAAGAGCGGCTCCGGGGTGCCGGTGGGACGGCTGCGGTCCAGCAGCGGGTACTTCGCGCCCTCCAGCGCCTGGAACGTCAGCGCCGGTGCGCCCAGCTGCGCGAACAGCTTCTCCGACAGGCGCGGCGTCACCGGGGCGAGCAGCGCGCCCAACAGGTACACCACGTCCGCCACGTCGGACAGGTCCGCGCGTGCGCCCTCGGCCGTCTCGGGCTTGCGGACCGCCGCCCACGGGGCCTGTGTCTGGACGAAGGCGTTGGCCGCCGAGGCGATGTCCGTAATGGCGCGAATCGCGTTGCGGTACTCGAGCTTGTCGAACGCGGCGCGCACCTCGGGCACGCGGGCGAGCGCGGACTCCACCAGCGCGCGGCCCGGACCCTCGGCGCGGCCCGGCGCCAGCCGCTTCTCCAGCGGACCGGCCAGGAGCGACAGGGCGCGGTTGGCCAGGTTGCACACGTTGTTGACCAGCTCGCCGTTCACCCGCTCGCGGAAGTCCTTGAGGCTGAGGTCCAGGTCCTCCACGCCCGCGCCCAGGTTGGCCGCGTAGAAGTAGCGCAGGTAGCTGGGGTCCAGCTGGTCCAGGTAGTCCCGCACCGGCACCATGGTGCCGCGGCGCTTGGACATCTTCTCGCCGTTGACGGTGAGGTGGCCGTGCACCTTCAGCTCGGTGGGCACCTTGAAGCCCGCCACGTTGAGCACCGCGGGCCAGAACAGCGCGTGGAAGTAGACGATGTCCTTGCCGATGAAGTGGATGATGCGGGCGTCGCTGCCGGCATCCCAGTAGTCCAGCGCGCTCTTCGCCTTCCCCGTCTCCTTCGCCCACTTCTCCGTGGTGGCGATGTAGCCGATGGGGGCATCCAGCCAGACGTAGAAGAACTTGTTCGTCTCGCCCGGAATCGCGAAGCCGAAGTAGGGGCCATCCCGGCTGATGTCCCAGTCCGCCAGGCCCGAGCCGCCGAAGAAGCCCTGGAGCTGGGCGGCGAGGCCCGGGTGGATGAAGCCGGGCTTGCGCAGCACGGACTGGAGGAAGTCCGCGTGGCGCGACAGCTTGAAGAACAGGTGCGCGGAACTCTTGCGCACCGGTGAGGTACCGCACAGCGAGCACTGCGGGTCCAACAGGTCCGTGGAGCTGTACGCCTTGCCGCACACCTCGCACGAGTCGCCGTACTGGTTGGGCGCCTTGCAGTTGGGACAGGTGCCCTTGATGAAGCGGTCCGGCAGGAAGCGCTGGTCCTTCTCGCAGTAGGCCTGCTCGATGTCGCGCCGCTCGATGTCGCCCTTGTCCTTCAGCCGCGCGTAGATGAGCTCCGCGTAGTGGCGGTTCTCCGGCGAGTTGGTGGAGTGGAAGTAGTCGAAGCGGATGTCCAGGTCGTGGAAGTCCCGCTGGTGCTCATCGTGGAAGCGGGCGACGAACTCCTCGGGCTTGAGGCCCTGTTTCGCGGCGCTCAGCTCGATGGGCGTACCGTGGGTGTCGTCCGCGCAGAAGTAGACGACGTCCTTGCCGCACGAGCGGAGGAACCGGACGTAGATGTCGGTCTGCACGTACTCGACGGCGTGGCCGATGTGGACCGGGCCGTTCGCGTAGGGCAGCGCGCTGGTGACGAGAATTTTCTCAGCCATGGATTCTCCTGAGGGCGGCGGACCTTAGCCGCTCGGGTGGCCGAGGTCATCGACGGCGTGAGGGCCCCGCGCACGAATGCGCCGAGGGACCGGAGATGTTATCGACCGGAAACGTATGTGCACCATCGTCATCCTCAACCGGGTCCACCCGGAGTGGCCGCTGGTGCTCGCGGCCAACCGGGACGAGTTCTACGCCCGCCCCGCCACCGGCCCCCAGGTGCTTCGGGAATCCCCTCGCGCCGTGGGTGGGCGCGACGTGGAGCGCGGTGGGACGTGGATGGGTGTAACCAACGAAGGAGTCTTCGTCGGCCTGACGAACCAGAGGGGCGGGCGAGGCCAGGGTCCGGCCCCCCGCTCGCGGGGCGAGGTGGTGCTGCGTGCCCTGGAAGCGGGGAGCGTGGAGGCCATCGAGCGCTACCTGGACACCCTGCCCGGAGACGAGTTCCTCCCCTTCAACCTCCTCTACGGGGACGCGCGCCGGCTCCGGGTGGCCTATGCCCGCCCGGGTGACAAGCGGCTCCGGCGGGAGGACGTGCCGCCCGGCATCCACGTGCTGCCCAATGACGTGCTGGACTCCCCTGCCCTGCCCAAGGTGGAGCGGGCCCGGCTGCTCGCGGCGGAGGTGGCGCACCGGCCGTGGCCGGAGCTGGAGGCCGGGCTGAAGGCCCTGCTGGCGGACGCGACGCTGCCGGCGCTCGAGGACATCCCGGTGCCAGCCACCGGTGAAGACCTGCCGCGCGACTTCCTCCAGCGGCTCCAGGCGCTGTGCATCCACACGCCCGCCTATGGCACGCGCTCGTCGGCCATCGTCACGCTCGCGCCGGGGCGCGTGGGGCACTACCTGTCCACGGAAGCGGCGCCCTGCCAGGGCCCGTGGAAGGACGTCACCGGACTGCTCGCGCCGGCTGACGAGGCCGCCACCGGCTGACGTCCGGAGCAGGTCCCCAAAACGAAACCGCCCCCGAGGCGCGAGGCCCCGGAGGCGGAATCCTTGCGGCGAGGACCGGGCTTTCAGCCGCCCGGCCCCACCGTCTTTCGCATCAGGCTAGTAGGTCGCCTTGAGCGAGGTGCCGCTGTAGGCCGAGTAGCCGTTCAGCATGATGTAGAAGCGGCCCGCGGTGGTCTTCGCCGCGATGTTGCACGTCTCGGCGTTGCCGGTGAGGTACGGGCGGCAGTCGTACGAGGACGTCGTCGGGGCCGCGCCGAACTTCACGTACATGTCCGCGTCACCCGTGCCGCCGCTGAGGACGAACGAGGAAGCGCGGCTGACCGGCACGTCGATGCAGTAGAACTTCTGCGAGCCCGCCGCACCGGAGATGCCCGTCGTGGCCACGCCGTTGGTCAGCAGGGTGCAGGCCGGGGGAGGCGTCGTCACGCCCACGCCCACCGCTTCCCAGGCCTTGGTCACCGAGTCCTGGATGGCCGTGCTGTAGCCCAGCTGCTGCGCCGCCGTCACCGTGTACGTCTTCGCCTGGGCGAAGGTGGTGGACGCCGTGAAGAGGTCCGTGTTGGCCTTGTAGAAGATGCGAGCGGCCACTTCCACGCCCACGCCCGCCACGCTGACCGTGGTCTTGCCGCGCGGGTGCGTGCCACCCGTGGAGAGCAGCTTGAACGCCAGGTTGGCGATACCCGAGTTCCAGTGCACGCCGCCGTTGTCGGAGGTGCCCGTGTAGCGCTCGGGGTAGTAGTCCTTGGACGAGCCGTCCTGCGTCGGGTTCGCCATGTAGCGGAGCGCGTCGCCCGCGGTGCCCGGCGTCCAGATGTCCTCGCCAATCATCCACACGTCCGCGCTGGTGGACCAGCTGGTGGACCAGGACTCGCAAACGGCCGCGAAGATGTCGGACATACCCTCGTTGAGGGCGCCGGACTCGTTGGAGTACGTGAGGTTGGACTCGGACGACGTCACGGCGTGGGTCAGCTCGTGCACCGTCACGTCAGCGTCCTTGCCGAGCATGCCGGAGTTCACGCCGTCGCCGTCGCCGTACACCATCTGGCTGCCGTTCCAGTAGGCGTTGACGTAGTTGGTGCTGTAGTGCACCGAGCTCTTCAGCTGCGCGCCCGCGTTGTTGTACGAGTCGCGGTTGAAGATGGTCTTGTAGCAGTTGTACGTGAACCCGAGCTGGTCGTAGTTCTGGTCGATGTGGGCGTCGCCCGTGGTCGCCCCGCCCTCGCTGCGGCGCAGGGTGCCCGGCAGGCTGCTGCCGTTGTTCGCGCTGTACACGGCGCGGTTCAGGGCCGAGTGGATGTCCGTCACGCGGTCGGCGACGACGCCGGTGGTGGCGTCCACGAAGACGTGGTCGCGGATGGGCAGCTGCGCGCCCTCACCCGTCACCACCACCTCGTAGGCCAGGGTCAGCTTCTGCGCCTGACCGGCGCGCAGGTAGACGAGCCGGGGCTGGCCGTCGATCTCGAGGCGGGTGCCCACGGTGTTGCGCAGGGCGGCCGTCTTCGCCGACTGGGCGGCGATGCGCGCCGTCGCGGGCACGCCGAACTCGCCGTCACGGGCCGAGCCGTTGGCCATGACGATGTTGCCTTCCGGGTCCAGGTGGATGGCCAGCTCCTGGCCGACCACGGGGAGGCCGTTCTTCGTCTGGTTGTAGCGGATGTGCGTGAAGCCCTGCTCGTCCACGCTGACCCGGCTCACCACCAGGTCCTCGGCGCGCAGGCGGAAGGAGCCGGCGATGCTCGGCAGCATGGAGCTGACGGCACGCACGGAGTCCGCACCCGCGAAGCCGCGGACGGCGCTGTCCACGGTGCCCAGGCGGCCGCGGATGAGGAAGGGAACGCCGTCATCATGACGGCCCACCACTTCGGCGCCGGGCATGGAGGCCAGCGAGCTCGTCACATCAGACAGCTCGTCGGTCTTCTGCGAGCCCTGAGACGTCGCGTCGCCGCTCATCTCGCAAGCGGTCAGGGGGAGGACCAGGAGGGCGGCAAGGATACGGGTTCGAACCAAGGGGGGAGCTCCTTTGAACCCGCCTGCGGGGCGCTGGCGGGCGCTCCCCCATGAGCACGGTTCGGGCCAACGCCTTGAGCCCCCGCGATGCACTCTATAAGCCCCGCACCTGCCTGCCCTCCGGTGGCACACGGATGTCGCTCACCGCACCGCGCGAATGTATGGGGTATTTACAGAAAAGCCCGGAAAACGAGTCCCTTCACTCTGGAACTCAGCCCTCCAGCACTGTCCTCCCAAACGACACACCGGAAGTATGGGTGTCTGGTTTGAGGGCAGGCGCGAATTATAGTCGAGAACTGCTTTGGCTTGCAACTTTACATGGGTGACAAATGCCCTCAGCCGGACACTTCGGGGCCCGGCTCACCCACCAGCACGCGGGCGCGCCCGTCCATGGAGAGCTTCACCTCCTCCACGGTGGCGAAGCCGGCCGAGCGGGCCAGCTCCGCGAGGTGCCGCATCCACGGGTTGTAGGGCATGCCGTTGTCCGAGCAGCACGGCACCACGGCGAAGGGCAGCCGGTGCTTCGCGGCGTACTCGATGATGACGCGGGTGGCGCCGTCCGGGTGCATGCCCACCACCAGCTCCGCCTCGCACGGCTCGTCGAGGGTGAAGATGCGCTGGGCGTAGGTGACGGGCAGGTGCTTGTGCCGCAAGTCGAACGTCGTGACGGCGCGGCCGCGCTGGGTCAGCGCCTCGTTGAGACGCCCCTGCCCTCCCGCGACGTCGAAGACGCGAGGGGCCGCGAAGCGCGACACGAGGAAGTCCGCGAAGAGGTCGAAGCGACGCTTGTCCGCCATGGCGGGCCTCCTCTACCGAAACCCGGGCGCGCATGCACCCGGAAGTGCCGGGGTGGGGGCCGGGCCGGCGTCCCCTCCCCCCTCTCCCCGGGGAGCGCTCACGCGGCGCGGAGGCACACCGTGGCCAGCAGCCGCTCAATCACCAGCCGTCCATTGGCGGACGACTTGAGCGCCAGGTCGGCGTCCGCGCACGCCACCAGCGCGCCCAGCAGCTCCCGCCGCTCGTAGCCGGCCGCGGCCTTCATGCTGAAGGTGAGCGCCCACGCGTTGGGCATCTTCCGCTTCGTGCCCTTCAGCTCCGCCTCCAGCCGGGGAAGCACGCGCGCCTCCACGTCCTTCGCGGTGCGCGGCGGGTTGCCCCCGGCGTAGCGCCACAGCCACTCGTGGCTCTCCAGGAGCGAGCGGACGATGGAGGCCACCGCGCCCAGCAGCTGCAGCGCGTGGGTGCCCTGCCCCATGGCGTCCGTGGCGTAGGCGAGCGCCCCGCCGAAGTCGCGCTTCTGCAGCGCCTCGGACAGTTCGAAGAACTCCTCCTCGCGGGCGTGGTGGACGAGCATCGCCACGTCCGTCTTCTCAATTGCCGGCCCCTCCGAGTAGGTGGCCAGCTTCTCCAGCTCGGACTGGAGCAGGCGGATGTTGCCGCCGATGCGCTCCTTCAGCTCGTCCAGCGCGCCGGGCCCGAGCTTCTTCTTGAAGGGCGCCAGGAACTCCTTCGCGATTTCGGAGAGGTCCAGATCCTTGTGGCGCGCGGCCACCTTGCGCTCGACGACGTGGCCCTTGTCGTGGGCCAGCTTCACCAGCGGGCTCTTCGCGTCCACCTCGGTGGCCGCCATGACGAGCGCGTGGCCGGACGGCACGCCCTTCTGGATGAGCTCCAGCAGCGCGGACACGTCGCCCTCGGGCGCGGAGATGCGCTCCTCGCGGCAGAAGGCGGCGGCCTCGTGCAGGAAGGCGACGTCCGCCTCCGCCAGGTCCACGTTCAGCTCGTCCTTCCACTGCTCCACGGACGGCGCGCCGGGCGAGCCCGGGTCCAGCTGCTCCACGCCCCAGCCCGCGCGCGACGCCAGCGCCAGGAGCCGCCGCGCGCCCTCCTTCCGCTTGCCCGCCTTCCACGCCTCGCGTGCCTTGCCCAGCGCGTCCCCGCGGCCCTTCTTCGGCGCGAGGAACTCCGGGTCTCGCACCAGCACCACCTTGCGCCCGGGGAACAGCGGCATGGTGGCCAGCTCCTGCGCGACCTCGCGCGGGCTGCCCGCGTCCAGCACGGCCAGGTTGAGCCCCATGGCCGCGTCCGGCACCAGCTTCTTCACCAGCTCGTCCGCGTCCTTGCGGACCAGGAACTCCTCGCCCCACAGGAGGTACAGCGGCGCCACCTTGCCCGCCTTCACCTCCGCCAGCACGTCATCCAGTTCGGCGCTCACCGTGCGGCCTCCGTGAACAGCTCAATCAGCATGCGCTCGAGTTGCAGCCGCGGCGCGCCGTTGCGGGCAATGGCCGCGCGCGCGCCCTCCAGCAGCGAATGCCGCCGGTGCAGCAGCGCATCCGAGGAGCGCGCGGCCGCCTCGCGCGCCAATTCTTTCAAGTCTCGGTTCGCGAGGCCGTCCTCCAGCCCCGCCCGGGCCAGCGCCACGTCGCGCGTCCACAGCACCAGCAATTCCAGCGCCCCTTCCGCGTCCTCGCGCGAGCCGCCGTGCGCCTCCGCGAAGCGCAGCAGGCCCACCGCGTCCTCGCCGCGCAGGGACTCGAAGGCGGTGACGACGTCCTTGCGCTGGGAGAGTGCGTCCACGTCCAGCGCCAGCGCGCGGCCCAGGCTGCCTCCGGCCATGATGGCCGCGAGCGTGGCGGTGTCCGCGTCCAGCTTGCGCTCCTCCTGCACGCGCTTCGCGACCAGCTCCACCGGCAGCGGGCCGAAGTGCACCTTGCTGCACCGGCTGCGGATGGTGGGCAGCAGCTTGTCCATGGCGTTGGCCACCAGGATGAGCGTCGTCTCCGAGGGCGGCTCTTCCAGCGTCTTCAAGAAGGCGTTCTGCGCCTGCACGTTCATCGCCTGCGCGGAGATGATGATGGCCACCTTGCGCTTCGACTCCAGGCCGCGCAGCGCCAGCCGCTCCTGGAGGCCGCGAATCTGCTCCACGCGCAGCTCGCGGCTGGGCGTGCCCGTGAAGTCCGAGCGCCCCGCCAGCCCGCGCGACACGCGCTCGTCGTCCGGCATCACCCAGGTGACGTCCGGATGCAGGCCCTTGGCGATACGCACGCAGCTCGCGCAGGTGCCGCAGCCCACGTCCGGCTGCTCGGGGCACGTGAGCGCCTGAGCCAATCCCACCGCGGCCAGCTCCTTGCCCACACCCTCCGGCCCGGCGAAGAGATACGCGTGGTGCACCGCGCCGCCGCGCAATGCCGCCTGGAGTGCATCAATCGCGCGGGGCTGTCCCTGTACCGATGCCAGCGTCATGAGGCGTGTATCCCCGGAGGAGTGGCACCCGTCAACAAGCCTGCCTTGACCCTCCCGTAACGCGCTGGTGACATGCGGAGGCCTTGCTTTCCCTCCTCCAGAGCAACCTGTCCCTGGCGCTGGGCGCCCTGCTGGCGGTCATCCTGCTGGCGGTCCGCACGGCGACCCACGACAAGCACCTGCAGCGCGACTTGAACGGCGCCATCCGGCTGCTCATCGCCTTCCTGGTGCTGAGAACGGTGGCCTGGGCGCTTCCGGAGACCGCTCCCAGGGTCCTGGTGAAGGTGGTGCGCGTCGGCTGGCTGCTGACGTTCGCCTTCGGCCTCATCCGCGCGAGCGTGGGCTTCGGGCTGAAGCTGATGCGGCTGCGCCAGCGCTCGGCGGCGCCGCCGAAAATCCTCCGGGACGTCATCGACTTCACGCTTTACACGCTGGCGGCGGTGCCCATCCTCAAGACGCAGCTCTCACTGGACCTCACCGGTCTGGTGGCGACGTCCGCGGTGCTGTCGGTGGTGATGGGCCTCGCGCTCCAGGACACGCTGGGCAACCTCTTCGCCGGCCTGTCGCTGCAATTGGACCGGCCCTTCGAGGTGGGGCACATCATCCGCATCGGCAGCCATGCGGGGCGCGTGGTGCACATCGGCTGGCGCTCCATCCGCCTGTCCACCTTCCGGCGCGAGGTCATCACCCTGCCCAACAGCATGGTGGCCAAGGAGCTGGTGCAGAACTTCTCCGAGGACCAGGAGCCCGTGGGCGTCGACGTGACGCTGGGCCTGTCCTACGACGCGCCGCCCAACCAGGTGAAGACGGTGATGCTGGAGGTGATGCGGGAGATTCCGCAGATTCTCGTGGAGCCGCCGCCCCTGGCGCGCACGCTGGCGTACGAGGAGTCGTGCGTCCGCTACATGGTGCGCTTCTTCCTCGCGGACTACGCGCTGGCGGACACGGTGAAGGAGGAGCTGCACACGCGACTGTGGTACCGGCTGCGCCGGGAGAACATCGAGATTCCGTACCCGCAGCGCACCGTGCACGTGCGGCAGCAGGTGCCGCACGCGGAGCTGTCCGAGGACACGGTGCGCAGTCTGCTGCGCGCGGTGGACCTCTTCCAGCCGCTGGGCCCGGAGGACCTGGACCGGCTGCGCCAGGAAGTGGTCGTGCACCGCTTCGGCAAGGGCGAGCGAATCATCCAGGAGGGCGATGACGGCCGCACCTTCTACGTGCTCGCCTCCGGCGAGGTCAGCGTGCGCGCCGGGAAGACGCAGGCCGAGGTGACGCGTCTGGGGCGCGGCGGCTACTTCGGGGAGATGTCGCTGCTGACGGGCGAGAAGCGCGCGGCCACGGTGGTGGCGGTGGAGGACTCACTGCTGCTCGAGGTGGACCGGCCCACCTTCGCGCGCATGTTCGAGCAGTACCCCGGGCTGGCGCGGCAGCTCTCCGCCCTCCTCGCCCAGCGGCGCACCCAGCTTCGCGCCCTGGCCCAGGCCGGCGGAGCCGGAAGCGCGGACCCCATCCCCGCCGAGGTGGGCCGCATCCTCGGAAGGCTGCGGCAGATTTTCGGGCTCAACGCGACGCACGACTGAAGCGGCGCCGCACGCGGGCGAGCAGGGAGGCAGGCACCGGAAGGTGCCATCCGATGTCACTCGACGCGGCGCGGCAGTCATGCGAGATGCGAGGGGTGCCGGGCGCCTGCCCGCCGGAGTCGACCCATCCCGATGGAAGTCGCAGTCGCGTCGTCACCCGCCTCGCCGCACCTGGGCCTGTTCCGCCTCACCTGGCCCATCCTCCTGGAGCTGCTGCTCTTCATGCTGATGGGCACGGCGGACACGCTGATGCTCAGCGGCGTGTCCGATGACGCGGTCTCCGCCGTGGGCGTCGTCAATCAGTACGTCTTCATCTGCATCCTCATCATGGAGGTCATCGGAAACGGCGCGGCCATCGTCGTGTCCCAGTACCTCGGGGCGGGTAGGACGCAGGAGGCCTCGCGCATCTCCGCGCTCGCCATCTCCCTGAACCTGGGGCTCGGCGTCGCGGTCAGCTCGGGCCTGCTGCTGTTCGGAGACCGCATCCTCGGCGGCATGAACCTGCACGGGCAGGTGCTGGCCCATGCGACGACGTACCTGCACATCGTGGGCGGGTTCCTGTTCCTCCAGGCGCTCATCAACGTCTTCTCCAGCCTCATCCGCACGTATGGCTTCACGAAGCAGTCGATGTTCGTCTCGCTGGGGATGAACGTGCTGCACGTGGGCGGCAACTTCGCGCTCATCTTCGGCCACTTCGGACTGCCGGCGCTGGGCGTGGCCGGTGCGGCCCTCTCCACCGTGATGAGCCGCGCCGTCGCGCTCGGCGTCTTCGTGTGGATGCTCTACCGGGTCATCCCCGTGCGGATGGTGCTGCGCGACTACGTGACGCTCTCCCGGGAGTACGTCCGCAAGATTCTCAAGGTGGGCGTCCCCTCCGCGGTGGAGCAGCTCACGTACCAGGCCTGCCAGACGGTGTTTCTGTACTACGTGACGTTCCTCGGCCCGGTGGCGCTGGCGTCGCGGCAGTACGCCCACTCCATCTCGCAGTATGTCTTCCTGTGCAGCCTGGCCATCGGCCTGGGCACGTCCATCCTCGTCGGACGACTCGTGGGCGCCCACCGCACGGAGGACGCGTTTCGCGAGGCGCTGAATGGCCTGAGGTGGGCGCTCGGCATCACCCTGGTGGTGGACGTGGCCGTCATCCTCGTGCGCGTGCCGCTCATCCGCCTCTTCACCGACAACGGCGACATCCTCCGAGTCACGTCGCAGGTCATCGTCATCGGGCTGCTGCTGGAGACCGGGCGGGCCTTCAACCTCGTGCTCATCAACGCGCTGCGCGCCGCGGGCGACGCCACCTTCACCGTCTACATGGGCTTTCTGTCCATGGCGTGCATGAGCCTGCCCCTGGGCTACTTCCTCGTCTTCAAGCTGGGGCTGGGCCTGTCCGGGGTGTGGCTCGCCGTCGCGGCGGACGAGTGGGTGCGCGGCATCACCATGTGGCTGCGCTGGAGGAGCCGGGCCTGGGAGAAGCAGTCGCTCGTGGAGCCGGCGACGCACCCCGAGCCCGCCACGGTGGCCGTCGGCGCCTGAGCTGACGCCTCAGGTCGTGACGACGAAGCCGCCCTCGACCTTCACCGGCCAGGGCGTGAGCCGTGCTCCCGAGCACGGGCCGCCGACGCAGCGCCCGTCCCCGGGCTGGAACAGCGCGCCGTGCCAGGAGCAGACGATGAGCTGCTTGTCGGGCGTGAGGTACTGGTCCAGCTTCTGCGCCAGCGGCAGCCCCGCGTGGGGACACCGGTCCACGTAGCCGTGGACCTCGTCACCGGTGCGCACCAGGAAGCCGTGGAAGTACGCGTCGCCAATCTGCAGCACGAGGTTGCGCGCGCCCGGGTCCTGGAGCGCCGCCAGCGGGAGGAGCTTCACGTTCGGCGGAGTCGCCGTGAGCCGCTCCCGCGGCGGCTGCCGTGCCTCACTCACGGACGCGCCTCAGGGCAGCTTCGCCTTCTGGAAGCCCGACCAGCAGTGGTCGTAGTCGGACTGCAGCGTCGGCGTCTCCATCGCGAAGCGCGTGGGGCGGATGACCCAGCGCGACTCGAACATGAAGGCCAGCGTGTCCTTGATTTTGTGTGGCTTCAGGTCGGCGTTGATGGCGCCCTCGTAGCTCGCCTGGTCCGGACCGTGCCCGCTCATGCAGTTGTGCAGCGACGCGCCACCCGGAGCGAAGCCGCCGGCCTTGGCGTCGTAGACGCCGTGCACCAGGCCCATGAACTCGCTCATCACGTTGCGGTGGAACCAGGGCGGCCGGAAGGTGTGCTCGCCCACCATCCACCGCGGCGGGAAGATGACGAAGTCGCAGTTGGCCGTGCCCGGGATTTCGCTGGGCGACGTGAGGACCGTGAAGATGGACGGGTCCGGGTGGTCGAAGCTCACCGTGTTGATGGTGTTGAAGCGCGCCAGGTCGTACTTGTACGGCGCGAGGTTGCCGTGCCACGCCACCACGTCCAGCGGTGAGTGGTCGAACTGGGAGGCCCACAGCCGGCCCATGAACTTCTGCACCACCAGCGTCGGCCGGTCCACGTCCTCATAGGCCGCGACGGGCGTCAGGAAGTCGCGCGGATTGGCCAGCCCGTTGGCGCCGATGGGCCCCAGGTCCGGCAGGCGGAAGAACGCGCCGTGGTTCTCACAGACGTAGCCGGAGGCCGGCCCGTCCGGCAACTCGGCGCGGAAGCGCACGCCGCGGGGCACCACGCCCACCTCGCCCGGTGCCAGGTCCAGCACGCCCAGCTCCGTGAAGAGGCGCAGCCGTCCCTCCTGCGGCACGAGGAGCAGCTCGCCGTCCGCGTCGTAGAACACGCGGTCCACCATGGACGTGTTGGCGGAGTACAGGTGGATGCTGATGCCCGAGCCCGTGGCCGGGTCACCGTTGCCGCCGTAGGTGACGAGCCCGTCGACGAAGTCCACCTGCCCGCCGGGCACCGGCCGCGGATTCCAGCGCAGCCGGTTGGGCGAGACGGGTACCTCGTCGAAGGGGCCGCTGCGCAACAGCCCCTGCGGATGGGGCTGGTACGCGGGGTGGTTGGCGCTCGGGCGGATGCGGTACAGCCACGAGCGCCGGTTCTCCCGGCGCGGCGCGGTGAAGGCCGCGCCCGACAGCTGCTCGGCATACAGCCCGTAGGGCGCCCGCTGCGGGGAGTTCTGCCCCTGCGGGAGCGCGCCTGGGACGGCCTCGGTCGCGAACTCGTTTCCGAAGCCGGAGAGGTAAACGCGCGGGTTGGCCCCGGGTTGGGTTTCGGTGGTCACCGGTATCTCCTCCTCGGGGCCGTGTATGCGGCCTAGCGGCCCGTGTCGACCTTGATGACGCCGCGGCGGATCTGGTCGAGCTCGATGGACTCGAAGAGGGCCTGGAAGTTCCCGTTACCGAACCCCTCGTTGCCCTTGCGCTGGATGATCTCGAAGAAGATGGGCCCGAAGAGGTTCTCCGTGAAGATCTGCAGCAGCAGCCCTTCCTGCTCGTTGCCGTCGATGAGGATGCGATTCTTCCGCATCCGCTCCAGGTCCTCGCCGTGGTTGGGGACGCGCTTGTCGACGAGGTCGTAGTACGTGTCGATGGTGTCCTGCAGGGACACGCCGCGCTGACGCAGGCGCTCCACGGTGCCGTAGATGTCTCGCGTCGTCAGGGCCAGGTGCTGGATGCCCTCGCCGTTGTACTGGCGGATGAACTCTTCGATCTGCGACTTGTCGTCCTGGCTCTCGTTGAGCGGGATGCGGATGGCCTTGTCCGGGGCAATCATCGCCTGGCTGAACAGGCCCGTCGCCTGGCCCTTGATGTCGAAGTACTTCTGCTCGGTGAAGCCGAAGATGCGGTTGTAGAAGGTGGACCAGGTGCGCATCTGGCCCCGGCGCACGTTGTGCGTCAGGTGGTCCAGCGACTCCAGGCCCACGCTGTTCTTCGCCTCGGCCGCGTCCGCGCCGGGGAACTTCGTCCAGGCGTCATAGATGGAGCCCTTCGCGCCGTAGCGGTCGACGAGATACAGCAGGCTGCCGCCGATGCCCTCGAGCACATAGGAGCCTTCGCCGAGCGCGCCACGGGCCGGGTCGGCCGCCTTCGCGCCGCGCTCCAGGGCCATCTCGTAGGCCGCGCGCGCGTTGGCCACGCGGAAGGCCATGCCGCTGGCGGACGGGCCGTGGGCCAGGCGGAACTCCGCGGACTGGCCGGTGGCCTCGCGGTTGACGAGCAGGTTGATGTCACCCTGCTTGAAGCGGATCAGCTCCTTGGTCGGGTGCTTGGAGTACGCGGTGAAGCCCAGCCGCTCCAGCAAGCCCACCATCACCTCGGGTGCGGGGCTCGTGAACTCCACGAACTCGAAACCGTTCAGCCCCAGAGGGTTCTCAGCCGTGTCCACCATTGCACCGCCTCCGCGCATCGCGTTGGGCGCGGGTACGCCGCGCCAGGTCCCACGAAGCCCCCAGCTGAGGGAGGCTTCTTCGCGGCGAAAGGTAGGGACCGACCTGCTCAGCGAAAAGTACAAAGCACAGGCAGAGACTGTCAGCCCGCCACACAGTGCGGTGCGCCATGAAAGCGGCCCGGCGTGACGCCGCGCGGCACCCTCTGGAGAGGGCCCTGGAGGGGGTCCGGGTGGGGTTGAGAGGGGCCCGGTTCCTACCCCTCAGGAGGGAATCAGAGGCCCCCTGCCCTGCCTCCGGCCGGCCGAGGGAATGTCAGACCCCTCCGGTAGTCTGCATCCATCAACAACGAAGCCGAAAAGGAAGGTCGCCATGACTGCCACCCGTGAGAACCCGCGCGTCTCCGTCAACAAGCTCGGTCAGTACCTCACCGCGACGCCTTCGCTGCGCAAGCGCATCATCCACGGCCAGAAGCACCCGGTGGACCCGCAGTACCTGCGTTACCCCGCCGCCTCGCAGGCCATCGTCGAGTTCCTCTGCGAGGGCCGCGACGAGGTCATCCTGCGCTACCACCAGCGTCGGCTGCTGAACGCCGCGCCGGAGTCCGACTTCGACGCGCACCGCCTCGCGCTGTGCGCCGAGGCGCTGCAGCGCTGCCTCGTCTCGGTGGACGGGCTCGCCTCGCACGCCATCGCCAGCCCCGCGGACGTGGAGCTGCCGCCGCTGGAGCTGTCGGGCGTCGCCGTCAGCGTGCGGCCGGAGGTGCTGCTGCGCAGCGTGGACGCGCAGGGGCAGATGCGCTCGGGCGTGCTGAAGCTCTACTTCTCCAAGCACACGCCGCTGGACGAGCGCGCCGGGCAGTACATCGCCACCGTGCTCCAGCGCTACGCCGAGCAGCGGCTGGAGCAGCGCGGCCCGGTGGACCCGCGCCTCGTGGGCGTCTTCGACGTGTTCGCGGGCCGGCTGCACTTCGCTCCCCGCGCCCAGCAGCGCAGGATGAACGACGTGAAGCTGGCGTGCGAGGAGATTGCCGCGCGCTGGAACGTGAACTGAAGTCGTGAGACGTACGCGGGCCCCGGACCAGCCGGCCGGCCCGGCGCCCGGGGGTGACGAGGCCGCGGCCCCGGCCCGTCCCCCCTGGCGCACCTGTCCATTTCCGGGACGCGACTTCCCGCATCCGTGCAGCCCGCCCGGGCCGCACGGGTGTGCCTCCCCGCAAAGCCGGGGGGTTGCCTTGCGTCGCGGCGCTGGCATGTCCTTCGCTTTGGGACATGGCCATGGATTCCCTCCGTCAGGACTTCCGCTACGCGCTGCGCACCCTGATGCGCACCCCCGGCTTCACGCTGGCGGCCGGCATCACCCTGGCGCTGGCCATCGGGGCGAACACCGTCCTCTTCAGCGCCATCCACGCCATGCTGCTGCGGCCGCTGCCCTTCCCGGAGGCCGGGGAGCTGGTGCGCGTCTGGTGCAAGCAGACGGGCAACATGGACCAGGCCTCGGTGTCGGACCCGGAGCTGCTCGGCTGGCGGGAGCACGGCAAGGGCTTCGCGAAGCTCGCGGGCTTCGGGCTGAGGGACCTCAACCGCACCGGGGTGGAGTCGCCGGAGCGCGTCCGCGCGGGCCTGGTGACGTCCAACTTCTTCTCCACGCTGGGGGTGCGGCCGGCGCAGGGCCGCGACTTCACCGACGAGGACGCGCAGGCCGGCCAGCCGGCCTCCGTGGTGGTGGTGAGCCACGGCTTCTGGAAGCGGGCGCTCGCGGGCACGCCGGGGGTGGGCCAGACGGTGGTGCTGGACGGGCGGAGCTACACCGTGGCGGGCGTGCTCCCGGAGGACTTCACCTTCCCGGAGTTCGGCAACGAGGCGGAGGTCTGGCTGCCCCTCTGGCTGGACGCGCAGAAGAAGGGCAGCCACTACCTGTCCGTGCTGGGCCGGCTCGCCCCCGGCACCTCGCTGGAGGCGGCGCGCTCGGACCTGGCGCGGGTGGCCACGCTCATCGACTCCGCGGACGCCGGCGAGGCGCCGCACGGGGTGACGCTGCTCACCTGGCAGGAGGAGCTCACCGGCAACATGCGCCCCATGCTGTGGACGCTGTGGGGGGCGGTGGCCTTCGTGCTGCTCATCGCCTGCGCCAACGTGGCCAACCTCATGCTGGTGCGGGCGCTGGCGCGACAGCGCGACGGCGCCATCCGCGCGGCGCTGGGGGCCAGCCGGGGCCGGCGCATGCAGCAGGCGCTGGCGGAGAGCGTGCTGCTGGCGCTCTTCGGCGGAGCGATGGGGCTCCTGCTGGTGCTCTGGGGCCTGGAGCTGGTGCGCACCCTGCTGCCCGTCAACATGCTGCGGGTGACGCCGGTGGAGCTGAGCGGCCCGGCCCTGGCCTTCAGCGTGGCGCTGTCCGTGGGCGCGGGGCTGCTCTTCGGGCTGGCGCCCGCGCTGCACACCTCCGGCATGGACGTGCTGCCGCTGCTCAAGCAGTCGGGCAGCGCCGCGGGGGCGCGCGCGCACCACCCGCTGCGCAACGCGCTCGTCATGGTGCAGCTGGCGCTGGCGCTGGTGCTGCTGGTGGGCACCGGCCTCATGGTGCGCACGCTGCAGAACGTGCAGGCGGTGGACCTGGGCTTCGACCTGGACGGACTCTTGTCCGCGCGGCTGTCGCTGCCCGCCGCGAAGTACTCGGACGGCGCGCGCAAGGCATCCTTCTACGACGAGCTGCTGGGCCGCGTGGCGGCGCTCCCCGGGGTGGAGGCGGCGGGGGTGATCAACGACGCCCCCCTGGGCAACAGCAACACCAACGGGGACTTCATCCTCGAGGGCAGCGCGCCGCAGTCCGGTGAGCGCTTCCTCGCCGAGTACCGCGTGGCCAGCCCGGACTACTTCCGCACCATGCGCATCGCCGTCCGGCAGGGCCGCGCGTTCGGCCCGCAGGACACGGACAAGGGCGCGCCCGTCGCCATCGTCAACGAGGCCTTCGTCCGGGCCTACCTCGGCACGGGCGAGGCCCTGGGCCGGCGGGTGAAGCTGGACTGGAACGGGGACTCGGCGTTCCACGACATCGTCGGCGTGGTGGCGGACGTGCGGGCGGACCGGCTCACCCTCCCCGCCCGGCCGGAGGTGTACCTGCCCCTGGCGCAGATGCCCATTCCCTCCGTCACGCTGCTGTTGCGCGGCCGGGGCGCGGAGGCCCCGCTGGTGACGGCCGTGCGCCAGGAGGTGAAGGCCGTGGACGCGGAGCAGCCCGTCTATGACCTGGCCCCCTTCGCGGAGCGGGTGGACCGGCAGCTTTTGCGCCCCACGGCAACGGCCCGGCTGCTGGCCGCCTTCGCCCTGCTCGCGGTGGTGCTGGCCGGCGTGGGTGTCTACGGCGTCATGGCCTACACCGTGGGCCAGCGCACGCGTGAGCTGGGCATCCGCCTGGCGCTGGGCGCGCACCCGCGGCAGGTACTGCGGCTGGTGCTGGGCCAGGGCCTGCGGCTGACGCTGGTGGGCGTGGGCGTGGGGCTGCTGGCCGCCTTCGGCTGCACGCGGCTGCTGGCCTCGCTGCTGTACGGCGTGGACGCCAGCGAGCCCACCATCTTCGTGGGCGTGGCCGTGGTGCTGTCCGGGGTGTCCCTGCTGGCCAGCTGGCTGCCCGCGCTCCGCGCCAGCCGCGTGTCACCGGCCGTCTCCCTGCGCTCGGAGTAGCGCGCCGCCAGCGCGGGGCGTGTCAATCCCCCCGGGCCTGGCGGCTTGCTTTCTGGCCGGCCAGGCGGGGCGGGTCCGACTCACCTCCCGTCATTCCAAGGCCCGAAAAAATCGAACGCGCATCCTGGACCGTTGGCCCTTTGACGCTTGGCAAGCGTCGGGTTTATGAGTCCGCATGCACTTCGACTGGACCTTTCTTGTGCGAATGAGCGCGCTGGTGCTTCCGGCCATCGTGCTCATGGCCCTGCACGGCGTGGCGAGCGCCGCGACGCCCCCGGCCTCTTCGTCGGGCGGGTTGGAGACGCTGGCCCAGAGGCGCATCTTCTTCGGCCACCAGTCCGTGGGCGGCAACATCCTGGACGGCGTCAAGCAGGTGGCCTCCGCCCCGCGCGTGGTGGAGGTGAAGGACCCCTCCCAGCCGGTGGCCCCCGGCACCATCGCCCACGCCATGGTGGGCGAAAACATGAAGCCCGAATCCAAGATTGCGGACTTCGCGCGTCTGATGGATGCGGGCCTGGCCAAGGGGGCGGACGTGGCCTTCTTCAAGTTCTGCTACATCGACTTCAACGGCACCACGGACACCCGCGCCCTGTTCGAGAAGTACCGCGCCACCATGGAAGGACTGAAGGCGCGCCACCCGGGGACCACCTTCGTGCATGTCACCGTGCCGCTGACCACCGTGCAGCGCGGCGCCAAGGCGTGGTTGAAGGAGCTGCTCGGCAAGCCGGTGTGGGGCATCTCCGAGAATGTGCAGCGAGAGAACTTCAACCAGCTGCTGCGCAAGACGTACGGCGGCAAGGAGCCGCTGTTCGACCTGGCCGCGCTCGAGTCCACCGCCGCCGACGGGACGCCCGAGACGTACGAGCTGAACGGGCAGCCGTGGCCGGCCATGGTGCCGGCGTACTCGGATGACGGCGGCCACCTCAACGCCGCGGGGCAGGCCCGCATGGCGAAGGAGTTCCTCGCTTTCCTGTCCGCCCTGCCGGCGCCCGCCGTGCAGCCTCCCATTCCCTCACACGCCACACCGTGACATGAGCCCGCTCCCCGTTCCCCTGTCGCGCGAGCTGGGAACGCTCCTCTCGCGCCTGAAGCTCCGACGCTGCCGGGCGGTGGGTGACGCCCCCACGGTGCTCGGCCGCGTATGGATTCACGGCTCCGGCGAGGTCCGCCTGGGCCACCGCGTGGTGTTGGATGGGCGGACGGCGCCCATCGAGCTGCACGCGATGAAGGGCGGCAGCATCATCCTCGGTGACGACGTCGCCATCGAAGGAGGCGCCTCGCTGGAGGCGCTCCAGTCCATCACCGTGGGCGCGGGCGCGAAGCTGGGCGCCTTCTGCAAGGTGATGGACAACCAGCACCACCCGCTCCGGGGCAACCGGCACGAGCGCCCCCCTTCCGTCCCGCTCGTCATCGAGGACGGGGTGACGGTGGGCAGCCGCGCCATCCTCCTTCCGGGCTCGCACGTGCAGCAGGGCGCCACCGTGGCGCCCGGCACCGTGATTTCCCGCCGCATCCCTCCCCGCGTGACGGTGGGCGGCTCACCGGCCCGGGTGCTGCGCCGCGAGGTGGCCGGATGAACCCGAGACTCTCCGCACTTCCGCTGTCCACGTGGATGAACCACCTCCAGGGGCTGCGCAACGCCGTGGAGCCCCGCGCCGAGCGCGCGTTGGCCCTGGCGCGCGCGCGCTGGCTGTTCCGCTCGGTGCAGTCGGTGGGCCGCAACGTGGCCGCGTACGGCTCCATGAGCGTGCAGAACGAGGGCACGATTCAGCTGGGAGACCGGCTCACCTTCGTGGGCGGCATGATGCCCAGCTCGCTGGTGTGTCACCCCGGCGCGCGGCTCTCCATCGGCTCGGACACGCAATTCAACTACGGCGTCTCGCTGGAGGCGTGGGAGTCCGTCTCCATCGGCGAGCGGTGCATGTTCGCCTCGTTCGTGCGCGTGGGAGACCGTGACGGGCACCGCACCGCGCCCATCGTCATCGACGAGGACGTCTGGGTGGCCCATGGCGCCATCATCATGCCGGGGGTGCGCGTGGGGGCGCGCTCGGTGGTGTCCGCCGGCAGCATCGTCACGCAGGACGTGCCACCGGACTCGCTCGCCATGGGCAACCCCGCCCGCAACATGAGCCTGGAGCTGGTCGCCCGCGAGTCGGGCACCTGAGCGCCCTTCCTTCTTCACCCCGGGGCGGACGCCCGAGCCCCGGCCACTTCCATCCACACGTCATTCCAGACAGGACTGAAACACCATGAGCACTCGTGAGCGCATCCGCAGCTTCATCGTCGACACCTTCTTCGTGGACGAGTTCGCCGACGACGACTCCTTCCTCCGCAAGGGCCTCATCGACTCCACCGGCATGATGGAGCTGGTGGCGTTCCTCGAGCAGGACTTCGGCCTCAAGCTGGAGGACCGCGAGCTGGTGCCGGAGAACCTGGACTCGCTGACGCGCGTGGTGGCCTTCGTGGAGAAGAAGAAGCAGCAGCGCCTGCCGCAGGTGGGCTGAGAGAGAGCACCACCATGTGTGGCATCGCGGGTTTCACCTTTCCGGCGGGCGGGGGCGCCGGAGCAGCCGAGCGGAACGAGTCCGCCGAGCGGCTGCGCAGGATGACCGCCAGCATCAAGCACCGCGGCCCCGACGCGCAGCGGGCCCTGATGCTGGACGGCGTGGGCCTGGGCCACACGCGGCTCTCCATCGTCGACCTGGAGGGCGGCCACCAACCCATGCGGGACGCCCGCACGGGACTCACCGTCGTCTTCAACGGTGAAATCTTCAACCACGTGGAGCTGCGCGAGCAGCTCTCCGCGCACTACGCGTTCCGCACCCGCTCGGACACCGAGGTCATCCTCGCCGCGTTCCTCACGTGGGGCATCGACTGCGTGCGCCGCTTCGAGGGCCAGTGGGCCTTCGCCCTCTGGGACCCGCGCGACAAGACGCTCTGGCTCTCGCGAGACCGCGTGGGCATCTGCCCGCTGTATTACGCGCAGCTGCCGGGCGGGCACCTGGCGTTCGGCTCCGAGGCCAAGGTGCTCTTCGCCGGTGGGCTGGTGACGCCGACGCTGGACGCGCGGGGCCTCAAGCAGACCTTCGCGCTCTGGTCGCCGGTGGCGCCGCGCACCTCGTTCGAGGGCGTGAACCTCTTGCCTCCCGCGCACTCGGCCCGCTTCCGGGACGGGAAGCTGGAGGTCTTCCGGTACTGGGACCTGGACTTCGGCGTCGCGCCGGACGCCGCGGACGAGCCGAAGCTGCTGGAGGAATTGGGCGCGGTGCTGGAGCGCGCGGTGCGGCTGCGGCTGCGCGCGGACGTGCCGGTGGCGGCGTACCTGTCGGGCGGGCTGGATTCCAGCCTCCTGTGCGCGCTGGCGCAGGGGCAGTTGGGCGGCACGCTGCGGACCTTCTCCGTGGGCTTCGCGCACGCGCGCTTCGACGAGCGCCAGCACCAGACCACCGTGGCGGACGAACTGCGCACGCAGCACCGCGTGGTGGAGATGCGCGACGGGGACATCGGCAAGCTGGTGCCGGGCGTCATCTTCCACGCCGAGCAGGCGATGATGCGCTCCGCGCCCGCGCCCTTCCTGCGCCTGAGCGAGTGGGTGCGGGAGAACGGCATCCGCGTGGTCCTCACCGGGGAGGGCTCGGACGAGATGTTCCTCGGCTACGACCTCTTCAAGGAGACCAAGGTCCGCCAGTTCTGGGCGCGCCAGCCGGCGTCGAAGTACCGCCCGCTGCTGCTGCGGAAGCTCTACCCCACCCTCTCGGTGAGCCAGCAGAACGTGGAGCTCTTGCGCGAGTTCTTCGGCATGGGGCTGGAGGACCCGGGGAGCCTGGGCTTCTCGCACCTGGTGCGCTGGTCCAACAGCGGCCGGATTACGCGCTTCCTCGCGCCGGAGTTCGCCGCGCGCGTGGCGGACGAGGACCCGGTGGCGTCGGTGCTGCGGTCGGTGCCGGAGCACGTGGCCCGGTGGCGACCGCTGGCGCGCGCGCAGTACCTGGAGGCAAAGACGCTGCTGTCCGGGTATCTGCTGTCCGCGCAGGGCGACCGCATGCTGCTGGGCAACGCGGTGGAGGGGCGCTTCCCCTTCCTGGACACGGCGGTGATGGAGTTCGCCGCGCGAGTGCCGGAGCGGCTGCGCCTCAAGGGGCTGGACGAGAAACACATCCTCAAGCGCTTTGCCCGGGGCAAGGTGCCGGCGTCCATCCTGGAGCGCAGCAAGTTCCCCTACCGCGCGCCCATCGCCGGAGCGCTGGTGGGCCCCGACGCGCCGGCCTGGGCCCGCGAGCTGCTCGCACCCGAGGCGGTGGCGAAGGTGGGCGTCTTCGACGCGAAGAAGGCGGAGCGACTCGTCGCCAAGCTGCGCGCGCCCAACGCGGCGGAGAGCGAGGCGGACACCATGGCCCTCTTCGCCATCGCGTCCACGCAATTGCTCGCCCACCACTTCCTCCACCCGAAGCCGCCACCCGCGGCGGACGTGGACGCGGTGGTGCTGGAGGCGGCATGAGCGCGACGGACTCCTCTGCCCGGGTGCATGGCAACGCCGAGCGCATGGCCATGGCGCGGGAGGCAGCATGAGCGCGACGGACTCCGCTCCCGGGTGGGTGCTGGGCCACGCCGGGCGCACGCCGGACGCGTCCGCGGTGGACTCGCCGTGGGTGCGGCTCACCTACCGGCAGCTCGCGGAGCGGATGCTGGCGCTGGCCGGACACCTGCGCGCTTCGGGCGTGGGCCCGGGGGACAAGGTGCTCATCGCCCTGCCGCTGGGCTCGGCGGCGGTGGTGGCGGGCCTCGCGGTGCAGGCGCTGGGCGCGTGCGCGGTGGAGCTGGACCGCGAGTCCGGCGCGGCGTCGCTGGATGCCATCCTCGCGCAGACGGGCGCGCGGCACGCCTTCCTCTTCGGGCAGGACGCGCGCAAGTGGACGGGCAGGACGACCCTGGGCCACTTCTACGTGGTGCACTCCACGCGCCCTCCAGAGCGCATGCTCCAGGTGCTCGCGCCCGCCGTGTGCACATGGGTGCAGGAGGACGGCGCGCTGGACGCGGACGCGAAGGCCGCTCCGCTGGAGACGCTGCCCTCCGCGCCGTCCGACGCGCACGCGGCCATCGTCTACACGTCCGGCAGCACGGGCACGCCCCGAGGCGTCATCCAGACGTTCGGCAACATCGCCGCCAACACGCGCTCCATCGTCGAGTACCTGGGCCTCACGCCGACGGACAGGGCGCACCTCATCCTCCCGCTGCACTACTGCTACGGGAAGAGCGTCCTGCAGACGCACCTGCTCGCGGGCGGCTCCGTGTTCCTGGACCCGCGCTTCATGTACCCGCAGGTGGTGCTGGAGGCCATGGCCGCCGAGGGCAGCACCGGCTTCGCGGGCGTGCCACTCACCTTCGAGTTGCTCAAGCGTCAGGCCAGCCCGGAGACGCTGTCGAAGCTCAAGCTGCGCTACCTCACCCAGGCGGGCGGTGGCATGGCGCCGGACACCATCCAGTGGACGCGCGAGACGTTCCACCCGGCGGAGCTGTTCGTCATGTACGGCCAGACGGAGGCCACCGCGCGGCTGAGCTACCTGCCGCCGAAGCTCGCGAAGGAGAAGGCGGGCTCCATCGGCCTGGGCATTCCGGGCGTGGAATTGCGCGTGGTGGCGGAGGACGGCACGCCGCTGCCCGTGGGCGAGACGGGCCACCTGGTGGCGAAGGGCGCCAACGTCACGCCGGGCTACCTGGGCGCGCCCGAGGAGACGGCCACCGTGCTGAAGGACGGCTGGCTGTGGACGGGCGACCTGGCCTGGCGCGACGCGGACGGCTTCTTCTTCCTCGTCGGCCGCGCGAAGGAAATCCTCAAGGTGAATGGCCACCGGGTGAGCCCGGCGGAAATCGAGCACCACCTGGCGAGCCACCCCGCGGTGCGGGAAGTCGCGGTGGTGGGCGTGCCGGACGCGCTGGGCGGCGAGGCGGCCTGCGCGGTGGTGGTGGTGCACGCGGGCGCCGAGGTGAAGGAAGACGACTTGCGGCGCTTCTGCCGCGAGTCGCTGCCGGTGCACAAGGTGCCGAAGCACGTGGTGTTTTCAGAGGCGCTTCCGCGCGGGCCCGCGGGCAAGGTGCTCAAGGCGGAGCTGCGCACACGGTATTCGTCAGTCGGTTCTTCGTAAGAAATTCCAGAGGGGTGGACACGATGAAGTTCTCGAAGCAGGTGCTGGAGCTGGACTGGGAGGCCAAGGCGGCCGAGCTGTCCGAAGGGCTGCGCGAGGCGGTGCTGAAGAAGCTGAAGAAGCGCGGGCTGGTGGTCGCCGTCTCCGGCGGCATCGACTCCGCCTGCGTCGCCGCGCTGGCCGTGCGTGCGCTGGGGCCGGACCGCGTGTTCGGCATCCTCCTGCCGGAGAAGGACTCCAGCGGGTGGAGCTCGCAGCTGGGCCGCAAGCTCTGCGAGAAGCTGGGCATCAAGTACCAGCTCCACGACATCGCCCCGATTCTGGAGGCGGCCGGCTGCTACCGGCAGCGCGACGAGGCGGTGCGCTCGGTGTTCCCCGAGTTCACCCCGGACATGAAGTGGAAGATTGTGATGAACGGCGACCGGCTGAACACGGACGCGGTGAACTTCTTCCACGTGGTGGTGCAGGTGAACGGCGAGGAGCGCCGCTTCCGCCTCTCGCCGCAGGCGTACACGCAGATTGTCGCCGCGACGAACTTCAAGCAGCGCACCCGGAAGATGATGGACTACTTCCACGCGGACCGGCTGAACTTCGCGGTGTCCGGCACGCCGAACCGCCTGGAGTACGACCAGGGCTTCTTCGTGAAGCTCGGTGACGGCGCGGCGGACGTGAAGCCCATCGCCGGCCTCTACAAGACGCAGGTGTACAAGCTGGCGAAGCACCTGGGCGTCATCGACGAAATCACCAGCGGCGAGCCCACCACGGACACGTTCAGCCTTCCGCAGTCGCAGGAGGACTTCTACTTCTCCGTGCACTACTCGCAGCTCGACCTGCTGATGTGGGCCAAGAATCACGGCGTGTCCACGGACGAGGCCGCGCAGGTGATGGGCCTGACGCCCACGCAGGTGCAGCGCGTCTACGACGACATCGACCAGAAGCGCCGCTCCACCGCGTACCTGCACTCCGCCCCCGTGCTGCTGGAGAAGGTGCCGGAGCTGGACGCGTTCAAGATTGGCTGAGCGGAGCGTCCTCCGACGCGTCGGGTGACCTGCCCCGACGCGTCGCCCCCACCTCCCGCGTGTCGCGTACGACGATGGGGCTACTCGTACTCGTCGCACTTCTCGGCGCGCACGGGGATGCCGCCCTTCTTGTCCTCGCGGACGAAGAGCGTGCCGTCGCGGAAGAAACCCGTGCCCCCCTTGAGGCGGACGATGTTCTTCTTCGCGTCCGCCACCGTCCACGCCAGCGTCTCGCGCGAGCCGCTGGAGTGTGTCACCTCCAGCGTGTACGCGCCCGCCGCGCCGGGCATCGAGCCCGTCACCTTCAGCTCCTCGTCCTCCTGGCCGTACTCGGCCTTCATCGCGCCGCTGGCCTCGAGGGTGAAGGCGGGGGTGCCCGACGAGCAGGGCCGCTCGATGACGTACCCCTTGCCCTTGCGGTGCACCTGCACCCAGTGGCCGGCGAGCGGCTTCACGTCCACCGCACCCGGGGCGGCCGACGCCGCGCTGCCCTGCTCCTTGCAGTCGAGCTGATCGCGACGCAGCAGGCCCACGGTGGCGCTCTTCGGCCCCGCGAAGCGCGCGGGCACCAGGTCCGGCTCGAGGGACGGCACGTAGACCTGCACCGCGTCCCCTGTCACCACGAAGGCCTTGCGCTGCGTGTTCTTCTCGTCCGAGTCGTGGAAGTACGCGCGCGGCGCCTTCACCTTGCAGCCCTTCAGGGGCGTCATCGCCTTGCGCGCGAAGACATCCTTTCCGGGCCAGCCCGCGCCGCAGCAGCCGGGGCTTCCGTCCTCGAGCACCAATTCGCCGGACTCCAGCCGCAGCGTCCACGTGTCGTTGGCGTCCGTGCTCTTCAGCGCCCAGCGAGACGCGGACTCCTTTCGCTGGAGCATCAGCGGGCACTCACACGTCCCGACGCTCTGCCCCTGCGGGAAGCCGGCGCTGTAGTGGAGCAGGGTCTCCTTGTCGCCCTGCAGCACGGCCAGCTCCCCACCGTCCTTGCGATACACGCCCGTGACATCGCCCGCCGGCTGGGCCGCTGCCACCGCCGCCCACGCCACCATCGTCAGGCCCAGCGCCACCTGCCTGGTCATCGTCACATCCTCCATGGCTCAATAAATCCGAGGGGTTCCGCTGCCCCGTCTGATCGGGCCCCGAAAACTTCCGCCCACGCAACAAACGACGGAACTCCTAGATAATAGAGGGAAATCCTCGACTGCGTGTCGAGCGAGCCGGGGGCCGCAAGCCTCCGTGCGGGGAGCGGACCATGACGAGCGTCAGCAACTACAAGGTGCGGTCAGGCGACACGCTGTCGGCCATCGCCAAGCGCTACAACACCACCGTCGATGCGTTGGCCAAGGCCAACAACATCAAGAACCCGGACCGCATCAGCGCGGGTCAGGTCCTGCGCGTCAACGACGGCTTCGACGCGAAGCCGACCGACTCCACGAAGGGCAAGACGCAGCCGAAGGTGGACAACTATCAGCCCACCAAGCCGGCCACGAAGCCCGTTGAGACGAACACCAAGCCCACGGAGACCAAGAAGGGCGAGACCCCGGCGGACCTGGGCAGCCTGAGCCGCAAGTACGAGGCGACCGGCCCCGGCACCGTCTCCACCGGCAGCGGTGACGCGGGCGGCGTGTCCTACGGCTCCTACCAGTTCGCCACCAAGACGGGCTCCGCCAAGGAGTTCGTGGACGGGCTGAAGAACACCTACCCCGACTACCACAAGGCCCTGTCCGGCAAGACGCCCGGCAGCGCCGAGTTCACCAAGGCGTGGAAGGACCTGGCCAAGAAGGAGCCGGAGCGCTTCTTCCAGGCCCAGCACGACGCCATCAAGCGCACGCACTACGACCCCGCCGTCGCCGACATCAAGAAGGCCACCGGCCTGGACGTCACCACGCGCTCGAAGGCGCTGCAGGACGTGGCCTGGTCCACCTCCGTCCAGCACCGCAACAACTCCGACGACATCTTCAAGGCCGCGCTCAAGGGCAAGGACCCGTCGAAGATGAGCGACGCGGACATCATCAAGGCCGTCTACGCCGAGCGCGGCCGGAAGAACGAGAACGGCGAGCTGGTGCACTTCCGCAAGAACTCGGCGAAGGTGCAGGAGAGCGTCGCCAACCGCTTCGTGAATGAGTCGAAGGACGCCCTGGCCCAGCTCAAGAAGGAGCAGGCCGCGGGCCCGACGACGAAGCCCGAGACGAAGCAGGAGACCAAGCCGGAGACGAAGCCCGAGTCCAAGCCCGTCAAGGACTCGACCCCCGTCGAGAAGCCGGGCTCGAAGGATGCGACGAAGGTCAAGGTCCCCTACTTCAGCCAGTTCGAGGGCGGCCACGGCTACACCCCGAACGACACCGCGTGCTTCAACGCGGCGGTGGCCATGGCCAAGGCGGCCGGCGCCACCGTGACGGGCCCGGACAAGCGCATCCAGGTGGCCACGAGCGAGAACTCCAAGGGCCAGGTGACGGTGGACCCGAAGAAGGCCGCCGAGGGCCGCAAGTACATCGACTCGCAGCTCGACGCGGGCAAGCCCGTCGTCGTGGGCGTCAGCCACAAGGACTCCGACTACAACGCGGACAAGCTCACGGACCACTTCGTGGTCATCACCGGCCGCGGCGTCGACGACAAGGGCCGCACCTACTACACCTTCCACGACCCGGGGACGACGCAGAAGGCCAAGGGCGCCGACACCAACCCGAACAACCGCTTCTACGTGGATGACAACGGGAAGATGTACCGCGAGGGCAGCAAGGCCACCGGCTACGTCACCGACCGTCAGCTCGAGGTCGCGATGGTCCGCCGCAACGCCTAGTCCCACCGCATGAAAGGCCCCGGCAACGCGCCGGGTGCCCCTGAAAACGAAGCCGCGCGCCGACCCGTTGTCCGGGGCCTGCGCGCGGCTTCTGTGTTTCTGGCGCTCGCGAGGTCAGCGGCGAGGAGTCGACCCACGGCCAGGCAACTTTCCGACCGCAGGTACGACAATTCCTCCTGTAAGCAGTCACCCCACTCCTGAAAGCCGGAGCGCGCCATGACCTCCCCTCGCATCGACTCTCGTCCGCAGACCTACGCGCCCACGGCGGCGCAGGCGTCGGGGCTTCCGCAGGGCCGGGACGCGCAGCTCAGCCTCCAGCAGGTCTGGCCGTACATCGAGAAGTACGCGAAGCAGTACGGCGCGGACCCCAAGGTGCTGGCGGGCATCGTCGCGCAGGAGTCCTCGTTCAAGAACCACGGCGTGCACCGCGACGGCACCGGCCACGGGCTCATCGGGCTCGATGACAACGGGCTGCTCCCCTCGTTCGAGAAGTGGGCCGGCATGCAGGTGGGGCGCGGCGCCAACGCGAAGACGATTCCGCCCGAGAAGCAACTGGAGTTCCTCGCGAAGACCATTGGCGACCTGACGAAGAAGCACGGCAGCAGCCTGGCCGCCGCGCGCGAGTGGCACCGCGGCGCGGGCAATATGAACGACGCGCGCGGCTACGACTACCAGAGCAAGATTCAGAACCACATCAACACCCTGTTCCCGGGCGGCAAGACGCCGACGGGCACCGCCAACGTCCCCGACACCACCACGCCGGGTGGCAACACCCCCGGCAGCACACCGGGTGGCAACACCCCCGGCAGCAAGCCGGGCACCGACTCACCGGGCTCGCGCCAGCCGGTGGGCGACTCCGACTACAAGATCAAGAGCGGTGACACCCTCTGGGGCATCGCCTCGCAGCTCAAGGCGAAGGGGATGGAGGGCTCGCACTGGGACATCATCAAGCAGATCCAGGCGCTGAACCCGAAGATCACCAACCCCAACCTCATCATGGCCGGCGACAGCATCAAGCTGCCGGGCGTGGCGGGCTCGGACCAGAGCAGCTTCGCGCCCGGCGCGAACAAGCCCAACCCCGTCAACATCAACCCCACCGACGGCGCCGCCCCGGTGACGAACAACGGCAAGGTGGACGCGAGCAAGGTGCCGCAGATCAGCCAGTACAACCCGGCCGGCAAGGACGGGAACTACTGGAACGGCCCGGCCAACTGCGGCCCCACGTCCATGGCGCAGATTGCGCGCGCGGTCGGCTACGGCAAGGACATGACGGACGCCCAGCTCATCAACCACCTGGGCAAGATTGGCGGCACCAGCGGCAACGGCACCGACGTGAACGGCATCGCGAAGATGGCGAAGGCCATGGGCAAGGAGGCCGTCACCAAGGGCCCCGGCGCCAACGTGGACTGGATTGCCGACCAGCTCAAGCAGGGCAAGCTGGTGGTGGCCAACGGCGACTACCACGCCATGCCGCCCCACCAGAACGAGGGCCGCACCTCCGGCCACTACGTCACCGTGGCGGGCATGGACGACAAGGGCAACTTCATCGTCCGCGACCCGGCCGACGCCAACGTGAAGACCGTCACCCCGGAGCAGCTGAAGCACTTCCTCAACTCCAACCCCAACGGCGGCTACCAGATGGCCATCGGCTGAGCGCCGGGCCGCGCTGACAGCGAAGGGTTTGTCTTTCCTGGACCGGCATCCGCATGATGTCGGTCCATTTCATTTCATTTCCGCCCCCGAGGACCCGGATGCCCCAGAGCCCGTCGCCCCACACGTGCATCTCCTGCAAGAGGACCGAGAGCGGAGCCGTGGCCGGCTCGACGTTCATCTCCAATGGAGACAACGGGATGATCGTGCGGTTCTGGATGTGTGATGACTGCGCCATGAAGCACGGCCCGGGCCAGGGCCCCATCGACATGGACGACCCGACGAAGCCCGCCGAGCGGCGCTGAGGCCGGCGGCCCACCCGGACGGTGCGTGGAGCCAGGCGCACAAGCGGGGTATGGAATACGGGCCTCCTTCCCGCGTCGGAGCAGACATGAACAAGTTCCTCGGCATCGCTTCCCTCGTCCTGGCCTCGGCGGCGCTCGCGGTCTCCCTCATGGGCCGCGGTGAGCCCGCGACGCCGCCTCCCTCGCAGGATGACGCTCCCCCCGCCATGGCCGCCGCCGACGTGGAGGACCTGGAGCGGCGCGTGCGGGCGCTGGAGGACACCGCGCTCGGCCTGTCCCGGCGGCTGATGACACTGGAGCAGCGGCCCGCCATCTCCGCGGACGGCGGCATGGTGGCGGCCCCCGCGGCGCTCACGGCGGAGCTGGAGCAACTGCGCGCCGAGGTGCGCGGCATGGTGGCGGGCGAGGCGCTCAACTCCGAGGGTGGACGCACCTACCTGAAGGACGCCGTGCGCGCCGTGCAGGACGAGATGCGCAACGAGCAGCGCGAGGCTCGCCAGCAGGAGTGGGCCCAGGCGCAGGTCCAGTCCCAGACGCAGCGCGCGGAGCGCCTGCGCCAGTTCGTGAGCGACGCCAAGCTCAACTACAACCAGGAGCAGGCGCTCACCCGCCGCATGCAGGCCGAGGACTCCAAGCGCCAGGCGCTCATGGCCGAGGTGCAGGCCGGCACGAAGAACCCGCGCGACATCCGCCAGGAGCTGCGCGCCGAGCGCCAGCAGACGGACCAGGAGATGAGCTCGCTACTGAGCGAGGAGCAGCAGGCGAAGTACCAGGAGCTGCGCCGCGAGGAGTGGGGGAACGGCGGCCGCCAGCGCGGGCCTCGCGGTGAGCGTGCCGGCGGGGAGCAGCCGTAGCCCGCCTCAGCCTCCCGGGGGCCGCGCGTTGTGGGAGATGATGAGCACCTCCTCCGGCCTGGGCTCCTCGCGCGCCCAGGCCAGCAGCGCGCCCAGGCCATCCGAGTCCCGGGCCCTCGCCGTCTCCAGCGCCACCTCTTCCCGGTACGGGTAGAAGAGGTCCGTCTCCCCCAGGCTCTGCTCCGCCCAGCGCCGCCAGCCGGGCAGCGAGCGCCCCGGGGCGGGCTGCACGCCCACCACCTCGTAGCCCGCGGACGTGAAGGTCCGGTGCAGCCCCACCACCGTGGCGCCCGTGCCGAAGCCGCACACCACGCTGCGCACCGCTGGGAAGACGTCGCGCACCACCTCGCGCAGCCGCACGGCCCACGACGCCACGCACTCCACCAACTCCCCGTTGGCGAGCTGCCGCGGCCAGCACCACCCGGCGCGCTCGTAGCCCCTCGCCAGCTCCCACGCCTCGGAGAGCCCGCGCACGGTGCGCACCTCGCCGCCGAACCCGTTGGTCCGCAGGTAGCCCGTCCCCGCCGCGTCCGTCACCGCCACCACCGGCAGCCCCCGCTCCCGCCCCAGCGCGTCCAGCGCCAGCGCGGTGGCCGCCCCGGACAGCTCCACCAGCCCCCTCGCCCCCTCCGGGAGTGAAGACTCCAGGTAGCGCGAGAAGGTGAGGTACTTGAGGCTGCCGGCGGGGAGCGCTCCGCCCCACAGCACCACGGGGCCTCCAGGCCAGGGACGCGACAGCGGAAAGACGACGCGCATGCGGGGCAGCCTCCTGCCCCCCAGGCTTTCCCTCGTGCGGCCCCGGCGCCATCGCCCGCCGCACCGCGCTGTCGGCCCGTGGACCGGAAGCCCGCCCGTCCGCCCTCCGAGGACACTCGCCTCCGCCTCCAGGCCCACGCGAAAAGCCTCGGGGGGCCGGAGGCTGTGCGATAGTCAGCGTCGCACTCTCATGCTGCGCCGGCTCCTCCCCACCCTCGTGGCCCTGGGCTGCGGCCTCCTGGCCCTCGGCTGGGGGCTGTTCAGCCTCCAGCGCATCTTCGGCCAGGAGCGCGAGGATGCTCACGCCCAGGTGCGCTCACGCCGCGAGGCGCTGGAGCACGCCGCCTCCGAGTCGCTCCGCCAGAGCCTGGCCCGGCAGCTCGAGGAGACCATCCCCGCGCTCCATGAGGCGGTGGGAGACCCGCTGGCCCCGGCCGAGGGCTTCTACCTCCTCTTCCGCAACTACCAGTTCCTGCCCCGCATCACCCGCCCCAGCGCCGGCTACCGGACGCCCGCGAAAGACGCGTACCTCGTGCTCGAGGCGCACCTCGCGGATGGCTCGCCCGCGGGCAAGTGGGAGCAGCGCCTGGCGCGGCTGCGCGCGGTGGAGGCGGCGCTCGCGGCCCGGAACACCCGGGGCGTGGGGCGGCTGGTGGAGGACCTGCTGCGCTACCACGCCGCCAACCCGCTGCCCGCGGTGCAGGAGCTGCCCTTCCTGGTGCTGACCCTGGAGCGACTGCAGCGCGGGAAGGACACGGAGCCGCTGGTGCGGGCGCTGCTGCGCGAGGGCCTGCCGGAGGACTTCGGCGGCTTCGCCCGGGCCTCGGGGCTCCAGCGGGACCTGCTTCGCGAGCGCTCGCGCTTCACCCAGTCGGACTTCGACTTCCTCCACGAGCACATCGTCCGGCTGAGCACCACGCTGGGCGAGCCCACCCGTGACTTCCTGGACCGCGCGGGCGAGGTGGGCGCCGGCATGCTGGTGATGCCGGACGGACTGGTGGAGCCGACGCTGATTGGCGAGCAGTGGTACGTGGAGCCCAAGAACGAGGAGGCGGTCTACGGCATCGCCGTGGACGTGGTGGCGCTGCTGCGCCCCATCGCGGACGACCTGCGCGCGCGCCGCCTGCTCGACACGGACGGCACGCTGAGCCTGAAGACCGAGCGTCCGGTGCAGCCGATGCGCACGCTGCGGGTGCGCGCGGAGATGCCGCAGTGGGCGCGGGCGGAGGCCGACATCGAGGCGCGCTACGGTCTGAAGACGGTGCTGGTGGCGGTGTGCGGCGCGCTGGCGATGGCCATCTTCGCGCTGTCGGTGGTGTCGCAGCAGCGCAAGTACCGCTTCCTGGAGCTGAAGAGCGACTTCGTGGCCACCGTCTCGCACGAGCTGCGCACGCCACTGGCCTCCATCCGCCTGCTGGGCGAGACGCTGGAGCGCAAGCTGGCGCACACGCCCGAGGTGCGCGACTACCCGGCCCGCATCGTCCAGGCCGCCGACGGGCTGCACTTCCTCGTGGAGAACATCCTGTCCTTCAACCGCATCGACAAGGGCCGCTGGAAGCTGCGGACCTCGCGCGTGCGCCTGGAGGAATTGGTCAACCCGCTGCGCGACGACCTGGCCAGCGCCACGACGGTGCCGGTGGACCTGGTGACGGACGTGGGCGACGCGGAGCTGGAGGCGGACCCCTCGCTGCTGCGGCTGCTCTTCGCCAACCTGGGCCGCAACGCGTGCGCCTACAACCGGCGCAGCCCGGTGCGCATCTCCGTCAGCGCGCAGACGATTCCCGGCCATGGCTGCACGGTGCTATTCCGCGACAACGGCGTGGGCATGCCGGAAGACGAATGGGAGAACGTCTTCCAGGACTTCTACCGGCTGACGCAGCCGGGGCCGGAGGTCCACGGCAGTGGCCTGGGACTGGCGCTCTGCCGGAAGATCATGCGGCTGCATGGAGGCGACATCCAGGTGGCCACCTCCAGTCCTGAAGGCACCACCTTCGCTCTCACCTTTCACGAGTCGTACCGATGACCACCGCCACTCCGAACCCGACCAGCCGCCCCTCCGTCCTCATCGTCGAGGACGACGCCCACCTGCGCGTCGGCCTGCGCGACAACCTCCAGGACGAGGGCTACGTGGTGTCCGAGGCCCCCTCCGCCCGCGACGCCGAGCCGCTACTGCGCGAGCGCGAGTTCGACCTGCTCATCCTGGACGTGATGCTGCCGGGCGAGGACGGCTACTCGTTCTGCCGGCGGCTGCGCTCCCAGGGCGTGAAGAGCATGGTGATGATGCTCACCGCGCGCTCGCTGGAGGACGACATCCTCCGCGGCTTCGAGGCGGGCGCGCAGGACTACCTCACCAAGCCCTACCGGCTGCGGGAATTGCTCGCGCGGGTGCGCGCGCTGGTGCGCAGGGCCGGCACGCCCCCGCCGCAGGTGATGACCTTCAGCGGCTTCACCCTGGACCTGGGCCGGCGCGCGGTGACGAAGCCGGACGGGACGGACGTGGAGCTGACACGCACCGAGTTCGACCTGCTCGCCTTCCTGCTGCGCCACAAGGACCGGGCCCTGCCGCGAGGGGAAATCCTGGACGCGGTGTGGGGCCGGGACGTGGTGGTGGACCCGCGCACGGTGGACAACTTCGTCTCCAGCCTGAAGAAGAAGCTGGGCTGGACGAGCACGTCCGGGTTCACCATCCACACGATTCGCGGCGTGGGCTACCGGATGGAGCTTTTCGCCCCGTGACAGAACAGTGATGAAGAGATGGCCGGCCCACGGCCATCCCGCTGTGCCCGACCCGTAGGTTGACTCGCGCGTGGACAGGGCGCTCCAGAGCCATCCGCCCACGCCGGTGTCGCCTGCCGCGCGCAAGCGGTGAGTTCACCGGGAGCGCCCGTCGATGCGGGAGGCAGCCGGTATGTTCAAGTCGGTCATCGAGCGGCAGCGAGCGGGGCGACTGGGGACGGGGACGTGGGTGTCCATCGGCGTGCATGCGGCGCTGTTCGCCGCGGTGCTGTTCATCTCCGCGCGGCCTCCGGAACCGCCCGAGCAGTACGTGATCGATTGCCTGCCCTTCAGGCCACCGGGCCCGAGCGTGCGCAGGGGCACCCCGGCGCCCGCGCCGCCGAAGCAGGCCAACGCCCCCCGCCCCAAGCCCCGGGACAGGAACCGCGTGCCCCGCACGCCCCCGCCGCCTGTGGAGCCGCGTCCTCCGGAGCCCGACCCGACGCCGTCCCCGGGCAGGGATGACGAGGTCGCCACGCCCGCCATCCGCGTCGAGCCCGAGGGCCACCCGGACGGCGACCCGGACAGCCTGCTCCCCGACGGTCCGCTGCCCACGAGCGTCCCCTCGGACCTGGTGCGCAGGGCCACGGACGTGGAGAACGTTGCCTTCGGCGACGGCATGACGCCGCCAGTGCTGCTGAGCGGAGCCCCCATCGAGTACACGTCCCTGGCGCGCGCGGCCGAGGTGGAAGGCACACTCATCGCCAAGTGTGTCATCACCCGGGAGGGACAGATGCGGGACTGCCGCATCCTCAAGGGCCTGGCCTATATGGACGAGGCGGTGGTGGAAGCCCTGGAGACCCGGCGCTACCGCCCGGTGACGTTCCAGGGCAGCCCGGTGTCCGTGTCCTATCACGTCACCGTCAGGCTCAAGCTGCCCCGGTAGCGCGCCCTCGTGCACGGGTGATGAGTGATGTCGCCGCCCTCCTTTCCTCTCGCGGGAAGGAGGGCGGTGCTGTTTCCGGAGGGCAGCCGCACCTGGAGCGGGCGGGCTTTTCCCATGACAAAACCGTGACCAGAAGATGGACGACTCACGGCCATTCCGAGACGGCGACTGCGTAGTTTGACTCTTGCGTGGTCAGGGCGCTCCAGAAGCAACCGAACACGTCGGCATCCGTCCGTGGGGAGCGGACGGATGCCGGGAGCGCCCGTCCTTGGAGGAGGCCTTCCACCATGTTCAAGTCAGTCATCGAGCGGCAGCGGGCAGGGCGTCTTGGCGCGGGCATGTGGCTGTCCATCGGGGTGCACGCGGCGCTGTTCGCCGTGGTCCTCTTCATCTCCGCGAGGCCCGCGGAGCTGCCGCCCGAGCCGGAGAAGGACTACGTCCTCCGGCTGAGCGTGGGCCCCAACCTGGCCAAGGGCACGCCGGCGCCCGCCGCGCCGAAGCAGGCCAACGCCCCGAAGCCGCGCCCGCGCAACCCGGACCGCGTCCCCCGCAAGGTGCAGCCGCTGCCGGCGGACCCGCAGCCCGTGGACCCGCCGCCTGCCGACTCCAGCGACAACACCGACGAGGTGGCGGACCCGGGCGAGGGCGTGGCCGGCGGCCACCCGGACGGTGACCCGAACAGCACGACCATCGGCGTGCCGCTCGTCCCCGGGCTCCCAGGGGGCATGGGCCAGAGCCCCACGGGCACGGAGGTTCTCCCGTTCGGCCAGGGCATGACGCCGCCGACGCAGGTGCGCGTCACCCCCATCGACTACACGCCCGCGGCGCGCGCGGCCCAGGTGGAGGGCACGCTCATCGCCAAGTGCGTCATCACGGTGGAGGGCAGCGTGCGCGACTGCCGCGTCATCAGGGGCCTGCCGCACATGGATGAGGCGGTGGTGGACGCGCTGGAGAGCTGGCGCTACCGCCCGGTGACGTACCAGGGCAAGGCGGTCAGCGTGTCCTACGTCTTCACCCTCCGGCTCAAGCTGCCCCGGTAGGCCTCACAGGTCGATGCCGCCCGCCGGCACCAGCACGTGCTTGAGCACGTAGGCCTTCAGGCGCTGGCGGACGGTGTCATCCAGGGTGAGGACGATTTGGGGGTGCACGCGGGTGGCCACCTCGAAGAGCACGGCCTCCAGCAGCATCCCGTCCTTCGCAATGACATACAGCCGGTCCAGCGTGGCGTCCGACGCGTCCGTCTTCCCCCGCGCCTTCTGGTCCTCGTGGACGACGAGCGCGGTGCCCAGGCACTCCAATTCCTCCACCGAGGTGAAGTGCTCCTCGGTGGTGCCGGTCATCTCCTTCCGGTGCGAGGGCTCGCCCAGCCACAGCGCCTTGCAGTTGGCGAAGGCGAACCAGCCCATGTCGTGGTTGGGGTCGAACTGGATGGAGATCTCCTCGCCCACGCGCTCCGCGTAGCCACGGGGGACGATGGCGTCCTCGCGGATGACGAGCCCCAGGTGTGAGTTGGTCTGGAAGAACTGGCGGATGACGGAGTAGCGCGGGCTGAGCGTCAGGCACATGCCCCACGCGTCGAGCGCCTCGTCGAAGCGCCCCAGCTTCGCGAGCGCGTTGCCCAGGAAGAACCAGGAGCGGTGGTCATCCGGGTTGAGGGTGATGGCCTTGCGGTAGTGCTCCAGCCCGGTGGCCGCGTCTCCCGCGAAGTAGGCCGCGTCGCCCCGGAAGTTCCAGGCCATGTAGCAGTCCGGGCACACCTCGGTGGCGCGCGCGTAGAGCTTCCCCGCCTCCTCGTACTTCTTCGCCTGGAAGAGGGGCTCGGCCTCGTCGAGCAGCTTGCGCGCGGCCGGGTTCTCCGGCCACTCACGGACGACGCGCTCGCCGTTCTCCACCACCACGCGGGGGAACTCCACCGCCTGCACGCGCTGGGGCCACAGTTGGTCTCCCCAGCCTCCCGGCGGCGAGTCCTTCCCTTCCACGCGGTAGGACACCTCCGACACCTCCAGCCGCTTCGCGATTTCCGAGGGCGAGAGGTACCGCGGGTGCTCCGGCCCGGACTCCGTGGGGGCGGAGCGGGCCTCCGGCGCCTTCGGCTGCGACACGGGAGCGGGCTTCTGCGTGGACGCACAGCCCAGGACGAGCGCACAACCGACGGCGATGAGTGAGCGGTTCAAGCGGGCGGAACCTTTCGGTGGATGCGGCGCACCCAGTCTATGCGCCGGGCCCCGGGTCACCGTGCACCCGAAATGAAATGACACGGCCCTGGCGCGGCGCGCCTCGTTTTCCTCCATTCCCGGGGAGTACGGTTCTCCCTGGTTCATGACTGACGTTGGGCACACAGGAGGAGACATGCGGATGCAGGGGATGAAGCGAAGCAGCACGCTGGCGCTCACCGTGGGGGGCCTGCTGGCGTGGGGCTGTGGTGGCACGCTGGAGCCGGTGGAGGAGCCGAAACCCGCCGAGGTGGAAGAGGCGCGATGTGGCACCGGGGACGCGGACGCGGCGGAACTGGCGCGCGTGGAGACGCGACTGGCGGCGCGCGAGGTGAGCGCGATGCGGCTGCCGGGCACGGTGCGCGTGCCCACGTACGTGCACGTGCTTCGCTCGGGGACGACCACGACGACTGGCAATGTGCCGGACTCGGTGGTGAGCGCGCAGATTGCGGTGCTCAACTCGGCCTACAGCGGCACGCCCTTCTACTTCGACCACGTGGCCACCACGCGGACGACGAACGCCACCTGGTATGTGATGTCACCGGGCAGCTCGGCGGAGCGGGCGGCCAAGACGGCGCTGCGCCGGGGTGGCAAGGAGTCGCTCAACCTGTACCTGGCGAACCCCGGCGGTGGGCTGCTCGGCTGGGCGACGTTCCCCTGGAGCCAGGCTGCCAGCCCGGTGAATGACGGCGTGGTGATGCTGAACTCGACGCTGCCGGGCGGCACGGCGTCGCCGTACAACCAGGGCGACAGCACCGTGCACGAGGTGGGGCACTGGCTGGGCCTGAATCACACGGTGCAGGGCTGCTCGGTGGACGACGGCGTGTCGGACACACCGAGGTCCAATGGCACTTCGGGCGCCTGCACGGCGGGGCTGGACACGTGCCCGGCCGACCCCGGGCTGGACCCCATCCACAACTACATGGGCTACACCGACGACGCCTGCATGTTCGAGTTCACGCCCGGCCAGGGCGTGCGCATGGACAACATGGCGCTCATGTATCGCTGAGCCGGCGGGTGACGTGAGTGGAGTCCCGGGCGGACGGGCCTGAGTGGCCGCCCGCCCGGGAACCGTCCGCCGCCGAGCGGATGGGACTTCGCACGAGAGGAAAGGCTCGCCTGGAAGCGCGGCCCTCGTTAGGAGCGGGGCACCGCACCGGGCCAGGGTCGCGGTACCGAAGGCGTTACAGGTGAGGCTCCTCTGGCCGGGGGCCCGCCGGCCTCGGGTTCACGGCATGGACGATGTCGAGCATCGAGTACGACGCGGTGGTGGTGGGCGCGGGCTTCGGCGGGCTCGCCACGGCGCTGGAGCTGACGCGGCGAGGCGCGCGCGTGGCGCTGTGCGAGACGCTGAACTATCCCGGCGGCTGCGCCAGCACCTTCCGGCGGGAAGGCCATGCCTTCGAGGCCGGGGCCACGCTGTTCTCCGGCTTCGAGTCCCACCAGCTCTTCGGCCGGTGGATTCGCGAGCACGGCATGGCGGTGACGGTGGACTGGCTGGACCCGGTGGTGGAGCTGCGGACGCCGGAACTTCGGCTTCCGGTGCATCGGGACAAGGCACGGTTCATCGAGTCCCTCTGCGCCCTGCCCGGCGCGCCTGTCACCGGCATCCGGCGCCTGTTCGCGTTGCAGGGCCAGGTGGCCGAGGCGCTGTGGCCACTGTTCGATGACCCGGGCCTGCTGCCGCCGCTGGATGTGAAGGCGCTGCTGCGTCACTCGGGGCGCGCGCTCCGGTATGCGCCGCTGCTGCGGTGGATGGGCCGGCCGCTGGGCGCGGTGCTGGAGACGCTGGGGCTCACGGGCTTCACGCCGCTGCGCACGTACCTGGATGCGCTCTGTCAAATCACCGTGCAGTGCAGCGCGGCCGAGGCAGAGGCACCCTTCGCCCTGGCGGCCATGGACTACTACTGGCGAGGCACGGGCCATGTGCGGGGCGGCATCGGCAAGCTGGCGGAGGCGATGGCGAAGGCGGTGGAGGCGCGCGGCGGCACGGTGCTGCTGGCCAACCGGGTGAAGTCCATCACTCAGGTACCCGGAGGCTGGAGCGTGTCGTCGCGCAAAGGCGAGCTGCGGGCACGGCACGTCGTGGCAAACCTGCTGCCGCGCGGAGTGCTCCGGTTGCTGGGCCAGCCGCCCGAGCAGCTCCCCCGGATGGGAGCGATGTCCGAGCGAATCAGCGAGGGCTGGGGCGCGGCGATGCTCTACCTGGTGGTGAAGGCGCCGGAGCACGAAGGCGGCAGCGCGCACCACCTGGAGCTGGTGCGCGACGCGGGCGCGCCGTTCATCGAGGGAAACCACCTGTTCATGTCCATCAGCGGCGCGGCGGACGAGGGCCGCGCGCCCGAGGGCCACCGCACGGTGACGGTGTCCACGCACGTGCCGCTGAAGACGCTGGCGGGCCTGTCGGCGGAGGAACAGGGCGCGTATCTCTCGGGCATCCAGACGCGCATGCACGCGGGGCTGGAGCAACTGGCGCCCGAGTGGATGGCCGGGCTCACGCACACGATGACGGCGTCACCGCGCACGTATCAGCGCTTCACGCAGCGGGAGGGCGGCGCGGTGGGCGGCGTGCCCCGGCGCGCGGGGTTCGCGAACTACCGGAACCTGGGCCCCATGCAGGTCATGGACGGACTGTGGCTCGTCGGGGACTCGGTGTTCCCAGGACAGAGCACGCTGGCCACGGCGGTGGGCGGCGTGCGCACCGCCGCGAGCATCGCGTCGCGAGGCTAGCGGAAGGAACGTTCCTTGGCTCTGTCTCGACCCTCATGCGGACATGAGCAGGGCGCAATTGTGGAGGATGCCACGCAGCAGCACGTCGCGCTGGCGAGCGGCCCAGCTGCGGGCGGGGATGAGGTCGCCAAAGCGGCGTTTG
>NZ_JAAIYA010000041.1 GCF_010894405.1 Pyxidicoccus caerfyrddinensis
TGCTGCCCGTGGGCCGGGTGAAGGAGCGACTGGCCTCCGGGCACGTGCTCATCAATGGGTATGGCCCGACGGAGAACACGACGTTCTCCGCGTGCTACCGGATGGAGGGCCCGGAGGAGCTGGGCGCCTCGGTGCCCATTGGCCGTCCCATCACCAACACGCAGGCGTATGTGCTGGACGGGGCGATGCAGCCGGTACCGGTGGGAGTGCCGGGCGAGCTGTACGTGGGAGGAGAAGGCCTGGCAGTGGGGTACGTGGGCCGGCCGGAGCTGACGGCGGAACGCTTCGTGCCCAGTCCCTTCGGAGACGGTGCACGCCTGTACTGCACGGGCGACGTGGTGCGCTGGCGTGGGGACGGGACGCTGGAGTTCCTGGGCCGGCGAGACACGCAGGTGAAGGTGCGTGGCTTCCGCATCGAGCTGGGAGAGGTGGAGGCAGCGCTGGCGCAGCACCCGGGCGTCAGCGAGGTTGTCGTCGTCGGGAGAGAGGACGGCACCGAGGGCAAGCGGTTGGTAGCCTACGTGACGGCGAAGGAGGGTGCCGCCATCGACGCTCCCGCCCTGCGCACGCACCTGAAGCAGCGGCTGCCGGAGTACATGGTGCCGTCCGCTTACGTGGTGCTGGATGCACTGCCGCTGACGCCGAACGGCAAGGTGGACCGCAAGGCCCTGCCCGAACCGGACTCGGTGTCGGCAACGGACCGCCGCGAGTACGTCGCCCCGCGCACTCCGGTGGAGCAGACCCTGGCCACGCTGTGGTCGGAAGTCCTGCGCCACGACAGCCCGGGCGTGCTCGATGACTTCTTCGAGCTCGGCGGGCATTCGCTGCTCGCCACCCAGCTCGTGTCGCGTATCCGCGATGCCTTCCAGGTGGAGCTGCCGCTGCGCGAGCTGTTCGAGTCGCCCACGGTGGCCCGACTGGCTCAACGCGTGGAGGCCGCACGGGCCCGCGCGGCCGGGACACAGGCTCCGTCCTTGAAGCGCGCTCCTCGCGACGGCGCGCTCCCGCTGTCCTTCGCCCAGCAGCGTCTGTGGTTCCTGGAGCAGTTGGAGCCAGGCAGCACCGTCTACAACGTGCCCACCGCGGTGCGGCTGTCCGGGGCGCTCGACACGCACGCCCTGGAGCGCGCCTTCGATGCGCTCGTGCACCGCCACGAGTCGTTGCGCACGACGTTCCAGGTCGCGAACGGCTCGCCGGCGCAGGTCATCGACCCGCGGGGCCACGCCCGGCTCCATGTCGTGGACCTCAGCTCCTTCCCCGAAGCCTCTCGTGACTCGGAAGCGCGTCGGTGGGCATTGGTGGAATCCCTGCGCCCGTTCGACCTGGCTCAGGGGCCGTTGCTGCGGACCACGCTCCTGAAGCTCTCCGAGCAGGAGCACGTGCTGGTGCTGGTGATGCACCACATCATCTCCGACGGTTGGTCCATGGGACTGCTGGTCCACGAGGTCGCGGAGCTGTACGCGGCCTTCGCCCAGGGCCGCGCATCGCCGCTGCCGGAGCTGCCGCTCCAGTACGCCGACTACGCGGTGTGGCAGCGCGAGTGGCTGCGTGGGGACGTGCTGGACGCGCAGCTCGGCTACTGGAAACAGCAGCTCACCGGAGCCCCTCGCTTGCTGGAGCTGCCCACGGACCTGCCTCGGCCCGCGGTGCAGTCGCTGGAAGGTGCCTTCGCTCCGTTCTCCCTCGGCCGCGAGCTGACGGAGGCCGTGAAGGCGCTCGGCAGGCGCGAGGGTGTGACGCCGTTCATGGTGATGCTGGCCGCGTTCCAGGCGGTGCTGGCGCGCTACTCGGGACAGGACGATGTGTGCGTCGGCTCGCCCATCGCGGGCCGGACGCGGGCGGAGACCGAGGGCCTCATTGGCTTCTTCGTCAACACGCTCGTGCTGCGGACCCGGCTGGACGGCAACCCCTCCTTCCGCGAGCTGCTGGCGCGGGTGCGTGAGGTGACGCTCGGCGCGTATGCGCACCAGGACGTACCCTTCGAGAAGCTCGTGGAGGAGCTGCGCCCCGAGCGCAGCCTGAGCCACTCGCCACTCTTCCAGGTGATGCTCACCCTCGACAGCACGCCCAAGGCGGCGGGGCAGGGCCTGTCGGACCTGGCGCTCCGTCCCATCGAGATTGAGCACCGCGTGGCGCGGTTCGACCTCACCCTCGGTCTCGTGGACGGGGTGGACGGGCTCACCGGCGGGCTGGAGTACAGCACCGCGCTGTTCGAGCCCGCGACGGTGGAGCGGCTGCTCGGCCACCTGAAGGCGCTGCTCGAAGGCGCCCTGGCCCGGCCCGAGCAGTCCGTGTTCACCGTGCCCCTGCTGCGAGACGCGGAGCTGCGTCGCCTGCTGGTGGAGTGGAACGACACCGGCTCGGCGGGGCCCGCGGACGCGTGCATCCACACCCTCTTCGAGCGACAGGTGGCCGCCACCCCGGACGCCGTGGCGGTGCTCGCGGGTGACGTGTCGCTGACGTACCGCGAGCTCGACACCCGGGCCAACCGGCTGGCGCACCACCTGCGCGGCCTGGGCGTGGGACCGGAGGTGCGGGTCGGCCTTTGCGTCGAGCGCACGGCGGAGCTGTTGGTCGCGGTGCTCGGCATCCTCAAGGCGGGCGGCGCGTACGTGCCGCTCGACCCGGCGTACCCGCGCCAGCGGCTCGCGTTCATGCTGGAGGATGCGAAGCCCCACGTGCTCGTGGGCCAGCGCCACCTGCTGGACTCGCTGCCTCCGGCGGAGGCGGCCCGGGTCGCGCTCGATGACGCGCACACCCTGGCGGCAATGAGCACGGAGGCACCGGTCTCCGGCGTCACGCCGGACCACCTGGCCTACGTCCTGTTCACGTCAGGCAGCACCGGCAGGCCCAAGGGCGTCGCGCTGGAGCACCGGAGCGCGGTGGCCTTCCTGCGGTGGACGGCGCGCGTCTTCCCCGCGGAGACGCTCGCGGGCGTGCTGGCCTCCACCTCGCTCAACTTCGACCTCTCCGTCTTCGAGCTCTTCGCCCCGCTCACGCGCGGCGGCGCGGTGGTGGTGGCGAGGAACGCGCTCGAGCTGCCCTCGCTGCCGGCGGCCGGTCGCGTCACCCTCATCAACACCGTCCCCTCGGCCATGGCGGAGCTGGTGCGCGCCCACGCCGTCCCAGGCTCGGTGCGCACGGTGAACCTCGCGGGCGAGCCGCTGGCCAACTCGCTGGTGCAGGCCATCCACGAGGCCGCGCCCGGCGTGGAGCGCGTGCTCAACCTCTACGGCCCCACCGAGGACACGACGTACTCCACCTGGATGCTGGCGCCCCGGGGCGCGACGCGAGAGCCGACGCTGGGCAGGCCGCTGGATGGGACGCGGGCGTACGTGCTGGATGCGTTCGGACAGCCCGTGCCCATGGGCGTCGCGGGAGAGCTGTTCCTCGGCGGCGCCGGCCTGGCCCGGGGCTACGTGGACCGGCCCGAGCTGACGGCGGAGCGCTTCGTTCCGGACCCGTTCAGCACGACACCGGGCGCGCGGCTGTACCGCACCGGAGACCGGGTGCGGTGGCTCGCGGAGGGTGTGTTGCAGTACCTCGGCCGCATCGACCAGCAGGTGAAGGTGCGCGGCTTCCGCATCGAGCTGAGCGAAGTCGAGGCGGCGCTGCGCCAGCATCCCGACGTGCGCGAAGCCGTCGTGTTGGCTCGCGAGAGCGGCACCGAGGGCAGGAGGCTGGTGGCGTGGCTCGTGGCGCGGGCCGGTGCGACGCCGGACGCGGCGGAGCTGCGGCGCTTCCTGACGGAGCGGGTGCCCGACTTCATGGTGCCCTCCGCCTTCGTGCCGCTGGACGCGCTGCCGCTCACGCCCAACGGCAAGGTGGACCGCAACGCGCTCCCGGCACCGGAAGCCCGGACGGAGCCGGCCCGTGGTTACGTGCCGCCGCGCGACGACCTGGAGCTGCGCCTCGCGCGCATCTGGGAGGAACTGCTGGGTGTGTCGCCCATCGGCATCCACTCGGACTTCTTCGAGCTGGGGGGCCACTCCCTGCTGGCGATGCGGATGATGTCGCTCCTCCGCGAGCGCCTGGGCCGGAGCCTGCCGGTGGTGTCCCTGTTCCAATCGGGCACGCTCGAGGACCTGGCCGCGCGGCTGCGCGAAGCGCCGGGAAGCCTGTCTCCCCTGGTGCCACTCACCATCGGGGGATCGCGGCGGCCGTTCTTCTGCGTCCACCCCGTCAGCGGCAACGTCCTGCCCTACCTGGAGCTGGCCCGCGCGCTGGGCCCGGACCAGCCCTTCCACGCGTTCCAGGCCCCCGGCATCGAGGGCGAGCAGGCCCCGCTGGAGACGGTGGAGGCCCTGGCGGCGCGCTACGTGGAAGCCCTCCGCGAGGTCCAGCCCTCCGGCCCGTACCGGCTGGGTGGCTGGTCCCTGGGAGGCATGGTGGCCTTCGAGATGGCGCGGCAGCTGGAGCAGCGGGGCGAGCAGGTGGAGCAGCTCGTGCTCATCGACTCCTACGCCTTCGACCAGCGCCCGCCGGAGGGGGCAGGGGAGTCGTGGCTCGCGGCCCGGTTCGTGGAGTTCACGGCCCGGCTCGCCGGCCTGCCGGCTCCCGAGCTGGATGAGCAGGCACTGCCAACCGGCGATGCGCTGCTGCATGGGTTGCTGGAGGCGGGGAGGAACGCCGGAGTCCTCGCCAGGGGCGTGGACCTCGAGCAGCTCCGCACCCTGTACCGCGTCTTCGCGAGCAACCTCCGCGCCCTGTGGCGGTACGAGCCGGGCACGTACGGAGGTCGCGTCACGCTGGTGCGCGCCAGCGAGACGCAGGTACCCACCGGCCCGGACGGTGGCTGGGCACGGCTCGCGGCCGGCGGCGTGGAGGTGTGCGAGTTCCCCGGTGACCACCACTCCCTCCTTCGCGCTCCCACCGTGGAGGCGCTCGCGAAGAAGCTCCAGGAGTGAACGGGACACGGGCGTGTCGAGCGGCACGCCCGTGTCTGGTGCCGACGGGCTCAGCCCAGGGCGTGCTCGTCCTGCTCCGCGTCCGGGTGGCGCTCGTCACACGTCGGGCCCGCTGCGGGGAGGAGTGCTTGTAGGTAGCCCTCCACCTGCTCCGGGGTGCCCGGGCTCGCGAACAGGCCGACATGGCCATCCGGTCGCACCAGCACGAGCGCAGCGCCGCGCACGTCGTACGCCGCGCGGGCATGTCCACCGGAGTCGACGAGGTCTGCTCCCTGGCAGGGCTCACCCGGCCGCACCAGTCGCAGCGCTCGCACCGTGGGCCCGAAGCGTGCCGCCATGTGGGCCACCGTGCTCGCATGCGCCGCACCGAAGGCGAGCAGCGTGAAGTGCGTCCCCCGGAAGACCTCGAACAGCCGGCCGGCGCCTCCGCTGGCGTCGTGGCAGGGGGCATCCGGCGCCCGGTCTCCCGCGCGCAGCCTTCCGGGCTGGCGCTGTTCGTCGTAGGACAGGGAGCCTCCGCGGTAGCTGATGGCGAGCTGCTGCGTGTCGGCTCCGCGCCGCTGGGGCTTGAGGCCTCCTCCGCTGGCGGAGGCCTGTCGATGCAGCCGACTGGAGAGGCCCAGTACGTGTTCCGCGATGGGGAGCCGCTCCTCCTCGTAGGTGTCCAGCAGCGCCTCGGGCGCGCCCGCGAGCACCTGCCCGAGCTTCCAGCCCAGGTTGTACGCGTCCTGGATGCCGGTGTTCAGCCCCTGTCCTCCCGCCGGCGGATGCACGTGCGCGGCATCTCCCGCCAGGAAGACCTTGCCCACCCGGTAGCGGTCCACCATCCGCACGTTCGGTCGGTAGAGGGAGAGCCAGCTCGGGCTGTGGATGCGGATGCCCGGGCGCGGCCGGGCGGACTCGGAGAAGTATTGCTGGATGCCGCGCTCGGACAGCTCCGGCGGCTCGGCGCCGGTGGGGAGCTTCACGTAGAGCTGGAAGTGGTCCGTGCCGGGCAGGGGACACAGCGCGATGGCGCCGCCCTTCGTCTTCGGCCACACGTGCCAGTGCTCACGGTCGAGCCCCTCCACCTGGACGTCACCCACCACCATCCGCTCACCCTCGTAGGTTTCTCCCTGGAACGTCACGCCCAGCGCCTTGCGCACGAAGCTGTGCCCGCCATCCGCTCCGACGAGGTAGCTCGCCCGGACCTGCTCGGTGCCTCCCTCGCGCGACAGCGTGGCCGTGACTCCGTCTCCGTCCTGCTCGAAGCCGGTGAGCGCGGTGGCCAGCTCCACCGCGCCGCCGTACCCGGCGAGCCGCTCGCGCAGGAGCGCCTCGGTCCGCCACTGGGGCACGAGCCAGGTGTTGGGGTAGGGCACGTCCGGAGTGGGCTCGCGCTGCGTGAACATGCTCCAGCGGGCGAGCGCGAAGCGCCGCCACCAGACACGCAGGCGCGGGTACTTCGCGCCGGACGCCAGGAGCGGCTCCACGATGCCCAGGTCGTCGAAGACTTCCAGCGTCCTCGGCTGCAGGCCCTTGCCGCGCGAGCCGGCGAAGTGTCTCGGTTGAGCCTCCACGAGGCGGAAGGCAACGCCTCGCCGCGCCAGCTCGCAGGCGAGCGTCAGCCCGGTGGGGCCCGCGCCGGCAATGAGGACTTGAAGACCACGTGAATGACTCATGACATCTCCCGGACGGACCCTTCAAGAGTCCGTCCCTCGTGAGGTCATGAAAATGTAAGGAAGTGCTTATGTTGTCAGCTTGCATTCCCCCGGCGACGGGTTCTCATGGGAGAGACGCCGGGACGAGCGCTTCTCCGGGCCCGGCCTGCTGACATTTCAGCGGGAACGCTCGACGACGACCGTCTTCTGCTCCTCGATGGGGAGCTCGGCCCGTGGCTCCACGGTCCGCGTGGGCGCCTCATCCATCGCGGGCTCCGCCGGCCGCTCGCGCGTGAGCAGCACCTCGACCTCGGAGGGCGTGGGGTCGCTGAGCTCCGACAACTCCCGCTCGCGGCCCCAGCGCTCCGCGAAGTTCCCGCGCAGCCAGGTGGCGAGGTCGATGGCCGGAAGCACCTGCCGAACCGGGTCCAACGCGCGCTGGAAGCTCCAGGCGTCGGTGAACCGCTTCTCCAGACTCGACTGGAGGGCGACGTCGAGGACGCCCCGGAGCATCCGGTACGCGTCGGGCGCATCGGGGCGCTCCAGCCGGGGCAGGCGAGAGCCTCCCGTGGCCGAAGCCGGGCCGGGAAGCGTGCCGAACAGCAACTCGTGGAGGACACAGCCGAGCGCGAAGAGGTCGCCGGACGCAGTGGCTTCGGCCCCCGCGCGGCGCTCGGGCGGCATGTACGCGAACTTCCCGATGACGTCTCCCACCTGGGTGAGCCGGTCCGAGGACGGAACCGCCCACGTGCCAGTCACACTCTCCCTGGCGTCACCGGAGCCATGCGCGATGCCGAAGTCGACGACCTTCACCACGCCATCGAAGGACACGATGAGGTTGTCCGCGCTGATGTCGCGATGAACCACGCCCCGCTCGTGCGCATAGGCGAGCCCGCGCAGCGCCTGCTGGCAGAGCTCCACCACCACCTCGAGCGGCAGCGCGGCGCCCTTCCTGACGCGCCGGGCGAGCTCCAGCATGCTCACGCCGCTCAGGTACTCCATGACGATGAACCACCCGCCATCCATCTGCCCGAGGTCGTAGACGGACACGACGTGCGGGTGGTGTAGGCGCGCGGCGGTGCGGGCCTCTCCGATGAAGCGGTGGAGTCGGACCGCGGGGTCCTCGCCGCCGCCCTCGTCCAGCATCCGCTTGAGCACGACGAGCCGGTTGAAGCCCGCCCGGCCGGTCCTCACCGCGAGCCACACCTCACCCATGCCGCCGCGTCCCAGCCGCACGAGCCGGCGGTAGCGGTGGATGCCCGTGCCCAGGTCCGCCCCCCGCAGCGAGCGCGCGGTGAGGATGGCGAGCGCGGTGGAGGCGAGCAGGAGGAACGGCAGCCCCACCAGCGCGAAGAGCGGCGGCCCCGGAAGCCAGCCGACATCAATTGCAAGCTCACGGCCCAGGAGCGCGAGCGCGACGAGCGAAGCGGCGAGCACGGCCATCGCCATCGCGCCACGGCGCTTCATGAGCCGCACCGCTTCGAAGGCCCAGGTCCCCGCCACACACGCCGCGAGGAGCCAGAACAGCGGCAGGCTCAGGCCCGCCGTCGCATGCGAGAGCTCCTCCGAGGTCAACCGCGTCGCCGGCAGCGCCAGCACCGAGGCGGAGATGTCGAGCACCCGAACCGCCCCGAGCGCCACGGCCACTCCCAGCATCACCCGCCGGCCGAAGGTGAGCGGCTGGTCCAGCAGCGACCACGCCACGCGAAGCAGGGGGTAGGGGAGCACCACCGACGTGAGCGTGCCGAACACCAGCCACGGACGCGTGTCGGAGAAGATGGCGCTGGCCTCGCGGCTGGTGAGCCCGATGGTGAAGCTGATGACCGCGAACCCGAGGAAGCTCCAGGCCAGCCAGAGCTGCACGCGCTGGGAGCGGACCGCGATCCAGGTCGCGAGGTGCACCAGCGCGAGCACGAAGAACGCTCCCGCGAGCGCCAGGTGCAACATCGTGTAGGGGGTCACGGACCGGGAGCGTATTCGAGCGGGCGACTTTTCGTGAAGACCAGGGAAATCTGGAACGAAGCCCCGCAGGGGGTGAGTCGCGGTACACTCATGGTCTCAGTGGAAAGGACGGCTCCGCGTGCCCGTGCGAACGACGAGAACTTCCCGTGGGGTGCCTGGATGGGCGCTCGTCGTCCTGTGTGCGGTGCTGCTCTCCGCCACCGCGAGCGCCCAGACGTCCGAAGACCGTGCCTACGTCAGCTACAGCCTCGCGCGCGGTACCTCCATCGGCGCGGACGGGAGGAAGCTCGACAACTGGAAGCAGCTGGACCTCCGCCTTCCGCTGCCGCCCGTCTTCCTCGGGAAGACGATTGTCGTCCCGTCGCTGGCGTACGAGACACGCTGGCTGGCGCTGGAGCCACGGGGCGCCCTGGCGGGCCTCGACGAGGACGTGCTGGGCCGTCGCTTCCACCGCCTCCAGCTCGGGCTTACGGTGGTCCGGCCGCTCGCGCCTCGGTGGCTGCTGTTCGCGGGTGCGTCCGGCATCGCGCGCACGGACTTCCGCAATGCCTTCGACGTCGGCATGGACATGTCCTGGGTGGGCTACGCCATGGCGAACTACCTGATTGGCGGTGACCCGGGCATGCGGCTGATGTTCGGGCTCGTCGTGATGTGGCCCTTCAACGTCCTCCCGGTCATCCCCATGGTGGGCTTCACCTACCGCAAGGGAGCCTACGTGGTGGAGCTCGGACTGCCGCGGCTCACCCTGCTGCGGAAGTTCGGCGACGGGCTGGAGCTGGGCCTTACCGGGGCGTTCGATCAGCAGGTCTTCCACGCCCGCCTCCCGGGAGATGGCCAGACGCTGGGCGCGCACTTCGTGCAGGAGACGTCGATGCACGTCGGCCCCACGGCGAACGTCCGGCTGGGGGGCGGCAGCGTCTGGCTGAGCACGTCCGTCGGGCTCGACCTGCTCAACGACTTCTCGCTGCTCGACGGCGACCGGGAGCGGCTGGGCCTCGGTGTCGGCTCCACGCGCGCAGCGCCCTTCGTCCGGGTGGCAGTGAACTGGCGCCCGCCCCGGCGCATGCCGAAGGCGCCGGAGCCGTCAGGCAGCGGCCCCGCTCCCGCGGCTCAGTGAGCGAGGCCCTTCCTCCACCTGCGCGGAGGAAGGGCGCGGGCCCGCCAGGCGGGCCTCACCCCGTCACGTACGTCATCGCGTGGCGGTTGGCTTCTCAAGGCGCTTGAGGGTCTCCACCGCGCTCGTGTTCTTGGGGTTCAGCTCCACGGCGCGGCGGTAGTTCACGAGCGCCTGCTCCTTGTTCCCGCCGGCCAGGTACGCCTCGCCGAGGCTGTCGTAGACGTTCCCCTCGCCAGGGAACATCTCCACGTTGAGCTTGAAGATCTCGATGGCCTCCGCCACGCGCCCGGAGCCGAGCAGCCGGTAGCCCACGTTGTTCAGCTCCCGCTCGGCGAAGTCGTACTCGGTGGCCTTGGTGGCCTTGAGGGTCCGGTACCGGGCGATGGCCTCCGCGGCGGACGACTTCTCGAGCGCGGCCATCACGACCTCTCCGATGGCCACCTGGGGCTGCTTCGGCGGGATGCCATGAAGGATGCTCAGCGCCCCCGTCGCCATCGCCATCAGCTTCGAGCTACGGGCCGTGTTGTCGAGGAGGACGACGACCTCCTTGCGCTCGGGCGCGCGGACGAACAGGGCGCTGAAGCCATTGATGCCACCGCTGTGGCTGATGGTGGCGACCTCCGTCTTGTCGTCATGCAGCTTGATGGGCCCGACGTGCCACCCGAAGGCGTAGTCATCCAGCGCGGTAGTGAACATCCGCTGCTTGAGCGGCGCGGGAAGCAGCTTGTCTTCGTAGAGGGCGCGGTCCCAGCGGTAGAGGTCCTGCACCGTCGAGTACATCGAGCCCGCGGCGTAGGGGATGGTCATGTCGAGGTAGGGCGCGTTGACGTACCCGCCAGGCTGCGCCTCGTAGCCGCTGGCGCGCTTCGGGAGCACCGTGGCGGACACGTCGTAGCCCGTGTTCTTCATGCCCACCGGGTCGAAGATGCGCTGCTGCAGCGCCTGCGCGTACGTCTGCCCGGTGACCTTCTCGATGACGGCGCCGAGCAGGAAGTAGCCGGAGTTGCTGTAGTTGAACTTCGTGCCGGGCTCGAACTCCAGGTCGCCGCTGCAGAACTTCTTCACGAAGTCCGCGACGGTGTAGGGGTCGCGTGAGGCGGTCTTGAAGAAGGTGGGGTTCGTGTAGTTGGGGAGGCCGGAGGTGTGGTTCAGCAGGTGGGCGAGGGTGATGCGGTCGCCGGTGTCCTTGCGGTAGTCCGGCAGGTACTTCGTGACCGGGTCCTCGACCTGGAGCTTCCCCTCCGCCACGAGCTGCATGATGACCATCGAGGTGAACTGCTTCGTCACCGAGCCGATGCGGAACTTCGTGTCCGGCGTATTCGGCACCTGCCACTCGAAGTTCGCGGAGCCGTAGCCCTTCTCGAGGATGACGCCCTTCTCGTTGGCCACGAGCACGCTGCCGTTGAACTGGTTCAGCTGCTGGTACTTCGTGATGAGCCGGTCCAGTTCCTGCCGCTGCGTCGCCGCCTCTGCGGCGGGCCCCACGCACACCCACGCCACGACCACGCCCACGCAGAGCGCCTTCAGCCAGTTCATTCGTCCTCCAGGAGGTTCCCGGAGCATACGTTTCATGACGGCGGCGATTGCGTGGGCGCGTCACATCGCCAGGGCCCCAGGCAGGAACAGGGGTGTGTGACTGGCGGCGGCGGCGGCACGGGGCAGCTGGACGCGGAAGGTGGAGCCGCGTCCCGGCTCGCTCTCCACGTGGATGGAGCCGCCGTGCGCCTCCAGGATGCGCCGCGCCACGGAGAGGCCCAGGCCGACGCCCGGGATGTTGGCGCGGTGCGTAGCGCTGCGACGGAAGGGCTCGAAGATGCTCTCCCGCTCCGAGGGGTCCACTCCGACGCCCGGGTCGTGCACCGCCACCCAGGCCCCATCCGCCGTGGTTCCGACCTCCACCCGCACCTGTCCTCCGCCGGGGGAGTACTTGATGGCATTGCTCAGCAGGTTGTTGAGCACCTGGGCGATGCGTGCGCCATCGCACCGCACCCACAGCGCCCCCTTCGGCCAGGAGGTCTCCAGGTGGTGCGCGTCGCTCACGGGCCGGTGCAGCTCCACGGACTCCCGCACCAGCTCGACGAGGTCGTGCTCGTCGCATTGCAAGGACAGCTGCCCGGCCTCGATGCGGGACGTGTCGAGCAGGTCCTCCACCATGCGCGTCAGCCGGTCCACCTGACGTGCCACCAGCGAGAAGCGGTCTCTCAGCTTCTGCTCGGGAGGGAGGGGGTGCCCGGGGCGCACGCTGGTGGCCGCCGCGCGCAGGGCCTGGAGCGGGTTGCGCAGGTCATGCGCGACGCCCGCGAGGAAGCCGAGCTGCACCTCCCGCTGGTGCTCGAGCCGCGTGGCCGTTTCATTGAAGGCAGACGCGATGTCGCGAATCTCCCGCACGCCCGCCGCGGGTGCTCGCTGGAGCGGCGTGCCCGGGCGGAAGCGCAGCAGTGCCTCGCGGACCGCTTCGAGCGGCCAGTACAGCTCGCGACGCAGCGTCCAGAACGCCAGGGCCGCTCCGGTCACCATCGCCAGCGACACGATGAGTCCCACCACGTGGGCCCTCCGCGCCCACCGCTGGTTCGCTTCGAAGGTGGCGTGCGCGTCCGCCGAGTTCAGCTTCTCCAGCGCTCGCGAGAGGTGCATCTCCCGGTCGAGCATCTTGCCCGTACGCGCCTCGAAGGTCCCCGGAATGGGGGTCGGGTGGGCGAAGTACCCCTCGAGCTCGTCGCCCAGCTCATCGACGAAGGCCCGCTCCTCGGGGCTGTCCGCCAGCTGCCGGACCTCTGCGAGAGACTGCCGCACGTGCTCCTTCGCGCCTTCCGTCTCCCAGACGTGGGAGAGCAGGCCTGTCGCCTCGTAGAGGCGCTGCTCCCGCTCATGGTAGATGAGCGCCTTCTCCAGGCTGTCCGACGCCTGCTGGGTCTCCAGCACGTGCATCATCCGGGCGCTGTTGCGCTCCATTCTCGCGGTGGTGCCCGCCAGCGCGGCGACCGTCACCCCGATCAGTGTGCCCAGAAGCAGGGTGAGGGTAACGGCTTGGCTTCGCAGGCTTCGACTCATGAGGCTCCCCCGGCACTCCAATTGACGTTACGGCTCAACACCCGAGCTGATGGGTCTCCTGAAGCGCGCCGCCCGGACAGGCGGACACAGGCTCCACTGCACCCTCGTGGGGCTCACGGTACGAGCTCGTAGGCGGCCAGCTCCTCGGTCTGTCCGCCGATCTCCTTCACCTTCCCGATGCCGCGCACGTACCAGTAGGTCTTCGAGGTGCTGCCGCCCGCCTTGCGGAGAACGAGCGCGCGGAAGGTACCGGCGGGCACGGTGACGGACTCTCCGTCGGCAATCACCGTCCAGCGGTCCCTCGCCGTCTCCGTGCTCGTCTCGCCATCGGTGGGCAGCTTCGTCTCCTCGTAGATTTCGAGCCAGCTCGCGCCCACGACGACATGCTCGGGTGTCTCGTCGAGGTGGAGCTTGGGCGGGTCCCACTGCTCCTCCATCTCGAGCGCCCCGGTGCTGGCGCGGAACGACTGCTCCCGGTAGCGGACGACGCGCTCGCCCGAGAGGACCTGCCAGCTCACCGTCTGGTCATTCACGCCCTTCCGGGTGACGACGCGGTTCGCCAGGACGTCCCGGCTCGCTCCCGTCCCGCCGACGGGCTCCAATTCGCCCACCGTGGTCTCCTTCTCGGAGACCTGGCCGTCCTCGGTGACCTGATACGTCCACCGGTTGCCCGCCTTCCACGGCAGCAGCGGCCCCGAGCCGAGCGCCTCCTCGCCGCCGTCATCGGTGGGCACAGCGCTCTCGCCACAGCCCGTCACCATGAGCCCGAGCAGCACCGCGGCACCAAGCCTCCACGCGTGTCGCTTCATCGAGATCTCCCTGTCGCTCATTGGCCCCGTCCGGGGTGCGGGCGGGCCTGCTTGATGACGACCCGAGGCGTCTCGCCGGGCTCGCCGTCGAACTTGAACTCGACGTCCATGGCGTACCAGCCGTCGTTGCCCGCCTTCGGGCCATAGGCGGGAGAGAAGCGCTCGTGGATGGCATCGAGCGCCTTGCCTAGCTCGTACACCTGCGCCGACGTCAGCACCGTCTCTCCGTCCCGCACCAGATTGGAGCGGGACAGGTAGGTGATGGGCAGTCCGGGCTGGTGGAACCCGTAGATGAACTGGTCGCTGGTGATGCCCGGGGGCGGGTGCACCACCTCGGCGTCTCCTCCTGCCTGGACGTTGACGTAGAAGCCGGGCTCCACGCCGGACGGGTCATACGGGTTTGCGGTGAGCGCTACGCCGTTCGCCTCTTCGTCCGGGAAGTTGTGATGCACCAGCAGCGCCATCACCACCGACTTGTGGTCGATGCTGCTGTACGAGCGCTCCTCGAACGTGCGGAACAGCCAGATGCTGGCCCACGTCTCGCGGATGGCGTCGAGCACGTCCTCCCAGTCTCCCGCATCCCCCGTGTGCGACTCGTAGCAGCCGGCGCAGGGGAAGCCCTCCAGGTCCTCGCTGTTGGTGCTGGTGCGGAAGCGCATGCTCAAGCCCGGGTAGTCCGCCGCCAGCTTGTCCTTCAGCCGTTGCTGGAAGGCGGCATCCACCGGTGCGACCTCCATGTCGTCGCGCAGCTCCTTCAGGCGCGCGTCGCGGACCTCCGGCTTCGACTGGAACTCCGCATCCGCCAGCAGCGCGTCCACGCGGGCGTAGAACCCGTTCCGCTCCATGAACTGGACGTAGTACGCGGCGGGAATCGCGAAGGCCTTCCGGATGGGGAGGCCCTCCGTCCGGGCCATCACGGAGTAGTGCGCGGCCTTGCCTCCGAAGGCCGGCACCGCGGCCTTGATGGCGTCCCGCAGCGAGCCCGTGCCCTCGACCACCACGTCCTCGATGTCTCGCAGGTCGGTGACGCTCACGTCCGGCGCGGGGAGCTGCACGGGCTGGGGCTTGTGCTCCTCCCAGAAGGCGTCGGCCTCCTCGCTCGTCACAGCCTCGATGCTCCAGTCGAACGCGCCCACGGTGAGCCGCACCCACTGGCCGTCGAGCGCGCGGAGCCGCGGGTCCGTCATCGCCGAGCGCAGCCCCATGTTGGGCGTCTTCCGGTTCTGCGAGAGCACATTCACGTGTGACAGAGGGGTCTGGAACTCCTCGGTGATGATGCCCAGCACGACGGAGATGTCGTTGGGCACCACGTTCAGCACGACGATGTCGCGGAACGACACGTAGGTCGTGGCCAGCTCTTCCGCCTCGAGGAAGCGCAGCCGTCCCACCGACGTGGCCAGGTTGAGCGGCTGGTAGTCGATGGCCGCGAACAGCGCGTCCGTCGTCATCACCGTGACGCTCGACGGCAGGTTCTTCGCCTCCGCGGCGACGGCCTGGGACGTGGGGTGGAACACGAGCGCCGGGCCGAACCACGTCTGCGCGCGGATGGCCTCGTAGAGCTGCGCCATCAGGGCGGCGGAGGCGGAGTCGTAGGGCGCCAGCTCCAGCGCCCAGACCCCGGGCCCCTCGTACCAGGTGACGGCGCCCAGCAGGAAGCGGCGGTCCGGGGACGTGTACTCCGTCTGGTTGAAGTCCGCGAGCGAGCCCACCACGGGCCGCCCGTTGCCGGAGAGGTTCGCGGAGGTGAACGCGTAGTGGATGGAGTACTTCTGGCTGTTCTGGAAGTAGAGCGTGTCCCCATCGAACCGGTCGAGGACCACCTTCACCGAGCGTGCTCCGGGGATGCTCGTGTCGAGCGGCTCCGAAGCCAGGGCCGCGAAGTCCCCCTGGCAGCCGAGGTGCTTCAGGAAGTCGGGAGCGGAGGCGCCCTCCGCCACCTGGCAGGACTCCTCGCGCACCTCGTCTTCGTCCGAGGATGACGAGCACGCGAGCAACAGCGCAATGGCGACGAGCAGCAGTGGATGGGCGCGCATGGAGGCTCCGGCGCGAATCAGGGAGTGACGGCGAAGCAATAGATGCCGCCATAGCCACCGCCTCCGCCCACCGAGGAGCCGCCGCCTCCTCCGCCCGTCTGGGCGAGGTTGACGCCGGCCGCGCAGCCCGGCGCCTAGTGGTCGGACATCCAGTTGCCACCGTTGGAGGGATTGCTGGCGCTGCGAGGCCAGGAGTGGCCAATCATCGGCCGCCCGGTGGAGCCCGTCGCGCTCGTCCAGTCGTTGCAGGTGTTGGCCCGGGTGCCGCTGAACTGGCCCGCCTTCGTGGAACCGGTGAGCGTGTCGTGGTTGTCCACGCCCTGGTGGTTCGGCTCGCCGCGCTCGTTGGGCAGGTCGTTCTTGATGGCCGCGTCGCCCTCCGGCCGGTTGCCCAGGAGGCCCGCCTTGCTCGACGCCACCAGCCGCCCGTTGCGGTCGTACCAGGGCCCATTGCCAATGCGGTCGATGGCATGCACGGCGCCACCGTTGGCGCCACCCGTCGACGCGCTCAGGTAGGCGTGCCAGTCCTTCTGTCCGGCGCCGGGCACCGACTGCTCCGCGATGGTCCGGCAGATCTTGTCCGCGCCCGCCAGTCCCGTGGACTCACCGAAGCGCAGGTCGCCGCCAAAGCCATTCTGGCTGCCGGAGAGCTGGCGCATCGCCTCCAGGCTCGTCACGAAGAAGCTGAAGTCCGGCGAGCCCTCGCCGGTGGGTGTCCCGGCGTCGCCGTCCGTCGAGCCGTCGCCATCCGGGTCCTCGACTCCCGGCTCGAGGGGCTCCGAGTCCGAGCCACAGCCCGGGAGACAGACTCCCAGCAGGGCCATCACGACAGTGGGCACGACGATTGAGCGTTTCATGGCGGGCTCCCTTCCGGGGTTCGGCGAATCACTGACAGGTCAGGTCCGTGCGGCAGGTCTTCCCAGCGGGGCAGTCCGCGTCGGTGCTGCACGACACGAGCCCGGGGATGAGGACCTCCCGCTCCACCTGGGACAGGACCAGCAGCTCCACGCACCCGGCGGAGGTGTCCGTCGAGTCCGCCGAGCGCCGGCTGAGGGTGAGCTTCGGGAAGCCGGCGACGCCCTCGTCGAGCAGCTTCGAGAGCAGGCTGGCGGGGATGTCGAAGCGCCCCGTGTCCTCGAGGTCGTCGCACTCCACCGAGGCGGCGATGCCGCCGTGGTGGGCGAGGTCCACGACCACGTGGAGGCGCGCGGCCTCCGACGCCGTGGAGGGCGTCCACGACACCGTGACGGGCTGGCCCCGCTCCAGGGTGATGGCTTCCTCGGGCACTTCGAGCGCGGCCACGCCCTGGCCCTGCAGCGTGAACGAGGGGAGGTCGGCCCCGCTCGTCACCAGGGAGATGTCCGCACCCGCGTCGAAGCCGGGGTGGGGAAGCGTCGTCGCGCCGTTGGAGTAGAACCGCGCCGAGTTGGGCGACATGGACAGGTCGGCCTTGAGCCCCATCACGCGCACCGTGCCCAGGTTCTGCGCGGTGGGGTACGGGATGCAGGCTCCGTCCTCGCCGCAGGTCTGTGAGGCGCCACACGCGGGCTCGCAGAAGAGCGTGCGTCCCAGCAGCAATCGGCATTGGCCTTCCTCGGCCTCCACCTTCCGCACGTTCGCCGGCACGACGCCGCTGAGCGCGCGTCCCTGCACCGCCGTGTAGCCATCTCCCAACTCCACCGTGAACTGCCCCACGCGCTGGCTCGCGTCACACGGCGCATAGGTCAGGTCGTTCAAGATGACGGGATGGAGGCCGTCATCCGATTCCGTCGCGGCGCCGCACCCGAGCGCGCACAGCGCGAGCAGGAGGGGGAGCTTCGTGTCGCGTGTCCTGCGTGCCATCACCTGACCTCCTCGGGTCCACGATGAAGTGTGCCCCTCGAATCTGAAGATTCCCTTGAGCGCACCGCGGGCGGCGTCATGCCGGGTCCAGCGATGCGCTCCGCACGCCCGGCAGCCGGCTGCGCAGTCCCTGGAGGAGCTCCAGTCCATCCGCGCGCACGGGCACGGAGAGCTCGACCACCGCCGTGCCCTCCGAGGAGGAAGCGGACTGCTCCAGCGAGAGGAAGCGGACCTCGGGGTGCATCGCCCTCAAGGCTGGCAGCGCGGCGGCCACGTCCTCCAGCCCCAGCGACAGCGTCACCACTTCCATGCGCCGCTTGCTGACGGCGTCCAGCACCAGCAGCACGCCGCCGAAGAAGAGGGACGCGCAGAGCGCGATGGAGCCCGCGCCGAGTCCGCACGCCATTCCCACACCAATCATCACGAACATGGCCGCCGCGTCCCTCGGGTCCTTGATGCCCGAGCGGAAGCGGATGAAGCCCCCAAGCCCCACCAGGCCGAACGCGCGGGACATGCTGTCGCCGATGACGGTGGTCATCACCGCGCCGGCCACGGCGATGAGCACCTGGGTGTGCGCCGTCTCGGGCGGCATGGGCGGCACGTGCGGCATCAGCTTGCGCCAGGGCCGGTACGCGAGGAACGCGCCCAGCACCAGCGCCAGCGTGAAGCGAGCCAGCAGCGTGGAGATGGTGAGCGAGTGGGGCCCCGCGTCCAACCCCTGCACGACGTTCTCAAGCGGAGGCATCGAGGGCTCCAAGGAAGGTGTCCGCCGCGCCACGGGCCGCCTGGCGGAGCAGGCCGACGTCGTGCGGGTTCGCCGCCAGCAGTCGCTCGGTGAGGGAGCGCCCGCGCGGGGTGTGGAGCAGGGGGCCCAGGCTCCGCACCGTCGCCGCAGGCCAGGTGTCCGCCAGCGCGTTGCGCAGCCCCCAGGCCGAGGCGCCATCCATGCCGAAGATGGAGTCCAGGACCTCCTCGCACTGCGCGCCGAAGGACTCGCGCAGCATCCATGCGCGCGGATGCTCCAACCCGTCGAACGTGCCGAGCACGGCCCTGGGCGCGCGGGACACATGCTGGTCGCGGAGCTCCCAGGAGCGCGCGCTGGTGAGTCCGGCCAGCGAGCGGAGCACCGCATCCGGGGCGATGCTCCAGGCGCGCTCTCGCCAGGCCCAGGCCATGTAGTCGTCGAGCCCCCGGATGGAACGGCACGCCGTGCGCGCCACCGGCTCCAGGCCGAGCGCGTCTTCTCCGCCCGAGCCCGAAAGCCAGCGCTGCCGCTCCGTCCATGCACGGTCCCCAGTGAGCCCGGCCAGCGAGCCCACCACGGCCTCCCATGCGGAGAAGGAGAGCCGCTCCCGCATCCACCAGGACTGCTCGGTGTCGAGCCCGCCGAGCGACTTCGCGACCTCCAGCGGCGCCTGGGTGATGAGCCGCTCCCGCAGCTCCCACGCGTCCGGCGCGTCCTGGGCCGCATCCGTGAGCGAGCGGAGGACCTCCACCGGGGCCGACTCCACGAGCTTCCACCGCAGCCGCCAGGACGCCTCGTCCGTTAGGCCCGCGAGTCCATGGGCCACCAGCTCCGGGTGGTGTTCGGCCAGGCGCGTGCGCCGCTCCATAATGTCCGCGCCCGTCATCCCCGAGAGGAAGTAGGCGGCGAGCGACGGCTCCTCGGCCATCCACACGTCGAGCTGGCGGAGGAACCGCGCGCGGGCCTCCTCCACCGTGCGGATGGGAGGCGGCGCGGGGCGCAGCACCCGCGCCGGTGGAGCTGTGCCACCGCGCGCCTGGAGGATGTCCTGGACCACCTGCTGGACGAGCACGTCGAGCGGGACGCCCGCGTTCTCCAGCAGCGTCCATCGCTCGGGGTGCTCGGTCGCCAGGGTGCGGTAACCCGCGCGCAGCCTCACCTGGAGGCCCGCCCCCGCAAGCCCCTTGCGCGACGGAGTGCCGGGCTTCGGCGAGACAATCTTCGAGATGCGGCGGCGGGCCCGTGCCAGCGCTGGCAGCACGTCCATGAGGAAGACGCGGTCCGGCACGAGTCCCCGCGAGCACGCGTCGAGGACGGGGCGCACCGCGCTCTCCGGCAGGCCTCGGCCCCACCGCGCGAGCACCTCGGCGGTGTAGAAGAAGCGGTCGGTGATGACGACCTCGTATGCGGCCAGCGCCGGGCGCGTCACCTCTTCGAGGAGCTGGGCCTCTCGCGCGGCATAGAGGAGCAGCTCCGCGGTGGGCGTGAGCGCCAGGTGCGCCGGGTCTCTCGTGAAGCGCCGCAGCGCCTCGGAGACGGGCGAGGCGAGCGTGCCGCCCTCGCGGACATGGCGGACGCTCAGGCCCGCGCGGCGCAGCTCCTCGGCCACGCGGTTGGAGAGGGTCGTCTTCCCGGACCCGTCGATTCCCTCGAATACGATCAACATCAGAAGCCCACCTCCAGTTGCACCAGCACGGCCCGCCGCGAGGCGAGGCTCTCTTCCAGGGCCTCCAGCACCGGTGGCGTGCCGGAGGCGGTCTTTCGGACCTCGAACTGCGCCTGCACGCGCCATCGGTTCCACTGCCCGGCGTTGAGGCCGGCGGCGCCTTCCCACAGCAGGTCCTCGGGACGGTCCAGGTCCGGGTCCATCGCGGAGAGCATCAGGAAGGGCTCGACGTACGCCTTGCCCCGGTCCGCACCGCCCATGCGCCACCCCGTCACCACGCGGCCCATGAGCAGGTTCCCGGTTCCGCCGATAAGGGCGGCGCGGCCGGTGAGTACCTCCGCCCAGGTGCGCAGCGCGCTATTGCCGAGCACGAGCGTGTGCCTCACATCCAGCGCCGTCAGCCAGCTCCGCTGGTCACCGCCCGGACTGGAGCCCGCGGGCTGCAGCAGCCCGGAGGCGCCCAGCTCCACGTCGCCCAGCTCCCAAGTGCCGCGCAGCGCGGGCATGAGGCCGAGTCCCCGCTCCAGCGCGACCTTCGAGTCCGGATCTTTCGTCTGCAACACGCTGGCCAGCAGCCTCACGTTGCCGAGGCAGCCCGGGCACTTCCACTCCACCTGCGCGCCCGGGCTCCTGCCACTGAGTCCCAGCGCGTCGTCCAGCACGTCGCGCAGCAGGCCCCGGCGGACCACGGGCAGTCGCGTGGCGGACTCCAGCTCGATCAGGGACAGCGGCAGCTTGAAGCGGCCGGCGCGCGTAGCGAAGCCGTGGCCGATCTTCAACCAGATGAATGCGTCCTTCACCTCTCCACGGACGTCGAACTCCACCACGGCGCGCAGGCGCTTCTTCCAGCGGTACGTGGCCTCCAGTCGCGCGGTGGGCAGGGTGAGCTCGCCGGCCCAGATGCCTCCCTGGGGATGCTCGAGCGTCTCACGCACGTCGAGCCGGCCGCCGAGTTGCACGTCTCCGAAGGCGGTGGGAATCACGAGCGCTTCGGGCTCTCGGGAGGTGGGCTCGGGAGCCTCGATCTCGGTGCCAGGCGCGGCGGACTCTTGCGTGTCCTGCGCGCTGGCGGACCGGCCGAGGACGAGCAAGGCAATGAGGAGCACTCCGCGGCCCATGAGGCCACGGTGGGGAAGGGGTCGCACGGTGGAGGTGTCCTTGGATGAGGAGTCCGCACCCGTGAGGGCGCGGCGGGTCGGCGTGCTCAGTCGTCGCGCGGTGGGAGTGCTCCACCCAGGAGTACGCGCATGCCCTGCTCGAACTTCGAGCCCTGCGTCTCCGAGGACGCGAGCGGCCGGAGCGCCTGCTCCAACCACGCGGGCGCGCGGTCCTGCCACTTCACCTCGAGCAGGGCGGCGGAGGCCCGTTCGAGCGGGCACGTGGGCTCGGCGGGGTCTCCCGGCAGCGGGGGCAGGGCGAAGGCGAGGTCCTGGTCGAGTGTGATTCGGACCCGCTCGTCCGCCGTCGTCCGTGTGACACGGCGGTACCAGGCCGTCACCCAGGGCATCACCGGGCCCCGGGCGAGCTGCTGCATCAGCCCCACGGCGGCACTGCCTTCGGGCAGGGGCAGGCCGTACAGCAGCGCCTCCGCCTCATGTGCCGACAGTGCGCAGCGTGACTTCGTGCGCCGCTCCCCGGACGTCACCTTCACCTCCAGGAAGCGCCGCCCGGTGAGGCTGGGAGGCTGCCCCAGGTCCATCGCCGCCGCGTACTCGCGCAGCCGCAGGCGCTGGGCGTAGCCGCTGCTCGCGGACGCCAGGAGGTCCAGCGCGGGAGTGTCGAAGTACGTGGTGCGCGTGAAGGCGTGGGGGAGGCCGGGCTCGTAGACGCGGGCCTCGGTGTAGGGCCCCGTGGCGCGCAGGAAGGCGTCCACCGCCTCGCGGACCGGCTGGAAGCGCCGCTCGTGGTCCAGGTCTGGCGCGTCGCACTTCATGGGCGGGGCCGAGCTCCAGGCGAGGGCGTTCATGGGGCGTTCCCGAAGGTGGAGCGCACGGCCGCCTCGCGCTGCTCGACGAAGCTGAACAGCCCCGTGCTGCTCGTGAGCGACGCGTCGAACTGCTGCGTGTTGGTGTAGGTGAAGCCCTCGCGCTCGGCGGTGTCTCCGGACACGTAGGGCGCGATGAGGTCGTGCGCCGCCTGCATGCGCGCCTTCATCGTGGCCGGGGAGAGCGGGCCGTCGATGGACTCGCGGGCGTACTGCTCGTACTTCGCGCGGTACACCGGGTCATCCATGAGGAAGCGGATGAGCGGCCAGGAATCAGTCACCTCGGAGAGCGTCAGCGACAGCGCGCGGTTGGACGACATGGACAGGTTGTGGTCCCACGTAATCCAGTGCAGCCGGTTGCCGTCGTTCGGGTCCGCGTACAGGTAGTAGTTGTGGGACATGTTCCCGTAGCTGTCCCAGTTCACCATCACCGTGTTGACGGCGAGCCACTGGAGGAACCCGTCCACATCCAGCCGCTCCTCCAGTCGAGCGCGCCAGGCGGCCGCGTCGCTCCGGTCGGAATGGAGCGCGGCGATGGCGGCCTCGACGCTCTCCCACGTCGCCTCGGCGGCGTCGGACTGAGCCTCGAAGGACTCCGAGTCGAAGGCGGCCCAGGTGGCGCCGGTGCCGTCCGCCTCGTAGAGCGCGCCGTCGTGGTTGCCGAAGTGCGAGTCGAGCAGGGACTGCTGCGGGTCCTCGGCGGAGGTGTAGAGGCCGAAGTACTCGGGCCCGGCGCCGTGGTCCACGTACACGGCCATGAAGCCCGTGTGAGCGGTGGGCACGCCGGCCGCGAGGAAGGTGTCCGAGGCCACATGGTCCCGGATGTACGAGGTGTCTCCCTGGTTGCTGGAGAGGGACAGCTTGCTGAAGCCGTAGAAGTGCTGGCCTTCGATTTCGGGGTACTGGTCCTCGAACTTGTCGAAGTTGAGCCGGAAGGGCAGCTTGCCGATGCCGGAGCGCCAGCCTCCCGAGAGCGTGGAGTTGCCCTTGTAGCGGATGCCCACGTTCCACCACGTCAGTCCGTTGAAGCGCACCGTGGCGGGCACGTACACCGGAGTGCGGGGGATGAGGTCCGTGGCGCCGCCGCCTCCAGGCATGCCGCCGGTGCCACCGTCCGCGCCGCCCGGGCCTCCGGGACCGCCCTGGGGTGTGCAGGCGAGCGTCCCCGTTGCGTCGGGGATGGCGGCACAGGTGGAGGTGAAGGTGTTGCCGAAGAGGGTCGCGGTGCATGCATCACCGGCCGCCTTGTCCTGGCAGGCCGCGAGCAATTCCGCGGGAAGCGTTCCGCCGCCGCCGGGCATGCCTCCGTCGGGAGGGCCACCGCCGGGGAGTCCGTCACCGCCGCCGGGGTTCATGGTGCCGCCCGTGCCGAACTCACCGAGCATGTCCGTCATGTCGTCCTGCATGGACTGCCAGTCGGAGGCGGAGATGACGACGTCGAGCCGCTGGACCTCGTCGGACGGGAAGACGACGTCATAGGCCGGCTTCGCGTCCTTGCCATGGGACGCCTCGCTCCAGCCGTCAGGGTGGCCATCGCCACAGGCGGCGACGAGGAACAAGGCGGTGGCGAGCGCGGGGACGCGCGGGACTCCGTGCATACGACTCTCCTCGTGCAGCAGGGGACCCTGGGGCAGGGCCGGCACTGTTGCTGCGAGGTGACACCTTGAGGTGGAGTCGTGACTCCTGTGTTTCACATCCGTGACGAAGTATTTCCGACCAGCTACTTCGAAACAGGCAACCGGCGCCCGAGGCGGAAGAGCTTCGGCATGTTCCGCTCAACGGCTTCGACGAGCTCGCGTCCCCGCAGCTCATAGGTCTCCACCTCGCCGGTGGCCTGGCCGTTGGAGCTCTGGACGGTGTAGCGGGCGGAGTAGACGAAGCGGAAGTCAGGCGGCGCGAACCAGTGCTCGGGGTCTCCGTCGGGTTGGATGGTCACCGGCCACCGGCTCGCGAAGGGCGGAGGCTGAATCTTCCGCTGGGCCATCTGGAAGTGCTCTTCGGTGTAGTTGCCCGTCATCTCCTCGAGCGTCGCGCCCTTCTCGAAAGGCACATGCGGGAAGAGCCGGTAGTTCGTGTGGTGATAGTCGAGCGCGTAGAGCCACTCCCCCGGAGGAACCAGCTCCCGGAAGACGGCGAGCATCTTCTCCGCCAGGTCTCGATACAGCCCGAGCAGCTCGTTCCTGCCCAACGAGCCCAGCGCTTCATCGACGACGAACTCGACGCCTCCCACCTGCGACTCGGGCCACGGGTGATTCAGCGCGGACGTCTCTTCTTCACCTGAGAAGAGGAACCAGGCCTGGGGTTCGTGCGTGCTCACGTCAGCGGTTATGGCCCCGGATGACGGCTCGGGGCAATGCAACACGGTGTCCGCTTCCGGGATGAAGCGTGCCATGTCCGAACACGGCCCCGGGCCACCGGCACACCTCAGGCGCGCGGAGAGCAGGGGCCCAGGCGTCCCACTCCCGTCTGGCGCTAGAGTTGCAGTCGCCCGAGGGCCCACTATGTCCCAGCTCCTCCAGGACGTCCGTCTCAGTCTGCGCCGCATGCGGCGCGAGCTCGGCTTCACGCTGGTCATCATCGCCACGCTGGCGCTGGCCATCGGCGCCACCACCGCCGTCTTCAGCGTGGTCTACCAGGTGCTGCTGCGGCCGCTGCCGTACACCGAGCCGGAGCGGCTGGTCCGCCTGTACCAGTCGAGCCCCCGGATGGAGCGCGTGGGTGTGTCGCTCCCCGTCCTCCTGGCCTGGCGCGAGCGCACGCATTCCTTCCAGTCCCTGGAGGGCCTGTCGGTGCGCGACTTCACGCTCACCGGCGACGGCCCGGCGGAGCGCCTGCGCTCGGCGCGCGCGACGGTGAACCTGCTCCCCATGCTCGGCGTGCGCCCCATCCTCGGCCAGACGTTCGGCGCGGAGATGGAGGTGGCCGGGCGCGACCAGGTCCTCCTGCTCTCCCACGCGCTGTGGCAGCGCCGCTTCGGCGGAAGCCCGGACGTGGTGGGCCGGACAATGAACCTCAGTGGCCAGCCGTACACGGTGCTGGGCGTGCTGCCCGCGGACTTCCGCCTCGCGCCGGGCGTGGACATCTGGACGCCGCTGACTCCGGACCTCGCCGGAGGAGAGCGCCCGGAGGACATCTATCTGCGCGCCCTGGGCCGCCTCCGTCCTGGCATTCCGGTGGAGCGCGCCCGGGAGGAATTGGACGCGCTGGCGGCCTCGATGGCCCAGGAGGAGTCCTTCAAGAGCGAAGAGCCGGGCGTGCGCACGCTGCCCCTGCATGCGCTGGTGGTGGAGAACACGCGGGAGCAACTCTGGCTGCTCGCGGGTGTGGTGGCGCTGGTGCTGCTCGTCGCCTGCGCCAACGTGGCGAACCTGCTCCTGGCCCGGGCCAGCGCGCGCGAGCGCGAGGTGTCGGTGCGTGCCGCCCTCGGTGCGGGCCGTGTCCAGTTGATGCGGCAGTTCCTGGTGGAGAGCGGAATGCTCGCGCTCGCCGGAGGCGCGGCGGGCCTGCTGCTGGCCCTGTGGGGTACGGACCTGCTGCGCGTGTTGATTCCTGCCGAGGTGCTGGCCCCGGACGCGGTGCGATTGGAGCCGCACGTGCTGGCCATCGCGGGTGCGCTGTCCCTTCTCACCAGCGTCCTGTTCGGCCTGGTGCCGGCGCTGAGGGCGGCGCGGGCCGACGGACGAGGGGCGCTCGGAGGACTCCGCGGAGGTCATGGCGCCACGGGGCAGGGCCGTGCTCGCGCCGTGCTGGTGGTGGCGCAGGTGGCGCTGGCGCTGGTGCCGTTGGTGGGCGCGGGGCTGATGCTGCGCACCCTCCACTCGCTGCACCAGGTGTCGCTGGGCTTCGAGCCTCGCGGCGTCACGGTGGCGGAGGTGTTCGTTCCCGCGGAGAAGTACAAGGACGACACGGCACGGCGCGCGGTCCTCGCCTCGGTGCTGGAGCAAGTGCGGGGGCTGGCGGGCGTGGAGTCCGCGGGTCTGGCCAGTACGGTGCCGCTGTGGGGGCGCAAGGGCATGGCCTCGGTGCTGCTGCCCGGCGAGCCCGCCTCCGTCGCGGAGACGCGCGAGCTGAGCACCTTCCGCACCGCGAGCGACAGCTACTTCGCCACCCTGCGCATCCCCATCAAGGAGGGGCGCGGCCTCGAGGCCTCGGATGGTCCGGGCACGGCGCCCGTGGTGGTGGTCAGCGAGACCTTCGCCCGCCGCTACTTCCCCGGCCGTAGCGCCGTGGGGCAGCACGTGAAGCTGGATATCGACGACGAGCCCTTCCGCGAGGTGGTGGGCGTGGTGGGCGACGTCCACCACGACAGCGTGGAAGAGGAGCCGGCCCGCGACGTGTACCTCCCCGTGGGCCAGTTCAAGGTGCTGTACATGCTGCTCACCGTGCGCACCTCGCGGGACACGGCCGCGCTGGCGCCCATCCTGCGCGAGACGCTGCGCGCGGTGGACCCGGACCTGCCGCTGGTGCAGGTCCGCACCTTGGCGGACCTGGTGGACGCCAACCTCGGGAGCACACAGGTACTGGGCACGTTGCTGGCGGCCCTGGCGGTGCTGGGGCTGGTGCTGGCGGGGGTGGGGCTGTACGGCGTGCTGGCGTACTCGGTGAGCCAGCGCACCCGTGAGCTGGGCATCCGCATCGCGCTGGGCGCCCGGGACAGCCAGCTGGTGTGGCTGGTGGTGGGGCAGGGCGTGCGGCTCGCCGCGGTGGGTGTGGCCCTGGGGCTGGTGGGGGCCGCCGTGCTCGCGCGCAGCCTGTCCGGCCTGCTCTACGGCGTGGGCGAGTTCGACGCCTTCACCTTCGGCGTCGTGCCCCTGCTGCTCGGGGCCGTGGCGCTGCTGGCCAGCTGGCTCCCCGCCCGCCGCGCCCTGAGGGTGCCGCCCAACGAGGCGCTCCGCGGCGACGGCTGAGCGACACGCACGGGCCCGGAAGAAACCGGGCCCGCGCGCATCGTCACCTCACGTCACTACGGGCAGCCGACCAGGCCGGTGGCCGACTTGCGCGTCCCCGTGCCACCGCTGGCGGTGCTGCCGGAGTGGGCGCCGCAGGTGGCCCAGGCCCTCACGGCGGCGGGCGGGTTGAAGGGGTTGAAGGGGCCAATCCAGAACGAGCCGCGCTCCACCTTCTCCGTGTTGCTGGCGGTGGTGCTGCCACCGCTGAAGGCGGTGCCCAGCAGGTCCACGTACGTGACGACCACCCGCATCGAGTGCGGCTCGCCCACCTGCCGCGAGCACACCCACGGGATGATGCCCTTCCAGCAGAAGTAGCGCTCCGTTCGCGTCCCGCCGCTGATGCGCTCGGTGGCGCTGCTGGTCCAGCTGAACACCGAGTGCAGGTTGATGGCGTAGCCCCGGATGCAGAAGCCGGAGGCGTTGCAGAAGGTGCCGGTGCCGTTGAACGCGTGACGCTCCCCCTGCGCAGTGGGGCCCGTGCCCGGAAGCGCCTGCGCTTCCTTCCCGTCCTTCGGCGGGAGCTGCAAGTCCCCGCAGACCTCCGGGCGGACGCAGATGCGCTCCTTGCCGACGTAGACGTATCCCTCGAGCCCGCCGAGGAAGGCGCCCACCGGGTTGACGACGTCCTGAACCGTCTTCGTCTCCGCGTCCGCAATCCCCGGCGCCCCGGCGATGTCGTAGTCGCCGCTGACGCCCTCGAATTCGCCAGTCTCGGGATGGGTGTGGACGCGGGCGTTGAGCGTCTTCTGCGCGAACTCCGCGAAGGCCTTCCAGTCCTGGAACTGCAACGGCTTGGTGCTGGCGGGCTGGAACACCACCTTGTCACCGGTGGCGTCGAAGCGGACGATGCCCGGCTTGTCGGCGTTGATGACGGTGGGCTGTCCCGGCTGCGGTTCGTCCGCGAGGGCGGTGACGGTGCCTTGATCTGCTTCGGGTGTTTCGCCCGCCGTGCCCCCGCACGCGGTGGTGAGCGCCATGAGCCATACGACGAGCTGCTTCCTGTTGCTGTACACGATGATTCCCCCATTTCCCGCGCCGATGGATGAGAGGCTTTGGCGCGGGCGGGGACAGTATTCACGGGATTCCGTGTTACAGCCAGTTTGTCTTTGTTTTTTATCCGTCGAGGGCCGTGCGCTCGCCCGGGGTGAGCCACGTCACCCGGTCCGCGAGCCCCGCATGGGTGAGCTCCCGCCGGGCCTCGTCGGGGCCCTGCTTGAAGTGGGTCCACCCGTCGTAGTGCACCGGGACGATGCGCCGGGCCCCGAGCGCCTGGGCGGCGACCACGGCCTCCTTGGCGTTGAACGTGTACCGGAGCGGCCCGGTGATGGGGAACCCCACGCTGCCCAGGTGGAGGAAGGCGGTGTGGACACGGAAGCGCCGGGCCACCTCCGCGACGCCGTCGAACCAGACGGTGTCACCGGAGATGTAGACGGGACCCGGGAGCGAGGGGGACTCCAGGAGGAAGCCCACCACGTGCCCGACGATGGGCAGCGAGCCCGGCGGGCCATGGCGCGCGGGCGTGGCGGTGATGCGCACGTCGCCCACCGTGGTCGACTCGAAGGGCTGCAGCCCCACCGCGCCCGCGTGGCCCAGGCGCCGCGCTGCCGCTTGCGTCGTCACCAGGTGGCGCGCGCGGGGCAGCAGGGTGCGCCCCGCGTCATCGAGGTTGTCGGCGTGCTGGTCATGGGTGAGCAGCACCGCGTCGAGGTGTCCGAGCTGCTCCACGGACAGGGCGGGGCCGGCGGTGCGCTTCGAGCTCGTCCCCCAGCCGAAGCCATATGTGCGCCCCGGTGGGTCGAACGCCGGGTCCGTGAGGATGCGGAGCGGACCGATTTCGAGCAGCAGGGTCGCGGTGCCGATGTGGGTCGCTGCGAAGGCCATGGCTCTCTCCGGGCGTGGAGGAGGGAGCGTCGACACATCCCCGACGCAAGTCAATGACAGGTGACTCCCGATATGCTGGAGGGCCGCTGGCGTATGGTGAGCAGTCCATGTCCGAGTCCCTCCCATCCCGCACCGGTCAGCTCGTGAGGACGGCCCTGGCCGCGAGCTGGTCCATGCTGTCGCTGGGAGTCTTCATCCCCGTGGCCCTGCTCGCACTGCCGTTGGATCGCCGGCAGCGGGTGCACGACGTGTGCTCCATCCTCTGGGCGCGCGGAATCCTCGCGCTGCTGGGCATGCGGCTGGTGGTGCGGGGCGCGGAGCACGTCTCGCGCGACGAGCCGTACATCATCGTCGCCAATCACCAGAGCCTGCTGGACGCGGCGGTGATGGTGGCGGCGCTCCAGCCGCTCACCTCGGTGCGCATGGTGGCCCGGCGCAATGCGTTCCGCATTCCGCTCATCGGCTGGGGCATGCGGCTGTTCGGCCATGTCTCCGTGGACCCGCGCAGCATCCGCGCGTCGCTGCCCGGGCTGCGGCAGGCGCAGCGCAAGGTGGCGCGACGGGTGTCCATCGTCTTCTTCCCCGAGGGCGGCTACAGCCCGGATGGGAGGATGCGGCCGTTCCACAACAGCGCCTTCCACATCGCCGCGCGCGGCGGTGTGCGGGTGGTGCCCGTCACGCTCACGGGCACGTTCGACATCCTGCCGCCGCACCTCACCGTCCCCGTGCGGGGAGGCGAGGTCCTCGTCACCCTGCACCCGCCCGTGGGGCCGCTGGAGGACACGCACGAGGCCGCCCTCAAAGCGTCGACGGCGTGCCACGGCCTCGTGGAGGCGGCCCTTCCGCCCTCACGCCAGCGTGCCGCTGAGCGCTCCTGAAGCGATGGCCTCCGAGATGGCCCCGCGCTTCAGCTTCCCGCTGGTCGTCTTGGGCAGCGTGCCCGGTGGCACCAGCAGCACGTGGTCGATGGCGATGCCGTGTGCCCGCAGCCGCTCGCGGATGCGTTCACCCAGTGCCGCCCGTGCCTCCGGCTCCAGCTTCGTCTCCGCCAGCACGTAGGCCAGCTCGGTCTGCCGGTGCTCGGAGCGCACGCCGACCGCCGCCACGCACCCGGCCCGCACGCCGTCCACCTCCGCGGCCAGCTCTTCGAGGATGGACGGAATCAGGTTGTGCCCACCCTTGATGATGAGCTCCTTCTTGCGGCCGGTGATGAAGAGTGTCCCGTCCGCGCGGTAGCCCAGGTCTCCCGTGTGCAGCCATTGCTCGCGCACGGCGACCGCCGTCAGCTCGGGCTCGTCGTAGTAGCCCTCCATCAGCGTCGCCGAGCGCACCAGGATTTCTCCCTGGGTCCGCTCGGGCACGGATTCTCCCTGCGCATCCACCAGGCGGACCTCGGTGTGCGGAATGGGGCGGCCCACGCCGGTCAGCTCCAGCGTGCCCACCGTCTCGGTGGACGGCACCGCGCGGCCCTCGCGCTCCAGCGTGGCCCGGTCCACGCGGTCCACCACGGTGGGCGCGAGCTTCTCCGGGAAGGTCACCGCCACCGTGGCCTCGGCCAGGCCGTAGACGGGGAAGAAGGCCTCCGCCCGGAAGCCGCACGGAGCGAACCGGTCCGAGAAGCGCCGCAGGAGCTCCGGGGAGATGGGCTCCGCGCCAATCATCGCCACCTCCCACGTGCTCAGGTCCAGCCCCGCCTCCTTCGCGCGGTTCGCCAGTGCCAGGCAGATGGCGTACGCGGAGGGCGGCGCGGCGCAGATGGTGGCGCGGTGCTCGCTCATCGCCTCCAGCCAGCTGAAGGGCCGCTGCCGGAAGTCCAGCGGTGACAGCAGGTGCGCCGGGAAGTCGTTGAAGAAGGGGAACAGCAAGCCGCCCAGCAGTCCCATGTCGTGGTGCAGCGGCAGCCAGGACACCGCCACCGCGTGGGCGGGGGAGGGGAGCGCCTGGCTCATCGCCGCCATGTGCCGCATCACCCGCTCATGTGACAGCACCACTCCGCGCGGGTGGCTGGTGCTGCCGCTGGTGAGCTGCACCAGGCAGGGGCCCGGCGCCGCGTCCGGCTCGGGCTGGAAGGGGAGGTTGCGTCCTTCCTCCACCAGCGCGTCGGCGACGATGAGGGGCGTGCCCTCGCGCTCGCCGGCCAGCCCCGCCAGCGCGCCCGACAGCACCAGCGCCTTCGCGTCCAGCTTGCGCGCCGTGCCCCGGAGCTGCTCCAGGTACGCGTCCAGGTCCGCCAGCCGGTACGGCACGCCGAGGATGCTCGGCACCGCGCCCAGTGCCCACACGCCGAAGAGGGTGCTGACGGCCGCGTGGACCTCGGGGACGAGCAGCAGCACGCCGTCACCCGGGCGCACGCCGCGGGCGTGGAGCGCCGCCGCCACCGCGCGGGCCTCCTCCCACGTCTCTGCCCAGGTCCGGGGAAGCCACCCCTCCGCCTCCTTGTAGCGGAGGGCCAGCCGCTCGCCGTGGGTCTCCGCGCGGGCCCGCAGCAGCCCGGCGAGAGTCCTCGGCCCACTCATCTCGCGTCCCCGGGAATGGGCCAGCCCGCGACGTGGACCTTCGGCGCGCCCTTGGTGGCGAGCAGCATGTACTCCAGCGCCGTGCGCCGGGCGAAGGACAGCTTCGCCACCGTCATGTAGCCCTGGAGCACGCGCGCGAAGCCGGGCGCCAGCTCCTCGATGCGGTCGCGGTTCTTCCGCACGTTGTCAATCCAGTGACCCAGCGTCTGCACGTACGAACTGCTCAGGTCCTCCACGTGCAGCACATCCAGCCCCGCGCGACCGATGAGGCCCAGCTCCTCGGACAGGCTGAGCAGCCGGCAGTAGCCCATGGCGGTGACGAAGATGTAGCGCGTGGCGCTGCTGTCCCGGTCGCCTCGCGGCACCTCCGGGAAGTAGCAGTCCGAGATGAACAGCCGTCCGCCGGGCTTCAACGTCCGCGCCACGAGCTGGTGGATGGCCTCGCGGTTGTGCATGTGGACGATGCTCCCGGAGAAGAGCACCACGTCGTAGCTCTCCGGCGCGGGCGCCAGCTCCTCCACGTGCGTGAGGTCCACCCGCACGCGGTCCGCCACTCCCCAGTCCTTCGCGCGCTGGAGCGCCACCTCGCGCTGCTTGCCGCTGAGGGTGATGCCGTGGAAGTACCCCTGCGTGTGCTGCGCAAGGTAGAGCAGCAGGCTTCCCCAGCCGCAGCCCACGTCCAGCACCTTCTCTCCGGGCTGGATGTTCAGCTTCGCCGCCACCCGGGCGAACTTCCGCGCCTGACCCGTCTCCAGGTCCTCGTCAGGCGAAGCGAAGACGCCGGTGGAGTACGCCAGCCGCGAGTCCAGCACGAGGCTGAAGATCTCCGGGTGGTGCTCGTAGTGCTGCGCCACCTCGCGGGCCTCGTGGGCGCGCTGCTCCTCCGGGGTGCGCTTTGCGGCGGTGCGCTCGTCCGGGTGCCTCAACTCCAGGGCGGGCGCGCTCATGCGGACCTCCCCGTCTGCCGGTCCAGCTGCGCGGCGACGAAGCGCGCCAGGTCCTCCACCGTCTTGAGGTTCGCCTCGGCTGGAGACGCCATCTCCGGCATCGCGAACCGGAAGCGCTCCTCCAGGCCGATGTTGATTTCAATCATCGCCATGGAGTCGATGCCGAGCCCGCCCTCCAGCGACGCGGTGAGGGGGACCTGCTCCACGGGACGGCGAAGGGTGCCGGCGATGATGCCCCGGACCTCGCGGCCAATCTCATCAAGGGGGATGGTCCGTGACACGGCGTGTACTCCCGATGTTGGGCTCGATGCGTCAGCGGCGAGGAGGCGGCCGGCCCACCGTCCCCGCACCGGAGTGCTCGCGCTGGGTGACAGCCGCGACGTTAGAAGCCGCCTGAGACATCCCTTCAATGCTTCATCACCCTGGGATGTCTCGCTTCACACATGGTGAATATCGTACAGTTCAGGATTCGTGGAACTTTCTGCCGGTTCCGCGAGCCTGGACCACGACCGGCCGGGGTCCATCCATGGCAGGAGGGCGCGGCCGTCCGCGCGAGCATGAGGTCACACATGAAGTGGGTCAGTGATTGGAAGCAAATCCCCTGGCGTCTGGCGCTGGGAGGCGTCGCGCTGGCGTGGGCGGCAGGCTGTGGCGAGGCGCCTCCGGAGGCCTCGCCTCCCCTGGCGACCCCGGAAGTGACGCCAGAAGTCGTCGTCCCCGAGCAGTCGTCGCACCCGGAGCGCCGCGGCATCGGCGCGGTGGCGCTGCCGCCTCAGGGCCCCTCGGCGCAGGCCATCACCGTGGACCCGCGCAGCTCGCTCATCGTCACCGATGACGCCATCTTGAAGAACTTCCCGCTGCAGAAGGTGATGCAGCAGTTGGTGACCCAGTCCGCCGTCGCGGGCCTCACCCCGCTGGCGCTCTTCCAGGACTGGTGGAAGATGGAGACGCCGCCCTTCTGTGTGCCGGTCTTCAACAACTACCCCTTGACGTGTCCGCGCGTCGAGGGGAACACCCAGTCCACCGTCAATCCCTTCATCAATCCCGGGGTCAACCCGGACGAGTATGTGCCCACCGCGCTGGTCAACCGCTTTGACCTGGCGCCGCTGAGCGGGACGGACTGTGGCGAGTACCGCATCGTCTACGCGAAGCGCTCCGGCATCACCAACCCGGGCCAGCGCAACCTCCTCATCTTCGAGGCGGTGCTGCCCAACCCCACGCCGGCCCTCGGGCTCGCGGGCTGCATGCCGGTGGCGAACTTCTGGGCGTCGCTGACCACGGCCAGCCTCGCCACGCGCATCGCCACGCTGCAGAACTTCTACTTCACCGGCTTGGGCGGCGGCTTCATGCCGGTGGTCCACTACGACAACTACGGCAACCGCACGGGGATTCCGGCCACGGGCCAGGTGCGCACCAACCAGTTCATGCAGCCGCCCTGGACGCTGCGTGAGTTCAAGGTCCTGCGCACGATGTGCGGCTCGGTGCCCTGCGCGCTGAACTTCCGGCCGGTGGTGGACTCGACCAATCCGGCCGGGCTGCTCTTCGACCCGACCTCCGGTCATCCGGAGGCGTTCAACTTCCAGAACGCGCAGTTCCCGTCGCAGGTGCCCAACCTGGCCATCAACGACATCAACCTGTTCAACTTCGCCTCCACGCAGCCGGAGAACAGCGGGCAGAGCAACGCGCAGGGACCGGAGAATGACTACCTCTTCCACTTCGGCCCGGGCCCCAGCGCCTTCCACACCAACGTCCAGAACGCGCTCATCGCCAGCGGCAGCGCGCTGACGCCACAGCAGGCCGTGGCGCGCTCGCTGGCCCTGTCGTGCGCGGGCTGCCACCAGTTCAGCAACGGTGCCAACCTGGGCGGCGGCATCATCTGGCCCCCGTCGCTGGGCTTCGTCCACGTGTCGGAGCAGACGTCCGCCGGCCCGTTCGGCCCGCGCTTCAACATCTCCCCGGCGCTCAGCAGCGTCTTCCTGCCGCACCGCAAGGCCGTGCTGGAGACGTTCCTCAACTCCTCCTGCGGTGACGCCATCTGCCAGCCGTGGGAGACGCACGCCGCCTGCTCGGCGGACTGCCCGTAGTCGCTCCACCCACTGTCTCGGGGCCCTGCGCACATCGGGCCCCGAGACATGTTTCAAGTGATTGAAGTCACTCAGGCCCGGGGCGGGTCACTCCCGCCTCTGTAGTCAGACAGGAGCGTGCGGGTGTGTTTCGCATCCCGCTCCATGTTTATGCTCTGGGTGTCAAAGGCAGTCATAAACGAGGCATGGCGGCACACACGGGTTTTTATGTAAGACCCGACTAGTCAGAAGGCCCCCCTCGCCTTCGTGGCTCCCCATGCTCCCGCTTCGCCTCGTCATCGACATGTCAGCGTGGCCCTTTGTCTCGGAGGCTTGCCAGCCTTCCTGGCGGCCTTGCGGGGGCCTGGTTCTCACACGCCTGCTCTGCCGCACGGAGTGTGAGCAACTGCTGCCAGTGCCGCTCTCCTCCGTGCAGGTCAGCGCTGTCGCCGCGCGCTCGCACCGCGCGCGGAGTGGAGCCGTCACCGGGGGCACCGTCCGATTCCGCTTCATCCAACGCGGCCGCATTGGCCCCACCGAGTCGATGGGAATCCCGCCATGGAACCATTGAAGAAGAAGAGCCTCCCCGCGCCGGTTCGGGCTCGCACGCCGGTCATCGTGGCGCGCACGGAGGAAGCGGAGCTGTCCTTCGCCCAGCTCCGGCTGTGGCTCGTGGACCAGTACCAGCCGGGCACCTCGCTCTACAACATCCCGGCCGCGCTGCGGCTGAAGGGCGCGCTCGACGTGCCGGCGCTGGAGCGGGCCTTCACGGAGGTGGTGCGCCGCCACCAGTCGCTGCGCACCACGTTCCGCGCGCGTGAGGGCCGGCCCGTCCAGGTCATCCACCCCGGCATGCCGTGCGATCTGGACGTGGTGGACCTGCGGCACCTGCCCGAGCCGGAGCGGCAAGGGGAGGCTCTGCGCCTCGCGCGCGAGGAGGCGCGGCGCCCCTTCGACCTGACGCGCGGGCCGCTGCTGCGCACCGGGCTCCTGCGCCTCGGGGAGCAGGAGCACGTGCTGCTGGTGACGATGCACCACATCGTCTCCGACGCGTGGTCGCTCTCCGTGCTCATCCGCGAGGTGGGCGCGCTGTACGACGCCTTCCTCGCAGGCCAGCCGTCGCCTCTACCGGAGCTGCCCATCCAGTACGCGGACTACGCCGTGCGCCAGCGCGAGTGGCTCCAGGAGGACGTGCTGGACGGACAGCTCGCGTACTGGAAGCAGCAGTTGGAGGGCGCGCCGCCCCAGCTGGAGCTGCCCACGGACCGGCCGCGCACCGCGGACACGCGCAACCCGGGCGCGATGATGCACGTGGAGCTGCCCGCGTCCCTCACCAAGAACCTGCGCAACTTCTGCCGCACGGAGGGCGCCACGCTGTTCATGGCCCTGCTGGCGGGGCTCCAGGCGGTGCTGGCGCGGTACTCGGGCCAGGAAGACATCTGCGTGGGCGCGCCCATCGCCGGGCGCCGTCAGGGGGAGACGGAGGGGCTCATCGGCTTCTTCGTCAACACGCTGGTGCTGCGCACGCGGCTGGGCGGGGACCCCACCTTCCGCGAGCTGCTCACCCGCGTGAAGGAGGTGACGCTGGGCGCCTACTCCCACCAGGACGTGCCCTTCGAGAAGCTGGTGGAGGTGCTCCAGCCGGCGCGGCAGCTCGGGCACACGCCGTTCTTCCAGGGGATGTTGGGGCTGCTCAACACGCCGCCCCTGGATCTGTCGCTGCGCGGCCTCACGCTCACGCCGCTGGACGCGGTGGACAGTGGCACGTCCAAGTTCGACTTCACCCTCACGCTGGTGGAGTCGGCCCGGGGCCTCTCCGGCACCCTCGAGTACCGGACGGACCTGTTCGAGCCGGCCACCGCGGCGCGGATGATGGAGCACCTGCGCGTGCTCCTGGAGAACGCCGTCCTCCACCCGACTCGGCGCCTGTCCGAGCTGTCCCTCCAGCCCACCGTGGAGCGGCGCCGGGTGCTGGTGGACTGGAACGCCACCTCCGTGGCGTACCCGCGCGACGCCGGCCTGCCCGCGCTGTTCGAGGCCCGCGCCGCCAGCACCCCGGACGCCGTGGCGGTGGAGTCCTCGGGCGGGACGCTCACCTACGCGGAGCTGGATGGCCGCGCCAACCGGCTCGCCAACCACCTGCTCGCCGAGGGCGTGCGTCCCGGAGACAGGGTGGCCCTGTGCATGGAGCACGCGCCGGAGGCCGTGGTGGCCGTGCTCGGCATCCTGAAGGCCGGCGCCGCCTATGTGCCCCTGGACCCGTCCGCTCCGGCCGAGCGGCTCGGCTTCATGCTGGAGGACACCGGCGCCTCGCGCGTGCTCACGCTGGAGGGCGCCGCGCGGCACCTGCCCCCGGGCGGCGCGCGGCCGCTCTTCCTCGACGCGGATGCCGCGCGCATCGCCGCCGCGCCGGACACCGCGCCGGGCGTGGAGACCACGGGCTCGGACCTCGCGTACGTCATGTACACGTCCGGCTCCACCGGCCGGCCCAAGGGCGTCTGCGTGCCCCACCGCGCGGTGACGCGGCTGGTGCTGGGTACCGGCTTCGCGCGGCTGGGGCCGGACGAGGTCTTCCTCCAGCTCGCGCCGCTGGCCTTCGACGCCTCCACCTTCGAGCTGTGGGGCAGCCTGCTCCACGGCGCCCGGCTGGTGGTGCCGCCGCCGCACCCGCTGTCGCTGGAGGAGCTGGGCCGCGTCCTGGACGGGCATGGCATCACCACGCTGTGGCTGACGGCCGCGCTCTACGAGCAGATGGTGGCGGCACAGCCCGCGGCCCTCGCGCGGGTGCGGCAGGTGCTCGCCGGAGGCGACGTGCTATCGCCGGAGCGCGTGCGTGAGCACCTGGCCCTCGGCGGGCGGCTGGTGAATGGCTACGGCCCCACGGAGGGCACCACCTTCACCTGCTGCCACGTGCTGACGGACCCGGCCGAGGTGGGGCACTCGGTCTCCATCGGCAAGCCCATCGCGAACACGCGCGTGTACCTCCTGGACGGGAACTTGCGGCCGGTGCCCGTGGGCGTGCCCGGCGAGCTGTTCATCGCGGGCGACGGCCTGGCGTGGGGCTACCTGCGGCGGCCGGACCTGACGGCGGAGTGCTTCCTCCCCGACCCGTACTGCTCCACGCCCGGCGCGCGCCTCTACCGCTCCGGAGACCTCGCGCGGTGGCTGCCGGACGGGCGGCTCCAGTTCCTCGGTCGCCGCGACGCGCAGGTGAAGCTGCGCGGCTTCCGCATCGAGCCCGGCGAGGTGGAGGCAGCCCTCTCCCGCCACCCGGGCGTGCGCGAGGTGACGGTCATCGCGCGAGACGACATGCCCGGCGGCAAGGCGCTGGTGGCGTACCTCGCGCCGCGCAACGCCGAGACGCCGGACTCCGAGGCCCTGCGCGCCTTCCTCCGTCAGAGCCTGCCCGAGTACATGGTGCCCTCGGCCTTCGTCGCGCTGGACGCGCTGCCCGTCACCCCCAACGGGAAGGTGGACCGGCGCGCGCTGCCGCACCCGGACACGGTGGGTGCGGGCATGAAGGGCCGTGAGTGGGTGGCGCCGCGCACGCCCGTGGAGGAGCAGGTCGCCGCGCTGGTGTGCCAGGTGCTCCGGCGCGAGCGCGTCAGCGTCCATGACGACTTCTTCGCGCTGGGCGGCCACTCGCTGCTCGCCACCCAGCTCCTCTCCCGTCTCCAGCACACGCTGGGCGTGGCGCTGCCGCTGCGCGCCATGTTCGAGGGGCCCACCGTGGCCGACCTCGCGCGGCGCATCGAGGCGGAGCAGGGCGTGCCGGTGCGCTCGCTGCCACCGCTGGTCCGCGCGCCCCGCGACGCACCGCTGCCGCTGTCCTTCTCGCAGGAGCGGCTCTGGAAGCTGTTCAAGCTGAGCCCCACGTCCACGGCCTACAACCAGCTGGGGACGTACCGCTTCGTCGGGGACATGAACGTGGAGGCGCTCCACGGCGCGCTCCAGGCGATGGTGGACCGGCACGAATCGCTGCGCACCACCTTCGTCGAGCAGGACGGGCGCCCGCGGCAGCAGGTGGCCCCATCGCAGCGCTTCGAGCTGCCGCTGACGGACCTGCGCGGGCGGGAGGACGCGCGGGACGAGGTGCTCCGGCGCATCGCCGAGGAGGCGCGCCGCCCCTTCGACCTCTCGCGCGGGCCGCTGGTGCGCGGCGCGCTGTTCCGGCTCGCGGACGACGAGCACCTGCTGCTCTTCAGCAAGCACCACATCCTGTCGGACGGCTGGTCCGAGGGCATCCTCTCCCGCGAGGTAGGGCTGTTCTACACGGCGCTCGCCACGGGCGTGACACCGGCGCTGCCGCCGCTGCGCGTGCAGTACCCGGACTTCGCGGCGTGGCAGCGGGGCTGGCTCGCCGGGCGCGAGCTCGAGTCCCGCCTGGGCTACTGGCGCGCGGCGCTGGCCGGTGCGCCCACGCTGCTCGACCTTCCCACCGACAAGCCCCGGCCGGCGACGCGCACCTTCAACGGCACCGCGCTGCCGGTGGTGCTGGGCCGCTCCCGCAGCGACGCGCTCAATGCGCTCTGCCAGCAGGAGCGGGTGACGCCCTTCATGGCGCTGCTGGCTCTGTTCGGCACGGTGCTCTGCCACGAGTCGGGCCAGGACGAGGTCGTCATCGGCTCGCCCATCGCCAACCGCACGCTGCCGGACCTGGAGCCGCTCATCGGTCTGTTCGTGAACGGGCTGGCGCTCCGCGTGGACCTGCGCGGCGGCCCCTCCTTCCGCCAGCTCCTGGCCCGCGTGCGAGACGTCACCCTGGGCGCGTACGCGCACCAGGAGGTGCCCTTCGAGCAGGTGGTGGACGCCATCGGCATCCAGCGGCTGCCTGGCCGCACGCCGCTCTTCCAGGCCATGTTCGCGCTGCAGAACGCGCCCGCGGAGCCGGTGCCGCTGCCCGGCCTGACGCTGGCGCCGATGGAGTCCACGGACCGGGGCGCCTCCATCTACGAGCTGTCCCTGGCGCTCTACGAAATGGAAGACGGCTTCAGCGGCAGCCTGGAGTTCAACACCGACTTGTTCGAGCCCTCCACCGCGGAGCGCTGGCGCGATGCGCTGCTCGCGCACCTGGACCGGGCGCTGGCCAACCCCGATTCGCCGTGACGAGGGTTCCCATGGAAGAGAAGAACCGCTACCGCAACACGGAGTCGATGATCGTCCACGGCAACCCCTCGTTCCAGGCGGCGAAGGAGGCGGGGCTGCTGGACCTGTCGGTGCGCAACACCGGACGGGGCTCGCTCGCGCTGCCGGACGGCCGCGAGTTCATCAACATGTGCTCCTGCTCGTACCTGGGGCTGGACTCGCACCCCGACGTGCTCGAGGGCGCGATTGAGGCGCTGCGCAGCGAGAAGACCATGGACATGGCCATCTCCCGGCTGCGGGTGCGCGTGTCCATCCTGGACGAGCTGGAGGAGGAGCTGTCCCGGCTCTGGCGCGCGAAGACGGTGGTCACCACCACGGCCAGCGCGGCCAGCGCGGGGCTGCTGCCGCTCATCGCCTCGGGGCACCTGCTGCCCGAGAAGCAGAAGCCGGTGCTCGTCTTCGACAAGGCGGCGCACTTCTCGATGAACCTCATCAAGCCCATCTGCGCGGACGAGACGGAGGTGCTCACCTCTCCGCACAATGACTTGAACTTCCTGGAGGACGTCTGCCGCAAGCACGCGCGCGTGGCCTACGTGGCGGACGGCTTCTACTCCATGGGCGGCGCGGCGGTGGTGAAGGACCTGCTCGCGTTGCAGGACCGCTACGGCCTGTTCCTCTACTTCGACGACTCGCACTCCCTCTCGCTCTACGGCACGGCGGGCGAGGGCTTCGTGCGGACGCTGATTGGGGGCGAGGTGGGGCCGCGCACCATCATCATCGGCTCGCTGGGCAAGGGCTTCGGCACGGCGGGTGGGGCGGTGATGCTCGGCGCGGCCCATCACACGGACCTGGTGGGCCGCTTCGCGGGGCCGCTGGGCTGGTCGCAAAGCCTCTGCATCCCCGCCATCGGCGCCAGCCAGGCCTCCGCGCGCATCCATGGCTCGCCGGAGCTGCACAAGCGGCAGCAGGCGCTGCGCGCCAACATCCGCGCCTTCGACGCGCGCATCCCCACGCGGACCCTGGGCGAGGACTTCCCCATCAAGGTCATCGAGGTAGGCCCCGAGGCCGCGGCGGTGGAGCGCTCCCGGCGGATGTTGGAGCGGGGCTTCTACACGTCGGCCGTGTTCTTCCCCATCGTCCCCAAGGGGCGGGCGGGCCTGCGCATCATGCTGCGCGCCAACCTGTCCGAGGACGACGTGCAGCGCTTGTGTGACGCCGTGCAGGAAGTGTCAGCGCCGGTGGCGTGAAACCCGAGAGCGGAGCCGTCATGCCGTTGCCCATTCCCAGCAGGACCTACCTCGTGACTCCCGCCCTGGACCCCGCGCGCTTCGACAAGGCGGCGGCGGTGGGGGCGGACGTGGGGCTGCTCGACCTGGAGGACGGCGTGCCCGGGGCCTTCAAGGCCGAGGCGCGCCGGCTCGCTGTCGACCACCTCTGCCGCGCCCGCCCCCGGGGCCCCATGTCCGTGCGCATCAACAGCCTGCGCACCGTGGACGGCCTGCGGGACGTGCTCGCCCTGCTGGACGCGGACGCCCAGCCCGACGCCATCCTGCTGCCCAAGGTGGAGTCGCCCGTGGAGCTGCAGCAGCTCGACGAGCTGCTCGGCGAGCGCATCCCGGACGCGGTGCTGCTGGCCATCATCGAGACGCCCCGGGGCGTGTCGGCGGTGGATGCCATCGCCGGCGCCACGCCCCGGCTGCGGGGCCTCATCTTCGGCGCGGCGGACCTGTCGTCGCAGCTCGGCGTGCCGATGTCGTGGGAGCCCATGCTGTACGCGCGCTCGCGCATCGCCATGGCCGCGAGCCTCGCCGGCCTGACCGCCATCGACTCGCCCTTCTTCGACCTGGAGGACCCGGCGGGTCTGGCGGAGGAGACGCGCCGGGCGCGCGCGCTGGGCTTCACCGCGAAAATCGTCATCCACCCGGACCAGGTAGACGTCATCCACGAGGCGCTCCGTCCCAGCGCCCGCATGGTGGACCACGCGCGGCGCGTGCTGGCCCAGGCGGATGACGGGAAGGGCGGCATCCACCTCGTCGGCGGCAACATGGTGGGCCCGCCGCTGGTGGCGGCCGCACGGCGGGTGCTGGCGAGCGTGGCGATGGAGGAGGCGCTGGAGCCCGTGGTGCTCCGCACGAGCGCCGGCAGGGGAGACACATGAAGAAGATGGTCACCGCCCACAAGAAGGTGGGCAAGCAGCGCTACCGCGAGACGCACGGCCTCTACTACGACGACTTCGAGGTGGGGGACGTGTTCGAGCACCGGCCCGGGCGCACCCTCACCGACGTGGACAACATCTGGCAGTCGCTGCTGTGCCTCAACACGCACCCGCTCCACATCGACGCGGTGTACGCCAGCAAGACGGAGTGGAAGCGGCCGCTGATGTCGAGCCTGGTGACGCTGGCCATCGTTGGAGGTATGAGCCTCAACAGCACCAGCGCCAAGGGCGTGGCCAACCTGGGCTGGGACAAGGTCCGTCTCACCGCCCCCGTCTTCGTGGGCGATACCATCTACGCGGAGAGCCGCGTGCTGGACAAACGCATGTCGAAGTCTCGCAAGACGCAGGGTGTGGTCTCCGTGGAGACGAGAGGCTTGAAGGCGGACGGCACCGTCTTCATGACCTTCGAGCGTTCCTTCCTGGTGCCGCTGCGCAAGCACAGTGTGGACGTCGATGCCAACTACTGAAGCGCTCATGCGCGCCGTGGTGCTGGAGGAGTTCGGCGGGCCGGAGGTCATGCGGCTGGGGGAGCTGCCACGCCCGCAGCCGGGCCCCCGCCAGCTCCGCGTGCGCGTGCGCGCGGCCGCCCTGAATCGCGGGGACACGGTGCAGCGCAGTGGCGGCTACCCGTTGCCTCCCGGCATCAAGAGCCCGCGCATGGGCATCGAGGTGGCGGGCGAGGTGGAGGCGATGGGCGCCGAGGTGCGCGGCTTCACCCCGGGCCAGCGCGTCTTCGGCCTGGTGGACGGCGGCGGCTACGCCGAGGCGTGCCTCATGGAGCAGGGGATGGCCATCCCCATTCCGGACGGCTGGTCCTTCGTGGACGCCGCGGCCACGCCGGAGGCCTTCATCACCGCGAACGAGTCGCTGCTGGAGTTGGGCGGCCTGCGCGCGGGCCAGTCCGTGCTCATCCACGCGGGCGGCAGCGGGATTGGCACCGCCTGCATCCAGGTGGCGCGCGCGGTGGGGGCGAAGGTGTTCTTCACCGTGAGCACGGAGGAGAAGCGGCGGCGGTGCCTGGAGCTGGGGGCCGATGCGGGCGTGCTGCGCACGGAGCGCAACTTCGCGCGCGAGGTGCCGGCGCTCAATGGCAACGCGGGCGTGGACCTGGTGGAGGACTTCGTGGGCGGCGCGGCGCTGGAGCGCAACCTGTCCGTCCTGAAGTTCGGCGGCTGCCTGTTGCTGCTGGGCATGCTGGAGGGGATGAGCGCGGAGCTGGACCTGCGGCAGGTGGTCATGCGGCGCCTGCAGCTCAAGGGCATGGCGCTGCGCCCGCTGCCCCCGGAGGAGAAGGCGGCCGTTACCCGGCGCTTCCGCGAGCGGTGGCTGCCGGAGCTGGTGGCCGGGCGCATGCGCCCCATCATCGACTCGACCTTCCCGCTGGAGCGCGCGGCGGACGCGCACCGGCGCATGGAGTCCAACGCCAGCTTCGGGAAGATCGTCCTGGAGGTGTGAGCGGAGCGGGAGACAGCTTTCCTCCCGCTCCGGCACGACGGCGTAGCGCCTACCGGCTGGTGAGGCCGGCGGTGAGCTTCTCCATCACCTGGTCGACCGTGAAGCTCGCGGCCTTCTGCCTGGGCGGGAAGGCCTTGAAGGACTCCAGGAACCTCCCGACGATGGCCTGGGTCGGCACCGCCAGGAAGGCGTGCTTGAGGCACCAGTCGTAGTAGGTGTTCGAGGTGATGTCCGCCCGCTCGAAGGGGTCGGTACGCAGGTTGAAGAACTTCGGCATGCGCAGCACGATGAAGGGCTCTCCCCAGACCTTGAGCGTCCCGGGGGCGCGCTGCTCCAGGAAGGTCATCTTCCAGTTGTCGAAGCGCACCGCGACCAGGTCCCCGTCGTCGGAGAAGTAGAAGAACTCCTCGCGCGGGCTCTTGGGCTCCTGGCCCGTCAGGTACGGCAGGAGGTTGTAGCCGTCCAGGTGCACCTTGAACGTCTTCCCGCCCGCCTTGTGTCCCTTCAGCAGCCGCTCCTTGACGTCGGGAGCACCGGCGACGGCCAGCAGCGTGGGCAGCCAGTCCAGGTGGCTCACGATTTCGTTGGAGACCGAGCCCGCCTGGATGTGCCCCGGCCAGCGGATGAAGGCCGGCACCCGGTAGGCGCCCTCCCAGTTGGTGTCCTTCTCACTGCGGAAGGGCGTCATGCCGCCGTCGGGCCACGAGTTCATGTGCGGCCCGTTGTCCGTGCTGTAGATGACGATGGTGTTGTCCGCGATGCCAAGCTCGTCCAGCAGGTCGAGCATCGCGCCCACGTGCTTGTCGTGGTCGACCATCGTGTCGTGGTACGCGGACTGCCACCGCCCCGCCTGGCCGCGGCTCCCGGGCTTCACGTGGGTGTACAGGTGCATGTGCGTCGTGTTGAACCACATGAACCACGGGGTGCCGTCCGCGTTCCGCTCGCGGATCCACTTCGTGCCCGCCTCGAGGAACTCGTCGTCGACGGTCTCCATGCGCTTGGCGGTGAGCGGCCCCGTGTCCTCGATCTTCTGCCCGCCCTCCGGATTGGCCCGGCAGTGGAGGACGCCGCGGGGACCGAACTTCTCCCGGAACTGCGGGAAGTCCTTCGGCGAGGGGTAGTCGTACCGCTCCGGCTCCTCCTCGGCATTGAGGTGGTAGAGATTGCCGAAGAACTCGTCGAAGCCGTGCATGGTGGGCAGGTGCTCGTCACGGTCTCCGAGGTGATTCTTTCCGAACTGCGCGGTGGCATAGCCGAGGGGCTTCAGCAGCTCGGCGATGGTGGGATCCTCGGGGCGCATGCCATTCGCGGCACCCGGCAGTCCCACCTTGCTCAACCCGGTCCGGAACACGCTCTGGCCGGTGATGAACGCCGCGCGGCCCGCCGTGCAGCTCTGCTCACCGTAGTAGTCGGTGAACATCATGCCCTCTCGCGCGAGCCGGTCGATGTTGGGCGTCTTGTAGCCCATCACGCCGTGGGAATAGGCGCTGATGTTGTTCATGCCGATGTCGTCGCCGAAGATCACCAGGATGTTCGGTTTGTTGCTGTCTTTCTTTGCCATGGTCGTCTTCCTTTTGTCTCCCGGTTGCGTCCGTAACCGCGGACTCAGGAAGCACATGGCCGGGCCTCACATCATCGGGCTGGAGGGAGGGAGGGCCGTGCCGCCGGGCGGTAGGAAGGCTCCTGCGGTCAGCAGGTTGTGAGCGTGCCAGCGCAGTGAACGATGGCCATCACCTCTCGGACCATGGTGGGCGGCGGATGTTGCACGCACCGTTTCCTGGCCCTCGCGCGTCACGGAAGGGGGGAGCGGTACGCCTGGCGTGGCCCGGGAGCCCGACGCATGTTCGAGTGGAAGACGGAGTCGGAGCTGTGGGTACGGATCGTCCTGGCGGCGCTTGCCGGCATCACCCTGGGGCTTCCGTACCGTCGGCGGCCTGGAGGCGTCAGGACGCACCTGCTGGTGACGTTGGGCTCCACGCTGTTCTGCACCACCGCGGTCCGCTTCGGCACGCGCATGGATGAGGACGTGCTCCGTGTACTGCAGGGCATCACATCAGGCATCGGCTTCGTGGGCGCCGCGAGCGTCCTCAAGCGGCGCAACTACATCCTGGGCATCACCACGGCGGCGTCCATCTGGGTGGCGGCGGCCGTGGGTTGCGAGGCGGCGCTCGGCAGCCCCGTCCTGGCGGTGGTGCTCGCCCCCAGTGTCGCCACCTTGAGCTGGTTGGTGGCGATGCTGGAGCGCAGGGTCTTCCACCGCACGCGCCGGGTACGGCCCCCCGGGGCCTCGCGGGCCCGTTCGTAGTGTGCCCAACGCCGTTTCCACCCGGCGTCCCGCTTCACCACGGCGCACCGGAACCTACCTTCGCCCTTCGCGTCCATGTTTCGAAGGAGTGCGTCATGCCGTTGAAGGAATACGAGCCGGGAAAAGCATTCAACGGGGTCGCGGGCAGGACCTTCGAGGAGTCCGAGCCCTCCTGGCCCAGTCCGATGCGAGCCAGGAAGGGCGCGGCCAACGTCGTCTTCATCGTCCTGGACGACACCGGCTTCGGACACCTGGGGTGCTACGGCTCACCCATCCGCACGCCGAACCTGGACCGGCTCGCGGCGGGCGGCCTCCGGTACAACAACCTGCACACCACCGCGCTGTGCTCGCCCAGCCGCTCCTGCATCCTGACGGGCCGCAACCACCACTCCAACGCCATGGCGTGCATCACCGAGGGGGCCACCGGCTATCCAGGCTCCAACGGCATCATCCCCTTCGAGAACTGCTTCCTCTCCGAAGTGCTCCTGCCACAAGGCTACAACACCTATGCCGTGGGCAAGTGGCACCTGACCCCCGCTGAGCAGTCGAGCGCCGCCGGCCCCTACGACAGGTGGCCGCTGGGACGCGGCTTTGAGCGCTACTACGGCTTCCTCGGGGGTGACACCCACCAGTACTACCCGGACCTCGTTCACGACAACCACCAGGTCCGGCCGCCGAAGACTCCGGAGCAGGGCTACCACCTCACCGAGGACCTGGTGGACCACGCCATCGAGTTCATCGCGGACTCCCGGCAGGTCGCCCCCGACAAGCCCTTCTTCCTCTACTTCGCGCCCGGCGCGATGCACGCTCCCCACCACGTCCCCCGGGAATGGGCGGACCGCTACAAGGGACAGTTCGACGACGGCTGGGATGCCTACCGCGAGAAGGTCTACAAGCAGCAGATGAAGATGGGGCTGTTGCCGCCCGGCACCCGTCTGTCCCCGAGAGATCCCGACGTCCATGCGTGGAGCTCGCTGTCCGCCGACCAGCGCCGGCTCTATGCGCGGATGATGGAGGTGTTCGCCGGCTTCCTCGAGCACACGGACCATCAGCTGGGCCGGCTCATCCAGTTCCTTGAGGGGGCGGGGCAGCTCGAAAACACCGTCATGATGGTCGTCAGCGACAATGGCGCCAGCCCCGAGGGCGGCCCGAACGGGTCGGTCAACGAGAACCTGTTCTTCAACAACGTCCCCGAGCGGCTGGAAGACGGCCTCGCCGCCATCGATGAGCTGGGAGGGCCCAAGCACTTCAACCACTACCCGTGGGGATGGGCCTGGGCGGGGAACACGCCCTTCCGCCGCTGGAAGCGTGAGACGTACCGTGGCGGCACCAGCGACCCGTTCATCGTCCACTGGCCCAAGGGTATCAAGTCGAAGGGCGAGGTCCGTGGCCAGTACGCGCACGTGATTGACATGGTGCCCACCGTGCTGGAGTGCCTGGGGATGGAGCCGCCGAACCAGGTCCGCGGGGTGACGCAATCACCCATCCAGGGCGTCTCGTTCGCACGGAGCTTCAACGACGCGAAGGCAGAGAGCCTGCACCGCACGCAGTACTTCGAGATGTTCGCCCACCGGTCCATCTACCACGACGGCTGGCGCGCCGTCTGTCCGGTGCCCGGGCCGTCCTTCACCGAGGCCGGCGTGGGCTTCGGTGAATTGATTGTCACCGAGGAGAAGCTGCGCGAGCTGGATGCGCACGGCTGGGAGCTGTACCACGTCGCCGAGGACTTCTCCGAGACGAAGAACGTGGCGGCGAAGAATCGCGAGAAGCTCATCGAGATGATCGCGCTCTGGTACGTGGAGGCGGGCAAGTACAACGTGTTGCCGTTGGACAGCCGCGGTGCCACCCGACTGGTCGATGATCGCCCGCAGCTCGCCAAGGGGCTCCAGCGCTACGTCTTCTTCCCCGGCACGTCGACCGTCTCGAACAAGGTTGCGCCACGCCTGCTCAACCGGCCGCACAGCATCACCGCCACCGTCGAAATCCAGGACGGCGCCGAGGGCGTCCTCGTGGCGCAAGGCGGGTCATCCGGCGGGTACGTGCTCTACGTGAAGGACCACCGGCTGCACTACGCCTACAACTACGTGGGCATGGAGCACCACCACCTGGCCTCCAACGCGACGATTCCCGAGGGCCGCCACGAGCTCCGCTTCGAGTTCGAGCCCACGGGTCAGCCGGACATCCAACATGGCAGGGGCTCGCCGGGGCGGGCACAGCTCTACATCGACCGCCAGCTGGCGGGGCAGCTCCAGCTCCCGGTGACCATTCCGCTCGACATCGGCATCACCGAGGGCCTCACCTGCGGCCGGGATGAAGGCTCTTCCGTGACGACGGACTACACCGCCCCGTTCCCCTTCAGCGGGAAGCTGGAGCAGGTGGTGGTCGACGTGTCCGGCGACATCATCGAGGACAAGGAAGCCGAGATGCGGAACATCATGGCCCACCAGTAGCAGCATGCGCCCCGTGCCGCGGGGAAGGGTGTTCGACCTTCCACGCGGGCCGCGGAGCGGGTGTCGTCCGCGAGCCGCTCGTCCCTCCCGGCAAGGATGGGTGTCCCTTCGCTACAGACTGGCCACCCTGTGCGACGTGCGAGAGCGGCCCGCGGCCCGCCAGGGGCCGGAGGGCATGGAGCCCGAGGGCGGTCCGCACGGTACGGGAAGGCGGAGCGGCATGGCATCGCAGGAAAAGAAGGGCAAGACGTCCGGCAACGGCAACGGCCACGGGCGCGGCGGTAACGGCAAGGGCGACGTTCAGCGCAAGCCGAACATCCTCGTCATCTGGGGCGACGACATCGGCCTCTGGAACGTCAGCGCGTACAACCAGGGGATGATGGGCTACCGCACGCCCAACATCGACCGCATCGCGAAGCAAGGCGCGCTGCTGACGGACTGCTACGGGCAGCAGAGCTGCACCGCGGGCCGCGCCGCGTTCATCACCGGCATGAACCCGCTGCGCACGGGGCTCACGACCATCGGCATGCCGGGCGCGAACTACGGGCTCCAGGAGGGCGACCCCACCATCGCGGAGTTGCTGAAGCCCCTGGGCTACACCTGCGGCCAGTTCGGGAAGAACCACCTGGGGGACTCGAACCGGTTCCTGCCCACGGTGCACGGCTTCGATGAGTTCCACGGCAACCTCTACCACCTCAACGCGGAGAACGAGCCGGAGTGCCCCGACTACCCGAAGGACCCGGCCTTCAAGGCGAAGTTCGGCCCGCGAGGCGTGCTCCACTGCCATGCCACGGACCGCGACGACCCCACCGAGGATCCGCGCTGGGGTCGCGTGGGCCGGCAGCGCATCGAGGACACGGGCCCGCTGACGAAGAAGCGGATGGAGACGGTGGACGAGGAGTTCCTGGCCTCCTCGCTCTCCTTCATGGAGCGCGCGGCGAAGGACAACAAGCCCTTCTTCATCTGGCACAACTCCACGCGCACGCACGTGTGGACGTTCCTGCAGGAGAAGTACCGCAACAAGACGGGCAAGGGGCTGTACGCGGATGCCATGACCGAGCTGGATGACCATGTCGGCGTGCTCCTGGACAAGCTCGAGGAGCTGGGCATCGCCGACAACACCCTCGTCGTCTTCTCCACGGACAACGGCGTGGAGAAGATGGGTTGGCCGGATGGTGGCAATGCCCCGTTCCGGGGGGAGAAGGGCTCCACGTGGGAGGGCGGCGTCCGGGTCCCCTGCGCGGTGCGCTGGCCGGGCGTCATCGAGCCGGGCCGCGTCATCAACGACATCTTCGCCCACGAGGACTGGATGCCGACGCTGGTCGCCGCGGCGGGCGGCCCGGAGGACCTGGCCGAGAAGTGCAAGCAGGGCCACCAGGTGGGGAACAAGAAGTTCCGAGTCCACCTGGACGGGTACGACCAGCGCGCGTTGCTGGCCGGCACGGAGCCCAGCCGGCGCCACGAGTTCATCTACGTCCTCGACAGCGGCAACATCGCGGCGGTGCGGTACGACGACTGGAAGATCATCTTCAGCTACCAGGACGGCGAGGGCCCCGACATGTGGTTCAGCGGCAAGCGCTTCAATCCGGCGTGGCCGTACATCTTCAACCTGCGCTCCGATCCATTCGAGTACGCGACGCACTCGGGCCTGTACACGCAGTGGTACGGCGAGCGCATGTTCCTCTTCGTCCCGGCCCAGGGGCTGGTGAAGAAGTTCGCGGAGAGCCTCATCGAGTTCGTGCCGAGCCAGGCACCGGGCAGCATGAGCATCGGGCCCATGAAGGAGCGCGTGAAGGAGAAGATGCGGCAGGCCCAGGAGGATGGAAAGTCCGAGGTGGGCGACCAGGTCATGGCGCTCGCCAACGACGTGGAGGAGGCCCTCCGCCGCTTCCAGCAAAGCCACGCCTGAGCAGGCCGTCCGCGAATGGGGCCCGGCTGCACGAGTGGACGCGTGCAGCCGGAGCTGACGGCTGGGGAGTCCCACCGTCCGGCTCAGGAGGTAGCCAGCGGGGGCTCGGTCGCCCGGCTGCCCCCGGCCCCGCCCAGGCTGTCCGCTCGGCGGGGTGAGCCTTATCTAGAAGGCGGCATGCTGACTCCGCCTTCTTCCCATCCCGGCTTGCCGATGCGCGAGAAACATCCCGCCCAGCAGGGGGATGGACGCGGCCGGCTGCCGCCCCAGCGCGAGCAGCTCCTCCAGGCGCGCATCAAGGATCTGTCGCTCCGGCTCGCGGGCACGCAGCTGGAGCGCGACATCGCCCAGCTCCACGCGGAGCTGGAAGCCAAGGGCATCTCCTTCAAGCCCCAGTGTTACCTGTCCGACGAGTGGGGCTGTCCGTCCGGGGTGCCCGTCATCGGCGTGCCCTTCTACCTGGCGGACGCGGCGCTGCACTCCATCGAGGAGGAGCTGGGCGGAAGCGTGGAGACGGAGGAGGAAATCCTCATGTACCTCCGCCACGAGGCCGGCCACGCCTTCAACTACGCCTACCGGCTCTACGACACGGACGAGTGGCGCAAGCTGTTCGGCGACTACTCGCGCCCCTACCGCGACGACTACAAGGCGCGGCCCTTCTCGCGGCGCTACGTGCACCACATCTCCGGCTGGTATGCGCAGAAGCACCCGGACGAGGACTTCGCGGAGACGTTCGCCGTCTGGCTCACCCCCGGCAGCGAGTGGCGCAAGCGCTACCAGGGCTGGGGCGCGCTGAAGAAGCTCCAGTACGTGGAGGACACCGTCGCGCGGCTCGGCCGCACACCGCCGCTGGTGCAGCTCGCCGAGCCGGACCTCACCACGGAGGAGATGGAGGGCACCGTCCTGGACCACTACCGCCAGCGAGAGCTGGACGCGAAGGTGGACCTGGAGCTGCGCGACGCCTTCGACCAGGCGCTGGAGGACATCTTCTACGGCCCGGGCGAAGCGCCTGCCCGCGCGGAGACGCTGGTCCGCTCCGAGCGCCAGCGCCTGCTGAGCGCGGTGAGCCGCTACACCGGCGTGAGCCCCAACGTGGTGCGCGCCTTGGTGGACCACCTCGCCGAGCGCACCGCCGCGCTCGGCCTCACCCTGCACCCGGACGACAGCCGGGAGGCCGCCGTCCACATCGCCTCGCTGGTGACGGCGCTGGCGATGAACCACCTCTACACCGACCGCTTCTACGAGGAATGACCATGCCCGTTGGCCCCCTTCGCATCGCGGTCCTCCACTACCAGCCGAAGGGCGAGGCGCCCGACGCCGTCGTCGGGCAGGTGCGCGCCGCCCTGGAGGAGGCGGGCCACACGACGGTGGACGTCGGCGTGGACGAGAGCGTCACCGACCTCATGCGCCAGGTGTCGTGGAGCCGCGCGGACCTCGTCTTCAACATCTGCGAGACGTTCGCCGAGGACTACCGGCTGGAAGTGAATGTGGCCGCGGTGCTGGAGCTGGCGCGCGTGCCCTTCACGGGCTCGGGCACGGCGGGCCTGCTCCTGGCGCAGGACAAGATCCTCGCCAAGCAGCTGCTCCAGTTCCACGGTGTGCTCACCCCGCGCTTCGCGACGTTCGACGGCGACTCCTTCCAGACGAGCGCCGACCTCAAGTTCCCGCTCATCGTGAAGCCGGCGCGCTCGGACGCCTCCATGGGGCTGGGCGTGGAGAAGGACATGGAGGGGCTGGCCCGGCGCGTGCGGAAGATTCGCGAGGAGTACGACGACGAGGCGCTCGCGGAGGAGTTCATCGAGGGGCGGGAGCTCTACGTGGGCGTGCTCGGCGACCACGCGAATCCGGACGTGCTTCCGGTGGTGGAGCTGGACTTCGGGAAGAAGTGGAGTCGCAAGCGGATGAAGATCGCCAACCGCGAGGTGAAGTTCGCCCCGGAGACGGAGGGCAGCCCCCGGCTGGTGATGCCACATGATTTGTCCGACGAGCTGCGCGGCCGCATCGAGCGGGCCGCGGTGACGGCCTTCCGCGCGCTCAAGCTGCGCGACTACGCCCGCATCGATTTCAGGGTGTCCAGCCGCACGAACGAGCCGTACCTCCTGGAGGTGAACCCCAATCCCTACCTGGAGGCACAGTGCGAGGTGGCGCTCGGCGCGCGCGAGCGGGGCATGTCCTACGCGCAGCTCGTGCAGCGCATCGTCGAGGCGGCCGCCCGGCGCCACGGCCTGGCGAAGGGCCGGGCGCCCCACGCCATGCCGCCTGCTTCCGGGCACGTCTCCGCGCACTGACTCGTGCCGGTTGAAGCGGGCGGTGCGCGGCGTTATAGCCGAGTACGCACGGCGGCTCATGGAGAGCGAGCCGGGCCCGGACGAGGCGCGCCGTACCCGGTCAGGACAAGACGACGCGAACACGGGAGTCGTGCGTCATGTCGTGGGTCCTTCTCATCATCGCCGGGCTGCTCGAGGTCTGCTGGGCCATCGGGCTGAAGTACACCGAGGGCTTCACGCGCCCCATCCCCAGCATCCTCACCGGGTCCGCAATCATCGCCAGCATGGTGCTGCTGGGCCTGGCCGCGAAGACGCTGCCCATCGGCACGGCCTACGCGGTCTGGGTGGGCATTGGCGCGCTGGGCGCGGCCGTGCTGGGCATGGTCCTCTTCCACGAGCCCGCCACGCCGCTGCGCATCTTCTTCCTGTCGCTGCTGCTCGTCGCCATCGTCGGGCTGAAGGCCACGAGCGGCGTCGGTGAAGCTCCCTGAGGGCCCGGGGACGGGGCGGAGTTTTTTCAGCCCCGCCCTGTCCGTGCCTTGCGTTTCTACAGGGACGCAAGAGAGGGGGGCCGCAAGAGTTCGATTTTCCTCATCGTGGCGTTGGCACGCGGACTGCTTTGGGCAGCAACCGCGTATGAGGTCTTCAAAGAACATCCACCGCCCGTACACGGTCGAAATCGCGACCGAGGCCTGGGGACAGGTCTCCCACCTGCCACGCGAAACCTATCGCGCCATCCAGGCCCGGCTGGAGTCGCTGGCCTGGCAGGCCGCTCTGGCGTCCCAGGACGCGCCTGTGGAGGAAGTCCCGAGCTTCCGCATCGAGGACCTCACCATCCACTACGCGGTGGATGCGCGGCGCCGCCTCATCGAACTCGTGCGCATCTCCCGGGAGCACGGTCCGGCCTCCGAGGCCCGGCGCGAAGAGACGCGGGGCTGAGGGCACCACGGCTTGCAGGGGCATGTCCTCCCATCTCCTCTCCCGCCGGTGGACGGCTGGTGTGGTGACTACCTTCCACGCATGGCCGACCCGGGGGTGGAGACGACCAATGCGGGCCTCCGCCTGTGCGACTTCATCCTGGCGCGGCGGGCGGAGGTGCTGGCGGAGTGGGAGCGCCGCGTCCGCGCGTACTCCGTGGCCCGGCACCTGAACGGCCCCGCGCCGAGGGACCAGGTCTTCCAGTTGCTGGAGCGCATCTCCCACGTCGTCCGCGGCGCGAGCTCTGGGTACCCCGGGGCGCGCGAGCCCCTGGGAGACCTGCCGGACATCCATGCCCTGGAGCGACTGGTGGCGGGCCATGACCTGCACCTCGCCGCGCGCGAGCTGGGCGACCTGCGCGACACCATCCTCGCGCTGTGGGAGCGCGAGGCCGCCGGAGCCATCACCCTCCAGGAGGTGCGGCGGCTGGACCAGGCCATCGACGCGCTGCTCGCCACCTTCACCGAGCGGCTGCGCCGCGACGAGGCGCGGCTCCAGGCCATCCTCGACACGGCGGTGGACAGCATCGTCACCATCGACGACCAGGGCACCATCCTCGGCGTCAACGCGGCCACCCCGCGCATCTTCGGCTACGGCCCGGAGGAGATGGTGGGGCGGAACATCCGCATGCTGATGGCGGAGCCGGACCGGAGCCAGCACGACACCTGCCTGCGCACCTGGGTGGGGAAGGGCATCGGCCGCGAGGTGCTGGGGCAGCGCAAGGACGGGCAGGTGTTCCCCATGGAGCTGGCCGTCAGCGAGACGGTGTTCCCCGGGGGCCGCTTCTTCACCGGCATCGTCCGGGATATCTCCCGTCGCAAGACGGCGCAGCGGGCGCAGGCCCTGCTGCAGGAAGCGGGCACGCTGTTGGCGCAGTCGCTGGACGTGGAGTCCACGCTGCGCAGCCTGGCCCTGCTCGCGGTGACGCACCTGGCGGACTACTGCACGGTGGATCTGCTGGGCGAGGACGGACAGCTCCACCGGCAGGTGGTGCGGGCGAAGGACCCGGCGCGGCAGTCGCTGGCGGACCGGCTCATGGATTTCACGCCCCGGCAGGGCTCGCGCAGTCCCGCCGCCAGCGTGCTGGAGACGGGACAGCCGGTGGCCACCGAGGTCGTCCCCGGGTGGCTGGACGCCATGGCGCGCGACGAGGAGCACCGGGCCGCGCTGGAGGCGCTCGCCCCGCGCTCCTCGGTCATCGTCCCGCTGGTGGCCCGGGGGCGGAGGCATGGCGTCCTCACCATGGCGTCCTCGGTGCCCGGCCGCATGTCCCTGCCCACCATGCTGGAGATTGCGCACGCCGTGGCGGACTGCGCCGCCATCGCCATCGACAACGCCATCCTGCTGCGCGAGGCCCAGGAAGCGGTGCGGATGCGCGAGGACGTGGTGGCCATCGTCAGCCATGACCTGCGCAACCCGCTCAACGCCATCTCGCTGGCCTCGCTGTCGCTGCTGCGGCACGACCCGCTCACCGATGCGCAGAGCCGGGGCTTGCGGCGCATCGTCTCCGCGGCGGACCGCGCGCACCGGATGATTCGCGACCTGCTGGACTTCACCCAGGCGCGCGTGGGCGGAGCCATTCCCATCCACCCGCGCCCGGTGGACCTGCACGAGCTGACGCAGCGGGTGGTGGACGAGGTGCACCTGGCCAACCCCGGGCGCCGCATCTCCGTGGAGGTGCGGGGCGACGGGCACGGCGACTGGGACGAGGACCGGCTGGCCCAGGTCATCACCAACCTGGTGGGCAACGCGCTCCAGCACAGTCCGGACGACGCGCCCGTGCGCGTGTCCTCGCGCGCGGAGGAGAGCGGAGTCTCACTGGGAGTCCACAACGCCGGCGCGCCCATTCCCCCGGCGCTGCTGCCCACCATCTTCGAGCCCTACCGGCGAGGCCCCGCGGCCGCGCAGGGGCGGGGGAGCATCGGCCTCGGGCTCTACATCACCCGGCAGATCGTCCTCGGCCATGGAGGTCACATCGACGTGCGCTCCTCGGAAGAGGACGGCACCAGCTTCATCGTGTGGCTGCCAAGGAGTCCGGCGCGCGTGGTGCAGTGACGTTGGGGTGCTGGCAGACCTCGCGCGTCTAGGTACTCTCCCGCATGCGTGGAGGTGGGGTTGCACGCTCGGAGCGGCGGCACCCAGACTGTGCCCGGATGCAACTCTCCCTCACGCAGAAGCTCACGCTCGCGCCGCTGCTGGTGGCGCTGTTCTTCACTCTGCTGTCGTTCGGCTACACGGTGCCCCGCATGCGCCAGTCCTTCGAGGACCAGGGCCGCGAGCTGGGCGCCGCGGTGCCCACGGCGCTGGCCTCCACGCTGACGGGCCAGCTCCGGGGCAAGGACCCGGCGGCGGTGCAGGCCACGCTCGACACCGTGGCCCGTGAAGGGAAGCTGGCCTACGTGGCGGTGGTGGACGCGAACGGTGTGCTCGTGGCGGTGGCGGGCCGGCACGCGCAGACGCTCCGCGAGCACCACGAGCGGCTGGCGAAGGCAGCGCATGGAAGCGCGCTGCTGTCGGGCGGCTCGGAGCTGCTGGACATGAACGCGCCCATTCCAGGCGGGCTCGGTGTGGTCCACGTGGGCTTCAACCGCACGGAGGCGCGGGAGCGGGTGGAGGACACCCTGGGTACCCTGCGCCTGGTGCTCCTGGGCGCGCTGGGAGTGCTCACGGCGGTGGCCTTCGCGCTGAGCCGCCGCATCGTCGCGCCACTGAACCAGCTCACCGCGGCGGTGCGGCGCATCGCCGAGCACGGCGACCTGCGCGAGTCGGTGCACATCAGCTCCACGGACGAGGTGGGGCAGCTGGCGCGCGCCATCGGCATGCTCGTGGGCAAGCTGAAGGAGCTGCTGCACCAGTTGCAGGCGTCCACGGAGCTCTTGAGCGACTCGGTGACGGGGCTCAACGAGTCCTCCGAGCAGCAGAACCAGATGGTCTCCCGCAGCGCCGCGGCCCTGCAGGAGACGCAGGTGACGGCGCAGGAGATCCGCCAGACGGCGCTGATGGCATCGGACTCGGCGGAGTCCGTCATCCAGGTGGCCGAGCGCGCCGAGTCCCTGGGTCGCACCGGCGAGACGGCCATCGCCGCGAGCATCGAGGGGCTGGTGGACCTGCGCGCGCAGGTGGAGCAGATCGCCGAGCGCATCATGTCGCTGGGCGAGCGCACGCAGCAGATCAGTGGAATCACGGAGACGGTGAAGGACCTGGCGGACCAGTCCCACCTGCTGGCGGTCAACGCGGCGATTGAAGCGGCGCGCTCGGGCGAGCACGGCAAGGGCTTCTCGGTGGTGGCGCGGGAGATTCGCGCGCTGGCGGACCAGTCCATCCGGGCCACGAATCAGGTGCGGGCGATTCTCTCGGACATCAGCGAGGCCATCGCCGGCACGGTGGACATCACCGCGGCGGGCACCCAGCGCATGGAGGCGGGCCTGACGCAGGTGCGCACGTCCGGGGACACACTTCGGCAGCTCACCGGCATCGTCCAGGACAGCACGAACTCCGCGCGCCAGATTGCGCGGACGGTGAGTCAGCAGGCCACCGGCATCGAGCAGATCTTCACCGCCGTGAACGAGCTGAACACGCTGATGGGCGACACGGTGAAGCGCATCTCCACCACCAGCGACGCGGCGGTGTCCCTGAAGATGCTCTCCGAGCGCGTGTCCCAGGTGGTGCGGGCCTACCGCGTCTGACGACTCAGCCTTCGCCGTCGCCCGAGCGCGCCGGGGCCAGCGCGGGCGCGGGACGGAGGCGGGGCAGCAGCCGCGCGGCCATCTCCGCCACGGAGCGCACGGGCTGCGCACCGGGCTCGGAGATGCGCGCGGCGAGCAGGCCCGCGCCCAGCCGGGCAACGGAGGACAGCACGAACAGCACGTGCAGGTTCACCCACTCGTGGCCACCCAGCATGAACTGCTGTGGCAGGGCGGCGGCGATGGCGCCTCCCACGGCGGCGGCGGCGGCGTACGCGAGCCCGCCCGCGGTGGCGAAGGCGGCGAGGTAGAAGGGCCGGCCCTTGCGCGGGGCCACGGTGAGGGGCAGCGCGAAGATGGCCAGGCCATGTCCGCTCCACAGCGAGCCGGCCAGTAGCACGTCGAACAGGAGCGGCCACAGGGTGCCCGCCGACGGCAGGAGCCACAGCACGGGGATGGTGCTGATGCCCAGCGAGCACGCCATCAGCACCGGCTGCGCGCCCACCTTGTCAATCATCTTCCCCCACAGCGGCGCGGTGAGGATGCGCACCCCCGCCACCGCCGCGGCGTGCAGCGCCATGATGACGAAGGTCATCTTGAGGTTCTGCAGGCTGTGCAGCGCGAAGAAGGGCGCGGACACGCCCACCGCCGCGTTCCACGCCATCTGGTAGCCCAGCACTCGCCGCGCCGTCGCGTCTTTCAGCGGCACCAGCGCGCCCTTCAATTCCAGGCGCGGCGTGGTGCCCGGCGGGGCCGGGTCGTGCTGCGTGGCCATCAGCAGCGTCGTCACCACGCCCATGACACAGGCGCCCAGGGCGAGCAGGGGCAGCCCCAGGCCCACGCCCTCGGGTTTGCGCAGCCTGTCCATGAGGAGGCCCGCGGTGAGCGAGGCCAGTGTGCCCGCAAGCGTCGTCAGCGCGGTGCGCCGGCCGAAGAAGCGGCCCCGCACGGAGCGCGGCACCAGCTCCCCCATCCACGCCACCCACGCGTTGTTGCCCACCACGCCCAGCAGCGCGGAGGCGCAGGCCACCGCCAACAACAACTGTTGCTGCGCGGAGAAGCTCAATCCCAGCCATGGCAGCACGGCCAGGGGGAACATCACCAGACGAGACAGGCACACCGCGGTGAGCGCCACCCGGCGGTGGCCGAAGGTGGACGTCAGCCACGCCGCGGGGAACTGCACGAACTGGGCGAAGAAGGGCAGGGCGGTCATCACCCCGACGAGGAACGGCCCCAGCTTCAGGGCAATGGCCCAGGCCGTGAGCACCGTGGCGCCCGCGCACGCGGTGAACACCTCCGCGAACATTCCCTCCACCACCGAGGCGCCCATGGTGCGGCGCAGCCGGCCGGTGGCCCGGGTGGAGCCGGGGCCCGGCCCGTCCGCGGGGGGCGCGCCCAACAGCGGCGCGGAGGAGCCCGGCAGCGACGAGCCGGGGCGGAACAGCGGGACGGCGGTGGCGAGCGAGGCGAAGCTGCTCAGGACGTGACGGCGCAAGGCGGCGGGGCTCAACGCGGTCCTTCCTCGAAGAGCGACGGGGCCCATCATCTGTCGCACAGCCCTCCCGGCCCCTCAATCCGCCCCCGGTGAACCCCTCGCGCACGGCTGCCCCCCAGGCGGGCGCAGGCCACATGTCCCACCCCGCTCGCCCGCCTGCAGGGGGGCGCTGGATTCAGGTGCAGTTCACGCGGTCTTGAACTATATGAACGGGCGAGGAGACGGCGCACATGGACCTGGCTCGTGAGCTGACGGACTTTCTGGGGGCGGTGGAGCAGCGGCTTGGGAGCACGCTCGTGGACGGCAACGCCGGTCCGGACGTGAAGGGCGACACCCTCATGGAGGCGGCCCGTCACCTGTGCCTGGGCAGCGGCGGCAAGCGGGCGCGTCCCATGCTGGTGCGGCTGTTCGGCGGCGCCGTGGGCGTGAAGCCGGAGGGGCTGGTGGACGTGGCCGTCGCCTCGGAGCTCATCCACTCCGCCAGCCTCCTGCACGACGACGTGGTGGACGCGGGCATGTTCCGCCGCGGCCGGCCCACGGTGAATGCACGCTGGGGCAACATCGTGGCGGTGATGAGCGGTGACCTCATCCTCTCCACCGGCCTGCACCAGCTGTCCATGCTGGACGCCCGCCTGACGCGCAGCGCGCTCTCCGTCGTCGCCGAGATGACCCGCGCCGCCATCGCCGAGGTGGAGGCCCGTGGCGATCTGGACCTGCCGCTCAACCGGCTGCGCTTCATCGCCGAGGGCAAGACGGGCTCGCTGTTCGGCTGGTGCGGCAGCGCCGCGGCCACGCTGTCGGACAACCCGGAGGCCGTGGAGCGCTTCGACGGCTTCGGCCGCCACCTGGGCGTGGCCTTCCAGATTGCCGACGACATCCGGGACATCCTCGGCACGGACGTGGGCAAGCCGCGCTACGCGGACGTGCACTCGCGCACGCCGTCCATGCCCATCCTCCTGGCGGTGGCCAAGGAGGAGTCCCTGCGCCGCAAGCTGAAGGACGCCTGGGCGTTCTCCACGATTACGCCCGAGCGCACGAAGGAGATTGGCGCGGCCATCGAAGCCACGGGCGCGGTGGAGGCGGCCATGGCGCGGATGAACGTCGAGATTGAAGCGGCGCTCGACAAGCTGGGCCACTTCGCCAGCGACCCGGCCGGCGCGGAGCTGGTGGGCTGGGCGCGGAAGCTGTCCGCCGGCATCGCCGAGCAGGTCCAGGGGCGCGCTGCATGAAGGGCTACCTGTGGACGGGGGGACCCGGGAGCCCGGCATCCGAGGTGCCAGCGCAGGAGGGAAAGCTGGCGCCGTGGGAGGCCATCGCGGTGGACGCGGTGGGCAATGTCATCGAGTTCTGGGGCTTCAAGCGCAACCAGGGCCGTGTGTGGGCCCTGCTGTATCTGCGTGGGGAGCCCCTGACCGCGGGAGAAATCGAGCGCGAGCTGGACCTGTCCAAGGGCGGCGTGTCGATGCTGCTCCGAGACCTCGAGCGCTGGGGTGTCATCCAGCGGGTGCGCCTGCCGCAGGACTCGGCGTGGCGCTACGCGGCGGAGACGGACCTGGTGCGGATGGTGACGCACGTCATCGAGGAGCGCGAGGCGGGCTTCGTGGCGCGCATCCGCGCGGACCTGGCGGAGGCGCGGCGGCTGGCGCAGTCGGTGACCGGCATACCCGGCGAGCGGCTGGCCCGGCTGGAGAAGATGACCACGCTGGCCGAGCACGTGGAGCGCGCGCTGCGGCTGTTCATCAAGACGTCGCGGCTGGACGTGTCCGGCGTGCTCGCCGTGTTCCGTGACGAAGCGGGCACGCCGCGCAGGGAAAAACGTTAAGAGGGCGGACCATGGACTCGCACTACGACCAGGTGATGAAGGCGCGCGAGGGGGCGGACCCCTCGGCCACGCGCCTGTATTTCGCGTACTCCACCATCCTGGACCGCGCCGCCTTCGACGAGTGGAAGCAGCAGCACAGCTACGGCTTCTTCGAGCTGCCCGAAGGGCGGCTGGCGGAGGCGGTGGACGTGGACCTCGTCTACGACTTCCCCTCGCGCTGGTGGGGCGGGCGGGTGGCGGGGCTGGCGGACGCGGCGGGTGCCAAGGTGTACGGCCGCCTGTTCGAGATTCGCGGCCAGGACTGGCCCATCGTCCAGCACAAGGAGGGCTTCGTGACGGGGATGTGCGTGGAGCGCCCCGTGCGCGTGCGCGTGGATGGCCAGGAGGTGGAGGCCACGGCGTTCGTCACCAACCCGCGGCGCGCCTCGCAGGACGGTCCGGTGAGCCCGCGCTTCGTGGAGGCGCTGGTGCGCGGCGCCCAGGCGGCGGGCCTGCCCGCGGAGTACGTGGAGCGGCTGAAGCGCGGCGCGTAGCCGTCACCACCTGTCCCTCGGGCACCCGCGCGTCGGCCGTCACGGCCAGGGCCTGTCTCGCCCACTCGGGAACCAGGTCTCCCGGGACGGCGGCGATGCGCTTCACCCGGTGGCTGATGTGACGCAGCTCCGGGTTGTCGCGCCAGCTGGGAAGCACGAAGACGATGATGTCCCCCCGGTTCAAGTCCCGATCGAGCCTGGGGTGGATCAACCGCCGGGCCACCAGTCGCTGGCGGTCATGCAGCGTCGGCGACATGCTGTGGCCATCCACCGTCACCACCAGCCAGCGCCTCCGCGCCATCGCCACCAGGGCGAGCGCCGCTGCCACCACTCCCGCGGCCAGCCAGTACGCGGTCACCCCTTCATCTCCCGTGGCTGCCCGAGTCGGCCATCTGAGGCCGCCACGTCCTCATACCCAGACGCCTGCAGCTTGAAGAGCCGCGCATAGGTGCCTCCCGTCGCCAGCAGCTCCCGGTGGGTGCCCTGTTCGCAGGCCTGGCCATCGGCCAGCACCACGATCCGATCCGCGTCCCTCAGCGCGCTGAGCCGGTGCGAGATGAGCAGGCGGGTCTTCCCCACGCCGTGCTGCTGCAGCGTCTGGTTGAGCTGGTACTCGGCGTCCGCGTCCAACCCGGAGCTCGGCTCGTCCAGGATGAGCAGCTCCGCGTCGGAGCGAAGCAGGGAACGCGCGAGCACCACCCGCTGCCATTCTCCACCGGACAGGGCCACCCCGTGCTGCTCGGCGCCGTCCCAGTCCGCGGCCCCCAGCGTGCGGCTGAGCAGCGTCTGGTAGCCCAGGGGAAGCGCGCTCCAGCTCCCAGAACCGCCACAGCAACTTCACCAGGGTGCTCTTGCCGGCTCCGTTGAGGCCGACGATGCCCACTGTCTCTCCCGCGCCCAGGCTCAGGTTGAGTCCTCGCAGCACCCAGGGGGCATCGGGCTCGTAGCGGAACCAGGCGTCGCGCACCCCGATTCCCCGGCGCAGCGGCCCGGCCGGCAAGGTACCCCGCGTCGACGCATCCGGTAGCTCGAGCACGTCCAGGTAGTTCCGGAACAGGAAGACGTTGCGCGCCGCCAGGCCGACCTCGCCGAGCAGCGAGTTGAGCGAGCCAATCACCGTCCCAGATGAACTGCGTGAGCTCCGTCGCGACCTGTGAGGCAGGCCCCGTCGAAGCTCTTGCAGTCTTGCAAGTCGAGAGAAATAGGCAACCGGCCGAGCGCTCCATGGCCGACAATGGCCTACACCTGGCCGTGCAAGTCCCGGGGCGGACTACCGCAGTCCCGAGCGATGCGTAGGTTCCGGCACGCCCATGTTCTTCTTCTTCTCGAACAAGCTCGGCTGCCTCGGCAGCATCGCCGTCTCCGCTGCCCTGAGCGCGGTGCTCTACTTCCTCTTCATGCGCTGAAGGGCCCGCCGGCTCACGGCTCGCCGCGCCAGAGGTCCTCGGAGTCCTCGTCGCCCAGCGGGTGGACCGTCACCACGCTGCCGTCCTTGTCCGGCGTGCTGCGGACCTGCTCCGCCTCTGCCGGAGTGTGAGGCGCCCGCTCGGAGAAGTTGTCGTTCTGGAGGTGACGCTGGCGTTGCTCGCTCGTCCCTCCGTAGCCCTCGACGATCTTCTTCTTCGCCATCTCCCTGCCTCCTGCTCCGGGTGGAGCATCAATCCCAACGCTGGGGGCGAGGGGAGGGGGAAGCAAGCGGTGCCCGGCGCGCGCCCGCTACTGCAACCGCAGGGCAGGCGAGAGACCTCCACTCAAATGAATTGCCGTGCCTACATGAACGGGCCTTCAGTCTGTCGCCGCTGATCGCAACTTGGGACGGAACAGGCTTTCAGTGATTGGCACTGAAATTGCGCGTTGTCGTGCCTACATGAACGCCCCTTCAGTCAATCCAGGGTGGCCTAGGGTGTGCCATGCCTACATGAACAGGTCTTCAGCCATTTTCCCCACCCCCCACGACGACCAATCATATATCAATAAATGATATATCAAATATGATTTCCGATCTGTGCTTGAGTTTGATTGTATGTGTTTGATTGAGTCCCTGTGACGCCGTGCATCCATCTCCTGAGGGCCTCGGGCAATCCAGAGCTATGTCGGAATCCTGGGATACGCTCTCCGTCGCATCCACCCTCACGGACGGAGAAGGCCATGAAGCGCGGCACTCGGTGGCTCGTTGCATGTTTTTCGCTCTCACTCGCGGCATGCGGCTCGGAAGGGCCAGAGGCGGCCCAGGCGCCTCGGGAGGAGGGTGTCTCCCGAATCGCGGACATCGAAGCGGCGCTGCGCGCGCTGCCGGGCACGGAAGTCCTGGGCCTGAATGACGACGGCGTGCCGTACATGCTCGGGGGCCCGCTGGGCGAGACGGGCCGGGGCATCACGGGCGCCTCAGCCCGCCAGGCGCATGCGCTGCTGACGCCGGCGCTCGAGCGCATCACCCCGGTGTTCCGCCTCCGCACGCGGGACCTGGTGCCCCTGAGCACCTCCACGGACGAACAGGGCCACACGCATCTGCGCTACGCCCAGACGAAGAATGGCCTGCCGGTGGTGGGGCAGCAGCTCATCCTCCACCTGGACGAGAAGGGCCGCGTGTACTCGGTGAACGGCACGGCCCGGGACGGCGAGAGCGTCGCCTCCGAGCCGCGCATCAGCGCGCAGGCCGCGCGCCAGTCGGCGCTGGGCTCCACGAAGGGCGGCAACACCGTCGTCGGTGAGCCGCGGCTCGTCTACGTGCGCGCGCCCGCGACGGAGCGCCTCACGCTGGCCTTCCAGGTCCAGGTGGAGGGCGAGGAGGACGGCACGCCGGTGCGCGACCAGGTCTTCGTGGGGGCGCTCGACGGAGCCGAGGTCTGGCGCTACGCGGAGATCCACCCCGCGAGGAACCGCCGGGTCTGCTCGGTGGGCGGCACCAACAACGGGACCTGCCGCAACGAGGGGCAGCCCGCGACGGGGGATGCGGCCATCGACACGGCCTACGACAACCTGGGCCGGTTCTACGACTGCTTCAACGTGAACTTCGGGCGGGACAGCTACAACAACGCGGGCGCGCAGCTCTACGCGCGCGTGCACTACATGAGCAACTTCCCGAACGCGTACTGGGACGGCACCGGCATGGTGTGCGGCGACGGGGATGGCACCACCGTCGGCCCGGTGTGCGCGGACCCGGACATCGTCGTGCACGAGGTGACGCACGCGGTGACGGACCACACGTCCGGCCTCATCTACTCGGGTGAGTCCGGCGCGCTGTCCGAGTCGTACTCCGACATCTTCGCGGCGTACTGCCACAGCTGGATCACGGGCCCGTGGATCATGGGCACCGACGTGTGGAACATCGCGGAGCTGGCGTGGACGCCTCCCACTGCAGGGGACGCGCTGCGGTACATGGACGACCCCAAGCGGGACGGTGCCTCGCTGGACTACTACGCGGACTACAACTCCAGCGTCGACGTGCACTACGGCTCGGGCATCATCAACCTGGCGTTCAAGCTGCTGTCCACCGGCGGCCTGCACCCGCGCGGTCGCTCCTCGGTGAACGTGCCGGGCATCGGCATCCAGGCCGCGGGCCGCATCTTCTACCAGGCCAACCTGAACTACTTCACGGCGAGCACCACCATGGCCCAGGCGAAGACGTACACCCGCGTGGCCGCGCAGGCCCTGGGCTACGGCACGGCCATCCTGGACGCGGTGGACAAGGCCTGGCAGGCGGTGGGCGTGGGCGTGACCACTCCGCCGCCGAGCTGCACGCTGCTGACCAACGGCGTCGTCCGCACCGGCATCTCCGGCGCGGCGAGCTCGCAGCAGTACTTCTGCCTGGACGCGCCGGCCAACGTGCCCGTCGCCATCACCATGAGCGGCGGCACGGGGGACGCGGACATGTACGTGAAGTTCGGCGCGGCCCCGACGACGTCCTCGTATGACTGCCGGCCGTATCTCACCGGCAACAACGAGACGTGCAACTCGGCCGCGCGCCCCACGGCGGGGCGCTACTGGATCATGCTGCGCGGCTACTCGGCCTACTCGGGCGTGTCGCTCAAGGGCCAGTACTAGCCTCGCATGACTCCCGGGCGTCCCGTCCTGTACACGGGACGCCCGGTCCTGCGCCTACTGCAGCTCGCAGACGCCGCAGACGGGCTTGATGAGCTTCCAGCCGCCACACGTCCCATTGGGGTAGCAGCAGCGCTCGTAGTAGGAGCCGCGCAGACCATATTGCGTGGTGGGATAGGTGCACGTCCCGCACGTCGTGTACTCGGTCTTCGAGGTGATGTAGCCCCCGGTGCTGCACAGCGGCGTCGAGCCGATGTCCTGCTCCACCTGCGCCGGGTCCTCGGACGTGAGGGGCTCGTCGGAGATGTCGGCGGGACCGCAGGCGGACAGGCCCAGGGCGAGACAGGCGGCGAACAGCAGGCGCAGCTTCCGGTTCATGAGGTGCTCCTCGGTGGAGGGACGCGAGTGCGCATCCCGGTGGAACCCCCAGTATGACTCAGCGGCCGAGCATCAACCTACGGCCACCCGGCGACAGCTGCTGCTCCAGCTCGGCTCCGCTCAGGCGCTCCTGCTGCGCATAGTCGAGCAGCGCGTACCGCAGCTCGTCGTCCTTGAGGTAGCCGCCGCGTGAGACGGTGCCATCCGCCTCCTCCGCGTACACGCCCGACATGAGGAGCGCTCCCAGGCCGAGCTGGAAGACGGTGAGGTCCGTCAGCCACTCCATTTCCGCCATGGCGGCCGGAGGATGGCGCTGCCGCGACAGGATGCGTGCCGTCACCGTCGACCAGTGCAATGCGATGACGTGGTGCGCCACCTCGTGTGCCAGCGCGGTCGCGCAGCGCTCGCTGTGGCCCAGGATGGACATGGGCAGGCGGATGCGCGAGCGGCCCAGCTCGGCCAGTCCGCCCACGTGTGCCTCGAAGGTGGCATCCCAGTGGAAGTCGATGTCCAGCACGCGAGGCATCCGCGCATGCGTCACCACGCGCTGGATGCCCTGGCGGATGCGCGTCTCGTCCGGGCTCGCCAGCTCCGCGTAGAGCACCCGGGTGTCGCGGAAGAAAGGCCGCGGCCCGAGCAGCCCGCGCAGGAAGGCCGCCTCCAAGACGATTCGCTCCTGGCTCATCGGGTGTCCTCCGAACCGCCACGCAGCAGCCGCGCCGCCGCGGGCCGCAGCTCCGGCGCCGTGAGCCACGTCCAGAGCACGCGCAGCGTGCCCGAGAACCCCAGCTTCCCGCCGGTCCTCACGTGGGCCATCACTGCATAGAAATGCGAGGTGCCAGCCGCCACCTTCCCAGCGAGGCTGCGCAGATAGGTGGCCGCGCCCTCCAGGGCGACGTGTCCTGGGGTGCGCAGCAGCACCTTCACCGCGAGCCCTTCCAGCTCACGGCTGGCCATGCCGCCAATGGCCTTCCAAAGCGCCACCTGTTCCGGGGTCCGCTCCAGCATCGGGAGCAGCAGCGGGGTGAGTCCTCCGGGCATCGCGCTGAACCGGGCGAACAACCACCCGAGGAAGAGCTCCTGCCCCGGGACGGCGGCACCGACCACCAGCGTTGCCCGTGCCTCGTGACCGAGCGACGTCACCGCGCGCTCCAGCGCCGACGCGTCCTCCTCCCGCCACCGGTCCAGTCGCTCCCAGGCCTCCGTGCGCGCGCCCGGCGACAGCGCGAGCGTCATGTCGCGGGCGAGCCGCAGGCGGCGTGGCGCATCGTCGGGAGTCGAATCGGGCCGGTCCGTGGAGAGCGCCAGCACGGCGCGCGTCAGCGGTGTACCCGCGCTCGCGGCCAGCGCGTCGGGCACGTGTTCTCGACCCGAGCCCGGGCGCAACGAGCGCCACAGGAGCTCGGCGAGCGGGGCGACGAATCCCTCGGGGTAGAGCGCCCGCAGCGGGGAGAGCGCGAAAGGCGGCTCGCCCGGAGCCCGCGCCAGTCCGGGGGCCGGGTCGTCTTCGTGAGCCCGGTCCGCCCAGTCCAGCAGCACCCCCAACGCGTTGCGGGCCGCTTCCGGCTCCTCGCTCACGAGCGCCACGCAGCCGGCCGTGTAGTGGTCCCAGGGCGTCGTGGCGGAAGGGAGCATCTGGCCCACCTGTGACGCGCTGAGGCCCGGTGCCGCGAGCACGGCCAGTACGTGACGGCCACGGCCCGGGGGCAGCTCCGGCAGCACCGCGTCGACCGTGGCGCGCAGCGTGCCGGCCTTCCTCGCGAAGGCGAGCTCGGTCCGTGCCTCGGTCAGCCATTGACGGTCCGCGCCTCGCGCCGCGGCGAGCAGGGCCGCGCCTGGCGCGTCAGGTCCGGAGCCCGCGAACGGGGAAGGGGGCGGCGGCCACTCACCCTCGATGGAGCCGAGCGCGCGCAGCAATCGGGCCCGGGCCCGCAGCGCTTCCCAGTACGCGGTCTCTCCCTCACCCAGCGTGGCCCCGGCGGAGAGATGGTGCGCGGCCAGGTCCGCCATCTCACGCAGCCGGCGCGTGGTCTCCGAATGGCCCTTGTGCTCGAGCGCCTCGGCGAGCTGCTTCGCTTCCCGTCGCACGGCGTGCAGCTGCTCCTCGAGAACCTGCTGCGGCCGGGCGGAGCGGCGGGATGCCACCCACTCGCCGATCTTCCGTCCCATCACCGACTTCTGGGCGGGATTGAGGCGCGCGGAGGACACCACTGTCTGCCGGTGGCTGAGGTTGAGCGCGCGTAGCTCGGCGACGATCTCCAGCTCCGCGTTCAGGTCGAGGGTGATGCTGACGGTGAACTCCTCCTTCGGGATGCCCGGAGGAGGCTCGGACACACCGGTGCGAGGCGGCAGCTCCAGGGACACCGAGCCGAGCAGCTCGTGGGTGCCGGGCTGCGCGCCGCCCTCCACGACCTGGACGCGCAGCTCGGACGTCGGGCGCTCCGTGCGGAACTCCCCGCTCTTGCGGAAGGGAATCGAGTGCCCCTGCTGGAGCAGCCAGGACGGCGTGTTCTCTCCGACGAGGATGCCCACGGGGCGGGGCAGCGCGGAGACGAGGAGCCCGCCGCTGAGGTGGGCCAGGGACTGCGCGTGGAACAGCGCTCCTCGGGCCACCTCGTCTCCGTGACACTCGTGGAGCCGGGTCCCGTTGAGGTCCTCCATGAGCTGGGCCCGGAAGCGCTGGATGCGCGCGGACCCGCCAATGAGCAGGCAGTGACTCGGGGCGCGCTGGCGAATCTGGGACCGCGTCTCCCGCACCACCGCGCACGCCGCGTTGAGCAGGGGTGCGCTCAGCTTGAGGATTTCGTCTCCCCGCAGGTCCACCACCACCGGTGCATCGCCCTCGTCGCGCCAGAGCCGGAGCTGGCCGTTGTGCCCGGCGAGGGTGGCGATCTTGGCGTTCTCCAGGGCAGCCATGAAGCGGCGCAGGCGCGCGCCGCGCAGGCTCTCGGGGTCGACCTTCGCCGTGCGCGCGGCGTGGTGCAGCACGAGCGAGTCCAGGTCGAACCCGCCGATGGGCGCGCCACCGATGGCGAGGGTTTCCACCAGGGAGGCCTCGGTCTCCACCATCGCCACGTCGATGGTGCCTCCGCCGAAGTTCACCGTGAGCAGCAGCCGGTCTTCCATCCCGCCGGGCTGACGGGACCACCAGACGGCCAGGGCCTCGGGCTCGGGGAGGACACGGCGCACGTGGAAGCCGGCCAGCTCGGCGGCCTCGCGCAGCACGGCGCGCTGGCGCATGCCCCACGAGGCGGGCGCGGTGAGCACGGCCGAGAGCGTCTCACCCGCGCGCGGCGACGGAAGGCGCGCGCGCAGCTCGCCGAGCACATGGGCCGCCACCTCCTGGGGAAACCAGCGCCGCTTCGCGCTCTCGCCGAACTGGCGCTTCACGCCGGGCTGTCCCACCCACGAGGACGTGTCCTCGGGCGGGAGGTGGCCCACGTGTGGCGGCTTGCGGCCTTCTTCGTCGAACCACACCACCGAGGGGATGGGCTCGCACACCCGTATCTCGCCTCCGTCGTCCCAGGCGGCGAGCGTCTTGGTCGTTCCGAAGTCCACCCCGACATCCATGCCAGGGATCCTACGCCCGGCACGGATGCCCACGCGAGGTGGGACTCCTCCTCCTCAGTGCGGTGCCACCGCGTCCCCCGTGGAGACGGGCGTCCCGGTGTTGCGGGACACCCGGGGGAAGAACAACCCGGCGGTGAAGGCGGCCACGGAGAAGGCGCAGATGAGCCAGAAGTTGACGGTGAGGCCCGTGCCAAGCGCGCCGCTGAGCGTCTTCAGGATTTCCGGCGACACGCCATGTCCATGCTCGGGACCGAGCAGCGCATTGGCGGCGGAGATGGGGATGCTCGGGTCCTTCATGAGCTGGGACACCATGACGCCGCCCATGATGCCCACGCCGAGCACGCCGCCGATGGTGCGGAAGAACATGTTGCTGGCGGTGGCCACGCCGCGCAGCTCCCAGCCCACGCTGGTCTGCACCGCGATGAGCAGCGCGGTGGACGCGAAGCCCAGGCCCACGCCGAACACGCCCATCGCCAGCTGAAGCAGGAGGATGGGCGAGTCCGGCTTGAGCAGCAGCGCCATCGCCCCGGTGCCGGCCACCGTGAGTCCGAGCCCTCCAACGATGAGCGGGCGAAAGCCCGTCTTGAGCATCAGCCGTCCCGCGAACAGGGCGGCGGTGGGCCAGGCGACGATCATCGGGGTGATCATCCCGCCCGCCAGTGTCGGCGAGCCCCCGAGCACGGCCTGGACATAGAGCGGCACGTAGGTGGTGGCCCCGAACATCGCGGCTGAGAAGCAAGCACCCGCCACGGAGGAGATGGCGATGGCGGGCTGCTTGAAGATGGACATGGGGATGACGGGCTCCGGCGCCCGGCGCTCAACGAAGACGAAGGCGATGAGCAGGACGGCCGCCGCGGGCAGCGCCCACAGGTTCCGCCCGAAGCCCTGGACGCCGAAGAGCAAGGCCACCACGCCAGCGGCGAGCAGCGCCGCACCCGCGTAGTCGAGCTGCTGAGGCCTGTGCTTCACCTGCTCATGGAAGAACGTCACCAGCAGGAGCGAGGTGGCCACGCCCACAGGGACGTTGATGAAGAAGATCCAGTGCCAGGAGAGGTACTTCACGATGAGGCCGCCGGTGAGCGGACCCACGAGGCCGGCGATGCCCCACACGGCGCTGAAGGCACCCTGCACCTTCGCGCGCTCCTCGATGGTGTAGATGTCCCCGATGATGGTGAGGGAGACGGGCTGCATGGCCCCCGCGCCCAGGCCCTGCAGGGTGCGGAAGGCGATGAGCATGTTCATCGAGGTGGACAGGCCGCTGGCGATCGACCCGACGAGGAACAGGCCGGTGCCGAAGAGGAGGATTGGCTTGCGCCCGTACAGGTCCGACAGCTTCCCGTAGATGGGGACGGTGATGGTGGAGGACAGCATGTACGCGGTGAAGACCCACGCGTAGCTCTGGATGCCTCCCAACTCGCCGACCACGGTGGGCATGGCGGTGGAGACGACGGTGACCTCCAGCGCCGCCATGAAGAGGCTCAGGGCGAGCGCCAGGGTGGTCAGGGGACGATGGGTCTTTCGCATGGAGTCGGAGCCGGGGACGCGCCCTTGTAACGGGAGCGGGCAGAGGCCGCCACCGTCAAGCGGGCCCTCCCTACCGTTACCGCTCCGTCCAGCACCCGCGAGGTCACACGCTCAGCGAAGGTCCGGGCCCTCGCCCCGGAGCTGTCGGGCGGCCCGCTTGATGGCGGCGCGGATGCGCACGTAGGTGCCGCACCGGCAGACGTTGTCGCTCATGGCCGCGTCGATGTCGGCGTCGGTCGGGTCCAGGTTCTTCCGCAGGAGGGCCACGGCGGCCATGATCTGCCCGGGCTGGCAGAAGCCACACTGCGCGACGTCCTCGGCGATCCACGCCTGCTGCACGGGATGGAGCCCCTCACCGCCCAGCCCTTCGATGGTGGTGACGCGCGAGCCCGCCACGCCGCTGACGGACTGGATGCAGGGACGGAAGGCCTCGCCCTCCAGGTGGCTGGTGCACGCGCCGCACACGCCCACGCCGCAGCCATACTTCGGGCCCGTCACGCCGAGCATGTCTCGCAGCGCCCACAGCAGCGGGAGGTCCGCGGGGGCCTCCACCGACACCGTCTGGCCATTGAGGATGAACTGGTAGGCCGGCATGGTCAGGCTCCTGCGTCGAGCAGCGGGAAACGGGTGGGCATGGTGCCGGTCGCTCGCGCGATGGCGTTGGTCAGGGCCGCGGCGGCGCTCGGGTAGCCGAGCTCTCCCACGCCGCCGACGCGGTCGTCCGAACGGACGAGGTGGACGGCAATCTCGGAGGGGGCGTGCTTCATGCGGAGCCACCGGTAGTCGGCGAAGCTGCCCTCGCGCACGGCGCCCGCGTCGATGTGGATGCCGGCGCTCAGGGTGGTGGAGAACGCGTCGATGGCCGCGCCCTGGAGCTGGGCTTCGATGCTCTTCGGGTTGATGGGCAGGCCGACGTCGGCGGCGATGACCACGCGCAGGACCCTGGGCGCTTCGCCGGTGACGTCGACCTCGACGAGGTGGGCGATGGCGCTGTCCCACTCCTCGAGGACGGCGACGCCCTGGGCGACTCCAGGCGGCAGGGGCCGGCCCCATGCGCCTTCGAGCACCACCTTGTCCAGCACGGCCTTCAGTCGGCTCGACGTGAGCTGCGAGCGCCGCAGCTCCACCGGGTCGCGCCCGAGCTCGCGGGCGAGCTGATCGACGAACACCTCGTTGGCCACACCGACCTGGCTGGTGAACACCGAGCGGAACGACGCGGTGGGAATGGGAAGGGAGACCTCGCGAAGCTCCTGACCCACCAGTCCGAAGCGGTACGGCACGTGTTGTGTCAGCGCGAAGAACGTCGCGCTGGTCACCTCGGGAAGGAAGATGCCGAGCAGGGAGGTGAGGACGTCCCCGAAGCCATGGGGGAACTCCACGGTGGGAATGGCGGCGCGGTGGTTCCAGCCGAGGATGGAGCCGTTCGCGCCGACATACGCGAGGATGCGGTGGTGACTGGCGGGCCGGTAGCGCCCGTGCCGCATGTCGTCGTTGCGCGTCCACATCAGCTTCACCGGCCGCGAGAGCGCGCGAGAGATGTGCGCGGCCTCCACGGCGGCCTCGGCGAAGAACCGGCGGCCGAATCCGCCGCCGGCCCGAGCGGTATGCACGGTGACCCGCTGCGGTGTGAGGGCCCAGCCCAGCGCCTGGGCGACTTCGCGCTGGACGAACTTCGGGTCCTGCGCGCCCAGCCAGAGCTCGGCGCTGTCGGACGTCACACGGGCCACGCAGCTCTGCGTCTCCATGGGCGCGTGGGCGAGGTACGGGAAGTCGAAGCGCCCTTCCAACGTACGCGCCGTGAACAGGGGCGGAAGGGGCCGCGCGCCAATGGCGTCGCGCAGGCGGGCGCGGATGTCCGCGTCGGACAGGTGGCTGGCCGGGCCGGGAGCCCAGGAGACGTTCAACGCGTCCCGGGCCGCGAAGGCCTGCGAGAAGTTCCCGGCGGCGACCGCCACGCCCGTGGGAATGCGTGCCACGCCGAGCACGCCCGGCATCGCCAGCGCCGCCGAAGCGTCGAAGTCCCGCACCGTGCCGCGCAGCGTGGGAGGCCGGGCGACCACCACCGGCACCGCACCAGGGATGTCCAGGTCGAGCGCGTACCGTGCCGCCCCGGTGACGAGCTGCATGGCATCGATGCGGCCCGTGGGCTGGCCGACCACGGTATATGCGCTCGGGTTCTTCGGCTGGGCCGAGACGAGGAGGAGCAGCACGCGCGCCGCGTCCTCGGCCAGCGAGCCATAGCAGGCCCGGCGCCCATCCGGAGCAACCACCTCACCGTTCACGGTGGTGAGGCTCTGCGCCGGCACGTGCCAGCGATTCGCGGCCGCGGTGACGAGCCGGGCCCGAGCCGTCGCGGCCGCCGCGCGGATGGGGCCCGCGAGGTAGCGCATCGTCGACGAGAGCCCGGTGAGCTGGATGAGCCAGCGAGCGTCCGCATCGGCGGTGCGCACCTCCACCGAGCCGAGGCTGACATCCAGCTCCTCGGCCACGAGCATGGCCACGCCGGTGGTGATGCCCTGTCCCATCTCCGTGCGAGGGAGGGTGGCGTGGATGCCACCATCGGCCTGGATGGCGACGTAGGCGTTGAGCGCGGTCTCCGCGGTGGCTGCCTCGGTCTTCGCCGCATCGGCCGAAGGGACGTCGAGCCCCAGTCGCGCCGCGACCACCAGCGCGGGTGAGGCCACCACCCAGGTGAGGAACCGGCGACGATCCACCACGACTTCATTCGGTTGGGGCGTGTCCGCCATGCGGCGAGCATGGCACACGGCCCATGGCGCGAGAACCCGCGATCCCTCGGGCCTGCGAGAGTCGCTGCCAGCCGTCCTTCGGTCGCTGCGAGGGGACGCCGCGGCGGAACGGAGAGCAGGTGAAGGTCAGCAGCTCCGGCGTCGTGGAGCAGCACAGGGTCACGTGGTAAGGCTCCGGGCCATGACTGTTCGGCAGTTCGACGTGGTGGTGCTCGGCTCCGGTCCGGGCGGAGAAGGCGCTTCGATGAAGGCGGTGAAGTCCGGCCGCCGGGTGTGCACCGTGGAACAGAGCCCCTTCGTGGGCGGCGCCTGCACGCACACCGCGACGATTCCCTCCAAGGCGCTGCGCCATGCGGTGCAGCGGCTCGTGGACGTGCAGGGCGACCATCCGGAGTTGCGCGCGGAGCTGGCGCGCACCACCACCCTCAAGGACATGCTGCGCGCGGCGTCCTCGGTGGTGTCCCGCCAGGTGCAGCTGCGAAGCACCTTCTACGAGCGCAACCGCGTGGACCTGGTGGTCGGCCGGGCCCGCTTCCTGGACGCCCAGACGGTGGAGGTCGCCGAGCCGCGGGGCTCGCACGAGCTGCTGTCCGCCAAGGCCTTCGTCATCGCCACCGGCTCGCATCCCTACCGTCCCACGGGCGTGGACTTCAGCCACCCGCGCATCTTCGACTCGGACACCATCCTGACGTTGCGGGAAGCGCCGCTGACGATGATCATCTACGGCGCGGGCGTCATCGGCTGCGAGTACGCCTCCATGTTCCGGATGCTCGGCGTGAAGGTGGACCTGGTGAACACGAGGGACAGGCTGCTCTCGTTCCTCGACGACGAGATCTCCGACGCGCTCTCGTACCACCTGCGCGAGCAGGGCGTGCTCATCCGCCACCAGGAGGAGATGGACAGGGTGGATGCGCGCGACGACGGTGTGGTGCTCCATCTCAAGAGCGGCAAGCAGCTCAAGGCGGACACCTTCCTGTGGGCCAACGGGCGCACGGGCAACAGCGCCGGCCTGGGGCTGGAGGCTCTGGGCATCGCCGTGGACTCGCGCGGCTGCATCCAGGTGAATGACGCGTACCAGACGGCCGTGCCCCATATCTACGCCGTGGGCGACGTGGTGGGAGCGCCGTCCCTGGCGAGCGCCTCGTATGACCAGGGCCGCTTCGCCGCCACGCACATCGTCGAGGGGCGGCTGGAGCACAAGCTGGTCAAGGACATCCCCACGGGCATCTACACCAGCCCGGAGATCAGCAGCCTGGGGCGCACCGAGCGCGAGCTGACCCAGGCCGGTGTGCCCTACGAAGTGGGGCACGCCTTCTTCAAGAGCCTGGCTCGCGCGCAGATCACCGGGCGCACCGTGGGCATGCTGAAGCTGCTGTTCCACCGGCAGACGCGAGAGCTTCTCGGCATCCACTGCTTCGGGGACAACGCCTCCGAGATCATCCACATCGGGCAGGCCATCATGGCGCAGGACGGCCCGGGCAACAGCATCGACTACTTCATCAACACCACGTTCAACTACCCCACCATGGCCGAGGCCTACCGGGTGGCGGCGCTCAACGGACTCAATCGCCTGTTCTGACCTCGCGGGCGCCCTCGAGGAAGAGGAGCGCTCCACGAGCGGCCACGACGAAGACACGAGGCGCTGGCAGGAGGGCAGGGGAGAAGCCGAGGGAGCAGTAGGTGGGGCGCTCGTGAAGGCGGAAGAAAGAGTCCAACGAAGCCGTTGACTCAAGACCCGGCGGTGATAGAAGCCGCGCCCCGCTCGACGCACCGCCAGCCCCGACGTAGAGGCTGGCGGGAACAAAGAGCGGGGGGGAAGAAAGAGTCAGCAGGAAGCGGTTGACTCGAGACGCGGCGGTGGTAGAAGCCGCGCCCCACTCGACGGACCGGTTGGCCGGCAGCTGCCAGGCGGTTCCGAAGAGAGGAAAGAGTCAGCAAGAAGCGGTTGACTCGAAGCGCGGTGGTGGTAGAAGCCGCGCCCCTCGCACCGAAGCCCGCGCACTGGCGCGGAAGGCACTTCGGAGGCGGGTCAGCATCACCGACAAATGGAATATGGCGGTCACCGAAGCAGGTTGACTGACGACGCGGCGACGAAGTAGAAGCCGCGCCCCCGACGAAAAAGAAAAGCCCGGGAAGATGTAGAACGGGCGGCTCGGTTGGGGAAAGTCACGAAGCAGCGGTTGACAGGGATGGCGGCAGAGCGGTAGAAGCCGCGCCCCCTCGAAAGAAAACAGCGGAAGCCACTGGGCGGCGCTGAAGACTTCGAGAGGCCCCGAGAAAGCGAAAGCGGATGTTGCAAGCGGACGCGGACTCGAATAGAAGGTGCAACCCCGCCGGCTGAAAGGGCGGGACAGCAGACGAAACAAACGGTAGCAGAAAGTCGCGAGTGGTACAAGCGACTCGGTCTTTGAAAACCAAATAGCAAGCCCAAGTAGAAGACAGATTGCGGAAACCGCAGTCAATTCTTTGACGGTGCCAGCCAGGTCGCGCTGAGAAGCGCAGCCGGCAGCACCGATATGAATCAGCGAGTCGAAAGCCCTTTAGCGGGCCGAGACTGACGCCGGTTCAATTCTTCAAAAAAATACAATTGGAGAGTTTGATCCTGGCT
>NZ_JAAIYA010000042.1 GCF_010894405.1 Pyxidicoccus caerfyrddinensis
AGCCGTGGGGCGGGCCGGCGTGGGGCGACGTGTGGCTGCCGCGCATCGGCCAGGAGGTGATTGTCCGCTTCCTGGAGGGAGACCCGGACCGGCCGCTGGTGGCGGGGGCCGTCTACAACGGCACCAACACGGTGCCGTACGCACTGCCGGACGAGAAGACGAAGTCGACGCGCAAGAGCGCCTCCAGCCTGGGCAGCGACGGCTTCAACGAGGTCCGCATCGAGGACGCGGAGGGGGAAGAGGAGGTCTTCGCCCACGCGCAGAAGGATGAGGACCTGCTCACCGAGGACAACAAGAAGCAGCGGGTGGTCGGCTACGAAGACCTCCTGGTGAAGAAGGACCGCAAGCGCACGGTGGAAGGCAACCAGAAGCTGCACGTCGAGAAGGACGACGTGGGCGTGGTGGAGGGCAACCAGACGCTGCTCGTCCAGAAGAACCGCGACACCCGGACGGTGGGCAGCCACGACGAGGCGGTGGAGGGCAACCAGGCGATGACGGTGGGCAAGAACCTGACGGCCACCATCACCCAGGGGGCGATGGAGAACGTGGGGGCGGCGAAGGCCACCACCATCGGCGGCGGCTACAGCGTGAATGTCGCGCTGGTCTACAACGAGGCCACCGGCGGGCTGAAGTCGATGCAGGTGGGCGCGGCCCACACGGAGCTCGTGATGGGCTCCCGGCAGGAAACGGTCGCCAAGGACAAGCAGTCGAAGATGCTCGGCACCTTCCAGCTCGAGGTGAAGGGCATGATGTCGCTCACGACCGCCAAGGATGTGAAGGAGACGGTCAACGCGAAGTCCTACCTCCAGGTAGAGCTGCCCGTGGCCTTGCTGGCGAAGTCCTTCGAGCTCAAGGCCGACACGTTCTCCCTCATCGTCGGCGACAAGCTCTACCTCAGCGTCGAGAAGTCCGGGGACGTGAAGCTCTACGCGAGCAAGCTCACCCTGGACGGCTCGGAGATCAAGTTCAAGGGAGGGAAGATCAAGAAGCTTGGGGCGGGCTCTGTTCCCGGGAAGAGCGTCCCCAAACAGGATGTGGAGAAGCTGGAAGACTCGGAGCCTTCCGAGAGCGCTCCGAAGAAGGCCATCTACCGGGTCGGCATCTGAGGTCTCGAGCCGTTCCCTTCGGTTGTCATTGAAACCAGGCACCCATGATCATCAGTCCTCCCTTCCTCCCGGCGCGCGCGGCCGACCAGTCCGACAACGATTGGATCGACGTGGCCATGGCAGGTGGCCAACCCGGTGATGGCGCCTACCCGGTGAGCCACAACCTTGCCTGGCATGGCGGCATGCATCTCACCGCGCCCATGAATGCCACCGAGACCGCGCCACTGCCCGTTCGGGCCATCGCCAATGGCACGGTGGTCTATCTGCGGCAGCCCACGGCTCCCAGCAGCGACCCGGACCATGCCCTGAACTACGGTGGCGGCTGGACCAGTGACGGTGTGGTGGTACTCCGGCACGAGACGGAGATTGGTGAAGGCGCGACCGCGCAGGTCACCTTCTTCTCCGTCTACATGCACCTGTCGAGCGTCCACGCGGGAGTCACTCTCAACCGGCCGCTCTACCGCAAGGCGGAGATTGGCGCCGCCGGGCAGATCTACGGCAGCACCGAGCACAAGATTCATCTCGAAATCATCTGCGACGACACCCACCTGGCGCGGCTGGTGGGGCGTGCCTCGGGAGAGCTCGACACCACGGCCAATGGCCGCACCAATGCCCTCTTCGGCGAGGTCTACGTCAAGGTGCCCTCGGGCGCGAGCATCTACGCCACGCGGCCCGCCGCCAATATTACGCAACCGACCGCGGCCGCCGCCCATACCACCACCGAGGACCTCTTCATCGGCATCCGCTATGCGGGCGGTGTGGGCATCGCCGGCAACCGCGCCGACGCCTACGTCACCACGTACCGCGCGAACGGCACCAATGTCGGCAATACCCTCGAGGAGGATGCGGCCGAGTACCGCCTGTACACGGACTCCAGAGACATCAGTAACGCCCACCCCGTCACCGGCCGTCCGGCCATGAGCGCGGTCTATGAGTTGCTGCGGTTTGGCCGCACCATCTACACGACCACCACCCTTACCCCCGCCACGACACCGCACTGGCGGCGGGTCAACTACCCGGGCGGCGCGGGCTGGGTGAACCTCAACGCCACCGGAACGACGAAGTTCAGCGATGCGGACTTTCCACACTGGCGCGGCTGGGCGCTGGTGGATGACTCCACGGACCAGGACGGCCGTTGTGACTCGGCGACCATCCGCGGCTGGCTGGATACGGATGGCAACGGCGAGATTCCGCCCGCCGAGGCGACCGCCCGGCTCACCGACCAGGCCATTGCCGCGAAGATGGCCAGGACCATCTGCAAGTTCCCGACGGAGTGGGATGTCGGCACCTTCGATGCTCGCTGGGGCTGGCTGAAGACGCAGACGCCGGAGAACCCCACCGCGATGAGCGACGAGGACTTCGAGCTGCTGAGGGCACACTTCACCGCCCTGAGCTTCTGGCAGCTGGCCAACCTGCGCACGGGAAGCGATGCCAACGCGGCGGCCCTCCCCGCCACTCACTGGCGGTTCAGTCCGCGCGAGTTCGTGAAGTGGTTCAGGCATTGTGGATGGCTGAGCTCCCGGGAGCTCGCGCATTGCATTCCCAGGACGAGCCTGGGGAACGCGGGCACGAACAACGTCAACCTGACCTGGGCCCAGGCGCTGCAACGCGCCGGAAACCGTGCGGCGACCGTCAACATGCTCTTCATGAAGTACCTGGGGCCGGGCCGGCAGCGGCAGACGCATGCCCTGGCGCAGATCTACATCGAGACCGGCCTGCTCGGGGTGATGACCGAGGGTGGGCAGGGGCAGACGTATGCCTATGGGGCCTTCTACGGCCGCGGCTTGATGCAGCTCACCTGGCCGTTCAACTACGCGGGCTACGGGAGCTACCGGAAGCTTCCCGATCAGACGGGCACCGCCACGTACGTGGATTCACGTATCACCGCCACCTCCACCCATCTGTGGGAGAGCGGAGGCACCAACCAGCAATGGGGGCCCCGGTACGACCCTCACGTTGTGGGCACCCAGGTGCAACACTCCGCGGAGAGTGGCGGCTACTTCTGGGTCAGCAAGACCTTCCGGAGCACCCGCAACATCAACCGCGCCTGTGACCTGGGGCTTGGCGTCAACCACGTCGGCTTCATCTCATGGCTGGTCAACGGTGGAGGCAATGGCTACCGCCAGCGCCACCAGTACGCGCGATATGTCGCGAACATCTTGCTGGATGAGGTGCCCCGGACCGGAACCGAGGAATGGGCCTACCCGCCGCTGGTCCCGGCCCTGACAGCAACCTTTCCGCCGGGCTCTCCGGCCAATACGCAGACGGTGACGGTGAACTATGCGCCCCAGGTTCCTTGAGACTTCGTTCGCGGCGCTGTGCCTGGGGCTCCTCCTCGCCACGGCGGCCCGGGGGGATACCGGGAGCCCCTGGGAGGCCCACCCGCAGATGGGGCGGTGCTTCGCGGATGCCCCGGCGTTCATCCGGGCGGCCTTCGGTGAGGCGGGGCTGGAGGATGAGAACATCCGCTCCCGTCCGGCGAAGCCGTTGAAGGACGGCAGTGTCTGGGTCATCGACTACACGCCAGGCACGAACTATCAGTGGCACCTCCTGCAGCCCGGCGAGGGAGGACAGGTGTGCCTGACGCTGTTCGTCCCCGCGGCGGCGCAGGTGGAGCTCAGCCAGAAGGGACGGGAGTGGACCGCGAAGGCGAAGACCCAGGCCTCGCCCGGGCTCCCCGCGAAGCAGGTCGAGTTCAAGCGCCCGGCGGGGCAGGGGCGGTTCAGTGCCGTGGCCTGCCAGGAGATTGACTACACGAAGAGCCAGGCGGGCTCGCGACGCAAGGTCGACTGCGCCACCGTGTTCGACTGATCCTTCCCCGCCGCGTGCGTGGGGGCTTTCAGCGCCCCTTGAGCCGCGCCGCGCACCAGCGCGCCGCGGCCTCGCAGAGCGCCTTCGAGGCGGAGTCCTCCGGGCGGGCCTGGGCCGACAGGTCCACCACCTCGTGGAAGAGGTCCAACTCCAGCCCGTCCTTGCGGTCCACGCAGCCGGCGAAGAGCACCACCGGGGTGCCGTGCTCGCGGGCCAGCCGCGCCAGTCCGCCCGGGCCCTTGCCCAGCGACGTCTGCCGGTCGAAGCGGCCCTCGCCGGTGAGCACCACGTCCGCCATCAGCACGCGCCGCTCCAGGCCCAGCGCGCGCGACACCAGCTCGTAGCCGGGCACCAGCCGCGCGCCCGCCAGCGCCACCAGCCCGAAGCCAAAGCCTCCCGCCGCGCCCGTGCCGGGCCAGCCCGCGGACGTGTCGCCCACCACCGAGGTGAGGTGCGCCAGCGCAGCCTCCAGCTCCTCCACCGCCGCCGCGTCCGCGCCCTTCTGCGGCCCGAAGAGGTGCGCGGCCCCGTCCGGCCCCAGGAGGGGAGACGTCACGTCCGTGGCGCCCAGCACCTCCACCGTCCCCAGCCGCGGGTGCCGTCCGCTCGCGTCCACCTTCACGAGCCGCGAGAGCGCCGCGCCACCGGGCGGCAGCGGCTGTCCCTGGGCATCCAGGAAGCGGTAGCCCAGCGCGGTCAGCGCGCCAGTGCCTCCGTCGGTGGTGGCGCTGCCACCCAGCCCGACGATGAGGCGCTCGCAGCCGGAGTCCAGCGCCGCGCGCAGCAGCTCCCCGGTGCCGTACGTGGAGGCGTTGCGCGCGTCCAGCGCCTCGGGGGCCAGCCGCGACAGGCCGGAGGCCGCCGCCATCTCCACCACCGCGGTGCGCCCGTCATCCAGCAGCGCCCAGTGCGCCTCCACGGGTGCGCCCAGCGGCCCCCGCACCACCTGCGTGCGGCGCTCGCCGCGCGTGCCCGCCAGCAGCGCGTCCACCGTGCCCGGGCCGCCGTCGGCCAGCGGCGCGACGTCCAGCACCACCTCCGGCGAGGACTCGCGAATGCCCTTCGCCATCGCCTCCGCGGCCTGGGCGGAGGTGAGCGTGCCCTTGAACTCCTGCGGTGCGACGAGCCAGCGGGGAGAAATCACGGGGAGGGCACCGGGTCCTTCCTGGGAGCATCCGAGGGCGTGGCGGGAGGCGGAGCGGGGCGCACGTCCAGGCCGCCTTCGGGCAGGGCCAGCGACTCGCACCGCTCCTCGAGTCCGAGCTCCACGCAGCGCTCGTCCGAGCGGCACCGTCCGCGACAGGGCAGGGGCAGGCAGTAGCCCGTTGCCTCGTCACACGTGGTGCCCACGGGGCAGGTGGCGTAGCAGCCCCCCGCGGCGCGCTGCGCGGCGGCGCTGCCCATGGCGATGCTGGTGTTGATGAGCGCGTTGACGACGGCCCCGTTCGCGCCCCGGCAGCCGGCAAGAACGACCAGCACGATGAGCCACCGACGCTTCCCTGCCGTCCTCATCCTGCGTCGCTCTCCCGCCATGACCTGGATACCGGTGTATCACTCCGCCGGCCTTCCGGATCCGCGGTTCGGCACGCACGTGACACAGGTATTCTGGAGTTGCGGCATTGCCCTGAATCCAGACATGGAGTCATGGCTCCTCCGTGTCCGCGGTGACCCGTGCCTCCGCGTGCCAGTCCAGCAGGGGACGGGGCGCTTTGAGGGACGGCGCCACGCGCTGGGAGATGCGCTCCAGCCGCTCCAGCAGTGCGCCCACCGTCTCGGCCGGCTGTCTCGCCGGGCCGCGGATGCGCTCGCAGAAGAAGGTGCGGCAGCCGAAGGGCCGGTCCGCGTACACGGTGCAGCGCAGGCCCGCGGCGTCCAGGTAGGGACAGCCTCCGTCCTCGCGTGGGGGCGGCAGCGGGCGGCCCTTCGCCAGCAGGTCCCACTCCGGCTGCCACAGCCAGGGCTGGCGGCCGGTGCGAGACAGCTGGCAGCACTCCCCACTGGCCGGGCAGGAGAAGGGAGCGTACGCCGCGTCTGCCTGGCGGTAGACGGTGCGCACCTCCTTGAGTGCGCGCTCCCGCTCCCGGGTGCCCCCCGCTGGCGAGTCGTCGTCCTGCTCGTCCCAGTCCCGCGTCCGCATGGCACCGCTGTTCTCGCACGTCACCCGGACCGGGGTCGACGTGCCGGGGTTGGAGTTCCTCAGAGCACGCGCAGCACGAAGCACTTGAGGTAGCGCGTCTCGCGCAGGTTCAGCAGCACGGGGTGGTCCCTCCCCGCGCCGCGCCGCTCGATAATCTGTACGCGCCGCTTCGCATCCGCTGCGGCCGAGGCCAGCATGTCCTCGAAGGCCTGCTCGTCCACGTGGTACGTGCAGCTCGCGCTGATGAGGATGCCGCCGGGCTGCAGCAGCTGCATGGCGCGGAGGTTGATTTCCTTGTACCCGCGCAGCGCGGCGGCGATGGCGTCCTTGTTCTTCGCGAAGGACGGCGGGTCCAGGACGATGGTGTCGAAGTGCTTGCCGTCGTCCACCGCGTCGCGGAGGAAGTCGAAGGCGTTGGCCACCACCACGTCCAGGTTGGACAGCTTGTTGGCGGCGGCATTCTCGCGGAGCTGCGCGGCCGCGGAGTCGGAGATTTCAATCGCCGTCACCGTCTTCGCCCGCGTGGCGAGCTGCAGCGCGAAGCCGCCCACGTACGCGAAGCAGTCCAGCGCCTCGCCGTGGGCGTAGTGCGCCGCCATGACGTGGTTCTCCCGCTGGTCCAGGAAGGCGCCCGTCTTCTGGCCCTCGAGCAGGTCCGCGCGCATGCGCACCAGGCCCTCGTCGAAGGACACGGGGCCGGGCAGCTCGCCGCGCAGCAGGCCCTTCTCCGGGGTGAGCCCCTCCAGGTTGCGCACGCCCACGTCCGAGCGGTTGATGATGCCGCGCGGGTGGAACTGCGCCTCCAGCAGGTCCACGAAGAGCGCCTTGCGCTGCTCCGTCGCCGGCACGAGGAACTGGACGCTGAGGTAGTCGCCGTAGCGGTCCACCACGAGGCCCGGAATCCCGTCCGCCTCGCCGTGGACGAGGCGGTAGGTCTTCTCGCCCGGCAGCGCGCGGCGGCGCAGTTCGTCCGCGGCCAGGAGGCGCTGGCGGAAGAAGTCCTCGTCCACCGCGACGTCCTCGAAGGTGAGCCAGCGCAGCGAAATCTTGGACTGCTTCGAATAGAAGGCCTTGCCGAGGAACCAGCCGCGGCTGTCCGTTACGCGCACCACCTCGCCGCCGGCGAGGCCCGGGTCGCCGTTGAGGTCCGCGCGGTAGATCCACGGGTGGCCGGCCTGCCAGCGCTCGACGCCGCGGCGCACCAGGGAGACCTGGGGCAGGCCGTCGGGGGCGATGTCCGGCGTGGTGCGGTCCGGGGCGGGCTTCTCCGGGCGGCCGTGGGGCCGGTTGCGGCCCTGCTGCGGGGAGTTGCGGCCCTGCTGCGGAGAGGAGGGCCTCCCACCGCGGTGGGGATTCGGGGGCTTGGGGGAGGTGGGCATGGCGTTCGCGGCGTATACTCGCAACCCGCGTGAGATACGAGTTGCTCCTCCAGACGATGACGCCGGGCGTACCCTACGAGCCGGCGAAGGTGGATGCCCTCCTGGCCGAGCGGCGGGTAGTCGCCCGCCCGGACGGGCTGCGCGTGTGGCAGCTGCGCGGCGGCGACGTGGAGGTGGGCGAGCTGCGCGAGGGCGGCCAGGTGGTGGCCACCGAGCTGCGCGTGCCGCTGTCGGACCGGCCGGACCTGGTGCGGGAGGTGGTGACGGAGGCCGCGTCCCTGGCCGCCGAGGCCGGGGCCCGGCTGGTGGACCCGCAGCTCGGCCGCTCGCTGTCCGCCAACGACGACGGCGTGGTGGTGGAGCAGTACATGCGCACCGCCTGGTACGCGGGCCACGTGGCCGGCGTCTCCGCGGCGATGAGCGCGGGAAGCCTCTCGGAGGCCGCGCGCGAGTCGCGGAGCTTCATGCCGTCGGGGCGCTTCTTCCTCATCGCCATCGGCGTGTTGTTCGCCCTGTACCTCGTGGTGGACTCGCTCATGTCGAACCTCGGCGGGCGGTAGGCGCCGCAGGGCCGGTTGTCCGGCGCGAGGGCGCCCGGCGCGTTAGGTTGGGGGCGTGTTCAAGTACCTCCTGCTGGCCTTCACCGTGGTGCCCTTCATCGAGCTGTACCTGCTGCTGGCCATTGGCCGGGAGGTGGGCTTCCTGCCCACGCTCGCCATGGTGCTGGTGACGGGCCTGGTGGGTGCGTGGCTGGCCCGGCGGGAGGGCGGCCGCGTGCTGCGGAGCTGGCGCGAGTCCATGGCCCGGGGACAGGTGCCCGAGGAGGGCATCGTCAGCGGGGCGCTGGTGCTGGTGGGCGGCGCGCTGCTCGTGGCGCCGGGCGTGTTCACCGACGTGGTGGGGTTGCTGCTGCTGTTGCCGCCCACGCGCCGCTTCGTGGCCGCGCGGCTGCGCAAGTCCCTGGAGCGCAAGGTTCGCGACGGCTCCGTGCGCGTCACCACCGTGGGGATGGGTGGCTTCGGCGGGTTCGGTGGGGCTCAGGGGCCGTTCGCCGGAGGCACCTTCGACGAGGTGCCTCCCCGCTCACGACAGGGTGGCACCGGGGCCGAGGTGGACGCGGAGTTCACCGACGACAAGCCGCGGCACTGACGAGGGGACGCGCGAAGCTCAGCTGCGCGTGCCGACGCGCGTGCCGCCGAGGCTGGTTTCCAGCGTGGTGGAGCCCGCCCTCCAGGGACGTGCCTGCTCACGCACCCAGCGTCCGGCGCGGGCCACCAGCGTGCAGCCCACCAGCAGCGCCAGGCCCACACCCATCGCGGCGGGGACGCCCAGCGTGGGCCCGATGTGTCCCGCCAGGCCGGTGATGTCCGCCCAGCCGTAGACCACCGGCAGGTGCAGCACGTAGACCCACAGCGACAGGCGGCCGAACGGAGCCAGCAGCCCACTGAGCCGCCGCGGCGCCAGATTCACGGCGCCCAGCACCATGAGCCCCTGGCCCACCCGGTACATCACCATCCACGGGCTCACGGCGTTCCAGTCCGCCGGCAGCACCTGCGTCAGCGCGAGCAGCCCGGCACCCAGCGCCAGCAGCGCGAGGCCCTGCGGCCAGCCCGGGCGCAGCAGGTGCAACGCGTGCGCGGCCAGCGCGCCCGCGAAGAAGAAGCCCGCCCAGGGGAAGAAGGGGAAGCGGCTGCCCTCGGCGCTGCCGATGAACTGCTGCACCGGCCCGGGCAGCCCGGCGCCCAGGCGCCACATGGCCGCGCTCACCAGGGGGATGCCCACCGCCAGCACGAGCAGCACCCCCGCCCGGCCCCAGCGGGGCGGCGCCAGCGCGAGCAACGTGGAGCCCAGCAGCAGCGCGAAGCCGATGCACTGGAGCGCGTCGAAGGTGAAGACGTGCGTGAGCATCTGCTCCGTCCACCCCAGGTCTCTCACCGCGCCCCAGCCCGGCCAGTGCAGGAGGTAGCCCAGGAACAGCAGCAGCAACGCCCGGCGCACGCGGCGCCCGTAGATGTCGCGCGCCGCCGTGGGCTTCGTCCCCAGCGCCGCCACGACCGCCCAGCCGCTCACCAGCAGGAACAGCGGCGCGGTGACGCCTCGGAAGGCCCAGTAGTGCTGCACCCAGGGAAGCGCGCGCGCCGCGGGTGTCAGCAGCGCGTCCAGCGTGTGCCCCATCACCATTGCAAAGACAGCCAATCCCCGCGCCCCATCGAGTCCGGGGTGGCGGGTGGGCTGCTTCTCGAAAGTGAATGAGGGGCCGAGTCTCTTCACGCAACCTGGAGCATAGGCCGATGTGCGGGCCGCGTCTCGAAAACGCACAAATCGAGGGAACGTCCCTTCACTCCGAGGACAAGCTCCCGGACAGGTCGTGTGGTGCTACATGTCTGGGCATGCAACCGATGCGACGCTCCCTCCTCTCCCTGCTGCTCGTCCTGCCTGGCACGTCCGCCCTGGGCGCGGCCGGTGACGAATGGCTCGGCGCGGACAAGGCGAAGCACTTCGCCGTGTGCACCGTCCTCGCGGGCGCGGGCTATGGCGGGGGCGCGCTCCTCTTCGAAGCTCCCTCGGCGCGGTGGCTCACCGGCGCGGGGCTCGCGATGGGGGCCGGGCTGGGCAAGGAGCTGTACGACACCCGGAGCGGAGGCACGGGCTTCTCCGTGAAGGACCTCGCGTGGGACGCCGTCGGCACGGCCACGGGGCTCGGCGTGGCGTACCTGGTGGACCGGTTCGTCTTCGGACATGAGGCGCCGGCGTCCCCACCCGTGAGCCTACGGACCGTTGCCCCGTTCATCTTCGACGGGCGCGGCACCGCGCTCATCCTCCACGGGCGCGGCGGCGGTACCTCGCGCCTTGCGCTCGACGAGCTGCACCAGCTTCTCGCGCTGAAGGCGCGGGTCCACCGTCAACATGGCGCCGCCCCGGCCGTCGCCGCTGGTGACGAGCACGGTGACCTGCCCGCGCGGGCACTGGTTCATGCAGCCGGTGGGCAGGACGCGGACCTGCTCGGACAGGCCGCGCTCGGCGAACGCGCCCTGGAGCCAGCGCGGCAGGTCCAGGCCTCCGCCGCGCGCGCCACCGCGCATGAGGCACTTGCGGCAGACGAGGACTTCCACCTCGCGCGCCGCGTCCACCGGTCCGTCCCTACCGTCGTCCTGCATCCATCCTCCTCCGCAAGGGAGTCTCGAGCGCCCGATGCCCCGCTGCGCGGCCGCTGAAGGCCCCGGGCGCCGCCTGGAGGATTGGAGTTAGCCGCGCGCCCGCCTCCCCGCAGCCATGGCCCGCCCGAGCGTGCGCCGGACGGGCAGGGGGGCGCTCCAGGCCCCGGGTGTGCTGATGGATACGGAAAGCCGGGATGACGGTGCGACACTGCGTCACGAAACGCTTCGCGCGCACCTGCTGCTAGCGTCCCGCCCCATGCTTCGACACCGCCTGCTCTCGCTCCTCACGTTGTCCGCCCTGGGCGCCACCACGCTCCCCGCGTGCGAGCGCAGCCCGGAGCCCGCGCCGACGCCCGCGCCCGCCGCCGTGGCGGCTCCCGCCGTCGCGAAGCCGCGCGCGCCGAAGCCGCTGACGCCCGAGCAGCTCGGCCACTTCTTCCTCCCGCTGCCGCCGGCGAAGGACGCGAAGCCCGCGCCGAAGGACACCGAGGCCCAGGTGGCGCTGGGGCGCATGCTCTACTTCGAGCCGCGCCTGTCGAAGAACCACGACGTGTCCTGCAACACCTGCCACGGCCTGACGACGTTCGGCGTGGACAACAAGGCGCTGTCGGACGGGCACAAGGGGCAGAAGGGCTCGCGCAACTCGCCCACCGTGTACAACGCCGCCGGCCACATCGCGCAGTTCTGGGACGGGCGCGCGGACACGCTCGAGGCACAGGCGCAGGGCCCCATCCTCAATCCGGTGGAGATGGCCATGCCGGACGAGAAGCGCGTGGTGGCCACGCTGGCCTCCATCCCCGAGTACACCACCCGCTTCCGCGAGGCCTTCCCCGGCGAGAAGAAGCCGGTGTCGCTGGGCAACGCCGCGCGCGCCATCGCCGCCTTCGAGCGCCGGCTCACCACGCCCTCGCGCTTCAACCAGTACCTCTCCGGCCGGCACGACGCGCTCTCCGAGCAGGAGCAGCGCGGCCTCCAGCTCTTCGCCGCCACCGGCTGCACCACGTGCCACAACGGCCCGGCGGTGGGCGGCACGTCCTTCCAGAAGCTGGGCCTGGTGGAGGACTACCCGGGCCTCACGGACGCCGGCCGCTTCGACGCGACGAAGAACGAGGACGACCGGGGCAAGTTCCGCGTGCCCACGCTGCTCAACGTGGACAAGACGGGCCCGTACCTCCATGACGGCAGCGTGAAGGACCTGCCCACCATGGTGCGCCTGATGGCGAAGCACCAATTGGCGCGGACGCTCACGGACGCCGAGGTGGACGACCTGGTCGCCTTCCTCAAGAGCCTCACCGGCGAGCTGCCCTCTCCGGAGCTCATCTCCGAGCCGCCCCTGCCGGCCAGCACGAAGAAGACGCCCAAGCCGGACCCGTCGTGAAACGTGCGTGGCGCCTCGCGCGTTGCTAAGCAGCGAGGCCCATGGACCGAATGTTCTTCTACGCCCACTCCGGGCTGCGCTACCTGGTGCTGCTCGCCGGGGTGCTGGCCCTCGCCTATTTCGCCTTCGGGCTCGCCACGAAGCGGCCCTTCGACAAGGGCGGGCGCATCCTCGGCGCCTCCTTCGCGGGCCTGCTGCACACCCAGGTGTTGCTCGGCATCCTCGTGCTGGTGACGCGCATCTACTACCCCGCGCTCATCGGCCACATCGTGCTGATGGTGTTCGCGGCCGCCACGGCCCAGGTGGCGATGTCCGTCAACCGGCGCCGTCCCCAGCCGGGCTTCGTGCTGCCCCTGATGGGTGTGGTGCTGGCCCTCGTCTTCATCGTCGGCGGCATCATGGCCATCGGCCGCGGCGTGTTCACCACCACCGCGATGTGAAGCGGGCGTAGCGCGAGCGCACCGTCCCCGTTGGGGAAAATGCTGCGCTCGCGCGGGGCTCGCGGCGCAAAAGCTGCGCTGGCCTCGCGGCCCTGTCCGGATGTCTGCCCGCATGTTGGCGAGCGGGCATCCTGGCCCCCTCATTGCAGTCGTGCTCCTCCGTGCCGGGCAATGAGCCCGGCCTTCCTTGGAGGGGCACGCGGCGATGCGGACACAAGCCCTGGGTGGACGAAGGCCCGCGCGCGGGCTCGCCCCCGTCATTCAGCTCCTCGTCATGCTGGTGGCGCCCGCCGCGCTGGCGCAGGGCACCTCGCAGGGCGCGAAGCTGTTCTCGCAGCGCTGCGGGAGCTGCCACTCGGTGGGCGAGGGCGACCGCGTGGGCCCGGACCTGCACGGCGTGCTGGAGCGCCGTGACGAGGCCTGGGTCGCCCGCTTCCTGAAGAGCCCGGGCGCGCTCATCGACTCCGGTGACGCGGTGGCCACCGGGTTGCTGAAGCAGTTCAATGGCGTCCGCATGCCGGACCAGGCGCTCTCCGAGGAGGAGCGCGCCGGCCTCTTCGCCTTCTTCCGCGACTGCACCGCGAAGGGGAAGGGGAGCTGCAAGCCGTCTCCCACCGCGAAGCCGGGGACGGACGCCACGCCGGAGGAAATCGCCCGGGGCCGGCAGCTCTTCGAGGGCACCCAGGCGCTGGCCCACGGCGGCCCCGCGTGCCTGGGCTGCCACGACGTGCGTGGGCTGGGCGTGGCCGGTGGCGGCACGCTGGGCCCCAACCTCACCTTCACCTTCGCGCGCCTCGGAGACCGGGGGCTGACGCCGCTGCTGGCGAAGCTGGACACGCCGCTGATGCGCGAGCTGTACGCGAAGACGCCCCTCACGGAGGAGGAGCAGTACGCCGTGAAGGCGTACCTCGCGGACGTCTCGCGCGACGGCAGCCGGCCGCGCAAGGACAGGGACTTCTTCTTCCTCGGCGTCGTCGGCCTCATCGCCGCGCTGGGGTTCATCGGACTCGTCTGGGGGCCGCGCGGGACGGACCCGCGCGCCCACTGACGGCGCTGCTCGTGCGAGGCCTCCCGTGAGCGACTCCCTTCTCTTCTCCTTCCTTCCCTATGCGGCCGCCGTCGCCGCCGTGGCGGGCACGGTGCACCGCGTGACGGTGCGCGCACCGGCCGCCGTCCGGGCTCCCAGTGAGCCGTGGACGCCCGCGGGCCGCGCGGTGCTGGCCGGCGGCGTCACCGTCGTCCTCAACCACCTGCTGGGGCTGGCCGCGCCCCGGGCGATGCAGGCCTTCGTCGCGTCCCCGGCGCGCCTCTTCACGCTGGAGGCGGTGAGCCTCATCGGCGGCATGTTGCTGGGCTGGGGCCTGCTGAGCCTCACCCTGCGCCGCGCTCGCGATGGGCAGTGGCTGGTGGCCGGCTTCCTCGGGCTGGTGCTGGCGCAGGTGCTCACCGGCCTGCACATCGCCGTGGCGCTGCGCTGGGGCTCCGCCTGGTACCTCCACCTCGCGGTGCCGTACCTGCGCTCGCTGCTGGCCTTCCAGCCGGACGCGACGCTGATGGAGAAGGCGCCGCTCGTCTTCCAGGTCCACACCCTGGCCGGCTTCGTGCTGCTGGCGCTGGCCCCGTTCGCCCGCGCGCGGAAGGTCGCGGCCCTGGCGCTGGTGCCGCCGGCCTCGGAGTCGAACCTGCTCGCCACGCCCCGGGAGGAGACCGCTCGCTGACGCGCGCGGCCCACCGCCATGAACGACGCCTCGACTCGCCTCTCTCGTCCCACCCGTGCCGCCGGCCACGCGGGCGCGCTGCTGGCCCTGGCCCTGGCCGGGTGCAGCGGCCCGGTGAACAACCAGCAGGGCTACATGCCCGAGCAGCCCGTGGCCTTCTCTCACGCCGTGCACGCCGGCCAGTACGAACTGGACTGCCAGTACTGCCACGTGGGCGCGGAGAAGAGCCGCCATGCGGGCGTGCCCGCTTCCAGCGTGTGCATGAACTGCCACACGCAGGTGAAGACGGACTCGCCCGAAATCCAGAAGGTGGCGGCCGCGGTGGCGAAGAATCAGCCCATCGAGTGGGTGCGCATCCACCGCCTGCCGGACCACGCCTTCTTCAACCACGCCAGCCACGTCACCGCGGGGCTGGCGTGCCAGACGTGCCACGGGAAGGTGCAGGAGATGGTGCGCGTGGAGCAGGCCGAGCCCATGACGATGGGCTGGTGCCTGGACTGCCACCGCAAGATGGCGGCGGAGCAGGTGTCCGCGCCGCCGCCTTCCGCGCCGCGCTCCGGCGAGCTGCTCGCCATGTCCATCCAGGCCCCGGCGCCCGCGCCGCTGAAGGCCCCCCGCATCCTGCAGCCCCCCACGGACTGCTCCGGCTGTCACCGCTGAGGACCTCCTCCATGTCCGACCCCCTTCCAAAATACTGGCAGAGCCTGGCCGAGCGCGCCGGTGCGCTGCCCGAGCACACGCGCAACGAGTTCCCGGAGGAGTTGCCGGTGGGCGTGGCCGCCATGCCCCCGGACGCGAGCAGCCGCCGCGACTTCTTCAAGGTGATGGGCCTGAGCGCCGCCGCCGCCATGGTGGCCTGCCAGCGCGCTCCCGTGCAGAAGGTCATCCCCTACGTCTCGCGGCCGGACGAAGTCACCCCGGGCCTGTCGCTCTGGTACGCGTCCACCTGCAACGGGTGCAGCGCCCAGTGCGGCGTGCTGCTGAAGACGCGCGACGGGCGCCCCATCAAGGTGGAGGGCAATGACGAGCACCCCGTCTCGAAGGGCGGCGTGTGCGCGGTGGGACAGGCGTCCGTGCTCTCCCTCTACGACGCCAGCCGCGCCCGCTTCCCCTCGCTGTCCTGCCAGCGCACCGCGTGGGCGGCGCTGGACGAGAAGGTGACGGAAGGGCTGCGGCATGCCGCCGAGTCGGGCATGCCCATCCGCGTGGTGCTGCCCTGGGTGATGGGCCCCACGGCCGAGGCCGCGGTGAAGCGCTTCCTCGCCGCGTACCCCACGGCGCGCACGGTGCGCTACGAGCCGCTCGGAGAGCTCGCCGCCATCGGCGAGGCCCACCGCGTCACGCACGGCGTACGCGTGGTGCCCGACTACCGCTTCGAGAACGCGAAGGTCATCGCCAGCTTCGGCGCGGACTTCCTCGGCACCTGGGTGTCGCCGGTGGCCTTCACCCGCCAGTACACCGCCGCGCGCGACGCGGCCGGCACGCGGGACATGGCGCGCCACTACCAGGTGGAGCCGGTGCTGACGCTCACCGGTGCCGCGGCGGACCGGCGCTTCGTCGTGTCCCCGTCCGACGTGACGCCCGCCCTGGCCGACCTCGTGCGGCGGCTGGCGCGGAAGGCGGAGCGTGACGTGCCGGCGGTGGCGTCGGTGCCCGCACCAGCGCTGGAAGAGGCCGCACTGGAGGAGCTGGCGGCCGCGCTGTGGGCGCAGCGGGGCAGGGCGCTCGTGGTGGCGGGTGGTGACGACGTGGCCGCGCAGGTGCTGGCCAACACGGCCAACGCGCTGCTGGGCAACGAGGGAACCACCGTGTCGGTGGCGGACGGCGTGGCGCTGGACGCGGAGGCGCTGACGTACGGCGAGCTGCTGTCGGAGCTGCGCGCGGGCAGCGTGGGCGCGGTGCTCTTCCTCGGCGTCAACCCCGCCTACGCGGACCCGCGCGGCGACGAGCTGCCGGCGCTGTTGAAGTCCGTGCTCCTCACCGTGGCCACCAACGACAGGCTCGACGAGACGGCCACCCTGGTGCGCTTCCACGCGCCGGACGTCACCGCCCTCGAGTCGTGGGGCGACGCGGAGCCCCGGCGCGGCGTGCTGTCCCTGCGCCAGCCGGCGGTGGCGCCGCTGCACGACACGCGCCCCGTGGTGGAGTCGCTGCTCCTGTGGGCGGGCGCTCCCCGCTCGCACTACGACTTCCTGCGCGAGCGCTGGCAGGCGGAGGTCTTCCCGCGCGCGGGCGTGGCCGGACAGGACTTCGGCGCGTTCTGGGACGATGCCGTGCGCCGGGGCGTGGTGATGCTGCCCGCGACGCCGGTGGCGGTGCCGGCCTTCCGCGAGGACGGGCTGGCGAAGGCGCTGGCCGGTGTGGCCCGCGCGTCCGTGGACTGGGAGCTGGTGCTGTACCCCACGGTGGCGCTGCGCGACGGCGCGCTCGCCAACAACGGCTGGCTGCAGGAGGTGCCGGACCCCATCACCAAGGTGACGTGGGGCAACCCCGCCTGCATCTCCCCGGCGCGCGCGAAGGCGCTGGGCCTGTCCGACGGTGACGTGGTGCGGGTGCGCTCGGGCGCGAGGACGGTGGAGCTGCCGGTGCTCATCCAGGCGGGCACGCACCCGTCCGTCATCGCCGTGCCGGTGGGCTACGGCCGCACCAAGGCGGGCCGCATCGCGGACGGCATTGGCGCCAATGGCTACCCACTGGCCTCGGTGGTGGGCGGCCAGGCGCGGCGCTCGGTACCGGGCGTGACGGTGGAGGCCACCGGCGAGAAGCAGCCGCTGGCCCTCACCCAGACGTACAACCGCCTCGACGGGCGCCCTCACGTGCGCGAGGCGGAGTTGGCAGCGTTCCTCGCCAACCCGCGCGCGGGCAACGAGGAGCATGAGGCGCACGGCGGTCCGGACAAGCACCCGCTCTCCATCTGGTCCGGCCACGAGTACAAGGGCCACCGCTGGGCGCTGGCGGTGGACCTGAGCGCGTGCACGGGCTGCTCGGCGTGCGTCGTCTCCTGCCAGGCGGAGAACAACATCCCCAGCGTCGGGCGTGACGAGGTGCTGCGCTCGCGCGAGATGCACTGGATGCGCATCGACCGGTACTACGCCGGTGACGAGGCCAACCCTCAAGTCGTCCACCAGCCGATGATGTGCCAGCACTGCGAGAACGCGCCGTGCGAGACGGTGTGCCCGGTGCTCGCCACGGTGCACTCCAGCGAGGGGCTCAACCAGCAGGTCTACAACCGCTGCGTGGGCACGCGGTACTGCGCCAACAACTGCCCCACCAAGGTCCGTCGCTTCAACTGGTTCGACTACAAGCACGACGAGCCGCTGGAGCGCATGGTGCTCAACCCGGACGTCGTCGTGCGCAGCCGTGGCGTCATGGAGAAGTGTTCCATGTGCGTGCAGCGCGTGCAGGAGGCGAAGGCCAGCGCGAATCGCGAGGGCCGGCCCCTGCGCGACGGCGACGTCCAGACGGCCTGCCAGCAGAGCTGCCCCGCGAAGGCCATCCACTTCGGGGACGTGAATGACCCCGGCAGCGCCGTGGCGAAGCTCGCGAAGGACGGCCGCGCCTTCCGGCTGCTGGAGGAGCTGAACATCGGGTCGTCCATCACCTACCTCACGAAGATCCGCAACACCGGGTCGGGAAGCGAAACATGAGCCACCAGCACCTGTCGCCGCTGCGCGTGCCGCTCGTCAGCGAGGCGCGCAGCCTGGGCCAGCTCACCGAGGAAATCTGCGCGCCCATGGAGCGCGCCCCCACCTGGCGGTGGTGGGCGGCCTTCGCGGTGGCGGTGTCGATTCTGGGCACCGGCGCCGGCATCGTCGCCTACCAGGTGGGCACGGGCATTGGCGTGTGGGGCCTGAACAAGACGGTGGGCTGGGCCTTCGACATCACCAACTTCGTGTTCTGGGTGGGCATCGGCCACGCGGGCACGCTCATCTCCGCCATCCTCTTCCTCTTCCGGCAGAAGTGGCGCACCAGCATCAACCGCGCGGCCGAGGCGATGACGCTCTTCGCCGTCATGTGCGCGGCGCTCTTCCCCGTCATCCACATGGGCCGCCCGTGGCTGGCCTTCTGGGTGCTGCCGTACCCGAACTCGCGCGGCAGTCTGTGGGTGAACTTCCGCTCGCCGCTGTTGTGGGACGTGTTCGCCATCTCCACCTACTTCACCGTGTCCGCGGTGTTCTGGTACGTGGGCCTCATCCCCGACCTGGCCACCGTGCGCGACAGGGCGAAGGCCGGTCTGCGCAAGGCCGTCTTCAAGGTGCTGTCGCTGGGGTGGACGGGCTCGCACCGGACGTGGAGCCGCTACGAGACGGTGTACCTGCTTCTCGCGGGGCTGGCGACGCCGCTCGTCTTGAGCGTGCACACCATCGTCTCCATGGACTTCGCCACGTCCGTCATCCCCGGCTGGCACACCACCATCTTCCCGCCGTACTTCGTGGCCGGCGCGGTGTTCAGCGGCTTCGCCATGGTGCTGACGCTGATGATCATCACCCGCGTGGTGCTGGGCTACGAGCACCTGATTACGATTCGCCACCTCGAGAACATGACGAAGGTCATCATCGTCACCGGGGGCCTGGTGTCTCTGGCGTACGGGACGGAAGTCTTCGTCGCCTGGTACTCGGGCAACCCCTACGAGCGCTTCGCCTTTCTCAACCGCGCCTTCGGCCCGTACGCGTGGGCCTACTGGACGATGGTGACGTGCAACGTGGTGTCGCCGCACCTGTTCTGGTTCAAGAAGGTGCGCACCTCGCCGGCCGCCATCTTCGCGCTGTCGCTGGTCATCAACGTGGGCATGTGGTTCGAGCGCTTCGTCATCATCGTCACCAGCCTGCACCGCGACTTCCTGCCGTCGAGCTGGTCCATGTACACGCCGACGATGGTGGAGGTGGGCACCTTCATCGGCACGTTCGGCCTGTTCTTCACCCTGTTCCTCCTCTTCGTGCGCGTGCTGCCCATCATCTCCATCGGCGAGGTGAAGAGCGTGCTGGGCTTCGCGCGCGATACGCACGGCGGTGCCGCCGCCCCCGGGCCCCGCAGGCCCGCGCACTCCGCCGCGGAAGTCCTGCCCGCGCCGGCACTGGCCCTCGCCACCCGAAAGGATGTCCCCGTATGAGTGCCCGCGTCCTCGTCGGCTACTTCGACAGCGAGGAGAAGGTCCTCGACGCCACCCGCGCCGTACGCGAGGCCGGCTATGCCCTGCACGACGTGTACACGCCCTATGCGGTGCACGGCCTGGACGAGGCCATGGGCCTGAAGTCCAGCCGCCTCACCTGGGTGTGCTTCGGGGGCGGGCTGCTGGGCGGCTCGCTGGCCCTGGCGCTCGAGCTGTACACCAGCGTGGTGAGCTGGCCGCTCAACGTGGGCGGCAAGCCGTTCAACTCGTTCCCCGCCTTCGTCCCGGTGGCGTTCGAGCTGACGGTGCTCTTCGCCGCCCTCATCACCGTGGGCTCCTTCCTGGCACGCGTGAAGCTGTTCCCGGGCAACCGCCGCGTGGCGCTGCCCCGGGTGACGGATGACCGGTTCGCGATTGCACTGGAGGCACGCGAGGCGCCCTCGGAAGCGTCCATCGCGGAGGAGTTGCTGCGCCGGCACGGCGCGGTGGAGACGGCCCGGATGGAGGTGGCGTCGTGAGGAAGGTCATCCCCGCCGCGGTGGCCCTTGCCCTGGCCGCCGCCGGCTGCGAGCAGGACGAGACTCGGCCCAACTACGAGTACGCGCCGGACATGGTGTCCTCGGTGCCGTACGACAGCTTCGCGCCCAACCCCAACACGCCGGACGGCAAGACGCTGCTGGGGCCGGCGAAGGGCACGGTGCCGCGCGGGCACCAGCCGCTGCACCTCGCCGCCGGCCCGGAGGAGGCGGCGCGGGCCGGGCGCGACTTCAAGAATCCCTATTCCGCCACGCCCGAGGTGCTGGCGCGCGGGCAGACGGCCTTCCAGCGGTATTGCACCCCGTGCCATGGCTCGGGCGGGTTGGGGGACGGCCTGGTGACGGCGCGCTTCCCCATGCCGCCGTCGCTGCTGGCCGAGCACGCGAAGGGGCTCCCCGACGGACAGGTGTTCCACATCATCACCCATGGCCAGGGGCTGATGCCGGCCCATGGCTCGCAGGTGGCGCCGGAGGACCGGTGGAAGATCGTCCACTACCTGCGCACGCTGCAGAACCCCGCGCGGACGGCGCGGAAGGACGTGCCATGAGCGCTCCCGTGCATGACGTACCTCCGGCTTCGAGCGGAGGCTTCGAGGTGGGCCCGGGCGTGCGCCGCGCGGCCCTGGCCGTGGCGGTGGCGGGACTGGGGACGCTGGCCGTGGGCCTGGCTCTGTCCCCGGCCCGCGCGCTCTCCAGCCTGCTGACCAGCGGTTTCTACTTCCTGTGCCTGGGCCTGGGCGGCGCCATGTTCCTGGCGCTGATGTACGTGGCCAACGCGGGCTGGTTCACCGTCTTCAAGCGCATTCCGGAGGCGTTCGCCTCCTACGTGCCGTGGGGCGCGGTGCCGCTGCTGGCGCTGGTTCCCTTCGCGCCGAAGCTCTACCTGTGGGCGCGGCCCGGCATCATGGAGACGGACCACCTGCTGCACAAGAAGGCGGCCTTCCTCAACGTGCCGTTCTTCGGCGTGCGCATGGTGCTGATGCTGGCGCTGTGGACGGGCTTCACGTGGATGCTGCGGCGCAACTCGCTGAGGCAGGACACGGAGCGGACGGAGGCGCAGACGAAGCGCAACGTGGCGGTGTCCGCGGTGTTCCTCGTGCTCTTCGGCCTGACGTTCTGCCTGGCGGCGTTCGACTGGCTGATGAGCCTGGAGCCGCACTGGTTCAGCACCATCTACGCGCTCTACAACGTCGCGGGGCTGCTCAGCTCCAGCGTGTGCGCGATTACCGTGGCCGCGATTCTCCTGCACCGGGCGGGCGCGCTGCCCCAGCTCAACTCCAGCCACCTGCACGATTTGGGCAAGCTGATGTTCGGCTTCGCCACGCTGTGGGCCTACCTCTGGTTCTCGCAGTTCCTGCTCATCTGGTACGCGAACATCCCGGAGGAGACGGTCTACTTCATCGCGCGGATGCACGGCGGGTGGGCGGTGCCGTTCTACCTGAACCTGGTGCTGAACTGGGCGCTGCCCTTCCTCCTGCTGCTGCCGCGTCCGGCGAAGCGCAGCCCGGCGCACCTGCTGCGGGTGGCGGCCGTGCTGCTGGCGGGGCGCTGGTTGGACTTGCACCTGATGGTGGCTCCGGCGAACCAGCCGGAGGGCGCGGGGCTCGGCGTGTACGAGGTGGCGGCCTTCCTGGGCGTGGGCGCGCTCTTCACGCTGGCGGTGACGCGCGCGGTGCGCTCGGCGCCCATGGTTCCGGCGGGGGACCCGTACCTGGTGGAGAGCCTGCACCACCACACGTGACAGCTGACCGTGGGCCGCGGACCGCCAGGCAGCCTCTGCCCGGATGTCTGACCGCGCGGCCCCGGGAGCGGCGCCGCCCGACCTCCTCGGCGGGCGGCGCCGTGTCTTTTTTCAGGGCAGGGGCCTGGTGTCCCGGCGCCGCCGCGCGAGCGGCACCAGCAGCAGCACGAGCAGGGCGGCGAGGCCCGGGGCCGCGCTGCAGCCGCCTCCGGAGTCCGGGTCTTCGTCGATGCGGATGGGGCCCGCGTCCGCTCCTTCCGGGTAGCCGCCGTCGCTCCCCATCGGATGGCCCGCGTCCACGGGAGTCCCCGCATCACCGGGGCCACCCGTGCCGGCATCCGTGGAACCGCCCGTGCCGGCGTCGCTGCAATCACCCAGGGAGTGCTCCAGCGCGCCGAGGCTGTAGGCGGACCCCGAGGGCCGGGGCCGGCCGCAGTAGTCCACCGTCACCGAGGCCCGCGCCGCCGCCGCGCCGATGAGCTGCGAGACATTCCCCTTGATGCGCAGGTCGCCGCTCAGCGGCGCCTCGTACCAGGAGGACCACGTGCCCGTCGCCACGTTCATGAGGTTGGTGCCCGCGGTGAAGCTCCCGGTGTCGCGGCCCCGAACCACCGAGGACATCACGTTGCCGTGGGCCCCGCCGGTGCTGGAGGCGAAGCGGAAGTCCACGCCCGTGGTGGCGATGAGGGTGTTGAACAGCACCTGCGTGTTCGCCGCCTTGTTGAGATAGACGGCCACGTCCGAGCAGTTGATGACGATGTTGTTGACGAGCACGCCATCTGAGTGCTCCGGGTCGCACGGCACGCTCGCGTCGAAGGCCGGCGCGCAGAACTCGTTCCCCGTGCCGCCGCCGCCGAAGGACAGGCCGATGCGCGTGTCCCCCGCCGCCGCGTCCTTGGTACAGATGACGAGGTTGCGCTCGAAGACGCCCCGGCGGCCGCCGCTCTTCATGAAGGCGCCGTAGGAGATGCCGCCCGCCTTGGCGAAGTCGTGCACGTAGTTCTCTCGCACCACCCAGTCGTCGCCGGTGTCGATGTTGAGCTTCGTCACCGGGGTGCCCGTGCTCCGGGCGCGCGTGTCGTAGACCTCGTTGCGCTCGATGAGGCCCCGGTGCGGCACCTCATAGACGCCGCTGGTGTTCTTGCTCGCGTTCACCTTCAGCTGCGCGTTGAAGTTCCGGATGCGGTTGTTGCGCAGGACGAAGTTCTCCGCGTGTCCGGTGACATGGAAGGCGTGCTCGCAGTTGCTGTCCTGTGCGCACACGCCCTCGATGTCCAGCCCGTCGAAGGTCCAGTAGCGGCCGGAGACCTTGAAGCCCTCCGTGGCGTTGAAGCGGACATGTGCCGCATGCCGGTTCGCCGCGCGCACGACGATGGGCTGCGACGCGGTGCCCTCCGCTGAACACCCCAGATTCTGGCTGACGTCATACGTGCCGTCCGCGAGCACAATCTCGTCGCCGGCCTGCGCGGAGGTGAGCGCGGACTGGAGCTGGGAGACGTTGGCGACGTTCTTCACCGCCGCGAGACTGGGGCCGGATAGCAGCAGCAACACGGCCAGGGACAAGGGACGCATGGGGGACTCTTCCTCAAGGGGGGAGCCCGGATGCTATTCACCTGCACGAGGATTGATACATGACAGTGCGTGTCGCGCTCCTGGGCCATGGCTTCGCGGGAAGAACATTCCACGCTCCGCTGATTCAGGCGGTGCAGGGGCTGGAGCTGCGCATCGTCGCGTCCAGCCAGCCTGGACAGGTGCAGGCCCGGTTGCCGGGCGTCACGGTGGTGGCGTCCGCGCGGGAGGCGGCCACGCATCCGGACGTGGACCTCGTCGTCATCGCCACGCCCAACGAGAGCCACGCACCGCTGGCCGAGGCCGCGCTCAGGGCAGGCAAGCACGTCGTCGTCGACAAGCCCTTCACCGTCACGCTGGCGGAGGCGCGCGCGCTGTGCGTGCTCGCTCAGGAGCGGGGACGGTTGCTGTCGGTGTTCCACAACCGGCGGTGGGACAGTGACTTCCTCGCGCTGCGGGCCCTGCTCGCGGACGGAGCATTGGGACGGGTGACGCATGTGGAGTCGCGGTTCGACCGTTTCCGCCCCGAGGTCCGTGCGCGCTGGCGCGAGCAGGCTCGGCCGGGCGCGGGCGTCTGGTTCGACCTGGGCCCCCACCTGGTCGACCAGGCGCTGCAGTTGTTCGGGCTGCCCGACACCGTGGCGGCGGCCCTCGGACGGCATCGCGAGGGGGCGCAGGTGGACGACTGGTGCCAGGTCACCCTCGCGTATCCCCGGCGGCATGTCGTGCTCCAGGCGTCCATGCTCGTCGCGGGAGGCCTGCCCCGGTTCGCGGTGCATGGCACGAAGGGCTCGTGGCTCAAGTACGGGCTGGACACGCAGGAAGACGGGCTGCGCGCGGACGTGACTCCAGGGGCTCCGGGGTGGGGCGAGGACCCTTCACCTGGACGGTTGATGGACGGTGCGACGGGCGCGGTGCGCACCACCGTGGCGCCTCCCGGGGACTACCGCCGCTACTACAGCGGCCTCCGAGACGCGCTGGAGGGCAGGGGGCCCAACCCCGTGACGCCCGCGCAGGCGCTGGCCGTGATGTCCGTCATGGAGGCCGCGAGCCTGGCGGCGGAGCGCGGGTGCGAGCAGCGGCCGGACCTCACGGAGGAGGAGCGGACCGCCTTCTCGGCCGACGCGTCGCCGGTGACGTGAGGATGCGCATGGGAGCGTCGCTGCCGGGGCCCCAGCACGGCTCGAGCAGGCAGTCGACACAGACGGCGTTGCCCGTCGAGCATCTCGTCCCTACATCGGGATTTGCTTCCCGGGGCCACCTGCTACGGTGCCCCCGCATCGCACCTGTCACGTGCAAGCCCCGTGAGGACTGCTTGAGCTCGAAGAAGCCCGGCCGCAATGACCCGTGCCCCTGTGGGAGCGGCCTGAAGTACAAGGTCTGCCATGCCGCCGAGGACCGGGCGAAGGCCGTGCCGCCCCCCGCTCCCGCGCACCCACTCGCCGCGGACCTGAAGACGGCGATGGAGATTCTGGGAGACCCGGACACGACCCGGTTGTCCGGGTGCCTGGTGCGCCTGGGCGCGCTGCTGGGGGAGTGGGGCCCCGCGCCCGGCCTGCGCTTCGACGCGAAGGCATTCGCCGACCACGTGGGCCCGGAGCTGGCGCGGCTGTCCGACAAGGAAGGCCAGGACGCCACCAGCGCCCGGCGCGAGCTGCTCGTCGGGACGGTCCGCGCGCTGGGCACGCCCGCGTTCATGGAGCAGCTCGGCACGGCGCTGCTCGGGCGCGCCTCCGTGCCGGGGCTCCCCGCTGGAGACCGGCAGGTGCTGAGCGTGGGGGTGTTGTTCGCCTCGGCGTCGAAGAAGCTCGGCCGCTCGCGTCCGGAGGACAACCCGCTGCTGGACGTGGTGTTCGACGTGCAGTTCCGCGAGTGGAGCGCGAAGCACGCGGAGCTGGTGAAGAAGTACGAGGCGCTCGCCGGCGGCTTCGCCGAGGAGACGCTGCCACCCGAGGCGCGCGAGGCCCTCCAGCAGGCTCGCGGGGGTGACGTGGACGCGCTGCTGCGCTACGTGCAGTCGGACCCGGGAATCGCCGAGCGCATCGCCCGCGAGGCCCGGGAGCGCGCCGCTCGCGTCGAGGCCCGGATGCGCGAGCCCTCCTCTCCGCCCGTCTTCGCGCCCGAGGAGGAGCTATGGCTCACCTGCGTCCTCTGGGAGCCGATGCAGGCGCTGAAGTCCCTGCCGCAGGACGCGGAGCCGGCGACGCGGCGGGAGGCCGTGACGACGCTGATGCGCGCGGTGAAGGGCGCGCTCGACGAGGACTTCCTGTCGGGGTTGCTGGGGCGCCTGCGGGAGAAGGCGAAGGACGCGTCCGCTGACGAGGCCACCCGTGCGGCCTTCATGGACACCGCCATCGCCTTCGAGGCGGAGCCCGCGCGCATGACGCTCGCCGCGCTGCTCACCTCGCGGCAGGAGGCCGTGGGGCGCTCGGCCGAGGAGATGGTCATGCTCGCGGACCTCAAGGCGCTCACCACGTGGACGCCGGAGACGTTCGAGCCCTACCGGGAGCTGCTGACGACCATGGGCCTGCCGGCCGCCGCCGCGCGCATCCAGCGCTGCCAGGAGTGGCTGCGCGAGCACCCGGTGACGCTGCGGCCCGAGACGGCGTAGGTCGCCGCCGGGCCGCTTGCAGCGTGAGGTCAGAGCCGGCGCAGCTCGGCGTCCGCGCGCCGCACGTGGTCCACGTCGAGCGTGTGCCTGCGCGAGTCCGTGGCGTCGTAGACGACGGTGACTTCCGTGCCGACCTGAAGCTCGTCCAGCGGGCCGCCCGCGAAGAGGGTGGCGTAGACGCCCTCGCGCACCTGGCCCTGGTCGTCCACGAAGCGGTAGGTGAGCCTGCTGCTGCGCTTGCGCTCGTGGTGGATGTGGACGACGCGGCCCACCACCGGCACGCCGTCCCGCAGCAGCAACCCCTGGCGCTTCGACTGCCGGAAGCCATACAGGCTCAGCCCCGCGCCGAAGGAGATGAACACGAGGCTCGCACCCAGCTTTGCCGACGACGGGGCAGGTTGCCGGCCCTGCGCGCGGGCCACGGGCCGCAGCGGCCTCGCGACAGTCGGGTCATCGTTGGCGCTCGGGTCCTGGAGCAGCTCGCCGCCGATGACCACACCCAGCACCAGCAGGACCAGGCCCGTGAGGATGGGCACGCTCGGGTTCTCGCGAATCATCTCGGGCGGGACTGTAGCGCGGGGCTCGAGTCCGCCGCGAACCGGCGCCCGCGTCAGTCGCGGGGTTCCGACGTCTCCGCCAGCAGCACGGAGGCGCGGCGGGCCGCCAGGAGCATCTCGTCGGAGAGGGGTGTCCCCTCCGTCGCCTTCGCGATGCTCAGCGCCCCGATGCAGAGCGCGTAGGCCGCCATCGCGCGCTCCCGGGCGCTCGCGCGGGCGTCTCCGGAGAGATTCTCGGCGATGCCCTGCACCATCAGGTCCGCCTCCCGGGAGAGCGTCTCCTTCAGCGCAGGCTCTCCGCGCGCCACGTCGGACAGCACCGCGGGCAGCGGGCACGCGGGCACCTGGGCGTCACGGTGGGCCCGGGAGAGGTAGCGCCGCACGAGGTGGCTCATCCACTCCACGCCTCGCAGGTCCTCAATCCCCTGGAACCACTCCCCCCTGCGCTTCGACATGATGCGCGAGAGCGACTCGACGAGGAGCGCCTGCTTCGAGCCGAAGTGCGCATAGAAGCCGCCCACCGTCAGCCCGGCGGCGCGCATCACGTTCTCCACGCTCGTCGCGGAGAACCCCTGCCGGCGAAAGAGCCCGCTCGCCGCCTCCAGGATGCGCTCGTGTGTCGCCTGCTTCTGCTCCGGGGGATGCCCCATCCAGGTGTCTCCTCGCTGCTCCGGATTATAGCCATCATCCGGAATCCGGTCTCGAACCCCGGCGCCTCTCCTCTGACGGACTGTCCGCCCATGGACCCGGGGTGCGAATTGGGATTGCGACCATATTATGCTTGAAATATTGTTGTGCCGCGTTGACCGGGGCACGAGGCCTCGCCGCGAGTGGGAAGGGGTTTGCCGATGGATGCCTACATTCTGGATGCGGTCCGGACGCCACGGGCCCGGGCGAAGCCTGGGAAGGGCGCGCTCAGCGGGCTGCACCCGCAGGAGCTGCTGGCGCAGACGCTGCAACAGCTTCCACAGCGCACGAGCGTGGACGTATCGGAAGTCGACGACGTGGTGATTGGCTGCGTGGCCCAGGTGGAGGCCCAGGGCGCCAACATCGCCCGGCAGGCGCTGCTGGCCGCCAACTGGCCCATCACGGTGCCGGCGTTCAGCCTCAACCGCTTCTGCGGCTCGGGCCTGCAGGCGCTGTCGCTGGCCGCCATGGGCGTGGCCTCGGGAGCGCAGCGGCTGGTGGTGGCTGGCGGCGTCGAGCAGATGAGCCGGCTGGGCCTGGGGGCGGACGGCGGCGGGACGGACGGGGGCAACACCCGTCTGCGCGACCGCCTCTTCCAGGTGCCCCAGGGCATCTCCGCCGACCTCATCGCCACGCTGGAGGGATTCTCCCGCTCGGAGCTGGATGCGTTCGGCCTCCGCTCCCAGCAGCTCGCCACGCGAGCGCAGGCGGAGGGGCGCTTCAGCCGGAGCCTCTTCCCCGTGAAGCACCCGGACACCGGCGAGGTGCTGCTGGCCGCCGATGACTCTCCGCGCGCGGACACGTCGCTCGAGAAGCTGGCGGCGCTCTCTGCTTCCTTCACCCAGCTGGGCGCCCAGGTCGCTGGCCCCCATGGCGAGACGCTGGATGCGCTGGCGGTGCGCGCATGGCCCCGCGCCCGCGAGGTGCGGCACCTGCACACGGCCGGCACGTCCAGCGGAATCGTGGACGGCGCGGCGGCCATGCTGGTGGCTTCCGGTGACTACGTGCGGGCCCACGGGCTCAAGCCCCGCGCGAAGGTGCGGGCCGTCTCCGCGGTGGGGAGCGACCCGGTGTTGATGCTGACGGGGCCGGCTCCCGCCGCGCTCAAGGCCCTCAAGGCCGCGGGCATGTCGGCGCGCGACGTGGACCTGTGGGAAATCAACGAGGCCTTCGCGGCCGTCGTCCTCCAGACGGCGCGCGCGCTGGAGGTGGACCTGGAGCGCGTCAACGTCAACGGCGGCGCCATCGCCCTCGGCCATCCGTTGGGCGCCACCGGCAACATGCTCGTGAGCACCGCCATGGACGAGCTGGAGCGGCGCGGTGGCACGGTGGCCCTCGTCGCGTTGTGCACGAGCGGCGGTCAGGCGGTGGCGGCGGTGCTCGAGCGCGTGTAGACCTCGCGGCCAGGAGGTCCGCATGGCCGCACCGCTGGAGTTCTGGTTTGAGTTCGGGAGCACCTATTCGTACGTAGGTGCGCTGCGAATCGAAGAGGAGTGCCGGGCCGCGGGAGTTCCGCTCCTGTGGAAGCCGTTCCTCCTCGGGCCGCTGTTCACCGCGCAGCTCGGCATCAAGGACTCGCCGTTCAACGTGAGTCCGGTTCGCGGCCGGTACATGTGGCGCGACCTGGAGCGGCTGTGCGCGAAGCACGGCCTGCCCTGGCGTCGGCCGAGCGTCTTCCCTCGAGGCACCGTCCTCGCATCCCGGGTGGCCTGCGCGGGCGAGGGCGAGCCCTGGCTCGGGGACTACATCCGCGCCGTCTTCCGCGCCAACTTCGCCGAGGACCGCGACATCGCGCAGCCGGCCGTCGTCGCGGAGATATTGCGCGGGCTCGGCGTCGACTCCGAGCGGGTGCTCGCCGCGGCCGTCACTGAGGAGAACAAGGCCCGGCTCCGCGAGAACACCGCCCAGGCCGAGGCGTTGGGCATCTTCGGCGCGCCCAACTGCGTCACCCGTGGCGAGCTGTTCTTCGGACAGGACCGCATCGGCGACGCCATCGAGTGGGCCCTGTCCGGGAACGACGGCCCGACACATGCCCGTGGTGCCTGAGTTGGTCGCTCGCGCCTCCTGTGGCGCGAGGCCCATGGGCGCCGCGAGACCTGCGGGTGTGGCGGCTTGGGGCTGCACCGCACCAGGAGGAGGAGAGCCTGCTCCGCGAGGCTTGTCAGGGTCTTCCGCCTTCGCCAGCGCGCGCCAGAGCGTCTGGGCGGAGGCGTGGACGTCGTCCTCGGACACCGGCTCATGTCGCTCGGCCCACCCACGCACCACTTCGGTCAGCGTCCCCCAGACGAGCACCTCGCCCGCTCGGGCGCAGCCCGGCACCAGCGCACCTTCCTGCTCCCCCTGAAGGAGGACTTCGCGCACCAGGGCCCGGGCCGCACTGCCGGGCTGCTGCCGCCCGGACGTCTCCGGGTAGCGGTGCAGGAAGGTGAAGCAGAAGGGGCCCGGCAGCGCGAACGCCCAGTTCACCAGGCTGTACCAGAAGGTGAAGAACGCCTCGCGGAAGTCTATCTCCGCGGCCGCACGCAGCTCCGCGGAGGGAGTCCATTCCGCCGAGCGGCAGAAGTCGTCCTCGCTGTAGGCCTGCGCCGCCTGGGCGAAGGCCTCCTTGCTGCCGTAGCGCCGGTACAACGAGCCCACCGACATGCGCGCCACCCGGGCCAGTTCCTCCGCCGGCACGTGGTCATAGCCGCGCAGCCCCAGAACCTCCGCCACGTCGAACATCATCCCGCCGTGGTGCAGCTCCAGCAGCCCCATCCCCCGTCCCCTTCCCCCACCCCGCCGGGCGGACCCTCACGCGGAAGGAACGTTCCTTCCGCCAATACCTTCTACCGGAGGGGGCTGACATGGGTCGGGTAGGGCGGGACTACCTCTCCGGTGGGCCGCTCCGGTGCCCGACACCGGGGCCGCTGCGCCCCGTGGGCTTCGGGCTCGTGGCGCAGAGTTCCGGTGGGCCGCTCCGGTGCCCGACACCGAGGCTGCTGCGCCCCGTGGGCTTCGGGCTCGTGGCGCAGAGCTCCGGTGGGCCGCTCCGGTGCCCGACACCGGGGCTGCCGCGCCCCGTGGGCTTCGGGCTCGTGGCGTAGAGCTCCGGTGGGCAGTCGCCCAGGTCAGCCCCGGTGCGCGACACCGGGGCTATTGCGCCTCGTGGACTTCAGGGTCGGGTCGTATCGAGGGCGGCCCACCAGTCCAGGCTCCGCATCACCGCGGGATGGCGGCGATGACGAAAACCGCCGGCGTGCCCGGTTTGCTACCCCCGCGAATCATGGCGTCTTGCGGGGCGGCGCTTCCGGTCGCAGACATCTCCATGCCGCGTCCGCGAACACCTTCTCGATTCCGGGCTTCAGCTCGCCCCGGCCGCCGGCCCAGTAGCGGAGCAGTTCCTGCGCGGGCCCGAGCAGCAGCGGCATGTACGCGGTGGAAGGCAGGTGGAGCAACTGGCCTTCCTTCGCGAAGGCCTTCAGCCGGGTATAGCCCTCACGCAGGAAGTCGCCCGTCGCGGATTGAATCTCCGGCTCGGCGGCGGCCACCGCTTCTTCGCGGCGCATGCGGATGAGGTAGCGCGCCGCGTCCGGATTCGCCCGCGACCAGGTGATGTGGTGCATGACGACGGCGCGCACGAAGCCTTCCGCGTCGTGCTCGCGCTCCAGTCGGGCGCGCAGCACCTCCTGATGCTGGCGCAGGCAGTCGATGTAGAGGGCGACCGCGATGCCCTCCTTCGCGCCGAAGTGGTGGTAGACGCTGCCCACGCTGGCGCCGCTGGACTTGCGGATGTCCTCGATGGTCGCCGCCGCCCACCCCAGCCGGGTGAAGCACTCGAGCGCGGCATCCAGGATGGCGCGACGACTCCGCTCTCCAACGGCGCTTCTGCGTTCCTTCTCCATGGCTAGAACGGGATTCTAGCGCGCCCCGGAAGCCCTGTCGTCCGGCGCACTTCCGAGAGGTTGTTCCAGTGAAATGCCGGAGTGGGGCGAGGACACGGCGACCACGTACCTCAACGGGAAGAAGCTCGTGCTCAGCGGGACGCGGAGGGCGCTGTGTCCTCGCCGAGCAGCAGCCGGCGGACGATGGGCACGGGTGGGTAGCCGTAGGAGACCACCTCGTCGTGGAAGCGCTGGAGGGTGAAGTCCTTGCCCCACTTCACCTTTGCGTCCTCGCGCAGCTCCATCAGCATCTTCTTGCCTAGCGCGTAGACCAGGTACGTCGGGTCCGACGTGCCACGGCGCGCCTCGCGCTCCGCGTTGATGCGCGTCATGTACGCCTCTTCTTCAAAGAGGCGCACCGCCTGCTCGTACGTCATGCCGCGCGTGTGCAGCGACAGGCCCGCCACGTAGCGCGCCAGCCGCTGGAGGTAGAGCGCGAGCTGGTTCAGCCGCAGCCGGTCCGCCTGCGCGCCCGTGCCGCCGTAGCCCTCGTCGAGCATCATCTGCTCCGTGTACAGGCCCCAGCCCTCGCTGAACGAGCCCGAGCCGAACAGCCGGCGCACCTTCGACTGGATGCGGTTCGTCCAGAGGAACTGCACGTAGTGACCCGGGTACGCCTCGTGGATGGAGACGAGCGGCAGCGCGTAGCGGTTGTAGAAGCTCATGTGCTGCAGCGTCTGCTCCGCGTTCCACGCCGGGTCCGGCGGCGTCACGTAGTAGTACGCCTCCGTCGCCTTCGTCTCGAACGGGCCCGGCGTGCTCATGCTCGCGAAGGACAGCGCCCGGTTGAAGGCCGGAGTCTCCGCCACCCGCGCCCGGACTTCGCTGGGCACGGTGATGATGCGGTGGTCGATGAGGAACTGGCGGATGTCCTCCAGCGTCGCCGTCGTCGTGGACACCAGCTCCGCGGGCGCGGGGTGGTCCTTGCCCAACTCACGGTACACGTCCATGGGCGCCTTGCCCGGCGCGAGCCGTCCCGCCACCTCGCGGAACTGCTCCTGCGTGCGCTTCATCTCCGAGCGGCCCCAGGCCAGCAGCGAGTCGATGCTCTCGGTGACGCCCTCCTCGTACTGGAGCTTCTGGCGGTACGTCTCCTCGCCGATGGCGAAGGCCCCGCTCGAGCGCGGCAGCAGGTCCTCCTTCAGGAAGCGGATGTACCCGTCGATGGCCTCCAGGCAGCGGGCCTGCTCCTGCTTGAAGGCGTCCTGGAGCGCGGCGTCCTTCACCGGTGCGAAGGCCAGGGGCAGCGTCTGCGCATAGAGCGCGCGGGTGCCCTTCACCTGCTCGAGGGCAATCTCCGTCCACAGCTTCGGCGGATTCTTGAGGTTGGCCCGCGCGGCCGCGAAGACTTCCGGCACCACCGCCATGCGCTTCACCGCCGAGCGCATCCGGTCCTCCAACGGCGCGAAGTCGCGGTTGATGAGCTGGAACACGGAGCTCGAGGCGAAGCCCAGGTACGTGTTCGGGTTGCGCTCCCACGAGCGCACCGCCTCCAGGTCCAGGATTTTCGCCCGGAAGTGGTTCTCCAGCATGTCGTAGTCGGCCCGGTCCTCGGGCGGCAGCGCGGCGCGGTCCACCGCCTTCGGCAGCGCCGCGAGCCGGTCCTTCAGGTACGCCAGGTTCGAGGCCCTCTCCTCGGGCCGGAAGCCGCGCAGCTCTCCGTCGTAGGTGTGCACGCCCGCGGACGTGGCCGACATCGGCGAGCGGCGGAAGTGCTCCTCGAAGTGCGCGTCCACGAAGGTGCGCAGCGCCACCTGGGCGGGGGCCAGCGCGGGCGTGGCGGCGTGGGCGGCCGGGGATTCCACCTGCGCGGGCGGACGCGAGGTGGTGCAGCCAGGGGAGAGCAGCAGCAGCGCGGCGAGGACGCTCGTGGGGCGCAGTGCGTTCATGGAGCCTCGGGGAAGGGGACGCGGAAGGAGCGCCGGGAGCGTCGCCGAAGGGCCCGGGGGCGACAAGCGTCAGGCGGCTTCCGGGGTAGGGAGGGGCGATGCGGGTGTTTGATTACATTGCCGCAGCCGTCTGGCCGGTATCAGTGGCAGCGTGCCGGGGCCACCGCGCGGTAGACGAGCACCGCCGCCGCCAGCAGCGGCACCGCCCGCTGGAGGACGAAGGCCGCGGCGCGGGGCCGGTGCCTCCACAGCCCTGCCTGGAGCTGCGCGCCGAGCAGCGCGGGCAGCCCGCCCAGCGCGAAGGCCCCCAGCACCAGCGCGCCGCCGCCGAAGGAGCCGCTCGCCAGCGCCGCCGCGAAGACGCCGTACAGCAGGCCACAGGGCAGCAGTGGCGTCACCGCACCCATTGCACCCGCGCGGCCCGTCCACGAAAACTTTGCGCCCCAGCGCGAGACGTACCGCACGACGTGCGACAGGCCCGGCAGCGGGCGCAGTCGCTTGCCTACCTCCAGCGCGGAGGCCACCAGCGCGGCCGCCATCAGCCAGGGCAGCCAGGGCCGCGTGGACACGGCCAGCGCCCGTGTCACCCCGCCACCGAGTACGCCCAGCGCCCCGCCCACCAGTGTGTACGCAGCCACGCGCGCTCCTTGGTACGCGAGCACCGCGCGGCGCCGCTCGGGGCCCGGCACCGCGGGCAGCCCCGCGCAGGCCAGCGGCCCGCACATGAGGAAGCAGTGCACGCTCCCGGTGAGCCCCACCGTCAGCGCACCGAGTGCGCCCACCGCCACCGCCGATGAAGGCGAGAGCGCGGGGAGCAGCGAGGAAAAGGCGGTCATTTCGAGCGGCATGCCCCCCTGCTTCGCAACGGGCATGCCGTTCGCAAGGTGACACCGTGAATGCCTGCCTCCTCGCATGCCGCACCCGCTTCGGATGCCTGCCTCCACTGCGGCAGTCCCGTCCCCGTGGGCACGGCGTCGCGCGACTTCTGCTGCGCGGGGTGCGAGGCCGTATATGGCCTGCTGCGAGAGCAGGGCCTCACCCGCTACTACCAGCTCACGCAGGGCAAGGCGGCGCCCGCGCCGGAGCCTCGCGGGGACCGCGGCTTCGCGTGGCTGGAGCCGCTGGTGACGCGCGCGGAGGCCATCCCCGGCCCCGTGTGCGCGTTGGAGTTGGACGTGCAGGGCATCCACTGCGCCGCGTGCGTGTGGCTGATGAACGAGCTGTTCCGCCGGCAGCAGGGCGGGGCGGGGCTCACGGTGGACCCGGCGCTCGGCAAGGTGCGCATGCAGTGGCGGCGCGGCGCCTTCGACGTCGGCGGTTTCCTGCGCGCGGTGGAGGGCTTCGGCTACCTCTTCGGCCCCAGCCGCAAGCACCCGGAGGCCGCCAGTCTGGATTTGCCCATCCGCCTGGGCCTCTGCGCCGCGCTGGCGATGAACGTGATGCTGTTCTCGGTGAGCTTCTATGTCGGGCTCACGCCTGAGGACGGCGACGTCTTCGCCCTCTTCACGCGGCTGAGCCTGGCGCTGTCCACGGGCGTCGTCCTGGTGGGCGGGTGGCCCTTCTTCCGCTCCGCCGTGCAGGGGCTGCGGCGCGGCGTGCTGCACCTGGACCTGCCGATTGCGCTGGGCATCCTCCTCGTGTTCGGCACCTCGCTGGTGCAGGCGCGGGGTGGCCGTGGCGACCTGGCCTACTTCGACACGCTCAACACCTTCGTCACGCTGATGCTGGTGGGCCGCTGGCTCCAGCAGCGCGTGCTGGAGCGCAACCGCCGCTTCCTCCTGGAGGATGACGGCGCGGAGGGGCTGTTCGTCCGCAGGCAGGAGGGCGAGCGGCTCGCCACCGTGCGCGCCGCCGAGGTGGGCGAGGGCGACGTGCTCGTGATTGCGCCGGGCGACCTGGTGCCCGTGGACGCGGTGCTGCTGGACGCGGACGCGCGCGTGTCCACCGACTGGATTACGGGTGAGCCCGGGGAGCGCGCCGTGGCCCGGGGGGACTCGCTTCCGGCGGGGGCCTTCAACGCGGGTCGCGAGGCGGTGCGCGTGCGAGCGGCGCAGTCCTTCACCGACTCGCCGCTGGTGGCGCTGCTGCGAAGGGCTCCGGCCGGGACGGGGAGCGCCGCGGTCCACACGCGGTTCTGGGACCGGGTGTCGCGCCGGTGGGTCGTCACGGTGTTGGGGGTGTCCGGCCTGGGGCTCGCGCTGTGGTGGCCGGCCGGCCCGGACAAGGCGCTCGAGGTGGCGGTGGCGCTGCTGGTGGTGACGTGCCCGTGCGCCATCGGCATCGCCACGCCGCTCGCGTACGAGCTGGTGCAGGCGCGCCTTCGCCGGGAGGGTTTCTTCGTGCGGAGCCCGGACCTGATGGACCGGCTGCCCCGCGTGCGGCAGGTGCTGTTCGACAAGACGGGGACGCTGACGCTCGGACGGCTGGAGCTGGTGGACCGCGCGTCGGTGGAGGCGCTGGCGCCCGAGGCCCGGGACGTGGCCTTCGATTTGACCTCGCGCAGCAACCACCCGGCGAGCCGCTGCCTCAGCGCGGCGCTGGCTCGCGTGGGGGCGCGGTTCTCCGCCGAGGCCCGGGTGACGGAGCACGCGGGGCAGGGCGTGGAGCTCACCCGCGACAGCGTGTGCTGGCGGCTGGGCCGTGCGCAGTGGGCCGTGGCGGGGCAGGGTGTTGCCGCCGTCTCGGGCCCGGTGCTCACCCGGGACGGCGTGCTCGTGGCCTCCTTCGCCCTGCGCGAGTCGGTCCGCTCGGATGCGCGGCGCGAAGTCCAGGCGCTGCAGGCCGAGGGTCGCGCGGTGTGGCTCATCTCCGGAGACGCACCGGCGCGCGTGCGAGACCTGGCCGAAGCACTGGGCATCCCCATCGCACACGCCCTGGGCGGCCAGCGTCCCGAGGACAAGGCCTCGGCGGTGTCGGCGCTGGACGCGGCGGACACGCTGTACCTGGGCGACGGCGTCAACGACAGCCTCGCCTTCGAGCGCGCTCTCTGCGCGGGCACTCCGGCCATCGACCGGCCGGTGATGCCGGGCAAGAGCGACTTCTTCCTCCTGGGCGAGGGGCTCGCCTCCATCCGCGAGGCCCTCCGCCTGTCGCTGCGGCTGCGCCAGGTGGTGCGCCGGCTGCTAACGCTCGCCGTGGCCTACAACGTCGTGGCCGTCACCGTGTGCCTCGCCGGGTGGATGACGCCGCTGCGCGCCGCGCTGGCCATGCCCGCCACCAGCCTCGCCACCGTCCTCTTCACCGTGTGGAGCCTGTCCGCCGCGCGTGAGCGCCCGGTCTCCACTCCCACGCGGCTGCGGGAGGTTCCCGTATGAATGTCCTCATCCTCCAGGTCTTCGTCAGCCTGATGCTCGTCGCCAGCTCGGTGCTGCTGTTCGCCTACAGCGTGCGCCACCGAGACCACGAGCACGCCGACCGCCTCTCCCTCTTCCCGCTCGAGGACGACAGCGCCCCGTCGCCCGCCGCCCCCGAGCCCAAGCCTTCCGCTTCCCAGGAGTGATTCCGTGCAACAGCAGCGAATCATCTACGACGACACCACGGTCCGGCGCTTCATCATGGCGTCGGTGCTGTTCGGCATCGTGGGCATGGCGGTAGGGGCGCTGGTGGCCAGCCAGCTCGCGTGGTGGCAGGCCAACCTGGGCATCCCCTACACGACGTACTCGCGCCTGCGCCCGCTGCACACCAACGCGGTCATCTTCGCCTTCGTCGGCAACATGATGTTCGCCGGCATCTACTACTCGTCCCAGCGCCTGCTGAAGACACGCATGGCGTCGGACGTGCTCTCCAAAATCCACTTCTGGGGCTGGCAGCTCATCATCGTCGCGGCGGCGGTGACGCTCCCGCTGGGCATCACCACCTCCAAGGAGTACGCGGAGCTGGAGTGGCCCATCGACCTGGCGATTGCCGTCATCTGGGTGGTCTTCGCCATCAACTTCTTCTGGACGCTGAAGAAGCGGAACGAGAAGAACCTCTACGTCGCCATCTGGTTCTACATCGCCACCATCGTCACCGTGGCGGTGCTCCACATCGTCAACAGCCTGGCGCTGCCGTTCTCTCCGCTGAAGAGCTACTCCGTCTACGCGGGCGTGCAGGACGCGCTGGTGCAGTGGTGGTACGGCCACAACGCCGTCGCCTTCTTCCTCACCACGCCCATCCTGGGCATCATGTATTACTTCCTGCCCAAGGCGGCGGAGCGGCCTGTCTACTCGTACCGGCTCTCCATCATCCACTTCTGGGCCCTGGTCTTCATCTACATCTGGGCCGGCCCGCACCACCTGCTCTACACCGCGCTGCCCGACTGGGCGCAGTCGCTGGGGATGATTTTCAGCGTCATGCTCTGGGCCCCGTCGTGGGGCGGCATGCTCAACGGCCTGCTCACGCTCAAGGGCGCGTGGCACAAGCTGCGCGAGGACCCCGTCCTCAAGTTCCTCATCGCCGGCGTCACCTTCTACGGCATGGCGACCTTCGAGGGGCCGCTCCTGTCCATCAAGTCGGTGAGCGCGCTGGGCCACTACACGGACTGGATTGTCGGCCACGTGCACAGCGGCGCACTGGGGTGGAACGGCTTCATGGCCGCCGGCATGTTCTACTGGCTGGTGCCCAGGCTGTACGGCACGAAGCTGCACTCCACGAAGGCGGCGGACGCGCACTTCTGGCTCGCGACGGTGGGCATCCTCCTCTACGCGGTGTCGATGTGGATCAGCGGCATCACCCAGGGGTTGATGTGGCGCGCCACCAACGCCGACGGGACGCTGCTCTACCCGAACTTCGTGGAGACGCTGCTGGCCATCCGGCCCATGTACATCGTCCGCTTCACGGGCGGCTCCATGTACCTGGTGGGCTTCATCATGATGGCGTGGAACCTGTGGAAGACGGCCCGCGCCGGCCAGCCCGTCAACGGCGAAGCCACCGTCGTCGTGGAGACGCCGGCCCCCGCGCCCGTGCCCGCCGCCACGCCCGCGCCCGGCTGGGTTCAGGTCGTCACGGGCCGGCCGCTCATCTTCGCCATCGCCATCCTCACGGTGACGATGTTCCTCGGCTGGGCGAGGCCGGTGCGCGCGCTGGTGCTGATGGGCGCCATCATCGCCCTGGGCGAGTTCGCCTGGATTGTCACCCGGCGCGAGCGCGAGGCGGGCAGGCCGTCCTGGTTCGGCCTCATCGAGGGCCGGCCGCTCGCCTTCACGGTGCTGACGCTGGTGGCCATCCTCATCGGTGGCGTCGCGGAATTGCTGCCCACCATCATGCTCAAGCAGGCGGTGCCCGCGCACGGTGAGGCGCAGCAGCCGTACTCGCCGCTGGAGCTGCAGGGGCGTGACCTCTACGTCCGCGAGGGCTGCTACACGTGCCACTCGCAGATGATTCGCCCCTTCGTCGCGGAGACGCAGCGCTACGGCGATGTGTCCCGCGCGGAGGAGTTCATCTACGACCACCCCTTCCAGTGGGGCAGCAAGCGCACCGGCCCGGACCTGCACCGGCTGGGCGGCAAGTACCCGAACCTCTGGCACTACACGCACATGCTGGACCCTCGCGCGACGAGCCCTGGCTCCAACATGCCGCCGTACCCGTGGCTGGCGAAGAATCAGCTCAACACCAAGGACGCGCCGAAGAAGCTGACGCTGATGCAGAAGCTGGGCGTGCCGTACACCAACGCGGACATCGACACCGCGGAGGCCCGGCAGAAGTCGCAGGCGGAAGGCATCACCGCGGACCTGGCCACGCAGGGTGTGCACTTGAAGTGGGACTCGGAGCTGGTGGCGCTCATCGCCTACCTGCAGCGACTGGGGCGCGGGCCGCAGGACGTGCCCGTGCAGCAGCAACCCGGCGGTCCGCCCACCGCCTCCGCCGTCGACAGCCAGGGAGGGACGCGCTGATGTACAAGCAATTCTACGAGGGGATGTCGCTGACGGAGCTTCCGCTCTTCGCGCTCTGGCTGTTCATCGCGGTGTTCCTTGGCGTCTGTGTCTGGGTCTTCGGCGCCCGGCGCAGCCAGGACTTCGACGCGCTCGCGCAGATGCCGCTCTCCGAGCGGGGAGAACAGGGCCATGAGTGACAAGGCGCCGCTGCACTACATCTACGACGGCATCGAGGAGCACGACAACCGGCTGCCCAACTGGTGGTTGCTCATCCTCTGGACCTCGCTCGTCTTCAGCGCGGGCTACTGGTTCTGGTACCACATCGCGGAGCTGTCGCCGGGGCAGCTCGGCGAGTACTCCGGCGAGGCCGCGGAGGTGGCCAAGCGCAACGCGGACCACAAGCCCGTGTCCGACGAGACGCTGCTCGCGCTGGTGCAGGACCCGACGACGGTGGGCAACGGCAAGGCGGTGTTCCAGGCGAACTGCGCCTCCTGCCACGGCGCGCAGGGCCAGGGCCTCATCGGACCCAACCTGACGGACGGCTTCTGGCTGCACGGCGCGAAGCCGGTGGCCATCCACAAGGTGGTGGCCGAGGGCGTGGTGGCCAAAGGCATGCCCGCGTGGGAGCGCACGCTGGGCGCGGAGCGTGTGCGCGCTGTCGCCGCGTACGTGCTGACGCTCAAGGGGACGAATGCGCCCGGCGGCAAGGCGCCGCAGGGCGAGCCCGAGCAGCCGTAGCGCAAGGCCACGGAGAGGACGCGTCGTCATGGCAGCCGCACCGCAGCAGGACAGCCCGCGCATCGACCAGCTCAGCTCCATCCGGGCGGATGGCTCACGTCTGGCCATCCACCCCTCGGACATCCATGGCCGCTTCATCACCCGGCGGCGGGTGCTGTTCGCGGTGCTGATGGCCTTCTACGTGGCGCTGCCGCTGGTGGAGGTGGGCGGCCACCCGGCCGTGCACCTGGACGTGGCGGCGCGCCGCTTCTACCTCTTCGGGGGCACCTACAACGCGCAGGACTTCTGGCGCGTCCTCTTCCTCGTCACGTCCGTGGGCTTCGGCCTGCTGTTCGTCACCGCGTGGCTGGGCCGCGTCTGGTGCGGCTGGGCGTGTCCGCAGACGGTGTTCCTGGAGGGCGTGTACCGGCCGCTCGAGCGCTTCTTCGACGGGCCTCGCGAGCGGAGGCTGAAGCTGGCGGGCTCGCCGTGGACGCCGGCCCGGGTGGTGCGGGCGGGGCTGAAGCATGGCGCGTACCTGGGCGTGTCGCTGCTCATCTCCCACGCGGCGCTGAGCCTCTTCGTGTCCGCGGGCGGGCTGGTGTCCATGGTGGCCGAGGGCCCTGCCGTGTCTCCGGTGGCCTTCGGGTGGGCCATGGCCGTCACCGGCGCGCTGTACTTCAACTTCGCGTGGTTTCGCGAGCAGCTCTGCGTGGTGGTGTGTCCCTATGGCCGGCTCCAGTCGGCGATGCAGGACCGGGACTCGCTCATCATCGGCTACGACGTGAAGCGCGGAGAGCCTCGCGGGCGGATGCTGAAGGCGAAGCCGGGCGAGGTGGCTCCGCCGCGCGGGGACTGCGTGGATTGCCGCCGGTGCGTCATGGCGTGCCCCACCGGCATCGACATCCGCAATGGCCTGCAGATGGACTGCCTGGCCTGCGCGCAGTGCGTGGATGCGTGCGACGACGTCATGGACAAGGTGGGCCGGCCGCGCGGGCTCATCCGGTATGACTCGCTCAACGGATTGGACGGCCAGCCCCGCCGCGTGCTGCGGCCCCGGCTGGTGCTGTATGGCGCGCTGATGGTGGCGGCCTTCACCGGCCTCACGCTGAGCCTCGTGCAGCGCGTTCCATTCGAGGCCAACCTGCTGCGCTTCCAGGGCACGCCGTACCTCATCGAAGAGGGCACGGTGCGCAACCAGTTCGAGCTGCACCTGGTGAACAAGAACCCCGGTGAGACGACCTTCACGATTCGCGTGGACAGTCCCGTGCCCGCGCAGGTGGTGGTGCCCCAGGCGGAGGTGAAGCTGGCCTCGCTGGAGAGCTTCCGTGTGCCGTTGTTCATCACGGTGCAGCGGGAGCGCGTCAGCGGGCCCTTCGTCTTCACGGTGGAGGTGAAGGACTCGGCGTCCGGCGAGGTGAAGCGGATGGAAGCGCGGTTCCTGGGGCCGGCGGGCGGGTGAGCGCTCGCGGAGGGATGGCGAAAGAAAACCCCGGGGCACCTTGCTGGCGCCACGGGGTTTTCTCTTCTCAGGTTCTTCTACATGAGAGAGCGCCGGGGCTCACTTGGGGACGCAGGACTGGAACTCGCAGGTCTCCTTGGCGCCGCAGATGACGGGGCCGCTTCCTCCGGCGCCGGTGCCCTCCTTGCAGCACACCGAGCCCGGCTCCACGCAGCCGTCAGCGCCGGGACCGCAGTGGATGCACATCAAGCCAGGCTGGCAGATGACGGGGGCGCTTCCTCCGGCGCCGGTGCCCTCCTTGCAGCACACCGTGCCCTTGGGCTGACAGGAGAGCTCCGAACCACAACTCAGGCACTCCTCACCTTCCTGACATTGAATTTCGCCGCAGTGCGCATTGCCGGTGTCTGGGATCTGGCCGGGGCCGGTCCCGGTCCCCGTGCACGTGCCGAAACAACCCGGGAGCGAGAGCACCACCGCTCCCAACGCCATCATCAGGTACCGTCGCATCCGCGTCTTCATGGTTCCCCCTCATTGGATAGGGCAACGGTCGCCGTTCGCCCGGAGCCACCATGGCTCCCTGTCGATGTAACGAGGGGGGCTGAAGATCTTCCCGCGGCTGCGTGCCGGGTGGATTCGCATCGCCGTGATACATGCAGACGTAGTGGTTTATACGTAAGTAATTGCCGCAGTCCTTTCAATGCGACGCCCCGTTCGCGAAGGAACAAATGCATCTGCGTTGGTCTCCAACGGCAGGGTTCGGCAGTGCTGCCCGGCCAGTGAGTCGTGCTCTAGCGCGACGCATCGGCTGACATTCAGATGGGAGAAACGCAATGACACGGAGCGGTATTCTCTTGATGGGAAGTCTGGTTCTGTTCGCGGCGAGCCCGGCGGAAGCTGTCTGCAAGCTGGTCATCAACGTCGACAGGACCGGGTCGATGATGTCGACGCGCGCGGACGGGCAGACCAAGTGCCAGGTCTCGCAGAACTCGGTGTTGTTGATCCTCGAGGGCTACTGGCAGGGCCTCGACTTCAACATCTCGAACCCGGGCCTCGGGTTCACGACGCGCGTGGAGTACGACACCAACTGCCCCGCGGGCCCCAACTACCAGGCCACGGCGAGCACGCGGCTCGTGCAGGTGCGCGAGTTCCAGGGCGACGTCATGCAGCCGCTGTGGGTAGGCTTCAAGCCGGTCAACGAGGCCATCCAGTTCATGGTGAACTCCTCGGGTTGGTACAACACCAGCACCGGCGTCAGCCTGAACAGCTGCCCCGGCGCGGCGACGCCGATGGCGCAGGCAATGTGTCGCGCGGCGCGCCAGTTCTCGCTGACCCCGCCGGCCGGTGAGTCCCGCATCATCAAGATGACCACCGACGGCCAGGAGAACCACTCGGACATCGTGCCCATCGATGCCGGCGAGACGCGCTGCCGCAACCCCGGCGACACCGAGCTGACGTGGCGCACCCGGGTGTCGGACGAGTACACGTCGCGCAACATCGTCTCGGACGCGGACCTCTGGAGCGTCATCAGCGACTTCTCGCTGCGCGGCCCGGCGCCGGAGGAGCGCGAGCGCGTCGCCGAGGCGCGAGGCGACGTCGTGGGCAACGTGGCGCCGCTCACCAGCCTGAGCCCGTCACCGGACTATGACTTCTTCTCGTCCCTGGCAGTGTCGACGGGCGGCCGGTTCACCTACGTCGAGTCCTCGAAGGCCATCTCCTCCGCGGCGACGCAGGCCGACAGCGACAACGACGGCATTCCGGACTACCGCGACCAGTGTGTCGGAGCCTGCGCGGCCGATGGGGACCAGGACGGCATTCCCGACGCCAACGACGTGTGCCCGTTCCTCGACGAGGACGGCCACGCCCCGGCCCGCACGGACGGCTGCCCGGACACCGACTTCGACGGCTTCCGCAACGGCCTCGACCAGTGCCCGACGATTGCCGAGGACCTGCTGGCGCCGTACCCGAACGATGGCTGCGCGGCGTCGTCCTGGAGCGCGTCGGGCACGCCGAACCTGAAGACGGTCGACAACGGCAGCGCCTGCACCAGCCTCAGCGTCACCTCGACGACTGGCGCGGCCTCGGTCGCCAAGCTCAACATCTCCGGCACCCACGCGTACCGCTCGGTGCTGCGCGGCACGCTGGCCCACAACGGCACCACCGTGGAGGCCTTCCCGATCAACACGTTCGCCGGTGGGTCGGGCACGTTCAGCTTCACCAACCGCCCCATCGCGATGCCCGCGGGCGCGGCGGCGGGGACGTGGACGCTGTGCATCTACGACACCGACGCCTTCGGTGACACCGGCGTGCTGAACACCTGGTCCATCCATAACTGACGCCTGACGAGCGTCCGGCGCGGACCGCCACTGCGGTCCGCGCCGTCTTCACCCGGCTCATGGGCAGGGGTGCCATGACGTGAGGGTGCGCGTGTAGGGCGCAGGCCCGAACCGTGAAGGGCGTCAGCGGCGCGGGCGAATCCATCTGACGGCGAGCCAGGTGGCCCCCACTCCCAGCGGAATGAAGAGCACCGAGAACAGCGCCGCGGTCTCCAGCGCCCTGGCGACCGACTCGCCAAGAAAGACACTCAAGAAGACGATGCCCGTGAGGACGTAGATGAGGACCATCGCGAGCTGTGCCCGCCACACCGCGCCGGGATGGTACGCGCCGGTGAGCACGGCCGCGGCTCCCACCAGCGCACCCGCGGGCACCGCGCACGCTGCGACCATGGGGAGCAAGAAGCCCACCGCGTCGAGGTGCTGGAATTGGAACAACGCGAATAGCGGCCCGGCGATGGCCGTATACAGAATCCCGAGTGCCGCGCCCTTGGCTGCCCCCAACCCGATGAACATGCATCCTCCCGTGTGAGCGGAAGGATGGACATGGATGCGTTCGCAGTGAGGCTCGCGACGCTGAACGGCTCGTTCCCGCGGGTGAGCGGTCGTCTGGGTTGGCACGGCGCGCCTGCACCGGGTGGGGGCCTCCGGCTACGATTCGGGCGCCATGTCTCCTCGATGGACCCGTCTCGCGCTGTCGTGCGCGTTGCTCCTGGCCGGCTGCGCACGCAGTCCCCCGGTCCTGGCCTGTCCCAGGGACGACTACGCAGCGCTGTGCGCCCGGTCGCTCGCTGAAGGAAACCTGCAAAAAGCGGAGGTCCATTGCGCCATGGCGCAGGAGTTCTCGCCCGAGCGCGCGGACGCGGACACGTGGGCCAACTGGGGCCTCGTCGCGCTCCTGCAGGGAGACACCGTGAAGGCGAAGCAGCGCCTCCTGCGTGCGCTGCGGTACAACGCGGACCACCTCGAGGCGCAGCGGAACCTGGGCATGACCTACCTGGAGGAGGGCGCCTACGCGCAGGCGCTGGAGAGCTTCAAGCGGGCCCTGCGGGTGAATCCGGACGACCTCCATGCGCGCTACCACCTGGGAGTGACTCTCTTGAAGCTGGACAAGGCGGCGGAGGCCCGGAAGGAATTCAACGCGGTGCTGGCCGTCGACCCCGACGTGGCCAGTGCCCACCAGGAGCTGGCCGTCCTGGACCACGCGGAGCGGAACCTGGAGGGCGCCTTCCAGCACTTCTCCCGGGCCACGCAGCTCACGCCGGATGCGTTTGACGCCTGGCGGGACCTGGGTACGGTGCTGCTGGACCTGCGCCGCTTCAGCGAGGCGGAAGCGGCCTTTGGCAACTGCGTGCGTCTGCAGGAGACGGACATCGGCTGCCGCGACGGCCTGGAGAAGGCCCGGAGCGCGGCAGCTCCGTGAGCGTCGCGAGACTCCGGGCCGGCCGTCGAGCAGCTACGCCCGCCGCACCTCGCGGATGATGCCCGTGGGCTCGGGCTCTCCCACCGCGACGAGCTGCTCGAGCTCCCCACGGATGAGGAACTCGGCCTGGGCGCGGAAGAATTGCTTCTCGTGGAGCAGCTCGGCGCCGCGCGCGAGCCCGACGAGCACCATGCTCGGCCGCAGCAGCCGGATGCGGACCCCGGACCCGTTCGAGGCCGGGCCGTCGAGGTTGCCCATGCCCGTGGAGGCAATCAGCGCCGCGCTCAGCGCGCTCGACAGCAGCGTGTCCGCGGCCCCGGGTTCCTGACTCCAGGCACGGATGATGAGCGGGATGTCACAGGGCGCGCGTTCGAGGAACCCGGGCGCGCGCTCTCCTCGCAGGAGCGCCACCACGGCGACATCCGCCTGGGCGGGAGGGCGGTAGAAGCGCACGGTGCGGTCCTCCACCAGGTACTCATCGCCCCGGCGCAGCGGCTGGCCGGGCGGTGACTCGACCTCCACCACCTGTCCCACGGCGCCTTCCGGCAGGACGAAGTCCACCTGCTTCCCGTTGGCGCGCCAGCGGTGCACCCCGAAGTGGAAGGCGGGCTCGCGGCGGGCCGTCAGGTCCTCTCCCTCGGGCAGCGCCAGCTTCAGGCTCGCCGCGGTCACCTCGACCAGCTGGGTGACGTCGGCCGCGGGACCCAGGGAAGGGCCAGTGGCCACGTCGACATCGCCCGGCAGCGCGGAGAGGAGCGCGTCATGGAAGAAGGTTTCGACGGAGACCAGCATGGCGGGCGCAACCTCAGGACGGCTGGAAGAGCGGGTAGGTGTCGCTCCGGGGGCTCGTCACGCGAAGCTCGGAGAGGGTGAGCTCCCCGGCGGTCCGGGAGCGGACGACGACCTCGAGCGCGGGCGCGGGGCCCGTCGCGGGGGCACCGGGAGGGGGCAGGTCCGCGAGCACGCGCTCGTCCAGGCTGACGCGCCCTTCGGCGTCGGGCTTCACGGCGAGCTGGCGCGAGCCCCAGCGCAGCAACACCTGCGGCGGTGAAGGCGGCTCGGTGGCCGAGGCGAGCAGTCGCGGGCGGCTGTAGGCCCAGGGGACACTGCTCGTGCCTCCCGTCGCGGGCACCTCACGCTCCAGCCAGGGGCCGGTGTCCTCGGCGCGGTAGAGCGCGGCGCGCGGCGCCAGTCCTCCATTCGCGGGAACGGTCGCCGCGTCCCCAAGGCTCCAGAGCACGCTCCCCTGCGTGACGGTGAGCACCGCCCACCAATTCGTCTTCTCGTCGAGCACAACGGGCCTGGGCAGCTCGAAGGAGACCCAGCGCGGGGCCCAGGGCGCGTTGCCCTGCTCCTCGAGCGCGAGCTCCACGGCGACGCCCAGGGGCACCTTGCCCGGCCGGCTAAACTCATCCGGGAAGAGGGTCAGCGTGCCCTGGACGGAGCGGGTGAGGGGACGCAGGTGGAGGTCGAGGCCGGCGAGCGCGCCGCCCCCCTCGGGAGGGGAGAACGCCTGCGCCGCGGCCCAACCCTCGCCACACCGGTGCGCCTGCGCGGGTTGGGCGGGTGGTTGGGGCGCGAGGGGGATGCTCTCACCGCGCGGCTGGTAGCGCGTGAGGAACCGGACCTCTCGCAGGGGCCTGTCCGGTGGCACCTCGATGCGGCCCACGCCCTCTCCATCCGTGGAGAGCGGCAGGGTGAGCGAGTCACCGCCGGGACTCCACTTCCGGGTGAGCACGGCGGTGTCCAGGGTGAGGGCGAGCCTCCGGAGCCGCGAGGGCGCGGAGGAGCGGAGCGTGAGGGTGACAGGGCCGCCGCGCAGGCTGGCGGGCCAGGCCCGCTGGAGCGCGGCGCGCAGCTCGTCCCGCAGCGTCAGCTCCTGGAGGGGCAGGAGCGGCATCGCGTGGTGGAAGAAGAGCTGCTCCGGCTCGATGAGGGCCGTCAGGTCCGGAGGCCGGGCGGAGGCCTTCACTACCAGCTCCGACACCACGGTGGCGGTGGTCTTCTTGGTGGGGTCCGGAGGCATGGGATTGGCCGGAGCCACGAAGAACTCCACCATCAGCCGGCTGGCCATGATTCCGGGCAGGGCCTGCCCGGTGCCCCCCAGCGTGGCGGTGCTGCCGGGAGTGGGCGGGAACCACGGGCCTCCCTCGGCGACACTGACGCGTCCCTCCTTGCCCGTCTCGGAGGTCTTGACCTGCAGGAACGTCAACGGGCGGCGTGCGCCCCAGTCGAGGCTGATCCAATTGATGGCTGTGTTGGCGGGCGCGGGCCCAGGCCCCAGGCTGGTGGCGACGGTGGCCGTCGGCGGGAGGTCCACCAGCACGTCATCCCCCGGGGCCTGGAGGGTGAGCGAGGCGCGCAAGAGCTCCACGTCGGCGGGCACGTCGAGCGCCACGGAGAGGCCGGAGGGGTCCACCGGCGCGGTGGGGCCCGCGGGCACCGCCTTGCCGCCATACTTCAACGTGGCTCCGACGCGCGCGTCGCCCATGGTTCAGCGGACCGCCTTCGGCAGGTCCGTCACGTTGTCCGCGGGCTGCTCGTGCGCCAGCAGCTCCTGGATGACCTGCATGGCGCCCTCGATGCGCAGCAGCGTGGTGGTGAGCTGGTTCCGCTTCGCATCCAGCTCCGCGAGCATCTTCTGTCCGGACTCGTACTCGGACTTGAGGGCATTGAGGCGCTGCTCGAGGGCGTTCTTCATGTGGGGTTCTCCTGCGTGGCGGCTCGCAGCGCGGCACGCAATTCGTCGAGTTGCTGCTGCTGGGACTTGATGGCCTCGACGAGCGGGGCGACGAGTCGAGCGTAGTTGATGCCCTTCATCCCGTCCGGCCCGTCGTCGATGACCTCGGGGAAGACTTCCTCCACCTCCTGGGCGATGAGGCCGATTTGCGGGGACTCGTCCCTGGGCGCCACCATCTTGAAGCGTGTCGCGCGCAGCTTCAGGACCTTCTCCAGCGCGCCTTCCAGCGGGGTGATGTCTCGCTTGAGGCGGAGATCCGAGCCTTCGTATCCACCACTCGAATAGGTCTTGCCGATGACTTCCAGGCGGTCCCAGAGCTTGACGATGCGGCCGGTGGGGGTCGTGCGGCCCAGGATCATCAGGGCACCGTAGTTGGCGGCGTTCTCGATGGCCGCGTAACCCTGGGTGTTGCCGATGCCGCTGTGGTCGTGGTCCGTCTTGTTGAAATACAAGCCCGAGTTGGCGGCGTAGAGGTCGCCCTGGACCTGGAGGTTCCTGGTGGCGAACACCGTGCCACCCGTATCGATGTGCAGCGGGGTCATCACCCAGCCTCTCGCGTCCGAGAGCAGGCGGATCGCGAAGCCACCTCCTCCTTGCGCGGCGAGGTTCCAATTCCTCTGATTCGCCACGCCGTACGTGCTGTAGAGGTCGAGCTCGGCCCAGCCTCCCGAGCCGCCCGCCTCGATGCGGGCCAGGAGGCTGGTCGTCGAGGCGATGTGGAGCGCAGCCTGGGGCGTGGTCGTCCCGATGCCGACGCCACCGCCGCGCTTCAGCACGATGCCGTTCGCCCAGTCCCAGTTCCCATCCGCCTTGTCGGCGGTGATGTGCAGGAAGTCGCCGGTCCCACTCCGGGAGTGGAGGATGAACCGCTTGTTGGTCGCGTTGCTCCCGAGCAGCAGGTCCTGTTCCGTATGGATGTTGCCCGTGGTCTTGAGCGTTCCCTTGGGAAGCTGCGCCCACTCTCCGACGGACAGCCCGCCCTCGCCAATGGCCACCATGCCGTAGAGGGCGATGGACTTGTACTCGATGCTGCTGTTGACGCGCAGCCAGTCGTCGGTGGCATTCGTCTCGAGGATGCGTCTGCCGGTGGCGCTCAACAGCGAGGGCCCACCAATCTTGAGGTCGCCTCGGACGGTGACCTTGCCATTGCCCCGGGCCTTCAGGCCCAGGTCCTGGTCCGCGTTGGAGCCCGTGGCGTAGAGGGTGTTGTGGGCAATCCCGATTCCCTGCGTCCCGTTGGTGTGCCGGAACTCGACGCCATCCGACTCGGAGCTGAAGTCACCCGTGACGTACAGCCCCCTCACCGTGGTGGGGTGTGCTCCCGTGCGGGCCGCCTCCTGGATGTCCAGCTTCGCCCTCGGTGACGTCGCCCCGATGCCCACGTTGCCGGTCACCGTCAGCGCGCCGGAGACAGCACCTCCCGTGACGGCGAGCTTCTCGGTTCCCAGGCCCGTGAGCCTGTCGAACACGTTGAGGCCCCTCACCGTCAGCAGGGTCGTGGCGTCGACCTGCTTCACCGAGAGCGTGGTCTCGGGGTCGATGCCGCCGCCGCCCAGCTTCTTGCCGTCATCCCCTCCCAGGTGGGTGTGCGTGCGGAGCGCTTCAATCATCCGCACCTGCACGGTGTTCCAGTGCTCGGAGAGGATGGGGTCTCCGGGATTGGCCTTGATGTACGGGTCGGTCATTTCTTGAACCTCGAGGTTTCGAAGCGGGTGCCGTCGAAGACACCGGACCAGGAGAGCCGGTCATCGGGCTCGGGGAGCTGCTCCTCGAACTTGATGGCCTGCCCGAAAGACGTCAGCGCGTCCTTGACGCTGGGAGGCTCCGCGAAGGTGGTGGTGAGCGCCATGCGGTGCGGGCTCTCGTCCACGGAGACCTCTTCGGGTGGCAGCGTCAGCATGAACTCGATGCGCGCGCGGACTCCCGAGGCCCGGCCGTAGTTCAGCGTGGCCGTCAGCTCCCGGACCAGGTCGGGCAGGCCCCTGGCCTGGGGGGGGACGTAGTCCACCGGGATGCGCAGGACGAAGGTGGCGGGGGTGACCTCCGTCCACCGGAACTGGATGTCGATGCGCGGTGACTGCTTGGGCTCCAGCGCCAGCTCCAGGGCCTTCTGCCGGGCCTGCTCCAGCTCCGGATTCCGCCCGGCCGGCAGATAGTTCTGCAGCTCCTTCTTGCTCAGCGTGCCGTGGCTCCAGTGGTTCTCACCGGGTGCGAGCTCCGGCAGCCCCTGGTCCTGGTTGAACACCGAGAAGCGCGCCGCGTCCGTGTCGAAGCGGAACGGCTGGTTCTCGTCGTCGAAGCGCGTGGGATGCGCGAGGAGCACCGGCTCCTTCGCCGGGCTGCCGTCAATCAGGGGGACGCGTTGGTGACGCAGCGTGAGCGTCTTGCCCCGGGGCACCCTCCCCAGGAAGAGCACGTCCAGCCCGGACTCGTGGTGGTGCAGGATGGGAATGGAGATGTCCGCATCCCCGGGCGCGGTCAGGGAGACCTCCGGGCGGGCCGGGTCCAGGCCCTGGTTGACGGTGAGGAGCCGCTGGTCGGCGGGCATGCCCTGGAAGCGCGCCAACGCGGGGGTTGGCGGGTTGTCGTCGAGCTCGACGTGGAGCCTCCGCGTGCCCGGAGTGCCATCCGCGTTGGCGGGCCCGGGGACGGTGAAGAGGCCCACGGCCGTGTCTCCCTTCCAGGAGAGCTCCGGCGGTTGCTCGGCCCTGTACACCATCGACACCAGCCGCAGGAGGGCCGGGGCGGTGTTCATCCCCGTGCGGTGCAGCTCCACGAGCGAGGCGAGCCGCTGGCGGAAGTAGACGTCGTCCTCGTCCGGGCCGGGCTGGAGCCCGTAGAGCGCGCCCAGCTGGCCCAGCTCGGAGCCCGCCTTCGTGGCGAGCGAGTCGTCCGCCCGGAAGCCCTGGGCGAGCGTGTACCAGCGCGAGCGCATGAGGCGGGTGATGCCGCCCTCCATCACGCCCAGCTCCTGGGCGATGACGTCGAAGAGGAGGGTGATCTTCCCGCCGCTCTGGAGGAGCGGGGGGAGGTACCCCACCATGCGGCGTGCGCGCTGGACCGGGTTCATCCGAGCCCCACCAGTTCCACGTTACCGAGCGCCAGCTGCACGCCGAGGGGCACGGGGCGGGTGGACAGGGTGCCGGTCTTCTCCAGGGAGAGGGAGAGCCCGCTGTCCGTGGTGAGCGTCGCGGACAGCAACTCCTGGACGCCGGACTCCTTGCTCAGCGTCGCGCGGAGCGCATCCCAGAGGACCTCCGCCTGGGGCTTCTTCGTCGCCTGCGCATCCGCGGTGATGCGTGCCGAGTACACCTCCACCGCGCCGCGGAGCGACTGGCGCACCTGCTCGGGCGTGCGCCGGTCCGAGTTCGGGAGCGACACGACCAGCTCCAGGCGGTAGACGAGCGCTCGCGAGCGGGAGATGTCGGGCGGCATCTTCACGAGGTCGAGCGTCGGCTTCTCGTCGGGCTTGAACTTCCAGTCGGGCCCGAGCTCCCGGCGCGGCCCATCCACGAGCACCTTGCGCTGGGCGTCCCAGACGTAGGTGCGCACGGTGATGTCGCTGACGTGGCGCACGGCCGGGTTGGAGAAGAGGACGGCCTCGAGCTTGCGGCGGCTCAGCAGCTCCCCCGCGGGCACGCTCTCGACGAAGGTGGACAGGGCCTGCTGGAGCTCGCGGCGGAGCCGGTCGAACGCGGCCTCGTCGAGGTCCGGGTCCACGGGCTCCACCTTGAAGCCGGGCCGCAGATAGAGGGTGCGCGCGTAGCTGAGCCGGACGCGGATGCCGGCGGCCTTGGAGTCGCGGATGGCCTGCTCCACCTGCTGCACGGCGTCCGGCTGATGCTCGAAGTCCGGGTCTCCCACCAGCACCTCGATGACCCCCGGAGGCGCGTCCGGGGGCTCGCGCACGGTGACTTGCTGAACGCCCTGCTGGCGCACGGCGGCGGCGATGGCCTCGAGCGTGCCCATCTCCCCATCCCGCAGGGCGGTGCGGGCCCGGGCGCGCAGGCTCGCGTCCGTCTCCTCCTGGCCGGTGCGGCGGATGGGGGCCCGGTTGGTGACGGCCTCGATGCCGAGCACGGGGCGGGGCATCACGTTGAGCTTGCCGGGGTCGATGGTGGGGGGCGCCTTCTTGGAGGCGTCCGAGTCGTCCTGCACCTCCTGCATGGGGACGACGACCCGGGTCTCCCCCCGGCGGAGCACCGCGTCCTCCATCGTCTCGAAGAGGGGCAGAGGCTCGTTCTCCGCGAGCACGCCCGTCACCTGTCGACCCGCGGGGATGCCGATGTCCTCCGGGGCGGGCGAGTTGCGGCTGAACTCCACGTCGCCGGTGAGCCGGCCCGCCCGGGCGCGCGAGATGCCCAGCACGGCCACCACGTTGTCCAGCGCCGCGCCCTCGGCCGTGTCGAGGTAGCCCGAGCGGTGCGCCAGCTCGAGCATGGCGTAGAAGGTGGCCATCTCCCGGCCGTAGGACTCCGCCAGCGTGCGGGCCATGCTGCCCGCGTTCTTGTCGATGCCCGGCCCGAGGTTCCCGAGCAGCCGGTCGACAATGGCGCTGAAGGAGGTGTCGAGCGGCGTGAGGCTCAAAAGGAGATCTCCCAGCTCAGCGTCATGACCATGTTCGCTCCCCGGTTGACCGGGGGGAACTGCACGCGGTTGAAGAGGATCTTCTCGGTGCCCACGGTGATCTGGATGCCCGCCTCGGTCAGCGGCTGCACGGTGCCCGCCGGGGGCGCGGCGAGGGTGGCCGACACCGTGCCCTGGACGACCGTGACGTTCGCGCGCGAGACGAGCGCCACGTCGGGGTCGCGGTCCTCCGCCTGCTCGGCGATGGGCGCCTTCAGCGCGGTGTCCGCCACGTTGGCGGGCTCCGTACCGGTGCCCACCACGATGGCCCAGCTCGTGGGCAGGGCGTTCTTCTTCCCCAGCAGCAGGTCCGCCAGCAGCTGCTTGCCGCGGGTGGTGATGAGGTTGTGGTGCTGGTACCGCTCCACGAGCGCTCCGCTCATGTCGCGGAGCTCGATGGTCAGCACCCCTTTCAAGCCCGGCTTCTCACTGAGGTCCATGGTGCTCTCCCGAAATCGTGTCGTGTGCTGCGAACCCGCTCATTGACCGCCGCGCGTCTCACCCCAGGTCGAGAGCCAGCCCGAGCTCCACCTCGTCTCCCGTGGTGGCGAGGATGCTGGCCCGGACATCCACCGCGCCGGGCAGGTCGGGACGGGCGCTGACCGTCAGGCTCGTCACGTCCTCGACGCGGGGGTCTTCCTTGAGGGCCTGACGCACGTAGCGGCGCAGCAGGTCCAGGTTCTGGCGGTCCAACGGCTCGCCGATGAGCTCCGCCACCTTGCTGCCGTAGCGCACATGGCCGAGCTGCTCCAGGTGCCCCCGGTAGATCATCAGCCGCAGCGTGAGGGCCTGGATGAGGTTGTCCTTGCCACTCACCGTTTTGGCGCCGCCCGCGTCGGTGGACCAGTCGAGGTCCACCTCGCCGGTGTCCTTGAAGGCGAGCCGGAGGTCCGTCTTCAGCTCGTCGGCCATTACATCAACCTCCCGGGCCCGGCGGTGGCCCCGGGCGAGGAGGGAATGCCCGGGGTGACCTTGAGCCGCGACATCATCTGGGTGAGCGCGTTGGAGAGCGTCTCGGCCATGGCGCCGGCCAGGTCCGGGATGTTCTCTCCGCGCAAGCCCTCGGCCTGGAGGAAGCCCAGGACGAGGGGTTGGAGCATGGGCTTGGCGGGAGCTGCTCCCACCAGTGAGCCGGGGGAGGACGTGGCGAAGCCCGCGATGGCCATGCCCGGCGCGACCTGTACCTGGAGGCAGAAGAGCGTGAGGGCCTGCGCGATGGACTGGGCGATGGCCTTGGCCAGCGCGGGCTTCTGCTCGCCGTTGAGCTTGTTGGAGGACAGCGCCCCCAGGGCGATGGGCTCCAGCTGCGAGGCACCCGGGCCACCGGCCGGTGGGGGCAGCAGCATGCCCGGTCCCGCCGTGCTTCCCGAGCCGGGAGGAGGAGGCGCCGCCGCGGGGATTCCGGGGGCCACCATGGCCATGGACACGAAGAGGGTGAAGGCCTGTCCGCAGACCTGCCCCAGGGCCTTGGCGAGGTCGGGCGCATTCTCCCCCCGCAGGCCCGACGACTGGAGGGCGCTGCTGGCGAGGTTCTCGATTTCGGATGCGCTCGGAGCCGGCATGGGTCAACCCTTGGCCTTCACCTTCTGCGAGCCCTTGAGCGGAGCCCCGGTGAAGTAGCACTTGTGGCTTCCCTCGGTGATGACTCCGGTGCCTCCCGTGCCCAGGTCGATGTTGCCCGAGGCGTCCACCGTGGCGTCCTTGCACTTGAGCTGCACGTTGCCGTCGACCTCGATGCTCAGGTCCTTCTTGCCGACGATGGAGATGGTGTCGTCCTGCTTCACCGTCACCACCGTCTCGCCGGCGGTGATGACCACCGACTGGTCCTTGTCGATGGCGATGGACGTCTTCCCGCCGGGAGGGGAGACGACGCGCCACTCGTCCTCGGCGTGCTCGGGCGGGTTGGTTTCATCCGAGTAGAGCCGTCCCACCACGATGGGGCGGTTGGAGTCGCCCCCGACGTAGGAGATGAGGACCAGGTCGCCCACGCGCGGCGCGCTCACCATGCCCACGTGCGGGGTGGTGATGGGCACGCGCCGCAGCTCCAGTCCCCCCTCGCGCAGCTTCACGTTGCACTCGTGGTTGTGCGCGTCTCCCTCGGCATGGGGGAAGGTGCTCGTCACCACGCCGATGTCGCCCAGGCGCAGCGAGGCGAGCTCGTCGCGGATGATGGCCCGCATCACGGCCATGAGGTCGCTCATGAGGTTGCTCCCGCCAGGACGGGCTTGGGCGCGGGCTTCGCCACGAGGCGCTGCTCGTACGACTTCAGCGTGGCCGCGAAGTCCACGACGGACTGTCGCAACCCGGCCAGCGCCTCTGGCGGCAGCAGCCCCTTCAAGATGGCCTCCGCGCCCTTGCGGACCTTGTTCATGACCTCGAGCATGGACCGGGCCGCCTTGGTCAGAGGGGCGAGTGCATCGAGGCCGGCCTGCCGCAGGTCGTCCTCGGAGGTCGTCGCAAGGCCCTGGACCTGTTCCAGCGTGGGGTCCAACGACTCCAGCAGCTTCGGGATGGCCGCCACCTTCTCCAGCTTGGCGATCCACTCGACGAGCTTGCCCAGCACCGTGCCGAGTGCCTGCAGGCCCACCTTCACCGGCCCGCCAATGCCGAGCTGCCGTACCAGGTCCACCAGGGCCTCGACGGTCTGGGTCTTGAACAGCTCGTCCAGCGCTTGGATGAGCCGGGAGATGGCGTTGACGATGTCGCTCGCGTTGCTCATCACTTCACCCCGAGGTCCTGAAAGGGGGCCATCACGTCGAAGTCCTGGATCTGCATCCCCAGTGCCTGTGCCTCGTCCACCACGCGCTTCAGCTTGGCGAGGAAATCGCTCGCCCCGGCGATGCCCTTCACGATGCTGAGCGCCGCGCCCAGGTCGATTCCGGTCAGCGACTCGAGCACGTTGATGCCCTCGGTAGCGAGCTTCTCGATGAACGACCCCAGGTTGCCGCCGTTCTGCAGGGTCTCGAGGAAGTCGCCGATGATTTGCGGATTCACCTTGCCCAGCGCGCCGAGCAGGGAGCCGAAGCTCTTGCCGCTCAGCGTGCCCTGGCTCTTGGCGACGACGGAGCCGAGCTCGCCCGCGCTCAGGTGTCCGAGCAGTCCGGGGTTCTTGTCGACGGCGGACATCAACGAGTCGGGGTTCTGCAGCACTCCGGCGGCATCCACGGCGCCCGCGGCCCACGCCCCGGCATCGTCGGCCACGGCATCGTTCACGGCGGCGACGCCCGCGTCGGCGGGCTGGGGCGGCTCCTGATGCTCGCGGACCTTCAGGTAGAAGCTGAACCGGTTCTGGTGACCGGCGAGCTGCTTCACCTGGAAGTCGGCGATGATGACCTCGGTGAGGTCGGCCCCGGCGATGGCGTCCGCGGCGAACGACATCGGCTGGGCCTTCATCTGCGCCTGGCGCAGCTCCTCGAGGGCGGCCTGCGTGTCCTCGCCCAGGAGGATGCCCTCCATCACCACCGTGACGGGCTCGCGGCCGAGGTCCTGGAAGACGCTGCCGGACTGACCCGGGACTCGCTGCTGCACGAGGTTGCGGGCGTCCTCGGTGTAGATGTTCGTCAGCCCGACGAGCTCTATCTTGCCGATGCGTACGGGCATCTCAGAACTCCAACCGGGTGACGAAGCCCGTCTTCAGGCTCAGCGTGTGCCGCACCGTGCGCACGCGCAGCACCTTGCCAGAGGCCAGCGCATTCACGGGGTGCTCGGCGGGAATCTTGTCGAGCTTCACCAGGTCGCCCGGCTTCACCTTCGGACTGCCCAGCACCTCGATGAACCCACGCAGGGGACGGGAGGCCAGCAGCGTCATCCTCGCCTTGGCCTGGGTGGCCGCGTCGTCTCCCGTCCTCACCGCTCCGTCTCGCACCTCCCGCATGAGCTTGCCCGCGCTGGCCGGCTTCACGGTGAATGTCTTGTCCATGGAGGCCTTGCCGCTCACCGAGGCCAGGTCCTTGACGAGCCAGTGGGCCTTGTCGGAGCCCTTGGCGCTCGCCGCGCCCTCACCCCATACCTGCACACCGTCGTAGGCCGGTGAGGCCTGCTCGAGCCCGGTGCGCAGCACCTGCTCCGGATAGGTGAAGGTGTGGTCCGCGCCGCCCTGCTTCGGCGCGGCGAAGTGCACCTTGCCGTCTCCATCCGTGTACACGTCGAAGCCGCACTGCTCGGCCAGGCGCTGGAGGTGGCGGAGCGCTCGCGGTCCGCGGTGGAGCACGTAGCTGGGGAACTTGGGGCCGTCCTCGATCTTCCCCGCGGTGGCCCCGGCCTTCTGTACCAGCTCCTTGGCGATGGCTCCGGCCGACATCTGCTCGTACGCCCCCTCCAGGTCGAACCGGGCGAGCTTCGCCAGCCCATCGGCTCCCACGACGAGCGCCGTGTCGGGTGCGGCCTTCGTTTCCTGCACCTCGCCGGTGAAGACGGTGGCGCCGCCGTTTCCGTCATCGAGGGAAATCGTCGTCTTGTCCCCGGGCTTTGGGGGCGCCGAGCCCGTGGCGACCAGCTCCAGGGAGCAGTGGCCCCCGGCGCCATCCATGGTCAGCGCGCAGGAGATGGAGCGCACCTGTCCATTGCCGGCGCGGGGCTGGCTCGAGGCCTGGAAGGAGCCGATCTTCACCTCGTAGGCGATTCCCGCCATCGGCTCACACCTCCAACCCGTGGCGGCGGGCGGTGTCGCGGAGGATGTCGACGAGGGCCTCTTCCAGCGCGCGCCGGTCCACGCCAGGCGCGGCGCCGGACGGGTCCAGGTGGACGTTGACGTTGAACGTGTTGCGCACGGCCTCACCTGGAGGTGTCGCGGCACTCTGGGCGCTCACGGCGCGCTCCGGAGGCAATGCGGCGCGTGTGAGCTGGTGGGCCCGTTCCAGGACGGGCGCCATTCCACTCGTGACCTGCTCGGCGAGGGCCGGGGCGACAGGACTCGGTGGACGCGTGGGCGCCGGTGGGTCCATGGGCTCGGGGGCCGGGAGGAACGTGAGCCGGCGCTCCGGGCGCGGCGCACCGCCCTGACTGGAGGGCGGGCTGGAACGCTCCGGGCGCGCCTCGACGGGCGAGGTCACCGTGGCCTGCTCGGGGCGGGGGAGGAGACGGACGCGACGCCTGTCGGCTGCGCGTGCGCCGCCGGGAGCGGTGGCTCCGCTCGGGTTGGCGGGAGGTGGCGGCTCAGGGAGGGGGGAAGCCTCGCCTCGGCTCGCCTGGAGTGACGGAGCGGGAGTACCGGCGAGCCGTGCGCGGGTGACTTCCACCGGGCTCCCGGTGTGCGGCGTCTCCGCCAGGGTGGCGACAGGGGCGGCGCTCTGGACAGGGGCGGCGCTCTGGACAGGGGCACGCTCGACAGGCCCGGACGCGGAACCGTCCACGGACCTCGTGTCCGAGGCGGCGAATGGGAGCGGTCCGGCGCTCCGAGTCTCCGCCCGTTCGGCGTCGGCCGGGAGCGATTGGAACGGGGCTCGCGACAGGGTCGGAGCCGTCGAGTGGGGCTCGAGCTGGGAGATGAGACGCACGAGACGTCTGTCTCGCGCGCGCGCACCGCTGGGCGAGGAGGGGGCTCGACCCGTGCTCCCGGGCTGCTCCAGGGACGGGGGGACTTCGCCGTGGACCTCCGCCCTTGCGCCGGGTGGAGGGGGCGCGGAGACGCTTGAGGCCCTCACTCCGGCCACGGGGTTGGTGTGGGGGGCTTCACCCCGGGTGACGAGGGGCGAGGCGCCTCGTGTCTCGGCGCGTGAGGTCGTGGCTTCGGAAGACCGGCGGGGAGCCGCTCCGAGCACCGGGGCCGGCGAGCGGGTGAGGTTGGCAGGCAGCAGGGGACTGGCCGTGGCCTCCCCGGGGCCGGACACGGCTTGTTCCGGGGCGGGCTGTTCCGCAGCTTCAGACGACTCCTGCCTGGAGGGCGCTGGAAGCCGGACACCCAGCTGCTTCGCGACGGACTCCAGCGCCCGGAAGGCCGGGCGCGCGAGGAGCGCGGAGAGCTCTCGGGTCGTGGTGGACGAGCGCATCGTCAGTCCTCCACCTGGATGACCACCGCGTCGGGATGGTCCGCGAGGCCCGGCGCCCGCCGCACGGGAGCGGAAGCCGGTGCCGACGGCTCCGCCACCTCCAGCAGCGCGAGCAGCCGGTCGACCTCGGCCGCTGGCGTCTCCCAGACCTGGGACGGAGTCCAGCCGAGCGCCTTGCACAGGCGCAGCGTCGTCCGCGCCAGCTTCTGGCTGTCCGCGTCCGCCGCCTTCATCCTCCGGTCCTCGTCGCGCTCCCCGGAGTTGTTGAGCGCGACGGCCACGTCGAGCAGCGCGGCCGTGGTGGCCCCGTCGAGCATCGTCAGCTGAAGCCCTGATGGCTCCAGGGCCACGACGGAAGCGGAGAGCATGGCGCGCAGGTACCGCTCCAGGCTGAGCTCCTGGCCGCCACCGGCGCTCGGGGTGAGGCTCTCGCTCAGCGCCTTGGAGCGCTCCGCGAAGGTCCACGGCCGCAGTCGGGCGCGCACGGAGCCAGCCCGCACCCACCCGTCCGCCTGCACCTCGGAGCCTGGCGCGTACCCACCGGTGGTGGCCCACCAGAGCGCCACGGGCGCCAGCTCCTCGCCGAGGGGCGCCGGCACCCCCGAGTCCCGCAGCACGTCGAGAGCGAAGCCCTCGGTATCGAACCGGAGCCCCTGCTCATCGGCGCTGGCGTGACGGTCCAGCGCCCGCAGGTGCTCCTCGAAGCTCCAGCGGCGGAGCCGGACGCGCTCGCCCGTGGAGGTGTCCACCTCCAGCGCCCCGCCCGGGGTTCCCACCTGCACGGAGAAGCGTCTGCCGTCCACCTCGATGAATGAGGGGACGGCGGAGCCGAACTCCCGAGCCGTGCGCGTGGGCACCTCTGGCACGTGTTACTCCTCGCGAACCCGCGTGGCGGTGAAGGCGTAGGTCGTGGCCGCGCTGCCATGCGCATCGAGCTGGAAGGCCTTGCCTTCCACGAAGCAGTCGTCGAACGACAGCGTGCGCGTGTCGTCGGTGCCCTCGGTGCGCTTCAGGCTCGCCACGAGCTGGAACTTCGCGCGGTCCTGCAGCAGCGTGTCGAGCGCGACGCTGGCAGAGCGGATGATGAGCTCGCCCTGCACGGTGCGCAGGCCGAAGATGACGTCCACCCGCTCGTTCGAGCCGATGGCACGGATGTCCTCGCGCTCGGTGACGATGCGGAAGACGAGGGACTGGAGTCCTTCGACGGGGTTACCGTCGACGAGGACGCTGCTACGGTTGGCGGAGAAGACCGTGGGCATCAGCGTGTTTCCTCATCAAACCTGGACCGTGATGGTCGCGTAGATGTAGTCGATGGCGCGCACGGGCCTCACGGCCATGTTCACGCGGACGATGCCCAGCGCGAAGTCGGCCTGGGAGGAGTAGACCTCCACCTTGAAGGCGGGGTCCTTGCCGTCAGTGGACGGGACGATGGCCCCGTCCTTCTCCATCTGCACCAGGGCCTCGACCAGCTTCTGCTTGAGGGCGGTGCGTCCGTCGGCGTTGTTCAGCAGGCCGATGAAGAGGTCTCCAATCATCTTCAGCAGGCGCACGGCCCGGTCCGCCACGCGGCGGACGTTGATCTGATCTCCGTCGGTGGTGAGCCCGCGGAGCACGATGGTGCCGCGTCCACGCTCCAGCACCACGGGGACCACGTTGCCCCGGAGCAGGGCCTTCTGGTCCTCGGTGGAGATGGGGGGCAGGTCGGCCAGCCCCGAGAGCCGCTTGAAGGTGGGCGAGTGGAAGTAGGGGAGGTTGCCCACCACGCCCGTCACCGCGCCCACGACACCGTTGGGTGCCACCAGCACGAACCGGTCGCTCACCAGGTTGCTCGCGAGCAGCGCATGCGTGTCCGGGCTCCCGGTCCTCGGCACCTGGCCAAACCCGATGCGGCCCTTGCACTCGTCGCTCATGGCGTTGCAGTGGCTGATGACGGCGCCGTAGACGCGGGTCACCTTCGTCAGGTCCGAGAAGTCCTGGACGGCGGCGAGCACCATGTCCACGTCCGCCTCGTCGCGGAGCCGAGCCAGCGCGGCGGCGTAGTCGTCGGCGCTCGCGTCCTGACCTCCCGCGAGGGTGTACTCGTCCGCTTTGGGCCAGCCGAGCGCCTTCGCCGCATCCACCTTCACGAAGGACGAGCCCTTCAGCGTGGCGCCGAACGTGGCGAGCGTCTGGCTGCGGTACACCTCCAGAATCTCCTCACGGCCGGCGACCCTGCGCAGCACCTGCAGGTCGAAGGAGATGGACTGGTCGATGTTGTCCCGGTACCCGACGCGGACGATGAGGCCGTTGGCCCACGGCCCCGGCGCGCGCGCCATGAGCGTGAGTCCGGCCTTGTCGTTCGTGATGTCCAGGCCCGCCGTCTGGGCGGCGGTGGCCTCGTCCAGGCGCGCCTTGGCCTCCGTGTAATCCTTTTCCGCCGCCTTGACCTTCACGGGGTCTGCCCCCGCGTTCGCCTTGAGCGCTTCCCACGTCTTCTTGGCGGCGTCCGCCACGGCCGTGGTGTCGCGGACCGCCTTGTCCAGCAGGGCGCGGAAGGCCTTGGCCTTGTTCTCGTCTCCGGCGACGGCCGCGCGCGCGACGGCTCCCGCGCTCGCAGGCAGTGGCGAGATGACCAGCTCGGAGACGCCGTTATCGAGCGCCTGCCGCGCCTCGGGCAGGCTGTAGGCACTGCCGCGGCCCAGGACTTCGACGTAGCGGGACCAGTTCCCCGCCCGGGTGACCTTGAGCTCCTTCTGCTCGGTCTCCTCCGCCTTCTCGGTGAAGCCGATGAGCCCCAGCACTCCGGACGGAGCAAGCTGCTGGGGCAGCACTTCCTTGACCACCGTTACCTGGACACCAGGAATGATGAGGCCACTGGCCATACGCTCTCCGTTCCCTCATGGACGAGGGGTGGATGCCCCTGCTCAGGGCGCAGGTTCCCCGGACCGCACACACAGGCGATGCTCGCGCACCCCCTGGGGACACGGTCCTCTTCAAATCTCGTGGGAGGAGCGGGAGTTCCGCAGCGCTGCGGCGGAGCTCCCGGCGGCCCCGCGCTCAGGCGGTGAGCGCCAGACCCGACTTCTTCAATGCGGCAATCGTCTCGGCCGCCAGGGCCTCGACCTTGCCCGCGAGCGCGCCGACGACCTTCATGAGCAGGTCGACGATGGCGACGATGTGCTCGATGCCCGCGTTCACGAAGTCGACGATGACGTTGAGGAAGCGCTTCGCCGTCTCCGCGAAGCCCTGGGCGCTCGACGGCAGCAGATCCAGCGTGGAGGAGACCACGTCCCGGCCCGCCGTGATGACGTCCTTGATGCCGTTGAGCACCTTCGGGTCGGTCAGCTGCTTCACGACGCCCGCGACCGAATCGAGCACGTTGCTCAGCGTGGTCTGCACCGCGTTCAGGATGACGGTGGGCAGCTGCTTGAGAACGTCCTTGAAGCTCTGGCTGGAAACGGCCGTGTACAGCTTGTACAGCGCCTGCTCGATCTTGATCGCGGTGTTGTCGACGGTGGCGAGCACTGCGGAAGCATCCGGCATACGACCCCCTCTTCGATGACGAAACGGGACTGACGTCGGACTGGCCCGGATATCCGCCTGCTTGGAAATCCGTGAGAGAACGGTGCTGTTGAAAGACGGACACACAGTACGGTTCCGTCTACGCACTGTGCAAGTGGGTTGACGGCTTTCGCATCGATTGGCTGTACCGACGCATGCGGTCAGGAGCTCCCGGGCTCCAGTGCACGCATGAGCCCGTTGAGCTTCTCCGCCAGGGTGGCGGCGTGCGGCGACTGCATCAGGGTGACGTGGTCACCCGGCACCAGGCTCACCTTGACGCCACCCAGGACCCAGGGCGACCAGCCCCCATCCGCGGCCCTGGGGAGCGCAGTAGGCGCCGAAGCCATGAGGAACTCGGCCGTGCCCGTGTAGCGGCTTGCGGGCACATAGCCACGTTGCGCCTCGGTGAGCCGCTCGTGGACGGCGTAGAGCTGGCCGACGTGGGTCGGCTCCAGGCCGTCGATGGCAGGCAGGTCCCGCAGCTCTTCCATCACCCGCTGCATCAGCTCCGCGCCTTCCAGCCCGCTCAGTTGCTCCGGCTCCAGCGGCGGGAGGTCCTGCAGCGGCAGTCCCACCATCCCGGCGAAGGTGACCACCCGCGCCAGCGGCGGTGGCGCCGGTTCGACCTGTCCCAGGTGCGCGTAGCTGTCGATGAGGGCCAGCAGTCCCACCTGCTCGCCCAGGGCCTCGAGCTGCCGCGCCATCTCGTACGCCACCACTCCGCCCAGGGACCAGCCCGCCAGCAGGTAGGGGCCGTGGGGCTGCTCCTCGCGCACCTGCTGCACATAGAGGCGGGCCAGGGCCTCCATGGACGCGGGAGGTAGCTCGCCGCCGCTCAGGCCGGGGGCGAAGATGCCATGGATGGGCCGCTCGTCCCCGAGATGGCGGGCGAGCTCGGCATGGCTGAGCAGGGCGCCTCCGCCGCCGTGGACGAGGAACAGGGGCCGGCGCCGCGAGGTGCCCGCGTCGAGCCGCATCAGGTTGGGCGTGCGCTGGCGGACCTCCGGGGACGGTGGCGCGAGGCTGGCGAGCCGCTCGACGGTTGCGCCCTGGAAGAGAGACGACAACGGCAGCGTCAGGCCGGTGCGCTCACGGATGAGGGCGATGAGGCGCACGGCGAGCAGGGAGTGGCCGCCGAGGGCGAAGAAGTCGTCCTCGACGCCCACGCGCTCCAGGTTCAGCACTTCGGCGAAGGCCTGCGCGAGCTGCTCCTCCAGCGGGGTGCGCGGGGCGACGTACTGCGCGCGAGCCGCGGAGACATCCGGGGAGGGCAGCGCCTTTCTGTCCACCTTGCCGTTGGGCGTCAGGGGCAGGGCCTCCAGGGAGACGAAGGCGGAGGGCACCATGTGGGCCGGCAGTCGCTCCTGGACGAAGGCGCGCAGGGACTCGGTGCGCACTGGCTCGGACGAGACGACGTAGGCCACCAGGCGCTTGTCACCGGGGACGTCCTCGCGAGCCACCACCAGCGCTTCTCGTACGGCGGGGTGCTCGCGCAGCACGGTTGCGATTTCGCCCGGCTCCACGCGGAAGCCACGCACCTTCACCTGGAAGTCGGCGCGGCCGATGAACTCGACGCGCCCGTCGGCCAGCCAGCGCACCTTGTCGCCGCTGCGGTACATGCGCGCGCCCGGAGTCGTGCTGTAGATGTCCGGCACGTAGCGTTCCGCAGTCAGCTCGGGACGGTTCAGGTAGCCACGAGTCACCTGGGCGCCGCCGATGAACAGCTCGCCGGGGACGCCGACGGGCACCGGCTGCAGGCGCTCGTCGAGGACGTACAGGCGCGAGTGGGACAGGGGACGGCCCAGCGGCACGGTGGCCGGTGAGGAGCCCGCGGCGGGCCACTCGACGCGGCCTGCGAGCACGCCCACCGTCGTCTCGGTGGGGCCGTAGTGGTTGAAGACTTCGCAGTCGGGCGCGAGCGCGCGCACCTGCTCCATGAGTGCCCAGGAAGAGGACTCACCGCCGAGCACCAGCTTCTTGCGAGGCAGGACGTGGCGAGGCTCTGCCGCCGTCATGAGGGCGGAGAGGTGGGAGGGGACGAGCTTTACGCAGTCGACGGCGTGGCGCTGGAAGTACTCGGCCACGTCGGCGGGGTTGCTGGCGCGCTCGTGGGTGAGCACGTGCAGCAGGCCGCCGGTGCACAGGGCGGGGAAGAGGACGGTGTTGCCGAGGTCGGCGACGAAGGTGGAGACGAGGGCGAAGCTTTCGCAGTCCTTCAGGCCCAGCCGCTCGGTGGCGGCGTGGACGTAGTGGGCGAGCTGCCCGTGGGAGACAGCCACGCCCTTGGGGCGGCCGGTGCTGCCCGAGGTGAAGAGGACGTAGGCGATGTTCTCCGGGGACACGCCGCCTGGGGGCCCATCCATGGGCTGGCTCGCGAGCAGCCCGGCGTCCCTATCCAACAACACCTGCCGCACCTGGGAGGACTCGAAGGCGGCCGCCTGCGCCGAGTGCGTCACCACCACGGGCGCTGACACCTCTTCCACCAACGCTTGGAGGCGCAGGGCGGGCTGTGCAGGGTCCAGTGGCACGTAGGCCCCCCCCGCCTTCCAGATGCCCAGCAGCGCCACCACGGTGTCCACCGAGCGCTCCATGCACAGGGCCACGCACTTCTCGGGCCCCACGCCCAGCGAGCGCAGGTGCCAGGCAAGCTGATTGGCGCGGGCGTCCAGCTCACCGTAGGTGAGCACCTGGCCCTCACAGGCGAGGGCGGGTCGCTCCGGGTGGCGCGCGGCCTGCTCCGCAATGAGCGTGTGTAGCGGCACGGGGGACGAGAGGGCCTCGGTCGTGGCGTTGAAGGACTCCAGCACCTGTTGGCGCTCGGAGGCGGACAGCAGGGGCAGCTCACCCACGCGGGTATCGGGCGAGGCGAGCGCGGCCTCCAGCAGGGTGCGCAGGTGCTCCCCCATGCGGGAGAGGGTGGAGGCGTCGAACAGGTCGGTGCGGTAGCTCAGCGTGCCCGACAGGCCGCGGGGCGTCTGCGCCAGCGAGAGCGTCAGGTCGAACTTGGTGGCCTCGGCCTCGCGCTCCAGGGCGAGGAACGACAGGTCCGGAAGAGACAGCGCCGCGGAAGGCGTGTTCTGCAGCACGAGCATGACCTGGAAGAGGGGCGAATAGCTGAGGCTGCGCTGGGGCTGCAGCTCCTCGACGAGCTTCTCGAAGGGCAGGTGCTGGTGTTCATAGGCGGCCAGGGTGGTGGCGCGTACCTGGGCCAGCAGCTCGCGGAAGGTGGCCTGGGGCCGCACCTGCGTGCGCAGGACCAGCGTGTTGAGGAAGACGCCGATGAGGCCCTCCGTCTCGCCCCGGGTGCGGCCGGCGATGGGAGATCCGACGGTGACGTCGTCCTGGCCGGAGTAGCGCGCCAGCAGCAACTGCCAGACGGCGAGCAGGGCCATGAAGGGAGTGACACCCTCGCGCTGGCAGAAGGTGGGGAGGGCTTCGGACAGAGGCAGGTGGACGGGCAGCAGGGCACCGCGCTGGGACTGGACGGCGGGGCGGGGCCTGTCGGTGGGCAGCTCCAGCAGGGCCGGAGCACCGGAGAGCTGCTGCTTCCAGTAGTCGAGGTGGCCCTGGAGGACGTCACCCTGCAGCCAGGAGCGCTGCCACGAAGCGAAGTCCGCGTACTGGATGGGAAGGGGTGGCAGTTGCTGCGACTGGTCCGAGGAGAAGGCCTCGTAGAAGGAGACCAGCTCGCGCACCAGCACACCCAGGGACCAACCGTCGGAGACGATGTGGTGCATCGTCACCAGCAGGACGTGCTCCTGCGCGCCCAGCCGCAGCAGCGAGGTGCGCAGCAGCGGGCCGGAGGCGAGGTCGAAGGGGCGCAGGGCCTCGGCGGAAGTCAGGCGGCGCACTTCGGTCTGGCCCGCGTCTTCGGGCAGGTGGCTCAGCTCGACGACATCCAGCGGCAGGGCGGCGGGCGGAGAGATGACCTGGACGGGGCCAGAGGGCCCTTCGCGGAAGGTGGTGCGCAGCGACTCGTGCCGGTGCACCAGCGCTTCGAGGCCGAGGCGCAGGGCCTCGGTGTTCAGCACTCCGGACACGCGCAGCGCCAGGGGCATGTTGTAGGCGGTGCTGCCGGGAGCGAGCTGGTCGAGGAACCACAGCCGCTGCTGGGCGAAGGACAGGGGCAATGCGTCCGTGCGCGGCACCGGCACCAGTGGAGGCGGCTCGGGCAGCTCCACCAGCCCGCGCACGAGCAGCGAGCGGTGCACCTGACGGGCACGCTGGTACAGCTCACCCCAGGTGAGCGTCTGGCCCTCCAGTTCCTCGGCCACCGCGTCCGGCGTGAGGCGGGCTTGCGCCTGGAAGAGCCGGTGCAGGCTGGCGTCTGCCGCGGTGGCGGCGGACGGCTCGCGCCACGCGTGGAACAGCAGGTGGCGCTCATCGGCCGTGAGCACGGGCAGTCGGGAGAGCGGACGGTCCGGGGACGCGAGCGCGCCTTCCAGCAGCACGCGCAAGTGCCGCACCATCCGCGCTGCAGTCGCGGCGTCGAACAGGTCGGTGCTGTACTCCAGCTGGCCCTTGAGCCCGTCGCCACGGTCGGCGATGGCCAGGGTGAGGTCGAACTTCGCGGAGCGATGCTCGGCCTTGAGGGGGCTCAGCTTCAGGCCCGCTCCCATCACCGCCGGCATGGGCGCGTTCTGGTACGCGAGCATCACCTGGAAGAGCGGGGTGCGTCCGGCCTCGCGCTCGGGGCGCAGGGCTTCCACCAGCTTCTCGAAGGGCACGTCCTGATGGGCATAGGCGCCGAGCGTCACGTCCCGCACGCGCCCGAGCAGTGCGCGGAAGCTGGGGTCTCCGTCCAGCTTCGTGCGCAGCACCAGCGTGTTGACGAAGAAGCCGATGAGTCCCTCCAGCTCCGCGTGCGTCCGGCCGGCGATGGGGGCGCCAACGCTGACGTCGTCCTGGCCGGAGTAGCGGGCCAGCAGTACCTGGAAGGCGGCGAGCACCACCATGGACGGCGTGGCCCCCTCTTGACGGCACAGTGCTTCGAGCGCGTCCGACAGCTCGCGCGGGAAGTGGAACGGGTGCCCGGCGCCGCGCGTCGACTGCGTCGTGGGATGCGGCCTGTCGGTGGGCAGCGCCAGCGCCCGGGGCGCACCCTGGATCTGCTGCCGCCACCAGTCGAGCTGGGCCTCCAGGGCCTCGTCGCGCAGCCAGTCGCGCTGCCAGAGCGCGAAGTCCGCGTACTGCACCGGTAGCGGCTCCATGCGCGCGGGCCGGCCCTCCGCGTGGGCGGTGTACAGCGTGGCCAGCTCCTGCACGAGCACGCCCATGGACCAGCCGTCCGCGATGACGTGGTGCAGGGTGAGCATCAGCACGTGCTGCTCCGCCGACAGGCGCACCAGGAGCACGCGCCACAGCGGGCCCGTCTCGAGGTTGAAGGGCTGCCCGGCCTCATGCTCCAGCGCCTGCCGCAGCGAAGCCTCACGCTCCACTTCGGGCAGGGCCTCCAGGTCCAGCCACCCCGCGGGCAGGGTGGGTCCGTCGTCGATGACCTGCACGGGCTGGTGCTCGCGCTCGTGGAAGGTGGTGCGCAGCGACTCGTGACGCTGGAGCAGCCCACGCAGGCTGGTGGCGAGCGCGGGCACGTCGAGCGCCCCCTCCAGTCGCACCGCGAAGGGGAGGTTGTACGCGGTGCTGTCCGGGTCGAGCTTCGCGAAGAACCACAGGCGCTGCTGCGCGAAGGAGAGGGGCGGCGGGCCGCTCTGCGTCCGGGGCCGGAGCAGCGACTGGGACGACGCGGGCCGCGAGCTGGCCAGCTCCTCGATGCGCATGGCGAGGGCCGCGACGGTGGGTGCCGCGAAGAAGTCGCGGAACGACAGCTCCACGCGGAAGTGCTGGCGGATGCGCGACAGCACCTGCGTGGCCGTCAGCGAGTGGCCACCCAGCTCGAAGAAGTCGTCCTCGGCGCCGACGGTGTCCAGGTGGAGGACGCGCGCCCAGAGCGCCGCCAGCTCGCGCTCGCACTCGGTGCGGGGCGGGCGGGTGGTGACGCGGTCCTGGAAGGCAGACGGGGCCGGGAGCGCCTTGCGGTCCACCTTGCCGTTGGCGGTGAGGGGCAGCGCGTCCAGGCGTCCCAGCACGGAGGGCACCATGTACTCGGGCAGCCGCTCCTCGAGGGCCGCGCGCAGGCCGGCCATGCCGAGGGACGGGGGCGCGACGACGTAGCCGACCAGCCGCTTGTCACCGGGCGAGTCCTCGCGGGCCACCACCACGGCCTCGCGCACCTCCGGGAAGGCGAGCAGGGCGGCTTCGACCTCGGACAGCTCGATGCGGTAGCCACGCACCTTCACCTGCGCATCCGCGCGGCCGAGGAACTCCAGCACGCCGTCGGGGCGCCAGCGGGCGAGGTCACCCGTCCGGTAGAGGCGGGCACCGGGGACGGAGGAGAAAGGGTTGGGGACAAAGCGCTCGGCGGTGAGAGCGGGCTGGCCCACATAGCCGCGCGCCAGGCCGTCACCACCGGCGAACAGCTCACCGATGACGCCCGAGGCCACGGGCTGGCCGGAGGCGTCGAGCACGTACACCTGCGTGTTCCCGATGGGCCGGCCGATGGGGACGGAGGTGCCGACCTGCGCCACGTCCGTCATGCGGTGGCACGACGTGAAGAGGGTGCCTTCGGTGGGGCCGTAGCAGGCAGTCACCGGAATGAACATTCCTTCCAGCACCCGGCGGACATGGGGCGCGCTCACCACGTCGCCACCGGTGAGCAACTGCCTCACACCGCGCAGCGCGGAGAGGTTGTGGTCCACCACCTGGGTGAAGAGGCCGGCGGTGAGGTGCAGCGTGGTGACGCCGTGCTTCTGCAGCACCTGCTCCAGCTCGAAGACGTCAGAGGGCGAGTGCGGGGGGAAGACGGCGAGCCGCGCGCCATGCAGCAGCGGGCCCCAGAGCTCCAGCGTGGAGGCGTCGAAGGAGATGGGGGCGAGCAGGAGGAAGGTCTCCTCCGGGCCGAGGTGCGCGTAGTCGACACCGAAGACGGTGCGCAGCACGGCGGACTGGAGCGTGCCCACGCCCTTGGGCCGGCCGGTGGAGCCGGAGGTGAAGTCGATGTACGCGAGGCTGTCGGGCAGGGCCGTGGAAGGCGGCGCGTGGGTGGGCAGGCCGGACAGCTCCAGGTTCTCCAGCACCACCGTGGCGAGGCCGCCCGCGGGGAGCTGCGGGAGTTGCGCGCGCGTGGTGACGAGCACGCAGGGGCTCGAGTCCTCCAGCATGTTCGCGAGGCGCTCACGCGGATACGACGCGTCTAGCGGCACGTAGGCGCCACCTGCCTTGAGGATGGCCACCAGCGAGACGATGAGCTCCAGCGAGCGCTCTACGCCCAGGGCCACGCGCGAGTCGGTGGAGACGCCCAGGCCGCGCAGGTGCCAGGCGAGCTGGTTGGCCCGCGCGTCGAGCTGCTGGTACGTGAGCTTCGCGTCGCCGAACTCGACGGCGACCTTGTCGGGGAAGCGGGCGGCCACCTGCGCGAACACCTCGGGCAGGGTGGTGCCGCGCGGGTACTCGGTGGAAGTCGCGTTCCACTCCACCAGCACCCGCTGCCGCTCCACGGCGGAGAGCACGGCGCTCCCCGCGGAGTCAGTGGCCTCGGGACGGGGGCGCAGCTCCTCCCGTGCGGCGACCTCTTCCAGGGGGAGCACGGGCAGCGACAGCGGGCGGGCCTCGGGCTGGCGGGACACGGTGGGCATCCCCCTTCCCGCGAGGGCGGCGTCAATCAGGCGCGCCACGCCTTCCACGGTGGGGGACTCGAACAGGCCGCGCAGGGGCAGCTCCACGCCGAAGGCGGCGCGGATGCGGCTGATGGCCTGCGTGGCCAGCAGCGAGTGGCCGCCCAGGTCGAAGAAGTTGTCGCTGGCGCCCACGCGCTCGAGGCCGAGGAGCTGGCACCACTGCTCCGCCAGCCGCTCCTCGGTGGGCGTGCGGGGCGCGACGTAGCCCTTCGCGTCGCTGGCGAAGGCCGGGGCGGGCAGGGCCTTGCGGTCCACCTTGCCATTCGGGGTGAGCGGCATGGCCGGCAGCACCACGATGGCCGAGGGCACCATGTACTCGGGCAGGACGTCCTTCAAGGCGGCGCGCAGCGTGGTGCCATCCGTCTGGAGGCCCTCATGCGCCACGGCGTAGCCCACGAGGCGCTTGCCGCCGGGGCCATCCTCACGGGCCACGACAACGGCCTCGCGCACCGGGGGCAGCTTCGCGAGGGCGGACTCCACTTCGCCCAATTCGATTCGGAAGCCGCGCACCTTCACCTGCGCGTCCGCGCGGCCCACGAAGTCGAGCGTGCCGTCCTCGCGCCAGCGCACCACGTCGCCGGTGCGGTACAGGCGCGCGCCCGTCTCGCCGGAGAACGGGTCCGGCACGAAGCGCTCGGCGGTGAGGGCGGGACGCCCGGAGTAGCCGCGGGCCACGCCAGCGCCGCCGATGAACAGCTCGCCCTTGACGCCCACGGGCACGGGCTCGCCGCGGGCATCCAGCACGTACGCGCGCACGTTGGCCAGCGGCCGGCCAATGGAGGGCACGCGCCCGTCCGCCACGCACTCGGTGAGCGTGGCGATGACGGTGGCCTCCGTGGGGCCGTACGTGTTGAGGAGCCTGCGGCCCGGAGTCCAGCGCGCCACTACCTCGGCGGGCAGGGCTTCGCCACCGGAGATGACGGTGCGCAGCTCGGGCAGCCCGTCCGCCGGCGTGGCCGCCAGGGCGGCCGGCGTGAGGCTGATGACGGTGAGCCTCTGCTCCCGTAGCAGTTGGTGCAGGGGCGCTCCCGGCATGAGCTTCTCCAGCGGCGCGAGCACCAGCGTGGCCCCGGAGGTCAGCGTGGTGAACACCTCTTCCACCGACAGGTCGAAGGCCAGGTTGGCGAACTGGA
>NZ_JAAIYA010000043.1 GCF_010894405.1 Pyxidicoccus caerfyrddinensis
GGCTCGCCGTCGGGGCCGGAGGCTTGTCCATCGGCCCCGTCGATCACACTCCTCCGAGCCTGTCCAACCCATCCGCTAACCCCGCGTAACTACGGCACCCCGGTGTCAGGAAGATGCGATCGCCCTGGCCCTGACTCCGCGTGGAGTCGTTCAGGCGCGTAGCAACCGCGAGGGTGCTCAGGGCGTGGGCGTGGAGACGTCCGGCGGCGCGAGCAGCTGCTTCGCGGGGAGGGTGCGCTCCAGCTCCTCGGGGTGGAGGCGGAACCAGCGTGCGATGAGCATCACCTCCTGCGCCTCGTGTGCGCGCAGGCCGAGCGTCTCCGGCTCCGGGCGCTCGAAGATTTCGCGGGCTCGCGCCTCCAGGGCGTCGCGCTCCTCGGGCGTCTCGGGCGTGGCCTGCTCGGCTCGAACGCTGCCCCGGCGCACGACGTAGGTCTGGTCGTCGCCGCCGTGGCCGGGCACCGTGTAGACGAAGGAGAGCTGCTTGAGCGTGTGGCCCAGCTCGACAATCCAGCCGCGCATCAGCTCCAGCCGCTCCGCGCGGTCTCTCAGCTCAGCGGCGTACTCGAACTGGAGGCGGCGGGCGGCCAGGGCCATGCGCTCGCGCAGCAGGGTGAGCGGCGTGTCGGAGGTGCCCTCCAGGAAGGTCCGGGCCTGCGCGACGCGCGCGTGGTACTCCGCGTGGGTGCAGCCTCCCGCGCACGGAGCGAGGCAGCGCGAGAGCTGGCCGCGCATGCACAGCGGCTCCAGCTTCACGGGGAAGAGCTGGTACTGGTCCGCCAGCCGCATCGGTGTGTCGGAGGGACAGTCGCGCAGCTCCAGCAAGTCACTCACCGCGCGCACCACGTCGGAGATGGACGCGCGGCCGTGGAAGGGGCCGAAGTAGTCGCCGCTCTCGCCGGTGGCGCGGCCCACCACGCGCAGGCGGGGGACGGCTTCGCGCGTGAGGTGGATGAAGCAGTGGCCGCGGTCGCGCTTGTGCTCCACGTTGTAGAGCGGGCGCTGGGACTTGATGAGCCGGAACTCCTGCAGGAGCGCGGCGAACTCGCTGGCCGTGTAGTCCCACTCGATGCGGTGCGCGTGGGAGATGATCTCCGCCGCCTTCTCCCTGTCGTCCGCGCGGAAGTACGACAGGAGCCGCGTCCGCACCCGGACGGACTTGCCCACGTAGAGCAGCTCACCCGAGGGCCCCAGCATCCGGTAGACCCCGGGGCGGTTCTCGGCGTGCTCGCGGACGTGGGCGAGGAGTGATGCGACGCGGGAGTCCATGCGCGGAAAGGCAGGCCCACCACGATGCGGGCCGAACGCCCCACGGTACACCGCCCGCGTGGACCGTTGGCGGAGACGGCGGGGTTCGTGTCGGTGCACGGCCGGAGGGCGGGCGGCCCGGCTGTCCGACGGTTTGTGAAGTTTTGTCACGGCACTTGTCTCACTAACTTAACGGCGTTAAGTGTAGAGGCGTCGTTAACCCCCTGCCGCCCGCGGTCTCGCGCTTTCGCGCCTGGGGATTCGTCCGTCCCGCGCCCGCCGGTGCATGGAAGCAAAGGAGTCACCTTCATGGTTCGCGCCCCGTCGCCGACCCTCTCCGCCGCGCTGCTCGGCGGCTTCGCCGTCCTCCTCTCCGGCCTCTTGTCCACGGGCTGCTCCGGGTCGGCCTCCGCGGCCCCCACTCCCGCTGTCTCAGGCGAGGCGCCGGTGCGGGTGCGGCTCGCGCCCGTCGTCATGGAAGCGGTGGCCCGCCCCGTCCGCGCCAGTGGGACGCTGGCCGGCAAGCAGGAGGTGCGGCTGTCCACCAAGGTGGGCGGCGTGGTGCAGGCGGTGTCCGCCGACGAGGGACAGAAGGTGAAGCGCGGCCAGGTGCTCGCGGCGCTGGACCTGTCGGAGATTGGCCCGCTGGTGGCCCAGGCCCGCGAGGCGCGCGAGAAGGCGGCGCGAGACCTGGAGCGTGTGAAGGGACTCCACGCGCAACAGGTGGCCACGCTGGCGCAGCTCCAGGACGCCACCACCGGCTACGAAGTCGCGGACGCCGCGTGGCGCGCCGCGGCCTTCAACCAGCGGCAGGCCACGGTGCTGGCGCCGTCCGACGGCCGCATCCTCAAGCGCATGGTGGAGCCGGGGGAGGTGGTGTCTCCGGGCCAGCCGCTCTTCCTCTTCGCCAGCACCGACGGCGGCTGGGTGGTGCGCGTGGGGCTGGCGGACCGCGACGTGGTGCGCGTGAAGGAGGGCGACCCGGCCGAGGTGACGCTCGACGCGTACCCGGGCCGCACCTTCCACGCGCGCGTCAGCGAGGTGGCCAGTGCCGCCACTCCGGGCGTGGGCACCGCGGAGGTGGAGCTGGCGCTGGACGTGCGCCCATCCCCCGGCAGCGAGGCGCCGCGCCTGCTGTCCGGCCTGTCCGCCAAGGCGGTGGTGACGCCCTCCGAGCGGCAGGCGGTGCAGCTCGTTCCGGTGGAGGCGCTGCTGGAGGGAGACGGCGAGGTGGCCAGCGTCTTCACGCTCGACGGGGACGGCCGTACCGCGCGGAGGCAGCGCGTGCGGGTGGCCTTCCTCTCCGGCGCGGACGGCCGCGCGGCGCTCTCCGAGGGTCCGGGTGGGGACGCGCGCGTCATCACCGACGGCGTGGCCTTCCTTCGTGACGGGCAGGCGGTGGCGGTGGTGGAAGCGCCCTCCACGGGGCCCACGTCGCGCCGCTGACCTGCTCCCTCCCTTCCCAACCGCGAGACGCCCCATGAAGCTCTCCACCGCCGCCGTGAAGAACCCGCAGTTCACCCTCGTCGTGTTCGCCATGCTGGTGGCGCTCGGCGTCTCCAGCGCGCTGTCCATTCCGCGCGCGGAAGACCCGGTGTTCCCCATGCCGTCCTTCACCCTCGTCGCCGTCTACCCGGGCGCGAGCCCCAGGGACCTCGAGCAGCTCGTGGTGGACCCGCTGGAGGACGCCTTCGACGAGCTGGAGGACGTGAAGAAGGTGCGCAGCCAGATGGAGGACGGGCTGGCGCTCATCCACCTCGAGTTCGACGCCTCCGCCGACCCCGACGATAAGTACTCCGAGGTGCTGCGGCAGGTGAACGCCACGCGGCCGAAGCTGCCCGCGGACCTGGTGCGGCTGGAGGTGGAGCGCTACAGCGCGGCCAACGTGAGCGTCGTGCAATTGGCCCTGGTGGGCCCCAACGCTCCGGCGCGCGAGCTGGAGCGCCAGGCGGACGCGCTCGCCGAGCGCCTGTCCAACGTGACGGGCGTGAAGAAGGCCGAGGTGTTCGCGGTGCCGAAGCAGGAGGTGCGTGTGTCGCTCGACCAGGAGCGACTGACGCGGGCGGGCGTGCCGCTGTCGCAGGTGCTCCAGGCGCTGGGTGGGGCCAACCTCAACGTGCCGGCCGGCAGCGTGGACGTGGGCACCCGGCGCTTCAATGTGCAGACGAGCAGCGAGTTCAGCTCGTTGGAGCAGGTGCGCGCCACGGTGGTGGGCGGCGGCGCGCAGGGCGTGGTGCGCCTGGGCGACGTGGCCGACGTCTCCTTTCGAGACCAGGACGCGGTGCACCTGGGCCGCTTCAACGGCGAGCGCGCCGCCTTCGTCAGCGTCACCCAGAAGGAGGGGCAGAACGTCTTCGCGGTGCGCGACGCGACGCTGGCCGCCGCGCAGGAGTGGGCGAAGGAGCTGCCGCCCGGTCTGCGGTTGGAGACGGGGTTCGACCAGTCGGTCCAGGTGGGCCGGCGATTGGGCGGCTTCGCCACCGACTTCGCGCTGGCGCTGGCGCTGGTGTTGTTGACGCTGCTGCCGCTGGGCTTCCGCGCCAGCCTCATCGTCATGGTGTCCATCCCGCTGTCCCTGGCGCTCGGCCTGACGGCGCTGCACTTCGCCGGCTTCACGCTCAACCAGCTCTCCATTGTCGGCTTCGTGATTGCGCTGGGCCTGCTGGTGGACGACAGCATCGTGGTGGTGGAGAACATCGCCCGCTTCCTGCGCCAGGGCATGAGCCGCGCGCGCGCCGCGATTGAGGGCACGTCGCAGATTGGCCTCGCGGTGCTGGGCTGCACCGCCACGCTGGTGCTGGCCTTCGTGCCGCTGGTGTTCCTGCCGGGCACGTCCGGGCAGTTCATTCGCAGCCTGCCCATGGCGGTGGTGTTCACCATCCTCGCGTCGCTGCTGGTGTCGCTCACCGTGATTCCGCTGCTGGCCAGCCTCTTCCTCAAGGAGGATGCGCACCCGGAGGGCAACCGCGTGCTGCGCGCCTTCCACCACTTCATCGAGCGCAGCTACCGCCCGGTGCTGCACCGCGCGCTGGCCCGGCCGGTGCTGACGCTGGTGGTGGCGGTGGCGCTCTTCGCGGGCAGCCTCGCGCTGGTGCCGGTGGTGGGCTTCAGCCTCTTCCCCAAGGCGGGCACCCCCATGTTCCACGTGCTGGTGGAGGCGCCGGATGGCACCAGCCTCGCGGAGACGGACCGCGCGGTGCGCTTCGTGGAGGACGCCCTGCGCAAGAGGCCCGAGGTGTCCAGCGTGTCCGCCAACACCGGGCGCGGCCACCCGTCCGTCTACTACAACGTGCAGCCGGGCGCGGAGCGGCCCAACATCGGCGAGGTCTTCGCGCAGCTCCACGCGTACGACCCGGACACGACGCCCGCGCTGTTGGACGCGCTGCGCGCGGAGCTGGACGCGTACCCCGGGGTCCGCATCGAGGTGCGCGAGTTCGAGCAGGGGCCTCCCGTCGAAGCGCCGGTGGCCGTGCGGCTGGTCGGCCCGGAGTTGGAGCCGCTGCGCTCGCTGGCGGTGGATGTTCAGAAGGTGCTGGAGACGACGCCGGGCACCCTCTACGTGAAGAACCCCGTGCAGACGCGGCGCACGGACCTGGAGGTGGAGGTGGACCGCGAGAAGGCGGGCCTCGTGGGCGTGTCGGCGGCGGAGGTGGCTCGCACGGTGCGCTTCGGGCTGGCGGGGTTGAATGCGGGGACGTTCCGCGACGCCGACGGCGAGGACCATCCCATCCTCGTCCGGCTGCCGCTGGAGCCCGGCGCGTGGCCGGAGTTGGGCGCGCTGGAGCGCCTGCACGTCGCGGGCGTCACCGGCAACCTGGTGCCGCTGGGGCAGCTGGCCCGCGTGCGGCTGGAGGCCAGCCCCAGCCGGATTACGCACCGCGAGGGCGAGCGCACCGTCACCGTCACCGCCAGCGTGGCCACCGGCTACAACACCGACAACGTCACGCGCGCGGTGATGGCGCGGTTGGACCAGGAGCTGAAGCTGCCCTCGGGCTACCGCTGGGAGGTGGCCGGAGAGCTGGAGAGCCGGAAGGAGAGCTTCAGCGGCGTGTCCGCGGCGGCCATCATCGCGGCGTTCGGTGTGCTCGCGGTGCTGGTGCTGGAGTTCCGCACCTTCAAGAGCACCCTCATCGTCGCGTCGGTGATTCCGCTGGGGCTGGTGGGCGGCATCGTCGCGCTGTTCCTCACCGGCAACACGCTGTCCTTCACCGCCTCCATCGGCTTCATCGCGCTGGTGGGAATCGAAGTGAAGAACAGCATCCTGCTGGTGGACTTCACCAACCAGCTGCGCGCACGAGGCGTGGGCCTGGACGCAGCCATCGAGCAGGCGGGCGAGACGCGCTTCCTCCCCATCCTGCTCACCACCCTGACGGCCCTGGGCGGGCTGCTGCCGCTGGCGCTGGAGAACAGCAGCCTCTACTCGCCGCTGGCGTGGGTCATCATCGGCGGGCTCATCTCCTCCACGCTGCTCACCCGGGTGGTGACGCCGGTGGTGTACAAGCTGCTGGCTCCCGAGGTGGAGCCGGAGGGCGTGTCCACTGCCGGCGAGGGGACGGGCCCGGCGCTTCCCGGCGCACCCGCCGCGGCCGGAGGTGTGGCATGACGCGGGGGTGACAGACGCGACGTCACGGAAGGGCACCATGGGCATCAAGGAGCGGCGAGAGCGGGAGAAGCAGGCGACGCGGCAGCGCATCCTCGATGCCGCGCGCGAGCTCTTCGTCCATGAGGGCTACGAGGCGGTGACGATGCGGCGCGTCGCCGAGAAGATTGAGTACAGCCCCACCGCCATCTACGTGCACTTCAAGGACAAGGCCGCGCTCATCCGCGAGTTGTGCGCGCATGACTTCCTGCGCTTCGCCGAGGTGCTCAACAAGGTGGCCCGCGTGCAGGATCCGCTGGAGCGGCTGCGCAAGCTGTCCCGGGCCTATATCGCCTTCGCCCAGGAGCACCCCACCACCTACCGGCTCCTCTTCATGCAGCGCCACCCGCCGGAAATGGAGGACGCGGAAGACCGCAGCATCCAGCAGGGCAACCCGGAGCAGGACGCGTACGCCTTCCTCCAGAAGCAGGTGCAGGAGGCGCGCGACGCCGGCTGCTTCCGGCCCGAGTACCAGGACGTGGACCTCATCAGCCAGACGCTGTGGGGCGGCCTGCACGGCCTGGTGTCGCTCCACCTGGTGATGGAGAAGGACGAGTGGCTCACCCTCAAGCCGCTGGGCAAGTCCGCCGACCTGATGGTGGACCTGCTCCTGGGGGGCTTCGCGCGCCCCCCAGGAAACGGGACTACGCGGGCTCGATGAAGTTCAGCCGGTAGCCGTCCGGGTCGGTGACGACGACCTCGCGCGTGTGCCACGGCTGCACCACCGGGCCCTCCACGGAGGCACCTTGCGCCTGGGCGCGCAGGAGCAATTCGTCGAGACCGCTGGCGCCCTGGGCGCGGAAGCCCACCAGCACGCCCAGGCCCCGTCGCCCCTCCAGCTTCAGCATGGGAGGAGGGGTGACGAGGTAGAGGTCCACCGTCCCCGCCCACTGGAGGTGGACGAAGGGCGGCTCGGCGCCCACGCGCTCGAAGCCGAGAGCCTCGTAGAACGCCAGCGAGCGCGCGGCGTCCGAGACGAGCAGCTTGACGAACGACGGGTTCACTTCGTGAGGCCTTCGGCCTTCATCGCGGCCTGCACCGCGGGACGGCCCGCCACGTGCGCCATGTAGGCCTTGAGCGAGGGGAAGGCCTCCAGGTCCACCTTCACGTGGCTCGTCCAGTTCGTCACGGTGAAGAGGTACGCGTCCGCCACGGTGAAGAACTCGCCGAAGAGGTAGGGGCCCTTCTTCGACAGGATGTCGTCGACCAGCTTGAAGCGCGTCGCGAGCCGCTCCTTGTAGATCTTCTTCCCCTCGTCGGGGAACGCGGGGTTGAAGAGGGGGCTGAAGCTCTTGTGGAGCTCGGTGGAGATGAAGTTGAGCATCTCCTGGAGGCGGTAGCGCTCGATGGTGCCGTTGGCCGGGGCCAGCTTCTTCTCCGGCACCTTGTCCGCGATGTACTGGACGATGGCGGGCCCTTCCGTGAGGAGGCTGCCGTCGTCGAGCTGGAGGGCCGGGACATAGCCCTTGGGGTTGACGCCGAAGTAGTCCTCGCCGTGCTCGGTCTTCTTGGCGCGGATGTCGACCTTCTCCATGTCGAAGGAGAGACCGGCCTCACGCAGGACGATGTGCGGAGACATGGAACAGACACCCGGGGAGTAGAAGAGCTTCATGTGTGGAAACCTCGCGCCAGACGTTGGATGGCGCGGATTTCTGCACGCTTTCCATCCACCGCGCCATCGAATCGGCGAGTGTCCGCGCCTAGCTCTTGCGGTACGAGTCCGGGTCGATGCCCAGCCGCTCGGCCCAGCGGTAGACCTGACGGCGGTCCTTGCCGAAGAAGTCCGCCACCTGCGCCATGTTGCCCTCCAGGCGGGTGAGCACCGTGTGCAGCTCGTCCCGGCCGGGGGGCCTGTCGCGCGGCACCATCACCTCCAGCGGCATGGGGGCGGCGGGGGCCGCAGTGGTCGGGGTAGGGAAGACCCTGTCCCTCAGGCGCTCCATCAAGGGCGGTGGAAGGTGCTCGCGACGCAGGGGGCCAGGGCCCGCGCGCACCGCGGCGGCGGTCAGCACCTGCTCCAGTTCGCGCACGTTGTGGGGCCAGTCGTGGAGCAGCAGGGCCTCGGCCGCGTCGGCGGTGAGGACGGGCGGCTGGGGGGCGCGCGTGAGGAAGCGGCGGCCGAGCGCCAGCACGTCCTCCTTGCGCTCGCGCAGCGGCGGCACGCGCACCGTCCAGCCGGACAGGCGCGCGTAGAGGTCATCGCGGAAGCGGCCCTCGGCCACCATGCGGCCGAGGTCCCTGTGGGTGGCGGCGATGACGCGCACGTTGGCGTGGAGGGAGGCGGTGGCGCCCACGGGGCGCACCTCGCCGCGGGCCAGGGCGCGCAGCAGCTTGGGCTGGAGGTCCAGGGGCAGCTCGCCGACTTCGTCCAGGAAGAGGGTGCCGCCGTCGGCCGCGAGGAACAGGCCCTCGGAGCGCTTCTGCGCGCCGGTGAAGGCGCCGGCCGTGTGGCCGAACAGCTCGCTCTCCGCGAGCTGCGGGGAGATGGCCGCGCAGTTGAGGGGGATGAAGGAGCCCGCGCGGCCGCTGCGGCGGTGCAGCTCCTCGGCGACGAGCTCCTTGCCCGAGCCCGTCTCGCCCAGCACCAGCACGGGCATGGGCTGCGGGGCCACCAGCGCGACTTCCGCGCGCACGCGGCCGAGGCCCAGGCTGGGCCCGGGCAGTCCCTGCGACTCCGGCTCCAGCGGGGCGTAGGCCGGCAGCAGCACGTCCTCGTAGAGGAGCAGTGATGCGCCCACGCGCACCACGGCGCCGGGCTGGAGCGGCAGGCGTCCCTGCACCCGCCATCCGTCGAGGAAGGTGCCGTTGTGGCTGCCGGCGTCCTCCAGCGCGAAGCCGCGTGCGTCTGCGTCCCAGAGGACGCGCGCGTGCACCCGGCTCACCTCGCCGTCGGTCAGTCCCAGGGGGCCGAACACCTGGCAGCCGGCGCGGCCGATGACGTGCGGGCCCTCCGCGTCCAGCACCTGGAGCGCGCCGCGTGACTCGCCGTGCACCACGAGGAGGCGCCGCACCCGCGTGGTGCCGGCCACTTCCTCCGCCCCTCCGGTCAACGTCCTCTGGTCACTGCCGTTGCTCATCGCGGCTCCTGGCTGCTGCCAGTGAGCCTCCGGGTTTATCACGGCGGCGCGACACGCCAGACGATGGCTTCGGGCGACCGTCCGCCGGCTCACCGCGCGGGCGCGCACAGGCGCACGCCGAGTAGCGGGTCGCGGTGGCTGGCCTCGCTGAACTCGCGGTTGGGCACCATCGCGGACAGGGTGCCGAAGTACCAGCAGCCGCCCCGGTTCACCGGCTCCGGCGCGGGGCCATCCGAGACGGTCCACTCCCACACGTTGCCGGACAGGTCCTGCACGCCGAAGGGACTGTCCGACGCGGGGTGGCTGCCCACCATGTCCGGGCCGAAGCCTCCCGGCTGCCGGCCGTAGGTGACGTCGTGGTTGATGTCGTCCGGGGCGAGCACGTCCCCGTGCGGGTAGATGCGCGCGTCGGCGCCTCGCGCGGCGCGCTCCCACTCGAAGTCGGTGCAGGGCCGCGCGCCCGGCACCCGGCCGGTGGCGTCCAGCCAGGCGGCGTAGGCGCGCACGTCCTCCAGCGAGACACCGGACACGGGGAAGCGGCGCCAGTCCTGCTCCGCGCGCGTGGTGCGGGCGGAGTAGCGCACCGGCTCGCCCTCGCTCGCCACGTAGCGCGCGGTGGAGGGGGACAGGGTGAGCCGCCAGTGTCCGCGCGGGCCGCGCTCCAGTGCCACGCCGTTGAGGAGCTGCTGGAGCCTGGGCGCGCGGCGGGTGGCTTCCTCCGCGGGCAGCGTGTCGAGGAAGGCGGTCCACTCGCCGAAGGTCGTCTCGTGACGGGCGATGAGGTACGCGTCCGTCCGCACCGGGCGCAGCGGCCAGGCGTGCAGGAAGTAGCGGCGCAGTCCCTCGTCCCCGGCGTGTCCGGACAGGAACTTCCCGGGCGGGATGTAGACGAAGCCTTCCGGCACTGTCTTCGTGAGCGGCAGTGTCAGCGTCACCTGCTCCGCGCTTTCGGCTTCCAGCAGCAGGGGCAGTCGCACCGGCGCGTGGCCTTCCGCCTCCAGCACCAGCACCACGGAGCCCGGGGCGAGCTTCGCGTCCTTCAGCGGAGTGCGTCCGAGCTCGCCTTCGTCTCGCGCTTCCTTCCGGCCGCCGACGTCCACATAGCGCACCACGCGCACGCGGGCTCCCGTGGGCGTGGAGGTGATGTCCACGCGCGCAGGGGCTTCCTGTCGGGCGCGGTGATGGCCCTCCGGGTCGACTTCCGCGAGCAGGGCTCGCAGCGGCGCTGCTTCCGACGGGCGGTGCGTGGCGAGGACGAAGCGCAGGCGCTCCACCGTCAGCGCTGCGAGCTGCTCTCGCGCGGCCGCGTCTTCGGGGGCTACTTCGCGCACTCGCTCCAGGGCTCGCTGGGCCTGCGCTCCGGCCGCATCCGCGTCGGCCACCTTCGTCAGGGCCGTGGCCCAGAGCGTCTCGCCTCCCTGTTCGTCGAAAGCGTCGAAGCGGGCAAAGGCCGCCTGACGCGCGGCGAGGGCCTCGGTGCGCCGGGCCGCGGACTCGGCCACGGTCTTCTCCGCCACGCCGTGCAGCACCGCGAGCGAGTGTGCCTGATCGTAGCGCGCCTTGCCCCATGGCAGCAGGGCCACCAGCAGCAGCGTGACGGCACCGGCGCCCAGGGCCCAACGGGTGCGCAGACGCTGTCGTCGCGCGGCGAGCGAGGCTTCGAGGAAGGTCGCTTCCCTCGTGCCGAGTCGCTCGCGTGGCAGGTCCTCTGCTTCCGCCAGGGCCTTCGCGCCCCAGAGGGCCTCGGTGGGCTGGCCCAGTCGCACCCACTCGGTGGCGGCGCGCTCCAGCCGGGCCACCGCGAGCCGGACCTCCGCGTCGCCCTCGCGCCAGGCGCGCAGCGTGTCCCAGCCTCGCAGCAACGCCTCGTGGGCCAGCGTGTACGCGCCGCCGGCCTCCGCATCGAGCGCGGTGACGAGACGGCCTCGCACCAGGGCCTCCAGTGCGGCGCGTGTCGCGGGCTCGCTGGCCCCGAGCGCGTCGGCGGTGCGCGGTGCTCGGGTGCCGTCCGGGGTGATGAGGGAGAGCAACACCCGACGCGCCGCCACGCGCTGCGCGGGAGTGAGCGAGGCCAGCACCGCGTCTGCATGCCGCGCCAGCGCGCCTTCCACTCCGCCCATGTCATCGAGCGCGGAGGCCGTGAGGAGGCGCCGGCCCGTGTCCCTCCGCTCCCACAGTTGCGCGAGCGTGAACTGGAGCAGCGGCAGCGTCCCTTCGCCGTGCAGCGCTGGAGTGGTGAGCGCTTCCACCAGTGCTTCGGACTCGAACGCGTGGGCGTGCGCGCGCGCCGGACCTTCGATGGCTTCTCTCACGCCTACGGCGGACAGCGGCGGCAGCGGGAAGATGGCGCGTCCGGCCGCCTCGCCCAGCCCGGGAAGCGTGAGGGCCTGTCCGAGGAAGTCGCTGCGCACGGTGGCCAGCAGTCGCACGCCCGGCGCATCCAGGCAGAGCGCGGCGAGCGCTCGCGCCATGGCATGTGCCTCCTCCATGGGCGCGAGGGTGAAGAGCTCCTCCATCGGGTCCACGCACACGAGCACGCCCGAACTGCGGGTGCGGGCGCGCAGTGTGCGAGCGACTCCGTCCGGTGCTTCGCGTAGTCCGGTCTCCAGCTCTGCCTCTGGCAGGCCCAGCACCGGCGCGAGCGCGGCGACGAGCGCGGCCAGGGGCGTGCGGCCCGGCGACAGTGTCACCATCGTGGGCATGGTGCCCAGGGCTCCGGCGGCGAGCGCGGGAAGCACTCCCGCGCGGCACAGCGATGACTTGCCCACGCCGGACGCGGCGGCCACGAGGACGAAGGACTCCGAGCGCAGCCGGTCCAGCACGGCGCGCACCTCCGGGCCCCGGCCGAAGAAGAGGCCACGGTGCTCCGCTTCGAAGGGCAGGAGCCCCCGGTACGGATTGCCCGCGGGCAGGACTTCGGGGCCCGGACGCCAGGCCAGGGCCTCCAGGGCTTCGCGCAGCGCATCTCCGTTCGGATAGCGGCGGGACGCGTCGCGGCGCAGGCAGCGGTCCACCACCTCGGCCAGTCGTGGGTCCACGCCCGGGGCGTGCGCGGCGAGCGGTGGAGCGTCCTCGCGCTGGAGTCGCACGGGCAGCTCCGCCAGGGCGGCGTCGGCGAAGGGGACTGCTCCCGAGGCCAGCTCGTAGAGGATGACGCCCAGGCCGTACACGTCCGTGCGTGGCGTGGCGGGCTCTCCGCGCCAGGACTCCGGGGCCATGTAGAGGGGCGTGCCGAGGATGGCTCCCTGCCGCGTGCGTGCACCGTCGGCGACGCTGGCTGTGGAGTCCGGGCCCGTGGCCACCCGGGGCCGAGCCTCGGAGGGCAGCGTCTCCGTACCCACGGAGGGCAGGGGAACGGGACGTACGGGCACCGCATCAGCGACTTCGGCGGCGGGCTCCGCGAGCGCAACGTCGCGCCCGGACAGGCCGCTGGGCTCGCGCACCGTGCCCATCACGGGCCTGGCAACACCCCCACCATCGAGCAGCTTGGCGAGCCCGAAGTCGAGCAGCTTGACGGTGCCATCCTCCGTCAGCAGCGCGTTCGCCGGCTTGAGGTCGCGGTGCAGCACTCCGCGCCGGTGCGCCGCCGCCAGTCCTCGCGCCAGGTCGATGGCCAGCTCCAGGACGCGCTCGGAGGGCAGGGGGCGCGGCAGCGTGTGCAGCGGCTCGCCGCGCAGGTACTCCGAGACCAGGTACGGCCGGCCCTCCACCGTGCCCGCGCGGAACAGCGAGACGACGTTGGGATGCTGGAGCCGCGCCACCGCCCGCGCCTCCGTGATGAAGCGCTCACGGGCCTCGGGTGACGGCCGCGCGGCGGCGATGAACTTCACCGCCACCGGCCGGCCGAGCAGCGTGTCCTCGGCCAGCCACACCCGGCCCATGGCGCCCTCTCCCAGCGGGCGCACCAGCCGGTACTCGTCGAAGGTCTCCGGTGGGAGCCAGGTGTCGTCCGGCGGCTGCGGGCTGGAGTCGGCGGGGTCCATCATCGAGGCGTGCCCCGAAGTGGACCCCGTTTCCGCGTCCGCCGCCAGTCTCCGCCGGTCAGCGCCCCTCACTCCTTGGGTGGGAAGAGGTTCTGGGCGGACTCGTTGAAGAGGGGCGTCCGGTCGTCCTTCTTCAGTGCTTCCTCCGGGTTCTCGCAGTAGCGGGGCACCCGCTCGACACCGGTGGGCGTCTGGAGGTGGTCGAAGAGGTTGGGGCAGCCCTCGTAGAAGACGTCGTCCGGCGCATTCGACCAGCGCTTCACGTGCAGGCACGTGGCGCCCCACGGCATCCAGCCCGCCTCGAAGAAGTGGCCCTGCTGGGGGACGTCATGGGTCTGGATGCCGGCCGTGTCCCAGAGATTGATGGGCGTGTTGGGCTGCGTCCACGACTGGCCATTGCCGCAGTAGTCCGCGCGCGCCATGCGGGTGCACGTCTGGTGGAGCATCGCCGCCGACAAGCCGGTGCCCTGGGCCGAGGGTTCGTCCCACGGGCGGTAGCCCCAGCGGTAGCACTTGGTGATGACGCCCCGGCCACACGAGAACGTGAACAGGCGCGCGTCCTCGTTGCGGCTGGCGCGCTCGTCCCACCAGCCCGTGACGGGAATGGCCACCGGCAGCCCCTCGCCGCCATCCTGCGCGTCCACGTCGGCACCGCACAGCGGCTCCCACTGGCCGTCGGCCCGCGGCTCCTGCACGAAGTAGCGGTAGGTGGTGCCGGTGCCGTAGAGGCCTGGGTGGACGTAGTCCTGGCCGAGCTCGTCGTACACGGCCGCGATGCGCATGGAGATGACGCTCCCATCCGTCCTGATGGCTTCCACCGGCGCTCCCGCCAGCGCCAGTCCCGTCTGCACGACGTTGAAGTACGGCGCGGCCGTGGTGGTGTCCTCCGCCTCCACCGTGGACTTCAGCGGCTGGTGGCTCCAGTACGGAGCGATGAGCACGGAGAAGATGCCCGTGGACGGACAGGTGAACGTCACGTGCGCGGCACGGGTGCCACAGGCGTCATCGTTCGAGGCCAGCTTCGCCGTCGACGCGTACTCGCACGGCGCCGAGCCCCGGCACACGCGCAGCATCGTGTCCTCCGCGCCCGACACGCCACAGGCCCCCGTGGCGAGTGAGATGCTCGCCCCCGGAGCGCACCGCCACTGGCCGCCGGACTTCCAGCCACAGCCGCGCGTCTCCCCGTAGGTCGGCGTGGCGCAGGCGCCGAGGCTCGGCGTGGTGCCCGACAGCACGCTGCGCTGGACCTGGAGCGTGCCCTCGACGACGACGCCCGTGTCCACGACCGAGCCCGTGCCGCCCGCGATGCTGCGCAGCGAGAAGCCCTTGATGACCGGCCCGCTGATGCTCCCGTCCGGGCCGGGCTCGTAGCTGCTTCGCAGGAAGCCGGAGCGCAGGTTGCCCTGCCGCTCGTAGCCCTGGGCCGTGACAGTTCCGCCTCCTGCCTCCGGGATGCCTTCCAGCACCTGCTCGGGCAGCCCCGAGGTTTCACCGGGCAGCGACAGCTCCGAAGTGGGCTCTCCACACGCGCACGCGGCCAGGGCCACCACCAGGGCCTGGCTTCGCAACGAAAATCTCAAGGACAGACCCGCGTTCATGACGCTCCTCTTGGGATGACGCCGCACGGAAGGGACACCGGCGTCGGAAGGAATAGATGCGGACCATTTTGCAGGTCCGGGGCCAGCGGGGTGGGAGGACGCGCGTCACCCGGGCCAGGCCTGTCATGGCAGAGGGGTGTGACACGCCGTCACGGCCCCGGCCGCCTCGCGTCCCACCCGCGACGGCGGCCCCGTCCCACCCCTGAGCCCTACCCTGTCACACCGCGCCTGCCTGCTCTCGCGTGTGGGGAGCTATGCCCGGCGACTACAGGGGCCCTCCGGCCGGGGTGACCTGGAGCCGGCCCGGGTGATAGTTCTTCGGGACGGTCGGCGCCGGCCCGGGGAGCCCGCCCGACTCCTTCATCCCAGAGACAGCCCGGCCCCGCGGGCACTCGGAATCACCCCCGGGCCTCTGCGCCCGATTCGGAAGGACCCTATGCGCTTCAATCGGTTTGTGGTGCTGCCCCTCGCGCTGCTCGCGCTGGGCGCGCTGCCGGCGTGCTCGAACGACGACGACAACGACGACGACGACAACAACCCCGACTCGGGCGTCTCCGCGGACGCGGGCACCGGGGCGGACTCGGGCACCGGGGCGGACTCGGGCACCTATACCTTCCCCGACGCGGGCGCGGACCCGGGCGTCAGCCCCACCGCCACGTGTCCGACGGGCTCGCTCATCTGCGAGGCCTTCGACAAGGGCACCAACGGGTGGAGCTCCAGCTCGGACCGCGCCACCGCCGATGTGGTGGGCGGCAGGCTGCACATCCTCACCGCGGACGGAGTGGATGAGAGCAAGGCGCCGGTGGGCCAGGACTGGGATGCCATCGTGCGCTGGGAGAAGCGCATCCCCGCCTTCAGCACGCAGCTCTTCGTGCGCGCGCACGTGTACCTGCAGTCCCTGCCCGCCATCTTCGGGCAGATGGGGACGTTCTTCGTGCTGACGAACCTGAATGACGACTTCGGCGGCATCGAGCTCCAGGTGATTTCGGATACCGGCTTCGCGCTGGACGACTGGTCCTTCCGCGATGGCCAGGGCTGGAACCGCCAGGGCCCCCCGGTCGGCCTGGGCATGGCCGCGGGCAAGTGGGTGTGCCTGGAGTGGGAGGTCCGCCGCGACAGCGCGTCGAGCATCCACGGCAGCACCAAGGTCTACAGGGACGGTGCCCTGGCCCACGAGTTCCCCAAGATCGGCATGCGGAACTTCGACCGGTTCATCGTGGGCTACGGCTTCGTCCACCCGCAGGGCAAGTCCGCCTCCGAGGCGTGGATCGACAACGTCGCCGTCAGCAGCACGGCGCGCATCGGCTGCCAGTAACACCGCCTCCGCGAGGACCCGGCGGCCTGTCAGGTCCCCCTGGTAATCTTCGTGTAATATAGACACGAAGATTGCCGGGGAGCAGGTCATGTCGCTGAAGGGAATCGCGCAGGAGACGGTGGACATCGTGGAGCGGGGCGAATACGTGGCGCCGTCCGGGCAGCCCGTCTCGCTCCGGGCCGCGGTGGAGCACGCAAAGGGCGGGACGGAGCTCTACCGGCCGGGTGACTTCGGACGGCTGGTGTTGCCCGAGTCCCCCGTGGGCACGGGCCGGCCCCGCATCGAGGTGACGTCGGAGAAGACGGGCGAGGCCTGTCGCAGGCTGGTGGAAGGGGAGGGCGTACCGGGCGTCGTCGCGCTCAACTTCGCGTCGGCGAAGAACCCGGGCGGCGGCTTCCTGGGCGGAGCGAAGGCGCAGGAGGAGGACCTGGCGCGCTGCTCGGCGCTCTACGCGTGCCTCCTCACGCAGCGCGAGTACTACGACGCCAACCGCGCGGACCACTCGCCGCTCTACACGGACCACATCATCTACTCGCCGGACGTGCCCTTCTTCCGGGACGAGGGGCTCACGCTGCTGGAGCGGCCCTTCTGCGTGTCCCTCATCACCGCGCCCGCGCCCAATGCAGGCTCGGCCCGGCGCAACGCTCCGGACCTGGTCCACAGCCTGCGCAAGGTGCTGCACGCGCGGGCCATCAAGGTGCTCCAGGTGGCGGCACAGCACGGCCACCGCACCCTCGTGCTGGGGGCGTGGGGCTGCGGCGCCTTCCGCAATGACCCGCACGACGCGGCGGACGCGTTCTCCGGGGCGCTCGCTTCCTTCCCCGGTGTCTTCGAGCGGGTGGTGTTCGCGGTGTGGGAGCGGGGTGGGGACGGCCCCAACCTGCGCGCCTTCCAGGAGCGGTTCGGCTGAGCGGCGCTCAGCGGCCCAGCCGCGCCAGCTTCTCCTTCACGGTGTCCGAGGCGGGGCCATGGGGCAGGAGCGCGAGGTATCGCCCATACGCCTTCGCCGCGTCCGGCTTGCGGCCCAGCTTGTCGTACGCGTCGCCCAGGTTGAGGAAGGCCACGGCGCGCTGCGGGTCCAGCACCAGCGTCTTCTCCAGCCACTTCACCGCCTCGGCGTACTCGCCCCGGCGGAAGTGGACGAAGCCCACGTTGTTGGTGGCCTGTGCGTCCGTGGGGTCCAGGCGCGCGGCGGCCTGGAACTCGGCCAGGGCCTCCTCGTAGCGCTTCTCGCGGTAGAGCGTCATGCCGCGGTCACCGCGGCGGCGGGCCTCTTCCTGGGGCGTGGAGGCCGGCACCGGCGTGGCCGCCACGGCGGGCGCGGTGCCGGCGTCCTGCAGTTGCGAGAGCTGGCTCTTCGCCGCCTCCAGCTCGCGCGCCAGGGCCTGGTTGCGCGCCGTCTTCGCGGCGATTTCGGAGCGCACGCGCTCCAGCTCCGCGTTGAGTTGGATGGCCTCCGTGTCGAGCTGCTCGGAGCTCTCGCTGAGGAACTCACCCTCGTGGGACAGCTCGAGGACGAACTCGCCGCCCTCGCTGCCGGGCATGCTGCCGAAGGCGGGCGTCTGCTTCGACAGGGAGGACACCGTGGGGCCCACGTACGCGGCCAGTTCCGACGCGGTGACGTAGCCGTCGGTGTTGAGGTCCGCCTGCCCCTCCAGGCCCTGGAGCAGCGTCCACGTGAAGATGGAGTGGCCGTTGGGGCCCTGGTCCGCCACCTGCTCGTCGGCGCCGCCCGCGGTGAGCACCTGGCGCACGCTCCGGCGCGTCACCTCCTGGAGGTACTTGCGCACGTCGCCGCCCGTCGGGGCCCCGCCGCGCGTCAGCGCCAGGCCGCTGTAGCAGGCGTCCATGACGAAGAAGGCGTGCTTGGCGGGCATGGCCTCGCTGATGTCCTGGAAGTTGGTCATCGAGATGGCCGTGCTCTGGTAGTTGGACGTGTCCGCGTCCACCGGGACGATGTAGCCGAGGCTCTTCCCGTTGGGCAGGCGGCGGGTGATGCCGTGGCCCGCGAAGAAGACGAAGACGCGGTCCTCGCGCTGCACCTTCTTCGGGTCCGCCAGCGTGTCCCCGAGCACGGAGAGGATGCGCTCGCGCGTGGCCTCCGCGTCGAGCAGCACGGTGACGTTCTCCGGCTTGAAGCGGTACTTGCGCACCAGCAAATCCCGCACGCCCTCCGCGTCGTTCACCGCGTAGGAGAGCTTCGGCCACTTCAGGTACGCGTTGATGCCGATGACCACCGCCCAGCTCTCGCGGTACAGCGCGGCGGGCGCGGGGGCGGCCACGGCCGCAGGCGGCACGCCGCCGTCCGCCGAGTCCCCCACCATCTGCGTGCCGTCCCAGAGGACGAAGCGGTAGCCGCGCGTCTGGAGCGTCTCCAGGATGAGCGGGAGCGCCTCCGTCGTCTGGCTGTGCACGTCGTGCAGCAGGATGACGCCTCGGCCGTTGGCCTCCACCTGCTGCACCACGCGGTTGGCGATGGAGGTGGGGATGGGGTCGCTCCAGTCGAGCGCGTCCACGTTCCACAGATACGCCCGGAGCTTCCGGGCCGCGAGCGCCGCGGCCACCTTCTCGTTGCGCGCACCGTAGGGCGGGCGGAAGAGGGCGATGGGGGTGTTCGTCACCTCCTCGATGATGCGCTTCGACTCGTCGATTTCCGTCTCCAGCCGCGCGTCGCTGAGCTTGGGCAGGAAGGCGTGCGTCAGCGAGTGGTTGGCGAGCAGGTGCCCCGCCTGGAGGATGCGCTCGGAGTACGCGGAGGCCTCGGTGCGGCTGAGCGTGCCCGCGTCGCCCGCGCCCTTGCCGCGCACGGCGACGTTCTGCCCCACCTCGAAGAAGATGGATTTGACGCCGTACTTCTCCAGCGTGGCGAGGATGTTGGGGGTGAACTTCGGGTGCGGGCCGTCGTCGAAGGTGAGCACCAGCGTCTTCGGCGGCAGCGAGTTGCCGGTGATGATGGCCGGGTCCTCCTTGCGCGGGCCCTTGCCGCGCATGCTCCCGTCCAGCGAGCCCAGCGTCTCGTCGAAGGACTTGAGGATGGACTCGCGGGTGAAGCGGCCCTTGAGGAAGGTGACGTAGGCCTCCCAGGCCTCGCGGCGCACGGCCATGCCGCGCGTGTCGAAGCGGCCGAAGACGGCCTGCAGCTCCTTCTCGTAGAGGGCCTGGATGGCCTGGAGCGCGCGCTGGTCCTCCTCGACGCGGGCGAGCAGCGGCGCCTTCCACGCGGGCGCGGAGGGCAGGGCGGCGAGCGTGTCGCGCACCTCCGCCAGCGTGTCCTTGAAGGCGAGCTTGTCCGCGTCGTGCAGCTCGGCGTCCTTCTCCAGCCAGTCCAGGAACGCGGTGACGGGCGCGGGCTCGGCGCCGGAGGTGAGCGCGCCGTGGAGCCGCTGGCCGAGGGACTCCAGCGCGTGCCGGTTCTCATCGAAGAGCATGCGCCCGACGATGGACGCGCGCTCGCGGGTGTCCTCGTCCAGGGCGGCCTCGTCCGCGGCGAGGACGATGTTCTGCCGGTAGCGGGTGAGGATGCCGGCCAATTCCTCGCGCGTGGCCGCGTCGTCCTTCACGGGCGCGGCGGCGGTGCTCGCGTCCGGAGCCTGGGGCGCCGGAGTGGCGGCCGCGGGCGCGGCGGGCGCGGGCTGCGGGGCGGCGGCCGGAGGCGCGGACACCGTGCCCTTGCAGGCGACGAGGAGGAGCGCGGTGAGCCAGGGCAGGGCGCGGTGCCAGGGCTTCCGGCACGCGGCGCTGCGCAGGGAGGCGGAGGACGGGAGACGGATGCTCATGTGTGGGGCGGAATCCGCCCGGAGCATGCCCGGCGCGGCACGGGGACGCCAACCCGCGCGAGCCCCGTCGTCCCTCTTGAGTAGGGAGAGGTACTACCCGCTGCTGTCTCCGAGCCTGCACGCGGATGGGAAGGCGTGCAGCCAGCCGAGCGCCCGTTGGGGGAAGGCCCGCCCGTGCGCATCGTCTCCCAGGGGGCTGCCGGGACGGGGCTCGACTCGACTCGACTCGACAAGGGGGAGACATGGCGACGGGAGCACTGCGAGGACCCGACCTGCAACGCATGGCGCACGCGGGGCGGCAGGCCGGCAGGAGCGGCGTGGTGCTGGCGGCCCGGGTGGGCTACGCCGCTCGCGCCGCCGTCTACGCGGTGATTGGCGTGCTGGCGCTGATGCTGGCCCTGGGCGAGGGCGGCCGCGCGACGGACCCGCGCGGCGCGGTGCTGGAGGTGGCGCGTCAGCCCTTCGGCTCGGTGCTGCTCGTCCTCCTGGGACTGGGCCTGCTGGCCTTCGCCGTCTGGCGCTTCGTGCAGGCGGTGCTGGACGTGGAGGGCAAGGGCCGCTCCGGCAAGGGGCTCATCGCGCGCGTCGTGCCGGGAATCAGCGGCGTGATTCACCTCAGCCTCGCCCTGTTCGCCTTCAACCTGCTGCGCGGCCATGCCAGCAAGGGCGGTGGCACGAAGAGCATGACGGCGGAGCTGATGTCGAAGCCCTTCGGCCAGGTGCTTGTGGGCGCGGTGGGCGTGGTGGTGATTGGCTTCGCCGTGTACCAGTTCATTCAGGCGGTGAAGGGGAAGATGCTGGACAAGCTGAGCCTGACGGGCCTGGCCGCGCGCCAGCGCACGTGGGTGGAGCGCATCAGCAAGGCCGGCGTGCTGGCCCGCGCGGTGGTGTTCCTGCTGGTGGGCATCTTCTTCATCCAGGCCGCCGTGGACGCGGACCCGGGCGAGGCGGGCGGCCTCGCCGAGGCGCTGGGCACGCTGGCGTCGCAGCCGTTCGGCCCGTGGCTGCTGGGCGTGGTGGCACTCGGGTTGGTGGCGTACGCCGGTTACCAGCTCCTGGAGGCGCGCTACCGCCGCATCGCGACGCCGTGAGGCGGTGACGGGAAGGCTTGCCTCCCCGGGGGCCGGCGCATATCCAACGCGCGCCGGACCTCCTGGGAGGCGCATGTCGGGACACGAGCATCGCTACACGGTGGCGTTGAAGTGGACGGGCAACACGGGCGCGGGGACCGCGAGCTACCGCGGCTACGAGCGCGCCCATGAGCTGAGCGTGGAGGGCAAGCCGGTGATTCCGGGCTCGTCCGACCCGACCTTCCGTGGAGACCCGAAGCGGTGGAATCCGGAGGAGCTGCTCGTGGCCTCGCTCTCGGCCTGTCACAAGCTCTGGTACCTGCACCTGTGCGCCACCGCCGGCGTGGTGGTGACGGACTACGTGGACGCGGCCGAGGGCCTCATGTCCGAGGACGCGGATGGCGGTGGCCGCTTCACCCGCGTGGTGCTGCGCCCGCGAGTCACCATTGCGGCGGGCTCCGACCGGGAGAAGGCCCACGCGCTCCACCACGAAGCGCATGCGAAGTGCTTCATCGCCAACTCGGTGAACTTCCCCGTCGCGCACGAGCCCACCACGCTCATCGAGACACCGCGCACGTAGCGCGGCGCCGAGCGGTGTTGTGGGTCAGAGTCGGGGTTCGAAAGCGGCAACGGCCGGCAGCATCGCCTCGGGAGCCATCTGGGGCTGCGGGCGGACCAGCGCCGGGTAGGCGTCAATGGGGGCGGCACAGCCCACCGCGAAGTCGGCGGCCTCGCGCAGCTTCGATAGCGCGAGGTCCGTACAGTGGATGGTGATGATGGGCAGAAAGCCCGGCTCGCTCATCCACTTCACCGCGTCCGAGAGCTGATGCGTGTCCAGGAAACCCATCACGGCGTCCCGAAGGGCCCGTCCTTCGCTGGCCGCCACCTTGAGGACGTTCCGTCGGTCCCTTTGCGGCGCGGGGATGTAGGACTCGGACTCCTCGCGCGGCATGATGATGGTCTCAATCCACATCGGAACGCCTCCGGACGGCGGGCCCGATGACACCGTGGCGACTCCAGCAACGAGCCCCGGGCACCGGATGATGACAGGCATGATGCGCGATTCAGCCGCGGTCGGTTTCACTCCCGGCGCCAATTCCTTCTGAGAAGGCGTCACGTGTCCGAAACCGGAGTGTGCGAGCCTCGCACCCCGTTGCTGAAACGGGCCTCCGTTACAGGTACGTCCGGGGGCCCGGCCCCGCATGTATACGGGAGCGGACAAAGGCGCCTGACGAGCGGCCTTTCAGGCCGCCAGCGCAGTCACTGCCAGCGCGGGTCATTCCGGCCCTACAATGGTTCGCCAATGCACACGTCGTCTCGTCAGGGGCTCGGGCCACCCGCTGTCTTCGTGGGCCGCGCCGAGGAGGTGCAACGCCTCGGAGGCATGCTGCGACGCGTGCGGACCGGTGTCGTCTACGGCCTGCCCGGCGTGGGCAAGTCCGCGGTGGCGGCGGCGGTGGCGGCGCGCTACCGAGGCCCTGTCGTGCACCGGCGCGTGCGTCCCGGCGACACGCTGGACACCGTGGTGGACGACGTGCGCCGCCTGCTGAGCGACGCGCCCGTGGCCCAGGCGCTGTCGGATGCGTCGCGCCTGGAGGAACTGGCCCTGGCGCTGGAGGCGCGCCGCGCGCTGTGCGTGCTGGACGACTTGCACGGGCTGAAGCCGGCGGAGCGCGCCGCGCTACTGGAGGAGGTGGGCGGGCGCCTGCGGCAGGGGGCGCTGCTGGTCACCTCGCGCGAGTCCGTGCCCCGGCGCGCCGCCAGCCCGGACCGCTTCGAGCTGCGCCTGGACGGCCTGCCCGAGTCCGGGGCCCGCGCCCTGTGGGAGCAGCTCGACTCGCTGTACGGCACGCGCGAGGGCTTCGACGCCGCGTGGGCCCGCTCGCGGGGCGTGCCCTTCCTGCTGCGCCGCGCCCATGCCGGCGATGCGGGGGACGAGGAGCCGGTGCGCGCGGCGCTGGCGGCGCTGCCCGGGGACGAGCGGCGGCTGGCCGCGGTGCTGGCGCTCAGCGAGGTGCCGCTTCCGGCGAGCGCGCTCCAGGACGTGCTGCCCGGCGGCGAGCCAGACGCGCCCGGCGAAGCGCTGCGGCGGCTGGGCGCGAGGCTGCTGGTGGAGACGGACGCGCAGGGGCGGCACGGCCTGCACGACCTGGTGCGCGAGGCGCTCACCTCGCTGCTCACCCCGGACGAGGCGCGCTCCGCGCACGAGTCGCTGCTGGCGCTGCTCGAGCGCGAGCCGCTGCCCGCCGTGGTGCGCGTGCGCGCGGTGTGCCGCCACCTCCAGGCCCTGGGCCGGCGCGAGGCGCGCGCCGCCTTCATCGTCGAGCAGGCGGAAGCCCTGGTGCGCCTCGGCGCCGCCGCCGAATTGCTGTCGCTGCTGGACTCGCTGCCCCCGGAGCTGCGCACCGCCGACGTGCGGCTGGCCCGGGCGCGCGCGCTGGTGCGGCTGCTCGACTTGCGCCACGCCCTGGCCGAGCTGCTGGAGCTGCGCGCCTCCCTGGAGGGAGCGCCCTCGGAGGAGGGGGACGCGCTGCGCGAGGACGTGGGCACGGTGCTGGTCCGCGTGGCGCTCTTCTCGCTGGAGGTGGACACCTGTGAGCGGACGCTCGGGTCCATGCCCATGCCGCGCCAGCCGGAGGTGTTCCTCCAGCAGCTCCTCGCCTGGGCGGCGCTGCGCTTCTTCCAGGGCCGGCTGGACGAGTCGCTGGAGATGCTGGACACCGCCGCGGCCGCGTCGGAGGACCGGCGCGTGCTGGGCTGGTGCGCCTACGCGCGCGTGCTGATGCTCTGGATTGAAGGCCGCGACAGCGAGCTGGCGGAGCCGCTGGCGCAGTGCGTGTCGCTGCTGGAGGGCGCGCCGCTCGACTCGCGCGGGCCGATGGTGACGGCCCTGTCCGCGGGCATCCTCAGCCGGCTGGGCCGGATTACGGAGGCGGAGGCCGCGCTGGCGAAGGCGCGCGAGCGGCTGGGCCGGCTGGGCGCGCCCCGGCTGGCGCTGGAGCTGGACTGCATCGCCGCGTGGTGCCGGGCGGACCGGGGCGAGCGCCGTGCCGCGCTCGCCGCGCTGCGAGAGACGGAGGCCCGCGCCGAGCACGCGGGCTACCTCTTCATCCGCCACCTCTCGCGCCTCGGCGCCGGGCGCATGCTGCTGGAGTTGGGCCGGCGCGCGGAGGGGCTGGCGCTGCTGGACCTGGTGGAGTCCGACGCCCTCTCCCGGGGCGCGAACGGGCTGGCCCGGGCCGCGGAGGTGGCGCGCGCCGCGGACGTCACCCGGCAGGTGGCACACCCCTCCGCCGTGGAGCCGCGCGAGGTGCGCCCGGGAGTGGCCGCCCGCCAGCGCGCCCTCGCGGCCCTCCATGCCGCCATGCAGGGCGACAGCGTGCGTGTCACCGGGCTGCTCGCGTCGCTGGACCCGCTGGCGCGTGGCGAGGACTTCGCGCTGGAGCGCGCGCTGGGCCACCTGGCGCGGGCCCTGCTCCATCAGCGGGCGGAGCGGGCCATGGATGCGCAGGCCGCGCTCGAGGCCGCGGCGCGCGAGGCCTCGGCGGGCGAGGTGGACCCGGAGCTGATTCCGGAGCTGGCGCGCGCGCTGGCGCCACGGAGCGCGCTCACGCAGGGTGATGCGCCGTCCGGCGTCGCGGACGCGGTGGTGGTGGACGCGCGCCAGCACGAGCTGCGCGCCTCAGGGCGCACCGTCTCCCTGGCGAAGCGGGTGCTGCCGCGCCGGCTCTTGTACGCGCTGGCCCGGCAGCCGGGGCGCACGCTGCCGAAGGAGGCGTGCGTGCGCGCCATGTGGGACGCGGACTATGACCCGCGCCTGCACGACAACTCCCTGCGCGTTCACGTGAGCTACGTGCGGGAGCTGCTCGAGGGCACCGGCGCGCGGGTGGTGTTCGAGGACCCCGGCTACCGCCTGGATGCGTCGGAGGGATTCGCCTTCATCAGTGACGAGCCCTGAGGTCGCCTGAAGCCTCGCGCGCCGCGGGGCGCGCTTACAGCGGCAGCTCCACCACGAAGGCCGCGCCGCCACCGGGCGCCTCCTCCACGCGGACGTGTCCGTGGTGCGCCTCGACAATCTGCCGGACGATGTAGAGCCCCAGCCCGAGGCCGCCCTTGTGCACGGCGTTGGGGTTCTGCGCGAAGCGCTCGAAGATGCGCTCGCGGTCCTTCTCCGCCACGCCCGGCCCGTTGTCCCTCACCACCAGCCGGACGGGGCCTTCCTCGTGTGCCAGCGTCAGGCGCACGGGACTGCCCGCGCCGTAGCGCAGCGCATTGGCCAGCAGGTTGCTCACCACCTGCTCCATGCGCAGCCGGTCGAAGCGACCCCGCGCCGGCCCGTCCACCTGCGCGCTCAGTGTCACGCCCGCCTGCCGCGCCTCGTCCGCGAAGCGCGCCACGAGGTCCGACACCACCGCCGCCAGGTCCCCTTCCGTGAACTGGAAATCCAGCTTGCCCGTCTGGATGCGGCTGACGTCCAGCAGGTTGTCCACCAGCGCGCCCAGCCTGCGGAGCTGGCGCTCGGTGGTGTCCAGCTTCGCCACCACCTTCGGCGCGGCGAGCGGCTCCCCCGGCACCGTCTCCGCCATGCGCCGCAGCATCTGCAGCTGCAGGCGCAGCGAGGTCAGCGGCGTGCGCAGCTCGTGGCTGGCCAGGGACAGGAAGTCGTCGCGCGTGCGCACCGCCTCCTGCAGCGCCGTCTCCGCCTCCTTCAGCGCGGTGACGTCGAGGATGGCGCCGCGCACCACCACTACATGCCCCGCCGCGTCGCGCAGCGCCTTCGCGCGGCTGATGAGCCAGTGCCACGAGCCGTCCGGCCACCGGGTGCGGAAGGTGGAGGCATAGGCGTCCATGCTGCTGGAGAAGAGGGCGGCGACCTGGGACTCCACCTCGGGCCGGTCCTCCGGGTGGATGGAGGCGAGGAAGCGCTCGTGGGTCCACTCCGGCAGGGGCTCCGGGTAGCCGTAGAGCCGGTCATGCCCCTCGGAGCGGAACACATGGCCGGTGGCGAGGTTCGTCTCCCAGACGGCCATCTGCGCCGACTCCAGCGCCACCTGGAAGCGCTCGCCCATCTGGCGGAAGCGCTCCTCGGTGCGCGCCACCTCGGTCTCCGCCTGCTGGCGGCGGGTGATGTCGGCGGCCAGCACCCACGTCTCGTCGCCCACGGCGCGGACCGTCACCTCCAGCCACATGCGCGAGGGCAGCTCCGCGAGGAAGCGCCCGCCCTCGCGGGTGGTGAGGGCCGTCATCAGCCGCTCGTGCAGCACGGTGCCCGCCAGCTCGGGCCAGGCGCCCCACGGCTCCTGCCCCCGCAGCTGGTCGGCGGGCTGGCCCATGAGCGCGGCGGCGCGTGCGTTCAGCTCGCGGATGCAGCCATGGGCGTCCAGGGAGATGAACGCCTCCTCCATCATCTCCTGAAGCATGCACAGGCGTGCCTCGGGGGACAGGCCCGCCTCGTCGGCGGCAGCCGCGGGCAGGGAGGCGCGCTCGTTGGAGCGGCGCTCCTGTGACTTCACGGAGAGAGGCGGCACGGGACCCATGGATACCTTGAACGTCTCCCGCGTCACCGGGGGCGTCAAGACGTCGGCGGACTTCGCCTGTCCGGAGGCCGGGGGGGCGTCCGGTACCCCCCGTGTCGCCTGCTCGTGGGTGTCCCGGTGCCGCGAGTGTCCCATTCGGGCTAGCCCCCCGAGGACGGCGCGGTGGGGTCCTCCAGGGGGCCCGGCATCATCCACAGCCCCTCCGGCTGGAGGTAGGCCGCGTCGAAGGCGTAGAGGATGCCCGTCCAGCGGTCCCAGAAGACGGCCCAGCTGTACTCCGTGGGCGGCGAGGTGAGTGGATTGCCGTCGCGGTCCGGCAGGCTGTACGCGTAGTCGGCGTAGTTCCACTCCACCGTGCCGAAGTCGGTGGTGAGCAGCGGGGTGAGCGCCTGGAGCAGCGCGGCCCGGGACACCTCGTCCGCGTGGGGCGGGGAGGGCGTGAAGACGGGCTGCGCCATGTCGTGCTGCTCGCGCCAGGCGATGTAGTTGTTGCCCATGGCGATGAGCGCGTCGCGCCCGGCCGGCGTGGGCGCGAGGCGGGCCTCCTCGTACACCGCGAAGGCGGCCACCAGCAGGCTCTTCCAGTGCATGCCCGGGAAGAGGAGGTCGAACTCATACGGGCGCGGCGTGTCGTACGCGTGGGCCACCGCGAAGTCATACGCCTGCCGCGACTCGGCCGGCACCGCGCCTGGCAGGGTGAACTCCGTCAGCACGCGCTCCGGCGTCACCGCGCCCGCACCCTGGCGCCAGTCGAGGTAGAGCCGCCCGGAGCCGCCGATGTCGCCGAAGATGGCCAGGTTGCCCTCGTGCAGCGTGCGCTCCAGCGTCACCACCACCCGCTCCGCCTTGTCCAGCGGCAGGAGGGCGGGCGCGCTCGAGTAGAGGGCGGCGAAGCGCGACGCGGTGGTGATGAGCGTGCGCGGGTCCGCCAGCGCGTCCCAGTTCATCGCCGTGGCGAGCGACGCGAGCGAGGCGGCCGCGTCGATGGGCACGCCGTACAGCACCAGCTGCAGGCCGAGCCGCTCCACGGAGAGCTCGAGGTCACCGGTGAGGCCCACCCGCTGGAGCGCCCCCGGCACGGACAGCGAGGGCTGCCCGCGCGCGGCGTCGAGGATGCGCCGGGCAATGGCCGCGCCGAGCATGCCCTCACCGCCGGTGCGCGAGGCGTGTGGCGCGAAGACGTACCAGTTGGGACGGACGCTGCTGGTGCCACCGGGTTGGAGCGTCGGGTCCAGCACGCCTCCCATCTCATAGGCGAGCTGGATGTAGCCGTCGGTGATGCGGCGGTTGTCCTCCAGCGGTGTCGCGGCGCGTGCCCGGGACGGCAGGGTCAGCAGCACGGCGGTGAAGAGCAGCGCGGAGGACGCGCGGAGCGAACGACGAATCAGGGATGTGTGCATGGAAGACCGGGGGCTGCGGCGGGGTCTCAAGGAACTAGTCACTGTCCGGAATCTTCCAAGTCATTCGGCGGTGCGCCCCCGCGCATCTGTCCGGCGGAGGACCCTCGCGGGCACACCTTTCCGGACGCTCGCGTCCATCGCGCCGGAGCCAGGTGCCAGGACGGTCGAGCCGTGCCAGGCGCCCTCGTGTTCGTGGCGCAACGCCCGGCATGTCGCTGCTGGAATGGAAGCCCTGGCCTCCGGTGCTGGTCCGGTGCTCGAACGGGGGAAAGCTGGGTATCCCGCAACGAGGGGGTCATCGCGTTCCTGCCTGCTCCGGCCCGCCCCTTCGGATGGGGCAGAGCGCCTCGTCCGGTGTCCACGAAGACTCGTACGAGGAAGCGAATGACTCGCATTGGAATGCAGAAGTGGCGAGCAGGAGGGTGTCTGACGGTGCTGGTGCTCATCACCGGCTGCGGCCCGACGGAGGCGACCGTGGCGTCCGCACCGCCTGAGCTCACCGGGAGCACGGCCCAGGCGCTTCGGAGCGACAATGGCCTCTCCGTGAACGGGCTGTCGTTCAATGGCCTGTCGTTCAATGGCCTGTCGTTCAACGGCTTGTCGTTCAACGGGCTGTCGAGCAGCGCCTTCACGTCCTGGTTTCGCCAGGACCCGGCGCTCGCCAGCACGGTGATGCGCTACCTGGTCCGCTGCGCCGTGCCGGAGGGCCAGGTGCGCAGCTACGCGGCGGACGGCCAGACGTACAGCTGGCCCGGAGGGCTGGGGCTGGCGCCCGCGTGGGCGGCGGGTGCGGCGGCCACGCTGCGGGAGCAACAGGTGGTGTCCGCGTGCCTGGCCGCGCATGCCAACAAGTACAACCAGCACGTGCCCATCTCCGTGCTGGGACTGCGGGCGGACGGGACGGCCATTCCCGTCTCGGAAGAGGAGGCGAAGCAGTACAAATGGAAGGAGTCCTGCTTCTTCGGCAACCTCTTCACCGGCGAGGGCGTCCACGTGGGCCGCGACAAGGACCGGCTCAGGTCGCGCGAGAGCTCGTCGCGGGCCTGCTCGGTGGCGGCCAGCCGGGGGGACAAGGAGGACGCGGTGGCGGAAGCGCTCGACGCGGGCGACACGTCCACGGACACCTCCGGCGACGACTCCGCCGAGGACCTCGAGCTCAACCGCCGCCGGTGCACGCCGCTCGTCTACGTCGGCCGGTGCGCGCTGCACTGCGAGCTGGACGAGTCGAAGTCCTTCTACACGTCCTGCACCTGGAACGGGGTGAAGTACCCGGCCCTCACCACGCGGCTGGACAGGCGCAGCCTCTACAAGTGCGGTGACGGCATCTGCCAGCCCACCGAGTCCTGCGGGGAGAGGAACGACTACCTCACCTGCAAGGACGACTGCGGCACCTGCGGCTGAGCCCTCGCGGGGGCAGCGCCGCGGACGCTGCCCTCCACCGCCCCCGACTCAGGGGCAGGAACCACAGTCCAGGCCACAGTTGTCATAGCGGGTGGAGGTGCCACACCGCTCCGTGGCCTGGCACACGGCGTCGCCGCACGTATGGACATCCTCGACTCGCAGCCGCGTGGTGAGGGGCCGGTGGTAGGTGACGCCGTTGTACGTGCACGACTCGAAGTAGAGCCCGCTGGAGTGCAGCGTGCAGTACGTCGCGCAGGCGCCCGCGTAGACCAGGGGCCCGCAGGAGGCAGCGGCCTCGCTGCCTCCGTTGAGCAGGGGGCCGCACGCGCGCGAGGTGCTCTCGGTGGGGCCCAGCGGCTCGCGCTCGGCGCCCACGAAGATGCCCTGTCCGGCGAAGAGGTTGCCGAAGAAGCAGGCCTCCCGCCGCGCGTGCGACGTGAGCTCCGCCGTCGAATACGGGATGGCCGCGCCCGGCCCGTCCCGGCCCAGGACGGAGATGGACACCTCCTCACCGAGCCGGTTGGCGTGCGCGGCCAGGCACGCGGACACCGCCTGTTGCTCGTACAGCGTGGCCGTCTGTCCCGTGGCCCAGCCGGGCGCCAGCCCCAGCGCGCCGGACCACGTATACGACTGTCCCGTGGAGGGGTCCGTGTACGCGCGCGTCTGCCCTCCGGGGACGGCGCAGCGGACCACGTAGCGCATCACCTGGTTGGCCGTGGCCGGGTTCGACTGGAACCACGTGTTGAACGAGCCCGTGGTCAGGCCGTCGAACGAAAGGCCGTTGAAGGACAGGCCATTGAAGGACAGCCCGTTGAACGACAGGCCATTGAAGGACAGCCCGTTGAGGTCTTCCTGCGCCTGCTCGCGCCGCCCGAGCGACAGTGGCGCTTCCTCCTCCACGGGGCCGCAGCCCGCGACGAGCAGCAGCACCGGGATGAGTGCGCGACACTTCCGCTTCAACCGTCTTGCTTGCATCGGCTCCTCGGTCTCCAGGAATCACCGGACGGCTCACGCGGAGCCGCTCCGTGAAGGCCACCCCGGGAGCACGTGCGCGGTGTTGGTGGCCTCCTGTGCGGGAAAGTTGCACCTGTATTGAGCGCGCGGAAGCTGGGGGGCCCTGTGGGTCTACGTGCTCGTCCACATTCGGGGCGTGGGCACGGCGACCGGAGTGTGCGGATTCCTCGCGCAGGAGAAGTGCCGCGCGCACGGGTGCCACGCGACTCGCGGTGCGCGGCCGTGGACATCGGCTCCTGGCATCGCGGGGCAGTTGGCGCGTGACGTGGTGGACGCTGCTTCATGCATCCGTCCGTTGCAGGATGCTGGCTTCGTTGGCGCCGCGCGCATGCGGACGTCACGGATGGGCGGCGTGGGGGACGCGTGATGAGATCCATCTCCAGGTGACGGACACGGCCGTCCCGGGGGTCCCCGACTGGCGCAGCGGGAGAGGGCGATGGGAGATGTCTTGCGAAGGCTGACTCTTCCACCGACGGGCCCGCTGCGAGCCCTGCCCGGACGCGAGCCATCCACCCCGGCCACGCCTCCCGAGGGCACGGTGGCGCTGGTCTTCACCGACGTGCAGGGCTCCACGCGGCTGTGGGAGCGGTGTGATGCGAGCATGCGCGCCGCGCTGGAGGTGCATGACCAGGTGCTGCGCATGCTGCTCGCGGGCACCGGCGGCTACGAGGTGAAGACGCAGGGCGACTCCTTCATGGTGGCGTTCCCCTCGGTGCTGGAGGCGCTGCGCTGGTGCCTGGAGGCGCAGGAGGCGCTCTTGCGCGCGCCCTGGCCGGCGGACCTGCTCGCGCATCCAGAGGCGGCGGAGGAGCAGGGCCCGCGCGGGACGCTGCACCGCGGGCTGCGCGTGCGCATGGGCGTCCACGTGGGCGAGCCCGAGTGCCGCATGAACGAGCAGACGGGGCGCATGGACTACCTGGGCCGCATGGTGAACGTGGCGGCGCGGGTGACGTCGGCGGGCCATGGCGGGCAGGTGCTGGTGAGCGGCGGCGCGTGGGCGCAGGTGGCGCCGGCGGTGGAGTCGCTGGGCCGGCCCGCGGTGCGCCCGCTGGGGGCGTTCCGCCTGAAGGGCATCGACGACGCGGTGGCGCTGGTGGAGGTGCTGCCGGCGTCGCTGTCGGACCGGCGCTTCGGCGCGCCCCGGGCGCCGCGCGACAGGCAGGGCAACGTGCCCGTGGCGCGCGAGGGGCTGGTGGGCCGGAGCGCGGAGCTGGCGACGCTGCGGCGCTGGCTCGCGGAGGGCGTGCGGCTCGTCACCGTGCTGGGCCCGGGCGGCATGGGCAAGACGCGGCTGGCCTCGCACTTCGGCGCGCTGGAGCTGGAGTCGGGCGCGTGGGAGGGCGGCGTCTGGCTGTGCGAGCTGGCGGAGGCGCAGTCGGAGGACGCGCTCTGCCACGCCGTGGGCCAGGCGCTGGGCGTGGCGCTGCGGCGGGACGGTGACCCCACCGGGCCGGTGGAGCGGCTGGGCCGCGTGCTGGACGACTGCGGGGACGTGCTGGTCATCCTCGACAACCTGGAGCAGGCGGTGCGGCACGTGCCGGCCACGCTGGGGCGCTGGATGGCGCTGGCCCCGCGCGCGCGCTTCGTCACCACCTCGCGCGAGTCGCTGCGCCTGCCCGGCGAGCGCCTGCTGGATTTGACGCCGCTGGCGGTGCCGGACGTGGGGGCGTCGCGGCTGGAGGAGATTTCGCGCTCGGACGCGGTGCGCCTGTTCGTGCAGCGGGCGCGCGAGGCGCGGGCCGACTTCGAGCTGACGGCGGAGGAGGCGCCCCGCGTCGCGGACATCGTGCGCCAACTGGACGGAATCGCCCTGGCGCTGGAGCTGGCGGCGGCGCGCATGGGGCTGTTGAGCGTGAGCCAGCTGCGCGAGCGGCTGTCGCGCCGCTTCGAGCTCTTGCGCGGGGGACGGCGGGACGCCAGCGCGCGGCAGGCCACGCTGCGCGGCGCCATCGACTGGTCCTGGAACCTGCTGGAGCCCGCCGAGCAGACGGCCCTGGCGCGCTGCTCGGTGTTCAGCGGCGGCTTCACCCTGGAGGCGGCGGAGGCGGTGCTGGGGCTCCCGGAGGACGCGCCGGCCTGGGAGGTGCTCGAGTCGCTTCGCGCCAAGTCGCTGCTGCGGGTGCTGGAGCCGGAGGACCCGGGTGGGGAGCCGCGCCTGGGGCAGTACGAGAGCATCCGCCAGTACGCGGCGGCGAAGCTGCCCGAGGTGGGCGGGGCGGAGGCGCTCGCGGAGCGGCACGCGGACTGGTACCTCGCGCTGGCGCGGGGGCTGCGCGCGCGGGTGCGCAGCCCCGGTGGCGCGGCGGCGCTGCGGCAGCTGGCGCAGGAGCGGGAAAATCTATTGGCCGCCTGTGACAACGCGCTGCGCGTGCAGCCCGCCACGGCGGGCTCGGTGGAGCGCGCGCTGGAGGCGCTGGTGGCGCTGGAGCCGGAAGTCGTCACGCGCGGGCCGGTGAGCCTGCTGCTGGCGCGGCTGGACCAGGCGCTCGCGAAGGCCTGCGCCGTCCCGGCCTCGCCGCTGCTGGGGGCCGAGGCGCTGGCGGCGCGCGGCCGGGTGCTGCTGGAGTCGGGGAGCCTGGAGCTGGCGCGGAACGACCTGGAGGCGGCCCGCACCGCGCTGCGGGCGCTGGGGGCGGTGGCGGGGGAGAAGCGCGTGCTGGTGGACCTGTCCATCGTCGCGCGCCACGAGGGAGAGGTGCCACGCGCGTGGGCGCTGGTGCGCGAGGCGCTGCGCCTGCCGTCGGGAGAGGACCGCTGGCTGGAGGCGTACGCGGTGGGCAACCTGGGGCTCGTGGAGCAGGCGCGCTGTGGTGCGGAGGCGGCCATTCCCCACCTGCGCGCCGCGCAGAACCTGTTCCGCGAAGTGGGGGACGTGACGTTCGAGGTGGGCTTCCTCACCAACTGCGCGGTGGCCATCGGCGAGGTGGGGCGCACGCGCGAGGCGCTGGCGCTGCTGGAGGAGGCAATGACTCGCGCGGCCAGCGTGGGAGACCGGGCGGGCGTCGCCGTGGCGCGCCTCAACCTGGGCTGCTTCCTGCTGGAGGACGGCCGGGCGCTGGACGCGCGCGAGCACCTGCTGGCGGCGGGGCGCATGGGCCGGCAGCTGGGCCAGCGGCTCCTGGAGGGCACGGCGCTGGGCGAGCTGGGGCGCGCGGAGGCGGCGCTGGGCTCGTTCGAGGATGCGTGGGCGCGGCTGTCGGAGGCGGTGTCCGGCCTGGGCCGGGTGTCTCGAGGGCAGGCGCTGCGCTTCGCCATCCACCGGGCCGCGGTGGAGGCCTTCCTGGGCGACGCGGCGGCCGCGGAGGCGAGCTTCGTGGTGCTGGATGGCGCCCCCGAGCTCCATGAGGACCCGGTGCTGCGGGAGCTGACCTCACTGCTGCGGGGCGCGGTGGACGTGGCCGATGCGAGGGCCACGCCGGAGGACCCGGAGCGGGTGCGGCTGGCCCGTGAGGCGGTGCGCCGCCGCATCGAGCGGGCGCGCTGCGCTCCCGCGGAGGCGGCCTCGTCCGACCTGCGCGGCGCGCTGCGCTTCCTGGAGGACGCGCTGCGCACGTCCCGCACGGGGCGGGAGCCGGGCCCGCCCGCCTCGGCCTGAGCGCTGCCGCCGGGCTCCTCTCACGGAGTCCGGACAGCCGGGCGTGGGCGTGCGGACCGGCCGCGCCCGCCCGGGCGTGTTAAGCACGGCGCATGGCGAGATTCAGGGTGCGTTGGGGCCGCCTGCTCGGGACGCTGTGCGTGGCGGGTCTGCTCGTGGGCGGGGTGAAGCTGTTCACGGCGGAGCTGCCTCCCGCGCCGCCGCACACGCGCGCGGTGCCGGACTTGAAGTCACTGCCTCCGGTGGAGGTCTGCTGGCTGGAGCTGTCGCGGAGCGACGTGTGGGGCCAGCTCGGCACCGCGGGCCTCACGCGCACGGGCACATGGAAGAACACGGCCTCCGCGCTGCTGGTGCGGCATCCGCGAGGGGACGTGCTCATCGACGCGGGCTACAGCCCGAACGTGCACGAGGAGGTGAAGCACCGGCCGCCGCTCGCTCGCTTCTTCAACGAGTCGGCCCTCAAGGGGGCGCGGGACTGGTCCACGCTGACCGCGGCGCTCCAGAAGGTGGGCGCCTCGCCGGAGGGCCTGAAGTGGTTCATCCCCTCGCACGCGCACCTGGACCACCTGGGCGGCATGGTGGAGCTGCGCAATGTGCCGGTACTGCTGCCCGCGGAGGAGCTGTCGCTCATCCAGAGCTGGCGCACGCGCAAGGAGGTCTTCCCCGAGCACGCCCAGGCGGTGGAGGGGCGCATGACGGCCATGGCCTTCGAGCCGAAGCCCTATGAGAACTTCGACGAGCGCTTCGACGTCTTCGGAGACGGCGCGGTGGTGGTGGCGCGGATTCCCGGCCACACGCCCGGCAGCATCGCCACCTTCGTGAACCTCTCGCCCGAGCGGCGGCTGGTCCACGTGGGCGACACCGTCAACCTCGTCGAGTCCGTGGAGCGACGCCTGCCCAAGAGCACGGTGCTCCAGTTCTTCACGGACACGGATGCGCCGTCCGCGCGGGAGCAGGTGGCCCGGCTCTCCCAGCTCCACGAAATGGCCCCCGAGCTGCAATTCCTTCCCGCGCATGACCGCGACGCCTGGGAGAAGTTCTTCGGTGCGCCGTGGAGCTGCGTGAAGGCGCGGTAGCCGGAAAACAGGAGACGGCGATGCTGGACCGGAAGGCCGCGCGGGAGCTCGAGGCGGCGGTGCGCGCCGTGGTGGCGGAGCTGCCCGCGCCCACGGAGGCAGCGCTCCTGGGGGAGGACCTCCTGCCCGTGGCCCATGGCTGGCTCCTGCTCTGCCTGCTGCGGCAGGTCAGCCGGCAGCGCTGGTTGCTGCGGATGGTGGAGGAGCGCATCACCGGACGCGGGCTCGAGGAGGACGAAGGGGACGTGCCGGGGTACGCGGGCTGGCGGTTCAGCTTCCATGGCATCGGCTGCTGCTTCGAGGGCCCTGGCGAGGTCATCGACATGGACTTCCACGACGAGGAGGGCGCTTCCATCGACGCGTACTTCTTCGCCCGGCGAATCCTGTCGCTCACCGAGCCCGCGCTGCCGGAGTCCCGCCTCCGCGCGCTCCTGCCCGGCGCGGCGCTCATGGTGGACGCCATCGATGACCTGCACGCGGGAGGGCTCTTCGGAATGCCCGAGCAGGGCCAGGCCCTCCGGCTCCCGCCCGGCCTGGAAGCGCTCGCGGAGACCGCCGCGTCGTTGGACGTGTCGAGCGACGAGGCCACGACGCGGTGTCTCGTGCACCTGCGCGACTTCGAGGCGCTGGAGTCGCGCCCAGGCGGCGAGGTGTTCCGGGAGAAGGCCGAGGCCCTGCGGAAGTCCCGGCGCGACTGGCTCCTCGCGCACGCCGGGACGCCCGGGACGGCGGAGGAGGCCCTCGCGGCCCTGCGGGGGCTGGCCACGGACGAGGAGCAGGTCCGTGCCTGCACGCGCATCATCGAAGGCCCGGTGTCCTCCGCGACGGGTGATGCGGTGAACCGCCTGGACGCGATGCCCGGTGCCGCTGGGAGCGAGGCCGTGCTGCGCCTCGCATTGCAGCGGCTGTCCCCCAGTGAGCACCACCCCTATCCCATGCACGCCGCCGCGAAGTACCTGCTCGCGCGGAACCTGGAGCGGGAGCGCGTGCTCGCGGCGATGCTCGCCTTCGCGCGGGTGGACCCGGTGAAGGGCTACCGGGGCAACCCGTACATCGGAGACTTCGCCCTGCTCGCGCTGGAGTATGTGCACGAGCACGCGCGGGAGTTGGTCCGTCTCGCGCTGCGCTCCTCCGTGCCCGCCGCGCGGAATCGCGTCACGGCCGTGCTCTTCGTGCTGGACCGCCCCTGGTGTCACCATGAGCTGGCGGCGGCCCTCCACGAGTCGGACCGGGAGCCGGGCTCGCTGATGATTGCGGTGGCGCTCTCACGGAGTCAGTCGGACCTGGCGCACGTCGTGGCCGAGCGCTGGCGGAGGGAGCACCCGCTGCCCCCGTCGGAAGGGCCGGGCTTCACCTGGGCGGAGGTGGAAGAGGCGAACGCCTCCGGCTGGTTCGACGCGGAGGTGGAGAAGGCGCGCAAGTGGGTGGCGCGAGCGGGGGCCCGCGTCCCCGAGACGCTCCCCTGACTACCGGCCGGTGCGCGCGGCGGTCAGCAGGTCCGTGTGGAGGTAGCGCGCCTTCGGCTGTCCCGGCTTGAAGACGAACACGAACTCCTGCCCGTCCTCGGTGCGGAAGCCGTCCTGCCGCGTGCGCTGGAGCGGCTTCGCGCCGTCCGTCGTGAGGACGAGCTGCTTCCCATTCCACGACACCCCGAAGCGCACGAGGTCCGCGTGCGCATACGTGCCCGTATAGCGCTCCGCCTCCGCGGCGGTCAGCGGCGGGTCCTCCGGCAGCGGCGCGGGCGGGTCCGGCAGGCCGAAGACGGTGCGCGAGATGACGTCGAGCGTCTTGTGCAGCGTGACGCCGTTCTTGTTGGTGACGAGCAGCACCGCGCCCTGGCGCTCCGGGAGGAAGCGGAAGTGTGAGCCATACCCGCGGCGCACGCCGCCGTGCTCGAACACCTCCGTCTCACCGAGCCGCAGCCGCACCAGCCCGAAGCCATAGCGCGCCTCCTCCGGCCCGGCGCCGGGCAGCGGCACGTGCGCGGTGAAGAAGTCTCGCACGGCCGCTTCGGGCAGCACGCGGCGCTCTCCGTCCAGTCCACCGCGCACGAGCACGGTGGCGAAGCGCGCCAGCTCGCGGGCGGAGGAGAACGCCGAGCCCGCCGGGTACATCGCGGTGTTCTCCGCCATGGGACGGACGACCTTCAGCTCGCCCCCGTCGCCCTCGTGGCCCTGGGAGGAGTCGGAGGTGAGGGCCTCCAGCGGGCGCAGCGTGCTGCGCGCCATGCCGAGCGGCTGGAACAGCACTTCGCGCATCGTGTCCGCGTAGGGCTTGCCGTGGACGCGCTCCAGCACCAGGCCCGCCAGCCAGTACCCGGGGCCGCTGTACGAGAAGACGTCGCCGGGAGGCGCGAAGAGGGAGTCGCCCTTCCAGCCGCGCACCATTCGCCCCAGCCCCTCGTCGTCCTTCGACTGCACGGAGGGGGACGCCTCGCGCATGCCCGCCGTGTGCGAAAGGAGTTGGCGCAGCGTCACCTTTCCCAGCGCCGGGTGCACGTCCTTCACGTACGTCCGCACCGGGACGTCCAGGCCGAGCTGCCCCTGTGCCGCCGCGTCGAGCGCCGCCAGGGCGGTGAGCATCTTGGTGGTGGACCCCAGGCGGAACAGCGTGTCCGGGGTGACGGGCGTGCGCTCCTCGCTGCTGCGCACGCCGAAGGCCCGCAGATAGACGGTCTCTCCGCCCCGCACCACGGCGACGGCCGCGCCCGGTGTGCCGGACTCGCGCAGCTCGTCCTCGACGGCGCGGGTGATGGCCGCTTCCTGCTCCGGCGTCAGGGGCCCGCGCTCCGGCTCCTTCGCGGCGGCGGCGGCGCGCAGGGTGGCCAGCAACAGGACGAGCGCACCTGTCCGGAAGACCTGTCTCACCGTGTCCGGCTCCTCGCGAGGTTGGCGGGCACGTCGACACCGGAGGCCCGGCCGGCATTCCCGACCCCGCGCGAAGCGGCGGGCGTCCCTTGGCACCTGGAAGGGCGTGACTATCTTCCCGCGCACTTTCCGGCTCCGGGGCCTTTGGGCCCTGGGGCCTTGCACGAGGAGGAATACATGCAGGTGAAGACGCTGCTGGCCGTGGCGTTGGGTGCGCTGGTGCTGGGTGTGGGCTGCCACCGCAACACCCGTGAGAGCGCCAAGGACGACATGGAGCAGGCCGCGGACAAGACGGAGGACACGGCGGAGAAGGCGGCTGACAAGACTGAGGACGCCGCCGAGAAGGCCGCGGACAAGACCGAGGACGCCGCCGAGTCCGCCGGCGACAAGATCGAAGACGCCACCGACAAGTAGCCTCGTCGGAGCGACAGCGGCCCGCTCCGGAACGTGTCCGGGGCGGGCCGCGCGCGGCTCACCGAGCCAGTCTCAGAAGCCGGTGTCGGAGGTGTAGTCGTAGTAGGACGACGTGGAGCCCCACCGGAACCAGGCGCCAGACGAGCGGCCCTGACCGCCGATGACGTTCCATTTGGCCGGCTCGCTGTAATACGTGTACTCGAAGTCCTGCCCCGAGCGGTCCGGCTGTGCGTCCTCGCTCGTGGTGATGGAGCGGGACTCCGCCGCTTCGGCAGTGGCCCCTCCGCCCCCGGCCATCAGCATTCCGGCGGCCAGCAGCGCGCTTCCGATGACGTTCCTTGCTTGCATGCGTGCCTCTCGAACCGAGCTTCGGGGTCTCACTGCTTTTCGAGGGTAACGCAGCAAAACGGCATGGCCAGGCGCGCGAGGAAGAAAGACGGCGAGTGGCTTCCCCTGAAACACCACGGCCCACTCCGGAACGTGTCCGGGGCGGGCCGCGTTTCAGCTCGGTGAGGTCACCTCAGAAGCAGGTGCCGGACCAGGAGTCGAAGTAGGCCGTCGTGACGCCCCACCGTGCATAGTAGGTACAATCACAGCCGCGCTCGCCGACGACGGTCGTCTTGGTCGCGTCTTTGTAATACGTGAACTCGTAGTTCTGCCCCGTGCAGTTCGGCAGCGCGTCCTCGCTCGTGCCGAGGTTGTCCTGCTCGACCGGCTCGGCTGTAGCGCCGCCACACCCGGCCAGCAGCATTCCGGCAACCAGCAGCGCGCTTCCCATGACGTTCTTCGCCTGCATGCGTACCCCTTGGACTGGGTTTTCTGTTTTTGCTACAAAACAAGAATAACTCATTCCGATGACATGGGGTGGCGGAAGGAGACGGACACCCGGTGAGGCGGTGCCCGTCCCTTGTCCCAGTGCGTCAGATGACGGTGCCGGTGGCCATGAAGACCACCTCCACCGCTTGCACCACGCCCAGCGAGGCGAAGCTGGCCGAGTCCACCAGCAGCGTCCACTCGCCCATCAGGCTCCGGTCATAGAAGGAGTTGCTGGCGGGGCTGGAGCCGTCCGGTGCCACGCTGCACTCGTCCGAGAAGGGCGCGCCCTGGAAGGCGGTGGAGCAGGACGGGTCGTCCAGGTTGCACACGGGCGGGCGGGACACGCAGGCGGTGAAGGGGATGTAGTGCAGCACCTGCCGCGTGGTGCCGGAGGCGTACCGGTCCTTCTCCACCAGCTCGAACTCCGCGCGGTAGTTGCCGAGCTTGAACGCATCCAGCGTGTCGCGCACCAGCACGCCCGGCACCGACGTCTTGGTGCCGCTGGCGTTGACCACGTTGATGCGCACGTTGCGCACGCGGTGGCCGTTGCGCAGCGACAGCTCCGGCGTGGCCGCCAGCTCGGCCGCCGTAATCTGGAAGCGGGCCCCCACGTACGTCGTCGTGCCGGAGAGGAGGTCTCCCAGCGACTTCATCCGGCCGAGCTCGTCCGCGGTCAGCGCGTGGAAGCGGCTGCCCGGCAGGCGCTGGTAGTACTTGGTGTTGCTCAGCACGTAGTGCGTCTTGAGCCCGTCCAGGTCCACCAGCCGCGTCATCATCTCCGGGTAGGTGAGCAGGTTGAAGTCGTACTGCGACCGGAAGGCCACCGGAATCGCGCTGTCGCCGTTGGACGGGTCGAAGGGCAGGTACTGGTACTCCGCCACGCGGATGAGCTCCCAGTAGCGCGAGGTGAGCTGGTCCAGCGTGCGCACGGCCGTGCTGTACACCTGCTGCCCGACGAGGAGCTGGTCGAACTGGCGCAGCTCCGTGCCCGCGCCGAAGGCGAGGATGGAGTTGAGCGCGTCGCGCGCCGCCACCGCGTTGCGCTGGCGCAGCAGCACCGTGTCGCGCTCCATCTGCGCCAGCTCGTACTCCGCCCGCGCCTTGGTGAGCTGGGCCTGCAGGTCGAGCAGGTCCAGGGTGATTTCCACCTGCGACTGGCTGAGGATTTCCTTCTTCACCTCGTCCGCCAGCACGCTGCGCGCCGGCTTCTTCTGGTTGCCGCTGACGACGTCCCACAGCTCCGTGCCGCCGCTCTTGAGCTTGTCCTTGAAGGGCTTGCTCTTGGCCGCGTCGGTGGCGGCCGTCTTCAGGGCGTCCCACACTCCGGAAAGGAACGAGTTGCTGTCATTGCTGGGCGGACCCGAGCCGGGCACCGACGAGGCGCTCGTCTCCGACTGGAAGCTCTTCTTCACCTCGCCCCACAGCGCGTCCGCCGCCTTGCCGCCGATGGCGGTGAGGAACTCGCCGCCGTAGGCCGCGGCCACGGTGCCCACCATGTCCAGGAGGAAGTCACCGAAGTCCTTGCCCGCGGCGTTGTAGTGCTCCTGGATGCGGGTGTCCGTCGTCTGGATGGCCTCCGTCAGCGAGGCGATGGCGGCCTTGCGGTTGTTCATGGACTGCTCCAGCGCGTTGAGCTGCGCCGTGGCCACGGCGATGCGCTGGTCCGCCACGTCGCGCTCCTGGCCCAGCGCCGTCACCTCGTTGGTCAGCTCCGTCTGGTGCGCGCCCATCCACGCGGAGAGCTGCACGGTGGTGGAGAGCGTCAGCCAGTTGCCCACCGAGCTGTCCAGCACGCCGTAGAGCGTGTTGAACTCCGAGCGGAGCTGCTCGTAGCGCACGTGCGGGTTGAGCGGGGTGTCCTTCGTCAGGCCGTGGAAGTTGCGCTGGCCCTGGAGGAAGCTGAGCTTGGTCACGTCGTGCGCCATCAGCGGGCAGAGCGCGCCGTACAGGTACACGTCCGCGAAGGGCCGGCCGGTGGGCGCCACGTCGCAGACCATCCCCGCCTGCGCGAGGATGCCGCCCATCTCCGCGATGTTCTGCGAGTAGGCGAAGGCCGCCTCCTTCAGCTCTCCGCGCTTGAAGTGGGCGTTGCCCTGCGCCTGGGCCACGCGCCAGGACTGGGGCGCCAGGAGCGCGCGCAGCATGTCCACGTCCCGCCGCGTCGCCCGCAGGGCGCGCACCGTGCCGACGGTGCCCGCGGCCCCGGCGGTGCCCGCGGTGGCCTTGGTGCCCACGAAGCACGTGCGTGTCTCGTTGCGCGGCACGCAGAGGTAGTCGTCGTAGAACTCGCAGGAGCCAGGCGGGGCCTCCTGCACCACCACTATCACCGGCGTGGAGGCCCGGTTGCCGGCGGGGCCCTTCTTGCCTCCAATCGCCGCCGCGTTCAGGAACTCGGCGCGCGTGTCCGTGTAGCGCCCGTTGTAGGGCTCGGACATGGAGATGTCGTGCCACGTCGCCAGCTTCTGCCTGCACAGCAGGTCGCCATAGAACGGGTTGCTGGAGCAGTTGGTGTCACCGCAGTCGATGCGGTAGTCCCCGTCGTTGTCCACGCCGTCCGTGCATTGCGCGACGGTGTTCTCGGTGTTGCCGCAGACGGTGCCGGCGAGCGGGCTGTTGCTGCACTGGTAGTCGTAACAGTCCTTGAAGCCGTCCCCATCGTTGTCCAGGCCGTCGCTGCACGTGGCCGCGGTGGCCTCCTGGAGGAAGGGGTAGGTCTCCGGCTCGCACGTCTTCACGTAGGGGTTGCCCGAGCAGCCGGAGTCGCTGCAGTCCACCTTGCCGTCCCCGTCGTTGTCGATGCCGTCCGAGCAGTTCACCACCGTGCGCTCGCTGCCGCAGGCGGTGGTGATTTTGGGGTTGATGCGGCACTCGCGGTCCGCGCAGTCCGCGTCGCCGTCCAGGTCATTGTCGACGCCGTCCGAGCACGCCGCGTCGCTGAGCTCCTCGAAGCCGCTGGTGAGCGCCAGCACGGGGCCGCGCCCGCAGGCGGCCAGGGGCATGCAGCCCGGGTCCGCGCAGTCGCCCAGCCCGTCCCCGTCGTTGTCGAGCAGGTCGGAGCACTCCTCGTCGCCTGACTCCTGGGTGTAGTTCACGCAGCTGTAGTCCTGCGTGTCCGTGTAGCCGTCGCCGTCGTTGTCCCTGCCATCGCCGCAGGCGTCCTCGGCGAACTCGCTGTTGGAGGGGCGGCCCTGCTGGCAGAAGCCGCGCATGCCGCACTGCGGGTCGGCGCAGTCCGTCTTCCCGTCGCCGTCGTTGTCCTTGCCGTCGCTGCACGCCTCGGCGGAGGACTCCTTCGCCAGCGGGGACCAGGTGGCCTCGGCGCACACCGTCACGTGGGGATTCTTGGAGCAGCCGTAGTCCTGGCAGTCCTTGAAGCCGTTGTGGTCATTGTCGATGCCGTCGGAGCACTGCGCGTTGTCGGCCTCCGTCACCATGTCGCACAGGGCGATGGCCGGGTTCCACCGGCAGCGCAGGCTCTGGCAGTGCAGCGCGTCGTCCATGAAGCACTGCTCGGGCGTCACCGGCGCGGACTTATAGGGCTCGTTGATGAGGCCGGGCCCGGTGAGCGAGGTGTAGCGCACGAGGACCTCGCCGCCCTTTCCTCCCTTGCCGCCGTTGCTGCCGTTCTGGGCCTGGCGGGTGATGGTGGACGTCGTGCAGCTCACGCTGGGATTGGGGCCGTAATTGCCGGTGATGGTGGCGGTGATGGTGTCGGCCTGCCCATCCAGGCCATTCCAGCCGTCATCGCCCTTCTCGCCGGTGGCGTTGACGCGCACGCCGTTGAGGACGTTGGTGTAGAGGACGAAGCTGCCCGCGTTGCGCCCGTCGCGCCCGGGGGGCAGGGGGTAGTCCGGCGGACGCGCCATGGCATTGCGGGAGCCCGGGGAGGTGCTCAGCGGAAAGCCGTTGGCGACGTAATCACCGGCGGCGATGACGAGCGTCGTGCCACCGGTGTCCACCGGGCCCGCCAATTCCACGCGCGGGGCCACGATGACGATGGCCGCATAGGGCTGGAGCGCGAGGTCCTCCGTCGAGGGGACGAAGAGCTCGGCGCAAGCGTGGGTGGTGCTGCACGCGTTGCCGGCCAGCGTCTGCGCGGTGACGACGGGGGACTGCGTGGCGAAGACGCCGTCCGCCTGAGGCAGCAGGGCCTGGTTGCCCCGGAGGAAGACGGGGTAGTTGCGCGCGTACGACGTCAACAGCCGCACCTTGTCGGTGGTCTTGTGGCGGCTGGAGAGCACCCCGCGCAGGTCATCGAAGCGCGGAGAGGGGAGCACCCGCAGCAACTCCGCCACGGTGGTGTCCATGGTCGCGGGCGGCGGGGGCAGGCCCCGCAGCTCGCTGAAGTCCATGGGCGAGGAGAAGGCCAGCGGCTGGGCCGCGGTGGCCGTCTCCAGGCCGGAGGGGGTCTCCTCTTCGGGGAGACCTGACTCACCACATGCGCTCAGGACCAGCGCGCACACCAGTGCCCAGGCCCTGTGCGGGCGAAGGCTTCGGAAGGACGTCATTTTCGATTGCTCCTTTTGCTAGCGAGCAGAACGGGGAGCGCGGGTTTTCTTCCCCCCATGGCTCGAAAATGACTCCGGCCGTGGTGCGCGGCTACCTCCCCACGCGCAGCGTGTACGTGTAGTCGATGGGCGCGCCGAAGGGGGCGAGGGCCCGGACATTCACCACGTGTTCGCCCGGTGAGAGCTGGAGCATCAGCCACCAGCCATCCGTCACGCCGCGCTGCTCGCCGCCGGTGAGGCACGGGTCGGGAATCTTCCCGATGAGGCTCGGGTCGCCGTCGAAGGTGAAGAGGCCGCTGGTGTGGCGGTGGCGGCGGACGTCGATGCGCCGTCCGTCGATGGTGACGACGAGGTCCTGCGTGCCGTTGTTGAAGTCGATGGCGCCCTGGCGGAGGAAGTCCTCCAGCGTCTGGCCCGGGGCGGGCTCGAAGGACGGGTCGGGGCAGGGGTAGTCGTTGATGATGACCCACAGCGGCACGAGCACGGGCCGGTTCTTCGGGACGCGGCAGGTGCGCTGGAACGTGGTGTCCAGGTCATAGACGGGCACGAAGAAGATGGGGCCATCCTGGTCCACGTCGCAGTCCTGCTCCAGCAGCAGCATGGGACTGCGGTCCGCGGGGACGCGGAAGTGCCAGCGGTACCACTCCTTCGACCACTCCGTCACCGTGCGGCCGTGCACGCGCGCATGGGGAGGGAGCACCACGGCGCCTCGCGCCCCCAGCGCGTCCTCCACCTGGGCCGTGTCCGGCGGTGTCTCGGTGACGGGCGTGGGCTCCTCTCCCGCGCAGCCCGCGAGCCAGCCGGTGAGCACTGCCACTGCGATGATGTCGCCCTTCATGTGTGGACCCTCCTGACGTGAGGGCTCCAAGTTAGAGAGGCGCGGCCACCCCGTATTGTACGCGCTTGTGCTGTCCGCGCCCCGCGAGCGCCGCGGCCCGGTAGGCCCCCGGCGTCACGCCCAGCGTGCGGCCGAAGTGCTTGATGAGGTGGCTCTGGTCCGTGAAGCCGCACGCCAGCGCCACCTCGGCCATGGGCAGCGGACCGGCCAACAATTCCTGCGCGCGGCGCAGGCGCAGGGCTCGCTGGTACACCTGCGGCGTCTGCCCGAGCTGGCGGTGGAAGGCGCGCACCAGGTGCCAGGGGCTGAGCCCGGCGACGCGCGCCAGCTCCTCCAGCGTCACGTTGCGCGTGGGGTCCGCGTCCAGCAGCTCGCGCGCCCGCCGCACGCCCGGAGGACACGCCGGAGCGCGTTGGCCCCGCCGCGTCAGCCCCGCGTGGCGCCGCAGCAGCACCACCAGCAGCCCGAGCAGCCGCTCCTCGCGCTCCAACGTCGCCGTCGCGCCGTCTTTCAAGGCGTCGAAGGTGCGGGTGAAGGACTCCAGCAGGTCCGGGTCCTGGAGCATGGGGGAGGCGAAGCCGGGCAGGGCTCCCGCGGGAGCCCCGGACTCCTCGGCCGCGCGGGTGAGCAGCGCGGCGGGGACGTAGAGGATGCGGTACGCCCAGCCGATGCTCGAGTCCGCGGCACGGCCTTCGTGCATCTCCCCGGGGGCGATGGCGAGCAGGCTGCCCGCCGAGGCCACGACGTGCTGCCCTTGCAGGTGCAGCGCATGGGCGCCCGCGTCATAGGCGACGAGGGAGAAGACGTCGTGGGAGTGCTTCGGGAAGGTCCACCGGGTATACGCCGCCTGGTGCAGCTCCAGTCCGGGCATCTCTGGCGCCACCCAGTAGCCGTCGCCCTCGCCTGTCTCCCGAGCCGTCCGCTGGGTGTCTCGCCGCATCGCTGCTCCTCTCGTTCGGGGACGGCCGCACGGGGCGTCGCGTCCCTGCCGGGCAAAAGAACGCTCGGCGCGGGAGGACGTATTGGGGGCGGGCCTACAACCCCGTGCATGGGAGGCGCGGACGGCGTATGGAACGGCGCGTGAGCCCTGCTGACTCCCGCGGAATCCTCTTCGACCTCGACGGCACGCTGGTGGACTCGCTGCCGGACATCATCGACAGCTTCCTCCACGGCTTCCTGCACCTGGGGCTGCCCGCACCCGCCTACGCGGAGGTGCGTGCCCTCATCGGCCAGCCGCTGGACATGATGTACACGCAGTTCGCCCCCGAGCACGTGCCCGCGCTGTGCGCGGCCTACCGCGAGCACTACCCGCGCAACTTCCTCAACCGCTCCCGCACCTTCCCCGGCGTGGAGCAGGTGCTGCGCACCCTGCGCGAGCGGGGCTACCTGCTGGCGGTGGCCACCACCAAGCGCAGCGACATGGCGCGCCGCTTCGTGGACGCGCTGGGGTTGGGCGGGCTGCTGCACCACGTGCAGGGCACGGACGGCTTCCCGCACAAGCCGGCGCCGGACGTGCTCCACCGGGCCCTCGCGGCGCTGGGCACCGGAGGGCTGTGGATGGTGGGGGACACCACGCTGGACCTGCGCGCGGGACAGGCCGCGGGCCTGCGCACCTACGGCGTCACCTGGGGCACCCACTCGCTGGACGAGCTGGCCAGCGCCACCCCCGACGAGCTGCAGCCCGACCTGGAGCGGCTCCTGGCGCACCTGCCGCCGCTGGCCTGAAGCGCGGCGTCGCGGACAGAACGGAAGGTGAAGCCCAGCGCCTGGAGGCAGCCCCGCTCCGGCGGAGGCGTGGGATGGTCGCCGCGCTCAGCTGCTTCGACACGTGCCACCCATCCACCCGGAGCCTCCATGAAGAACGTCCTCGTTTCCCTCCTCACCTGCGTGCTGCTCGCGCTCGTCACCGGCTGCAAGGGGGGAGACAGGGGCGAAGGGGCCGCGAAGCAGGACGCGGGCGCACCGGCGGCGGAGGGCAATGCGCTCACCGTCAAGGGCAGCGACACCATGGTCATTCTCGGCCAGCAGTGGGCCGAGGCGTTCATGAAGGCGCGCCCGGACCTTCGCGTCCAGGTGACGGGAGGTGGCTCCGGCACGGGCCTCGCGGCGCTGCTCAACGGCACCACCGAGGTTGCGATGTCCAGCCGCCCCATCAAGCCGGCCGAGGCCCAGCAGGTGAAGGCGCGCCACGGTGTGGAGGCGAAGGGCACGGCGGTGGCGAGGGACGGCGTCACCTTCTACGTGCACGAGTCCAACCCGGTGCGGGCGCTCAGCATCGACCAGCTCCAGGCCATCTACCTGGGGGATTTGAAGAACTGGAAGGAGGTGGGCGGCCCGGACGCGCGCATCGCCGTGTACTCGCGAGAGAACTCGTCGGGCACGTATGTCTTCGTGAAGGACGAGGTGCTGAAGGGGCAGGACTTCACCTCCGAGGCGCTGACGCTGCCGGGCACCGCCGCCGTGGTGAATGCGATATCCAAGGAGAAGTACGGCATTGGCTTCGGCGGCGCGGCCTACGGCAAGGGCATCCGGGAGCTGGCGGTGAAGGTCGGCAACGACGAGGTGGCGCCGACGGAAGCGAACATCCAGAGCGGCAGATACCCGCTCAGCCGCGACCTCTTCTTCTACACGCGCGGCGAGCCCTCGGGCCGGGCGAAGACCTTCATCGACTTCACGCTCTCGCCCGAGGGGCAGGCCATCGTCACGAAGGTGGGCTACTTCCCGCTGAAGAAGTAGCGAAGGCCGGCTCAGTCCTCCGCCTGGACGTCCTGGGGCTGCACGCCCCACTCCTCCAGCACCTGCGCCTCGTCCTGCGCGCTGCGCGTCTTCTTGAAGCGGGCGCCCGGCACGCCCTTCACGCGGCGCTCGCACGCGGCCCAGGTGGCGTGGCGCTTCACGGCGCGGCCCACCTCGCTCAGGTAGGAGTACGCCTTGCTGGAGCCATTGCGCTCGCCGGGCTTCTTCTCGGGGACGGACGTGTCGTCGGGGATGTCGCTCACCGCGATGCCGTACCCCTGCAGCGGGCCCGAGTAGAGCACGGGCGTCTTGCGTTTGGAGTAGGCGACGGCAATCTCGTCCACGCGTTCGTTGCCGGGCACGCCCACGTGGCCGCGGACGTACTTCCACTCCACGGCGGCGTCCTCGCCGGAGAAGGTCTTCTTGCGCTCGGCGAGCAGGGCCATGAGCCGCTTCCAGTAGGCGGCATTGGCCACGTCACCGCCGTCGGCGGTCTTCCACCCGCGCTTGCTCCAGCCGAAGGCCCACTTGGTGATGCCCTGGATGACGTAGGTGGAGTCCGTGAGGATGTGCAGCGGCCCCGGGGTGCGCTCCAGGTGGCGCAGTGCCTTGCCTGCGGCGGTCAGCTCCATCCGGTTGTTGGTGGTCTCCGCCTCGTGGCCTCCCAGCTCCGTCACCTGGCCGTCGGGCGTGACGATGATGACGCCCCAGCCGCCAGGGCCGGGGTTGCCGGAACATGCACCGTCGGTGAACACCAGCGTGGCGCGACTCTCCATGCCGCCACCCTATGCGGCGGTGGCCCGGGGCCGCCAGGGAGACGAACACCGGAGGTCGTCACCGGAGCACCGGGAAGGCGGCTCCCGCGCGCCGGGTGCGGGGAGCCGCCGTGGACTCGCGCGCTATGAGCGGGCGACCCGGGTGGGCGGGGTGCCGGGCGTCCCGGTGCTCGTGGCGCCGAGCTGCTCGGGACGGCTGACCTTGAGCTGGTTGTGGACGTCCTTCACGCCGAGCACCTCCTCGACGATGTCCTCGATGATGCGCTTGTCGCGGCGCTCATCGACGAAGCCCGTCAGCGTGACTTCGCCGGCCTTCACCTGCACCTCCACGTCCTCGGCGTTCACCCACCCGTGCATGAGCCGGTCGTAGATGTCCTCGCGGACGCGGTCATCCGAGCGCGTGTACGCCTTGGGCCCCTTGCCCAGCTTGCGCACGCCCTCGCGGAACCTGTCGCCGAGCCGCTCGAAGGGGCCGCGCTCGTCGGTGTCCCGGCGGAGGTTGAGCCCGTCGGTCCTGTCTCGCGCCATGTAGGTGCCGAAGCCGCGGTCCTGGCCCCGGTCGTAGCCGAGGTCCCGCTCGGACCATCCGCCCCCGAAGGTGCCCGGCACGCTGTACTGCCCGTAGCCCGGGCGAGCGTTCCAGTCGTTCCCGGTGAGGCCAGGCGTGCGGCTGTAGCCGCCCTGATTCCCCTGGAAGTTGACGCCCGGGTTGTAGTTGTAACCGCTGTTGTAATCCCGGCTGTAGTCGCGGTCCGGGTCCCGGTTGTAGTCACGGGTGTTGTAGTCGCGGGCGTAGCGGCCGGTGTCCTCGCGCATGCCCCGGCCGTAATCCTCGTAGCCGCGGCCGAAGCCGCCGCCCACGTATCCCTGCCCGCCCTGCCACGGGCCACGCTCCTGCCTTGGCCCCGGGTCGCTGCCCCGGTAGCCATCGTCCATGTCCCGCTCCCGGGCTCCCCAGCGGTCCCGGTCGTCTCCGAGGAAGCGACGGTTCTCGTAGTCCCTGTACGCCATGGCGTGCATCTCCTTCGAGCGTGCGGATGCGTGTCACGTGACGGTGACGCGTGCGGTCTGGTGTCTTTGTCGGTGTCACGTGGGGCCCGCGGCGCACGGAGGCTCGCGGGTCCTCGGCAAGACTGGGACGTCAACGCCGTGCGGCAACGGGTGACCGGAGATGCGTCGGCAGTCCGCCTGCTGTGCAGTCACCGGCCCGCGAGGCGCGTGGAGGCGGAGAATAAAGCGCGGCTCACTTCAACCGTGCGAGGTCCGCCACGGTGTCCACGTCCTCGTCCCCGCCGGGGAGGAGAACCTCCGCCACGCGTGAGGGCTCGCGGGCAATCACCCCACGCGCGCCCTGCTCGGGGCCGAGCGCTTCCAGTTCCGGGAACACGGCGCGGGAGAACAATGCCGGAACGCCTCGTGTGCCGTCGTACGTGGACGCCACCACGGCCGTGCCAGTCCTCCGCCACGTCTCCACCAGCGCCTTCAGGTGTGCGGCGTCCACACGGAGCTGGTCGCACAGCATGACGAGCACGGCGTCCATGGACGAAGCCTCGTGCCGGCGGGTGAGCGCGTGCACTCCCGCGACGAGCGAGCCGCCGGGACCCGCCGCCCACTCCGCATGCTCGACGACGTGTACCGGCAGCCCGAGCAGCTCGACGGCCACGGCCTCATGGTGCGCGCCGAGTACCACCACCACGGGGCCACACTCCGCCGCGAGGGCTGCTTCCGCGGCCCGGCGCACCAGCGTCTTTCCCTCGTGAAGCACGAGCTGCTTCGGACGCCCCAGCCGCGACGAGCCACCGGCCGCGAGCACCACCACGCCCACCGTCACGCGAGCTTCCGAGCCGGAGGCGTCGCCGCTGAATGGATGGGCGCCTGTCGCTCGCGCAGCTTGCCGCCGTCGCGGTCCGCCACCACCGCCTGCAGCTCCGAGACGATGGACAGGGCAATCTCCTCAGCGCCCTCCGCGCCCAGGTCCAGTCCCACGGGCGCGTGCAGCTTCTCCAACTGCGCGGGCGTGGGCGGGGAGGACAGTTCCGCGAGCAACCGCTCCGTGCGCGAGCGAGGCCCCAGCACACCCAGGTAGCGCAGCTCCCGGGACAGCAATCGCGGCAGCAGCTCGCGGTCCTGCGGCAGGCTGTGCGTCATCAGCACCGCGAGCGTGCGCGGCGGCAGCGTCAGCGCGTCGACCGCGTCACGAGCCTTCGCGGACACCACCGCGTGCGCCAGGGGGAAGCGGCGCCGCAGCGTCTCCGAGGGCCGGTCCGCGACGACGGTGACCTGCCAGCCCAGGCTCGCGGCCTGCGTCACCACGGGCGCCACGTCGAAGCCGCTGCCGAAGAGCACCAGCGGATGCGGCGGGTCCACCACCTCCACGAGCACGTCCGCGCCACCGCACGGGCCGCTCCAGGTCCGTCCCGCCTCGAGGGCCTCGCGAGCCGCCTCGCGCACGGCCTCGCGCAGCGCTCCGGACAGGTCTCCCGCCTCCGTGCCGTCCGCGCGCACCAGCAGTCGCGAGCCCACGGCGCTGGCGGGGCCCCGGTACACGGTGGCCACCACCGCGCGGCGTTCCGCCAGCCGGGCCTCGGCGGCGAAGGTGAGCGCCTCCCCGGGGCCGGGCTCGAAGCGCTCCAGCAGCACGTCCACCACGCCGTTGCACCCGAGCGCGAAGGACAGGCTGCCCTCCTCCTCGGCGTTGTCGCCGGTGGAGTCGTAGCGCAGCAGGCGCGGGCCGGTGCTCGTCCAGAAGAAGGCCTTGCGGACGATGTCGGCCTCCAGGCAGCCGCCGCTCACGCCCCCGGCCAGCCACCCGTCCTCGCCCATCAGCATGCGAGCACCGGGCTTGCGGTACGACGAGCCGGACACGGCGACGACGGTGGCCAGCACCAGCGGACCTTGGGCGCGCTGCCGGGCCCGGAGGATGGCGTCGAGGTCTTTCATGTCGGGAAGGCGTCGGTGCGCATGGAGCGGTTACGGGCCCCGAGATTATCACCGCACCTCCTGGAGACGCCGCCCGCACGACGAGTTGTCGTCATGCCGACGATGCGTCCCGGCGGGTGTGCGCGTCAGCCGGCGGGCCTGCGTCCCAGGCCCTGCGCGAACCCGCACCTGGATTGTGGGCGTGCGACGTGGAGCGCCTCCTCGCGTGCGAGTGTGCCGCAATCTGCTTTCCTCCGCGAAGGTCCGAGAGGATGCTTCGTGCGACAGGTCCCATCACCAGGGGGCCTCGGAGGGCCGAGGATGGGAGTCGAGTCCCGCCGAACCGTCGAGCTGACGTCCGGCGCGAAGCAGCACGAAGGGCCGTCGCATCACCCACCTCGCATCCGGCAGCAGTGGGCCGCGTTCAACCGCGTGCGCTCCACCCAGCTGCCGGTGCCCGGGCCGGAGGAGTGGCGCCCCGAGCATGCGGAGGTCCTGCGCGAGCAGCGCCTGCGGCAGGCCGAGGCCGAAGCGCGGGAGGCGCGGGGGACGGGCAGGAATGTCCTCACGTGCTGGCGCCAGATGCCGGACCTCCCGGAGGACGCCTCCGTGCTGGCCGTCGAGTGGGCCTTCGAGGGGCCCGCTCCCCGGGCGACGCACGAGGTCGATGACGAGGTGGCCTTCCGGAAGGCCGTGGACGCGCAGCTCGGGCGGGAGCGGCGCTGGGGGCTGTGGAAGCGCATCCTCTTCGCCTTCCTGATGTTCCCCTGTGTGTTCGGCGGCGTCGGAACGTCACTCCAGGGCCCTCTCGGGGATGGGTCGGTGCCAGGCGCGCTGCTCGCGTATGCCGGCTTCACCGCGCTGTGTACGGTGCCCTGGAGCCGGGAGACCCGCCGCCTCGCGGCGCGGCGGTTCGCGGAGCAGTGGCCGGATTACTGGCGCGAGGCCCTCGCCGCCCACACGGCGCACGCGACGTGGCCGGAGCGGGAGCGCGAGCGGGTGGCGTGGACCCGGAGGGTCCTGGCCGGCGAGCACGAGGCCGTCCTGGAGTCCGTGCAGCGCGAGCTGGAGGCCCTGGAGCTGCCCTTCGCGTCCCGGTGCGAGGTCCACCTCGACGGCGCAGCGTGCGCCTTCCTCGCGGTGGACCTTCCCGAAATCGACGACGTCGTCCCCGAGGTGAAGCAGCGCATGCGGTGGGACGGGACGGTCGAGGAGACCGGGCGCAGGACGAAGGTGGAGCGCCACGAGGACTACCTCCGGCTGGTCGCCGGGCTGGGACTGCTGCTGGCCCGGACCACCTTCATGGCCGCGCCCACCATGCGCTACGTCGCGGTGGCGGGCTTCACGCAGCGGCGCCAGGGGGGCAGTGGCGCTCTCGCGTCCGAGTTCGTCTACGAGGCCGCCTTCACCCGTGAGGAAGCCACCTCCTGGCACCCGGCGACGGTCGACCCGGTGCGGGTGCTCCAGGCGCCCGCGAATCGCTTCTCCCTGGGGCCCGACCAGAAGCTGTGGCGAATCGACCCGCCCGGCTGGTGGGTTGCGCCTCCGGAAGCGTGACGCGCGGAGCGCCTGGGGCTGGATGAATCTCCAGACCTGAGGTGTAGTTCCCATCCGCATGCCCGTTTTGCGCTACGTCTTCACGCTGAATGCCGTGCGTGAGCTCGGCCGCCTGGCTCCGGACATCGCTCGTGCGAGAGCGGAGGCTTCCTGGGAAGAGTGTCTCCAGGGCATCCGCGAGGCGTGCACGCTGTCGCTCGGCATGGAGTTCGACACGCTGGTGTGCTTCGACGCGCGCTCCGTGGTCCGCCTGTTCGCGCACGCGGAGCAGGCGCGCATCCTCGCCCGACTGGTGGACGAGCGGGCGCGGGCCTTCGCGGAGCGGGGCCAGTTCCAGCAGGCGCTGGAGGACACCGTCTACGCGGGGCAGTTGCTGACCTGCTCGCGCCAGCGCTTCGGCGTGGCGCGGGACGCGCATGCCGCCCAGACGCTGGAGCGCGAGCTGCCCGCATTGCCCGAGCAGGGCTGAGCCGCGCCCCTCACGCGGCGACGCGGGCCCGGGGACGGCGGACGCGCTCCACGCCGCACGCCACCGCATGGCGCGCGAGCGCGGCATCGAGCGCCGCGTCGTCCAGCTTCACGCCCTTCTCGCGCCAGAGGTTGTCCACGTGCAGCGTGTCCTCGCGCACGCGCGCCTCCAGCCGGCCCACCAGCGCTCCCTTGTGCAGCAGCGGGCACACGTACCAGCCCCACTGCCGCTGCGCGGCGGGCTTGTACACCTCCCACACGTAGTCGAAGCCGAACGCCAGGCGCACCAGCCCGCGGTCCCACAGCACCGGGTCCAACGGCCCGAGGATGCGCATCCGGTCATCCGGCTCCGGGAAGTCGCGCGCGCGAAAGCCGCTGGGCGCCAGGTAACGCCGGGGCGAGCCCGGCACCGCCACCTCCTCCAGCACGCCCTCCTTCACCAGCGTGTCCGGCAGGGGCGAGGTGCGCACGTCGGTCAGCGTGGACCAGTGCGGTCCGGTGACGCGGCTGAGCAGGCCCGCGGCCTCCACGCGCTCCACGAGGGCCCAGCGCCCGAAGGTCTCGTCCACCGGCGCGTCCGCGAGGCGGGGCAGGGCGCGGCGGGGCACGTCGTACACCTTGCCGCCCGGAGCGCGCCCGCACACCACCACCTGGCAGCGCGTCCAAAGCACCTCCAGGGCCATGGCGGTGGCGCGGCCGGTGCCCTTCCAGCCACTCCAGTCCAGCGGCACCACGGGCCCGTGGTCCGTCAGCGTCTTCGCGGAGGCCGGGCCCAATTCCTCCACCTCCTTCAGCACCGCGTGGAGCACCGCCTCCGGCACGCGCTTGAGCCGCTCCTCCAATCGCCACCAGGGCGCCTGGGCGGCGCGCTCGCGGTAGTAGGGGAAGGCGCTGACGGGCAGCAGGCAGCGCTCCTTGGCGAAGTGCTCGAAGGCATGGCCCGGCATCAGGTGGCGGTACACGTCGCCGCGGACGAGGCCGTCCACGCGCGCCAGCGCCACGAGGTCCGCGTTGGTGCCGATGACGTCGAGCGGGTCCAGCTGGATGCAGCGCAGCGCCTTCAGCAGGGCGCGTACACCGCGCGCGCCCGGGGGCAGCGCCGTCCGGGCCAGTCCGAGCTGGCCCACGAGGTAGCGCCGCGCTTCATCCGGGTGCAGCGTCGCGGCGGGAGGCAGGGAAGACGGAGGCACGGAGCGGGACGTTAACAGCCCCCCGCTCCCGCGCCTCGCCTTCCGAGCGACGCGTGGCTACTCCCGCTGGGAGACCGGCTCCTCGCCGCGCCTGCGGGCCTCCTCGTCCTCGTCGGGGCTGCGGGACTCGGGCTCCGGCTCCAGCCGGGCCTGGCGCTCGCTGGCCTCCCAGGACTCGTCCGCGTCGCGGGCATGCACGCGGGCGGCGGCCTCGTCGTCCTGCGAGCCCGTCCACGTGGTGTGCCCTCCGGCATAGCCCTCCAGCGGGCGGGGGCCCCGGCGGGACTCCACGTCCAGGTCCTTCCGCTCCTCCTCGCGCAGCCGCTCCCGCTCCTGCTCCCGCTCCCGCTGGTGCTGCTTGTCGATGGGGTTGTCCGCCATGGTGCTGTCACCTCCAGCCCCAAGGTGCGGCCCGCCCTGGAGGATGGCAGCGGGGGAGCGGCCGCTCGCGCCTGGCCGCATGCCCGGCGTACACCCGGGCACCGGACCGCGCGCGGCTCACCGCATGCGCAGCACGACCTTGCCCGTCGCCTTCCGGGTCTCCAATTCGCGCAGCGCCTGCGCCCCCTGCTCCAGCGGGAAGACGCTGCCCACCACCGGCTCCAGCACGCCCTGGTCCGCCATCGCCTCCAAATCCTTGGCGATGGTGGGCGTCAGCGACGGCTCATGCAGGAGGAAGCCGCCCCAGGCCACGCCCACCACGTCGATGTTGCGCAACAGCAGCCGGTTCACCTGCACCTCGGGGATGCGGCCGCCCGCGAAGCCCACCACCAGCAGCCGTCCCTCGGGGGCCAGGCACTTGAGGCTCTTGTCGAAGATGTCGCCGCCCACGGGGTCCAGCACCACGTTGGCCCCCATGCCGCCCGTCTTCTCGCGCACCTGGGCCACCCAGTCCCCGGTGGACAGCAGCACCTCGTGCGCGCCGGCCTTCCTCGCCACCTCGGCCTTGCGCTCGTCGCTCACGACGGCGAAGACGCGCGCGCCCGCGCCCCGGGCCACCTGCACCGCCGCCGTCCCCACGCCGCCCGCCGCGCCGTGGATCAGCACCGCGTCGCCCGACTTCACCCGGCCGCGCCGGTGCAGCGCGAAGTGGGCCGTGTGGTAGTTCATCACCACGCCCGCCGCCGCCTCGAAGCTCCAGCGCGCGGGGATGGGGAACACCATCTCCGGTTGTATCGCCGCGACCTCCGCGAAGCCGCCCAACCCGAAGCTGAACGCCATCACCCGCTGCCCCGGCTTCACCGCCGAGCGGGCCGGCGCGCTGCGCACCACGCCCGCCACCTCCACGCCCGGCACGAAGGGCAGCGCCGGCTTCATCTGGTACTGCCCGCGCGTGAGCAGCAGGTCCGGGAAGCTCACGCCCGCCGCCGCCACGTCGATGAGTACCAGGTCATCGGACTCGGGCTCTGGGATGTCCACGAGCTGGAGTCCATCCGGTCCGTCCAGCCGCTGCAGTTGCAGTGCGCGCATTGTCTGTCTACCTCCAGGGTGGGGCCCTAACGTAGCGCGGAAAAAATGCCCCTCGTCAGGGCTCGCGCGTTCGACGCGTCTTTCTCCTCGCAGGCAAGGTCGACGGCGGCATCGCCCGACACCGAGCCACCTCTTTTGAAGCGCCCGGCTGGTGAGGCCCTACACGCACTCACTGTTGGTTCGAATCCAACTTCCGCCACCAACGGCGGAATAGCCAAATGGTAAAGGCACTCGATTCATACTCGAGCTTCACCCGATGGCTTCACTCCTCGGGCGCTTCAATACCTCACACGTTTCGACGTCCGGCCGGAGTGGCCCTACACGCACTGGGTGCTTGAAGTCGCCGGTTCGAATCCGGCTCTCCCGACTGCTTCCGGGGGATAGCTCAGCGGTTAGAGCGCGAGCCTGAAACTCACGGCTACTCCACTCGGACGTCAGCTTCCTTCCCGTCAGCTCCCGGCCCGGCCGCGCGATGCGGGTGCCCCACGGCACCCCGTCGACGCGGCCTGGACGCGTTTCCCCGGGCCGGCTTCGCGCGCGGACCCTGCCAACGTCCGCCCGGCCACGGGCTTTCTTCGAAAAAGGCGCGGATCTGGATGTGACCTGTCACGTTCTGCCGTAGTCTCAACTGACTCGGACGGGTACTTCTAAGCCCATGGAACTTTTAGGCTTCCATGACAAAGCTTGAATTCTGAGAATAGGTGACAGCGTGAAATAATCGCGCAACCTTGAAATCCCCGTCACCTCCGTGCGACCATGCTTCCTAATCTTTCCGCTTAGGAGGATTACATGGTGCAGAGCAAGCGAGTACGCGGAGTACTTGGAATCGCGGCGTTTTCCGTCGTTGTCGGTTGCAACGAGTCCACCCCTGCTCCCGAGGCCAACAAGCCCGCGGAAGCTGCCCACACGGCGGCGCTGGAGAATGGGCAGAACGTAGTGTCGAAGGACGGGGCGGGAATCGCCACGTTCATCACGGGCAACCTGGCCCCGGCGCCGGAAATCCCGGCCGAGGGCGCGGCGTCCCTGCAGCGCGATGCGCTGGCTCCGGTGGTCGAGGCCCTGGCCCCGGCGTTCCACCTGGCCCCGGCCAACCTGGTCTTCACGAAGGGCTACACGGATCCGCAGGGCGACAGCCACTTCCGGTACGCCGTGCGTCACAACGACCTCCCCGTGTTCGGCGGTGAGTTCCGCCTGCACGTGCGTGCCGGGCAGGTCATCGCGGCGAACACCAACGTTCGCAGCGACCTGAAGGCGGACGCCAAGCCCACCATCCCCGCCGAGGCGGCGCTGTCCTCGGCCGCGTCGGACCGCGAGACGGTCGCGGGCGCCGTCACCAGCCCCGAGACGGAGCTGGTGTACTTCCGTGACGGCGACGAGCTGCGCCTGATGTACAAGCTCGTGCAGACGGGCGAGAAGGCGGACGGCACGCCTGTGCGCGACATCCTGCTGGTCGACGCGAAGAGCGGCGACGTGCAGCTGCGCATCCCGCAGATCAAGGAGGCGCTCAACCGCCGCCTGCACAACCTCAACCACGGCACCTCGCTGCCGGGCCCCGTGGCCCGCGTCGAGGGTGGGGCTCCCGTGGCCGACGCGGTGGTCAACACCAACTACGACCACCTGGGCACCGTCTACAACTGCTACCAGACGCTGTTCGGCCGCGACTCGCTCAACAACGCGGGTGGCATGCTCATCAGCTCGGTGCACTACAGCAACAACTACGTGAACGCCTTCTGGGACGGTACCCAGATGGTGTACGGCGATGGCGACGGCGTGAACGCCTCGAACCTGGCCAACTCGCTGGACGTGACGGCGCACGAGCTGACGCACGCCGTGACGGAGAACGAGTCGGACCTCATCTACTCGGGTGAGTCCGGTGGTCTGAACGAGTCCATGTCGGACATCTTCGGCGCGGTCTGCGAGTGGTACGGCGACGGCTCCGGTCCTGTGTCTCCCCGCCACTGGCTGGTGGGCGACGACGTCTGGACGCCGAGCATCCCGAACGACGCGCTCCGCTACATGAACGACCCCGTGCTGGACGGGGACTCGCTGGACTACTACCCGAACTACGGCTCGGGCGTGGACGTGCACTACAGCTCCGGTATCTCCAACCTGGCGTTCTACCTGCTGTCGCAGGGTGGCACGCACCCGCGCGGCAAGACCACCCAGGTCGTCGCGGGCATCGGCATCGAGAAGGCCGGCCAGATCTTCTACAGGGCCAACAGGGACCTGCTCCTGCCCTCGTCCAACTTCGAGGCCGCGAAGACGGCCACGGAGCAGGCGGCGGCGCAGCTGGGCTACGACGCGGCGACCATCGCCTCGGTGAGCAACGCGTGGAAGGCCGTCGGCGTCGGCGTGCCGATTCCTCCTCCGCCGACGGACCCGCTCGAGAAGGACCTGCCGATCACGGGCATCTCCGGCTCCAGCGGCTCGCTGAAGTACTACAAGGTGACCATCCCCGAGGGCGCGTACGACCTGACGTTCACGCTGTCGGGTGGCACGGGTGACGCGGACCTGTACGTCCGTTACAACAACGCGCCGACGACCACCTCGTACGACTGCCGTCCGTACCGCTCGGGCAACGAGGAGACCTGCGCGTTCGCGGCTCCTTCGCATGGCACCTGGTACGTGATGCTGCGCGGCTTCAGCGCCTACGCCAACACCTCGCTGAAGGTGACCTGGAAGGGTGGCTACATCCCGGTGACCAGCGGCGTGCCGTACAAGTACTTCAGCGGCGCGGCGGGCTCGTCCACGGTGTTCACCATCACCATGCCGGAGCGCCGTCCGGGCACCGGCAAGAACAGCCTGTACGTGTCGACGGGCGAGGGCTACGGCAACCCCGACGTGTACGTGAAGCTCGGCTCGGCCCCGACGAAGTCCGACTACGACTGCCGCAGCGTGAAGGAGCACATGTCCGAGACGTGCAACCTCCTGAACGTGCCGGCGGGCAAGTACTACATCGAGGTCTTCGGCGCGAAGGGCGGCTACGAGGAGATCGCCTTCATCGCCTCGTACCTCCAGTAGTCAGCCGTCTGAAGTGACGGCGCGGCGAAAGCCGCGCCGTTGAGGCCCCGGGTCGTCCGCTCAGGCGGGCACCCGGGGCTTCGGCTTTTCAGGGAGTGGGTTGCCTCAGAGCGGCCGCACGGCCGGGCCGGGGAGGATTTCCCGCATGAAGCGCTCCAGACTGCCGCCGCCCCGGTGCTTCCACTGCATGGGGTAGCCGAGCGACACCTCCTCGAAGCGCACGCCGTCGCGCCACAGCGTCGCGGGCATGTGGAGGTGCCCGGAGACGACCACCTCCGCGCGGAAGCGCGTGTGCCAGTCCTCCGTGCGCTTGGTGCCGCACCAGATGGAGAAGCGGGGGATGCGCGGCAGCCGCACGTGCTCGTAGCGCAGCGGGTAGTGGTTGATGAGCACCGTGGAGCAGTCCGCGGGCAGCGCCTGCAGGCGCGCCAGGGTGGACTCCACGCGCGCGGCGCACCAAGCGGACCGGCTGAGGTAGGGCTCCGGGTGCAGGAGCACCTCGTCCGTGCACAGCAGGTCCTCCTCCCACGCCCACTCCAGCGCCTTCTCCGCCGGCACGTGGTCCGGGCGGAAGGAGTAGTCGTAGCCCAGGAACATGGGCACCAGGACGCGGGGCGGCCCCTCGCCGGGCCAGCGCGGATAGGGGTCCTCCGGCGTGAGCGCGCCGTAGCTGCGGCACAGCGCCACCAGCCGCTGGTAGCGCGCCTCGCCGCGCAGGGGCGGCTGCTCCGACGGCATCGTCCACAGCTCGTGGTTGCCCGGCACCCAGAGCACCTGCCGGAAGCGCTCGGTGAGGGTGCGCAGCATCAGCTCCATCTCCGCCAGCGTCTCCCCTACGTCGCCCGCGACGATGAGCCAGTCCTCCGGATGCGCGGGGATGGACTGAAGGGCCTGCTTGTTGTCGGGGTGGCGCAGGTGCAAATCACTGATGGCGTAGAGCTTCATGGTGCGAGGGAGGGACCTTACCGCGTGCCCCGGGCGCCGTCGTCCCCGGCGTGCCCTTCGGGTTGCCGCCGGATTGGGTCATCATCCCCCGAGCCCGGAGAGGAGCGCGGTGAAGTGAAGGACTACTACGTTCGTTTTCCCGCCCTGCCGCTGACGCGGTCCGACGTCATGGCGCGCCTGGCGCCCGTCTTCCAGGGGGAGGAAGTCCTGCCGTCCGACGAGGACTGCGAGGAGCTGGCGCTCGAGGCCCGGCTCCAGATGCACGTCTGGACGGGACGCACGGCGCAGTGCCGCGGCGTGGCGGAGGCGCTCGCGCGGGCGGAGGACTGGCAGGGGGTGGCCATCCACTTCCGGTATGCCGTCGGGCCACTCCACTGTTCCATGTCGCTCCTGCTCTGGAACTACCACCGGAGGGACTTGACGACCGTGGCCCTCTACGAGCCCACGGACCTGTTCGACCTCCAGAAGGAGCACCCCGCGGCCTGGGCCCGCGCCAGGCGGCTCTTCCTGTCCATGGGCCGCGCGCTGGAGGCGTCCTTCTGCCAGCTCGAGTGCGACCCGGACCTGGGCACGCCCACGCTCTACGAGGTGTCCGGCGTCCTGGAGCGAATCCTCACGGACGGCGCAGTGCCGTACTTCCTCGCGGCGCGCCCCGAGGTGCTGCCCGAGGCCCTCGACGCGGTGCGGGCCGGCCCCACCTGCCGCGTCCTCCGCGAGCAGGACTACGTGGTCATCGAGGATGCCCGGATGGGCACCCCCGGAGAAGAACAGGACGGAGGAGCCGGGCGGCCTTGGTGAGGTGGGCCACCTTGAAACCGTGCCGGATGGAGTGCTGCACGTCTTTCGGCCGGCTCAATGTGTTGGACTCCAGAGAGAGCCGAGAGGGACGCAGTCCCACGCTCTTGGTAGGCCGCCCGACGTGCAGAGTCGCTTCCCAGCCACCCCCTCACGCCGGGCTGCCGACCACCCCCGCGCCCAGCGCGCGCAGTAGCGCATACAGCTCCGACGGCGGCGCGGCGCGGTCCATCCAGGTGATGCCGCGCGCTCGTGGAGTCCTCGGCGGCAGCGCCGTGTGGAGCGCGCAGGCGGTGCGCGGGTAGCGCGCGCGCACGTGCTCGAGCAGGCACAGCCCGTCACCATCCGGCAACAGCTCACTGCTCACCACCACCGCGGGAGGCTCCTCCCGCACGAGGGCGAGCGCCTCCGCCACGCCGCGCGCGAAGCGCTTGCAGCCCGGCAAGTCCCTCACCAGACGCCGCAGCGCCGCGAGCGAGCGCGGGTCTTCGTCCACGAACAGGAAGGTCAACATGGTCTTCGCGTCCACTGCGCAGGACCCGTGAGGTGGGTGTGATGCACGGGGTCACCAGCCTACAAGACTACCCAGGAAGTTCTTGGATGCCAACCTCTCAAGTCATATCGACATAGGCGGACCCGGTAGGTTAACGACCCAATGGAAAAGACTCTCGCATCCCGACTTGGAGGAGCTGCGCGCCTCGCACGGACCCGCCTCAACCTGACCCAGGCGGACGTCGCGGAGCGCATCGGCATTGCGAGCGAAGTCTATGGGCGACTGGAGCGCGGCCACATGCTGCCCAGCATCCAGACCTTCCGCAGGCTGTGCGTGGTGCTCTCCATCTCCGCGGACGAGGCGCTGGGTCTCAAGCCGTCGCAGGAAGTGAAGTGGGCCGCGGAGCCTCCGAGCGACTACGGCGAATCCGCCGAGCTGCGCCGCCTCATGCGCCGCGCACGCCAGCTGGACCGCACCGCCATCCGCATCCTCAGCGTGCTCGCCGCGCAGTTCAAACCGAAGGGCAGCTGACCCGCTCATCGCCCGGACGCCTCCGCTCCCAGCTTCGAGAGTCGCTCGCGCAGCTTCTTCACCGAGGGAAAGCCGTTGAAGAGCACCACCTGTGGGTGGGCTTCCAGCGTCTCGCGCTCCGCCGCTTCCTTCGCCAGCGCCCGGTCCACGCCCAGGAGCAGCCCGAAGTCCGGGCGCGAGCGCAGCTCCGCCAGCCTCCGCGCCAGCGGCCCCGCGTGCCAGGCGTGGAAGAGCTCCAGCGCCACTTCGCGCCGCGACTCGCGGTGGCGGAAGGTCAGGTCCGGCACGCACAGCCCCGATGCGCCCATGTGCCGGGGCAGCGGCGTGAGGTCCAGCTCCCAGGCTTCGTCCTGGAAGCCCTCCGCCAGCGAAGCCACCTCCGCCGGCACGTGTCCCAGCGCGGCTGGCAGCGGCGACACCAGCGGGTCCTTGTCGCTGAGTGACAACGTGGCCTGCTTGCGCGCCGTCTCCACCGTGGCCGTCAGCTCCCAGCGCCCCAGCACCGGCACCACCGACAGGAAGGACGCCAGCTGCAGGCCGTACTTCTTCTGCATGGCCAGCATCGCCCCCGGGCCCTCCACCTCCAGCGACCAGTCCTCGCCGACGTGCCGCACCTCGGCCACCAGCCGGCAGAACTTCAGCCACCGGAGCACCTTGCGCACGCGCAGCAGCTCCGGCGCGAGCGCTCGCAGCGTGAGGCGCCGCGCCGTCAGCAGCGGGCCCTGCGCCAGCGCGAGGTTGTAGCGGTCCACCAGCGCCTGCGCGGTGAGCGGCTCGCCGTCCCAGCCCACCAGCCGCCGGTGGCCCGGCAGGTCCGCGTACAGCGCCTCGCGCACGTCGGGCAGCGGCGCGGGCAGCACCTGCGCGAGCCGCGCTTCGTAGGCCTCCACCGTCGAGTCCGGCGGCAGCGTGCGCAGTACCCCGGCCGCCGCCTTCAATCGCTCCCAGCGCGCCTCGCTCACGCCCGGGGAGGGCTCGTCGAAGCACAGCCGGTCCATCAGCAGCTTCACCAGCCCGCGCGCCACCTTCGGCCGCGTGAAGGCGCCGGCCTTGAGTCCGAAGGACTCCTCCACGTCGTCCAGCATCACGCCGCGCGAGGCCTCCACTTCGGCCAGCAACTCCTGGGCGAAGGCCAGCAGCGCCTCGTCGTCGCGCTTCACATAGGCGGGGCGCAGCACGCCCTGGCGGACGCGGTAGGTGAGCAGGTCGCGGGTCAGCACCTCACGCCTCCTCCTGGTACGCGTCGTGCTGGCGCCGCCGCTCGCTGATGCCGCTCTCCGCCGTCTGCGCCGAGCACACCTCGTACAGCAGCGCCCGCTTCCCGGGCCGCTTGCGGAGGATGCGCCCCAACCGCTGCACGTGCTCGCGCACGCTGCCACTGCCGCTGAGCACCACGCCCACGCGCGCCTCGGGCACATCCACGCCCTCATTCAGCACGCGCGAGGTGAGCAGCACCGGCAACTCGCCGCTCGAGAAGGCGGCCAGCAGCGCCTTGCGCTCCGGCACCGGCGTGTGGTGCGTGAGTGCGGGAAGCAGCAGCCGCCGCGCCAGCGTGTACACCGTCTCATTGTCATCGGTGAACACGATGACGCGGTCCTCGCGGTGCTCCAGGAGGATGCGCCACAGCACCTCCTGCTTGGCGCTGGAGGTCAGGGCGATGCTGCGCTGCTCCCGGTACGCCCGGTACGCGGCGCGGCCCTCGTCGCTGCGCTGGCTCTGCGCCAGGAAGCGCGCCCACCCTTCCGGCGCGGAGAGCTGTACGCCCAGCCTGCGCACGAAGCCCACGTAGAGCGCCCTCGCCGCGTCGTAGCGCGCCTTCTCGTCCGGCGGCAGCGGCACCTCCACCCGCTTCACCTCGTAGGGTGCCAGGTACTCGCCCTGCAGCTCGCGGATGTCCGTGCGGTGCACGCGCGGGCCCAGCAACTCCTCGCACACGCGCTCGCCGCCGTCCGTGCGCTCCAGCGTCGCGGTGAGCCCCAGCCGGTACGGCGCCAGCGAGCCCTCCGCCACGAAGCGGTAGCTGGGCGCCGGCAGGTGGTGGCACTCGTCGCAGATGAGGAGGCCGAAGCGGTTGCCGTGGAACTCCGTCTGCAACGTGGCCGAGTCGTACGTCGTCACCGTCAGCGGCTGCCTGTCACTCACCCCGCCGCCCAGCAGCCCCACCGGCACGGAGAAGTGGCGGGCCAGCACGCCCTGCCACTGCGTCATCAGGTCCAGCGTGGGCACCACCACCAGGGTGGGCCGCTTCACGTGCGCGATGGCCAGCACCGCCATCAGCGTCTTGCCCGCGCCCGTGGGCAGCTCCACCAGGCCCCGGCCTCCCGCCTTCGTCCACGCATCCAGCGCCGCGCGCTGGTGGGGGAAGGGGGTGATGGGCGTGGTGAGCTCCAGCTCCAGCGGCTCGAAGCGCTTCGCCCGGTCCTCGTACGGCAGCCCCAACTCGCGCAGCCGCAACACCGCATCACGGTAGTGCCACGCCGGTGCGCGGTACACCCCCGTGCGGGAGTCCCGCTGAAACAGGGCAAGCAGGCGGGCGTCGTCCGGCAGCACCGGGGCCACCAGGGTGCCGCAGTCGAAGTGGAGCTCGGTGGGGGTGGCCATGCGCCCGACGGGAAGTAGCCCGTCAACCCGCGTTTCGCCACCATCAAGAAAGACCTGGAGAGTAGGACCACCGCCTGACCTCCTGGTTCCTCTCCTTGCGTCGTCCTGGCTTGCGGAGGGGGAGGGTTCACGGTACCCAGCGCGCGGCATGCGTCTCATCTCGCTCGTTCCCCTGCTGTGCGGCCTGGCCGTGGTGGCCCAGGCCGGTCTCAACCGTCGCTTCGCGGGCCAGTGGGGGCTGCTGAGCGCCGTCCTCATGAACATGGTGGTGGCAACGGTGGCCACCTTCGCCGTCTACGCGGTGGCGCGCTCGGTGCCGGGCTTCTGGCCCGAGGCCGCCGCTCCCGCTGGCTCCGGCCGCCTCTTCGACGGCTTCACCGTGTGGCATCTGCTGCCGGGCCTGTGCGGAGTGCTCATCGTCGTGGGCATGCCGTGGGCCATTGGCCGGCTGGGCGCGGTGCAGTCCGCGCTGCTGCTGATGGCCGCGCAGCTCCTCACCAGCCTCGTGTGGGATGCCATGGTGGAAGGGCGTCCGGCCACGCTCGCCCGGGTGGTGGGCTCGGCGGTCGCCTTCGCGGGGGCCGCCATCGCGGTGTGGAAGGGCTAGATTCAACGGGTGATGCGCCGCGTCCTCATCGTCAGTCCCCACACGCCCTCGCGCGAGCTGCTGCGGCGCATGCTCGAGGAGCCGGGGCTCTCGGTGTCCGCGACGGGCGACACGGATGATGCGTTCGCCGCCATCTCCTCCACGCCGCCGGTGCTCGTGGTGGTGGACCTGCGCAGGCCGGACGAGGACCACCCGCTGTTCCTCGGACTGCTGCGCAAGCGCCACCCCGCGCTGCCCGTCATCGCGCTGGTGCCCGGGCGGCTGCGCATCTTCGATGGCCGCCATGAGCGTGTGCGCGAGGCCCACGGAGAGACGACCGAGGCGCTCCAGCACCTGCTCGGCGCGCTGAAGCAGGCCATGCACGACGTGCTCGCGCAGGAATTGCTCCGCGTGCTGCGTACCCCGATGGGACAGGCCTGACGCGAGGAGACATGCTCGCACTGGAGGGGGCATGGGCGCGGAGCCCCGCTCGCGGCTACGCTGGGGGCATGCGTGCTGTCCGCCTCGCGCCGCTCCTGCTGTTCCTCGTGCTCGCCCCCGGCTCTGGACGGGCGCAGGCGACGGAGACTCCCGCGGAGGCAGGGGCGTGGAACGCGTATCCGGAGAGCACTCCAGCTCCCGCGCCTGACGCTTCCGCGCCGTTCGAGCCCATCGACTTTCCGGGCCAGACGGCCGCGTCCGACACTGCGGGGGAGCTCCTCGCTCCTGGCGTACAGGGCACGTCGACCATGCGGACGGATGCGCTCGATGGAGTCGTCCATCCTGTGGAGGATGCTGCCTCCGCTCTGGAGATGCCCTCCGCGGGCCCTGGCGACTCCGTGCGCGTGGAGCCTTCTGCGCCGCTGGATGACTCCGCGCGAGCGGAACCTGCCACGCCACTGAGCGACTCCACGCGGGAGGAGTTTTCCGCGCCGCTGGGCGCCGGCATACGAGAGGTACCTTCGACGTCACAGAGCGACTCCACGCGAGCGGAGCCTTCCGCACCACAGCGGGACTTCTCGCGGGAAGCGTCCTCTCCGCTGCGCCTCCTGCCCACGCCAGACGCCGCAGGCCCCTCGGCGCGCCTGGCACCGGAGCCGCTGGCGGTGCCACTGGTGCGCTCGCTTCTCGACCTGGCGGGGGCGACCGCGCTGACGTTGAGCAGCGCCGTCGCGATGGACGCGCTCGTCGGCACGCGCTGCTTCCGCGACACCGAGCGGATGTGCATCCTCACGTCCTTCCTCGTCACGATGCTGAGCGTCTCGGCCACCGCGCCCGTGGGAGCGTGGGCCGTCGGCAGCCTCCTGGGCGGGGAGGGGAAGCTCTGGGCGGCCTATATGGGCGCGGCGATGGGGATGGGCCTGGGCGTCATCGGCACCATGCCCACCATGGCCTTCGGCAGCGGCGTCGTCCTCGCGGTCGCCGGCCCCATCGGCGCGGTGGTCGGCGCGGTCATCGGCTACGAGGTCTCCCACCGGCGCGTGGTGCGCGGCGCCTCGCGGCTCGCGCAGCGGCCCGCGAGCTTGAGGGTGTCGCCCCTCGTCGCCACCACCCAGGGCGGCAGCCTGCTGGGTGGAATGATGGGGACGTTCTGAGCCGCCTCAGAGGCGCAGGCGGTAGCCCAGGCTCGCGAGGAAGCCGCCCACGTTGACGTCCCCCGTGGTGACGAGGTCCAGCGGGGCGAAGTGGTAGTGCGCCTCCACGAAGAGCCCGCCCGGACCGAGCGGCAACTCCAGCCCGGCCAGCGCCTGCAGGCCGAGGCCACCGTCGCTCTCCGAGGACACGGAGCCGAAGATGTCCGACGTCGCGCGGTGCAGGTAGAGGCCGAGGCCGCCGCCCACGTACGGCGTGAGCGTGCCGAGCGAGTGCTCGAAGCGGTACACGGCCGACAGCAGGAAGGCCACCTCGCGCACGGCGAGCGAGTAGGTGCCATCCGGCGGCGGCGCGCCGAAGCCACCGAGCTGCGGGTCCGTCACCGTGCCCGACAGCTTCGGCCGGTGGTAGTTCACCTCCACCACCACCGCGAGGCGCCGCTCCAGCAGCGGGGTGATGTAGCCCACCTCCGCGGCCAGGTAGAGGTCGCCGCTCAGCGGCGTGGTGGTCTTGAAGAAGCCCACCTTCGGAGCGAGCAGGACGCTGCCCTCGCGAGGGGCGGTGTCCGCCTCGGTCGCGAGCGGCGCGGAGGGCTCCGCGGCGGTGAGCGTGGTGAGCGCGGCGAGCAGGGCAAGGGCGTTCATGGTGCAGGCGCTCCGCAGGGCTGGGAAGCCAGGGCACACTCCCCGAGGTCCGACGTCAGTCCCGCCGCTCCGTCCGCGGTGACGGTGAAGCCCTGGATGGCCGGCACCTCACCGATGGCGCCGCCCGGGTCCGCCACCTCGAGGGCGTAGGGGCCGCCGGGCACGATGCCGCTGGGGCACAGCGGGTCGGCGATGGGGGGCGCGTCGAGGCCGGAGCAGGTGGGCACCACCGCCGTCACGGTGCCGGGTCCGTCGAAGGTGACGTCGCGCAACGGGATGCGCACCACCTCCGCCGGATTCGTCTTCAAGGGCGCCAGGAGGACGATGTCCGGCGGCCCCGAGAACGGGCGCTGATCGCCGGTGGGCGTGTTGGTGAGGGTGATGGTCTGGTTGCTCAGCTCGCTTCCGGTGCGCGGCGCCACGGTGAGCGTGCCCAGCCGCGCGTAGGTGATGTCCAGCGCGCGGGACACCGAGGCGCCACAGCCCTCCGGGTTGGTGAGCACCAGGTCGTAGACGCCTTCGGGCGTGCCGGGGGGAATCTCCGACTCGATGCGCGTGGGCGAGATGACGTTGATGACGAACAGCGACTGGCTCGACCCGTCGGCGGCGCGCAGGACGATGTTCGGGAAGGTGTCGAGCCGGAAGCCCGTCCCCTCGATGACGATGGGGCTCGAGCCGGCGAACGAATAGCCATCCGGCGGCGGCACCACCCGGGTGAGCGTGGGGGGCGGCACGACGACCAGCGCGTCCGCCAGCGAGGCGCTGCCGCCCACCGGGTTGCTCACCTCCAGCGTGTAGCTGCCCTCGGGCAGATCCACTGGTGGCGTCGAGTCCCGCGTGGGCAGGTCCACCAGCAGCAGCTCCGGGCGGATGTAGAAGACGTGGTCCCGGCTCAGTGTGAGCGTGGTGGGCCCGCGCAGCGTCACCTCCGGCAGCGCCACCCCTGGCTCATCCTCGGTGAGCACGTCCGCGGGCACCGGAGCGAAGCCGTCACCCGCCACCTCGAACCGCCAGCCGTGCTCCCCGCCCTGGGCATTGCAGATGCGCGGGGGCGTGACGTTGCGGGTGAGCGGGTTGATGGCTCCCTGGATGCGGGGCGTGGGGCCTTCCACCGTGCGGGAGCAGGCGACGAGAGCGAGCAGGGCTGTGGCGACCGGCAGGCGCAAAGCGGTTCTCCTCCACCTCAACAGGCGCGCGGCACGTTAGGACGGCCACCCCCGAGGGCCGGAGTTTTTTCCGGTTTCCCTCTGGCACCACGTCCGCCCGAGCAGGAGGGGCCTCCGTAACGCTTTGAAATAACCGGGTTTCTTGCCCTCGCCAGCGGCTGGCACGGCTGATGCTAATGCTTCATGCAGCTGGGAACGGCGAGTACGGCGGACGGGGTGGTCCGGGGGCGTGGGGGGACGCCGTACGCGCCAGGTGGTCGGGGGGAAGGGGCGAAGTCGAGGTCGTGCCTGGAGTGGGGAGGCAGGCCTCGCGGGGGTGGGCCGGAGCAGGAGAGGCCGGCAAGGGGGAGTGGCGGCGGGGGCAGCGGCACTTTC
>NZ_JAAIYA010000044.1:0-2766 GCF_010894405.1 Pyxidicoccus caerfyrddinensis
TGCAAGGCGTGGTGGACCGGCCCGAAGCACGCCTGGCCGAGCTGCCCCTCATGGACGGCGCCGAGCAGCACCGCCTCCTGCGCGAGTGGAACGGCGCCCGGGCCGACTTCCCCGCGGACGCGTGCCTGCACACGCTCATCGAAGCCCAGGTGGAGCGCACGCCCGACGCGGTGGCGCTGTGCTTCGAGGGCGAGAGCCTCACCTACCGGCAGCTCGACGCGCGCGCCAACCAGCTCGCGCACCACCTGCGCTCGCTGGGCGTGGGCCCCGAGGTGCGCGTCGGCCTCTTCCTGGAGCGCTCGCTGGAGATGGTGGTGGCCCTGCTGGCCACGCTGAAGGCCGGTGGTGCCTACGTCCCCTTCGACCCGGACTACCCGGCCCAGCGCCTCGCGTGGATGCTCGAAGACGCGCGCCCCGCAGTGCTGCTGGCGCAGGAGCGGCTGCTGTCGCGCCTACCCGCGCATGAGGCCCGGCTGCTCTGCCTGGACTCGGAGTGGCTGGAAGTGTCCCGCCAGCCGGAGTCCCGCCCCGAGCCGCTCGCCAGCCCGGAGGCCCTGGCCTACGTCATCTTCACCTCGGGCAGCACCGGCCGGCCCAAGGGCGCGATGAACTCGCACCGCGGCGTCGTCAACCGCCTGCTGTGGATGCAGCAGGAGTACGGCCTCACCCCAGCCGACACGGTGCTGCAGAAGACGCCCTTCAGCTTCGACGTCTCCGTCTGGGAGTTCTTCTGGCCGCTGCTGACAGGAGCGCGACTGGTGGTGGCACGGCCCGGCGGACACCAGGAGCCCACGTACCTCGCGCGGCTCATCGCCGAGGAGCGCGTCACCACCCTGCACTTCGTGCCCTCCATGCTCCAGGTGTTCCTGGAGGAGCCGGGGCTGGAGGGGTGCACGACGCTGAAGCGCGTGGTGTGCAGCGGTGAGGCCCTGCCACTGGAGCTGGCGCAGCGCTGCCTGCAACGGCTGCCCGCCGCCGGCCTGCACAACCTCTACGGCCCCACCGAGGCCGCCGTCGACGTCACCTATTACCCGTGCGTGCGCGATGAGCCGCACCGCTCGGTGCCCATCGGCCGCCCCGTCGCCAACACGCAGATTCGCCTCCTGGACGCGCACCTGCGCCCGGTGCCCATCGGCGTGCCGGGCGAGTTGTTCATCGGCGGCGTGCAGGTGGGGCGCGGCTACCTGGGCCGCCCGGAGCTGACGGCGGAGCGCTTCATCCCCGATGCCTTCAGCGACACGCCGGGCGCGCGGCTGTACCGCACCGGCGACGTGGCGCGCTGGCTGGCGGACGGCGAAATCGAATACCTGGGCCGGGCCGACTTCCAGGTGAAGGTGCGCGGCCTGCGCATCGAGCTGGGTGAAATCGAGTCCGCGCTGGAGCAGCAGCCCGCCGTGCAGCAGGCGGTGGTGATGGCTCGCGAGGACAGGGCCGGCGACAAGCGTCTGGTCGCGTACGTCGTGGGAAGGGGTGGCCCGGAGGCGGTGGAAGTCAGTGCGCTGCGCGAGCGCCTGCACGAGAAGCTGCCCGAGTACATGGTGCCGTCGGCCTTCGTCGTGCTGGCCGCCTTCCCGCTGACGCCCAGCGGCAAGGTGGACCGCAAGGCCCTCCCCATCCCTGACGCCGCGTCCTCCGCTTCCGAGTACGTCGCCCCACGCACGACCACCGAGGAGAAGCTCGCCGCCCTCTGGACCGAGGTGCTGCGCCTGCCCCGCGTGGGCGTGAAGGACCACTTCTTCGAAGCGGGCGGCCACTCGCTGCTGGCCACCCAGCTCATCTCCCGCGTGCGGGGAGCCTTCGGCGTGGAGCTGTCCCTGCGCGCCGTCTTCGAGGCCCCCACCCTGGAGGCCTTCGCCCGTCGCCTCGACGCCGCGGCGCCCACCCATGCCTCCGCGCCCCTGGTGCCGGTTTCGCGGACCGGCGCACTGCCGCTGTCCTTCGCGCAGCAGCGATTGTGGCTCGTCGATCAGCTCGATCCCAACAGCCCCGCCTACAACATCCCCGCCGCGCTGCGCATCTCCGGCGCGCTGGACACCGAGGCCCTGCGGCGCACCTTCGAAGCGCTGGTGCACCGCCACGAGTCACTGCGCACCACCTTCCGCGAAGACTCGTCGGCCCCCGTCCAGGTCATCGCCCCACCCGCCGCCGTGCCGCTGGACGTCGTCGACCTGCGCCACCTGCCCGAAGACGCGCGCGAGGCCGAAGCGCGCCGCCTGGCTACCGCAGAGGCCCTGCGCCCCTTCCACCTCTCCACGGGCCCCCTGCTGCGGGCCTCGCTGCTGCGCCTCAAGGCACACGAGCACGTGCTGCTGGTGACGATGCACCACATCGTCTCCGACGGCTGGTCCCTGGGCGTGTTGGTGCGTGAGCTGGTCGCCCTCTACGGAGCCTTCTCCTCCGGACGGCCCGCGGCGCTTCCGCCGCTGCCGGTGCAGTACGCGGACTACGCGGTGTGGCAGCGCCAGTGGCTCAAGGGTGAGGTCCTGGAGCGGCAGCTGGGCTGGTGGCGCAAGCAGCTGGAAGGAGCCCCCGCGGCCCTGGAGCTGCCCACGGACTTCCCGCGCCCGCCGGTCCGGTCCTTCCGCGGCGATGCCGTTCCCGTCCTCCTGCCCATCTCCAAGGCCCTGACCGCCTTCTGCCAGGCCGAGGGTGTCACGCCCTTCATGGCGCTCCTGGCCGGCTACCAGGCCCTGCTCTCCCGCTACTCGGGCCAGGACGACGTGAGCGTCGGCAGCGCCATGGCGGGCCGCACCCGGAGCGAGACGG
>NZ_JAAIYA010000044.1:2866-66279 GCF_010894405.1 Pyxidicoccus caerfyrddinensis
CAGGCCGAGGGTGTCACGCCCTTCATGGCGCTCCTGGCCGGCTACCAGGCCCTGCTCTCCCGCTACTCGGGCCAGGACGACGTGAGCGTCGGCAGCGCCATGGCGGGCCGCACCCGGAGCGAGACGGAAGGGCTCATCGGCTTCTTCGTCAACACGCTGGTGTACCGCACGCGCCTGCATGGAGACCCCACCTTCCGCGAGCTGCTCGCGCGCGTGCGCGACACCACGCTGGAGGCCCACGCCCACCAGGACCTGCCCTTCGAGAAGCTCGTCGAGGAGCTGAGGCCCGAGCGCGACACTGCACGCTCCCCGCTGTTCCAGGTGAACTTCACCTTCCAGAACATGCCCACCGGCGCGCTGGAGGTGCCGGGGCTGCGCGTCCAGCCGCTGCCCGTCGAGGGCGGCGCCGGACGCTTCGACCTCACCCTGGTGCTGACCGACACGCCGCAAGGGCTGTCCGGCACCCTGCAGTACGCCACGGACCTCTTCCGCGAGGAGACGGCCCGCCGCTTCGTGACGCACTTGCAGCTGCTGCTGGAGGGCGCGCTGGGCAACCCCCACCTACGCCTGTCCGAGCTGCCGCTGTTGACGAGCGCCGAGCGCCACCAGTTGCTGGTGGAGTGGAATGACACCACGTCCGACTTCCCGAGCGAGACGTGCCTGCACACCCTCTTCGAGGCCCAGGCCCGGCGCACCCCGGACGCGCAGGCGCTCATCTTCGAGGATGAGCGTCTCACGTACCGGCAGTTCGATGAGCGCGCCAACCAGCTCGCGCACCACCTGCGCACACTGGGTGTCGGCCCCGAGGTGCTCGTGGGGCTGTGCGTGGAGCGCTCCGCGGAGCTGGTGGTGGGCATGCTCGCCATCCTCAAGGCGGGCGGCGCCTTCCTCTGCCTGGACCCGGCTCACCCCACCGCTCGCATCACGTTGATGCTGGAGGACTCCGGCCTTCAGGTGCTGGTGACGCACGAAGCGCTGCTCAACCAGCTCCCCGCGCCCCTGGCCTGCGTGCCGTGCTGCCTGGATGCCGACGCGAGGGTCATCTCCCGACACCCCACCACTGTGCCCGGCTTGGACGTCCTCACCAGCCAGCTCGCCTACGTCATCTACACCTCGGGCAGCACCGGCCGCCCCAAGGGCACCCTCCTGAGCCACCGCGGGCTGACCAACTCCGCGCTCGCCGCCGTCCAGGCCCACCGCCTGTCCTCCTCCAGCCGCGTGCTGCAGTTCGCCTCGCCGACATTCGACGCCGCCATCCTCGAAATCTTCGCGCCGCTGCTCGCGGGCGCCACCCTGGTGATGGCACCGAGGGAGCGGCTGCTGCCGGACGTGCCGCTGCGCACGCTGCTGCGCGAGCATGAAGTCACCACCGTCACCCTGACGCCCTCGGTGCTGGCGCAGCTGTCGCCCGCGGAGTTGCCCCTGCTGCGCACCGTCATCTCCGCAGGCGAGGCGCTGCCCGCCGAGGTGGCCCGGCGCTGGAGCCAGGGCCGCACCCTGCTCAATGCCTACGGGCCCACCGAGGCCACGGTGTGCGCCTCCATCACCCCGGAGTCCGTCTCCCCGGCAGAGCCCTCCATCGGAAAGCCCTGGCCCAATACGCGGCTGTACGTGCTGGATGCGCGCCTGCGGCCGGTGCCCGTCGGAGTGCCCGGCGAGCTGTTCATCGGCGGCGTGGGCCTGGCGCGTGGCTACCTGCGCCGTGCGGACCTCACCGCAGAGCACTTCATCCCCCACCCCTTCAGCACCGAGCCCGGTGCGCGCCTGTACCGCACCGGAGACCTGGTGCGCTGGCGGGCCGACGGCGAAGTCGAGTACCTGGGGCGCACGGACTCGCAGGTGAAGCTGCGTGGCTTCCGGATCGAGTTGGGAGAGGTGGAGGCCGCGCTGGAGGCGAACCCCTCCGTACGCCAGGCCGTGGCCATGGTGCGCGAGGATGCGCCGGGGCTGCGGCGACTGGTGGCGTACGTGGCGCCAGCGCCCGGGGACGATCTGGACACGGCCGCGCTGCGCGCCGCGCTCCAGCAGCGGCTGCCCGAGTACATGGTCCCCGCCGCCTTCGCCGTGCTAGAGGCGCTGCCCCTCACCTCCAGCGGCAAGGTGGACCGCAAGGCCCTGCCCGTCCCTGACGCCGCGTCCTCCGCTTCCGAATACATCGCCCCGCGCACCCCCACCGAGGAGAAGCTCGCCGCCCTCTGGACCGAGGTGCTGCGCCTGCCCCGCGTGGGCGTGAAGGACCACTTCTTCGAGGTGGGCGGACACTCGCTGCTGGCCACGCAGCTCATCTCCCGCGTGCGGGGAGCCTTCGGCGTGGAGCTGTCCCTGCGCGCCGTCTTCGAGGCCCCCACCCTGGAGGCCTTCGCCCGTCGCCTCGACGCCGCGGCGCCCCAGACCTCCGCGTCCCTGGTGCCCGTGCCGCGCACGGTGCCACCTCCGCTGTCCTTCGCGCAGCAGCGCCTGTGGCTCCTCGATCAGCTCGATCCCAACAGCCCCGCCTACAACATCCCCGCCGCGCTGCGCATCTCCGGCGCGCTGGACACCGAGGCCCTGCGGCGCACCTTCGAAGCACTGGTGCACCGCCACGAGTCACTGCGCACCACCTTCCGCGAAGATTCGTCGGTCCCCGTCCAGGTCATCGCGCCGCCCGCCGCCGTGCCGCTGGACGTCGTCGACCTGCGCCACCTGCCCGAAGACGCGCGCGAGGCCGAAGCGCGCCGCCTGGCTACCGCAGAGGCCCTGCGCCCCTTCCTCCTCTCCACGGGCCCCCTGCTGCGGGCCTCGCTGCTGCGCCTCAAGGCGCACGAGCACGTGCTGCTGGTGACGATGCACCACATCGTCTCCGACGGCTGGTCCCTGGGCGTGCTGGTGCGTGAGCTGGTCGCCCTCTACGGAGCCTTCTCCTCCGGCCGGCCCCCGGCGCTTCCACCGCTGCCGGTGCAGTACGCGGACTACGCGGTGTGGCAGCGCCAGTGGCTCAAGGGTGAGGTCCTGGAGCGGCAGCTGGGCTGGTGGCGCAAGCAACTTGAAGGCGCCCCCGCGGCCCTGGAGCTGCCCACGGACTTCCCGCGCCCGCCGGTGCAGTCCTTCCGCGGCGATGCCGTTCCCGTCTTCCTGCCCATCTCCAAGGCCCTGACGGCCTTCTGTCAGGCCGAGGGTGTCACGCCCTTCATGGCGCTCCTGGCCGGCTACCAGGCCCTGCTCTCCCGCTACTCGGGCCAGGACGACGTGAGCGTCGGCAGCGCCATGGCGGGCCGCACCCGGAGCGAGACGGAAGGGCTCATCGGCTTCTTCGTCAACACGCTGGTGTACCGCACGCGCCTGCATGGAGACCCCACCTTCCGCGAGCTGCTCGCGCGCGTGCGCGACACCACGCTGGAGGCCCACGCCCACCAGGACCTGCCCTTCGAGAAGCTCGTCGAGGAGCTGAGGCCCGAGCGCGACACTGCACGCTCCCCGCTGTTCCAGGTGAACTTCACCTTCCAGAACATGCCCACCGGCGCGCTGGAGGTGCCGGGGCTGCGCGTCCAGCCGCTGCCCGTCGAGGGCGGCGCCGGACGCTTCGACCTCACCCTGGTGCTGACCGACACGCCGCAAGGCCTGTCCGGCACCCTGCAATACGCCACGGACCTCTTCCGCAGGGAGACGGCCCGCCGCTTCGTGACGCACTTGCAGTTGCTGCTGGAGGGCGCGCTGGGCAACCCCCACCTGCGCCTCTCCGAGCTGCCGCTGCTCACCGAAGCCGAGCGCCACCATCTGCTGGTGGAGTGGAACGACACCACGTCCGACTTCCCGAGCGAGACGTGCCTGCACACCCTCTTCGAGGCCCAGGCCCGGAGCACCCCGGACGCGCAGGCGCTCGTCTTCGAGGGCGAGCGCCTCACGTACCGGCAGCTCGATGAGCGCGCCAACCAACTCGCGCACCACCTGCGCACGCTGGGTGTCGGCCCCGAGGTGCTCGTGGGGCTGTGCGTGGAGCGCTCGGTGGAGCTGGTGGTGGGCATGCTCGCCATCCTCAAGGCCGGCGGCGCCTTCCTCTGCCTGGACCCGGCTCACCCCACCGCTCGCATCACGTTGATGCTGGAGGACTCCGGCCTCCAGGTGCTGGTGACGCACGAAGCGCTGCTCGACCAACTCCCCGCGTCCCTGGCCTGCGTGCCGTGCTGCCTGGATGCCGACGCCAGGGCCATCTCCCGGCATCCCACCACCGCGCCCGGCGTAGAGGTCCTCGCCAGCCAGCTCGCCTACGTCATCTACACCTCGGGCAGCACCGGCCGGCCCAAGGGCACGCTCCTGAGCCACCGCGGGTTCTGCAACTCCGCGCTCGCTGCGGTGCGGGCCCACCGCCTCTCCGCCTCCAGTCGCGCCTTGCAGTTCGCGTCTCCGACGTTCGACGCCGCCATCCTCGAAATCTTCGCGCCGCTGCTCGCGGGCGCCACCCTGGTGATGGCGCCGAGGGAGCGGCTGCTGCCGGACGTGCCGCTGCGCACGCTACTGCGCGAGCATGAAGTCACCACCGTCACCCTGACGCCCTCGGTGCTGGCGCAGCTGTCGCCCGAGGAGCTGCCCCTGCTGCGCACCGTCATCTCCGCGGGCGAGGCGCTGCCCGCCGAGGTGGCCCGGCGCTGGAGCCAGGGCCGCACCCTGCTCAATGCCTATGGCCCCACCGAGGCCACGGTGTGCGCCTCCATCACCCCGCAGTCCGTCTCCCCGGCAGAGCCCTCCATCGGAAAGCCCTGGCCCAACACGCAACTGTACGTAATGGATGCGCGCCTGCGGCCGGTGCCCGTCGGAGTGCCCGGCGAGCTGTTCATCGGCGGCGTGGGCCTGGCGCGTGGCTACCTGCGCCGTGCGGACCTCACCGCCGAGCGCTTCATCCCCCACCCCTTCAGCACCGAGCCCGGTGCGCGCCTGTACCGCACCGGAGACCTGGTGCGCTGGCGGGCCGACGGCGAAGTCGAGTACCTGGGGCGCACGGACTCGCAGGTGAAGCTGCGCGGCTTCCGGATTGAGTTGGGAGAGGTGGAGGCCGCCCTGGAGGCGAACCCCTCCGTGCGCCAGGCCGTGGCCATGGTGCGCGAGGATGCGCCGGGGCTGCGGCGACTGGTGGCGTACGTGGTGCCGGCACCCGGGGACGAGCTGGACACGGCCGCGCTGCGTGCCTCGCTCCAGCAGCGGCTGCCCGAGTACATGGTGCCCGCCGTCATCGCCGTGCTGGAAGCGCTGCCGCTCAGCTCCAGCGGAAAGGTGGACCGCAAGGCCCTGCCCTCGCCGGAGCAAAGCACCATTCCCACCGGCGTCTACGTCGCCCCGCGCACGCCCACCGAGGAGCGGCTGGCCGCGCTCTGGTCGCAGTTGCTGCACGTGGAACGTGTGGGAGCGGAAGACCACTTCTTCGAGGTGGGCGGACACTCGCTGCTGGCCACGCAGCTCATCTCCCGCCTCCGCGCCACCTTCGGCGTGGAGCTGGCCCTGCAGGTCATCTTCGAAGCGCCCACGCTCTCCGCGCTCGCTCGCAAGCTGGATGAAGCGCAGCCCGTGGGAGCCCCGAAGGCACCACCCCTGCTGCCGGTGCCGCGGACCGGCGCGCTGCCGCTGTCCTTCGCGCAGCAGCGACTGTGGTTCCTGGACCAGCTCGACCCGGCCAGCCCGCTCTACAACATGCCTGTCGTGCTGAAGCTGCGGGGCACGCTGGATGCGGACGCGCTCGGGCAGAGCCTCACCGAGCTGATGCGCCGCCACGAGTCGCTGCGCACCACGTTCCACGGAGCGCCGGAAGGCCCCGTGCAGGTCATCCATGAGGCCCTGCCGCTGTCGCTCTCCGTGGAGGACCTGTCCGGCCTCCCCGAGGAGCAGCGCCAGACCGAGGCCCGCCGTTGGGTGAATGAAGAGGTGCTGCACCCGTTCAACCTGTCCACGGGTCCGCTGGTGCGCGCCGCGCTGCTGAAGCTGTCACCCGACGAGCACGTGCTGGCGCTCACCCTGCACCACTCCGTCACGGACGGCTGGTCCATGGGTGTGCTGGTGCGCGAGCTGGCGGCGCTCTACCCCGCCCTTGCCGCCGGCCAGCCGTCGCCCCTGGCGGAGCCGCCGGTGCAGTACGCGGACTTCGCCGTCTGGCAGCGCGGATGGCTGCGGGGCGACGTGCTGGAGGAGCAGCTGGGCTGGTGGCGTGAGGCGCTGTCCGGAGCGCCGCGCGCGCTGGAGCTGCCCACGGACAAGCCCCGTCCCGCCGTGCAGTCCTCGCGCGGCGCCCTGCTGCGCCTCCAGCTCTCCGCGCCCGTGTCCGAGGCCCTGGAGGCACTGTGCCACCGCGAGGGCGTCACGCCCTTCATGGCCCTGCTGTCCGCCTGGCAGCTCCTGCTGAGCCGTTACACGGGCCAGGAGGACTTCGTCATCGGCTCACCCATCGCCGGCCGCAATCGCACCGAGCTCGAGGGCCTGGTCGGCTTCTTCGTCAACACGCTGCCGCTGCGCGCCCGGCTCGCGTCGCGGGAATCCTTCTCCGCGCTGCTGGCACGAGTGCGGGACACCACCCTGGGGGCCTTCGCCCACCAGGACGTTCCCTTCGAGCAGGTCATCGACGCGCTGCAGGTGGAACGGGACCTGAGCTGGCCGCCCCTGGCGCAGGTGTTGTTCGCCCTGCAGAACGCACCCATCCCAGCGCTGGAGCTGCCCGGCCTCTCGCTGGAGACCGTGGAGCTGGAGGGAACCACCGCGCGATTCGAGCTGGAGCTCAACCTGTGGCGCCTGCCGCGGGGCTACGCCGGACAGCTCAACTACAACACGGACCTGTTCGAGGCGGGCACCGCTGTACGCATGGCGGAGCACTTCCGCATGCTGGTGGAAGCGCTGGTGGCCCGGCCCGAGGCGGCGCTGGCTTCCGTATCGATGCTGTCGGAGGCGGAGCGCCAGCAGGTAGCCGTGGAGTGGAACGCCACTGCCTCCGAATACCCGCGCGGCGCCACCCTGCCCGAGGTCTTCGCGCTGGTCGTGGCACGCCATGGGGACAAGGTCGCCGTTGAGTTCGGCGACTCGAAGCTCACCTACCGGCAGTTGGATGAGCGTGCCAATCAGCTCGCATGGCACCTGCGCGCCCTCGGTGTGTCCACCGACTCGCGCGTCGCGCTGGCCGTGGAGCGCTCGCTGGAGCTGATTGTCTCGCTCGTCGCCATCCTCAAGGCGGGCGGCGCCTACGTCCCGCTCGATTCCTCGTACCCACGTGAGCGGCTTGCCGCCATGGTGGAGGACTCACGCCCGACGGTGCTCATCACCACCCGAGAGCTGCTGGAGAAGCTCCCCGCCGAAGGTCTGTCCACCGTCGTCCTGGGAGAAGTGTCTCTGGAGGCGCAGCCCACGCATGCGCTCCCTCTGTCCGCGCTGCCCGGCAGCCTCGCGTACATCGACTTCACGTCTGGCTCTACCGGCAGGCCCAAGGGCGTCGGGACTCCGCAGTCCGCAGTCCTGCGCACCGTCTTCGGCGTCGACTACGCGCACCTCGGCCCGGATGAGACCTTCCTCCTCATCGCACCCGTCTCCTTCGATGCCTCCACCTTGGAGCTGTGGGGCCCGCTGCTCCATGGCGCACGACTCGTCGTCTTCCCTCCGCACTCGCCTTCCGACTTGAAGGAGTTGGAGTCCGTGCTGACGAGGCACGGCGTCACCACCCTGCACCTCACCTCCGGCCTCTTCACCCAGGTGGTGGACCACAACCCCGCCGCGCTTCGTGGGGTGAGGCAGCTCCTCACCGGTGGCGACGTCGTTTCCGCGCCGCACGTGCGCCGCGTCCTCGAAGAGCTGCGCATCCCCGTGACGGCTTGCTACGGCCCCACTGAATCCACGCTCTTCGCCTCCTGCTTCCGCATGACGTCCGCGGATCAGGTCGGCACGGCCGTGCCCATCGGCCGTCCCATTGGCAACACGCAGGTGTACGTGTTGGACGCCTCCGGCCAGCTCGTGCCCTCCGGCGTCACCGGAGAGCTGTTCATCGGAGGTGACGGCGTGGCCCGGGGCTACGTCGAGCAGCCTGCCCTCACCGCGGAACGCTTCGTTCCCGACTCCTTCTCCGGCGTGCCCGGTGCCCGCCTCTACCGCACGGGTGACCTGGCCCGCTGGCGCAATGACGGCGTGCTGGAGTTCCTCGGCCGCGCCGACGCCCAGGTGAAGGTGCGCGGCTACCGCATCGAGCTGGCTGAAGTCGAAGCGGCCCTGCTCGCCTTCCCGGACGTAGCCCAGGCCGTGGCCCTGGTGCGTGAGGACGTCCCCGGCGACAAGCGCCTCGTCGGCTATGTCGCCGCTCCCGAGTCCCTCGACACGGCCGAGCTGCGCGCCTTCCTCAAGCAGCGGCTGCCCGAGTACATGGTGCCCTCCGCCCTGGTGCGCCTGGACGTCATGCCCCTCACGGCAAACGCCAAGGTGGACCGCAGGGCCCTGCCCGCCCCGGAGTCGCTGGCGTCCTCCTCGGCCGACACCTACGTCGCCCCGCGCACTCCCACCGAGGAGCTGCTCACCGGTCTCTTCGCCCAGGTGCTGCGCGTGCCGCGCGTCGGCGTCCGCGACAACTTCTTCGAGTTGGGCGGCCACTCCCTGCTGGCCACCCAGCTCATCTCCCGCGTGCGCTCCACCTTCGGCGCGGAGCTGCCGCTGCGTGCCCTCTTCGAGGCCCCCACCATCGAGGGGCTCGCGGCAAGCATCGACTCCGCGTCCGAGAGCCAGGCACCCGCCCTCATCCCCGTGCCTCGCACCGGCACACTGCCCCTGTCCTTCGCGCAGCAGCGCTTGTGGTTCCTCGACCAGCTCGAGCCCGACAGCCCCGCCTACAACATCCCCTCCGCCCTGCGCGCCTCCGGTGTGCTGGACATCGAGGCCCTGCGACAGAGCCTCGAAGCGCTGGTGCATCGCCACGAGTCCCTGCGCACCACCTTCCGCGAGGACTCCTCGGGCCCCGTCCAGGTCATCGCGCTGTCCGCCGCCCTGCCGCTGGACGTCGTCGACCTGAGCCACCTGCCCGAAGACGAGCGCCAGGCCGAAGCACTCCGGCTGGCCACCGCCGAGGCCCTGCGCCCCTTCGACCTCGCCACCGGTCCGCTGCTGCGCGTCTCGCTGCTGCGTCTCGACTCGCAAGAGCACGTGCTGCTGCTGACCCTGCACCACATCGTCTCCGACGGTTGGTCCATGGGCGTGCTGGTGCGCGAGCTGGTCTCCTTCTACGAGGCCCTCTCGTCCGGCCACACGCCGCGCCTCGAGGCACTCCCCGTCCAGTACGCGGACTTCGCTTCGTGGCAGCGCTCCTGGCTGCAAGGCGAGGTCCTCCAGGCGCAGCTCGACTACTGGAAGCAGCAGCTCTCCGGCGCGCCCGCCCTGCTGGAGCTACCCACCGACAGGCCCCGCCCCGCCGTCCAGTCCCAGCGCGGCGCGGCGTTGCCTGTCCACCTGCCCGTGCACCTGTCCGAGGCGCTCTCCGCCTTCTGCCAGCGCGAAGGCGTCACGCCCTTCATGGCGTTGCTTGCCGTCTGGCAGGTGTTGCTGGCGCGTTACTCCGGACAGGATGACGTCACTGTCGGCTCTCCCATCGCCGGCCGCACCCGCGCGGAGACCGAAGGCCTCATCGGCTTCTTCATCAATACCCTGGTGCTGCGTGCACGCGTGGCGGCGCAGGCCACCTTCCGCGAGTTGCTCGCCCAGGTGCGCTCCACCACCCTGAGTGCCTACGAGCACCAGCACCTGCCCTTCGAGAAGCTCGTCGAGGAGCTGCAGCCCCAGCGCAGCCTCAGTCACTCGCCTCTCTTCCAGGTCATGCTGGTGCTTCAGAACGCACCAGTCGCGGTGCTGTCCCTGCCCGGCCTGTCCTTCCTCCCGCTGGAGCGTGAGGCCGAAGCCACCAAGTTCGACCTGACGCTCTCCCTGGCTCAGACGTCCCAGGGACTCACTGGCACCCTGGGCTATCGCACCGACCTGTTCGACGCCTCCACCGTGACGCGCATGGTGGAGCACCTGCGCACCCTGCTGGAGGCCGCGCTCGCTTCACCCGACGCGCGCGTGGGCGAGCTGTCCCTGCTGCCCACCTCCGAGCGCCAGCAGGTGCTCGCGCAGTGGAACGACACGCACCGCGAGCTGCCGTGGGACGGGGCCCTTCACGAGCGCTTCGAGTCCCAGGTCGCGCGCACTCCGGACGCCCTCGCCGTCCTTGATGACTCGGCCTCGCTTTCCTTCGCGCAGGTCAATCGCCGCGCCAACCAGCTCGCGCATGTTCTGCGCCAGCATGGCGTGGGGCCCGAGGTGCGCGTCGCGCTCTGCATGGAGCGCGGCGTGGACATGGTCGTGGCCGTACTGGCCATCCTCAAGTCCGGCGGCGCCTACGTCCCCATGGACCCCGCATACCCGCGTGAGCGCCTGGCCTTCATGCTCCAGGACTGCGGCGCGCAACTGGCCCTCACCCAGAGCCACCTGAAGCCTCAGCTCGAAGGCGCGTCCGTGGAGGCCGTGTACCTGGATGACTCGCACGTGAGCGAAGCGCTCTCGCGCGAGTCCGAGGCCAACCCGTCTCGCGTCACCTCGCCCGAGCACCTCGCCTACGTCATCTACACCTCGGGAAGCACCGGCCGTCCCAAGGGCGTCATGGTGCAGCACGCCTCGGTGATGAACCTGCGCGCCGCGCTCGCCTCCGCCGTGTACTCCGGCGTGGAAGGGGCGCTGCGCGTCAGCCTCAACGCGCCTCTGTCTTTCGACGCCTCGGTGAAGCAACTCATCCAGGTGGCGGATGGCCATGCTCTGTGTGTGGTGTCCCAGGCGGCACGCGAAGACGTCGCGCTGCTGAAGTCCTGGGTGGAGACGCACGGCGTGGACGCGCTGGACTGCTCGCCCTCGCACCTGCGTCTGCTGCTGGAAGAGGGCCTTGGCTCCGGCCGTCCGCTGCGCGTGTTGGTGGGCGGCGAGGCGGTGGATGAGGCGATGTGGGCGAAGCTCTCGGTCCACCCCTTCATCCGCTGCTTCAACGTCTACGGCCCCACCGAGTGCACCGTGGACACCACCGCCCGCGCCATTCGCGGCGCTTCCCGGCCCACGCTGGGCGGTCCGCTGGCCAACGTGCAGGTGTACGTCCTCGATGAGCGCATGCAGCCGGTGCCCACCGGCGTCCCAGGTGAGCTCTTCATCGGCGGAGCGGGCGTGGCGCGTGGCTACCTCGGCCGCCCCGAGCTCACCGCCGAGAAGTTCGTGCCCGACCCGTTCGGCACCCTTGCGGGCGGCCGCCTCTACCGCACCGGAGACAAGGTGCGCTGGCTGGCCACGGGCGAGCTGGACTACCTGGGCCGCATCGACTTCCAGGTGAAGCTGCGCGGGTTCCGCATCGAGCTGGGCGAAATCGAAGCCGCGCTGGAGGAAGCAGCGGGAGTCCGTCGCGCCGTGGTGCTCGCCCGCGAGGACGTGCCCGGCAACCCGCGCCTCGTCGCTTACCTCGTCACCGCCGAAGGCCAGGCGGTGGACACGGCCGCGCTGCGCGCCACGCTGCTGCGGAAGCTGCCCGAGTACATGGTGCCCTCGGCCTTCGTCGCCCTGGAGGCCCTGCCGCTCAACACCCACGGCAAGGTGGACAGGAAGGCCCTGCCCACCCCCGACACGGAAGCCGGCTCCAGCACCGCCTTCGTCGCCCCGAGGACTCCGACCGAAGAGACGCTGGCCACCCTGTGGGCCGAGGTGCTGCGCCTGCCCAGGGTGAGCGTGGTGGAGGACTTCTTCGCCCTCGGAGGCCACTCCCTGCTGGCCACGCAGGTGGTCTCCCGGGTGCGCAGGGCCTTCTCGGTGGAGCTGCCCGTTCGGGCCCTCTTCGAGGCTCCCACCATCTCCGCCCTCGCCCAGCGCCTCGACGCCACCCAGCGAGACAAGGGGCCCCAGGCCCCGTCGCTGGTGCCCGTGCCTCGCACCGGCGCGCTGCCCCTGTCCTTCGCGCAGCAGCGCCTGTGGTTCCTCGACCAGCTCCAGCCCGGCGGCGCCGTCTACAACATGCCCGCCTCCGTGCGGCTGGTGGGCGCGTTGGACCAGGAAGCCCTCCAGCGCAGCCTGTCTGAGCTGGTGCAGCGCCACGAGTCGCTGCGCACCACCTTCCGCGAGGAGTCCTCGGGCCCCGTCCAGGTCATCGCTCCGCCCGCCGACGTGCCGCTGGACGTGGTGGACCTGAGCCACCTGCCCGAAGACACGCGTCAGGCCGAAGCACTCCGCCTGGCGACCGCCGAGGCCCTGCGTCCCTTCAACCTCTCCACGGGTCCGCTGCTGCGCATGTCCCTGCTGGTGCTCGATGAGCGCGAGCACGTGCTGCTGCTGACCCTGCACCACATCGTCTCGGATGGCTGGTCCACCGGCGTGCTGGTGCGCGAGCTGGTCTCCGCCTACGAGGCCTTCTCCTCCGGCCGCACGCCGCAGCTCGCCCCGCTTCCCATCCAGTACGCCGACTTCGCTTCGTGGCAGCGCTCGTGGCTGCAGGGCGCGGTCCTCCAGGCGCAGCTCGACTACTGGAAGCACCAGCTCTCCGGCGCGCCCGCCCTGCTGGAGTTGCCCACCGACAGGCCCCGCCCCGCCGTCCAGTCCCAGCGTGGCGCCCTGCTGCCCGTCCACCTGCCCGTGCATCTGTCCGAGGCGCTCTCCGCCTTCTGCCAACGCGAAGGCGTCACGCCCTTCATGGCGTTGCTTGCCGTGTGGCAGCTCCTCCTCTCGCGCTACTCCGGACAAGACGACGTCACCGTCGGCTCCCCCATCGCCGGCCGTACTCGCGCGGAGACCGAAGGCCTCATCGGCTTCTTCATCAACACCCTCGTGCTGCGCGCACGCGTGGCGCCTCGAGCCACCTTCCGCGAGCTGCTCGCCCAGGTGCGCTCCACCACCCTGAGTGCCTACGAGCACCAGCACCTTCCCTTCGAGAAGCTCGTCGAGGAGCTGCAGCCCCAGCGCAGCCTCAGTCACTCGCCTCTCTTCCAGGTCATGCTCGTGCTGCAGAACGCGCCGGCCTCGGCGCTGTCCGTGCCCGGCTTGTCCTTCCTCCCGCTGGAGAGCGAAGCCGAAGCCACCAAGTTCGACCTGACGCTCTCCCTGGCCCAGACGCCCCGAGGGCTGTCGGGCGCCCTCCGCTACCGGTCTGACTTGTTCGACGCTTCCACCGTGACGCGCGTGGTGGAGCACCTGCGCACGCTGCTGGAGGCAGTGCTCGCTTCGCCCGACGCACGCGTGGATGAGCTGCCCATGCTTGCCCCCGCCGAGCGCACGCTGCTGCTCGAGTCCTTCAACGCCGCGCCGGAGCACGCTCCGTCGCTGGAGCCCCTGCACGCGCTCATCGAGGCGCAGGCCGCACTCCGGCCGACTCAACCCGCGGTGGCCTGCGAGAACCAGGTCCTCACGTACGCGGAGCTGAACGCTCGGGCCAACCAGCTCGCCTGGCACCTGCGCTCGCTGGGCGTGGGCCCCGAGACATGCGTGGCCCTGTGCCTGGAGCGCTCCGTGGACACGGTGGTGGCACTGCTTGGCGTCTGGAAGGCCGGCGCCGCCTACGTCCCGCTGGACCCTGCTCAGCCCGCCCTTCGCCTCCAAGCCCTGGTGGAAGAGGTCGCCGCGCCCGTCGTGGTGACGGTGTCCTCGCACGCGGCCGCCTTCGCATCCTCCCAGGCCCACCCGGTGCTGCTGGATACAGATGCCGGCCTGCTCGCGAGCCTGAACACCGATGCACCTTTCTGCCAGGTGCATCCGGACAACGTGGCCTACGTCCTCTTCACCTCGGGTAGCACGGGCCGTCCCAAGGGCGTCGCCGTCTCCCACGGGCAGCTCGCCCACTACGTCCACGCCGCTACCCAGCGCCTGGGCCTCGCCGACTGCTCCAGCTTCGCCCTCGTCTCCACCTTCGTCGCCGACCTCGGCAACACCGTCCTCTTCCCTGCCCTGTGCACCGGCGGCCAGCTTCACGTCCTCACTCACGAGCGCGCCAGCAACCCGGCCGGCGTGGCCGACTACTTCCAGCGCCACGCCGTCGACTGCGTGAAGCTCGTCCCCTCGCACCTCGCGGCCCTCATGACGGCGGCGGAGCCCCGCCACGTCCTGCCTCGAAAGAAGCTGGTGCTCGGCGGTGAGTCCTCTTCCTGGGCACTCCTGGAGCAGGTGCGCGCGCTCGCGCCTGACTGCGAGGTCTTCAACCACTACGGCCCCACCGAGACGACGGTGGGCGTGCTCGCCGGCCGCGTCGAGTGGCCCACCCCGGGCTCCTCACCGGCCACCGTGCCGCTTGGCCGGCCCCTGGCCCTCTCGCGCCTGTATGTCCTCGACGAGCACCTGCAGCCCGCCCCCATCGGCGTACCGGGAGAGCTGTTCATCGGCGGCGCCCAGGTGACGCGTGGCTACCTGCACCGCCCCGAGCTGACGGCGGAGCGCTACGTGCCCGACCTCTACTCTCCGGTGCCCGGCGCGCGCATGTACCGCAGCGGCGACAAGGTGCGCTGGCTGGAAGACGGGCGCGTCGAGTTCCTCGGCCGCGCTGACTTCCAGGTGAAGGTGCGTGGCTTCCGCGTGGAGCCGGGTGAAATCACCACCGTGCTGCGCGAGCACCCCTCCGTGCGCGAGGCCCTGGTGGTCGCCCGCGAGGACGTCCCCGGTGACAAGCGCCTGGTCGCCTACGTCGTGGGCGCAGCGGACCTCTCCGCGGACGCGCTGCGCGAGGCCCTCAGGGCCCGCCTGCCCGAGTACATGGTGCCCTCGGCCTTCGTCGCACTGGAGGCCATGCCGCTGACGCCCAACGGCAAGGTGGACCGCAAGGCCCTGCCCGTACCTGACGCCACCTCCTCGGCTTCCGAGTACGTCGCCCCCCGCACCCCCACCGAGGAGATTCTGGCCTCTCTCTGGGCCGCACTGCTTCGCGTGCCGCACGTCAGCGTGCAGGACGACTTCTTCGCCCTCGGCGGCCATTCCCTGCTCGCCACTCAAGTCGTGTCGCGCGTCCGCTCCGCCCTCGGAGTCGAGCTGCCCCTGCGCGCCCTCTTCGAGGCGCCCACTGTCTCCGCCCTCGCCGCCCGCATCGACTCCGCCCGCGACGCCGCCACCGGCCTCGAAGCCCCCGCCATCCTCCCGGTGCCTCGCACGGGGCCTCTGCCCCTCTCCTTCGCCCAGCAGCGCCTGTGGTTCATCGACCAGCTCCAGCCCGGCGGCTCCTCCTACTCCATGCCCCGCTTCGTGCGCATGGAGGGCCCCCTCGACGTGGCCGCCCTGCGCCGTGCCTTCGAGGAACTGGTGCTGCGCCATGAGGCGCTGCGCACCACCTTCACCCAGCACGAAGGACAGCCCCTCCAGCTCATTGCTCCTCACGCCGAGCTGCCGCTGAACGTCGTGGACCTCAGTGGCCTGGAGCCCCAGGCCGCTCGCGCGGAGCTGGAGCGGCAACTGCGCGAAGACACGCTCAAGCCCTTCCACCTCGCCACCGGCCCGCTGGTGCGCGCCGGCCTGTGGAAGCTGGGCACGGCGGAGCACGTGCTCTCGCTCAACATGCACCACATCGTCTCCGACGGTTGGTCCATGGGCGTGCTCGTGCGCGAAGTCGCCGCGCTCTACGACGCATTCGCTCACGGCAGGCCCTCGCCGCTTGCCCCGCTGGCCCTCCAGTACGCCGACTACGCCGTCTGGCAGCGTCAGTGGCTCCAGGGTGAAGTCCTCGACGCGCAGCTCGCATATTGGCGCGGCCAGCTGGCGGGTGCTGTTCCGCTACAGCTGCCCATCGACAAGCCCCGTCCGCCCATGCAGACGTTCCAGGGCGCCCAGGTCCCCATCGAGCTGTCGCTCACCACGTCCGGCAAGCTCAAGACCTTGAGCCAGCAGGAGGGCGCCACGCCCTTCATGCTGCTGCTGGCCGCCTTCCAGGTGCTGCTGTCGCGCTACTCCAGCCAGGAGGACATCTCCGTCGGCACGCCCATCGCGGGCCGTCAGCGCGGTGAGCTCGAAAACCTCATCGGCTTCTTCGTCAACAGCCTGGTCATGCGCGCGCGAGTGGACTCGCGCCTCACCTTCCGCGACCTGCTCCGGCAGGTGCGGGAGTCGGCGCTGGGAGCATACGCACACCAGGATGTGCCCTTCGAGCGGCTGGTGGAGGAGCTGCAACCCGCTCGCGACCTGAGCCGCAGCCCGCTGTTCCAGGTCTTCTTTGCTCTGCAGAACGTTCCCGCGGCCACGCTACGGAATGAGGAGCTGACGCTGAGCCCGATGGAGGTGGACAACCCCTCCATCAAGTTCGAGCTGCAGCTGAGCCTGGCGGACTCGCCCGAGGGCTACCAGGGCGTGCTGGGTTACAACACAGCCCTGTATGAGGCGGGCACCGCCGTGCGCATGGCGGAGCACTTCCGCACGCTGGTGGAAGCGCTGGCCTCCCAGCCAGATGCACCGATGGGGCGCATCCCCATGCTCGCGGCGGACGAGCGGCAGCAGGTGCTCGTGGAGTGGAACGCCACTGCCTCCGAGTACCCGCGCGGTTCCACCCTGCCCGAGGTCTTCGCGCAGGTCGTGGCCCGCTTCCCCGACAAGGTCGCCGTCGAGTTCGGCGACTCGAAGCTCACCTACCGAGAGCTGGATGAGCGTGCGAACCAGCTCGCGTGGCACCTGCGCGCCCTTGGCGTGTCCACTGACTCGCGCGTGGCGCTGGCCGTGGAGCGCTCGCTGGAGCTGATGGTCGCGTTGGTGGGCACCCTCAAGGCCGGCGGCGCCTACGTCCCGCTGGACTCCTCGTATCCGCGAGAGCGCCTTGCCGCGATGGTGGAGGACGCGCGCCCGACAGTGCTCGTCACCACGCGAGAGCTGCTGGAGAAGCTCCCCGCCGAAGGTCTGTCCACCGTCCTCCTGGGAGAGGTGTCTCTGGAGGGGCAGCCGAAGTCGGCGCCTCCTGCGGCTGCGCTGCCCAACAGCCTCGCGTACATCGACTTCACCTCCGGCTCCACCGGCAGGCCCAAGGGCGTCGGCACTCCGCAGGCCGCCGTCCTTCGCACCGTCTTCGGTGTCGACTACGCACACCTCGGGCCGGATGAAACCTTCCTCCTCATCGCGCCTGTCTCCTTCGACGCCTCCACCCTGGAGCTGTGGGGCCCGCTGCTCCATGGAGCGCGGTTGGTGGTCTTCCCACCCCATTCGCCTTCCGACTTGAAGGAGCTGGAGTCCGTGCTGGTGAAGCACGGCGTCACCACGCTCCACCTCACCTCCGGCCTCTTCACCCAGGTGGTGGACCACAACCCCGCCGCGCTTCGTGGGGTGAAGCAGTTGCTCACCGGTGGCGACGTGGTGAGTGCACCCCACGTGCGGCGCGTGCTGGAAGGAATGTTCATTCCGGTGACGGCCTGCTACGGCCCCACCGAGTCCACCCTCTTCGCCTCCTGCTTCCGCATGACGTCCGCAGAGCAGGTGGGCGCTGCCGTGCCCATCGGCCGTCCCATTGGCAACACGCAGGTGTACGTGCTGGACGCCTCCGGCCAGCCGGTGCCTTCCGGCATCACCGGAGAGCTGTTCATCGGCGGTGACGGCGTGGCCCGGGGCTACGTCGAGCAGCCCGCGTTGACGGCGGAGCGCTTCGTCCCCGACTCCTTCTGCTCCACGCCCGGTGCCCGCCTCTACCGCACGGGCGACCTGGCCCGCTGGCGCCATGACGGCGTGCTGGAGTTCCTCGGCCGCGCCGACGCCCAGGTGAAGGTGCGCGGCTACCGCATCGAGCTGGCCGAAGTCGAAGCCGCTCTCGTGTCCCACTCCATGGTGGCCGAAGCCGTCGCGCTGGTGCGCGAGGACGTCCCCGGTGACAAGCGCCTCGTCGGCTACGTCGTCGCCCCGGACTCCCTGGACTCCGCCGAGCTGCGTGCCTTCCTCAAGCAGCGGCTGCCTGAGTACATGGTGCCCTCCGCCCTGGTGCGCCTGGACGCATTCCCGCTCACGGCCAACGCCAAGGTGGACCGCAGGGCCCTGCCCGCCCCGGGGTCAGTAGCTTCCTCCTCGGCTGACACCTACGTCGCCCCGCGAACTCCCACCGAGGAGTTGCTCGCCGGCCTCTTCGCCCAGGTGCTGCGCGTGCCGCGCGTCGGCGTGCGCGACAACTTCTTCGAGTTGGGCGGCCACTCCCTGCTGGCCACCCAGCTCATCTCCCGCGTGCGCTCCACCTTCGGCGCGGAGCTGCCGCTTCGCGCCCTCTTCGAGGCGCCTACCGTTGAGGGGCTCGCCGGGAGCATCAACGCCGCCTCCGGAAGCCGTGCGCCCGCCATCGTCCCGGTGCCCCGCACCGGCGCGCTGTCCCTGTCCTTCGCGCAGCAGCGCCTGTGGTTCCTCGACCAGCTCGAGCCCAACAGCCCCGCCTACAACATGCCCGCCTTCGTGCGGCTGGAGGGGCCGCTCGACGCGGACGTGCTGCGGCGCAGCCTTGCCGCGCTGGTGCAGCGCCATGAGGCGCTGCGCACCGTCTTCACGCAGCACGAGGGACAACCCCTCCAGCTCATCGTGCCTGACGTCGAGCTGCCTCTCACCCAGATGGACCTGACCGGCCTCCCGCCGGAAGCCGCCCAGGAGGAGCTGCGAAGCCAGCTCCGAGAAGACAGCCAGCACCCCTTCAACCTCGCCACCGGTCCGCTGGTGCGCGCGGGGCTGTGGAAGCTGAGCCCCACCGAGCACGTGCTCGCGCTCAACATGCACCACGTCGTCTCGGACGGCTGGTCCATGGGCGTGCTGGTGCGGGAAGTGGCCGCGCTCTACGAGGCCTTCTCGGCCGGCCAGCCCTCGCCCCTGGCGCCGCTGCCGCTCCAGTACGCGGACTACGCTGTCTGGCAGCGGCAGTGGTTGCAGGGGGCGGTACTCGAAGCGCAGCTGTCCTGGTGGCGTCAGCAGCTCGCGGGCGCATCCACCCTGGAGCTGCCCACGGACAAGCCCCGTCCGCCCATGCAGACGTTCCGTGGCGACCGGGTTGCTGTCTCCCTGCCGCTCTCCGCCTCCGAGCAGCTCAAGGCCCTGTGCCAGCAGGAGGGCGCCACGCCCTTCATGCTGCTGCTCGCCGCCTTCCAGGTGCTGCTGTCGCGGTACTCCGGGCAGCAAGACATCTCCGTCGGCTCGCCCATCGCGGGCCGGCAGCGCAGTGAGCTCGAAGGGCTCATCGGCTTCTTCGCCAACACGCTGGTGTTCCGCGCCCATGTGGACGGCCGTGACTCGTTCCGGCACCTGCTGCGGCAGGTGAAGGACTCAGCACTGGGGGCGTACGCGCACCAGGACGTGCCCTTCGAGCGGTTGGTGGAAGAGCTGCAGCCCACGCGCGACCTGAGCCGCAGCCCGCTGTTCCAGGTGCTCTTCACCTTGCAGAACGCGCCCACGCCCGAGTCCACGCCGCGGAAGCAGACGCTGTCGCTGCACCCGTTGAAGGTGGAGAACTCCACGGCCAAGTTCGAGCTGCAGGTCGTCCTGACCGATACGTCAGAGGGCTACCAGGGCTCGCTGGGCTACAACACGGACCTGTTCGAAGCGCGCACCGCCGCACGCATGGCGGAGCACTTCCGCACGCTGGTGGCGGCGCTTGTTTCTCAGGCAGATGCACCGATGGGGCGCATCCCCATGCTCGCTGCGGAGGAGCGTCAACAGGTATTGGTGGACTGGAACGCCACCGCCGCCGACTACCCGCGTGACTCCACCGTGCCCGAGGTCTTCTCCCGCGTCGTGGCACGCTTCCCCAACAAGGTCGCCATCGAGTTCGGTGACGCCTCGCTCACCTACCGGCAGCTGGACGAGCGCGCCAATCAGCTCGCCTGGCACCTGCGCCGCCTCGGCGTCTCCACCGACTCGCGCGTCGCCGTCGCGCTGGAGCGCTCGCTAGAGCTCATCGTCACCCTGGTCGCCATCCTCAAGGCAGGTGGCGCCTACGTCCCGTTGGACCCGAGCTACCCCCGCGAGCGCCTCGCCGCCATGCTGGAGGACTCGCGCCCCCTCGCTCTCGTCACCTCCGGCGCGCTGCTGCCCAGGCTTCCCGCCGAGGCCGTCCCCACCGTGGTGCTCGAGTCCCTCTCCCTGGAGGGCCTGCCCACGCACGCGCCGCCTCTTTCGGCCCTGCCTGGCAGCCTCGCCTATGTCGACTTCACCTCCGGCTCCACCGGCAGGCCCAAAGGCGTGGCCATTCCGCAGGCCGCCGTCCTGCGCACCCTCTTCGGCATCGACTACGCCCACCTCGGGCCCGACGAAACCTTCCTCCACATCGCCCCCATCTCCTTCGACCCCTCCACCTTCGAGGTCTGGGGCCCGCTGCTGCATGGCGCGCGGCTGGTCATCTTCCCGCCCCACGCCCCCTCCGACGTCCAGGAACTGGGTGAGGTGATTACCGGGCGCGGCGTCACCACCCTGCTCATCACCGCTGGCCTCTTCTCCCAGTTGGTGGAGCACAACCTGCCCGCCATGCGGGGGCTGAGGCAGGTGCTCTCCGGTGGTGACGTGGTGAGCGCGCCCCACGTGCGCCGAGTGCTGGAAGAGCTGCGCATCCCCTTCACCGACTGCTACGGCCCCACCGAAGTCACCTTCGTCACCTCCTGCCACCGAATCACCGACGCCTCCACCCTGGGCGCCTCCGTCCCCATCGGCCGGCCCATCGGCAACACCCAGGTGTACGTGCTGGACTCCCACGGCCAGCCGGTGCCCCCCGGCGTCATCGGCGAGCTGTTCGCTGGCGGTGACGGCCTGGCCCGTGGCTACGTGGAGCAGCCCGCTCTCACCGCGGAGCGCTTCGTCCCCAATCCCTTCTCCTCCGTCCCCGGCGCACGCCTCTACCGCACCGGAGACCTCGCCCGCTGGCGCGCGGACGGCATCCTCGAGTTCGCCGGCCGCGCGGATGCCCAGGTGAAGGTGCGTGGCTACCGCATCGAGCTCGCCGAAGTCGAAGCCGCTCTCGTGTCCCACTCCATGGTGGCCGAAGCCGTCGCGCTGGTGCGCGAGGACGTCCCCGGCGACAAGCGCCTCGTCGGCTACGTCGTCGCCCCGGACTCCCTGGACTCCGCCGAGCTGCGCGCCTTCCTCAAGCAGCGGCTGCCTGAGTACATGGTGCCCTCCGCCCTCGTGCGCCTGGACGCCCTGCCCCTCACGGCCAACGACAAGGTGGACCGCAAGGCCCTGCCCGCCCCGGAGTCCCTGGCGTCCTCCTCGGCCGACACCTACGTCGCCCCGCGCACGCCCACCGAGGAGCTGCTCGCCGGTCTCTTCGCCCAGGTACTGCGCGTGCCGCGCGTGGGCCTCCACGACAACTTCTTCGAGCTCGGCGGCCACTCCCTGCTGGCCACCCAGCTCATCTCCCGCGTGCGCTCCACCTTCGGCGCCGAGCTGCCGCTTCGCACGCTCTTCGAAGCCCCCACACTGGAAGCACTCGCCCGGCACGTGGAGCAGGCCTCGCGCAACACCGGCCTGCCCGAGCTGACCGCGACGCCCGTGGGGCCCCGGGTGCCGCTGTCCTTCGCCCAGCAGCGCCTGTGGTTCCTCGACCAGCTCCAGCCCGGCACGGCCACCTACAGCATGCCGCACTTCCTGCGCCTGCGCGGGCCGCTGGACGCCTCCGCGCTGGAGCGCGCCTTCTCCGAGCTGGTCCGCCGCCACGACTCCCTGCGCACCACCTTCCATCAGGAGGCCGGTGAGGCGTTCCAGCTCATCGCCCCGCACTCGCCCTTCGTGCTCTCCGTCCTCGACGTGTCCTCACGCGAGGACCGAGAGGCCGAAGCCCGCCGCCTCGCCACGGAAGAGGCCCGGCGCCCGTTCCACCTCGCTTCCGGTCCGCTGCTGCGCGCACTGCTGCTGCGCCTGGACTCGCGTGAGCACCTGCTGCTGCTGAACCTGCACCACATCGTCTCCGACGGCTGGTCGCTGGACTTGCTGGTGCGCGAGCTGAGCACCCTCTACCGCGCCTTCACCGCCGGCCAGCCCTCGCCGCTCCCCGAGCTGCCCGTGCAGTACGCGCACTACGCCGTCTGGCAGCGCGCCTGGCTGCACGGAGACAGCCTCGAACAGCAGCTCTCCTGGTGGCGCCAGCACCTGGAAGCCGCGCCGCACGCGCTGGAGCTGCCCACGGACTTCCCACGTCCGCCCGTGCAGTCCTTCGCCGGCGCCAGCGTCCACTTCCAGCTGCCCGAGCCCCTGAGCCAATCGCTCCAGTCGCTCTCCCTCCAGCACGGCGCCACCCTCTTCATGACGCTGCTGGCCTCCACGCACGCGCTGCTGTCGCGCTACAGCGGCCAGGACGACATCGTCGTCGGCTCGCCCATCGCGGGCCGCCGCTTCGCCCAGCTCGAAGGCCTCATCGGCTTCTTCGTCAACACGCTCGCGCTGCGCTCGCGCCTGCACGACGACCCGTCCTTCTCCCAGCTCCTGTCCCGCGTCCGAGAGAACACCCTGGGCGCCTACGCCCACCAGGACGTCCCCTTCGAGAAGCTGGTGGAGGAGCTGCAGCCCCAGCGGGACCTGAGCCGCTCCCCGCTCTTCCAGGTGATGCTCGTCCTCCAGAATGCGCCCCGGCCGGCCGCCTCAGCGCAGCCCGACGCGCTGTCCGTGCTCCCCGTGGAGACGGAGAGCCTGGGCGGGGCGAAGTTCGACCTCACCTTCACGTTCAACCCGTCGCCCCAGGGGCTGATGGGCACGGTCACCTACAGCACCGCGCTGTTCCGTGAAGACACCGTGCGCCGGCTCGTCACCCACCTGCGCATGCTGCTGGAAGGCGCCGTGGCGCGGCCCGAAGCGCGCCTGTCCGAGCTGCCGCTCATGGACGCAGCCGAGCGCCAGCAGGTGCTGCTCGACTGGAACGCCACGCGCTCCGACTACCCGCGCGACGCCACCATCCACGAGTTGTTCCAGGCACAGGCCCGGCTCACGCCCGACGCGGTGGCCCTCGTCTCCGGCAACGAGCACCTCACCTACCGCCAGCTCGACGAGCGCGCAAACCAGCTCGCGCACCACCTGCGCTCGCTGGGCGTCGCTTCCGGCACTCCCGTCGCCGTGGGCCTGGAGCGCTCCTTCGAGCTCATCATCTGCCTGCTCGGCATTCTCAAGGCGGGCGGGGCCTACGTGCCCCTGGAGACGGCCTACCCGCGCGAGCGGCTCGCGCTGCTGCTGGAGGACTCGGGCGCCGCGCTGCTGCTCACCGACTCCCGTCTGGCCAGCCGCCTGCCGCCCTTCTCCGGCCGCACGGTGCTGCTGGACTCGGAGTCCGCCCTCCTCGCGAGCCAGCCCACCCACGCTCCCGAGTCCCCAACACAGGCCCTGGGGCTGGCCTACGTGATGTTCACCTCCGGCTCCACCGGCAGGCCCAAGGGAGTGATGGTGCCGCACCGGGGCGTGGTGCGCCTGGTGCGCGGCGCGTCCTTCATCCACTTCGGCCCCGAGCACGTCTACCTCCAGCTGGCCCCCGTCGCCTTCGACGCCTCCACGCTGGAAATCTGGGGCGCGCTGCTCCATGGCGCGCGACTGGTCCTCGCACCGCCGCACGCGCTCTCGCTGGAGGAGCTTGGCGCCCTGGTGCGCCAGCATGCGCCTTCCACCCTCTGGCTCACCACTGCGCTCTTCGAGCAGATGGCCCTGCACCAGGGTGAGGCGCTGGCCCGCGTGTCCCAGCTGCTGGCCGGTGGCGACGTGATGCCCGCCCAGCGCGTGCGCGAGCACCTCTCGCGCCTGCCGACGGACGCACTGTTCGTCAACGCCTACGGCCCTACGGAGAACACCACCTTCTCCACGACACACACCCTCCGCCCGCACTCGGTGGTGGGCCACTCCGTTTCGATTGGGCGGCCCATCTCGCAGTCCACCACCTACGTGCTGGACGCCTCACTCAGGCCGGTGCCGGTGGGCGTGCCCGGCGAGCTGTACGTGGGCGGAGACGGTCTGGCCTGGGGCTACCTGGGCCGGCCGGAGCTGACGGCGGAGCGCTACATCCCCGACGGCTTCAGCGACACCCCGGGCGCGCGCATGTACCGCACCGGCGACGTGGCGCGCTGGCAGGCGGACGGCACGCTCGAGTTCCTGGGCCGCGCCGACTTCCAGGTGAAGCTGCGTGGCTTCCGCGTGGAGCCCGGCGAAGTGGAAGCCGTTCTGCGGCTCCAGCCCGGCGTGCGCGAAGCGCTGGTGCTGGCGCGTGAGGACAGCCCCGGCGACAAGCGCCTGGTGGCCTACGTCGTGGGCGAACCGGAGGTCTCCGGGGACGTGCTGCGCGAGGCCCTCGCGGCCCGCCTGCCCGAGTACATGGTGCCCTCGGCCTTCGTCCTGCTGGAGTCCTTCCCGCTGACGGCGAACGGCAAGGTGGACCGCAAGGCCCTGCCCGCACCGGACGCCACGTCCTCCGCTGCCGAGTACGTCGCCCCCCGCACTCCCACCGAGGAGCAGCTCGCCGCCCTCTGGGCCGAGGTGCTGCGCCTGCCCCGAGTGGGCGTCCGCGACAACTTCTTCGAGGCGGGCGGCCACTCCCTGCTGGCCACCCAGCTCGTCTCCCGCATCCGCGCCAGCTTCGGCGTGGAACTGCCCCTGCGCGCGGTCTTCGAAGCCTCCACGCTGGAGGCCCTGGCGCGCCGGCTCGAAGTCTCGGTGCCGCAGGATTCCGCGCCGCCCCTGGTCGCGGTACCGCGCACGACTCCACCCCCGCTCTCCTTCGCGCAGCAGCGGTTGTGGCTCCTCGACCAGCTCGCGCCCGGTGGCGCCGCCTACAACATCCCCTTCGCGCTGCGCATGTCGGGCCGGCTGGACCTCGAGGCCCTGCGCCAGAGCTTCGAAGCGCTGGTGCATCGCCACGAGTCGCTGCGCACGACGTTCCGCGAGGACGCCTCGGGCCCCATCCAGGTCATCGCCCCGCCCGCCGCGCTGCCGATGGATGTCGTTGACCTGAGCCACCTGCCCGAAGACACGCGCCTGGCCGAAGTGCGCCGACTGGCGGCCGCCGAGGCCCTTCGTCCCTTCGACCTCGCCAACGGTCCGCTGCTGCGGGCCTCGCTGCTGCGCCTGGAGTCCGAGCACCACGTGCTGCTGATGACGATGCATCACATCGTCTCCGACGGCTGGTCCATGGGCGTGCTGGTGCGCGAGTTGGTCTCCGCCTACGAGGCCTTCTCCTCCGGTCGCACACCGCAGCTCGCCCCGCTTCCAATCCAATACGCGGACTTCGCCTCGTGGCAGCGCGGCTGGCTGCAAGGCGACGTCCTCCAAGAGCAGCTCGACTACTGGAAGCAACAGCTCTCCGGCGTGCCCGCCCTGTTGGAGTTGCCCGCCGACAGGCCCCGTCCCGCCGTCCAGTCCCCGCGTGGCGGCGCGTTGCCCGTCCACCTGCCCGTGCACCTGTCCGAGGCGCTCTCCGCCTTCTGCCAACGCGAAGGCGTCACGCCTTTCATGGCCCTGCTCGCCGTCTGGCAGGTGCTTCTCTCGCGCTACTCCGGCCAGGACGACGTCACTGTCGGCTCTCCCATCGCCGGCCGTACTCGCGCGGAGACCGAAGGCCTCATCGGCTTCTTCATCAACACCCTGGTGCTGCGTGCACGCGTGGCTCCTCGAGCCACCTTCCGCGAGTTGCTCGCCCAGGTGCGCTCCACCACCCTGAGTGCCTACGAGCACCAGCACCTGCCCTTCGAGAAGCTCGTCGAGGAACTGCAGCCTGCGCGCAGCTTGAGCCACTCGCCGCTCTTCCAGGTCATGCTGGTGCTGCAGAACGCACCGACCTCGGCGCTATCCGTGCCCGGCTTGTCCTTCCTCCCGCTGGAGAGCGAGGCCGAAGCCGCCAAGTTCGATCTGACCCTTTCGCTGACCCAGACGCCCCGGGGCCTGTCGGGCGCGCTCCGCTACCGCACCGACCTGTTCGACGCGTCCACCATTTCCCGCATGGTGGAGCACCTGAGCACCCTGCTGGAGGCCGTGCTCGCCTCGCCCGACGCACGCGTGGGTGAGTTGCCCATGCTCGCCCCCGCCGAGCGCACGCTGCTGCTCGAGTCCTTCAACGCCGCGGCGGAGCACGCTCCGTCGCTGAAGCCCCTGCACGCGCTCATCGAGGCGCAGGCCGCACTCCGGCCGACTCAACCCGCGGTGGCCTGCGAGGACCAGGTCCTCACGTACGCGGAACTGAACGCTCGGGCCAACCAGCTCGCCTGGCACCTGCGCTCGCTGGGCGTAGGCCCCGAGACGTGCGTGGCCCTGTGCCTGGAGCGCTCCGTGGACACGGTGGTGGCGCTGCTCGGCGTCTGGAAGGCTGGCGCGGCCTACGTCCCACTGGACCCGGCTCAGCCCGCCCTTCGCCTCCAAGCCCTGGTGGAAGAGGTCGCCGCACCCGTCGTGGTGACGGTGTCCCGCTACGCCGCCTCCTTCGCCTCCGCTTGCGTGCGGATGGATGACGACGCGGAGCTGCTGGCGAGCCAGCGCACGGATGCGCCGACAAGCGGCGTGTCCATGGACAACGTGGCCTACGTCCTCTTCACCTCGGGCAGCACCGGCAGGCCCAAGGGCGTCGCCGTCTCCCACGGGCAGCTCGCCCACTACGTCCACGCCGCCACCCAGCGCCTGGGCCTCGCCGACTGCTCCAGCTTCGCCCTCGTCTCCACCTTCGTCGCCGACCTGGGCAACACCGTCCTCTTCCCCGCTCTGTGCACCGGCGGCCTGCTTCACGTCCTCACTCACGAGCGCGCCAGCAACCCTGCTGGCGTGGCCGAGTACTTCCAGCGCCACGCCGTCGACTGCGTGAAGCTCGTTCCCTCTCACCTCGCGGCCCTCATGACGGCGGCGGAGCCCCACCACGTCCTGCCCCGCAAGAAGCTGGTGCTCGGCGGTGAGTCCTCCTCCTGGGCCCTCATGGAGCAGGTGCGCGCGCTCGCGCCTGACTGCGAGGTCTTCAACCACTACGGCCCCACCGAGACGACGGTGGGCGTGCTCGCCGGCCGCCTCGAGTGGCCCACTGCCGGCTCCTCACCGGCCACCGTGCCGCTTGGCCGCCCCCTGGCCCACTCGCGCCTGTACGTCCTCGACGAGCACCTGCAGCCCGCACCCATTGGAGTGCCAGGAGAGCTGTTCATCGGCGGCGCCCAGGTGACGCGTGGCTACCTGCACCGCCCCGAGCTGACGGCGGAGCGCTACGTGCCCGACCTCTACTCTCCGGTGCCCGGCGCGCGCATGTACCGCAGCGGCGACAAGGTGCGCTGGCTGGAAGACGGGCGCGTCGAGTTCATCGGCCGCGCCGACTTCCAGGTGAAGGTGCGTGGCTTCCGCGTGGAGCCCGGTGAAATCGCCACCGTGCTGCGCGAGCACCCCACCGTGCGCGAGGCCCTGGTGGTGGCCCGCGAGGACGTCCCCGGTGACAAGCGCCTGGTCGCCTACGTCGTCTCCTCTGAGGCAGTGCCCACGGAGTCCCTGCGCGCCTTCCTCCAGGAGCGACTGCCGGCCTACATGGTGCCCTCGGCCTTCGTCGCACTGGAGGCCATGCCGCTGACGCCCAACGGCAAGGTGGACCGCAAGGCCCTGCCCGTGCCCGACGCCACCTCCTCGGCTTCCGAGTACGTCGCCCCTCGCACGCCCACCGAGGAAATCCTCGCCTCCCTCTGGGCCGCACTGCTTCGCGTCTCACAGGTCAGCGTGCAGGACGACTTCTTCGCCCTCGGCGGCCACTCCCTTCTCGCCACTCAAGTCGTGTCGCGCGTCCGCTCCGCCCTCGGAGTCGAGCTGCCACTGCGCGCCCTCTTCGAGGCGCCCACTGTCGCCGCCCTCGCCGCCCGCATCGACTCGTCCCGCGACGCCGCCACCGGCCTCGAAGCTCCCGCCATCCTCCCCGTGCCTCGCTTCGGGCCGCTTCCCCTCTCTTTCGCCCAGCAGCGCCTGTGGTTCATCGACCAACTCCAGCCCGGCGGCTCCTCCTACTCCATGCCCCGCTTCGTGCGCATGGAGGGCCCTCTCGACGTGGACGCCCTGCGCCGTGCCTTCGAGGAACTGGTGCTGCGCCACGAAGCGCTGCGCACCACCTTCACCCAGCACGAAGGACAGCCCCTCCAGCTCATCGCTCCTCACGCCGAGCTGCCGCTCAACGTCGTGGACCTCAGTGGCCTGGAGCCTTCCGCAGCCCGTGCCGAGCTGGAGCGGCAACTGCGCGAAGACACGCTCAAGCCCTTCCACCTCGCCACCGGCCCGCTGGTGCGCGCCGGCCTGTGGAAGCTGGGCACGGCAGAGCACGTGCTCTCGCTCAACATGCACCACATCGTCTCCGACGGTTGGTCCATGGGCGTGCTGGTGCGCGAAGTCGCCGCGCTCTACAACGCCTTCGCTCACGGCAGGCCCTCGCCGCTTGCCCCGCTGACCCTCCAGTACGCCGACTACGCCGTCTGGCAGCGTCAGTGGCTCCAGGGTGAAGTGCTCGACGCCCAGCTCGCCTATTGGCGCCAGCAGCTCTCCGGAAACTCTCCCCTGGAGCTGCCCACCGACAAGCCGCGTCCGGCCGTGCAGGCCTTCCGCGGCGCCAGCGTGCCCGTCCGCTTCTCACCCCAGCTCTCCGAGGCGGTGAAGGCGCTGTGCCAGAAGGAAGGCCTGACGCCCTTCATGGTGCTGCTGGCCGCCTTCCAGGTGCTGCTGTCGCGCTACTCCGGCCAGGAAGACATCTCCGTCGGCACGCCCATCGCGGGCCGCCAGCGCGGTGAGCTCGAAGGGCTCATCGGCTTCTTCGTCAACACCCTGGTCATGCAGTCCAGGGTGGAGGGCCGCGCCTCGTTCCTCCAGCTGCTGCGGCAGGTGAAGGAGACGGCCCTGGGCGCCTACACCCACCAGAACGTACCCTTCGAGCGGCTGGTGGAGGAGCTTCAGACCACGCGGGACATGAGCCGCAGCCCGCTCTTCCAGGTCCTCTTCGCCCTGCACAACACCCCCAACGCCCCCTTGCAGAGGCAGGAGCTGACGCTGCGCCCGATGGAGGTGAACAACCCCTCCATCAAGTTCGAGCTGGAGCTGAGCCTCTCGGAGTCACCCGACGGCTTCCGCGGTGCGCTGGGCTACAACACGGACCTGTTCGATGCGGGCACCGCCAGGCGCATGGCGGTGCACTTCCTCACGCTGGTACAGGCCCTCGTGGCCCGGCCCGAGCAGGTGCTCGAAGCAGTCCCCCTGCTCACGCCCGAAGAGCGCCACCGGCTGCTGGTGGACTTCCACGACACGAGCACTGTCCTCCAGCGCTCCGTCATTCCGCAGCTCATCTCCGCGCAGGTGGCCCGCACGCCCGACGCCACCGCCCTCGTCATCGGCACCGAGCGCTTCACCTACGCGCAGCTCGATGCGCGCGCCAACCGCCTCGCGCATTACCTCCAGTCGCTCGGCGTCGGGCCCGAAGTGCGCGTCGCCGTCTGCATGGAGCGCACCGCCGACCTCGTCGTCGCCCTGCTCGCCGTCCTCAAGTCCGGGGGCGCTTACGTCCCGCTGGACCCGGCCTACCCGCGCGGCCGCCTCGACTACACCCTCTCCGACTCCGGCGCGCAGCTGCTGCTGTCCCACCAGAGCCTGCTCGCCTCGCTCCAGCTCGACACCCAGGGCCTGAGCACCGTCTGCCTGGATGCGCTGCCGGAGACTTTCTCCCAGTGGCCTGCGTCCGCGCCGGCCTGCCATGCCGTGCCGGAGAATCTCTCGCACGTCATCTACACCTCGGGCTCGACGGGCAAGCCCAAGGGCGTGGCCATCTCCCACGCCAGCTCCACCGCCTTCCTCGACTGGTCCCTGCGCACCTTCTCGCGTGAGCAGCTCGCCGGCACCCTGGCCGCCACCTCCATCTGCTTCGACCTGTCCGTCTTCGAGCTCTTCGCGCCCCTCTCTTGCGGCGGCACCGTGCTGCTCGCGGCCAACGCGCTGGAGCTCGCCTCGCTGCCCGCCGCCTCCGAGGTGACGCTCGTCAACACCGTGCCCTCCGCCGTCGCCGAGCTGCTGCGGATGGGCGCCATTCCTCCCTCCGTCACCACCGTCAACCTCGCCGGCGAAGCCCTGCCAGGCACGCTGGTGCGTGGCCTCTACGCCACCGGCACCGTCCAGCACGTCTTCAACCTCTACGGCCCCACCGAGGACACCACCTACTCCACCTTCACTCGCGTCCCCGAAGGCCCCGGAGAGCCCACCATCGGCGTCCCCCTGCCCGAGACGTCCGGCTACATCCTCACCCCCAGCCTCCAGCTCCAGCCCATCGGCGTCCCCGGTGAGCTGTACCTGGCCGGCGCCGGCCTCGCTCGCGGCTACCTCGGCAGGCCCGACCTCTCCGCCGAGCGCTTCGTGGCCGACCCCTTCAGCACCACCCCGGGCGCGCGCATGTACCGCACCGGAGATCTGGCGCGCTGGAGGGCCGACGGACAGCTCGACTACCTGGGCCGCATCGACCACCAGGTGAAGGTGCGCGGCTTCCGCATCGAGCTGGGTGAAATCGAATCCGCCCTGCGCCAGCACCCCACCGTGCAGGGCGCGGTGGTGATGGCGCGCGAGGACTCGCCCGGTGGCGACAAGCGCCTGGTGGCGTACGTCGTGCCCGCCGAGGGCGCGAAGCTTGAAGTGGAAGCGCTGCGCCGCCACCTGCGCCAGCACGTGCCCGAGTTCATGGTGCCCTCGGCCTTCGTGCCGCTGGACACCTTCCCCCTCAATCCCAACGGCAAGGTGGACCGCAAGGCGCTGCCCGCTCCGGACGGAGCGCTGTCGACCCGGGAGTACGTGGCACCCCGCACGCCCACCGAGGCGCGGCTGGCCGCGCTCTGGGCGGAGCTGCTGCGCGTCGAACGCGTCGGCGTCCAAGACAGCTTCTTCGAGCTGGGCGGACACTCGCTGCTGGCCACACAGCTCATCTCCCGCGTGCGCACCACACTGGAGGTGGAGCTGCCGCTGCGCGCCCTCTTCGAAGCGCCCACCCTCCAGGGGCTCGCCGCGCGCATCGACGCCGCGCGTGAGTCCGGCCTCGCGAGCCGGGCGCCCGCCATCGTCCCCGTGTCCCGCACGAAGGCCCTGCCGCTGTCCTTCGCCCAGCAGCGGCTGTGGTTCCTCGACCAGCTCGAGCCCGGCAGCCCCGCCTTCAACATCCCCTCCGCCCTGCGCCTGTCCGGTGCACTGGACACGGAAGCCCTCCGTCGCGCCCTCGAAGCGCTGGTGCACCGGCACGAAGCCCTGCGCACCACCTTCCGCGACGAGCCCGCAGGCTCCGTCCAGGTCATCTCCCCGCCCGCGCCCCTGCGCATGGACGCCATTGACCTGCGCTCGCTGCCTCCCGAGCAGCGCCAGGCCGAGGCCCAGCGGCTGTCCGAGGAAGAGGCCCTGCGCCCCTTCAACCTGAGCATGGGCCCGCTGCTGCGCGCGTCGCTGCTGGTGCTCGATGAGCAGGAGCACGTGCTGCTGCTCAACGTCCACCACATCGTCTCCGATGGCTGGTCCCTGGGCGTCCTGACACGCGAGGTGGTGCAGCTCTATGCCGCCTTCGCCTCCGGCCGTCCTTCGCCCCTCGCACCGCTGCCGCTCCAGTACGCGGACTTCGCCGCATGGCAGCGCCAGTGGCTCCAGGGCGACGAGCTGGAGACGCAGCTCGATTGGTGGCGGCGTCAGCTGGAAGGCGCGCCGCAGGAACTGGAGCTGCCCACGGACAGGCCGCGCACGCAGCGCTCCATGCCCCGCGCGGCCCACGTCCCCATCGTGCTCCCGCGAGAGATCTCCGAGGCCGTGGAGGCCGTCTGCCTTCGCGAAGGCCTCACGCCCTTCATGTTCCTGCTGGCCTCGTTCCAGCTGCTGCTGTCGCGCTACACCGGCCAGGACGACATCAGCGTCGGTACGCCGGTGGCCGGAAGAGACCGCGCCGAGCTGGAGGGTCTGGTCGGCTTCTTCCTCAACACCCTCGTCCTGCGCACGCGCCTGGACGGAGACCCCACCGTGCGCGAGCTGCGGGCCCGCGTCCGGGACACGGCCCTGGGCGCCTTCGCCCACCAGCTCATCCCCTTCGAGCAGCTCCAGCCGATGCGCGGCCTGCGCCAGGCGCCGCTGTTCCAGGTGATGTTCATGCTGCAGAACCTGCCCTCGACGGAGCTCTCCGTGCCGGGGCTGACGTTCCGCTCGCTGAGCACGCAGGGCCGCGTCGCCAAGTTCGACCTGACGCTGGTCCTGTCGCGCAGCGAGGCCGGCTTCCACGGTGGGCTGGAGTACGCAGCCGACCTGTTCGACGCGTCCACCGCGGAGCGCATGGCCCGGCACCTGCGCGTGCTGGTGGAAGCCCTCGTCTCGGCCCCCGAGCGCCGGCTGTCGAACCTCACCCTGCTGGCGGGAGACGAGCGCCGCCAGTTGCTGGTGGACTGGAACGCCACCCACGCGCCGTTCCCCGACGCGTGCGTCCACTCGCTCTTCGAGGCCCAGGTGCGTCGCGCGCCGGATGCGCTCGCCGCGTCCTTCGAGGGACAGCACCTCACCTACGCGCAGCTCGACGCGAAGGCCAACCAGCTCGCGCACGCGCTGCGCCGCCGTGGCGTGGGGCCGGAGGTCCGCGTCGCGCTCAGTGTCGAGCGCTCACTGGACGTCGTCGTCGGCCTGCTGGGCATCCTCAAGGCCGGCGGCGCCTGGGTGCCGGTGGATCCGCTGCTGCCGCGTGAGCGTCTGGCCTTCATGTTGGAGGACAGCGGCTCGGCCGTGCTGGTGACGCAGTCCGCGCTGCTGGAGCGCTACCCGGAGGGACACCGTGCTCGCGCACTCAGCCTCGACACCGAGAACGACGCGCTGTCACGCGAGAGCGCCGAAGCGCCCGTGACAGGCGTGGCCGCGCAGCACCTGGCCTACCTGCTCTACACGTCCGGCAGCACCGGCCTGCCCAAGGGCACCGCCGTCGAACACCGGAGCGTCGCCAACCTGGTGACGCACGAGGCAGTGGCCTACGGCATCGGCCCGGGCAGCCGCGTGCTGCAGTTCGCCAACCTGAGCTTCGACCTGTCGGTGGAAGAGGTGTTCACCACGCTGACCTCCGGGGCCACGCTGGTGCTGGCGCCGCTGGAGAAGCTCATGCCGGGAGCGCCGCTGCACGCGCTGCTCCACGAGCAGGCGCTCACCGTCATCAGCCTCACGCCGGCCGCCCTCGCGGCCACCCCGGCGGACGGGCTGCCCGAGCTGCGCACCGTCATCTCCGGTGGCGAAGCCCTGCCCGCCGACGTGGTGGCGCGCTGGGCTCCGGGCCGCAGGCTCCTCAACACGTACGGCCCCACGGAGGCCACCGTCATCGCCACGCTCACCGAGTGCGTCGCGGACGGCCGCGTGCCCTCCATCGGCCGGCCGCTCGCCAACGTGCGCGCGTACGTGCGGGACACGCACGGCGAGCCGGTGCCCGTGGGTGTGAAGGGCGAGCTGTACCTTGGAGGCGTGGGTGTGGCACGGGGCTACCCCGGGCGCCCGGCACTCACCGCAGAGCGCTTCGTGCCGGACGTATTCTCCGGCGAGGCGGGCGCGCGCCTGTACCGCACCGGCGACGTGGTGCGCTGGCGCGGGGACGGCACGCTCGACTTCGTCGGCCGCGTGGACGCGCAGGTGAAGGTGCGCGGCTTCCGTATCGAGCTGGGCGAAGTGGAAACAGCACTGGCCCGACTGCCTGCGGTGAGCGAAGCCGTGGTGGTGGCACGTGAGGACGGCCCCGGCGGCAAGCGGCTGGTGGGCTACGTGGTGGCGCGCGAAGGCGCGGAGACGGACGGAGCCACCCTCCGCGCCGCCCTCAAGGAAGCCCTGCCCGAGTACATGGTGCCCGCGGCCGTGGTGGTACTGGCCGCCCTGCCGCTCACCCCCAACGGCAAGGTGGACCGCAAGGCCCTCCCCGCGCCGGACTTCGCGAGCGACGCGGGGACCTACGTCGCGCCTCGCACCCCCACAGAGGAGCGCGTCGCGGAGATATGGCGCCAGCTCCTCAACGTCGAGCGCGTGGGCGCCACCGACAACTTCTTCGACCTGGGCGGCCACTCGCTCCTGGCCACGCAGGCCATCAGCCGCATCCGCGCCGCCTTCGGCGTGGAGCTGCCCCTGCGCGCCCTGTTCGAGTCCCCCACCGTGGAAGGCGTGGCGCGCCTGATTGACGCCGCGCTCGAAGGCAGGGGCGCAACGGTCATCCGCAAGCAGCGGGACACCCTCGCGCTGTCGCTGCCGGTCATCCCGCTGGAAGACGTGGCCGCGCGCGAGGAGGCGCGGCCCCGCCCCGTGGAGCCGCACGGCGATTCCGCCCCGGCCCGTCCGCTCTCCGCCGAGGAGCGCCAACAGGTATTGGTGGACTGGAACGCCACCGCCGCCGACTACCCGCGTGACTCCACCGTGCCCGAGGTCTTCTCCCGCGTCGTGGCACGCTTCCCCAACAAGGTCGCCATCGAGTTCGGTGACACGGCGCTCACCTACCGGCAGCTGGATGAGCGCGCCAATCAGCTCGCCTGGCACCTGCGCCGCCTCGGCGTCTCCACCGACTCGCGCGTCGCCGTCGCGCTGGAGCGCTCCCTGGAGCTCATCGTCACCCTGGTCGCCATCCTCAAGGCCGGTGGCGCCTACGTCCCGTTGGACCCGAGCTACCCCCGCGAGCGCCTCGCCGCCATGCTGGAGGACTCGCGCCCGCTTGCGCTCGTCACCACCGGAGCGCTGCTGCCCAGGCTTCCCGCCGAGGCCGTCCCCACCGTGGTCCTCGAAGCCCTCTCCCTGGAGGGCCTGCCCACGCACGCGCCGCCTCTTTCGGCCCTGCCTGGCAGCCTCGCGTACATCGACTTCACCTCCGGCTCCACCGGCAGGCCCAAGGGCGTGGCCATTCCTCAGGCCGCCGTCCTTCGCACCCTCTTCGGCATCGACTACGCCCACCTCGGGCCCGACGAGACCTTCCTTCACATCGCTCCCATCTCCTTCGACCCCTCCACCTTCGAAGTCTGGGGCCCTCTGCTTCATGGCGCGCGGCTGGTCATCTTCCCGCCCCACGCCCCCTCCGACGTCCAGGAACTGGGTGAGGTGATTGCCGGGCGCGGCGTCACCACCCTGCTCATCACCGCTGGCCTCTTCTCCCAGTTGGTGGAGCACAACCTGCCCGCCATGCGGGGGCTGAGGCAGGTGCTCTCCGGTGGTGACGTGGTGAGCGCGCCCCACGTACGCCGGGTTCTGGAAGAACTGCGCATCCCCTTCACCGACTGCTACGGCCCCACCGAAGTCACCTTCGTCACCTCCTGCCACCGAATCACCGACGCCTCCACCCTGGGCGCCTCCGTCCCCATTGGCAGGCCTCTGGCCAACACCCAGGTGTACGTGCTGGACGCCCACGGCCAGCCCGTGCCCCCGGGCGTCGTTGGCGAGCTGTTCGCCGGCGGTGACGGCCTGGCCCGCGGCTACGTGGAGCAGCCCGCTCTCACCGCCGAGCGCTTCGTCCCCAACCCCTTCTCCTCCGTGCCGGGCGCCCGCCTCTACCGCACGGGCGACCTCGCCCGCTGGCGCACGGACGGCATCCTCGAGTTCGCTGGCCGCGCCGACGCCCAGGTGAAGGTGCGCGGCTACCGCATCGAGCTCGCCGAAGTCCAAGCCGCCCTGCTCGCCTTCCCCGGGGTGCGCGAGGCCATCGTCGTGGCCCGCGAGGACCGTCCCGGCGACAAGCGCCTCATCGGCTACGTCGTGGCTCCCGAGTCGCTGGACCTGGCGGCCCTGCGCGCGGACCTCAAGCAGCGGCTGCCCGAGTACATGGTGCCCTCCGCCTTGGGACGGCTGGATGCCCTGCCCCTCACCGAAACCGGCAAGGTGGACAGGAAGGCCCTCCCGGCCCCCTCGTCCTTCCAGTCCCAGAGCACCTCCCGTCCGCCACGCACCGAGTGCGAGCGCGAGCTGGCGGCGCTCTGGGCGCGCATCCTTCACGTGGACGCGCCCGGTGCGGAGGACGACTTCTTCGAGCTGGGCGGCAACTCGCTGAGCGCCACGCAGGTCATCTCCCGCGTCCGCAAGCACTTCCGCGTGGAGCTGTCCTTCGCGGACTTCTTCTCGCGGCCCACCATCGAAGCCCTGGCCCGGCGCATCGAGGAGCTGTCGGTGGACCGGCCCGCGTCGCTCCAGCCCCTGCTCCGGCCCCGGACGGGAAGCGGCCACCCGCCCCTGTCCTTCGCGCAGCAGCGCTTGTGGTTCTTCTCGAAGCTGGAGCCCGACAGCGCCACGTACAACCTGCCCTCCGCCGTGCGCCTGGAGGGCCCGCTCGACGTGCCCGCGCTCGCGAGGACGCTGCGGGACGTGCTCCAGCGCCATGAGTCCCTGCGCACCACGCTGCAGGAGCATGACCACCAGCCCGTCCAGGTCGTCGCGGACCGGCCCGCGCTCCCGGCGGGGTGGATGGACCTGGAGGCCCTCCCCGAGGCCGAGCGCGACGCCGCGCTCCAGCGCATCCTCGAGCACGAGTCCCAGCAGTCGTTCAACCTGGAGACGGGCCCGCTGTGGCGCGTCCTCCTGGTGCGCCGCTCGGAGCAGCAGCACGTGCTGCTGCTCACCCTCCACCACGTCATCGCGGACGGCTGGTCTTTGGGTGTCCTCACCCACGAGCTGAGCACGCTGTACACGGCGCACGTCGAGGGCCGCACCGCGAACCTCGAGCCGCTGCCAGTGCAGTACCCGGACTTCGCCCTCTGGCAGCGCGCGTGGCTCCGAGACGAGGTGCTGAACACCGAGCTCGGCTGGTGGCGCCAGCAGCTCCAGGGCGCGCCCAAGGCCCTGGAGCTGCCCACCGACAGGCCTCGTCCGGCCACGCAGACCTTCCGCGGCGCCGCGCACATCTTCCACTTCCCGCGCGAGCTGTCGGAGGCCCTCGAAGCGCTCTGCCGCCAGGAGGGCACCACGCCCTCCATGGTGGTGCTCGCCGCGTTCCAGGCGCTGCTCTCGCGCTACTCCGGCCAGGACGACGTCAGTGTTGGCACGCCCATCGCCGGCCGCACGCACGCGGAGCTGGAGGGCCTCATCGGCTTCTTCGTCAACACGCTGGTGCTGCGCACGAAGCTGGACGGAGACCCCAGCTTCCGCGCGCTGCTCGCCCGCGTGCGGGACGTGATGCTCGATGCCCACGCGCACCAGGACGTCCCCTTCGAGAAGCTGGTGGAGACGCTGCGGCCCGAGCGCGCTCCGGGCCGTACGCCGCTCTTCCAGGTGATGCTCGCGTACCAGAACGCGCCCATGCCCGAGCTGATGGGCCCGGGGCTGAAGATGGGCGGCATGAAGGTCGAGAGCCGCTCGGCGAAGTTCGACCTCATCCTGGCCATCTCCGACCGCGGCCATGGCCTGCGGGGACAGCTCGAGTACAGCACCGACCTGTTCGACGCAGCCACCGCTGCGCGAATGGTGCAGCACCTGCGCGTGCTGCTGGAGGCGGCGCTCGCGGCCCCGGACCGGCCGCTCTCGAGCCTGTCCGTACTGACGTCCGAGGAGCGGCACCTGCTGTTCCACGCGTGGCGAGAGCCGTCCGCCGCCTCGGTGGGAGACGCCAGCCTGCACAGGCTCTTCCAGGCACAGGCCCGGCTCACACCGGACGCGGTGGCCGCGGAGCTGGACGGCCAGACGCTCACCTGGAGTGAGCTGTATCAGCGAGCCCGCCAGGTGCACCGCTCGCTGCTCGTGCGCGGGCTGGTGGAGCTGCCCGAGCCGCCTCCGCTGGGGCCGGTGCCACGCACGAACGCGCTGCCGCTGTCCTTCGCGCAGCAGCGGCTGTGGTTCCTCGACCAGCTCGAGCCCGGCAGCCCCACCTACAACATCCCCATCGCCGTGCGGCTGGAGGGAGCACTGGATGTCGAAGCCCTCCAGCGCGGCCTCAACGAGCTGGTGCGCCGCCATGAAGCCCTGCGCACCACCTTCCACGACCAGCAGGGCGAGCCCATCCAGCGCATCGCGCCCCATGCCGAGCTGCCGTTGGACAGGGTGGACCTGAGCAGTCTGGGCGAAGCCGCGCTCCAGGAAGCCCGGCACCTGCTGGCCCGGGAAAGCCTCCGCGGCTTCAACATGGCCACCGGCCCGCTGCTGCGCGCGGTGCTGCTGAAGCTCGCGCCGGCCGAGCACGTGCTGATGCTCAACATGCACCACGTCATCTCGGACGGCTGGTCCCTGAACGTGCTGGTGCGCGAAGTGGCCATTCTCTACGCGGCCTTCAGCCAGGGCCAGCCTTCGCCGCTGCCCGAGCTGTCCCTGCAGTACGCGGACTACGCCGTGTGGCAGCGTCAGTGGCTCCAGGAGGAGGTGCTCGAAGCGCAGCTCGCCTGGTGGAGCCGTCACCTCGCGGGCGCGGCGCCGCTCCAGCTGCCCATCGACAAGCCGCGTCCGCCGGTGCAGACGTTCCACGGCGCCTTCGTCCCCGTCCACCTGCCGCAGGCCCTGTCCCAGGCCCTCAAGGCCCTGTGCCAGCGTGAAGCCGTCACGCCCTTCATGGTGCTGCTGGCTTCCTGGCAGGCCCTGCTCGCCCGCTACTGCAACCAGCAGGACATCTCCATCGGCTCGCCCATCGCAGGCCGCCAGCGCGGTGAGACGGAGGGCCTCATCGGCTTCTTCGTCAACACCCTGGTGCTGCGCGCACAGGTGCGCGGCGACGAGTCCTTCCGCCAGTTGCTCCAGCAGGTGAAGGAGACGGCGCTGGGCGCCTACGCCCATCAGGACGTGCCCTTCGAGCGGCTGGTGGAGGAGCTGCGGCCCGAGCGCGACATGAGCCGCAGCCCGCTCTTCCAGGTCCTCTTCGCCCTGCAGAACACTGCTGTCGGCGGCCCCGCCCAGCAGCAGCCGTCCAGCATGGCCATGCGCCCGATGGAGGTGGAGTTCCGCGCCACCAAGTTCGAGCTGGAGCTGGGCCTGACCGAGACGGCCCAGCAGGGCTTCACGGGCATGCTGGGCTACAACAGCGACCTCTTCGAGCCCGCCACGGCCCACCGCATCGCGGAGCACTTCCGCGTGCTCACCGAGGCGCTGGTGGCACGGCCCGAAGCACCCCTGGCCTCCATGTCCATGCTGTCCATGGAGGAGCGTCAGCAGGTGCTGGTGGACTGGAACGCCACGGCTGTCGAGTATCCCCGTGCGTCCACCCTGCCCGAGGTCTTCGCGCAGGTGGTGACTCGCTTCTCGGACAAGGTCGCAGTCGAGTTCAGTGACGCGAGGCTCACCTACCGGCAGTTGGATGAGCGCGCCAACCAGCTCGCGCACCACCTGCGTGGCCTGGGCGTGTCCACGGATTCGCGCGTGGCCATTGCCCTGGAGCGCTCCCTGGAGCTGATTGTCGCGTTGGTGGGCATCCTCAAGGCCGGCGGCGCCTACGTCCCGCTCGACCCGGCGTACCCGCGCGAGCGCCTCGCCGCCATGGTCGAGGACGCACGCCCCACGGTGCTCATCACCACGCGCGCGCTGCTGGAGAAGCTCCCCACGGACAGCCTGTCCACCGTGGTGCTGGACGACGCGGACCTCTCAGGGCTGCCCACACATGCACTGCCCCAGGCCGCGCTGCCCGACAGCCTCGCGTACATCGACTTCACGTCTGGCTCTACCGGCAGGCCCAAGGGCGTCGGCACCACGCAGGCCTCCGTCCTGCGCACCGTCTTCGGTGTCGACTACGCACACCTCGGGCCGGATGAGACCTTCCTCCTCATCGCCCCCGTCTCCTTCGACGCCTCCACCCTGGAGCTGTGGGGCCCGCTGCTCCATGGAGCGCAGTTGGTGGTCTTCCCGCCCCATTCGCCTTCCGACTTGAAGGAGCTGGAGTCCGTGCTGGTGAAGCACGGCGTCACCACCCTGCACCTCACCGCCGGCCTCTTCACCCAGGTGGTGGACCACAACCTCTCCGGCCTGCGCACCGTGAAGCAGCTGCTCACCGGTGGCGACGTGGTGAGTGCACCGCACGTGCGCCGCGTGCTCGAAGAGCTGCGCATCCCGGTGACGGCCTGCTACGGCCCCACCGAAGGCACCCTCTTCACCTCCACCCACCGCATGACGGACGTCGCCCACGTGGGCACCTCCGTCCCCATTGGCAGGCCCCTGGCCAACACCCAGGTGTACCTGCTGGACGCCTCCGGCCAGCCGGTGCCTCTGGGGGTGACGGGAGAGCTGTTCATCGGCGGTGACGGCCTGGCCCGCGGCTACGTGGAGCAGCCCGCCCTCACCGCGGAGCGCTTCGTCCCCAATCCCTTCTCCTCCGTCCCCGGCGCACGCCTCTACCGCACCGGAGACCTCGCCCGCTGGCGCGCGGGTGGCGTCCTCGACTTCCTCGGCCGCGCGGATGCCCAGGTGAAGGTGCGCGGCTACCGCATCGAGCTGGCCGAAGTCGAAGCCGCCCTGCTCGCCTTCTCCGAGGTGCGCGAGGCCGTCGTCCTCGTCCGCGAGGACGTCCCCGGCAACAAGCGCCTCGTCGGCTACGTCGTGGCGCCCGAGTCACTGAGCACCTCCGCCCTGCGGGCGCAGCTCCAGCAGCGGCTGCCCGAGTACATGGTGCCCTCCGTCCTGGTGCGCCTGGACGCCATGCCCCTCACGGCCAACGCCAAGGTGGACCGCAAGGCCCTGCCCGCTCCCGATTCGGTGCAGGCAAGCCAGGACACCGTCTATGTGGCGCCGCGCACGCCCACCGAGGAGCTGCTGGCCCTCCTCTTCGCCCAGGTGCTGGGCGTGCCGCGCGTGGGCATCCACGACAACTTCTTCGAGCTGGGCGGCCACTCCCTGCTTGCCACGCAGCTCATCTCCCGCGTGCGCGCAGCCTTCAACGTGGAGCTGCCCCTGCGGGCGCTCTTCGAGGCACCCACCGTCGCCGCCCTCGCCGCACGCATCGAGGCGGCAATGCAGGAAGGCACCTCCCTGGCTCCGCCGCTGGTGCCGGTGCCGCGCACGGACGCGCTGCCACTGTCGTTCGCCCAGCAGCGGCTGTGGTTCCTCGACCAGCTCGCGCCCGGCAGCCCCACCTACAACATGCCCTTCGCCGTGCGGCTGGAAGGAGCGCCGCACATCGAAGCCATGCAGCGCAGCCTCACCGAGCTGGTGCGCCGCCACGAGGCCCTGCGCACCACCTTCCACGCGCGGCAGGGCCAACCCATCCAGGTCATCGCTCCCGCCACCGAGCTGCCGCTGCACGTGGTGGACCTGAGCGCCCTGGGTGAGGCCGCGCCCCAGGAGGCTCGACGCCTGATCGCCCGGGAGGGCACGCACGCCTTCGACCTGGCCACGGGCCCGCTGCTGCGCGCGGTGCTGCTGAAGCTCGCCCCGGCCGAGCACGTGCTGGTGCTCAACATGCACCACATCATCTCGGACGGCTGGTCCATGGGGGTGCTAGTGCGCGAGGTGACTGCCCTCTACGCCGCCTTCAGCCAGGGTCAGCCCTCGCCGCTGCCCGAGCTGCCCCTGCAATACGCCGACTACGCCGTGTGGCAGCGCCAGTGGTTGCAAGGCGCCGTGCTCGAGGAACAACTGAGCTGGTGGCGGCAGAAGCTCGGGGGCAACGCCCCGCTGCAGCTGCCCATCGACAAGCCGCGCCCACCGCTGCAGACCTTCCACGGCGCCTCTGTTCCCGTGCACCTGCCACAGGCCGTGGCCCAGGCGCTCAAGGCCCTGTGCCAGCGCGAGTCCGTCACGCCCTTCATGCTGCTGCTGGCTTCCTGGCAGGCCCTGCTGGCCCGCTACTGCAACCAGCAGGACATCTCCATCGGCACGCCCATCGCCGGACGTCAGCGCGGGGAGACGGAGGGCCTCATCGGCTTCTTCGTCAACACGCTGGTGCTGCGCGCACAGGTGCGCGGCGACGAGTCCTTCCGCCAGTTGGTCCAGCAGGTGAAGGAGACGGCCCTGGGCGCCTACTCCCACCAGGACGTGCCCTTCGAACGGCTGGTGGAGGAGCTGCGGCCCGAGCGCGACATGAGCCGCAGCCCGCTGTTCCAGGTCCTCTTCACGCTGCAGAGCGCTTCGGTCGCCGGCCCCGCCCAGCAGCCTTCCGGCATGGGAATGCGCTCGATGGAGGTGGAGTTCCGCGCCACCAAGTTCGAGCTGGAGCTGGGCCTGACGGAGACGGCTCAGGGCTTCTCGGGGTCGCTGGGCTACAACACCGACCTCTTCGAGCCCGCCACGGCCCGCCGCATCGCGGAGCACTTCCGCGTGCTCACCGAGGCGCTGGTGGCACGGCCCGAGGAGCCCCTGGCCTCCGTGTCCATGCTGTCCGTGGAGGAGCGCCAGCGGGTATTGGTGGACTGGAACGCCACGACTGCTGAGTATCCCCGCGCGTCCACCCTGCCCGAGGTCTTCGCGGAGGTGGTGGCCCGCTTCCCGGACAAGGTCGCCGTCGAGTTCGGTGACGCGAAGCTCACCTACCGGCAGTTGGATGAGCGCGCCAATCAGCTCGCCTGGCACCTGCGGAACCTGGGCGTGTCCACCGACTCGCGCGTGGCCCTGGCCGTGGACCGCTCACCGGAGCTCATCGTCTCCCTGGTGGCCATCCTGAAGGCCGGCGGCGCCTACGTGCCGCTGGACGCGTCGTATCCCCGCGAGCGCCTCGCGGCCATGTTGGAGGACTCGGGCCCGAGCGTGCTCGTCACCACGCGCGCGCTGCTGTCGAAGCTGCCCACGAAGGGGCTCGTCACGCTGGTGCTGGAGGACGTGCCCGTGGAAGCACCGCCCGCGCACGCGCCGCCCTCCACGGCCCTGCCGGAAAGCCTCGCGTACATCGACTTCACCTCCGGCTCCACCGGCAGGCCCAAGGGCGTGGGCACTCCGCATGCCGCCGTGCTGCGCACCGTCTTCGGTGCGGACTACGCCCACTTCGGGCCCGAGGAAACCTTCCTCCTGCTGGCCCCCATCTCCTTCGACGCCTCCACCCTGGAGCTGTGGGGCGCGCTGCTGCACGGGGCGCGCCTCGTCCTCACGCCTCCTGGGGCGCCGTCTCTCGAAGAGTTGGGCCAGCTCCTCCAGCGCTCCGGCGTCACCACGCTCTGGCTCACCTCCGGCCTCTTCACCCAGATGGTGGACGGCAACCTGGTGGGCCTGCGCACCCTGAAGCAGGTGCTCACTGGCGGTGACGTCGTGAGTGCGCCGCATGTGCGCCGCGTGCTGCAAGCGCTGCACGTGCCCGTCACCAATGGCTACGGCCCCACCGAGAGCACCGTCTTCGCCACCAGCTTCCGCATGACGGACGCGGCCCAGCCAGGAGCCACCGTTCCCATCGGCGGGCCGCTGGGCAACACGCGCGTCTACGTGCTGGACGCGGGCGGGCAGCCGGTGCCCGTGGGTGTCCCGGGAGAGCTGTTCATCGGCGGAGACGGCCTGGCCCGAGGCTACGTGGGGCAGCCCGCCCTCACCGCCGAGCGCTTCGTGCCCGACGCCTTCTCCGGTGTGCCCGGCGCCCGCCTCTACCGCACGGGAGACCTGGTGCGCTGGCGTGCCGACGGTGTCCTCGACTTCGTCGGCCGCGCGGATGCGCAGGTGAAGGTGCGCGGCTACCGCATCGAATTGGGCGAAGTCGAAGCCGCCCTGCTCACCTTCCCCGAGGTGCGCGAGGCCGTCGTCGTGGTCCGCGAGGATGTCCCCAATGACAAGCGTCTCGTCGGCTACGTCGTGGCGCCCGAGTCGCTGGACCTGACGGTCCTGCGCGTGGGCCTCAAGCAGCAGCTGCCCGAGTACATGGTGCCCTCCGCGCTGGTGCGCCTGGATGCCATGCCCTTGACGGCCAACGCCAAGGTGGACCGCAAGGCCCTGCCCGCACCGGATGTATCAATGGCTCGCGCGGAGTACGTCGCTCCCCGCACCTTGCTGGAAGAGCAGATCGCGCAGGCCTTCGCCGAGGTGCTGAACGTCGAGCGTGTCAGCGTGAAGGACGACTTCTTCGCTCTCGGAGGCCACTCCCTGCTCGCCGTGCGCCTCATGGCCCTGATTCGTGAGCGCACCGGCCTGGCGCTGCCCCTGTCCGCGCTCTTCCAGGGCTCCACCGTCGAGCAGCTCGCCGCCCTGGCGCTGACGTACCAGGACTCGAGCGCCCGCAAGCCCAACCTGGCGCGGCTCGACACGGGCACCTCCAAGCGCCGGCCGCTGTTCCTCGTTCATGGCGGAGGCGGGGCGCTGCTCAGCTACGCCGGCCTCGTCCATCACCTCGGTGAAGACAGGCCCATCTTCGGCCTCTTCGCCCCCGGGCTCGAAGGCGGAGAGCTGCCTCCCGCCTCCATGGAGGACCTGGCCCGCCTCTACGTGGACCAGGTGCGCGAAGAGCAACCCCGAGGCCCCTACCTGCTCGCGGGCTGGTCCCTGGGCGGACTGGTGGCGTTCGAGATGGCACGGCAGCTCCAGTCCATGGGCGAGCAGGTGGAGCTACTGGCCTTGATTGACAGCCTCGCGCCCGACGGCCGGCCCCACGAACTGCCGCCGCCGCTGAGGCGGCTGGTCTCCTTCGCGCAGATGGTAGGACTCCCGCTGCAGGAGCTTCCGCCCGTGGAGCTGGAGCAACTGAACGGGCTGGAAGGCGCGGAGCTGATGCAGCGGGTGATGGAAGGACTGCGGAGCCTGCCCGCCGCCGGAGGCCTGGAGCCGGAACAGGCCGGCCGCCTCTTTGCCGTCCACGAGCGGCTCACCGCGGCGCACCACGGCTACGTGCCCGGAGGAACCTTCACGGGCACCGCCGAGCTGCTCCGCGCCTCGGTGCAGCCCGAGCACCTCCTGGCCGGGGATGGAGGCTGGTCGAGCTGGGTCTCGGGTGGCGTCAGGACGAGCGAAGTGCCGGGTGACCACCTCAGCCTGATGGAGCCGCCGAACGTCGCCACCCTGGCGGAGACGCTCAACAAGCTCCTGCGTGCATTGGAGACCTGACGGCCCTCACAGCGTCGCGCTCTCGCGCTTGACCAGGGCGTGGTAGGCCTGACGGCTCCGGGAGAGCAGCACGCGAGGCGTTCCGACCAGGGAGAGCGCCTTGCCGACGCACGCCGCCAGGTACCCCACCTGGTGGACGTAGTCGCGCAGGTCCTTGGCCGGCAGCAGCTCCGCGACCTCGCTACTGCTGTCGAAGTCGACGATGAGGTGCACGCGGTGGACCTGGGAGGCGTTGCGCACGGCGTGCCGGTAGCTCGTGTCGAGGAACCAGATGTCTCCCTCCGGGAGGTGGTAGTCGACTCTGTCGATTTTGAAGATGACCTCCTCGTGCGTGATGAGGGGGAAGTGGAACCGCAGCATGCCCGCGAGCACGGCGCCGTTGATGTCGCGGTGCTCCTTGATCCACCCCCCTGGCCCGAGCCGGGCGAGCGCGACCCGCCGGATGTCCGTGCCCAGCGTCCGCGCGAGCGCCCAGAACCGGCTGTCGGGGCCGTAGCCCGGCAACTTCGGCTTCCCGTTCTTCTCCAGGACGATGGCCGACCAGCTCGCCCCGTTGCCGAGCGCGACCCACTCCTTCTCCAGCGCCGCCACCTCGTCCAGGTAGTCCCGAGGGTCGAAAGCACCGGCCCGCACGCGGTACGCGCCGCGGGTCCTACGAAGGCTGTTGTTCCGTAGGCTGTTCTCCATCCCCCACCTCCTGACCGCGCACGGCTCTTCCGCGGTCGTCCGGAGGATGGGCAGCACTCCGTCTCCTGTCGAGCCACCCCGCCGCCGGACTCCTGCCTTCCAGAACGTTCAAGGCGGGACACCCCCCCAGGAGAATGACGTTGGAGCGCCGTTTGCGCGCCCCGCCTACACCCATCTGGTGATGTCGGACACCTTCTCCCAGCCCTCCCGGGCGATGGGAAGGAGTGAAGCGGGCCTTAGCTTGAGGTCTCGGGGCTACACGGAATCCCACCTCCTCACATGGCCGAAGGCCGCTCAACGTCCATGCTCTACCCATCCCTCAGGCGGACAGTCGATGTCGTCGCTTCGGCCGGGGCGCTCGCCGTCTCCGCCCCGGCCATGTTGCTCGTGGCCCTTGGAATCCGCGCCACGATGGGGCCACCCGTCTTGTTTCGCCAGACGCGCATCGGACTCGACGAGAAGCCCTTCACCATCTTCAAGTTCCGGACGATGCGCGACGCACACGACGGCTCCGGGCGGCTGCTGCCCGACGCGCAGCGGCTGACGCCCCTCGGAGAGCTGCTGCGCAAGACGAGCCTCGACGAGCTGCCTCAGCTCTTCAACGTCCTGCGGGGGGACATGTCGCTCATCGGCCCGCGACCCCTCCTGACGGAATACCTGCCCTACTACACGGCGCGGGAACGGCTTCGCCACACGGTCCGCCCGGGCGTGACGGGGCTCGCCCAGGTCAGCGGCCGCAACCTCCTCTCCTGGGACGAGCGGCTGGAGTTCGATGCCCGGTACGTCGAGCGGCGCTCGGCCTCGCTCGACGCATGGATCCTCCTCAAGACGGTGTTCAAGGTGCTCGGTCGCGCGGACGTCCTGACGGTCCCCGGCAGCCGACTGGGAACGCTCGTCCAGCACCGCACCCGCGCGGTGGCGGCCCTCCAGGAAGTGCAGGCATGAACTCGATTCTGGCAAGAAGGCTCGAGGCGTCGGACCTCCCCCTGCGGCACCAGTGGCTGAACGACCCCTCCATCCACGGGCAGATGCTGGTGTCTCCACCGGTGGGGCTCGCTGAGACGCAGCAGTGGTTCAGCAAGACGCTCCTCAACGAGAGCCGCAGGGACTTCGTCTTCACCCTCGATGGAGCGGCCCCCACGGAGGTGGTGGCCATGGGAGGGCTGACCGACATCCACCCGAGACATCGCCGCGCGGAGCTCTACATCTTCGTCCGGCCCGGGATGACGGGGAGGGGTATCGGCTCGCGAGCCACCGTCTGGCTGTGTGAGTACGGGTACTCCGAGCTCGACCTGCACCGCATCTACCTGCACACCACGGACCTCAACGACGCCGCGCGCCGGCTCTACGCGCGCCTGGGCTTCAAGGACGAGGGCACGCTGCGTGGCCACGCGTTCCACCGGGGCCGGTTCATCGACCGGCACGTGCAGGGGGTGCTGCGCAGTGAGTGGCGCAAGCCGCGCGAAGAGCGCGAGGTCCCTGGATGAGGAGCGCTCTCGATGCGATTCAACACACCCGTCTCCCGACTCGGCCGGCTGAGCACCGACCTTCGGATAGACCTGCGAGTCAAGCGCGATGACCTCCTGCCCCTCACCGGTGGCGGGAACAAGGTGCGCAAGCTCGCTCGCATCCTGGAGGCCGAGGAGCAAGCCGGCACCGGCATCAACGCCCTCGTCACGAACGGAGGGCTCCAGTCCAACCACGCGCGTGTCACCGCGCTGCTCGCCGCCTCCCGGGGCTGGCCCTGCAAGCTCGTCCTGCACACCGAGCCCGGGGACGTCCCGCCCGCTTCGGGCAATTTCCTGCTGATGAGGCTGGCGGGCGCCGACCTCCGGCTCGTCACCGCGGACGAGGTGGCCCGCGCCCTGGAGCTGGCACGGGAGGAGCTGGTCGCGGCGGGCTTGCGCCCCCGCGTCATCCCGGGTGGAGCCCACACGCTGGAGGGCGCCCTGGCCTACGCCGATGCCGTGGACGAGCTCCTGGAGGACCCGCTCCTGAGGGGGTGGACGCCCGACTATGTCGTCGTGGCGAGTGGGACCGGGGCCACCCAGGCCGGGCTGGTGGCCGGGTTCGCCAGGGCGGGCCTGCGCGGCACGCGGGTGGTGGGGGTGTCCGTCGCCCGCCGCAACCCGCGCGGCCACGCGGCGGTGCAGTCCTCCTGCGAGGAGCTGGCGCGTGCCCTGGGGCTGGAGCCGCTGACGGTGGACTTCCGGGACGAGTGGGTCGGCCCCGGCTACGAGAAGCCCACGCCCGCGACGCTGGAGGCCCTCCAGCACGCGGCGCGCTCCGAGGGGCTCGTGCTGGACCCCACCTATACCGGCAAGGCGTTCGCGGCGCTGCTGGACCTGGTGGCACGCGGCGAAATCACCCAGGGCGCGCGGGTCCTCTTCTGGCACACCGGTGGGCTGCTCAACCTCATGACCGCTCACGCCCCCTTTGCTCCGAGGCCCACGTCATGAGCAACGTCCTCCTGACCTGCGTCGGCCGTCGCAACTACCTCGTCCGCTTCTTCCAGGAGGCCCTGGGCGGACAGGGGCATGTGTTCGCCGCGGATGTCTCGGGTGACGCGGCGGGCATGCAGGAGGCGGAGCGCGCCTTCCTGCTGCCGCCCATCTCGCATCCCCGGTACATCCCCCACCTGCACACCCTCTGCGCGCGCAACGAGGTCCGGCTGCTCATCTCGCTGAACGACCTCGAGCTCGAGTTGCTCTCCCACCACCGCGGCGAGTTCGAGGCGCGAGGCGTGACGGTGGTGGTTTCTCCGACCCCGGTCATCCGCACCTGCTTCGACAAGCTGGAGACCGCGCGCCGGCTCGCCGAGCTGGACGTGAAGACGCCGCGGACCGCCACCTCGCTGGCAGCCGCGGAGGAGGCGCTCGCGTCCGGAGAGCTGTCGTTCCCCGTGGTCGTGAAGCCCCGCTGGGGCAGTGGCTCCATCGGCACGAGCTTTCCCCGTGACCACGAGGAGCTTCGCCTCGCCTTTCCGCTCACGCACCGGCTGGTGCAGCGCAGCATCCTGGCGGGAGCGAGCGCGTCGGACCTGGACAACGCGGTCCTCGTCCAGCAGCTCGTCTCCGGACCGGAGATAGGAATGGACGTCGTCAATGACTTGCACGGCACGTTCGTCGCGGTCCTGCCGCGCATCAAGCTGTCCATGCGAGCGGGAGAGACGGACAAGGCGGTGACCCACGAGGACGCGCGGCTCGTCGAGCTGGGCAGGAAGCTCAGCCAGGGGCTGGGGCACATCGGAGGGATGGACTGCGACGTCATCGACTCGCCGGACGGCCTGTACGTGCTGGACCTCAACCCGCGCTTCGGGGGCGGCTACCCCTTCTCCCATGCCGCCGGCGCGAACCTCCCCGCCGCGCTGCTCGCATGGGCGCGCGGCCAGCAGCCCCGTCCGGAGTGGCTCCAGCAGCACCCGGGGGTGATGTCCGCCAAGTACGACACGGTGACCGTCGCCCGCCACACGCCCGTGCCCGTCATCGCGCTGGAGGAGTAGCGCTCCGAACGAGCCGCCCCGGGCCGGTGAGAAGTGCACGAGCCGGGGATCGAACCCGGACGACCCTTGCGGGTCAGCGGATTTTAAGTCCGCTGCGTCTGCCAGTTCCGCCACTCGTGCGCCAACAGTTCCGGCACCCTACCGCGCCCCCCGCTGGAGGTGTGTGGCACCCACCGGGTACCCAAATTCCCCAACGAGGTGAAGCGGCTCCTGCCTTGCCGGACCGGAACCCTGGCTGGTGGCAGAACATACCAGACCCGGGACGGCCAGAAGGAGTGGGTCATCCGGCGGACTGCGCACGATCACGCTCGCTGGTGTGACGTTCCCATAGGTATGCCGTCAGCCCCACGCGCTCGCCGCAGCGCCGATTCAGTCCGGAGCACCTTTCAGTTCTATCTGGTATTGCATGACCTCGTGTCGACGATGGACTCCCGACGAAAGGGGGCCTGCGCCAGGAGGGCCTCGCATGCTGTCACGATGGTCGATTCCCCTGTTGCTTGTGATGCTGGCTGGATGCAGCGGCACCTCGAAGTCCGTACGCCTGCACACGGGCCACGGCGAGCCCATCGTCCTTATCCCACGCAGCGGCGATGCCGCGCCGGTGGATCTGGACGAAGACGACTTCGTTGAAGCCGTAGAAGCGCTGGCCCGGAGCGTGCGGCCTTCCACCCGTCCCCAGGAAACGGCCCGGCGGTTGTTCGAGGTGGATTCGCGCGGAGGCTCGTACCTGTATGAGCCGCGCAGCCACCGTGTCATCCCGCTGGGACCGGGCGAACACCTGGAGGGCGAACAACCCGCGACAGAGATGGAGTTGACGCGCGCCTACCTGCGCTGGTGCGAGCGCACGAACAAGCCCGGCGATTGCCTGCGCCTCCTGGTGGAGAATCCCACTGTCACCGGGGATGGCCGTTTCGCCCTCGCCATGGCCCTGGCCCAGGGCGCCGTGTGGGATGAGATGATGGACGCCTTCAAGGACATGGCCGACCCCCAGGCCATGATGTCGGCGGTCTTGTGGACGTGGACCACGTACATGATCTTGCTCGCGGTGCCCGAGCCTTTCTCGAAGGGCGTGGCCGCCGTTATGACCGCCTCGCTCATTGCCTACGTGGGCGTCGATACGTTCTGGAGCCTCATCGTGGGCTTCAAGCGGTTGGTGGAGGCGGCGGAGCGGGCCACCACGTTTGACGAACTCCGCGAGGCGGGAGAGCGCTACGGCAAGGTCATGGGCCGCAATGCGGCGCGCGCGTTCGCCATGTTGGCCACGGCCGCCATTGGGAACACGGCGGCGGGGATGGGGGCGAAGGTGCCAATGCTCCCCGGCGCCGTGCAGGCGGCGGTGCATGCCGAAGCGCAAATGGGCATCAGGCTCGCGGCGGTCGCGGACGTGGGCACGGTGGCCGTGAGCGCCGAGACCGTCACCATCGCCCTCGCGCCCGGCGCCGTGGCCATGGCGGCCAGAGGCACGGGCGGCGGTGCCTCCGTCAAGGCGCGTCCCACGGGTTACAAGGCCTGGGGCTCGTTCAGTGGCTTCAAGAAGGCCATGGGCCCGGCGGGCAAGAACAAGGAATGGCACCACATCGTCGAGCAGACCCCGGGCAACGTGACGCGCTTCGGCCCCCAGGCCCTCCACAACACCGAGAACATCACCCCGCTGGACAAGAGCCTGCACACGGATGTCAGTGCCCTCTACTCATCGATTCGCCATTCCATCACGCAGTCGTATACACAGACCGTGCGGCAGTGGTCGAGCACACAGTCCTACGAGGTCCAACGCGAGTTCGGGCTGTTGGCCATTGAGAACGTGAAGAAGAGGGTCTGGTGATGACGTTGGAAGAACTGGTCGAGCAGTTCGCTCGGAATGTCGCGGCCCAGACTGATGCCATTCATCGAGGAGATTCCAGGACGGGGAACAAGCACGCCAAGCAGTACACCGCCGCGCTTCAGGCGCTACGCGCGCAGGGGGATACTGGGCGAGACGCCCTCGCCGTGCTGATGAAGCATCCGCGTACGGATGTTCGAGCCATGGCGGCTGGGTTCTTGCTCCGCTACCGGACGGCGGAAGCCAAGGCCGTGTTGGAGGCTGCGGCAAAGGAAGGAGGCGTCGGCGCCCTCGACGCAATCATGACCCTGAGACACTGGGAGAACGGAACCTGGGCGCTCGATCCGGAGTAGGCCAACGCGAGTTCGGGCTGCTGGCCATCGAGAACGTGGCGAAGGGGGTCTGGTGATGACGCTGGAGGATCTTGTCGAGCAGTTCGCCCAGAACGTCGTCGCGCAGACCGAGGCCATCTTCCGGGGAGATGCCAAGACCGGGAACAAGCACGCCAGGAAGTACGGTGCCGCCGTCGATAAGCTCCTGGCCCATGGAAACGCAGGGCGTGATGCCCTCCTCGTCCTGCTCAAGCATGAGCGCATGGATGTGCGTGTCATGGCCGCCGCCCATCTGCTCCGCTACCGGACGGCCGAGGCGAAGGCTGTTCTGGAGGAAGCCGCCAAGGGCCAGGGGCTCGTGCCCTTTGAAGCCGGACAGGCATTGAAGCGGTGGGAAGAAGGAACCTGGGCGCTCGATCCGGAGTAGCTGACAACACCATCGAGCGCGGCTCCCTTACGGAGCATCTTTCGTTTCATACACCAGCGCTTCGACCCACGCCGTCTGCCAGTGCTCGTGGAAGTGCCGCACCAGGATGTCGTCGCACGTCAGGTTGGCCACCGCCGCCAGCGCCAGGGCCTGCTCGCGCTGCTCCACCTGACCGGCTCTCGCCACCCTCTGCAATTCCTCCACCGCCTGTCCGGGCTTGAAGCGCCACGCCAGCACCGAGCGTGATGGCTCGGCCCGCTCCGCCCCCAGCGCCTCCTGCGCCGCCTGGCCCAGCAGCGTCGCCGGCGGGAACCACACGAACAGCGTCGGTAGCAGGTGCTCGGCCAGCGCCTCCCTCCCCAGCTCCCTCACGACTCCCTGCCTCAGCCGCTGGTCCGACGCCACCAGCGCCGCCCAGTGGCTCAGCGGAACCTGCCTGCTCGCGATGGCCACGAAGCCGGCCAGCATCGCCCCCGACGTGAGCAGCCCGTGATGACTCCCCTCCAGCGCCCGCGCTTCCACGTCGTAGCCGGTGTGCAACAGCCCTTCCCCGCTGTCGTACAGCCACCCGAAGCTCATTCCCTCTCGCAGCGCCCGCGCACGCGACTCCGCCGCCTCCAGGCCGAGCCGCACCTCTCCCGTGGCCGCCTCCCGCGCGGAGTGCAGCCCGCTCTCCACCACCAGCAGCGCCGCGGCCAGCACTCCACTCTCCGTCGTGCTGATGCGCCTGGGGCTCCCGTCGTAGCGCGCCAGCAGGTGCCCACGGTGACGCTCCCGTCGCTCGATGGCCTCCAGGCTCTCTCCCACCCTGGACACCCACTCCTCCAGCCCCACGTAGCCCAGGTGGTACGCGCTCAGCGGCGCCACCAACCTCAGCCCCAGGTCCGTCGGCGACAGCGCCTCCGCCCCGCCCTTCGGCGCCGACTGCTCGTACAGCTCCCAGCAGCCGCGCGCCAGGGTGCGCAGCTGCTCCACCTGCGCTGGCGGCGCAGCAACCGCCGCGGCGGGTCGCCCCTGGCGAACGAGCATCACCAGCATGGGAGTCCAGGACAGCAGCACCGGAGCGGCCCAGGGCAGCGCCCACGGATTGAGCACGGCGAGCGCCCCGCCGATGCCGAGCGTCATCACCAAGGACCCCGCCATCTCCGGGAGCGCGAGCACGGTGCGGAGGCTTCGCGCCTCCCGGTTGGACTGGGCAAACGTCGTCCAATCCAACATCCGGCTCCGGTCGAACGCGAGCTGGTACAGGGTGCGGAGAATGGCGTCGAGCGAGACGCCGGTGAACAAGAAGAGTCCCCCCATGTTGCCGACGGCGCCCACGAGGAGCTTCGGAACCGTGAAGAGCACGGTGCGCACGCCGGAGACGACGGACCCGGAGCTCCACGCGGAACGGAACATGTGCCCCAGCGCCGCGAGCAGCGCGTGGCGGCTGCCCCACAACGACATCCCGAGCGTCCACGCCCACGCGGTACGGCTCGGAAGCCATAGCCATCCGGAGGCGAGCAGCACGAGCGTCGAGAGGTAGTGCAGGCTCTCGAGGAGGGCCGCCAGCAGCTTCCAGCGCTCGTAGAGTGACAGCGTATTCGGAACGCGGCGCCCGTCCTGTGACGGCATCCTCGGCATCAGCCACGGCAGCCATTGCCAGTCTCCGCGGACCCAACGGTGCCAGATACGTGCGTAGACGGAGAAGTCCCTCGGAGGACTCTCGAACAGCTTGATGTCGTGGACGAATGCGGCGCGCGCGAAGATTCCCTCGAGCTTGTCGTGGCCCAGGATGGCGTTCTCGGGGATGCGGCCCTCGAGGCAGCGCGCGAAGGCGGCCACGTCGTAGATGCCCTTGCCCATGAAGTCGCCCGTACCGAAGAGCCGCTGCTGCAGGACCAGCGGCACGTCGCGCCCGGCGCTCTTCTTCTCCCGGGCGATGGACAGGGACCACCCTCCCGTCGCCAGCCAGTGCGCCCGGGTCGGCTCCACGTCGAGGTAGGGCTGGAGGAGCGAATAGCCAGCCACGACCTTCCTGCCCGTCGCGTCGAACCGCGCCTGGTTCAACGGATGGTGCAGCGTCGCAACCAGCCGGGCCGCATCGCCGGGCAGCAGGTGGGTGTCCGCGTCGAGCGTGATGACATAGCGCACCGTGCGCACCACCCCGGGCACCGGGCCCAGGTAGCTCGTGTCCTGGGCGCCCAGCAGCAGCCGGTTGAACTCGTCCAGCTTGCCCCGCTTGCGCTCCCAGCCCATCCAGTGGCCCGCGACGGGGTTCCACCGCCGCTCCCGGTGGAAGAGGAAGAAGCACGGCTGTTCGCGGTACCCGTGCCGCTCGTTGAGCTCACGGATGCCCTGCTCCAACCGCGCGAGCAGCTCCCGCTCGCCGGGCAGGTGCTGCTCGGGTGCGTCCCGGAAGTCGGTCAGCAGCGCGTAGTAGAGCTCGGGCTCCACGTTGCCCAGGTAGTTGACCTCCAGCATCCGCAGCTGCGTGTCGATGTCCTCGGCGCTCGACACCAACAGCGGCGTGACGACCAGGGTCCGCGTCTGCGCGGAGAGCACCCGCCGCGGGTCCAACCTCGGCAATGGCGTCGCGGCGGGCACACACCTGGAGAGCACTCCGTTGAACCATTCCTGGAGGGTCATCAAGAGCAGCGGAACGAAGAGGACCTCCAGCAGCACGAGAGCCTGCACGGGCGCCCCTCGCGCCGCGAGCAGCCGGTCCACGCCGAGGAGCGTGAGCAAGAGGAGCGCGAAGAGGGCGCCCACATACGCACTCCCCGCATGCCGCTTCACCCACCGCGCGGCGCGCATGGACGCGGGAGCGCGGTACCCCAGGCGGGCCTCGAGGGAAGGCCGCCCCTCCGCAATCAGCCAGGTTCCCACATGCCTCCGGCGCGTGTCGCTGGCGTCGTGCGCCAGGCCGAGCCAGACGGCCTCATGGGCGACGTCGAGCGGCGTCTTCTTCGACCTTTCCGCCAGCTCGAGACAGGCCTGCCGGTAGCGCTCGCGCGTGGGCTCGTCCATCGCCGCGAAGGCCCCTGCGGGGTCTCCTTCGAGGAGCGAGTCGAGCTGTTCTACCAACGGGGCGCGCATTGACTCTCCAGAGGCAAGTTGGCATGAGATTACCGCATGGGCCGGTTCTTCCTCACATCCCGTGGAAGTCTGGGTGACGTCTACCCCTTCATCGGACTCGGGTGCGAGCTCCGGAAGCGCGGCCATGAAGTGACGTTGATCCTCAATGAGGTCCATCGCCCGTCCGTGGAGAAGACGGGCCTTGGCTTCGTGCCGTATGCGCCCGTCTCGGCCCATCTCGAGGAGCAGGAGGCCAACCGCCACCTCGGGAAACCGGACGCCCCCCAGCACGCCCTCTCGTACGAGGCGCGGCTCCGTCGCTGGCACCTTCCCGAGCTGCGTGCGACCTACGCGGCGCTGGCGGAGCAGGCCGACCCACGCGACTCGGTCGTCGTGGCGCGCGGGCTGACCTTCGCCGGGCGGCTGGCCCAGGAGCGCCTTGGGATACCCCTGGCGACGGTGTACCTCTCGCCCCCCGAGTCGATACGCCTGTGGCTCGGCGTCCCGCTGCTCCTCAACCGGCCGCCGCCCACCCGGTGGCTCTACGACCTGCTGTGCGTGCCGAAAATCGACCGGCACCACGACCCGCAGTATTCGTTCATCAACGAGTTCCGCGCGGAGCTCGGGCTCGCCCCCGTCAAACACATCCAGAGCCGCTGGCTCGAGTCCCCGCAGCTGGCGCTCGGACTGTGGCCTGACTGGTTCTACCCGCGCCTGGGCCACTGGTCGCGCCACATGCGAACGCCCGGCTTCGTCCTGCACGAGACGCGTGTGGACGAGCCGCTGTCCGCCGAGCTCGACGCCTTCCTGTCCGCGGGAGCACCGCCGGTGGTGTTCGCGCCCGGGACGTTCCGGAGCAGCGGCGCCGAGGCGTTCTTCTCGACCAGCCTCGACATCTGCCAGCGGCTCGGGCGCCGTGGCCTGTTCCTGTCTGAGTCACGTGCACAGGTGCCGGCCTCCCTCCCCGAGTCCATCGCGACATTCGCCTCCGTGCCGCTGCGCAAGGTGCTGCAGCGCTGTGCCGCGCTCGTGCATCACGGTGGCATCGGGACCACGGCACGCGCCCTCGAGGCGGGGCTGCCGCAGTTCGTCGTCTCGGTCTTCGGTGACCAGCCGGTCAACGCCATGCGCCTGAGCCAACTGGGCGTCGCGGGCACCGTGCACGAGCGCGACTACCGCGCCGACGCGGTGACGCCCATGCTCCAGCGGCTCTTGACGGACACCCGGGTGCGCGAGGCCTGTGCGACCCAGGCCCGGCGGATGGCCGGGCAGGACGCGACGGCACTGGCTTGTGACGCCCTGGAGGAATTGCTCGCGAGCCGCTCCCGCGCGGAGCCGGCTCGACTCCGGCGGGCGGCGACCTAGGCGGCCGCTCGCTACGGGCCCGCGGATTCTGGCAAGCTGGCCCTGGCGGCCTTCCCAGGCGGCCTCCGCGACGCACAGCCGGACACTCCCCATCATGCGCTCCCTCTTCCTGCTGTTGTTCCGTCGCTCGAGCACCTCGGTCATCCTGATCGCCGTCATCGGGAGCGTCGCGGGACTGTGTAACAGCGCCCTGCTCGCGTTGATCAGCGAGGCGTTGAAGAACCGGGCGTCCGTCACGACGATGATGATCGTCGCGTACCTCGCCCTGAGCCTGGGTGTCATGGCGAGCAACCTCCTCCCGGAGCTGCTGCTCTCGCGGCTGTCGCGCTCCTTCGCGGCCGACCTGAGGCTGCGCATTGGCCGGCGCGTCCTCGCGGCGCCGCTGCGCCGCCTCGAGGCCCTGGGCCATGGCCCCGTGCTCGCCGCGCTCACGCACGACCTGCAGACGGTGGTCGCCACGGCGTCGGCGCTCCCCTCCCTCGTCATCGGGTCGACCATCGTGCTCGGCTGCCTGGGCTACATGGCGTGGCTCTCCGCGAAGGGGCTGTTGCTCGTGGTGCCGGCCATGGCCGTGCTCGCCGGCATCTACGCCCTGGGGGCCAGGAAGATGGCCCCGCTCTGGCGCGGGGAGCGTGACGCGCAGGATGACCTGTACCGCCAGCAGCAGCACGTGCTGGAAGGGGTCAAGGAGCTCAAGCTGCACGGGGGCCGCCGGAGCGAGTTCTTCGAGCACGACTTCACGCCCGCCGTGGACACGGTGCGGCGCACGGGTGTGCGTGCCTCGGACAGCGTCGCGCTGTTCAGCAACTTCCTGCACTTCTTCACGTGGCTGGTGCTCGGCGTGGCGCTGTTCGGGGTGAACATCCTGACCCCGAGCGACACCGGCGCCACGCAGGGCTACGTGATGACGCTGATGTACATGTGGGGCTCCTTCCGCGGGCTCATCGAGAGCATCGGCCGCTGGACCCAGGCGGGAATCGCGCTCGAGAAGCTCGCGCAGCTCGACGTCTCGCTCACCGAGGCGATGAAGGACGAAGACTCCAGCAGCGCGGCGCTCGAGGCCGTGCACAGCGAGCGCCACGAGGTGCGCTTCTCCGACGTGACGTTCTCGTTCGAGGGGCAGGACGGGCACGCGTTCCGGGTGGGGCCGCTCGACTTCGAGCTGCGGCCCGGTGAGCTGGTCTTCGTCGTCGGCGGCAACGGCAGCGGGAAGACGACGCTGGCCAAGCTGCTCACGGGCCTCTATGCGCCGGAGTCCGGGCAGCTCCTGTGGAACGGCGCCGCCGTGACGGATGAGAACCGCGAGGCCTACCGCAACACGTTCTCCGCCATCTTCTCCGACTTCCACCTCTTCGAGAACGTGCGCGGGGTGCCCTCGGAGCGCCTCGAGAAGCATGTGGAGGAGTACCTGCGGCTGTTCTCGCTCGACACGAAGCTGCGGGTCGTCGACGGCCGCTTCTCCACGACGAGCCTCTCGACGGGCCAGCGCAAGCGCCTCGCGATGTTCGTCGCGCTGCTGGAGGACCGGCCCTTCTATCTCTTCGACGAGTGGGCCGCCGACCAGGATCCGGAGTTCCGCGAGGTCTTCTACCGGCACCTCCTCCCCGAGCTGGCGGCGCGCGGCAAGGGCGTGGTGGTCATCACCCACGATGACCGGTTCTTCCACCTCGCCCACCGGGTCATCAAGCTCGAATACGGAAGGCTCGTCGCCGCGGCGTAGCAGGCCCGGGGCCCCGGAGGGTAATCGGAGCTGTATTCAGTGATAACTCCGATTCCTGGTAGCATCCGCGATCTCAGAGAACAGGCCGGAACTCCTGTTCGAAACATCTTTGACCCGCGTCGACGCGCCCATGAAAAACGCCCCGCTCGTCTCCCCCTCCTCCACGCTGCTGGAGCTGCTCGAGGAGCGCGCCGCGCTTCGCTCCGATGCACCGCTCTTCCACTTCGTCGAGGACACCGACGGCGAAGAGCTCACGCTGCCGTACTCCGGACTGCTGCACCGCGCGCGCGCGATTGGCGCCTGCCTCCAGCAATTCACCGCTCCGGGAGAGCGCGCCGTCCTGCTCTACCCACCAGGGCTCGAATACGTCTCCGGCTTCTTCGGGTGCCTGGCCTCGGGGGTGGTCGCCGTTCCCGCCTACCCGCCGGACCCGTCGCGGCTGGAGCGCACCCTTCCCCGCCTGCGCGCCATCATCCAGGACTGCCAGGCCTCGGTGGTGCTCACCACCTCGTTCATCCTCTCCATGGCGGAGCTGCTCTTCGAGTCGGCTCCGGACTTGAGGGCCCTTCGCTGGGTGGCCACCGATGAGCTGCCCGCCGACGCCGCGAGCGCCTGGCAGCGGCCCTCCCTGCGCCCCGACTCGCTGGCCTTCCTCCAGTACACCTCGGGCTCCACGGGCACGCCCAAGGGCGTGATGCTGTCTCACGCCAACCTGCTGCACAACCTGGAGCTGATCCACGGTGCGTTCGGCATGCACCCCGGCAGCGCCGGCGTCATCTGGCTGCCGCCGTACCATGACATGGGGCTCATCGGCGGCATCCTGGGCACCCTCTACGGAGGCTTCTCCACCAGCCTCCTGTCGCCCCTGACGTTCCTGCGCCGCCCGCTGCGCTGGCTGGAGGTGCTCTCCCGCACCCACGGCACCATCAGCGGCGGGCCGAACTTCGCCTTCGACCTGTGCGTGCGCAAGACGACGGAGGCCGAGCGTGCCGCCCTCGACCTGAGCCACTGGGAAATGGCCTTCTGCGGCGCCGAGCCCATCCGCCCCGAGACGCTGGAGCGCTTCGCCCGGGCGTTCGCTCCGAGCGGCTTCCGCCGCCAGGCCTTCTACCCCTGCTATGGCCTCGCCGAGGGCACCCTCATCGTCTCCGGCGGTGAGCTGAGCGCGCTCCCCGTGCAGCAGTCGCTGGACACGCGCCGGCTGCGCGAGGGTCGTGCCGAGTCGGCCGAGCCCGGGCAGCCGCACAGCCAGACGTTGGTGGGCTGCGGGCACTCGCTGCGGGAGCAGGAAGTGCGCGTGGTGCACCCGGAGACGCTCGTGCCGTGCGCGCCTGGCGAGGTGGGCGAGGTGTGGGTGAAGGGCCCGAGCGTGGCCCTGGGCTACTGGGGCCGTCCCGAGGACACCGTGCGCGACTTCCAGGCGCGCACCTCCGACGGTGCCGGGCCCTTCCTGCGCACCGGGGACCAGGGCTTCCTCCAGGGTGAGGAGCTCTTCATCGCCGGCCGCATCAAGGACCTCATCATCGTCCGCGGCCGCAACCACCATCCCCAGGACATCGAGCTGACGGCGGAGCATTCCAGCACCGCGCTGAGGCCGGGGTGTGGCGCGGCCTTCTCGGTGGAGGTGGAGGGCGAAGAGCGGCTGGTGCTGGTGTACGAGGTGGATACGCGCCAGCAGCCCGTAGCGGTGGAGGAGGTCGCCCGCGCCATCAGCCAGCAGGTGGCCGTGGTGCATGAGTTGCGGTTGCATGCGCTCACCCTCATCGCTCCCGGCAGCCTGCCCAAGACGTCCAGCGGGAAGATTCAGCGCCGCGCGTGCCGTGCGTCCTTCCTCGCGGGCGAGTTGCAGGACGTGGCCTCCTGGCGCGAGCAGCAGGCCGAGGTGTCGGAAGTCCCGTCTGCCTCCAGCACGCCACAGGTGAGCGAGGCCCTGGCGCTTCCGGCCACGCCGGAGGCCGTGGAGGACTGGCTGCGGGTCCGGCTGGCCCGCCGGCTGAATCTGGCCCCGCGAGACGTCGAGCGGGATGAGCCGCTCACCCGCTACGGCATCGATTCGCTGGCGGCGGTGGAGCTGACGTACGAGGTGGAGCAGGGCCTCGGAGTGGCGCTGCCCCTGCATGTGCTGCTGAGCGGGCCCACGCTGGCGGAGCTGGCCTGGAGGCTCGCCGGCGCGCGCCGGGACGCCACGGGCCCCCTGCCTCGGGCCTCGCGCGAGCAGCCCCTGCCCCTGTCCTTCGCCCAGCAGCGGCTGTGGTTCCTCGACGAGCTGGAACCGGGAAGCCCGCTCTACAACATCCCCGCGGCGGTGCGGCTGCGCGGCGTGCTGGATGTCTCCGCCCTGGAGCGCACCTTCGCCGAGCTCGTGCGCCGACACGAGTCGCTGCGCACCACCCTCCACGCCGAGCAGGGACAGGCTTCGCAGCGCATCCACCCCGAGGGCCACGTGGCCCTGGCGCGGGTGGACCTGGGCACACTTCCTGCCGAGCAGCGTGAAGCCGAGGTGCTGCGCCTCGCCTACGAAGAGGCGCTGCGTCCCTTCGAGCTGACGCGCGGCCCACTGCTGCGCACCACCCTGCTGCGGCTGTCGGACTCCGAGCACGTGCTGGTGCTGGTGCTCCACCACATCGTCTCCGATGGCTGGTCCATGGGCGTGCTGGTGCGCGAGGTGGCGGCCCTCTACGCCGCCTTCGCCCAGGGGCTGCCCTCGCCCCTGCCCGAGCTGCCCGTCCAGTACGCCGACTACGCCGTCTGGCAGCGGCAGTGGCTTCAGGGCGAGGAGCTGGAGCGCCAGCTGGCCTGGTGGAAGCAGCAGCTCTCCGGGGCTCCCTCCCACCTGGAGCTGCCCACCGATACGCCGCGTCCGGCTGTGCGCGACCACCGTGGCGCCAGCGTCCCGGTGCAGGTGTCCGCGTCCACGTGGGAGGCGCTCAAGGCCCTGGCCCAGCGCGAGGGCGTCACGCCCTTCATGCTCCTGCTGGCCGCCTTCCAGGTAGTGCTGCACCGCCACTCCGGTGAAGAGGACATCAGCGTCGGCTCGCCTATTGCCGGCCGCTCCCGCCCCGAGACGCAGGACCTCATCGGCTTCTTCGTCAACACGCTGGTGCTGCGCACCCGACTGGAGGGCAACCCGTCCTTCCGCGAGGTGCTGCACCGCGTGCGCGAGACCACGCTGGGCGCCTTCGCGCACCAGGATGTCCCCTTCGAAAAGCTGGTGGAGCAGCTCCGGCCCGAGCGCGACCTCGGCCGCAGCCCTCTCTTCCAGGTCATGCTCGTGCTCCAGCCCGACCCGCTGCCCGGCCTGGCCCTGCCCGGGTTGGCGCTGGACTCAGTGGAGCTGGAGAGCCGCACCTCCCGGTTCGACCTCCACCTCTCCGTTTCTGAGTCCGCGCGGGGACTGGCCGGCTCGCTGGAGTACCCCACCGACCTCTTCGAGACCGCCACCATGGTGCGTCTCGTGGGTCACCTGCACCAGTTGCTGGACGGCGTCCTCGCCCGGCCCGAGCAGCGCATCGCCGAGCTGCCCCTGCTCACCGAGGCCGAGCGACAGCAGGTCCTCGTCGAGTGGAACGACACCCGCGCGCCCCTGGCCGTGGACACCTGCATCCACCACCTCTTCGAGGCCCAGGTGCGGCGCACGCCGGACGCGCCTGCCCTTGGCTTCGAAGGCCAGTGGCTCACCTACCGCGAGCTGGATGCTCAAGCCAACCAACTGGCGCACCACCTGCGCTCGCTCGGCGTTGGTCCCGAGGTGCGCGTCGGTTTGTGCGCGGAGCGCTCCCTCGAACTGGTGGTGGGCCTCTTCGCCATCCTCAAGGCCGGGGGCGCCTACGTCCCGCTGGACCCCTCCTATCCCCGCGAGCGTCTGGCGTGGATGCTGGAGGACGCACGTCCCGCCGTGCTCCTCGCTCAGCCTTCGCTGCTGTCTCGCCTTCCGGAGACTGAGGGGGCCGCCGTGGTGTCCCTGGGCGACGAAGCGCTGCATGGCCTGCCCACGCACGCGCCCTCGCCGCTGGCCACTCCGGACAGCCTCGCCTACGTCATCTTCACCTCGGGCTCCACCGGCCGCCCCAAGGGCGCCATGAATGCCCACCGCGCCGTCGTCAACCGTCTGCTCTGGATGCAGCAGGCCTATGGCCTGACGTCCGCGGACTCGGTGCTGCAGAAGACGCCCTACAGCTTTGACGTCTCCGTCTGGGAGTTCTTCTGGCCCCTCATGACGGGCGCTCGCCTCGTCATCGCCCGCCCCGGTGGCCACCAGGAGCCCGACTACCTCGCTCGCCTCATCTCCGAGCAGCGCGTCACCACCACTCACTTCGTCCCCTCCATGCTCCAGCACTTCCTGGAGCAGCCGGACCTGGAGCAATGCACGAGCCTGCGTCGCGTGGTGTGCAGTGGTGAAGCGCTCTCTCCGGAGCTGACGCAGCGCTGCCTGCAGCGACTGCCATCCGCTCAACTGCACAACCTCTACGGCCCCACCGAAGCCGCCGTCGACGTCACCGCCTTCCACTGCCTGCCCCAGCAGGGCCGCCGCTCCATTCCCATCGGCCGGCCCATCGCCAACACCTCCATTCGCATCCTCGACTCGCACCTGCGGCCGGTGCCCACGGGCGTTCCCGGCGAGCTCTTCATCGGCGGCATCCAGGTCGGCCGTGGCTACCTCGCCCGTCCCGAGCTCACCGCCGAGCGCTTCATCCCGGACCCCTTCAGCGACACGCCCGGCGCGCGCCTCTACCGCACCGGTGACAAGGCCCGCTGGTTGGCGGACGGCAACATCGAGTACCTCGGCCGCCTCGACTTCCAGGTGAAGGTGCGCGGCCTTCGCATCGAGCTGGGTGAAATCGAAACCACCCTGGAGAAGCACCCCCAGGTGCGCCAGGCCGTCGTCATGGTGCGTGACGGCTCACGCCTCGTGGCCTACGTGGTGCCCCCCAGGGGTGAGCAGTCGCCCTCCACCGCGGACGTGCGCGACTTCCTCAAGACGAAGCTGCCCGAGTACATGGTCCCCTCGGCCTTCGTCGTCCTGGAGGCCCTGCCCCTCAACTCCAGTGGCAAGCTCGACAGGAAGGCCCTGCCCGCGCCGGACCTCTCCCGCTCCGAGCTGAAGCCCGCCTACGTCGCGCCTCGCAACGACGTGGAGCAGCGCCTGTCTGACATCTGGGCGCACGTGCTTGGCCTTGAGCAGGTCGGCATCCACGACAACTTCTTCGAGCTGGGTGGCGACTCCATCATCAGCCTCCAGGTCGTCGCGCGTGCGCGCCAGGCCGGCCTCGCCGTCTCCGTCCGCCAGCTCTTCCAACACCAGACGGTGGCGCAGCTCGCCCTCGTGGTGCAGGCCGCCTCCGGAGCCATTGGAGAGCAGGGGCCCGTCAGCGGTCCGGTTCCGCTCACGCCCGTCCAGCGCCAACTGCTGGCGCATGACCCGGCCCACGCCTACCACTTCAACCAGGCCGTGCTCCTGGCCTCTCGCGAGCCCGTGGAACCCGCTCGCCTGCAGAAGGCCCTCGCTCACGTAGTGGCCCACCACGATGCCCTCCGCCTGCGCCTGCGCTCGCACGAGGGTGAGTGGCTGCAGGACAACGCCAGCCCCGACGAGGCACCCGTCCACCTGCTCCAGGTGGACCTCTCCGCCTCGCCTGCCTCCGAGCAGCCCGCCGCGCTCGAAGCCGAGGCCTCGCGCATGCAGGCCAGCTTCGTCCTGGCCCAGCCGCCGCTGCTGCGCGCCGCCCTCTTCCACCTCGGCAACGGCCAGCAGCGCCTGCTCC
>NZ_JAAIYA010000045.1 GCF_010894405.1 Pyxidicoccus caerfyrddinensis
AGGGAGGGCTCGAGGACGGGGGCGATGAGCTGGAAGGGGCGGCCGTCCTGCTCGACGAAGGTGGTGCGCAGGGGCTCGTGGCGGAGGACCAGCTCGTGGAGTGCGCGGCGCAGGGCCTCCTCATCCAGCTGGCCGGAGAGTCGGACGGCGACGGGGACGTGGAGGGTGGCGCTGCTGGTGGCCAGGCGCTCCTGGAGCCACATCCGCTCCTGGGCGAAGGACGTGGGGGCGCGCTGGGGTTGACGGTTCTTCTCACGCAGCAGCTCGGCGAGCCGCGCGCGCTTCTGCTCAGGGGACAAGGCCATAAAGGAGGGGGTTCCTTCTCGCTACGCGGAGGGCCGGCGGAGACCTACCCGTCTGCCGGGGCCCCTGGACGTGCGCAGCGGCGTGAGTTCATCAGGAGAAAGGTGCGCCAGGCCTTCGGGCCGTCCCTGTCCGCGCGGACATGCGGTGCGCTCTTGCACTCGAGGACTGAAGGCTCATCACTGGTGGTGCGGGGTGTGTCCGGCCGCGCCTGAGGGGACCGGGGCTGGGTGAGCTCTCATCGGAGAAGACCTGACTGGGAGGAGAGCACCTTTGTCGCGGACTGGCCACTTTGCCTACGGAGGCGGGGGCGCTCCTGGCTTCCTCCTGTCCGCACTGGCGGCGGCATTGGACGCACGTCGCGGCAGGTCAATCGCTGGCAGATATGACCTTCAATGTCTGCCTATTCAGTCTGGTTGTCTGTACCGTGCAGGTAGGCTGCTCCAGCGTGCGGGGTTTGCGGGCCCGGGCGGGGAGGGCGCAAGAGTTGCGCGGCGCCGGGCCTGTTGCGCCCTGAGGTGGGCTGGCACGGGGCTTGGAGTAGGGCAGGGCCGTGATGGAACCCCGCCTCGACGTCCCCACGCCTTCCGAGGAACTGCTGAGCCGGTACAACGTCGCCGGTCCCCGCTACACCAGCTATCCCACCGCCCCCGAGTGGCGGGGCGACTTCGACTCCGACGCCCTTTCCGAGCGGCTGGCCATCGCCAGCACCCGGGACAGCGGGGAGCCGCTCTCGCTCTACGTCCACCTCCCGTTCTGTCGCAGCCTCTGCTGGTACTGCGGCTGCAACGTGGTCATCAGCAAGGACGCGAGCGCGGCGGACCGCTACATCGACCACCTGGTGATGGAAATGGACCTGGTGGCCCAGCGGCTCGGCGCCCGGCGCGGCCTGTCGCAAATCCACTGGGGCGGAGGCACGCCCACCTTCCTCTCCGAGGCGCAGCTCGAGCGGCTGTGGACGGAGCTCACCCGCCGCTTCACGCCGCTGCCCGACGCGGAAGTCGCCATTGAAGTCCACCCCGCGCTGACAACACCGGGACAGCTCTCGCTCCTGCGGCGGCTGGGCTTCAACCGCGTGTCCATGGGCCTGCAGGACTTCGACCCGTTGGTGCAGCAGGTGACGAACCGTCTCCAGACACCGGAGCAGACGCGGGCCCTGCTGGAGCACGCGCGCGAGCTGGGCTTCACCGGCGTGAACTTCGACCTCATCTACGGCCTGCCGCACCAGGATGCAGCGCGCTGGGCCCGCACGCTGGAAACGGTGCTGGCCATGCGCCCGGACCGGCTGGCCGTCTACTCCTTCGCCTTCATGCCGGACGTATTGAAGCACCAGAAGCGCATGCCCGCGGACGCGCTCCCCGATGTCCGCACGAAGCTGGACCTGTTCCGCGCCGCCTACGAGTCCTTCGTGAAAGCGGGCTACCACCCCATCGGCATGGACCACTTCGCGGTGCCCGAGGACGAACTGGCGCGCGCCCAGTCCGAGCGCCGGCTGGGCCGCAACTTCCAGGGCTACACGGTGAAGGCCGCGTCGGACGTGGTGGCGCTGGGCAGCACCGGCATCAGCGACGTGGGCGGCGCCTACGCCCAGAATGTGCGGCCGCTGCCCGCCTACTACGCGCGCGTGGCCGCGGGACGCCTGGCCACCGAGCGCGGCATCGCCCTCACCGAAGATGACCGGCGGCGCCGCGCCGTCATCACCCAGCTCATGTGCAACTTCTGGACGGACCTGGGCGACGACGGCGCGCGGCACTTCGCGCCCGAGCTGGAGCGGCTGCGCCCCTTCGAGGACGACGGGCTGGTGGTCCGCTCCGGCACGCAATTGGAGCTGACGGCGCTGGGCCGCCTCTTCGTGCGCAACGTGGCGATGGTGTTCGACGCCTATCTCTCCCGGGCCGCGAAGCCCCGCTTCTCCCGGACGGTATGAGGACCGCGATGGATGCGTTGGATGTGTTGAACCAGGAGCACCGGCAGATACAGCACGTGCTGGATGTGCTCGCCCACTCGGTGGAGCGCGGCCGCAGGGGCGAGTTCGTCTCCGCGTCGCTCTTCCTGCGGGCCGCGAACTTCTTCCGTACGTACGTGGATGGCAGCCATCACGCGAAGGAGATGGTGCTCTTCCAGACGATGCTGGTGCACCGGCTGCCGCTGTCCCCGGGGCTGCTGTCGCAGGTGACGGGCGAGCACGGCGCGGGCAGCGAGCAGGCGCTGACGCTCCAGCGCGCGGCCGAGGTGACGCTGCGCGAAGGCGTGGACCCGAGGGCGATGCTCGACGCGGCCGACACATACCTCCAATTGCAGCGAGGCCACACCACCGCCGAGGAGACGCAGGTGTTTCCCCTCGCACGCCGGCTCCTCCCCACCGCCGTGCTGGAGCGCATGCGCACGCGCTTCGCTCGCATCGAGGCCTCGCACGGCCCGATGTCCGAGGCAGTGGAGGCGCTGGAGCGCGCCTTCGCGCCCGCCCGGCCCACCCGGTCGGGGCTGCTGGGCAGCGTGCGCTCGTTCTGAGCGTGCACGGTGCGCGGCAGGGAGCAGGCAACCGCCCGCTGGCCGGGCCCCCTCCCCTGGAGTCACACCCGATGGATGGCCACCTCTAACCGCGTGGACCTGGAGCGGGGGCGCGCATGGCACGACGAAACGGAACCACGGGGACGACGCTGAGGCGCTGGGTGCTGGCGGGCGCGCTGCTCGCCGCCACCGCAGTGGGGGCCATGCCCGAGCCCGGCCAGACGCTGCCTGACTTCACCACCAGAGACCTCCTGAACGCGCCCCACCGGAGCAGCGAATTGAAGGGGCGGACCACGCTGCTGGTCGTCATCACCGACAAGGACGGCGGCGATGCGATGCAGCAGTGGTTCGATACCGCGGGGACGCACGTGCCCGACTCCGTCCACCGCGCGTCCATCCTCACCTTCAAGCTCCCCTTCTTCGTGGGCACTGGCACCGCGCAGGGCAAGGCCCGGCAGAAGGTGCCCCAGCAGTTCTGGGGAGACACGTGGCTGGACAAGAACGGCGACATGGCCAAGGCCCTGGGCCTGGCCTCCAGCCGCACGCCGTACGCCTTCGCGCTCGACGCCCAGGGACGTGTGGTGGCCGCCGTCCACGGCACCGCCGACGCGCCGGAAGCACAGGCCGTATGGAACGCCCTCACCGGGCGCTGAACCCCCCGGCTCGGTGGAATGGTACGGGCACACCGCTATATTGCAGCGACACTGCTTCAATGATGCGGCGTTCCTCGAGATTTCACCATGGCAGAAGAGCAGAAGGTCGTATTCGCACACACCGTTGAGGGTCTCTTCGTCCAGGCCCTTTCGGACAAGCTGACCCCCGCGGCGAAGGAGCGGCTGAAGGCCGCTGGGCTGGACCTGGGCCGGGCCTTCGCGCCCGCCTACCCCGAGGAGCAGTTCCACCGCTGGGTGCGAATCGCCGCGGAGGAGGTGCACCCCGGCGTGCCGCATGACGAGGCCCTGCAGCGGGTGGGCGAGTCGCTGGTGACGGGCTACGAGAAGACGCTGATGGGCAAGGCCGTGATGGCCACGGTGCGGCTGCTCGGCCCGAAGCGGACGCTGGAGCGCACGACGCACAACTTCCGCTCCGCGACGAACTACCTGGAGACGAAGCTGAAGCCGGTGGAGGACTGCCCCAACACCTACGAGATGGTCATCAACGAGACGAGCGGCGTGCCCCGCTACTTCAGCGGCATCATGCTCCAGGCGCTGCGCGTGGCGGGTGCCAACGCCAGCCGCGTGGACATCGTCCACGAGGACGGCGGCGCCTGCACCTACCGCATCCAGTGGACCTGAGCCCCCGGGTGTCCGCGCACCCGTGCAGTGCGCGTCTTCCATGGCGCACCGCGAAGCGACATCCCTGACAGCGCTCGACCACGATGCGCGCCCCGGAGGGCCACGGCTCACATGCACGAGCCGTGAGCGGACACCGGCTGGCGTCGCCCTCGCGCCGGCCTGAAAAGGGGATGTCACATGAAGTGGCTGAAGCCGTGGATGTTCGCCACCCTCGCCCTGGCCGGCGCGGGCTGCGGCGGCGTGGAGCCCGAGTCCGACGCGGTGCTCGCATCGCGCCTGGACGCGCTCTCGGACCCGCCGCTGATGCCGCGCGGGCTGACGGAGGAGGAGAAGGCGCGCACCGAGTCGGACCCCGCGCAGGGTGCCTCGCAGGCGTATGCGTGGGAGTGCAGCCCGGCGCTCTACGGCTTCACGGCCGCGTCGCGGAAGGTGGACTTCGCCACCGAGGCGGACTCCACCACGGGCCTGCTCATCGGCTGGCCTTCGTATGGCTGTGGCGTGCCGGAGCTCACCGAGCTCATCCGCACCGCGGTGGGCCGCGTGCACGTCACCGTGCTCGCGGACGGCCAGCACCACCAGGGTGCTCAGCAGTGCCTGGAGCACCGGGGGCTGACGGCCGCGCAGCTGTCGCAGGTGGAGTGGGTGGACATCCCCGTGGACAGCATCTGGATTCGCGACTTCGGCCCGGAGTTCGTCACCGGGGCGGACGGCGCGCGGCGGATGGTGGACATGAGCTACTACCCGCAGCTGTCCAGCACCTGCAACAACCTGACGGGGCGCACCAACGACGACGCGTCGCCCACGCGGCTGGCGGCGGCCTGGGGCGGCATGCCGGTGGACCGCGCGCAGGTGCGGCTGGAGGGCGGCAACCTCCAGACGGACGGCGCCGGCACGTGCTTCCGTGCGCAGCGCGTCGCCAACGAGCGCAACTGCTTCTCGCGCTGGTGCTACACCGAGGACGAGCTCAACGAGGTCATCGGCGCCTTCCACGGCTGCAATGTCGTCGCGCTGGAGTCGCTGCAAGGGGGCGTCATCGACCACGTGGACATGTGGATGACGGTGCTGTCGCGGCGCACCATCCTCGTGGGCCGGTACGACGTGGCGGATGACGCCGTCAACGCCGCCATCCTGGACCGCAACGCGCAGCGGCTGGCGGGCCTGGGCTACCGCGTGGTGCGCGTGCCCATGCCCAAGCCGTACTGCAAGCAGCTCAACGCCACGTGCACCGGCAAGCCCGCGCTCATCGGGCCGTGCGACGGCACCAGCGAGCGCGTGTGGGCCACGTACATGAACTCCATCCGCCTGGGCAACGCGCTGGCCGTGCCCGTCTTCCAGTGGGTGCCCGAGTCCCACCAGGCCGTCATCGCCCAGCAGCAGCAGGAGGCCCTGTCCACCTACCAGCGCGAGCTGGACCGCGAGTTCGGTCGGGGCAAGGTGCAGGTGGTGCCGATTCAGTCCGACAGCATCATCCCCTGCCAGGGCTCGCTGCACTGCGTGACGATGACGTACCGCTGAGTCGTCTGTCGCAGGCGCTGAAAAGACCACGGGCGCCTCGGGGAGTGTCCCGAGGCGCCCGCGGTGCTCCAGTCACGCTCGCGTCGTCCGGCCCGTCAACGCTGCGCGAGGATTTCCTGGAGGCGCTTCTTGTCGCTGGAGAAGGAGAAGGCGCTGTAGAGCTGGTAGCCGTTCTCCGGGTCGAGGATGCGCGGCTTCAGCTCGCGCACCACGGTGAGCTTGTCCTGCGAGAAGGGGAAGTGGTTGATGAGCTGCCCCACGTGGGAGATGAGGAAGTAGTTGTCCCCGGCGGCCATCTTGAGCACGCGCATCTTGTCCTCGGCGAAGCTCTCCTTGGCCACCGCCTCGTTCAGGCGCTTGAACTGGCCGTCCGGAATGGGGCGGACCACCGGCGCGGGCGGGGGCGGGGGAGGCGGCTGCGGGGCCGGCGACGGCGTGGGGTAGATGGCGCCCGCGGGCGGGGCCTCGGCGACGAACTGCTGCATCGAGTCCAGCGTCTCCTGCGCGCGGCGCAGCTTGTTGCGCACGTCACCGCGGTTGTCGCCGCGGTTGTCACCGCGGTTGTCGATGCGGTCCTCCACGTCCTCCAGCAGCTTCTCCAGGCGGGCCATGCGGGCGTTCAGCTCCTCGCGGTCCACCACGGCCAGGTTGCGCGCGGGCGGAGGGGGCTGCGGCATGGGGCGGCCCGGAGGAGGGGAGTGGCGCAGCTCGGTGGACTGCGGCTCGTTTCCGGCGAACGCGGACGAAGCGGTGAGGATGGCGACGGCGATGGCGAGGGCCTTCATGGGGAGCGTCCTTTCGTGTGCTCGACACTACCGACGCGCCCGGCCCCCTTGCATTCAATCCTCGGGGAGCGGGCTTACGGCCAGCGTCCTGACGGCGGCATACACCCCTTGGACGGCGCGGGCCATACGCGCGTAGTCAAGCGTGTCCCACGTATCGGCCGCGGTGTGGTAGCGCGGGTTCCGGAAGAAGGCCGTGTCCGTCACCATGACGGCCCGGTAGCCCTGCTCCCAGAAGCTGGCGTGGTCCGAGAGGGCCACCCCCGGCAGCCCGGCGGGCGCGCTGAGGCTCTCCACCGGCAGGGGGCTGCCCGCGCGCATCGCCTCCGCGACCTGCTCGGTGAGTCCACCGTCACCGGGCAGGCCCACCACGCCGATGAAGTGGCCCGTGTCCGGGTAGCGCAGGCGGAGCACGGGGAGGGGGTAGTCCTGGCTGTCCGGCGCGTCGCTGTAGACGCCCAGCATCTCCAGCGCGAGCATGCCGCGCACCTTCACGCCGGCCTCCTTCAGCGAGCGCGCGTGCACCGCGCTGCCCATCTGCCCGGTGCTGAAGTACGGCGGCTCCTCCAGCGTGTAGGCCACCAGGTCCACGCGCAGGGGCGGCGCCTGCTGGCCCAGCAGCACCGCCAACTCCAGCAGCGCGGCCACGCCGCTGGCGTTGTCGTCCGCGCCCGGCGTGCCGTGGACGGAGTCGTAGTGCGCGCCGACGACGAGCCGCTCGCCGCCTTCCGGCCCGAAGCGGGCGATGATGTTGCGGTAGTCGCGGCCGTCCACGCGGAAGGGCTGGGACGTCACCTGCCCGCCGGCCCGCGCCAGGTGGTCCGCGATGTAGTCCGCGGCGCGCTCCAGGTTCTCCGGGTGGCGTGAGTCGCGCGGGTGGAAGGTCTCCGAGAGCATCCGCACGTGCGCCCTCAGCGTCCCCGCCTCCACCCCGGGGCTGGCCTGCGTGGGCGGGGCGACGGGCTCTCTCGCGCCGCCCATCCAGGCCCGGGCCAGTCCCCCTGCCGCCAGCGCCGCGACTGCGATTCCCGTCCACAGCCGACCGCGTCCCATGTGCCCTCCCTGTCCGGGCGCCCTCCGCGCCCGGGCTGCCCTTTCTCCTTGGACTCCCGGGAGGGGGAGCACCGTTCCCGAGGACGGCTCAGGGCACGGGCAGGCGCTTGGACAGCACCTCGCCCGTCGGGGAGATTTCATAGACGAGGGGGACGCCGGTGGCCAACTCCAGCCCCACCACCTGCTCGCCGGTGAGCTCGTCCAGCTTCATCACCAGCGAGCGGTTGGAGTTGCCGTGCGCCACCACCAGCACGTGCTTGCCCAGGCGCAGGTCCCCGGCGATGGCGCGGTCATAGAAGGGCAGCACGCGCTTCGCCGTCATCGCCAGCGACTCGCCGTTGGGCGGGGGGATGTCATAGGAGCGGCGCCACAGCTTCACCTGCGCCTCGCCGAACTCCTTCGCCGCGTCCGCCTTGTTGAGCCCCTGCAAGTCGCCGTAGTGGCGCTCGTTGAGGGCGGCGTCGCGGATGATGGGGATGCGCTGGCCGAGCGCCTCCAGGATGATGGCGAGCGTCTCCTGCGCGCGGGTGAGGGCGGAGGTGTAGGCGACGTCGAACTTCAGTCCCTGGAGCGCCTTGGCCGCGAGCCGGGCCTCGTCGCGGCCCTGCTCGGTGAGGGGCACGTCCACGAAGCCGGTGAAGCGGTTCTCATGGTTCCAGAGGGACTGACCGTGTCGGACGAGAGCAAGGTTGGGCATGAGGTGCCCAGGTAGCGCATGCCGGGCGGGGCGGCCAGGGTGGGCGCGCCGTTCCGGGCCCCGTGCGTTTCGCGCCCTACACTGGCGGCTTGCGCAGCAGCCGCGTCAGCTCCCGGTCCAGGGCCGAGGCGAACTGCTGGCGGTCCTGTGCGTTGAAGCCGCTGGGGCCCCCGGTCTGCACCCCGCTCTCACGCAGTTCCTGCATGAAGTTCCGCACGGAGAGGCGCTCGGAGATGTTCTCCTCGGTGAACAGCTCCCCGCGCGGGTCCAGCACCACCACGCCCCGGGGCACCAGCAGCGCGGCCAGGGGAATGTCCTGCGTGACGGCCAGGTCCCCCTTCTGCGCCGAGGCGGCGATGTGCTGGTCCGCCACGTCCAGCCCGGCGCCCACCTGCACCGTGGAGACCAACTCCGAGCGCGGCAGGGACAGGGCGCGGTTGGCCACGAACACGGTGGGGACCTTGAGGCGCTGTGACGCGCGCAGCAGGATGTCCCGGACGGGCCCGGGGCAGGCATCGGCATCGACCCAGATTTTCATGCGTGACTCATCCTGGTGAGGAGCGCGAGCCCCGGAGCTTCCAGCGGCACCCGGCCGCGAAGCGCGGCGAACAGCGACCACCCATGGTCCGCCAGCAGCACGACGCCCGCGTCCGCCGACGGCGCGAAGCCGAGGAAGCCGGTGTAGCCGCCCATGACGGACGAGCGCCACACCACGTCGTGCCCGCGCACGGTGGACACCGTCCAGCCCAGCGCCATCCGCGCGGGGCCGGCATCCACGCGCGGCGCGTGGGACAGGCGCAGCGCACGGACGAGGCCCGCGTCGGCGCGCCCGAGGTGCGCATCGAGGAAGCGGAGCAGGTCCGGCGCGGTGGAGTGGAGCGCGCCCGCGCCGGGGAGCGCCGGGAAGGTCCACGCGGGCAGTGGCTTGCCGCGCGCGGTGTGGCCGGGCGTCAGTCGCGGCTGCTGCTCGTCCGTGACTCGCGCCGTCGTGTCCGCCAGGCCCAGGGGCTTGAAGAGCAAATCCCTCAGCGCGTGCCCGTAGTTGAGCCCCGCGCGCCGCGACAGCGCATGGCCGAGCACTCCCATGCCGAGCAGGGACTCCGCGTAGGGACGCGGCGGAGGACGCGCGGGCTGGTAGCTCCGGAGGAAGTCCCCGAAGAGGCCCGCGGAGTAGTGGCCGAAGGGGTCCTCCGGCTTCTGCGCCTCCGTCTCCAGATTGGGCGGCAGGTGCGGCAGGCCGGAGGTGTGCGTGGCGAGCTGCTCCACGGTGATGCGGCCCGCCGTCGCGTCGGGCAGCAGCGGCCGGGGGATGAGCTCCGAGAGCGGCGTGTCCAGCCGCAGCTCGCCCCGGTCCACCAGCAGCGCGAGGAGCGCGCCCGTGAAGACCTGGGTGAGCTCGCCCAGCGCGAAGAGGGTGTCGGCGGGCGGCGGAGTGCCCCGACCCCGGAGGCCGTGCACATGGTGCTCGCCGCGCCAGGTGAGGCCCGCGCACAGGGACGCCGAGCGATAGCCGCGCAGGTAGCGACGGGTCTCCTCGTGGATGAGCTCGGAAGGGGAGGGCATGGGCCGTGGCGGCTGTCTCACGTCGCTCGGGGGAGCGTCAACCCGGGCCTTGCTGTCACGCGCTCGCGCGGGAATTGACGGATTGTCGCGCGGGCGGGCTCACGGCGCGGCCCAAGTCCCCGGAATCCGGAGCGCGTCGGGTTGGAACGCCGTGTGTAGAGGCAGGACCGGCCAGGAGGTCCCGCCATGAGCTGTCCGGTCCAACCCCGTGCATTCTCCCTGACCCGCCACTTCCTCGAGCGCCGCGCGCGCCGCCAGCTTCGAGACGATGTCCTCGACTTCATCCTCGAGTTCGGCGACCGCGCCCGCGCCGCGGGGATGACGCATGTCACGGTGCTGGAGCGGGACTTGCCCGCCGCCTGGAGGACGTCCGCCCTGGCGAGACAGGCGCGCGGGTGGATTGTCCTGCTGAGTGACGAGGAGCGGCTCGTCACCTGCTACCGGCGCGGCGACGCGAGCCGCTTCATCCGCCGCAAGCCCAAGCGCCGCATGTCCGAGGCCCAGGTGCAGCGGGCCTGACGCCCCGTCATGGCGGCGCCCACTGCGCGCCGTGGATGAAGCCGTGGGCTTCGTTGCCGCTGTGGTCCTTGATGCGGCTGGCGCGTCCCTCGTCCAGCGGCCAGTAGCCCGCCAGCCCTTCCGCGTCCTTGTCGGGAGGCTCCTTCATGTCCTCGCCAATCTGCTCCTGGGTGCGGGCGACGCTCCAGATGCGCACGTCCCGGATGTTGCCGTTGAAGGTGCGGTCTCCGCCGGCGGCCTTGGCGCCAATGGCCCAGCGCGCGTCGATGGGGAAGCCGCCGCCCTGGGCCTGGGGGGCTTCGGCGAGCAATTCGCCGTTGCGGTAGATCTTCCACTTCTCGCCGTCATAGACGCCGGCCAGGTGGACCCATTTGTTCACATCCTGCAAGGGCATGGAGGCCGACGTGACGCCGGAGCTCCTTCCCTCCATGTATGAGCCGGCCTGGTAGGTTCCGAACACGATGCGCAGGAAGACCTCGCCGCTGGGGCTGGAGATGTAGCCCCGGGCCACGATGTTCTGGACACCGTTGGAGTTCACCGGGCGGATCCACGCCTCGAGGGTGATGGGGCCGGTGATTTCCAGGGACAGGGGCTCGCCCAGGTCCACGTAGGACGTGGTGCCGTTGAAGGTCAGCACCGGCGCTGGAGGGGGAGGCTCGGCCTGCGTCACGCCGCCGGAGCCGCCCGTCCCCGGTTCCTCCTCCTTCTTGTTCCGGCCTATCAGGACGCCCACCAGCACGATGAGGAGCAGGCCCGCCACGCCCGCCACGGGAATCCACCAGGGAATCTTCCGGCGCGGAGCGACCACCGGGGCAGGCACCTTGAAGGCCACCGGGGAGCTCTCGGCGAAGTACTCGTCGGGGTTGGACTGGTCCGCGACGAGCAGGTGGAAGGCATGCTCGCCCGCGGCCTGCGAGGGTGGGACGGCCACCTGCACCTGGTAGACGTGCGTGCCATTGGCGGGGAAGTCCCGCTCGGCGTCGCCGCCGAGGGAGAGCCACTCCGGGGGCGTCGCTCCCTCGGGGACGATGACGGCCCGGCCCCTGACGGGATGGCCGAGCGAGTTGGTGACGGTGAATGCCACCTCGCCCTTCCGATTGCCTCCCAGCTTCAGCGTGGGCGACGTCGTGGTGATGTCGAACGCCCGGGCCATGCAGGACCTCCAATCACGGACGGCAGGGCAGGGTTCGCGGCCCCTTCCTGATGGAGTGTGGCCACCGTCGACGTGAGGAGCGTGGTGGACCCGCACCTCCTGCCCGGAGCCGGAGCGAGGCTGCGCGGCGTCCTCCGCTCGGGTCGTCCAGAAGTCGCAGCCCCGTGGGGAGGCACGGGCAGCGCACCGGGCTCCCGGCTACTCCTTCACCGGCGACACCTGCTGCTTCGCTTCCTTCAGCCTCGTGCGCTCCCGGGAGGCCGTGTCCGGCTTCTTCGTCGAGGTGCTCGGGGCGAAGAGGCCTGCCTTCCCGCGAAGAGACGTCTTGAGGCCGGCCTTCGCTGGGGACGAGGGCTGGGGCGCTCCCGTGCCGATGGCCCGCGCCGGGCGCTCCGGAATCGCCTGCGGTTGCGCCAGTGCGTCCGGGGACTGTTCCTGGGGCACGCTGTCGGGCAGGGGCGGGCTCTCCTGCTGGAGTGCCGTGGCCTGGGGTGCTTCCGGCGCCGGGGCGGCGGGGGCGTCCTTCGTCATGGCGACGTCCTTCTTCGCGGCCACGGGCTCCTGCCGCGCGGACGCCGGGCCCAGGAACAGGAACGCCGCGAGCGCCATCACCGCCGAGGTGCCCACGGCGAGCGCGCCCACCGGCACGCGTCGCTCCAGCAGCCTGCGCGCGGACTCCGCACTGTCGGGCCGGTCCTCGATGCGCTCCGAGAGCAGCCGCGCCAGCAGCCGTCGCAGGCGGGCCGGCACTCCCGCCGGCAGCGGCTTCTCTCCGGGGAAGCCTCCCGCGAGCGACTCGTACAACACGAGCCCCAGCGCGAAGAGGTCCGACTGCGCCACCGCGCGGCCCAGGCGCTGCTGCTCCGGCGCCATGTAGCGCAGCGAGCCGATGAGCGCGGCGGACTCCGTCAGCGTCGTCGCCCCGTCCAGCCGGGCGATGCCGAAGTCACAGAGCTTCGCGCCGTCGGCCGCGAGCAGGATGTTTCCCGGCTTCACGTCGCGGTGGATGAAGCCCTTCTCGTGCGCGGCGCCCAGCGCCTCCAGCATCCTCCGCGCCAGCCCCTCCACCTCCGGCCAGGGCAGGGCGCCTTCCTTCGTCAGCTTCGCCCGCAGGTCCGGCCCGTCCACGCGCTCCATGGCGTACCAGCAGAAGCCCCGCTCCTCGCCGTCCGCGAAGACGCGCACCACCGCCGGGTGCTGCACCTGCCGGAGCGCCTCGGCCTCGCGGCGGAAGCGCGCGCGCACCGCCGGGTCCGCCGCCACCAGCGTCGACAGCACCTTCACCGCGCAGGGCCCCGTGTAGCCCTCCGCCGCGTACACCGTGCCCATGCCTCCCGCGCCCAGCCGGCTCAGCAGCCGGAAGCCCCCGAGCGACTCGCCGGTGAGGTCCACCTCCGGCGACAGGCGCGCGGTGCCGGGCGCCGTCTCCGCGCGGGCCAGGTCCACCTGCACGCCGCACGCGGAGCAGGACACCACCAGCGCTGGACGGGCGCCGGGAAGGGGAGTGCGGCACGCGGGGCAGAGGAAGTTCATGCGTAGAGGTCGATTCCGTACTCTTCCAGCTTCCTGTCCAACGTCGGCCGGGAGATGCCGAGCACCTCCGCCGCCGCGCTCTTCACCCCCCGCGCCCGCTTGAGCGCGAGGACGATGTGCTCCCGCTCCACCGCCCGCAGGGCCTCCGCCAGCGTGCCTTGGACACCGCTGGGAGGGGCCGCGGTTCCCGGGCGGATTTCCGGACGGAGCTCGGGGCCGCCGGGGCGCTCGAGGGACACCACCTCCGGAGGCAAATCACCAGGCCCCACCCTGTCTCCAGGACCCTTGAGCACCAGCGCCCGTTCAACGGCATTGGCGAGCTGCCGCACGTTGCCCGGCCAGGGACAGGCGCGCAGGGATGCGATGGCCTCGGGGGTGAAGCCCGACGCACGGCGGCCGAGCTGCGTGCCCAGCTTCGCGAGGAAGCGCTCCGCCAGGGGCAGCACGTCTTCGGGACGCTCGCGCAGCGGGGCCAGGTGGATGCGCACCACGTTGAGGCGCCAGTAGAGGTCCTCGCGGAAGGCGCCCGTGCGCGCTGCTTCCTTCAAGTCGCGGTGCGTGGCCGCGACGACGCGCACGTCCACCGGCACGCCCGAGCGCCCACCCACGCGCTGGACGATGCGGTCCTGCAAGACGCGCAGTAGCTTGACCTGGAGCGGCGCGGGCAGGTCTCCGACTTCGTCCAGGAAGAGGGTGCCTCCGTCGGCCTGCTCGAAGACGCCCTCGCGCGCGGACTGCGCTCCGGTGAAGGAGCCCTTCTCGTGGCCGAACAGCTCGCTCTCCGCCAGCTCCGCGGGGATGGCGCCGCAGTTCACCGCGATGAACGGGCCCCTCGCGCGGGGGCCCAGGGCATGGAGCGCGCGCGCCACCTCCTCCTTGCCCGTGCCGCTCTCGCCGGTGATGAGGACGGTGGACTGCACGGGGGCCGCGGCGTCCGCCACCCGCATCGCCTCGCGCATGCTGGCGCTCTCCGCGACGGGAGGCTGGAAGCCCGGGGTGACTCGTGGCTCCGGTGGACAGAGTGAAGGCCCCACCGCCAGCGCCAGCGCTCCCGCCAGGGACAGCTCCTCGTCGTGGAAGGGTTGCTCGCGCAGGATGCACAGCGCACCGGCGGGCTGGCCCGCGGCGTAGAGCGGGGCACAGAGGACGTGGGCGTCCGCGCGGCGCACGCGGGTGGTGTGCACGTCGTGCTCCGCGCGGGCCTGGGCCTCCGGCATCGCCTGGGCCCGGCCCGTCCGGAGCGCGGTGTCCACCAGCTCGCGGCTCACCGTGAGGTGCGCGCCGTGGGGCCGCGTGTGCCGAGGGCGAGGGCCCTGGGGACCGAGGCGCAGCAGGACGAGCGCGGAGGGCTGCAGCGCGGACTCCAGCGCCTCGAAGACGAGCCCCACGGCGGCGTCGGGTGACGGCGTGGTGGCCGCGCGCAGGGCCAGCTCGCCGGCACGGGCGAGGGCGTCGGGGCCGGGGGCGCCGCCGCCTCGTGTCCGCTCCACGCGGGTGCGGGTGAGGACCAGCGTGGACTCGCCATCGCGGGCGCGCAGGGCGTCGAAGGACGGCTCGTACACGAGCACGCTCTCCCCCACGGAGACATGATCTCCAGGGCGCAGGGGGGTGGCCTGCTGTGCGGGGAGGCGCTGCCCGTTGAGCCAGGTGCCATTGCGCGAGCCCAGGTCCTTCAGCGTGTGCCCGGCGCCGTCGGGTGAGAAGACGCAGTGCTCCCGGCTGACCTTCTCGTCGAGGAGCTGGAGGCCGCCCTCGGCGGCACGTCCCACCACCAGCGGCGCGTCGAGTTCGCGCGCCACGCCCCTGCACGGTCCGAACATCGCCACGAGTCTCGCCACGGTGTGCATTGTAGCGGAAGGCGCCGGTCGGCGTGCCGGCGGCCTGGCCCTCTCATCCAGTCATCAACGCTGGCAGAGGAAGATGTCGTCGAAGGCGCCGTCGCCCACGGGGCGCTGGAGCGTCCCGACGCGGAAGCCCGCCCGGGTGAGCACCCGGTGCCAGGTCTCCCGGGAGAAGAGCCCTTCGACGTGCCTGTCGTGCACGGCCCGGACGGTGTCCCCCTCACGGAGCAGGAAGGCGTACTCGGTGACATAGGTGCTGTCGTCCGGGTGCGGGTCCCACGACCACATGAGGCCCCGGAGCGAGCGGCTCCCGTCGTCCGCCGTCAGCGTGTCCGTGCTGTCCTCGAAGGTCTCCCGGTAGCAGTCCGGCGCGAAGATGGTCGCGCCACCGGGCCGCGTGTGGACGAAGGCCGTCCGCGCGGCGGCTTGGAGGTCTTCCTCGGTGAGCATGTACATGATGGCGTCGTGGACCAGCACCGCGTCGAACGTCCGGCCGAGCCGCAGCGTGCGCATGTCCGCGAGCACGTGCTCACAGTCGGGGTTCTGCCGGCGGCTCAGCGTGAGCATGTCCTCGGAGAGGTCCGTGAGGGTGCAGGTGAAGCGGTGCTTGAGATGCAGCGCCGTGTTCCCCGCGCCCGCGCCGAGCTCCAGCAGGGTTTGCGGCCGCGGTGAGACGGCGCGCTCGAAGGCTTCCTGGAAGCACGAGGCTTCGTCCTCATGGTCCGCCGGTGGGTCGACCAGGTGATACCAGGGGACGAGCTCGCCATAGAGGAGGGGTTGCATTCGCGGCGGTTCTATCATCCCCGGGAGCACCGCTTCGCTTGCGGTGGCGCCTGCTATTTCTTCTTCCCGAAGAAGGTGCCGTGCACGGCCTTGCCCTTGGAGCGGAACATCTTCTTCTCCCCTCCGTCCTTGGTGGTGCCGCCCACGAACTGCTCGATGTGCTCCTTCTTCAGCTCCCGCGCCTTGACGCGACCCTGCTCCTCGTCGCCCGCGCGGCCCGGCTGCTTCTCCAGCGCGGCGAGCACGTAGGACGCCAGCAGCTTGCGCTCCAGCTTCGCGTACAGCTTCGGGCTGTCGAAGACGTCCACCACCTCCAGGTCTCCGTTGATGGCCACCGCCAGCCCCGCCAGCCGCTCGTCACGCGGCAGCTTCGCCTGGATTTCGTCCAGGTACCGGCCGATGCGCTGGCGCAGCGCCGCGTCCTGGAACACGCGCCGGTACGTGCCCGTCGGGCTGGAGACACCCGACACCTGGGACTTGCGCGCCACCTCGCCCCAGACGGCGCCCTGCTCGGAGAACAGGGCCGCGCGCCGCAGGTCCGGGTGCGCCACCGCGAGCCCCGGCTGGAAGGCCAGGCTCTGCCCCTCCCAGCGTCCCTGCTCCACGCAGAACACCGGCACGCGCTGGCGCTCGCCCGTGTCCAGCACCACGTCACTGCCCACCATGCGGTCCTGCTTGCCACCCAGCAGCAGCTCCCCGCCCACGAGGTACAGCGGCCGCTCGTCCCGGTTGTGCACCCGCAGCGCCCCAACGCTGCCGTCGCTGTCCAGCTCGCGGATGGAGACCTTCTTCGCGGCCTGGGCTTCCTCCAGCACCGTGTAGTCGTCATACGGCGGGCCCTTGCGCGTGTGCAGCGGCACCACCGCCAGGTTGTAGGCGAGCACGGGCTGGCCGGCCTCGTAGTCACCCAGCTCCAGGTCCGGGGCCGGGGACGGGGACTTCTCCTGTGCCAGGGCCAGCGGTGCGGTGAGCAGGGCCACGAGGGCCGAGACGACGGGCATGCGGAGCTTCATGGGTGGGACGCCTCCTGTGTATGCGGCGTCTCATTGCAAGCCCGCGTGCCAGGGCCCTTCCCCCCGAGAGGTTCCAGGTAGAACGTCACACGGCGTTACGAAGTGCAAAGCCGTGTGACACGGGCCTCAGGGCCGGGGCGCTTCCACGCCGAGCACGTTGGGCAGTGCCCAGTAGCGCGTGTTGTCGTCGTTCTCGTTGAAGCCCGTCTCGTAGCTGCCCACCCGGCGCACGGTGCGCGCCGGCGCGGCGACGTGGAGCGACGCCTCCGGCCCACCCTCCAGGTACATCAACCGCTTCAGGCCCAGGGGCAGCCGCCGGAGGACCTCGATGAAGTCATGCGTGCGGTAGGGCGAGCGCGCGTGAAACATCAGCAGCCGTCCCTGCCCGTCGATGCCGAGCGCGGCGGTGCTCCACTCGCGCGGCTGGGACTGCCATGTGTTGCGCCCCTTGCAGTCCACCATGCGCAGGGACTGGAGCACCGTGCCGTAGCGCGGCAGCAGGGACTCCACGTCGTCACAGGCCGCGTCGAGGAGTTGCACCGGCGGCAGGCCCTTCTCCCGGGGATGCAGCACCAGGAAGGTGCGGTAGTCCTTGCGGCGGGTGGGGTTGAGCTCGCGTCCCTCCGTGCGCGCCTGCCCCACGGGACGGCCGCCCGGGTGGAACATGCCCGCGTTGGTGACGGCGATGAGGCCGTGCAGGGCCGCCCACTGTTCCGCCGTCGGCTCCGGCGCGTGGCCCTCCAGCGAGGCGCTCAGGAGCCGCACCGGCCGACGCGCCACGTCCACCCGCACCACGGTGACGCGTGAGTCGCCCACCGACGACTTGAGATGTGCGTCGAATTCCGCCAGCTCCAGCCCGGGTGCGAGCGTCTCCCACGGGGCGGCGAGGGCGGGCAGGGACAGGCAGACGAGCAGGACGGTGAGACGGCTCATGGCGGGCATTGGAATCCAGTCGGAGAGGGGACTGCCCCGGCCGGATTGCAAGGCGCGAGCCCTGCGTGTCCGGGAATGGGAAGCGGCTTCCCAGGGGTGAACACGGCGCCCGGGCGCTTCCGTCTGTTCCCGAGGGGTTGGCACACTGGACGGCGGTGGCTCGGTCATTGCTATTCAGGAGGCCGCCCCCACCCCCCCCGGAGCGTGAATGCAGGATTTCATCCAGGAACTTCGTCACGCGGCGCGGATGCTCGCCAAGCATCCCGGCTTCACCGCCGTGGCGCTGTTCACGCTCGCGCTGGGCATCGCCGCCAACACCGCCATCTTCAGCGTCGCGGACGCGGTGCTCTTCTCGCCGCTGCCCTACGCGGCGCCGGACCGGCTGGTGATGGTGTGGGGGAAGAGCCCGAACCTGGACCGGCAGACGGTGTCGCCCGCGAACTTCCTCGACTGGCGCGCGCAGACCGAATCCTTCGACGGGCTGGCCGCCTTCTCCCACGTCCCCTTCAACCTCGCGGGTGACGGCACGCCCGAGGTCATCCGGGGCGCCAGCGTGTCCGCCAACTTCTTCCAGGTGCTCGGCACCCCGGCGGCGCTCGGGACGACCTTCCTCGCGTCCGCGGAAGGCGCGGGGGCGCCGAATACGGTGGTGCTCGGCCACGGCTTGTGGAAGCGCCGCTTCGGCGGAGACCCGAATGTCCTTGGCCGCATGCTGCGCCTCAACGACATGAGCTACGAAGTCGTGGGCGTCATGCCGGAGCACTTCGAGTGGCCGACCATCGTCCCCACGCACGTCTCCGCCGCCGACGCTCCGCAGCTTTTCGTGCCCGCGGTCCACCGGGACATCCCCCAGCTGGGGACGGACACCACGCAGGACACGAGCGCATGGCGCGACGGCAACTACCTGCGGGTGGTGGGGCGGCTGAAGCCCGGTGTCACGCTGGAGGGCGCGTCGCGGGAGCTGGACACCATCGCCGAGCGGCTCGCCCGGGAGTACCCGGAGTCGAACGCGAGGTCGGGCATTGGCCTGGTGTCCCTGCGGGAGCAGCTCGTCGGCAACGTGCGCTCGGCGTTGTGGGTGCTGCTGGCGGCGGTGGGGCTGGTGCTGGTGATTGCGTGCGCCAACGTCGCCAACCTCTTCCTCGCGCGGGCCTCCGCGCGGCGGCAGGAGCTGACGGTGCGCCTGGCGTTGGGGGCGCGCCGGAGCCAGCTGGTGCGGCAGCTCCTCACGGAGAGCGTGCTGCTGGCGCTGGCCGCGGGGGCGCTCGGGTTGCTGCTGGCGCTGTGGGGAATGGACGCGCTGCTCGCGCTCGTGCCTCCGGAGCTGCCCCGGCTCGGCGCCGTGGGGCTGGATGGGCGGGTGCTCGCCTTCACGCTGCTGACGTCGCTGGCCACGGGTGTGCTGTTCGGGCTCGTCCCGGCGCTGCAGGCCTCGAGGCCGGACCTCAATGGCGTGCTCCGGCAGGGCGGAGGGGGACGCTTCTCCGGCGCGGGCCAGCGCTCGCGCGGCGCGCTGGTGGTGGGCGAGGTGGCGCTGGCGGTGGTGCTGCTCATCAGCGCCGGGCTGCTCTTGCGCAGCCTCTGGAGCATGCAGGCGGTGGAGCTGGGCTTCCGCGCCGATGGAGTGCTCACGTGGCGCGTGTCGCTGCCCGCCGCGGAGTACCCGGACGACGCCCGGCAGGCGGCCCTCTTCCAACGGCTCCAGGAGCGGGTGGAAGCGCTGCCCGGCGTGAAGAGCGTGGGCGCGGTGTCGGACCTGCCCTTCGGCGGCGACAACATCTGGCGGGTCATGGACATCGAAGGACAGCCACGCCCCGCGGCCGGCGACGAGCGCTCCGTGGGCTTCCAGGTCGTCACGCCCGGCTACTTCCGCACACTGGGCATTCCGCTGAAGCGCGGGCGCGACGTCGCGTCCTCGGACCGCGCGGACACGCAGCAGGTGGTCCTGGTCAACGAGTCCACCGCGCGTCAGTACTGGCCGGGACAGGAACCGCTGGGACAGCGCATCCGCCTGGGCTCCGATTCGGATGCCCCGTGGCGCACCGTCGTCGGCGTGGTGGGTGACGTGCGGCAGGCCGGCGCCATCAAGGAGCCGCGGCCGGAGGTCTACGTCGCGGCGCTCCAGGACACGTTCCACTTCATCCAGTTCGCCGCCCGCACGGAGGGAGACCCGGCGCGGCTGGTGGCCGGGGTGCGCGAGGCCGTGTCCGCGCTGGACTCGAACCTGGCCATCTCCCAGGTGCGGACGATGGAGGAGGTCATTGCCTCGGCGATGGCGCGCCCGCGCTTCCTCTCCACGCTGGTGGCGCTGTTCGCCGCGCTGGCGCTGCTGCTGGCGGGCGTGGGCCTGTCCGGCGTCATCGCGTACATGGCCCGGCAGCGGACGCACGAGATTGGCATCCGCATGGCGCTGGGCGCGCGGCCCGTGGATGTGCTGCGGCTGGTGGTGGGCAGCGGCATGCGGCTGGCGCTGGCGGGCGTGGGGCTGGGACTGGTGGGGGCGTGGGCGGCCACGCGGGGCATGGCGAGCCAGCTCTACGGCGTGAGCGCCACGGACCCGCTCACCTTCGGCGGACTGGCGCTGGTGGTGATGGCGGTGACGCTGGTGGCCACGTGGCTGCCAGCGCGGCGGGCCACGCGGGTGGACCCGCTGGTGGCCATGCGGAGTGAGTGAGGCACGAGACTTTCTCGCAGTCCCGGGGGGGATTCGATGACGGCACTGGTTCAGGAGCTGCGGCAGACCCTGCGGATGTTGTGGAAGCACCCCGGCTTCACCGTGGTCGCGGTGCTCACGCTCGCGCTGGGCATCGCCGCCAACACCGCCATCTTCAGTGTCATCAACGCGGTGCTGCTGGCGCCCCTCCCGTTCGCCGAGCCGGAGCGGCTCGCCCTCCTGTGGGTGCAGCGCGAGGCGGACTCGCGCGAGCCGGTGTCGGCTCCGGACTTCCTCGCGTGGCGCGAGGGGAGCCGGGACGCCTTCGAGGCGCTCGCCGCCGTGGCCGCGGTGCCCTTCAACCTGGCCGGGGAGGGGACTCCGGAGCGGCTGCGCGGTGCCAGCGTCTCCACCAACTTCTTCGACGTGCTGGGCGTGGAGGCGGCGCTCGGCACGACGTTCCGCTCGGACCCGGCGGGCCAGTCCCCGTGGCAGGTGGTGGTGCTCAGCCATGAGCTGTGGCAGCGCCGCTTCGGCGCGGACGCGGGCGTCATCGGCCGGACGGTGCGGCTGAACGACAGGGGCTACCAGGTCATCGGGGTGATGCCCGCGCGCTTCACGTGGCCGTCCATCACCCCGGTGCAGGCGCTCACCCAGGACCGGGCGGAGCTGTGGGTGCCGGCGGTGAAGCACGACGTGCCGCTGTTCGGGCCGGACGTGGAGCAGGACTTCTCCCAGGAGCGCAACCTCCACTACCTGCGCGTGGTGGGGCGGCTGAAGCAGGGCGTGGCGCTGGAGGCGGCCTCTCGCGCGCTGGGCCTCGTGGCCGAGCGGCGGGCCCGCGAGTTCCCGGACACGAATGCGAAGGCGGGCGTCCAGGTGGTGGCGCTGCGTGAGCAGCTCGTGGGCAACGTGCGGCACGTCCTCTGGGTGTTGCTGGGCGCGGTGGGGCTGGTGCTGGCGATTGCGTGCGCCAACGTCGCCAACCTGTTCCTCGTGCGGGCCACGGCGCGGCGGCGGGAGCTGGCCGTCCGCGTGGCGCTGGGGGCGAGCCGCGGACGGGTGGTGCGGCAGTTGCTGCTGGAGAGCCTGCTGCTGGCGCTCGCGGCCGGGGCCGTCGGGCTGCTGGGCGCGGTGTGGGGCGTCGACGTGCTGCTGGGCATGAGCACCGGGGAGCTGCCGCGCACCACCGAGGTGGGGCTGGATGGGCGCGTGCTCGCCTTCACGCTCTTCATGTCGGTGCTCACGGGCGTGCTGTTCGGCCTGGTGCCGGCAATCCAGTCCTCCGCGCCGGACCTGCACACCACGCTCAAGGGCGCGGGGGGACAGGCCTCGCCCGTCGGAGGACGCTCGCGCGGGGCGCTGGTGGTGGGCGAGGTGGCGCTGGCGGTGGTGCTGCTCATCGGCGCGGGGCTGCTGCTGCGCAGCCTGTGGCGCCTGCAGGCGGTGGAGCCGGGCTTCCAGACGGACCACGCGCTCACCTGGAGCCTGTCGCTGCCGCCCGGGGACTACCCCGACGAGCGGCGGCAGGCGGCCTTCTTCCAGGACGTCGTGGCGCGGGTGGAGGCGCTGCCCGGGGTGAAGAGCGCCGCCGCGGTGGTGACGCTCCCGTTCGACGGGAACGACATCTCCCTGGCGCTGTTCATCGAGGGACGGCCTCCCGCCGAGCCCGGCCCGCAGCGGACGCTGGGGTTGCAGATGGTGACGCCCGGCTACTTCCGCACGCTGGGGATTCCGCTGCGACAGGGCCGGGACTTCGCCTCCACGGACACGGCGGACACGGGGCCGGTGGTGCTGGTCAATGCGGCGGCGGTCCGGAAGTTCTGGCCGGGCGCGGATCCGCTGGGCCAGCGCGTGCGCATCGGCTCGCCGGAGGACGGGTGGCGCACCGTCGTGGGCGTGGTGGACGACGTGCGGCACGGCGGACCGACGGCGGACCCGCGCGCGGAGCTCTACGTGCCCATCATGCAGAGCACCTTCCCCTCCATGCAGTTCGTGGCGCGCACCGAGGGCGAGCCCCTGGCGCTGGCCGCCGCGGTGCGCTCGGCGGTGGCGGCGCTGGATGCGGACCTGCCGGTGTCGCAGGTCCGCACGCTGGAGGCGGTGGTGGCGTCCGCCACGGCGCGCCAGCGCTTCCTCTCCGCGCTGGTGGGCGTCTTCGCGGCGCTGGCGTTGCTGCTGGCGGGCGTGGGGCTCTACGGGGTGATTGCGTACATGGCGCGGCAGCGGACGCAGGAGATTGGCATCCGCATGGCGCTGGGGGCCCGGCCCGAGGACGTGCTGCGGCTGGTGCTGGGCCGAGGCATGCGGCTGGCCGTGCTGGGCGTGGGACTGGGGTTGCTGGCGGCGTGGGCGGCCACCCGTGTCCTGGCGAGCATGCTCCATGAGGTGAGCACCACGGACCCGCTCACCTTCGGCAGTCTGGCATTGCTGGTGCTGGGCGTGACGCTGGTGGCCACCTGGCTGCCCGCGCGACGGGCCACGCGGGTGGACCCACTGGTGGCGCTGAAGAGCGAGTAGCCTTCAGACGGTGGACTTCGCGGAGGGGCGTGGTTCCGCGTGGGGCGGGCGCCGCGGAAGGCGCGCCCGCGTGCCGTCACGCCGCCTTCGCCAGGGCGTCCGGCGGCTTCGCTGCCTCTGTCGCGTTCTTCCCGAGCCGGCTCTTCATCCGCAGGAAGGGCCGCTCGACGGCGTAGTACGAGAGTGACGAGAACGCGACGGCCAGGCAGAGCTTGGCGGCGCTCAGCAGCAGCCATCCGGACCAGGACGCCGTGGCGGTGTCCGCGGCCTTCCCGAGGAGCGTCGCCGGTGTGTAGAACGCGAAGCTGTGCCAGAGGTAGAGGCTGTACGAGCGCCTGCCCACCCAGGCGAGCGGCGCGACGCTCACGATGCGGCTCGCGAGCCCCCGAGCGTTCGACAGCATGTAGAGAATCAGGCACGCCGCGGCGAGGGCCACCACCGTGAAGCCGCCGCGGAAGAGCACGTCGAGCCGGAGGTCCGGCACCGGGCGCCTGAGGGTCAGGCGGATGTCCTCCCCGCCGCAGGCCACGGCAATCAGCACCACCGAGGCGAGGGCCACCCCGTGCCACGCGGCCGACCGCTTCGGCAGCCCCCGCCACGCGGCCCACAGCGCGGCGATGCAGCCGATGAGCGGCGCGTCGAGACGCGTGTCCGTGCGCTGGTAGGTCCGAATGAAGGCGGCCATCACACCGTCGCTGGCGACTTGCGAGCTCCACAGTGTGAGCCTCCAACCGCCGACGAGCGCGACGACCAGCACGAGGCCCCCGATGATGACCGGAAGCCGGACGCCCCGTCGCAGCAGCAGGAAGAGGGTGGGAGGCCAGAGGAGGTAGAACTGCTCCTCGACACTGAGGGACCACGTAATCGAGAGCCCGCCGAGGTCGTAAATCCAGTTCGAGAAGTAGAACAGCGTGGACCCGATCGCGAGCCAGGGCTTCCGACCGAACATCGTATTCCAGCCGAGCACCGCTCCCAGGATGCAGAGGATGGCGACGAAGAAGTACAGCGCCGGCAGGAGCCGCAGCGCGCGCCGCAGGTAGAACCGCCTGAAGGAGATGGTCTCGGTGCGCGACCACTCCTGGAGCAGCAGCGAGGTGATGAGGAACCCACTCAGGACGAAGAAGACGTCCACGCCGATGAAGCCGTTTGGCAGTACACCGGGCATCTGCTTCGCACCGAGCGCACTGAGGTGCACCCCCATCACCATCAAGCAGGCGATGCCGCGGACGCCGTCGAGGACGGGCTCGTGTTCCAGCTCATATGCGAGCGTGGCTCGCGAGGTGGATGGAGCGGCGACGGCGGGGAGGGCAGGGCGGGTCATCGCCTGGGATGGTACTCGCGGCCTCGGGCCGTGCCAAAGAGGGCCGGCGTGTTGGCGCGGTGGCGCTGCCCATGACGAGCCGCGGTGCTGCCCGGCACCGAGCGCTTCAAACACAAGCAGGACCTTGAAAGGAATTGCGACCGCCGCCGGGGTGCTGACGAGATTCACGGCTCGTGGACGTTGACTCGCCGCCCGCGTTGGGGGACGGGTGGGGCATGGCGCAGCAGAAGGTCCAGGTTCCCCGGGAGGCCGCGGGTGAGCGGCTCGACCGCTTCCTCTCGAAGCACGTGCCGGGCTTCACACCGGAGCGGGCCCGCGCGCTCATCGACTCGGGGGCGGTGCGCATCCGGGGCAAGAAGTGCCAGCCCACGCGCAAGCTGTGGGGCGGAGAGGAAATCGAAATCGAGCGGCCCGAGCCCCGGGCCGCGCCCGCTGTCTCCGCCGAGGGTCCGTTGCTGCCGGTGCTCCATGACGACGCGGCCCTCGTCATCGTGAACAAGCCGCCCGGGCTCGTCGTGGAGCCGGAGGGGCGCGCGGCCTCGGTGGTGGGCCTGCTCGCCGCGCAGCGGCCTCCGTTCGACGTGGAGGGACTGGCGCAGCCCGGCGTGGTGCACCGGTTGGACCGTGAGACGAGCGGGTGTCTGGCCTTCGCGCGCACGGACGATGCCGCCGCGGCGATGCTGCGAGCGTTCCAGGAGAAGCAGGTGGACAAGCGCTACTGGACGCTCGTCCTGGGACGTCCGCCCGAGCAGGGCCGTCTGGAGGGGCCGTACTCGAGGGACCCGAAGGACCCGCGCCGCTTCACCACCCGCGTGCCGTCCGCGCGCCGTGCCGCGCTCTCGTTCGAGGTGCGGGAGAGTTTCCCCGGCGCCGCGCTGCTGGAGGTGGACCTGGACACCGGCCGCACGCACCAGATTCGCGTGCAGCTCTCGGAGGCAGGCTTCCCCGTGCTCGGGGACTCGCTCTACGGCACCGAGGAGGCGCGCACCCATCCGGCCGCAATGGCCCTGGGCCGGCAGGCGCTGCATGCGTTTCGTCTGGAGATACCGAGCCCCGCCTCGGGACGGATGGTGCGCGTGGAGGCTCCGCTGCCCGAGGACTTCGAGCGGGCGCTGACGGTGCTGCGCGGGTGATTTTCCCGCGCCCGCGCCACCCTTAGAGTGCTCTTCACGCAATGACCGAGCGCAGCCGGACCCGCATCGACGCACGGGAAGAGCACTCGCCCGAGGACATCCGCCGCCGCCTGGAGGGTGGGGCGGAGGTGCTCGACGTCGCCCATGCGCGCCATGCCGCGCTGGAGGCGGTACTGAGCAGCCGCTGGTGGATGCGCCGCCTGCGCGCGAGCCCGGAGCTGGTGCCCGAGTGGCGCAAGCACGAGCCGGTGGTGGCCGAGGCGCTGGAGCGCGTGAAGCGGCGCGCGCGGGCGGAAGACTGGCCGGAGGACACGCCGGTGCGGAGGACCCTCCGCGAACTGGAGGCGTGCAGGACCCGGCTCGAAGCCCTGGTGCGGCAGCGACTGACGGCCCTCGCGCCCGTGCCCGAGGCACCCTCCCTGGAGGTCGGCCTCGCGCGCCTGCACGCCCTGGCGCGGCGGAAGGTGTCGCGCACCCTGGCGCCCGGTGAGGTGGTCGTCCTCAAGGGCTGGCAGAACGGGCGGGCCTTCTCCCGGGACTCGCGGCAGTGGCCGTTCGTCCTCTTCCTCCTAGGCTACCTCCTGTATCTCATTTTGATGTTTCCGCTCGGGCGCGTGATTGGGGAATGGGCGTTGCTGGGGATTGCGGCCTTCGTGTTCCTCCCGATGCTCTGGGGAGTGCTCCGCTCCCTGTCGAGGCTCGGACGCTTCTGGCTGACGCGTGAGCGGCTGGTGTGGAAGCCCGTGCTCGGCGCGGCTGAGTCAGTGCCCCTGAGCAGCATTCCCCCGGGAGGCGTCCACCTGGAGCTGGCTACGGACAGCGTCCGCGTGGACGGGGAGGTCCGGGTCCATATGCAGGACCTGAGGAATGCGACCCAGCTGGCGGTGCTCCTCGAACTGCACCGCCAGCTTCCGCTGCCCGGGGCCACACGGGCCGCGAGCCCGGGGCCGCCCCTCATTCTTCAGGGGACTCTGCAAGGCACGGGCAGCTCGGGGGAGAGCGGCCAGGTCATCCTGCGCCCGGAGGGGATTTCCTTCATCCCTGGTAGCAGCGGTGCCGCGGCGCTCCAGTCCTTCTCGGGGCAGCGCGTGGACCTGCCCGTGACGCTGAGCCAGGTGATGGAGCATCTGCGAGCGCTGCCGGAGGCGGAGTTCGACGCCCGCGTGGCACGCCTCGTGGATGCCCTGGGCGGGGTGCACTGGCCAGCAACGGAGGCGTCTCCCCGGGATGTGAAGTGGGAATGGGACAAGCTCCACATCACCCGTGACGGGCGCTCGCTGGTGGTCTCCGTGGACCGGTCCCAGCAGGCCTCCGTGGAGCGCTTGCTGCGCGCATGGGGACGCTTTCCTGGCGCGGGCGACTCCCATGAATGAGCGCGGCGCACGGGTCTTCCTGTGGCGTCGCCGGGGTGAACCACACGTAGTCGAAGGGCAGGGCGCTCGCGGAGAACGAGGCCGCGGAGTCCTTCGGCTCGGGAGCCTCGGGAGAGACCTCCAGCAGCCCCACGGACACGACCTTCTTCCCGGGTGCACGGCGTGCCAGATGCGCGGGCACGCCCCGGTCCGTCCGCGCGTGCCCGTTGCCGGTGATGAGGATGCCTCCGTCGCCGGTGTCCGCCGACAGCAGCCTGTCCGCGAGGTGCGCGTCCCGGGCGCGCTGTGCCTGCACCATGGGTCCGAGCATCTCCGCGGGAAGCTGTCCGCAGTGCGCCTGGTCCTGTTCCTCGCGCATGTTCCTCGCGACGTCCTCGGGCAGCGGCGTATCCAGTCCCAGCCGTGAGCGCAGCGCCGCCGGCAGGGCCTCCGGTCCTCGCTTCACGATGTCCCGCACCTGCGTACGTGGGAGGTTGGCGGCCACCACCGGCAGCCCCGTTTCCAAGCCGGCGGCGAACACCGGACGGTAGAGCGTCCAGTCCGGCCAGCCGCTGTGGGCCCAGTCCACCGCGAGCGCCAGCGCATCCACGTCCTCCGGTGCGCGGGCGAGCGACGCATCCACGGCGGGCTGCTGCTCCACGTCCAGCATCTCGAAGGCCAGTGCCGGCTTTCGTCCGCTGCTCGCCATGGCCCGCACCAGCTTCGCCTGGAGTCGGTGGTGGTCCGGCTGGTCATGCCGCTCGCCCAGCACGACGAAGCGCGCGCTTCCGAGGGCGCGTAGCAATTCCGCCTCGTCCACGAAGCGGTTGCCCTTCACGTCCCAGATGCGCCCGGCGAGCGGGTGGTCGCGGTACAGCGGCGAGGACCCACCGCCGGGCAACGCCGCGTCGCCGGACTGCGCATCTGGAGGCCGGGCGCTCCTGTGCTTCTGGTGAACGGGAGCTGCCGACGCAGACGCTGTCTCCCCTGAATCATCAGGGCGCGTGGCCCCGGAGTGGGCACAGCCAGCGAAGAGGAGCAGTACGGAGGCGGCGAGGTACGTACGCATCACGCCCTCCACTCCGCCACAGCGTCGCCGCCGCGTGCCAACTCTTTTGAGAAGGAGTGGTCTCCCCGCGACGCCTGGGGGCCGAGCCGGGTGTCCTCGGGCCGCGCTGCGAACCGAAGGGTGGTGAGGGCTACGGCCGCAGGTTAGGAAGCGCTCCCCTCGCGGGTGGAGGGTCATCCCTCAACCGCTCGTGGTCGCTCCAGCGCTGACGGCGTGAAACCCCGGCCCCACCGCGCGACGTGGGGCCGGAAGCACTGAAGGGCCCGTGCGCCTCCCGCCTTCTCAGCGGCGCGCGCGGGCCCTTCGGTGCGTGCGGGCTACTTCGCGTCCACCACCAGCACCGTCCAGCGGTCCGTGGAGTGGTCGATGCGCACGTTGGCGGCACCGGCCTCCTGGAGCTGCTGCACGATGCTCTCCAGGAAGGTGAGGTGCTCCTTGGGCGCGTCCACGAAGATGTGCTTCGAGCCGGTGCCCTTCGCCTTCGGCTTCTTCGCCGGGGCGCCGGCCGCGCCGTTGAGCGCCTCCGGGGTGGCGGCGGCCTTGAGCCGGGACGCGGGGTCCTCGTCAGCGCCGGCCTCCGGCGCGCTCTCCGGCTCCTCGGCGGCCGGCGCGGGCGCGGCGGACTCGACCTCCTCCTCGGCCTGCTCGCGAAGCTGGTTGAAGGTCTTCAGGTTGATGGCCGCACCGAACTTCGACTTGAAGGACTCCAGCGCCTCCTTGGTGCTGATGTCCGGCTGCTGGCGGAAGAGTTCGAGCAGGTAGGCGTGGCGCTCCTGGGTCTGCTCCTGGGAAGTCCTCGGCATCGTCTTCAAGCTCCTGAGAGTGTTGCGAAACGGAAAGGCGGCGCACCCTAGCCGAGCGTTCATGTGGACGAAAGGTGGGGCTGTGTCGCCCCCCGACCGACGGCTTGCCGGCGCCTCCCGGAGGGGCGCGGCTCAGGCCGGTTTGCGCTTGCGGCGCCGCAGGAGCGCGGCCCCCAGCGCCACCGGGACCAGCACGCCGCCGCCCAGGGCCGCGAGCGTGCGGCGGCGCAGCCCCTTCCAGTTGAAGGACAGCTTCGGCTGCTGCGCTCGCGCCCGCTCGAAGTCCGGCTCCGGGCACTCCTGGCCGAAGGACATCCATTCCCCGTCCTTGAGGTTGGCGCCGTTCTTCACATAGGTGCGCCACAGGCGCTGGACCCGCTCCGGCTCGGTGCTCGCGGTGTAGCGCGCCGCACGGCAGAGCAGCACCGCGTAGGCCTGGCTGCGCTTGGGCAGCAGCTCCGCGGCCTGCTCGGCGAGGTCTGCCGCCGTGGAGCGGTAGTGGAAGCGCACCGCGTGCGGAGGCGCATGGGCCTTCAGCCGCTGCTGCTCGGCCTCCGTGACGAGGGGCAGCTCCGCCATCTTCTTCCGCGCTTCCTCCTTCGCGGGTGGCAGCTCGTTGGAGCCGAGGAAGCTGTCCAGGTCATAGAAGCCGTCCACCTGGGCCCAGTCCGGCGCGGCCTCGGTGCCCAGCACCTCCATGCCCGCCGTGCGCGCGAGCCGCGCGGCGTCGTAGAGCGCCCGGGCCCGGTCCACCGCGTCGCTCGTCGACTCCGCGCGCTCGCGGGCCTCCACGTACTGCCGCGCGGGCAGCTCGAACCGTGTGCCCTGGAAGTACTCCAGCGCCTTCGCGCCCGCGCCGGAGCGCAGGAGCCGCCGGCCGAGCAGCAGCCGCAGGCGTCCCTTCAGGGTGTTCGTTCCTTCGTTGGCATCGTCGTCCCAGGCCAGGGCCAGCTCGGGCACGCACCGCTCCTCGGGGAAGGAGGCGACGAACCGCTGGAGCTCCTCCACCGTGAGCACGCGCTCGGCCACGTAGGCGAGGTCCGGCCAGGAGCAGCTCGCCACCAACCGCTCCGCGGACTGCGAGAAGTCGCCGCGCGTCAGCGCGAGCAGAGCGCGCTCGCCTTCCGCGCGCATGTGGGGACGCAGGGTGCCGAGCTGTGACTCACCGACCCAGTCCTCTGCTTCAGGGAGTCCCTCCACGGCCTGCGCGAGGTACTGCTCCGCCGCCGTCCGGTCTCCCCGGCGCAGCGCGAGCTTCGCCTTCACCCAGGCGGAGAGCGGGGTGGCCTCCTGCCCGGCGAAGCGCTCGGCCAGGTCGAAGCGGCCCATGCTCCACGCCGCCGCCGCGAGCCGGTCCGCGCCTTCGGGCCCGGGCACGGCCGCGAGCGACTCCAGCACGTGTCGCATCTGGCCCTGGCCTTCCTCCTCGTACCACGCCCACTCCCGCCCGCGCGTCCAGACGTAGGTCGCCATCAGCCGCCAGGCCAGCGGGTCCTTCAGGGCCTCGCGCAACCGGGCGTCGTCCCTCCGGAGCGCCCGCGCTACCAGGAGCAGGGACGTGTTTCCGCTGGAGCTGCCGTGTGCCGCCTGCTCCGCATAGAGCCGGATGGCGCCCGCGTCATCTCCCTGCTGGAGCAGCAGGCGCGCCTCTTCACCCAGGCTCGCCACCGCCAGCCCCAGTGGGTCGTCGAAGCCCTGGCGGGCCAGCTCGCGCACCTCCGCGAAGCGGGGCCGCGCCTCGTGCTCCAGGCCCGCGCCCGCCGTGCGCGCCAGCATGAACGCGGCGAAGGTGGAGAAGTGGCGGCGCTCCTCCGCGGGCAGTGCGAGCACATCCAGGAAGCGGGCGCGTGCAGCCATGGAGTCCCCGGCGTGGAAGGCCTTCGCGCCCTCGGCGTACAGCGCCGTCTCCCGGGCCCCGCCGCCCTCGCGCGCGCCCTTGGGGTCGCCCTGCTCGTCGGCGTCCTCCACGACTTCCACCACCTGGAACGTGTCCACGGGCTTCGGCAGCAGCCGCGCGGCTTCGAGCGAGAAGGCGCCTTCCGGCAGCTGCGCGAGGGTGCCGGCCCTGTCGCTCAGCAGCTCGGGCGGGAAGTCGGGGCCGCATGCGCGTGCCTCCCGCAGGGGCGCGAGCAGCATCAGGACGACGAGGGACGCGAAGAGGCTACGGCACGACAAGAGACACCTCGGTTCCCCGCACGAAGCCGACGACACGGCGCTCTCCGGCGCGCAGGCGGGGAGGCGTGCGCGCCACGAGGGAAGTCCCGTGCGGGGCGTAGCCGCCCACGCCGTCCAGGACCTCCAGGTTTCCAGAAAGGGTGAGGCGCATGGGCGCATCCGCGTCCACGCGGCCGGTGTTCTCGATGACGATGTCCCGCGTCCCGCCGCCGGCGTCCACCAGCCGGGGCGTGAGGCTTGGAGTCAGCGGCTCGCCGCGCACCACGGCCTCCAGCGTGGAGCGGCTCCACGCATCCGGGTCTCCCCGGTGGCCGAGCCGGAACCAGATGACGCCCGTCACGCCGCGCACGGGGCGCTCGCGCAAGAGGGCCACGAAGCGCGAGACGTCGCGGGGCTCCGCGGACAGGCGCGTCCCGTCCCGCAGCCTCACGCGGTAGGTGGGCAGGGCGACGCGGAAGGCGCGGCCCGTGGCCTTGGACCAGGACTCGACGAAGCCCAGGGCTTCCTCGGTTGTGAAGAGCGTGGGCGCGCGCACCGCGTGGACCTGGAGGACGACGTCGTCGGGGATGGAGGCCAGCCGCTCCACGTCCGGCGACGCGGCCCAGGTGGGCAGGGCGGTGATGGAGAGCTTCAAGTCCGGCACGAGCGCCCGCTCACGCTCCAGCCAGTCTGTGTAGCCGGCCAGCGCGGAGGTGGCGCAGTCGTGGTCCACCTCGATGCCACGGACGCGGACGCCCCGGGCCTTCCAGGCGCGGGCGTGCGCGGCGACCTCTTCGAGGGAGATGCCGTCGAGCGGCGCCGTGCCGTCCACCCGCAGCACCGCCACCACCTCACGTCCGGAGCGGACCAGTGCGTCCACGTCCACCGCCACGTCCACCGGGGTGCGCCTGGGGCCGGAGCGCTCACGTGCGAGGATGCGCAGGGCTCCGAACTCCGCGGGCACCCGGGTGAGGGCATCGCTCAGCTCCGGGCTCCAGTCCCGCTGCCACACGTAGGCTTCATGGGTGAGGGGGGCCGGAGCCCCTCGCGAGCAGGCGAGGCCGAGCGCGAGCAGCAGCACACAGGCCCAGGCCTGGGAGTGGTGCCGCCGGAAATGCTCGCGAGAGGTCATGGCCAGAAGGCCGCCCACCGTGGCGCGGAGAGCGCGTCACGGGAGCGGGAGGTGCGGTGCCATGGTGCCACACCCCGATGACTTCTGTTCCGTCATGGCGCTGCCTGGCCGGCCGCTCCGGCGACGGCGGGGCGTTCAGTTCGGGGGCGGCGCCGCGCTGTGGTCGCAGTGCAGCAGCGGCGCTGGGTCGAAGCAGGTGAAGACGTCGTTGTCATCGATGCGGCACACGCCGTCCGGCGTGCTGGCGCACCTCACCTCCGTGCGCGTGGCCTTGCAGTCATAGCCGCAGCTCACCGTCTCGGAGGCATTGAGGCAGCGGGGCCGGGCGGTGTCGGCGCCATACTGGTGGATGACGCTCTCCGGCGGGTCCCAGCAGACGAGCCGCGCGAAGTGCGTGGCGCACACGCCATAGGGCGTGCTGTTGCAGGCCACCTCGCCCTGGAAGAGCCGACAGTTGTAGCCACACGCCACCTGGCCCCGGCTCTCCTTGCACTCGGGCTTCGCGCCCGAGTCCGGCGGATGGTGGATGACGACGCGCGGCGGGTCCCAGCAGTGCACCCGGCCGGCCAAGACCTGGCACACCCCATAGGCCGTCCGGGCACAGGCCGTGCCCGAGGTGCTGGTCTTGCACTGGTACCCGCACACCGTCCTTCCCTGGGACGACACGCACTCGGGCGGTGGCGTGCGGGGAGGGGACGCCTGGGGAGTTTCCACGGGTGTGGAGGCCAACCACAACATCGCGAGGAGGGAGAGCATGGTGAGCCCCCGACGAAATGGACGCGAATTTATTCACTGATTGGGCGGAATGACGAAGCGCCCGTCCTTCCCGAGGGGGAGCCGGGTGACGCGGCGCTGCTGGATGTCGAGGTACAGGTCCTTCCCCTTCGGGAAGAGTGTCACCGAGGGGACGATGAGCTGGTGCTCCGGGGGGCTGCCCAATGCAATCCACATGCGATTGCCATCGGTACCCAGTGTCACCCACCGCGTCTGCGGTCCGTCGGGCGTCGCCGTCATCTCCATCCGCACCAGGAGGATGGCCAGCTTCCCATCCTGGGACGTCCACGTATTGGCGAGCGACAGGCCCACCGGCGATGACTGCCAGGTGGACCAGGTGTTCACCACGCAGAAGCCTCCCGCGTGTGGGCGCGCCACCACCAGCGAGCCGCCTCCCTCCGGGCCCTTGGTGCTGTGCTCCATCAGCCCGAAGACCTGCACCGGCCCCGTCGCGAGCGACAGTTCCTGCTGGAAGGCGGGCTTCACCGCGTCACCTGGATGGAAGCCCAGGTGTTCGAAGGTGAGCGCGGGCACCCAGCTCCGGGAAGCCAGCTCCGGCCGGAAGCCCAGCTCCAGGTTCAGCTCATCGGGAATGCTGTCCGGACAGGTGGGCTTCGGTGCCTCGGCTTGCTTCGACGCCGCGAGGTTCGACAGCGCGGCGCACCCGCTCATCAACCCCAGCACACAACCCAGGACCCACACCCTGCTCGCGTGACGCATTCGCCCTCCTCAGAGAGGGCGGCGAGCATGCCACTTGCGTCAGCGGGTACCAGGGCCCGGGCCCCCGGGTCGGCGCGCACCGGGGCGTCCCGGGCCGCTGCCTCCAGGACGGGGGCCCGAGTGCTGCCGGGGCGCTGGAGCCCTCGGCTCACGCGGGCCGTCCTCGTCGTCCCGTTGCTCGGCGCGCTGGCGGCGGGCGGCCTCGGCGGGCGTCTCCGGCGGGACCAGCGCCTGCGGGCCCCGGCCGATGAGGTCGTCGCGGCCGGCCTGCTTCAGCGCCTCGCGCGCCAGCGGCCACTGCTCCGGGTTCCAGTAGAGCAGCAGCGCCTTCTGCAGCTTCTTCTCGCGCAGGCCCTGGGCCGTGTACACGGGCTCCATCTTCAGCGGGTCCATGCCCGAGTAGTACATGGCGGTGGCCATGGCCATGGGCGTGGGGATGAAGTCCTGCACCTGGCGGGGCCGCTTCCCGTTCTTCTTCAGCCACAGCGCCAGCTCCACCATGTCCTCCAGCGTGGAGCCCGGGTGGCCGCTGATGAAGTAGGGGATGTCGTACTGCTCCTTGCCGGCCTCCTCGCTCGCGCAGGCGAACATGTTCTGGAAGCGCTCGAAGCTCTCGATGCCCGGCTTCTTCATCTTCTCCAGCACGCGCTTGGACACGTGCTCGGGTGCGACTGACAGCTGCCCGCCCACGTGGTGCGCGGCCAGCTCCTTCACGTACTCCGGCGAGCGCTCCGCCAGGTCGTACCGCACGCCGCTGGCGATGAAGACGTGCTTGACGCCGTCCTCCTTGCGCACGTCCTGCATCAGGCTGATGAGCGGCCCGTGGTCCGTCTGGAGGTTTTCGCAGACGCCCGGGTGGACGCAGGACAGCTTGCGGCACTTCTTCTCGATGTCCTCGCTCTTGCACTTGAGCTTGTACATGTTGGCCGTGGGGCCACCGAGGTCCGTAATCGTCCCGCGGAAGTCGCCCATGCGCCGCAGCGCGCGGACCTCGCGCAGCACGCTCTCCGCGGAGCGGCTCTGGATGACGCGGCCCTCGTGCTCCGTAATCGAGCAGAAGGTGCAGCCTCCGAAGCACCCGCGCATCAGCACGATGGAGTGCTTCACCGTCTCGTACGCGGGGATGCCCTCGTCCTTGTAGAGGGGGTGCGGGACGCGGTTGAAGGGCAAGTCATACAGCTCGTCCATCGCCACCGAGCGCCCCTCGACGCCGGCCTCTCCCACGCCGTCCTCCAGCGGGAGCGCGGGCGGGTTCATGTAGATGGCGCGGTTGCCGTGGCGCTGCGCGAGCGGGCGCGCGTTGCCCGGGTTGGTCTCCATCTGGAAGTCGCGGCTCATCACCGCGAAGGCCTGCTTGTCCGCGATGACCGTCTCGTAGGGAGGCAGCACCACCGTCTTGCGGTCCGCGGCGCGCTTCGCCGGGTCCGCCTCGTGGGCGCGCATCTCCTCGTCGCTGATGGTGTACGCGGTGCCGCGCACGTCGCGGATGTCCTGGATGCGCTCGCCGCGGCGCATCCGGTCCGCCACCTCCATGATGGGGCGCTCGCCCATGCCGAAGACGAGCAGGTCCGCCTTGGAGTCGAACAGGATGGAGCGGCGCACCTTGTCGCTCCAGTAGTCGTAGTGGGCGATGCGGCGGAGGCTGGCTTCGATGCCGCCCAGGACGATGGGCACCTCGGGGTACGCCTCGCGGCAGCGCTGCGCGTAGACGATGGTGGCGCGGTCCGGCCGGCAGTTGGTGCGGCCGCCGGGGCTGTACTGGTCCTCGGAGCGGTTCTTCTTCTGGGCCGTCAGCCGGTTGAGCATCGAGTCCAGGTTGCCGGCGGCCACCCCGAAGAAGAGGCGCGGCGGGCCCAGGGCCTTGAAGGGCTCGGCCGAGTGCCAGTCCGGCTGGGGGATGAGCCCCACCTTGAAGCCTCGCCCTTCGAGGAAGCGGGCGATGAGCACCGGCCCGAAGGCCGGGTGGTCCACGTACGCGTCACCCGTGACGATGATGATGTCGCACTGCTCCCAGCCCCGGGCCTGCATGTCGGCTCGGGTGATGGGCAGGAAGGGGTGGGCGTAGCGAGTCGGAGGGGGCATGGCGGTCAATCGGCTGCGAGTGGCTCCCCCCTAAACACTCCCGGGCCGCGGAAGCAAACCCGGCGTGTATGTGGGTGTGCACGGCAGCGGACGCCATGCCCCTCCGCAGGGCAGCCGATCAGGCCGCGCCGGACTTCCGCGCCCGGGGCTTCGCCGGGGTCTTGGCCTTGGCGGCCTTGGGGGCCTTCGCCGCGGCCTTGGCGGTCTTGGCTGCCTTGGGGGGCTTCGCGCTCCGGGGCGGGGCCAGCTCGCGGCGCTTCTTCAGCTCGCCCATGCAGCGCTCCCCCACGCGGTTGGTGAGCACCTTGTTCATGGACGAGCCCACGGCGATGCCCACCAGCGGCAGCGCGCGCAGCAGGCCCTTGGACACGGACAGGAGCGCAATCTTCGTCATCACGCCCACGAGCATCTTGGAGGCCTCGCGCGGCGCGTACTTCCAGAAGGCGATGCCCTGCGTCTCAGCGAGGTCGGCCACCGTGCTGCGGTCCCGCTCCCGCTTCGCGTCGTAGGTGCTCACCGAGGCGAGGAGGAACGCGAGCTGCCGCTCGTGCTCGTGGGTGATGTCGTAGCCGTAGAGGTGGCTGAGCACGAGGGCCATCTCCACCTCGAACTTGAGCATGAAGCACATGTCCGCGAGCGTCCCGCCCAGCGCGGCCACCAGCGTGCCGGCGCCCGGCACGATGCCGGGGAGGGCGGCCAGTCCGCCGGAGATGGCGGAGCGGTTGGAGAAGTGCCGAACCACCTCGAGCGCCGCGGCGTCGCGCGTGGCGTCCTCGTCGGGCAGGCCCTTCAGTCGCGCCTTCTCCTGCTGCTGCTTCGACAGCGCGATGAGGCTGTCGGTGTCCGCGAGAATGCGCTCGACGGCCGTGAGGAGCTTGCGTCCCTGCTCCTGGTCCTCGGCTTCCTTCATGGGAGTCCCCCTGGGTGCCTGGTGGTCCGGGCTGCACACCCGGGCTCTCACACGACGCTGGCGGACGCCCGTCTCGGCTGTCAAGTCACGCGCCGTGTGCACGGAGTGTGCCCGGGGGCGGACGCATTGACGTGGATCCATGCCTCCCCTACCTTCGCGCCCCCTGTGCCCGGCGAAGGGCCGAGGGAGTCCGAAGCCTTCCCGATGACGCACCGGATGCACGAGGCCGCCGAGGAGCGCGAAGCGCCGTCGACGGGCGACCCCAGCCGCGAGCTGCACGTCGAGTACGACGATGCACCCGTGGACGGCGGGGCCGTGCACTCCCGTGGCGCTTCTCGCAACCGGCTCGCGGGCGCGACTGCGCAGGTGCCGTCGCCCCCGTCCGAAATTCCTCCGGCACCCGTTTCGCCGAATCCGATGCTCGTCCTCGCGCGGCTGCGAAGGGGCGCGGCGGCCCCGGCGACGGTGGACCCGGATGGCGTGCCCTCGGTAGACGTCGCCGCGCCCGCGGAGGCGACGAAGGCCGAGCGCGAGGCCATGCAGGCCGCGGTGTCGGCGGGGAAGCGCCGCGAGGCGTGGACGCCGCCCACGTACCTTCCGGAAGATTTGCGCGAGGCGCTGATGTCCGAGCGCAGCCAGTACCGCGCGCAGCGGCTGCAGGACGTGCGCGAGGTGAGCCTCCAGTCGCCCGGCGTGCTGTCGCTCATCCCCCGGCCGGCGGCGGACCCGGACTGGTCGGGCGGCTCCGTTCTCGGCTTCCACGGCGAGGACTGCGTCTTCGGCGGCGACGTCGTCCACCTGGACTTCGAGTCGGGCCGCGTCTTCGCCGCCCCCGAGCACGGCGACGACGTGGACCGCCGCGCCCTCTCCGCGGAGCGCTGGTGCTACCGGCCCTATGACTTCGCGGAGGCGCTGTGCAAGGCCGCCTCGGCGTACGAGGAGCGGCAGCCCGCGCTCACCCAGGCCCTGCGCCGCGCCAGCGGTGAGGAGGCCCCGCCCCAGCTCCAGCCGAAGGACGCGGAGCGCCTGCCGGTGGACCGGCTGTGGAGTCAGCCCTGGGGCTGCATCTGGGGTCCGCCGGGCACGGGCAAGACGACGGCTGTCGCGGACCTCATCGCCCGCAGCCTCCGCGCCTTCCCCAACGAGCGCATCCTCGCGGTGGCGCCCACCAACCGCGCCGCGGACGAATTGGTGATGCGCGTCAGCGCGCTGCTGGAGCGCGAGCCGATTCCGCTGCGCCCCCTGCGCAGCATCTTCCGCGGCGGCACCGGTGCGGGTGATGCGCTGGCGAAGCTGCCCACCGTCATCGTCGAGGACAGCCAGAAGGGCGGGAAGCTCCGCGCGAGCATCGACGAGCGCGAGCGGGAGTTGATGCTCCAGCGCGTGCGGGGCGGCCCCGCGCATGAGTTGGCGAAGCTCCAGGCGGAGCTGCGCGGCCTGCGCGGCAAGGTGAAGGACCCCACGCTCAAGGAGGCGGAGAAGGGCGACTGCCCGCTGATGGTGCTCACCGTGCACCGCGCCCTGCGGCTGGTGTCGGAGCTGGAGGGGAAGCAGACCTTCTCGCGGCTGGTGGTGGACGAGGCCGGCATGGTGACCCGGGCCGCCACCGCGCTGATGGCGCCGCTGGCGGAGCGGGTGACGCTCGCCGGAGACCCGAAGCAGATTGGCCCGGTGAGCCGCGCGGCGGAGGGCGCCGGGAAGGACACGCAGAAGTGGCTGCGCGCCAGCGGCCTGTCGCATTTGGAGGACGCGGTGAAGGACGCGTCGCGGCCGGACGTGCTGCTGCTGCGCACCCAGCACCGCATGCACCCCGACATCGCCCGGGTGGTGAGCCACTTCTGCTACGGCGGCGCGCTGGAGGACGGAGACATCGTCAAGGCCCGCGCGGAGCGGCCCGCTCCGGTGGCCGCCTTCGCCAGCATGCGCGCCGGCTGGGTGGTGCTGGACAGCCTCACGCGCGATGCGCGCCGCCTGACGCACGGGCGAGGGGAGACGGGCTCCGGCTACCAGCGTGAGCTGTCGGCGAACCTCGCCGTGTCCCTCGCGCGCGAGGCGGTGCGCTCGGGCCTGAGCGTGCTGTGTGTCACGCCGTACCGCGCCCAGGCTGCGCTGCTGCGCCGGCTGGGGAACTCCGCCGGCCTGCGCGGGGACGTGTTCAGCGCGTCCACCATCCATCGTCAGCAGGGCACCCAGTACGACGTGGTGCTGGTGGACACCGTGGCGGGAGGCCGGCCGTTTCCTCCGCACACGCTGGTGCCCATGCTCAACGTGGCCGCCAGCCGCGCGCGGGACTACCTGCTGGTGCTGGCCTCGCGCGACGAGGCGCGGGCCGCCACGATTCCGCAGCGCTTCCTCTCGCTGCTGCCGCGCCTGCGCGTCCTCTCCAGCGAGCCCCTGCGCCTGGAGCCGTTGCCGCTCCCGCAGAAGCCGCCGCCTCCTCCTCCGCCCGCGCCCGCTCCACCGGCCACCCTGGGCGGTGAAATCGAGGGTGCGCGCCCGGCCCGGCCGCTCTTCTCGCATGAGCAGGTGTCCCTCTTCGAGCGGCGCTTCGACGACGGGCACCACCTGGTGCGCGGCGTGGCGGGCAGCGGCAAGACGTACGTGCTGGCGCACTGGGTGGCGCGCTACCTGCTGGAGCACGACGAGGCGCAGGTGCTGGTCTCCTTCTACAACCGGGCGCTGGTGCCGCTGGTGGACAAGCTGCTCATGGAGGCGCTGTTGCAGCGCGCGGGCCGGGAACGGGTGCGCGAGCTGCGCAGCCGGGTGACGGTGCGGCACGTGGGTGCGCTGCGCCGCCCGGAGCCCGGCAGCTTCGACGCCGTCTTCGTGGACGAGGCGCAGGACATGGACGCGAAGGCGCTGGCCACGCTCTACGGCCTCGTGCGCCCGTACCCGCTGCCGGACGGCCGACAGGTGCGCTGCTTCCAGTTGTTCATGGACGACTCGCAGAACGTCTACGGGCAGATTCCCATCGACGCGCTGAAGGAGCAGCTCCCGGAGGGGCTGTCCTTCCGTGGCCGCACGCGCGTGCTCAAGGAGACGTTCCGCGCCACGCGCGACATCCTCGACGTGGCCTTCAACGTGGTGCTGGACCCGCTGCGCCAGCACCAGGCCGGCGAGCCGGGCATGCGCGAGTACATGAAGGTGGGCGAGCTGGCGCGCGAGGGGCTCCTCTGGCTCCCGGAGGAGACGCTGGAGGGACTGTTCCGCGTCCAGTCCACCGAGCGCGGCGGCGTGCTGCCCTCGGTGCGCGGCTTCGCGTCCGGCGCCAGCGAGGCGCGGCAGGTGGCGAAGGAGATTGCACGGCTCATCCGCGAGGAGGGCGTGCACCCGGGAGACATCCTGGTGGTGGCGCCCGTCATGCCCTCCCAGTACACGGAGGCGCTCAAGCGCGCGGGGGTGCCCGCGGAGGCGTACGGCGGCAAGGGCGGCAGGGACGTGACGGACTTCCGCGTCAGCGGTGTGGACCACGTGCGCGCCACCACCGTCTTCTCGTGCAAGGGGCACGAGTGCCCCATCGTCTTCTTCGCGGGGCTGGACGCGCTGGACACGATGGAGAACTGGATGGCGGGGGCGAAGGAGCGCTCGCCTCGGGAAATCGAGCGCATCCGCCGCGCCATGTTCTACGTGGGCTCCACCCGCGCCATGAAGCGGCAGTACCTCACGGGCGTGCGCGGCGCGCGCTTCCTCCGCGTGGCCGCGCACTACGTGACGACGCTCGCTGGGCTCGTTCCCTCCGCGCCCGGTGGTGAGGGCGCGAAGGGGTAGGGGCGCGAACTAGAAGGACAGCGCCGCCATCCGTACCGCCCGAGGCGTTGGGTTCTACCCCGTAGGGTCGCCGCCTCCGCCAGAGCCTCCACGCGGGTCTCCGTTGCCCACCCCTGGATCGCTTCCGGTTCCCCCATCAGCCCCTTCAGTCGTGGAGGTCCCGCCATCTTCTGTCAGGCTGAAGTGCCCGGTGGCTGGCGTGGGGCGCGCTCCGTCGGCTGGAACCCTGGCACCCGACACACTCACGGTGATGTCGGACTCCGCGTCCGGCGCGCAGGCCACCGCGCCCACCAGAACGACTGCAATCGATGCGGCCACGCTGAATAGAACTCTCATGCCGACACGAGCGCAGGCCGTCACGCTCCAGGCGTGTGCAACGAACATCGGGTCGTTCCTTTTCACGGATGTCCTGTGAGGTGCAGTGCCCGGGCTTGTAAGCCGCAGGCGGAGCAGCAGGGCGGGGACATGAGGTCCACCGCCCTGCCAGAACTCAGCGACTTCCTACTGGCCGCGGGTCGGCGTCGGCATGGTCACCTGCTTCTGGGGGACGGGAATCCCCACCTGCAGGATGGACCAGAAGGACAGTGCAGCCAGTCGCAGCGCCATCCGATCCGGGTCGTGGCCCGTGGGGTCAGGGCCAGGACCCGAGTCGTCACCCGGGTCGCCATTCCGCGCGCCCGGATTCGGGGTGCAGCCCGTTTTGGGATCCGGATCCTTGCAATCGGTATTCACAGCGACGGTCGACAGCAGCACGCGCGACGTGCCAGCCGAAGCGCTCTTCATGGACGCGGAGCCCAGTCCCTCCAACTCTTCGCGCGTCGAGCCGTCGACCTTGTCGACAATCTCGTTGCGGCTCACATCCACCAGATAGCTGGTGAAGCGATAGGTCTGCTTCGCGTCGCGGAAGGTGACCCGGACGAGCCCCCCGGCGGGAGCTTCCCGCTGGATTTCCTCCTGGGTAGGCGCGCGAGCAGGAATGTGTCGGCATGCCGCGAGCGTCAGCAGCAACGGCAGTACTAGTAGAATGCGATTCTTCATGGTGTAGGGACTCGGGGTTGGGAGAAGCAGCTATTCGAAGAGGAGGACCTGCCGCACCCATGCTCCCCCGTGATTGCGCAGCCACTCCTGGCGGGCGTCGCGGAGAACGAGAGCGGCGGGGGCTCCCTGTCGGATGCGCGCGAGCACGGGCTCGAAGAACGCGGACACCTCGGAGTCGGGAATCTCCTGCGTGGCGGCGAGGACGGCTCGCGCACCCGCCTCGATGAAGGAGACGGGAAGGCCGAAGGTCTCGTGGAAGTACGCCTTGCTATATGCCGCATGGCAGGCCGCCAGCAGCACCACGGGCCGGCCCTGGAGTTGCCTTCCCTGGAGGTCCGAGGCCGTCAGCGCGAAGCGTCCGTTGTCGACTTCGGGTGAGAGCACCAGCATGGAGCCATCGGCTTCGTCCGGGTTGATGATGCCGTGGGCGTGTATCTGCACCTCGGTCGCCTCGCGCAGTGCCTCCAGAACGCGCGAGGGTGTCGCCTGGGTGCCCTTCAAGACGGTCTGGTCCCCCTTCTCCGCTTCCGGTGGGCTCCACGTGCGCAGCGCGGGCAGGTGCAGCTCCGTGGGCGGTACGACATCGGCGACCACCAGCCGTCGCTCCGGCCGCTCAGCGTTGCTCGGGAGGTGAGCCCCTACCCGGTAGGTCCAGGCAAGGTCCGGCGGAAGCAGCCCCGCCTGCCCCTGAACGGGGGGGCGGGCCAGCACGTCCACGCTCGGACAGGCTCGCAGCGCCTCGATGACGTCCGAGGGCACCAATCCTTCCACTGTCGTCAGGGGCTCCTGCCGGCCCGTGCTGTATCCTCCGATGAGTCGACCGCTCGCGTCCCGAGCCACCACCGCCGTGCGCTCGTCGTCCACCGTGACGCCCAGCGTGCACCGCTCCGGAGTGGGGAGGGCGCGCTCCTCGGAGAAGAGGCCCAAGGCGCGCTCCAACTCGTCGTGTTTCGCGGCGTCCAGGATGAGTGAGGTGTAGCTGTAGACGCGAGCCTTTCGAGCATTCCCGTCCGAAGCGAGCAGCGGCAGGGCTTCCGTGATGGACTGACGCAGCAGGTCCTGCCCCCGCCGACGATCCTGTTCAATCAGGAATCGCCCCTCGATGTGCCGAAGGAGGGGCCCATCACCCGACTGAAGTGAGCGTGAAGCGCGGAGCGATTCCAGGCCCCGGGCGAGCAATTCCGCGTCGCCATTGCGACGGTAGGCCGTGTGGGCCAGGTCGGCGATGAGAAATGTCAGCGACATGGAGGGGGGCTGTCCACAACGCGCCACGCGGTCAAGCTGCTCGCGGGCGCTGCCGAAGTCATGGACGCGGTAGAACGCCAGCGCGAGGTTGGTATGGGCCAGCTCTGTGAACTGCCGATCCGCGCAGGGCTCCGGGATGCGGAGCAGGGCCTCCTCCATGTACGCGCGCGCCAGAGGGAGGCTGCCATGGTACCGGGCAATCTGGCCCAGCTCCTGGACCAGCCGTTGCTCCTTGGCCCACTCGTTGCCACGACGGGCACGCTCCAACGCGGACAGCGCCTGCATGCGCGCCTCGACAGGACGATGGAGACTGATGACCTCCACGCGGGCCAGCTGCCGGTGCACTTCCAGGCAGCGATAGTTCAACGACCCATCATCAACGCAGGCCCGCAGCGCGGTGCCCAGTCGCTCCCTGGCGTGCGTCGCCTGCCCACGGAGCACATCTGCCTGCGCCTGCTGCTCCTCCGCCAGGAGTGCGAACCACGGGTCTCTCGTCGCCAGCGCGAGCTCGCGGTACTCCGCTTCGTACTTGCGCGCGTCCTTCACGAACAGCAGCGCGCCCAGGAGGATGTCCTCCTGCCGCGCGTCGCGCAGCCGCGTGAGGAAGGACTCCAGCTCCTCGGGCTTCAGCTGCCCCCGCGTGAGCCGGACGTAGTCTTTCGCCAGGGGCGCCCGCACCCGAAAGTCACGCTGTGCGGCACTGCGCACGGCGTCCTCCAGGTGGGTGCCGCCGTCCTTCCGGTCGAGCTGCACGGCGAGGGGGCGCAGCGCCTCCACGCGCTCGGCGGAGGCCGCCGCCCGCATGGCGTCATAGAGGCACAGCCGAGACAGGCCCGGGCGCGCCTGCACCTGCTGCTCGGTGAGGAGCGTCTCCCCGGACACCATCCCGTCACAGTCCTGCTTCGTGCCCTTCCAGTCCTTGCGCTCCTGCTCCGCCTGCTCCCGAAGCTGACGGGCCCGCTGCTCCGCCTCCAGGCTCCAGCCCGGCTCCTTCAGCGCCGCCACCTGCTCGAAGGACTCCGCCGCCTTCAACCACAGCCCGAGCCCCTGCAGCGCGAGCCCCCGGTTCCAGAGCGCCTGCGGGTGCTGGGGCTTCGCCTTCAGCGCGTGCTCCAGCAGCGTCAGCGCCCCTTCCCAGTCCTTGCGCTGCAGGGCCAGCACCGCCTGGTCCGAGTCGAGGTCCGGAGAAGGAGGCAGCGTGCCCAGGTGCGCGGAGGCCTGCCCCACGTCCCCCCGCAGCAGGAAGGCCATGGCGACGCCGCGGTTGTCCCCGGCCTTCTCCAGCTGCGCCATCTCCCGCATCGGAAGCGGCCGCGGCGTCGAGCCCTCGCTGCGCATCACCTCGTAGGGACGGTACCGGTCGGCGCCCGGATGCGTCAGCCGCGCCTCCATCGAGCGCGTCGGAGCCTGGGCGAGCCACAGCGCATTCGCATCCGGCTGCGAGTCCGCGCGCGACATCAGCACCAGCGTGGCCAGGCCCGCGGCCAGCGCCAGGGGCACCATCATCAGCCACGTCTTGCGGCGCCAGGCGGGCGGTCCAGGGATGACGACAGGGCCCGTCGCGGGCGCCTCACCGTCGGCGTTCACTGCGTCGTCGGCGAGCAGCTCCATGGCGAGGAGCTCCTTCATTCGCGACTCGCACGTGGCGCAGCGGGTGAGGTGGTGGCGGAAGTTCTCCGCGTCCACGGGCGGCAGCTCCCCGTCGACGAAGTGCTCCAGCCTCTCGCACAGCTCGCTCATGACTCGACCCTGCCCTCACGCGGCGCATCGCCGGGCGTCAGCATCTCCCGCAGCGCCTGCCGGGCCTCGGAGAGCCACCGGCCCACCGTTCCCTCGGGAGCGCGCAGCTGCTGGGCAATGGCCCGGTAGCGCAAGCCCGAGGCATGGAGCCGGTAGGCCTCGCGCAGGTGTGGAGGCCGGAGCCTTTCAATCGCCCGCAGGAAGTCGGCGCTCGTCACGCGCTCCCAGTGCTCGGCCGGCTCGGGCTCACCCGTCATGTCGTCCTGCACCACTCGCAGGGCCGGCGCGCCCAGGACTTCGGTGCGTCGACGGCGGCAGTGGTCCAGGAAGCGGTTGCTCAGCGTGGTGCTCAGCCACACGCTCACCGCGCCCGGATTCTCGCCCACCAGCTTGTCGAAGTGGCGGTACGCGCGCTCCAGCGTTTCCTGCACGAGGTCCTCCGGATCAATGCCTCCCCCCGCACAGAGACGCCGGGAGACCCGCAACAGGCCCGGACGCCGCGCGCGCGCGAACTCTTCGAACTGGCGGTGCTGCACGTCGTCCATCCTCGCGCCGCCCCCTCCTCCCCTCGTCGTCTGTCGTTCCACTCGTGGAGCGCCCCCTGCGCACGGGGGAGAACGTGCGCCGGGAATTCCCTTCGGTGAAATCGTATAGCACGGCGTAGCAGGGGGCGGGGCTGTCCTGACTCACCGGGAAGGCGGGAGGTGGGCTCAGGTCAGCAGGGAGGCCACGAGCGCCGGCCAGTCGGTGCCGGGCGGGAGGCGTCCCTCGGCGTGCTCGGGGCGTCCACCGCCCCGGCCTCCGGCGGCCTCGGCGGCGCGCTTGAGGAAGGCGCCGCACCCGAAGGTGGAGCTGGCGCCGCGGGTGATGAGGACGGGCATTCCCTCGGGGAGGCGGCCGGCGAGCAGCACCACCGCCTCCGGCCGGGACGTGAGGCGCGCGGCCACGGCGCGCAGTTGCTCGGGCCCGGCGCCTTCGAGCACCGCCACCACGCGCTTGTCCGCGGACGCGTCCAGGGCGGCGGCGAGCTCCCCGGCGGTGTGCTCGGCCAGCTTCGCGCGCGCGGCGCCCAGGGCCTCGCGGGCCTCGGTCAGCTCGCGGCGCAGCTTGTCCACCGCGGTGGGCACCTCCGGCACGCCGCAGGTGAAGGCCCGGGCCATGGCGCGCAGGGCGCCGGCCTCGTCCCACAGCTCGCGCCGGGCGCGCGGGCCCGCGGAGAAGAGGACGCGACCCTTGCCCTTGTAGCGCTCCACGCCCAGCACCCGCACCATGCCCACCTGCCCGGTGCGCGTGCAGTGCGTGCCGCCACAGGGGGACACGTCGAAGTCGCCAATCTGGATGACGCGGATGTTGTCCGTCACCTTGGGGGCCCGGCGCAGCGGCAGCGCGGCCAGCTCCTCCGGCGTGGGGAAGAAGGCGCGGATGGGCAGGTCGTCATCGATGATGGCGTTGACGCGCGCCTCCGCCTCGGCCACCTGTTTCTCGTCCAGGACGTCCTGGTCCGTGTCGATGGTGCACAGCGACTCGCCCAGGCGGGAGGACACGGTGGCGGCGCCGGCCACGTCCACCAGCGCGCGAGACAGCATGTGCTGGCCGGTGTGCAGCGCCATGTTCGCGCGGCGGCGCTCCTTGTCCACCTCGCCCGCCAGCTCGGTGCCGGGCGCGGGGAGCGCGGTGCCCGCCGGGATGTCCATCAGGTGGTGGACGGTGCCGGCGTCATCCACCTGCACGTCCTTCACGGGCAGGCCGCCGAGCACGCCCCGGTCGCCCATCTGCCCGCCGGCCTCCGGGTAGAAAGCGGTGCGCTCGAGCACGAGGGAGGGGGCGCCGCCCCAGGTGCCCTGCGCGACGACGCGGGCGGTGAAGCGGTGGAGGAAGGGGTCTGCGTAGTAGAGGCGCTCGGTGGTGGACATGACGCCGGAAGGGATAACACGGGCGCGCTGAAACTCCCGACGGGCTCCTGTCACTCCTTCAGCGCGCGGGCCACGAAGCCCCGCGCCGCCGGCCTCCCCAGCGGGAGGCCCGGCGCCCATTTCCCAACCATCCGAAAGAGGTCCTCCCATGAAGCTCGTGGTCACCACCGCCATGGCCGCTGGCGCCCTGCTGGCGCTCTCCCTCCCCGCGTTCGCTGGCGAAAAGAACTGTGACAAGGAGTGCCCGAAGGCGCACGCCCACGCAGAGAGCAAGCCCATCGCCGCCACGCCGCGCGCGGATGCCCCGTCGGTGGGCGCCCGCGACGCGCGGGTGACGGTGGAGGTGTGGTCGGACTTCCAGTGCCCCTACTGCGCGAAGGGCGCCGCCATCATCGACGGGCTGCGCGAGAAGTACGGCAACCAGGTGCGCATCGTCTTCCGCCACCAGCCGCTGCCCATGCACGACAACGCGAAGCTCGCCGCCGTGGCCTCCATGGCCGCGCATGAGCAGGGCAAGTTCTGGGAGATGCACGACGTGCTCTTCGACAACCAGCGCTCGTTGGACCGCGCGTCGCTGGAGGGCTACGCGAAGGGGCTGGGCCTGGACCTCGGCCGCTTCCGCCAGGCGCTCGACAGCGCCACGCTGGCCAACTACGTCGACGCGGACGCGCTCGAGGCGCAGAAGCGCGGCATCGCCGGCACGCCCACCTTCTTCATCAACGGCAAGGCGGTGATGGGCGCGCGCCCGCTGGGAGACTTCACCCAGCTCATCGACGCCGAGCTGAAGCGCTGAGCACGGAGCACCCCAGGGGGCCCGGACTTCAGGCCGGGTCCCACTCCACGAGCAGCCGACGCGGGCCGCGGTGCAGGAAGTTGGGCACGTACAGGAGCGGGTTGCCCGGGGCCAGGCGCAGGCCGGGCAGCCGCTCCAGCAGCAGCTCCAGGGCGATGCGCACCTCCATGCGCGCCAGCGGGGCGCCGATGCAGTAGTGGATGCCCAGCCCGAAGCCCAGGTGCCGGCCCACGTCGGAGCGGCCCGGCTCTGCCCGGTCCGGCGCGTGGAAGGCGGCGGCGTCGCGGTTGGCGGAGGCGTAGAGGACGAGCAGCCGCGCGCCCTCGGGCACCTCCACGCCGCCCAGCGTCACCGCGCGCCGCGTGGTGCGCATCATGCCCTGCACCGGTGCGTCGAAGCGCAGCGCCTCCTCGATGGCGGCGGGGATGAGGCTCGCGTCCTGGCGCAGCGCCTCCAACCGCTCCGGCGCGTTCAGCAGCATCACCACCGTGTTGCCGAGCAGGTTGGCCGTCGTCTCATGCCCGGCGAAGTGGAGCATGGACAGCAGGCTGATGAGCTCCACGTCGCTCAGCGGGGGCGTGTCGTCGTGGCGCGCTTCGATGAGCGCGCTGATGAGGTCGTCCGTCGGCGCGCGGCGCCGCTCCGCGATGTGGCCCGCGAGGTACTTCTGGATGGCCACCAGTCCCCGGGCGCACTCCACCTGCCGGGGCACGGGTGCGTTGCCCGCGGAGAGGGTGGACAGGTCCGCCGTCCAGGACTTGAGCCGCTCCAGGTCCGAGTCCGGCAGCCCCATGATGGCGCCGATGACTCGCGCGGGCAGGGGGAAGGAGAGGCGCTCGACGAGGTCCGCCCGGCCTTCCCGGGCGAAGGCGTCCACCAGCTCCGAGGCGATGGCGCGCACGCGCGGCTCCATGGCGGAGACGCGGTGGGGCGCCAGGGCCTTGGTGACGATGACGCGCATGCGCGTGTGGTTGGGCGGGTCATCGTCCACGAGCGCCGGCACCTGCGGGTAGCCCTCGGCCAGCGCCGCCAGCACCTCGGGCGCGGGCGGCACGGGGTTGCGGAAGGCGTTGGCGGACAGGAAGTCGCCCGGGTTCAGCAGCACCGTCTTCACGTCCTCGTAGCGGGACACCACCCACAGGTGCATCTCCTCGCTGAACTGGACGGGCGCTTCCTGGCGCAGGCGCGTGTAGAGCGGATACGGGTCGTCCACGTACCGGGGCTCGAAGCGGCTGGAGAAGGCGGGGGGCGGTGTCGACATGGCGCGCAGCTTAAGCCGCGCGCGGCCTCAGGCGGTGCCCGGGCGGGACTTCGTGAACTCGGCGGGGGCGGAGAGCGCCAGCTCCAGCGGGGGCATTCGCGGCAGGTGGACGGTGAACGTCGTGCCCTTGCCGGGGGCGGTGTCCACGTGGATGCGCCCGTGGTGCGAGGTGATGATGCCGTGCACCACGGCCATGCCCATGCCCGTGCCCTCGCCCGCGGGCTTGGTGGTGAAGAAGGGCTCGAACAGCTTCGCGCGCACGTCGGGCGTCATGCCCACGCCACTGTCGCGCACCTCCAGCACCGCCTCCTCGCCCTCCAGCCGCGTGGACAGGAAGATGCGCCCGCCGTCCGGCATGGCCTGGGCCGCGTTCATCAGGAGGTTGACCACCACCTGGGCGACCTGCCCCGGATGGCCGAACAGGTGCGGGAGGTCCTTGAGCTCCACGGCGACGTCACACTGCGGGCCCAGCTGCCCGCGGACGATGCGCAGGGCGACGGCCACCTCCTGGTTGAGGTCGTACTCCACCATGGCCTCGGGGTCCCCGCGCGCGAAGCGGCGCAGGTCCGCGACGATGGCCGTCACCCGGCGGATGCCGTCCAGCGTGGCGGGCAGCACGTCATCCACGTACTCGTGCAGCTCCGGCGGCAGCTTCTGGCACGCGCGCAGGTCCAGCAGGAGCGAGTTGACGTTGCTCTTCACGTAGCTCATCGGGTTGTTGATTTCGTGAGCCACGCCGGCCGCCATCATGCCCAGGCTGGAGAGGCGCTCCTGCTCGCGAGAGCGCTGGTGGGCCCGGTCCAGCTGCAGGTGCGCCTGCGCCAGTTCCTCATGCTGCTGCGCCAGGCTGCGCAGCGCCTGGTGGGTGAGGAAGACGCGGCCCTCGGAGATGAAATAGACGAGCAGCGACACGAGCACGAAGCAGGCGGGCACCATCGGCGGGCACCCATCCAGCAGGGCCACGCCCGCCACCAGCGCCAGCATCCACCCCAGGCGCTGGCGCGCACCCGGGTCCGCGAAGCGGTCCACCCAGAGGGCGTTGAGGGGCAGGTACAGCCACATGGGCAGCGCCCAGTCGCTGGCGAGGCCATAGACGACGTTGGCCCCCATGTTCATCACGAACCGCACGGACTCCGCGGTGCGGGTGTGCTGGGAGAAGAAGCGCCGCGCCAGCACCATGTTGGTGCCCGTCACCAGCGCGAACACCGCCGTCACCACCGCGATGCGCCGCCACTGGCCCCAGAGGGCGTGGACGAGCAGCACGTGGATGAGGATGCAGGCCCCCAGGGTGACGTGCTTGAGGCGGGCGTTCACCCACTTCGCATCGGCCTCGGGGTCGACGGGGCTGAGGGCCTGCCGCTGCCTCATGCGTTGCCTACACCGGACCGCTCCGACGGCTGCGCCTCCTCCGCGCGCACCGGCAGCTCCAGCCGCAGTCGCTGGGGGCCTCCCACCTCGGCGACGAAGGACAGCCGTCCGCCGTAGCGCTCCAGCAGGCCGCCCACCATCTTCAGGCTGTCCGCAGCCAGCACGCCGGCGAAGCGCTCGATGATGGACAGGGCCTGCTCCGCGGGGAAGGCCGGGTCCGACATCTGCACCTTCAGCACCATGGCGGCGTCGGACAGGCCCACCTCCGCGCTCACGCCCGGCTGGGCCGCGCGGAAGGGCGCATACAGCTGTGCCATCGTCTCGCGCTGGCGGAGCAGGGACTTGAGGTACGTCACCAGCTCCGCGTCGTCCCAGGGCTTGCTGATGAAGCGGCAGATTTCGCCGTCGTTCACCGACGCCACCACCGACTTGAAGTCCGCGTAGCCGGAGATGATGAGGCGCAGGGCGAGGGGATGGCTGCGCTTGACGCGCTGGAGCAGCTCGCTGCCCGTCATCCCCGGCATCCGGAAGTCCGTCAGGACGATGTCCGGACTGAACTCCTTGAGCCGCTCCAGGGCCTCGTTCCCGTTGAAGGCAACCTGGACGTCGAAGCCCTCTCTCCGGAACAGTCGCCGCAGCGCGTGTGCCACCTGCGGCTCGTCGTCCACCACCAGCAGCTTGAATGCTTCCATGACAGCGTCGGCTCCTCTGCCGCGCACTGTAACGGAGGCTCGCGGGAATTGCCCTGGGTCCGTGATGGTGGCGCCGGGTCACTCTCGCATCTGCGACAGGGTGGGAGTCGTCTCGCGTCGCTCCGCGCCTGTCCGGATGGAGAGGAGGCAGGAAGGCGCGGAGTGTTCCGGGCCCACGGTGTAGGTGTCCCTTTACGATAGGACGTCGAAGGGTGCCTGACACAGGGAGAACCTCTAGAGTAGAACCTATGGTGTCAAAAGGATGGTGCGGATGGATGAGACAGTGGGGATTCACGTTGGGAGCGGGTTGCGCACCGCGCGGCTGCGAGCGGGACTGACCTGGTCCGAGGTGGCGGAGGCAGCCTTCCTCCCGACGGAGGCCTACGTGCGCATGGAGCGCGGGAAGCTGCTGCCCACCGTCCCCACGCTCATCACGCTGTGCCGGGCGCTGCGCATCAGCGCCGGATGGCTGCGCCAGTCCTCCGCTCCGCCGCGCTGAGGCCCCGTGAGGAGGTGGACGAACGTCAGCCAGGTTCCCGCTCGACGTCCGTATTCATGAGTGTGTCGCGCTGCGACCGCTCGAAGGTCTCCACCCTTACGACAAGGTCATTCACGTCATGAAGACGGCTCTCGTGTCATTGGGATGTGTATTCGCGCTCGCGGCGTGTGGGGACGGTCTCCCTGACGAGGCGGCCTCCACCTGCGATTCCTCCTCCAACGCCGCCGCGCATGCAGGTGGCGAGCATCAGGTGGAGACGGAGGCCTTGTCGGACGTGGACTCGGAGCGCCGCTGCTCGGAGCGGAGCGTGAGTGCGTCCGCCTCGGACCCCAAGCACGAGACCACGGGCGACCCCAACCCCATCTGACCCTCGGGGCTGGACGTCCTCGTTTCCAGCACCTCCAGGCTCCCCTCATTTGAGCGTCAGCAGGGCCCCCGCCACCATGAGCCCCACGCCGACGCCCAGACGCCACGTCACCTGCTCATTCAAGAGGAGGAAGGCGAAGAGGACGGTCAGCGGCAGGCTGAGCTTGTCGATGGGCGCCACGCGCGACGCGGGCCCGAGCTGGAGCGCCCGGAAGTAGGCCAGCCACGACAGGCCGGTGGCCACACCCGAGAGCACGAGGAAGAGGAGCGTCTTGCGGCTCAAGGAGGGCAGGGCATGGTGCTCGCCCCGGGCCAGCGAGATGCTCCAGGCGAACACGAGAATCACCACGGTGCGGATGGCCGTCGCCAGCGTGGAGGGGACGCCCTCGACGCCCACCTTCGCGAGAATCGCCGTCACGGCCGCGAAGCCGGCGGACAGCAGCGCGTAGAACCACCACGTCGTCATGCGAAGCTCCCTGGGCTGACACCGGCGAAGCCCTTCTCCCGGCGAACATGCCCAGCATGTCCGGGCGGGGTGGAACTGGAAGGCGGAGACCACTTCGCCTATGTCGGAACCCGACACGTCCATGCGAGAACTCCCGTCCCGCGCGCGAAGGCCCGCCTTCCTTCCCACCTGTGGGGTGGCGCTGCTGGCGCTCACCCTGCTGTCCTGCGCCGCGAAGGAGGCCCCGGGCCTGGAGCGCGTCCGGCGCGAGGGCGTGCTGCGCTGGGGCGCGGACGCGCAGGGCGGAGAGCCCTATGCCATGGAGGACCCGGACGTGCCGGGCCGCATGCGCGGCTTCGAGGTGGAGCTGGCGGAGGCCCTCGCACGCGAGCTGGGCGTGCGCGCGCAGTTCGTCCAGAACGACTGGTCCAGTCTCATTCCCTCGCTGGAGCGGGGCTCGTTCGACGTGGCGCTGAACGGGATTGAAATCACCCCCGCCCGTGCCGGCCGCGTCCTCTTCACGCGCCCCTACTTCGTCTTCAACCTGCGGCTGCTGGCGCGCAAGGACGACGCGAGCGTCACCCAGCTGGAGTCGCTGAAGGGCCGGCGCGTGGGCACGCTCGCCAACTCCCAGGCGTGGGAGCTGCTCCTTCGCACCGGCGCGCAGGCGGTGCCGTACGAGGGCGTGGAGGAGCCCTACATCGACCTGGAGCAGGGGCGGGTGGAGGGCGTGCTGATGGACGACCTCATCGCCCAGCGCTACGGCCAGCCGCGTCCCGGCCTGCGCGTGGTGGGCGACTTCGGCGAGGGCTACTACGCCATTGCCGTGAGGCCCGGCGAGGACGACCTCCGCGCGGCGCTGGACGAGGCGCTCGTGCGCATCGCCCGCTCGGGCGAGCTGCGCGCCATCTTCCGGCGCTGGGGCATCGACAGCGCCGCGCAGCAGCGCATGGTGGACTGGACGGACGCGCAGACGCGCGAGGTGCTCTCGGACACGAGCACCGCGCACCTGGGCTGGGGGCAGCTCGTGCTGTTCCTCCAGGCCTCCCTCGTCACGCTGCTGGTGTCCGTGGGGGCCATGGCGCTCGCGATTCCCCTGGGCGTGGGGCTGGCGTTGGTGCGGCTGTACGGGCCCGCCTGGGCCGGCCGGCTGGCCACCACCTACGTGGAGCTGTTCCGGGGAACTCCGGTGCTGTTGCAACTCTATGTCCTCTACTACGGGCTCGCGGGGGTGCTTAGGCTGGATGCGCTCTCCGCCGCGGTGCTCGGGCTGGGGTTGAACTACGCGGCCTACGAGGCGGAGGTGTACCGCGCGGGCGTGCTGGCGGTGCCTCGCGGGCAGCTCGAGGCGGCCCTGTCGTTGGGCATGCCCATGCGGCTGGCGCTGCGGCGGGTCATCATGCCGCAGGCGTTCCGTGTGGCGCTGCCGGGCGTCACCAACGACTTCATCGCGCTGCTCAAGGACAGCTCGCTGGTGTCGGTCATCTCCGTGGTGGAGCTCACCAAGCGGATGACGATTACCGCGGTGGACGTGCGCAGCTGGCTGCTGCCCGGAGCGCTGTGCGCGCTGCTGTACCTGGCGATGAGCTACCCCCTGTCCCGCCTGGCCCGGCGGCTGGAAGCGAGGCTGGAGCGCGGATGATTGAAGTGAAGGACCTGTGCAAGCGCTACGAGGGCCGCACCGTGCTGGACGGCATCAGCGCGGCCTTCGGCCCCGGCGAGGTGGTGGCGCTGGTAGGCCCGTCGGGCGGCGGCAAGAGCACGCTGCTTCGGTGCCTCAACGGGCTGGAGCCCTTCGACGGCGGCACCGTGCGCGTGGGCGACGATGTGCTGGAGCCGGGCGACACGCGCGCGCAGGGCGAGCGGCTGTGGCGCATCCGCCGCCGCGTGGGCTTCGTCTTCCAGCAGTGGCACCTGTTCGCGCACCGCACGGCCCTGGGCAACGTGACGGAGGCGCCCATCCACGTGAAGGGGCTGCGCCGCGAGGACGCCATCGAGCAGGGGAGGGCGCTGCTGGCGAAGGTGGGCCTGTCCCACCGTGAAGCCGCCTATCCCTCCGAGCTGTCCGGCGGTGAGCAGCAGCGGGTGGCCATCGCCCGCGCGCTGGCGATGGAGCCGGAGGTGTTGCTGCTGGACGAGCCCACCAGCGCGTTGGACCCGGAGCGCGTCGGCGAGCTGGTGGACCTGCTGGCGCGGCTGCGCGGGGACGGGCTCACCCTGGTGACGGTGACGCACGAGATGCGCTTCGCGCGCGAGCTGGCCTCGCGGATGCTGGTGTTGCATGGCGGGCGCATCATCGAGGAGGGCCCACCCTCCCGGGTGCTTGCCAGTCCACAACACGCGCGCACCCGGGCCTTTCTCGGTCTGGACCGCGTGGCCGGCCTCCCACCCCTCGGGTCCTGAGGCCGGCGGACGGGTTGCGCCTGCCCGCCAGCGGTGCATGCTGACGGGTGGGCCGGGCAGAACCGGCGCGCTCGCGGTGTTCCTGGCCGCGTCCGCGAGGGAATGACATGCGTCGAGAGGTGCAGCTCACGGAGTTGGGATGGGGCAGGGGGCCGAGGGTGCTCCTGCTGCCCGGGCTGGGGGCACGAGGCTCCGGCTTCCGCGCGCTCGCCCATCAGCTCGCTCCCACGGCCCGTCCGGTCCTGGTCGAGTACCCGGAGGGCGGGCATGCGGCCTGTGGCGCGGGCACGCTGGCGCGGCAGGTACTGCAGGCCGCGGGGCACTTCGACGCGGTGGTGGCCAGCTCCTTCGGGGGCATGGTGGCGGCGCACCTGGCGGCGGCCGGCGCGGCGCGAGGCGTGGCCTTCCTCGGCTCTTTCACCCGGCCTTCCCAGTTGGGCGTGCGCGGGCGCGTCATCGGGATGATGGGGCCCATCGCCCTGTGGGGCCGGCCCGGCATCGTCGCGGCGGGGCTGGCCGCGTGGAAGCCGGTGCCGCTCGACCGGGTCGCCGAGGTGGTGCCCACCACGAAGGTAGAGCGCAGCACGACGTGGCACCGCGCCCTGGCCATTGGCGACGAGGCACCGCCGCCGGAGCTGCGCCGACTCTCCGTCTCCTGCGTGTGCATCCAGGGGGACCGCGACGTGCTGGTGCCTCCGTCCACGCTGGAGCGGCTGGCCGCGTCGCTTCCTTCAGGGACGCCCCGGCACCTGCTGCGCGGCGCGGGCCACGTGCCCTACTTCACCCACCCCGAGGAGTGCGCCCGGCTGCTGCGCCCCTGGCTGGAGGCGCTGACTTCCGCCGAGCCCCTCACCACCCCCGCGTGGCCCCGGGCGGCCGGCGGCGCCGCCTGATTCGGAACGCGGGTGCGGCCCGCACGGAGTGAGGTGCCGGGGCCGCCCCACCCGGTGGCCGGCAGTCCCGGAAGGAACCTTGGCTCTGTCTCGACCCTCATGCGGACATGAGCAGGGCGCAATTGTGGAGGATGCCACGCAGCAGCACGTCGCGCTGGCGAGCGGCCCAGCTGCGGGCGGGGATGAGGTCGCCAAAGCGGCGTTTG
>NZ_JAAIYA010000046.1 GCF_010894405.1 Pyxidicoccus caerfyrddinensis
TGCAAGGCGTGGTGGACCGGCCCGAAGCACGCCTGGCCGAGCTGCCCCTCATGGACGGCGCCGAGCAGCACCGCCTCCTGCGCGAGTGGAACGGCGCCCGGGCCGACTTCCCCGCGGACGCGTGCCTCCATACGCTCATCGAAGCCCAGGTGGAGCGCACGCCCGACGCGGTGGCGCTGTGCTTCGAGGGCGAGAGCCTCACCTACCGGCAGCTCGACGCGCGCGCCAACCAACTCGCGCACCACCTGCGCTCATTGGGCGTGGGCCCCGAGGTGCGCGTCGGCCTCTTCCTGGAGCGCTCGCTGGAGCTGGTGGTGGCCCTGCTGGCCACGCTGAAGGCCGGTGGCGCCTACGTCCCCTTCGACCCGGACTACCCGGCCCAGCGTCTCGTTTGGATGCTGGAGGACACCACCACGCCGGTGCTCCTCACGCAGCAGCACTTGCTGCCCGAGCTGCCACCCCACTCCGCTCGCGTGGTGTGCCTGGACTCGGAGTGGCCGGAAGTGTCCCGCCAGCCGGAGTCCCGTCCCGAGCCGCTCGCCGGCCCGGAGGCCCTGGTCTACGTCATCTTCACCTCGGGCAGCACCGGCCGGCCCAAGGGCGCGATGAACTCGCACCGCGGCGTCGTCAACCGCCTGCTGTGGATGCAGCGGGAGTACGGCCTCACGGCGTCCGACACGGTGCTGCAGAAGACGCCCTTCAGCTTCGACGTGTCCGTCTGGGAGTTCTTCTGGCCGTTGCTGACAGGAGCGCGGCTGGTGGTGGCACGGCCCGGAGGCCACCAGGAGCCCGCGTACCTCGCGCGGCTCATCGCCGAGGAGCGCGTCACCACCCTGCACTTCGTCCCGTCCATGCTCCAGGTGTTCCTGGAGGAGCCAGGGCTGGAGCGGTGCACCTCCCTGACGCGCGTGGTGTGCAGCGGCGAGGCCCTGCCACTCGAGCTGGCCTGGCGCTGCCTGCAGCGGCTGCCCGCCGCCGGCCTGCACAACCTCTACGGCCCCACCGAGGCCGCCGTCGACGTCACGTATTACGCGTGCGTGCGCGATGAGCCGCACCGCTCGGTGCCCATCGGCCGCCCCGTCGCCAACACGCAGATTCGTCTCCTGGACGCGCACCTGCGGCCGGTGCCCATCGGCGTGCCGGGAGAGCTGTTCATCGGCGGCGTGCAGGTGGGGCGCGGCTACCTGGGCCGCCCTGAGCTGACGGCGGAGCGCTTCATCCCGGATGCCTTCAGCGACACGCCGGGCGCGCGGCTGTACCGCACCGGCGACGTGGCGCGATGGCTGGCGGACGGAGAAATCGAATACCTGGGCCGGGCCGACTTCCAGGTGAAGGTGCGCGGCCTGCGCATCGAGCTGGGTGAAATCGAGTCCGCGCTGGAGCAGCAACCCGCCGTGCAGCAGGCGGTGGTGATGGCTCGCGAGGACCGGGCCGGCGACAAGCGCCTGGTCGCGTATGTCGTCGGTGCGTCGGACCTCTCGGCCGATGCGCTGCGCGAGGCCCTCGCGGCCCGCTTGCCCGAGTACATGGTGCCGTCGGCCTTCATCGTCCTGGAGTCCTTCCCGCTGACTCCGAGCGGAAAGGTGGACCGCAAGGCCCTGCCCGTCCCTGACGCCGCGTCCTCCGCGTCCGAGTACGTCGCACCGCGCACCCCCACCGAGGAGAAGCTCGCCACCCTCTGGGCCGACGTGCTCCACGTACCCCGCGTGGGCGCGAAGGACCACTTCTTCGAAGCGGGCGGCCACTCTCTGCTGGCCACGCAGCTCATCTCCCGCGTGCGGGGAGCCTTCGGCGTGGAACTTCCCCTGCGTGCCGTCTTCGAGGCGCCCACGCTGGAAGCCCTCGCCCGCCGCGTCGACGCTCGAGCGCCGCAGGCCTCCGCACCGCCACTGGCACCGGTGCCTCGCACGGACGCGCTGCCGCTCTCCTTCGCGCAGCAGCGGCTGTGGTTCCTCGACAGGCTCCAGCCGGGCAGTGCCTTCTACAACATCCCCGCCGCGCTCCAGCTCGACGGTGCCGTGGACGTGGGGGCGCTGGAGCGCGCGCTCCAGGAGCTCGTCCGGCGCCATGAGGCGCTGCGCACCACCTTTCACACCCGGGAGGACGGCGAGCCCGTGCAGCGCATCCACCTGGAGGCGCCGCTGTCACTGACGGTGGTGGACCTGGGCGGACTGCCCGAAGCCGAGCAGGAGCCCGAGGCCTGGCGACACGCGGTCGCCGAGGCCCAGACGCCCTTCGACCTGACCCGTGCTCCGCTGCTGCGCGGCACCCTCGTCCGGCTGTCCGAGCGGCGCCAGCTGCTGCTCGTCACCGTGCACCACATCGTGTCGGACGGCTGGTCCAACGGCCTCCTCGTGCGCGACGTGGGCGCGCTGTACGCGGCGTTCTCCCGGGGCCTGCCGTCACCGCTGGCACCGCTGGCGCTCCAGTACGCGGACTACGCCGTGTGGCAGCGCGGGTGGCTGCGGGACGAGGTGCTGGGCAGGCAGGTGTCCTGGTGGAAGCAGCGGCTCCACGGCGCGCCGCAAGCGCTGGAGCTGCCCACGGACCGGCCTCGCCCGCCCGTGCAGACGGACCGCGGCGCCACGGTGCCGGTGCGTCTGGGCGAGGACCTCTCCGCGGCCTTCCACGCGCTGTGCAAGCGCGAGGGCGTCACGCCCTTCATGGCGCTCCTGTCCGTCTTCAGCACGCTGCTGGCGCGCTACTCGGGTCAGGACGACATCGTCATCGGCTCGCCCGTCGCGAACCGCCAGCAGGGCGAGCTGGAGGACATCGTCGGCTTCTTCTCCAACACCCTGGCCCTGCGCACCCAACTCCGCCCGCGGATGACGTTCCGCGAGCTGCTTTCGCACGTGCGCGAGACGACGCTCGACGCGTACGCGCACCAGGACGTGCCCTTCGAGAAGCTGGTCGACGAGCTGCGCCCCGAGCGCGACCTGAGCCGCTCTCCGCTGTTCCAGGTCCTGCTGACGTTGCACAACGCGCCCCGGCGGCAGACCGACGGGGAGGCCACGGCGGTGACGATGCGCCCGCTGGACGTGAGCAGCGGCACCGCCAAGTTCGACCTGTCCCTGCTGATGACGGACACGGCCGGAGAGCTGTCCGGCGTGTTCGAGTTCAACACCGACCTCTTCGACGACGCCACGGCGCGGCGCATGGCCGGGCACCTGGTGCGGCTCGTGGAGTCGGCCGTGACGGACGCGGCTCAGTCCCTGTGGCGTCTGCCACTACTGGAGGCCGATGAGCGACGCCGCCTGCTGGTGGAGTGGAACAGCACCGCGCGCGAGCCGCACTCGCCGCTGCCGGTCCATTGGCCGGTGGAGGCCATGGCCGCACTGGCGCCACACGCGGTGGCCGTCACGGATGGCACGCGCTCGCTCACCTACGCGGAGCTGGAGGCGCGTGCCAACAAGCTCGCGAACCACCTGGTGCACCTGGGCGTGCCCGTGGGTGGCACCGTGGGCCTGTGTCTGGACAAGGGCCTGGACATGGCCGTCGCCGTGCTGGCCACATTGAAGGCCGGCGCCGCCTACGTGCCGCTGGACCCGAGCTACCCCGCCGAGCGGCTCGCCTTCATGCTGGAGGACTCGGGCGCGCCCGTGGTCCTCACGCAGTCGCACCTCGCGTCCGTGCTGCTCGCGGACCTGCGCGCGCGCCGCGTCTTCGTGGACACCGACTCGGAGGCCATCGCACGTCAGCCCTCCCACGCGCCCGCGCGCGAGCTGTCACCCGAGGCCACCTGCTACGTCATCTACACCTCCGGCAGCACGGGCCAGCCCAAGGGCGTGGCGCTGCCCCACCGCGCGCTGAGCCATATGCTGACGTGGCAGCTCGCCCGGTCCGTCAAGCCGGACGCCACCACGCTCCAGTTCGCCGCGCTCAGCTTCGATGTGTCCTTCCAGGAGCTGTTCTCCACGTGGTGGGCCGGCGGGACGCTGGTGCTGCCCACGGGGGGCCTGCGTCAGGACATGCCCGCGCTGCTGGATTTCATGGACCGGCACGCGGTGGAACGACTGTTCCTTCCGTTCGTCGCGCTCCAGGCGGTGGCGGACGCGGTGGCTCACGGCGCCACGGTGCCGCGCGCGCTGCGCGAGGTGGTGACGGCGGGTGAGCAGCTCCAGGTGACTCCGGCGCTGGTGGGCTTCTTCGAGCGCCTGCCGGGGTGCGTGCTGGAGAACCAGTACGGCCCGTCGGAGACGCACGTCGTCTCCGCGTACCGGCTGCAAGGGCCTCCGTCCACGTGGCCGAGGATGCCTTCCATCGGCGCGCCGCTGCCGCACACGCAGCTCTACGTGCTGGACGCGCACGGGCAGCCCTGCCCGGTGGGGGTGCCCGGGGAGCTGTTCCTCGGCGGCGCGCACCTGGCGCATGGCTACTCGGGCCGGCCGGAGCTGACGGCGGAGAAGTTCGTTCCGCACCCGTTCAGCGACGTGCCGGGCGCGCGGCTGTACCGCACGGGAGACTCGGCGCGGTGGAAGGCCGACGGCACGGTGGAGTTCCTCGGCCGCCTGGATGGACAGGTGAAGCTGCGCGGCTTCCGCGTGGAGACGGGCGAGGTGGAGGCCGCCCTGCGCGCCTTCTCTGGCGTGCGCGACGCGGCCGCCGTGGTGCGCGAGGACGTGCCCGGCGACAAACGGCTCGTGGGCTACCTCGTCCTGGCCTCACCGGTGCCCCTCGACACGGAGGCGCTGCGCGGGTTCCTCCAGCAGCGGCTCCCCGAGTACATGGTGCCCTCCGCGTTCGTCACGCTGGAGGCGCTGCCGCTGACGCCCAGCGGAAAGCTGGCGCGGCGGATGCTGCCCGCGCCCGACGCGGAGAGCCTGCGCGGAGGCTTGCCCTTCACCGCCCCTCGCACGCCGCTGGAAGAGAAGCTGGCGGAGCTGTTCGCCGCCGTGCTGCGGCTGCCCCGCGTGGGCGTCACCGACAGCTTCTTCGCGCTGGGCGGCCACTCGCTCATGGCGACACAGCTCGTGTCCCGCGTGCGCTCCACCCTGGGCCTGGAGCTGCCCCTGCGCGCGCTGTTCGAGGCGCCCACCGTCGAGGGACTCGCCGCGCGCATCCAAGCCAGCGCGCCCACCGGACACACGCGGGCGCCCGCGCTCGTGCCCGCGCCGCGCTCCGGGCGGCTGCCGCTGTCCTTCGCGCAGCAGCGGCTGTGGCTCATCGACCAGCTCCAGTCCGGCAGCGCCACCTACAACCTGCCCGTGGCGGTGCGGCTGGAGGGAGCGCTGGACGTCGCGGCGCTCCAGCGTGCCCTGTCGGAAGTGGTGCGACGCCATGAGGCGCTGCGCACCTCCTTCCGCCAGGACGAGGGCGGCCCCGTGCAGGTCATCGCCCCGGCCGCGGAGTTGCCGCTGCGCGTGGAGGACCTGAGCGCGCTCGACGCGAGCACGGCTGAGTCCGCGGCCCGGCGCCTCGCGGCGGAGGAGGCCCGGCGCCCCTTCGTCCTGACCACCGGTCCCCTCGTCCGCGCACTGCTCCTGAAGCTGAGCGGCTCCGAGCACGTGCTGGTGCTCGACATGCACCACATCGTCACGGATGGCTGGTCCCTGGGCGTGCTCGTCCGGGAAGTGACGACGCTGTACGCGGCCTTCTCGCGAGGGCAGCCCTCGCCGCTGCCGGAGCCGCGCCTGCAATACGCCGACTACGCGGTGTGGCAGCGCACGTGGCTGCGGGGCGAGGCGCTGGACGCGCAGCTCGACTGGTGGCGCCGCCAACTGGAGGGCGTGACACCGCTGGAGCTGCCCACGGACAAGCCCCGTCCCCCGGTGCAGACCTTCAACGGCGCACGCCTTCGGGTGCATGTGCCGCGAGCGCTCGCGGAGCGCGTGCGTGCCGTGAGCCAGCGGGAGGGCGTCACGCCCTTCATGCTGCTGCTCGCCACGTGGCAGGTGGTGCTGCACCGCCACTCGGGACAGGTGGACCTCAGCGTCGGCTCGCCCATCGCGGGGCGGCGCGAGGAGGCCCTGGAAGCGCTCATCGGCTTCTTCGTCAACACGCTGGTGCTCCGCGCGCGGGTGGACCCGGCCGCGAGCTTCCGGACGCTGCTCGCGCAGGTGCGGGAGACCACGCTCGGCGCCTACGCCCACCAGGACCTGCCCTTCGAGAAGCTGGTGGAGGAGCTCCGTCCGGAGCGTGACCTCAGCCGGTCTCCCCTCTTCCAGGCGATGTTCGCCTTGCAGGGCGACCCCGCGCCCTCCTCCAGCGCTTCGCCGCTGGCCGTGCGGCCCGTGGAGGTGGAGAGCCGCACCAGCCGCTTCGAGCTGGAGCTGAACCTGTTCGAGTCGGACGACGGCTACACCGGCGCACTCGTCTACAACACCGACCTGTTCGCGGAGGCCACCGCCGCGCGCCTGGTGGGCCATCTGACGACGCTGCTGGAGCGCGTGGTGGACAGGGTGGAGGCGCCGCTCGCGTCCGTGTCCATGCTCACGGAGCCGGAGCGGCAGCAGGTGCTGGTGGAGTGGAGCGCCGCCGCGTCCAGCTTCCCGCGCGACGCCACCCTGCCCGAGGTCTTCTCGCGCGTCGTCGCGCGCTTCCCGGACAAGGTCGCCGTGGAGTTCGGTGACGCGCGGCTCACGTATCGCGAGCTCGACGCGCGCGCCAACCGGCTGGCCTGGCACCTGGGCGGGCTGGGCGTGGGCGCCGACACGTGCGTGGCGCTGGCCGTGGAGCGCTCGCTGGAGCTCATCGTCTCCCTCCTGGCCATCCTCAAGGCCGGTGGCGCCTACGTCCCGCTTGATCCGTCGTACCCGCGCGAGCGCCTCGCCGCCATGGTGGAGGACACGCGTCCCCGGGTCCTCGTCACCACGCGAACCCTTCTCTCCCGGCTGCCCACAGACGGGCTCGCCACCGTGATGCTGGAGGAGGCCCCGCTCCAAGACGGGCCCGCCTCCGCGCCGCCCTCGCGCGCCCTGCCCGACACGTTGGCCTACGTGGACTTCACCTCGGGCTCCACCGGCAGGCCCAAGGGCGTCGGCACCACCCACCGTGGCGTGCTGCGCACCCTGCTCGGCGTGGACTACGCGCGGTTCGCCCCCGACGAGACGCTGCTCCACTTCGCCCCCATCTCCTTCGACGCGTCGACGTTCGAAATCTGGGGTGCGCTCCTGCACGGTGCGCGGCTGGTGGTGATGCCACCGCACGTGCCCTCGCTGGAGGAGCTGGGTCACGTCATCGAGACATCGGGCGTCACCACGCTCTGGGCCACCATCGGCCTGTTCATCCAGTTGGTGGACAACCCGCCGCCGGGGCTGGGCGCGGTGAAGCACATCATGACGGGCGGCGATGTCATCTCCCCGGCCCACGTGCGCCGCGCGGTGGCGGAATTGCGCATCCCCGTCACCGCCTTCTACGGCCCCACCGAGACCACGGTGTTCGCCACCTCGTATCCAGTGACTGGCGCGGAGCAGTTGGGCACCACCGTGCCCATCGGCACGCCGATTGGCAGCACCCGGGTGTACGTGCTGGACGCGCAGGGCCAGCCGGTGCCCGTGGGTGTCACCGGAGAGCTGTTCATCGGAGGCGAAGGCGTGGCCCGTGGCTACGTCGGGCAGCCGCACCTCACCGCCGAGCGCTTCGTGCCGGACGCGCTCAGCGGCCTCCCGGGAGCCCGCCTCTACCGCACCGGAGACCTGGTCCGCTGGCTCGCGGACGGGGTGCTGGACTTCGTGGGCCGCGCTGACACGCAGGTGAAGGTGCGCGGCTTCCGCGTCGAGCTGGCCGAGGTGGAGACGGCCCTCCGCGCCTTCGCCGGCGTGGGAGAGGCCCTGGCGCTGGTGCGTGAGGACGTGCCCGGAGACAAGCGCATCGTCGGCTATGTCGTAGCACCCGAGTCACTCGACGTCACCGCGCTCCGTGCCTGGCTCAAGCAGCGGCTGCCCGAGTACATGGTGCCCTCCGCGTTGGTGCGTCTGGACGCCTTCCCGCTGACGGCGAACGCCAAGGTGGACCGCAAGGCGCTGCCCGCGCCGGAGGCGGTGTCGTCCGCTCCGGACGCGGCCTACGTCGCCCCGAGGACGCCCACCGAGGAGCTGCTGGCCGGACTCTTCGCCCAGGTGCTGCGCGTGCCACGCGTGGGCCTGCATGACGGTTTCTTCGAACTGGGTGGACACTCGCTGCTCGCCACGCAGCTCATCTCGCGCGTGCGCGCGACCTTCGGCGTGGAGCTGCCCCTGCGCGTCCTCTTCGAGGCTCCGACGCTCGAAGCGCTCGCCGTGCGCGTCGATTCCGCACGGGAGTCCGCCGCGGGGAACCTGGCGCCCGCCATCGTCCCCGTGCCCCGCACGGGCGCGCTGCCCCTGTCCTTCGCGCAGCAGCGACTGTGGTTCATCGACCAGCTCGAGCCAGGCAGTCCCGCCTACAACATCCCGGCCGCACTGCGCGTCCTGGGGGCGCTGGATGCCGAGGCCCTGCGCCGAAGCCTCGAAGCCCTGGTGCACCGTCATGAGTCCCTGCGCACCACTTTCCGGGAGGACTCGGGTGGCGCCGTCCAGGTCATCGCTCCGCCCGCCGCCCTGGGGATGGAGGTCATCGACCTGCGCTCCGTGGCCGCCGAGCAGCGTGAGTCAGAGGCTCGCCGGCTCGTGTCCGCCGAGGCGCTGAAGCCGTTCGACCTTTCCTCGGGTCCGCTGCTGCGCGCCTCGCTGTTGGTGCTGGATGCACAGGAGCACGTGCTGCTGCTGACGGTGCACCACATCGTCTCGGATGGCTGGTCCACCGGCGTGCTGGTGCGCGAGCTGGTCTCCTTCTACGAAGCCTTCGCCTCCGGCCAGTCGCCTCAACTTGCGGACCTGCCTGTCCAGTACGCGGACTTCGCCGCGTGGCAGCGTGCGTGGCTGCAAGGCGAGGTCCTCCAGCGTCAGCTCGACTACTGGAAGCAGCAGCTCTCGGGTGCACCGGCACTCCTGGAGTTGCCCACCGACAGGCCCCGCCCCGCCGTCCAGTCCCAGCGCGGTGCCTCGCTCCCCGTCCACCTGCCGCCGGAGCTGGACGCGGCCCTCTCTGCGTTCTGCCAGCGCGAGGGAGTGACGCCCTTCATGGCCCTGCTCGCCGCGTGGCAGGTGTTGCTGGCGCGCTACTCCGGGCAGGAGGACGTCTCCGTCGGCTCTCCCATCGCAGGGCGCACCCGTGCGGAGACGGAAGGGCTCATCGGCTTCTTCATCAACACCCTCGTGCTGCGCTCGCAGGTGCAGGTGCGCTCCACCTTCCGGGAGCTACTGGCGCAGGTGCGTGCAACCACGCTCGCTGCCTACGAGCATCAGCACGTCCCCTTCGAGAAGCTGGTGGAGGAACTGCAACCGCAGCGCAGCCTCAGCCACTCGCCTCTCTTCCAGGTGATGCTCGTCCTGCAGAACGCACCCACCGCCGCGCTGTCCCTGCCAGGACTGTCCTTCCAGCCTCTCGAATTCGAGGCGGAAGCAACGAAGTTCGACCTGACGCTCAACCTGGCGCAGACGCCTCGCGGCGTCGTCGGCAACGTCACGTACCGCACCGACTTGTTCGACGCCTCCACCATCTCTCGCATGGTGGAGCACCTGGGAACGCTGCTGGAGGCCGCGCTATCCGCGCCGCAGACGCGCGTGGGTGAACTGCCGCTGCTGCCGGCCGCCGAGCGCACGCTGCTGCTCGAGTCCTTCAACGCCACCGCGACGGGGCCCGCGCCCCACGTGTCCGTGCCCGCCCTCTTCGAGGCCCAGGCCGCGCTGCACCCCTCACGTCCCGCCGTGGCGTGTGAAGGTGAAGTCCTCACGTATGCCCAACTGGACGCGCGCGCCAATCAACTGGCCTGGCACCTGCGCTCACTCGGCGTGGGCGCTGACACCTGCGTTGCCCTCTGCCTGGAGCGCGGCGTCGACATGGTGCTGGCGCTGCTCGCCGTGTGGAAGGCCGGGGGCGCCTACGTGCCGCTGGACTCGGCCCAGCCCGCGCTGCGCCTCCAGGCGCTGGTGCAGGAGGTGGCTGCTCCCGTCGTCGTGACGCATGCACGGCATGCCGCCTCCTTCGCTTCCTCATCCGTCGCCGTCGTGCGACTGGACGAGGACTCCTCCGTCCTGGAGCGCCTGAGCACCGCGGCCCCCGCGTGCGCGCCCCACCCGGGGCACCTGGCCTACGTCCTCTTCACCTCCGGCAGTACCGGCAGGCCCAAGGGCGTGGCCGTGGCCCATGGCCACCTGCTCTCCTACGTCCACTCCGTCACCGAGCGCCTTGGCCTCGCCGATTGCGAAAGTTTCGCCCTCGTCTCCACCTTCGCCGCCGACCTGGGCAACACCGTGCTCTTCCCCGCCCTGTGCACCGGTGGCCTTCTCCACGTCCTCACCCAGGAGCGTGCGGGCAGCCCTTCCGGTGTGGCCGAGTACTTCGGACAGCACCCCATCGACTGCGTCAAGATCGTTCCCTCGCACCTGGCCGCGCTGCTGACGGCGGCGGAGCCCCACCTCGTGCTGCCTCGCAAGCGGCTGGTGCTGGGCGGCGAGTCCTCCACACCCGCGATGCTTCAGACGGTACGCACGCTGGCGCCCGGGTGCGAAATCCACAACCACTACGGCCCCACCGAGACGACGGTGGGCGTCCTCGCCGGGCTGCTGCATGGACCCGCCTCCAGCGCCGCGCAGGCGCCAGGTGCCGTGCAGGACGAAGCAACGGCTTCGCGCTCCGGTGATGTCTCCGCGTCGACCTCCAGCGCCGCGGCGCCGCTGGGCCGGCCCCTGGCCCATACGCGGCTGTACGTCCTGGACGAGGCTCTGCAGCCCGTGCCACTCGGCGTGCCCGGCGAGCTGTACGTCGGCGGCGCCCAGGTGACTCGCGGCTACCTGCACCGCCCCGAGCTCACCGCCGAGCGCTACCTGCCAGACGCCTTCTCTCCGCTGCCCGGCGCGCGCATGTACCGCACGGGAGACCGCGTGCGCTGGCTGCCCGATGGCCGCGTGGACTTCCTCGGCCGCGCCGACTTCCAGGTGAAGGTGCGTGGCTTCCGCGTCGAGCCCGCCGAAGTCGCCTCCGTCCTGCGCGAGCACCCTTCCGTGCACGAAGCCCTCGTCGTCGCTCGCGAAGACGTGCCCGGCGGCAAGCGACTGGTGGCCTACCTCACCTCGGCAGCCGGCCCTCGCCCCGAAGCCGACGCCCTGCGCGCCTTCCTCAACCAACGCCTCCCCGCGTACATGGTGCCCTCCGCCTTCGTCGTCCTGGAGGCCCTGCCCCTCACCCCCAACGGCAAGGTGGACCGCAAGGCCCTCCCCGCCCCGGACGCCGCTGCCCCCCGCGACGGCTATGTCGCCCCTCGCACCCTCGTCGAGGAACAGCTCGCCTCCCTCTGGGCCGAAGTCCTCCGTGTGCCTCGCGTGGGCGTGACGGACCACTTCTTCGACCTGGGCGGCCACTCCCTGCTGGCCACGCAGCTCGTCTCCCGCATCCGCGCCACCTTCCGCGTGGAGCTCCCGCTGCGCGCCATCTTCGAGGCCCCCACCCTGGATGCCCTCGCGCGTCGTCTCGGCGCTCAAGGACCCGAGGCGTCCGCGCCTCCGTTGCTGCCGGTGCCCCGCACGGGAGCGCTGGTGCCCTCCTTCGCGCAGCAGCGGATGTGGCTCATCGACCAGCTCGACCCTGGCAGCGCCACCTACAACATCCCCGCCGCCCTGCGTATCTCGGGAGCACTGGATACCGAGGCCCTGCGCCAGAGCCTCGAAGCCCTGGTGCATCGCCACGAGTCCCTGCGCACCACCTTCGTCGAAGGCACCGACGGCCCGCTCCAGCAGCTCCACGAGCCCACTGCCTTCCATCTGAACATCGTTGAGCTCGCCCACCTCTCCGAGGACGAGCGTCAGGCCGAAGCACGCCGCTCCACGGCCTCCGAGGCCCAGAGGCCCTTCAACCTCGCCACCGGCCCGCTGCTGCACGTCTCGCTGCTGCGACTCGCCGAGCAGGAACACCTGCTGCTCATGACGATGCACCACATCGTCTCGGATGGTTGGTCCATCGGCGTGCTGGTGCGGGAGATGGTCTCCCTCTACGAGGCCTTCACCTCGGGGCAACCGCCGCGGCTGGCGGCCCTGCCCATCCAGTACGCCGACTTCGCCGCGTGGCAGCGCACCTGGCTGCAGGGCGACGTCCTCCGGCGTCAGGTCGACTACTGGAAGCAGCAGCTCTCCGGCGCGCCGGCCCTGTTGGAGCTGCCCACCGACAAGCCCCGTCCCGCCGTCCAGTCCCAGCGTGGCGCCCTGTTGCCCATCGAGTTCCCTCCGGGTTCATCCGAGGCGCTCGCCACCTTCTGCCAGCGCGAGGGCGTGACGCCCTACATGGTCCTGCTCACTGCCTGGCAGGTGCTGCTCTCGCGCTACTCCGGTCAGGACGACATCAGCGTCGGCTCTCCCATCGCGGGCCGCACCCGAGCGGAGACGGAAGGACTCATCGGCTTCTTCGTCAACACGCTCGTGCTGCGCTCGCGAGTCTCCCCCCAAGCCACGTTCCGCGAGCTGCTCGCGCAGGTGCGAGCCACCACGCTGGCGGCGTATGAGCACCAGCACGTCCCCTTCGAGAAGCTGGTGGAGGAGCTGCAGCCCCGGCGCAGCCTCAGCCACTCGCCTCTCTTCCAGGTCATGCTGGTGGTCAACAACGCCCCCATGGCGGCGCTGTCGCTGCCGGGCCTCTCCTTCGTCCGCGTGGAGCGCGAGGCGGAAGCGACGAAGTTCGACTTCACCCTGGCCCTGGCCCAGACACCGCGCGGGCTGCTCGGCACCCTCAACTACCGCACCGACCTGTTCGAGGCCGCTACCGCCGCTCGCATGGTGGAGCACCTGCGCACCCTGCTGGAGTCCGCGTTCGTCTCGCCCGACTCCCGCGTGGGGGACCTGCCCCTGCTCCCGCGGACCGAGCGAGATCTGCTGCTGGTCGACTGGAACCGCACCCACCACGAGTTGCCCTGGGAAGGCGCCGTGCATGAGTGCTTCGAGCTCCAGGTCACCCGTACGCCTGACGCCGTCGCGGTTCTCGATGACTCCGCGTCGCTGTCCTTCGCGCAGGTCAACCGCCGCGCCAACCAGCTCGCGCAGGTCCTGCGCCAGCGGGGCGTCGGGCCCGAGGTACGCGTCGCGCTCTGCATGGAGCGTGGCGTGGACATGGTCGTCGCAGTCCTCGCCATCCTCAAGGCGGGTGGTGCCTACGTCCCCATGGACCCGGCCTACCCGCGTGAGCGCCTGGCCTTCATGCTCCAGGACTGCGGTGCGCGGCTGGCCCTCACCCAGCGCCACCTGTCCGAGCGCATGGAAGGCTCCGGTGTGGAGCCCCTCTACCTGGACGATACGTCCACCGTGCAGGAGCTCTCGCACGAGTCCGAGGCCAACCCGCCTCGGGTCACCTCGCCCGAGCATCTCGCCTACGTCATCTACACCTCCGGCTCCACCGGCCGTCCCAAGGGCGTCATGGTTCAGCACGCCTCGGTGATGAACCTGCGCGCAGCCCTCGCTTCCACCGTCTACGCGGGGGCTGAGGGTGCGCTGCGCATCAGCCTCAACGCGCCGCTGGCCTTCGACGCCTCGGTGAAGCAGCTCATCCAGGTGGCCAACGGCCATGCCCTGTGCGTCGTTCCCCAGGCCGCTCGCGAGGATGTCGCGCTGCTCGAGGCGTGGGTGGAGAAGCACCAACTCGACGTGCTCGACTGCTCTCCCTCTCACCTGCGGCTGCTGCTGGAAGAGGGACTTGCCGCGTCGCGACCCCTGCGCGTGCTCGTGGGTGGCGAGGCCGTGGACGAAGCGCTGTGGGCGAAGCTGTCCGCCCACCCCTTCATCCAGTGCTTCAACGTCTACGGCCCCACCGAGTGCACCGTCGACACCACTGCCCGTGCCATTCGCGGTGCCTCCCGGCCCACGCTGGGCGGCCCGCTGGCCAATGTGCAGGTGTACATCCTCGATGAGCGCATGCAGCCGGTCCCCACCGGCGTCCCCGGCGAGCTCTTCATCGGCGGCGCGGGCGTGACGCGTGGCTACCTCGGCCGCCCGGAGCTCACCGCCGAGAAGTTCGTTCCCGACCCGTTCGGCACGGTTGCAGGCGGCCGTCTCTACCGCACCGGCGACAAGGTTCGCTGGCTGGCCAACGGCGAGCTGGACTACCTGGGCCGCATCGACTTCCAGGTGAAGCTGCGCGGCTTCCGCATCGAGTTGGGCGAAATCGAAGCCGCCCTTGAGCACGAGGCCAGCGTCAGCCGTGCCGTGGTGCTCGCGCGCGAGGACGTGCCCGGCAACCCGCGCCTTGTCGCGTACCTCGTCACGCCCGAGGGCCACCCCCTCGACACGGCCGCGCTGCGCACCTCGCTGCTCCGTTCGCTGCCCGAGTACATGGTGCCCTCCGCCTTCGTCTTCCTGGCGGCCCTGCCCCTCAACACCCACGGGAAGGTCGACCGCAAGGCCCTGCCCGCCCTGGACGCCGTCCCCTCCGCCGCCGAGTACGTCGCGCCGCGCACCCCGATGGAGCAGGCGCTCGCGGCGCTCTGGGTCGAGGTCCTCCACCTGCCTCGCGTGAGCGTGAAGGACCACTTCTTCGAGCTGGGCGGCCACTCGCTGCTGGCCACCCAGCTGGCCTCTCGCATCCGCGCCGCCTTCCGCGTGGAACTGCCCCTGCGCGCCATCTTCGAGGCCCCCACGCTGGAAGCCCTCGCTCGCCGCATCGACACCCAGGCGCCCGAGGCTTCCGCTCCGCCCCTGGTGCCGGTGCCTCGCACGGGTCCGCTGCCGCTGTCCTTCGCCCAGCAGCGGCTGTGGCTCATCGACCAGCTGGAGCCCGGCAGCGCCGCCTACAACATCTCCGCCGCCCTGCGCGTCTCGGGAGCGCTGGACATCGAAGCCCTGCGCCAAAGCCTCGAAGCGCTGGTGCACCGTCACGAGTCCCTGCGCACCACCTTCCGCGACGATGCTGGAGACCCCGTCCAGGTTATCTCCGAGCCCACGGCCCTGCCGCTGGACCTCATCGACCTGGGTTCCCTGTCCGAGGACACACGCCAGGCCGAGGCGCGCCGGCGGGCCTCCGCCGAAGCCGCACGACCCTTCAACCTCGCCACCGGCCCGCTGCTGCGCGCCGCGCTGCTGCGCCTCGACTCCCATGAGCACGTGCTGCTGCTCAACCTCCACCACATCGTCTCGGATGGTTGGTCCACCGGCGTGCTGGTGCGGGAGTTGGTCTCCCTCTACGAGGCTTTCACCTCGGGGCAACCGCCCCGACTGACGCCCCTGCCCATCCAGTACGCCGACTTCGCCGCGTGGCAGCGCGCGTGGCTGCAGGGCGACGTCCTCCAGCGCCAGCTCGGCTACTGGAAGCAGCAGCTCTCCGGCGCACCCACCCTGCTGGAGCTGCCCACCGACAGGCCCCGTCCCACCGTCCAGTCCCAGCGCGGCGCCGCGCTGCCCGTCGTCCTGCCCCCGCCCGTGGCCGAGGCCCTCTCCGCGTTCTGCCAGCGCGAGGGCGTCACGCCCTTCATGGCCCTGCTCGCCGTCTGGCAGCTGCTCCTGTCCCGCTACTCCGGCCAGGAGGACGTCAGCGTCGGCACGCCCATCGCCGGGCGCACGCGCGCGGAGACCGAAGGGCTCATCGGCTTCTTCGTCAACACCCTCGTCCTGCGCTCCCAGCTCGGCCCTCGCGCCACCTTCCGGGAGCTGCTGGCGCAGGTGCGCGCCACCACCCTCGCCGCGTACGAGCACCAGCACGTCCCCTTCGAGAAGCTCGTCGAGGAGCTGCAACCCCAGCGCAACCTCGGCCACTCGCCGCTCTTCCAGGTCACCCTCGCGCTGCAGAACACGCCTGGCGCCGCGCTGTCGCTGCCGGGCCTGTCCTTCCACCCGCTGGAGCGCGAGGCCGAGGCCTCGAAGTTCGACCTGTCGCTGGCCCTGACCCAGACGCCCCGGGGCCTGGCCGGCATCCTGGGCTACCGCACCGACCTCTTCGACGCGTCCACCGTCGCGCGCCTGGCGCGGCACCTGCGCACCCTGCTGGACGCCGCGCTCACCTCGCCCGACTCCCGCCTGGGCGAGCTGTCTCTCATCGAAGAGGCAGAGCGCCACCAACTCCTCCAGGAGTGGAACGACACCGCCTCGGACTATCCGCGCGAGGCATGCATCCACCACCTGTTCGAGCAGCAGGCCGACCTCCGCCCCGAAGCCATCGCCCTCGAGTTCGGCGCGGAGCGTCTCACCTACGCGCAGCTCGACACGCGCGCCAACCAGCTCGCGCACCTGCTGCGCTCGCACGGCGTGGGCCCCGACTCCCTCGTCGCCGTGTGCCTGGAGCGCTCCGTCGAGCTCATCGTCTCACTGCTGGCCATCCTCAAGGCCGGAGGTGCCTACCTCCCGCTCGATGCCTCCTACCCCACCCAGCGGCTGGCCTTCATGCTGGAGGATGCACCGCCCCGGCTGCTCATCACCTCGCAGGCGCTCCGCGCCCGGCTGCCCGTCGCGGAGTCGGTGCCCTGCGTGTTGGCGGAGGAGTGGCCCCTGGACGCGCAGCCGTGCTCGCGGCCAGTGTCAGGTGCCGGCGCGCGTCACCTCGCCTACGTGGACTTCACGTCCGGCAGCACGGGCCGTCCCAAGGGCGTCGCCGTCGAGCACCGGGGCGTGCTGCGCCTGCTGCACGGCGCCCGCTATGCCCATCTGGGGCCGGAGGAGACCTTCCTCCTCATCGCCCCCATCTCCTTCGACGCCTCCACGCTGGAGGTCTGGGGTCCGCTGCTCTTCGGCGGGCGCCTCGTCGTCTTCCCGCCCGAGTCGCCTGGCGACCTGGACCTGCTGAGCACCGTGCTCCAGCGCCACGGCGTCACCACGCTCCACCTCACCGCGGGCCTCTTCTCCCAGGTGGTGGACCTCAAGCCCGAGAGCCTGCGCGGCGTGCGCCAGCTCCTCACGGGAGGCGACGTGGTGAGCGCCCCCCACGTGCGTCGCGTGGTGGAAGGAATGCTCATTCCGGTGACGGCCTGCTACGGCCCCACCGAGTCCACCCTCTTCACCTCCACGTACCGGATGACGGACGCCTCGCAGGTGGGCGTCTCCATTCCCATCGGCCGGCCCATCGCCAACACCCACGTGTACGTGCTGGATGCGCACCTGCAGCCCGTGCCCGCGGGCGTCCCCGGCGAGCTGTTCATCGGCGGCGAGGGCCTTGCGCGGGGCTACCTCTCGCGCCCGGACCTCACCGCCGAGCGCTTCATCCCCCACCCCTTCAGCGCGACTGCCGGGGAGCGCCTCTACCGCACCGGCGACAAGGCGCGCTGGCGGGCGGACGGGGTGCTGGAGTTCCTGGGCCGCATCGACACGCAGGTGAAGGTGCGTGGCTACCGCATCGAGCTGGCGGAGGTGGAAGCCGCGCTGCTGACGCACGCCGGGGTGCGCGAGGCGGTGGCGGTGGTGCGCGAGGACGCACCGGGTGACAAGCGCCTGGTGGCCTACGTCACGGGCGACGCAGGTCCCCTGGAGGCCCCCGCGCTGCGCGCGTACGTGCAGCAGCGGTTGCCCGAGTACATGGTGCCCTCCGCCGTCGTGCACCTGGGCGAGCTGCCACTGACGGCCAACGGCAAGCTGGACCGCAAGGCCCTGCCCGCGCCGGATGCCTCGGCGGCGCAGCGCGGCCGGTACGTGGCGCCGCGCACCCCCACCGAGCAGACCCTGGCGGAGCTCTTCGCCCAGCTCCTCGGCACCAGCCGTGTGGGACTCGACGACAACTTCTTCGAGCTGGGCGGCCACTCCCTGCTGGCCACCCGGCTGGTGGCCCGCGTCCGCGCCGCCTTCCGCGTGGAGCTTCCCCTGCGCGCCGTCTTCGAGTGCCCCACCCTGGAAGCGCTCGCCCGTCACATCGACACCCAGGGTGTGTCGGACTCCGCGCCTCCGCTGGTGCCGGTGGCGCGCACGTCCTCGCTGCCACTCTCCTTCTCCCAGCAGCGGCTGTGGTTCCTGGACCGGCTCGCCCCTGGCAGCCCCGCGTTCAACATCCCCTACGCCCTCCGGCTGTACGGCGTGCTGGACCTCGAGGCCCTCCGGCGGAGCCTCGAAGCACTGGTGCATCGCCACGAAGCGCTGCGCACCACCTTCCGCGACGGGCCCGACGGCCCCGTCCAGGTCATCTCCCCGGCGGCCGCCCTGCTGCTGGAGGTCACCGACCTGCGCCCGCTCCCCTCCGCGCTGCGCGAGGCCGAGGCGCAGCGGCTGTCCGAGGCCGACGCCCAGCACCCCTTCGACCTGGCCACGGGCCCGCTGCTGCGCGCGTCCCTGATGGCGCTCGACGCGCACGAGCACGTGCTGCTGCTCAACGTCCACCACATCATCTCCGACGGCTGGTCCATCGGGGTGATGGCGCGCGAGGTGGTGGAGCTCTACGGAGCCTTCGCCTCCGGCCAGCCGCCCTCCCTGCCACCCTTGCCGCTCCAGTACGCCGACTTCGCCTTCTGGCAGCGCCAGTGGATGCAGGGGGCGGTGATGGAGGAGCAGCTCGCGTGGTGGCGGCGGCAGCTCGACGGGGCGCCGCAGGAGCTGGAGCTGCCGACGGACAGGCCGCGCGCGCATCGCGACAGCCCCCAGGCCGCTCGCCTCCCCGTGGCGCTCCCGCGCGAGCTGACGGAGGCCGTGGAGGCCCTCTGTCTGCGTGAGGGCGTCACGCCGTTCATGTTCCTGCTGGGCGCCTTCCAGCTCCTGCTGTCGCGCTACTCCGGGCAGGACGACCTCTGCGTCGGTGCTCCCGTCGCCGGGCGCAACCGCGGCGAGCTCGAAGGGCTGGTCGGCTTCTTCCTCAACACCCTGGTCCTTCGCACCCGCCTGGACGGAGACCCCACGGTGCGCGAGCTGCTGGGCCGCGTGCGCGAGACGGCGCTGGGCGCCTTCGCCCACCAGCACGTCCCCTTCGAGCAGCTCCAGCCCATGCGTGACTTGCGCCAGGCGCCGCTGTTCCAGGTGATGTTCAACCTGCAGAACATGCCGCCGGCGAAGCTGGCCGTGTCGGGGCTGACGTTCCAGGAGATTCCCACCCACGGCCGCGTCGCCAAGTTCGACCTGTCGCTGGTCATGTCCCGCACTCCGGAGGGCTTCCGTGGCGGACTGGAGTACCGCGCGGACCTGTTCGACGCGTCCACCGCCGAGCGCCTCGTCCGTCACCTGCGCGTGCTGGTGGAGGCGCTGGTGGCCGCTCCCGAGCGCCGCCTGTCCGCGCTCACGTTGCTGGGAGGCGAAGAGCGGCACCGGCTGCTGGTGGACTGGAATGCCACCCGCGCGGATGTCCCCAACGCCTGCGTCCACTCGCTCTTCGAGGCCCGGGCCCGGGCCGCGCCCGACGCGCTGGCGGCCACCCTGGGGGCCGCGCGCCTCACGTATGGGGAGCTGGACGCGCGCGCCAACCAGCTCGCCCAGGCGCTGCGCCGCCGCGGCGTGCAGCCCGAGTCGCGGGTGGCGTTGAGCGTGGAGCGCTCGCTGGACGTCGTCATCGGCCTGCTGGGCATCCTCAAGGCCGGTGGTGCCTGGGTGCCGTTGGATCCGCTGCTGCCGCGCGAGCGACTGGCCTTCATGTTGGAGGACAGCGGCGCCTCGGCGCTGGTGACACAGTCTGCGCTGCTGGAGCGCTTCCCCGAGTCCCACCAGGCCCGGGCGCTCTGCCTGGACACCGAGCAGGACGCGCTCGCGCGCGAGAGCACCGACGCCCCCGAGGCAGGCGTGGCCCCCTGCCATCTGGCCTACCTGCTCTACACCTCCGGCAGCACCGGCCAGCCCAAGGGCACCGCCGTGGAGCACCGGAGCGTCGCGAATCTGGTGACGCATGAGGCGGTGGCGTACGGCATTGGCCCCGGCAGCCGCGTGTTGCAGTTCGCCAGCCTGAGCTTCGACCTGTCGGTGGAGGAGATCTTCACCACGCTGACCTCTGGGGCCACGCTGGTGCTCGCGCCGCTGGAGAAGCTCATGCCGGGCGCGCCGCTCCAGCAACTGCTGCGCGAGGAGTCGCTCACGGTCATCAGCCTCACCCCGGCGGCCCTCGCGGCCACCCCGGCGGACGGACTGCCGGAGCTGCGCACCGTCATCTCCGGCGGGGAAGCGCTGCCGGCGGAGGTGGTGTCGCGCTGGGTGGCCCCGGACCGGCGCTTCATCAACAGCTACGGCCCGACGGAGGCCACCGTCGTCGCGACGCTCACCGGGTGTGTCGCGGACGGGCGGGTGCCCTCCATCGGCCGGCCGCTGGCCAACGTGTGCGCCTACGTCCTGGATGCGCGCGACGAACCGGTGCCGGTGGGCGTGAAGGGGGAGCTGTTCATCGGCGGCGCGGGCGTGGCGCGCGGCTACCCCGGGCGTCCCGCGCTCACGGCCGAGCGCTTCGTGCCGGACCGCTTCTCGGGCGAGGCGGGCGCACGCCTCTACCGCACCGGCGACGTGGTGCGCTGGCGTGAAGACGGCACGCTGGACTTCGTCGGCCGCGCGGACGCACAGGTCAAGGTGCGGGGCTTCCGCATCGAGTTGGGGGAGGTGGAGTCCGCGCTGGCGAAGCTGCCCGCGGTGCGCGAGGCCGTCGTGGTGGCGCGCGAGGACGGCCCCGGTGGCAAGCGGCTGGTGGGCTACGTGGTAGCGCACGAGGACGCCCAGTTGGACGGAGCCACACTCCGGGCCGCCCTCAAGGAAGCCCTGCCGGAATACATGGTGCCCTCGGCCGTGGTGGTGCTGCCGGCGCTGCCGCTCACGTCCAACGGCAAGGTGGACCGCAAGGCCCTGCCCGCCCCGGACTTCGCGAGCGCAGCGGGTGACTACGTCGCGCCCCGCACGCCCACCGAGGAACGGCTGGCGGAGCAGTGGTGCCAGCTCCTCGGCCTCGAGCGCGTGGGCGTCAGCGACAACTTCTTCGACCTGGGCGGCCACTCCCTGCTGGCCACCCAGGCCATCAGTCGCATCCGTGCTGGCTTCGGCGTGGAATTGCCCCTGCGCGGGCTGTTCGTGTCCCCCACGCTCGAAGGCGTGGCACTCCTGATTGATGCCGCCCTCGCGGGCAGGGGCACGCCCGCGGCGCCAAGGCACCGTGACGCCCTCGCGCTGTCATTGCCGGTCCTCCCCCTGGAGGAAGTCGCCGCGCGGGAGCAGGCGAAGCCCCGCCCCGTGGAACCGCGGGACGGCGCCTCCGAGGCGCCACCGCTCTCCACCGAGGAGCGCCACCGGGTGCTGGAGGAGTGGAACGCCACCACCAGCGGGTATCCGCGCGGCTCCACCCTGCCCGAGGTGTTCGCGCAGGTCGTGGCCCGCTACCCCGACAAGGTCGCAGTCGGGTTCGGCGACGCGACGCTGACCTACCGGCAGCTCGACGAGCGCGCGAATCAGCTCGCCTGGCACCTGCGCGGCCTGGGCGTGTCCACCGACTCGCGCGTGGCCGTGGCGCTGGAGCGCTCGCTGGAGCTGATTGTCACGCTGGTGGCCATCCTCAAGGCCGGTGGCGCCTACGTGCCGTTGGACCCGGGCTACCCCCGTGAGCGCCTCGCCGCCATGTTGGAGGACTCGCGCCCCCTCGCGCTCATCACCGCGCGCGCGCTGCTGTCGAAGCTTCCCGCCGAAGGGCTGGCCACCGTGGTGCTGGAGGACGCGGACCTGTCCGGCCTCCCCACGCATGCGCCGCCTTCGACGGCCCTGCCCGACAGCCTCGCGTACATCGACTTCACCTCCGGCTCCACCGGCCGGCCCAAGGGCGTGGGCACGCTCCAGTCCGCCGTGCTGCGCACCGTCTTCGGCGTCGACTACGCGCACCTGGGGCCGGAGGAGACCTTCCTCCTGCTCGCGCCCATCTCCTTCGATGCCTCCACCCTGGAGGTCTGGGGCGCGCTGTTGCATGGCGCGCGCCTCGCGGTCTTCCCGCCTCACTCGCCCTCGGACGTTTACGAGCTGGAGTCCGTGCTGGTGAAGCACGGCGTCACCACCCTGCACCTCACCGCCGGCCTCTTCGCGCAGATGGTCGACAGCCACCTGCCCGGCCTGCGGACGGTGCGGCAGTTGCTCACGGGAGGAGACGTGGTGAGCGGGCCCCACGTGCGCCGGGTGTTGGAGGAGCTGCGCATCCCCGTGACGGCCTGCTACGGCCCCACCGAAGGCACCCTCTTCACCTCGTGTCACCGCATGACGGACGTGGCCCACGTGGGCGCCTCCGTACCCATTGGCCGGCCCATCGGCAACACGCAGGTCTACGTGCTCGAGGCCCACGGGCAGCCGGTGCCCCCGGGCGTCATCGGCGAGCTGTTCATCGGCGGCGACGGCCTGGCGCGCGGCTACGTGGAGCAGCCGGCCCTCACCGCCGAGCGCTTCGTCCCCCATCCCTTCTCGTCCACTCCCGGCGCGCGCCTGTACCGCACCGGAGACCTCGCCCGCTGGCGGCAGGACGGCGTGCTGGAGTTCCTCGGCCGCGCGGACGCGCAGGTGAAGGTGCGCGGCTACCGCATCGAGCTGTCCGAAGTGGAAGCCGCCCTGCTCGCCTTCCCCGAGGTGCGCGAGGCGGTGGTTGTCACGCGCGAGGACTCGCCTGGCGACAAGCGCCTGGTCGGCTACGTCGTCGCGCCCGCGTCGCTGGACCTGGGCGGCCTGCGCACGGCCCTCAAGGAGCGGCTCCCCGAGTACATGGTGCCCTCCGCGCTGGGACGCCTGGACGCGCTGCCCCTCACCGCCAACGGCAAGGTGGACCGCAAGGCGCTCCCGGCCCCCTCGGCCTTCCAGGACCGCGTCCCCACCCGTCCGCCCCGCACCGACTGCGAGCGCGAGCTGGCGGCGCTCTGGGCCCGCGTCCTCCACCTGGACACCGTCGGCGCGGAGGACGACTTCTTCGAGCTGGGGGGCCACTCCCTGACGGCCACACAGGTCCTCTCGCGCATCCGCCAGCACTTCGGCGTGGAGTTGTCGTTCCGCGACTTCTTCGCCGCCCCCACCATCGCGGCGCTGGCAGAGCGCATCGAGGCGCAGGCGGACACACGGGCCTCCACCGCCCAGCCGCTGCTCCGTCCCCGGAAGGACGACGGCCCCCTGCCGCTCTCCTTCGCGCAGCAGCGGCTCTGGTTCTTCGCGAAGCTCGACCCCGAGAGCACCGCCTACAACCTCCCCTTCGCCGTGAGGATGGACGGCGCGCTCGACGTGCCCGCGCTCGCCAGTGGCCTGCGTGAGTTGCTCCAGCGCCACGAGTCCCTGCGCACCACCTTCCACGAGCACGAGCACCAGCCCGTGCAGGTCATCCACGACAGCCCCACCCTGCCCGCGGGGTGGCTGGACCTGGAGGCCCTGCCCGAAGACGCCCGTGAGGCCTCACTGCGCCACGCCCTGGAGCACGAGGCCGGCCAGCCCTTCAACCTGGAGACGGGGCCGCTGTGGCGCGTGCTCCTGGTGCGCCTGTCGGCGGAGCAGCACGTCCTGATGCTCACCCTGCACCACGTCATCGCGGATGGCTGGTCCCTGGGCGTGCTCGTCCAGGAACTGGCCACGCTGTACACGGCCCACGCCGAGGGCCGGCCCGCACGCCTGGAGCCGCTGCCGGTGCAGTACGCCGACTTCGCGCTCTGGCAGCGCGACTGGCTGCGCGATGAAGCGCTGGAGACGCAGCTCGGCTGGTGGCGCCAGCAGCTCCATGGCGCGCCCCGCGCACTCGCGCTGCCCACCGACAGGGCGCGTCCGACGACGCAGTCGACTCGCGGCGCCGGACACCCGTTCCACTTCCCACGTGAGCTGTCGGACGCGCTCGACGCCCTCTGCCGGCAGGAGGGGGCCACGCCGTCCATGGTGGTGCTCGCCGCCTTCCAGGCACTGCTGGCCCGCTACTCCGGGCAGGACGACGTCAGCATCGGCGCGCCCATCGCCGGCCGGACGCATGCGGAGCTGGAAGGGCTCATCGGCTTCTTCGTCAACACGCTGGTGCTGCGCACGAAGCTGGACGGAGACCCCAGCTTCCGCGCGCTGCTCGCCCGCGTGCGGGACGTGACGCTCGGCGCCTATGCCCACCAGGACGTGCCCTTCGAGAAGCTGGTGGAGGCGCTGCGCCCCGAGCGCGAGGCCGGACGCACGCCCCTCTTCCAGGTGATGCTCGCGTACCAGAACGCGCCCCTGCCGGCGCTGATGGGCGCGGGATTGAAGCTGAGCCCCCTCAGGGCCGAGCACCGCACCGCGAAGTTCGACCTCACCCTGGCCATCTCCGACCGGGGCGACGGACTCAAGGGCCAGCTCGAGTACAGCACCGACCTGTTCGACGCCTCGACGGCCGCGCGGATGGTGCGGCACCTGCGCGCCCTGCTGGAGTCGGCGCTGGCGAACCCGGACCGCCAGCTGTCCCGCGTGTCCTTCCTCACCGACGACGAGCGGCACCTGCTGTTCCACGCGTGGAAGCAGCCCGACGCCGCCACGGCCGCGGACGCCAACCTGCACCGCCTCCTCCAGGCGCAGGCCCGGCTCACGCCCGACGCGGTGGCCGCCGAGCATGAGGGCCAGACGCTCACCTGGCGCGATCTGCACCAGCGCGCCCGCGAGGTCCACCGGGGCCTGCTCGCGCGCGGGCTCGCGGAGCTGCCCGAGCCGCCTCCGCTGGTGCCGGTGCCACGCACGGACGCGCTGCCGCTGTCCTTCGCCCAGCAGCGGCTGTGGTTCATCGACCAGCTCGAGCCCGGCACGCCCGCGTACAACATCCCCATCGGCGTGCGCATGGAGGGCGTGCTCCATGTGGACGCGCTCCAGCGCGCCCTCACCGAGCTGATGCGCCGCCACGAGTCACTGCGCACCACCTTCCGCGAGCACGCGGGCCAGCCCGTCCAGCACGTCGCCCCGGCGTTCGAGCTGCCGCTGCCCGTGGTGGACCTGGGCGCCCATGGCGCGGCAGCCCTCGACGAGGCGAAGCACCTGCTGGCCCTGGAAGGCGCCCACCGCTTCGACCTGGCCACGGGCCCGCTGCTGCGTGCGCTGCTGTTGCGGCTGGCTCCAGCCGAGCACGTGCTGGTGCTCAACCTGCACCACATCATCTCGGACGGCTGGTCCATGGCCGTGCTGGTGCGCGAGGTGACCGCCCTCTACGGCGCCTTCCGCCATGGCCGACCCTCACCGCTGCCCGAGCTGCCCGTGCAGTACGCCGACTACGCCGTCTGGCAGCGCCAGTGGCTCCAGGCGGAGGTGCTCGAGGCGCAGCTCGGCTACTGGCGCCGCCACCTCGCGGGCGCCGCGACGCTGCAGCTCCCCACCGACAAGCCGCGCCCGCCGGTGCAGACGCTCCGTGGCGCGCTCATCCCCGTGCAGCTGCCCCTGGCCCTCACCCAGGGGCTCAAGGCGCTCTGCCAACGCGAGGGCGTCACCCCGTTCATGCTGCTGCTGGCCGCATGGCAGGCGCTGCTCGCGCGCTACGCCGGGCAGGAGGACATCTGCGTGGGCTCGCCCATCGCCGGGCGCCAGCGCGGCGAGACGGAAGGGCTCATCGGCTTCTTCGTCAACACGCTGGTGCTGCGCACCCAGGTGCGCGGCGTCGAGTCCTTCCGCCAACTGCTCCAGCAGGTGAAGGAGACGGCCCTGGGCGCCTACGCCCACCAGGACGTGCCCTTCGAGCGACTGGTGGAGGAGCTGCGGCCCGAGCGCGACAGGAGCCGCGGCCCGCTCTTCCAGGTCCTCTTCGCCTTGCAGAACGCCCAGGCCGGCGGCACCGCGCAGCCGGGCGCGTCCGAGCTCAGCCTGCACCCGTTGGAGGCGGACCCGCGCGCCATCAAGTTCGACCTGGAGCTGGGCCTGACGGAGACGCCCCAGGGCATCACCGGCACGCTGGGCTACAACCTCGACCTCTTCGAGCCCGGGACGCCCACACGCCTCGTGGAGCACTTCCGCGCGCTGGTGGAGGCGCTCGTGGCCCGGCCCGATGCGCCCCTGGCCTCCGCCACCCTGCTGACGGGCGAGGAGCGCCAGCGCGTGCTCGTGGAGTGGAACGCCACTTCCGCCGAGTACCCGCGCGGCGCCACCGTGCCCGAGGTCTTCGCGCAGGTGGTTTCCCGCTTCCCCGACAAGGTCGCCGTCGAGTTCGGCGACTCGAAACTCACCTACCGGCAGCTCGACGCACGCGCCAACCAGATCGCGTGGCACCTGCGGGCGCTGGGGGTGTCCACCGACTCGCGCGTGGCCCTGGGCGTGGACCGCTCGCTGGAGCTCATCGTCTCGCTGGTGGCCATCCTCAAGGCCGGCGGTGCCTACGTGCCGCTGGACGCGTCGTATCCCCGCGAGCGCCTCGCGGCCATGCTGGAGGACTCGGGCCCGAGCGTGCTCGTCACCACGCGCGCGCTGCTGTCGAAGCTGCCCACGAAGGGGCTCGTCACGCTGGTGCTGGAGGACGTGCCCGTGGAACCGCCGCCCGCGCATGCGCCGCCCTCCACGGCCCTACCGGGCAGCCTCGCGTACGTCGACTTCACCTCCGGCTCCACCGGCAGGCCCAAGGGCGTGGGCACCTCGCACGCCGCCGTGCTGCGCACGCTCTTCGGCGCCGGCTTCGTGCACCTGGGCCCGGACGAGACGTTCCTCCACCTGGCGCCCATCTCCTTCGACCCCGCCACCATGGAGGTCTGGGGCCCGCTGCTGCACGGTGGGAAGCTCGCCGTCTTCCCGCCGCATCCTCCTTCCGACGTCGAGGAGCTGGGCGCGGTGATTGCCCGCCATGGCGTCACCACGCTGCTGCTCACCGCGGGCCTCTTCACGCAGATGGTGGAGCACCACCTCGCCGGCCTGCGCCCGCTGCGGCAGGTGCTCTGCGGCGGTGACGTGGCGAGCGCGCCCCACGTGCGCCGCGCCGTGGAGGAGCTGCGCATCCCCGTGCTCAACTGCTACGGCCCCACCGAGGTCACCTTCGTCACGTCCTTCCACCCCGTGACGGACGCCTCCACCGTGGGCGCCTCCGTGCCCATCGGCCGGCCCATCGGCAACACGGAGGTGTACGTGCTGGATGCCTCCGGCCAGCCCGTGCCCCCGGGCGTCATCGGCGAGCTGTTCGCCGGTGGCGACGGGCTCGCCCGTGGCTACGTGGGCCAGCCCGCCCTCACCGCCGAGCGCTTCGTCCCCCACCCCTTCTCCTCCGTCCCCGGCGCACGCCTCTACCGCACCGGTGACCTCGCGCGCTGGCGCGCCGACGGAGTGCTGGAGTTCGCCGGCCGCGTCGACGCACAGGTGAAGGTGCGCGGCTACCGCATCGAGCTTGCGGAAATCGAAGCCGCCCTGCTCCGCGCCCCGGGCGTGGCCGAGGCGCTGGTGCTGGCCCGCGAGGACTCGCCCGGCGACAAGCGGCTGGTGGCCTACGTGACGCCCACCGAGCCGGGGGCGCCACCCTCCGTCGCGGACCTCCGCGCGGCGCTCACGGCCCGGCTGCCCGGGTTCATGGTGCCCTCGGCCTTCGTGCCGCTGGCGGCCTTCCCGCTGACGATGCACGGCAAGGTGGACCGCAAGGCCCTGCCCGCGCCGGATGCGGCCTCGGCCCTCGGCGGGTACGTCGCGCCGCGCACGCCGCTGGAGGAGCAGCTCGCCCAGGTATTCGCCGAGGTGCTCGGCGTGGAGCGCGTCGGCACCGAGGACGACTTCTTCGACCTCGGCGGCCACTCGCTGCTGGCCGTGCGCCTCATGGCGCGCATCCGTGAGCGCACCGGCCTGGCGCTGCCCGTGGCGGCCCTCTTCCAGGGCTCCACCGTCGCGCGGCTCGCCGCACTGGTACCCGCTCGCCCGGGCACGCCCAACCTCGCGCGCCTCGACTCCGGCACCTCCCAGCGCCGGCCGCTGTTCCTCGTCCACGGCGGCGGCGGGGCGCTGCTCAGCTACGCGGAGCTCGTCCGCCACCTCGGTGACGAGCGGCCCATCCACGGCATCTTCGCCCCCGGACTGGAGGGCGGCGAGCTGCCTCCCGCCTCCATGGAGGCCCTGGCCCGCCTCTACGTGGAGCAGGTGCGCGAGGCGCAGCCCCAGGGCCCCTACCTCCTGGCCGGCTGGTCCCTCGGCGCCATGGTGGCCTATGAGATGGCGCGCCAGCTCGAGTCGCTGGGGGAGCGGGTGGAGCTGCTCGTCCTCCTGGATGCCCTCGCCCCCTCCGGCCAGCCCCGGCCGGAGCGCTCCGCCGCGGCGCGGCTCTCCGCCTTCGCGCAGATGGCCGGACTCCCCCTGGAGAATGCCCCGGCCGCCGACGTGGAGCGGCTGGGCCAGCTCCAGGGCGAGGCGCTGCTGGAGTGCATCACCGAGCTGGTCCGCGGCCTGCCCGCCGCCGGTGCCCTGGAGCCGGAGCAGGTCGGACGCCTCTTCGGCGTCTACGAGCGGCTCACCGAGGCCCACCGGACATACGTGCCCTCCGCCGCCCTCTCGGGCCCGGCGGCCCTCCTGCTCGCGGCCTCCATCTCCGTGGCTCCCGAGAGCGCGGACGCTGGCTGGTCCACCTGGGTCCGTGGAGGCGTGACGGTGCGCGAGGTGCCGGGCGACCACAACTCGCTGCTGAAGCCGCCGAACGTCTCCTTCGTGGCGGCGGAGTTCCTCGCGCTCCTGCGCGCACTGGAGCCCTCAGCGCCGCCGGAGGAATGAACGGGCGCGTGGCTTCTTCCGGCCACGCGCCCGCCGCCTGGGGCGTCCGGGGCGGGCGGCTCCCGTGCGAGCGCTCTGCCCGCTCCGCCGTGGGGCCGAGGCCCGGACCGGGCGGGTGTGGGCACGAGGCGCCTCCTCCCGGCCCGCTTCTCCCGGCGGGTGTCCAAGATGCGCACACTCCAGGAAGAATGCCCCGGCTGGAAGGGCCGGGCGGGCACCGCCACCCTGTGGGCTCGTCCAGGGTGAACCCTTGGGAGGAGCGCAGGTGTTGGGTCACGGCACGGGCTTGACGGACAGGGAAGCCATCGAAGGCATCACCGCGGAGCAGTCCCGGCTGTTCCTCGAGACGATGGTGGCCAGTGCTCCGGTGGGCCTCGCCTTCGTGGACCTGGACCTGCGCTTCATCCACATCAACGACGCCCTGGCCGACATGAACGGGCTGCCCCGCCAGGCCCACCTGGGCCGCAAGGTGCGCGACGTCATCCCCGAGCTGTGGCCCTTCGTCGAGCCGCACTACCGGCAGGTCCTGGAGACGGGACAGCCGGCCCTGAACCTGGAGATTGTCGGCCCCACCTACAAGGACGGCGGAGCCGAGAGCCACTTCCTGGTGAACTACTACCCCGTGCGCGACATCCACGGCGTCACGCAAGGCATCGGCATCGCCGTGGTGGACACGACGGAGTCGAAGCGCGCGGACCTGGCGCTCCGCATGAGCGAGCAGCGCTACCGCTCCCTGGTGGAGTCCGTGGCGCAGACGGTGTGGACCACCAACGGCCGGGGAGAGCTGGTGGAGCCGGCGCCCCACTGGCTCGCCTTCACGGGACAGAGCCATGACGCCCACCTGGGGCTGGGCTGGCTCGACGCCATCCACCCGAGCGACCGCACGCGCTTCGTGTCGGAGTGGGCCGCGGCCCTCGAGCTCAGGGACCCCTACCGGGGCGAGGCGCGGCTGCGGTGCCATGACGGGACCTACCGCGACACCGTCATCCGGAGCGTGCCGGTGTTCGATGACCGGGGCCTCGTGCGCGAGTGGATTTCCACCGCCGAGGACATCACCAAGCACAAGCGCGCGGAGCGCGCGCTGCGGCGAACCACCCAGGCGCTCCGGGAGAGCGACGAGCGCTACCGCACCTTCGTCGCCCAGAGTACCGAGGGCATCTGGCGGCTGGAAATCGAGCCGCCCATCGACACGCGCCTGCCCGAGGACGCGCAGGTCCAGGCGCTGCTGACCCGGGGCGCCGTCGCCGAGACGAACGAAACGATGGCGCGCATGACGGGCTTCGCGTGCGTGCGGGACATGCTGGGCACCACGCTGCAGCAGATGATTGCCATGCTCACGCAGGACCCGGCCCATGTCGACAAGGCCGTCCATCCCTTCGTCCGCCTCGGCTATCGGATGGAGAATGTGGAGACGCGCCAGGTGGACAAGGCCGGCGGGGAGCGCGTGCGGCTGGCGAACCTCGTTGGCGTGGTGGAGGGCGGCCAGTTGGTGCGCGTGTGGGGCACCCAGCGCGACGTGACGGAGCAGGTGCTCGCGAAGGAGGCCCTGGAGGAGAGCCGCGAGGTGGTGCGCATGCGGGAGCACCAATTGCGCGCCATCACCGACGCGCTCCCTGCCCTGGTGGCCTACGTCGACCGCGACGAGCGCTACGTCTTCTGCAACCGGGCGTTCGAGACGTGGTTCGGGCTCAATCCCGACGCACTGACGGGCCAGCCGGTGCGCGGGCTGTCCGGCGAGATGGGGTATGCCCACCTGAAGGATTGGATGCGCAGGGCCCTGGCGGGGGAGACCGTCAGCTACGAGAGCGCCCTGACGCTCCGGGACGGGCGGATGCTGCACGTCCAGTCCACCTATGTCCCTACGCGCACGCCCCAGGGCCACGTGAAGGGCTTCGTCGCCCTCGTGCATGACATCACCGACCGCAAGCGGGCGGAGGCCGAGGTGGAAGTCGAACGGGCGCGCCTCTACGACGTCCTCATGAACGTCCCGGCGTCCATCGCCATCTTGCGTGGCCCCGACCAGGTCTTCACGCTCGTCAACCCCCTCTACCGGCAATATGCGTACGGAGTGGATCTCACCGACCTGTCTCTGAAGGAGCTCGTCAAGCGCAACCGCAATGGCGAGGACTACTCCCGGGAGCTGCAGCACGTCTACGAATCCGGAAAGCCCCTCGAAATGAGGGAGGTCCTCGCCCGGGTGGACCCGCGTGGAGACGGCGCGCGGGAGGACCGCTACTTCAACATCGCCTACGTGCCGCTGCGCGACGCCGACGGGCAGGTGGACTCCGTCATGTCCTTCTCCATGGACGTGACGGAGCATGTCCAGTCCCGGCAGAGGGCGGAGGAGCTGGCGGCGCACCTGACCAACCAGCAGCAGTGGCTGGAGTCGGTGCTCAACCTCCTCCCCATCCCCTTCCTGCTGATAGAGCCCGGCACCGGACGGGCCCTCTTCGCGAGCCAGGCCGCCCACCGGATGGCGGGCGGCGTCTTTCCGCTGGGCTTCCCCACGAACGACTATGACGCCGTGTACCGCCTCACCGACGACGCGGGGACGCCCATTCCCAGGGAGCATAGCCCCGGAGCGCGGGCCGCGCGTGGCGAGCGGCTCATGCAGGCCCCCGTGGTGTGGCACACGGAGGCGGGGACGTACTCACTCCTCACGGACTCGGAGCTGCTCCCGGCGATGCACGGCCACCCGGCCACCGCGGTGCTCGCCCTCCAGGACGTGACGCCGCTGAAGCAGACCGAGGCCCGGCTCCAGGAGTCCGTGCGGCTGCGCGACGAGTTCCTCACCGTGGCCTCCCACGAGCTGAAGACGCCACTCACGCCGCTGCAGATGAAGCTCCAGGGGCTCGCGCGCGAGGCCCGCGCGGACATCCCCGGAGACAGGCTCCGGGAGCGCGTGCTGGCCACGGCGGAGAATGCCACCCTGCAGATTCGCAAGCTCACCGCGCTCATCAACGACTTGCTGGACGTGACCCAGCTCACCGGCGAGACACTGTCGCTGAAGCGGGAGACGATGGACCTGACGGCCGTCCTGCGCGCGGTGGTGGAGCAGTTCCGGACCCAGGCCGCCCAGGCCGGGTGCGAGCTCGTCGTCGAGGCCCCGGGGCCGGTGATGGGTTGGTGGGACCGGCACCGGCTGGAGCAGGTGGCGCGGGGCCTGCTGTCCAATGCCATCAAGTACGGGCCCGGCCAGCCCGTGGTGCTCCGGGTGGAGCAGGTGGGCAACAGGGCCCGCTTCATCGTGCGGGACGAGGGCATTGGCATCGCCCCGGAGCACCTGGCGCGCATCTTCGAGAAGTTCGGCCGCGCCGTCTCCACCCGCAACTACGGCGGCCTGGGCCTGGGCCTCTTCATCAGCCGGCGAATCGTGGAGGCGCACCAGGGCACCATCCTGGCGGAGAGCCAGCAGGGCCGGGGCGCCACCTTCACCGTGGAGCTGCCGCTCGCCATGGAGCGGCGGCCCCCGGGCGCGACGATGCACTGACAGGTGCACCGCCGCCCGCGGGGGACGTCAGACCGGGAACGAGCGCGCCAGCGGCAGCTCCCGCACGCGGGTGCCGGTGAGCGCGAAGACGGCGTTGGCGATGGCCGGCGCGACGGGAGGCACCCCCGGCTCGCCGATGCCACCGGGCGCGCCGTCGCTCTCCACGATGTCGACGTGAATCTTCCGGGGCGCCTCGTTGATGCGCACCAGCTTGAAGTCGCGGAAGTTGGACTGCTCCACCGCGCCGCCCTTCATGCTGATTTCCCCGTGCAGGGCGATGCTCATCCCGAAGATGACCGAGCCCTCCATCTGCGAGCGGACGCGGTCCGGGTTGATGACCGTCCCGGCATCCACCACCACCCAGGCCTCGTCGACGCGGAGCCTGCCAGCCGCATCCTTCACCACCGACGCGACGACGGCCACGTAGGACAGGAAGCTGCGGTGCGCGGCGAGCCCCAGCGCCCGGCCGTCCTGCTTGCGCTCGTCCCAGCGCGCCAGCTTCGTCACCCGCTCGACGACGCGCCGCATGCGCCCGGTGTCGACGGGGTGCTCGTCCAGGGACTGGCCGTAGTTCTCCAGCTTGGGGACGCCCAGCTCCGCCAACGTCACCACGCGCTGCGGCCCCAGCAACTCCAGGCGCATGTCGCGCGGGTCCACGCCGCGCGCGTGGGCCAGCTCGTCCATGAACGAGTTGACCGAGAAGGAGTGGAAGATGTTGTAGACGGAGCGCAGCCAGCCGATGCGCACGTGGGCGTTGGCCTCGCACGTCTCCGCGCGGACGTTGGGCACGGCGAGCGCCAGGTCCGTCACGCCCTGCTGCAGGTCCCTCGAGCCCGGCCGGTTCGCGGGCGCGAAGGTGGAGGCGATGGGCGGGAAGGCCGTGCGGTGGCGCCAGGCCACCACCTTGCCCTCCGCGTCCAGGCCCGCGCTCAGCCGCTGCATGCTGACCGAGTGGTAGTAGTCGTTGCGGACGTCGTCCTCGCGCGTCCACTGCACGCGCACCGGAGCGCCCGCCTCGCGGGCCAGCCACACCACCTCGGCGATGAAGTCCGCCTTGGACTTCCGGCCGAAGCCGCCGCCGAGGAAGGTGACGTGGACCTTCACCTTCTCGGGCGGAATCTTGAGGATGCCCCCGGCTACTTCTTGCGCGTCCTGCGGGTTCTGCGTGGGGGCCCACACCTCGCAGGTGTCGCCGTCCACGCGGGCCAGCGCGACGAGCGGCTCCATGGGCACGTGCGGCAAATGGGGGGTGTAGTACTCGGCCTCGACGACGCGCGCCGCCCCGGCCAGGGCCTTGTCCACGTCGCCCACGTTGCGGACCGCGGTGCCCGGCGCGCGCACCGACGCGGCCAGCGCCTCGCGGTACTGCTTCGAGTCGTACGACGCGTTCTCCCCGTCCTCCCAGGTGATGTCCAGCGCCGCGCGGCCCTTCAGCGCCGCCCAGGTGTTCTCCGCCAGCACCGCCACCCCACCCCACTGCTGGTAGACGTAGGGCTTCTGGGGCGCGGGCAGCTCGAGGACGCGCTTCACGCCGGGGACGGCGAGCGCCTTCGCCGCGTCGTACCGCGCCACCTTCCCGCCCACGACGGCGGGCCGCGCAATCACCGCGACGAGCATGCCCGGCAGCTTCACGTCCGCGCCGAAGACGGCGGAGCCGTTGACGTACGCGGGCCCGTCCAGCAGCGGCAGCGGCCGGCCCACGTGCTGAAGCTCGGCCTTCGGCCGCAGCCTGACGGACTTCGCCTCGGGGACGGCCAGCTTCGCCGCCTCGGCCGCCAGCTCGCCGAAGCCCAGCGTGCGCTTGCCGTCGCGATGGAAGACGGCGTGGTCCTTCGCCTCGCAGTCCTCCGGCTTCACCTTCCAGCGCTTCGCGGCGGCGGCCACCAGCATGGTGCGCGCGGTGGCGCCAGCGCGGCGCATGTCGTCGTAGATGCCGCGCACGCTGCTGGAGCCGTCGGTGTTCTGGTCGCCGTAGGCCTTGTTGCCGTCCGCCTGGAGGATGCGCACGCGCGCCATGTCCGCGCCCAGCTCGTCCGCGATGAGCACCGGCAGCGAGCTGCGGATACCCTGCCCCATCTCCGAGCGGTGGCAGACGATGGTGACGAGCCCGTCCGGGGCCACGTGGACGAAGGCATTCGGGTTGAGCCCCGGGGTGCCGTCTTCAATCGCCGGGGAGCTCGTCTTCGGCTTCTTGCCCGTGCGTCCGGAGGGCTCGGCCGCGAGCGCCTCGGCGGAGAAGAGGCCCAGGGTGAGCCCGCCCACCGCCAGGTTCAGCCCCTCGAGGAAGGAGCGCCGCGAAATCAACTGGAGGTGCCGGGTCATGGCTCCTCCTCGGCAATGCCCGCCACCTTCTTCACGGCCGCGCGGATGCGCGTGTACGTGCCGCACCGGCACAGGTTGCCGGCGAGCGACTGGTCGATGTCGGCGTCCGTCGGCTTCGGCTTCTTCGCCAGCAGCGCCGCGGCGCTCATGATCTGCCCCGCCTGGCAGAAGCCGCACTGCGGGACGCCCAGGTCGCACCAGGCCTTCTGCAGGGGGTGGCTGCCGTCCGGCGACAGGCCCTCAATCGTCGTCACCGACTTCCCCTCCGCGCGGCGCACCGGCGTCACGCACGCGCGGACCGTCTGGCCGTCCAGGTGGACGGTGCACGCGCCGCACAGCGCCTGGCCGCAGCCGTACTTCGTCCCCGTGAGGCCGAGCACGTCGCGCAGCGCCCAGAGCAGCGGCATCTCCGGGTCGACCTCCAGCTCCTTCTCCACACCGTTGACGCGGACGTGAATCGTCATGGCCGTGCCTCCTCATTCGGGCACTCCGCGCCCGTCTCCACCCACGCCGAGATGATGGCGCCAAACTGCTCCTGCGTTCCGGGCGCGGGCTCGCGGTCCCACCCGGGCCTCCAACCCCAGCCCACCAGCTCGTCGTGGGCGTTGTGCTCGACGAGCTGCGCCAGCGTCTTGCCGCCGTTGCGCTGGGGGTCCTTCAGCTGCTCGCAGAGGTGGCGCGGGCTCTTGCCCACCCAGGCCATTTCAATGGGCGCCAGGTGCCAGTTCGGCGCGCCGGGCACACGGGCGTGCGCCAGGTTCCGGTCCTGGTGGCAGCTGGTGCACTCCATGCCGACGACGCCCTTGTCCTCCGGACCGCGCACCACCGGTGGGTCGTGCGGCTGTCCGTTCATGCCCTGGAGGGGCACGTCGCCGCTGGGGTGGCAGTTGGCGCAGCGCGGGTGCAGGAACACGCGGCTGGCCTCGAGGAAGAGCGCCTTCGAGCGCTCCGCCGGGGCTTCGATGGCGGCGAAGTCCTGGGGAGCGCGGAGCGCGTTGGGTGCGACTTCGGGGAGCGCGACCTTCTGGGCCGCACCCGCATCGGGCTCACGCCGGCATCCGCCCACCGCCAGGAGGACGAGCAGCGGAGCCATGACCTGGAGAGTTGGCTGCATTGGGACAAGGCTCCAGCATGTCCCGCCCCACCACAAGGCGAATGTTCGCCGCACAGGGGCTTTGCACCGGCGGCGCGCACCCCCACGTTCCCAGGTGGAACCCGAGTGCCAGGAGGTGGGTGTCTTGTCCCTTACACGGTTGCCTTCTCCCGAAGTCGTCGCGGACGCGCTCCTCGTGGGGAATACCGGGACGGTGCTCGAGGCGGTGCATGACTACATGGACGGTGGCGGCGCGGCGTTCCTCGTGGACGCGCTGGCCCGCCCCGTCATGCAGGCCGTCGGCGACCGCTGGTGCAACGGTGCCATCACCGTGGCGGAGGAACACGCCGCCTCGGAGCTGCTGCGCGAGCTGCTGACCCAGTCGCTGCCAGGCCTCGGGTGGCACCAGGGCGGGCCCCGGGCCGTCATCGCCTGCGCGCCCGGAGAGCGGCACCTGCTCGGGGCGCGGCTCGTCGCCCAGGTGCTGGCGCTCGACGGCTGGCACGTGCGCTTCCTGGGAGCGGACACGCCCGCCAAGGACCTGGCGGTGTTCGTCGCCCGCGAGCAGCCCGCCTTCGTCGGGCTCTCCGTCGCCATGCCGGAGCGCCTGGACGACGCGCGGCTCACCCTGGAGCTGCTGCACCGCACGACGCCGAACATCCCGCTCGTGGCGGGAGGGCGCGTGGCCGCGAGCCTGCTCCCTGAAGAGCAAGGCGCCTGGTCCGTGCTCAACTCCTCCGAGGAGCTGCTGGACCTGACGCGAGCCACCTCGGGCGGGCACTTCCTCTTCCCCTGAGCGCGGCCCCCCCCTCACGCCCCTGAAGCGGCGGACGCTCCCTGCTCCGCGGAGACCTGCCGGGGCGGCACCTGGGTGGGAAGGACGACGGTGAAGGTCGAGCCCTGCCCCGGCTGGCTCCGCACCACGATGGTGCCGCCGTGGGCCTCGATGATCTGCTTCGCCACGTACAGCCCCAACCCCATGCCGCCGTAGTGGTGGGGGGACACCGCGCGCTCGAAGCGCTCGAAGATGCGGCCCGTGTCCTCGCGCCTGAGGCCGATGCCGTGGTCTCGCACGCACAGGCGCGCCAGCTCGCCATGGCCCTCCACCGCAACGTGGATGGGACGGCTCGCGCCGTACTTGATGGCGTTGGACAGGAGGCTGGACAGCACCTGCTCCAGCCGGAGCTGGTCCCACACGCCGCGCACCGGGCCGGGGGTGTGGACCTCCAGCCGGCTGCCCGCGGCCTCCGCCTCCTCGCGGAAGCGGTCCGTCACCTCCGTGGCCAGGGCGGAGAGGTCCAGCTCCTCGAGCAGCAGCCCCAGCCGCCCGGTGGCCACGCGCGACACGTCCAGCAGGCGCTCCACCAACTGGGCCAGGCGCTGCACCTGGCCCGCCGAGCGCTCCAGGTGACGGAGCACCCGTGCGTCATCGAGACCGGCGGCCGCCACGCTGCGGCGGAGCGTCTCCAGCTGCAGCTTCAGCGGCGTCAGCGGCGTGCGCAGCTCGTGCGCGGCGATGGAGAGGAACTCGTCGCGGGCACGGACGCCCTCGCGCACCTGCTGGAGGAGCCGGGCGTTCTCCAGCGCCACGGCGATGCGCCCCGCGAGCGCCTGCGCCACCTCCACGTCCACGTCCTGGTAGGGCCGCGCATCCCGCGAGCAACGCCCCACCGAGAGCAGCCCCTCCAGTCCCTCGGGCGTGAGCACCGGGACGCGAAGCAGGCAGCGCACGTCCATCCGCCGGAGGAGCGACTCGAGTCCCCGCCGGGCGGAGGGCACGTCGTCCACGCAGAGCCGGAAGGTTTCGGAAGCCTCGCCCGCCCGCCACACGTCCCGCGCCTCCGGAGAGGACAGCACGGCGCGCAGCCGTTCCAGACCCGCGGGCTCCACGTGGGCCAGCCGATCGCCGGCCGAGAAGGGCCCGTCGTCGCCGAGCAGCTCCACGTCGCACAGCTCGCCCAGGTCGGGGATGATTCGCTCGGCCAGCCGCTGGAGCGAGGCCTCGCTCCGGGAGACGTCCGCCAGCAGCGCGCTCGCGTCCGCCAGCAGCGCCATCCGCCGGCGCGCGTCCTCCGCCTCCTCGCGGCGCGCGTGCTCCGCCCTCGCATCCACCTCGATTTCGCGCGTGGCCCGCAGCTCCAGCTCGGTCATCACCGCGGCCGCGAGGTCCTTGAGGATGTGGATGTCGTCGTCCGTCCATTGACGCGGGACGGTGTCGAGGACGCAGAAGCTCCCCAGCGTCTGCCCGGAGCTGACGAGCGGCACGCCCGCGTAGGCTACGACGCCAATCTCCTTCACGCCCAGGCACTCCCGGAGCACGGGGTCCTCGCGGGCATCCGTCACCACGAGGGGGTCTCCGCCGCCCAGGGCGTACTTGCAGAGCGAGTGCGACAGCGGCAGCTCGCGCCGGCTCTGCCAGGGCTCCGGCAGGCCGATGCAGCTCTTGCAGAAGTGACGGTTGTCATCGAGCAGGCTCACCAGGCCGATGGGCGCGCGGAGGATGCGGCAGGCCAGGCGGGTGAGCCGGTCGAAGGCCTCCTCGGCCTGGGTGCCCAGGAGGGCGGTGCGGCGCAGCGCGGCCAGTCGCTCGGGGGAGCGCAGGATGCTCTGGACGTCGCCCGACATGGTCATCGCAATCCTTCCCGTAGAGATGGGTAGGGCGCGGCGCGCAGAACAGAAGCAGGCAGACACGGGTTCCCCTGGCTCGCCGGGTCCACCCGCGCCGCTGCCTGCCTGGCGCCAGGGTGGGCTAGAGTCCGCCCATGCGCTTCCAGCCACCGTGGGGCGGAGCCTTCCGCCTCCAGAGCTTCGTCCACCGCACGCCCGAGGCCCTGTCGCCCGCCACCGTCGAGTCCATCCGGAAGGCCATCCTCGGCTCCTCCCTGCTCGGCGACTCGAACCTGTCGGGGCAGTTCTCCGGGACGTATGGCTTCTCCATCACCTTCCGGCGGGAGGCCCTGTCGGAGGTGACGGCGATGTTCCCCGCCTTCGCGCCCTACCTGGACACGGCGCTGCTGCCGGACTGCGACACGTTCCTGCTCAACCCGCTGCTGGTGCGCGAGGGCCGCGGGGTGGGCGCGCACATCGACCGGAGCCTGGAGTTCTACGGCGCCGGCATCGGCTGTCCGGTGGCGGTGAGCGTGCTCTACGTGCAGGTGCCGGAGACGCTCTCGGGTGGAGAGCTGCGGCTGTACCACCGGGGCAACCGGGTGGCGGCGCTCAAGCCCGTGCCGCGCACGCTGGTGGTGTTCCGCGGGGACCTCACGCACGAGGTCGCCGCCATCGACGCGGGCGCCCCGGCGCTCTCGGGGGCGCGCATCAGCCTGGTGGTGGAGCAGTACCGCGTCCCCCACTCCCTGCGGGCCGGCGTCCCGCGCTTCGAGGTTCGCACCCGCGCGGGGATGGCATGAGAGAGCTGACGATGGACGTGTGGCTGGCCCAGGGCCCGGAAGAAGTCTTCGCGGCCTTCGGAGACCCCTTCCGGCTGCGGCGCTGGTACGGCGCGCCTCCCGGCGGACACCGCACGGGCGCCACCGGCGACGTGGCCTCCGGCGAGCCATTCCAGGTGAGCCTCATCGACGCCAGCGGCGCGCCCGTCATGCAGCGCGGACAGATTCTCTCGGTGACGCCGGGCGAAGGGCTGGAATTGGAGATGGCGTGGGAGGGCGGGGGCCTTGGCGCGGACGCGACGCGCGCCGCCATCGCCCTGCGCCCCGCGGAGGGCGGCACGCGCGTGGAGGTGCGCCAGGGCCCCTTCTCCACCGCCGAGGCGCTGGAGGCCCACCGCGCCTGGTGGGGCGCCTGCCTGGGGCGGCTGGTCCGCGTCGCCGCCGGGGACGCGGTGCCCTGCTTCGAGGAGTTCTGGGAGGAGTCGCGAGGCTTCGTCGGGCCGCTCGGCGCGGCGGCCTACACGGTGCTCGCCGGCCTGCGTGAGGCCGGCGCTCCGGCGGAGACGGTGGCCCAGGTGGAGGAGTTGCTCTACACGCACCTCGCCCGGCTCCCACCGGACACGGCCGAGGCGCTGGGCGCGGTGCTCCGCTCGCGCGTGACGGAAGCCGGCTAACGCAGCGCCGTCGCATGGAGGGGCGGCGTGCGCACCTCCGTGGCGCGCTCCACCGCGCGGCCCAGGCGCAGCAGCAGGTGCTCCTCGTAGGGCCGCCCGGTGAGCTGCACGCCCACGGGCAGGCCCGCGCCGTCGAAGCCGGCCGGCACGGACAGCGCGGGGAAGCCCGTCAGGTTGGCCAGGCGCACGTAGCGCATCAGCGCGTCCACCACCGGCAGGTTCGACTCGCCGTCCGGCAGCGTCGTCTCGGGAATCACCGGTGCCGTCGTGGCCGTCGTCGGCGTGACGAGGACGTCCACGCCCGCCATGAGCGCCAGCAGCTCGCGCGTCAGCTTGTGCCGGTGCCGCAGCGCATGCACCAGGTCGGTGGCGCGGAAGTGCCGGCCAATGGCGAGGTTGGTGCGCGAGTCGAGCCCGAAGTCCGAGGAGCGCGACTTCACGTAGGGCAGCATCGCCGACGCCATCTCGCTCAGGATGATGCAGCTGTGCGTCCACAGAATCGTGTTCAGGTCAGGCGCGGGAATCTCCACCACCCGGGCCCCCGCGTCGGTGAGCGCGCGCACCGCCTCCTTGCAGCGCGCCACCACGTCCGCGTCGGCGTCCTCGAAGTAGGGCCAGCAGATGCCGAGCCGCACGCCGGACAGGTCCGCGTTCTCGTAGCCCGACAGGTGGTGCGGCGGCTGCGCCTGCGCGACGACATCATGCCCGTCCGGCCCGGCGATGAGCGCGTACATCGCGGCGACGTCGTCCACGGTGAGCCCCATGGGCCCCACGTGGCCCACGTTCCAGCACAGCGGCGGCACGCCCGTCTCGGGGATGCGACCCCACGTCGCCTTGAGGCCGACGATGCCGCACAGGGCCGCGGGGATGCGCACGGAGCCACCGCCGTCCGCGCCGATGCTCAGCGGGCACAGGCCCGCGGCCACGACGGCGCCCGAGCCGCTGGAGCTGCCACCGGTGATGTGGCCCCGGTTCCACGGGTTGCGCGCCGCGCCGTGGTGCGGGTTCAACCCGATGGGGTTGATGCCAATCTCGTTCATGTTGGCCTTGCCGAGGATGAGGGCGCCGGCGGCCTTCAGGCGCGCGGCCACCGTCGAGTCCGCGGCGGCCACCTGGTTGCGGAACTTCGTCCCCAGCGTGGTGGGGAAGCCGGCCAGGTCCACCTCGTCCTTGAGCACCACGGGGACGCCGTCGAGCACGCTCAGGGGGCGCCCCGCGCGCAGCCGCTCCGCCGACGCCTCCGCGGCCCGCAGCACCTCGTCCGGCTTGCGCGCGACGAAGAGGCCCAGGCGCTCCTTCCCTTCATCGAGCTTCTGGATGGCCTCGTGGATGCGCCGCACCACGGCCACGGGGTCCGCGCCCTCGCGGTAGGCACGCGCGTAGGCCGAGACAGTCTCGCGCTCCTTCGGCACGGGGGACGCGGCAACGGCGCGCGCGGCCTGGTCCTGGGGCGTCTGGACCTGGGCGGCGGGCTCGCCGTGTGGAAGCGGAAGCTGGAGGGGCGGAGCGTCTCCTGGAGGCTGCTCGCGCCAGCGGTCGATGCCGCTGTCGCGCACCAGCTTCTCCAGCACCACGGAGCCAACCCCGCTCTCCAGGGTGTTGACGAAGGCCTTGAGCGCCATGCCGGAAACACGGGGCGCCTTCACCGGGCTGCGTTGGTAGGTCATGAAACGGGACACTACCGCTGTCGGGGGCTCAGACGCGCGTGGTGCGCCCCGGCCCGCGGTTGCGCGGGCCGGGGGGCCTGCTTCAGGACAGACCGGATTCGGGGACCTGCTCGGGCGCCGGGCCGTCGGGCGCCTTCGCGCCCTTCAGCCACGGCAGGTAGTAGCGGTCCATGAAGTCCTGCTTGTAGTCGCGGTACGAGGTGATGGCGCCCATCCACGCCCAGGAGCGGATGAAGAGCCACGCCGTGTCGAACTGATACGGCAGGAAGCCGGCGCGCGCGCCGCTGGGATACAGGTGGTGGTTGTTGTGCCACTCACCCGTGATGAGCCCCGGCCAGAGCTGGTTGATGGACTGGTCCCGCCTGTTGAAGTCCACGCCGTCCCGCCGCTTGTCCTTGCCGCCGCCATGCCCGTCGAAGTTGTACGTGCGCACGCCGATGGCCCACACCCCGGCCCAGCCGAAGAGGGCCAGCGCCAGCGCGTGCCCGCCGATGAGGAAGAACGCGCCGTACCAGAACGCCCAATTGAGGGCGAAGTGCAGCACCGTGTACCCCGGATGGCACAGCGAGCCCCAGCGCTGGTACTGCTCGTAGCTGTTGAGGCGCACGCCCGTGTGCTTCATCAGCTTGCAGGCCTGCGCGTAGTCCTTGCGGTCCAGGTTCTTGTTGATGGCCTGGTGATTCACATCCGCCAGGAAGCAGTAGAGCCAGCCCGCGCGCACGTTGTACGGGTCCCCGGGCTGCTCCGAGAAGCTGTGGTGGACGTGGTGCGAGACGACGTACGCCTCCTCCACGACAATCTTGATGACCAGGTTGCGGCACAGCTCGCGGAAGAACGCGTTCTTGAACTGGTAGGCGCCGTGGGTGGAGTAGCGGTGGAACCAGACGGTGCCGTGCGTCCCGAGGACCACCATGCTGTAGACGAAGCCCGCGGCCATCAGCCACCAGCTGAAGTGGTGGGTGAGGAAGAGGACGAGCGGAATGCCGAAGCTGAGACTCGTCACCCAGGCGAAGAGCCCCAACCAGTTCTTCCGGGAGCGGACGACGTTGAGCCGGGAGAAGAACTCGGCGGTGATTTCCCGGTGGGTCGGCACGTAGAGCTCGCCATTTCGCTCATAGCCGTAGCTGGGAGGGTCGAGGATGCGATCCAGAAAAGCCATTCATCTCCTTCTGCTTGCGGCCAGTCCCGCGACAGGGGTGTGGTGACGGGGCGCCTGCCTGCATCGCCTCCACACCCGACAGATGTCAGTCACGTTGGGGAACCCGGACTCTTTCACACTCCGGGCCAAACCGCTTGGACCGAACGATTGACTCGTCCCAAGCAGGGCGTCCTGCCACGAAACACCGGTAACCGTGACAGGTGTCACCGGATGGCCGCCACAGGGTGTTACGAGGGCGTAACTGAATGAAGGAAGGCCACATGGGACGGGGAATGGAAGCGCTCGAAGGCACCCTGCGTGAGCGCTTCGGGCTGGCGGAATTCCGGCCCGGCCAGAGAGAGGTGCTCTCGGCGCTGCTGGGGCCGGGGGCGGCGGCGCTCGCCGTATTCCCCACGGGCGGCGGAAAGTCGCTCTGCTACCAGCTTCCGGCGCTGCTCCTGGAGGGCGTCACGGTGGTGGTGTCCCCCCTCATCGCACTGATGAAGGACCAGATTGACGCACTCGGACGCAGGGGCATCCGGGCCGCGAGGCTGGACTCGTCCCTGTCCCTGGAGGAGTCGCGCGAGGTGACGGAAGCCCTGCGGGGTGGCGCGCTGAAGCTGCTCTACGTGGCGCCCGAGCGCTTCAACAACGAGCGCTTCACCGCGCTGCTGCGCGAGCTGCGCATCTCCCTCTTCGCGGTGGACGAAGCGCACTGCGTCTCCGAGTGGGGACACAACTTCCGCCCGGACTACCTCAAGCTGGCACAGGCGGCGCGAGACCTCGGCGCCGAGCGCATCCTCGCGCTCACCGCCACGGCGACGCCCGCGGTGGTGCGCGACATCTGCCAGGGCTTCGCCATCCCCGGGGAGAACGCCGTCGTCACCGGCTTCTACCGGGAGAACCTCACGCTGGAGACCACGCCGGTGCGCGCCGACGCGCGGGATGCGCTGCTCGTCGAGCGGCTGAAGTCGCGCCCGCCCGGGCCCACCATCGTCTACGTCACGCTGCAGAAGACGGCGGAGCGCGTGGCGGAGCGCCTCACCGCCGAGGGGCTCCCCGCGAGCGCCTACCACGCCGGCCTGGAGACCGGGGACCGCGAGCGGGTGCAGGAGGCGTGGATGGCCTCGGGGCGCGGCATCGTGGTGGCCACCATCGCCTTCGGGATGGGCATCGACAAGGCGGACGTGCGCGCCGTGTACCACTACAACCTGCCCAAGGGCCTGGAGAGCTACAGCCAGGAGGTGGGCCGCGCGGGCCGCGACGGCGCGCCGTCCGTGGTGGAGCTGTTCGCCTGCCCCGAGGACGTGCCCACCCTGGAGAACTTCTCCCACGGCGACCTGCCCACGCCCGAGGCGCTGCAAGGGCTGGTGACGGAGGTCCTCGCGGGAGGCCCCGAGCTCCACGTCGACCTGTACGCGCTGTCCAACCGGCATGACCTGCGGCCGCTCGTGCTGCGCACCGCGCTGACGTACCTGGAGCTGGAGGGCGTGCTGCGCCAGGGCACGCCCTTCTACGCGGGCTACAAGGTGCAGCCGCTCGTGCCACTGGAGGAGCTGGTAGGGCGCTTCCAGGGAGAGCGGGCTCGGTTCGTGAAGGACGTCTTCGCCAAAGCGAAGAAGGGGCGCACCTGGTACTCGCTCGACCCGACCGAGGTCGCCGAGGCACTCGGCCAGCCCCGCGAGCGGCTGGTGAAGGCGCTCGACTACCTCCAGGAGCAAGGGCTGGCGCAGACGCAGGTCTCCGAGCCCCGCCAGCGCTTCACGCGGCTGCGCCCCCGCGAGGACGGTCCGGCGCTGGGGGCGCTGCTGCTCCAGCGCTTCCAGCAGCGCGAGGCGCAGGAGGTGGCGCGCGTGCAGGAGGTGCTCCGGCTCGTCACGCACGAGGGCTGCCAGAGCAACGCCCTGGTCGCCCACTTCGGCCAGCGGCGCGAACGCCCCTGCGGGCACTGCACCTGGTGCCGCACCGGCGTGGCCCAGGTGCTACCCGCCCCGCGTCCCCGGCCTCCCCTTCCCGCCGGCCTGGACGTGGCCGCCTTCCACGCGCTGGCCTCTCGGCACCCGGAGGCGCTCGGGCATCCGCGACAGGCGGCGCGCTTCCTCTGCGGGCTGAGCAGCCCGGCGCTCTCACGCGCGAAGCTGGGCAACCACAAGCTCTTCGGCGCCCTGGAGGACCGGCCCTTCGCCGAGGTGCTCGGCTTCTGCGAGTCGCGGTCCGCACCCTCCGTGTGAGCCGGGGGGCGTCGTCGAGAGCGCCCCTCCCCTTCTGGTACCTTCAGGTTTCCCCGAAGTACCTGAAGGAGCCGGAAGACATGAAGAGACAGCCTGGACAGGTGATGACGCGCGCGGCGCTGGCGGTGCTCGTGCTGGGCCCCGTGGCCGCGGGCGCGGTGAGCCAGAAGCTGCGGTACCGCTTCGAGGCGGTGTCCAACCCCGTGACGACGGTGGTGGACGACAGCGGCAAGGGCCACACGGGCACGGTCCAGACGGCCAATGGCGGCGCGGTGGTGCCGGTGACGGGCTACGACGGACAGGGTGTGCAGTTCCCCGCGGTGTGCACGGGCACCGGCTGCCCGCACGCCAACCTCAGCGCGGCGGACGCCGCGGACCTGAACCCCGGCACGGCCCTGTTCACCTTCGGTGCGCGGGTCCGCCTGACTCTCGCGGACCTGACGGCGGACCACGGCTCCAACCTGGTGCAGAAGGGGCTGTCCACCACGGCCCAGTGGAAGCTGCAGCTCGACGACGCCGTCGCCGGCAAGCCGAGCTGCGTGGTGCGCACCACGGGCGGCGCCCAGGCCATCATCGTCAAGTCGTCGGTGGGCGTGGCGGACGGCACCTGGCACAAGGTCTCCTGCCAGCGCACCAGCACCACGCTGACCATCCTCATCGACAACATCGCCCGGGGCAGCGCGCTCATCGACTCCACCTACGACATCAGCCCGGTGGGGCAGCCGGTCGGCATCGGCGCCAAGAGTACGGGCAGCAACAACGACCAGTTCCACGGCGCCATCGACGACGTGTACTTCAACATCGACTGAGCGGGCGCCACCTCGCGCCCTCAATCAGGCGCAAGAAGCGGGCTGCCTTCGAATGGGCACTCCCCTATCCGTAGCAGGGCGATGGGCGCTGGTGCCCATCGCCTCCGGATGGAGAGAGCCGACATGACGACGCAACTGATTGACTCCCTGGCGAAGTACCACCTGCTCGGCCAGACGGGCCTGCGGGTCAGCCCGCTGGCCCTGGGCACGATGACTTTCGGCACCGACTGGGGCTGGGGGAATACCGAGGAGGACTCGCATCGCCTCCTGGCGCGCTACCTGGAGGCGGGCGGCAACTTCATCGACACCGCGGATGCGTACACCTCCGGCTCCAGCGAGCGCATCATCGGCGACTTCTTCGCGAAGCACGGCGGCAGGCAGCGGGCCGTGCTCACCACCAAGTTCTCGGCGAACCTCTCCCCCGGCGACCCGAACGCCGGAGGCAACAGCCGCAAGCACATCCTGAATGCGCTCGAAGGCTCGCTGCGGCGCCTCAAGACGGACTACGTGGACGTGTACTGGCTGCACGTCTGGGACGGCCTGACGCCCGTGGAGGAGGTGATGCAGACGCTCACCGGCCTCGTGCGCGAGGGCAAGGTCCGCTACCTCGGCTTCTCCGACGTGCCCGCGTGGTACTTCGCCCGCGCGCAGACGCTCGCGGAGCGCAACGGCTGGGAGAAGGTGGCGGCGCTGCAACTGGAGTACTCGCTCGCGGAGCGCAGCATCGAGCGCGAGCACCTCCCCGCCGCGCTCGCGATGGGCGCCGCCATCACCCCGTGGAGCCCACTGGCCGGTGGGCTCCTCACGGGCAAGTACACGCGCGAGGGCACGAAGCCGAAGGGAGAAGGGCGCGCCCATGCCCTGCTGGCCAGCGGCAACCCCGTGGCGGACAAGTTCCTCCAGGAGCGCCCGTGGCGCATCGTCCGGGAGTTGGTTGCCGTGGCGAAGGAGGTGGAGCGCACGCCCGCGCAGGTGGCGCTCAACTGGGTGGCGACGCGTCCGGGCGTGGTCTCCACCATCATCGGCGCGAGCCGGCTGGAGCAACTGGAGGACAACCTGCGCGCGCTCGACTTCACGCTGCCGCCCGCACTCGCCGCCAGGCTGGAGGCCGCGAGCCGCCCCGAGCCCGTCACCCCGTACGTGTTCTTCGAGAACCCCTTCTTCACCAAGGGAATGCTCGCGGGCAACACCACGGTGCACGCGGAGCCGAGCGGCTTCCGGGGCCCGCTCCAGGGCGCCTGAGCGCAGGGCGCACCTTCTTCATTTCTCCGCGACCGTCCGAAGTCACTCGGGGGTCAGGGAGGCATGCGGAAACACCTTCTGACGTTCCTGTGGGCCACGCTGTCTGGACTGGCGCTGATGGGCTGCGCCGAACCCCCGAAGTCCTCCAGCGCGCGCCGGGTCCCCGGCCGATACATCGTCATGTTGAAGCCGGGCCCGGCGGACGCCCGTGTCCAGGCGGCGGGCGTGAAGCAGCAGGCGCTGGACGTCGCCCGCAAGCATGATGCGCGTGTGGCGCGCACGTATGACCACGTGCTGCATGGCTTCGTGGCCGACCTCTCCGAGGAGCGCGTGGCCGCCCTGCGCGCGGACCCCGCCGTGGCGCTCGTCGAGCAGGACGCGTACGTCCGCCTGTCGTCGGTGCATGCGAATGCCCCCTGGGGACTGGACCGCATCGACCAGGTGGACCTGCCCCTGGATGGCGTCTACCGCTCCGCGCTGACGGGCGCGGGCGTCCATGCGTACGTCATCGACACCGGCCTCCGTCGGACGCACGCCGAGTTCCACGGCCGGCTCGGTGACGGGTTCGACGCGGCGGAGCCGGGCGGCTCGGCGGAAGACTGCGATGGCCACGGCACCCACGTGGCGGGAACGCTGGGTGGCAGCACCTGGGGCGTGGCCCGGGGCGTGACGCTGCACCCCGTGCGCGTCCTGGACTGCGATGGCGAGGGCACCCTGTCGAGCGTCATCGCGGGCCTGGACTGGGTGGCCGCCCACCACGTCGCGCCCGCGGTGGCCAACCTGAGCCTGGGCTTCGAGCCCTCGGAGGCGATGGACCAGGCCGTCCGAGACCTCATCGCCTCGGGCGTCACCACCGTGGTGGCGGCAGGCAACGACAGTCTCGACGCCTGCAACGAGTCTCCCGCGCGCACCGCCGAGGCCGTTACCGTGGGCGCCACCCGGGACACGGATGAGCGGGCGGGCTTCTCCAACCACGGGCGCTGCGTGGACCTCTTCGCGCCGGGGCAGGACATCACCTCGGCGTGGAACTCCGACGACACCGCCACCGCGGTGCTCGAAGGGACGTCCATGGCCTCGCCCCATGTGGCCGGCGCGGCGGCGCTCTACCTGGAGACCCATCCGTCCGCGACGCCGGCGCAGGTGGCCGCGGCACTCACCGGCTCGGCCACGCCGGGTCGCCTGGCCTTCACCGGACGGGGCTCCCCCAACCTGCTGCTGCACACGGGCGCTCCGCCGGCCTCCGGTGACACCCGGCCGCCCCAGGTGTGGCTCATCATTGCGGGCGACAAGGCGAGGCTGCGGAACACCGTGCGCGTGTTCGCCGCCGCGCTCGACGACGTCGCCATCCACCGCGTGGACTTCTGGGTCAACGGCGAGCTGCGCGGCAGTGACACGTCGGCGCCCTACGAATTCACCTGGGACACCCGTGGGGAGCTGAACGGGCCGGCCGTGCTGGAGGCCCGTGCTTACGACACCGCGTACAACCTCCGCCGGAGTCCCGCTGTCTCCGCCGTCGTGAGGAACCCTGGCATCGCAGACCCGGACCCGGTGCTCCTGGCCCCGAGGTGCGAAACCGTGGGCGCCTCCTGTGACACCGGGGTGTTGGTGCGCGGCTCCGGACTCGTGGGCCCCGAGATCTACGCGCCCAACACGCTCGCTTCGAGCTGCCCGGACGGTGACTACGGCACCTACCTGGTGACCGAGTCCCTGGAGGGGCTGCGCATCGCCACCACGGATGGACGGCCGCTCGCGCCAGGACGGCAGGTGACGGTCACCGCCAGCGTCTGGGCCCTCCTGCCCGGCCTGGACGCGCTGGACCTCTTCCACGCGCCGGATGCGCACCACCCCGTCTGGACGCACCTCGGGAGGCTGCAGGTGACGGAGCCCGAAGCGCAGGAGCTCTCCGCCACCTTCACCCTCCCCGCCGGTGACGTGCAGGCCATCCGCGGAGTCTTCGGCTACCTCCAGGGCGTGAAGAGCTGCTCGCCGGGCGGGTACATCGACCACGATGACCTGGTCTTCGCTGTCGGCAGGAGTCACACCGCACCTCGATGAGCGCCCCGACCGCCATCCCGGTGGCGTCACCATGCGCTCATTCACGTGCAGGGAAGAGGAGCCCCACATCCGTCCAGGCCCGTACGGGCTCCAACAGCCGAGGCGCGTGCCGCCGCCCGACCGCGGGGTTGCGTCGGCGGCAGCCAGCTCGCTCGCGAACGGTGAGGAGGTTGCTGGCGATTCCCACTGCGTGGGGACGAAAGCTGACGCACCGGCTGGAAGCGCCGAGCGTTCGGGCAGCGAATCGCCAGAGAGAGGAGTCACCTTGTCGGCGGAGGCGCCAGGGTCCTCGGCCGGCGGCGGTGACTCTCGCTGAGCGGCACCAGGAGGAGTGCCGCCCCCGTGGGAGCCACCGGAGTCTTCCTCCTTCGCCAGGGCGCGCCAGAGGGCTTCGGCCGATTCGAGGAGTTCCTCCCGGTACACCTCCTCGTTTCTCTCCGTCAGCACGCGCACCCACTCCGCCAGCGTGCCCCACACCAGCGCTTCGCCCACCCGGGCGCAGCCGGGCACCAGCGCCCCGTCCTGCTCTCCCTTCAGCAGCACCTCGCGCACCAGGGCCCGCGCCGCACTGCCGGGCGCCAGCTGCCCTTCGACGTCCGGGTGCCGGTGCAGGAAGGCGAAGGCGAAAGGGC
>NZ_JAAIYA010000047.1 GCF_010894405.1 Pyxidicoccus caerfyrddinensis
AGCCCTCCAGAGCCGATGGTACTTCGCGGGAAACCGCGCGGGAGAGTAGGTCGCTGCCGGATTCTTTTTGAGAACCCCCGTTGCCCTCGTGGCAACGGGGGTTTTCTTTTTTGTGCGTTGGCCTTTGTGGCTGCCAGGGCCCGCGGAGCTGCCGCGAAGCCGCGTGCTCCGCCAGGCCTGCGGCACGCGCAGCACCACCTTGCCCACCGTGCTCCGGCCTTCCAGCTGGCGGTGGGCTTCGGCGGCCTCGGCCAGGTCCAGCACCAGGCCCGGGCGCACCCGCAGCCGGACCTCCGCCAGCTCCGCCCGCGGGGGCTCCGATCCCGCCCCAAAAACCGTGCTGCTCCGCGTCGCGACCGCGTCACCTTCCCGGCGGTTTCCTGCAGGCTCCAGGAGGGTTCAACCTCGCGGATTCCTTGGGCTTTCAGTGGTGGGTGCGAGTTTGACTCGCCGTCAGGGCTGGGACTAGAGTCCTGTCTTCCGCCCGGTCTGCGCACCGCCTGCCGCGGTGCACACCCCCCGGCGCCGGGCAGCTCCACGAGATGAAGAAGCCGACCATTTTTGGGAAGTACCTGCTCCTCGAGCGCATCAACGTCGGCGGCATGGCGGAGGTGTTCATCGCGAAGGCCTTCGGGGTCGAGGGCTTCGAGCGCATCCTGGCCATCAAGAAGATCCTCCCCACGATGGCCGAGGACGAAGAGTTCATCACGATGTTCATCGACGAGGCGCGGATCAGCGTTCAGCTGAACCACGCGAACGTCGTGCACATCCACGAGCTCGGGAAGCACGACGACACCTACTTCATCGCCATGGAGTACGTCGCCGGGCGCGACGTGCGGACCATCTTGGAGCGCTATCGGCGGCGCAAGGAGATCATGCCCACCGCGCAGGCGGTGTTCATCACCTCCAAGCTCTGTGACGGCCTGGACTACGCCCACCGGAAGAAGGACGCACGCGGGCAGGATCTGCACATCATCCACCGCGACGTGTCGCCGCAGAACGTCCTCATCTCCTACGAGGGCGAGGTCAAGGTCATCGACTTCGGTATCGCCAAGGCGGCGAACCGCTCGCAGAAGACGCAGGCCGGCATCCTCAAGGGCAAGTTCGGGTACATGAGCCCGGAGCAGGTCCGGGGCATGCCCATCGACCGGCGCAGCGACATCTTCGCCGTGGGCGTGCTGCTCTACGAGATGCTCACCGGCGAGAAGCTCTTCGTCGGCGAGTCCGACTTCTCCACCCTGGAGAAGGTGCGCAACGCCGACGTCCCGCTGCCCCGCGAGTTCAATCCGAACATCCCCCCGGGGCTGGAGAAGGTCGTCCTCAAGGCGCTCACGCGCGAGCCGGAGGAGCGCTACCAGTGGGCGTCCGACCTGGCCGAGGACCTGATGCGGTTCCTCCTGGCCGGCGACGCCATCTACTCGTCGAAGCACCTGTCCTCCTACATGAAGGAGGCCTTCGCCGAGGACATGCTCCGTGAGTCGGAGAAGATGGAGCGCTACGCTGGCATCGAGCGCCCGGACCAGATCGAGCACTCCGGCGTCACCGTTAATCCGCCTGCGGCCCCGCGCGCGGCCTCCCAGGCCTCGAAGCGGGCGCCTCCGCCGGCCGCCGCCGTGTCCAGCACGCCCGCCGGGCGCGCGCCCACCGCGCCCGCCCAGCCCGCGCCGGGCTACATCCCGCCCCCCTCCGCCGAGGAGCTCGCGGAGATGGACGGCGGCGGGGCCGACAAGACGCAGATTGTCGACTCGACGCAGACCTTCCGGGCCCCCGAGACGCGCATCGCCGACAGCAGCGTGGTGGTGGACGACAGCATCACCGGCCGCTCGGAGAACCCCATCCCGAAGGGCAGCGGCACCGCCTCCGCGTACAACTACGACCGGGAGCCCGAGCCCGCGCCTCGCAAGGGCAAGAGCGGCCCCAAGGCCCAGGTCGTCATCAGCAACGAGGAGGGCGAGGCCTACGCGGGCGCCACCATGATTGGTCCCGCGCCGACCGCGCCTCCGTCGCGCTCGCGTCCCGCGCAGGTCCAGGAGGAGGAGCGCACCGGCGACATCCCCGTCCCGGCGGTGAAGGGCCGGAATGGCCGCGCCCCGCCGCGCGCGCCCCAGCCCCCACCCCAGGAGGAGCCGGCGGGCTACGACGACGGCCAGGACTACGACGGCGCCCGGCAGGACGACTACGGCGACGAAGGGCCCCCGACGTACGACGAGTCCCAGGAGGCACCGCCGGAAGAGGAGGTCACCGGCTCGCTGCCGGTGGCGCCCGTGGCCCAGAAGGGCGCCAAGGCCGCGCCGCCCGCGAAGGTCAAGCCGAAGACTCCCGCCAAGGGCAAGGGCAAGGCCGTGGCGGGGAAGCAGCTGCCCAAGCCGGTCCTCTTCGCCGCGGCGGCGGGCATCGTGCTCGTGCTGGTCGTCATCGCCGCGGTGGCGCTGCGCCCGGATGCGGCCGGCGAGGTCACCTTCATGGTGTCTCCGTCCGCCGGCGCGCACATCGAGGTGAACGACCAGGAGGTCCAGCTCAACACCCTCCTGTCACTGCCGCCCGGCCAGTACCGCGTGGTCGCCACCGCTCCCGGTCATCAGCGCCAGGAGAAGATGGTGAACGTCGTTGCCGGCAAGCAGACGGGGGTCTCGCTCGCGCTCGTGCCCGAGGAGACGGCGCCCCCCGCCGCCACTCCGCCGCCTCGGCCTCCCTCCAATCCCGAGGCGGTCGCGGTCGACAACACCGACAAGCCGGGGACGGCGCAGACTCCGGAGAACACTCCGCCCGCCGGGACGGAGCCGCCCACCACGGCGAACCCCGGCACGGACGCGCCGGTGGTCAAGAAGCCCGAGGTCGAGGCCCCTCCCGCACCCCGGAAGGTCGCTGCCATCTTCGAGGGCCTGGACGGCGCGGAAATCTCCATGGAGGGCAAGCGCCTGGGGAAGACGCCGCAGGTCCGGGCGGCGGACCTCGAGGTCGGGAAGACGTACCGCTTCACCGCGAAGCGTGCGGGCTACGAGCCGTACTCGGGAGAGTTCACCACCGACGGCAGCAAGGACGAGGTGCGGGTCTCCTTCCAGCTCGTCAAGGCGCCGGAGCCCGAGCCGGTGCGTGAGCCCGTGCGTGAGCCGACGCCGCGCAAGCCTCCGCCGGCCGTCGTCACCAAGCCGCCCAAGCCGGCGTCGAAGGCGATGGGCAAGTTCGCGTGCAGCACCAAGCCCGCGGGCGCCGACATCCTCGTGGACGGCAAGAAGACGGGCCGCCAGACGCCCGTGCCGCTCAGTGCCCCTTTGACGCTGCCCGTCGGAAACCGGAAGGTCTCCTTCAAGCTCAACGGAAAGACGACCAAGCCCGTGGTGGTCACCATCACCGAGGACGGGGTCGCCAAGCTGCTCAACGTGCCTATCGAGTGAGGGGGCGGGCATCCGGCGACCCCTTCGATTGTTGAATGAAGTGGGGCTCCGGCGCGGTATGACGCCCCGCCCGCGCAACGCGGCACGCAGAGGTGATGCGCATGCAAACGACGCCTACTCGCGGCAAGCCTGAGACTGGCCCCGCCCAACAGCCCTTTACGTATCCGCTCCGCAAGGAGTTCGTCGAACCCGATTGGCGTCGCATCCCCGGGTACAAGGACGTCTCCGCGGCGGAGTGGGAGAGCGCTCTCTGGCAGCGCAAGCACACCGTCAAGAACCTCAAGGAGCTGAGGGCCACCCTCGGCGCGCTCCTGCCGGAGGACCTGGCGGCGAGCATCGAACGGGACCAGAAGGAGCGGGCGACCATGTCGCTGCTCATCCCCCCGCAGATGCTCAACACGATGAACCTGGACGACCTGTGGAGCGACCCGGTGCGGCGCTACATGCTGCCCGCGTTCGCGGACCGGCTCACGGACTGGCCCAACCACCCCAAGGCCAGCCGCGACAGCCTCCACGAGGCGGACATGTGGGTCGTGGAGGGCCTCACGCACCGCTACCCCACCAAGGTGCTGGCGGAGATGCTCCCCACCTGCCCGCAGTACTGCGGCCACTGCACCCGCATGGACCTCGTCGGCAACGACGTGCCCCAGGTGCAGAAGCACAAGTTCGGCGTCGGGCCGAAGGAGCGCTACGAGCAGATGCTCGAGTACCTGCGCCGCACGCCGACGGTGCGCGACGTGGTGGTCTCCGGCGGCGACATCGCCAACCTGCCCATCCAGCAGCTCGAGCCGTTCGTCAGCTCGCTGATGGACATCCCGAACATCCGGGACATCCGCCTGGCCAGCAAGGGGCTGATGGCCATTCCCCAGCACTTCCTCCAGGACCAGGTGCTGGCGGGGTTGGACCGGCTGGCGAAGAAGGCAGTGGAGCGCGGCGTGGACCTGGCGATGCACACGCACGTCAACAACGCGGCGCAGCTCACCCCGCTGGTGGGCAAGGCCGTGCGCAAGCTGCTCGACATGGGCTTCCGCGACGTGCGCAACCAGGGCGTGCTGCTGCGCGGGGTGAACGACAGCGCGCAGTCCCTGCTGGACCTGTGCTTCACGCTGCTCGACCACGCGAAGATCCTGCCGTACTACTTCTACATGTGCGACATGATCCCCAACAGCGAGCATTGGCGGCTGTCGGTGGACAAGGCGCAGAAGCTCCAGCACGACATCATGGGCTACATGCCGGGCTTCGCGACGCCGCGCATCGTCTGTGACGTGCCCTTCGTCGGCAAGCGGTGGGTGCACCAGATCGCGGAGTACGACCGCGAGCGCGGCATCTCCTACTGGACGAAGAACTACCGGACCGGCATCGAGGCGAATGACGCCGACGCGCTCAACCGGAAGTACGAATACTTCGACCCCATCGACACGCTGCCGGAGGCCGGCCAGGCGTGGTGGCGGGAGCAGCAGAAGGCCGCGTGATGAACTCCTCGGCGCTTCCGGCGGCCCTTCCGCCGGAGCCTGGCACCTCGCCGCGCCCCTCGCTCAGTGCGGAGGGGCGCCAGCGCCTGTTCCCCGCCGCCACCGACGCGGAGTGGGCGGACTGGCGCTGGCATCAGCGGCACTCGGTGCGAGGCCTGGAGCAGCTCGAACGGTACGTGCAGCTGACGCCCGACGAGCGCGCCGGCGTGCAGGAGACGTCCGCGCTGTTCCGCATCGGCATCAGCCCGTACTACCTGTCGCTCATCGACCCGGAGCATCCGTTCTGCCCGGTGCGCATGCAGTCCATCCCCGTGAGGGCCGAGGCGCGCATCCGTCCGGGCGAGCTGGCGGATCCGCTCGGTGAGGACAAGACGCGCCCCGAGGAGTGCATCGTCCACAAGTATCCGGACCGCGTGCTCTTCCTCGCGCTCGACACGTGCTCCGTCTACTGCCGGCACTGCACGCGGCGGCGGATTACGCAGGGTGGGGTGGCGGAGCTCTCCAAGGAGCAGCTGCGCCGGGGCATCGAGTACGTCCGGCGGCACCCGGAAGTGCGCGACGTGCTCATCTCCGGGGGAGATCCGTTCCTGCTGAGCGAGGCGCGGCTGGAGGAGCTGCTCGCTCCGCTGAGCGAGATTCCCCACGTGGAGATGATTCGCATCGGCACGCGTGTCCCCGTGGTCCTGCCCATGCGCGTCACCGACGCCCTGGCCAGCACCCTGCGGCGCTATGCGCCCGTCTTCGTCGTCACCCACTTCAACCACCCGAAGGAAGTGACTCCCGAGGCGCGCGAGGCGTGCGAGCGGCTGGTCGACCACGGCGTGCCGGTGGAGAACCAGGCCGTGCTGATGCGGCGGATCAACTCCGACGCGCGCATCATCAAGGAACTCTCACACGTGCTGCTGCGCAGCCGCGTGCGGCCCTACTACCTGCACCAGATGGACGTGGCCGAGGGCTGCGAGCACCTGCGCACGCCCATCGCCAAGGGGCTGGAAATCCTGCAGCAGCTTCGCGGGCACACCACCGGCCTCGCCGTGCCCCACCTCGCGGTGGACCTGCCCGGCGGTGGCGGCAAGGTGACGCTCCAGCCCGACTACGTCGTGGAGCGCGGCGAGCACGAGACGGTGTTCCGCAACTACAAGGGCGAGCGCTACGCCTATCCCGAGCCGGAAGAGACCGACTGCGCCTGCCCCTACGATGACGTGTGGCAGGCCCGCTCGCGGGCGTACGGCGTTCGCAAGTAGGAGCGTGGGGCGGCTCCCTCGGGGCCGCTCCTTCGGGCGTGGCTCCGGCCGCCGGGTGCTTCAGGAATCGTCGCCCGAGCTGCGCCGCCGCTTCACTGCCTTCTTCTTCACCCCGGACGAGCCGGCGCGCGCGGCGGCCCGCTTCGCGGCGGGCTTCTCCTCCTGCGCACTACCACCGAGCTCCACCGGCACGGACTCGGCTTCGGCCGCGCCCGGGATGCCGATGTCGACGACGGGCTCGGCGCCCTCGGCGGCCTCCAGCTCCACCGGGTCCTCCTCGCTGAATCCCTGCTGCACGGGGACGTCCTCGGCCGCTTTCTCCCCGGTGGGGGCCGTCTGCTTCGCGGCCTGGGCCTGCTCCTCCAGCCGCTTCTCCTCGGCCTTGGCGCGCGCGTTGCCCTCCGGGCCCATCCGCGCCTCGTAGCGCGCGAAGTCCTTCGCCGACACGCCGTGCTTCTCCATCACCGAGGCCGAGGCGGCCTGCTGCTTGTCGATGGCCTGCGAGCGCTCCTCGTTGCTCATCTCCGAGGGCTTGCGGTTGCCGAACTCCTCGTTGACCCGGGTCTGTGCCTGCGACTCGTCGCGGCGGATCTCCGCCACCTTCTCCGGCGACAGCTCGGCGCCTTCCTGGGCGCTGGCGAGCCCCGGCAGGACGAGCCACGAAGCGAGCAGGAACAGGGTAGGGCGGGTGGACATGGCGGGGAGCCTCGGTCGAGACCGTGGGTACGTCCTGCATCTAAGCACGGTGGCCCCAGGGGCGCACCGGTGGTGCACGCTCGTGTCCGCCACGAACGGGCCTGGGTTCATCCTCCGCAGCGTGCGCAGCCATCCTTCGCGCTGGAGCACTGCTCCCTGCCCTGGGCGCACCGCGGCGGCAGGTCATCCCGGTCCGGATGCCGGTCCACCAGCGAGCACAGCTCCTCCGCCACCCCGCAGGTCCGCGTGGCCACGTCGCACTCGTCCGCGCAGGACAGGTTGTCCTGCTGCGCACGCGCGTTCAGCTCCTCCAGCCGCGCCGAGGCCGAGTCGATGGCCGAGTCGTCATCACCGGCGACCCGGGTGTCCACGTTCTTCGCGCAGCCAGTCAGCGCGAGGCCGGCCAGGAGCAGCAGGGCAGGGGAGGAAGCACGCATGCCCACCCCATACGCGCCCTGGAGCCGGTCCGTCCAGCATGGGCCCACGTGGCGCAAGGCGCCAACTGGAGGGCCTGGCTTCAGCGCGGAGCCGGCGCGGCGGGAATCGGAGGGCGCGGGCGGCGGGGTGGCTCGTCCGGCCGTGACAGGTACAGGTAGGCCGTCAACGCCAGCAGCGCGGCGACCGCGAGCCGCCGGAGCCACTCCTCCCGGCGCCGGTGCGGCGAGGCCGCGTCCTCCTGCGCCGCGGCCTCCATCCCCGCGGCCACTTCCGGGCCCACCGCCCGCAGCCGCCGGCAGACCTCCGCCACGGGCACCAGCGCGGCGGGGAGCCGCGCGTCCTCCCGTGCCAGGGCCTCCATGAGCATCCTCGCCCAGGCGGCCTCCTCGTCCCCTCCGGACGGCTCGCGCACCGACAGCCCCACGCGACGCGCCAGCGTTCCACCCGCCCGCAGCAGGAGCACGGAGAAGGCCTCGGGGGAGACGCCGTAGAACGTCGCGCACGCCTCCTGGGAGCGCCCCTCCACCAGCCGCCGCATGAGCAGGGCCGAGGGGCGGGGCTCCATCGCTCGCAGGGCCGCGATGAGGACCGGAGGAGACAGGCGGGAGGCGTCGGGCTCGGGAGACGTCACGGGCGCGCCATCCTCCCCCATCCGCCGGGCGTTTTCTTGAGGCTCGCACCCACACCTCTACACTCCCCGTCCATGTTGCGACCTGTTGCACTCGTCCTGCTGTTGCTCGCCCCGCTGCATGCGCTCGCCGTGGAGACCCTTCGCATCGCCATCGAGGATGCGGACGGCGAGGTGCGCGTGAGTGGCCGGGGGCTCGCCTTCGGCGCCGACACCGAGGACGCCACCTTCGCCCCCATCCCCTCCGGCCAGGCCACCATCCGCCGCCGGGGCGCGAGGCTGGAGGTCAATGGCGCGCCGGTGGTCGGCGACTCCGTGCGCTTCCGCGCCGGCTCCAGTGCCCCCGACGATGCCGGCCTCCCCGGCGACGAGCCGCTCAAGGCCGGCAGTGCCCAGGTGCGCGGCGACGTCGTCGTGCGCGCCCACCGCGATGGACTCCAGCTCATCAACGTCATCCCCCTGGAGGACTACCTCGCCGCGGTGCTCGGCAGCGAGATGCCCGTGTCCTTCCCGCCGGAGGCCCTCAAGGCCCAGGCCGTGGCCGCGCGCACCTATGCCCTCCAGAAGAAGCTGGAGGCGTACAGCAACGCCTTCCACCTGGGCAGCAGCGTGCTCCACCAGGTGTACGGCGGCGTCAACCGGGAGGACCCGCGCACCCGCGCCGCCGTGGACGCCACGCGCGGCCAGGTGCTCACCTACGAATTGGCCCCCATCGAGGCCTACTTCCACGCCTCCTGCGGCGGCCGCACCGAGTCCGGCCAGGACGCCCTCCAGCGGGATTTGCCCTACCTCCAGCCCGTCGAGTGCCCCTGCGGCAAGCTGCCCGCCAGCCGCTGGAAGGCCTCCATCTCCGACTCGGAGGTGAAGTCGGCGCTCCACCACCCCGCCCAGGGGCTGCGCGTGTCCGGCCGCACGCCTACCCGCAGGGTGACGCGCGTCACGCTCGGGGATGGCGCCTCGATGGGCGGGGTGGAGCTCCGCCGCCGGCTTGGCTACACGCGCCTCAAGAGTCTGGACTTCGAGGTGGAGCGCACCGACCGCGGTTATGTGTTCTCCGGACGCGGCTATGGTCACGGGGCCGGTCTCTGCCAGTGGGGCGCGAAGGCGCTCGCCGACGGAGGCCGGGGCTACCGGGAGATTCTCTCCCACTACTACCCCGGGGCCGAGCTGCAGCAGCTCTACTGAGGCCCTCGTCGACGGCGCGCTTTCCGCGGCGGCGCGGGGGCTGCTACAAGCGCCAGCCCCGTGTCGTCCCGCCTCTCCGACTACGACTTCGAGCTCCCCGAATCGCAAATCGCCCAGGCCCCCCTGGCCGAGCGCGATGCCTCGCGCCTGCTGACCGTGAACCGGTCCACCGGCGCCTGGGCGCACCGTCACTTCACCGAGTTGCCGGAGCTGCTGCGCGAGGGCGACCTGCTCGTCCTCAACGACGCCCGCGTCATCCCCGCGCGCCTGCTGGGCCAGAAGGCCGGCACCGGCGGTCGCGTGGAGCTGCTCGTGGTGCGCCCCGCCGCCTCCACGCTCACCTCGGCCGCGCTCGGCGGTGCCCCCGAGTCGCTCGAGTGGATCTGCCTGGGCCAGGCCTCCAAGGGGCTCAAGCCCGCCCAGCGACTGAGCTTCGCCAGCGGCCTGGAGGCGGAGGTGCTGGGCGCGCTCGGAGGCGGGGAGTACCGCGTGCGCTTCCACGCGCCCCCGGGCACTTCCCTGGCCGCGCTGCTGGACGCGGCCGGGCGCCTGCCGCTGCCGCCCTACATCACCCGTGAGCCCGACGCGGCGGACGCCGAGCGCTACCAGACGGTGTACGCGCGCGCCTCCGGCGCCGTGGCCGCGCCCACCGCGGGCCTGCACTTCACGCAAGCGCTCTTCGCCACGCTGGAGGCCAGGGGCGTGCGGCGCGCGCTGGTGACGCTGGACGTGGGGCCGGGCACCTTCCTGCCGGTGCGCGAGGAGGAGCTCGACAAGCATCACATGCACCCGGAGCGCTTCACCGTGCCCGAGGCCACCGCGCGCGAAGTCAACGCGGCCCACGCGGAAGGGCGGCGCGTGGTGGCGGTGGGCACCACGGTGGTGCGCACGCTGGAGTCCGCCACGGACCCGGAGACGGGCCTTCTACGCGAGGGCCCCGGCGAGACGACGCTCTTCATCCGCCCCGGCTTCCGCTTCCGCCAGGTGGACGCGCTGCTCACCAACTTCCACCTCCCTCGCTCCACGCTGGTGGTGCTGGTGAGCGCCCTGCTGGGCCGCGAGCGCACGCTGGCGGCCTACGCGGAGGCGGTGCGCGAGGGCTACCGGTTCTTCAGTTACGGCGACGCCATGCTGGTGTCGGAGTGAGCACCATGGACGAGCAGCAGACAGCACAGCGCGGCGAGAAGGGCGACACGCGGGTGGCACCGGGAATGGTGCGCTTCGAGCTGCTCCACGAGGACACCGGCACGAAGGCGCGCCGAGGCCGGCTGCACACGCCGCACGGCCCCGTGGAGACGCCCATCTTCATGCCCGTGGGCACCGTGGGCAGCGTCAAGGGCGTGGGGCCGGATGACCTGCTCACGCTCGACGCGCAGATCATCCTCGGCAACACCTACCACCTGATGCTCCGCCCCGGAGAGGCGCTGGTGAGGGAGCTGGGCGGCCTGCACCGCTTCGTCTCCTGGAACCGGCCCATGCTCACCGACAGCGGCGGCTTCCAGGTCTTCAGCCTGTCGGAGAAGCGCAAAATCACGGAGGAGGGCGCCGCCTTCCAGTCGCACCTGGACGGCGCGCGGCACTTCCTCACGCCCGAGCGCTCCATCGACATCCAGGAGACGCTGGGCGCCGACGTCATCATGGCCTTCGACGAGTGCCCGCCCTCCACCGAGGACCGCACCTATCTGGAGAAGTCCCTGGCGCGCACCACCCGCTGGCTGCACCGGTGCGTGAAGGCGTGGAGCCGCGAGCGCTCCTCCCTCTTCGGCATCGTCCAGGGCGGCCTCCACGAGGATTTGCGCAAGCGCCACGCCGAGGAGGTGTGCGCGGTGGACCTGCCCGGCTACGCGCTGGGCGGCTACTCCGTGGGCGAGGCCCCCGAGGCGATGCACGCGGGCGTGGCGTACTCGGCGCCGCTTCTGCCCCGCGACAAGCCCCGCTACCTCATGGGCGTGGGCACCCCCGTGGACCTGGTCACCTGCGTGGAGCACGGGGTGGACATGTTCGACTGTGTGCTCCCCACCCGTTGTGCACGCAACGGCCTGCTCTTCACCTCGGAGGGCAAGCTCGTCATCCGCAACGCGTCATTCGCGAAGGACCCCAGGCCGGTGGACCCTGCGTGCGCCTGCTACACCTGCCGCAACTTCAGCAGGGCCTACCTCCGCCACCTCTTCGCCGCCGGGGAAATCCTGGCCATGCGCCTCAACACCATCCACAATCTCCACTACTTCCTGGGTTTGATGGCGGACGTCCGGCGGGCCATCGCCGAGGACCGGTTCGCCACCTTCGCCCGCGAATTCCGCGAGCGCTCCCGGGCCCAGGAAACCGAGCGGACCCGTGGCCGCTGAGCGGGCGGCGGGATTGCCGGGGTTCCCGCGTTCACTTGCTCACATGGGCCCCCCTTGCTAAGAGGGCCCCCTTTCGGATGGGTTCCTCGGGCAGTGTGGGGGGCCACCCATCCCGAGCCTTCCTCAACCTACGAGGCAGTCTGTGGCTGAGAGCTTTCTGATTCTGGCGCAGGCCGGGGCCGGCGGTAACCCGTTCGGAACCATGGCCTTCCTGGTCGCGCTGGTGGCGATCATGTACTTCATCATGATCCGCCCCCAGCAGAAGCAGCTGAAGGAGCACCGGGCGCTGCTGGGCGCGCTGAAGAAGGGGGACGAGGTCGTCACCTCGGGCGGAATGCTCGGGAAGATCCACCTCGTCGATGAGCGGACCGTAACGCTGGAAGTCGCCAGCGGCGTGCGCATCCGCGTGCTCAAGACTTCCATCAGCGCCAAGGGTGCTGTGGCGGAAGGCGCGCCGGTGGCGGCCGCCGAAGAGAAGAAGAAGGAGGAGAAGTAATGGACCGCGGCTGGTGGTGGAAGTTCGGATTCATTGTCGCGGTGACGCTGGGGACCATCTGGTTCCTCATCCCGACCTATTACTCGCTCGTGGTCCTGGACCGCGATCAGCGCAACAACCTGGCGGTGCTCGAGCAGCGCCTGCCGGCGTGGGCGCCTCCCGCGCGGTACCGCCTCAACCTGGGGCTGGACCTGCAGGGTGGCATCCACATGGTGATGCGCGTGGACACCAAGACGGCGCTGCAGAAGCGCACCGAGCGTCGCGGGCAGCAGATCGCCAGCTACGTGAATGACAAGAAGCTCGGCGAGGTGACCGCGGATACGGATCCGGAGCAGCTCCAGCTCACCCTGAAGGCCAAGGACCCGGCGACGATGGACGCCATCGAGAAGGAAGTCCTGGCGACCTTCACCGACTTCAAGCGCGTCAGCCGGGACGGCGCCACGCTGGTGCTCTCGCCGGACGAGGGCCAGACGAACCGCTTCCGCGAGGAGGCCGTGGACCAGGCCATGCTCGTCATCCGCCGCCGCATCGACAAGTGGGGCGTGGCGGAAGTGGACGTGCGCAAGCTGGGCACCGACTCCATCCAGATTTCGCTGCCGGGTCGCAGCAACCCGGAGCAGGCCAAGGAGCTGGTGGGCACCACCGCGCAGCTCGAGTTCCGGATGGTGGACGACACCAATCCCCAGTTCTTCGCGCAGATGCTCCAGCAGACCCCGCCGCCGGAAGGCAGCAACATCACCCTGACGCAGGAGGGTGGCTTCCCGCAGCTGTCCAGCCCGAGCCGCGAGGCGCTGCTGGCCTACGTCAAGGACAAGACGCCGGAAGGCCGCGAGGTGCTCACCGAGTGCATCGCCAACCCGGTGAAGAAGAACGAGTGCTCCGCGTACCGCAGCTTCCTGGTGGAGAAGAACGTGCCGCTGACGGGCGAGAGCCTGGCGGGCGCGGACGCGTCGCTCGGCAGCCTCAACGAGCCGGAAGTCAACCTCGCCTTCGACGCGCAGGGCGCGCGCGAGTTCGAGAAGCTGACCGAGGCGGGCGTGGGCCGGCGCATGGCCATCGTCCTGGATGAGAACGTCCACACGGCGCCGAACATCAACGAGAAGATTGGCGGCGGCCGGGCCCGCATCACCATGGGCCGCATGGGCGCGCGCTCCTTCGAGGAGTGGCTGGGTGAGGCGCAGACGCTGGCGCTGGTGCTGAAGGCGGGCGCGCTGCCGGCCCCGGTGACGGTGGGCGAAATCCGTCAGGTGGGCGCGAGCCTCGGTGACGAGCTCATCAAGAAGGGCAGCCTCGCGGCGCTGGTGGGTCTGGCGCTGGTGGTGGTCTTCATGGCCATCTACTACCGCAAGTCCGGCCTCATCGCGGACGTGGCGCTCCTCCTCAACGGCCTGCTCATCCTCGCGGGGCTGGCGTTCTTCAACGCCACGCTGACGCTACCGGGCATCGCCGGCTTCGTGCTGACGCTGGGAATCGCGGTGGACGCCAACGTGCTCATCAACGAGCGCATCCGCGAGGAGCTCAGCCACGGCAAGAGCGCGCGGGCGGCGGTGGACCAGGGCTATGACCGCGCCTTCTGGACCATCTTCGACGCGCACGTGACGACGCTCATCGCCGGCTTCATCCTGTTCTTCACGGGAACCGGTCCGGTGCGGGGCTTCGCGACCACGCTCATCGTCGGTCTGCTGGCTTCGCTCTTCACGTCCATCGTGGTGACGCGCGTCATCACCACCTACTTCGTCCACGGCCGCAACGCGCAGCGGGTCTCTGTCTGACCGGCTCGCCCGGAACGGAATAAGCGCCATGCAGATTCTCAAGCACAAGACGAACTTCGACTTCATCGGCAAGCGCAAGCCGGCCATCTTCATCTCCACCATCATCAACCTGGCCATCATCGTCGGCATCGCCGCGGCGGGGTTCAACCTCGGCGTGGACTTCGCCGGCGGCACGGTGGTGGAGCTGAAGTTCAACCACTCCGTCTCTCCGACCGAGGTCCGTGAGCGCGCCCAGAAGGGCGGCCTGCACGACGTCAGCGTGCAGAACATCGGCTCCTCGGACGAGAACGCGTTCCTGCTCCGCATGGGCGGCGTCACGCAGCTCACCGAGGAGAACGCGACCAAGGCCAAGGCGGCCATCCAGGGCCTGGGCACCATCACCAACGTCTACCCGGACCTGGCCAACGGCATCATCAACTTCCGGTCCACCACCCAGCTGACCCCCAAGGCCATCCGCGACGCGGTGGTGGCCAGCGGCACCGGCGTGCAGGAAGTCCGTGACCTGGGCGAGAGCTCGTCGGGCCACGGCTTCGACTACCAGGTCGTCGCCAGCGGCATGGCGGACAAGGTCCGCGAGGTGCTGAGCCAGGGCCAGGAGACGCCGGACTTCGAGCAGCGCCGCGTGGACTACGTGGGCCCGCAGGTGGGCAAGCAGCTGCGCAACCGCGGCATCATGGCGCTGGTGTACTCGATGCTCGCCATCCTCATCTACGTGGCGTTCCGCTTCGACTTCAAGTTCGGCCCGGGCGCGCTGCTGGCCATGGTTCACGACGTCGTCATGGTGGCGGGCTACTACCTGGTGAGCCGGCGCGAGTTCAACCTCACGTCCATCGCCGCGCTGCTGACCATCGTCGGCTACTCGGTGAACGACACCATCGTCATCTACGACCGCATCCGCGAGGACATGGTCAAGTACAAGGGCAAGCCGCTGGCCGAGGTCATCAACATCGCGGTCAACGACACCCTGGGCCGCACCATCCTCACCTCGGGCGTCACGGCGCTGTCCCTCATCGGTCTGCTCATCTTCGGCGTGGGCGAAATCTTCGACTTCGCCATGGCGATGCTGGTGGGCATCATCGTGGGCACCTACTCGTCCGTGTACATCGCCAGCCCGCTGACCATCTGGCTGGACGAGCGCGCCGCGGCGAAGGCGGCCCGCAGCGGCGGCATCGACCGGCAGCAGCCGAACGCGGCCTGAGCCCGCACTCCCGCCGGCACCGGTGGGAGCAGGTGACACGACGAGGGCCCTCCTCCCGCTGTGGGAGGCAGGGCCCTCGGTGTTTCCAAGGGCTTGGGGCTTCCGCTCGCTAGAAGCGGGCGCCCAGCGTGAAGGAGGCGTCCAGCAGGCCGCCGTCGGAGTCGTCCAGGGGCTGCGCGGCGAAGTCCTCGTTCAGGAGGACGCGGTACGTGGCGCGGAGGCCCGCGGTGAGGCCGCCACTGTTGAACTCGACGCCGGCCGCCAGGGGCACCTCCTGCATCGTGTCCGACTCGTAGAGGTCCGCGCCCGTGCCCCGCACGTCCACGTAGGACATGCCCACGCCCGCACCCACGAAGGGGCGGATGGAGGTGAGGAAGGGCGGGGACACCTTGAGGAGCGCGCTGCCGCCCTGGCGCAAGAGCGCCGGCTCGTCCAGCAGGCGGACGTCGCTGACGCCGTTGCGCGAGCCCTCGTAGCCCAGCTCGAAGCCCAGGAAGGTGGTGGGCTGCACGTTGAGCGTCAGGCCCCACGCGGGGCCGGTGCTCGTCAAGTCACCCAGGTCACCGGTGTAGTCGCCCACGCCGCCGCGCAGGAACACGTTGACGTCTCCTCGCTTGCCTTCCTTGCGCTCCTGCGCGGCCGCCGTGCCCGCGCTCGCGAGGGCCAGTGCCACCGCACCCGCGATGATGCCTCTTGGAAGCATGTTGTTCTCCTGTCAGGTGTGTGCGGTTCAAGCTGTGCACCGCTTGCCCGGTGCGAAGGGCTGGGGCAGGCGAGAGGGCAGGCGCATGCCTGAACGCGTGTGCAGGAGGGGAAAGGTCGTTCCCAAGGTTGACCTTTCCTCGTCAGACGTCTGAGGTACTGTCGGCCTGTCAAGAATTCGTCCCGGTATCCGCCCCGTTGGGGAGGCCCGGTGAGGAGTGCAACGCGTGCGGTGGTTGCTTCCAGACGTGGTCGAGGAGGAGGTGGCGTCCCTGGCGGGGGAGCTGTCGCTGCACCCGCTCGCGGCGAAGGTGTTGCTGCACCGCGGCTACCGCACCCCGGAGTCCGCCTCCGCGTTCCTGTCCGACAAGCTGGCGGACCTGCCGGACCCGTTCCGGATGAAGGGCATGCCCGCCGCGGTGGAGCGCCTCACCCGCGCCCTGCGCATGCGGGAGAAGGTGACGCTGTACGGGGACTACGACGTGGATGGGGTGTGCTCCACGTCGCTGCTCTACCTGTTCCTCAAGGAGCTGGGCGCCCCACCGGCCACGTACATCCCCCACCGCCTGGATGAGGGCTACGGCCTCAACCTCGCCGCGGTGGAGCGCATCGCCGCGGACGGCACGCGGGTGCTGGTGACGCTCGACTGCGGCATCACCTCCGTGGCGGAAATCACCCGCGCGAAGGAGCTGGGCCTGGACGTGGTGGTGGTGGACCACCACACGGTGCCGCCCACGCTGCCCCCGGCGGTGGCGGTGCTCAACCCGCACCAGCCCGGCTGTGAGTACCCCACCAAGGCGCTGTGCGCCGCGGGCGTGGCCTTCAACTTCTGCATGGGCCTGCGCAAGCGGCTGCGCGACGACGGCTTCTTCGCCACCCGCAAGGAGCCCAACCTCCGTTCCATGATGGACCTGGTGGCCATGGCCACCGTGGCGGACGTGGTGCCCCTCACCGGCGCCAACCGCATCCTCGTGTCCCACGGCCTCCAGGAGCTGAGCGCCGGCCGCCGCCCGGGCGTGCGCGCCCTCAAGGAAGCGGCGGGCATGGACCCCGACGCCACCGTCACCGCCGGCCAGGTGGGCTTCCGCCTCGGGCCCCGCATCAACGCCGCGGGCCGGCTGCATGACGCGTCGTTGGGCCTGCAGCTGCTCACCTCGGAGTCGCCAGAGACGGCGCGCTCGCTGGCGGCGGTGCTGGACCGAGCCAACGCAGAGCGCCAGGGAATCGAAAGCCACATCCTCACGCAGGCGCTGGCGCAGGCGGAGACGCTCAAGGACGCGCGCGGCTTCGTGCTCTACGACGAAGGCTGGCACCCGGGCGTCATCGGCATCGTCGCCTCGCGCGTGGTGGAGCGCTACTACCGGCCCACCGTCATGGTGGGCGTGAAGGACGGGGTGGGGAAGGGCTCGGCGCGCAGCATCGAGGCCTTCCACCTCTACGACGCGCTCAGTGGCTGCTCGGAGCTGATGACGCGCTTCGGCGGGCACAAGCACGCCGCTGGCCTCACCATCGACGCGGACCGGCTGCCGGCCTTCCGCGAGGCCTTCGAGAAGATTGCCTTCCAGCGCCTCACCCCGGAGGACCTCATCCCCCGGTGCAAGGTGGACGCAGTGGTGCACGCGCACGAGCTGGACGCCCACGCCGTGGAGTCGCTCCAGCGCCTGGGGCCCTTCGGCCAGGGCAACCCGGAGCCGGTGCTGGTGCTGCGCAGGCAGGTGGCCCGCCCGCGCGTGCTGCAGCCCAAGTCGGGCATGGGCAGCGGCCACCTCAAGCTCGCCCTCGCGGACGCGCCGGAGCTGGACGCCATCGGCTTCAACATGGCGGACCGCGTGACGCTGGTGGAGGGGCCGGTGGACCTGGCCTTCCAGGCCGGCTTCGACACGTTCCGCGGTCAGCGCAAGCTGTCGCTGCGCCTCAAGGACGTCCGCAGGGCGGCGTGAGTGGGACGCTTCCGGGGCCGCTCCTGGCGGCCTCGAAAGGCTACGCCAGCCCCCAGCGCACCCGGCCCGGCGTCATCAGCGCGCCGACGCGGGCCAGCTCGTTGAGCCGGAAGCGCTCCGCCTGACGCTCGAAGGCGTGACGGCACCGCTCCGAGCAGAAGAAGTACCGGCGCTTCTTGTACTCCGCCGTCGGACGGCCCTCCTGTGTGTCGAGCTCCTTCCCACACACCGGATCCCAGTGCTGCCCCTGCCCCTGAACGCTTTTCATCACTCGCCTCCCCGCCCCAGGGAGCTCGCGCCCCCACCCGTGTGGATGGATAAGCACGACGCATGCCGTTGCCCATCTCCTTGGGATGCCAAGAAGGCCGGGCCGGACAGGGGCGGAGAGGGTGAAGAATTTTCCGCCGCCGCTCCCAGCTCTAGCGAAGGGAGCGGCAGGCGGAGTGTTCTTCAGAAGGCGGTGCCGAGGCTGCCGCCGAGGAAGAAGTCGTTCATGTAGCCGCGGCGGAAGGCCATGGCCTCCAACCGGAAGGCGAGGCGCAGGTTGCTGGTGGACGAAATCTTCGGACGGCCGCGGAAGCCCACGCCCCCCTGGAGCACGGGCTTGAGGCCATTCACCTTCGTCTCCGCCGAGTCCACGGTGATGGAGGTGGCCTGGTAGGCCACGCCGCCTCCGGCCTGGGCGAAGAAGCCGAAGTCGGACTTGCCCAGCTTCAGCTCGTAGGCCGGGGCGATGGTGAAGTAGTGGACGCGGGTGTCACCGGTGATGAAGGTGGTGCCGTCGCTGATGCTGCCGTACGTCCACCGCAGGTCCGCCCAGAGGGCCTCGCGCAGCGGCTCGCTGTCGAGGATGCGGCCGTATTCCCAGGTGGCGCGCACGCCGAGCCCCAGGCGCGTCTCGGCGAACTGGCCGCGCGAGCTGTCCAGCAGCAGGGCGCCGGTGATGAACTCCACCGCCACGCCCAGGTTCGGGTCGTCCAGGCCGGAGAGGGCCTTGAAGTCCCCGTCCTCGCCCTCCTGCTCGGCGACGCGGCGGAAGTCGTCCGTCTCGTCCAGGTTCTGCTTCTTGCGACGCTCGTAGTCTTCGTCTGCGTCGTTGGAGCGGGCGGGCTCCTCGTCGGGGTAGGCGTACGGGTCGTCGTCGTCCTGCGCGAGCGCGGGCGTGGAGAGAACGAGGCCACCCAGGAGGCAGCGAACGAGCCAGGTCTTCACGGAGTGGGTCCTCATCATTCGGCGGACAGCTGAGGGCAGGTGGTGCCGGGGGCGGAGCTGGCCGGGCACAGGTTGGGATTGGACGTACCCACGAGCAGGGCTCGCGGAATCTGGAGGTGGTCCATCAGCTCGTTGCAGACGGCCTCCTTCAGCTTCAGGTCGGTGATGTGGGTGATGATGGCGCCGGCGGCCACGGCCAGGGTGAAGTCCTCCTGGTCGTTGATGTACTGCTGCGACAGCTGCAACAGGCCGGGCGTCTTCGGGTCGGAGTCGTTGTAGGCGGCGACAATCGCGCGCAGCAGCACCTCGCGCTGCCCCTGGCCCTCGCCCGCCTGGTAGAGCGCGCTCGCGAGCAGGGTGCCCACCAGGTACTCCTTGCCGCTGAACTCGTTCAGGCCCTGGTTGCGCAGCTGCGTGCGCAGCGCGTCCGTCATGCAGCGGTCGTTCCTGGACAAGTCGCGGTCCCTCGCGACCTGGTCGTACGGGGCGTCGTGGAAGGACGTGGAGAAGAACTTCGCGTCACACCCCTTGGTGGCGCGGCAGGTGGTGCCGAACGCGTGGTAGTCGGCCAGGCCCTCGTCGAAGGACTTGAGGATGTTGGCGCCTGGGCTGGGGATGGAGGAGGACCAGAGGGCCAGCGCCTCGGGGAAGGGCTGCCCGCCGTAGACCTTCAGGTTGAAGATGCGGTGCGAGTACTCGTGCGCGATGACGCCCGCGTTGATGGCGAGCGGCGCGCGCTGGAGCTGGTCGAACGGCAGCACCAGGAACGACTCCATCACCGAGAAGTAGAGCGCGTTGTCGAGCAGCGGGTCCTTGTCGACGTCGGCGAGGATGAACTCGGGGAAGTAGTAGGTGGTGACGGGCTTCTTGAAGTCCGCCGCGGGGATGTTGCCCACCGTCTGGAAGTAGTCGAAGGCGCGCTCGAGGTTGTAGTACGCCGTCACCATGTTCCAGGTGTGGAAGTCCGCCGGCCACAGGACGCCGTCCTGGTTGATGTAGCTGGCGCTGACGTCGTGGCCCTCCTCCTTGAGCAGGGCGTTGACGAACGCCTCCGGCGTGGTGGCGGTCTGGAGGTCCTGGTCCTCGGAGTCGAAGACGATGCGGGCGCCCCCGCGGAAGTCGGCGACCGTGCCGTTGAGGCTGACGATGTCGGAGACCGTCTTGAGCTCGACCTCCTGGGGGGCGTATTCGCCGTTGCTGTTGAGCACCAGGGCGCTGACCTTGACGGGAGCGCTCGTTTCGGGCGCACAGCCGACGGCCAGTCCCAGCGTGGCGGTGGCGGCAATGACTGTTCGGAGCATGACGCCGTTTTACTCCGGACCGCTCAGAACGTGTATTCCCCCCCGACGGTGAAAAGCCCAGAACGGGTCCGGGAGGGCGCCCCGGAGGCGTCCCCGCCCTCCACGGCCTCCAGCCGGTCCTGCTGCAATGCCACCGAGGCCCACACCCGCGCCGTCTCCCCCAGGCGCACCGTCCAGCGGGTGGCCAGCACGTGGGACAGGCCCTCGCCGGACACGTACCGCGTGAAGGCGTAGGACAGCTGCCCCCGGACGGCCCGGCCGGGGCGCCAGGTGACGGAGGGCTTGAAGTCGAACAGGGAGGGGGCGGTGGGGATGCCCGTGGTGGCGTTGAGGTCCGACACGCGCTGCGCCACCCCGGAGCCCAGGTCGCGGTTGATGCGCGTGCTCAGGCCCAGCAGGGCCCGGCGGGCCTCGAGGGCGTTCTCGAAGCGGCGCGTGAGCTCCTCCGTCTCCTCGTCGGTGAACTGGCCGGCGGTGAGCGGGTCCTCGCTGTAGAGGGTGAGGCCGGCGCGCAGGCCCACCTCCCAGCGCGTCCCCAGCATCAGCCGGCCGCCCACGGAAGGGCGGGCCACCCAGAGCAGGTCCTCGCGGGCGTAGCGCAGGGTGCCGTTGCGGGTGGGGACGACGATTTCGCGGCTCAGTGGGTAGCGGGTGACGGACAGGCCCGCGTCCAGGCCGTACTCCACGGCGGAGAAACCCGCCGAGTCGTAGGCCGCGGACAGGAGCAGCGCCTGGCTGGAGTAGCCGGTGCGCGCGTCCACGGAGGGCAGGTTGAGCCTCGGGCGCTCGGGGGACAGCGCGGTGAGCGTGCTCTTGGGCAGGCCCACGCTCGCCGTGGCGGCCACCAGCCAGTGCCCACCCAGCACGTGGTCCATGCCCAGGGAGAGCTGGTGCGTGGCCGCGGTGCCGGACTCGGGGCGGGCGGCGGTGTAGCCCAGCGTGAGGAAGGTGGTGTCTTCGTACAGCGCTACGTCGCCCAGGAGACTCCAGGCGCGGTAGTCGCGGCCGGCGCTGACCTCGAGGGAGGCGGTGACCTTCCGGCCCGCCTCCGAGCCCGCCTCCGAGCCCGCCTCCGAGCCCGCCTCCGCGCGCCCGGGCCGCGCCGCCAGCACCGAGGCGAGGAGCGCGAGCACGGCGAGGCTCCGCCCGGGCCGGCGCGGCGCTTGGGGCACGGCGGTGGATTCCCCCTGCATGGGAGCAGCAACACGCGACCGTCCCCGAAGTTGCGGGCCAACCGGGCGGGCCTGGGAAGCGTCAGGAATCGCTCCAGAATCCGACCGTTTGAGAGGAGTCAGGTGTGCGCGGATTCCTTGACGCATCGTTTCCACGATCCGTATGGTGCCGCGCTTTCCCTCACTACGAAACCAGCAGGCGGTCCTGTCCATGGCGGTCCCGTTCATCTCCGAGGTCAAGCGTACCCACAACTGCGGCCAGCTCACGGCCGCCAATGTCGGCGAGGAGGTCGTCCTCTTCGGCTGGGTGCACAACCGCCGAGACCACGGCGGCGCGGTCTTCATCGACCTGCGAGACCGGGAGGGGCTCACCCAGGTGGTGTTCGAGCCTGACTCCGCCGAGGCCCACGCGCTCGCCGGCAGCCTGCGCCTGGAGTTCTGCATCGGCGTGCGCGGCAAGGTGGTGTCGCGCGGGAAGAACGTGAATCCGAAGATGAAGACGGGTGAAATCGAGGTCAAGGCGACCGACCTCACCATCTTCAACCGCTCGGAGCCCACGCCGTTCCCCATCGAGGACAACATCGACACCTCGGAGGAGAAGCGGCTGGCGCACCGCTACCTGGACCTGCGCCGCGCGCCCTTGCAGAAGTCGCTGATGACGCGCTCGAAGATGAACGCGCTGACGCGCTCGTTCATGCACCAGAACGGCTTCCTGGAGCTGGAGACGCCGTTCATGGGCAAGTACACGCCCGGCGGCGCGCGCAACTTCCTCGTCCCCAGCCGCATGAACCCGGGCAAGTTCTACGCGCTCGCGGAGAGCCCGCAGCTCTACAAGCAGCTCTTCATGGTGGCCGGCTTCGACCGGTACTTCCAGATCGTGAAGTGCTTCCGCGACGAGGACCTGCGCGTCGACCGCCAGCCGGAGTTCACGCAAATCGACGTGGAGATGAGCTTCGTCCAGCAGGACGACATCTTCACCATCATCGAGGGGCTGCTGAAGAAGCTGTGGGGCGAGGTGCTGGGCATCGACATCCCCACGCCCTTCCTGCGCATGGACTTCTACGAGTCCATGGCGAAGTACGGCAACGACAAGCCGGACCTGCGCTTCGGGCTGGAGCACGTGGTGCTCACGGACCTCATCCGCGAGCACGGCGAGGCCGGCGGCGTGCCGATGATGTTCGAGGCGGTGCAGAACAAGGGCATCGTCAAGGCGATGGTCATCCCCGTGGCGAAGGCGATGAGCCGCGCGGAGAGCGACAAGCTGGAGGAGTTCGCGAAGCAGGCCGGCGCCAAGGGCCTGGCCCGCGCGAAGGTGGGCGAGGGCGGCGAGTGGACCCAGTCGCCGCTGTCGAAGACCATCTCCCAGGCGCTGCGGCATGCCATCAACCAGGCCGTGGGTGCGAAGACGGGCGACCTCATCCTGTTCCAGTTCGGGAAGGAGGCGCTGGTGCACACGGTGATGGCGAACCTCCGCGTGCACGTGGCGAAGAAGCTCGGGCTGATTCCGGAGTACGGCAGCGGCGGCCAGTGGAACTTCCTGTGGGTGGTGAACCCGCCGCTGTTCGAGTTCGACGAGGAGACGAACACCTGGGCGGCGGCGCACCACGCCTTCACGCGGCCGCACGACGGGGACGTGGACTACCTGCTCACGGACCCGGGCCGGGTGAAGTGCCACCGCTACGACGTGGTGCTCAACGGCTTCGAGATTGGCGGCGGCTCCATCCGCCTCCATGACCCGAAAGTGCAGGCGCAGGTGTTCAAGGCGCTGGGCATCAGCGACGAGGAGGCCCAGACGAAGTTCGGCTTCCTGCTGGACGCGCTCAAGTACGGCGCGCCCCCGCACGGTGGCATCGCCCTGGGCATGGACCGGCTCGCCTTCCTGCTCACCAACGCCGAGTCCCTGCGCGACGTGATTCCGTTCCCCAAGACGAAGACGGGCACGGACCAGATGACGGGCGCCCCCGGCGAGGTGGACGACAGGCAGCTGCGCGAGCTGCACGTGCGGCCTGTACCTCCGCCGCAGAAGTAGCGGAGTTGCGGAAAGCCGGGCGCCTGCTGTGCGCCCGGCTCCGACGAGGGCACGGGCGGGCGTGAGCGGTTCGCCTTCGGGCGTCTCACGCAGCCTGCTCGGGCCCTGCTTTCAGACGATGGACGCGAGCGGCTCCGGCCCGCCCTCCAGCGTCTCGCGCAGCCTGCGCAGGCCCTTCTCCAGCGAGGCGCGGGTGCGCGGTGCTCCCAGGCACACGCGCACCGCGGCCGGTGCGGTGGCCGGGCCCACGGTGAAGACCTCCGAGGGCGTGACGGACACACCCCGGCGCCGGGCCTGCGCGGTGAAGGACTCCGCGCGCCAGCCGGTGGGGAGCTTCAGCCAGAGGTGGAAGGTGGGCGCTCGCGGCGCTTTCGGCAGCAGGTCTCCGAGCACCTCGCGCGCCAGCTCCAGCCGCTCAAGGGCTTCGCGTCGGCGGCGGACCACCAGCTCGTCGGCGGTGCCGTCGTTCACCCAGCGGGCCGCGACTTCCGCCATCAGCGGCGACGTCATCCTCACGGCCAGGGCCGCTTCCTCCGCGAGCCGCTCCGTGCCCGCTCTGGAAGGTGCCGCGAGGTAGCCGATGCGCAGCCCCGGCGCGAGCAGCTTGGACACGCCGCCGATGAACCAGCCGGACTCCGGCACCAGCGTGCACAGCGGGGGAGGGCGCTTGTCGAGCAGCAGCCCGTAGGCGTCGTCCTCCACCACCGTGAGCCCGTGCTTGCGCACCACCGCGGCGATGCGGCGACGGCGCTCCTCGGACATCACCGAGCCCGTGGGGTTCTGGAGGTTGGGCAAGGTGAAGAGGACCTTCGCGCCGGTGCGGCACGCGGCCTCCAGGGCGTCCGGCTTGAGGCCGTGCTCGTCCAGGGCCACGCCGTGGAGCCGCAGGTGCAGCCGGTTCGCGAGCACCTTCAGGCCCGGGTACGTGAGGGCCTCCGCCAGCACCGTGTCCCCCGGGCGCGTGAGGGCCGTGAGCGCCACCTCCATGGCGTGCTGGCCTCCCGAGCACACCACCACCTGCTCCGGGGACACCTCCAGGCCGAAGCGGGACAGCCACGCCGCGCCGGCCTCACGGTGCGCGAGCAGCCCCGCGTGAGGCTGGTAGTCGAGCAGCTCGGACAGGCGCGGCGAGCGCTGCAGGGCGTCCAGCGTCTTGCGCAGCGCGGTGCCCGCCGGGTCTCCCGGAGGCGTGGCTGGCCAGTTGAGGCCCAACTCCACCAGCGCGTCGTCTCCCGTGTCCGGTGCCGGAGCGGGGAGGTGGCGGGGCGCGTCCCGGTGGCGCACGAAGGTGCCCCGGCCCACCTCGCCGCCGATGAGCCCTCGGCGCTCGGCCTCTGCGTAGGCGCGAGTCACCGTGCCCACCGTGACGCCGACCTTCTCCGCCAGCTCGCGGTGCGTGGGCAGGCGGGTGCCCGGTGCGAGCCGTCCCTCGTCGATGTCCGCGGCCAGCGCATCCGCGATGACCCGGTACAGCGGGCCGTCCCGGCCCCGGAGCTGCGGCGTCCAGCTTGTCATGGTGACAATTCATACGGTTGACGGGCGGTTGCGCGCAATGCATCCATTGTGTCGATTCTTGACGGAACATGTATCGGTACAATTCACGCGGGGGCGGCGCTCCGTCCGCCGCGCTCGGGAGAGGTGCACGCCATGCAGATGACCATCGTCGATGCCTTCACGAAGACGCCGGGGGAGGGCAACCGCGCCGGCGTGGTGCTGGACGCCGCCGGGCTGGACGCGGAGGCCATGCAGCGCATCGCGGCCGTGGTGGGGGCGTCCGAGACGGCGTTCCTGCTGTCGCCTCCCGGAGAGGGCCCGGTGCGCCTGCGCTACTTCGCGCCCGCGACGGAGATTCCCTTCTGCGGTCACGCCACCGTCGCCACGTTCCACCTGCTGGCCGAGCGCGGACTGCTGAAGTCCCCAGGCACGTACCGGCTGGAGTGCGCGGCGGGCCCCCTGGACGTCGAGTTGGAGTCCCTGGAGATGCGCGGGGCGCGGGCATGGATTGTCACGCCTCGCCAGCCGTGGGTGGAGAGCCCGGTGCCGCTGGAGACGGTGATGCCACTGCTGGGCGGGACGGTGGAGATGGTGGACCGCTCGTTGCCGGTGCTGCGCACCGGATACCGGTTGGTGGTTCCGATGCGACGCCGTGAGGACGTATGGAATCTGTCGCCACAGTCCCGGGCGCTTGCGGAGGTCCTGCGACCGCAGGGCCTGAACGGTGTGTACGTGTTCACCCGCGAGACGAAGGACGCCAGCAGCGTGGCGCATTCGCGCTACTTCCCACCCGTGATTGGAGTGGCGGAGGATCCGGTGACGGGTGCCGCGGCCGGGCCGCTCGGGATGTACCTGGCGACGCAGGGGGTGCTGACGCTACCGGCCGAGGGCGGCACGGTGCGGGCGCGCATCGAGCAGGGCGATGCCATCGGCAAGCCGGGGCGCATCGAGGTGGAGGTCACCGGCCGGGCGGGAGCGCCCGAGCGGGCACGCATCGGCGGGGTGGCTGTCACGGTCTTCGAGGGCACGCTGCGGGTCTGATTCAGGACGCGGTAGACGCCTGCGCTCCGCTCCTCCCCTTGGGCCGGAGGACTTGTGGAATGAACGTTCCTTCCGCTGCGGTCCGCCTGAGGACTCGGTTGCCCGTGCCCCGGCGCAGGGTTCGTGGAATGAACGTTCCTTCCGCTGCTACCTGCCGCCGGGGGCCTCACTCTGCGTGGCTCGCCCCCGCGTTCTGAACGAGCCGGGCAGGGACGGCCCGCTTCCTGGGAATCGCGCGGCGGCCGGGCTGTTCCGGGGCGCATGAGAGCGACTCGCTGGTTCCTGGCCGCCGTGCTGCTGGTGGGCACCGGGGCCTGCCGTACCCCGCAACCGGATGCCCCTGCCCAGGGCGCGCAGGCCACCGCCGTGACGTGCGCGCTTCCCGCGTCCCCCTCCGAGCTAATCCCCCTGTCGGATGACCCGTACCCCGGCGAGCTGCACGAGGTCTTCGACGTGCCGGATGCCCCGGAGTGGTGGGCTCCTGCGCCACCGGATGCCGAGCGTGAGCGCTACCGGATGGCCCTGGGCACACGGCTCGGGGCGCAGGCCCTGGGGCACCGCGCCTTGCTGGAGCGAGTCCATGCCACACACGCGGCCCTGGTGGGCACGCCGATGGGGCGCGAGTCGGAGAACACCTCGCGCGTCCTCGCGGGGACGGCGGGCCAGGTGGGGCCCGTCACCTGTCTGGAGTGGAGCCTCTTCCAGCATCAGGCCCGGCGCTTCCCGATGATTGAGCGCCCCACCGAGTTCGGCGCGTACGTCCTGCGCGGCCACGGCCGGATTCGCGTCTACCTCTCGGGCGCGGACCGCATCGGCGGGCGGCTGTACAGCGGAGTGCGAGACAGGGTGATGGCGGATGTCGCGCGGGGCTTCGCGCCCGTGGCGCACGTGCACAACCATCCGTTCATGTTCGACCGGAAGCCGGGTGACCGCATGTGGACCACGCCCGAGACGGTGAACGACGTCGGCGGAGGCGTGGCTCCCAGTCTCACCGACGTGCAGGCCTTCCGGATGATGCGGCAGTCGTTCGGGCTCCAGGGTGCGTGGGTGACCAACGGGCTCGACACCGGCCGCTACACCTCCGAGGACTTCGACCGGCTTTCAGCGTGGGATTGACGCGCTCCCTGGGGGCCTCCGGGGATGGCCACGAGCTGCCGGTACTGGCGCGGGCTCAGACCCGTCACCTGCTTGAACTGGCGTGACAGCGCGCTCTGGTCGCAGAACCCCACCGCCAGGGAGATGGCGGCGATGGACTGCTCCGAGTCCACCAGTCGCTCCGCCGCCGCGTCGATGCGCGTCTTCATGATGAACTGCCCGGCGGAGAGCTGGAAGATGCGCCGCATCCTTCGCTCGAACTGCGCGGCGGACATCCCGGACCGCCGTGCCAGCGCGTCGATGCGCAGCCGCTCCGCGTAGTGCGCCTGGATGTGGTCGATGGTCGCCGCGAAGCGCTCGTCCACGCGCCCCGCGCGCCCGGGTTCGTGCACGTCCCTGGACAGACATGCGAGTCCCATCACCGCCCCCGCGGCGTCGAACAGCGGCACCTTGCTCGTCAGGCACCAGCCCGGCTTCCGGTTGTTGAAGAGCGTCAGGTCCAGGTTGTCGACCAGGGCGCGCCCCGTCCGGAACACCCGCTGGTCCTGCCGCACGTAGCGGTCCGCCATGTGACGGGGGAACAGGTCATGCGCCGTGCGGCCCACCGCCGCCGCCTTGCAGTCCAGGCCGCAGCGCTCCGCGCAGGCCTCGCTGATGCACACGTACCGCCCCCGGGTGTCCTTCACCGAGAAGACGATGTCCGGCACCCGGTCGAACAACGCCTCCGCGAAGAGCGGATTCGCCACCTGCCCCATGAAGTCCGCCCGCCAGTGCTCCAGGTCCGCGCGTGCCTTGGTGGTTTCCATACGCCCTCGCAAGGGAAAGACACAAGAATCACAGTTGTACTCAAGACTACCTTGATTACCGCGTGAAACCCCACGCGTCCCAGTCGAGGAGCACGAAGCCATGAGCCGTCCATTCACGGATGGGTATCGCTGTCACATCGCCCTCGCAGTCTGTCTCACCCTGTTCGGAGCCGGCGCCTCCGCCCGCCCCGGCGGCCCCGCTCCCGCCGAGGCACTGAAAACACACGGAATCGACCACACCCACCAGCGAATCCGCACCGACGAGCGCCCGCCGGATGTCTCCCCGGAGCGGCTGCGGGAAGCCCTCGTGCCGCGCGCCCCTGCAAGGGCGCAGCTCGCCGCCTGCGACACGGCGGCCTTTGCCTCCGCCAGTGGCAGCGCGCTCGTCACCCTGGTGAAGGGCTCCACGCTGGAATGTGTCAACACGCTGTTCAGCGTCACGGGCACCCTCGCGGCCCAGGTGTTCGTCGAGAGCAAGATGGTCACCATCGCCAACGCGCTCACCACGAGCGCGCAGGCCTACACGGGAAGCAACACCGGCGGAACACTTCAACTCATCCTCTTCCTTCGCGCCGGCTACTACGTGCAGTACTACAACCCGGACGTCGTGGGCAGCTACGGCACGGCGCTGAAGAATGCCATCCGCCCGGCCCTGGCCGCCTTCGTGGCCAACAGCCACTTCACCGACGTCAATGACAGTCATGGCAGCGTGCTGCGCGAGTTCGTCACCCTCATCGACAGCGCGGGCGAGAATGCCCTCCACCTGGGCACCTTCCGGGGACTCCTCGACCGTTTCAACGACACGGCCCTGTCCTATTGGTACATGCGCAGCGCCACCAACAACGTGTTCGTCGGCCTGTTTCGCGGCCACTACAACGCGGACTTCGTGGCGGCGGTGAACCAGGACACCTCCATCGTCGACACGCTGAACAGCTTCGTGAGCCGGAACGAGCACCTGCTGGGCACCGACAACCAATTCCTCACGGTCAACGCCGCACGCGAGCTGTCCCGCTTCCTGCAATACACGGGCGCGCTGCTGGACAAGACCCGGCCCCGGGTGAAGGCAATCATCGCCGGCCACTCCATGACGGGGCCGGGCGCGGGCGTCTGGGTGGGCACGGCGGAGATGGCGGACTACTACGACCGCGCCAACTGCGCGTACTACGGCATCTGCGACTTCCGGCGCGCGTTGGAGCAGGCCGTGCTCACGGTGTCCTACTCCTGTGGCGCCACCCTGCGCATGCGTGCCCAGGAGATGACGGCCTCGCAGTTGAGCCAGAGCTGCGGCCAGCTCGCGACGCAGGAGACGTACTTCCACGACACGCTGAAGACGAACCGCGTGCCGGTGGCTGGCGACGGCAACACGGCCCTGGAGATGGTCATCTTCGACAGCAGCCTGGACTACCAGACCTATGCCGGGGCGCTGTTCGGCATCGATACCAACAACGGGGGCATGTACCTGGAGGGAGACCCCGCCGCGTCGGGCAACCAGGCCCGGTTCATCGCGTACGAGGCGGAGTGGCTGCGTCCCGCCTTTGAAATCTGGAACCTGCGACACGAGTACGTCCACTACCTGGACGGCCGCTTCGACATGAAGGGTGACTTCGGCGCCAGCACCAGCCAGCCCACCATCTGGTGGATTGAAGGCCTGGCCGAGTACGTCTCCAAGAAGAACGACAACACCCAGGCCGTGTCGCTCGGCACGAGCAAGAGCTTCCAGCTCAGCCAGGTGTTCCGCAACGACTACAACAGCGGCACGGACCGCGTGTACTCCTGGGGCTACCTGGCCGCGCGCTTCATGTTCGAGCGTCACTCGGACCAGGTGGACACCATGCTCGGCCACTTCCGCACGGGCAACTACACGGCCTACCGCCAGTACCTGGACGGGATTGGCACCACGCGCGACGGGGAGTTCCACCAGTGGATTGACTGCGTGGCCACCGCGACCGACCCGGCCACCTGTGTCAATCCCGGCCCTGGCCCGGGCACGCCGCGCTGCACGGACCCCGACGTCCGGATCCTGGGCAACGGCTGCTACCGGGACAACCTGGCCTCCACCTACGAGCTGTACTTCTACCTCTGGGTGCCCTCCGGCGCGCGCAACCTGCGCGTCCAGATGAGCGGGGGCACGGGCAACGCGGACCTGTACACCCGCGCCAACCAGTGGCCGACCCTGACGGTGTACGACGCCCGGCCCTATCTGCCCGGCAACGACGAGACGGCGGTCATCTCCAACCCGGCGACCGGCACCTGGCACTACCTGATAGTCAAGGCCCGCGCCCCCTACGCGGGCGTGAGGCTGGAGGCCCGCTTCGACACGGGGCCCTGACCCAGGGCAGGAGCGGGGCATCCCGGGGGACACCGCGCCACCCGGGATGCTCATGCCCGCTTCAGCACGCCATCCACCGTGCGCCAGAGGTCGAGCGGGTTGGACTCGCGCAGCTCCGCGGGCAGCAGCACCTCGGGAACGTCCTGGAAGCACACCGGCCGGACGAAGCGGCGCAGGGCCCCGGTGCCCACGGCGGTGAAGCGGCCATCCGCGCTCGCGGGGTAGGGGCCGCCATGCACCATGGAGGGGCAGACCTCCACCCCCGTGGGCACGCCGTTCACCAGCACGCGGCCCACCCGGTCCGCGAGGACGGGGAGCAGCTCCGAAGCCAGCGCGTGGTCTGCGGCCTCCATCATCAACGTCGCGGTGAGCTGGCCCTCCAGGCGCGAGGCCACGCGCGCGAGGTCCCGGGGCTCCCGGGTGCGGGCCAGCACCGCGCAGCTCCCGAACACCTCGTCCGTCAGCGCCGCGTCCGTCAGCACCGCGCCCGCGTCCACCTCGAACAGCGCGGGCGCGCCCCGGGCCTCGCGGCCCTCGCCACGGACCCACGTGCGGGTGTCCTTGCGCGCCGCGAGTCGGCCCACGCCCTCGCGGAAGCGCTCGGCGATGCCGGGGGTCAGCATGGGCACCGCGGAGACGGCGCTCAGCCGCTCCACGAGGCGGGCCCGGAAGGCCTCGTAGCCCGCGCCGTCGACGGCCACGAGCAGCCCGGGTGAGGTGCAGAACTGGCCCGCACCCTGGAGGATGGAGGCGGCCAGCGCGTCCGCAAGCGCCACGGGCCGCGTGTCCAGCGCCTCGGGCAGAAGGAAGACGGGGTTGATGGAGCCCATCTCCGCGAAGACGGGAATGGGGACGGGCCGCGCGGCGGCCAGGTCCATCAGCGCCCGGCCTCCGGCGCGCGAGCCGGTGAAGCCCACGGCGCGGATGGCGGGGTGTTGCACCAGGGCACGGCCCACCTGCGTGCCGGCGTCGAACAGGAGCGAGAACACTCCCTCCGGCAGGCCGCATGCGGCCACCGCCGCGCGCACCGCCTCGCCCGCGCGCTCGGACGTGGCCGGGTGGGCGGGGTGGGCCTTGGCGATGACGGGACAGCCCGCCGCCAGCGCGGACGCGGTGTCGCCGCCCGCCACGGAGAAGGCGAGCGGGAAGTTGCTCGCGCCGAACACCGCCACCGGCCCCACCGCGCGCAGCATCGAGCGCAAATCAGGACGGGGCACGGGGCGACGCTCGGGCAGCGCGTGGTCGATGCGCGCGTCCACCCAGCTTCCCTCCTCGAGGAGGCGGGCGAACTGACGGAACTGTCCGGCGGCGCGGCCCAGCTCCCCCTGGATGCGCGCGGGGGGCAGGCCCGTCTCCCGGGGCGTGACGGCCAGGAAGTCGGCTTCGGCCGCCAGGAGCGACTCGGCGATGTGCTCCAGGAAGACGGCGCGCTGGCGCGAGGGGAGGGCCGCGAAGACGGGCGCGGCCTCCTCCGCGAGCTGGCAGGCTCGCTCCACCTCGTGCGGGTGCGCCGGGTGATATCGGGGCTCCAGGGCCACACCGGCCTCCGGGTCCCATCCGGTGAACGTCGTACCGCCGGGCTCACCGCGCCCGGCGCCAATCCAAGACAATCCCATCCATGCCATGCCGCGGATCCTCGCTTACAGGGTCGGCCGGTTCGCCAATGCCTCTCGCAGCACGCGCAGACACTCCTCGCGCTCGGCGCCGACCAGCTCCAGCCGGGGGCCGCGGACGCGCTCGTGTCCCCAGCCCACTTCCTGCTGCACCAGCTTGATGAGCTGGACGAACTTCGTCACGGTGTCCAGCCGCAGCAGCGGCAGGAACCACCGGTACAGCGCGAAGGCGGCGTCCTTCTTTCCCGCCATGGCCAGCTCGAACAGGCGCACCGATTCGTCCGGGAAGGCATTCACCAGCCCCGCGACCCAGAAGCGCGCGCCCGCCTCCACGCCCTCCACCAGGCAGTCATCCACGCCCACGCCCAGGGCGAGCCTGTCTCCGAGCAGGGCTCGGATGCCGGTGACGCGCCGGGCATCGGTGGAGGACTCCTTCACCGCGGAGGCGTTGTCGAACTCGGCGGCCAGCTCCGCCAGGTGCGCCGGGGTGAAGTCCGTCCGGTAGGCCACGGGGTTGTTGTAGAGCAGGCACGGCAGCTTCGTGGCGCGGAGGACGGCGGCCACGTGGGCCTTCATCTCGCGCCAGTCGCTGGAATAGACATACGGCGGCAGCACCATCAATCCCGCGCAGCCCGCGTCCTCGGCGGCCTTCGCCAGGCGCACGGCCTCCGCGGTGGAGAGGGCGGCGATGCCCGGAACGACGGGGGTGCTCACCGCCTCCGTGCAGGTGCGCATCAGCGCGGCCTTCTCTTCGAAGGTCAGCGTCGCGCCCTCGCCCAGCGAGCCGCAGGGGATGATGCCGGTACAGCCCCTCGACACGAGCCAGCGCACGTGCGCGCGCACCGCGCCATGGTCGACGGACAGGTCCGCGTTGAAGGGGGTGGTGATGGCGGGAAGGACACCATTCCAGGGGCTCATGACGCTCTCTTCGGGGTGGGTGGGGTTTCAGGAGGAAGGCGGAGGCTGCCGATGCGCGCGGGCAGGCAGGGCGGACGCACGTCCTCGGCGGCCCAGCCGAAGAGGGCCTCCGCCGCGGCGCCGCAGGTGCGGCCCTGGCACGAGCCCATGCCCAGCCGCGCGTACAGCCGGGCCTCGCGTAAATCCCTGCAGCCCTCCAGCGCGGAGAGCGGCACGTCCTCGCAGCGGCACAGCAGCGTCTGTGGCGTGGCGAGCCGGCGCAACTCGGGGCGCGGGGCATCGTGCCGGGCCAGCGCTTCAGCGAAGACGCGTACGCGCCGCCAGGCACTCACCAGCGCGTCCGGGACGGGTTGCTCGGAAGCCGCAAGGCCGGCCATCTCTCCGGTGACGAGGGCCTGGTCCACTCCGCCGATGCCGAGCAATTCGCCCACGGCGTGGATGCGAGGGACGCGTGTCTCCATCCGGTCGTCCACGACGACCGCGCCACGCGACACCTCGCAGCCAAACAGCCGCGCCAGCTCCAGGTTGGGCACGAGCCCCCAGGCCGCGCCCAGGTAGTCACACGCGAGCTCCTCCTCGCGGCCGCCCACGGACATCCGGACGCTCTCGAGCCGGCGCTCGCCGCGTGCCTCCAGGACCCAGGACTCCGTGGCCGTGCGCACTCCTGCGAGCCCCGCCGACAGCACCGCGCCCTGGATCAGCTTGTCCGGATAGCGCCAGAGTTGGAGGGCGAAGCCCCAGTGACGCGCGGCGGGTGCCTGCTCGGCGACGAGAAGGACTTCGCCTCCGTGCGCGTGAATCGTCGCGGCGGCGGCGAGCAGCAGGGGGCCGGTTCCGGCCAGCACCACGCGGCGGTCGCGGATGGGAAGGCCGTCCTTGACGAGGACTTGCAGCCCGCTGACGCCCAGCACTCCCGGCAACGTCCAGCCGGGGAAGGGGAGGAAGCGCTCCCGCGCGCCCGTGGCGAGCACCAGCCGGCCGTAGCGCACCGCGAGCGAGGACGGGCCCTCCTCGACGAGGAGCAGCCCTGGCTCGGGCGCGGCGACGACGCGAGCTCCGGGACGGAAGCGCGCGCCGGAAGCCGCGAAGCGCGACAGCCAGCGGCGGGCGAGCCGGTTCGTGCCCTTGCGTGCCTCGCCGCGCCAGACCTGCCCACCGGGCTCCGGCTGCGCGTCCAGGACGAGCACGTCCAGGCCCGCCTCGGCCGCCCGGCACGCGGCCGCGAGCCCGCCCGGCCCCGCACCGATGACGACGAGATCGCACGCCTCACGCATCGGTGACCACCTCCAGGTCCTCGCGGCAGGGCGTGAGGCACGTCAGGACCTCGGGCACGCCGTCCACGGTGGCGCGGCACTCGAAGCAGACGCCCATGCCGCACAGCGGCCCGCGCGGGCGCCCTCCCAGGTCGCTCCGGCTGACGAAGTCTCCGGCCAGGGCGAGCGCCGCCGCCACCGAGGTGCCCGCGGGCACGGTGAAGGCGCGGCCGTTGATGCGCAGGGTGAGGGCCTTCACCCGGGGCTCAGGCATGGAGGACCTCGAAGCGCGAGGGCGCATAGGGGCGGGCGTCTATGGCGCTGGCGCGTCCGAGCAGCTGGTCCGCCACCAGTTGCGCGCTGCCAGTGGCGGTGGTGATGCCGAGCCCCTCGTGTCCGCAGGCGAGCCACAGCCACGGCTTCCCGGGATGGCGACCGAGCAGCGGCAGGCCATCCGGAGTGGCCGGGCGCAGCCCCGTCCAGACGCGCAGGGCGCGCAGCGCATCGAGCCCCGGGAGGAAGTCGGCGGCGCGCTTCAGCATGCGCTCCAGGATGGCGGGCTCGACCTGGGCACTCCCCACGCCCGGCTGACGCGATGAGCCCAGCAGGAGCTGCCCGGTGACTCGTGGCTGGGCGTTGAAGGCGACCGACGCGCCGTCCGAGCCATGCGCGCTCTTGAGGTAGCCCAGCTCCACGAGCTGGTGACGCACCACCGGCGCACCGCGCTGGGTGATGAGCAGGTGTCCCTTGCGAGGGGAGATGGGCAGGTCCGGGCAGAGCCGGGGGCTGGCCACGCCCGCCGCGAGCACGACGTGGCCCGCGGCGAGGACTTCGCCATTCTCCAGCACCACGCCGTCCGGGCGCAGCTCGGCCACGGGGCAGCCGGGCATCAGCCGGGCTCCACGCTGCTGCGCACGTCGCGCGAAGTGGAGCGCGGCGCGCGGCGGGTACACCACGGCATCGTCCGGAACCCGCAGCGCGCCGACGAGGTCGGGCGTGAGCGCGGGCTCTGCCTCACGGAGCGCGGCGGCGTCCAGCACCTCGGCGCGCACGCCCGCGCCACGGTAGCTCGCGACCTTCGCGGCGATGGCGGCCAGCTCCTCCTCGTCCGTGGCGAGCCAGAGCGTTCCGCACGCGTCGTACTCGACGGCCATCGGCAGGTCGTCCCGCAGCTCGCGCCAGAGCGCCACGGACCAGGCCGTGAGCGCGAGTTCCGGAGCGTTGTCGTCCATCGCCACGAGATGGCCCATGCCGCAGGCGGTGGTTCCCGCGCCAATGGAGCGGGCCTCCACCAGCGCCACGGACAGCCCCTCCGCGCACAGCACGTCCGCGAGCGCCGCGCCGACGATGCCACCGCCGACGATGATGCAGTCGAAGGCGCTCACCCGATGCCCCAGGCGAAGGGGTCCGAGTCGTCGACGAGCAGCGTGGCCTCCGCGTTCACCGACGCCGTGCCGGTGATGGTGGGCAGGATGCGGTCTCCGTCGCGCACGTAGCGCGCTTCGAAGCGGCTGCCGATGATGCTCTCCTGCACCCACGTCGCGCCTTCGGCGAGCGCGCCCTCCGCGGCGAGACACGCGAGCTTGGCGCTCGTTCCAGTGCCGCAGGGTGAGCGGTCATAGGCAAGCCCCGGACACAGGACGAAGTTTCGCGCATCCACGCCCGGCGTGGGCGAGGGCGCATACAGCTCCACATGGTCTATCTCCGCGCCGTCGGTGCCGGTGAGGCCCTGGACAACCAGCGCGTGCTTGATGGCGGACGTGTACGTGGTGAGCGCGGGGATGTGCCGCGGCTCCAGCGGGAGGTGGTGTGCCCGGGAGAGGAAGAACCAGTTGCCACCCCAGGCGATGTCTCCGCGCACCTCGCCGTGGCCGGGGACGGAGAGGGCCACGTCGTGGGCCAGCCGATGGCTGGGCACGTTGGCGATGCTCACGCGCCCATCCGGGTGCAGCGTGGCCCGGACCACGCCCACGGGAGTCTCCAGAGCATGGACTCCGGGGGTGATGCGGCCCAGGTGCTCCAGCGTCTTCACCACGCCGATGGTGCCGTGGCCGCACATGCCCAGGTAGCCGACGTTGTTGAAGAAGATGACGCCCGCGACGCAGGAGGGGAGGGTGGGAGGGCACAGCAGCGCGCCCACCATGACGTCCGAGCCGCGAGGCTCGCAGACGATGGCCTTGCGAAAGGCGTCGAATCGCTCGCGGAAGCGCTCTCGTAGGGTCGACATGTCGCCCGCGCCCAGCTCCGGTCCCCCGTCGGTGACGACGCGGGTGGGTTCGCCGCCGGTATGGCTGTCGATGACACGAATGCGCCGCATGCGGGTGCTCCCTCCGAGCCTCTCGAGGGCTACCCTAGGAACCCTGGGGAGCGGTTTCTTGAGGGTTCCGCGCACGGCGGCGAAGGAATCGCGCAAATGCGTCGTGGCCCGGTGGCATCCCTGGGCACACGACAGGCCCTGAGTAGCGCGGCGTGCCACAGAAGCAAGCGGGCCGTAACCTGTAGCGTCACACGGAGCCGGCGCTTCGGACGCGGCGCGAGGCTCCACAGAGAGAACTCCGCCTCGGGCCGTCATGGCGCGACGGGTGCATCGCGCGCGGCCGGTTCCGCGGGGTGCTTGAGCCCGACCTCGCGGCGCCTGGCGGAGTCAGCCGTGACAATGGCGGTGAGTCATTGCCGCCGCCCCTCCGCCCGTCTCATCCACCTGGAGTCATCCCCTCTCATCGACACGGAGGTCGTTGATGTCGTTGTCCAAGTTCGCAGCAGGGAAGTGGTTGTTGTTCGGAGTGCTGGGTGGGGCCGTGGCGCTGGGGGGCGCATGTGGCTCGCCCGACGCCGAGGTCGAGCAGCAGTCGCAGGAGTCGCAAGCGCTCATCGCCTGTAATCAGGTCGTGGGCGCCACCACCATCTGCGGCACCGTCACCACCGCGTCGGGCGCGGCCATTGCCGGGGCGCAGGTGAGCCTCCAGGGCGTCGTGACGACCACCGCCTCGGATGGCTCGTTCTCCGTTTCCTCGACGTCGCTGATTCCGGGCGCGCCGCTGACCATCAGCGCGGTGGGCTACATGCCGCATGTCGGCGCCGTCACGCGAGACGTCCTCGGCGCCCGCTTCACGTTGCAGACGCTGCACCGGCAGACCTTCTCTGGGGGCCTGGTCCTCGTCACGGACCCTCGCAGTGGCGCAGGCATCCGGGTGGACCTGGAGAAGCTGGCGAGCACCAACGGGAAGTCCATCGTCCGGCCCCTCACGGTCGGCGTGCGCTACATCGACACGGGCCTGATGGCGATGCCGGGGGCCGACGGTGCCACCAACCTGTCCGGCCAGCCGGTCTTCCTGGAGACGCGCGGCGCCATCTACACCGAGGTCCGTGACGCGTCGGGGAGCTTGCTCAAGCTCGCCGCCGGGACGACCGCCCAGGCGTTCATCCCCATCGCGGGGAACATGAACGCGTCCTCTCCGTCGAGCATCGCCCTGTGGTCCATGCCGGTGGGCAGCAATCAGTGGCGCCAGCAGCCGGCCACGGCCACGAAGACGACCAATCCGTCCCGGTGCACGGTCGGCCAGGCCCCCTCATGCAGCGCGGACCAGTGTGACCCGGGCGCCACGAACCGCTACACGGGCAACACCAACGAGATTGGCTTCATCAACGCGGACATCGAGAAGGTCAACCCCGCCTGCATCCGCATCGTGCTGAACGCCGCCGCGCTGCCGCCGGGCACCCCGCTGCCCGTCTGCCTGGACCTGGAGATTGCCATTCCGGGTGGCGGCAATCAGACGCGCACCGTGTGCGTGGGTGATGGCACGGACGTCATGTACAACCTTCCCCCCAACGCCAACATCACCGTGCGCCAGGCGACGGGCTATGGATGCCCGCCGCCGCCCAGCACCAGCCTGGTCGTCAACACGGGCGCTCCGTGGGGCGGCACCGGGGTGCCCGCGCCGAGCCAGTGCAACGGTGTGCTGACGCTTCCTCCGCTGCCTTGAGCCGGACCCGTGGGCGGCGCATCCTGGCGCCGCCCATGGGCGAGTTGCGTCGAGCCTGGGGTGCTGAAGCCCGACCGTGGTGGAGCACGCCGGGGAGTCAAGAAGCGCTTTCGGACTCGGCACTCCGGGTGCGCTGCTGCAGGTCCAGTTCCTCCAGGTCGAGCTCCTGCTCGACGCGCTGGAAGGCCGCATCGCCGATGGTGCCGTCCGCCCGTAGCGCCAGGAGCCGCTGCCGCTCGGCTGCGGTGGCCCTGCGCACGATGATGGCCACTTCGGCGTCGGGCGCTTGAGAGCCACCCGCGGTGGCCCCGGGAGGCACGCTGCCGTCGACGGCAAGCGCCGCCTCGGCCCGCCGGAGCATGACCTCGTAGCGGCGGCGCATCAGCCCCGACATCTCGTCGCCCGGCTGCTCGGACGTGGCCGAGAGCGCGGCGCGCAACGTCTCGACACGGGCGAGCCGGACCTCCCGCTCCACCGAGCCGTCGTCCTCGAGGCGCAGCACGCTCATGAGTGGCCGCAGCGACATCCCCTGCACGACGAGTGTCCCGAGCACGACGGCGAACGCGGTGAAGAGAATCAGGTCGCGATAGGGGAACGCAGGCCCGTCCGCCCCGCCGGCCGGAAGCGCGAGCGCCGCGGCGAGGGTCACGATTCCTCGCATCCCGCACCAGCCGACAATCGAGGCGGCCCCCTTCGACAGGCCCACCGTGTCCTGGCGCCCCGTCTTGTGGTCTGGCACCGGACGGCACCGCCACCGGCTGAACGCAGCGGCGCCCGACACCCATGCGATGCGCGCGACAATCGTCGCGACGCACACCGCGGTCGCGAAGCCGACATATGCGAGCAGCGTGCGCGAGTCGATGCGACCGAGGATTCCCTTCAGCTGGAAGCCGACGAGGATGAAGGCGAGTACGTTCAGCACGAAGACGGCGAACTCCCACACCGCATACGACGGGATGCGGACGCGTGCCGGGACGATGTCCGCGGCGCGGCGGGTGGTCGCCATCGCGAAGACGACGACGGTGAGGATGCCGGAGAGGTGGAGCCGCTCCGCGAGCATCCAGACGGCGAACGTCCCGCAGAACTGCACGACGACCGCGATGGCGACGTCCTGGATTCGCGCGGTCACCCGGAGGATCACACGCGACAGCACGAACCCGAGCACCACGCTGCCCACGGTGACGACGAAGAGCATCGGGATGGCACTCGCCGGCGATATCGTCCCCGCGAGCGCCGCGCCGACAGCAAGGCGGTAGACCAGGAGCGCGCTCGCATCGTTGAACAGGCTCTCGCCCTCGAGGATGACGAGGAGCCGATGCGGCGGACGGAGCTGCTTGAGCACGGCGGTCGCGGCCGCCGCGTCAGGAGGCGCCACGATTGCGCCGAGCGCGATGGCGACGGCCCAGGGCATGTCCGGCACGAGCAGGCGGGCCACCACCGCGACGACGACGATGGTGAGCCCGACGGCGCCGACGGCGAGGCTGACGACGGTCCGCCAGTTCGCCCGCAGGTCGCGCTGGGACGAGTCGAACGCGGCGTCCAGCAGCACCGGCGCGACGAAGAGCGTGAGCGCGAGCTCGGGGTCCAGGACCAGGGTCGGCGTGCCGGGGACGAGCGCCAGGCCCGCGCCGGCAAGCGCCACCATCGCCGGGTAGGGGACCCCGATGCGCTTAGAGAGCGCGGTGAGGCCCGCACCGACGAGCAACAGGGCGATGATGATCTCGAAGACATGCATGCGGGATGACCTCTGCGGCCCTGGGGTGTTGCCGCATCTTGCGCCCGGGGGCGCGTGAGGGACAGACCGCTTCCGTTGCGGCGCCTGGCCCTGGGACTCTCGAGCTTCGCGGCGAGTACCAGACCGGGCAGACCTCAGGGCTGCTTCTTCTCCAGTAGCTCCTTGGCGCGCGCGATGGCGGACATGGCGCTGGGCCAGCCGACGTAGAACGCCAGGTGGGTGATGAGCTCGACGAGCTCCTCCTGCGTCACGCCGTTTTCGAGGGCTCGCGGGAAGTGGAAGTTCATCTGGTCGGTCTTGCCAGTTGCTACGAGCGCCGCGCAGGTAATCAGGCTGCGGTCTCGCTTGGAGAGCTGCGGCCGCTCCCAGACGTCGCCGAACAGCACGTCGTCCGTGAGCTCAACCAGCTTCGGCGCGAAGTCGCCGAGGGCCTTCTGTGCGGCGGTGACAGGCTTTTGGGTATCCATGTGCGTTCCTCAAGGTTGACCGGAGTACTGAGCGTCGCTGACCTTCTCCATCCATTCGACGGCTTTGCCGTCGACCGTTTCCTGGATGGCGATATGGGTCATCGCGGTGTTGGGTGAAGCGCCATGCCAGTGTTTTTCACCGGGCGGGGTCCAGACCACATCACCGGGCCGGATCTCCTCGATGGGGCCGCCCCAGCGCTGTACCCGGCCGGAGCCGGCTGTGACGATCAGGGTCTGCCCGAGCGGATGGCTGTGCCACGCGGAGCGGGCACCAGGCTCGAACGTGACGTAGGCGCCGGAGGTGCGTGAGGGAGCGGTCGCCTGGAACAGCGGGTCGACGCGGACGGAACCGGTGAAGTTCTCGGCGGGTCCCTTGCTGGAGGGCTGCGAGCCGTTTCGCGCGATCTTCAGTCCCTGGGAGGCTCCGCGTGGGGCGGCCGGAGGAGAACCCGCTCCCGTGGTGGCTCCTGGTTTGTTTGTCTGGGCGAACGCCGGAGCGAGCAGGGCAAGCGACACGGCGGTCGCGGCAAGCAGTTTCATTTTCGTCCTCCGATTCAGTGATGGGATTGCGCGTGGTTCAGCTCTCCAGGCTCGCCATGTCGATGACGAAGCGGTAGCGGACGTCGCTCTTCAGCACCCGCTCGTAGGCTTCGTTGATCTTCTGGATGGGGATGAGCTCGATGTCCGAGACGATGCCGTGCTTCGCGCAGTGGTCGAGCATCTCCTGTGTCTCGGCGATACCGCCGATGACGGAGCCCAGGAGCCGCCTGCCGCCGAGGATGAGCGAGAACGGGTGGAGCGGCGTGGCGGTCGCCGGGGCGCCGACGATGGCCATGGTGCCGCGCGGGCGCAGCAGGCCGAGGTACGCGTTGTAGTCGTGCGGCGCGGAGACGGTGTCGATGATGAGGTCGAGCTTGCCCGCCAGTTGCTGGAAGGCCGACCCGTCCTTCGTCACCACGAAGTCGGTGGCGCCGAGCCGGCGGGCGTCGGCCTCCTTCCCTCCGGACGTGCTGAGGACCGTGACTTTGGCCCCCATCGACACCGCCAGCTTCACCGCCATGTGGCCCAGCCCTCCGAGGCCGACCACGCCCACGTGGTCGCCGGGCTTGCAGCCCACCTGGCGCAGCGGCGAGTACGTGGTGATGCCGGCGCACAGGAGCGGGGCGGCGGCAGCCGGGTCAAGGCCCGCGGGGACGCGAAGGGCGAAGCGCTCGTCGACGACGAGGCGGCTGGAGTAGCCGCCGTAGGTGCGAGTCTTCCGGTCCATCTCGGTGCTGTTGTAGGTGCCGGCCATCCCCTTCTGGCAGAACTGCTCGAGGTTCTCGGTGCAGGGGGCGCAGGTGCGGCAGGAGTCGACCATGCAGCCCACGCCAGCGATGTCTCCGACCTTGAACTTGGAGACCTCGGCGCCAAGCCGCGAGACGCGACCGACGATTTCGTGCCCGGGAACCATGGGGAAGACGCCGCCGGACCACTCGTCGCGCGCCTGGTGGATGTCGGAGTGGCACACGCCACAGAACATGATGTCGAGGACGACGTCGTGCGGCCCGGGTTCACGACGGTCGATGGTCATGGGTGCGAGCGGCTTTCCCGCGGCGGGAACGCCCCAAGCCTGGCTCTTCTGCATTTCGTGACTCCTGGGTGAGGGGAGGGGAGAACCTCCGATGATGTCCAGAGAGATACGGTCCTCCCCCGCACAGGACTAGGCACCAAGACGCCAATGGGCTTTTAAGCTCTGATTGACAATGTCGAGCGCCGCCGAGGGGGCGGCCGGGCAATGCCCCCGTGGCCTCGAAGGGACTCTCGCGATGCAGACGGCTCCTTTCCCGCAGCTCCAGGTGTTTCTCGCCGTGGCCCGCCTGCGCAGCTTCAGCGGCGCGGCGCGCGAGCTTGGCGTGTCCACGGCCGCGGTCAGTCAGGCGGTGCGGCAGCTCGAGGAGAAGCTGCGCGTGGTGCTGCTCACCCGCACGACGCGCAGCGTGTCGCCGACGGAAGCAGGGCGGCGCCTGCTGGAGAGTGCGGGCCCGGCGCTCGGACAGGCGCTCGCTGCACTGACGGAGGTCTCTGCCCAGCCGGGCGAGGTGGTGGGCCGGTTGCGGCTGTCGGTGCCGCGGATGGCGGTGCCCTTCATCATCGCGCCGGTGCTGCCCACCTTTCGCGCGCGTCACCCGCGGGTGGAAGTGGAAGTCGTCATCGAGGAGCGCTTCGTGGACATCGTGGCGGAGGGCTACGACGCGGGCGTGCGGCTGAGCGAGGCCATCGAGCGCGACATGGTGCAGGTGCGGCTCACCGACGCCTTCCGCTTCGTGGTGGTGGGTGCACCCGACTACCTCGCGCGCCACGGGACGCCCCAGCGCCCCGAGGATCTGCTGCGCCACGAGTGCATCACCTTCCGCTCGCGGACGACGGGGGCGCTCTACGCCTGGGAGCTGGAGCGGGGCCGCAGGAACTGGCGCGTGCCGGTGCGCGGGGGCGTCGTCACCAACGACCACCTTCTGAGCCTGTCGTTGGCAGCGGAAGGCCTGGGGCTGGCGTATGCCTTCGAGCCGGCGGTGGAGGAGCAACTGCGCACCGGGCGGCTGGAGCGGGTGCTCGAAGCCTATGCACCGACGGTTCCCGGCTTCTTCCTCTACTACCCCAGCCGGGCACAGCGCTCCGCGCCACTGCGCCTCTTCGTCGAGGCGGCGAGGGAACTGGCCGCGAAGACAGGGGCCACATAGTTTCCCAAAGGTACCTTATTGGACGTGGGCATTTTGGGCACGTCCGAGCCTGAACCGGTTCCCTGGGCGCTTCGACGCTTCGGTTGGCCCGAGTGGACACCAACCACGGACTGGGCGCCCGGCAATTGCGGGCGCCCAGCGTGGCATCAGTTACTGTGCAGGACGCTTACCGTCGGCACGGGGGTTTAGGTGCCGAGAGTCGTTCCATCAGCCGCCGCCGCACTTCTAGTTGTCCGGGCCTCAGCCTGAACGGTTGCCGCACCTCCATCACCATCCCCCCTTTCACCAGTTCAACTGCGCTGGTGTTTAGGGGACATCCCAAGGCGATTTAGAAGCCGCAAGCCATTGCGCGGGTTGAAGCAATCCGGATGGTCACCCTCGGCCAACCCGCGGGGCCCGGGCTCCAGCCATCGGCGTAGCACTCGGGATCGGCGTCCGCCGGACTTATTATGAAGTGCATGCCGTTGATTCCCCATTCACTGCACCAGCCCCAGGCGTAGCTGGCGCACTCTGAACCGAAGATGTTCACATAGCCTGTGGTGGTCGGACCATACCACGGAGAGCCGGAGGGACCTGGCCGAGCGTACTTATTCCACGACCCAGACACGGGGCTGCCGCCGCTTACAGCCAGCGCCATGTACTGGTCGGCGTACCACCTCGCATTCTCCGAACACCAAGCGCCCCCGAAGGCCCCCCCGTTGGTCAACTCGACGAAGATAAAGTCCGAGGAGACGGGGCCTGCTCCAGCGAAGAAATCGTAGAGTTCATGGAAACCCACGTCATTGGTGTGAGTATCAATGAAGCCAAACCGCCGCGCACTATCGACCAGATTGATCACGTTGATGTCCCCGGGCCTGATGGTCGCATAAGTCGCATCCGAGCCGGTGGTAGCTGAGAAGACGATGGAGTAGGACTGGTTGCCGTCGGGGAAGTCGTCATCCACGCCCGTGATGGTCGCCTTCTGAGGAGTGGTCCAATTGGAAGGTGTGAAGGTAAAGCTCTTTGGAGAGACGGTGCCCTCGGTGGTGTCGTTGCTGTCGAAGTTCACTGTCACGTCGGCGAACGGCTGCGAGGTGAGTCGAACAGTGAAGATCGCCGGGCCGCCGAACTCGTTGGTTGGACCACTGATGTCAGTCACCGCGAAGCCAACTGAATCGTCGTCCGTGTTGGTGAGATTGACGTTGGTCGGGGTCACCGCCGCATATGCCGCATCGGAACTGGTGGTGGCGGAGAAGACGATGGCGTAGGGCTGGTTGCCATCGGCGAGTGCGTCATCCACGCCCGCGATGGTCACCGTCTGGGGTGCCTTCCAGTTCGCCGGAGTGAAGGTGAGGCTCTTGGTGGCCACGGTGCCTTCACGGGTGTCGTTGCTGTCGAAGTGGACAGTCACATTCCCTGTCGGCTGAGCGTTGAGGACAACGGTGAAGGTGGCCTGCCCTCCTGCCTCCGTGGTGCTGCCGTTCGGAGCGCTGACGGTGATTCCCGCCGGAAAGCCCTCGTCCACCGCGCCGTTGCAGTTGTTGTCCACGCCGTCGCTCACCTCCGTTGCACCGGGCTTGATGGCCGCGCTGGAGTCGTCGCAGTCGTTGGCGGCTGAGACGTAGCCGACGGGCTGGCTGCACTTCTGCAGGGTATTGGTCGAGGTGCCGTAGGTGTCGCCATCCACGTCCCGGTACCACGTCAGGAGGGCAATACCCTCGTCCACCGCGCCGCTGCAGTTGTTGTCCACGCCGTCGCACACCTCCGCCGCGCCGGGCTTGATGGCCGCGCTGGTGTCGTTGCAGTCGTTGGCGACCGCCACATAGCCCGTGGGCTTCCCGCAGGCCTGAGTGGACTGGGCTGCGTCGCCAAAGCCGTCACCGTCCGCATCGCGGTACCACGCGCTCAGCACCCCCTCGTCCACCTGCGCGTCACAGTCGTTGTCCAGCGCGTCGCACACCTCGGTGCCTCCGGGCTTGATGGCCGCGTTGCTGTCATCGCAGTCGCTCGCGTCCGAGACGAAGCCCGCGGGCTGACGGCAGTTCTGCAAGGTGTTGCTCACATTGCCGGTGCCGTCTCCATCCGCGTCGCGGTACCATGCCTGGGTTGGCACGCCTTCGTCGGCCTGCGCGTCACAGTCGTTGTCGACGCCGTCGCACGCCTCCACGGCACCAGGATGGAACACTGCGCTGGTGTCATTGCAGTCTCCGGAATTCGGCGCGTATCCGGAGGGGCGCGAGCAGGCCTGCACCGACTGGGACGTCAGGCCGTAGTTGTCGCCGTCCACGTCCCGATACCACGCCTGGAAGGCCAGCTCATCGTCCACCTGCCCGTCACAGTCGTTGTCCGCGCCGTCGCACACCTCGGACGAGGCCCCCCGCGTCGGCGCGCACTCGAGGGCGCCGTGGGTGCAGTACGTCACCCCTTCCCCGCACACTCCCTGCTGCCCCGTGGCGCACGCCTGCAGCCCTCCCGGGTTGCCGTCGTCCACCGCGCCGTCGCAGTCGTTGTCCAGGCCGTCGCACTGCTCGGCGGATGCGGCCTGGCGCTGCTGGCACACCACGCTGGCGTTGGTGCATGCCGTCACTCCCGCCGCGCACACACCCGGCTGCCCAGTCGAGCAATTCTCCCCGCCGCTGGGATTGCCGTCGTCCACCGCGCCGTCGCAGTTGTCGTCCATCCCGTTGCAGGACTCCGGAGCACCCGGGTACGTAGCTGCCGTGTAGTCGTCGCAGTCGACTTCCTCCACGTAGCCCGGAGACGGCTCGCACGCCTGCTCGGAGAGGTACTCGTCTCCAAATCCGTCCATGTCGCCGTCGAAGTAGAACGTGTTGACGAGCAGGGCCTGCGCAGGTGCCGTCACCGGCGTGCTCGAGGTGCTGCCCGTGCCGAGCTGGCCCTGGCTGTTGTTGCCCCAGGCCCACATGGGGCAGCCGGGCCGCAGCGCCAGCGCGTGCTGAGCACCGGCCGCCAGGGCCTTCGCATCCGCAAGCCCCGTCACGCCCACCGGCGAGGCGCTATTCACCGTGGTACCGGTGCCGAGCTGTCCGGCTGCGTTATGGCCCCACGCCGTGGCGAAGCCGTTGCCGATGATGGCCAGCGAGCTGTTGTGCCCCGCGACGAGGGCCGTCACCGCGAACACGCCACTCACCGGCGTGGGGGCCAGCACGGGTGTGGAGCTGGCACTGCCCGTACCCACCTGCCCGAAGGTGTTCTGCCCCCAGGCCCACACGTTGCCGAACTGCTCATCCACGATGAGCGAGTGGCCGGCGCCCGCGGCAACCGCCGTGGCGCGCGGCAGCCCCGCCACCTGCACCGGCGTCAGCACCGTGGTGCTGGTGGCGCCCGTGCCCACCTGAGCCGACGTATTCAAACCCCAGCCCCACACCCTTCCCTCCGCGTCCAGCGCCAGCACGTGGTTGACGCCCGCGGCCATGGAGCGGATGGTGGGCAGCGCCGTCACTACGGCCGGAGTGGACACCGAGGCGCTCGTGGCGCCCGTACCCACCTGCCCGGACGCGTTCTGCCCCCACGCCCACAGCCGGCCATCCGTCCCCAGCGCGAGTGAGAAGTTCCCATTGGCCGCGATGGCCTGGATGCCGGAGAGCGCCGTCACCTTCGTCGGCACCAGCACCGTTCCACCGGCACTGCCGAGGCCCGCCTGGCCGGAAGCATTCTGGCCCCACGCCCACACGTTGCCGCTCACATCCAGCGCCAGTGAGTGGGCGATACCCGCCGCTAGGGCCTTGATGGCGGGCAGTCCGTTCACCTGGGTGGGTTGGGAAACGGGCGTGCTGCTGGCGCTGCCCGTGCCCACCTGCCCGGCCACATTCTGTCCCCAAGCCCAGACGGTGCCATCCTTCCTCAGGAACAGTGAGTGGTAGGCGCCCGCCGCCACACCCTGCGGCACCTTCACCGCGGTGAGCTCCTGAGTCGCCGTAGCAGCCTCGACGTCACCGTCAGCCACCGGCTGCTGCTCACCACAGCCCATGGCCGCGAAGATGCCGACGGCCAGCATCACCAGCCAGATTCTGCTCTCTCGTCTCATTGAAGCCCCCCTCGTGAGTGCGACTGCCTTGCCCCTTCCCGAAGCAGCGCGGCGCCATTCGTGTGCAGGCGTGGTGGGAATGGGGATGGCACTTGTACGTGAAGTGCGAGCGCCGCCGCGACTGAGTCAGCCGCGCACCAGGGCAGCCGAGGCGGCCCTCGCTTCGCAGACGTCTGCAAAGGTACCCAATGGCCGCTCAGCGCGAGCGGTAGGTGGAAGCCGGAACTTCAGTTCGGCAACTCATAGGCATAGAGAAAGTCGAAAGTGCCGTAGGTGCAGCCCCCCGCGCGCGAAAACTCCATGAGTTGGATCTGGTGCGTGCCCGCCGCGAGGTTGAGCACGGCGTTGACCGAAGCGGAACCGCCGCAGTCATAGCTGTAGGCCATGCCAAGCCCCTCAGGATCGAGCCGTATCGTGCCGTTGACCTTCACGGTGAGATCGCCGCCAACGCACCTGTTCGGCCTGCTCAGCCGTACTTGGGCGTGGAGGATGACAGGCCGCCCGAGAGTCGTAATCGTCATGGGATCGAGGGAAGGCACCGGAACCCAAGAATCGGAGGTAACACATGTCAGCTCAGGGAAGGTCCTGCTAGTGGCTACGACATAATTCAGCGGTAGGGAGAGCCCTGGGACTCCCTGCGGCCCCCTGTCTCCTTGAGCCCCCTGGGGACCTCGCGCTCCTGGAGGCCCTTGGGGACCAGTCTCACCCGTAGGGCCGGTATCGCCCTTGTCGCCCTTGGGACCTTGAGGCCCGATAAGGCCCGGGGCACCGGTGTCGCCCCTATCGCCCTTGGGGCCGATGGCACCCGCGATGCCCTGGATGCCCTGGGCACCAGGATCGCCCTTGAGACCCGGGAGGCCCTGGGGGCCAATGTCGCCCTTGTCACCCTTGGGGCCCTGGGCACCGACATCTCCCTTGTCGCCCTTGGGGCCCTGCGAGCCGGTGGGACCGCTCCCCCCCTGAGGACCAGCAGGCCCCTGAGCTCCCTGCGGTCCTGCCGGGCCACCCGTTCCGATGCTGACGTTGAAGCGGTCGTAGCCAGGCGCCTCGAGGTCCAGAGATGTCACAGTCAGGAGGTAGGTACCAGGTTGCGCCGCAATCTCAGCCGGCAGGTGCGCCACCACCGTCGTCGTGCTGGTGCTGAGAACGATAAGCCCCGCGCCGGCGAGGCTGACTGCTGGTGCGGAAGGGCCGAAGTTCTCGCCGAAGATGATGAGTTGTTGGTCGGCAAGGTCAACGGTGACGCTTGTGATATAGAGCGGGGCCTGCGCACCGCTGGTGAGTGGAAACGCAAGAAGGAGTGCCAGAAGGTACTGGAGGGGCAGTCGATATTTTCGAAGCATTGGTACACGTCCGACTGGTGGGTGGAGGGGACGGCTAACGAAGGATTGAAGGTGTCTACTTGCGCGGAGGTTCGGCGGGGAAAGGCATGTATACGGTGAGCGTCAAGGAAGATGTCGCGTGAGAGGATTCAGCCGATGCGCTTCATCTCCTGGACGGCCGGGGTGAGGTTCGGAGAGGGGCCGAGACGGACAGGGCCCGCTGGCGTCCAGTCGCGCGTGT
>NZ_JAAIYA010000048.1 GCF_010894405.1 Pyxidicoccus caerfyrddinensis
TCGTGGGCAATGCCCCCACCGGCTGGCTCATGCAGGGCCAGTGCGCCACCGTCTCCATCCAGGGCTCGGCCTGGCTGCCTCCCCCGGGCCTCCAGGGCGCCTACCACCTGGGCGCCGTGGTGGACCCGTCCAACAACCGCCAGGAGCTCATCGAGGACAACAACTCCTCCTCTGGCTACCGCATCGGCGTGGGCAGCGCTCCCGACTTCGTCATCACCTCCGTCACCGGGCCCACCAGCGTCCAGGACGGTCAGCCCCTCACCGCGCAGGTGGCGGTCTGCAACCACGGCACCCAGCCAGGTGACGCCTACGTGGAGCTCTACCTGTCCGCCGACACCATCATCCGGACCAACACCGGGCCGGGGCCGATGGAGGACTCCTTCGTGGGCGGCATCCCCTCGGGCACGCTCTTCCCCGGCCAGTGCACCACCGTCCCCATCCAGGGCTGGGCCTACACACCTCCCCCGAGCACCCAGGGTGCCTACCATCTGGGCGCCGTGGTGGACCCGTCCAACAACAACCAGGAACTCATCGAGGACAACAACTCCTCCTCCGGCTACCGCATCGGCGTCGGCAGCGCGCCCGACTTCGTCATCACCTCCGTCACCGGGCCCACCAGCGTCCAGGACGGTCAGCCTCTCACCGCGCAGGTGACGATCTGCAACCAGGGCACCAACTCCGGTGACTCGCAGGTGGAGCTCTACCTGTCCGCCGACGCCATCATCCGGACCAACACCGCGCCGGGACCGATGGAGGACTCCTTCGTGGGCAACGCCCCCACCGGCTGGCTCATGCAGGGCCAGTGCGCCACCGTCCCCATCCAGGGCTCGGCCTGGCTGCCTCCCCCGGGCCTCCAGGGCGCCTACCACCTGGGCGCCGTGGTGGACCCGTCCAACAACTTCCAGGAGCTCATCGAGGACAACAACTCCTCCTCCGGCTACCGCATCGGCGTGGGCAACCGGCCCGACTTCGTCGTCACCGACGTGAAGGGCCCCACCAGCGTCCAGGACGGTCAGCCCCTCACCGCGCAGGTGACGGTCTGCAACCAGGGCACCAACTCCGGTGACTCCCAGGTGGAGCTCTACCTGTCCGCCGACGCCACCATCCGGACCAACACCACGCCGGGGCCGATGGAGGACTCCTTCGTGGGCAACGCCCCCACCGGCTGGCTCATGCAGGGCCAGTGCGCCACCGTGCAGGTGACGGGCTCGGCCTGGCTGCCTCCCCCGGGCCTCCAGGGCGCCTACCACCTGGGCGCCGTCGTGGACCCGTCCAACAACCGCCAGGAGCTCATCGAGGACAACAACTCCTCCTCCGGCTACCGCATCGGCGTGGGCAACCGGCCGGACTTCGTCATCACCTCCGTCACCGGCCCCTACAGCGTCAAGCCCAACACCTCCTTCAGCGCGAGCGTCGTCTTCTGCAACCGTGGCCAGCAGAGCGGCACCGCGGACGTGGACCTGTACCTGTCCGCGGACAGCGTCATCCGGCCGCCACAGGCCCCGCTGCCGCCCGAGGACTTCTTCCTGGGCACGGTGCCGGGGGTGACGCTCAACGCCGGCCAGTGCGTCAGCAGGAGCGTGAGCGCCATGTCGCCCGGGGTGATGGACGGTGCGTACAACCTGGGGGCGGTGGTGGACCCCCGCAACAACTCCCTGGAGCTCATCGAGGACAACAACCTCCTCACGGGCAACCGCATTGGAGTGGGCAACCTGCCGGACTTCGTCGTCACGGCCGTCACCGGGCCGTACAGCGTCAGGCAGGGCAACACGTTCAGCACCAGCGTCACCGTGTGCAACCGGGGGCAGCAGAGCGGCACCGTGGACGTGGACCTGTACCTGTCCTCGGACAACACCCTCCGCCTGCCGGTGCCCCCCCTGCCGCCCGAGGACTCCTACCTGGGCACGGTGACGGGCATCTCGCTCAACGTGGGCCTGTGCGCGAGCAGGACGCTGACCGTGACGGCGCCGTCGGTTCCGGACGGAGCCTGGTTCCTGGGCGCGGTGGTGGACCCCACCGGCAGCCGCGCGGAGCTCATCGAGGACAACAACACCCTGGCGGTCAACCGCATCGGCGTGGGCAACAAGCCGGACCTGGTCATCACCTCGGTGACCTCGGCCTCCAGCGTGCGGCTGGGGGCGGCGTTCACCGTCAGCTTCACGGTGTGCAACCGGGGGCAGGCCGCGGCCGTCACGGACGTGGACCTCTTCTTCTCCTCGGACAACGTCATCCGCTCGCCGGTGGCGCCGCTGCCGCCTGAAGACGCCTACCTGGGCACGGTGACGGGGGTGTCGCTCAGCGCGGGCCAGTGCGTCACCCGCTCCCGCTCGGTGAACGCCAACGCGCCCACCACCGGCTCCTGGTACGTGGGCACCTCGGCGGACACGTACAGCGCCGTTCCGGAGCTCCTCGAGGACAACAACTCCCTGGCGGGCACGCTCGTCTCCGTCACGCCCTGACGGACAGTCAGCCCCGTCGGCCACGGCCCGGCCCGCGGCGTCCCTCACTCAGGGGCGCCGCGCGCGCCGGGCCGCGCTGTTTCCAGGGCCCTCGGCGAATCGTGCGCACCGGCCGCCCCCGTCCTCGACAGGGTTCCTACCCGGCGCATCCGCAATGGACCGGAGCGCTGACTCCGCGGTGCGTCGCCGGAAGAAGCGCCAGCGTCCATCGCGGACGCAAGGCGCCCTCCAAGGGCGCGTCTCCCTTAATGAGCGCCACAGGCGGGCCCGCCTTGCGGCGCTCCTGGCACACACGGTGCACCTGCGCCCCGGCGGCCACCCCTTCCCAGCAATGAGCCCATGGATTGCGAGTCCCTACCCCGGGCCCGCCTCCACTCCTCACGAGGCCCCGCCCTCATGAAAGGTGCTTGTCCATGAAACGCGTCTCTTATTTCGAGCTTCTCTCCAGGGCAGCGCCCGCTCAGTCGGCGTCGAGGGCCGCGGAGTCAAACCGGCTGTTCGCGGAGAGCCATCGCAAGCATCCCAAAGAGCTCGCGCCCTCCGTGCAGGCACTGGCCGAGTACGTGAGACGCCCGGAGAACGAGTTCCTCCGCATCTCCATCGGGAGCATGCTGGACGAGGCCAACCAGAAGAACGCGCTCAACATCAAGACGCCAGCGGACTTCTTCCAGCAGCTCGACAACGCGCTCAACAGCCTTCCGAAATACGACTCGAACTTCATGGCCGCGCTGCCGTTCTACACGGTCCTGCAGCCCTTCATGGAGAACAGCTACGGCTGGGCCTTCTTCACCAACGAGGCGGTCCGGCCCTATTTCGCAGACATCCTGAAGGCCTATCACGCCAACCTGGAGACGCCCGCCTCTCTTGCCTACCTGAACGACTCGTACGGGAACTGGCTCAGCGCGGAGGCCAGGCAGTACCTGAGCCTGGACGAGTACGTCTATTCCCCCTGCGAGCCGCACGGCGGCTTCAAGTCCTGGAACGAGTTCTTCATTCGCAAGTTCAAGGACTTCGACGCCAGCCGCCCCCTGGCGCCCGACCCCACCGGGAAGGTGGTGATCAGCCCCGTGGACGGGCAGGTCTGGAAGATCTCCAAGCAGGTGCAGCGCGAGGCCACGTTCGACATCAAGGGCGAGCAGTACTACCTCACGGACCTCCTCGCCGAGCCTGCCGACAGCCCCCTGCTGCGGCCCTTCGTCGACGGGCTGGCGGTGCAGATCGTCCTGATGCCTTTCAACTATCACCGGTGGCACTCGCCGGTGACGGGCAAGATCAAGAAGGTGCGGACAGTCCCAGGGTACTTCTTCGCGCAGCCGGCCCCGAACCAGGACTACGCGGCATCGTTCCCCTTCCTGAGCCACGTCAACACCCGGACGGTCGTCTTCATCGAGCCCTCGAATCCGGACATCGGCGAGGTCGCCGTCATCTTCGTGGGGTTGACGGAGGTGTCCTCGTGCACGGCGACAGTCAAGGAAGGCGACCCGGTGCAGCGAGGAGACGAGATCGGCCACTTCGCCTTCGGCGGGTCGACCTGCTGCATCCTGTTCGACCGGTCGAAGATTGCTTCTCTCTCCATCACAGACAATGCCACGCTGGGCGACGGCGCCAGCGGGTCTGGGGAGAAGCTGGATAACATCGTGATGGTGAGACAGAAAATCGCGAGCGCGCTGTAGCGGCGAGCCTCGCATCGGTAACCTTCACCCAGGACGAATCCCATGACCAGATTTGCTTTCCCTGCCATCGTCGGAACGATGGCCATCATTGGCGGGGCATGCCTCGCCACCTCGAACTCGGCGACGAGACCGGACGTGACTTCCAATACGGTGGCGGTCGCGGTTCCAGCGAGAGCCGGAGCGGTGACGGGGTCCAACCAGAACTCGGACGAATTCATCTGGCGCCTGCTCGCCCAGTTCGCGGCGCCGGTGCAGCCCACACAACCTTCGCCGGTGGTGTTCGAGACGTGGGCCTCCGACGCCGACGTCTTCTCATACACGCCTCACTGGCCTGGCCCGAACGAGCCGAAGAAGTTCCAGCGGAGCGTGCTCGAAAGGACGGCGGCCGGGTCGGCGTCGGGTCCCATCGACGTCACCTGCGCCACCCCCGGAAACGCCGCGGTCGGCGGGTTCCCGACCCACGGCACGCCAACGCCGTGCATCGCCGAGGAGGTGAAGCGGAACCGCCCGCAGTTCGACTACATCGTCAACAACAACCTCAATACCCAGGCGGGGCTGAGGGCCGCCTACGCGAAGAGCTTCCAGGTCGTGATGCCGACGGAGGCCATTTCCGTCAAGGGCGACTGGGTTCCCGTGCAGACGCTGCTGCAATGGCTCCCCTCACTCGGCAGCATCGCCAACATCCAGAAGCTGTACTACACGAATACCTCCGGCGGGGTTGAGTATGCCCTGGTCTCACTGCACGTGAGCAGCCGGCAGAACACGAACTGGGTCTGGGGAACCTTCGAGCATCAGATGAATCCCGGCCGCTGCGATGACCTTGGCTGCTACGACACCTTCGGTGCGACGAACCCGGCCGTCCCCCCGAATCGGACGGCGGTCAACACGCAGTACGGCGCCTGCGAAAAGACGCCCCAGCTCGCGGCCGTGATGGCCCAGGCGGGCCTGTCGGCGGTCTGGAACAACTACTGTCTGAAGTCGACGATGGTGGACTACACCGCCCCCGACGGCACGCCCTACGCGCTGGGCAATTCGGTCATCGAGCGAATCGTGGGGAACGGGACCGTGGCCGCCTCGTCCTGCATCGCCTGCCACGTCTACGCATCCTTCGGGTCTGCCGGCGCGACGCTCCCCGCGGCGCAGGCGATGCTCCCCTACAACCCGACCGGCAAGCCCATCCCCGCCGTGCTCGACGGTTCGCTGCAGTTCGACTTCATGTGGGGCGTCCTGCTGGCGCCTCCGCCGCCGAAGGCGAAATGACGTTCCCCTGAGAGGGCTCTCCTTCCCGAGCCCCGCCCCGGAGCTCAGCGCGTCAGGAGCGAGATGACCTCGCTTCTGTCGACGGGCGCGCGACGGCGCCTCAGCGACGACCTCCCCTCGCCCTCGCTCGCCTGGGCTTCGAGGACGAGGTCGAGCGCGGTCTTCCCGTCCTTGTCACGCGCGGTCTTGTCCGCCCCTGCCCCGAGCAGGAAGGCCACGACAGGCGCGTGGTTCTCATACGCCGCCCACATCAGTGGCGTCATCGCGGCGGCGTCGGGCGTGTCACGCCCGGCGCCCTCCTTCAGGAGCTGCTCGACGGCGTCCAGGCGCCCCAGCTCGGCGGCCACCGACAGCGCCGTCTGCCCTCTGTAGCCCTTCGCATCTCGCGCCCGGGTCGCCCGCGCGAGCGCGAGCACCACCGGGGTGGCGTTCGCGCCAAGCAGCGCACGGCTCCCCGCCGCGAGCGGCGTCGCCCCGTCATTGTCGACGACGTCCGCCGATGCCCCTGCGTCCAGCAGCCAGCCCACCACCTCCCCTCGCCCGTCGCTCGCGGCATGGTGCAACGCCGTCTTGCCCTCCGCGTCGCGCGCATCGAGCGAAGCGCCCCCGTCCACCAGCGCGCTGGCGACGGCCACGCTCTTCGCGGCGGAGAGCGGCAGCTTTCCCGAGCTCGTCGGCTGGTGCGGGTTCACCTTGCCGACGAGCAACGCCCTGACCACGTCCGCATGGGCTGTCGCCGCGAAGAGCGGCGTGACGCCCGCGCTATTGGCGAGCCCGGCGTCCGCGCCGCTCGCCAGGAGCTTCTCCACCACCGCGACGTGCCCGGCGTGCGATGCAGCCATGAGCGCCGTCGCGCCCCCGGAGTTCTTGTGGTTCACCCGCGCGCCGTGCGCGAGGAGCAGCGCCACGCACGCGAGGTGCCCTTGCGCCGCCGCCGCCGTCAGCGGACTTTCCCCACGGTCCCCGGGAGCTTCGACCTTTCCCCCCTGCGCGAGCGCGGCTTCCAGCTCGCCCGCAGCGCCTCGCTCCGCCAGGTCAAATACGTTCGGCTTCGTCATGCGAACAGCCTACAAGTCTCGACCAGCCCTGCCCACAACGCGCTCCTTCGAGGCGGATGGGTGCCCGGAGGGAGAGGCCTGCCACACCCGTCGGACGTGGCAGGAATCAGCCCGACCTACGAGCAGATGAAAGAGGTGTCCGTATAGTAGGGCGTCACCTGGCCCGACTGCGTGATGTACCCCGAGCAGTCGTAGTGCCAGGCTCCCGCCCAGACGGTCTTGGCCGCGTTGCTGTAATAGGTCCGGTGCTGGCCATACCGCGTCTCCCCACCGGGCTCCACTTGCCGCTGCTCCACCGTGCTCACCGCGGCCGCGGGTTCCCCTTCCTCTGACTCCTGGGTGGCCGGTCCACCGCAAGCGCTGACCAGCAGCGCGGACGTCGCAATGACCCAACGGGACAGCGTCATGGTGTGCTCCTTGCGCGGAGTAACGATGTTGCAGGTGCAATGATAACAAACCCTGACGTCTCGCGGCCACTGCCGCCCTACCACCCCGCCAGGCCGGGCCGGCTCGGGTAGGGGTAGCAGCAGGCCGGATAGGGGTTCTCGGACAACGCGGGAGCCCCTTGCGTGTACGCAAGGCTCACCGTCTCCCAGCTCCGGACGTCGCCATCGGTGGGCCCCGCCCCATCGTCGGCAAAGGGCAGGTGGATGAGCGCGCCCCCGGAGAGCGCGGGCTCGTGCTTCAACCCCAGGCCCACGCGCTGCTCGGCGAGCGCGCCCGGCGGGAGCTGGACGCGCACCTCCACATGCACGGTGCCCAGGTCGTCCGCGGGTTCGGACACACGTGCCTTCCAGCCCCACAGCTCGGGGCCGAGGGCCGCGTCGAAGGCGCCGTTACACGTCCCCTTGCCCTGGGCCTGCGGCGTCACCTTCGCCACCGTCTCCCCGGGGCCAATGGTGTAGCTGAAGCGGAGGCGCCGGTCCTCCGGCCCGGGCGATGCGGGGTTGGCCGGGCAACCCCGCCCCTGGAGCGTGGTGAGCCGCCCGTCGTCCAGCCACAGCGTCACCGTGCCGCCCTCCCCTCCCGCTGCCGCGCCATGGCCCGCGAGCTTCAGCGAGGCGTACAGCACGCCCGAGTCCTTCGAGTGAACCAGGGACACCTGCGCGGGCGCATGCGCCGGGTTGCCCCGGTCCACCACCAGGAAGCGCGTGGCGTTCTTCAGGTCCGTGCCCCGCACCACGCCATCCAGCACCGGCTCCGCGAAGACGGCCCAGTCAGGCGCCCACGACTGCCCCACCTCCTGCGACGGGACATAGGAGGTATTCGGCGTGGCGCGCACCACCGTCCAGCCTCCGTGAGTCCCACCCCCCGTCCACTCCACAGGGCCACTGCCCACGCGGATGGGCGACGTGTCCGGGGTGCGCCCGGAGAAGTCGTGCTCCTCCACCACGCGGCCCGAGCCCCCTCGCACCGTCACCCGGTCCACCCGGGCGGTGTCCAGGCCCTCGCTGCCGCTCCCGTTCTTCACGTACGCGAAGCGCACCTTCTTCGTGCCCTCGCCCACGTTCAGCCGGATGTGCGCGGCCTGGTTGCGCCCGGAGGCCGACCACACCGGCGCGCCCGGCTTCGCCATCACGTCGTAGACGTAGACGTTGAGCCGGTCTCCCGCCTCCGAGTCCACGAAGGCGTCGAACTCCAGCGCGCCCTTCCACGGAGGACAGCCGGGGGTGCAGGCCTGGGGGCTCCAGGTGAGGGTGCGCTCCATGTACGACACGCTGCCGTCCTGCCCCGCCTGCGCCACCGGCCTCGCGGCGCTCTGCTGGACACCCGGAGTGCCAGGCTGCCATCCGCCACCGAAGCCCGCCACGAGCCAGCCCACTGGGACTGTGTTCGTCAGCGAGTCGAAGCGGTGGATTTCGAAGCGTCCCTGTCCTCCCGAGGAGAACGCCGCCACGTCGTCCACCCAGGCGGTGTCCGTCCCCTCGGTGCCGGCCGCGTCCTTCTGGTAGGCGAAGCGCACCTTCACGTTGCCACTGGCGGCCACGGCGAGCCGCTGGCGTCCCCGGCGGTTCAGCCCGGACATGGACCACACCGGGTTGACGAGGTCATTCAGATACACCCGCAGGAAGTCCCTCCCCTCCTCCGAGTCCACGAAGTAGTCGAACTCGATGGCGTTGGTCCCCGCGGGAAACGCGATGGTGCGCTCCAGGACGGACAGCGTCCCATGCTGGTCCACCATGGCGGCCGGGCGCTCCATGCGGCGGTCGATGACGGGCATGCGTGTCGCGGCGGCGGCGTGGAGGGACAGGAGCGTCAGCAGGGCCAGGGCCCACGGCAGGACATGTCGCATGGGAATGGGAGCAGCGAAGGAGTGAACAGCGGGGCGGCGCGGGCGAGGAGCGCTCATTGGCACTTCCCCGCCTTGCAGGTGGTGCCCGAGGGACAGCCGTCGTTCGGGCCCACGTGGCAGGCGGGCCGCGAGTGGCTCAGGCGGTACACCATGTCGTACCAGTACTCGTCGTCATCCGCGCGCCAGGTGTACTTCGCGGGGACCGCGTCCCTGTCCGCGAGCGAGGCGGACAGCGCCTTGATGCGAAGGACGTCGGGCCTGGGCTGGAGGTACTGCTCCCCGCCGATGCCCTCGCCGTCCTGCCACAGGTTGGGCACCACGCTCTTCTGGAAGGCGCCGGTGAGCGCGTGCGGCAGCGAGCGGTTCGGGTCGCCGGTTCCCGCCTCGCTCAGCAGTGAGCCGTCGTACATCTCGTTCGTTGCATCCGCGGACCCGTCCCCGTCGTACATGCGAGACACCCAGAAGCAGTCGAGGTACGCCGGGCCGGTGGACTCGCGGCACTTGGAAAGCTCGTTGGGCCCGTCGAAGACGAAGCGGGTCCAGATGTCGTCGCCGCCCAGGTCGGTCTCCTCGACCTCACAGGCAAGCTGCAGCGGGTGGAAGTAGCTCAGCGACGTCTCGAACCAGACCTTCAGGTCGACCGGCGTGAGCATGTACGCGCTGTGGCGCAACACCCGGAGCAGGTACTTCTCCGGCAGGAGATTCGCGGTGCCGGGCAGCGCCCCGGACCTGGCGTTGTGGACCTGCACGTGGCCCCCCGGAGTGGCCGTCCACGGCTCCACGGAGGTGATGCCGCTCGGGAGCTGGTTGTCGGACCTGTCCGCCAGCTCCGCGCCGAAGGGCGACGGGCTGAACACCACCGGTTCCGTCGACTTCGGGGGCAGCGAGGTCTGGACGTGGAACGTCACTCGCGGCGGCTGGTCCAGACGGTCGTGCGCGGTGACGAACTTGAAGTACATGGTGTCGTTGGCATTGAGGCGCCGGTCGGGCCACTGGCGCGTCAGGGCCACCGCGGGCTCCAGCGGGCAAGCCTCCGCGGGGGACGAACAGTCGAAGCGATGGAACTGGAGGGTGTAGGGCACGTTTCCCGCCGTGCGGTCCGGCTTCGCGTTGGGGTCGGACGCCCGGGTGCCCACCGCGAAGACGCGCACGAAGTACGGAGGCCTGGGCGCGGGGTACGTACACTGGAAGCTCCGGGTCTCCTTCACCTCCTCGCACTCACCGTCGAAGGGAGCCAGGGGCCGGGACAAATCACTGCCCTGGTACACCTCCCAGCTCACGCGGGAGCCCGTCATCGTCACCCGGAAGGGTTCCGCCTGGTCCAGCACGTACCACTGCATGCTGCCGGGAAAGGTGAGCAGGCCATCCGTGAAGGTGACTGTCTTCGCCTGCGGTGAGCTGGGGTCGTCGAGGTTGAACACCACCGGCTCGGGGCCGTTCGGGTGGGTGACGCCGGGCGTGGGGTTGTTCGCGTCGTCCACCTTGCGCGGGTGCGGGCTGCACCGTGGCGCCGCCCGGTTCACGTCGATGGTGACGGAGAGGTGGTCCGACAGCGCCCTGCCCTGCACCGCGCGGGTGAGGTGCTGGGTGCAGTACTCGCGCTCGTGGTCGGACTGGCCCGGTACGGGCTTGTTGTGGAGGACGTAGTCCAGCCGCTCGCCGTCGGTGGGACCGGTGAACTCGGTGGCACCACCGTTGTTGGAGGACGAGTGCGTCTGGCCCACGTCCAGGGGCGACGTCTCATAGGCCCAGCTGTCGACGAAGAACGTACCGGCGCTCTTGTCGGGGTCGTAGGTGCAGGGGCCATTCCGGCAGGCCCAGTAGCCGCCATGGTCGCTGCTGATGTCGCGGAAGGTGTTCTGCCATTCCGTGAACGGCTTCCACGCCACCGCGTCCAGGTCCGGGTCGCCGTCGCAGTAGAGGTTGCCCATGGGGTCATGGTCACAGACGGGGACATGGGGCGGGCGGACGGTGCTCTCGTGGTGGCGGCTGCCGTTGATGTTCAGGTCGCCCAGGATGTAGATGGGTTCGGTGTTGCGGTTGAGCGGGCTGATGGAGCCCTCGACGATGCTGCGCATCGTCTGGAGCTGGCCCCGGCGGTCGTCGAAGTCCTCGTACCAGCGCCAGGCCTCCGTGTCCGGAAGGCTGGACTGCATGTGGGTGAAGCCGACGTTGAACGGCAGCCGGCCATCACACTCGTTGAGGATGCGCACCAGCGCGAAGCCCTTGTTGGACCAGGCGTCCGCGCCGTTGGTGTTGTCGCTGGTGTAGATGTCCCAGCTCGCGATGTTCTCGTCGTAGGAGCCGTCGTGCCACGCCTCCTGGAAGCCTTCGTCATTGAGGGTCTTGTCCAGCGCGGCGAAGCCGTACTTGGAGAAGAGCATCAGCCCGCTGTCGTTGTCGGTGTCGTGTTCATCCAGCGTGTAGATGTAGTTCGGGTAGCGGGCGGACAGCTCCTTCACCAGCACGTCACGCGCGGCGTCCTCGTTGGCCTCGTTGAGCACCACGACGTCCGGGTCCTCGGCCAGGATCTGCAGCGCGATGTCCCTGGCGCGCTCCACATGGGGCCTGCCGTAGTTGGACTCCGTGTTGTTGGGCGCCACCTGGAGGTTGAGGTTCCAGGTCTTGATGCGCAGCGAGGCACCCACCTGCGCCGGGCAGAGCGCACGCGCGGGCAGGGCCATGAGCGTGCAACAGCCGAGCACCAGGGCACCCAGCCACCTACGAAGCGAAGCGGCGAAATGAATCATGCCCGCTTGAACGGGGTGGGCTGGAATCCTTCTCGCTCGGCTACGGGTTCAGGGCTTTCGGGTGGGAGGCTATCCGGGCTTGTAGCCAGCGCCTTGTGCGTCTTTGGGAAGGTCCTTTTCGCTCTGGAAGTCGTAGCGGCCGGACCCGTGCCGTTTGAGCTTGATTGACTTGACGTAGAAGTACCACCGGCCGGGGTACTGGGAGCTCGGGTCGGTCCACACGAAGTTGTGAACGATGGTTGCCCACGCCGTGGTCTTCTCGTAGCTCTTGTACCCGTTGGGCTTCCACTCGACGCGGCTGTTGGCCGACGCCTTCTTCGGCCCGTATAGCGAGTAGGTGTTGTTGGAAACGGGTTTGCCTTCGGGGTGGGCCTTGGAGATGTAGAGCCGCTCCCCCTCTATCACCAGACTCCCGAGCCCTCGCGTCGACTGGAACCAGACCGGCTTGGAGACACTCTGGGCTCCATTCATGTTGATGCGCACGAAGACGCGGACCCTTCCCAGGGGGGTCTTGCCGTAGCCGTAGGCGCCGCCGCCCGAGAACTCGGCCTGGGTAGCGCTGACGCGGTGCCAGCACCCCGCGACCGTACAGTGTCCAACGCGGCTGCCGCCGCCGTCCGCCTTCTGCGCCAGGGTGCTGGGGCCGTCCGTCTCCGTGTCGCAGACCCAGGCGCCGGCGCGCTCATCGACAGGCTTCGCGCATTGGTCGGCTCCAGTCGCCTCGACCGTGATGTCCTGGGCGAGAAAGTCGCGGTGACCGGAAGCCGCCTCCGGTGCGGCTGGGGCGGGAGTGGATGGGGGTTCCTGCGCGGTGGCTGTTGAACCCACTCCACCCGCGACGAGCAATGCGGCCCAGGATGCCGCCACGAACAAGAGTCTTCGCTTCATGTGGATACCCCCCGGTCGGCTGTTTGAGGCGAGGCGTGTCGCCGGGGAGATGGAGTCCGTGTCCGCCCACTGTGATGACAGTGTAGGAACGGTTGGCGGCCGCTCGGGGTATCAGGCGGCCGTCTGGTCACACGTCCATCGGCATCGTCACCGGGACGGGAAATGTGGACGGCCATCCCCAGGGAATGGCCGCCCCCATCTCAGGGACGACTCACCACGCGTAGCTCTGGTTGTTGTAGGTGAACGAGCCCCCGCCGTTAGGGGGCCGGCCGCACAAGTTGAACGCGTACTGAGTGCACTGTTCCAGGGTGCCCGCGTAGATGGTGTCCGAGGCCCCGAAGTCACATTGCACGGCGCAAATATTATTGGAAGGGGAGACGGCGGGTGCGGGACCCGAGGCCAGCAGCGCCACGGGAACCAGGGTCGCGAACACAGGACGGCGTAGCAAGGCGATCAACTTCAGCATGAGAGCCTCCATGGAGCGTGTGCACGTCGACGACGCTCGGAAGCATGCGGTGCGGCATAGGATAATCGCAACGCAGTCACTTCAACAGTCATGACACGCCGCACAAATGGCCTTGGGAGGCAACCGCTGACGAGCAGCGTCCACTGCGTCCCCCTCGCAAGCTCTCCATCAACAACAGGGAGCCATGCCCCCTCGGAAGCCCCCAGAGCGCATGCGCCGGACGCTCGCCCTGTGGCGGATAGCGCTGGAGACAGCCGCTCCCGGCCTCGGGCTCGAACGGCTTCTGGATGGACCTCCACGGGGAGAAGCAGCCCGGAGCCTACTTCGCCCGGTGCTGGACGACCGGGAAGTCGATCTCGGTCTTCGCCACCTCGTTGACGTAGTTGGTGAGCGTGTTGAGCGCCACGTGCAGGACGATTTCGATGACCTGCCCATCGCTGTAACCCGCTGCCTTGACCGCCTGCACGTCCGCGTCGGTGACGTGGCCGCGCTCACGGGTGACCTTGGCCGCGAAGCGCACGGCGGCGGCGGCCATCGGGTCCATTGAGCCGCCCTCCCGGTTCGCCGCCAGCTCCGCGTCATCCAGCTTCGCCAGGTTCTTTCCCAGGTAGGTGTGCGCGGAGAGGCAGTAGTCGCAGCCGTTGATTTCCGCGACAGCCATCGCGATGCGCTCTCGGGTGCGAGCATCGAGCTGGCCCTTTCCGAGCGCGCCGTTGAGCCCGAGGTAGCCCTCGAGGGCGGCCGGGCTGTTCGCGACGACGCGGAACAGGTTGGGCACGACGCTGAGCTGCTTCTTGACCGCCTCGAGCAGGGGCTGCGCCGCAGCGGGGGATGCTTCGATGGAGGCCGGAGTGGGGATGCGCGACATGAGGAGCTTCCTTTCGGGTGGGTGGCGGAGCCTTTCGCTCGCCTTCCCCAACAACGTGCCCCCTTCCTGGCGCTGCAACAATGCGGCTCCTTGACACTTCACTGTTCCGGGTTCTGCAATAATGACATGGACCGTCTTGATGCCATGACCGCCTTCGTAGCGGTCGCCGACCATCGTGGCTTCGCTCACGCCGCGCGCCGCCTGGGGCTGTCACCCTCGGCCGTCACACGGCTCGTCGCCGCGCTCGAGGAGCGCCTGTCCATCCGCCTGCTCCAGCGCACGACGCGCTCGGTGACGTTGACCGACGCGGGCGCTCGCTATCTGGAACGCGCCCGCCGCATCCTGGCGGAGGTCGAAGAGGCGGAGGACGCGGCTCAGGAAGAACGAACCGTACCGAAGGGCCGCTTCGTCCTCACGGCGCCGGACGTCTTCGGCCGGCTCAACGTCGCTCCACTCATGAGCACGTTCCTGTCACGCCACCCGGCTGTCGTGGGTGAGCTGATCCTCTCGGACCGCACGGTGAACCTGGTCGAAGAGGGCGTGGACGCGGCGGTGCGGATCGGCGTGCTCGCCGACTCGAGTCTCTTTGCCCGCAAGGTCGGGGAGACTCGACGCGTCGTCGTCGCTTCGCCGGAATACCTTGCTCAGCGCAAGAGGCCCCAGGTGCCCGGTGACGTGGCATCGCATGCCGTCATCCAGTTCACCGGGCTCAATCCCACACCCGAGTGGCGCTTTTCTCGTGACGGTCGCTCGAGCCACGTCTCCTTCACTCCCACCTTCGTGACGAACAGCGCCGATGCAGCGCTCGCTCACGCGGAGCGCGGTCACGGCCTGACGATGCTGCTCGCGTACCAGGTCGCGGAGTCCGTGCGAGCGGGGCGGCTCAAGGTGGTCCTCTCGAAGTTCGAGCCGCCGCCCTTGCCAATCCAGCTCGTCTACCCGACCAGCCGGTTGCTCTCCGCCAAGGTCCGAGCCTTCGTCGACCTGGCCGTGGCGACGTGCAACTGGCATTTCGTCGACCTCTGACCCACGTCACGGAACAGGCCCGCTTTGTGGTTGTCGCCCGGGAGGCATATAGTTTACGGTGTATACAAATCTGAAGTGACAGGAGGCGCACGGCATGAGCGACCGATGGCTGCTTCGCGGGGCGGAGGTCATCACCTGCGACCCCGGGCAGGCAGACCTGCCTCGCGGCGACATCCTGGTGGAGGACGGGGTCATCGCCGCGATGGGGCCCGAGCTGCGGGCCGGCGACTGCCGCGTGCTCGACCTGCGCGGAAAGCTGGTCATGCCGGGGCTCATCGATGCGCACCGGCACACGTGGCAGACTCCGCTGCGCGCGCTGGGCGCGGACTGGACGGTCATGGACTACCTGGCGGCGGTGCGCGTGAAGCTCGCGCCCGCCTTCCGGCCGGAAGACCTCCATGCCGCCAACCTGGCCGGGGCCCTGGAGGCGCTGGACGCGGGCATCACCACCCTCGTGGACTACTCCCACTGCATGGGGTCTCCCGAGCACGCGGATGCCGCGCTCTCGGCGCTCGAGGACGCGCGCATCCGGGCCCTCTTCGCCTACGGCTACGCGGCGGGGCCTCGCGAGTGCCCCGCGCTGCCGACGCACGCGAGCCGGCTCCAGGAGGCGCGGCGCCTGCGGACCACGCGCCTGGCCTCGGACGGCGGGCTGGTGCGGCTGGGCATCGCCCTGACAGAGATGCAGATTCCCTGGGAGCAGAGCCGCGCCGAGCTCCTCTCCGCGCGTGAGCTCGGAGTCCCCATCACCGCCCACTGCTCCGCCTGGCCCGTGTCGGGTCCGAGTGAGGTCCAGCGAATGGCGGCCGAAGGGCTGCTCGGGCCGGACCTGCTCTTCGTCCACTGCACCTGGAGCTCCGACGAGGACCTGGCGCGCATCGCTGGGAGCGGCGGATCCCTCACGGTGACACCGGAGACCGAGCTGCAGATGGGCATGGGCTTCCCCATCACCGGACGGGCGTTGCGCGCCGGAGTCCGGACGACGCTCGGCTGCGACGTCGTCTCCAGCAACAGCGGAGACCTGTTCACCGCGATGCGGCTGGCCTTGCAGGTGGAACGGGGAAGGACGAACGAGCGCGTAGGCCTGCCCAAGGCCCTCGAGCTCAAGGCCGCTCGCGTCCTCCAGATGGTGACGCTCGACGCGGCGGAGGCGCTGGGCCTGGGCCGCGTCACGGGCTCGCTCCGGCCCGGCAAGGACGCGGACCTGCTCGTCCTCGCCGCCGACGCGCTGAACCTGACGCCTCTCAACCGCCCGCGCGACGCAGTGGTACTCCAGTCCCACGCGGGCAACGTCGAGTCGGTGATGGTCCGTGGCAGGTGGGTGAAGCTCCGTGGCGCCCTGGTCGATGTCGACGTGGCCTCCGTCCGGCGCCGGGTGGTCGAAGCGCGAGACGCGGTGCTCGCCCGGGTGGGTGGACCGTCCGCGCTGCTGGAGGAGCAGGGGGCGCTCGCCACCCACTGGGACATGGGAACGGGGGCTGGAGGGTGATGGAGCGGGAGCTCAGCCCTGGCGGGGCCGTGGCCGCTTCCGGGCCGCTCCTCGTGTTTCGTCCCGCCGTGCATCGATGCGCCGCTGGATGCCTTCGAGCATGAAGCCCAGGCTGACCTCGAACTCGCGCTCGACTTCCGTGGTCCGCATGTGGGGCAGGCTGTGGGCGATGCCCGGGTAGTCGGCTGCGGGGAGCGCCGCGGCGGCCGCGAAGAACTTCTGGAAGGGAGAGGGAGTTCCCGGAGTGCCGGTGTCCCATGGCTCCTGCCTGCGGACGGCGCCGGCCAGCCAGGAGAAGAAGGTGTTGTGCAGCGCTCCCGCCTCCTTCCAGGGAATGCCGGCGTCGTGCAGCTTGCGCACCGTCCTGTCGAGGACGACGAGCGAGGTGTGGGCGATGGGCCCCTCTTCCAGGAGGAAGTCCATGACGCCCCGGTGCGCCAGCCCGAGGGCCCGCACTCGCCCCGCCAGCTCCCGGAGCCAGGCCACCGGCTCCAGGCGCTCATCCGGGAGCACGAGGGACGCGAGAATCGCCTCGACCGTCAGGAGTGCGAGCGCGTCCCGGCTCGCGACGTGCTTGTACACGGCCATGGGGCTGGCCCCGAGCCGCTCCGCAAGCGTCCGCATGGAGAGCTGCCGCAGTCCCTGCTCCCGCACGAGGTCGACGGCGGCCGCCACCACGAGATCGCGTGAGAGTCGGGGAGGCCGTCCTCGCGCTCCGCGGGGGCTGCTCTCGTCGGAAGTCATCCGCCCGAGCATAGGTCAGGGCCAGTGGCGAAGCGCGGGCCGAAGAGAGGACGCTGCCGCAGCTCGGGGAGTGTGTGCCCGAAGGAATGAAGGTGACGGTGCTGGCGGACCGGGGCTTCCCCCACCCCTCCTCGGGGCGCCTTGACTTCCTTCACTCGACCCGATAGTTCGCTATACGAAATGTTTCCGAAAGCGAAGGGTCGGGACCTCGACCTCATCATCGAGACCCTCGTCTACCTCCAGGCGGAGGGGCGCCGGCTGGCCCGCATCGAATGCGAGCGCGTGGGCGTCAGCCCGACGCAGCTCAACGTCATCATGCTGCTCGATCAGATCGAGGCGCTGACCTGCTCGGAGCTGGGGCGCCGGCTGGCGACCCAGAACTCCACGGTGACGGGCATCGTCGACCGGATGGTCGAAGCCGACCTGGTGAAGCGCGAGCAGTCCCAGGAAGACCGCCGCATCTGGCACATCCGGTTGACCGAGCGCGGGAGCAAGATTGCCCGTGAGGTCGACGTGGCGCCCTGGGCCATCCTGCGGCGAGCCATCAACGACATGGAGCCCTCGGAGCAGAAGCAATTGTTCAAGCTCTTGCGCGGGCTCGCCGGAAACGTCGCCGTGCAGATCGAGCAGGCGAACGGAAGCAAACGCGAGAAGGCCTGAGGACCTCAGACAATGCTCTTCACGGAAGAACACCAGAAGCTCCGCGCCACCGTTGCCCGCTTCATCGACGAGGAGATCAATCCGCACGTCGATGCCTGGGAGGAGGCGGAGATCTTCCCGGCCCGGGAGCTCTTCAAGAAGATGGGCGCGCTGGGGCTGCTCGGAATCACCAAGCCCACCGAGCACGGCGGCGCCGGGCTGGACTACTCCTACTCGGTCGCGTTCGCCGAGGAGCTCGGCCACTGCAACTGCGGCGCGATACCGATGGCCATCGGCGTACAGACGGACATGGCCACGCCGGCGCTGGCCCGCTACGGCTCCGAGGAGCTGAAGCGGGAGTTCCTGGCCCCCACCATCCAGGGCGAGCTGGTCGCGTCGGTGGGCGTCAGCGAGCCGGGCGCGGGCTCCGACGTGGCCGGGCTGAAGACCACCGCGGTGAAGGACGGCGGCGACTACGTCATCAACGGCAGCAAGATGTGGATCACCAACGGCATGCAGTCCGACTGGATCTGCCTGCTCGCGAACACCAGCGACGACAAGCCGCACGTGAACAAGTCGCTCATCGTGGTTCCCATGAAGGCCAGGGGCGTCAGCCGGGCGAAGAAGCTCAAGAAGATCGGCATGTGGGCCTCGGACACCGCCCAGCTCTTCTTCGACAACGTCCGCGTCCCCCAGCGCTACCTCATCGGCGAGGAGGGCGCCGGCTTCATGATGCAGATGCAGCAGTTCCAGGAGGAACGGCTCTTCGGCTCGGCGAGCACCTTGAAGGCCCTCGACCGGGCGGTCCAGCAGACCATCGACTACACGCGAGAGCGTCAGGCCTTCGGCCTGTCCATCCTCGACAACCAGTCCGTCCACTTCCGGCTCGCCGAGCTGCAGAGCGACATCGAGGCGCTCCGCGCACTCGTCTACCGCACGTGTGAGATGTACATCGCGAACCCCGACGACATGGAGACCGTCAAGCTGGCCTCGATGTGCAAGCTCAAGGCCGGCCGGCTCTCGCGCGTCGTCACCGACGCCTGCCTGCAGTACTGGGGTGGCATGGGCTACACCTGGGACAACCCCGTCTCCCGCAACTTCCGCGACAGCCGGCTGATCTCTATCGGCGGGGGTGCGGACGAGGTGATGCTCGGAATCATCTGCAAGCTGATGGGCATCCTCCCCCGCAAGAAGAAGACCTCCTGACCATGCCCTACCTGTTCGAGAAAGAGGACCACGCCGCGCTGCGGGAGCAGGTGCGCCGCTTCGCGGCGAAGGAGATTGCCCCCTTCGCCCACGCATGGGAGGAGGCGGAGGAGTTCCCCCGCGAGCTGTACGGCAAGGCGGCCGCCGCCGGCCTCCTCGGGCTCGGCCACCCGGAGGCGCTGGGTGGCACGGGCGGAGATCTCAGCCACGTGCTCGTCGCGAGTGAGGAGCTCGTGCTGGCCGGCCACTCGGTGGGCACCTGCGTGGGCCTGGGCTCGCTTGGAATCGCCCTGCCCCCCATCCTGCGGCTCGGCAACGACGAGCAGAAGCGGCGCTTCGTCACACCCGTGCTCCGCGGCGAGAAGATCTCCGCGCTGGCGATAACAGAGCCTGGCGGTGGCTCGGACGTCGCCTCCCTGACGACCCGGGCGGTCCGCGACGGCGACCACTTCGTCGTCAACGGAGCGAAGACCTTCATCACCTCGGGCGTCCGCGCCGACTTCGTCACCACCGCGGTGCGCACCGGCGGCCCCAAGCACTCGGGCATCTCGCTCCTGGTGATCGAACGCACGACGCCCGGCTTCCATGTCTCGAAGAAGCTCAAGAAGATGGGTTGGTGGGCGAGCGACACGGCCGAGCTGACGTTCGAGGACTGCCGGGTCCCCGCAGCGAACCTGATTGGCGAAGAGAACGAGGGCTTCGTCGCGATCATGATGAACTTCGTCGCCGAGCGGCTGGCGCTCGCCACCCAGTGCGTCGCGATCGCCGAGCTCGCCTTCCGCCAGAGCCTGGCCTACGCGCGGGAGCGACAGGCCTTCGACAAGCCGCTCACCGGCTTCCAGGTCACCCGTCACAAGCTCGCCGAGATGCAGACGCGCATCGCCGCGGCGCGCGCACTCACCGGAGAGGTCATCACCCGCTACCTCGCTGGCGACGAGCAGCCCTCGCTCGCGGCGATGGCCAAGAACGTCGCCACCGACATGTGCAGCGCGGTGACGGACCAGGCCGTGCAGCTGCACGGCGGGTTCGGCTACATGCGCGAGCAGATGGTGGAGCGGCTGTACCGCGACGCCCGCCTCTATCCGATTGGCGGCGGCACCCGCGAGATCATGAACGAGCTCATCGCGAAGGCCGAGGGCTACTGAACCCGGCCGCCGGTGTCATGCACACCGGGTGGAAGGCCGGAGTGCCCCGTCACCCCGTGATACCTTCGCCCGACCATGAAGGTACTCGTCGTCAACGTCGGCTCGACCTCTGTCAAATACAACCTCTATGAGATGGATACCGAGGCCCGTCTCGCCGCGGGACGCGTCGAGCGCGTGGGCACCGCGGAGGCCCTGCACGTCCACGAAGCGGGCAGCGCTCCGGTCGACGGGCGGGCCATCCAGGACGCGCTGCGCGCCATCCTCGCCCACCTGACCCGCGCGGGCGGCCCCCTGCCGGACGCGAGCCAGCTCGCGGCGGTAGGCCACCGCGTCGTCCATGGCGGCGAGCGGCTCATCGCCCCGACGCCGGTCGACGCCAAGGTCGAGGCCATCATCGAGGAGTGCGCGCGCTATGCCCCGCTCCACAACCCGGCGAACCTCGCCGGCATCCGCTCGGCCCGTGAGGTCTTCCCCTCGGTGCCACACGTCGCGGTCTTCGACACCGCGTTCCACGCGCAGCTTCCGCCCCAGGCCTACACGTACGCCGTTCCGCACGAGCTCTACCTGTCCAAGGGCGTGCGCCGCTATGGCTTCCATGGCCCGAGCCACCAGTTCATGGCCCTGTCCGCGGCCGAGCACCTCAAGACGGACCTGTCGCGGCTCAAGCTCATCACCTGCCACCTCGGAGGCGGCGCCAGCATCGCCGCCATCGAGCGCGGTGTCTCGGTGGAGACCTCCATGGGCATGACGCCGCTGGAAGGGCTCGTCATGGGCACGCGCGCGGGAGACCTGGACCCTGCCCTGCCGCTGCTGCTGGCGAAGGATGGCCTGTCGCCGGAGCAGATAGACACCCTGCTCAACCGCCAGTCGGGCCTCCTGGGCCTGTCAGGCGTCAGCGCCGACTTCCGTGACGTGCAGCAGGCCGCGGAGGCCGGCAACCCGCGCGCGCGCCTCGCCATCGACGTGTTCGTCCACCGCATCCGCAAGTACATCGGCGCGTACGCCGCCGTGCTGGGCGGAGCGGATGCGCTCGTGTTCACTGGCGGCATCGGTGAGAACTCCGCGCTGGTGCGCAGCCGCGTGTGCGAGGGGCTGCTCTTCATGGGCGTCTCCCTCGACGAGCGGGCCAATGAGAGTCAGCGCCCCGCGGACCATGGGGGCATCGTGGAGGTCTCCGCGCCGCGCGCCCCCACGCAGGTGCTGGTGGTGCGCACCGACGAGGAGCGGATGATTGCCCGCGAGGTGATGCGCTGCCTGGTGGGGCCCACGGCCACCCTTCGCAGCGTGCGCGCACGGCCGATTCCCGTGGGCGTCAGCGTGCGCCATGTCCACCTCAGCCGCGCCGACTGCGACGCGCTCTTCGGCCCGGGGTATGAGCTGACGAACAAGCGCGACGTCACGCAGCCCGGGCAGTACGTCACCCGGGAGACCGTGGACCTGGTCGGCCCCAAGGGAGAAATCCAGCGCGTCGCCATCATCAACCCGCTGCGCAAGCAGACCCAGGTGGAGCTGGCGCGGACCGATGCCTTCACGCTCGGCGTGACACCGCCCCTGCGCGAGAGCGGCAAGCTCGAAGGAACGCCCGGAATCACCCTGCGCGGCCCGGCGGGCACCGTCACCATCCCGAGCGGTGTCATCCTCGCGCTCCGGCACGTGCACATGAGCCCCGAGGAGGCGCGCACGTTCGGCGTCCAGGACCGCAACGTCATCCAGGTGCGCGTCGAGGGCGACCGCGAGATGACGATGGGCGACGTGCTCGTCCGCGTCCATCCCGACTTCCGTCTCGACATGCACGTCGACACCGACGAGGCGAACGCCGCGGGGTTGACCAGTGACAGCGTCGTCGCGTTCAGCGGCGTGCAGGTGGGCTCGGCCTGAGAGTGAGCATCAGTCGATGTATTGCTCGGTGCCGGCACCGTCGAGGTGCCGCACGCGCACCTTCGATAGAAGCCAGAGCGGCATGAGCCGGGCATTGATGCCCCTCCGAGACGGGACGCGGGTTCAGGGCCACCTCCCCTGCCCTCACGCCGCGGCCTGCGGCACCGCGTCCCGCGGCTGGGGCTCCGCCTTGTGCGCGGCAGGGGACGCCAGCTGCCCGCTGAGCACGGGCAGGGCCACCTTCACTGCCACCGTCAGCAGCATCAGCCCGAAGGCCCAGATGCCCGCGGTAATCTTCCACTCCGTGACGGTGGGCACGTACTCCACCATCTCGTGCAGGGTGCTGGGCACGAAGCCGGGGATGATGAGCCCCATCCCCTTCTCAATCCAGACTCCGACGAAGGCCAACACACACGCCACGTTCAGCACCGTGATACGCCGCCGGCTCGCCGGCAGGTGCAGCAGCACCGCCGAGGCCACGTTGCACGCCACCGCCGTCCAGATCCACGGCACCAGCGCGTGGTGCCCGTGCAGCCCGAAGAACAGGTACCGCACCGGCCCGGCATGCGCGCCCCCCGTGTAGAACGCGGTGAACACCTCCGAGCCCAGCATGAAGAGGTTGAGCAGCACCGTCACCCGCATCACCGACGTCAGCGTGCGCCCCGGCCCCTCTCCAATCGGCAGCCCGGTGAACCGCCGGATGACCTGCAGCAGCAGGATGACGAACGCCGGCCCCGTGATGAACGCCGACGCGATGAACCTCGGCGCCAGCAGCGCCGAGTTCCAGAACGGCCGTCCCCCCAACCCGCTGTAGAGGAACGCCGTCACGCTGTGGATGGACACCGCCCAGAAGATGGAGAGGAACACGAACGGCAGGTACCAGCGCTTGCGAGGCTTCAGCCCCAGGAAGCGCATGTACAGCAGGTACCCGCAGACGTGCAGGTTCAGCAGCAGGTACCCGTTGAGCACCACCACGTCCCACGTGAGCATCGACACCGGCCAGTTGAACCGCCCCACCCCCGGAATCAGGTGCCACGCCCGCTCCGGGTGCCCCATGTCCACCACGATGAACAGCAGGCTCAGCGCAATCGCCGCCACCGCGAGCAGCTCGCCCACCAGCGTGACGTCGTGCATCTCATGGTCGTGGTACAGGTACGCGGGGATGACCATCATCACCGCGCCCGCCGCCAGCCCCACGCCGAACGTGAAGTTGGCCACGTAGAGCCCCCAGGACACATGGTCGCTCATGCCCGTGAGCGCCATGCCATCCGCCAACTGGCGGGCCCACGCGTTCGCCCCCACCAGGCAGATGGCGGTCAGCACCGTCATCCACACGTAGAAGCGCCAGCTCCCGTCGGTGCTCATCCACAGCAGCCGTCCGAGGAAGCGGGGGTAGTCGAGGACGTGACGGGACGCGGCCATGGCTCACTTGTCGAAGAAGTAGAAGAAGCGCGGACGCGTCCCGAGCTCTTCCTTGAGGACGAACACCCGCTTGTTCTCGAGCACCCAGCGGATGGGGCTCTTCGGGTCCAACAGGTTGCCGAAGACGCGCGCCCCGGTGGGGCACGCCTCCAGGCACGCGGGCAGCCGCCCCGCGCGCGTGCGGTGGAGGCAGAAGGTGCACTTCTCCACCACGCCCTGCGGGCGGATGCGGTTGGAGAGGTAGCCCTGGTCCGGGTTGATTTCCTCCGCCGGCACCTCGGGCTTCGTCCAGTTGAAGCGCCGCGCGTGGTACGGGCACGCCGCCTCGCAGTAGCGGCAGCCGATGCACCAGTTGTAGTCCACCACCACCACGCCGTCCTGCTCCTTCCAGGTGGCCTGGACGGGACACACCTTCACGCACGGCGCGTTGTCGCACTGCTGGCACTGCACCGGCAGGTAGTACTTCCCGGGCGCCGGCACCGCGTGGTCGTAGTCCGCGTTGCCACGCTCCATGTCCAGGCTTCCCTGTTCCATCTCCAGCACGCGGATGTACGAGTTGCCCGTGCGCCGGTCGTGGTTGTTCTCCTGGTGGCACGCCTCCACGCATTTGCGGCAGCCAATGCAGATGCTGAGGTTGAGCGCGTAGCCGAAGGAGACGCCCTCCTGCGGCGGCAGGTCCTGGATGGTGACGTCGCGGCCGTACTCCCGCTTCGCGTCCTTCTCCAGCCGCCAGAGCACGGCCTTCATGTCCGAGGGCGTGAGTTCCTTGTAGTGGCGCTGGAGGAATGCGTCGAGCGACAGGTCCTCCGTCCACTCCGTCAGCGGAGCCAGGGCATGGGCGAAGGCGGCGGCGCCCAGCGTGGCGCCGGCGCCCTTCAGCGCGGTGCGGCGGGTGACGTCATTCATGGGCGTGGCTCTCGCTCTCGGGAGGAGGGTGCAGGGGGCGGGGCGGCATGACCGGGAGCGCCCCGGCGTACTTCGGCGCGTGGGGGTCGTGGCAGGACACGCAGTTGTTCCGGGTGCGGTCGCCGCGGGACAAATCCCAGTGGCCCGTCATCCCGCCGTGCGCGCCCGCCCGGAAGTCGCGCGCCTGGGGCCCATGGCATTGCGAGCACAGCGTCACCACCTCCGTCATCGGCAGCGGCTCGCCCGTCGCCAGGTGCAGCGACTGGGGCGCGTCGGCCTGGTGGCAGGACGTGCACGCGTTCGTCCCATGGCGGAGCTGGAGCCCGCGGTGGAACGCCTGGAGCGCCTCGGGCGCGTCCGGCATCCGCGCAGGCGCCTTCAAGGAGTGGCATGTCACGCAGGGCACGCGCAGCGGCTGCCCGAGCGCGTCCACCTCGCCGGATTCGATGGAGGTGAGCTTCGCCGGCACCAGCACGGTCTCCACGCCCCGGGTGGCACCGGGCGCCGGCTGCGGGCGCCGGGGCACGTCCCGGTCGCACCCACCCAGCGTGAGTGCCACGAGCACGGACAGCAGGGGAATGGAGGAGGTCTCGGCCACGACGCCCTCCAAAAGCAGTGTCCATGCCACGGGGTTTCACGGGGGCCCGCGCGAGGCGGCCCGCGCACGGCCGCGCATCTCTTGCCTGAGACACCACCCCCCATGCAGCTTTTGCGCGTGCGCGGGGCTCGCACGGCGCGAAGGGCGCTGGTCCACCTCTTGCTCAAGGCCTCCATGGACTGGAGCCACCATGACCTTCAGCAGCCTCGTGCTCACCCTTGAAGACTCCGCGGAGCAGCGGGCCGGCGTGCTCGGTCGGCTGGAGCGGGACGCGCGCATCACCGTGGGAACCCCCTTCGAGGAGCGCTGGCTCCCCGTGGTGGTGGAGACGCAGACCCCCGAGGAGGGCGAGTCGGTCGCGGACTTCCTCCGGGACTTGCCCGGGGTGCGCTTCCTGGACGTGGTGATGGTGGACTTCTCTGGCGGGGAGTGCTGAGCGATGGACCGGCGGGACTTCCTCAAGAGCACGGCGATGACCGCGGCCACCCTGGCCGCCAGCAGACTGGCGTACGGCCAGGCGCCCACGGCGGCACTTCCCGTGTCGGGCAGTGGCGTGAAGTGGAACAAGGCCCCGTGCCGCTTCTGCGGCACCGGCTGCCACGTCCAGGTGGGCGTGGAGGGCGGCAAGGTGGTGGCCATCGCCGGTGACCCGAAGGCCGAGGTGAACAAGGGCCTGTTGTGCGTGAAGGGCTACCACGTAGGGCTCGCGCTCTACGGGAGCGACCGCCTCACCCAGCCGCTGTTGCGCAAGGGCGACAAGCAGGTGCCCATCTCCTGGGACGAGGCGCTCGACCTCATCGCCAGCCGCATCCAGAAGGACCCGAAGGGCTTCGCCCTCTATGGCAGCGGCCAGTGGACGATTCCGGAGGGCTACACGGCCTCCAAGTTCGTGAAGGGCGGGCTGGGCTCGAACCAGCTCGACGCCAACGCGCGCCTGTGCATGTCCTCGGCGGTGACGGGCTTCCTCGCCACCTATGGCGTGGACGAGCCCGCCGGCTGCTACGACGACCTGGACGCCTGCGACGTGCTCATCATGTGGGGCAACAACCCCGCGGAGATGCACCCCGTCCTCTTCTCCCGCGTCATCGACCGGCGCTCGCGCGGCGAGAAGGTCACCCTCATCGACATCGGCACGCGCCGCACGCGCACCAGCGCCTTCTGCGACCACGTCCTGCGCTTCAAGCCGAACACCGACCTGGCCATCGCCTGCGGCATCGCCCACCTCCTGGTGGAGGCAGGCACCTGGGACAAGGCCTTCGTCGAGGCCCACTGCGCCTTCCGCGCCCCCAGCGAGCCGGCCACGCTGCAGGGCAAGGCCATCACCTTCGAGGAGTACCGGGCGCTGCTCGCCCCCTATACGCCCGAGCACGTGGAGAAGCTGTCGGGGGTATCCCAGAAGGACCTGCGCATGCTGGCGAGGCTGTTCGGCCGCCGCGACGTGCGCATCACCAGCCTGTGGTGCATGGGCGTCAACCAGCACACGCGCGGCACGGCGATGAACTCGCTCATCCATGGGCTGCACCTGCTCAGCGGCCACTTCGGCACGCCGGGCAACGCGCCCACCAGCCTCACCGGACAGCCCTCCGCGTGCGGCACGGTGCGCGAGGTGGGCACGCTCTCCCACGCGCTCCCGGGCGGCCGCGTGGTGGCCGAGGAGAAGCACCGCCACCAGATGGAGGACCTGTGGAACGTGCCGCCCGGCCGCATCGCCGAGACGCCGGGCTACCACACGGTGCAGATGTGGGAGCGCTTCTCCACGCCCACCGAACAGGGCGGTGACATCCACACCGTCTGGGTGCAGGTGACGAACCCGGCGCAGACGCTGCCCAACCGCCACAAGCTGGTGGACCCGAGCCGGAAGCTTCCGGACAGGTTCCTCATCGTCTCGGACGCGTACCCCACGGAGACGACGCGCATCGCCGACCTCGTGCTGCCCTCCGCCATGTGGGTGGAGAAGAACGGCATGGTGGGCAACTCCGAGCGGCGCACCCAGCAGTGGTTCAAGATGGTGAACCCGCCCGGCCAGGCCCGCGATGACGCCTGGCAGCTCATCGCCGTGGCGCACCGGCTCTTCGAGCGCGGCTTCGAGGGCATGAAGGACCGGGACGGCCGCTTCCTCTTCGAGGTGAAGAAGGACGGCAAGCCCGTCCCCATCTGGGACTTCGCGCACTACTACGACGTCAACGTCGACGCGCACCTCTTCGAGGAGTACCGGAAGACGACGCGCATCAAGCACAAGGACCTGGCGCCCTACGAGGAGTACGTCAAGGCGCGCGGGCTGCGCTGGCCCGTGGTGCAGCAGCCGGACGGCAGCTGGCGCGAGACGCGCTTCCGCTTCTCCGGCTTCGACGACCCGTACGTGGAGAAGGGCCGCGACATCCAGTTCTACCACTCGCCCACGCACGACCACCGGGCGCAAATCTGGTTCAACCCATACGAGGCGCCTCCGGAGTCGCCCGACGAGGAGTTCCCGTTCTGGCTGTGCACCGGCCGCGTCATCGAGCACTGGCACTCGGGGACGATGACGATGCGCATTCCCCAGCTGCAGCGGGCGATGCCGAGTGCGTACCTGGAGATGAACCGGGCGGACGCGCGGCGGCTGGGCGTGGGCAACGGCGACGTCGTCACGGTGGAGACGCGGCGGGGAAGCCTGGAGCTGCCGGTGTGGCTGGGGGGGCGGGGTGAGCCGCCGGAGGGCTCGCTCTTCGTGCCCTTCTTCGACGAGCGGCTGCTCATCAACGAGCTGACGCTGGATGCGCACGACCCGTTCTCCAAGCAGCCCGACTACAAGAAGTGCGCGGCGCGCGTGCGCGGCCGGAAGAAGAGGAAGGAGGCCCGCGGATGAGCGGCGCGCCCCACGGTGGAGGCCCGGGGCTTCCGGCGCGCTGGCTCCACGTCGGGGCCGGCGTCGCGGTGGCGCTCGCCATCACCGGGTATGTCGCGGGCACGCGGCCCGCTCCGGAGCGGCCAGAGCCGCTCTCTTCGCCGCAGGGGGCCGCCACGGCCGAGCGGGCGCCGAGCTACCAGGAGCTGCGGGAGGCGCGGCGCGGGGACAACGCGTGGATGTACCACGGGGCCATGGAGGCCCTGCGGCAGGGACTGGACCCGCTGCAGCCCACGGCGGTGGCCACCGTGGAGCAGCGCGCCCGGGCGGTGGAAGCCCGCAAGGCCCACCGCGCCTATGACGGAGCTCCGCCGACCATTCCGCACGAGGTGGACCAGCTGGGCACGCCCGGGTGCCTGTCCTGCCACGGGCAGGGCATGAAGCTGGGAGAGCGCATCGCGCCTCGCATCAGCCACCCGCCGTACCAGAGCTGCAACCAGTGTCACGTGGTGGAGGCCGCGCCGAAGCCGCTGGCGGTGTACCCGGACGTGCCAGTCAACCGCTTCGTCGGACGGGCGTCGGCCGGAGCCGGAGCGCGGGCGTGGCAGGGAGCGCCACCGACGATGCCTCACTCCGAGCACATGCGCTCGGAGTGCTCCTCGTGCCATGGCCCCACGGGAAGGCCGGGCCTGCGCACGTCGCACCCGGAGCGGCAGAGCTGTGTGCAGTGTCACGCGTCCTCCGCGGCGCTCGACGGGCGCGAGCCGCCGGCGGGGCTGCTGGATGCCACGCCGCCTCCGGGGTCGGTGGCGGGGAGCGCGCCATGAGTCAGCAACAGCCAGGGCTCAGCCGCCGCGCGCTGCTGGGGCTGTTCCGCCGACCGCGAGCGCCAGAAGCCCCCGCCGCGCAGGTGCCGGCTGCGCTCACCGCTCCCGCTGACACGCAGCCTCCGGCCTTCTCGCTCGAGGCCTTCTATGCGAACCGGGCCCGTTCCGGAGAAGCGACCCTGGACGGACGCATCCCCGCCTTCTCGCTGCGCGAAGGACCGCGCGACGTTGCTCCGCGGCCGGGGACGCCCAGGGAGGCTCCGGTGTTTGGCGCCACGGTGCGCGTGCGCACCCAGCTGTGTCTGGCCTGGCAGGGGACGTTCTGCACGACCTGCGTGGAGCAATGCCCTGTCGAGGGCGCCATCATCCTCGAGCTGGGGCGGCCACACGTCGTGCCGGAGCGCTGCAACGGGTGCGGCACCTGCGTGCGCATGTGCCCGGCGCCCCTCAACGCCTTCGAGCTTCGCCCCGCGGAAGCACCGGGAGTCCCCTCATGAGCGCCACCTTGGACGCCAAAGCCCTCCCCTCACTCCAGCAGGCAGACCTCGATGCCGCGACGTTGGCCCGGCTCGTCAGCGACATCCAGAGGCTCGCCGTCGTGGACGAGGTGCTGCTGAAGGGCGCAGACGCCAGCATGGCCTCCACCCAGCGCCGCACGCTGGCCGAAGCGGTGGACGCGCTCCAGCAAGGCCTGGTCATGGGCGTGCAGGTCCGCTACCGCTACCAGGGACAGTCCTGGTGGGACACGCTCCTGCGGGCGCCCCAGGGCATCCGCCTCGTCCGCATCACCCACGACCTGGAGGCCGCGGGGAGCCGGTAGGGGCCTCGTCCGGGCCCCCCGGGCACGACGTCAGGGCTCTTCGGGGGCGTCGGCCGCATCGTGGCCGCCCGGCGGAGCGGGAGCTGCTCGCTCCCTCGCGCCCGCACGTTCTGCGGGGAAACCCGCGGGCTCGCACATCCTGCGCCCCGACGGTGGAGCGCACGGGGCGATTCCCTCCGGAGGCGAATGGCACAGCCCCTGCTTCAAGAGCGGGCGTGCCCCTGGAGAACCGCATGTCCGCCCTCGCACGACCTTCCCTCGGCCGTCTCGTCACTGGCACCCTCGCCGCCCTGGGTGCCCTCGCTCCGTTGGCCGCTTCCGCCGCGCCCGCCCCCTACTCGCTGCCCTGGCAGCTGCGCCCCGCCGCGCCCGTGAATGTGGCGCGGCTGGACACCTCCGTGGCGGTGTCGCACCCGACGGTCGGCGTGCCGGACACCGTCACCACCGCCTCGATGTTCCTCCTCAGCTACAAGGTGACGCCGAGCTTCGCCCCCCTCGTGCGCGTGGGCGTGGTGCACAACACGCCCGGCGCTGGCGACTCCGGCACCGCGTTCATCAACCCGGTGCTCGGCGGCACCTATGGAATCCCCCTCGGCGACTCGCTGCGCCTGGCCCTCTTCCTGGGACTCACCGTGCCGGTCGGCATGGGTGGAGGCAACACGCCGGAAATGGCGGTGGCGGCGGCCGCGCGCTCGGGCATCCTCGCGCGCTCGGCCATGGACAACGCGATGTTCGCGGTGAATGACTTCACCGTCTTCCCCGGCGTGGAGCTCGCCTACGTGCGGGACGGGCTCACCGTGCAGGCTGAGGCCACCGTGCTGCAGCTCACACGGGTGCGGGGCGAGGCGGTGCAGGCGGATTCCTCGCGCACCAACTTCACCGCGGGCGTGCACGTGGGCTACTTCGTCGCCCCCTGGCTGTCGCTCGGCGCGGAGGTGCGCCACCAGCGCTGGCTGTCCACCCCCTCCTCGGTGACGACGCAGGCCCTGCGCGACAACACCACCGCGGCGCTGGGCACGCGCTTCCACGTGAAGCTCGGCGACACGCTGACGCTGCGGCCCGGCCTCTCCTACGCCCTGCCCTTCGACGCGCCCATGAAGCCGCAGCACTACGGCATCGCGCAGCTCGACCTCCCCCTGAACTTCTGACGACCATGCTCGTTCCGCTCCGCTTCGCCACGGCCGCGCCTCCCACTGACACCGGGAGTCCCTTCGGCATGCTGCGGGAGTGCCACGGCCGCATCCGCACCTTCCTCGCGCTGGCGCGGCGGCTGGTGGAGGCGGACGGTGCCCGCGACGCGGAGGTGGCGGACGCCGCCCGGAGTCTCGTGCGCTACTTCACGCTCGGCCTGGGCAAGCACGTGGCGGACGAGGACCTCTCGCTCGCCCCCCGCCTGCGCGCGCTGCCGCTGCCCCCGGAGGTCCGTGAAGCGCTGGGGGTCATGGAGGCGCAGCACCGCGTCATCGACGCGCGGGTGGACGGGCTGGTGGCGCGGTGGCGGCAATTGGAGGCCTCCCCCACCCCGCGACCCACATCGCTTCCCGCCCTGCGGGAGGACACCGACGCGCTGACCCTCCTGATGGAGGAGCACCTCCAGCTCGAGGAGCGCGTCCTCTTTCCCGTGGCCGAACGCCTGCTGGCGCCTCGGGAGCAACAGGCCCTGCGTGAGGAGATGCGCGCCCGCCGAGGAATGATGCCATGAGCCCCACGTCCGCCGTCCCGTCGCCTCGCATCGCCACGCTGCGCCGTGAGCCCTACCGCCTGCTCTTCCCACTGGGCGCCCTGCTCGGCTGGGCGGGCGTGGGCCACTGGCTGCTGTTCGCGCTCGGGATGAACGTGGGCTGGCGCGCGGCCTTCCATGCGCTGACGCAGGTGCAGGGCTTCATGATGTGCTTCGCCCTGGGCTTCCTCTTCACCTTCATCCCGCGCCGCACGCGGACGGAAGGGCCCGCCCTCTGGCAGCTGGGGCTGGCCATGCTGCTGCCGGTGGCGGTGACGGCCTGCGCATGGGCGGGCGCATGGGCAATCTCGCAGGGTTTCTTCGTGGCAATGCTGGCCCTGCTGCTGGGCTTCGTACTGCCACGCGTGCTGCGGCCCGGAGGCGGCCTGGGTGTCCCCGAGGGCATGCTGTGGGTGCCCATCTCGGTGGGGCTCGGGCTCGTGGGCTCGCTGCTGCCCGCGTTCGGAATGGGCTGGCCGCACGCGCTCGGCTCGGCGCTGCTCACCCAGGGGCTCTTCACCGGGCTGGTGCTGGGCGTGGGCGGGATGCTGCTGCCCATGTTCCTGCATGGCCAGCCCCCGAAGGTGGAGACAGGCACGGAGCGGCGGCTGCTCCAGGGGCTGCACCTGGCGGCGGCGGGTCTCTTCGTCCTCTCCTTCGTGCTGGAGCAGGCCGTGTCCTCGCGGCTGGGGCACGGTGTGCGCGCGGCGGTGGTGGCGGCGGCGCTGGTGGGCCCGACGGCGCTCTGGCGTCCGCCCTCGCAGCCGGGCCTGCACCGCTGGCTCATCTGGCTGTCGGCGTGGCTGGTGCCGGTGGGCGATGCGGTGGTGGCCTTCGAGCCCCTGTGGCGCACGGCGGGGCTGCACGTGGTGTTCCTCGGAGGCTTCGCCCTGATGGCCCTGGCGGTGTCGGTGCACGTGGTGCTCGCGCACGGCGGAAGGCCGGCGCAGCTTCATGGGCGGCCCTGGCAGGTGGGGGCCATGGGCGCCCTACTGGGCGTGGCGGTGGTGGCGCGCGGGCTGATGGCGCTCGCGCCCACGCGCTACCTGCTCTGGATGGGCACGGCCGCGGCGTGTTTCCTCGCCGCCACGCTGCTGTGGGCCCACCTGCTGCTGCCGGCCATGAAGGGCGAGCCCGTTCCCCACTGAGGCAGCGGCGCCTTCCCGCATCATCTGCGGCGTCGTGCTCCGGAACGCACGACCTGCGCGCCTCGAAGGCATCCTCCGAGGGAGGGGCTCGGCACGGTTCCTGCCTTGGATGAAGGGGGTGCCAGACGGGCTCGTCGCCGTGGTGGATGACGCGCCCGCCGCTGGCCCGCTGTGAAGGAGCCTGCCATGCAACCCATCCCCCAGACCCGGTCCATCCCCGGTGCCACCCCATTCGACGAGCGCCCCACTGAGCGGCCCGCGCCGAACCCGTGCACCGTGGACGAGGTGATGACGCGCAACGTGGTGACAGTGCCCTTCGACATGCCGCTGCAGGCAGTGGCGGAGCTGCTGCTCGACTGCGGCATCAGCGGCGCGCCCGTGGTGGACGACGCGGGCCGGGTGCTGGGACTGGTGTCGAAGACGGACCTGGTGCGCTGGCAGATGGATGACGGCGAGGACCTGGACCCGCGCGACGTCGAATCCGGCCAGTCCGTGGAGGATGCCACCACGGCCGCGGACGTCATGACCAAGGGCATCGTCATCGTCCAGGCGGGCACCTCCCTCTCGGAGGCCGCCGGGGTGATGGCCCGCGCCGGCGTGCACCGTGTACCGGTGGTGGACGCGGCGGGCATGGTGGTGGGCCTCGTCACCAGCATGGACTTCGTGCGCTGGGTAGCCGGCCTGCCGTGAGCCCACGCCCCGCCGGCCGCCGCCCGCGCAACGCCTTCACGCTGGCTGCGCGGGCAGCGCCAGGGGCTCCACGATGGCGCGTCCCCCGTGCAAGATGCAGAATCCAGCTTTCTCGCGCGGAGCAACCGATGATTCTCGCCACGTGTCACTGCGGTCGCGTGTCGCTCGAAGTGCAGTCCGAACCAACCGAAGTCACGGACTGCAATTGCTCCATCTGCCGCCGCTACGGCGTGCTGTGGGCGTACTACCCGACTCAGCATGTCCTCATTCGTACCGAAGGGGCTGCCCAGGACACGTACCAGTGGGGTGAGAAGAAGATTGCCTTCCATCGCTGCACCCACTGCGGCTGTGTCTCGCACTGGGCTGCGCTCGACCCGGCGCGAGATCGGATGGGCGTCAACGCCCGGCTCATGCCGCTCGAGCTGCTATCGAAGGTGCGCGTACGGCACCTCGACGGCGCCGGCACCGAGCAGTACAGCGACTGACCTTCTTCGCATCCCCCTCCGTCGCGGCCAGGGACAGGCTCCTTTCCCGATGTCGAGGCCGAGCCCCTTGGGGCACACTGCGGCGTCGAAGACGGCGAGGTCCGCCTGCAGCCCCTGCCCTCCCTGGCCCTGGGTGTGGGTCCCCCTGTAGTAGAACGCCCCGCGAAACCCCGTCAGCCCGCGCGGCTGATGCACGCGTGAAGGGCGTACATGGCATCCCTGAAACAGCTGGCGTTCCGGATGGCGAGGTCCCCCGCCTCGGGCTCCCTGGTCCGCTTCGGCTTCGCGCACGCGGACCGGCTCCTGCCGCTCACCACCGTGGACCGCTCGGAGCTCGCCGCCCTCTACCGCCACCCGCGCCCCTGTTACGGCAGCTTCCATCACATTGCCGTTCCCCTGCGCGCCGTGCCGGATGTCTTCGCCCTGGCCCACCCGCGCCATGCCGAGCTGCGCGCCAACCTCTTCGCGCTCATCGCCAGCGCCCAGCGCAGGGCGGCCTCTTCGGTGCTCGTCAACGCGGGCCCCCGGCAGGACGTCGGACAGGTGCACTTCCACCTCACGGACGGCTCGCCCTTCAGCGACGCCGTGCGCTCGGAGCGCCTCACCTGGCCGGACTGGGACGAGGCCATCCGCGCGCTGGCCTCCGTCCCCGACATCCGCGAGCGCTACCGCGCCGGCATGTCCCTGCTGCAGGACGCGGGAGACCCCCGGGTGCGCCTCATCTGACGCCGCCGCGCGGCGCCGCCGTGGGGGACCAGAAGCCCGCCAGCGCACCCGAAGAGTGGGCCTCGGTGTAGCGGCGCAGGTCCTCCGCGTTGTCCACTTCGAGCCAGCCAGACGCGATGGGCACGGCGTGAATCGCCACGCCGTCGGAGATGAGGTCCTGGAGGAAGGCCGTCATCGAGGTGTTCCAGTACCGGGCGTCCTCCGCCACGCGGCGGTCGAAGCGCTCATAGAGCGAGTGCAGGACGCCGGGCCCGAAGCGCAACAGCCCGATGTACTGCCCCTGCACCCGCTCCACCGAGCGCACCCGCGAGCCGATGTCGGTGATGCGCTCGCCTTCCAGCCGCAGCGACTCGCAGTCCGTCGTGGGGTCCTCCATCCGCAGCTCCCAGAGGCGGCGCCACTGCGTGTCGATGGCGACGTCGACGTCGCGCGACGCGGACAGCATTGTCCCGAGCACCTCGCGCGAGAAGACGATGTCTCCATAGGCGACGATGACCGGCTCGCTCCGGGACAACACGGGCAGGCTGAAGCGCAGCGTGGCGACCATGTTGCCGGTGGTGTAGGCCGGGTTCACCACCACGCGCACGTCGCGCCCCTGCTGAATCTGCTCGGGGTACGCACCGGCCATCACCGTGACGTCGACACCGAAGTGCCTGTACACGGCCAGCTGGTGGTCGAGCAGCGGCGCTCCCGCCAGCTCCACGAGACACTTCGGACGGTTTGCCGCCAGCGGGCCCATGCGGGTTCCCAGCCCCGCGGCCAGAACGATTGCTCTCACAGGAAGTACGCCTCCATGTATTCGAGGACTGCCGGAAGGTGACGGGGCTCGCGCTCGGGATGCCAGAGGACTCCGAGCGAGCGCCGCTCCGCGCTCGCGAAGGCCTCCACGACGCCATCCTCCGAGCGCGCGACGATGTCCCACCCCTCGGGGATGGAGCCCGCCTCCACGCCCCAGTGATGGAAGCTCGCCACGTCCGCCGGGCCCCGCCACGCGTCGGCGAGCGGGCCCCTCAACGCGTGGCGCACGCGCACGTGGGACTCGACACGCACCAGCCGCATCCCCGCGGCCAGCGCGAGCATCTGCGCGCCACGGCACACGCCGAGCAGCGGAGTGCCCGTCCGGGCGGCGAGCGCCATCAGGACCGACTCCGTCTCGTCCCGCGCTGGAACGCCGTCCTGTCCCGTCCCCGGCGCGTCGTTGCCGCCGGTGAGGAGGACGAGCCCCGGACGGAGGGCCTCGAACTGCGCGGCCGCCGCGGCGGCCACGTTCACCGCGGGGAACGGCATCCAGCCCGCCTCCCACAGGCACTCGGCCCAGGACGCCTCCAGCGCGTCTCGTAGCTCCGGCCGACCCGGAACGCAGTCCCTGCGCTGGGTGACGAGGACAGCGCGGCGCTCACTCATGGACGAGCCTGCGCCCACCGCAGTCCAGCGTCATCACCCGCCCGCTCGCCAGCCGCCGGAGCTGCTCGCGGCCCACGCCGATGGCGGCGGGCAGCTGCAGCTCGGTGCAGCGTACCGCCATGTGCGAGTTCGCGCCGCCATACGCCGTGACGATGCCGGCCACGCCGAGCGCGAGCAGGCCGTCATAGCCGGGGTCCGCGCGCTCCAGCAGCACGATGGTGCCTCGCACGCGCTCCGCATCCGGCAGCCCGTCCGCGACCAGCACCGGCGCGCGCACGCACGCCTTCGTCACGAACAGGGGCTGCTCGTCGCTGCTCACGTGGAAGAGCAGGTGGTACGTGCGGACGAGGACGTCCGGCAGCTCGATGAGGTTGATGTCGGCGGCATGCTCGCGGGCCTCGTCGATGGCGTCGCGGCAGCGGTGCCGCGCCTCGGCCGCTGGCAGCGCCATGGCGGCCTCCACCTGCTCCAGTGACAGGTGCGCGAGGTCGTCCCGGTCCAGGCCCAGCGGCGCTCCCCAGCCGGCGATGTGCTCGAGCACCGCGCTGAGCGTGCGGGTGAACACGTGCTTGCCGTACTCCCGGCCGGCGATTGCCGCGCCGAGGTGCCCGAGGAACTCGTGGCTCGACAGCTCGAGCCCCGCGTCCCGGAGGCCCGCGCCGATGCGCTCCTGGAGGCGCTGGGAGAGCGGCGCCTCGTGCCTGGCCAGCTCCTCGGTGCCCGAGATGAGCGGGCCGAAGTAGCGCTCGGGGTCCGCGGCATAGCGTGGAGTGCGCAGGTCATAGGTGCCCGGGCGCAGGTGGCCGAACTCTGCGACGAGCGCCTCCAGGCTCAGCTCGCCCCGTCGCACGCGGAGCGCGTCCGCCTGTAGCTGTCCGGCCACCGTCCGGATGCGCTGGAGCACCTCGCGCTGCTCGCCCGCGTCCAGCACGCCCTCGCGCACGAAGCTCTTGAGCAGCGCCGTCACCACGAACGCCGTGCGCGCCAGGTGTGCGAATGGGAGGGTGCCCAGCTCCCGCAGGCGCTCGAGGACGGGGCCGGGCCCGCCACCGAAGCCCGGCGCGAGCGGGTCGGCGCGCAGCCGCTCCACCCGCTCCAGCCGCGCGGGCAGGCCGCGGAGCCCGTTGAGCGTGATGTCCCGCAGGGCCACGGCCAGCGCGTCCAACTCCCCCTCCCCCACGTCGGGCAGGTAGAGCCGCCGGAGCCGCTCGCGCAGGCCGAGGCTCGCGCACGTGTCGGCGATGTCGAACTCCACCTTGTCGTGCAGCTGGGGGTCCTCGGCAAGCCGGGCGAGCTGGGAGGAGACGAGGACTGCCGCCACGTGCGCGGGCGTGACGGCCGGGATGAATGAATTGAGGGAGGCCCGCACGTCCACGTAGGCGTGCCCGGCGAAGTCCCGCAGCAGGGGAACGCCACGCAGGTCCCGGTAGCCGTACTGCGCGCGCTGCTCCGCCCAGGTCCGGTCGGTGATGAGCCTGCCGTAGAGGGAGCGGGCCAGCGGCAGCGGGCGCCGGCCAATCATCTCGGCGGGGTTCCAGTCCGTCATCGTGCTGTAGACGGGCCCTTCGCCGACGACGGGCCCTCTGGGAGGGACGAGCTTCTGGTGCGCCGTGCAGGCATCCGCGAGGAGCCTCGCGCGGCGGACCTCGCTCCCCTCGGGGAGCCCCGTGCGTCGGGTGATGGGACGCACCTGGAAGAGGTGGAAGTCACTGCCCGCCAGCGCGAACTCGAGGTCCAGCGTCTCCACGCCGGTGAGCTTCACCAGCTCGCGGCCCACGGTGACGACGCTGCGGAGCGAGCCCGGGAGCAGGCCCTTGGGGACGCCGTGCTCCACGTACGCGGAGGACGGATTCTCCAGGGCCCCGGAGGTAATCTGGTCCGTGCGCCCGCTGTGACGGTCCGACGCCACCACCCAGTAGGACGCGAGCGTCTCCGGGTGCCGCGTCATCAGCACGCCGCTCTCGTCCACGGGGTGGACGTAGTCCTGGAGGAAGACCTTCTCGGACTCCGCTCCCCTGCCATACGAGCCGAACACGTCCGAGATTGCGCGGCCGAGCGCCTCCGCGTCGCCCGCGTCCACGTCGAGCACCGAGAGGAAGCGCCCCGCATTCGACTCCGCCCACGCATCCTCCGCCGAGCAGGAGGAGCGGACGACGACACGCCCGATGCCGAAGCGCTCCCGCACGCGCCAGAGCACGCCGCCACGGTCCACCGCCCACTCCTGGCCCCGCACGATGAGCGGCCGGGAGATGCGCCACGGCCCGTGCAGCTCCGAGAGGATGTCGAGCGTGCGCGCCTTGTCACCCAGCAGGAGCCGGCCCACCGGGGCGAGCGGCTCGCTCGTGGCCTCGTCCTCGCGAAGCTCGAGGTGCACCACGTCTCCCGAATTCCCGAGGCGCGCCGCCACCGCGTCCAGGTCTCTTCCCCCCTCCAGCTCCCGGCGCACTGCCTGGGTCCGCCCGAGGATGAAGCGGCACTCGCCGCGCCAGGTGGCGATGACGGCGGAGGCGCTCCGCAGCGGAACGTGCAGCACGCGCGGCCTCAGGAGCACCGTCCCCTTGAAGGCGAGCGTCAGCGGCGCGCCGCCGTGTGCCGCCGCGAGCGTGTCCAGGGTGCGCTCGGCCCAGGTACGCATGGAGGCGTGCGCCGGCCCGATGGCCAGCACCCGGCAGTCGCGGAGGCCCTCGGTGGGGGTGTCGAGGCGAAGCGTGGCGGTGTCGGATTCACGGAGTGTCACGAGCAACCTCGCGCGAGCGGACGTGGAGCGCGCCGCGAGTGCGGCCGCACATTGCCGCCCCTGTCCACGTGTGGTGGATTCGATGCATGAGAACCTTCGCCACGGATGAGCGGCTCGCGTACCGCCGGGCGGGCAACGAGCTTCAGCCCCGCCCTTCCGAGGACCATGTCCTCTCCTACGAGTACCGGCTGATGCAGTTGCCGCTGGCGCGGCCCGACCACCCGGAGGTGGTGCCGTACGACGTCAAGGCCGGCTACGACTGGATGGGCACCTACCGCGCGCCCCGCATCTCGCTGGTGGGCTTCGTGGACTTCGGTGCCTTCGCCCAGAGTCCCCAGTTCAACCGCTTCATGAATGCCGTCGCCATGACGGCCGCGGCGCGCAAGATTGCGTGGGACATCGTCGAGCGGCGCAAGTACCGACACCACTTCACCATCTGCAACGGCCTCCACGAGCGGATGCCCGCGCAGGACATCGTCCCCTTCGTGAAGCAGCGGCTGGAGGGCTTCCCGCGCTTCCGCATCCAGGTGAAGGGCGGCTGGTTCTGGGGCAAGAAGAACGGCCGGATGTACTTCCCCGTCTACCCGGAGCTGACGGACGGCCCGCAGCCGGTGGACCACCTCACCGCGGTCCAGATGCGCCTGGAGCACGCGCTCCACCCCGGCTTCTACATCGGCTGCCTGCAGCTGACGGACCACCTGCGCTTCAACTCCGAGCTGGACGTGCACGAGGCGAACGAGCTGTTCAGCGTGCTCCAGCGCTTCCGCGAGACTGTCATCGTGGAGCTGGAGGTGAACGAGCTCACCATCCTGCGCACGCACGACGACCTCATCCTCAAGAGCCGCGCCCTCGAGCGCGTGCCGCTGGCGGGCTGAGGGGCTCATTCGAACTCCTGGAGCGCGCTGCGCAGGAGCACGCGCTCGTAGGCGTTGCGGACCAGGGCCCCCACCGGCCCGATGAGCTGCGTGAGGTCCGTCTCGCGGTACAGCGTGGGCTGGTGGAGCAGCTCCAGCACCTCGGCGGCCAGCCCCGGCTCCACGCGGTAGTCGAACAGTCCCGGCCGGCGCGGGTGCGCGCGCCCCGCGCGGACCGACTCCTGCACCAGCGCCGCCTCGTCGGCCACGACGCGCAGGTACAGTTCGCGGGACGCCGCGTGCTCGGCACGGTGCGCGGCGAGCTGGCCCGCGGCCTCGCGCCACAGCCGGGGCAGGCCGTCCGGGAAGGGGGCAATGAGCTCCACCTCCTCGGCGAGGCGGAGGCGCAGGTGGACGAGGAACTCCACGGGCGAGGGGCGCCAGGCCCTTCCCACCAGGGCGCCCGGCAGTTGCTGGGAGGGGGACATGGCGCGCCGGGTGGGACGCCCGGCCGACTCGAGGAGCAGGCGCAGCTCGCGCGGGTCGAAGGCCGTGGCGGCCTCTTCAATCGTCGCGCGCGCGTCGTCCGAGGAGTGCATGAGGCTCAGCGCGCGCGTGGGGGCATGCAGCCGGCTGCGCAGGTGGTGCGGTGCGCGCTTGCGCGGGTCCGCGGACCCCTTGAGCGCCTTGAACGCCGCGGAAGCCGACCGCCCGGGGGTGTGCAGCAGCAGCGCGTAGGAGGGCTCGAGCAGGTAGACCTCGCTCGGCACGGCCCACGTCTTGTCGAGCGCGATGGGCCGGTTGGGGCTGTACACCGCCTCGATGCTGCTCTGCGTGTACTGGACAAAGCGCCGGTCCACCGTGCGGAAGCCCTCGCTCGCGAGGAAGGCGAGCGCCTCCTCGGCGAGCCCGAGCCCGAGGGCGTACGGGTCGAAGAACGTGAAGACGAGCTCCTCGCTCGCCGGACGCGAGGCGAAGGCCTCGACGAGGCCGGATACGCTGGCGAGGTTTCTCATGTGAGGTCTCCGCTCCCGGGTTCCACCAGCCACACCGCCTCGGCCGGCGCGAGCACGACGTCTCCCCTGCCCTGACGGCCTCCGAGCAAATCCCTCCACTCACGCAGCGGTGAGCGAACGGTCGCGGGCTCGACACCGAGATTCACGAGCACGTGCAGGGGCTGGTGCGCATGGCCCCGCGTCAGATGGAAGACGTGGGAAGCCGCCATCCGCGCCTCGCAGCCACCGTCCTCCCGGAGCGCGGGCAGCCCGTCGCGCAGGCGGATGAGGCCGAGGAGGGACTTCAGGATGCGCGCATGCACCGGCTGCCGGATGAGCGCGCGGAGCGCCGCGTATGGGTAGCGGTACCGGTTCGCGGCGCGGGGGTTGGAGGGCTCGACACCCACCGCGTCCGGCAGTCCGAAGAGCGTGGGGAAGTAGAGCGAGGGTGTGGCCGGTAGCGCGAACAGGAGCGCGTGCGCGGCGAGGTAGCGCTCGACGTCGAGGCCCGCCTCGGTGGAGAAGATACGGTGCAGGGAGCTGTTGAGCTCGTACGGCTGAGGCTCGCCCCGCACGTCCGCGTGGGACACCCAGACGTTGCTCCGCTCCAGCCGCTCCAGCACCCGCCGCAGGGTGCGCGCGTCGAGCGGCGGGTCCATGGGGCGCAGGTGCACGCCGTCATGCGTCTGGAGGAAGCCGTACCCGTCACAGCGGTGTGCGTCGGACGCGGACGCGTTCACCCAGTCCACCAGCGGTCCGCCCTCGCCAACGAGCGCGGCGGCGAACACCAGCAGCGGCACCGCGAGGTGGTTGTCGTGCTGCGCCAGGTCCGCGCCCAGGTAGCACCGCTCGCCGGAGCGGTGGTCGGTCTCCGCGAGGAGGCCCACCGAGGGGTCCACCAGGTCCGCCACCGCGCGCAGCGCGCGCACCAGCACCTTCGCCTCTGGCTCGTGCGGCCCGCCGGGGACGCGCTTCCACACGTGGGGAATGGCATCCAGGCGGACGACGCGCGCGCCTGCCTCCACCAGCCGCAGGAGCGTCCGCGCGATGAAGGCGAAGACGTCCGGCGAGGTGTAGTTGAGGTCCACCTGCGAGCGCCCGTACGTGCACCACGCCCACACGGGGCCGCCCGCGGTGTCGAAGCGCTGGAGGAGCGACGAGGTGCGCACCCGCGTGCCCCACTCGAGGGCCCGCGGCTCGGAGAACAGGTGGAAGTCCTCCCGGTTCCCCTCCCCGCGCAGCACGCCCTGGAACCCCGGGTGCGCGGTGGACACGTGGTTCATCACCAGGTCGAGCATCAGCCCACCGCTCGACTCCGACAGGCGCGTCAGGTCGTCCCATGCGCCGAAGCGGGGGTGCACGGCCTGGTGGTCCACCACCGCGAAGCCGTCATCCCCGTCCGACACGTAGGGCGGCAGCACGTGCAGCAGGGCCGGGCCCACGCCCCCCACCTCCTCGTCGAGGAAGCGCCGCAGCGCCGCGAGCGGGGCCAGGCCGCCGTCCAGCACGTGGTCCGGGTACACGGCGATGACGGCGGCTCTCTCGCTTCCCACGACACGCCCGGGCCGGCGACGTGCGCGCACGCCGTCCGCCACCGCCGCCAGCTCCCGGGCGAGTGTGTCCGCGCGCTCTGCGCCATGGAGTCGGGCAAGCGCGTCCCGCAGCCGCGCCATCGGAGGGGCGCGGCCCGGTACGGCCGTGGTGCTGGAGGAGGTCATGCCTCTTGCTCGAGCACGTAGCCAATCTTGCCCTGCATGAACTCCACCGCGCGTGCCAGCTCCGGCTCTGCCGACAGGCGCACGGCGATGCGCTTGTGGAGCGCCTCGATGCGCGCGAGGCAGTCCCCGAGCGGACTCGCCGCGCAGTCCGCGAGGATGGCGAGCCCCTCTGCCAGCAGTCCCCGGTCCACCTCGCTCGCGGTGGCCATCGCCTTGCGCGACTCGACGATGAGCCACTTGCGCGACGCGCTGGAGATTCCGAGCGCCGCGAGGATGGAGACGAGCGCCTCCTCCACGGAGATGCGCGCCACGTGCCGGCTGGACTCCTCGTTGAAGGCGCGGTGGCTGATGGCGTCCTCCAGGTACTCGTGGACCTCCATGAAGTGGCGCACGGCGAGGTAGGTGGGCAGCAGCTCCACGAGGAACTCGTCCCGCCAGCTCGCCACGAGGTTCGGGTTGAGCAGGGGCAGGCCGGTGCGCAGGCGCTGGAGGAAGCGCAGCTCCGGGCCGTCGATGATGGGGATGAACTTGAGCTCGGACGGCTTGTAGAGCGCCGGCGCGATGGCGGTCATCCACGTCATGATTTCGGCGACGCGGTGGCGCTCGGCCAGCTCGATGTTGACCTCGATGCCGTCGCAGTACTGGAGCGCCTCGCTGAAGCGGCTGTTCTTGAAGCGCACGCCCTCCCTGCTCGTGACGAGCGACGTGCGGTGCGGAATGAGCACCATCAGGTCGACGTCCGAGCTGGGGGTGCCGTTGCCGGCCGCGAGCGAGCCCGTGAGCAGGACGCCGCACGAGGCGGGGTCGCTGACGAGCCCCGAGAGGATGTGCTCGAGGTCGACGCCGTGGGCGCGGAGCGTCTCCGCGGTGAGCGGCTGGCCGCTGGCGAGCTGATGTGTGCGCTTCATGATGCCACCTTCCCCCGTCCCTCGTGGGACAGCTGCAGGTCCGAGAAAACGTCCGCGCACGCGTCCGCGACGGTGCGCACCATCTGCTCCTCATGGGTCCGCATCACGCTCAGGCGGAGCAGCCCCTTGCCGGCCGGCGCGGCCGGGGAGACGACCGGGTTGGCGTAGATGCCCCGGTTCCAGAGCAGTCGCCACGCCTGGAGCGTGTCGAAGTCCGCGCCCACCTCCACGCTGACGATGGGACCGTCGGAGGGGATGGGGCGGAGCCCGCGCGCATGGAGCGCCTCGCGCAGCGACCGCACCCGCTCCTTCAGCTCGCGCACCAGGCCCGGCTCCGCCTGGAGGATGCGCAGGGCCGCGAGGGCCGCGGCCACCGAGGCCGGCGTGTTGGCGGCGGTGAAGAGGAAGGGGCGCGTCAAGAAGCGCAGGGCCTCGATCTGCTCCGCGTCGCCGATGATGGCGCCGCCGCAGGAGCCCAGGCTCTTGGAGAAGGTGATGGTGATGAAGTCCGCGTCCTGGACGACGCCCTCGTCCTCCACGGTGCCGAGCCCTCGCGTGCCCACCGTCCCGAGCCCGTGGGCCTCGTCCACGATGAGCGCCAGCCGCGAGGCCCGGCACACCTCGAGGAACCTGCGCAGCGGGGCCCTGTCCCCGCGCATGGAGTAGACGCCCTCGACGACGCAGATGCCGGGGTGGGTGTCCTCCGCCGCCTGGGCGAGGAGGTCCTCGGGGTCGTTGTGGCCGAAGCGCTTCATGTTGGCTCGCGCCAGCGCCACGCCGTCCAGGACAGAGGCGTGCATCTCCTCGTCCACCCAGGCGCGGTCATGGCGGCCGAGCAGCACGCTCATCAGGCCCAGGTTGGCGCCGTAGCCGGTGGAGAACACCAGGGCGCCGGTGCGGCCGTAGAAGCGCCGCAGCGCCTCCTCCAGCTCCTCGTGGAGCGCGAGGTTGCCGTTGAGCAGCCGCGAGCCCGTCACGCCCGCGCCCCAGCGGGCGGCGGCCTCCTGGGCGGCGGAGATGACGCGCGCGTCATTGGCGAGCCCCAGGTAGTTGTTGGAGCCGAAGTTGAGAATCTCCCGGCCCTCCATGCGGGTGATGGGGCCGGTGGCGGACTCCACCTTGGTGAAGTACGGCAGCCGGCCAATGCGCCTGCCAAGGCGGGCCTGGGCCACGCGCGGGTCGCCGAGCAGACGGCTGATGATGGGAGCCGGAGGACGGTCCGGAGTGTCTTGGTCAGGTGGTGTCATGTTTCAGGTCCCGGAAGTCGAACGCCAGGCTCGCGGCGGCCGCGCACACGGCGGTGAAGGTGAGGATGACGGCGGTGCTCTGGAGCACGACGCTCCAGCGGCCCTGGCCGAAGGTGGCCTCGTTGAGCGCGCGCAGGGCCCAGTAGTGCGGGGTGGCGTAGCCGAGCGTGCGAGACCACGCCGGCAGCGCGTCCGTGACGACGATGGCGCCGCCCACCGCGCTGAACGTCACGAGCACGAGGTAGGAGAGGTTGGAGAGCGTGGCGGTGCTGCGCGTGACGGCGAAGAGGAGGAACCCCAGCGCCGAGCCGCTCACCACCAGCGCCGCGCCGGTGAGCGCCACCTGCGCGAAGCTGCCTTGCAGTGGCAGGCCGAGGAACGCCGCCGCGAAGCCCGTGAAGAGCAGCAGCTGCACGAACGACATCGCGCACGCGGGCAGCACCTTGCCCATGGCGAACGCGAGCTTCGAGGGGCGGATCAGCGCCTGCCGGCCGTTCGTGTGGTACCAGAAGTCCCGGTAGAACGCGTGGCCCGAGTACGTCACCACCATGTAGCTGAACATCACCGCGAAGCCGATGGTGGCCCGGCCCATGGCGCCCGGCGCCGCCTCCAGCCCTGAGACACCGGGGCCGAGGATGGCGGAGAGGGCGGCGGGCAGGATGAAGATGAACACCATCGCCGTGCGCTCGCGCCACAGCACGCGCCACTCGGTCAACGCGTAGCCCGCCACCACATTGACGAACCCGGCCACCGCCTGGGTGGCGGAGCTTTGATTGGACTCCCTGAGCGGACTCATCGCTGCTCGGTCCCCTCAGCAAAGGAGCTGAGCGAAGGGTCCCTCAGCAGGATGTCGCGAAGCCTGTTGCCGGACAGGCGCAGCTCGGACAGGCGGACATCGGAAGGGAGCTCGCCGAGCTTCGCCCGGACCTCGTCCAGGCGGCCCGTGGCAAGCATGAGCTCCCACGAGGTGCTCTCGGACCGGGACGCGGAGCGCTCTGCCTGGAGCAACAGCGTGCGGGATTGGCTCGAGAGCACGGCTCCCAGTTCACCCAGGTCCCGCGTCGTCCCGTCCCGCAGCAGCACCAGCTCCGTGGACAGCTCCTCGATGTCCTCGGGGTAGTGCGCGGTGATGAGCACCGCGGCACCTTCCTCACGCCACCCGCGCACGCGTTTGACGACGAGCTGGCGGGCTTCGAAGTCGAGCGCGACGGTCGGCTCGTCGAGCAGCCGGATGGGCGGGCCGTGGACGAAGCTCGCCGCCAGGTGCACGAGGCGCCGCTGCCCACCCGACAGGTGATGCACCCGCGTGCGGGCAATGGAGCCGAGCGAGAACTCCTCGATGGCTCGACAGATGGCGGCCTTCGCCTCCGCGCGCCTCAACAGGAGCGAGGCCAGGTGCCCGACATTCTCCTCCACCGTCAGCATGGGGTAGAGCGCGAGGGCCTGCGTCGCGTAACCGATGGCGCGACGCGCGGGCAGCGCCCCCACGTCGAGCCGGAGCGAGCCCCCGGCCGTGCCCCGCACCGTGCGCGTGAGGGCGCCCAGCAGCGTCGTCTTGCCCGCGCCATTGGCGCCGAGCAACCCCACGGAAGCCCCCGCCCTCAAGCAAAGGGACGCGTTACGGAGCACGTGCGCTCCACGGGTGTAGGCGAAGGACAAGCCCTCCGCACAGAGCAGGACAGAACCGTGCATGACGCTCACGAGGTACCAGGAGCCCCTGACACAAACGGGACTCCCAATGAAAACGATGATTTCGAGATGACCGGCATAAAGCGGGAACCCTTGAAGAGGCTCTACCGCGCCGATCTGACATCCAGCATGCGGGCAGCACCCGCCAGGCCGGACCGCGTCACGGTCTGCGGCCCGGGGTCCGCGCGGGAATCACGAAGCTCGAACTGCGTCAGCGGCGCTGCTCCCGCTTCACCCCTCAAAGTCTGGGAATGCTTGCGGCATGGCGGGGAACGCGCGCCTGCGGACGGCGCGTGACAGGTTTCCGGCCTGTCTGGTCCCATCGTTGCACGGCTCGCCTGGCGCCTTCACCGAGCCTTGCCACGTTGGCACCCCGCGACCCCGCACGTCTCGCTGACAGCTACCGACCTCCCGACAGGTGCTCTCGTGCCTCGCCAGCCTCGCACGCGCGCTGGAGGCCACGCGTGCAGTGGGCGGCGTGCACAGGGACGTGAAGGGTGACAACGTCCTGGTGAGGGAAGTGGATGGACAGCCCTTCCTCCTCGACTTCGGCTCCAGCCACTACCTTGGCGCCGCCACGCTGACCTGGCCGCCCTTCCCTCCTGGAACGCCGGCATACCGCTCACCGGAGGCGTGGCGCACCGTGATGCTCCCCTCCCCTGCCCCCGCCGTGCCCTACGCACCGGGGCCGTCGGATGACGTCTTCGCACTGGGCGTTACCGGCTATCGGCTGGTGACCGGCGAGTACCCTCCCTCGCTGGGGTTTGATGACGAGGGCGCTCGCATCTGGAGCCTGGAGGGCTCGGGGCCGCGCGCTGCGCGAGGCCTCAACAGCCGCTGCAGCGTGGAGTTGAGTGTTCTCGTGTCTCGAATGATGTCCGTGCGTCCGGAGGCGCGTGGCAGCGCAGGCGAGCTGGCTGAAGTGATGGAGAAGGCCGCGCGCGAGGCAGGGCCGGAGGCGGATGAGCCCCTCTTCGACCTGGAGGAAGCCCGGCCCGTGGCGGTACGTGCATCCTCGCGGCGCGTTTCGCTCAGGGGTCGAGAAGAGAGCAGGAGACACTGGCGCATCGCGGTCGGTGCGGGAGTGTCACTGGTCTTGGGAATCGGTTCGCTGATGAGTGCACGGCCGGGAAACGCGCCCACGAACGCTCAAGTCTCGGCACGACTGGAGGCGAAGGACGGCGGCGCCGTGGCTGTCGGGGACTCCGCGCTGACGGCACCCTTGTCCGCCAAAGCAGCAGCACCGTCCGCGTGGTCGACCATCGCCCTCGACATGCCCCCCAAACCCTTCCCCGGACAGCAGCGGCCAGATTCCAGCGGTCGCTGTCCTCGCAAGGGGCTGGTTTCCATCCATGGCGGCTGCTGGATGAAGCTGGCCCTGGCCTCGAAGGACTGTGACGAGATCGGCTACGTGTACAAGGAGGCTTGCTACGCGCCCTTCTTCCCACCCGCTCGCCCTTCCACCTCGGGCTCCGCGGACTGAGAGGTACGCGCCCGCGCCGGAATCAGATGCGCGCCGTCTACCCGCATTGTGATGGAGGCGGCGGGAATCGAACTCGCCGCTGGAGGCTTCCGGCGAGAGCGCTCCAGATCGGTCGAGAGCGGTTTTCGTAGGAGTTCCAGCCGATTACGCCGCGCCCTGCCCCATGCCGAGCTGTGTTGAGAGCGCTCCAGCCCGGGGCTGCTGTAGCGTGTCCCTCCTGTAGCGCGAAGCGGGCGCAGGTGACGGCAGTGCACCTGGTGGAGCGGGTGCTGCCACACGTGCCCTACCGTCAGTGGACGCTGTCCTTCCCGCACCGGGTGCGCTGGGCGCTGTTGAAGGACAGCGGGCTGCTGTCGGATGTCCTCACCGTCTTCC
>NZ_JAAIYA010000049.1 GCF_010894405.1 Pyxidicoccus caerfyrddinensis
AAGGACTGCGGGCTGGTGGCACGGGGATGGGTGGGGCGGGGAAGGGGACGGACTCCGGCGAGGTGGGGGCCTTGTCGGAGTCCGGTTCACTTCGGTTGGACGGGCGGCGGGTCGGGGGTGGTTGGCGTTCGCGGGTGAGGAGACAGCTCCTCCCGGTGAGCGGTCCTGTCGGAGTGGGTCGGTGGGGCGGGACGGTGGGGCACTGCGGGGACATGGGGTGGCGGCTCCGGTGGGGAGGCAACTCCCGCCGGAGCCTGTCCGTCTGGTTCGCGCGGTGGAGGCGGAGGAGGGTGGACGCGAAGGCGCGAGCCACCAGGGCGCGGCAGGACGGGCGGTGGCGACGGTGGTGGGGAGTTGGAGGCGGTTCATGGGGGCGGTATCAGCGCTCACATTGCTGGGTTTGTTGCTGACGGCGCGAGTGGCGCTGGCGGCGGGCGCGGCGCCCTCGGCGCGGCTGACTCCTCCGGCGGAGCTGCAGCAGCGGGTGCAGGACCCGGAGCGGCTCGCGCCTTTCGGGTTGATGCTGGACGCGGGCATCCCAGAGGGTGCGGGACTCTCGGTGTCCTTCCGTCCCAGGCACGAGGTGCGGCTGCACCTGGGCGCCACGCACAACGGCATCCGCGCAGGCGCGCGGGCGGGGCTCACGCTGCTGCCCCTGCGCGGGTGGATGACGCCGGCGCTGACGCTCGAGCTGGGCCATGCACAGCCCGCGGACGCGCGCGGCCTGGAGCGGCGGATGGCGGATAGGACGCTCTTGCCCAGCCCCTCGTTCGAGCGGGTGGGCTACACGTACGCAAGCGCGCTGCTGGGCTTCGAGGTGCAGGCGCCCGGAGGCTTGACGTTCTTCATCCGGGGCGGCTTCAGCGTCATGGAGCTGTACGGCCCCGGCATGGAGGACCTGGACGAGCCCTTCCGCGACGCGCTGGCACCCGAGGAGGCCCGGCCCTGGCGGGTGCGCAGCACGCGGCCCACGGCGAAGCTGGGAATCCTGCTGTCCTTCGGTTAGCGCACGCGCGCGGCGAAGAACTCCAGCACCTGGGCCTCGGCCCAGAAGTGCGGACGGTGCGCGCGGCCCGCGACGAAGCCCACGTGTCCGCCGTGCTCGGTGAGCACCACGCTCAGGAGCGGGTTGTCACTGGCGCTGGCGGGAATGACGGGCGCCTCCAGCATCGGGTCATCCGCCGCGCTCAGGAGCAGCGTGGGCCGGCGGATGGCGTGCAGCCGGGGACCGGAGGACGCCTCGGCGTAGTAGTGCGTCGCGTCCCGGAAGCCGTGCAGCGGAGCGGTGACGGCGTCGTCGAAGGCGCGGATGGAGCGCGCGGCCTCCAGGGCCCGCCTGTCGAAGGCGCCGGGAAAGCGCCGCAGCTTCTCGCGGGCCTTCCCCTTCAGCGTGCGCAGGAAGCGCTCCCGGTACAGCCGGTGGAAGGGGCCGGGGCCGTCGAGCTTCCGGCAGCAGGCGTCCAGGTCATACGGCGCGCTGATGGAGGCGGCCGCGTCCACGGGCGCATTCTCTCCCTGCTCCTCCAGCAGCCGACACAGTACGTTGGCGCCCAGCGAGAAGCCCACGGCGAAGAGGGGGCCGGTGACGCGCGCGCGGACCTCGTTGAGCACGAGCAGCGCGTCGTGGATGTCGCCCGAGTGGTACGAGCGCGCCAGCCGGTTGGGCTCGCCGCTGCACGAGCGGAAGTTGAGCGCGGTGGCGCCCCAGCCGCGCTCCGCCGCGCCTCGGAGGATGGCGGTGATGTAGCCGGCCCGGGACGAGCCCTCCAGGCCGTGCAGCGTCACCACGTGCGGCGCGCCGCGCGGGCCGTCGAAGGTGTCCACGTCGACGAAGTCCCCGTCGGGCAACTCGCGGCGCTCGCGGCGCGCGGTGGGCGCGTGGGTGGGGCGCACGAGCGAGGCGTAGATGGTCTGCGCATGCTCGTTCGCCAGTCCGAGCGCGGGGACGAAGGGCTGGGTGGGCTGGAATCGCACGGCCGGGGGATTAACGCCCGCGCGCCGTGCGGACAAGGGCCAACCCCGCGAGGTGTCTAACTGTCGCGACGTCCGGGCGGCGGCCCGCCGGAGGGGCGACCGGCGGCCAGGCGGCGGGCGCTGCGCATGGTGGGGCAGCCCTGCTCGCGCACCTCGCGAGCCTCGTCCGCGAGGCCGAAGAGGTCCAGGTACTTCTTCACGCGCTCATCCAGCGTGGGCGCTTCGATAAGGCGGCAGACCTCGTCCGCGGCGTAGTCGCGGCAGACGGCCGGCCGCTGCTCGTACACGCGGCAGAGGTTGTCCTCGCCCAGGTGCGGGCAGCGCAGGCCCAGCGGCTTGTCCAGCGCGGCGATGTCCGGCGCCACGCAGCAGGCGCCACAGCAGGTGCACTCCATGGACGGTTGACCTCGGTGACTCAACGCGGGACGACCTGCTCCACCTTCCCCAGGTTCGTCACCGTGAGGCGGGCGTCCTGGCCCTTCTTCCACGCCACGAACTCCTGCTCGCTCTTCGGCTCGAGCACGTGCTCCTTCGTCCCGTCGTCCTCGTACCGGAGGTGGACGGAGTAGTGCTCCTCGCGACGCAGTCGGTCCACGCCGCTCACGGACAGTTCGGGCCAGCGCGGCCGGTCATCCGTGCCGGACGTCTCGCGGCGGTCCACCTGCTTCCACTCGTAGGTGTCGTAGGTGCACTCCTGCGCGTAGACGGGCTCGGTGCGGTAGCGCGTCTCGTTCTGGCAGTCCTCGTAGCTCTCGTTGCAGTACTTCGTCACGTCCTCGCACACCTCTTCGACGAAGCCGTTGCCCTTGTCGCGGCGGCGGCACTTCTCCTCGGAGCCGCAGGCCACGCGGCGCGACTTCGTCCGGCACACCCGCTCCGTGCCGTCCGCCACCCGGCGCGTGCCACGCTGGCGCGACACGCAGCCGCGGACGTTGGCCACGCCCGCCACCTCGCCCGCGCCGTTGACGGGCATGCGCGGGGAGGTGGTGCGCAATTCATCGCGCCAGCCCGTCTTCGCCACGGCGGTGAAGCGCTCCTGCACCACCGCGCGCTTCCACTCCGTGCCCGTCACCTCTCCGGGGTACTCGTGCGTGCGGCTGCCCCAGTAGCTGAACACGCCCGAGCCGAAGCAGCAGGAGAACAGCACGCCCAGCACGAGCCAGCCCTTCGCCCCCATGCGCTTCTTCGGCTGCGCCACGGGCTGGGGCGCGACGACGGGGGCGTCCAGGTCCTTGCTGGTGGCCGCCTTCGCGTCGTCGGTGCGCTCCGCGCTGCACTGCTTGCAGCGGGGCCTGTCGCCACGGTTGGCGGCGCCGCAGTACGCGCAGAACCAGTCCTCGCCGGCGGCGGCCACCTCCAGCGTCTCGGAGTCCGTGACGCCTTCTCGCAGGGACTTGCCGCTCTTCGCATCGACGTCGCCGAAGTCGAACTCCGACTCCTTGCCCGTCAGCTCGCGCGGGTTGTTGCAGGTGGGGCAGAGCTTGTGGCGCGCGGGAATGCCCTTCGTGTCACAGGACGTGCAGTTCCAGGTCCCCTCGATGATGCGGGTGCGCTTGGCCATGGGTCCCCATCCTACCCGGGGCTCATACCCAGAGCGCGCGAGGGAAGGGGATGGCCGCCACCGGAGGCAGGCCCGGCCGCAGGGGGCGCACCATGGGCAGCGAGCCGTCCCTCGCCACGCGGGTGGCCCCGGGGACACGCGCCAGCAGCGCCGCGGTGCCGGACTCCTCCCACAGCACCACCTTCGTCAGCCCCGCCCGGTGCGCCACGGCGCTCGCCATCTCCAGCAGCGCGGCGGCGTCCTCCCCGGAGCGTGCGTCCAGCATCAGCACCACCAGCTCGCCGTAGCGGGCCATCATCGCCCACAGGGCGGTGGAGTCGCCCACCACCGCGCCGCACGCCTCGGGCTGGGGCCGGCTCAGCAGCTCCGCGTAGATGCGCTCTCGCTCCAGGTGCCAGCCCACCTGCGCCGGGCTCGGCCAGAGGTAGAAGGGCGCATCCGGCCGCCGCATCCGCTCCAGTGCGGCCGCCACGTCCCCATCCCCGAGCAGCGCGTCCACGCGGTGGGGGGACGGCTGCTCACGGGCCGCCAGGTGCCAGTCCCAGGCGGGGACCTCCTCGTAGCCGGAGCGGCGGTAGAGGGCGGCGCCCACGTCGGAGAAGAGGACGGCCGCGTGCCCCTGGGGCGAGGCGCGCTCCAGCTCCACGGCCACGAGGTCCATCATCCGCGTGGCGTGGCCGTGGCCGCGCAGGTGCTCCTCGGTGAAGACGCTGGCGATGGAGAAGCTGTCGCCATGCGCGTGCTGTCCGTCCGGGCCGCGCAGCCAGCTGTCGTTGTGGAACGTCTCGCACGAGGCGAGCACGCGGCCGTCGTCCTCGCACAGCAGCCACGTGTTCATCCCCGCGGCGCACCAGGGGTGGGCGCGCAGCCGCAGCTCCCGCTGGTGGAACTGCTCCACCGTCAGTGGCGAGCCCCAGGCGGAGTGGGTGACGCGGTCTCTCTCAGCCTTCTGCGCTTCGGTGGCAAGGACCAGGTACATGGCAGCGCAGGCTACCCGCGCCCGTCTCCGTGCGCAGCAGGCAGCGCGTGCGCCCGGAGTCCCTCTGCCGTCCGGCTCACAGCCGGGTGGTGTACGGGAAGCGGAAGTGGAGCTGCAGGTAGGCCTGGCCGACGTGGAAGATGCCGTCGCGCAGGTGGTCCGGCAGCCCGAGCCCGCCCAGCTCCTGCGGCACATAGAGGGCGGACTCCCAGCCCACGCTGACGAGGAAGCTCTTGGAGAACTGCAGCTCCAGGTCCACGCCCAGCTCCGCGCCGGGCCGCAGGAAGTGCGTGTTGGCCAGCGTGTCCGAGTACAGGTACGCGTACGTCAAAAGCAGCCCGGCCCCCACGGACAGGCGCACCGGGCTGCTGGACAGCGGCAGGCCCAGCGACAGCGGCTTCCACGTGGCGCCGTACATGCCGGTGTCGCGCACCTTCGGGGAGATGATGAGCGTGTCCGGGATGAGGATGGACGGGGAGATGCGAATCTCGTCCAGGCTCTGCGCCTGCTTGCGGTAGCGCTTGGGGATGAGGCGCTGGTTCTTCTTCAGCCACTCGCGGTCCAGCACCGCGTCCACCGAGATTTTCAGTCCGGTGTGGATGGGCTGGTCCTCGAAGACGGGGCCGAAGAAGAGGAACGCGGCGGGCCCCACGCCCACATCCACCGGAACGGTGACGCGCTGGGCGGCGGCCAGCGCGGGCAACAGCAGGGTGGACAGCAGCAGGAGTCGGGCGGGATTCAAGGACACGGGCCTCCTCGGGGCTCCAGGAAGGACAGAATTAATCACGTGGGGATTGAACCACGGCCCTTCTTTGGAGCAGGAAGGGCGCCTCAGAACTGGAGACCCCGATGCTTTCCGCCGCGCTGTTGATTGCCACCTCCCTGCAGGCCCAGGCGCCTGCTCCCACCACTCCCGCTCCCTCCGCTCCCCGCGCCGCTCCGGTTTCGGAGCCTGCCCCGGCCCCGGCGAGCGCGGAGGAGCGCGCCGCCGCCGCCGCCGAGCGTGCCGCCACCGCCGCCGAGCGCGCCGCCGAGGCCAGCGCCCGCGCCGCGGAGGCCGCCGAGCGCGCCGCCACCGCCGCCGCGGGCCAGCCCGCCGCCGCGCCCGCTGCCGCCGCCGCGCCCGCCGCCGAGGCACCCGCCCCGAAGCCGGACGTGTGGGACGTCACCCTGAGCGCGGGGCTCATCTCCATCACCGGCAACGCCTCCACCTTCACCTTCAGCGGCCTGGCCAGCGCACAGCGCAAGACGGAGCACTGGATCTACGCCGTCAAGGCGTACAGCTCTTACGGCCGCAGCCGCCCGCCCGAACTGGAGACTGAGGAGGCCGTCTCGCAGGTGGTGGCGCTCAACGCGGGCGCGGAATTGCGCGGCGACCGGCGCTTCACCCAGGTGCTCAGCGGCTACGCGCTGATTGGCGCGGAGACGGACCACGTGAAGAGCGTGGAGTCCCGCAGCTTCGGCGAGGGCGGTCTCGGCATCCTCTGGTGGGACGAGAAGTCGAAGGAGGGCAAGGAGTCCTACCTCCGCACCGACGCCGCCTTCCGGTACGCCTACGAGACGCGCTTCCAGTACTACCCCGAGCGGCTCGACCTGGAGGACGTGGACCTGGGTGGCCCCCGCTTCGGCGCGGTGTTCCGCTACAGCCTCAACGAGCGGGTCCTCTTCAAGGAGGACGTGGAGGTGCTCATCAGCGTCATCGGCGACTCGCGCGTGCTGGCGAGCAGCCAGACGCAGCTGTCGGTGGGCCTGACGGACGCGCTGTCGCTGGGCGCCAGCTTCCAGGTGAAGACGGACAGCGAGCCGCCCGCCGGCAAGGTGTCCACCGACACCGCGCTGGCCCTCAACCTCGAGGTGAAGCTGTAGCCCGCAAAAGCAACGCGGCGCCGGGGAAGTCCCTCGGCGCCGCGTAGGTGGGGCGGTGGGCCCCGAAGTCCTCAAAGGCCGGTCAGTGGCCTTCGGACTGCTCGTGGGAGCCGTGGCTCCGCACGCCGCCGCCGAAGCGGCCTTCCTTCACGTTGGCGCCGATGTCCGGCGGCTGCAGGTCGCTGTACTGCGAGCCCGGGGGGTTGGAGCCCCGGAAGCGCGTGCCCAGGTCCAGCAGCGGCACTGCCAGCATCAGCAGCACGAAGAGGATGGACACGCTGAACACCAGGCGGTTGGCGCCCCGGTGGTCGATGAGGTGCATGAAGTACAGCGTCACCAGCGTGCCCTTCACCGTGGCGATGACGAGCGCCAGCACCAGGCCGAAGCTGGGCAAGTGCATGCGGCCGGTGATGACGGTGACGAGCGTCAGCACCAGGAGCACGCCCCAGATGAGCCAGTAGCGGCCCGCCCCGTGGTGCTCCTCCATGTTGTGCGCTTCCTGACGGGATTCGTTGGCGATGGCCATGGTCTATGAATCCTTCAGACGAGGTACAGCATCGGGAACAGGAAGATCCACACCAGGTCGACGAGGTGCCAGTACATGCTGCCCAGCTCGACCATGGTGTAGTTGTTGGGGCCGAAGTCCGCCCGCCGCAGCGCGCGCACCATGGAGAAGGTCAGCACCACCATGCCGATGATGACGTGGAGGCCGTGCAGCGCCGTCGCGCAGAAGTACACCGTGAAGTACATCGGTGCGCCCGGCAGCTGGATACCCTCGTAGAAGTAGTACCGGCCCGGCAGCGTCCCGATGTGGAACTTGTGCGAGTACTCGAAGTACTTGATGACGAGGAAGCCCACGGCCATCAGCAGCGTGAGGAAGATCTGGATGGCCACCATCCTGTTCTTCCCCTCCTTCGCGTAGTGCACCGCGAGCGCCGCGGTGAGCGAGGAGGTGATGAGGACGATGGTGTTCACCGTGCCCATCGTCAGGTCCAGGCTCCGGCTGCTGGCCGCCCACGCCTCCGGGAAGAGGAAGCGGTAGCAGCCGTAGCAGATGAAGAGGCCTGCGAAGAGCAGGATTTCCGTCGCCAGGAACAGCCACATGCCCAGGCGGGCCGCGTGGTTCTGCACCTCGAGCGACGCGAAGTGCATGGCGAGCCGGGGGACGGGGGCCACCGTCCCGTCGGCGGTGGAAGCACTAGACTGCATCGGGCACCTCGGCCTTCTTCGGATCCACGTAGAAGTGGGGCTCCTCGGGGTAGGTCGGCTGCGGACCCACGAAGTTGTGGGTCGGCGGCGGGGACTCGGTCAGCCACTCGTAGCCCTTGCTGCGCCACGGGTTCTTCCCGGCCGCCCGCCCGTAGAACAGCGCGTACGTCAGGTAGCAGGCGATGATGACGAAGCCGAACGCCAGCAGGGACGCGCCCGCCGTGGAGGCCACGTTGAGCGCCTGGAAGCGCTCCGGGTACTCGTAGTAGCGGCGCGGCATGCCGTTGTTGCCCAGGAGGAACTGGGGGATGAACGTGGCGTTGAACCCGAGGATGATGAGCGCCGCGGACACCAGGCCCCAGCCCTCGTGGTACGTGCGCCCGAACATCTTCGGGAACCAGTAGTGGAGCGCGGCCAGGAAGGCCATGATGGTCGCTCCCACCATGATGAAGTGGAAGTGCGCCACCACGAAGTAGGTGTCGTGCCAGGGGACGTCCAGCGACACCGTGCCCAGGGCGATGCCCGTCATGCCACCGAACACGGTGAAGAACAGGAAGCCGCAGAAGTAGGCGAAGGGCGTCTTGAAGTCGACGGCGCCCTTGTAGACGGTGCCCACCCAGTTGAAGACCTTGATGGCGGTGAACACGCCCACCAGCATGGTCAGCACGCCGAACAGACCACCGACGAAGGTGGACTGGCCGGACACGAACATGTGGTGGCCCCAGGCGAAGAAGCCCACGAAGGCGATGCCGAGGCTGGAGTACGCCACCGCGCGGTAGCCGAAGATGTTCTTCCGGCTGAAGGAGGCCACGATTTCACTCATCACGCCGAAGGCCGGCAGCACCATGATGTACACGGCCGGGTGGCTGTAGAACCAGAACAGGTGCTGGAAGAGCACCGGGTCGCCGCCGCGGGCCGGGTCGAACATGCCGAACCCGAACAGGTTCTCCACCGTCACCAGCACCAGCAGCAGGCCAATCACTGGCGTGGCCAGCACCTGGATGCAGCTGGTGGCGTAGATGGCCCACACGAACAGGGGCATCTTGAACCAGGTGATGCCCGGCGCCCGCATGGTGTGGACGGTGACGATGAAGTTGATGCCCGTGACGATGGAGCTGAACCCGATGATGAAGGCGCCGAAGAGCACGGGCGCCACCGTCGTCGTCGTGTGCGTGCTGTAGGGCGCGTAGAACGTCCACCCGGTGTCGAGGCCGCCGTTGAGCATGCCCCACAGCGCCAGCATGGCGCCGCCCAGGTAGATGTAGAGCGACAGCAGGTTCAGCCGGGGGAAGGCCACGTCCTTGGCGCCCAGCATCAGCGGCAACATGAAGTTGCCGAAGACGGCCGGAATCGCCGGAATCATGAAGAGGAAGATCATGACCAGGCCGTGGAGCGTGAACGTACGGTTGTACGTCATCGCGTCCATGATGGTCGGCCCGGGCGTGAGCAGCTCCAGCCGGATGAGCATCGCGAAGATGCCGCCCACCAGGAAGAAGAGCAGGACCCAGAACAGGAACATGAGCCCGATGCGCTTGTGGTCCACCGTCAGCAGCCACGACTTGATGGTGGTGCCGTCGACCAGGTAGTTCGGGTGGTCGTGGTGCTCGTCGTGCGCGGGAGCCGCGCCCGGGGAGGCGATGCTACTGGATGGCGTCATAGGCGGGTCCCTCGGAAGCGCCCTCGCGAACGTTCGGAGTGCGCAGCGACTTGATGTACTCGACGATGGCGGCCGTCTCCGGGCCCTGCAGCTTGCCCTGGTAGGTCGGCATCACGTTCTGGTAGCCCGCCACCAGGTGGGCACCCGGGTCCATCATCGACTGGGTGATGTAGGCCTCGTCCACGCGGATGTCCTGCCCGTCGTCGAGCTTCTCCACGCGGTCAAACATGCCGAGGAAGGTGGGGCCGATGTGCTTCGAGCCGTCCACCGAGTGGCACTTGAGGCAGCCCTCGCTGCCCGCCAGCACCTGACCCTGCTCCACCATGCGTGCCACCGGCGGAACCAGCGAGGTGTCCGCCAGCGCGTCCTGGCGGTCCTGCAGGCGGCCGCGGCGCTGGTCCTTGATCCACACGTCGTACTCCTCCTGGGGGAGGACCACGACCTCGGCCAGCATCTTCGAGTGCGACAGGCCGCAGTACTCGGTGCACAGCACCTGGTACGTGCCCGGCTTGGTCGCCTCGAACCAGATCTGCGTGTAGCGACCCGGCAGCGCGTCCTGCTTGATGCGGAACGCCGGCACGTAGAAGGAGTGCAGCACGTCCCGGGATGTGATCAGCAGGCGCACCGGACGGTTGGCCGGGACGTGAAGGACATTCACGCCGTTGGGGCCCTCCGGGTACGCGAACTTCCACATCCACTGCTTGCCCATGACGTAGACGTCCATCGCGTCCTTGGGCGGCGTGGTGACCCAGGTGAAGTCCCGGAAGCCGATGCCGAACCAGGCCAGGAAGAACACCAGCGGTACGGAGACGAAGAGGAACTCCGTCTTCAGCGTGGGGACGACGTACTCGGTCGCCTGGGCGGGGAGGCGCCGGCGATACCGGAAGAACATGAACAGGGCCGCCAGGCCGACGCCCGCCGACATCACCATCGTCGTACCGACGACGAAGTGATGCAGCATGTCGACCCGCTCCGCGAACGTGGATGCGGCCTCCGGGAGGAACAGGATGTTGTTGAGAAGCTCGCTCATGCCGCCGCGCCTTTCTTCAGCTCGCGCCTCCAGAAATAGATCAGCATCGTCGCCAGGGCGCAGAACACCAGCGTGCCGCCCAGGCGGATGAACCCGAAGATGTAGAATCCGTACCGCTTGCTGGCGGTGTCATACTTGAAGCAGGACATGACGACGCGGTCGAAGCTGGTACCCACGCGGCCCCCGGCCGCCTCCAGCAACGCCAGCTTCATGTCCTTGGGAGGAAACGTCACCCCGTAGAGGTACCGGGAGATGCTTCCCTCGGGGGTGATGACCTGCACCACCGCGGGGTGGCCGTACTGCTTGGAGCCTTTGTCGTACGTGTACTTGAAGCCCACCGCGTCCGCGAGCCTGTGGACTTCCGCGTCCGTCCCGATGAGGAAGTGCCAGGGCGCGCGCTCCGGCTTGCCCATGGACTGCAGGTGACGCCGACGGCGGTTGAGACTCTCCGCCGGAGTGTCCTCGGGGTCGATGCTGACCGTCACCGCCTCGTAGTCCTCGCCCAGCTCCAGCCCCAGCTCCTGCATGGCCTTCACCTGGCCATTGAGGACCAGGTTACAGAGCATGGGGCAGTTGTAATACACGAGCGTCAGCAGGGTGGGCTTCGTCTTGGACAGCACCTCACCCAGCTTCACCTCGCGCCCGTCCTCGTCCGTGAAGCGCGCGTCCAGGGGGAGCGGGTCCCCCAGGTGCTCCTCCACGTCCACGCCCTTCACCGGAGGCGGCAGGTCCTGCTGGGCCTCGATGATGGCGCGAGGCGTCTTGCCGGCACCGGGCATGGCGGACGCGGACAGCGCGGTGCCAAGCACCAGCGCCGCCGTGAGCAGTCCCAGTCGGGCGGCGCGTGGGTGGAAGTGGGAGAGAGGGGGCTTCATGGCAGGACGGCTCTTACGCCAGGGAGAAGGCGGATGCTACTGCCTCGGTGACGCAGGGGTCCCCGGGGCGGGGGGCGTCGTCGGGGGCGTCTGGGGGGCGGGCGTCGGAGGGGCGGGAGGCGGGTTGCGCGCCTCGTGGATGACCCGGTCCATGGCCTCGTCGATGCTGGGGTGGGCCTTCACGCCGGGCTGGTCGCCCCAGCCGGCGCCGAGCGCCTGGTGCTGGCCACCCAGCTTCTCCACCGCGTGCCAGTCCTGTTCGAAGAGGCGCTGGTTGACGATGCCAATCTCGTACTGCCCCATGGCGGCGGGACGCGGCGGCGGGCCGTCCGGCTGGATTTCCTCCATCGTCCGGACCTGGATGCGCCAGGCCCAGAGGATGCCGACGAGGAAGATGACGAGCGAGCCCACGCCGATGCCGACCACCTTGCCCATGACGAGGTGGTCTTCCTCGGCCGCCACACCGTGCGCGCCGACGATGACGCGCGACTCGAGCTCCGACTGGGTCTTCTTCATGGCTGCACGTACCTCAGGGACTCGGCGATGTAGGGGTCCTTCACCGGGAGCGTGAAGCGGTTGCGAGCCTGCAGGAGCGCGAAGCCCACCGCGATGCCGCCCACCCCGAGGAACGCCGTCACCAGCGTCCAGTGGAAGGAGGGGCCGTCCGTGCCCGTCAGCGCGGGCCAGATGAGCCAGTACAGGTCCACCGCGTGGATGGCCAGGATGTAGACGGCCACCACCGACAGCTTGCGCGGCTGCAGCTTCAGGTTGCGCGACAGCAGGATGAAGAAGGGCAGCACGAAGTGCAGGAAGAACAGGGCGATGGACATGGGGCGCCACGCACCGAAGATGCGCAGGCCGTACCAGGGCGCCTCTTCAGGGATGTTGGCAATCCACACCAGCAGGAACTGGGAGAAGGCGGTGTAGGCCCAGAACGCCACGAAGGCGAGCATCAGCTTGCCCAGGTTGTGGAAGTGGTCGAGCTTCACGACGCTGCCGTAGAGGTTGGCACCCGTGGCGTTGGTCGTGACAATGGTCAGGACGCAGAACGCCGCCAGGAAGCTTCCGGAGAAGTAATAGACGCCGTAGATGGTGGACTGCCACATCGGCGTGAGGCTCATCAGCCAGTCGAAAGAAGCGAAGGTGATGGTGAGGGCAAGGAACGGCAGCGAGCCCGGCGCGAAGCGCCGCTGCTTCACCGTGAGGTCCAGCTCCCCCGTCTCGTCCTGCTTCAGGCTCCACGAGCGCATGCGCCAGGACACGAAGACCCACACGCCGAAGTAGATGGCCTGGCGGACGTAGAAGAAGGTCGGGTTCAGGTAGCCGTGCTGCTTGTGGGACAGGTGCTCGGCCTCGATGCCCTGGATGTGCGCCGCCAGCGGCGAGCCCGGCCACCAGGAGTACAGGTCCTTCACCATGAGCAGCAGCGGCAGGAGCAGCAGGATGAAGATGGGGACCGCGGAGGCCGCCGTCTCCATGGTGCGGCGCAGGACGATGGGCCACTTCGCCTTGGCCGTGTGGAAGATGCACAGCATCAGCAGGAAGGCGACGCTGATGCCCGCCCAGTAGCTGAAGGCGAGCAGGTAGCTGTGCGCGGCCGCGCCCTTGGCGTCCGTGGCGAAGTAGCCCGCCAGCGTGGCCAGCAGGCCCAGCACGCCCAGGCCGAAGGCGGGCACCATCAGCTTCGGGGTGCCGGTGTAGCGCTCGATGTCGGCGACGCGCACCGAGGTGACGGGGGGACTCATCGGTTCTCCTGCGGAACGGGCTGCTGCCCGTCCGAGCGGGTGTTGCGGGCCGCCTGGAGCGCGCGCACATAGGCGACGACGGCCCAGCGCTCGTGCACGTCGAGCTCACCCGAGAAGGACGGCATCACGCCGTAGCCCTCGTTGATGGCGGCGTAGAAGTGACCGGCCGGCTTGCCCTGCAGCTCCAGCAGCGACGGCGGCAGGCGCAGCGCCATGTTCTCCGCGACGATGCTGTTGCCGTCGCCGAGCACGCCGTGGCACTGCGAGCAGACGATGTTGTACTTCTTCTGACCGAGGGTCAGCAGCTTCTTGTCCACCTCGACGGGGATGTTGCCCACGAGCGCCCCGTTGGCGCGGCCGGTGCTGATGCCGGGGTTGCCCACCGGGCGCTCACGCGGCACGGTGCCCGAGGGGGGCGTGCGCATGGCACGGCCGTCCGCCCAGAAGTCGGACGCCTCGTAGTACTCGTACTTCGCCTGCACCTCCATGCGCTGGAGGAACTCGGAGGGGACGTCGCAGCCCTGGAGCGCGACGAGTCCGGCGGCGGGGATGAGCCACCTCATTCCTTCTCTCCCGTGACGAGGGTCACCTGGGTGGCGCCCAGGGACTTGAGCTGATCCATGACGGCGGTGGCGTCCTGTCCCGTCGCCTGCGGCACGCTCAGCCAGTAGCCGTGCGTGGACGCGCTGCGGAAGGCGTCGGACTCGAAGACGGGATGGTACGGCTGCGGCAGCCGGCTGAGCGCGAGCAGGCCGAAGAAGATGCCGAACGCGGCGAACAGCACGCTCAGCTCGAACGTAATCGGCACCCACGCAGGCAGCGACAGCAGCGGACGACCGCCGATGTTGAGCGGGTAGTCGTAGGTGTTCATCCACGTCTGCATGGCGAGCGCGGTGCACATGCCGGTGAGCGCGCCGCCCAGGGCGATGAAGGGCACTCGCGAGGGCGGCAGGCCCAGGGCCTCCGAGCCGCCGTGCAGCGGGTACGGGGAATAGGTGTCCATCCCCTGGAAGCCCTTCTCGCGCATCTGGCGGGTGGCATCCACGAGGGCGTCCGGCGTGCCGAACTCGGCCAGGACCCAGGAATCGAGGACTGTGGCTTCCATGGCTCTAGTGCGCTCCGTGGGTGCCGTGACCGTTGAGGTGGGCGGCGTGCTTGAGCTCCAACTGCAGCTCCTTCACCTCGCTCACCGCGACCGCGGGCACGAACTTCAGGAAGAGGAGGAACAGCGTGCCGAACAGGCCCAGCGTGCCGATGTAGATGCACCAGTCCACCCACGTGGGGGTGTAGATGGCCCACGACGAGGGGAGGAAGTCCTGGCTGAGCGACGTCACGATGATGATGAACCGCTCACACCACATGCCGATGTTCACCATGATGGAGGCCACCCACATGATGGGGATGCTGGTGCGGCACTTCTTGAACCAGAAGATGTTCGGGGTGATGACGTTGCAGGCAATCATCAGCCAGTACACGCCGGCGTAGGGGCCGGTGGCGCGGTTCACGTAGAAGGTCCAGAGCTCGTACTGGTTCTGCGAGTACCAGGCGACGAAGTGCTCCATCATGTACCCGTAGGACACGAGCATTCCGGTCGCGAGGATGACCTTGTTCATGTTCTCCAGGTGCCGGTCCGTAATCACGTCCCGGAGCCCCAGGTACTTCCGCGCGGGGACGATGAGCGTAATCACCATGGCGAAGCCGCTGAACACGGCGCCGGCCACGAAGTAGGGCGGGAAGACCGTGGTGTGCCAGCCAGGAATCAGCGACACCGCGAAGTCGAAGGAAACGATGGTGTGCACCGAGACGACCAGCGGCGTGGAGATGCCGGCCAGCAGCAGGTACGCAATCTTGTAGTTGTGCCAGTGCCGCCCGGAGCCGCGCCAGCCGAGGCTGAACAGGCCGTAGACGACCCGCTGCACCTTCGTCTTGGACGAGTCACGCAGGGCGGCCAGGTCCGGGATGAGGCCCACGTACCAGAACAGCGCGGACACCGTGAGGTACGTGGAGATGGCGAACACGTCCCACACCAGCGGGGAGCGGAACTGCGGCCACGCGCCCAGGGTGGAGGGGTAGGGGAACAGCCAGAAGGCGAACCAGGGACGGCCGGTGTGCAGCAGCGGGAACAGACCCGCGCACATGACGGCGAACAGCGTCATGGCCTCCGCGAAGCGGTTGATGCTCGTGCGCCACTTCTGCTGGAAGAGCAGGAGGATGGCGGAGATGAGCGTACCGGCGTGGCCGATACCGACCCACCAGACGAAGTTGATGATGTCGAAGGCCCAGCCGACGGGCTGGTTGTTACCCCACACGCCGATGCCGCGGGCCAGTGTGTAGGTGACGCCGATGACGAGCAGGCCCAGGGCGCTGAGCGTCACGCCGAAGAGCATGAACCAGCCCTTGCCCGGCTTGGCCCAGACGTGGGCCAGGAGCGTCTCGTTGAGCGACGCGTCGTCGTGGTGCGGCGCGACGAGGTGCCGCGGCTCGAGCGGGTCGAGCGGAGCGGTGATAGCAGTCTCTGCCATGACTAGTGGCTCCCTTCGGTGGCCGCTTCGGACTTGGCGGGCTCGAGGGCGGGGTTGGGGTTACGGACGCGGATGAGGTGCGCGGTGCGCGGGCGGGTGCCCAGCTCGTGCAGCAGCTTGTAGGCGCGCTCGTCCTCGTGCAGCTGCGTGACGCGCTGCTGCTTGTCGTTGAGGGAGCCGAAGGTGATGGCCTGCGTGGGGCAGGTCTGCTGGCAGGCCGTCATCAGCTCCTTCTCCTGGATGAGGCGCTTCTCCACCCGGGCGCTGATGCGCGTGCGCTCGATGCGCTGGACGCAGTACGTGCACTTCTCCATCACGCCGCGGTTGCGGACCGTGACGTCCGGGTTCATCAGCATCTTCTCGGTGGACGTCTTGCCCGACGTGTAGTGCAGGTAGTTGAAGCGGCGGACCTTGTACGGGCAGTTGTTGGAGCAGTACCGCGTGCCGACGCAGCGGTTGTACACCATGTCGTTGAGGCCCTCGTCCGAGTGCACGGTGGCGTTCACCGGGCACACGTACTCGCAGGGGGCCTTCTCGCAGTGCACGCACATGACCGGCTGCATGACCATCTTCGGGTCGCTCTCGGCCCCCTCGAAGTAGCGGTCGATGCGCAGCCACTGCATCTCACGGCTGCGGGCCACCTGCTCCTTGCCCACGACGGGGATGTTGTTCTCCGCCTGGCAGGCCACCACGCACGCGCTGCAGCCGGTGCAGCGGGACAGGTCGATGGCCATGCCCCACTTGTAGCCGTTGCCGTAGTCGAACGAGGGCAGGTTGTCCTGGAGGCCCGGCTTCAGCTCGCCCTGGACGCGCTCGAGGATGTGCTCCGTCTCCTTCGAGGGGTGCGCCAGCTCGGACACCGACATGTCCAGCGCGATGGGGCGGTTCTCCATGCGCCAGTGCGTCTGGGTGAGGCTGAACTTGTAGCTGCCGCTCGCCTTGGTGAGCGTGGCGCCACCGTCGAACCAGGGCGCGGCGGCGCGGCGCAGGACGTTGGCGTTGAAGCCGACACCCTTGGCCACCACCTCGTGCAGGCCGTTGCGGCCGTAGCCCAGCGCCACCGTCACGGTGCCGTCGGCGAGGCCCGGCGTGGTCCACACCGGCACGGACAGCTTCTGGCCGCCGTAGCTCAGCTCGGCCATGGCGCCGGGCTCGAGGCGCAGGTCCTTGGCCGTCTGCGGGCTGATGAGGGCGGCGTTGTCCCAGACCATCTTGGTGATGAGGTCGGGCAGCTCCTGCAGCCACGCGCTGTTGCCGAAGCGGCCGTCGAAGACCTTGTAGTCGTGGACGAAGTTCAGCTCGAGCTCGTTGGCCGCCGGAGCCGCGGGCGGGTTGTAGCCCGACACCAGGGCGGTGGCGGCGCCGAAGTCCGGCGCGCCCGAGGCCGCGGGAGAGGCGGTGCCGGCGATGATGCCCTCGGACACCCACGTCTCCCAGCGGGACTCGAAGTCCGCCTGGCCCGTGGCCTGGCCCTGCCAGTACTCGCGCAGCATCTGGTACGCGGGGCGGTAGGACTCGGTCAGGAACAGCGCCAGCAGCTCGGACTCCGGCATGCCGTTGAAGAGCGGCTGGATGAGCGGCTGGGCGATGGAGACAGTGCCGTCCACCGCGCGACCGTCGCTCCACGTCTCCAGCGGGTGCGCCGCGGGGACGAACCAGTCCACGTACTGGCTGGTCTCGTCCTCGTACAGGCCCGTGTAGAGCACGGACAGCTTGGCGCGGTCCGGGTTGGTGGCGGGGTTGAGCAGCTCCGCCAGGCCCGCGTCGGAGGGCAGGGCGTAGAGCGGGTTCCACGCGGTGATGACCAGCGTGTCCACGCGGCCGGCCTTGATGTCCTCCACCAGGGCGCGCACCTGGGCGAGCCCGAAGGGCTCCGCCACGGGGGCCTGCACGTAGTGCACGGTGGTGCCGGTATTGCCGAGCGCCGAGTTGATGGCCTGGGCCAGGACGTGGACCGCGGCGGGCTGACGCTCGCCGGCGATGACCAGCGTGCGGCCGGGCTTCGCGGCGCGCAGGTCGGCGACCACCGCCTGGATCCAGGCGTTGGCCTTCTGGACTTCCTCGGAGGTGCCACGCAGCTGCGCCTTGCCGGCGGCGGCGGAGGCCACCGAGGCGGCGGGGCCACCGATGGCCTGGGCCACGGCGGCGGCGACGGCGAGCACTTCCGCCGACTTCACGCGCAGGCGATGGTCCGCCATGCCGCCGGTGATGGAGAAGCGGGCCTCGGCGGCATAGAGCCGGTTGAGGGCGCCGTTCTTCGGGTCGCGGCGGTCCGCGAACTGGCGGGCGTAGGTGAGGTTGGCGGGACGGCTCTCCAGGAAGTCCGCGTCCAGCGACAGGACGACGTCCGCCTGGGCGAAGTCGTAGCGGGCGGAGACGGGCTGGTTGCCGAAGAGGGCGCGGGTGGCCTCGGTCTCCGCGTCCTGCGTCATCGCCGTGTAGCTGTAGAAGCGCGCGTTGGGCAGCTTCTTCAGGATGCGGTTGCGCAGGTCGCCCATCATGGGCGAGTTGCCGGGCTCCGTGAGGAAGCGCAGGCGGGCGCCACCGTCGGCGGGGGCGGCCTTGTTCACCAGGTTGGCGACGTCCTCGGCCAGCACGCGCAGGGCGCGGGGGCTCTTGCCCTGCCGCATCACGCGAGCGCGGTTCGGGTCATAGAGCGAGAGGAGGTACGCCTGCTCCCAGACGCCGGCGGCGCCCTGGTTGACGGGGTGCTGGGGGTTGCCCTCGATCTTGATGGGGCGACCCTCGCGGGCGGTGATGAGCAGGCCGGAGGTGTGACCGGCCAGCGTCATGCCGGACGCGTAGTGCAGCGGGTTGCCCGGGGCGACCTCGGGCGGCGTCTTGGTGTACGGCAGCAGGCGCTCGTCCTGGGGACGGGTGCTGCATGCCGTGGCGCCGGCCAGGGCGAGCGACGCGCCCAGCAGCTGCATGAACTCGCGGCGCACGAAGCCGGAAGGGGCCAGGTCCGCGCCGACGGGGAACTCGGGGCGGGTCTCCTCGAGATACTCGGGCGTGCCGAGCTTCTCCTCGAGGCTGCGCCAGTAGGTCCGGCCGTAGCCGGTCTCGGTGGCGGAGGCGTTGGCGGCGGCGTGCTCCAGGGCCTCACCGACGGCGTCAGCCGCGGGGGCGGGCCGGTCCGAGACGACCGGGAGCGCGAAGGAGGAAGTATCCTGCGACGGGACGCCGTCGCGCTTCGTGTTCATCGGTGGCATGTGGAGCAGCTCGTGCGCGAGTGGACGTCGTACTCTTCCTTCAGCTTCTGACCGAGCGCGGCGGCCTCGGCCTTGTCCGCGGGCGGCGCCCAGGTCATCGAGGTGATGAACTCGGCCGGACGCAGGTTGGGCTCGGGGTTGCGGTGGCAGTCCAGGCACCAGGACATCGTCAGCGGCGCGTGCTGCTCGACGGCGCCCATCTGGTCGATGCGGCCGTGGCAGGTGGCGCAGCCCACGCCCTTGTTCACGTGGATGGCGTGGTTGAAGTAGACGAAGTCCGGCAGGTTGTGGACGCGGATCCAGGGGATGGGCTGGTCCGAGAAGAAGGCCTTGCGCACCTCGACGAGGTACGGGCTCTTGTTCCACACCTGGGCGTGGCAGGACATGCACACGGTGGTGGAGGGGATGCCCGCGGAGGGCGACTTCTCCACGGTCCAGTGGCAGTACCGGCAGTCGATCTGCTCGTCACCCGCGTGGTGGCGGTGGTCGAACTCGATGGGCTGTTCGACGGGCATCTGCTGGTTGGTGACGTACGGCGAGCGTACGTAGGCCATGAGGCCGCCGATGCCGATGGCGGGCACGGCGAGGAGCGCCGCGGCGGACAGCCGCGACACCGTGTTCGTCCAGCGTGGGAAGAGAGGGCCGCTCATACCAGGACCATGGGCAAGGGGGCTTCAGCGACAGCGGTGACAGGAGGGCTAAAGGAGGCGCGAGCGTTGCGGGGCGCTGAGGGCGGAGGGGCGATCCCGGCCCCGATGGGGCGGGCGGGCGGAGGCTCCTGGCGCACGGAATCCGAAGCAGTCACGTCCAACGAAACCTCTATGAGAATGCCGTGGGCTGGGCCCTCCTCCTTATCCCAGCCCTGACGCGGCGCGGGACCATCGGGCATCGCTTCGGCAGTGTCAACCATTCTGATGTTGCGACTCTGATGTTGAGACAGCCGGATACCACTTCCGCTCGCGGAGGCGGAAAGTCGCGGGTCCGAGGCGATGAATCTCTCTTCTACGGCGCGGAAGCGGCGTTTGAGCGCGACGCGCGCGGGCGATCACTCCACCCGGTTTCTCCCTCGACGCGCACCCGCTGAAGCTCGGGCGTACGCAGCGTATGGAGTTGAACGAAGCGCTACAGACCGCAACAGAGGAGGTCATCCGCGCCATGAGCGGCGCGGTTGCTTCACTCCGTGTCTTCGCCGTCTGGCTCGCGCCAGCGCTCCCGGCGGCGGGCCAGCAGTCGCTCCACCAGTTCACGGGCGCGTGCGTCACGGTGGTACTTCACGTCGTGCCGGCTCTTGCCCTGGTTGCAGCGGGCGCAGGCCAGGCCGAGGTTGGTCAGCACGTCCGTGCCGCCGGCCGTCTGCGGGAGGATGTGCTCGATGGTGGCGCGGCTGATCGGCTCGCCATCCAGCCCCACCATGAGGTGGGCGTTGCAGTGGAGGCACTTGCCCAGCCAGGCCTCACGGCCGCGGTGCTCGGTGCGCTCGAAGGTGCTGTCGGTGGCGATGATGCCGAGGATGCGACGGCGCTTGGCGGTGCTCATCCTACACCTCGACCACGGCGGGTTCGGCGATGGCGAAGACGCGCTCGCCGGGGCGGCGGGAGACATTGAGCCCGCCGGTGAAGGCGCTGAAGGCGGGCAGCACGCCCACGTCGCGGCCCACATGGAAGCAGGGCAGACGGAGCCTGTCTGCTCCGCCGGACAGGCGCACCATGGGATGGAGGTGGCCCGCCCACACGTAGCGGCCAGGCGCGGGCTCCGGGTGGTGGGCGAAGCGGAAGGGGCCCTCGTCGGCGTGGGACTCCAGGACTTCGAGCCGCCACTCCGGGGGGAGCGTCTTCACGTGTCGGTCATGGTTGCCGCGCACCAGCACCAGCTCCACGCTGGCATGGGACTCGCGCCAGGCGGCGAGCCGCCGGACGAGGGCGGGCGTGAGCCCCTGGCGCGAGTGGATGAGGTCTCCCAGGAGGAGCAGGCGGCGGGCGCCGGTGGCGGACAGCGCGGCGGACAGGCGCGCGAGGTCATCCTCCAGCACGCCGCCGGGCAGGGGGATGCCGTGCTGCTGGAAGCTCTCCGTCTTGCCCCAGTGCAGGTCCGCGACGGCCAGCACGCCAGCCTCGGGCCAGTGCAGGGCGCGCTCGGGGAGCAATTCCAGGAGGGTGCCGCCTACGCGGACCTGGCATCTTCTCGCGTCCATCGCTCCTTCAGGCGCTCCACGCGCTCCAGCAGGGACTCATTGGAGACGCTGGCGCTGATGCGCTCGACGACGAGCGGGAAGCCCAGCGGTGTGGGCCTGCGCACGTGGACGAGCTCCACGGGACTCTGCTCCAGGCGCTCCAGCGTGCGACCCAGGCGGCCCTGCTCGAATTGCTGCTCCAGTACCTCGCGGCGGGCCTGGACGAGGAGCAGGTTGTCCGGGTCGTACTTGAGGAAGACGTCATAGAGGAGCGACGAGCTGGCCTGCACCTGCCGCGTCGACTTGCGCGCCCCGGGCAGCCCCGGCAGCACCAGCCCCGCCACGCGGGCGATGTCGCGGAACTGCCGCTTCGCGAGCTCGCTCACGTTGACGCTCTCCAGCACGTCCTCCACCAGACGCTCCCGGGTGAAGAGGGCGGGGCGCAGCGCCTCCTCGAAGGGGAAGGGCGCCGGGGTGAGCAGCTCCAGGCCGTAGTCATTCACAGACAGGCTGAAGGTGGCCTTCTGCAGGCGCGTGAGGCGCAGGGCGAGCAGCGCCGCCAGCCCCTCATGTACCAGCCGTCCCTCGAAGGGGTAGAGGAAGAGGTGATGGCCATCGCGCGTCTCGCACGTCTCCGCCAGCAGCGAGCTCGCGGACGGAATGCGAGACAGCCGCTCCTGCGCCTCCAGCACGGGCCAGGCGGCGGCCAGCTCGTCCGTGGTGACGTCTCCGTGGCGCGCGGAGTCCAGGGTGCGGCGCACGGCATTGGCCAGCGAGCTGGACAAGGGCAGGCGGCTGCCGTTCCAGCGCGGCGTCTGCGTGGCCTTCGTCTTCGCCGGCTTCACATAGGCCGTCATGTCCTTGAAGCGGCTGAACTCCAGCCGCTTGCCCGCGAAGATGAAGGTGTCCCCGGGGCGCAGCCGGCTGATGTACGCCTCCTCGATGGTGCCCAGCTTTCCGCCGCTCCAGTAACGCAGTTGCACCACTGCGTTGGAAGTAATCGTGCCGATGTTGAGGCGGTGCAGACGGCCGATGCGTGCGTCCGCGATGACGAAGCGGCCCTCGTGCTCCACCACGCGGCGGAACTCCGGGTAGGCGCGCAGGGTGGGGCCGCCCTCGCGCACCAGGGCGAGCGTCCACTCGAACTCCTCGTCGGTGAGGCCGGCGTAGGCGGCGGCGGTGCGCACCTCGTCGCGCAGGGCCTCGCGCGTGAAGCCGCCGCCCATGGCGCACGTCACCAGGTGTTGCGCGAGTACGTCCAGCGGCTTGCCCGGCGGCATGCGCGGCTCCACCTCGCGGCGGAGGATGGCGTCCCTGGCGGCGGCCATCTCCACCAACTCCAGCGCGTGCGTGGGGACGAAGAGGATGTGACACGTGGCGCCGGGACGGTGGGCGCTGCGGCCCGCGCGCTGCATCGTCCGGCCGATGCCCTTGGGACTGCCCACCTGCACCACCCGCTCCACGGGCCCGAAGTCCACGCCGAGGTCCAGCGAAGACGTGCACACGACGATGCGCAGCCCTCCGTCCTTGAGGCCCGCCTCCACGCGCTCGCGCTCCTCGCGGTCGATGGAGCCGTGGTGCAGGGCGATGAGGTGCTCCCATTCCGGTCGGGCGAAGCGCAGGCCCTCGAACCAGCGCTCCGCCTGGGAGCGCGTGTTGGTGAAGACGAGCGTGGACTGCTCCGGGTCCAACCACGCGGCCACGCGCGCGAGCATGGTGAAGCCCAGGTGGCCGGACCAGGGGAAGCTGTCCACCGAGTCCGGCAGCAGTGTGTCCACCTCCACCGGGCGCTCCAGGTCCGCGCTTACCAGTGTCGGCACGCGGCCGGTGCCCACGACGTGGCGCGCGGCCTCGTCCAGGTTGGCCAGCGTGGCGGACAGCGCCCAGGTGCGCACCTCCGGGGCGAAGCGGCGCAGGCGGGCCAGGGCCAGCTCCATCTGCGTGCCGCGCTTGGAGCCGAGCAGCTCATGCCACTCGTCCACGATGACCGAGCGCAGCGACGCGAACAGCTCCGCGGCGCGCTCGTTGGACAGGAGCACGGAGAGGGACTCCGGCGTGGTGATGAGCACCTCGGGCAGGCGCTCTCGCTGGCGCTGGCGCACGGAGGACGAGGTGTCACCGGTGCGGCTCTCCACGTCGATGTCCGCGTCCAGCATGCGCAGCGGCTCCAGCAGGGCCTTCTCCACATCGCGCGACACCGCGCGCAGCGGCGTCACGTAGAGGACCTGGAGTCCCTTCTGGCCGCGCTCCGCCACGTCCGCGAGCGGGCCGATATAGGCCGCGTAGGTCTTCCCCGCGCCCGTGGGCACGTGGATGAGGCCGCTGTCTCCACGCGCGTACGCGGCCCAGGCCTCTTCCTGGAAGGCGTAGGGCGTCCACCCCTTCGACGCGAACCAGCCGCGCAGCCGCTCCATGGGCGTGCCCGTCATTGGCGGGGTGCTGGCTCCGGTGCCCTCGGCCGCGCGGCGACGTCGCACCGTGCGCCGCTTCTTCTTCGCGGGCGGACCTGGCATGGCGGGCGCTCCGCCTCCCTCGTTGCCGGAGCGCAGTGCCTTCCGGCGGGCGGCAAGCTGCGCCTTCAGCGTGCGTGACCTACCCGCGGGCATCGAGCAGCTCCTTCAGTGTGTCCAACGAGTCCGCGTCCTGGGGCTTCTTGTCCGTGCGCCAGCGGGCGATGCGCGGGAAGCGCAGCGCCACACCCGACTTGTGGCGCGGCGAGGCCTGGATGCCCTCGAAGTGCAGCTCGAAGACCTGCTCCGGCTCCACCGAGCGCACCGGCCCGTACTTCTCCTTCGTGTGCGCGCGAATCCACCGGTCCAACCGGCCAATCTCCTCGTCCGTGAGGCCGGAGTACGCCTTCGTCACCGGCTGCAGCTCCGTGCCGTTCCACACCGCGAAGGTGTAGTCGGTGTACAGCGACGAGCGCCGGCCATGGCCCGGGTGCGCGTAGAGGAGCACCGCGTCCACGGTGAATGGGTCTATCTTCCACTTCCACCAGTCGCCCCGCTTGCGCCCGGTGAGGTACGCGGAGTCGCGGCGCTTGAGCATGAAGCCCTCGACGTTGCGCTCGCGGGCCTCGCCGCGCGCCTTCGCCAATTCCTCCCATGAAGCCGCTTGCACCGACGGGGAGATGGGGAAGCGCGGCCGGTCCTTCAGCAGCGCCTCCAGCTTCGCGCGCCGCTCGCGCAGCGGCAGCTCGCGCACGTCCTTCCCGCCCAGCTCCAGCAGGTCATAGACGATGAAGGCCGCGGGAGCCTCCGCGAGCACCTTGGGCGTCAGCTTCTGCCGGCCGATGCGCCGCTGGAGCAGCGCGAAGGGCAGGGGCCTGCCGTCCTCGTAGGCCAGCACCTCGCCGTCCAGCACCGTGCCCTCGGGCAGCGCGGCGGCGGCCTCGCTGATTTCGGGGAAGCGCTCGGTGATGAGCTCCTCGCCCCGGCTCCACAGGTACACGCCGCCCTGCCGGCGGATGAGCTGGCCGCGGATGCCGTCCCACTTCCACTCCACCTGCCAGTCCGCGAGGTCCCCCAGTGACTCCGGCGGCTGCTCCAGCGGCGAGGCCAGGTAGAAGGGGTAGGGCCGCGAGCTGTGCCCGTCCGAGACATCCGGCGATACGAGCTGCTGGAAGAAGGCCGGCGTGGGCGTCCACGTCCCCATCAGCCGGTGCGCCACGCTCGGCGGCGGCAGCCCCGCCACCTGCGCCACCGCGCGAATCACCAGCGTCGCGGAGACGCCCACGCGCAGCTCACCCGTGAGCATCTTGTTGAGCAGGAACAGCTCCCGCCGGGGCATGGCCTTCCACCAGGACACCACGCGCTCGCGCTGCTCCGCGGCATCCAGGTTCCGCAGCGGCAGCAGGCGCTGCTCCAGCCACACGGAGAGGGGCAGTTCCTCGGTCTCGGCCGGTCGCTCGAGCGCGTCCAGGAGCAGGGCAATGACTTCCGCGAGGTCTCCCACGGAGGCGTAGACCTCCTCGAAGAGCCAACCCGGGATGCCCGTCAGCTCCTGTGTCCACCCCACCAGCAACTTCGTGGTGAGCAGCCGCTTCAGCTTCTGGCCCGTGAGGAAGTACAGCGCCCACGCCGCGTCCTCCGGTGGCGCTTGCTGGAAGTAGCGCACCAGCGCGTCCACCTTCGCGTTGGTGGACGTCGTCTGGTCCAGCGCTTCGTAGAGGTCCGCCAGTCGCCTCACGCGTCAGTCCTCCGCCTCGCCCTCGAAGGGCGTGGCCAGGGGGGCCGCATCCACGCCGGAGTCGCGCAGGTAGTGCGCCAGCGGGTCCGTGTAGCCGTGCGTCACCAGCACCCGCTCCGCCTGCGTGTCCGCCACCGTGCGCAGCAGGTCCGGCCAGTCCGCGTGGTCCGACAGCACGAAGCCCCGGTCGAATCCGCGCCGGCGCCGGTTGCCGCGCACCCGCATCCACCCGGACGCGAAGCCCGTCTCGTACTCGCCGAAGCGGCGCATCCACGTGGAGCCCCCCGCGCTCGGCGGAGCCAGCACCAGCGCGCCCGCGAAGGACGTGCCCTTCTCCACCTCCGACACCAGCTGCGTGGGAATCATGTGCACGCCCGCCTCGCGGTACACGGCCACCAGGCTGTGGAGGGCCCCGTGCACATAGGCCGGCCGGTCCGTCAGCCGCGCCAGCTCCGCGAGGATTCGCTGCGCCTTGCCCAGCGCGTAGCAGAACAGCACCGAGGCACGCCCCGTCGCGCGGTTGGCGTCCCACCACTTCAGGATGTCCTCTGCGACCAGACGCGTGTCATCCCAGCGGTAGATGGGCAGGCCGAACGTCGCCTCGGTGATGAAGGTGTTGCAGCGCACCACCTCGAAGGGCGCGCACGTCGGGTCCGGCGCGCGCTTGTAGTCGCCGGAGACGACCCACACCTCGCCCTGGTGCTCCAGGCGAATCTGCGCGCTGCCCAGCACGTGGCCCGCGGGGTGGAAGCTGACGGTGACGTCGTTGATGCTCAGGCGCTCGCCGTACTCCAGCGTGTCGATGACGGAGTCCGCGCCCAACCGGCGGTGCAGCAGCCCCTCGCCTGCTCGGGCGCCCAGGTAGCGGTGGCTGCCGCCCCGGGCGTGGTCTCCGTGCGCATGGGTGATGAGCGCCCGCTCCACCGGACGCCAGGGGTCGATGTGGAAGTGGCCCGGGGCGCAGTAGAGCCCCTGCGGCGTCACCGTGATGAGCGGTAGGGATTGGGAGGAGCTCAAAGCCTCATTCAGATAGCGAGGCAGCTCGACGGTGACCACCCGAGGTGTGTCTCCTCCCTACGGGCCATTGCTTCCTGGCATGCCCCTCTGGCACTCACCTGTCACGGGTATGCCAGGAGCTTCTCCTGGGAATATTCCGTGCCCTTGGACGGCGTTGCTGGACGGGGGATAACACCGGCACCTTCCTCCCCGGATGCCTTCCTCATGACGCCTGCCCTGCTGCTGTCGCTGGTCCTCTCGCAGTCGCCCGAGCTGGAGCTGCACTACACCGCGTCGTCGCTGGAGGAGGGGGCGGACCCGTCGAAGCGCGCCCTGGACACCTACGACTTCACGCAGTTCGAGCCGTCCGCGAAGAAGGCGGGCCTCTACGTGGGCGTGGACGAGGCCAACCTGCGCCAGTCGCCCGGCGCGGACGCGGCCGTCGTCACCACCCTGCCGCTGGGCGTTCCCGTGCGCGTGCTGGAGCGCGGCAAGGAGCGCCTCAAGGTGGGCGAGTACGTCAACCACTGGTACCAGGTGGAGTACCTGGATGCGAAGGGCGCTTCCTTCAAGGGCTGGCTCTTCGGCAACACGCTCACGCCGTTTCGCTTCGAGGGTGACTTCGACAACGACGGTGAGCAGGAAGTGGCCACGGTGGTGATGAGCTCGGACTTCAAGATTCGCGTCCGCGTCCTGGAGCCGAACGTGAAGCCGCCCCGCCGTGTCAGCAGCGTGGACATCACCCCCGCCGGACAGGGCTATATGAGCGTGGATGGCGGGTCTGCGAAGGTGACGCTCGTCCCGGCGAAGACGGCGGGGCTCGCGCTGGTGAAGGTGGACTCCATGCCCGAGGCGTGCAGTGACTACAGCACCACGTACGTGAGCTACACGGGGCTGGGGAAGAAGAAGGGCGTGCTCGGCAGGTCGAAGCTGGCGCTGGAGGTGGCCGGGCTGGCGGACCCGCCGAACAACTCCTCGTACAAGGTCTCCTTCCAGCCGAAGCAGCAGGGCCTCACGGTGGTGCGGACGAACGTCGAGGAGAACGAGTCCGGCAAGGAAGTGAAGACGACGGAGCGCACGAAGTACAAGCTCGCCGATGGTGTCTTCTCCGAGGTGAAGGCCTCGGACGCCACGGCGGAAACGAAGCCCTAGAAGGGCAGAGCCAGTCATGAAGATGGATGCACAGGAGCGGAAGTCGGCCTATCGCCAGCTCGCGGAGAAGGGCGAGGCGGTGCCGGTGTCGGTGGAGCTGCCGGCGGACCTGGATACGCCGCTGTCGGCGTACCTGAAGCTGGGCGGAGGCTCGCGCGGCTTCATCCTCGAGTCCTGCTACGGCGGCGAGCGCTTCGGGCGCTACAGCCACGTGGGAGCCCAGCCGGCCGGGCGCGTGCGCCTGGACGCCACCGGAGCCACGTTGTGGCGTGGCTCACGCGAGGAGCGCCGCGAGGGCAAGCCCCTGGACGTCCTGCGCACGTTGTGGCGCGAGCTGGCTGTCGCGCGCCTTCCCGGCGAGGCCCCCTTCCTGGGCGGGCTCGTGGGCTACATGGGCTACAACTGCTTCTCATGGCTGGAGCCCACCGTGCCGGACCGGCACGCGCGCGACACCTCGTTCCCCGACTCGGAATGGCTGGTGTGCGAGGACTTCGTCACCCATGACTCGCGCACCGGGACGCTCAGGGCCACCGCGATTGCCCGTCCGTCGCTGCATGGCAGCGCGGCCGCCGCGCTGAAGGACGCGGAGGAGCGCGCGCAGGCCCTGGCGGACAAGCTGCTCAAGCCGCTGCCTCCGGAGGCGTACGCGCCCGGCCCTCGCATGCGTGGTGACGCGGCCCCTGTCGCCTGCTGGGACCGCGCCGGCTACGAGGCCGCGGTGGAGCGCGCCAAGGAATACATCCGCGCCGGAGACATCTTCCAGGTGGTGCTCGCGCGGCGCTTCGAGGCGCTCGGTGCACCGCCGCCGCTGTCGCTCTACCGGGCGCTGCGGCGGGTGAATCCGTCGCCGTACCTCTTCCTGGTGGAGCTGGGCGAGGCCCGCGCACTGGTGGGCGCTTCGCCGGAGCTGCTCGTGCAGGTGCGCGACGGGGACGTAGTGGTGCGGCCGCTGGCGGGCACCCGCCGCCGGGGCGCCACCGAGGCCGAGGACCTGGCGCTGGAGAAGGAGCTGCTCGCGGACGAGAAGGAGCTGGCCGAGCACGTCATGCTGGTGGACCTGGGCCGCAACGACGTGGGCCGCGTGGCGGCGCCGGGCTCGGTGCGCGTCGAGGACATGAAGGTCATCGAGCGCTACAGCCACGTGATGCACATCGTGTCCCAGGTGCGCGGGAAGCTGGACGCGAAGTACGACGCGCTGGACGCGCTGGCCAGCACGTTCCCCGCGGGCACCGTGTCGGGCGCTCCGAAGATTCGCGCGATGCAGATCATCGACGAGCTGGAGCCGCAGCGGCGCGGGCCGTACGCGGGCGCGGTGGGCTACCTGTCCTTCTGCGGCACGCTGGACGTGGCGATTGCCCTGCGGACCTTCTTCGTGGACGGAGACAGGACGATGTGGACCTCGGGCGCGGGCCTGGTGGCGGACTCGGTGCCGTCGAAGGAGGCGGACGAGACGGAGGCCAAGGCGGGCGCCATGGCCGCCGCGCTGCGGATGGCGCGCGAGGGAGGTGGGCGGTGATTCTCGTCATCGACAACTACGACTCGTTCACCTTCAACCTCGTGCAGCTGCTGTACACGCTGGGCGCCGAGGTGAAGGTGGTGCGCAATGACGACCTGGACGTCGCGGGCGTCGCGGCGACGGGGGCTTCGCACCTGGTGATTTCCCCGGGCCCGTGCACGCCGCACGAGGCGGGCGTCAGCGTGGAGGCCATTGCCCGCTCCCGCGTGCCGGTGCTGGGCGTGTGCCTGGGGCACCAGTCCATTGGCGCGGCGTTCGGCGGCAAGGTGATTCGCGCGCCGGCGCCGGTGCACGGGAAGTCGGCCCAGATTCAGCACGGCAACACGGGCGTCTTCACCGGGGTGAGCCAGGGCTTCACGGCCGCGCGCTACCACTCGCTCATCGTGGAGGCGCCCTCGCTGCCCGCGGAATTGGAGGCCACCGCGTGGAGCCAGGACGGCCTCATCATGGCGCTGCGTCACCGCACGCGGCCCGTGGTGGGCTTCCAGTTCCACCCCGAGAGCGTCCTCACCCCCGAGGGACCGAAGCTGGTGCGCAACTTCCTCGACGGGCGGATGTAGACGTCAGGCGTTGGGGGCTCCCGCGTGGGAGCCCCCGTGCAGTACCGCCGCTAGCGCAGGGACGCCACGGGGAGCCGGGTCGTGGTGGGGGCCGCCGGAGCTGCCTTGGCGGAAGGCCCGGAGAGCTTGTCGGCGAGGTGCTGCGCCAGGGCCACCATGGTCATGGTGGGATTCCAGGAGCCTCCCGCCGGCCAGAGGCCCCCGCCCGTGACGTAGACGTTGGCGACCCCGCGAGGCCGGTAGTCCAGCCCGACCACCGCTTCAGCTCCATCGCCAATCCACAGAGTGGACCCCTCGTGCACCAGCCCCGGCACCCGGCGCTCTTCGGGGGTCGGGCGCTCCTTCACCCACGTGCCCTGGTTGGGAGCTCCATGCCAGTACTCGACCCGGGCCGCACCCTGGGGGGACAGGGCCAGCTCCAACATCTGGAAGGTCCCTTCATCCATGGTGTCCCACGTGGCGCGGTCAGTCTCGTTGGCCAGGACCTGCAGCAGCACGTTCGTGGTCGGGTCCTCCTCCCCGTTCGGGCGCAGCCAGTTGTCGCGGTTGCGGAAGTCCAGCTCCCCCAGCACCGCGCAGACGAACACGAGGTAGTCCTTGGAGCTCGCGAGCTGCGCGGGTGAGGCCGTCGCCACCACGTCGGGCATGTACCGGGCCGCCCTCTGGGCATTGCGCGCGGGTTCCTTGTCGGAGAGCACCGAGAGCTGGACGTGGTACTGCATTCCACTCCGTGCGTTCGTCCCGGCCATGTAGATGGCGGCCAGCTCCATCTCCGCCAGCTTGTCCGCGAACGGGTAGTCCTTCCTCGGAACCCGGGCCACCACCGAGGTGATGAAGTGCGCCGTGAACCGTGAGCCCGCGTGCTTGACCTGTGGGAATGAGTTCAGGAGCAGCGTCGTCGGAGGGAGGGTCCCCATGGCCAGCACCAGCTTCGCGGTGCCCAGGTTGACGACGCCTCGTGACGTCTCGAGCGCCGTCGCCACGCCGTCCTGCTGACGGATGCGGTTGACGGTGCACTCCGTCACGATTCTCAGCGGACTCCCGGTGCCCGCCGCGCTCAGCGCCTCCTGGCGCGTCGCCAGGTCGAGCAGGGGCGCGGGCGTGGAGAACTTCGCGAAGTCGAGATTCTCCTGGAGGCCCGCCCCCACCGCGATGGGGGCCGCCATGGAGCGGGTCGCGGAGCCGATGCGCCCCAGGTTGGCGGCGAGCATGGCCTGCAGCTTCTTCTGCATGACGCCGTAGATGGGCCGACGCTTGGCGGTCTTCGCCAGCATCGCCTCGTCGAGGTCGGTGTCGATCTGGTCCGCGGGGATGACATTGAGCAGCCGCTCGGCGTCGGAGAAGCGCTCCTCGGCCTCGCGGATGATTTCCTCGGGCCAGAACGCCATTTCCTCCCGCGTGGGGCGCGGGCACCAGCTGCTCCACATGATGCTGCGGCCACCAAAGAAGGGCACCATCCCATGCTGGAAGCCGATGGTTCCTGGAGGCTGGCCGGCGGTCCTGGCCGACAACGTCCAGGGGAACGTCTCGGTCAGCCCTCCCAGCACCTGCTGATAGGGAAGCGGGAGGTTCTGGAAGTGCTCCGGGAGGAAGAAGGGGCCTCGCTCAATCAACAGGATGCGGCTGTTGGGATTGTGTTTGTAGGTCCGCTCGGCGAAGGCCAGTCCACATGGGCCGCTGCCGATGATGACATGGTCGAACCGCTCGAACTCACGGACCGTCTTCCAGGCCTCCTCCGTGAGGAAGAACACGTGGTCCATGATCTTCTGCGGCGAAGGCGACTGAGGACCCGGCGCCGGAAAACCATAATTGAAATTCGGTGACGAAGAGACAGCGCTCATGGACCCCCCAGGTCACGACAGTGGTGAGTGGCAGTGCGTGGCTGTCTGGAATGCGTGCGCCAAAGCCAGCCATGTCTTGGCTATAGCAGAGTCCGGACAGGGCTTGGATGAGACGGTGTAACGCGGCGGAAAAGTCGCCTGGATGGTGAATCCCTGAACCCACTGCCCGCCGATAGTCCTAGAGCACCGATCAGGTTTCGGCCCGAGGAAAGTCGAACACTTGCGAGAGCGATCGACGCGGGCTGTCGCCGCGTGATCAGGTCGCCACCTCACGGAGGTGGCGCATGGAACGCTGGAAGCCGGCT
>NZ_JAAIYA010000004.1 GCF_010894405.1 Pyxidicoccus caerfyrddinensis
ACCATCCGCTTCACCATCTGCGCCTTGAATGCATCCGTGTACGGCACCGCGTTCTGCCTGCTCTCGCCCCCAGGGCGTCGTCAACTCGGCACGTCAGCCGAGGCGACATGTTCCCTGACACAGGGGGCCTTCCTCCAGAGCCGGTGCACCCGCTTCACGTTGACGGCAGGCCCGTCACGCCGCAGCAGGGCCCAAGCCCGCCGGTAGCCGAACCGGGGGCGTGCCCGAGCAATGCCGCGCAGCTTCTCCACCAGGGCCGCGTCCTTCGCCTCCTTGCGGCTGGCGTAGCCCAGGCTGCTGCGGGCCACCTGTAGCAGCGCGCACGCCCGGCGTTGCGACACGCCTCGCTCCTCGGCGTACCGCACCTGCCGGCGGCGGACGGGCGCGCTCACCATTTCTTGTGGAGATTTCCTTCATGACCTCGATTTCGAGGTCCCTCTCGGCCAGCAGCTTCTTCAGTCGCGCGTTCTCCTTCTCCAGCTCCTTGAGCCGAGCTGCGTCGCTGGCCTCCATGCCGCCAAACTTCTGCCGCCACCGGTAGAGCGTCTGCTCGGTGATGCCGTGCTTCCGCGCCACCTCCACCACGCTGGCGCCAGGGGCCTCCGCCTCCCGCAGGATGCGGACCATCTGCTCCTCATTGAATCTGCTCTTCCTCACGACCGACCTGCCTCCTGGCCGCGAGGACGCTCTCACGCTTCAACTGGTCCGAGAATTGGGGAGCAGACCACTCCAAGCTAGCGCAGGCGTGCAGGACGGGCATCATGGCGTCTGAGCCGCCGGGAGACTGTTCCCGGCGGTGACTGCAAACGCTTCCAGTCAGCTGAGCGTTCCCTCAAGCGGGAGCGGAGCCGGGCTGCTTGCACCATGAGGCAACGCGGGCAAAGAAGAAGCCCCGCAACCCGGTGAGGTTGCGGGGCTTCTGAATGTGGAGGCGGCGGGAATCGAACCCGCCGCCACCGCTCCACCGCGGCTCAGCTCACCACAGGCAGCGAGAACCCCGCGACCTTCCCAGCCTCCGGCCGCGCCACGCCCGCCGCCTCGTTCATGCGTCCCGAACGGAACGGCTCCAGATCCAACGACACGAACTTGAACCCCAGCGCCAGGAACGCAGCGTTGACCTTCTGGCGCACGTCCGCGGCCAGGAAGCGCTCGTACTCCTCCGCCGCCACCTCCAGCCGCGCCACCTCCTGGTGGTAGCGCACGCGGAACTGCCGGAAGCCCAGCTTGCGCATCTCGGACTCCGCGGAGGCAATCTGGATGAGCCGGTCCCGCGTCACCGCCGTGCCGTACGGAATGCGCGACGCCAGGCACGCCATCTGCGGCTTGTCCCACGTGGGCAGCCCCAACGACTGGCTCCAGGCGCGAATCTCGTCCTTCGTCAGCCCCGCCTGCGCCAGCGGAGACACCACCTTGTGCTCCTGCGCCGCCTTGTGCCCGGGCCGGTGGTCCTTGAAGTCGTCCGCGTTGAAGCCGTCCAGCACCACCGCCAGGCCCAACTCGCTCCGCCGGACCTCGCAGATGTCGTACAGCTCGGTCTTGCAGAAGTAGCAGCGGTTGGTCGGGTTGGCCGCGTACTGCGGATTCGCCAGCTCGTTGCTGCCCACCACCACGTGCCGCGCACCCATCCGCTCCGCCAGCTCCCGCGCCTCCTGCGCCTCTTCCGGCGCGACAGAGGCGGACAGCGCGGTGAGCGCCAGGGCGCGCTCGCCCAATTCCTCCACCGCGACCTTCAGCACAAAGGTGGAATCCACGCCTCCGGAGAAGGCCACCAGCGCACTGCCATGGGCGCGCAGCGCGGCGCGCATGGCCTCCAGCTTCGGGCGCGAGGACTCACACAGGCTCTGGATCCGCTCGGGGCTCAGCATGGGGGAACTCCTAAAACGGAAGGGCCCCGGATTGCACGCGGAAGACGCGGCAACCTGGAGCCCTTCAGGGTGATGGGAGCGTGGGCCGGACGGCCCCTCGCTCAGCGGGCCTTGTTCTTCGCGGGCTTCTTGGCCGAGGGGGCCGGCTTCGCCACCCGGGCCGCGCGCGTCGCCGGACGCGCCTTGGCGCCCTTGTCCGCCTTCGCGGCGGCCTTGGCGGCCGGACGGGCCTCGTCACCGCGGCGGGCCTTGGCGCCCTTGTCCGCCTTGGCGGCGCCCTTCTCCGCCTTCTCGGCCTTCTCGCCCTTGGCCGGCAGCGGGTTGGCCTTCATCTTCTTGCCGGTGATGATCTTCAGCTCCTCGGTGTTCATGTAGCCGAGGTCCAGGAGCGACTGGAAGATCTTCGCCGCGCCGTCCTCCACCGACTCGACGTCGGAGTGGATCGTCACTTCCGGCGAGTTGGGCGGCTCGTACGGCTCGGTGATGCCGATGAAGTTGGGAATCTCGCCGTTGAGCGCCTTCTTGTAGCGACCGGTGCTGTCGCGCTCGATGAGCTTCTCGGTCGGGCAGTCGACGTAGACCTCGACGTAGCGGCCGACGGCGCGACGGTTCTCCTCGCGGCCCGTCTTGTACGGGCTCACGCAGGCCACCAGCGCCGCGACGCCGTTGCGGGTCAGGAGGTTCGCAACGAAGCCGAGGCGGCGGACCACCGTGGTGCGGTCCTCCTTCGCATCGCCCAGCCCGGCCCAGAGCGCCTCGCCGAGCTCCCCTTCGTCGAGGATCTCCACGTGGCGGCCAACCTGCCGCAGGCGCGCCGCGATGTATGCCGCCGTCGTGCTCTTCCCGGTCCCGGACATGCCGGTCAGCCAGAGGGTGAAACCAGTGTTGGGGGCCATAAGCCTGTTCAACTCCCTGCGTCCGGAGCGCTTCTTGCAAGCTGCAGGTGGACGCCGCAGATCCAGAAGATGCGCGTGGTTATAGACGAAAACCCCCTCACTTGACAATTCGCACACACCTTTCCGCAGGTGGGGTGAGCGGGCAGTCAAGTGCCTGCCGACACATGGGTTTTTCGTTTATGAAATGACTTTTTCAGGGCTCTTGGAGCCTGAAATCGTCCCCCTGCCACCCGTACTGACACACCCAGACCACACAGCCTCGGTGTACGGATCCGATGAGGTAGGAAACTCCGGGCAGCAGCGGGTGACCTTCCGGGGCTGCCTGGGCCCGGTCTTCCGGGGAGAACGTGGCGGGTGACTCCACGTGGGAGTGGAAGACGCACACCACCCGCTCTGCCCGTGCGTCCGCCTCCATGGAGACGGCCAGCCACTCCTCGGGGGCGAAGGCGTAGGCGGTGTGCGGGCGGGCGGCGGCGTTGCGCAGCGGGCGGACCCTCCACGGGCCCGCGTCCCCCGTCTGGAGAATCACCCCACAGCCCTCTTCGGGGTACGCGGACTCCAGGTGGTGCACCACCGCGTCGCGGACGGCCAGCGGCCAGCCGGGCTCGGGCCAGCGGATCACGGCCGGGCCGGCTCCGGGCTCGCGGCGGCGCAGCGGGCACACTTGCGCACTTCCAGTTCCTCCACGACGCCCGGAGCGACCAGCCAGCGGCCTCCCAGCGCGGGGCCCAGGCCCAGCCGCAGCCGCTGGAACACCAGGGCGCCCAGCGCCCCCAGGGCCACGCCCAGCGCGCCGTCCGGGGGCTGGACGAGGTGCCGCACCGTCTCCCCGAAGCACCAGACACAGCCGTCCGCGCCACGGAAGACGACGGCCGCCCGCATGCCGTCGCCGCCCAGGGCCACCCACGGGGCCTCGCCGCTCCAGCCCGAGGGCAGCTCCGCCACCAGTCCCCCACCCCGCCCGGCGCCGGCCGCGTCCGGGTTCAGTTGGGGCACCGCCGCGTCGAGGGCCTCCACCGCGGGGCGGCCCACGTCGTCCGCCGACACGAGGAAGCCAGGCGCCCACGGGCCCAGCGGCAGCGAGCCCGTGCCCACCACCGGGGTGCCGCCTCCGGCGAGGTACGCCGCGGCCGTCATCCCCGAGGCGCCGGTGGCATCCACCCGCGCGGTGCCCGCCAGCAGCGCCTCCTGCCCGCGTCCGCCCACGTCGCGCAGGAGGATCTGCCGCGAGTAGCGGAGGATCTGGTCCTCACGCAGCACCATGCCTCAGCCTCCCGCCATGGCGGGGATGAGCGTGAGGCGGTCCGTGTCCGCCACCGGCGTGTCCAGCTCGCGCAGGGCGCGGATGTCCTCGTCGTTGAGGAAGACGTTGACGTAGCGGCGCACGGCACCGCGCTCGTCGAGGAGGCGCGCGCCGATGCCGGGGAAGCGCGCGTCCAAGTCTTTCAGCACCTCGCGCACGGTGGCGCCGGAGGCGGTGACTTCGGACTGGTTGCGCGTGAAGGTGCGCATCGGAGTGGGAATGCGGATGGTCGTCATGATGGCTCACCGTCCCTGCTTGCGAAGCAACAACACGTGGGTACCGTCGGGGCGCGGCTCCAGGGACACGACTTCGTGCCCCTCGTCGCGCGCGCTGCGAGGCACGTTCTTCAGCGGCTCGGCGCCGCGCAGGAGCACCTCCAGCAGCGTCCCCGGCTCCAGCGCCTCCAGCTTCAGCTTGGTGCGCACGTAGGTCATCGGACAGACCTCGCGCGTGATGTCGAGCGTGGCCTTCACCTCGGACATGACTCGGCCTCCTGTGCGGCCTCCGGGTACTCCGGCACGGCGGTGACGCGGCAGCCCGGGCAGTCGGGCGCGCGCTCCACCCGGACGCGGCGGCCCAGCAGCGACACGCCGTCCAGCACGTGCAGCGTGGCCTCGCCAGGGACGGGGCGCGCGGCGCCGGACAGCAGCTCCAGCGCGAGCAGCGACTGCACCGCGCCCACCAACCCCGCGAGCGAGCCGAGCACCCCTGCCTGCGCGCACGTGGGCACCGCGTCCGGCGGAGGCGGTGCCTCGTAGAGACAGCGCAGGCACGGTCCGCGAGGGTCCACCCGCATCGCCTGTCCCTGCATGCGCAGCACGCCCCCATAGACGAGCGGCACGCCCGTGAGCACCGCCACGTCCGAGAGGAAGAACTTGGTGGCCACCCCGTCCGTGGCGTCGATGACGGCGTCGTGCGCGCGGAAGAGGGCCTCCGCGTTGCCCGCGTCCACGCGCTCCGGCAGGGCCTCGGTGGACAGCGCGGGGAACGCGCGCGCCAGGCCCGCGGCGGCGGACTCCGCCTTGTTGCGGCCCACGTCGGCGGGCCGGTGCCAGAGCTGGCGCGGCAGGTTCGTCATGTCCACGCGGTCCGGGTCCGCGAGCGTCAGGTGGCCGACACCGGCCTGCGCCAGTGCCAGCGACGCCGGGCAGCCCAGGCCGCCGGCACCCACGAGGAGCACCCGGGCGCGCTCGAGGCGCGAGGCGTGGGGGATGCGGGGATGATGGTCGGTGTCGTGCCCATGCATCGGATTGCCCCTTCGCGGGGGGTCGGAAGCGAATAAGGTGCGTGCCCCTGCGTCCACCGAGAAGAAGGGCGCAGGCGCCCACCCACCGTGCCGCTTCGACGCGGACCTCACCTGCCAGGACATATGAGAAACCTGCCCGGCGTGCTCGTCTTTTCCACCGCCCTCCTCCTGGCGGTCGGCTGCCACAAGAACACCGGCGAGGGCCCCGGGCCCACCGACGCGTCCGCCTCCCAGCCGGACCCGCGCGACGCCATGGAGGCCGTGAAGGACGCGGGCGTCCCCTCGGACGGCGCCCAGACGGGCACCTCGCGCGGTGCCCTGACTGCCTCTGACGACGCGGGCGCGCCCTCCAGGGACGCAGGCCCGGCCTCGAAGGACGCCGGTGGCATGGCGAAGAGCGGCGGTGACCGCAAGACGCAGGAGGCCTGCGTGGACCGCTGGCTCGAGAGCCACGGCCTGGACAAGTACGGCCACCCCGAAGGCACCATGTACGCGGGCGGCACGCCGCTCTTCGACGAGCGCACCGGCGAGCAGAAGGACCGGCTGGAGTACGTCTTCCAGCGCAAGCCGGAGGCCCGCCAGGCCTGCGCGAAGTGACGCGGGGCGGTGCCGCGCGAGGCCCCGGGCGTGCCCCCTCCCCCACCCGGGAGGGAAGCAAGCCGCTCCCCGGATTTCCGCCCGCCCGCCCGCTCCCGTAAGCTGCCTGCCCGATGAACACCCATCTCGCTGTGGGCGAGGAGACGCCAGCCAATGACCTGCGCGCCCGCGTGCGGGAGGTGCTGGAGCGCCGCAAGCTGACGGACAGTGTCTCCGCGGAACAGGCCACCGCGTCCTGGGAACAGGACCGCTTCGTTGCCCGCGCCCGCGCGCTCTTCTACGCGCGGATGATGTTCCTCACGCTGGGCCTGCTCATCCTCGCGGTGCCCGCGTGGAGCGGCTACTTCGGCCTCACCGGGCCGTTCTCCTTCGTGGGCTACTTCACGATGCTGCTCTACAGCGTCGCGAACCTGCTCGTCATAGACCACCCGAAGGCCGGCCGCTGGGTGACGTACACCACGCTCTGCCTCGACCTGACCATCATGGTCGTGCTCATCGCCAAGCCCGTGGTGGGCGGCGGTCTGCAGAGTCCGCTGCTCGCCACGCAGCTGCTCTTCACCACGCTGTTCTCCATCCTCTACCCCAAGCCGCTGGCCATCCTCCCGCCGCTGCTGGCGCTGCCGATTACCACGCGGCTCGATCTGCTCCTCAACCGCTCGGTGACGGCGGTGGAGCTGCTCACGCTGCTCTGGTACCTCGCGCTCAACTTCATCATCGTCTACGTGCTCGTGTACCTGAACGAGCGCGAGGCCACCGCGCACCGCGAGGTGGTGGCGCTCCAGGGCGACTTGAAGGAGCTGGCCGTGGTGGAGGAGCGCAACCGCCTGGCGCGCGAAATCCATGACGGCCTGGGCGCTTCGCTCTCGTCCATGATCATCCAGGCCGAGTACATCCTGAACCTCGCGCGCGAGGACGGGCTGCGCTCGGAGATCCGCGAGCTGAAGGCCACCGCGGAGGAGTCCATCGAGGAGCTGCGCCGCAACCTGCGGATGATGCGCGAGGACTTCGAGCTGGCGCAGGGCCTGGAGGACTACGCGAAGACGTTCCGCGAGCGCACCGGCCTGGACATCCGCTTCGAGCGCACCGGCCTGCAGCGCAAGCTGTCCCCGGACGCGCAGCTCGCGCTGTTCCGCATCCTCCAGGAGTCGCTGTCCAACGCGGTGAAGCACGCGGAGGCGAAGGCCGTGTACGTGCGGCTCGACTTCAGCGAGGACCGCGTGCACCTCATCGTCCGCGATGACGGCAAGGGCTTCGACCCGTCCCGCACGCCGCGCGGCCACTACGGCCTGCTGAACATGCGCGAGCGCGCCATGAAGCTCGGCGGCCAGCTCATCGTGGACTCGTCGCCGGGCGCTGGCGCCCAGGTGGCCTTCTCGCTTCCCTGTATGCCGTCATGACCGGAGCCCCCGTGGACGCCCCTCCCGCCGCGCCCCCCATCCGCGTCTTCGTGGTGGAAGACCAGACGAAGATCCTCAAGAACCAGCTCCGCCTCTTCGAGGGTCAACAGGACATCGACATCGTCGGCACCGCGCTGTCCGGCGAGGCCGCGCTGGAGGAAGTGCCCAAGCTGATGCCTGACGTGCTCCTGCTGGATCTGGGGCTGCCGCGCATGAGCGGCATCGACGTCACGCGCGAGGTGAAGGCGCGCTTCCCGAAGATGGAGATCCTCATCTTCACCATCTTCGACGAGGAGGACAAAGTGCTGGAGGCGGTGAAGGCCGGCGCGTCCGGCTACCTCCTCAAGGGCGCCCCGGTGGACAAGATCATCGAGGCCATCAAGGAGGTCCGCGCGGGCGGCACCGTCATCCAGCCCAACCTCGCCCGCCGCCTCTTGCGTCACTTCCGCGTGGACCCGGACTCCGGCCCTGTCCTCACCGAGCCCCCGGCCCCCGCGCCGGAAGTCCCCCCGGAGGTCGTGTCCGCCCAGGAGCCCCCGCTCAAGCCGCTGTCGGACCGCGAGCGCGAAATCCTCCAGCTCATCGCCAAGGGGGTGTCGAACAGCGAGGCGGCCCGGCTCCTCAGCCTCAGCAAGGCCACCATCCGCACCCACCTGGAGCACATCTACCGGAAGCTCGAGGTCACCAACCGCGTCGAGGCCGTCACCGAGGGTATCCGTAAGGGCTTGATTTCCGTGTGAAACGGAAGCTCCATCCCACCTTTAGCGACTTTGCGCACTTCGTAAGCAACTTCCGGATGTAGGTCCCGATAACTCTCTTGTACTGAGAATTTCGCCCCCCAAGAGAGAACGAGGCCTCCCATGCTCCAGGTCGGTTCGCGCGGTTCGGATGTGACGCGGCTCCAGCAGACCCTGTCTCGCGCTGGCTACAACACGGGCGCGGCGGACGGCATCTTCGGGGCGAAGACGAAGGCGGCGGTGGTGGCATACCAGCGCTCGCACCACCTGGCGGCGGACGGCATCGTGGGCAACAACACGGGCCGCTCCATCTTCAACTCGCGCAACCAGGACATGTGGGACGGCAAGCCGGACGGCGGCCGCCCCGGCAGCACCCAGGGCACCCCGGGCAACTTCCCGGTGAATGGCAGCAACCGGCAGAAGCTGGACTTCGCGTCGAACCTGGCCCGGCAGATGGGGCTGACGATTACGTCCACCACGGGCGGCACGCACACGCCGGGCTCGTACCACTACAAGGGCCGCGCCATCGACGTGGCGGGCAGCCCGTCGCAGATGGCCGCGTACTACCGCCGCCTCGCCGGCTCGCGCCCCACCGAGCTGTTCTATGACCCGGTGGGTGGCATCAAGAACGGCACCAACATCGGCGCCATCGGCGGCCACGGCGACCACGTGCACGTGGCGTACTGAGACACGCTGAAGCGTCCGGGCCCGGCGCATGGGCCGTCAGACACCAGTCATGACATGACATGAGGGCCCGGGCGCCAGTGCGTGCTCGGGCCCTTCTGCTTTGGGTCCGCGCTCCGCCTCGAGTCCCCGTCCTCCGGCTGCGTTCCCCCGGGACGCGGCATCGTCCCGGCGGGACGGCGCGCCCTGTGGGTTCTCCGTCGCGCTCACGGCGCAACAGGCTGGCGCCCCGCCCTCGCGGCGTCACGGCACGTGGGTTGCTGTTGGTGGCGGGACGAGACCGCATCACCCCATGCGGCCGCCCCACCAGGAGAGGGCACGATGAGCGTCTACCTGCTCGACAAGGACCACCTCTGGCAGTTGATGCCGAACGGAGTGCCGAAGGGAGACTTCGTCCGGTGGCAGGACCCGGTGGGCAACGAGTACGTCGTGCCGAGCACCAAGAAGGTCTACCAGCTGGCGTTCGTCGGGTACGGCAGCAGCATCGCCTACTACATCAATGCCCTCCGTCAGCGCAGCGCGGAGATACCCGGCTTCAAGTGGTCCCGCACCGTCATCATCGGCAACAAGGACGCGTGGGAGGCCACCATCCGCGGCGAGGGGTTCATCAACCACGAGGTCCACAACATCGCCCAGTGGAGCGACCAGGTCCCCAGGTACACCACGAAGTACCTCCCCCGTCAGGACTGGGTCGCGCAGAACAGTGACGTCCTCGCCTGGGCGGTGAAGCAGGGAGCCCACCGCACTGGCGGCAACCTCCTCAGGTCCGTCAGCCGGAAAGGGGACCTCTTCGCGCTGGACGTGGGCGGAGACGCCCCCGTCCTGGCCGCCAAGGTCATCCTCGGGATGGGCGCCGGGCCGCACTTCACCTTCCCGTATGAGCGGTACGTGCCCCAGCCGGCGCCGAACGTGAGGCAGGACTCCGAAGCAATGGAGTTCCTGCGCAGCCGAATCATCAACCTGGACCGCTTCATGCTGATGCACCCGGAGAACGCCGAGAGCGACAAGGAGGACCTGACGGTCATCATCCATGGCGCCAACGCGGGCATCGACGCCGTTCAGCGAGCCCGTGAGCACGGGTACACCGTCTACCTGTTCCGCAGCGAGGAGCCCGCATGGCTCAGCGGCAACCGCCTGAGCGTCAGCCCCACCAAGAGCCGCCTCCAGCTCGACCTCCCCGAGGACGATGACGAGGAGAACGGCGTCACCGAGGTGAAGGTCTCCGCCCGGAACGACAAGGTGACCGTCAGCCTCGGGGAGACCAAGGGCAAGGTCCAGGTCGACATCGAGTTCAAGGAAGAGAGCGACCAGGAGTCCTCCTACGAGGTGGACTTCTACGTGCCGGCGCTCGGTCAGAACCCGATGGACACGGGCGCCGTCGGGGATGTGTTGAGTCGGGGCGGACTGTGCTGGGACGACCTGGAACCCATCTATGACAAGGACCAGATCTTCGGCCTTCCGTACCAGACGGTGCTCGGCATCCAGGTGAAGGAGACGACCTACGGCCGCGGCCTGCAGATCATCGGCGCCGCCGCCGAGTCCCTCGCGGCAGTCCGGCCCGACGAGGCCCGGCTCCTCAAGGGCTTGGGTGAGGCGACGAGCGTGCAGCACAACTACCGCGAGCAATTCGCCTTCACCCCACCCATCAAGGTCAACGAGACGCTCGAGGAGAGGAGGGTGCGCGAGAGCACGGTGACGTATGTCGACAAGCACGTCACGGAGGCCGAGGACTACCTCAAGCTGATCAGCGTGGGACTCCTGCTCCAGCATCAGGTGGACCCGTCGAAGGTGCCGGACCTCAAGAAGGTGTTCCCCAATGCCCAGCCCAGGGGGCTCAGCACGCCGCTCAAGCCGGCGGGCTCGGCGGTTGCCTCCGTGCTGGCGGCGGCGCAGCTCGGCGCGGTGCGGGCCGCCGCGGCGGCGCTCAACAACATGATTCCCGACCACATCGTCAAAGGGGGCGAATCCAACTTCACGACGGATGACCGCACCATGCTCGCCGTCTACATCGCGTCCGAGTTCCCCCACATCCCTCCGAAGGTCGCCGAGGCCATCGTCGAGCAGATCGTCCAGGGCCGCCGCCTGCCCTGGAAGGTGAAGCCGGAGAAGGGGCAGCTCGAAAGCACCCGCATCGGGTACAACGAGTCGCAGAGCGAGCAGATCAAGCAGTGGCTCCGCGACGAGAACGAGGCGTGGTGGGGCCCGCTGTCCCAGGCTCGGAGGACATCGGAGCAGGCCTGGCAGAAACTCTGGGACACGGCGAGCGAGATCAAGGTCTTCAACGTGGAGCAGTAACAGGCTCGAGGAAGCGCGCGCGATGCCCTTCGACCTTCGCGACATCCTCCGCCAGCTCGACGCGGACCTGCCGGACTGGCGCCAGCAGAGCTGGACCGATCCGGACGGCTTCGCCATGGCGCTCGCCGCCCACCACGCGAGCCGGGGCACGCCCGCGCCCAAGAGCCGGCCCGGGCAGCACCACGACTTCTTCCATGACCTCGTCACCCGGCACGCCGACCCGGGCGGGGTGGCGCTGCGCGCGTGGGACCCGCTGCGCGGCTGGCAGACGCTGGGCTACCGCGAGCTCCAGGACCGCGCCTCGCGCCGCGCCGCCGAGTGGGCCTCGCAGGGCGTGAAGCCCGGCGCGAAGCTGTGCCTCCTGTATGGCGTTGGACCGGAGCTGCTCGTCTCCCTCATGGCCGCCCTGAAGCTGGGCACCTGCGTCAGCCTGCTGCCGACCACGGGCACGCACTTCCTCTCGCGCCGGCTCTCGAAGCTCGCGCCGGACCACGTCGCCGCCGAGCCGCACCAGGCGCCGCTCCTCAAGGGCTTCGAGTCGCGGCTGCTGCGCTCGCGCGGAGACGCCGCGCCCGCCTTCACCTCGCACACGTACCGCCCCGACGAGCCGGTGGCGCTCCTGTTCTCTCCCCTCGTGGACCCGACGGACACGCCCGTGCCCCTCACCGCGGAAGCGGCGTGGCGGGGCGCGCTGTGCGACGGGCTGCTCACCTTCGGCCTCGGTCCCGGGGACCACCTGGCCGCGCCCGGCTTCCACTTCCTCCAGCATCAGCCGGCCCTGCTGCTGGCCACGCTGCTGCGCGGCGCCACCTTCCTCCACCTGGAGCCCGCGGACGTCGAGCGAGCGCCTGGCCTCCTCACCGAGCACCCGCTGCGCGCGCTCGGCGTCTCTCCCGCACTGAGGGACGCGCTGCTGCGCGCGCGCTCGGGCCCCCTGCGCAACGTGGCGCACTGGTTCCGCTCCGCCGACGAGCCCCTGGACTGGCAGGCCTGGCGGGACTGGGTGCGCCAGTGCGACCTCGCTGGCGTGCCCTTCTCCAACGTCCTCATCGACGCGAGCGCGGGGGGCGCGGTGATCACCTCGGGGCGGAGGGTGACGGACGTCCACACGGGCGTCGCTCCCGCTCCGGGACGGGCCTGGGCCCTGCGCGACCTCAACATGAGCGGGCAGGAGGCCGCGGGCGACGTGGGCGTCTTCACCGTGCTGCCGGACAAGAAGCGACCTCCCGGCTACGTCGTCCTCACGCGCGGGCGCGGCACGTTCCTCTTCGCCGGGACACGTGACGCCCGGCGCGAGGGGCGCGTCTACCTCGCCGCGGAGGTTGCAGCGGCGCTCGCGGACCTCCCCTTCTGCGCCGGAGCCTCGGTGTCGATCGTCCCCACGGGAGGGACTCCGGGTCATCACCGGCACGTGCTCCTCGTCTTCACCGGCGCGGAAGGCGCGGACGTCTTCGAGCGAGAGGCCGGACCGCGCCGCCAGGAGCTCCGCCGTCGCCTGGAGTTGCGGCTGGGCGCCGAGCACCTGCCGGACCGCACCGAGCTGTTCCCGCTATACCCGCGACGGACGAAGGACGGCCGCGTCGATGATGCGTGGTGCCGCTCGCAGTACCTCACAGGCGCGCTCCACCGGAAGTCCTCGGACCCGATGTTCCAGGCGCTGACGGCGCTGCGCGGCCGCGCGCTGGAGATGACGGACGCGTCCGGTGACGGCGTCCCCCCGGGTACGAAGAAGTAACGAGGCGCTCACGTGCCTTACGCGCGCCGCCGCGCGTCCCGTCGCCATGCCCCGCGGTACGAGGCGCCCCGGGAAGCAACCGGACGCTCGCGTTCCTCACGGACGCCGCGCTTCCCGGTGCGACGCATGGATGGATGAAACACCGTGTTTCATGCGTCTCGCGGCGCTCGCGTGTCCACCGGACGCCACTGCGTTCACCCGCAACGCGTGTGTATCAACCGGCTCACGGAGCGCGCGTTCACACCGGACGCCCGTGCTTCCCCCGGCAACGCGCTTTCACGCGAGAGCCCGCCGCTTCCCGTGATGCCGAGCCCGCTGGAGCGCACCGGGAGCGCGTACGCACGTACGGCGATGCGGTGTCCGCGACGCTGGCACGCTCCGCGCAAGGTCGTGCTTCGCGCCCACGAAGCACACCGGGCGCGAGGAGCGCGGACATGGGCGTCCAGGTGGTGATGGGAGCAATGCTGCAATGCAGCTTCGGCGTCGCGCCCTCGTCGCTCGTCGTCCTGCCCACCAACAAGGTGATGGGCACGACGCCCGCGGCCAACATCATGGACAACGTGCCCCTGCTCAACATCCCGCCCTTCGGGATGTGCCAGTCGCTCGCCAACCCCATGGTGGCGGCTGCGACAGCGGCGGCCCTGGGCGTGCTCACGCCCATGCCCTGCATCCCCGCCACTGCCGCACCGTGGGTGCCGGGCTGCCCCAAGGTGCTCGTGGGGAACATGCCCGCGCTGGAGAGCAACTCGAAGCTGATGTGCTCGTACGGCGGCGTCATCCAGGTCGTCACCCCCGGCCAGTTCAAGGTCATCGATGGCTGACGCGGCCCTCATCTCCGTCCCCTTCGACGGCACGCTGATGGAGCAGCCGCTGCAGGGCCCGCCTCCCCCGGCCTCCGAGGGCGACGCGCCCGACGCGAGAATCGAAGCCTTCACCGAGGCCGTCGCCCGGGGTGACTACGCCGGCGCCGCCCGGGGCGCGGAGGCGCTGCTGCGCGAGGGAGTCCACGACGCGCGGCTCGTAGGCCCGTACCTCTTCGGCGCCTTCCACGAGCAGGGGCTCCTCGCCATGGCGGGCATCTTCCGCTCCGTGCACCAGGTGCTCACCACGAGCCACGCGGCGCTCGGCCCCGAGGACAAGCGCGACGTCTTCACCGACACCGGCCTGCGCTGGTTGCTGCGCACGCTGAACAAGCACCTCGCGCACCAGGAGAAGAAACGGGACGCGACCTGGCAGCGCTGGTGCGAGCCCGACAACCGCGCCCCGCTGGAGGAGGCGCTCTCCCTCACCGAGCCCATCCTCACCGCGCTCGCCACCACCCTGCCGAAGAACGGGTGCGAGGAGCCCTTCCGCAACCTCACCCTCTGGCTGACCCGCCACGTCCAGGCACTGCCCCGGCCCGCACCTCCCACGCCTCCCGAGCCTGAGCCCACCTCCGCGCCCACTGCCGCCACGAGTGCGCCAACTCCGGCCGCGCCCGCCCAGGCTCCCGTGGCGCCGCCCCCCGCCCCGGGCCTGCCCATCTCCCCGGCCATGGCGCTGCTGCTGCGCAAGCTGGAGGCGTTCGACACGCTGCTGGCGAAGGGCGAAATCACCAAGGCAGGCGTGGTGGCCGCGGACGTGGTGGGCACGGTGGAGCGCTTCGACCCGCGCGTCTACCTGCCGTCGCTCTTCTCACGCTTCTACAGCGGACTGAGCACGCACGCGCGCGAGCTGGAACCCTTCCTGCATGAAGCCGACTCACTGCCCCAGCGCGCCCTGGAGCAGCTCTATCGCGTGGACCTGGACGCCTTCCTGGCCCAGCCCGTGAGCCGGCGCGGAGAGGAGGACTGACGCCATGGACAACCCATCCATCGAGCAGCGCATCACCGAGCGCATCCAGTCCTTCGACCTGCCCGCGCTGATGGACCTGCTCGCCAAGGAGGGCTACGGCGAGAGCGACATCGAGCTGCGCAGCCACCGCGGCACCGTGCACGCGCCCCACCTGGTGCAATCCATCACCTTCGTGCGCCAGCCCCGCCGCGCCATCGTCACCCTCAACCTGGGCCTGCTCAGCGTGCAGACGCCGCTGCCCTCCTTCTTCCTCAAGGCCATGGAGCGGCTGGAGCACGATGCGCTGGAGAGCTTTCTCGGGTACTTCGACCACGTCCTCTTGCGCGCGCGCGTCGCCGGCCTCTTCCCGGAGCGGGACGCGTCGCTGCTCCCCGGCTGGGAGGGCAACGCCCGACACCGCCTGGGCCTGCTGCGCCCCGCGTGCCCCAGCACCCTGCACTGGCTCTTCGCCCACGCCTTCCCGGAGGCCGAGGTCCGCGTGCAGCGCGCCACCCGGCGCCAGCGCATCGACACGCACGGCGTGCGGCTGGGTGGCACGGTGCTCGGAGATGGCAACGCCATGGGCGGCTTCGCCACCATCCCCACCGGCGGCATGGAGGCGTGGCTGTACACCCATGAGGCAACCTCCGGCACCGGCACGCCGTGGGCCGTGGAGGCACGCCGCCGCCTGCGCTCGCGCGTGCTGCCGCACCTGGCGGACACGCCGCTCTTGCTCACCGTGCTGCTGGTGCTCAGGGACCAGCACGGCCACGCCCGAATCGAAGACACCCACCACCTGGGCTACGAGCCCATCATCGGCGGTCCCGCCGAACAGCCGCGACAGGCCGTCCTCTTCTCCGGGGACACGTCGCGCCACCACCTGACGCAGTGACGTCGCAACGCAGTGCAGTCCTCACGAGGGGAGAGCCGAACCATGTCGATTCAGGACCAATTGCCCCGGTCGCGCATCACGCTGACGTACCGGACCACCATCAACGGCGAGGCGGAGACGGTCAGCCTCCCACTGCGGATGCTGATGCTGGGCGACTTCTCGCTGGGCTCCTCGGAGGACCGCAAGGTCGACCTCGAGGCCCGCAAGCTGCGCTCCGTCAACGGGCGCAACCTGGATGAGCTGATGAAGGACATGAAGATGTCCTTGCGCTTCCAGGTGCCCAACCGCATCAACCCGGACGTGGAGGCGGACCTCGACGTCGAGCTGCCCATCGACCGGATGAAGTCCTTCCATCCGGACGAGGTCGTCCACCACGTCCCCAAGCTCAAGGCGCTGCGGCTGCTCAAGAAGCTGCTCCTGGAGATGCAGTCCAGCATCGACAACCAGAAGGCGCTGCGCGGGCTCGTCTACGAGCTGTTCTCCAACAAGGAGGCCCTCAAGCAGGTGCTCGCCGAGCTCAAGGACTACGAGTCGCTGCGCCTGCCCTCCAAGGCCACCCCCGCCACCGCCGCCGCTGGCACGTCCGCTGCTACCGCTGCCGCCGTGCCCGCCACCACCACCGCCGAAGCCAAGGAGACGGTCGCCGCGACGGTGAAGTCGTGAGCCCCGCCCTTCCCCACCCTTTCACTCCGAGGTCCCACCATGGCTGAAACCTCTTATCTGCCCAATCTCTTCAAGAGCGTGCGGCTGGAGCGTCCCGCGGACGCCAAGCCGATGATCGCCGAGAAGTTCGTCCCCGCCCTCGATGAGAAGGAGGTCACCATCGAGGCGCGCTTCATGTCCTCGCTGGCCGCGCTCCTCCAGAACGTGCCGCCCGCCGAGACGGGCCATGGCGATGCCGTGCGCTTCGACAAGGGCCAGGTGCTGGACGTCATCAGCCGCATCGACGCGATGATCGACGACCAGATGAACGAAATCCTCCACCACGACAAGTTCCAGGAGATGGAGTCCGCCTGGCGCGGCCTGGAGGACCTCGTCGCGCACACCAACTTCAAGGCCAACATCGCCATCGACCTGCTGGACGTGGCCAAGAGCGAGCTGGCCCAGGACTTCGAGAACAACTCCGCGGACGTCTTCGCGGGAGCGCTCTTCGACAAGGTCTACATCCAGGAGTACGACCAGTACGGCGGCCGGCCCTTCGGCGCGCTCATCGGCCAGTACGAGTTCAGCTCCTCCCCCGCCGACATCAAGTGGCTGCAGGCCATGGCCAAGGTGGCCAACGCCGCGCACTGCCCCTTCATCGGCGCCGTCAGCCCGAAGTTCTTCGGCTGCGAGAAGGTGGAGGAGATGGAGGCCATCAAGGACCTGGAGGGTGCGCTGGCCCACCCGCGCTACGGCAAGTGGAACGCGCTGCGCGACAGCGAGGAGGCCGCCTACCTGGGCCTCACCTTCCCGCGCTACGTGCTGCGCCTGCCCTGGCACCCGGACAAGAACCCGTGTGACGACCTGCACTTCACCGAGGACTCCCAGGGAGACTCGAAGAAGTACCTCTGGGGCAACGCGTCCATCCTCTTCGCCCGCAACATGGCGAAGGCGTTCGAGATCTCCGGCTGGTGCCAGGCCATCCGCGGCCCCAAGGGCGGCGGCCTCATCAACGGCCTGCCCGTGGACACCTTCTTCCTGCGCGGCCAGGAGGAGCTCAAGGCGCCGGTGGAGATCGCGATTCCCGACTACCGCGAGTACGAGTTCGCCCGCTGCGGCTTCATGCCGCTGGTGTACCGGAAGAGCTCCAGCGACGCGACGTTCTTCAGCACCCAGTCCGCCAAGGTGTCCAAGCGCTTCAAGGACCCCAAGGACTCGGAGAACTCGCAGCTCGTCACCAACCTGGCCTACACGTTCTCCATCACCCGGCTGGCGCACTACATCAAGTGCATCATGCGGGACAACATCGGCAGCACCGCGGACGCGGCGTACATCCAGCGGCAGATCGACGCGTGGCTGGCCGGCTACGTCACCACGGTGGCCAGCCCCGACGACCTGACGGTGCGGCGCTTCCCCTTCAAGGCCACCAGCGTCGAGGTGCTGCAGCGCGCGGGGGAAATCGGCTGGTACGACTGCAAGGTCGCCGTCCTCCCGCACATCCAGTTCGAAGGCCTCAACGTGGAGCTGATGCTCGAGTCCCGGCTCGGCTAGCGCGGCGCCACGTCCCACCCTCACCCCATTTAGGAGCAAGCCATGCCTGAGTTTTCTCGCGACCTGGACGTGTACCAGGGCTTCAACTTCAAGAAGGACCAGCAGACCGCCGTCGGCTACATCCTGTCCGTCACCATTGGCGGCCAGGCGCTCACCGCGGACATGGAGACCATCTCGGACCCCGAGCAGCCCGACAAGGCGCTCACGTCCAAGGTGGTCGCCGTGCTCAACAGCTACCACTGGGACACGGGCGTCACCGACGCCATGTACTTCAACGGGCAGCTGTCCACGTCCAACAAGACGAAGATCGCCGAGATGCTGCTGGGCACCTTCGCCAACGTGGAGGTGGTCTTCAAGTACGTCGTCTACGAGTACGACCCGATCGCCAAGAAGTACTTCAAGTCCTGCTTCGTGGACTCGGACCTCAACGGCCTCCTGGAGAAGAACGGGGACCGGCTGACCATCAAGGTGGCGAACAACGAGTCCCGGGAGGTGCAGTCGCCCAAGAACTTCACCTTCCAGATCGGCATCAAGCCCAAGACGCTGGAGCAGTCCGTCAACGTGGCGGCCGCGTCCTCGAAGAACATCGTGAAGAAGTGGGGCGTGACGGAGACGGCGTAGGCCCGCGCCCCCCACCCCGAGCGCCCCATGTCCCCCTTCAAGCTCGCCCGCGTCCGCTGGCGCGTCGGCCAGACGCTGCTTCCGGAGCACTTCGAGGCCCAGGAGCAGGCGCTGGAGGCGCAGGTCCGCCTCCACGCCTCGCTGTCCGGCATGCCGGCCCACGGCGTGGCGGCGATGACGTGGAGCGAGCCGCTCCTTGCCGGCGGCAGCCTGTCCGTCTCCACGCTGACGGCGGTGACGCCCGCCGGCTTCGTGGTGGACGTGCCGGGCAACGCGGTGCTGGCGCCCTTCTCGCTGGAGGGCACCGGCCGCTCGGAGGCCACCGTGTACCTGCACGTGCTGCGGGACACGACGAGCGCCGAAGGAGTACGGCTGTACGCGGAGGACCCGCCGGTGCTGGAGCGGGTGCTGCGCGTGCTGCGGCTGTCGGCGGAGCCGGTGCTGGACGGGGCGGTGGACTCACTGGCCCTGGCCACGTTCCGCCGCGACACCGAAGGCGTGTGGCACCTGTCGGAGGAGCAGGTGCCACCACTGCTGCTGGTGGGCCCCCACCCCTTCCTGGGCGGCCTGCTGGGACGGCTGGACGCGCTGCTGGAGCAGGCCCGCCTCCAGCTCCTGGCGCGCCTGTCGGACAGCTACCTGCGCAGTGACAGGCTCTCCAGCGCCCGCCGGGCGCTGTGCCAGGTCCACCGGTTGCAATCACTGCGGGACGACATGCGGCACCACATCTCTCCCCACCCCTACGCCCTCTTCGACGCCCTGCGGCAGCTCTACTTCGAGGCGTGCTGCTACCTGGAGCTGCTTCCTGACGGGACGCTGCCCGCGTACCAGCACGACGCACCCGGCAAGGGGCTGGGACGGTGGCTGGAGCTGCTGACCCGCGCGCTCCGTCCGGAAGCGACGCGGACCACGCACCGCCCCTTCACCGCGAGGGATGGACAGTTCACGTTCTCGCCGCTGCCCACGGAGGTGCGGGACGGCAGCGAGGTCTATCTGCTGGTGCAGCGCCGTCAGGCCGCGGAGCCCCTGCCCCTGGACGGGGTGAAGCTGGCCAGCCCCTCGCGCCTGTCCATGGTGCGGCGCATGGCCCTCAAGGGCATCCCCTTCCACCACGTGCCCCACCCGGCCTTCCCGCACGCGCTGGGCCCGGAAATCGACTGGTACCAGCTGGTCCCGGGTGAGGAGTGGCAGCTCGCGCTGCGCGAGGACGGCGTGGCCTTCTTCATCACTCCGGCGCTCCAGGGGGCGCAGGTCTCGCTCTTCTGGCGGAAGGCGTGACATGGGGCGCGCCTCCTTCCTCGAGAAGTTCTCCGGGGGCCGCCGGCCCGGGTCCACGGGGCGGCACGGCCTGGAGCACGTGCTGCTCAACCTGGAGGCCGTGCTCAACACGCGCGAGGGCTACGGCTTCTTCCGGCGCGACTTCGGCCTGGGCGACTACACGGAGAAGTACGGCACGCGGGAGCTGGTCGAGACGCTCACCGCCGAGCTGCGCGAGGAGATTGCGCGCCATGAGCCCCGCCTGACGGAGGTGGTGGTGACGCTGCGCGGCCGGGACGCCGGCCTCTGGCTGCACTTCGGGCTGAGTGCCGTGCTGGGCGGCACGCACCACAAGCTGCGCCTGCTCTTCGACACCCAGAGTGGCCGGGTGCGGGTGGAGCCGGAGCCATGAAGGCGGGCACCTTCGCGGACCGGCTCGCCGTGTCCGTCACCCTCACCGCCGGAGGCACCGCGCACGCCATTCCTCCCGGCGACGTGAAGTCCTTCGAGTTGGACCTGCGCGCCTGGGGCTTCGAGGGCCGGGTGGACTTCCTCGTCGCGGACAACGCGGAGGTGGGCGGGCTGGAGTCGGACGCGCTGAAGGCCGCCTTCCTGGAGCCGGACCTGCTGGAGGTGGAGCTGGAGCTGAAGGCGGTGCAGACGGACGCCGCGTCCCAGCCCGCAATCACCCCACTGAAGGTGAAGGGCCTGGTGGCGGAGCGCTCGCTGGTGGAGCTGCCCGCGACCCCGACGCCGGGCACGCCCCTGCTGTACCGCCGCTACGGGGTGCGCTTCATGGACGCGGCGCGGCTGCTGTGGGGACAGCACCACCCCATCAGCCTCTACACGCAGAAGACGGTTCAGGACGTGCTGGACGCGCACAAGGGCGAGAAGCTCTCCCTCACGTACGACTGGCAGGACGGCCTGGGAACGACGCACGCGCAGCTCTTCCTCGGGCTGCCCCCGGAGGACGGCGCCAGCTTCTACGACTTCCTGGTCTGGTACGTGCACACGCGCAATGGCGTGCTGGCCTGGGACTACACGGCGCAGGGGCTCTCGCTGTCCGCGGCGAAGGCGGCCTCGGGCACGCCGGTGGACGTGCTCGCGCCGGACGTGGACACCGTGGCGCTCACCTTCCCGGAGGTGCCCCGTCACGAAATGGCGGTGCTCAACGCGGTGGCGGAGGGCGCGGCCACCACGCCCATCGCGAATACCCGGGCCGTCACCGGCATCCGTCAGGACGTGCTGCTGCGCACCTCCGTCGCCGACGAGGTGGAGGCGCGCGTGACGCTGGAGACGGCGCGCCTCAAGGTGCCCGGCATGGAAGTGGAGCTGGGCTGGCGCCGCTTCCCCGCCGCGGCGCTCGCGCCCGGGACGCTCGTGAAGCTGCCCTCGACGGAGGCCTGGTCCGCGACGGGGCTGGCGGCGGGCGCGACGTACCGCGTGCGCCACCTGCACGTGCGCGGCGAGGCGCTCCAGCCCGGCCCGGACGCGGAGCACCTGGAGCCGAACGCGGGCTTCCACTTCTCCATGGCCACGCGGCTGGAACGCGAGGCGGAGACGTGGGTGGACCTGCCGCCGTACACGCCGCCGCGCTGGCCGCGCTACGTGGAGGGCACCATCGTCAGCGAGGCCGGCGAGGAGGCCGACGAGACGTGGCAGGCATACACGGACAGCGCCACCTCGCTGGACGGCTACCACGTGAAGGTGCCGCTGTGGGAGGACCAGGTCATCACCGTCCCCTTCAACCCGCACCTGCTGCCGGGGCACTTCTACTTCCCCGCCTACAAGGGGCAGCGCGTGCTGGTGGCGCTGGACTTCCAGAAGTCGTGGCTCAAGCGCTTCCTGGACTGGCGTGACGGGGCGCGCATGCCCGCGGACGGCCAGGGCGTGCACCTGATGGTCGGCAAGACAGCAGAGAGCGGCACGTCGCTGAAGCACTCGTACACGGACGGCAAGCCGGTCTTCCTCTTGCAGAGGACCAACGCGAAGGACACGGCCCGCATCGAAATCAAGGAGGGCACGCTGCTCATCCACGTGGAGGAGGAGCAGGGCTGAAGGCGAGGAGACGTCATGGGGACGCTGGTCTGCACCATCGAGCTGGACAAGCAGAAGGGCATCACCGTCAAGGTGAGCAACGCCGAGGCGAACATCGTGCAGACGGTGGTGATGGACGGCACGAGCATCACGATGAAGGTCGCCGGGGCGTCCGACACCAGCACCGTGGTGCAGAAGGCGGACAGCGTCACCGTCACCTGCAAGGACTTCAAGGTGGACGCGGACACCGTCACCCTCCTGTCCAAGCAGGCCTCGAAGTGGACGAGCCAGGCCACGCTCGCGCTGGAGAGCACGCAGGACATGACGCTCACCTCGCAGGCGAAGCTCACTCAGAGCGCCACCGCGGACGCGAAGCTGTCCTCCACGGCCAACGTCAACGTGGAGGCCACCGGGCAGCTCGCACTCCAGGGCATGTCCGCGGCGATGAAGGCCACCGCCGGCGAGGCGAAGGTGGAGGGCCTCACGCTGAAGCTGTCCGGCCAGACGCAGGCGGAGCTGGCCGGGGCCATGGCCAAGGTGTCCGGTCAGGCCTCGTTGGATTTGGAAGCGCAGGGCATGGCGAACCTCAAGGCGAGCGGCATCACCAGCGTGGCGGGTGCGCTGGTGAAGCTGGGCTGAGCAAGGGAGCGACACGGTGAGCCAGGCAACGACGGACCGCATCTACCAGGACTTCCTCGAGGAGATGGCCTCGCTGGAGCGCTTCCGCCAGCACTTCCACGAGCGCTACCCCGCGGCCCCGCTGGAGCGGGAGGACCCGGACGTGCGGCGCCTCATCGAGGCGCTGGCCTTCTTCTCCGTGCAGACGCGGCACGCGACGCTGCAGAACCTGCGCTCCACGTGGCGACGCCTCTTCGCCGGCTTCTTCGACTTCCTGCTGGAGCCGCTGCCCACCGCCGCCGTGGTGCAGGCGGTGCCCACGGGGAAATTGGGCGAGGCCGTGGTGCTGCCCCGGGGCACCGAGCTGCGGCTAGCGCCCGCGGATGGCGTGGCCGGCACCTTCCGTCTCCAACGGGAGCTGCGCGTGCTGCCCGTCACGCTGGAGTCCACGGAGGTGCGCCCGCTGGTGCGCGGGGGCCACCGGCTCATCCTCACCTTCGAGTCGCGCCACGAGCGCAACGACGCGGTGGGCACGCTGAGCCTGCACGTGCGCCACCTGGACGAGTACCTCCCGTCGCTGGCGGTGTTCCACGCGCTGCGCCAGCACTTACGGAGCGTGAGCGTGGTGTACGGAGAGCGGGCGGACGAGCACTCCACCGGCGCCACCTGCGCGGTGTCCTTCGGCCGCGAGGCGCCCGCGCCGGATGACACCGCTGCGTACGCGCACCCGCTCCAGCAGCTGCGCGCCGCGTTCCTCTTCCCGGAGCCGGAGCTGTTCGTCCACGTGGAGGTGCCACCCGCGCACGGGGCGTGGCGCCGCTTCAGCGTGTGCTTCGACCTGGCACAGGCGTGGACGGTGGGGCGCTCGCACCGGCCGGACTTCTTCGTGCCCTTCGCGGTACCGGTGGTGAATCTCAAAGCGGAGCCGGCGCAGGTCATCACCACGGACGGCACGCGCTCCGAGCACCCCATCCGCAACATGAGCGCCGGACGCGAGCTGGCGCTGCACTCGGTGACGGGCGTGTACGAGCTGACGAAGGCGGGGCTGGCCCCGCTGCGCCCGGCGCACCTGCCGGGCACGGGGCCCTCGTACGAGGTGGAGGACGTGCCCGGCGTGAATGGCCCTTCGCCCCAGCTGGTGCTGCGGATGCCCGAGGCCTTCACCACGCCGCGCAAGCTGGTGGTGGAGGCGCTCTGGCACCAGCCCCGCTTCGCGGCCGAGGCGTCGGGCCGCGTCGGCGTCACGGTGCCGGGCCGCTTCATCGAGGGGCTGGACTGGAGGCTGGTGGGCCCGCTCCAGCCGCACCGGGACAGCCCGCTGCACGATGATTTGACGGCGCTCACGCAACTGCTGGCCTGGAAGGCGCGGGCCACGCTCGGCCTGGACGAGCTGCGCGCGGTGCTGGAGCACCTGGGCACTCCGAGGGAGGGACCCTTCCGCCGCGTGCTGCCGCTGTTGCGTGAGCTGTCCGTGTCGCGCGTGCCGGACAGCGCCCTGCGCGGCTCGGGGCTGCGGCACGTCTACGAGGTGGTGCTGGAGCCGTTCGAGCCCGGCCTGGAGCCGCTGGTGGCGTGCTTCCTGGACCTGGTGCGACGCCTGCTGGACGCGTGGAACCACGAGGCATCCGTGGAGCTGCGGGCCACCGTGGCCGGCGTGGGCCCGCTGACGCTGCCGGAAGGAGCGCGGACATGAAGCTGTCGCATTGGAAGACCATCCTGCTCACGTACCGCCACGTGGACGACCTGCTCGACGCCGAGCTGCCACCCCTGGATGCGTCGCGCGAGCGCCTGTCCCCGGAGACGCTGGACGCGCTGGCGAGGCGTCTGCAAGCCGAGATAGAGGGCCTGCGGGCCGCGCTGAGCGGGGAGCTGCGCTCCGAGGACGTGGAGCAGGCCCTCCAGCCCTTCACCTTCCTCCTGGACGAGAAGGCGCTGCGGCGGCTGGACGACGCGGACGCGCCGCATTGGCCGCTGCTGCAGTTGAGGCTGTTCGGCGTGGACTCGGGTGGGGACGCCTTCTTCGAGCTGGCCGACACCGGGCTGCACCGCCAGGACACGCCGCCCCTGCTCTTCGAGCTGCTCCACTTCTGCCTCACCGCCGGCTTCGCCGGACGCCACGTGGGCCACCCGGCCCGCCTGCGCGAGTACCGCGAGCGGCTTGCGGCGCGCATTCCCCAGCCGGAGCGGGTGGCCGCACCGGAAGCCCACGCAACCGCTGCGACCGCGCCCACCGTCTACGACTTCCCGTGGCGGTACTACGCCGTCACGGCCGGCATCATCCTCCTCCTGCCCGTGCTGCTGTGGCGGCTGTCCAACCTTTGAGGTGCGGGTCATGAGCGAAGCGCGTCCCCCCGCTGCCGCCTCCGCCCGAGAGCGGAGCACCGCGGTCCGGGAGCCGGAGGGACTGCCCCGGCGCCTGGAGCACCTGGAGCAGTTGATGGAGGCGGAGCTGGGTGCGCTGCGCGCGGGCACCGAGCCGCTGGTGGACACGCTGCGCCAGGGCGCGCGAGCACTGGAGCCCGGGCCCGGAGGCACGCGTCCTGCACCGAAGGAGCGGGAGGCCTGGCGCGCGCGACTGCTCCAGTCGCTGGACGTCCTGGAGGACGTCCTCGAGGGCCTGCAGCTTGCGTCCCGCGCGGACGCAGGCGGGAGGAGGGACTGAGCATGGCGGGGGCCGGAGACAAGGTGACGGCAGCCACGGGCGCGGCGGTGGAGACCGCGGAGGCCGCGCGTCCGTACCTGACCTGGGTGCTGGTAGGGCTGGCGGTGCTCCTCACCGTGGCGCTGGTGGTGGCCGTCGTGTGGTGGTGGCGCAAGCGGCGCCGCGAGGCACCCACGCGGGAGCCGCGCAGGACGCTGGAGTCCCGGAGGCTGTTGCGCATCCGCCAGCGCTTCCTGGGCGCCCTGCCCTGGCGCTACCGCGTGGCCGTGCGCGACTTTCCCACCGTGGTGGTGTTCGGCCCCGCCGGCAGCGGCAAGACGCGGCTCATCGACCTGGAGGTGGATTGGCGGCGGCAGGAGCGCCAGTTCATGCCCAGCCACACGTCGGACCCGCTGCTGCAGTGCTTCCTCGGCGCGGACCGCGTGGTGCAGGAGGTGTCGTCCTCGCTGCTGGAGGACGACTCGCGGGAGGCGCGCCACGCGCTGCGCAAGCTGTGGAAGGCGACCTTCCGCCGGCAGCGGGCGCTGGTCGTCATCGCGCTGGACGCGCGCTGGCTGGCGGAGTCGCCCCCGGACGAGGTGCGGCGCATCACCCAGCTGGTGCGCGGCAAGCTCAACCTCCTCACCGAGGTGTGCAAGGCGTCCGTGGAGACGCGGCTGTGCCTGACGCACATGGATGCGATGGAGGGCTTCGCGGACTTCGCCCGGCTGCTGCGCACCCACGGCGCTCCGCTGCAATGGGACGTGCCACCACCTGGCGAGGAAGCACGGCTGGCCTCGGGCCTGCAGCCCATGGAGCAGTACTTCGCGCTCGGCCTGGTGTCCCTGTCCGTGGAGTCCTTCGGCCGGCTGGAGGAGTTCTACGCCCGGGGTGGCGAGTCCTTCGCGGCGCTCGCGCGCTTCGTCTCCGGGCTGTGCGAGGGCGGCGCCCTCTCCTACCCGCCGAAGCTCACCCACGTGTACCTGTCCTCGCCCGAGCCCGAGGCGCGCTCGGCCGGGGCCCTCACCTTCACCCAGGAGCAGAAGCCCCCGGAGCTGCGGGCGCGCTACCTCGGGGTGCACCTGCGACGCTGCGCCGCGCTGCTGGCGCTCGGGTGCCTGCCGGTGCTCGCGGCGTACGGCGTCTTCCGCCTGCGGCTGGACGCGGCCGAGGCGGCCATGTCGGACTTCGACGCGACGGTGACGCACCTGGAGGAGCAGCACCTCACCCCATCCGGCGAGGTGGTGGAGGGCAAGGCGCGGGCCACCATGAACGCCATGGCGACGCTCTGGTCCACCAAGAGCTACTGGCCGCCTCTCGAGGACAGCTTCACTTCGGAGATGACGGAGCTGCGCGGGCGCATGGCCCGCGGCATCCGCCTGGCGCACCTCAAGCCGCTGCTGGAGCGCTGCCAGCAGGAGTGCTCGCGCTGCGGGGCCCTCATCCCCGGCTGCGCGCCGGCGGAGTCCGCCCTGTCGGAGCGCCTCGTCCCGGACGACTGCGAGCACGAGAAGCTGTGCCAGCCGGAGCAGATGCTGCACCTGCTGGCGGTGGTCCGTGCCTCGCGCAATGACGACCTGGGCAACCATGTCCTGTCGTCGCTGAACGCGAAGCACCACCGGCGCTGGGGCTGGGCCACCGACGCGCTGGGCGTGCACCTGTCGGAGGGGCGCGCCTCGGAGGCCGGTGCCTGGGTGCAGGCCACGGGGCTTCGGGAGGAAGCCGTCGGTGACTACATCATCAGCAGCGACGTGCCCTGGCTGGTGCGAGCGGAGGAGCAACCGGACACCGCGTGGCTTCGGTGGCCCTATGCATGGCTGGAGGTGGACAGCTACCTGAACCCGTGGACGGCCCACCTCCGGAAGCTCCAGGCAGTGCTGTCCGCCCGGGAGGTGGATCTGGAGCAGTGGGACGCGCTGGAGGTGGAGCGCAGGCGGCTGCACGCCGCGCTCGCGCGCAGCGCCGTGTACGGCTCCACGCGCGAACTGCTGGCGCTCATCGACACGTCTCGCGCGCCAGAGAACCAGGGCACGCTGAAGAACGTGGCGAGCATCCCGCAGGCGCTGGACTGGCTCCACAAGCACCGTGCGGACCTGATGGAGGTGCTGCGCCTGGAGGAGGACATCGGCACCGGGCTGGAGGCGGTGGAGACCATGACCACGGCGCAGTTGCTCACGCGCACCGACGGCCTCTTCCTGCCGGGCGAGGGCGCGGCCCGCATCGAGGTGCGGATGCCCCAGCAGGCCTTCGAGTTCCGCCCGCGCGAGGTGTCGCGGATGCTGCTGGAGAAGCTCATCCGCCAGCGCGAGGCGGGGCGGTGGCCCTTCCCGCGCCGAGCGTCCAAGGGGCTTCCCGCGGGCGCCGTGTCCTCCGCGTCCGAGGTGGGCCTGGGGCTGGCGGACGCGGACCTGCCCTCCGGGAGGACGGGGGACACGCTGGCCCTGCCGCGCCCCACGGGGCGCCTGGGGTTCGACACGGACCTCAAGCCGCTGGTGGACGAGTTCACCCTGCGCATGGCGGACACGAAGCTGAGCCAGGCGGAAGCGGCCCAGCGCCAGGCCTACGTGCTGCGCAAGGTGGGCACCTTCGCGCGGCAGTACCGGCAGGACCTGCTGGTGCGCTACCGCGAGCAGCGCTTCACGGCGGGAGCGCTGACACTGACCTCGCAGCTCGCGGCGCTCTCCCAGCCCGCGTCCGACCTGACGACGATGCTGCGCGAGGTGGCGGATGGCGCCGGTATCGGTCCGCTGCAGAGCCCGTACTACGCACCGCTGCGCCAGGAGCTGGCGATGTTCTCCCCCATCGTCCAGCTGATGACGCCGGACAAGGACGGGCAGACGGCGCAGCTCGTGCCGTACCTCTTGCTGGTGTCCCAGCTCCAGGCGGAGCTGGCGGGCTCGGCAGCCTCGCCGCCCATCGCGGCGAAGGCGGGCCCGGGGGCCGCGGTGCCGGAGGGCGGGGGTACCCAGTTGGTGGACCTGATTTCGCCGCTGGGACGGGTGGCCCTGTCGATGATGCTGGAGGACGAGGGCTCGTACCTGGCGCGCGTGGACGCGTGGCTGGACAAGCAGGGCCTGCTGGGCGAGCTACGGCGCCCCTTTCGCGAGCCCTTCGTGCTGACGCGCGAGCTGGGGCGGGCGGAGCTGGAACGGGTGCTCGCGGAGCAGTGGGACGAGCAGCGCCAGCGCACACTGGAGCCGCTGCTGCGGCGCTACCCGTTCAACATCGAGTCGAGCAAGGAGCTCGACCCCGAGGAGCTGGGCGTGCTGCGCCGTGGGGACGGGGCCTTCTGGCAGTTCGTCGCGCAGGTGCTGACACCGGTGGTGGAGGAGAAGGGCACGGAGTGGATGCTGCGCCGGCCGTTGCGCCAGCAGCTCTCGGTGCCACCGCGCATGTTGCTGATGCTGAGCCGGCTGTCCCGGCTGTCCCGGACGCTGTGGGACGACGAGGGCAAACCGAAGCCGCTGCCGTTGCAGGTGCGCCCGCTGCCGCTGCCGGCCACCGGCGCGGGTGGATTCGTCACCATGTCGTTCCTGAAGTGCGGCGCCGCCGCGGCCTTCGGGTTCAACCAGACGCCGGCCTGGCAGGAGTTCCCGCTGAGCTGGTGGGAGCCGAAGACGGCCTCGGTGGGGGCGGAGCTGCGCACGCCCGGGAGCGAGATAAAGCGCTACCGGTCCACGGAGCTGTCGCGTTCGTCGTGGAACTGCTTCCGGCTGCTGGATGAGGCCTCGTTCGACGAGGAGCAGAACGCGGCGTGGCCCCTACCCGGACCGGAAGCCACGGTGGCGACGGAGCTGCGGCTGCGCTTCGGGATGCGGGGCGGGCCGTGGACCGTCTTCCGGGAGGTGGTGCGATGAACGCGGGCGGCTTCACGGCGGTGGGACTGGCGCTGGTGCTGGGCACGGTGGGTTGCGGACCGGGTCACCTGTCGGTGCGAGTGAATGCTCCGCCGGGAGCGAACCAGGGGCGTCCGCTGCAGATGGTGGTGCGCGCGGTGGACGCGAAGCAGTACCTGACGGAGTCCTACGCTGACGTGGCGAAGCAGGTGGTGCACCCGGACGACTCGATGGTGGAGACGTTGGTGGTGTACCCGGGGACGCGGACGGAGACGCGCGTGAAGGTTCCCGAGGACGCGTCGCTGGCGGTGTCCTTCCTGTTCACCACGCCGGACGGCGCCTGGCAGGTGCTGCTGGATGCGCCCTTCCCGGGCAAGGTGGACATCGAGCTGGAGGAGAGCCGCATCCGTACGGATGTCGCGCGGCGCCCCACCCGCAAGGGAAGCGGGGCGAAGAAGGCGGAGGAACCGAAGGCCGAGCCACCGAAGGTCGAAGCCAAGGTGGAAGCCAAGGCGCCCTGAGCCGCGCGCTCACGCCGTGGCGAGCGCGCCCGCCTGGACCTCCAGTGCATCGAGCGAGGCCCCCACGGAGGCGTCCGTCGCATCGACCCCGGTCTTCAGCTGCGTGCGCGCGGTGGCCACCTGCGCCTCGGCGGACGTGACGGCCGCATCCACCTGCGCCTTGGCGGCCTCGGTGCCGGCATCCACCCGCTGGCCCAGCTCCGGCAGCCCGGCCTTCACCTGGGTCTTCACCGCGTCTACCCGCGCGGTCAGTGGCTCCTTCACGGCGAGGACCTGCTGCACGGCCTGTTCCTTCGCGGTGCCGAGCTGCGTGACGGCCGCGGCCACCGCCTGATCCAACTGTGCGCCCGCCGGCTCCACGGCCTGGAGAATGGACTGCTTCAGCGTGTCCACCTGCTGCACGAGCCGCTGCTGGACTGTCTCCACCTGCTGCACGGCCTGGGACTGGACGGAGTCCACGCGTGACAGGAGCTGCTGTTGCAGGGACTGGAGCTGCTGCGCGGCCTGGCTGGAGAAGGTGCCGAGCTGCTGGGTGACCTGGGTCACCACCTGTCCAATCGCCTGAATCGCGGGGTCCACCAGTGGCTTTGGAAGATTGGAGACGGGAATCGCATCCAGCAGGGAGTTGAGCCGGACGAGCAGCGCGTCCAGTGAGCCGGTCAGCGTCTGATAGAGCGTCTGGAGTTGCTCCAGCACGGCGGGCAGTGGCGCGAAGAGGGCCATCACCTGCTCCTTCACGACGGCCATCTGCCCGACGAGGGTGTCGAGCGTGGACAGCGCGCTGTCCACCGCCCGCTGGAGCGGCTCGCGAATGGCGGCGACCGCGGCCAGGGCGGATTTCACCAGCGCATCCAGGGCCGCCTGGGCTCCGGTGATAAGGGCCTCCACCTGTTCGATGGCGGGAAGCAGCGCGGCCGCCACGGCCTCCACCTGCCCGAGCAGCGTGGCCACCTGTCCGGAGAGGAGTGTGTCCAGCGCATCCAGCGCGCCAGAGGCTCCCTCGGTCGCGCTCGCGAGCGTCGCCCCCACACCCTGCTCCAGCGCGGAGAGCGTCCCGGACACGGCGCTCGCCGTGCTCTCCACCTGTGCGCGCAGCGGTGGGAGTCCAGCACGGAGCCTGCCTACTTCCGGCGTGGCCTCACGCGCCGCCAGCTTCGCATCGAGCGCCTCGATGCGCGCGGAAAGTGCGGTGAGTGCTGGCTCCATCTCGGGACGCAAGGTTGCGATGAGCGCCCCGACACCACCAGCCCGAGCCTCGACGTCTTCGCGAGCAGCGCCAAGACGCGAGGAGAGACCTGCCCCGGTGGACTCCAGCTCACCCTTCAGCTCCGTCACCGTGCCGAGCAGTGCCTTCATGACGTGCCCTCCCCTGCCGACTTCCGCACCGCCTTGCGACGCCGCGCCCACGTCGTCATCCGCGCCGTCAGCACATCCATGCCACGCGGCTCCCGCGCTGCCATGGCCTGTCGCTCCCGTCTCACTTCAGCCGCTCCAGCGCCGCGCGAGCTTCCGCCGCAGCGCCCGAGAGCGGGGCCGTGCGTCCCGATAAACCAGACAGCGCCCCATTGAGCTCGGCACGTGCCTCGGAGACCTTCGCGCTCACTGCCGCCTGCGCCGCTTCGAGCGCGGCCGTGGTCTCAGTCGTTGCCCCGTCCAGCTTCGCCTGCCCACTGCCAGAGGCCACCCGGTATGTGGCCGTCATCTCCCCCATCGCCCCCGTGACGCCGGCCGACAGGTCCGCCCGCGCCGACTCCACCTGGGGGGACACGTCGTAGGTGGACTCAGTGGAACCCGCCCCCGGGTCTTCCTTCGTCTGGAGCAGCAGCACGCCCTCGGCCATGCGCACGGTCCCCGTGTCCGCGCCCGAGACCCGGTGAATGTTCCACACGGGCTTGCCGTCCTGGTAGTCGTGGGTGAGCGACGTCTGGCTCGTGGCGCTCTTGCCCAGCAGCATCCCATCGCCCTGCCCGTCCTGCGGGAGGCGCGCCCCCTCGGCCCAGTCGAGGTGGCGGTGCAGCTCGGCCCGGTCGAAGTGAAGGGCCACCAGCACCCGCTCATGCTTGTAGGGCGGGAAGTAGAACTCGCCCGGAAAGGCCCCGGGCTCCGCCGGTACGCGGACCGTCTTGTTCCACATCGGCACCGTCACCTGCCATGCGAGCACGGACGTCTTCGTGTCCTCGGACAGCAGCCAGGTGCGGTCCGTCTCCCCGCCCGCCGGGCTGTGCACCTTGCCCTCGACGTGCAGCGGGTAACGCGGCCGACGAAACGGCGGCAGCTCCACCGAGATGTCGGAGGCTCGCTCCAGCCGCGCGCTCATCTCCACCGTGTAGCCCGCATGCGACACCTGCAGCCCATCGTGTGGCCCCGAGTGCAGGGTCCGCGCCTCCAGCGACAGCTCCACCGCGCGCAGGTCCTCGCCCGTACCCACGGCGCCTTTGCTCCACCCAGTTCCCTCCAGCCGAAGCCCCGCGCCCGGGTGCACCGCGACGGTGGGGAAGTGACAGAACGTGAGCCGGACCTGACGCTGGGGCACGCGCAGCCGCGCAGCCTCCAGCGACTGTCGCTGCTCTGCCTCGGCGGCAATGGGCGTGCGCACCAGGAAGTCGTGGCGGATGCCGGTGGCAGCCTGTTGGGAGTCCACGTCCAGCGAAGCGCCCTGGAGTGCCGAGCCATTGAGAACCCGCGCCGCATGGCGGGGCACGGGCGGAAGGAGCACCTCGCACCGCTCGACCCGGTCCGAGCCGAGGCGCGCCACCGTGCCCACTCGGGGCTTCCGCCCGGACAGGGTGTAGCCGTCTCTCCCGGAGTCATACGTCCAGGCCCCGCCGTAGGCGTGCGCCAGCCAGAGGACGAAGTCGTGGAAGCTGGTGCCCGGAGCATCTTCCCCGAGCGCCAGGCAGACCAGGGGCCGCTTCTCGTCGAGCACGTCCCAGTCACACTCCAGCGTGACGGCGCCCGCGGTGTGGGCCGCGAGCAGGTCTGCCAGCGACATCTGGGTGTGCAGCTCGGTGGGGCGGTGCTGGCGCCAGACCACCCGCGCGGCATCCTCGAAGTCCACGGTGTAGCGGCGGAAGCGCACGGCCGTGCCCTCCACCGTGCCATGCGTCCGCGCTTCCAGTCGCCGGGTGCGAGCAAGCCCCTGCACGACGAGCGGCGCTGGCGGTGACGCCGGCACCGGGTAGCCCCCGGAGATGGACAGCCGGACCTTGAGGAGGTCTGGCGTGGAGAAGGCGGTGAAGAGCGCCGCGTCGTCCTTCTCCAGCCCGGTCCAGAACGTCACGGACGCGGTGAAGCCATGAAGCGTCAGGTGCACGGAGCACGACTCCACCTGTCCGCCCGGCACGGAGAAGGTCTGCCCGCCGATGCTCAGCGACAGGTCCAGCGCGAGTCGTTCCTGGAAGGCCATCTCTGCTCCCGGACCCACTCCCTTGCCACTCGCGTGCCGCTCCCTCCCGAGGCACACGCCCTCACCGCGCGTACCGTCCGCTGCCCGCTGGAACGCAGCCGCGTCCCCAAGGGACGCGCCCCGGGCGTCACCGAGCCGCCGAGGCCGCCTCGATGATGAGGTCCGCGTAGCGGTTCACCGGGTCCTCCGGCGCCGTGCCGTCACGGAAATAGAACGTGTGCGCATCCCAGGCATCGGGCCGTGAGTCATTGGCGAACATCCACAGCGCTCCGGCCCCCAGGCCCTCCTCGCGCATGCACTCCAGCCAGCCCCGGTAGAGCGCGCGGCGCTGCGACAGGTCCAGGTCGCCCTCGTTACGCAGCCCCAGTTCCCCGACGAACAGCGGCTTGCCCAGGCTCCGCGCAATCGCGGCGTGCTCAGAAATCCACTTCGCTCCCGCCACCGCCGTGCCCGGGCCGTCCAGTCCCCACGCCTCCGGATAGAAGTGCACGGACGCGAAGTCGATGAACGGTGACGCCGTGTTCCGAGCGAAGCTGGAGCCCGGAGTGCGCAGCATCGTCGACCCTACCGCCGTCCAGAACGCACCGTCATAGCCTTCCGCTGACGGCTCGAAGCCCTCCTCCCCCGTGCCCACCAGGTGACCGGGCGCATGCGCCTTCACCTCGCGCGCCACGTCGTCAATCCAGGCGCGCAGCTTCACGCCCTCCTTGTCCAATCCCTTCCCGCGCGGCTCGTTGAGCAACTCCCATGCGAGCACCGCCGGGTGGTCGCCGTAGCGGATGCCGTCCACCGTGTTCACCCGCTCCAGCAGTCGCGCCACGTGCGACTTGTAGTGCGCCACCACGGAGGGCTCGGTGAAGAAGCGCGGGTCGCCCTCCACTGGCTGCGGCAGTCCCGCCCACTCCACGTACTGCCGCGCCCCGCCATACGCGTCCCAGTAGTTGCCCAGCGTCAGCACCAGCCGCACGCCATGCACCCGCGCCCGGGCAAGCACCCGGTCCAGCCCCACGAGCGACACCTCGTCGTACTGGAGCGGCGCCACCTGCATGGCGCTGTCCCCCACCTTCGACATCGCTTCGTTGTGCCCGTTGGTCCGCACCGCCCGCACGCCCAGTGCCGCCGCCTTCGCCAGCACTTCTTCCAGCACCGGCGACTCCGGCAGCCCGCGCCGCACGTCGCGCGCCGCCTCCTCCTGCAGGAAGTACGCGTTGAGCACCATGCTGCCCGAGGGCAGCCGGTCCAACTGCTGCGCCGGGCCTCCCGCGCAGTCCGCGGCCACCGCCTCCAGCATCACCGGCTCACCGTCCCCGCACGCGCAGAGGACGAGGGCCAGGGCCGCGGCGGTGCTCCGGCATGAAGAGGACATGACCGCATGCTACCGGTCCCGCGAGCCTCGCGCACCGGCCCCATGGTCCGCTAGCGTGCGCTTCCATGGAGCTCAGACTGGAAGGCGTGTCGAAGACGTACCCCAACGGCACTCGCGCGTTGCAGGGTGTCAACCTCACCATCCCCCGGGGCATGTTCGGGCTGCTCGGGCCCAACGGCGCCGGCAAGTCCACGCTGATGCGCAGCATCGCCACGCTGCAGGACGTGGACACGGGCACCCTGACATTCGACGGCATCGACGTGCGCCGCGACAAGGACCGGCTGCGCGAGGTGCTCGGCTACCTGCCCCAGGACTTCGGCGTGTACCCCAAGGTGACGGCGTGGGACATGCTGGACCACCTCGCCCAGCTCAAGGGACTCGCCCAGCGGGGCCCGCGCCATGACGCGGTGAAGGCGCTGCTCCAGAAGACCAACCTCTGGGAGCACCGGGACCGCCGGCTCGGCGGCTTCTCTGGCGGCATGAAACAGCGCTTCGGCATCGCCCAGGCGCTGCTCGGCAACCCCAAGCTCCTCATCGTCGACGAGCCCACCGCCGGCCTCGACCCCGCCGAGCGCTTCCGCTTCCACAACCTGCTCGCCGAAATCAGCACCGACGTCGTGGTGCTGCTGTCCACGCACATCGTCTCGGACGTCGCGGACCTCTGCCAGAACATGGCCATCCTCGCGCAGGGCAACGTCGTCCTCAGCGGGCACCCGCTCAAGCTCGTGGACGCGCTCCAGCAGCGCGTGTGGAAGCGCTTCATCTCCCAGCAGGAGGAACTGGACGCCCTGATGAAGGAGCTGGAGGTCATCGCCGTGCGCCGCGTGGCCGGGCAGCGGCTCGTCCACGTCTATGCGGAGACCCAGCCGCCGGGCTTCGAGCCCGCGAATCCCGACCTGGAGGACGTCTACTTCCACGCCCTGTCCCGGGCCCAGAAGCAGTCCTGAGGGGGCACGCCATGTTCTCTGCCCTCGTGTTCTTCGAGCTGCGGCGCCGGGTGAAGATGATCTCCACCTGGGTCTACGCCGTGGTCCTGGCCGGCGCCGGCCTGCTGATGGCGATGGCCACCGGAGGCGTGTTCAAGAGCGTCTCGGCGAGCTCCGGCTCCGAGCGCGTCTTCGCCAACAGCCCCCACAGCCTCTTCGGCCTCATCACCACGCTCGCCTTCTTCGGCCTGCTCATGGTGGCCGCAGTCTTCGGTCAGGCCGCGTACCAGGACTTCGGTCACGGCACGTGGATGCTCATCTTCACGAAGAACGTGAAGAAGGCCCCGTACCTGCTCGGCCGCTTCCTGGGCGCGTACCTCTTCAGTGCGGTGCTCCTGCTGTCCATCCTCCCCGGCCTGGCGGTGGGACTCGTCGTGGCGTGGCTGATGGACCACTCCCAGCTCACCACGAACCAGACGGCCGCGTACCTGTGGCCCTATGTCATCGGCGTGTGGCCCACGCTGTTCTTCTGTGGAGCCCTCTTCTTCACGCTGGCCGCCGTCACCCGGCGCATGGCCCCGGTGTACGTGGGCATCGTCGTCCTGGTGCTCGGCTACATCGTCATCAGCGCGGCCGTCGGGGACGTGCAGTACCAGCACCTGGGCTCGCTGCTGGACCCGTTCGGGTTCATCACCTTCGAGACGGCGACGCGGTACTGGACGCCCGATGAGCGCAACCGCGACCTGGTGTCGCTGTCCGGCGCCATGCTCGCCAACCGCCTCATCTGGCTCGCCGCGGGCGCGGCGCTGCTCGGGCTCGCGGTGGCCCGCTTCCGCACCACCGTGGAGGAGCACAGCGGCCGGAGCGTGATTCGCGAGGCGACCTCTCCGGCGCCCGTCGCCCTGCCCTCCGTTGCCGCCGCGCCGACGACGGGAAGCTGGCTCCGCACCGCGGCGTCCTCCGCGTGGCTCGCCTTCCGCGACGTCCTCCGCTCGCCCGTGTACTGGTCCTTCGTGGTGGCCGGGCTCTCCTTCGTCACGCTCGGCATCCTCTTCTCGAATCAGATCTTCGGCACGCCCACGTACCCGGTGACGTGGCAGGTGCTGGAGCTCGCGATGGGCACGTTCCGTCCCTTCGTCCTCATCACGATTACCTTCTACGCAGGCGAGCTGGTGTGGAAGGAGCGCGACGCGGAGCTCGGCGACATCGTGGACGCCACGCGCGTCCCGACGTGGGTCGTCTATTCCGGCAAGCTGGGCGCGCTGCTGCTCGTCGCGCTCTCGCTCAAAGGCGTCGTCGCCGTCGCCGCGCTCGTGTCCCAGGTGGGCCGCGGCTTCTTCGACATCGAGTGGAACCTCTACTTCACCCAGCTCATCCTCCTGGACTACCTGCGCGACGTGCTGCTTTGCGTGCTCGCGTTCTTCGCGCAGGTGCTCATCCACCAGAAGTACCTCGCGTACCTGGTGATGGTGCTCTACTTCGCGGCCCAGGCCGGGCTGGGGCTGCTGGGCGTGGAGGACGCCCTCGTCCGCTATGCCTCCGAGCCGTCGGTGCAGTACTCGGACATGAACCGCTACGCGAACCTGCTCCCGGTCATCTTCTGGTACCGGCTGTACTGGTACGCGGCGGCGGCGCTCCTCGTCGCGACGGGCCTGCTGCTCACCGTGCGCGGACGAGAGACTCGCTGGCGCGAACGCTGGGCCGCAGCGAAGGCCCGGCGCTCCACGGGCTGGACACTGGCCGCCGCGCTGTCGCTGCTCGTGTTCCTCGGGGCCGGAGCGTTCATCTTCTACAACACGCACATCCTCAATCCGTACGTCACGGCGAAGGACCGCGAGCGCCTGACGGCCCGGTACGAGAAGGAATACAAGTCCTACGCGGACCTGCCCCACCCGCGCATCATCTCCGCGGACGTCACCTTCAACATCTACCCGGAGGAGCTACGGCTGGAGTCGCTCGGCACCTATCGCGTCCGCAACAAGACGCAGGCGCCCATCCAGAAGGTGCTCATCAGCCTCCCGCAGGATGCGCGGGTGCGCAGGCTCTCCATCGCCGGGGTGGACAAGCCCGCTTCACACGACACCGCGCTGGGGCTGTTCGTCTTCGAATTGCCCACGCCTCTGGCTCCCGGTGCCGAGGCCGACCTCGCCTTCGACCTGGAGTTCGGCACGCGCGGCTTCGAGCATGGGACGCAGCGCACGGACATCGCCGGCAACGGCACCTTCTTCAACAACGGCAACCTGCCGGTGCTCGGCTACCAGAAGGACTCGGAGCTGGTGGAGGACGGGGACCGCAAGGAGTACGGCCTCGCGCCGAAGGAGCGCCTGCCCGACCGCGATGACCCGAAGGCCCGCGAGGACAACTACATCCGGCAGGACTCGGACTTCATCTCCTTCCAGGCCACGGTGAGCACGTCGCCGGACCAGATTGCGGTGGCACCAGGCTACCTGGAGAAGGAGTGGACGGAGAACGGCCGCCGCTTCTTCCGCTACAAGATGGACCAGCCCATCCTCAACTTCTTCTCCGTGCTGTCCGCGCGCTACGCAGTCACGCGCGACACGTGGCGCGACGTGAAGCTGGAGATCTACCACCACCCCACGCACACCTACGCGTTGGAGCGGATGATGCGCGGAATGAAGGACGCGCTGGAGTACTGCAGCGAGAGCTTCGGGCCGTACCAGCACCGGCAGGCGCGCATCCTCGAGTTCCCCCGCTACCAGCTGTTCGCCCAGTCCTTCCCCAACACGATTCCCTACTCGGAGGGCCTCGGCTTCATCGCCCGGGTGCGCGAGGGCAACGCCGACGACGTGGACTACCCGTACTACGTCACCGCGCACGAGATTGCCCACCAGTGGTGGGCCCACCAGGTGGTCGGCGGGCGCGCCCAGGGCGCGACGATGACGTCCGAGACGATGGCGCAGTACTCGGCGCTGATGGTGATGAAGCACCGCTACGGGCCGGAGAAGATGAAGCGCTTCCTCAAGTTCGAGCTGGACCGCTACCTCATGGGCCGCGCCATTGAACGGAAGAAGGAAGTGCCCCTGTCGCGCGTGGAGAACCAGGCGTACATCCACTACAACAAGGGCAGCCTCGTCATGTACGCGCTGCAGGACTTCATCGGCGAGGAGCGCGTCAACCGCGCGCTGAAGCGCTACGTGGAGAAGGTGCGCTTCCAGGGCCCGCCGTACACGGGCTCCACCGAGCTGCTCGGCTTCCTCCGTGAGGAGACGCCTCCCGAGTACCAGTACCTGCTCGAGGACCTCTTCGACACCATCACCCTCTACGACAACCGCACCGTGTCCGCGACGACGCGAAAGAATGACAAGGGCACGTGGGACGTCACCCTCAAGGTGATGGCGAAGAAGTACCGGAGTGACGACAAGGGCACCCAGACGGAGTTGGACTTCAACGACTGGATGGACGTGGGCGCGCTCGACGAGAAGGGCGAGGCCGTCTTCCTGGAGAAGCGCAAGGTGCCCAAGGGCGAGTCGGAGATTCAGTTCACCGTCCCGGTGAAGCCCGCGCAGGTGGGCGTCGATCCGCTCAACGTGCTCATCGACCGCACGTCCAGCGACAACGTCACGGAGCCCACCGAGGAACAGCAGGTGGCGATGGAAGCCCGGCCCACGCGCTGAAGCCCTGGGTCCTCCCGGCGGTGCAGGCCGCCGGGAGTCGTCACCAGCGGATGCGCAGGTCGAAGCCGTCCGTGCCCTCGTACCGCTCGATTTCCACGCGAGGCTGGGTGGCGCCGGCCTGCCGCAGGGCGCCTTCGCACGTGCCCGCGGCGGCGTCCGCCGGGAAGGGGTAGCCGCGGAACTGGACGCGCCAGTCCGCGGGCGCCAGTTGCTGACCCTGGATGTCCACCGGGGAGAGCACCGAGCTGAAGCTCAGCGCCACGCGCTTCATGGCGCGCTCGGGGCCGGCCACCTTCAGGGCCATGCCCACGACGCGGCCCACCAGCGTCTCGAAGTACATGCGGACCAATTCGCGCCCCAGTTCCCGCTGCGCGGCCTTGCGCTCCTTGCCCGGGTACAGGTGGCGTAGCACCGCTTCCTGGCACCCGAGGTACACGGCGGCCGGGTACGTGGCGCGTGGCTTGTCCACGTCGTACCCCGCCGCCAGGAAGTCGGCGCGGAGCTTCGCATCGGGCTTCGTGAAGCGGACGAGGGACTCGAACAACGTGGACTGGACAGTGACCTCGGTCGGCATGCGGAGGGCACGCTAACCTGCTTCAGGGAGGTCCGGTAAGGCTCAGGGCCCAGGTGCGGGAGGGCCTTCGCCGGCCGGGTCCGGTGAGGGGACCCCGGGTTCTCTCGAGTCCAGGGTGGGTTCGAGCGGCAGCTCGACGGTGAAGAGTGCTCCGGCTCCTGGCTGGCTCTCGACGTGGATCTCTCCCCCGAGCGCGTTGACGATGGCTCGTGAGAGGTAGAGGCCCAGTCCCAATCCACCGTACTGCCGGGTGGAGACCGCCCGCTCGAAACGTCCAAAGATGCGCTCGAGGTCCTTGGCGGCGATTCCGATGCCGTGGTCCCGGATGCTCCAGTGCGCCCATCCTCCGGATGAGGAGACGTGGAACTCCACCGGCTTGCCCACACCGTACTTCAGCGCGTTGGTGACGAGGTTGGTGAGGACCTGCTCCAGGTATGTCCGGTCCCAGTGGCCGACGGTGGCCCCCTCGGTGGAGACGAAGAACTGGCAGCTGGCGGTGCTGGCCTGCTCGGCGAAACGCTCGACCAGCTCCCGGGTCAGCTCCCCCATGTCCACCTCCTCCAGTTGCAGGCGGAGCCGGCCGGAGGCGAGCCGAGAGACGTCGAGCAGATCATCGACGAGCAGGGACAGGCGCTTCACCTGTCCGAGCGCCTTGTCCACCTTCGGGAGCAGATGGGTGCAGGCGGCTCCATCCCGAGGGGAGGCCAGCGCACGCTGGAGCGTCTGCAGATGCAGGCGCAGAGGTGTGAGGGGGGTGTGTAGCTCGTGGGAGGCCACGGAGAGGAAGTCCTCGCGCAGGCGCACCGCCTCCTGGGACTGGCGGTAGAGCCGGGCGTTGTCCATGGCGACCGAGGCTCGTCGGGCGAGCTCCTCGGCGAGCTCCAGCTCGAGCGGGCCGTACCGGAAGCCTGGCGTGCCCGAGACCAGGAGCATGGCCGCCAGCGCCTGTCCCCGCACGGTGATGGGGAGGGCGATGGCGGTTCTCGTTCCGAGTCGTTGCAGCAACCGCGGGTACTCCGCATCGGAGTTGTCGGTGTGGAGCAGCGCCTGGGAGGTCTCGTCCCCGAGGAGGGGATTGCCGGTGCGCAGCACGCGCGCGGTGGGCTGGAGCGTGTTCCAGCTCGGGGGAGGATGCTGCGCCAGCTCGCGGAGCAGTTCCTGTCGGGCCGGGTCCTGGTGTACCTGAGCCGCGGGGTGGAGCATGCCCTCGTCGTCCACCGTGTCGATGACGCACCACTGGCCGAGCTGGGGAATGGCCAGCCGCGCCACGCGCTCCAGGGTGCTCTTCTCGTCGAGCAGCTCCGCCAGTTGCGTGCTGACGTCGATGAGGAACCGCTGGGCCTCCTCGGCGCGCTGGCGCGCGGTGATGTCCACGAACGTCGCGACGGCGCCGATTCGCTGGCCCCTCTGGTGCATGGGGTAGGACCAGTACTCCACTGCCAGGCGGCTGCCGTCCTTGCGCCAGAGGAAATCCCGCTCGTCGTGGTGCTTGGTGCCGACGCTCAGCGCCTGGAGGATGGGGCACTCGCTCGGGGGATAGGCCGTGCCATCCGCCCGGGCGTAATGCCACGTCGCGTGCGCATCGACCCCCTGCAACTCCCGCGCGTCCGAATAGCCAAGCATCCGGACGGCGGAGCGATTGACGAAGGTGCTGCGCCCGTCGAGGTCCAGCCCGAAGATGCCCTCGGCGACCGAGTCGAGCAACAGCCGGATCTGGGACTCGCTCTCTTCGAGCTGGGTCTGGGTCTCACGGAGTCGCTCACCCATTTCGTCGAAGGCGCGCCCCACCCCGGCGAGCTCGTCGCTCCCGGAGAGCCCACTGCGCGCATCCCAGTCGCGCGCGGCGAAGCGGCGGGCGGTGGTGACCAGCCGGTCCACCCGGCGGGTGAGGACGAAGTGGAAGAAGAGCCAGAGCAGCCCCGCGAGCCCCGCGAGCGCACCACTGCGCCGCACCACGTTCATCCACACATGGTTGCGCGCCTGCGCCTTGAGGGTGGTGAGGTCCCGCTCGACGGTGAGCAACCAGACCGCCGGGGGGGTGAGCTGATCGAGACTCGTGGGGCCGATCACCGGGAACCAGGCCACGATGGCCTGACGATCCGGAGTCACCTGGACGCTCGAGACGAGGTCCTCGCGGGCCCGGTGCGCCTGCTGTTCTGCTTCCCGGGTGAACAGCCCGGGGTAGAGCTCCCGGGCCTGATGGCCTATCTCCGCGCGCCGCATCGAGGCGAGCACCTTGCCGGTGTCGTCGACGAGCAACGCCATCTTCACGTGCGTATCCGCACCGAGACTGGCGACCTCCTCCCGGACCCGCTCGGGCTCGCGCAGTCGGAGGAGTAGTTCCAGCTGGTACTGCTTCTCGCCCAGGTGTCGGGTGAACTCCTGGAGGGAGCTCTCTTCCACACGGAGGGAGGCGAGGCGCGAGTTCTGCTGCAGGTCCAGCAGGCCCAGCGTGACCGCGAAGAGCAGCAGCACCAGCGGGATGGTGATGCGCAGCGGGGGAAGCGGGGGAAGCCTGTGAGGGTGCCCAGACCGGTCCCCAGTGCCGCTGCACTGGGGGCGCTTCATCACCGGCGCTCCCGGGTCGCCTCGAGAGGGCGTGCGTCCAGCATCTGCTCGGTCTGTACCGGCTCGCGCAGCAGCCCTTCCTCCAGCATGAAGCGTTGGAGCTGCCGCGCCGATTCGATGAGGGGTGAGGAGGGCCCCCGTAGCAGGGAACGGTTGTCCTCCAGTGAGAGCAGTCGCAGCTTGTCCAACATGGAGGCGAGCTCGGAGGGGCTCGTGTCGAGGCGGGGGCTCATGCGGGCCACGGCGTCGGCCGGGTGCTCCTCCAGATAGCGCAGGGCGCGGCGCCATCCCTGGAGCAGGTGCTCCACCTGCTCGGGTTTCTTCTCGAGGACGTCCTTGCGCACCACCAGCATGTCCACGATCTCTCCGGGGAGCTGACGGCTGTCGAAGAGCGAGTGGGCGCCCGCGGCGCGCAGCTTGCTCACGAAGGGCTCATAGGTGACCACGGCATCCACCTGTCCCGACTCATAGGCGCGCAGGTGCTGATCGATCGGTATCCGGAGGATCTGGATGTCCGAGGGCTGGAGCCCCGCCAGCTCCAGGGCCCGGCCGAGCACGTAGATGCTCACCACCAGATCTTCCACCGCCACGCGCTTGCCCCGGAGGTCCTCGAGTCGCCTCACCCCCGGACGCGCGACGATGGCATCCGCGCCTTCCGAATAGTCGACGACGAGCACCACCCGGGGCTCGAAGCCCTGTTGCTGGAGTTGGAGGGCGACGTCGAACGTGACGAAGGCCGCGTCGAGCACCCCATTGCGGAACTCGCGGGTGGTCCCTCCCTGGGTGGTGGAGTACTCCACCAGGCGAATCGAGCCGTCGTCGATGTAGCCGAGGTCCCGCGCGAGGAAGATGGGCTCGCTTCCCGGCCAGAGGAGCGTGGCGACGCGCAGGGGCTCCTTCTCCTCGTGGGTGCAGGCCGGTACGACGAGAAGCAGGAGCAGACTGAACACCCGGGCGAGGTTTTGCACGGACTCCCCTCCTGTGATGCCTCCTCAAATGCTGGGGATGCCGTGGGGCGACAGCAAGCCACGCCTCGCCGGCCTTTCCAGGGCCGGCAGGCAATCCCAGTCCTTTTCAGCGGGACTGGGGACTACTGGCAGAGCCGGGGTTCCTTGTTCAAGGAATAGAGGCAGGCTTCGGAGACGCCGCGGCACAGGCCGTCGCCACACGTGCGCGCAGCGAAGCTCTTGGCCGCGGTCGTGCAGGAGCAGAGGATTTCCTGGCAGTCCGCCGTCGTCGAGCACCTCTGCCGGACTTCGGCGCCCGGCAGGAGGGAGCCAGGTGCGGCGGAGCAGAACTGCCGCCACTCCACCGTTCCACCCCTGATGGTGGAGCTGCCGGTCAGCCGGTCGACGTTCGGGTCACACTGTGGCGTCACCACGCCGGAGTCCCGGGGAGGCGGCTGCGTCACGCCGCCATCCTTCTCCTCCGACCCACCCGGGGACGGAGAATCCTCACCACACGCAACGAGCCCCAGGCAGAACAGCACGACGAACAGGCGGGTATTCACGAAGGACGCTCCAGGAGTCGACAGGGTTTCGAGAGGTGCACTCCGGCCGCGAAGTGGAAGAGCGGCCGGTCTGTCCTCCTGGAGTCAGCCCGCCCCCGGGCTGTTGCATTCTTTCTGCAAGTCACTGGCAGCGAGACAGGAACGCCGCCAGCTCGGCCTGCTCACGCGGGTGGGCTCTTGCCCATGGCACGAGCTCGGCGCGAGCGATGCGTGCCTGCGCGCAGGCTTCCCGGGCCGCCCCGGTTTCATGCAGTGCCTGGGCGAGCGTCGCGCGCACCAACGGGGTTCGCGCCGAGGTGATGGACTGCTCCGTCAGCACCTTCAGTGCCTCCTGGAGCGGGAGGAGGGATTGGGCGAGCTCCCCTCGCGCCAGGTGCATGCGCCCCATCAGGTGGAGCGCATCCACCCTGGGGAGCGCGCGGGGACCATAGGCCCGCTCCAGCGTCTTCAGGGCGGCCTCCGCGTGCCTCCGTGCGTCCACTGTCTCCCCGAGGAACCACTCGGCGTCGGCCGTCGCCAGCAGCTCCTCCCCTGACGACTTCCCCGCTTCCAGCCTTGGCGCGAGGAGCAGGCGGGCGCGGCGGTGGGCCTCCCGTGCTTCCGCGGGGCGTCCGAGCTCGCGCAGCAACACCCCGATGGAGTGCAGGTCCAGACCCACCTCTGCGTGGTCGGCACCATAGTCGCGCTCCCTCTGGGCCATCTGGCGCCGGGAGTATTCGAGCTCCAGGGTGCGGTCACCCATTTCGCCCAGGATGGTCAGCCGGTTGCCTTCCAGCATGCCCAGGTATGGGTGGTCCGGCGTCAGGAGCTGGCGAGCCATGGCCACGGCCTCCTCCGCCGCCTGGAGCGCCTCGCGGCTGCGTCCCCACTCGGAATAGAGGAGGGCCAGGTTGGTGAGCGTCAGCGCCGTGTCCAGCGCGGGCTTCCCGAAGAAGGACTGGTAGGTGCGAAGCGCGCGCTGGAACAGCTCCTCCGCGCGTGTGAGCTCGCCCTGCTCATACAGGGTCGCGCCCAGGTTGAGCAGGGCGGTGGCCACCTCCCAGTCGCTCGGGCCCCGGAGCTTCTCGTATCGCGCGGTGGCCTCCTCATGGATGCGCCGTGCATCCATCGGGCGACCCTGCTTCATGAGCAGGACTCCCTGTCTCATGCGCATCTGGGCCCACTCCCAGGTATCCGCGCGCGCGCCGGCCCGGTCGACCAGCTCCGCCAGGAGCGGCTCGGCCTCGTCGAAGCGGCCCTGTGCTTCGAGCAGCTCCGCGCGGGTGGCCTTCACGTCGGCCGCGAGGTCGGGGTCCTGGAGTTGCTCGAGCACCGCCTCAGCGCGCTGGAGATGGTGGAAGGCCTCCTCGGGGGCCGCCAGCCGCGTGCTCTGGACCCAGGCCAGCGCGCTCAGGGACTGCACGAGCACGGCGAAGCTCCGGCCCGCCTCCGCCGACAGCGCGGCCTGCGTCAGGGAGCGTCGCGCCTCCTCGAAGGCGCCTTCCCTGTGCTGCAGTCTGCCCATGGCAAGGAGCGCCTCCGCCTCTAACGGACGGTAGCGGGTGCGGAGCGCGCGCTCGCGGCTGGCCACCGCCAGCTTCATGGCTTCCAGACGGCGACCCGCCAGCGCCTCTGCCTGCGAGCGCGAGAGCTCCGCGCGTACCGCCTGGACCTCCGCTTGGACGGCGGGGTCGTCAGGGAGGGGCACCGCCTCTCGCAGCGCACGCGTGTCCGCGCAGCGCGACAGCCCTCCCAGCGACGCACCCAGCTGGAAGCCCTCCTCCACGGTGGTCGCCTCCGCGCGCTGGAGCGCGGCGGACAGCGCCTCCAGGTCCTTTCGCCGCCGCTCCAGGCAGGCCATGCGCAGCTCCAGCATCTGGTCCGACTGTTCGCCGCGCAGCCGGGTGGCCGCGCAGGACTCCTCGTGCTGCGCCACCCAGTCCTGGGCGAAGCGGTCCAGCGCGGTGGCCACGGCCTGGAAGGAGTACGGGGCGGCGGGGCTTCCAGTCGCGAGGAAGGCACGGTGGACGGCCTCCCGGCTCCGCGCGTCCCAGATGCCAGCCAGGTGCCGCGCGCTGTCGCGGCACAGCTCGTTTCGCTGCCGCCAGGTCGCAACCGACTGGTGCACCGCCATCACCGACAGCAGCACACCGACGGCGAGCGCCGCCGCCCGCTTCTTCCACCGGTGGGGATCCCTCGACAGCAACCGTCCCAGCTCCGCCATGGAGCCGAAGCGCGAGACGGGGCTCGCCGAGAGGCCCCGGCGCACGGCCGCCCTGAGCCAGCCGGGAAGCCGCGTGGTCTCGGACCGGATGGTGCCTGCCTCCACCCTCGCCAACAGCTCCTCGGGGGTGGTGGCCTGGAAGGGGTGCTGGCCGTTGAGCGCTTCGTAGAGCGCCACGCAGAAGGAGAACTGGTCCGCGCGTGCGTCGCCCCGCTCCCCGCGCAGTTGCTCGGGCGCGCTATAGGCCGGCGTCCCGAGCAGGGCCCCGCTGACGGTGAGCGGCTCACCGAGAGTCCCCTTTGGGACCGGCGCGCCCACCTGGGGCGACGCCACGGCATGCGCGAGGCCGAAGTCGGTGACGCGCACCTGCCCGTCACGGGTGAGCACCACGTTGTCCGGCTTGAAGTCGCGATGGACGATGCCCACCGCGTGCGCGGCGGCAAGCCCCTCAGCGGCCTGCGCGAAGGCCGTGAGGACCTCCTGCCGTGAGCGCGGCCGCTCTCGCAGCCACTGCCGGAGGGTGCCTCCCTCGAGGAGCTCCATGACGAGGAAGAGCTGCCCGTCCCGTTCCCCGACGTCGTGGATGCTGGCCACGTGCGGATGGGAGAGCCGGGCCATCGCACGGGCCTCCCGTTCGAGCCGCGCCTTGGCCTGCGGAAGGTCCAGCCTTCGCAGTTGCCGGGCATGGAGCACCTTGAGCGCCACGTTGCGGTCCAGCTCGGGGTCATACGCGGCATAGACCCGGCCCATCCCGCCTTCGCCCACCGGGTACAGCACCACGAAGCGGCCCACCCGGTCGCCGGGGACCAGCGCGCCTCGGGCCTCGGGAGGCTCGTCGTCGGGCGCCTCGAGCGCCCCGAGCGCGGCCCGGCATTCGGAGCAGTCGCGCAGGTGTGCGCGGAGGGCTTCGTGTTCCGCGGCGGCAAGCAGCCCGGCGACGTAGAGGGAGAGCGAGCCCTCATCGGGGCAGTTCATCGGGGCGCGCCGAACACGCCGGAGAGGCTGAGGTCCAGCTGGCTTCTCACGGCGCGCATCAGGCTCTCCAGCTCAGGGGTGGACAGGGCCAGCCGGTCTGCGAGCAGCTTCCGCGTTCTCTTCTCCAGCAGGGAGTGCGCGGCGGACAGTCGCCGCGAAAGGGTGGACTTGTGCAGCCCGAGCAGCTCGCCCATGCGCGTCAAGGAGAGCTGATCCACGAAGAAGAGCCGGAGCACCTCCTGCTCCTCCGTGTCGAGTGTCCGGACGACCTGGGCCAGGGCTTCACGGACGTGCTGGCGCACGTCGGCGCGCAGGTACATCGCCTCCGGCGTCACGTCCGGCAGGGCATGGCGGGCGAGGACTTCCGATTCCGTCGGCTCCTCCTGCCCCTTCGCCTTGCGCATCCGAAGCGCGGCCCGGACCGCGGTGGCCCGGACCCAGGAGCGCAACGGTCCCATTCCCGAGTAGTCCATCAGTCGCGGCGGCCCGTCCTCCCGGGGGAGCAGGAGCCAGGTCCGGACATGCTGGACCACCTCGGCCACGAAAGCGGGAGAGGCGTCCACGCGCGCGAGCGGGGCCCCGAGCTTCGCGAAGATGGACGTCTCCATCCAGGCCAGGGCGCCTGGCTTGCCCTCCACGCATGCCAGGGCCATTGCCAGGTCCCGAGCATGCAGCAACTCGATGGCCCGGGCGACGTCAGCGGTCCGTCCCAGCTGCTCCCCGACGTGTCGCGCGAAGGCCGTCGACCCGGGCGCGGTGTCCTCTCCCAAGGCGCCTGCCTCGTCCAGTGCGGACGAGAGCCGCTCGAGCAACTCCGGTCGCCCCCTCAGCAATTCCGCCGAGGGCGCACCCACGGCCAGCAACAGCACTTCCAGCAAGTGACCTTCCCTCCGGGCTGCATTCAAGCACGAAGGTCATGGAGCCCGGGCACCGTTACCCCAACAGGCTCCTCGCGGGTTCTCGGCAGCTCGACGGTGAAAGTGGAACCTCTTCCCAGCTCGCTCTCGACCGTGATGGCGCCTCCGAGCGCCTCGGCGCTCTGACGGACAATCCAGAGCCCGAGCCCCAGTCCACCGTAGTGCCGTGAGTCGACCGCGCGCTCCAACCGGTGGAAGATCCGAGCGTGATCTCCTGGCGCGATGCCTATGCCGCCATCAATGACTTGAAGACGCACGTGGTCCGCCAGCCCCTGGAGCCTGAGCGTGATGGGGCTTCCCGCGCCGAACTTGATCGCATTGGAGAGCAGGTTGCACACGATCTGCTCGAGCCGCCCCCGATCCCACTCGCCGACGATCGGGCCCGCGCACTCGAGTCGGAGCTCCGAACGGGCGCTCGACGCGGCCCCGGCCTGGAGACCCATCTGCTCCTCCACGAGGCCCCGGAGATCGAGCCGCTCATACCGCAGCTCGAGCCTGCCCAGGGTGAGTCGCGTGATGTCCAGGAGCTGGTCGCAGAGATACTGAAAACGCCTCAACTGCTGTGACGTGCTGGCGACCGCGGACCTCAGCCGAGAGGACTCGACGCGACTGGCGGACGGGTTGTCCAGCAGCCGCTCCAGGTGCTGGATCTGCGCCTTCATGGACGTCAACGGGGTCCGCAGCTCGTGAGCGGCAATCGCGAGGAACTCGTCGCGCAGCCCCAGCGCCTGGCGGGCTTCTCGGTAGGCCTGCTCCGCGGACTGGCGCGCGTGGCTCTGCAAGGAGAGGGAGCGTGCGAGGTCGCGGGTGCGCTCGGCCACCCGCTGCTCGAGACTCTGGCGCTCCTCCTCCAAAGCCTCCCGCATCTGTTGCCGATCCTCGATGGCTGCGGCCAGCACGAGGATGACGGCGGAGAACACCACGATCCGCGCCTGGGTCTGGAAGAAGACCTGGGCCGTCTCCATCGATGAGGGATTCGACAGGGCGAACACGATGAGCGCGGCGGCCCAGATCAGGTTGTTGACGGCGGCCCCTCGCGAGCCGAACCGGAGCGCCGCCCAGATCATGAGAGGAACAAGCGGGTATGCCATCAGGCCGCCCAACCCGAGCCATCGTCCGAGTTCGATGGAGGCGAAGCTGCCCACCAGGTAGAGCGAGCCAAGCAAGGCCAGCTCCCAGTGCGGTCGGCGCGGATACGCCATGGAGGGCGCGGCGAATACCAGGATGAGCGGCGCCACGACCAGGGCGCCCGTGCTGTTGGCGATGAACCAGCCCCACAGCGAGTGCAGGGACATCCGAGCGGCCACGGCGTTTCCGCTCAACCACATCGAGTAATGGGTCGCCACGGCAACCACCGCGGGATAGATGAGACCGGCGATGAGCACGAAGCTCACGGCGCCGCGTACAGTGCCAGGCCATCGAGGAGGCCCGTTCTGCCAGCGAATGAGCCGAGCGCCCACCACGCTTGTGAGCGCGCGGACCCCTCCCGTCAGGATCGCCGCGACGTGCCCACGAGGGGATGAGGTACCCCCGACTTCCAGGAGCCAGAGCTCGGAGACGATCAGTGACCCGAGCAGGATGGCGGGCCACCGCGAAGGGCCCCTCAGCAGCAGTATCGCAAGGGCATACCCCGCCGCTGGCCAGAGGGCGACCAGTCGGCCAGCGACGATGATGCGCTGTCCGACCCAGCCCAGCAGGACATATCCGGCGATGATCGCGAGACCCTCGAGCAAGAGGAGGCCGGCACGCCGGGCCTGCACGGGTCCCTCCAATCCTGCGTGCGCTCCCATGATTGCTCCGGCTCTCACGCATGGAAGAACTCAGAGACAAAGATAGGCAGTGCGAACAGGTCCGCAGCAACTCGGCAACGAGGCCCAGCACACGCCCACCTGCTGCCGCTCCTCCCCCATCGTGAGTCCACCGACGGGGGTCGAGTTCCTCCTCACCGATTGAGCTCCACCCTTCGCGGCCCCTGAGAGCGTCTGGCTTTCGGGGCGCGGAGGCCGCTACGGCCCTGCCCCGCCCCGTGACTCACGGCTCAATCGACCTGCACGACGACGTACTGCGAGCCGGACGCCTGGTAGTAGGTAGCGCCGCATTGATGGAGCCCCATCCCGTTGATGGTGACCGTGGTGCAGCCATGCGGCAGCGCCGCCACGTAGGCCGAGGTGCGGACCACGGTCCGCCGGGTGGTCCGGCGCGCGACGCCCGCGACGCTCACCGGCGTGGCGGGACGGCCGACGACGGCTTCGGCCACGGGGACGAGGTCACCCATCAGGAGGGCGGCGAACGCCGCGGCCGGGAGGACACCCTTCCAGCGAATTGACCGGGTCTTCATGGCTGCGCGCCTCCGTGCAGCTCACCCAGCTCGTTGGTTGGAATCGACTCCAATCGCTTGACGCCCGCGGGGGGCCTGAACTCGAAGCGCCGGGCATCCAGCTGCGGCTGGAGTTTCCAGTTGCGAAGGCGGACGGTGTACTGGGGAGCACCGGTAATCCACTTGCTGGTGATGACGTACTTGATGGGGAGCGGCCTGTCTCCCCGCTGCACCCAGAGCTGCCAGTCCACCTTGTCCGCGCGGAACGCGAGGTGGTCGCACTCGATGCCATCCACGACGGCGGGTCCCAGATAGGTGCCACCCTTCACGTCGGTGCGCAGCGCATCGTAGGGTGAGGCGTACAGCAGGTCGGCGCCCGCGAGGTCCAGGTTCGCCTCGCCGCGGAGCGTCTCGATGGCCTCGTCAATCGTGGTCGGTCCATTCAGCTGGAAGTAGGCGTTCTGATTCTTGCCGAGGAGCGTGAGGGTCCGTCCGTCGAAGAAGAGCTCGGCATCGACGTAGCCGCCGCGGCGTGTCGCGTGGAGCATGCCGGGCCGCTGCACCTCGAGGAGGCCCGAGCTGCTGAACTGCAGCTTCTGCCCGTCCTTGTCGATGACCTCGCTGTCCACGTCGTAGTCTACGGAGAAGGCCTTCTGGCCAGCGAGGAAGCTGGACATCGAGCGCAGGATGCGGTCGGCCTCCGGGTCCACCTTCTCCGCATCGCGCCTCTCCTGTGCGGCCACGGGGCCCGTGGCGAGGACGAATCCAACGACCGCCAGGGCACGCACCGCTGCGCCCAGGAGGGGGGCATTGGCTCTCCATCTCATGGCCGTCACCATCCTTCAGCGAATCACCTGTGCCATGAAGGTGGAGTGGCTCCGCGCCGCGCGCAGCATTCACGCGGCCTGCCCCCTGAGTGTGTGATGGCCTCCAGGTGTCGCGATTCGGCGGCAAGCGGTGTGGGCCACTCCGCGAGCACCGCAGCAGACAGGGCGGGGAGCGGTTCGTCCGGCGCCGGCTCGGGGATACCGACCAGCCGCCGGGACAGCGGCCCCTCCCCGACGGCCGCCGCATCGGCGTGCGACCCTCCTGCCCCCTCAGCGCCCCATGCCCACTCGCGCCTCACGTCGCAACAGGGCCCCTGTTCCTCCCAGGCACGGAGTCCGCGTCGCGCCCCTTGAGGCGGCGCCGATACGCGCCGGGCGTCTCTCCGACATGACGCTTGAAGGCCTTCACGAAGGCGCTGTCGGTCTCGTAGCCCACCGCCTGGGCAATCTCGCTCGCCGACAGGTTCCCCGCCGTCATCAGCCGCGTGGCCTTGTGCATGCGCCAGCGCGTCAGGTACGTCAGGGGCCCCTCGCCCACGATGGACTTGAAGCGCGCGGCGAACACCGAGCGCGACATGCCGGCGGCGCGGGCGAGCCCCTCTACCGTCCACGGCGCCTCGGGCCGCTCGTGCAGGCGCTGGAGCGCGGTGCTGAGCCTCGGGTCGGTGAGCGCCTGGAGCCAACCTCCCTGCTCGGGGGGAAGGGAGGCCACGTGCGTCCGCAGGGCCTGGACCAGGAGCACGTCGCCCAGCCGGCTCGCCACAGTCTCGTAGCCGGGTTGCTCGGCCTCCATCTCCGAGGCCACGAACTGCATGGTGGACTCCAGCCACCGCGTGGCGATGCCGCCGTCCCCCTTCACATGGAGGAACGGCGGCAGGCTCGCGACGAGCGGGCTCAGCGAGGTTCCATCGAAGATGAAGCGACCGCAGATGAGCGTCGTGGGCGCGCCCCCTCCACCGTAGCGGACGACGCCTCCGCAGCGTCCGCTCCGGCTCGCGTAGACCTCGCTGACCGGGACGGGGCGCGTCTTCGCGCTGTCCTTGAGGACGTAGGACACCCCGCCGAGGATGAAGACGAAGTCGCCGCTCGCGAGCACGTGGCGCGTGCCCTCGATTTCCAGCACGCAGCTCCCACGGGAGACCACGTAGAAGAGGCACACGTCTCGCGCATCGACGCGCATGCCCCAGGGCGCGGTCACCTCCAGCCGGCCGTTGACCATGCTCCGCATGTGAATGCCGTGCAGCGTGTCGGCGAGGACGTCCATGGCTCCTCCGTCAGGACGAATGGACCATGAAGACGGACGTGTAGCCAGTGCCCGTCCGGATTCACGGGACTACCTTCCGTCGCGAGCCGCTTCTCCCGATGCGCGGCTCCACCCTGGAGACAGACATGAAGGCGATGCGATTGCTGCGTTTTGGTGGTCCCGAGGAGCTTCGGCTCGAGGAGCTGGAGGCACCCGTTCCGGGCGAGGGCGAGGTGCTCATCCAGGTCCACGCCGCCGGCCTGAACTACGCGGAGTTGTTGCAGCGCGCGGGCCACGTACCGGGAGCGCCCAACCCGCCGTTCACCCCGGGCTACGAGGCCGCGGGCATCATCAGCGCCGTCGGAAGCGGGGTGTCACGGCTCCAGAAGGGCGCTCGCGTCGTGGCGATGCTGCCGGCGCAGGGCGCCTTCGCGGAGCTGGCCGTCGCACCGGCCCCGCTCGTCACCCCGATTCCAGACGACCTTCCCTTCGAGAAGGCCGTGGCCCTGCTGAGCCAGGCGCCCGCCGCACTGGCCGGGCTCCGGGTCGCGGCCCGTCTGCGGGAAGGTGAGACGGTGTTCATCCCCGCGGCGGCGGGCGGCGTGGGCTCCTTCATGGTGCAGCTCGCGAAGCAGCTCGGCGCGGGCCGTGTCATCGCCGGAGCCAGCACCGAGGAGAAGCGCGCGCTCGCCCGGCGGCTGGGCGCGGACGGCACCGTCGACTCCATGCGCGCGGATTGGCCCGAGCGCGTCCGGGAAGCCACGGAGGGACGCGGCGCCGACGTGGTCTTCGAGAGGGACGGGGGCGAGTCCTTCGCACGGAGCCTCCGCGCGCTGGCGCCGCGAGGAAGGATGGTCGTCTTCGGCGCCGACAGCATGTTCAGCACCTCTGTGAGCAGCGAGCAGTTCACCCAGCTGCTCTTCCAGAACCAGTCGCTCGTCGGCTTCGCGCTGCCGGCGCTGCCACCGGAGGTCCAGGGCGAGACGCTCCGCGACGTCTTCGCGCTCGTGGCGCGCGGGAAGCTGGAGGTCGTCGTCGGACAGACCTTCGCGCTGCGCGAGCTGGCAGACGCCCACCGTGCGCTGGCTCAGCGGAAGACCTCGGGGAAGGTGGTCATCCTGCCGAACACTCCCGCGCGTGCCGCTACGTGACGTGAGGGGACGGGGCGGGCTCCACGCGCGCGAGGGCATCCCGTAGTGCTCGGCAAGATCGTGGGAGTGGTTTATGGAATCCGGGCCGATAGACCGGCACTGCTCGTTCCCTGGAATTCCATGAACCATGCTTCCTGTCGTCACATGCCGTCGTCGTTGGCGGATCGTGTCCTGCCCACTTTCCCTGGTGCGAACGCGCGCCTGGTTTCCGCCGCGGTCTGCGCGGTGCTCCTCTCTGCCTGCGGAGGCGGAGGCGGAGGCAATCCTGAGCCGGACCCTGCCGATCCCTCCGGCTCAGGGGTGGTCACCACTCTGGCCGGCAGCACCAGCGCCGGCAGCGCCAACGGCATCGGTGCCGCGGCCAGTTTCAACGGACCCATGGGCATCGCCACGGACATCCAGGGCAACGTCTATGTGGCGGAGTTCAACAACAACCTGATCCGCAAGATCACACCGGCCGGTGTTGTCACCACGCTGGCCGGCAGCGCCAGCAGTGGCAGCACGAATGGCATGGGCACCGCCGCCAGTTTCAGTGCCCCCAGTGGCGTGACCGTCGACACCTCGGGCAACGTCTATGTGGCCGACTCTTTCAACCAGATGATCCGCAAGATCACGCCGGCAGGGCTGGTCAGCACGCTGGCCGGCAGCACCACACCGGGGAGCACCGATGCCACCGGCACTGCCGCCAGCTTCAGGGGCCCCCTGGGGGTGGCCGTGGACACGTCCGGCAACGTCTACGTGGCCGATTCCGGCAACTTGTCGATTCGCAAGATCACCCCGGCCGGTGTTGTCACGACGCTGGCCGGCAGCGGCAGCCATGGCAGCACCAATGGCATCGGCACCGCCGCCAGCTTCACCGGACCCAGAGCGGTCGCGGTGGATGCCTCCGGCAACGTCTATGTGGCCGAACCTTCCAGCGACCTGATCCGAAAGATCACGGCGGCGGGTGTGGTCAGCACCTTGGCCGGCACCGGCTTTGTCGGCAGTGCAGACGGCACCGGGACAGCCGCCAGTTTCGGCGATCCGATGGGGGTGACGGTGGATGCCTCAGGCAATGTCTTCGTCTCCAGCATCGCTGACAACCTGATCCGCAAGGTCACCTCCGCGGGTGTGGTCACGACCCTCGCCGGCAAGGCTGGCGTCGGCAGCAACGGCAGCGCGAATGGCACGGGAGCCAATGCGCGTTTCAATCTGCCCCAAGCCGTGACCGTGGACGCCTCGGGAACGCTCTTCGTGGCGGACTACGGCAACAACATGATCCGCAAGATCAGTCTGCAATGAAGCCGTTCTGGCGCGGGCATGCGCCGGGGTTGCCGGACGCACCTCCCTCTTGCGCGCCAAGAGGGAGCAGGTGCTCGCGGCATGAAACGCGGGTTCCGGCTCGAAGGCCACCCTCGCTGGACCGGTGTATTTCCCAGGCTCGTCCGGGTTGCTACTTCGACGTACTGCCAAGGTGGTCATCCTGCCGAACGCCCCCGCGCGTGCCGCTACGTGACGTGAGGGGACGGGGCGGGCTCCACGCGCGCGAGGGCATCCCGGACCGCGGCGCACAGCGCCGCCCGCCCGCATCGACATGGCCGCTCGGTGCAGCCCATGCGTCCACTGCTTCATGCTCGGTGGAGTCGATTGCCCAATCCCTGGCAACCCCACGGTGATTGCTCCGTGGCATTCCTCGTCACCGCCGATACTGCCACCTGAGGGCGGCGGTTTGATGGGTGGATACGACGGAAGGAGGAGAGTCATGATTGGAGCCAGACGCTTCCGGCTCGCGGGGATGAGGGTGAAGGTTCTGCTGGCGATGGTCGTGGGGGTGGGAGCCGCGGTGACCGCCAGGTCGTCGCTGGCCGCCCGCGATGACGACGCTCTCCGCGATGACGACGACAGCCTGAAGGGCGACCACCGGCGATACAACAACCGCTCGCTCCAGGGCGTCTGGGGCTTTTCGTCCTCCTTCGGCATGTTTCTGCCACCGGGGGGCGGCCCGCCGGTGCCCTCGGTCGGGGTGGGCAAGGTCTCCTTCGACGGAAGAGGCGGCTGTTCGGTCACCACCGTCGTCAACATCAACGGGCAGACGATGACCAACCAGTCGTCGAGCTGCAGCTACTCGGTCGGCCCCGACGGGATAGGGACCAGCCAGGCCGTCTTCCCGGGCTCGCCCATCAGTGATCCGGTCCCCGTCACCTTCATCATCGTCGACCAGGGCCGCGAGCTGATGGCCATCAACACCCGGTTCCTGGTCGGAGGCATCACCTTCCGCCGGCAATAGAACCAAGGGGCCTCGGAGCTCACGTCGTGAGCCTCGAGGAAGCGGGTGCTACCGCGCGTGCGGGTGGAACAGGGCCACTTTCTTGCCACTCCACTCGCGGGAACTACCCTCGCCTTCACTCCGCGAACGACTCGCGGAAGGGGGGCGTTCACTTCATGTCGCTGCGTTCCGGCATCCGCGGGTTGCTGCCCACCTTGCTTCTGCTCGGCGCCATGAGCGTCGGCTGTCCGCCGAAGCCACCACCGCCTCTTCCTCTTCCCGAGCCTACCCCCCGGCCCGAGCCCATCCCCGTGGAGCCTCCGGCGCTGAAGTGCGCCGACAGCACGCTCACCACCGAGGACGGGAAGTGCCTGCTGTACACCTGCGCGCCATTGGTGCGGCGGCCGCTCTCCGCGCGACTGGAAGGGCAGCCCGGCCTTCGACTCCCGGGCGCCACCCAGCCCGTCGTCGCCCGGCTGAACGGCCGGCTGAAGCTGCAGGTCGAGCAGCCCCTCGAGGAGCTCACCTTCACCCGCAGCACGGCCGACGCCGGCTATCACGGCGCTCCCGTCGAGCCCCTGCCGGACGAAGCCTACGCCGCGCGGGACACCACCCTCTGGCGCATCCGTCCCCAGCCAGGCACGACACTGAAGCTGGCCCTGCCTGACGGGAGCACGCGCGCGCTCACCTGGTCCGACTGCGTCACCGAGTCCAACCCCTTCCCGCCCACGGAGTTCCCCTCGTGCGCGCAGGGCGATTACGACGGCCGCACGGGCCAGTTCTCCACGGCCTTCATCGCCACGTTCGCCGGCACGGGTCCAGGCGCCGGAGAGCGGCGGGAGGTGCCAGTGCAGGTGAGTGGCAACCTGCTCGAGCGCACCGTCTGCTTCGAGGGTCCCCTCTCCTTCTGCGGCAAGCTGGCGGACCTGGAGGGCGAGCCTCCGCGGGGCCCGGCCTCACCGGAGCGCGAGTGTGAGGAGAAGCCCGTCCCACCGGGCCAGCCCATCTCCCGCGTGCCCACGCAGCCGCGCGAGCTTGACGGCGGCACCTGGCCGGGCACCGAGGTGCGCGACGGCGGCACCGACGATGCCGGCCTGCCCGAGGAAGAGGCGCCCGTCATCATCATCGAGGACGTGGACGGCGGCTTCGCCTGCCAGACGGCCGCGGGGGATGTGAACTCCGGCCGCATCGTGAACCCGTGGGGAGGTGGACGATGAATCACGCACGCGTACTGACCGCCGTGGCCTGCGGGCTCCTGGCGGCGGGGGCCCTGGCCTTCGACACCGAGCCCCACCGCGCCATCCACCGGCAGGGCAACGTGGCTCCCGGTCTGTGGGGCAACGACGAGAACGACGCGCTGGACGAGTACAACTATTGGGTCGACAACGGCTGCGGCAATGGGTTCGCGCCGTGGTGCCCCGCCGAGTGGCACGCCGACGACGACACCGTCGTCCTTCGCACCGGAGGCGCCACCGGGCTGAACGCGCGGCAGCTCATGGACCGGGCCTGGAGCAACTCCGTCATCGCCAGCCCGAGCGACAAGCGCATCCGCGTGAAGGCCGCCATCGACGACCTGTGGGCCAAGGTCGTCGTGGAGAAGAACAACCACTGCCAGCCGACGAAGACCGGCTGTCTGAAGCGCAAGTACCTGGACAAGCTGGACGTGCAGGTGCGTGAGTCCGTGGGCGTCCGCTCACACACCACCCACGACTTCTACTCGCACTCCACCTACGTGGAGGCCAGCAACTGCGCCGCGCCGACGGCCTATACCCGCAACCCCAGCACCGCCTTCCCCGCGGGCGCCGCCCGGTTCGCCAACGCGCCCCAGAAGGACACCGTGCTGCGCTCGGGCTGGTGGGTGTCGGAGTTCGAGACCGTCCACCGCTGGAGTTCGGGAAGACCCAAGCCGGGCGTCTACAACACGTTCACCGTCGCGGGACAGGGAGGCGCGGTGGCGGGAGGTGCCCCGCCCTTCACCGTCACCGTCCCCGGGCTCCACGGGGGCGCGGCCATCTACCTCCACGACGGGGTGACCGCGGGCCTGCCGGCGGGCGCCGCACAGATTCACGGCCTCAACAAGGACAAGGACTGGGCCTGCGCCTATCCCTGCGCCGGCGGCGGCTTCTGCACCGGCGCGGCCAATGCCAACCACATCGCGGCGCGCACCGCCGCCATCGACACCCAGGCCGAGGAGAACCGGCGACTGTGCAACACCATCAAGGATGTGGTGCTGACCGGCGGCGGCAACGCCGCGGATGTGATGGCGGTCTGGTTCTACGTCACCGGCACCGAGCGCTGCGGCTGCAAACCCCTGGTGGCGACCCAGGTCTACTGGTCGAAGTAGCCACGCCCTGAAGCTGTCGTGGAAGTGGCGCTCAGGCCAAGAGGGGCTGCGCGTGGGCTTCAGCCCCTGCTCCTGCCAGGTCACTGTCGCTGACGAGCACCGCTGCTCGCGTCCGCCGCGGGGGCGCCATGATTCACGGGGCAGCCCTTCGGGAAGGTGCCAAGCTGCTCGACGGCGTAGCCGTTGGGGTAGCTGCGGATGTTGGGTCGGCCGCGGCCGAAGAGCGGCTCGCTTCGCGGTGACAGCGCGTAGCGCACGAACTTCCCCCGCGCCTTGAGCGCCAGGCGGAACGCCGTCCGGCTGAGAGCGGAGGGGCGTGCATAGTGGAACGCGTCGAGCAGCGCATCGTCCATGAGCGTCCGAGCGAACAGGTTCACCAGGTTCTTCGGCGCGAGGTGGGACGGCGAAAACGTCGCGAGCAGCTCGAGGGTGGCGTCGGCGACGGCCCTGCTGCGCGCGTCGAAGGCGAAGTGCCTGGCCTCGTAGCCATCCATCAGCGCGGCGAACGCGTCGAACGTCTCCGGAATGTCCTGGATGCCCATGTGGCGGCCGACGGCGTGGTAGTAGCGCGTCCACGCCTCCACCTCGTGCGGGGTGAACGGCCGCCAGCCGAACTCCGCGAGCCAGCGCACGGGCGTCACCACGAAGGTGGAGAGCACGTAGCGCATGTCGTCATTGGAGATGTCGTAGGCGCCGTGCATCTGGTTCATGCGCCGGAAGGCATTCCTGCCAGCCTGGCTGGCCATGCCGTGCTCGAGAATCGCATCGAGGATGAGCACGGTGTCGTCGTAGCGCTTCTGGGTGCGCTGGTTGAACTCGCCCGTCTCGTGCAGCAGCACGCCGATGCTCGGCACCGCGTAGGTGCGGAACAGCGCGAAGCTGAGCGCCTGCTCGATGTCCCAGGGGAACTCCTGGGTGGAGAGGATGCGGACAATCTCCTCGTACTGCGTCTGCGCGTCGAGACGGTCGGTGTGGTCGCGAAGTGCGTAGCGGTTCATCCGGATTCCCCCATCGAAGGCGGCCCGGGAGTCTAACCCGGGAAGCGCTGCCGCTGGGTGCGGCAGTGTCGGCCATGCCTTCCTCCTGGCCGCACCATCTGCCCCCCAGCTACACATGCAACATCGTATCGGCGTCCCAGTGCTCTTCACCCAGAGTAGAGTATGCTGGGGGGACATGAACTTGAGCCATCCACTTCTGAGGTCGCTTCGTGCGGCGTGTCTGGCGTTGGTTTTCACCGCTTGCAGCTCCACCGAAGAGCAGGCGGAGTCCAAGGACTCGCTGACGCTCGCGAGTGAGAAGGACGGCGCGGACATCCAGCAGGCGCTGAGCGCGATGAACGGGGTCTCCGTCCTGTCCAGCCAGCGGGATGGGACTCCTGACTTCATCAAGGGCACTCTGGGCAAGGCCGCGGGGTCGGCGCGGGGGCTGTCGGCGGCGGACGCGAAGGCCACCGTGCGGGCCGCGCTGGGGAGCATTGCTCCGGTCTACGGCCTCCGCGCGGAGGAGCTGGTCTTCAGGCGGATGTCCGTGGATGAGAACGGGCACCAGCACCTGCGCTTCGGCCAGTTGAAGGAGGGGCTGCCCGTCGTCGACGGTGAGCTCATCCTTCACGTGGACCGGGCGGGTGTCGTCTACGCGGCCAACGGCTCCGCGCGTGACACTCGAAACCCGAGCCTCGCGCCCGTCCAGCCGCGGATCTCCGCGGAGGCCGCTGCCAGGGTCGCGCTCGACGCGACTGCCGCGCTCACCCGGGATGCCAGGACCGAGCGCCGGGTGTACGTGCGCGACGCCAACGACCAGCTCGTCCTGGCTCACGAGGTGCGGGTGACAGGCCTGCTGGCCGCGGGCACCCCGGTGAATGATCTGGTGTACGTGAAGGCCAGTGACGGCGAGGTGGTGCGGAGGGCTCCGCGGATCTTCAACGCGCTGAACCGCAAGGTGTACAGCTCCAACAATGGCACCAGCATTCCGGGCACGCTCAAGCGCTCCGAGGGACAGGCGTCCGTCAGCGACCCCGTCGTGAACGCCTGCTATGACGTGCTGGGTACCGTCCACAGTTGCTTGTCCACGCTCTTCGGCCGCGACTCCTACGATGGCGCTGGCGCGGCGCTGCTGTGCTCGACCCACTACAGCACCAACTATGTCGCCGCGTTCTGGAACGGCACCCAGATGGTGTGCGGCGATGGCGACGGCGTGAACTCCACCGCGCTGTGCAATGACCTGGACGTGGTCGCGCACGAGCTCGCCCACGCGGTGACCATTGCCGAGTCCAACCTCACCTACTCGGGCGAGTCTGGCGGCCTCAACGAGAGCTTCTCGGATGCCATTGCCGCCACGTGCGAGAGCTGGACTCGAGGCTTCGTGCTACCGGACGCGGAGGTCTGGAAGATCGGCGAGGACGTCTGGACGCCCGGCACCGCGGGCGATGCGATTCGCTACATGAATGATCCGGCCCTGGATGGCGCGTCGCTCGACTACTACCCGAACTACAACGCGAACACGGACGTGCACTACAGCTCTGGCATCTCCAACCTGGCGTTCTCGCTGCTGTCCACGGGTGGCACGCACCCGCGTGGCAGGACGAGCGTGGTGGTGCCAGGCATCGGCGTCGAGAAGACGGCGCGCATCTTCTACAAGGCGAACGTCGACATCTGGACCGCCTCCACGAACTTCGCGCAGGCGAAGACGTACACGGAGCAGGCAGCCCTGCAGCTCGGCTATGACCAGGCCACCGTCAATGCGGTGAGCGCGGCGTGGCAGGCCGTGGGTGTAGGGGTGATCATCCCGCCGCCGACCACCACTCCGCTGACCAGCGGCGTGCCGAAGACGGGGCTGGCTGGGAGCACGGGCACCGCCGCGTACTACAAGCTCACCGTTCCGCCCGGCCAGACCCACCTCGTCTTCACCACCAGCGGTGGCACGGGTGACGTGGACCTCTACGTGAAGTTCGGTTCGGCTCCGACCCCCAGCAGCTATGACTGCCGGCCCTACCAGTCCGGCAACACCGAGACGTGCAACATCACCAACCCCGCCGCGGGCGACTGGTATGTGATGCTGAATGCCTATGCCACCTACTCGGGCGTGTCGCTCACGGGCACATTCAGCGGTGTTGTCATCGATAACTTTCTGAGCAACGGCTCGACCACGGCGCCATACAGCGGGGCCAAGAATGCATGGACCTGCTGGATACTCACCGTGCCCTCGGGCAGGAGCTCTCTGGTGTTCAACCAGGTGGGGGCCTCTGGCACGACGGGGGACGCGGACCTGTACGTCCGCTTCGGCGCGGCGCCGACGACCGGTTCCTACAACTGCCGTCCCTACCAGCCGGGCAGCACCGAGACATGTACCATCAGCAACCCGTCCGCGGGCGGCTGGTATGCCTGCTCATACGGCTACACCGCGTATACGAACGTCACGATGAAGGGCACCTACTGAGGCCCCCGGCGCGAGCGCCCGCCGAGCGCCGGGAAGTGAGCGGAGCACCGGGTCTCAAGGCTCGGGAATCCAGGCCCTGACACGTCTTCTGTTCGACGCCCAACACAGGTCGTGCTAGTAGGACGCGAAGCAGACCTGCTTCCGAGGGGGGGCGGGGAATGAATCCAGTCCCGGCCTCATCCGCGCGTCACACTCCACTGCTCTCCACGCCCGTCATGGCCCAGGTCCTGGAACGTCGGACCACCGGCTGGGTGGTGGGAGCCATGGCCGCCGTCCAGCTGGGCCTTCTGCACTTCGGCCTGCCCGCGTGGCCGTGCCCCCTCCTGAGCGCGCTGGGAGTCCCCTGCCCTGGCTGCGGACTGTCCCGGGCAGTGACGGCCCTGCTTCACGGCGAATGGCGGAGCGCGCTGACCTGGCACGCCTTCGCCCCGTTCCTGCTGGCGGCGCTGGTGCTCATCACGGGGATGGCGTTCCTCCCGGAAGCGGCCCGGCGCCGGGGCATCGACGCGGTCGCCCGCTTCGAGCGGCGCACCCGGGTGACGGCCCTGCTGCTGCTGGCCCTGATGGCCTACTGGCTCGTCCGACTGCTCGTCTTTCGCGGCACCTTCATCGACTCAACCCTCAGCTGAACCCCCACCACACCACCTCAGGAGACACACAATGGGAATGATCCTCGGCCTGCTCGGCGCGCTCTGCGGCATCGGCAACCTGATTTGCTTCATCATGGTCCTCATCAAGCTGTTCCAGGCCAAGGGCCCGCTGCACGGCATCCTGGGCATCTTCTGTGGCATCTACACCTTCATCTGGGGCTGGATGAACGTGGACCAGAACCAGAACAAGAACATCATGCTCGCGTGGACGGGCACCATCGTGGCCGGCATCGTGTTCAACATCCTCGGCAGCATGATGTCGGGCTCGTAGTCGTCGCGAGTCGGTACCCGGTTGCATCGGGACGGGCCTCTCGGGCCCGTCCCGCGCTCAGCACATCGAGGCCATCATGGGCCAGATGCGCAGCAGGCCGTTCTCGTCGGTGATGCGCAGCCAGCCCAGTGGCACCAGGGGGCTGTCCCAGTCCACCATGACGCCGACCTGGATGAAGTTCCCCTTCGTGCCGATGATTCGCAGCTCGACGACCTTGCCGTTCAGGCGGGCCGGCTGGTCCAGCGACAGGGGATGGGAGCGGGCGTCTTCCCTCGGAGCCATGTACAGGCGCGACTGTGAGTCGGGCACCAGCGCGAGGGAGTCGATGCCGCTCCACTGCAGCTCCTGCGAGTCGAGCGCCCGGTAGGCAACCCTCAGCGCGTCGTGAGAGCCTCCGAAGGCGCGAAGCCAGGCGCGCTCGTTCGTGCGCACGTCGATGACGACGTGGAGGTAGGGCCACCGCTGCTCGACGACGGGGAACTTGCGGAGCGCCGTTTCGTAGTCCCAGCCGCTCAGCGCGCCGAGTTCCTTCACGGCGAGCGTGCCGGCCGGCTCGAAGCCATCACCGCTCGGCCGGTAGCGCGGAACCTCTCCCGAGGGACGGCCGTCCGCACCGAGGTCCGTGTGGATGAAGGCGATGCCGATGACGCCGCGGAGGGCTTCGTCGGAAATCTCCGCGCGGGTTACGTAGAGGACCTCGGTCGCCATGTCCGCGCGCGCGGAGGACGCGGTCAGTAACAGGAGCGCGACCAGCGTGGCGACGGGGAGCTGTCGAAGCGTGGGAAGTGGGCTCATGCTCCCCTTCATTGCAACCCATGAACCAGGAGCCGGCAGCCGCATAACCGGCTGGAATCACGCGGCTTCACATGAGGGTGTGGCTCAGGGGCCGCGGCAATGGCTCATCGGCGAGCGGCGCGGCGAGGACGGAAGCCAGGTCCCTGGCCAGGAAGCAGAGGTGCCGCTCCCCTCCTGCGCATGGCCGTCCCAGGAGACGACCGTCCCCGAGTGCTCCCCTGCAACCGCCAGCAGGTCACTCAGCATCGTCTCGGCCGGGCACATCGCCATACCGTAACAAGCGTACCAGGGTTGCTGGGCTGCCCGGTGCCAACCCTTGCGCGGCGCGCGCCGTAGGAGGGACGCAGACATTTCTGGGACGCGGCCGGAATGCGGCACTCCACCATTACAGAGCAGCCCGGGGCGGCATTTCACGACACCGCCCCTCCGCTACCGAGGATTCACCATGACGTCCGTCAAGTCGGGTTCGTCCACCTCCGCCGCAGAACTCCAGCGCCAGGCGCGCGAAGCCGCCGAGGCCGCCGCCCGGCAGGCCGCCGAGGCCGCCAGACGGGCAGCGGAGGCCCTCGCGAAGCAGCTGGAACAGGCGATGCAAAAAGCCCAGCGGGCCACGCCGTCCTCCCGCTCGGAGTTCCAGTCCGAGGTGAAGCCGCGCGGGCCCCAGCTGTCGGCGGACCCCACCGGGCCCGCGAGCTCGCTGCTCACGGAGGACACGCGGGACGGGAAGGCGAACTGCCTGGACCAGGCGGCGGACTGGCTGGACCTGGCCTCGCCGGAGATTCGCGCGCGCTCGGAGATGGTCTTCCTGGCGGACCAGCGCCCCGGCGCGGAGGGCCAGTCAGGCCATGTGGTCATCCGCCAGGGTGCGAGCGTCTATGACCCTGCCTCCAAGAAGAGCTACGCGTCGATGGAGGCGTACCTGAAGGAGCAGCCGCACTACCAGCAGGCGGGCACCCTCAAGGCCAGTGCGGCGAAGCGCATCTTCGACACGCCTCCCGGGAGCCAGGCCCGCGCCGATGCGCTCGCGCGGGACAAGGTGTCGCCCGAGCTGCAGCGGATGATGGTGGCCGACTCCGCGCAGCCCCCGGCCGGCGGCACGACGCTGGCCCCGCCCGCGCAGCAGCAGCCGTCGTACACGCAGGAGCAGGCCACGAAGGACGCGGCCGCCCTGTACAACGCGACGGAGGGGGGCGTCTTCGGCGCCGGCACCGATGAGGACAAGATCTTCAAGACGCTGGAGGGCAAGTCGCCCGAGCAGCTCGACCTCATCCGCAAGACGTACAAGGACCAGTACCGCAAGGACCTGGACAAGGTCATCCGCGGGGAGCTGAGCGGCAACGACAAGAAGAAGGCCGAGGCGCTGCTCAAGGGCGACGGCGCGAAGAGCGACGCGGTGGCCATCCAGGCGGAGATGGACGGCGTCTTCGGCTCGGACGAGGAGATCCTCAAGACGCTGGAGAAGAAGTCTCCCGAGCAGCGGCACGCCATCGCCCAGAAGTACGCGGAGCTGAATGGCGGCGCTCCGGCGGGCCAGTCGCCCGAGGACTTCATGCTGTCCAGGCTGGAGAAGGAGCTGGACAAGGACCAGATGGCGCGAGCGCGAAACATGCTCGGCGTCGCCCAGGCGAAGACGCCCGAGGAGGCCGCGAAGCTGGAGGCCCAGGCCATCAAGGACGGCCTGCGCGAGGACATCCGAGGCGCGGGCACCGACGAGGACCGCATCTTCCAGCGGCTGGAGAAGGCCACGCCCGAGCAGCGCGCCATCCTCCTGCAGGACCCGAAGCTGCTGAAGGGACTGAAGGACGACCTGTCGAAGGAGGACTACGCGCGGGCAATGGGCCTGCTGCAGGGCAACAGCGCCCAGGCGGACGCCGCGCGCATCCGGGGCGCCCTGGACGGCCTCTTCGGCGCGGACGAGGACGCCGTGCGCGGCGTGCTGGAGGGCAAGACGCCCGAGCAGGTCGAAGCCATCAAGGCCGAGTACCAGAAGCAGACGGGCAAGTCCCTGGAGCGCGAGATTCGCGGCTGGGACGGCGCCGACAAGGACGTGACGCTGCGGCTGCTCAACCCGCCGAAGGAGGGCGACACGAAGGCCCAGGCCGAGGCCTCCGCCGAGCGCATCCACCTGGCCATCGACGGCGCTGGCACGGACGAGGACGCGCTCCGCAACGAGCTGGGCAACAAGTCCAAGGCGGAGATCGACGCCATCACCTCCGCCTACAAGGAGAAGTACGGGAAGGACCTGCGCAAGGAGCTGGACTCGGAGCTGGATGGGCGAGACCAGCTCGAAATCCTCGACCAGATGTATGACCTGGGGGCGGTGGACCCCAACGACCCGAACGCGAACCAGGAGCGCGTGCGCCGCCTGCGCGAACAGCAGTCGCAGGAGAAGAGCTTCGGCACCTGGGTGCTCGACCAGACACAGCGGACCTTCAAGGGCGAGTCGGACAATGACCGGCTCGACCGCAATCTGGACCGGGCGGACAAGGCCATCTCGAGCGGAGACACGGAGCGGGCCAACACGCTGACCGGCTATGCGACGGAGGACGTGAAGTCGCTGCAGGCCAGCAAGGACTCGCTGGCGGAAGGCGCGGCGACGGCGGCGGTCGTCGTCGTCACCACCGCGGCGGTGGTGGCCACCGGAGGCGCGGCCACGCCTCTGGCGCTCGCGGGGTACGCGGCGCTGGGCGCGACCACGCGGGCTGCGACGTACGCGGCCATCCAGGGAGACTCGGCCGGCGCGCAGGAACTGGCGCGCCAGGGAGCCATCGGGGCGGTGGAGGGCGCGACGGCCGTCATCCCCGTGAAGGGCGCGGGCGCACTGACGGCCGGGGCGAAGACGGCGGGCACCACGGCCGCGAAGCAGACGGTGACCACCGGCGCGAAGGCGGCGGGCACCACGGTCGCGAAGGAGACGGCGGGAGCGTCCGTCAAGAAGGCCGCATGGCAGGGCGTCAAGGAGGGCGCCGCGGGTGGCGCGGCGGGCGGAGCCGCGGATGCGGCCACCCGCAGCGAGACCTGGGACAACGGCGTGCTGAATGGCCTGGGCGACATGGCCACCCGCGCGGTCCTGGATGGCACCATCGGCGCGGTGGCGGGAGGCCTCACCGGGGCGGGAATGACCAAGGGAGCACAGGTCCTGCGCGGGAAGAACCCGCAAGCCTCCCGCACGACCTCTCCGAGCGCCGCGGATTCCACCGGAGGAGCGGGACCGGCCGCGCGGACCGGAGACACCCCTGGCGGCACGCCCAAGGTGAACGAGGGCGGACGCCGAGGCGTCGACATGACGCCCTGGAGGGATGCGAAGGGTCGGGCCATCACGCCGAAGCAGATCGAAGAGCTTCGTCAGAAGCTGCTACGGCAGGGCAATCTCGGCACCATCCAGAACCAGCTCAAGCTGGCGGGTGTGGAGATTGACCCGAGCGAGCTCCAGTCCATCAAGAACTACCTCTTCGATAGCAGGGGGATCAACTTCACCCCCCAGAACTACGAAGCCTGGAACAGGCTGGCCTCCGGGAGGGGCACCGTCTTCGATGCCCGCTTCATCGTCCATGAACAGATGGAGCTCCGCCTGTTGGACAAGGTCCGCCAGGAAACGGGCTTCGACTTCATGGGGCATGGCTGGGACAACATGAACCGACAGCAGCAGATTCACTGGCAGCGAGACTTCGACCGCTACTACGGACAGACCCACGCCCGTGCACTCGAGGTCGAGTACGACTTCCTGGTCCAACAGCTCTCGAAGTTCACCAACGGAAGGGTGAACATCTCACGCACCGTGTTCGCCGCGGTGGACGATACGTGGCCCGAGGGTCGCCAGAAGATGCTGGTGAGCGGCATCCCACTCCAGGACCACCGCGCCTTCCCCGAATGGAAAGCCCGCGGCACCCAGATGGTGAACCTGGGCAACAATCGGTTGATGACGCTCTCCAGTCTCGTGGCGCACCTGAAGAGCCGTCCCCTCAAGGAGCTGCAGTGATGCTTTCCCAAGACGATTTCGAGAGTCTTTCCTCCGGCCTGAAGGAGGGTCAGCCCCAGGAGCGTGTCTACGCGCTGCGGTCCATCATCGAGGGCCCCACCCGGGACACGAGGCTCCTTCCCCAGCTCGAAGCGCTGCTGAAGGACGACACGCCCTGCGTGGTGTCCCTGCCCTACCTGTTCGGCGAGGTGCGCTGGCTGGCCGCGCACGCTCTCGCCTCGGAGCGGGCCTCGCTGGGACAGGTGACTCCGGTCCAGTTGAAGGCGGTTCCACGACCGCAGGAGATGAACTCACTCGCCCTGCTGGCACAGCAACACGGCATCCAGCACCGGGGAGGAGTCCCGGGCATGCTGGAGCTGTTCGCCCTCCTCCGGCAGCAGGGGCTTCTTCCAGTCGTGGACCTGACGCTCCCCTCGCACTGAGTGGGCACAGCCCGCGCTCATGCGCTCCGGCGGGCTTGCGGAGCCTTCGTCGAGCGGCTGCCCGGCCAGCCGCGGCCCGCACCCGCGCAGTGCAGCCCCGCGGGCGCCGTGGTGGTAGAAGCGCGCACGTGCGCCAACCCCCTCTCTTCCTGCTCCTCCTGGTCGTTGGCTGTGCCCACTCGCCTCCCACCGCAGCGCCGAAGCCGGCGCCCGTGGAGGTGACGATCGAGCACCTGACGGACCGCGACGCGTGGCGCGTGCGCTATGCCTTCCCCGCCGCGGAGCCCCAGGTCGTCTTCGGCCGCGACGGGCGGTCCATCCGCGAGCGCTGGAAGGTGCTCGAGCCCGCGGACGCGACGCTGGTCGCCGATGGCGAGCGCGGCATCGTGCGCCGCGCAGGAGGCGCGCCCATCGACGCGCTGGTGATGGGGCTCGAGGACGACTTCGAGAAGCCGGAGAAGAACTACCAGCCCGTCATCCCCTACGGCGACGGCGGCCGCCTCTTCTACACGGGCTACATCGACCTCGACATCCCCAACGACGTCTTCTTCACCTTCGTCCCGCGCGCGGGCGAGCACGTGGTCGCGCGGGGGCAGCGCTCCGGCCAGCCGCTGCGCACCGACTGGGTCCAGAACGGAACCTACGCGTACTTCGGGAAGACGGAGCCGCGCGTGACGGATGCGGGGCTCGCGGTGATCGACGGCGCGATGCCCGCGTGGCTGCGCGAGGAGCTGGAGCGCGCGCTGCCGGCCTTCCTCGCCTTCTACGCGCAGGGCACCCGCCAGCCGCTGCCTACACGGCCGGTGATCTTCATGAGCTACACGGAGGAGCCGAAGAGCGCGGGCTCACGCAGCTTCGGCGGCGGGGTGCTGCCGGGCATCGTCCAGCTCGACGTCCGGCTGGGAGCGAGCTACCGCACGGGCCGCAGTCCCGTGGTGCTGCAGCAGGCGCTGTGGCTCGCCGCGCACGAGGGCGCGCACCTGTGGAACAGCGATCTCTTCACCAGCGAGGAGTCCGGCGCGGAGTGGCTCTTCGAGGGAGGCGCGGACGCGTTCGCGCTGCGCGGCCTGCAGCAGGTGGGCGCGGCGACGGCGGAGCAGACGCGCGAGTCCTACTCGGTCGCGCTCTCGCTGTGCCTCGCCGGCCTGGGCGACGGGGCGCTGCGTGACTCGTCGCGCGCCGGGGCCTGGCGCAACCACTACGAGTGCGGCGAAACGCTGGCGCTGCTCACCGAGGCCGCCGTGCGCCGCAAGGACCCGAAGGCGGACCTGCTCTCGTTCTGGGGCACGCTGTTCGAGCGCGCGAAGGAGCGCCGCTACGACTCGGCGCTGTACCTCACGACGCTGCAGGAGCTGGGCGGGCCCGAGGCCGCCGCGACGGTGCGCTCGCTCGTCGAGGCGGGTGGACCCGACGTGGAGCAGCGCTGGCGCGAGGCGCTGCGCACGGTGGGGCTGGAGACGGTGCGCGACGACGCCGCGATGCCGGAGGAGGTGCGCCTGGCCATCAGCACAGGGGCGCTGCGGCGGCTCGCGCAGCAGGACTGCGAGGCCAACGGCGATGCCCGCGCGGCCAGCAGCGGGGCCTACGTCGGTGGCAGCGGGTGCCGCACGCTGCCGCCTGGGGCCAAGGTGGTGCGCGTGGGTGAGCTGGGCTGGGACCGGGGCACCGCGGTCCACCAGACCATCGCCGCCCTGTGCGCGAGGGGCGCCCCGGTGCGCCTGACGCTCGAGGGCGGCCTCACCATGGACGTGCCCTGCCAGGCGACGCTGCCGCACGCGCCCGGCTACGTGCGACTGGGTGACGACAAGCGCTGAGGAGACCGGAGGCTGTGCGGCCGGAGAGTTCTCCATGGCGGTGCTCCCAGTCTCGCACTGCCCCTCTGAGCCGATTGCCGCACGCACCTCCCCCTGGCCCGCCATGAGAGCGCAGGGGCTCGCCTGCAACCGCCACCATCTCCGGCGCCCTGACGGACCCGCGGGCCCGCCCTCCCCTTCCCTGAAAGCAGGGGCAGGACGGGCGCGCGGTCCACTCAGTTGAACGTTGCGATGAGCGAGCCGCTCGTGAAGCCGCCCTTCGCGCCGTAGACCTGGATGTAGTACTTGCCCGGCTCGAAGCCGTTCAGGTTGCAGGTCTCCGTGCTGTGCTCGTTCACGCCACGGCAGTCGTAGGAGAAGAACGAGGGCGCCGAGGCGCGCTGGACATAGAGGTCCGCGTTGCCCGTGCCTTGCAACCGGACGTGCACGTTGCGGGTGCCGCCGTTCGCGCGCTCGGGAATCTGGACGGTGAACACCTGGGAGGAGCCCGCGACGCCGGACAGGCCGGTGACCGTGACCCCGGGCTCGACCACCACGTAGCCACCCTTCCACGTCACCACCAGCGACACCCCGCTGTAGGCGGTGAAGCCGTTGAGCATCACGTACCAGGGGCCGTCGCCGGGTTCCGCGAAGGTGCACACCTCGTTGTTGCCGCTCCTGAAGGGACGGCAGTCATAGAGGGTGGTCGTCGGGGCCTGGCCCCGGCGCACGTAGAGGTCCGCGTCGCCCGTGCCGCCAGAGAGGGTGAAGGTCAGGTCCCTGGCGCCCTCGGGCACAGTCACATGGAAGTACCACTTCGCGCCCCGCGCACCCGAGAGGTTCGTGATCGGGACGTCCTTCTCCAGTACCGGCGGCGGGGGATGAGTGATGATCTCGTCGACGCCCACGGCCTTCCAGGCAGCGGTGACCGAGCCCGTCGTCGCGGCGTCGTAGCCGAGCTGCACCGAGGCCTGCTCCGCGGCCGTCTTCGCGGACTCGAAGTGGGAGGACGGCAGCAGCAGGTCCTCGTTCATCTTGTAGACGATGCGCGCGGCCTTCTCGATGCCGATGCCCTGCACCGGACTCTGCCCGGGGAAGCGCGGATGCAGGCCGCCCTCGGACAGCAGGTAGAAGGCCAGGTTGGAAATGCCCGAGCTGTAGTGCACGTCCACGCCCGACTCATAGTCCGCGTAGTGGTCCAGCGAGCTTCCGTCCAGCGTGGGGTTGTGCATGTAGCGCAGTGCGTCCCCGGGAATGTCGGGCGTCCAGACCTCCTCGGCGAAGAGCCACGTGTTGGCGTCCACCACCCTGCCCTTGCTGTTCCACTCGCAGACGGCGCCGAAGATGTCGGAAATGGACTCGTTCAGGCCCCCGGACTCTCCGGAGTAGATGAGGCCCGACGAGGCGTCCGTCACGGCGTGGGTCAGCTCGTGTGCCGTCACGTCCACCGCGCGGGCAAGATTGCTCGCCGTCGTGCCGTCGCCATCGCCGAACACCAGCTGCGTGCCATCCCAGTAGGCATTCACGTAGTTGTTGCGGTAGTGCACCGTGCTGATCAGCTGGGCCCCCGCGTTGTCATACGAGTCGCGGCCGAAGAGGTTGCTGAAGCACTCGTACACGGAGCCCAGGTTGTCATAGGCGCTGTTGACGATGGGGTCCGCCACCGGCGGGTCCCCCTCGGAGCGTGCCGGGACGCCCGGCAGCGGCGTCTGATTCTTGCCGTCGTAAACCCGGCGGAACCGCGCGGAGTGGATGTGCGAGATGCGCAGGAACGCGTCCCCACTGCGCGCATTGATGAGCACGGAGTCATGCAGCGGCGTGCCATCCTCCTTCGTGCCCTTCACGCGCACGTCGTACGCCAGCACGAGCTGCTCACCCTCGCGCCAGTAGACGAGCCGGGGCTCGCCGCTCACGGTGACGCCCGCGGGTGACTCGCGGTCCTCCTTCGCCACGGCGATGGCGGCCTCGGGAGAGACGGAGGCCTTGTCCGGCGCCAGCAGGTCTCCGCGCGCGTTGGTGTTCGCCGCGAAGACAGCGCCATCACGGGCGTGCAGGCGCAGCTCCCCGCCATACACCTCGATGCCGTTGCGCCTCACGCCGTAGCGGTAGTGCGCGTCCCCATCGAAGCCGACATAGGCCTTCTTCAGGTAGAGGTCGCCGGGGTTCAGCCGGAACAGCGGCGCCACGCGCTCCAGCACGGGCAACAGCCGGGCCGGCTGGACGGAGTGGACGGCTTCGGCCCCTGTCGGCACGGCGCCCAGGGGCCCGGTGACGAAGGTAGGAACCGCGGCCTCGTCGACGGCCACCACCTGGAGGCCCTCCAGGGCCGAGGGCGCCTTCTCCACCACCGCGTCCGGGGGTTTGCCCGAGGGCGTTGCCTCGGTGCATGCACCCGCAATCAAAGACAGCAACGAGACGCCCAGGGCACCACGCAATCGCTTCTCGACCATGCATCCTCCTTGCATGAAGGCGTGACCGCGTATGCTGGATGCACCAGCATCTTAATTACAAGGACGTGCCGCCTTTTCTATATACATTTCCAACCATCAGAAATTGACACGACGCGGCGGCGGGAAGGTCAGGCAAGGCCAGCCATGCATCGGTCGTCGGCGAAATGGTGGAGGTCTACGCCGGGTAGATGTCCACGGTGTCCCCCTCCGCGGGCCCGGGCAGTTCCGCGATGCGCGCGAGGGCTTCGCGGCCCAGTGCTCGATAGGCGGCCGTGAGCAGGCTCACGGCCCGCGGACGCGCCATGCCGGCCTCGAACCACGCGTCCTCGCCCTGGATGCGGCCTCGCTCCCCGGCCACGTACAGGTCTCGCCCCAGGGCCAACGCATGGCGCGGGTCTCCCGCCTTCAAGGCCACCTCCGCGTCGCTAATCCACTTGCGGAGTCGTTTCGTCGGGCTCATCCACACGTCGTTGAGGTCTCTCAACCTGTTCAGATACGGCAGGTCCGAGGCGTCTCCCAGGTCTGTGGCGATGCCCACTTCTCCGGACGCGATGGGTGCCATCCTGCTTCGCTCCGCGAACGACCACCGCATCTGCGCACGGTCCTCCTCCCGGATGCGGGCCTCGTGCTCCGCGAAGCCGGTGATGGCGTCTCGAATGAGTCGGTACCGGTGTTCTCGAAGATGGCGGTGCTGCTTGCGTCGCACCCGCTCTTCCTCGGGCTGGTCCTGGTCCTGGGGGTAGTCGTCATCCTCGCCCTGGGTGACGCCAGTGAGGTCGATGTAGAGGCAGCGTCGGAGGAAGTCGAAGAAGGTCTCCGCCACCCAGTCGAGCCGACGACTGCCTCGATGGATGTCCATCTCGGGGACGGTGCAGCCCACCTTGGCGATGCCGGAAGGGAGGAACGCGGGGTCGTCGTAGAACAACCCGTGCTGGACCTCGGTGCGCAGGAAGTCGCTGAAGAAGAGTGGCAGCAGCTCGGGAGGCGTGTAGCTGCGTCGAAGATGGAGGCGCACGTCCATCCCCGGTTTCGTCGGACGTTCCAGTCCACCCTCTTCGAAGAGCGGGAAGATGCCCCTCATGCCGGCCAGTGTGACGGCGGACATGCCCTGCTCTCCCAGCGCCGCGTCGAAGACCTTCCTCTCTCCAGGCGCCAGGCTGCGCATCAGGGCCCAGCCCAGGGCGATGTGCCTGGGCAGCTTGAGCCCGTGCGTCCGCAGCACGTGCTCGGCCACCTGGGGGAAGCGCTGCATCGCTTCGTCACAGGCGCGCTCGCGGCGGAGCTGGAGCTCCTCCGGAGTCTCTGGACGCACTTCCTCGAGGAACTTCATGTAGCGCGCGTCGAGGATGTCGAACAGGGCGGGGTCTCTTGTTCTCTCCGCGAACTGCTCCCGGGACTGACAGCGCTCATCCAGGAGGAGCTGGGTGTGTACCTTGAAGAGCTCACGAGGTTCCAGCAAAGCGCCGCCGAATCTCTTGTCCGCGTTCGCCACGAAGATGGGGGCCGCGTCCGCGAAGCCGCTCCAGTAGGCCTGCCAGCGCTCCAACGTGAGCCCCTTCGTGGGAAGGAAGCACCGGGACATGAGGATGCTGGTGGTCTCCGCCGTCAAGCGGATGCATGTCAGCTCCGCGGAGAGTCCGTCTTTCTCCTCCTGGCTCTTCTGGGATGAGGGAACGAAATGGGTCGCGGTGCGCGGGGCCGCCTGGAGGATGAGCTTCATCGCTCGAGAGAATTCGAGGGTCGTCGGCATTCCACTGTCAGGCTATAGCCGTGCGAATCCCGAGGGGGAATGATGCGATGGATTTTCGGATGGCTGATGGTGGTGGTTCTCTGCGGTGCGACAGAAGGCAGGGCCAGCGAGGAGCCGCCGGATGCGCGGCTGGTAGAGGCCCAGAAGGCCTTCGGCGAGGCGACAAAGCTCAGAGACGCGGGCGGGTATGAGGAGGCCCTGACCCGGGCCCGGCAGGCGCTCGCGCTGAGGGAGGCCGCCCTCGGCGGCACGCATCCGGATGTCGCCAGTTGCCTGGAACTGGTGGGGGAGCTTCAGGTGCGACAAGGCAATCTGGCCGACGCCGAGTCACTCTACCAGCGTGCGCTCACCATTCGGGAAGCAGCCCTCGACAAGCACCACCCCGACCTCGCCCGCTCGCTCCACCGGCTCGCCACCCTCTACCTGAACCAGCGGCTGTACGCCCGGGCCGAGCCACTCTTCCTGCGCGCGCTCGCCATCCGGGAAGTGGCGCTCGGCAAGGAGCATCCCGACGTCGCCCAAACGCTCAACAACCTTGCCAACCTCTACGTGGACCAGGGGTTGTACGCCCGGGCCGAGCCGCTCCACCAACGCGCGCTCGCCATCCGGGAAGTGGCGCTCGGAAAAAACCACCCTGACGTCGCCAGGTCGCTCAGCAACATCGCCAACCTCTACGTGGACCAGGGGTTGTACGCCCGGGCCGAGCCGCTCTATCAGCGCGCGCTTGCCATCCTGGAAGTGGCTCTCGGCAAGGAGCACCCCGACGTCGCCAGCCTGATCGACAATCTCGCCGTCATCTCCGTGGAGCAGGGGTTTTATGACCGGGCCGAGCCGCTCTATCAACGCTCGCTCGCCTTGAGGGAGGCGGCGCTCGGCAAGGAGCACCCCGACATCGCCCAGACGCTCAACAACCTCGCCAGCCTCTACGCGGACCAGGGGTTGTACGGCCGGGCCGAGCCGCTCTACCAGCGCGCGCTCGCCATGTGGGAGGCGACCCTCGGCAAGGACCACCCCGACGTCGCGAGGCCGCTCCACAACCTCGCCATCCTTTATATGGAGCAGGGGTTTTATGACCGGGCCGAGCCGCTCTACCAGCGCTCGCTCGCCCTGATGGAAGCGGCCCTCGGCAAGGACCACCCCGAGGTCGCGAGCGCACTCGCCAACCTCGCCCTCCTATATATGGTCCAGAAGGCCTACGCGCGGGCCGAGCCACTCTTCCTGCGTGCGATCTCCGTCCAGGAGGTGGCGCTCGGCAAGGACCACCCCGACCTCGCCAGGTCGCTCAACAACCTCGCCCTCGTCTATATCGAGCAAGGGCTGTATGGCCGGGCCACGCCCCTCCTTCAGCGCGCGCTCTCCATCCAGGAGGCGGTGCTCGGCAAGGACCACCCCGTCGTCTCCAACTCGCTCGCCAACCTCGCGACTGTCTACATGGACCAGGGGATGCACGACCGGGCCGAGCCCCTCCTCCTGCGCGCGCTCTCCATCCAGGAGGCGGTGCTCGGCAAGGACCACCCAGTCGTCGCTGAAACGCTCAATTCCCTCGCGCTGCTCCGCTTGAACCGCCAGGGCCTCGCCGTCGCCCTGCCGCTCTTCACGCGCGCCTTCGCCATCTCCGAGGGGCGCCTTCGCCATGAGGCGCTCGACTTCTCCGAGTCGCGCCTGTCCGGCTTCCTCAAACATCTGCGCGAGGACGAGCAGGCGCTCTACGCCCTGCTGCGTGCGCACCCGAAAAATACCCGCGTGCAACGCCTGGCCCTCAGCGCCGTGCTCCTGCGCAAGGGCCGCTCCGTTGAAGAGACGGGTGACATCTCCCGCACCGTCTACCGGAGCCTGGGGGCCGAGGACCGCGAAGCCTTCGAGAAGCTGCGGAGCCTGCGCACCCAGCTGGCCGCCCTCTCGCTCGCGGGCCCCGGCTTGCTGTCCCCGGCAGACTACCAACAGCGCCTCAAGACGCTGTCCAGCCAGGGTGATGCGCTCGAAGCGGACCTCGCCAAGCGCTCCGCGCCCCTCCGCGCGCGCACCGCCCTGCCCTCCCCCGCCGACATCGTCGACCGGGTCGCCGCCTCCCTTCCCAGGGACGGCGCCCTCGTCGAGCTCGTCGCCTACCAGGACAGGCGCCTCGTCTCCAAGCCTGGCGCGCCACGCGCGAAGGCGCCTGGCCGGCTCCGCTACCTGGCGCTGGTGCTCTTCCCGGATGCTTCCACTCAGGCCCTGGACCTCGGCCCCGCGGCCCCCATCGACCTCGCCGCCACGCGCCTGCGCGATGCGCTGGCCAATCGCGATGTCGCCTTCCAGGCCGCGGCCCGGGAGCTCTACCGGCTCGTCTTCCAGCCCCTGAGCCCCCTGCTGGGCCCCCCCCAGCGCCTCCTGATTTCACCCGATGGTCAGCTGGGCCTCGTCCCCTTCGCCGCGCTCCACGACGGCCGCCACTTCCTGCTCGACTCCGTCGACTTCACCTACCTCACCTCCGGGAGGGAGCTGCTGCCCCGGCCCCAGGACCTCCCTCCCACCGCCTCCGTCTTCGTCCTCGCCGACCCGGACTTCAGTGCCACGCCGCGAGCCGTGCCCTCCGCTTCCGGCAACGCCTCCATGACGACCCGGCGGTCCGCCTCCCTCGAGCGCTTCTTCTCCACCCTGCGCGCGGAGCCCGTCGCCAGCGACTGGGCTCCACTGCCAGGGACGCGCCAGGAGGCGGAGAGCATTCAACGCCTGCTGCCCCAGGCCCAGCTCTTCCTCGGCTCCGAGGCGACCAAGGAGCGACTGCTCCAGCTGCCCACTCCTGGCATCCTCCACCTCGCCACGCATGGGTTCTTCCTCGAGGACGCCCCCGCTCTCGAGGGCACACGCGCCGTGGTTTCCTTCGGAGCACTCGGCGACGACTCCGCGGCCCTGCGCCCACCAGATCCCCTGCTGCGCTCGGGGCTCGCGCTCGCGGGCGCACGCGCGTCGGCGCCTGACGCCTCCCGGGAGGCCGGGCCCCCACCCGACGCCACACTGGTCACCGCGCTGGAGCTGGCCGGTCTCAACCTCTGGGGGACCCAGCTCGTCGTCCTCTCGGCCTGCGACACCGGTCGCGGCGATATCCAGCTGGGCCAGGGAGTCTCCGGCCTGCGCCGCTCCCTGGTCGTGGCCGGCGCCGAGACGGTCGTCATGAGCTTGTGGAAGGTGAACGACGACTCCACCCGCCTGCTGATGGAGACCTACTACCGCAACCTGCTGGCCGGCCAGGGGCGCGCCTCGGCACTGCGCGGGGCCATGCGCTCGCTGCGGGCGTCCCGGCCCCATCCCCACCACTGGGCGCCCTTCATCGCCCTGGGAAGCGACGCTCCCCTGCACGCCATCACTCCCACCGGACCCTAGGAGCCGCCGGCGGAAGGCTGGCGCCCGCTCCGGCGCCAGTGCGGAACAGCGGGTACCGCACGCTTGGGCGGACTTCACTTCTGCCGCGGGCACCGTGCTGCTACCCGCGCCCGCGCGCGAGTAGCAGCACGGTGGAAGGACCGCAAAAGTCTACTGCCCGAGGAGCCCGGGGGCGTGGTGGAGCGCGAGCTCGGTCTCGAGGGCTCGGAGCCGGCGCTTCATTACCTGGCGTGGACCAGCGTCCGCGTTGCGTCGCTGAACCGCACGTCGATCTTGCTGTCGCCGACGCGAATCACCGAGCCAGTGCCGAACTTCACGTGCTCGATCGTGTCGCCGAGCGCGAACTTCGCCGACGCGCTGTACGGCTTCGCGGCGCCAGCTGCCTTCTTCGGCACCGAGCGATCGACCTCGGGCTCGTCGCCGACGAAGTACAGGCGGATCTTCGCGACGCGGCCCTCGAGGCTTCCGACGTAGGCCGGATACATGCCGTCGCCCCAGCCCGTCGACGAGATCGCGCCGAGCGCGGCGAACGTGCCCTCTTCGAGCGGCGCGTCGCTGTCGCGCTTGGGACACTTCTTGTCGAACACGCCGGCCGTGCCGGAGTCGACGCTGAACACACCGGCGGGCTCGGTCGCGAACGTGTCGAAGCCGTCGTCGTGGATCGTGACGAGCTCCGCGGTGCGATCGCCCTCGCTGCGGATGAACACGTGCCAGATGCCTTCGTGCCCGACGACCTTGAGCGACATCGGGAATCTCGATGACTCCTTGCGACCGACGTAGCAGGGGTCGCTGATCGTCAGCTCGCCCGACGCCGCGAACGTGCCGAGGTACTCGTAGTCGGGCACCGGGCGTGGCGGCACGAGCGCGACCTTGCGTGCTTTGACGGCGGCGAGCACTGCACGGCCAGACGTGCCGAGCGCAGCGCCGAGCTCGTCGAAGAACGCGCCGCGCGACCACGCGGATTTCGCACGCACGTCGGGATCGAGCGTCGATGCGGCGAACAGGGCGCGCCCGTGCAAGTCCACCGTCTGTGCAAGCGGCAGCTGCGCAAGCTCGTCGGTCGCGGGCAGCGGTCCATCGAAGGTGCGTTGCACGAGACACTCGACGATCCGCAGCGCCTCCTCGCGTGTCGTCAGCGGCCGCCACGCGCTGCCGCGCGCGATGCGCCACGCCTGCTTGCCGCGCAATGTCTCGCCGCGCAGCGCGAACCGTCCGGCTGCCACGATCCGCACCGGCGTGCCGTTGATGACGATCGGCACGTTCATCGGAAGATCCGACTCGACGGCCGTGCTCTCCGGACCCTGCACGTCCGTGCGCCAGACATAGAGAATGTTGTTCTCGACGGTGGCGAGCCCCGCCGGCACGCCGCGCATCGGATGCGGCCACACGTCGTGGCCGAGCCGCACGAGCTCGGTATCGGGCCGCCACCACAGCGCGTCCGCATCGTCGCGCACGGTCAGCGCGATCCCGCCGCCGAACGCCGCGACCTCTTGCACGAACCGCGAGGTCTCGAGCTGCGCGAGCTCCTGCCCTGCGCTGTTGAAGATCCACGCGCCGGTCTCGTAGGACGCGATCACGACCCACGAACCGACGACGACCGGCGGTTGCATGTGCTCTGCGAACGTACGGCTCCACCGCTCCTCGCAGCGCTCCCAGTAGCTGACCTCGGTCCGCCGCGTGTCGTCGTCGTAGACGCGCACGAGCACGCCGTCTCCGCACGCGACCAGTCCGTCGTCGGAGACCTTGCGCGGAATCCGGCCGATCACGCGCGCCTCGCCATCGAACAGCACGACATCGTCGTGTGCCGGAACTGCGATCGCATCGGCGAGCGCGACCGGTGCCTTCCACAGTCGCTCGTCGACCGACTGCGCGATCACCGCGGCCTCTGCGTCGAGGATCGCGAGCCCGCCGTATCCCGCAATCGCCACACCGCCCTTCCATGCGACACCACCGTGATCCAGCCGCTCCTCGAACGGCACGACGGTTCGCACGCCCGCGCGATCGACGAGGATCGCCTTCGTTCCGAGCGCGAGATACCCGCCCTCCGTGAACGCGACGGAGTACACGAGCCCGTCGAAGTCGACCTTCTCGAGCGCTCCGCCGACCTTGCCCTCGTACAGCCACGAACCTCGCGAACCGTGCACAAGGAAGCGCTCGTCGGGAAGCACGCGGAGCACGTGGTCGCTCTTGCCGGCGATCACTCCGCGCTTCGCGAGCACACCGTCGAGGAGCTCGATGCCTTCGCTCGTCAGCAGCGCGTAGCCGTCGCCAAACGCGGCGACGTCGGCGATGGCAGCAGCAGCGGTCGCGATGTGAGGACGGAGAGCGTCGGCCATGGGGGCGCCATCATCCCCTTTTTAGGGAGTCAGGACGCATGGGCTGCGTCCTGGCGTCCCTGGGCACCGAACGTTCTCGCGCCTGCTGCGTGCCGTGGGGGCTTCCCAGTAACTACCCACCATGGGAGGTGCGCAATGAGAAGTCCGACCCATGTACGAAGAATGAGACCGGCCCTTGCCGCAGCCTTGCTGCTGGGGGTGGGAGGCTCCACCCTGGCCCACGCCGCTTCGCCTGATCCCCGTGCGGTATCCCAGCACATCATGGTGAAGCCGAAGGATGTGCGCTGGGGGCCGCCGCCGGCCGGACTCCCGCCGGGCGCGCAGGTGGCGGTCATCGAGGGTGCCCCCTCGGCTGCGGGGAAGCTATTCACCCTCCGGGTGAAGTTCCCGGCCGGCTACCGCATCCCGCCGCACTTCCATCCGGCGGACGAGCACATCACCGTCATCTCCGGCGAGCTCCTCATGGGGATGGGCGAGAAGTTCGACACGTCCAACGCCCAGGCGCTCCCCTCCGGCAGCTTCTCCGTGATGCCGGCCACCATGCGCCACTTCGTGTTCACCCGCGAGCCGACGATGGTTCAGATCCATGCGGTGGGGCCGTGGGCTATCACCTACGTCAACCCGGAGGATGATCCGCGCAATACCGCCACGGGTGGCGCGAGGATGCAGAAGCAGCCCTGACCCCGGGACTTACGCCCCGCCCGGGGCGTCGTGAAGCCGCAACACGTACAGGAAGTCCCGCAGGGTGCGGCCCCGGGCCACGACGAGCCCGTCGCGCAGGATGAGGTCCTCCTCCAGGACGTCCGGGAAGTGCGCCATGGGCACGGGGGCCATCCGGCGATGGAAGGCGACGGGGCCCTCCCCCAGCACCTCCCAGTACTTGCGACGCGTCACCTCCTCGAGCTCCGCGTTGCCCTGAATCACGGCGCGAGGCGCCCCCGTGGCGAGGTCGAAGAAGCGCGTGGTCTGGTCATCGGAGCGGGTGACCAGCCAATTCCCCTCCATGGCCACCGAGAACGGCAGCGCCGGATGCGGCACTTCGTACAGGAGACTTCCCGTCCCGGCGTCGAAGAGGCGCACGCGCTCGTCCAGGCTGCACGCTGCCACCCGGCTGCCATCGTCGGACAGCCGCACCGCGATGACGGGCTCCTCGGAGAGCTGGAGGACGCGCCGGAAGCCCGCGGGCAGGTCGAAGAGCTCCAGCTCGCCGGAGGCCCGGCCCACGGCGATGCGAGGCGCGCGGGCCGCCGCCGCGTACGCGGGCGCGGGCTTCAGCATTGCCTGGGTGTCGAGCACCAGCGCCCCCGTGCCCAGGTCGTGCAGCATGAGCCGCGAGGCCTCAGCGTAGCCCGAGACGACGTAGGCCCCATCGGGCGTGAACTCCACCAGCGAGACGGGCGTCGCCGGCCCCCGCAGGGTATGCCGCAGCTTCCCGTCCGCGACGCGCCACACCCGCACCACGCCGATTTCGATGACTGCGGCCAGCCACTGCCCGTCCGGTGAGAAGGCCATGGGCAGCTCCAGCGTCAGCTTCTTCGATGCATCGCGCCCCTCCAGCGGTGGCGCGGACAGCTCCCGCACCGGCGCGAGGCGCTCCACGTCGACCAGCTGGACGCCCCGCCTGCGAGGCTCCTCGTGGAAGCGCAGGACGGGGTAGGCGGCCAGGGTGCCGTCCGGACTGAAGCGCCAAGGCTGCAGGCCGGACTCGTTTGCGTCGGGGGGCAGCTCCCGCATGTGGCCCCGGGCATCGATGGCGAAGGCCGCGTCGAACCGCGTCGCAATGGCGATGTTCCCCTCCGCCTGACCCCAGAGGCTGCGCACGCGGTGCTGCTCGGCGAGCAGGGTGGGCGGCGCGGGCGCGTGGAGCTCGCTCAGGAGCACGCCCCCGTCCGCTGCCGTCAGCGCGAAGTGCTTCAGGTCCGGCGAGAAGGCCGCGCCGCGCTCGTGGCCATCCGAGGCATAGGGGCGCGTCCACAGCGTGACGCCGTCGCCTGGCTCCAGCACCTCCAGCCGGTCATACCGGAGCAGCCCCAGGCGCGACGTCCCCAGCCAGCTCACCTGGGCGTAGCGCCCCGCCCCTTTCAAGCCCTCCATCCGCTTCCAGCTCCGCGTCTGTGCCACGGCGACGCCGTCCAGGGCCGCCCAGGCCAGCCACTCGCCATCCGGGCTGAAGGCCACCGTGCCGACGGACGTGTCGGAGTCCAGCCGCGCCACCTGCGCCCCCGTCTCCACGTCCCAGACGCGCACCGTGTCGTCCGAGGCGCCCGAGGCCAGCCAGCGCCCCGAGGGATGGAAGGCCACGCTCAGCACCGACTGCTGGTGCCCCTGGAGCGTGCGGACCTTCCTGCCCGAGGCCACGTCGTAGAGGTGGATTCTCCAGCCGAGGTTGCCCACCGCGAGCAGCGTCCCCTCCGGGCTGAAGGCCACCGACGTCACCTGGCCCTCCTGGCCGGTGAAGGCATGCAGCTGCGCCCCCGTCTCCGCGTCCCAGATGCGCGCGTCGTGGTCCCTCGAGCCCGACGCCAGGCGCTTGCCGTCCGCGCTCCAGGCAATCCCGCGCACCTCGCCCTCGTGGCCCGCCATCACCTGGAGGCTCCGGGCGGTGGCCACGTCCCAGACGCGCACGTTGTCGCCATCCGACCACGAGCCGGTGGCCAGCCGCGTCCCTGACGGGTCGAACGCCGCGCACAGCACCTGGGCGTCGTGCCAGAGGACCTCGTCCACGCCTTCGAGGGCGCCGCGCAGCGGCAGCAGGGACTCCACCCACGGCGCACCACCCGCCGCTTCGCGCTGCCGGCGCCACTGCGCCGCCAGCGCGTACAGGTGCGCCTCCGGGTCGCTCCAGGGCTTCGCGCCGTCGCCGGAGTAGTGCGCTGCGGCGTCGGGCGCGTCGTACCAGCGCAGCCGGTTGTAGAGACACTGGAAGAGGGCCTCGGGGTGCGCCCGCAGGAAGTCGGCGTCGAGCGCGACAGCCTTGCGCAAGACGCGCAGCGTCTTCGGGCCCACCGTGGGGCCGTCCTCGCGCACCACGCGGGCCTCCTCGGACGTCTGGGCGAGCGCCGAGTCCAGGGCGTCGAGCAGTGCCTCCACGCCCTGGGTGCTCACGAGGTGTTCGAGGGTGGAGAGCTCGGTGAGGGATGCGAGGTCGTGGGGCATGGAGCGTCTTTCGCCGCGAGGCGCGAGGGGGGCGCATTCTCGCTGCGACCCTCTCGCGGGTTCAATGGGCGGGGCACCCGGGAAGCCGGGGGCATACCACTTTGGTGGTACAGCCCCTTCGCGAGCGCCCCGTATCCTCCGCGCGACATCAGGAGGAGTTGCATGGGGCATGTCTCGCAATGGATTGCTGGCGCGGTGCCCGGGAGGACTTCCTCCTGGTGCCCACCGCCCCGCGCCAGCGGGTCGCACGCGTGTCATCACACGTCTGAGACATGCCGCGTCAGGCTTGCGTCGGGAGCATGTGGTATCCCCGGAATCCTTCACCTGGAGGAACCACATGAAGTTCCGTAGTTTCGCGCTTGCCTGCATCCTGTCCCTTGGCGCCACCGCCTGTGACAACACGTCCCCCGAGGAGTCGCTGGCAGTCCCCGTGGAGGAGACGGGAGTCTCCACCGCCGCGGCGACGGCCACCCGCATCTACGCGTACGAGCCCACGGGCACGCACGAGCTCAGCTTCGAGACGCTGGGCACCTTCGAGACGCGCAACAACCGCCGCGTGCTCGTGATTCGCGGCACCACCAACCGCTACATCCAGGATGTCTTCAGCTTCGTGCCGGATGACGCCTTCGGCACGGCGAACGTCATCAGCGAGCGGCGCTTCGAGGTGGTCCTCGAGGAGGGCCACGAGCTGAACACGATGCTCTCCGGGCTGCCGCTGCTGGTCGCCATCGACACCTTCACGGGCTCGCCGACGCGGTACTACGCGCAGATCATCCTCGCGCCCCGCTTCTTCGACTTCCGCGGGCCAACCTCCATCACCGTCTCCGAGAACGTCGACCCGGTCTACGTGCGCAACGCCGCCGGCACCGACAACCTGATGTATCGCGGCCGGGTGGACTCGGCGGCCACGTCGCTCACCGTCACCGCGCCGGACGGCGTGCCGACGGTCTCCCGCGTGGACGCGGACACCTTCCAGCTGGACTGGCGCTACCCGGCGGTGCACGAGGCCGTGGACCCGCACACGATTCCCCTCACCTTCACCGCCGCGCTGAACAGCGGCACCGTGGTGGACGAGACGGCGCGCCTGGTGGTGCGAGTCACCGGGCTGGCCATCAGCACCAACGACGACCCGTACGCCACGTGGCCGTCCCCCGCCTGCCAGCTGTCCGTCTACAACTGCATCCACGCGCAGCCCGCGGGCACGCTGGACTTCGGCGCGTGCGGCACCTACCGCCAGGTGCAGACCTGCATGTACGCGAGCGCCTGCGAGGTGCTCCCGGGCCAGCCGCTGTCGCTGACCGAGATTGACTCCTCGCCCCTGGAGCCCGCGCGCCAGGCGCACTACCTGAGCAGCATCGACGCGTACAGCACCCCGGAGTGCCCGGCCACGCCAGTGACCGTCCAGGCGGTGGTGGACGAGCTCTACTGGACGACGCAGTCCGTGCCGCCGTCCGATTGGGGCGAGGTCACCGACCGCGCCGGCCTGGTGGACAACAACTACTTCTTCTACTCGAGCAGCGACCCGCTGCTGGCCGCCATCGACGCGTTCGCGGGCGGTGGCCCCATCCAGGCGTGGTTCGCCTGGGAGGAGATCCCCTGCAACAACTGCCACAGCTACAAGGAGTACGCCGTCCTGTACTACCCGAACAGCGGCAAGGCCGTCGTGCTGGTCGGCAGTCACGGCTACGACTGGTGATGAGCACCTGCCCGGGCCCCCAGCGGCCCGGGCAGTCCTCCTCCAGGGTGCAGCCGCCACGCGTCGCATCGCCGCTCACCTGGAGGAGGTCCCATGAAGCCGCATCGTTTTCGTCCGCTGTGGGCCGTGGTCTGTGTCACGTGGTTGGGCTGCGCGGGAAGTGAGCCCGACGCCTCGTCATCCGTGGGCCCGCGGGAGCCCCAGATGGGAGGCGGTACCTGGATGGGCGAGCCGCTCAGCGCGGGGTGCGAGCCCGGTGATGGGGGCACGCCCGGCGGCGACACGGTGCGGGTGACGAGCCACTCGCGGTACTACACGCTGGTGGGCATCGCCGAGAAGCCCTCGGGCATGTCGGCCAACCCGCCCTACCTGCTCATCCCCGACGCCGGGACGTTCACCCGCATCGACGGTACGTTCACCGATGGCAGCTACCAGTACGCGGGAGTGCCCCAGGGCACGTATTACCTGCGCACGGGCTCGAACTACATCCTCACGGACTCACGGCACGTGGAGCTCGGCTCGGATGAGATTGGCCGTTCGGACGTGTTCCACACCAGCGTCACCATGTCGCCCCTGCAGCTCGACCTGTCGAACCTCGCCCCCTGGGTCACGTACGGAAGCCAGGCGGTCCAGCCCTCCAGACTGGAGTTCCTCTCGCGGCAGGTCGCCGTGATGGGTGAGGTCTTCTTCGACGAAGACCCCGTGGACGGACAGACGAGCATGTCCACCACCCAGGCCTGGGCCTGGAACCTGGCCGACACCTTCCCCCTCTTCGAGGCGGCGAAGGGGGATTCGATGTATGTGAATCAGCTCGGCGCCGTGGACGCGGGCACGCTGCCGGACGGTGGCGCACTGACCCACCACACCGTGGTGCGCAGCCTGGAGCTGACGCCCTTCGACTTCACCCCGGATGGCGTCACACCGCTGCCGCTCGGCGGAGTGATGCAGCCGGTGCCGACCCGGGAGCTGTCCGTCGAGTGGCGCCTCTCCGAGTTCCTCGTCCCCGCCAGACAGCTGCACCCTTCCGCGGTCTCCGGGAGGCCCCTGCTCTTCGTCGATGCAGCCCCGCACCGACCCGAGGACGGCTGGGTGAGCTACTCGAGCGGCCTGGTCAACCTCCAGCTTCCCGCGGGTGCCTCGTACACCTTCACGCGGCGCCTGTCCTACGGCGATCCGTTCCCTTCGTCCTGGGCCCGGATAGGGACCGCGGATTATTCGATGAGCTACCGGAACGTGGTGCCGGATGGCTCCGGCCAGACTTTCTCCATGAGCTTCCGGGCCCTGAGGACCCATGACCGGCTGGACGACCTCGTGGCGGCGCCCATCGTCCCGCGAATCACTCCACCCCGCGGGCTGACCATCGACGGGCTGGATGCGAACGTGCAGCGGCAGGTAGGCGCCGCCAGTCCCGTCATCGCGTGGCTGCCACCCGACGTGGGCACGCCCACCGGCTACAATGTGGCCCTCTACCGCCTCGAGAACAACCGGGGCTACTACCTCGCGCGCTACCAGACCACCCTCCGCGTGCCCGGCTCGACCACGCAGGTGCGGCTGCCTCCCGGCACGCTCCTGCCTGGCTCCATCTACTTCGTGCTGGTGACGGCCCTGGACATCACCGACCACGACCCGAAGCACCGCCCGTTCCAATCACTCTCAGGGCTGCCCCAGGGCTCGGCGCAGGCCGCGAGCTCCCTCTTCACCACGCCGTGAGGCGGGGCTGAGCGACTCCGGAGTCTCCAGCATGGAGGGCGCGTCGGGGCCCTGCCCCCTCTGCCGGAGGGGGCGGCTCCGCGCGCGGAGCGCCCGCTCGCGCAAGCTCGCAGGTGTCGAACTCGCAGTCCTCGAAGTGCGGGTACTCAAGATGCCGGCCGGCGAAGTTGCACTTCTGGAGCATGCAGCCTTCGAACAGGCCGCCTTCGGCGCCGACGCTGAATGGTGGAGTCGTTCAGGTCGCGCTGGAACAGCGCCGCCCACGCGCCGAGCAGCAGCGTGGCGAGCCCCGCGGACCCGACGAGCCAGAACCACAGCTCCGTTCCCGACAGCTCCGGCCACAGCCATGCCAGCAGACGTAGCGGCTGTTCTCGGGAACCTCACGCCCGCAGCGTCCGGCGACCTCGCGCTCTGGTTCAGGGTGCCTTCGGACCCCTGAGTCACTTCCAATCCCGCCCTCTCATCTCAACGAATTCCGTGCATCATTTTCCCGCTCGATGGCTCCCTCCATTGGAAGGTTGGTTTCGCACAGTAAAGACAGGATTGCTCAAACACATTCCTGCTGCCGTGTTAGAGCGCCAGGCAATGGTGAAGCACACGCGGGCCGAGTGAGCGTCGCCATTTGAGGGGGAGTTTCAAAATGCCAAGGGTGACTTTCGTAGCGCGAAGCGCCGCGTTGCTGGCCGTGGTGTTTCTTGGGTGCGACGGACCTGGAGGCGAAGCCCCACCCCAACCCCCCAAAGTCCTCAAGGCTTCTACCCGGTCCAAGACATTGTCGGGCTCGCAGAGCGCATGCGACAGCGCACTGGAGCCCCGGCTCGTCGTGGCGCCCTCGGACGAGGCGCCCCGGCCGGCGGTGCAGCTCGAAGGCCAGGGCCTGAACTGCGGGGAGACGTATGCGCTGGTCATCACCCAGCCGGACGGGACGAGCACCTCGGAGTCCCTGACCGCGGACACGCTGGGCAAGGTGCAGAGCACCTCCATCCCTGACGCCCATTCAGGGAACAAGCAGGCCAGGCTGTATGACAGCAGCGGCGACGAGGTCGCCCAGACGCTCTACTACGAGCCGGTCTTCCGCTATGGCCACCTGACGTGGCGCACGGTGGGGCCGCGGACGGCGGAGTTCTCGGTCGTCAATGCGTTCCGCCGGGTCTACTGGGGCAGCGGGCCGGACGGCCTGGTCGTCACCGGAGACACCTTTCAGGAGTACGCCGGCTCCACCAGCCTGTGCTTCGGGGACGGCACCTGCACCTACGCGCTGACGTACGAGGTCACCGACTACGACGCGGAGGAAGGCTGGGTGACTGCCCGGGCCTTCGCCCCTAGCGAGCCACAGGTCCTGCCAGGCACCGGCGTCACGGTGACGGAGAGCGAGCCCAACAACGGCATCGACACCACCGACTCCCTGCAGCTCGGAGACGACTACTCCAGCAACATCAGCGTCCCCTATGAGAGGGACTACGTCCGCTTCACCCTCACCGAGCGGACCCGCATCGAGGTGCGTACCGTCCTGCAGGGGCTGCGGGACTCGTACCTCTACCTGTTCGACGCGAATGGCGTCCACCTGGCCTCCGACGATGACAGTGGCGGCGGGCTCGCCTCCCGCATCTCCATCACCCTGGACGCGGGCACCTATTACGTTGCCGCGTCGGCCTTCGGCGCGGGCACCGGCCAGCAGTTCGTCCAGTTCCGGCGGGTGGCCATTCCGCCCCCCGGCCCCATCACCCATACCTATGGCTGGGACGGTCCCTTCACGGCCAGCATCAGCGGCTGCTGCCGCATCGAGGGCCTCGACAACCTGGCCGGCCCCTGGAGCCCCAGCTACCGCGTGCAGACCCAGGTGGGCTTCACCCCCGCCAATAGCGCTCCGGTGAGCAGCCTGCCGCCCGTCATCGAAGCGCCGGCCAACATGCCGGACTTCGCCTTCCAGATTCCCGCCACGGACGCCGACGGGGATGAGCTCACCTTCCGTCTGGCCACCGACAGCGAGAGCTTCATCGTCAATCCCCCTCCGGGGCTGAGCGTGAGCAGCACGGGCGTGGTGAGCTGGAACACGGTGGGGACCGTGGGAGGGCAGCAGTGGGTGGTCCAGGTCATCATCGAGGAGCACCGCGACGGCGCGCGCATCGGCTCGAGCGCGGTGGACTTCCTGCTGAAGTCCACCGGCGATACCGGCACGGCCCCCACCTGCCTGCCGCCGTCGCAGACCGACTACACCGTCATGCCGGGGGAGCGGGTCGAGTTCTCCCTCGGCGCCCAGGATGCGGATACGTGGGACCTCCTGACGCTCAACGCCATCAACGTCCCCTGGGGCGCGTTCCTGCTGCCGTCCCTCCCCCTGAGGGGATACAGCGGCATCAGCACCACCTTCTTCTGGACGCCCAGCTCATGGGACGTGGGCGCCACGTACCCGATGCGCTTCACGGTCACCGACTCGACGGGCCAGCAGGCGGGGTGTTCCGTCACCATCACCGTCCAGAATCGTTCCAACTGGCCGCCCCAAGCCTACGCGGGCTCCGACCAGGGGGGCTTCGAAGGGCAGACGGTGACGCTGAGCGGCAGCGGCTACGACCCGGATGGCAACCCGCTCACCTACAGCTGGTCCCTGGTGAGCGCCACGGGCCCGGCGGTGACGCTGTCATCCGCTGACTCGCCCACCCCGTCCTTCATGGCCACCGATGACGGGGTCTACACCTTCCAGCTCACGGTGACCGACAGCCTGGGCGCCTCTGACAGTGACTCGGTGACCGTGTACGTCTACAACGAGGCGCCCCAGGTGATTGCCCCGGGGAGTGCGCAGCTCGACGAGGGGCAGGTGTTCACCGCCGCTGGCTCCATCACGGACCCTGGCGCGGATTCCTGGACCGCCACGGTGGACTACGACGACGGCACCGGCCCCCATCCGCTCGTTCTGGACAATGGCACCTTCACCCTGAGCCACCGGTACCCCGACGACCGCGACGACTGGTGGTCTGACTCCTACTACGTGCGGATCTCCGTCACGGACGACGACGGTGGCGAGGACACTGTCTACGTGGCGGTGCACGTGCTCAACGTCGCACCGGTCATCACCGCCTATCCGCCTGGCATCACCCTGGACGAGGGCCAGGCCGCCGTCGTGCCCATCACCTTCACCGACCCGGGCGCGGATTCCTGGACGCTCTCCGTGGACTATGGGGATGGCTACTCCGACGGGGTGTGGACTTCGAGCCAGGAGCATACCTTCCAGCATGTCTATTATTGGCCTGGCACCTACTCACTCAGGCTCTGGGTCTGGGATGGGGATGGCGGCCAGCACGAGGTGACGATTCCCGTGGTGGTCCGCAACCTGGCGCCTGTCGTCAGCGTCGAGGGAGGCACCATCGACGAGGGCTCCTTCTTCTTTTCCTTCGGGAGCGTCAGCGACCTGGACGACTGCTGGGCCAACTGCACCATCACGGTGGACTACGGCGATGGCACCGGTGTGCAGGGCATCCCCTTGCCCTACTATGACAACCGCTTCTATTTCGGCCACACCTACGCGGACAGCGGCACGTACCTCCTGACGGTCACCGTCAGGGATGGCCTGGGGGCCGAGGGCCGGGCCACGGCCACGGTGGTGGTCAACAACGTGGCGCCCCAGGTGTACCTGGAAGAGCCCTATTACGTCTTCCCCGAGGGCTCCAGCCTGTCGCTCTGGGGCTACGTCAGCGATCCGGGCTCACAGGACTCATTGACGGCCACGGTGGACTTCGGCGACGGCACGGGTCCCCAGCCGCTGCAGCTCACCGGCCAGTACCTCACGCTGGGCCATGAGTTCGCGAACAATGGCACGTTCACGGTGACGCTCACCGTCATGGACGATAATGGTGGCGTGGGCACCGCCACGAGCCGGGTGTCCATCTACAACGTGCCGCCCACGGTGAGCGCCACGGGCGGCAGCGTGGACGAGGGCTCCACGTTCAGCTCCTCGGGCTCTTTCACCGACCCGGGCGCCGACACCTGGACGGCGAGGGTGGACTACGGCGACGGCTCGGGCTGGCAACCGCTGGCGCTGAACGGCAAGTCCTTCGCCCTGGAGCACGCCTATGCCAGCAGCGGCATGTACCCGGTGGAGATCATTGTCCGGGACAGTGACGGCGCGGAGGGCTGGAGCGTCGTGTATGCCACCGTCCTGAACGTGGTCCCCACCGTGACGGTGACAGGCAGTGGGCCGCTGAACGAGGGCTCGACGTTCACCGCCTCGGGCTCCTTCACCGACCCGGGGGACGAGTTCGGCTGGATGGCGTATGTGGACTACGGCGATGGCAACTACGAGTGGGAGCAACTGCCCCTGGACGGCAGGTCGTTCTCGCTGAGCCACATCTACGGCGAAAGCGGCACCTACACCGTGACTGTCTACGTCTTCGACGGTGGGGGAGTCGGCATCGGCAGCACGCAGGTAGGGGTCGTCAACGTGGCGCCCGTGGTGACCGCGACGGGAGGCACGGCCGATGAGGGCGCCTATCTCTCCATGAGCGCCCTCATTACCGATCCGAGCTTCTCGGACACCCTGGTGGCGATGATCGACTACGGCGATGGCTCGCCCGTGGAGCGCCGCCCCCTCAATTGGCTCCGGAACTTCATCCCGTTCCACCTCTACGCGGATGACGGCACCTACCAGGTGACCATCACCGTCACTGACGATGACGGTGGAACCGGTACCGTCACCGTGCCCGTTCACGTCCGCAACGTCGCGCCGACGATGGTGGCCTTCCTCAGCGACAGCGACATCACCGAGGGCTTCCTGTTCACAGGCCGTGGACAGTTCTACGAGCAGGGCGCGGACACGGTGACCTTCACCGTGGACTTCGGCGATGGCTCCGCCCCCGTGCAGTTCCTCCCGAACCCCGGCGCTCCCAACACCTTCAACGCCCCCCACGTCTATGCCGACAGCGGCACCTACAGGCTGACCGTCACCCTGACCGACGACGATGGCGGCGCGAGCACCTTCACGGCGCAGGCGGCCATCCTGAACGTGGCCCCCACGGTGACGGCGTCCAATGACTCGCCGGCGTACTGGGGCACCCCCGTCAACCTCGTGGGCACGGCCACGGACCCGAGCCCGGTGGACACCGAGGCGGGCTTCACCCCGCTCTGGACGCTGGGAGATGACACGATGGCGGCGGGCCTCACCACGGCCCACACCTACGCGGCGCCGGGCACCTACCCGGCACGGCTACGCGTGACGGACAAGGACGGCGGCTCCAACACCGCCATGACCACCGTGAGCATCCAGCAGCGGCCGGGCGCCGTCACCTGCTCGGACACGACGGCGGTGTTCGGCTTCCCGGCGGCCCTGGGCGCGAGCTTCGTGGATGGGCTGGCGGGTGGACTGCCCGGTGGTCGGAGCCTGGGCTTCCGCCTCGGAGGCTCCACGGTTCTCGGCTCCGCCACCACGGACGCCTCGGGCCTGGCCAGCGTGCGGAGCCCTGGCAGCCTGATGCCCGGCAGCTATTCGTTCACCGTCTCCTTCGCGGGTGACTCGCACTACACCGCGGCCGAGGCCCACTGCACGCTCACCGTCACCGAGTCCAACGGACGCATCACCGGAGGCGACCTGGGCTTCTCGAGCAGGGCGCGTGGAGGCTTCAACGTAGCGCGCATGGAGGGCGGCCCGGCTCGAGGCGAGCTGCAGTTCCAGAACGACACCACTTCGTTCCACGCCCACGAGCTGACGGCGCTGGGCGTCTCCGCCGACAAGCGGCAGGGCTGGTTCGCGGGAGTGGGCCGGGATGGACGCGCCTTCACCGCCTACGTGGAGGACAACGGCGAGCCGTTCACCGGGGACGTGTTCAAGCTCTGGATCGACGGCGTCCTGCAGACGGCGAATGGGGGCCTCAGCGGCGGCAACATCCAGATCCACTGACCGCGCACGAGAAGGACCGGGCCCCTGCCAGCGTGCTGCAATTCGCCACATCGATAGGAGCGGCGGACGCCACGGCGCTGGGTCCAGGCCATGGACGACTACGCCCAGGCCCGGTGGCCGGCGTCGGAGCCGGCGTGCTTCACCGAGCCGAGCGAAGCGCCCGGGGAGAGCCCCCGCCGAGCTTCTTCAACAAACGCCGGAGGGTGCCCGCGTCCTGGTAGCCCACCTCCGCGGCGACGTCGTCGACGCTCAGGTGGGTCGCCTGGAGCAGCGCCTGGGCGCGCCGCACCTTGACGCTGTGGACGAGCGCGAGGGTGCTCCGGCCCGTCGCGCGCTGCACGTGGCGCGACAAGGTCCGCTCCGTCATGCCGAGCTTCGAGGCGAGCTCGGAGACACTCGGGGGATTCGGGAAACGGGCCTCGAGCTCCGACGTGATGCGCGCAATCAACGCGTCTCCGTTCGCGAGCAACTCCGGCGCGACGAACTTCGCCTGCGCCTGCCTGCCATCGAGCAGCAAGGTGCGCGCGAGGAGGTCCACCAGCCGCGCGCCGCAATGCTCCCGGAGGAGGTGCAGCATGAGGTCGGTCTGCGCGAAGGCCGCCCCGGCCGTGACGACGGGCCCATCCGCGCAGACCATCACATCCGCATCAACGGCGCATTGCCGCTCCATCTCGGCGAGCAGACCCGCGAGCCACCAGGTGGTGGTGGCCCGGCGGTGAGCCAGGACGCCCGCCTGCTGCAACAGGAAGACGGCCGTGCACGAGGCGGCGACGCGCCCTCCGCGCGAGACATGACGGGCAATCGCCTTCGAGAGCTTCAGGGCATCGGGCCGCGCGAGCCGCGCGCGCACGGCGGCGGCGTGGGTCGTGCCGAGGCCCGGGATGACCCAGGTCGTCCGGTCATCGTGGGCCCGCGCGCGCAGGCGCGACGTCTCGAGGCCCAGGCCCGCGGAGAGCCGGACCTGGCCGCCGTCGACCGAGCAGACCTCGAAACGCAGCGACTCCGCCCCCAGCGCGCGCGCTGCCCGGAGCATGTCGAGCGTCGCCGTGACGCCCGTCGCGAAGGCGCCTTCCATGACGATGAGGGTGAAGGCCATGGTGTCCGAATCTGCCTGAATAAAGTCTTTTCCGACACTGGCGCCCATGGGCGGGCCGATGGTCTCGTGCGGATAGAAGGGAGCCGGGCGGACCCGACGGCCCGAGCGGACACGAGCATGCGCAATCTCGAAGTAGACGACCCACTCGAGGACTTTCAGCACCGCGATGTCACGCTGCTGGGCGAGACACGGAAGGTCTACACGGCCGGAACCGGTCCCGCGGTCATCGTGATGGCGGAGATGCCTGGAATCAGCCCGCGCGTCGCGCGCTTCGCCCGCTGGGTGCGTGCCGCCGGTCTCACCGCGTGGATGCCGAGCCTCTTCGGCCGCGATGGCTCCGTGCCCACCGCGAAGGAGGGAAAAGCCATCTTCGAGCGCGCGTGCATCAGCAAGGAGTTCCGGGCGTTCGCCGCGAACGAGTCGAGCCCCATCGCGACGTGGCTGCGGGCGCTCGCCGCGCACGCGCACGCGGAATGCGGCGGCCCGGGCGTGGGAGCGATTGGCATGTGCTTCACCGGCAACTTCGCGCTGTCGATGATGCTGGAGAAGGCGGTGCTGGCGCCGGTGCTGGCGCAGCCGTCACTGCCGCTGAATGAGCCCGCGGGGGTGGACATCACGGCCGAGGAGCTCGAGCGCGTGCGGCAACGACTGGTGGACGAAGACCTGACCGTCCTCGCCTATCGCTTCGAAGGCGATGCCTTCTGCCGGGCGGAACGCTTCGCCACCTACCAGCGAGCGCTCGGCGAGCGCTTCCACGCGCGCGTGCTACCTGACAGCGCCGCGGGGCCGAAGTCCCAACGCCCCGACGACTTCTTCCGCTTCATCCCAACGCCACACAGCGTCCTGACCGTCCACCTCGTCGACAGGGAGGGCGAGCCCACCGCCACCGCGAGAGACGAGGTCCTGGCGTTCTTCCGAAGGCGCCTCCTGCCGTAGTCACTGTTGGTTTCTCGAGCCACGGCAGCGAAGGCCCGGCTGGCCCCTCCCCCAACGGTCGGGTAGCCAGGGCGGGTGAATACATGCGACGGGAACCGGATGTTCCGTCCGGGTGGAGCGCGGCACACCTCGCCCATCCGCGGTCCTGAGCCTGAGGAGACACCCATGTCGAAGAACAGCCGTTCGCTGGTGCTGTCGGGGTTGGTGGCGTGCCTGCTGGGAAGCCCGCTGGTGGCGGGGGCCCAGGGCAGCAACAAGGCGGGCAAGGACGGCGGCACGGCGGCCCAGGACGCGGCGGCGAAGGCCATGGCCCCCCAGCTGGGACCGGACGCGACCTCGGTCCAGACGAACGCGGAAGGCCGGCTGCAGATCAGCGGCGCCATGCGGAAGGAGGCCGTCAGCTGCAATGCCGGGCAGGGAGTGGACATCGCCGGCACCAGCCATGACTTCCAGCTGTCGGGCGAATGCGGCGACGTGGTGGTGTCCGGCAACAACAACAAGGTGAAGGTGGAGACCGCCAAGGCCATCACCGTCATGGGCGTGGGCAACAAGGTGACGTGGAAGCGGGGCGAGCCGAAGCAGGAGACGCGCGGCACGAACAACTCGCTCACCCGCGAGAAGTAGTCCGGTTCGGCGGCCCGACGGGTTTCCCGTCCTTCCAGTCGACCGAGGGCGGCTGGTGGGCCGAGACCACCTTCAGCCAGCCCGCGAGCTGGACGGCGACGGCCGCCCGCGGCGGAGCGTGGCCGTTGCGCACGGTGGTCCAGCCGCCGCCCTCGCTCGACTCGCCTCGGAGCCTCGTGCTTCGAAGACGGCGCCCGTGAGGCCATGGGTGAAGACCTTCGAGGGCGGCAAGCCGAACATCCCGCGAAACAGTCGGGAGAAATGGGCCGAATCGTAGAAGCCCGCGGCGTGCGCAACTTCGGTGAGGCTTCGGCCGCTGAGTGCGAGCGCGGTGGCCGCTTGCATCCGGTGCCAGGCGCGAAATGCGCCCACCGGGACACCGACCTGTTCTCTGAATCGGTGTTCGACGAGGGAAGTGGAGGCCCCCACCCGTTGCGCCAGCATCACCGCATCGGAGGGTTCGTCGTCGGGTGTGGAAAGAAACGCAGCGACGCGAGCGATGCGTGCGTCGACCGTCAGCGGACAGGGCCCTAGATTCAGAGCGTTCTGGAAGAGCTCGGTCCAGGGTTCGGCCTTTCGCGCAGCCAGGGCGGTTTCGACTGCTGCGCGCAACGCGCCTGCGTCGACCCGACGGCTGAGTCCTGCGCCAGGCTCCAGGAACAGCACTGCGGCTCGTCCGCCATGAAAGTCGAGCGCATGCCACTGCCACCCACGCACGAAGGCGGCTTCGTGGTGTTCGACGTGGCCGTCGCCGTCGACGAGGTCGAACGCATCATCGAGACCCACGAGAACGGCGTTGGCGGCAAACCGATGCCTGGGCAACTCGTGGAAGCGACCGACGTACAGCGCTCTTCCTCCGCCCAGCAACAAGTGGCTCTGCATCTGCAGAATCATACAAGCGTGGACGTGGCGCCGCACGTAGCTTGATGCGTTGAACCCTGCCGCTCCCCTGCCCCCTGACCCAGCCCGTACCGATGACGCTTCGTTCGAACAGAGGAGGCCTCATGGCCGATGAACACCCGTCCCTTTCCCAGATGATTCTCGACCGGGCACGCGCGTCGCCGCGTCGCGTCGCATTCCGTGTGCGACGAGACGATGCCTATGTCGACGTCCCCTGGTCGGAGTTGCTCCCGCGCATCGAAGCCATCGCGTCGGGGGTGTTGAGCGCCGGTCCAGTGGACGATGGCGCGTGCATCACCATCGTCGGCAACACCACGATGGAATCGTGTCTCGTCGACTTCGCTGCCCTGAGCATCGGTCTCAAGACGGTCCCCGTCTACGCGAGCCTCCTGCCGGAAGAGGTGGGCTACATGCACGTGGACACCGCGGCGCAGCTCATCGTCGTGGACGACGGGAGTCAACTCGACAAAGTGCGAGCCTTTCGAAAGGGCTTCACGTTCTTCGAAAGGCGTTACTCGCCGGCCGAGCTCGGTGCCCGAGCGAAGGTGGTGGTCATCCATCCGGCCGGTCTTGCTCCCGCGGACGATTGGGAAAGCCTGGAGAGCCTCGAGGCCCGGGGTCGCGCCCGACAAGCAGCGTTGGAGGATGAGATGCGTCGAAGAGCGTCGCTGATTCGACGCGAGCACGTCGCGACCTTCACCTATACCTCGGGAACCACCGGAGCACCGAAAGCGGTGATTCAAACCCACGACAACATGTTGGCGATGCTCGAAGACGTCGCCGACGCGGGACTGTTGGATGACAACGCGCTCAGGCACGGCTTGTTTCTTTTCCTACCCGCTGCGCACTCCTTCGGACGAATGGTGGAGTTCGCGGGTCCGTTCTTCGGCGCGCCTCTGGTCATGTCGTCGGTGCCCACGCTGGCAGCGGATCTTGTCGCTGCGCGCCCGGGGTTCTTCCCGGCGGCTCCGCGTGTCTTCGAGAAGATGATGGCGAAGGTCACGAGCGCCATCGAGAGCGAGCAAGGGTTGCGACGATGGGTTCTGGAATGGGCCCTGGGCGTGGGTCGTCAAGTCGCGTCCCGTCGCGCTGCCGGCAATTCGCTGCCGGTGTGGCTGGAGGCGCAGCGTGGGTTGGCGGACCGCCTCGTGTTGGCGAAGCTGCGCGCACGGCTGGGCTTGGACAACGCTTCCGTGCTTCTCTCGGGAGCCGCTGCGCTTCGCGTGGATGTCCAGATGTTCTTTCTCTCCTTGGGTCTGACCGTTCTGGAAGCCTACGGACTGACGGAAACGTGCCCTGGCTTGACCGTCAATCGCAAAGAGAACGTGCGTCCGGGGACCGTTGGAAGACCGTTCAAGCGATGCGAGCTCAAAGTGGGGCCCGATCGTGAGCTCCTTGCTCGCGGGCCGAATATCTCCCGGGGTTACTTGAACCGCCCGGATGCAACGGCTGAAGCCTTCGATGACGACGGATGGTTCCGGACGGGAGATCTTGGCTCCATTGATTCGGAGGGGTTCGTTCGGATTACCGGGCGGAAGAAGGAACTGCTCAAGACGAGTGGTGGGAAATACGTGGCGCCGCTGAAGATCGAGGCACAGCTCAAGCGACACCCGCTCGTCCAGGAGGCGGTCGTGATCGGTGAGGGGCGGAATTACTGTACGGCCTTGTTTGCGCTCGACGCAGAGATACTCGCCGAGGTGGCTCGACGCGAGGGTATTCCGGCGGATCCGGCGCACCCGCGAATCAACAACGTCCTGCAGACCCTGGTCGCGGAGACGAATTCGAACCTGGCGTCCTTCGAGCGCATCAAGACGTTTCGTGTGTCGCCCGGTCCGTTCACGGTGGATGGTGGCGAACTCACGGCGTCGCTGAAGGTCAAGCGCCACGCGGTCGTTCGGAAGCACGCGGCGTTGATTGAGTCGATGTACGGGGCCCCGGAGTCGCCGCTCTAAACGTAGGTCCGGGCGGCTCACCCCTCGACGAGCTGCTGGCCGCCGTCGATGTCGAAGGTCGCGATGGTCCGAGTTCAAGTTCGGCTCTGTACGTTCGCAAGGCCTGGGCGTAGCGCGCGAGCAGGCGCATGGAGCCGCGAGTCCGAGGGCCAGCCCGTGTGTCCGTCCCGGGCTTGCGGCACCCGTAGGAGGGCCGAAGGTTTGGGGCACACTTCACCGGAGAACCGGGATGAGCCCCAAGCTTTCCCCCAACCTCGAGCCCGGGACGCGGCGCTTCCTCGAGCAGGTCAACGCGCAAGGAGGCAAGCCCATCTACGAGCTGTCCCCCGTGGATGCACGCAAGGTGCTCTCGGACCTCCAAGCAGGTAAGGACGTCGAGAAGCTGCCCGCCGACATCGAGGACCGCATGATTCCCGGCGGCCCCGGTAACCAGGACATCTCGATTCGCATCGTGCGGCCAAAGGGCCAGACGGATGTCCTGCCCGTCATCATGCACTTCCACGGCGGCGGCTGGGTCCTGGGCGGCAAGGACACCCATGACCGGCTGGTGCGGGAGCTCGCGAACGGCGCCCAGGCGGCCGTGGTGTTCGTCGACTACACGCCCGCCCCGGACGCCCAGTTCCCGGTGCAGATCGAGCAGGCCTATGCGGCCACGAAGTGGATCGCCGAGAACGGCGAATCCCTCGGCATGGACCCCTCGCGCCTGGCCATCCTGGGTGACAGCGTGGGCGGCAACATGGCCGCCGTGGTGGCCCTCCTGGCGAAGGAGCGCGGCGGGCCGCGCATCGCCTCCCAGGTGCTCTTCTACCCGGTGACCGATGCCAACTTCGACACCGGCACCTACCAGGAGTTCGCGACCGGCTACTTCCTCGCCCGTGATGGCATGAGGTGGTTCTGGGACAACTACCTCCCCAATGTGGAGGAGCGGGCACGGCCCCATGCCTCCCCGCTCCGTGCCTCGCTGGAGGAACTGAAGGGGCTGCCCCCGGCGCTCGTCATCGTGGGCGAGCACGACGTGCTGCGAGACGAGGGCGAGGCGTACGCCCACAAGCTCGCGGAAGCCGGCGTCAGGGTGGAGGCCACGCGGTTCCTCGGGACCATGCATGACTTCGTGATGCTGAACCCCATCACGGACACACCGGCGCCCCGTGCCGCCATCCGCCTGGCGACGGAGACCCTCCGGCGCGTCTTCGGCGAAGTGGACCAGGCCGGGAGGCGGACCGCGCTCGGGGCTGAAGCCACCGCGCCCATGCAACACTGACGCTACTTCGTGATGGCCGCGCCGAACCCCATCCGTAGCGTCAGCACTGACGCCGAGCTCGTCGCCAGCATCCTGGCGTCCCTCCTTCCATGACTCCGTCCAGCCGGATGCGGGCGCGTGAACGCACCCAGGCATCAGGCATGGAAGGGCACGTCGCACGCCGCTGCGGTCTTTCGTCCTGCGGAGGTCGCGAAGATCATCCATCGCGGACTGCCGTGACGGTCTTTCCCGGCGAAATCTATCAGGCGCCCCGAAGCTGGACCGAGCGGGCCTATCACAAGCTCATCTACTACAACCGGGTCGACAAGGGCGGCCACTTCGCGGCCTGGGAAGTGCCGGACCTGTTCGCCTCCGAGCTCCGCGCGGCGTTCAGGTCCCTGCGCCAGGTCGGCAGCGACGAGTGAGGTTGAGACACGGTTGAGACATCAGAAGGGATCGTCCCCCGACGGGAAGTTGTCGAAGTCGATCTCCTTGCCACGTGGCCGCGGTGGCCCCGCTGGCATCGGAAGCCGCGCTGGCAAACCCATCCAAGAAGTGTTGTTGACGGGTGCCGTTGCCTCGTCCCAGCGAAACTCGGTCCCTTCGCCGGGATCTGGATAGCTGATGCCGCCCAGGCGTCGCGCGAAGTCGATGTGAGCCCACTCGTCGTCTGGTGAATACTTGTCGCCCGGGAAAGGGGGTGGCCCTTCACCGTCGTCCCCTTCGCCGTCCTCGATGACTGCCGACTTGAACGCAGTCTCATAACGTCGGAACAGGTCGGGTTCGACTCCGAACAGCGAAGCGGCCCGCTCGACGTCACCGTAGAGGGTGGGCTCGGGCAGCGAGTAGACGGCCATCGCCGCGAGTTCTTCTCCGGAGTCAAAGATCGAGTAGTTCCAGGTCCCATCGAACACGAAGAACGACACGGCCACGCACTTCAGTTCCTGGGAAACCGCCTGAGCCCAGGAGGACACCGCGTGAAACTCCCAGCCAAGCATCACCGCGCTCGTAAACACGGGTACGGGTGGAGCCTTCTTGAAGAGTCCCTTGAGTGTTCCGAGCGCACCCGGTTTTTCAGCCGCCACGCACCGCGCGACTCGAAACCCTTCTGGAACGTCGCCCGTCGCGGCTCGCGATCGCACCTTCTGCAAGACGGGGATGAGATCTGCGTCTGTCCGTACAGCAAACCATCCAAGCTTTGTCGCCACGATCGAACCTCGCTGGTCTGCTGATATCGCCCTGCGTCCGGTTCGCCGTCAAGGCGCTCTCGATGTGGGCAGCTCGTCATGAAGAGGCACGCGAGCACTTCGTGAGAGCGCGATAGTCGAGGGCCCCCCGGGAGCTGCTGCCCCCGGAGGGTCATGTCCGCGACGAGGACGCGGTGGCGCTTCCACGACCGCCCCGCGCCCTGTCTGCCAGATGCCGCCGTGGCGACTACGGGCTGATGGAGAAGCTCCCCGCCCAGTAACCGTAGGAATACGTGGTGACGCCGTTGCGGGTGGAGCCGGTATAGCTGCCCTGTCCCGGCTGGATGGTGACGGACAACTGCCCGCCCGTGACGGGAATCACCCCCGCATGCACTGCCGCCGCGCAGACATTCGAGTCGTCGGTATAGAGGTCCGTCCCCCACACAGCCCCTCCGGAGCTCCCCGCCGGGCAGCTGCACCGGATGCTCGACCCGTTCTGCCCGCGGTAGGACATGATGTTGAAACTGGAGCAGAGCGGCGGCGGCTGCGGCACCTGCGCACCGATGAAGCGGAAGCTCCCCGGCCAGGCGCCGTAGGAGCTCGTGGTGACGCCGTTGCGGGTGGTTCCGATGAAGATGCTCTGGGCCGGCTGGACCTCGAGGACCACCGCCCCGCCGCTGGTGGTCATCACCCCCGCGTGCACCGCGGCGGTGCAGATGTTCGAGTCATCGGTGTAGAGGTTCGTTCCCCAGACCGAGCCTCCGCCCCCCGAGGAGCAGGTGCAGCGAATCTGCGCCCCCGTCTGCCCTTGGTAGGCCGCGACGTTGACGTCCGGGCAGCTCTGGGTCGCGCTCTGGCCATAGAGGATGTTCAGCGCGTTGATGTCCGCACTGGTGAACTCGCCGGTATTGTCGATGTGGGGGCAGGCGTTCATGACGGACCCGTTCCAGACAGCGGTGGTCGGTGTTCCCGGAATGTGGATGACGCCCACGTCCTCGGCCCCTTCGACGCCGCTGTAACGCGGCTCGCAGCTGATGCTGCGATCATAGTAGTCCGTGTGGCGCAGGCCGAGGGTGTGGCCGAGCTCGTGAGTGATGATGTGCTCGTTGATGTCGAGGGGTTGGTCGTTCAGCGCGGGGATCATGTTGATGGACCCGCCGGGCAGGCCGTACGAAGGGAATTCCGCCCAGTTTTCGTCGGGTCGGATGATGGAGATCCCCGCGGCGATGGTCGCGGAGCAGCCGGTCGTCGGACCGCGCGCGAAGGTGAATCGCAGACCGAGCGCGTTGTAGTTTCCGATGGCCAGGTCGAGTCCCTGGCTCATATTGGAGTAGCTGTTGAACGCGGTCGAGGGGTCGATGCAGATCTTCGTCACCTGAGGGCCGACGAGGTTGGTCGAGCGGTAATGCTCGGCGCTCCCCGCGGGAGCCTGAATCATCTCGCGGGACGCCTGGAGCGTCACATACGCGTCGCCGCTCACGAACACGGCCTCGTTGATGACGTGGATGTCCTTGGCCGGATAGCCGGCCTCGATGAGGTTGGAGATGATCTCCTCGTTCTCCATCTGCGGGTCCATACCGCCGCAGCCAACCAGCAATGCGACACCGGTCACCGCGAGGACTGCTGCTTGCTTGAACATGGATGCTCGTTTCTCTGACTGTGGGGGATGTGTCCTGCGGGGGACTAGTCGATGTCCGCGTCGCAGTTGGTGCCGCAGGCCTCGTGGCAGTCGCAGAGCTTCGCAGTGCAGCTCTGGACGCAGGCCCCGTAGCCCGGCTCCTCGCCGGTGCCGCACGCGGCGACGCACAGGGTGTGCTTGTTCGTGCACGCAGAGGACTCCTCGGCGGTGCATTCATCATCTCCGCAGGCGGTGGCGAAGAAGGCGAGCGACATCGAGGCGGCGAGAACCAGAACGAACGTCTTCATGAAGAGACAGCTCCGTGGATGTGGGGATGATTGGGTTGCGGCACGCGGCTTCCGTGCGTGCGTGCCGGGGAGGTTGCACGCCCCATGCCCTCAGCGGAGCCGGTGCGCTCCCGGCGCTCCTCGCGCCTCATCTCGCGGGGTTGGCGCGTCAGGCCGTGGAGGAGCGCGGGAAGGCTGTCCCCTGCCAGGAGACAGCTGTCCGGGGGCACGACACTTCAGCCCTCAGCGGGCCGGCTCGAAATCCACTCGCAGGGTGGCGACAGCGCCCGGCTCGATTCGGACGGTGCGCTGCTCGGTCCGTCCCAGCACGGGGTTGTGGAAGACGATGGTGTGGCGTCCCGCGGGCAACGGGTAGCGGGCCAGCGGCGTCCGGTCCACCTCGCGCCCGTCCACGGAGATGACCGCCCACGGACGCGCGTCCACGGTCAGGTAGCCGATACCGGCAGGGGCCTTCGCCTCCATGGCCCGTGCGGGCTCGCGCCTCACCGGCGCAGAGGAGGACGACGGGCGCCTCGGGGCCTCCACGGGGGCGGGCTGCTCCATGGGGGACGGAGACGGGACAGCGACAGCCGCTGGTTGCCCGGCGCCGTCGGCGGACGCCTCCCCGGTGCGGCTGGCAGCCGCTGGCCGCGCGCCCTGCCACCAGAGCCCGACCCCCGCAACCACCACGGCCGCGCCTCCCACCAGGACGAGGCTCCGTCTTCTCCTGGGTGGGCGTGTACCGCCCTGCCGCGCCACCTCCTCCGGCTCGCCGGCGGGGGGACCGGTCCGGGTAGGGCCAGCGTCCCGCGACGGCGGAGGCTGGCGGAAGAGGGCCAGCTCGGCGGCGCACAGCGACTCGACGAGCGCGCCCAGCTCGGCGGGCCCGGCCACCGGCCCCTCCAGGAAGCCGTCGAGGAGCGCCCGCGCTGACGGCAGCCGCAGCTCCCGCTCGCGAGCGGCGCCCCGCTGGAGCGTGTCGCGCAGGCGTGCGCTGGCATCCGGCCGGAGGTGCGTCACATCCGGCAGCGACTCGTGGCGGATGGCGTCCATCGTGGCCGGGTCCGTCTCGCGCTGGAACGGTGAGCTCAACGTGAGCGCCTGGTACAGCGTCACGGCCGCCGCGAAGACATCCGCCCGTGCATCCACGGGCCCCGTCGCCTCCAGCTGCTCCGGAGGCATGTACGCGAACTTGCCCCACGGACGGCCGCCGCGGGTCGTCACGTGGGAGAGCACCCGGGCGATGCCGAAGTCGCCGAGCAGCACGGCCCCGCGTGTGGACACCATGACGTTGGACGGGCTGACGTCGCGGTGGACGACACCGAAGTCCTCGCCTCCGGGCCCCCGCAGGTGGTGTGCGTAGTCCAGCGCCTCGCAAAGGCCGGTGGCCACCGCCCGCACCACGGGAAGCGAAAGGCGCCGGCCTTCCCGCCGGCACGCGCGCAGCAACTGCGACAGGCTCACGCCCTCCACGAGCGCCATCGCCAGGTAGTAGCGCCCGTCCGCCTCGCCCGCGTCGAAGAGCGGGATGATGTGGGGGTGCTCCATCCGCGCGGCGATGCGGGCCTCCTCCAGGAAGCGCTCCACCAGCGCGGGCTCCTCGGAGAGGTGGGGCAGCAGCAGCTTGAGTGCCACGCGCTTCTCGAAGCCGGCCAGGCCCGTGCGCCGGGCGATGAACACCTCGCCCATGCCCCCCGCCGCGATGCGCGAGAGCAGCTCGTAGGGGCCCACGCGCAGCCCCCGGGTGGCGAGCCCGGTCGCTACCATGTGAGGAGATAGCCGCCGCCGAGCGCCGCCGCCCCGCCGCCGATGAAGAGGCCCGTGGCCCACCCGGCCTGCGTGCGCGCCCGGTCGGAGTGTCGCCGCGAGTCACCGGCCCACTCCGCGCGCGATGCGGCGTCATGCGACTCGCCGGACCGGACCTGCAGCCATGTGCCGCCCACGCCCGCGGCGACCGCCACCCCCAGCGACACCCACCCCAGCGTCCTGCGGAGGCGGGGCGTCGTGGAGGCCCCCCCGCCCCCCTGCACGTCCCCGGGTCCGGCACCCGGAGCAGGCACGGGAGCCACGAGGGACTCCGAGACGACACCGTCCCGGGCCTCGGTGCCCGGCACAGACGCGGCAGCCATGCCCCGGGTCCACTCCTGCGGCGCCTCCGGAGCACCCAGCCGGGTCAGCCCGTTGCCCTCCGGGCCCTGCGCCTCGACGTACCAACGCACGGGGCCGGGCCCACCGCCGGGAAGCTGGAAGACGCAGCACTGCGCGTCGGGCCGGGCGCGCAGCGGCCGCCAGTCCGCGTCGCGCGAGCCGCGCCAATGCAGCACCACGGCGTCGACGCGCCGCCACGGGTCCACCACCTCCACGCGCACCAAGCCTTCGGCCGCGGGGAGCTGCTTGAGGGCCACGTAGCCGGCTGGAAAGAGCCGGGCCTTCACGGCCTGGAACGTCTCGAGAATCTTGGGCGACAGGTCCGCCGGAGGCTCGGCGCGCGGGTCGAGCATCAGCATCCGCTCATAGGTGGCCTCGGCCTCCTGGCGCCGGCCCTCGGCCAGCTCACAGCGGGCCCGCAGCTCGAGGATGTCCAGGTGCTGGGCGCGGGTGCTGGAGGGCACCTGCTCGGCGAGCTCGAGCAACTCCACCGCTTCGCTGAAGTGAAGCGCCTCGTACCGCGCCCGTGCCTGCTCCAGATAGGGATTGGCCGGCGCGGCCTGTCCCAGCACCACCAGCAGTGTCACGGCGAGCCACATGTCGCGCGCATCCTAGCTCAGCCCCTGCCGCGTCCGGGGAGCAGCCCGTGGGTCTTGAGGAGCCGGTAGAAGTAGGAGCGCGCCAGGCCCGCCTCCCGCGCGGCCGCCGAGGCGGAGCCCCGGTGCCGTGCGAGCTGCGCCTCCAGGTAGCTGCGCTCGAAGACCCCGAGGACGCGCTCGCGTGTCGCGTGGAAGTCCTCCTTCGCTCCGCCAGGGGGCGCGAGCTCGGGCAGCGCGGCCTCGGCGCCCAGGGTGAGGGTCCGCTCCACCGCGTTGCGCAGCTCCCGCACGTTGCCGGGCCAGTGATAGGCGGTCAGCGTGGCGAGGCTCGCGGGGGACAGCGGAAGTGAGGCCCCGAGGCTCCGGGCGAAGTGCTCGGCGAGCAGCGAAATGTCGTCCAGCCGCTCCCTCAGGGGCGGCGCGTGCAGCACGATGCTCGCCAGCCGGTGGTAGAGGTCCGGCCGGAAGGTGCCCTTCTTCATCGCGGCCGTGAGGTCTCGGTGCGTGGCGGCGACGAGCCGAAAGCGGACGTGGCGCTCGCGCGTCTCGCCCAGGCGGCAGAAGCGCCCCGTCTCCAGGACACGCAGGAAGGTGGGTTGGACTTCCAGCGGCAACTCCGCCACCTCGTCGAGGAAGAGGGTGCCCTCATGGGCGGCCTCGATGGCGCCCGGGGTGTCTGCCACCGCGCCCGTGAAGGCGCCGCGCGCATGGCCGAAGAGGATGCCGGGCAGCAGGGACGCGGGGACGGCGCCACAGTCGAAGGCGCGCAGCGCGCCCGTCTTTCCGGACAGGGCGTGCAGGGCCCTCGCGATGCCCTCCTTGCCCGTGCCCGTCTCGCCCTGGATGAGGACGGAGATGTCCACGGGAGCCACGCGCTCGACTTCGGCGAAGAGCCGGCGCATCGCGAGCGAGCGGCCGAGCAGTCCCGCGAGCTCGGTCTGTTCGCTGAGGCGCTCGAGCGCGGCCTCCGCCGGGAGCAGGGCGAGCCGGGTCTTCCCGAGCGCGACGATGGCGCCCAGGGGGACCTCCACCACCTCCACCCGGGCACCCAGATAGCGCGTCCCGTTGCGGCTCTTGAGGTCCCTGACACGCACGCGGGGCCCGAGCAGCTCGAGGCTCACGTGCTGGCGGGACACGGTGTCATCGGTGAGGACCAGCTGGCAGTCCGGCAGCGTCCCCACCACGACGGTGCCCCCCTCCACCAGGGCGGACCGGCCACGGTCCGGCCCCTCCAGGACGAGCAGCCGTACCCTGGGCGGGCCGTCGGGGTCCGTCTTCTCGGTGATGGGCGAGGTGCGCGGGGGAGACGCGCTCATGGCGCGTCCTCGCAGGGCGAGCTGCTGTCCGAGCGCCACAGCTTCACGTCATCGACCCACACCGGCGTCTGGACCCCGGCCGGAAGGACGAGCCGCACGGAGCCCACCATGTCCGGGAAGAAGTACGTGGAGGCGGTGACCTGCCGCCACGTGCCATCCAGCGGCAGCTCCCCTGTCTCATCGGGCTCGGAGTCCACCAGGAGCTGGAGCACGGCGGTGCGGCCCTCGCTTCCGCGAATCCAGGCCGAGGCGCAGTAGAAGCCCTCCTCCGGGTCGAGGAGCGGCGGCGAGCGGGGCGTCAGCGTCACGATGGCTCCCTCCTCCCGGGCCACGAGCCGCGCCGCGACGCCGCCGGTGAAGCCCGGGGCCTCGGAAGTCAGCACGCCGGGGGTTTCCCACCCCTGCGCACCCTCTTCGAAGCCGGAGTTGGACACGAGGTTGGCCGGCCGCGGCGTCTCGTCCCCCGCCGAGCAGCGCCCCGCCAGACACTGGAGGCCCGGCCCACAGGACTGGTCCGGGCCACAGCGCTTGCCGGTGACGTCGACGGGCTCGGGAATACAGCCTGGCGCGGCGGCGACACCGAGCACGAGCAGCGCGGCGCGTTTCCTGAAGCGTCCCAGCACGGGCGCGACACTACCGGCCTGGCCCCCATGGAGCCAGCGTCATACCGTCAGAGAACATCGCGACAATGGCGCAGGGGACAGCTACTTCTCTGGCAGAGAAATGGCCATTGGAAGGTATGAGGAACGCCATGAGCGACGAGCGCACGCCTGCCGAGCCCGAAGTGATGGAGCCCACGTTCTGGCGGAAGAACGGCTGGACGGCCAGGGTCATCAAGAACGAGGAGGACGACGGCTGGGCCGTGGAAATCCGCAAGCAGGGGATCCCCGAGCCCGTCCTCATCAGTCCGTGGGTGATGGGCCGCGACAAGAAGAACCCCAAGCCCTTCGATGCGCCGGCGTTCGCGACCTTCGTGAAAACGGCCTCGGAGGTCCTCGACCGCTCCGCGCGACAGCGCGACCAGGCCATGACCAAGAAGCTCTCCATCGCCTGGGAGGGCCGCTGGTACGAGGTCCGGCTCGAGCTCGTAGCCGATGAGTATGAGCCCCACGCGCTGCTCTCGGCCATCGACGACGCGGGCGCGACCGTCGCGAAGCATCGCGTGCCCGCGAACTTCAAGTTCAACAGGGACGCCGCCAACGCGTGGGTGCGCGAGGGCTTCCCCGAGCCCTGAGCAGGCTGTCCTCAACGACCCGGCGGATCAAGCCGCGAAGCCTCGAGAGCGCCAGGCGTGCCACGGTGTGAAACTGCCGTGCATTTGTCATGCGTCTCCACCTGTATCGATATGTCTCCGCGTGACGGGCATTCGTCCCATACCGCAACGGCCTCCAGACGCGGTGCGGAAGGGGAAACACCATGTCGAGACCCGGAATGGCCGCGCCACGCGGCCTGCTGTGCATGCTTTGGACGCTATCCCTGTGGATGACCAGTGCCTGTGACGACGGGCCGACCCGCTCAGTGGAGCGCTCCGGCCCATTGCTCGAAGGGCCCTTCGTCGCGGTGTCTCGCGAGCTGAGCCCCGAGTCGTGGGAGCGCCTGCGCCTGGGACTCGGCGTGACGCCGGAGACGCGCAACGCGGAGGGGAACGGGACGTTCTACCTCGCGCTCCGCAAGAAGGAGCTGGGCCAGCGCTGGTTCATGTCTGCCTTCCTGAAGCAGGACACCCCGGCGGACGCCTTCGGCAACGTCGTCAGGACGCTGGGCGTACGCGTGGTGTCCTTCCAGGTGCAGAACGGCAAGCTGTATGCGTTCGACGTGGATGACACCAAGGTGCGCAGCGAGCTGTTCAAGCCGGACGAGATCATCGAGGCGTGGCCCGTCATCACCGACGATGCCACCTTCAACCGGCTGCCAGGCTCGGAGGACTACATCCTCTTCGACCCTGCCGCGGGCCTGGACCGCCTCATGGGAATGGACGACCTGGGATCCACCTACGACGCCGGGTTCGAGGTTGAGCTGGCCTTCGCGCGGCGCTTCCGGAAGCTGGACACCGGCATCGCCTTCGAGAAGCTCGTCACCGGCCATGCGCAGCCCTACAGCGCGGAGGCCTACGTCCCCCCTCGAGTCACCGCGACGCTGGCTCTCGAGTTGAAGCGCTACCAGGAAGGTGCGGGCTTCACGACGCCCCCCGCGCCGCCGCTCACGCACTACTTCCTCAACGAGCCGCGGCTCATCCCCAACAGTGGCCTGCTCACCCAGGAGGTGCCCATCAAGTGGAACATCCGGCCGGGGATGAAGCCCATCGCGTGGGTAATCTCAGACACGCTGGTGAAGACGCAGCAGGACCCGCGCTATCGCGACTACGACATCATCGGCGCGGTGAAGCGGGGCGTGGAGCATTGGAACGAGGCCTTCGGCTTCCAGGCGCTCTCCGTACGGGTGGCGCGGCAGGGCGAGTCCCTGGGGGACCTGGACCTGAACTCCATCTTCTTCGACCCCGACCCGAGCTACACCTCCGCGCGCGCGGACTTCCGCTCCAACCCGAACACCGGGGAGATTCTCGGTGCCAACGTGTACCTCCCCATCGCCTGGCTGGACGTGGCGGTGGCGGGGGGAGAGGCGGAGCCCGTGATGCCGGAAGCGGGGGTCGCTTCCCGTCCCCGGCTCGAGCTGTCGTGGAACGGCCTGACGCCCGAGCGGCTGTGCGAGCTGGACGTCTCGGAGGCACTGGCGGGAGCTGCGATCCCCGTCGTTGCCGGGCTCGCGGAGACGCTGCCGCCCCTGACGCCCAAGGAGCGCGTGGAGCGCATCTTCACGGACGTGGTGATGCATGAGATTGGCCACACGCTGGGCCTGCGACACAACTTCAAGGGCTCCCTGACGTTCCCCTCCTCCTCGGTGATGGAATACACCTACCTGCCGGACCAGGCCTACCGGGGGGGCGGAGTGGGGCCCTATGACGTGTCCGCCATCCGCTACCTCTACGGGCTGTCCTCCCACCTGCCGGAAGAGGCGTTCTGCACGGATGATGACCTCTGGCTGGACGTGGACTGCAACCGCACGGACACCACCTCGAACCCGCTCGAGCTCTTCTATGGCACGGCGTACCGGGAGCAGCTCCGCGTGACGCTGGAGACGGGAGCCCCGCCTCCGGCCGACGCGCTCCTCAATAGCGTGTTGCAATACGTGCGCTCGGGCCGCTCCAACCAGGAGAAGCTGCGGGCCTGGAACATCGCCACGGAGGGGCTGCTCGCCCCCATTCCTCCGGAGACCCTGGCGGCGTTCCCGGGCTACGGCGACAGGGCGGATGCCCAGTCCCGGCGAGTCCTCCAGCGCCTGTACCTGGACAACGCCAGGACCCGAGGCCTCTTCATGTCGGCGGACCCGCGGCCCGATTCCCTCTTCACACCCGTGCTGCTGGCGCAACTGCGTGGCAACCTGCTCAACGTGGACGGCGTGCGCAGCCGGGCCACGCGCCGCACGGCCATCGACATCCTGAAGAAGCTCCAGACGTACGAGGCCTTCACCGTGCTGCGCGAGGCGCGTGACGTCGTGGAGGCGTCCCTGCCGGGGCTCTCCGGGCAGGCGCGGATGGACGCAGAGGACCTGGTCAGCCGACTGGTCCAGGCAACATCCCCGTACTTCAACTGAGGAGATTGCTCTCGAGCAACCCACCGCTGCCACGGCAGCTCGCAGTGCGATGGCGCACGTGCCCGGCCGAGTCCGCGGCACCTACTACATCCAGAGCCAGCTGGAGTGTCGGGCGGCGGAAGTGAGGCGGGTGGGGCTCTGGGCGCCCACCCGCCTCCGCCGCGAGGATGCGGCTACATGCAGTTGGCGTTGAAGCCAGTGCCACCGAAGAAGAAGTAGCGGCCCCAGTTCCCCGGGTCATTGTTCAGCGAGATGTCGTAGCAGTACGGGTCGTCGCGGTACGCGGTGAGCCCGGACGGGTCCGTGTAGAAGTTGCTCGTGTTCACATAGAGCAGGCGGCGCTGGTAGGCCGCGTACCCGAACCACGACGCCGGGTAGGCGCCGCTGCCCATGTCCGTGGACGTGTGCAGGTTGAGGTTCCGGTTGTCGATGATTTCGCCGCCGAAGTCGATGGACCCGGCGTTGTTCGCCAAGCCATTCGCGTCGAAGCGGGTGCGCGGGTAGTAGCCCACCCAGACGTCGCCGTACCTCAGCCACCAGTTGCCCGAGGTGCCGTCCTTGTACCAGAGCAGCTTGAACTCGTACTGAGGGCCGCCGGGCGTGCTGTAGTTGCTGAAGGTCCCGCCGATGGGGATGGTGTTGTTGACCTGGACGAACGCGCCGCAGCTCAGGTTGTAGCAACCGCCGCTGCCGTAGTTGTCCGGCGTGAAGTAGATGAACAGGCGCGAGTTGTAGTCACCGTATAGGTCCCGGTACTTCTGCCAGCCGGCCTCCACCGTCTCCAGCGAAGCACCCGAGCCGCGGACGACCCACATCTGCGACAGGCTGAACTCGCTGTTCAGCTCGGTGTACGGGTTCCAGATGTTGAAGATGCTCTCGGCGCCCATGTTGTCCACCCACTGGTGCGCGTGGGCGTACTGGTGCTGGGCCGTGGGGCCGTTGCGCGGCGGCTCGATGCCCTCGAAGCCCCGGGGCTTGCCGGTGTCCACGGGAAGTCGGCCGGCGAGGTGGTTGGGCACCTTGCGGCGGAACTCGTCCAGCGTCTCGAAGCGCTTGAGCGTCTCCAGCTTGAGCTGGACGATGGGCACGGTGCCCTCCGGGCAGCGCCGCATCGCGCCGAAGGCGTCCACATCTCCCGGGCCGGACACCTCGGCCTCGAGCGTCGCGGGCCGCGTTTCGCGCCGGGGCGACGCGAGGTCCGCGGCCTTGGCCTCGGGGTCCGGCGGCGGCAGGGTGCTCGGCGCAAGCTGGATGCGGTGGTTCTCCATGCCGGGCTGCCGCAGCGCGGGCTGCAGGTGCAGCGGGACGCAGTCGATGTCGTCACCGCCACGGCTCCTGAAGTGGTGCACCACGTCCTTCGCGTCGTAGAGCGACGACAGGTGCCGCTTCATCCTCGCCAGCTCCTTGACGTCGCGGACGCGCTCCACCAGGCCGATGCTCGCGGAGGAAGTCTCCGGATGGGACGCCGCCTCCTCGGCCTCGGCTTCCGCACACCCCGCGAGCCCCAGGCCCACGCAGGAGATGACTCCCAGTCGCAACAGCCATCCTGACTCGGGATGACGGGTCAGCTTCGCTTTCTTCATGGATTCCCCTCTGCGGACAACGGGTGGGAACCCACCATCGGCGCGCTACCGAAGTATCTCGCCCAGGCAGGTTCAGCCTGCGTCCCAGACATGCCGTCCGGAGCGCAGCAGCACCCAAGACCCGCTTCGGCGCGGATGTGACAGGAGGTGCGGTGCCTCGGGAGGGGTGGCCCACGAATCAGCGGGGACTACCGCCCCGCGCCCGAGGCCTGCGCGCCACTGCCTGCCAGTTCGACGACGCTGGCGGAGAATTCACCCTCCAGCCAGGCCTCGAAGGCGCCGGGCTCGCTGCGAGCGCGGATGCGACCCTTGGCCGTACCGCCCTCGGGGATGAGCGACACGGTGACGTCCTGGAGCGCGTACACCTCCGCGGGCCACGCGCGCGTCACCCGCAGCACGTAGCCCTTGCAGCCGCGCAGGTCTCCCGGCCTGTCCAGGTCCGTCTTCCCGCACGCCAGCGCGAGCGAGTAGACGGCCAGCTTCGCGCTGCCGCCGCCCGCGGCCTCGCTGCGCACCGTACCCAGCAGCACCACGCCCTCGCCGGGCGCCAGCGTGCGGGCGGCACGCATCAGCTTCTGCGGATCGCCCTGCCCCGTGCCGCTCTCCGCCGCCTTGAGCAGCTCGGAGGGGCGGAGGTAGCGAAGCGTCGCGTCGCCGATGAGCGCCGTGTTGAGAACGAACTCCTCCTGAAGCCGCTCCCGGAGCACTCCCTTCTCGGGGGACTCGAGGAAGCGCATCTCCACCGACGGGAGCCGGGAGCTCCGGGCGGCGCAGGCCGAGAGGGTCAGGGCCGCCAGCGCGGCCATGCAGCACAGTCGCGGATTCATGCGTGTCTCCTGTGTGTCTTCCGGCCTAGCGGCTCGCCGAGCGGTTCTTGATGCCGGGCGCCTGGTCCTCGGACGCGAGCACTATTTCGATGCGGCGGTTGAGGCTCTTGCCCTGCGGCGACTTGTTGGAGGCGATGGGGCGGTACTCGCCAAAGCCCGCCGCGGAGAGCTTGTCCGCGGACACGCCCTGCTCCTGCAGCAGCCGCACCACCGCGAGCGCACGCGAGGTGGACAGCTCCCAGTTGCTGGGGAAGGGCCCCTTGGGGTCGGTGGGCACGTCGTCGGTGTGTCCCTCCACTCGGACGAGCTTGCCCTGCACGTCCTTGAGCGCCTGGGCCACCTTGGCGAGCGCCGCCTGCCCCTCGGGGTTGATGGCCACGCTGCCCGACGAGAACAGGATGCGGTCCTTCATCTTCACCACGGTGCGGCCCTTGAGCTCCGACAGCTCTATCTTGCCGGCCTTGATCTCCTCCTTGAGGCTCTGCGCGAGCTGCTCGTACTGCGAGGACTTCTTCTCCAGCTCCTCACGGGCCTGCGCGAGCGCCTCGTCCGAGCGGGTCCGCTCTTTGCGCAGCGACGCCAGCTCCTCGTTGAGCTGCGCCACCTTCGCCTCCAGCGCCTTCACCTTCTCCGCCTCGTCTCCGTACTGGCGGCGGTAGTTCTCCGCCTCCAGGGACTTGGACTCCAGCTGCGACTTCGACACGCCACAGCCCGCCAGCAGTCCCAACATGGCCAGCGACGCCAGCTTCCGGTTCAGGTCCATGACCCCTCCGTGCGCGAGTGAGTGCGGAACTCTTCGCATCGAAGCCGTGTGGGCCGAAACGGACCAGAGTGCGTGCCATGGACGGAATGGCGCAACGCTGGCGCAGTCATTCAGCGCGGCTGTGAGCCGTGTTCACCGTCTGGGACTGACGGTGAACCTCATGAGCTTCTCGAGGCTCCCTTCGTCCGGGGCACGCGGCCCAGCACCGGCCGCAGCACGGGTCGTCGGGGGGAACGGCAGGAAACCCGGCGCCACCACCGGCATCAGCGCAACGCGGCCCAGATCCATCGGCGGAACATCGTCGACGAGGCTGGGCCCCTGAGCGCGCTCACGCCGTCTCGTGGAGCAGCCCCGCCTGCGCGAGCGCGACGAGCCGCTCGCGCGTCGTCTGCCAGGAGCGCGTCAGGAAGGGCGACACCTCGCCCACGCTGCTCGAGGCCTCGAGCAGCGGGAAGCTGGAGGCGGGCACGCGCTTCGTCCATCTCCCGTCCTCCGCCGGAACCCGCGTCGTCTTGCCGGCGAACGCCTGCCGCCCGATGCGGACCCGCCCATCCGGGAACCGGGCCTCGAGGTCGACGACGACGTGCGAGATCGCGCTCCAGGGCAGCGGGCGCTGCAGCCGATGCGCCCACTCCACCAGCACGGCCAGGCCGCGCAGGACGTCATGGAAGTAGAAGCGCGGGAAGGTCAGCTGCGGCCACCCGGCCGCGCTCCCCCGCTCCTCCGCGTTGTGCACGGTGTCCGAGCCCTGGACGAGCGCACGCCCGACGAGGAAGCCCGCGGCGCGGTCCATGAACGCCACGTCCTCGGGGCGCGTGCGCACGGCCGTCAGGGCCAGCATCGCCTCCAGCGGTGCCACGGTGCCGACCATGGAGCTGGGGACCTCGCCCTGGACGAGGTACGCATCCGGGTCGCAGCTCAGCCCGCCATCGGCCATCTGGTAGCGCGCGAACCAGTCGCGGACCCAGGGCAGGCGGGTGTCCACATCGACGCCGCAGGCGAGCAGCACCGGCACGATGCACCCCAGGGCACAATGGCAGAACGAATCGCGGGCGGGATCCAGCCCGGCGGGCGTGTCCTCGGGGTGGATGGGGAAGATCTTCAGCGGAATGCGGGAGAGCGCGGCGACGAGCGCCTCGGCGGCTGCACGCGGAATCCGCCCCGACGCGCCCCGCTCGTGCAGGAGCAGCAGGTGCCACCACGGCGAGTCCCACTTCGGCCAGTAGGGGTCCTCCGCGAGGCTGGCGAGCGCCACCTCCGAGCCGAGGTACGCGAGGGAGTGCTCCACCTCCCGCGCCGCGCCGTCGTCACGCGAGGGCGCGGGCGCATCGTGGCGCTCGAAACGTTTGATGGTGGATGCAAGGTCCATGGCCCACTCCCATATCAGCTACGGGCGTTGCGCCGGGCGGGTCGCCGGCCCCGCGGTGGCGGCGGGCTTTACCGGCTCCTCGAGGAGCTGCAGCGCGCGCTCCAGCACCTCATCCCTGCCCGCGCGCAGGCCCGCGAGCGTCGGGTGCACGGCCACATGGGGCGTGAGCCCCTTGCGCTGGAGCTGGCTCCCATCCGCGTGACGGGTGTCCATGCCCGTGAAGCTCATCCAGATGCCGCCGGGCAGCGAGGTGTACGTCATGTTGCCATCCACTCCGGCGGTGGGACTGCCAACGAAGGTCGTCCCACAGGTGGCCTCCAACATCAATCCCATGGTCTCGGCCGCGCTCATGGCACCCGCATCGATGAGCGTCACGGTGCGGCCGCGGTACACCGGCACATCCGCGGTGGGAACGTCCTGCATCAGCACCGCACGGCCATTCACCAGCGCCGAACCCGCGACGAGGGGGACCTCGAAGCGAGCCTCGGTCTTCGCGCCCTTCACGTTGAGGTACGGCGCCAGCACGCTTGTCGTCCCCCGCGGGTAGCCCCGCAGATCAAACACGATGGCCCGGGTCCCCTGGGCTTTCTTCATGACCTCCGCCACCTCGCCGGGCTCGAGCTGCGCGAGGTTCACGTAGCTGATGTCGCCCTCCAGCAGCTTGAAGGGCTCGTGAGCGCGTCCCTCCCGGGACACATGGGAGGCCCGCTTCACCTTCACCTCGCGCACCCCCTTCTCGTTGCGCACCGTGAAGGTCGCCTCGGCGCCCTGGGGGCCCTGGGGGCCCGCGAGCGCCATGTTGATGTTGAGGAGGCGAGTCGACGCCTCCGTGGAGTTTTGCTTGAAGGAGGCGAAGCGTCGGAGCCGATCCTCCAGCGGCTCGCCGTCCACCTTCTCGATGATGTCCCCCACGGAGAGCCCCTGCGCGAGCTCCGCATCCAAGATCTCGGCGACGACCACCTTCCCCTCGATGTCTCGCCCGTCGAAGGGAGCCCAGGATCCACCCCAGAACTCCTGGTACGCGGGGTGACCACTGATGGAGACATGGCCGTCGCGCAGGTCCGTGGAGGCCTTCGCGACCTCGAGCGCATACTCCTTCGCGTCCCTGGCGGCCTCGAAGCGCTTCAGCAAGAGGGGGAGCTGCTGGCTCCAGTCCACGTCCATCAGGTGGGTATAGGGGAAGAAGAGCTGCACCACGTTCCACAGCCGCACGGCCGCCAGCAGGCGCAGCTCGCGCGAGGGGTACGGGGTCTCCTTGTATGTGTTGTCCGGGCGCCACAGGACTTCGGGCTGGACGGAGGCAGTGGTGCCCTTGGGCTTGGACTTCTGCCTGGACAGGGCCAGCGCCCGGGCGAAGGCCGCGTCGGGGGCCTTCAGGTCGACTCGCGCCGGGAGTTCTTCATCGAGGCCCACAGGCAGCACCGTCTCGCTCGTTCGGACGATGGCGGTGAGCTTCTCGCCCAGCGGCACGTCCTGGGTGTCCACGGTCAACGCGTCCGTCACGGGCCCCTCGCCCACGAAGAGCGCGCGACCGGCGGCGCGCAGCGCCAGGAGCTTCGGAGAGACCGGGCTGTGATCGTCCAGCAGGAAGACGACTCGCGCGGGCTTCTTCCCGAGATAGCCTTTCACGACCGAGCTGGCATCCTGGGTGAAGAGCGTGGTGTAGGGGGTGTCCATGCCGTTCTGCGCCTTGTAGCCCCCGTGAATCGTGGACCTCAGCCCCGGAACGGCCAGCTCTCCCTCGAAGAACAGGGGGACGATCTGGTCCACCGCGCTGGAGACGCTCCAGACCGCCTCCGGGGCGAAGCCGCGCAGACGCAGGTCCACGACCACGGCTCGCGCCTTCTCGACGGGCCCCCAGAGTTGGGGCCCAGGCCCCAGAACTCCTGGAGTCCCTCGGGGGACGTGAGGTTGCGCAGGTCCAGCACCACCACGTCCTTCTCCAAGCCAATCAGCGGCCGGAGCGTCGGTGGAGCCAGCGTGGCGGGCGGCTGCGTGCTCTTCACCTTCGTGGCGGGATCCTCGAGCGCGTCGAGCATCGACTGCACGGCCGCCGCGTACTCGTCGGTGCTCCTGGCGGCCTCCACCTTCGGCACGGCGTTCATGAACGCCGCGTCCCAATCAATGCGCCGTGAAAGCATCCACGGGTGGCGGTAACGCACCTGCCCCCAGAGTTCCCCCACCGCCGCCAGCCTCTGGAGCCGCGTGCGCTCCTGCTCCTCCGGCTTCGCCTGTGGTGCCGCTGCCGCCGAGACAGCGAGCAGGGCCAGACACACTCCCAGCCTCAAACCAATGCCATGGGTCCGCATCGTTCGTGCTCTCTCCTTGCGCCGCCCGATGCCAGCGCACGCCGACTCTATTCGAGTCACCGCGCTTCGAAGGAGCCCTGACTTCGCGTGACGTGTGGGCCTGGGCACGCCACGGTGGCTCGTCATGCGCCAGGAGTCGCGGGCCTCAGCCCACGGCGCGAAGGGGCGTGGCCGTGCCGCGGGTGGCCTCGTCCACCCGGTCCAGCCATGCGCTCAGCCGCTTGCGGTGCGCCACCTGTTGCGCCTGCCAGGGCGTGAGGGGCGTGCGCAGGCTGTGCAGCTGGCCGAAGAGGGCCAGGTCCGCCACGCCCAGTCCGCCAGGGAGCCAGAAGCCCTGCTCGGGGGCGCGCGCGTCGAGGTGGTCGAGCAGCGTCTCGAACCGCCGCCAGCACGCCTCCGGGCCCGCGCGCCACACGTCGCGCGCCACCAGCCCCCGCACCACCTTGCGCCGGATGAGCCCCGGCACCACCGCGCGCACCGGTGCTGGCATGGAGCCGAAGTAGGCGGCGCGGGTGGCCGGCCAGTTGCGCTCGTCCGCCCACCGCGCCGCCACCAGGAAGCCGTTGAAGGCCGTGTCGGCCAGCTCCTCCCAGAGCAGGGCCTCCGGGCTGGAGGCGATGCGGCCCGGGACGAGCTGGATGATGCGGGCGAGGATGGCGGTGGAGTCCGGCACGGCCTCGCCGCCCACCAGCAGCACGGGCACCTGTCCGGTGGAGTTGTGGGCCCGGTGCGACGCCGGGTTCCCCGCGCAGTTCCGCGTATAGGGCAGGCCCGCGTACTTCAGAGCGCGGTGCACCTTGAGACAGAAGGGGGAATAGCTCTCGATGCTGGGGAGGCCGGCGTCGGCCACCTCGAGCAGGGTCAGGGACGGAAGTGCGTTCGTGTTCATGGAGACAGAGTGTAGCGGGCCTGTGACAGCCTTATGTCAGGATTGTTCATCCCGGGCATGGCGGGGCCGGAGCGTCACCCTGCTGCGGCAGGACGCGAGTGCCTACGCCTTCGCGCTCGCCCACGCGCTCACCCACCGCAAGCTGGCCTGCTACCTGGACCCGCTCGGCTCGCCCCCCAGGGGCCAGGATGCCGGCGCTCAGGAACCGTCGCCCAGCAGGAACGGCAGCAAGTCCTCGGCGCGTCCCAGGACTTCCTGGTCGAAGTCCGGGTGACGGGGCTGCATGGGCGTGAGGTTGAGCAGCAGCGTCCAGGCCCCCGCGTACTTCGCTCCGCGGACGAAGTTCGAGGCGGGAGCCACCGTGCCGGACGTGCCCACCGCCAGGAAGAGGTCGCACTCGCGCAGGGCCTTCTTGGCGGCCCACTCCGCGTCCACGGGCAGCGGCTCGTTGAACAGGGTGATGTCCGGCCGGAGCGGCTGTCCGCACCGCTCGCAGGGCGGTGCCTGCACGCGCTCGCCGAGGTCCTCGAAAGGCGGCAGCGAACACTCCGGATTGCCGCAGCGGGTGCGCAGCAGCGAGCCGTGCAATTCGACGACGTCCCGGCTGCCCGCCCGCGTGTGCAGTCCATCCACGTTCTGCGTCACCAGCGTGAAGGACCGTCCCGGCACCGGCCGCGCCTGCCACTCCGCCAGCGCCAGGTGGGCAGCGTTGGGAGATGCGACCTGGAGGTGCTTGCGCAGCGGACCGAACAGGCTCCAGACCCGGGACGGGTCGCGGGCCAGCATGGCCGCGTCGGGAAGCTCCTCCGCTTCCGGTCGGGTCCACAGCCCACCGGGGCCGCGGTAGGTGGGCAGCCCCGAGGCGACGGAGATGCCCGCGCCGGTGAGGACCACGACATGGCGCCATGAAGTCGCCCTCAGCCGTTCGCGCAGCCGCCGCAGCTCTTCATCGCTCATGAAGGAGTCCACCATGCGTGCACCCTACCCCGGCCGCCTCACGCGCTCCCGCTGAGCGTCGCACCGCCGTGTCCTCCTCCGGCCCCCAGCGGCTGGACGTCCCTCTCGGGGCAGCGGTCAGGTCGTCTCGCGCTGCTGGCGCGCCCAGGTCTCGAAGCTCATGGGCGAAAGGCCGTAGGAACGCGCGATCTCGGGCCGTGCCAGCACCGGGGAGACGTTCATGTACGTCAGGCCTCGCGCCACGCCGGGATGCAGGCCGGCCGCGACGGCCTCCTCGACCGTGCCGGACTGGATTGCATACTCCTTGCCGTCGAGGCGCGAGAGGATCTCGGCGACCTGAGGAAGCGTGAGCAGGTCACCCGCGAGCTGCAGCGTCACACCGCTGAACGTCGCGGGATTGTTGAGCGCCGCCGCGGCCGCCTTGCCGACGTCCTCCGGCGCGATCAGCGCGATGGGCCGGTCGGTCCTGATCACCGTGAGCAACCGGCGCCCGTCGACGAAGCAGGCGGGATCCAACATCGGTTGGTCCATGAAGGTGGCGGGCAGGATGAGGGTCCAGTGCTTGAAGCCCGCGCTGCGTACGAGGTCGCAGGTGGCAAGCTTGTTCTCCCAGTACTCCTCGTGCGACTTCCAGCGCCCCTCCGCCCAACCCTCGACGTTGCGGTGGTCGCCGACGCCGGACGTCGCGGTGTGCACGAACGTCCCGACGCCCTCGGCAAGCGCGGCCTCGACGAGGTTCCTCCCCTGCTGGCGCTCCTTGCTGAAGTCGACACCGGTCGCGGACATGATCGGTGACTGCATCGAGAAGACCGCCCGTGCCCCGGCGCAGGCAGCGCGCAACGACGCCGGATCATCGAGGTCCCCGACGACCACCTCGGCGCCAGCCGCCGCGAGGGCCTTGGCGTTTGGCGCCTCCGGATTGCGCACCATCACGCGCACGGATGTACTGCCTTCGGCCAGCAGCGCCCGGGCGGTGGCGCCGCCCTGGCGCCCTGTGGCGGCGGTGACGAGAACGGGAGCGGTGCTGCTCATTGGCAGCTCCTTTCGTAAGTGGGGGACCCCACCGTTTAATTCTGTGGTTGAATACGGAGGGGTCCCCCGTTTGTCAAGGAAGGTTCTCGTGAGGAGCACATCGCCGTGGATCGTGTGAAGCCGTTGCGAGCGGACGGGAGACGCAACCGGGAGCGGATTGTCGCGGCTGCCACGGAGCTGGTCGGCAGGGATGGCGCGCAGGCGTCGCTCGAGGAGATCGCGCGGCGGGCGGGGGTAGGCTCGGCGACCCTGCACCGGCACTTCCCGTCGCGGCACGCGCTGTTGGAGGCGGTATTCCGCGATGGGGTCGCGCAGCTCTGTGCGCGGGCAGCCGCGCAACCGGGCAAGGCTCCCGCCGCGGAGTTGGCGGCCTGGCTCGAGGAATTGACGGTCTACACCGCGACCAACCGCGGGCTTGCCGCGGTGCTGCTGACCGGCCCGGAGGGCCTCTCGGCCGAAGAACTCTGCTGCACCGACATGCTGCGCGAGGTGTTGAACGTGCTGGTGGCACGGGCGTCATCGGTGGGCGCGATTCACGCCGGCGCCACGACGGAGGACCTGATGATGCTGGCGAACGCGATCGCCGTCGCCAACGAAGACGATCCGCTCACCGCGCGCCGGGTGCTGCGCCTCGCGCTCACCGGCATACGGCCGTGAACGCAGCGAGAGCGCATCCTCTTCAACGGAACGGAAGTGCCTTGAAGGACTTGCCGGTGGTGGTGAAGGCCAGGTGGTGTGGGAACACCGCCCAGAGCCTGCCACCGGCGACCTTGAGGAGCGGGTAGCCCGGCGCCGGTGTGGGGACCTTGAGCGGCGTGCCCTGGTCGTCGTCCAGGCGGAGGACGCGGTCGTCCAGGCTGACGAACAGGTGGTCCTTGAAGAAGGCCAGCGATTGCACGGCACCCTTGGGGAGGGCGAGCTTCCGCGCCTTGCCCCTGGCGGGGAGGCGGAACGCCTGTGCGTCGGTATGGAAGTAGAGGCTTCCTTCGGGACCCGCGCACGCGCCCGTCACGGGAAAGCGGGTGGCGTGCCGCGCGACGAGGGCCTTGTCCTCGAGCGCGAACAGACCGCCGTTGCCATACGCGTAGAGCGTGCCCGCGTGGGACAACAGGCCGCGGAGCCCTGGCTGCTCCTTGCCCACCTGCTCGAAGCTCAGCTCCTTGCCCTCGGGGGTGAGCCGCCCCAGCCCGTTCGCCGAGCACAAGCCGAAGAGGGAGCCCTCGTGGATGACACCGTCCACCAGGTCGAGCGCGACGGCCCCCGTGACCTCCCGGAGCTTCCAGCCCTTGCCCCCGCCGTCGAACGCGAGCACGGAGACACCAAAGCCCGTGAGGCCCCAGGGCGCGCCCAGGTCCCGGAGGGTGGAGGCCACGTAGCCGTAGGGAAGCGCCTTGGGCAGCTTCGTGCGCGTCCAGCCCTTGCCGTCGTGGGTCAGCAGGCGGTTGAAATCCACGTCGTAGGTGGGCTCGAAGTGCTCGACCTCGTCCTCGTCCACCGTCACCTGGTCCAGCCAGACCTGGTCGGTCCAGGGCTGGTTCCACTTCACCCTGTTGTCGAAGTCCCAGAGGTCGTCCCCGGCGACATAGCCGTAGTCGGAGTCCGGGTGCGGCGTCGCCGCCAGCACCACCACGGTGCCCTGCGCGGTGACGTGGACGTCCGCCAGTACCTGCGCGACGGAAGCCACATCCGGGGCCTTGTCCGCCTTCGCGGCGGACTTCTGCTGCTTGTCGGCTCGCGCTTGGAGCGCGGCGATGTCCGTCGGACGAGGCTTGGGCATGGTGTACATCCTTCGCCCATCTCGGGCGGGCGTTCAACCCACCGCCACGTCCGCGCGGCCTCTCAGGTCCCGGAAAGGAACTGGGCCGTGTCGCGGCGGAACGGTGCCTGAGAACGGGTATATTCGGGTTCCCTCAGACGAGAGCACCCATGCGCGCCCCTTCGAGAGTTACCGGAGTCCTGGTGTGTGCCGCGCTCGTCGGGCTCATGGCCTGGCGGTATGTCGTGGCCTCCGAGAGCAGCGTGTCTCCCGCGGGGAGCGCCGGTGCCGCGAGCGCCTCCGCGCACCCTGCCCCCCTCGATTCGAGGCGCGCCCAGACAGGCTCCCTGGTGGCCAGCGCTCCCGAGGCGCGGGAAATCAAGGCGCGGCTCCTGGTGGCACAGCTCAGACAGAGGCTGGGCGCGGCCTACGAGCGCACCGCCGCGCGAGGGGATTTCGCGCTCACTCCCAGCCGTCTCCTGAAGAGCCTTCTCGACAGGCGCTGTGGAGCCTTGCGGAGCCACCTCGAGGAGCTCACCCCCTACCGGGCCCAGCTCCAGCTCGAGGGGCCGGACGGTGCCGCGGCGTGCCGGAGCCTCTTGTTCGGCTGGCTGAAGGAGCGCTTCGCCCTCCCCGACGACCTCACCCAGGAGCGGCTCTGGAGCATGCTGGAGCAGGTCGACTCCGAATACGAGCGGCTCGTGGTGAGTCAGTTCCCGTTCGCTTCGGACGAGGCGCTCCTCGCCGCCCACGAGCGCTTCCGTGAGGCGCGCCGCGGCATCCTCGGCCCATCAATCGAGGGGCCGCTCTTCGGTCTCTCCGATGAGCTCTTCCAGCTTCCCTACCGGGTGGACCATCTCGCCACCGATTCCCATACCTCGGTGGACCAGAAGCTCGCCGCCTGGCAGGAATGGCTCCAGCGGCTGGAGAGCGAGCACGGCGTGCGGCTTGCGTCCGTGGTGGAGCCGGTGGAGCTGGCGAAGCTCGAGCTACGGATTCGCGAGACGGCCGGCCCGCTCGGTCCGGAGCAGCAGCGGGCCGTGTACGAGCGCCATGCCGGCTCCGAGTCCGCCCTCCGGTATCTGGAGCATCAGCGGGAGCAGACGGAGCGGCGCGAGCGTCTGGACGCCTTCAACCTGGAGCGGGCGCGGCTCCTCGAGCAGCTCACTCGCTCCGGCCTGACGCCGGAGCAACTGCGTCAGCGGATGCCCGCCGTCGATCAACAATTGCTCGTCAAACATCAGTTGCAATAATCCCCTCACCGTCCCGGAAGGTCCAAGATGAAAGCCCACAAGCCCAGACACTCACTCCACGTCTTGTCTGTCCTGCTGGGGCTGGTCCTCCCCGGAGCCGCCCTGGCCGAGTCCACGCCGTCGTTCGACAACCGCTACTCGAACCGTCCCGCAGAGTGGTTCGACGCCGTGAGCGAGATGGATTACTTCAACACCTCGCTCACCCGCTCCTGGCAGCTCAACGAGGCCTGCAACGACGCCGGTGCGTTCACCGTGGCGTCCTACAACATCTTCCACAACGTCCCGTTCGTCACCGACTTCGGAGACGAGATGGAGCAGAGCCTGGGGAAGGTGTTCAAGTGCGCGGACATCCTCCTGTTCCAGGAGGCCTGGGACTACGACGACATCATCCTGGATGGTCCCAAGGCCGACCTGGCCGCGCGCGGCTACGGCATGGTGACCCCCTCCGGCTACTACTGCGATGACTCCCTCGACGGGGCCATCGAGAACGACTGCAGCGGCCTGGTGATGTTCTACAAGAGCGGCACCTCGCTGGTGAAGGAGCTCGGCTTCAAGGCCTTCACCAACGTGACGGGCTTCGACGTGCACAAGGAGAAGGGCGTCTGGGGGGCCATCTTCGCCAAGGAGGGGCGCTACTACTATGTCTTCAACACCCACCTGACCTACGGCGAGAACAGTCACCTCGACGGACATGCCGCCTCGGACGGCTCGCGCATCTCCAACATGCAGGAGTCCCTGGCCTTCATCCAGGGGGCGGTGGCTGCCAACAAGGCCAGCTATCCTCCCGCGCACGTCCTCTTCGGGGGCGACTTCAACGCCGACTTCGACAGCACCGTCGCCAACTCCAAGGGCTACCAGCTCCTGATGCAGGCTTCCGCCAGCGGGGCATTCCTCGAGCCCTACGCCTACCGGGGCGCCGGCGCGGTGTTGGGTGGCTTCGAGACGGCGGGCTTCCAGTCCAACTGGCCCGGCACGTCCGTCGACACCGGGCCGAACGGAATGAGCACCGGCCAGAAGGGCGACTTCGACACCGTGTTGCTCGGCAAGCCCACCTGGTTTGGCACCTGCCCGGCGGCCAGCATCTCGTACAGCGGATGGGCGCCCGCCTGGAAGACGCTCGACACCCAGCAGCGCAAGTGGCCCTTCTACACCCACTCCGACCACTACGGCCGGTGGCTGAAGGTGAAGCCCGGTTGCCAGGCGCCAGGGGCTCCTTGAAGCGGGTCTCCACGCTCGGAGCCCTGCTGGTGGGCCTCTCGGCCCACCTCATCCTGCTCTTCCCCGCCAACCTGCTCGGGCTCGTCGCCGGGTTCGCGTGCTACTTCCACGCGCTCGGCCGGAGCGGGACACCGCGTGCCGGGTTCCTCTCCGGCTACCTGTTTGGCCTGCTGCTGGCGGCCAGCAGTCTGTATTGGCTCGTCGATGTCCTCTACGTGCTGACGCCCGGCGAGCGCCTCGTCGGTGCCGCCGTGCTCGGCGGGTTCCTGCTGCTGGTCGCGTTGCCCTATGGCCTGTGGGGGCTCGTGGCCGCCCTGCCGTCACGCCGTCCGGTGCCGGTGTATGCGCAGGCCCTCGGGCTGTGGCTCATGCAGGTGCTCGTCCACGATGTCTGGCTCGACTTTCCGTGGCTGCATTCCGGCTACTGGCTGGCCCAGGGGCCGTTCGGCGCATGGCTGGGCCTTGTCGGCGCCCGCGCGTCGGGGCTGTTGCTGCTCCACCTCTCGGCGTGTCTCGGACTGTGGAGTTGGCAGCCGAGGCCCCGGTTCCAGCTCCTCCTGGCGGTGGGGGTGTTCAGCGCCGTGCTGTTCATTCCGGTGAGCCTCCGCCCGAGCGCGGGTGCCAGGCCCGTCCGGGTGGCTGTCGTCGCCCTGGACGAGGCGAGCGCGGGCGACCGCGAGCGGGACGACCTGGAGCTGCTCTCCCGGTACGTCATGGCCACCCGGCGGGCCGATGCGGACTGGGTCATCTGGCCGGAGTCCGTCATCCGCGATGGCGAGGCGAGCATCGGCCCCTTGCGGGAGCTGCTGTCCCTGGCGGGCCGGAGGCTCTTCGCCGGTACGCTGCTGCGGGCTCGCGCCGGCACGTACAACACCCTCGTCGAGCTGGGGAGCGGCAAGCCGGTCTATTACAAACAGAAGCTCGTGCCATTCTCGGAGTACCTGCCCGGGGAAGCCTTCCGGCGGCTCTTCGCGTGGCTCGGCGTCAATACCCTCAAGAGCCAGGTGATTGCCGGGAGCGGGCCACAGCCGCCGCTCGACGTGGACGGCGTGGCCGTGATTCCCCTCATCTGTTTCGAGGTGGCCTTTACCGGCCTGGTCCAGCCAGACGTGCGGCCCGCGGTGCTGCTCAACATCGGCAACGAGAGCTGGTTCCGAAGCGCCCTCATGCATCGCATGACCCTGGCGATGGGCATGGCCCGCTCGCTCGAATACGGGCTCCCGCTCGTGCGCTCCGTGACGGGCGGGTACAGCGGTTTCTTCGACCCCTCTTCCGGTGGACGCTGGGTGGCTGCGCCAGAGCAGGGCTCGGCGGAAGGCCGGGGGAGGTGGCTGTTTCCCCGGCCGGTGGCGACGCCGTACGGCCAGATGAACCGCGTGCCGCTTGTTGGCTCCGCTCGTGCCCGTGGCTCCGGAGACAACACTGCGCCCGGGCCGTAGCGCACGGAGCAACGCTTCCGGGCCTGTGTCGGAGTGGAGCCCCACCGGGAATGGGCATTGCACCGCGCGGCGGAGCAGCCCCCTTCTTCCCCCGAAGGCCCCCATGCCCAGAGCGCTCGCGCGGCCACCCGCGTGGCCGCGCGAGCGCCCGGGCTCCCGGATGGGAGGGCCGGCCGCCCTGCTGCTTCGCCGGGGTGGGTTGCATCCGGCGGTGACGGTGCGCTGGTTTTCGGCGAGGAGGACGTGCGCGGGGACGACCCGCGCCAGGGCCGTGCGGCCGGGCGCACGCCCGCAGCGTCCGGGGAGGCGCCATGTCGCTCGCAAGGTTCTGTCGCAAGACGTTGGCCATCATCCAGCCCATGCAGAGCGTGGCCGAGGCCGCCGAGCTCATGCGCGGCCAGCACGTGGGCGCGCTCGTCGTCGTCGGAGACGATTTGCGCCCGGTGGGCATGCTGACCGACCGGGACATCGTCACACGCGTGGTGGCCGAGCGGGCAGACCCCACGGCCGTTACCGTCATGGAGGTGATGACGGCCGAGCCCGCCGTCGTCAGCGTGGAGAGCTCGCTGGACCAGACGCTCTTCACCTTCAAGAAGCAGGGCGTGCGCCGCCTGCCCATCCTGGACGCGCAGGGGCGGCTGGCGGGGCTCGTGTCCCTCGACGACATGCTGGTGCTGCTGTCCGCGGAGCTGGACCAGACGGCCTCCGCCGTCCGGGCGAATCAGGGCCCGTGAGGCACCTCGCGGAGCGCGGCGTCACTCCTCGTGACCCAGGCCGACCTGCGCAAGCTCGTGCACGCGGATGGGCCAACGACAACATCAGATTGGGCGCCATCAACCGGAAGCACACCGTCAAGGTCGTCCGCGTCACCCTCGCGGGCAGGACCACGCCCTCGATGACCTCCCTCGTGAGCAGGGTCCGCGAGATGTACGACTTCTTCGCCGTCGCGTCGCACAGCCAGGTGAGCCTGGAGAGCGTCGCTTCGCAGACCGTGGCGGTGACGGCGGGCAGCAACTGCAAGTCGGCGAAGAGCCAGGCCATCCAGCAGGCCAAATCGAACGCGTTCCTGACCGTGTATTCGATGCCCAGCGGGCTGTGTCCCACCTCGAACGCTGGCTCGCGCAGCATCTACCTCAATGGCAACCTGTTCCGGGACTACAACCACGAGACCGGGCACGTCCTCGGCCTCGCGCACGGCAACGCGCGAGACCCGTCGACCGGCCAGGTCACCCAGTACGGCGACTCGAGCACGTACATGGGCAAGTTTTCGTCGGATAACTACAACCTCCCGCAGCTCCACTGGCTGGGGTGGACGAAGAAGGAGGAGCTCATCAAGGTCAACTCGGCCATCGACAACGGTGGATTCATCGACGTCACCCTCCGTCCTGCGGGAAGCAATGCCGAGCTAGCCAGCGGCCTCTTCATCAAGCCGGTGGGCTACACGAGCAGCTTCGTCCAGGTCGACGGACAGAGCGTCGAGGTGTTCACCTCCGTCACGGTGCGCATCAGGCGGTAGAGGCCGACCTTCGTCGCTCGGCGGCCCGTCCTGGCTGGACCTGCCGCTGCGCTGACGCGCGTCCCTCCCCTCCCGGAAGCCGCAACCTCCGGGAGGGATGACCTCACGACAGGAGCGAAACAAACTCCTTTCGCCCAATCCGGTCCGGAGGCATGGAGGTATTCATGTCATCACCCAAGGACCATCTCCTCGAAGCGATTGGGCTCGCGCGGGACAACGTCCGCCGTGGCGGGCGGCCTTTCGGCGCCGTCGTCGTCAAGGAAGGCCAGGTCATCGCGCGCGGCGTCAACGAGATGCTGGCCACCCACGACCCGACCGCCCACGCGGAGCTCCTCGCGCTCCGCGCCGCGGGCCGGGCGCTGGGCACACCACGCCTCGACGGCTGCGCCGTGTATGCGAGCGGCCAGCCCTGCCCGATGTGCTTCGCGGCCATTCGGATGGCAGGCATCGAGCAGGTCGCGTTTGCCTACTCGAACGCGGACGGCGAGCCCTACGGACTGTCGACCGCCGCCATCTACGCCGAGCTGGCAGGGCCGCCCGCGGAGCAGCGCCTGAAGCCCGTCCACATGCCGGCTCAATCCGGGGGGCCGGTTGAGCTCTATGAGCTCTGGCGTGCGGCCACGAAGAAGTAGCCGTCAACGCGGCTTCAGCAGCCCGGGCGGGAGCGCATCGTCGGCCTGCCGTCCGACCCGGCCCTCCCGCAGCATGGCCATCATGAAGACGCTGAGGCGGTAGATGTGCTCGTTGAGCGCGTCGAGCTCGCTCGCGGCCGAGGCGAGCTCCGCCCCCGCAGCCTCCGCGCCGGCCGCGCGCCCCGCCCGCACGAAGTGCTCCCCAGCCCGGACGAACGTCGCGTGGACCTCGTCCTGGAGCCAGGCGCGTGCCCTCTCTCCGAAGTAGGTGCCTACCAGGGAGAAGTGGACGTTGAGTCTGTCGTTGTACTCGAACAGCACCGCGTCATAGGCCTCACGACATGGGTCCAGTTGGTTCGCGACGTCTCGCCCCGCGCTGTACTCCTGCATCGCATTCAGGAGCCGCACCATGCGGTAGCGTCGCTTGTCGATGAGGGCACTGACGGTCTGGCAGGCCATGTCCGCCCGGCGCAGCTCCTCCTCGCGCAGGCGCGCTTCGTTCTGTCGCTTCCAGGAGCGCTGCTGAAGGTACGTGCCCAGGAAGCCGCCAGCGACGGTGGTCAGCAGGAAGCTGATGACGAGCACCGGGATGTCCTTCGTCATCGTTCCCCTCCCCCGGTGACTGGAGTTGCTCCCGCCACGGTCGGCCCGCTGCCCGCCGCCGTCAATGGCGGAGGCGGGCAGCGCCAGCTCCTCGACACTCGACTCCCACGAGCAAGCGCTCGCGGCCCGGAGGTGTCTCGTGAGCATCGTTCGGAGCAGCGGAAGGGGGCGTGACAGCGTGCTCACATACGAGGGGCGGCACAAGGCGGCTCACCGCACAGGAGCGGCGCCAGTATGGCGTCCCGACTCGGGCTCGACATCACGGCGTTCGTTCGCGGCGCTGCGCTCACCCGCCCAGTCGAGCCTCGGTGCGCGCTGACTCCTCCCGCACGTGCCCTCCCCTGCTGCCGCTGGTGCCTCCTCCTCGCTCCGCCTCGCCGCTGGGAACACCGTCCGTCCTCCGTGGTAGAGAATTCGGGGTGGTGGGAGCTACAAAGGGCCTGGGCTCACTTCACCAGGCTGGAAGGCTCCTGGCGCTTCGGCGGATGAGGCCCGTCGCGCCGGCCGGCCTCGATGGCCCCGCGCACGAGGCTCAGCAGGTCATCCATGTCGAAGGGCTTGGAGATGTAGTCGTACGCGCCCTCGAGCCTGCAGCGGAGCGCGGTTTCAGCGGAGGCGTAGCCCGTGGCGATGATGACCTGCAGGTCGGGACGCAGCCGCTTCAGCCGCACCAGCGTCTCCACGCCATCCATGCCGGGCATCCTCAGGTCTGAAATCACCAGGTCGAAGTGCCGGGCCTCCACCATGGCCAACGCCGACGCGCCGCGGTCCGCGGTGCTCACGTCGTAGCCCTCGAGCGAGAGAATCATCGCCAGCGTGTCGCGGATGTCCTCCTCGTCGTCGACCACCAGGATGTGCTCGTGCGCGCCACCCACGGGGGGTCGCGGCGCTGGGGCGCCGGGCATCAGGGCTCCCCCCCTGCCTTCGCCGGTATCCAGAGGCGCACCCCGGTTCCGTGGCCCTCCTCGCTCTCGACCTGGACGGCGCCTCCCTGGCTGTCGATGAACCGGCGTGCGAGCGACAGGCCCAGCCCCATGCCCTCACCCGGTGGCTTCGTCGTGAAGAAGGGGTCGAAGACGTGCGGCAGCACGTGCGCGGGAATGCCGGGTCCGCTGTCGCGTACCATCACCTCCACTCCGTTCCTGCCGCCTCGCTCGAGAGCGCGCACCTCGACCTGGACCGTCGTCCCCGGCGCGCTCACCTCCAGCGCGTTGGTCACCACGTTGCCCAGGGCGGACTCCACCTCCGCCGCATTCACGTGGACCCAGGGGGCGCCAGACGGGGGAAGCACCGTCTCCAGGCGGACGTCCCGCCGCCGGGCCTCGGGGCGAAGGGTGTCGAGCACCCGGTCCACCAACACCTCCGTCTGGAACGACTCGCGCGCGGCGGCCACCTGGCGCGAGAACTCCAGCAGTGCCTTCAGCACCTGCGAGCAGCGCTGTGACTGCCGCTCGATGGCGTGCAGCGCCCGGTGCAGGCCCGCCGGGTCCGTCGAGTGCTTGCAGAGCAGCTGCGAGTTCATCCGGATGACGGCGAGCGGGTTGTTCAGCTCGTGGGAGAGCCCCGCCACCAGGGTGCCGACCGCGGCGCGCCGGGCGCTCTCGACGACCTGCTCCTGCGTGTCGCGCAGCTCCAGATAGACCTGGTGAAGCCGCACGGCGGCGCGCACCCGCGCCCTCAGCTCCAAGGGACCGAAAGGCTTTCCCAGGTAGTCGTCCGCGCCCGCGTCCAGGCCCCCGACCACATCCTCGCGGTGCGCCTTGGCCGTCAGCAGGATGATGGGCACGTCCCGGTACCGCGCGTCCGCCTTGAGCCGGGCCGTCAGCTCGATGCCGTCCACCTCCGGCATCATGAGGTCCGACACGATGACGTCCGGTCTGTGCCGCTGTACCGCCTCCCACGCCTCGCGGCCGTTCTCCACCAGCTCCAGCTCGTACTCATCGGCCAGCAGCTCCGCCAGGTACGCCCGCATGCCCGCGTTGTCGTCGGCGACGAGCAGGCGCGGGGCCGGATGCGCGGGCCGTCGGGGCACGACCTGGGGCACCGCCGGAACGGCGAACCGCGAAAAGGCGCCCTCCCGGGGTGAGACAGTCGCCGTGCTGCATGCATCTGCCGGGACGTGGGCCACCCCGGCCCCCGGCAGCCTCACGGTGAAGCACGCGCCCGCGCCAGGCTCGCTCCGCACGGCGACGTGGCCCCCCATCAGCTCCGCGAGCTCCTTCACGATGGCCAGGCCCATGCCCGTGCCCTCGTGCTTGCGTGTGGCGGAGCCGTCGAGCTGCTGGAACCGCTGGAAGATGAGCTCCAGCTTGTCCTGGGGAATCCCAGGCCCGGTGTCGCGAACCGCCAGCTCCAGGTCGTCCTCCGCCCGCCGCAGGGCCACCGTCACCCGTCCCCCGGAGGGCGTGAACTTGAGGGCGTTGCCCAGGAGGTTGACGACGATCTTCTCGAACTTGCGCCCGTCCAGCATCAGCGTGCCGAGCCCGGAGGCCGCCTCGAAGCCCAGGTCGAGCCCCCGCACGCTCGCCGCGGGCCGGGCGTCCTCCACGATGCCCGCCACGCAGGCCACCGCGTCCAGAGGCTGTCGGTCGACCGGCATCCGACCGGCCTCCACCTTCTGGTGGTCCAGGATGTCGTCGACCAGCTGGAAGAGCCGCACGGCGTTGCCGTGGATGCGCTCGAGGTCCGCGCGGACGTGCTCCGGAAGCTCGCTGCCGCGGGAGGTGAGCAGCGAGCCCAGGGGACCCAGGATGAGGGTCAGCGGCGTGCGCAGCTCGTGGCTCATCACGGTGAGGAACTCGCTCTTGGCGCGGGCGGCATTCTCCGCGGCCTCTTTCGCCTTCTCCAGCTCCAGCTCCAGCCGCTTGCGCGCGGTGATGTCCACGTAGATGCCCAGCAGGCCCGTGACGTTCCCGGACTCGTCCCGGATGGGGACCTTGCTGGTCAGCAGCGTGCGCTGCGAGCCGTCCGCGCGGAGCACCGGCTCCTCGATGTCATGGAACGCCCGGCCCTGTTCCATCACCTCCCGGTCGATCTTGACGAAGAACTCCGCCTCTTCCGGCTTGCTCCACACGTCGAAGTCCGTCTTGCCGATGAGGTTCTCCAGGCTGCCGACGCCGGCGTCATGGATGAAGTTCTGGTTGCCGCCCAGGAAGCGCCCCTGACGGTCCTTCCAGAAGACGGCGTGGGGCACGTTGGCGATGACGTACCGGAGCACCGACTGCTGGTGGCGGAGGACACGGAGGGCCCGCTCCCGCTCGGTGACGTCGGTGGCCACGCCAATGACGCGGTCCACCTGCCCGCTGGCATCACGGATGGGCGTGTAGTGCACCTCGAACCACGTCTCGCGCACCTGCCCCACCACCGACACCTCCTCGCCCCCCAACGCCCGCCGGGCGCTGTCGATGACCCAGTCGACGTCCCGGTAGGTCTCGAACACGGAGGTGCCGACGAGTTGCCCGGACGGCACCCCGAGGCCCTCGTACCCCTTGCCCTCGGCCTGGGTGAGGATGCCCCGCCTGTCGAACGAGAACAGGAGTACGGGGGCGTGGCTGAGCACCAGTCGGAGCCGCTTGCGCGACTCCTCGCACGACACCTCCGCCTGGGGCTCGTGCCCTGGGTGGGTGGCACGCAGGAAGAGCCACCCCTGGCCGCGCCGCGGATGAAGCCGCAGCTCGAGCTCCTGCCCGGAGGGTCCCACGCAGAGGGTGAGCCTCGCCGGTGTTCCCCTGGACCAGGCGTGGGCCGCCTCGCCGGAGAGCGAGGCCAGCGCACGGCCGAGCAGCTGGGCCCGGGGAGCCTGGAGGAGCCGCTCGGCGGCCGGATTCACCGCCTGGATGTGGCCGGTGGCATCCACCGCGATGAAGCCCTCCTCCAGCGTCTCCGCCAGCTCCAGTGCGGACAGGCCCTCCAGACCGCGCTCCCGGGCAGGAGGATCCGACGGGGACTCATCAAGGGGGTGCGGCTCCATTGCACGGTGCCTCGAGGGACGTAGCCACAAGGTACGCATGTGGCCGGGTGGGAGCCACGCGGTGCCCGGCCCGCCATCCAAGGCATAGGACGCGGGCGGAGCGCCCAGGCGGGCTCGGGCCTGGAAGACCCCTCCAGCGGGAGTCGGGCCAGCCCTGCCTCGGCCTGCCCGCCTCGTCCGGGACGTTCCTTCCCGAGGGTGCGGAAGTGCTGCTCACGGGACGCACCGACTCGACGCCGCGGGGAACTCGGGCCACGGGCTGTACCGCGACCTGGACATGACGACGTCGGAACTGCTGCCAGCGCGCCATGCGCTCGCGGTGCCGAGACCAATCCGTTGCATGAGATTTCTCGCGAGACCCAGCCCGACGTGTGTCTGTCCATTCCAGAAAAATGAACCCTGATTCAAAACCTTACCTGGCACGGAGGAGCGCATCAGCGTCCTTGACATTCGGACCCGTTTATCTTGATTATGCAACTCAATATCAACTTCATGATGGGGATGCGGATGACGAAGAACGCGAAGCGGTTCGGCGTGGGCAACATCACCGGGAGGGCCCTGGCATGCGCCGCGTTCCTCAGCACCGCGTGCAGCGAGGAGAAAGAGCCCGACCCGACGGAGGAGCCCAGCACCGAGCCGCAGTACCTCATCCACTCGGCGGTCCAGACGGGCGGCACCCGGATGAACTACTTCACCCTGGTCGACTCGCTCGACCAGGCCACCCAGCTCGACTATGCGAACTCGCTCGAGCTGCCGGGCCGTCCGCGGCTCTACGCGGCGCAGGGCATTGGCGTCTTCGCCATCGGCGATGGCGAGTCGCCCACCATCACCCGCTACGAGGTGAAGGACGGGCGGCTGGTGGCCGGCGGCAGCATCTCCCTGCAGGCGCAGGGCGTGCGGGCCATGGGCGCCCAGGCCGTGCTCTTCATCAGCGCGACGAGGGCCTACTACAAGGATGACGCCCAGGCGCAGATCATCGTCTGGAACCCGACCGAGATGGCCATCGTGAAGACCCTCCAGCTGCCCAGGGAGCTCGTCAAGCAGGGCTACATCACCAGCCTGAGCCAGTGGGCCAGCCGCGCGGGCGAGGCCTTCTTCACGGTGGGCTGGAGCACCACCACGTATGACCGCGTCCTTCCCGGCACCGTGCTGGTGCGCATCGACACGGCGACGGACGAGCTGACGCAGGTTCCCGACGAGCGCTGCCGCGACATCCTGAAGACGGCGCGACTGGGCGACACGCTCTACTTCTTCAGTGGCGTCATCAACGGCCTGGGCCACACGGCCTACAGCAGCCAGAACGGCGGCCAGCAGGACTGCATCCTGCGCATCGCGCCGGGCCAGAAGACCTTCGACGCGAGCTACGTCGGCAGCGTCGCCCCGGCCCTGGGTGACAACAAGGTCGGCACCGTCATCACGGTGACCGAGGACGGCAAGGCCTGGGTCCAGGTCGCCGACACCACCATCACCCCCTCCGCGCCCGGGACGACGTACAGCGAGTGGTACAGCAAGGGCTGGAGCTGGTGGAGCCTGCCGCTCGAGAGCCTCAGCACCCCCGCGCGCGTGCAGGGAGAGCCTGGCGCCTACAGCGGCTTCGCCGTGAGCGCCGGGACGAGCTTCTTCATCAGCCAGAGCGCATCGGACTACTCCACGTCGACCCTGATGGAGCAGAGCTCCGGCACGCCGAAGGCTGGCGTGTCCTTCCCTGGCTTCGTGCTCGACGTGGCGCGAATCCAGTAGCAACCCCGGGGGCCACCCGCCGGCTCGGCGCGCGGGGCCCCCTCCCCCTCCCCAGTGGCACGAACGGCCGCGGTCTCCTCGCGCGCTGTCAGGGCCGAAGTGTGTCCCGAAGTTGAAATTGATTCTTATCATTAAAATCAACACCGGAGGAAAATCACCATGCAGGCTGAAACTGAAGAGCGGAAGCGGGGGCCCGACGCGGCCGTGACGCCCGGCTGGCCCCGCCGCCCGTCGTCGGTGCTGGCGGGCTCTCGCGAAGGACTGGCCGCGGTGTCCGCCGCGCTGACGGGCGCGGTGGGCAACGCGCTGGCCGCCGCGCGGTGGCCCAGCGGCCCCCTGCGGGCCGGCACCCCGGCGGAGGTCATGGCCTCGGCCACGGCGGCGCTTGGCGTGGACGGAATCCCCGAGGAGGGCATGGGCACCGAGGCCGCACTGGCCCGGCTGGGCCGGGTGCTGGTGGAGCACGGACTCCACCTGTCGCACCCGCATGCGGTGGCGCACCTGCAGCCGCCTCCGCTGGCGGTCGCCGTGGCCGCGGACGCGCTGGCCAGCGCCAGCAATGCCTCGCTGGACACGTACGACTCGGGGCCCTCGGCCATCGCCGTGGAGCGCTGGCTCATCGCCGGGCTGGTGGAGCTGGCCGGGCTGGGGCGGTGGGCGGACGGGGTGCTCACCCCGGGCGGCTCGATGTCCAACCTGCTGGGCCTGCTGCTGGCACGGGACGCGGCCGCGCTGCGGCGGGGTATCGACGTCCGCCGGCAGGGCGTGGCCGCGCTCCAGGCTCCGGTGGTGCTGTGCTCGGAGCTGGCGCACTTCTCGGTGCACCGCGCCTGCGCCGCGCTCGGCCTGGGTGAAGGCGCCGTGCGGCCCGTGCCCACCGACTCGCGCCACCGGATGATTCCCGAAGTGCTGGACGCCATGCTGCGCGAGCTGGGTCCGGAGCACACCCCGCTGGCCATCGTCGCCACTGCGGGAACGACGGACTTCGGCAGCGTCGACCCGCTGCCGCGGATTGCGGCGATTGCCGCCGAGCACGGCGTCTGGCTGCACGTCGACGCGGCGTATGGCTTCGGAGCGCTGTTCTCCGAGCGGCTCGCGGGCCGGCTGGCCGGACTGGAGCTGGCGGACTCCGTCACGGTGGACCTGCACAAGCTGGGCTGGCAGCCGGCGGCGACCAGCGCGCTGCTGGTCTCCAAGGGGAGCACCTTCTCCGCGCTGGAGCGCGAGGTCGCCTACCTCAACCCGGGCGACGACTCGGCCGCGGGCTATGACGGGCTGCTCGGCCGCAGCCTGCAGACCACCCGGCGGCCCGACGCGGTGAAGGTCGCCGCCACGCTGCTGGCCTATGGACGCCGGGGAATGGGCGACATGGTCGACACCTGCCACGACCTGGCCAGGCACGCCGAGCAGCGCATCGCGGCCCAGCCCGAGCTGGAGCTGGTGTCTCCCGCCGAGCTGACGACCGTCGTGTTCCGCTACCGCTGCGACGAGGACCCGGTGCGCGAGGACGAAATCAACGGCGCGCTGCGCCGCCGGCTGATGGAGACCGGCGTCGCGCTGATTGGCCGCACCGCGGTCCGCCTGGACGGGCCCGGCTCGCCGGAGCGGGTGTGCCTCAAGTTCACCCTCCTCAATCCCACCACCACCCCCGAGGACCTCGACGCCCTCGTGGAGGCCGTTCTCAAGGCGGGCCGTGCCTGCACGCCCCGCTTGCAGAAGGGGGCCGCATGAGCGCCGCCATTCTTCCCCGGTACGAAGTCCCGACCTCGGACCCGCTGCACGACGCGGACGCGCGTCGAACGGCGGAGCATGCCCACCTGGAGGCGCTGCTGCGCTGCTGGCTCGTGGAGACCCGGACGCCGGTCCACCCGGGGCCGCTGCGCGTCGCGCTGCCGAGCACGGGACTGGCGCTGCGCACCGAGGTGAGCCACTGCTCGCCGAGCGGCTGGCACCGCTTCGGCCCGGTGTTCCTGGAGGGTCCGGGCGGAAGCACCTCCAGCTGCGCCGACGCCGTGCTCGCCGTGCTCGCCGTGGCGCTGGTGGCCCACGAGGCCGCGATGCGGGGAGGCGCACGCCCCGGTGGCGTTCCCTCGGGCGCGCTGGCCGACCTGGTCGAGCGCACGGCGGAGTCCGTGCGCCGGGTGGCGGACTTCGTGACCCACCGCCGCGAGCACCCGCTGCCACCGCCGCCGGTGGACGGCTTCCTCGCGGCGGAGCAGGCGCTGGTGCTGGGACACCTGCACCACCCGGCGCCCAAGAGCCGGGATGGGCTCTCCTCCTCCGACACCGTGGACTTCTCCCCGGAGCTGAGGGGCTCGTTCCGGCTGCACTGGTTCGCCGCGGACCCGTCCGTGGTGTCCCACGACGCGGTCCAGGGCGCCCCCTCGCTCTCCGGGCGGGACACGGTGGCGCTGATGATGGACCTGGCGGAGCGGCCCCGGGACGAAGGCCAGGTACTGATTCCGGCGCACCCGTGGCAGGCCCGAGATCTCCTGACGCGGCCGAGAATCGCCGCGCTGATTGAAGCGGGCCTGCTGGCGCCGCTGGGAGAGCGTGGGCCCCGCTGGTGGGCCACCTCCAGCGTGCGCACCGTCTACCGGCCCGACGTCTCGGTGATGCTGAAGCTGTCCCTGGGACTGCGGCTGACCAACTCCCGCCGCGAGTCCACGCGCACCGAGCTGAAGCGCGGGCTGGAAGTCCACCGGCTGCTGGATGCCGGCTACGCACGGGAGACCTTCGCCGCCCACCCGGGCTTCTCCATCGTGAGAGACCCCGCGTGGATTGCGGTGGACGAGCCCTCACGGCCCGGGGGCCCGGACGTGACGGGCCTGGACGTGGCGGTGCGGGAGGTGCCCTCCGGCATCGCCGACCTGCGCTGCCTGGCCGGGCTGGTGGCGCCGCGCCCGGGACTGGGGCGCAGCCAGCTGGGAGCAAGGGTGGCCGAGCTCGGCACGGGTGCCGCCGAGCAGTGGGTGGCCGACTACACGGACCGCGTGCTGGTGCCGATGCTGCATCTGTACGCGGCCACCGGCATCGGCCTCGAGGCGCACCAGCAGAACACCCTGGTGCGGCTCGACGCCCGGGGCCGCGTCACCGGCGCGGCCTTCCGGGACAACCAGGGCTACTACCTCGCGACGTCGCACCTGCCCCGGCTGCTCCAGCGGCTCGGCGCGAGCGCCTCGACGCTGGCCGTGGTGGACGACGCCATCGTCGACGAGCGGCTCTCCTACTACCTGCTGCGCAACCAGGCGCTCGCGGTGGTGGGGTGCCTCGGCGTGGACGGACTGGGAGAGGAGCGCCGGCTGCTCGCCATCATGGCCGGGCGGCTGCGTGAGGCGCTGCCGTCACTGGCCGCCGCGGGACCGCGGGGAGACCGGCTGGCCCGCAGGTGGCTGGAGGCCGACACCCTGCCCTGCAAGAGCAACCTGCTCACCCGGCTGCACGGCATCGACGAGGTGCTCGCGCCTCTGGACGCGCAGTCGGTGTACCTCAATGCGCCCAACCCGCTGCGCGAGGCGGCGCGATGACCGCCCTGGCCCGAGAGAACGTCGTGGGCAGCGGCGTGCCCGCGCCCCCGGTGCCGCGGGTCCGCGCGCCGTGGTCGGCCCGGCCCGCGCGCGTCGCCGAGGACCTGGAGCGGGTGCACCTCTGGATGCAGGCCCCGCACGTGGCCGAATTCTGGAAGCAGGCCTGGCCCGTGGAGCGCTGGCGGACCGAGTTGGAGCGGCAGGCGGCCGGAGACCATTCGCTGCCGGTCATGCTCGAGTTCGAGGGCGTCCCGCTGGCGTACCTCGAGATCTACCGGGTGGTGCGCGACCGGCTGGCCGGGCACTACGCGGAGCAGCCGCATGACCTGGGCGTGCACGTGGCCATCGGCGACCTCGGCCGCACCGGCCGCGGCCTGGGCCGGGCGCTCCTGCGCGCGGTGGCCGAGGGGCTGCTCGCGGCGGACCCGCGCTGCACCCGGGTGGTCGCCGAGCCCGATTCGCGCAACGCCCCGTCGCTGCGCGCCTTCACCGCCGCCGGCTTCCGAACCGTCGGCCCCATCACCCTTTCCGACAAGAACGCGACGTTGCTCGTCTTTCCCCGGTCCGAGGAGGACCTGCCGTGAAAACCGTCTCTCCTGATGCGCCCCCCCTGCACACCGAGCACGACGTGGTGGCGGTCGGCTGCGGGCCCTTCAACCTCGGCCTCGCGGCGCTCGCGTCCACGGTGCAGGGGCTCGACCTGGTCGTGCTCGAGTCGCGGCCGGAGCTGCGCTGGCACCCGGGCTTGATGTTCGACGAGGCCCTGCTCCAGCTCAGCTTCCTCGCCGACCTCGTCACGCTGATAGCGCCCACGCACCCGCTGTCGTTCCTGGCCTACCTGCACGACAAGGACCGGCTCTACCCGTTCTACATCCGCGAGCGCTTCCACCCGACGCGCCGCGAGTATGAGGACTACCTGCGCTGGGCCGCCGCGAAGCTTCCCTCGGTGCGCTTCTCGCACCAGGTCGAGGAGCTCGGCTGGGACGAGGCCCGCCAGCGCTTCGTCCTGAAGGTGCTGCGCGGTGACGGCCGCCGGCTGGTGATGACCGCCCGCGACGTCGTGCTCGGAATCGGCACCGAGCCGACGCTGCCCCCGGCCCTGGCCTCGCTGCCTCCCGGCAAGCGCATCCACACCGGCGACTACCTGCACCGGCAGACCGACGTGGAGGCCGCTCGGCACGTGACGGTGGTCGGCTCCGGGCAGTCGGGCGCCGAAGTCGCCCTGCACCTGCTCCAGCGCAACCTCACGGGCGGTGGCGCGGTGAGCTGGCTCACGCGCACGATGTCGTTCGCGCCGCTGGACTACACCAAGCTGACCCTGGAGATGACCACGCCGGCCTACGTCCGGTACTTCCACGCGCTGCCCCAGCCGACGAAGGACCGGCTCGTCGCCGAGCAGTGGCGGCACTACAAGGGCATCTCGACGGAGACGCTGGAGCAGCTCCACGACCTGCTCTACCGGCGCGAGCTGGAGACCGGGCTGGCCGACGTGGAGCTGCGCTCCGGCGTCGCCGTGGAGGAGTCCTCGGTGAATGGCGCGGGCCAGGTGGTGCTGCGCTGCCGGCACCTCGACACCGGGGAGACGTTCGAGCACACGACGGAGCTGGTGGTCGCGGCCACGGGCTACAAGCAGCGGCCGCCGGTCTTCCTGAAGCCCATGGAGGGCCTGCTGCGTCGGGACGAGCAGGGCCGCTACAAGGTCCGGTTCGACCACTCGGTGGAGCTGGCGTCACAGGTGAGCGGGCGCATCTTCGTCTCCCACGCCGACCTGCACAGCCATGGCGTCGCCGCGCCCGACCTGGGCGTGTCTGCGTACCGCAACGCCACCATCCTCAACGCCGTCATGGGGCGTGAGGTGTTCGCGCTGCCCCAGCGCACCGCGTTCTCCCGCTTCGGGCTCCCGGAGGTCGTCGCGCGTCCCCGCCCCCAGGAGACGCCACGGTCCACCACGACCGCCACGCCGATGGTGCCCGAGGCCGCGGCGCGGCCCCTCGTCGCTCGCGCTCCGGAGGCCTCGTGAGCACCCGTCCTGATGACAGCACCGGGGCACCCCGCGCGAGCGCCGACGCCCGCCGCGCGGCCCGCTGGACGTTCGCGCTGGTGAGCGCGGGCGGAGTGGTGATGACGCTGGATGTGACGGTGGTCAACGTCGCCCTGGCCGCCATCGCGAAGGACCTGGGGGCCGGACTGCACCAGGTGCAGTGGACGGTGTCCGCATACTCGCTCGCGTTCGGCGCGCTGCTGCTCACCGCGGGCGCGCTGTCGGACCGCATCGGTCGCCGGAGCGTCTTCGTCGCGGGCATCGCGCTCTTCACCCTGGCCTCCATGCTGTGCGGCCTGGCACCCAATGCCGAGGCGCTGATCGCGGCCCGGGTGGCGCAGGGGCTCGGCGGCTCCATGGTGTTCGCCCCCGCGCTCGCCCTCATCGCCGCCGTGTACGAAGGTGCCGAGCGCCGGAAGGCGATCGCCACCTATGCGGCGATCGCCTCCGCCGCGGGCGCACTCGGGCCGGTGGTGGGAGGCGTGCTCGTCGAGCTGGTCGGCTGGCGGTGGATCTTCCTGGTCAACGTGCCCATCGGCGTGGGTGTCGTCATCGGCGCGCTGACGCGGATGCCCGCCCTCACGCCGCAGGACACCGGCCGTCAGCTGGACCCGCTGGGCGCGCTGCTCGCCATCGGCGTGTTGCTGTCGCTGCACTACCCGCTCATGGTGGGGTCGGACACCGGCTGGGGCTCTCCCAACGTGCTCGTCCCCGCGTGCGCCGGGGTCGTGCTCCTCGTGGCGCTCATCGCGAGCCAGCGGCGGCCCGGCAGCATGCTGGACCTGGAGCTGCTGCGCATCCGCGCGCTCTCCGGGACGGCGGTGCTCGGGTTCCTCGCCCGCATGTCGAGCCTGGGCGTGCTGGTCTTCACCACCCTGTGGCTGCAGGGCGCGTCCGGCGGCTCACCGCTCCAGGTGGGGCTGCGGCTGCTCCCGCTGACGGGGAGCCTGCTGGTCGCGGGCCTGTTCATGGTACGGCTGCAGGCGCGCTTCTCCGCCGCGGGGCTCGTGGCGAGCGGCTTCGCACTCCAGGGGCTGGGGCTGCTGGCCCTCGGAGGCGCCGCCATCCAGGGGCAGTGGGCCCTGAGCCTCGTGGGCCTGGTGCTGATGGGAACGGGAGGCGCCATCATCTTCCCGCCCATGATGGGCGTGGCGGTCAGCGTCGTCCCCACCGCCCGAGCGGGCATGGCCTCGGGGCTGACCAACGCCTGCTATCCCCTGGGCACCGCCACGGGCGTGGCGGCCTTTGGCGCCGTGTTCTCCTCGCGGCTCGGCGCCGCCCTCGAGTCCGGTCCGCTGCCAGCCGAAGCGGCCCGGAGCGTGCGCTCGGCCCTGGAGACGGGGCAGTTCGGCCTCGTCGAGCCCGCGCTCATGCCGCTCGCCCAGGCGGCCTTCGCCCACGCCTACCTGGCGGTCTGCGTCGCCGCATCGGCGGTGTGCCTCGCGGGGGCCGTCGTCGCCCTCCGCGTCCTCTCCAACCCGGCGGCCCGGGCCACGCGCCCGGCCATCCGTGAGCAGTCCCTTTCCTTGAAGGAGTCACCGTGAAAGCCAGAACCGAAGCCCTGGACCTGAGCAACCCCGTCAGCATCCTCCCCACCTCCGTGGACCGCACCCACGCCGTCCTCGAGGGGGGCAACGACCACCCGGTGCCGGCCCTGTCGGAGGTGGAGCCCGCCGCGTGGAAGGAGGCCAACCGGCGACTGCTGGCCAAGGCCCTGGGGGAGTGGTGCTTCGAGGAGATGCTCAAGCCCGTCCAGGACGGTGAGGGCCGCTATCGGGTCGACCTGGGGAGCGGCACCTCCTATGTGTTCTCCGCGAAGCCGGGCGCCTTCGGCTGGATGAAGGTGGACCCCGCGTCCATCACCCGGAGCGCCACCAGCATGCTCGGCAACAGCATCGCCGAGCCGGCCTGGGACGCGCTGCAGTTCCTGACCGACGCCGCCTCCACGCTGGGCACGGACCCGTCGACGCTGTCCACGTACTTCCTGGAGCTGTCGTCCACGCTGGCGGTGGATGCCGCGCGCATCACCCACGGAGGCAGCACCGCCGCGGAGCTGCGCGCGCTGGGCCACACGGAGCTGGAGTGCCACATGACGGGGCACAACTGGCTGGTGGCGAACAAGGGTCGGGTCAACTTCTCCGCGTCCGCCGTGCGCCGCTACGCGCCGGAGTCACGCCAGCCGGTACGGCTGCTGTGGGTGGCCGTGCACCGCGGGCTCGCGGAGTTCCGGGGCACGTCGCAGCTGTCCGAGCGCGAGGTGCTCGCCCGCGAGCTGGACGAGGCGACGCGCAGCCGCTTCACCCGCGTGCTCACCTCCGCGGGGCTGGCCCCGGACGCGTTCGTGTGGATGCCGGTGCACCCCTGGCAGTGGGACCATGCGGTGCAGGTGCTGCACGCCGCGGACGTGGCGCAGCGGCGCATCGTGCCCCTGGGGGAGAGCACCGACCTGTACCTGCCAGGCCAGTCCATCCGGACCATGGCCAACGTGACGACGCCCGGCCGCTATGACGTCAAGCTGCCGCTGAAGATCCTCAACACGCTGGTGTGGCGCGGCATCCCTCCCCACTGCACCCTCGGCGCGCCCGTCGTCACCCAGTGGCTCCAGTGCCTCCTCGACAGCGACCCCTTCCTGGTCGAGGAGTGCCGCACGGTGTTCCTCGGCGAGGTCGCCTCGGTGACGGTGCGGCACCCGTACCTGTCGAAGGTGGCGGACGTGCCGTACCAACACCTGGAGACCCTGGGCTGCATCTGGCGCGAGCCGGTCGCCGCGCGCCAGGACTCCAGCGAGCGGGTGCGCACGTTCGCCTCGCTGCTGCACGTGGACGGCAAGGGCACCGCGTTCGTCGCCGAGCTGGTCCGCGCGTCGGGCCTGGGCGCGCAGGAGTGGCTCCAGCACCTTTTCGACACGCTGCTCGTCCCAATCATGCACGTGCTGTATCGCTACGGCATCACCTTCAACCCACACGGGCAGAACACCCTCCTGGGCTTCGACGGGAACGACGTTCCCCGCCGGCTGTACCTGAAGGACTTCGTCGACGACGTGTGCGTGTCGTTCACCGACGTGCCCGAGCGGGGCCCGGAGCCGGACGGACATGACCACGTGCTGCCGCGCAAGCACCCCTCGGTCATCCGCCAGCACGTGGTGGACCAGGTCTTCGTCGGGCACTTCCGCTACCTGGCGCCGCTGGTCTCAGAACAGCTCGGAATGCCCGAGCAGGCGTTCTGGAAGCAGGTCCGGAAGACCATCCTGGCCTTCCACCAGCGCTTCCCCGAGCTGAGCCAGCGCTTCGCCGAGTACGACCTGCTCACCCCGCAGATTCCGCGCTACGCGCTCAACCGGGACCGCATCGTCGTCACCCGTTACACAGACCGTGCCCTGCGCCACGCGCTGTATCCGAACGGCTTCCTGCCCAACCCGCTCGCGCGCGAATGACCCGCTCCCTCGCCCCCGCGCATGGAATGGCGCGGGGGCGGAGGAGATGGCCCAGCAGGTCCAGCTCCGCGTCGATACCGGCCTGGCGAGCTGGCACAGGGGGATTCGACCCTCGGGCTTACGGCGAGGGTGGCAAGAGCTCCGGAGGGATGGGGTGCGCCGCGTCCTCGTCCTGCCAGACCACACTCGCGATCCACCAGCGCCGACCATCGAAATAGAGCTGGATGTAATTGACGCCTCGAGAGTGCCGACTGCCATCCGAGCGCCTTAGCAGCTCGTAGCTGGAAGCCACATGGGCAATGTTGCCATAGCGGTGCACGATGCGGCGGAGCTCCGGTTCGCGGAAACCCTCGCGCATCAGCGGCTCCGCTTGTTCCACGAAGGACGGATGATCGAACACCGTCAGCTTGCTCCCAATGGCAACGAAGTGGATCCACGGAGCATAGAGCGTTCTATCCCTGGCCCACTGCCGCGGTGCGTCCGGGGCCACATTCACCACCTCGTAGAAGGCGCGCATCACCCCATCAATGGTGCTGACATCTTCCGGATTGACGGGCACCGTCTCAACATGGACGGAAGGGGTGGTTGACTCCGGGGAATGGGCACATGCGGCCACGAGCAGAAGTACGTTGACAAGAGCGATTCGCATGGCCGCAATATGGAAGGTGGCCGAGATGGGCGCTGTCAGAATCTTGCTCGAATGAACTGGGACCTCGCTTTTCCAATGCGCACGCTGCTCCATGGGCGTGAGCTTTTCGTGGGTGAATGGCATTGCGCCGGCGGCTCGCCGCGTCCTCCCTGTTGGCGAGAGCGAGCCCTCTATTACGAGATGGATCTCCTCCAGACGGGAACGCACCTGCGTGACCTGGGGCATCAACGCAACGTGGTGGATCCGACGACGGCCGCGCTCCATGCGCCATCGGATGAGTATTGGATGGCCTCTCCCACGGAACGCCCTCAGCAGGGCACGCTGCTCCTGCTCCGGGGCGAGCTGGCCGAAGAGCTGATTCCTCGTCTGCCCACTCGAAGTTGTTCCATTTCACCGCAAGCCGCGCGCCTTCATGTCCAGCTCTTGCACGCCGTGGATCCCCTGGCCCGGGAAGAGACCGCGTTGTCGCTGGTACACTGCGTGTTGTCGGATGCTCGGGCTCAGCCGGAACGGGCTCGGAGCGTTTCCCGCGCGTGGCGCCGCTTGAGCGAGGAGCTGCAACACGTGGTGGCCACTCGCTTCAAGGAGCGTTTGACTTTGGACCTCATGGCTTCCGCGTGCCGCACGTCTCCCTTTCACGCGAGCCGTGTCTTTCGGGCCGTGACGGGTGAGACATTGCACCGTCACCTCACCCGGGTGAGGCTTCGCGCTGCCCTCTTCGAGCTCCAGGGCGCTGCCGGACGTCTGACCGAGATTGCCCTTGCCCTGGGTTTTTCATCCCATAGTCATTTCACGCAGGCCTTCCAGGAGGAATTCGGCTGTGCGCCTTCGTCTCTGATGGGCGGGCCTGTTCGTGGACGGAAGACCCTTTCATGGGAGAAGGATTGAGGCAGGCAGGCGCCCGATGTGCCGCCCGGGGCCACCCGCTCGAGCGCCACCCCGGCCATGAACCTCATGGCGGCCGAGTCCCGTGGCTTCTACCCCAAGGACGTCTCTACCCCGAACCCGGCCGACCTCACCCCGACGGGCTATCTCACCCCCGCCGCCGGTCAGAGGACTATAGAGTCGCCTCATGCGCGTCTCCTTTGTCCTTCTCTCCATGGCAGTGCCCCTGGATGGCGGGGCCATCTCTCGCAGTCACCTCGAGCTGTCTCCCGAAGCCACGCGGCTCGTCCCGGAGGAGACGCGGGAGGACGGCATCACGTGCCTGCGCCTGCAGGACGACTCGGGAGACGTCATCCTCGCGCCCGTCCCGGCACCCATCGCGACGGGCGAGATCGAAGCGGCAGCGGCCCTGAGCCTCGCGTCCTTCGCGTCGATGCCCGGGCTCGCGCCGCACGCCGCGCACGTCATCGTGACGTTCAGGGACGAGGCCCGGCGCGCACCGGCCGCCGAGGCGCTGGTACTCGCCCAGGTGACGGCGGCCGTGGCACATGCCACCGGAGCCGTCGGGGTGTACTGGGGTATGGGCCACGTGGCGCATCCCGCCTCGTTCTTCATCGATGCCGTGCGCGACCTGGACCTCCCCTTGCCCGCGCTCACCGGCCTGAGCATCGTGCGCGACGGCAAGGGCCTGAGCATCCTGAGCGTGGGGATGGAGCAGTTCGAACTTCCGAACATGCTCGTGCTCGCAGACAAGGCCCAGGGCAGCGAGACCATCAAGTTTCTTTTCGACATGCAGGGCTACGTCCTCAAGCGCGGGAAGGCGCTGCCGGATGGCAACACGGTGGGGCGCACCGCCGAGGAGCGCTTGCAGGTGCGCTACGTGCCGTCCCCCACCGACCCCTCCGCGCAGGTGGTGCAGGTGGACATGCGCAAGCCAGGGCTCTGGGCGCGCGCCCGCCAGTTCCTGCGCAACTGAGGCTGCTCGCGCAGCGTGTCGCCCAGCGCGTTGAAGGACCCGGAGCAGTACAAGGAGCGGCTTTCGGTTGGGACTGCGTTCCGAAAGTAGCAGCCGCTCCGGACACTACAGCTCCACCTGGGCGCCCGACCTCAGGGCTTGTCCGAAGCACGCACCTCGCTGATGCACAGGTCCGTGAACTTCTTGCCCGGGTAGACGGACAGGACCTCGATGGCGACGAAGGTGCCCGCGGCGTTTGAATCGCGCTTGAACGCGGGGAGCTTCAGTTCCTGGTAGTCGTTGACGTCCTTCAGCTCCACTTCTCCCATGGCGGCCACGGTGAGCCCCCCATAGTCGATGCTCGACTGACTTGCCGCCGCGCTCCGCGCCTGGAGCACGGCGAGCCGGACCTTGCGTGGCCTCGCATTCGCCGCATGGAGCTGGGCCGACTTGCCGAAGCCCGCCCAGATGCTCACCGGCCTGCCCGGCTCCACCTTCGCCAGCAGCACCTCTCCCACGCCTGTTCCCTTCGCGCCTTCGCACCAGGCCGTGTCCGGCTTGCCGTCCATCGCCTTCTCCGCCGAGTAGCCACACGTCCACTCGTGCGCGGTCATCTCCCGCTCGCGGAGGTCGTCCTCGGCCTCGGGCGGACAGTCCTCGCAGGCGGGAGATTTGCCCTTCGGCAGCAGCGTCGATGACGCCCAGTCCGAGAAGTCCCCCGTGAGGCCATGGGAGACTCCGCCCGCGAGGCTCGCGCCCACCTGGAGCCCTCTCAGCGAGAGGCTTCCCTTCGCCGTACAGGCCCTGCCCTCGTACGCCTGGGCGGCGGCGATGCCGGGCAGCGTGAGAACGAATCCGGTGATGAGTAACGCCACCCACCGGGACGCCACGCGTCCTTGGGTGTGCTCGTCAGAGTCCCCCAGCATCGTCAGCTCCCTTCGTGCGTCCAAGCAGGGACGCGAAGGGCATACCTTCCCAGCGACGGCGTCACCGGTCCACATCTCGGTGCTCCCGAGCGGCGGGACGCATCCATCCCGCCACCCGGAGAATCCTCACTCCGCGCGCTGATGGGCGCCTCCGCCCGGGGAACGGACCCACGTGTCACAGCCGCGTTCCACTCCGTCGGAACGTGTCATTCCTTCTCACTTGCGGAGCGGGTACCATCGCAATCACTGACATGCCACGCCTCCACCGAGCCCGCTACGCGACGCGGTGTTCCCGAGGTTCATGAAGGACGCGGCTGGACGCCTGTGACAGGAGGCATGGACCTCCTCTGCCTCGAGAGGTGCCGCATATGGCCAGTGAGTACACCCAGGGAATGGTGGGAAAGACGCGGGCCCACGCCGGAAGTCCTCCGGGGTTGTACCGGCTCTGCCTCGCCGAGCTGTGGGAGCGCGCGGCCTACTACGGCATGCGTGGGCTCCTGGTCCTCTTCCTGATGTCCACGACGCGGGGAGGACCTGGCTGGGCCACCTCGGACGCGCTCTCGCTCTACGGCACCTTCACCTTCCTCGCGTACCTGCTGCCCATTCCGGGAGGTTTCCTCGCGGACTGGTGGCTCGGACAGCGCAAGGCGGTCATCATGGGGGGCGCGCTGATGCTGGTGGGCTACCTGCTGCTCGCACTGCCCGCAGGGCCCGCGCTCTACCTGGGCCTGGGCGTGCTCATCCTCGGCGGTGGTTTCTTCAAGCCGAGCATGACCACCCTCCTCGGGGGACTGTACCCGGTGGAGGCAGGGCAGCGGGACGGAGGCTTCACCCTCTACTATCTGGGCATCCACTTCGGCGCCATGCTGGGCTCATTCGTCTGTGGCACCGTGGGCCATTTCCTGGGCTGGCATTGGGGATTCGGCGCCGCGGCGGCATTCATGCTCCTGGGCCTGATGACCTTCCTGACGGTTCCGGCCAGGCTGCTGACACCACCGAAGCCGGCTTCCGCATCATTGACAGCACCACCAGGTGGGAGTGGCAGCGTCAGCCCCACGCACGAGAACCGGGCTCGGACAGGCATCATCGCCATTCTTGGCGTGTTCACGTTCGTGTTCTGGACGTGTTACGAATTGTCCAGCCTGCCCATCAACCATGCGTCGAAGCTCCATTGGACCTTGTTCGGCGTGGAAGTGCCCGGGAACATGTTCAGCAACTCGGGCTCCTGGTTCATGCTTCCGCTGGCAATCCTGCTCATGGTCCTGTGGAACGCGCTGGCGGCGCGTGGCAGGGCTCCGGGGTCTCCCGTCAAGATGGGAGCAGGGGCCTTGCTCATGGCGCTGGGCTTCGCCTTCATGTTCGGCGCATGGAAGGAACACCAACTGGCGGGCCAGGCGTCCGCGGTGTGGCTCCTCATGACGCACCTGTTCCTCACCCTGGCGGAGCTGTGCACTGCACCGATCGCCCTTTCAGAGGTGACGCGGCTGGCGCCGGCACGGTTCCCGTCCACGACGGTGGGAAGCTGGTTCCTGTTGGCCATGGCGGCCAACTGGCTGGCATCCGTTCTCTCCGACGACTCGGTCGGCATCAGCACGTTGCTCTTCACGGGGGCCGCGGCGGTGGCGGGGGGCGTGCTCCTGATCGCCCTCGCCCCCGCCCTCGGACGGTGGCTGCGAAACGCAACCACCGCGCCGAATCCCTCCCCTGCCGCCCTGGAGCCGGGTCCAGCCCGCCCGGCTCCATGACGACGCTCGCGAGACGGAGCCCCTGGCGCGTTTCCGCTCCTTCCTGGCCGCTGCCTCAAGCCCCGCGCTCGCCTCCTGCGCACCTGCTTGACGTCTGCCCGCCCGTGCTCACGCGCCCCCTGGGCGCTGCATGCCGGAACGCAGACGCGTCCCCGGAGGACGCGTCCCCGGAGGCTCGCACCGCTCATCCCGGCGTGGGTCCACGCGGTACGGCGCTTGCTCCAGCATCCTGGCGCACGTCCCGGCGGCTGCCTTCAGCGGTTCCCCGCGCGACGTGTCAGTAGCGGAACCCAATGCCCCGGGTGTCGGAGGGATGGGGCTGTCCGACCACGACCCCGTTGCCTACGACGTCGAATACTGACCCGGCTCGCGCCCGGAGGGAGACCCCATGATTGGAGACGCCAAGGCGGGTGATGTCGTCGTGAACACGAAGACGGCCCTGGCCTATGTCATTGCCGAGGTCCTGCCCGACGGCGCCTACCAGCTCGCCCACTGGAACCCCAGCCCGGACAACCCGTTCAAGCAGCACATGCCTCCCATCGTGCACCGGGAGGACCCGGACTACGTGCGCATCAGGCCCACCCGCCCCGTGTCCTCGCCCACGGAGACCTATCTCACCGTGCGGGAGAGAGACGTCACTCCCAGGATCAAGAGCTTCCTGAACGTCGATGAGCTCCTCAGGATGCTCATCGCCAGCGAGAAGCGCCGTCGCCGCGACGAGCATGTCTTCTACAACGCAGCGGGCCCGGGTGCCCGGGCGCTGCACCGGATGGCGAAGATCCTCATCCAGTCCCTCCATACCGTGCTCGGAGGAACACCTCCCTCGCTCGACACGTTCGAGTTCCTCCGAGCCCCGGCCGTGGATTACCACCCGCAGACCCTGCTCAGGCCCCAGGAGTTCCTGAACACCGTCCTCCAGAAGAGCACGTGGAGCGACCGCGACGAGCCGAAGCCCGTGCTCTCCACGAACCTCACGGTGCTCGGTGACATCTGCTCGGGAGGCAGCGAGAACACGCTGACCATCTTCTTCCAGAAGGGCCTCTTCGACGTCGACCCGAAGAAGGCGCTCGGAATCTTCGAGGGCCTGCTCGCCAGCTACAGGCTTCCGGACGGGCTCTTCCAGCCGCTGCTCAAGTGCGTGGCCACCCTGCAGATGTTCCTGCAGGCGACGCCCTGCAACCCGGCCATCTATCAAATCTTCATCGATGACGACGTGCTCGACGAGGTGGCCTACATCTCCGTGCAGAGCGGGTACCCGTTGGACTCACGCATAGGAGAGATGTACGGGCTGAAGGCACCGCTCGACCACGTGACGGCCACGCGGCTGCCCGCGCGCTCGGGCGGGTTCACCCGCTCCGTGCTCAACTCGGTGGAGAAGCCGGGGTTCTGGGAGAGCTTCTCCGGCGGGAACGACCCCCAGGCCCGGCTCATCATGAATCCGAACTTCTTCTCGACGCCGAACTCCAACATCCGCATCGTCACCTTCGAGCTTCGCTCCGAGCGGCTCGACCTGGAGCTGATCCGCTTCCGGAAGGAGGTGGACGCCATCTGCCAGCGCTACTGCGGGGACTGCATCGGGCGCCTGAGGTCATTCCATGAGGAGCACGCCATCGCGCTGACGAGGCTCAACATCAACGTCCTGCCCGAGCCGGAAGAATGCTCGGTCAGCCTCCTGACCGACATGGTCCTCTCCCTCCCGGCCATCCTGACGAAGATCCAGGAATCGAAGCTGAGTGCCTTCGACTTCATGAACTGAGGTCCTCGCCGCGTGGGCCCACACCGTTGCCACGGCGCACCACCCGACACAGACGCGCGAGGCCCGTGCTTCACCCGCTTCCAGGGTGACGATGCCATGCCGTGGCTGTGAAGAGGGGCACGGTGATGCTCAACTTCGGCTCGCCGTTCCTCACGGCGGCGGTCAACGGCGATGAGAAGCAGCGCGACACGATGTTCGAGACCTTCTTCCGCGTGTGGAGGCAGGCGGAGGGGTACGTGCTGCGCCATCACCCCTGACCCGCTGGACACTGCGCACCCTGGTCTCAGGTTTCAATGGCGCAGCGGAGGTCGCACACAGGCCGCTTTCAATCACATTCCGACATTCCCTGCAAATCGAGGAAATCGCTATCCTCTCGAAGCCGTACGACCAGGAGGCTTCATGCGAGGACTTTTCGGAGCGGTTTTGCTGGTCGGGCTGCTGGCGGGGTGCGGTGGCACGGAGACGGACGCGATGGCTGACGCCGCCGCAGTGCAGGAAGCGACGTGCCTGGGCACCTGCCAGGCAGAGTACCACCAGTGCATGGTGGAGAACGCCGGCAGCGGCCCAGGCAAGGTGCTGTGTGGCTACGCGCTCAACGAGTGCAAGGCGCGGTGTCCCGCGGCAGGAGTGGCTGCGCCGGTAAGCGAAGGGTCGATTTCAACAGTGGAGCAGGGCGTGTGGGTCCGCATTGTTTGTGGCTGCGGCGGGTACCATTGCTCTGGCGAGCGTGCCGACTGCGAGGCGTACTGCGCTCGGGTGTGTGGCTGACGAGCCTGTCGGCAGGCCTCCTGCTCCGTCATCTTGAAATGGATATGAGGGAGCAGGCAGTGCTGGCCAGGCGCTTATCAGCGAGCGCCCAGGGTGACGAGAAGCTCGTCCAGTTGCTGGAACGTCTCGACCAGCGCCTCCGCCGCCCCGGTGCCGGCAGCGTCGAGAGCTTCCTTCGAGGGGTAGAGCTCGCTCACGACCAGCAGCGTCTTGCCCCCTTTTTCCTCGAAGGTCACCGTGGTGACGGACCCATTGTCACCACCTTCCTCATTGGTCCAGACGAGGCGCGAGTGCGGTGTCACTTCGGTGTACCTACCGAAGAACGCCATCCCTTGGCCGAACACCAGACGGTACTTGCCCCCGGTACGAACATCCATCTCGCAGGAAACCAGGGTCATTCCCAACGACTTCGGCACCCACCACTTCTTGAACAGCTCGGGCTTTGTCCACGCCTCGAACACGATGCGTGCCGGACCATTGAAAGTTCGCGTGACGACGGTCTCACGCTCGGACTTCCGTTCCACAGTCGTGCGGTTCTTCATGGGTGTGGGCTCACTCTCTCTGCTTGCGTCCATCGACCTGCTCCTTCCGTTTCAATTCCTCGACAACCTTGTCCAACTCGTCGAAGCGTGCGTCCCAGAGCTGGCGGTACCTCTCGAGCCATGCCATCTCTTCCTCCAGTCGGCGCGGGCCGATCTTGCAGGTCCGCACGCGCCCGACCTTCTCCGTGATCACGAGCCCGGCCCGCTCCAGGACACCGACGTGCTTCTTCATGCCCGTGAGGGTCATGTTGAACTTCTCGGCGAGGTCCGTGATCGAGGCCTCCGCACGCCCGAGCTGCTCCAGAACACCGCGTCGGGTGGCGTCGGAGAGCGCGGCGAACGAAGCATCGAGGCCGGCATTTACATACTGAACCATGTGGTTCAGTGTCTAGCATGCGGATAGATGGCACGCAAGGGCAGCTCGAGCGCGCGCTGCTTGAACAGCTCGCGGTGGTGCCGTCGGAGCATCAGAAAAATGGGAGGAAATGAGGAGTCACCAGCAGCGTGGCCAGGTTGTCCTTCACCGTCTCGTACAGCACCGTCGTCTCCGGCCGCCTCCCCAGTGTGACCCTCCAGCGGGCATGAGAACGGGACGAGACGGGACGAAACGGGATGGGGCAGCAGAACGAACCGATGAGAGATCAAGGCATTTGCCGGTAGCAGCGCGACCTGCTTGGGGTCTTGCTTCCGCCTTGATGCGGGTTCGATTCCCGCCGCCTCCACTTTGGAAGCCTGGCAATCTCTAGACCTTGGGAGTCCCCGTCGCCGGCACCGGGCGCGTCGCCACGGGCACGGGCTGGACTCCGGGGTGGGCACGCCGCCGCCGGGTGCGCCGCAGCCACAGCAACATCCCGGTGAGGCTGAGCAGCGGAACGCCGAGCCCCGCGAGCACATACAGGAGCCTCACCAGCAGGCCGCCCCATTGCCCCTGATGGAGCGGGAAGGCGAGCAAGTCGAGCTTCCCACCCAGGCCCAGTTCCTCGGGACGACGGACCTCGAGCACTTCGAGGCCCTTCGCATCCAGGACGACAGCGCTCGCATAGCGGCCGTAGAGCTTCGTCTCTTCGGTGTGGCGTCCGAGCATGACGAAGCGGTCCGTCGGCTGGGCGCGCAGTTCCACCCAGCTCGGCTCGAAGCCGGGCATGGCGCGCCGCGCGGCCGCGAGCGCCTCGTCGAAGGAGTGGGCGCTGCGAGGCGCGGGCCCCATAGGCGCGGGTCGCCCGTCAGGCCGCTTCCAGAAGTCCGCCGTGAAGGTGGCGCGCAGCATCCACAGGCCGCTCACCGAGAGCAGCAGGTTGAGCGCGAGCGTCCACACCCCCACCAGCCGGTGCAGCGAGGAGAACCGCGCCTGCCAGCCCTTGCGGCGCATCGGCTCGCGGAACGTGAGCGCGCGCCAGAGCTGCTTGCGGTAGACGAACGTCCCCGTCAGCACCGAGAGCGCGAGGAGGATGGCGGCCAGCACGACGACGAGCTGGCCGACCTGTCCCGCCGTGAGCTGATAGTGCAGCAGATAGGTCCAGCTCACCGGGTCGTCGACGAAGCGCGTGTGCCCCGAACCCCAGATGCGGGTGCCGCGCAGCTCACCGGTGTACGGGTCGACCAGCGCGATGTGCATGGGCCCGCCCCGGGGACCCACGGCCTGGACGGCGAGAGTGCTCGGCTCACCCGGGGGAGGCACGCGCATGCCGCGAATGCGAGCCTCCGGGAAGGCGCGCTGCGCGGTCTCGAAGGCCCGCTGGTACGACAGCTCCCCATCCGCCGGACGGACGTCGAAGAGGCGCGGGAAGAGCGCGGCGTCGAGCTCCTTGTGGAAGACGAGCACGGCGCCCGTCAGCCCCACCACGACGAATACCAGGGCGCCCAAAAGACCCGACCACGAGTGGATGCGCATCGCCAGGCGCGTGAGCGTGACACGGAGGGCCGGAGGCATGGTCAGAGCTCCATGTTGAGCTTGAAGAAGAACGAGCGGCCCGGGCGCTGGGCGCCGAAGAAGTCGTAGGTCTTCTCACCGGTGAGGTTGTGCGCTTCGAGCGTGCCGCTGAACGCGGGGCGGACCGGCAGCGCGTAGGTGAGCGCGAGCGAGTGGCTGAGCTGCGCCGCCACCTTCTGCTTGTCCTCGCGCAGCCCCTGGCTCTCCCAGCCCCGGAAGAAGCCGTGCACGTAGCGCGAGATGACGCACAGCGAGGCCTCGTCCCCGGCGCGCAACAGCGAGCCACGCCGAACCCGGGCGGTGAGGTTCGCGAACAGCCAGGGCCGGTTGGGGATGCGGTCCCCCGAGTAGGCCCCGTAGGCCCCCTCGTCCGAGGCGTTGCGGAAGTCCTGGAAGGTGGCGTTGGCGTCCACCGACAGCCACTCGCCGGGCACCGTCCACCCCGCCGCTGTCTCCACGCCGAGCGAGCGCGCCGCGTAGACGTTGGCGAAGGTGTACACGCTGTCATTGCCCAGGATGACGATGAGCTGGTCCGCGAGCCGGGCGAAGCCCCCCACGCTGCCGCGGAAGCTCCCCACGGAGGTGCCCAGGTCGCGCAGCTCCAGCTCCAGGTTCGCGTTGTGGCTCGTCTCGGGCTGGAGCCCCAGGTTGGCGAGGATGAGCACCCCGTCCCCGAAGAACTCGTCCGGCCCGGGAATCCGGGTGGCGTACTCGTACGAGGCCTTGAGCAGCAACCCGTGCGGCAGGAGCAGCCGCGCGCTGTCGCCCGCCCCCACGTGCTCGCTCGACTGGTCCCTCCGCCGCGTCACGTCCCCCGCGAGCACCTCCTCCGTCTGGGTGCGCAGCAGGTAGCCCTTCACGAAGAGGACGTTCTCGAGCCGTCCGTCCCACAGCCGCAGCTCATGCTCCAGGCCGCCCACCAGCGTGAACAGGTCTCGCTGGGCGTTCAGCGGATCTCTCAGGCCCGTGCCCCGCAGCAGCAGGTCCTCACCCTGGCGCGTCACGAAGGTGGGGGCGACGGAGAGGCGCAGGGCCTGGGTGTCGGTGAGCGAATAGCCGGCATGCAGGCGCGCGAGCGTGCTGTGCTGCTGGATGAGCCGGTCGGTGGGCGTGGTGCTCAGCTCGCCGGGCTGGAGACGCTCACGCACCCGGTTGCCGTGCCAGTCATAGACGAACGCGGCCTGGTCGCTGAACCCCGTGTCCCGGCGGCTGTAGCCCGCCGTGCCCTCCAGCTTCAGCTTCCCGGACAGGAGCTCCGAAGACGTCCAGCCCAGCAGTGCCCCATACGCCGCCTCCGTGGAGAGGGCCTCGCCGTAGGGCACGGTCATCACCACGTTGTGCTGGAGCTCCTTGCGCGCGCGCGTGCCGAACAGGCGCAGCGAGAGGCGCTCGGCGAAGGGACGGTCCGCGACGCCCACCTCCAGGCCCCCTCCGAGCGCGCCGTAGCCGTCGTGGAAGCGCGAGACGCTCTCGGGCGCAAGCCGTCCCTGGGCGTCGGGGACCTCCACGTCCACCCGGTAGTCGTTGCGGGCCAGGTCCCCGAAGGCGTGGCCCTTCACGAAGAGGCCGCCCTCGTCGGACCGGTAGCGGCCCGCGAGCATGCCGCGCCAGGTGCCGAACGAGCCGGCCTGGAGCGAGACGGAGCCGCCGCTCGGCTCATCGCCGTCGGAAGAGACGAGGTTGACGGCGCCTCCAAGCGCGTCCGCGCCGAAGCGCACCGGCACCACGCCCCGGTACACCTCCACCCGCTTCAACAGATTCACCGGCACGTTGGCCAGCTCCAGGCCGAAGCCCGCCAGCTCGAGCGGCACACCGTCCAGGAAGAAGCGGACCTGCTCGCCGGAGAAGCCGTTGAGGGACAGGCGGCTGGAAGAGCCAAGCCCGCCGGAGCGCTGCACATTCACACCCGAGTTGCGGCTGAGCACTTCGCCCAGGTCCGCGGTCTGCTGGCGCGCCTGCTCCAGCTCCACCACCCGCATCGCCTCGGCGGAGACCTTGCGCTCCTCGGCTCGCGTCAGCTTCCGGCCAACCACGTCGATGGTGGTCTCCATCCCCTCCCCCGCCACCAGCGTGGCGCGCAGCGGCGTGTGCTGCCCGGACGCGACCTGGACGCGGTAGCTCGCCGGCTCACAGCCGGGGACGTAGGCATGCGCCTCGTACGTGCCGGGAGCGAGCCCGTCGACCCGGAAGCGCCCCGTCCGGTCCAGGCCCACCGGCCGCATCTGCCCACCCACGTCGAGGAGCAGCTCGGCCCCGGCGAGCCCACCGCCCGGGCATGGCGTCAGCTCACCCTCGATACCACCTGCCACGGCGGTCGAAGCAGGCGGAACAGGCGCGACAGGCGGCACGGCGGGTTGGGCCGCGGCGGCGTGGATCAGGAAGAGCCACAGCAGCCCCCCGACAGGGCGCAATGCCCGGCCGGCGGACCGCCACCCGTTGAGACCGATTCGCATTATCACTTCCACATACTGGCGTCTAATCGACCGGGGGGGTGGCGTCAATCCAACCTGGCGGGGGTGCTCGCTGGAAAACGGCACCCGGCCACGCAGGCCCCTTCCCGAGGCGGGGAGCGCGAGCCCACGGAGGGCCCACGCCCGACCTGCACCTCGCTCAATGCAGGGGGCGACGCACCGCGCCTTTACATCGCTGAACCAGAAGCTAGTTTGTTCAGACGGCGAACAAAGTGTTCGACCGGCTGTGGCGGCTCAAGTTCTTCACCACCGCCCCGGGCACCTTCTACGCCGACACCGTGGCCTTCCGTCAGAAGCGCAGGCGCTCACATGCACTCGACACCCTTCAGATTCTGCCTCGTTCTGTGTGCGGTCCTGGCGTGCGAGCCGGCCGAGCTGCGGCAGACGCCCGTGGCGCCCGTGGCGCCAGTGATTGACAGCGCGCTCACCCAGGCGGGTACGGCGGGCGTGACGTTGAGCTACCAGATCACCGCCACCCACTCGCCGACGGCCTACGACGCGCTCAACCTGCCGGCCGGGCTGAACGTGAACCCGACGAGCGGGCTGATCTCAGGCGCACCGGCCGGGGCGGGCACCACCAACGCGACGATCAGCGCCACCAACGGCAGCGGCACCGACTCGAAGACGCTGGTCTTCACCATCGCTGAAGCCGGGGCCCCGCCGTCCATCACCAGCCCGCTCACCCAGAGCGGAACGGTGGGCACTTCGTTGAGCTACTTCATCACCGCCAGCAACGCTCCCAGCAGCTACGCCGCGACCGGTCTGCCGCCCGGCCTCGGAGTCAACCCGGCTTCGGGAGAGATCTCTGGCACGCCCACCGCCGCCGGCACCACCAGCGTCATTGTCAGCGCCACCAATGGCAGCGGCACCGACTCGAAGACGCTGGTCTTCACCATCAACCCGCTGGGAACCAACCTCGCTATCGGCAAGGTGTATTCGGCGTCCAACGCCCAGAACGCCACCAACACGCCCAACAAGGCGTGCGACGGAAACCTCGGCACTCGCTGGGAGAGCACCCCCACCGATCCCGGCTGGCTCTGGGTCGATCTGCTCCAGAGCTACACGATCTCCACCGTCGTCTTGCGCTGGGAGACAGCCTACGGAAAGGACTACAAGATCCAGCTCTCGAACGACCTGACCACGTGGACGGACGTGGTCACGGTCACCGGAGGCAGCGGCGGAGTCGCCACGCACGCCGTCTCGGGCACCGGCCGCTACGTACGCATGTATGGCACCGCACGCGGAACCTCGGGTGGCTACTCGTTGTGGGAGCTTGAAGTCTATGGAAGTACCGGGCCGACCACCCCGGCGGTGCCTTCAGGACTGATCGCGACCGCCGACAGCGAGAGCCAGCTCACCGTCTCGTGGAGCGCGGTGCCGGGCGCGACCGGGTACGACCTGCAGCGTGACGGAGCGACTGTCACCCGCGTGACCTCGCCCCATGCGCACTCCGGCCTGGCGGCCGGCTCTACCCACACCTACGCGGTGCGCGCCACCAACGCCGCCGGCGCCAGCGCCTTCAGCGCGACCGTGACGGCGACGACGCACACCGCGCCTACCGTGCCGGCGGTGCCTTCAGGACTGGTCGCGACCGCCGGCAGCGAGAGTCAGCTCACCGTCTCATGGAGCGCGGTGCCGGGAGCGACGGGGTACGACCTGCAGCGTGACGGAGTGACTGTCACCCGCGTGACCTCACCCCACGCGCACTCCGGCCTGACGGCCAGCTCTACCCACACCTACGCGGTGCGCGCCACCAACGCCGCTGGCGCCAGCGCCTTCAGTGAGAACGTGACGGCGACGACCCTGGCCGCGGGCAGCGGGCCGGTGCCGTTGTTCGACGCCACCACCGTGCTCGAGCCGGCGATGGTCGAGGACACGCCGACCGCCTTGATCACCCGGTTCGGGGACCGGGCGCGCGACCGCCACGCCCGCGAAGCGGAGTTTCACATCTACGACCACTACCTCACGTTCTACTGGGAGCAGCGCACCGCGAAGATCGAGATCGTCGACAAGGTCGCGAAGGGTGGAACCGAGATCGAGTTCAACATCAACCCCGAGTGGCCGCTCGAGGCGCCGGAGTTCCGCGCCATCTTCCGCGGCATCACCACCAAGGCCGAGTACCACTTGAACCTGAGCGCGACCCGGCTCGACCCGCTGCACTACCGCGCCACCATCAGCCACAACCCCAAGGAGAACCGGCCGCTGCGGATTGGAGATCGCGTCGAGATCGAAGTCAGCCAGTTTCTCAAGGCTCCGACCAACGGCCGCGAGAACTACTACGGCACCACGGTGCTGTACGTCGTTGGCTCGGGCGGCCTCGTGCCCTGGTACGGCCAGGGGCCGGTGCTGCCGTCGGGCGCACAAGACTCGTTTCCCCTGCCGCAGTCGGCGTGGATGGGTGGCCGCGCCACGCTGCCGTACCAGTACTCCAACGAGCCCCTGCACCGGTTCAAGCAGATCGCAGGACACATGTCGGAGAACAGCGTGCAGCCGTTCATGCTCGGCCGCCGCCTGCACCACACCGACTTTGGCGACGGCTCGCACGAAGAGCCCGGCAACCCGGTCTTCACCGCGCAGGTCGGCAAGCTCGGCCCTGCCTTCGTCGCGCGAAGCTGCGTGGCCTGTCACGCGAACAACGGCCGGGCGCTCCCGCCCGCCGTCGGTGCCCCGATGCTCGAGTCCGTCGTTCGGGTCGGCAGTGACGCGACCGGGGCCCCGCACCCGAACCTCGGCCGCTACCTGCAGCCGCAAGTCACCTCGGGCGTGGCCGAGGGCGGCGCGTACATCAGCAGCTACACCACCACGAACGGCACCTACGGCGACGGCACCCCCTATTCCCTGCGGAAGCCGAGCTACACCTTCACCGGCGTGGTGCCCTCGTTCTACTCGGTGCGGGTGACGCCACAGCTGGTCGGGCTCGGGTTGCTCGAGGCGGTGCGCGAAGACGCGGTGGCCGCGCTCGCCGATCCCGACGACGCGAACGGCGACGGCATCTCTGGCCGCATGCAGCTGGTGATCGACCCGCAGACTGGCGCCCATCGCCTCGGTCGGCTCGGCTACAAGGCGGGTCAGGCTCGGGTGACTCATCAGCTCGCGAGCGCACTGGTCAACGACATGGGAGTCACGACGTCGATCTTCCCGAACGTCGACCGTGGCTCGTCACAGTCGGATCCGGGACCGAGCACCGAGCTGTCCGACGCCGACCTGGCCCTGCTGTACCGCTACATCGCGACGCTCGGTGTCGCCGCGCGCCGGGAGCTCACCGACCCGGAGGCCTTGCAGGGCGAGACGCTGTTCACCTCGGCGGGCTGCGCGCAGTGCCACGCACCGACGATGACCACGAGCCCCTATCACCCCCTCGCCGAGCTGCGGGGGCAGACCATCCACCCGTACACCGACCTGCTGCTGCACGACATGGGCCCCGGCCTGGCCGACAACCTGGCCGAGTGGACCGCGTCGGGCGCCGAGTGGCGCACGTCGCCGCTGTGGAGCATCGGGCTCACCGCCGGCGTGAGCGGAGGCGAGGCCTATCTGCACGATGGCCGCGCCCGCAGCTTGAGCGAGGCCATCCTCTGGCATGGCGGCGAGGCCGAAGGCTCGAAGGAGGCGTTCCGCACCATGACCAGCTCGGACCGTGCGGCGCTGCTCGAGTTCCTTCAGTCGCTCTGAAGGTCGCGGCGCCGCGCGGAGCTCGGCGACGAGCTCGGCACCGCCACACCTTCGCGGCGGACGCCCCCATCGAGGGAACTCTTCTTCAGCGGAACGGAAGTGCCTGGAAGGACTTGCCGCCCAGCGCCTGCCACCGGCGACCTTGAGGAGCGGGTAGCCCGGCGCCGGTGTGAGGACCTTGAGCGGCGTGCCCTGGTCGTCGTGCAGACATGCCCGCTACAGCAAGCCGTCGAGCCAGGTCAGCTGCGCGTCGATCGTCTCCGAGATGACGCGCGGCTGGTCCGATGCGCTCGGCTCGCTGTATGGGTTGCCAATCTCCTTGTGCTTCCAGCTCACCCAGGTCTGCTTGTACCAACCCCAGTCCAGGTGGGTGCCCGTCGAGGGAGGCGTGGTGCCCGCGTACCCCGAGAAGGCGCGGATGCCGGTGGCCGGCGCCACCTCCTGGCCCCCCACCACCTGGTACAGGTGCAACCGCTGGCGGCGGGGGAACTGGGCGGACAGGTCCGTGGCCCAGGCGCCGTAGAACGTGCCCCAGGGGCGCACGGGGTTGTTGATCTTGGTGTCGAACGTGCCCAGCTCGCCCTGGCTGTTCCTGCACACGCCATCGAACGACGACACGTAGATGTCGATGCCATCCAGCCCCGTGTTGGCGCGGAGCGCCTGGGCGATGCGCATCACCAGACACCCACCGCGGGAGCTCCCCGCGAGGTAGATGGCCCGCGTCTCGGGCTGGACCTGGGCTTCGAGCCAGCGGACGAACCCATTGACGATTCGCTGCTTCGTGTCGCTGTCGAACAGGTGGTCGAAGTTGTTGTCGTTGACCACGGACAGGTGCGTCTTCCCCGGGGGAAACCAGCCCAGGGCATTCAGCTTCATGGCCAGCGAGCGCCCATCCAGGAGCACGTTGGGGCAGGAGACGTCGCCGCAGGACGCGTCCCAGTCGGAGGACTGGCCCGTCACTCCGCTGGAGTGGCCGCTGCTCGAGATTTTCTGCCCGGCGGACATCAGGACGATGGCCTCGCGAACGCTCGGAGCTTCCACCTGGGCGATGCGGATGGGGTGGAGCGTGCCGTCGGAGGCGCCTGCCGCACGGAACGGCTCGAAGCCCGGCGCCGCCTGGTAGTTGCCGGAGGCGTCCTTGTAGACGACGCGCCGTGACACCACCGTCCGACTGCTCCCGTTGGGATAGGACAGCGCCTGGGACTGTGCGTCCAGGGCCACCGCGGACTCAACGGGCAACGCCTCCGGCTCTGGTGGAGCACAGCCGGCAAGTGCGCCCCCCAGCACCAGGGCCAGGCCCGCCCAGAGGTTGGCACGACGAGAGAGGCCAGCGGCGTGAAGCGGGATGGAGCTCGACATGCCCCATACCCTGCCTCAAGCCTGCGCCACTCGACAAGAGCGCGCCGCCCCACCGCTTCACGCCCAGATGTCCGCAACAATCCCTGAAATCAAAACATCCCAAGGACTCGCATCGAGATGAATCCTGGTTTCTCAAATGTCGACAAGACACTCTGATGACACGTCCGTCCGCACTCGGAGCGAAGGGGTGCGAATCAGGTCGCATAAATACATGCGATTGTTTATACGAGCGCCGACTTTCCGCTGAGGCTCACGTGGCCCGGCTCCGGCTGAAACCCGGCCTGCCTGGAGGCAACGCTGAAGCGCTCGCACACCCTGGTCTTCCCCACGCACGCCCTGTATTGGCTCGTCGCGGGACTCGTCATGATCTACGTGGTGGTGGCGACGCTCCTCGCCCCCACTTCACTGCACCTGCTGCCACGGGAGGCCATCGAGAACCTGCTCCGGAGCCGCTTCGGGTTCTTCATCCTCCTGTTCGGCCTTCCCTGTGGCATCTACGTCATCGGCTGGCGGGCCAGTGACCTCTTCGTCTGGATGCGCGCTCCGAGCTTGCTGGAGCTGACCGACGAAGGACTGCGCGTCGGCGGCACCCGACTCGCATGGCGGAACGTGAAGTCCATCGTCGAGCAGCACCAGTACGACAGGCTCATCCTGCGTCACCGCGGGGGGACCTATCGATTGCGGCTGGGCCTGTGGAGCGACGCGGAACACCTGCGCCACGAGGTGACAGGCCACGTCGTCTCGGCGCTGCTGGACGGCGTGAGCCGTCAGGTCGCCGCGGGCCGGCCGGTGCACTTCGGGCCGCTGATTCTCAGCAGCGCGGGGCTGACCCACAAGGGGCGGCTGATGCGCTGGGAAGACATCGACAGCATCCGCCTCCAGGACGAAGAGGACCACGCCGTGGCGACCCGCGAGCTGGTCATCGTCGCGCAGGGCAAGCCTCGCAAGATTGACGAAGCCAAGGTCATCAACGCGCCAGTGCTGCTGGCCTACCTGTCAGACCGTCTGGCCGGCTGACCCCACCTCTCCCCTCACAGGCGGCACATCATGGAAATCTACAGCTCCGCGCAGGCGAAGAAGAAGACGCAGCAGCCGCGAGCCATCTACTACTCCCGCACCCGGCTCCTCGCTGGCGCCGTCATCTGGGCGCTGTCCATCGCCGGCTTTGGAGTGCTCACCTATCAGTCGCGCTCCGAGACCGGCGCGATGGGATTCTTCGGGGTGATCACCCTGCTCGCGGTCTGGATGTTCTTCAACTGCGTCAAGCCCCTGGGCAGCCTGGACACGCCGGCGCTGATCATCGGCAAGGACGGCATCCGCTTCGAGGACGGCATGCTGATCGGCTGGGACGACATGAAGGAGAATACCTATATCAGTCAGTCCTACATGGGCATTCCGATCCTCAAGCTGGTCCAGATCAAGACCACCCTGGACAAACCCAAGGTCAAGAAGCTGCGCGTCGCCGCGCTCGACCTCGACAGCGACGAGTACCTGGCGCTCTGCGACAGCTACAGCCAGGGCATGCCACTGCCGGCCTCGCGCTGAAACAAGCTCGGGAGGAATTGGCCGCTCGGGACCTCCACCGGGGTGGGATTCAGCCCGACAGGGTGCGCGCCATGGAGGATCACCTGGCGCTGCAAGTCGGTCAGCAGGGCCGGCGAGGACCGTGCTCGCAATCGAGAAAGGCCAGGATCAGTATAGAGCCCGGCTTTATTCGTTCAGCGGATACCCGCGTGGCCGGCGCGGGAAGCACCGACCCCCAAGGAGCGTGAAGTGAGCCGGCCAGAGTGGAGTGCGCGGGTCCTGGGCATGTCACAGTTGCTGGGGCCCCAGGGACAACGGGTGCGGTTGGAGCGACGGGCCGCGGCGCTGCTGGCCTATCTGGGGCTGGAGGGCCCCTCGCCCAAGTTCCCCGTCGCATGTCTGCTGTGGCCCGACTCGCCTCCCGTCACCGCCCGCAACAACATGCGCCAGCTCCTGCGCCGCCTGCGGCTTGCCTCGGGCGGCGTGGAGCTGGTGGAGGCCGACTCCGAGCGCCTCGCGCTGTCGCCCCTGCTGAGCCTGGACCTCGCGAGCCTGAAGTCCGCCGCCACGACGAGCGCCCCTGCGCGCGCCCCCGAGGCCCCGTGGCCCGGGGGTGGAGGGCCGCTGCTGGCCGGGTTCGACTTCGATGACTGTGAGGAGCTGGCGCGCTGGCTGGATGGCGCCCGCGCCGCCGTGGAGGGCTGGGTTCGCAAGGCGCGCGAAGCGCAAATCCAGCGCCACCTGGCCGACAGCGACTGGTCACCCGCGCTCGCCCTGGCACAGGAGTGGGTTCAGCAGGAGCCCGAGTCCGAGCAGGCCGGCCGTCACCTCATCCGGCTGCACTACCTCCAGGGAGACCGTGTCGCGGCGCTCGCGGCCTTCGAGCGACTGCGGGCCACGCTCTCCCATGACCTGGGCGTCGCTCCAATGCCAGACACCCTGGCGCTGGTCCGGCACATCGAGAAGGGCGCCCAGGTGGCGCAGCCCGCCCCCGTCGCCCGCCCCTCGCTGCCCCTGACGGTGCTGCGTCCTCCGGTATTGGCGGGACGCGAGTCGGCCTGGCGGGAGCTGCTGGAGGGCTTCCAGGCGGAGCAGGTCGTCTTCATCTCGGGCGAGCCGGGCTCGGGCAAGTCGCGGCTCGCCGAGGAGTTCGCGGCAGCCCAGGGCCGGTGGATGCGCAGCGAGGCCCGGCCTGGAGACCTGGACGTCCCCTACGCCTCGCAGGCACGTGCGTTCCGGGCCCAGCTGGCCCGGCGGCCCGACGTGAAGCTGCCGGACCGCCTGCGCTCGGAGCTGTCGCGCTTCCTTCCCGAGCTGGGCGACTCGCGGCCAGTGCCTCCGCTGACGTCCGAGGCCGACGAGCTGCGCTTCTTCGAGGCACACGCGGAAGGGCTGGCCCTGGTGCTCGGGGACGAGCGCGTGGCCATCGCGGATGATGTGCAGTACTGGGACAAGGCCAGCACCCGGCTGTCAATGTACGCCTGGGCCCGGATGGCCGACGCCGGGGCCCACGCGGTCCGCCTGCCGTGCTTCATCCAGTGCTTCCGCCGGGGCGAGCTCCTCCCCTTCTCCGAGGCCAACATCCGCCAGCTCGTGGATATGGGAAAGGGGCGCGTCGTCGAGCTGGGGTCGCTCTCCGTCGACAGCGTGCGCCAGTTGCTGGCGGGGCTGGAGCTGCCCGGTGCCGAGGCCCACACCCTGGCGCTGACCCGCTACACGGGAGGCAACCCCCTCTACATCGTCGAGACGCTCAAGCACCTCATCGAGACGGACTCGCTCCGCAAGAAGTGGCCGCGGCGACTGCCGCCGCCGGGACGGGTGGGCCCGCTCATCCAGCGCCGCTTGGATCGGCTCTCGCCGCTGGCCCTGCAGATTGCGCAGCTCGCCGCGAGGGCGGGCTCCCACTTTCGCGCCGCGCGCGTGCCCGAGGTGCTGGAGGGTAGCGCGACCTCGATCTACGCGGCGCTTTCCGAGCTGGAGGCCATGCAGCTGCTGGTGGGGGAGCGCTTCAGCCACGACCTGGTGATGGAGGCCGTGCAGGCCACCATCGGCAAGGCCACGGGACGCTTTCTGCATGGCCGGCTCGCGGCCGTGTTCGAGCGTGACGGCGCGCCGGCCAACCTCCTGGCCTACCACTGGCTGCAGGCGGGGCAGGAAGTCCGCGCCCTTCCCTACCTGCATGCGGCCGCACACGCGGACGAAGAATTGCTGCTCCTGGAGGAGGCCGCGGACCACCATGCGCGCGCGGCGGCCGTCCTGGATGCGGTGGGTCGACACGAGGAGGCCGCCAGCGCCCGCGCCGCGGAGGCCCGGGTGCGGCTGAGGCAGAAGGCCTCAGCGGCGCCTGAAGCGCCGTCGCCCCGGACCGGTTGACGCCGGCCCGGGCCACGGCCCGTCCAGGCCTGCTCGCAGGCCAGCGTCAACCACTCAGGACCTGGTCAGAGCGCATCAACCGGGCTGATGCGCACGTGCTTGAAGTAGAGGTCGTCGTTGCTGACCTCTCCCACGTCGAGCATGAGCACATGCACCTGGCCGCGAATGCCGGGGGCACGCCCGTCATCGAGGTTCCACACGGTCAGCCCTTCGATTTCCTCGTCACCCGGCACCCAGTTGATTTTGTGCCACTGCGTGATGGCCGCCGTCGAGCCGATGCTGTCCCCGATGCTCTCCGCGAGCTCGAGTGACAGGAGACCCGTGTTCCAGTCCGTGGCGAGAAAGAGCCTGCCGCTCGGACTGAACTCGCCACCCTGGATCCGGTAAATCGCCTGCGGAAGCGCGACCGCTCCCTTGTAGGTGATGCTCGAACCCGAAATGGCATACACGTACAGCTCGGTTGCGTCGAACTTGGAGCTGTACCAGAGGCCGTTCTTGGGGTTTCTCGCCATCCAGGGGAAATTGCCGGGGCTGCGCTGAGGGCTGTTTGCCGGAATGGGCATCACCGGGTAGTAGGCCAGGTTGGAGGTGTCGAAGCGGCCAATCGCGTTGTATCCCGCGAAGCCCTCATCCGGCTCCAGAGGGACATACACCACCCCCCCGAACACATCGCAATCGCCCGGGTGTCTCCATCCCTGGTCGATATACGGGCTCCTGTAGACGAGGAAGTTGTCCTCGTTGAAGCTGACGTTGACCGGCTTCTTTGCAATGCGGCTCTGTTGCCCGGAGATATTGCGCCACGCGGAGGTGAGGAACCAATTGTTGTCGTCATGGCACACCCCCTGCAGCCCATTCGCCAGTTCGTAGGAGCGGTCGAATGGGAAGTCTTCGAGGTTGGAGGGGGTCCCGACGCGATAACAGCCGTTCAGCTCCGCGTTGACGGTCGTCACCTTGCTGTCGCACGGAGCCAGCAGGACGAGAGGATCGGCGGTCGACCCGCAGTCCAGGGCTGCCTGCATATAGCCCTTGGCGGGGAGATTCTGGACCGTGCAGGTCATCTGGGCCGCCGTGAAGGTATAGGACTGGATGCTGCCGATGGTGGTGATGATGCTCGCCTTGCTGCTGCTCGTCCCCTCCGGTTGCCAGAAGCCGCCCTGGCGCGGCAGGACCACGGAGGTACTCCAGTAGTACCACGACCTTCCCGTGCTATCGACCGCCGCCGTCGAAGACGCGACCGTGGTTGCAATCGTCCGCTGCTCACCCGTGCTGTTGTTGAGAGCGGCCACCGTGATGGCGGCACCCGCGGCCGACGCATATCCCTGAAAAAGGATGGGCGACGACTTATTGGTGACTGACGTGTTCTGGTAGGGCCCCGTCGTGCAAGCGGTGAGGCACGCGACGAGGATGAGCAGGTACCGTGTTTTCATGAGCCCTTCTGGCGGTGGCTGGAGCACGAATGTTGCCTGGGGGCGCGCGCATACCGTGCCCCCCGCGACGTCGAACGGCCTTGCCCCGATTCCTTCGGTTCGGCGCTCACTCGCGGGCTGCCTTGGGTGCAGCGGATGACCGGCTGCGCCCCCTGCTCGATGGCCCCGGGAGCCCGTCGGGACTTGGGGAGGGTTTCAGGCAGGGTGGCGGGAGCCGCTCAAGGTCGTATCCCTGTACCGCCCCCAGAGAGGTGTCTCAGGAACCCCTGGGACGGAGGACAGGTGTTCTCCTCGGGCGCGCTGCTGACGGAGTAGCGCAGGACACCTGAAGCGAAGTGGAAACGGGGCGCGGTCTCTACACGGGAGACCGCACCGCGGTGCTTTCGTGGCGCCACACCCGCACGGTCTCTGGTAGCTTGCCCACCGATGGCTTCGAAAGACACACGTTGGCTCCCCCCAGCGGCCAGGCGGATGGCCCTCGAGCAGCTCAGCAGGGACAGGCTCTTGGACATCACCGACGACCTCGGCCTGTACGTGGAAGATCGCCGGATCGCCGAGCAGCACATCTCCGCCATCGTGCGATCCAGGTCGGTGGATTTCGCCAGCATCCTCCAAGGGCTCACGCGCGATGAGTTGAAGGACATCTGCGACGCGCTCGATCTGGATGACAGCGGCCGGGAGAAGGCGCCACTCATCGAGCGCATCCTGAACCTGGGAGAGGAAGGGGATGAGCGGCCTTCCGAATCAAGGACCGGCTCCAACGCGCCCCTGGCGGAGGCCCCTCTCGCACAGACGTCCCTCCCCGGCCCGGCCCAGGCGCCACAGCGGGACGCCAAGAAGGTCTTCATCATCCACGGACGTGAAAAGTCCGTCCTCCAGGAGCTCAAGCACTTCCTGAAGGCGCTCGGGCTCCAGGCGTGGACGTTCGACAACGAACATCACGAGGCCACGCCCAACACCCACATCGCGGAGATTGTCTCGCGGGGCGTGGCGAAGACTCGGGCCGTCATCGCCTTGCTGACGCCGGATGAGTTCGCGAGCCTCGCCCCCGACCTGCGCCAGGGCCATGAGCCGGATCGGAACCTCCAGAGGTGGCAGCCCCGCCCCAACGTCATCTACGAGGCGGGCATGGCCATGGGCATGAACCGGGAGGGCACCATCCTCGTCACCGTGGGCCATCTCGAACTGCCCTCGGACCTCGATGGCATCCTCCACTTCCGCCTCACCAATGACATCGAGTCGCGGCGCAAGCTCCGGCACAAGCTCAAGCAGGCCGGCTGCGCGGTGGATCCAGACCTGGAGGACTGGATGGACTCCTCGCAGGGAGGGGACTTCAAGACGCCCCCTACCCGGCCCGCGCCTCCGGACCCCTTCACGCCGCACTCATGAGCGCCATTTGAACGGGGAGCGCCCTGCGCCTCCGCCGCTGGTGTTGCGGCACACGAGCGCGCCCCAGTCCGACGTGGCGCTGCCCGGCGGATTGCCGAGCTACACGCCTACCCAAGCCGCCCTCGAGGACGGGAAGGTGGTTGTCCGTGCGTTCACCGGGCTTCCGTCGCGGAGGTGACCCGAAGGCTCAGCCCGTCCCAGGGCGGCCTCAGTTCTTCCCTTGCCGATGGCGGTCCGTGTCGCTCCGAAGAAGCTGCCCAGGTCACGTCACGTCCCACTGAGGAAAGCCGTTCGAAGCTCACCCACCATGGCTAGGGATTCTACGCCGGGGCACTCGGGGTTCTTCCCGAAGCGCCGGTGGGTCCATTGACTCCGGCCGACGGAGACAGGCGCCCTTCGCTTCGCCCGCGCACGCTCTTCGGGTAGATCCGGCCCAGCCATGGCCCCGGAAGAAACCACCGTCCTCCTGCTCATCTGGTCCCACTTCAAACTGCACGGTGGATGGCCGCAGAAGCTTCTGCTCTGGAGCCAGCTCCGGAACCTGAACCTGAACCTGGACGAGCTCGCCAGCCGCGCCCCGTGGCTGTCGATCAGCAGCATCGGGGATACCGTCAGCGTGGGCCTCGAAACACTTCTGGAGATACCCGAGGCGCGCACCCTCCTGGAGCCACTCCCCCGGTTCCTGCAGTTCCTCGCCCGCCGCTTCGTGGAAGAGCCCGACCTCGATGAGGAGCGCGGCTCGCAAGGACCTGAGGTGGGAGCCGAGTCGTTCATCCAGTTCTGGAAGGATGAGTCCGAAGCAAGGCTCGCGGCGAAGCTCCTGTGGAACCTCCGCAGTGGACTGGGCGGGTGGGGCGACCCTCATTCGGAGTTCTATTTCCGCCCCAGGCTCGACATCCTCCGCTACGAGAAGGTGGAGTCACTGGAGCAGTACCTGTCGGCCTCCGTCCCGCCTAAGGAGGGGACCGTACGGCACGCCCCTCAGGGACAGCACCTGGCGCTGCTCCAGGCGGTCTACGCGCACATCCAGAAGACGCGGCAGTGGCCCTTGCTCGCCGAGTTCACCCTCCAGCACCGGGAGCGGCTCGGCTACCTCCCTCATCTGGTCATGGCGCTGACGCCCAGCTTCATCCACCCGCAGAGCCGGTATGAGCGGCCCGCCCGGATCCATCTGAGGGCCCGGGCGGTGCCGGTCGTCGCGGGGGAGACCGGCTGCGCCCTGGCTCTCAGCATCATCCGGACGCTCGTGGAGTTGCTCGTCGAGCAGGGGGCGAAAAAGAAATTCTCCATCGGGCAGATCGCCGGAAAGTTGAAGCTTCCGGAGGAGCAGGTGCTCCCGGTGGCCATGCTCCTCGAACAAGACGGCTGGGGGAGCGTCGATGGTTGGGATTTTGGGCTCAAAGACTGGCAGGTCGAGCTTCGCACGCATGTCATCGACGAACTGAAGGATGTGAGGACGTGGGAGGAATACGTCAGGGTATGCGACAGGTACTCCCCGACCGTGTGGTTTCCCCCGATGGAGCCCCCTACCCGCTCAAAGGCTTTCCATGCCTCCGCGGGCGTTATCGAACAGGCCGTCGCGTTAGCCACGCCGCCCGTCGCGCCCGAGGCGCCGCCCAGCCCGCCGCGCCCCGCGCTCGCGACAGGCCGTCCCAAGGTCTTCATTGGCCATGGCAACTCCCAGGCGTGGTGGGCCCTGAAGGACTTCCTGTCGAACAGGCTGGGACTGGACCCGGTGGAGTTCAACAGCACGCCGACCCCCGGCCACACCACCGTCGAGCGGCTCCAGAAGTGCCTGCAGGAGTGCCAGCTCGCCGTCCTCGTCATGACCGGCGAGGACGAACACCTGGACGGAAGCCGGCACGCTCGCCAGAACGTGGTTCACGAGATAGGCCTCTTCCAGGTCAAGCTTGGCTTCGACAGGGTCCTCATCCTCGTGGAGGAGAAATGCACCGTGTTCTCCAACATCCACGGACTCACACACCTCACTTTCCGTAGTGGCATGATTGACGACTGTTTCGAGCGCATCCGCAAAGCCGTCGAGCACCTTCTCCCCAGAGCTGGTTGACGCCGGCGCATAGAGGAGATGAAGCGGCCCATCTCCAGACGCTTGTAGTACAGGACGAAGCCGCCCCGGCTGAAGGTGAGAATCTTCACCCGTTCTCCGCGCCGGCTAACGAAGGCGAAGAGGTGGCCCGAGTAGACGTCCTCGCCCAGGCGGTGCGCACCAAGGCCATGAGCCCATCAATGGACTTGCGCATGTCCACCGGCCCGGTAGCCAACAGGATTCGCACCGAGGCGGGCAGCGTCAGCACGCGCTGCGCTCCAGGGCGGCCACGTAGTCCACGTCCGTGCCCGCCTCGAACCGACCCCGCATGCCTCGGGGGATGGCGACCTCCAGCGTGGTCGCGTCTGCGACAGGCGCCCGGCTCACCTGCACCGGCAGCAGGCGCACGGGCGGCTCGACCGCGGTGCTTGCCTGGCGCCGGCGGCGGTAAACCCACGGCTGCAACGTGTTCAGGCGCAGCCCTCGGCACCCGGCGAACTCACGCTGCGTCAGCCCGACCGCTTCGAACTCCTCGGCAACCCGCAGCTACCCCGGCTTTTCAGCTCTCTTCTGCATCCGTCGAGGGATGACCGGTCCTGCGCATCGCGGCAACGACCCTCAGCACATCGTCCGTCGTACGGATACAGCGCTCCTGCGTGAGGGCCGTGTCCTCCAGCGTGGCGAACAGCTCGGGTGGGTAACCCTGAAAGAAGTCGATCGTCGCCGTGCACCGGAAGCGACGCGCCCAGCCCGCGCAGACCTCGTCCAGCGGGCGGCGAGCTCCCGCCCACATGCCTGCGCTTCGTGCTGGAGGAGGGCGCGACGGGCTCCTCCAGCCCGGACTGCCTCAGTAACGCGGACGCCATGTCCGGGAGGGCCGCGAGCTTGCGGTCCCAGCCACACTGCTCGCGCAGCACCTACAATGCGGGCGGATCGCCACTCGGCGGGCGCATGTGCCTCCAGTTCTCCCCCAGCGAGAGCTGGCGTCTCCAGTGCGTAGACCTTCTCCGCGACCAGCCTCCAAAGCACTGTTCCCAAGTCCCGAATGCCTCCTGCGGCCTGCTTCGGGAGAACGAACTCACGGAGCACTTGAGTTGATGTAGGAATAGTTCCAGATGAGCGCAGGCGGTCCGACGCGGCCCAGTGGAGTCAATCCACAGGGTGCATCCTCCGTATCGCCGGAAGCCCGCTTCAACTTCTGCAAGCGCTCCTCACAGCTGATGGCGGATGGGCGTGAGCCAGCAAAGACGGCTGTCACTGGCTCGCGCCATCGAGGCCGTCTCATACAAGTCGCGCCGTCCTCCGTCCACGCTGCCTCGAACTGCATTCCTGGGGTGACCGCTATTGTGCGTCCCCCCAGATTGTCGAAGAATTCAATCGCCGTTCCTTCTCGCGTATGGCTGCCCCCATTACCGCAGTAGTCTGCCCGAGCCATTCGTGTGCAGGCTTGGTGATGGTTTTTGAGGGAAATACCGTTGCGCTGTTGCCATGGTCTGTACCCCCAGCGCACGCACTTTGCGACAACACCGCTTACGCAAGCGAATGTAAAGTAGCCTAGTTTATCGATATGAGCGCCTGTCGTGTCCCATATTCCAGCCACGGCGATTGCTCTTCGGTCCTGCATAGCATCAGACAGACAGGGGTTTTCCCATTCATCCCTGCCAGACCGCCTCATGAGAGCAGAGTACAGGACAGTCTCTCCGGCCGGGTCGGCTGCGTCCAGTTCACTGCCGATTATGGCCAATTCCACTGCGGTCCCGTCCCTCAGCGTACCATGGAAGCGAGTATCAACACTGAGTCCACGAAGGGTTGAGCCTATGAGGTCAATGTCGCCAAGCTGTACGCTGGTCACCTCAGAACCATGCAACTGCGTGCCTTGGATTCTTATACTCCCACGTCCGCCAAATTTTGCTCCCTGGCAGCTCGCCTGGATGTTGATAGAGGTTATGGCCGGCGGCTGGAGAATAGGGATGTCGTTACACCAGCCAGTCGCCTCTGGCATCCGCACCCTGATCATCGGATTCTTGAGGAGTTTCGCCCTGTCAGGATCGCACGACTTGAATGCGAAGTTCCCGTATTTATCTGTGCGGGTAACGCAGCTTGTGCCGACAAGTTGGACGTCGGCCCCAGCATGGGCATTGCCAGTGCTATCGTCCTTGATGGTTCCATAGAAAATCAGCGCAGGCGGCGGACGAGGCTTGCGTCTCGTGTCTTGAGAGGGCTGCTTCTCCATCGGACTGGTCTTCCCGAGGCCAGAACCGACGGCCTTCTGGTGATGAGCCAGTTGCACAGACTCTTCTTCGCCCTCGACGCCAAGCGGCAACTCATCTCCTGGAGATTCTTTAGATTTTTCCGCCCGCCGTTGCTCGGCCAGAAAGCCATGCTCTCCAGCACCTGCTTCGGGATCTATGGGCATTATCTGGACAGATGCTTGTCTCGGTCCTTCTCCCGAAGGCTGTGCAGGCTTCTCCCTTTGAAAGCTGCCTGAATATGCCAGCGCAACAAGAAGAAGGACAATCAATGGCAGTACCGCATATTTGTATATGTTGTCGCCACTGAACAGCCATCGGCTGCCACTGATTTTTCGGTCGACACGAACATCAACGCCGCCACTGCGGTTCTCCGAGACTTGAGCGGTGGAGAGAAATGTTGAAGACTCAGTTGGAAGGACCAACCGGCGAACTCTGCGGACTACGTCGAGCCACGCTTCGTCCTGGTTGCTCCATGTGCTAACGGGCTTCGCGTCCTTAGGGAGCACTTGGAGCTTTGCGAAGGGTGTCGTTCCAAAGTCGACGGGAGCGACAATGATCGGGATGACGCAAGCATCCCCGCGTTCGTGACGATCGAGCGCCAGCGCCAGTTCCTTCTCATAGCAGTAGTCGGATGCGACGAAGTTCGCGCTCACCACGAGGAGAACGATGTCTGCCTCAGCGAGGTGCTGGTTGATAACTGCGTCCCACTCACTGCCCGGAAGGATCTGACGGTCGTGCCATGGAGCGATGAGTCCTTCACGCCGGAGTGGCGCAAGGTGCGCCTCAAGACGCATGCGGTGGAACTCGTCAGCGTGTGCATAGGAAATGAAGATCCGGGCGGGACGGTGCATCAAGAATTCCCCTGGCTGCTCTCACTCGTGGATCATAGAACGGATGGAGGCCCTGTTGCGCGAGCATAGAACAAATAGGACCTTTGTCCTCGGTCATGCCTCCCGACATGCTCATACCTACCGAATTGGTCCGCCTCAAGCCGGCTGAGGACAAGGCACGTTATCCTTCTCACCCCAGCACCTGAAAGCGAGGAGCCCGAGTACGCCAAGCTGGACCGCTGAATGGATGAGTTGCTGGTCAAGGCCGTGCACATGCAAGCCGTCATGCCCTGCCCTACGGGCGCGCGGCCGTGTCCGACAGGCTCGAGGCAGGGCCCTACCAGGACACGACGGCGGTGGAGGTCTGGGCCCCATCCCGAAGCGGCTGGTTCCGGGGATCCCGCTCGCGACGGGCCGCACGGGCCATTACGTGGTGCGCCTGGGAGCCTGCCGATTCCTCGTGGTGGGCAACTCTCGCCTCACTCCGGACAGCGCCCCGGAGACCACCTCGGAGGTGTAGCGCCCTGTCTCCTGACAGAGGGGGCTCCATCTCAGCCGATAGTCGGGACGGCTGAAGACCGCCCCGTGGATTCGAAGTGCGCAGGGAAATGGGTACGGCAGCCCGGTGGTGGTCGCGCTATTCGCGAGTCATCGCTCTCACAAAGCGAGCACCAGCAGCGCGCGGCGGTAGTACGCGCCGCGCTCGGGGCGGTGGATGAGGCGGCCGTTGGCCTCGCCATTGATGCAACGGACCACTTCGTAGGTGTTCGCCTGCGTGAGGTATGGAGACAGACGTCTGGTGCTGGCGTACCTGCGTCCAGTCTCCCGCGAGGAAGAGGTTGGGCACGGGCGTGGCCTGCACCGGACGGCGTGACATGGCGCCAGGCAGCGGCTGCACCTGGTGCTTCGGGTGCTTGAGCACCACCGACTTGCGCACCTGGGCGTCGCGGATCTCGGGCACCACCTTCGCCAGCGAGTCGAGCACCCGCAGCACCAGCGCCTCGTCCGAAGCGAAGAGCAGCCCGTCCGCGGGAGAGACGATGACGGACAGGCGGCTGCCTTCGGACGTCGGATAGGCATTGCGCGACTGGTCCTGGTAGACGCAGGCCTCGCTGCGTCCCACGAGGACGAAGCACTCGTGCGTCACCACCTCGTGGTCGAGCCAGAGCTGAACGGAGATGGCCGGCGCCACGGGCAGGTCGGCGAGGTCCGCGAAGAGCGGCTCCGAGCGGAGCGGCTCGGGCGTCTTCATCAGCGAGCGCTTCGGGTTGATGATGAAGACGGCCTCGGCGGGGCCTTCCGTGTCCTGGAGCTGGAGCTGCTCCATCCAGAAGAGGACCAGGTCGTAAGGCTCGCCGATACTGGCCAGCAGCGCCTTGAACTCGGAGTAGGCGCCGAGGAACAGGTGGAGTCCCTGCTCGACCTGGTCGCCGTCGGCGTCGCGGTACGTGGAGGCTCGGCCGCCGAGATAGGGCAGCCCCTCCACCACCGTCACCGCCCAGCCCGCGTCCACCAGCAGCTTTGCGCAGGTGAGGCCCGCCAGTCCGCCGCCCGCGATGACCGCCCGCCCGCGCATGTCCCCTGCCCTCCTGCCCGGCCAGCCCGAAGGGGTGGCCGCTCCGCCCCGTGCTCACGGCATAGGGAAGGACGAAGGTGAGGCAGGCACTGTCGGCTGGCACGTCATCGCGCCCGGTGAGCGAGCAGGACAGCGGGCAGCCCGGCTGGCCGTCCGTTGAAACACGGCGAGCGCGTGACATGAAAAAGGAGCCGGGCCCTCGAGGACCCGGCTCCTGGTGAATCAGGACCGCACTGTCGCGGCGCCGGAGCTCATGGGCCCCGGCTCAAATCAGAACCACTTCGGCGAAGGACGCGCCGGACGCGGAGCAGCCTCGGGAGCCTTCCCCGCGGCCTGCGCCGCGGGAGCGGCCGGACGACGGTGCTCGGACGGGCCACGCGACACGGCGACGTTGCCACGGCCTCCGCCGCCACCGCCCTGCGCGGAACGTCCGCCCTCGGAGCGACCCTCACCCCGGCCACCACCACCCCTGCCGCCACGGCTGCGGCGCGACGGACCGGAGGGATGACCACCCCCGCCACCACCACCGCCATTGCCGGAGGCGCGGGCTTGGGACTGACCCCGTCCCCCGCCACGGCCCCCGCCCCTGTTGCCAGCCGGGGCGCGGTCAGGCTCGGCCGGAGCCGAGTAGTCCGCGGGGCGCGGCCCGGAGCGGCCGGCGCGGTACGGATGGTCCTCCACCACGGGCACGCTGCGGCGGATGGTGCGCTCGATGTCACGCAGGTACGCGCGCTCCTCGCCATCGCAGAACGACACGGCGATGCCGCTGGCGCCCGCGCGGCCGGTGCGGCCGATGCGGTGCACGTACTGCTCGGGCACGTTGGGCAGGTCGTAGTTGATGACGTGGCTCAGCCCGTCGATGTCGATGCCGCGCGCGGCGATGTCCGTCGCCACCAGCACGCGGAGCGAGCCGGCGCGGAAGTCGTCCAGCGCGCGCTCACGGGCGTTCTGGCTCTTGTTGCCGTGGATGGCCGCGGCCTGCACGCCCGCGCCCTCCAGCTGCTTCGCCACGCGGTTGGCGCCGTGCTTCGTGCGCGTGAAGACGAGCGCACGGGCGATGCGGCCCTCCTTCAACAGGTGCGTCAGCAGGCCGCGCTTCTGCTCGCGCTCCACGAAGTACACCTGCTGGCTCACCGTCTCCGCGGTGCTGGAGACCGGCGTCACCTCCACCCGGATGGGGTCGGTGAGGATGTTGCGCGACAGGTCCACGATCTCGGGCGGCATCGTGGCGCTGAAGAAGAGCGTCTGCCGCTTCTGGGGCAGCACCTTGATGACCTTGCGCACGTCATGGATGAAGCCCATGTCGAGCATGCGGTCCGCCTCGTCGAGTACGAACACCTCGAGCGAGCGCAGGGACACGAAGCCCTGGTCCATCAAGTCCAACAGGCGGCCCGGCGTGGCGACCAGCACGTCCACGCCGCTGCGCAGCGCCTGCACCTGGGGATTCTGGCCCACGCCGCCGAAGATGACGGCATGGCGCAGGGGGAGGTTCTTGCCGTACGTGGCGAAGCTCTCACCCACCTGTCCCGCCAGCTCGCGGGTGGGGGTGAGCACGAGGCAACGCACCGGCCGCGCGCCGCCCGCGGGCGCCTTGGCGGACAGCCGCTGGAGGATGGGGAGCGCGAAGGCGGCCGTCTTGCCGGTGCCCGTCTGCGCCACGCCGAGCACGTCCCGGCCGGCCAGCGCCTGGGGAATGGCCTTCGCCTGGATGGGCGTAGGCGTCGTGTAACCCTCCGCCTTGACGGCGCGCAGGAGGGTCTCGTGAAGCTGGAGTTCGTCGAAAGTCATGTCGTCCTGGTGAAGCGGTGAGCCCGCCTCCTCAGAGAGTGAGGAGGCCCGCGCAGCGCGCCCATCCGGTCTCATGCCGTGGGCGCCTGGCGGTGCGCGGTCAGACCCATGTGGCCGAACCGCTTTGGGAACGTGGTGGAACAGGAGGGCCCCCCCACCCATTCCGGAACTACGGCGCGGACCCTGCCCGCTAACGGCGCGAAAGTCCCGTGAAATCAACGCCTTGCCGCACGTTTTCACGGTATCCCGTGCTTGCAGGACAGGGCCCTGCCCGCCTGTCTGCTGTCTAAACACGAAAGACGGCGAATGCTCGCGGGTTTGGTGGGCTGGTAGGAGGGGCCCGTGAGTCACCGCGTCGTCGTCACCGAGGACCCCGAGGGCCTGCGCACCCTGCGCTTCGAGGAGGGAGGCGCGCGCCAGAGCGTGGTGTGGCCCGGTGAGCCGCTGCGGCTGGAGGCCGCCTACACCCGCGCGTCCATGGTGGGCCTGGCCTTCGTGCCAAAACCGGAGCGCATCCTCGTCGTGGGCCTGGGCGGCGGCGCGGTTCCGATGTTCCTGCGCGCCGTGCTCCCCGAGGCGCGCATCGACGCGGTGGAGGTGGAGCCCGACGTGGTGGAGGCGGCGAAGCTCTACTGCGGCTTCGAGGAGGACGACTGCCTGCGCGCGCACGTGGCGGATGGGCGTGAGTTCATCGAGTCCTCCGGGCCGCCCTACTCGCTCATCTTCCTGGATGCCTATGGCCCCGACAGCATCCCCGGGCACCTGGCGACGCGGGAGTTCCTCGGGGCCGCGCGGGCGCGGCTGACGCCGGACGGCGCGGCGGTGGGCAACGTGTGGGAGTCGGTGTCCAACCCGCTCTTCGACTCCATGCTCCGCACGTGGCAGGTGAGCTTCCAGCAGCTCCACCGGTTCGACGTGGAGACAACGACGAACCGCATCCTCGTGGGGCTCCCGCGCGCGGAGCCCTGCTCACGCGCGTCACTGATGGCGAGCGCCCGGGAGGTGCAGCACGACCGGCGCCTGCCTTTCGAGCTGGCGCCACTGGTCGCGAAAGGCTACCAGCCCGTGCCTCGACGGCTGAAACACGGGCAGGTGCTGACGGACGCGGAGTCGCGCTGACTACCGCGAGGCGGTGTGCAGGTAGACGGTGCGCCCGTTGAGCGGCTGGAGCGAGCGGCTGTTGGGGTTGAGGTACGGCAGGCGCTGGAAGGCGGCGATCTGCGCGTCGGACATCTCGATGGGCTTCGTCATCACGAACCACTCGACGCCCTCGGTGCACGGCGGCGTGGTCAGCGAGCCCTGGTACTGGAAGTAGGCCTGCTCCCGCGGCAGCAGCGCGGCCGCGTTGATGAAGCCGTGCTCCAGATCACTGTGCGCGCCCGGGTCATGCGGCAGATGGCTGAAGGCGGCGTCCAGCACGCGGTTGGGCTCGCCCTCCTTGATGAAGACGCCCACCACCACCACGCCACCGTTGCTGTCCTTGTGGACCAGGTGCATCTCGAGCGGGAAGCGCTTGCCGTCCTCGGTGTGCTCGCTGGGGGTGTGGAAGTGGAACTGAGCCAGCGTGTACTCGCGGCCATTCACGCGCACGGAGCTGCCCGCGTCGTACGTGAACTCCACGGTGTGGCCGTTGTTGACCATGTGCACGTGGCTGGGCCGGTACTGGAAGTACGGCGCCAGGTGCGTGTCCGGGATGGCGCCCCGCGTCTCCAGGGCGATGGGCGTCTCCGAATGGCCCTGCGCGCAGGCGGACGCCCCCGGCAACTCTCCCCAGTGCTCGGGGCCGATGGACTCGATGTAGCCCCAGTGCTGCGTCTCGCCCTCGGCGGTCGGCGCGGGGCTCGCGGACCACGGGCGCGCCTCATCCGCGAACGCGGGCGCGGTGAAGAGCAGGGAGAAAGCCAACGCCTGACCAAGACTCTGAGCTGCGGGACGAAGCCGAAGGTGCATGGGGAGTCCTTTCGGCTGCGCCTAGTAATCTCCGCATTCAGCGGATTCAACGCTATTTGCGCGAAGCCCATCTTCGCTCCAGAACGGGCAGGCGCGCTAATCTGGAGGCAATGGCCATCCAGCGCTCCATCCTGCTCATCGCGGACATCGGCGGGTACACCCGCTTCATGCGGACCCACCGCATGTCGCTCGCACACGCGCAGGAGATGGTGGCGTCGCTGCTCGAGGCCGTCATCGACGCGTCCAGGCCGCTCAAGCTGGCGAAGCTGGAGGGAGATGCCGCGTTCCTCTACGTCCCGCTCGAGAGCGACGCGCAGCTCAGCTCCGTCGGGCAGGCGGTGGCGGACATCCGCCGCGCGTTCCTTGCCCGGCAGCAGGAAATCGCAACCAACCGGCTGTGCTCCTGCCACGGGTGCGTGGAAGTCGACAACCTCGACCTCAAGTTCGTCGCCCACGTGGGAGAGGTCGCCTTCCAGAAGGTGAAGCGCCACACGGAGCTGGCGGGCGTGGACGTCATCCTCGTGCACCGCATGTTGAAGAACGAGGTGCCCATCCGGGAGTACCTGCTGATGACCGACGAGCTGCTGCGGAACCTGGAGCCCGCCCTCGGCCGGTCCGCGCAGGCCCTCCTTCACGACTTCGAGGGCATCGGCCCGACGCAGACGCACTACCTCGACCTCACGCAGACGGCCGCCGACCTGCCACCCGCCCAGCGCAAGAGCCTGGCCGCGCGCTGGTGGGAGCGAATCGTGATGAACGCGAAGGTGCTTCCCTACTACCTCGGGCTGAAGGAGCCCTGCCGGGACTTCCACAACGTCGAGAAGAGCTGAAGGCCCGCCCTTCACGCTTCGGTCAGGGCGCGTGTCCGCCCGCGAGGAGCTGGGCCTCGTGCATGGCCTCGCTCATCTCGAAGTAGGGAATCTTGGGCTCCCGGTCGAGCAGGCGCGCGTACTGCGCGAGGGCGCCGCGGTGGTGCGCCGTGTGGTCAATCATGATCTCCAGCGCCTCCTGCGGCGTCCGGAGGCGGATGGGGTTCTCCGGGAGCGGTAGCAGCAGCTCCTCCCGGGAGAGCTGGCCATACAGCTCCGCGGCCAGGTCCATCGTCTCGTCGAAGGCGCGGAGCGCGAAGGCCAGCGGGCTCTCCGTGTCGCTTCCACCCGACAGGTTCTCGTTGGAGACCTTCGTCCACTCCATGCTGGTGAAGCCCGGGCCCAGCCCGAGCCAGGCCTGCCCCTCGCCCCGGCGGCTCTTCCACTCCCGCCCCTTGAAGCGCTCCATGGCCGGGAAGACGCCCGCGAGGAACAGCTCCAACCCCGCGGTGACGTGGTGGACGTGGCCCACCACGCTCAGCATCCCCGGACGGGGCTGGAAGGCGGCATCCTGTTCCTGGAAGGCCTGGAGGGTTCGGCGGAAGAACTGCTTGTGCGCGCGGATGCGCACGGGGGACTCCAGCTCCGGCGGAGGGGCTGCATCAGGGGTGTGAGCGGTCATATGCATCCAGCAGGTCGAGGGTGCAGAGGCGAGGCAGGAGCGCCTGAGCAACATCGAGGCCAGCGTGCGCTCCGAGGGAGGCACCTCGTCACCTGTAGAACCGGGAGCAACAGCTGCGCTGGAGGTGTGGACCCGAAGGCAACGGGCCCGGGAGCGGATACCGCACTCCCGGGCCCCTCACCTCACACCCGCGCTTCGGCCTGCGCCGTCTGGAGCGACTCCGGCACCGGCTCGTACGCGCCCAGGCGCATGCTGGCCTGGGCCCGGCCCTGCGTGCGGCCGCGCAGCCCGTTCACGTAGCCGAAGAGGTTGGCCATGGGCACCCGCGCGGAGACCACCCGCACGACGCCACGCGCCTCCATCCCCAGCACCCGCCCGCGCCGCGCGGACAGGTCCCCCAGCACCTCACCGACGTACTCCTCGGGGGTCGTCACCTCCACCTCCATCACCGGCTCCAGCCCGAGCACGCCCGCGCTCCGTGCCGCTTCCTGGAGCGCCAGCGAGCCGGCCATGGCGAACGCCTGCGGCGTGGAGTCCTTCACGTGCGTGTCGCCATCCACCAGCCGCACCTCCACGTCCACCAGCGGAACGCCGTCCCGCACGCCCCGCGCCATGGCGCCGGCCACGCCCTTTTCGATGGCGGGGACCAGCTCCCTCGGAATGTTGCCGCCACGGGTGTCGTCCACGAAGACGAGCCCCGCCCCTCGCGGCGCCGGACCCACGTCCAGCACCACGCGGGCGTACTGCCCGGGCCCGCCCGTCTGGCGGACGTGGCGGTACTCCTGGCGCACCTGGCGCCGGAGCGTGTCGCGGTACGCCACCTTCGGCTGTCCCACGCGCGCCTCCACGCCGTACTCCGTCAGCAACCGTGACACGACCACCTCCAGGTGAAGCTCACCCATGCCGGACAGCAGCACCTGGCCGCTCTCCGGGTCCACGCCCACGCGCAGCGACGGGTCCTCCGCCGCCAGCCGGTGCAGGCCTTCCTCCAGCTTCGTCAGCTCCGCGGGCGAGCGCGCCTCCACGGCGAGCTGCACCACGGGCTCCATGACGCCCAGCGACTCCAGCACCACCGGAGCCTCCGGGTCGCACAGCGTGTCGCCCGTGCGCACGCCCTTCAGGCCGAGCGCCGCGCAGATGTCTCCCGCGTACACCTCCGCCACCTCCTCACGGCGGTTGGCATGCATGAACATGAGACGTCCAATCCGCTCCCGCTTCCCCGTGACGGGGTTGAGCAGGACGGTGCCCGCGCGCAGCGTGCCCGAGTACACGCGCAGGAAGACGATGCCGCCCACGGCCTTGTCGCTCATCATCTTGAACGCCAGGGCGGTGGGTGGACCCGAGTCCGAAGCCGGACGTAGGACACGCTCATCCGTGCCGGGGACACAGCCCTCGACGGCGGCGAGGTCCGATGGCGCGGGCAGGTAGTTGACGACGGCATCCAGCAACATCTGCACTCCCTTCTTCTTGAAGGCCGACCCGCCCAGCACCGGCACCAGTGTCCGCGTGAGGGTGCCCGAGCGCAGCGCGCGCTCCAGGTCCTCCGCGGTGACTTCTTCCAGCCGCCCTTCCACGAACTTCTCCAGCACCGTCGCGTCCACGTCCGCACACGCCTCGATGAGCCGCTGCCGGTACACCTCCGCTACCTCACGCAGCTCCGCCGTGAGGGGCTCCTCGCGGTACTGCCCTTCGTCGCCTTCGAACACCACGGTCACCATGCGCACCAGGTCCACGAGGCCCCGGAACTCCGAGCCCTCGCCGATGGGCAGCTGCACCGCCACCGGACGCGCGCCGAGCCGCTCTTCGATGGACGCGACGCTCATGGCGAAGTCCGCGCCCACCTTGTCCATCTTGTTGAGGAAGGCGATGCGCGGCACGCCGTACCGGTCCGCCTGCCGCCACACCGCCTCCGACTGGGGCTCCACGCCCTGGCTGGCGTCGAACACCGCCACCGCGCCGTCGAGGACGCGCAGCGAGCGCTCCACCTCGATGGTGAAGTCCACGTGTCCCGGCGTGTCCAGGATGTTGATGCGGTGGGGCTGTCCCGCCGCGTGTCCCTGCGTGGGCTTCCAGAACGCGGTGGTGGCCGCGGAGGTGATGGTGATGCCGCGCTTCTTCTCCTCCGGCATCCAGTCCATCTCCGTGGAGCCGGTGTGCACCTCTCCCGTGGAGTGGATGCGGCCGGTGAAGAACAGGACGCGCTCGGTGAGCGTCGTCTTGCCCGCGTCGATGTGGGCCATGATGCCGATGTTGCGGTACCGCTCGAGGCGCGTGTTGCGAGACATAAAAGACTCTCGTTCCCGTCGGGCAGCGAGGCCCGCGGGTGGTTGAAGACAGACAACCGGTTGGAAATGGATGGACGGGTGTCAGCGCGCCGGGCGGGCACGCACGCGAGACACGCCGGAGGGGCACGGAAGGCCCGCTCCGGGACGCGTGAGGGCACACGAGGGCACTGACAGAGCGAGGGCGGAGCCGGGACTCAGGACACGCGGGAACCAGTCAACCCGCGGGCCGGAGGACACCGGTCCGCCAGCTCAAATGTCGAGCAGAACCTCGTGACGGGGGGCGAGGCACACGTCCGCCGCCGGCGCGATGTTGCGCGCAATCAGCAGGGCGATGTTGGAGACGGGCCTCATGATGCAGATGAGATAAAGCACCCAGGCGGGCTTGTCAACCCGGGTGCCCGTGTCTGTGTTTCGGCCGCTCAGCTGCTCAGGGCCCGCACGCGCGCGGCGAGGTTCTGCGTGAAGAGGCGGAAGATGCGCAACGCCGCGGCCTCATGGGTGTCCAGATAGTGCTGGAAGCCGGCGCGGGTGATGCGCAGCGCCCGCACCGACGTGCGCGCCTTCACCTGCGCGGAGACAGGGGCGTCCTGCACCAGGGAGATCTCCCCCAGGTACGCGCCGGGCCCCAGCGTGTTGAGGCGCCGCGCGTCCGGCTCCGAGCCGCTGTAGACCTCCACCGTGCCCTCCAGCAGCACGAAGAGCCCCACGCCCTGCACGCCCTTCTCCAGCAGCACCGCGCCCGCGGGGATGAGCACCTGCCGCGCCACGCGGTACAGGTCCTTCATGTCCTCCAGGGACAGCTCGCCGAAGATGGGGATGGCCTTGAGGTAGCCGTAGCCGTTGGCCTCGGGCGCCGAGGCGCTCGCGGGCAGCCGCGCGATGACGGCGTCGGCCTCCGCCTCCATGCCCATGCGGCGAAGCAGGCGCGCCTTCTCCGCGGCCAGCGCCGGGTCCGCGCGCGCCGCGTCCGAGCCGCGCATCGTGTCCGCCAGCAGCGCCAGCGCGCGCCGCGTGAAGCCCTCGCCGTCCAGCACCTTGCACATGCGCAGCACGGACTCGAGGTGGCGCGGGTCGCCCGCGGGCACGCTGCCCAGCGCCTCCACCTCCGCGTGGGACTGGCCCAGTTCGCGGTAGAGCGCCGCCGCCTCGTAGGGGCGCCCCAGTCGGACCAGGCACTGCGCCATCGGCTCGCGCGAGCCCAGGCCGCGATAGACTTCCAGTGCCCGCTCCAGCGCGCCGCCGCGCTCGAAGGCCGCCGCCGCGCGCTCCACCTGGCCGTCGCGCAGGTACGCCTCCGCCGCTTCCACGTAGTTGCCGCCCTGGACGTACAGGTCCGCCACCAGGCCGGCCGCGCCGCAGCCGTCCAGGAGTCGCGCGGCGCCGGAGAAGTCACGCGCCTGCCGCATCACCTCCGCCAGCCGCTGACGCTCTTCCACCGGGGCCTGCGCGGCCTCCTTCTGGAGTCGCTCGCGCTGAGAGGAGCCCAGGTCCTCGTAGAGCTGCGCCGCCCGGTCCGGCTCGGCGAGCATCATCAGCGCCTGCAGCGCCTGGAAGGCGCCCTCTCCCACCACGCCGGCGCGGGCGCCGTCATCCTCGAGCATCTCCACCTCGGACCGTGACATCTCTCGTCCCCCCGATTCCGGGATGTTTTGAGCCACTGTTTCAGGGGCCGGGAGGTGCCCGGCCCTGAAGCCCCGGAAGACAGCCCGAGGCTATATCACCGTGACACGCCGCTCGAAGTCGCGACACGGGCGGAGGTGTCGGCGCGTGGACGCCCGCCCGCCCGCCGTCTCCGGACGCGACGCTCAACGCACGAACATCAGCTCCGTGTCGAAGATGAGCACCGAGTACTGGGGGATGACGCCGGGCACCCCGTCCTCGCCGTAGCCGAGCGACGAGGGGATGATGAGCCGGCGCGAGCCGCCGACCTTCATGCCGACGATGCCCTCGTCCCACCCCTTGATGACCTCGCCTGCCCCCAGGCTGAAGGAGATGGGCGGCCCACCGCGGCTGCTGTCGAACTCCGTGCCGTCGGGCAGGTAGCCCGTGTAGTGCACCTGCACCCGCTTCAGCGCCACGGCCTCCGTGCCAGTGCCCACGGGCTGGTCCTGGATGTAGACGCCGCTGGGCAGCAGCGTCATGGCGGACAGGTCCACCTTCAGCGCCTCCGCGTACGTCACCTTGGTGGGGTCACCGGAGTCAGGCGTCACTTCGGTGTCCTCTCCACACCCGAACAGCGGGACGAGCAGGGCACAGAGCAGCAGCGAGCGGAGCATGGAGTCCTCGGAAACGGGGGCCGGAAGTCGACCTCGACAATGGAGGGAGCCTGCCCCGCCCCGGCACCGCGCGAAAGGGCCGTGTGTCCCCGCCTGCCTGCCACCCTGGAATACAGGGGCGCTGCGAGCAGGCTTCCGTTATGCAGGAGCCCTCCATGCCACGCTGGGCCAGCCTCCTCCTGTTCTTCATCCCGGTGCTCCTGCTGCTGGTGGGCGCACACGTCTATCTCTTCCGCCGGCTGGTCCGAGACGTGACGGAGCACCGCGGCCTCCGCCGCGCGGCCGGGGCGCTCTTCACGGTGGGCTTCGCCGGGGCCTTCGGCGCCCGGGCCCTCGGGGCCGTGCTGCCCTCCGCCGCGTCGCGCGTCGTGGGCATCGTCTTCCTCGCGTGGATTGGCCTCGTCCTCTACCTGCTCATGTTCACCCTCGCGGCGGACGCGCTGCGCACGGTGGCGAGGTGGCGAGCCCGCCGTCAGGCCGCTTCCGGTGCGGAGCCCTCGGAGCCTGCGTCGCCGGAGCGCCGGGCGCTGCTGGGCCGGGGCCTGGCGCTCGGGGCTGGCGTTGCGGGCGCGTCGGTCACCGGCTTCGGCACCTGGCGCGCCTTCCACCCGCCCGACGTGCGGGACATCCCCGTGCGCCTGCCCGGTCTGCCCAAGGCGCTGGAGGGCTTCACGCTGGTGCAGCTCACGGACATCCACATCGGCGGCGTGCTGCAGCGCCGGTTCGTGGACGAGCTGGTGTCGCGCACCAACGCGCTGAAGCCGGACCTCATCGCGATTACGGGCGACCTGGTGGACGGCTCCGTCGAAACGCTGGGCCCCTTCGTCGCGGGCTTCGGAGCCCTGCGCGCGCGCCACGGCGCCTTCTTCGTCACCGGCAACCACGACTACTACTCGGACGCGGACGCGTGGGTGGCCTTCGTGAAGAGCCTGGGCATCCAGGTGCTGCGCAACCGCTCGGTGACGATTGGCGACGGCGCGGCGTCCTTCCAGCTCGCGGGTGTGGACGACTGGAGCGCGGACCGGCTGGGCGAGCCCGGGTACGATCTGGACGCGGCGCTGCGCGACGTGCGACCCGACCGCGCGTCGGTGCTGCTGGCGCACCAGCCCTCCAACTTCGACGAGGTCGCCCGGCGGGGCGTGGGGCTCCAGCTCTCCGGGCACACCCACGGCGGGCAGATGTTCCCCGGCACGATTGTGGGCGACCTCATCTGGGGGAGCCGCAACGCCGGGCTGAGCCGGACGGAGCAGTCGCTGCTCTACGTCAGCCGGGGCTGCGGCTTCGTGGGCCCGCCCATGCGTGTGGGGGCACCGTCGGAAATCGCACGGCTGGTGTTGCTCCCCGGGTAGGCTCCTCCGTGGTGAGGCCGCTCGTCCGCCCTCCTTTCGGGAGGGCCAGCGTTCCCTGAATCCCCCTGTGTTTCCGGCGGTTTGGCGGAAGCGGCGGGGCGGAGCGGCCCTCCGGAAACATTCTTCGGAGTGGGCCGTACGGGGAGATGGGAGATGGGGAGTCCAACGGACGAAGAGCTGATGGAACGGTTTCGCGACGGCGCGCAGGATGCCTTCGAGGTGCTCTTCACCCGGCACTCCGGACGGGTGCAGGGCTTCCTCGCGCGCATGGTGCGCAGCGGACCACTCGCGGAGGACCTCTTGCAGGCGACCTTCCTGTCCGTCATCCGTTCCCGGGGCCGGTACGAGCCCGGCACCCGCTTCCTGCCGTGGCTGATGACCATCGCCGCGAATGCCGCGCGGGATGCGCTGCGGCACCAGCGTCACGTGGACGCATATGCCTCGCATGTGGACACGTCCGCGCCCGCGTCGGTGCAGCCGCCGGCTGGAGACCCGAGCATGCGCCGGCACCTGCTGGACGCGCTCCAGCAGCTCCCACCGGACCAGCGCGAGGCGGTGGTTCTCAGCAAGGTGGAGGGCTGGTCCTTCGAGGAGATTGCCGCGCTGCGAGGCATCAGCTCGGGGGCGGCGCGAATCCGGGCGCACCGGGGCTATGAGCGGCTGCGGGAGCTGCTCGGCTCGCTGGAGGAAGCGCGATGAGCCCGCCCCTCGACCTGGACTCGCTCCTGTCCGAAGAGCCGCCTCGGGACGCCTCCGCGGCCGCGCGCGTCCTCGCCGCGGCGCAGGGTGAGCTGGCGCAGCGGAGGCCTGTGCGCGGCTGGCGCACGCAGGCGCTGTGGCTGATGGCGGCCTCCGGCGGACTGTCGCTCGCGGTGGCGGTGGTGTTGCTGGCGTTGGGAGTCACCTCCGGGGCGTTGCTGCTGGGCCGCGCGCACCTGCTGGTGCTGCTGCTGGGCACGAGCGCGGTGTGCGCCTGGGGTGCGCTCTCTCCGCGCGGGCGCGGGGTGCAGCGGCTGGGCGTGGCGCTGGCCATGGTCAGCGCGGCCGTGCTGGTGCTGGCGCGAGGCACCCCGCATGCGGTCTCCACCGTGCCCGAGTGGGTGTGCACGGCCAGCCACGTCGCGGTGGGCGCGGTGCCGCTGGTGGTGGCGTTGCTCGCGCTGCGTACCGCCGTGTTCCAGCCGATGCGGGCCCTGGTGGCGGGCCTCGCGGTGGGGACGACGGGGGCCTTCATGGGTGAGCTCGCGTGCGAGCGGGGCTGGCGGCACGTCGCCGGCTATCACCTGCTGGCGTGGGGACTCGTCGTCATCGCGTCACTGGCCATCTCCAAGTCGCTCAAACCCCGTTCCTACGCGCCATGATCCAGGACCCCTCTCTCATCGTCTGCAGTGACGTGGCCGGCGCGCCGGTGCGAATTGGCGAGACCGTGAAGGTGGTGAGTCGCTCGGACGACGGCACCATCAGCCAGCGCTTCCTCGGGCGCGCGGGCGTGGTGGTGGGGCTCGTCTACGACGACCCGGCGAGTCAGTACCCCGAGGACCCGCTCATCCAGGTGCACGTGGAGGGGCTCGGAGAGGACCTCTTCTTCCCGGAGGAGCTGGACCTGGCGCCCGAGTGGGCCCGCAACCGCATCGCCCAGCACCGGCAGGCCGCGCGCGAGGTGGGCAGGCCCGACGCGAACCGCATGCCGTGACGTAGCCGCGCACTGCAAACATCCGGTGTCACAGGCTCGCGCCTCCAACGTCCAGATGGGACGGAGGCTGCGATGGAACAGTCGAGGACATGGATTGTCGGCAACCACGAGCTCATCTTCGAGCCGCCCGACACCCTCCGCGCCATCATTCGCGGCTGGATTACGTACGAGGATGGCGTGAAGTGGGTGGCCATCATGCGCGACGTGACGACTCCCGGCCCCGTGTCCGTGTACTGCGTGGTGCAGATGACACCGATGCCGGAGTTCCCCTACCCCCGGCTGTCCCAGGAAGCCCGCCAGTACCTCGCGAAGCAGAGCAGCTCCGACTGGTTCAAGGCCATCGTCTACGTCGGCGGAGGCATCCTCCAGAAGATCACCGCCAAGGGGCTCACCGTGGCCATGCTGCTGTCGGGCAGGAAGCGCTTCGACGTCGAGTTCGTCGACAGCCAGGAGAAGGCCCTGCAATGGATTGAGGAGCACCGCAAGGCGCCACGGCGCTGACGCGGGGGGCACCGAAGTGGCTGGCGGCGCACGGTCAGCGCTGAGTCCCGCGCGGAGCTGTGAAGCAGGTGGCACCCACATGCCCTCGGGTGTCCCTTCCGTTGGAGGGACGGCTCTCTACCCTTGCGGGACCTCGAATCCCCGGGTGGAGGGCGCCGCACGCCATGACGCGCGAGTTCGCCATCACCGCCCCGTCCCCGTCGCTCTCACTCGGCGCGGACGGGCGTGGCGAGGTGGCCTTCACCGTCACCAACGTCACCGGGCTCGCGATGCGGGCCGTAGTCAGGCTCCTGCCCGAGCCTCCGTTGAAGCCGGAGTGGCTGAGCGTGCGCGGCGCGGACCACCGCGACATGCCACCGGGAGCGACGGAGGTCTTCACGGTGGGCCTCCAGGTGCCCCCCGGCGCGCCCCCGGGTCCGTACACGTTCCGCATGGTGGTGGCGGACCTGGACCTTCCCGACGAGCGCTTCGCGGAGGGCCCCACCATCGCCGTGGAGGTGCGCCCCACGCCGCTGCCCGCGAAGCCGTTCCCCTGGTGGTGGCTCGTGGTGGGCGGGCTCGTCATCGCGGGTGGCGCGGTGGCGTTGTTCCTCGGCTTGCGCGGTGACGATGCCGAACCCGGCACGTGTCCGGCCGGACAGGTGACGTGTGGAGACCGGTGCATCGACGTGCGGTCCGACGCGAAGAACTGCGGCGCGTGCGGGACGACCTGCGGCCCTGAGGAAGTCTGCGAGGGAGGAGCCTGCGAGTGCACGGAGGGACGGGAGCGCTGCGGGAATGTCTGCATCGACACGCGGCAGAACGACCGGAACTGCGGCGCTTGTGGCGTGACGTGCGGCGCGGGGCAGTTCTGCCGCGACGGCCGCTGCCAGTGCCCCTCGGGCCTGGGCCTGTGCGGCGAGCGCTGCGTGGACACGCGCAAGGACACGCAGAACTGCGGCGCATGCAACACGCGCTGCGGAGCGAACCAGGTCTGCACCGACGGTCGCTGCGGCTGCACCGGGAGCCTCACGCTCTGCGGAGGCCAGTGCGTGGAGACGGACACGGATGAGCAGAACTGCCGCACCTGTGGCACCCGCTGTGGGCCGTCGCAGCAATGCGTGGGGGGCCGGTGTCAGTGCAACTCGGGGCTGACGCTGTGCGGGAATAGCTGCGTCAACGTGCAGCTCGACAAGAACAACTGTGGCCGCTGCGGTGCGACGTGTGCCACGGGCAGGACGTGCAAGAACGGCTCGTGTGTCACCGGCGTCACCGCGCCGTGTGCCGTCGGACAGGTGCTGTGCCCGTGTACGGGCACGTGCATCCTCAACACGATGTGCGCGAAGCTGTGCGCCGCGGGTGTGCAGCCGAAGTGAGCGGTGCGGCGGTCCGCGCTAGGCGCTCCACATCACGCGGTACGTGGTGCCCGTGCTGTCGAAGCGGAGCACGTCCACCTGGGGTTCCTTCGCACCGGAGGCACGCATGCCCGCGAGCATGGTGCCCTTCGTGAAGTAGCGGGCGACGTCCAGCTCGTTCATCCACAGCTCCATCTCCCGCTCCCCCAGCATGGTGGTGCGGACCTCCGTGTAGCTGTTGCCCGAGCGGAAGTTCTTCTGCGTCCGCTCCAGCATCCGCCGAGGGCCCAGCAGCCGCAGCACGCCGAACAGCGCGCTGCCCACCACCGTCTCCTTGTACCCATCCACCAGGCGCTCCCCCAGCCAGCACAGGCCTTCTTCCTCGGGAGCGTCCGGGCACAGCGCCCCGGCGGAGCGCCGCAGCCACCGCGTGAAGTCCACCTGCGGGTAGCCCGGCAGCAGCTTGCGGTCCAGGTCCAGTCCCGCCTCCCGGAGCTGTGCTTTCAGCATCGGCGTCACCCTCTCGCCGAGGCCCCGGAAGAACAGCGCCTCCACCGTGTGCTCGAAGACGATGCGGTCAGCCATTCCGGCAGCGTAGGCGTCGTGGATCCCCACCAGTACGAGCGCCCGAGCTCCCTTCCAGTGGAAGACAGTTCAAGGGCCCGCGGGGACGTACGGCGTTGTCGGCGAATGCCGGGTCCTTCGTGAAGCCGTGCCCGATGCCCTGCACACGCGCACAGCCACGCCGCCTGGTCGAGGAACTCCCCTACACAGTGCACTTCTGCAGGGCGGAGCGCATCACCGAGCGCATCACCCATCCGAATCAGTTCGAGGTCGTGCGCCGCAGGAGACCAGGACTTCATAAGCTTGGTCGATCAGCTCAAAACTATTGGTCCCTGCCATCAGCATGAGCCAGGGGGACTGCGGCTTCAGCAAAACTCCCTGAAGAGCAGGACCTGGGACAACGAGCTGGAACCATGGTTCGTAGGGAGTTGGTGGCCCTCCGCCGCCCCCTCCCAAGCGGCGAACTTGCTCGTGTACCTCCAGAGGACTGGGCGTGCCCTTCTGGAACTCGAAGCGCTGCTTGAACCGGCCCCACTCCAGTAGCTCATGGGGGGCCTGCTGTCCCCCCAACGCCGCCAGGGCACGACACAGACGCAGGTAATCAGGATCTTGATCGAGCGGGTTCACGGGGTTGAGCGCACGCTCGTCGACCTCAAGGGCGCGCTCGCTCGGCACAAGGTGGATGAACCACCCCTTCGTAACCTCGATGTAGAAACCCGCTGGGTGCTGTATCAGCTCCACCTGGCGCCCCAGCCTCTCGCCCACCATGTCCCGGACGAGCTCCATTGGCGGCAGGCCCGCGAGGGAGACGTATTCGATACATAGGCCCATTGACTGACCTCAATTTGCTGCGTCCAGGCCTCACGATAGCGCTACCAACGTCAGAGGTGGCGCACGGGCGTCAGTGGAGCGAAGGTAGAGTGGGCAATGCCCGAGGCACATGACGAACAGCACCTGCATGCGTCGCGCACCTCGGGCAGCGTCCAATTCATGTGACCGGGTAGTATCAGAACGCCGAGCCGTTCGCGCGCATGCCCGGAGAGGCGCTGCGCGTGGAGAGGCTCGTGTGGAGCACGAAGCTCCCCGTGGCGCCGCCATCCGGGTTGCGATTCATGGACACGCCGTCCTGACCCGCGAGTGACGCGGCATAGGTATACGCATCCACCACCGTGCCACCGGTCTTCTGGAGCGTCACGGTGTCTCCGCCGTTGTTGAGGCTGAGGCCTCCCGTGGTGGCGCCGACCGCGTTGCCCACGCCCGCCGGAATGGACGCCGCCTTGCCGAACACCACGAGCGCCCTGCCCGCTCCCAGGATGGTGCCACTGGCGAAGGTGTGCCGCAGGCCCGTCGCGTCCCACAGCATCCACCCACCGAGGTCCACCTGCGAGCCACCGGTGTTGAGCAGCTCGATGAACTCCGTGCCGGCATCCGAGCCGATTTCATTGGCGAGGATCTCGTGCAGCACCACGTTGCCCGGGGTGTTGGTGGAGGTGATGGTGAACGCCCCAACGCTGCTGTCCGAGAGCGCCGCGTTCGCCACGTCACTCACCCGGACGCGAGCCAGCGAGGTCGCGACGTCCGGCACCGTCCACGTGTAGCTGCCCGTAGCCCCCGAAGCAGTGCCAATCAGCGCCCACGCGCCACCGTCGTCGATCGAGTACTCCAACTTCACCGTCGGCACCTGGGTCGCGCTCCAGGTGACGGTGCGCGCGCCGCCGCCCGCCCAGCTCTCTCCACCGTTGGGTGAGGTGACGGTCAGCGCCGCGCCCTCGTTGCCCCAGGTATAGCGCGTGAGGACCGGGTAGTGGTCCGTGGTGGTCGTGTCATAGCTCGGGATGTACGCGTCCACGCGGTACACCTCAGCCGAGCCCGCCACATGGAGCGCCCGCAGTTCATGGGTCGCGAGGTGGTGGTCGATGACGGCCTTGTAGCCCACGGTGGACGTGAGGTTCGCATCCGAGAGCGCCTTGGTCGGGAAGGAGTAGCCCGCCGCGTCGACCACGAAGTTCTCGTACGGCGACGTGCGGCTGGAGGAGATGGACACGTCCACGTCGTCGTTGAAGTCGCCGATGACCAGCACCTTCGCCGTGGGCCACGTGCTGTCCAGGTACGCCTTGAGCGCCGCCGAGCCGTCCACGCGCCGCTGCCAGCTGTCCACGTCGCTCAGCGCCTTGGCGTGCATGACGATGACGACGACGTCCTCGGTGTGCCCGTTGAGGCCCACCCGCATCCGCACCTCGAGCGGCGGCCGGCCACCGAAGAACGTGGCATCCGCGGTGAGGATGACGCGCGCCCCCAGCACGGAGGCGACCGCCGGCTTGTAGAGGAGCCCCACCTTCTGCTCGCCCGGCGTGTAGTACGTGCTGCCGCCCACCACGCTCGGGTCGCTGCCGAGCAGGCCCGCGTAGCCGGGGAGCTGGGAGACCAGGGTGTTGAACTGCGCGGCGCTGACGATTTCCTCCACACCCCAGACGTCCAGGTCGGCACCCAGGATGACGTCCCGCGCGTTCTGGAGCTGGAGCGTCTCGTCGCTGGGGCCGTGGGACGTGGAGCCGAAGTACTCCAGGTTCCAGCAGCCGACATCGAGCGTGCTGGCGAAGCCCCGGGACGGAATGGTGACGGCGTCCTCGCGCTCGCCGAGCGGGGCCTCGGAAACGAAGGCGGACGGGTCGCCTCCGCAAGCGGTGGCCAGAGAGAGGAACAGTAGCAGGGAGCGCAACCGTGGCATGAGTGGGTCCTCGTTGGGGGGAGCGGCGGATCTGACGATTCCCGTGCCGCGCCGCAAGGACCCTGGTGGCCACATGACGGTCACGGCTTCCTGCAGGTGTCACCTGGATGTCGCGAACGCCTGAATCACACAGGTGACACACCGGGCCGGCGACACATGCGCCGGTGGTACGCTTCCTCCGGTGCAACCGCATCCCACCCCGGACTTCCGTCCCCTCGGCCGCAAGGCCTATGGCTCCATTCCCCACCTCCCGGGCTCACGCACCGGGCCGGCGGATCGCCATCTCTCTCCGGCCCTGGCGCGGCTGTGCACCGAGCGCATCCGGGACGCGCGAGACCACGTCGTGGTGCTGGAGAAGCTCGACGGCTCGTGCGTGGCCGCGGCGCGCGTGGGTGACTCCGTGCTGGCACTGGGCCGCGAGGGGCGCCTGGCCTCCCAGTCCCCCAATGAGTCACGCCGGCTCTGGGCGACGTGGGTCTCCGCGAACACGGCGCGCTTCCTGGCCGTGCTCCAGCCGGGAGAGCGACTCGTCGGCGAGTGGCTGGCCCTGGCCCATGGCACCCGCTACACGCTGACGCACGAGCCCTTCGTCGCCTTCGACCTGATGCGCGACGGCGAGCGGCTGCCGTGGCACGAGCTCACCGCGCGCATCGGGGCCGGCGGCTTCATGACTCCGGGCCTGCTCCATGAGGGCGGGCCGCTGGGCATCGACGCGGCGATGGCACGGCTCCAGGGGGGCGGCTTCCACGGGGCGGTGGACCCGGTGGAGGGGGCCGTCTGGCGGGTGGAGCGGCGGGAGGGCGCGGGTGTCAGGGTGGAGTTCCTCGCCAAGTACGTGCGGCCGGACAAGGTGGACGGCAGCCTCCTCCCTGAGAACACGGGGCGGTCCGCCGTGTGGAACTGGCGACCCGCCCCCGGAGTGCCCTCGCCGTAGCGCCTGACGAGACGGCGCTGTTGCACGGCCGCCCGTGGATGTCTCGAAGGCTCCGTGTCGTCAGGCCCGGCGGCGTCGACGGGCCCCCACGCCCAGGCACGTGGCGAACACGACGAGCCACGCATTGCCTCCCGTGAAGCCGGTGAGGCAGCCGGAGCCGCCCGGATTGCCCGAGCCGCTGCCACCGTCCGCGACGACACCCGCATCACCTCGTGGCGGCGACCCGGCATCGCTCCCGACAGTCCCGCCATCCATCGTACCGGCGTCGTGTCCCGCATCGACGGGGCCCGCATCGGCCGCTCCACTTCCGGCGTCTTCCGGCCAGGGCGTGTCACATCCGCCATCGCCGTTGCAGCTCGCGCACGTCCCGGGTCTGGGCTCGCCAGCGGGAACCGTCGTGCAGAGCCCCTCCGTGCCGGGCAGGTTGCAGGACTCGCACGTCCCACTGCACGCCGTCTGGCAACACACGCCATCCACGCACCAGCCCGTCTCACATTGAGCCGAGACGGAACAATTGGAGCCCGCCGCCATGAAGGCGTTGAGCGTCCACGTGCCTCCAATCCCATAATAGTAGTCTCTGCCTCCGCCCCACTTCACGACGGTGTGACCGAGCGTGGCGGCGGTGGCCTCATGGAGACCCGGTGGCGTGCTGGTCGTCTGCGGCTGGGACCACCCCGTCGCGGGGTCGTAGAGCCAGGTGTCACTCAGGAAGACTCCACTCGACGAAGGACTGCTGCGGCCACCGTTGAGCACCGCCTTGCCGTCGAGCTCCGCCATGATGGGGGCATAGCGAGCTCCGGGACCTCTGGCTCCGGGCAGCCAGTTGGTCCCGTTCCAGATCCACAAATCCGAGTAGTAGTAGGTGTTCGACGGATTGGCCCCATCGGTGTACGCACCGCCAAAGAGCAGCACGCTCCCAGCGACGGTGGCCATTCCGTAGCCGCCGCGCGAGCCAGGACGATTCGTGGGCGCCAGTTGCTTCCAGTCGACGCCATCGAACTGCCAGGTGTCCGCCAGGGAGAGCTGGGACAGGTCGAGTCCTCCGAAGAGAACCAGCCGGCCGCCGAGCGGCGCCATGCCGATGTACTTCCTCGCCCCGGGCGTGTGGGCGGTGGTCAATCCCGTCCAGTTGTTTCCATCCCAGAGCCAGGTCCGGGTGTCGCTCGCACCGCCGTACATCACGACCTTGTTTCCCAGCGTCGCCATGGCCGCGTATTGCCGCGCCGGAGGAACCGTTGTCGGCGTGCGCTGGCTCCATGCCCTGCCATCCCACTCCCAGGTCTGGGTGTCGCGAAAGAGAACGACCTTTCCACCCAGGGTCGCCATCGACGCACCCTTCATCGAAACCGGCATCTTCCAGCGCTCGGTCCACGTCATTCCGTCGAAGGTCCAGGTGTCGTAGGTGGAGCTCCCGGAGACGATGCCCCCGAAGAGGAGCACCGTCGGGCCCGCGGCGACCATGAGGCCGGGGCTGCGCGTCGTCGGCGACGCGACCGGGCTGGTCTTTACCCAGTCGGCCCCCGACCACTGCCAGGTGCTGGTGCCGTCATAGGCGAGCGCCACGCCCCCGAGCGTCGCAAGCTCGTATCGTGACAGCCCGGGCAGCGAGGTCGACGTGGCGAGCTTCGTCCAGCCGGAGCCATCGAAGGTCCAGGTCTCCGCCGGAAAGGGAGCGCTGGAGTCGTAGCCGAGCAGGAGCGCCGAATCGCCCACCGTCACCATGGAAATCGAGGCCGTGGAGGGGCTGGTGGTGGTGGTGACGCGCGTCCAGTCCACCCCATCCCAGGTCCAGGTATCGCCGAGAGTGCCCTGCGCTGAATGGCCGCCATACATCACCACCTTGCCCGCGACGACCGCCATCCCCTGTCCGGCGCGAGCCGGTGGGTTGGTCGCGGTGAGCAGTCGCGTCCAGCTCGTTCCGTCCCACTGCCACGTCTCGTCGACATACGTATTCGAGCTCGAGTCGTAGCCGCCGAACATGAGGAGGCTGGTGCCGTAGCCCACCATGTGGCCGACCGCGCGGGATGACGGCCACCCCTGCGCCACCCGTGGGTTCCACGCGGCACCGTCCCAGGTGAACATGCCCTCGGAGTTGCTGAAGAGAACGGCCTGGGTCCCGAGCGACGCCAGCGCGTAACCGTCCCGGGGCCGGGGGTGCTCGGCGAACTGCCAGCTGACGGTGGTGACGGGCGTGAGCCCCTGCTCGCTGGCTGCCTCCGCAGAGGGAGTCGGGCCCTCCACGGAGTTGCACGCGAGGCAGAGGACCAGCAGGCCTGGCAGAGTCAATCGGTATGGGTTCATGGGGTGCTCGAAAACCGGGTGAGGGGCTCGTGGCGAGCGAGCCCTTCCTTCGAGCGTTGCGCCTGCCCCGACAGTGGATGTCGACAGACAGTTGTCACTGGAAGGCCCGGGTGGATCGCCCTCCGGGCAGGACTGAACGGGACGCGGGGCGTGAGGGCGCAGTTGTCAGGGTGGAGTTCCTGGTCAGGTATGTACGGCCAGACAGGGTGGATGGCAGGCTCCCGCCTGGGAACACGGGGCGGTCCGCCGTGTGGAACTGGCGCCCCGAGCCCCGGGTGCCCTCGCCGTAGGGAGTGCCGGCCGTGACACGCGCCTTCTTCGTCACTGGAAACCAATACAAGGCCGACGAGGTGGCCCGGCTGCTCGCGGGCCTCGACGTCACGTGGCGGAAGCTCGCGCTGCCGGGGCTCGACGAGGCGGAGTCCCTTGACCTGGCGGCGCTGGCGAAGCGCAAGGCGCTGGCGGCGTACCGCGAGCTCGGCGCGCCCTGCTTCGTGGAGACGACGGCGCTGGAGCTGGACGGCGGGCCTGCGCTCACGGGTGCGCGGTTCAAGAAACAGGTGCTCGCGATGGGCGAGCGCGCCTTCCTCGCGGCCCACGGCGGGCGCCGGGGGCGCACGCGCGTGGCGGTGGCGTATTCGGAGGATGGCCATCCTGAGCGTGTGGCCCTCTTCGAGGACTCCATCGAGGGCACGCTGCTGGCGGAGCCTCGTGGCGAGGGTGGCTATGGCTGGGACCGCGCGTGGGTGCCGGACGGCTTCCTGCGCACGCTCGGGGAGATGCCGAGGAACAAGTTCTTCCTCAACATGCGGCACCGGCCCTACCTGGAGCTGGCGGACCGGCTGCGGGCACAGTCTCAGGGTGGCGCCTACGAGGCACACATCACCGTCTCCGCTCGCTCGGAGGAGGACCTCCAGCGCTTCCGCGCGTTCTGCGACGCGGCGTCGGTGAAGTGCATCTTCATCGAGCTGGGCCGGGGCGCGGAAATCTTCCAGCCGATGACGGCCTCGTACCACCACGGCACGCTCCGGCAGGCACGCGAGGAGGTGCAGGCCATGGCTCGCGCGCTCGCGGCGGAGGGCTTCGACGTCACGCGCCTGAAGCTGGAGGCGCTGGGGAAGAATCGCGACATTCCCGAGGACGACGCGACGGCGAAGGCCCAGCCGGCGAACTACTTCGAGTTCCACGTGAAGGCGCTGGTGCCCTCGGGTGACGCTGGCGTGGAGGCGCTGCGGGCGCGGTGCGAGAAACACGGCGCGCACCTGTCACGCAACGCGCGCAAGGTGCGTGAGGACGGCGCGTCCGAGCGCTTCGTCACGCTGCGCGTCTACGGCCTGGGCCGGGCGAATGCGGACGCACGCTTCACGGCGCTGCTGGAGGACCTGGCGAGGACGGGGCTGACGCTGACGCAGCGGCTGCGCGAGTGGACGGTGTACGACTCGAACCACGGGTTGGACCGTGGCTGGCTGGAGGATGCGAAGTGAGCGCCCATGAGTTGCCCCTGCGCGCGGGGGCGGCGGTGTTGCGCCGCCTCGCGCGGTCCTCCGAGGTGGAGGCGCTCGTCCTGCGGGGCGGGCTGATGATGCGCCTGTGGAGTGGGCCGGTGCCCCGGCCGGTGGAGGACCTGGACTTTCTCGCGAGGTTCTCCTTCGACGCGGAGGACACGGTGCGGCGGCTGGAGTCCGTGCTCCGGGTCGACGTGGAGGACGGGTTCTCCTTCGGCGCGCTGCGGTCCGAGGTCATCTGGGCGGAGACGAAGTTCCCAGGCGTGCGCGTCTTCGTGGAGACGCGGCTGCCCGGCGTGGAGGGCGCATTCGAGCTGCGCATCGACACCGGCTTCGGCGACCCGATGGAGCCGGGGCCCGCGTGGACGGAGTACGACGTTGGCGAGGGCGGCTCCGCGCGGGTGCTGGCATGCCGGCCGGAGACGCTGCTCGCGTGGAAGATGCACGGACTGTTCGAGCGCGGGAAGGGCCGCTTCCGTCCCAAGGATTTGTTCGACGTGTACCTGCTCACCCGGCACGCGACGATGGACACTGCGCTGCTGCCACGGGCGCTGCGGCTCGCCTTCGAGTCACGGGGAGACTCGGTGGAGTTGATGGAGCGGCTGATGGCGGGCGAGTTCGGCCGCAGTCCGTGGAGCAACGAGAAGTGGGCGCGCTACCGGGCCAGCCAGCCGGAGGGGCGGCCCGAGGCCCTGGCGGACGTGGTGACCGCTGTGGTCGCCGCGCTCCTGCCTGTGTGGAAGACCGCGCGCGAGCAGCCAGCTTCCGTCCCCATCGCTCACGCCGGAGCCAGGAACGCCACGTAGCCCGCGACAGCGAGCATGCACAGGCCGAACGTCCAGCCTTGGATGCGCATGGCACGCTCGGAGCGGAACCGCCCGAGGATGAGCTTCCCTCCGTAGATCCACGGGAAGTGACACACCACGCAGACGGCGAGGAAGGCCAGCGTGAGCTGTGCCGTCTGCGCAGCCATCGCGCGGGCCGGGTCGAGGAACTGGGAGAACATCACCACGATCATCGAGTGGATCTTCGGGTTGAGCGCGACCACCAGGAAGCCCTCTCCGTACCCGAGCCCCGCGGGCTCCTCGCGTACCGCGCCGGGTGCGGCGGTCGAGCGGAAGAAGCCCCATGCGAGATAGAGCAGGTACACCACCCCACCCCACTTCAGCGCCGGGTGGAGCCACGGGATGTCGTGCAGCACGCGGCCAAGCCCGAACCCGTACAGGGCGCAGAGCGCGACATTGGCCATCTCGAAGCCCAACCAGAAGAGCAGCGAGCCCCGGACGCCGAAGCGCCCGCCCGCGGTGGCGAGCACCGTGTTGCCGGGCCCGGGACTGAACACCATGGGCACCGTGTAGCCCACGAACAACCACCAGACTTCCGCCGAAATCATCGCCGTGCTCCCTCGCGCGTTCGCCGCGCTCTTGCTCCACACGACAAACACCGTTTCGAGGCGAGTCCCCAGCGAGCTATCCTCGCCCGCTCGATAAAGGGAGTTCATCGAGCATGCGCCGCATTCCACCACTCGGCGCCCTCCGCGCCTTCGAGGCCGGAGCGAGACACCTGAGCTTCACCCGCGCCGCCACCGAGCTGAGCGTCACCCAGGCCGCCATCAGCCATCAGGTGCGCCAGCTCGAGGACTGGCTCGGCATCTCCCTGTTCGAGCGCCGGGGCCATGAGCTGCGGCTCACCGCGAAGGGAGCGGCGTACCTCCGCGAGCTCACGCCCGCCTTCGACCGCATGTCCGAGGCCACCTCGCGCCTCTACGAGCGCGAGCAGGGGCCGCTGCGCATCACCGTGCTGCCCGCGTTCGCCTCGTGCTGGCTGCTCCCTCGCCTGGAGGGCTTCCGCCAGCAGCACCCGGACATCGAGCTCCACCTCAACAGCTCGGCCGAGCTGTGGGACTTCCTCGACGACCGCTTCGACATGGGCATCCGCTCCGGCCTGGGCCGCTGGACGGGCCTCAAGGCGGAGCAGCTTGCGCAGGAGGCGCTCAGCCCCGTTTGCACGCCCGCGCTCGCGAAGAAGCTCCGCGCACCCTCCGACTTGAAGAAGGTCCGGCTCCTCCACGACACGCCGAAGGACGGCTGGCGGCGCTGGCTGGACTTCGCCGGAGTCGAAGGCGTGGATGCCGAGGCGGGCCCCGCGTTCAACGATGCCGGGCTCGTGCTCCAGGCCGCGCGCCAGGGTCAGGGCGTCGCCCTCGGGCGGCTGATGCTCGCCTCGGATGACTTGAAGGCCGGTCGCCTGGTCCAGCCCTTCACGCAGGCCCTTCCGAACGACTTCAGCTACTGGCTCGTCCACCCCCGTCCACTCGCGGGACGCCGGGACGTGGCCGCATTCAAAGCCTGGCTGCTCTCCGAAGCGAAGGCCCTCCCCTTGACACCTTAGGGGAGCTGCGGGCACTCTCCCCTAAAACGTTGAGGGGAGAGCCGGGCGAATGTCGGACACGTCGCTGGAGCTGGTGCAGGGCACGCTGGACGTGCTCATCCTGAAGAGCCTGTCGTGGGGCGCGCGGCACGGCTACGCGGTGGCGGAGTCCATCAACGAGCGCAGCGGCCAGGTGCTCAAGGTGGAGGAAGGTGCGCTCTACCCGGCCCTGCACCGGCTGGAGAAGCGCGGCCTGCTCGAGGCCGAGTGGGGCCTGTCGGAGAACAACCGCCGCGCGAAGTTCTACAAGCTCACCTCCGCCGGCCGGGCCCACCTGCGCGCCCAGTCGCAGACGTGGACGCGCTACGCCGCGGCCGTGTCGCGCGTCCTCGAAGCCGCCTGAGGCTCGCCATGCAACTGCCCCCTGGCTTCAAGCGCCTGCTCAAGCTCGCCGTGCGTCCGCGCGCGGTGGAGCAGGACGTGGATGACGAGCTGCGGTTCCACCTGGAGATGCGCGCCGAGAAGCTCCAGCGCGAGGGCCTTCCACCCGCCGAGGCGCATGCCACCGCCCAGCGTGAGTTCGGAAACCTGGAGCACGTGCGCGCCGAGTGCGTACGCCTGGGACACGAGAGGGAGAGCGAGATGAAGCGAAGCCTGTTCCTGGACGCGCTCGTGCAGGACGTGCGGTACGCGCTGCGCACGCTGCGCAAGGCCCCGGCCTTCTCGCTGGTGGCCGTGCTCACCCTGGCGCTGGGCATCGGCGCCACCACCGCCCTGTTCAGCGTGGTGCGGGGCGTGCTGCTCAAGCCGCTCCCCTTCCCCACCTCCGAGCGGCTCGTCCGCCTGTGGCAGGCGAGCCCCGCGCTGGACTCGCCGCGCACCGTCCTCTCCCATCCTGACCTCGAGGACTGGAAGGCCCGGCAGAAGTCATTCACAGACCTGGGCGCGTGGTGGCACGTGCAGAACATGTCTGGCGTGGACCTGAGCGGGCTCGGAGACCCGGAGCTGCTCCAGGCCACGTATGTGACGGATGGGTTCTTCTCCACGCTCGGCATGGCGCCGCAGCTGGGCCGCCCCTTCCTTCCGGAGGAGAACCTGCCGGGCCAGGACGCGGTGGTGGTGCTCAGCCACGGACTCTGGACGCGGAAGTTCGGCGCGGACCCAACGATGATTGGCCGCAGCCTCACCCTGGATGGTGTGCCGCACACGGTGGTGGGCATCATGCCGCCCTCCTTCACCTTCCCCAGCGAGCAGATGGACGTGTGGGTGCCTCTGTCCAACATCCCGGAGAGCGGCATCCCCCGCACGCGCTTCAATCGCTTCCTCAACGTGGTGGGCCGCCTCAAGCCGGACGTGACGCTGGAGACGGCGCGCGCGGAGCTGGGCGGCATCTCCCGGCAGCTCGCGGAGGCCTACCCGGACAGCAATGCGCAGTACCCCGGCATCACCGCCATCCCCCTGCATGAGGCGATTACGGGCGACGTGCGCACCGGCCTGCTGGTGGTGCTCGGCGCGGTGGGCCTGCTGCTGCTCATCGCCTGCGCCAACGTGGCCAACCTGCAGCTCGCCCGCGCCACACTGCGCGAGCGGGAGCTGGCGGTGCGCGCGGCCCTGGGCGCGGGACCGGGGCGACTGGTGCGCCAGCTCCTCACGGAGAGCGTGGTGCTCGCGGGGCTGGGCGGTGCGCTCGGCATCGCCCTGGCGGTGTGGGGCACCGAGGTGCTGGTCGGCCTCTCGGTGCATCAGCTTCCCCGGCTGCGCGACGTGCGCGTGGACGGCGAGGTACTGGCCTTCGCCGCCGGTGCCACGCTGCTCACGGGCCTGTTGTTCGGTCTGCTGCCCGCGCTGCGCGCCAGCTCCACGCGACTGGAGCCGGTGCTGAAGGCGGGCGCGCGCGGCACGGTGGGCTCGGGTGGCGCGCGGCTGCGCGGCATGCTCGTCGTCGCGGAGGTGGCCATCGCGGTGGTGCTGGCCACGGGCGCGGGGCTCGCCACGCGCAGCCTCGCGAGGATGCTGGCGGAGGACCCGGGCTTCCGCTCGGAGGGCGCCGCGGTGGTCAGCTTCTCCGTGCCGGACTCCCGCAGGGGACAGGGCCGTGCCTATCTCGCGGAAGTGCTGGAGCGGGTGCGCGCCCTCCCGGGCATCGAGTCCGCGGCGATGGTGAAGTACCTGCCGCTGGAGAGCACGGGCGAGGACATGGCCTTCAACCGTCCCGGCCACCCGGAGGACACTTCGAACCCGCCGCACGCGTCGGTGATGCACGTGAGCACCGGGTACTTCAGCACGATGGGCATCCCCCTGCTCGGGGGCCGCGCCCACGAGGCCACGGACACGCAGCAGACGCCCATCGTGGCAGTGGTGAACCAGACCTTCGCCCGGCGCTACTTCCCCGGCGAGGACGCGGTGGGCAGGTCCGTGAAGGTCGACACCACCGACATCGGCATCATCGGCGTGGTGGGTGACGTGCGACAGGCGGGGCTCGCCGAGCCGGCCCCTCCGCTCGTCTACTTCCACGTGCAGCAGTTCTCCCGCTCCGCCACCAACCTGGTGCTGCGCGGACAGGGAGCGCTGCTGCCCATGGCCATCGCCGCGCGCCAGGCCATCTGGGCCATCGAGCCGAACCAGACCATCAGCCGCATCACCACGCTGGACGAGGTGGTGAGCGAGGCCGTGACGCGCCCTCGCCTGCTGTCGGTGATGCTGGGCCTGTTCGCGGTGCTGGGACTCGTGCTGGCGGCGGTGGGCATCTACGGCGTGCTGGCCTACACGGTGAGCCAGCGGCAGCGGGAATTGGGCGTGCGGCTGGCGCTCGGTGCGAAACCGGCGGATGTGCTGCGCCTGGTGCTGAAGAGCGGCATGGGCCTCGCGGGGACGGGCATCGCGCTGGGCGCGGCCGGGGCACTCGTCCTGGCGCGGGTGATGGGCAGCATCCTCTACGGGATTGCTCCGCATGACCCGCTCACCTTCGGCGGCGTCATGGCGCTGCTGCTCGGCGTGGCGCTGCTGGCGTGCCTCATCCCCGCCCGCCGCGCCATGCGCGTGGACCCTGCGGTGACGCTGCGGGGGGACTGAGCTCAGCGCGCGGCGCGGCGCTCGACCTCTTCCACGGCCCGGGCGATGGCGGCGGACTCAGGAACGATTCGCTTCGCCTGCTCCGCGACCTCCAGCGCCGCATCCAGCTTGTCTTGCTGCCCCAGCGCGTGAATCCACCCGGCCCACGCCTCTTCGAGCAGGGACAGCGCCGCGCTGGCAGCGGAGGCGAAGGCGGCCTCCGCGTGCTCGGGCGAACTGCGGGCGGTGGCGAGGAAGCGCCCCAGCTCGATGAGCGGCTCCGGCGCACCGGCGGAGACATCCGCCGCGGTGCGCAGGGCCCGCTCGGCCTCGTCGAGGTGGGCCTCGTCGCGGTCGAGCAGGCAGGTGCGGCTCAAGGCGAGCAGGTTCGGGACGAAGGCGGGACAGCCCTCCGCCAGCTCCCGGTAGGCGTCGAGCCGGCGAGAGCCCTCCACCGGCTCCGCGTTCGCCGCCTTCCACTTCCTTCGCAACTCCTGGGGACTCGGGTGCGTGCTCATTCCGCGCACTCTAGGCCCCAGGCGGGCGCCGTGCTCAGGGCTGGTTCGGGTCGCCGATGCCCTTGAACGGATTGAACGTGTACGTCGTCGAGAAGCGCGAGGACGGGCTGAAGTAGTACGCCGCGAGCTTCGCCGGGTCGGTGGCCAGCTCCCCGCGCAGGATGGAGCCGTCGTTCTGGTCGTCCCAGCCCCACGGCGCGTTCGCCGAGTTCGACGTGCACTGCCCCGCCACCGAGCCGCAGCCGCCGCCCGTGTCGCCCTTGAACGTGCCCTCGGACGCGAAGAGCGTGGTGAGGCTCCGACGCTGCCACAGCCCTTCCGAGCCGTAGATGTCCACGAGCTTGTAGCGCACGTCCGAGTCCGTGGCCGACGAGGGCTCCTCCGCGGTGGTCAGCGAGGGGAAGTACTTCACCCCGTCTCCGACGATGTCGAAGGCCGGCCACGCCTTGAGCCCGTGGCCCTTGGCCTCCTGCGCGGTGATGGGATGGAGCACGCCCTCGAAGGAGAGGGACGACAGCTTGCCGTCCACGGACTCCACGCCCGAGCCGATGGGGCTGCCGTCCGGCACGAACGAGAAGAAGTCCTTGTGCGCCACCGTCACCGCGCCGATCAGCGCCCCGTACTCGGTGCCGTTGCGCTCCACGATGAGCATCACGCCCTCGGCGTCGTTCTCATGCTCCGTGTCGAAGATGTTGTCGGCCCAGTCGCGCGGGTGGAAGAACGTGTAGACGAGGTACCAGTGCGAGCTGGTCTCCACGAGCGAGTGGTACGCGTGCGCCGTCAGCGCCCGCGACGCGGAGTTGTCCCAGTTGTTCGTCCCGCTCCAGTCGCCGTCGAAGTCGACGCGGGTGATGTAGTCCGCCTTGCCGCTGAGCGAGTGCGAGCCCGTCACGTCCACGTCCTGGTAGTGGATGGGCGCCCAGCGCTTCGCGAGCGCAGCCCGGAACGCGGTGGACGTGGGGCCGCCCGCGAGCCCCAGCCCGGACTCACCGAGGAAGTCCTCGTCCAGCGACTCCGGACCGCAGGCAGCGAGCAGCATCAGCGCGGCGGGGACGACAGCTCGCGCGAGGGCACCACGAACGTGACGACCAACGGAGACCATGGGGGGTCCTCCCTTTCAGGCGGACTCCTACACGATTTCCTGATTAGCGAGGTAAGGCGATTTAACGGTTTACGCGCTTTCTACATCCGGGCGCCGGGCTCAGTACGACGCGGTGAGACCCCAGTGCAGGCTGGAGTACGTCTCTTCCGCCACGCCGCCGGCCTCCCAGCCCGTGCGCGTGCCCGCGCCGGAGAAGGTGTCCTGGTAGCGCGACAGGCGGAAGCGCACCGAATAGCCGAACGGGCCCCACAGCTCCCCGGCCACGCCCAGCTCGGCCTCCCAGCCGAAGCTGGACACGGACGTGCCGTAGTCGCTGACCTCTAGCCCCAGTGCGCCGCCCTCGTCGTCGAAGCCCTCTCCCGGCTTCGGGTCGATGAAGACCTGCCCCGCGCCCTCCAGCCGAACCGAGCGCAGGAGCGGCACGGACACCTCCAGGCCCACCGCGGGGAACATGCGGTGCGTGCCCGTGAGCGGGCTCTCCGCGGACTCGTCCACGTCGAACGCGCGCGTGAGCAGACCCGCGCGCAGCCCCGCGTAGCCGAGCAACTGCCGCGCCTCACCCAGGCCGAAGTAGTAGCGGTACAGCGCCTGCGCCGTGAGCACCGAGTCGGTGGCCACCACCTCGCGCGTCACTGACTGGCCCGCGTCTCCCACCAGCGTCACGTTCGTGGACGAGTATCCGCGCCGGTAGCCCAGTACCGCGCCCAGCCCGCGCACCGCCGACTGCTTGCGCGCCAGCGGCAGCAGCTCCAGCTCCGCGGAGACGCCGAGGTACGGCACCGACGACGAGTAGTCCACCCGGTCTCCCAGCTGGTCGTCCACGGCCTTCCGGTCGAACTCGCTGCACGACTTCACCCCGGGACGCGCGCAGTACTTGCGCCACGTCGTCGTGCCACCGAGGAACAGCCGCGCCAGCGGCGGGCGCACTGGCTCGTCACCCACCGTGCCACCGGAGCCCGTGTCCAGCGCCACCTCCAGGAACGGGTCCGTCGTGGTGTGCGACTCCGGGTCCACCGGCATCAGCTCCGCGCTGTCGGTGTCGCTCGGGGCCACGGCAACTGCATCCGGGCGGATCACCGGCTTCTTCGGCGCATCCGGACGCGGCGTGACGGCGGGAGGCGCTTCGGCGGGGCGCTCCGCCACGGCAGGGGCGTCCGGAGGCGGCGCGACGGCGGGAGGCGCTTCGGTGGGGCGCTCCGCCACGACAGGGGCGCCCGGGCTCACGGGAACCGGAGCCTCCACCACCGCCGGAGGAGGCGCGGGCGTCAGCGGCTCGGCCGGCTTCATGGGCTCGGCGGGAGCGACATCCCGAGGCGACTCCAGCACCGGCGCAGTGCGAGGCGCGCGCACCGCCGTGGCGATGGCGAGCGCCGCCTTCTTCGCGTCCGCGGCGGAGAGTTTCCCGCGCGTGAGCATCACCTCCTGCTCGGACAGCACCTGCCCGTCGGCATCCAGCACGCGCACGTGCAGCGAGGAGCCCACCGCGCCGCCCACCGCCGAGTCCAGCTTCAGGCGCGGGGCCACCTTGACGAGCGCGGCCTCGGACGAAGCCTCGGCGCCACGCAGGCCCGACTTCTTCGCAGTGGCGGCGTACTGCTTCAACGACACCACCGACACCTGGCGCGTGCGGCGCAACGCCGCATCCAGCTGCGCGCGCACCCGGCCTCGCGAGTCGCCCTCCAGGTCCAGCACCACCACGCGCTGCCGCTGAGACACGGACGCCGACTTCTTCCGCTTCGCCGCCGCCGGAGCGGCACCCTCCACGCGCTGCCGCGCGGCCACGGGCGCCGCCTTCTTCCGCTTGATGACGGCGGCCTGTGCCGACGGGGAGGCCAGCACCACCGCCAGGGCGAACACCATGCCCCAGCGGACCATCGCGTGTCCGGTGTTCATCATTCCCGAGGGAGGTTCACCTACCCCGCACGCGATGTCCAGGCTCCAAGCCCGGGGCTCGGAGGCCAGAGGCCTCCCACACGCTCAGGTGCGCATCATCGACACGAGCCCCACAACCGGCCCACCGACGGGCATCGGCTCCGGCTCCAGAACCCACAGTCCCGGAGCCATGAGCCCCCGCCGCACGCTCAGGCGTTCATCGTCGCCGGAGTGCCCAGGCCCGTGCTGCCCACCGTCATCGTCGGCTCCATGTCCGGCGCCAGGGACGGCGACGAGTCCGCCGCAGCCTGCGTCGCCGCCAGGTGCTCCGCGCGGCCGATGCCGAGGAAGTCACGGCGGTAGATGCGCACCATGGCCATGAAGATGGAGGCGATGAGCGGCCCCACCAGCAGGCCCATCATCCCGAACACCGCCAGCCCGCCGAACATGGACAGGAAGACGAGCAGCGGGTGCAGCGCCATGCGCGCCCCGCACAGCTTCGGGCGGATGACGTTGTCGATGCTGCCTACCAGGAAGGTGCCCCAGGACAGGAGGAACACGCCCTCCGTCACCTTGTTCGCGGCGATGAGCACCACGCCAATGGGCCCCCACACCAGCGCCGTGCCGCCCACCGGCACCAGCGCCACCAGCACCATGGCCGCGCCCCACACGCCCGCATGCGGCACCCCGGCGATGAGCAGCCCCACGAAGCCCACCGCGCCCTGGATGAGCGCCGTCACCGTGTTGCCATAGACAATCGCGTACGCGACGTCGGTGAACTCCCGCGAGAAGGCCTCGAAGTAGCGCTTGTCCAGCGGGATGAGGCGCATCACCTCGGACACCAGCCGGCGGCCGTCGAGGAAGAAGTAGTACATGGCCACGGTCATCAGGAACATGTTGACGACCAGCTCCGCGCCGGCGGTCACCACGTCACCCAGCAGCGCCGCCCCGCCCGTCACCGCCGTCATCAGCGCGCGCTCCGTCTCCGCGCTCTCGGGGTCGAACCGGATGTACCGGCTCAGCCCACGGGGCAGCGAAGAGGCGAACTGGTGACGCAGGTCCACCTGCTCCAGCAGGTCCTGCGCCTGGCCCACGAACTGGAGCAGCTCCTTCGCCACCATCCAGCCCACCAGCGCCAGCGGGGCCAGGATGAGCAGGAACACCGCGAGGGTGGACAACCCGGCCGCGAGCGACTTGCGGCCCCGCAGCTTCTGGCCCAGGTAGTCCTGCACCGGCATGAAGAGGACGACCAGGAAGCCGCCCAGCAACACCGGCATGAGGAACGGAAGAAGAATCCTGGAGAAAAGAATCAACGCGAAGGCAAAGAGCCCCGCGAACACGTAGTTCGACCACCGCCGAGTTTCACCCACCGCCCCACCCCACCCCGCCCGCCCCGCGGGCCACCGACGCCACCCCAAACTAGGAACCCCGCTTCCCACCGGGAAGTCCGGGTTCCTCCTCCGCCGAGGATCAATCATGACTTCTGGACGTTTCACGCCTGCGGTGCTCACCGCCCTGCTGTCCCTCGCCGCCTCCGCGTGTGGGGAGGGGACGTCCCCCTGTACGGACTGCCCGGCGCTGGAGGGGCGCTACCGGATGGACTTCGCGGATGGGGGCGTGCCGGCCGAGTGCGGCGCGCTCGCCGTGGATCTCCCCCGGGGCCGTCCGCTGGCCATCGCCCGCACGGGGGACGCCCTCACGGGCTCGCTGGAGGGGGTGTCCCTGCGGGGCACCGTCTCCGGCCAGGGGACCTTCAGCCTGTTGGGGAACGCCGGAGGCAGCCCGGACGGGGGCCTCACGCAGAACCTGAGCCTGGCTGGCAGCTTCACGCCCCCGGTGACGGATGGCGGAACGGCACGGCTGGCGGGGACCTACACCGGCACCTTCACGCGCGCCGGGCCGAACGGGTCCCAGCGCTGCAACGTCGTCAGCCCGTTCTCGGCGACCCGGGAATAGCGCCTCGGGCCGCTCGAGCGCGGGGGCTGGTTACTTCTTCTTCGCCTCGGCGGCCTTCGCCTCGGCCTTCTGCTTCTTGGCCCGCTTCTTCCAGGCCTGCTTGATCTTCATCTGCACGCGACGGTGCTTGCTCTTGCTGCGGGCCATCGTTGACTCCTGCGCTCCGGAACGGAGACGTGAAAAGAAGGGCCTACGTATCAGAACCGGATGGGCTCCCGGAAGAGGAACCCTCTGAAGGGGTCTCCGGAGCCTCCCGCGGAGCCTCCGCCGGAGCCTCCTCCGAGGGCTCATCCGGGGCCGGACGGGTGGGGAACGGAATCCCCTCCGCCCCCCGGACCTGGGTGGGTCTGGCGGAGGACACCGTCACCTCCCCCTCCCGGTCCTCGTTGCTCGGCCGCTCGCGGGACACGGGGGCGCTGCTCTGCTGGGGGCGCTTCTTCACCGAGGCGAAAATCGGCTTGAAGGCGTCCAGGGCGCGCCGGACCTCGTCCAGGGGCAGCGCCGGGCTGTGGTTTCCATTCACGCCCGTCATGGACGTGGCCATGCACATGGCGTTGAGGATGGCCTCCTCGGTGGCCTCCATCACCGCCTCGTAGAGGGGGTCCAGCCGCTGATCCAGGAGGATCTTCAGCTTGTAGACCATCTTCTGCGTGCGCCTGGGGATGATGTTCGCGGTGGAGAAGCCGACGACGATTTCGCCCGAGCCGTGCGCCGCGTAGCTACCCACCCGGCCAATGCCCAGCGCCACGCGCTTGCAGAGGCGGTTGATCTGATGGCTCAACAGCGGCGCGTCCGTGGCCACCACGGCGATGATGGAGCCGTAGGTGTGCCCGCGCTTGGGCGTGTCCTTGAACTTCTCGGCCAGCACCTCGCCCACGGGCAGGCCGCCCACCCGCAGGTTGTGCATCTTCCCGAAGTTGGACATCACCAGCACGCCCAGGGTGTAGCCGCCGAGCACCTCCGGCAGCTTCCGGGACGACGTGCCGATGCCGCCCTTGAAGTCGCACGTCACCATGCCGGTGCCGCCGCCCACGTTGCCCTCGGCCACGGGGCCCGTCTTCGCGCTGAGGATGGCCTCGTAGACGTGCTCCTCGCGCACGTGCCGGCCGGAGATGTCGTTGAGCCACGAGTCGTCGCACTCGCCCACCACGGGGATGATGACGTCGTGCTCGTCGCCGATGCCGGGGTAGCGCTCCACCTGGTGGCGCGCGACGCCGTCCGACACGGCGCCCACCGCCATGGTGTTGGTGAGGAGGATGGGCGTTTCAATGAGGCCCCACTCCATGAGCTGCGTCATGCCGGAGACCTCGCCCGCGCCGTTGAGCACGAAGCCGCCTCCGTTCATGCGCTCCATGAAGATGTTGCCGTTGTTGGGCATGATGGCCGTCACGCCCGTGCGCACCGGACCGTGGCCGGGCCGCAGCGGGCCCTCACCCTTGATGATGGTGCTGTGCCCGACGAGCACGCCTTCCACGTCGGTGATGGCGTTGAACTTCCCAGGCTTGAAGCGTCCCAGCGGAAGTCCCAGCTCACGGGCGCGGACGCGGGGCCCGGTCTCCTCGGGGATGTGCACCATAGGCGGCGGACACTATCCGACCATCCCCCACCGTCAATCACTCCGCGCATGCCCCGCCAGGGGGCCTCCCCCTGGGCGCTCGCGGGTGGCAGGCCCCGCGGCGGACAAGACGACGCCCCGTCCCGCCGCCAGGAAGGCAGGCACGGGGCGGGGCGTTCGAGTCAGAAGCAGCCGGACGTCAGGCCTTGGCTTCCATGCGCGTGGGCGGCTCGCCGCCGCCGGAGCCACCCGAGCTGCTCCCCGACGAGGACGGCGCGGCGGCCGGAGCAGCGCCCTGCTCATCCAGCGACGGGCCCTTGCGCAGCACCGAGGGCGTCTCGGTGGCCGCGCGGCGCGCCTCGCGCTCTTTGTAGCGGCGGATGGCGGGGGCCATGATTTCGCCGATGAGGCCCCGGTAGTCCATGCCGGCGCCCTGGGCGATGAGCACCAGGTCGCTCCAGCCCGGCGTCAGGCCGGGCAGCGGGTTGCACTCGATGAAGTAGATGCGGCCCTTGTCGTCCATGCGGAAGTCGATGCGCGCCACGTCGCGGCACCCCAGCGCCATGAACGAGCTGCGCGCCGCCGTCCGCAGCTTCTCCAACAGCGCGGGCTCGATCTTGGCCGGCGCGTCGTAGCGGATGCGGTCCGTCCAATCGAGCTTGTGCTGGAAGCTATAGACGGGGTTCTTCTCCTCCTTGTCGAGGAAGACGATCTCCATCGGCGGCAGCACGCGCGGGCGGCGCTCGCCCAGCAGGCCCACGGTGAACTCACGCCCGCCGATGTACTCCTCGATGAGCGCGGGCTGCTGGTACTTGCTGGCAATCTCGCGCACCACCTCGCGCAGCTCGGCCTCGCTGTAGCAGACGCTCTTGGTGACGACGCCCTTGGAGCTGCCCTCCGCCACCGGCTTCACGATGAGCGGGAAGGAGGTGAACTCCTTGTTGAGGCGCTCCTTGCCCGTGGCCATCAGCTGGAAGTTGGGCGTGAGGATGCCGGCCTGCCGGACGATCTTCTTCGCCAGCGCCTTGTCCAGGGCAATGGACAGCGTCGCCGGGTCGGAGCCGGTGTACGGGATGTCGAGCAGCTCCAGCATGGCCGGGACCTGGCTCTCGCGGTTGCGGCCCTTGAAGCCCTCGGCGATGTTGAAGACGATGTCGAGCGGCGTGCTGGACAGCACGGTGGGCAGCTCCGCGGTGGCCTCCAGGTCGATGACCTCGTGGCCCCAGGACGCAATGGCCTCGCGGATGGCCTGCAGCGTGTTGGGCGAGTCGTACTCGGCCTCGCTGTCCTCCACCGACTCGGAGGTGGCCATGGGCTTCACGCGCTTGACGTTGTAGGTGAAGCCCACGCGCAGCGGGCCCGTCTTGCGCGCCGGCTTGCCCTGGCGCTTGCCGTCCTTGATTTTGTAGCGCTTCGCCGCGCTCTGGATGATGGAGTTGATGACTCCGTCGAAGTGCAGCCCGTCCAGCTCCGCGGAGGAGTAGATGCCCGCGCCCGGCTCCAGGCTGGGCAGCGCGTTGATCTCCAGGAAGTACGGCACGCCCGCATCGCTCAGGCGGAAGTCGATGCGGCCCAGATCGCGCGTGTCGAGCGCCTGGAAGATCTTCTGCGCCATCTTCCGCACGTCCTCGGCGGTGCGCGTCGGAATCTGCGCGGGCGCGCGCACGCTGACGGCGTTCTCCTTCTTCGTCTTCAGCTCGTAGTCGTAGATGGCGTACTTGCGCCCCGCCGTGACGGCCGGGTCCACCACGTACTCCACCGGCGTGAGCACGCCGTCGTAGTCGTTGTCCACCGCGGCCAGGAACGGCACCGTGAGGTCCCTGCCGGTGATGTACTCCTCCACCAGCACGCCGGCGGGGTACTTCTCCAGCGCGGCGGCCACCTTGGTGCGCACCTCGTCCAGCGTCTCCGCGATGGAGTCCTGGGTGATGCCCTTGGAGGAGCCCTCGAAGTTGGGCTTCACGATGACGGGGAAGCGCAGGTTCTCCGCGGTCAGCTCGCTGAGCTTCTCCACGTACTGCCAGCCCGGGGTGCGGATGCCCTGCTTGGTGAGGACCAGCTTGGTGAGCTGCTTGTCCAGCGTCAGCGCCAGCGCGTACGCGTCCGAGCCCGTGTACGGGAAGCCGAGCTCGTCGAAGAGGGCCGGGTAGAAGGCCTCGCGGAAGCGGCCTCGGCGGCCTTCGGCGGTGTTGAAGATGAGGTCCGGGCTGTACGCCTCCAGCCGTGCCACGGTGCGCGAGGCGGGACCGCTGACCTCGAAGCGCTCCAGCCGGTGGCCGAGGCGCTCGATGGCCGCGGCCAGTGCGTTGACCGTCTCCTGGGTGTCGAACTCCGCTTCTTCTTCTGAATCGGACAGCCTGAGGTTGTGGGTCAGCGCGATGCGCACGGTTGCCCCTTTCTCTTCTTGAGCGAGCGACCGCGGCGCATCTTCGCCGCGGACATGATTCTTCCCGGTGCTCGCTGATGAGCCACCGGCGTGCGGGCTGCAACGGTTGCGCCCGCGACAACCTTCCCGTCCACCACCTGCGTCTGGGCCCAGGTGTCACCGAGCCGCCAGCCGAGCGGATCCCTCACCACGCGCCACGCCTCCACCCCGCCGATGACGACCAGCCCCGCGAGCCCCGCCACCCAGCCCAGCGGCGCGGGCATCATTCCCAGCAGGACGATGAGCGCGAGCGGCGCGTTGCGCAGGGTGCTGTCGCGGTGGCGCGCCGCCGAGCGCGTGGGCAGGTGCATCACCTTCACGCCGAAGATGCGCTTGCCCACGCTCTGGCCCTGAATCATCCCGTCGGCCAGCAGCAGGAACAGCAGCGCCACCACCGCGCCGGCCGCGCCGCACACCACGTAGAGGCCCCAGGCCACCGCCACGTCCACCACGCGGGCGCCCAGGCGCAGGAAGAGCGAGGCCTTCGGGTACGGCGAGCCCGTCTCCTCCGCGTCGGCCGCGACGATGCGCAGCACCCGGCTGCCACCGCGGCTGTCCGTCATGAACACGCGTTCGCGGTCCGTGCTCACTCCTCGGGCTCCAAGGTGAGTCCTTCCTCGTGCGGCTCGGGCTCGTCCAGCCCCGCCAGCCGGGCCAGGCGCTCGTGCGCGCTCAGCGGGTGAACCATCGGAGCGGCCCACTCGGCCTGCTCGTGCGCCCTGCCAGCGGCGAGCGCCGCGGTGGGGCTGCCCGTGTCGGACATGCGCAACAGCCGCTCGCGCGCGGCGTCCTCGTCATGCGCGGCGGGGGCACCCTCGCGGGTGAAGAAGACGAAGGCCATGGCCGGCCGCTTGGAGGCCTCGCGCATGGCGAACTGCACGCCGTCCAGGTTCCAGCCCTTCCCGGTCCACTCGTTGAGGGTCCGCTCCAGCGTGCCCTCATCCACCGTGGACAGCTCCACCACTTTGTACTGCAACGGTCCGGGTGCGCGAATCACCGCAGAGCGTCCGCTCCCGGGGCGCCTACCGGCCCTCCGCCGACGTTGGGGCGGGGGCTTCTCGGACTTGCGTGCGGGCCGCTTCTTCTTGGTGGGCATCTTGCGCGGTTCATTTGGACGCAATGCGCCGCGCGGATCAAGTCCTCGGCGCGGCGTGCGTCCGGTTGTCGTCTACAGGAGCTTCGCGGCTTCCAGCGCGTGGTAGGTGATGATGAGGTCCGAGCCCGCGCGCTTGATGGACGTGAGCGTCTCCATCATCACCCGCTCGTAGTCAATCCAGCCGTTCTGCCCGGCGGCCTTGAGCATGGAGTACTCGCCGGACACGTTGTAGCTGACCACGGGCAGCTCGAAGCGCTCGCGCACGGCGCGGATGATGTCCAGGTAGGCCAGCGCGGGCTTCACCATGATCATGTCCGCGCCCTCCTCCACGTCCAGGGCGACCTCCTTCAGGGCCTCGCGCACGTTGCCGGGGTCCATCTGGTAGCCGCGGCGGTCGCCGGACTTGGGCGCGCTCTGGGCGGCCTCGCGGAAGGGGCCGTAGAAGCCGGAGGCGTACTTGGCCGCGTAGGAGAGGATGGGCACCTCGGTGAGGCGCACCTCGTCCAGCGAGCGGCGGATGGCGGCCACGCGCCCGTCCATCATGTCCGAAGGGGCGATGATGTCCGCGCCAGCCTGGGCGCAGGAGACGGCCATCTGCGCGAGCAGCGGCAGGGTGGCGTCGTTGACGACGTGGCCCTCCTCCAGCACGCCGCAGTGGCCGTGGTCCGTGTACTCGCAGAGGCACACGTCGGCGATGACCTGCAGGTCCGGCTCGGCGGCTTTGATTTCACGGATGGCGCGCTGGACGATGCCGTCCTGCGCATAGGCCTGGGAGCCGCGCGCGTCCTTGTGGTTCGGGATTCCGAACAGGAGGACGGAGGGGATGCCCAGGGCCTTCGCCTGCCGGGCCTCGGCGACGGCGTGCTCGACGGACAGGTTGAAGATGCCCGGCATGGAGGCGATGGGACGGCGCACGTCCCGGCCTTCCACGACGAAGAGCGGATAGATGAAGTCGCCCGGCTCGAGGTGCGTCTCGCGCACCATGTCTCGCAGGACGGGGTTACGGCGGAGGCGGCGGGGGCGATGGACGGGATAGGCCATGACGGTCGCCGGTATAAACCGGCGGCGCCCGGCATTCATCGTTTCCGCACCCCTGCCCGGCCGCTCAGCCTGCGGCGAGCCGCCAGCTGCGCTGATGGCGCACGTGCTCGCGGGCGGCGCGCTGCGCACGGTGCTCGGCGAGGTCGGCCTCGTGCAGGGCCCGGGCGTAGCGCACGCGCGCCGCCTCGGTGCCAGCCTTCAGTCCCTGCTCGGCCGCCTCCAGCTCACGACGGGCCTCCTGAAGCTGCTGGTCGACATACGCCATGGGTTCCATCTCCTGGGGTGTGAATGTGCCCGGCGAGGTGTGCACACCTCGGACCATGGAGCCCCAAGCGTTCCAAGCTCGCGGAAGGACGGGGTGGCGCGGCGCGGCAGACACGGATTGGGTGCGAAACGTGTTTCTCAGGTGCGCGTAGGCGGTGTCGCGGAGGAAGGCACGGGTGCTCCCCCGTCCGCCCGCCCTGCATTGAGGGTGGCGAGGCAATCGGTGCCCGCCCCGGTCGTCTACAGTCACAACCGTGACAGCCAGAGCGCCAGCCATCGAAGTGAGGGGTCTGCGGAAGACGTACCACCGTGCCTTCCGCAAGACGGGGAATGATGCCCTCAAGGGCATGGACCTGAGCGTGCCGGAGGGGAGCGCCTTCGGGCTCATCGGCCCCAACGGCGCGGGAAAGACGACGTTCATCAAGAGCATCCTCGGCATCGTCCAGCCCACGGCGGGCACGGTACAGGTGCTGGGGGGCTCGCCCGAGGACCCGCGCATCCGCGCGCGCATCGGCTACCTGCCGGAGCGGCTGCACCTGCCGGGCTCGTGGACGGCGACGGCCTTTCTGTCCACCGTCACACGCTTGAAGGGCCTGAAGTCTGATGCGCAGGGGAATTCGCGCCTGCTGGAGCGCGTGGGCCTGGCGGACGCGGCGGGCCGGAAGATTGGCGGCTACTCCAAGGGCATGCGGCAGCGGCTGGGGCTGGCGGCGGCGCTGGTGGGCACCCCTTCCCTGCTGATCCTGGACGAGCCCACGGACGGCATCGACCCCATGGGCCGCCTGGAGGTGCGCCGCATCCTCTTGGAGGAGGTGCAGAAGGGCACCACCCTCTTCCTCAACTCGCACCTGCTGGCGGAGACCGAGCGCGTGTGTGACCGCGTGGCCATCCTCGCGGACGGGCGCGTGGTGCGCGAGGGCCGGCTGGAGGACCTGGCGCGCGGCGGGGCCCGGTGGATGGTGCGCTTCGCGCCCGGTGTGGACGCGGCGGCCCTGGGCGCGGCGGGCTTCACGCGGGGCAGCGCGGACGGCGTGTACCACGTGGAGGCGGAGGACCCGGCGGCGCTCAACGCGGCGGTGGACCGGGCTCGCGCGGCCGGGGCGCTGCTCGTGGAGTTGCGGCGGGATGGAGCTGACTTGGAGTCCGTGCTGCTGGGGACGATGGCTCCGGCCGGCGCGGTGGGGGTGGCGGCTTGAATCCGGTGCTGGGAATCGCGGGGTACGTGCTGCGCGAGGCGATGTCTCGCAAGTTCATCCTCGCCTTCGTGGTGGGAATCACGTTGGTGCTGTCCGTGGTGGCGCTGAGCCTGCGGCTGGACGTGGTGGACGGCGCGCTGGCGGCGTCGCGGCTGTTCGGCGAGGAGATTCGCTCGAGCATCCGCTCCGTCGACGTGGCGCTGCGCCCCGTGTACACGGCGGCGGCGTTCATCGTGTTCTACGGGGGCATCCTGTTCGGCATCGTCGCGTGCTCGGACTTCGCGCCGTCGCTGATGTCGCCGGGGCGCATCGAGCACCTGCTCGCGCTGCCCATTCAGCGCTGGCACCTGCTGGCCGGGACGTTCCTGGGCGTCATGACGCTGGCGCTGGGCGGGACGCTGTATGGCACCACGGGGCTGGTGCTCATCTTCGGCGTGAAGGCGGGGTACTGGACGGCGGGGCCGCTGATTGCCGGACTGATGGCGTGCGTGGGCTTCGCGGCGGTGTACGCGGTGATGCTGACCACGGCGACGCTGGTGCGCAGCGCGGCGCTGAGCGCGGCGGCTGGCATCCTGGTCCTCGTGGGCGGCGTCATCGCGGGGTTCCGGACGCAGATCTCCTCCGCGTTCGAGGATGGCCTCAGCCGGACCGCCTTCGAGGCCGTGACGCTGGCGCTGCCGCGCCTGTCGTCGCTGGCGCAGGCCGCGGGAGACATCGCGGCTTCGACGCCACTGGAGGTTCACTCGCTGGGGACGCTGCTCGCGGGAGTGATGGTGTTCGGGTTTGGCGCGCTGGCCGTGGGGTTCTGGCGCTTCGAGGGAAAGGACTACTGACGTGGACAACCGTCGACGGCGTCGGGTGTGGCTCGGGGTGGCGGCACTGTTGTTCGTGCTGGCCGGGGTGTTGATGTTCGCGGGTCAGGGTGACTCGCTTCCCAAGGACGATGGTCCCCAGGTGGAGTTCCCCCGGCGGATGCGGGGTGAGGAGCGCGAGCGCGCCGAGAAGCGCCGCACGTGGGTGGTGCCCATGGTGGCCGACGCGGGCACGGTGACGCAGGAGCGCCCGCGTCCGAGAGACCCGCTGCTCGCGGCGCTGCCCCGGGGCCCGGGCCGCACGGCGGTGGTCATCGAGGCCAACGCGCTGAGGCACTCGCCCATTGGCGAGCTGCTGCTGGACTGCATGATGCGCGACGGCGGGAAGCAGCTGGACGAGATCCGCAAGAGGAGCGGCGTGGACCCGCTTCAGGACCTGGACCGGCTGGTCATCACCGACGAGGGGATGATGCTGTCGGGCAACTTCGGCAACGCGAAGTTCCAGGAGATGATGGGCAACGCGGTGTCGGCGGACTACGGCGAGGGCGCGCGCGTCTACGAGCCGGGCGAGTCGACGGTGACGCGGCCGGATGGAACCACGGAGACGCGGCGGCGGGACACCGCGGTGGGCGTCTGGAACAACCAGCTCTTCATGGTGGGCAAGACGCCTGACGAGGTGAAGGCGGCCATCGACCGGGTGGAGGGACGCGGGCCGGACGGGCCGTCCGTGATTCCCGAGGGCAGCACGTACGGGGAGATGTACGGCGTGCTGTCGGTGGAGCAGATCGCGAAGCTGCTGCCGCCGGAGCAGGCGGAGCTAGCGCAGCGGCTGCGCGACGTGGCGCAGAACGTGGAGCTGCACGTGGACGCGTCGTCAGACGTGGCGTTGGTGGCGGAGGTGCGCGGCCCGGACGCGGACAAGGTGACTGATTTGGGCAAGTCCCTGGGCGCCGCGCTGTCCCTGGCGCGCATGAAGGCGCAGGCCGAGGGCGAGAAGGAGATTGCGCAGCTGCTCGACTTCGCCCGCGTGCAGCCGGACGGGGACACGTTCAAGCTGGAGATGGCCGTGCCGCTGGAGGCCATCAAGGAGCGCCTGGCCTTCTGCAAGCAGGAGCGGCAGGCGGCCGAGGCCACCGCGAAGTAGGCGCGGCCGTTGGCGGAGGTGGCCGCGCACCGAGCGCGGCCACCGCCTGGACTTCAGTGCCTGGGGCTATTGGCCCAGCACATCTCGCGCCGTGTCGTACGCCTCGAGGCGCCGGTCGACGCCGTTGTAGCCACCGTTCACGCCCAGGGTGACGGCACCGATGTGGCCCTGGTCCGCCTGCTGGTTGAGGCCCCGGTCGTTGAAGTACCAGGCGCCGGTGCGCGCGGCGAGGTCCGCGTCGGTGGCCACCTGATCGGGGTCCTGGGTGAGGTTCGTCCCGAGTGCGTTGCCCGCCTCGATGTAGTTGCTCTCGTGGGTGAGCTGCAGCATCCCGCGGCCGTAGTAGTCACCGTGGGCCGGGTTGGGAGTGATTTCGGACATGTACTGCAGGTCTGCCGTCTCCGCGGCTATCTGGGACAGGAAGGCCGCCTGGCGCTCGGGCGTGGAGATGTTGAACTCCTCCATCGCGTTGTTGAGCGGGTCCAGGTACTGCGCGCGCAGCGCGTCCGTGGCGTTGGGCATGATGTCCGCGAGCTGCTGGTCCGTCACGGCAGTGTACGCGTCCGGCAGGTCGACGGCGGGCGCGGTGATGCCCTGGGCCTCGGCGGCGCGCTTCTCCGCGAGCTCCCCGGCAATGGCATCACGGGTCGCCGCGTCGTAGTTGCCGGTGACCGTCATTCCCTGCTCGTACTGGAAGGACTTGATGGCCCCCTCGGTGATGGAGCCGTAGAAGCCGGTGACATGAGCGGAGGCCACGAGGCCCAGCTCGTGGAGCGCGGTCTGCACCTGCTGGTTCTGCGCCGTCACCTCGGCCGACGGATCCGTCCCCGCGGGGTTGCGGGTCAGGTCGACGTCGGGCAGCTCCTGCTTCGCGGCGTCGATGTCCGCCTCCGTCACCGTCGGCGTCTGGGCCTGCTGGGCGGCATCGGCCGGCTGCGCGTCCGTAGCCTGCGCGTCCTGCGTGGCCTGGGCGTCGTCCGTGGCCTGGGCGTCCTGCGCGGCCTGGGCTACGTCCGCGGCCTCGGTCGCCTGCGCGACTTCCACTTCGTCCGCGGCCTCGGCGTCCTGTGCGGCCTCGGCTTCCTGCGTGTCCTTGGCCTCTTGCGTGGCCTGGGCTTCCCGCGCGGCATCCACGGTCTTCGCCGCGTCGACCGTCTGCGCCTGGGCCACCGTGCTGCTTACGGGAGACGGATTGAGGTCCACCGGGGCCTTCGCGGCGGCAGCAGGCGTGAAGCTGTCCACCGCGAACTGATTCCGGACCGCCGCGTTCTTCGCGGCCTGGGCCTGGGCTGCCTGTTCGGAAGCCTTCCTCGAAGCCTCGGCCTGCCGGGCCGCATCGGCGCGCGCGGACTCGGCCCTCGCGGATTCCGCCCTGCTGGCGCTGTCGGCTCCGCCACTTCCTCCGCTGCTTCCAACGCTCGACATGGGCAGTCCCTCGCGCAACGCAATTGCGATTTCCTGGGATTATCGCGAGGCGGGGGTGGAAGTTGTGTAGGTGCCCGTCTTCGGGTCGAGGGTGTGCCTCACCGCGAGCTGCTTCCCACGCGGCGCGGGGAGTACGTCGAAGGCCTCGATGCGCGTCAGGTCCTCACTGGCGGTCCACGCCACGGGGTGCGTCGAAAGGCCGCCGGTGCCCTGCAGGCGCGTGGGGCTGGAGAAGCGCCCCTGCGCGTCCATCGTGAAGTACTGGAAGGACACGAGCGGGCACTCGCCGCACGTGCCGGTGCCCATCGGGCTCGAGGGGCCCTGGTACACCTGGAGGAGCTGGAGTCCCGACGCGCTCGGGGCCGAGCGGAGGGCGTCTTCGCCGATGTTGCGCGTGTCCAGGATGGCCTGCCCCCGGCGGGACACCAGCCAGCGGTCCACCCCGCCCCGGCGGTTCACCTCCGCGGGCACCGAGACGAGCTCGAGGTCTCCCGCCGAGGCCACGGGCTTCACGTCGGCCAGGTCCACGCGAACCACGGCGGGGCTCGGGACCTTGGGCGCGTACTGATAGGCCTGTGCTGGATTCACCCAGACCTCGAGCCAGTCCGCGCCCAGCCCGGGCTGGTACGAAGCGCCCGGCTGCGCCTTCAGCGCCCGCTCCAGCAGCTCGGGCCACCGGCCGTAGCGCAGCGGCTTCGACAGGCTCACGGACTGGAGGCCGGTGGACGAGGCCAGCGAGGGCCGGGGGCTGTCGCCAGCGTCGCCGTCCACCACACTCACGTGGAGGCCCAGGTGTACCAGTGGGGCCTCGGCCGTGCGGGGGAAAGCCGTGACGGGGATGAGCGCCTCGAAGCGGAGGCCCCCCGGCATGGGCACGAAGCGCGCGGAGCCCACGAGGTCCGCCTGCCCGGAGCGCACCACGCCCCCGGGCCGCAGGACGTACCGAGCGACCCGCGCGTCCTGGAGTTGCTGGCGCCGCTGGGACTGTTGCTTCCACCAGGACTGGCAGGCCGCCACCCTCTTCGGGGGCCGCTGTGGACAGTCGCCTTCCGTGGGGACGAGGTGCTCCTGGAACTGGTCGACGAAGGCCAGCGGAGGCAGCTCCGGCGGAGGCAGCGAGAGCGACACCTCGACCTTCTCCCCGGCGATCCGGGCCGGGTCGTCGCGAAGCTCTCCCGCGATGGCGAGCCCTCCGGAATCCACCGCGAGCCAGACCCTGGCGGACCGTGCGTCCGGTGGCTTTTCGCCCAGGGTCAGCGACGGCGGCTGCGTCCACTCCCCCAGGCTTCCGTCCACCTGGAAGCCCGCGGGCATGCCCTCCTGGACGCGGAGATTCGTGTCGCCCGTGGGTACGGCGGCGAGCAGCAGGAGCATCGCTGGATGCAGCATGGTGTCGGACCTCTGGGGCGCGATGATGGCGCAGATACAGCACTTTCCGCGAATGCAACCGGATTGTGAGTCGTACGAGCAGGAGCTGGCCGTGCAGACGCAGGCCTTCAGTCAGGTCGGCGCGGACCTGGGCACGCTGGAGGCACAGCGGCTGGCGAACAACCTGCAGCGCACGGGCAGCCTCACCGACGACGAGGCCTGCTGGACCACCCGGACGCTCTACACCCAGGGCATTGCCCTACGCGACCGGCACAAGAACGCGCTGGCGCTGACTGCCGGCTGACGCGGCCCGCGCCGCCTTCGTCAGACGATCATCGCCCGCACTTCTTCCGTGAAGGCGTGTTCGTCATCCGCATGCACCACGAGGGGGGGCAGCACCGTCAAATCGGCCCTGCCCCCCTTCACCGCGTGGAGGAGCACCAGCTTCGCGGGCCTGTCTCCACGCGGGTGTACCCAGCGCACGGTGCGCGGCTCCACCCTGTGCGTGCGCAGCACGTTCACCAGGTCGCTGAAGCGCGAGGCCGGATACACCATGCACAGCGCGCCCCGTGTCACCAACAGGTGCTCCGCCGCGCGCGCCACGTCTGGCAATTCACACGCCAGCTCGTGACGGGCAATGGCCTTCTCAATCGACAGGCTCGTGCGTCCCGATGCACGAGCACGGTACGGCGGATTGCAGAGCACGTGCGCGAAGCTGCCCGAGGGGAACTGGTCCTGCACGCGGCGCAAATCGCCCTGCACCAGCGTCACCTCGCGCTCGCAGCGGTTGAGGTACACGTTGCGCTCGGCAAGGGAGAACAACCCCGGTTGCAGCTCCAGCGCGGTGATGTCCTTGCGGCCCAGCCTCCGCGCGAGCACCAGGGAGATGATTCCGCAGCCCGTCCCCAGGTCCATCAGCCGGCCCCGCAGCGCTCCGGCCTCGTACACCGCGAAGTGCGCCAGCAGCAGCGGGTCCAACGTGAAGCGATAGCCCAGGCGGCGCTGGAGCACCTGCACCTCACCGCCGCAAATCGAATCGAGGGTCTCCCCGGGCCCCGGATGGAGCTCGAGCCGCACGCGCCGGGGCCAGTCCGGCAAGGATCGGGTCAGGATCCTCACGCTGGAAAGCTAGGCTTCACGATCCAGGAACAAAAGGCCCGCGGGTGGCAGCGGCTCGACCCGGAGTGTCCTCGGCGGCAGTGTTGCCTGTGCCTCCATCACGGCCCGTACCTCCCATACCGGCGGAGGGTTGAGGGCGAAGCCCGCCTGGAAGGTGCCCTCCTCCACACCGCGCACCAGTGACTCCAGCCCCTGCACCGGGAACACCTGCGGATGCCCCGGCGCCTCCGGGTCCTTGATGCCCAGCACCGTCCGCAACACCAGCGCGTTGAGCAGCGCCAGGTCCAGGCTGCGCAGCGTCGGGTTGCGGGGCGCCCCCTTCAGGTGCGCCAGGTCCAGGCCCTGACGGAACCGGAGGATGCGGCCCCGCCCTCCCGGCAGCACCAGCAGCACCGCGTGGTGTCCGGTGATGAGCGTCGCCAGCCGCTCGCGCGCGGCGGCCAGTCCTCGCGGCGTGTCGAGCGGCTCATCCAGTTCGTAGACACGCGCATACGCCGTCACCAGCGTGAGGAATGTCTCCTCCTTGAAAGTGTCCACACCCTTCAGGGCACGGTGGATGGGCTGGATCTCCAGGCCGGGGTCCGAAAGGGGCACCACCGCCGCCAGCGTGGGGCCCCCCTCGTTCAGCGCCGCCAGTGGGCGCATGGGTGCCTCGTCCAGCACTGCCTGAATTCGCTTGGACACCGGCGAGGGCTCGATGCGCCGCAGCGACATCGGATTGCCTTCGAACTGCCCCTGCCACACGGTGATGGCGCGCTCGGAGGCCTCTGCCAGCAGCCCCCGCAGGACGCCATGGTCATCCGCGGTGAGGGTGACGGCGGGCTCGGCCTCCCAGGCGCGAGGGCGGTACGGGTCGTGCTCCAGCGGCAGGCCCGCGTCCGCGTTCAGCGCGCACAGCAGGAAGCGCACCGGAGGGCCCCCCAGCTTGCCGGCGGGGCTGTGGATTTCCACCAGGTACAGCGCCGGCCGTGCGTCGCGAAGCAGGGCGCCCGACTCGCGCAGGCGCCGCAGCTCCGCCGAGGGGTTCGCCGCCCCCAGCAGTGAGCGCACATGGGAAGGCTGGGGCGCCGCGTTGCTTCGCGGCACGTAGTCGCTGGGCTCCAGCCGCTGCTCCAGCGAGGCCATGAGGGCCGTGAAGGGATGAACGCGCGCCATGTCGGGGGGAAGGTGGTGCTTCCTGCCCCGCCGTGCCATGGCGCCCGCCCGGCTGCCCTACGGCCCGTCTACCACCAGACGTTCTTGTACGGCCGCGCCTTCGAGGGGCGACCGACCATCTTCAGCGACGAGCGGTCCACGCTCTCCTCCCACAGGAGGCTCACCGTGGTGATGGCGCCCGCCGAGCCGAGGAAGGACAGCACGTAGGGCGTGGACTGGTCGAACCCGCCCAGCACCAGGCCGGAGATGAGCAGCACCGCCGCGCCCACCCCCGCGCCGAACATGTCCGCGCGGAGAATCTGCGAGGGCGTGGGATTGTAGCGCATGGTGGCCAGCGCCAGCGCGCCCGCGCCGATGCCCGGGGCCAGGAGCAGCGTGTCGCGCCACGTCTTGCTGGACACGTCCGTGCCGGAGAAATGGATGATGGCCATGAGCAGCGCGGCGTACGCCAGACTCCAGCCCGCGCCGGACGCAATCAGCAGGCCGTCGTTGAGTGGCAGCTGCCCACCGCCGAGTCCCGCGGTGAGCCATGCGCCCAGCTCCGCGCCGAGGAAGGCGGACCAGGTCAGCACGCCCGGGTCCTGGGTGAACAGGTCCATGAAGCCGGCCATGAACATGCCGCCCACTACCGAGTTGCCGATGCCGAAGTGGGCCATGGGCTTGTCCACCCAGTTGTTGAACTGCCACCACGCGGAAGCGCCGAAGCCCAGGCCCGCGCCGATGAGCGTGCCGGCCAGCATCGCCTCGCGCGAGCTCTGGTTGAAGTTGAAGTCGTTGGCGAAGGCCTGGGTGAAGAAGCCGCCCAGCGCGCCGAGTGTCGTGTGGTGCAACATGAAGGTGAGGCTGCCGGGGCCGGACAGGAACGGGCCCTGGCGGGGCCGGCCGTCCAGCATCACCCCGGTGTCTTCGGGCGGAGGCGTTGAGGACGCGGTGGCGGACGACGGCACCGCGGAGGGCTTCGACGGGTCCGTCTGGTCGTCCGGCGTCAGCGGCGCCTGCGGCTGCGTGACGAGCGAGCCCGGCTCCGGAGGCACACGCGGAGCATCCGTGGCCGAGGGCTCCGAGCCCCGAGGTGGCTGCTGCGCCGGGTCCGGCTGCGCGGTGGTGGGCGGCGCGTACGTGGGCTGCTGCGGCGCCGGATACGTGTTCTGCGAGGGCGGATACGCCGGGTCCGCGGGCTGCTGCTGCGGCGGCGGGGGATAGTTGTTCTGCGATGGCGGCGGATACGCTGGGTCCGCGGGCTGCTGCTGCGGCGCGGGATAGCTGTTCTGCGACGGCGGATACGCCTGCTGCGGCGGCGCGGTGTTCTGCGGCGGCGGGTACGCCTGCTGCGGCGGAGGATAGGCCGGCGCGGGCTCCGTCTGCGTCGAGCCCTGCGGAGGCGACGCCGGCGCGGGGGACGGCGGAGCGGCGGGCTCCTGGGGATAGGCCGCCGGCTGCTGCGGCTGCGCGTACCCCGGCTGCGCGGAGGACGGGGGCGGCGTGGACGGGTAGGAAGAGGTCGCCTGCGCACCGGCCGTCACCGGCGCGGCGAGCGCCAGGGTGAGGGCGGCGACGGACAGGCAGCTCCAGAATCTCGGATGTGGCACGCAACGACTCCTTGGGTCAGCCGGCCGCGCAGAAGACCACAACCCGTCCCGGAGCGCCGGTTTTTGGGCACTTCCGTCCACTTCCGGTCCACAGGCCCGCGTCCCCACCCGGCCCCCGCATCAGGCCCCCGCATTCGTGCACACGCGAAGACACTTCCGGCGGCCCTGGGGCGGGCGGCGACTCGCGGCGCACCGGGCATGCGCCGCACCTCCACCGACGCACCAGCCCAAAACATGTATCTGGAACACATGTATCTTTCCTCCGCGACGCGGACGTCGTCCGAGCATCGAGAGACACATGCCCACCGGGTTTTCATGGTCCGAGCTTGGCGTGGACTCCGCCCGCGTCCAGGTCGTGAAGGACGCCCCCTTCCCCACCGACTCGCGGGACTTCGTCCTCTACTGGTGCATGGTGAACCACCGGGCCGAGGAGAACCACGCGCTCGATGTGGCCATCGCCCTGGGCAACCACCTGGGCCTGCCCGTGGTCGTGTACCAGGCCCTCCGCCCGGACTACCCCTACGCCTCGGACCGGCTCCACGCGTGGGCGCTGGAGGGCATGGTCGACATGGCGGCGGGGTGTGCCTCGCGCGGCCTGCCGTACTGGCTGGAGCTGCCGCGCCGCAAGAAGGAGCACCGACCCCGGCTGGCGGAGCTGGGCCGCCGCGCCGCCGCCGTGGTGTCGGACCTGTTCCCCACGTTCATCATCCCCGGCCACCTGCGCGGCGCGGCGAAGGCGCTGGACGTGCCGCTGTTCGCGGTGGACGCGTCGTGCGTGGTGCCCATGCAGCGAATCGCCACGGTGCAGGCCGGCGCGTACACCCTGCGGCCCAAGCTGCAGAAGCTGTGGCCGGAGTACCTGGGCCGCACCCTGCCCGCCCGCGCCGTCAAGGCCGCGGCCGCGGGGCGCAAACTGGAGCCCGACTTCGACACCGCGGACGCGCGTGAGGCCCGCGAGGCGCTGGCCAGCTTCGACATCGACCACACGGTGGCCCCCATCTCCGAGCGCGGCGGGCGCAAGGCCGGGCTCGAGTCGCTCCACGCCTTCCTCCAGCGCATGGACGGCTACGACACCGAGCGGAGCGACCCGGGCCGCGCGCACCAGTCCGGCCTGTCTCCCTTCTTCCACTGGGGCAACCTCTTCGCGGGAGAAGCGGCGCGCGCCGTCATCCGCTCGCGCGGCACGGACCACCCCGCCGTGCGCGCCTTCCTCGAAGAGCTGCTGGTGCGGCGCGAGCTCGGCTTCAACTTCTGCTTCCACACGCCCGGCCCCCGGCAGCTCTCCCTGGAGTCCCTGCCCGCCTGGGCGCGCGAGACGCTCGCCACGCACCAGAAGGACGCGCGCGAGCACCTCTACACGCTGGAGCAACTGGAGACGTCGGGCACCGGGGACGGCCTGTGGAACGCGTCCCAGCGCGAGCTGCTGGAGCGCGGCCGCATCCACAACTACCTGCGCATGCTCTGGGGGAAGAAGCTGCTGGAGTGGAGCGCCACCCCCGAGGAGGGCCTGGGGCGCATCGCCCTGCTCAACGACAAGTACGCGGTGGACGGGAGGGACCCGGCCAGCGTGGCCAACTTCATGTGGGTGCTGGGGCTGCACGACAGGCCCTTCCAGGAGCGGAAGGTGTTGGGGAAGGTGCGGCCCATGAGCTCGCCGCGCACGGCGGAGAAGTATGACCTGGCGCCGTACCTGGCCCGTTGGGGGCGCCCCGGAGACCCGCCGGTGAAGCTCAAGCGCCCCCGGCGCGTGGCCGGACGGTGAGCAAGCCTGTTGACATCCGCGCCATCAAAAGTGAGACGGCGGTTCCCTTCCCGCCCGCGCGCCACTAAACGCACGGACGGGTCACCGACATCAGGAGCCGGGCCATGGGCATGATGAAGTTCGATATCCCCCACACCCTCCCGAAGGAGGAGGTGAAGCAGCGCGTCGAGCAGTTGCTGAAGTACTGGAACAGCAAATACGGCGTGAAGGCGGACTGGGCGGGCGACGGCGCGAAGATCGCCGGCAAGGTGATGGGCATCCAGATGGATGCGTCCTTCGTCATCACCGACAACCAGGTCCAGGGCGAGGGCACCGACCCCGGCATGCTCCTGCGCGGCAAGGCCAAGTCCTACCTGCAGGACAAGTTCGCCTCCGTGCTGGATCCGAAGAAGACGCTGGACCAGGTGAAGACGAACCTGGGCTAGCAGCACCCCAGACTCGCGGCCCCCGCCTGCACTCAGCGCAGGGGCTGTTCCTCCAGCGCGGCGAGCGCATAGCGCGCCGCGCGGGAGATGGCGTCCGCCGAGTCCGGCATCTCCGGGTAGTGCCCTGCCAGGGGCCGCTGCGGGAAGCGCAGCTGGGCAATGGCGTTGCGATAGCTGCGCCGTGCCGCTTCCGGTTCCTGGGAGCGCTCGTGCACCTGCGCCAGCAGGTAGTGGCCAATGGCCAGCGTGGGTTCCAGGAACAGCGCCTTGCTCAGCTCCGAGCGCGCCTCCTTCAGGTTCCCCGCCTGCAGCATCGCCACCCCACCGAACACGCGCGCCTCCACGCACAGCGGCTCGCGCTGAATCGCCTGCGCGAAGGTGTCACGCGCCTCGGGGATGCGGCCCGTCAGCGAGTAGAGGTTGCCCAGCGTCAGGATGGCGTCCAGGTCGCTCGGCTCGTCCACGAGCAGGCGCTCGACGGCGGCGATGGCGGCGGGGAAGTCCCCCTGCGCCATCTTCCGCACGGCAATGGCCAGGCGCTCCGCGGGCGGCAGCAGCTTGGGCCATGCCGGCACCTCGCCCGTGGTGCTGCGCGTGGGCGTCACCACCGGAATCTCCTGGGTGATGCGCGGGCGCGCGGCGTCCGAAGCCGACGCCACCGGAAGCTCCTGGGTGATGCGCGGGCGCGCCAGGTCTCCGGAGCCTCCGGAGCCTCCGGAGCGCGGCCCCACGGGCGGCGGCGTGGACGGCGTCACCGGGGCCGGAAGGTGCACGTGCCCCTTCACGGCCCTGGGAGCGCCGGGAGCCGCAGGCCCCTGCGGGGACACCGGAGACGGCGTGCCCCGCGTCAGGGCGCCGGACGCAGTCTCCACCTGGATGCGCTTGCGCAGGTCCGCCGCGAAGGACTCGGGCGTCTGCTTGCGCTCGGACACGTCCGGCTCGCCGGGGTACGGGGTGATGCGCAGCGGCGGCGGGCGGAGGGCCTTGTCCGCCAGCGGGCGCCGGTACACGAAGGCGCCGTCCACTTCGATCATCTCGAAGCGGTCATAGACCTTGAAGAGGCTCTCCGAGTAGCCCAGGAACAGCAGTCCACCCGGCCGCAGCGCGCTGAGGAAGCGGTCCATCAGCCCGCGGATGGTGGGCAGGTCGAAGTAGATGATGACGTTGCGGCAGAGGATGAGGTCCAGCGAGGACAGCCCCACCTTGTCGAACACGGGGACCGCCAGGTTCTGCCCGTCGAAGCGGATGTAGTCGCGCAGGGTGGGCAGCGCCTCGTAGCCCTCGTCCACGGGACGGAAGAAGCGCTTGAGCCGCTCCGGGCCGATGCTGATGCAGCGGCGCGAGGTGAAGCGCCCCTGCCGCGCGGCATCCACCGCGGCCAGGTTCAGGTCGGTGGCCAGCAGGTCCACTTCCATGGACAGCGCGCCCAGCTCGGCCAGCACCATGGCCACGCTGTAGGGCTCCTCGCCCGTGGCGCAGCCGGCGGACCAGACGGACACCTTGCGCATCTCCCGCCGCGCGCGCGTCACCAGCTCCGGCAGCACGCTCTTCTCCAGGGCGCGGAACTGCTTCGCGTCGCGGAAGAACTCCGTGTGCCCCACCGTCACCAGGGGGAGGAACGAGCGCAGCTCCTCCTCGCCGCCCGGGCCCGACAGCTGCGCGAGGTACTTCTCCGGCTCCTCCACGCCCACCACGGGCATGCGGGTGGACAGCGCCAGGCGGAGGCTGTGGAAGCCGTCCGGCGTAATCTTGAGGCCCGCACGCTCCAGGAGGAGCGCGGCGAGCTGCTGGAGCACCTTGTTGCTCGCGGTCAGCACGCGTCCACCCACTGAAGCAGCATCGGTCCAATCCGGTCCAGCGGCAGTACCTCCTGCGCGGCGCCCATCAGCACGGCCTCGCGGGGCATGCCCCAGACGGTGGATGTGGCCTCGTCCTGCGCGATGGTCCTTCCACCACGCTCACGAATCTCCTTCAACCCTCGCGCGCCGTCGCGCCCCATGCCCGTCAGGATGACCCCGATGCAGCGCGAGCCGAAGGCCTCGCCCGCGGAAGTGAGCAGCATGTCACACGAAGGTCTGAAACCGCGGAGCGCGGGCCCGGAGTCCAGCTCCAGCCTGCCCTCCGGTCGGACCAACAGGTGACTGCCAGACGGAGCGATGTACACCGTGCCGGGCTCCATCACCACCCCGGTTTCAGCCTCCTGCACTCGCAGCGCCGTCTCCATGGCCAGCCAGTGGGCCAGCCCCTCGGTGAAGCCCTCGCTGATGTGCTGGCAGTAGGCCAGGGGCGCCGGAAAACCCCGGGGAATCATCCGGAGCACCTGCGCCACCGCCTTGGGGCCGCCCAGCGACGCGGCGATGGCCACCAGCGGGAAGGGCGGCGCGGGCGCGTCCGTGCGCGGCAGGGGCCGGGTGCTCACCTGCCGCACCGCCTTCACCTGCGCCAGCATCACCAGCTTGCGCGAAACATGGCTCCAGAAGTCCGCCCCCGGTGACGCCGGGCGCTCCACCACGTCCAGCGCGCCCAGGGCCACGGCCTGGAAGGCGTCCTGGCCGGAGAGCGCGCCCGGGTGCAGCGCGAGGATGGGCACCGGCCGCTCCACCATCACGTGTTCAACCGCCTCCAGCGCCTCGCGGGCGCTGAGGTCCACCAGCAGCACGTCCGGGAAGTGGCGCTGCACGGCGACCAGCGCGCCGGCGAAGTCCACCTCCGCCGGGCCCACCGGGACGAGCGACTCGCCGTCGAAGAGGCCACGCGCGGCGAGCGCACGCAGCCCCTTGCCCACCATGAGCACCCGGAATGCCATTCCTGCCGCGGGGGGGCCGCCCAAGCGTGGCTCCTCAGGTCAGCCGGTCGATGGCCTGCGCGAGGATCTCCACGCCGAGCTCCCCCTTGACGAGGTAGGCGTCCGCCCCCGCGTCCAGGCCGCGGCGCTTGTCCTCCGGAGAGGCCAGCGACGACAGGATGATGACGGGGATGCGGGCCACCGCGGGCGTGGACTTGAGCCGCCGCGACAGCGTGAAGCCGTCCATCTTCGGCATCTGCACGTCGGTGAGGATGAGGTCGTACTGGTTGTTCTGCACCTTCGCGTACGCCTCCTCGCCGTCCTGGGCCTCCTCCAGCAGGTGGCCCAGCGCCTTGACCAGCGCTCCTTCCGTGGCGCGGGCAATGGGCGAGTCGTCCACCAGCAGCACCCGCAGGCGCTTGGCCGCCGGAGCCTGGGTGACGGGACGCGCCATGCGGCGCACCTCGGCCATGATGTCCGGCACGTGCAGCAGCACGGCGATGCGACCGTCCTCCAGCGCCGCGGTGCCGGCGATGAAGGGCGCGCCCTTGAGGAACTCGCCGCCGCAGGGCTTCACCGCGACTTCACGCTCGTCCACGAAGCCGTCGACGACGAGCGCCGCGTGGTCCTCGCCGTGACGCACCACCACCGCGGGCGGCTTGTCGAAGCGGTTGCCACCGTTGAGGCCCAGCAGCGGCCCCAGCGCCACCAGCGCCGTGGGCTTGCCCCGGTGCCGCACGGCGAGGGTGCCGAAGATTTCCAGCCGGTCCTCGGGCTTGACGCGCATCACCGCTTCCACGTCCGCGGCGGGCATGCCGTAGACGTCGTCGCCCAGGCGCACCAGCAGCACCTTCATGAGGGCGAGCGACTGCGGCAGGCGCAGCGTAATCGTGGTGCCACGGCCGATGCGGCTGATGACGCCCACCGAGCCGCCCAGCATCTCCACCTTCCGCTTCACCACGTCCATGCCCACGCCACGGCCGGACAATTCGCTGACCTGGTCGCGGGTGGAGAAGCCGGGACGGAAGATGAGCTCGATGGCCTCGCGCTCGGACAGCGCGTTGGCCTGCACCTGGGTGATGAGGCGCTTGTTGACGGCGGCCTGGCGCAGCCGCTCCGGGTCGATGCCGCGCCCGTCGTCCTCCACCTCGATGTGGAGCATGTCGCCGTCCACGCGCACCTTGATGCGGACACGGCCCGTGAGCGGCTTGCCCAGGCTCTGGCGCGTGTCCGGAGACTCCACGCCGTGGTCCACCGAGTTGCGCAGCAGGTGCACCAGCGCGTCGCGCACGTCAGCCAGCATGGACCGGTCCACGCCGATGTCGGCGTTCTCGATGACCAGGTCCACGTCCTTGCCCTGCGTGCGCGACATCTCTCGCACCGCGCGGGGGAAGGCGTCGAACACGGTGGACAGCGGCACCAGCCGGGCCTCGGCCACGTGGTCCGCCATCTTCGCGAGGTTGCCGTGCAGCGTGTTGATGCCGTCGTCGTTGCGCCGCACGAAGCGGAACGCATCGTCGCGCAGCATGTGGAGGTCGCTCTCCACGCGGTCCAGCAGCGCGCGCACCGGGGTGGGGATTTCCACCTGCTCCGCGAGCCGCAGGAAGCGGTCACCCAGGCGGCTGAAGCGCTCGAACAGCGCCTCCGTCTCCGAGCTGCGCAGCCGTCCGCGGGCGCTCTCCACGAGCAGGTCGCCCGCGAGCAGCCCCAGCGAGTCCAGCACCTCCACGTTGACGCGGATGGTCCGGTCCGCCACGGCGGCGGACTTCGCCGCGCCCTGCGTCTCCTCGGCGGGAGCCGGCGCTGCGGGAGCCTCGGGAGCACGATGCACGGGTGCGGCCGGAGCAGCCACCGGAGCAGCAGCAGGCGCCACGAGCACCGGCGCCGCGACGGGCGCCGTCACCGGAGCGCGGGGCGCGGCGGGCGGCGGAGCGGCGGGCTTCGGCTTGGGCCCGATGGAGGGCGGCTCCTGGCCGGAGACCTCCGCGAGCGCCTTGACCATCTCCTCGCTGGCGGGGGTGCCGGTGTTGGCGCCCGCCAGGTCCTCGTTCAGGTCGGAGAGGACGTCACACGCCCTGAGCAGGACGTCGGTGGCGATCTCCGTGGCCGTCCTGCCCTCGCGCTCGGCGCGCAGGACGTCCTCGGCGGCGTGCGCCAGCTGCCCGATGACGGGCAGGCCCAGCATGCGGGCCTCCCCCTTCATCGTGTGCAGCTCGCGCGCGACGTCTTCCGCGGCCTGGTCCGCGGTGTCCTTCTCCAGGTCCAATACCCCCAGCTGAATCTTCTGGAGGCGGTCTGCGGTGACCTCCTGGAACTTCTTCAGGAGGGACTTCTTTAGAGCCTCGGTGTCCATGGCCGGCGTTCGCCCCTCCCGTTCCAGGAAGCGCTAGTCGGCCTTGAAACGCTTGATGAGCTCTGCCAGCCGGCCCGCGAGCTGCGTCAGCTCCGCCGCGGCACCCGTGGCCTGCTTGGAGGCCTGCGTCGTCTGGCGCGTCACGTCCTCGATCTCCGCCATGGACGCAACCACCTGCTCCGTCGCCGTGCGCTGCTGCTGCGTGGCGAGGTTGATGACGCGGGCCGCGTCGCTGGTCTCCTGCACACCGGCGAGGATGCCTTCCACCGCCTGCGCCGCCACCGCGCCCAGCTTCTCGCCGGACTCGGTCGCCGCCTTGGAAGCCTCCGCCGCACCGGCCGCCGCGGCCGTGGCCTCGCGGATCTCGGTGATGAGGTTCTTGATCTCCTTGGTGGAGTCCAGGACGTTCTCCGCCAGGCGCCGCATCTCCGCCGCGACGATGGAGAAGCCCTTGCCGGCCTCACCCGCGCGGCTGCCCTCGAGCGCCGCGTTCAGCGCCAGCAGGTCCGAGCGGTCGGCAATCTCGTCGATGACCTCCACCACGGTGCCGATGCGCTCCACGCGCTTGGACAGCTTGGCGATGGAGTCCGCCACCGCGACGCCGTCGCTGCGGATCTGCTGCATGGCCTGGATGAACTCACCAATGGCGCCACGGCCCGCGCGAGCCGCACCGAGCGTCTCCTCCGCCACGCGCGCCACGCTGCCGGCGTTCTCGGCAATCTGCGCGGACGCGTGCTTCAGCTCCTCCATGGTGGCGGTCGTCTCGTGGATGGCCGCCGCCTGCTCCGTGGAAGACGTCTCATGCTGCGTGGAGGCCGCGAGCACCTGGTTGGCGGACGAGGACAGGCGCAGCGCCGCCTCGTTGATCTCCCGCACGAAGGTGCGCAGCGTCTCGATGACCTTGCCGAAGCCCTCGAGCAGGGGCCCGAGCTGGGGGTCCTCGGTGGTGGTGTTCCACCGGGACAGGTCGCCCTCGCGCACCAGGCCGATGAGCGAGTCCAGCGCCTGGTCGATTTCCTGCGCCGACACCTGCTTGCGGTGCTCGGACGCGGCGAGATTGTCGAGCACCTGGTTGAGCAGGTGCGCCATCTCCGAGGCGCTCTCGCCCACCAGCTCCTTGGGAACGCGGGCCTGGAGGTTGCCGGAAAGCACCGTCAGCAGCGTGTCGGTGAAGGCCTTGTACTGGGCCTGGGTCGTCGCCGGGTTGGCGCTGGCCTTGGAGCCCGCGGACGCCTTGGAGGCGGGGGCCTTCCGGGCGGAGCGAGCCTTGGACGTGGACTTGTCGTTGGGGGTGTCCAGGGACATTGCGGTCAGTGCCTTCCTTGAGTTCCTTGGGTCCTGGCGGTTTCCACCAGATCGATGAGCAACACGGCGCGGGCCTCTTCGAGGTACACGCCAACGGCATAGGGGGCCGCTCCGGCCGTGGGGGGCATCCGGCGGAGCGAGTTGAGGGGGATGGAGCGCACGGCGTGGACGGCATCCACCTTCAGGTGGCCCTCGCCTTCCGGCGTGTCGAAGACGATGGCGCGGTGGCCCCGGAGAGGCAGGCCCAGCCCGGGCAGCGTGATGTCTTCCGGCAGGGAGCGGTCGATGCGCAGCACCTGGGACGCGTCGGTGCCGTACAGCGAGTGGCCGATGTCGAAGAACAGGATGTCCACCACCTCCTGCTCCTGGACGTGCTCGTCGTTCATCGAGCCACCGCCCGCTGCCGCGCGGTCTGCAGCAGCTTGGAGAAGTTGAGGAGGTTGATGGCGTCCTGGTTGCCGCTGCCGTGCACCACGCCGAGCAGGTGCTCGGCGGCGGCGTCACCGCCCAGCGGCGGCGGCAGGATTTCGGACACGGGGATGCGGCGCAGGCCGAGCACCGTGTCCGCGACGACGCCGGCCACGTAGCTGCCGGTGATGCCGACGAACAGGCGGGTGCGCGGGCCGATGCGCGCCTCTCCCTTGGAGAGGAAGCGCAGCAGGTCGACGACCGGCAGCACCTCTCCTCGGTGGCCGGTGACGCCCATGATGAAGGAAGGAGTCCTCGGCAGGGGAGTGAGCAGGCCCGCGCGGAGAACCTCGAGCACATTCTCACTGGGCACGCCGAGCCGCAGGTCTCCCACCCGGAAGCAGAAGAACTCCTGCTCGGGTCGGGCCTGGGCAGCCACAGCGCGGTCCGGAGCCATCCGGAGTGCCCGCTGGAGGGGTGTGGGGGTCGTGGTCAAGGCGGCAAAGTATCCGGAGGGGACGAAAACCGGTCAAGTAGACCCGACAGGCCGGCTGCTCGGTCGCCGTTTCGATGGTCCGCGCGGATTCAAAGGTGTAGGGTTAGCGGGATTCCTTTGAGGAGGACGATGTCGCGCGTACTGGTCATTGACGACAGCCCGATGCTGGTGGAGCTCACCGTACGGGCCCTCACCGCCGCTGGCTACCAGGCGAGCGGCGCGCAGGACCTGGCGAGCCTCGACCAGAAGCTCACCGAGGGGCCGTTCGCGCTCATCCTCATGGACGTGAACATGCCGGAGATGTTCGGCGACGATGTCGTCGAGTATCTCCGGAGGCAGAAGAAGGTCACCGCCAAGCTGGTGCTGTACTCCGACATCCCCGAGGCGGAGCTGCAGGGCAAGACGAAGGCTTCCGGCGCGGACGGCTACATCCTCAAGAGCGGCGGCCTGGAGGCCGTGCTGGGCGGCGTGATGGGGTTGATTGGACCTCCCGCCCTGGGCGTCCCCACCGCCGTGCCCGCCGCTCCGGCCGCGCCTCCCGCCGCCGCGCCCCAGGCCCCCGCGGCCACCGGCGGCATCCCCGCCGCCAAGCCGGCCACCGCGGGCGGACGCAAGCCGCGCATCCTCATCGTGGACGACAGCGAGATGACGGCCCGCATCATCGAAGCGGACCTCGTGTCCAAGGGCTTCGAGGTGCACGTGGCCGACACCGCGGACAAGGCCACGAAGATCATCCTCAAGAAGCAGACGCGTCCGGACCTGGTGCTGCTGGACGTGCGGATGCCCAACGTGAATGGCGAGCAGTTCTGCCGCTTCATCAAGAGCAACAGCCTCTTCAAGGGCATCAAGGTGCTGCTGTGCTCGGGTGAGAATGTCGAGGAGCTCCAGCGCATCTGCCGCGAGGCGGGCGCCGACGGCTACATCCCCAAGGACGCGGTGATGGGCAACCTGGTGGCCAAGGAGCTGATGCCCCCGCCCACCGAGTAGTCCTCGCGGGGCCGTCTACCGGCCCCCGGTGTCCCGACTCCCCTACCCTCGCCCGGCCGCGTTCTCCCGCTCGTCCAGGCCGCGCGCGAAGTTGCCGATGACGAGCCCCGGCCGCGCCGCCTTCAGCCGCTGCAAGAGCGTGCGGATGCCCACGGGCTCGCCGCCCGCGCCCTTGTCGCGCGCCACCTCCAGGTACTGGAGCGGGTCGATGCACAGCGAGCGCGTCTGCACCTGGTCCACGCGGTACTTCTTCACCAGCCGCTCCAGCGCCTTCACCTCGCCCTCGCGGTCGGTGACGCCGGGGAACAGGAGCAGGTTCAGCGCCAGGTACGCGCCGCGCTCACGCGCGAGGGCAATGGACGCCTCCACGTCCTCCCAGCCGTACTTCACCGGCTTGTAGTAGGCCTCGTAGAGGTCCTTCACCGCCGAGTTGAGCGACACACGGATGGCGTCCAGCCCCGCGTCGAACAGCGCCTCCAGCCCCTTGGTGAGGCTGGCGTTGGTGTTGATGTTGATGGAGCCCTCGCGCGAGTGCGCGCGCATGTAGCGGATGGCTTCAGCAATCTGCTTCCAGCGCGTGAGCGGCTCACCCTCGCAGCCCTGGCCGAAGCTGACCATGGTGCGGCCCGGCGCGTGCTGCAGATGGAACAGGCCAATCTGTCCCATCTCCTCGCCGGTGGGGCCGTCGTCCATGCGCTCGTGCGAGGCGGGCGGCCCGTCCGCGGGCTGGTCGGAGATGCAGCCCACGCAGCGCGCGTTGCACATGACGGACGCGGGGATGGCGGCCTCGTCGCGCACGTAGAACGTGTTCTGCGACGTGAAGCACCGGTAGATGAGCGCGCACGTCTTGAGCTGCTTCAGCACCCGGTTGTTGGGGAAGCGCTCCATGTGCTGCTCCACCAGTGCCTTCATCTCCGGCGTGGAGTAGCGCTCCGGGTCCCAATGCGAGCGGCGGTCGGTGTGAATCGCCCACGCCACCGGGCCCTCGCCCACCCACGCAGCGGCGGTGTACGCCCACTGCGGCAGCACCGGCCCGTTGCCCTTCACCTCGCCGGGGAGGAACGTCCGCGTGTAGCCCGGCGGCAGCAGCGCACCCACCGCGTTGGGCACGAACGTCTTGCCGCCAACCTTCATCTCCCGCACCAGCTCCAGCTCGCCCGTCTCCGGATGGAGCCCCACCGGCAGGCGACCAGGCAGGTGCACGAGCCGTCCGGCCTCCGGCAGGGGGATGGGCTTGTCCTGCGGCGGGACGAGCTCCTCCCCGCTGCGCAGCGTGGCGAGCAGGTACGGATGCTCCATCACCCGGCCCTTGGGGTCGGCGAACAGCAGCTTCGGTGCGGACGTCATGTCTTCCTCAACTACCACCGGGCCCGCGTTTCTTCGACGTCGAAGCAGCACGAGACGCATCGCATTCAACGCCGCGCGTCATACGTGAGGGGTTATTCCGTCTCACCGGAGGCATGCATCCGGCTTCCAGGCGCGCCTTGATTCCCCCCGGGTTTTGGATAGGGTCCGCGCGATTTCAAGTCCCCCTCTGGAGGCAGTCGTGATCGTCGGAGTTCCCAAGGAGATCAAAACCCGTGAGTACCGCGTCGGCATGGTTCCGGCGGGTGTGCGCGCGCTCACGAGCGCGGGCCACACGGTGTTGGTCGAGACGAACGCCGGCGTCGGCTCCGGCATCCCCGACTCGGAGTACCAGCGCGTCGGCGCGCAGATCGTCGCCAGCGCGGACGAGGTCTGGAAGCGCGCAGAGATGATCGTCAAGGTGAAGGAGCCGATTGCGCCCGAGTACGAGCGCATCCAGCCCGGCCAGATCATCTACACGTACTTCCATCTGGCCGGCGTGGACCCGGAGCTGACGAAGGCGTTGCTCAAGAAGAAGGCGGCGGCCGTCGCGTACGAGACGCTGCAGCTGGATGACGGCAGCCTGCCGCTGCTCAAGCCCATGTCCGAGGTGGCCGGGAAGATGGCCATCCAGGTGGGCGCCGCGTGCCTGGAGAAGGCGCACGGGGGCAAGGGCATCCTGCTGGGCGGCGTGCCCGGCGTGCGCCGCGGCCGCGTCACCGTCATCGGTGGTGGCGTGGTGGGCCTGTGCGCCGCCAAGGTGGCCGTGGGCATGGGCGCCGAGGTCACCATCCTCGACGTCAACCTGGAGCGCCTCACCTACCTGGACGACGTGTTCCTCGGCCGCACCAGCGTGCTGGCGTCGGACACGGAGAGCATCGCGAAGTCGGTGCGCGAGTCGGACCTGGTCATCGGCGGCGTGCTCATCCCCGGCGGCAAGGCGCCGAAGCTCGTCTCCGAGGCGCTCATCGCCGAGATGAGCCCCGGCTCCGTCGTCGTCGACGTCGCGGTGGACCAGGGCGGCTGCATCGAGACCTGCAAGCCCACCACCCACGACAACCCGACCTTCGTCGTCCACGGCGTGGTCCACTACTGCGTGGCCAACATGCCCGGCGCGGTGCCGCAGACGTCCACGTACGCGCTCACCAACACCACCCGCCCCTACGCGCGGAAGATCGCCGACATGGGCTTGGTCGAGGCCGTGAAGTCCGACCGCGCCCTGGCCCGTGCGATGAACACCTACAACGGCCACGTCACCTACGAGGCCGTCGCCAAGGACATGGGCTACGACTACGTGCCCCTGGCGGACGCGCTCGCCGGCCGCAAGTAGGCCCAGCAGGCAGCCAGTCAGGCAGGACCCGGCGGGGAGGTTCGGATGGCGACATCCGGCCTCCCCGTTCGTTATTCCTGATGGGGAATATCTTCTCCCGGCGGGCGTCTAGCGTTCCCGAAGCGGGCGTGCGGCCGGGTGTAGCAGGGATGCCGTTGTTGCCCAGTCTGTTCCCGTGCATACATTGATGGGCAGGCGACAACTCATTCCCCAATTGTTTCGGGCCCTTGGAAGGCGGGATATGTTGGACTTCAGGCAACCCAACCGAACGAAGCAGGAATTCGAAGAGCTGGCGCTGGCCCACCTGGACCCGCTCTACTCCGCCGCCCTGCGGCTGACGAAGAACGAGCGCGATGCGGAAGACCTCGTGCAGGACACCTGCATGCGGGCCTACCGCTTCTTCGACAAGTTCGAGCGGGGCACCAACATCAAGGCCTGGCTCTTCAAGATCCTCACCAACACCTTCATCAACCGGTACCGCCGGAAGGTGAAGGAGCGCACGGTGGTGGAGGGCGTGGAGCGCGAGGCCGTGCACGAGCGCTTCGTGAGCCGGGACGCGACGGACTTCGCGGCCAACCCGGAGCAGTACTTCTTCGACCGGCTCCTGTCGGACGACGTGCTGCGCGCCATCGACGCGCTGCCCATCGACTTCCGGCTGGTGGTCATCCTCGCGGACCTGCAGGAGTTCTCCTACAAGGAGATCGCCGAGATTCTCGAGTGTCCCGTGGGCACGGTGATGAGCCGGCTGTTCCGCGGGCGCAAGCTGTTGCAGAAGAACCTGCGCGAGTACGCGGTGGGCCAGGGTGTATTCCGGCATGATGGTGAGCCGGTGAACGCCCCCGCAGACCTCGAAGAGTACCGGAACAGGAAGAAGACAGGGTAGAAACAGGTTCCTCCCGCGCGCCCATGACCTGCCAGGAACTCGAACGGCTCCTCTATCCGTACCTCGACGGCGAATTCCAGCCGGAGGAGCGGGTGGACCTCGAAACCCACCTCTCCGGCTGCGCCGCATGTCAGCGCCGCGTGGAGGAGGAGACGCAGATGAAGCTGGCGCTGCGGCGAGCCGCACGCCACTCCGTGCAGGGGATGCGGACTCCCGCGTCCCTGCGCGCGGGCATCCAGGGCGGACTCAAGCGGGAGCAGCGCCGCGCCCAGTACGGCGTGTGGCTGCGCGCGGGCGCCATGGCCCTGGTGGTGGTGACGGTGGGCGGAGGCTGGGTGGCGTACCAGTCCGAGCAGCGCCTGCGCCTGGCCCGCCGCGAGGCCATCCAGCGCCACAATCGGGTGCTGCCCTACGAAATCGCCTCCGCCTCCCCTGAACAGATGGAGGAGTGGTTCAAGGACAAGGTGGACCCGCGCGTCACCCTGCCGCAGCTGCCCAAGGCGAAGCCGCTGGGCGGCCGCATCTCCATCCTCAACGGCAAGGAAGTGGCGTTCATCAGCTACGAGACGCTGCCGCAGAAGGAAGGCGAGCCGAGCCGCCGTCTGAGCGTCTTCGTCGTCCCCGACGACGAGGCGGCGGCGCCGAGAGTCCAGACCCTGAAGGCGGTGGAGGTGGACTCCGCGCAGGGCTACAACGTCGTCACCTGGCGGGACGACGAAATCGTCTACGAGATGGTCACCGACATGGACGAGGACGACATCCGCCGGATGCTCTCCGAGCGTGACAGCGGTGAGGCCATTGCCCGCAAGTCGGAGCCGCCGCAGTCCGAAGAGCCGCTGTTCTCGCCCGCGCCCGCGCAGCACTCGCGTCCGTCCGTCCCCATCGAGACGGTGAAGTTCCCTCGCTGAGTCGCGCTGTCCGGCACCTCCCAAACGTTCGTTTCATGACGCCTGCCCGCTCTCCGGGCGGCCGGGATTCCGTCGGGGCGGAACATTGACGGTCCCCTGCATGGCCGATAGCCTCGACGGCGAATTCCTATTTCGCGCGCTGTCGCCCGTGGGGTGCACACGTGCGCGCCGCACCGCAGGACGGGCCGTCCCTCCATGTCCAAGAAAATCCTGATCGTCGAAAAGAGCGACACCGCCCTCGCCGCCACGCTGCGTCCCGCGCTGGAGGCCCGAGGCTTCACGGTGGAGGACACCGCCGACGGCAAGGGCAGCGTGGAGCAGATTCGCCGCGACCGGCCGGACCTCACCGTCATCGCCGTGGAGCTGTCCGCGGGGCAGAACGGCTACCTCATCTGCGGCAAGCTGAAGAAGGACGACGACCTCAAGAACGTCCCCATCGTCATCGTCGGCAACCCGGACGGCTTCGCGCAGCACCGCAAGCTGAAGGCGCACGCGGACGAGTACGTCGCCATGCCGGTGGACGCCAACCTCCTGGTGGAGCGCGTGGGCGCGCTGATCGGCTTCCCGGAGCTCCCGGCGTCCGAGGACGTGGTCGACGAGAGCCTCACGCTGGACGCGCTCGGCGACGAGCCGATGACGGCGGACTTCGGCGAGGAGATCTCCGTCGACACCGGCGAGGAGGCCGCGGTGCAGGGCGAGGAGCTGGACCTCGACGCCGCCTTCAGCGACATGTCCGCCCCCGACAACGAGCCCTCGATTGACGAGGAGCCCGTCATCGCCCCGCCGGAGGCGGTGGTGGAGGGCGTGGAAGAGGACTTCGCCTCGCTGGACTCGCTGGGCTCGGACGCGGACGACGCGCTCGACGCGCTGGATGACTCGGAGAAGACGGTGGTGGGCTTCATGCCCCCGGAGCCCGTGCGCCCGCCGCCGGAGCCGGTGCGTCCGCCCGAGCCCGTGCGCGCCGTGGCGCCGCCGCCCGCGCGCACGCCGCCGCCTCCCGCGCGCACCGCCGCGCCCCCGGTGACGGCGGCCCCGGCCATGGCCGCGGCGGACACCGCGGAGCTGCGCAACCTGCGCGCGAAGGTGGCCGAGCTGCAGGGCGCGCTCAACGACGCCCAGGGCCAGGCCACGCAGGCCGAGGACCGCGTCCGTGAGCTGGAGGCCGAGCTGGAGGGCAAGGCCACCGAGCTGGAGACGGCGCGCGCGGCCACCGGGAAGAACGACAAGGACACCTTCGCCCTGCGCGACGCCGTCAACAAGCGGGACAAGGAAATCCTCCGCCTGAAGACGGAGCTGAACCAGAAGGACCAGGAGATCGTCGAGCTCAAGGACCAGCACCTGGAGCTGGAGCAGAAGGCCAGCACGGCCGACTCCGAGATTGCCCGCCGCGACGCGCAGCTGAAGACGCTCACCACGCGCGCGGACACGCTGGCCACGGAGCGCAAGCGCGTGGATCAGCAGCTCGCCGCCGCCAAGGAAGAGGCCCGCGGCGCCGCCGCGCAGCTGTCCGCGCTCCAGACGGAAGTGGACCAGCACCAGGCCCAGGCCCAGGGGCTGAGCGCCGAGGTGGAGGAGCTGCGCGGCCGCACCGGCCAGCTCGAGGCGGACCTGCAGGCCGCCCAGGAAGAGGCGGAAGGGCTGCGCGGCCAGGTGGACGCCGCCCAGCGCGAGGCCGAGGCACTGCGCGCGCAGCTCGAGGACGCCAACGCGCAGCTGTCCGAGCAGGGCACCCGCGCGGCCGAGGAGGCCGAGGAGCTGCGCAAGCGCATCAGCGAGCTGGAGGCCGCCGCGGTGCGCGACGAGGAGCGCGTGACGAAGCTCTACGCGCGCATCAAGAACGACGAGAAGCTGCGCGAGAAGACGAAGAAGGCGCTCGCCATCGCCCAGCAGCTCTTGGATGAGCCGGCCTCCGCCGTGGCGGACGCCGACGAGGCCGCGGCCTGAAGTCCTCCTGAAGTCCTGAAGCCCGCCCCGGGCGTTGACTGAAAGCCCGGGGCCGCTGTCCCGCCCCGCCCTACCCCTGCTTCTTCGGGGCGGTCTTCTTCTCGTGGAGCTTCTTCGCGAAGGACTGCACGGCGGCGGGCACGTTCTTGTCGCGGGCGAGGTCCTTCAGCTCGCCGTCGCGGAACGAGTTGAGGAACTTCATGGTGACGGTGAGCGGCACCTTGGGGTTCTTCACCAGCGCGAGCTTCACCTTCTGGTGCTTCGTCCACTCGCGGTTGTTGTAGATGACGCGCAGCACGTCATCCATCATCGCCTTGTTGGCCGCGCAGGAGAGCACCTCACCGTCGGTGAGACGCGGGCTGCGGATGACGGCCACCGCCACCAGCTTGTTGGTGTCCCGGATGAGCGTGCCGCGGGCCTCCTTGTTGCCCAGCGTGGCGAGCTTGATCTTCTCCGCGATGGACATCTTCATGATGCGCTGGGCGAGCGTGAGCCTCTTGCCCTCCTCCATCGGTGCGGCGTCCTCCCCCGCCACCTCCTGGAACTCCTGGAGGACCTGCTCGGCGGTGGGGCCCGGGTCCGGCGGGGCCTCGGCGGCCTCGGGGCCGAAGAGGCGGATGCGCGCCGTCTTCATCTGCGGCACGTCCGCGAGCACCAGGCCGCTGCGCACCGCGAAGTCGCAGACGCTGTCGGTGAGCGACACGGGGACGTTGGGGTTGACGCACAGGTTGCGGAGGATGTCCTCGTGGCGCAGCAGGCGCAGCTGGTTCTGGCTGACGATTTCCGCCAGCTTCGCGGAGCAGTCCTTCGCCACGTCGGCCACCGCGTCATCCGGGGTGCTGGCGTTGAGGACCAGCATCTCCGCGTAGGCCTCCTTGGCCTTGAGCAGGCCCAGGAAGTAGCCCAGCACGGGGGGCTGCACCTCCTCGTCGCGCACCGCGGAGCCCAGAATCCTGTCCGGCAGGTTGGCGGCCGTCTTCGTCGCCGTGTCGCGCACGGCGGCGTCCGGGTCGAACGTCAGCATGAAGAGCGCGCCGAGCATGTCCGACGGGCTGAGCGGCACCAGCGACTTGGCCGCCATCATCCGCAGCGGCACCGGCGCGGCCGGGTCCACGTGCTTGCGCAGGTTGGGCGGCAGGAACTCCGCGTTGAAGGGACAGCCGGGGGGCGGCGCCGGGACGGCGTTGGGGACGGCGGTGGTCATGAGGCGTGATTCCTTCCGTAGATGATGCGCAGGCCCTCGAGCGTGAGGAACTCGTCCACCTCGTGGATGGCCTTGGACTCGGTTGCCACCAGCGCGGCCAGCCCCCCGGTGGCGACGACTCGCACCGGGAAGCCCAGGTCCGACTGCATCCGCGCGCAGATGCCGTCCACCAGCCCCACGTAGCCGAACACGAGCCCGGACTGGATGGAGTGCACGGTGTTGCGGCCGATGACGTGCGGGGGCCGCGCGAACTCCACGCGCGGCAGCTTGGAGGCGTTCAGGAACAGGGCCTCCATGGCGATGTTGATGCCGGGGCAGATGGCGCCGCCCAGGTACTCGCCCTTCGGCGACACGGCGTCGAAGGTGGTGGCGGTGCCGAAGTCCACGACGATGACGCCCGAGTGGTGCTTCTCGTAGGCGGACACCGCGTTGACGATGCGGTCGGCGCCCACCTCGCGCGGGTTGTCGTAGAGGATGGGCATGCCCGTCTTCACGCCCGGCCCGACGAACATGGGGCGCGTGCGGAAGTAGCGCTCGCTCATCTTCTCCAGGTTGAACTGGAGCGGCGGCACCACGCTGGACACCACCACCGCGGACACCTTCGCCGCGTCCACCCCGCTGTGGGTGAAGAGCTGGCGGACCAGGATGCCGTACTCGTCCGAGGTGCGGCGGGTGCTCGTCTCCACCCGCCAGTGGTCCAGCAGGCGCCGGCCCTCGAAGACTCCAAGGACGGTGTTGGTATTGCCAACGTCGATGGCCAGAAGCATCACACCGCGCACTCTATCGCGAAGGCGGCCACCTCGGCTGCCCTCCCCGGCCCTACCTGGGGCGTGCCGGCTTCCGGGGCCGGAGCTGCTCCACGTCGCCCGCCAGCACCCGCTCGAGCGAGCCCCCCTCCGTCCGCACCATGAGCGCGCCGGACGGGTCGATGTCCTCGGCCCGCCCGCGCAGCTCCTGCCGGTCCGTGCGCACCAGCACGTCCTGGCCCAGGGTGGAGGACAGCGCCTTCCACCGGGCACGCACCGGGTCGAAGCCTTCTTCCAGGTACCTGTCCAGCCACTCCTCCATCCGGCCCCAGAGGGTGGCGGCGAAGCGGGCGCGGAGCACGCGCTGTCCGGTGGCCAGGGCCAGGGAGGTGGCCGTCTCGCGCAGCTCGTCCGGGAAGTGCTCGGCGCGGGAGTTGAGGTTGACGCCCACGCCCACAATCACGAAGTGCACGCGCTCGGGCTCGGCGGACAGCTCCGTGAGGATGCCCGCCACCTTGCGCCCGTCGAGGTGGACGTCGTTGGGCCACTTGATGGCGGCCTCCGTCCCCTGCTCGCGCAGCGCCTCCGCCAGCGCCACGGCGGCCACCAGCGTCAGCTCCGGGGCGCGCTGCGGCGGCAATTCCGGACGGAGGATGGCGGAGAAGTAGAGGTTGAGGCCCGGCGGGGACACCCACGCGCGGCCCCGGCGGCCCTTGCCGGCCGTCTGCTGCTCGGCCACCACCACCTCGCCGTGCTCGGCCCCGTCCTGCGCCAGGCGGAAGGCCACCTCGTTGGTGGAGCCCACCGAGTCGTGGTGGTGCACGGTGCGGCCCAGGTCGTGCGTGGTCAGCAGCGGGGCCAGCTCCAGCGAGGTGAGCCGGTCCGGCACCTCCAGCAGGCGGTAGCCCCGGGCGGAGATGGCCTCAATCCGGTAGCCCTTGGTGCGCAGCGCCTCCACGCGCTTCCACACGGCGGTGCGCGACAACCCCAGCTTGCCGGAGAGCGCCTCTCCGGAGGTGAAGTCGCTCCCACTCTCGGAGAGGAAGCCCAGGATGAGCTCCTCCTGCGTCTGCTCGTTCGAATCGGCGGGCACGGAAGGATCCTCGCGGAAGATGCGCCAGGGTACGGAGGGGCGGCCGGGCTTTCAACCCGCCACGCCTCCCCCGTCCCCGCCCCGTCTCGCAGCGGGCGTTCAGCCGGCCGGAGGGGCTTCCGCGGCGGGGCGACCTCCGCCCTGGCCATCGCTGAGCTGCCAGCCCGTCAGCTCCATGAGCACCTGCGGCGTGCGCTGGCCGTCCTTCCCCTCCACGGCGATGTCCAGGCGAACGATGCCCACGCCGGGGGCGAAGGACATGGTGTTCACCAGGGTGGCGTTCGCATCCATCCGGTTGCGTCCCTCCACCTGGACACAGCCCTGGAAGGTGCCGGCGGGGGCCTGGCACGTCACGCCAACGCCGATGATGCGGTAGCGCTCCGTGGACGACACGGACACCACGTTCGTCCACGAGTGGCCCACCTCCAGCGGCCCGCGCAGCAGGTAGCGCTTGGCGTCGCGGAGCCCGTAGGCGTCCACCGCGAGCTGGCCCTTCTGGTTGTCGACGAAGTAGCCCTCCTCCTGCCCGAGGATCTCCACCGTCACCTGCTTGTTGGCGATGCCATTGAGCCGGTACGTCCAGCGGTTGCCCACCGCGAGCGGGTAGAACTGGGCCACGTTGTCGGTGGATGGCGCCCTCGGCGCGGCCTCCACGTTCTTGGAGCAGCCGCTGCCCAGCACCAGGGTGGCCAGCAAGGCCACCGCCCCCACGCCGAATGAACGCTTCATCAGGATTTCAGTCCGCGTGGCCCGGGCCACGCGCCTCCGCCGTCGTGTGCTTGCGTGATGCGTAGAGCGTGTCCAGCGCCTGCTGCGCCGCGGCCTGGACCGCGGGCGCGTCGTGTCCCTGCGCCACCGTGTAGAGGTAGGCCTCCGCTTCGGGGCCACCAATCTCGCCCACCGCGAAGACGATTTCCTGCACGAAGCCCAGCTCCTTGCCCCGCGCCAGGTCGATGAGCACGGGCACCGCGGTGCGCGCCTTCATCTCCACCAGCGTGCCCATGGTCTTCCGCAGCGAGTCCGCGTCGGTGGCGTCCTTGAGTTGCTCGATGAGCAGCGGCGCGGCGGCCGGGTGCTGGCGGTCCGCCAGCGTGTGCAGGGCGACGTCGCGCAGGCGCGCGTCATCCGCCCGCAGGTCCTGCACGAGCGCGTCGTCGGTGCGCTCCAGCGCGGCGAGCTGCAGCACGGCGGAGTCCGTCACCTGGCGCAGCACGCTCTGGAGCGCCACGCGCATGGCCTCCTGCCGCCCGGCGGGCGAGTCCTTCTCGACGGGCGCCTCGCCCAGGCCCACCACTTCGTAGTGCTGCGGGAGGTCTCCGCCAAAGCGCTCCAGCGTGAGGCTGGCACCCACCTCGGCGAAGCTGCGCGGGTCTCCGTCCTTCAGCACCTCGCGGGTGAAGGGTACGTCCAGCGTCAACCGCCAGGGGCGCACCTCGCGGGGCGCGTCCTCGGCCTGCGGGTCGAAGCGTCCGGAGGACTTCAGCGCCTCCGTGAAGAGCGTCGCCACCCCTTCGGGCGCGAGCCCCAGCAGGGCGTTGTCCCGCACGGTGGTGCCGGAGACCTCCACCGGCGCCACCGGGTAGCGCGGCGCCTGCGAGCGGCAGGCACCGAGTAGGACGACGCAGGAGGCGAGCACCAGGGCCGGCTTCATCGCCCCTCCAGGTTAACACCCGGAAGGCGACGGCGCCGGCCATTCCCCGCCTGCCTGAAGTCCCTCGTCAGCCCTGGCCTCCCTCGGACGAGTCCGGAGGGGGCGTTTCGCGACGCTCGGTGGCCTCGGTGGCGTGCGGCTCCGTGGCGGCCTCCCCCGAAGGAGCGGCGGCGGGGGCCTCGGCGGTGGCCGCCCGCCCCCCTCCGACACTTCCGGAGTTGTCATCGTCGGGAGTCGGAGATGCGACAGACGTGGGCGCCTCCGCGCCGCGCGGCTCCGTGGCGGCCTCCTCCGAAGGAGCGGCGGTGGCCTCCCCTGTCGAAGCGGTGGTGGGCTCACCCGCAGGCGCAGCAGCGGTGGCCTCGGCGGAAGGCGCGACCGGGGCCTCGCTCGCAGGGGCGGCAGCGGCCTCACCAGAAGGCGCGGTGCCCTCCCCAGCCGGAGCAGCGGCGGCACCCTCGGCCGGAGGCGTCGCCCCCGGGGCGGCACCCTCACGGTTGCCACGGCCGCGGCGACCGCGACGGCGGCGGCGGCGGCGCTTGCGCTCACCCTGGGCGCCCTCGGCACCACCCTCGGCGGCGGCACCCTCGGGACGGGCGCCTCCGACGAAGGCGCTGGCGGCCTCCAGGTCCTCGTCATCGCCCTCCTCGTCGTCGTCCCCCTCCTCGTCCTCACCCGCCTGCTGCACGGGTGCGGCGGGCGGCGCGGCGACGGGCGCGCTCTCGGCCGAGGGAGTGGCGGACGTGGCCTCGGCGGCCCCGGACACCTCGGCGGTCTCCTCCGCCTCGCGCGCCTCGCGGGCCTCGCGCTCGCGGCGGCGCTTCTCGCGGGGACGCTCGCGCTCCGGCGCGCCGGGAGTGGCCTCCGCGGAAGCCTCCTCGCCCTCGCCCCGGGCCTGCTTCTCGCGCTGGCGCTCCTCGCGGCGCTTCTGGGCCTCCTCGGCATCCAGCTTCGCGGCCTCGAAGAACGTCTCGTCGACCTCGAACAGCTCCACGCGGGTGACGGTGACGGCCGTCTCCGCCTCGAGGAACTTCTCGCCCAGCGCGTCACCGCACCAGAGCATCACCAGCGAGCCGCTGGCCTGCGCCTCGGTGCGCGCGTCGCCGCGCACATCCCCGGCGCTCACCAGCAGGCCCACCTGCGCGGAGTAGTGGCCGAGGTCGCGCCGCAGCTCCTGCACCGTCTTGCGGTCGATGCCGGGCGCGCCCTTCAGCATGCGCACCGCGTAGCGCAGCTCCACGCTGCCCTCGCGCTTGCGGGCGGTGAGCAGCGGGCCTTCCTTGGACCGCTTCGCCACCTTCAGCTCGCGGAAGCCCAGCCCGTGCATCATCTTCACGACGGACTTCTCGAACGTGCCCACGTCCAGCTCGCCCAGGCGCTTGCGCAGCCCGCGCGCCACGGCGCGGCGCGCGTCCTTGAGCGTGGTGCGCAGCGTGGTGAGCAGCGTGGCGTCCGCCAGCGGCTCGGCGGCGGCCGCGGCGGCCGGCTTGCCCAGCAGGGGGCGCCCGGCCTCCAGGGGGATGCCCAGCGCCTGCGCGAAAGCGGCCTGCAGCTCCAGCGGCGGGGCCTCGCTCGGCGCGCCCGCGCGCTCCAGCGTCACCTCGCCGGTCTCCTTGTTGAAGGAGTACTGCGGGCGGCGGCCGGCGTCGATGCGGCGCTGGTTGTCCTCCAGCAGGGCGGTGAGCACCGCCTCCACCGTGGTCTCCTCGGCGCACAGCTCCTTGCCCCGGGCGCGCTCGATGAGCTGCTCGGTGCGCAGCGCGATGCCCTCCTCGCTGAGGATTTCGAACACCACCTCCGGCAGCGGCGGGAAGCGCTTGCGGCGCCCGCCCCGCTCCTCCTCCTCGTCGCGGCGGCGCTTGCGGTCGCTGCCACGGCCCGCCACCTTCACGTTGTCCACGCGAGGCTCGGGATGGCGCTCCGCAGGACGCAGCGGCGGCAGGTCCTCTTCCGGATGTGGCTCGATTACGCCAGTCTGTGCCAAAGCCTCCGCATCCTCGGGAATCGACCAGTCCACCAGCGCGAAGGTGTCCTTCGCCGTGACAATCACCTTGCGATCCCGCGTGCGGCGCGCCATGGCAGCGAGGCGCGACAGCATCGTCACCTCAGGCGTCTTGCCCACGTGGGAAAGCAGGCTCTGCTGGATGGACTTCTCAGTGATTTCGAGAAAATGGAGGGGACGACCTTCGCTCTCCAGGACACGGAGCGCGGCCTCGTAGAATGTCATCGAGTATTCCCCAAGAATTCCGAACGGTTACAAAAATGTAGGTCCGTATGGGTGGCGGATGCTAGCCATCGCTAAACTGGCTTGTCAACGAACGGAAGATGACCCGCAGAAGATGACCCGCATACGCATCGGACAGCGTTGGAAACGCGAACCCGCGACTTCCCCGCTCGATTCCATCGCACTGGAATTGGACGGGGTGGACCTGCTGTCCGGGGCCGTGGAGGAGTCTCTAGCAGAAGTGGTGCCCGCGCTGGTGCGCTCAGTTGCGGCCATTTATGGGGGGCGACAGCGGCTGGCCCAGGTTTCCCTGCCGGAAGCCCACCTGGAGCTGGTGCTCCGCCGGGTGGGACCGGAGGTGGAATTGCTCGTGGCGAGCCTCGCCCGCCCCGCCCGGCTGCTGCGGCCACCGGTGCGCGTGGAGGTGGACGAGCTGGCCGTGGCCGTCCGGGAGGGCGCCGAGCGCTTCCTCGCGGACGTCACCCGGGTGGCCCCGAAGGCGCTCTCCACGTCCCTCTCCCAGGCGCTGGGGGAGCCACTGAAGGTCCTCCGCCGCCCCGCCCGTCCCCCCGAGGAGGCGCGCGCGAAGCCGTCCACGAAGCGGGTGGAGCCCCAGGAGGTGCCCGGCTTCGGCTTCGAGCTGCGCGACGTGGGCGTGCCCGCCGGCCGTGCGGGCGAGCGGGGCACCGCGGGGAGTCTGGCCCCGCTGCTGGCCGGGGGCGAGGTGTGGCTGGCGCTGCCGGGCCGGCCGGAGGCCTGGCGCGTCCCGGGCCCGCCCTTCCTCGCGGTGCTGGAGCTGTCCCGGCAGGCGGTGGAGCTGGCCCGCGCGGTGGAGCTGGGCGAGGAGCGCTTCGAGCTGGCCCCCGCGGGCGCGCGGCCGGTGCTGGTGCTGGACTTGAAGGGCGGCAAGGCGAAGCCCGGGCGCACCGGCACGCCCTTCCCGCTCGACGCCAAGGCCCTGGCCGGGGCCCTCTTCCACCTGGGCGAGTCCCTGGCCGCGGCCTTCGTGGAGGAGGACCGGACGCAGGTGGGCAACCCCTACCTGGTGGAGCTGGCGGAGCGCTGCCGCGAGGGCCTGTCGCACCTGCGCGGCGCGGTGCAGCCCCCCGAGGCGCAGGGCGCGGCCCGGGAGAAGAAGGCCCGGGCGGCCCGCGGCACGTCGAAGCCGCTGAAGGTGCCCGGGCGCCTGCGCCGGCTGCGCTTCGAGAAGCTGTGGGAGAAGCGCGGGCTGTCGGACGCCGAGGAGGCGAAGCTGCTGCTGGGCCGGCACGGGCCGGTGTACTGCGCGCCGCAGCTCGCGTCGGCCTTCTCGCGCAAGGACGGGACGCTGCTGTGGAAGCGCGCCGCGCCGCTGGGCGTGGCGGCCTCCGCGGACGGGCACGCGGTGGCGGCGGACATGACGCGCGTGTACGGCTTCACCGGCCGGGGCGCGGGCGCGCGCTGGCTGCATGACCACGACGGCATCCCCCTGGGCCCGCTGCTGCTGCGCAAGGACGGGCTGCTGCTCACCCTCTCCGAGGACCGCACCGTCGTCGCCTTCGCCGAGGCCACCGGCCGCGAAGTCTGGCGCCTCGCGCCTCCGCGCACGCAGCGCAGCTGGCTGTCCACCCAGGGCCACCGCGCGCTGGTGGGCACCGACTCGGGCTACCTCTACGGGCTCGACTTGGAAGACGGCCAGGTGCGCTACCGGATGCGCGCGCCCATGCCCTTCCACTGCCCACCGGTGGCGTGGGGCCGGCGCTTCCTGTCCATGCTGGGGCGCGGCTCGCACTGGGCGGTGCTGCTCGCGGACGCGCACACCGGTGAAACCGTGTGGACGCACGAGCCGGACCTCACCCATCCGTCCCTTCCGCTGCCGGTAGGGCCCCGCGTGTTCCTCGCCGGAGAGCGCGAGCGCGACGGCGTCCTCTTGTGCCTGGACTCCAAGGGCAAGCGCGTCTGGGAGCGGCCCTTGAATCTGGGGCCGGGGCCCTACGCGCTGTCGCCGCTGCCTCGCGCGGTGGTGGTGACGAGCCCGTCCGGGGCCGCCGCGCGCGTGGCCGCCAATGGCACGGTGGACTGGCGCGTGGGTGCCGCGGGCGAGCCGCTCATCCGCGCGCTCCCGGCCCGCACCGCGAGGGGCGTGACGCTGGTGCCGGGCGAGCGGGTGCGGGCGGTGGACCCTCGCGGCGGCCAGGTGCTCGCGGAGGTCCGGGTGGGGGTGGGGCTCGTCGCGCTCCAGGCGGACGTGCGCCTCAACCTCTACTTCCTCGACGACGCCGGCACGCTGTCCTCGTACCGGCTGGCGTCGCACTTCACCGTGGTGGAGTAGGCGCGGGCAGCATCCCGCGCCGCTCCTCCCGGGGGGGCTACTGGTTCTTCGCCGACTTGTCCGGGTCGATCTCCTCCTCGGGGCGCTCCTCCTGGGTGGCGCCCTCCCACGTCTCGCCGGCGCCCAGCTTCCACTCGGAGGGCACGTCCAGCTTCCACACGTAGTTGGCGGTGGCGTCACCGCCGGAAGCGCTGTGCGAGGAGACGTTGATGGTCATCTCCAGCTTCGCCACGCCGCTGGGCAACTGGTCCAGGTCGTAGTGGCCCAGCACCATCTGCGGGGGGAACTGGGGGATGTAGCGCTCCGGGAAGTCCACCTTCATCGCCGGGTCGCTGCCGCGCATCTCGCCCAGCAGCTTCCCCTTCGCGTCGGTCAGCTTCCACACCGTGTCGAACGAGGCGCTGGTCATCATCTTCTTCACCTTGCCCTCGTCCTTGAGCGCGCGCTGCGCGCCCCACAGCGCCAGCTGCAGGCGAATCTGCGGCTTGCCCAGCACCATGACGACGTCCGACGACACGATGTCCAGGCGCATGCCCTTGTCCGTGGCCGTCCACACCGGGCTGTACTTGCCCTCGCGCAGGCTGTCGAACACCTTGCGCGTGTACTCGTAGAAGGCCTTCTTGTCGTTGGCGCGCTCCTCCTTGCCGCTCTCGGAGCGCTTCTCCAGCTCCTCCAGGTAGCCGTCGAACTTCTTGTTGCCGGCGAACTGCGTCAGGTGCGTGTCCACCTGCTCGAAGTACGCGCGGAAGAAGGGCTTCAGCTCCTCCTTGTAGGCGGCCTCGTTCGGGTTGGCGCGCATCCAGCCGACGCGCTCGAGGTACTCGGCCTGGATGCGCTGGGCATCCGCGTCGCGCTGGGCGTCCTTCGCCTTGGCACTGGCGCTGCGGTAGCTCATGACGGCGGCCAGCAACACCCCCGCGATGATGACGATGACTCCGAAGTAGCGCTTCACGAAGGCTGGCTCCTGTGCGTTGGAGCTGGCAGTGATATGAAAATTCCCCAACGTGATCCAGGCCACCGGCACCCACCTGTTCTCCGCGCCGCTTCCCTTGGAGGAGGGGGAGCTTCTGGGCAATCCCCAGGTGGCCTGGGAGTGCTACGGGGAACCGTCCGACGGCAAAGCGGTGGTGCTGCTGCACGACGTCTCCCATTCTCACCGAGCCTTGGGTCCACTAGAGGACTCGGCCTACCAACCGTCTGGCTGGGCGCAAGCGCTGGTGGGGCCGGGGCTGGCGTTGGATCCGGAGAGCACGCCGGTGGTGGTACCGGGCCTCTTGGGCAGTCCCTTCGGCACCACGTCACCGGCCTCGGCGGATCCGGCGACGGGTGAGCGCTGGGGCCTCAACATGCCGCCCCTCACGGTGCTGGACATGGCGCGCGGCGTGTCCGCGTGCTTGCGCGCGCTGGGGCTGAAGCAGGTGCGTGGGTTGGTGGGCGTGGGCCTGGGTGGCCAGGTGGCGCTGCGGCTGGCGGCGCTCTTCCCGGACCTGGCCGCCGGTGTGGTGACACTGGGCACGGCGCGCGCGCTACCCGAGGGCGTGCGCGAGAAGCTGGGCCTGTCGTGGCAGCTGTTGCGCGCGGACCCGGACTTCCGCGAGGGCCTCTACGGGCCGGACACGCTGCCGCGCAAGACGATGCGCCGGCTGAGGCTGGACTTCCAGAAGCTGCTGTACGGGCGCGAGTACCTCGCCTCGCACTGGCCGGACCCCGAGTCCGCTCGGGTGGCGATGGAGGCAGAGGCCGACGCGTTCGCGGACACCTTCGACCCGGTGTCCTGGGCGACGCTGTGCTCGGCGTGGGCGGGGGGCGACGTGTCGGACTGCTTCCAGCACATCCGCGCGCGGGTGCTGCTGGTGGCGGGCTCGTCGGACGTGCTGGCGCCGGTGAGTCGCGTGCGGGACACGTACCACCTGCTGACTGCGGCGGGCGTGAGCGCGCGCCTGCTGGAGCTGCCGGGCCCTGGAGACCACGGCGCGCTCCTGTCGGATGCGGACCGGCTGATTGGCCCGCTGGGCGACTTCCTGCGGCGCTGCTGACTACTCGCGCGGGGGCGCGCCGGAGAGCTTCCCGCGCAGGGCGCCCACCAGCATGCCGATGGCAATCTCGTTGTTGCCGCCGTGCGGGATGATGATGTCCGCGAAGTGCTTGGACGGCTCGACGAAGCCCATGTGCATGGGGCGCACGTGGCGCAGGTACTGGCCCACCACGTGGTCGAAGTCGCGGCCGCGGTCCTTGATGTCGCGGGTGAGGCGACGAAGGATGCGCAGGTCGTCATCCGCGTCGACGTAGATCTTCACGTCCATCTCGTCGCGCACCTCCTTCATGTGCAGGACGAGGATGCCTTCGATGAGGATGATGTCGCCCGGGTCCACGCCCATGGTGCGCGGCTGACGGGACGAGGTGACGAAGTCGTAGACGGGCTTCTGGATGGGCCGGCCGGACTTCAGCTCGCGTAGGTGCTTCACGAGCAGGTCCGTGTCGAACGCATCCGGATGGTCGAAGTTCACCTCGCGCCTGTCCGCCAGCGGGAGGTCCTTCAGGTCCCGGTAGTACGAGTCCTGATCGATGAAGGCCACGCGGCAATCGGCCAGCGCCTCGCGAACCTTGCGGGCGACGGTGGTCTTGCCGGACGCGGTGCCGCCCGCGATGCCGACGACGAGGGGGGACGCCATGGCGGCGGCACGTACCCCACCGGAGGGGCCAGCGCAAGGCTTCAGTCCGGTTCCAGACGAATCAACCCCGGCGGATCAGCCCGCGCCCCTGGGCCTCGGCCAGCAATGCGGGGGGCGCCTCCTCGACCGGAATGGGGCGCGAGGCGAGCTTGCGCAGCCACTCCGACAGAGCGGGCGCCACCGTCAGCACCTCGTGCGCCCCTCCCCTGCGCCGGACGAGGAAGCTCCACGGCCCCTGGCCCGGACGCCGGGCCACCTGCGCCAGCGACTCCAGGCCCGACAGCTCCAGCGAGCCACAGGCCCACGCACGGGCCGTGAGGTGACGGCGCACGGCGCGAGCGGCGAAGACGAGCTCCGACAGGTCCACCGGGAGGGCGCCCATGCGCACGTCCTCCGCCAGCCCCACCTGCCCCGGGCCCGGAGGGGGCACGGGACGGAGGAACAGTGTGGGCAGGAGCATCTCCAGCGCGAGCGCCGCGGAGGCGCCTTCGTCGGGGTGCTCGCGCAGGTGACGCATGGCCCACTTGGAGAAGACCTGTCCCAGCGAGCGGCCCGTGCCGCCGAAGAAGCCACGGTACTCGGAGGAGCCGGTGAAGGCGGCCAGAGACTCTCCCGTGCCGGCGACGAGCAGGCGCGTGAGCGGCCACTCACGGTCCAGCACCTCCGCCACCACGGCGAGCCGGAAGTCCCGGTCCGCCAGCGTCCCTTCTTCGTCCTCCACGGAAGCCGCGGGCGTGGCGCCATGGCCCGCGTCGAACAATTCCCACGGCCGGCTCTCACCGGTCAGCGGTGGCACGGTGAGGTCACGCGGCGCGCGCAACGTCAGCGGAGGGCGCTCACCCGCGGGCACCAGCTTGCGCAGCCGGCGCAGTGACACCCTGGCCACCTCGGGCGGGTGCCCGTCCCCTTCGAAGGTGACGGCGCGCAGCGAGGGACAGCGCGGCAGGAGCGACTCCAGTAGCTGGAACAGTTCCTCGCGCACCGGTTGCGTGTGATCGTCCACGTAGAACTGGCGCGAGCCCCGGCGCGTCACCACGCCGCCCGCGAGGTGGATTTCGATGACCTGGTCGAGCGGGAAGCCCTCCAGCCCCGCCTCCAGCGGCAGGCCCGCGGAGAGCTGGTGGCTGAAGAGGTGACCCAGGTCCAACAGCAGCGGCAGCCCGGTGCGTGCGTGCAGCCGGGACATGAAGTCCAGCACGTGCCATTCGCCTCGGCGAGCGAGCACGGCGGGGTTCTCCAACACCAGGGGCATGGAGAGGTGCCGCTGCACATGGAGCGCATGCGCCGCGCAGTCCGCGAGGCCCGCCTCGTTGAACGGCGGCGTGAAGTAGAGGTAGCCCGGGAAGGGCTGGCCGCCCACGTGCCACCAGCCCACGTCGTTGCCCACCCACGGACTGCCCACCGTGCGCGCGTGCGCGTCCAGTTCCGCGAGCGCCGACGCGGGCTCCAGCTCCGGGCCCCAGAGGTTGAGGTGCACGGGGTGGAAGAGCACGGGTACGTCGGGACGCCGCCGCCACATCTCCGGGAACAGCGACGCGTGCGCCTTCGCTTCTTCGAGCGACAACGGCGCGCTGTACTCGACGTAGTCGAAGAGGCCCGGAGACGCGTCCAGCAGTCGATACGGTTGAGGCACGTCCGCCGTGCTCAGGTTGCTGCTCAGCCCCAGCCCGCGCCAGGGCAGCGTCCACATGTCGGCGTCCACGTGCGTCATTCCACGAACGTAGACGCGCTCCGCTGTCATCGCCACGGTCGACACATCGGTCCTGTCAGATTGCAGCGCGATGGCAGGCGCTTCTTCGCAGCCAGGACAAGCGGCTAGCGTGGCGGTGCAGTCCCCTCCCCCCTTCACAGAGGAAACATCATGAGCTCCAAGTTGCTCGCATGGTCCGCGGCGTTGGCGTTGGTGCTGACCGTCGGCTGCGGTCCCAGCCAGTCACCCGAAGCGCAGGAGCCGCAGGAGTCCCAGCAGGTGCAGGAGGCCGCCGGATGTCCCAAGGGCCAGTACCTGTGCACGTCGTGTGATGGCCACAGCACCTACTGCGGCGACGCGTGCCTGGACTGCACGCCTCCGGCCGCGCCCACGGGTGAGGTCGAAGCGATGGCCTGCTCCGGCGGCAAGCGCGAGTGCCCGCAGTGCGATGGCTCGGGCACCTACTGCGCCATCCGCTGCTTCGAGTGCGCGCCGCAGTAGTCAGCAGCGTTCCAGGACGCGCGACGCCTCGGGTGTCGCGCGTTCAGTTCGTCGGGCCGCGCGCGCCCTACCCCGTCACCAGCAGCCGGATTCCGTAGACCACCAGCACCAGCGCGAGCACCTGGCGGATGAGCGGCTCCCGCCGGGAGTACGCCCGCCGGACGTGCCCGGTGGACAGGCCCCAGGCCAGCGTCCCGTACCACGCCATGGCGATGCTCACGATGCCCGCGGCCGCCGCCACGCTCACCCACAGGGCAATGCCCGGCGCGGCCGTGGGAGCGAGGATGCTCAGGTAGAAGGGCAGCGTGTTCGGATTGGACAGGCTGGCGAACAGCCCGCTGCGAAACGGCCGGGCCTCCTCCCCCGCCAGCGCGCGTTCCACGAGAGCTGTCTCCGGAGCCACGGCCGGAGCCGCCCCTGAAGCCTTCGAAGCCTTGCGTACGGCGAGCAGCCCCCGCACGCCCAGGTAGAGCAGGTACAGCCCGCCCACGTAGCGCACGGCCCGCATCCCGCCCGGGAGCTGCTGCAGGAGCACGGCGACGCCGCCCAGGATGAAGCAGAGCCACGCCGCGTTCCCCAGGGCAATGCCCAGCACGGCCCAGGCCGCATGCCGGCGCGTGGCGGACAGCGCCAGGCGCGTGACGATGAACGTGTTCGGCCCGGGCGTGATGACCGCGAGCAGGTACAGGCCGTAGATGGAAGCGAGCAGCGGGCCGGGAGGATTCATGGCGGCGGCCCGACCTAATCACCCGGCACCACCTCGCGCAAACAGCGGTGCTCAACCCTACCCCACCGAGCCTGGCTGCTTCTCCTCAGGTGGCGCGCGTGTCTCCGACAGGGTCGACGTGTTTGCGGTGGATGTGACACGATTTCTGTGACAGGGCCTGCGCCATCGCGCTCACAACCGCGCCGTGGTGGAAGCCGTACACCACCATTTCGTGCTGAACCTCGTGGACGTCTTCGCGGTGGAGTTGCCGACCCGCACGCAGCCCTTATGCCGCCTGACAGCCCCATGCTCTGCACGAAGCACAATCACTCGACGGAGTCCTCCGCCCGCCGCTGCGCCGCGAAGGACATGGCGCGGCGGGCGGACCGGAGGCTCCGCGATGTGCAGCCGATGGTGCCTCGCTTCGTGACGTACCCGGGAGGACGGAGCACGAAGCGCGGCACGGTGGCGCTCACCGTCTACTCGGAGGACTTGAACACCCCGTACTGACGCACCTCGCACCGCTCAGGTGTCGCGAGTCCAGTTGCCCTGCATCGCCGGGCCACGCACGCCGGAGGTGTTGGAGCTGTTGCCCACTTCGCCCCAGCGCGCGTTGTACTTGAGGAACTCCTGGCCCTTCAGCGTGCGGGTCTTCTCACCCACGTTGATGACGCCGCCCCCCTGGTAGCCCGAGCGCGTGCCCTTCCCTCCGGCCCAGGTGAACCAGCGATAGCTCGCGTTCGTCTGACAACTGTCGAGCCCCCAGCCCAGCTCCTCGTAGGTGCTGTCGCAGGTGCTCTCGTTGCGGTAGCTCGCGTGGCTGCCATCCGCCACCCAGACCAGCGGATGCGTCGTGTCCAGCCACTGCACGTCCGCCGCCACGAAGTACGTCACGTTGGCGTGGTGCGCGAAGTGGACGCCCGACACAGAGTAGTCCGCCGCGAGCCGCACGTTGACGTGCTCCCAGTCCGCCTCGTGATTGAAGCCCGAAGGGCCGTCGTTGTACGGGAAGAAGTACCAAAATTGGAGATTCACCCCTCCGAACCGGTTCTTGTAGACGTGGCCGTAGATCTTCCAATCGGCCGGGTTGGTGCTGCCGTTGTGCGTGGTGTCGCTCGGCGGCTGGAGGAAGAAGGTCTCGTTCTCCACCCACTCGCCGCTGGACGTATTTCGCAGCGTGCTCGTGTGCGAGCAGATCCAGTTCTTCTCCCCATGTGAGCGGTTCAGCAGCGCCGTCTGCGTGACGCTGCCCAGCGCGAGAATGGAGCAGTCCGGACAGCCATCATGGTGGAAGCGCATCTGCGCGCGGGCGAGGTACCAGTCCACGTTGGACGGGCGCGTCCAGTCGAGGTCCGCGGGCAGGTAGAGCACGGGCGCGTGGCGCTGCAGGAGGCAGTCCTCGAGCCCGTCATCCACTCCGTCCGCGTCGCCGTCCACCGAAGACAACTCACAGCCCGCGACGAGCCGGGCCTTCGCCGTGCCGAGCGCGTCCTCCGGTGCTTCGTCGTCCACGCCGCATCCGGTGAGCGCCACGCTGCCCGCGGCAATGGCCCACAACCATGAAACCCGCATCTGCCCCTCCCGGGTCGGAGCGTCCACCCGGCGAGCCGGCCTCATGGCGCGTGCCGTGGACAGAGGACCCGCGCGGAGGATACGCGGGCCCGCTCGGGCGAAGTCCACACCGCGCCGCGACATCTCCGGAACCTTTTCGCGCGTGCCGCTGTCGGAAGGATTCGCCAATCAGCGACAACGGAGGCTGTGAATGAGGCGGATGCACCTGGCCGTCATGGGAGTCGTGTGCGCGCTCGTCCTGGGGAGCACGGTGTCGGGATGCCGTTCACGGGAGGACAGTGCAAGGTCCGCGGAACAGCGGTCCGATTCCACCCTCCCCGCCAAGGCGAAGCAGGAGGCGCAAGGCAGCGAAGGTGAAAAGGCCGCACCCTCCGCTGCGCAGGTGCAGAGCGCCGCGGCTGCCCCGAGCACGGCGCCGGCGGCGAACAAGGCTGCATCCCCGAGTGCGGATCCGCGTCTCGAAGCGGTGATGAAGTCCGCGCCGCCCGCACCGTCTGGTGCCGCCTTCAAGGCAGACGAGGGCCGCATGGGCAATGGACTCGGACTCAGCGGCGTTGGGGCGGGTGGCGGCGACAAGGCACCTGGTGGGATGGGCCTGGGCCTGAGCGGCAAGGGCTCTGGCGGCGGTGGCATCGGCTCGATTGGCACGAAGGGCCGCGGAATGGGAATTGTCGCCTACGGGGCTGGCTCTGCCCGCGCCGGCCCCGGCCCGGGCACCGGCGTCATGAACATACAGGGCTCCATCTCGCTCGGAGGCAAGGGCATCGGAGGCTCGCTCGCGAGCAAGAGCGTGGCCTCCGAAACCTCCTCCTCCGGCGAGGGCTATCGCGACTACGGAGTGAATCCCTTCGTGACGGCGTCCGAGGACCGGCTGTCCACCTTCGCCGTGGACGTGGACACGGCCTCGTACACGCTCTCGCGCCGCAAGTTGCTGGACGGTGCACTGCCGCCGAAGGAAGCCGTGCGCGTGGAGGAGTTCCTCAACTACTTCCGCTACACCTACCCGGAGCCCACCGAGAGCGACGGCCCGCTCGCCGTGCACCTGGACGCCGCGCCCTCACCGTACACGCCGGGACGCCACCTGCTGCGCGTGGGCGTGCAGGGCCGCCGCGTGAGTGTGTCCGAGCGCAAGCCCGCGCACCTCACCTTCCTCGTGGACGTGTCCGGCTCGATGCAGTCACCGGACCGGCTGCCGCTGGCGAAGCGCGCGCTGCGGATGCTGGTGGACAACCTGCGCGACGGCGACACGGTGGCGCTGGTGACGTACGCGGGCAACGTGCGCCGCGTGCTGCCGCCCACGGGCATGGAGCAGAAGGCGCACATCCACGCCGCCATCGAGGACCTGTCCGCGGGCGGCTCCACCGCGATGGCGTCCGGCATCGAGCTGGCCTACCAGGAGGCGATGAAGACGCTGGATGGCGGCTCGCTCTCACGCATCGTCATCCTCTCCGACGGCGATGCCAACGTGGGCTCGACGAACCACGGGGAAATCCTCAAGCGCATCCGCGGCCACGTGAAGGAAGGTGTCACCGTCACCACCGTCGGCTTCGGCATGGGCAACTACCAGGACACGATGATGGAGCAGCTCGCGGACCAGGGGAACGGGAACCACTACTACGTGGACTCGCTGCTCGCCGCGCGGCGCATCTTCCAGGAGCAGCTCGGCGGAACGCTGGAAGTCATTGCCCAGGACGTGAAGCTACAGGTGGACTTCGACCCCGCACAGGTCTCGCGCTACCGGCTGGTCGGCTATGAGAACCGGGACATCGCGGACCGCGACTTCCGCAATGACCGCGTGGACGCGGGCGAGATTGGCTCCGGACACACCGTCACCGCGCTCTACGAAGTGGAGCTGAAGCCGGGCGCGGGCGAGGGCCTCGCCACCGTGCGCGTGCGCGCGAAGCGGCCGCGCGGTGAGTCCGCCACGGAGCGCGCGTACCGATTCCCCGCCGCGGCGCTGGCCAGCACCTTCAAGGAAGCCAAGGCCGACCTGCGCTTCGCCACGGCGGTGATGGGCGCGGCGGAACTGCTGCGGCGCAGCCCGCACGCGGACCGCTGGAGCTTCGAGTCCGTACGCGAAATCGCACGCGCGGCCACGCCCGCTGGCAACGCCGAGCGTGAGGAATTCCTCTCACTGCTGGAAAAGGCCCGGCCCCTGCTTCGAGGCGTGGCGGCCAGATAGTAGATTCGGGGCTCCTGCCTTCCGCCGCCCAGGAGCCATGATGCCCACCGTCACGCGAGCAGAGATTGACGAGTCCCATGCGCAGTACCGGGGCTCCTGGAGGCTGCTCGCGCTGGGGAGCCCGGCGGGCGAGGTGGTGGAGCGGCCCGAGGTGTTCATCGCCGCGGGCCACGTGTCCTGGGCACTGATGAACGCGGCCTTCCTGCGCGCGCCCGTGGATTCGGACCAGGCGCTCTCGGCGGCCGCGGCCTCCGCGGCGCGCTACTTCTCGCAGGGCCGACACGGCTGGGCCTTCGTGCTGGGCGACGACTGGATGACGCCCCAGGTGCGCGAGCGCGCGGAGTCCATCCTGGCCTGGTACGGGCTCGAGCCCGCGATGAGCGTCACCGGCATGGTGGCCGAGCGCCTGGTCGAGCCCGCCCATCCGCCCTCCCCGTTCGACATCCGCCCGGTGCGGGACGCATGGACGCGCGAGGCGCTCTCCGACATCAACTCGTCCTGCTACGACGTGCCGCGCGACGTGGGCCGCGAGGCGTTCGCCGTGGAGTCCCTCTACGGGCCGGACCACCAGGGCTTCGTGGGCTGCCGGGACGGCGGGGCCGCCACCAGTGCGTCGGTGCTGCGCGTGGACGGCGTGGCGTACATCGCCATGGTCGCCACGCTGCCCCCGTACCGCCGCCAGGGCGGCGCCGAGCTCGTCATGCGGCACGCGCTCGCAGCGGCCCGGCGCGACTGGGGCCTCGAGCGCACCGTGCTGCACGCCACGGACGCCGGCCTGCCCGTCTACCGCCGCATGGGCTACCGGCCGGTGACACGCTTCCGCATGTACCTGGCGCCCGCACCGGGCCGCACCGAGTAGTCGCCTACGAGTCCAGCCGGTCGGCCGGGATGACGCCCTCTTCAATCGCGAGCGAGCGCAGCCGAGCCTTCACGCGCTGGAACTGCTGGCGCAGCGCGGTGGCGCGGCGGTTCAGGGCCTCGCGGGTGACGGGCTCGTCCGGCTCCGCCATCACCCGGGCAATCTCCGTCCAGGCCAGGCGCTGGTCCACGCGCAGCATGAGCAGCATCCGCTCGTGCGGCTCCAGCTCCTCTCGCAGCGCGCGGAAGCGCTCCTTCACCGCGGTGCGCCGCCAGGGCTGGGTGTCCGTGCGCTGCCGCTGCGCCTCGTTCGCCGCCGGCTCGCTCACCGGTTGCTCGCGTGCCGCCGGCGCGTGCAATTGGTGGTAGCAGGCATTGCGCGCCAGCCGGTACGCCCACGTCCGGAACGAGCTCTCCCACCGGAAGCCCGGCAACCCCTTCAGGAGATTCTCGCTGAAGAGGCTGAAGGCATCCTTCGCCAGCTCGGGGTGGTGGAGCACGGACGCCATCAGCCGGCGTATCTCCGGCCCGTAGGCGCGCATCGCCAGCTCCACCGCCTGGCCGTACTCCCCTCGCAGGCAATGCGCGTGAAGCTGCGCTTCCACCTGCTCGCGAGCAGCGGCCGCGTCGGCGTCCGCGCCTCCATCCATCATCGGAGATGTCATCAAGTCACGCTCCTGCGCCTTCCCCCGACGGATTGAGTGCCCCCCGCGCGCGCCGTGACGAATCCCGGCTCGCGCCAGCTTCCCTCACGCGAGGGAGGCCGGGCCCTCCGCCTGCGCGCCTGCTGACGGCGGCATCTCCACCTGCGGGCGGCCAACCCGCCGCTCCCGCACCAACCTGCCGTAGCCCAGCGCGCCCTGGTCCTCCGCCACCCGCAGCGCCCGTGCGAACGCTTCACGCGCCTCCGCCTCCCGCCCCAGGCTCCGCAGCGCCTCCGCCTCCAGCCCCCGCAGCACCGCCTCGTAGGAGACCTCGCGCGTCGACTCGGCCCGCTCGAGCGCCTCGTGCACCGCCTCCAGCGCCGCGTCCGGCTGCCCCAGCAGCAGGTGGATTTCCGCCAGCATGCCCAGGTTGTGCGGCAGGCCCGCCTCGAAGCCGGAGCGCCGCCACTGCGCCAGGGCCGACTCCATCAGCGCCAGCCCCTCGCGCGCATTGCCCATCATCGACTGCGCCCAGCTCCGGATGAGCGAGGCCCAGCCCAACCACAGGCGGAAGTGGTGCTCGCGAGACAGCGCGATGTTGCGGTCGCACAACTCCAGCGCCTCGCGTGGCTCGCGGCGCAGCTGGCACGCCAGCGACACATACAGCAGCGCGAAGGCCGTCGTGTTGTGGTGGCCGATGTCCATGGACAGCCGCAGGGCCTGGCGCCCGTACTCGCGCGAGCGCTCCGGCGCGTCCACCACCGCCTGCACCACCGCCCCATACGCCAGGGCCGCCACGCGCGGGTTGACCCAGTGCTTCACCGCCAGCGCCTGGTGCTGCTCCAGCCCGAAGTCGGAGAACGCGAGCGCCAGCTCCACATGCTCCAGCGCGGCGCGCACCTGGCCCCAGGTGAAGAAGTCGGTGGCCATCATCCGGTAGCCCAGCGCCAGCAGCTCCTTCTGGCCATGGCGGCGGCCCAGCCGCACCAATCGCTCCGCCACCTCGTGCGCCTCGTCCCACCGCGCCCGCGCGAAGGCGTAGGCGTAGGGCACCCAGTAGGGCGGATCCAACCGGGGCAGGTCCTCCTCCAGCTCGCGCATCAGCGAGCGCACCCGCGTGTACACCTGCTCGCCCTCCGCCGAGTGGTAGCCCTGCACCTGCACCAGTGGCAGCTCCAGCGCGATGAGCAGCTTCAGCTCCTCCCCAGCGCGCTCGCGCGTGGAGGGCAGCATGCGCAGCAGCTCCACGGCCCGCCAGAAGTGGCTGAGGGCCTCCACATTGGCCGAGCGGCGGCTGGCCAGCTCGCCCGCGCGCACCCACCAGCGCAGCGCCGCCTCGACCTGCCCCGACTCCGTGTAGTGACAGGCCAGCAGCTCCGGCTGCGCGTCGGACAGCTCGGGGAACTGCTCCGCCAGCACGCGGGCGACGCGCCGGTGGTACTGCCGCCGCTGGTGCCGGGGCAGCGAGTCCGAAGCCGCGTCCTGGATGAGGGCATGCCGGAAGCTGAACCGCGGCTCACTTCCCTCCTCGGTCTGGAGCAGTCCCTCCGCGACGAGCCCGGACAGGTCCTGGCGCAGCGCCGCGTCGCCCCTGCCCGACAGCGAGGACAGCAGCGCTTGCGAGAAGCCGCGCCCCACCACGGCGCACAGCTGCGCCAGCTCCTTCTGCGACGCGGGCAGCCGGTCCAACCGCGTGAGGAGCAGCTCGCGCAGGGACAGCGGCACGGACGAGGCCAGCGCGCGCGCTGGCTCCGACTCGGAAACAGGACGCTCCACCACGGTGCGCGTCAGCTCCTCCGCGAAGAGGGGGACGCCGTCCGTGCGGGCCACCAGGCGCGCCACCGTCTCCGAGGGAAGCTCCTGGCGTCCCGCCGCCTTGCGCACCAGCTCTCCGGCGATGGCGGCCGGCAGTCGCTCCAGCGAGAGGCGGCGGATGCTCGGGCCTTTGGGCCACGGCGGGCGGAAGTCGGGGCGCGCGGTGAGCAGCAAGCACGTGCGCGAGCGCGGCAGCCGCTCCAGGAGGACACCCAGCAGTTCGATCGTGGACGGGTCCGCCCAGTGCAGATCCTCCACCTCCGCGAGCACCGGCCGCTCCTCCGCGAGCCGCAGCAGCAGGGCCGTCAGCGACTCCAGCGTCTCCTGCTTCATCCGGTCCGGCGTGTAGCGCAGGTGCGGCGCGCTCTCCGTCCCGGACAGGCCCACCAGGCCGGACAGCACCCACGTGCGCTGGTGCCCCAGCCCGAGCGCGCCCAGCCCCGCCTCCAGCCGCGCCTTGTGCTGCGTCGGCGTGCCCTGCGTGTCCAGCTGCAGCAGGTGGCGCAGCAGGTCGATGATGGGCGCGAAGGCGCTGGTGCTCGACTGGGGCCAGCACTGGCACCGCAGCCGGAGCGCGGTGAAGGGCGGCACGCGCTCGCGCACCTCGCGCAGCAGGCGCGACTTGCCCATGCCCGCCTCGCCGGAGATGAGGCCGCACACCCCGTGCCCGCTCCGCGCCTCCTCCCACCAGCCCAGCAGGCACTGCAGCTCCGCGCGCCGTCCCACCAGCGGGGTGAGCGGGCGCGCCACCAGCTTGCGGTCGAACCGGCTCGCGGCGCGGCGCGGGCGAAGCACCTGATGCACCGGCACGTCGCGCACGCCGGACAGGCCGGTGAAGTGCAGGGGCTCCATGGGCTGGGTGACGAAGGCGCCGCGCACCAGCGCCAGCGTGGCGTCGCTGAGGTACACCGTGCCCGGCGGCGCCTGCCGCGCCAGCCAGGTGGCCATGCGCGGGGCCTCGCCCTGGATGGACGCGCCGTCCATCACCACCATGTCCGTGTGGATGCCCACCTGCAGGGCCAGCTCACGGCCCGGGGGTAGCAGCAGCGACTCCTGGAGCGCGGGCGCCAGGGCCGACGCCACGCGCACCCCCGCGTTCACCGCGCGCTCCGAGTCGTCCTCCTTCGCCACCGGATGACCGAAGCAACCGAGTACCTCCTCGCCCACGCACAGGACGACGGAGCCGCCGTGCTCCTGGATGACCTCCGAGCAGCTCCGGTGGAAGGTGGCCTCCAGCTCGCTCACGTCCTCCGGGTCCAGACTCGCCGTCAGCCCCGCGACGTCCGCGAGCCGGCACGCCACCAGCGTCACCTGCCGCCGCTGCGGCGCCGCGGTCCTCGCCATCCGGTGGCGGGGCGCGAGCCCTTCCTCCACCTGCCGCAGCCGCTCGCGCAACTCCACCGCCGAGCCGAGCCGCTCCTCCGGAGCCTTCGCCAGCAGCGATGCCAGCAGCCGGTCCACCGCCTCCGGCAGCACCGGGACGCGCTCGCGCACCGAGGGCGCCGGGTCCGGCGACATGACGCGCGCACGAATCTCCTCCGGGTTGCCGGAATACGGTGGCTCGCCGGTGAGCATCTCGAACAGCAGGATGCCCGCGGACCACAGGTCCGTGCGCGCGTCCTGCGCTCCGCCGCGCCACTGCTCGGGGGACATGTACGGAGGCGTGCCCGCGGTGGACAGCGACACGTCGGGCGGTGCGCTCGCGGCGGCGAGCCACGCGAGGCCGAAGTCGAGAATCTTCACCACGCCCTTGCGGGTGATGAAGACATTGCTGGGCTTGAGGTCGCGGTGGACGATGTGGTGCTCGTGCGCGTGCGACAGGCCCGCGGCCACCGCGTCCAGAATCTCCATCGCCTTGCGCGGCCCTGGCCGCCCCCGCCGCAGGAGCGCGGACAGGGACTCGCCCTCCAGGCACTCCATGACGAGGAAGGGGACCGGGGGCTCTCCCGGCTCGCTGCTCCAGACGTCCACGTTGAAGATGCGGACGATGTGCTCATGGTCCAGCTGGGCAATCGCCCGGCCCTCCTGTCGCAGGAGGGCGAGCATCGGCGCCTCGGCGAGCGACTCGTGGGGGATGAGGAACTTCAGCGCCACGGAGCGTTGCAGCACCATGTCCCGGGCGCGGAAGACCTGTCCCATGGCGCCGCCGCCCAGCTCCTCCAGCACCTCGTAGCGCCCTCCGTCCCGGTCTCCCAGCCGCATGCCGGGCACGGGCAGCCGTGGGGGCACCGAGGCCCGCGCCACGCTGCGCAGGAAGCTGTCCTCGAAGTCCTCGCGGTCGAGCGCCTCCAGGTCGGGGTCCTGCCCCGACGCGGTGCGCTCACGGCTGTTCTCGTCACCGGTCCAGTCTGGCATCGCCGAATTCCCCCCGGTCACGGCTCGCGCCCGGCGGCCACCCCTGTTCACGTTAGGAATGGTGTCCGGGCACAACAAGGAAACGCCTGGTGGCTGCCCTGGCCGTCCTCCCACTCACGGGGGCTCGCATCACCCTCGGGTCCAGGGCAGGCATCGCCGCACCTGCCTGCCCTCGTTCCCCGGGGCGGGTCGAGCGGGCGCGGCCCTGGTGCCGCGCCGTTCTCCCCGGCCCCGGCCGGCGTCACATCAGTGGCACGGTGATTCGCTCCGAGGGAGTCCGAAGCTCAGGGGGGACGTCCATGCGCCATGGCACAGCCACCGTCATCACGCGCCTCCAGCCGGACGCGCTCCCGGCCCTCGAGCGCTCGCTCGCGGAGGCTGCGCGGCTGCGCACGGCGCTCTTCTCCGGCGTGCCCGGCCTGCACTTCGCGCGCTGGGCCATCATCGACCTGACAGCGCCCGAGCCGGCGCAAGCCGCGAAGGACCTCCGCCTCCTCTTCGCCGCCGACTTCACCGTGCCGGGAGACGATGGAGCCCCGCTCCAGCTCGACGGGCGGCTCGTCCACGGGCTCATCTCCTGGCTCTCGGACCTGCGCGCGCACGGGGCCCGCGCCGCCACCGTGTTCGACGACCTCTATCGCGCCTGCCGCGACTATCCCGTGAAAGGGCTCGAGGACCCCGACGCGGTGGAGGCGTACCTGCTGCGGCACCGGATGGACGCGACCACGCGGCACGTGGACTTCGTCTATCGCTTCGAGGCGCCGGAGGAACTGCGTGAAGCAGTGGACGTGCTGCGCGAGGTGAACCGGCACCTGGACGCGCGGGCCCGCCTGCTCGCGGAGACGCCCTGGCGCGGAGGACGTGGCGAGCTGCCGCACCTGCACAGCGAGCTGCGCGACGTGGCGCTGTCCGTCTCGTCCACCGTGTTCGATGCGGGCTGGGGCCAGCGGCTCACCGCCGCGCGACGCGCCGCGGCCCTCGCCACGCTGGCGTATCCCCTCCAGCGATACGCACACTCCCTTCCCCGGGTGATGTGGCTGCGGCTGCGGCTGTGGCTGGCCGGCGCGAATCGGCCTCCCAGGGACTACAGCCCGTGCGCACCGGAGCTGACCGCGACGCGCAGTCCTCCACCTCCCAGTGACGCCATGGTGCAGAACCCGATGGTGCACGTGGCCCGCATCACCGGAGGCCCGCTGGCGGTGAAGCTGGTCGAGGCCTCGCTGCCCAGCGTGGACAAGCGCCTGAGCCGCTACGTCGTGGGGCTGAACCACATCCAGACCATCCACTGCGCGCGCTGGCTGCTGCACTCGGACGGGGACGGTGGGCCGCACCACCTCATCTTCCTCAGCAACTACGACGACAGCTGGGAGGCGTACATCGACGCGTTCGTGGACCACGCGGACGTGCGTGCCTTCCTGGAGCTCATCTGGAGCCGGACGGACGGGTTCCCCGACAAGACGCGGGGACTCTTCCCCCGGCGGAAGCGGTGGGGAGGCTGGGAGCTGCGGCTGCCCGTGGAGCCCTTCAAGGCGTGGCTGCGCGGGCACGAGTTCCCCACCCGCGTCTGGTACAGCGCCGCCCTGGACGGCGGCCCCTACCAGCGGCACTCCGTCCTCCTGCTGCACAACGCGCTCCGGCTGCGGGAGCTGCTCGCGCGGGAGCACCTCGACCGGCCGCTGCGGGACTGGGCCGCGCGCCGGGCCTTCAGCGCGTTCCTGTCCCGGGGCGCCTGCAATCCCGGCCGCGCGCTGCTGCGCGTCCCGGCCCTGCTCAGCCACTCGCTGTCCGCGCTCTCCGCCGCCCTCCGTGAGCGGTGGCGAGAGCCCTGGAGGAAGCCCCGTGTACTCAACCCACCTGAACTCCGGCCGCACCTCGTCCCGGGGCAGCACGCCGTCGCCTGAGCCTTCGACCGAGCTCGACCTGAACGACGTGCAGGGCCTGCTGCTGCACGGCTACCGCGAGATGCGCGAACTGGCGATGCTTTTCCTACGCATCGACGACACGGAGCGCTGCCGTCAGTGGCTCGGCGAGCTGGCCCGCGATGCCATCACCTCCTCGGACCCGCGCGAGCACGAGCGCCGGGCGCGCGAGCAGGGCAAGCACTACTCGCGCGTCAACGTCGCGCTGTCCCACCGGGGCCTCGCGACACTCGGGCTGCCGGAGGAGGTGCTGGCCACCCTTCCCTTCGAGCTGCGCGAGGGCATGGCACGCCGCGCGCGCGAGCACCTGCGCGACGTGGAGGCCAATGACCCGGACCGATGGGAGCTGGGCGGCACGCGCCATGAGGACGACCTCCACGTGCTGCTGCTGCTCTACGCCTCGGATGGCGAGCGGATGGACCGACTGCTCCATGACCACGAGATGCGCGCGACCGCGCAGGGCCTGCGAAAGGTCCACGTGCAGCGAGGCCACCGTGAGCAGCGGCCCGATGACCCACCCGGCTACTTCCGCGACCACTTCGGCTTTCTGGACGGGCTGTCGCAACCGCGCCTCGAGGGCTTCAAGGAGCCAGGCGGACACCCTCGCGACTATGACCGGCCCTTGAAGCGCGGGGAGTTCATCCTCGGCCATGCCAACGAGTACGAGGAGTATCCGGTGTCGCCCTGCGTGCCGCGGCGGCTCGACGTCACCGAGGTGTTGCGGAACAGCCCGGGCCACGCGGAGTGGCGGGACCTGGGCCACAACGGCAGCTACCTCGTGGTGCGCAAGCTGGAGCAGGACGTGCGCGAGTTCGAGCGCTTCCTCGACAGGAACGCCGCGCTCGCGCCGAAGGGCACGCAGGAGAATCGCCGCGAGTGGCTGGCGGCGAAGCTGGTGGGCCGCTGGCGCAACGGGGCTCCGCTCACGTCCGCGAAGCGCTGCCCGCTGCACCGCTTCCTCCCGTTCCTCTTCCGAGACAAGGCGAAGCCGCCGGTGGTGTCGCGCAGCAGCGCGAAGGACGTGGACAACGGCTTCCTGTACGCGCGCGATGACCCGCACGGCTTCGGCTGCCCGGTGACCGCGCACGCGCGACGGTGCAACCCGCGCGACGCCCTGCCTCCCTCGCGCGAGGCCTCGATGGAGGTGACGCGGCGCCACCGGCTGTTGCGCCGCGGCTTCAGCTACGAAGACGGCGGCGGAAAGGGGCTCCTCTTCCTCGCGCTCAACGCGAGCCTGAACCGCCAGTTCGAGTTCATCCAGCGCAGCTGGGTCCACTTTGACCAGCTCGGAGGGGTGGAGGGCGCGGAGGACCCTCTGTCCGGAGACGGCGGCGGAAGACTGCTGATCCCCGAGAAACCGGTACGCCAATGCGTCGCCGACCTCCAGCGCTTCGTGACCACCAGAGGAGGCGGGTATTTTTTTATGCCGAGTCTGAAAGCGCTGCGCTTCCTCGCGGCCCTGGGCGCGGCGCCGCGCGGCTGACGTGCGCGAGTCGTGGGCCGTTCATGCTGGACCTCGCGCGCGTTGTGGCAGACTCGGATGGGCAGGGGGGCATCAACATCCATGGTCACCACAGCACATGGGAGTCCGCGCATGGCCAGGTGGGACGAGCTCGTCATGGCGGTTCCAAAGCAGGCGGGCGCCGGCCTCGGTGACGCGGCCGCGGCGACGCTGCTGGAGACGCTGCTCGGAACGGAGGAGGAGCAGCTCACGCTGCTGCGCCAGCTCCACCGCGACGCGAAGCAGCTCCAGGAGGGCCCCTTCCACGCGGGCCGCATCCACCTGGAAGCGGCGCTCAAGCCCCACCGCACGCGTGACGACCGGCTGGAGCTGCTCAAGGCCGCGCGCAACAGCTTCACGGACGCGCTGGGCATGGAGCGCGACAAGGCACGCACGTCGCTCATCGCGCTGCACCTGGGATTCTGCTGGCTGCTGCTCGGCGCGGAGAAGGACGCGCGCGAGTGGACGCAGCTGGCGCACCGCACGGCGGTGGAGTCCATGAAGGACATCCTCGCCGAGGCCGCCGCGGACCAGGGCCTCACGCACAACCGCTACCTGGACCCGGCGCTGAACTTCCTCATCTTCTTCACCAGCGCGGCCACGCTGGGCGCCGGCTACCTCTTCTGGGACCGGGTCATCAGCAAGCGCACCGACAAGGTGCTGCGGCGCGCGCTGAACCAGCTGGAGTGCCTGGCGGACTACGTGGACACCGTCGGCGAGATTCGCGTCCGCCTGGGCGAGGCCTCCACGTCCGTCCCCCGCTATGAGCTGACCCACGGGGTGGACGAGAGCCAGTTCCTGTCGCGCGTCACCATCCGCAAGCTCATCAGCGACAAGGAGGCCATGTACTTCAATGGCCGCGAGACGCGGAAGGTGACCTGGAACGACAAGGAACGCTCCGAGGTCATCACCCGCGAGCTGCTGTAGCCGTCACGGCTCGAAGGTCTGCAGGGCCAGTCCCGCTGCGACGAGCTCGGCCACGGTGACCTGCGCGTCGAGCCACTCCAGCGGACAGCCCCACAGCGCGACGATGGCCCGGTCCAGCTCCCGGGCCAGCTCGTTCGCCGCGCGGCAGTGGGCGATGAGCGCGTCAGCGGTCTGCTCCGCCAGGGGCTTCAGGGCCTCGGGAATCCCACGGTTGAAGATGGCCAACTGGTAGGGATGGCCCTCCAGCACACCCGAAGCATGGTCCGGGAAGGCGAGCAGGCTGGCCCGGAACATCCAGGCGCGCCCGAGCGCATTGGACCGATTGGGGAAGCCCTCCGCGACGCCAAGCGCGCGCAGCAGCTCAGGCCCTCGTGTCTCCTCGGCGACCGCGCGGTACTGCGGCAGCCCGGTGAGGCCGAGGCGCTCGAACAGCGCCAGCCCCAGCGGGCGATACCACCCCGACAGGTCCTCCCGCTTCATCTCAAGGCACCAGGCCAGGCCCGCGCCGATGGTGACGAGGTCCGCCGGACGGAGGACTTCTGACCCGGAGAGCCAAGTGTAGTCAGAGGGAACGAAGGGCGGGATGCGCGGCTGCATGCAATGGGGACGGCACCCCGTCGTAGAGCTGACAGGCCCACCGCACACGGGAGAACGGCCCGCATCCGCTCCGGCTGTCACGTTCTCGTTTGACGGTGTTTTCAGGAAAGCCCCGGACTCCACGTCAGAGGGGGGCGCCATAGTGCGCGACTTCCTGAAAGGAGGGCGACGGTGATGGCTCAGACGATGCTCGTGTTCATTCCAGTCATTTTGCTGCTCGCCGCCGCGGTGGCGATTCCTCGTCCCCGCCGGCGTTCGAGGCGGTGGTAACAACCGGCGGGGTACCCGATGAGGTACCCCGCCCTTTTGGCTTCACTTGTGGAGTGGCTGCGCGTTGATTCACCTGAAGGCGCAGTACCGGCGCCTCGACTGGATCCGCTGCCTGTCGTACCGGGTGTAGACTCCGCGCCCGTGGCTGAACGTCCCACCGTCCTGGTCGTCGATGATGATCCGCACCTGCGGGAAATCGTCCGCTTCGCGCTGGAGCAGGGGGGCTTCCACGTAGAGGAGGCCGCGGATGGCCGCGCCGCCCTCACCCAGGTGCAGCGCTCGGTGCCCGCGCTCATCGTCCTGGACATCATGATGCCGGAGCTGGACGGGCTCGCCGTGTGCCGTGAAGTGCGGCGCAAGCACGAGCTGCCCATCGTCTTCCTCTCCTCGCGCGACGACGAGGTGGACCGCATCCTTGGGCTGGAGCTGGGAGGCGACGACTACCTCACCAAGCCCTTCAGCCCGCGCGAATTGGTGGCGCGCGTGAAGGCGGTGCTGCGGCGCGCGCGCCCCGCTCCGGCCGCCCCGCCGGAGCCCGGTCCGCCCACTGCACGGATGCAGGAGCGCGGCCCGCTGCGCATGGACGCGGAGCGCTGGCGCGCGTGGTGGGGCGAGCAGGAGGTGGTGCTCACCGTCACGGAGTTTCAATTGCTCGCCACGCTGCTGCGCGTGCCCGGCAAGGTCTTCACGCGCGACGAGCTGATGACGCGCGTCTACGACGATGTGGTGGTGAGCGACCGCACCATCGACAGCCACGTGCGACGGGTGCGGCAGAAGTTCTCCGCGGCGGGCGGAGAAGTCATCGAGACGGTGCATGGCCTCGGCTATCGGCTCGCCCTCCCCTAGCCGGCGCGCGCGCCCGCGCCTGTGGATGGTCTTCGCCGCGGTGGGCGTGGCCGGCTTCATGCTCACGCTCGCGGGCCTGTCCTTCGTGCGCGTCTATGACGACCAGCTCATCCGGCAGACGGAGTCGGAGCTCATCGCCCAGGGCTCGGTGGTGGCGCAGGTCTTCCGCGAGCAGCTCAGCGAAGGAGTCCACGCGGAGACCTACGGCCGGGTGCGAATCTCCCCCTGGCCCTTCCCCATCCCAGACGACAAGCGGCTGAAGCCCATCCTCCCTTCGCTGAAGGCCTCGGATGTGCCGCTCCCGCCGGACGAGACACCCGCGCCCTCCCGCGTGCCCGCGGAGCCCCTTGCACTGGGAGCCGGCACGCGGCTCAACCCGCTGCTCGAACAGGTGCGAGCCACGACGCTGGCGGGCATCCGCGTGGTGGACACGGAGGGTGTCGTGGTGGGCAGCAGCAGCCCGGAGGTGCTCGGCACTACCCTGGCGGACCGTCCCGAGGTGCAGCGGGCCCTGCGCGGAGAGCCGGCCAGCGTGCTGCGCCGCCGCTACGCCGAGCCCGAGGACACGCCCCTGGCCTCGCTCAGCCGGGACACGGGCATCCGCGTCTCGGTGGCCCTGCCCGTGCTGATGGGAGACCGCGTCTGGGGCGCGGTGGTGCTGGCCCGCACGCCGATGACGTTCGCCAAGGCCGTCTACGCGGACCGGTGGAACCTCACCGCCACGGGCCTGGTGCTGGTGGGCGCGGTGGCCCTGATGTCGCTGGCCGCGGGCGCGCTGGTGGGCCGCCCGGTGCGGGCGCTGGTGAAGCAGACGCGCGCCATCGCCGTGAGCGACCCCTCGGGCTTCGAGCCGGTGGCGCGCCCCGTGGTCGCCGAGCTGGCCGAGTTGTCCGAGGCGCTCGCCGGCATGGCCACCGCGCTGCGGGACAGGAACCAGTACATCCGCTCCTTCGCCGCCAACGTGTCGCACGAGTTCAAGACGCCGCTGGCCTCCATCCAAGGCGCGGTGGAGCTGCTGCGGGACAGCGCGGACGTCATGTCGCCGGAGCAGCGAACGCGGTTCCTCGCCAACGTCGACGCGGACGCGCGGCGCCTCACGCGGCTGGTGCAGCGGCTGCTGGAGCTGGCGCGCGCGGACTCGATGACGGCCACGCCCTCGCGGGTGGAGCTGGCTCCGCTGCTGGAGTCGCTCGCCGCCCGAGCCCGCGCGGAGGGCGTGGCGGAGGTGCACGTGGCGCCGGGGCCCGCGGGCCTCCTGCTTCCGCTTCCTGCCGAGGTGCTGGACGACGTGCTCTGGCAGCTCGTCACCAACGCGCGTCAGCACGGCGGTGAGAGCGTGCGTGTGGACCTGGCGGTGGAGGCGGACGGCACCGGCCCTGTGCGCGTGGTGGTGCGGGACAACGGGCGCGGCATCTCCGAGGCCAACCGCGCGCGCATCTTCGACGCCTTCTTCACCACCGCGCGCGAGCGGGGCGGTACGGGGCTGGGACTCACCATCGCCCAGTCCATGCTGCGGGCCTTCGGCGCGGGGCTGGAGTTGCTGCCCGCGCAGGCTCCAGGGCCGGGCGCCGCCTTCGCGGTGGTGGCGGCGCCCGTGCCGGTGCTTCAGCGGAAGTAGCTGTTGGAGATGTCCACCGAGTAGCCCAGCTCCAGCGTGGGCGCGGAGGCCGCCACGAGGTACTGGCGGAACTGCAGCTCCTTGCCGGGCAGGCCCGCCTCGGCCGTGTCCGCCGAAGCGGCGGCCTCCACCTGCTCCAGGCTGCCGCCCTCGCGGCGGTAGTTGAACACCGCGGGGAAGTGCGCACGGGCGCGCAGCTCGGCCACCGGCCACGACACACGCGGCAGCGCCAGCTTCAGCCGGCCGGAGAGGTGGAAGACGCCCAGCTCGCGCGCCAGCACCACCTCCAGCGTGCCCCCTGTCTCACCGAGGCGCGCGGGCGCGGCCTTCAGCTTCAGCGTGCCGTCCTGCGTCTCCACGGGCACGGGGATGGAGTTGAGGGTGATGCGCTCCAGTCGGTGGCCCTCGGGCAGCTCCAGCTCCAGCGGCTGCTCGCGGTCCAGGCTCAGCGCGTAGCTCACGCGCAGCGTGGCGCGGCCCTCCAGCGTGGACACCCAGGACGCGGTGGCCTCGGTGATGCGGGGCTCCAGCGGCGGGCGGACCTGCTGCTTCGGGCTCAGCTCCGCTTGCGCCACGGCCGCGCGCCAGCCGACGCGCAGGGCGCCCTGCACGGGGTAGACGGAGTGGGCCTCGCCGTCCGAGGCGGACAGTGGCTCCAGCAGCGTGAAGACGGCGGTGTCCGCTTCGAGCGTCAGCGGCACCGGCGACACAGCAGGCCCGAAGCGCAGCTGCGCGCGGCGCATGGGGCCCGCGCCCGGCGAGCGCACGGACAGGCCCACCTCGAAGGCATAGCGTCCGGCCTTGCGGGTGACGAGGCAGAGGTAGCCGTCCACCACGCCCACCGTGGCGTCATCCAGCGTGGGCAGCTCGCTGGGGTACGTGTCCGCGTCGAGCTGGAGCAGGCGCACCTGCGTCCAGCGATTGTCCGCGAGCACCTCCACGTCGAACTGGCCCTCCACGTGGAGGGTGTCCGCGGAGAGGCGGCCCTTGAGCTGGCTCTTCACCAGGGCCTCCGTGGGAGGCGGCGCAGGCGGTGCGGACTCGCGCTGCGCATAGAGGGGAATGAGCTGCTCCAGCGGCACGGTGGCGGTGCCCGCGGGAGTAGAGGTTTCGGTCGTGCCCAGCAGCAGTCCGACGACGAGAGGAAGGGTCCACATGGCGGCTCAGCTCGCTTCCGGGGTGACAGGGGTGGCGGGAACAGCGGCGGCGACGGCGCCACGCGGCGGCTCACCGGGCTGCGACAAATCCGAGAGGAAGGCGCGCACGCTGGGGCGGGTGGAGAGGACCATCAGGCCGAGCAGCGCCGCGAGAATCTCCAGCGTGTAGATGAGGCCGGTGTAGCCCTCGAGGATGACGGCGCCGGTGGGCACGATGAGCGTCGCGCCCCACAGGCCGATGAGCACGGCGAGGCGCTCCTTGGGGAAGAGCCACCGGGCCCAGGCGACCACCGCCGCGCCCAGCCCCAGGGCGGAGATGGCGTAGGCGACGTAGAAGTTCATGAAGGCGGCCAGGTACGAGAGCAGCACGAAGAAGAAGCCGTAGACGGCGGCCAGCAGGTACGTCTCGTGGAGCGCCATGGGCCGGCGGTGGCGCAGGCTGAGCGCGGCGAGCAGCGCCAGCAGCGCGATGAACGGCACCCACGCGCGGCCCGCCATGAGGGAGACCATGGCGTCGAAGGTCTTCTCCGACGGGAGGATGACGCCCAGGCTCACGCCGGACTCGAGCGACTGGAAGGCCCAGTCCAGCGTCACGGCGTCGCTCGCCGTCTGCACGGACGACGCGGCGAGCACGCCCGCCGGGTAGTCGTAGTTCTCCCCGCCCTCCACGGCGAAGTGGACGCGGACATCACGCGCGGGCAGCGCCGGGTCCAGCTTGTACACGAACGAGTTGAGGCCCCGAGCGCGGTAGCGGATGGAGAAGCGCGACGTGGCGTCCTTGGCGATGCGGCCCGTCCACACCAGCCGGTTGCCGGACTCGCCCAGGTCCAGGCTGGACTCCTTACCGTCGACGAGGAACTGGAGCTCCGAGAGGAGCACCTGGGACTTGTCCATCTCGATGGGGAAGATGAAGGCCACGTCGATGTCGCGGCCCTCGCGGTTGACCACCGCGTAGTCGGCGTCGAGCGTGAAGTCGAAGCCGGAGAAGTAGCGCAGGCCGCGCTTGCGGTAGTTCATCTGCGCCTTCACCTGGACGTGCTGCCGGTCGAAGGCGAGCGGCTTCAATTCGGTGAAGATGGTGCCGCTGTGCACGTAGCGCAGCGACGGCGCGGGCTGGGTGACAGGCGCGCCCCAGCGGTCCTCCACCCCGGCGGCCAGCTCGGAGTTCGCGAAGTCCGTCCGGTTCGCCACCTGCCCGGCGATGACCGCCGTGGCGAACACGACGATGAAGAGACTGCCGAAGACGTGGTGCGCGACGAGCCACCGCAGGGCCTTGCGGATGGCTCCGTCAGGCGCGCGCGGCGAGCGGGGAGGAAGTGATGGAGCGTTCATGAACCCAGGATGGGCGCCGGGTGTGCAACCCGGATGACCGGCTCGTGCGCTTCCCGAGGAATGATTGTGCAGAAGTCGTGCAGGGCCCCGGCACCTACATCCGCCCCCTCCGTGCGTCCTCCCGAACCTGAGGCCGGCGGCTGATCGCGATCAGAAAATTTTGAGCCGTGGATCAGCGCGGATCAGCCACTTGATCTCCACCCAGGGTGAGATCAGCGGCCCACTACCCTGTGCGGATCAGGCTCGGGGTGAAACCTGTTGCACGCTGTAGTGAGCGCGCCTCCGAAACGGATCACGCTCTTCCCCGGGCACACGCTGGGTGAACACGGGCGGTTCACTCCACTCAGGAGGTAGCCGGCGCTGGCCGGACGAAGCAGATCGCGCGGCTCTGGATCAGCGACGTGTCTCTGTCGTAGTGGTGGGCCGCGATCTGCTCACGCGCCCGGGGCCCCTGTGTACCAGGGGTGCGACAGGGTGGGACAGGCCTGGAAGGTGCGCGCCGCGGTGTCCCGCGCATCTGGAAACCGGTTGGGGACACCGACGAGCACCGGACGCACGCAGGGGCCCGACGCTTCGAGCGCGGGACCGTGGAGGCATGATCGTGGGCGGGTTGGACTGGGTGCAGGTGGACGTCGGCTTCCCCATGAGCCTCGCCGTGGTGGGCGCCGCGCGCTCGCTGGGCATGGAGCGGCGGGCGTTCCTCGGCGCCATCGTGGAGCTCCAGATCTGGGCCGTGCAGGCCCTCCCCTCCGGACGCTTCGAGCCCTTTCCCGCGTCCGCAGGACGTCCGCAGGACGCGTCCGCGGACGAGCCCATCTGGTGTGAAGCGGTCGAGGGCGCCGTACGGTGGACGGGCGCTCCCGGGGCCTTCTGGGACGCGCTGCTCCGCACCGGAATCCTCGTGCGCGAGGACGACAGCGTCCGGCTCACCCTCTGCGACCGCTACGTGCAAGTCCTCGAAAAGAGGAAGAAGGAGGCCGAGCGAAAACGCAGGGAGCGCGCCAACAAGGCCGCCGCGTCCGCAGGACGTCCCGCGGACGCGCCCGGGACATCCGCCGCTAGAAAGAAGAGGGAGAGGGAGACGGAGAAGAAGAGTTCTTCTTCTGCAGCAGCAGCGATGGAGGGTGGATCGTCCATGGGACATCTCGCCCCCGTCCCACCGCCTCCGCCGCCGGACGAAGACACGTCCGAGGACATCGACCCCGTGCAGCTCGCCCTGCCCGGCACCCACCTGGTCCCCGTCTCCCTTCCGCCCGAGCCGGCCGCCCCGCCTCGTGACGCCCAGACCCAGGCGGAGTCCTTCTTCGAGACCTTCCAGGACGAGCGCACCCGCGCCTTCCGGGGCGTGCCCCGCGAGGACCTGCCTCCCGGTTGGTCGGACTGGTACCGCCACGCCCTGTCGAAGGTGGGTGGCGACGAGGGACGGCTGCTGACGGCCTGCCGCGGCTACCTCCAGTCCGACTGGGGCCGCTCCCGCCAGCCGGTGGGGACGTGCGTGGCCTTCTGCTCGCCCAAGGTCTGGGTGCGCTACGTCCCGCACGAGCAGCCGGACGCCGCCGAGGTCTCCGCGCCCCCGAGCGTGGACGTGTCCTCGCAGGCCGGACGCGCGTGGCAGCGGTGCCTCACGCGGCTCCACGAGCAGGGCAAGCGCTACGCCCTCCTGTGGCTCCAGAAGGCCCATCCGGTGGACGTGCAGGACGGACGGCTGATCCTCGCCGTGCCCGACGTCTACTTCCGCCAATGGGTGGAGGAGAACTACGGCGCCCTGGTGGACGCGCTGATCCGCGACTGCGGGCTCGTGGGCGTGCGGTGGCGGCTGCCCTCGGACGAGGACTCGCAGGAGGCGGCGACGGACATGGCCCGGTAGTCGGCACGGCCTCCAAGCTCCGAGCCCGCCGCGTTCCCCTGAAGTCGCCACGGTGGGAAGGGATTTTCCCATCCCGCCGGGCATGCGCCTTGCTGGGTATCCGGCAGGAGCAGACAGCCGGGAGGGTAGATGCGCGGCGGTTGGGGATGGGTGGTGGGGGCGGCGGTGCTGTTGGGCGCCTGTGGTGAGTCGAAGGATGGGAGCGACGCGGACGCGCCGAGCGGCCCGGGCCCGTGGCCCACGGACGCGGTGAAGAACTACTCGGCGGAGTTCCGCATCGGCGCCGGAGTGAGGAGCGTCGGCGTCGACGAAGCGCACAACATCTGGCTGCTGCGCGGCGCGGAGATTGGCGTGCTGCGGCCCGGCGACACGGAGCCCACGTGGACGCGCGGCGTGGGCCAGGCCGAGGGAGGCTTCGGGCGGGACAAGAAGGCGCTCGGCTCCACCGTCATCTGCGGCGGCGAGGCGGGCCGCGCCTACGTGGGCTACCACACGTACGAGTTGCAGTCGGAGGTGCCGGACAAGCCCCACGCGTACATCCCCGCGCCCGGTGAGCCGCACTACACCGAAGCGCGCTTCGCGGAGTACCAGAAGGGCGACCTGGACGCGGTGCGCCTGGAGTCCGACGGCACGGTGGCGCTGGAAGAGCACCTGTGGCGCAGCGTGGGCGTATCCGGCGGCACCCAGCATCTCGGCATCCGCAACACCAACGACTTCCACTACGACGAGGACCGCTCCGTGCTCACCTGCCAGCGGGGGCTGCGCGGGCGCGACAAGGGGGACCTGTACATCGGCACCAACCATGGCGTGTCGCTGGTGCGCGGGCTCACCTACAACAGCCACCGCCACGCGGCCTGGTACGCGGACGGTGACTCACTCCAGGCCGGCTTCAACTGGGGCCTGGGCATCGGGCCCGAGGGCGAGGTGCTGGTCGCCAACGACTGGATGGTGGGCATCCTCGAACCGAACGGCGTGCTGGAGGACTTCGACAAGGAGCGCACCTGGGACGGCCCGGTGCCCTGGCGCTACAAGGGCCACAACGCGCAGCTCAACAGCCTGGAGACGTTCGACTACTGGCGCGCCATCACCCGCACGAAGCAGGGCGTCACCTGGGTGGGGAGCAAGGACTTCGGCCTCTGGCGCATGGACCAGAAGGACCGCTCCAGCGCGAACTACACGCGCGTTAGCGTCCTCCCCTCCGACAACGTGACGGCGCTCGCGGCCACGGACGACGGAAGCGTCTACGTGGGCACCCATGACGCGGGCCTGTGGCGCATCGCAGAAGGCGGCGAGACGCCCACCCGCGTGGACACGGTGAGCGGAGACCAGGTGTTGCAAGTGGTCTACGACCCCACCGTGAAGCCCGCGATGCTCTACGTCCTCACGGACACGGGCCTCACGGTGCTGCGGGAGGACTGACGGGAAGCGGCTTCACCTCGAGCTGCTTGGAGGCGAGGAACTCCGCGTTGAACACCTTCGAGGCGTAGCGGCTGCCGTGGTCACACAGGAAGGTGACGATGCGCAGCCCCTCGCCCTGGTGGCGGCGTGCAATCTCCCACGCGGCGCGCACGTTGAGGGCGGCGGACGTCCCCACCACGAGCGCGTCCTGGCGGGCCAGGTGGTAGAGCATCTCCAGCATGTCCTGATCGCCCAGGCGCATGGCCTCGTCCACGCGCGCGCGCCGGAAGTTCTCCGTCAGCCGCATGATGCCGATGCCCTCGGTAATGGAGTTACCGGTGCACTCCAGCTTCCCCTCGCGCACGTAGCAGTAGAGGCCCGAGCCCGGCGGGTCCACCAGCACCACGCGCAGCGCCGGGTTCTTCTCCTTCAGGTAGCGGCTGACGCCAGACATCGTCCCGCCGCTGCCGACCGACGCGACGAGCACGTCCACCTTCCCCTCGCACTGCTCCCAGAGTTCCGGCCCCGTCGTCTCGTAGTGGAAGTCGCCGTTGGCCGGGTTCTCGAACTGGTTCGCCCAGAACCAGCCGTGCTGCTCGGCCAGGGCGCGGGCCTGGTGGAAGAAGTGGAGCGGGTTGGCGAAGGCCACCGCGGGCACCTTGCGGACCTCCACGCCCATGGCCTCCAGGTACTCGTACTTCTCGCGGGCCTGGTTGTCCGGCATGGTGACGACGACGCGGTAGCCGCGCTCGCGGCCCAGCAGCCCCAGGCCGATGCCGGTGTTGCCGGCGGTGCCCTCCACGAGCGTGCCGCCCGGCTTCAAGAGCCCCTGCTCCTCCGCGCGGCGAATCATCCCCTTGGCGGCGCGGTCCTTGATGCTGCCGCCGGGGTTCATGAACTCGGCCTTCCCGAGGATGTCACACCCGGTCTGCCGGCTCAGCGAGCCGATGCGCAAGAGCGGCGTGTTCCCTACCGCGTCCCAGAGCGAACCAATGCGTGGCGCCATGCGTGTGTCCCTCGCGTCGCGTAGGACTCCCCCGTAGCGGAGTCCCACGAGCGAGGCAACCCACCCAGGGCCTTCAGTCCGCGCGCATCGCCTCGACGGGGTCCAGCTTCGCCGCCCGCGCGGCCGGGTAGATGCCGAACAACAGCCCCACCCCGCAGCTCATGAACAGGGCCAGCGCCACCACCCACGGCGGAACGACCATGGGGAAGCGCAGCATCCAGTTCCCCAGGAACACCAGGAAGAAGCCCAGGCCCACGCCCATGGCGCCGCCCATGAGCGCCAGCAGCACCGCCTCCGTGGCGAACTGCCCGAGGATGCGCCGCCTCTTCGCGCCCAGCGCCTTGCGCACGCCAATCTCCCGCGTCCGCTCCATCACCGACACCAGCATGATGTTCAGGATGCCGATGCCGCCCACCACCAGCGACAACAGACACACTCCGACGCCGGCGATGCTAATGACCACGGAGAGCTGGTTGAAGGACGCCGTCATCGACTCGTTGGTGTGCATCTCGAAGTCGTTGGGCAGGTTCGACGCCACGCTCCGGCGGCGGCGCAGGAGCGTGGCCACCTCGTCCTGCGCCTTCTGGAACAGCTCGGGCTCCTTCGCCTGCACGTCCACGTCCAGCGAGCGGTTCTTCCCGTAGAGCTGCTGGAAGATGAGCAGCGGCATCATCGCCTGGTTGTCCAGGCTGAACATGCCCATCATGCTGCCGCGCCGCTGCAGCACGCCGATGACGCGGAAGGGCCGCCCCTTGATGCGCACCTCGTAGCCCACCGGGTCCATGCCGGGGAAGAGCACGTCCGCCACGTCCGTGCCCAGCACCACCACGGACCGACCGTCCAGCGCCTCCACCTCGTTGAAGAAGCGCCCGGAGGCCAGCGTCAGGCCGCTCGTCACCGAGTAGTTCGTCTGCGTGCCGAAGACGCGCACCGACGGCCGCGTCTCCAGGGCGGCCGTGGCCACCTTCTGGCCGCCCTCGTCGTCCGCGGGCGCCACCACGCCCACCGACGGGCAGGCCTCTTCGATGGCGTGCACGTCCTCCATGGTGATGTCCGGCCGCCGGGCGAACTTCGCCCAGTTGATGCGGCCGAAGCCGCCCGCGGGCCACTTCGTCACCTGGAAGGTGTGGGCCCCCATGCGGCCGAGGTCCTTGTTCACCTTCATGCGGAGCCCTTCAATCAGCCCCATCATGGTGATGACCGTCGCCACGCCGATGACGATGCCCAGCAGCGTCAGCAGCGAGCGCAGCGGGTTGCCCAGGAACGTGCCCAGGGCCAGCCGCAGGTTGTCCAGGAAGGCTCGCATCGCGTCACTCGTACCGGAGGGCTTCCACCGGGTCCAGGTTGGCCGCGCGCGCCGCGGGCCAGATGCCGAACAGCAGGCCCACCAGCGCGGCGAAGCCCACCCCGCCAATCACCGTGCCCGGCTGCACGTCCGCCGCCAGCGGGGTGATGAGCGAGACGATTTTCGCCGTGCCCAGCCCCACCGTGGTCCCCAGCAGGCCTCCCACCGCGGACACGCTCGACGCTTCCATGAGGAACTGGAAGACGATGGTGCGCTTGCGCGCGCCCAGCGCCCGCCGCACGCCAATCTCCCGCGTCCGCTCGCGCACCGACACCAGCATGATGTTCATGATGCCGATGCCACCCACCAGCAGCGTGATGAGCCCCACGCCCACGGCCACGCCGTAGAGCGCGCCGGTGAGCTGCTCGTACGTCTGGGCCATGGCCTCGGGCTTGTTGATGCTGAAGTCGTCCGCGGCGTCCGGCGGCGTGGAGCGGATGCGCCGGAGGATGCCTATCAACTGGTCCTCCGCCCGCTTCACCTGCGCCGCGTCCTCCACGGCCAGGGCAATCTCGAAGCCGCGGCCCTTGCCGAAGCTCGAATAGAACGTCTTGAAGGGGATGAAGACGACGAGGTCCAGGCTCTCGCTGACAATCTTCCCCTTGCGGCTGAGCGTGCCCACCACCTGGAACGAGCGGTTGTCGATGCGGATGGTGCGACCCACCGGGCTGATGCCGGGGAAGAGCGCGTCCGCCACGTCCGCGCCCACCACCGCCACCGGCCGCGTCACCTCGTCGTCCGCGTCGGTGATGAAGCGTCCGCCAGTGACTTCATAGCCGGCGATGGAGAGGTACTCCTGCCTCACGCCGGTGATGCGCACCGTGGACATCTGCTCGCCGCCGTGCGCCACGTCCGACACGCGCTGCACGTAGGGCGACATGGCCGACAGGAAGGGCGCCAGCGACCGCAGCCGGTCCACCTGCTCCATCGTGAAGTTCTTCCGGTTCCGGTACACCCACCAGTCGCCCTTCATCATCCAGGGGAACTTGGAGACGTAGAGCGTGTTGGCGCCGAAGCCGGCCAGCTGCCGGTGGAAGGACGTGTTGAGCCCCTGGATGATGCCGACGATGGCCAGCAGCGTCGCCACGCCGATGCCGATGCCCAGCGTGGTCAGCACCGTGCGCAGGCGGTTGGCCTTGAGCGAGAAGACGGCGATGCGCGCGCCCTCCAGCACGTCCACCCTGAAGCCCGGCGGCAGGCTCATGCGCCCCCCGCGGCCAGCACCACCGGGGCCGTGCCCAGGGCCACGTCACGGCCCACGCCGTCCGCGACAATCTGCCCGTCGCTCAGGCGGATGGCCCGGGGACAGCGCGCCGCCAGCTTGGGCTCGTGCGTGACGAGCACCAGCGTGTGGCCCGCCTGGTGGAGCTGCTCGAACAGCCGGACGATTTCCTCGCCCGTGGCCGAGTCCAGGTTGCCCGTGGGCTCGTCCGCCAGCAGCATGGACGGCTCGGACACCAGCGCGCGGGCAATGGCCACGCGCTGCCGCTGACCGCCGGACAGCTCATTGGGCTTGTGGTGGATGCGGGGCGTGAGCTGGACCTTGTCGAGCGCCGCCCGCGCCCGCTCACGGCGCTCTCGCGCCGGCATCCCGCGGTACACCAGCGGCAGCTCCACGTTGGCCAGCGCCGTCTCGCGCGGCAGCAGCTGGAAGGTCTGGAAGATGAAGCCGATCTCCACGTTGCGGATGACGGCCAGCTCGTCGTCGCTCATGCGCGACACGTCCTTGCCGTTCAGCATGTAGCGACCGCTGGTGGGCGTGTCGAGACAGCCCAGCACGTTCATCATCGTGCTCTTGCCGGAGCCCGACTGGCCGATGATGGCCACCCACTCGCCACGGTTGATGCCGAAGGAGACGCCGCGCAGCGCGCGCACCTCCTCGCCGCCCACGTGGAAGACGCGGGTGATGTTCTCCACCTGGATGAGGGGCCCCGCGCTGCTTCCGTCACTCACGACTTCCGCCCACCCTTCGTGCCGCCCGGGCCCTGACCCGGCTCGGGCTCGCGCACCACGTCGCCGTCGTTCAGCTCCTTGGACAGCGTGCGGTAGGGGCCTTCCACCACGCGGTCCCCGTCCTTGATGCCGGTGAGGATCTCCAGCTCCGTGTCGGAGGCGATGCCCGTCGTCACCGACTGCACGCGTGCCTTGTTCTCGGCGTCCACCACGAACACCACCTTGGCCAGCGACTCGGTGCGCTTGGCCGTCAGCGCCCCGCCCTCCACCGGCTCCTTGTAGTCAGGCAGCGAGCGCGCCGAGCGCACCGTCACCGCCTGGATGGGCACCAGCACCACGTCCTTGCGCGTCTCCGCGGAGATGCGCACCTCGGCGCTCATGCCGGGCAGCACGCCCGGAGGCCGGGTGTCCAGCGCCACGGTGACGGGGAAGCTCGTCACCTCGGCCTCGGTGCCCGCGTTCTTGATGAGCGCCTTCTGGGCAATCTCCACCACGGAGCCGCTGAAGGTCTGCCCCTCCAGCGCGTCCAGCGTCACCTCGGCGGGCTGGCCGGGCTTGAGGTGCACCACCTCGTGCTCGCCCACCTCGAACTTCACCTCCATGGCGCTGAGCGCGGCGATGGTCATCACCACGTCCTCGGACAGCTCCGAGCCGCGCACGCGCTCACCCACTTCGCGCGACAGCTCGATGACGTTGCCGTCGATGGGCGACAAGAGCGTCGTCTTGGACAGGTCCGTCTGCGCCTGGTCCACGAAGGCCACGTTGCGCGCCAGCATCTGCTTGGCGGAAGCCACCCGCGCGTCCGACGAGTTCTTCGCCGCGCGCGCCTGCTCGATCTCCGCCGCCGACGCGAGGCCCTTCGCCGCCAGGCCCTCCACGCGGGCCAGCTCCTGCCCGGTGCGCACCGCCTCCACCTCGGCCACCTGCGTGTCCGCGCGCGAGGCGTTCTGCGACGCCATCGCCTGCTTCATCGCGGCCTCGTAGATGCGCTTGTCGATGCGGCCCAGCACCTGGCCCTTCTTCACCGGCTCGCCGTCCTTCACGAGCAGCTCCACCAGGTCTCCGGAGAGGCTGGAGGAGATCTTCACGGTGGTGGCCGCCTGCACCTTGCCCGCACCGGTGATGGTCCGGGTGATGGTGCCCTTGTGCGCCTTGGCGACCTGGACCTCCAGTGACGGCGGCGGCCGCTCCTTGAGTCCGCCGACGGTGATGGCCGCCGCACCCAGGAACAACACGCCAGCAATGGCACCCTTCCACCACTTCATTTCGACTCTCCCGGGCTCAGGGCGCCCATGGCCCGCAGCAATGTGAAGCGGGCGATTTCGACATCAATCCTGTTTTCCAGCAAGCTGAGCTCGGCCTGCGTCAGGCTGAGCTGCGAGTCGCGGACCTCCAGGGTGGAGCCCGCGCCGGCGCGGAAGCGCTCCTCTGCCAGCCTCAAGCCCTGGACGGCGGCCTCGCGGTTGTCAGCGGCCAGGCGAGCGGCCACCAGCTGGGCCTCCAGCGAGCGGTGCGCGCTGCGCACCTGCCCTTCGATTTCGCGCACCGTCTGCGCCAGTATCACCTGGGCCCGGCGGATGTTGGCCTCGGCGCGCTTCGACTGGGCGCCGGTGGCGAAGCCGTTGAAGAGGTCCCACGAAAGCTGGACGCTGGCGGTGAGGTCGTTCTGCAGGCGCGGCTCCGTGAAGACGGCCTCCGCGCTCGGACCTCCGCGCGTGTAGCTACCGCGTGCCGACAGGCTGGGGATGTAGTCCGCACGGGCGATGGCGCGCTGCAGCTCCGCGGAGCGCACCTGCCCCTGGAGCGCCGCGAGCAGCGGCCGGTGCTCCCGGGCCTGCGTGAGGGCGGTGTCCATGGCGGGCGCGGGCGCGGGCTCCGTCTGGAGCACGCCGGGGTCGGCCGCCTGCAAGGGCTCGGTGCCGGGGCGGGCCAGCCAGATGGCCAGCTGCGTCTGGTCCGTCACCAGCTGCGCCAGCGTCGACGTGAAGGTGATGCGGTCATTGCCCAGGTTGACGAGGGCGGTGATCTCCTCGTTCTTCCCCACGCGGCCCGCCTGGAACAGGGCCCGGGCGCGCTCGAGCTGCTCCTCGCTGCGCTTGACGGTGGCCTCCAGCACCTGGAGGGTGGCCTGGGTGCGGAATAGCACGAAGAAGCGGCGGATGGCCTCCAGCTCGGAGGTGTCCGCCTCCTCCAGCGCCTGGCTCTTCTCCACGTCCCGGAGCACGCCGCTCTGCTGGAGCTGCTTGAAGCGCGCCCGGTCGTAGATGACCTGCGTCAGCGTCAGGCCCAGGTCGTAGTTGGCGATGGTGTAGGCGGGGGCCTCGACCTCCCGGGTGATGACGCGGTTGGCGTTGGTCGGGTCGGGGATGAAGTTGGCCCTAATCTGATTGCTGGTCCACGTCTTGCCCGCGGAGGCCGCCAGGCTGAGCTGCGGCAGGAGCGCGGAGCGCGACACATTCACGTCCTGCTCGGCGACCTCCACGTCCAGCAGCGCCTGGATGGCGCTGGCGTTGTTGCGGCCGAGCGCGCGGGCCTGGTCCAGGGAGATGGGCGTGGTGGCGTCCGTCGGGACGGCGGGACTCGACGGCACGGAGGCGGTGGAGGCCGGGGCCAGGGGGTCCTGGGTGGCGGCGCTCGGGGGCGCCTGGGGGGAGTCCGCCTGCGCGGCGGAGAGGATGGCGGCGACGAGGAGCGCGTTCACTTGCCACCTCCCATCCCCGGAAGGCCAATCATCATCACGCCCGCGAACATGGCGTAGAGCACCACGGCCAGCAGCAGCGCGCGACCGCGGCTCATGCCGGTGGCGGCGGAGAAGCCCAGGCCCAAGAGGCCCGCGCTCCACAGGTTGAAGAAGTCCACCGCGCTGGCCACCCGGAGCATCTTCGGGCTCAGCCCCTGGATGATGACGCCCAGGTTGGAGGGCACGAGCTGCGCGGCGCGCGCGGCCGTGACGGAGTGCTGCGCCGCGAGGCAGACGGTGAAGATGAGGTGGTAGAGGGCGATGGGCAGCAGCGCGAGCGCCGCCGCGGACATCAGCCGCTCGAAGGGCGCGGGCCGGTCGAACAGCCAGCCCACCACCCACAGCACGCACGCCAGCACCAGCGCCAGCAGCGGCATGACGAAGACACCCTTGGCGATGCCGCCCACCAGCGCCTTGCGGGTGGCGGTCTGGATGTTGTCGGAGAGGTCGGCCTCGGACATGCCGGCCAGCGTGCCCGTGCCTTGCAGCTCACGGATGACGTCGGGCGCGGCGTCCCAGCGCAGGGAATAGAGCGTCCCGGAGGCGGACACGCACAGGGCGAGAATCAGGAGAGGCCACACCCAGCGGCGGGCCTCGACGGCGGTGCGCGTTCCCTCGAAGGGGTCGACGAAGACGCGTACCGGTTGGACGAGAGAGGTCATATGGTTGAGTGTCTCGGAGCGATGTACGGCACTCGCCCTCAGGCAATTGCCCGGCCAGCCGGAATTGACGCGGAGAACGAGCAGGCAGCCAACCGAATTCCGCGTGGGCCCGCTTTCTACCTCAGTGTTTCAGCGGACCTGTAGCGACCTGTAGCGGAAATTTTGCTGGACGCCTGGAGAGGGTGTATTCCGCCTGCCTGCCCGCTTGCCGGAGCTCGAATGGTCGATAGCACGGATCTCGCGCAGGTACTCCACGAGGCGAACGACATCGCACAGAGCGTGGTGCAGAGGCTCACCTCGGCGCACGTGCTGCTGGCCCTCTTCACGGTGGAGAACCGCGCCCAGCTCCTGTTGAAGGAGCGGGGGGTGGACGAGGACGCCCTATTGCAGCTCCTCACGGCGGCCCCGGCCGAGACGGACGGGGTGGTGCGCGAGCTCCGGGAGAAGACGCGGGAGATTGCCACCAGCCTGGGCTCGCCCGAGGCGGACTGCCTGCACCTGCTCATCGCGGTGACGCGGGTGCGCTGCTCTGCGCACGAGCTGCTGCTCCATGCGGGCCAGGACCTGGCGACGCTGCGTACGACGGCCATGGCCTACTTCACGAGCGGCCGCATGCCCCGCTTCCTCCAGACCGGCCGCGCGCTCGCAACGGGCGGCCGGGTGCCCGTGAGCCGCCCGGTGGGGGCCCCCCCTTCCCCCCTGCCCGCCTCAACGGTCGCGGTGAGCCTGCCGCGTGCCATCACCACGCCCCCGCCTCTTCCGAAGCGGCCGTCGCGCTCCACTCCGGCCCTGTCGCCCAGGGACCTCATCGACGTGGACGAACCGGAGGCGCTGGCCGACGAGCCCGTCCTCCCGCCCGCCCCACCGGTGGTGGCACGCGCCGCTCCGCCTCCGCCCGCCCCGCCGGTGGTGGCGCGCACCGCTCCGCCTCTGCCCGCGCCCCTGCCCCCGCCGCTGTCACGCCCGGTGGCGCCGCCTCCGGCGCCCGTGGCCCGTCACGCGTCCGTGACGCTGGACGCGAAGGCCTTCCCGCTGCTCACCTCGCTGGGCCGCAACCTGAGCCAGGCGGCCCGCGAGGGGCGGCTGGACCCGGTGGTGGGCCGCGCGCGGGAGGTCGAGGAGGTCATCGACATCCTGGGCAAGCGCCGCACCAACAACCCGTGCCTGCTGGGCGAGCCCGGTGTGGGCAAGACGGCGGTGGTGGAGGGCGTGGCGCAGCGGCTGTTGGAGCTGCGCGGCACGCTGGCGGAGAAGGTGCTGGTGGAGCTGGACATGGCCTCGCTGGTGGCGGGGACGCAGCTTCGGGGCTCCTTCTCCGAGAAGCTCAACGCGCTGAAGGAGGAGGTCCGCCGCGCGGAGGGGCGCGTGGTGGTCTTCATCGACGAAATCCACACGCTGGTGGGCGCGGGCTCCACGGGCGAGGGCCCGCAGGACGCGGCCAACGAGCTGAAGACGGCGATGGCGCGCGGCGAGTTCCCGTGCATCGGCGCGACGACGCACGACGAGTACCGCAAGTTCATCAGCGCGGACCCGGCGCTGGAGCGGCGCTTCACCGCGGTGGTGGTGAACGAGCCGTCGGTGCCGGAGACGGTGGAAATCCTTCAGGGCATCATCGGCCGCTACGAGGAGCACCACGCGCTGCGCTACCTGCCGGAGGCACTGGAGGCCGCGGCGTCGCTGGCGAGCCGCTACGTGACGGACCGGTTCATGCCGGACAAGGCCATCTCCGTGGTGGACCTGGCGGGCAGCCGGTGCCACCGCGAGGGCCGGGACGTGGTGGAAGCGGCGGACGTGGCGCGCGTGGTGGCGAAGCTCGCGGGGGTGCCCGAGGAGCGGCTGCTCATGAACGACTCGGCGCGCCTGCTGCGGCTGGAGCAGGACCTGTCCGAGCGCGTGATTGGCCACACGGAGGCGGTGGCGCGGATTGCGCGGGTCATTCGACGCAACTACGCCGGGTTCGCGTCGCGGCGGCCCATGGGCAGCTTCCTCTTCCTGGGCCCCACGGGCGTGGGCAAGACGGAGATGGCGCGGGCGCTGGCGGAGGTGCTCTTCGGCAACCGCGACGCGCTGGTGCGGCTGGACATGAGCGAGATGTCCGAGCAGCACGGCGTCTCGCGGCTCATCGGCGCACCCGCGGGCTACGTCGGCTTCGGCGAGGGTGGCCAGCTCACCGAGCCGGTGCGCCGCCGGCCGTCGTCGGTGGTGGTGCTGGACGAAATCGAGAAGGCGCACCGCGAGGTGCAGCTGCTCCTGCTCCAGGTGCTGGAGGAGGGCCGGCTGACGGACGGCAAGGGCCGGCACATCGACTTCTCGAACACGGTCATCGTGATGACCACCAACCTGGGCGCGGAGGCCTTCTCCCGCACGGGCCGGCCGGTGGGCTTCGGCGCGGATGCGGGTGGGCCGGCGGATGCCATGGAGCTGGCGGCCTCCGCTGCGCGCAAGGCGCTGCCGCCGGAGCTGTGGAACCGCATCGACGAGCGGCTCCCCTTCCGTCCGCTGGAGGAGACGGAGGTGGCGCGCATCGCCACGCTGCTGCTGGAGGAGAGCAGCAAGCGGCTCGCGACGGAGCGGGGCATCGAGTACGTCGCGGGCGAGGACGTGGTGGGGCACCTGCTGAAGTCCGGTGGCTTCGACCCGCAGCTCGGCGCGCGGCCCATGCGGCAGATGGTGCAGCGACTGGTGGAGGCTCCGCTGGCGGAGCGCATCCTCTCCGGTGAGTTCGGCTCCGGAGACCGCGTCCGCGTCGCGGTGCAGTCCGGCCAGCTGCAGTTCCGACGCGACTCGCACTGAATCGCGGGTCGCCCCCACGTCTTACGTGCCTCGGAGTCCCGTGCGTGGTGACATGCCACCCGCACCGAAGGAACCCGAGGTCGCGATGCCCGACACCGCCGCTCGCAAGCGCAGCCCCCGCGCCTCACGCGTTCCCGTCGTCATCGTCGGAGCCGGCCGGCTCGGCGGAGCGCTCGCGCTGGCACTCACGGCGAAGCGCTGGTCCGTGCGACTGCACTCGCGTGGCACCGAAGGCCAGGAGCGCGCGGACGGCCTGGGCCTGAAGTCCGCCACCCCCGCGGACCTGAAGCGCGCCCGTGTCGTCCTGCTCTGTGTCCCCGACGCGGCGGTGCCCTCCGTGGCGAAGGAGCTGTCCGCCACCCTCCCCCGCTCCGCCGCGCTCGTCCACACGGCGGGCGCGCTGTCGCTCGACGCACTCGGCACCGCGAAGGGGCGCACGCGCGGCTCCTTCCATCCGCTGTGCGCGGTGTCCTCGCCCCGGGACTCGCTGGCCGGCCACGCGGTGGCGGTGAGCACCCGCTCGCGCGCGCTGCGGGACGTGCTGCGCCGCATGGCCGGGGACGTGGGGCTCCAGGTGCTCGACGTGCCGGAGTCGCACCGCGCGGCCTACCACGCGGGCGCGGTGATGAGCGCGGGCGGGCTGGTGGCGCTGGCGGATGCGGCGGTGGCGGCGCTGGGCGCGGCGGGCATTCCCCCCGACGCGGCGCTGGCGGCGCTGCTGCCGCTGATGCGCTCGGCGCTGCGGGGCGTGGAGGCCCGGGGGCTCTCCGGCGGGCTCACCGGGCCCATCGTCCGGGGGGACGCGGGCGTCGTGTCAGCCCACCTCGAGGCGCTTCCGGAAGAAGTCGCCCCGCTCTACCGACTGCTGTCGCGGCGCGCGCTGGAGCTGGCCGGAGACCGGCTCCGCCCCGAGTCGCGCGCCGCGCTGGAGCCACTGCTCAAGCCGTGATGATGAGCGAGCCCTGAAGGGCCTTGCGCACCACGGCCAGCGCCTGCTCGGAAGCGGCCTCCGCCTCGGTGAGGCGGCGCAGGCACAGGTCGCCCTGCACCTGCGTCACCGAGCGCTTCAGGTCGGCCAGCAGCGTGAGGGCCGCCTTGAGCATCTCGTCGCCCTGGGGCGTCGCGGTGGCGGGCTTGCCGGCCGACTTCGCCAGGTACTCGGTGAAGCGCTTGAGGGTGTCCGCCGTCTTCGCCGGGTCGAACTGGTCCAGCAGCGGCTTGATGCGCGCGGCGTTGATACGGATGAGCCGCAGCGCGCCAATCTTCGCGAAGCCGGGGTGCACCAGTCCGATGTCGCTCATCTCGAAGGCGCCCAGCAGGCCCTCGTCCGGGGCCTTGTGCGCGTACGGCACCATGTCCACGAAGAGGGGCAGCACGTCCACGCCCTGGCGGAACGCCTCCAGCTCCTCGTCATCCAGCGGCGGGAAGCTCGCCGGGTTGCCGATGAACAGCAGCGGCAGGACGACCTCGTGCCAGAAGTCCTCCGGCGCCGAGCCCGTGCCGCCGATGGTGCCGCACAGGTGCGCCATCAGCTCCGCGAGGCGCGGGGCGCGGTCGGCCTGCTCCAGCAGCGGCTTCGTCGCATCCAGGCGCGCGAGGGACTGGACGATCTGCCCGTCGAACTGCTGCTTCGCCTCGGGAGGCAGGGGCGGCTGGGTACGGCCCAGCGCGTTGCGCACGTCACGGCTCAGCGCGTCGGGCTTCGTGTCGAGCGCCGTCTTGGTCTTGTTCGGGTCCAGGACGACGAACTGGAGGAAGCCCGGGTCGAACAGGCGCTGGTAGTCCACCGGCGACAGCTTCTGGGCCTGGGTGCCCAGCGCCTGGGCGGGGTTGACGCTCAGGCGCGCCTGCCCCAGCGAGCGGCGGATGTCCGAGGCCAGGTCGTCCAGCCGGGCCAGCTTGCCCTGGCCGAGCGAGTCCATCACCGCGCCGAACGGCGACAGCATGATGATGGCGTCGGGGAAGCCCAGCGTGGCGCCCTCGGGCGAGTCCCGGTTGGGGAACCAGAAGGCCTGGTGCTCCTGCATGAGGCGCAGGGCGAAGGCGCCGGCGAGTCCGAGCGCCAGCGTCTGGTGCTCCGGCTGATTCACCTGGAAGGGGCCGCCGAGCAGCTTGATGACGGCCTTCTCCACGTCCTGCCAGGGCGCCTTGAGCAGATCGACGGGCTTGCCCTCGGACTTCTCGAGCGCGGCGGCGACCTGGGACTGGGCCTGGTGGACGTGCTGGGGAACGGGATACCCCTGGGGAGCGGCGGGATCGGACATGGAGGAATCCAGAATCGAAAGGGAGGCGACGCGCCTCCCAATACCGTGAAAAACGCGGTCGTGGCTACGATTTGTGCCCGCTAGGATGCCCCGCATGCCCGCCCCCCGCCGGCTGCCTTGCTGGCATGCCCTGGCCTCCTTCCTCCTGCTGACAACCGCGGGGTGTGCCTTCGTCACACCTCGTTTCCCGCAGAACATCCAGGCGTCGTTCGCTCGGGAGGAGATGCGCAAGCTCACCACGTCCTCGCTGGAGCTCTACTACCCCGCGTCGCTGAAGGGCCCGGCGCTGCGGATGGCGGCGAGGCTGGAGGGCTGCGTCCAGCGGCTGCGCGGCCAGGTCTGGAGCCGGACGGAGCGCGAGCGGGTGCTCGTCTACCTGACGAGCTCGGACTTCAACAACGCATACGTGGTGCCGGACTACGCGAGCACGCCCCAGCAGATGGTGGTGCCCGTGCACGTGACGCTGGAGCTGTTCCACCTCTTCAATCTGGGCGAGGTGGACATCGGCGACGTGGCCTGCCACGAGGCCGTGCACTACGTGCAGCTGCAGCAGACGGACGGCGTCTTGGGATTCCTCAACACGGTGACAGGGGGCCTGTTCCAGGCCAACTCGTTCACCGAGTCGTGGTTCCTGGAGGGGCTGGCCACGTACTACGAGGGCCGCTTCGGGAAGGACACGGGGCGCCCGCACAGCCCGGTGTGGCGCGGCTGGTTCGAGTCCGCGGCGCAGGCGCAAGGGGGCGATCTGGACCCGGGATATCTCTCTCCCGAGCACCGGGCGTTGGACCCGTTCGGTGGCAACTACCTCACCGGCATGCACTTCGTGGAGTACCTGGCCGCGAAGTACGGCGAGAAGAAGCTGTGGCAGTTGATTGATGAGCAGGGCGAGTCGCTGCTTCCTCCGCTGGCGGTGACACTGCGGTTCAAGCGCGTGTACGGGAGGGACATTGGCTCGCTGTTCAACGAGTACACGCAGGTGCTGCGCCAGGGATTGGCAGCGCGCGAGCGGCCGGCGTCGCAGCGGGTGTGGCTGAAGGACGCGGGCTACTTCTCACGGCTGGCGTCACATCCGGAGAGCGGTGCCACGGCATTGGTGAGCGTGGGGCGGGAGGAATACACACGGCTCACGGTGCGCGAGGCGGACGGAAGCGTGCGCTTCGAGCGACCGCTGGTGGAGTTGTTGCCGGGGCGCCGCTGGGTGCTGGGCAGCTCGTCGCTCGTGAGCGGCATGTCGTTCAGCCGGGATGGCGCGTGGCTGTACCTGGTGATGGCGGACCTGAACACGGAGAGTGGCTACACGGCGCGGCTGTGGCGGATGGACGCGCGCACGGGCGAGGTGGTGCGCACGTGGGACGGCGTGGAGGGCATGGGCGGAGACGTCACGCCGGATGGCACGGGCTATGTCTTCGTGAGCATCAGCGGCGGTGACACGGCCAACCTGGTGCGACTGGATTTGGAGTCGGGGCGGCGGGAGCCGCTCACGAAGTTCGAAGCGAGCGCGTCCATCGGGCCGCCGACGGTGTCTCCGGATGGGACGCGCATGGTGTTCCCCTTCGCGGGGAACGGCGGCTGGGACCTGGTGCTGCGCGAGGCGGATGGGAGCTTGCGCTGGCTGACGCACGACGGGCTCTTCAACTACTCGCCGCACTGGCTGGACGCGGAGCGCATCGTGTTCCTGCGCGAGCACGAGGGCCGGCTCCAGGCGCACGTGATGACGGTGGCCACGCGGCAGGTCACGCGCATCACGGATGCACCGCACCTGGTGATGGACGCGAGCCCCCTTGGGACGAACGAGGTGGCGTTCCTCAACCGGGACGGAACGAACTTCACCGTGGACCATGCACCGGTGGCGCCCGTGCCGGGCGGGGAGAGCGTAGCGACGCCGACTCAGCCAGAGAGCACGCCCCCCGCACCCGAAGTCCCGTCGCCCCCACCGGATGAAACTCCGCCAGCTCAGACTGAAGAATTCGCGGAGTTCCCATCACCATCGGCTGACGCCCCACCCACTCCCCCGCAGGCTGCTGACACGGCGACGCAGCCACCTCCGACCGAAGACCTCGCGGGCAGTCCAGGTGAACAGCCACAGGACGCGCCCCCTGCCCCGGCAGATGCACCCGTGTCCACGGAAGCACCCACCGCGCTCGCGGACCTGGACACGCCGGTGGTCTCCCCGCCCGACCCGGGCGTTGACCTGAACATCCTCTCCGACGAGCGCTACTCGACGCTGGAGGGCTTCTTCATCCCCGAGTTCCGCCTCCCGTACATCCTGCTGACGACGGACGAGGACGACACCGACAAGACCATCGTCAGCGGCGGACTGGCGTTGTCGGGGCAAGACCGGCTCGGCTTCCACGCGTACTCGCTGCTGCTGTCCGCGAGCACCGAGGAGGACGGGCCGAGCGTGACCCTCTCCTACGGCAACGCGCAGCTCGCACCGTGGTACGTGCTGGCCTCCGCCGCGCGCATCCGCGAGAACACGCGCACGGACCTGCAAGGCACGCTGTTCGGCACGCGCACGTTCTGGTCCACACCGGTGACGGTGGGCATCCTGGCCCTGCGGCGCGAGTACGACCGCACGGAGCGCTTCGATGGCCTCGTCACGAAGCTCATCGGCCCCGAGGTGTCGGTCTCGTACTTCGCGGGTGACTCCACCTCGTACGGCGGCACGCAGCGCGGGCTGGGGCTGTCAGCGGCGGGTGGCTTGTACCCGGGCGCGTTCTTCCGCGAGTCCACGCTGGGCGACATACGGCTGGGCGTGGACGGCTTCCTGGGCGGCCTGCCCTTCACGGGCAACGACAACCTCCAGCTCACCGCGGTGGCCCGCTTCCTTCCCGGCTCGCCCGTCGACTTGCTGGAGGTGGGAGGCATCAGCGCCGGAGAGGTCTGGTACAGCAGCCGCGGCTCGAAGGAGACGTCCCGCCTGCCCCTCGTGCTGCAGCCCGGAATCGCCTTCAGCGAGTACCTGCGCGGCTACGAGGACCTGACGACGCGAGCCCGCAGCGCGCTCATCGGCAGTGCCACCTACCGCTACCGAGTGCCCATCGACTACGGCTGGGCCTCCACGCTCTGGATTCTCCCGTCCCTCTTCGTGAGCGACTTCGAGGTGGAAGGCTTCGGCTCGCTGGCGCGCGTGGACAACCGGAACAACCTCGGCGCCGTCGGAGGCGCGGCCTCGCTGCGCCTCACCTTCGGGCAGGCCGTGCCCGTCACCCTCTTCTACCAGTACGCCTGGCGCTTCGAGCGAGGCCTGGGCGACCTGCACCTGTTCGGCGTCGGCCTCTAGCGACGCTTCCCCAGCCCGTACAACCCCCGCGCCCGCGCATACGCAATGGCACCCGCAGGCACGAGCTCCGTCGGCTCCTGCCCCCGCGCCAGCATGTCCCGCACCAGCGTGGAGGACACCTCCGCCAGCGGAGGCCCCACCGTCTCCGGCGCCGGATAGCCCGCGCGGTAGAGCACCAGCACGCGCGCCATCTCCCGGATGCGCCCGAAGTCCTTCCAGTTGGGCAAATCCCTGACGATGTCGCTGCCGATGATGAGCGACCACTCGACGTCCGGATAGCGCTTCACCAGCAGCGACAGCGTGTCCACCGTGCGCCCGGTGAGCCCAGGTTCGCGCTCAATCAACGTCGTCTTCAGCCAGCCAGACGTCTCCGCGCACAGGGCCTCGCACATGGCCACGCGGTGCTCGAAGGCCTCCATCTGCTTGCCAAAGGGATGCTGCCAGGTCGGCATCAACCACACCTCGTCCACGCCCTGCGTCGCGTGGACGTAGCCAGCCGCCATCAGGTGTCCCACGTGGGGCGGGTTGAACGAACCTCCGAGGAGCGCGACCTGCACGTCAGGGCCTCACGTCACTTGAGGGTCAGCTTCGAGGACTTCTTCTCCAGCACCAGCAACCGCGGCTCCACCACCACGTGCCCGTCCAACCGGAACGCGGAGAAGCCCAGGTCCTTGTCCACCTTCTCCAGCAGCGCGCACGTCTGCTCGGCCGCGCCCACCAGCCGGCCCGGGGTGATGAAGTAGCGCGGGCCGATCTGCACCACCTTCGGCTCGGACTCCTTCCCGTGGATGAACACCGCCGCGTTCTGCAGGTCATCACGCGTCAGGTCGTTCTTGTCGTGAACCACGCAGCAGAGCGTGTCACCCACCAGGTCCATCGCCTTGTTGTTGATGGACGGATCCCTGTACTGGAGCGACTCACGCTCCGGCACGCGCAGGAAGCGCTCCATCACGAGCCGCCGATCATCCTCCGAGGCCACGTCCGCCGGAGCCACCCCCCGCGCGGGCGTGCGCGGCAGTGCGTCCTGGCTACCCAGCCAGTTCGACACGTCCGCGAGGAAGTCCACGTCCGAGTACTCGCGCCCGCCGCGGGCCTTCTGCCGCCGCCAGAGCACCCACTCGTCCAGGTCCGTGTAGCGCGCCCCCGCGAAGATGAAGCGTCGCGCGCCCTTCGCGCGCAGCAATTCGTACGCCGCGTCGAAGGCCGCCAGGTCGCCGTGGCTGTCGGAGAAGACGCCAATCACGTGTGGAACACCCCACGATCAAGCGTACAGCAGGTAGGGCGCCCTTTGCTTCGCGAAGCCATCTGCCTGGGCGGAGAACCCCTCCATCAGCCGGTCCAGGGGCCACCCCGCCTCGATTCCCCGGCGCACCTGGTCCGTGCCGCACAGCAAGTCGAAGGCCGGCACGTCCTCGACGAACTCGTACGCGTCCGCCCGCCAGTCGAACTTCCCGGGCCCCAGGTCATGCAGCGCCTGGAAGATGGCGACGCCGGTGCGCAGCGGCAGGAAGGCCTGCCGGTCCGTCACGTGGATGAAGGCGCCGTTGCAGGACTCGCCCTTGTACTTGTCGAACGTGGGGGTGAAGCCCACCGCGCGGAACGCCACACCCGGCAGGTCCTCCTTCGCCAGCCGCGCCAGCAGCGAGTCCGTGTCCACCCATGGGGCGCCGAACTGCTCGAAGGGGCGGCAGGTGCCACGGCCCTCGGAGACGTTGGTGCCCTCGCCCAGGCACATGCCCGGGTACACCAGCGCGGTGTCCGGCGTGGGCATGTTCGGCGACGGGGAGATGAATGGCAGCCCCGTGTCGGACCAGAACTGCCCGCGGCGCCAGCCCTCGCACGGAATCACCGTCAGGTCACAGCCGAAGCCCTCCTGCACGTTGAAGAGCCGGGCCAATTCGCCCGCCGTCATGCCGTGGCGGTTGGGCAGCGCGTACAGCCCGACGAAGGAGCGGTAGCCCTCCCCCACCAGGTTGCCCTCCATGGCCGCGCCGTTGAGCGGGTTGGGCCTGTCCAACACGTAGAAGGGCACGCGCGCCTTCGCGGCGGCCTTCATCGCCAGGGCCATGGTGTAGACGTAGGTGTAGTAGCGGCTGCCCACGTCCTGGATGTCGAAGACGAGCGCGTCCAGCCCCTGCAGCCACTCCTGGCGGGGCGACAGCGACTCGAAGGTGGAGCCGTAGAGGCTGTGCACGGGCACGCCGGTGCGCCTGTCACGGGCCTCGCCCACGGCGACCATGTACTGCGCCTCGCCGCGGATGCCGTGCTCGGGGCCGAAGAGCGCGGCCAGCTTCACGCCGGCCGTGCCGGCCAACAGGTCCGCCAGGTGGCGGAAGCGCGAGTCCACGCTGGTGGGGTTGACGATGGCGCCCACGCGCTTGCCCTTCAGCGCGGAGAAGCCCTGCTCCACCCAGACATCCAGTCCCGTCTTCACCTTCGTCACGGTGTTCCCTTCCTTCGAGGCGGGCCTCGCGGGCCGGGCCTTCAATCCTTGTTGAAGCTCTTGAGGGCGTTCTGCGCGGCCTTCTTCGAGTCGCATTTGCCCATGCCGAGGATGCCGCCGCTGCCGTCGTCCGGCCCGCCGTCGTCCGCCAGGTCCTCCAGCTCGCCCACGGCGTCCTCCAGCTTGAGCTGCGCCACCGAATACGCCGCCGCCGAGCGCACGCCGCACTGCGGATGCTCCAGCAGGTCGATGATGCGGTCCTCCGCGGCGCCGTTGCCCGCCTTCACCGCGCGGCCGTACTCGCTGAGCGAGCCCGCCACGTTGCCCATCGCCTCTTCCAGCTGACCCTCGAGGTAGTAGCGCCGGCCCGCGTCCTTCTCCTCGCGGATGAGCCTCCGGGCCTCCTTCGCGAGCGCCCCCCGCTCCTGCTCGGGGGCATCCTCCACCGCGTTGATGGCCCGCTTCGCCGCGCCGCCGCCGAAGGCTACCACCGCCACGCCGGCCACCACCGCGAACAGGCCCAGGCCGACCAGCGCCTTGCGCCGCTCACCCGCCACCGTCCGCACCCGCGCACCCAACCCGGGAGGCAACGCAGCCACGAGCCGCGAGAACACCGACCCGCCCATGGTGCGCGCCTGCTGCCCCAGCACCGACGCCTGCTGGCCCAGCACCGTCGCGCCCGCCGCCGCACGCTGCCCGAGCACCGACGCCCCCGCGGCCGCGCGCTGGCCCAGCACCGACGCGCGCTGCCCCAGGTCCATCGTCGGCCCCAGCGAGGACTCCGGCACGCGCGACAGCGCCAGGTTGCCGAAGGGTGGCATCACCTCCGAACCCGGCGCGTCAGCGATGGTAGCGGCCGACGGCGCCTCCACCCGGTACGGCGCGCGGGGCACGTGGAAGACGCGAATCTTCCCGGGGATGCCCTTCAGCTCGAAGGCGCCCACCTCCTTCGAGGGCACCTCCGCCTTGTTCATCGCCAGGTAGACTGCCTCGGTGAAGTACACCTCGCCGGCCTCCGCGAGCCCCTCCACGCGGGCCGCGATGTTGACCGGCTCACCGAAGACGTCGTTGGACTCCAGCCGCACCTCGCCCACGTTGATGGCCACCCGCACGTGGAGCTGCTCGGGCTCAGCGACGTTGCGGTTGTGGTGCCAGAGCCGGTCCTGGATGGCGATGCCGCTGAGCACCGCCTGGGTGGGGGACTCGAACGTGACGAGAAAGGCGTCACCGATGGACTTGATGATGCGGCCACCGAACGCCTTGAAGAGGGGCGCCAGCAGGGCATTGTGGACCTGCAACAGGCGCTGGTTCTCCTCCAGCGTCTGCCGGCTGGTCCGCTCGGTGAAGCCCTTGATGTCGGTGAAGACGATGGCGAGGTTGGCGGTCTTCAAAGCCGGCGCAGTGTACGTGCCGACGCCCGGGGCGCAATCGCCATGACGCCGCGCATGCCCGGCTGCTGTCAGCGACGCGAAGGCTTCAGCTCACGCATGCGGCGCTTCTGTTGCGGCTCCATCGACTTGCGAACCTTCTGCGCCAGTTGGGGCCGCCCGGTCCGCTCGTAGAAGTCGGCCAGACGCCGGAGCACCAGGGGGCTGTCCGGCTGGAAGCTCCTCGCGGCCAACAGCTCGGTCTCCGCGTCCAGCGGGCGCTCCTGCTTCTCCAGCACCTCCGCCAGTTGGAGGCGCACCTGCACCCACTCCGGCTTCGCCCGGGCGAGGTACCGGTAGTGCAGCTCCGACTTGAGCCAGTCCCCCTGGGCCGCCCACAGCCCTCCGAGCCGGAAGCGGGCCTCCTCGTACGAGCCGCGGTAGCGCACAGCCTGCTCGTATGCCCGCACGGCTTGCATGCGGTCGCCCCGCTCCTCCCACAACAGGCCGCGCAAGTACCAGGCGCGGGGGTTATTCGGTGCGACGTCGGCAACGGCGTTCAGGTGGGCCTCGGCCTGCTCCAGCGCGCCGCCCATCTTCAACAGGAGCCGCGCCGCCTCCAGGCGGGGCAGCTCCCACGTGGGTCGGGCCCGGACCAGGGCCTCCACCGCGGCGAGCGCGCCCGCGTCGTCCCCGGCCGCTTCGAGGGCCAGGGCCTCCGGGAGCGAGGCGGGGGCCGGCGCGGACACCTGTGACGGGGTTGCCGTCAGGGTGGAAGGCTCCGCCGCGTCGGTTGCGCCCGCCAGCAGCGTCGCCATGAAGACCCACTTCATGGGCGGCAGATAGCAGAGCCGAGCCGGGCTCCTCAACAGATCCTCTTGACGGCCGAGCGGCCGCGCATGAAACCCATGACCGTGCAGATATCCCAAAGGACGCTCGAAGACCTCGGCTTCTCGGAAGTGCTCCGCGCGTTGGCCCAACGCTGTCGGACCGAGCCCGGAAGAGAACGCGTGCTCGCCCGCCCGTTCCTCGACACCCCCGAGCAGGTGGAGGAGGCGCTCGCGCTCGTCGCCGAGGCCCGCGCCCTCTCACACGAACAGTTCTCCATGCCCCTGGGCGGAGTGGTGGACATCCGCACCGCCATCGGCCACGCGGCCAAGGGCGGCCTGCTGGAGCCCCGCCAGCTCATCGACGCGGCCCAGCTCCTGTTCGCCTTCGTGCGCACCCGTGAGGCGCTGGACGAGCGGAAGGAGCGCGTCCCCAAGCTGATGGACATCGCGCGCCGGCTGCCGATGCTGGAGTCCATGGCCCGGCGCATCGACCAGTGCTTCGAGCCCGACGGTGAGATTTCCGACCGTGCCAGCCCCGAGCTGCGCGAGGCCCGCGACAGGGCCCGCGGTCTCCACCGGAGAATCAAGTCGCGCCTGGACGAGCTGCTCCACGACGAGAGCTTCCTGCCCAAGCTGCGCGAGAACTACTACACCATCCGCAACGGGCGTTACGTGGTGCCGGTGGTGTCCAACTACCGCTCCGAGGTGGACGGCATCGTCCACAACGCCAGCCAGACGGGCCAGACGCTCTTCATGGAGCCGCAGGCCATGGTGGGCCTGGGCAACGACCTGGCCATCGCCCAGTCGGTGGTGACGGAAGAGGAGCGGCGGGTGCTCCAGGAGCTGAGTGACTTGCTCGGCCGGGAGTCGGTCCGCATCCTGGAAGGCCTGGCGGCGGTGGCGGAGCTGGACGAAGTGGAGGCCGTGGCCATCCTCTCCGCGGACCTGGACGCCACCATGCCCACCTTCGCTGGGGTGACGGAGCTGGAGCTGCGCATGCTGCGGCACCCACGCCTGGTGCTCCGGGGCACGGACGTGGTGGCCAACGACGTGACGCTCATCGGCGAGGCCCGGGCCCTGGTGGTCTCCGGCCCCAACGCGGGTGGCAAGACGGTGACGCTGACGGGCGTGGGCCTGTGCACGCTGATGCTCCGCGCCGGCCTGCCCATTCCGGTGGCGGAAGGCTCGCGGATGCCGCTGTACCGCTCCGTGCACTCCACCGTGGGCGACGCGCAGGACCTGTCCCAGGGCCTGTCCTCGTTCAGCGCGCACGTGACGATGTTGCGCGACATCATCGCCGCGGCCAGCGAGGGCTCGGTGGTGATGATTGACGAAATCGCCGCGGACACCGACCCGCGCGAAGGCGCGGCCATCGCCATCGCCGTGCTGGAGGAGCTGATGGCGAAGGGCGTGGTGGTGCTCGTCACCACGCACCTGGAGGAGCTGAAGGCGCTGGCGCACATGGACCCGCGCTTCCTCAACGCCCGCGTAGGCTTCGACTCGAAGCGGATGTCGCCCACGTACCGCCTGCAGATTGGCGCGTCGGGCCAGTCCTCGGCGATTGAAATGGCGGCCCGGGTGGGCCTGCCCCAGAAGGTGTGCGAGCGCGCGCGGGAGCTGTCGCTGAATGCCGGCGGTCCCCTGTCCAAGGCGCTGGCGGCGGCCGAGGAGGAGCGCCGCAAGCTCCACGAGGAGCTCGAGCGGGCGCGCGTGGCGGCGAAGGAGGCGGAGGCGCTCCGCGAGGACCTGGAGAAGCAGAAGACGCAGTTCGAGCGCGAGCGCCGCGCGCGGATGATGCAGTTCAACGAGGACGTCCACGCCGCGAGCGAGCACGCCGCCGCCGAGGTGAAGGACCTGCTGGTGAAGCTGCGTGCCGAGCAGAACGAGAAGGCGCTGTCGGAGGCCCGGCTGCAGCTCCAGCAGCGGGCGGACGAGGCGCAGAAGCGCGCGCTGACGGCGAAGGCGGAGCTGTTCCAGGTGGAAGCGCCCGGACCGGCGACGCTCAAGGTGGGCGCGTGGGTGCACCACTCGGGGCTCGCCCGGGACGTGGAAATCATCGAGCTGACGGACTCGCACGCGTTGGTGTCCGCGGGCGGCGCGCTGAAGATGCGGGTGCCCACGTCGGAGCTGTCCGGCTCGCGCACGCGCAAGCCCCAGCAGGCGAAGTTCCCCGAGCGGCAGAAGCAGGACGCGGCACTGAAGCGCGCGGCCTCGGCGGCGCCCGCGCAGGTGGAGGCGACGAACTTCCGCTGCGACGTGCGCGGCATGCGCTCGGACGACGCGCTGAAGGAGCTGGAGGCGTTCCTGGACGGGGGGCTGCGCAGTGGCGAGGAGGCCGCGCTCATCATCCACGGCCACGGCACGGGCGCGCTGAAGCAGGCCATCCGTGACTATCTCTCCGCGTCTCCGTACATCCGCATGTTCCGCCCCGGAGAGGCCCACGAGGGCGGCGACGGCGTGACGGTGGTGTCGCTGCGGGCGTAGCTCGCGAAGCCCGTGAGGGCCAGGAGTACACCGGGGCCGGAAGCCGCTGCTGGGTGCGCGGCCTCCGGCCCCGGTGGTTTCTGGACCTTGGAAGCGGATTGGGGCATTCGAGAAGGCATGCGAGCCTGTCCGTGCTGCCTGGAGCCGCTGACGTCCGGCCTCCTGGGCCTCGGGGGCCGCCGCCTCGCGGGGAAGTGCGAGGTCTGCGGCGACGCCGTGTGCCAGACCTGCGTGAGCACGCAGCTGCTGGAAGCGGGCGCCTTCCGCAAGCGCGTGGGTGTGCCCGGCCACGAGAGCAGGAAGGTCCGGGGGCGGGTGTGCCGCTCCTGCCTGTGGGAAGTCGTGACGGACCGGGGCGACACGCCGCTCTTCCCCGCCCCACCCGGGCAGCGCCAGCGAGCGGCCCGCGCCGCGCGCGAGTCCTGTACCCACGCGGATGTGAAGCCATGGATGGGCTTCTGTCCCGGCTGCGGTGACGAGGTCCCCTGGAAGGCCGAGCCCGGCAGCCCGGTCTGTGACGCGTGCGGAGCGCCGTCCCACCGCCACTTCAATTGCTGCTGGGCCTGTGGCGAGTCCTTCGAGGAGGACAACGTTCCCCAGCCCGTCACGAGGGGCTTCAGGCTCGAGTTCGACTGCGACTCCGACGCGTGCGCGGGGAAGCTGGCCTGGCTCATGCCCTTCTGTCCCTGGTGTGGCGAGGCGAAGCACTGGCAACACGCGGACAGCGACCTGGAGTGTGCCGGGTGCGAGAGCAGCCTCGACCGGGCATGGGCCTTCTGCGTGCGCTGCGGCGAGGAGGCGCCGCTGCCAGACGATTGTCCCCGATGCGGCCAGGGACTGGAGGAGGCCCAGTCCGCCGCCCGCTGCGAGGGGTGCCGGAACATCGTGTGCGGAGACTGCTTCGATACGCGCGTCGTCCCGCTGCAGGCCGGGGGGCAGCAGGAGAAGCTGCTGTGCTCCACCTGTGGCGTGGGCTTCGCTCCACCCGCTGACAGCGAGGAGCCTCCGGCCGAAGCGAGCGAGGAGGAGCAGGCCGACGAGGAGGAGCAGGAAGCCGCGGAGGACGAGACGCAGCCCGACGAAGCGCCGCAGGACGAGGACGAGCAGGAGGACCCCGAGGAGCCGGAGGAACCCGTCGCCCCCAGGGCGCCGCCACCGCCGTCACCGTGGGAGGTGCTCGGAGTCGCTCCGAATTCGCCACTGCCGGAAGTGAGGCGCGCCTACCTCGCGCTGGTCGCTCAGTACCACCCCGACAAGGTCGCGCAGCTCGGACCCAAGCTGCAGGCGCTGGCGCAGGAGGAAACGCGCCGCATCATCGAAGCGTGGGAGCGGGTCCGTAAGCAGTCGTCGTAGGCCAACTGACTGACGCAGCACCGTCCCCACCCTGCCCCTTCCTGCGGCAGGATGCGGCCCCGTGATTACCCACGTCGTCTTCGACTTTGACGGAACGCTGGCGGACTCGAAGGACGTCGTCATCCGGCTGTACAACGAGCTCGCCGAGAAGCACCACTACGGGAAGCTGACCGCCGACAACCTGGAGGAGCTGCGGCGGCTCTCCATGCTGGAGCGGTGCCGCCGGCTGAAGGTGCCTCCATACCGCCTGCCCTGGCTGGTGGTGCAGGTGGGCCGCGCCCTGCGGAGCGCCATGCACTCGATTGAGTTCCACGAGGGCATCCCCGAGCTGCTGAAGGACCTGAGGAGCCGCGGGCTCCACGTCCTCATCCTGTCCAGCAACCGCGAGGAGAACATCCGGGCCTTCCTGCGGCACCACGCCGCCGAGGACCTGGTGGAGGGCATCCACTGCAGCAGCAACGTCTTCGGCAAGGCCCGACTGATGCGGGCGATGATGAAGCGGACCGGGCTCCAGCGGGAGCAGCTCGTCTACGTGGGCGACGAGCTGCGTGACATCGCGGCGTGCCGGGAGGTCGGTGTGAAGGTCATCGCCGTGCGCTGGGGCGCCGACGCCCTGGAGGTGCTGCGACAGGCCGGGCCGGACGCCATCGCCGAGCACCCGAGCGACATCGCCGGGTACGTGAGCCGCTGGTCCGCCCCGGCCCGCTGAAGCCCGGTCAGGAAGATTTTTCGCGGACGCCGTTGGACCCATGGCGACTCCCCACACCCCGGGGCCGCATTGGAGACAACGCGTGAAGACCCAACACGAGCGAAGGTGGCTGGCCCTGCTCGGGGCCACGGCCCTGACCCTGTCGAGCGGATGTGGCACCGAGGCGATGGAGCCCGCCGCGCCAGCCCCCGTCACCGCCCCGGCGGATGAGACGGAAGAGAGCCTCAACCCCGAGCGGCGCGGCATTGGCGCCCTGCCCGAGATGGTGCCTTCGGGGCCCACGGCCTCGGTCGTCACCGTGGACCCTCGGCGCTCGCTGGTGGTGACGGACCAGGCGGTCCTCAGCGGCTTCTCCTTCTCGCTGCTGATGAGCGAGCTCGTCGCCAGCAGCGGGGTCGCGACGACGGAGCTGGACCTGTTCCACCAGTGGTGGGACACGGCGCGGCCCTCGCCCGGGCTCGGGGTGGGCGCCCACTGTGACACCACGGGCATCGCCAACATGAACGGCTTCCCGTACACCTGCCCGCGCAAGGAGGGAGACCAGGCGCTGGTGGACCCCTTCGTCAACCCCACGTCCAACCCCAGCGCGTACATCCCCATCGGCCTCTTCAACCGCTTCGACCTGGCGTCCACGCGCGGCACCAACTGCGGCGAGTACCGCATCGCCTACGCGAAGCGCTCGGGCCAGACGAACGGCGCGGACCGCAACCTCGTCATCTTCGAGGCGGTGCTGCCCAACCCCACGCCCTCGAAGGGGCTCGAGGGCTGCCGTCCCGTCGCCAACTTCTGGGCCGACCTGACGAACGACGCGGACCCGATTTCTCGCGCCTCGAAGCTGCGGACGTTCTACTTCATCGGCCTGCCGGGCTTCATGCCGGTGGTGCACATCGACAACTACGGCAACCGGACCACGGACGCTACCGGGCAGATCCGCTCCAACCAGTTCATGCAGTCCAACTGGACGCTGCGCGAGTTCAAGCTGCGCAAGGAGTGCCGCAGCCTCTCCCCGTGCACGCTGCGCTTCCTGCCCGTGACGGTGAAGACCAACCCGGGCGGCACCCTCTTCAACCCCGCCTCCGCCCACCCCGAGGCCGCGAACTTCCAGAACAGCTCCTTCCCCGCGCAGGTGTCCCGGCTGGCCGTGAATGACCTCAACACCTTCACGATGTTCACCTCGGACCTCCACAACAGCGGCCAGAGCGATGCGCAGAGCTCGACGGAGAACCACTACGTCAACCAGTTTGGCGTCGCGGCCAGCACCTTCCGCACGAACATCCAGACGCAATTGACGGCCATCGGCAGCACGCTCACGCCGGACAACATCGTGGCCCGGGCGCAGGCACAGTCGTGCGCCGGCTGTCACCAACTCAGCAACAACGCCAACCTGGGCGGTGGCCTCATCTGGCCCTCGTCGCAGCGCTTCACCCACGTCTCCGAGTCGACCGAGACGGGCCCGGACGGCCTGCGCCACCGCATCTCCCCGGCGCTCACCAACGTCTTCATCCCCCACCGCAAGGCCGTCTTCGAGACCTTTCTCAACGCCGCGTGCGGCGACGGGGTGTGCAACCCCTGGGAGTCCACGAGCTTCTGCCCCGCGGACTGCTAGGCGAGGCCCCAGCGGAGACAGGCCCTGCCAGCGTCAGGTGTCCGGGGGTACCGTCGTCCAGGCGGCACCCCTGTCACCGAGGCGTGGCACATGCACTGGGTCGTCCAGAACAACCTGTTCAACGAGCGCGGCTTCCACACCCTGATGCAGGTGCTGGAGCACGGTGGCCTCCCCCACACCCTGGTGAAGGTCATCCCCTTCGGCGGCGGCGTGGAGCCGGCCGTGGACGTCACCGGCCCCGTCATCGTCATGGGCTCGCTGACGCTGACCCGGTATGCGCGGGAGCGCGGCTGGGTGCCGGGCGCGTTCCTCAACGACAACTTCGACTTCCGCGTCTGGCGCGAGCACCTCGGTGAGCACCTGCTCAACGCCGGTGCCCGCGTCTGCCGCTTCGCGGACGTCACGCCGTTGGACGGGCCCTTCTTCATCCGCCCGTGCCTGGACGACAAGTCGTTCTCGGGGATGGTCACCACCTGGGACGAGTTCACCGCCTGGCGCGACAGCGTCCTGGGGCTCGGCGAGGACACCACCGTCTCCGCGGACACCTGGGTGGCGGTCAGCGCGCCCAGGCCCATCCAGCGCGAGTACCGCATGGTCATCGTGGACGGCCGCGTCATCACCGGCACGCGCTACAAGCTCGGGGACCGCGTCGTCGCCTCGGCCGAGGTCGAGCCGGAGGTGTACGCCTTCGCGCAGGCCATGGCCGACCGCTGGGCGCCGGACCGCGCCTACGCGCTGGACGTCTTCATGCACGACGGCGGGCTGTACGTCGGTGAAATCAACAACCTCAACTCGGCCGGCTTCTACGCGTACGACGTCGCGAAGATGGTGGCCGCCATCGAGGCGATGCCCTGGTAACACCCGGGAAGCTCAAAATCCGATGAACACATAATATCCGCTTGAATTCAGAATTGCTCATGTGTCATGAAATCCTTCCTTCTTTGGAAAGGTCGTGCGCGTGAGCAATCGATTCTCGAGGACGTTCTGGGCGGCGTGGCTGGGTGCGGGGCTGGCGGCTTGTGGCTCGGTACAGCCGGAGTCGGAGCCGGCGGCGGGTGAGGCGAAGGACGCCGACATCCAGGCCGCGCTCGCTCGCCTCCCGGGAGCCGAGGTGCTGGGCCGTGACGGCGAGGTGCCCTACTTCATCCGCGGCGAGCTGGGCCAGCTGGCCACGGACTCCGCGCAGAAGGCGCGCCTGGACGCGGGCGGCGAGGCTCGCGAGGCGCTGGGTGGCATCGCCGCGGCCTTCCGCCTGCGCAATGACGACCTGGTCTTCCGGCGCTCCACCGTGGACGCCCAGGGCCACAAGCACCTGCGCTTCCGGCAGCTCCTCCAGGGCCTCCCCGTGGTGGGCGCCGAGCTCGTGCTCCACGCGGACTCCAAGGGCCAGATCTACGCGGCCAACGGCACGGCCCACGGCAACGGCAAGGTTTCCGCCGAGCCGACGGTGGCCTCCGCCGCGGCGCTGAAGGCCGCGGAGCTGGGCTCCGGCGCGAGCGGCTCCACCGCGCGCGGCCCCGCCACCCTCGTCTTCATCCACACCGACGGCTCCGGCGAGGCGCGGCTGGCCTGGCAGGTGCGCACCGTGGGCGAGCGCGACGGCATGCCCGCCGATGACCTCGTCTACGTGGACGCGCAGCGCGGCGGCGTGCTGGCCGTGCACCCGCAGATCCACTCGGCCCTCAACCGCCGCGTCTACAGCGCCAACAATGGTTCGACCACGCCGGGCACGCTGAAGCGCAGCGAGGGCCAGGCCGCCATTGGCGACGCGCACGTGGACATGAACTACGACCAGCTCGGCGCCACGTACAACTGCTACCAGACGCTGTTCGGCCGCAACTCGTACGACAACGCGGGCGCGGCGCTCATCAGCACCGTGCACTACAGCACCAACTACGTGAACGCCTACTGGGACGGCACGCAGATGGTGTACGGCGACGGCAACGGCGTGGACTCCATCGAGCTGGGCAAGGACCTGGACGTCACCGTCCACGAGCTGACCCACGCGGTGACGGACACCGAGTCGGACCTCATCTACTCGGGTGAGTCCGGCGGCCTCAACGAGTCCATGTCCGACATCTTCTCCGGCGTGTGCGAGAGCTGGACGCGCGGCTGGGCCACGGACGCGGACGTCTTCAAGGTCGGCGAGGACATCTGGACGCCCGGCATCGCCGGCGACGCCCTGCGCTACATGGACGACCCGGCCGCGGACGACGCCTCGCTGGACTTCTACGGCGACTACTCGTCCGGCGTGGACGTGCACTACAGCTCCGGCATCAGCAACCTCGTCTTCGCGCTGCTCTCCAAGGGCGGCACGCACCCGCGCGGCAAGACGAGCATCAACGTGACGGCGATTGGCCCGGAGAAGGCCGGCCGCATCTTCTACAAGGCCAACACGGACCTCTTCACGCCGAGCACCACCTTCGAGCAGGCGAAGACGTACACCATCCAGGCCGCGCAGGCGCTCGGCTACGACGCGGCCACGGTGCAGGCCGTGACGGACGCGTGGCTCGCCGTCGGCGTGCCGCCCCCGCCGCCGGTGACGAACCCGCTGACCAACAGCGTGCCGGTGACGGGCCTGTCCGGCAGCTCCGGCAGCAAGAAGTACTACACGCTCGAGGTGCCCGCCGGGCAGACGAGCCTGAAGTTCGAGACCGCTGGCGGCACGGGTGACGCGGACCTGTACGTGCGCTTCGGCAGCGCGCCGAACAGCGGCACCTACGACTGCCGTCCGTACACCGGTGGCAACGCGGAGTCGTGCAGCTTCACCAACCCGCAGGCCGGCACCTGGTACGTCATGGTGAACGGCTACAGCTCCTACTCGGGCCTGACGCTCACGGGCACGTACGGCGGAGGCACGGGCACCGGGACTCCGACGACGACGACGGCCAGCGGCACCGTGGCGCGGAACGAGAACGACAACTTCGGGCCGTACAACGTGGTCGCCGGCACCAGCTTCAGCGTGGTGATGTCGGGCACGGGCAACCCGAACCTGTACGTGCGCTTCGGCGCGGCGCCCACCACCAAGCTCTACGACTGCCGGCCGAACGCGAACGGCGCCTCGGAGACGTGCACGCTGACGGTGCCCGCCGGCCAGTCGTCCGCGTACGTCATGGTGCGCGGCGGCAGCTCGGGCACGGCCTCGTACAACCTGACCATCAACTACACGCGGCCGTAGTCACACCGCACAGTCGATGAAGCAAGGCGGGCGGCTTCCCCACGGGAGGCCGCCCGTCGTGTTTTTCAGCGCGGGGACGCGGCCGCGAGCGCGCGCTCCAGGGCCGCCGCCTGCTGCTGAAGCTCGGGGTCTGGCCCCTGGAGCGCCTTCTGTGCGTGGCCCCGCGCCCGGCCCGGGTCCGTCTTCGCCAGGGCCATGGCCAGGTGCAGATTGGCGCGCGGATGGGCCGGATGGGCCGCCAGCACGGGCGCCAGCACCCGCTCCGCCCGGGCATCGTCCCCCTGCTCCAGCAGGAACATGGCCAGGTCGCACGCGGGCTCCGGTGCGTCCGGCGCGCGGGCATGGGCGAGCTCCAGCAGCTCCACCGCCCGGGCACGCTCCCCAGCCAGGTCCAGGGCGCGCGCCAGGCCGTGCATCACCTCCACGGACCCGGGCGACAGCCGGAGCGCCTCCTCCAGCAGGCGGCGCCCCTCCCCCACGTCTCCGGCCTCCAGCCGGGCCATTCCGTCGCGATACAGGTCCGCTGCCACCAGGGTCTCCTCGCACCACGCGGTGCGTCAGTCACATTCACGCAACTCGAGGCCTACAATCTCCGACAATGAGCGCATAGGAAACTTCTTCCCCCAGGGTTCCCATGCTCGTCCGCCCCCCGTCAGTCTCCGCCCGCCGCCCCGTGTCCTCCGAGCCCGCCGCCGCCCGGCCCAACACCGCCGCTCCGGCGCGTCCCCAGCCGAAGGATACGTTCACCGGCGCCACCTCGGCGGCGCAGCGCACCGCGAAGGTGGCGGCCGCTCCGGCGGGTGACCACGGCAAGCTGATGAGCGAGTACCTCACCGGTGCCCGCCCGCCCCCGGCCGACTTCGAGAAGGTCATGGGCTACAAGCCCTACGCCATCCAGACGAAGCACGGCCAGCGGATGCAGGACCCGTTCGGCGACGCGTCGGCCCCGGGCAAGATTGGCCCGGACAAGGAGTTCGACCCGGCCGCGAAGACGCACGACTACGGCTACGACATCCTCCGCTACTACGCGAAGAAGGGCACCCCGCTCGCCCCCGAGGCGCGCAAGGCCGCGGACGCGCAGTTCCGCAAGGACCTGTTCGACTACGCCAATGACCAGAAGGGCTTCGGAGACCGCTTCAAGTTCCGGGCCTGGGCGCAGATCTACGCCACCGCGGTGGAGCTGAACTCGCGCGTGCAGCACTACGGCCCCCCGTGAGCCTCCAAGCTCACTGCATGCCGTAGCGCCGCAGCTTGTCGTAGAGCGTCCGCAGGCCGATGCCCAGTCGCTGGGCGGCGCGCTTGCGGTTGCCACCCTCGACCGCGATGGCCTGTTCAATGGCCATCCGCTCCAGCGCCTCCAGCGTCGTGTCCGGCACCCGCGCGCCTTCCAGGGACGCCGCCGCCCGAGCGCCGAGAGCGTCCTCGGAAGCCGGCGCGCTCGTGGGGTCCAGGTACAGGTGACGTGACTCCACCAGCGTGCCGTCCGCGAGGATGGCCGCGCGCTCCAGCGCGTTGCGCAGCTCGCGCACGTTGCCCGGCCACGGGAAGTCCTCCAGGCGCGCGGAGGCCTCGGGGGACAGCCGCAGCCCCGGGCGCCCCAGCTCCTCGCCGATGCGCTTGAGCAACAGCTCCGACAGGGGCTTCAAGTCTTCACGTCGCTCGCGCAGCGCGGGCAGGCGGATGGGGAACACGGCGAGGCGGTGGTAGAGGTCCTCGCGGAACTCGCCGCGCGCCATCATCGCCCGGAGGTCGCGGTTGGTGGCGGCCACCCAGCGCACGTCGGCCTCCAGCGTCCGCGTGCCGCCCACCCGCTCGAAGCGCCTTTCTTGAAGTACGCGCAGCAGCTTCGCCTGCAGCTCCGCCTTCAGCTCGCCCACCTCGTCGAGGAAGAAGGTGCCGCCCTGGGCCAGCTCGATGCGCCCGCGCCGCTGGGCCACCGCGCCGGTGAAGGCACCCTTCTCGTGGCCGAACAGCTCGCTCTCCAGCAGCGTTTCCGTGAGGGCCGCGCAGTTGACGGCCACGAAGGGCCCGTCGGCGCGCTCGCTCTGCTGGTGGAGGGCGCGCGCGGCCACCTCCTTGCCGGTGCCGCTCTCGCCCACCAGCAGCACCGTGGCCTGCGTGGGCGCCACCTTGCGCAGGGCCTCCACCACCGGGCCCATGGCCGGCGCGCCCCAGCTCAGCACCACCTCGCCCGCGGAGTGCCGGGCCTCCGCCTTGAAGTTGAGCAGCGAGCGCCGCTCCAGCGCCCGCGCCACCGTCAACCGCAGCTCGGCCGGGCTGCTCACCGGCTTGGTGAGGTACTCGAAGGCGCCGGCCTTCATCGCCGCCACCGCGCTCTCCACCGAGCCGACGGCGGTGAGCACGATGACCTCCACGTCCGGCTGCTCCTCGCGCACCTTGCGCAGGAGCGCCAGCCCATCCAGGCCCGGCATCTTGAGGTCCGTCAGCAGCAGGTCCACGCCCTGCTTCGCCAGCAGCCGCGCCGCCTCGTCACCGTCGGCGGCCGTCGTCACCGCGTGGCCCTCGTACTCCAGCGCCTCGGCCAGGAACGAGCGCACGCCCTCTTCGTCATCCGCCACCAGGATTCGCGCCATGGCTTCAGCCCCCCCGGGAAGGAACGGTGAGGCGGAACTCCGCGCCCCCGCTCGCATGAGTGCGCGCGCTCACCGTGCCGCCGTGCAGCTCGACGATGCGGCGGGTGATGGACAGGCCCAGCCCCACTCCGCGCAGGCGCCCAGTGACGAATGGCTCGAAGATGCGCTCCTCCTCGCCCGCGGGGATGCCGGGCCCGTGGTCCTTCACGGTGAACACGAGTGCCTTGCCCTCCTGCTCCACGCGCGCCTCCACGCGCTGCCCCGCGGGGCTGGCCTGCACCGCGTTGCGCAGCACGTTCTCCAGCGCCTGCTGCAAGCGCCCGGCGTCGAGCGGCCAGTGCGTGCCCGCCGGCAGGTAGCGCGCCTCCACGTTCGCCTCGCCCGTGGCCTCCACCGCCGCGCGGAGCACATCGTTCGGGTCCGCGTCCTCGCGCCGCAGCTCGCCGCTGCGCACGAAGCCGAGCAAATCATTCAGCAACTGCTCCAGCCGCACGGCCTCGTTCACCACGCGGTCCACCTTGGGGCGCAGCGTCTCGTCGCGCTCCACCCGCTCGGCCAACAGCTGCGCGTGGCCCTTGAGCGAGGCCAGCGGGTTGCGCAGCTCGTGCGCCAGCACCGCGGACATGGTGCCCAGCGCCGCGAGTCTGCGCCCGCGCTCCAGCTCCTCCGCCAGGGCCTCGCGCTGGGCCTGCGCGCGCGAGAAGGCGAAGGCCAGCACGAGGATGCCCACGCACGACACCATCGCCACGATGAGCAGCCGCTGCGAGCGCGACTCCAATTCCTGCGCGGTGAGCGGCTCGAACTCATAGGCGATGCGCAGCATCTTCCGCGGGTCCTGCGGCTCCGGGGGTGGCGTCACCGCCGGGGCCTCCGCGGTGCCAGCCGGAGGGCGGGGCCTCCGCAGCCGGTGGACGAGCTGGGCGCGGCTCCCGTCCAGCCGCAGTTGGGGCCCGTCCTGCTGGAGGACCAGGTCGCCGACGGAGCCCTCCCCCGCCGAAGCGAGCACCTTGCCATCCTCGACGATGGCCACGTAGCGCAGCCCGCCGTCCCGATGGGCCGCGAGGAACGCCTCGATGGCCTCCTGACTCGGCACGCCCGTCGTGTCGCGGAAGGCCTCCACCCCGGCGAGCATCAGCACGTTGGCCATGCCGCGCTTCACCAGCGACGAGGACTCCAGCGCCGAGCGGCGGATGAACAGCGCGGCGGACAGCAGCACCGCGCACATCAGCACCGCCGCCCCCCACGGCATGAGGGGACCGCGGCGCCACCATGACGTGGCGCTCATCGTCGACCTCCGCTGCGGGGACTCCAGGTCCAGGGGCTTGCCTTCCACACTGCGAACTCTGCATGCGGAGTGCGGAATCCGCACTCCCTTCCAGCCGGGCACCACGTCCCGCGGGCACCACCTCGCTCGGCTGTCTCCAACGTCATGGGCACCTCCCCCAGGGGAACGGAGCGCGACCCTTCAGGCCGCAGGCTGGGAGGACGGGCAGGCACGGGGGGCCTGCGCTTCCTCTCCGCCAGCGGTTCCATTGCAATCAGGGGGCCCATGCCCCTTGCACGAGGACTCCCGAGGGACACGGGGCGCCCGGGTGCAATCTCCGCGAGGAAGGCTGCCCGGCGGGCATGCGGAATCCGCAGTCGTCGCGCGGATTCAGCAGGACCCGTGGCGATTTCACCCGTTGTTTCAAGGGGTTGAGGGCTGGCAAGCAGTATGCAATCCCCTCTCGCGATGAAGACGCCCCAGACAGCGTGGTCGAAGAAGCGGCCCCACCGGATGACGGCCCTGGCCCTGGGCTTCCTCGGGCTGGTGTCGGCGCCGGGCGTGGGTCTGGCGCAGGCACCCGCCGAGGCACAACCGCAGCAGCAGCGCCCGGAGGACGCGCCTCAGCCCCGGCCGACGATGAGTGTCACCCTGGAAGAGGCCATCGCCCGGGCGCTGAAGACGAGCCCGCAGGTGGCGCAGGCCGCCGGCACCGTGACGACCTCCGAGGCGGCCGAGCGCAGCGCCTTCGGGGCGTACCTGCCGAGCCTGTCGGCGAACGCGAGCAGCTCGCTGGCGAGCAGTGACCGGTTGGACCCGGAGACGGGCGCGGTGACGTCGGGCTCCAACGACACGTACAGCGCGGGCCTGTCGGCCGGGTGGGACGTCTTCACGGGCGGCCAGCGCGGGGCCAACAGCCGCCAGGCGAAGGCGCAGTCGAGCGCGGCCGAGGCGCAGCTCACCGCGCAGCAATCCAACGCGGTGCTCGACGTGGAGCGCTCCTTCTACGAGGTGCTCCGCGCGCAGGGCCTGGAAGAGGTGGCTCGCTCGCGAATCGAACGGGCGAAGCAGAGCGCGGAGGCGGCGGATCGCCGGCTGGCGGTGGGCTCGGCGACGCGCTCGGACGTGCTCCGCTCGCAGCTCGAGCTGACCACTGCGCGCGAGGCCCTGCTCACCGCCCAGACGCAGCGCGACTCGGCGTCCCTGGCGCTGGGGCGGCTCATCGGCGAGGACGGTGCGGTGGACGCGAAGCCGCTCGACAACCTGGAGCCGAAGCCCCTGCCGCTCACCGAGGAAGCGCTGGTGAATGAAATCGCGGCGCGGGCGCCGTCGGTGCTCGCGGCGGAGGCGAACCTGCGCTCCTCGGAGGCGGGCGTCGGCGCGGCGAAGGCGACGTACCTGCCCACGGTGCGGCTGGCCGCCGGCTATGACTGGTTCAACCAGGACCTGGCCTTCACGGGCGGACGGACGAGCTGGTCCGTGCGGCTGGGCCTCTCCTACCCCATCTTCGACGGCTTCCTCCGCGAGGAGCGCGTGGTGCGCGCGCGGACGCAGGAGTCGGTGTCGCAGTCGCAGCTCGCGGACACGCGGCGCGCGGTGCGCTCGGGCGTGGGCCAGTCGCTGAGCCAGCTGCGCCTGACGTCGGAGCGCATCAACTTCGCGAAGCAGTCCGTCGAGGTGGCCCAGGAGGACCTCAAGGTCCAGACAGAGCGCTACCGCCTGGGCGCCACCACCATCCTGGAGCTGCTCACGTCCCAGGAGAGCCTGGTCCAGGCGCAGATCAACCTGGTGGCCGCCCGCTTCGACTACCAGATTGCCCGCGCCGAGCTGGAGGCGCTGGCCGGGAGGCGCCTGTGAATCCCTCCACGAGCACGCAGCCGGCGACGGGCCCGGTGCCCACGGGCGGACGGGACATCTCGGACGTGGTCATCCGCGTCGAGGGGCTGTGCAAGGACTACAAGATGGGCTCGGAGGTGGTGCGCGCGCTGCGCGGCGTGGACCTCACCATCCGCCGCAACGAGTACGTGGCGGTGATGGGCCCGTCCGGCTCCGGCAAGTCCACCTTCATGAACCTCATCGGCTGCCTGGACGTGCCCAGCGGCGGGCAGTACTGGCTCAACGGGCAGCCGGTGGCGGGCATGTCGGAGAACGCGCTGGCCCGCATCCGCAACCGGGAGCTGGGCTTCGTCTTCCAGAGCTTCAACCTGCTGCCCCGCGCCTCCGCGCTGGACAACGTGGCGCTGCCCCTCATCTACGCGCGAGTGGCCAAGAAGGAACGGCGCGAGCGCGCGGCGGCGATGCTGGAGAAGGTGGGCCTGGGAGCGCGCAAGGACCACCGGCCCAACGAGCTTTCCGGTGGTCAGCGCCAGCGCGTGGCCATTGCCCGCGCACTGGTGACGCACCCGGCGCTGCTGCTGGCGGACGAGCCCACGGGCGCGCTCGACAGCCGCACGGGAGAAGAAATCATGGCCCTCTTCGGCGAGCTTCATACGCAGGGCCAGACGTTGATGCTCGTCACGCACGAGTCGGACATCGCGGCGCACGCGCAGCGGGTGCTGTTCCTGAAGGACGGCGTCATCGAGCGGGACGAGCGGAAGCGGGACTGAGCAGCGCCGCGCTGCGTGCGCGGCGACATGGACCTTGGAGGACGTCGTGAGCAAGACGAAGAAGTGGGTCATCACGGGCGCCGCGGCGCTCCTGCTCGGTGCGGGCGGCTACGTCATCAAGACGCGCGGTGAGCAGCCGCAGGCGCAGGAGCAGTCCACGTCGGTGGCGGTGGTGGAGCGCAAGGACATGGAGGTGGTCGCCGAGGCCTCCGGCCTGGTGGAGCCGCTGCGCGTGGTGGAAGTGAAGTCGAAGGCCTCGGGCGAGGTGCTGCGCGTGCACTTCGACACCGGCGACAAGGTGGAGAAGGACGCGCTGCTCGCGGAGGTGGACCCGCGCGACGTGCAGAACGCGCTGGCCCAGGCGCAGGCGGACGTGGACTCCGCGCGAGTGCGCATGAACACCACCGAGGCCCAGCGGCTGCGCCTGGAGGAGCTGCGCAAGTCCGGCTACGTCACCCAGCAGGAGTACGAGGCCGCGGTAGACGCGTCCGCCACGGCGCGGGCGACGAAGGTGCGGGCGGAGACGAACCTGCAGCTCGCGAAGGAACGCAGCCGGGACGTCACGATTCGCGCGCCGATTGCCGGCACGCTGTTGGAGCGGACGATTCAGCCCGGCCTCATCATCGCCTCGGCGACGTCCAACGTGTCGGGCGGCACCACGCTGTTCAAGATGGCGGACCTGTCGGTGATGCAGGTGCGCGCCAAGGTGGACGAGACGGACGTGGGGCAGATCAAGGCCGGCCAGAAGGCCCGCGTGACGATGGAGGCCTACCCCGGCCGCGTCTTCATGGGCGACGTCGTCAAGGTGGAGCCGCAGGCGCTCGTCGAGCAGAACGTCACCCTCTTCCCGGTGATTATCCGGATGGACAATCCGGAGGGGCTGCTGCGGCCGGGCATGAATGCGGAGGTCTCCATCGAGATTTCGCGGCGGCGTGATGCGGTCACCGTGCCGAACGCGGCGGTGGCGACCATGAAGGATGCCCGCTCCGCCGCGACCGCGGTGGGAGTCTCCGAGGAGGCCGTGCGCGCGGTGATGCGTCCGGCGGGCGGGGCCCCTGGCGCGGGCGGTGCGAGCGGCGCTGATAACGCCGGCAATGGGAACGCGGCGGAAGGCAATGGAACCGTCGCCAGGGGTGAAGGCGCGCGTGGCCGGGGCATGGGCGACGGCGCGGGCAATGGCGACGCGAACGCGGGCGGCGCTGGGACGCCGGGTGGTGCGACGACCACCGCCACCGCTGGCGGTGCTGCTGCAGCGGCGGCGGGTGCAAACGCGGGCGCGGCAGGAGCCGTGGCGGGTGCTGGCGGCGCGAACGTGGTGCCGGCAGCGAGCCAGGGTGGAGGCCGTGGCGGCCGGGGTATGCGGGGCGGCAGTCAGGCTACGGGCGACACGCGGCCGGGCATCGTCTTCGTGCAGGGCGCGAAGGGAACGGAGCCCCGGCGCGTGGTGCTCGGCATGAGCGACTGGGAGAGCTCGGAGGTGGTCAGCGGGCTGGAGCCCGGTGAGAAGGTGCTGCTCATCTCCGTCGCGCAGCTCAAGGCGCAGCAGCAGCGGAGCACGGAGCGGATGCGCCAGATGGCCGGCGGAATCGTTCCCGGCGCGGGCGGCGCTGGCGGACGCGGCGGTGGTGGAGCGAGGTAGTCAGGAGGAGGCCAGGTCATGGGTGAAATCATTCGGGTCGCGTTCGACGCGGTCCTCGCCAACAAGCTGCGGTCGCTCTTGACGATGCTGGGCATCGTCATCGGCATCGCCGCGGTCATCACCATGGTGGCGCTGGGTGAAGGCGCGCAGCGCTCGGTCGCGCAGCGGCTGCAGACGCTCGGCACCAACGTCCTCACGGTGCGTCCCGGCCAGTCCTTCGCGGGCGGCCTGGGCCGGGGACAGGCGTCGATGACCATCGAGGACGCGGAGGCGCTGCGGGCGAACCCAAAGCACATCCAGGCCGTGGCCCCCGAAATCGAGTCGCGCTTCCAGGTGGAGCACGGCGCGGCCAACGCCAACCTGTCCGTGGTGGGCACCTGGCCGGCCTACTTCGACATCAACCAGGCCCGCGTGGTGACGGGCCGCCTCTTCACGGACGCGGAGGACCGGGGCCGCCGGCGCGTGGTGGTGCTGGGAGCACTGGCGGGTGCGCAGCTCGGCCTGAAGGACTCCTCGTCCCTGGTGGGCGAGAGCATCCGCATCCGCGGCATCCCCTTCGAGGTCATTGGCGTGCTGGCGGAGAAGGGAGCCCAGGGCTTCTCCAACCCGGATGAGAGTCTCTACATCCCCCTGGCCACTGCACAGTTCCGGGTGATGGGCAGCGACCGCATCCGCTCCATCGCCGTGCAGGCGGCGGACGACAAGTCCATGGACGATGCGATGATTGAGATTGACACCACGCTCCGGCGCGAGCACCGGCTGCGGCCGGACGCGCAGGCGGACTTCAACATCCGCGACCAGGCCTCGCTGCTCACTACCATGCAGGAGACGACACAGACGTTCTCCCTGCTCCTGGCAGGCATTGCCGCCATCTCCCTGCTGGTGGGAGGCATTGGCATCATGAACATCATGCTGGTGTCCGTGACGGAGCGGACGCGAGAGATTGGCCTGAGAAAGGCATTGGGCGCCACGGGCATGGACATCATGCTCCAGTTCCTCGTGGAGTCGCTGGTGCTGTGTCTCGCGGGTGGCACGCTCGGGTTGATGCTCGGCGTGGGAGGAGCCGCGCTCTTGCAGAAGGTAGCGGGCTGGACGGTGGTGGTCGCGCCCGAGGCCATCGTCGTGGCCATCGCCTTCTCCGCGACGGTGGGCGTGTTCTTCGGCATCTGGCCCGCTCGGCGCGCGGCGAGCCTCGCTCCCATCGAGTCGCTGCGGTACGAGTGAGGGTGGCACCGGCGGCAGCGAGTTCGATTCCCGCCGCCTCCACATTCAGAAGCCCAGCAATCTCACCGGGTTGCTGGGCTTTTTCTTTGGCCTCGTGGCCTCATGTGCCCTCAGTGTGCCCCTCCGGCGTCTCTGCCCGGTGCGGCGTGGAGCTGGGGGCACGGGCCGGTCGAGCTGCTGCACCGCGCTCTCCCGAGCCTCCGGTGCGAGGTGGGCGTACCGCATGGTCATCTCGATGGTCGCGTGCCCCATCAGCTCCTGGATGACCTTGAGCGGGACACCCCTCATGGCGAGGTGGCTGCCGTAGGTGTGCCGCAGGTTGTGCCAGCCGATGCGCCCTTGCTCGCGACTGATGCCCGCCCGTTGTACCGCGCGCTGGAGCGGCAGCTTCATCAGTCCATCGGTGAGCGGCTGGCCGTCCTGCTGGCAGAACACGTAGGGGCCGCGCAGGTGCCGGTGTCCCTTGAGTGCGTCCACCGCCGAGGCCGGCAGGTCCACCGTCCGCTCGCGTCCGCCCTTCGGTGAGCCCGTCACCCCGCGCCAGATGGTGCGCCGCACGTGCAGCTTGCCGCGCTGCAAGTCCACGTCACTCCACTGGAGCCCGATCAGCTCTCCCTGCCGCAGCCCCGTCTTGAGGGCCACGAGCAGCACCGGCCGCCACTCCGGTTCGGCTTCGGCAACAAGCCGCTCGGCCTCCTCGAAAAGGCGAGGAAGGCCTCGTAATCCTCCTGCTCGTCCACGCCGAGCCGGCACTTCACCGTCACCGGCACTGCCACCGCCGCGCGCATGGCGGCGATGCACTCGGCCACCAGCGGTGGCTCCTTCATCAGGCAGGCGCCGAAGCGCCCGGCCTGCACGCGGTCGGAGGGGCAGCCGACGTTGAGGTTGACCTGATCGTAACCCCAGTCCGTGCCGATGCGCGCGGCCTGCGCCAGCAGGTCCGGGGCGCTGCCGCCCAGTTGCAGCGCCACCGGATGCTCGCTGGCGTCGAAGCCGAGCAAACGTTCGCGATCGCCATGGATCACCGCCTGCGCGTGCACCATCTCGGTGTACAACAGCGCGCCCGGCGCCAGCACGCGATGGAAGGCGCGGCAGTGGCGGTCGGTCCAGTCCATCATGGGGGCGACCGACAGGCGTGCCGCGGGCCCTTGCAAGCCCGTGGCGCGCCCTTCCTGGTCCGCGGAGTCATCCAGCATGCGGCGATTATCGCCGCATCGCTGGCCCGCCGGAGCTATCTCAAAGGGACGGGCCGGTTGCGCCGGAGCACGTCCCATCCCCGCGGATGCCGCGGCGGCAGGCCGGCACGACGCCGAACCCTCGGCGAAGGCTGCACGCCGGCGCGTTCACGGGCATCCTCGACGATCGCAGCGACATCCTTGAGGTACTGCAGCGCTTCGCCCTGGGTTCGCAAGGCCTTGACCCGCGCCAGGATCGCCGGGTGCTCCGCCTCGGGAGTCACCTCCATGTGCTGGGCGAGCGCCGAACGCAGGGTGGCGGCGCGGGTGCCGTTCGGATCGTCGGACAAGAGCCGCTCCGGATGCGCGGCGACGGCATCGGCGATGCGGACTTCCTTCATCCGCATAAGCGCGCCGCCGTCGGGATCGGGCAGGGTCATCGGCGCGTCCTGGCGAGGTTCCGGCAGGGTCGCGAGGTGCTTGAAGCCGGAACTGCTGGAGGACCGGACCGTCAGCGGCGAGAGGTTGAACAGGTCGATCAGTGTCGAGGCGATCGAGGAATGCTCGTAGACCCGGTGGTCGACCAGGTTGCGGGGGATGAGGGGCGACACGATGATGGCCGGCACCCGCACTCCCAGGCGGTCGAACGTGAACCCGAACGCCCGCCCCTTGGCACCGGTGGGCCTCGCCTTGGGCGGAGGCACGTGGTCGTAGAAACCACCATGCTCGTCGTAGGTGACCAGCAGCATGCTGCTCTCCCAGATCGGGGAGCGCCGCAGCGCCTCGTACACCCGCTTGATCAGCCGTTCGCCCGCCCTCGCGCTGCCGAGCGGATGCTGCGAGTTGCCGTCGCGGAAGTCGCCCAGCAGCGCGTCGTAGCTCGGCTCGATGAAGGTGTAGGCGGCGTCGTAGTCGGGCGAGGCGATGTCGTGCAGGAAGTCGTCGAAGTCATCCACGTCCCAGGTCCGGCTCACGCCGTCGAGTTCGGCGACGTTGGGGAACTCGTCGCAGGCGTAGATCCGCCACTTGACGTCATGCTTGTCCAGCAGCTGGTAGATCGAACCGTTGGGGAAGGAGAAACCGCCCCAGTGGTTGAGCAGGCTCTCGGCGTACTCGTCCTTGCTCGGCGAGTTGTCGAAGTCGGCGGCCGTCGCGGCGTGCACGAACCACCGGTTGGGTTCGGTCGGTCCCGGCATCGAGCTGAACCAGTGGTCGCAGACCACGAACTCCTTCGCCAGCGCCGTGATGACCGGCACCTGGTCGGGGGTGAAGCAATGCATGGCGCCTGCGGGATCGTCGGCATGCCCGCGCGCGTGCCGGGAATAGAAGCCGGAGTTGTTCGGCTCGGGGTAGGGCTGCCCTGCCGCGTAGGTGGCGCCTTGACCACACAGCTGCTCGAGCACCGCGTCGAAATTGTGGCCGGGGTCGTGGCGCGCCACGTCCGGGGCGCCACGCACGGGCGATTGGCTGACGCCGGCGTAGGTGTTGGACTCGTTGCCGCTCAGGCCGTCGATCGCAGTGGGCTGGCCGCTGCTCGCGTCCGTGCCGGTGATGCCGGAAAATCCCAGCATGTGGTCGAAGGAGCGGTTCTCGAGCACCAGGACGAACAGGTGCTTGACCCGGCTCTTGCGGTGGTCGTGCACCACGCCCCCGCCCCGGCCCGGCCCTGTCTCCGGCGCGGGCACCCAGCGAACGCCATCGCCGCGATGGTCGCGCACGACGTTCGTGGAGTGCGACTCCGGTTGCGTCGGCGGCGGCAGCGGCGGCGACACGACTGGCGCGCCCTGCGATGGCGCCGCGCCGCTCGCCCGCCTGCGCTCCCAGTGCCCTGGCACGAAGTTGCCGCCCTCCATGCGCCCGCGGACGAACACGAACGCGTCACGCTCGGCCGAGAACACGGTGACATAGGAAATGGCCTGGCCCAGGCCCAGCGCGCCCAGGTCGGGGCAGTCCGCCATCAGCTCGACGGAGCGACCGTAACCGCCATTCTCGTTCGCGTGCTCGTACAGCTTGACGCACCAGCCGGCGGGCACGCGCACGGACAGGGTTGTGTCATTGAAGGTCGCGGCATCGACGAAGCGGGTGCTGCCGATGCCGAGCGTGATGCTGTCGCCGCGGAAGCCTCGGTCCGAGAATAGTACGATGTCTGCCATGGCACGCTCCTGTCGGTGGGAACCACGGTACTCCACAGCAAACGACAGGCTTTCCGCAATGCGGACAGTCGCATTTCGGCAACGTGTTTTTCGCGAATCCGCGAGCGCTTCGCGGCGCCTGTCGCAGTCGTCAGTGAGCGCGCGCGCCCGAATTAACGCATAGCACAGCCACGGCGTGGTCCGCGTCGTCCCGCACCGCGAAGCTCGCGGCCTTGGAGGTGCTTTTCGCCACCCGCACGCCGATGACGGTGGAGGCCCCGTTCGCGTAGATGTGCTGCAGCGCGCGGGTGAGTGAGAGGGGATTCGCCCCATCCACTGGTTTGTCGAAGTCGTCCGGGAGCCCGAAGACCTCACGGGCATTGGCGAAGCCCGAGAGGGTGACCGGGACTCCCACGGGACCGGCGCTGGCCGTCCCCACGACGCCGACGATGCCGGTGGCGATGCGCCCGGCGGATATCAACCCCTCGGCCCGTACGTCGACATAGGTCCCCGGAATGATCATTTCGGGCATCCCTGCCTCCTATTCGGTCACGGCTCCCTGCGCGCCCCCTCTCCTCGCTACTCAGCAGCGCGGAGCGGGGTTGGCAGTGTTCACTCGCCGTGAATATAGAGCGACTATCCGAGAATAGGCAAAGGGATCAGTGCAATTCGCTGCGGCGCACTGCGTCGGCGGCGGTGCGGGCCCAACGACCGGTCACTCCGTTGGGTCGACGACCTCCATCTGCATTTCATTCATCCGCCCACCCCGCACTGTAATCTTGGAGAAGGCAGTTTCGATCTCACGAAGATCCGTAGGCGTCAGCTGAACCTGGATTGCCTCCAGGTTCTCCTCGAGGTGAGCCGGGTTGCGCGTACCCGGGCTCGGAACGATCCAGGGCTTCTGCGCCAACAGCCATGCCAGTGCAATCTGAGCAGGCGTTGCGCCCTTCTTTTCTGCGACGCGCCTGAGCAGCTCGACGACCGCCGCATTGGCCGCCAGGTTTTCAGGGCTGAAGTGCGTGAACCCGGATCGAAGGTCTGTTTTCGGGTCGAGCCTCGTGCCAGCGTCAATCTTCCCAGTCAGATAACCCATTCCAACTGGACCCCATGGGACGAAGCCGATTCCCAGCTCCTTGCACGCATCTGGGCTGCACGAAGGACCTGGATGCCCTGGTTCCTGTCCGCGGGAGGCCCGTAGTTGGCGCTGATACTCATGCACCCGGCTCCCAGCTCCGAGACCTCCAGGCTTCCGAGCTTTCGTGTCTTCATCTTGCTTTCCCCGCTACGCAGCCCCTTGTCGCTCCCGCTGTTGATTCCCTTGGACTGCTCCGATGACGTGGCGCAACGCATAAGAGGGATGGGGCCCTGTTGAGGGGAGGGAGGGTGCAGAGGCGCCGAGGAGGGCCACTGACGGGGCCGCCCGAGTGATGCTCCCGTCCGGTGGACAGGCCGCTTGAGCCCCCTTGGGGTACACGCCTGCCCAGACCGCGCTCCCATCAGGTGCGTAGCAGGGGCCTGGACCTCTTGGCGCCTCTTGAGCCTCAACACCACGCGGCCTGCTCCTCTGTGTTCGCGTCGAGCACGAGCCCGGGAACTGCCGCAAGCATGGGGCGGCCTCCTGCACGTTCAACCTCTCCTGGTAGCCGCCGCGAGCGCCTCGGAGAGCATACGCTCCGCATCGCTCGAGGCCTCGCTCCACCGCGCCGCCACCATCCCATCGGGACGGATCAGGCAGGCGCCCGAGGCTCCCACGCCATAGGTGCTCTGCCAGCCGTCGACACGGTGGGCCTGGAGCGGAAGCCCCGCGCGCTTCGAGAGGGCCTCGCTCGCATCGAGCCAACTCCGGTCCCCCGCCAGCAGGACGAAGCCTCCGCCAAACAGATCGATCGTCGACACCGGGCGTTCCCCCGACGAGAGCCACACGTGCGGCGCGCGCGTGCCGGGCTCACCGTTGAGGGTCAACATCCGAGGGAGCGGCTCATCGGAGCCATAGCGATAGCCGAAGATGACCACCCGGGCACTGACGGCCCCGTCGTCCTCCGGCATCGCGGCTCCCTTCTCGAGACGCAGCGCGAGGAGGGTGGCCTGGTTCGCGGTCGCTGCGGCGACCGGGCGGCGCTCGGAGTCATAGGTCTCCAGCAGCGACGGCCCGGCCTGTCCCTTCAGCACGGCCGCGAGCTTCCAGGCCAGGTTGGCCGCGTCCTGGATGCCGGTATTGGCGCCGTGCCCTCCCGTGGGCGGCATCTGGTGCGCTGCATCCCCAGCCAGGAACACGCGGCCCGAGGAGAAGCGCTCCGCCACCCGCTCCGCCGCCTCCCACGGAAACGTGCCCAGGAGCGTCGGGACAAGCTCCGGCAGCCCCGTGGCGAGGCGGATGAGACGCGTCCAGCGCTCCTCGGTGAAGTCCGCAGGTGCCTCTCGCGGAACGTCGAGCCGGGTGGCGTAGATCCACCGGTCCTTCACGTCCGTGGCCACCATGACGCCGCCCGCCTCGGGGTGCTTCAGCACCGCGAAGCCGAACGGGTGTTCCCTTCGCACGGGAGACAGATCCGCGTGAAAGAGGGTGGAGACGTTGTGCCCCAGTGAGCCATGCCCCCGCTGCGCGATGCCGAGCGCCTCGCGAACGGAGCTGCGCACACCATCCGCCGCCACCAGGTAGTCGGTGTGAACCGTGTACGTCTCTCTCGTCGCTCGATCGAGGACCTGAGCGGTCACTCCCTTCGCGTCCTGGGTGAACTCCTTCAGTTCGTGGCGGAAACGCACCTCGGCCTGCTGCTCGCGCGCGGCTCGCAGCAGGATGGGCTCGAGCCTGTCCTGTCCCAGGTAGACGTGCGGACACGGGCTCAGGTCCGACCGATGTGCTCCCGGCGCCGCGGGCATCCAGGACAACACGGGCCCCGCAAGCGTGAGCGCCACCAACTGGCCTCCACCGCCCAGATCGGGAGGCACGCCTCCTACCCGCTCGATCTCCTCTCGCGCGCACGTGGAGCGGAACAGCTCGATGGTGCGCTCGTGGAATCCACGGGCTCGGGGGTGGATGGAGGTGCCCTCGTGCTTCTCGAGGACGAGGGCCTTCACCCCGCGATGCGCCAGGAAGAGCGCCGTCGACAGCCCGACCAGGCCGCCGCCGACGATGAGCACCGGGACACGCTCTTCTCGCGAGGTCTTCTCGTTCATGCCTCGGGCTTCTATCAACTCGGCAGCAGGTATGGCTCGTAGCGCTTCGGGCTGGCCAGGTAGGCGGCCACCCGCGGGCGCTCCGAGATGCAGGCCTTGAGCGCCGCGAGCTTCGGGAACGCGGTGACGAAGACGCCGTCCGGCACCAGCGAGTGGAAATGAGGAGTCACCTCAGCGTTCGTTACGTCGACGAGTTCGCGGCTGCTTCGACTGCATCGACCTTACGAAGTCCACGAAGGCACGCAGCGGCGTCGGCAGGTGCTGACGACTGGGGTAGTAGAGAAAGGGCCCGGAGAAGCTCAGCCACCACGATTGGAGCACGGGAACCAACTCTCCTCGGTCGAGGAAGGGACGGAGCCAATCCTCGAATAGATAGACGATCCCGCTACCCGCCACGGCGGCATCCACAGCGAGCTCCGTCGTGCCACCGAAACCGACGATCAGCGGGCCCTTCGGCTCGACTTTGATCGTCTTTCCGTCTCGTTCGAACTCCCACGGGTGTAGCGGCCCGTTCGAGAAGCGCCATCGTAGGCAATCATGTTCGAGCAGCTCATGTGGATGTGTGGGACGACCACGGCGAGAAAGGTATGTGGGTGACGCGGCCGCGGCGAACCGCTGGACGCGCGGACCGATGGGAACTGCTACCATGTCCTTTTCGAGCCATTCTTCGTAGCGGACGCCGGCGTCGAAGCCTTCTGCGACCACGTCGACGATACGCTCCTCGGCGGTCACCTCGAGGCAGATGTCGGGGTACCTCGCCAGGAAGGGCGGCACGATGTGAGGAAGGACGAGCCGTGCAGCGGCGGTCGGCACGTTGAGCCTCAGACGACCCGCGGGGCGATCTCGGAAATCGTTGACCACGTCCAGCGCAGCGCGCACTTCACTGAGCGCCGGGGTGATCCGCTCGAGCAGGCGCGCTCCTGCGTCGGTGGGTGTGACGCTGCGAGTGGTGCGATGAAGCAGCCGAACTCCGAGCCGGGCTTCCAGTCGACGAACCGCGTCGCCCATGCGCGACGCGCTTGTGCCTGCCGCACGGGCGGCGCTGCGAAAGCCGCCCGCACGGGCGACCGCCAGGAACGTGGTGAGGTCTGCGAGGTCATCCATCAACTGTGCAAATTATCGCACAGCCCGTGCAGATTATAGTGGGTTGTCGCGCAGCGGGTCCTCCGTCAGTTTCGTGTCGAAGTCCATCCTCAACGGACCACGTCAAAGGACCACGTCATGACCGCCCCCCACATCGCAGACAGCTACCGCCTCGGCTCTCACACCGTCCGGCGTCTCGGCTACGGCGCCATGCAACTCGCCGGCCCCGGCGTCTTCGGCCCCCCCGAGGATCGCAAGGCCGCCGTTGCCGTGCTGCGAGAGGCCATCGCTCAGGGCGTCAACCATGTCGACACCAGCGACATCTACGGTCCCCATGTCACGAATGAGATCATCCGCGAGGCCCTGCATCCGTATCGCGAGGGTCTCGTCATCGCCACGAAGGTCGGCGCCGTGCGCGGCCCGTCGGGGTCGTGGGAGCCCGCCTTCTCCGCCACCGATATCGAGCGCGCGGTTCATGACAACCTTCGCAATCTCGGACTGGAGGTGCTCGACGTCGTGAACCTTCGCGCGATGTTCAGCGCCTATGGTCCAGCGGAGGGCTCCATCGAAGCGCCGCTTACCGCGCTCGCCGAACTTCAGCGACGTGGGCTGATTCGACACATTGGCCTGAGCAACGTCACGGCCGCGCAGCTCGCGGAGGGACGCAAGCTCACGGAAATCGTGTGCGTGCAGAACCACTACAACCTGACGCACCGCCGCGACGACGCAGTCATCGACGAGCTCGCCGCGCTCCGCATCGCGTACGTGCCGTTCTACCCGCTCGGCGGGTTCTCACCGCTTCAGTCCAGCACGCTCAACACGGTGGCCGCGCGGCTCGGGGCTACGTCGATGCAGGTGGCGCTCGCGTGGCTCCTGCGTCGCTCGCCCAACGTATTGCTCATTCCTGGCACGTCCTCAATCGCGCACCTCAGGGAGAACCTCGCGAGCGCCTCAATCGTCTTGAGCGCCGAGAATCTGGCCACGCTGAACGGGCTCGCCGAGCACTCCTGAAGGCCGACGTCCCCCGAGCGAGTCCATACCGGGCTTTGCCTCCTGCACCTCCTGGATTCAAGGGGTCGTCCGCTCGCACCGAAAGTCAGCTCAGGAAGGCTCCACCAGGGCCGCCCGCGATTCGGGAGCGGGGAAAGGGTCGGCGAAGTACTGCGTCTCGTGCACCACCGACTCGCCGGCAAATTCCATGATGGAGATCGAGTGGGTCGGCACACCGTCATAGGTGATGATGCACTCGCTGACCCACAGCTCCCCGCTGCCGACAATCCGTAGCACGGTGAAGTGCCGATCGGCCGGGTGCCCGCCACGTTGCGCCGCAATCGTGGTGCGACCTCGGAAACGTTCACCCGATTGCGGATAGTCGAGGATCGCGTCCTCGGCGTAGATCGCGTGTTCGGCTTCGATCTCGCCGCTTTCGGAAGCCCGCCAGTGTTCCTCGATCGCGGCCCTGGTCGATTCCATCGCGTCGTCCTTCCTCGCTGTCGAACCTCATTGGCAACGAGGACAGCATAAACCGGTTGCTGGTCAGTTCGGACCTCTGCGCCCCACGAGATGACAGACGCGGCGGAGCCATGACATCCGCGTCCGCTGGGCCTCACGGCACGCTGGCCACGGCTGATCGTCTACTACGCCCTTTCCACCGCCACGCCGTGAGGTGAGGTCAGCACGCCGGGCTCGTGCGGGCTGGTATCGGGGAGCAGTCTCCACGTGTGCCGCCTTGGGCAAGGGGTCCCGTGACTGCCCCTGGGGTGGCCCTCGTGGCGTGACATTTGACACTCAATTGCATTTGCCAGGCACTGCGTGCGCCCTTCCCCATCAAATCCCGTCTTCGCAGCTCGAGGTGCGTCCATGCGCAACTTTCGCCCGTCTGTCGTTGCCCTCTTTCTCGCGCTCATCACGGTTCCGGGGCTGGTACTCGCATCGGGCCAGCCGGTGCACAGCATCTGGTCGACGAAGGGCGGCGCCGTCGACATCCAGGGCACCCTCTTCGCTCCCGTTCTCAATGAGTCGGTGGTGAGCTGGCAGGAAGGCTCCGGACCCGCGTTCGCGAACGCGAAGGTGACGGTGAACACCAACGGCACCGCCATCGTCCTCGAGCTCAACCTGGTCACCCTGCAGGGCGCGCCGACGGACGACCTCGTGCAGGGCCTCTGGGACGTGATGCTCGATGGCACGCTCGTGTGCTCCGCGTGCCAGGGCTTCGCCAAGGGGCTCAACAATCCGGTGGGGAGCCCCTACAACATCGACGTGAGCAACTCCTTCTACCGGCTCGACGGCATCATCACCTCGCGCTTCGACTACTGAGGTCTGGGGCCGTCACGCGCGCAGCGGGAGGCCGGCGGACGACGTCTCCAATCGCAAGCGTCCGTCCTTGAGCTCCACCACGGCATGGCCATCGGGGGCGTCCGGGAGGTTGACGTGGAAGGTGCCGCGGTACCATCTGGCCCGCTCCTCGCCAGACGGCGGCGCTGGAAGCCGTGCTCGCAGCTCCTCGGGGAGTGCCGCCGCGGCGGAGGAAAGCCGGGCGGCGGCCTCGGCTTGCTCGCGTACCGCGAAGTCATCCCATACGCATCCATGGGGTGAGCCCATGTGCCCGGAGACGGTGAGGTCCACGTCGAGGGCCGCCGCGAGGAGCCCGACCAGCGGTTGCTTGCCGGGGCTCACGTGAGTCACGAGAACGCGGACCTCCCCCGCGACCCTGGGCCGCGCGGAGTCGAGCAGCGCGGAAATCTCCCGAGCCGTCGCGCGAATCTTCCCTCGGCGACCATCGATGGGCGCGTCCTCCCCCAGAAGCTCGGGAAGGAGGTTTCCTCCGAGGCCAAAGAAGCGGAAGGGGCCGCACGTCCCTGTTCCCAGGAGCGTCAGGTTGGGGATGTGCCGACGCCCCGCCAGCAGCTCGGCGACGACGGCTCCGTCCTCGTGATTGCCCCAGACCGCGAACGTGGGCACGGAGAACCCCCGGCCGGAGTGCAGCCACTCGCCGAAGTCGGACAGCGGAAGCTCCTTGCGGATGAAGGCCCGGAGGGCGTCACCCTTCAGCTTCTTGGCCCGCTGCTTCGCCTCGTCGGGCAGCTTCGAGTGCACCACCCGAAGGAAGAGCTCACGCGACTCGATACGGTCCGCGCTCTCCTGGTCATAGAAGCCGAAGTCACCCGCGTGCAAGACTGCGTCGGCCCGGGCCTCCTTCGCGAGCTGCTCGATGATGTCGAGGTGGCCATGGGTGTCGGAGATGAGAAGCAAGCGCATGATGTGCGTCCTTTCGAGGAGTCGAAGTGGCTCGCCCTGGCAGGAAGGCTGACGACACGATGGCATCGGGGCTGCCTCGCCGGAACGGACAGAAAACCGGACAACGCGCGACCGAGACCCAGGCGCCCGTCGGCTACACGTGGGCGGACTACGTAGAAGCCTTGGTGGTGGAGTACGGCACCCTTGCGGCGGTCGCATGGAAGCTCGTCGAGCGGGGCCTGTCGGAAGATGTGACTTCGGTGGAACGGGCGCTCCGGCGCCTGCGCGGACGGGGCCAGCGGGATGGAGGCCTCATCGGCCAGCGGGTCCTGAGGGTCTTCGGTGTGCCCGAGACCGTCGAGGCCCTGGCCCGATGGATGGGGACGTATCACAGCCCCTTCGGAGACCTGCCCGTTCAGCTGTGTGTCGACCAGCTTCGTCTGTGGGAGCGGCCACCCCTCTCGGAGTCGAAGGCTCGCGTCTGGATTCTGCTGGGACTGGCGGGCGTCGCGCTGCGCCGGCGAGCCTTCGACGAGGCGCAGCCGCTGCTCGAGGCAGCCGCGGCGCTCACGGACCTGCCCGCGGCACGGATCGAGCACCATCTCGCGACGAGCTATCTCCTGACCCGCCTCGAGGTGAACGCGAAGCGAGCGGAGGCCGCGGCGCGCCCTCATCTGGAGAGCGCTCGAAGCATTCTTGACGCCTCCCGGGCGGAGCTGGACCCGGCGGAGGCCGCATGCTTCCAGGCCCGCCTGGTCGACCACGAGGCCTTCGATGCCAACCGGCGGGGCGATTCCGCCCGAGCGCTCGCGCTGTATCGTTCCCTGTCGACCAAAGACGTGCATCCCTTCGCCAGCTATCGCCGAGATGCCGGGGTGGCGTTCGGCCTCCATCGCCAGGGCGCCCGGGATGAGGCCCTCAGAATGGCGCAGCGTGCCTGCGAACATGCGGGCGATGGTGGATACGTGCGTTTGCGGGTGATGGGCCTGCTGATGGTTGCTCGCATCCAGGGCGCACCGGACCATGAGGGCACGCTGGCCAGAGCCGCGGCCATCGCGAAGCGACTCGCAGACCCGGAGCTGCGGGTCCGGGTCGAGCGTGCGCAAGACCGGTTGTCCGAGGTGGGGTCGAAGTGAGGCTCCGAAGGGATTTGGCCTCCCGCATCGGTTTGTTCGCGATGGGTGCGACGCTGCCTGGACAACGTCTTCGCTGCGCCGGAGGGCGCGTGCCCACGTCGAGCCGTCCGGGGCGCCGGCGTCAGGCCTGAAGATTCGCTGCATCATTCTCCGAACCGCCGGCTCTCGATGGTGGAGGTTCTGTACCGGGCCATCGAGACCGGATGGGGACCAGGAGCTCGCATGCGGGGAATGCATGGGTGGATGCTGGGGCTGATGCTGTGCTGCGCGGCAGGAATGGCAGGAGCGGAGGAGCCAGCGGAAGCGCGGCTGCGGGAGGCGCAGACGGCCTTCGACGAGGCGCGCACGCTCTGGGACGGGGGCAGGTACGCCGAGGCCATTGCGACGGGCGAGCATGCACTGGCGCTGCGGGAGGCCGTGCTCGGAGGGGCCCATCCAGACGTCGCCACGAGTCTGGACTGGCTCGGGTCTCATCACCTGCTTCGGGGGAACCCTGTCCGGGCCGAGCCGCTGCTGCAGCGCGCGCTGGCCATCCGGGAAGCGGCCCTCGGCAAGAACCATCTGGAGGTTGCCCAGATGCTCAACACCCTCGGCAAGCTCCAATCGGCCCAGTTGTTTGTCGAGCGTGCCAGGCCGCTCCATGAGCGTGCCCTGGCGATTCGGGAAGCGGCCCTCGGCAAGGACCATCCCCTCGTCGCCGAGTCACTCAACGAGCTCGCCAGCCTCTACATCGGTTCCGGTTCGAGCGCTCGTGCCGAGCCGCTCTTCGAGCGTGCGCTGGCGATTCGGGAAGCGGCCCTCGGCAGGAATCATCCGGCGGTCGCTCAAACCCTGTGCGACTTCGCCGGCTTCTTCCTCTGGAAGGGGTTGCACAGTCGGGCCCAGTCACTCCTCGAGCGGTCGCTGACCATCCGAGAAGGGAGCCTCGGCAAGAGCCATCCCCTTGTCGCCGAATCGATCCTTCTCCTCGACCGGAGCTACAGGGGGCAAGGGATGTACGCCCGCACCAGGCCACTCCTACCGCGCGCGCTGGCGATTCGGGAAGCGGCCCTCCGTAACAACCCTCCGGATGTCGCCGAGTCGCTCGACAACCTCGCCACGCTCTACGAGGTACAGCAACTCTTCGCCCGTGCCGAGCCGCTTCGCGAGCGCGCGCTGGCGATTCGGGAAGCAGACCTTGGCGAGAGCCATCCCCTCGTCGCGGTGTCGCTCGTCGACCGCGCCGGCAGCTACCACATGCAGGGGGCCTACGGCCCGGCAACGCCGCTCTACGGACGGGCGCTTGCCATTTTCGAATCGGCCCTCGGCCGGAACCATCCCTTCGTCGCTCCGGCGCTCACCGAACTCGCCCACATCTACCAGGACCAGGGGTTGTATGACCGGGCGAGGCCGCTTTACGAGCGCGCGTTGGCCATTCGGGAAGCGGTTTACGGCGAGGGCCATTTCCTCGTTGCCATCTCGCACTACGCCCTCGCCAACGTCCACGTCGCCCAGGGCATGTACGGCCAGGCCGAGCCGCTCTACGAGCGCGCACTCACCATTCTGGAATCGGTCCCCGGCAGGAACGACCCCCTCACCGCCGTGCCGCTCCATGAGCTCGCCAACCTCTACATGGCCCAGGGGTTGTACGACCAGGCGAGACTGCTCAGTGAGCGCGCGCTGGCCATTCGCGAAGCGGCTCATGGCGAGGGCCATGGCATGGTTGCCTTCTCGCTCAACCAGCTCGCCAACGTCCACGTCGCCCAGGGCATGTACAGCCAGGCCGAGCCGCTCTATGCGCGCACGCTCACCATTCTGGAATCGATCCACGGCAAGCAGAATTACCTTGTCGCCAGGCCGCTCCATGACCTCGCCAATCTCTACGTGGCCCAGGGATTGTATCGCCGCGCCAGACCGCTCCACGCACGCGCGCTGGCCATCCGGGAAGCCTCCCTGGGCAAGAACAATCCTGACGTCGCCAGGTCGCTCAACCACCTGGCCGGCCTCTATTCGGCCCAGGGGTTGTATCGCCAGGCTTGTCCGCTCTACGAGCGCGCGCTGGCCATCCAGGAAGTGAGTCTTGGCAGGAATCATCCCGACGTCGCCGCAACGCTCAACCACCTCGCCGTGGCCCGTCTGGCCGGGCAGGGTCTCGACGAGGCCCTGCCGCTGCTCACCCGCGCCTTCGCCATCTCGGAGCGGCGCCTTCGCCAGGAGGCCCTCGGCTTCTCCGAGGCGCGTCTGGGCGGCTTCCTCCAGCTGCTGCGCACCGACGAGGAGCGGCTCTATGCGCTGCTGCGCGCCCATCCCGGCGATGCCCGCGTCAGACGCCTGGTCCTCGGCGCCGCACTCCTGCTCAAGGGCCGCTCCGTCGAGGAGAGCGCCGACATCTCCCGCGCCGTCTACCGGAGCCTGGGCGCGCAGGACAGAGGTACCTTCGAGCGGTTGAGGGAGCTGCGCACCCAGCTGGCCTCGCTTTCACACCAGGGGCACGGCTCGCTTCCCCCGGCGACGTACCGGCAGCGTCTCGAAGAGCTCTCGGAGCAGAGCGTTGCTCTCGAAGCCGACCTGGCCCGGCGCTCCGCACCGCTGCGCGCGCTGGCCGCGCTGCCGTCCCTCGCTGAGATTGTGGACCGTGTCGCCGCGGCCCTGCCCGGGGACGCGGCCCTCGTCGAGTTCATCACCTACGTGGACCGGCCGCTGGTGCTCGCTCCTGGTGCGCCCGGCTCCCAGCGCCCCAGCGAGGTGCGCTACCTGGCGCTGGTGCTCTTCCCGGACGGCTCCATCCGCTTCCGGGACCTGGGCCCCGCCGCGCCCGTCGACTCGGCCGCCTCGCACCTGCGAGACGCACTGGCCAACCGCGACACCACCTTCCAGGCCTCGGCCCAGGCGCTCTACCAGCTCGCCTTCCAGCCACTGCTGCCGCTGCTGGGCACCACCCGCCGTCTCTTCCTCTCACCGGATGGACAGCTGGCCCTGGTGCCCTTCGCCGCCCTGCACGACGGGCACCAGTACCTCGTGGATGGCTTCGACTTCACCTACGTCTCCTCCGGAAGGAGTCTGCTGCCACGCCCCCAGGAGCGCGTCCCGCCTGCCTCGGTGGTCGTCCTCGCCGACCCCGACTTCAGCGCCGCCTCCCTCCCAGCGCTCCCGGCCTCTGGAGGGGAGGCTGCCGGGCTGGCCACGCGCTCCGTTTCCGGCGGGCGCTTCTCCTCCACGCTGCACGCGCACCTGGAGGAAAGAGCGTGGACCCCAACTCCACTGCCCGGCACCCGCCAGGAGGCCAGGGCCATCCAGCGCCTGCTACCTGAAGCCCAGCTCTTCCTCGGGGCCGAGGCCACCCGGCAGCGGCTGCTGCAGCTGCCGGCACCCGGCATCCTCCACCTGGCCACCCATGGCTTCTTCCTGGAGGATGCGCCCCAGCCCCCAGCCTCCCGGGCCGTGGCCCACTTCGGTGCGCTGGGCGAGGACGCAGTGGGCCCCGGCCTTCATGACCCGCTGCTGCGCTCCGGCCTCGTGCTGGCTGGAGCGAGCGCCCCGGCGCACGCGGGCTCCAGCACCGCCGGGCCTCCGGCCGACAGCGCGCTGGTGACGGCACTGGAGCTGGCGGGCCTCGACCTGTGGGGCACCCAACTGGTGGTGCTCTCGGCGTGCGACACGGGGCGAGGCGACGTGAAGCTGGGCCAGGGCGTGTACGGGCTGCGCCGGGCCTTCCTCGTGGCGGGAGCGGAGACGGTGGTGATGAGTCTCTGGAAGGTGAACGACGAGACGACGAGCACGCTGATGGAGGCCTACTACCGCCAGCTTCTGGCGGGGCAAGGCAGGGCGACGGCGCTGCGAGAGGCGATGCTCGCCTTGCGTCTGGCCCAGGCCCATCCGCATTACTGGGCTCCCTTCATTGCCATGGGCAGCGACGCCCCTCTGCGCGCGCTGGCGCCCATTCCCCAGCAGCCCCTCGACCGCGGAGACGATGACCTTCCACACATCGGGAGACAGGTGCGTATTCCGCATGGAGCGCAGCCGGGGATTCCCTGAGAGCGTGCGGACCCGTACCCTCCGTGCTCCCGTGCTTCGACTGACGAAGCGGGCAAGGAGCCTTCCGATGAGCACGTTGCCGAGCCGTGTCCTGTCGTTGGTCGCTGGACTCCTCCTGGCGTGTGGTGGAGCGCCCTCCCCCGACACGGCGGGAGCAGGAGTCGGCGAGCCCGTGGCGGGCCAGTCCGCCGCCCTCTATTGCTACTCCGTCTGCGGCGACAACGTCTGCGACGTCAACTCGGAGGTCCGTAGCTGCCCGGCGGACTGTGGCCCCAACAACTGCGGCGACCACGTCTGCTGCGACTGGGAAGCCCCCTCCAACTGTCCCCAGGACTGTCCCTACGCGTCCGACTACTGCTACTTCACCCCGCCCACCCTGACGGGCAAGGCTCCGGAGCGCAGCCCCGGCACCAGGCGCGAGCAGCCGCGCAACACGTCCAGCCTCATCTGCGTCCCGCAGTGCGGCGACAACCTCTGTGACATCAACACGGAGGCCTATAGCTGCCCGGCGGACTGTGGCATCAACACCTGCGGTGACAGCGTCTGCTGCACGGAGAACCCCTCCATCTGCCCCCAGGACTGCCCCTACGCGTCCGACTACTGCTACTTCACCCCGCCGTTCTGACCGCCCGGCCGCGCAAGGAACCTTTCGTACCGCCGCTCGACATGGTTGTTGTCGATGGGCACGACGGGGTTGCTGAAGACGAGCAGCCCGTTGCACGGCTTCAGCATATACTCCAGGGACTTGCGGAACGCGCTGCCGGGGCAAATCAAGTGCCATTGTAGCACTGGAGATGAACATGCCCACGCCTTTCGACATCGTAGACATCTGTGTTCAACTGGTTAGAAATAATATCACCGTTCACACGATTACCAGCAGCACGACCACTGCCGTCCGCGACGCCGTGACGAAACAAATTTCTAGCGACAAGTGGCGTCTGACGGCTGACTCCGCCTTGGTGGTGGACTGGGACTTGGATCAGTCAGTACGCGACGTAGTACGTTATCGCTGGCACGAGGATGAGTGGAGAGATGAGCCGGGCGATACCTTTGCCTACCACGCCAAGAAGACACCAATCCCGACAGGGCGGGACTTTCGCGAAGAGGATCGTGGTGGAATTCTGCTCATTATGGAGTCGCCCCATCTCCATGAGGTCACCTGTGATCTTCAACCCGTGTCGCCGGCATCGGGGTTGACCGGGTACAACATTCACGTCCTTAAGTCTAAACTAGCGCCGCTGATCGAGCGCATGCCACAACAGTGGCGCAGAAACGGGCTATCCTTGACCCTCTGCAACCCGCTCCAGTTCCCGGCCTCATTGCGCCTCGACCCTATCGACAGCTCCTTGCGCAATGACTTATTTCGCAAGGGCATTAACAAATTGCATGACGACTTCCGTGCGCGACTAGACAACTATGCTCCGGTCTTGATTATCAATACATGCACAGGCAAGCCGGTAGCTGCGGAAAATCCGCGCAAGCCAGACCCCAAATGGGTCGCTCGCAAACTGATCTCCGCATGGTTGACTGAAAAAGAAATCCCGTTTCACAGGATTGCCTATGGCCATCCAAGCAAAAATGAGACAGGCGGGAGCCTGATGCGGAAAGGCCGCCCTTATACAAATGCTCGACCTAGATGCCATGTTGTAGAGCTGCCCCACCCAAGCACCTGGCGTTCTACGTGGAACTGGTCGTTGGAATTAGGCGGATAGGAACTCTGCTGAGGGTGGTAGGCAGGTGTAGAGGGGCGGAGGAAAGCCGCAGACGGGTGCCTCAGCTCCCGGTTCTCCTTGCGCAGCAGGGCCAATTCCTCGCGCTCCGCCGTCGTCAGTGCACCAGGCTGGCCCACGCCCGGTCCGTCTTCGTCTGCTCCGCCCACAGCCGCAGTGCCGACTCCGTCAGGTCCAGGTCGCGGGCGACTTGTGGGACGGACTTGCCCTCCACCAGCACCAGCTTCACGGCCCCGGCCTTGAACTCCGCCGAGAACTCACGGCGCGACCTCCTGGGCATCTTCTGATTCTCCTCGTTCGCGAACATCCCGTGCGCCTTCCAGCACATCTCGAATGTCCACGGAACTGGGCTACTCCCAATGCAGGAAATTCAGGGAGATAAGTGACCTTTGTGCCTCATGCGCTGCGGCGCGAGCAGGACTCCGCAGATGTTCTTGCATGATTCTCCGGGTCACCGGCTCTTGGGGTAGAGGACGTTGAACATCTGATGGCCCCTTTATGGGTGCCCGGGGGGAGACATGCGACCGGTGCTCGGGTGGATGGCAGTGGTGGTCCTGTGCTGTGCGGCAAGAGTGGCGGCCGGGGAGAACCCACCGGATGCGCGGCTGCAGGAAGCGCAGACGGCGCATGACCGGGCGGTAGCGCTCTCCGATGCGGGCAAGCACGCCGAGGCCGTGGTGCAGGGCGAACATGCGCTGATGCTGGGGGAGGCGGTGCTCGGTGGCACGCATCCAACAGTCGCCAGATATCTGTCCCTGCTCGGAATGTTGCACCTCCGAAAGAAGGACCTGGTCCGAGCCGAGCCACTGCTTCAACGAGAGCTCGCCATTAAAGAGGCGGCCCTGGGCAAGGACCACCCCGACGTCGCCAAATCACTCATCGTCCTCGCCAGCCTCTACGGCATGCAGGGGTTGTATAGCCGGGCCGAGCCGCTCGCCGTGCGCGCCCTCGCCATTCGGCAAGCAGCCCTGGACAAGAACCACCCCGACGTCGCCCAATCGCTCCAACTTCTTGCCAGCCTCTACAGGGACCAGCAGATGCACGACCGGGCCGAGCCGCTCTTCGTGCGCGCGCTCGCCATTTTGGAAGCGGCACTGGGCAACAACCACCCCGACGTCGCCCAGTCGCTCTACAACCTCGCCTACTTCTACATGAAGCAGGGAATGTACGGCAGGGCCGAGCCGCTCTACGTGCGCGCACTCGCCATTTTGGAAGCGGCACTGGGCAACAACCACCCCGACGTTGCCAACTTGCTCCACCATCTCGGCACCCTCTACGTGGAACAGGGGTTATATGGCCGGGCCGAGCCGCTCTACGTGCGCGCGCTCGCCATTCGGGAAGTGGCCCTGGGCAACAACCACCCCGACGTCGCCGGCTCGCTTCACCACCTCGCCGACCTCTACATGGACCAGGGGCTGTATGGCCGGGCCGAGCCGCTTCACGTGCGCGCGCTCGCCATCCATGAAGCGGCCCTGGGCAACAACCACCCCGACGTCGGCAAGTCGCTCATCAGCCTCGCCAACCTCTACATGGCCCAGGGGCTATATGGCCGAGCCGAGCCGCTCTACGTGCGCGCGCTCACCATTTTGGAAGTGGCCCTGGGCAACAACCACCCCGACGTCGCCGGCTCGCTCCAAGACCTCGCCAACCTCTATATGAAGCAGGGGATGTACGACCGGGCCGAGCCGCTCTACGTGCGCGCGCTCGCCATTTTGGAAGTAGCCCTGGGCAAGGATCACCCCGACGTCGCCCCATCGCTCAGCCATCGTGCCCACCTCTACATGGACCAGGGGCTGTACAGCCGGGCCGAGCCGCTCTACGTGCGCGCGCTCGCCATTCGGGAAGCGGCCCTGGGCAAGAACCACCCCGGAGTTGCCCAATCGCTCGACAGCCTCGCCAACCTCTACACGGTCCAGGAGATGTATGGCCGGGCCGAGCCGCTCCATGTGCGCGCGCTCGCCATTCGGGAAACGGCCCTGGGCAAGAACCACCCCGACGTCGCCCATTCGCTCAACAACCTCGCCATCCTCTACGCCATGCAGCAGTTGTACGGCCGGGCCGAGCTGCTCCTCGTGCGCGCACTCGCCATTGAGGAAGCAGCCCTGGGCAAGAACCACCCCGACATCGCCCATTCACTCACCAACCTCGCCAGACTCAGGCTGGCCCAGCATGGCCCCGACGCAGCCGTTCCACTGTACTCTCGCGCCCTCTCCCTCTCAGAGCAGCGTCTGCGCCACGAGGCGCTCGACTTCTCCGGGGCACGCCTGACAAGCTTTCTGCGCTTGCTGCGCACCGACGAGGAAAGCCTCTATCGGATGCTGCGCATGCATCCGGACAGCGTTAGCGTCAGACGCTTGGCCCTGGGCGCCGCTCTCCTCCTCAAGGGCCGCTCCGTCGATGAGACAGCCAACATCTCCCGAGCGGTCTACCGCAGCCTGGGCCCCGAGGAGCAGGACACCTTCAAGCGCTTGCGCGGGCTGCGCACCCAGCTGGCCCACCTCTCACTCCAGGGCCCAGGGTCCATTCCTCTGCCCGACTACCAGCAACAGGTCAAAGACCTCACTGCGCAGGGGGATGCTCTCGAAGCCATCCTCGCCAAGCGCTCCGCTCCCCTTCGCGCGCTGGTCGAGCTGCCGGCTCCCGCGGACATTGTCGACCGGGTCGCCCAGACCCTGCCCGGGGATGCGGCCCTCGTCGAGCTCATCGCCTATCAGGAGCGCCCACTCTTGCCCCACCCCGGCGCACCCAAGCCCCACCTTCGCTACCTGGCGCTGGTGCTCCTGCCGGACGCAAGCACTCGCACCGTTGACCTGGGCCCTGCCGCACCCATCGACTCCGCCGCCTCGCGTCTGCGAGATGCCCTGGCCAACCGGGACGCCGCCTTCCAGGTTCACGCCCAGGCGCTCTACCAGCTGGCGTTTCAACCACTGATTCCGCTGCTGGGCAAGGCCCGCCGACTCTTCGTCTCTCCAGATGGCCAGCTGTCCATGGTGCCCTTCGCCGCCCTGCACGACGGCAAGAGCTTCCTCGTGGACACCTTCGACTTCACCTATCTCACCTCCGGCAAGGACCTGCTGCCACGTCCCCAGCAGCCGGTCCCCGCTTCCTCCGTGGTCGTCCTGGCCGACCCAGACTTCAGCGCCCCGCTCCAGTCATCCGCTCCCTCCAGCCGAGAGGCTCCAGAGCGAGCCGAGCGCTCCCTCGCCGTCGAGCGCTTCTCCTCCACGCGGCGCGAGGAGCTGGCGCAGCGCGACTGGAACCTCGTCCCATTGCCAGGCACCCGTCATGAGGCGGAGGCCATCCAGCGCCTGCTGCCCCAGGCCCAGCTCTTCCTGGGCGCGGACGCCACAAAGGAGCGGCTGTTGCAGGTGCCCACCCCCGGCATCCTCCACCTGGCCACCCACGGCTTCTTCATGGAGGACGCCCCGGCTTCTACGAATACCCGCGCCGTCGGCAGCTTCGGTGCGCTGGGTGAGGACCCGCTGGCCCCGCGCCCCCCGGACCCGCTGCTGCGCTCCGGCCTGCTCTTCGCGGGGGCGAGTGCGCCGCCCCCCTCCAGCGCCAATGCCGCCGCCCCTCCGCCCGACAGCGCGCTGGCGACAGCGCTGGAACTGGCGGGCCTCAACCTCTGGGGCACCCAGTTGGTGGTGCTGTCCGCCTGCGACACGGGCCGAGGCGACGTCAGGCTGGGCCAGGGCGTCTACGGGCTGCGCCGCGCGCTCGTGGTGGCGGGAGCCGAGACGGTGGTGATGAGCCTGTGGAAGGTGAACGACGACACCACCCGGAAGCTGATGGAGGCCTACTACCAAAAGCTGCTGGCGGGCCATGGCCGAGCCACCGCCCTGCGCGAGGCCATGCTCTGGCTGCGGGCCACCCGGCCCCATCCCCACGATTGGGCACCCTTCATCGCGCTGGGCCGAGACGCCCCGCTGCGCGAGCTGGTGCCCAGGCCGACTTTCTACGCCGACGCAAAGACCGTCCTGGAGAGGCTTTCCACCTTCCAGACGAAAATGGCCAGTTTGCGGCTGTACATGCACGCTATCGACGGCGCTGGGCAGACCAACGAAGGCTCCACGAGCGTCGCTCCGCCCAAGGCCGCTGCGGGAGCGGTTCCGAGCGCGAAGCCAGAGGCGAGCGCTCCCACGGGGTACGGAGTGAGCCCGGAGGACCCCATCAAGGTGGGCGGCGGCCCGACGGGAGAGCTGGAGTACCTCGAGCGCCTCCGGGGGCCAGAAGGACAGCGGCTCTTCTACAAGCGGTTGAGAAGCTGCTGTTATTTCAAGAGGGAAAGCTCTCCGCACCGGGGCGGACTGCTCGATATCTACGTGGTCACCTACGACGGTCTGCCAACCCCTGTCATCCTGTACCTGAACATGTACGATCGCGAGCTGCCGAAGGCGCCTGCTGGCTTCCGCCTGTAGATGAGCTGCACGGCGTCTCCAACCGAAGCCGGAAAGCGTGCCTGAAGACGCATCAGCAGACCCGGAGCGGCCCGACATGCCTTCCTGATGGCCTCACTCAAGGAGGCAGTCATGGGCGCATTGGATGGGAAGATTGCAATCATCACGGGTGGCAGCACGGGGATTGGACTGGCCATCGCTGAGCGCTATGCCAGTGAAGGCGCCGAGGTCGTCATCGCGGGACGGAACAAGGGGCGCATGGACGAAGCCGTCGCGCGAATCGGGCATGGCGCCCGGGGCGTGGTGACGGACGTCGGTGACGAAGCCCAGGTCCAGCGACTCATCGACTCCGTGCCACGCGTGGACCTGCTGGTGACGTGCGCGGGTGGCGCGGTGTTCGGTCCCGTGGAGACGGTACCGATGAGCGCCTGGCAGGCCCTCTTCAATGACCGCTTCTTCGGCCAGCTCTCCGCATGTCGCTACGCCGTCCCGAAGATGGCCGCGGGCGGCGTCATCGTGCTGTGCTCGGGCATCGCCGGCCATGCCGCGCTCGCCAACTACGCGGGCGGGGCGGGCCTGTGCGGCGCCATCAACGCCATGGGCCGCTCGCTCGCCATCGAGCTCGCGCCGAAGGGAATCCGGGTGAACGTCCTGTCCCCGGGCCTCACGCGCGACACCGCCATCGACTGGGGGGTGCCCGCCACCCAGGTGGGCGCGTTCCTCGACACACTCGCCAGCCATGTCCCGATGAAGCGGCCCGGTGTCCCCCGGGACATGGCCGACGCGGCCTGGTTCCTGGCGACGTGCGCCTACGCCACCGGCATGGTGCTCGACGTCGACGGAGGCTGGACCGCCGTGTGAGCGCCTCCCCGGCCCAGGGCCTGGGAGGACGTGGGCCGGCATGCCCCCTTCACCGGGGGCGGCCTATCTGCCGGCTCCCAGCGCGACGGTCACCACCTCGGCGATGGCGACCTTCTCGAGCAGCTCGACCTTCGGAATCCCGGGGATGTTTCCCAGCACCCTCGCGGCCCGCAGCGATGCGAACCCATGGCACAGGGACAAGGCGGCGATGGCCCGTGCAACGACGGCGTCGAGCGGCATCCCGGGGTTGCCCGCCGCCACCACCTCGAACAGGAGCCCCAGGGAGCGGTCGGAGGCCTCGTGGACGGACGCGAAGCGCACGCGGTCCTCGATTTCGGGCAGGAACATGATGCGGTAGTGCGAAGCGTGTTCCTTCGCGAAGGAGAGGTACGCGGTGGCGACCTCCGCGAGCTTGCCCGGCACGGTGGGCTCACGCGCCACGGCCCGCGCGACGCGCTCCCCGAGCAGCTCGTAGCCCTCGGTGGCCAGCGCCGCCAGGAGGGACTGCTTGTCTGGGAAGTGGTGGTACGGCGCTCCGGGAGACACACCCGCGGCCCGTGCGAGAACCTGGATGGTCAGCCCGGTGACGTCGCCTTCCCTCAGGAACTCGATGGCCGCGTCCAGCAGGGCGCGGCGCAGGTCGAGGTGGTGATAGCCGCGAGGCTTCGTGGGCTTCTTGGCTGCTTTGGCCGTCCTGGCCGCGGTCGGACGTGTCTTGGGTGTGCTCGCCACGGGACTCCCATCTCTCCGTGGCGAGCATAGGCCGCGGCAACACGCTTCGTCAGTTCGGCAGTGCCGTCAGGTCGCGCTCGGACTCGGCCTGGATGTTCCGGATGCCGACCTGCATGTAGCCAGCGAAGTCCTCCGCGACGAAAGTCTCGAGGAAGCCCTCGGTGGGCCACCCATTGCCCCGGAAGCGGTAGGTCCAGCTCAGGTGTGTCCCCGTCGCGGTCGGCGTGAAGCGGAACTCGCCCACCGCGTACTGGACGGCGCGCCGCGCCTCGTTGGTGAAGTTCCAGACGACGTACTGGAACCGTCGGTCTTCCTCGATGACGAGCAGCTCCTCGAGGGAGGTGTTCCCGTCGCGCAGCACCACGCGCCGGCGCGCCCCCGGGCTGCCCCAGGAGGGAGAGAGGGCATCGGTCCGCTCGATGCCCGCAATCTTCTCGGTCCCCAACAGGATGCGCTCCAGCGGAACGTTCACCAGCCAGGGCAACAGGCGGCCGGGAGGCACGGCGATATCGACTTCGACCGTGTGCGCGATGAAAGACGCCTCCGGCTCCACGGTGGGCGCCACCGTCGAGCGGTGCAGCGAGTCTCGCTCCGCGACAGACGTCCCGGACGCATAGCCGACTGGCGTCGCGCACGCACCCAGGAGCACACCGCAGGCGAGGGAAAGCAGGGTGACGGCGGGGGCAGCAAGGCGTGGCATGGGAGGGTCTCCTGAGGGGTGAATCTAAATGTTTTTTAGATGCAAGGAAATGGGTTGTCAAGGCGCCCCCCGGGCGACCCGACGGCGTTCGTCCCTGGGGAGCCGAGGCGTTCCTCGGGTGTCGGCGCGAAAGGCCCCACGCCATCAGGTGCGTGGCAGGGGCCTGGACCTCTTGGCTGTCTTGAGCCTCAACACCCCGCCCCCGCTCACTTCCGACTTCCGCGCCACAAATGCCCTATGAGGATGTTCGCCCGTTCCCAGAGTGAATACTCGGGCCACGGGCGCGAGGTGAACTCGGGGATCTTGCGCGGTCTCGGATGTCCATCGACCGGATCAACCTGCGTCCCTCCGAGCTCGCTGAGAACCGCCAGGAGGTACGCCTCGGTCAGGGCTGAATTCAGGTCTGTGAGGACAGTGACTCGCTGGCCGTCCACTTCGATGCTTTCAACCGCGGCCCTCGGCAGGCGGACACTCAATGCCTGCCGGATCTCCTCTTCCGAAGGAGGCACTCCAGGGAATTCGAAGCGGTAGATGCACAGGCCCATGTTCATACTCCTGGCGACATCAGACCACGCAATGCTTCCGGCGCGCTCGGTGGCCCCGGGCGCGTCACAACGCGCTGCAGGCCCAGACGCCCAGGGGCGTACAGAAGCAATTGGGATTGGGGTGGCCCGTCAGACAGCAGCTCCGCGTCCCGCCAACGGGCGAACACGGGGTCCCCGCGAGCTTGCTGCAGCGATTATTCAGCCCGCAGATGGGGGTGGGCGTGAAACAGATGTTGTAGAAGCCATCACACTCGACGGAGTCCGCCTGCACCGAACAGGTGTTCCCCTCACAAGACACCGTCGAGCCATTCGGACAGGTCTGTGAGCACGTGACGAGGGCGCTCGACTCCTGCCCCAGCTCCGGCGCCTCGACAGGTTCCACTCCACCACAGGCCACCAGCACCGGGACGACGAGCACCGTCAGCACACCCAGGAAGCTCTTCATGGCGTGTCTCTCCTTGAGGGGTTGAGCGGCATCGAATCACACTATGCGCCCGTTCCGCCACGGAGTTGCACCTGTAGAAGTGTAGGGAATCTCACCTCACTCGCGAATCAGCTCATGGACTGGCTGTCCTTCCGGACCCACGCCATCCAGCCGCACGAAGTCGACCGAGAAGGGCCAGGACGTCTTCACGAAGACGTGCTCCAGTCGGGCGACGCTGTTGCCCAGCTTCGTCCAAGCCTGGACCTGGCATTCGCCGTCGACCCGCGCGGTGGTGATGTCGATGGGGCGCGAGGGGAAGGCCCGCAGGCGCACCCTCACTCGCCAGCCCTCCGCGGTGGCGTCGACCGGCTGCGGGTCCTCCAACCCATACACGGGTTGCTCGACCCCCAGCAGGTCCTCCACCTGCGACTCCCCGCGCTCCAACATCCGCCAGTACACCTGCACGGGACGCGTCCCCACGGGGCGGCAGGCCTCGTCCAGGCGCAGGGCGTAGTGGACCTGGTTCCGGTTCTCGCTGCGGGACAGGAAGAAGGCGGACGGCGATGGGAGGGTCGCCCCGGCCGCGGAGGCCAGGGTCGCGACGGTCGTCAGCGCGACGGCGGCGAGGTTGCGGAGCCCGGATTCAGGAAACATGTGGGTCCCCCTTTCATGGCGGAGTGACGGCAGTCGCCTGCGGGGCCGTATCGGGATGATGAACACCCCAGGCCCCTGGAACTGTCACTCGCCCCTGCACAGGAGGGCCGTCGGTACCTCACTGAATCAGGACCAGGTGCCTGAATGGCCGATCGGGCTCCAATCCCGCGGAGGTGGCACGGCGACCTGCTCATCCAGGTGCCGTGCCGGGATGCGGCTCTACGCGCCGGTCTCGTAGTTGGCGATGGCGGAGAGGATGACCGACTGGCCCGTCTGCAGATCTGTCACCTGCACGCGCTGGGTGTGGTCCCGGAAGGGGCCAATCGAGCGCGAGCAGAGCAAGCCCTCCTGGGTGGTGTACCAGACCCTGGAGCACTTGTTGTCGAGGTACGTGAGCTGGTACCGGCCGGAGGACTGGTCGATGCCGACGACCGAGAACACCGCCGTGGCCTTGAGCTGCCACCAGACGATGGCGGAGCAGTAGTCAGGGGTGGCCACGTCCCACGCCGTTGTGTCGATGTAGCAGGCGGCCCGTGCCGACTCGATCCCCGCGAGCTGTGCCAACTCCGTTTGCGTACCCGACGCATCCTCGTGAGCCAGGGCCGGAGCCGCGATGGTGGCCAGGACAGCAGACATTCCCCACTTCAAGAAAGACTTCATACGGAGCACCTCGTTCCAGTGTGTTGTGGGTCCCTGCCACAGACTTGAAGCGCGGCAGGCAACCGGTGACACAGATAGAACGAGGCGCCTGGAAGATAGCGGATGACAGCGCACCACGATTCGACCGGGAGCGCAGAACCCGGCTCAGGGCGCCGGTACAGATGCTCTTGGAGGAGACAGGCCGGGCGACACCGTGCATGAAATCGACCGCTACCCTCGACAGTGCCCGAGCTCGGCCCGCGCCTCCGTCGTCTCCTGGGCATAGGCCTTGCGCCAGACGGCCAGCTCCTCCCAGGCGCGCCGCGCTTCCTTGCAGGACTCCTCCACCGCACCCGTCAGCCGGAGCGCCCGCGCGAGCCGACGACGCACCCTCGGGACGCGCGCGGAGACCACCTGCCGCGCCGTGAGCACCTCCAGCGCGGTCCGCAGCGGCGCCAGGGCCTCGGCGGGTTGGCCTCGCGCGAGCTGGATGTCCCCCAGCAGCAGCAGCGCCTCGATGCGCTCGGACGACGAAGGCCCCAGGTCCCGCTCGATGCTCGCGAGCGCCTGCTCCACATGACGCCGGGCCTCGTCCACCTGCCCCAGGAAGAGGAGGCCATCCGCCAGGGAGCGCAGCCCCGCGCCATCCACCTCGCCCCTGGCGAGCAGGGGCCGCTGGAGCGAGACGCCGCGCGCGTGGAAGCTACGTGCCTCGTCCGGACGCCCCAGGAGGCGCAGCAGCCTCCCCACCTCGTGCACGTCCAGGGCCACCTCCGGGTGTGAGGCGCCATAGACGCGCTCGCGATGCGCCAGGAGGCGTCGGGCGTGCTCCAGCTCCAGCAAACGCTCACCCTGCTCTCCCAGGACGCCGACCCGGTTCGACTTCATCACCATCAACACCGGGCTGTCGGCGTCCACGCTCTTGCGCGCCAGGGCCCAACTCCCCTCCGCGGCCTCCCGCGCCTGGGCCCCATGTCCCCACTCGAAGTAGACGAGGGCCAGGTTGGACAACGTCCGGGCCACCGACAGGTTCTCCTCGCCCAGCGTCCGGCGAAGGATTCCGAGCGCCCGCTGGAGGACAGCCTCGGCCCTCGCCAGCTCGCCCAGGAGGGCCAGCGTGCCACCCAGGTTCGCCAGGGCCCGTCCCGTGTCCCGGTGCGCCGGACCGAAGTGCTCCTCATGGAGCCGCAGCGCTTCCTCCTGCCAACGCTTCGCCTCCAGCAGCCGCCCCTGTTGCCGGGCCAGCAGGCCCAGCCGACCGCTCAGCTCCGCGTGCGCGTGTGTATGTCCACGCGCGCTGGCGGTCTCCAGCGATGCACGGAGCAGCGGCTCCGCCTCCGAGAAGCGGCCCTCCTGCTCCAGGAGCTCCGCCTGCATCTGGTCCAGCAGTGTGTCCAGCTCCGCGTCTCGCAGCGTCTCCGCCACGGCACGGGCACGCTGGAGGAAGGGCCACGCCTCCGGGGGGCGCCCCAAGCCGTATCCATGCAGCCAGGCCTGGGAAATCAGCACTCGCGCGAGCACGCCCAGATGCCGCCCCGCTTCGGCCGCCAGCGAGCCCCGGGCCAGGGACTCTCGTGCGTCCTCGAACGCTTCAGCGTCCTCCTGCAAGCGCGCGCAGAGGTGATGCGCCTCCGCCTCCAGGGGCCGGTGACGGGTGGCGAGCGCACGCTCCCGAGCGGGCAGCGCGATTCGCAGCGCCTCGGCGGTATGGCCCGCGAGCAGCTGCGCGTTCGCCCGCGCGAGCTCCGCGCGCACCGCGTCCACCTCCGCGCGGACCCTCGGGTCTTCCGGAGGAGACACCGCCTCCTGCAACGTCCGCACGTCCGCGCATGGGCCCACGCCGCCGAGCGAGGCCCCCAGCCCGAAGCCCCGCTCCACCGTCCGCGCGTCCGCGCCCTGGAGCGCCACCGTCAGCCGTGACAGCTCTCCCAGCCGCTGGTCCAGACACGTCATCCGAAGCCCCAGCGCCGCTTCCGACTGCTCGCCGTAGACGCGAGTCGCCTCGCACGCGGACTGGTGCGCGCGCGTCCAGTCCCGGGTCCACCGCTCCAGCGTGGAGGCCACGGCCTGGAACGAGGCCTCGGCCGCGGGGTCCTCCGTCCTCAGGAAGGCCTGACGCATGGACTCACGCACGGCCGGGTCCCAGATGCCCGCGAGGTGCCGCTCACTGCCCTGGCATGTCTCGCTCGGCGTCGCCGATGAAGGCCCCAGCACGAAGAACCCCAGGCCCACCAGTCCTCCCGCGAGCACCGCGGTGGCGGCGCTGCGCTTCCAGGCCTCTGTCTTTCGCGTGAGGCGGGCCGCCAGCACCTGCATGGACTCGAAGCGCCGCGACGGGTCCACGGAGAGTCCTCGCCGGACCACGGCCTTGAGCCACGAGGGCACGTCCCTCTTCTCGGGACGCACCTCCTGGCGCAGCATGGACGACAGGAGCTCCTCGCGCGTGGCTCCCGCGAAGGGACGCTGCCCGTTGAGCGCCTCATAGAGCGCGACGCAGAAGGCGAACTGGTCCGAGCGGGCATCCCCCCGCTCTCCGCGAAGCTGCTCCGGCGCTCCATAGGCAGGGGTCCCCACGAACGCCCCGGTGACGGTGAGCGGCGCTTCGCCGGAGACGAAGGCCACGTCCTCCCGAGGAGGCCCCTGCCCTCCCGCGGCGTTGGCCAGGCCGAAGTCGGTGATGCGCACCTGCCCGTCGCGCGTCAGCAGGACGTTGTCGGGCTTGAAGTCGCGGTGGATGATGCCCAGCGCGTGGGTGGCCGCGAGCCCATCCGCCGCCTGGATGAAGCGCGCGAGGATTTCCCGGCGCGTGCGCGGCTTCTCCGCCAGCCACCGCCGCAGCGTGCCTCCCTCGACGAGTTCCATCACCAGGAAGAGCTGCCCCTCGAACTCCCCCACGTCGTGCAGTCGGGCGACATGGGGGTGCGACAGCCGGGCCATCGTGCGGGCCTCGCGCTCCAGCCGCTGACGCGCCTGGGCCAGAGAGCCCTCCCCGAGCCTCGCGAGGTTCAGCAGCTTGAGCGCCACCTTGCGGTCCAGCTCCGGGTCATAGGCGGCATGGACGCGCCCCATACCTCCTTCGCCGAGCAGACCGAGCACCATGTACCGCCCCACGCGCGCGCCGGAGACGAGCAGCCCTGTATCGACCAGAGGTGGTGGCGTCTCCAGCCCGCCCAGCGCGGCGAGCACGCTCCGGCACTCCGAGCAGCCAGCGACATGCTGGCGCACGCTCGTCGTGCCCTCGGGGCCCAATGCTCCGCTCGCATAGCCCGAGAGCGTGTTCTCGTCGGGGCAGCTCATTCGCGCCCCTCCAGCAGGCCCGAGAGGCTCAGGTCCAGCCGTCCCTGGATGGCGCGCATCAGGCTGTCCACTTCCGGCTCGGGCAGCGACAGGCGTTCGGCGAGCGCGCGCCGCGTCCGCTTCTCCAGCAGCGCCTGCACCGCGGAGAGCCGGCGTGAGAGCGTGGACTTGTGCAGGCCGAACAGGGCGCCCATGCGCTCCAGGGAGAGGCGCTCGACGAAGTGCAGTCGCAAGAGCTCCCGGTCCTCGTCGTCCAGCGAGGCCACCGCCCGGATGAAGGCCGCGCGCACATGCCCCCGGGCCTCCTCTCGGACGAAGCCCAGCTCCAGCCCTCCCGGCGCGGGGTGCGCGGCGAGCACCTCGGCGTCGACTTGCGACTCTTCTCCCTGCGCCTTGCGCATCCTCAGCGCGAGCCGCGTCGCGGAGATGCTGACCCAGTGCAGCAGCGGGCCCACGCCCGCGTAGCCGAGCAGCCGTGAGGGTGTTTCCGCGCGAGGCATCAAGAGGTTGGCCCGGAGCACCTGCAGCACCTCGTCCGCGAACACCGGCGAGGGATGGATGCGAGACAGGGGAACGCGCAGCTTGAGGAGGACCTCCTGCTCCAGGAGCGCACGGGCCGCCGGCAACCCCTGTGCGCAGGAGAGCGCGAGCGCGACGTCTCGGGCATGCAGTCGCTCCAGCGCGAGCATCGGGTCCACCGCCCGCGAAAGCAGGGCCCCGAGGTGTCGCGCGAAGGCCTTCGGCTCGGGTGCGGCGTCGTGGAGGGACGCGGCCAGGGAGAGGGCGCGCTCCACGGCCTCCCTGCCTCCCGGAGCCTCACGGAGGCGGGCGGAGGACAGCTCGCCGGCGGACTGCAACACCCTCTCGAAGGACTCGGAGTCAGCCCCATGCATCCCAACCACTCCTGACATCAAGCCCATGATTCGACGGGGCCGGGGCCACACCTATTCACGGCAACAAGTATAGGACGGATAGGGGCCGAGTGGAGGGTGGCGGGCGGGTGCAGCGGTGCCGAGGAGGAGCGTCGAGGGGAGCCACGCCGGGCGAGGTGCAGGGCCGCGTCCCCGAAGGCGTGGCCGGACGCCACTCGCACTTCCGCCAGGGTCCCGGCTGCCAGCGCGTCTTCTGGCCCGGCACCCACCACGACCGCATGCAGGCCCTGGTGGACACGCTGCGCGGGCTGAAAGCCGTGGGCACCTGAGGTCGCGGTCTCCCAGGACGACCCGGGACGCCTCCCGGCTTCCGACAGCGCATCGGATGGAGGACTGGCGACCCGAGCCAGCACCTCGCGGCCCATGAGGCGCGCTCAGCCTCATCCGCACTGAGCCGCAACGTATGCACTGGCAAACGTTTCCTTCCCCCGATGCGGGCGGAAGGATGCGTGAATCGAATACCTTGCATGAACGGCAGGGCGCCAGGCCGCGTGATGTCAGACGAGAGGAGCGCACGCATGAAGCCGTTCTGGGGGCGTCAGCACGTCGCAATCGCAGCCATGGGGCTTTGCCTGGTGTACTCGGAAGCGGCCCACGCACAGGAGATACAGGAGCGGGGCCGCACCAGCTACATGCCCCTGGACCAGACGGAGCCCTTCGCCGACGTCATGGCGCGGATGAAGGCCGAGAAGCCCAAGGTCACCGCACGCCACCAGCAGCTGCTCAACCAACGCTATGACCTGGGAAACCGGCCTGCCCGGGGCCTCACCATGTCTCGTGGAAAGGCCGTACAGGAAGGCGTGCGGGTGAAGCTTCCGCAGGGCGTCACCTGGGACTCCCTCGCCGCCATGAGCCCCGAGGCGATTCGAGACAAGGGGCTCTTCCCAGGGGGCCTCATGCCGTTGCCACACCCGAATCATCCGGAAGGCGGCATGCTCTTCCCCAGGTTCCACATCGAAGAAATCAAGCGGCAGGAAGGGAGGGACCTCACGCGGTTCGACCTCGACTTCGACCTGCCGGACCACCTGCTGCCGGAGTTCCCACCTCCCATCTTCCTCACCACGCGCCCGGACCTGGGGGATGTCTCGCAGGGGAAGCTGGTGACCCTCATGAATGTCCAGGAGCTGTTCAACGGCATCCTGAATCCAAAGCAGTTGGAAGGCCTCCGGCTCCTCGTTACGCCCTTTCCCCAGCAGCAGTTCAATCAGACCGCCGACCGTCGTTCCGAGCTGCCCAGCCGGGGCGTGACGTGCTTCGACTGTCACGTCAATGGCCACTCCAATGGCGCCACGCACCTGGTGGGAGACATTCGTCCCCAGGAGTTCCGCCACCGCATCGAGACGCCGACCCTCCGCGGGGTGAACATCCAGCGCCTGTTCGGCTCGCAGCGGGCCCTCAAGACGGTGGAGGACTTCACCGAGTTCGAGCAGCGCGCGGCCTACTTCGACGGAGACCCCGTCATCGCCACGAAGAAGGGTGTCAACGTCCTCGAGCGGGGCAGCCAGGTGCACTTCATGGCGGAGTTTCAAGCACTCCTCGACTTCCCGCCTGCTCCCAAGCTGCGCTTCGACGGAAAGCTGGACCCGAAGAAGGCCACCGAGTCGGAGCTGCGCGGTCAGGCGCTCTTCTTCGGCAAGGCGCAGTGCTCCGTGTGTCACCTCCCGCCGTATTACACCGACAACCTGATGCACAACCTGCGGGCGGAGCGCTTCTACAAGCCACGCCTGGTGAACGGAGCGGTGATGGGCGCCGATGGCCCCATCAAGACGTTCCCTCTACGCGGCATCAAGGAGTCTCCTCCCTATCTTCATGATGGGCGGCTCCTGACGCTGGAGGACACGGTGGAGTTCTTCAACCTCATGCTGGAGACCCGGCTCAACGAGCAGGAGAAGAAGGACCTGGTCTCATTCATGCGCGTGCTCTGACACTCGCGTGGACGAGGCCCTTGGAGCCGCCGCCGGCGACTCCAGCTGCCAGCGCCATGATGGCAAGCGCTGGCTCGCCCTTCCCCAAGAAGGTCCTGGAGCTGGGCGCCCACCTCACTTGAGGGAACTCCTACGGCATCGTGCCCACGTAGCGGGAGGCGGGCCGGATGAGCTTGCCGGTGGCCCGCTGCTCGGCGACGTGCCCGAGCCAGCCCGCGACGCGCCCACAGGCGAAGACCGTGGAGAACAGCGTCCGATCGAGTCCCACCGCGTCGAGCAGCACAGCCGTGTAGAACTCCACGTTGGCGCGCAGCGGGCGATCCGGGTAGCGCTGACGGAGCAGCTCCTCGGCGGCGTGCTCCACCGCCCGAGCCAGCGCGAGCCGGTCGGTCCGAAGCCCGCCGCGCTCCAGCCGTTCGATGGCGCGCTCCAGCACCGCGGCGCGAGGATCTCGCACGCGGTAGATGCGGTGGCCCATGCCCATGATGCGGCGGCCGACCTTCAACTCCCCTTCCAGCCACGACGCCGCGTTCTCCGGTCGGGCGATGGCGTCGAGCATGTCCAACACAGGCCCCGGCGCTCCCCCATGGAGCGGGCCCTTGAGCGCGCCGATGGCGCCCACCGTGGCGGACACCGCATCCGAGCCCGTCGAGGTGATGACGCGCGCGGTGAACGTGGAGGCATTCAAGCCATGATCGGAGACGGTGACCAGGTACGCATCGAGCCCGGCGGCGCGCTCGGGCTGATACTCTCCGGTGACCATGCGCAGCAGGTCCGCGGCATGGGAAAGCTCGGGGGCCGGTCGAACGGGCGCCAGTCCGCGCCTACGCCGGGCCCACGCGCCCGTGAACACCGCGGCGGCTCCTGAAAGCAGCAGGAACGTGTCGCGCTCGTTGCCCGGCTGGATGGGGACCTGGGCCATCGCGGCCCGGAGCGCGTCCATCCCCTCCTCGGCCGAGAGGGCATTGCCCAGCCCCTCCAGCAAGCCGAAGGCCCGCACGCGCGCCTCCCCGAGGGCGGCCTGGAGCGAGGAGGGCAGCGGCTCCTGGGCGTACGGCGCCCAGAGCCTCGCGCACACCTCGTCGAAGGAGACGGCGCCCGCGAGCGACTCCACATCACTCCCGGCGATCACCAACCGTCCGCGCTCGCCATCCACTTCGCTCAGCCGGGTATCCGCGACGATGACGCCTTCAAGCCCCGCCTGCAGTGCTGCCTCTGTCGTGCCCATGCTCGGGTTCCTCCTGCACGAGGAGTAAGCCCCGGCCACGAGCCTGGAAACGCGATTCGACAATCGACATGAGTGCGTCCCTACGCACGCATTTTTCGTGGCGAAGTTATTGGCAGAGTGCCAACAATGCGCCCATGCGTCATTCCGTTCGTGCCGCGCTGCTGCAGGAGGTGAATGGCCCCTTCGTCATCGACGAGGTCGAGCTGGAGTCGCCACGCGCGAACGAGCTGTTGGTGCGCGTCACCGCGAGCGGCGTCTGCCATACGGACCTCACGTACCGCGCGGGTGCGGGCCGCTTCCCGCTGCCGGCGGTGCTGGGGCACGAGGGGACGGGCGTGGTGCAGGCCGTGGGAGAGGGGGTGACGGACTTCGCGCCGGGCGACACGGTGGTGCTCAGCTACTTCTCGTGCCGCGCCTGCGCCACCTGTGTGAGTGGGCACCCCGCGTACTGCCAGCATGGGCCGGCGGGCAATGTCTCGGGGGCGCGGCCGGACGGCTCGTTCCCCATGCGCTGGAAGGGGCAGCCCGTCCGTTCGAGCTTCTTCCACCAGTCGTCGTTCGCCACCCACGTGCTCGCGCATCAGCACAACGCGGTGAAGGTCGACGCCTCGGTGCCTCCCGAGCTGCTCGCTCCGCTGGGCTGCGGCTTCCAGACGGGCGCGGGCGCGGTGCTCGAGGCCTTCCGGCTCCAGGCCGGGCAGCAGCTCGCCGTCTTCGGGGCGGGCGCCGTTGGCCTCGCGGCCATCATGGCGGCGCGTGTCGCGGGGGCCTCCTCGGTCATCGCCGTGGACCTGAGCCCGGAGCGCCTCGAGCTCGCGCGGGAATTGGGCGCCACGGACACCTTCCTGGCGACGGAGCCCGACCTCACGAAGACGATTCTCAAGCGCACGCGAGGGGGCGTCGACTTCGCGCTGGAGTGTGTCGGCCTGCCGCAGGTGCTGCGCCAGGCGTTCGACGTGACGCGGTCCCTGGGCACGTGCGGACTGCTGGGCCTGCCCGGCCGCGACAACCCGAACGTCACCCTGCCGATGATGGGGCTGCTCGTCGGCAGGCGGCTGGTGGGCATCCTCGAGGGTGACGCGGACCCGAAGCTGTTCATCCCCCGTCTGATCAACCTGCACGCAGAGGGGCGCTTCCCGCTGGAGAGGCTGAGCTGCCCCTACCCATTCGAGGCCATCAACGACGCGGTTCATGACATGGAGACGCGCACGGCCATCAAGCCGGTGCTGCTCATGGAGGGAGGGTGCAGTCCATGACGTTCGACGAGGCGGTGAAGGCCGAGCGGATTTCCCCGGAGGAGGCGTTTGCGCTGTTCGACAGCCTGCCCACCGTGGACCTCGCATTCATGCGTGGCACCTGGAAGGGGCGCGAGCTGCGGACGGGCCACGTGTTGGATGGGCTGCTCGGCGCGACAGGCTGGTACGGCAAGCAGTTCCTCGATGGGGAGCGCGTGCACCCGTTGTTGTTCTTCACCACGGACCGCTCGGCGGTGTTCCCCGTGGACCCGAGGAAGTGGCCGTCCCCCACGCTTCAAGGCGCCGTGGGGCAGCATCGCGCGGACGTCGAGACCGACGCGTTCAAGGCGCGCCTGCGACTGACCGAGTACCGGGGGAAGGTCAGCGCGACGATGGTCTACGACGACCGGCCGATTCTCGACGTCTTCCGGAAGGTGGACGACGGCACGGTGCTCGGGGCGATGGACGCGCGCGGCATGCCGCAGCCGTACTTCTTCGTGCTGCGACGCGACCCGGACGCCGCGAAGTTGTTCCCCGCCCGCTGAGTTGAGACCGGGCTCCGTTTGACGTTGGCGCGCCGGTGTCGATGGTCTCCTGCGTGTCGTCCGTGGTTTCTGGCGCGACCGCCCTCGGCGTCCTTCAGCTGGACGTACAGCGCCTCTCAGGCAGGGACTCGGCGACCGCCGGTCGGCGTGCCCTGGGGCCTGGTTCTCAGCGTGCTCTCAGAATGCGGTTGATGCCGAAGAGGACGAGCGCCGTGCCCACGAGCCATTGCGCTCCCCGCACGATGCGGTTGACGTCCACGGCGGGGACCCAGGTGACGTTACCCTCGCGGATGACGAAGGCGCCCGCGGGCCTGGCCTTCAGGCCGAAGCCACCGCCCGAGCCGCTTGCCTTCTGGGCCTCGCCCTCCGCTCCGGCCTGCTGGGGAGCCAGCCCCTCGCCACCTCCGCCTCCCCCTCCGCCGACCACCAGGGCCGCGGGAATCATGGTGACTCCCTCCTGCTGGATGGCTTCTCCGTAGACGCGCTTCACGGTGATGCTGTCGCGGGCCCGGTCGATGACCTCGTTGACGTCCATGGCTTCCCCCAAAGTGGATGTCAGTGTCCTCACGGCGAGAAGTGGACACGGTGCGGCATGATGACCGGCAGAGCGTGTTGCCGGGCCGTGGGGCGACCCGACGGCCCGGAGCTCTCTCCGTGGCAGGGCCTCCGGGCGGAGGGACCATGGGACGCCTGGTGCCTTTCCTTGCATGGCGCGCATTCGCGCCTCCGGCTCCTGGCCCGTCGAGCGCCTCCCGTCCTCCGCGAGGCCATGCGCAACCAGCGGCCCTATTGCTCTCGCAGCGAGCGCAGATGGTCCTGGGCATCGAGGGTCGTGGGGTGGTCCTCGCCCAACACCTGGGTGGCAAGCTCGACGAGCCGGCTCCAGACTCCACGCGCGGCCTCGAAGTCTTTCTGGCGGATGAGGGTCACCCCGAGGTTCTGCATCGTGTTCATCGTGTCGGGATGCGCCTCGCCCAGGAGGCGGCGCTGGTCCGCCAGCAGAGCCTCCTGCATGACCCGCGCTCCGTCGAGGTCCCCCATGCGGCGGAGCGTCGTCGAGAGCGCTGCCCTCGACAGCATCGTGTCCTGATGCGCATCTCCCAGCACCTTGCGGCGGCCGCCCAGGACCTCCTCGTGCAGCGACCTGGAGCCCTGCACGTCGTCGAGGTCCCAGAGGATGGTGGCCAGGTTGTACTTCGCCATCAGGGTCTCTTCGTGCTCCTCCCCCCGGAGCAGCCGCCGCGACTCGACGACCTGCTCCACCAGCGGCCTGGCGGCCCGCGCATCACCCAGGTCCGCGAGGGTGATGGACAGGTTGTTGATCATGCGCAGCGTCTCGGAGTCCTCGGCTCCGTACAGTCGAAGCTGGGCCTCCAGCGTTTCCTCCAGGAGCTTCCGCGCCTCCTCGAGCTTTCCACCCTGCCTCAGCACATCTCCCAGGGAGTTCTGACACAACAGCGTCAACCGGTGCTCCGCTCCCAGGGAAACCCGGGCCTGCTCCACCACGCGGTGGAGCAGGTCCACCGCGGGCCCCACCAGCCCCCGGTTCGCACGGAACTGCCCCAACCTGTACCCCAGGGGCAGCCCCAGATCCTGTCTGAAGCCCGATGCCAGGGTGCGGTCGAAGACCCACTTCGCATGCGGCGCACAGGCGTCCAACCAGGGCCAGGCGTTCGGGTCATCGAGGGCACGTGGCTCCATGGCCGACAGGAGCGCCTCCGCCACTGCCCTGAGGGCCAGCTCGGGACTCTCCGCGCGACCGCGCAGAAAGTCCGCGAGGACGCGGTGCATCGCCCCGAACGTGGGCACCCGCCCAGCGGTCGCGCCGCTCACGAAGGAGCGCAGCTTGAGCTGGACTCTGACCTCCGGGGTGAACAAGGGCGCCATGTGCTCGAGCAGCACCTCGGGAATCGGTACGGGTGCAAGCTGGGCCAGGACCACCGCAGCCCGCTGTGCCTCGGGCGTCAGGCGTTCGTAGGAGATGGAGAGCGCCTCCGTCACGCCCCGCAGCTGCCCATCGGGGAGGTGCGGTCGCAAGGCCTCCAGCTGCCGGTCCAGCTCTCGCACCGGTCCCACGTGCCGGGCCTGCTCCAGCAGCTTCGCCGGGGTGATGGCCCCGGCCCGCATCGCGCGGTTCAGCAGCTCCAGCGCCAGGGGAAGATGCCCGACCCACTCCGCGATGAGCCTCCAGTCCGTCGCCTCGAGCCCGGAGCGCTCCACCTCCTCCGTCAGCAGCACCACGGCCGCCTCTGGCCCGAGCGTGGCTACCGGCAGCGCTTGAAGCCCCTCCCCTCCCACGGAGAGCCGGGCCCGGGAGGTGGCGAGCAGCGCGACCTTGCCGAGCGCCGGGCACCACGTCTTCAGCGGCCGGGGGCGCTGCCCCGGCGCGGTCTCCGGCACGTTGTCCACCACGTAGAGGACCGGTGCCTTCGCGCAGCGCGCATGGAGGGCCCGGGCCAGTTCGCCAGCGGCATCCCGCTGCTGCTCACGGAACTCCTTCAGCGACGGCACCCCCGGCTCCAGGGTGCTCAAGATGCCGTGGAATCGCGCCTCCAGCTCCACCTCGCCGGCCTCCGCATCCACCCAGAAGAGCCCACCTGGAAAGCGCGCCGGTCCCAGGCGGTGGAGGTACTCCAGGGCAAGCCGGGTCTTCCCGAAGCCCCCGGCCGCCTCCAGCGCCCCGGAGAGCGCCGCGCCCGCGCCTCCTCCCGCGGACAGGGTGGTGAGCGCGAAGTCGATGCTCCACAGGTCATCCGCCCGTCCGACGAAGGACGCCCCGAGGGACGGCGGGAGCTCCAGCGGGTGCAGCGCCAGGCCCGCCAGGTTTTGAGGCGCTGGAAGCGCGGACTCCTGGAGCAGGCGGTCGCGCGTCGCATCGAGGCGTCCCTGTTGCTCCAGTCGCTCCCCCAGCGAGGGCCCCCCTTCCGCGAGGCGGGCACGGACCTGCCGCGCCAGCGCTTCCGTCTGGTCCGCCCTGGGCCAGTGGAGCGTCCTGAGCCGTGGCGGAAGCCGCTCCAGCGGAGCCGCCGGCCTTCCTTCGGAAGGCAGCGCGAGGACGAGGCACGAGAGCGCCTGCGCCCTATCCTTCTCGGAGGCCTCGGCCGGAAGTCCGAGAAAGGGACTCAGGGCCGCTCGCAGCTCCCACAGGCAGTACCAGCGTGTGAGGTACGCCTCGTCGAGGAAGGCCACCACCATGCGCGAGCCCAGCAAGGCCTCCACCAGAACGGTGGGGAAGCGCTGCCCATGCTGCACACCCGTCGAGTCGAGGAACGCGAGGTCCGGGCCCAGCGCCCGCTGGAGCGCCTCCGCGTCGGCTCGGGACGTCTCACGTGCGTAGGAGATGAAGACCGGGAGGTGGCCAGGCATCCGGAATGGTTGACCCAAGCCGGACCTGAATGCCAGTGCGCCTCCCGGTCTCACAGCCGGGGCTTCAGTCGCCCTCGCTCCCGGGAGCCGCGACGATGCCATGGCGCGCGAGCAACCGCCGGAGCTGTGTGCGATGCATGCCGAGCGCCCGCGCCGCGGCGGCCACGTTGCCACCCTGCTGGCGTAGCGCCTCCTCGATGCGCGCCTGCTCCTCGGCCTCCAAGGGTGGAGCCCGCGAGGGCACTTCTCGCCTGACGCTTCCCGTCTCCATCGGCACCGGAGTCGACATCGCGGGCCCGAACGCAGTGCCGGCGCTCGGGCTCAGGTGGAGGGCCTTCACGCGCGGCTCGCCGCCCAGGAGCGCTGCCTGGACGGCACTGCGCACCTCGACCCGCAGCTCCCGGACATTCCCTGGCCAGGGCCGCAGCAGGCACTCCTCCACCAGCGACACGTGCAGTCCCAATCCGGGCGCCACCTGCCGCACCTCCTGCTGGAGCAACAGGGGAATCTCCTCGGGGCGCTGACGCAGCGGCGGCAGCATCACCTCTGGCCTGCCCAGGCGGAAGTAGAGGTCCTCCCGGAGGTGCCCGCCCGCCACCCGCGCGCGCAGGTCCTTGTTGCTCGCGGAGCAGACGTGAAGGTCCACCGGCTTCGGCTTCGAGGCGCCCAGCGAGAGGACCTCCCGGCTTTCCAGCACTCGCAACAGCTTCGCCTGGACAGACAGGTCCAGCTCCACCACTTCATCCAGGAACAGCGTGCCGCCGTCCGCGGCCTGGAGGTAGCCCTGGGCATCCGCATCGGCCCCGGAGTACGCGCCGCGCCTGGCGCCGAACAGCAGCCGCTCGGCGAGGCTCTGGGGAATCGCCGCGCAGTTGACCGCCACGAAGGGCCCCGCGCTCCGGGGTCCGCTCTGATGGAAGGCACGCGCCACGCCCTCCTTGCCCGCACCGCTCTCCCCGTGGATGTGCAGCGTGGACCCGACCTGCGCCAGCCGCGCCACCTCCGCCAGCAACCGTTGCATGGCGTGGCCGCGCACGAAGCCGTCCTGGAGCACCACGCCGTGCCGCGCCAGGGGACCCACGTCCGCGCAGGGGACGAACAGCGAGTCCCCCATGCGGAGGACCCGCTGGGCTTCGTGCGGCGCTCCGGCGGGCACCTGCTTCCCCTCCACGAACGTGCCGTTCTGACTGCCGAGGTCCGTCACCCAGAAGCGCCGCCCATCGAAGTGGACGCGGGCGTGACGCCGGGACATGCGTGGGTCCTGGACCTCCCCCAGCGCGGCGGCACCCCGCCCCAGCTCCAGGGCCCCGTCCCGCAGCGGCAACACCTCCGCCATCGCCGCGTCCCCGCTGAACAGGCGCAGGAGGCCCGGCACCTTCTCCTCACCGGAGCCGCTCGCGCCTCCGCTGGCTCCGCTCGGCTGCAGGGTCGATGGGTCCTTCTCCATGGGCCTACATCCTACGCGGCTCCTGGCACACGACGCAGGTGCCAGCGAGTGTGCCACGCAGTGAGGCTCCGCCCGGGACGCGTGGAGAAGTGCTCGAGATGGTTGACGAGCCCGCGCTCCATCGCGCCAGAGTCCGTGTCAGCGAAGCAGGCACATGCCTTGCTTGGGCCGCGAGCGCTTCGTGCACGCGAAGCCAGTCGTTTCCATCCAGGGGCTGGGACGAACCCGCCCGCACACATCGCAGCAAGGGGGACTCGAGATGAAGCAGGTGAAGAACATACGGCCTTCGTGGCTCGGACTGATGGCGGTGTTGCTGTGGGTCAGCGGATGCAAGACGTGCGGCTCTCACCTGCCGCCGCCTCAGCCCGTCCCCGACAAGGAGGCGCCGGCCGACGCCGGCACCGTCACGCCCCCTGCTGACAAGCCGCTGTCCACCACCGGGTGCGGCGATGGGAAGTGCAAGGTCCCGTGGCCGCCACCCGAGGTCCCGACGAGCTTCGCCGCCTGCCCGACGGGCTCCTGTGGTCCCGGCAGCCAGAATGGCAGGGGAATCTACGTCTCCAACACCGAGGTGCGGAGCTACTGCTTCAGGGACGAGCACGCCGCCTCGCCCTCCTTCCCCTACTCGTTCTGCCCCGAGCTCTTCTTCAACACCCCCACCGGGGTTCGACTCCAGGTGCGGGATTGGACCAACCCCAATTACATCCGCGATACCGCGGTTCAGGCCTGGCTCGAGCCCGCCTCCGGCGCCCGTCAGCCCGTCACGCTGAAGAGCATCCGGAGTGACCAGAGCCGGCTCGTCATCACCTACGAAACGGCAGGTCAGGTGCATGAGGTCACCGGTGCCGGGTTGGAGCAGGTGAGGCTCTCGTTCCAGCTCAGCGTCATCGATGACGTCTACATGTACGAGATGAAGCTCAACGCCGTGCCGGGCAACGGGGGGCCGGAGGAGATTCAGCGGTATCGCCTCTCCTACCGGTACAAGCTGAGCAGCACGCTGTCCGATTGGATTCCTCACTGCGAGGATGCCGCCGCGGGGAACCGGATCTCCTTCCTGGGGGGAAAGAAGGTGGATGGCCTGACGGCTCGAGTGACGGATGAACCCGGCGTCACCACCCTGAGCTGCGAAACGGGAGCCATCAGCACCTGTCTGGCCTGGGGCTACACGCCGTGGAGTTCCCGGACGGGGGACCCGAAGTGGAGCGACTACCTCTTCCGCTCGTGCCTGCACGCCAAGCGCGCGGCCTACTTCGTCCAGTTCGGCGACTTCAACAGCTACACGGTCTCCGGAACCGAGATCTTCAAGCGGGACCCGTTCGGCATCAACTCCGAGCAGATGGACCACCTCGAAGCGCTCTGGAGCCCCCGAGGCGCGGAGTGCCTCAACAGAGGCAATGCTCGTCACCGTGAGCTCCTCCCGGACTCCGGAACGCTGCCCTCGTGCCCGGAGACCCGGTGGGAACAGAACGGGTTCGGGAGGCTCGCCACCAGCCCGCAGTCCCTCCCCTGAAACAACCGCGGTCAGGGCGTTGAGAGCCGCCGCTCCACCTCGCGCAGGGGCTCCTCGTACTCCCTTCGCAGCAGTGCATTGAGCTCGAGGGCCCGGATGAGCGCGGCGCGGGCCTGGCGAAGTGTCTGGAGGCGTGTTGCCGCCTGACGCTCCAGCCGGGCCCGCGTCAGCAGGAGTCCTCCACGAATGGCGTGGGCCTGCGCCAGCGCCGGGTCGAGCTTCAGCGCCAGGCCCACCTGTTCCTCGCCTCGCGCTATGGACTCGAGCGCGGCGCTGGCGGGCTGCTCCTCCGCCAGGCGCCAGTAGACGCGCGCCAGCTCCTGGTGGGCCTCGTAGTACGGATACAGCTCCACGGCCTGCCGGGCCTCTGCGAGCGCCTGCAGCAGCAGTGGCACTCCCGGCCGTCCCCGCTGCTTCGCCCACGCCGCCTCCACCATGCTCAGCCGCGCGCTCACCACGCGGCAGTCCACGCAGCCCGCGTCGTTGCGGTACGCCTCCACCAGCGCCCTCCGCCCGGCCTGGAGGTCACCATCGGGATTGCGCTCCCCGCCCAGGGCGTGGGCCGCCGCCACGAGGTGGCCCCTGGCGCGGTGGAAGTACGTCCTCCCGAACGTGGCGTTGATACCCAGGGAGCGCTCCAGGTGCTGGAACGCGCGCTCCAGCGCGGGGCGCGGCTCTCCCCCACTGTCGAGAAGGTACTGCGCTCGCGTCAGCTCCGCGGCAGCCACCTGGTTCAGCACCAGGTAGAAGCGCCCGTCGATGGAGAGGGCCTGCTGGCCCACCTGGAGTGCCTTCTGGATTTCGGCCTCCGGGTCCTGTCCGTGCGCCAGCGCGTGAGCCGCCATGTCGTCGTACAGGTCGCCCAGGTTCTGGAAGGCGTAGAGGTAGCGAGGGTCCACCTGTATCGCCTGACGGAAATAGCGCTCCGCTTCCGCGAAGGCGCCGCGCGGGTCCTGGCCGTGCTCGCGCTGATGGTTGCCCTTCCAGCGATAGACCAGCGCCAGGTCATTGAGCCCCCAGGGATAGCGAGGCTGGAGCGCGAGCGCCTTCTTCAGCGCGGAGATGGCCTCCTCCCAGGCCGGCCCCGGATCCCTCCCGACCCTGGCCTCCTGGAAGCCACGCAGGAAGAGGCCATTGCCCAGCGAGTCGTAGGCATACACGTCGCTTGAATCCAGCTCCACCGCGCGAGTCGCCGTGGCGAGCCACTCGGCGAGGATGGGCGCCGGGTCCTCGCTGCCGCCCTGGAACCGGTTCAGGTGGTAGCGCTTCAACAGGACCTGGGCCTGCCGGGTGTAACCGGATGCGCGCAGCGGGGCCGCTTTCAGCGCCCTGCCCCCGGCCTCCAGCGCGCGCCGCAGGGCCTCCTGGGGAGGCCTTCCCTGCCGCTGGTCCAGCTCCGACTGTTGCAGCCACGCTTCCGCGAGCGCCTCCTGGATCCGCGCGTCACTTCTCCCGGACTCGGCCGCCTGTTCGTACTGGCCCACCGCCGCCTGGAGTCGCGAGCGCGCCGCGTCGTACTCGCCTCGCTCCAGCAGCTCCATTGCCCGCGTGTATTCAACGTCCCCGGCGAGCTTCAGCGCCTCGTACTCCCACGGAGCTTCAGCGGTGGCCTCCGCCGCCGCCCGTGCCGCCGCGTCGTAGTCCCTGCGGTAGAAGGCGATGAGCCCTTCGAGGTAGCGAGGTGACTCCAGCGCGAGCCCCCGGCTGCGCTCGAGTGACTGGAGCGCCGGCTCCAGGTACTGCTTCTCCAGCTCCCGCTGCCGACCGGCCAGCCACTCCGCGCCACCGCTGCGCCGCGCGTCCTCCATGGCCCGGTGGTACAGCTCGCCCAACACGCGGCCCCGAGCCAGGTGCAGCTCGCGCGTGTCGATACCCAGCCCCCACGCCTTCGTCAGCGCCTCGTGCGCCTTCTCGAAGTCGAGCATCGCGAGGTGGCCACGTCCCAGGGCGTACTGCACGAGCCCCTCGCCGGCCTCCCCGAGCGCGTGCTCCCGCGCCGCCATCCGCTCCATGAGCGCGCGGACGTGCTGCTGCTCACGGGTCGTGTCGTGCAACGGCAACCCATGGGCCACACGGAGGAAATACTCCAGCTCCTTGACCTGCTGACCCAGTTGCTCCGCCAGCAGCGCGCGGCCCGCGGACTGCTCCCGCGTGTGCCGTGCGTCCAGCCAGGAGCGCACGCCGAGGGCGGAGAGGACGAGGATGCTCACCAGCGACAGCGCCGAGATGGCCACCAGGGCCCGGTGCCTGCGCGCCCCCCGCTTCAGCCGATACAGCAGCCCCGGGCGCTGCCCGAGGATGGGCTCGCCGTCGAGATAGCGTCCCAGGTCCTCGGCCAGTGCCCGCGCGGACGGGTAGCGCAGGTCCGGCTCCTTGCTCAGGCACTTGAGGACGATGGTCTCCAGGTCGCTCGCGAGCTGGGGCACGAGCGTGCGTGGAGGCGGCGGCTCTTCGTGGAGCACCTTCGCCAGCGTGCCCATGAGCGTCGAGTCGATGAACGGCGGCACGCCGGCCAGCAATTCGTAGAGCGTGGCGCCCAGGCCGTACACATCCGTGCGGCGGTCGATGCTCCGCACGTCGCCACGGGCCTGCTCCGGCGCCATGTACGCGGGCGTCCCCATCACCGCGCCCGTCTCGGTGAGGCCGTGCCCCTGGTCCACCTCGTACGCCAGGCCGAAGTCCAGCACCACCGGGAGCCACCGCCCGTCCTCGCCGCTGGAGACCAGGATGTTGGCGGGCTTGAGGTCGCGGTGGATGACGCCGAGCCGATGCGCCTCGTGGATGGCCTCGGTGACCTCCTTCATCACCCGTACTTTTTCGGGCACGGACATGGCGGCCTGGTCGACCCGCTGTCCGCCGACGAGCTGCATGGCGATGTATGCCTTTGCGCCAACCTCGCCGACCTCGTAGACCTTGCAGATGTTCGGGTGGTCGATGCGCGCCTGCGCGCGGGCCTCGCGCAGCAGGCGCATGACCCGGTCCGGATGCGCCCCGCGGATGAACTTGAGCGCGACGACGCGGCCCAGGCGCAGGTCACGCGCCTTGTAGACCTCGCCCATGCCGCCGCGGCCCAACGGCTCGATGAACTCGTAGCGCTCCCAGTGGCTGACCGGGAACACCTCGGACCGCGCCTCATGCTCCCCAACCGGGGATGGCCGAGAAGAATCGAGGCCTTCCGGCGGAAGCGTCGGGTCGAGAGCCAGTCTTGCCTTGTCGGAAGCTGACATGCGGAGCACGGTCTCCTGGGGTTGCTCGCCCCATGCTGCCCGGGGCCCGCCCACGCGGTCCAGAGAGCCGTGTCGTCACGGGCGACACGGCCACGCGGTGCCGGACATGCCTCGCGATGACACATGGCACATGTGCCAGGTGTGCCACCCACGTGGAGTCCAGGGGGTCCAGCGCGCTCGAAACAGGGGCTGACGTGGCCGGCGTGAGGCCCGCTTTCAGAGGAGGATTCGTCCGCGCGATATCTCGAATGGAGACCGCTGCCCCCTGGGCAGGCGCGCGGGCACGGGCCTTGCTCAAGGTCAACGCAGATGGCGAACACCGCCGGGCACACCGGACGGGGCGTCATCCCAGGCAGTCCACCCGAACCCCAAGGAAGAAAAGATGAGCACTCTCTCGCTGCTGAAGCGCGCCGCCATCGGTCTGTCCGTTGCCGCCCCCGTCGTGATGGCCATCCTCCCGGGCACCGCGAGCGCGTACCGTGCCTACCCCGCCGCCGGCTGCACCTACGAGACCGACTACGTCGGCGACTACGTCTGGTCGCTCGGCATCGCCAACCAGAGCAGCGGCATCTCCCCCCGCGCGCGCAACATTCGCTGCCCCATCATCGACGACAACTCCGGAGCCCCTGGCGCCACCACGTCCAACGTGAGCTGGCGGCCTGCCGTCTCTTCCATCTACGTGACCGGCTACGACGGGAACAACGGCACCAGCGACTACTACAACGCCCAGGCGACCGTCTGCTACGTGTTCAGGGAAGGCACGGGCTCCTCCTGCTCGACGCCCAAGGTGCTCCGCCCGATTGCCACTGACGTCACCTTCACGGGCCCGTTCCAGGTCGCGCTGGACGCGGCGCAGGTCAACAAGCTGAAGGAGGCCTGGCAGGGCGACTACTCCTACGTCCAGATCCAGATCCCCCACAACGGGCCGCTGGGCAACAGCGCCATCTACGGCTACTCGACCTACTAGGCCGCCGCCCCACCCGCTCGCGTTGACACCCGGAGCGAGGGGCCTCGCGCCCCCCGCTCCGGGCCCTTTCCCTGGAGGAACCATGTCTCACTTGCTGAAGGGCCCCTGGCTGGCCGCCATCATCACCACCACCCTCGTCGCCGGCATCGCCTGGAGCCTCGGCCTGTCGCCCGGCCCCGCCACCACTTCCGCGCCCACCTCCGAGCCGGTGCCCGCGCCCACCCTGCCCGCCCCCGTCGCGTCAGGCGACTCCGCGGACGGCAAGCGCCTGCGCCAGTTGGAGCAGCAGGTGGAGCAGCTCTCCCAGCGGCTCGGCTCCGAGGAGGCGGCCCGCGCCAACGTCCCACCCCCGCCCATGCCCCCGACTCCCGAGGAGCGGGTGCAGCGCCGCGAGGCCGGCATGGAGATGTTCGAGATGAAGGTGGACGCGTATCAGCAGGAACGAATGGACGCCGCGTGGGCGGACCCGGCGCGCAAGTCGCTGGAGACCAGCATGGGCACGCTCCTGACGGCCCTGCCGGCGGACCGGCGCGGGCACCTGCTCGGCGTGGATTGCCGCACCCACTCCTGCATGGCCACGCTGGAGTTCCCCAACTTCGCCGCTGCGAGGGACCAGTTTCCCCGCTTCGTGGAGCACATCTACGACGTGCCCTGCGGACGCACGGCCGTGCTCGACGACGCGGAGGACCCGGCCGCGCCCCTGAAGGTGCGCGTCCTCTTCGACGAATGTGCGCGCGACTGAGGCCGAGTGCGTCGCGCTCGCACACTCCTCTGGCAATGTGACCGAACGGCAACAGCGGGGGTCCACAATAAGCGGAATTTTCCGCCCTCAATACTGAGAGTCGGAGTCACATGCGTATCGCTGGAAAGTCGGTTGTGGCCCTGGGTGCGATTGCCGCGATGACCGGCTGCGGCCCCGTGGACGAGACGGAGCAGCAGGACACGCAGGCCGCGGTGGTGGATGCCCGCAACTGCGGTGCCCAGGAGTTCACCCAGGACGAGGTGGCGGCGATCGAGGCCCGCTACGAGGCGGCCCGGGCAGTGCAGGCGATGGGTGGCACGGTCCACGCCTCGGCCATCTCCATCCCCGTCTATGTCCACGTCATCCGTGACGCGAGCGGCAACGGCGGCGTGACGACGACGCAGATCAACAACCAGATCAGCGTGCTGAACCAGGCCTACCAGTCGGCCGGCGTCAGCTTCACCCTGGCTGGCGTGGACTACACCAACAACAACCAGTGGTACACGTGCTCCACCACGGGTTGTGAGACGAAGATGAAGAAGGCGCTGCACCAGGGCAGCGCAGACGACCTCAACCTCTACACCAACAACATGGGCCAGGGGCTGCTCGGCTGGGCGACCTTCCCCTGGAGCTACGCCAGTTCTCCCGCCATGGACGGCGTGGTCATCCTGGCGAGCTCGCTGCCGGGCGGCACGGCGACCAACTACAACGAGGGCGACACGGGCACCCACGAGGTCGGCCACTGGCTGGGCCTGTACCACACGTTCCAGGGCGGCTGCTCCAGCCCCGGTGACAGTGTGGATGACACGCCGTTCGAGGGCTCCGCGGCCTACGGCTGCCCCGCCGGCCGCGACACCTGCACCACCGCCGGCGTGGACCCCATCACCAACTTCATGGACTACACCTACGACTCCTGCATGAACACGTTCAGCGCCGGTCAGCACAGCCGCATGAACAGCATGTGGACCACGTACCGCGCGGGCAAGTAATCCCCGCCTGAAACAACGCATGTCCCGGAAGTGAGCGACGGGCCTCTCACGCAGGTGAGAGGCCCGTTGTTCTTTGCGGAGCTCACCACCGCTACTTCGGCGGCTGGATTGGCGGCATCACCAGCAGGTAGTCCAAGCTCCATGAAAGGGGCGCGTGAGCCCGGACGACTCACGCGCCTCCCTTCTGGTGTCTCCACAATCCGGGGCGGTACAACAGCGTATTGCCGGGTTGAGCAGAAGAGTAGCCGCGATGAGCAAACCAGCGACGGCGTTGCAAGGAAGAGGCGCATCATGACGGAGGGGCCGGCACACTTCCTGGCCTGGGTGCCCCGCAGCCATGGCCAGGGGCCGATTCGCCGTGGGGGAGCAGAGCGGCTCGCCGAGCGCGCGCTGAAGCCGGTGAGCCATGTGACGAAGCAGAGGCATCTCGATAAGCGGGTGCGGCCCGGCGATACGATCTGGCTCGCTGGAAGCCATCCGAGCTTCGGTCTTGGGGCGCCGTCTTTGGACGGCTGCGTCAGGGTCGCATCGACGCTCTCTGGTGGGGAGGCGGTCCGCTTCCTTGCTGGAGAGAATAGCTTCTGGCTACCTTGGGCAGACGCCAGAACACTACTGGTTGCACTTGATTTTCGCTCCGCGGATGGCTCCATATCGAAGCTGTTGCCGGACCGGGTGATCGGGCCGCAGTTGCAAACCACCCGCACCATTGCTCACGGCTCCGCAGCGGCGATTGAGCAGCGCGCGCGGGCGCTTCTGGCCAGGCCAAGGCTGTTCATCAGTTACCGCTGGAGCATCGCGCGGCGGACGATGGGACGGATCGTGGCGGCGACATCCGATTGTGGGTTCGGGCCGTGGTGGGACCGCTGGTCGGCGCCGCGGCGGCTGACCAGCGGCATCGAAAAGAGCCGTTCCGACGAGGAACTGGAGGAACTGTTATCGCACGGGATTGCAGGAAGCGCGGCAGCGCTTGTGGTGAAGAGCGCGGGCTATGGCGATACAAAATGGACCGGCTTCGAGTCCGCCCGCATCTCGGCGGCTGGGATTGGCGTGGTAGAAATCGAGCCAGAGAGTCTCGAAACCGCTGCCGGCGTGGAAGCGTTGAAGCGGAAACTCCGCTGCCTTGGACTGAGCGGGACGTCTGGCTCTTCCTAGCAAGCAGCCCTGGTGTGGGGCGTGTCGTGGATATAGGTCCACGAGGGCCCAGCCTGCCAGCGACCTCACGCCCCAGACCGGATCTTCGAGGGCCGAGAGGAAACCATCCTTGGCCTTGAGGTCGCCCAGGGCATCGAGAGCAAGTGCAGCATGCTCGCGGGCCTGGCGACCGCGCACATGCGAGGCGTCAGCCGAGGAAATAGAGCACCAGCACCGTCACGATCAGGAACTGGAGCGACAGCGTCCAGACCGTGACCTTGCGGAGCGGGAACAGGAACGCTTCTCCGTGCTGCTTGTGCTCGACCTGCGCGCGCAGGCGCCTGCCCGTCTTCAAGGCTGACCACATCAGCGAGTAGCCGAGGACGACGAAGGCGGAGGAGAGCGTGAGGACCACCCAGCGTGGCCATCCCTTGATGAGCAGGTCGGTGACGAGCGCGCCTCCGCCCGCAATCCCCGCGCCTGTCCTCACCAGCGAGAACAGGGTCCGCGTCGCCGCCATGTGGGTGTTGTCGAGCGCGAGCCTGGAGGACTCGTCAGGCGGAGGTTGAGAGGAGTGGCTCATGCGAGCTCCCAGCGTTGCACGAGCACCGGCCCGGAGCCTCCCGGCCCTCTGTCGCAGGGGCAGTCACGTTCCCGACAGAAATGAGGACCCGCCGCTCAGAGCGCGGAGAAGATGTCGCCGAGCGTGGCGAGCATCGACTCCGAGCTCCGCACGCGGAACGTCGACCCGGTGAGGCGCGCCGACTCGATGCGGTCGACGCGGAGCATGCGCACCGCCCCTCGCAGGTGGTCCCAGACGAGCAGGAACCAGGCGGGCCAACTGAGCAACAGGTAGTGCGGCTCCACGACGCGCACCGTGCTCACGTCGTTCGCGCGGTAGGTCAGCTCCAGGGCGCGTTGCTCGAAGAACGAGTCCTGGATGGGGCGGAGCACCGCGGCGCTGGGGGCCTTCCACGTCGCGGTGACGTTCCTCGAGCTGGGGCCGACGAGAATCCTCCGGCGCAGCCCGCTCACCCGGGAGCGCTCCTCCGGTGGAAACGAGGCGGAGAGCTTCTGCCGCAAGCCCTTGACGGTCGAGAGCATCAAGGGGGAGCCCAGTTGCTCCGCGAGCGCCAGCGCGAGCATGAGGTCGAGGACTTCCCGGGCGTCGAGCTGAACGCGCCCCAGCCCCGTCCGTGGCGGCACGCGCACGCCGCCGCCTCGCCCTGCGTCCGACTCGATGGGGACGCCGCGTGCCGCGAGCCGGGACAGGTCTCGCCGGATGGTTCGCACGCAGACGCCCAGCTCCTCCGCCAGCTCCGGAGCCGTCCACGAAGGTCGGGAGGCGAGGAGGCCGAGGACACGGTCCAGGCGGTCGATGACGGGTTCGCGCTTCAAACGTGACCCATTCTGTCACCTTTGGGGGAGATGTTCACCGGGTCGCGAACGAAATGCGGCCAGAGCACGAGAGACCCCATGACCTTCTTGCGCGGAATGAGCACCCTCGACGAGGCCCCGGTGAAGGCGTTTCGCGGCGCTGCGCAGTTCGAGGCGTGGCTCGAGGAGAACGGCGGCGCTCGCGCCGGGGTCTGGCTGAAGCTCGCCAAGAAGGGGACGGGCATGGCCTCGCTGACGGACGACGAAGCAGTGGACGTGGGGCTCTGCTTCGGCTGGATATCCGGCCAGCGGAAGTCACTCGACGAGCGCTTCTATCTCCAGAAGTACGTGCCGCGCCGGCCGCGCAGCCGTTGGTCCCTTGTGAATGTGCGGAAGGTCGAGGCGTTGCTCGCCGCGGGCAGGATGCGACCGGCGGGGCTCGCTGAGGTCGAGGCCGCCAAGGCCGATGGGCGATGGGCCACGGCCTACGAGTCGCAGCGAAACGCCACGGTCCCCAGCGACCTGACGGCCGCGTTGTCCGCGAATCCCCGGGCCGCGCGTGCCTTCGAGGCGCTCGGCAAGACGCGGCGATACGCGCTCATCCTGGAGGTCGTGACGGCGCGCACCGCGACAGGTCGCGCGAACCGGCTGCGCCGCATCGTCGACTCGCTCGAGTCCAAGGGGCCTCGAGGCCTTCAGCGTGCTCGGCAACCGTCTTGAATGGCAGCACCCCGAACCCGGTCAGGAGGACAGCCTGGCCGGGTTCACCATTTTCAGATGTTCGCGTCAGCCGGGGCGGCAGCTCCGAGAGCAACACCTGGCGCGTGACGGCGAAGAAGTAGCCCTCACGGCTTGAACGGAAACAGGGCCACCTCCGCGCACGGCGGGGGTGGCCCTTTCCATTTCCGCGTCGTGGGTTTGTGGCTGCCCACCGTGACGACTCACTTCGGACGGGGAAGTGTGTCCCTTCCCGTTACGCAAACCGGCCAGTTTGTAACGTGGGACGCTACTGGCCGATGGACTCGGGTGCACGTCGATGTCGGACGAGCGCGCCGTGCTGCCCACCGGGTCGCTCGAACGACCCGGCGGGACGCGGCACGGCTGCTACTTGCAGGTGTTCTCGGGAATGACCACGACGTCGACCATGCTCTCGGGGAACACGACCTCGCCGGTGCTGATGTCCACGAAGACCCGCGCGAGATGCTGCTCAGTGACGACAGTAACCTCGTAGTTGACGCCCGTCGCATCCGCCATGGCGTAGAACACGGGGGTCACTCCGACGACTTCACCGCGCCCTTCAAGCTTCTCCTCGACCGCCCGGCGCGCATACGTCGCTGCCCCCTCCTTCCAGTCCGCGGGCCGGGTGCCAACCAGGTCATCACAAATCAGACACTGGTACTGGTAGGTCTTTCCGCCATCCGTGGTCCACACGTTGGCCTTGCCGCCAGAGTTCGCGTACGAGATGGCGCTGCGACCGCGTGCCTGCCAGTCCCCGCTGCAGCGTGACTGTGCGGAGAGCAGTGCCAAGATCGCTTCCTCGGTGACGCTGGAGCCTTGGTTATCGTGTTTGATGGTCTCTATCCCCATCACGCCGCTGGACCAGACCTTGTAGGCATCGCAGTTCTTGACCGGAGGGGCCGCCAGTGCCGCCGGACCGCTGAGAAGACCAACGACGGCGAGGGACGCGCCCAACGACTTCATGGTGCTCATACGTGACTCCTTGTGGGGAAAGTGGCAACGAGGTCATTGCCAGGGGGCTCACGCATCCAAGCAAGTGAAGTGCCAGTCCTCCCGCCCTGCGACTGTGACGCGGAGCAGGTGTGTGCGCCGGGCACGGAAAGGGCGCCGGGAGTGGCAAGTTGGCGTGTCTGTGAATTCAATTCCTGCCATGCGCCCCAGGACGCGGGATTCACGCTCACGTATTTGGCGGTTCTGCGCAGCCATCGGGGAACAATCGGCGCCAGGAGCGTTCCTCCTTTGGAGGAGCCTCACCATGTCTACGTCCGCCCGTCTCGCCCGCCCGATCGCGCTCGCCGCCCTGCTCGCGTTGCCCACCTCGACGCACGCGTTCACCGGCGACAACCACAAGGACCTCACTGCGGCCGCGTTCCGCGTCCTCGCTGATCCGCAGACGGTCGCCGAGCTGCGAGCGGCGTCGGTCATCGGGGATAGCAAGGCCTACGAGCCGCTGGCGCCCGGCATACCCTGGTACCTGTCCGCGGCACACTTCGACAACTGCGCCTGGAGCGAGGGGTCGACCTGGATCAAGGACCACCGCAAGGCCGCGGTGAGCGCCGCGATCGCCTATGACGCCAGTCCGACCGCGGCCCTGCGCGCCGAAGTGTTCGGCAACTTCGGCTTCGTGCTGCACGCGACCGAGGACTTCTACGCACACTCATACTGGGTCGAGAGCCACGCCTGGGGGGCACTGGCGAACCTGGACGGCGCCGAGCCGGCCGGTTGGTTCAGCGGCACGTACCCCGATGATCTGCCGAAGAAGTGCCCGGCCGGCGTCCCCCACCACGACGTCCTGAACAAGGACGCCGCGTCGCGCGCCGGTTTCGACGAGGCCTACGCCGACGCGATCCTCGCCGTGCAGGACCAACTGGACCGCTTCGTCGCCGAGCTCCGCGCCGCCGCTCCGGCGCGTGCCGACGCGATCCTGGCGCGCCTCGGCCTGCGCCGGCAGGTGCAGGTGATCTCCGAGGCGCTGGCCTGGCCGACGGGGAAGGTCTACTTCTTCCAGGGTGGCGCGTACTCGCGCTACGACCTTGTCACCGACCACGTGGACCCCGGCTACCCGCGCGACACGGCCACGAGCTGGACCGGGCTCGGCGACCTCGGCGGCGTCATCGACGCGACGCTGGTCGCGCCCGGCGGCGCCGATGCCTACTTCTTCCGCGGCATGCGCTACTCCCGCTACGACGTCGCCGCGGACCGCGTCGACGATGGCTACCCGCTCGACATCGGCACGTACTGGCACGGTCTCTGGGGCTCGGGCCTCGATGCCGCGGTCCTGTGGCCGGACGGCAAGATCTACTTCTTCCGCGGCCCGCTCTACGAACGCTATGACTTCGAGGACGACCAGGTCGACAACGGCTACCCGCTGCCGATCGTCGGCCCGTGGCGGGGCCTCGAGCCGTTCTCAGACGGCATCGACGCGGTCTTCGTGACGCCGAATGGGCAGAAGGCGTACTTCTTCCGAGGCGACTACTACATCCGCTACGATGTCGCGCTCGACCGCGCCGATCCCGGGTACCCGTTGCGCATCGAGGACTACTGGCACGGGCTGTGAGTTGGAGTCCACGTAGGGGTGGAGGTTCTCCCTCTAGCCTGCCTCCACAGCGCGAGCCCTCCGTGCTTCAGGACACCGCGACTGCGAGCACCTCCACCCGGTTCTGGTGCAGGTGGTGCTGGACGGACTCCACGGTGTAGGCCGGCTCGTCTGCCGCGGGGATGACCTGCTCGCCTACGCGGGGGACGTGGCTGAGGCGGAACATCCGGTGTTGGCCGTAACCCTCGCGCTTGTCGGCGCGGAGGCGGAAGTAGACGATGACCTCGAGCGTGTCGCTCATGCCGCCAGTCTACTCCCACAGCGCCTGCGAGCGCGCCAGGGCGTGGTGGCGGAGGCTTCCGCGTTCCCAGGGGACGCGCGGAAGCCTCCAAGGCCGCGCAGGGCCTACGGGTGGTTCGTCAGCACGCCGAGAAGCTTCTGTACGCGCTCCGGCAGCGGTGCCGAGCTGGGAAGCACGGCCACCTCCGGCGCGGCCACGCGGCCCCCCGCGAGGATGAAGCTGAAGTCCGTGCCGGCGGACACCTGCGCGTTGCCATGGCAGCCCATGCAGCCACCCATGTTGTACAGCTTCGGGCTGTAATACACGTTGGTCAGCGGCTTGCCCGTGAGCGAGAACTCGGTGATGAGGTTGTTCGTGTTGACGCTCGGGTCCGCGATGGGCTTCTGGAACTGGCCGCTGAAGGTCTGCAGGTTCGAGTCCGTCTCCACGACGATGTTGGCCTGGTAGAACGTGGCGATGTCCGGCCCGGTGTAGGGCTGCCCCTGCGGCTTGTCGAGCGGCTGCGCCTGGACGTTGACGAGCTTGTAGTAGAGCCAGGGCGAGGAGCTGATCTTGTTCGCCGCGTTGTAGGCGGCAATGGACGCGTGGGCGGCCTGGTTGGCGGCGATGACGTCCGCCGGGATGTCGTGGACGCGCTTGTTGACGCAGATGACTCCCTGGGTCGTGAGCGGTGCCGACGGCGAGTTCACGTAGTACAGCCGCTGCTCCGGCCTGCAGTTGGCACTCGCGGGAGAGAAGTGCTCGATGCTGCTCGCGGTGGCGGGGTTGGCCGCAACGGCCGGGGTGACGGTGATGGCCGGGTCCATGGGCGACGCGCCCGGGTTCAGCAGGACCTTGCCATTCACGTCCTCGACGGGCTGGCCGTTCGCGTCGAGGATGTTGTCCGCCTGCTCGAACGTGGCGTAGACGAAGTACGGCGCCGTGGGCGTCTTGCGGATGATGTGCAGCGCGGCGAGCCCCCAGGTGTCCTGCCGGTAGCAGATGCCGTTGGCGGAGCCGGGGATGGACTCGTAGTAGCGGACCGGGGCCGTGTAGAAGCGGCCACTCGCGGCCTCCGTGGTGCTCAGCCGCCGCCAGGCCGCCTTGCTCTCAATCGTGTCGACGGGGAAGTTGATGTACGGCGGCTTCAGGGGCGCCGTCCCGCCATTGGAGAGCTGGGTGTAGAAGTTGATGAAGTTCTGGGTGGCGGCGGCGTACTGGGGGCCGTGCGTGTAATAGCTGGTGGCCGGGTCGACGACGTACGCGTATTCCTGCCGGTTGGCCTTGGCCATGAACAGGAATTGCTGCTGCACGGAGGGCGCGCCCGGTGACACCGTGGGCACCTTGCCCGCGTACATGGTGTTCAGGCCAATCTCACTCATCTCATCCAGGTTGATCCACGCCGTGGGCTGCCCCAGGTCCTGCCCGGCGCACGGGGGCACCTGGCCGCCATTCGGGAACTGGCTGGTGCTGTAGCGGTACTGGGGCGGCGCGTCGTAGCCGAAGGAGGGAGGCTGGCTGCTATAGCCATTGGGCACGCCGCTGCCCGGGTAGATCTCCACCTTGCCGCGGAAGGTGTGCCACACCAGCGGCCCCGTGTAGCCGGGCTGGCCGAACAACTTCGTGGCGTCGGGCGTGTCTCGCGGGTTGCCGAGCGCGGGCCAGTTCAACGCGATGAACTCCTGCCACGCGAAGGCCGAGGCGGCCGGGAGCGAGGAACCCGGCGCGCCCCCCGGGATGTCGGCGGGCAGGTTCGGAGAGATGGTGATGGCCGCGGCGGTTTGCGATCCCACCTGGTCCGGCGTCGAGTCCGGCTTGTTGGAGGCGACGCAGGAGACGCTTTGCGACAGGAGCAGGACCGGGACTGCTGCGTGGATGAGCCGGGGCATGGCGCACTCTTTCGGTGAGGGACTCAGGGGAACCGCGACCGCCCCGTGAGCAATCGCTGTACCAGGACCGCGCTCCGAGCCGCGGAGGGCAAGGCGACGACACACCCGCGTCTCCTGGAGACGCACCTGCGTTGGCGCGGGACGCGCGGGGACTCGCCGCATGAAAGGATTTCAAGCGCCGGTGGGCTACGCGCGCCGTCGGCGGCGCCAGAGGATCACTGCGGCCAGCGCTGAGAGGCCGGTCAGGGCGCCCAGGGCCACCTGGGTTCCACGTGCTCCGGTGGGCGCTCGCGGCTCCAGGGCCACAAGCGACGCGTCTCCCAGCACGACGAGCCCCGCCCAGGCCGCCGGGGACTGTCCGTCCTCGATGGCTTCGAGCTGCGCGGCCCGCAGCGCCGCCGAGGCACTCATCCCCCGCGTCAGGTGCCGGTAGAACCGCTCCACGAGCACGGCGGCCTCGTCGTCGCGCAGGGGCCACAGGCTTGCCACCACTGCGCGCGAGCCCGCCTCGAAGAACGCCCGCGCCAGGCTCAGCACGCCTTCGCCCGGGAGCTCCGCCCCGGACGCGCTCTGACAGCTCGACAGCACCACCAGCGCGCCTTCCAGGTGCAGCTCGGCGATTTCCCGGGGCTGGAGGATGCCGTCCTCCTCCTCCGCTCCCGGCGCCAGCACCAGCGCGGAGCGCTCGGGCGCCTCGGCGTCGACGACGGCATGGGTCGCCAGGTGGAGCACCCGCACCGTGTCCAGGCGTGCGCTCTTGAGTGCCCGCTCGGAGGCTTCCCGTCCCACGAGCAAGCGCGGTCCGACCTGCGTGTCCTGGAGCAGTCGCTCCACCGCGCGTCCCTCCCGCCGCGCTTCCGGGAGCGCGCCGAGCTGCGCGGCTTCATCGAAGACGCCGGCCCGCTCGGACGCAGGGGTCCTCGGCACCGGCGCCGCTGTGCCCCGCTCGGGGTCGGCCAGCACCAGGGCCTCTCCGCCCGGTGACAGGGCCGGCTGCTCACGCCAGTAGCGCCAGAGGCTGGCGGAAGGCACCACCGCCAGCTCGTACCGCGCCACCAGCGGAGGCCCGTCCGGACGCTCTCGCAGCGCGGAGAAGGGCAGGTCATACAGGGGCCCATCCGGCACCAGCAGCAGCCGGCGCACGCCCGCGGGCAGCGCGGCCAGGGCCGGGCCGAGCAGTTGCGCATGGAGCGCCACGGCGGCACCCACCTCGGAGCCATCCCGGCGCTCGAGAAGGCCGGAGAAGAGGGCCACCGCGGGCGTCAGCCGTGTGCGCTCGGGGATGCGGTGGGCTCGCGAGCCCTCGCGCGTGACCACGAGCAGCCACGCGCCGCCCGCCGGGTCGCCATAGATGTCGCGGTCGACACCCACGAGAAAGGCGAGCATCGCCTCGTCCGGCGTCAGCCGCTGCTCCACGGCCTCGAGCGTGGCGAACTCCGTGGCGCCATGGCGGGGCGCAGGGCGCAGGTCGCGCTCGTTGCCCTCCAGTTCCCGCAGCTCGTTCAGGGCCGCCTCGCGCTCCGGCGCGCCGAGCGTGGACTCCAGCAGGCGCCGCTGTACCGCCACCAGCCGGCGCTGCATCTCAGCGCGGGCCGCGCGCCGGCCCGGCTCCTCTCCGGAGGCGGACAGCGCCTGTGCCGCCACCAGGGTATCCAGCAGGCTCCGCGCTCGCAGCCGCTCGCTCACCTGGAACGTGCGCTCCAGGGCCTCGCGTGGTGCCAGCGCGGGCGTCTTCCCCGTGACGCCACCCGCTTCGAGCATCCACCCGGCGAGGCGGTGGTAGTCGCTGGCCCAGCTCGCGAACAGCTCGGCCTGGCTGGAGGCATCACGCTGCAGGCTCCGCAGCGCCTCCACCGCGTCCAGCGCGCGCTCGGCATGGTGAAGCGCGTCGGGAAGGGACTTCGTGTGGAAGGCCACCGTCGCGCGAGCCCGCAGGGCCAGTGCGAGGTACTGCGGGTCGGCATACGCGTAGGCCAGCCGCAGCGCTTCCTCCGCGTCCCGGTCCGCGGCCTCGGGAGCGGACGCGGCGAAGCGCTCCGCGCGGGTCCAGAGGCAGGCGATGCGCCGCTCGGGCTTGCCCAGCTCGTCCGCCAGCGTCAGGCAGCGCTGCAGGTGCTGCTCGGCCTCGCGCCGCTCCTCGGGGGAGGGGCCCAGCAGGTCAGCCACGATTCGCAGCGACATGGCCTCCATGGACTTGCTGCCCGCCAGCTCCGAGGCGGCCAGCGCCTCGCGGGCCAGGGCCAGGAGGCGCGAGCGCCCGCCGGGCTCGGGGCGCCGCTCGTGGAGCGTGATGGCGAGGTTGGCTTGCGAGACGCGCACGCGGGCCTCCAACGGGGCCTCGCGCGTGCGCTGCGCCAGCTCCACCAGTCGCTGGTAGACGTCCGCGGCTTCCTCCAGACGCCCCAGGTTGGTGCTCACCACCGCCAGCGAGGAGAGGCACTGTTTCTTCAGTCCATCGGTGCCGTCCGGGAAGACCAGCGCCTCGGCGCGCTTGAGCAGCCGGAAGGCCCGCCCCAGGTCGAGCTCCACCTCCGCCAGCTCATTGGCTTCGACGATGAGGGCGCGCGCGTTCAGCTCCGGACGCCCCGAGGCCCGTGCCACCTCGGTGATGCGCCGCGTCCATTCACGCGCCTCATCGATCCGCTTCTGGTTCATGAGGATGATGCGCAGGTTGATGGCCGCCAGCACCTCGCCCTCGGCGTCCTGGAGGCGGCGGAACTCCAGCGCGGAGCGCCGGTAGGAGGCCTCGGCCGCACGAGGCTCCGACAGTTGCTCCACATGGCCGAGCACCATCAGCAGCCAGGGATGTTCGGGGTGGTGCGCCAGGAGCTCCGACAGCAGCCGCCGTGCGGCGTCGCGCCCCGACGCGCCCTGGGCGTTGCGGTAGAAGCACATCGCCGACTCAGAGTCCCGGGGCTTTTCGGCGAAGCGGGCCTTGCAGGCGGCCAGTGCGGGCGGAGTCCCGGTGCTCGCATCCGGGCCGGACGCTGCGAGGGCCGCCCCCGCCACGAGAGCGAAGAGGATGACAGCCCTGGGATGTTCTCGCCCCGGCCTTGGCACCCCGCCATTCTATTTCCGGGTGACGGGGACCGCCGGAAGTCATTGCCCCGTGATGGTCATGTGGCGAGGCGCGACCGGAATCAGGTCGGGCCGGCGGGGACCGCGCCGCAAGGGCACCTGGGGTCGACCTGCAGGCAGAGCGTCACCGGCCCCTCGGTCGGAGGAGGCCGCTGGGTGCGAGGCATGAGGCAGGCTTCCGGTTGGGGCTCCCGCGGAGGCGGCCAGACCGCGGGACTCCAGCGCTCCACCGACAACAAGGGCAGGGAGAGCCCGACCTCCGTCAGCGGGACGAGGACCTGCGCGGAGAGTCCGCCGGCCGAGGTCGCCCGGTAGCTCAATCGCAGGGGCATGCTCTCGCTCACCAGGCCCGAGGTCTGGGCCACTACCGCCCCGGCGGCGTCAACCAGGCGCAGCGTCACCATCACGGTGTCACCCGTCATGATGCCGGCATCCACCAGCGAGGCCACCACCGTGTCATGCGCGGCGCCGGCGACGGGCGGCGTCGTCACCTTCAAGGCCGGGTTCTGCGTCTGCGCCTGCGCCTCCGTCATGCCCCCCAGCAAGACCGCGAGCACCAGCACCGAGGCGCGCACCGTGCTCCACCCCGTCATCACATCCATCGCCTTCATGCGAATCCCCCTCTGCTTTCTGCCGATGGTTTTCGAAACGTGTCTACGAGAGCAAGCAGGTTGCAAGGTCAGCCTCCCGCTCCTGGGCGGACCGGATTGCGCGTCTGCCTCTCTCAACGGTGGTGGCTGATTTTTTCCCTCACTTCATTTCGGAGGAATTTCCGGCCAACCCGGAAGGGGCGGGTCGCCCGGCCGGCTTTCAGACCTGGGAAGTTCGATTCCCGCCGCCTCCAGCACACGAAGTCAGTATCTGGTCATTCCCGTGATGCCCCTTCCTGCCAGCCCCTGAGCAGCGCCCCTTCGTTCCACATCTCCTGGTACGACCGGGTGCGAGCGTCGCGGCTGGCGACGAAGGAGCCTTCCCCCATGAGCAGGCAGACACGGATGCTGGCGGCGCTCGGAGCCGCGGTGCTTGGAATCGTCGGTGCCTCCGTCGCATGCAGCAGTCCGCCGGGCGGCGGCGACATCCCGAATGAGGCCGACGCAGGGACGACGCCTCGACCGCTCGTGCTCGGTGATCTGCTGGCGCCCGTGACGACCTCGGAGCTTCAGCTCATGGAGCAGGAGTGGGCTGCTCGCGACCTCGCGGCTCGCGACGTCGCGCAGCTCGCGAGCGGGACGGTGACCCTGGGAACCGTGCCGATGGCCTACCGGGTGCTCGACCACATCGTCGGCGGCGCACACCACGTCGGCGTCGTGCTGGTGCCGGCCTCGTTGACCGCGCCTGCGCCCGTGCTCGTATACACGCATGGCGGGTACACGGGAGATGGCGGATTGCCGCCGTTCACCGTGGAGGAGCTCGCATTCCGGATTCCCGGGCAGCCCCTCAGGGAGCGGCTCATCTACGTCATCCCCTCCTACAGGGGTGAGCGGCTCCGCATTGCAAACACGACGTACAGCTCCGGTGGCGCCACGCTCTTCGGCACCACCGACCTGACGGATACCGCGGCGCTCCTGTCCGCGGTCTTCACCACGACGCCGCTTGCGGACAGCAACCGCGTGGCCATCTTCGGTGAGAGCCGCGGTGGAATGGTAGCGCTGTCGCTGGGGGCCCGCGACGACCGCTTCGACCTCGTCATCGACGCCTACGGCCCCACGGACTTCAGGGTGGCGCTCGCCGGGGTGACACCGGAGCTCTTCGGAGCGGCTGTCGCTGGCGCGGTGGCCGCTCCGGGAGACCCCGCGACGCTGCTGCTGCGCTCACTCATCCCGGTCGGTGAGGTCACGGTGAGTCCCGATGCCGGGCTGCTCATCACCGAGGCCGGCTACGTGGAGATGCGGCGGCGGATGGCGGCCACGAGCGCGCTGGCCGCGCCGTCAAGGTTGCCCTCGACACAGGTCCACCATGGAACCGCCGACTCCACGGCGCCAGTCCAATATTCGCGCGCGCTCGCCGCCGCGATGGCGGACGCCGGGCGTGGCTCCCCGAGCAATGCCTTCACCTACTTCGAGTACGACGGCGGCACCCACAATCTCGACACGTTGCCGGGGGCGGTTTCGCGAATGGCCGAGGCGTTGAATCGCGAGCTGGCGCCATGACGATTGCCGAGACGGTGCCTGATATGACCTCCGGCCAGCCCTGACTGTGGGGCCGACCGGGGGATGACGGATGTGGCACCGGGTTGTCTGGCTGTGGCTGTTCGCGGTCTTGACGTCATGCGCGTCGACTCCTGTGTCTCCCGTGGCACGGGAGGCGGCGGAGTTCCCGGAGGCGTACACCCGGCTGGATGAGGGCGCGTGCGTCACGTTCCTCTGCGCCAAGGACGCGTGCGGATTGTTCCGCTGTGAGGACGTGCCCCCCGAGCCCGGGCGCGTGGTGCGCACGCGAGGTACGTTCGTCCTTCCGCCGAGCGCGGTTCAGTCACCGCAGCGCAACTGGGGCTACCCCTGGGTGCTGCCGGGACAGGCCGAGCCTGTCTTCGTCATCCGCTGGTACGGGCGGGAACTGCTACCAAGCCAGCAGAGGCTCCTGGCGATGGCGCAAGCGCTGGCGACGAAGCCTCGGGAGAAGCACCACATCTTCCCGCGGCAGGAGGGCCTCCGGGAGTGGTTCGAGATTCAAGGCATCAACATCCACAAGGAAACGATGCTGCTCGATATCGACACCCACCATCGCATCCACAAGGGGCCCGAGGGTGGGCCATGGAATCAGGCATGGAGGACGTTCCAGCGAGCGCACCCTGGTGCAACCAAGGAAGACATGTACCGGTATGCGAGGGAGTTGATCATCCGCTTCGACCTGTTTGGACCCATCTTGCCCTACCATCTACTGGTAGGTCCTCCCCTCGAGTACTGACTCCATGCCGCGATTCCTTGAGATTCTGCTCGGCGACTACAGCAGCCAGAAAGGCGGCTACAGCGCGAGGCACAAATGGCTCCTTCCTGGCGTGAGCTGTCCCCAATGCAAAGCGACATGGGGCGGAGCAGGTCTCAATTATCCCGCCGTGGACCTCTCCGATCATCCCGTGGCCAAGAAGCTGTCGAAGGCTCGCCTGGAGGAGGACTTCGACGAGTTCGAGCGCCTTCGCGAGCAGGTTCGCTTGCTGCTGCCTGCCGATTATCCGCTCGAGCCCGGAACCACATTCGGTCCACTGGTAGGCAAGGCCAGGGGGCCATTCTCCGCGCTACTCCAGCAGTATGGCGGTACGCTGCTCGTCCGGCCCGATGCGCTGACGTTGCTACAGGCAGAAGGCCTTCGAGGCCTGCGAGGCTGTCGCACGGAGATGCTCTTCCGCCCGAAGGGCGTCCCCGAGCTGCTCGACCTGCACATCGAGCCGCGAGGCCTCCTGCACGAGGACTGCATCCCGAAGAGCACGCCGCCTCCGTGCCCGAAATGTGGCCGTCGTGGCTTCAGTCTGCCCAAGGAGCCCATCCTCGACGGCGTCTCCCTGCCCACGGACCTGGACCTCTTTCGCCTGCGCAACTTCGCGACCATGCTCATCGTCACCGAGCACTTCAAGGACGTCATGGAGCGCTTCGAACTCGACGGCCTGACCTTCCGCGAGTTGCCGGTGCGCTGAGGTCGACGAACCGTCAGGGGAATTCGGGCCGCGCGGGCACGAGCGTGACGGGGACGCGGTCGCGCTCATCGCGCTCGCCAACCTTCCGCGTCCATTCCCAAGCCTGGTGGCGGCCACCGAACGCCGAGGCGAGCACGCCGTCGATGTCAGCGACGTCCTTCACGTCGAAGCGGATTCCCTCCAACCGGACCGGGCCCTCGAACAGGAAGGCGAAGTCCCGCCCGTACTGCGAGTAGCTCGCCTCCCAGCGCACCTGCAACTCCGCCCCGGAGAGGGCCAGCACCGTCAGCCGGTTGTCTTGCAGGCTGGGCGCGTCGTTGCCGTACCACGCATCCCAGTCCCCTTCCGGACCGACGACGAGCGTCCCCCACTCCGCGAGCGTCGGATGCCGTCCTCCGGTCGCCGCGGCGACCGGAATCGTCTGCGCATGGGGCTCCGGCACGCCGTCCTCGCCGGAGCTCTCGCGGGCATGGATTTCCAACGAGTACATCACCGTGGCGCGGTCGGGCTGGTAGCGGTACTCGCGCGCCTCCAGGTCCGGGACCCACGTGCGGACGTAGACGTCGAGGCGCGCCGATTCAATCGCATGTCCATGCCCGGCCAGGACGAGCGGCTTCTCGGGGGTGGGCGCGTCCGCGGGGACCTTCTCGAGGGCCTCGGGATGGCGCCAGGGGTCATCCGGGGCGTCCACCACGGGCACGGGGTCCACCGCGGCGTCCGGAAGCGGCGTGAGCTGGGCGAGGAACGCGCTGAAGGACGGCGCGCATTCACGCGCGACGAAGAGGTCCTCGGTCTCGGTCGGCGCATCGCTGTCGAAGAACCAGACCGTTCCCCGAGGCGAGTCCTGTCGGTCAGTCAGCTGCAGACCGAAGCGGTTGATGGAGCCGAACTGGTGCGCGAAGACCACCACGTCGGACGGGATGTTCTCGCCCCCGTACTCGAGCCCCCTCCGGTCCTCGGCGCGCAGCCCGAGGAGCTCATCGATCCGCACCTCCCTGTCCAGTGCGTCGCGGAACCCGGCGGTGCAGTTCCCCAGGAGCGCGCCGTTGAACCGGACAAGGACCTCCCGGAAGTCAGCGGGCAGGGGTTGTGACAGCCGGCGCTCGAACTGCTCCAGCCGCTCCGGAGTGAGCTCGGGGGCATGGGGGGCCTGCCGGATCCGCGAAGCGAGGGCAGGTGGCAGGAAGGCGAGAGACATGGCGCCACCCTGCCACATCGGTAGCGCCTGCCGTGCTCGACCTTCAGCACCCCGTCATTGAACGGGAAGTTCAGTCGTCGAGGTTCTCGCGCTCAATCGCCCACCACTCCCGTCCGGTGGGCGAGAAGTCGAGGAAGAAATAGACGTGCTCCCGCGTCGCGGTGAAGAGGAACGGGGAGCCGCCGGTCTGTCCGGGCGCCAGCTCCTGGAGCCGGCGCGTTCCACGGCGAGTGCCATCGCTCACCCACAGCTCCGGCCCGGTGACGCCGTCATCCGCGGAGAACAGCAGCTTGCCGGCCACGGGGAACAGCCAGGCCGGCGACCCGCTGTACGGCCCCGGGGCGATGTCCCTGAAGAGCTGCGTGCCCGCCGCCGTTCCATCGCTCACCCACAGCTCGCGGCCGGTGGGCCCTCCGTCCTGGGCGCTGAAGAAGAGACGCCCGCCGAAGGCCACCAGGAACTGCGGCGGGTCGAACTCCGCGCCGGGAGTGATGTCCTCCACCAGCACGGTGCCCTCACGGGTGCCATCCGTCACCCACAGCTCCCGGCCGAGCTCGGGATTCTCCGCGACGAAGAAGACACGCCGGCCCACCACGGTCAGGTCCGTGGGGAAGGAGCTGTTCGGGCCAGGGTAGATGTCCGCGAGGAGGAAGGTGCCCTCCGGCGTCCCGTCACTGCGCCACATCTCGTCGCCGAGCTCCGAGTACTGGTGGAAGATGAACTGCCCGCCCGCCACGACGGCATCCATGAACTCCAGGCTCTCCACCCCGGGCATGAGGTCCAGCGAAACCGTTCCAGCCGCCGTGCCGTCCGTGCGCCAGAGGTCGAAGCCGGCCGTCTCGTCCGCGGCCATGAAGTACAGGCGCCCCTCCAGCTCGATGAAGGCCTGGGGACTGGAGCCGATGAACCCGGGCCACAGGTCCGCGATCATCTGCGTGCCGGCCTCCGTGCCGTCCGTGCGCCAGAGCTCCGTCCCATGCACCCCGTCGTCCGCCGCGAAGTACGCCACGCCCGCATGCACGAACGGGGCTTCGAAGAAGCGGCTGCCCTCGGACCCCGGATGGATGTCCTTCACCAGCCGCGTGCCGCCCCGCGTGCCGTCGCTCCGCCAGAGCTCGAAGCCGTGGACGCCGTCGTCCGCGAAGAAGAGCAGCACCCGGCCGAACGGCGCCAGGTCCGTGGGCGCGGAGTCGTCGGGCCCGGGGCGGATGTCCGCGACGAGCCGGGTGCCTGCCGCCGTGCCGTCCGTCCTCCACAGCTCGGCGCCGACGCCGTAATCCGTCGCCGTGAAGAAGAGCGTCCCGCCCACGCTGGCGTTCTCGGTGATGGTGGGGTCATCCGGCCCGGGCCTGATGTCCTGCACCAGCCAGGCGGGCCCCGTGCCGGGGATGCCGCCTCCGCCCCACTGCTCGCCCACCGCGGTCCCCTCCTCGGGCCCCGCGAACACGGCCACGGCGGCAGCCTCCACCACGTGCCCGCCCCTGCCGAGCTTCAGGGCCCAGAGCTCGGTACCCCGCTTCGGCTCGGTGGCCGCGAAGAACACGCACGAGCCCGCACGAGTGAAGTCATGTGGCGCGCTCGAGAAGGCGCCCGGCACCAGGTCGGCGACTCGCACCGTGCCCCGGGCCGTGCCGTCACTGGTCCACGGCTCGTGCCCCTGGCCCTGCTCGCGCGCGGTGAAGAAGAGCCGGCCGCCGTGCGCGGTGAGTTGCGAGATGCTGGAGCCCTGGGGGCCAGGCCTCACGTCCTTCAGCCGGAAGGTTCCGCGCTCCGAGCCGTCACTGCGCCACAGCTCGTCCCCCGCGTCGGGCGTGTACGCGGAGAAGTACACCGCCCCGCCAAGCGCGGTGAGCGCCCGGATGCGTGGGCTCTCCGGGCCAGGGCGGATGTCCTTCACCAGATGTGTTCCCACGCCCGTGCCATCGCTGGTCCACAGCTCGGAGCCGACCACCCCATCGTCCGCGCTGAAGAAGAGCCTGCGGCCCACGGTGACGAGCGTGTTCGGTCCGTCGAAGGTGAGCAGCGCCGGTACGTCCGTGACGGCGACCGTGCCCTCGGGCGTGCCGTCGCTCTTCCAGAGGGTGAAGCGTCTCGGCACCTCCTGGAGCGCGCCGCCCGTCCTCGACGCGCCGATGATGGGGGAATCGCCAATGATGAAGTAGAGCAGCCCATCCGCGACGACCGGGCCCGCGGTGTAGATGTCGATCTGTTCGGAGAAGTCGAGCAGCGTGACGATGGCCCCCGTCGTCCCGTCCAATCGATTGAACGTGCTCAGTCCGAAGTAGAAGAGCTGGCCGCCCATCGCCACGATGTCGGAGACGGGACGGAGCGCTCCCGTGGGGACCACGCGGGTGGTGCCCGGGAGGCCCTCGGTCCGCCAGAGCTGCGATTCGCCGAGCTCCGGTGAGAACGCGGTGAAGTAGAGGACCTCACCCGACGCGACCAGCGCGAAGGGGAACGAGGACTCACCTCCGGCGGCGATGTCCATCACCAGCCGGGTGCCCGCGCGCGTCCCATCGCTCGTCCACAGCTCCAGGCCATGCGTGCCGTCGTCGGCGGCGAAGTAGACGCGCCGTCCCGCGGCCATGAGTCCCCGGGGCGAGGCCCCCTCCCGGCCGGGACGGATGTCCGCCACGAGGCGCGTGCCGGCGGGCGTGCCGTCGCTCTTCCACAGCTCGGAGCCGTGCTCGGCGTCCGTGGCGCCGAAGAACAGCGTGCCGCGCACGTCCGTCAGCTCGAACGGCCCCGAGCTGAGACGGCCCGGGACGACGTCCTCGACACGGTGCGGAGTGCCAGGCCGGGACGTGTCGTGACTCGCCACGGCCTCCTGGCTCTCCAGGGCCGCCTGTTCGACTGCGGCCTCCTCATCAGGAGCTGGCGTGGAATCGCCACAGGCCAGGCCCATGAGCAGGGCCAACGGAAGAACCAGGACTCCAGCACTCGAGCGCATGAGGCTTCCTTCCTCGCGCATGGACGCGCGCGGGGTGGTGCCCAAGCTGCTCACCCTGTCCTGCCCGCTCCAGCGGCGCTCCAGTCCGTCCCTCGTGTTAATCGTCCCCCGACACGCGTGTCCCCAGTGAGGGCCTGGAATGGCCGCGGCTCAGGGCTCGAAGCGCGCGAGGAAGACCTTGAACTGCAGCGAGACGAAGAGCGTCCGCGGCGCCACCAGCCCCGTCTGAGCCAACATCGCGAACAGGGCGGCATCGGACTCGATGGGCCGCATCGTCGCCATGGCCTGGCGTCGACGCTCCAGTGCGTCGGATGAGATGCCATACGCCCTCAACCGCCGCAGCTCCACCTTCGACAGCTCGGGGTCCATGCCGACGCGGCAGCCCACGACGAGGGGCGCTCCGGGCTCGAGCCGCCGGGTCACCTCGCGCAGCAGGGAGAGCCGGGCCCCCTCCCCTTCCACGTGGTGCAGCACTCCCATCATCTGCGCTCCGTCGAACAGCGGCCCCGGAGGCAGGCTGTGCAGCTCGCCGACGTGCAGGTGCGTCCGGGCGAGCAGCCCCTCGGCTTCCAGGCGCTTCCGGGCGATGGCGAGCATGGCGTCCGAGGGCTCCACGCCCGTGAAGCGCCAGCCGGGCACGTCGAAGCGGGTATAGGGAACCAGCTCCGCGCCCGTGCCCAGTCCGACGAAGAGCAGCGACGCCGCGTCCTGGCCGTCGAGCTGGGCGGTCAGGGCGCTGACGCCGAGCTCGTACGCCGCATGGCCGCCGGCGAGGTTGACGGACGCCTGGGCGTCGTAGTGGGCGGCGCGGTCGGCGCCGAAGCCGTGCACGAGGTGGTGGGCAGCGGGTTCGGCGTGGTCGTGGGCCATGCGGTGTCCTCCAGAGGCTCGCGCGAGGCGGGCGAGATGGCTGGAGGATGCTCGGGGACCCGAAGCCGCGGTAGAGCGCGGCTTCGGGTCGAATCGGCGGGGATTCAGGTCGCCAGTGCGCCGGGCTCGTCAGGGCTGCGTCTGGGGCGTGAAGCTCCAGTTGAAGGTGAAGTCGGACTCGGAGAAGGAATTCGCGAAGCGCCCGTCGGGAAGGACGGTGGGCGGATTCACGTACACGTCGTTGTTCACGTCATTGGTGGCGAGCAGGCCTCCCGCGACGCTGTACTGGGGACTTTGACAGTCCAGGCCGCTGACCACCTCGGCGATGCTCGAGTTGTCCACCATCGCGCCGACGTACGCGCGCGCCGGCTGCTTCAGCCACGCCGTCACCGCGGCGTCGGGGCTGTGCAGTTCGGGGAAGGAGTTCGTCTTCAGGAAGCCGGAGAACGGCGCGAGCTCGAAGCTGGCGGGGCCGAAGCTGTGCGAGCAACCGCTGTCGCCATAGGCCACCTCGAAGGAGAAGGAGCCGCTCGGGGACATGAGCAGGTTCGCTCCGAGCCGGAGCGTGTCCGGGAAGAGCGGGTGCTTGAAGTCCAGCGCCGTTGACGCGGCATCCAACTCGAAGCTCACCGTGGCCACGCCCTTGCGCCCCATCCCCGTCCAGCTCGGATGGTGATCGATGGCGGTCGACGTCCCCTGGATCTTCCAGCAGCCGATGTTGTTGCGCTTGAGGTAGGGCGTCCGGGTGGCCGTCACGCTGCCGCCCGGCTCGGTCTCCGCGTTGCTCAGGATGAGGACCAGGTGCTGCGCGCGCTGGCCCTTGAGGTCCCTGCAGAATCCGACGAACTCGTAGTTGGACCAGTCCTCCTCCTGCCACGCGCCGGCGCCGTCCATCCAGAGCGCCTGCACCTTGAGGTGCTTGCCTGCCTTCTTCGGCTCGAAGAAGCCGTTGTAGAAGAGCACCGAGCGGGTCGCCGGGTCCCTGAAGTCGAAGTGGTAGACCCGGTGCGAGAGGTTCTTCAGCTCCGACTCCAGGTCGTCCTTCTTCTCCGCCGCGCCGCCCAGGTCGCCGCTCAAGTCCACGCTCTTCACCACGTCGTTCAGCGTGTCCCACGTGGAGAAGGACGCGGGCTTCGTGTCCACCGGGGTCTGGTTCCAGAGCATCTTCCCGAAGAGCGGCCAGTGCTTCTGGAAGCCTCCCGGCACCACGTTGTCGATGGCCTCCACGCCGGTGTCCACGGACTGCGTCGCCGCGAGGATGCTCTTCACCGTCGACGGGCCGAGCGTGTTGGCGACGTACTGGAACCAGAGATAGGCGCCGTAGTCGCGCTCCACTTCGGACTTGCTCGCGCTGCAGTGGCCCTTGGAGCGGTCCTGGAGCGGAAGCTCGGGCGTGCTCAGGTAGCAGCTCGCGAAGTCCTGCTCCAACTGGAGCGTCTTCCCGTACACGGCGTCGATGGCCCAGTTGGCGACCGCGTCGCGAAGCCAGCCGTAGCTCGCCTGGAAGGACTTCGTCCGGTACGCCCAGTGGCTGGCGTGCATCAGCTCGTGCGCGGCGGAAGCCTTGAGCTCGTCCGGGGTCAGCGACTCGTTCAGCATGATGAACACGGAGGACTGATACGGCGCGCCGAACTCGGGGACGGTGAGGCCGCGGAAGTCGACGTTGCGCACGAGGAACACGTCGAGCTTCGGGCTGTAGAGCGAGCAGCCGCTGTCAGTGTCCGGAAGGGGCGCGGGGAAGCCGAGCCCGTCGATGAGCCGCGGCCAGATGTCCTTCTCGATGGCTTCCGACACCAGCGTGGCCTTCGCCTTCTGGCCGGGGACGGTGAACTGGTACCAGACGTTGACCTTCGCCTGCGGGGAGTTGACGAAGTCCCACCCGTCGGTGCTGGCCTTGCACGTGGGGCGGCTGTTGCCGAGCCCCTGACCGCTCCCGGGAGGCGCGAGCCAGCTCGCGCCGTCGGCGGGCGGCACCAGGAACGGGTCGAGCGCGGCCTTCGTCCCGGCGGGCAGCGTTTCGTACTGGTCGATGACGTCCTGGAGCACCTCCGTCTCGAAGGTGCCCTCCGCGTGGCCCTTGTACTGGAGCGGCAGACGCGAGTCATTGAAGGCGGCGTAGACGCGATAGGTGAGCACCTCGTGCGGCGTGAGGAGCCCCGCCTCGGCGGCCTCGGCGAGGTACTCCTCTGAGCTGTGCGCGTCCTCCGGAGCGTCGACGACCAGCACCGCCACCGGCGGACTGTTGACGCCTCCGGCGGACGCGGTCACCAGGGTTGCGCCCGTGGCGAAGCCCTCCACGCGCCCGTCCTCGATGTCCGCCACCGTGGCATCGGTGCCGGACCAGGTGAAGCTCACGTCCTTCAGCAGCGTGCCGTCCCTGTCGTACGCGAACGCCGCCAGCGTCAGCCGCTCGCCCACCCACAGGAAGCCCTCGCCCGGGGTGATGATGATGCGGGCCACCTTCGCGTTGTCGGAGCCGGCATCCGGGCCATCGTCGTCGCCGCCGCCGTTGGAGTCGGAGCAGGCGGCCAGGGCAACCAGGAGTGTCAGCAAGCAGAGCTGCGGTGTCGGACGTGAGCGCACGGGTTCCCCCAGGGTGAACCGTCGACTCTACGTCATTTCCCGGTGCACTGAAGCGGCGCGTTCCGCGGCGGCCGCGTCCTCCGGCTTCAGCGCCGCCCGGTAGCCCCAGCTCAGCGGCGTAGGCCGGGTCGCCTCCTCCGGCGTCAGTCGCGCCAGCAGGTGCACGGGCTGGAAGAAGCCGGGTGCCCCCGCCTTCCGTGAAGAGCAGACGTGCACGGCTGGCCGCACAAAGACAGTCGTGAGGAGCAGCTCACGGTCAGCATGGGGCCCCCTCGCGCCGAGACTGGCCGGCAATGCCAGTGATTGGCTATCGAGTGACAGGCACCCTGCCGTAACACGGTGGCCTCGCGTCTTCCGAGCCGTTGCGGTACGTGTGCGGGAGATGTCCCACCGCGTCTACCGCCGCCCCCGCTGCCAGTCCTGCAACCTGCCGACACACCTGTGCCTGTGTGAGGACATTCCCCGGGTGGAGACGCGCACCCGGTTCCTCCTCCTCCAGCACGTGATGGAGGCGGGCAAGAAGAGCAACACCGGGAGGGTGGCCGCGCTGGCCCTCACGAATACCCGGCTGCTCACCTATGGCTCGCCGGCGGAGGCCCTGGACGCCGCCCTGCTCACCGAGCCCGGCACCTGGCTGCTCTACCCCGACGGCCCCACCGCGCCGCCGGACGCCCCCGCGCCGAGACAACTGGTGGTGCTGGACGCGAGCTGGTCGCAGGCGCGGCGGATGACCCAGCGACACCCCTCGCTGCGGGCGCTTCCCCGGCTGGTGCTACCGCCTCCCGAGCCCGGGCTGCTCCGGCTCCGCGAGCCCTCGCACCCCTCCGGCATGTCCACCCTGGATGCGGTCGCCCGCGCGGTAGCGCTGCTCGAGGGACCGGAGGCGGCAGCGCCGCTGGAGCGGCTGGCCGCGCTTCGGGTCCAACGAATCGCCGAGTGCGGGACGCTGACGTGAGCCCCTGACGACGGACTGACGCACCGCGGCGGAGCGTGAGGTGAAGGAGGGAGAAACTTTCGGAAGGGGCCGTGTCGATTCCGTCCCCGCTCGGTCGTCGCCCTCCATGAAACGGGCGTTTTTCCGCCCGGCTTCACCCACCCTACCGACGAAGGAGATTCACATGCGCTTCCTGTCCATGGTCCGAGTCCAGGAGAACCCCGGTCAGAAGCCCAGCGAGAAGCTGATGGCCGACATGGGGAAGTTGATGGCGGAGATGACGGCCAAGGGCGCGCTGCTCGACACCGCCGGCCTGCAGCCCAGCTCCGCGGGCGTCCGCCTGCGCAACAACCACGGCAAGCTCAGCCGCACCGACGGGCCGTTCACCGAGACGAAGGAAGTGGTCGGCGGCTACGCGATGCTCAAGGCCGACTCGATGGAGGAGGCGCTCGAGCTGACCCGGCGCTTCCTCGAGGTGCACGGCGACGAGTGGAACGTCGAGTGCGAGGTGCGGCAGATCGCGGACATGTAGCACGCCGGGTTTCAGGTACGTCGACCGGCCCGTTGCGCCGGTCGACGTCATGGCGGCGAAGCGTACGGCCCCTCTGGCTCATGCCGGAGCGCCATCCGGCTGCCCGGCCTGCACCGTCAAGGCGGTGTGAGGACCTCGACGAAGTAGTAGCCCGCCGAGTACGGCACCCGCTCCCGCTTGCCCACGTCCCCCGCGCCCGCGCAGCCCGCGGTGGGAGCAACGCCTCCCACCGTGTCGAGCCGGAGCACGTAGCCCACCTGGGTGCCATCGGATGTGGTCCGCGAGAACACGTCGGACGGGAGCCCCTGGTCGATTCGCGCGGCGTTGGAGAGCCTCAGCAGCGGGACGTTGCCGGCCCCGTTGGGCACCGTGACGTCAGCGGCTCCGACGAAGAGGGTCTGCCCGAAGGTGGGCTCGCCACCATTCAGCGCCAGGGCGGACACCCGCCATGCCGGACCCACGGGAGGCGTTCCGGTGGGAGGCCCGTAGTCGATGCCGCCCGGGTAGCGGAAGTGGTCGAAGCCGAGCGTCTCCAGCCCGGGGACGGGCGTGGTGGTCATGGGCTCGAGCCCCGCTTCCGGCTGGAGGAAGGCCCAGGCGAAGACGCCCCCCGTCTGACGGCACTCGTAGACCTGGGCCGCTGGCGCCGACCGCGTGTAGTCCGGGAGGACGGCGTTGGAGGGGGTCCCCAGGGGCGGTGGGTCTGCCGGCGTGTCGACGGTCTGGTATGCGGCCACGATGCGCGCGGAGGGCCGCGAGCCGGAGGGACGGCCGAGGAGCTCGAGGAGGTCGTACTGCGTGCCTCCGAACGTCACGCGCCGAAGGTCTTCCGGCACGTTGTCCGGCAGCTCGGTGGGTGCGTCCCTGGAGATGCGCAGCAGGGCCTCGGTGGCGAGCTCCGAATCCGAAGGGGTGTCGTCGTCATCGTCGTCATCGCACCCCGCGAGTGTCACCGCGGAGAGCACGAGCGTGGCGATGGCGGGCCAGGGGCCCAGGCGAAGAGTCTTCAAGAGCGTCCTCCTTCGAGACTGGCGCACGGTGGGGGTGGCCCTCCGTGGCGGCAATCCGTTCTGGTGGAGGAGCGCGTGTTCGGGGGGAGACCGTCATGTTCGCGAGGGCCTGATCGGAGCTTTCCGCCATCCGCGAGAAAATCGGCGGCCGTCAGTCACGTTCCGGCGCGCTGTCCGGTCTCCTCGCCATGACACAGCGACTCCTCTTGCTCGGTGCGACCGGCAACACCGGAACCCAAGTCCTCGACCTCGCGCTCGCTCGCGGGCACCAGGTGACGGCGTTCGTCCGCTCGCCTCAGAAAATCACCCGCCGCCACCCTGCCCTCGCCATCGTCCAGGGCGACCCATTGAGCGTGAATCAGCTCGCCCAGGCGCTTCCCGGGCATGACGCCGTCCTCTCCGCCATCGGCCCCTCGGGGCGAGAAGCGTTCCGGCCGAGCACGCTCCTGACCGAATGCGCGGCCAGCACGGTGGCGGCGATGGAGCGGGCGTCCGTCCATCGCCTCGTCATGGTCTCCGCGGCCCTGCTGTTCCCGGGAGGGGGCCTGCGCTTCGCCTTCTTCCGCAGGCTCATCCGGCACCATCTCCGAGACCTCGTCGCCGCCGAAACGGTGATTCGGGCCACGCCCTTCGACTGGACGCTCGCGCGGCCGCCACGGCTGATTTCGTCGCCGGAAGAGGCCTACCGGAGCGAGCGCGAACGGCTCCCCACCGGCGCGTGGTCGATGTCGTTCCGCGCGGTGGCGGCGTTCCTCCTCGATTGCACCGAGCAGGGCACCCATGCGCGAGAGGTCGTCGGTCTCGCCCGGCGGGAGCAGGCGGCGTGAATCCCCTGTTGCCGCTCATCGTGCTCGACGTGCATCGGGGCGTTAGGCTCTGCTGATGGCAAGTCGCTCGTCACTGGCGCACCGCCTGGAGGCCTTCGAGTCGTCTCGCCACGAGCTCGTCGCGCTGGCGTACCGCATGCTCGGTGACCTCGGCCGCGCCGAGGACATGGTCCAGGAGGCCTGGCTGCGCTGGCAGGCCCACGAGGGCGACGTGGACTCGTCGCGGGCCTTCCTCGTCACCGTCGTCACCCGCCTCTGCTTGAACGAGCTCGGCTCCGCCCGGGCGCGCCGGGAGGAGAGCCGCCCCGACCGCCTGCCCGAGCCCGTCGACCTCGACGATGGCGGCCTCACCCGCATCGAGCGCCTGGAGCAGCTCTCCATGGCCTTCCTCGTCGCGCTCCAGCGCCTGACGCCCGCCGAGCGGGCCGTCCTGCTGCTCCACGACGTCTTCGATTTCGGCCATCAGGAAATCGCCGGGCTCGTCGGCAACAGCACGGCGGCATGCCGCAAGCTGCTCGAGCGCGCGCGCCAGAGCCTGGCGACCGAGCGGCGGATGCAGTCCGCCTCGCGGGAGGAGCATCGTCGTCTGCTCGAGGCCTTCCTGAAGGCCGCGTCGGGCGGTGACCTCCAGGGGGTGGTTCAGCTCCTCGCCGAGAATGCCACCCTGGTGACCGACGGCGGGCCCGAGGGGCGCCGTTTCGCCGGCCAGCGCAACCTCCCGCAACCCCTGGAGGGAGCCGCGCGCATCGCGGCCTTCATCGTCGCGACCACGCAGCGCACCGCGGGCGTCCTGCGGGTGGAAGAGCACCTGCTGAACGGACAGCCGGCCGCCGTGTTCTGGAATGGCGAGCAGCCCTTCGCGGCGCTGCTGCTCGCGGTCGCCGACGAAAAGGTCCAGCGTGTGTATTTCCACGCCGACCTGCACCGGCTGAGCCGTCTCGGGCGCCAGGTCGACACGGGCTTCGACCTGGCGCGTCCGTAACCTTCGCGCGTCTACTGCACCAACCGGCGGATGTCGCCGCAGGCGATGTAGGAGCTGCCATTGGCCATGGTGATGATTTCATCCACCACGTAGAGGACGTTCTCCTCGCGGATGTCGCGCGGGAAGCGGATGTTGAGGTCCGGATCGTACCCGTCCGACACCACGCGGGCGCGCAGCTTGCTGCCCTCCTTGATGCACTGGATGACCACGCCCGTGCCCACGCTGGTCGTCGTGGGCAGGTCCGCCGCCGAGCTCGCCGTCACCTTCGAGGCCGTGGGCTTGCCCTTCTTCGCCGGGTCCGCATCCTGCTTCCGTGCCGTCCGCCCCTGCCCCGGTACCCCCAGGCGCTTGATGTCGCCCACCACGCGGTAGAAGGTGCCGTCTCCGGACGTCTCCAGCTTCGCCACCACGTAGCGCACGCCCTCTTCGCGCACGCTCCGGGGGAACTGCACGTTGAAGCTCGAGTCATACCCCGCGGAGACGGTGTGCACGCGCAGCTTGCCGCCCTCGCGCACGCACTCCAGCACGATGCCACTGCCCGCGTCGCTCACCGCGTCCAGGCTGTCCGCCGAGCCTCCCGCCGTTCCGCGCAGCGCCAGGTCTCCACGGCTGCGCGTGCCCGCCTGATACGACTGGTCCCTCAGCTCCTTGCGAATCACGGCATCGTACGTGCGCGACTCCAGTCGCTGCGCGTAGTGCGCCAGCTGCTCCACCTCCTCGGAGATTTCGTACGACGCCTTGTCCAGGAGGAGTGACACCTCGGAGATGACCTCGCGCAGACGCTTGGAGGCCGACGCCAGCTCCCCCTTGTCCGCCAGCTCGATGACCTGGTCCTTCGCGCGCGCGATGCGCAGGCGGCTCGTCTGGGTCAGCACGTTCTGGTCCACCAGCACCGCCGCCGACTCCGCGGCCGGGGCCAGCTGCGCGAGGATGGGCACCTCGCCCTTCAGCTCGCGCACCTTCCCGTCCACCACCACCTGCGCCCGGAAGACCAGCGTGGCCAGCGTCACCGGCCCGGCCGCCGACGGCGCCGACACCGACAGCTCCGCCGCGAGCTGCCGCGGCTCCGTGGCGTAGACGTCCCCCAGCCCCACCGCCACCTCCTGGCCCCGCGCTTCGAAGCGGTAGCGGTTGAGCACGCTCGCCACCTTCACCGTGGCCGCGGGCTTGAGCACCACCTCCAGGTTCTGCGCCACCAGCGAGCCCAGGCCCTCCATCTCGATGCCGAACACCCCCGCGGCGTCCTCGGGCGACTGGATGTAATAGAAGTGCCCCTCGCCGGCATTGGCCATGCCGATGAGCAGGTCCTCGTTGAAGTTGGCGCCAAAGCCCAGCGTCGTGGTGACGATGCCCGCGTTGGACTTCTCCCGCGCCATCTCGGTGAGCTGGCCCGCGTCCCGGATGCCCGCGTTGGCCTGCCCATCCGTGAGCAGCAGCACGCGGTTGATGCGCTCCTGGGACAGCTGGCTGTTCACGTGCTCCACGCCCTTGAGCCACCCGCCGCTCAGGTTGGTGCAGCCGCCCGCGCTGACCTTGGAGAGCACATTGCCGATGGCCGCCTTGTCCGTCACCTTCACCGGGGCGAGCACCGTGGCCACCGTGTCGTCATAGGTGACAATGGACAGCGAGTCCTCGGGGCCCATGCGCTCCACCAGCTCGCGCGAGGCGTCGAGGGCGTTCTTCAGCGGCGCACCCGCCATGGAACCCGAGCGGTCGATGACGAGCCCCAGGTTGAGCGAGCGCCGCGTGGATGCCGCGCCCTCCGCCGAGAACGTCACCAGCAGATCGACCTTGGACGACGTCCCCATGGGGAGCACGGGGCGGCTGAGCGTATAGGTAGCCTTCAAGTCAGAGCCTTTCGCAAGGAACGAAGAGGAGCCTATGCCACTCCCCTGTCAGAATACGAAGCTTGCGCTCACGTCATGAATCGTTGATTCACCCGACCGCTCCATCGAGCGCACCACCCATCGAGCACTGACTGCATGTTGATTTCTCGGTTGTTGAGTATCTGTTTGGGAGTCTTCGTCCTCCTGTCCAGCACTGTCTCGGCGGCTGCTCCCGAGCCCGGCTACATCCACTTCGAGGGGCTCGCCGCCTACGAGTCCAACGGTCAGCTCGTCCTCGACTACAAGGTCCAGGAGCGGAGCTGGGAGTGGATGAAGGGCCGCCGGGTCCAGCCCGAGCTGGTGCTCAAGATTCAAGGGAAGCGTGGGACGAGCCTCCGGGCCGCGCTGCGCAAGGGCCAGGACCGGCTGAGCTTCCCGCTCCCGTGGAACGAGGGCACATCCGAGCTCCAGGTCCGCGTGGGCGGCGGCAATGACCAGCATCGGCTGGAGTGGATGAAGCTGCACGACGTGGAAATCACCGAGCTCACCCTGCGCGTGAGCCGCAACGCTCCGCCGCCCCAGTCCAATCCCCAGCCTCCGCCGCCCCAGCCCAATCCCCCGCCCCCGCCGCCCCAGCCCTATCCGCAGCCTTCACCGCCCCAACAGCCGCCGCCTCCGCGGCAGAACTGGGCCTCGGTGCCCTCGGTGATGCAGGCCTGTGGGCGGACCTTCGACGGCCAGCAGAACGAAGTGGCCTGCCTCGATGTGGTCTCCGCCTTCACCTACGACCCGACCTCCGTCATCCAGGCCTGTGACACGAGCATGGAGGGAGACGTCAACGAGCTGGATTGCGTCCGCGTCGCCGCCAAGGTGTCCCGGGCGCCCTCCGCCGCGCTGGCGGCATGTGAGCAGGCCATGGATGGAGACACCGCGGAGCTGGAGTGCTTCTACTCGGCGGTGAAGTCCAGCTACGAGCCCGCCAATGCCATCCGCACCTGCGCGGAGGTCTTCGAGAGTGACGAGCCGGAGCTGGAGTGCGTGCGTCTGGCGGTCACCGTCGACCAGGACCCTTCGAGCCTGATGCGGACCTGCGACCAGGCGATGAGCGGCGACGAGGCGGAGTTCGAATGCCTCCAGCGGAGCCTTCGCCGCCGCTGAGCCATTACAAAACAAAGGTGCGGCCGGGTCAGGGGGAGAGCACGATGAAGCGGGTCCCCGCCGAGACGAGCGCGGACGGAGGCAGGCCGAACATCGTGCGGAAGGCCGTGCTGAAGTGGGCGGCGCTGGAGAAGCCGGCGGTATGGGCGGCCTCGGTCAGTGTTCCGCCACCGGCGAGCGCGCGGGCCGCGACTCGCATGCGGACCCAGGTCCGGTAGCGCCGGAACGGCACGCCCGTCACCTCCCGGATGAGGTGCTGGGCCCGGGACACGGACAGCCCCAGGCCGGCGGCCACCCGGTCGAGCCGGCACTCAGCGGCATCCAGCCCCTCCACCACCGGCTCCAGCTTCCGGAGCGCCGCCGTGATTCTCCGGTCCGCACGCGTCCTCGTCGGCTCCACCAGGCCGCCGAGGACGTCCAGGACCTGCCGTCCCGCCGCCGGCTTCGCCGCCCTCACGCGCAGCAGGGCGGCGACGGCCTCCTCCGTGCCGGCATGCTCGAGTGACACCCCGCTCCGCGTGCGCTGGCGCCACCCCGGCCCCCCGGTGACGGCGACGTCCACCGGGTCCAGGTAGAGAAAGGCGATGGCACCGATCCCGGCCGTCAGCTGGTGCCTCGTGTTGGCGGGGATGAGAGCGGAGCGGGCTTCTCGCTGGCTGCTTCCGGTCGCCAGGCGGAAGGGCTCGCCCAGGCTGAGCGCGACACAGGCCACCGCGTTCCGGTGCGGCGCGAGGCGCAGCGACGGGCCGACATACGCGGAGCGCGCCGAGGCCAGGAAGACCACCGGCGCCGCCGTAGCCGGTTCTTGAAAGCGGAGGCGTGCGGCGATGCCGTAGGACATGGGCTCCACCACGCACGAGGAAGCTACGACATGGACATCAAGGCGCTGGCCGCGACACTGCTGCTGCTGGCCGTGGGCGCTGTGAATCTCATCCCCGGCATCGTCGCACTGCTGCCGGACCGGACGGTAATCCTGTACGGCATCGGGGTCGACGATGGCGCCATGGCCCTGTTGATGCGCCACCGGGCCGTCCTGCTCGCCTGTGTCGGCGTGGGCCTGGGAGTCGCCGCCTTCGTTCCCTCCGTGCGGCATCCGGCCCTGGCCTTCGCCGCCATCAGCAAGCTGAGCTTCCTGGCGCTGTACGTGATGACGCCCGGGCTCACCCTGGAACTCCGGCGGGTGGCGGCGACGGACGTCGTGGCACTGGCGCTGCTGGCCGTCGCCGCGCTGCTGGCTGCTGGCTAACTACTGCCCGCTTCACCGCTTTCGTCGGCGGGATGCAGTGCCAGACGGCTTGCGCGTCTTCGTCTTCGCCGCGTGGGACTCTCGCGCATCGAAGACGAAGACACTCCCATCCGCGCACCCCACGAGGATGCTGTTTCCATCCGCGGAGAACGCCGCGGCTGTGACGTCCATGGAGGGCTGCTCGAACACCGTGAGGGGCGCGCCGCTGGAGGCATTCCAGAGGCGCGCGGTGCCGTCACGGCTGCCGGTGAGCAGGCGCCGGCCATCCGGAGAGAAGGCCACCGCCGTCACCTCGCGGGAGTGCCCCTCTAGCGAGAAGGCGCACTCACCCGTCCGGGTGTTCCAGACGCGGGGGACCGTCAAGCGATTATCCGGCGTCAACGGGTCGCCTCCTCCTCCCCCGCCCGCCAGCCACCGTCCATCCGGCGAGAAGGCCAATCTCCGGAACGAACCGGCGGCCCGTTTGGGCACAGGAAGGTCCCTGAGAAGTTCCTTGGTGCGGACGTCCCGGAGCAACACCTTTCCTTCGGTTCCCGCCGTGGCCACGAGATTCCCATCCCGGCTGAACACGGTGCAGACCACGTGCCCCTTGTGCCCCATGAGCGCCACCTCCCAGTCGGAGCGCTCCAGGTTCCAGAGGAGGGCGTCACACCCCATGCTCAAGGCGACGTAGCGGCCGTCCGCGCTGAAGGCCACGGAGAAGACGGGGAGTCCCTGCGCGGGAAATTCGACGGCGGGCTTGTCCGTGCCCACGCGCCACAGTGCGGCCAGGCCGTCCCCGTCCTCCCACACCGTCGCGATGGCCGTGCCATCTGGAGCGAGGGCAGCGGCTACCACAGGCCATGCGTGGGGATACGGATTGCCGTACGGCTTGCCCGTCTTCGCATCCCAGAGCAGCACCGTGCCGTCCTCGCTCGCAGTCATCCAGCGGGAGCCGTTGCTCGACGCGACGATGTCCCGGACCATGCCCGTATGGCCCTCGAGCTGGCGGACCTGTCCGCTCTCGAGCGCTTCCGGGGACGTGAGCTGGGAGCGGTCGGCAATCGCCAGGTCCGCGTCACACACCTCCATCTCAGGAACCTGGAGTGGCTCGATTTCGTCACCCTCCCCCTGCCACCGCGCCCTCAGCTTCTCGGTGACGTAGGTCGCCAACCTGCCCGTGGTGACCAACTGCGTCGTCGGGTCCACGGCCTGCTTCCGGAGCCCCTCCAACACGAAGTACGTGAAGGCGCCATGTCCGAGGCTGTCGGGCTCGTTGGCAATCTGCCCGTCGCTGCAGCTGGCGAGCACCACGATGCCCTGTGCATTCAGATAGGCGCCGCGCATGAACCCCGTATGGACATCCTTGTCGGGGACCGCGCGTCCAGTCTCACCGCTCTGGCAGGCATCCAGCAGCAGCACCAGCCGGCGGGAGCGTCCCTCCAGCATCAGCTGCTTCACCTCCTCCACGGAGAGCGCCTGGGCATATGCGCCCTGCTTCCAGTGCGTGTCGGCCAGCAGGAGCAGGGTCTGCCCGTCCTTCAGCTTGCCATGGCAGGAGAAGTGGACGAGGACGAGGTCCTCGGGCTTTGCCTTGCGAACGAGCGCCCGGAGCTCGCGGACCACGTTCTCGCGCGTGGGCTGCTTCGCCGCCTCGTTCCCGTCCTGGAGCGTCTGGACGCGGTAGCTGTAGGCGCCCAGCACCTTCTCGAGCTGCCGGACATCGTTGACTGCGTACTTGAGCGGGGGCAGCGAGCGATGATTGTACTTGTTGACGCCAATCAGCAGCGCATGGCGTCGCGCGACGGGCCCCAGGAAGGTCTCGACCTCGCCCTCCTCCAGGTCCTCGAAGGGATTGTCTGCCGCGCGGGCGGTGGTAGGTCGACTCATGGCGTGCGCGCTCCCCTGCCCCCGCCGTCGGGGCGGAAGGCCTTCACGTCGAGACGGTGGTACTCAATCCAGCGGTAGACCTGCTTGCGCGAGCGTGACATGGCCCGCGCGACGTCGGCCACCACGCCCCGGTGCTGCCGCAGCAGCTCCTCGAGCCGGGCCCTGTCGGGCGGAGGCTCCGGCGCTTCTTCATCCCGAGCGTCCGAGAGTTCCTCGGCCACAACGGGAGCTGCGGACTCCGCTCCGAGACTCGAAGGAGGCGTGAGCCGCCCCTCGACCAGCGCCAGCCCGTAGGGGCCGGCCCCGCCCTGGATGCGGAAGAGCTTCGCCAGCGCGAGCAACTCGCGCACGTTGAACGGCCACTCATACAACAGCAGCCGATCCACCAGCTCCGCCTCCAGCCTCGGCGCTGGTGCCCCGAGCGCGTGGGCCAGCAGCAGCGGCACGTCCTCGCGGCGCTCTCGCAGGGGCGGCAGGTGAACGGGAAACTCGGCCAGGCGCGCGTAGAGGTCTCCCCGGAACGACTGCCCGGCCACCGCCGCGCGCAAATCCTTGTGGGTGGCGGCGACGATGCGCACGTCGCACGGCTGGGGCGTGGTGCCTCCCACCGGGAGCACCGCACGCTCCTGGACGGCCCGCAGGAGCTTGGGCTGCAAGGCCGCGGGCAGGTCGCCCACCTCGTCCAGGAAGAGCGTGCCACCGTCGGCGGCGCGGAACAGGCCCGGGCGCGCCACAGCCCCGGTGAAGGCGCCCGCCAACTGTCCGAAGAGCTGGCTCTCGGCCAGGCTCTCGGTGATGGCGCTGCAGTTCACGGGCACGAAGGCCCCCTTGCGCCCGGACATTTGATGCAGCGCCCGCGCGGCCACCTCCTTGCCGCAGCCGGTCTCCCCCAGCAGCAGCACGGTGGCGTCGCTCGGAGCCACCTGGGCGAGAACGGCGCGCAGGCGGCGCGCGGCCACCGAAGTCCCGAGCAGCTCGGGCACCGGCGCGTCCCCGAGCCCCTCGGGCTCCACGCGGACCACCAGGAGCGAGTCCCCCACGGAGATGACGTCGCCATCCACCAGGGGCGACTCGGTGACGCGCTTGCCATTGACGCAGGTGCCGTTGCTGCTGCCCTCGTCCACGAGACGCAGACCGCCCAGGGGGCTCCGGTGGACGCTGGCGTGTCGGCGTGAGAGCCGGGGGTCTTCCGGCAGGCAGATGCCCTGCTCCACCTCCCGGCCGATGAACAGCCCGTCGCGGCCGGGAGTGTAGCGCCGGGGCGGCACCAGCAACTCCTTGCCCGAGAAGACCAGCACCAGGGAGGCGGTAGCCGGCGGCCGGGAGACGCGGACGGGCGGCTTCTTCTCGGTGGTGTTCATGTCAGGTCAGGTGATGGGGCGCTCGGTCGGGTCCGGTGGAGGCTCCCGGCCTCCGATGAGCTCCGCCAGCTTCGCCCGAGTGAGGACGCTCTTGGTGGCCACGACGTGGATGGAGCCCTTGGAGCCATTGTGCAGGAAGGCGCCCTCCTGGGGCAGCCGAACCACGCTCCCGGCCTTGACGCCGAGCTGCTTGATGGCAGCCATCAACGCAATCCGGACGACGCGGGACTTCGCGTCCATCGACAGCACGTACACGAGCGCCCGGTCCTTGGGGAGCGCGCCCTCCACCGCGTAGTAGGTGCGCTCCCCCAGGTTTTTGGCCTTACCCGGCTCCATGCGCAGGAGACGTCCCTTCGCCCCCAGGTACTCGATTGCCCATTGAAGCTTCTTCGGTTCGTCGCTCTTCATACCCCCTCCTCATCTCGAAAAGTGTATCGGCTTCCAGCGCGTGATGGCCACAGGCCTCACGCTTCAATCCGAAGCACAGCGAAGGCCCAGCCCCGCCATCACGCCCCCTCGCTTCCAGCGGCTGCGCGTGGCCGAGCGGGAGAGGAGCGCATCCGACTGATATGAGCCGCCCCGGAACAGTCGCAGGTCCTCATGGATGGGGACGTCAGGCTCGGGGGCACGGGGATTCAGGCACTCGCCACAGTCTTCGTAATAGGGCCGCGTGAAGGCGTCCCCCACCCACTCGGCCACGCTGCCAGCAAGGTCATGGATGCCCTCGGGCGTCACGTCGTCCGGGGCCGAGCCCACGTCCACCAGCGTCGAGGGAAGGTACTCGCAGCCCGCCCCGGGCTGACGGCCGAAGACGATTCCTTCGCACCGTGGCGGCGCATCTCCCCAGGGATACACGCGGCGCGCGACACCGCTCGCGGCAAGCTCCCACTCGGCCTCGGTGGGCAGGCGCTTGCCGAGGAACCGGCAGTAGCGCGAAGCGCCATCCCATGTCACCTGGACCACCGGCTTGTCCTCCATGCTAGGCCGCACGGCGAAGTGGCCCTGCGCGGCGGGCGCGATGCCGCTAGCCCCGGGATGGAGGTCCGCGAGCAGGAGCCCGGAAGAGCGCTCGTAGACGAAGCGCGGACTGTGGTCGTCCCGGTCCTCGCGGACTTCCACCGACGCCACCATCCCTTTGAGGAACGCGGTGAACTGGCCCTGGGTGACCTCGCGCCGGTCCAGTTGGAATGGCGAGAGCGTGACATCATGGGCGGGCAACTCTCGCTCCAGGCGCTTGCGGTCGTCGGGAGTGCAGCCACCGGGAGCGCTCGCGCACCAGGCCTCTAGCTCCTCGGGCGTGCTGCCCATGCGGAAACGCCCCCCGCCAGCCACACCATTCCATCCAGCGCCGGAGCCCGGGGCTGCTCGGGCTTCCTCGTGACGACCCAGGCCGCCGGAGCCGCGAGGAGCACCACGCCCACGGCCGCACCGACCCGTCCGCCGGGCCAGCGGCGCGAGGGCGGAGGCAGGCTCGCGGGCGGAGGCCTCCGCTCCGCGACGGTGGGAAGGCCATCCCGCGTGTCCGGCCCACCGGGGGGCCTCGCGAGCTCCCGTGAGTCGGGGCCAGGCGCCTCCACGAAGACGCCTCGCTCCAGTTGCTGAAGTGCCTCCGCCAGCTCCACCATGCGCGGGCGGCGGGAGGGTTCCTTCGCCAGCATCCGGCGCAGCAGGGCTGGGAGCTCGCCGGGGAGTCGGAGCCGCTCGGGAAGCGGAGGCGGCTCCTGGAAGAGGTGCTGCCGCATGACGGCGGTCGGCTCCCCCTGGAAGGGAGGCCCGCCCGCGAGCAGCTCATACAGGACGACGCCGAGCGCGTAGACGTCCGCGCGGTCGTCGAGGTCGTCGCTCCCCGCGCACTGCTCCGGTGCCATGTAGAGCGCCGTCCCGAGCACGACACCCTCGGTGGTCCGCACGCTCCCATCGCCCACGAGCCGGGCGATGCCGAAGTCGAGCAGCTTCACCCGCTCGCCGCCTGCCGCCTCCTCGTCGCGGACCAGCATCACGTTCTCGGGCTTGAGGTCGCGATGGATGATGTCCCGGGCATGCACGGCGCAAAGCGCGGCGGCAATCTGCCGGGCGATGCGCAGGGCCGTGCCGACCTCCAGGCTCGGGCCCCCGCGAGCGAGCCGCTCCCGGAGCGACTCACCTTCGACCAGCTCCATGAGGATGTAGGGCTTCCCCGTGGGGAGCTCACCGAAGTCGAAGACGCGCACCAGCCCGGGATGATGCACGAGGCTCACCGCGCGAGCCTCGTTGAGGAAGCGCGACCGCGACGAGGCCCGGCCCGACAGGTCCTGGAGGACCTTCACGGCGGCGCGCTGCCCGATGGCCTCGTGGACGGCCTCGTACACCACGCCCATGCCGCCGCGAGCGAGCTCCCGCGTGATGCGGTACTGGCCCACCAGGGCCCCCAGGAGTGCATCGGGTGGATTCAATTTCGCGGCTCCCTCCAGTGCCTCGGCATCTCGTCCAAGCGGCGCCGAATATAGCGGACGCCAGGACCCGCTGCGTCCGGACAGGCCGCCGAAGCAGCGCGGCGCCCGGATCCACCTCCTTCCCGTGTGACAGCGCGCGCGGCCCGCGGGCGGTCACACCCGACGGAGCCCCTCGCGGACGGGCCTTCGCCTCACGCCCAGAGGGAAACAGGCGCGAGAAGCGCGGCGGCACACGGGGTGCACAAGGGGCCGGGCGACGCATCAGCGTCGAGCACAGTCATCCCGAGGAAACAATGAACCGTCACACCCGTACCGTCGTTGCCTCGCTGTTCGCCCTCTCCACCTTCGCTGGCTCCGCGCAGGCGCGCAGTGTGTCCGCCTTCAGCGGCAAGCCCACCAACCCGGCCGACGCCACCTGCTTCTCCGAGTGGTACGGCACGCTCACCAACAACTGCTCCGGCACCCGCGTCCTCGAGTTCCCCCTCCCCATCGACACCTCCGGCTCCTACTGGGGCTACGTGAATGCCTACGGCGCCACCAGCGCCAACAACGTCGGCTGCCAGGTGTTCGGCCTCGACAAGGGGGTCAGCCTGGTCTGGGGCGGCTCCATCATCTACCTGCCGACCTTCGGCGCCTCCGCGGGCATCGAGCTGGGCCGAGCCTACGCGCCGGACCTCGGCACGCTGAACATCGCGTGCTGGGTGAACCAGGGCGGCCGCGTGAACAGCGTGAGCTGGGGCCTGTAATCCCACCGGGCCGCCGCTGTCCTCTCTTCACGGGCAGCGGCGGCCCCTCTTCTCCCCGAGGGTACGTCCCAATGAAGACCTGGCATGTCCTGGTGGTTGGCACCCTGGCCGGTGCGTGGCTCATCGCCTCGTTCGTCCAACAGCAGCACGCGCATGAGGCGTTTCAAGCGCTGTCCACCCGGGTGGAGCTGCTGGCCACCGAGCGACGAGAGGTGCCCCCTCCGCGCGAGGACGTACCCACTCCGGTCGTCCGCGAGGTCCGGGTCGAGGTGCCTGCTAAGACGCCCACCGCCCCCACGCCCGTGGCCGAGCAGCAACCCCTTCCCGGCCCCGTCTCCGCGCCCAGGCCCGTTCCGGTGGAGGTGGTGAGCGAGCGCATCGAAGAGCGCTTCGGCACCGAGCCTCCCGATACCGCCTGGGCCCGCGACGCGGAGCACACCGCGGAGGGAGGCGTGCGAGCAGCGCTTCCGGACCATTCCCTGCTCCGGTCCGTCGAGTGCCGCGCGAGCATGTGCCGTATCGAGACCGAGCACGGAGACCCCGAGCGCTCGCAGACCTTCGTCCGCACGGCGTTCATGACGCCGGGACGGCAGGTGTGGAACGGGGGCTTCCTGTCCATGCGCTCGGAGGACTCGGCCGATGGCAAGGTGGTGATGGTCACCTATCTGGCTCGCCAGGGCATGGAGCTGCCCATGAACGAGCTGCTTGCTCCCGTGGACGGCAGCAGCGGCCGGTGAGGACGGGCCTGGACGCGGCCGGTCCTTCCCCCAAAGCACCACGGCCCGTCCGGAGGACTTCCGGGCGGGCCGCGGGCACTCAAAGACAGACAGACGTCACATCATCAGTTGCGCAGCATCTGCCGCGTGGCTTCCTTGAGCTGCTCCATCAACTCCGGCTGACGCAGCTCCGTCAGGTCGCTGCGGATGGCGGCGTTGAAGCTCCAGGGGTGGCTGGAGAGGTAGAACAGCTTCTCCGCGCCGCCCTGCTCCACCAGGAGCAGCTTCGCCTGGGTCTGCGCCTGGATGACGACCTTCAGCCGGGCGCCGGCCTTCGCGTGCCGCGCCGTCAGCCCGGCGAGCGCCGGGCCCAGGTCGGACTGCCCGAAGCCGGCGAACTGCCAGGTGCCGTCGAGCTTCGCCAGCCACATCACCAGCCGCGCCTTCCCGTTCACCAGCACTGGGTAGTACAGCTCCTCCATCGGCGTCAGCAGCGGGGCAATCTTCTTGCCCGGCGCGTACGCCTCCAGGCCCTTCGGGTCCAGCCGGTACGCCTCGATGGGCGCACCCACCTGGAGCTTCTGCAGCTCACCGCGGTCCTGGATGCCGAACTCCGCCAGGCCCGCGGCCTCGCGCTCCAGGATGCGCTGGACCTCCTTGAGGCCGAAGGACACCTGCTCGTCGATGCGCGCCTGGTCGGCATCCGCCGCCAGGGAGGAGGTGCCCGCCATCAGGACCAGGGCCACACACGTCGAAACGAAAGACTTCATCGCGTTCATGGGATTCACCTGTGGTTGCCTGAAGGGGCTACTTCCGGATGTTCCAGACGGTGTGCGTCCAGTTCCAGCTGCTGTTGTTCTTGAAGTACGTGTACGTCACCCACGAGGAGGTGGAGCCCGTGCCCACCGGCAGCGGGTTGTTGTACTTGACGTACTGCCCCACGTCGTCAACGCCGCGCATCACCATGATGTGACCGCCACCGCTCGTCCAGCCGATGCGAGGAATGAAGGGGCGGTTGTTTGTGTAGACGTCCGAGAACGACTGGGCAAACGTCAGCGGCGCGTAGTTGACGCTGCACAGGTAGCCCATGGCCTGCAGGCCCGTACACGTCTGGTCAATGGAGGCCGTGGGCGAGTTGGGACACGTCGTGGAGCCGAACTCCTTCTTCACGATGTCACATTGGGTCCAGAAACTGTCGCCCCAGTACGTGGCGACCATGTCGATGGACGCCGCATGGCACCACTGGTCGTACTGCTGGGCAATGAGTGTCACGGGCCGGTCAACCCACGAGGCCGAGGCCGCGCCAGACATCAGCAGGCTCGCAAGTAGCAACTTCTTGTTGAGCATGGTTCCTCTGGAAGGAGGCTCAGGGCGCAAGATCGCGCCAACCAACTCTTACTCCTCACCAAAACCATTAATCAATGTAAGACATGCAAATTCAGAATTAACGGTTTTTTGTACATCTGCCCGGTCACCCGTCTGTTACCCGGCGAGTGAGGTCGCAATCAGCGTGTCGATGATCTTCGCCGTCTGCGCGAAGATTGGCGCCGCGATTCCGCGGAGGGTGCCGTCCACGTCTCCCGTCCCTGTGACAACGCCGATGGAGCTCCACGCGGAGTGCTGCTCGACGAGCACGGGGCCGCCACTCATCCCGGCGGCGGTCGCATCCACCGGGTAGTACAGGGGCGTGTACTTCTGCTTCTCGGCCGTCACGGCGCTGCAGTACACCCTGCGGTCGTCCACCTTCACCCTGGCGCTCACGCCTCCGGCGATGGTCGCGGCCACGCGGAGCGTGTCGCCGACGACGGTCAGCGACAGGGGCTCATTCGCACCGCCCGCGCCTTCCTGGAGGACCATCACCCCGAAGTCGAGCGCCGGGTTGTCCGGGTGCTTGTCGTAGTCCGGGGCAATCGCGTACCGGAGGCTGCCGTTCTCACGCGCCGCGATGGAGTAGACGTCGCGGTCTCCGTAGACGGTGAAGTGCACCTCCTGCAGTCTCGGATTGCGCAGGTAGACGAGGTTGTGCGCGGCGGTGAGGACGAGGTCCCTGCGGTCCGGATACGCCGCCGTCTTCAGGAGGTACCCGGAACCGACCCACTTCTTCAGCTCTCCGCCGTCCTCGTAGAAGATCTCCAGGACGCCGACGACGGTGAACGGATACTGCTTGGGAGCGAGAGCGGGAGCCATGGAGGGGTTCCTTGCCGGAAGAGGGGTTCCGGGGGAACCGGATGCTCCCCCACCCTCCTGACGGTGGACGCGGGCGCCTGTGAAGTGGAGCCCGGGGGCGCTCAGCCCCAGGGCGCCGCCATCAGCGCGCCGAAGCGCATGGCCAGGTCCGGGCGCCGGATCATCACCTGACCCCAGGCGTTGCACTCGACGGTCCAGGTCTCCACCGTCAGCCCGTGCGCCGCGAACAGCGCCAGCACGTCGGCGCCGCCGCTCATGGCCTTCAAGAGCCGCACGTAGTGCATCAACGTGGCGAGCCGCGCGCCCTCCAGGACGACCTCGTCGTCGATGGGCAGACCCGGCACGCCCGGGAGCGGAAGGGCTGTCGTCACGGGCGGGAGCGACGCCAGGAGCTTCGCGGAGTGGACGCGCGCCTCCTCGGCGCGGCGCTCGGTGTCGAGCCGGGCCGCCTCGGCCCGTCGCTCCTCGTCCCTCCTCCGCGACTCCTCTACCTTCCGCCGCAGCTCCTCCTCCCGCGCCCGCTCCGCGTCCTCGCGCAGGCGCTCGAGCCGCTCGCGCATCAACCGCACGTCGACGTGGAGGTCCTCCAGGAAGTGGCGGTGGTAGCTCGACTCGCCCTCGGCCGGCGGCGCGGCGAGGACCCGGCGCTCGAAGTCCGGGAACCAGGCCAGGAAGCGCTCCGCCTCGGGAGCGAGCGCGTCCGCCCCACTGCGCAGCTCGCCGGACAGCACCGCCGCCGCGTACGACACGGCGAGCGACGTGGACCGGGGCCACGCGTCCACGCGCGACTCCGCCGCGGCCCACACGCGCGCGAGGCGCCGGGGCAGGTCCTCCACCTTCATGGGAGACTCGCGGACCAGGTCGTTCACCCGCTCCGGCAGCCGCGTGGGCGCGTCCACGCGCCACCAGGTCTCGAAGCGCGCGACGGGGTCCGGCTCCGCCGCGCACTGCCGCTCCCACAGCTCCCGCCGCCAGGGCTCGAAGGTGGTCAGCAGGTCCGCGCGCTCCTCCGGCGACTCCTGGAAGCGCCGCCACACGGCCTCGATGAGCTCCTCGCGGCCGGAGATGCCGCTCCAGGACCTCACCGCCGCCGCCAGTGGGCCCAGCAGCCGCTCCCTCGCGGGCGGCGCCCAGACCGCCATGAGCAGCCGCGCCGCCTGCCCGTTCGCGGACTGCCCCCACCGGTCCATGCGCCCCGTCAGCGACACCAGCGTGTCGAGCAGCGGCTCCGCGCAGGCCTCGTCGCGGGACCAGATGTGGAGCAGGGGTGTCTCCCCGGGCCCCGCCAGCGAGAGGAACCGCACGAACTCAGAGCCGCGGAGCAGCCGCGCCCGCTCGGGCGGCGTGGCCCGCGCGAGTGCCTCGGCGGCGGCGGACTCGAAGGCTCGTACCGCCTCCGAGCCCCCGGCGTCCGGCGCGGCGGCGGCCCATTCCAGGAAGCGCAGCGCGTCTTCGGCGGGAAGCTCGCGCAAGGTGCTTCGCGCCCAGGTGGCCCAGCGCGTCTGGTCCTCCGCCGGCAGCTCCGCGAAGGGCTTCCCGGTCGCCCACCTGTGCAGCTCGCTGGCGAGCCCGCCCTTCACCCGTGCCGACACGGAGAGCAACACGCCCAGCGCGCCCGGAGGCCCGGACGTGGACAGCCGCTTCAGCACGTCGCGGGCGAAGTCCGCGTCGCCGCTCGCGGACAGGCGGTCCAGGAGCTTCGCGGAGCCCCGCGCGGCCAGCCTGCGGCGGGCCTCGGAGGCCACCCTCGCGTCGGGTGAGTCCAGCGCGGCGAGCAGCCCGTCCTCGTCCTCCAGGCAGAGGGCGCACTCGAAGCGCACGTCGGCCTCCGGGTGGTGCAGCCCCTTTCGCAGCGTGAAGAGGATGTCCACCTCCGGCTCCCGTCCCGCGGCGCGGACCCAGGCCACGGCGGCGCGGGCCTCGTGCTCCGGGTACCGGGCGGCGATGACGCGGGCGCTCTGCTGGATGCGCTCGCGCCCCTGCCTGGAGAGCCGGACATACGGCCACACCCGCCACCGCGTCAGGGCCAGCGCCGCCTCCAGGCCGAAGCGTCCCTCGTCGTGCAGGCAGGAGACCGCGGCGGACACCTGGGCCGGGGAGGATTCTCCCCGGTTCACCGCCGCGAGCGCCTCGAGCCCGCGCAGCTCCTCGACGGGACTCCCGTCGTCCCCGGCTTCGAAGGAGGGCACCCGCCAGGGAAGCCACCGCGCCCACAGGTCCTCCACCTCCTCCGGGAAGCCTCCGAGCAGGAGGTCCGGCTCCCAGCGGCGCACGTCCTCCAGGAGGCGGCGCACCCCGGTCCACAGCGTGGCGTATTGAGCCTCCAGGTGTTCCGCCTGCGACGGCGCCAGCGCCTCCAGCCGCTCCATCAGCGCGAAGCGGTCCACCCCTGCGTGGAACAGCATCCGGGCGGCGCCATAGCGTTCGGGCGGCACGGGGCCGCAGCCGCACTCCGGGCACGGAAGGCCCGGCGCGTTGAACCGCGTGCAGGAAGGACAGCGCGCCCTCGGGCCCCGACGGGCGCCATTCTCCGTGAGGAGGACCATGGGTGCTGTCTACACCAGCCCGCTACGGACAGGGGCTCACGGGGATCACCTTCCACAGCTGTCCCGACACGAGTGCCTTCTTCGCGAGGATGGGCGCGTTGTTCTTGCCATCGTTGATGATGTCCAGCGACAGCGCTTCCCCCTGCGCCAGGTTCGTCAGCCGGACGGCGCCGTTGACCTCCGGCGTCACCCGCCACAGCTGCTCCGGGGCAGCGGCCGTGTTGACGAGCAGGGGCCGGTTGCCCGCGGTGTTGGCCAGGGACAGGCCAACACCGCGCCACTGGGTCACCAGCCTCCAGGTGCCGTTGGCCTCGGGCATCAACTTCCACAGCTGCCCCGAGACGACGGCCGTCTTCGCGAGGATGGGCGTGTTGTTCCTGCCGTCGTTGATGATGTCCAGCGACATCCCCTCGCCCTGCCAGAGGGTCGTCAGCCGGTAGTGACAGCGGAGGTCGAAGCCGGCCGTCACGGAGGACGACTGCGGCGTCGGCTGCGGCGGAACCGGCGTCTGCGCGACCTGCCACACCTTCTGGAGCATCGCCAGCGAGGTCGGGTCATGCCGGGTCAGCTCGTCCCGGTTGAACGGGAAGTAGTCGTTGCGGCCGAAGAACGCCTCGGTCGTCTCCGCGAAGAACTCGCCCGCGTTGTTCATGCCGTAGGCGCGCTCGAACGTGTTGGGCAGCCCGGGGCCGTTGAAGCGCTCCACGCGGTCATAGGTCTTGCTCGCGGTGGCACGGTCGAAGGCCGCCTTGATGTCGGCGTTCCCATCGCCCAGGACCTGGTTCTGGTACGCGTGGGACAGCTCGTGCAGCACGAACAGGGGCATCCGCTGCGACTCCGCCTCGTAGACGAGGACGTTCGAGATCTCGATGCCCCGCGCCATCGCCGGGTTGCGCCCGTTCTGGCTCAGCCAGATGGGACTGGTGTGGTACTCGGCCCTCGGCGGCTGGCCGGCGTACGGCGGCGACAGCCACAGCGTCACCTTGCGCAGCTGCGCCACGGGCCCGGCGGGGACGAGCCGGACGATGTCCCTCAACTGCCCCGTCAGCAGCGCGACGGCCTTGTCCGTCGCGGCCTTGTTCGTCGCCGGCAGGCGGGTGTCGACATTCACCGTCCAGCCCTCGATGGACTGGGTCTGGTAGGTCGGCGTGGCCGCGAAGGCGGCGACAGGGAGTGTCAGGAACGCCAGGAGCAGCAGGGACAGCCGTTTCGTGTCATTCATTGTCAGGTCCTCTCGGAGCGCGCGGCAGCACTCAATCAAGCCACGTGCCAGCGTTCGCAGGGGTCTCCGGGGAGGTCCTCCCTCGGGGCCCGCGAGGGAGCGGCGGCCCGCGTGGGGCCCCTGACACGTCAGGGAGGCAATGGACGCGTCAGGGAGCAGGCGTGCGGGTCCGCTCGACCCCACGCCAGCGGGCCGGTGTCGTGCCCTCCCAGCCCGTGAAGGCACGGATGAACGAGTTCAGCTCCTCGTAGCCCAGCAGGAACGCCACTTCACTGGCGTCGAGGTCGGTGCTCACCAGGAGCCTGCGTGCGGACTCGCGGCGCACCTCGTCGAGCAGCCCTTGATAGGTCGTCCCCTCCTCCTCGAGCCGGCGCTGGAGCGTGCGCGGGCTCAGGTGCAGCTCCTTCGCGAGCTTCTCCACCGAGGGGCGCTCACCGTGCATGCGACGACGGAGCGCCGTGCGCACGTCGTCCGCGAGCCTGCGCCGCTCCAACCGCTCATTCAGCGCCGTCTCGAGGCCGGGAACGAGGAGCGTCAGCAGGTCGGCGTTGTGCGTGACGAAGGGCTCGGCGAGCGCGCTCTCGTCGAAGACGAGCAGGTCCACCGGCGCGTCGAAGCGGACCTTGCACCCGAAGTGACGGGTGAGCAGCTCCACGTCGGAGCGCCGCCGCGCGAGCTCGAGGCGCCGCGGGACGAGCGGCTTGCCCGTGCCGCGCCGGGCGAGCGCCAGCGTGGAGGCGAACGTCGCATCGACGAGGAACATGGGCAGCGGGCCCTCGGCGAGCAGCCAGTGGAAGCGGACCCGGGCCTCGCCGTGGGAGACCTCGTTCACGACCTCTTCCGGGCAGACGACGCGCTTGTACCGCGCGAGCTTCTTCAGCGCCTCGCCGAGGTTCGGAGCGTGGAGCGCGGCCATCGACGCGACGTCGTACTGGTGGGGCCGCGCTTCGGAGCCGATGCGCAGGCCGAGCTCCCGCCCCCCGCCGACGGCCTCCACGGCGTGCCAGAGCGCCATGAACTCACGGGTCGTCAGGTGGGCCCGGGGCTCCTGGAACCGCGAGAGCAGGATGCCCGCGTGCCGCAGCACGCGCTCGACGTCGACACCAAGGGTGGCGAGACGGTCGAGCAGCACGCTCGGCACGGGGACGAGATCTGCGGCCACGTCAGCTCCTCTGCGCGGACAGCATCCTGGCGACGGGGGTTTCGGCGAAGTCCACCATGCCATCGTAATCGGTGGACAGGCTGAGCGCCTTCCACCGGGCGTCCTCCTCCGCACGCTGCGCCGCGACGGCGCCCGCGAGGAACACGGCATCGGAGCCGAGCAACAGCCTCAGCGGGGGCTGCTTCTCCGAGGCCATCTGGAGGATGGCCCGCGCGGCCTTCGCCGGGTCGCCCCGACCGCCGTCGGCATGCTTGCGGACGTTCTCCATGAAGGCGCCGACGGTCGGCTGGTACGCGTCGCTGACAGGGTCCACGCGCATCGAAGCGCCCGCCCAGTCGGTGCGGAAGCCCCCGGGCTCGACGAGCGTCACGCGGATGCCGAGCGGCCCCACCTCTTTGGAGAGCACCTCCGAGAAGCCCTCCACGGCCCACTTCGCGGACTGATAGGCCGCCAGCCCGGGGCTCCCCGTGCGCCCGCCGATGGAGGAGATCTGGATGATGTGCCCATCGCGCTGCGCGCGCATGACAGGCAGCGCCGCGCGCGTGACGTGCATGACTCCGTAGAAGTTCGTCTCGAATTGCTCGCGGAAGTCGTCCTCCGCCACGTCCTCGATGGAGGCCACGTTCGCGTAGCCGGCGTTGTTCACCACGACGTCCAGGCGCCCGAAGGTGGAGGTCGCCGCGGCGACAGCCGCCCGAGCGGCCGCCGGGTCGGTCACATCCAGCGCGATGGGGAGCACCTGCTCGCCGTACTGCTCGACGAGCTCCCGCAGCTGCTCCGGCTTGCGAGCCGTGGCCACGAGGCGGTGGCCGGCCGCCAGCACGGCCTTCGCGAGGTCGCGACCGAGGCCGCGGGAGCTTCCAGTGATGAGCCAGACCTTCGACATGGGAACCGTCCTTTGACGCACCGGAGATTCGGTGCGCCAAGACTCACGGGCGGCTCCCTCCCACGCCAATCCGATCGCGCCAGAGAATCATCGGATCGCGCCACCGGAGCCCGGGGCTCCTCGTGTTGGCGATGACGTCCCACCTTTACCGCGGAGTCGTCTGGTCCCGAGTCTCTGTGGGAGGAGAGAAGTGGGAGAGAGCTTTGACGGACGGCAGGGCACGTTCGACGACACCCTGGAGTCTGACGACTCCTTCCTGCGCGTGGTCTTCCAGGATGAGCCGCCGCTGCGCCTGCCAGCCCCTGGCGACCGGCTCGGAGGGCAGGAGGGCCACCGGTTCGAAATCCTGGAGTGGCTGGGGGAAGGTGGCATGGGCGTCGTCTTCCGGGCGCACGACGAGAAGCTGCAGCGCGAGGTGGCGCTCAAGTTCCTCCTCGCCTTCCGGGGGCTCGAGGAAGGAGTCCTGCGCGAGGCGCGCGCCACTGCCCGGCTGAACCACGAGAACATCATCCACCTCTTCGACGTGTCCGAGTGGTGCTCCGTCCCGGAGGAGCCGCGCATTCCCTTCCTCGTGATGGAGTTCCTGTCAGGCGAGTCCCTCGCGACGATGCTGCGGCGGGAGGGATACCTGGGGGTGCCACGCGCGCTGGAAATCGTCGAGGGCATCGCCGCGGGGCTGGCCCACGCGCACGAGCACCACGTCATCCATCGGGACCTCAAGCCCAGCAACGTCTTCCTCACCGAACAGGGCGTGGTGAAGCTGCTCGACTTCGGGCTGTCGCACCTGCCGGGGGCGAACAGCTCGCGGAGGTTGCACCTGCTCACTGCGGGGACGCCGGCCTACATGGCGCCGGAGCAGTGGCGGAATGGTCCGCAGGACGCACGCACCGACCTCTGGGCGGCGGGCATGGTGCTGTACGAGATGCTGACCGGAACGATACCCGTGCCCATGAAGCGGCTCGTGGAGCTGCGCGACCGGGTGATGTCCGCGGAGCCCATGCCCCCGGTGCGCGCGCGCAACCCGGCCGTGCCGTCCGAGCTGGAGACCCTGGTGGCCACCCTGCTGTCGAAGGACCCGGCCCGCCGGCTCTCTTCGGCCCACGAGTTGTGCGACGAGGTCCGCGAGCTGAAGCGGCGGCTGACGCCCGCACCCGATGAGCTGCGGTCCTGCTCGCCCGAGCGGCGGCAGGTGACGCTGGTGTCCTGTCAGCTCCAGGGGCTCTCCGGCCTCCCGGAGCCGCTCGACGGTGAGGACATGGGCGAGCTGGACCTGGCCTTCCATCACGAGTGCGCGGACCTCATCGAGCACCACGGCGGCTCCACCACCCTGTACATGCCAGGCGAGGTGCTCGGCTGTTTCGGTTGCCCCCAGGTGCGAGAGGACGACGCGGATCGCGCGGTCCATGCGGGACTCCAACTCGCCCGGGACGTGCCCATGGCGCTCCAACGCAGGCTGCCGCACCTCCCCCTCTCCGGGCTGGGCGTGCGGGTGGGCCTCTTCACGGACCTGCTGTCCCTGTGCGCGCGTCCGACGGACTCACGGGGCGGACGCATCACCCTCCAGGGGGAAGCCCCCAAGGTCGTTTCCTGGCTGGCGCGGCAGGCCGGGCCGGGTGAGGTGGTGCTGGGTGACGAGTCCTGGAAGCTGGTGCGGGGGGCCTTCGCGACCGAGGAGCTGGGGCCGCGTGTCTTTGACGGAATGGCGGGACCGCGCTCCCTGGACGTGCGCAAGGTGCAGTACGAGCGGGAAGCCCACTCCCGGTTCGAGCGGACGTTGGCCGTGGGCGGCCTCTCGCGGATGGTGGGGCGGCAGCATGAGCTGCGACTGCTGTTGGAGGACTGGGAGCGGGCCCGGCGCGGGCGGGGCGCCTTCGTGCTCTTGACCGGCGAGGCCGGCATCGGCAAGTCCCGCCTCTTCCAGGAGCTCGGTGAGCGGGTCGCAACGGAGCCTGTCCACCTGCTGCGCTTCCAGTGCTGGTCCCAGTTCAGTATGACCACCCGCCACCCCGCCACCGCGCTCATCCAGCACCTGCTCCAGCTCTCGCCGAAGGACCCACCGCGAGAGCAGCTGCGGCGGATTGAGGAGCATCTGGGGCGCCTGTGCCTGTCGGAGACCCACGTGCACCTCATCGCGCTGCTCATGTCCCTGCCAGTCCCCGGGAGTGCCGCAGTGCATCGGCTCTCGCTCGAGTGGCGCCAGGAGAAGACCATCGAGGTCATGATGGCGCTGGTGCTGGAGCTGGCCCGGGAGCGCCCGGTGCTCGCCATCGTGGAGGACCTGCACTGGGCAAACGCATCGCAGCTCCGCTTCCTGGAGCTGCTGCTGGAACGGGTCAAGGAAGAGCCGGTGCTCGTCATCGTGAGCTCCCGGCCCGACTTCCAGCCCGCCTGGGCTCCCCGTCCCTGGCTGCACGCCATGGCGCTGCACCGGCTACCGGCCGAGCTCGCCGCGGACCTGGTGCGGGAGGTGTCACACGGCCACGACCTGCCGGCGGAAGCGGTGCGGGCGCTGGTCCGGAAGACGGATGGCGTCCCGCTGTTCATCGAGGAGATGACGCGCATGGTCCTGGAGCGGGCCTCCGCGGGTGCGAGCCCGGGACACAGCCTGCGCTCCATTCCCGTCACCCTGCACGAGCTGCTGCTGGCCCGGCTCGACACGCTGCCCTCGCGCCTGAAGGCGTTGGTCCAGCTCTGCGCGGTGGTGGGACGCGACTTCTCACTGGCGCTGCTCGAGCCCCTCACGCGGCGTGACGAGACCACCCTGCGGCGCGAGCTGGCCGGGCTCGTGAAGGCGGGATTGCTCCAGGAGCCAGCGCGTGCGGACGCGCCCGTGTACCAGTTCCGGCACGCGCTCATCCAGGACGCGGCGTACCAGTCGCTCTCGCGCAGCACGCGACGCAAGCATCACCGGCATATCGCGGGCGTTCTGGAGGCGCGCTTCCCCGAGCTGGTCGAGGCGAACCCCGAGCTGCTGGCCCACCACCACACGGAGGCTGGAGACCTGGAGTCCGCCATCCAGGCGTGGCAACGGGCAGGAGAGCGCGCCAGCCGGCGCTCGGACAACCAGGACGCCCTCACCTATTTTCACCTGGCGTTGAAGCTGCTCCCCGGCCTGCCGGATGCGGCGTGGCGCGAGCGCAAGGAGTTGCACCTGCTGATGGACATGGGAACCCCCATGTCCCAGGTCCTGCGCTACAACGCCCCCGAGCTGGAGCGGCTCTACGAGCGGGTGCGGGTGCTGCTCCGCGAAGTCGGGGACGAGCTGCCCCGGCTCCGTCTGCCATTCTGGGGGTTCACCACCTACTACCTCATCCGGGGACGGTTCGACGTCGTGGTGGAACTGGTCCAGCGTTATCTGGCGCTGGAGCAGCATCAGCTCGCAGGGAGGTCGACGCACAAGAGCCTGGGTTTGAAGATGGCCCTGTGCCGCTGCCTTTCCGTCATGGGCGACAACCGGGCGTGCCGGAGGCTCGTCGAGGAGGTGCTGGCGGAGCCGGACATCGACATCGCGCAGCGCCGGGTGCTGGCGTCGAGGAACTGGACCGACTCGCGGGTCTCCGCCTTCGTGCATGGGAGCCTGCTGTTCGCGGTGGGCTGCCAGCCCGACGAATCCCGGCGCTACGAACAGGAGGCCATGAGCCTGGCCGAGCAGATTGGACAGCCCTCCGGGCTGGCTTCGGTGCTGTGCGCGCGCACGCTGGTCAGCCAGCTCCGGCATGAGGGGCGGGAGACCTTGAGGTGGGCGGAGGCATGCGAGGCGCTCTGCCGCGAGCACCGGTTCCGGATCTGGTTGGCGTGGGCGGCGGCGCTGCGGAGCTGGGCACTGGCCGAGCTCGGGCAGCCCGAGGCGGCGCTCACGCGCATGAGGATGGTGCTCCCGCACTGGCATGGCTCGGGCATTCGCGTCTACATGCCGCACTGCTACGCCATGCTGGCGGAGATCCACCTGAAGCTGGAGCAGCCGGAGCAAGGGCTGGCCTCGGTGCGGGCCGCACTGAAGCGGGTCGCGGTTTCAGGAGAGCGCTTCTACGAGGCCGAGCTGTACCGCCTGCGGGGTGAGTGCCTGCGACGGCTCGGGAGGGCGGAGCAGGCACGGGCCTGCTTCTTCAAGGCACTCTCCGTGGCTCGCGAGCAGGAGGCCCACCTCTTCGAATTGCGCGCGACGGTGAGCCTGTGCCGGCTGCTCCAGGACCTCGGGAGAACGGGCGCAGCCTGGCGCATCCTCGCGAAGATGTATGGCCGGTTCGCAATCCACCGCGACTCGCCGGACCTCCGCGAGGCGTGGACCCTGCTGGTGGAGCTCGCGGAAGAAGGGCTGCCGCGAGCTTCCAGTGGCTTGGAGATGCTCACGTCCCACGCGTGAAGGCATTCGCGGTTCGGTTGCCCATGAGCAGCTTCCGCACCTGCTCCTTGCCGGAGGACGGCGTGGCGGCCAGGATTCCCGACCATGCGCCTCCGGCAATCCCTCGCGTCCGTCCTGGCCGTCCTGCTCCTCGCCGTCCTTCCCCGGTGCGCGCCACCGGATGCCGCGAACGAGCCGCTTCCCCTCACCGAGTCCTCCCAGGCCCTGACGCCCGGCGGCGGGCTGCGGTTCATGACGTACAACATCAAGCACGGTGAACTGAGCAGTCTCGACAGCATCGCCAACGTCATCAAGGGGCAGTCGCCGGACCTCGTCGTGCTCCAGGAGGTGGACGTCCTCACCAACCGCTCGGGCAAGGTGGACCAGGCCACGCGGCTGGGGCAGCTCACGGGGCTGAACGCGACCTTCGTCCCGTCGCTGCTCAGCTACGACGGCGGGCAGTACGGCCTCGCGGTGCTGTCTCGCTACCCCATCCGCTCCTCGCAGCGCATCCCCCTGCGCTCCGCCGCGGAGCAGCGCGTGCTCGGGCTGGTGGAAGTGGAATTGGACGCGACGCACGTGGTGCCCGTGGCCGTCACGCACTTCGGCACCACGGGCGCCACGGAGCGGCTCAACCAGGCCGAGGACGTCAAGGCGGCCCTGGCGGGAAGGCCGTGGGCGCTGCTCGGCGGCGATCTCAATGCCTCCCCTACCGAGTCCGGCATCACCAGCCTGAAGACGCTGCTCTCCGACGCCTGGACGCGCGGCGGCTCGGGCAGCGGCTACACGCATGACGCGGGCTTCCCCACGCGCCGCATCGACTACGTGATGCTCGGCTCCGCGTGGACGTCTCCCGTGACGGCGGCCGTGGTGGGCGCGACGTCTCAGTCGGACCACCGGCCCGTGGTGGCCACGCTCATCCTCCCCTGGAGCCAGACGCTCTTCGGCGACCGCGCGCCCGCCAACGCCGTTGAGGAGGCGGACACCCGCGCCGTCGAGGTGGGCGTGCGCTTCCGCAGCAACGTCCCTGGCACCATCCAGGCGCTGCGCTTCTACCGGGGCACGGGCAACGCGAGCGGCTACGTCGCCCGCCTCTGGACCGGCACGGGCACCCTGCTCGCCCAGGTTGCCGTGAGCGACGGCCCCATCCCCGGGTGGCAGGAAGCCGTCCTGCCTACGCCCGTCTCCATCAGCGCGAACACGCTCTACGTGGCCTCGTACCACACGTCGAATGGCCTCTTCGCCCGAGACCCTTCGGGGCTCGCGAGCGCCGTCACCAGCGGCAACCTGACGGCTCCCGCCAGCGCGAGCGTGGGCGGAAACGGTGTCTATGCCTACGGCGCGGGCGGCTTCCCCGCGAGCAGCTACAAGGACACCAACTACTGGGTGGACGTCCGCTTCGCGCCGTCACCCTGAGCTTCGGACCCGGAGCGCGAGGATGAAGCACACCGTGGCTCCTACACCCGCGACGGTTCGCACGTGGTTCCAGGCCGTCCAGCCCGACACGTAGAGCGTCCACATGCTGGCGGCATCCGCCTGGGTCGGGTCGACGGCCGCGAGCGCGTTGTTCCTCGGAACGTTGAACACCGCCGTCACCGCGAAGACGCCAACGCCATACAGCACGCCGCCCAGCAGCAGGTACAGCGCGCCGGGCTTCTCCCAGGAGAGCAGCGCGGAGACCGCGACGGCCAGCGCGGCCACCGCCGTTCCGAAGAACACGGCCATGAAGGCCGGAGTCACCGCCACGACGTTGATGGACTGCATGGCGAGAATGCCCTGCGCGGGCGGCAGCCGGGCGAGGGCCCTCATCACGAACGAGGAGAACGCGAAGAAGACTCCGGCCACCACGCCCGAGCCGAGCGCCGACAGCCAGGTCAGTGTGGCGAGAGCACCTGAAGGCATTGCGAACCTCACGCGGCCGAGAGGGCCACCGACCTGCCAATGTACTTCGCGCTCTCCGCCGCCTCGACGAGGAAGCGGCCGACACTCCTCCGCGAGACGCTCATCCCACGGGCCTCGCCCGCCGGGGAGGCGAAGGGGGCTGCCGCTTCGGCCTCGTCCGTCAGGCCCACGGGCTGCGCGAGCACCCAGTCGAGTCCGCTCTCCCGCACCTCCCGCTCCTGCACCTCGGTGTCGGCAATCTGCGGCTTCAGGAGCAGCGAGAACAGCAGCTTCCACTTGAGCGACAGCCGGCCCCGCGTCTCCCCCACCCCGTACGTGGTCTGCACCACCAGCTTGCGGACGCCGTGCCTTCGCATGGCGGCGATGACATTCCGGGTCCCCGCCGAGCGCACGTCCATGGGCGTCCCCGCGCTGCCGCGCATCCGGACCGTCAACGGATTCTCACGGATGCCAAGGGTGACAATCACCGCGTCCTGCCCCTGCACCGCGCGCTCGACGTCCGCGGGGCGCGTCGCGTCCCCGGTGACGACGGCCAGCCGCGGTGAAGAGACGCCGAGCGCCTCCGGCCGCCGGGCGAAGGCCGTCACGTCATGCCCCTCGGACAGCAGCACTTCGACTACCGCACGTCCGGAACCTCCCGTTGCACCCACCACCAGGACTTTCATCACGACTCCCTCGGGCTTGATTGCCTTCACGCAAGATGTCGCCCGGGGCCGCCGGCCTCAATGACCGGCAGTCGCGGTTTCATGCTCGTTCGTCCAGGCGCGCTGGACGCTGTCGTCGTGCCGGGGGCATGCTCCGGCCATGGTGGACACGCAGCTCTGGGCCCCCGTGGACCCGCTCGGCGAGGCGCTGCACTTCCTGCGCATGACGGGCAGCTTCTACTGCCAGTCGGAGCTCACCGCGCCCTGGGGACTCGCGCTGCCGCCCATGCCCGGGTGCATGTGGTTCCACGTCGTCACGTCCGGCGCGTGCTCGCTCGAAGTCGAGGGCACCGCGCCCGTCGGGCTCCGGCCGGGGGACCTCGCGCTGGTGACCCACGGCGAGGGCCATCGCCTCTGGACCGGGCCCCGCGTCCCCACGCCGCTGGCCCATGAGCTTCCACAGCAGCAGGTCAGCGAGCGCTATTCCGTCCTCCGGCACGGCGGCGGCGGCACGCCGAGCACGCTCGTCTGCGGCGCCGTCCGCTTCGACCATCCCGCGGCACATGCGGTGGTCCGGCTCCTGCCCCGGGTGATTCACCTGGATGCCGCGAGCTCGCCCCACGCGGACTGGATGGAGAGCACGCTGCGGCTGATGGCGGCCGAGGCGAAGGCGCTGCGCCCGGGCGTGGAGGCCGTCATCACCCGGCTCGCGGACATCCTCATCGTCCAGGCCATCCGCTCGTGGATCCAGCAGGATCCCGCCGCGCAGAAGGGGTGGCTCGGCGCGCTCCAGGACCCGCAGCTCGGCCGCGCCCTCATGCTCATCCACAAGGACCCGGCGCGCGCGTGGACGCTGGCCTCGCTCGCGAAGGAGGTGGCGATGTCGCGCTCGGCCTTCGCGGCGCGCTTCACCGAGCTCGTCGGTGAGCCCGCGATGCACTACGTCGCGCGCTGGCGGATGCACGTGGCCGTGACGTGGCTCCGGGAGGACACGGCGGGGCTGGGTGAGCTCGCGAGCCGCCTCGGCTACCAATCAGAGGCCGCGTTCAGCCGGGCGTTCAAGCGCTTCATCGGCGTGTCCCCGGGCGCGGTGAGACGCAACCCCGAGGCCGCCACCCGCCCCACGGCCCGGGCATTTGCTTGAACCACTCAACCCACGGGCGAGACACATGACGCTGGCGCTCTCCCCGGGAACTTGAGAGACAGCGCCCATGGCACGTCCGGGGGATGGAGAGCAGACGAGGTCGGAGGCGCGGGCCTGGCGCCTGCTCTTCGACTTCTTCATGCGCACGCGGCCTCAGCGAGACCGCCTCCTGAGCCGGCTCGGGCTCACCCCCAACGATGCACGCGGGCTGGGCGGGCTGGATGCGACGGAGGGGCGCACGATGCGCTCGCTGGCGGAGGCCTGGGACTGCGATGCCTCCAACGCGACCTTCATCGTGGACCGGCTCGAGTCGCGCGGGCTGGTGGAGCGGCGGCCGAACCCTGACGACCGCAGGGTCCGCTCCGTCGTCCTCACCGCGAAGGGCGTGCGCCTGAAGCGTCAATTGCTGGAAGGACTGTACGCCCCTCCCGAGGAGCTCTCCCGGCTGAAGCCCGCGGAGCTGGAGGTGCTGTCCACCCTGCTCTCGCGACTGATTGGCCAGGATTCGTCAGACCGCTGAAGTAGGATCCGCCTCCTCGAAAGGAGCGAGCAATGGCGTTCGCGTTGATGATTCTGGAGCCCCGGGGACAAAGGCAGGGCAGGACGCAGGAGGAGGCGCATCACGCCATGGACCGGATGGTGCGCTTCAGCGAGGACCTGCAGTCCCGCGGCCTCCTCAGGGTGGCTGAGTCGCTCCGCGCGGACGACTCCGCGGTGCGCATCGGAGTTCGTGGCGGCAAGCGCGTCGTGAACGATGGCCCGTTCGCCGAGGCCAAGGAGATGATTGGCGGCATCTTCCTCATCGACTGCAAGACGCGGGAGGAGGCGCTCGCCATTGCCCACGAGTGTCCCGCCGCGGAGTGGGCCACCGTCGAGGTGCGCGAGCTGGGCCCCTGCTTCGCGGACTCGAAGAGCTAGAAGGCCCACCACCCCGGCGTGTCCAACGGCACGCCGGGAGCCCTACCCGGGCTTCGCGCGCATGGCGAGCATGGGGCCGTACACCTTCCGGTACGACCAGGCCAGGGAGAGGTGCAGCGCCAGGAGGATGATGGGGATGACCATCCCCTCCGGTGCCAGGAAGGCGTGGAAGGCGACGATGTTGACGACCACCGGCGCGGCAATGGCCAGCGCGAGCGGCACGAAGCGGTTGGTCAGCAGCAGCACGCCGACGAGGACCTCGGTGCCCTTGATGAGCGGGAACATGTAGCCCGTCTTCATGAGCGCCTCGGCGAACTCGGGAAGGGCCGTCGGGGGTGGCGGCAGGAAGTTCAGGAAGCCGTTCAGCCCGGGGACGAAGAGCAGGATGCCGAGCAGCACCCTCCCCACCGTCGGCAGGTGCCGGGCGAACGACTTCGAGGTCTGACCTGCCACTGCGTCCGCGCTGAGCGTCGTGTTCGTCGTCATGGGGTGCCCCTTCTGGTTTCGCTGGGATTCGGGTTCCTGGCTTCACCTTCACGACGAACGAGGCTCCGGGAGATCGACACGGTGGTCGATTCTCCCTGGAGCCTCGCCAGGTGCCCGGAATCACAGGGATTCCGAGGGGAGCGCTACGGCATCTCCGGGAAGTGGATGACGCGCCCACTGGGGCCCACGGCCCAGATGTTGGTAGGGGCGACGCTCGCGACGTCTTTGAGTGCGCCCGCGGGCACGGAGATGTGCAGCGCCGGCAGCCAGGCGGTCCCCGTGTAGCGACGGATGACGCCCGCCGCATCCGTGACGTAGACCGACGTGCGGTCCGGCGCGCAGACGCTCGTGTATTGGGCGACAGCGGGAGGCGTCACGGCCTGCCAGTTCGAGCCGTTCCACCGCACGATGATGGAGTTGTCTCCCACCGCGTATGCGAGCGCCGACGACACCATCCAGACGCTTCGCATGCTGGATTCATCCGGCCCCGGGATGGCCGTGTTGCTGGTATTCGCTCCCCCGGTATAGGTCTCCATGAGAGGGCTGTGGTTCCCTCCTGCTTCCTGGGCCGCGAGGAACAGGCGCGAAGTGTCGAGGCCGTGGACGTCCCGGTAGACAGGGGCGTTGTCATCCACCTCCACCGCATCGCTTCCCGACGTCCAGGAGTACAGGTGGCCCCCTTCATCCACTACGTAGAGGAGTGGCATGAGTGGCAGGGTGACGTCGAAGCCGATGATGCCCGTGGCGTTGCTGCCGCTCGCCAGCGTGCGCTGCTCGGCGCACGTGGTTCCATCATGCCTGGCCAGCTTCCCGCCGCTGCCCGCGAGGTACACGCTTCCATCGCTGCTCACCCAGGCCGCGTTCCAGGCGGTGGTGCCACACGCGGTGTCAAAGCTCGTGAACGTGCCGCCCGCGCTGTCGCGGCGGGCCAGGGCGCCTCCAGCGCCGGCAATCCACACCGGGTAGCCGGTGGTGCTGGCCTTGCTGATGGCCACCGTGTTCCAGTCGCGAGCCGAGACAGCCGGGTCCACCACCGCCTTCCAGATGGCGCCCATGCACACGTTGCCGTCGTCGGGCGTGGTGTCGCAGTCGTTGTCGCGCTGGTCGCACACCTCGGTGCCGGTGCCCTTGTTGTACTTGTCCACGTCGTCACAGTCCGTGTGCAGCTCCGCCACGCTGTTGGCGGGAATGGACTGACCGGGGCAGATGGGCACGGCGGTGGCGCCGCTGGCACCGTCCCCGTCCGCGTCAGCATCGGTGTAGTAGTTCGTCGGCGTGGGCGCGTTGCAGGTGGTGGCGGTCTTGGCCATGTTGCACACGTAGATGCCCGTGCAGGGAGTGCCGCAAGAGGCGCCCTTCCGGGTCGAACCGCTCGTGAAGTCCTCGTCCACGCCCGCCACGCAGTTGTCGTCGATGTCGTTGCACAGCTCCGGGGCCCCGGGCTTCACCGCGCCGTCGTCATCGTTGCAGTCGAAGGTGGGGCCGTTCGGCGCCACATAGCCCGCGGGCTGCGTGCACCCGGCCTGCATGTCGCTCTGCCGCCCGAAGGTGTCTCCGTCCACGTCGCGGTACCACGTCTTGTTGAAGCCCTCGTCCGTGCCACCGGCGCAGTTGTCGTCGACCTCGTTGCACACTTCCAGCGCGTTGGGATTCACGGCCATCGCGTCGTCATTGCAGTCGGTGCTGTTGGCCACGTAGCCCGTGGGTGCCCTGCACTTCTGAAGCGAGTCCGAGGCCTTGCCGAAGCCGTCACCATCCACATCCCGGAAGTACGTGCTCACCGGCAGCCCGTCATCCACCACGTTGTCGCAGTCGTTGTCCTTGTCGTCGCACGTCTCCGCCAGCCCCGGCTTTCGCTGGCTGTCGGTGTCATCGCAGTCGTTGCTGGTAGCCACGTGGTTGGTGGGCGCGACACAGGCCATCACCACCGGCCCCGCCCCCGCGCCGTCATGGTCCGCGTCCAGGTAGAAGCTGCCCTGCGTCAGGCCGTTGTCGATGCCGTTGACACAGTCGTTGTCCACCCCGTCGCACAGCTCGGTCCTGCCCGGCGCCCGCTCGGTGGTCGTGTCGTCACAGTCATCCCCCAGCGCCACGTACTGGGACGGCGCCGTGCAGCCCTGCACCGTGGGACCCGCGCCATGGCCATCCCCATCTCCGTCCCGGTAGTAGGTGCGCTGCGAGACGGCGGCGTCGTTGTCGGCGCAGTCGGTGCCGCCGCCGGCCGTGGGCACGTACCCGTCACCGTCGACGTCCTCCGCGTGCAACGAGATGGCCACCGTCTTCACGCCCGCCGAGTCCAGCGTCACGGTCCGCGAGTCGCGCGCCACCTCGGGCCCGACGCACGACTGCTCGTGCGCCGTGGAGATGAGCTCCAGCGTCCGGCCCCATTCGTTCTTCCGGAAGACGCTGATGACCACCGTGCGCTTGGAGGCGTCGCGGCTCAGGACCTCCACCGTGGTGTTGACCGAGTTCCCCGGAGCGGCCTTGTCGCGGGCCTGCACGGCGATACAGCCGGCCTTGAAGTCGAAGGAAACCTCCAACTTCACGGCGGCCTGCTGCGCGTCGGGAAGTTCGTCCGAGCCCTTGCAGGCGGCGAGGAGCAGGAGGGGCCACAATGGTAGGATGAGACGGCGCATGGGTTGGGCATTCTACCCGTTTCCGGGCCCATCTCGCTCGTCCTGACGTGCCAGGGGCCGCTTCAGTCGAGAAGCTGCATGAGGTCCGCCCGGGTGATGGCCGTGGCCCCGTCGGCGCCGCCGAGGGCGGACTCGAAGAGGGCTCGCTTTTTTTCCTGGAGGGTGAGGATCTTCTCCTCCACCGTCCCCCGGGAGACCAGGCGGTACACCATCACCGGCCGCTGCTGGCCGATGCGGTGCGCCCGGTCGGCCGCCTGGGCCTCCACGGAGGGGTTCCACCACGGGTCCACGAGGAAGACGTGGTCCGCCGCCGTGAGGTTGAGCCCCGTGGCGCCCGCCTTGAGGGAGATGAGCATCACCGGCGGGCCCTTGGGGTCCTGGAAGGAAGCGGCCACGGCGCCCCGGTTGGACGTGCTCCCGTCCAGCCGGATGAAGCCGATGCCCGCCTCGCGCAGGGCCGGCTCGATGAGGTCCAGCATGGACGTCCACTGCGAGAAGACGAGCGCCTTGTGGCCCTCCTCCACCGCCGTAACGAGCGCCTCCAGCAGCGCCTCCACCTTGGAGGACGACTTCGCCTGCTGGCCCGGCACGAGCGCCGGGTGGCAGGCCGCCTGCCGCAGCCGCAGCAGCGCCTCCAGCGCCTTGAGCACGTTGCCGCCCGCCTCCAATTGCGACACCACCTCCTCGCGGGTGGCGGCGTACACGGCGTCATAGACGGCGCGCTCGCGCTCGTTGAGGGTGACATGACGCACGGAGTCAGTGCGCGGCGGCAGCTCGGGGGCCACGTCCCGCTTGAGCCGGCGCAGCACGAAGGGGCGGATGCGCGTCCGGAGCTGCTCGGCGGCGCCCTTCTGGTTGTCCGCCACGGGGCGGGCCCAGCGCTCGTCGAACTGCTTGCGCCCCCCGAGCAGCCCCTGGTTGGTGAAGTGCATCAGGCTCCAGAGCTCCTCGAGCCGGTTCTCGATGGGCGTGCCGCTCAGGGCCACCCGGAACTGGGCCTGCAGGGCGTACGCGGCGCGCGCCACCTGGCTGTCCGGGTTCTTGATGGCCTGGGCCTCGTCCAGCACCACGGTGTCCCACGTCTTCGCGCCGAGCACCTCCGCGTCCAGGCGCATCAGCGCGTAGGTGGTGAGCGTGACGTCGGCGGCCTCGTCGAGGGCGCGGCCGGGGCCGTGGTAGACGGAGACCTTCAGCGAGGGGCGGAAGCGCTTCACCTCCGCCTCCCAGTTGGGGAGCACGCTGGTGGGGGCCACCACCAGCGTGCCCGGGCCCAGCGTGCAGATGGTCTGCAGCGTCTTGCCCAGGCCCATGTCGTCCGCGAGCACGCCGCCCAGGCCCGCCTGCCGCAGGAAGGTGAGCCAGCTGACGCCCTGGAGCTGGTAGGGGCGCAGCGTGGCGGTGAGGTCCTTCGGGAGCCGCACGTCGGGCAGCTTCTCGAAGCCCTGCACCAGGGGCGCCAGCCGCTCCAGCCCGGGCGGCGACGGGTGCTCCAGCGCCTCGCACAGGCCGGTGAGCTGGGGGATGGCGTGGTTGGCGAGCCGCCCGTCCGAGCCGCGCGCGGCCAGCAGGTCCGCCACGCGCTGCCCGTGCTGCTTCAGCCACGCGCCCGGCAGCGGTGCCCAGCCGCCGCCCTCCAGCGGCACCAGTCCCAGGCCCTCTTCCCACGCGCGCATCACCGCGCCCGCGTCCACCGTCCGCGGCGCGCCCGGCTCCGCGCCCTCCACCTGGAAGTCGAACGAGAAGCCCACGCGCGGCACGCCGGCCTCGGTGGCGCCCGCGTCCACCGACAGCGTGGGGCGCAGCTTCACGTTGGGGCTCACCACGCGCGCCGCGTCTCCGGTGAGGCCGCCGCGCCAGCGCCGCAGCCGGTCCGCGAGCTGCACCGCTTCCTTGCCCTGCACCGTCACGCGCCGGCCGGGCACCATGTTCAGCTCGTCACGCAGGCCGTGGATGAGCTTCTGCTCGGCGGCCTCGTCGCGCACGGGCACCGCGCCGTTCAGGTACACCATGCGCCCGTTGTCGATGCGCACCGACGGCGGCGAGCCGTACACCAGCGTGGGCAGCGCCGAGAGGCCGGAGTCGAGCTGGTTGAGCTCCAGGGAGATGCGCGGCTTGAGCGTGCGGTCGATGGGCGGCAGCCGCTGGCTCTTCACGTCCACCGGCATGCGGCGCGCGAAGTCCGGCAGCACCTTCCCGGTGAGGTCTCCCATCTGGTCGGGCGAGAAGGTGCGCTCCTGGGGCAGCTTCTCCAGCCGCGCGCCGGTGAGGGCCTGCTCCCCCAGCTTGCAGAGGATGTCCCCGCACAGCGCCACGCCGGGGCTGACCAGGTCGGTGATGCGCGGGTCCTTCTCCACCTTGAGCACCGTCTGCTCGCCGCGGTCCTCCACGGTGACACGCGGCAGCAGCGGCTCGCTGGAGACGGACACCAGCGCGCCGTCGAAGATGATGGTGCGCGCGGGCTCCAGCACGCGCAGGAGCGCGTCGAGCCGCTCTGGTGGGAGCGCGCCCTTCGTCGGCTTCAGCAGCAGCTTGTCCGCGAGCACGTCACACGGCTCCACCTGGATTCGCGCCGCCTCCACCGGGTTTGCCACCACCGACGCCAGGCTGCGCGCGAGCAGCCGCGCGGTGTTGTCCGGACGCACCAGCAGTCGCTCGAGCTGGAGCCCTCCGTCCACCCGCTTGAAGCGGTACACCATGCGCTCCGACTTCGGCGCCGCACCGGGGCGCGGGGCCGCCGCCTGTGCCACGGGAGGCCGCGAGGGCGCGAGCCGGTTCGCCGGGGTGGGCCGCGCCGGGGCGCGCTGTACGGGCGCGCGCTGGGTCACTGATTGATGGAGGACGATAGCCGCCGCGACGACGTGCTCGCAGGGGTCCACCTTGCCGCGGCAGTCACACTCCCAGACGTCGTCCTCCGGATAGAGCACGGTGGTCAGGGGCGCGGGCCGGCCGGCGACGCGCACGCGCAGCACGGCCTCTTCTTCTCCGACGGACTGCACCGAGACGGCGCCCGCGCGAGCGAGCCCCATGCCGGCGGACCAGGTGTCCGGACGCGCTTCCTCCCGGACGGCATCGAGCAGCTCCGCGGTCACAGACATACGAGGCCCCTTCCCTATCCCCACGTCGGGCCCCGTGCAACCCGGGATAGAGTGCGGCGCCATGCAGACCCATTACTTCGACACCTACCCGGAGCTCGCCACCGAGCGGCTGCGGCTGCGCAAGCCCCGGCTGGAGGATGCCGCTCAGCTCACCCGCATCTACGGCCATCCGGAGACGTCGCGGTACATCGGCTACTCGGTGGGCGAAGGCCTCGAGAAGACGCAGCAGAAGCTGGCGCGCGACCTGGAGACCGCGGCCCGGGGCGAGGGCTTCCGCTGGTTGCTGTGCGAGCGCGGCAACGACACGCCCATCGGCTCGGCGGGGCTCTTCCATTGGAACCAGGCGGACCGGCACGCCGAGGTGGGCTACGTGCTCGCCGCCGACCAGTGGGGCCGGGGCTTGATGAAGGAGGTCATGCCCACCCTCCTCCGCTACGCCTTCGACGAGATGCGGCTCCACCGCATCGAGGCCCGGGTGGACCCGCGCAACACCGCCTCGCTGCGAGTGCTCACCCGCTCCGGCTTCCAGCGGGAAGGCCTGCTGCGCGAGAACTTCGTCGAGGGAGAGGGCTTCAGTGACAGCATCATCCTCTCGCTGCTCGAAGGAGAGTGGCGCAAGGCGGACTGATACGGCTGATGGCCGGTTCGTCTGCCGCGTCCTTCCGGCGACTCAGCCCCGAGGGCCGCGCGGAGCGGGCAACTCGGGGCTCAGGAGCCACCCGTCCAGGACGCCGTACGCGTAGAGCGCCGCGAAGGCATACGCCCCCACGAGCCAGGCGACGTTGAGGCCTCGGGCCACGCTCGCGTCCCCAGTGCTGTACAGGCCGTCGGGGCCGCGCAGCGCCAGCGCCGCGCTCAGCGAGGCGGCGGAGAGCGCGAAAGTCACTCCCTGCGTCACCGCCAGGAAGGTGCCCTTCGTGTGCTGGCCATGCTTGAAGTGGCCCACGCCGAAGGGCACCAGGTACCAGCCTCGCGACACGGGCCGGTCCGCGATGCGTGCGACCTCCACCGGAGAGGGCTGAGGGGCCGTGGAGTGCCAGGGCGCGTCGACAGGCGCGCGGCGCTGGGCGGACAGCTCGGAGATGCGCTGCTGGTGGAGGACGTGCACGCGCTCGACGTAGGCGATGAAGTCCGGCGGGTACATCAGCGGGTCCAGCTTCGCGTCCGGTTCCGCCGTGAGGCCCCGCACCACCTCCTGCTCCGCGCGCTCCGTGTCCTCCTGTGCGTGGTACGTGGCGGCCAACAGCAGGTGTGCCTCGGCCTCGTCGGCGGGGTCCGTCAACTGGAGGGGCTGGAGCAGCGCTTCGAGCAGGCTCCGTGCGCGTGGCAGCTCGCCGGACTGGTACGCGTCGCGCGCGGGCTCCAGCGAGGGTGAGGCGGCCAGCACCAGTGCCAGGAAGAGTCCCGTCACGGTCCCCACCCCAGCTCCACCTCCGTCCGCTCACCGGCAACGACGTCGAAGTCCTTCCGGGTGACCTCTCCCGCGGCCCCCCGGGCCGAGAAGACATGACTGCCATGCGTGAGCTTCACGGGCTCTCGCAGGGGGGCCACACCGACCTCCGTCCCGTCGACGAAGACGCGTGCGCCCTCGGGAGCGAAGATGACCACCTCGGCCTTGCGCACCTGGAGGACGAGCTCACGCTTCACCGTCTCCCCCGCGGCGACGTGGAGGTCCTCCTCCAACACGTCACACAGCGGGTTGTCGAAGCGCAGCCGGTGCGTGCCGGGAGTCAGGCGCACCTCGCGCACGCGCGGCGTGTAGCCGCGGCTCTGCCCGTCCACGAACACCTCGGCCCACGGGCGGGTCACCACGCTCAGCGTGGCGTACCCCCGCGCCTGGGACGACGGCGCCTCGGTGGGCGGGGAGGTCCGCGTCGCGTGGGCCAGTGCCTCGAAAGGCGGAGGCGTGGACGCCGGGTCCTCGGCGCCGGGGGGCACTCCGGCCACCGGCAGGCTCCGGTCGGAGCGCGGGGGCGCACGCTTCACGCCCGCGGGCGAGGCGGTGGCCCCGCGTCGGGGCACCCCTCCGCTCATCGTCTCCGTTCGAGTGGCGCGCGCGGCCATCGGAGGGAAGACCGGTGGCTCGGGCGGGGTGGGCTCCAGTGAATCGGTGCGCGGGTCCTGGAGCGCCGACTCCGGTGTGTCCCGCTCTCCGACGGGAGCCTCGGCCTCCGCCGGCGGACGCACGAAGGGAGCTTCCGACGCCACCACGGACGTGGCGTCCTCCCGCGAGCGCCAGCCCCAGAGCGCGAGGGCGCCCAGGAGGCCCACCAGCAGGGCGCTCCCGCCGAGCACCTTCGCGCGTCCCACCTTCGGGCGAGCACGCAGGAGCGCCAGCACCTCGGAGGAACCCGGCTTGAGCGTCAGGGCCTCGTTGAGCAGGCGCGCGGCCTTCGCCCCCTCTCCTGCCGACAGCAGCGCGCGACCGTCGGTCAGCAGTCGCTGGAACCGGACTTCCCGCCAGCCGGCGGCATACGCCTCCGGCCCCTGGAAGAACCGTCTCGAGGCCTCGGAGGGAGGCCCCACGAGCTGCTGCACCGCTGACTCCAGGCACGCGGCGAGCTCCGCGCCATCCACGGGCCGCGCCCGCGTGTCCCGGGCGAGGCACCGGTCCACCAGCGCACCGAAGGGCTCCGGTGTCCCCGGGGCCACCTCGCACAGCGGCGGCGCATCCCGCGTCATCACCGAGACGGCGAGGTGCGCACTGCCCTGCCCCGCGTGTGGCGTGGTGCCGGTCACCAGCTCGAAGAGGATGACGCCCACCGCGTAGACGTCCGACGCGGGGGACCAGGCGCCGGTGTCGATGCGCTCGGGCGCCATGTACGCCAGCGAGCCGGTGACGGCGCCGGTGCTCGTCAGCCGCTCCTGGTCGGCCAGCGCGGCGATGCCGAAGTCCGCGAGCTTCAGCGGGCCACCCTTCGACATCAGCACGTTCTCCGGCTTCACGTCGCGGTGCACCACGCCGTGCGAGTGCGCGGCCTCCAGCGCCCGGGCGAGCTCCCAGCCCAGCACCGCCGCCACCTCGGGAGGTACCGGCGCGAGCCGCCGCGCCAGCTCGCGCAGGCTCTCGCCCTGGACCCACTCACACACGAGGAACGGACCGCGCACCGCGTCCTCGCCGAAGTCGTGGACCTCCAGCACGTTGGGGTGCTTGAGCGAAGCGGCCAGCTCGGCTTCGCGGCGGAAGCGCTCGTTGCGGCGACCGTCCTCGCCCGGGTGCATCACCTTCACCGCCACGCGGCGCGACAGGCGGAGGTCCATGGCCAGGAAGACCGTGGCCATTCCTCCTCGCCCCAGTTCCTGTTCCAACTGGTAGCGGCCCGCCAGCACTTCGTCGCTCATCGCGGGCGCATCCTAGAGAGGCCGTCCGGGGTGGGCAACGACTCCGCTCAGGGCAGGCGACAGACGTGCAGGCTGCCTCCTGGCACGGCCTGGCAGGAGCCGACCGCACCGCCAGGGCAGTCCCCGTCGGAGCTGCACGGCTGGTGGCATCGCTTCGAGCCCCCACCATCCACACAGAAACCGCAGCGGGTGCAGTCGAGCGAGGAATCACAGAAGGCGCCCAGGGTCTCCGGCGGGCCCCCGGTGCACGTCTCGACGCAGACCTTGTCCGGACCACACTGGTAGCCCGGAGGGCACTCATAAGAGGCGCAGCGCAGCTCGCACCGGCCGTCCTCGCAGCTGGCGAGCCCCTGGCACGAAATGAAGTCCGAGCACTCTTCCGTGAGGCGGGGCCCCGGCGCACAGTGGCCCTCGAAGTCGTCGCAGCGGTGCGACTCAGGACACTCCGAGTCCGCGACGCACAGCGTCTCGCAGTCCTTCCCCTGACAGCCCGCGTCAGTCCCCTCCTCGGGCCGAACCTGGATGTCGAGCGGGCAGCCAAGCACCATCAGCAGCCCGAGGGACACGAGAAACCACGAGACGGGGGGATGCATGCGGGGGCCAGGAGTACTTCGGGTGATGGGCACAAGCCAGTCCGTCACTCGTCCTCACCCAGGTAGCGGAACACCGAACGCAGGCCGATGCCGAGCGCCTTCGCCGCCTCCTTCTTGCTGCCGCCGTTGCGGGCGATGGCCTCGCGCACGTAGCGCAGCACGAAGGCCTCGCGGGCCTCGTCCAGGGGCAGCAGGGGCGTCGGGTCCGCCTCCAGCTCCAGGTCCTCGACACCGATGAGCTCTCCCGGCGCGAGGATGGCCGCGCGCCGCACCCGGGACACCAGCTCGCGCACGTTGCCCGGGAAGGGATGGCCCCGCAGGGCCTCGGTGGCCTTCTGCGTGAAGCCCTTCGCGCGCCGGCCCTCCTGCTTGAGCACATGGTGGGCGATGAGGAGCACGTCGTCGCCGCGCTCGCGCAGGGGAGGCACCTCGACGCGCACTTCATCCAGCCGGTAGAGCAGGTCCTCGCGGAAGGTGCCCTGCGCGACACGCGCCTTGAGGGGCTGGTGCGTGGCGGAGATGACGCGCATGTCGACCTTGCGCGGGCGGCTCTCGCCCAGGCGCGTCACCTCGCGCTCCTGGACGACGCGCAGCAGCCGGGACTGGAGGACGAAGGGCATGTCGCCGATTTCATCGAGGAAGAGCGTGCCGCCGTCCGCCGCCTCCACGAGCCCTGCCCGGTCCGTCCCCGCGCCCGAGAAGGCGCCGCGCGCATGGCCGAACAGCTCGCGCTCGATGAGGGACTCGGGCAGCGCCGCGCAGTTGATGGCGACCAGCCGCCCGCGCCGCCCGCTGCGCCGGTGCAGCGCCCGAGCCACCTCCTCCTTGCCCGTGCCCGTCTCGCCCTGGATGAGCACGTGGAGGGACGTGGGCCCCAGGCGCTCCACGTGCCGGTAGAGCTCGCGCATGGCGGGGGACTCACCGATGAGCCCCTCGAAGGTGGCCGCGGAGATGCGCTGCGTGAGGTTGTCCACGCGCGTGCGCAGCTCAGTCAGCTCGTGCGAGGTGGCCAGCAGCAGCGCGGCCAGCGAGGAGAGGGCCATCGCCTCTTCCAGGTGCACGGCGGAGAACGGAGCGTTTCCCAGGCGCCGGCCCAGGTACACGGCGCGCAGGGGCGATGAGCCCACGCGCAGCGGGAGCACCAGCGCGGAGGTGAGGCGCAGTGCCACGACACTGGGCGCACCGGCGAGCGCCGCGTCCGAGGCCACATCCGGCACGAGCACGGGCGCACCCGAGGCCATCACCTGATTCACCAGACTGTCCACCACCGCGGCCTCCGGCACCGGTCCGGTGGCGCACAGCACGTGGCGCCGCTCCCCTTCCACCGACACGAGGAAGCCCACGTCCGCGCCCGTCACCTCCGCGAGTCCTCGCATCGTCACCTCCAGCAGCTCCGTGGAGGGGCGCTGCACGAGGAGCCGCGATGCGAAGCCCGTCAGCACGGCCACGAGCTGGCCATGAGGAGCCGGCGCGGACTCGGAGCGCGGTACCGCCGGAGCCTCGTCGGCGTGGACCAGGGTGAGCGTGGCCCGGCCCAGGGCGAAGGCGTCACCCGGGGACAGTGGGGACACCTCCACGCGCTTGCCGCGCACGCGCACGTCACAGCCCTTGCTGGCGGCGGACACCGTCCAGCCGCGCTCGTCGCGGAAGAGCAAGGCGTGGCTGGGCTTCAGCCCGGACTCCTGGAGGACGACGTCACAGGCGGGGTCCGAGCCCACGGACACCACGGGCTTCTCCAGCGCGACGTGGCGGCCATCCGGCAGGGTCAGCAGAAATGGCATGCGGCGCGTAGTCAAAGCATGACTGGCTTCAGTGCCCAAGCCGGGCCATGACCGCCTTCTCCCCTCCGCGTATCCTCCGGGCCCCATTCCCGCCAGGAGGTTCCACCCTGAAGCGCTTTGGCCTCGCTGCTCCCCTCGTGATGATGACGCTGTCGATGGCGTGCGCGGGCCCTCGGGCGAGCGCCACGGCTACTGACACGTCGCGGCAGCTCGTCCACGAGACGTACACCCTCGGTGGCGAGCAACCCGAGGCGCTGCTCGTCGCCCTGCACTACTCCGGGGGAACGCCTGCTTTCTGGAACGAGTACGTGAAGGACTGGGGCGCGCCGGTGCGCGTGCTGCTCCCCCAGGGACCGCTCCCGCGCAGGGAGGGCTTCACCTGGTTCGCTCCTGGGCATGAGGAGAAGGACGAGGCCGCGAAGCTCGCGGACGTGGAGCAGATGGCCGCACGCGTCGCGGACCTCATTCGAGAAGTCCGGCGCGCCCATCCCGAGCTTCGCCACGTCGGCGTGACGGGCTTCTCATACGGCGGGGACCTGGCCTGGCTCCTTGCCATTCGCTACCCGGAGCTGGTCGACGTCGCGGTGCCCATGGGCTCGCGCCTGCTCGGGGACCCCATGCGGGCCCTGCCCGGGACGAGCCGCGTGCGGGTGCTCCAGGGAGAAGCCGACGCCATCATCGACGCACGGAAGACCACCGCCCGCGTGGAGGCCCTGAAGGTGGGAGGCGTGCCCATCGACCTGCTCACCTACCCGGGCCTCGGACATGACGTGTCGCCGGAGCTCATCGCGGACTGGCGCGCGTTCCTGCGGCAGGAGCTGAGCGGCGCGCCCGCGACGCAGTCCAAGCAGGACTGACCTCGGCGCCCCGCGCCGCATCTCCGCCTGGAGCAACTCCAGACACAGCGCGGCATGGATTGCAGATGCATGTGAGGTACAGGGGCGCCTCGCGGAAGAGCGCGGCGCGGGCGTATGCTCTTCGCGCCGCACCTTCCCGCTGGACCCGTGCCCCGCCCTGGAGGCTCCGTCCCCATGCGTCACAAGCCCGCGTCACCTCCCCGTAACCTCCTGGTCATCATGGTCGACCAGATGCGGTTCCCCCGCTTCCCCTACGGCCCGGAGGGAGGCTTCGCGGAGCCCCTCAAGGAGCTGCTCGGCTTCCAGCCCCTGAGCGAGAACAACCCCTACGCCTCGCAGTTCCCGGGCTTCGTGAAGCTGCAGCGGCACGGCGTCGTGCTGCGCAACCACACCATCGCCTCCTCGGCCTGTATTCCCAGCCGCACGGCCATCATGACGGGGCAGTACGGCACGCGGACGGGCGTCACGCAGACGGATGGTCTGTTCAAGAGCGGCGACGCCGCCGCCTTTCCCTGGCTGCGGCCCGATGGCATCCCCACGCTGGGCCACTGGTTCCGCGCCGCCGGCTACCGCACGCACTACTTCGGCAAGTGGCACGTGTCGAACCCGCCGGAGCACTCGCTCACGCGCTACGGCTTCGAGGACTGGGAGCTCAGCTACCCCGAGCCGCACGGCTCCAGCCCCAACAACCTGGCCTTCTACCGGGACTTCGGCTGCGCCGACCTGGCCTGCACCTTCCTGCGGCGCAAGGCCCTGGCGGTCGGCGTCGACAGGGTCCAGGCCGTCGCCACCGACAAGGCGCCCCTCCAACCCTCTCCTCCCTCGGAGCAGGCCCCTTGGATGGCGGTGGTGTCCTTCGCCAATCCCCACGACATCGCCACCTACCCTGCCCTGCCGCGCACCCTGGACCCCGATGCTCCTCCGGCGGGTCCGCTGCCCATCCCCTCGAAGGGCACGCTGTCCACCGCGCCCGCGGGCGGCACCTTCCGCGCCCCGCTCAATCCGGCCGGTCTGGACAAGACGTGCGCCCGGCCTCCGCCCCCGGCCGCGATGCCCCTCGGGCCCGACAAGCCGTCCTGCCAGCTCGACTACTCCTACAAGGTCGGGCTCGGGCTCGCGGCGAAGACGGGCATGGGCGCGCTGCGGGGGCTCGTGGCGGCCGGCAAGACGCCCGAGAATCCCGAGGCCGTCGCGCTCGGCGTCACGCTCGCCTCCAACATCCCCTTCCAGCTGACGGTGAACCCGGAGGCCTCCGTCGCCGCCTTCGTGCAGTACTACGCGTACCTGCACCAGGTCGTGGATGGGCACATCGCCCGTGTGCTCGAGACGCTCGAGGAGGTGGGCCTGCACGAGGACACCCTGGTCGTCTTCATGTCCGACCACGGCGAGTACGGCGGTGCCCACGGCATGATGATGGAGAAGTGGCACGCGGCCTATCAGGAGGCGCTGCATGTGCCCGTGGTGTTCCGTCACCCCTCCCTCAACTCGGACCTGGCACCCCGGCAGGTCGAGGCGCTGACCAGCCACGTCGACCTTGTCCCCACGCTGCTGGGGCTCATGGGCGTCCAGGGCCAGGACCTGGAACGGGCCCGCGAGGAGCTGCGCCTGCAGCGGGTGGTGCCGCCCTTCGTGGGCACCGACCTGACCCCGGTGGTGAAGGGCGAGGACAGCGTGGTCCGCGAGCCGGACGGCTCGGAGCGGGCGGGTGTGCTCTTCGCCACGGACGACGAAATCACCGAGCCCCTGCCGCCGGATGGAGACCCGCACTCCATCCAGGACCTGGAGAACTACGCCTTCTTCTGCAAGGTCGTGGAGGTGCTGCGCACCGGGCGGGTGCCCGAGCTGGCGCCGGGGCCGGTGCGCCAGCCGAACCACATCCGCTGCGTGCGAAGCGGCGCCTGGAAGCTGGCGCGCTACTTCGACCCGCACGGCGTGGAGGCGGACCAGTGGGAGCTGTACGACCTGGACACGGACCCGCTGGAGTCCCACAACCTGCTGGCCGTCAACGGCCCCTTCCCGGAGCTGGCGCCCACGGTGCCGCCCCAGCGCCGGACAGCAGTCGCGGAGAAGGCCGCGGAGCTCGGCGCCCTGCTCAAGCGCTACGAGCAGGAGAAGCTGGCTCCGTGGCCCGGGACTTCGCGCGGCAGGGCCGCGAGCGCCGTCGGGTGAGCGGCGCCTTGGGGTGAAAGGCCTCGTCCAGGAGTTGCGTCAATTCTTCGCGCAACTTCTGGACGCCTCCCGGGTTCACGAGGGTTTCCCGGAGGAATCACCGCATGAAGCAACACGGAAGGACGAAGCTCATCTCGGCGTGCGGGCTGCTGGCCCTGGGCCTCATCGGCTGTGGGGCCACGGAGGACGCGCTCGAACCCATCGCGGACGCGCCCCAGGGCACGTCCCGTGCGGCCCTCACGGTGCACGAACAGGCCGCGCTGGACACGGCCAACAACTCGGAGAGCTGCAAGCCGCTCGGGAACTTCTACTGGGAGATTGGCAATGGGGCGGGGTTGCTCTACGGCATCCCGCGAGGCAGCGGAGTGTCGGCCACGACGGTGATGCCCATCGCGTCCGCGAGCAAGTGGCTGTACGTGGGGGCCTACGTGCAGTCCAGGGGGTACGCGAACCTCAGCACGGACGAGAAGAAGCGGCTCAACTTCACCAGCGGCTACATCGACGAGAACACCACCTTGTGTGGGGACGCCGGGACGACCGTCTCGGATTGCTACGGACCTGCCTACAAGAACGTCTCCTACCGCCCGCTCCAGAATGGCCGGTACTTCTACAACGGCGGGCACATGCAGAAGCTGGCCCTGGACGATATCGGCGCGCGGAAGGGCACGGGCCTGGCGAGCGTCATGGATTGGATCAACGCCCAGCTGGGAACCACGCTGCCGGAGTCCGACAGCGACGTCGCCGTGGCCGGGGGCTTCTCAGGCAGCGCGGCGCACTACCGCGTCTTCCTGATGAAGCTGCTCAACAACCAATATGAGCTGTCCTCCAAGCTGACCGTGGACTCCGTTCCAGCGTGGCCGGGTGGCCCGAACGTGTCCTACACGCCATGGACGACGGGACAGGCGTACTACGGGCTCGGACACTGGATTGAAGGTGAGACGCTCGGTGGCGTGTGGAGCGTGACGGGCCACTCCTCGGCGGGGGCGTTCGGCTTCTATCCCTGGGTGAACGCCGCCAGGAACCGGTACATGCTCCTGGCTCGCAGCCGCCAGCTCGGCGGGGAGGAGGAGGGCGAGAAGTCACGCGCCTGTGCCCAGACCATCCGCAAGGCCTACGAGCTGGGCGTGCCGCAGCCGTAGCCGCCGAGGTCCCTCTCCTGCTCACGACGGTGGCTGCGCTCAGGGTGGCCCTCAGCGAGTCACATGCGGCTGAACCGGAAGTTCTGACCGTTGTTGTTGTTCCACGTCCGGTTTCCATACGCGTCGTCCACGTACACCGCGTACTCCACCGGCGCGCTGTCGCTCACGTACAAGGTGGGCGTGCGCCAGAGCTCATCCTGCGACCCGTAGGCATTGGACTGGTTGTACTGCCAGGTCAGGTCGACCTGGTGAGTCGTGTGCCAGTTGTCATTCGTGTACACCATGCCCACCGAGTGGCCCGGTGCCACGGGCCAGACCCCCACCCTCACGGTGAGGTAGTACGAGTAGTAGCTCCCCCCGCTCGAGGTCGCCTGGGTCTCCGCCACCCAGACCTCCTCCGCCACGGCCAGGGTGGGCAGCATCAGGACGCACAGCACCGACAGCAACCGCGCAAGACGCTTCGTCATGGGACTCCCTCTTTCGTTTGATGAGCCTCCATCGTGAAAAGGTCCTCGCGAGCACGTCAAGGTGCCCAGGGGAGCAAGCGACCCATGAGGTGGCGGTGCGCCACCGCGCTCACCTGGCGCCTGCGGCGGTAGACCCACGACTGCAACGCGCTCGGGCGCCAGGCCCCGGCCTGAAGAGACGAGGGCGTTTGACTCGCCGGGCCGCTCCCCCGTCTACTTCCGGACGTGGCGCCTTCTGGCGCCCGCTTTCACCTCGAGAGGGGGAGCACACCATGGGACTCAAGGACGCCATCCGGGAACTCGGCAATCAGGTGGATGACCTCAGCAAGCTGGAGGTCGTCACGTATACGGGCAAGGTGGACGTCGCCATCAACGCGGCGGGCGCCATCGACTGGGATGGGCTGAAGAAGGGCGCGAAGACGAACGGCGACGTGAAGCTGGTCGCGGCCACCCAGCTCAACTTCGACGGGGACAGCTACACCTTCCAGACGAACGAGGACCTGCCGCGCATCGCCGAGCTGCTGGCGCTGCACCAGCAGGCCATCAACAGCAGCCTCCAGGCGCGCAAGGCCATCACCGACTTCTTCGCCGACTCCATCAAGAACCTGGTGAAGTAGTCCGCCGCCATGCCTCCGCCGCCGGAGCTGGACACACTCAAGCTCGCGTTCACGGGGGCGCGGCAGCTGCCCGCCGCCACGCAGGGCGTCCAGCTCCAGGTGGGCGCGGATCGGCTGGAGGATGCCGCGCTGCTGGAGGAGAACCTCCGCCGACTCGAGGACGCGGCGGGCCTGTCCCCGCTGCCCCCGTCCGTAGCCCCGGTGCAGGCCCAGGAGGAGTACGCGCTGCGCGTCCGCGCGGTGCGCACGCGCCTGGACAGCCTGGGCTATGCGGACGTGGGGGACCTCGACAGCGGGAAGATGGACGTGAAGCTCCTCAAGGCGCTGCACCGCTTCCGGGAGGAGGCGGGGCTGCCCAGGAACGTGGGAATCGACCCGCCCACCTGGGATGCGCTCCAGGAGCTCGTCGCGCTGGAGCCGCCCTTCAAGGTGGACCGCTGGGTGTCCCCCGAGGGCAAGCTCAACCCCGTGCTGACGCGGGCCGTGCAGCTCCGGCTCACGGTGCTCGGGATGCGGGACAACAGGCCCGTGGACAGCACGGTGGACCAGTACACGACCATCCCCCTCGACCGTTTCCGAGCCGTCGTCTCCATGCTGGGGTTGGCGGACACGGTCAGCATCCAGGCGAAGGGACTCGAGGACCTCAGCAAGAACAGGCAGCTCATCGCGCTGCTGTTCGACCATGACGTGCAGCTGGACGCGGTGGCCGAGGGCGGGGATGCGGTCAAGGATGCGCTCGAGGATGGCCTGGAGCTGAACGAGCGGACCGACTGGCCCTCGACGAAGCGCTACCTGCTGCGGCTCGTTCGCGCCGAGCTGTGGCTCAACGGCTACCCCATTGGCGACATCCGCGAGCCCGTACGGGAGAAGCCCATGCGGGAGTCGCTCCAGGTGCACTGGCAGCACGTGGCGCCCACGCCGCTGTCCGAAAGCGCGCTGCGCCAGGTCACGGACCGGCTGCGACTCGAAACCCTCCAGGAGCTCTCGCGCCAGCAGCGCGAGCCCGAGGTGTCCCCCGAGGAGCTGGCCGCCTTCGTGAAGGCCAACGAGCCCGCGCTGCAGGACTACTGGACGCGTGACGTGCCCAACTCCGGTTTCTTCCTCTGGGACGGGCTCCGCCGCGCCGCGCGGTGGCTGGGGCGCCAGGTGAAGCGGCTGGCCGAGGGCCTGGTGGATCTGGTGCGACGGGGCGTCGGCTACGCCGTCACGCTGGTGAAGAACGTCTTCCGCGCGCTCTTCCAGAAGGCCAACGAGGTGCTGACCACCATCCGCAAGGCGGCCACCGCCTTCGTGGATGGCGTCGGCCTCTACCTGAAGGGCGAGCTGCGCGAGGGCACGCCGAACGTCCGCGCGGCCTGCCGCTTCCGGCCGGACGGCGACGCGGACCTGCTGGTGCTGGGCGACGACGGCATCGACGCCGCCAAGGGGGTGCTGAAGCGGATGGAGCGGGTGGGGCTCGCGCTCCAGCTCGCCGCGTCCGTGCTGTCCCTGGTGATAGGGCTGGTGGCCTCGGCGGCGCGGGGGCTCATCGGCTGGATTTCCCTCATCGCCCAGCTCGTCCGGGTCGGGCCGCAGCTGCGCGACCAGGTCCTCGCGCTCGCGGCGCTGGCGTGAGGGCCAGAGGCTTTCCGCGGGCTCGCACACGGAGTCTGAGAAGGACAGGACTGGCCGCTCTGCCACTTGCGCTGCGTGGGATTCAGCAGGGACAACCTGTACTTCACGGGGGACCGAGCGGGCGGCGCTGTCTGGTATGGCTTCCTCCGCCCATTGTTGGAACGAGGGGGCGCAGCCCGCCATGCCGTATCCCAGGTCAGTCCGTGTGTTGTCGTGCCTGCTGTTCGCCGCCCTGTCGCTCGCGGCGGGCTGCAAGGACGAGCCCCGCCCCTATTACCCGGGGCTCTTCGAGTGCGGCAGGCTCACCTGCCCCGAAGGTGAGACATGTCAGGACCTCACCAGCGTCGTCCCCACCTGCGTCTCGAATCCCGCCCAGACGCTGGTGCGGATTGCGCTTCCCGCCAGCTTCATCCCGCTGCCGACCACCGGCGCTCCGGTCGAGGGCACCACCCTCGAGTCAGGCGGATTCCGCACGAGCAGCGTCTACTTCGACTTCGAGGCCACGGGGCAACACCTCTACCAGCTGACCGGCACGTGCCGGGACATGTACGGCTGCAGCGTGTTGATGGCGGATGCGGAGGGCCTCTCCTTCCATGAGGCCTCGTCGTATGTCTCCAACGGCGTCGAGCAACTCGACGTCCGCTTCCGGCCCGTTCGGGCGGGGCGCTACGTCATCGCGCTGGCAGCCCACAGTGGGGAGTCCGCGGGCCACTACTCGCTCCAGCTCCAGCCCCTGCCGGACGACCATGGGGACATCGCGGAGTCGGCCACGCCCATCAGCGGCGATGACGCCACCTTCGAGGGCGTCCTCCAGGCCACGTCGGACCGCGACGTCTTCGCCTTCCACGCGGAGGCGGGGCAGCGGCTCGTGGTGGCCTGCACCCAGGAGGGAGGTGGCGGAGCCTACCTCCAGCGGACCGTCTCCGGCGCCTCGGGCGAGCTCTCGATGGAAGGGTCGGAGGTGGACCCCACCTACCTGACGACCGGGTCCGGGCCGCACTTCATCACCCTGTCCACCCCTTCGCTGGGGGACGGGCCCTTCAGTTTCCAGTACAGCTGCCGCTTGCGGAACGTCACCCATGACGACCACGGCGACACGGCGGCGGAGGCGACTCCGCTGGGAACCTCCGCCCTGGAGGAGGGCTGGTTCGAGGCGCCTGACGATGTCGACGTCTTCCAGGCGGAGCTCGCCCCGAAGGCCTACTACCTGCTGGGCTGCGAGGCCCCGGCGGGCCGGCAGTGCACGGTCCGCGTCGTCGCGCCCTCCGGCGCGGTGCTGCAGCGCTTCACCCCCTCTGAACCGGCCATCTACGTCTCCAGCGAGGCCGGAGTGCACACCGTGGAGCTCCGCGGCAGCGGGGTCCATGACTACCGGCTCCGGTTCAATCTGGGCGGCGTGGACGAGCATGGGGACACCCCCGAGCAGGCCACCCCGATTCAGGCCGGGTCCACCCTCCAGGGCGAGTTCCATGGGCCCGGCGACGTGGACGTCTTCGCCCTCGACGCCCTGGTGGCCCACGGCTACCGCTTCACCTGCACCAGCCGCGCAGGCGCCGGCTACCCGCTGAACCTGGTGATGCGGAGCGCGGACGGAGAGGTCGTCTCCTCCCCGCCCAACCACACGCCCGCGGAGGTGCTGGCTCCGGCGGCGGGGCGCTACTCCGTCCAGGTCCAGGGCCTGACTCGCGCGCTCGTACCCCACCCCTACTCCTGTACGCTGGAAGACCGCGGACCGGATGCCCACGGCAACATCCTGGCGCAGGCCACGCCCATCACCCTCCCGGTGAAGCTCGGCGGGCGCGTGGAGACGTCGCAGGACGCGGACGTCTTCACCTTCACCGCCGAGGCCGGGCAGTTCATCCTCGCCCGGCTGGGTGTCCCCCCGTCGGACGCCTCGCGGGACGAGGTGCGGCTCCTGGACGCGAGCGGGCAGGTGCTGGCGAGCGCCCAGACTCCGTCCGCGCTGCTCTCCCACCGCCTGGCGACGTCCGGCACCTTCTTCCTCGAGGTGCGGGGCGCCGCCAACGACTTCACCTTCGAGGCGGAGAACCTGGGCTTCGACGACCACGGAGACACGCTGGAGACCGCGACGCCGCTGACGCAGGGAGTGACAGTCAGCGGCCGGGGACAGAGCACCCAGGACCGGGACGTCTTCTCCCTGCCGGCAGAGCCGGGGCGGTTCTACCGGTTCGTCTGCGTGCCCGAGGTGGGCAACAACATCGGCGAGTGCAACGTCACCCTGCTGAATGGACACCGGATGGGCTGGGACGTGAAGTCCCCCCTGCGGCACGGCTTCCTCTTCGACGTCTCGGTCTCCGGCACGGTGGGCCTCGCCATCGACGGGCTCGAGACGTACACGGTCCGGCTAGAGGAGGCGGTGCTCGACGACCATTCATGGCAGGCCGCGCAGGCCACGCCGCTCACGCTCGGCAGCGCCATGGCGGGAGTCCTCGAGGCGGCCATCGACGAGGACGTCTTCGTCGTCACGCTCCAGAAAGATGCGGGGTACCGCCTGCGGGTGGACGCGACCTTCTTCATCCGGTACTCGGCGGTGGACGCGCTCACGGGGCTCCCCGTTCCCCCGAACAACGGCATCACGCTCACGCCCCAGACCACCGGGCCGGTCCTCATCCGCATGTCGCCGGACTCCCTGCAGGGTTCCCCGCACCTCGGTCCCTACGAGCTGCGTGTCGACAGCTTGTGAAGATGGACGCGGGCCTGCTGCGAGCCAAGGAGAATCCCAAGATGCATGCACCTCGGCCGCTCGGTGAGTTCCAGTTCGGCGAGTTCGTCGCCGGCTTCTGGCTCTTCACCCATCAGCGCCGCGTCCACCTCGGCGTGTTCGACCGCGATCGCCGCGAGTTCCGCGACACCCTGACGTTCGCGCGCCTCGAAGCCGATGGGCAGGCCACGCCCTTGCGGCGCATCGAGAACGAGGAGTCGAGCCTTCGTGCCGTCGATGCGCGTGTCGTCGGTCCGGACATGCGCTTCGTGCTCGAGCTCAATCTGGGCGTTCCGCTGCAGCTGACCCGCACGGCCCTCGAACCGTTGCTCGATCCCGCCGGGCCGCCGACGACGTTCAGTCCCGCTCATCCGATTGGTCCCTGGCCGCAACTGGACGCGCGCATCCATCTCGACGTCGGTGAGCAATGGAACGTGGCGGACAGCCTGGGGCCGAAGCAATGGTTGTTCAATCCACGCTTCTCGCCGGGCGCTCCGACGGCGTCGATGAGCGTCAACACCGCCGATGGCCAGACCCTGCTGCTGACCGATGAGGGCGCGCCAGCCGGCCTGCTGTCCGACGCGGCGCTGCCACAGTGGTGGGACCGCCCTGCGCTGCGCGTCGTCGCGTTTCAACGCATGGCCGGGCCCTACCGGCCGTTCTGGGCGCTGTCGCGCTATTCAGCACCAAAGCTGATTCCTCCCAGCGAACTGTGGGTGGTCGATGCCAGCACCGCGCCGCGCAGTCTCTCGGCCGAGTGCAAGCTCGGCTCGGTGATCGGCTTCGCACTCGCGGATGGCCCGCGCGGCGAGCCCTGGCTGCTGGCGCTGACACGCGCCAGGGCCGGCGTGGTCATCAGTGCGCTGGCACGCACCGCCAAGGGCTGGGCGATGGTCCACGAATGGCCCGTCGACGCACTGGCGACGCGTATCGTGGCCCTGTGGCACGACGACGCCTGGCACATCGTGCTGGGCCATGGCGAGCCGGCCACCTCGCTGCACTACCTGCGTCGGTGACCGGCACCCGAACGCTCAGGGGCTTCATCGAGGGTAGTGGTGCGTGAAACCCGGTCAGGCGGGCAGCTGTTTCAAGAAGGCCAGCAGCGCGGCGTTCACTTCGGCGGCGCGCTCCTGCTGAATCCAGTGGCCCGCACCCGGAATGACGCGCACGTCTTTTAGATTGGGCACCAGTGGCTTCATCAGGTCCACCGGGGCGAAGGCGCGCCCCGGGTCCTGCTCTCCGATGATGAAGAGCGCGGGCTGCTCGATTTTCGCCGTCGCGAGCTCGGGCAGTTCCTCCCAGTCGCGGTCCATGTTGCGGTAGCGATTGAGCCCTCCACGGAAGCCGCTGCCGGCGAGTTCCTTCGTGAAGTGCGCGAGGTCGTCCTCCGTGAGCCAGTCGGGCAGCGTGGCGGGGGCGTCCACGCCCGTGAGGAAGCCATCGCCCTGCTTCCTGTTCCGCACGGCCTCGGCCGTCGTATCGAAGCCGGGGACACCGGCGAGCGTCGTGCGCAGCGTCCTCGGGATGTCCGCTTCGAGCTCCGCCTCGGCGACGCCGGGCTCCTGGAAGTAGAGGATGTAGAACCACCCCTCTCCGAACGCGGCCTTGAAGAGCTGCGTCGGCGGCATGGGCGGGCGGCCGAGGTGCGGGACGCTCATCCCGACGACGGCGCGATAGCGCTCAGGATGAAGCGCGGCACTGTTCCACGCCATCGCCGCGCCCCAGTCGTGGCCGACGACGACAGCGGTCTTCTCGCCGAGGGCATCGAGCAGGCCCGTGAAGTCGGCGAGCAGGTGCTTCATGCTGTACGCCTCGACGGGCCACGGCTTGTCGCTCTGGCCGTAGCCCCGAACGTCGGGCGCCACGGCGTGGTAGCCGGCGGAGGCCAGCGCGGTGAGCTGGTGGCGCCACGAGTACCAGGACTCCGGCCAGCCGTGGAGGAGCAGCACCAGCGGACCTTCACCGGCCTCTGCGATGTGGAGGTGGATGCCGTTCGTCTTGACGGTGCGGTGTGTAATGACAGACATGGAGTCACGGCCCTCCGAAGCTGGAGGTGGCCGTGCCGGCGTTGCCTCCCGCGAGGGGTTTGTAGGGGAAGTAGAGGTTGCGCACAAAGCGGGTGAAGAGGTGCTCCTCGTTCCAGCGCTGGCGTGCCATGCCGTACACGCCGGGAGCGCGCAGATCATGGGCCGACACGCCCGTGACGAACTCCCGCTCGCTGTAGATGGCGAAGACCTCGTCGATGGCGGCGCGGCTGCGGTAGGTGCGCAGCATCGTGCGATAGACGAGCTCGCTCTCCTCCTGGGTGAAGGCGAGTCCCTGGATGGCGTGCGCCATCTCATGGAAGACGAGGTACTGCTCCGACTCCAGCTTGTCCTGTCGGAGCGCGATGCGCGCCCGGGCCCAGTCGGGGTGGTCCCAGAACAGGCCCGCGGCCTGCGGCGACACCGCCCTGGGATAGCCATACTTCACCAAGGAATGGCCGGGCGGGATGAGCTCGAGCGTGAGCGGGCGCGCGGCCTCCAGCCGGGCGATGAGCTGGAGGTTGCCGGAGAGCTGCTTCGCGATTTCGTCCTGCACCCGCTGCACCTGCGCGGCGGGAGCGCCGTACCTCTTGAGCTCCAGCTTCGCCTTCACGTACGCGCGGGCACGGACAGGCCCTTCCGCGGGAGGTCGGCCGCCGCGCACCTCGAAGACATCACCTCCGGCCAGGAGGGTGAAGGCGCTCAGTGGCTGCTTGCGGCCGACGTCCGCCGCGAGCGGAGTGACGTCCGGTGTCGAGCCATCCAGGAGTTCGTAGCGCTCGGGTTGCATGGCGGTCCTGCGTCGCAGGGTAGCACTGGCCCAACGCTGCGCCCTACCCCCGCTGGAATATGATCCAGACCGCTATGGACCAGACACCTCCTCCGAATCCCTCGCAGCAGCTCCTGGAGCACATCTCCAGCTATTGGATCTCCCAGATCATCGGTGTGGTCGCGCGACTTCGCCTCGCGGACCTGCTCGCAAGCGGTCCTCTCTCGAGCGATGCGCTGGCTCCGCGGGTAGGCGCCAACCCGGATGGGCTGTACCGCCTGATGCGCGCGGGGGTGGTCGCGGGCCTCTTCACGGAGGTGCCTCCCCGCACGTTCACGCTCACCCCGCTGGGGGCCGGCCTCCGTTCGGAGGTACCCGGATCGATGCATGACATGGCCATCATGATGACCGCCCCAGGCCATTGGCGGCCCTGGGGAGACCTCTTCACTGCCGTGCAGACAGGGCGCTCCACGGCCCGCGGGGCGCTGGGGACCGACCTCTGGGAGCATTACAAGAAGAACCCGGAGGAGGCTTCGCACTTCGACCGTGCGATGGGCAGCTTCTCCAGCTTCGTCGCCACGGAGGTGGCACGCCTCCACGACTTCTCACCCTATGCCCGCGTGGCCGATGTGGGGGGCAGCCAGGGCGTGTTGCTCGCCGCCGTGCTCCGTGTCTACCCCTCCTGCCGGGGCATCCTCTTCGATCTACCGCACGTCATCGAGGGAGCCCGGGCCCCAGTGGAGGCCGAGGGGCTGAGCCAGCGGATGGACCTGGTGGCGGGGAGCTTCTTCGAGCCAGTCATTCCCGCCGCGGAGGCCTACCTCCTCAAGCACATCCTTCATGACTGGGACGACGCCTCGTCAACCTCCATCCTCCTGCAGATTCATCGCGCCGCACCGCTGGGAGCCCGGCTGATCGTGGTCGAGATGGTGATGCCGGACGGCGGGGATCCTTCGCGCACGGCATTCATCGACCTCAACATGCTCGTGCTCGCGGATGGACGCGAGCGCACGGCCCGCGAGTACGAGGCGCTGCTCGCCAGCACCGGTTGGGCGCTGGAGCGCATCACTCTCTCCCCGACCGGCGTGAGCCTTATCGAGGCACGCAAGCGCTGACGACGTCCTCGAGCGCGCGGCTCCCACTGGGCAAAGGGAGAGCTGGCGCCGACCTGGGAGAGGGGCTTGAACTGGAGCAGCCGACTCCTTCTGGCTGGAATAGCAGCGCCCCAGCGACGAATCACTGCCGCCAAGACAACCTGGTTCTGTCTCCAGAATGTCTCCAAGAGGTGTTCACGGTGACACTCTCGCTCTCGTGGCTCACCCGGCGGGCGGGTGGCAGCGAGTGGCCGGCGGCCCTCGCGCAGGGGCGAACCGGCTCAACCTGCTGCTCACCAGCGGACAGCTCCCGGGCAGGCCGGCGCAGTCACACCGGGAGGGCGCTGTCATCATGATGAGGGCGTGAACGAGACCGTCGAGAAGCTGGTCGCCGAGGTGGAAGCCATCGCGCAGCCGCGCGTTGCACTCGAGCTGCAATGGGGGGTCATCGATGATGAGTCCCGAGAGGAATACAGCGCGTGGGTGTTGGATCTGCACGCCATTGTCGAGCAGCCCGGCCGTCATCACAGCCAATACTCCACGCTGCCACTCCATCGGTTTCCGGCGGAAGCGCTCACAGACCGGAGCGACGCGCATCGCATCGCGGAGGTCGTTGCTGAGCGAACGCACCTGGCGTTGCATGCGCCGCCGGTCGAAGACCGCGGGGGGCCAGGCGGCTCGGACTGGCTGCGCAAGACGCCTATCGGTCCGCCAGTTGCGTACGACTGCAACTGGGAAGCGAGCTGGTGGACCGACGAGGGGCGTAGGGAAGAGGCGAGAGGCCGCGAGCCGGTTCGCGCCGAGTCGGGCAGGCTCGCGGGTGCGAGGTTGGTGGGGCAGCTTGCGAGCAGGTTTCCGCAACGGCCGCTCTCACTCCGCGTCGATGCCGCTGGCGAGAGGAGCCATATGGACCGTTCCGTGCCCTACCCGGCCGAGCTTCCCGAGGCCGACACGATTCGCGCGCTCGCGCTCGCTGAGGCGTGCCGTGCTTCTCGGATCGCGCGCGGGCTTCCTGCAACAAGCGGGCTGTCGCTGATGCTCGCGTTCGCGGCGGCCTTCGAAGGTTGGCCAATCGCAATGTCTACATACGCGCCGCTCGCGGCGTGGCGTCGCGGTGAGCTCGATGATGCCGCGCTCGACGACGCGGTCAGCCCGGTAATCGACCGCACCCGGGACGATTGGGACCGTCCGCGCAGGTTGTGCGAGGTAAAGGCGCGCGGCGACAGCGTTGCCGCGTTCATACGCAACGAACAACGCAAGGGCCACTACAGCAACAACATCCAGCTCGTCCGAGCGCTCCTCAAGACGTTCGGCCTGAGCCTGGGTGACGCGAAGCACTTCGTCTACTCCTGTAGTGACGCGCGGCTCGACGCCGAGCTCGATCTCCGACTGGAGCAACGGATGAAGCCCTGATGCAAAGCCCCCGGGCTCTCTCCGGAAGCCATCAGGCGCGTGTTCGACCAGCAGCGCGCGTTTCAGCACCACGGCGGCCGAGCGCAAGGCGGAAATGGCGCGGCTGCGCGATGAACTCGACGCCATCTGCCGCTCATTCCTCGCGCTGGATGGCGGCAAGCCGCCGACGAAGCAGGACGTGACGCAGGCCCTCCAGCGCTACCGCGCGGAGCGCCGCTCGGGCCCCCCAGCGAATGCAGATCTTCGTGGGCGCGCTGTCCGACTTCCCCGCGGTGGACCTGGGCGAGCCCTTCACGAACGGAAGCACCAAGAGCCTGGGCACGCCCCTGCCTTGCCCCAGGCACCAGGGCTGGATGCCGCCGGACCGGCGTTGAGAATCGAGGGGCCCCCCCAGGCCGGAGCGGAGGAGGCGCATCTCGACGATGCGACCATTTCCAAAAGCAAGAGGAGCCCTGCCCATCCGCAGCAGGTCTCCTCCCCAGGCACTACTGCCCGTGCCGCCCCCGCTTCCGAAGATGCTCGGCCAGGATGAAGAGGAGGGCTGACGTCATCGTCCGGGGGAGTTCACCCGCGCGGCTCCCGCGGGGGAGCCCAGCAGCGCGCCATCGGCTCCGCTCGCACCGAGCGACCTGGGAGTGCAGGAACTCTGGGGCCAGCTATGGAGTCACGGGCCTCCGAAGCTGGAGGTGTCCCCAGAACAGCCCTGTGGCCCGCGGTGACTACGCCGGCTGGAGGAAGCGTCCGTCCACCAGGTGGTCGATGACCTCGCGCGCGGAGCCCGGGTCGAGCCTCGCCTTCGCTCCCAGCTGCGTCACCGCGGTGGCGACAGTCGTGGGGCGCTCGAAGGCGGTCAGGGCCGCGAGGAGGATGGCACCGTCCTCGCCCTGCATGAGCGTCGGGTCCGAGAACCTGCGCGGGCTGACCGACGGAGCACAGCTCAAGGTCGTCCCGTCCACCGAGCGCACGACGGTGACGCGCTCCTGCGCCACCTTCGCCGGAGTCCGATGGCTCCCCAACCAGTCCCCCAGCGCGAACTGCTGCGTCCAGGGAGCGGTGTTCCGCAGCCGCGTGCGGCCATTGACGACGAGGTTCCGCTTCGCGTCCCGGTGCTCCCACGCCAGGGCATCTACGCGGTCGGAGTTGCGCTGCACCGCCGCCTCCAGCTCCGCGTCCTTGAAGCGAATCATCGGCACCGACACGTCGCCCGGCTCGCGCCGCTCGAAGTAGTCGAGGAACTCCGTGAACGTGCGCGCTTCGCTCACCATGTCGAACCGCGCGGGGTGCTCGGTGACCAGCGCCCCGGGTTGCGATTCGAGCCGCTGATAGCCCACCACGCAGTCCAGGCTGATGACGCGCTCCACGAGCCGGAGCTCCTCCGCGAGTGTGGCCTTGCTCGCGAAGGGAAGGCCTCCAATGCCGGAGATCTCGATGTCCAGGTTCGGGTGGCGGCGAGAGGCCTCGATGACCTCGAGCAGCTCCACGTCCTTCGCGCACGGCTTGAGCAGTCCGCGGCCCATCTGTTCGAGGCGCTGCTGCTCGGAGAAGCAGCCGATGTCGACCACCATGTGGATGCGCTGGAACGTCTGGGCCAGCGCGGCGACGAGCTCGAGCTTGGGCACCCCCCACAGGAAGTACGTGCAGCAGTGGCGCGAGAGGTCCACGCCCGCCCAGGTGCTCCCCAGGAACTCCGCCGTGCTTCCGGCGAAGTCGTAGCGCATCTGCCAGGTCCGGTCGGCAATCTCCTGGTGGTCCCTGCGCACGCTCTCCTCGGACCGGAGGAACGGCTTCGCGCGCCCGAAGGCCGCCTTCTGGTTGCCACGCGCCCCGCCGCAGTAGAGGCAGTTCTCGCCGCACCCCTTACCCGGCGCCACCCAGCCCGAGAAGGAGTGCTGGTCCATCTGGCTCAGGAAGAGCTCGTTGAAGTGCGAGTAGTAGATGTCCTCGGTGTTGGTCGCGCCCTGCACATAGGCCAGCGGCAACCTTCGAGAGCGTCCATCGGGGGTCCGCGTCACGCAGTTGGGCGGAGCGGCGTCGCCACGGCAGATGGCCAGCAGCGGCACCTCGCCGTCGCCCAGCACGACGTCGTCGATGCAGTCGTAGGCGTTCAGCTCCCGCCACCAGTACGAGGCGGAGTTACCTCCCACGACGATGCGAATCCCGGGGTCGATCTTTCGCACGGCCCGCGCGATGAGCAGCGCGCGGTCCACGTGGTGGAACCACTTGAGGCTGAGGCCGATCAGCTTCGGACGCACGCGGGTGACGAGGCGCTCGAATGAGCGCACCACCTCGGCTTCGGTCTCATCCCCGTCCCACAGCCGCACGAAGGCTTCAATCCCGCCGCGCCGCAGGTAGCTCGCGAGATAGAGGATGCCGCACGTGGCCTCGCCCGTTCCGGCGCCGACGAGGAGAACTGGCGAGAGGACACGACCACCACCCATGAGACGAGCACCCGACCTTTCCGAGAGGGCGTCAGAGTAGAACATCCGAGGGGTTGGCGGCGCGGAATGGTTGGCGGCCGACCGCCCAGGCATGCGTGCGACTTACGGGTAGCATGCACAGCCGCCCCCCAGTTACGTCAGTCCCAACAGGAGAAGGAGCTCGGTATGGGAATCACGATGTCCCCGCAGGACTACGCCACGGCGTTTCGCGTACTCGCGGCCACCGCCCGGCACCCCGAGAACATCGGACAGGTCGTCGAGCAGCGAATCCTCCCCCGGCTGCCGAAGCAACCCTCGCTGCTGGACGTGGGCGCGGGGTCGGGCAAGGTGGCCGAAAGGCTTGCGCCGCACTTCGACCTGCTCACCCTGCTCGAGCCCAACCGGGACCAGATTGCCGGCTTCAATCACGGCAAGGCGAAGATCTTCCTGGAGCCCTTCGAGCGCTACCAGTCGTCCGAGCAGTATGAGCTCGTCCTCTGCTCGCACGTCCTGTACCACGTGCCCCTCTCGGACTGGGGCGGGTTCATCGACAGGCTGCTCTCGTTCGTTCGCCCCGGAGGCTATTGCCTCATCGTCATGGCCGCCGCCCGAGGGCCGACCTACGAGCTGTGTCGCGACTTCTCGGACACCCTGCTCTTCGGCGAGCACCTGGTCGCCACGGTGAAGCAGATGGGGCTGCCGCACGAGGTCATCCCGACCATGAGCGGCTTCTTCACGAAGACCTTCGAGGAGATGTACACGCTCTGCCGCTTCTTCGTGCTCGAGGGCTGCTTCACGGCGGCGCAGCTCGCGGCCCTGAGCGCGGAAGAGGTGCGCGCGCTCGATGAGAAGATTCGCGTCCACGCCGAGCGCTGCCGGGGCGCTGACGGGATGTACCGCCTGGAGCAGGATGAGGATCTGATCATCATCCCGAAGCCGTAGCCTGCCTCCGCGGCGTCCGCGCGGTGACGTACACCGCGAGGCCCGCGACTCCGATGATGAGCAGATTCCACAGGCTGCCCTCGGGGCCCGTGGCTCCCCCGCTCAGCCACGCCGGCCCCGTGGGATGCGTGGTGAGCAGGTGGCCATCCCCCGCGAAGCCGCTGTTGGCCACCCCGAACAGGAAGGACTGGGCCCAGTTCCATGCGGCGTGGAAGCCAATGGCCCACCACAGCGACCCGAGCCGCCACACGCTGTAGCTGAGCACCAGTCCAATCAGCATCACGGCGGCGAGCCCGATGTACCCCTCGCCCACGTTCGTCAGGTGCCCCGAGGCGAAGATCGCCGAGGTGAGGACCGCCGCCTGGCGAAAGCCCAGGCCCCGCCCCAGCGCCTGGAGCAGATAGCCCCGGGTCGTCAGTTCCTCGAACAGGGCCACCAGGAGATAGGCACCGGCCCACGCCAGCCCCGCATGCCAGGCCGCCACGCCCTGGAGCGCGACGCCGTCTAGCACCAGGGCCCCCGAGAGCACCAGGAGCCCCGCCAGGGCCGACATCAGCAACAGCCCGACGAGCGCGCCCTGCGTGAAGCGCAGCAGGGAGCGGCTGAGCCCCAGTCCATAGGCGGCGGCCGTCCGCCGCTCGAGCCGCGCCATAAGCACCATCGCGACGACCACGCCGAAGAGCCCCAGGGAGACGGACAGCGCCACGCCCCGGGGTGAAGTGGCATCCCGCACCAGGTCGCTCTGATGCACATCCAGGAGGCCGAGGCCGATGACGACCGGAATCTGGAGCACGCCCGCGAGGACCAGGAAGAGCAGCGCGCCCCAGCCCGCCCTCAGCCCCTCGGGTCCCATGAAGACCCAACGCACCCCGCGCCGTGGCGCCGTGGCTGTGAGCCCACCCTGCATCTCGTCCGTGCTCCGTGTCACCGCGCCACCATGCCCCTGAAAGAACACGGTTGCGGAGGGGACGATAGGAGATTCGAAACGACACGCAGGTGCTCGGAACGACAGCACGCTCATACCGCGGGGCTGGGTCACCTTCGCCATCTCGGGAGGGTCCAGGTTGAATGCGCGACACCCTTCGAGGGGGGCGGACACGCTCTCACCCACGGACCGCGTCTATGATTCCGGGATGGGCAGCGCTCGCGGTGCGAGTGGGGGGCTCTTCGTGGAAAGAATTCTCATCGTCGACGACGAAGTCCAGGTGTGCAGGTCCTTGGGCCGGCTGTTCCGGCGAGAGGGATTCGAGGTCGAAACCGCCGAGGGGGGACCGGAGGCGCTCCTCATGCTCGACACCTTCCGTCCCGACGTCGTGCTCACCGACTTCCGGATGCCGCGAATGAATGGCGCCCAATTGCTGGCGGAGGTCCGGCGGCGGTTCCCGAGGACGCTGCGCATCATCCTCTCCGGCTACTCCGACCTCGTGTCTGTGATGACGCCCCTCCAGGAAGGGGAGATCTCCCGGTTCATCTGCAAGCCCTGGGACAATGACACCCTGGCCCCCGCCATCCGCGCCATGCTCGCCCCGCGCGATGCCCGTGCCACGCGGCCGACTCCCACTCCAACCGGAGAGCGGTCATGAGCCACGCGGCGCTGTCCCCCTCGGAGCAGGCCCGGCGCAACTTCGAAGTCCGCGCGTTGATTGGCGCGGCCTCGCTCTGCGTGCTGCAGGTCGCCACCAGCTATGGCCATGGCTACGAGGTCGCCGAGGTGGTCGCCATCCTGGTCGCCAAGGTCGTCTTCAATGCCTGGCTGGACCAATGGCTCATCACCCGCATCGGAGGCACGGCCGGCGAACGGGTACGCATCGCGGGGAACACCGTGGGCCTGCTGTTGATGGGGACCTTGCAGTCGTGGCCGCTCGCCATCTGGCTGTGGCTCCCCTTCAACGCGATGATTACCGACGAGAATCGAGGGCGCCGGGCCTACCTCAACCTCGCGTTCCTCGTGGTGGTCGTCGACGCCGCGGCGCTCATGGCGGGTGTGCCCCTGGCGCTGCCGCTGGGCTTCAGCGCGCTCACCGGCATCTGCTACCTCCTCGCCCAGGCCCGGCAGGGCTTCATCGAGGGCATGTTGCGGGAGCGGGAGGAGCAGAACGCGCAATTGCAGCAGGCCCACCTCGAGATGGAGGCCCTGCACCAGCGGGCGGTGATGCAGGAGAAACTCTCCAGCCTGGGCCTGCTCTCGGCGGGCATTGCCCATGAAATCAACAACCCGATGAGCTACGTCACCAGCAACCTCAAGGACCTGATGGCGGACCTGCCGCGCCTCGGCACCTCCCCGGAGCTGATCGAGGAGTATCGGCGGGACATCCTGCCCGCGACGCTCGACGGCCTCCGGCGCGTCAACTCCATTGTCGCCGACCTGCGCCGCTTCGCCCGGGGCGACCCGGAGAGCCTGGTGGAGTACGACCTCAACGAGGAGATTCGCGCGGCGGCGCGCATCGCCCAGAGCCGCTTCACGCATGACCGTGAGCTGCGGCTGGAACTGGCCCAGCTTCCACACCTCCTCGGCCGGCCCCGGCAGATTGCCCAGGTCCTGGTCAACCTGATGATCAACGCGGCGGAGGCGATTGGAGAGACGGGCGCCGTGACGGTGACCACCGCGCTGGACGGGGAGCGAATCCGGGTCACCGTCCGCGACACGGGCGTGGGCATGGATGCGGCGACGCTGAAGAACCTGTTCCAGCCCTTCTTCACCACGAAGCAGGTGGGTGCGGGCATGGGGCTGGGGCTGGCCGTCGCCCACGGCATCATCCGCGCGCATGGGGGGACAATCTCCGTGGAGAGCGAGCCCGGCAGGGGGACGTGCTTCACGCTCAGCCTCGCCCAGTTCCCTCCCCCGAACCTGTTCCTCGGTCAGGCCTCTCCGGATGAGCACCCGGCCGCCCACGTCACGAGCCCCTGAGCAGCACGACCTGAAGTCACTCCGCACAGCGCCGCCCGGGCAGTGTTCAGCCCGAGACGACGCTCGTTCAGATTTCTTGATTTACTGTTAAATCATAATTGAAAAGGAGTGACTCATCATTGCCGGTGAGCCCAAGGGAGGAAGGGCCGTGCTCTTGAAAAACATGGGCCGTACCGTGCTGGTCCTCGCGACGTTGTCAGTCATTGGCTGCGGCGAGGAGCTGGACACGAAGGAGCTGACACGGGGTGACGTGGCAACCCAGCCCCTGGCGTCCGCACGCGATACGCGCCGCGATGCACAGCTCAGCACGGTCCGCGAGGGCAGCGGCTACCGTGTCGCGGTGGATGGCGTGGAGCGCGCCTTCATCCCCATCCGCGAGCCCTCGAACACCCTCTTCGCGGCCGTGACTCCCGACGGTGCCACTGCGGCCCTCATTCCCGACCATGACACCCACCACGGTGATGGCCTGCGCATCCTGGATGTGGCGAGCGGCGAGCTCCGCATGCTCTTCCAGGGCCCGGTGACCTCGGCCGTCTTCTCGCGTCACGGCGCGCGCCTGGCGTACGCCGTGGAGACACGGGACGGTGCGTCGGTGAGGCTCGGGACGGCCACCTCGGCAGGGCGGACCCTGGGGGAGCTCCGTGGCCGGCAGGTGGAGTTGCTCGGCTTCAGCACCGACGGCCGCTCGCTGTTCGCGGTCGTCTACCCGGACCGCCAGGACGACGGCACGTATGCCCCGTCGCTGGTCCGCATGAGCACCGCCAATGGTGAGGCGACAGCCATCCTCGGCAGTGGGCTCGTGTCGGGGGAACGCTACAGCGACATCCGGCTGGTCCGCGTCAACGGCCAGGACCGGGTGAGCTACATCCGCTCCAGCCATCAGCTCTGCATCGGGGACAGCGAGCTGCGGCTCGCCACCACCGATGGCTACGTCGTCCGGTCCTTCCGGCCGACGACTGGCGAGCTGTACCGGGCCGCGGCCTGGAGCCCGGACGGAGCCCAGGTCGCCTATGCCGTGCAGAAGTGCCCGAACAAGTCCGGGATTGCCGCCGACCGGGAGTCCGCCATCGCCGAGCAGGCCAAGGGCACGGGTGTGTTCGTCGCCGAGGTGGCGAGCGGCCGGGAGACCCGCGTGGTGGACGGCATCCCGGGCGCGACCCTGCTGGGAATCGAGGAGGGGGTGCTGCGCTTCGGCACCGACCGAGAGGGCGTCGAGAGCCTGGACAGCAAGCCGATCAGCGCCGGGACGCAGTCGGAGCTCGGGGCGGCGAGCCTGCTGAAGGCAGACGCGCACGCGGAGGCTGTCATCCAGGGCCTCACCAACCGGGCCATTCAGATCAACCAGGTCTACGACACCCGAGACAACTTCGACGGGCGCGGCTCCTGTGGCCCGACGAGCGCGGTGATGACGATGGCGTCGTACCAGCTCGGCGAGTGGGGCATCTGGGTGAACTACGGTGGCAACCACTATTCACCGTATGGCCGGTACCTCACCGATGCGTACTCGTACAACGGGACCTCGTTCAGCTACACCGAGCCCGACTACTCCGGCGCCGGTGCCTGGGCCGGTGCGCACGGCTGGGTGTACAGTGCGTGCTGCGGCGCGGTGTGGGCAGACCTGTTGAGCTACCTCAACCGGCACACCGGATGGGCCCAGCAACACAGCTGGGACGCCGCCTGGATCCAGGGTGAGCTGAACCGTGGGCAGCTCGTCGCCGCCAGCGGTGGGATGACCTCGGCCGGACACATCATCCTCATCAAGGGCTACACCACCGACGGCAGGTGGATCGTCAATGACCCCTTCGGCGTGAACACCAGTGGAGGCCCGGGCGGCGGCGATCAGATCTATACGACCGCGTACATCCGCCCCTCGCAGGTCTGGTCCAACTGAGCCGGGCACGGAACCCGCATGGCGCCGCCGTTACGGGCCTCCGAAGCTGGAGGTGGCCGTGCCGGCGGCCTTGCCCTCTCCGGGCACATCGGCCAGGGTAGGGGGTTGACGCCTCGGAGGACTGTTCCCCCAGTCCTCCCCCCGCCCGCCTCTACGTTCGCGTACAGGCAGCCAAAGCCTCACATGCCCAAAGCCAGAGCTCGAGTCCCTCATCCCCGTACCTCGCGACCCTCACGTCCAACCCAGTCCCGTGCTCCCTCGAAGGCGGCCGCCACCGGCCTGGTTCCTTTCGAGCAGGCGCTGCGGACCGCCTTCCGCGATGAATTCGCGGGACCGGTCTCCGAGCTGGCGGCCGCCCTGCTCCGCATCGCGGACGGACTGTCCGGCAGGCTCACGCGCACGCCTGTTCCCGCGCGCGTCCAGGCGCCGCCCGCCGAGCCCCTCGCGCCGCCGCCACCGGCCTGTGCGGTCATCAACTGCAGGCTTCCCCGTGGAAGCCTCGGCTACTGCGTGATTCACGCCCAGCGCCGGCGCCAGATGATTGCGTCCCATCGCCTCCATGCCCAGTGGGTGGAGAACGCCGCTCCGCACAGCGTCCCGGACGTCATCCCGCCCCGGAAGCGCCGCGGAGAGCGACAGCGGGAAGAAGCCCCCGCCAAGGCCGCGCCTCCGGTGGCCGAGCCCCGGATGTTCGTCCGCAAGAAGGGAAAGGCGGAGGCCGTCATTCCCACCCGGAAGGGCGCGGGCGCCAGCTCGAGTGCCCAGGCGTCCCTGCCGTTGACCGTGCAGGACCAGGTCCTGTCCACGGTGGGACGGTGGGCCAGTGAGTTCAAGGCGAAGAAGTCGCCGCACTGAAACAGGAACAGGGCCGCTGGACGGGCTCGCGCGTGAAGGGCTGGCGTTGCGCGTCGCTGCGCGCAATCCGCATCCCGTGCGCGAGCCCTGCCTTGCCAGAACCGGATTGAGTCAGGGCGCTCAGCGGCGGAACCGGGCGGCGGCCTGTGCCTCGAACGCTCCGACGTCGTGGTAGTAGCGCTCGACGTCCGCCTGCATCGTCGGCTGCGTGTAGACCTCCGGGCGCGGCTTCTCGATGACGTCGACGATGACCTTCGTGGCGTCCTCGACGCTCTGGGCTCCGGGCAGCACGCGCGAGTCCGGGCCTCCGCCCAACGCGTTGCTGCCGAACTCGGTGGCGACGATGCCCGGCATCACCACCGTCACCATGATGCCCGGGTGGGTCTGCAGCAATTCCATGCGCAGGCACGCGCTGAGCCCGTTGAGCGCGTGTTTCGCCGCGCTGTACGCCGAGCGGAAGGATGCGAGCGGCAGCCTCGCCAGCCCGCTGGAGACATTCACAATCTGCCCCGCGTTGCGCGACTGGAAGTGCGGCAGCACGACCTGCATCCCGTAGAGCGCGCTCTTCACGTTGTCGCGCCACATGGAGTCCATGTCCTCGTCGGTGAGCTCCATCACCGAGCGGGTGATGCCGCGCCCCGCGTTGTTCACCCAGACGTCGATGCGCCCGAAGCGCTCCAGCGCCGCGTCGCGCAGCCGCTCCATGTCCGTCCGCCGCGTGGCATCGGTGACCACGGAGAGGGCCTCGCTGCCGGCGCGGGCCGCGACGGCCTCCAGCTCCGGCTTCCTGCGCGCGGCCAGCACCAGCTTCGCGCCCTTCGCGCCCAGCTGCCGCGCCAGCTCCGCGCCGATGCCCGCACTCGCTCCCGTGATGACGACGACCTTGTCCATGAACGCTCCTGAATGACCCGTCCGGGCCTGGCGGCGGGAATGTAGCCGCGCGAACTGGTGTGTCGTGGAACATCGACTTCCCCAGGGGATGGCGCCTCTGTCCATGACCGACGCCCCGGCGCGGGAGCGCGTATCCGCCCGTGGTACCCTCCCCACTCGTTCCCCGTGGGTTCCACTGAATGCCGTTCCGGCTCTTCTCCTTCTCCCTGCTCATCGGGCTCGGCGCAATGCTGGGCCACCTGTACCTGTACCGGCGCCTCGTGCGGCAGCTCCTGCACGGCCGCCTGCCGAGGCTCCTCGCCCTGGCCGTCCTCACGCTCCTGACGCTCGTGCTGATGGCGCGGCGCACCTTCCTGGACGCCGTGCCGGAGCACCTCGCCGAGTTCGTCGTCGTGGCGATGTTCTCGTGGATGGGCGTGGCCCTCTGCCTCGTCTTCGCGCTCCTCGTGCTGGACCTCGGCCGGGGACTCGTCGCGGTCGCGCAGCGGCTCCAGGCCCGGAAGGCCACGGCTCCCACGACGGCCTCTGGCACGGTGGATTCGGAGAAGGCGACCTCCCCTGCTCCGGTGATGGATGAACAGCGGCGCCGCTTCCTCGCGCGAACCATGGCCGGCGGCGCGTTCATCGCGGGCGGAGGCATGGCCGCGTACGGGAGCTGGCGGGCCTTCTCCCCGCCGCTCGTCACCGAGCTCGCGGTGAAGATTCCGAAGCTGCCCCGGGCACTGGACGGGCTCACCATCGTCCAGCTCACGGACATCCACGTGGGCCCCTTCATCCGGCGCCGGTACATGGACGCGCTCGTCCAGCAAGCCAACGCGCTCCGGCCGGACCTCTTCGCCATCACCGGGGACCTGGTGGACGGCGACGTGCCCACCCTGGGCGGCGCCGTCTCCGCGCTCTCGGGGTTGAAGTCGCGCTACGGCAGCTTCTTCGTCACCGGCAACCACGACTACTACTCGGGCGACGAGGAGTGGACGGAGTTCATCCAGTCGCTCGGCATCCAGGTGCTGCGCAACCGCCACGTGCGCATCGGTGACGCGGGCGCTTCACTGGACCTGGTGGGCGTGGATGATTGGAGCGGCGGGCGGCGGCGGAACCAGCGGGGCTATGACCTGGACCGGGCGCTCGACGGCAGGGACTCCGACCGCGCCGCGGTGCTGCTCGCGCACCAGCCGACGAACTTCACCGTCGCCGCCGAGCGCGGCATGGACCTCCAGATTTCGGGCCATACGCACGGCGGGCAGCTCGTGCCGATGACGTTCTTCATCGGGCTCGCCTGGGAGCACGCCGCGGGGCTCTACCCACACGGCGACTCGCACATCTACGTCAGCCGGGGCTGCGGCTTCTGGGGCCCGCCGATGCGCGTCGGCAGTCCCCCGGAAATCGTCAAGCTCGTGCTGACGGCGTGAGCACCCTGCTCATGTCATGACACGGGCTCCAGCTCCACCTGATGCAGCACCGCGCCCGTGAGGTCGTGGAGGGCCACGGTGAGTGCCCCGCTCTTCCCGAGGATGCGGACGCTGCCGAAGTACTGCTGTCCATCCCAGGGCGCCGGGTTGTCCCCGGTGACGGGGCGGTGCCAGCGGACCTCGGGGCCGAAGGTGTCGTCCAGCGTGTTGGGGCCGAAGGTGCCCGCGTGCAGCGGCCCCGCGACGAACTCCCAGAACGGGTCGAAGTCTCGGAAGCGCGCGCGGTCCGGGTGGTAGTGATGCGCGGCCGGGTAGTGCACGTCCGCGGTGAGGAAGAGCACGTTGCGCACCCTTCGGGCCTTGAGGAAGGACAGCAGCTCGGCCAGCTCCAGCTCGCGGCCCAGCGGCTCCCCGGGGCCATTGGCCCACGCCTCCATGTGCGCGCCGTCCGGGTGCCTGCCGTCGGGGACGATGAGCCCCAGCGGCATGCTGGTGGCAATCACCTTCCACGTCGCGGTGGACGCGGCCAGCGCGGCCTTCAGCCCATCCAACTGCGCGCGGCCCAGGAAGGACGTGTCCGCGCCGGGACGCTCCTGGCGGTTGACGGTGTTGGGCCCTCGGAAGGCGCGCACGTCCGGGATGAACACGTCCAGGTGCGGCCCGTACGCGAGCTGCCGGTGGATGCGGCCCTCGGCGCGCGCGGCGCCGCCCACCGGCGAGTACTCGAAGAAGGCCTGCCGGGCCCGCGTCCCCAGCACGCCCGCGTCCGACACCCGCGTGTAGCGCGCGTCATCCGCGAGGCTCCGGCCCGGGTACCAGTTATTGCGCACCTCGTGGTCGTCCCACTGGTACGCGATGGGCACCTCGCGGGCGAAAGCGCGCAGCTCCTCGTCCAGGAAGTTGTAGGCGAAGTTGCCGCGAAACTCCTCCAGCGTCTCCGCCACCTTCGCCTTCGCGGGCGTCACCCGGTTGCGCCACACGCGGCCGTCGGCGAGCGGCACCTCGGGCTGCAGCGGGTTGTCCGCGTAGATGGCGTCCCCCACGTGCAGGAAGAAGTCGGGGCGGAGCGCGCGCATGGCGCCATAGCCCTTGTAGCCGCCCCACTCGGGGTTGATGCCCCAGCCCTGCCCGCACACGTCCGCGCTCCACGTGAAGTGGATGTCGCCGGGGCTGTCCGGCGCCGTGAGGAGGCGCCCCTGCCACGCCTCGCCCGCGCGGCCCCCGTCGTCCGCGAGCACCCGCACGTGGACTTCGCGTCCGGCCGGCAGCCCGGTGAGGTCCACCACGCCGGTGAAGTCCGAGACGCCACTGAGCACCGGCCCCTCCACGCGGTGCACGCCTTTCTGGAGCCGGGGGTCCTCGCTCCACTCCACCACCAGTTGCGCGACGCGGTCCGCCTTCCCCCACACCGTGACGGCGCCGGCCCGCACGTCGCCGAGCTGCGCCCCCAGCGGCAGCGTGGGCGCGGGACGCGGGGCGACGGTGCGGCGCAGCGAGGACGGCGCGGCACAGCCGGCGGCGGTGAGCACGAGCCCCTGGAGCAGGGTGCGGCGGGGAAGGATGGGCATTGCGCGGGCCTCCAATCGCGAGAGCGGGCACGCTAGTCGCGAGTCGCGCCAGCGCCCATACCCGGAGTCGTTCCGCCGTCCAGACGGGGCAGAAAACCCGCCACCGGAGCGGAGCCCGGGCCCGGAGACCAGGGAGGCAGGCGTCGCGAGGCCGGAGGCGGCAGTCGAGCGACTTCGGGTATGCTCCCAGTCCCATCAGGACCCGTGAGGGCGGGTCCGCGGAAAGCTCTCCATCGGCAGTTCAGGACCGGGCCGGGTCGATGCACCCGGGCCCCGCTCGAAAGGCATGCACATGAAGCGTCTGGGAAAGGTCGGTCTGGTACTTGGAGTTCTCGCCCTGGGTGGCCCCTTCGGCTGTAAGGACGAGAAAGAGGAGGCCGCGAAGGCGCACCGCGTCAAGGGCACCGACCACCTGAGCAAGAAGGAGTTCAAGGAGGCGGCGGCCGAGTACGCCCTTTCGCTCGAGGCCGACCCCAAGCAGGAGAAGGTCTGGGAGAAGAAGGCCTACGCGCACATGCAGGTCGGCCAGATGGCCGAGGCCTCCCAGGCCGTCATGAAGATCCTGGAGATGAAGACCACGACGGCCGAGAAGGCCGAGGTCCTCCGGACGCTCGCCAGCATGCACATGACGGCGGGCACCACCGATGACGCCGAGAAGTACTTCAACGAGGCGCTGAAGCTCGAGCCGAAGGACGAGGCGTCCCTCGGGTGGATCGCGGAGATCTACGCGCAGCGCGGCGGCGCCCGCTCCATGTCGGCGCCCATCATCAAGGCGGACCTGGAGAAGTCGCTCAACTATTACGACCAGGTCATTGCCATCAACGCCAACTCCGCCAACACGTACCTCAACAAGCGCGTGGTGATGGGCCGCCTCATGGAGTACGAGCGGCAGCAGAAGGAGCAGGCGCTGTCCGAGGCCGCGGAGAATGCCAAGGACAAGGCCGTCGTCGAGGAGGCCAACGCCCGCGCCGCGGAGCACCAGAAGCGCATGGACGACTTCCAGGTGCAGTTCGCGGAGATGACCAAGAAGTTCAGCGAGGCGTCGAAGGCCGCCAAGGCCGGTGGCGCGCAGCCCGCCGCCCCTGCTCAGGCGAAGAACACGCCGTAGCCGTCACGCCACCGGCGATACTTGCGAGGGCCTGCGGACCGCGAGCCGGTCCCAGGCCCTTCGCTTTTTCCGGCGCGCGTGCGCCGCTCCCGCGAGTGTCCACTCATCCGCCTTGCAGAAATCTTCCTGTCCCCCTCCCCGGGCCCGGCCGTACGCTTTGAGACTCAACATCCAGACTGGGAGAGTGGCGTATGGACATCCGCGCAGCGGTGGCGCTCGAGGCGGGCAAGCCCCTGAGCATCGAGACGGTGCACCTGGAAGGGCCCAAGGCGGGCGAGGTGCTCGTCGAGCTGAAGGCCACCGGCATCTGCCACACGGATGAGTTCACCCTGTCGGGGAGTGATCCGGAAGGGCTGTTCCCCGCCATCCTCGGCCACGAGGGCGCCGGCATCGTCGTGGACGTGGGCGCGGGCGTGACGTCGGTGAAGAAGGGCGACCACGTCATCCCGCTGTACACGCCCGAGTGCCGCCAGTGTAAGTCGTGCCTGTCGCGCAAGACGAACCTGTGCACGGCCATCCGCGCCACGCAGGGCCGCGGGTTGATGCCGGACGGCACCAGCCGCTTCCGCCTGGGCCGCGAGCCGGTGCACCACTACATGGGCACGTCCACCTTCGCGCAGTACACGGTGCTGCCGGAGATTGCCGTCGCGAAGATTCGCGAGGACGCCCCGTTCGACAAGGTCTGCTACATCGGCTGCGGCGTGACGACGGGCATCGGCGCCGTCGTGTACACGGCGAAGGTGGAGGCGGGCGCCAAGGTGGTGGTGTTCGGCCTGGGCGGCATCGGCCTCAACGTGGTGCAGGCGGCGCGCATGGTGGGCGCGGACCAGATTGTGGGCGTGGACATCAACCCCGCGCGCAAGGCCATGGCGGAGAAGTTCGGCCTCACCCACTTCGTCAACCCGAAGGAGGTGGAGGGCGACCTGGTGCCGTACCTCGTCAACCTCACTGGCGGCGGCGCGGACTACAGCTTCGAGTGCATCGGCAACGTGAACACCATGCGCCAGGCGCTGGAGTGCTGCCACCGGGGCTGGGGCGAGAGCATCATCATCGGCGTGGCCGGCGCGGGGCAGGAAATCAAGACGCGGCCGTTCCAGCTCGTCACCGGGCGCGTGTGGAAGGGCAGCGCCTTCGGGGGCGCGCGCGGCCGCACGGACGTGCCCAAGATTGTCGACTGGTACATGGACGGGAAGATCAACGTCGACGACCTGATTACGCACACGCTGGCGCTGGAGGACATCAACAAGGGCTTCGACCTGATGCACCGGGGCGAGTCCATCCGCAGCGTGGTGAAGTACTCATGACGGCGGCCCCCACCCTCCTGTCCGAGCACCGCTGCTTCGGCGGCACCGTCGGCTTCTACCGCCACGCGTCCGAGGCGTGTGGGGGCGACATGCGCTTCGGCGTCTTCGTCCCGCCGCAGGCGCGGGAGCGGAAGGTGCCGGTGCTCTACTACCTCGCGGGCCTCACCTGCACGGAGGACACGTTCCTCATCAAGGGCGGCGCGCAGCGCGTGGCGGCGGAGCTGGGGGTGATGCTGGTGGCCCCGGACACCAGCCCGCGCGGCGCGGGCTACCCCGGCGAGGACGCTTCCTGGGACTTCGGCGTGGGCGCGGGCTTCTACCTGGATGCCACGCAGGCGCCGTGGTCCGCGCGCTACCGCATGGGCACGTACGTGACGAAGGAGTTGCCGGCGCTCATCGCCGCGCACTTCCCCGCCCGCGCGGACCGCGAGGGAATCTTCGGCCACTCCATGGGCGGACATGGCGCGCTGGTGTGCGCGCTGCGCCAGCCCGGGCGCTACCGCTCCGTGTCCGCCTTCGCGCCCATCGCCGCGCCCATGCGCGTGCCCTGGGGACAGAAGGCGTTCCGCGGCTACCTGGGCGAGGACACCGCCGCGTGGCGTGAGTACGACGCCACGGAGCTGCTGCGGGCCTCGAAGGCGCGGCTGCCGTCGCTGCTGGTGGACCAGGGGACAGGCGACAAGTTCCTCCAGGAGCAGCTCAAGCCGGAGCTGCTGCGCGAGGCCTGCGAGGCCGTGGGCCAGCCCCTGAACCTCCGCATCCACGAGGGGTACGACCACGGCTACTACTTCGTCTCCTCGTTCATGGAGGACCACGTCCGGCACCACGCGGCGGCGCTGAACGCGTAGCGCGCTCCATCACGTTCGGCTGAGGCCCGGCGCTCGTCTACCGCCGGCGCCGGCCACCGCCTCCGAAGAGCACCAGCAGGACGCCACCCGCCAGCGCCGCCCCGCCGCCCGCGAGATACAGCGTGGTGCTCTCGGTGTTGCGACCGGTGAAGGCCTCGGTGACGCGCTCCGAGAGCGAGTCCCTCGCGCGCAGCCCCGTCCACAGCAATACGCCCCCCGCGACGGCGAGCATCACTCCTACGAGCCGGACGACTCCCACGCGCTGCCTCCTTGCGGTTCGCACGGAGCATAACCCGCGCCCGTCCGGGCACGGGGCACAGTGGGGGTGTTGCCTCCGAGAAGCCACGGGCACCCGGCTCCCCGCCTGCCTTTGACGGGCGCGCGGGTGATGCGTAGGGTGTGCGATCCACGTGCGGAGGTGGAGCCGGACTCCCGAGGGCCCGCACGGAACGGCGGAGGACTCACGCTCCGCCTCCTGGTGGAGGGCCATGCGATGACGGCTGCGTCCCAATCCCCCGAGGCACCCGCGACCGCCCGCCTGAGCAGGCCCCGGCGCATGGTGGTCGAAGCGCTCGGCTGCGGGCTGCTGGTGGTGGCCCTGGAGGGCGCCCACCACGGCGCCGAGCACCTGGGCGTGAGCGCCACCGACGGGCGCCTCTTCATGTCGCTGGCGGCCGGCGCCGTCCTGGCGTGCCTCACGTTGGTGCTCCAGCCGCTCTCCGGGGCGCACTTCAACCCCGCCCTCACCTTCGCCGACGCGCTGGAGGACGGCACGCCCTGGGGCGACGTGCCCCGGTATGTACTGGCCCAGCTCGGGGGCGGCCTGGTGGGGCGCCTCGTCGCGCACGTCATGTGCGGCGAGCCGGTGCTCATCGCGACGCGCATGCCCTCGGCCAGCCTGGCGCAGTTCCTCACGGAGCTGGTCTGCACGTTCGGTCTGCTGGTGGTGGTCCGGGGCTGCGTGCGGAGCCGTCCGTCCGCCATGCCGCTCGCCGTGGCCGGCTACGTGGCCGCCACGGTGTGGTTCACCGACTCGCGCTCCCTGGCCAATCCGGCGCTCATCCTCGCCCGCGCGGTCAGCACCCGCGCCAGCGCCTTGCATCCCATGGACGTCGAGTCGTTCGTCGCCGCCCAGTTGCTCGGCGCCGCGCTCGCGGTGTGTCTCTTCCGCTGGCTGCAGGCACCCACTGCGAAGCCGGCCCGCACGTGGACCCTCATCTTCCAGTGCTCGCAACCCCGGGTGGCCGACCTGGCCGCGGCGCTCTTCAACCAGCTCGCGTCTCCCGAGCGCGCGCGGGCCGTGGTCGGCGCCACACCTGAAGCGGCAGACCCGGCGGGACTGCCGCCCCTCGTGGTGCGGCTCGTGCTTCCGGGCGAAGCCCCTCCGGCGGGAGCGGCCGACGGCGTGTGCTGGAGCCTGCCCGTCCAGGCGAGTGCCACTCCGGACGAAGAGCGACAGCTCCGGGCGGCCCTGAGGGAGCCCATGCAACAGCTCCTGCGCGAGCGGGGCTGGCGGAGGCTGTACTCCGTCGGGGGCGCGGCCCACGAAGTGCCTCGCGAAACCACCTGAGCCCGCGTGCTCGACTCCTCCTCCTGGGAAGGCAGGTCATCCACTTGGAAGGCATTCCTCCGGCCGTCGCATGGCCCCCGCTGCAGACCCTGATGCGGTTGATGCTCGCCCTGGCGGTGGGGCTGTTCGTAGGACTGGAGCGCGAGTGGCGCGGCAAGGAAGCGGGCCTGCGCACCTTCGGCTTCGCCTCGCTGCTCGGCGGGCTGGGCGGGCTGCTGGGCCCGCCGTTCGCCGTCGCCGCCGTCCTGCTGCTGGGCGTGTTGGTGTGCTTCCTGAACTGGCAGTCCCTGCGCGCGAACCAGGGCGCCGAGCTCACCACGTCCGCGGCGCTGCTGGTGACGGGCTTCACCGGCGTGCTGTGCGGGCTGGGGCACGTGGTGACGCCCGCGGCGGTGGCCGTCACCAGTGCTGGCCTGCTCACGTGGAAGGAGCGGCTCGCGGGCTTCAGCCATCAGCTGACGGCCGAGGAGCTGCGCTCCGCCATCCTGCTGGCCATCCTCGCGTTCGCCATCTACCCGGTGCTGCCGGCGTCGCCCGTGGACCCGTGGGGCCTCATCGCGCCTCGGGCCGCGTGGGTGACGGTCATCCTCATCGCGGCGATGGGGTTCGTGAACTACCTGCTGCTCAAGCTCTTCGGCACACGCGGCGTGGAAGTCACGGGCTTCCTGGGCGGGCTCGTCAACAGCACCGTCACCGTGACGGAGCTGTCCAACCGCGTGCGTGAGACGGACGGCCAGCTGCAGGACGTGGCCTATCGCGGGGTAATGCTGGCCACCGCCGCGATGGCACTGCGCAACGCGGTGCTGCTCGGCCTGCTGTCGTACCGGGCCCTGGTGAACTCGGCCGTGCCGCTCGCGCTCATCCTCCTGTCGAGCATCGGGCTGGCGCTGGTGCGCACGCGGCGGACAGAGGCCCCCGAGGCCGCCGCGCCGTCCCTGCCGCTGCAGAGCCCCTTCTCACTCCAGTCCGCGCTCAAGTTCGGCGCCTTCCTCCTGGTCTTCCAGGTGGTGGGCACGGCCGGGCAGAGCCTGCTGGGGCACGCGGGATTCTACGCGGTGAGCGCGCTGGGGGGCCTGGTGTCCAGCGCCTCGGCGGTGGCCTCCGCGGCCTCGCTGTGTGCCCATGGGTTGCTGACGCCGACCATCGCCGGGGTGGGCGCCATCATCGCCTCGCTCGCGAGCGCCGCCGTCAACTTCGTGCTCGTGGCCCGAGTGTCCGGGCAGCGCCCGCTGACGCTGCGGCTGGGCTGGGCGCTGGGGATGGTGGTGGTGCTGGGACTCGTCGGGGCCTTCGTCCAGACGCGGCTCACCGGCTTCATCCACTGACGACGGGAGGATGAAGCCGGCGGTGCTCAGCGCCGCTTGCGACCCGGAGACTTCTTCGCGGCGGCACGAGGCTTCGCGCCCTTCGCGGCGCGGGCCTTCGGTGGCTTCGCGGCCTTCGCTCCATGCGTCTTCTTCGCCGCGGGCTTCTTCTTCGGAGCCTTCGCCGGAGCTTTCCTGGCGGCCTTGGCGGCGGCCTTCTTCTTCGGAGCCGCGCGCTTCTTCGTCGCCGCCGCCTTCCTGGCCGGTGCCTTCCGCTTCGGGCCCCGGGGGGCGGCCGCCTCGGGCTCCTCGCGAAGGGTGGGGGCCGCCTCGGGGGCGGCGCTCACCTGCTTGGGCACGGCGGGCTCACGCTCGGGCGCCGCGGGCTCGACGGGAGCGGACGGCCTCGCCTCAGCCATGGGCCGCTCCGAAACGCCCGGACCCTCTCCGGGCATGACGGCACTCGTCTCGACAGTCTCGGGCCGCGCCTCGGCGGCTTCCACGACGGGCGCCTGCGTCTCGGGCCTGGGCCGGGGCGCGGGGAACCGGGGCGCGGGGCCGCCCTGAGGCCGCTCCCGTCCCTGCTTGTTCGTCCCGTGCTTGGGGTGGGCCGCGCCGTGTGCCTCTCCCCTGCCACCCTTGCGCTGTGACGCCAGCGCGCGGATGCGGTCGAAGCCCGGATGCGGCGACCGCGAGGCCTCGTCTCCCGCGAGCTCCTCGGGGGCCTCCCACGGCGGCGGGGTGGGCAGGCGCGGCTCCTCGGGCGCCACGGTTGCGCCGTTGGTCTCAGGCCCTTGGAGCGCCTGCGGAAGCGCCTCGGCCTCCGTCGCGGGGAGCGCGGGGGCCTCCGGCCGCACGAACATCCTCCGCTTCGGCCCCTGCGTCGGACCCGCGGCGGCGGCGGGCCGCTGCGGCTCCTCGTTCTGCCAGGTGCGCTGGAACCTGGACCCGGGGCGCTGCGGCGCGGCTTCCTCGCGTTTGCCCTCACGCGAGAACCGGCCACGCGGACCGCCGCTGGCAGCCTCCTCCCGCGGCCCCTGGGTGACGACCTCTCGCTCCCGGCGTCCTGGACGTCCGGCCCGCTCGCGGCCATGGCCTCGCGGGGGCTCCGCCGTCCATTCGCGACGGCGCTGCGGGGCACCCTGCTCGGCACGCGCCAACATCGCCTCGCCCTCGAACTGGAGCGCCTCGAAGTCCATCTTCCGCGCCGGCACATTCACGGACGACAGGCGCACGCGCAGCTTCTGCCCCACGCGCACGCGGCGCCCGCCTGCGTACACCAGCGCGTGCGTCAGCTTGTCCAGCTTCGCGCCCGGGCCCACCGTCTCCGCCTTCACGAGCCCTTCCACGTGCTCCTCGTCCAGCTCGACGAAGAAGCCGAAGTCGGTAATCGCGGCCACCGTCGCGGCGAACTCCTCCCCCACGCGGGCCTTCATCAGCAGGCACGCGTAGAAGGACACCACCTCGCGCTCCACCTGCATGGCCGCGCGCTCGCGCTCGGAGCACTGCATGGCCATCTCCTCGAGCTGGCCCTCCTCGCGCTCCAGCATCGCCTCCGACGGCTTGCGTCCCTGCCGCACCCAGTGCGCCTTCAGCAGCCGGTGCACCAGCAGGTCCGGGTAGCGACGGATGGGCGAGGTGAAGTGCAGGTAGTGCTCCGCCGCCAGGCCGTAGTGCCCCACCTTCGACGCCGTGTAGACGGCCTGCATCATGGAGCGCAGCAACAGCTGGTTCAGCGCCCGCTGCTCCGGGTGGCCCGCCAGCTGGCTGATGAACGCATCCAGCTCCTTCGAGTCCACCCCGTCCTCGAAGCGCATCTTGAAGCCATACGCCTGCGCCAACGCGGCGAACGTCGCCAGCTTCTCCGGGTCCGGCTCGCCGTGGAACCGGTACACCGTGGGCAGGCCCTCGTCCTGGAAGAACTTCGCCACCGCCTCGTTGGCGGCGAGCATGCATTCTTCAATCAGCCGGTGGCTGTCCTTGCGCTCGCGCTTGTCCATGCGCAGCGGCAGGCCGTCCTTGCCGAGCACCACCTTGTGCTCGGGCAGGTCGAAGTCGATGGCGCCGCGCTCCTTGCGCATCTTCATCAGCGCGCGAGCCAGCGCCATCAGCTGCTCGAACTGCGGCTTGAAGGCATTGCGGTGCGGCACGTCCTTGCCGTCCAGGACGTCCTGCACCTCGTTGTACGTGCACCGCGCGGCGCTGCGCATCACCGCCGGGTACATCTCGTACGAGCGGCGCTGGCCCTGCCGGTCGAACGTCAGGTCCGCCACCATGCACAGGCGGTCCTCGTCCGGCTTCAGGGAGCAGATGCCGTTGCTCAGCCGCTCCGGAAGCATGGGCAGCACGCGGTCCGGCAGGTACACGGACGTCGCACGCCGCAGCCCCTCCGTGTCGAGCGCGCTGCCCCGACGCACGTAGTGGGACACGTCCGCGATGGCCACCACCAGCCGCCACCCGTCGCCGTACGGCTCGGTGTAGACGGCGTCGTCGAAGTCGCGCGCGTCCTCACCGTCGATGGTGATGAGCGGCATGGTGCGCAGGTCCTTGCGGCCCTCACCGCGCGCCTCCTCGTCCGACACCGTCACCGCGTAGCGGTCCGCCTCATCCATCGTCTCGGGCGGAAACTCATCGGAGAAGCCCTGCGAGAAGGCGGTGCCCAGCACCTCGGCGCTCGGCTCCCCGGGCTTGCCGAGCGAGCCGGCCACCTCGCCAAACAGCCCCCGGTTCGGATCCAGCAGCTCCGCGCCCACGCCGAGGCGCACCTTCACCAGGTCGCCTTCCTGCGCCATCTGGGTGAGGGGGACGGTGATGGAGCCGGAGAGGCTCGTGTCGGTGGGATACACCACTCCGTACCGGCCCTGCGCCATGTACGTGCCCACCGCCATCTCGCGGCGGCGGTCCACCACGCGCACCAGCCGGCCCTCGTAGCGCCCGGGGCGGCCCGACACCTCCACCACCACCCGGTCATTGTCGAGCGCCCGCTGCGCCTCGCCCGGTGGCAGGAAGATGTTCTCCCCCTCGCCCGTCACCGGGTGCACGAAGCCGTAGCCGTCGCGGTGGACGTGGAGGATGCCCTCCACCTCAGGGAATTCCCCGCCCTCGGAGCCACCCCGGCGCCCGCGCGGGCCGAAGCGCTCCGCGCCGCCGCCCCTGTTGAAGCCGCCGCCTCGCGAGGCTTCCTGGCCGGAGAAGCCCCGGCGCTCGCGGCCACGCCCGTCGCGCTGGCCTCCCTGGCGCCCGGCGTCCCGGCCCGGCCGCTCCGGGCCCCGGCCCCGGAAGCCCGGGCTCTCGGCGCCCCGGCCGGCGGCATGCCCACGGCCCTGGGGGCCGCGGAACGTCCCGGGCTCGCGCCCTTCGACACGGGCGGCCCCGGGCCCCTTGGGGCGCCAGGGGCTGGCCGGACGGACCTCTTCGGCCACCTCCTCACGGCGCGCGGGGGCGGGAGCTTCCGTGGGAAGGAAGCGCTTGCCCTCCTTGGCCACGGCCCCATTGCGGACGAGCTCGCGCAGCGCGCGCTTGAGCTCGGTCTGCTGCCCGGGGTGCAGGCCGGCGAGCCGCAGGAGCTCCTTGATGCCCAGCGGGTGGTCGGCGTCTGCGAGGATCTGCTTGAGTTGGTCTGGAGAGAGGCTCACGGTGGGGTCGCGGCTCGGCCGCTACGGGAACGGGTAAGCCCGGAGTGCCCGGACGGGAACCCCCCAGCGGCCGGCCGCCTCCCGGAACCTGCTCCGGGCGGCGCCCCTCAGGGCTTGACCGTGACGTTGATCTTGAAGGAGCGGTCCACCAGGCCGGGCGACAGTGCCTTGGCCAGGAAGAACTCCACCTCGAAGGTGCCCGGGTTGCGGGGGGTGAAGAAGAACTCGCGGGTGGCCGGTCCGCCGCCGGGGCCGGGCTCGAAGTTGGCCTCGCGCAGGCCCACGCGCTTGGCCACCGTGGGCTCAATCGCCCAGGTGAAGCCGGGCTGCTCGGGCAGCCGCACGGTGAGGCCGTGGTTGAGCTTCACATCCACGGACGTGGGTACCTCACCCTCGATATGGACCAACTCCATCTCGTCGCGAGACACGGCACGGGCCTCGGAGGGACGCGGCTCCACGTTCTCCGCGGTGATGCGCCCACCCCAGCCAGACGTCTTGTCCACCACGCCCTGGATCTGCAGCGTGTGGCCCACGTGCTTGCGCAGCGGCCGGGTGGCGGCCTTGCCCTCGATGATGAAGGAGACCTGCTGGCGGGTGCCGCCGTTGGACACCACGATGACGTAGTCCTCGCCCGTCATCTCCAGGTTGCCACGGATGGTGGCGAAGCCCTTGACGCCCGCGCCCATGCCGGCCGCCGTCACCATGGAGACCTCGCCGGGCGACAGGTAGCGCAGCCGCGGTTCGGTCTCCGCGGGGGCGACCTCCACCACCTCGGCCTCCGGCTTCTTCGCCGAGTACTTGCGCACGTCCACCACGCCGCCGTGGTTGGTCGTCTTGCGGATCATCCCGCTGACGGAGACCTTGTGGTCCACGTAGGCCGGGAAGACCTCCTGATCAGGCCCCTGGAGGAGGAAGGTCAGCTCGCGCTTGTCGCGCCCCACCACCACGAGGTGCGGCATCTCGTTCACGAGGGCGAGGCGGCCCTTGAGGCTGCCCTCCCCCATGACGCCACGACCCTCGCCGGCGGTGAGCAGCTGCTCCATCTCACGCTTGGTGAGCGGCTCGCCCGGGGGCGGCAGCTTGGTGGCGCGCGGGCGCGGACGGTCCGCGGCCGGGATGGAAGTCCCCGCTCCGCTGGTGCCACCCGCCTTCGAGCCCTTGCCACCCGCGGCCTTCGCGGGAGGTGCGCCCTTGGCGGGAGGGGCAGCCGTCTTGGCAGGAGGCGCCGCCTTCTTCGCGGCGGGCGCCTTCGCGGCCGGGGCCTTCGCCGCTGGAGCCTTCGTCGCTGCAGCCTTCTCCTCGGGGGCCTTCTCCGGCGCGGCCTTCTTCACCGCGCCCTTGGCACCCTTGGCCACGTCCGTCGCCGCCTTCACCAATTTCGTCGCCGCCTTTGCCACCCGTTTTGAGGCGTTCTTGATCAGATCCAGCCGGGCGGTGTTGTCCTTCTTCGCAGCGGGCTTTGCGCCAGCCTTGCCAGCGGGAGTCGTCTTCTTGGCCCCGGACTTGGGCTTGGCCATCGACGCAGTCTCCTTGAGAGTTCCCGTGTCCTTTCAACGGGTTGGCGGGCCGCCCCAGGGGGGCAGGCAAGCCTCGCGATCACGATTGCTTGTAATGGTGATCAGCTAGGCTGTCAAACTAACACTTGATTTTCTCACGGACTTTGTCCGAGTTGGAGGGCCAAGCCACGTGCCCCGCACATGGCTATAAGCCGGGCATGAACGACGCCGCCACATTGCTGCCGGTCGAGGAGGCGCGGGCCCAGATCCTGGCCCTGGCGCCCTCGCTGCCCGCCGAGTGGGTGCCTCTGGAAGACGCCCTGGGCCGCACCCTGGCCGACGACGTGACGGCGCAGCGCACCCTGCCTCCCTGGGACAACTCGGCCATGGACGGCTACGCGGTGCGCAGCGCGGACCTGGCGGGGCGCCTACCGGTGCGGTTGGTGGTGGCGGAGACCGTCTACGCCGGGGCCACGCCAAAGCGGGAGGTGACGCCCGGGACGTGCGCGCGCATCATGACGGGCGCTCCCCTGCCCGCCGGCGCCGACGCCGTGGTGATGCGCGAGCGCACCCGCCCGGTGCCCGACGGGGGCGCTGATCAGGTGGACATCCTGGAGGCGGCGGGGCCCGGCAACTTCGTCCGCCCGCGCGGCGAGGACGCGGGCGAGGGCCAGGTGCTGCTGCCCCGGGGCACGCCGCTGGGCATCCCCGAGCTGGGGCTGCTGTGGGCGCAGGGGCAGCTGTGCGCGCCGGTGCCGCGAGCCCCTCGGGTGGCCATCCTCTCCACCGGTGACGAGCTGTGCCGCGCCGACGAGCTGCCGCAGGGCCGCATCGTGGATACCAACGCCCCGTCGCTCGCACTGGCGGTGCGGCGCGCGGGCGGGGTGCCGGTGCTGCTGGGCATCGCCCGGGACACGCGCGACTCGGTGGAGGCGGCCCTGTCCCGGGTGGACGGCTTCGACGTGGTGCTCACCAGCGCGGGCGTGTCCGTAGGCGAGCGCGACTACGTGAAGGAGGTGCTGGCCGCCCTGGGCGTGGAGCAGCACTTCTGGCGCGTGGCCATCAAGCCCGGCAAGCCGCTGGTGGTGGGCCGGCGCGGCGGCACCCTCTTCTTCGGGCTGCCCGGCAACCCGACCTCGTCCCTGGTGACTTTCGAGCTGTTCGTCCGCCCCGCCCTGCGCCGGCTGCTCGGGCATGCCGACGTGGAGCCCGGGCGGACCTCTGGCCGCCTGGACGGCCGCCTGGCGAAGGCCGCCGGGCTGGCCCACTTCGTCCGCGTCACGGCCGCCTGGAGGGAGGGCGGGCTCTGGGCCCGTCCCCTGGCCACCCAGACCTCGGGTGTTCTGCGGTCGGCGGCAGCGGCCACCCATCTGCTGCATTTTCCCCAGGGGGCCAAAAGCCTGGCTCATGGAGACCCCGTGGAATTGCTTCCGCTTTCCTGGGTGGCCTGAGTAACGCACGACCGTCCAGTGCATCCAATAAGCCGACGGCGTGGAAAAGCTTTGAGGCTGCCTTGACTTGCGACCGTGGGGACTCCAAACAGGGGCCCTGCAACCGGAGACGACTCGACATGTCGGATACTCGCTCACCCCAGGTCCTTCCGACCCGAAAGCACACGCAGCACCTCGAGCGGTTTTCAGAGGCGGACGTACCCACCGAGCGCGGCACGCTGAGGACCATCGTCTTCCGCGACAAGCGCAACGGCCGCGAGCACGTGGCCCTCGTGGTGGGCGACGTGCAGGGCATGGAGGGGGTGCCCGTGCGCATCCACTCCGAGTGCCTGACGAGCGAGGTCTTCGGCAGCCTGAAGTGCGACTGCCGGCAGCAGCTGGACCGGGCGCTGGACTTCATCACCCAGGGGGGCCTGGGGGTCGTCCTGTACCTCCGCCAGGAGGGCCGGGGAATCGGCCTGGGGAACAAGATCAAGGCGTACGCCCTGCAGGCCAAGGGCCTGGATACCTACGAGGCCAACAGGCAGCTGGGCTTCGCGGATGATCTGCGCACGTACGACATCGCGGCGGAGATGCTGCGCAGCCTGGACGTCCGCTCGGTTGATCTGATCACCAACAACCCGCTCAAGATTGCCGGCATGGTCGAAGAGGGTGTCCCCGTCCGGCGTCGAATAGCTTCCCGGACCGAGCACAATCCGCATAACCTCGACTATTTGAGGACGAAGCGCGAGCGTACGGGGCACCTGATTGAGCTCTTCGCCGAGGACGACGACACGGAAGCCAAAGCCGGCTGAGAAGCCGCCCGCGCGGCGGCGCAATGCCGTTGCGCGCAAGCCGTCCCGCGTGCCCTTCGAGGTGCGCTTCTGGGGCGTGCGTGGCTCCATCCCCGCGCCCGGCCCGCAGACGAAGCGCTACGGCGGCAACACGCCGTGCGTGGAGGTCCGCTGCGGGGACGAGCTGCTCATCTTCGACCTGGGCTCGGGAGCGCGGGCGCTGGGGGACGAGCTGCTGGCCGGAGCGAAGCCGGTGCGCGGATCCATCTTCATCTCGCACTACCACTACGACCACCTGCAGGGGCTGCCCTTCTTCGGCCCCATCTTCATTCCGAGCAACGCCTTCACGCTGTATGGCTCGCCCCGCAACGGGCAGACGGTGAAGCAGATTCTCGGTGGGCAGATGGTGCAGCCCTACTTCCCGGTGACGGCGGAGGGCGTGTTCCGCGCGCAGCTGACCTATCGGGATTTGTCCCCGACGGAGACCCTGAAGGTCGGCCCGGCGAAGGTGAGCATGCTGGAGCTGAACCACCCGGGCGGCAACCTGGGCTATCGGGTGGACTGCGAGGGCCGCTCGGTGGTGTACGCCACCGACGTGGAGCACAGCAGCGCGATGGATCCGGGCCTGTTCGAGTTCGCGCGCGGGGCGGACCTGCTCATCTACGACTCGATGTACACGGATGACGAGTACCAGGGCCGCAACGGTCCGGCGCGCACGGGCTGGGGTCACTCCACGTGGCAGGCGGCGGTGCGCGCGGCGGATGCGGCCGGCGTGAAGACGCTGGTGCTCTTCCACCATGACCCGGGGCGCGACGACGCGGGCATGGACAAGCTGCTGCGCCAGGTGCGCAAGCACCGCCCCGAGGCGATTGCCGCCAAGGAGTCGATGGTCATCGCGCTGTAGTCGCCACGGCGCGCTTCACCGTCTCGCGCAGGCCCCGGAAGGGCAGCCGCTCCAGGGCGGTGGGGACGTCCACCCATTCGTAGGCATCGTGCTCGGGACCCAGGCGCACCTCGGCGTCCGGGGCGCAGTGGACGGCGAAGCCGTTCTCCTCCACGAGCCTGGGAGGAAGCGTCTCGCCCAGGGCGAAGGCGTGGCGGTAGTCCAGATCCACGGGTGTCAGGCGCAGCCCTGTCTCCTCTTCCAGTTCGCGGACCGCGGCCTGCGCGGGGGACTCGCCGGGCTCCAGGCGGCCGGTGAGCACCTGCCAGAAGCCGCCGCGCTCCGGCTTGCGGCGCACGAGCAGCACCCGGGCCTCCTCGCCGTGGCCGCGCACCACCGCGATGCTGACCGTCCGCATGGGCGGCGGCGCCTCCACGCGCTCGCTGTCGAAGACGGCGCAGAAGCTGTCGGCGATGGCGTCCTCCACCTCGGCCATGGGGACGGGCCGGCCCAATTCGCGCTGCATGGAGGTGACGCCGGCCTCGCGGATGCCGCAGGGGACGATGAGCTGGAAGTGCTCCAGGCGCGTATTCACGTTGAGCGCGAAGCCGTGCGTGGTGAGCCAGCGGGACAGGTGCACGCCGATGGCGGCGACCTTGCGCGCGTCGGGTGAGCCCTCCTCGCCAATCCAGACACCGGGCCACTTGGGGATGGGGCCCGCGGTGATGCCCCAGCGCGCGAGCACCTGCATGACGGAGCGCTCCACGTCGCGCACGTAGCGGCGCACGTCATGGCGCTCGGGCGGGAGCAGGAAGATGGGGTAGCCCACGAGCTGCCCGGGCCCGTGGTAGGTGACGTCGCCGCCGCGGTTGGTCTCGAAGACCTCCGCGCCCTCGGCGGCGAGGCGCTCGTCGCTGGCGACGATGTTCTCCCGCTTCGCGGCGCGACCCAGGGTGAGAACGGGCGGGTGCTCCAGCAACAGCAGCACGTCGCCGGAGAGCCCCTGGCGCCGGGACTCGCCGAAGAGGCGCATCAGATTCAGCCCGTCCTCGTACTCCACGCGACCGAGCCGGTAGACGGTGAGGGTGTTCACGGGCTCCCCTTCCGCCGGCCCTTGCGCGGAGCGGCCGGCTTCGCCGCGGTATCCAGGCCCCACGTCCCCGCAGGCACCCGGTTGAGGAGCGCGTGCAGCTCGTGACCTCCGCGCGGCGAGCGCACGGCCTCCGCGGCGAAGGCGCCGAGCACGTCCTCGGAGAGGGAGACCGCTGGCACGCGCAGGGCCAGGCGCTTCCGGGCGATTTCCATGAACTCGGCCTGCGTGGGCGCGTGCAGCGGCAGCAGGACCTGCACATGCTCCAGGAGGCTCACGGGGACGGTGGAGCCTCGCACGGCCTGAGCGAGCGCGGCCGTGGTGGGTACCGGCAGCGCGCCTGAGTCATTGCGGAGCACGGGGCCTCGCGCGTCCGGACAGAGGCCTCGCGCGCTCAGCACCACCGTGTGCCGTGGGTGGCGGGCGAGGAACGCGGTGAGAGTCGCGTGCGCCTCGGCGTCCATGCGGTCCACGTCCTCGATGAGGAGGGGCTGTGACGTGGGGGCCTGCTCCAGCGCGGAGAGGGAGGCGAGCACGCCGCGCTCCTGACGCTGGAGTTGCTGGAACCAGATGCTCTTGCCGCAGCCCTCGGGGCCGACGGCGAGCAGGCAGTGCGCGCCAGTCTGCAGCGCGCGCTCCAGCAGGGCCTGGGCCTCGGCCTGCCCCACCAGATCCATCAAGGCACCAGTCGGCTCCACGGGGCGCTGGCGCGCGGGGAGCGGCACGGGCGTGACGTCAGCGAGCAGGGACACGGATTCCGACAGGCAACCCGCGCAGATGAACGAGCCCGTTGGGCCGGCGACCAGGTCTCCGACCTCGGAACGGGGGCGGCAGCAGAAGGAGCACCACGCATCCAGCGCCGAGTCCGCGCGGGTCGGTCCCCGCTCGATGAGCCGCTTCTCGCGCCTGCGCCGGGGGGCGGCGTCCGCACTCCCCTCCTCCGAGGCCGGGGCCGCGTCGGGCGCCGTGGAGGCCTCGTCCCGAGCGCCGTGCCTCTCCACGACGTCAGCAGGCGCTGCCGCTCGCACGGACTCCGTCGGCGACACCCCTGCCCCACCCGTTCCCGCCAGCTCGACCTCCGCGGACAGCGCCGCTCGAACAGCCTCAGTCGGCAGGGTCCCCGCCCCAACAGCTCGCGCCACCTCGGCGGCGTCCACCGAAGCCGCCACCCGCGCGAGCTGTGCCTCCAACCGCTGCAGGTCCTCCGCGGGCTCGGTCTCGATGACCCACGCCTTGCCATCGCGAGGCGCATCCTCGTCGTCGCCCGCGCGCATGCCGGCCTCGCGCAGGGCGTCCTCGATGAGCCGCTGCCTCCGGACCAGCTCCGGCAGGGGCTCCTCGCCGAGAGAACGGTCCAGCTCCGCCGCCAGCCGCGAGTCCTCGTCATCCCCGGGCTGTGGGCGCGCGAGCAGCGTCTCCGGCATCCACTCCAGCCGGTTCACCGCTTCCGCGATGTCCACCCGGCTGCCGTCCAGCTTGCGTGCGTGACGGAGCAACTGCAGCGCGCGGGGCGCATTGCCGGCGCTCTGGTACAGCTCCGCAGCCCGCTTGAGGCAGTCCACGGCGCGTTCCATGTCCCCTTGCAGCTCGGCGGACTGCGCGGCACGGATGAGGTCGCGAGGATTGTCGGCCATACGCAGTGAGCCTAATCGTCTCCGGGTAGCGCCGCGCGGCCTCCCAGAATGGCCCGCGGCTCCGAGCGCTGCCCGGCCAGGTGCCAGGGCAGCCGGGCATACTCTCCTTCGAACATCGGCTCCGCCTGAACCGCCGGCAGCGACTCCGCCTCTCGAATCGCGGCGGCCACCGACCGCAGGAGCGGGTTGCCGAGACACGACGACCCGCTCACCGCTCGTCCACCACACGGATGCGCATCATCGCCCGGTAGAGCGCCACCAGCGCCTCCGGCGACGGCGCGCCCGCCGCGTCCGCTCTCGTGGAGAGCGGAGCGGTCGTGGCGCTTACCTCACGCCATGGCCAGGAACAGCAGGTCCGGCTTCTCCAGGTACTTGATGACCTCGTACACGAAGTCCGCAGCCACCGAGCCGTCGATGACGCGGTGGTCGCACGACAGCGACAGGTTCATCATGTCGCGCACGACGACCTGGCCGTCCTTCACCGCCGGGCGCTGCTTCAGCTTGTGCACGCCCATGATGCCCACCTCGGGGTGGTTGATGATGGGCGTGGCGAACAGGCCGCCGCTCTGGCCGAGCGACGTAATCGTGAAGGTGCCGCCGGTCAGCTCCTCCAGCTTCAGCTTCCGCTCGCGCGCGGCGACGCCCAGGCGGGCCGTCTCCTGCGCCAGCTCAGCCAGCGTCAGCCGGTCCGCGTCCTTCACCACCGCCACGGTGAGGCCGTCCGGCGTCGCCACCGCCATGCCGATGTTGTACTCGCCGCGCACCACCAGTTCCTGCGTGGTCTCGTCGAAGTTGGCGTTGAGGTGCGGGAACTTCTTCAGCGCGGCGATGGTCGCCTTGATGATGAACGGCAGGTAGTTGAGCTTGGTGTTGTCACCCGCCGCCGCCAGCTGCTTGTTGAGCCGCGCGCGCAGGGCCACCAGGTCCGTCGCGTCCACCTCCTCCACGAAGGCGAAGTGCGGCATCGTGAACTTCGAGCGCACCATCTTCTCGGCGATCTTCTTGCGCAGGCCGCGCAGGGGAACGCGCTCGTCCGCACGGCCGGCCGACACCGGCGGCGCGGCGGGACGCACCTGCTGAGCCGCGGGCGCCACCACGTTCTTCTCAGCGCCACCCTCCAGCGCCGCCTTCACGTCCGCCTTCGTCACGCGGCCCTGCGGCCCCGAGCCGGCGATGGTCGCCAGATCCAGGCCGTGCTCGCGCGCCATGCGCCGGGTGACGGGCGTGGCCAGCACCTTCGTCGTGGGAGCCGGAGCCGCCGCGGTGGCCGCGGCAACAGGCGCCGCCGTGGCAGCCGCCGGAGCCGGAGCCGCCGCGCCATGACCCGCCGCCTGCGCCGGAGCCGCGCCTTCAATCTCCAGGGTGACGAGGAGCTGGTGCACCTTCGCCATGTCCCCTTCCTTGCCGTGCGTCTTCACGACGCGGCCCGCCTTGGGGGTGGGGACGGTGACGGTGGCCTTGTCCGTCATGACCTCGGCGAGCACCTGGTCTTCCTTGACGGGGTCGCCTTCCTTCACGTGCCACTTCACCAGCTCGCCTTCCATCACGCCTTCACCGAGGTCGGGGAGCTTGAATTCGAAGATCGCCATGGGGTCGTCTTTCCGAGAGGAACAGGGTGTGCGTCAAGCCACGAATCGAAAGGTCTCGCCCATGGTGGCCAGGCCCGGCTCAGCCGAGGCGCTCGAGGCGCTCGCGCTCCATCAGGCCCTTCATGAAGAACTCGGCCGCGCGGTAGCTGCTGCGCACGAGCGGACCCGAGGCCACGTAGAGGAAGCCGTACGACTCGGCCAGCGACTTGTACGCCTCGAACTGCGCGGGCGTGACGAAGCGCTCCACGCGCAGGTGGTACTGCGACGGCTGGAGGTACTGGCCCAGCGTCAGCACGTCCACGCCCACGTTGCGCAAGTCCTTGAAGGTCTGCTCCAGCTCCGCGTCCGTCTCGCCCAGGCCCACCATGACGGACGTCTTGGTGTAGAGGCCCTCGGGGCGGTTCTTCAGGTACTCGAGCACCTTCAGCGACTGGCGGTAGGTGGCGCGGCGGTCTCGCACGGTGGGGGTGAGGCGCTCCACCGTCTCCACGTTGTGGGCGACGACGTGCGGCTTCGCCTCGGCCACCGTGGTCAGGTCCTTCTCCACGCCCTTGAAGTCGGGGATGAGCACCTCGACGATGGTCTTCGGGCTCTCCTTGCGCAGCTCGCGGATGGCGGACGCGAAGTGGCTGGCGCCGCCGTCCGGCCGGTCGTCACGATTCACCGAGGTGACGACGATGTACTCGAGGTTCATCTCCTTCACCGCCTGGGCCAGATGGATGGGCTCCATCGGGTCCAGCGGCGGGGGCGCGCCCACCTTCACGTGGCAGAAGCGGCAGGCGCGCGTGCAGACCTCGCCCATCAGCATGACGGTGGCCGTGCCGCCGCCCCAGCACTCGGCGATGTTCGGGCAGCGGGCCTCCTCGCACACGGTGGCCAGCTTCGTCCGCTTCACAATCGCTTTGACCCGCTCGTAGCCCTCGCCGTGCGGCAGACGGACCTTGAGCCACTCCGGCTTGCGGGTGGTCTCAGTCACCTGGGGGAGAGGAAACCGGTCGGGAGTCGCCATGGATCGCGCGCCTTCTATGGGTTGGACGAAAGACGTTCAAGCGGGAAGCCTCTAACGCGAGGCGTCAGCCCCCGCCAGCAGCTTCCCTGTTGTCGTCTCCCTACTAATGCCCTGACGCCGGGCAGGCAGCCCGAGCGGGAGCAGCATCGCCACGCCCGGATGCCCAGGCTGTGGGCATGGCCGTCGTCCACCTGGGCACCAGCGGGTACGTCTACAAGCACTGGAAGGGACTGCTCTACCCCGCCGGGCTGCCGGCCAGCCGGTGGCTCCCCCGCTACGCCCAGGTCTTCACCACGGTGGAGCTCAACGCGACCTTCTACCGCCTGCCCACCGCGCAGGCCGTGGATGGCTGGCGCGACGCGGTGCCCCCGGGCTTCCGCTTCGCGTGCAAGGGCAGCCGCTTCCTCACGCACATGAAGCGCCTGGCCGACGTGGGCGAGGGCCTGGAGCGCTACTACACGCCGGTGCTCCGCCTGGGCCGCAAGCTGGGCCCCGTCCTCTGGCAATTGCCGCCGCACATGACGAAGCCGGATCCGGAGCGGCTGGCGCGCTTCCTCGCCGCGCAGCCCGCGGGTGTGCAGCAGGTGGTCGAGTTCCGCCACCCCGCCTGGTACCACCCGGAGGTGCTGGACGTGCTCCGCCGCCACCGCGCCGCGCTGTGCGAGCACGACCTCGTCCAGGCTCCCGAGCCCGCCCCGAAGCCCACCGCGGCGTTCCGCTACCTCCGCTTCCACGGCGCGGGCAGCCGCTACGCCGGGCGCTACGGGCGCGCGGCCCTGCGGCCCGTGGCGAAGGACTTGAAGGCGTGGCGGGCACGCGGCCACACCGCGTGGGTCTACTTCAACAACGACCTCCACGGGCACGCGCTGCTGGACGCGTTCGACCTGGCTGAGTTGCTGGAGGTGCCGGTGCACGTACCTCCAGAAATGGACAGGCCGCCCGCGGGCGTGGAGCCCGGGACGGCCTGGGTGACTCACGGGCGTGAGCCCTGAAGCGACTAGAAGTGGCGCGGGTGGCCCAGCGTGGCCTCGGCGCCCTCGTGCATGATCTCCGAGAGCGTGGGGTGCGCGTGGATGGTGTTCGCCAGCTCCTCGGTGGTGATCTCCAGCTTCAGCGCGACGCACGCCTCGGCCAGCAGCTCGGTGGCGTGCGGGCCGATGAGGTGCACGCCGAGCACCTCGTCGTACTTCTTGTCGGAGATGACCTTGATCATGCCGATCGACTCGTTGGAGATGGCCGACTTGGTCACCGCGCCGAAGGGGGCGATGGTGAACTTCACGTCGTAGCCGCGCTCCTTGGCCTTCTTCTCCGTCAGGCCCACCGAGGCGACCTCGGGGTAGCAGTACGTGGCGGACGGGGTGAGGTCGTAGTTGATGGGCTGCGGGTTCTTGCCCGCGATGTGCTCCACCGCCACCACGCACTCGGCGCTGGCCATGTGCGCGAGCATCGGCGTGGGGATGACGTCACCCACCGCGTACACGTTGGGCTCCGTGGTGCGCATCATCGTGTCGACCTTGATGAAGCCGCGCTCGGGCTTGATGCTCGTCAGGTTCAGGCCCACGTCCTCGGTGACGGGCGCGCGGCCCACCGCGGACAGGAGGATTTCGGCCTCGAGCGTCTTCGTCTCGTTGCCGACCTTCATGGTGACGCGCACGCCGTCCGCGGTGTGCTCCACCTTCTCCACCGCCGAGCCGGTGTGCACGTCGATGCCGCGGCGCTTGAAGAGCTTCTCCAGCTCCTTGGAGATGTCCGCGTCCTCAATCGGCAGCAGCGCGGGCATGTACTCGACAATCGAGGTCTTGCTGCCCACGTGGTTGAACACGGAGGCGAACTCGCAGCCCACCGCGCCGGCGCCCAGGACGATGATGCTCTTGGGGATGTGGTCGATGTCGAGGATGGAGTCGCTGTTCATCACCCGCTTGTGGTCCACGGGGACGTTGGGCAGGGACTTGGGCACCGAGCCGGTGGCGATGATGATGTTCTTCGCCTCCAGCACCTGCTTGGAGCCGTCCTCGGCGGTGACCTCCACCTTGCCCTTGCCGGCAATGCGGCCATGGCCCTTGACCACGGTCACCTTGTTCTTCTTCATCAAGAAGTCGATGCCACCCGCGCCCTTGGTGACGACCTTGTTCTTGTGCTTCATCGCGTTCGCCCAGTTGATGGTCGGGCTGGAAACGTCGATGCCGAAGTCGGCCGCCTCCTTGACGTGATGGAACAGCTCCGCGGTCCACAGGAGGGACTTGGTGGGGATGCAGCCACGATGGAGGCAGGTGCCGCCCAGCCGCTTGTCCCTCTCGATGATGGCCGTCTTCAGCCCGAGCTGACCCGCTCGGATGGCACCCACGTAGCCACCAGGGCCCGAACCGATGATCACCACGTCGAACGTCTCAGCCACGCACGCCTCCGTAACTATTGCGGATGGAACCCGGGGGGGCTGATAACCCCCGGTCCCGGTTGGAATCAAGGAGTTTGCTCGTGCGCCGTTTCCCCGTCCGAACGCTTCTGCTGATGCTGCTGGCGCTGGCCGCTTTTGGCCGCCTCTACTGGGTGACGCACCGAGATGCGTCGTCCGGTGGCCAACCGGACGGGCTCGCCCGGCGTGACGCGGCCGGCAAAGCACCTCCCGCCGCCTCTCCCACTCCGGGCCTCCCGGTGGCTTCTCCCGAGTGCCGCACCCTGGAGCGCGCCCTCGACGGCGCCCTGCGAGCCCCCCAGGACGCCCGGGCCCATGCCGAGGCCCGCCAGAAGCTGGACGCCTGCCCCGCGCTCCCGGAGCGGGCCTGCGAGCTCGGCGGCGCGCTGGCCGTGCGAGCGCCCCTCGCCGCCGGTGAGTCGGCACCCCTGCGGGGGCTGCTCGCCACACTGTGTGAGCGCTGCCCGCCCGCAGCCAATGTCTGTGCCCAGAGCGTGGGCCAGGCGCTCCTGGAGGGGGCCGTGGGTCGGGTACCTGACGCCGCGGCGCTGGCGGAATCGCGGTGGAACCTGGCTCACGCCGGGCAGGAGGGCACGAAGGCGGCCTGTGACTCACTCGTCCGGCTGGGGCTCGCGCCGGCCGCCCAGTCCGACACCCCGGTCAGCGACGCGGTGCGGACGCTCGTGACGGAGCTGGCGCCCACGTGCGCGGAGGCCGGACTGCTGCCGGACGCGGTGCTGCGGGCCGCCGCCGCGCAGCAGGGGCTCCAGGCGGCGCCGAAGCTGGTGGCGCTCGTCACCGCCCGATCTATTGAGACAAAGGCCGTGCGACCGGACCAGGTGACGGGCGCGAAGCCTGAGCGGCAGGCATTCGACAAGGACGTGAATACCGGCGTCGTCGTGAGCAATGCCGCGCCCGGCAAGCGGTGGGCCGCGGACGGAGCCCTGCGCGCGGGTTATGCCCCCGAGCTGAAGCACCTCGCGTCCCTGCGGATCCGCGCCACCGGGCCGGGCTCGCTGCGGGCCATTGTCCGGACCCCCTCAGGGGTGGGGCTGAAGGATCCGGAGGGAGGCTTCTTCTTCGTCAACCCCACCGTGTGCCACTTCCGTGGCACGGGTCAGTGGGAGGATTGCAAGCCCACGGTGCCGCTGCTCGACGTGGACGCGGTGAGCGTCTTCCCGGAGCGCGCGGGCGTGGAGGTGAAGGAGCTGGAGGTCATCGGCGCCCGGTGAGCGCCGGAGGGCCTCTTCAGCCCAGGAGGCCCTTCTCCTTCGCCATGCCGAAGATGGGCGACGCGTCCTTCTTCAGCACCGCGCTGACGTCCTTGATGATGGAGTCACCGGACTTGGCCACCGACAGGAAGTTGTCGAAGGTGCGCGTGAGGATCAGCACGCCGGAGATGATGACGCGCTGGAGGTTGTGCTGCAGGTCCGTGCCCTCGTAGATGAGCCACGCCTGCTCCACGCAGGTGCGGCGGGCGTCGAGCAGGAACTGGTTGAGCACCGCGCGCTCCTGCGCGTCCGGCACCTTCGACTTGGGGCTCACCGAGCCGACGTAGATGAGGTTCGCGCCCAGCCGTTTGGCCGCGTCCTGCATCTGCGCCAGGATCGTCGTGACGTCCTCCTTCGTCGGAGGATTCGGCCAGCGGGTGAAGATGACGCGGTCGATGATTTCAGCCTTGTAGGTGGGGCCGTTCACGATGCCTCCGGTGAGGCGGACGGTTTGCAAGCGCCCGCCCGGCGATCTCCACTCCGCCGTGCGCCCGAATGTGTAGCAGGAACACTCCTCTCGTTGAAGAGAGTGAGCACCTACCCTGATCCACATTGCGTGGCAGCCATGCTGTCGCGCTGCAGTCCTGACGGACAAAACCGTCCGGGTCGAGGGTGACACTGCCCCTGCGCACCCTCAATGTCTCAGGAAGGCTCGGAAGTCCCGACCGGAAATGCGGGAACGGCGGCGCCCGCTGGGGGCGCCTGATCCACTCAGGGCTGACCACCCGTCGGCGGCGGCTCCACCGGCATCCCCGCGTCAGTGGGCGCGGGAGCCGTGGGCGCCGGCATGCGGGCTCCGCGCCCGCTCTTCTTCGCCGCGGCGCGGCGCGGGCGCTTGCTGGCGGTGCGCGCGGAGGTGCCCGTGCTCTTCGCGCCCCCCTGCTTGCGCGCGCCCGTCTTCTTCGCGGCCGGCGCCTTCTTCGCGGCCGGCACCTTCTTCGCCGACGCCTTCTTCGCGGCGCGCTTCACCTGGGGCGTCTTGCGACGCGCGGACTTCGCCGCCTTCTTCGCCGTGGGCTTCGCCTGTTTCTTCGCCGAGGACCTCACCTGCTTCTTCGCCTTCGCGGCCATGCGTGACTTCCTCCTTGCGTGTGCAGGTATGCACGCTCGGTGAAGATGGCCACTGTCCTCGCGACGGAGGCGACTCGCGCGCTGCTTCAGCGCGCGGCGCGGCGGGCGAGGACGGCCTTCACCTCTTCCAGCGTGAGGCCCAGCGGCTTCACCGCGACGAGCACGTGGTAGAACACGTCCGCCGCCTCCTCCACCGCGCGCTCCTTGTCGCCATCCGCGCACGCCGTCACCAGCTCCGCGGCCTCCTCGCCAATCTTCTTCAGGCGCAGGTTCCGGTCGTCCAGCAGCCGGCGCGTGTAGCTCGGCTTCTCGCCCTCGGGGGACGCCTGGGTGGCGCGCCGGGCGATGGTGGCGTCCAGCGCTGCGAGCGCGTCCCACCGTCCAGGGCCGAAGCAGGTCTCCTCGCCCGTGTGGCAGGCGGGGCCGGCCTTCTCTACCCGGGCCAGCACCGCGTCCCCGTCGCAGTCCGCGCTGAGCGACACCACGCGCTGCACGTTCCCGCTGGTGCCGCCCTTGTGCCACAGGCCCCGCGTGCGCGAGCGGTAGTGCATCTCGCGGGTGGCCAGCGTGCGTTCGAGCGCCTCGCGGTCCGCGTGCGCCACCATCAGCACGTCGCCGGTGCTCGCGTCCTGCGCCACCACCGTCACCAGGCCCCCGCCCTTGGCGAAGTCGAGCCGGTCCAGGTCCAACGTCACCGCCGTCATCGCACCACCTCCGTCGCGCCCAGCCGCTCGCGCACCACGCGCGCCAGGGCGCCATTGGTCGCGATGCAGTTGCCGCCGAAGGAGGTCTGCCGGCCCGTCCAGTCGGTGAAGACGCCGCCCGCCTCCTCGATGATGGGCTGCAGCGCCGCCGCGTCCCAGGACGACAGCACCTCGTCCACCATCACCTCCGCCCTGCCCGTGGCCACGAGCAGGTAGCCGTAGCAGTCACCCCAGGTGCGGTCCATGGCCGCCTCCTTCGCCAGGGCGCGCCAGGCCTCGCCCCGCTCCAGGTGCACGAGGAAGCGCTCGTCGGTGGACAGCACCACCGCCTTCGACAGCTCCGCCTGCGTGGAGACGCGCGTCGGCTTGTCATTCCAGAAACAACCCTGCCCCGGAGCGGCCACGAGCATTTCGCCCACCGCGGGGAAGTACGCGGCGCCCGCGAGGATGCGCTCGTTCTTGGCTACCGCCACCAGCGTGCCCCACAGCGGCACGCCGCGGATGAACGTCTTCGTGCCGTCGATGGGGTCCAGAATCCAACGGCGCTCCGCGCCCGGCCGCGTCTCTCCGAACTCCTCGCCGAGGATGCCGTCCTCCGGGAAGCGGGCCGAAATCCAGTCGCGGGCCGCCTGCTCGGCCGTCCGGTCCGCCACCGTCACCGGCGTGCCGTCCGACTTGGTGTCCACCGCGATGCCGCCGCGGAAGAAGCCGAGCGCCACGTCCCCGGCCAGCCGCGCCACGTCCGCCGCCGCCTGCATCAGTGCCTGTCTGTCGTTCATGTCCCGCTCCGGATGTGCAGGCCGCCCTCGCGGAGCAGCGACTTGATGGCGCCCACCGTGGTGACGCCGTCGTGGAGGATGCCGGCCACCAGCGCCGCGTCCGCGCCGCCCTGCTTCAGCGCGTCCCGCACGTGCGCCGCGTTGCCCGCCCCGCCCGACGCGATGACGGGCACGTCCACCGCGTCCGCCACCGCGCGCGTCAACTCCAGGTCATAGCCGGTGCGCGCCCCGTCCCGGTCGATGCTGGTGAGCAGCACCTCCCCTGCCCCGCGCGACACGCACTCGCGGGCCCACGCCACCGCATCCAGGTCCGTGGGCTTCCGGCCGCCATGGGTGTAGACGCGCCAGCGCCCGTCTTCCCTCTTGGCGTCGATGCTGGCCACGACGCACTGCGCGCCGAAGCGCTCCGCGCACGCCGTCAGCACCGCGGGGTTGGCCACCGCCGCCGAGTTGATGCTCACCTTGTCCGCGCCCGCGCGCAGGGCCCGGCCCACGTCGTCAGCCGTGCGCACGCCGCCGCCGACGGTGAGCGGAATGAACAGTCGTTCCGCGGTGCGCTGCACCAATTCCCAGAGGGTGCCGCGCTCCTCGGCGCTCGCGGAGATGTCCAGGAAGGTCACCTCGTCCGCACCCTCCTGCTCGTAGCGCTTCGCCAGTTCCACCGGGTCGCCCACGTCGCGCAGGCCCTCGAACTGGACGCCCTTCACCACGCGCCCGCCCTTCACGTCCAGGCAGACGATGAGTCGCCGGGTGAGCATCACTTCACCTCCAGGGCCACGGAGCCCTTCATGCTGAACACCGTGCCCGAGTCCACCATGGCGTCACGCAGCGCCAGCCCCAGCGCCTTGAAGGCGGCCTCCGTCGCGTGGTGGCTGTCCTTGCCGCGCAGGATGCGCAGGTGCAGCGTCACCTTCGCGTGCTCGCTGAACGAGCGCATCCAGTGCTCGTAGAGCCGGTTCTTCAGCGGGCCCTGGTAGTAGAAGCGTCCGCCCGCATCCAGGCACGCCTGCACCAGCGCGTCGTCCATGGGAATGGTCCGCTCCGCGAAGCGCGCCGCGGTGGCGGGAATCACCTTCTGCACCGCCGTGCCCAGCGTAATCGCCACGTCCTCCATGACGTGGTGGGTGAGGTCGCCCCGCGCGTGCAGCTTCAAGTCCAACCCCGCGTAGCGCGCGAAGGTGGACAGCATGTGGTCGAAGAACTTCAGGCCCGTGTCCACCTGGGTGACGCCCTTGCCGAGCGCCAACTCCACCTGGACCTTCGTCTCCTTCGTCTCCCGAATGACGGTGGTCATCCCGCGAACTCCTGCGCGACCGCGCGCGCGTCCAGCCTGCCCGTGTACAGCGCCATGCCGATGACCGCCCCGTACGCCCCCGCCTCCGCCAGCGCCCTCAAGTCCTCCAGCGTCGTCACTCCGCCCGAGGCGTAGAGCCGGTGGCGGCTGGTGCGCGCCACCTCCTGCATCAGCGGCAGGTCCACGCCCGACAGCTGCCCTTCCTTGTGCACCGCCGTCACCAGCAGCCCGGCCAGCGGCAGCGGCTCCAGCGCGGCGAGCACGTCGCGGATGTCCCGCGCGCTGCCCGCCGTCCAGCCGCGCGTCACCACCTCGCGGCCCTTCACGTCCGCGGCCACCACCACCCGGCCCGGGTAGCGGCCGGCCACTTCCGACAACCACGCGGTATCTTCAATCGCCCGAGTGCCCACCACGACGGCCGACGCGCCTCCTTCGAGCACGGCCTCCGCCCGGTCCGAGTCGCGCACGCCACCGCCCACCGTGAAGGTGAGGCCGCGCTCGTACGACGTCAGCCGGAAGATGGCGTCCGCGTTGGAGCCCTTGCCCAGCGCCGCGTCCAGGTCCACCACGTGGAAGGTGCGGAAGCCGTGGTCGCGCCACTGCCTCAGTGCGTCCAACGGGTCGTTCACGCGCACCTTCTCCGCGTCGTACGAGCCGCCCACCAACTGCACGCACGCGCCCTCGCGCAGGTCGATGGCTGGAATGGCAATCACGGCGCCACCTCCTTCAGGAAGGCCTGCACGAAACGCACGCCGGACATGGAGGACTTCTCCGGGTGGAACTGCACGCCCACCACCTTCCCCCTGCGCACCGCCGCGGGGAAGCGGTCCTCCTCGTGCGTCGTCCACCCGGTGACGACGGACGGGTCCGTCGCGCGGCAGACGAAGCTGTGCGCGTAGTACACGGTGTCCAGCTTCGCGCCGGCCAGCGTGCGGTCCTCCTCCACCGTGTTCCAGCCAATCTCCGGCACGCGCCGCGAGGCCAGCCGCGTCACCTTCCCGGTGAAGTAGCCCAGGCCGGCACCCGCGCCCTCCTCGCTGCTGTCGAAGAGCAACTGCATGCCCAGGCAGATGCCCAGGCACGGCAGGCCGCGCTCCAGCGCGTCGCGCATGGCCTGACGTCCCGGCTCCAGCCGCGCCGCCGATGCGCCGAAGGCTCCCACGCCCGGCAGCACCAGCACGTCCGTGTCCAGCGCGCGCACCGGGTCCTCCTGCACGCGCACCTCCGTGCCCTCCACCGTGGCCAGTGCCTTGGCCAGCGAGTGCAGGTTGCCCGCTCCGTAGTCGAACAGGGTGACTCTCATCGCAGTGACTCCCGCAGCGCCGTCAGCGCCGTCTCCAAGAGGGGCCACGGTCCACTGCCAATCCGGAGCGCGTCCCCCACCCCGGTCAGCCCCTGGAAGGCCCGCACATTCACGTCCCGCTCCCGCATCCGCTCCGCCACCCTGGCCGCGCCCGGCAGCGGAACCATCAGGAAGTTGGCCTCCGACGGCAGCGGTCGCAGGCCCAACTGCACCAGCTCGCCGCGCAGCCGCTCGCGGTTGGCCACCGCCTCTTGTGCCCGCGCCGTCACCCACTCGCGGTCCTCGGTGAGCACGGCGGTGGCCATGGCCTCCGACAGCGCGGTGAGCATGTACGGGCCCCGGGCCTTCTCCACCTCGGCCACCAGCGCAGGAGCGCCCACGGCCCAACCCACTCGCATGCCCGCCAGGCCGTACGCCTTGGAGAAGGTGCGCGTCACCAGCACGTTGGGCCGCGTGCGCGCCAGGTCCAGGAAGCCCGGCCCCGACGCGAACTCCACGTAGGCCTCGTCGATGATGACGAGGCCGGGCGCCCGCTCCACCACCTTCTCCACCGCCGCGCGCGACAGCGCCGTGCCGGTGGGGTTGTTGGGCGAGCACAGGTAGATGACCTTCGCGCCCGTCGCCACGAGCGCGTCCGCGTCCACGTCGAAGTCCGCGCGCAGCGGCACCGGCGCGGCCCTCACCCCGTTCATCTTCGAGTACAGCGGCACCATGACGAAGGTGGGGTCCTGGAAGGCGAGCACGTCGCCCGGCTCCAGGAACGCGCGGATGGCGCTGTCGATGATGCCGTCCGAGCCGCAGCCCGTCGTCACCGCTTCCGGCGTCACCCCCGCATACGACGCCACCGCGCGGCGCAGGTCCGGCGAGTAGCCCGCGGGGTAGCCCGACACGGCACGGAGCGACGCCTCGCGCAGCACGCGCTCCGCCGAGGGCGGCGTGCCGAAGAGGTTGGTGTTGTCACTCAGGTCCACGCGGCACGGCTTCTTCGCCGGTGCGTAGAGGGGAATGTCCCGGTACGAGGCTCGCGTGGGAATCACGGACGCCTCCAGGCCCGCGCCGCGTCGGCATGGGCGAAGAGGCCCTCGCTGTCCGCGAGCACGCCCACGTCCTCGGCCAGGGCCGCCGCCGCCGGGGCCTCCACGCGCTGCCACGTGGTCCACCGGTAGAAGTCCAGCAGGTTCAGCCCCGAGTACGCCCGCGCCAGCCCCGCCGTGGGCAGCACGTGGTTGGAGCCCGTCATGTAGTCGCCGTAGGCCACCGAGGAGCGCTCACCCAGGAACACGGTGCCCGCGTTACGCACGCGCGACAGGTCCTCCTGCGGCGACGCGGTGGCGAGCAGCAGGTGCTCCGGCGCGAAGTCCGCCGCGAAAGGCCAGGCCTCCTCCAGCGACGCCACGCTCAGCACCGCGCCCCGCGAGCCCAGCGCCGAGGTGACGATTTCCCAGCGCCTCGCCCCCTGCGCCAGCCGCTCCACCGCCCGGGCGATGGCATCCGCGTGGACCTCGCCCACCGCCAGCGTCACGCACGCGGCCTCCGGGTCGTGCTCGGCCTGGGCCAGCATCTCCCGCGCCACCGCGTCCGGGCTCGACGTGCCGTCCGCAATCACCAGGATTTCGCTGGGACCGGCCGGCGCTTCAATCGCCACCGCGCCCACCACCTGGAGCTTCGCCTCGGCCACGTAGGCGTTGCCCGGCCCGACGATGCGGTCCACGCGGGGCACGCTCTCCGTCCCGTATGCCAGGGCCGCCACCGCGCCCGCGCCGCCCAGCGCGAAGACGCGGTCCGCGCCCGCCAGCGCCGCCGCGGCCAGCACGCTGACGTGGGGCAGCCCGTCCGGCCCCGGCGGCGAGCAGACGATGACCTCGCCCACGCCCGCCACCTTCGCCGGCACCACGCCCATCAGCACGCTGCTGGGGTACACCGCGCGGCCCCCCGGCGCGTAGACGCCCACGCGTCCCAGCGGGTCCGGCCTCCGCCCCACCCACACACCGGGCTCCGTCTCGATTTCGACGGCGCGCGGCTTCTGCGCCTCGTGCGCCCGGGCAATGTTGCGCGCCGCGCGGGCCAGCGCCTCGCGCACGGAGGAGTCCAGCGAGGCCAGTGCCTTCTCGCAGCGCTCGCGCGGCACCTCCAGCGCCTTCAACTCCACGCGGTCGAACTGGCGCGCCAATTCGAAGAGGGCCCGGTCTCCGTCGTCGCGCACGCGGGCGATGAGCTCACTCACGCGCGAGGCCACGCGCGCGTCGGAGCCGCCTGCCCTGTTCAGCAGCCGGCGGCGGTCCTCCGCGGACAGGGCGGACAGGGGACCGCGATACCTGAGGATGGAAGAAGTGAGGGTATCCATCACGCCATCAACCTCTCGATGCGGGTGACGAGGATGCCCTCGCAGCCCAGGGCCTTGAGCGCATTGACGGTGCGGTAGATGGTCTTCGAAGGCACCACCGCGTGCACCGCCACGAAGTTGCCGCCGTTCAACACGTCCACCACCGTGGGGCCGTTGAGGCCTGGCAGCACCTCGCGCACCTGCTGGAGCGCCGTCTTCGGCACGTTCGCCATGAGGTAGCGCTTGCCCCGCGCCGCGAGCACCGAGCCCAGCGCCAGCTTCAATTCCTCCAGCTTGCGCTGCGCCTCCGGGACGTTGGACTTGCAGGCCACCAGTCGCGCGCTGGACTCCAGCACCGTGGCCACCTCGCGCAGCCCGTTCATCTTCAGCGTGGAGCCGGTGGACGTCAGGTCCACCACGATGTCCGCGATGCCCAGGTGGGGGGCAATCTCCGCCGCGCCCGACACCGGAACCACCGTCACCTTCTGCCCGCGCTTCTCGAAGTAGGCCTGCGTCAGCTTGGGGAAGCAGGACGCCACCCGGCTCCCGTTCTTCACCTCGTCCGCGTTGGTGAGCCCGCTCTCCTCGCGGGCGGCCACCACCAGGCGGCACTTCCCGAACTCCAGGTCCATCAAGAGCTCGAGCTCACGCCCGGCCTCGTTCACCAGGTCCCAGCCGGTGACACCCGCGTGCGCCGCGCCGTCGGCGACGAACTCCGGGATGTCCTGGGCGCGAACGAAGATGGCTTCGAACTCTCCGCCCAGTGACGCGGTGAGGGCGCGCTCACCGCGGGCCTTCACTTCCAGGCCCGCGTCGTTGAACAGCTCACGCACCTCTTCGGAGAGACGACCTTTGTTGGGAAGGGCAATCTTCAGCAGCATGGGTGGGCCTTCGGGGACTGCGGGGGGAAGAAAGGGTGCGCGGAAACGAAAAAAGGCCCGTCCTGGGGGGGACGGGCCTTCGTCGCTGCGGCTTGTGCCGGGTGGGTGGCGCTTAGCGGTTCACCCAGGCATGCGCATGGCGATCGAACCCGTCCGGGCCGAGCCGATGATGCGCATGGTGGTGATGGAACGCGGAAAGCACGGCCCTATCAGTAACGACAATGGCCCCCGCCGTCAACCTGCCCTCGCGGGAGGCCCCCGTCGTCACGCTTGCAAACCCGGGGGTGGACGAGCAGGAAGCACGCCATGCGAGTCTCGAACGTCATCATCGTGGGGGGCGGCATCATGGGCTGCGGCATCGCCCTGCGCCTCCGGCAGGCGGGCGTGCGCGTCACCGTGTTGGAGCGGTCCATTCCCGGCGCGGAGGCCTCGAGCGCCGCCGCGGGAATCCTCGCTCCGCAGATGGAGTCCGACGGGCCCGGCCCCTTCCTGGAGCTGTGTCTGCGCAGCCGGGGCCTCTACCCCGCCTTCGCCTCCGAGCTGCGCGAGCTGACCGGCGTGGACGTGGCCTACCGGCCGTGCGGCGTCCTCAAGGTGGCCTTCAACGAAGCGGAGGTGCATCACCTGGACGCCACGGTGGCGTGGCAGCGCGGCATGGGCCTGCGCGCGGAGCTGTTGGACGGCACGGCCGCTCGCGCCCTGGAGCCTCGCCTGTCCCCGAAGGCGCTGGCCGCCGCGCACTTCCCCGACGACCACCAGGTGGACAACCGGCTGCTGGTGCGCGCCCTCTCCATGGCCGCCGCCCGCGTGGGCGCCGAGTTCCGCAGCGGCTACGTGCGCGGCGTGATGCACGAGCAGGGCCGCGCGGTGGGCGTGGACCTGGACGGCGAGGTGCTGCGCGCGGACGCCGTCGTGCTCGCGGCGGGCTCGTGGTCCGCGCTGGTGCAGGGCGCTGGCGTGGAGCCGAAGGCGGTGCGGCCCGCGCGCGGGCAGATGGTGCAATTGCAGACGCGGTTGCCGGTGCTGGACCGCATCCTCACGTCGGAGAAGGGCTACCTCGTGCCGCGCGCGGATGGGCGCGTCATCGCCGGCAGCACCATGGAGCTGGTCGGCTTCGACAAGCAGGTGACGGCGGCGGGGCTGGCGCGCATCCTCGACATGGCGCTGGAGCTGTGCCCCGAGCTGGCCTCCGCGCCCGTGACGGACTCGTGGGCCGGCTTCCGCCCGTGGACGGAGGACCGCAATCCCTTCCTCGGCGAGGGCCCCGTGCCCGGCCTGTTCCTCGCCACCGGCCACTTCCGCAACGGCATCCTCCTGGCGCCGATCACCGCGAAGCTCATCACCCAGGCGGTGCTCGGGGAGAAGTCCACCATGGACCTGACACCCTTCCGGTACGACCGCCCCCCCGTTCCGGGCGCGCGCGCAACCCGGGACGTCGGGGTGGCGCCACCCCCTTTCCCGGGGCGGTGAGCCCTCCCGGAGCCCAGCCAGGCAGACAACCGCCACGAGGGGTTTTCAGAGGGAAAACAGGCCTGGATTCGCGCCTGGCCGCCCCAACCTCCACCGACCGGGGCCCTCCCTCCCTGTCCACTGGAGGATCAACCGCCAACCCGGGAAGGGTGGTAATTTCGCGCACTCGTTCGCCATTGAAACCCGGAAACCTCTAGAATCGACCGCCGTGGAAGCCATCCCTCCTGCCCCACCCAGAATCCTCATCGTCGATGATGACGACTCCGTCCGAGACGTCATCTCCGTCCTCCTTCGGGAGGAGGGCTACAACTGCGTCGTCGCGAGTGGTGCCGAGATGGCGCTGGATGTCGCGGGCGAGGAGGACACTCCGCTCGTCATCAGCGACATGAAGATGCCGGGCAAGGACGGCCTGTGGCTCCTGGAGAACCTGCGCGAGCGGCTCCCGGACACGTCCGTCATCATGCTCACCGGCTACGGCGACACCGAGTCCGCCGTGGACTGCCTGCGCCGTGGCGCGGTGGACTACCTCCTCAAGCCACCCAAGCTCACGGACCTCATCCGTGCGATTGAGCGCGCGCTCGCCAAGCGCCGCATCGAGATGGCTCGCAAGCGCTACCAGAAGAAGCTGGAGCGCAAGGTGCGCGACAGGACGGCGGAGCTGCGCCTGGCCCTGCGCGACATCGCGAACACCTATCAGAACACGCTGCTGGCGCTGGTGGCGGCCCTCGACGCGCGCGAGCACGAGACGAGCGACCACTCGCAGCGAGTGGTCAGCTACACGTCCGCCATCGCCCAGCGCATGGGCATCCAGAGCAAGGAGCTGGAGGAGATTGGCCGCGGCGCGCTCCTGCACGACATCGGCAAGATTGGCGTGCCGGACGCGGTGCTCCTCAAGCCGGGCAAGCTGACCCCGGACGAGTGGATGGAGATGCGGAAGCATCCGGAGATTGGCTTCCAGATGATCCAGGCCATCCCCTTCCTGGACACGCCCGCCTCCATCGTCCTCTCGCACCAGGAGCGCTGGGACGGCGCCGGCTACCCGCGCAACCTGCAGCGGCACGAAATCCACATCGGCGCGCGCATCTTCGCCGTGGCGGACACGCTGGACGCGATGACGAGCGACCGGCCGTACCGCAAGGGCACGTCCTTCGCCAACGCCATCCAGGAAATCCGCCGCTGCGCCAACACGCAGTTCGACCCGGAAGTGGTGCGCGCGTTCCTCGACATCGGCGAGGAGGGCCTCATCCGCATCAAGGAGGAGATGGCGCTGAAGAAGCTCAACCTCCCCGTGGCGGAGGCGGAGGCCACCGAGGCCGAGGCCGAGCTGGCGCGCCTCACCGACCTGGACGACGACAACGACGTCCCCACCCGGTCCTCCTCTGCGTCGGAGAGCACCGAGGGCAAGGACCCCGTCGTCAAGCGCTCGGCGACCGGCACCGAGGGTTGACTCGCGGAAGTCCTCGCGGGCCGGAGATGACCGGCCCGGGGGTGGCTGTTATGAGGACAGGCGCTCCGTGACGACCACTGACCCACAGCCCCGCCTGGACCCGCTCGCCCCGCCCCTGCTGGACGCGCAGGGGCGCCGCATGACGTACCTGCGGCTGAGCGTCACGGACCGGTGCAACTTCCGCTGCACCTACTGCTCGCCCGCGTCGTGGGGCGGCAAGAAGGACCTGCTCACCGCGCAGGAGTTCGAGCGCATCGCCTCCGTCTTCGCGAGCATGGGCATCCGCCGCGTGCGCCTCACCGGCGGCGAGCCGCTCATCCGCCCGGACATCGTGGAGGTGTCCGGACGCATCGCCGCGCTGCCCGGCATCCAGCACGTGGCCATCACCACCAACGCCAGCCACCTGGCGGACCTGGCTGTGCCGCTGCGCGAGGCCGGCGTCACCCAGCTCAACATCAGCCTGGACACGCTCTCGCCGGAGACGTTCCGCCGCATCTCCAAGCAGGGCGACTTCGACGCGATCCTGCGCGGCATCGACGCGGCGGCGGCGGCGGGCTACGCGTCACTGAAGCTCAACGTCGTGGTGATGCGCGGCGTGAATGACGGCGAGGCCGGCGCCCTGGTGGCGTACGCGCACGCGCGGGGCCTCACCCCGCGCTTCATCGAGCTGATGCCCTTCGGCCAGGGCCAGCCGGTGCCCACCGCGGAGCTCGTCGCTCGGCTCCAGGCCGAGGGCCTGTCGCTGGAGCCCGAGCCCGAGGAGCAGGGCGACGCCGCGGCCTCCCTCACCTCCGGCCCCGCGCGCTACTGGCGCACCCCGGCGGGCCGCGTGGGCTTCATCTCCCCGCTCACCCAGAACTTCTGCGGCGGGTGCAACCGCGTGCGCGTGGCGTCCAACGGTGACTTGCGCAGCTGCCTGGGCGGACGCGCGCAGGCCCCGCTGCACCAGCTCATCCGCGGCGGCGCCACCGACGCGGACCTGGCCGTGGCCATCCGCCGAGCCCTCGGCGACAAGCCGGACGGGCACCGCTTCACCGAGCCCGGCAACGGCGCCACGCTGATGCCCATGATGGGCATCGGCGGCTGAGCGGCGGCACTCCGGAAACACGACGGGCGGGCCCGCGCGCTTGCGCATGGCCCGCCCGTGCACTCCAGGCCCCCGTGACGAGGGCCTGAGGCGGTGCGGCCTACTTGATCAGCCGGATGTTGACCGGGTACTTGTAGAGCAGACCCTCGTTCGCCTTCAGGCCGGCGATGATGGAGAAGATCAGCGCCGCGACGAAGACGACGGGCAGCAGGATGGCGCCAATGCCGATGCAGATGGTGATGGCGCTGACGAACCCGGCGATGAGGACGGTGATCTGGAAGTTCAGCGACTCCACCGAGTGCGCGCGGACGAAGGAGGACTCCTTCCCCTTGGTCAGCATGAGCACCAGCGGCACCGCGAAGCCCAGGCCCACGAAGTTGCCCAGGATGGTGCCCATGTGGGCCAGCAGTGCCATCGTCTTCTCGTCCTGGGTCGGCATCGGCGAACCGCTGATGTACGAACCCATCTGCTCGCGCGGCGGAGTCTCCATGAACTTTCCCCTCCAGATATCTGGGGCGCGAATAGCGCGCCCTTGCGCACCTACCATGACATGCACCTGATCCGATTGTCACGCCTCGGACAGGTCATCTGACGGGTCGTCCCCAGCACCTTTCGGCCCGGGCCTGGGTCTCAGCGATACAACTGGCCGCCGGCCTTCTTGAATTCCTCGCTCTTCTCCTCGAGCCCCGTCTCGAGCGCGGTGGCCTCGGAGAGGCCCTGCTTCTCCGCGTAGTCACGCACGTCCTGGGTGATCTTCATGGAGCAGAACTGGGGGCCGCACATGGAGCAGAAGTGCGCCACCTTGGCGCCCTCGGCGGGCAGCGTCTCGTCGTGGAAGGCGCGGGCGCGCTCGGGATCCAACGAGAGGTTGAACTGGTCCTCCCAGCGGAACTCGAAGCGGGCCTTGGACAGCGCGTTGTCGCGCGCCTGAGCGCCCGGGTGGCCCTTGGCCAGGTCCGCGGCGTGGGCGGCGATCTTGTACGTGATGACACCCTCCTTCACGTCGTCGCGGTCCGGCAGGCCCAGGTGCTCCTTGGGCGTCACGTAGCAGAGCATCGCCGTGCCGAACCAACCAATCATCGCGGCGCCGATGCCGCTGGTGAAGTGGTCGTACCCCGGCGCGATGTCCGTGGTGAGGGGCCCCAGCGTGTAGAAGGGCGCCTCGCCGCACACCGCGAGCTGCTTCGTCATGTTCTCCTGGATGAGGTGCATGGGCACGTGGCCCGGGCCTTCAATCATCGTCTGCACGTCGTGCTTCCAGGCGACCTTGGTCAGCTCGCCCAGCGTCTCCAGTTCGCCGAACTGGGCCGCGTCGTTGGCATCGGCGATGGAGCCCGGCCGCAGCCCGTCACCGAGGCTGAAGCTGACGTCGTACGCCTTCATGATCTCGCAGATGTCCTCGAAGTGCGTGTAGAGGAAGTTCTCCTTGTGGTGGGCGAGGCACCACTTGGCCATGATGGAGCCGCCGCGGCTGACGATGCCGGTGAGGCGCTTCGCGGTCCACGGCACGTAGCGCAGCAGCACGCCGGCGTGGATGGTGAAGTAGTCCACACCCTGCTCGGCCTGCTCGATGAGCGTGTCGCGGAACAATTCCCAGGTGAGGTCCTCCGCCTTGCCGCCCACCTTCTCCAGCGCCTGGTAGATGGGCACCGTGCCGATGGGCACCGGGGCGTTGCGGAGGATCCACTCGCGCGTCTCGTGGATGTTGCGGCCGGTGGACAAGTCCATCACCGTGTCCGCGCCCCAGCGGATGGACCAGACCATCTTCTCCACCTCCTCCTCGATGGAGGAGGAGACGGCCGAGTTGCCGATGTTGGCGTTGATCTTCACCAGGAAGTTGCGGCCGATGATCATCGGCTCCAATTCCGGGTGGTTGATGTTGGCGGGGATGATGGCGCGGCCGCGGGCCACCTCGTCGCGCACGAACTCGGGGGTAATCATGCGCGGGATGGAGGCGCCCCAGGAGTGGCCCGGGTGCTGGGCGGAGAGCGCCGCCTCCACCTTCAGGTTCTCCCGGATGGCGACGTACTCCATCTCCGGGGTGATGAGGCCGCGCCGGGCGTAGTGCAATTGGGAGACGTTGCCGCCCTTCTTCGCCACGCGGGGCTTGCGGCGGTGGCTGAAGCGCAGGCCGTTGAGCCGCGGGTCCGCCTCGCGCACGCGGCCGTACTCGGAGCTGATGCCGGGCAACTCCTCCGTGTCGCCGCGGCCCACAATCCAGGACTCGCGCACCGAGGGCAGGCCCTGGCGCACGTCGATGGGCGCCGACGGGTCCGTGTACGGGCCGCTGGAGTCATAGACGTGGACGGGCGGGTTGGACGTCTCCTTCGCGTCCGGCCCGTGGCCATGGCGCGTGGGCGTCTGGCTGATCTCCCTCAGGGGGACGCGCAGGTCCGGATGCACCGTGCCGGACACGTACACCTTGCGCGACGCTGGCAACGCGCCCCGGCTGATTCCCTCCAGCACCTTCCCATCGACCTTCAGGCTCTTGGACGCTCCGCTCATCTCGCATCTCCTCGGCGGCGGATGGCGGACGGGCGAGGGGCAGGGCCCCAGGCCGCTTCCCTCCGCCGGAATGACCCGGTTCAGGTTCCAAGGGTTGGCCGTTGCCGACGGCCGTCTCAGCCCCTTCCAGGGGCACCCCTAGCGACTGGGTGAGCACTTAGCGCACAGCACGGCGCCCTTCAACCGCCCTCCAGGCTGTGTCCGGAGGCCGGCACCGGACATCGAGGCGCAAAGGCTGCGGGTGAGCAGGGGCCCGCGCAAACGTTGCGCGCGCTGGGAGCCGGAAACACCGTTTCCCTGGAGCACTGCTCGCTGGCCCCGGACATGCAATGGGAGCCGCCCGTCAGAGGAACCACGAACCCGGAGAGCCGCACATGCAGATCGTCGGAGAGCTGATGACCCGTGACGTGGTCACCCTCAAGGAGACGCAGAACCTGGCCAAGGCGGAGGAGTTGCTGCGCCTCCACCGCATCCGGCACCTGCCCGTGGTGCGGCAGGGCAAGCTGGTGGGGCTCGTCACCCATCGCGACCTGCTGCGCGCGGCCGCCGTGCACACCAGCGACCCGGCGTCGCAGCCGCTGTGGGCCGCGGACATCATGACGCGCGATGTGGAGACGGTGCGCGCGGACACGCCGCTGAAGGACGCCGTGGCGATGATGCTCCGGCACAAGTACGGCTGCCTCCCGGTGGTGGATGCCAGCGACGGCCTGCTGGGCATCCTCACGGAGGCGGACCTCGTGCGGTACGCGCAGTACCTCATCGACGAGCGGGACCGGCGCGAGATGGCCGCCGAGTTCGGCGCCTGAAGTCCCCGCCCGCCCCGACTCGAAGGCGGGCATCCCCGTTGCACTCCGGTCGGAGCCCGGTGGCGAGGACTGCCCCCGGCCCCTGGCCGCTCCGGTATGCCCGACGTGGTGGGACTTCGTCCCCCGCGATGCGTGAAGCCCCATGACCTCCTCTCCCGTCACATCCCCGAATGCGGCCGAGGCCTCGCCCGCGGCGCCCCTTGCCGGGGACGCGAGCCCGGCGCGCCGCGGCTGGCTGCGTCCCGCGCTGGCGGTGGCCGGGCTCGCGGGGGTGGCGCTGGTGGCCGGCCTCGGGGTGGACGGGCCGGTGGCCTCGCGCGCGGTGCTGATTGGCGGGGCGTGCCTGGTGCTGTGGCTCACGGAGGTGGTGCCGCCCTTCGTCCCCACCCTGCTGTTGATGGGCGCCACGCCGGTGCTGATGGGCCCGCTGTCCGCGGACTACCGCCTGGGCGCGGTGCTGGCGTGGGGCGTGGACCCGGTGCTGGTCCTCTTCCTCGGCGGCTTCACGCTGGAGGTGGCGGCCATGCGCCACGGCCTGGACGCCGCGGTGGCCCGGCACGTGGTGCGGCTGTCGCGCGGGCGGCCCCGGCTGCTGCTCCTGCTCGTCATGGGCGGCGTGGCCTTCCTCTCCATGTGGATGTCCAACGTGGCCGCGGCGGCGATGATGCTGGCCGCGCTGCGGCCCATCCTCCAGGCCACTCCCGCGGGAGCGCCGCTGCGGCCCGCCCTGCTGCTGGGCGTGGCGCTGGGCGCCAACTTCGGCGGCATGGCGACACCGGTGGGCAGCGGCCCCAACGCGCTCGCGGTGTCCGCCGCCGGTGCGTACTCGCACGTCACCTTCGCCGAGTGGATGGCGCTGGCCCTGCCCCTCACGGCGCTGATGCTGGTGCTGGGCTTCGGGCTGGTGCTGCTGCGCTTCCGCGTGGGCGGCCGGCTGGAGCTGCCCGCCCAGGCGCCCCTGCCGCTCACGCGCTCCGGACGCCGGGTGCTCGCGGTGAGCGCGGCCTGCGTGGTGGCGTGGCTGTCCGAGCCCCTGCACGGCGTGCCCGCGCCGGTGGTGGCCCTGGGGGCCACGGCGCTCCTCTTCGGCAGTGGCCTGCTCGAGCGCGAGGACCTGGGGAAGGTGGACTGGTCCACCCTGCTGCTCATCGCCGGGGGCATCGCCCTGGGCCGGCTGATGGAGCACTCCGGCCTGGTGTCGCGGGCGCTGGCCGGCTCGGACCTGGGAGGCTGGCCGGTCGCGGCGCAGCTGGGCGTGCTGGTGGTGGCGGCGGCGGCGCTGTCCGCGCTGATGAGCAACACCGGCACCGCGGCGCTCCTCATCCCCCTGGCGGTGCAGCTCCACCCCTCGGCGTCTACGCCCGTCCTCGTCGCGCTGGGGTGCTCGTTCGGCATCCCCTTCGTCATCAGCACCCCGCCCAACGCCATGGCCGCGGGAGAGGGGATCGACTCTTCCGAGCTGATGCGGTTGGGGTTTCCCCTCATGCTGGCCGGGTGCTTGCTGGTAAGCCTCACCGGCCCCGCGGTGCTACGTGTCTTCGGACTCCCATGAGCTACCTTCCACGCCCGCCCCTGTACCTTCGTGCCAGGGGGCCGTCCTTCCAGAAGCACTGGCGCGGCACACGAGTTGAAGGGGTACTGCCCGCCCAGGGCATAGCGGGAGGTTGGCCCATGTCGTCCGTGACCATCACTGAGTACGAGACGCGCCTCTTCTGGCAGGGGGAGCGCGGCGCCGTCCTGACGAGCGACCAGGCGCCTCCCCTGCCCATCGGCCGGCCACTGACGGAGCCCGGAACGGGCGACGCGGGCCAGTGGGGCCCGGAGTCCCTGCTGGTGGGCGCGGTGGAGGGGCGCACGCTGCTGGCCTTCCTGGACCGCGCACGCGCGGCGGACGTCCCGGTGCTCTTCTACCAGAGCTCCGCCATGGCCCGCGTGGTGGGCACCCCGGGCGAGCAGCCGCACTTCACGGACCTCATCGTCCGCCCGCACGTCGCCGTCCCCACCGAGGCGGCCGCGGAAGCCGCGCGCCTCATCTTCTCAGAGCTGCCCGCGCACTGCTTCCCCAGCTCCATCATCCAGCTCACGCCGCGCATCGAGCCCGTGGTGGAGACGTGGAACGTGCACCGTGTGGCACGTTCGGCATCCTCCGCGAGCGCTCCTGCTTCCTGACCCGAAAGCCCCATGTCCCCACAGCGAATCCTGGTCGTCGACGATGAGGCCAATGCCCGCCGGGCGATTGCCACCATCCTCCAAGAGGAGGGCTACGACGTCGCCGAGGCCGCCAACGGCGCCGAGGCCCTGGCCCGCATCGCCGAGTTCTCCCCCGCGGTGGTGCTCACCGACGTGCGCATGCCGCAGATGGACGGCCTGACGCTGCTGAAGACGGCGCGCGAGCAGGGCAGCGACGCGACGTTCGTGATGATGACGGCCTTCGCCAGCGTGGAGACCGCCGTCGAGGCGATGAAGTCCGGCGCGGACAACTTCCTGCTCAAGCCGCTGGACGCGGAGCAGGTGCTGGTCATCCTGGGCAAGGCGCTGGAGAAGCGCAGCCTTCGCCAGGAGGCGGAGGCGCTGCGAGACCAGGTCCGCTCGCGGGTGAAGCGCTTCCACGACATCATCGGCGAGTCGCCGCCGCTGCAGGGCATCTACGACGTGGTCCGCCGCGCGGCGGGCACGCGCGCCACGGTGCTCATCCTGGGCGAGTCCGGCACCGGCAAGGAGCTGATTGCCCAGGCCCTGCACCAGGAGTCTCCGCGCAAGGACAAGCCCTTCATCCGCGTGCACTGCGCGGCGCTGTCGGAGAACCTGCTGGAGAGCGAGCTGTTCGGCCACGAGAAGGGCTCGTTCACCGGCGCGCTGGCGCGCAAGGAGGGCCGCTTCGAGCTGGCCGACGGCGGCACGCTCTTCCTGGACGAGCTTGGCGAAATCTCGCCCGCGGTGCAGGTGAAGCTCTTGCGCGTGCTGCAGTCGCGCGAGTTCGAGCGCGTGGGCGGCACCCAGACGCTGAAGGTGGACGTGCGCATCGTCGCGGCCACGCACCGGGACCTCGCCGCCGAGGTGAAGGCGGGCCGGTTCCGCGAGGACCTCTACTACCGGCTCAACGTGGTGAGCGTGACGCTGCCGTCCCTGCGCGAGCGCAAGAGCGACATCCCCGCGCTGGTGAACCACTTCCTGGAGAAGTACGGCGAGTCGTACGGCAAGGAGGTGCGCGGCCTGGCGCCGGGCACGCTCCAGGCGCTCCTGTCCCATGACTGGCCGGGCAACATCCGCGAACTGGAGAACGCGATTGAGCGCGCGGTGGTGCTGGCGCAGGGCCAGGAGTTGACGACGGACGACCTGCCTCCCGTGCTGCGCGGGCCGCGTCCCGCCGGCACCTCGGCGGGCTCGCTCATCCCCGGCGCCACGCTGGCGGCCATCGAGCGCGAGGCCATCCTCCGCACGCTGGAGATGGTGCAGGGCTCCACGTCGCGCGCGGCCGAGGTGCTGGGCATCAGCGTGCGGAAGATTCAGTACCGCCTCAAAGAGTACGGCCTGCAGGGCGGCGCACCGCTGAAGGCCGTGGCCGACGAGGACGAGGACCTGGCCGCGGAGTCGTAGAGGGGAAATTGTCCCTTTTGCGTAACACCAGAAGTCAATCCAAAACCGCCACAGTTTTCGGCGTGGATTCTACGACTGAACTGCGCGATGACATCGTTGACTATATAGAGAATATGTGTACGCGTTCCAATCGTCCGAGCTCGGGCGAAAACCGCACCTGCACGCCACCGCCGAGGGCGAGTTTCAGCGGTGCTGCGCCCGACGCGGGTGCCCGGATCACCTGCTGCGGCAGGCGCACGGCCGGTTGGGCCTCGGCGCTCTCCTTGCGTCGGCGACGGTAGACCCACGACTGCAAGGTGCTCAGGCGCAGCCCCCGGCGTCCGGCGAACTCGCGCTGCGTCAGCCCGCTCGCTTCGAACTCTTCGGCAACGCGCAGCCACTCTGGCTTCTCAACTCCCTTCAGCACGCACCGAGGGATGGCCTGTCTTCGTCATCCGCTCAATGCCCTGCGGCGCATCGTCCGCCGGACGGATACTCTGGATGAGCATCTCCGTGCCGCTCACAGCGCAGGCGCTATGTAAGAAACGGCTCAAAAGCGCAGCACCATGCAGCAACGGTCTCGGCAACAGTATCAAGTGCGGTACCAAATGGCACCCCCGTGACTTCTGCCAACTTGTGTGGAGACTGTTTACTTGCAAAATCCAAAACAACCGCAAGCAGATTCGGACCAAGTCCCTCAAGCAGAACGCACGAACAATCATCTGTACTTTCGCACGACGGAGGAGGCGAACAGAGACTGACTGACCAGCGACCTAATGCTTCGCTCACGACGGGCTCCCAGTACGATTTCTCCGGAGTCGAATCTCTCATGGAGAGATATTCGCGCCCTTTGAGACCTGCCTTTAAGTTCAGATGCTCACGGAATGTCGAACAGCGAGATCCACCAATCGAACACAGCCGCTCATATGCCGATGCCGCTGACATGCAACTCGGGTTGGCATTGAGCGCAGCTCGGACAAGGCTGGCCGGGAAAGTATTCTCAATATTCCTGCACGACAAAACAAATGCACGTTGAAAACCCAATCCCTCCGCCGATTCACGGACGGCCCTAGCCGTTGACCCAAGGGGCCGCCAGGATGTCGCTTGTCGCTATCAACAAAGCACAACACAACTCGACCGGATTCGCACCGCTCCCGGAAGACATCTCCTGTCGTGGACCCGCCGCCGTTATAGGGCTCTGCCGATACTCTCAGACGCCATCGCCTATGGGCAATCAATGCCCTGGCGGAACACAGGTAGAACCTTGCGTCCGAAATATTCTCACAAACAAGGCTACTTGCCTGCGTTCTACTGGAACTAGAGAACCACTCATAGAAGGTCTCAACCACGGCCGTTCCGCGTTCAAGCCGTGTTGACCCGACGGCATCGCTATTTGTTCCCACCTCAATCCGTATCGGGAGTTCTCTCCCCAGCCCCGCAAGCTCGGACCACCTCGACCGCAGCTTCTGAAGGGCGCCACGAGCTCCCGCTGATAGGTTTTTGTTCTTAGTCAGCCGGTCGATCCTGTCGGGCGCAATCAACAGCACATGATTGCCCTCGCGGAACGAACGGAGCATGTTCTCAAGTGCATCGTGGATTGCCATCGGAGCTCCGCTAGACATGGCCAGATCCACCACTTCGTCACGAACCTGAATTAACATCGCTGTCAATGGCTCCCGACGCAAAGAAACCGTACGGCCAGTCCTTAAGCGCTCCATCCTCATGAAACCCTGCCGTGCGGATGATGCTTGCCGGGCTTCGGGGAGGTTTCGAAAAGAGGAGAATCTGCACATCCTCTGGGCGCAATCGATCTTCTCGAACCATTTCACCGAGCCGATTGACTATCGATTCCGAATGAGTCTCAACAATGAGAGACAAAGGCTGACGGGGGTTCTTGGCAAACCCGGCCAACATGTCCGCCAGCCTTGTCTGATAGGCAGGATGCAAATGGAGTTCCGGCTGTTCTATGGCCAGAAGCCGATGCCTCCGCTTCACGCGCCTACGTCCTTGTGGAACTGATGACCATAGCTGTGCAATTACGGGAAGGACTTGTGAATATCCAAACCCCATGTCGGCCAAATTTATCCCCTCAGGAGAGCCATGCTCCTTTAGGATGATCTCGACATGACCACCGCTCGAGCGATGTGAGACTTCGAAGTTAAAATATCTCCGCGAGAACGAGGCAAACTGCTCTCTCTGAGCATCTGAGAGCGAGCGAAGAAACATCGCCAGATTCTCGCCCTGAAAGTCTACCTCACGAACTGCCAAGTCTTGTATTCTGTAATACCGTTGGGCAGTTGCGCGAAGCGGCCCCATGTATCCCACGCCTGCAGCAAATTCGGCAATGTATTGATCGGCCTTCTCGAGAAATATCGGAATAGTGTTTGCGATGATTCGCTCCCTTAGTCGCTGGAACACTTCCGACTTCTCGCCAATAGCAGCAATACTTGCAGACCAACTTGGTGGTGCGGAAATTCGCCTGAAGTGCTCCAACATCCACGAAGCTGTTCCAGCCGCAAGGCTCAAGGCAATCCGTTCGACCGTTTCGTCGCTCGCACGCCCATGGAGCATCGGGCGAATGATATCCTTCAAGGCATCGTTTCTAATGGGATCTCGAAAGGGGGAGTGGAATATGTCTTGCGTTGGAGGGTGCTCGGGGAAATAGGGCTGGAAAACAACTCGCCGAGCTGGAGCCAAACCCCCATCCTCGTAACTAAATATAGACGGAAGAATAAAGGCAGCTGGCCTGAGAGCAAGAGGGGGGCCTGCCTTCAATGCGTCAAACTCGCCGACCGTAAACTTAGTTACTCTTGTGTCTTGACTGAATGAAAGATGGACTGGGAGTCCGTCAAACTCTATGTCGCAGGCAACAATTCGAGCGCCATCTGATATTTCCGATGGGCCAAGTGTAATTGAAACGGCAATTGGGATGGGGACGGGCGACAGGTCCAAGTCCTCATGGGACATGTAGTAGCCCATCGGAACCTCAAGCTTGAAACCGAATTCAATCGCAATTCTTTTCTCGGACGCGGCCCGATTCGCCGCGTCACTAAGCGATCCGTAGTCCACATACCTGCCGAACCATAGCAGTGGACTATCAGTGGGGGTTTCTATGCTCTGCTTGAGCAATGGAAAGGAGCGCAGAAACGAACTCTTCCCTGAGCTGTTTGTCCCGACTAAGACTGTAATGGGCTTGAGCGCGATTCTGCCTGTGTCTTCAAGGCTCCGAAGATTTCGAATGCGAAAGAAGTCCATGCAGGTGCTCCCAGAACTCTTGGAGTGAGCGGATAGGCAGTTGCTTCTGCCTATTTTCTAAATTGGCGCAGGCTTGCTGCTGCAGGGTGCCAGAAAACCTCTGCTTGGTGGGCGCTGGATTCCGCAGAGCCCGTGCTTGAGCCTCCAACTGAAGTCCCCACGCGAACGATGCCCCATGCTTGTATATACACCTAGCAGATTCGCAGACTCATCGATTCGCAGCGCATCATAGCTGAGGGTGTAGAGACGACCACGTCGCAAAATGGAGCGCTGCAGGCATAGTCATCCCGAAGCGATGCACATGGGGCTTCGCCTTTAATTTGGAGTCCCTTCCGACCCGCTCAAGGAAATCAATCGTAGGTCGGCCATCACTCTACTTTAGGCATCGCAAGGATAAAGTCTCCGAATGCACCGAGACCGCCGGTCGTCCCGTGGAAGCGTGGTGCGTGTCCTGGTGTGGGCCGCGAGCATCATCCTGTTGCTCGGGGTCATCGGGCTGGTGGCCGCCGACCAGTGGGTGCGCAGGCAGTACGAGCCCGCGCTCGACGCGTTCAGCGCGGACGTCACGGCGAACGTGGACCTGTTCTGCGAGGAGCAGGCGAAGCTCGCCGCGGACCCGTGGTTCCACGAGCCGCGCACCGAGGGCGACGCGGGGCCTCTGCTCAATGCGTGGCTGGGCTGGGAGCCGGGCCCGAAGATGCCGGCGGACTCGCCGCTCCAGGTGCCCGCCTCGCTGGAGGGGAAGAAGGACTGGGACGTGCTGCTCGCGTCGGAGGTGGACTTCTCCACCCTGGACTTCGGGTGGATGCGTCAGCTCCAGGCGTTTGACCGGTGGGACACGCTGCGCAACACCCCCTTCCCGTTCCCGGAGCCGTACTTCCACCTGACGGCCGCCGTGCCGAACTTCATCCCCCTGCAGACGTGGACGAAGTTGCGGCTGATTCATGGCATCCGCAGCGGACAGCCGCTGGAGGCGGCCCGGGACGTGCGGCACCTGGCGTGGCTTGCGTACCGCTCGGACACGTTGCTGGGCGCAATGATTGCCACCGCGATCCTCGGCATCGAGCGCAAGGCCCACGACTCCATGCAGTCGCCTCCGCCGGAGTGGCGGCCCATGAGCGTCGAGCAGACCGAGCGCATGCGCGGCGTCTTCTGGGCCAGCATGTCCTTCTCCAGCATCGCCGCTCCCGTCGAGGTGGCGCGGAAGGCGCGCGGCTGCGGCCCGGCCATCTCACGGTGCACGGGCCTGAGCGAGGCGGTGGGGATGGCGCGGTACCTCCAGCCGCTCGCGGAAGGCTCGTTCCGTCCCGCCTACGCCGCGCTCGGTGAGGCGATTGCCTCGGCGCCCTGCCCCACCTCGCTGGTGAAGACGCTCTGGGAGCGCGGCGCCACCCTCAACGACACGCCCCCGGCCGACAGTCCGATGCCTGCCCTGCCCCCGTGGTCGCGCGGGCTTCCCAGCGCATTCGTCGGGCGGCACGTGGCCGGCATCCTCCTGTCCTACGGCGTGCAGGACCTCACCCACCTCAAGAAGCTCCGCGCCGCACCCGGTGCGCCGGCCACCGCCGACTCCGCGCCCTGAGTGTGACGCGGGCCGTCTGCGCGGAATACGACACGCTTCGTAGACTTTCCCCGCCGCGCGGAGAACTACGACACTCGTCGTTGACTCTTACGACGGACGTCGTAATACTCCCCCGCATGACCCCCGCCCCGCCGCAACCCACGCGTGCCGAGCTGGCCATCCTGCGAGTCCTCTGGAAGTTGGGACCTTGCACGGTGCGGCAGGTGCACGAGTCCCTCCGTGACACGCAGGACAAGGACACGGGCTACACCACCGTGCTCAAGCTCCTCCAGAACATGACGGAGAAGGGCATCGTCCAGCGCGACGAGAGCGAGCGGACCCATGTCTATGAGGCCGCCCTCAGCGAGAAGCGCACGCAGCGCGACCTGCTCCGCGACCTGATGGACCGGGCCTTCGGCGGCTCGGCCACCACCGTCGTGGCGCAGGCGCTGTCCATGAAGCGCGCGTCCGCCGAGGAGCTGGCGGAGATTCGAAAGCTGCTGGACGAGCACGAGAGGCGGGGGAAGTGAAGATGGATGCACTGCACACGCTGTCGCAGCAGCCCGTCTTCCTCGCCCTGGAGCAGGCCCTGCTCGGCTTCCTCTGGCAGGGCGCCGCCGTGGCCCTCGTGGTCGCGTGCGGGCTGACCCTCATCCCCGAGCGCGCCTCCCGCGCGCGCTATGCCGCCGCGTGCCTCGGCCTGCTGACCATGGCCGTGCTCCCCGTCGTCACCTTCTTCTCCGCCCTGGCCGAGGCCACCCGCTTCGTCTTCACGGAGACCATCTCCGCGGGCGCCCCGTCCCCCGCCATCCCCGCCGACGCCACCTTGACGGTGATGACGGTGCCGGGACAGCTCGGGGACGCATCCTGGATGGAGCTGCTGCGCCCCTGGCTGCTGCCGGCCTGGTGCTGCGGCGTGCTGCTGCTCTCCTCCCGCACCCTGCTCGCCTGGGTCATGACGCTGCGCCTGTCGCGCCGCTCCACCCTCGAGGCCGCCAGCCCCTGGCGCGACGCGCTCGAGAAGGCCCTGGTGCGCATGCGAATGTCCGGGCCCGTGCGCCTGCTCGCCTCCGCCTCCATCGACGTGCCCATGGTCATCGGCCTGTGGCGGCCCCTCATCCTCGTGCCCGCCAGCGCCATGACGGGCCTGAGCGCCTCCCAGCTCGAGGCCATCCTCGCCCACGAGCTGGCCCACATCCGGCGCCACGACTACCTCGTCAACCTCCTCCAGTCCCTCGTCGAAACCCTCCTCTTCTACCACCCCGCCGTCTGGTGGCTGTCCCACCGCATCCGCGAGGAGCGCGAGCACTGCGCCGATGACCTCGCCGTCCAGTGCTGCGGCGACGCGTACCTCTACGCCCGCGCCCTGGCCCACATCGAGCAGCTCCGCGGCATGCCCTCGCCCCAGCCCGCCCTGGGTGTCGCCGGGGGCTCGCTGCTGACGCGCGTGCGCCGCCTCCTCGTCGCTTCCGAGTCCCACGTCCAGCGCCGTCCCTGGCGCCTGGCCAGCGGCGTCGGCAGCGCGCTGCTCGCGGTGGTGCTCGGCACCTCGCAGTTGCCCGACACCGCGCGCGCGGAGGTGCCCTCCACCCCCGCCCCGTCCATCACCGCGCCCCGCCTGGAGGCGACGCAGGCCCTGCCGGCGAGCGCTCCCATGCAGCGGCCCCTGCTAGCCCCCACCTTCATCGCGCCTCCGAGCCCGGCGCCCGTCCGCCCGGCGCGCCCGAGCACACGGAGCCTGCCGAGGGAGGAGCGCGCCCCCGCCGCGCCCGTCGTGAAGAACCGCTCGCCGCGCTCCGTGCCGCTGCTCATCCCGGACACGGGTGCCATTGCCCGCACGGAGTTGCCGCGCGTCCCGTACTCGCTGGACGCCGAGCCCTCCGCCCCCGCGCTGCCTGGCGCGCCCGTGACGGACACCGCCCCCGTCGAGGACTTCGCCGTCACCGTCTCACCTCCGGCCGAGAAGTCCCGGCCCGCGGTGCTGGACCTCGGGCCCGGCATCACCCCGCCCCGGTTCGTCTCCGGCGAGCGCTTCCACTACCCCAGCCTCACCTACGGCATCCGCTCCGCGGTGTCCGCCTTCCCCAGGGGCTCGGTCGTCGCCCGCTGCACCATCACCACCGAGGGCTCCGTCACCGACTGCAAGTCGCTGCAGGGACTGGGCGGCCTGGAGGACAACGTCATCCGCACGCTCACCACGTGGCGCTACGAGCCGGCCCTGCGCGACGGGATGCCCGTGGCGGTGCACTACATCTTCGACGTGGTGTTCAGCACCCAGCCGGGAGGCGCCCGGGTGGACCCGCCAGGCAAGCAGCTCGCGAGCGTGGACCTGTCCCGGTTCCGGGGCGCGGCGGCGGAAAACTCCTGCATGATCTGCAAGCGGTTCACCACCGACGGGCGCGTCCTCTTCCAGTCCGGCGCCAGCTTCTGACGGCTACCGTGCCTCCGGCAGCCGGAGGATGAAGCGGGCGCCTCCGCCCGGCGCCGAGCCCACCTCCAGCGTGCCGCCATGCTGCGTGACGATGGCGTGGACGATGGAGAGCCCCAGCCCCGAGCCCTGCGCCTTCGTGGTGAAGAAGGGCTCGAAGATGCGGTCCCTCACCTCGGGCGGGACTCCGGGGCCCGCGTCGTCCACGGTGAGCCAGACGTGGCCCGCCTCGTGGCCCGCGGACACCGTCACCCTGCCGCCCGCGGGCGTCGCCTCCAGCGCGTTGAGGCACAGGTTGATGAGCACCTGCCGCAGCCGCTCCTCCTCACCCGCCACCGGCGGCAGCGTCTGCTCCAGCGGGGCCGTCTCCAGCGCCACCTTGCGTGACTCGGCCTGACCGCTGAGCAGGTCCACCACCCGCCGCACCAGCGCGCGCACGTCCACCGAGTTGGGGCGGAACTCGCGGGGCCTCGCGAACTGGAGGAAGTCCTCCAGGATGTGGTCCAGCCGGCGGATTTCGTCGCGCACCAGCAGGAGGGGCTCCAGTAGCGGGCCCTGCTGGCCGTCCGGCAGCCTCCGCAGGCGGCGCTCCAACACGGACAGCTGCAACGCCGCCGCGTTCAGCGGGTTGCGGATTTCGTGGGACAGGCCCGCCGTCATCGTCCCCACCGCCGCCAGCTTCTCCGTCATCTGCGCGCGCCGGGCCAGCTCGCGCTTCTCGCCGTGCAGCCGCACCTGCCGCATGGCCTGCTCCAGCGTCAGCAGCAATTCCTGCGGCGCGCACGGCTTCATGAGGTACGCGCACGCGCCCGCGCGCACCGCCGCCACCGCCGTCTCCAGCGTGGCGAAGCCGGTAAGCAGCACCACCTCCGAGTCGGGCGCGCCCTCCTTCAGCTCCGCCGCCAGCGCGGTGCCATCTCCGTCCGGAAGGCGCAGGTCCACCAGCGCCACGTCGAAGCCCTCCTTCGCGCAGTCGCGCGCGGCCCGGCAGCTGGACGCGCCGCGCACGGCGTAGCCCGCGTCGCCCAGCAGCTCGTGGAGGTTGTCGAGGAAGGCCGCGTTGTCATCCACCACGAGGATGGTGGGCGGCGGCTTGGGCGTGGGCTCGCTCATGGGGCGCGGGTGAGACGCGCGGCGTGCGCCGTCTCCAGCGCAGCCACCAGCACGCCGGTGTCGAAGGGTTTCGAGAAGACGCCCGCCGCCCCCTCCATCGGCGTCACGTCCGGGTAGGCGGTCATGATGAAGATGGGCAGGTGCGGGAAGCGCTCGCGCAGCCGCCGCAGCGCTTCTCCGTCCGGGCCGCCGGGCAGGCGCAGGTCCACCAGCGCGGCGAAGGGCTCCACGCAGGCGATGCGGTCCGCGTCCAGCACCGAGGCCGCCGTCACGCACGAGAAGCCCCGCGCGCGCAGCACCTCGCACAGGTTGTCGCTCAGCGCGGGGTCGTCCTCCACCAGCACCACCAGCCCGTCGCGCCGGGCGCCGGACAACAGCCCCACCAGCGTGGGGATGGGCACGGGCTTGGGCAGCACCGCGAGCAGTCCCTCGCGGCGCGCCGTCTCCAGGTCATCCTCGCGGGGGTATGCGGTGACGACCACCGCGGCCAGCCCCGGGTCCACCCGGCGCAGGTGGTGCACCGCGTCCGCGCCGCTCATGCCGGGCATGCGCATGTCCGTCAGCAGCGCGTCGAAGCGCGTGGTGCGCGCCAGGCGCAGGGCCTCGTCACCGCTGGTGACGACGACGGCCTGGTTACCCTCGTCGCGGAGGATTTCCGCGAGGTTCTCCGCGAAGGCGCGGTTGTCATCCAGCAGCAGGTAACTACGCATGCGTGTCCTCCGCGGGCATGAGGGGAAGTCGAAGCACGAAGCGCGCGCCCGTGCCGGCGCGGGGCGCGTAGGCGATGGTGCCGCCGTGCCGCTCCAGGATGCGCTTGACGAGCGGCAGCCCCAGGCCGATGCCGCGCGCCTTCGTCGTCATCAGCGGCTCGAAGAGGCGACGGCGGATGGCGTCACTCACCCCGGGGCCGGAGTCCTCCAGCACCAGCTCCGCCATGCCGGGCTCGGGCGTGCTGGCGGACAGCGACACGCTGCCGCCCGACTCCTCCAGCGCCTGCACCGCGTTGTCCAGCAGGTTGACGAACACCTGGCGCAGCTGGCCCGCGTCTCCCTGCACCGGCGGGAGCGAGGCGAGCCCCTCCTCGCGCACGGTGACGGACTCCGGCCGCTGCACGGCGGTGAGCGCTTCCTGCCACACCTCGTCCAGCCACACCTCCTGCCGCTGCAGCGGACGGTCCCGAATCATGTCGAGCAAATCAGAGACGATGCGGTTGGCGATGCCCACCTGCTCGCCGATGCGGACGAGGTGCTTGGTGGTGCGCTCGTCCACCGCGCCGGGGCGGCCCTTGAGGATGTAGAGCGATGTCTCGATGACGCCGAGCGGGTTGCGCAGCTCATGGCCGATGGAGCCCACGAGCTGGCCGAAGGTGGACAGCCGCTCGTTGCGCGCCTGCTGCGTGAGCAGGTCCTCGCGGTAGGTGTGGAGCATGATGGCCAGCTCCAGATCCAGAATCTTCCCCAGCGCCGAGCGCGCGGCCCGCAGCTTCTCCGGCTGGCTCAGGTAGGCCTCGTCGATGACGGCGTTGAGCTCCTGCCTCAGGACGTTCATCGCGCCGAACATGTAGTGCTGCGGCAGGGAGATGCGCACGTGCATGCGGCCGATGCGGCAGCGCAGCTCGTAGTAGGCCTCGTCCCAGGGGCCGCTCATGAGCTGGCTCATCCACACTTCCAGCGTGCCGCGGAGGTGGCCCACCTGGCTCTCGCCGCCCTCCAGCGCCTGGCGCGCCTTCTCATGCTCCAGGATGCGGTCGTAGAAGACGCGGGCAATGCGGGCGAAGTGCGGCTTCGCGATGGCATGCAGGGCGATGAGCGCGCGCTCGTCCGCCTCGCTGAAGCCCACGTAACGCTTCAATTCCTCGAGCAGGGTTTCCGCCATGGTCTCTGGGTTGAAAGCCTAACCGCTCACAACGTCCGGGAGCAGGGAGTTGCTCCCGGTCCGTGTCGTTCGTCGGAACCTTCAGCCCGCCTCGGGCGCCGCGACCCGGGGCAGGGCCTCCACCGCGCAGCCGGCCCGGCGGGCCACCTCCAGCAGCAACAGCTCGCGCTGGAGGCGCAAATCCAACCGCCGCCGCTGCTGGTGCTTCAGGAAGTGGAGGCCGTGGACCACCTCTCCCATCGTCGCCTCCCCCGAGGCCAGGCCCAGCAGCACGGCGCCCAGCGCCTCCTCCGCCACGGGTAGAAGTTGCTGCTCGTGCGCGCCCAGCCGCTTGTCCAGCGAGGCCAGCTCCACGAGCAGCCGGTCCAGGTCGGGCGGCAGCCCGGCGCCCCGGCCCGTGCGCGCGAAGACGAGGCCCGCCAGCGCCTCGCGGTCCACCTTGCCGTCCGGCGACCAGGGCGGCGGCGCCTCCCCTTCGAGGACGTGGAAGTCCGGGTCCATGCGGCCCGTGCGCGCGAGCAGCTCCGAGCGCGCGTCCGCCAGGGCGACGAGCTCGCCGTCCGTGGCCAGGGCCTCCGCGTCGAGCACTACCCGCTCGTGCGAGAAGACGAGCTCCGGCGGCGCCTCGGCGGAGAGCTGGATGAGCCGCTCGAGAAACTCGCGCACGCCCTCTTCAATCTCGCGCGCCTCGCGGTTGTGGCGCAGCCAGAGCCGCACCCGCGCCGGCTCCCTGCCCGGGGCTTCGAGAAAGCGCGCCAGGGACAGCTCCGGCGCGGGCTTCTCCACCACCGGGCGCGGCGGGGCCACGAGGGGAGAGCCGGGCTCCAGCCCACTCGCCTCCCCCACGCTCGCGCCGAGCATCAGACAGAGGCACACCGGAATCGCATCACGCAGGGCCATGGGGCCTCCCATCCGCCGGCCCGCCGGGGCCTGACTCCGGGCGGTTGAGCAAGCCTCGCGCCAGACTCCTCACCGGCCCGTGGCTGTCCGTACGGGCGCAGGAAGTGCGCCCCGCACGGAAGCGGCGCAAAGCCTGCGCTGGCCGGAGGGCAAACAGCCGCCGGACCCCTTCCGAAACGGTGGGCCAGGGGCCACCTCCCAGGAGAGGCCCCTGCCACATGTCACCTCGGGGCCTGGGTGAGGCATGGCCCGGGACGCGGACTTCAGCGAGCAGGACCGGGAGCGGCTGCGGCTCGCCCTGGAGGCCACCGGCCTGGGCACCTGGGAATATGACGCGCGCACGGGCGCGCTGACCTGGGACGCGCAGGCCCGGGCCCTCTTCGGCCTGCCTCCCGGCACCCCCATGGGGCTGGAGGACTTCCTGAAGCGCGTGCACCCCGAGGACCGGGTGAGGACGCAGGCCGTGATTCGGCAGGCGCTGCAACCGGAGGGCGCCGGCCGCTACTCGGCGGAATACCGCGTGCACACCACCCGCGGCGTGCGCTGGGTGGCCGCCCATGGACGGACGCTCTTCGATGGGGAGGGCCGGCCCAGGCGCCTCCTGGGCACCCTCGAGGACATCACCGAGCAGAAGCGCGCGGAGCTGTTCAGGGACAGACTGCCAGGCATCGTCGGCCATGACCTGCGCGACCCGCTGACCCACATCTCGCTCGCCACGCAGCAGCTCCTGCGACGGGAGGGAATGACCGAGCCGATGCTCATGGGTGTGCGGCGCATCGCCACCTGCGCGGACCGGATGGCGCGGAGGGTCCACGACCTGCTGGACTTCACGCGCGCCTCCGTGGGCGGCGGCATTCCCCTGGAGCGGCGACCCACGGATTTGTGCGTGCTGGTGCGGGACACCGTGGCCGGGTTCGAGCTCACGCACCCGGGCCGGGTGCAGCTGGCCTGCGCGCGCGGGGCCCAGACGGGCTCGTGGGACGCGGACCGGCTGGCCCAGGTGGTGTCGAACCTGGTGGACAACGCGCTCGTGCACGGGGACGAGGAGTCCCCGGTGCATGTCACGGTGGTGGCGGACGGGCCGGACGTGGTGCTGGCCGTGCACAACGACGGGCCTCCCGTGCCGGCGACGCTGCTGCCGCGCATCTTCGACCCGTTCGAGCAGGTGGCAGGCGACGGCGGACGGCAGGGACCGGGGCTGGGCCGCTACATCGCCCAGCAGCTCGTCCTGGCCCACGGCGGAGACCTCACCGTGCGCTCGTCCGCGGCGGAGGGCACCGTGTTCACGGTGCGGCTGCCGCGGATGCTCTCGGACGAGACGGCGCTCTCGTCGCTGCCCGGGTGAGCCGGAGCGCGGCTACCAGCTCCCGCTGGAGCCACCGCCCGAGGAGCGTCCGCCACCGAACGAGGAGCCGCTGCGCGAGGAACTGGAGGAGGACGAGCGGGTGCGGCGGGGCGTGGAGTGGCGCGACTTGGAGGTGTGGTGGCAGTGGTGGCAGTTGCGCGTCACCTCCACCTCGCCGCCATGGTCATACGTCGCGGTGCGCAGCGTCCGGCTCGTCTTCTTGACGGTGACGTAGTTGCACTTGTCACAGCGCACGCGGCTGGTGAACAGCGCGCCATAGCGGTCCACGATCGCGTCCTCGCACGGGTCGCACCACCAGACGTCATAGTCCACCGAGCCCATCGACTCCTCGAGTCGCTGCCCCTTGTCGAGGTGGGCATCATCATCGCGCTCGTCGAGCCGCACCCGGGGGTTGCCACACGCGACGCACTTGCGCGGGCGTCGGCGGTAGACGGCACGGCCGGCCAGGCCCGCCGCGCCGAGCACGCCCGCGCCTCCGGCGAAGAGGCCGAGGCCCGAGGGCACGGAGGACTCCTCCTCGGGCTGGTACACCTCGGGTTCCGGGGTGAAGCCCGGGGCGCTCGTGTCGGCGACGGCGTCCGTGGAGGGTGGCGACTCCGGGCTCGGGGAGGCCGCGTTGGGATTGTTCAGGCTCGAGTTTTCGAGGAGCGCCTTCAAGCCCCGCGCGCCCTGGAGCACGGCGGAGTTCGGGTCGCGACGCTTGAAGCCGGGGACGACGCTCTCCGCCATCACCGCGTCACTGGCCTCTTCATCGGCGGGTCCATCCACTCCGTCGCCCAGGATGATCTCCGCCTTGCGGTCACCCAGCGCGACGAAGAGCAGCACGCCGTCGTCCCGCCCCGCATGGCCGATGCCCCATCGGTTGAAGAGGTCCAGCGCGAACTCACGCGAGGGGCGCCCCGACGTGGTGTCCACCACCACCACCGAGAGCTGACCGAGCCCGCGCTCATTCAGCTCGGTGCCAATCCGGTTCACCTCCGCCTTCGTCTCCTGCGTGAGGACGCGGGTGGAGGTGTGGTCCACCGTCCAGGTGCCGCGTGGCGGTCGGGGTACCTTCTCCACCGTGACGCCCAGGGCCGGAGTGCCGAGGGCGCAGAACAGGACCAGCCAGCTCAGCCATGCGCGCATGGCGGTGGACTGTAGCAGAGCGCCTGCTTGCTCTCAGGCCCGGGGCACGGGTGGAGGACGATACCCACGAGGGTCGGAAGCGCCCCGTGTGGCGCTGGCGCCCCCGGCTCCCGAGCAGCCAGCCAGGCGAGGGCCGCTCGTTCAGTGGGCGACGGGGACGGTGCCCGCCTGCCCGGGCGTGCCCAAGGTGAACGGGCTGTTGGACCACTGCTGGAGCGAGGAGACACGACGCATGGCTGGACCGCAGACCACGACGCCTGGGGCACCCGTGAAGAACCCGGAGCCGATCCCGACGCCCGAGCGCGAGCCACCCACACGCCAGCCTCCGGAGATCGAACCGCCCACACGCGCGCCTCCGGAAATCGAGCCGCCCCAGCCGCCGGACATCACGCCGCCCGGCATCCATGACCCGCCGATGCCCACCACGCCGGGCAAGCCGGAGATCATCGCGTAGCCGCGCTCGGGGCCGTTCCCCTCCCCTCGCGAGGTGCCCAGCTTCTTCGAGGGAGGTTCGTCCCCAGGCGGGGACGAGAGGAGAGGAACATGCGAGGGCCCGAGTTCCTGGACCGTTACGAGGGAGGCCGTGAGCTCGCGGACCTCCTCCGCCAGTACGCGCATCGGCCGGACACGGTGGTGCTGGCGTTGCCGAGAGGTGGCGTGCCGGTGGCCTACGAGGTCGCGAAAGCGCTGGGTGTGCCGCTCGACGTGTTCCTGGTGCGCAAGCTGGGCGCGCCCTCGCATGAGGAGCTGGCGATGGGGGCCATCGCGTCCGGAGGCGTACGCGTCATCAACCGCGAGGTGGTGGAGGAGCTGGACATCTCGCGGAAGGAAATCGACGCCACGGCGGAGCGCGAGGGGGTGGAGCTGCAGCGGCGGGAGGTGAAGTACCGCGATGGGCGCCCTCCTCCGGACGTGCGCGGGCGCAACGTCATCCTGGTGGACGACGGCCTGGCCACGGGCACCACCATGCGCGCCGCGGTGGCCGCGCTCCGCCAGCAGGAGCCCGCCCGCATCGTGGTCGCCGTACCGGTGGGCGCCGTCGAGTCGTGCGAGGACCTGGCGGAGGAGGCGGACGAGGTCCTCTGTTTACGGCGGCCGGCGCCCTTCTACGCCGTGGGCCTGTGGTACCGCGACTTCGCGCAGACCTCGGATGAAGAGGTGCGGGAGCTGCTGACGCTCGCGTCGCTGGAGCGACAGGCGGGCATGGAGCACCAGCCCGCGGCACCGTGAGCGGCTGAAACCCCCAGGTCACGCCTCGGAGGGCCCGCCTTCCCGCCCGCCTTGCCACCGGGAAGTCGTCTCGAGACCACTCACTGCAAGGGTCTGTCGCCCCATTCCGGTTTAGGCTCGCGCCTCCGCGCCCCCTCCGCATGCACGAGTCCCCTTCCCTCCGACAGTTGCTCCTGGCCGTCCTCGGGGCCTCGGCCCTCGCCTCGCTCGTCGCCTGGGCGAGCTGGCGCCTGGGCGCCGAGAGCCTCCTGGCGCGCCTCCTCACCCCGGCCGCCCTGGTGCTCGTCACCACCGGCACCCTGGCCGTGCTGTGGACCCGCGCCTCGCGTCGCGCCCACCTCGAGCGCGACGCTGCCCTGCGCAGCGCCACCGACGCCAGCGCCCTGCGCGAGGCCGTCATGGACGTCACCCCCGTGGGCTTCGCCTTCTTCGACCGCGAGCTGCGCTACGTCCACGTCAACACCGCGCTCGCCGCGATGAACGGCCTGCCCGCCACGAAGCACCTCGGCCACCATGTCACCGAGGTGATGCCCGACCTGGGCCGCCTCCTCGCACCCCAGCTCCAGCGCGCCCTCCAGACGGACGCCCCCATCCAGGACCCCTGCCTCCAGGTGCAGACTCCCGCCGCCCCCGGCGAGCCCCGCTTCTGGTTCGGCAGCTACTCGCGCGTGCGCGGCTCCGGCGGCGAGGTGCTCGGCGTCATCGCCGCCCTGTCCGAGCTCACCGAGCGCATGCGCGCCGAGCAGAGCCTCCAGGAGCACGAAGACCGGCTCGACGTCCTCACCCGCTCGCTGCCCGACTACCTCTGGGGCGGCAAGCTGCGCGGCGGCGTGCTGCGCGACTTCTACTGCACCCCCGTCATCGAGCGCACCACCGGCTACCCCGCCTCCGCCTTCGTCCAGCCCGGCCCCGACGGAGGCCCCCCGCCCCTCTGGGCGGAGATGGTCCACCCCGAGGACCGCGCCCGCTACCGCGCCTGCATCGAGGGGCTCGCTCCCGGCGCCGAGGTGGAACTGGAGCACCGCCTCATCTGCTCCGACGGCCGCGTGCGCTGGGTGCGCAGCCGCGCCGCGGCTTCCGCGCCCGACTCGCAGCGCGAGCTGCACGTGGGCTGCGTCGTCACCGACGTCACCGACCGGCGCCTCGCCGATGACCTGCGCCAGCGCCTCCACGCCAGCTTCCGCCGCTCCGCCCAGGAGTGGCGCCGCACCTTCGACGCCGTCTCCTCGCCCCTCATCGTCCTCGGCGCCGACGGCATCATCCAGCGCCTCAACGCCGCCGCCATCGCCCTGTTCGACGGCCTGGACCCGTCCGGCCAGCCGCTGTCCACCGCGCCCCACTCGCCGCTGCGCGCCAGCGCCCTGCTCCTGGTGGAGTTGCTGCGCCACACCCACGGCAGCGCCTCGCGCGAGGTGACGGACCCGCCGTCCCGCCGCGCGTGGGAGCTGTCCGCAGCATGGGTGGACGAGGCCGGCGGCGAGGACTCGCGCATCATCCTCGTGGCCACCGAAGTCACGCGCCTGATGGAGCTGCAGTCCCGCCTGCGCCGCCACGAGACGATGGCCGCCATGGGCGCCATCGTCGCCGGCGTGGCCCACGAGGTGCGCAACCCCCTCTTCTCCATCTCCGCCGTGGTGGACGCGGTGGACGCGACGTTCGGCTCCCGCGCGGAGTTGCAGCCGTACCTGGAGGTGCTGCGCGGCGAGGTGAAGCGGCTCAACCACCTCACGCAGGAGTTGTTCGAGTACGGCCGCCCCACCCGGGGCGAGTGGGTGGACGGCCCCGTGCGGCCCGTCGTGGAGGACGCCCTGTCCGCGTGCGCGATGGCCGCGGAGCAGGCCGGTGTCGCGGTGGCGAGCGCGCTGGCGGTGGAGCTGCCCCCCGTGCGCATGGACTCGAGGCGCCTGTTCCACGTCTTCCGCAACGTGGTGGAGAACGCGGTGCAGCACTCGCCGTCGGGCGCCACCGTGCGCGTGGCCACCGAGGCCGTGGAGGAGGAGGGCCGCGCCTGGGTGCGCTGCACCGTGCACGACGGCGGGCCGGGCTTCCGTGACGAAGACCTCCCGCACGTCTTCGAGCCCTTCTTCAGCAAGCGCCGCGGCGGCACCGGCCTGGGCCTGTCCATCGTCCAGCGTATCCTCGAGGAGCACCAGGGCATCATCCGCTTGTGCAACACCGAAGCAGGAGGCGCCGAGGTGACGCTCCTCCTTCCGGCCGTTTCCTCGCCTCCGGCAACCCAATCCGTAGACTCCCTGGCCTCATGACGCGCACCCGCATCCTCCTGGTGGACGACGAGCCCGGCATCCGGCTGGGCATGAGGGGCTTCCTCTCCGCCCACGGGTTCGACGTGGACGAGGCCACCAGCATCGCCGAGGCGCAGGAGGCCTTCCGCACCACCCGCCCGGACGTGGCCGTGGTGGACTACCGCCTGCCTGACGGTACCGCGTTGCAACTGCTACCGCGTCTCAAGGAGCTGGACGCGTCGGTGCCGCTGGTGGTGCTCACCGGCCACGGCTCCATCGAGCTGGCGGTGCAGGCCGTGAAGGAGGGCGCGGAGCAGTTCCTCACCAAGCCGTTGGAGCTGAGCGTCCTCAAGGTGGTGCTGGAGCGGCTGGTGGCGCAGCGGCGGGAGCGGCAGCGGCAGCTCGCGGACCGCGCCAGCACGGGCCACTCCACCGTGAATCCCTTCCTGGGCACCAGCGCCGCCATCCGCGTCCTCCAGGGCCAGGCCGAGCGCGTGCGGCAGAGCGACGCCCCGGTGCTCGTCACCGGCGAGACGGGCAGCGGCAAGAGCGTGCTCGCGCGCTGGCTGCACGAGGGCGGCCCCCGCGCGGACGCGCCCTTCGTCGACCTCAACTGCGCGGCGCTGTCCAAGGATTTGCTCGACTCGGAGCTGTTCGGCCACGAGAAGGGCGCCTTCACCGGCGCCGTCAGCGCCAAGCAGGGCCTGCTGGAAGTCGCCGACCAGGGCACCCTCTTCCTGGACGAGATTGGCGACATGGACGTGGCCGTCCAGCCCAAGCTGCTGAAGGTGCTGGAGGAGAAGCGCTTCCGGCGGCTGGGCGACGTGCGCGACAGGCGCGTGGACGTGCGCCTCATCGCCGCCACCCACCAGGACTTGAGCGCCGCCGCGCGCGAGAAGCGCTTCCGCAGCGACCTCTACTTCCGCGTCAGCACCCTCATCCTCCACGTCCCCGCCCTGCGCGAGCGCCCGGAGGACATCCCCGCCATCGCCCAGCACTTCCTCGAGGAGCTGGGCCGGGCGCGCGGCCGGGGCACCGTGGGCCTGCAGGCCGACGCCGAGGCCGCCCTGGTGCGCTACCCATGGCCCGGCAACATCCGCGAGCTGCGCAACGTGCTGGAGCGCGCCCTGCTGCTGTCCGGCGGCGGGCCGCTGTCCCGGAACGACCTGCGCTTCGAGGCCCCCTCCGAGGAGGCCAGCGCCGAGGAGGACCTCACCCTGGAGGAGCTGGAGCGCCGCCACATCGAGCGCGTGCTGCGCCGCGAGAATGGCCACGTGGAGCGCGCCGCCGCCCGGCTCGGCATCCCCCGCTCCTCCCTCTATGAGCGGCTAAAACGTTTGGGCATCAACCGGTCTGGATTCCAGAAATCGGATCCGTAATCTGGACAAGTCCGGGCTGGCAGCCGGGGTTCGCCGCGCAAGTACTGGAAATCCCAAAGCGCCGGGGGTGCTTCGGACCCTGGCCCCGCGCTTGCTCACGGCCCGGGCGTGGCCCGGAACCTCCTGATAGTCGATGACGAGTCGTCCCTCTGCTGGGTGCTGGGGCAGTTCTTCGCCAGCGCCGGTTACCGGGTGGACTCGGCCCAGGCGCTGGATGAGGCGCTCGATTTGATGACGACGGGCCGTTACGACCTGGTCATCAGTGATTTGCGCCTGAGCGGGACGCAGTCCGAGGAAGGACTGATGCTGGCGGACTTCGTGCGCCGCTTCTCGCCGGACACCCGGGTGGTGCTGCTCACCGCGTTCGCCACGCAGGAGTTGACGGACAAGGCGCGCGGACTGGGGGTGGATCTGGTACTGCCCAAGCCACAACCGCTGCCGGCGCTGGCACAACACGTGTCCCAACTTCTCACGACGGAGCGGTGAGCATATGGATTGCCACTGCACCCCTGAAACAGAAGTAATCCCCCCCGACACCACGAACGTGGGCTCCATCGCCTCGTTCTCCGTGAGGTGGCGCGGGCTGCGGCGGCGGGCCGCGGCGCTGGTGGGATTGATGTTGTCGCTCGCGGTACCCGGCGGCGTGGCCCTGGCCCAGCCGGCGGCGTCGCAGGCCATCGACGTGCAGCAGTACAAGCCGGGCCCGGGCTCGTTCGACGTGCTCGGCCTGCACGGCGCGCGCGTGGGGCCGCACCTGGGCTGGAACCTGGGCGTGTCCCTCAACTACTCGGACGACCCGCTCAACCTGCTGGACCCGCGCCAGGACACGTTCGTCTACCGCATCGTCGACAGCCAGCTCACGCTGGACCTCATGGGCGCCGTCGCCCTCTTCGACAGGCTGGAGCTGGGCCTGTCGCTGCCCGTCTCCACCACCACGTCCGAGCCGGCCGGCGCCGTCGCGCCGAGCCTCGCCAACGGGGTGAAGGCCACGGGCGTGGGTGACCTGCGGCTGGTGCCCAAGGTGCGGCTGCTGTCCACCGAGGGCGGCCTGCACCTGGCCCTGGCGGCGCCGGTGACGCTGCCCACGGCGGGGGGCTCGAAGTACCTGGGCGCGGACGGGCTGACCTTCCAGCCGCGACTGGTGGCCGAGTGGGCCGGCACGTCGCTGCGCCTGCTGGCCAACGTGGGCCTCAACCTGCGGCGCGAGGCGCAATTGCGCAACCTGCGCGTGGGCAACGAGCTGGCGTACGGCGTGGGCGCGGACGTGCCCCTGACGCAGAAGCTGTCCGCGGAGGCGTCGCTCTCGGGCGCGCTGGGGCTGAAGGAGACGAACACGGAGGAGCGCCCGCTGGAGCTGCTCGCCGCGCTGAAGTACCGCTTCCAGGAGGGGCTGGCCGCGCATGTGGGCGCCGGGCCGGGCCTCACCCGGGGCTACGGCACGCCGGGCTTCCGCGTGCTCGCGGGGCTGGCGTGGACGCCCTCCTCCTCGGGCTCGACCGTGGCTTCGGCCGCGTGCGCGCTGGGCCCCGAGGACTTCGACGGCTTCCAGGACGAGGACGGCTGCCTCGACGCGGACGATGACGGCGACGGCATCCTCGACGGCCCGGACGTGTGCCCGGGCGAGGCGGAGACGCGCAACGGCTTCGAGGACGCGGACGGCTGCCCCGACGACCCGAAGGCCTGGGAGCCGGTGGCGGCGAATGGCCAGCCCGTCGCCCCCCCCGCGCCGCTGGTGCTGCCGCCGCCCGGGGCGGTGGACTCGGATGGGGACGGGCTGCTGGACGCGGAGGACCGGTGCCCCAAGGCGCCCGAGGACGTGGACGGCTTCGAGGACGGCGATGGCTGCCCCGAGGCGGACAATGACCGCGACGGCGTGGCGGATGCGAAGGACGCGTGCCCGCTGGAGGCCGAGGTCATCAACGGCGCGAAGGACGACGACGGCTGCCCGGACAAGGGGAAGACGCAGGTGCGCGTGGAGGGCTCGCGCATCCTCATCCTCGACAAGGTGTACTTCGCCACGGGCAAGGACGTCATCCTCGCGAAGTCCTACCCGCTGCTGGCGCAGGTGGCGTCGGTGCTCAAGGCCAACCCGCAGCTGGAGCAGGTGCGCGTGGAGGGACACACGGACGACCAGGGCGCCGACGCGAAGAACCTGGACCTGTCCCAGCGCCGCGCCAACAACGTGAAGGCCTTCCTGGTGAAGGAAGGCATCGCGGCGGAGCGGCTGGAGGCGGTGGGCCACGGCGAGACGAAGCCGGTGGACACCAACAAGACGGCGAAGGGACGCGAGAACAACCGCCGCGTCGAGTTCAACATCGTGAAGGTCGCCGAGCCCTCGGCGGAGGAAGGGACGCCGTGAAGCGGACTGCTCCGTGGATGATGGCCTGGGTGCTGCTCTCCTCCCCTGCCCTGGCGGCGGACGCCGGGGAGCCCTGTGGGGGACTGCGCTTCACGGGCGGGCGAATCGAGACGGGCCGGCCGCTCGCGCCGAAGGGGCCGGAGACGACGGCCTGCCTCCAACACGTGGCCGAGGCGCTGAAGGCGCGGCCCGCCATCCGCTCGGTGACGGTGGCGGCGCGGCTGCCGGACGTGGAGCGGCTGGAGGGACAGGGCCTCGCGGTGGCGAAGGCCGCGGCGGACGTGCTGGTGGCCGCGGGCGTGCCGCGCACGCGGGTGTCCGCGGTGGCGCCGCCGTCCACGCCGGGCGAGCCGGGGCAGCTGCAGCTCGCCTATGTCGAGCGGCCCGCGCAGCCGGCGGTGGCGCGCGTGCGGGCGGCCAGCGGCGACGTGTCCGCGGGCCCGGCTCCGGCGGAGCTGCGGCCGAGGACGGTGGGCGATGCGCTCTACACCGGAGAGCTGTTCGACACGGGCCCGGCGGCGCGCGCGGAGCTGGTGCTCGCGGATGGCAGCTCGGTGAAGGTGATGGAGGGCAGCCTGGTGCGGCTGGGCTCCGTGGAGCTGATGGCGAACCTGCGGCGCAAGGTGGAGCTGGAGCTGCTGCGCGGCACGGTGGAGACGGCCGCGGCGCCCGGCGGTGAGGGCTCCGTCTTCGAGGTGCGCACGCGCGGCGCGGTTGCCGGCGTGCGCGGCACGCACTTCCGGGTGACGGCGCAGGAGGACGGCACCCACCGGCTGGAGACGCTGGAGGGCCGGGTGGCGCTGATTGCGAAGAAGGGCGACCTGGACGTCGTCGGGGGTTATGGCTCGCGGGCGATGCCGGACTCCGCGCCGGAGCCCGTCCGCCCGCTGCTGGTGGCCCCCACGCTGGCGGACCCGCGGGGCGGCACCTTCCGCGCGGCGCCCCGGCTGTCGTGGTGGACGGTGCCGGGCGCGAAGACGTACCGCGTGGAGCTGGCGCGGACGGCGGACTTCGCCGCGGGCGTGCAGGCGTACCCGTCCCAGGGTACCGAGCTGGAGGTGCCGGGCTCCCGCGAGGGCAAGTGGTTCTGGCGGGTGCTGGCGGTGGACGCGGATGGTTTTGTCGGCTTTCCGTCGAAGATCTTCGCCTTCGACGTCCGCCCCTGACGCCGTCGGCCTTTCCCAGACTTCGTATGTATGATTGGGAGGCTGAGGCCGAGGCGAGCCTCTGACTCCCTGGGGGGGGCAATGATGAGAGATCCACCCAACGCGAGTTGGATTGCGCCCGCTCACGCCGCACCGGCGCCCGCCAGCGTGCGGGTCGCCGTGGTGACCGACGTGCTGCTGTACCGCGAGGCCCTGACGCAGCGGCTGTCGAGCGTGGACTCGATGGACTTCGCCGGCGAGGCCTCCAGCCTGGAGGAGGCGGTGGACCTCATCCAGACGCGGCGGCCCTCGGTGGTGGTGGTGGACATGGGCAGCCGCGACTCGGTGGCGCTGGTGCGGGGGCTGCGCGCCGCGACGCCGGAGGTGAAGCTGGTGGCCTTCGCGGTGACCGAGCGGGAAGAAGAGCTGATGGTGTGCGCGGAGGCGGGCGTCAACGGCTTCGTGACGCGCGAGGCCTCGTCGGAGCAGCTCGTCTCCGCCGTGCAGTCCGCCGCGCGCGGTGAGCTGCTCTGCTCCCCGCGAATCGCGGCGCTCCTCTTCGAGTGCGTGGGCACGCTCTCGCGGCGCAGGCCGGAGGGCCCCTCCACCACGGTGCCCTTCAGCGAGCGTGAGCGGGAGATTGGCATCCTCCTGGCCGAGGGCCTGGCCAACAAGGAGATCGCCGTGCGCCTGCGCATCGAGGTGGCGACGGTGAAGAACCATGTCCACGGCATCCTCACCAAGCTGAGGGTGACGAGCCGGAGCGAGGCCGCCGCGTACTTCCGCATGCGCCTTCGCTGAACCTCGCGCCGCGAGGAACCGCACCTGGATTCAATCCGCCCTGAATCCACGTCCTCCCCTCCGCCAGGACCTGGGCTGTACCTCCGATTCATCCCCGGAGGAGTCGCGGTACCGCATCGCCGATTGGACCGCCGGGGCGCTGGCTGCAACCCGCCACCGCGCCTCTAATCCGCCCGCAATGGCGCAGCGGCTCATCGATGCGATGGACATTGCCGGCGCCTGGAGCGCGCTGGCTCCCGACGGTGTGACGCCGTCGACGGAGCTGTCGCTCACCAACGAGACCGTCCAGGTGCGCTACGGCGTGGACGGGCACAGCGGGCGCATCCAGGCCAGCGCCGCCGCCGCCGACCACCTGCTGCGCCGGACGCTGGGCGCGGCGGTGGACCTGCGGCCCTACCGCGAGCTGCGGCTGTGGGTGCACGCGAACCGCGCCGCCACGGGCACCGCGACGCAGCCCTTCTTCCTCGAGCTGCGGCTGGGAAGCGCGGTGCTGCCGGTGGACGCCCCGGGCAACACGTGGCACCGCTACCTGGCGGTGTCCCAGGCGGGGACGTGGGAGCTGCAGCGGCTGTCCCTGGAGGACCTGCCGACGGCCGTGCGCTCCGCGGTGGTGACGCTCCAGCTCCGGTGCCGGTCCGGCGTCCCCTTCACCTGCTACGTCGACGACGTGCTCGCCGTCCGCGACGAGATGGTGCTGGACGCGGAGGCCGCCCTCCTGGCCCGCCTCCACAACGGGTTGGTGCTGGGCGGCTCGCCGGTGCCGGCGGTGGTGCACTCGCCGGACGTGGCGGCGCCGAACCCGCCCTACCTCCGCATCACCCGGCTGGGCATCGAGCACTCCAACGCGAGGACGCCCTCCGCGTCCGTGCGCTCCGACTACTCCTCCGCCGGCTCCGCCCTCCGTCCGGCCGGCTTCGCGTACGACCTGCTGTACCGGGTGGACGCCTTCGCCACCACGCTGGAGGACGAGGCGCGGCTGCTCGACTTCGCGCTGGAGCGGTTGCCCCCCCGCGGGGACCTGCTGGTCAACGGCGTCATGCTGCCCTTGGAGATGACCACCCTGCCCGCCAGGGAGCTCATCGGCGGCAGCCGGGGCGAGCGCGTCGGCCTGCTGTACCGCGTCCTCGCCCGGAAGGACGCGGGCGCGGCGCTCCTCGCACGCGATGTGAGCACCGTCCTCGTCGAAGCGGACATGAAGGTGGCCTGAACCATGACGAGCCCCAGCCAGGAGTTCCTCGTAGTCAGCCGACGCAACCAACCGACAGAGCTCCACCTGTCGGACGGCACGGTGGCCTTCCTGGAGCCGCGCGGCACGGTGGCCATTCCCGCGGCGGTGCGCGAGTCCCCGCAGCTGCGCGCGCTCGAGCGCCAGCACGCGGTGACGGTGAAGCCCGCCGAGGTGCCCAAGCCGCGCGAGGCCCACGCGGAGGCGCCTGGAGAGGAGTCCTCCCGGGAGCCCCGGGCGGGCGACGCCCACAAGACGGGCAGCAGGTGGAAACGAACCAGGACGAAGTGAGGACCCGGCACAATGGCCTACAACATCGGTCTCAACGTCGTCGAGGTAGATGGATCCGCGACCCCCGCCATCGTCGGGGCCGCGACCTCGGTGGCGGCGTTCAACGTCATCACCCGCCGGGGCGTTCCCAACCGCGCCATCCGGATCAACAGCTACCCCGACTTCGAGCAGCGCTTCGGCGGCGCCTTCTCCGGCGGGTACGGCTCCTATCTGGTGAAGGGCTTCTTCGACAACGGCGGGCAGACGGCCTACGTGAACCGCGTCGTCGCCACGGACGCCCTCACCGGGGCCGCGCCGGCCAGCATCACCCTGGATGACGCGGCCAACGCGGACACCCTCACGCTGGAGGGCGGCCTCCGCGGGGAGGAGGACCCCGGGCGCTGGGGCGACGACCTCTACGTCCGCACCACCGCGCGCGCGTCGGCCCGCACGGCGGTGAGGGAGACGGCGCCCGCCACCGTGACGGGGACCGCGCTCACCGCGCCGGTGAACATGGCGGCGTTCCCCTCGCTCACGGTGCGCGTGGACGGTGAGACGGCCGCCACCGTCATCACCTTCCAGGCCGCGGACTTCGCGGCGGCCAACGCGGCCACGCTGGCGGAGATTCGCGACGCCATCAACCGCCGGACGGCGAAGCTGGTGGCCTCCATCAGCGGCAACCAGCTCGTGCTCACCTCCACGGGCCAGGTGGCGCGCATCGCCAAGGACTTCACCCGCCTGCAGGTCACCGTCGCCAACACGACGCTGGGCTTCGCGGTGATGGCCAACCCCGCCGTGGGCACCGCGGCGCCGCGCGCCCCCAACGGCACCACGCTGGCGGAGGTGTCCTCGCTGGTGGTGGGCGACGCCCTGCGCGTGTCGGACGGGACGAACACCGCGCTGGTGAAGCTGATGTCCGTCAACGAGCTCAACGGCGCCGTCACCTGGGCGCCGAACATCGCCAACATCGCGACCTTCGACGCCGTCCTCCTGCGCGTGTCCAAGGTGGAGTTCGACCTGGACATCGCGCTGGGCGGCGGCGACGCGGAGCACGTGGTGGAGTCGTGGACGGGCCTCTCCATGGAGACGGACGTCCCCAACTACGTGGAGACGGTGCTCAACGACCCGCTGCGGGGCTCGCGGTACGTCATGGCCACGGATGCGCTCAGCGCCTCCACGGTGGGCGCGGACGTCCCGGTGGCGAGCAGCGGCTTCGTCCGCTTCAACCCCGGACGCGACGGGACGCCGACGGCCAATGACTTCATCGGCAACCCGACGCTGAAGTCCGGCTTCTACGCGTTCGACGCCTTCGACGTGCAGTTGCTGAGCACCGAGCGCACGGACGCGTCCATCCTGGCCGCGGGCCTCGCGTACTGCGCGAAGCGGGGCGACTGCATGTTCGTGGGGGCCGTGCCGGAGGCCACCATCCAGGCGGACCTGACCGCGGCCATCAACTACGGCCAGGGCTTCCAGGGGAAGAAGGTCTACGGCGCCCTGTACGGGCCGTGGATCATCGTGCAGGACCCCATTGGCACCGGGGCCAGCCCGCTGAAGAAGATTCCCCCCGTCGGCCATGTGATGGGCGTCTACGCGCGCACGGAGACGACGCGCGGCATCTGGAAGGCCCCCGCCGGTGACGAGGCCAACCTCGCCGGCGCGCTGGACGTCGAGTACCGGCTCAGCGACGCCGAGCACACCCACCTGGTGAAGGACGGGAGCATCAACGGCATCCGCGCCGTCCCGCGCAACGGCATCGTGGTGGACGCCTCGCGCACGCTCTCCACGGACACGCGCTGGCTCTACGTGAACGTCCGGCTGCTGTTCAACTACGTGGAGAGCAGCCTCAAGCAGGGCCTGCGCTGGGTCCGCCAGGAGCCCAACCGGGACACGCTCTGGAACGCCGTCCGGCTGGGCACGGTGACGCCCTTCCTGCTGGGCCTGTGGCGCCAGGGCGCCTTCGGCAGCGGCACGCCGGAGCAGGTCTTCACCGTCATCTGCGACGCCAACAACAACCCGCCCACCGAGGTCGACAAGGGCAACCTGCTCGTCGAGGTCTACTTCTATCCGTCCAAGCCCGCCGAGACGATTGTCATCAAGGTCGGCCAGCAACCCAGTGGCGCCACCGCCACCGAGGCGTGAGAGGAACCCGCGATGCCGAAAGTCGGAGATATCTGGGAGAGCTACCGCGCCAACGAGTTCGTGCTGATCATCGACGGGACGGAGAGCCCCGGCGTCAGCAAGATTTCGGGCCTGTCCGAGGGCGAGCTGGAGACCATCGAGCAGGCGGATGGGGGCTCCAACCACGTCTACAAGCTGGCCGCGGCGAAGGTGAAGTTCGAGTCCCTCACCATCGAGCGCTACGTCGACGGGAGCCCCGAGGACCGGCGCTTCATGGAGTGGTTCAAGCAGACCTTCAAGCTCAACTCGCGCACGCAGGGAGGCTCCACCGTCCGCAAGAACGGGATGATCGTGAAGCGGCACAACGGCGTGGACGTGATGACCTTCGCCTTCCGCGACGCGTGGGTGAAGTCGTCCAAGTTCACCGACCTCGAGGCAGGCACCACCAACCTCATGAAGCAGACCCTCGTCCTCGAGCACGAAGGGCTCGAGCGCGTGGAATAACCGAGGACCCCCGACATGAGCGCCAACGCCCCCAACCCAGGCCGCGAGGCCGAGTTCACCATTCCCATCGGCCTCACCGACGACGAGGGCCGCATCCACAAGGTGGCCGTGCTGCGCAAGATGACCGGCCGCGAGGAGGCCATCCTCGCGGACCGGCGCAACCAGCGTAACGGCGGCAAGCTGGTCAGCGAGCTCATCGCCAGCTGCCTCGTCCGCCTGGGCGAGCTGCCCAAGGGAGGCAGCAACACCGTCGAGCGGATGTACTCGGCGGACCGGAACTTCCTCCTGCTGAAGCTGCGCACCCTCACCTTCGGGCCGGAGCTGCAGGCGACGTACACCTGCGGCACCTGCGGCGAGTCCATCCAGGTGGTGGAGGACCTGGACCAGCTCCCGGTGAAGATGCTCCAGGACGGCGAGTCCCCCGACGAAATCATCGTCAACCTGCAGGACGGGTACCTGGACAAGGATGGCCAGGTCCACACCGCGCTGACGCTGCGGCTGCCGCGCGGAGACGACGAGTCCGCGGTGGCGCCGCAGATGCGGCAGAACCCGTCGCTGGGGAAGAACGCGCTGCTGTCGCGGTGCCTCAAGTCGCTGGGTGACGTGCCCCGCCACCGGCTGGAGGCGCTCGGGCCAAAAATCCTCGCCGACCTCACCATGACGGACCGGCGGCTCATCGACCGCGCGCTGAACACGAGCGCGCCCGGAGTGGACCTGGTGCGCGAAGTCGTCTGTGGCAGCTGCGGCGGCAGCTTCCGGGCGACCCTGGACATGACGAATTTTTTAGCGCTGGCCTAGCCCAGGAAGCGCTCCGACAGGAGGTCTTCTTTCTTGCGTACCACCTCCATTGGTCCTGGGCGGAAATCATGACCCTCGAGTCCGACGAGCGCCGGGCCTTCGTTCAACTGCTCATCGACCAGATCGAGCGGGAGAACATGCAACTCGAGGCTTCGAGGAGGGCGCGCTAGATGCCGGTGTCGCTCCTCCTCCAGGAAGTGCTGGGGCCGTTGCTCAACGACCAGCCGCCGACGCTCGCGTTCGGCACGCTGGCGTTGGACCGCGCGCGCCGGGGCCTGACGCGGCTGGGGCCGTTCAACCGGCTCGTGTCGCTGGAGGAGACGCTCATCGGCCGGGCGCGCAGCGCGTTCCTCGTGCACTGGTTCGGCACGGGCCTGCCCACCGAGGGGCTCGCCCTGCGGGTGTCCATCGCCAACATTGACCACCTCCGGCGCCGCTACCAGGCGGTGCTCGCCGCCACCCCCTCGGGCGGGCGCGGGCTGAACCTGACGGAGCCCCTCCTGGGGCTGGTGGGCACCGTGGCGGGCGTCGTCCTGTCTCCGGCGGGCATCTTCTCCGTGACGATGCTGGCGCTGCGGTCCATGCGCACCTGGCTGCGCATCCTGTTGGGCGCCCTCGCCGGGGTGGTGGTTCCCGCCTTCGGGGCCGTCATCGGCGTGCTCCTCCTCCCGGCCGGGCTCGGCGTCGCGGTGCTCGCCGGCCTGCGCAACGAGCAGCCCCTGCGCGCCCTCTATGACCTCATGGGCGCGCTCGCCCGGCTCATCCATCAGGTGAACCAGTTCATCGACCTGCTGCTCGGCCCGAGGGAGCGCATCCGCAACCCGCTGCTGCGCCAGACGCTGGAGGTCTTCGACCGGTTCGCCCGGCTCATCCCCTTCGTGCTCGCGCTCTTCTCCATCGTCCTGGCGCGACTGGGCCCGCTCATCCTGCCGCTGGCGAGACAGGGCGCCGCGCTCATCCCGTTGACGCGCGCGGTGCTGGGCGCCGTGGGCGCCATCCTGGAAGAGGTTCCCCAGGTGCTGGGCCGAGCCTTCTCCTTCTCCCGGTCCCAGCCGCTGGGCCGACTGTGGGCCGTGTTCTCCAGCATCGGCCCCATGCTCCAGCGGGTGACGGAGCGCATCAAGTCGCTGTTCGAGGAGGTGGCCCTCACGCTCCCACGCATCGGCGAGCGGGTGATGACCGCGGTGCAGTCCTTCTTCAACGCGGCGAGGGCAGTGGTGCTCAGGAACCTGCAGGCCCACCCGCGCGTCATCATGCTGCAGACGTTCCGCGCCCAGCTCGCCGACCTCGGCCGCCTCTTCGCCGCGCCGGCCGCCACGAGCGCCGCGCCCTCATCCGGCGGCGGCTCCGGCTCCTCGGGCTCGACGATGCCGGGCTGGCTCTCGTCCGCGCTGGGCTTCGTCTTCGGCCCGCCTCCGCCCCTGCCCTCCGCGCCGGCGCTGCCGGACCTCGCCGCCATCGAGGCGATGATTGGCCGGCCTGCCCTCTCGCTCGACAGGGCCGGCATCGAAGCCGCCGCGTCGTTCATCCCCGCGGGGACGCTCGACGTGTTCCGCCTCGCGGACCGGGCCCGCGCGGACTTCGACCGCGCCGCCTCGCCCCCCAGCGAGCTGGCGCGCGCCCGCCGGGAGCTGGCCCGCGAGCTGGGCGCTCCCCCCGCCGAGGTGCTGGCCCGGATTCGCACCGAGGACCTGCCGCTGCGCGAGGCGCTGGCCGCCGTCATGGGACGGGTGCTGCCCCCCGCCATCCGGGCGTACCTGCCGGACCTGCTGGACCTCTTCCGCACGCTCGACACGGAGCTGTACGGCGTCACGCCGGAGCAGCCCGCGCCGCCCGCCTTCCCCGTGCTGCACGTCCCCGAGTCGCGCCGGCTCCGCGTCGTGGTGCGCCGCCTCCAGGTCCGCTCCGCCGGGAGCGACGGGCCGCACGTGGGCGTCTTCAGGGACAGGCTCGTCGAAGCCCTTCAACGCCAGTCCTACCTGGCCCCCGCCACGCCGTAGAGGACGCCGCCGATGCCGATTGCCTGGGACTTCATCGCCGCGCTCTTCCGGACTCCGCTCCGGATGCAGACGCTGGAGATTGTCCGGGGGCTGGAGCGGCTGGAGCGCTGGCTCGAGAACCGGGTGAAGGTGGCGGAGGCGCTGGAGCTGCGCAGCCGCGGCTTCCCCATCATCCTCTTCTACAACGAGGCGCTCACCCTCCACGTCGACGCGTCCCAGCACGGCGCGCTGCGCCGCCCTCCCGAGCGCGGCGTGGGCGCGACGCTGGCCGCCTCCGGCCAGGCCTTCGTGTCGGGGCTCGGCCGCGTCGGCACGGCCATCACCGAGGAGCGGCTGTTGCCCGGTCTGCTGGAGCGCATCGGCAACATCTTCGACCTCATCGTCGCGTCGATGGAGCGGTTCATCCCCGTGCGCCCGGGGATGTTCGACCTTCGCGCCCGGACGGCGTCCGACCTGTTCGGCCAGGCGGGGCTCCTCTTCCGCACCGTCACCGAGAGCACCGGCCCGCTCCTCACCCTGGGCGGGAATCTGGGCGAGGCGCGCGACGTCCTCCGGCAGGCGCTCGGCCCCTCCGAGGCGGTGGCGAGCGCGGCGGCCAGCGCGGGTGCTCCGGCAGCCGGCGGGGCGGACCTCGCGGAGTCCCTGGACGTAGGCGCCCGACTGATTCTCGGCGCCGTCCTCGCGCTGCCCATCCTGCCCCTGTGGATTGGCAGGCTGTGGAGCGCGGCGAACGTCTTCCTCCGCGACACGCTGCTCCAGGCGTTCCAGGGCATCGAGTCCGGCGTCTTCGGACTGCGCCGGCAGGTCTTCGACGTCTTCTCGCGCACCCTGCCCGAGCTCATCGTGTCGGCGGCGCGCGTGCTCTCCTCGGTGTGGGCGGTGGTGGAGCTGCACTGGCGCTTCTACGTGCGCGTGGCGCTGGTGTACGGCGGGGACCTGCTGCGCAACCTCGACACGTTCCTGGGTGGGCTGCGGACCTTCCTCAACTACTGGATTGGCGTCATCAACGGCATCATCCGCGCCATCGAGGCCGTCCTGGACTTCGACCTGGCGCCCATCATCGCCACCGCGGTGCTGGGTCCGCTGGGCCTGGGGCTGGCCGCGCTGGGAGCGCTGCCCCGGTTCACCATCCGGGACTTCGTCGGGCTCGGAGCGAACGTGGCCCGCGAGGCGCTCCGGCTCTGGCTGACCACCCAGATTCTCGTCGTGGAGGGTGGCTTGAGGGGAGCGGGAGTGGCGGCCCGGGCCTTCAAGTACCTCGGCGGACCGCTGGGCTGGTGGCTCGGGCCCAAGGCGGTCCGGGGGCTGGACGCGGCGCGCTTCCGGGTCGGCGCCGCGCGACGGTTGGTGTGGCGCCTGCTGCGCGCGCCCCAGGCACTGCCCGCGGAGACCGCGGCGTCCTTCGCGCTCCCCGCGAGCTTTCCCAACGTGTTCGACGCGTTCTTCGGGCCCGGCGCTCCCAACTTCCGCGCCACGCTCGGCACCGCGCGCACGGAGCTGGAGGGCGGCGTGCGGGACATCCTCGGCGGTGGGGCGGCGCTGCTCACCGGCCTCTCCCGCTCCTTCGACCGGGCGACCGCGGACGCCGCGACGCTGGGCTCCCCCACCCGCCTGCGGCGCATCGCCGAGGGCGCGACGTCGCTGGCGCAGACGGCGCTCGGTGACCAACTGGGCGAGCTGGAGGAGCGAGTCCGCGGCCGGCGCGAGGACCCGGTGGCCGTGGCCTTCGAGGGCTGGCTGACCCGGGGCGGTTTCTACGTCGTCGGCTCCGCCATCCCCCTCTACGTCGAGGAGATGGACCTCTTCTGGCGGCAGCAGTCCGCGGAGGGCGCCGAGACGACCGTGACGGTCCTCCCGACGTCGCCCCACAAGCTGGTGAGCCGCGCGGCGCTGGGGCGGGTCCGCGTGCCGGAACTCACCCTGACGGCGGCGGGACGGCCGCCGGGAACGGAGCTGGCGGAGGCGGTGGCCACCCGCCTGAAGGCGGCCATCGAGGAGTCCTACGTGACGGGCAGGGAGCGGCTCGCCGGGCTGGCGGCGGCTGCGCGGTGAGGACGCACGGACGGAGCGAACGATGGAAGAGGAGATCATCACACAGCTCGGATTGATCCTCACCCAGCTCCGCTTCACCCGGCGGGCCGTGGAGGACATCGAGCGCAGCACGGCCCGCTATGGCGGCTTCACGTTCGCCACCGCGCTCGCCGCCGGTCCGCGCTTCGGCGAGCCGCCGATGGTCTCCGGCGCCCTCAAGGTCTACGTGGTGAACATCAACGACCTCGCGCCGGGTGGCGGCATCGGCGGCTTCCTGGAGGGACTGCTCGGCGGCATCGGCCGCTTCTTCGGCAGCTTCTTCGGAGGCCTCGTCGGAGGCACCATCAGCGGCGTCTCCCTGCCGTTCATGATTGGCCAGCTCAACCGGCTGGCTGAGCGCATCGAGCGCATCCTGAAGCTCGTGGGCGTCGGCACGAGCCCCACACCGTCGGCGACGCCAGTGCCGGCCCGCCCGGAAGCCGCCGGTGGTGGCCTCAACCTGATAGCCACGCTGGCGCAGGTGGAGCGGGTGGTGAACACCTTCACCGCCCTCTTCCAGGCGGCCTCCACCGGGCCCGAGGCCGCGGCGCGCACCTCGTCCTTCCCGTCCACGCCGGGCGGCGAGCGCTGGCTGGCGATGCTCACCACCGCCTCCGCCATCCTCACCGGCGTCGCCCACGTGGTGGACGGCCTGGTGCTCCTGGTCCCCATCCTCATCGGCGCGCTGGCCTTCGTCATCACCCGCCTGGACGACGTGAAGCTGGCCTTCATGGACATGCTCCAGTTCGTCCTGCGCAACGTGCTGCTGCTGCGCGGCGTGGTGCTCACCACCCTCTTCGACACCGTGGCCGCGGCGGCGCGCCTGGGGGCCAACGTGCTGGGCATCCTCGCCACCGCCGTGGAGCGCATCCTCGGCTCGCTCTTCACCATGGTGGGCACCCTCCTCGACGTGGCGGTGGCGGCCATCCGCTTCGTCGCCAACGGGCTGCAGCGGACCATCGACGCGCTGCTGCGCTGGCTGGTGGAGACGGCCTTCGTGGTGCTCACCCGGCTGGGTGACACGCTGGTGTTCCGCTTCATCGTCCACGTGGTGCAGCTGCTGCCGGGCATCATCCCCCCGCTGTGGGAGCTGAAGTTCGGCAAGACGTTCACCGGCTCCATCTCCGCGCCACCCCTCGGTCCGCCCGCGTACCCCGGCGCCCTGGCGCCGCTGCCCGCCTTCCCGGACCTGGCGGCCATCATCACCCCCTCCGCCACGGCCTTCGGCACCAGCGTGACGACGGCCGCCGGCTCGCTCACCCGCGAGATGCGCGGCATCTTCGGCGCCGGGGGCAGCGCGCTGGCCGGCCTCAGCGGTTCTTTGGAGCGCGCCGCCGCCGGCGAGGCGCGGGCCGCCGAGCGCCTGGGGGAGCACTACCGCACCGTCCGGGACCGCTCGCGCGACTTCGCCGCCGCGCTCACGCCCGCCGTGGAGGCCTCCCGGCGCGAGCCCGCCACCGGCTTCGAGGCCATTGCCCAGGCCTATGAGTCCTGGCTGGGCACCGGCGGGCTGGACACGTTGCTGGGCACCATCACCGAGCACTTCCGCCGCGGGCCGACGACGGGCGCGGCCGCCGCCACCTCCCTGCCCGGCACGGTGGCCACTGGCGCCGTGGGAGAGCGGCCGAGGGCGACCATCGAGATCGACGCCATCACCATCGAGATTGCCCCACCCCCCACGGGCGCGGCAGCGGCGACGACCGGGGGCGTCTCGTCCATCACCCCCGAGCAGCCCGAGCAGGTCTCCCTCTCGATGCTCACCGAGCTGTTCCACGAGCTGGAGGAGCGGGGCTGGAACCCCGCACTCGGCCCCCTCGTCACGCAGGTCACCTAGGAGGGCATCATGCCCGAGCGTTCCACCGGCTACCTGGCCAGCCTCATCAACGTCCCGCCCCTCATCTTCCGGTTTCAATACAACCCGGAGATGTTGCAGGAGAAGAAGACGTACAAGTACCAGGAGGCCAACGCCTTCGGGCAATGGGGTACGGACCAGTTCGCCGCCGCGCCGGGCCTCTTCTCCAGCGTCGGCAACTTCTTCACCGCCGCCGGCGCCCTCTACAAGGACGTGAAGGAGATTGGCGCGCTCCTGGTCAACACCAAGCCGATGGAGCCGGTGGAAGGCGAGCAGCGGACCTTCGCCCTGGACTTCAAGCTCAACGCGACGGAGCCGGGCCCGCTGGACGGCAGGCAGCACTACGCCGACCTCACCCATCCGGAGCGCGGGAGCCTCGAGCCCGACCTGGCGCTGCTGCGCTCGTTCATGAACCCGGCCTACGACGTCATCGACGTCGTCAAGGCGCTGGGAGGCAGCCCCTCCTGCTGGAAGCGCCCCCCGGAGTGCTCGCTCATCTACGGCGGGCTGTCCGTCACCTGCGTGATGACGGACCTGAACATCAAGATGGTGGAGTTCTTCGACGACGGGAAGCCGAGCCGCGCCGACGTCAGCGTCTCGCTGAAAGAGCAGACGTTCTCCCCGTCTCCCATCATCGAGTACTTCAAGCGCAACTTCGACGTGGGCCGCAGCTACGTGCGGCAGGGCATCGGCACGGACTTCGCCGCCGTGACTCCCATCGTCAACCTCTTCGTCTAGCCCCGTGGAGGACCGCCCATGCCCGTCACCAGCCGCTCCCGCTACTTCAACCACCCCGTGCACCGGGTGCGTGACGCCTCCGGAGAGGAGCACGAGGCCATCTCCATCCGCCCGGCGCCCGCGCCGCCCGGCCCGTCCGGCGTCACGCAGCACCTGGTGTCCGGACTGGAGAGCGTCGAGTACCTCGCGTGGCGCTACTTCGGCTCCAGCGACAACTGGTGGCGCATCGCGGACGCCAACCCCCTGCGCTTCCCGCTGGACTTCCACCCGGGCGCGAAGGTGGCCATCCCCGCCGCCGCGGACGTGGGCCGCGTGCAGCGCACGAGGAAGGTGTGACGTGGCGGACCCCACTCCCTTCATCAGCGTGCGCTGGCAGGGCGGAGAGATTGGCGGAATGGTCCAGTCCGTCAACGTCGAGGACCACGACCGCCTCATCGACCGGGCCCGCATCGTCGTGGACGACCCGCGCGAGGTCGCCGGCCACATCGTCGACGTGGGCCAGACGGTGCAGGTGGACCTCGGCTGGTCCGACGACCACGCCATCCTCTTCGAGGGAGAGGTGACGCGCGCCGTCCCCGAGACGACGGGCGGCCGACGCCGCGTCACCATCACCGCGCTGGACTTCGGCGTGCGGCTGCGGCGGCACGAGCGCTCGCGGGACGACCCGCCCTACCGCGGCAAGCTGAGTGAAATCGTCCGGCGCATCGCCAGCGCGCGGGACTACGGCTTCGTGGTCGGCCCGGACAACATCAAGCCCGACCCGGACCCCGAGTTCACCGAGGACAACGAGCTGCCGCGCCGCTCCGGGCTCAACGACTGGGACTTCCTCCAGCAGCTCGCGGTGGAGCACGACTGCCGCGCCTTCGTCGAGTTCAACGAGGGCACCTCCAAGTTCTACTTCGTGCCCACGCGCACGCTGCTCGACGGCGAGCCGATGGGGATGCTCCACCAGTGCCCCGGGTACACGCAGCTGCTGGACTTCCGCTACCAGCGCATCGCCTCCGGCGCGGCGCCGGCGTACGCCACCTCGTGCGTGGACCCGTCGTCCGGCCAGACGGTGAGCGCCAGCGCGCCCACGCCCGAGCCCACCGCGCCGCCACCCGCCAGCGCGGACGTGCGCAGCCGCCTGGCGGAAATCAGTGACACGGATGCGCTGGCCTACGACGCGGGCGTCGAGGCGGCGGGGCGCGCCACCAGCAACCCCAGCGACCAGGTGCCGCAGCTGTTCCTCCCCGGGCTGCCGTCGGACCCCGCGCTGGCGGAGCGCCTGCTGCGAAGGGACCCGACGCGCGTGCTGGGCCTCGTGGGTGAGGGCACCGCGCGCGGCACCGTGCGCTTCCGCGCCAAGGGGCGCCTCACCCTGGAGGGCATCGCCACCTGGGCGGAGGGCGACTGGTACGTCGCCCGCGTCAACCACCTGTTCACCCGCACGTCGGGCGCCGGCCAGGCGCTCGCCGGTACCTACCGAACCCGCTTCGTCGCCACGCGCTGACCATGCTCCTGAACGAAGACCTCAGACGCCACGCGGGCAAGTTCTACGGCAAGTACTCCGCGGAGGTGGCCGCCAACGAAGACACCCAGAACCTGGGCCGCATCCACGTGCGCGTGCCCTCCGTGTTCCAGAGCAACACGCCCGTCCGGGCCCGGCCCTGCTTCACCTCCGGGCACTTCTTCGTGCCGCCGGTGGGCGCGAAGGTCTGGGTGGAGTTCGAGGCCGGCGACACCCGCTACCCGCTCTGGGTGGGCACCTTCTACCCGACCGACGCCGCGCCGCAGCCGGCCGCCCGGAACCCGCCGGACACGCGCGTCATCCACACGCCGTCGGGCCACACCATCGAGCTCTGGGACAAGGAGGGCGAGGAGAAGATCCTCATCAAGCACAAGGACGCGTCCTTCATCGAGCTCGACAAGGACGGCGGCGTCCGGGTGTCCGACAAGAACGGCGCCGTGGTGGAGCTGAAGGGAGACACAGTGCGCCTGACGGCCTCCAAGGTCATCGTGGCGGCGTCGAAGGTGGAGCTGGGGGACGGCGCCTCCGAGCCCACCGTCCTGGGAAAGACGTTCGCCGGCATGTGGTCCACCTTCATCACCCACACCCATGCAACCGCCGTGGGCCCGAGCGGGCCCCCGGTGCCGCCCGCCCTCTCGCTCGACGCGATGATGGCCCTGACCACCGCGGTGGTCGCGAAGTGAATGCGCAACCGCTACCGAGGAACGCGTCCCCATGGCTCTCGACAAGCAGGCGCTCGCCACGAAGCTCAAGGACACCTTCAAGCGCGCCAAGGAGGAGTCCTGGACCAGTGACCAGGTCGCGGACGCGCTGGCCGCCGCTGTCGACGCGTACGTCCGGAGCGCCGAGGTCGTCGGCGTGCGCACCACGGTGAGGAACCCGTCCAACGTCGTCATCGGCTCGGGGACGCAGAACAACCTGGGCAACCTTCAGTGAGGTGCACACATGCTGGATGACATCCGCGGCTTCGGCTTTCCCTTTCGAATCGACCCGCAGACGGGCGGCGTCGCCTGGGCCAGTGGGGACCAGAAGATTCGCCAGAACGTGATGCTCGTCATCGGCACGCGGCGCGGCGAGCGCCCCATGCTGCGCGAGTTCGGCAGCCAGCTCCACACGCTGGCCCACAACCCGAACGACCAGGTGCTGGCGGACGTGCTCCGCACGCAGGCACGGCACGCGCTGCTGCAGTGGGAGCCGCGCGTCGTCATCACCGACGCGGTGGTGGCGCAGACGGAGGACTCGCTGCACCTGCGCCTCAACTACTTCCACACCAACGAGCCGGTCACCGGCGCGCAGATCACCTTCCCGCTCGGGTGAGCCATGGCGTCCGCGCCCCTGCCCATCGACTACACCAACAAGGACTACGCCTCGCTCCGGCAGGCGCTGCTGGAGCTGGCGCGCTACCGGCTGCCGGAGTGGAGCGACCGCTCACCGGCGGACCTGGGGGTCCTGCTGGTGGACATGTTCTCGTACATGGGCGACGTCGTCCTCTACTACCAGGACCGCATCGCCGCGGAGAGCTTCCTCCACACCGCGTCCGAGCGCCGGAGCGTGATGCACCTGCTCCGGCTGCTCGCCTACGAGCTGGCCCCGCCCGCGCCCGCCTCGGCGGACCTGCGCCTCACCTTCCGGCCGCCCTCGGGCCCGCCGCTCGTCACCATCCCCAACGGCGCGCAGTTCTCCGCGCGCGGCACCGCGGGCGAACTCCTCTTCGAGTACCTCGGGCCCACGTTCACCGTGGACTTGAGCTCCGACCAGGTGCGGGTCATCGCCGGCAACAAGCGCGTCTACGACGGGCTGCCCGTCACCCAGAGCGCGTCGGGCGCGGTGGAGATCATCGGTTCGTCGACGGGAGAGCCGAACCCGTCCTTCATGCTGGCCCGCTCGCCGCTCATCCTCGACTCGCTGGTGGTGGAGGTGAACGAGGGCGGCGCCGGCTGGGTGAAGTGGGACCGGCGCGAGAGCCTGCTCTACCACGACTCCGGCGACGGCCGGCCCAGCCTCTCCACGCCCGAGTCGCGCCACTACTACGTCCAGTTCGACGAGGAGGACCGCGCGAGCGTCCGCTTCGGGGACGGCGTCTACGGACGGCGTCCGCCCATGGGCGTGAACAACCTCCGCGCGACGTACCGCGTGGGTGGCGGCGCGGCGGGGAACGTGGCCGCCGGGGCCATCAACCGCGTGCGGACGGCGAGCCTGTCGCCGCTCGTGGAGTCCGTCACCAACCTGCTGCCGGCCGCGGGCGGCACGGACCACGAGTCCCTCGCGGACGCGGTGCGCTTCGGCCCGCTGGCCTTCCGCTCCGGCCAGCGCGCCGTCACGCTGGACGACTACGTGGCCCAGGCACACCGCGCCGGCGGCGTGGCCAAGGTGCGCGCGCGCAGCCGCGGGTGGAACGTGGTGGAGCTGTACGTGGCGCCGGAGGGCGACACCGTGCGCCCCGTGCCGGAGGATTTGCGGCGGCGGCTCATCGCGTACTTCGAGGCCAAGCGGATGGCGGGGACGTTCGTGGACGTGCTGGACGCCACCTTCGTGCCCGTGGACCTGAGCGCGGACGTCGTCTTCGACCGCCACTTCCACGCCGACGCCGTCCGCCAGGCGGTGGAGGCGGCGGTGAAGGACGTGCTGGCGTTCGCCAACGTGGACTTCGGCCAGGCCGTCTTCCTGAGCGACATCTACGCGCGCATCGAGGCCGTGCCCGGCGTCCAGGCCGTCACCATCACCCGCTTCCGCCGGCACCTGACGCAGGCGGAGGACCTGGACCAGAAGCTGCGCCAGGCCTCGCTGCCCCCGCTGGACCAGCTGCCGGAGTTCGTCCGCCGGGGCCTGCTGGTGGACGTGGCGCCCGAGGGGCGCATCGACGTGGGTGAGTTCGAGATTGCCGGGCTGGGCGAGCTCAAGGTCCGCATGCAGGAGGCGGCCCGGTGAGGATTGTCGGCTTCCAGGCCAGCGGAGACCTGGTGGGCCGGCGCATCCGCGTGGCCTGGGAGTTCTGGCCCGACGAGGGCGAGACGCTGGCCAACGTGCCCCGCGTCGTCGTCCGCCGCAAGCAGCGCGACTTCGAGTACGTCGTCACCACGCCGGACCCGTACGTCGTCTACGACAGCAACGACTTCCCGCCCGCGGACCCGCTCGCGCTCGTCACCGAGCTGCCCGGCTGGGAGGAGCGCGAGGACGGCACCCGGCGCGTGGTGAGCGTGCTGTCCGTGGCCCGCCCCTTCAACGGCCGCAACACGGAAGTCGCCCGCCGCACCCTCACGCTGGTGCTGGACGACGACGGGCGGCCGCTGCGGCAGCGGGTGGAGGTGCTGGACCTCGGCGGCGAGCCCGAAGCCCTCTCGCCAGAGGAGACGTACTACTACCAGCTCTTCAGCCCGGCGCTCCCGGCGGGCACCTCCCTGGAGCCGTACCGCTCCACCGCGACGCCCGCCGAGAACCACGGCATGGGCCGCACGCTCTACGAGATGCTGCCGCAGATCTACCGGCGGCATGACGTGGTGACGCGGCCGAGCACACCCGGCGACGACACCGTCCCGGAGATGGCCGGCCGCTCCGGGCAGCTGCGCCGCATGGTGGACCTGTTCGGAACGGCGCTCAGCTCCATCCGCTCCAGCGCGGAGGCGCTGCGGCGGCTGCACGACGTGGACGAGGTGGACGCGCGCTTCCTCCCCTTCCTCGCCGGGTGGATCGGGTGGGAGGTGGACCAGGGCACGAGCGCCGCCCGGCACCGCAACGAAATCAAGACGGCCGCGCGGCTGTACCCCAGCATCGGCACCATCCCCGGCCTCCGTGCGCTGGTGACGCAGTACACCGGCTGGTCCAGCCAGGTGGTGGAGCTGGCCCAGCACGTCTTCCACTCCAACCAGGCCCCCCGGTACAACCTCTTCGCCGCCGTGGAGCGCGGCACGCAGTGGTACGGCGCGGACGACGCGTCTCCGGTGCTCGGGTTTGGCCCCGGCAACGACGACGCCTCGGGAGGAGGCGGCGCCCCCGCGCAGCTCGTGGGGACGGCCGTGGAGCCCTTCGCCCTCCACCCGGGCGCCAGCCTCACCGTCGCGGTGGACGGGGGCCTGCCCACCACGGTGCGCCTGGCGCCCGGAGACTTCGAGGACCTGGCAGCGGCCACCGCGGCCGAGGTCGCCGCAGCGCTCACCGCCGCGCACGACCTGCTGGTCGCCACCGCGTCGGGGGGGCGCGTGCGGCTGGCCACCAAGAGCGTGGGGCCCGCGTCGTCCCTGCGCGTGCGGCGCGAGCCCGGCTCGCTCCTGTCCCTGGAGGGCGCGCCCGGGGGCCGCCCGAGCGCCTTCCACCAGGGCCCCGGGCGGAGCTGGCTCTTCTTCGAGACGCGGGACCGCGCCGCCCCGCCCGAGCGTCCCCCGCTGCTGTCCGCGCTGGCCCAGCACGAGTCGCAGCGGGATGTTCCGCGCGAGGCCGTCGGGCGCATCCTCTACAAGGCGCGGGTGGATGATGTGTGGCGGCCCGCGCGCGTCGCGCTCGGAGCCAGCACGGCCTCGCGCGGCGCCCCGGCCGCCGCTCCGCTGCCGGATGGGCGCATCTTCCTCGCGTGGCTCGAGGCCCCGGAGGGCGAGGCGGCCCGGCACCGCTTCGCCGTGGGACGCCCTCGCGCGGGGCTGCCGGCGCGCCTCCAGGGCACGCGCCGCGCGCCCTTCGTCCTGACGCCCGGGACGCGCGTCGCGGTGGTGACGAGCGGCACGGGGCCCGAGCTGTTCACCATCCACGCCGCGGACTACGTCAACCCGGCGCAGGCCACGGCGGATGAAGTCGTCGTGGCGCTCGCCTCGCAGCTCGCCCGGGTCCGGCCCGTCATCGAAGCGGACGGCACGCTCCGGCTGGAGACGCTGGCCACCGGCGAGGCGGCGCGGCTGTGGGTGGACCTGTCGCAGTCCACCGCGGCGCGTGCGCTGGGCTTCGGGCCGGAGGCGGCGGGCCCGGTGCGCGGGGCCTTCGACGACACGCTCGACTGGAGCCCGGAGGGCTGGCTGCCCCCGGTGGCTCCCGGCCGCCACGCGGACCTCACGGCGGCGTGGGATGCCTCGGTGGGCGGACTGCGCCTCGCCTGGGCCAGTCACCGGGGCGCGCCATGGACGGTGTGGCTCGCGCTGTGGACGGGGCAGTCGGCCGTCGCCACCGCGGCGGGTGTCGCCCTGCGGGCGGAAGGGGGCGCCGTCACCGTGCTCGGCACCGCGCAGGGGCTGCCCTCCAACGACGTCCGGGCCTCGTCGCTCGACGCGGACGGCACCTGGGCTTTCGCCACGTCGGCGGGCGTGGCGTTGCGCCGGCCCGGGGGCGCGGTGGTGGTGGTGAACACCGGCTCGGGCCTGCCCTCCAACGACGTGCGCGACGCCGCCTTCGAGCCGGGCGGCGGGCTGTGGCTGGCCACCGCGGCGGGGGCGGCCCTCTGGCGGGGCGCCGCGGGGGTCCTCGTCCTCACGACGGCCCAGGGCCTGCCCTCGAATGACGTGCGCCGCGTCGCCCTGGCGCCGGATGGGACGCTGTGGCTGGCCACCGCGGGCGGCCTCGCGCGGCGGACTCCCGAGGGAGCCGTCACCTCGTGGACCGCGGCCTCCGGCGGACTGCCGTCCCCGGACGTCCTCGCGGTGGCGCTCGACGAGACGGGGACGCCGTGGGTGGCCACCGCCTTGGGCCTGGGCGTGCTGCGCGCCGGCGTCTTCGAGCCCGTCACCGGGCTGCCAGCCGGGGCCCCGAGGGCCCTGGCCTTCGACGCCCGTGGCGCGGTGCTGGTGGCCACGTCCGCCGGGCTGGCCACCCGCCAGGGCGAGGGGCCGTGGGACGTCGTGGGCACCGCGAACGGCCTGCCCTCCAATGACGTCCGGTCCGTCTGGGTCTCCCCCACGGGAGCCGTCTGGGTGGCAACGCCGGCGGGCGCGGCGTTTCGCGGGGCGGAGGGAAGCTGGCGGAAGGTCGGGCTCGCCGAGGGACTCCCCTCCCTGGACGTGCGCCACTTCGCCGGCGTGTGGTCGGCGCCGCGCAACGCCGCCTCTACGGGGGCCGCCAACCTCGAGCCTTCGCTGGTGGTCGACGCCCAGGGGCGGGCCTGGCTGCTGTGGAGCCAGCGCCAGGGCCTGGGGGCGAGCGAGCAGTGGACCCTGCGGCAACGCCGGTTCAATCCCGCGCTGCCCGGGTGGTCGAACGAGGCGGCCGTCACCACACCGCCGGCGGGGGGCCGCGCCGCCGACCGCGAGCCGTGCGCCGTCCCGGGGGAAGCCGGCGCGCTGCGCGTCTTCTTCCGGTCCGACCGCTCCGGCGGCGAGGGGCTGCATTGGCTCACGCTGTCGCCGGACGGCGTGCCCGGCGCGCTCGGCGCGCTGCCGGCGGAGGTGGCGCGGGACAGGACGCCCGTGCCGCTCGTCCTTCCGGACGGCACGCTGTGGCTCGCCTTCCGGAGCGACCGGAACGTCGCGCTGGCCCAGGCCGAGGCCCCGGCGCCCGCCTTCTCCCCGGCGCGCTCCGCGGTGGTGCCCGACCCCGGTGCGCCACGCCGCCATGGCGGCTCCACCACCGTGGTGGTGGACGACGTGGTGCGAAACCGCGCCCGCCGCGAGCTGGAGGACCCGCTCTCCTACACGCCGCAGAAGCCGCGCGGCGCGCCCGCCGAGACGCTGACGGATGACGACCTCTACACGCGCGGCACGCTGGCCCTGTACCTGAGCCGGGGTCAGGTCGGCAACGAGATCACCGCCGACGAGGTGGCGCGGCTGCGCTCGCTGCTCGCGCGCTTCCTGCCCATCCACTCGAGGGCGGTGGTCATCGTCAGGCCGGAGCCCGTCATCGAGCTCGTCTACCCCCCCGGCGCGGACATCGTGGAGAGCTACGCGGACAACCATCCCTTCATCGAGACGTACCCGGGCCCCATCACCGATGCGGCGGCGGCGGCGCTGCCCGGCTGGGACGTCCTGCACTCCAACGACGTCGCCGATGTGTCGGCGGACCCGACCGACCCCACCACGCTCCGGCGCCGCACCTGGTACCCGCCGCCGGAATGATTCGAACGAGGAGCTCGCGCGATGAGTCTCGAGGACCGCCCCACGGAGGGGCTGAAGGGGATGTTCAGGGACGTGCTGCGCGACGTGCGCGGCGAGGTGGTCTGGGACCACGGCTGGCGCAACAACGCCATCGTCGTGGACTGCCGCCGGGTGCTGGCCGGCTTCCTGGCGGGGGCGCCCACCACCACCGCGGGCATCCGCGGGCTGGCGGTGGGGGCGGGGCTCGCCGCGTGGGATGTCACCGGGCCTCCGCCGGCCACCCCGGCGCAGACGGCGCTGGTGGACCCGAATGCCTTCCTCGTCCCGAACCCCGGGCCCGCGTTCCAGGTCAACTTCCTGGACGGGGCCACCGTCTCCACCACGCCCACCAACCGGCTGCAGATCAAGGTGACGCTGGGGCCCAACCTGCCGCCGTGGCCGGACGCGAACCACACCACCTCCGCCCTGCGCGAGTTCGGCCTGGTGGCGCGGCTCAACGGGGTGGACGTGCTCCTCAACTACGTCACCCATCTGGTCATCAACAAGGACCCCACCAGCACGCTGGAACGGACCATCTGGCTGGTCTTCTGAACCGAGGCTCCTCACATGGCAATCATCTCCGCCGACACCTTCCGTCCCTTGAAGCGCCACATCGGCTGCCGGCTCCAGCAGGGCGTCCCCATCGTGGACGCGGACTGGAACGAGCTGGAGGACATCCGGAGGTTCGAGCTCCGGGCCTTCCTGAAGTGGTTCATCGGGGACGGCATCCCCGAGGGCACCGACGGCTTCCGGATGGTGGGACAGAACCAGCCCAACGACTTCCTCATCAGCGCCGGGACTCCGCCGGCGGTGCTGTCCACGGACCCGGTGGAGCACGCGCTGCGCGACATCGGGCGCCTGCTGGTGGACGGGCGCGACATCCTGCTCGACGCGGACCTGCGCTACCGCCAGCAGCCCCTGCACGTCAGCCAGCCCGGCGCCGCGGCGCTGGCGGCCGCCCTGGGCGTGCCCACCGTGCCGGAGCTGCCGAGCCTGAATGGCGAGGTGCTCGTCTACGTGGACATCTGGGACCGGGTGCTCACCCCCGCCGAGGACCCCTCGCTGCTGTTCCCCGGCCTGGGCACCGAGAGCTGCGCGCGGCTCAAGCGCGAGTGGGTGGTGCGCGCACGGGTGTCCGCCACCGCGCCCAGGCTCACGGCGCCCGCGGACCCGGACTACCTGGCGGGCCACAGCTACTACGCACTCGCCCGGGTGCTCCGCCGCACCACCAGCCCCAACGTGGTCAGCACCGACGTGGTGGACCTGCGCGCGCGCCGGCTCTTCCTCCCGTCGGCGACGCTCATCGAGGACGTGCTGGGCACCACCGCGGACCGCTACCGCCAGGGGCAGGACCGCCCGGCCATCAACCTCCGGGCCGCCATCAATGCGCTGCTGAGAGGCGAGCTCCCCGGCACGCCGGACGCGGCGATCTCCCCGACCGCCACCCCGTTCATCATGATGCGCGCGTTCACCTTCGACAGGAGCAACGGGCTGCTGGCGGCCTGGCAGTCGACCGGGGTGGGCAGCAACTACCAGGTGTTCATCAATCGGTTGTCGCTGGGCAACATCCCCGGCGGATTCGACCCCGTGCCCGTGCAGGTCACCGCCACCACCAACCACCCATACCCGCCGTCCATCGCGGTGCTGCCCAACGGAGAGGTCCTCGTCGCCTACACTGAGGTCGACGCGAACTTCAGCGACTCCAACGCGCTCTACAAGCGAGCCCCCTACTCCGCGCTGGCGACCGCGCCCGAGCTGCCGGTGGCGAACACCCCGCAGTTCGAGGCGGCCCCCATGGTGCTCGTCAGCGGCAACGTGGCCGTGTTCATCTTCGCGCTCCTCACCGGCGGCACGTCGCAGTGGTGCTTCCGCCGCCTGCGGCACACGGACAACACCTGGCTGGACGCCAACCCGGTGGTCCTCGCCCCCCAGGAGGTCACGAGCTTCCTGCACGCCGCCGTGGCGGAGGACGGCCGCATCTGGGTGCTGTCCCCCACGAGAAACGACAAGGTGTACGTGCTCTCGCTGGACCCCGTGACGGGCGTGGTCTCCAACAACTCGATGTTCGACGCGGACATACCCGACCCGCAGACCTTCATCCTTCCGACGAAGGCCGGGCCGGTCTTCGCCTTCTGGCTGACCAGCTCGGGCGTGGTGATGACCCGCTTCGCGGCCGGTGTCTGGGACTCCGTGCAGGTCCTCCCGTTCACCGTGCACGAAGACCTCAACCCGACGGCGGTGGAGGACGCGTACGGCGGGCTGTGGCTGTACTTCTCCCGGGGCTCACCGAGCCGCCTGTACTACGTCCGTCGCGAGCCGGCCGACGGCAGGTGGGGACTCGTGCGGCAACTGACCGTCCCCCCCAACGGCAACTCGAACGACTCCATCCCCTTCTCGCTCCAGGCGCCGGACCGCTCGACCTGGATCTTCTGGCAGAGCGACCGGAACGGCGGGGGAAACCAGAACATCTTCTACAAGCAGGTCTTCAATTCCATCTGAGAGGAGGCGGCCTCCAGCAACTGGATTGCGCGGGGCCGACCGGGCACGCATGATGCGCCCGGACCCGCCCCCATGTCCTCGAGTCCCTCCGAGTCCTCCCCACCTTCCAGCCCCAGCCCCCCCCGCACCGCGGTATGGCGGGCGCTGGGCGCGCTGGTGGGACTGGCGCTGGCGTGCGTGACGGCGGCGACGGGCGGCGCCCCGGGCTTCCTCGAGCACGGCCTCTATGACGCCGCGGTGAGCCGCTGGCTCCCCGGCGTGCCCACGAGCGCGGACCTGGTGCTGGTGGAGGTGGACGACCGGACGCTGGCGACGCTCGGGGAGCGCTGGCCGCTGTCCCGGGCGACGTGGGCCCGGGCCTTCCGCGCGCTGGCGGCGCAGCGCCCCGCGGCGGTGGCGGTGGACGTGGTGTTCGACCAGCCCGGGCCTCGCGATGCGCTGGACCTGGGGGAGGAGGTGCTGGAGGCCCTCCAGGACTCGGGCCTCGCGGCTCAGCCCGCGGGGGCCGCGCTGGTGACGCGGCTGGAGGCCCGGCTGCATGCGGCGGACGGGGATGCCCGGCTGGCCGAGGCGCTCTCGGAGGGCAGCGGCGTCATCCTCGGCGCTGCGGCGCTGACGGGCGACGTCCCGGTGATGGCGCCGATGGAGGATGAAGCTCCGGGGGCGCCACTGGCCCTGCCCATTCCGGTGGAAGCGCTGCGGCTCCAGGCCCCGGCAATCGCGGGGAGCATCGCGCCGCTCCGGCTCGCGGCGCGAGGCAGCGGCACGCTGAACATGTGGGTGGACGCCGACGGCGTCATCCGCCGCTATCCGTACGCCGTGAATGTGGGCGGCCGGGCCTGGCCGTCGCTGGCGCTGGCCACCGCGCTGCACCTGATGCCCGAGCGGGCCGCTTCGCTGCTGAAGCTGGCGGCGCTCGACGACGGCGCGCCGCTGATGCGACTGCCCGCTCCGGACTGGCTGCCCCGGGTGAGCCTGGGGGACGTGCTGAGCGCGGAGCCGGGCTCGGTGGGGCTGGACCTGGCGCTGCGTGGGAAGACCGTTTTCGTGGGCGTCACCGCGACGGGGCTGCACGGCCAGAGCACGCTGCCCGGACAGGTGGCTGTGCCCGGCGTGGAGATTCACGCCTTCGCCCTGGACAACCTCCGCGCGGGCCGGCTGCTGCGCTCGTCGGGCGTGGTGGCGCTCACGGGCGTGCTGGAGACAGCGGCGGTGCTGCTGGCCTTCGCGCTGCTCTGCCGGCGCGCACGCTCCCTGCGTTCGGTGCTGGGGTGGGCGGTGCTGCTCGCGGTGCTGCACGGCGTCCTCGTCGGCTGGCTGGCCGCGGACCTGGGGTGGGTGGTGCCGCTGGTGCCCGCGTGGGTGGGGCTGCTGCTGATGCTGCTGGTGGACGCCGTGGCGCGTGGGGAGGAGCTGGGCCGGCAGCGCAGCGCCCTGCGCCGGCTGTTCTCCCGCTATCCGCAGGCGACGTCCTGAGCGTCCGTGAAGCTCCCTCGAGCTCTCCGGCGACTCGCGGCCGACGGTGCGGCGTGCCTGCTTGGATGCTCCGGCCACGGCGGTTCCATGGCAGCATCCCGGGTACATGGCTCCGTACGCCCTCATCGCCGAGCCCGACCCGGGCCGCGCCGCCGTCCTCGTCGCCCTCCTCCGGGAAGTAGGGCTGGAGGGCGTGGCGGCCCGTGACGGCGCGGATGCGCAGGAGGTGGTGCGCCAGCGCGGCGCGCCCCGGCTGCTCATCACCGACCTGGCCCTGCCCCGGGTGGACGGCTTCGCGCTGCTGACGTGGCTGCGCGAGCGCGAGGACGCGGCCGCGACGCAGGTGGTGGTGGTGACGGCCTTCGACGAGCTGCGCGTGCGCGCCTGGCAGCTCAAGGACGTGCTGGGCATCCACGCGCTCCTGAGCCGCCGCGCCACGCCGGAGCTGGTGCGGGACACCGTGAAGCGGGTGCTGGACGGCCAGCGCTCCGCCCTCCCTGACCTGACGGAGCCGGCCGCCGAGCAGGAGCGCCAGCGGCTGGCGCGCATCGAAGCGATGCGGCTGGTGGACGAGGGGCCACCGGACGAGGAGCTGCAGCAGCTGGTCGTCGAGGTGGCGCAGGCCTTCGGCGTGCCGGTGGCGCTGCTGTCGCTGGTGTTGGGAGACCGGCAGTGGTTCAAGGCGCACGTGGGGCTGCCGCCGTCGCTCGCGCGGGACAGGGGAACGCCCCGTGACTGGTCCTTCTGCCACCACGTGGTGCAGGGCCGCGAGTCGCTGGTGGTGCCGGACGCCACGCGCCACCCGGTGTTCCGCGACAACCCGCTGGTGCGCGAAGGCATCGTCGGCAGCTACGCGGGCGCGCCGCTGCTGACGTCCACGGGCGAGGTGCTCGGCTCGCTGTGTGTCATCGACACGCGGCCGCTGGTGCTCGGCTCGGAGGACCTGGCGGCCCTGCGCGAGCTGGCCCGGCGCGTGGCGGAGGACCTGGAGCAGAAGGGGCACTCGCGCCAGGGGACCCTGGCCCCGGACCTGGCGCGCGCGCCGAAGGAGCCCGCACTCACGGAGGCCTCGGCGCTGGCGCTGCTGCGAGACGCGGTGCAGGCCGTGGACGTGCCGGTGCTGCTGGTGGCCCCGGGACGGCGTCCGTACGCGGGCAACGGCGCGCTGGCGGAGTGGCTGGCCCTGCCGTCGGAGCGCATCTCCGGAATGACACTGGAGGCCTTCTGCCAGCACGTGGCGGGGCTGACGGCGGACCCGGCGGCCACGCTGCGGCAGCTCGACCTGGCCTCCGAGTCCTCGCGCGGGCTGCACCTCACCCTGGCCCTGGAGCGTCCCCAGCCCCGGCGGCTGCGGTGGGTGGCGCGGCCCTTCCCGGTGCCCGGCGGCGTGGCGCAGCTGTTGACGCTCGTGGACGTCGGTGGCGCGCGCTCTCCGCGGGAGGAGCGGGAGCGGCTGCTGCGCGTGGATGCGCTGACGGGCCTGGACACGCGGCGCGCGGGCGAGGAGCGGCTGCTGCGAGAGATTGGCCGCTGCCGGCGGGACGGGCTGCCCTTCAGCCTGCTGCTCGTGGACCCGGTGGGGCTGGGCCGGCTCAACGCCACCCGCGGCTTCGACGCCGGGGATGCCTCGCTGCGCGACGTGGCACGCCGGGTGGAGGAAATGTGCGGGCGCTCCGGGTTCGCCGTGCGCTGGGAGGGCGGCACGCTGCTCGGCGCGCTCCCCGGCGTGGAGGCCACGGGCGCGGAAGGCCTGCGCCAGCAGTTCCAGTCCGTGCAGGGGGCGCCGGAGGTGGTGTCCGCGACGGTCTCCGTGGAGGGCGAGGAGGACCCACAGCGCACCCTCGCGCGGGCGCAGGCGGCGCTGGTCCGGGCGAAGGCGGAGCACCGGGCGGCGCACCCGGGGTGAGCCGGCTCGCGAGCCGGTGTATGAAGAGAGGGCTTCCGCACGTCTCGCGGAAGCGGAGGCTGCATGCCCTCGTCCGCAGTGCCCGACCGACTCCGCCTGCCTTTCGACTTCGACGCGGCCCGGCTCCAGGAGGACCTGGCGCGGCTGGGCCCCGACATCTGGGTGCCTCACTTCAACAAGCGCTACTACGAGGGTGAGTGGAGCGGCGTGCCCCTGCGCTCCATTGGCGGCATGGAGGGACGCATCTACCCCGACCCCACCGGCAGGGAGCGCTACGCGGACACGCCGCTGCTCGCGCGGTGCCCCTACTTCCAGGAGGCGCTGGCCGCGTTCCAGTGTCCCATCGGCTCGGCGCGGTTGCTGAAGCTCGCGGCGGGGGCCGTCATCCGCGAGCACACCGACTACAACCTGGGCTTCGAGGACGGCGAGGTGCGGCTCCACATCCCCATCGTCACCCATTCGGACGTGGCCTTCTTCCTCGCGGGGAGGCGCGTGGTGCTCCAGCCCGGCGAGTGCTGGTACCTGAACTTCAACCTCCCCCACCGGGTGGAGAACCCCAGCGACACGGACCGCGTCCACCTGGTGCTGGACTGCGTGGTGGATGACTGGCTGCGTGCCGTCTTCGACCGGGCCACCGCCCATGCCGCTTGAGGACTTCGAGCGCTTCCGCCGGCTCGTCCTGGAGGACGTGACGTTGCAGGAGGCGCTGAAGGCGACGGCGGACGTGCCGGCCTTCCTCGCGCTGGCGCGGAGGCTGGGCGCCGAGCGCGGGTGTCACTTCACCGAGGAAGAGCTGCGGGAGACCATGCGCGCCGCCCGCCGCACGTGGCTGGAGAGCTGGATATGAGCCACGGCCCGGACGACGCGCGGCTGGAGGGCTGGGCGCCCTGTCGCGTCTCCCTCGCGGACGGCGCGCCACGCGTGGAGTGGTGCCACCTGGGAGCGCAGCGCTTCACGGCCCCGTTCTTCGACCAGACGCTGGAGCGCCGGCTCCGCCATCCCTTCGCCCTGCTCTTCCGCCACCAGACGTCGATGGAGGACCTGGTGCGGCGCCACGCGGAGCGGCCCGGGCTGCCGGTGCGGGGGCTCGTGTTCCACATGTCCCGCTGCGGCTCCACGCTGGTGGCGCAACTGCTGGCGGCACTCCCGCGCCACATCGTCCTGTCCGAGGCCGGGCCGGTGGACACTGTGCTGCGCGCCCACCTGCGCATGCCCGGCATCACGGACGCGCAGCGGATTGAGTGGCTGCGGGCGGTGGTGGGCGCGCTCGGCCAGCGGCGCTTTCCCGAGGAGGAGGCGGTGTTCCTCAAGCTGGACGCGTGGCACGTGCTGGAACTGCCGCTGCTCCAGCGCGCCTTTCCGGGCGTGCCGTGGCTCTTCCTCTACCGGGAGCCGGTGGAGGTCATGGCCTCGCACCAGAACCACCGGGGCGCGCACATGCTGCCGGGCCTCCTGGAGCCCGCGCTGCTCGGGCTGGAGGCCGGTGCACTGGAGGGGATGCCGCTGGAGGAGTACGGGGCCCGGGTCCTGGCCCGCCTGTGCGAAGCGGGGCTGCGGGGCTACCGCGAGCGACAGGGCCCGGCACGGCTGCTGGACTACCGGCGGATTGCGACGGACGGCGCGGCGCTCCTCTCGGACCTCTTCGGTCTGGAGCTGACACCCGAGGACGCCGAGCGCCTGCGCGGCGCGGCGGAGCGGGACGCGAAGAACCCCGTGCTGCCCTTCGCGGACGACACCGCGGACAAGGCGCACAGAGTCTCTGGCGTGTCGCGTGAGATGGCGGAGCGCTACCTCCGCCCCGTCTACGAAGCCCTGGAGGCCGAGCGCCTCCGGGGGTGACCGGGGCTACAGCGGGGACGCCTCGGCCGACAGTCCGGCGGGCCCCAGCAGTGCGAGCCGGGATTCCACCTGCTCGCGCGTGGGCAGCCCCCCGAGCGCGCCCAGGCGCATCGTCGCCAGCGCGGACGCCTCGTGCGCGAAGCGCGCCGCCTGTGCCAGCGACTTCCCCTCCGTCAGGGCCACGGCGAGCGCCGCGCAGAACGCATCTCCCGCGCCGGTGGTGTCCGCCCGCTCCACGGACAGGTCCGGCAGCCACAGCTCGCCTTCGGAGGTCAGGACGAGGCTGCCGTCCGGCGACGCCACCACCACGCCGCCCACGCCCCGCCGCAACAGGTTCTCCGCCGCCTGCCGGGCCGAGCCCCTGTCCCTGACCTCCACGCCCGTGAGGGCCTCGGCCTCCTCCGCGTTGGGGCGGATGACGTGGACGGCCTCCAGCAGGTCCTCCGGCAGCGACATCGCGGGCGCCGGGTCCAGCACCACACGCGTGCCGGCCGCCCGGGCGTGGTGGACGGCGGCGCTGACCACGTCCATCGGCACCTCCAGGTCCACCAGCAGCACGCTCGCGGCGGAGATGCGCTCCTCCGCCTGCATCACGTCCGCGACCCGCATGCAGAGGTTCGCCCCCGGCGAGGCAAGGGTCTGCTTCCTTCCAGCCTCGTCCACCATCTCCAGCACCACGCCGGTGAGGGCGGACGGGTCTCTCGCCACCGCTCCGATGTCCACGCCCTCGCCCTCGAGCTGCTCCAGCAGCGCGAGCCCGCGCGGATCCATGCCCACGCGGCCGACCAGCGCCACGCGCGCCCCCAGCCGCGCCGCGCCCACGGCGCCGTCGGCTCCCTTGCCCCCGAGGCTCTCCAGGAACAGATGCCCCCGCACGTTGTCGCCAGGCCCGGGCAGGCGAGGGCCCTGCACCAGGAAGTCCGTGTTGATTCCGCCGACCACGACGATGTCGGCCTGCTCGCCAGTTGCCATGGCCCACCTCCTCCTCGGGCCCGTCAGGCGTACCCGGTCAACCGGCCAGGGCCGCCCCTCCCTGCTGCCCTGGGAAGGCGGGTCGCCACGCGGGCATGCGACAGCCTTGAAGGTACGCACGGCACCAGCGCGAGCCCCGGATGGCATGCCCTCCGCCCTGCGTCCGGGCGGAAGACCCGGGGCCTCCTCCCAGGCCCGCCCTGGCAGGGTGAAGCAGGCGAGCAGTGCCGCTCCTCGTCAGGTCTCAGCGCCGACGCGCCGCCACGGACACCGCTTCCTGAAGCAGCGCCGTCAGCCGCGTGCTCGTCCGGGCCTCCTGGCTGGAGAGCACCCGCCACGCGCCGTCCCGCGTGTGCACCACCACCTGGTACGAGTCCTCCGCGAGGAGGAGCCGGGCGATGGAGCCGAAGAACACCAGCGCGAGCAGGACCATCCCGGCCTCGTAGAGCCCTCTTTGCGCCGACGCAGCGACGGACAGCGCGGACAGCAGCGGAAGCCCCACGCTCATGGACAGCGCGAGCGTGGCCAGCACGGGCCTCAGGCTCGGCGAGCGGCGGATGGACTCCACGCGCAGCACGTCCGCGAGGGGCTGGGTGCGGCCCCGAGCCACCACGCAGTCGGACGTGACGAGGACGCCGTGCGCCTGGAACAACGGCACCTCGGCGGGAGGAGGCTGCGCCACCGCCACCGGGCGCTGCGGAAACACGAGGACATTGGGCAGCAGGACCGCGGCCTGTGGCTTCATCATGAATCGTCTCCTGAGGACGGCGGCACGGCCCCGCCGGAAGAGGTCAACGTGGAGCCCCACGCGTCGGGCAGGTGCGCACGCATCATCCGGCGCAGCTCCTCCAGCGGACGGCCCAGCGCGAAGCAGTCCTGCGCCCCCAGCCGCAGCGCGAGCTGCACCAGCCGCTCATCCGCGAACGGCACCAGCACGATGAGCGGCCCGTGGCGCGTCAACTCCCGGGCCCGGGCCAGCAGTCGATGGATGCCCTCGCCTCGCTCCACATGCATCAGCACGAGGTCGGGCCGCGCCTCCAGCCCAGGTCCATCCAACTCCAGGGCAATGCCCAGCTCCCCCAGCACGTCCGCCAGGAGCGAGCTGAGCGATGCATCCCCTCCCAGCAGGAGGGCACGGGCTGTGCGCGAAGACTCCACCCGCGCGAATCAAGCAATGCCCATGCCCGTGCCCCGCCCCTCGGAGCCGTGGCCCGCGGGCCACGCACCGTGGCATCGCGCCAGCCCGATATGGCGGATTGCCACGGTGCCCGCCGCGAGGCTTCTTCCAGCCCTGGGCAGCGGACAGCCCCCCACATCCCGACCCACCCGGGCGAGGCCCGTCCCAGCGAGGATGAAGGACGCCCCCGTGGCCGGAGGTGTGCCGGGCCCTACCCGCGCTCCCGCTCGCGACGGTGGATGGTGGACACGTCGATGCCCAGCAGCTCCGCCGCGCGCGTCTTGTTGCCGCCGCAGTGGGCCACCATCCACGCGATGTACTCCCCCTCGAGGCGGCGCAGCGGCCACAGCTCCTGCTGGGCGAGCGTCAGCGGCCGCGACTCCAGCGCATCCGGGGGAAGGTGCGGGCGCAAGTCATCGAGCCCCACCGTCTCCCCCGGCGCGAGCACCACCAGCCGCTCCACCAGGTTCTCCAGCTCGCGCACATTGCCCGGCCACGGCATGGCGGCCAGCGCGGACACCACGTCGGGGGCCAGGGCCTGCACGCGCGAGCGCGGGTTGCGGGCCCGGGCACGGGTGACGAAATGCTCCACCAGCAGGGGAATGTCCTCGCGGCGCTCGCGCAGCGCGGGCAGGCGAAGGGTGACGACGTTGAGGCGATAGAAGAGGTCCGCGCGGAAGCGGCCCTCGCGCACGCGTGCCTCCAATTCCTGGTGCGTGGCGGCGATGATGCGCACGTCCACCGTGCGGCTGGCGTCCGCGCCCACCGCGCGCACCTCGCCGTCCTCCAGCACGCGCAGCAGGCGGGCCTGCAGCTCCATGGGCATGTCGCCAATCTCGTCCAGGAACAGCGTGCCCCGGTCCGCCTCCACGAAGAGGCCCCGCCGCGCCGACGTGGCCCCCGTGAAGGCGCCCTTCACGTGGCCGAACAGCTCGCTCTCCAGCAGGTCATGCGGCAGCGCGGTGCAGTTGACGGCGACGAAGGGCCCGGCGGCGCGCGGCCCCTCGAAGTGCAGCGCCCGCGCCACCAATTCCTTGCCGCTGCCGCTCTCGCCGCGCAGCAGCACCGCCGCGCCGGAGTGCGCCACCCGACCGATGAGCTCATAGAGGGCCCGCATGGCAGCGCTGCGGCCCACCAGTGCTCCCAGGCTGCTGCGCTCGGCCGCGGCCTGGCGCAGGGCCCGGTTCTCCGCGCGCAGCCGCCGCTCCGCCAGCGCCCGCTTCAGGAAGACGAGCACCTCGTCCAGCCGGAAGGGCTTGGTGAAGTAGTGGTAGGCGCCGCGCTTCATCGCCTCCACCGCGCTCTCCACCCCGCCGAAGGCCGTCATCAGCAGCACCGGCACCTCGGGGTCCACCGCGTGCACGGCCTCCAGCACGTCCAGGCCGTCCACCTTCTCCATGCGCAAGTCGCTCAGCACGGCGTCATACAGGCGCGAGCGCACGAGCCGCACGGCCTCCTCACCGCCCGTGGCCAGGTCCACCGTGTAGCCCTCGTCGGTGAGGGGCTCGCGCAGCATGCGCCCCATCTCCACGTGGTCGTCGACGACCAGGATGCGTCCCTCAGCTGGCATGTCGCTCCTCGACAGCGGACGGCGTGGCGGGCCACAGCACGGTGACGCAGGTCCCCTGCCCCGGCTCGCTCTCCAGCTCGATGCGCCCGCCATGGTTGCGCACGACGTGGGCCACCATCGTCAGGCCCAGCCCCGTGCCCTGCCCCCGCTTCTTGGTGGTGAAGAACGGGTCGAACACCTGGTTGAGGCTCTCGCGCGGAATGCCGCAGCCGTCATCCCTCACGGTGAGCGACACCAGCCCCCACGTCCCCGCCGCCGAGCCATCCGGCCCCGAGGCCGCCAACCGCACCCGCCCACCCGGGCCGCACGCGTCACACGCGTTGAGCGCCAGATTCACCAGGACTTGTTGAAGCTGGTCCGGGTCCGCGGCCAGCGTCGGCAGCGCGTCCGGCACGTCCAGCTCCAGGCTCACCTTGCGGCGCTCCGCCTCCACGCGCAGCAGCTCGTGCACGTCGCGGACGATGGGCCCGAGCGACACCGGCCGCACCGCCGTGGGCTGCAGGCGCGAGAAGTCCAGGAGCTGCCGCAGCGTGCGGCTCACCCTGTCTATCTGCTCGATGATGACGGCGATGCCGGGCCCCTGCGGGTGCCCCTGCCCCAGCTTGCCGAGCACGTACTCCGCCCGCCCGCGCACCACGCCCAGCGGGGTGCCAATCTCGTGGGCGATGCCCGCGGCGAGCACGCCCACCGTGGCCAGCTTCTCCGCGCGCAACAGCTGCGTCTCCAGCGCGCGCACGTTGCTCAAGTCCTCCACCACCAGCAGCGTGCGGACGTCCGGGTCTCTCGCCTCCAGCGGCACCGCGTGCAGGTTGAAGCGGCCCTCGTCACCGAAGAGGGCGAGCGGCTCGCCCAGCAGGCTGTGCGGTCGCGCCTCGCTGGCGGCGGCCTCCGCGAGCGCACGCAGGCGGGACACCACGGCATCCGGAGCCTGGGGAAACGCGGCGGCCAGCGGGGCACCCACGGCGCGCTCCGGCATGCGGGCGCGCAGCACCTGGTTGACGGCGCTGATGCGGCCGTCCTCGGTGAGGGCGAGCACTCCAGCGGGGATGTGGTCGAGAATCTTCTGCGTCTTGTCGTGCAGGTGGGCGAGCTGGTCCGCGTGGCGGCGGCTCTCGCGCAGGGCCGCCGCGCGGCGCTGGGCCAGCACCACGTACACGGCGAACGTCACCAGGAAGAGCGCCACCAGCAGGGCCGCGCCCGCCAGCCGCCAGATGAGCCCCTGCTCATGCGAGCGCAGCGCGGCGGTGGACACCAGCGTCGCCGCCGCCCAGTTGTTGCCACCCCGGAGGCGGATGGGGGTGAAGACGGCGACGGCCTCCGCGCGCCCGAGCCCCAGCCGCTCCGCCTCGTCCTCGCCGAGCGGGAGCGTGCCGCGCTCACCTTCCTTCATCCGCGCCGCCATCGACGCGAAGCCCGGAACGAGCATTCCTTCCGCGTCCAGCCGCCGGTACCAGTCCGCGAGCTTCGCATCGCTGGCGGACGTGGGCTGGTCATGGGCGCCCACCAGCAGCAGGCGCGCCTCCGGATCCGAGGTGACGATGCGCAGCGGCGTGAAGAAGGTCTCCGTGTCCACCAGCACGGCGACAGCGCCCGCGGGACGGCCCTTGGCCACGGGCAGCGCGGTGGCCATGACGCGCAACCAGCCCTGACCCTCTCCGAGCGGCGGCGACGTGGTGATGTCTCCGGGGGGCCGCTGCAGGGCGCGTCGGGCCGCCTCCGCCATCTGCGGGAGGATGGCGCCGCGAGACACCTGCTTGCCGGTGCGCCGGTCCAACAGGCGCAGCCGCTCGCGCCCTTCCGCGTCGTAGGCGACGATGACCTTGTACTGCCCCACCGCCTCCAGCAGGGCGCGCAGCTCACGCCGGTGCTCGGCGTCGCTGCCGGGCTGGGACATCAATTCGCCCGCGAAGCGCAGGTCCTCGCCGACGTCTTCGAGCGTCTCCGACACACCCCGCGTGGCCTCGTCGAGCTGGGCCTGCCGGTCCACCGCGAACTGACGCGCCAGCGCCGCGCGGTTGCTCTCCAGCAGCGTCAGCACCCCCATGCCCACGCTGGTGAGCGCGGCACACAGGAGCAGGATGGGGAGCAGGGCGTACCGCATGGGGCCCCGGAGTCTACCGGGCGCGAGGGGCGTCGGCCTCCCCCGAAGGTCCCCGGCGTTTCAATGAAACCGCGATTTGCTGGTCTGCTACCCTTCGAGTCGCGGCGCCTGCGGGCTTTCAGGGGCGCCGTGAACAACCCCTCCGGGAGAACACCAATGATTCGCTCCGCGAAGAAGGCCGCACAGTTGTTGCTCGCCGTGACCGCAGGTGCAGTCGTGTCGTTCAGTGCCACGCGGGTCCTCGCACCGCCGCCCGGCGAGCCGAGCTCCTACTGCGAGGGGAACTGCGTCAACCAGTGTATCGAGGAGGGGTTCAGCTACGGCAGGTGCTCGGGCGATGTCTGCGTCTGCTTCTACGCCTACTGAGATTGCCGGCGTCTGACGACGTCCGCTCGCCCCCGCGGAGTCGCTTCGCCAGGGAGCGCGCTGAGGTTGCCGGTGCGGGAAGTCGCCCTCCCGCACCGGCAGCCCCCACGAGTCGCCTCTAGCAGCCCGCGCCGTACGCCAGCAGGAACGTGGTGCGGTCCGTGCTGTTCACCACGCCGTTGCCGTCCGCGTCCGCGTCCAGGCTGCCCGCGTTCCACGCGTTGAGGAACGCGTCCCGGTCCGCGAGATTCACGGTGCCGTTGGTGTCGTAGTCAGACGGGCAGTAGAAGCGGATGTCCATCTTCCACCACGCGGTCGCCGTGCCGGCGGTGCCCGCCTTCGCGTCCACCAGCGCGGACACGTCACCCTGCAGCGTGAAGGGCCCCGGGAACAGCCAGCCCTTGCGGCGCACCGAGTCCGCGTCCGTGTTGCCGATGTCGATGGACAGCACGGGCACGCCGGTGGTGAGGCTCGCGATGTACACGAGCGACGCGGAGCCCCCGTACACATTCGCCGTGGTGTCGGCGGTCGCATCGCCGGCCACGACGTAGCGGGCGTACCGGTTGAGCTGGAACGTCAGATAGAAGTCCGCGTTGCCCGTGGCGTAGCCGCGAGACAGGGCGGACTGCGTGGTGCCATTCGCGCTGGCCGTCACCTCCGCGGAGATGCTCGACCCGGTGATGCTCGACGTCTCCGTGCCCGAGCCATTCGAGTCCGCGTGGCTGTGCGTGTCGTCGTACTGCGGGAAGTCGCTGGCCTTCAGCACCAGGCTCTCGTTGAAGTCCTCGAAGCCATACGTCCGGCGCGAGTCCTCCTCGTTCACGTTGGTGACGCCGTCATCCTTGGCGATGACGGTGGCCGACACCGAGCGAGTGCCCTCGCTCGGGGTGATGAACTGGGCCTGCGCGAACGCGGACGTGGCCGCGAACAGGGGAACTGCACCAGCCCACAGGGGGATGTGACGCATGTGAACCTCCAATGCTGAGTGACGGGGTGAGGCGCGAACCTTAGGTGGCCCGCCTGACGTCCACCCTGCCAATCCGGTGACGGCCCGCCTGCCTCCCCTACTGCCGTAACTCCGCGAAACCCCTGAAAACACAGCACCTCTCGTCGGTGACACCCGCACGCAGAGGATTGACACTCCGCGTTGGCCTATGTTACCTACCGGTCGGTAGGGCGTTGGCGTGAGGATTTTTACAGCTACACGGAAGGAGTTCACGTGACGCACAGCGGGCGGAAGCCGGACGAGGGCGAGCGCTACCGGGCCATCCTGGAGACGTCGGCGCGGCTCATCTGCGAGCGCGGCTACGAGGGCACGTCGATGCAGGAGATCGCCGCCGCGTGCCGGATGACGAAGGCGGGGCTCTACCACCACATCCAGAACAAGGAGCAGCTCCTCTTCGCCATCATGAACTACGGGATGGACGTGTTCGAGGAGCAGGTCCTCTCGCGCGTGCAGGGCATCGAAGACCCGGTGGAGCGGCTGCGCGCGTGCATGCGCCACAACATCCTGCTGGTGACGCGGGGGTGGAGCAAGGAGGTCATCATCATCCTCCACGAGCACGCCACGCTGACCGGCGAGGCGCGCGCGTTCATCGACGCCCGGAAGAAGAAGTACGTGGACTTCCTGGAGGAGGCCTTCGCCCAGGCCTCGGCCGCGGGGCGCATCCGCCCGGTGGACCCCACCATCGGCGCGTTCTCGTTCCTGGGCATGGTGCTGTGGGTCTACAAGTGGTTCAAGCCGGACGGGCGGCTCTCGGATGAGCAGATCGCCGACGGCATGGTGGACATGCTCTTCCCGCCCGTCGTCGCGGCGGCCACGGAGGGACAGCCGGGCACGTCGTCGTTACGCGTGGTGCCCCGCGCCACCGGCACCGGCGCGGCGGACGCGGCCTCGGTCGCAGTCCCGGGTGCGGCTTCGAAGGAGAAGCCGTGAAGACGGCCCGTTGGTGCTCACTCGAGGAGGCCGTGGCCTCCATCCCGGATGGCGTGTCGCTGGCCACCGGGGGCTTCATGCTCGGCCGCGCGCCCATGGCGCTCGTCATGGAGCTCATCGCCCAGGGCAAGCGGCGGCTGGGCCTCATCTCGCTGCCCAACCCGCTGCCGGCGGAGTTCCTCGTCGCGGGCGGCTGTCTGGAGCGCGTGGAGCTGGCCTTCGGCGCGCTGAGCCTGGAGGGCCGCGTGCGGCCCATGCCCTGCCTCAAGCGGGCCATCGAAGCGGGCACCCTCTCCTGGCGCGAGCATGACGGCTACCGCGTCGTCCAGCGGCTGCGCGCCGCGTCCATGGGGATTCCCTTCATCCCCGCGCCGGACGCGGACGTGTCCGGGCTGGCGCAGGCGGAGCCGCCGCAAAGGGTGGTGGACCCCTTCACGGGACAGAGCGTGACGGTGGAGCCGGCCTTCTACCCGGACGTGGCGCTGATTCACGCGCGCGCCGCGGACGAGCGCGGCAACCTCTACATGGAGGACCCGACGACGGACCTGCTCGTGGCCGGCGCGGCGCGGCGGGTGATTGCCACGGTGGAGGAGCGCGTGGCGCGCCTGCCCCGCGTCACCGTGCCGGGCTTCCAGGTGGACCGTATCGTCCTCTCCCCCGGCGGCGCGCTGCCCACGGGCTGCGTGGGCCTGTACCCGCATGACGACGCGATGCTGAGCCGCTACCTCGCGCTGGCCGAGACGGGCCGCGAGGCGGAGTTCCTGGCGCCGCTGATGGCGCGGAGGGCGGCATGAGTGCCTGCCTCGATGCGACTCCGGCGGAGACGGTGGTTGCGCTCCTGGCGCGGCAGATTGACGACGGCGCCGTGGTGGCCACGGGCGTGGCCTCGCCGCTCGCCATCCTCGCGATTGCGGTGGCGAGGGCCACGCATGCGCCGGGCCTGACGTACCTGGCCTGCGTGGGCTCGTTGGACCCGGACCTCCCCACGCTGCTCCCCTCCTCCGAGGACCTCGGCTACCTGGACGGGCGCTCGGCGGAAATCACCATTCCGGACCTCTTCGACCATGCGCGGCGCGGGCGCGTGGACACCGTCTTCTTCGGCGCCGCCGAAGTCGATGCCACCGGCAGCACCAACATGACGGCCAGCGGCAGCCTGGAGCGGCCGCGCACGAAGTTCCCCGGCGTGGCGGGCGCGGCCACCCTGCGGCAGTGGGTGAAGCGGCCGGTGCTCCTGGTGCCCCGGCAGTCCCGCCGCAACCTCGTGCCCGAGGTGCAGGTCGCCACCACGAGAGACCCGCGCCGGCCCACGATGCTCATCTCCGACCTGGGCGTCTTCGAGCTCGGCGCCGACGGGGCCCGCCTGCTGGCGCGCCACCCGTGGACGACGGAGGAGATGCTGACGGAGCGCACCGGCTTCGCCTTCCGCGTGCCCGAGTCGCTCCCCGTCACCTCGCTGCCGGACGCGCGCACGCTGGCGGCCATCCGCGCCATCGACCCGCGAGAGCAGCGCAACCAGCTCGTCGGCGCCTGACACACCACTTACTGCTCACACCGGATTCTGGATTCACGGAGGCATGGGAATGAAGGCCGTCGTTCTGCGCAGCTTTGGTGAGGCAGGGAATCTGAAGATGGAGACCGCCCCCGTGCCCCGTCCCGGGCGCGGAGAGGTGCTCCTGAAGGTCCACGCGTGCGGCGTCTGCTACCACGACGTCATCAACCGCCGGGGCAACCTGCCGCGCACCAGCGTGCCCGCCATCCTCGGCCACGAGGCGGCCGGCGAGGTGGTGGAGGTGGGCCCGGACACGCCGAACTGGAAGACGGGCGACCGCGCCGCCACGCTGCAGCGGCTGTCCTGTGGCGAGTGCGCGCTCTGCAAGAGCGGCCGCAACAGCCTCTGCAAGAACGACAACCGCTTCTTCGGCGAGGAGCTGCCGGGCGGCTACGCGCAGTTCATGGTGGCGCCGGTGGCGGGGCTGGGCCGCGTGCCCTCGTCGCTGCCCTGGGCCGAGGCCGCCACGGTGTGCTGCACCACGGGCACGGCGGTGCACACGGTGCGCACGCGGGCGAAGGTGCGCGCCGGCGAGACGGTGCTGATTACCGGCGCCAGCGGAGGCGTGGGCCTGTCCTCGGTGCAGCTCGCGAAGCTGGACGGGGCGCGCGTCATCGCGGTGACGTCCGGCGAGGCGAAGGTGCAGGCGCTGAAGGACGCGGGCGCGGACGAGGTCATCCTGGCGCGCGGGCTGGACTTCGCGGCGGACGTGCGCAAGCGCACGAAGGGCGCGGGCGTGGACGTGGCGGTGGAAATCGTGGGCAGCGCCACGTTCGACCAGACGCTCAAGTCCATGGCACCCGGTGGCCGCGTGGTGGTGGTGGGCAACCTGGAGTCGGGGCTGGTGCAGCTCAACCCGGGGCTCGTCATCGTCAAGGAGCTGGAGATTCTCGGCGCGTACGCCACCAACCAGCAGGAGCTGGACGAGGCGCTGCGGCTGACGGCCACGGGCGGCGTGCGCCAGTACGTCACGGACAAGGTGCCGCTGGCGGAGGCGGCGAAGGCGCACTTCCGGCTGGAGAACCGCGAGGTGGCGGGCCGGCTGGTGCTGGTGCCACCCGAGGCGTGAGCGGCGCGGGTGGCGAGCAGACACACATTCGGAGCAGGGAGCGGAAGCGAGGAGTGCCATGAAGAAACGCGTGGGAATCGAAGCGTTGGCAGTGGCGGTGCCGTCCCGGTACGTGGACATCGAGGACCTGGCGAGGGCGCGCGGGGTGGACCCGGCGAAGTTCACCTCGGGCCTGGGCGCGAAGGAGATGGCCGTCACGGACCCCGGTGAGGACACCGTGGCGCTGGCGGCCACGGCGGCGGCACGGCTCATCAAGCAGCAGGACGTGGACCCCTCCCGCATCGGCATGCTGGTGGTGGGCACGGAGACGGGCATCGACCACTCGAAGCCCGTGGCCTCGCACGTCCAGGGGCTGCTGAAGCTGCCGCGCACCATGCGCACCTACGACACGCAGCACGCGTGCTACGGCGGCACCGCGGGGCTGATGGCGGCGGCGGAGTGGATTGCCTCCGGCGCGGGCGCGGGCAAGGTGGCCATCGTCGTGTGCTCGGACATCGCCCGGTACGGGCTGAACACCGCGGGCGAGCCCACGCAGGGCGGCGGCGCGGTGGCGCTGCTCGTCTCCGAGCAGCCGGATTTGCTGGCGATGGACGTGGGCCTCAACGGCGTGTGTACGATGGACGTGTATGACTTCTGGAGGCCCGTGGGCCGCCGGGAGGCGCTGGTGGACGGGCACTACTCCATCAACTGCTACCTGGAGGCGCTGTCCGGCGCGTACCGCGGCTGGCGCGAGAAGGCGGTGGCGGCCGGACTGGTGCGCTGGTCCGGGACGATGCCGGGCGAGCAGCTCGCGCGCATCGCCTACCACGTGCCCTTCTGCAAGATGGCGCGCAAGGCGCACGCGCAACTGCGGCTGTGTGATTTGGAGGACGCAGTGGGCCCGGGCCCCGGGACGCCGGAGGCGCGCGACGAGGTGGCGAAGTCGCAGGCCAGCTACGACGCGCAGGTGGCCTCGTCGCTGGGGCTGAACGCGCGCATCGGCAACGTGTACACGGCGTCGCTGTACCTGGCGCTCGCGGGCCTCTTGCAGCGCGAGGGCGCGCAGCTCGCCGGGCAGCGCATCGGCCTGCTGTCGTACGGCAGCGGCTGCATGGCGGAGTTCTACTCGGGTGTCGTGGGCGAGAAGGCCGCGGAGCGGATGGCGCGCGCGGACCTGGCGTCGGTGCTGGCGAAGCGCGAGCGCGTCTCCATCGAGGAGTACGAGCGGCTGATGAAGCTGGCCTCGGATGCGCCCGAGCCCGTGGCTCCTGCCCCCGGTGAGTTCCGGCTCACGGAGATCCGTGAGCACCGCAGGGTGTATGCGGGGGGAGCGGTCTGACGTCGCAATGAGGCGCATCGGGCCCCAGCGACTCCGTCGCTGGGCCTTCGCCAGCCCCAGGCGCCGAGCATGAGACGCCGTAGCGCCCCCTCTCGCGGCAATGCCTTTCAGGAGCCCGGGTAGAACCTCGCTTCGATATCCGTGTCGGGAGGCCTCATCACAATCGCCTTCCGGTTCTCCCTTCCGCCCAGGAATACCTCCTGGTCCTCCTCTTTCTCCAGGGCGGTCAGGAACTCGGCGACCACAGCTCCCTCAGCTGGCTCCCAGTCTCCATACAGTGAAAACATCTCCACCTTTGGATTCACCATGACGCCCACCAGCTGATCACGCCAGTACACGGGCAGTCGCTCTTCTTCCACGCTCATCACTCCCTCCCGATGATGAAGAAGCCTGATTCGCTCGTCCCTTCGCCCGGGATGATTCGATCCGGGATGCCAAACTCCTCCATCTCGGCATCCTTGAAGCGCTTCGGATTGTTTCTCCCTCCCAACTGGGTGAATTCCTTCTCGAAGTCAAACCCGGCCGAGCGGGGGCCCTTGATTGTCACCAGCTCTACATTCCGCCCCGCGGCCTCTGCGCTGGCCTTGCTTGCCCGAGCACCCGCCTCGCTGAAGGTCGTCGAGATGAAGGGGCTGCTCTTGTGCCCTGCTTGCGCACCCTCCATGGCCTTGATCCGGTCAACGACCTCCCCTTCGTTCACCGACTGCAAGAGCTTCGCCCACTCCCGGGTTGCCTTCTCCACCGTCTTGTTCTTCTCAATCCAATAACGGTAGACGCCACCCGTGATGTCGTCCGAGTCGATGCGCGGTTGCACGCGGTAGACCGTGACCAGCTCGTCGTCGAGCGACGGGAGCAACGGAGCCGAGCCGCCTTCGGTGGCGGAGACTCCGGTGAGCGCATCATCCAGGAGCGCGGTGCTGGCTTGTGCGTCCGCAGCGGCGCTGGCCGCAGGGGCCGGCGGGTGCCACGACTGGATGCCTGTCTCGGCGGCCCCCTCCGTGAACCCCTGCTGGATGGCCACCGCAATGTCGTCGCTGAGCTGCTCGAGCGTTCCCTTGATGTATCCACCCGCGGCGCCCAGCGGAGCGAAGACAACGCCGAACACCAGCGCACGTCTGTGGTTGACCGAGGTGCGGCCCATCCCCAGGGCCATCTCCGTGACCTGGCCCGCCACATCGCCGACATAGCCACTGGCGAAGGCCCCTCCCGCGCCCGCCGCCGTGTACGCGGTGACCTTGCTGGCGCCCAGCATGAGGGCGGCCTGCCCGGACAGCATGGAACCCGCCACTCCCGCCGCGGTCCCCACTCCACCGACAGCTCCGCCCACGAGCGTGGACTTGCCCACGTGCATCCAGTTCGCGTGGTCGAACTCCCAGAAGCCCTTCTCGTGCGTCAGCTCCTGATGGATGACGCCACCGAAGAAGCCCAGCTCCATTCCGATCGCAATCCCGCCCAGGATGAGCGGCACGAACTCACCCGTCGGGTCCGTGTAGCGCGTCGGATTGCCATGGGCATAACCCCAGGCATTCAACGAACCCGGCACTGACGGGACGCCGAAGACCGGGTCCTCACTCAGGAAGCGCCCCAGCTGTGGCGCGTACCAGCGCTGCTGCGCGTACGTCAGCCCCGAGTCCGCGTCGAACGCGTGGCCCGTGAAGCCCAGGCTCGCTTCCGCCGCTCCCGGCACCTTCCAGTGGGTCTCGCTCTTGCGGTACCCACCCCACGCGTCATACCGGTGCCACGTGTCCGTCGCCCCCACACTCCCCACCGCGCTGCCAGCGCCGTCGTGCGCGATGCGTTCGGAGCCCACGGAGACCGTCAGCCCGGGCCCCCGTGCGTAGAGCAGCGCGGCCTGTCCCGGGAGCCGCTCCTCGACCAGGGAGGCCCCGGCCCAGAGCCAGTTCGTCGTCTGGGAGCCCACCGTGCGGCTGCGTCGCAGTCCGTCCCAGCCGTACGTGTACGTCGCCGTGACGTTGCCCCCGCCTCCGCCAGACACCGCCGGCTGCACCGACACGTGCGTCAGCCGGCCCGCGGCGTCCCAGCCGTAGTCCTTGCGGCCGCTCGGCGTCTGCTCCGACGTGAGACGGCCCGCATCGTCCGTCTCATAGGTGGCGATGAGCTGCCCAGCGTGGAGCTCGTCGTAGAGCTTGTTCAGCCCGCCGCGTGTATCCAGCCCGTAGCGCCAGTGCCGCCGCGCGGAAGCGCCGCTGAAGCCCGACGGCTCCAGCGACCCGCTGTAGGCCGCGACCTCCTTCTCTTCCAGCCGCGTTCCGTCGCCAGAGAGCTTGTAGAGCTGCGCCACGCCATCCGGATAGCGGACCCCCGTCAGCCGGTCGGCCGCGTCGTAGCCGTAGGTCGTCACCTCGTCCGACGTGAGCTGGCCGTCTCGATAGGTCTCGCGCAGCCGGTTGCCGCGCCCGTCGTACGTATATGCGAAGCGGCTGTGCAGCCCGGAAGCGGCTCCCGGGTTGCCGCAGTCCACCGGGCCTCCCGCGTTGACCACCCCTGTCAGCCGTCCCCGGGCGTCGTGACACCGGCGCTCCGTCAGGCCCCCGCCCGTCACCGCCGCGAGCCGCTCGCCGCCCGGCTCCCACTCCACCGCCATGCCGCCCGCGGGGCTGTCGATGTCCGACAGCCGGCCGCGGGGGTCGTAGCCGTACGTCACCGTCCCAGCGGCGCTCTCCACCGTCTTCCGCCGGCCACTGTCCGTATGGGTGAACGAGACGAGGTCTCCGCCACGGCGCACGCTCTGGAGCAGGCGCCGGGCGTCGTACGTGAAGGTGTTCTCCACGTTCGTGGCGCCCTGCCGCTCCGTCACCCTCCACGGCTGGTCCTCCGCCGTGTACGCGTAGGTCACCCGCGTCAGCTGCGTGTGCGCCGCGCTCGCCGCGCCAGGCTGGTAGTCCTCCCGCGCCAGACGCCCGCGCCCGTCCATCAGCGACTCGGTGGTGTCGAGGTTGGCGTCCACCCGCGTGGCCTTCCCCGCCACCCAGGTGGTCTGCCAGCTGGCCGAGCCCCGCTTCCGCAGCGTCTGCCGACCCAGGAAGTCGTATTCGAACGACTCGTTCGCGACGCCACCCGAGGGCCGCGTCACGCCCCTCAGCCGCAGCAGACCATCATGGGTATAGGAGAAGGTTCCCGCCCCCGGCTGCGCCACCGACAGCAGCTCGCCTCGCGCTCCGCGGGTGAAGGCCTTCGTCTCGGCATCCGGGCTGCCCAACCCCTCCGTCACCGACAGCAGCGCCCCATTGGCGTCGTACGTGTAGCCCGTCCGCTGGAAGTCGCCGGCCCGGCCGAACTGCTCCTCCTTCACCTGGCCGCGCGGCCAGTAGGAGACCGCGAGCTGGCGCCCATCCGGCCCCGTGCGGGTCGTCAACCGGCCATCCAGGTCGTAGCCGTAGTCGGTGTGCTCGCCTCCGAAGGTGCTCCGCGTCAGCAGGCCATTCTCATACGAATAGGTCGTCTCGCTGACGCCCGCGGGCTTCTCCCGGGCCAGCACGCCGGCCGCGTCGTACGTCCAGACGTTCTTCCGGCCGTCCCGCGTCACCTCCACCACGTTCCCGAGCGAATCCACCTCCAGCTGCGTGGTCCACGACTGGCTCGCGCCGCCCGCCTCATCGCTCGTGGTGACGCTCGCCTGACGCTCATCCCACGACGTCGCCGTCCGGTAGCGATAGGACAGGCCCTCCGCCGACCAGGTCTCCTCCTCCTCCAGGATGCGGCCCCGGTCGTCTCTCGAAGGCCAGGCGGTCTTCGACTCCCAGCCGTTGCCCTCGCGGACCGTGACGGACTTCGCCCACGGCCCCTCGAGCTCCACCGTCTTCGTCCGCTGGCCACCGCTCCCCGACACCACCTCGCTCAACAGCCTGTCCCGGGCGTTGAGCCTGCGAAGGGTGACGATGGTGTTTCCAGCACCCGGGTCCGCCGTCTCGCGCACCTGCTGCGTGAGGGGCAGGTACTCGTACGTCCACTGCATCTCGGGCGTGGTCGCATGCGCGGCCACCACCTTCGAGGCCAGCCGGCCCAGCGCGTCGTACGCGTAGGTGCACTGGTAGCCCGCATGCGGGCCCCGCTCCACGTGCACCCGGCCCGATGGGTCCAGCGCGTACGTGGTGGTCTTGTTCTCCGGCTCCACCCGCTTCGTCAGCGTGCCCTGGGGGTCATAGAAGCGCTGGGTGACGGCGTTCTCGGCGGTCGTGTGCCGCCACACCTGGCCGCGCTCGGTGTACTCGAACGTCTCCTCCGCGTTGACGCCCCCGACCTGGCGCACCACGCTCAGCGTGCGCCCGGCCGCATCGATGGTCAGCGTCTCCGCCTCCTCCCGGCGCTGGCCCGCTCCCGTGTCGATGGAGCGCTCCACCCGCACGCGGTGCTGCGGGTCCAGGTACGTGCGCGTCTCCTTCCAGGTGAGCGTGGCGATCCCGGAGCGCACCTTCCTCTCCACCTGCGTCGTCCGGCCCAGCACGTCGCCGTACTCGTACGTCTCGACGAGCCCCAGCTCCTGGTCCTCCCTCCGCGCCAGCCGCCCCGCCCCGTCGTACGCGCGCACCTCGTGCACGCCACCCTTCGCGCGCTCGCTGTTCGTCGCCTGGGGGTTGCCCAGCGCGTCCAGTGACGTCATCAGCACCGTGTGCTGCCCGGAGCCGCCCACCTTCCGGCTCACCGGGTTGCCCTGCACGTCCAGCTTCAGCTCCAGCGTGTCGCCGTCCCCCCAGTCCCAGAAGACGGGGCGTCCCAGGCGGTCGTAGCCGAGGGTCGTCACGCGGCCCAGGTGGTCCGTGACGGAGTACGGGTTGCCGTCCGCGTCCCGCGCGTACGCCACCTCGAGCGTGCTGCCCACCTTCACCTGCTCGACCCGGCCCTCCGCGTCGTACTGGTAGACGTGGGTGTTCCCACTCTCGTCCTGGGTGCTCGTCAGACGCCCGTTCGCGTACGTGTTCGTGCGCGTGCTCAGCGTCGCGGGCTCGCCCACGTAGGAGGACTCGCTCATCAACAGCCCGTCCACGTACTGCCGCGTCCGCTCGTGGTTCCGCGTCGTGCCGGCGGACGCCTTGGCCAGCACCTCCGTCACCGTCAGCGCGTCGTCCTGGTCCGTGTACGTGTACGTCCACGACTCCTGCGGCGTGCCCGAGCGGACGTGCGTCAGCACCCGACCCACGCCGTCATGGGTGAAGGACTCGAAGCTCCCCGTCTCCATGTCCTCCGTGCGCACCAGCCGCCCGTACGAGTCATACGAGAGCGTGCGCGTGAGGAAGGACAGGCCCGAGGGGGCCGACGCGAGCTGCATCGTCATCCGCTGGGGCTGGCCGAGCGCGTTGAAGTTGCTCAGCACCACCTCCCGGCCCTGCGCGTCCGTGTAGCCCTGGAGCAGGCCGTCCGCCGTGTACCGCGCGTCCTTGAAGACCTCGCGCGTGCCGCCGGGGGCGGACACCTTGAGGCCCAGCAGGTCGCCCTTGTCACTCCGGGGGCTCTCCACCGTCGCCGCCGCGCCGCCCACCTGCGTGGTGGAAGTGGCCGGCACGCCGAAGCGCGAGTCCAGCACGTGCCGCACCAGCGACCCGGTGGTGCCGAGTCCCTCCACGGGCTTGCTGCCCGCGGGCGCATTCAGCAGCGACACCTCCTGCAGCACCAGCCGCGTGGAGGTATCCATCGCCAGTGTGCGGCCGGCGGCCGAGGTCTGCTGATTGGCGACGACCTTCCCGCCCCGCGTGTCGCTTCCCCAGGCCGTCGTCGACGCGCTGCCCGGGGTCACCTGCGAGCTTCCCACGTTGCCGAAGTCGTTCAGCGACAGCGTCGCCTTGACGCCGTCCGGCCACGTCACCGACCGCGCCTGCGGTCCGCTGTAGGCGATTTCCACCTTCGCGCCCTGCATCCCCGTGGTCGACACGGAGGTGACCATCTCGTGGGCCTTGACGTGCTGGTACGGCGCGCTGCTCGCGGAGCGCTCGTAGGACGCCCGCCAGTGCACCGGCCCGTTCGAGGCGGGCGAGTTGCCATAGATGACACGCGTCGCGGCCAGCTCGTTGACGGCCTCCCACTTCTCGTCGTCCTTCAGCGTGGAGGCCACCGGCAGGTAGTCGTATTCGTAGGACTGGTAGGGCAGGCCCGGCGAGCGCTCCACGCGGGTGAGGTTGCCCTTGCGGTCCTGCTCGAAGCGCAGCGAGTAGCCGCCGCCCGCGCCGCCCGTCAGCGTCGCGGTGCGCATCCACTTGAAGCCCCGGGCGCGCGCCAGGATGCGGATGGCCTCCGGCAGGTCCGTGGCCTCCGTGTCCACGTCCTCGTACGTGAAGGCGAGCGACACCGTCCCCGCGTCCGCCGCCTGCGTCACCTTCCACAGCCGCTCCGAGTCCGGCTCGTACTCCAGCTTCGTCCAGCCCTGGTCGCCGCCGTCCCGCCCGTGGCTGTCCGAGAAGCGCGTCAGCATCCAGCGGCGGTGGCCCTCCTCGCGCGGTCCCTTCGCCGGGCGGTTGAACTCGAACGTCCAGCCCCCTTCCGTCTTCAGCGTCAGCTTGTCGGACGCTCCGCTGGAGTCCATGGGCGCTTCGACGCGCAGCTCGAAGCCATGGGCCCCGTCCGTCTCCTTGCACGGGTCGGTGCCCAGGGTGTTGCCGTAGCTCGACGACTCCTTCGGCTCCGCGGCGCAGTCGGGGAAGACGAAGCCCTGCCCGCCCACCACCGCGATGTAGCGCCCCACCCGCTCTTCCAGGAGCCAGCCGTCGAAGTTGTGCCGCCAGCCCACGCCCAGGGGCGTCGGGAAGTTGTCCTGGTTGTTGTAGACGCGCTTGAAGGCGAACTCGCCCTTGAGGAAGGGCAGCGCGAAGTCCACGTGCTCGAAAGACAGGTGCCCGTCCGCCACGTTGACGCCCGCCACCGTCTCCTGCCCCACCGCCCGCGCGTTGGCCCCGTTGTACGAACCCTGGGGCCTGCCCAGCTCCATGACCCGGTGGTCCTTCACGGGCAGCACCGTGTCCAGCACCAGGTACACCGGGACGGGCTCGTGCGAGGAGCCGGCCATGCCCGTCAGGTGCGGAGGCAGCGGCAGCCGGAAGCGCCGCGCGCCCGTGTTCGAGCTCCGCTTCGCCTGGAAGAGCTTCTGCTTGACGGTGCCGTTCCCCGCGTCCTGCAGCGAGTAGGAGCCATCCGGCTGGAGGGTGAGCGACACCTCCTTCAGGAGGTCCGTGTTCGCCGGCCCGCAGATCGGGTTGAGGCACAGCCTCAGCGTTCCGGAGGTGACTTCCGTGGGGTCCACGTAGAAGTTGGCCGTCGAGGGCTGCGACACCGGCCGACCGATGGCCGGCTTGCCGGTGCTCGGGTCGTCCTGCAGCATCGCCGCGTCCATGGTGTACGCGGCCGAAGACGCCACGTAGTCCTTGCGGGGAGCCAGGCCCTGGAGGTTGAAGCGGTAGAGGACGTTCTCCGCGTTCCCGCTCAGGTACACCTCGAGGTAGAGGACGTCGCTGGCGCTCAGGATGTCGCCGACGTACTCGCCACCGCAGTTCGCGGTGATGGTGTGGCTCACCTCATCGATGGTGAACGGGCAGTCGATGCCGAACTCGTCGGTGCCCAGCCGCACCCGGTAGTCGCCGCTGAGCGTGCCCGCGCGGCCCGGCTCGTCCGGCGCCAGCAGGCCCGCGAGGAACTGGTACGACAAGTCCCTCGCCTGGGCGAGGGGGGGCGTCTGCCGCAAGTCTCGCGTCACCTCGTCCTGCGTCGCGACGAGCTTCCGGGGCTCCAGGTCCAGGATGCGGAACTCGTGCTCGCGCTTCACGTCGTACTGGTCCACCAGCGCGCCGCGCGCGTCGTAGCGCTTGAAGACGTTCTTCAGGAAGAGCGCCTGCTCCGGCAGCCCCGGCGGGTTGTCGTGGCCGGAGGTGGGCTCCTCGAAGTTCGGCGGCCGGGCCCGGCTCTCCTTCGCGTCCACATAGCCGTCGCCGTCCGTGTCGCGATCCAGCAGGCGGTTGCCCACCACGTGGAGGTAGTAGTTCGCGCGCGTCAGGTTGTTGAGCGTCTGCTGCTGCCCGCTCGCATTCACCCGGCGCAGCGAGGACTGCACATTCACGGTGTTGAGACCAGGCGCCACGTCGAAGGTCGTCACCGCCGGCTGCTCCACCGTGGTGCCCGTCACGCGGACAATCTGGCCCGCCAGCGGCGGCACGCCTCGGGGCACGTCGGAGAGCTGCATCGCGTCCCGCAGACACGTCTCCCACTGCTTGCGGGAGGCGCCCGGCGCCAGCTCGGAGCAGAACATCTCCAGCAGCGTGCCCGCATCGGCGTCATCGTCGGTGATGGCGCTCGGCCTGCACACGCCGCCGTCCGGCAGCCGGCCCTTCTCGCAGTCCTCTTCCTCCCGGTCCCAGTCGTCCGGAAGGCCGCCGTCCGTGGGTGCCGCCTCGGGGACGGGGGCGCGTCGCACCCGCCAGTGCGTGGTGACCTGGAGGTAGTCGTCGCGCGTGGTTCCCGCGCCGCCCGTGCGGATGAGGTGCCTCGGCTCGTCACCGCGCTGCAGGCCCTCGGAGCGGGCCTGGCGCTTCACGCGCACGTCGATTTCCGGCGGGTACAGGTCGATGTCCCCGGGGATGCCCAGCTCCGCCCGCGAGCAACGGGACATGCTGTACGTCTGGCTGCCCTCCCTCACCTGCAGCGGTCCACCCGCGGCCGCGTCCTCGGGGCAGGTGCCGTCCGCCGCGCGCACGGCGCGGTTGATGGAGGGCACCGTCACCGTCTTCATCCCGGAGTAGCCGGTGGCGTGGTTCACCGCGAACACCACCAGTCGCTCCCCGGCCCCCAGCCGCAGGAACGAGCCCGCCATGGGACCGCACTCCAGCCGGTAGAAGGACTCGTCCTCGGGGGACAGCGGCCCCGCCGAGCTTGAGAGCTGGAGGCAGCGTGCGCGCGTCTCGGTGTTCGAGTAGTGGGAGGGCCCCAGCCGCACGCGCGAGTACTGGCCATGCACGCCGGTGGGCGGGCTCTCCGGGTCCTCGCACTCCATCGTCTGCGGCCGCGTCACCGCGTACCGGGCCACGGGGTGCAGGAGGTCATCCTCGCGGAAGAAGTGGACCTCGGTGGTCGCCGAGTCCTCCTCGGAGAGGGACTCCAGCTCGCCCGTCTCCGGGTTCCGCTTCGTCTCCGAGCCGCTCCTGCACGTGGCCGGCACCTTCTGGCCGTCCTTGTTCTTGAAGGTGAGGTTGCCGTACAGCAGCCGGACATCCACGAGCACGTCCGCCCACGAGTACGCGTTCGGGAACATGGAGAAGCTGCGCGAGCACACGGGGAACGTGGTGTTCACCGCGACGACGTGGGGGTTGCCGAACAGGTCGGTCTTCGAGTCGAAGCGGGGCCCCAGCGGGATGTCCGCGCAGGCGATGCCCGTGGTGTCAGGCCCGGGCACGATGACCATCGAGCGGAACACGCCCTTGTCGTCCGTCATGCCGCCCGTGTCGACGTAGCTGGTGACGCTGACGGGCAGGTTCTTGAAGCGCACCACGCCGTGGAACGGGTCCTCGGTGTCCGTGCTGTCGGGCTCCTTGCGCACCGTCAGCCGCGCCTTCGTGGGAGGCCCTCCCGCGTCGGGGATGATGGGCTCCAGCGTGGCGGTCAGGCGGATGGCGCGCGTGTCGTAGCGCGTCTTGCCCGTGAGCAGGAGCGTCGAGGTCCCGAACGAGAGGGACACCTCGGACTCGATGGACGCCTTGCCCTGTCCCTCATTCCTCCAGGTCTCCTGGGCCTTCGGTGCAATCGGCCCGCCGGAGGGGCCCACCGCGGACAGCGTGGCGACGACGCTCTCACTCGCGCTCGCGGCGCCGTTGGCCTGGTATTCCGCGGTGAATTCGATCAGCACCGTGTGGGGGACGTCCACCTCGATGCCCGACTCCAGGTCTGGCCTCTCCATCGTGAGCGTCGTCTGGTGCTCGCGCGGCGAGCGCACCTGTCCCGAGACGTAGGCGATGCCGGGCAGGAAGCTGTCCATCACCGCCCACATCGACAGCAGCGCGTTGCCGATGTCCGCATGCGCGCTGGCGATGACGACGTCCTTCACGCGCTCCCAGAGCGAGGGCTCCCGTGCCTTCACCGGAAGCCGCAACAGCCCCAGGCCGCCATCCGTCGCCGGGCCGCCCGTCGCGCCGCCCCCCGCGGCGAGCAGCTCCTCCAGCTTGCCCTGCTGCTCCGGCGTCAACGCCATGTAGCCGAGGAACTCCAACGAGCCCGCGGGCACCGGGGCATCCGCGACGATGGCCTCGCCGTCCGCGCGCACATGCGCCAGCCCCACGCGCTTGAGCGACAGGCGCCGCTCGTCGAAGCCCAGCAGCACCACCATGCGCCCCGCGGGGAGTCGGGTGCGGTTGGGCAGCGTCAGCGAGACGGGCTTGAGGAAGCGCACCTGCTCCGGGCCGAGCTGCCACAGCGCATCCACCGACACCTTGTCCTCGACGGGCACCGGGCGGTGGACCGTCGGAATCTCCGTCGCGGTGAGGAAGCCCCGCGTGGTGCCACTCGCGAAGGCGAGGCCGCCCTCGGCAACCTCCAGCCGCAGCGAGCCGTGGGCACCCCCGAGGGTCACCACGCCGCCAGCGGCCCCATCCACGACCTGCGCCGACGCGGCGTCCACCGCGACGAGCGTCAGCCGCTTGTCCACCGTCTCCTGCTCGGACGCGACGAAGACCTGACGGCGCACCACCGGCAGCGTCCGCCCGTCCGACGTGGTGCCGCCCTCGTAGCGCACCACCACCGGCCCGCCGCCCCGCACGCCCACCAGCGCCCAGTTGCCGTCCGGCCCCGTGAGCGTGCTCAGCGCCTGCCCCTCCACCTCCACCTTCACCCCGGGCAGCGGCCGCAGCCCGTCGTCCATCACCACGCCGCGCACCACCGTCATCGGCCGGCGCACGGTGAACTCGCTGGCGTAGGGCGCCGCCATGCCCGGCCCCGCGCCCGCGCGCACGCCGCTCACCCGCACGGTGACGCGCTCACCCTCGGGCAGCGGGTCCTTCGCCACGAAGGTCGCCGTCTGCGCGCCAGGGGCCACCGAGTAGCCACCGGCCAGCTTCGCGCCGCGCGCCCACACCTCGAGGTGGCCCGGCACGTCCTCCGGCCGCACCGGCTTGTTGAACGAGACGCTCACCAGCGCCGCCGTGTCCACGTCCTCCGCGCCCGGCGCCGGGTCCGCGCCCGTCACCGCCAGCGGCTCCTGGGTGACGTCGCGGAAGCGCACCCTCACGCTCGCCGAGCCCGTGAGGCCCTGCGCGTCCGTGGCCGTCACGGGGATGAGGTTCTCCCCGAGCGACAGCGGCACCTGCGCGGTGTAGAGGCCCCCCGCGCCGCGCGTCGCCGCGCCCGTGCCAATGCGGACGTCCAGCGCGCCCGTGCCGCCCGTCACGCGCACGCTGACGTCGACGATGGCGTCCTCCGCCTCCGTGCCGTCCACCGGCTGGAGGATGGAGACGACCGGGGGCACGCTGTCGATGACGAGGTGCTGCACCAGTGAGCGCCGGTTGCCCGCCAGGTCCACCGCCTCCACGGAGATGGCGTTGTCGCCGGCCACCAGCGACACCGGCGCCGAGAAGCCACCGGCCACCACGGGCACCGGCAGGCCCTGCACCGTCACGCCCGCCAGGTTGGCGTCACCCACCGTGCCCATGAGCAGGTAGGGGCTCTCCGTCACCTGCGCGGGGTTGGTCGTCGGCCGGGTAACCTCGACGTAGGGCGCGGTGCGGTCCACCACCACGCCGCGCGAGGCGGAGTCGGTGCGGCCCAGCGCATCCCTCACGCGGATGTCCACCTGCCGCGAGCCCTCCAGCAGCGCCAGCGACGCGCTGAAGCTCCGCGAGGAGACTGTCGCGGGAAGCCCATTCACCGTCACCTGCAGCGGCAGCGCGCCGCCCTCCACGCGCCCCATCACCGCGAAGCGCATGCCGCCCACCACGGTGCCGTCCGACGGCGACTCCACCACCAGCACGGGCGCGGGCTCCTGCTCTGGCACACCCGCGTCGGCCTGGGGCACGCCCGCGTCCGTCCCCGGCACACCCGCATCCGCCCCGGAGGTGCCAGCGTCGGTGCTCGTGCCGGCGTCCGACTCCGTGCCCAGCCGCAGCAGCCGCAGCGACTTCTCCGTGGACTGACCGTAGCGGTCCACCGCCACCACCGACACGTTCCTCGGGCCCACGGGGACTTCCAGCGTGTACGCGAAGCGGCCGCGCGCATCCACCGCCGCCACGTTCCCATCCACCGTCACGTTGGGGACGTCTCCCGCCTCGGCCGAGGAGACCTCACCGCGCACCGTGACGAACGCCTCCGGGAAGGCGTAGTCCTCCGGCGGGTCCGTCACCACCAGCGACGGCGGATTGCCGGCCCGACGCACCGCGCGGCTCACCGTCGTCTGGTGGCCCGCAGCATCCGTGGCGACCAGCACCACCGTGTTGTTCCCCTGCTGCAGCGCCTGCGTGACGGAGAAGGCGCCACCCGCCTCCAGCGTCACCGGACCACCGCCGAGGGTGAGCGTCACCGCCGTCGCGTCCGTCACCGTGCCCGACACCGTCACCGTGGGCGCCGCGACGACGGCGCCGTCCTCCGGGGACGTCACCACCAGCAGCGGCGCCTCCGAGTCCCGCACCACCTGGAGCAGCGCCGACGCGGAGTTGCCCGCGGCGTCGAGCGCCTCCACCGTGAAGGCATTGCCGCCCTCCGTCAGCGGGAGCGTGTGGCGGTACTTCCCGTCCGCCCCGCGCATCATCGACACGCCGCCCACCCGCACGTCGGCCAGCGGGCCGTCGTCGCTCACCGCCACCACCAGCGCCACGTCGGCCGCGCCCGTCACCAGGCCGTCCGCCGGAGCCTCCACCGTCACCGACGGAGGCGCGGTGTCGATGACGAAGGCGCGCGACACCGCCGCCTCGTTGCCCGCGCCGTCCCGCGCCGTCACCACCAGCGTGTGCGGACCCGGCGCCGACACCACGCCGCCGCTCGCGAAGGGCTGCCCGTCCAGGGTCGCGCCCGCCGTGCCCGGGTGCTCCTCCTGCACCGTCCAGGACACCGTGGCCGGCGTGTTGCGGCGCTCCCCGTCCCCGACGCCCGCCACGGTGATGACGGGCGGCGTGGAGTCGATGGTGAAGGTGGCCGTCTGGCTGGCCGTGTTGCCGGCCTCGTCCCACGCGGAGAGAACCAGCGTGTGGGCCCCCGACACGGAGATGGCCGTGCCGGACACGACGTCCTGGCCATCCAGCCGCGCCTCCACCCGCGCGAGATGCGTGTCGGTGACGGTCCACGCCGGAGTCACCGCGTGGTTGACGAACGGCTCGGCCGGCAGGCCGGAGACCTGGATGACCGGCACCGTCAGGTCGAGGACGAAGTGCACCGTGCGCGTGGCGGTGTTGCCCGCCGCGTCGAGCGCCGTCACCACCAGCGTGTGCGCGCCCTCGGTGGAGACCTCGGTCCCCGAGGTGAAGTCCGCGCCGTCGAGCGTGGCCGTGACGCTGCCCGGGTTCGCATCCGTGGCGCTGAGGCCGGGGGTGACGCCCTGCCGGTAGTGCCGGTCCGCCTCCACGCCCGTCACCACCACCACGGGCGGCGTGGTGTCGACGGTGAAGTGGCCCACGACCGTGGCCTGATTGCCGGCCCTGTCCCGCGCCGTCACGGAGAGCAGGTGCGTGCCCTCCGCGGAGACGACGGTGCCCGACGTGAAGGGCTGGCCGTCGAGTGTCGCGTCCGCCTGCTGGAGGTACGCGTCCGTGGCGCTGAAGACGGGCGTCACGGGGCTCGCGACGTACGCGCCCTCCACGAAGCCGCTAAAGGTGACCACCGGGAGCGTGAAGTCGAGCGTGAAGCTCCGCCGCGCCACCGTCTGGTTGCCGGCCCGGTTGCGCGCCACCACCTCCACCGTGTGCGGGCCTTCCGAGGAGATGAGGTCGCCGCTGGCGTACGGCTGCCCGTCCAGCGTGGCCACCACCGCGTTCTCGGGCTGGTCCGCGTTGGTGACGGTGAACGTCACGACCCCCGGCGCGTTCCGGTACGCCCCCTCCGGGATGCCGTCGAACGTCACCACCGGCGGTACCGGGTCCTTCGGGCAGCCCGTGATGACTGTCAGCAGGAGCGCTCCCCAGAGCGCCGTCGCGCGAATCCCCCGGTTCATTCGGACTCCTCCCCCTTGGACCTGGCCGGACCGGCCAGCTCGCGCAGACGCTCGGGATGACGCTTCACCGAGATGTTGCTCCGCAGTTGCTCTTCCAGCGCCTTCGCCGCCTCATGCCGCGCCCGCGCCGCGAGCTCGCCCCGGACCTCCTGGAACGTGGGCACCACCGTGCGCGGCGCCTCGAGCGCCTTCGCCACGTGGAGCCCGAAGGCCGTCTCGAACGGCTTCGACAGCTCGCCCTGCTTCAGCTCCACCACCGCGTCGAAGAAGCGCGGGTCCACCTGTCCCTCCCGCACCGGCCCCAGGTCTCCGCCCTTCTCGCCGGTGGCGGCGTCCTCGGACGCCTCGCGTGCCACGGCCGCGAAGTCCTCGCCGCCCTGCACGCGCGCGTACAGCAGGTTGATGCGCGCCCGGGCCTCCGTCCTCGCCCTCGCGTCCGCCGGCAGGCGCACCACCAGGTGCGCCACGTGCACCTGCCGGCGCGACAAGGACTCCTTCTCCTTCTCGTAGCGCTGCCTGAGCGCGTCCTCGGTGCCGGACTCCGCGGCCACCTTGTCCAGGTACGCGTTGGCCAGCACCTCGCGCCGCGCGGCCTCCACCCTCGCCGCCACCGCCGGGTCGTCCAGCAGGCCCGCCCGGGTGGCACCCTCGGCCAGCCGCGCCCGGTCCACCAGCGCGTCCAGCGCCTGCTCCGGCGTCGCGTCGCGGTCCCGCGTCTCCCAGAACCACGCCACGTCCGCGCGCTTCAGCGCCGTGCCGCCCACGTCCGCCACCACGTCCTTGTCCCCACAGGCCGCGAGCAGCAGGCCCAGGACTGCTCCCATCCATCGCATCCAGGTCCTCACTGTCCGCCTCCCACCGTCTGCTGGCACGCCGCGTCCGCCGCGCAGTCCGCGTCGGCACAGTCGGGGGCGCCGTCGCCGTCGTCGTCCGCGCCCCCGGTACAGAGGCCCACTTCGTCCATCTTCCAGATGCCCAGCGTGTAGGAGCCGTAGCTGCCGACGCTGTAGCCATCCACGATGACGGCGACGGCCTGCCGGGCCCGCAGGTCCACCAGCACCCGGGACCAGGCGCCGCTCCCGCTGTCGTCGTCGCAGGCGAGCTGCGGCCCCCCGCACGTCAAGTCCCTCACGTGGAGCACCGTGTCGTAGCTGCCCTGGACGATTTCGAGCCGGTAGCGGCCCGCCACGGGCGCCACCCACTCGTAGACGCGGTCGGACGAGCGCGCCGAGCTGCCGCAGCTGGCAGTGAAGTTGTTGGGCTGGCCCATCGTATTGCCGGAGACGAGGGCCGGCAGGACGCTGGGAAGCAGGCCCGAGGCGGGCGTGGAGCAGAACGCCTCGTTGCCACCTCCCGCCGCCGAGCAGCCCGTATCCGCCGGCCAGTCCACGCGGCTGTCGCCGTCGTCATCCAGGCCGTTGCCGCACACCGACAGCTCACTGCCACCGCCGGCCGCCTCACAGCCCGGGTCGGACGGGTAGTCCGTCAGGCCGTCGCCGTCATCATCCACGCCGTTGGCGCAGAGGGGCGGAGTCTCCGGGTCCGTCTCGTCGTCGTCACCCGCCGAGGCACAGCCCGGCTCGGCCGGGTAGTCCACCTTCCTGTCCCCGTCGTTGTCGACCCCATCCGCGCAGCGGGCCGGCACGCACCGCTCCTCGTCGCCCAGCCGCCGGCACACCTGGCCCTGCGCGCACGCGAACCAGGGTTGCTCCACGTCGCACGAGGAGTTCTGGATGAGCTGCCCGGAGAGCTGGAGCGTCGTGTCCGACGTCCCGCTCAGCAGCAGGAAGTAGTTCGCCGGGTAGACGTAGGACAGGTCGATCAGGTCCGGCCCCGACGCCAGGGTGATCCCCTCGAAACCGCAGTAGGGGCGCAGCGTCAGCGTGCTGCCGGGCGCCGTGGCCCGCAGGCGTCCCGGGCCCGGCATCCGGATGCCGAAGACGCGGTCCGGACCACAGCACACCGACTCGTCGTCCTGCGACGTGGAGAGCGGCACCGGCGTGGAGGCCGACGTGGGCTCCAGGGGTCCGGCGCAGCTCTCGCCGTCCCCGCTCTCCGTCTGTCCCGCCGCGCTCGCGCAGCCCGGGTCCGCCGGGTAGTCCGCGCGGCCGTCGCCGTCATCGTCCAGGCCATTCCGGCACAGCGTTCCTTCCGGCGGGTCGGTCTCGTCCTCGTCCTCTGGCGACTCGCAGCCCGGGTCCTCCGGGTAGTCCGCGAAGCCGTCGCCGTCGTCGTCCCGGCCGTCCAGGCAGGCCTGTCTCAGGCAGAGCGTCTCCTCGCCCAACGTCCGGCACGTCGTGCCCGTGTCACAGACGAACCACGGCTGGGCCGGGTCGCAGGTCGAGCCCTGGTAGAGCAGCCCGCCCACCCGCAGCGTGGCGTCTTCCGAGCCGCTGACGACCACATAGTACGTGCCCCTGTTCACCCAGGCCGAGGCCCTGCCGGGGGACGGCGTGCCTCCGCTGCCACCGTCCGTGCCGCCATCGGTGCCAGCATCGTCACCGCCGTCGGTGCCACCGTCCGTGCCGCCATCCGCGAGGGCGTTGTTGCCTCCGCCGTTCCCTCCGCCCTGGGTGACTCCGGTCGCTCCGCAGCTCATGGCCCAGTTCGAGTGGCAGACGCTCCGGAGCTCCACGTTGGCGTAGGTCGCTTCCACTTCCAGGCGGCCATCGCCCGGCATGCGCACGCCGTACACGCGGTCCGGCTGCGTGGCGCCGCAGGAGAGGCGCTCGTCGTCCGAGGCCCCGGCCAGCGGCACGTGGGTCGTTTCGCCCGCCCACTCGGCGGGGCTCGCGCAGCTCTCGCCGTCGCCGTTGTTCTCGAACAGCCCCGAGCGCGAGCCGCAGCCCGGGTCCTCCGGCCAGTCGATGTGGCCATCGCCATCATCGTCCGCGCCGTTGGCGCACTCCGGTAGCACCGCGGGCGCCTCCTCGTGGTCGTCCTCCGGGCTGGAGCAGCCGGGGTCCTGCGGGAAGTCGGCGAAGCCGTCCCCGTTGTTGTCCAAGCCGTCCTGGCACGCCGCGGACCGGCAGCGCAGCTCGCCCTCCGTCGGGAGGCACGAGCGCGAGGACCCGCAGCGGAACCAGGGCTGCGCCGGATCACACGTAGAGCCGTCGTACAGCTCGCCTGCCACGCGCAGCGTGGCGTCACGCGGGCCGCTGATGACGAGGTGGTAGGTGCCCGGCGTGAAGGCGTGCCAGAAGTACGACGGAGAGCCTTGCGTCGGGTCCTCGGGAATCCACGCGGTGGAGCACTTGAGCTCATGGCTGGCCTGGCCACAGCCGTCGCGCAGCGCCAGGTGCGCATTCGTGGCGCGGAACTCGAACGCGCCCGCGCCCGGCATCCGGAAGGCCACCACCCGGTCGGGCAGTCCCTGCGGCGCGCACGACAGCCACGCGTTGGAGTCCGCCCCCGCCAGCGAGACATGGGTCTCCAGCGCGTTCAGCTCGGCGGGAGCGGAGCACACCTCGCCATCGCCGCTCTCGGACGGGGAGCCCGCCGCCACGCAGCCCGGGTCCGCCGGCCAGTCGGTACGGCCGTCCCCATCGTCGTCCACGCCATTGGCGCAGGCGGACGGAAGCTGCGAGTCCTCCTCACTCGAGTCCGCCGGCGACTCGCACCCGGGCTCCTCGGGGTAGTCGGTCCGGCCGTCGCCGTCGTTGTCGACGCCGTCGCTGCACTCCACGGTGACGCACCGGTGGACGCCCTCCTCCGCCGGCACGCAGGCGCCGTGGCCGCAGACGAAGGCCCCGGAGGAAGGCTCGCACTTCGCGCCAATGCCCAGCCGCGCGCTGTACAGGACGACGCTCCTGTCGCCGCCGTAGTACCAGTTGCGCACGAAGAGGCGGGCGTTCGCGGACAGCGGCCCCACCGTCGTCATGCCGGAGGTGCAGGCCTGCTGCGGCTGCTCGCAGCCATCCCGGACGCTCACGATGTCCGCCGAATAGTACGTGAGCTGCTCCACCGGGCCGTCGAAGGGCAGCGACGTCCACGCGCCCTGCGTGCCCCAACCACAGTCCTGGGGCGCGTCGGAGGCCTGATTCGGCTGGAGCCGCGTCTCCCCCGCCTTCAGCGGCACGGGCAGGTCACACGTCGAGCCCGTGCCCGACGGCAGCACCTCCACGCTCCAGGTGGCCGAGGCTTCCGCGCCCGCGCGGTCCATGACGTCCAGCGACAGCACCGCCGGCCCCGTCACCAGCGGCGTGAAGGAGGCGTAGGCCTGGGAGCTCGGGGCCTCGATGCGCGCGGCGACGGGCACGCCCGCGAGCTGGAACTCCGCCCAGGCCAGCGGCGGTCGCTCGTCGGCCATCGACCCGGACACAGTCACCGGCGTTCCCGCCACCAGGTAGTCCAGCCTGGACAGCACCACCGTGGGGGGCGTGTTGGCCCGCAGGCCGTAGGTCCACGTCGCGGTGGACTCCGCGTCCAGCGTGTCCGCCGCCGTGGCGGTGAAGGCCACCTGCGTGCCCGCGGGCATGGTGACGGTGGCGCAGCGCTTCAGGCAGCGCTCGCCCCAGCAGCTCGCGGGCGTGGCGTCCAGCAGCGTGCCGTCCAGCCGCAGCTCCAGCCGTCCCACCCCGGCCGCGTCCGTGGCCGTGGCGCAGAGCAGCTCCGGGTAGCCGGAGACGAGCTGGTCGGTCGTGGGCTCCAGGTAGAGCTGGGGCGGCGCGTTGGGCATCACCTCCACCGTCCGCGTCTGGGTCGTCTCGCGGCCCCGGCTGTCACGTGCGATGCCGGTGAAGACGATCCGCAGCGCCTCGCTCCGTCGCGGCAGGGCGTAGTCCACCTGAAGGTAGCTGTTGGTGCCCGAGGCAAGCTCCACGCCGTTGGCCAGCAGGCGCAGCGAGGTCAGGTCTCCGTCGTTGTCGGACGCCTCCACGTACACATGGATGAGGTCGCCCTCGAACGCGGCGCTCGGAGGACGCGCGGAGTCCCAGAAGGCGACCTCGGGCGCATCGCCGTCCGAGCGCACCACGTACGACTGGCTCGTCTGGATGGAGCGGCCCGCCGGGTCCTTCACCACCAGGGCCAGGGCGACGGACTCACCGAGGCGCGACTCGGGCAGCTCGAGGCAGTGGTACACGGACGTCGTGGACCAGGTCTGCGCCGTGTTCTCCGTCGAAGCCACCTCCACGCCGTCCACGAGCAGGGCCAGCGTGTAGGGGCCATGCGGGTAGTAGTAGTAGCCGGAGATGCAGTTGAGGAACGGCCGCACCCGCAGGTGCGCGGGCAGGCCCCACGGCAGGTCGGTGAACGTCGGGGGCGTGGAGAGGATGATGGGAATGGAGGTGGTGGCCGTGCGCCCCGCTCCGTCGATGAGCTCGGCGTGGAGCACACCCGTCTCCGTGCTCGTCACCGTCGGCAGGACGACCGACTGCGTCGGGTAGGAGACGGCGGGGTGGGCGACCTGCTCGCCCAGCACCTTGTCTCCGTACCGCACCGTCCACCGGGCCGGAGCCACGGCGCCCGAGAGCAGCACCTGCACGTCGGTCCGCTGGCCGGAGGGCAGCGTCCAGTTCGCACCGATGTTGACGATGGTGATGGAGGGAGCGGCCCCCTCGTACGGCGTCACGCGGACGCGCACGGGGGACGACAGCGCGACGCCGCCGTTGCCACCGCGCGCCCGGAGCTGGACGACCCACTCGCTCCCGGGGCTGGTGCCCACGGGCACCGGCAGCAGCGCGCGCGCATCCCTGTCATCGAGCGGACCCAGCTCGCGGCCGTTCACCAGCAGCTCCACCGAGTCCACGGAGGCGCCGGAAGTCGCGCCCGTGAGCGCGAAGACGTCACCCGCGCGCACCTCGAAGCCGTCCGCCGGCGCGACGATGCGCACCGAGGGCACCGCCCGCGTGGCGGGCAGCGGGAAGCGCAGCACGCCGTTGAAGGCATCCGCTACCACCACGTCCCCGCCGCTGAGTACCGCGTCGTCCGCGCGGCCCGCCGGGAAGGTGGCCACGTGCACGGGCGCGTCCGCGTCGGTGAGGTCGAAGAGCTGCACCCCGCCGCTGGCCTCGCTCAGCACCGCCAGCCGGCCGTACAGCCGCGCCCTCACCACCGGGCCCGCCGTCTGCGTTTGCACCCGGGCGGTGGCCTCCGCGCCGTCCACCTGCCACGTGGTGAAGCCCTGCGCATTGCCCGTCACCAGCAGGCCGCCGTCCAGCGCCACCGCGTCCGCGGCCGTGCCCGCGAAGGTCGCCAGCCGACGCAGCTCGCCGGATGACTCCACGCTCACGAGACTCCAGCCTCCCGCGCCGTGAGCCACCGCCGCGCGGCGCTCGTCGCCCGACACGTCCACCGCGCCGCCCGACATCAGCAGCGAGGCGCGCGAGTCGGACACGGGCAGCGTCGCGGTGGACACCCTGCCGCCGCCCAGCGCCCACAGCCGGCGGGCGGATGCGTGGAAGCGCGTCACCGCGCCGAGCTGGTTGAGGTGCCAGTTGTTGGCGTAGTTGTACGAGTACCAGAGCGAGCCATTGGCCTGCTCGTAGGCCTCCTGCAGCGCCGTCCCCGTGAGGAACCAGGCCGTCTGCCCCACGCGCTCCACCTGCCGCGCGTCGGTGATGCCCACGTTGCCGTCGCGCGCCTGGAACCGTCCGGGCAGGGACAGCTCGAGGTTGGCGAGCCCCGCCGGACCGGCGGCGACGAGGACGCCCCCGCGCCAGGCCGTGAGGCCCATGGGCGGAGACGCCAGCGACTGCGTCGCCGAGGCCACCTGGGCCACGTCGGCGGAAGGCACCGGCAGCCGGCGCAGCTCCACGCCCACCTCGGTGGCCACCAGCATCAGCCCTCCGGAGATGGCCAGGTCGGTGCCGTCCAGCGGGTCCGATGCCACCACCGCCGCGTGCTGGTTCTCACGCACGTCCACCACGCGCAGCCGCGCGTCCGTGCCCAGCACGTAGACGCGGCCATCCACCACCCGCATCGCCCGGCCCTGGGCGGGCAGCCCCAGCGTCGCCTGGAGGTGGAGCTGCGCGTCGTAGAGCCGCAGGGTGCGGTCCGCGAGCACCACCACGCCCGTGTCACGCTCGGCCAGCATCGGCCCCGCGCCCACCCAGTCGCTGTAGGTGTCGTACGGTCCGGTGGGCTGGCTCGGGTTGCGGAAGTGGGAGACGACCCAGGCGTTGTCCTGGAAGACGAGGCCGTCGACGTGGGCGGACAGCACCCGGCCCTGGTAGCCGTTGAGCAGCGCCACGGAGGGGCGGGACGGGTCGCTCACGTCGAGGGTGTAGAGGTAGCCCTGCTGCGCCTGCGTCGACGTCGCGTAGGCCCTCCCCGCATACGACACCACCTTGCCCAGGTCCCCATCGGCGTGGCCCACCTTCACGGGGCTGGCCGGCGTCGAGACGTCGACGATGTCCACGCCTGCTTCCCCGTAGGCCAGCAGCACCACGCTCCCCACCACCGCCAGGGACAGCGGGCGGCGCGGCGCCAGGTACGTCCCCACGGGGGTGAGCGAAGGCATCGGCCCCCGGCCCAGCGTGCCCACCGCGAAGCCAGACGCGGTACGGGCGTACACCGTGTCCCCGCTCACCGCGAGCTGCTCGGCGCCGGCGAACGTGCCCGCCACCACCGTGCCGGCGGCAGGCGCCGCGGGCGCCAGCACCGTCCAGACCACCTGCTGCGTCCGGACGTTCCCCGCGCCATCGGTCGCCGTCGCCACCAGGCGCAGCTGCGTGCCGGCCGGCGTGGACGCGGGCACGGCGTAGCGCAGCACCGCGCCGCCCGTGGCCACCTCGACGCCGTTGCTCAGCAGGGACTGCGCGATGCGCGGTGTCCCCGCCGTGTCGGTCGCCGTGGCCGTGGAACTCAACCACGTGCCCGCGGCGATGCGGTCGAACCCGGCGGGCTCCAGCACGAGCGACAGCGTGGGCTCGGCCAGGTCGTCCACCACCAGCAGCGACAGGCCCACCGGGGCCGACTCGCGGCCCTGGGCGTCCACCGCCACCGCTTCCACCAGGACGCTCCGGGAGCCCACGCCGCGAGGCATCCGCAGCGAGGCCACGTAGGGCGCCGTCATCGTCCGCTGCTGCTCCACGCCATCCACCCGGAAGCGCACCTCGCGCACCAGCACCGGCAACGTGGCGGCGAGCACCGCCACGCGCGAGCCCTCCAGGATGGGGCCCGTGCCCTGCCGCTCCACGGAGGAGACGGCGGGCGCGGTACCCGCGTCATCGCGAATCCACACCTGCGCCTGCACCGCCGCGCCGCGACGGCCCTGCGCATCCACCGCCACCGCCGTCACGATGACCTGCGTGTCCGCGCCGACCAGGGGCGCGCGCAGCACGCCGGCCCAGGCGGGCGCGGCGAAGGTGACCGGGGCCTGCCCTTGCAGCGTCACTTCCACTGCGGCCACGCGCGCCGGGTCCACCGCCACCGGACGCGCCGCCAGCTCCGTGCCCTCCAGCACCTCGGACGGCAGCTCCAGCGCGAGCAGCGCCGGGCCCACGCCTCCGTCCACCAGCGTCACGGTCTGCTGCGACAGGCCCACGTTGCCGGCCAGGTCCCGCACCCGCAGCGTCACCTGCGCGGAGCCGCCCGTCAGCGGCAGGTCCACCGAGGCGGGCAGCGCGCTGTCCAGCACCTCCACCATACGGCCGTCCACCAGCAGCTCGGCCGTATAGGCGTTGAGCGGCTCGACTTCATCCTCCACCGAGGCCACCAGCGCCAGCCGCGAGCCCGGAGCCGCCGTCGCGGGCAGCTCCAGCGACACGCGCGGCGTACCCGGCCCACGGCCCAGGCCCAGGCGCGACAGCTCCAGGTCCTTCACCGCGAACACCGTGCCCGCCGCCGCCACCGCGCGGCCCTTCACCGCGGGGAAGGTGCCCGCCGTGCGCGGCACCGCCCGTGCGTCCACCACCGTCAGCCCCGCGTCGCTCCCCAGCATCAACCAGGGGCCCACCGCGTGGACGGACACCGCCGCGGGCGTCAGCGCCCGGGCCTCCGCCGACGTCAGCACGCCACCGGCCAGGGTGAAGCAGCGCAGCTCCGCGCCGGCCGTGCACACCCGGTCCGCACCAAGCGCCGTCACCGCCACCGCGCCCGTCGCATCCGCCGAGGCCACCACCCACGGCGCCGGAGGCACCGACAGGTCCACCACCACCACGCGGCCATCCGCCACCGCGTACGCCATGTCTCCGCGGACGGCCAGCGCGGCCACGGAGCCCAGCGCCAGGCGTGCGCTCAGCGCGCCGTCGCGAGCGCGCACCTCCAGGCCCTCGTCGAAGCCCACCACCACGCCACCCCGGAAGCCCGCCACCGCGAGCGGCTCGCGGCGCAGGGCGACGCGGGCCACCGGCGACAGGTCCGTCGAGGAGAGCAGCTCCAGTGCGCCCTCCCCGTCCGCCACCAGTGCGACGGCCACGCGGTCCGCCGCGAAGGCCACCGCCACCGGCGCGCCCTCCAGCGTCCGCTGCGCCCCGGGGGCGGCATCCGCGCGAGCGTGCAGCTCGACCCGGGCCCGCCCACCGCCGTTGCTCCGCAGCACCGCCAGTCGCTCACCCTGGAGCGCCAGGTCCACCGCCGGCTCCACGCCGGTCAGCGTGTGGCGCGTGGCCGCTCCGCTCGCGAAGATGGCCAGCGTCCCGGTCAGCTCGGCGGACGCCGTGCCGCCCAGCCCCGAGGCCAGCGCGGACAGGCGCACCTGCGCACCCTCCGGCGCTGTCGGCAGCACGTAGTCCTCCGAGGGTGTAGCGGCCACCGCTACGTTGCCCACGTGCAGTTGGTGCGTGACGGTGGTCGCGTCGCTGGCGGCCACCTGCGCGCGCAGCGACGAGCCGCCCGCGAACACCGGCCCCTCGGGCGAGGCGGCCACGGACACCACCGGCGCCGGCAGGCCGCTGTCCACGATGTGGAGCTGCCGCTGCGACGCGGCGCTCTGCTGCCCCGTCGCGCCTTCCGCGACGGCGCGCAGCACCACGTAGCGGCCCTCCGGGCCCACCACTGGCAACGTGAAGGTGTGGCGCCAGGGCTCGCCCGTGAGCACCACCTGCTGGCCGTCGAGCGACAGGCGCACGAGCCGCGCGGCGGCACGGCCCGACACCTCGAGGTTCACCTGGAGCTGGGAGCCCTCGGTGAACTCCGCGCCATGGCCCGGCCAGGTGATGCTGACGCGCGGTGCGTCGGCGGGTTCCACCGTGAGCGTCCGCGTGGCCGTGCCCGTGTTGCCGCGCGCGTCCGTGGCGACGACTGTCACCACGACGTCGCGGTTCTGCGTCACCGTCGGCGCCGTCCACTGCAGCACCCAGGGCGACAGCGTCAGCGGCTCGCGCGCCACGCCGTCCACCGTGAACACCACGGAGCGCACCGGGTTGTGGTCCGCGGCCTCCACCGCCAGTACCACCGTGCTGCCGGACACCACGCGCACGTCCTCGCCCGGCGAGGTGAAGGAGACCTGGGGCGCGGTGACGTCCGGCGTCACGGTGAGCACCACGGGCGCGGAGCTGCCCACGAGGTTGCCCTCGTCCATGGCCAGCGCGGTGAGCACACGCTCCACCGGCGCCGCGCCCACGGGTGCCATGCGCAGCCGGTGCGTCAGCGTGGCGCTGTCGGACGTGAGGCCGGTGATGCGCTTCTGTGACACGCCGTCCAGCCGGAGCTCCATGCTGCTCAGCCGCGTGTTGTCCGTCGCGGAGACGGCGACCTCCAGCGGCGCGCCCTCCTCCAGCGTCAGGTGCGTCACTGCCGGCGCGGTGATGGACACCGTGGGCGGCACGTCGTTCACCACCTGCACCGTCACCGTGTACTGCGCCGTGTTGCCCGCCGAGTCCTCCGCCACCGCGACGAGCTGAGAGGTGCCGCCCACCTTCTCCGCCGGCCACTGGTACGTGAAGCCATTGCTCCCGCCTGGCACCGCCACTCCATCCACCTTGAGGGTGAGGGCGCGCAAGCTCCGCGAGTCGTCCTCCGCCGTCACCTCGAACACGTGGTCCACCTGCGCGGTGAAGAGGTCGCCCGTCTCCACCGGCCGGCCCGTGCCACGCATCACCAGGCCCACGGACGGAGGCACCGTGTCCACCGTGCGGAACGTCCGCCAGGCCGCGGAGCTGTAGGCCACCGCGTTGCCGCCCAGGTCGGTGACGCCCACCACGCTGAGCCGGTACCACGTGGTCGGCGGCAGCGGCGACGACGGGACCAGCGTGAGGCCTCGGCCATCCGCGTCCACCGTCACCGTCGAGGGCTCCGCCACGCCCGTGGCCGTCCGCTCCAGCCGCGCCAGGGCGGCGCTCGCCGGGGCGATGGGCTCGTCGAAGCGCACCGCGAACACGCTGTCGAGCGGCGTGCTCTGCCCGCCTTGTGCCACCTCCACCGGCTGCCACGACACCACCGACGGCGGCTGCGTGTCCGCGCGCCGCACGACGTTGGCCATCACCACCGGCGCGGTGCCCACCTGCGACAACTCCACCGTCACGAAGCCCGCTGCGCCCGCCGGCACCAGGAAGGCCAGGGACGTGTCACTGGAGGCATTCGACGGCACGGTCACCCCGTCCACCTTGACGGAGAGGCCGCGCGTGAAGCCGGAGCCGGTGAGCGTCACCCACCCGCCGCCCAGGTCCACGCGCGACGGGGACGCGTCCGTCACCTGGAGCGGCGCCACGTACACGAAGCCGCCCGGCACGTGCAGCCGCTCGCCCGCGTCCGTGCGCAGCTCGACGGTGACGGGGCCGGCCACCTGCGCCGCCGGAGCCCGCACGCGAACCAGCGTGGCCGTGGGGCCCTGCTGGAGCGGCGCGGGGCGCCCGCCGAAAGTCACCCCGGACACGGCCTGGAGGTTGGCGCCGGTGAGGTCCACCAGCAGCTCCCCGCCCAGCCCACCGTGGTCCGGAGAGATGGCGTCCACGCGCATCAGCGTGTCCGCAACGCCGCCCACGACCGGGAAGCGCCACGGTCCGCGCAGCCCACCACCCACCGCCGACGGCGCCGCGAGCGACGCCTCGGCCGTGTACACCGCACCCGGCTGCAGCTCGGAGGACGGCGTGAAGCCCACCGTGAAGCCCGTATGGGAAGTCTCGCCGGACACCGGCGTGCTCCCCTGCGACAGCGCCAGCGTGCTGCCGGTGGCCAGGTATTGCGGCAGCAGCGGCGACACCGCCACGGACACGGTGCCTCCCGGCGGCAGCGCTCCGCCCGGCACCGGCGTGGAGCCCACCGTCACCGGATAGGGCAGATGGAACAGGCGCAGCTCCCACGGGCTGGCCACCGCCGCGACTCCCGCCGCCACCACCACGCGCTGGCCCGAGCCGCTCAGCACCGGCGCCCACGTGCGCTCCACCATGCCGTCCGTGGTGTCCACCCAGGACAGCCGCTCGTCGCCACCCAGCCACGCCCACGGGCCGGACAGCGACACGGCCAGCAAGTCGTTGCTCGTGCTGCTGGAGGCGAAGCTGCCCACGACGGCCGGGGCTTCCAGCTGCGTCGCATCCACCAGGCGCGCCTGGTGCCCCAGGCCCAGCAGCAGCCGGTTGCCCTCGGCCGCCAGGGAGAAGGCGCCATCCGGCAGCCCGTCCACCTGTCCCAGCAGCGTCAGCTCCGCGTCGTCGAAGCTGCGCAGCTCCAGCCGCGACGTGGAGCCCACGTCCACCAGCACGGCCAGCGCCCCGCGGATGCGCTCCATCGCGCGGATGTTGCCGCCCGGAAGGTACGCGCGCGCCACCACCTGGAAGGTGCCGTCCACGCGGCCCAGCAGCGCCACCTCGTTGCCGCCGCCGATGGCCACGTACGCCGCACCCGGCGTCGCGACGATGGAGGTCGGCACCACGTCGCCCGGAGACAGGGAGATGCGCTCCCGCTCCTGGAGCTCACACGGCACGCGCGGCGCGGAGCCGCAGGCACCCACCTCGTACCGCACCACCACGCCCGTGCCCGCGAGGAAGGCCACGTCCCCGCTGACGGCCAGCGCCGTGGCGTACGGCACGCCCGGCACGTCGCCCAGCCGGTCCGGGCTCTCCGGAATCGACAGGTCCACCGCCACCAGCCGGCCGTTGTCCGCCATCAACAGCGCGGAGCCCACGCGGGCCAGCGCCTCGGCGCCCTGGCCGTACGTCACCAGCGGCTGCAGCGTGAAGGTGAAGCCTCCCGCCCGCACCGCGCTCACCGGGCCCCCCGGGGCCGGGGTGGAGACGCGCACGTCCACCGGGCCCGTGACGTTGCCCGGCACCTTCACGCGCAGCACCTCCGCGGACAGCAGCTCCACGCTGGCCGCGGGCACCCCGCCGAACGTCACCTGCGAGCCGCCGTAGAGGCCCTGCCCGCGCAGCGTGACGAATTCCCCGCTGTCGAAGGGCGCCGTCTCCGGCGTCAGCGAAGCGATGGAGGGCGGCGAGAGGTAGCGGTAAGCGCCCAGGCGCAGGGCGGACAGGCCACCCACGTTCACCACCTCCACGGCCGCGGGGCCGGCGGTGCCCGGAGGCACCTGCACGGCGATGGAGCGGCCATCCGCCGCCACCGACGTCACCAGGGCCGGCGTCCCACCGAAGGACACCGCGCACCCGGCGACGAAGTGCTCGCCCAGGACGGTGACGGTGTCGCCGCCCGCCTCCAGGCCGAAGGCGGGCTCCACGCGGGCCAGCACGGGGCGCTCGGCGTTCGCCGCGCTGGCCGTGCGGAAGCGGACGTCCACGTCCACGCCCAGCTTGCCGCCCTCGAGGTTGGCCAGGTCCTGGCCGATGTGCAGCCGGTGCGCCGTCGACGTGGCCAGCGGCGCGTACGGCTCCAGCACCACGTCCGCGCCCTCCGTCGTGGCCATCAACCGCCGCGCCACCGCCACCGGCATGTTCGAGCCGTCATCCCGCGTCAGCGTGACGGCGTCCGCCGTGTTGAAGTCCGGCAGCTCCGACAGGTGCACGCGCACGGGCTCGCCCGGCGCCACGGTGTCGCCGTTGGCGGGCGTGGTACCCACCAGCTCCAGGTGGTCCAGCGCCACGGCGGCCAGCGAGCCCGCCAGCGCGCCGCCCTGGTCCGAGGCCTGCTCCAGCGGCAGCTCCACCGACCGGCCATTCACGTCCAGCAGCAGCGTGCCCACCAGGAGGTAGTTGTCGGCGAAGGCCAGCGTCCGCGCATCGCCCACCACCTGGGCGCGCTCCAGCGCGTAGGGTGGCAGGCCCACCGGCACCGCGAAGCGCTGCACCTTGCCGCCACCCGCCGCCACGTAGGCCACGCCGCCGGACACCCACGTCTGCTCCGCGGACATCCACGTGCGCCCCTGCGCATCCGTCAGCACCAACTGGCCGGCCGGGGCGGGATTCGCCGGGTCCACCAGCTCCACCACCGCCACCTGCTTCGCCCGGCCCAGCGACGCGTAGGCGCGCGTGCCGCTCGCCGTGAGGTGCAGCGCGGGCGCGGACAGCGGGAAGGTGCCCACCTGCGGCAGCCCGCCCTTGCGCGCGTCCAGCACGTGCAGCTTCGGCGCGCTCTCGTTGCCGTCCGCCACCAACAGGTAGGGGCCCCAGGTGGCCAGCGCGCTCGCGCCGCCGGACACCGCGTGGTTGCCCACCGGCAGCGGCGCGTCCGTCTCACCCAACCGGTACACGGAGACGCCCGCGCCGTCCGCGACGAAGAGCAGGTCGTCGCGTACGAGCACGTCCCGCGCCGCCGTGGTGACGCCCAGCGTGGTCGTCACCACGGGCGCGTCCACCTGCGACACCTCCACCACCTTCACGCCCGCCGCGCCCGCGGCCAGGTAGACGCGGCTGCCGGCCTTGGCCAGCCGCCGCACGCCGCCCGACACCGGAACGGTGAGCTTCTTCACCTCGGTGATGGTGGGCAGCTCCGACAGGCGGGCGATGAGCAACCCGCCCTCGGACGTGGCTCGCGACGCCTCGTACACGGTGCCGTCGGCGCCGACGATGGCCGTCTCGCCGCCCAGCGCCGCGTACGCCACGCCGTGGTCCACCAGCACCTGCGCCACCGGCAGCGTGGGCAGCCGCGACACCGCGCCCGCGCCGTAGATGAACGAGCGGGTCAGCACGGAGGACTGGCCCGGCAGCGTCGCCGTGACGTCCACCAGCCCCGCCGCGTGTGGCGGCACGCGCACCACCGCCTGCTCCATGGACAGCACCCGCACGTCGAAGGACGGCGTGGTGTCGAAGCGCACGGCCAGCCCGGGCACGAAGCCCTTGCCGGTGACGACGATGTCCTTGCCGCCCTGCTGGGGCGACTGGTCGGACGACAGCGTGAGCAGGCGCAACGGCTCGCGGTAGAGGAAGCCGCCCAGGCGCGCGTCGCGCAGCCCCGACGGCGTGTCGATGACCTCCACCAACGCCGGCCCCGCGGCCGCGCCCACGGAGGGAGGCACCGTCACCCGCAGCGTGTCGTCCGCCAGCCACTCCACCGCCGCCGCCTGGCCGCCCACCCGGACGGACGTGGCGGCGCGAAAGCCCGCGCCCGTGAGCAGCAGCGTGGTGTGCGCATTGGACAGGCCGGACGCCGGCTCCAGGCGGGTGATGACGGGCTTCAGCGCATCCGCGCTCGTGACGTGGAAGGTGGCGTGCACCGGCACGGCGAGCGGCCGGGTGTCGAACGCCTTGATGCCAGGGGACAGGTCCACCCGCACCTCGTCGCCCGGACGGAACGGGACGGACGGCTGGAAGACGAGCGTGGAGCCGCGCACGGCGAACACCACCTCGCGCGAGCCCTGCACCACGCGCCAGCCGGTGCCGTCATTGGCCTGCACCTCGAACGTCTGCGGCGTCACCGACTCCGGCGACACCGGCAGCGTGAGGCGCGCCTGGATGAGCGTGCCCGGCGGCGCCAGCCCGCCCTGGGGTGGGTCCAGCTCCACGGCGAGCAGGTCCGTGGGAGGAATCTCGATGACCGTCGCATCGCCCGCGGTGGCGGCCAGCAGCGCCCCGCCCGCGAACGTCAGCCCCAGCACCGGCGAGCCCAGGTCCGTGGACTGGAGCACGCGCGGCGCGGACTCGTCGCTCAGGTCGAAGACGTAGAGCTTCGTGCCCACGCTGACGTACGCACGGCCCCCGCGCACCGCCAGGCGGCTGCTCACGAGCTCCTCGTAGGGCCGCGTCCCCGACAGCACCGTCACGCGCCCCACCCGCGTGCCCGCGCGGGTGTACAGCGTGAGCGCCAGGCCGGAGCCCGTGCCGCCCACCACCTGCGACGTCAGCGTGTAGAAGCGGTCCGGTCCCAGGTCCAGTGCCAGCGCGTCCGCGTCCAGCACGACGGACTCGGGAGGAGACAGACGCGGCCCCGCCGCGTGGAAGCGCTGGATGACGCCCGCGCTGCTCCCGGGGTCCGTCACGGACACGTAGGCGTCCGCGCCCTCCAGCCGCACGCCCGTCGCCCGGCCGTACGTCACCGCGCGGTCCGCGATGAAGGGGAACCCGGCGTCGGACACATCCACGACCACCAGCCCCAGCTCATCCGTCGCCAGGTACGCCAGCGCGCCGGACACGTCCAGGCCGCGCACGGGGCGCTCGGTGCGGACTCCGCCCAGGCGGATGGGCCGCTCCTCAATCTTCACGTCGAACAGCTCCAGCCCCTCGTAGCCGCTGTTGGAGACGCCCACGTACAGCGTGTCCCCGGACAGGCGCAGCTCCGACGCCACCCTCGGCGGGAAGCCCGGCAGGTCCAGCGTGGTGCCCACCGGCATGTCGTAGGAGAACAGGCCCACCCGCACCGGCTCCTCGCCGGGCCGCACCAACTCCACCGGCGCCAGCGTGGCGTCATCCACCGCGGGCGTCGTGAAGCTCAGCGACGTCAGGTCCTGGATGTCCACGTCCACCGCGTCCCTGCCGCCGATGCGCACCTTCGTCCCCGGCGCCAGCGCCTGACGGCCCGAGACAGCAAGCTGCACGCGCGTCCCGCCCTCCACCGGCCCATGGTCCGGAGACAGCGCCACGCCCGCACCCTCCAGCGGGTCCAGGTACAGCACCGACGAGGGCAGCACCGCCGTGGGCCCACCCTGGTCCACGACCTCCAGGTCCGCGGGGCCGGCCTCGGCCATGGCGGGCGCGGTGACGCGCAGCTCCGTCTCGGAGACGACCTGGAAGCTGGCGGGCTGTCCGCCCACGCGCACCTGGGCCACGCCGCCCAGGCGCTGCCCCACCACCGTCAGCACCGTGCCTCCCGCGCGCGAGGCCGCGGAGGGCGCCACGGACACGAGCACAGGCAGCCGGCTGCCCACCGCGCCTGTCCGGAAGCCGAGGCTCAGCGGCACCAGCAGCGAGCCTCCGCGCTGGTCCGTCACCCGCGAGTCCACTTCCAGTCGGTACGCCAGGTTCGGCGCCAGCGCGGACTCCGGACGCACCACCAGCGTGGAGCCGGAGACCTCCAGGTCCACGTCGACGGCTTCGTCATCCGCTCCGAGCAGCCGGACGCTCGCGTCCGTGAAGCTGGCAGCGGCGAGCGGCCGGTTGAACCGGACCACCAACTCCACGCCCTCGGGCGCCACCAGCGACTCCCGCGCGGGCGTGTAGCCCGTCACGTAGAGGAAGGGCACGGACAGCTCCGTCACGCGGTCGCGGCTGGCCAGCAGCAGCCGGTCCTGCACCGCCGCCGAGTCCCACGCCGGCTCCGGGTTGCCGCCGCTCACCAGCTTCGGCGCGCGCGGCTCCGACACGTCCACCAGCACCACGCCACCGTCAGCCGCGGAGACGAAGAGCAAATCGCCCAGCAGCCGCAGGCGCTGCGGGTGGCCCGGCTTGTTGGACAGCGTGCCGTCGAAGGGAATGCTGGCCGTGTCGAGCTTCCGGGGATGGGCCGGGTCAGCCACGTCCACGAAGAGCAGGCCGTACTCGGCGGCCGCGACAATCGCCACGTCGCGCACCACCACCACGTCCGTGAGCGAGTACGGGAACGTGAGCGAGGCCTCCACCGAGGCGCCCGGACGCGCGGAGGCGTACACGAGCAGGCTGCCCGAGGGCGGCTCGCCGGGAATGGCGCGAGCATGCTCACCCGAAGGGCTCCCGGTGACGGACGTCTCCGGAGGCGGCGGCAGCTTCATCGGGTCATACGGGTCGGGCGGGCAGAAGTAGAGGCCCTCGTGCCGGCCGGTCACCACGAACGCGCGGCCTCGCGCCAGCGCCGCGCCGAACACGTCCGTCGCGGACGGGAGCGCGCCGATGCGCACCGGGTCGTTCGCGGTGCGCGTGTCGAAGAGCATCACCCCGCCGCCCGTGCCGTAGGCCGGGGGCGTCCCGGGGCAGCGGCCTTCCGGGTCCATCGTGAGCACGGTACCCAGCACCCAGGCGCCCGTCGGCGTGGGCAGCACGCGGGTGGCGTGCATGCCGTCCGAGCCTCCCTCCAGCGAGGCCCGGCCGAGCAGCGGCAGCCCCAGCGTGTCCGTGGCGTCCAGCACCGCGAGGCCGCTCAGGCCGTTGGCCACGTACAGCCTGCCGTCCCTCGCCGCCACGTCCAGCGAGTCGGGCATGATTTCGATGTCCGGCAGCGGCTCGTCGCGCAGGTAGCCCATCCGCAGCGCGAAGTAGCGGTCCACCAGCGCGTCCGGCGCGTCCACCACCTGCGCGCCCGAGGTGCGCGGCCGGCCCGCCAGCGTCGCGTCGTACACGACGGCGCGGAACGACTCGGGGATGACGCCCTGGCCGGTGATGGCGCCGAGGTACGGCTGGTCGAAGCGGTTGCCGTTGCCACCGGCGCCGGCCGCGGCGAACACCTGCAGCGGCTGCTCCGGGTTGACGAACAGCGCGCGCGGACGCACCGAGACGGCGCGCTCCTCGCCGGAGAACGGCAGGCCGTAGCCCACGGGGCTCGGCGCGGTGACGCGGGAGATGCCGTCGGGAGACACCACCGACACCTCGGCCGCGCCGAACGAGCCCGGCGGCGCCACGGCCGTCAGCTCGTTGAAGGACACCACCTGCACGCCGGACGCGGGCAGGCCGCGCACCAGCACCCGGGTGGAGCCCAGCGCATCCGCCCACCACGGCAGGAAGCCCTCGCCGGTGACGCGCACGGTGCTGCCGCCCCGGGGATTGAGGAAGCGCGGACTGGCCGAGTGCGCGAAGAGCGGCGCCACGTACAGGTAGCCGCCCGGCCTGCGCACGGACAGTCCCGACGGCTGCACCACCTCCACGTCCGCCAGCCCCACCGCGCCCGGAGGAGTCTCCACCGTAAGGCGCGTCGACGACGCGGCCAGCACGTCCGCCTCAACCCCGCCGATGCGCACGCTCGCGCCCGGCTCGAAGGACGCCCCCAGCACCTCCACCACGTTGCCACCCGCGATTGAGCCCACGCGCGGCACCACCTGCGACAGCACCGGCCGCACGCCCACGCCGCCCGCGGCCTGGAAGTCCAGCGTGTAGGGCGCGATGAGCGCGTGGCCGTCCGGCGTCTTCAGCGCCTGGGAGACGGAGACGCGCAGCGCGGCGCCCGAGGGCAGCGGCTCCGAGAGCCTGAAGACGCAGGTGCTGCGCAGGTCATCCACGCCCCCCGCCTCCAGCGTGCCGGAGACGGGCAGGCCGTCCGCCGTGAAGGAGAAGGCCCCCGGCGCCGTGGCCGGGTCGAACGCCGCCGAGAAGAAGACGGTGACGGAGTCCAGGCTGCGCGGGACGACCTCGCCCGAGGCCACGCTGGCGCCCGTGACGGACAGCTCCGCCGCGGGGCCCAGCTCCAGCGACCAGCCGCGCTGTCCACGGTCCCTCAAGCTCAGCAGCCGCCCACCGCCCACCGCCACCGTGCGGGCGTCGCCGCCCTGCATGCCGATGACATGGTGGAGCAGCTTCGGAGCCAGCGCGTCGCTCAGGTCCACCACCGCGACGCCCGCGGCCCCGGCGGCCACGTAGGCCACGTCTCCCGAGAGCCGCACGTCCGAGGCGAAGCCCTTCACGTCCACCGAGGCGAGGCGCCGGAGCGGAAGCTGCGACACGTCCACCAGCACCAGGCCCTCGGCGCCCGCCGCCACCACGGCCAGCTCCCGCCGCAGGCGCACGCGCTGCACAGCGATGTCCGGCAGCACGCCCAGCAACGCAGGCGCGCCCTCCACGGACCACAGCTGGAGACTGCCCGGCGCCACGCGGTCATCCACGCCACGAGTCCCGACGCCCAGCGCCGCCTGCCCCTCCCAGACGCCCACCGCCTGCACCCCGGGGAGAATCTCCTGCGTGTGCACGGGGAAGACGTCCACGGAGGTGTCGAAGGCCCGAAGTCCACTGGCCGCGGCCGCCGCCAGCAGCCGGTCTCCGCGCGCGTCCACGCCGAAGACACCGTGCGCGCCCGAGGGCGTCACGGCCAGCAGCCGGGGTTGGTCCGGCCTGTCCACGTCCACCCGGGCCACCGCGCCCTCGGCGGGGACTCCATTCGCGCCGCGCCGGGAGATGAGGCCCACGTACATCAGGTCTCCCCCCGAGGGCGGGTAGCTGATGGAGGTGGCCTCGCCCGGCAGGTTGAGGTGCGCCACGCGGCGGTCATCCACGCGGTCGCCGTTCTCGTCCACCAGGTCGCCCCGGCGGTCCGGGGCAATCGGCTCGCCCACGTGTGGCCCGAAGCGGTGCAGGCCGGAGATGTCCACCACCTCCAGCCCCGAGTCGCCCACCACGTAGGCCAGGTCGCCCACCACCACCACGTCTCGCAGCGCGGCGCCCAGCGCCACCGACGCGCCGGTCGGCTGGTCGAAGGTGAAGGCGTGCGCCAGCGTGGCGGTGGTGCCGTCCGGGTTGGTGACGGTGACGTCCACCGGGCCGCGCAGCCCGTCCGGCGTGTACGCCTGGATGAGGCCGATGCCCAGCACGCGGACCTGGAGCGCGTCCGCGTTGCCGAAGCGCACCCGCACCGTCCCGTCCGGCGCGAAGCCCCTGCCGGAGATGAGCACCCGCGTGCCCCCCGACGTGGGGCCGCGCGGCGGTGACACCGCGGTGAGCTGGAGCGGGTCCACGTACAGATAGGCGCCAATGGCGTCCACGCGGCTGCCACCGCGCCCGATGATGCTGACGGTGGCGGGGCCGGCGATGCTCGGCGGCGTCTCCACCACGGCGCTCATGCCGCCCGGAGCCACGGACTTCACCGTGGCCGGCGCGCCGTTGATGCGCACCTCCATCGTCGAGCTGAAGCCGTGGCCCTCCAGCGTCACGTCCACCCGGCCCGACGCGGGACCCTGGCGCGGAGTGACTCGCGTGAAGCCCACGGGGACCGCCGTCACGTCGGACGCGGTGGTGAACTCCGCGAGGAATGCGCCCGGCATGGGCGCGCCGTCCACCTGCGCATGGAGTCCCTCGACGCGGAGCTGGTACGTCCTGCTCCGCTCCAGCGGCTGCGCGGGCGTCAGCGTCACCGTGGTGCCCTGGACCTCCAGCGTGGCCGGGACGGGCGCGCCCTGGGCGGTGCCGTCCACCTGGAACAGCCGCACCGTGGTGGCGCTCACGTCCGACACCGGCCGGCTCAGGAACGCCTGGAGGGACGTGCCCACCGGGAACGCCTCCGCGCCATCCTCCGGCACGCTTCCCGTCACCACCGGGAAGGGCAGCCCCACCACCGCGAGCGCATCCAGCGCCGCGGGCGCGCCCGGCGGCGGCTCCACCGTCGTCTTCACGGTGGCCACCACCACGTCACCCTCCACCGCCACGTCGGACAGCGTCGCCGCGGGGTACAGGTCCACCGCGTCCACGGAGATGGGCCGCGAAGGGTCCGAAGCGACGAGCACCTGCACCAGCGCCGAACCGCCGGAGCCCGCCAGCGCGCCCACCTGGGGCCCGAGCGCGCCACCCGCGAAGCGCATGCCGCCCACCAGCGGCGTCACCGGTGCCACCTCGCGCGGCCGGGTGACGGGCACCAGCGACAGCGTGCGCAGGGTCTGCTCCGCCACGGACAAGCCGCGACGTGAGAACAGCGCCACGTCGCTCGCGGAGGTGGCCAGCTCGCCCACCACCGGCATGGCCGGCAGCGACAGGTCCGCCACCAGCAGCCGGCGCTCGGAGCCGAGCTCGGCCAGCAGCACCGCGTAGCGGCCGGACACCTGCACGTCCAGGATGGACGGCTCCTGCTGCGTGCCGTTGAAGCGGAACCGCGTCACCGCGCCCAGCAGCACCGGCCGGTCCGGCTCCACCAGCGAGTAGAGCGCCACGCCCCCCGGCCCCGCCGCCATCAGCGCCAGGTCTCCCGCGAGGGCCAGGCCCCGCGCGTTCCCCACGCCGGGCACCGCCGTCACCAGCACGGGCGCCGTCGGCGTGGCCGCGTTGACGACGAGCAGCGACGGGCCGCCCTCCCCCACCACGTCCACGAACGGCAGGTCCGCGCCGTTGACGGCCACGTAGGCCCGAGTCCCCCGCACCGCGAGCGCCGCGGGCTCGTACGGCGGCGGCAGCGACACGCCTCCCAGCAGGAACGCGCCCGACGCGTCACCCACGTCCACCAGCGACAGTGCGCCGTGCACGCTGTCCTGGAGCAGCTCCACCGGTTCCTTCGCGGACGTGGCCACCTGCGCGGGCGACAGCACCCAGGCCTTCTTCCCGGACAGCGTCACCTTCAGCGGCGCCAGCCTCGGCATCAGGTGCGCGGGGCGGATGGGGCCGTCCTGTTCCGGGTCGTAGCGCTCCAGCACCGTGGACACCGTCAGGTCCGTGTAGAGGTACGCCCCCGCCGCCACCGCGCGCCGCCCGTCCGGGTTGCGCACCGCCACGTCCGCGGGACCGAAGGGCCCCGGCGGCACCCGGGCCGTCAGCCGGCCCGGAGACAGCACCCGCACCTGAGTCGCGGGCTGTCCGCCCACCGTCACCGTGGCGCCGCGCTGGAAGCCCCCGCCGGACAGCTCCACCGTGTTGCCACCCTCCAGCCTTCCCGTGGAGGGCACCACGAACTGGAGCTCCAGAACCTTGAGGTAGATGAAGCCACCGTAGAGGGCGCCCTCGAGCCCGTCCGGGTTGACGACCGTGACGGTGGCCGCGCCCTCGAGCTGCGGCGGTGTGCGGGCCGTGAGGCTGCTGCCGTCACCGGCCACCACCACCTCGGTGGCCTCGGCGCCGGAGAAGTACACCCGGGCTCCCTGACTGAAGCCGGCGCCGAACACGGTGACGGCCGTGCCGCCGTCCAGCGGTCCCGACGCGGGCTGCACTTCGGCCACGGCCGGCGGCGTGTGCGCGGCGGCGCGCGTGGTGAAGCGCGAGCGGAACGTCTCGCCCAACGTCAGCCCCGTGGACGTGGCCAGCTCCGGGCCCACCGCGAGGAAGTAGTCCATGCCCACGGCCAGCGGGCGCTGGGGCACGACGCGCAGCAGGCGTCCGGCGACTTCCACGGTGACGGGCACCTGCGGCCCCAGCAGCGCATCCGCCGCGCGCAGCACCACCGTGCCCGGCCCGATGCTGGCGGCCGAGGGCGCGGTGGACAGCTCCACCTGAATGGCGAGCTCCGGCGCGGCCACGGGCACCTGCCGCTCTCCATCCGCGGGCTGCACGGACGTCACCACCAGCCGCTGGAGCGCGAAGTGGGCCAGCCTGTCACCCAGCGTCGCCACCGCGCCGCCGGCCGCGTGCGCCACGTGGGAGCCGGCCGGCAGGTTGGCGCGCACCAGCGTGCGGGCCCCGCCCTCCGGCTTGACGACGGACACCGACAGCATGCCCTTCACCGGCTGCGCGTCCTGGTCCGTGAGCTGCGTCGCGCCCAACACCAGGTTGCCGGAGGCGCTCACCGCGCCCAGCCCCGTGGCCAGCAGGTCCTTGCGGCCGGGCGTGTGCGGCAGCAGCGACAGCAGCCGGGGCTGCGTGGGCTGCGTCAGGTCCACCACCGCGAGCTGCGCGCTGGCGCCGTCGCACGCCACGAAGGCACGGTTGCCCACGGCGGACACCGCGCGCGCGCCACCGGGCACCGCCACGAAGCCCTTCTCCTTCAGCCTCGGGTGCTTCAGGTCCAGCACGCGCAGGCCCGCGGGGCCCGCGGCCACCAGCAGCAAGTCGCCGGAGATGAAGACGTCCCGGGCCTCGCCCACCACGGGCAGCGTGAGGATGCGCTGGGGCGCCGTCGGGTCGCCGATGTCCACCACCGCCACGCCCGCGGAGCCGTTGGCCACGAAGGCCACCCTGTCCCTCGCCGCCACACCGCCCACGTCGTTGCCGGGCAGGTCCACGCTGCCGCGCAGCACGCGCGGCTCCACGTCCACCACTGACAGCAGGGGCGGCACGAAGGACCCGTTGCTCTTGAGCCGGTGCGGCGTCGTCACCAGCGCGCGCGTCCCGGAGAAGGCGACGGCCACGGGCTCCGCATCCAGCGGCACCAGGCCCAGGCCCAGCAGCGGATTGTCCCCCAGCGACGCCTGCGCGAAGGCCAGCGCGCCACCGCCCTGCTCCAGGCTCCCGCCCACGGCCAGGCGGCCATCGGTGCGCGCCGCCACCGGCCCCAGCCGCGCCGCGCCGGAGATGGGCAGCAACGTGGCCGAGGGCCGCAAGCCCAGCTCCACCTTCACCTGCTGCGAGCGCGCACGGTTGTCGGAGGCGTCCGTGGCCTCGGAGTGGAGGGTGACGAGCTCGCCCGCGCGGCCGCTCGGCGCCAGCCACGACAGCGAGTACAGCGGCCGGTTCGCGGGCCCCGGGTGGCTGACGGCGGTGCTGCCCAGCTTCAGGCCGTCCACCCAGAACTCGGTGGACTTCACGCCGGAGTTGTCCACAGCGGCGGCCGACAGCGTGACGAGCTCACCCTCGGTGACGAGGTCGCGCTCGGGCGGGTCCACCAGCTCCACCTCGGGCGGCACGGTGTCGCGCACGGTGCCCACCGGCACCGGCGCGGAGACCGTTTCCTGGCCCGCGGTGTCCACGGCCACCGCCGTGAGCTCGAACAGGCGGTTGCCGCTGCCCACGGGCGCGACGAAGGTGCCCACGTACACGGCCGGCGCGCCGGGAATGCCGGCGGGCACCAGGGCCGTGTCCACGCGCTTGCCGTCCACCAGGAAGGCCACCCGGACGATGCCGCCGTCAGGGTCCGTGGCCTCGGCCTGGATGCGCAGCGACTGTCCGTCGAAGACGTTGGTGCCGGGCACCGGCTTCTTGATGGCCACCACCGGCGGCTGGTCCTTCACCACCCGCACCAGCACCGGCGCCGACCAGGCCTCCTGCCCCGCGACGTCCACCGCCTTCGCCCTCGCGGTGATGGTGGTGTCCACCCACGCCGCGGGCACCTCGAAGTCGAAGTCGTACGGCAGCACGAAGCGGCGCATCACCTCGGGCGGCGTCTCGCCCGTGCCCAGGTGCAGCGACACCTGGGCCACGCCGACGCTGTCCTCCGCCGTCACCTTGAAGCGGCGCTTCAGCCCGGCCACCACCTGCGCGGGGGCCTGGAGCGACACCGCCGGAGGCGCGTCCTCCACCGCCCGCACGGAGACCTGCTTCTGGGACTTCAGGCCGGAGGTGTCCGTCGCCTCGGCGATGAACGTGAGCGTCGTGCCCCGGGCGCTCTTCGGCACGCGGTAGCTGAACCGGTAGGGCGCCACCGGCATGGTGGCCAGGGGCTCGGTGTTGCCCGCGAGGCGGAACACCACGCTGGCCACGCCCACGTTGTCGTCCGCGCGCGCCTCCACGTCCAGCCGCATGCCCTCCACGACTTCGGAGTTGTTCGCCGGCGAGAGGAAGGCCACCTCCGGCGGCTTCGTGTCCGCCACCACCGGCAGCGTCACCACCGGGGCCACGGCCTCCTTGCCCAGCGAGTCCCGCGCGCGGGTGCGCACGGTGAGCGTCCGCCCGGCGGAGCCGTACGGCAGCGGCACGCGGAAGGTGAAGGGGCGCGTGGTGCCCGTGTACCGCAGGGTCCCGCTCGCGCCGCCCTCGACGAGCACCTCCACCCAGGAGATGGCCACGTCGTCCTGCGCGGCCACGACGAGGCCGAAGTCGCGGCCCTCCGTCAGCGTGTCGCCCTGGCGCGGCTGCGCGAGCGCCACGGTGGGCGCCTGGTCCGCCACCACCGGCAGCAACACCACCTGGCTGTTGACGCGATGCCCGAACGAGTCCACCGCCGACGCCTGGAGCTTGAGCGTCCCGCCCCCTTGTGGCACCGGCACCTGGAAGGCGAAGGGCGGCGTGCGCAGCACCAGCGGCTGCGGCGCGTCGTTCACCATCAACTCCACGGCCTGCAAGCCCACGTCATCATCAGCCGCCACCGTCACCGTCACCGGGCTGCCTTCCACCACGGGCATGCCGTTGGGCGGGGAGATGATGGCCACCGCGGGCTCGCGGTCTCGCACCACGTCGATGGGCTGGATGAAGAGCGTGCTCCACCGGCCGCTCACGTCCCGGGCGCGCGTGGCCACGAAGTACGGCGCGCTGTCCGCCATGCCCAACTGGGCCAGCGGCGGCATGCCCACCTCGTAGCGCACCGGCGGCGCGTACACGTCGAAGTCGGAGCCCGGCACCGCGTTCTCCGCGGGGAAGCCGCCCGCGACGTGCACCACCTGGAGCGCCTCCAGGCTGGGGCCGGCGAGCACCTCCACCCGGTCCACGAAGACGTTGTCGTGCGCCACCACCTCCACCAGCACGGGCGTCTTCTCCACCACGTTCTGGCTCAGCGTCGGCCGCAGCACCTCGGCCACCGGCGCCGTGGTGTCCCGCACCACCACCACCACGCGCTCGTACGAGGACTGGTGGCCCTCGATGTCCGTGGCCACCGCCCGGAGCTGGAGCGTGGTCTGCGTGCGCTCCGGCTCCAACGCCACGAAGCCGGGCGGCAGGCGCACCAGGCCGCCATACGTCTTCAGCCGCGTCACGTCGCGGAAGGGCTCCTTCAGCTCGCGCGCGGCCTCGCGCACCGCCGGGTCCAGCGCCACGGGCAGGCCGTCCTCCCCGAGCGAGTCTCCCAGCGTGGGGATGTCCTTCGCGGCCTTCGCGGACACGGAGAGCGCGGGCTGGCCGTTGATGAACAGCTCCACCCGCTCCACGGCGGTGTCGTCACCGGCGATGGCCTGGAAGTAGAGCTGGATGCTGCCCTCGGCCAGCGTGGCGTTGGCGGCGGTGGGCACGGAGATGGCCAGCTCGGGCGCCTGGGGGCGGCGGCCCTCGACGACGAGCCGGGCGCGGCCCTGCCGCCCGGACGTGTCGGTGACAGTGAGGAGCAGCACGGAGGGCTCGCCGTCGCGGCTCACCGGCGGACGGAAGGTGAGCTGCCGGGTGGCGGTGGCCGGCGCGGGCGACAGCACCTGGCTGAAGATGACCTCGCCCCGGAAGGTGGCCTCGAGGGAGGCCACGCCCACGTCATCCTTCGCCTCGAACTGGAGCGAGGCGTCCGTGCCCTGGAGCAGGCGCACGAAGCCGCTCGCCAGCTCCGGACCGGTGATGTCCTCCACGCTGGAGCGCAGCGACTGCAGCGTCAGCGACGGCGCCTCGTCCAGGCGCACGTCCACGTAGACGGGCTGGGACACGGACGCGTTGCCCGCCCTGTCGCGAGCCACCACCGACAGCGCCACGGGCGCGCCGCTGGCGGGACGCCGCAGCACCAGGGTGCGGTTCACCTCCGCGCCCGGCCGCGCCAGCGTCTCGAGGGTGACGCCGTCCACGCGCAGCTCGGCGGACTCCACCTCCACGTCGTCCTGGAAGGACAGCGTCACCGTCGTCAGGGCGCCTTCGACGACGGCGCTCCCGTTGGCGGGCGACGTCACCGCCGCGACGGGGGACGTCGTGTCAGGACGCACGCCGACTGGCAGCGTGGCGACGGCACCCACGCCCGCGCCGTCCCAGGCCAGCGCGCTCAGCACCGCCGCGCGCGGAGACCAGCCCATGGGAGGACGCAGGTGCGTCGTCGGCTGGCTCACGCGTCCCGGCGCCGAGGCCTGGACGTCCAGCGGACTCACGGCGAGCCACTCGCCGCCCGCCACCGCCCGCACCTGCACGCTGGAGCCGTCATAGACGAGCCCCGTGCGCGTGACGGCCAGCGGCTCGCTGGCGCCGGAAGCGGACAGCAGCTCCACGTCGATGGCATCCACCGCCAGCACGGAGGCCGGGAAGGACAGGTCGGCCGAGTAGGACGGGGCCGCCAGGACCAGCTCGCGCCGCCCGCCCGGGTTCTGGGCCAGGAAGTCCTCCACGGCCGCGGACTGCTCCTGGCCGGGGCGCACGCGGTAGCGCCACGTCACCCGCGCCCGCGCGCCCAGGCCAGACGGCGAGGCGCCCACCTTCAGCACGGCGCGGCCGGACGCGCCGCCCTGCCCCGCCGGGCCATGCGGCAGGACGCGCACCAGGCCCGCCTCCACCGAGAGCTGGAACGACTGCTCCGCCCCGAAGCTCCACGTCACCGACGGCGTCGCGCCGCCCGCGGTGGCGCCGGTGGCCGGCACCTCGAAGGACCCCGCGCCGCTGGGGGCCAGTCGCGCCCCGGTGGTGGACAGCACCACCAGCGACGACGCCACGGAGACGTCGTCGCGCAGCTCCACCTTCACCTCTTCGCGCCGCTCCTCCGTCAGCTCCGCGCCAGCCGCGGGCACGAGCAGTGCCACGGTGGGCGCGGCATCGGGCCGCAGCGTGCGGGTGAGGCTCGCCTCGGACGCCTTGCCCGTCGCGTCCACCGCGCGCGCGGTGAAGGTGAGCAGCCGCGACGTCTCGCCCGCCGCGAGCACCGGCAGGGGCACGGAGACCTCCGCGCCAACGGAGGGGGCGGGCTCGACGTCCGGCAGCACCAGCGCCACGCCGTCCAGGCTGGCGGACACCGTGCTCACCACTCCGTCATCGCTGGCCGACACGCGGAGCTTCACCGTAGTGCCGGACACGCAGGTGGTGTCGTCCGGGCAGCCGGACAGGGCCAGCGTCAGCCGGGGCGGGCCGCTGTCCACGTACTCCTTCACGCGGAAGCGCACCGCGTGCGTGTCGGTGACGTTGCCCGCCGGGTCATACGCGCGCGCCAGCAGCGTGTGCTCACCGGGGGCCACGCCCTCCATGCGCACGGTGCCGGCGAAGGTGCCCACGTACTCGCGGCTGGTGAGGATGGAGCCGGGCCCCAGCGGGTCCGGCGTGCGGACCTCCTCGAAGCGCTCCTCGGCCACGCCGAGCGGCTCCCTGCCGCCCGGGGTGAGGGCCGTGCCGTCCACCAGCACCGCCACGCGCGAGACGCGCACGTCGTCCCGCACCTCCACGCGCACGCCCAGCGAGCCGCCCTCCGGGACGTCCAGCAATCCCTCGCGCGGCGGCAGCGGCGAAGTTAGCAGCGCGGTGGGAGGCTGGGTGTCGCGCCGCATGCCGAGCGACACCGTGCGGGTGGTGTCCTGTCCCGAGGTGTCGCGCACGGTGATGCCCACCGTGTCCGGCTGGCCCTTGGAGATGAGGGGCGCCGTGACGACGATGACCTGGGGCGTGGCCACGTCCTTCCGGGGCCCCGACAGCGGCAGCGCGCCGACCACGACTCCGCCGGACTGGCCCACCCAGCCGATGACGCCCTCGTCGTCGCCCATGGCCACCGACAGCCGGACGTCCTCGCCCTCCCGGTACGGGCTGCCCGGCGGCGGCGCCAGCAGCGTCACGGTGGGAGGCAGGTCCTTCACCACGCTCAGCTCCTGGGTGCGCTCCGCCGTCAGCCCGGAGCGGTCCGCCGCGACCGCGCGCAGCTGCAACCGCGAGCCCTCCGCGGAGGCCGGCACGGGGAGCTGGAAGCGGAACACCCGGTAGAGCCCCTCCTGCACGCCGCCCGTCAGCCGGTCCACGCGCGTGGCGCCCACGTACAGCTCCGCCCAGGCCACCTCCACGTCATCCGACGCCACCACCTCCACCTGCACGGTGCGGCCCGCGAACACGCGCGTGCCCTCGGCCGGAGCTCGGAAGCCGACGAGCGGCGCCTTCTGGTCCGCGGACAACTTCAGCGGCAGCGTGGCCTCCGTCGTCCTGTCACCGCTGTCGGTGGCCACCGCCCTCAGCACCGCGTCGCGCGGCGCGCCGGAGAGGGGCACCTCGAAGCGGTACGGCGGCAGGGTGCGGGTGCCCACGGCGGTGCCGTCCAGGAACAGGGCGACGGCCTTGATGGCCACGTCGTCCCGCGCGTCGACGACCACCTCCGCCGACGCCCCCAGCGTCGCCACCGTGCCCGCGAGGGGCCGGAGGAACGCCACCGTGGGCGGCTCGTCGGCCAGCGCGTGCACCAGCACCTCGGGCGAGAAGCCCACGTTGTCGGAGGAGTCGTAGGCGCGCGCGCGGAGGCGGTGGTCCGCGCGCCCCTGCAGCAGGGCCGCCTGAATCACCGCGTGGGTGACGAACGAGCCCGGCACGCCGGCGTTGGGCGCCGGGGTGGAGTCCGTGTGGAGCACCTCCCCATCCAGGAGTAGCTCCACCCGCTTCACGTCCACGTCGTCCAGGCCCGCCACGCTGACGAGCAGGTCCTGCGTGCGGACGACCTGCGCGCCCTCCGCGGGAGAGACGATGGCCAGCGAGGGCGGCGTGACGTCCGGCGTGGCGAACACCGTGGCGCTGGCCTTCTTCTCCTGCCCGGAGGAGTCGCGCGCCACGGCCTCCACCGTGAATGTCTGGCCCGCGGCGGAGGCGGGCACGCCGAACGTCGTGAGGTACGGCGGCACGCTGGACAGGCCCACCGGGGCGCCGTTGACGAGCCACGTCACCTGCACGGGCCGGCCCGAGTCGTCCTGCGTGGCCGCGGTGAGCACCATGCGCGAGCCGGCGATGAGGCTGCTCTGGCTGATGGGCGAGAGGATGGAGACCTGCGGCGGCTGGTCCGCGCGCACCACTGCCTGGAAGGCGGCGCGGCGCTCGTTGCCGCCCACGTCCAGGGCCTGCACCTCCACCTTCAACTGCCGTCCCAGGCTGGACGCGGGCGGCGTCCAGCTGAAGGAGAAGCCCTGCGAGCCCGACGGAGTCCCGGCCAGTCCCCCCTTCGTCAGCCGCGTGCTGGCCACGGCGGCGCCGTCCACCAGCAGCCGCAGGTCCACGCCGAAGGCCAGCGCGTCGTCCCCCACCGTGCCCGCGACGGCCAGCGGCACGCCCACGGTGGCATCCGCCATGGGCCCCACCGGCTGGTGCAGGGTGATGAGCGGCGCGGAGTCCGCGACGATGCGGACCGGCAGCGCCTCCACCGGGACTTCGGCCCCGGAGCCGTCCACGGCCGTGGCCCGGATGACGGCGGAGGTGCCCGCCGCCGTCCTCGACGGCACGAAGGTGACTTCCCACAGCGGGACGAGGACGGGCTCGGGGCCCTTGTCCGTCTCCCGCATCCGCACCTCCACGCGGGGAGCCTCCGCCACGCCCAACGCCGCGTCGTCCACGGTGAAGCGGACGACCTGGAAGTCGCTGGCGCTCAGGGTGCCGCTGCGCCAGTCGCCGCTCGTCACCCGCAGCGTCCGGGGCAGCCCGGCGACGAGAAGCTCTCCGGCCAGCGGCGCCTCGTACACCACCGAGCGCGAGCTGGGCGCGCGCGCGCCCGTCACCTGCACCCGCGCCTCCGCCGACTGCGCCTGCTGGCCGGCGGTGTCCACCACCCGCGCCGACAGCACCAGGGGGCTGCCGCCATACGGAGGCGCCTTCACCTGGAGCACGAAGGGCGGCGACGTGTCCGAGACGGTGGGGACGCCGTTGACCAGGAAGTCCACCCGCGCCACGCCCACGTCGTCCGTGGCCACGGCCTTCACCTCGAGGCTGCCACCGGCCACCACCGTAGCGGGCACGGTGAGCCGCACCTCGGGCGGCGCGTCCAGGGCCTCCACCATGACGGACACCGGCGACAGGCCCGGGTACGTGGCGACGACGCGCGCCGGTCCGGGCCGCAGCGACGTCACCTTGCCGTCCGGAGACACCTTCAGCGTGCTCGGGTCTTCGGCGCTCCACTTCGTCCCGACGGCCGCCGGCGTCAGGTCCACCTGCCGGCCGGAGGTGAGCAGGCCCTCCAGCCGCAGCGCCACCGAGCCCCCCACGCGGGGGATGGTCGGCGCGACGGGGAGGATGGCGAGCTGCTGCAGCTGCGCGGTGGAGTCCACCACCACCGGCACCGTGGCCGTGTAGCCCGCGTACCGCACCGTCACCTGGGCCTCGCCATTGGCGCGAGCCACCACGTGCCCGTCCCGCGTCACCGCCGCCACCGACTCGTCGGAGGACTCGTACGTGGCGCCATTCGCGCCGCCGCTGACGTCCACCTCCCCGGCGATGGCGAAGACGGCGGACACCTTGAGCGGCTCGCGCTGGCCGAAGCCCTCCGACAGCAGCAGGGGCGAGGGCCCGGCGCGCAGCGCCAGCACCGGGTCGAACGCGGTGGAGTCGGTGAACTCCACCTCGGACGTGTGGACCACGCGGTCGTACGGGTCCACCAGCGCCACGTCCACCACCACCACGCCGTCCACGGGGATGCGCTCGGCCGTGACGGGTACGGAGAACGTCACCTGGCCGGGCGTGGTCAGCCGGGGCCGCGCCACCTTCCGGCGGGCCGTGGCGAAGGAGTGGGCCTCGGCCTCCTCCAGGTCGCCCTTCACCGTGCGCAGCAGCTCCGCCGAGGCGCCCAGCAACGTCAATTCCACGCGCGCGAGGGTGCCCTGGTACGCCACGTCCACCAGCAGCTCGCCGGAGTCCTGCGAGGCCCGGACCTTCACCGCGTTCGCCGCGAAGCCGGGCGGAGGCGCGCTCCCGTCGAGCACCACCTGCACCGGCGTCACCTGCGCGCCCTCGGCTGCCACGGGCGCGGCGGTGATGACCAGCCGCCCGTCCGCCGGCAGCTCGGCCGTCAGCGGCACCAGCACGTGGAAGGGAACGTCACCGGCCATGTCCCGGGAGACGACAGTCCTTGCGAGGTCCACGAACGCGCCCGCCGTGGCGGAGGTGCCCTTGACGCTCACCACCACCTGGGCGGCGGTGCCCTCCACCTCGAAGCCGAGCTCCACGGTCCGCGCCCCGGCCTGGAGCGGGCGGAGGGGATACACGGACACGACGGACGGCGCGGCCTGCCCATGAGCCAGGGCAGGCACGACACCGACGAGAACCGCGCACAGGACGCTCAGCGCCCCCAGGCGCGTCGCGCGACGTGGCTGCATGTGACTTCCCCCTCTGCCCCGCGCGTCAGGGACGCGCTGATACCTCGACGTGCACATCCGCGGCGCCCCTCAGGCGCGTCCGCAACGCATCGAACACCCGGCGCTGACGCGACGGCGCCACCCGCCCCTCGACTTCCGCGCGCACCTCCTCGAACGGAGGAATGCGCTCCACCCGCCGCTCGAGGAGCTGGAGCACGGCGAACCCCTCCGCCGTCTCCACCACCGCGGACACCTGCCCGGAGGTGCGCAGCGCGAAGGCCGCTTCCTCCAGCCGTGCGTCCTTCAGCTCGCCCCGGGCGAACAGCCCCATGTCCCCCGCCCGCGCCCGCTCGGGACCGTCTCCGGCGGACTGCACGCGCGCCAGGGGCTCCCCAGCCCGCAGGCGTCGCGCGAACTCCTCTGCCCGGGCCCGCGCTCGCGAGCGCTCCGCGGCGGTGCCCCCACCGGCGGACGCCAGCACGCGCGCCAGATGAACGCGCTCCGGCTGGCGCAGCTCGGACCGGTGCGCGTCGTACCAGGCGCGCAGCTCCGGCTCCGTCGCGGGCCCCGCGCCGCGCTCCTCCTCCGCCAGCAGCGCCTGCACGAGGAGCCGCTCCTCCAGCTCCCGCACCTGCCGGGCGAGGTCCTGCTGCTGCGCGAGCCCGCGCCTCCGCGCCTCCTCCACCAGCAGTCGCTTGTCCACCAGCGAGCGGGCGAACTCCTCCTGCCCCACCGGACTCTCGAACTGCTCGCGCAGCGCCGGAGGCAGCCTCCGCGACTCACGCACCAACTCCTCGCGGGTGATGGCGCCGCCCTTGTACCGGGCGACCACGTCTCCAGACACCGCACCGGCGTCCGCCACGGAGCCGCGGGCACCCTCGGACTGACGCCCCTCGCAGCCCATCAGCGCGAGCGTCACGACGAGCCAGCGGCTGTACCCGATGTATGACAAACGACGCTCCGTGGACGAGGTGACGCACCTGATGTGCTGGCTATCGTCCGCGATCTCCCAGAAAGAATTCAACTAGTCTGAAATGTGCCGCCAATTGTGAATCCCTGCGTCATTTGCTACTGAAATCCCGGTGCCCACCGGCACTGCCGCACGGTGTCTGTCTCCACCCGCCTCTAATGAGTCAGGAATTACACCCATGAGTCCTTTCAAACCCATACTCACAGCCGCCGTGTTGCTCGTCTGTGCCTGCAAGGGTTCGGGAGGGACCGAGGCGTCCGGGGGTAGGCCGGACCCCGTGGTTGCGAAGGTGGGAGACGGCGTCATCACCGCGAGCGGGTTCCAGGCGCGGCTGGAGGAGCAGCCCCCGGTGCTGCGCTCCCGCTACACCTCGCTGGCGTCGAAGAAGGAGTTCCTCGACAACCTCGTGCGCTTCGAGCTGCTGGTGCAGGAAGCGCGCAGGCAGGGCCTGGACCAGGACCCCGAGGTGAAGGCGACGCTGGAGAAGCTCATCGTGCAGCGGCTGATGCAGAAGCACGCGGCGACGGCGGCGGCCACGCCGCTCACGGACGAGGAGCTGCGCAAGTACTACCAGGAGCACCTGGGCGAATTCGTGCGGCCGGAGAAGGTCCGGGTGAGCCAGGTGTTCCTCGCCTCGGCGAGCAACGACGCGAAGCGCGCGGCGGTGAAGGCGGAGGCGGACAAGCTGCTGGGTGAGGTGAAGCGCCAGGAGGCGGGGCCGGTGAAGGTGGCCTTCACGGAGCTGGCGCGCACGCGCTCGGACGACGCAGCCTCGAAGGAGGCCGCGGGCGACCTGGGCTACCAGACGCGCGAGGAGCTGACGGCGAAGTGGGGGCAGGCGGTGGCGGACGCGGCCTTCGGACTCCACGCCCTGGGCGAGCTGGGCCAGGTGGCCTCGGAGCGGGGCCTGCACCTGCTGAAGCTCACCGGGCGCCAGCCGGGACTGGAGCAGTCATTCGACATCGTCAGGCCGCGCATCGAGAGCCGGCTGCAGATGGAGAAGCGCTCGCGCCTCATGGATGACCTCGTCACCTCGCTGCGGAGCAAGACGAAGGTGGAGGTCGACGAGCAGGTGCTGGGTGGGATTGCCGTCACCGCGGACGGGGCTGGCTCGGCCCGCCCGGCGGCGCCTTGAGCCTCGGGCACCCGCGCTTGCCCGCCCGCTAGGTCGCGGGCGGGGCGCCGTGGAGGCCCGGCGCTCCGGGGGCACGCGGCGTCTCGACGGGTGAGATGCAGTGCACGAGGAGGACGCGCAGGACGGTGTCCAGGGCGAACGACAGGCGCACGCCCTCCACCGTGGTGACGAAGCCTTCCTCGTCGCGCTCCATGCGGTCCAGGATCTGCCCCAGCGGCACGGCGCTCCCCATCAGGAGCGCGAGATTCTCCAGATGGGTTTCGAGGTGCACGCGCACCTCGCCCGGAAGGCGCTGGAGCTGACGCTCCGCCCGCCGGGAGAAGAAGAGCCTGGACATGTAGGCATGCTAGGCACTGGACACGGGCACCGCCGGAACGCGCAGCCGCTCGTCTGCTGAGCAGGCGAGCGGCCTGCTCTGTCCCGGGCTGGAGGCCCGTTACCGGTACCAGCGGAGCCGCGCCACGGCGCCTCCGCCGTTCTCGTAGTACTCCATGACGACGCGGTGCATGCCGGAGCGCAGGTAGCGCCAGGTGACGTACGCGGTGGGCGCCTGGTCCTTCCACCCGTTGATGATGCGGCTGCCGTCCAGGTACACGCGGACGCCGTCATCCGCCTCGGCGGCGAAGAAGTAGCCGCCGGAGAACAGGTAGAAGCGACCGGACCAGCGCACCGAGAACCCGTCCGCGCCCATCCACCGCGGCGACGGGCTGCCTCCGCCCCAGTCGTGGGAGAGCGGCGCGGACTCGCAGCGCACCAGCACCGGCACGCCGAACAGCCCCATGTTGTTGAAGTACTCCGCCCGGTACGTGCCGTCGGGGCACTCGCCCTGGGACTCGGGGACGAAGAGGGCCGTGTAGCGGGCATCGGTGCTCCCGGCGACGACCTCGCGCTGCTGCGGTCCTCCGTCCGTCCACGCGTGGAAGACCGCGTCGTCCTGGGGCGAGGGCGCATAGAGGGTGTGCGTGGAGCCGACGATGGCCGTGCGCACCCGGGGCGACGGGCCCGAAGTCCCGTCGAACACCACGTCCAGCCCGGGAGGTGACGTCTCCAGCGTGAGCTGCACCGTGCGCGGGAGGAGCGTCACGGTGCTCGAGCCCGTCAGCCCCGTCGAGTCCGTTGCGGTGAGCGTGAGCTGGAAGAAGACCTCGTCCCCGTGGTCCGCGACCGTGAACGACCCGGTCGGGCCCGTGCTCGTGGCGTACGGATGCGCGTGGCACGTCCCGCCGGAGCAGTGCTGGAGCGTGAGCGTCCAGCGCAGCCTGTCACCGGGAATGGCGCCGTCCTCCGCGTCGCTCGCGCTGCCGGAATACGCCACCACGTCCCCCACGCTGAACCTGTAGGCCGGCGACGGCGCGGAGATGGAGACGACGGGGGCGCGGTGCCCGGCCGCGATGCGCACGGTGGCGGAGTGGCTGCCGCCACGCCCATCGCTCACGCTCAGGCGCGCCGTGTAGAAGCCGCGCACGGCATAGATGTGCTCCGGGTGGGCGAGGCTGGAGGGGGCGCTGCCGTCCCCGAAATCCCACGTGTACTGGAGCACGTCACCGTCCGGGTCCTGGGTGCCCGCGCTGGAGAAGCGCACGCGCAGCGGCAGGTCTCCGGAGGTGGGCGTGGCCGAGGCCACCGCAACGGGAGGCGTGTTGCCCGCCGTGTAGCGGATGCGGCGCAGCTCCCCCGCGAGGATGTCCACGTAGAAGAGATTGGAGTCCGGCCCGACGTCGAGGGCGACGATTCCGCCCACGTCGGTCGCGAAGCTCGTCACGCTGCCGGGGACGAGGTTGTCATTCGCGTCCACGCGCAGGGCCCGAATCCAGCGCTGGCCGTAGTCAGCGAAGAAGTAGGCGCCGCGCCAGGCCTCCGGGTACGCCGCGCCCGTGTAGAAGGCCCCACCCGTGGACGTCTGGCCGACACCGTGGTCCCAGACATACAGCGGGCCCTTCACGGCGGACGGGCCCCGGCCGTAGAGCGCCTGACAGACGGGCTTCGGCTCATAGCCGGGCTGGCGGAAGTCTCCCTCGTAGCAGGGCCAGCCGAGGTTGGCTCCGGCGCTCGCGACGTTGATTTCCTCGTAGGTCCCCCAGCCGACGTCGCCCAGGTAGGGCACGCCCGTGTCGGGGCGCAGGTTGAAGCGATAGGGATTGCGCAGCCCGTACGCCCAGACCTTCGAGCGGTTGGCATTGGCATCGCCATTCCAGAACGGGTTCGACGAGACGCCCTGCCCCAGGCGGGTGATGTGCAACACCTTGCCCGCGAGCGAGTCCAGGCTTTGGGCGCGCAGGGCATCGTCATCCACCCCGTCGAAGCGGGCTCCGTCCCCCAGCGTCACGAAGAGCGTGCCATCCGGCGCGAAGCGGACGTTGCCCACGGTGTGGGAGGGGCTGTCGGAGGGAATGCAGTCCGTGCCCGGTGGAAAGTCATTGCAGGAATTGCCCACCGCGGTGCCCAGCAGGACGTACTCGCTGGCGGGCGAGGCCGTGTCCCCCGCCGCCGTGTACCGCGCGAGGCGGGCCGTCTTGGGGCCGGTGTCGTCCGTGGCGTCGTCGTCGTAGGTGTAGAGCAGGTAGACGAAACCATTCGTGGAGAAGGCGGGGTCCACCGCGAGCCCGAGGAGACCCCGGTCATGGTGGGAATTCACGAGCGCCTGGAGGTCGATGAAGGGCGTGGGCTGGAGCACCCCGTTCTTGAAGAGCCGGACGACGCCTGCCTTCTCCGCGATGAGGATGCGGCCGTCCGGGAGCGCGGCGAACGTGGTTGGCAATTGCAGTCCCGAGGCCACCACCTCCACCGCGAAGCCGGTGGGAAGCAGAGAGTCCTCGGGGTGAGACCGCGCACCCGCGAGCAGGCTCCAGGAAAGACAGACGAACAGACAGATAGCGCTTCCGCGCGTCCAGCGGCCCGGAACTCTCATGCACACTCCGCGAAGGGAGCCGGGAAGCTGGTATCTCAACCGCGCCTGACCAGCGGCACTCTGGCCGTGGGTCTCTGTCACCACCCGCGCAAGGTGTCAGCCATTCAGGCTGTGCGCCACCGCACCGCCAGCACCGACAGGGCCACCAGCGCGCTGCCCGCGCCCACCACAGCCATCACGGGACGGCGCAGTCCCGTTCCGAGCGCCTCCAGCGCGCCGCCCACGAGCTCGCGGCTGGCCTTGCGCACGAGGCCGTCACGGCGAAGGGCCTCATGCCAGCGGCGCCCCTGGACCTCCAGCGCCCCGCTCGCGCCTCGCACGGTTGCGGCGGCGGTGCGCTCGGCGAGCATCTCCAGGGAAGAGACCAGCGCCGCTCCCGTCTCCGCCGGGCGCTTCGCCACCTCCTCGCGAATGCCCTCGGCCAGTCCGCGCACCAGTCCACGGCCCGCGCGCTCGAGCAGGCCCACGAGCGCATCGGAGTCCTCTCGCAGCTTCGACCCGAGGCCGTCGGCGACCCCTCTGCCTATCTTCGAGGCAATCTCCGCCCCGGCGGGAGCGAACCTCCGCGCGTCCTCGACGAGCCCCGGCGCGGCCGCATGGAGCTCCTCCGTGACCGCCGTCACCATGCCCCGGGCCATGAGCTGCGCGCGCTCTCCCGGGGTGCGAATCTCTTCGGTGCGGTGCCGGGCGAAGGCCGCCACTCCATCCAGGAGGCGGTTGATGCGCTCCGCGAAGGCGTGGAAGGGCAGACCGCCGTCCTGCCATTCCCGCTCCAGCGCCTCCAGCGCGCCCTGCGTGGCGGCGCTCGCCATGGCATGGGCCACCCCGCCCGGCTCCACGTGCTCGTGCTCGGCGGCGTCATGCACCAGGCGGCCGAGCACCGTGAGCGCATCCTGCAGGAGGCCGCGCAGCTGACTATCGAGCTCCGGCATCTCCTTGCGCAGCCCGTCGGCCGCGCCGCTCACCGCGCCGACCACGGCCTCGCGCGCGGCCAGCCGTTCGAGCCCCAGGGCCAGGTTGCGCAGCGCTTCCACCGGGCTCGCTCGCGAGTTCTTCCCCATCAGCGTTCCCGTCCTTCCCGCCGGCACGACGGCCGCGGATGTAGAGAGCCTGTGAGAAGAGAGTGAGGACGAACTGTTGTTGGGGCAACCAGTCGGCCCCGAGGCGAGCAGGCGTGCGCCGATGGCGCAGCGTGGCGTCGCTCCAGGTCTGCCTGCTCTGTCGGACTGAGCAGGTATTACCTCCTTCAGCGTCCCTGCTCCGGGGTACGTCGAGGAGGTGCGCGATGAGGACCCGCTGGTGGGGACTGCTGCTCGGGTTCTTTCCGTGGCTGGCAGAGGCAGCGACACCTCCCGCGCCCGCGCGTGAGGCTTCCCCGCCGGCCACGTCCTCCGGAACGTGGCATTCCCTGCTGCGCATGGAGGCGACGACGCTGGCGCTGCTGCCGCGTTCCGATGCGGGCTCGGACGACGGCTTCGCGCAGCTCGAGCCCACCCTCATCATCGACGGCGGTGCGGACTTCGGAGTCAACGTGGGCGCTCCCGTGCGGCTGCGGTTGTGGGGCGGTGGTGAGCGCGCGGACGTCGTGCGGCGGGAGGACTGGGACAGTGTCTCGGATTGGGGGCAGCTCGTGCGCGGCCTCAAGCTGGGCTCTGACCATGCGCCCGTGGGCGTGTGGCTTGGCGCCCTGGAGAGCTACAGCCTCCTCTCCGGGCACCTCGTGCGGCGCTATTCCAACCGCCTCAATCCGGACTACCACCCGGCGGGCGGCTTCTTCACCGGCACGCTGGGCCCGCTCTACACGGAGGCGTTCGCCTCGGATGTCCTGGGCGCACGGCTGATGGGGGTGGAAGTCGCGGTGGACGTACAGCATGTCCTCTTCGGCCGGCCCCGGGAGAAGGGACGCTACACGCTGGCGCTGTCAGCAGTGCATGACTGGGGCAGGGCCGGAGGACGTGCGCCCCCGGTGACGCTAGCGCACCTGGATGGGACGGCGGTGGTGGTGGTGCGGCCGGACTTCGAAGCGCACCTGCTCGCGGGCTGGGGAGGACGGCCGGGCAGGGGCGGCGCGTGGGGGGCGGTGGTGGGCGCGGGCGCGGATGCGGTGACAGCCACGCTGGACCTGAAGCTGCGACTGGAGGTGCGCCGGCAGCACGGCGGTTTCCGCCAGGGCTCCGTCGGTCCGGACTACGAGCTGGCGCGTTTCCAAGCGGCGGGCGCGGACGGGGTACCGCTGGCGGACGCCTCCTTTCCGGAGGGCTACTCCCTCTGCGGTGAGGCCGTGGTGGGTTGGGAAGCCGAAAGCCACGGCGGGCCGTGGAAACACCTGAAGCTCTCGCTGGCCGCCGAGGCCTTCACCTGGGGCCGGGTCGACGTGGATGGGCGCGTGGCGGTGCAGCTCTTCGGGCGCGCCGTCGAGCTGGCCGCGAAGGGGCTGGCCGTGGGCCTGGGGCACCCCGGGGCACGCTACCTGGGCGCGGCGGAAGTGCGCTGGCGCTTCCTCGGAGGACCGCTGTACGCGCTGAGCACGGGAGGCACGCTGCTGTTCCCGGCCGCGGAAGGAGCATTCCTTCCAGCCGCCTTCGCGTCCGTGGGCCTGGGGGTGGACGATGCGCGCTGACTCGCCGCGTGTCCGATGGGCGCGGCTGCTGCTGGCCGCCGCGCTGCTGACCACGGGCTGCGCGTCGATGTCGCCATCGCCCGTCCAGGGGATGAACCTGGGCTACTCGCCACGTGCCGCCGCGACGCCCACGCAGGCAGAGGGGGCGAGCGCCAAGCCTCAGAGCACCCTGCCCTCCTCGATGCCGCCCCCCGGGGAACGCGAGCGGATGCACCGTCGCCGCGAGTCCCGCGCGGAGGTGACGCGGGCGGGCCCCGAGCGCGTGGCGGGCAATGTCGGCGGCGTCCGAGGCGACGCGCGAGAGGATGCCTGGGAGAAGTTGCTGACGGACGCGGGGCTGGAAGCACCAGACGAGCGCCCCCTGCCGAACAGCCCCCTGACGCCCGCTCACGCGGCGCGACTCCTGAAGATGCTGCTGCGCAAGCCGGTAACCCTCGGCACCTTTCCGGCCCGCATGGCGGTGGGCGCCCTGCTGCGCGAGGTGCTGGAGGGAGGCGAGCTCTCGCGGGACGAGCTCGTGCGCCGGGTGGAGCGCTTCACGCGGGTGGCGGTGCTGAGGCCGGATGGGTACCTGGCCTGGGTCCGTACCGGCCGCACGCAGCAAAGGGCCGCGGCGGTGGAGTGGAAGGACGGCGCTTTTCGGGCGGGCCCCTTCGAGCTGGGACGATTCTACGTGAGCAACGGCTCCGTCTTCCGGCTCGCGGACGAGCAGTTGGAGCCGATGGCCGGGCCTGTGCTCGTCGAGGTGTACGACGATGCGGACTACCTCGGCCGCTCACTGGATGGGGCCGAGGCGGCGTTCCTGCAGCTGGCGCTCTCGCTGGGCCAGTTCTTCACCCGGCCGCTGGACAGCCTCGCCGCGCTGAAGGACCTGCCGGCCGGGGTCGTCGCGCTCATAGCCGCGTCGCCCGAATACTTCGAGCGCTTCCGGTACATGACGCGCGGCGAGCAGGTGCGGGCCGTCGCCGAGCTGGTCACGAACCTCGTCGTGACGACGGGCGCGGCCTCGGCCACCACGCGCACGGTGACGGGCGCGCTCGCCGGTGCCGAGGCGACAGTGCCCGCCCTGTCCCTGTCCGCGCAGGGGGCGCTCACGATTGATCGCGTCGCGGTGCCGGTGGGACGGGCGGCCGCGGTGCTGGGCGGCGGGCCCGGAGCGGCCATCATCCTCCAGCGCGCCAACTCGGCCGCAGGCGAGGCTTCACCTTCCGGCGGACGCGGGCCGGGGGAGTGGGGACCGTCCGAAGAGAAGGGTGCGCCCCCTCGGGCCCGGGCCTACCAGGAGCAGATCTCAGGGCATTCGTACGACGAGGCCTACTGGGTCGGCGGCGTGGGCAGGAAGAGCGGTGGGACGAAGTTCGACGGCTACAGGAACGGCGCGTTGCTGGAGGCCAAGGGCCCCGGGTACGCCGAGTTCTTCGACGAGAAGTTTGTCCCCAAGGAGTGGTTCAAGCTCTCGGAGGGAGCCGTGGAGCTTGTCCGCCAGGCAAAACGACAGAGCGAGAGGGTCAAAGGCATGGGCATTCCGATTGAGTGGCATGTCGCCGAGAAGCATGCTGCGAAAGCCATCTGGCAGATGTTGCAGGATGCAGAAGTCGTAGGAATCACGGTCATCCACACCCCTGCGCTCTGAGGAAAAAACCATCGTGACCGGCAGCCCGGAAGCCCAACCCTATGCCGAGACCTACTACGCCGGTGCCTACTGGGGCCCGCGCAAGGAGTCCGCCGAGGAGTGCGCTCGACGAGCGGCGGACTTCCTCAACCTGCTGGCCTCATGCGAGCCCCTGCTGGCCGGCTGGAACAAGATTCCCAAGCCGCGCGGCCGGGGCCGCAAGACGCCCCTCATGCCTCCCGACCTCACCATCCTCACCGAGGCCTTCCGGCGCGGCGTCAATCGGGAACCTGGGGGACCCGCCATCGAGGACCTGGGATTGACCGTCTCGGCATACAACGACGGCGAACGTGGGGAGCTCGTGTCGTTGAGCATGTTCTGCGGCAGCTATGCGCGAGGCATAAGCAATGCGTGCGTGCTGGACCTGCCATGGCGCGGGGCAAGTGCGGAGCGGCTGACAACCGCCCCACTGCTGACGAACGTCGTGCGAGGCATGGCGTCCTGCTGGGAGCCGGATTGGGCGTTGGCTGGGTCGCGAGCCTACAGGAGTCAGTACCAAGAGCCCGCCTCATCGCCGTTCTCTCTCAACTGGCTGACCTACCTCTCGCACCGCCTGGGAAGGGTGCCGCCCCTGCCCGCGCCCGTACGCATCGAGCCAATCGAAGACCGAGGCACCCTCATCATCCTCACGCCCGAGCGCTTCACCATGGCCAACCCAGAGCACGTGACACTGGTTCGGCGTGTGCGCGAGTTGCTCGCCAGGGCCGGCCTCCTCCAGCCCCGATGATCCCTGTCCGGCGGACGGGCTCACGGAGTGCCGGACGCGTCGGGCCCTCCGTCGCTTCCGTTGCCCGCTTCTGACCTCGTCACCACCCGAGGCGGCGGCTCACCACGTGGCCAGCGGTAGACGCCTTCATCCGTGAAGAGGAAGCCCCGGTAGAGGGCAACGCCACCGCCCAGGCTCGGCGTGAGCGGAACAGACGCGTCGTCCGACTGCGTGCCGAGAACCTCACGCCCATCCTGCGTCCGGAGGAACCCGTCGGAGACGTCGTACGCCTCCTCCCGAGGCACCTGCGTGAAGGGCTCGAGCGGCGTCCCGCCATCCATGGATTCGGGAGGCCCCCGGTCATGCACCCTCCCCTTCGCATCCACGAAGACCCACGCCTCTCCCCCGTCGGACACCGTCCGCGCGAAGGCGCCCGTGCCCGAGCGGACGACGGCCGGCACATCGTCGTAGGAGCTCGTGCCCTGCGGCGTCTTCACGCCCCCGTCGGGAAACGTCATCACGCGCAACTCCTGTGCGGCGCTGGCCTGCTCGCAGCTTCCACGGACGTCTCCCGCCAGCATCCCCAGGCCGCGGCTCCGGCCGTCCCGGGGTGTCCACGCGATGAGCTCCAGGCGGCGCGCTTCGTCGTTGCCCGGGCACCTCCACAGCAGCCACACCTGCCCGTCCCCCAGCGGCAGCGGCGCCAGGGTGTCCCAGGGCGCTTCCAACACCCGCTGCGTCTCCAGGTCCAACAACACCACCCGCCGGGCGAAGACGTCATCCGTGCCCAGCGAGATTCCCGGCGTCGCGCCGGGCGGGAACCGCGTGGGCGCGTCCTCGTCCGAGCGAGCAAGCGGCTCGAGCCCCTCGAACACCAGCCACTTCCGCCAGGTGAAGGCGCTGCCCGAGGGAACCCCGCGCCAGCGCCCGTCCAGCCGCAGTGCGTTCCGCCGCGCTCCGCCCCACTCGGACCAGCCGCCGAACTGGACGAGCCATGTGCTTCGGGACTCGGCCAGGCCGGTGAATCGGCCGGGAAGCGGCTCGCGCCGGAGGATGAGGGGCCCCGGGCCGGCATCGGCCGCGAGACTTCCGCTCGCGACGAGGACGGAGCACAGCGCCAGGAAGAGGAAGACGTATCGTGTGGGCACGGGCAATCCTCACGGGAGTCCATCAGGTGAGGCAGGCTGCCCCCATCCACCCGAACTCGAGCCGAGCATGAGCCAGAACCTCTACGACATCCCTCTTACCTCCATTGAAGGCGCCGCGCAGACCCTCACCCCGTTCAAGGGCAAGGTCCTGTTGGTGGTCAACGTCGCCTCCAAGTGCGGGCTGACGCCCCAGTACGAAGGCCTGGAGAAGCTCTACGAGGCCAGGCGCGCCCAGGGGCTGGAGGTGCTGGGCTTTCCGTCGAACGACTTCCTCGGCCAGGAGCCGGGAACCGAGGCGGAGATCCAGGAGTTCTGCAAGCTGACCTACGACGTGAAGTTCCCGCTGTTTTCGAAAGTCACGGTGGTGGGCGAGAAGCAGCACCCGCTCTACCGCGAGCTGACCCACGCCTTCCCCGCGGCCACGGGCGAAGGACCGATGCGCGCGCGGCTCCAGGGCTACGGAATCAAGGCGAATCCGGTCCCCGAGGTGCAGTGGAACTTCGAGAAGTTCCTCATCGGCCGGGATGGCCGCGTCGCGGGCCGCTTCGCGCCGGACGTGACGGCGGATGACCCCCGCCTCGTCCAGGCCATCGACGCGGAGCTGGCGAAACAGGCCTGACCCCACCGCGCGCGCCCGGCGGGACCCTCCTCGCCGCGTTCCCTGACAGCTACTCGAACGCGGTGAAGGAGAAGGTGGACTGGAAGTCGACTTCCGCGCCCTTGTTCATGAAGGTCGGGGCAGCCGAGCCGCGCAGCACCACGTTGAACTTGCCGTCGAGGAAGCGGGTGTAGTCGTCCGGCGCCATCGCCGTCGAGTCGAAGTCGACGAGGAACGGCACCGGGCCAGTGCCCGTGGGGTTCTCCACGTGGCCCGCGACGTAGGTGTTGTTGGACTCCTCCACGCGGAAGAGGATCTCCACGCGGCCAGTGAAGACCTCCGCGAGCGAGGCCACCCCCACGCTGCCAGCGCCCAGCGTAAGCGTGAGCGTGGCGATCTCCACGCGAGAGGGCGCCTTGCCGTCCAGCTCCTGGTGCGCGGTATCGACGAAGACCTTGAAGGGGTTGCCCGACTCGGTCGAGATGCCCTTCTGGGCGGTGACGGTGCTGTTGACGGTGTCGGACGACTTGGCCTTGAGGTTGATGCCAACGGGCGCCGAGTACGACACCGCATCGTCGCCGCAGCCCATGAGCGAGAGCGCGACGCACACCACGAGCGGAAGAATACGGTTCATTTTCAAGGGCTCTCTTCGAGAGAACGAGGTGCGCTCGGCCTGACGCTCCCCGATGGGGACTGTGCTGCGACATGGGAGACCCGCGCGCCTCGTCACCGGCCACGTCCCAGAGGAACCGGACCTACCTCCACACACGCGGCCCATGTCCACGTGGCCCTGGAGGCGGCGGCTCACGTCAGCCCTGCGCGAGTCCTGTGCGAGCGGGAGCGGCGCGGCGGCCCTCGACGGCGGAATGAACGTTCCCTCCAGGCACCTCCGCCCGGGGGGCAGCCCCGACGGCGGAATGAACGTTCCTTCCAGGCACCTCCGCGTCCGGAGGGCACGGGGATTAACGGCGCTGGCGGGAGTTACGGGAACGTCACGTTGCCGAGGGTGATGGAATGCCGGCCACCCTCGCCCCACAGCTTCAGGACGAAGGGGCCGCGAGCCATGTTCTCCGCCGCTGCCTCCACCACCACGCGCCGTTGCGTACCGTGAGACACGACGGCGTCCTGCCACACCGTCACGCCTGTCAGCTCCTCGCCCGCCCTGCCTCGCAACGTCGCCCCTTCCGCATTCCAGGGGCCCACCTCTTCGGGGACGTCCAGCAACAGCTCCACCGCCACCCGCGTCACGGAGCTGAAGCTCCTCGCGATTCGTACGCGGATGGATTCCTTGGGCTGCGAGGCCGTGGGCTCGATGAGTTCCTTGGAGATGACGCCCGTCTTGTCCAGCTGTCGGGCGGCAATCAGACCCGACAGCCCTTCCGGCTGCTTCCGCTCGACGCTCATGCGGTCCACCTGCTCGCGGCACGCCTGGAGCTGCGCGTCCTTCTCCCTCACCTCGGCCCGCAGTGACTCGGAGAGGCGCGGCTGCCGGTAGACCTCGACCTGTCGCTCAGCCAGGGCAGGGTGCACCACGAGGGTGAACGTGACGCTGGCCGGGGACACACCGCCCTTGAAAGGCACCGTCAGTCGAAGCCGTTGCCCGGCGGCCGCCAGCTCCGAGGGCACGAGGAGAATCGATTCCTCCGCGATGGACATCCACATCTGCTCGCGCCCCTGAAGCGTCACCCCTTCCCGGTTCAGCGATGCGCCGTGGAAGCGGAACGCAGTGGTCAGCCCCGGGCTGATGGACACCTCGAGCGCGGAGTTGGCTGCCCCCTACTCCAGCTCGATCCGTCGCACGCCAGGGACCTCGGGTAGCCGGCCCGGCTGCGCGTGGGCGGAGCTCCCCACGACGAGCGCGAGGAGCAGGGGCACGACGGAAGACGGCTGGAGCACGGAAGGTGACCTCCTGAGGGGCCCGAGGCGCCCGCGCCTATCACCCTGCACGGTCGGCGTCGTCCGCCAGCCACCGATGGCGGGGCTCCTGACTTCACTCGAAGTGGTCGACTGCATCCGCGCTTCCAGTGCTGAAGACACGGGCAGAGTCGGGACCGCTGTCCGGCCTGATGACAAGGCCGCGCTTGTCGTCGTTGCCAAACAACTCAATGCAGACAGGGATGCCCGCCCCATCCGGCGTGTGCGCCTGTCGTGAAGGGCGCCCAGCGCCACGGCCACCTTCCCCACCTTTTCGGCCAGCAGCCGGAAGGGGGGGTTCACCGTCTCCACCCACGTGTGCAGCACGGGGCCGGGCACCCAATCCATGACGAAGTAGAGGTAGCCCGTCCGCGGGTGCGGCCAGCGTCCACAGGCGTACAGCCGCACCACGTTCGGGTGGACGGCCCGGGACATCAGCAACTGCACTTCGCGCTCCGCGCGCTCATCCCCCTGTCGCAGGGCGAGCTTCAGCGCGTAGAAGTCCCCCGGACACGCCAGGTCCTCCACCCGGTACACGGCCCCGTAACCCCCCACGCCCAGCCGCTCCACCACGCGCCAGGAGCCCACTTCCGTTCCAGGCCCCAGCGCCCCCGGGTGCACCTTCCAATCTTCCTCGTGCATGGGCATCCTACTTCCAGCCTCCATCGACACAGGGAGAACGTAGCAGGTTGATAGCCGCTTCATGGCAGCGGGAGCGCATCGCCTCCACGCTTCTCCCGTGCGGGCGCTCGGGCATGGGTCCGCCCTGCTCGCGAGCCGACACCGTGAGCCTCTTCGTGAGCCTGGACACGCTGTCGCCCGCCTGGGCTGGGAACTGGCACGCGACGGCTGGCAGGTGCCACGTCCAGCGGGGGCCCGGTGCGAGCGGCCGTGGCTTCGAGAGGCCCACTGGCCAGACCGGGAGCCGTGATGACGCACATTGAGGGGCATGGAACGCGAAGGAGCCTGGCCATGCAGACGACGAGGACCCCCAGGAACGGGCCGCCGGATGGCTCGGCGGGAGTGGTGGCAGCGTCCCAGCAGGAGTCCCCCGCCCCCGTCGTCTGGTTCGAGGCTCTGTCACGCGGGGACACCGCCATCGCCGGAGGCAAGGGCGCGAACCTGGGCGAGCTGACGCGGGCCGGCCTGCCCGTTCCCCGGGGCTTCGTCATCACCGCCGCCGCCTTCTCCGCTTCCCTGGAGCCCATTCGCGCCCGGCTGACCCAGCTCTGGCGCCGCATCGACCCGGACGACGCGGAGTCGCTCGCCACGCTCTCCGCGGAGCTGAAGCAGCTGGTGCGCGAGGTGACGTTCCCCGCGTCCGTGCGCACGGCCCTCCTGAGCGCCTACCGCCAGCTCGGGAGCGAGCGCGCCGTGGCCGTCCGCTCGTCCGCCACCTCCGAGGACACCGCGGACACCTCCTTCGCGGGCATGCATGAGACCTTCACCAACGTCGCCGGCGAGGACGCGGTGCTGGACAAGGTGCGCGAGTGCTGGGCCTCCGCCTACGGGGAGCGCGTGGTGGCCTACCGCCGCAGCCAGGGCCTGTCCGAGGAGCCCACCCTCGCCGTGGTGGTGCAGGAGATGGTGGACTCGGCGCGCTCGGGGGTGATGTTCACCGTGGACCCGTCCACCGGCGACCGGGAGCGGCTCGTCATCGAGGGCGCCTTCGGGCTCGGCGAGGTCGTCGTCGGTGGACAGGTGGAGCCGGACACGTACGTGGTGAGCAAGCAGCGCCTGCGCATCATGGAGGTCCGCATCGGCCACAAGGCGTTCCAGATTGTCCGCGAGAGCCACGGGAAGGAGCACCGCGTCGAGCTGTCTCCCGAGGAGGCCGGACGCAGGGTGCTGACGGACGAGGAAATCGTCGAGCTGGCGCGGCTGGGGCTGCGCGTGGAGAAGCACTACGGCTCGCCGCAGGACGTGGAGTGGGCGCAGTCCGGAGGACGCCTGTACCTCGTGCAGTCGCGCCCCATCACCACGCTGGCTGACGGCGGGAAGGCGCCGAAGCAGCAGGCCCCGGCCGCGAAGGGCCCGCCGCTCGTCACCGGCCTGGGCGCATCACCGGGCGTCGTGTCCGGCCGCGTGCGCGTGCTGCACAAGCCCGAGGAGGGGAAGCGGCTGCAGCAAGGCGAGGTGCTGGTGGCGCCGATGACGTCTCCGGACTGGGTGCCCACGCTGCGCCGCTCCGCGGCCATCATCACCGACAGCGGCGGCATGACGTGCCACGCCGCCATCGTCAGCCGGGAGCTGCGCATCCCCTGTGTGGTGGGCACGCGCTCGGCCACGCGGGTGCTGCGCGACGGCGAGGAGGTGACGGTGGACGGGTCCACCGGCCAGGTCCGCGCGGGACTGGAGGCGGCGCCCGTGGCCGTCCAGGCGGCCCCCGCCCGGGCCCCCGTGGCCGCCGAGCCCGAGCCGCTCGCCACCCGGCTCTACGTCAACCTCGCCCTGCCCGGGCAGGCGAAGGAGGTGGCAGCGCTCCCGGTGGACGGTGTGGGGCTTTTGCGCGCGGAGTTCATGCTGACGGACGCGCTCGGCGGCGTGCACCCGAAGCGGCTGCTGGCCCAGGGCCGGCGCGCGGAGTTCGTGGAGAAGCTGGCCGGCTCGCTGCTGGAAATCACCCGCGCCTTCCGGCCGCGCCCCGTCATCTACCGGACCACCGACTTCCGCACCAACGAGTTCCGCGGCCTGGAGGGCGGCGACGAGTTCGAGCCCACCGAGGCCAACCCGATGATTGGCTACCGCGGCTGCTACCGCTACCTGCGCGAGCCCGAGGTGTTCCAGCTCGAGCTGGAGGTGCTCGCCCGCGTGCGCGAGGAGACACCCAACCTGCACGTGATGATTCCCTTCGTGCGCACGAAGTGGGAGCTGGAGGCGTGCCTGGAGGCGATGGACAAGAGCCCGCTGGGCCGGCAGCGAGGGATTCAGCGCTGGGTGATGGCGGAGGTACCCTCCGTCGTCTACCGCATCCCCGAGTACGCGAAGCTGGGCATCTCGGGCGTGTCCATCGGCTCCAATGACCTGACGCAGCTGATGCTCGGCGTGGACCGGGACTCGGAGCTGTGCGCGGAGCTGTTCGACGAGTCGGACGCGGCGGTGCTGGACGCCATCCTCCACATCATCCGGGCCAGCCGCGAGGCCGGCCTCACCTCGTCGCTCTGCGGCCAGGCCCCGTCCAACCGCCCGGAGTTCGCCGAGCACCTGGTGCGCGCGGGCATCACCTCCATCTCCGTGGACCCGGGCGCGGCGGCGGCGGCGCGGAGGGTCATCGCCTCGGCGGAGCGGCGGCTGCTCCTGGAGGCCGCCCGGGCAGGGCCCTCATGACGGCGCGACCCGGGAGCGGCCGGGTTCCCCGGCTCGAGCAGGTGGTTGTCAGGCTGGGGCCCCTCGCGGCCGGTCTCGCCGTGGCGATGGCCGTGGGCGGGCTGATGGCCTGGGGCCTGGGCGACGTCGGCATCCTCTACGCCTACTTCGACGTCTGCATCGTCGCGCTCTTCGCGCTGGCGCTCTTCCTGGCGCTGCTCACCCGGAATGCGCGCGTCCTGTCCCGCATGGAGGCGGACCGCCAGCAGATGGAGCAGTCGCTCCGGATGTCCGAGGCCCGCTTCGCCGGCATCGTCTCCAGCGCGGCCGAGGCCATCATCACCATCGACGACGCGCAGCGCATCACCGTCTTCAACGAGGGCGCGGAGCACATCTTCGGCTACTCCGCCCACGAAGCCCTGGGCCAGCCCCTGGACCAGCTCATCCCGGAGCAGTACCGCGACATCCACCGGCAGCACGTGAAGCGCTTCGCGGAGGGCGCGCACTCCTCGCGGCAGATGGCGGAGCGGCGTCCCATCTCCGGGCGGCGGAAGAATGGCGAGGTGTTCCCCGCGGAGGCCAGCATCTCCAAGGTGGACGTGGGCGGGGCACATCTGCTCACCGTCATGCTGCGAGACATCTCCGCGCGCAGGCACGCGGAAGAGGTGCTCCGCAACAGCGAGGAGCGCTTCCGCACCGCGTTCGAGGATGCCCCCATCGGCATGGCCCTCGTCGGGCTGGACGGCCGCTTCCTGAACGTGAACGACTGCCTGTGCGACATCGTCGGCTACACGCAGAAGGAGCTCCTCAACCGGAGGTTCCGGGACATCACCTTTCACGAGGACCTGGAGGTGGACCTGTTGAGCTTCCAGCGGCTGCTCACGGGAGAGCTCAGCTCCTACCAGCGGGAGAAGCGCTACATCCACAAGCAGGGCCATATCGTCAGCATCCTGCTGACGTCGTCGCTGATGCGCGACTCGCGGGGCGAGCCGCTCCACTTCCTCGCACACATGCAGGACATCTCGGAGCGGAAGCAGCTCGAGCAGGCCCTGCGCTTCCTGGCCGAGGCGGGACCGCGCCTGGCGGGCTCGCTCGAGTCGCAGGCGACGCTCTCCACCGTGGCGCGGCTCGCCGTCCCGACGCTGGCGGACTGGTGCGTGGTCGAGCTGGTGGATGAGGACGGACGGCTCCAGTCGGTGCAGGGCGTGGCGGCCTCGCCGGACAAGGCGCGGCTGCTGGACACGCTGCTGCGCACCTACCCTCAGGAGCCGGCGCGCCAGGGGAGCATCGTCGCGGGCGTGCTCCAGACGGGGCGGTCCGCCCTCTTCCCGGAGGTTCAGGGAACGGTGCTCGAGTCGATGGCAGAGGACGGTGCCCACCTGGAGCTGCTGAGGAGCATCGCGCCCGTGTCCGGCCTCGTCGCGCCCCTCTCGGCTCGCGGGCGAATCCTGGGGGTCATCATCCTCTGGACCTCCGAGTCGGGGCGCCACTTCGGGATCCGGGACTTGTCGTTGGCCGAGGAGCTGGCCGCCCGCGCCGCGCTCGCCATCGACAACGCCTGCCTCCATGAGCGGTCCGAGCAGGCGACCCGCACCCGCGACGAAGTCCTGCGCGTCGTGGCCCACGACCTGCGCACCCCCCTGAACGTCATCACCCTGAGCGCCGAGACGCTCCTGAAGCGGACGCCCGAGCAGCGGGCCACCGACACGCGGCCGCTCGAGTCCATCCGGAAGGCGGTGGCGCGGGCCAACCGGCTCATCAGGGACCTGCTGGACGTCGCCCGCATGGAGGCCGGCCACCTCTCCGTGGAGCGCGCTCCGCTGCGGACCACGAACCTCGTGAGAGAGGCCATCGAGCAGCACCGGGCGCTCGCGGAGATGAAGTCCCTCACGCTCACGGCCGACGTCCCCGAGGACGCCCCTCCCCTGCTCGCCGACCATGACCGGGTGCTTCAAATCCTCTCGAACCTGATTGGCAACGCGCTCAAGTTCACCCCCGAGGGCGGACACATCGTGGTCCGGGCCGTGCCCGAGGGAGGCATGTTGAGGTTCTCGGTGAAGGACACGGGGGCCGGGATTGACTCGGAGGACATCCCCCACCTCTTCGAGCCCTTCTGGCAGGCGCGCGTGGGAAGGAAGGAAGGCGCCGGGCTGGGGCTCGCCATCGTGAAGGGGCTCGTCGACGCCCACAGTGGTCGCCTCTGGGTGGAGAGCAGCCCCGGCGAGGGGAGCACCTTCTCCTTCACGCTCCCCACCGCGTATCCCACCGAGGAGCCCCTCACGCATCATGCGTGAAGCAATGAGCCCGCCCCTCCGTCCGCCGGACACGCCTCGTGGGCTCCCCGCGCCCTGGGCCCGTGCGCTCGTACTGGCGGCGCTCCTCGCTGGCCTCGCCCTCCTCGCCTCGTCGGACGCCTTCCAGTCCCTGCTCCGCCGCATCCTCGAGGCGAGCGCGCCCGTCATCTCCGAGCACCCCTTCTGGGGCGCGGTGCTCTTCGTGCTCGTCTCCGCGCTGTCGGCGATGCTGGCCTTCTTCTCCAGTGCGCTGCTGCTGCCGGTGGCCCTCCACGCCTGGGGCAAGACGGTGTGCGTGCTCCTGCTCTGGGTGGGCTGGATGCTCGGCGGCGCCTGCGCGTATGGCCTCGCCCACTCCTGGGGCCGGCCCGTCATCCGCCGGCTCACCTCTTCACGCGGGCTGGCCCGCTACGAGGAGCGCATCTCCCGGCGCACGCCCTTCGGCTGGGTGCTCCTCTTCCAGCTCGCGGTGCCCTCGGAGATTCCCGGCTATGTACTCGGCCTGGCGCGCTACGGGCTGCGCCGCTACCTGCTCGTCCTCGCGCTGGCGGAGCTTCCCTACGCGGTGGGCACCGTCTACCTCGGCGCGAGCTTCCTGGAGCAGCGCACCGTCGTCCTGGTGGGCCTGGGCGTGTTCGGCATCCTCTTCGGCGCCTGGGCCCTCCACCTGCTGCACGAGCGCCTGGGACGGTGACGTCCGCGGCTCGGACGCGGGGGTGAGGGGGCGTCCTCTTCCGGGCGGCCTGCCCCGGGAGCTTCCGGTGATGGACGCACCGCGACTCGCGTGAGCGGTGCCGGCAAGCGCGTGCGGGTGCGCAGCCGGCTCGGAGAGACGGTGCTGCCCATGCGCCGGGCCGAGGGCCTGCGCCCCGGTGAGCTCTTCAGGGCCGGAGGGGGCGGTTCCGACGGGTTCCGGAAAAGAGTTCACCCCATCCGTCTTGTCAGACCTCGCCTTCGGTTGTCCGGCCGCTCCCGGTCCCGCGCCTCCTTCGCTCGCGGTACCGGATGCACGACATCAGGCGGGGGCCATGGCGGCGGCGCGTGCGAACTGCGTCCGCACCGATTCACGGCGGATGTAGGGCTTGCCCCTGCGGAATTCCTCCACGTAGGCCTGGAAGTTCCAGGACGCCAGGAACGTCTTCGCGGCGGCGCGGCCGGAGTTATAGAGATCCAGCGCCCGCTCGCTCGTGATGTCGAACTCCGTCGTCCCGACACCCAGGGTCGGAATGGTGAGGGTCCGGGCGAACTGGGCCCGCTCGAGATAGAGGCGGTCGTGAGCCTCCAGGAGCGTTTCGACCAACTCACTGAACAGCTTGTAGAGCCCCGTCAGCCCGCCCGGTCCATGCGTCTTTTTCGGGAGAGCGTGTTTCGGCTCGGGTTCGACGAGCATGAGGCCGAAGGTCGGCCAGGCCGGCTCCTCGTCCTCGCAATCGAAGAGCCAGACCGGGAAGTTCGACAACAGGCCACCATCCACGAGCACGTGCTCCTCCCCGGTGTTGGAATTCGTCACCCGCACGGGCTCGAAGAAGCCGGGAATGCTCATGCTCATCCGGACCGCTTCGGAGACCTTCAGCTCGAGCGGGTCCAGCCCCAGCAGGTGTGCATCTCGTGGAAGGACCAGCAACCGGTGGGCGGTGAGGTCCGACACGATGACCTGCAGCCGGGAGCTCCAGCGGGGGTCGGTCCATTTCGTGCGCAGGTCCTTGAAGGTGTGCACGCCATGGGCCGCGAGACGCTCGTCCATCCACGCGCTGAAGCGCTTTCCTTCGTAGATGCCCTGGTCGAGCAGGAGGCTGATCCCCTTTCCGACGAGATGAATCTTGTCTTCCCAGCCCTTGTCCTTGAACTGAAGGAAATCGAGTTCGAGCACGGTCTGCCTCAGCTCCTCTCCCCGGTAGCCGGCGGCAATCAGCGCCGCCGTGATGGCTCCCGCGGAAGTCCCCGCGAGGTTCTGTGGCTGGTAGCCCATCTCGTCCAGGACGGAGAAGGCACCGGCCAGGCCGATGCCCTTCACCCCGCCTCCCTCGAAGACCAGGTCGCAGCAAGACTCCCTCGGACTGCTTCTACATCGACTGAGCTCTTCCATCGCGATGCCCCTCCCTGCGTGGTCCTGTCTCAGGATGGAGGTGCGCCGTTCGCCTCGACACCCCTTGACGGGCTGGCGACGCGTGGGTGCGCTCCCCGATAGACAACCTCGCCGGACAGGGCCCGCCCGCGTGCCCCCATTCGGATGTTGCCCAGCTTCAAGTCAGGACGAGCCCGCTCCCACTGCATCTGTCATTGCCCCCCAACCCGGGAGCAGATGCCGCGTCCTTGCGCCCGCCCAAGCTTCCGGTCCACCGCGAGAGGCATCACGCCCTGTTCGACCCCGTCAATGCGTGGGCGGGAACGCTGATTCTCGCCGTGGCGCTCGACCTGTCGGCGGCTCACGCGACGCGGGGACGGAGCCGGTAGCGGCCGCGGAGAATCTGGCGTCCGCGTGGGCCCCGCGAGAAGAGGCGCTGGCGCGAGAGCACCAGCGGCACCAGTGCCACCGCCACGCCCACGACGACGCGCGCCCAGTCATCTCTGTGCAGCGGGTGCAGCCCCAACATGTACGCCAGGGGCCGCACCTGGATGAGCAGCACCGAGGCCCCCAAGGACAGCGCGCAGACCCACCGGGCCGTGCGCGTGCGCAGAGCGGTGAGCACCGCCGCGTAGCCGGCGCTCGCGAGCGTGAGGGACGCCAGCGCCACCGCGCGCCCGTGCTCCACGTCGCGTCCCGCCCCCAGGCTCCGGTCATAGCCCCAGACGAGCCCCACCGTCGCCAGCCCGCCCACCAGCGCGACGGTGGCCCACTCGCCCGCGGTGAAGAAGCGCGCGGGCCCCTGGCGCCGCGCAGGTCCAAGACGTCCCGGACGCGCCGCCGCCTGGAAGGCCAGCATCGCCGTGGGGTGGATGATGAGCTCCAGCCAGACGATGTGGATGGGCAGGTACAGGAGCGGATAGCCCGCCAGCGGCAGCAGCGCCGCCGTCACGACGAGCGGGATGTGGATGAGCAGCAGGTACTGGAAGCAGCGCTGGAGGTTGCGGAAGAGCTGCCGGCCTTCCGCGATGGCCCGCACCAGCGTGCCGAAGTCGTCGTCGAGCAGCACGATGGAGGACGCCTCGCGCGCGCTGCGCGTCCCTCGCTCCCCCATGGCGATGCCCACGTCCGCGGCCTGGAGTGCCGGCACGTCATTCACGCCGTCGCCCGTGGCCGCGACCACCTCGCCCTCCCGGCGCAGGGCCCTCACCAGCGCGTACTTCTGCATCGGTACGGCACGGGCCACCACGTCCACCGGCGGCACGGCTCCCGTGTCGCGCAGCCGTGCCTCCAGCTCGTCTCCCGTGAGCACCACCGGCCGCGCTCCCCCCAGCCCCAGCCGCCGCGCCACCGCCAGCGCCGTCTCCGGATGGTCGCCCGTCACCATCACCGTGCGCAGGCCGGCCTCGCGGCACTCGCGCACCGCTTCCTCGACGCCCGCCCGCACCGGGTCCTCGCAGGCCACGAGGCCCAGGAAGCGGAAGCCGTGCTCCGGCTCGCCCCCGCGCCAGGATGCGATGTCCAGCGACTGGCTCGCGCACGCGATGACCTTGCGCCCCTCGCGCGCGAGCGCCGACACGCGGTGTGCCCACTCCGCGCGCTCACCGGGCACCAGCTCGCACTGCCCCAGCACCCGCTCCGGCGCGCCCTTCACGGCGGCGAGCAGCCTCCCGTGCGCGTCCTCCACCACCGCCGTCTCGCGCTGGCGCTCCTCGGTGAAGGGGAAGGTGGCCACGGCCCTTCCCCGGGGTGGGACGGGCGCGGCCTCGTCGAGCGGCGCGGAGTCCTGCTGGCGCTCCTGGGCGGAGGGCCTGATGCGCGCGGCCTCGTCGAGCAGCGCGGCGTCGAGCGGGTCCCTTCCCTCCTCCCGCGACGCCAGTATCGCGGTCCGCAGCAGCGCCTCTTCGGAGACTTCTGGCGCGGGCAGCATGCGGGCCACCCGCAGGCGGCCCTCCGTCAGCGTGCCCGTCTTGTCCGAGCAGATGCACGTAATCCTGCCGATGTTCTCCACGGAGACGGCGCGCCGCACCAGGGCCTGTCTCCGGGCCAGGCGGTAGACACCGGCGCCCAGGAAGAAGGTGAGTGCCAGGGGGAACTCCTCGGGCAGGGCCGCCACGCCGAGCGTGGCCGCGCTCAGCAGCGCGTCCATCCACCCGAAGCCCTGGCGCCAGCGCACGAAGGCGAGCACCGCGCACAGCACGGCGGCCACCACCACCAGCACCGCCACCAGGTGCGCCACGGCCTGCTGCAGCGGCGTGCGTGAATGCTCACCCCGCTCGGCCGAGCGGACGATGCTCCCGTAGAGCGTGTCCTTCCCCGTGTAGACGATGCGCACCCAGGCCGTCCCCGTGAGCAGCCGCGTTCCCGCCATTCCCCAGTGCGCTCCCTCCACCGGCGGCTCCGCTCCCGGAGGGAGCCGCCCCAGCGGCCGCTTGCGCACGGGCAGCGACTCTCCGGTCAGCGAGGACTCCTCTGCCTGCAGGCCCTCACCGCGCACCACCAGCCCGTCCGCGGGGAAGTGTCCCCCCGCCTCCACGCGCGCCAGGTCGCCCACCACCACTTCGTCCGCGGGTACCTCCTGCTCGCGCCCGTCGCGCAGCACCGTGGCGCGCGCGGCCAGCCGGCTCTGAAGGCCCTCGGTGGAGGCCCGCGTCCGGTGGTGCAGGAAGGCGTCCATGCCCAGCAGCGGGACGATGGCCACGAGCAGCACCAGCCCCTCGGACAGCTCCCCCAGGAAGAGGTAGAGCGCGCTCGTCGCCACGAGGAACCAGAGCATCGGGTCCGCCGCCGAGTCGCGCAGCGTCTGCATGGCGGAGCGCCGGGGCCGCGCCAGCACGTCGTTGCGCCCGTAGCGCGCGCGGCGCTCCTGCACCTCGCTGGCGCCGAGCCCGCGCGCGTCGTCGACAGAGCATGGCAGGCGGTGGACGGGGACGGGGAGTCGCATGGCCGGTGTACCCGGAAGCTGGAGGCTCGCCCGGGGAGCGGCAACGCGGGTGGGCACGCAACCCTTGCGCGACGTCCGCCCTCCAGGACGGAGGGACGGGAGGCGCGCTCGCCTGGCGGCACCTCGCCAACGCCGCCGGCCCACCGCATGCATGAGTGCGGTGGACTCACCCTGGAGGGGCACACGATGCGGGTCCTGGTCACCTACGGCTCGAAGCGAGGAGGAACGGAAGGCATTGCCCGGCAGGTCGTCGAGACACTCCGAGCGGAGGGCCTCGACGCGGAGCTGCGCCCGCCCGGGGAAATCGACGACGTGTCGGCCTATGACGCCGTCATCGTCGGTGGAGCGCTGTACGCGAATCGCTGGTTCCGGCTCGCCAGGCGCTTCGTGCACCGGCATGCGCAGAAGCTGCGCGAGAGGTCCGTCTGGTTCTTCTCCAGCGGCCCGCTCGACGACACAGCGGAGCAGAGCGAGATTGCGCCCACCTCCCAGGTACAGGCCCTCATGAAGCAGGTGGGCGCTCGCGGCCACATGACGTTCGGAGGGCGGCTGGAGAAGGACGCGAAGGGCTTCATCGCCCACGCCATGGCCCGCACGCACGCGGGGGACTGGCGCGACTCCGGCCACATCCAGCGATGGGCCAGGAGCGTGGCCGCGGAGCTTCGGCCGGGACGCGAAGGCCGCCCCTCGCCGGTGGAGTCGGCCCCGGAGGTCCAGCTCCACTGACGCGGGCCCGCTGCGGGGCGTCCTCTTCCGGGCGGCCCGGCGGTGCCGAAGCGACAGGCGCCGAAGCTGTCTGTTGCGCGGCACATCGCTCCTCCTCCCGTGCCATGTCCGGTCCATGGCGGGGTGGGCAGCATTCTCACCCTCCTGACTCCTCTGGCGAACCCACGGGGAAGCCGTGCCAGGAGCGTGGAGAAGGAGCGTGAGCGCGAGCCTGGGAATCATGCTGTGCGCGGTGTGGCTCGGCGCGACACAGGAGCAGGGGGTGGGTGCGCAGGAGGCAAGCGCGGCTCGCGCGCCCGGCCCCTCGGACCCGGTGGAGCTGGGTGCCTTCCTGGATGGCGTCATCGCCGCGCAACTGAAGGCCACGGGCACTCCGGGCGCCACGGTGGCGGTGGTCCGAAACGGCCGCGTCCTCTACTCCCGGGGCCATGGGTACGCCGACCTCGAACAGCGCCGCCCCGTCGGAGACGAGACGCTCTTTCGCATCGGCTCCATCAGCAAGCTCTTCACGTGGACGGCGGTCATGCAGCTCGCGGAGCAGGGCCGGCTGGAGCTGGATGCCGACGTCAACTCGTACCTGAAGGGCTTCCAGCTCCCCGCGACGTATCCAGAGCCCATCACCCTCCGCCACCTGATGTCCCATACGGCCGGGTTCGAGGCCAACGACGTGGGGGGACTCCTCCAGGATGCGTCCGGGCTCGAGCCACTGGGGCAGGTGCTGGCGCGAGACATCCCCGCCCGGGTGCGCCCCCCGGGAGTCGCCGCCAGCTACTCCAACTACGGCGCGGCCCTGGCCGGCCTCGTCGTCGAGCAGGTGTCCGGAAGGCCCTTCGAGGTCTACATCGAGGAGGCCATCCTGAAGCCGCTGGACATGCGGCACAGCACCTTCCGCCAGCCGCCGCCGCCCGGGCTGGCCGAGAAGCTGGCCACGGGGTACGTGCAGGTGGCGGGCACGGGCTGGGCTGGGAGGGAGGCTTCGAGTACCTCGCCACGCAGCCGGATGGCGCGATGAGCGCGAGCGCGCTCGACATGGCGAGGTTCATGCTGGCCCACCTCCAGGACGGCCGGTATGGCGACGGCCGCATCCTGCGCGAGGACACCGCGCGGAGGATGCACAGCCGTTCCTTCAGCGCGCACCCGGCCCTGGACGGCTGGGCGCACGGCTTCGCCGAGAGCCACTCGCATGGCCAGCGTCTGCTCTCGCACGACGGCGGCACGGGGCTGTTCCGCGCGGACCTCATGCTCCTGCCGGAAACAGGCGTGGGCCTGTTCGTCGCGTTCAACGCCCGCGACAGGGACGGCCCCATCGACTCCGCCACGGACGTGGTCCTCGAGACCTTCCTCGACCGCTACTACCCGGAGGAGACGCCACTCCCCCCTCCGACGCCCATGCCCGGAAGCGCCGAGCGCGTCCGGCTGTTCACCGGCGTCTATGGACTGACCCGGCGGAGCTACACCAACCACTACGCGGGAGAAGTGCTGGAGAAGCAGGTCCAGGTGAGCGCCGGCCCCCAGGGCACCCTGCTCATCTCACCCCACGGAGCGCCACCGAGCCGTTTCGTGGAGCGGTCCCCCGGCCTGTTCGCCCCCGTCGAGCGAGGCCGCGCCGCGGAGTTGCTGGCCTTCCGCGTGGAGGCGGACGGACGCGCCAGCTACCTCGCCCAGGGCCCGACGTTCCTCGAGCGACTGCCCTGGTACCAGTCCCGGACCTTCAATGACCGGCTGCTCGCCGCCATCGGGCTGCTCTTCGCCTCGGCCGTCGTGGGCTGGCCGCTGGCCACCCTGTGGCGGCGGGCGCCGCACACGCCAAGGGCCTCACGCCAGCGGCACCCCGAGCGCTGGGCCGCGGGCGGACTCAGCGCGCTTGGCCTGTTACTGTTCCTGGGGCAGGACTACATGACGCGCCATGCGGCCGACGTGACCTGGCAATCCACCTTCGAGCTCCCGCCCTTCACCCGGGTGCTGCTCCTCGGGGTCCAGGCCTTCGCGGTGCTCACGCCGGTGGCCTTCCTGCTCACCGCGAGAGCGTGGTGGAAGCGCTCGGGCGGAGTTCCCCTGCGCGTCCACGTCACGCTCATCACCCTGACCGCCGGTGTCCTCGTGTGGTGGCTCGCGAGCTGGAACCTCCTGGGCGTCCCCTCCTGAGCCTCCGCCCCCGCGGCCCCACGCTGTCCATTCCCGGGCGGGCGAAGCCGGGGCTGTATGCCCGGACGTCTGCGCGCAGGTGCTCGCCCCGCGACGGCTGCCCGCCTGGCCTCGCGCGCTCCTGTTCCGACCGGGCTCCAGGCCACCGGGCAGGGGGCCCGCTTGCACATGCGAAACGCAGGCCCGAGCTTGGAATGAGGAGGGCGAGGCCATGCGAGCAACGGTGTTCCGCGGGGTCGACCAGTTCGGGCTCGAGGAGGTCGAGCAGCCCCACGCGGGCGCGGGTGAGGCCGTCCTCCGCGTCACGCTGACGACCATCTGCGGCACCGATTTGCACATCGTCCGGGGCGAGTACCCCGTGAAGCCGGGCCTCGTCATCGGGCATGAAATGGTGGGCGTCATCGAGGAGCTCGGCCCGGGTGTCACCGGCTACCGTCCGGGCCAGCGCGTGCTGGTGGGCGCCATCACCCCCTGCGGCCAGTGCCGGGCCTGCCTGTCCGGACACCTGTCCCAGTGCGGGCATGGCGCGGACTACGAGGCGCTGGGCGGCTGGCGGCTGGGGAACACGCTGAACGGCGCGCAGGCCGAGTTCGTCCGCATTCCCTCCGCGCAGGCGAACCTGGCGCCCATCCCCGACGACCTCACCGACGAGCAGGTGGTGCTGCTGGCGGACATCGCCTCCACGGGCTTCAGCGGCGCGGAGTCCGGCGGCGTGCGCCTCGGTGACACGGTGGTCGTCTTCGCCCAGGGCCCCATCGGGCTGTGCGCATCCATCGGCGCCCGGTTGATGGGCGCCGCGCGCGTCATCGGCGTCGACGGTGACGAAGCGCGGCTGGCCATGGCGCGCAGGATGGGCGTGGACGTGGTGCTCGACTACCGGAGCCAGGACGTGGTGGCGGAGGTGAAGCGGCTGACCGGCGGCGGCGCCGACGTGGCGGTTGAAGCGCTGGGGACACAGCAGACCTTCGAGAACGCACTGCGCTGCCTGCGCCCCGCCGGCACGCTGTCCAGCCTGGGCGTGTACTCCGGCAAGCTGCAATTGCCCTACGACGCCTTCGCCGCGGGGCTGGGCGACCACCGCGTCGTCACCACCCTGTGCCCCGGCGGCAAGGAGCGCATGCGGCGGCTGATGGACCTGGTCCAGGCCCGCCGCGTGGACCTCACGCCCCTGCTCACCCACCGCTTCGCGCTGAAGGACATCCGCGAGGCCTACGCGCTCTTCGGCCAGCGCAAGGACGGAGTCTTCAAGGTCGCCATCCGCCCCTGAGCCCTTCGAGGAGTGCATGAACGACACGCAGATGACCCGGGCCCTGCGGGAGCTGGTCTCCCGGCACGAGCCGAGGAACTCCGAGCAACTGCTGGACGAAGCGGTCCAGGCCGCGTGGCGCCAGCCCCCGAGCCGCGCCGGAGGTCCCCCTCCCGGCGAGCTCATGGCCGACTTCCGCGAGCGCCTCCAGGGCGAGCGGGTGACGTTCCACCGCCGGCTGCCCGTGCGCCCCTACGACGGCGCCGACGTGCCCGCCTCACCCGGGTGCTCGCTGTGGCGCGTGGACATCCCCCTGACGCTCTTCCCCAAGAGGGACCACGGCTTCTCGCGCGTGGAGTGCATCATCGACTTCCGCGCCGGGGACGACTCCTGGGACGCGTTCCGCGTGGTGAAGCTCCTGCCGGAGGAGCGCAGCCAGGTGATGGCGAAGGCCGAGCTGGGCGGCGAGCTGCAGTTCGATGCCAGCGCCCGCGTCGGCCTGTCCCTGCCCGTACCGCCGATGGCGCTCGCGGAGCAGGTGGGCGCGCGGCTCTACGCGAAGGGACAGGTGGGGCCCTTCGTGTACGAGGCGACGCGGGCCTGCGTGGAGGCGGAAATCGTCGCGGGCACGGGCGGGCGCTGGCGGCTGGACGACACCTCCGCGCCGCAACGGGTCGGCGCGGAGAGCCACCAGCTCGCCGCCATCCTCGAGGTGCGCGAGGGCGCGCCGCGCATCGACGCCGCCGGCTACCTGCAGGCGTACAGCGACGTGCACTGGCTCACCCAGACGCTGGGCAGCTTCTGGCTGAACCTCAAGGCCGCCCTGCGCGACTTCTTCCGCAGCGGGCCGCCATCTTCTTCAGCGTCCTCGCGGTGTCGATGGTCGTCGAGTGGCTGATGACCCTGGGCGTCGTGTGGCTGGGCGGCCGCTGCATCCGGCCGGACTCGAAGCTTTCAACCGTCTTCGTCTTCGCGGCGCTCTGCACCACGACGCTCCCCATCCTCTTCGGTGAGTTCATGCTCGTGGGGGTGGGGCTGGCGGCACCAAGGCCGGAGCAGCTCTACGTCGTGGTCGCCCGGACGCTGGTAAGCGCCGTCTTCGTGGTCAACTTCCAGGCGTTCATCGTCATGTGCATCCTGGCGGCGGATCGCTCCCGGCGCGCCGCGGCCTCCTTGCGCACGACGGCTTCCGCGCGGGCTGCCGTCCTGCTGGGGAGCGTGGCCTTCGCCCTGTTCATGCTCATCGTCCGAGAGCCCGGGACGCTGCCCGGGCTGACCGTGCGCCAGCAGGTCGCCGGAGGGCTGCCACTGCAGGGGCGGATTGCGCAGTACACGTGGGACGTCGAGTACTTCTTCCTCGAGGCCCGGGACAGGGAGCCATTCGCCCTCTCCGTCAACGAGGGGCAGAGCTCCCTGACCCGGCTGCTCATCAATGGCCAGGAGCTGACGGACGGCATGCTCCTGGTCTCCCCCTGGTCCCAGCTCACGGCCGCCGTGGCCTCCGAGCCGGGCCGGGACGTGTCGGGCGAGGAGCCCCGCATCTGGACGCACTACCACTACGAGCTCCACCAGGAGCCCCTCCGCGGGGACACCCTGGGAGCACTGGACGTAACGCGCTGGGCGCTCGTCCAGCTTCCGCTCGAGCGCATCGGCGAGGGCGCTGGCGGGCTGCCCATATGGCAGGTCACGATGAAGGGACAGCTGTCACCGGCGCAGCAGGAGGCCGGACGGCGCGTCCACATGTACCCCGTGCTGGTCAACCTCGCGCCCGTCGGGCCGGGCGCGTGCATCGGCGTCTCCATCGCCGCCGGCGGTGCCCCCGGGTACACGGACACCTTCGTCCTCACGAACCGGGCGGACAGCGGGCGCGTGCCCCGACCGGACCCCGAGGCGGACCGCTTCATCGAGGGGCTCCGGCTCTGGCCCACGGCGGACGGGGCCTGGTCCACCACACTGGTCCTCACGCCCATCGTGGGCTTCCGCCCCCAGAAGTGCGAGCGCGCCAGCCAGTCCCCGGAAGCCGTCGAGCTCCTGGAGCCGGCCGTTCCCGACCTGTACGGACCACGGCCCAGTCTGGTTGTGGCGGTGAAGCTGTACTGATTCAGGACGCGGCGAGAAACGGCACACGTCCGTCCAGGACCATGCAGGCGAGGCGCCTGCCGTAGGCCGACCCTGGTCGAAGGAAGGGTTCGCCCCGGTCCGCCAGGCTCCATCCAGGCTGGGTGCTCGGGCTTCCATGGACTCGAATGGCATGTGGGACGGTTGCTGGCCATTCCCACGGCATGAAGCCGGGGTGGGCGTGCGCGTTGGCGGCACCGGGAGTTCAGGCCGCGTGCTCCAGGAAGAAGAGCGCGGCCCGCGAGGGAGACGGCAGCGCACTCCGCCGACGTCCGTGGTGCCGGCCATGCGACGCCACGCGGTGGACCGCTCCCACGCTGCCCGTTGCAATCGGCCACTGGCACCTGCTGCTCCCGCAGCTCGGCACCCGGAGGGAGGCCACCATCCGGTGGCGCGAGGGAGTCGTCCTCCTTCTTCGGTGATTCTGGAGAAGCGGCACATGGAGGAGTGCCGCTCCCGCGAGAGCCACCGGAGTCTTCCGCCTTCGACAACGCGCGCCAGAGCGCCTCGGCCGACGCGAGGAGGTCCTTCCGGTATACCTCCTCGTTTCTCTCCGTCAGCACGCGCACCCACTCCGCCAGCGTGCCCCACACCAGCGCTTCGCCCACCCGGGCGCAGCCGGGCACCAGCGCCCCGTCCTGCTCTCCCTTCAGCAGCACCTCGCGCACCAGGGCCCGCGCCGCACTGCCGGGCGCCAGCTGCCCTTCGACGTCCGGGTGCCGGTGCAGGAAGGCGAAGGCGAAAGGGC
>NZ_JAAIYA010000050.1 GCF_010894405.1 Pyxidicoccus caerfyrddinensis
CAGGCCGAGTTGCTGCTGCGGGCATTCAGCGCGTGCTACCTGCAGCGCGGAGATTGGAGGCGCCGGCGCCGCTCAGACTTCATCGCCCACCTCGATGCAAGCTGGCCCGAGTACAACCGCCTCTACGCCCATCCCTTCACATGGTTATGGACCCGAGCCAAGTTGCACAACTGGTTCGAGCGGCATCGCCGCTGACTATGTTGGATTACTTCGCGGACACTCCACTAGCGACGCTCGGCGCACGCCTCGCGCTGGATGAGCGAGGCGTGCGCGCCTTCGATGCACGACTTCACGGCCCTCCGTTAGCCACGGCCCTGCGCTCAGTATTCCTTCAGCAATGCGCCAGCCGTCGTGAGGCCAAGCCTCTTGAACAGCGCCGAGAGCTTCGGCTTCGGGAGCAGCTTCTGGGCGGCCGCCTCGACGCGGAGGAGTGAGAAGGCGAGCTGATCGAGCGACGTGAACGCCGGCGAGACGGAGCCTTCCTCGTGCGCGTAGCGGACGACCTCTCCCGTGGAGACGTCGAGCAGAAACATCTCGCCGGAGCCGTCGCTCGCGATGCCGACGTACTTGTCGTCGTTTGCCCCGTAGAGGTCCTCCTTCTTGCAGTCGAAGCCATAGCTGCCGAAGTCGAACGCGAGGGTCATCGACGGCACGCCACCGCCGGTCACCACTGCATCGAGCGCTCGACCCGAGGGAATGAGGCGGACCTTCTCGCTGCCAGGCTTCGACACGCGGGGCGTCTTCGGGAAGAAGCGAGCTGCGTCCGCCGCGAAGTCGCCGCGCTCGATGTAGCCGGTGAGGGCACCCGCCTCGACGCTCTCGCCCCACTCGGTAATCTTGGTCACGCCCGTGTCGAGGGGCGTGCCGTCCTTGCCAAAGAACGTCGTGCTCTTCAGCTTGCCCTTGGCAAAGATTGCCGTCAGGCGATGGGGCCACGGCTTGGGGACCTTGAAGACCTTGGGCAGGAGCGTGGTGCCCGCGAGCTCGAACAGTGCTCCGTTGGCCGGCCCGATGACCCACTCCAGGACACCGTCGATCGCGCCGTCACGGAGCGGGACCCGCAAGGTGTCCGGGAAGTCGAAGCCGGCGCGGAAGCGCACCTCGACCAGGGCACCGTCCGCGAAGGTTGCGATCATCGTGTTCGTCGGCCCCTTCGGCAGGCCGAGTGCAGCCTGCATGGCCACGCGCGGCGCGTGCTCGGACATCTCGTGGATGCCGAGCGACCACTTGAGCTCGCCGTCGAGCTTGCCGTCCTTGCGTGTGGCGTCGAGCAGCAAGAGGCCCGACGGATGGATCCACAGGCGCTCGCGCGCGTCGGCAGGGCCGCCGGCTCGCCAGAGCCTCGCGTCGGCATCGAAGGTGGCTTCGGGGGGCACGTCCTTGGGGCGCTGGTCGGTCGTCATGGCGCCGGAATCTACATGCGCCAACGGAGCCCGCTAGAAGGCTTCGAGCGTAATCGTAGCCCCCGTCGGCTGGCGCGAGACGATGAACGAGCTTCCGTCGCAGTTGTCGTCGTTGCCGAGCGCGTACGCGCGGCCGTCGATCGCGTTGGCGTGCACCACCTTGGCGTAGTAGTTCGTAAGGCCCTTCCATGGCTGGAAGCTGTTGCGCATCGTCGACTTGCACGCTTCGGTTCCGCTGATGACGCCCAGGTGGTCCTGCGTCATCAGCACCGTTCGATTGAGCGCCGGTGCGAGCGCCCCTTGAATCTGGGAGCCGTGGATGCCTCCGCCCTCCCTGGCGTTGACCTGGTTGGCGAATACCTGGAAGGTCGTCGGCTTCGAGAACACCGGCTTCGCGAGCTCGGCGTCTGATTCGCCCTTCCTCTGAAAAACGAAGTTGCCCGAGGCATCGACGGACCCGACAAAAAATATCCCGGTCTCGACTTCGGTCCAGAGGCGATTGGAGCCGCTGTCTCCGTAGTGCTCCCACACCGCGTTGATGTACGGATCGAAGTACGTCGCGCTGAACGTGCCGTTCTCGATGCCGTGAAACGGCGCGATGGCGACTCCGTCCTCACCGCCACTCTGGACGACGAGACTGCCCCAGCAGGGGGTGTTCTTGAGTTGCGATAGGATTTTGGAGCGCGCGCCGGCCTTGAAGCCAACCACATCTCCGCCGGGCGTGTCCTTGCCGTTCACACGCAATGACATCGGAATGCCGACCATGTCGACCTGCGTGAGATTCGCGTTGAAGCCCGTCTTCGGATCCATCGGAAGATTGACGAACTCCCACCAGTCGAAGAGCGTGCCGAAGTTATCGCCGTGGGTGTTCCATCCGTTCGGCGTCGTGTTGTTGAAATAAGGCGAGCCCACGATCCTGGCCGCCTTCATCTTCAACTTGTTCTTGACGGAGAAGTACATGCGCGCGCCGCCATCGAGCGCCGGCAGCAACATCTTCCCGCCATCGGTGCCGGTCCCCAGATTGATGCTGTAGTCGAGGAGTCCGTTCTTCTCGTCGCTCGGCAGGATCTGCTCGAGCGTGCCGGCCTTCGCGTCGGTGAGATGGTACCAGGGATAGAAGCGTTTTTCTCCCGGCATGTCCGGCTGCTTCTGCCCGGTGATGACGAACCAGATATCGCTGTCCGCGTAAGGCGTCTTGTTGACGATCTGGATCGGAAGTGTGTCCGACATGGCGGTATCTCCACGAGAGCTGAACCCGGTATCTCCAGGACGCCCGACGACTCAGGGTGTGAATCTGGATGGGGGCCGAGGCCAGGCCTGATCCAGGGTCGGCGGGTTGCGAGGGAGTGCTCCCTGACCCGGCGCGCGGCCCCAGGCACACCCGTCAGCAGCTCGCCCCACCCCTCCGCCCCAGCACTCCACCGCGCCCCACTTCCAGGGTGTAAATCTCCGGGCCCGTCAAACCACATATCAAAACGTAGAGCCACGTATGTCTATGTTCAAATACATATCAATGAATTGCACAGATCCAGCGGACATGGAACTGCAATTCATTGCATGGTTTCCTTGACGGCCCGGAATGACAGGAGTACTCAGACGCCCACCTGGTCATCGCGCCTCGAGCAGGCCGCCCGTGTCTCACCGGGCGGTGCCGCTACGGGTGCGCGCGGAGCAGGCCCTTTCCCCGGAGGCAGCCATGAAGTTCACCCGGTATTGCCGCTCCATCCTGTTCACCCCGGCGCTGGCCCTGGACCGTTTCGCGCGGGGGCAGCAGTCCGGCGCGGACATCAGCCTGGTGGACCTGGAGGACTCCGTGGCCGCCAGCCACAAGGACGCCGCGCGGCAGCAGGCGGAGGTGTTCTTCTCCGCCCCGCGCAGCTCGTCCAGCCGCCTGGCCGTGCGCATCAACGCCGTCACCCGCCCAGAGGGGATGCGGGATCTGCTCGCCCTGCGCACCTACGCCGTCAAGCCCGAGGCGGTGCTCGTCCCCAAGGTGGAGTCACCGAGGGACCTCGAGATTGTCGAGCAGGTGCTCGGCCCCGCGTGCGCGCAGGTGGACCTGCTCGCCCTGGTGGAGACACCGCGCGGGGTGGAGAACGTCCATGCCATCGCCTGCGCGACGCCTCGGCTCAAGGCGCTCGTGTTCGGCTCGGCGGACTTCTCCTTCAGCATCGGCGCGTCGCTCTCCTGGGAGCCCCTGCAGTACGCGCGCTCCCGGCTCGTCACCGCGGCGCGTGCCGCCAACGTGCAGGTCGTCGACTCGCCGCTGTTCGACATGGCGGACGAGGAAGGCCTGCGCCACGAGTGCCGGCTGGCCCGGAGCATGGGCTTCAGCGGCAAGGCCGCTGTCCACCCGCGCCAGGTGGAGATCATCAACCAGGCCTTCTCCCCGGACGAGAACACGCTGCGCAAGGCGCGGAAGATCGTCACGGAGAGCCAGGCCCGCGACTTCAACATCTGCGTGGTGGAGGGGACCATGATGGGTGCCCCGTTCGTCGAGGCGGCGAAGCGCACCCTCGAGGAGTTCGGCCCCCAGGAGGGCTGAACCCCGAACGTCCCCCCACACCGCAAACCACGTGCCCCCAGGAGGAATCCACATGGAAGAAAGCAACGCGCAGAGCGTCTTGGGTCCCCGGCGCTACCGCAACAACGAGAAGCTCATCGCCGTGGGCGACCGTGGCTGGCAGCACGCCGCGGAGAATGGGCTCATCGGCATCAAGGTGGACTTCGAGTCGAACAACCGGCTCATCGACACCCGGTCGGGCCACGAGTTCATGACGCTGTGCTCGTGCTCGTACCTGGGCCTCAACCACCACCCGAAGATCCTCCAGGGCTCCATCGACGCGCTGCGGGAGGCCGGCACCAACAGCCTGGCCATGTCCACCCTGCGCATCCGCCTGAACCTGATGGCGCGCATGGAGGAGGGACTGCGGGACTTGTACGGCTGCCCCACGCTGCCGGGAGCCACCTGCAGCGCGCTGACCGCGGGCATCCTCCCGCTGCTGGCGTCCGGCCACGTCACCGAGGACGGCCAGCCGCGCGTCATGGTGTTCGACCGCTTCTGTCACTTCTCCATGGCCTACATCAAGCCCATCTGCGGCGATGAGAGCCTGGTGCTGACGAGCCCGCACAACGACCTCAACTACCTGGAGGACGTCTGCAAGAAGTACCCCCGCGTGGCCTACGTGGCGGACGGCGCCTACTCCATGGGCGGGCTGACGGCGCTGGAGGGACTGCTGCAGCTCCAGGAGCGCTACGGGCTGTTCCTCTACATCGACGACTCGCACTCGCTGTCCATCACCGGCGAGCGCGGCGAGGGCTACGTGCGCTCGCGGCTGAAGATGAACCCGCTGACGATGATTGTCGCCTCGCTGGCCAAGGCGTTCGGCAGCTCGGGCGGCATCGCCATGCTGGGCAGCGAGAAGATCTTCGACTTCCTCTACCGGAACGCGGGGCCGCTGGCCTGGTCGCAGAATCTCCAGACGCCCTCGCTGGGGGCCTCGCTGGCCAGCATCGAGCTGCACCGCTCGCCGGAGCTGCGCCAGCTCCAGGACCAGCTGCAGCGCAACATCCAGTACTTCGACAGCCAGTTTCCCTCGCCGCACGCGGGCAACGGGATGCCCATCCGCCTCATCCAGGTGGGCGAGGAGGAGCGCGCCATCCGGCTGTCCTCGGAGCTGTACCAGCGCGGCTACTACTGCTCGGCGGTGTTCTTCCCCGTCGTCGCCCGGGGCGAGGCGGGGGTGCGCGTGATGATGCGCGCGGACATGACGCTCGAGCAGGTCCGCACCTTCTGCGCCGACGTCAAGGACATCCTCTCCCACTTCTGAGGCACCCACCCGGGCCACGAGGACACCACCATGGAGGGCACTGGAATCACCGGCTACAAGCAGCTCGGACCGCAGCGGTACCGCGAGGTCCTCGGCTTCCACTACGAGGACTTCACCGTGGGGGACGTCTTCGAGCACCGGCCCGGCAGGACGGTGACGGAGGCCGACAACGTCCTGATGAACACGCTGAGCATGAACCCGTCGCCGCTGCACCTGGACGCCGCGTACTGCGAGCAGACGGTGTGGGGCCGGCCGCTCATCTCCAGCCTGGTGACGTTCAGCATCGTCTGCGGCATGAGCGTGCGCAGCACGAGCGGCAGGGCCACCGCCAACCTCGGCTGGGACAAGATCCGCCTCACCCACCCCGTCTTCGCGGGCGACACGCTCTACGCGGAGAGCCGCATCCTGGCGAAGCGGCTGTCCACCCGTCGGACGGGAGAGGGAATCATCACCTGCGAGACGGTGGGCCTCACGTCGAAGGGCGAGGTCTTCCTCTCCTTCGAGCGCAGCTTCCTCGTGCCCACCCGCGAGCGGGCCGTCGAGGAAAGGGCCAGGTACTGACGCCATGCGGGCCGTCATCTTCGAAGGCTCCGGCGGACCGGAGGTGGTGAAGCTGCGCGAAGTCGCGAGGCCCGTGCCCACGCGGGAGGCGCTGCTGGTGAAGGTGCAGGCCACCGCGCTCAACCGCGCGGACCTGCTGCAGCGCCAGGGCGAGTACCAGGTCCCCGAGGGCCAGTCCCCCATCCCCGGCGTGGAAGTGGCCGGCACCGTGGAGGCCTGGGGCGAGGACGTGAAGGGCTTCACCCGGGGGCAGCGCGTCTACGGCGTGGTGGAGGGTGGCGGGCTGGCCGAGTACTGCCTGCTGGACCAGGGCATGGCCAACCCCATCCCCACCGGCTTCGACTTCGCGGAGGCAGCGGCCACCGCGGAGTCCTGCCTCACCGCCAACGAGACGCTCTTCACGCTCGGCCAGCTCCAGCGGGGACAGGCGGTGCTCATCCACGCGGCCGCCAGCAGCATCGGCACCACCATGGTGCAGATGGCCCGGCACGTGGGGGCCACCACCTTCTGCACCGTGGGCACCCAGCGGAAGGTGGAGGCCCTGCGCGCCCTGGGCGCCGACGAGGTCTTCAATTACCGGGAGCAGGACTTCGTCCGCGAGATCCTCCGCCTGACGCGCGACGAGGGCGTCCCGCTGGTGATGGACTTCGTGGGCGGCGCCTTCCTGGAGCGCAACCTCGCCGTGCTGGGGCATGAGGGATGCCTGGTAATGGTGGGGCTGCTCGACGGCATGACGGCGCAGGTAGACCTGCTGCGCATCGTGCAGCGCCGCCTGCAGCTCAAGGGCTCCTCCCTGCGGCTGCGGCCCATGCGCGAGAAGCGCGAGGTGAATGAGCGCTTCCGCCAGCGCTGGCTGGAGGTGCTCGCCCGGGGCGAGCTGCGCCCCGTCATCCACGCGCGCTACCCGCTGGAGGACGTGGGGGCCGCGCTGGCGGACATGGAGGCGAACCGCAACATCGGGAAGCTCGTACTCACACTTGAGAGGAACTCCAGTCATGCATGAAGAGCTGACGGCAAACATCAAGAAGATCCTGATCAACAACCTGTTCGTCGAGCTGCCTCCGGAGCAGATCGGCGCGGATGACGGCCTGCAGGCGGTCATCGGCCTGGACTCGGTGGGCTTCCTCGAGCTGCGCGTCATCTGCGAGGACGAGTTCGGCGTGCGCATCTCCGACGAGGACTTCAACGCGGACAACTTCCGGACGGTGAACCAGCTCGTGTCGCTCATCGTGGGCCTGAAGACCCGGGCCCAGGGAGGCGCGTGGTGAAGGTGCCCGCTCCAGGTGGAATGCTGGCCCCCGCGGAGCTGGACCGGCTGCGCGCCGGACTCGCCCTGCACATGGACCACTACGGCGGCGGGCGCCTGCCCTTCGCTTGCCTTCAGGCGCGCGGGCTCGTCCAGCAGATGGTGCCGCTGGAAGGCGAAGGCGCGGGCCGGGTGCTGGAGGTGCTGGACGCGAGCGGCGGCTACGCCAGCGCCTGTCTGGGCGCGGGCCACCCCTGCCTCCACGAAGCGCTGCGGGACGGCCTGGAGCGCGGCTACGTCACCGACGAGCTGGGCTCGCTGGAGCGGACGCGGCTGCTGGAGGAACTGTTCGGCCCCGAGGGCCGCTGGGCGGACCGCTTCCCGGGAAGTGCCTACCACGCGAGCGGCCGCAACTCCGGCTCCGAGGGACTGGAGCTCGCGCTGCGGCTGGTGCTGGAGTCCGGCTTCGACCGGCGGCGTCTGTCGGTGAAGGCGGGCCGTGAGGCGCGGCGGACCGTCCTCGCCTTCGAGGGCGCCTGGCATGGGTGGACGGGCGGCCTGGTGCCCCTGCTCAACCGCCGGCATTACAGGGTCGGCCTGCCCCACCCTGCCCCCGAGCCGCCCTTCGGCCTGGACGTGGCGTTCCTGCCCTTCGGCCAGCTGGAGCCACTGGAGCGCTTCTTCGCCGAGCAGGGCTCGAAGCTGTCCGCGGTCTTCGTCGAGCCCATCCAGGGCGACGCCGGCATCCTCGTGCCACCGCCGGGCTATCTGCGGAAGCTGGCCGGGCTGTGCCGTGAGCACGGCGTGCTCCTGGTGGCGGACGAGGTGCTCACCTTCGCGAAGACGGGCCGCTTCTTCGCCATGACGGACGAGGAGGGGCCCATCCCCACCGACATCACCGTCATCGGAAAGAGCCTGGGCATGGGCGCCGTCTCCACGTCCATGGTCATCGCGCGACGCGAGCTGTCCGTGCGCTCCAGCGGTGCGGTGTCCACGTCGGACATGCGGCCCCTCACCTGCGCGCTGATGCGCACCGGCCTCCGGTACCTCGAGGAGGAACGCCTCGTCGAGCGCGCCGGAGCGCTGGGCGAGGAGCTGCGCGCCCGGCTCCAGCGGGACGTGGTGGAGGCCTTCCCGGAGCTGTTCCTGGAGGTCCGGGGCGTTGGCTACATGAACGGCATCGAGCTCACCGAGCGCGCCGCCAGCGGCCTCACCCGGCTGCGCCACCGGCTCCTCGAGTCCGGCGTCTTCGTGGAGTTCATGGCCGGAGCAGGCCGGCGTTCCCACGGTCTGCGCTACCTGTTCCCTGCGATGCGCATCGCCCCGCCGCTCATCGCGGGCGAGGAGGACCTGCGGCACATCGTCGAGCGCATCCGCGAAGGCACCCGGAGGTTCGTGGAGACGGGGTCATGACGCCCCTGCGCCACCGCGTGGAGCACGTCGACACCGATGCGTCCGGGGTCGTCCACTTCTCCCGTTACGCCTCGCTGCTGGAGACAGCGGCGCTGGAAGAGCTGGAGCGCAAGGGCTCGGGGCTCGGGGCGCTCGAAGGTCAGGGGCTGGACCTGCGCGTGCGGGAGCTGCGCATCAGCTACCGCGCCGCCGCGCGCTTCCAGGACTGGCTGCGATTGGTGGCCAGCCTGGAGCACGTGGGCCCCGCGAGTCTCAAGTTGGGCGTGAAGGTCTACCGCGAGGGCCAGGAGCCCGAGCCGGTGCTGCTCGCCTCAGGAAGTCTGGACATGGCTGTCGTCAACCGCGCGAGCGGAGGTCCCTCATGCATTCCACAAACACTCAGCGCCGTCCTCAAGCAGACCTCGTCCCCGTGAGCGAAGGAGCGCGGCAACCCAAGCCCCTGGGCTTCACCGCCCTGCGCCAGTGGCTCCGCCACCGGCACCCGATGATCCTCCTGGACCGCATCGTGGACCACGAGCCCGGGAAGTTCCTCGAGGCGCTCATCTCCATCTCGGGGAACCTGGACTGCATCGCGGGCCACTTCCCCGAGCGCGCCATCTACCCCGGCAGCAACCTCATCCAGGCCTTCGCCCAGGCCGGCATCATCCTCTACCAGATGAGCACGTCGCTCCTGGAGGAGGACGAACTGACGCTGATTGGCTCGGTGGAGAGCCGCTTCCTCCAGGTCGTCGTCCCGGGCGACCAGGTGCTGCTGCGCGTCCAGGTGAGCCGCCTGGCCGGAGGCCTCTTCGTCTACTCGGGCAAGGCGACGGTGGGCACCCGCCGCGTGGCGGCGTTCCGCGCCAGCCTCGTCCGCACCAAGGTCTCGGAGCTGGGCTCGCCGCTATGGTAGCGCCCGTCGCTGTGACGGGGGCCGCGTGGAGCACGGCCCTCGGCCACGGGCTCGGCGACGTGTGGCGGCGGCTGCTGGCCGGCGAGCACGGCTTCGTCGAGGTGGACTCCCCGCACCGGCTGAGGAACGCGCTGGCCGCGGCCATTCCTCCACCCGGTGACGGCCCCGCGACCCGGCTGCGGCGCCTGGCAGTGGAGACGCTGCGCCGCGCACTGGCCGAGGCACGGCTGGAAGCGGGCGGCCCCGGCACGCGCTTCGTGCTGGGGACGAGCCTGGGGGCCTGGCTCGACGAGGCGCGCGAGCGGGAGGCGCCGCTTCACGCGTGGGCGGACGAGGTGGCCCGCACGGTGGGCGCGCGCGAGATGCCGGTCTGTCTCTCCACGGCGTGCTCCTCGGGCTCCGATGCCATCCTGGTGGGCGCGGAGCTCATCCGCTCCGGAGCAGCGGAGGTGTGCGTCTGCGGCGGCGTGGATGTCCTCACGCAGAGCAAGCGGCTGGCGCACTCGGCGCTCTCCACCATGTCCCCTACCCGGCCGCGCGCCTTCGACGCGCGACATGACGGCATGCTGCTGGGCGAGGGCGCCGGCTTCCTCGTGCTGGAGTCCATGGCCCATGCGCGGGAGCGCTCAGCGCCGCTGCTTGCCGTCTTCCGGGGGGCGGGCTCGGCCAACGACGCGGCGAGCATGACGGCTCCGGACCCCGCCGCCATGGGGGCCCGGCTGGCGATGGAGCGCTCTCTCTCGGACGCTGGGGTGGCGCCGGGAGACATCGGGCTCGTCAACGCTCACGGCTCGGCCACGCCCGCCAATGACCGCGCGGAGGCGGAGGCCTTCCGCGCCGTCTTCGGGGAGGGGCCACGTCCGCTGGTCTTCGCGACGAAGGGCGCCTTCGGCCACACCCTCGGCGCCACCGGCGCCATGGAGGCGATTGCCCTCATCCTCGGGCTGCGGGAGGGCGTGGTGCCCCCCATCGCCGGCCTGGAGCAGCCCGACGCGGACTTCCCCTGTCCGCTCCCCATGGGCCGGCCGGTGCGGCACGAGGAGCGCATCGGCCTGAGCCTCACGCTCGGATTCGGAGGCTTCGACACCGCTCTCGTCTTCGAGGTCCCTCGATGAACCTGTCTCCTCTCGCAAAGACGTCCCTCGTGATCCGTGGCAGCGCGGCGGCATGGGGCGGTGAGCCCAACCCGTACGCGGCGCGGGTGAAGACCTCCGTGCGCTATGCGGACCCGATGGCCTGGGCCCTCGTGCTCGCCATTGGCGAGGCCACCGAGCCGCTGGGCGAGGACTTCCGGAGCGCGGTGGATCGGTGCTCGCTCATCCAGGTGGGCCCCGAGGCTCCAACGGAGGCCCTGTCCCAGGCCGCGAGCGAGGCGCTGCGTGGCTTCGCCTCGCCCATCCGCTTTCCCGCGGCGACGCCGAGCGCGCCCTCGGGACTCGCCTGCATCGTCCATGGCCTGCGCGGGCCGACGCTCGCATTGACGATGCCCGTGATGGACGGAGCCGGCATCGCCCTGGCGCTCTCCGCCGCATGGCTCGCGCGAGGCGTCGTCGACTACGCGCTCATCGGGACGGCGGCTTCCGTGCCCGGCGGCCCGCCCCGCGCCGCCTGTGCGGTGCTCTCTCGGGGCGAGGGCCCGGGCGTGGCCCCGGCGCTCCTGGTGAAGACCCTTCTCCCCCGAGCTGCGCATCCATGACTGAAACCGCCAGGTCGCCCCAACGCCCCTGGTGACGACCCTTCACCCCGAGCCTCGCACTCATGAATGAAACGACCACGGACGTGGCGGGCATCTCCCTGCCGACCATTCAGGCGTTCCTGGACCGCGTCCGGGACCTCACGGAGTCTGGGGCCCCGGCGCAGCACCCGGTGGAGCAGCTCGCGGCCTCCTGGATGGCGCGGGGCCTGCGGCCAGGGGATGTCGTCCTGCTGGCCCTGCCGAACGGGGCGGAGCTGCTGGCCCAGGTCTTCGCGATTCTCGCCGCACGAGGAGTGCCCGCGCTGGTGTCGCCCTCCGCGCCCGCCGCGCGGCAGCAGGCGCTCGTGGAGTCGCTCCCGGCGCGCGCACTGGTCGCCATGCGCCGCCCGGCACCTCATGCCCGGGACGTGGAGCGCTTCGCGCTGGGCGGGGCCGAGGTGGCCCTGTTCTCCGACGCGCAGCCGCCGGGCGCCCAGGCCGGGGAGATGGTCCTGCTCACCTCGGGCACGTCGGGCTTCGCAAGTGGCTGTGTGTTCGACCTCGACGCGCTCTTCCGGAACGCGAGCCGTCACGCGGACGCCGTCGGTCTGCGCGCCGGGGACACCGTGCTGGTGAACCTGCCGCTCTATTACTCGTACTCCATGGTCGCCCAGGCCTTCGCCTCGCTGCTGCGGGGCGCGGACCTGGTCATCAGCGGGCCTCCCTTCCAGCCCGCCGCGTACCTGCGACTGCTGGCCGAGCACGGCGTCACCGTGTCCGCGCTGACGCCGCTGCTGGTGCGGTCGCTGCTCCAGCAGGGCGGCGCCTTCCCCGAGGGGCTGCGCTCCCTGGGCGTCGGAGGGGACGTCCTCTCTCCGGAGCACGTGACGCGGCTGCTGCACCAGCGGCCTCGGGGCGAGCTGTACATCACCTATGGCCTGTCCGAAGCCGGGCCGCGAGTCGCCACGCTGGCGGCCCATGCCGAGCCGGCCCACCGCTTCGCCTCCGTGGGCCTGCCGCTCCCGGGGACGCAGGTGTCGCTCGTCCCCCGGGGCCCCGGCGGCCAGAAGGAGCTGCTGGTGTCCTCGGACACGCTGATGAAGCGGCGCATCGGACTGGTGGAGGGCGAGAAGCTGAACGCGTGGCGAGGCCCACGCATGCTGGCCACAGGGGACATCTTCGACATCGACGCGGAGGGCTACCTGTACTTCCAGGGACGGCTCTCCGACTTCATCGTCCGGGGCAGCGAGAAGATCTCCATGGCCTCCGTGCGCCGCCTGGCCACCACGCTTCCCGGCGTGCTCACGGCGCGCACGCAGATCGTCCCCGGCGTGGAGGGCGACGACTACGAGATGATCCTCACGGTGGCGGACGAGGGGCGCTCGATGGACCACGTGTCCGAGGCGCTCTCCCGCCTCCTGCGGCTCGCGGAGCGCCCACGGCGCATCCAGGTCGTCTCCGCTGACGGCGCCACCGCCGCGCTTCACAAGTGAGCCGGTGACGCCACGCGTGCCGCGGTCTCCCCAAACCTGTCTCAAACAGTGAAGGACTCCCCGATGACACTCGCCTCGCCGAATGCCAGCTACCAGCCCCCGCGCACGCCGACGGAGGAGGTCCTCTGCGAGCTCTGGAAGGTGATGCTGGAGGTCGAGCGCGTGGGCATCCACGACGACTTCTTCCAGCTCGGCGGCCACTCCCTCATCGCCACCCGGATCGTCTCGCGGCTCAACGAGCTCTTCCACCTGCGCTTCCCCCTGCCCACCCTCTTCGACGCGCCCACCATCGCGGAGCTGTCAGAGGCCATCGAGTCCGCGCGGGGAGCCACGGTTCCGAACCAGGACCTCGAGCTCCGCCCCGGCTCCCACGGAAGCGACGCCCCGCTCTCCTTCTCGCAGGAGCGCCTCTGGTTCATGGAGCATCTGCATCCCGGGACGGCCACCTACAACATCCCCATCTTCTACCGCATCACCTCGCAGCTCGACGTCGGCGTGCTCCAGCGCGCCCTCGCCGAAGTGCTCCGCCGTCACGAGTCGCTCCGGGCCACCTTCGCCTCCACGGCTTCGGGTCCTGTCGCGCGCATCGCGCCACCGCATCCCTTCCCTCTGTCGGTCATCGACCTGGGGCACCTCCCCGTGGACGCCCGCGACGCGGAGGCCTCGCGCATCGCCACCGAGCAGGCGCACCTGCACATCGACATCCGCACGGGTCCCATCGTCCGCGGCACCCTGCTGCGGGTCGGCGCACGAGACCATCGGCTCCTCCTCATGGTCCATCACATCGTGTTCGACGGCGGGTCCCTGGGCATCCTCATGCGCGAGCTCCGGACGCTCTACTCGGACTTCGCCGCCGCCCGGCCTTCGTCCCTCCCCGAGCTCCGCCTCCGGTACGCGGACTTCGCCAGCTGGCAGCGCCAGTGGATGCCGGAACAGGCCCAGGAGCGGCTCCTCCCCTACTGGCGCAAGCGCCTCGCCGGAGCCCCCACGCTCCTCGCGCTTCCCACCGACCGTCCCCGGCCGCCGGTCCAGCGTTTCAAGGGCACCCGGCGGACCTTCCACATCCCCGAGGAGACGGCGCTGGCCATCGACGCGCTCAGCCGCAAGGAGCGCACGACGCTCTTCATGACGCTCCTCGCGGGCTTCTGCGCCGTCCTCCACCGCTACTCCGGGCAGGAGGACCTCGTCGTCGGCTCCCCCATCGCCGGACGCATCCGGCCAGAGGTGGAGGGGCTCATCGGCTTCTTCGTCAACACGCTCGCCCTGCGCAATGACCTGTCGGGCAACCCCCGCTTCGTCGAGCTCCTCGCCCGGGTGCGCGAAGTGACTCTCGGCGCCTTCGCCCACCAGGAGCTCCCCTTCGAGAAGCTGGTCGAGGCAGTCCAGCCGGAACGCACCCTCAGCCACGCCCAGGTCGCCCAGGTGATGTTCGTCCTGCAGAACGCGCCCACACTGGAGGAGGACCCGTCCGCCGCGCTCCAGCTCACCGCCACGGCGGAGTCCTGGGAGGTGAACACCGGGACGACGAAGTGCGACCTCGTCCTCTACATGGCGAGGACGCCCGAGGGCCTCCGCGCCACCTTCGAGTACGACACCGACCTCTTCGATGACGCGCGCATCGAGCGCATGGCCGGGCACCTCCAGGTACTGCTCGAGGCCGCGGCCTTCGACTCGCACCAGACGCTCGCCGAGCTTCCCCTGCTCACGCCCGCCGAGCGCCACCAGTTGCTGCACGAGTGGAACAGCGCTTCCGCCGACTTCCCCCGCGACCTCTGCGTCCACGAGCTGTTCTCCCGACAGGCCGCTCGGACTCCGGACGCCGTCGCCGTCTCCTACGGCGCCCACGGCCTCACCTACCGGGAGCTCGACGCGCGCTCCAACCAGCTCGCCCGCCACCTGCGCTCGCTCGGCGTGGGTCCCGAGGTCCTCGTCGGCCTGTGCGTCGAGCGCTCCGTGGACCTCATCGTCAGCATGCTCGGCATCCTCAAGGCGGGTGGCGCCTACCTTCCGCTGGAGGCGTCCTACCCCGCCGAGCGTCTGGCCTTCATGCTCCAGGACGCCCGCGTCGGGCTCCTGCTCGTCCACGACGCCAGGCTCCAGCACCTGCCGCCGTTCCCGGGCCCCATCGTCCGCATCGACGCCGATGGGGACACCCTCTCCCGGCACTCCGCCCTTCCGCTTCCCTCCACCGCCTGCCCCGACAACCTCGCCTACGTCATCTACACCTCTGGCTCCACCGGCAGGCCCAAGGGCAGCGCCATCCTCCATCGCGGCATCTCAGCCCTGCTCTTCCACACGAACTTCGTCCGCTTCTCCCCAGGGGACCGCGTCGCCCAGGCCTCCAACGCCTCCTTCGACCCGAGCACCTTCGAAGTATGGGGCGCGCTGCTGCATGGCGCCCGCCTCGTCGGCATCACCGCCGACCCGGCGCGCGAGCCCCAGGAGCTCGCCGCGCAGATTCGGGACGAGGCCATCACAATCATGTTCGTCACCACCGCCGTGCTCCACCTGCTGGCGCGTCAGGTGCCGGACGCCTTCCGCCACGTCCACACCCTCGTCTTCGGAGGTGAGGCCGCGGACCCGCTGGCGCTGCGCGAGGTGCTCCGGCACGGCCCGCCCCGCCGGCTGCTCAACGGCTACGGCCCCACCGAGTGCACGGTCTTCTCCACCTTCCACGCCATCGACACGCCTCCGTCGCTCGGCCACCCCGTGCCCATCGGCCGCCCAATCACAAACGGCCCCGTCTACCTGTTGGACAGACACCTGCGGCCGGTGCCCATCGGAGTCCCCGGAGAGCTCTACGTCGCGGGCGAGCGATTGGGCCGCGGCTACTTCAACCGCCCGGAGCTCACCGCGCGGACCTACGTGCCCGACCCCTTCAGCGCCCGGCCCGGCGCCCGCCTCTACAAGACGGGAGACCTGGGCCGCTACCTGCCCAACGGGCGCATCGAGTACCTGGGCCGCGTCGACCTGCAGGTGAAGATCCGCGGCTTCCGGGTGGAGCTGGGGGAGGTCGAGGAGTCACTGCGCCAGCACCCGGCCGTGGAGGACTGCACGGTGGTGGCGCTGGAGGTCGGAGGGGACCGCAAGCTGGCCGCCTACGTCGTCGCCCGCGGGGAGGCGCCCGCCCAGGCCTCGCTGCGCACCTGGCTGCGAGAGCGACTGCCGGAGCACATGGTGCCCGCCTCCTTCACCCTGCTGCCCGCGCTGCCGCTGACGCCCAACGGAAAGGTGGACCGCCGCGCCCTGCCCTCGCCCGATCAGGCCCAGGGGGATGCGTCCAGCTACCAGCCTCCGCGAACCTTCACTGAAGAGGCCCTGTGCCGGATGTGGGGCGCGCTCCTGGAGATGGAGCGCGTGGGCATCCACGACAACTTCTTCCACCTCGGCGGCCATTCGCTCCTCGCCACCCAGGTCGTCTCACGGGTCCGCGCCGAGCTCGGAGTGGACGTCTCGCTCCGCACGTTGTTCGCGGGGCCCACGGTGGCCGACCTGGCGCGGCACGTCTCCCGCGCGGAGCCGCCGGTGGTGCTCGCGCGGCCGGTGCCGCCCCTGCGCCGGGTGCCTCGCGAGGGGCCACTGCGCGTGTCATTCGCCCAGGAGCGCCTGTGGCGCTTCTTCCAGCGGGCGCCCGAGTCCAGCGCCTACAACATCCCCCGCGCGTTCCGGCTGAGCGGCCGGTTGGAGCCACGCCATATCGAGGCGACCTTCCAGGCCCTCATCGCCCGGCACGAGTCGCTGCGCGTCACCTACTCCGAGGAGGAGGGCGTACCCGTGCAGCGCCTTCAGTCGCCGGCCGACTTCCAGCTCCGGGAGGTGGACCTGCGCGGAAGAGAGGACCGCGAGGAGGAGGCGATGCGCGACATGATGGCGTCCGCGCTGCGCCCGTTCGACCTGACGCGAGGCCCGCTGATGCATGCGTCGCTGCTGCGGCTGGGGGACGAGGAGCACCTGCTGTTCTTCTGCATGCACCACATCACGGCGGATGGCTGGTCCATGGGCGTCCTCGCGCGCGAGCTGGGTCGGCTCTACACGGCCATCGTCACCGGTGGAGAGGCCGGGCTGGCGCCGCTGGCCATCCAGTACCCTGACTACGCGGCGTGGCAGCGCAACTGGCTGTCCGGCGAGGAGCTGCGGGAGCGGCTCGGCTTCTGGCAGAAGGCGCTCGCCGGGGCGCCCACGCTGCTGAACCTTCCCACGGACCGGCCTCGGCCGGCGGTGCGCACGTTCAACGGACTCCAACGGCCGGTCCAGCTGGGTGGGGAGCGCAGCCGGGCGTTGCACGCGCTCTGCCGCGGCGAGCAGGTGACACCGTTCATGGCGCTGCTGGCGGTCTTCGGCATCGTGCTGGCCCGACGCGCGGGGCAGGAGGAGGTGGTCATCGGCTCGCCCATCGCCAACCGCCTCCGCCCGGAGCTGGAGCCGCTCATCGGGATGTTCGTCAACGGGCTGTGCCTGCGCATCAACCTGCACGGGAGCCCGGGATTCCGCGAGCTGCTCCAGCGGGTGCGCGAGGAGACACTGGCGGGCTATGCCCACCAGGAAGTCCCCCTGGACCTGGTGATGGCGTCGCTCGGCGTGGAGCCGCCGGCGAACCGGTCGCCGGTGTTCCAGGCCATGTTCGTCCTGCAGAACGCTCCCACCTCGCCGCTGGAGCTGCCTGGCCTCTCCGTGACGCCGGTGGAGGTCAGCCGCGGCTCTGTCACCTACGAGCTCACCCTGGCGCTGGCGGAGACACCCGAAGGCTTCTCCGGCGTGCTGGAGTTCAACACGGACTTGTTCGAGGCAGCCACCGGGGAGCGGCTCCACGCGGACCTGGTGGAGCTGCTGGACGCCGTGCTGGTGAACCCGGACCTGCCCGTGGGCCTGTGACACGAGCATGGAGGGAGACGCCAGCGAGTTGGAGTGCGTCCGCGTCGCCGGCAGGGTGCCCCGGGCGCCCTCCTCCGCGCTGGCGGCAAGCGAGCGGGCCATCGAGGGGGACACCGCGGAGCTGGAGTGCTTGCATGCGGCGGTGCAGTCCAGCTAGGACCCTTCGAGCCTGACACGTACCTGCGACCAGGCGATGAGCGGCGACGAGGCGGAGTTCGAATGCCTCTAGCGGAGCCTTTCGCCGCCGCTGAGCCCGCCTCACGCGGGCGCGTTCTTCGAACGCGTTACGCTCGACGGCAGCAACCCCTGGGAGCGCCCCCCTGGCTTCGAGCTGGCGCCGCGACGATGAGGAACCTGTTCATGAGACGGATGTGGATGGCGGTACTCGCACTCGCCACGGGCTGTGACGACATCTCGCTGGACCAGCTCAACAGGCAATACCCGCCGCTCACCCGGCTCGAGTCCGAGCCCGCCGGTGCCAACTGCACCCACGGTGGCCACTCCGTAAGGACGGGCCTGGACCGCAACGGCAACGGCGTGCTCGATGACGGTGAGGTGGCAAGCACCGAGTACGCCTGCACCACCTCCGTGCCGGGCGTACTGGTCCGCGTGCAGGCCGTAGCGCCCGGGGAGCCGTGCGCTCACGGAGGCCACGTGGCCCGCGTGGGTCCGGATGCAGACGAGAGCGGCACGCTGGAGGACGGCGAAGTCACCCGTGAGGTGTACGGCTGCATCGAGCCCGAGCCCGAGAAGGTGCTCCACCGCACCGTCAACCAGCCTCCGGCATCCCCGCCTCCACCGTGGGGCTGTAGCTGGGGCTACACCTGGGTGGAAGCAGGCCCCGACGTGAATGGGAATGGCCAGCTCGACAACACGGAGGTTCGGACCCATGCAAGCCTCTGCGTGGACCCGGCAAAGCTCATGGTGGAGCACGTGCCCGAGCTCGCCGGCACGGCCTGCATCGACGGCGGCACGCGGCTCCAGGCCGGCATCGACGCGGACGGAAGTGGCATGCTCTCGGGCGCCGAGATTCACGCAACCGCCTTCGTCTGCAAGGCCCTGCACACCTTCCACGGCGACTACTTCGTGCGAACGCCCGAGGACCTCGCGGCGCTCCAGGTCATCTCCCGCATCCAGGGTGCCCTCCGGGTGGAGGACACCACCGTCACCGAGCTGCGCCTGCCAGGGCTCGTGGTGGTGGACCGCACCGTGAGACTCTGGAACAACCCGCTGTTGACCCTCGTGGAGTTGCAGGGTTTGCGCTTCGTGGGGGATGACCTCGAAGTGACCGCCAATCCCAAGCTGGAGACCTTGCGGGCCGGCGGCGCCGACAGAGACCGGCTGATCGTCGGCAGGAGCTTCTCCGTGGCCGGCAATCCGGCGCTCCGAACGCTGACGGGGCTCCAGCCCGTATCCCCCCGGCTGAACGTACAGCTGATTGACAACGATGCGCTCGAGTTCCATCCAGGCGAGGAGTCGCCCCTGCTCGGCATCGACTTCCTCATGGGCTCGCTGGATGTCATCGGAAACGACGCGCTGCAGGCGCTCCCGTTCGGGAACCTCCTGCACGCCGGCGACATCTACATCGCGCAGAACAGGTCACTGCTGTCCCTGGATGGACTCAGACCAGGAAGCATCGGGTCCTCGCTCTCCATCCAGAACAACGAGGCCCTGGTCGATGTGTCGGCGCTCGCCGGGGTGCGGAGTCTGGACACGCTGGGCGTGGAGGGGAACACTGCCTTGACGAGCCTGGTGGGGCTGGACTCGCTGGGCCTGGTCAAGTCGCTTCGAGTGGTGGACAACCCGAAGCTCGTCCGGTTCGACCTGCCCGCGCTGAGCCAGGTGAGCCAGTCGTTCACCGTCACCGGGAACCCGAAGTTGCCGACGTGCCTCGCCGCAGCGCTCGCGGCGGACACGTACAAGGGAATCGCCGAGCAGCTCAACATCATCGGCAACGACGACGTGGCCACCTGCGGCGACTGAGGCTCCGGAAGGAACGGGTGTGGCGCCCATCCTGATCACGCGGCGCGCCGCACGTACGCGCGCTGCGGCGCGAGCGTGAGGTTCATGGCGAAGGAGAAGCGGCAGTAGGGCGGCGGCCTGGGCTGGGCAGGCGTGTGTCTGCTGGAGATGAATCGCTGTACCGTTCGAGCGGCCGCCCAATCGACATGTGAAATAGGGTGGAAACCGCCGGGGCCCCGGATATGATGGTCATCATGTTCCGCAGGACCTTCCGACCATGACCCCGATTCGCCCGCCTGGCCGCAAGGCGCTGAGCCATGAGCGCATCGTCGAAACCGCTGCGCGGGCGATCCGCCGCGGGGGGTTCGACGGTGTCGGCGTCGCCGACATCATGAAGGAGGCCGGGTTGACCCACGGCGGCTTCTACGCGCACTTCCCGTCGCGTGATGCCCTGCTGGTCGAAGCGCTCGAACGCGCGGCGGCGGACAGCGCGAAAAATGTCGCGCACGCCGCCAGCGACCCACGCCTCAAGGGCGCCAGCGAGTTTCACAAACTCGTGGCGGCCTATTTGTCCGAGGGCCACTTGAAGGAAGCTGAGAGCGGCTGTCCCGTTGCCGCGCTCGTTTCCGAAATGCCGCGGCAGTCGCCGGAAGTCCGCAAGGCCGCCGCACGGAGCGTACGCAGTACGGTGGCCGCGGTGCGGGCCGCGCTGCCGCGAGACGTCGAGCCCGGCACGGCCGAGGTGATCGCAAGCCAGATGATCGGAGCACTGCAGCTGGCGCGCGCCTTCGGGGCCAACGCCGAAGGCAAGGCGCTGCTCGCCACGGTGCGCCGGCAATTGCTCTCGCAATACGACACCACCCCTCCCCACTGACCCATGTCCAATTCGCCAGTGAGATTTCAGCTCGTTCAAGAATATGACGATCGTCATAAAAGCCCGCGCGCTCCGCTGTACCGCCGCGGTCACTGAGTTCCTGATCACCACCCACTGAAGGCAACTCGATGAAGAAGGCAGACACTATGAATGGCAAGACGGCGCTCGTGACGGGTGCCTCATCAGGCATCGGTGAAGCCACGGCGGAGCGGCTCGTGACGGCTGGCTACAAGGTCTACGGCACCAGCAGACGGGGAGCCCAGGCGGGGTCTCGAACGTTCGAGATGCTGGCCCTGGACGTGACCAATGATGAATCCGTCGAAGCCGCCGTCCGGGAAATGATTCGCCTGGAAGGCCGCATCGACCTGCTCGTGAACAACGCCGGCTTCGGTGTCGCCCCTGCCGCAGCGGAAGAGAGCTCGATCGAACAAGCCCGGTCGATCTTCGATACGAACTTCTTCGGGATCCTCCGGATGACGCGCGCGGTCGTGCCCCACATGCGACGCCAGGGGGCTGGCCGCATCATCAACATCGGCTCCGTGCTTGGTTTCCTGCCGATGCCGTACGGCGCGCTCTATGCCGCGACCAAGCACGCGCTCGAGGGGTATTCGGAATCGCTCGACCATGAGCTCCGCACGAGGGGCATCCGGGTCTCGGTCATCGAGCCCGCGTACACGAAGACGCAGTTCGACTCGAACTTCATGGAACCCGACGCGAAGCTCGAGGAGTACCGCGAGATTCGCGCGGCCCTGGCTGACACCGTGAAGGGTGTGATGGCCGCTGCCGACCCGCCGGGCGTCGTGGCCAACGTCGTGTTGGAAGCGGCCAGCGCGGCGCGCCCGAAGCTCCGATACACCGCCGGTGGCCTCGCGGGCCGCCTGCGATTCCTCCGCAGATTTGCGCCTGCCGGTCTGATCGACTCCGCGATTCGAAAAGACCTGCGGCTCGACGCTCCGAAGGCCTCGCTGACCGCCGTTGGGGAAGAAATCTCATGAAGGCATTCGTCCTCGATCGGTATGGAAGCAAGAAGGGCCTCCGGGCCGGCGAAATGCCAGACCCGGAGCTGCGGGAGGATGACGTATTGGTCCAGGTCCACGCTGCTGGCGTGAACCTTCTGGATTCCAAAATCAGAGACGGAGAGTTCAAGCTCATCTTGCCGTACCGGCTCCCGATCATTCTGGGCCATGACGTGGCTGGCGTCGTGGTTCGAGTCGGATCTCGAGTGCGGCGATTCAAGCCCGGCGACGAGGTCTATGCGCGGGCAGCTGACCATCGAATTGGCACTTTCGCGGAATTCATTTCCATCAAAGAAGATTCCCTGGCGAGCAAGCCAAAGAACCTCACCATGGAAGAAGCGGCGTCAATCCCTCTGGTGGGCCTGACCGCCTGGCAGGTGCTGATCGAAAGGGCGAACCTGAAGAAGGGGCAGAAGGTTCTCATCCACGCGGGCTCCGGTGGTGTGGGAACATTTGCAATTCAGCTGGCCAAGCATGTGGGTGCTTTCGTGGCGACGACGACGAGCACGGCGAATGTCGATTTGGTGAAGGGTCTCGGCGCAGATGTCGCCATCGATTACAAGAAAGAGGATTTCGCGGAAGTCTTGCAGGATTACGACGTGGTGTTGAATAGCCTGGATGCGGAGACGCTCGAAAAATCGCTCCGAGTGCTCAAGCCTGGCGGGAAGCTCATCTCGATCTCGGGTCCACCTGATCCGGAGTTTGCCAAACACCTCGGAGGGTCCTGGTTTCTGAAGCTGGTGATGGGCATTTTGAGCTATCAAATCAGGCGAAAGGCAAAGCGCCGCGGCGTCAGCTATTCATTTCTCTTCATGTGGACGAGTGGAGAGCAATTGCGCGAGATCACTTCTCTCCTTGATGCTGGGGCCATTCGCCCGGTGATGGATCGGGTCTTTCCATTCGAATCGACCAACGAGGCCATGGCCTACGTCGAAGCCGGACGTGCCAAAGGCAAGGTCGTCGTCAAGGTGCGATAGAACAAGGCCGAGACCGACTCGCCCGCCCGCGTCACCACCAGCGCGGCGCACCACACCTCGGCGGCCCGGAGGCACATGAGGGCGCAGTTGGCCGTGCGCGAGGCGCTGGTGCGCACGCGTACTTGCTACATCGCCCTGGTGAGTGCGCTGGTGCTGCGTGAGGGACTGCGAGTGGCGGAACGTCGGTCCCCCGAGCTCCGCGTTCGCGCGGGACGCGCCGCGTGCGCCCGGCACGCACGGGCGCCTTCCCTCACGACGCAACCCCTTGGACTGTCGTGGCAAGGAGGCCGGTACGGGTCGTGCACCAGCGCGGGCGCACCAGGCACCCGCTGTCCCGAACCGGAGAAGACCTCATGAAACTCGACTCGCTGCCCGGTGGCGTCTCCGCCACCACCCAGGCTACCGCCCCGCTCGACAGCTCGCAGGCCGTCACGGGCAACTACTATTATGGCGAGCTGTACTACGTGAAGGTGCGGTGCATCCTTGGCACGTCGTCAGACCGGAAGTTGTTGGGCTGGCTGGGGCTCGGCTCGAAGGACGGCTACTCGAGCTATATCGACCCGAATGCAACCCCGCCGCACGACAGGGTATTGGCGGTTCAGTGGGTGGGCCTGGCCACGGATGCCACTCCACCGGATCGCGAACAGCCCAGCCACGACGCGGCGCAGGCGTCTACACCGAAATACCTGCGCGCTCTCAACTACCCCGGCGGAGCGCGTTTTCTGGGCGGCTCGGGAAACGATGGCTTCTATTGCTACTGGCAGGAAGGCGACGGCAAGGGTGGGCCGGGCGGAACCTATGAGTTGACGCTGATCCCCGTGCCCGACTCCAACGAGTTCCTCGTTCGCCGCTACAGTGACAATGGCCCCGTCTACACCTATGACGACTACTACATGGGGTACTGGAAGTCCGGCAACGAGTTCGAAATAACGTTTGAGTTCATTCCGACCGCCAGCTTCAGTGCAAAGCATGAAAACTGGATGGGCGACCACAACGCCACGATTGGCGCGCGTCACCTGTCGGAGATTGTCATCCCCGGTAGCCACGATGCTGGCTGCAGCCAGATACGCCGGACCCTGGGCAATGTGACGAGCCAGACCCAGGGACTGGAGATCTACGACCAGTTGATGGCGGGCTCACGCTACTTCGATCTGCGGGCCTGGCAGGACACGGACAACATCTGGAAGATCTATCATGGCAAGGATTGGTCAACCGTCACCTTGCAGGATGCGGTCGACCAGTTGAGCACCTTCCTGGAGAAACACCCCCGGGAGGTCGTGATGGCATCGCTGTTGCTCGAGGACCAACCCGGCGTCTTCGATAGCAAGCTGAAGGCCGCCTGGGAGCTGGTGTTCGACAAGCTCCACCCCTACCACCTGAACAGTGAAGATCAGAACGGCTCACCGCGGGATTTCTCCAGGCTCACTCCGAACTTCCTGCAAAGCCTCGGCAAGAACCTGCTGCTCTTCTCCTGGGGGCAGGCCCAGTCCTGGACCTACACGAACAGCGCCAATCAGCAGATATTGGCGTCCCCCTGGAGCTCTGGACCCGGAACGCACATGGATCTCGACGGGGTGTTCCTCGACGATGCAGCGGCCACCGCGCAAGACATCTATGGCGCCTACCAGAACTACACCAGACCGCAGGGCGCCTGCTGGATCCTGCACACCAATACGCCCTGGCAGTTCAAGCTGGCCGCTGACTCGCTTTATGCGAAGCACTTCAGGAACACCCCTCCGTTGGTCGCCTATTTCAAATCCGGAAGCATCGCCCGTCCCAAGGCGAACATCATCAACATCGACTATGTCGGCGACGTCGTGAATGGCTCCAATCTGGTTGAAGCCGTCATCATGAGCAACCTTTGATGAGCCCCGGGTGGCGGCGGGATGCCGGCGCGGCAGCTTGAGGCGCTGGCGCTCGCCGCCGGAGAGCGTGTTGACCTACGCGGTGGGCACCGGATTGGGAGAACAGAACCGCCGGCTCGTTGGCGACCTGGCGTCGGGTCCGCCGTTGCGTTCAAGCGCTCCATCCGATCGCTACCTATGCTCGGAGGTATGAACCATCCTCTTCCGGCGTCGACGCCCCTCCAAATGCTCGTCACCCACACCGCGTGGGCCAACCGACAGCTCTTCGCCGCCCTTCGCGCGGTCGATTCCTTTGAGTCGCAGAAGGGCGCGGACTTGATCGTGCGGGCCCTCGATCACATCCATGTCGTCAGATGCATCTTCCAGGCCCACCTGCAGGGTGTTGCGCACGGTTACGCATCTACACAGAGGGCGGTCTTTCCCTCTCTCGAGGAGCTCGATCTCGAATCCGAGACCATCGACCGCTGGTATGTGGATACCACCGCGTCGCTCCGACCGGAGGAACTCGCACGACCTCGCGACGTGCGCTTCACCGACGGGAAGGTCGTGACGATGACCGCCGCCACGATGATCCTCCACGTAATCACACACACGATCCATCATCGCGGAAACGTGGACGTCATCATGATACAGGCCGGGATGCCGCGCCGGAGGGACGGCTTCCCCGAGTTCCTCGTCAGTCGAGCGTCCGCCACGTGACCGAGCTCAGCCCCTGCGTTGGCGTCATGCCGAACTGCTCCCGGAAGACGCGGGTCAGGTGGGCGCTGTCCGCGAACCCGGCAGAGGCCGCGGCGTCACTCAGGCTCGCCCCCTCCTCCACCGCGGCGATGGCGCGGCGCAAGCGCTTCCACCGCAGATACGCGCGCATCGGGAGCCCGACGTCACGCGCGAAGGCATGACGCATCTGCCGGGGCGAGAGCCCGGCCTCGTGTGAAAGGCTCGCGAGGTCGACGGGGTCCGAGCCATCGAGGTACGCGCACATCCTGCGTGCCGCCGGGTGTCGCGGTCTCGGTGGCTGATGCAGGTCGACGGCGGAGAGGATCGAGTCGATGAGCGCGCGTGCCTGCTCCGGCGTAGGCTCGCGAGGGAGCCTCACCTCGAGCGTGTCGCGCCCCCACGTCTCGCACCGAGGCTCGGCGTTACGAGAGAGCGCTCGGCTCGCCAGGTCATCTCCGTCGAGGAACAGGAGGGCAGCATGTGTGCACGCGCTGTGTCCATGGGGCATGCGTGGGGGAATGACGGCCGTACAGGCGCGAATGCGTCCGTTGGCACCGTCCTCGATGTCCAGCCCCTGCGGCGCGATGACGATCTGGGCCGCATGGTGCGCGTGCCGCCTCGTGGCAACCAGGGGGCCCACGTAGAGCATCCGCGTCCCCGACGCGAACACCGTACCGTCCAACCGTGCCTGCGTGCTCAATTGGCTCCCTCGGGTGACGTCGATATTCGCCGGTCCATCAGCTTCCCATCCTCATCTGCAAGAGCTGCCAAACCTACGCCATGATGCACACGCTCTATCGACCCAGGCCACCGCTCGATCGGCTCGTCGAATCCCTATGGGTCTCCGACAACTACGTCGGGCAGGCACCGCGACAGCGCGTGCTGCCGACCGGTACGCAGGCGCTCGTGGTCCCCCTCGGCGAGAGCCCGGTTCGTATCTACGCCAGCGAGAGCACGAGCGAGTCCACCGACGTCTCCGGCGCAATCTTGTGCGGTGCACGGAGCAGCCCGCTGATCATCGGCCCCTCTCTTGGCCCCACCGTCGGCGTCAAATTCAGACCTGGCGGCGCCCTCCCCTTCTTCGATGTCCCTGCCGATGCACTGGCAGACCAGACTCTCTCTCTGGAAGCGCTGTGGGGCACCTCGAGCCGCTCGCTGCGGGAGCGGCTCATGGAGGCGCCCACGCCGGCCGAGCGCGTGCACCTCCTGGAAACAGCCCTTCTCCAAAGCGCACGCCGTTCGTTCGAGCTGAGTCCCGCGCTTCGCGTGTCCCTCAGCGCGTTCGAGGAGCCTGACCTCCCGTCGGTCGCGGAGGTCAATCGCCGGACGGGGCTCTCGCCGAAACGCCTCCTGGCGCTCTTTCGTGAGCATGTCGGCTTGAGCCCGAAGGCCTTCTGGCGTGTCCGGCGGTTTCGAGCGGCACTGCACGACCTGGAGCGCGGCGCCTTGCGTGGCGCCGCCCTGGCCAGCGAGCACGGCTACTTCGACCAGGCGCACTTCATCCGCGAGTTCCGCGCTCTCGCCGGGTCGAGCCCGCGCGAGTACCTCGCGGCACGGATCGCGGACACCGATCACGTCATGGTCTACAGGTAGAAAGATCCAATACGCGGGGCCTCTCCTGGCGTCTGCTTGGGGCATGAGTTCGAGCAATCACGTTGCGCCACGCAACTCACGCCCGCGGTGTAGCGTGGGCCCATGGCCCTCAAGAAACCACTGATTCCGAAGGCAAGAAGCTTCAACGCGGGGACCCTCACGGCGGACACGGCGCTCGCGCTCCTGAAGACACACGTGCGCGGAAGGTTCGCGAAGTCGAGCACCCTGCGCGTCGCGAAGCGCTTCGTCGAGCAGCGCGCCGCTGGCGACTCCGCCAACAGTGACATCCTCCACCACAAGGGGCGCCTCGTCCTCGACGCGCTCTCCACCCGGAAGCGACCGTCCATCGGGCTCCTCATCGTCGAAGGCAATCTCGTGGTGAAGGGCCGCTACGAAGACTCGCTCGACCCGGAGTCGGTCGTGGTCGTCACAGGCTCTCTCCAGGCCGGTGACATCATCACCGAGGGCTTCCTCGAGGTGCACGGCGACCTCGTCGCCGAGAGGTCCATCCTCTTCCTCGGCAACGATGCCTGCTGCGAGGTGTTCGGCGATGTCCGCGCGCCCTTCGTCTACACGCAGTATCACTCCGTGAACGTGCATGGCGGCGTGAAAGCGCGCCTCGTGACAGGAGACGCAAAACACATCCGGAGCAAGCAGAAGCACACGTTCATCGAGGAGTCCGACCGCCGCGTCCGCGGCCTCCTCTCGCCCAAGCTGCTGAAGGTCTTCGCCGACGAGATGTTCGAGGACGAGGAGGGCGAGGAAGCCGATCCCGATGATCCGTGGATCGATGCCATCGACTCGGAGCAACTCGCTGCCTTCGTCCGACGTGGCCAGCCCGCGCTCGCGCAGACGACCTCCGTCCGCCGTAGAAAGTAAACTCGAGGCAAAGCAGCGGCCCGGCCCCCCGGGCTGGCTGAGCGTGCACGGCGGGGCAGGGTCGGGCTGCAGTCCCAGACAGATGGCGGGACCGGAGCGCGGGGTGTGGCGCACTGCAACGCCTCCGCACATTGGGACGCTGCCGACCCATTCCGAGGAAGAGGAACCATGCGCATCCCGCCGCGCCTTGCCCTGTGGGCTTGTCTGGTCATCGCGCAGGGGTGCCGTACGCATCCCGAAACACCTCCCGCGCCACCACCGACGGCGCCGACCGCCACGGCCCGGCCGCTCGCCCTGGCGACGCCGGAAGCCATCGAGTTCGAGTTCGGGCGCCCCCAGGTCACCGCCTGCAACTGCTTCTCCTCCAACTCCGCCGCGACGGACGGAGGAGCGTGTGCCACGCCGCGCTTTGGCGCGTACCTGCTCGCGCTGACGTGGGCGCCGAACTTCTGCCCGGGCCATCCAGACAAGGAGCAGTGCGAGAAGCTCGCCGGGACCTTCGCCGCGACGCACCTCACGATCCATGGGCTGTGGCCCCAGTTCAATGACGCCGAGGTGAAGCAGCAGAAGTGCATGTACCCGGCCTACTGCGGCGGGCTCTGTGAATGCCTGGACAGCAAAGCGCCCTCGCGCTGCTTCCCCGACCCCGCCACGATTCCAGACACCATGGACACCTACGGCCCCGGGTACGTCACGGACAACTTCTTCCTCGCGAACCACGAGTGGCCCAAACACGGAAGCTGCACGGGGATGGATGCCAGGAGCTACTTCTCCAGCAGCATCGATGCCCTGCTGTCGCTCCCGGGCGACCAGGGGACGCCCGCGCTCCTGCGCGACAACATCGGCCGGGGGGTGGCCCTGGAGGATCTGCGCTCGGCGTTCGATGTGAGAGGCAGCGTGGTCTTCCGCTGTGACGAGCGTTGCAACCTCGCGGAGGTGGGCGTCTGCTTCGGCGTGGGCGACCAGGGGCGCCCGACGCCGCGCATCCCCTGTCCCCAGAACGTGACGGACAGCACCAGCAACAGCTGCGTGGGAAATCCCCAGCGGCCACGCTGTCCCACCGTGTCCATCCAGGCCGTGAAGCCTGATGGCGGGGGTGGACCGGGTGCCACGTGTGGTCAGCCGGGCCAGGGGCCCGCCTGCACGAGTGATGACACCTGCCAGACCCAGGGCTTCGTCCGCTGCGCCCGCTCGGGCTGTTGCACCACCGTACCGAAGCACTGACGCCTGGGGTGGGCCTTCCCCTCCTCGTCCCAGCCCACGACGGGAGCTCACGAGCCCTTTGCCGCATCCCTGGCCGGTGGCCGGAACGGGAGCCGGGGGCTGGAGTTGCCCGGACCGCCCTGCCCTTGCGGCGCGAAGGCACCAATCTTCCCTTGTTGCCTCACCGCTTCGTGCCGAGCACCAGTCGCCGAGAAGGCCGATGGACCCTGAATCCACTGCGCTCCTGGAGCAGCTCCACGCCATCCTGTGGCGGGGCGAGAGTCCCTCGCTCCGGTTCACCTACGTGAGCGAGCAGGCGGCCAGCCTGCTCGGGTACGCGGCCGAGGAGTGGCTCGCCGCTTCCTTCTGGGTCGAGCACCTCCACCCGGACGACCGGGAGCGCACGCTCGGGGCCTGCCGGTCCGTGGCGGCGGATGGGGAGGGGCGGGAGTGCGTCCACCGCGTCATCGCCGCCGACGGGAGCGTGCTCTGGTTTCGCACCAGCGTTCGGCGGACCTCGGGGGAGCACGCTCCCGTCACCGAGCTCGGCGGGCTGATGGTGCTGCTCGAGCAGGGGCCCCGCGAGAACGAGCCGCTCCAGTACAGCGAGGACCACCTGCGCACGCTCTTCAATGCCTCTCCGGACGCCATCTTCTTCAAGGACGGCGAGGGGCGCTGGCTCGCCGTCAACGAGGCGGCCCTGAAGCTCTTCGGGCTGGTGGGGGGCGAGTACCAGGGCAAGACGGACGTGGAGCTCGCGGGCTACTCGCCCTTCTACCGGGAGGCCCTCCTCGGCTGCGCGGAGACGGACCGCAGGGCCTGGGCGAAGGGCGGCCTCTCCCGCAACGAGGAGCGCATCCCCACCCCCAATGGCACGGTGTACATCTACGACGTCATCAAGGTGCCGCTGTTCCATCCGGATGGGCGGCGCAAGGGGCTCGTGGTGCTCGCGCGGAACATCACCGACCGCAAGCTCGCCGAGCAGGAGCGGTACCTGCTCTTCACCGAGGAACAGAAGGCCCGCGCGTCCGCGGAGGGGTCCCAGAAGCGCTCCGCCTTCCTGGCCGAGGCCAGCAAGCTCGTCGCCGGCACGCTCAACTACGAGGTGACGCTCGCCGCGGTCGCACGCATGGCGGTCCCCTTCCTCGCCGACTGCTGCATCTTCCGGCTGCTGGAGGAAGACGGGGCCACCCGCGTCGTCTCCGTGGCTCACGAGGACCGCGCCCAGGCAGGCCTCGCGTACGAACTGGAGCAACTGGCTCCCGATGTCCTCACGGGCGTGGACGCGGTGCTGCATACCGGGCGCTCGGTCCTCTCCTCCGGGATGAGCAGCGGAACCCCGTCCCACGACCCGGCGGGCAACCCCCTGGGGCCCCAGACGGAGGAACGGCTCCGCAGGGTCCGGGAGCTCGGCTTCCAGTCCTCCATGTCGGTGCCCCTGGTGACGCGGGGCCGCATGCTGGGCGTGCTCACGTTCGTGTCGGCCCGGGAGGGCCGCGTCTTCGGGCTCGCGGACCTCACCCTCGCCGAGGAGCTCGCGCTGCGCGCCGCCCTCGCCGTGGAGAATGCCCGCCTGTACCGCGACGCCGAAGAGGCCATCAATGTCCGCGACGAGTTCCTCACCAGCGCCTCCCACGAGCTGAAGACGCCGTGCACGTCGCTGCGCCTGGGGGTGCAGGGCCTGCTGCGCCTGGCGCACACGAAGCCGCTGGCCAGCGTGCCTTCCGCGTTCGTGGAGCGAGTCCTGGAGAACGCCGACCGCCAGATTCAGCACCTGTCCCGGCTGGTCGACAAGCTGCTGGACATCTCGACCATCACCTCCGGGCACCTCCAGCTCGGGTTCAAGGAGGTGGACCTCGCCGCGCTCGCGCGGGACGTGGTGGAGCACTACCGGCAGGAGGTGGGGCACGCGGCCTCCACCGTCACCGTCCGCGCCGAGGCCCCCGCGGTGGGCCGGTGGGACCCCTCCTGGCTCGAGCACGTGATTGGCCACCTGCTCTCCAATGCCCTGCGCTATGGGGCAGGCAAGCCCATCGAGGTGGAGGTCGCGGCCGACGCGCACCAGGCCCGGCTGGTGCTCCGGGACCACGGCATCGGCATCGCGCCGGAGCACCAGGCGCTCCTCTTCGAGCGGCTCCAGGACGGGGGCACGGCACGAAGCTACGGCGGGCTGGGCCTCAGCCTTCCCATCGTGCGGCGCATCGTCGAGGCGATGGGCGGCTCCATCCGCCTGGAGAGCGAGCCCGGTGCAGGCTCCACCTTCACGGTGGAGCTGCCCGGCACCGACAGCCTGGGCCTGGAAGAAGCCGGGAACGCTCCGGAGCCCCAGCGGATGGGACGGGCCTAGAGCACCGATCAGGTTTCGGCCCGAGGAAAGTCGAACACTTGCGAGAGCGATCGACGCGGGCTGTCGCCGCGTGATCAGGTCGCCACCTCACGGAGGTGGCGCATGGAACGCTGGAAGCCGGCT
>NZ_JAAIYA010000051.1 GCF_010894405.1 Pyxidicoccus caerfyrddinensis
GTGGGCCTCGGGCGAGGAGACCGCGGACTCCAGTAGCGTGGCGAAGTGCTCCAACAGGCGGGAGACGGTGGACCGCTCGAACAGGTCCGTGCGGTAGGCCAGCGTGCCGGACAGTCCGTCCGGCGTCCGTGCCAGTGACAGCGTGAGGTCGAACTTCACGGCCTGGAGCTCGACGTCCACCGGCTGCATCCGCAGCGGCGCGGCGCCTCCGGGTGAGCCGGCCACCTCCAGGGAAGCCATGGGGGTGTTCTGCAGGACGAGCATCACCTGGAAGAGGGGCGAGTGGCTGATGCTGCGCTGGGGTTGCAGCTCCTCGACGAGCTTCTCGAAGGGGACGTCCTGGTGGTCGTAGGCGCCCAGCGTGGTGGCGCGGACGCGGGCGAGCAGCTCGCGGAAGGAAGCGCGCGGGTCCACCTGGGTGCGGAGCACGAGCGTGTTGACGAAGAAGCCGATGAGGCCTTCGGTCTCCGTGCGGGTGCGGCCGGCGATGGGCGAGCCCACGACGATGTCGTCCTGCCCCGAGTAGCGCGACAGCAGCACCTGCCACACGGCGAGCAGGGCCATGAAGGGCGTGGTGCCTTCCTGCTGGCACAGCGCTATCAGCCGTTCGGTCAGCTCACGCGACAGGTGGACGGGGAGCCAGGCTCCGCGCGAGGACTGGACCGAAGGCCGCGGCTTGTCGGTGGGCAGCTCCAGCACGGGTGCCGCGCCGGAGAGCTGCTCGCGCCAGTACGCCAGCTGCTGCTCCAAGGCTTCGCCCCGCAGCCACGAGCGCTGCCAGGCGGCGAAGTCCGCGTACTGCACCGGCATGGCGGGCAGGCGGGCCTCACGGCCGAGGGAGTGCGCGGCGTAGAGCTCCGCCAGCTCGCGCACCAGGACGCCCATGGACCAGCCGTCGGAGACGATGTGGTGCATCGTCCCGATGAGGACGTGGTCCAGCTCGCCCAGGCGCAGCAGCAGGGCGCGGAACACGGGCCCTCGCGCCAGGTCGAAGGGCCGCTGCGTCTCGAGCCGAGTCTGCCGCAAGGCCTCGGCCTCGCGCTCCTCGGCGGGCAGCGCGCTCAGGTCCACCACCGACAGCGGGAAGCGTACCTGCGGGTCGATGACCTGGACGGGCTCGCCGTCGAGAATGCCGAAGGTGGTGCGGAGCGACTCGTGCCGCTCGACGAGCGCGGTGAAGGACTTCTCCAGCGCGGGCACGTCCAGGGGCCCTTGCAGCCGCAGCACGGTGGGCATGTTGTACGCGGTGCCACCCGGCTCGAGCTGGTCGATGAACCACAGACGCTGCTGGGCGAAGGACACCGGCAACGGGCCCGTACGGGGCACGGGCAGCAGGGATGGCGCCTGGAGGGCACGCGAAGAGGCAGGCGTCTCCACTCGCGGCGCGAGCGCGGCGACCGTGGGCGCCTCGAAGAGGGCGCGCAGGGGCAGCTCCACGCCGAGGGTGGCGCGGATGCGGGAGATGACCTGCGTGGCCAGCAGGGAGTGTCCACCCAACTCGAAGAAGTCGTCCTGGACGCCCACGCGCTGCACGCGCAGCACCTGGGAGAAGACCTCGGACAGTCGCTGCTCGGTGGGCGTGCGCGGGGCGACGTACGTTTCACCTCGCGAGGCAGCGCTGGCGTCGGGCGCGGGCAGGGCCTTGCGGTCCACCTTGGCGTTGGACGTGAGGGGCAGGGCGTCCAGGCGCACGAGGGCGGAGGGCACCATGTACTCGGGCAGCCGCTGCTTGAGTGCGGCGCGCAGGGTTGCCGTGTCGAGCGACTCGGGAGCGGCGACGTAGCCGACGAGGCGCTTGTCACCGGGCACGTCCTCACGCACCAGGGCCACGGCCTGCGCCACGTCCGGGAAGGCGAGCAGGGCGGCTTCGACTTCCGCGAGCTCGATGCGATAGCCACGGACCTTCACCTGCGCGTCGGCACGGCCGAGGAACTCCATCACGCCGTCACCCCGCCACCGGGCGAGGTCACCCGTGCGGTACAGGCGAGCACCGGGGACACCGGAGAACGCATCGGGGACGAAGCGCTCGGCGGTGAGGGCGGGCTGCTCCACGTAGCCACGGGCCACGCCGTCGCCGCCGATGAACAGCTCGCCCACGACACCCACGGGTACGGGCTGACCGGAGGCGTCCAGCAGGTAGATGCGCGTGTTCCCGAGGGGCTTGCCGATGGGCACGGACGTGCCCACGTGCTCCACCGAAGTCATGCGGTGGGTGGAGGCGAAGAGCGTCGTCTCGGTGGGGCCGTAGCAGGCCGTCACCGGAATGAACATTCCTTCCAGCACCCGACGGACGTGGGGGGCGCTGACCACGTCACCGCCGGTGAGTAGTTGCTTCACGTTGCGCAGGGCGGAGGGCTGGTTGTCCACCACCTGGGTGAAGAGGCCGGCGGTGAGGTGCAGCGTGGTGACGCCGTGCTTTACCAGCACGGACTCCAGCTCCTTCAAGTCAGAAGGCGAGTGGGGCGGGAAGACGACGAGGCGGGCGCCGTGGAGCAACGGGCCCCAGAGCTCCAGGGTGGAGGCGTCGAAGGAGACAGGAGCGATGAGGAGGAACGTCTCGTCCGGGCCGAGGTGCGCGTAGTCGTTTCCGAAGACGGTGCGAAGCACGGCGGCCTGCGGGGTGCCGACGCCCTTGGGCCGGCCCGTGGTGCCGGAGGTGAAGTCGATGTACGCGAGGCTCTGAGGCAGCGCGGCCATCGGAGGCGCCGACGTCGGCTGTCCGTCCAGGGACACCTCGCCCAGCACCACGGTGGACAGGCCTTCGCCAGGCAGCTTCGAGAGCAGCTCACGCGAGGTGATGAGCACGCCGGGACGCGCGTCCTCCACCATGGCCGCAAGGCGCTCACGCGGGTACGCCGGGTCCAGAGGGACGTAGGCGCCGCCGGCCTTGAGGATGGCGACGAGCGAGACAATCAGCTCCAGCGAGCGGTCGAGCGCAATGGCCACGCGCGAGTCGGTGGACACGCCCAGCCCGCGCAAATGCCACGCAAGCTGGTTCGCACGCGCATCGAGCTGGCGGTAGGTGAGCTTCTCGTCACCGAACTCGACGGCGACCTTGTCGCCATGCCGGGCCACGACCTGCGAGAAGACCTCGGGCAGGGTGGAGGCGCGCGGGTACTCGGTGGTGGTGGCATTCCACTCCACGAGCACCTGCTGGCGTTCCGCCTCGGACAGCATGGACACGGAGGCGAGGGGCACCTCGGGCCGAGCCACGAGCGCCTCCACCAGCACCCGGAAGTGCTCCGCGATGCGGTCGGCCGTGGCGGGCTCGAAGAGGTCGGTGTTGTAGGTCAGCGAGCCTTGGAAGCCCTTTGCCGTCTCGCCCAGGTTCAGCTCCAGCTCGAAGCGGGCCGAGGCGTTGTCCACCTCCAGCGGGCGCAGCTTCAGCCCGTTCATGTCGAGCGAGGGCATGAACGTGTTCTGCAAGGCGAAGAGCACCTGGAACAGCGGGCTGCGGCTCAGGTCGCGCGTGGACTGGAGCGCTTCCACCAGTCGCTCGAAGGGCACGTCCTGATGCGCGTACGCCCCCAGCGCCGTCTCGCGCACCTGACGCAGCAGATGGAGGAAGGAGGTGCTCGGGTCCACCTGGGAGCGCAGCACCAGCGTGTTGACGAAGAAGCCGATGAGGCCCTCCGTCTCACCGCGCTGGCGTCCGGCGATGGGTGAGCCGACGGAGATGTCCTGCTGCCCGGAGTAGCGGGACAGGAGCACCTGGAAGACAGCGAGCAGCGCCATGAAGGGCGTGGCGCCCTCCTGTTGGCACAGCGCCTCGAGGGCCGCGGACGTCGAGGGCGACAGGACCACCGGCACCTGCGCGCCACGGAAGGTCTGCACCGGTGGGCGGGGCTTGTCGGTGGGCAGCTCCAGCGGGGTGCGGCCCGAGAGCTGCTTGCGCCACCAGCCGAGCTGTTCGTCCAGCACCGCGCCCTGGAGCCACTGGCGCTGCCAGACGGCGTAGTCGGGGTACTGGATGGACAGGGGCGGCAGGGGCGAAGGCCTGCCCTGCGAGAAGGCGTCGTAGAGGGCCGCTACTTCCCGCACCAGCACGCCCAGGGACCAGCCGTCCGAGACGATGTGGTGCATGTTGAGCGACAGCACGTGCTCGGCGGGGCCCAGCTTCAGCAGGTGTGCGCGCAGCAGCGGGCCCGTGGTGAGGTCGAACGGGCGCAGCATGTCCGCGCGGAGGAGTCGCTCCAGTTCCTCGCGTGCGGCCCGGGGCTCCAGCGCGCTGAGGTCGAAGGTGTCCAGCGGTAGCGTGCCCGTGGGTGAGACGTGCTGGACGGGCTCGCCCTCGTGCTGGACGAAGGTGGTGCGCAGGGCTTCATGCCGGCGGACCAGCTCGTCGAAGGCGTGCCGCAAGGCGTCCACGTCGAGCTGCCCCTCCATGCGCACGAAGGTCGGCATGTTGTAGGAGGCATTGCCGGGCTCGAGCTGGTCGGTGAACCACAGGCGCTGCTGGGCGAAGGACAGCGGCAGGGCGCCCGTGCGAGGCACGGGGACGATGGCGGGTGCCCGAGGGCCAGAAGTGGACTGACGGGCGGCCTCGAGGCGCGCGGCGAGGGCGGCCACGGTGGGTGCCTCGAAGAGGGCGCGCAGGGGCAACTCCACCTCGAACGTGGAGCGGATGCGCGAGATGAGCTGGGTGGCCAGCAGCGAGTGGCCGCCCAGCTCGAAGAAGCTGCCGGTGATGCTCACCCTTTGCAGGCGCAGGACTTCGGTGAACAGCGCCGTCAGCTTCTCCTCGGTCGGCGTGCGTGGAGCAACGAACTCCGCTGTGGAGGCCAGCGCACCGTCCGCTTCGGCGAGCTCGATGCGATGGCCGCGCACCTTCACCCGGGCCTCGGCACGGCCCAGGAACTCCAGCACGCCGTCCTGCCTCCAGCGGGCGAGGTCACCCGTGCGGTAGATGCGAGCACCAGGGACACCGGAGAGCGCATCGGGGACGAAGTGCTCCGCGGTGACAGCGGGCTGCTCCACGGAGCCACGCGCCACGCCGGCGCCGCCGATGAACAGCTCACCGGTGACCTTCACGGGCACCGGCTGACCGGAGGCATCCAGCAGGTACACGCGCGTGTTGTCAGGCTCGACGGCAACCGTGTCCCCGTACCGGGCCACCACTTGCGAGAAGGCCTCGGGCCGGGGCCCGAGCACCTGCCGGCGCTCCGCCTCGGACAGCATGGACACGGAGGCGAGGGGCACCTCGGGCCGAGCCACGAGCGCGTCCACCAGCAGGCGGAAGTGCTCCACCATCCGCTGAGCCGTGCCGGCCTCGAAGAGGCCCGTGTTGTAGCTCAGCACGCCCTCGTAGCCCTGACCCGCCTGCGCGAGGGTGAGCTCCAACTCGAACCGGTTGGTGGGGTTCTCCACCTCCACCTGCCGCAGGGCCAGTGAGGACTTCCGCGGCGTCACCCGGGTCGCGTTCTGCAGGGCGAAGAGGACCTGGAAGAGTGCGGGCCGGCTGAGGTCTCGCTCCAGCCGCAGCTCCTCCACCAGCTTTTCGAAGGGCACGTCCTGGTGGGCATAGCTGCCCAGCGTGGTCTCCCGCACCTGGGCCAGCAGCGTCAGGAAGGAGGTGCGCGAATTCACGCGGCTGCGCAGCACCAGCGTGTTGACGAAGAAGCCGATGAGCCCCTCCGTCTCCGCGTACCGGCGGCCCGCGATGGGCGACCCCACCAGCACGTCATCCTGGCCCGAGTAGCGCGAAAGCAGCACCTGGAAGGCCGCGAGCAGGACCATGAAGGGCGTAGCCCCTTCCCGCTTCGCGAGGGCTTCCAGCGACTCGCTGAGCTCCCGTGACAGTTGCACCGGCACCGTGCCGCCCTGGTGCGAGAGCACCGCGGGCCGGGGCTTGTCCGTGGGCAGCTCCAGGTGCGAGGGCGCTCCGGCCAGGTGTCGCTTCCACCAGCCCAGCTGCGCCTCCAGCGTCTCGCCGCTCAGCCACTGGCGTTGCCAGACGGCGTAATCCGCGTACTGCACCGGCAGCGCCGGCAGCGAGGGCGGCTGACCTTCGGAGAAGGCCGAGTACAGCGCTTCCATGTCGCGCACGAGCACGCCCATGGACCAGCCGTCGGAGACGATGTGGTGCATCACCAGCACCAGCACGTGTTCCTCGGGCGACAGCCGCAGCAGCGTGGCACGCAGCAGCGGGCCGGCTCCGAGCGAGAAGGGAATCGCCGCCTCTCGCAGAGCGCGGCGGCGGGCCTCTTCCCAGCGCTCGCTCTCGGGCAGGTCGAACAGACTCTCCACCGTGAGCGCGAAGTCCGAGGGTAGGTGGATGACCTGCGTGGGCTGGCCCTCGCGCGAGGCGAAGGTGGTGCGCAGGGCCTCGTGGCGCTCGACGAGGGCGGAGAAGGCCCGCTGGAGCGCGTCGACGTGGAGGGCGCCCTCGATGCGCAGGACGACGGGGATGTTGTAGGCGGCGCTCCCGGGCTCGAGCTGGTCGATGAACCACAGGCGCTGCTGAGCGAAGGACAGCGGCAGCGCGCCGTCACGAGGCACGGGCACGGGAGGAGGGGCCTCGGGTGCAGTGCCATCGCGCCGCGCGGCCTCGACGCGCAGGGCGAGCGCTTCGAGCGTGGGGGCCTCGAACAGCGCGCGCAGGGGCAATTCCACGCCGAAGGACGCGCGGACATGGGACACGAGCTGCGTGGCGAGCAGCGAGTGGCCGCCCAGCTCGAAGAAGTCGTCGCCGGCACCGACCTGCACGCGGCCCAGCACTTCGCCCCAGAGGACCGCCAGGCGCTTCTCCGTCTCCGTGCGGGGGGCGACGTACTCGTGCTGCGCGGAGCTGAGGGCGGTCGGAGCCGGAAGGGCGCGCCGGTCCACCTTGCCGGCGGGCGTCAGCGGCAACGCGTCCAGCGGCACCACGACCGAAGGCACCATGTACTCGGGGAGCTTCGAGCGCAGGGACTCCTTGAGTGCCTGGGCCTCTACGCCCTGTGCCACGACGTAGGCCACCAGCCGCCTGTCGCCAGTCGTGTCCTCGCGCACCAGCGCCACGGCCTCCTTCACTCCGGGGTGTTGGGTCAGGGCCGCTTCCACCTCGCCCAGCTCGATGCGGAAGCCCCGCAGCTTCACCTGGCCGTCCTTGCGGCCGAGGAACTCGAGCGTCCCGTCCGCGAGCCAGCGCACTCCGTCGCCCGTGCGGTACAGGCGCTCACCGTCCCTGAAGGGATGGGGGACGAAGCGCTCCGCCGTCAGCTCCGGCCGGCCGAGGTAGCCCACCGCCAGGCCGTCTCCGCCCACGTAAAGCTCGCCGGGCACACCCACTGGCACGGGCTGCATCGCCTCATCCAGCACATAGGTCGTCGTGTTGCGGATGGGACGGCCGATGGGCACCGAGCGGGCGCCCACCTGCTCCACCCGCTCCAACCGGTGACAGGTGGAGAAGGTGGTGTTCTCCGTCGGGCCGTAGGCGTTGACGAGCGAGCGCCCCGAGGCGAGCCGTTCGCGGGCGCGCTCCATGGGGAGGACCTCACCTCCGGTCAGCACCTGCGGCACCCGGGCCAGCGCTTCCGGCTGCCGGGCCTGCATCTGGTCGAAGAGGGCGGTGGTAATCCACAGCGAGGTGATGCCGAGGGACTCCAGCGAGCGGCCCAGCTCCTCCAGCGAGGGCGGGCCGGCCGGGAACACCACCAGCTTCGAGCCGTGCAGCAGCGCGCCCCACAGCTCCAGCGTCGAGGCATCGAAGGAGATGGGCGCGAGCTGCAGCCACACCTCCTCCGGACCGAAGCGCGCGAAGTCTGTCTCCAGCACCAGGCGAGACACCGCCCGGTGCGGCACGCCCACGCCCTTGGGCTTGCCGGTGCTGCCCGAGGTGAACATCACGTAGGCGAGATTCCCGCCACCCACCCGGACATGCGGATTGCTCTCCGGCTGGCGCGCGAGCTCACTCCGCCCGGCGTCGACCAACACCACCGGCTCGCCGTCCTCGGCCACGGCTCCGGCCAGCTTCTCCTGCGCGACGAGCACCGAGACGGCGGCCTCGCGCTTCATCCACCGCAGCCGCTCCAGCGGGTAGTTGGCGTCCAGCGGCACGTATGCGCCGCCGGCCTTGAGGATGCCCAGGATGCTGACCACCAGCTCCAGCGAGCGCTCCACGCACAGGGCGACCCGCACCTCCGGGCCCACGCCCAGGGTCCTCAGATGGTGCGCCAGCTGGTTGGCCCTCCGGTTCAGTTCCTCGTACGTCAGTCTCTGGCCTTGGTACTCGACGGCCACCGCGTGTGGCGTCCTGAGCGACTGCGCCTCGAACAGTTCCGGCAGCGATGCCTCGCGCGGGTATTCCGCGGCCGTCCCGCTCCACTGCTCCACCAGCCGGCGTCGCTCCTCTTCGCCCATCATCGGCAGCTCGCGCAGCCGCTTCCCGGGTGCGGCGACAGCGGCCTCCAGCAGGACCCTCACGTGCTCCAGCAGCCGCCTGGCTGAGTCCGGCTCGAACAGATCACTGTCGTAGTTGAGCACCACGGAGGCGCCCTCGGCCGTCTCCCAGACGAGGAGCGACAGGTCGAACTTCGAGGTGAGGTTGCCGGCCTCCAGGCCCTTCAGCGCCAGCCCCTGACGCAGCTTCACCTCCGTCATCGGGGTGTTCTGCAGCGTCAGCGCCACCTGGAAGAGGGGATTGCGGCTCAAGTCCCGCCGGGGCTGCAGCTCTTCCACCAGCTTCTCGAAGGGGACGTCCTGATGCGCATACGCGCCGAGCGTCACCTCGCGCACCTGTGCCAACAGCTCGCGAAAGGTGGCCATGGGCGAGACGTGCGCCCTCAGCACCAGCGTGTTGACGAAGAAGCCGATGAGCCCTTCCGTCTCCGCGTGCGTACGCCCGGCGATGGGCGAGCCAACGGAGATGTCCTCCTGGCCCGCATGGCGCGCCAGCACCGCCTGATATGCCGCCAGCAGCACCATGAAGGGCGTGGCCCCTTCCTGTTGCGCCAGGGCCTTCGCGCCGTCCCAGAGCGACTTCGCCCACGCGTGCTGCTGGACTCCGCCGCGGAACAACTGCGCGGGCGGACGCGGCTTGTCGGTGGGCAGCTCCAGCGCGCTGGGAGCGCCCGCGAGCTGCTTGCGCCAGTAGCCGAGCTGCGCGTCCAGCGTCTCGCCCTGCAGCCACCCGCGCTGCCAGACGGCGTAGTCAGCGTACTGCACCGGCAGCTCGGGCAGGGGCGAGGATCGGCCCTCGGAGAAGGCCTCGTAGAGCGCGGCCACTTCGCGGACGAGCACGCCGGAGGACCAACCATCCGTGACGATGTGGTGCAGGTTGAGCAGCAGCACATGGTCCGCGGCGCCGCGCTTCACCAGCAGCGCGCGAATCAGCGAGCCCGTGCCCAGGGAGAAGGGGCGTTGCGCGTCCTCCTCCAACAGTTGCCGGGTCTCCGCCTCGGCGGCGTCGCCGTCGAGCCCGCTCAGGTCCACCTTGCGCAGCGGCAGCTCCGCGATGGGAGCGATGACCTGCACCGTACCGCTCGTGTCCTGACGGAACGTGGTGCGCAGCACCTCATGTCGGCGGACGAGTTCCTGGAGTGCCCGCTCCAGTGCACCCACGTCCAGCGTGCCCTCGAGCCGAACGGCGGCGGGGATGTTGTAGAAGGCGCTGCCAGGCTCTAGTTGGTCGAGGAACCACAGGCGCTGCTGCGCGAAGGACAGCGGCAGCGGGCCGGTGCGAGGCACGGGCACCAGCGGCGGACGGGCGGGGCCGTTCTGCGTGCTCCGCGCGGCGTCGATGCGTACGGCCAGCTCGGCCACGGTGGGAGCCTCGAACAGGTCCCTCAGGGGCATGTCGAAGCCGAACGTCGCGCGCACGCGGGACACGAGCTGCGTGGCCAGCAGCGAGTGTCCGCCCAAATCGAAGAAATTCTCATGCGCGCCCACGCGCTCGGCGTGCAGCAGCTCCGAGAAGAACAGCGCGAGCTGCCGCTCCGTCTCCGTGCGGGGCTCGACGTACTCCACGCCGTCGCCACCGCCCGGGGCCTCGGGGGCGGGCAGCGCCTTGCGGTCCACCTTGCCGTTGGGCGACAGCGGCAGCGCGGGCAGCACCACCACGGCGGAGGGTACCATGTATTCGGGCAGCTTCTGCTGGAGGAAGGCGCGCACGGCCTGGGCCTCCAGCACGTCCTCCTCTTCGGCCACGACGTAGGCGACGAGGCGCTTGTCGCCGGGGACGTCCTCGCGCACCACGACGACGGCCTCGCGCACGCCGGCGAAGCGGCGCACCACGGCCTCCACCTCGCCGGGTTCGATTCGGAAGCCGCGCACCTTCACCTGGAAGTCGGTGCGGCCGAGGAACTGGAGCGTCCCATCCGCGAGCCACCGCACCCGGTCTCCCGTGCGGTACAGGCGCGCGCCGGGCGTAGAGGCAAAGGGGTGGGGCACGAAGCGCTCGGCCGTGAGGTCCGCGCGGTTCAGGTAGCCCCAGGCGAGGCCGTCTCCGCCCACGTACAGCTCGCCGGGCACTCCTGGCGGCACCGGCTGGAGCGAGGCATCCAGCACGTACGCGGTGGAGTTGGACAGCGGCCAGCCGATGGGCACCGAGAGGCTCACGTCGTCCGTCGCGCGCAGGGTGTGCGTGGCGGAGAAGGTGGTGTTCTCAGTGGGGCCGTAGCCGTTGATGAGCACGGCGTTCGGGGACAGCCGCGCGAGATGCTCGCGCACCCGCTGCACGGGCAGCACGTCACCGCCCGCAAGCACCTGCCTCACGAGGGACAGGGCTTCACCCTGGTTCAGCACCATCTGCTCGAAGAGGGCCGCCGTCAGCCACAGCGTGGTGACGCCTTGGCTGACGAGCAACGCGCCCAGCTCCTCCAGCGAGAGCTTGTTCGGCGGGGCCACCACGAGCCGGCCACCGTTGAGCAGCGCGCCCCACACCTCCAGCGTGGAGGCGTCGAAGGCCACCGGGGCGAGCTGCGCGAAGGTGTGCTCCGGGCCGAAGTCGATGAATGTCGAACCGCGCACCAGGCGCACCACGCCCCGGTGCGGCACGCTGACGCCCTTGGGCTGGCCGGTGCTGCCCGAAGTGAACATGACGTAGGCCAGCGCGTCGGCGGAGACGTCCACCTCCGGCGCCGTCTCCGGCCAGCGGGCCACCTGCGCCCACTCCGTGTCCAGGCACACGAGGAGCTGGCCAAGCGCGGGCAATTCGTCCGCCACGTGCTCCTGGGTCAGCAGCACGCCGACGCCCGCCTGTTGGAGCAGGAAGGTGATGCGCTCGGTGGGGTAGTTGCGGTCCACCGGCACGTAGGCGCCGCCCGCCTTGAGCACGCCGAGCAGCGCGACCACCAGCTCCAGCGAGCGCTCCAGGCACACGCCCACGCGCGCCCCTGGCGCCACGCCGCTGGCGCGCAGGTGGTGTGCGAGTTGGTTGGCGCGCCGGTCCAGCTCCCCGTAGGTGAGCCGCATATCGCCGAAGACCACGGCCACCGCGTCCGGCGTGAGGGCCGCCTGCCGGGCGAACAGCGCGTGGATGGACGTGTCACGCGGGTAGTCGGTGGCCGTGGCGTTCCAGTCCACCAGCACCTGGCGGCGCTCGGCCTCCGTCATCAAGGACAGGGACGCCAGCGGCGCTTCGGGGTTTGCGATGAGCCCCTCGGCGAGGACGCGGAAGTGCACCGCCATCCGGGAGACGGTCTCCGGCGCGAAGAGGTCCGCGTTGTAGGAGAGCTGGCCGGAGAAGCCGTCGGCGGTGCGCCACAGGCCGAGCTCCAGCTCGAAGCGGACCGGGCTGTCCTCCACCGGCTGCGCGCGCAGCGTCAGCCCCGGCAGCGACAGCTCGGGCACGGGGGCGTTCTGGAGGACGAACGTCGCCTGCACCAGCGGCGGGCGGCTCGAGTCGCGTTCCACCTTGAGCGTCTCCACCAGTCGCTCGAAGGGCACGGACTGGTAGGGGAACGCGCCGAGCACGCTCTCCCGCTCCTGAGCCAGCAGCGCGCGGACGGTGTCGGTGCCGGACACGCGGGCCCGCAGGGGCAGCGTGTTGACGAAGAAGCCGACGAGCGACTCCAGCTCACCGCGGTCCCGGCCCGCCACCACGGAGCCGACGAGCAGGTCCTCCTGGCCCGTGTAGCGGCTCAGTAGGAGGTGGAAGGTGCCGAGCAGCGCCATGAAGGGCGTGACACCCTCGCGGCGGCAGAAGGCCTCCAGCGCCTCGGCGAGGGGCATTGGTAGGAGCACCGGGCACGCGGCGCCGTGCGACGACTGCACCGCCGGACGAGGCTTGTCCGTGGGCAGCTCCAGCGCCAGGGGCGCACCGTCGAGCCGCTCGCGCCACCAGCGGAGCTGGCCCTCCATCACCTCGTCCCGCAGCCAGCCACGCTGCCACGCCGCGAAGTCCGCGTACTGCACCGATAGCTCCGGCAGCGGTGAGGGCCGGCTCTCGGAGAAGGCGAGGTAGAGCGCGGCCAGCTCGCGCACGACGACGCCCATCGACCAGCCGTCCGACACGATGTGGTGCTGCGTGAGCACCAGGACGTGCTCCCTCGCGCCGAGCCGCAGCAGGGCGGCGCGCAGCAGCGGGCCCCGTGTGAGGTCGAAGGGACGCAGTGCCTCGTTCCGCACCCAGCCCGCGATGCTCCCGCGCGCATCGGGCTGCTCGGACAGGTCCGTCACCGGCAGCGGAACGGGCGCGGCGGGGTGGATGACCTGCACGGGCCCGCGCTGGCCCTCGCGGAAGGTGGTGCGCAGCGCCTCGTGCCGGCGCACCAGCTCCGTCAGGCCGAGCTGCAGGGCGCTGACGTCCAGCGCGCCCTCCAGGTGGAGTGTGCCCGGCAGGTTGTAGAAGGCACTGCCCGGTTCGAGCTGGTCCAGGAACCACATGCGCTGCTGCCCCAGCGACACCGGCAGCTCGCCCGTCCGAGCCACCGGCACCAGCGGAGGAAGTCGCGGGCCCTGGCCCGCCAGCACCGCCCGCTCCACTCGCGCCGCGAGGTCCGCGAGCGTGGTGGAGTCGAACAACTCTCGCAGCGGCAATTCCACGCCGAAGGCGGCGCGGATGCGACTGATGGCCTGGGTGGCCAGCAGGGAGTGTCCGCCCAGCTCGAAGAAGTTATCGGACAGGCCCACCGGCTCCACACCGAGCACGGCGCTCCAGATGCCGGCCAGCAGCGTTTCCGCCGGGGTGCGCGGCGCGATGAAGTCCGGACGCCCGCTGGCTGCCGCTAGGTCCGGGGCGGGCAGTGCCTTGCGGTCCACCTTGCCGTTGGGCGTGAGCGGCATCGCCGGCAGCACCACGATGGCCGAGGGCACCATGTACTCGGGCAGCGTCTCCTTCAGGGCGGCGCGCAGGGCGGCGCCGTCCGTCTGGGTACCCTCGTGCGCGACGACGTAGCCCACCAGTCGCTTGCCACCGGGGCCGTCCTCACGCGCGACGACGACGGCCTCGCGCACCGCGGGCAGCTTCGCCAGCGCGGACTCCACCTCGCCCAGCTCGATGCGGAAGCCACGCACCTTCACCTGCGCGTCCGCGCGGCCGACGAAGTCGAGCGTGCCGTCCTCGCGCCAGCGCACCACGTCGCCGGTGCGGTACAGGCGCGCGCCCGCCTCGCCCGAGAAGCGGTCCGGCACGAATCGCTCGGCGGTGAGGGCGGGGCGGCCCGCGTAGCCGCGCGCCACGCCGACGCCGCCCACGTACAGCTCGCCCTTGACGCCCAGGGGCACCGGCTCGCCGCGCACGTCCAGGACGTAGGCGCGCACGTTGGCCAGGGGCCGGCCGATGGAGGGCACGCGTCCGTCCGCCACGCACTCAGCGAGGGTGGCAATCACCGTGGCCTCTGTCGGGCCGTAGGTATTGAGCAGGCGCCGGCCCGGAGCCCAGCGCGCCACCACGTCGGCGGGCAGGGCTTCGCCACCGGAGATGACCGTGCGCAGCTCGGGCAGTCCGTCCGCCGACGTGGCGGCCAGCGCCGCGGGCGTGAGGCTGATGACGGTGAGCGCCTCCTCGCGCAGCAGCTTCTGCAGCGGCGCGCCCGGCATCAGCTTCTCCAGGGGCGCCAGAAGCAGCGAGGCCCCGGAGCACAGCGTGGTGAAGATCTCCTCCACCGACAGGTCGAAGGAGAGGCTGGCGAACTGCAACACGCGGCTGCCCGGGCCGATGCCGTACGCCACCGCCTCATGGGTGACGAGGTTGGCGACGCTGCGGTGCTCCACGGCGGTGCCCTTGGGCGTGCCGGTGCTGCCGGAGGTGTAGAGCAGGTAGGCCAGGTGGTACGGGGCCACGCCCGTCACCGGCGCTTCGGTGCTCTCACGCGCGAGCGCGTCCTTCTCGGAGTCCAGGCAGAACGCACGGGCGTGGTGCGCCTCGGGGAAACGCTCCAACAGCACGGATTGCGTCAGCAGCACCGAAGCGCCGCTGTCCTCCAGCATGAAGGCCAGGCGCTCACGCGGCAGGAGCGGATCCACGGGCACCCAGGCGCCACCGGCCTTGAGGATGCCGAGCAGGCCGACGACGATGTCCAGCGAGCGCTCCACGCTGAGCGCGACGCGCACCTCGGGCCCGACACCCCGGCGGCGCAGCGCGTGCGCGAGCTGGTTGGCCTTCGCGTCGAGCTGCGCGTAGGTCAGGTGCTGCCCTTCGAAGGAGGCGGCCCGCGCGTCGGGCGCGCGGCGCACCTGCGCCTCGAAGAGCGCGTGGATGCAGGCCTCGGGGAAGTCCGCGCGGGTGGCATTCCAGTCCACCAGCAGCCGTTGCCGCTCCTCGCCGGAGAGGAGGGACAGCGCGGACAGGCGCTTGCCCGGGGCGGCGACGATGGCCTCCACGAGCGTGCGCAGGTGGCGCACCCACTGCTCCGCGGTGGACGCGTCGAAAAGGTCCGCGCGGTAGTCCAGCGCGCCCTCGAAGCCCTCCGGGGTTCGCGTCAGCGTCAGCGTCAGGTCGAACTTCGCGACGTGCTCACCCACGGGAGCGCTGCGCATGGCCAGCCCCGGCAGGGCCAGCTCCGCGGGCGGCGTGTTCTGGAGGATGAACATCACCCGGAACAGCGGCGCCTGGCGCAAATCACGCATGGGCTGGAGCTGTTCGAAGGGGACGTGCTGGTGGGCATAGGCGCCGAGCGCCATCTCACGCACGCGGCCCAGCAGCTCGCGCACGGTGGGGTCGCCGTCCAGGCGGGTGCGCATCACCAGCGTGTTGAGGAAGAAGCCGACGATGTCCTCCAGCTCGGCGCGGTTGCGGCCGGCCACGGGCGAGCCCACGGAGATGTCGTCCTGTCCCGAGTAGCGCGACAGCAGCAGCTGGAAGGCCGCCAGGAAGAGCATGAAGGGCGTGAGGCCTTCGCGGTTGCAGAAGGACTCCACCGCTGCCGCCAGCTCGCGCGGGAGCAGCACCTGTGCCAGGGCGCCCGGCGGCGAGGGGTGGTGGTGGCGCGGCCTGTCGGTGGGCAGCTCCAAATCCTGCGCCGCTCCGTCGAGCTGACGCCGCCACCACGTGAGCTGCCTCTCCAGCTCCGCCCCTTCCAGCCACTTCCGCTGCCATGCCGCGTAGTCCGCGTACTGGAGCGGCAGTGGCGGTAGGACGAAGGGCTGGCCCGAGGCGAGCGCGGAGTAGACGACGCCGAGCTCTCGCACCAGGACGCTCGTGGACCAGCCGTCCGCCACGATGTGGTGGACGTTGAGCAGGAGCACGTGCACCCGCTCCTCCAGCTTCAGGAGCATGGCGCGCAGCAGGGGGCGGACCGCGAGGTCGAAGGGGCGCAGGGACTCCGCGTTGATGCGCCGCCGCGCCTCCGTCTGGCGCTGTTCAGGAGGCAGGCCGCTCAGGTCGACGAGAGCCATCTCCAGCGGAGCGGGCGCGTTGATGCGCTGCACGGGGCCCTCGGACTCGCCGTGGAACGTGGTGCGCAGGGACTCGTGGCGGTGCACCAGGGCTTCCAGGGCCCGCCGCATCGCCTCGGCGTCGAGGGTGCCGGCCAGCTCCAGGGTGAACGGCATGTTGAAGGCCGCGCTACCAGGCTCGAGCTGGTCCAGGAACCACACGCGCTGCTGCGAGTACGAGACCGGGAGCCGTTCCGTGCGCGGTACGCGCTCGATGGGCGGAAGCGTTCGCACCTCCCCGGCGCTCACGGCCGCATCGATGCGCGCAGCGAGCGCGGCGACGGTCGGCGCCTGGAACAGCTCGCGCAGCGGAAGCTCTACGCCGAAGGATGCGCGGATGCGGGAGACCACCCGGGTGGCCAGCAGCGAGTGGCCGCCCAGCTCGAAGAAGTGGTCCGCGGTCCCCACGCGCGGCAGGCCGAGCACCTCGGCCCAGAGGCCAGCGAGCAGCTCCTCGGTGGGGGTGCGCGGAGCGACGTAGACCGCCGTGGCGGTCGAGGTCGTCGACTCGGGCGCGGGCAGGGCCTTGCGGTCCACCTTGCCGTTGACGGTGAGGGGCAGGGCATCCAGCCGCACCAGGGCGGACGGCACCATGTACTCGGGCAGTCGCTCCGCCAGGAAGGCGCGCAGCGCGGCGACGTCGAGCGCCTCGGGGGCGGCGACGTAGCCGACGAGGCGCTTGCCGCCGTGCACGTCCGCGCGGCTCACCACCACGGCTTCGCGGACGCTCGGGAAGGTGGAGAGGACGGCCTGCACTTCGCCTGGCTCGATGCGGAAGCCGCGCACCTTGACCTGGGTGTCCGCGCGGCCGACGAAGTCGAGCACGCCGTCATTGCGCCAGCGGACCAGGTCGCCGGTGCGGTAGAGGCGGGCACCGGGCACGTCGCTGAAGGCATCAGGGATGAAGCGCTCGGCGGTGAGCGCGGGCTGTCCGATGTAGCCACGGGCCAGTCCGTCTCCGCCGATGAAAAGCTCCCCAACGACACCTACGGGTACGGGCTGACCGTGGGCATCGAGCACGTACAGCCGAGTGCTGCCGATGGGCAGGCCGATGGGCACGGAGGCACCCACCTGGGCTGCGTCCGTCATGCGGAAGCAGGCAGCGAAGACGGTGGTCTCGGTGGGGCCGTAGCCGTTGGTGAGGGAGATGCCGAGCTCTTCGAGCACGCGGCGCGCGTGAGCGGGAGGCACGACGTCGCCACCGGCGAGGAGCTGCTTCACCGGGCTCAAGGACTGGAGGTGGGACTCCACCACCTGGGTGAAAAGTCCGGCGGTCAGCCAGAGCGTCGTCACCTTCGAATCGCGGAGCACCTGGCCCAGCTCCTCCAGGGAGGGAGGCTGGGGAGGCATGACGACGAGGCGCGCGCCGTGCAGCAGCGCACCCCAGATTTCGAGGGTGGAGGCGTCGAAGGAGATGGGGGCGAGCTGCAGCAGCGTCTCGTCGGGGCCGAACCAGGCGAAGTCGACGCGCAGCAGGGTGCGAAGGACGTTGCGGTGGGTGGTGCCCACGCCCTTGGGTCGTCCGGTGGAGCCGGAGGTGAAGTCCACGTAGGCCAGCGAGTCGGGCAGGGCCGCGGGCGACAGCGCATGAGTGGGCTCGGAAGCGAGCGCCGCGTCCTCCAGCACTACAGTGGCGCGTCCCTCTGCGGGCAGCCGGGGCAACTGCGCGCGCGTGGTGACGAGCGCCTGGGGCGACGTGTCCTCCACCATGCCGGCCAGTCGCTCACGGGGGTAGGAGGGGTCCAGGGGGACGTAGGCGCCACCGGCCTTGAGGATGGCGACGAGGGAGACGATGAGCTCCAGCGAGCGCTCGACGGCGAGCGCGACGCGGGAGTCGGCCCCCACACCCAGTCCGCGCAGGTGGTGCGCGAGCTGATTGGAGCGCTCATCGAGCTGCCGGTAGGTGAGGCGCGCGGAGCCGAACTCCACGGCGGCGTGGTCCGGGAAGCGGGCCACCACCTGCGAGAAGACCTCGGGCAGCGTGGACTCGCGCGGGTAGTCGGAGGCCTGGGTGCTCCACTCCCGCAGCAACTGCCGCTGCTCGGCGGCGTCCATCAGCGGCAGCTCGGACAGGCGCCGCTCCGGGTGCGCGGCGAGGCCCTCCAGCAGCGTCTGGAAGTGCGCCAGCAGCCGGCGCACCGTCGGCTCCTCGAAGAGGTCCGTGCGGTACACCGTGGCGAGGCGCAGGCCCTGGGGCAGCTCGGTGGCCAGCACCGTCAGGTCGACCTGGCTGGTGCCGCTGTCCACCGGCTGCACTTCCAACGTCAGTCCCGGCACCCGCAGCGGCGGCAGGGGCGCGTTCTGCAGGGCGAACATCACCTGGAACAGCGGCGCGCTGCTCAGCTTGCGCTCGGGCTGGAGTGCCTCGACCAGCTTCTCGAAGGGCACGTCCTGGTTCGCGAAGGCGCCGAGCGTCGTCTCATGCGTCCGGGCCATCAACGCCAGGAAGGACGGGTCTCCGGACAGGTCCGCGCGCAGGGCGAGCGTGTTGACGAAGAGGCCGATGAGGCCCTCCAGCTCGGAGCGGTTGCGGCCGGCGATGGGCGTGCCGACGACGACGTCGTCCTGGCCGCTGTAGCGAGACAGCAGCACCTGGTACGCGGACAGCAGGAGGGTGAAGAGGGTGCGGCCCTCGCGTCCGGCCAGTGCCTTCAGCGACTGGAGCAGCGCCGGGGGCAGCACCACCGTGAGGCGGGCACCGTCGGTGCTGGCCACGGGAGGACGGGGCTTGTCCGTGGGCAGCTCCAGCATGGCATCGGCGTCCAGCTGCTTGCGCCAGTAGCCGAGCTGCGCGTCCAACGTCTCGCCCTTGAGCCAGTCGCGCTGCCACGTGGCGAAGTCCGCGTACTGCATGGGCAGCGCTGGCAGCGGAGAGGCCTGTCCCGCGGCGAGCGCGGGGTAGAGCGCACCCAATTCGCGAACCAGCACGCCCATCGTCCACCCGTCGGAGACGATGTGGTGCACGTTGAGCAGCAGCAGGTGCTCGCCAGGGCCCCAGCGGTAGAGCACCGTGCGCAGCAGCGGGCCCTTCTCCACGTCGAAGGGCTTGCGTGCGTCGGCGTGCAACAGGCGCCAGGCGCCGGCCTCACGCTCGGACGGCTCGCCGTCCTGCACCTCTACCAAGGGCAGGGCGACGTCGAGCGAGGCGGCGATGTGCTGGAGCACCTGCCCGTCCTGCTCGATGAAGACGGTGCGCAGCGCTTCGTGACGCTGCACCAATTCCTGGAGCGCGCGGCGGAGGGCGTCGACGTTGAGCTCGCCGGACAGGCGCACGGCGGTGGGGATGTTGAGGGCGGCGCTGCCGGGGTTGAGCCGCTCCTGGAACCACATCCGCTCCTGCGCGAAGGACAGCGGAGCGCGCCGGGACTGACGGGCCTTGTCGCGCAGTAGCTCGGCGAGCCGCGCGCGCTTCTGTTCGGAGGTCAGGGCCATGACCGACTACCTTTCACTGAGCGCGCACGCGGCCACGGCACGGCCGTTGCCGGCCGGCGGTCCGCTGCGCGCGCTCACGAAGAACGACAAATCGAAGCTGGAGTCGCGGGGACAACGGCGAAGCGACCCCGGGTATTCGCTCAGCCCAGGCGCTTCTTCGCGGGCTGGAGCGTCAGCGTGCTCTTCGCCTGGGACTCCACGGCCTCCCGCGTGTACAGCAGCGGGTGGCACTCGACCTTCTGGTTCATGTCCATCAGGTCGTCCCGGTGCGGGTGAAGCAGATGCTCAGACTGCCCGGGCGCGTGAATGGCCACCGACTTCGTCAAATCTCCCAGGTCGATGACCACGCGCAGCGCGGTGCCGTGGACCACGTCGAAGGGTCGGCTCCAGATGAAGGAGGCGCCGTCCACCGAGTAGGTGTCCCCGCGCGCCGGCAGCTCCCGGGTGTTGAAGAGCTTGCGCAGCGGCTTCGGGCTGCTCGGCCCGCCCAGCACCACGTGCTGGTACGTCAACGTGTGGACGCGGCCCCAGGTCCAGGACTTGAGCTCGGGCCCGTAGCGCTCGGTCAGCCACTTCAGCGCCGCCGTGAGCGAGCGCCGGAGGATGTCGTCGCGCGTCTCGCGCTCCGGCGTCGTCGGGTCGTCCCACCACGCGTCGTCCGGCTTGCCCATCAGGTCCACCACGAGCGGCATGTGCATGCTGCCGTGCCGCTCGTAGTCGCTGTCCAGGTAGCGCTCCACCAGCTTCGGCCCCAGCTTGTGGCGCAGCAGGGCGCGCAGCACCTGGATGTACCAGGCGTGGAAGAGGGTGGCGCCCACGCGGTCCACCTCGAAGCGCAAGTCCCACGCGGCCAGCTCCGCCAGCGCCTTCGCCTGCGCGTCGTCCGCGGGCTTCATCGACAAGAGGTGCGGGCGCATCAGCTCGGCGGGGATGGAGTACGTCTCCGACTGGATACGGCGCATGTCCTCCACCGTGTGCTTCGTGCCCTCGGCCAGCAGGTCCGTAATCCGCCGGGCGCGGTAGCCCGGGAACCAGTTGTGGGCGATGACGTACGGGTAGTCGTCGGACGTAATCTTGTTGTTGGCCGTGGCGGCGAAGCCCGCGGGCGGGTTGAGCGAGGAGGGCAGGTCCTCGAAGGGGATGTAGCCCTGCCACTCGTACTCGCCCGTCCAGCCCGGCACCGGCACCGTGCCCTGGTGCCCCGCGGCGCGGATGGGGATGCGGCCCGTGGACTGGTAGCCCACGTTGCCGTCCGAGTCCGCGTACACGAAGTTCTGTCCCGGGCTCTCCCACAGCTTGCAGGCCGCGCGGAACTCGTCCCAGCTCTTCGCCAGGTTCATGCTCACCAGCGCGTCGATGAGGGGCCGGCACTCCGGGTGGGCCCACCGCAGCGCCATGGGCTCGGAGTCCCCGAGCGTGCGGCTCATCGCCTTGTTGAGCAGTGGCCCGTGCCGGGTGCTGCGGATGACCACTGACGCGGGCGGGCCGCCGCGCACGGGGATTTCCTCGCGGATGACCTCCAGGTCATGCCAGGTGCCCTGGTACTCGTAGCGCTTGGGCGACTTCGGGTCGTCCAGCTTCTCCACGTAGAAGTCCTGGGTGTCCGGCCCCAGGTTGGACATGCCCCAGGCGGCCTTGCCGTTGTGGCCGATGACCACCAGCGGCACGCCCGGCAGCGAGTAGCCCACGTGGTTGAAGCGGCCGCCGTGCAGGCCGTTCTCGTACCAGGGCGACGGCATGCCCAGGCCCATGTGGATGTCGTTGGCGAGCAGCGGCTTGCCGCTGGCGGTGCGCTGGCCGTGCACCACCCAGTTGTTGCTGCCGGTGACGATGTTCGGGTCGCCGAGCACGGCGTCCGTGGCGTCCAGCCCCTCCATCGTCTTCACGCCGCGCAGGCCCTTGTACATCGCCTCCGGGGGGACGATGAGCGGCGTCTGCGGGGCGTGGACGGGCAACAGCAGCGCGGCGACCTCCTCGCCCGCCTCGGCCACCAGCCGGGCCCGCAGCAGCTCCAGCCGGTAGTTGCCGCCCAGCATCAGCGACAGCAGGTTGCCGCGCACCAGCGTGTCCAGCGGCGTCCACGGGGCCGGGGTGGTGCCCAGCACGGTGAACTCCAGGGGCAGCGGCTCGTTGGCGATGCGCGCATTCACGCCCGCGGCGTACGCGTCCAGGATGGCGCGCGAGTCCGCCGACACCTGGGGCAGCGTCTTCTCCGCCATGCGCCGCAGCCCCAGCGTGCGCATGATGTGGTCCATGGGGACCACCGGGGGGCCGAGCACGGAGCCCAGCAGGCCATTGCCGGTGAGGCGGCCGAACTCGAGCTGCCACATCCGGTCCTGCGCGTGCACGTAGCCCTGCGCGAAGAACAGGTCGTGCTCGTCCTGCGCGTAGATGTGCGGGGTGCCCCAGGTGTCGCGGATGACTTCCACCGGGCCGTGCAGCCCGTCCACCTGGAGCGCGCCCTGCGTGCGGGGCCAGCGGCGGCGGGCGAGCCAGGGGCCCACGCCGGGCGTGGCGAGAGCCAGCACGGGGGGCAGCTTGCGAAGCAACTGGAGCCAGCGGTTGAAGGTGCTCATGTCTCGGTGCTCCCGGTCGTGGCGAGGCGCGGTGCGGCTCCGACGTCCGCCGCGATGTCCGCGGGCATGGGCGTGGGCACGTGGGGTTTCTGGGGTTGGGCGGGCAGGGCGTCAGGCAGCTCGGACTCCACGTTGCGCGCGCGGGGCGACAGCCACAGCACGACGACGTTCGTCAGCATCATCACGCTGAGCATGACGAACATGAGCGCGACGCCGCGGCCCTGGCCGGTGCCAATCACCCGGCCGACGCTGGAGGCGAGCGCGCCATCCGTGGCCATCAGGGGCTCGAAGACCTGGTCCGCCAGCACGCCGCCCAGCAGGGACACCACCAACCCCATGGCCTGGAACACCACCCGGCGCAGGGCGGCGACGCGGCCCTGCAGCTCGGGCGGTACCTTCGTCTGCCAGACGAACTGGTTGCAGGCCGAGATGAGCGGGAAGGTGAAGACGAAGACGGCGGCCGACACGGCGATGAGCGGCACGCTGGGCGGCAGGGCCGCCAGCGGGAGGATGAGCCCGGACACGAGGGAGAGGGCCGCGATGCCGAGCACGCGGCGCTGGGGGCCGCCCCAGATGCTGGTGAGGAGGCCGCCGGCCAGCCCGCCAATGCCGGCGACGGAGGCAATCCACTTCAGGTGGTCGATGTCCGAGAAGGCCAGCACCAGCGGGTTGATGAGCAGCATCACCATGCCGACGATGAAGCCGCTGGTGGTGATGAAGACCATCAGGCCGAAGAGGCCCGGCCGCTCACGGATGAACTTCCAGCCCTCCACCAGGTCCGCCTTCAGGGAGCGCTGACCCGCCTTCTTCGTGGCGTCGCGGGGCGGCATGGGGAAGCGGACGAAGAAGAGCGCGCCGATGGCGAAGATGTAGGAGATGGCATCCACGAGGAGGATGCCGCGCAGGCCGATGGAGCCCAGCAGTGCGCTGGCGATGAGCGGGCCGGCAATCTGGGCGATGGCGGCGCTCAGCTCCGTCATCCCGCTGGCGCGACCCAGGTGCTTGCGGGGGACGAGCAGCGGCACGGTGGAGGACCAGGCCGGGAAGCACAGCGTGGAGAAGGCCGAGCCGATCAGGAGCGGGCCGTAGAAGTACCAGACCTTGATGGTCCACCACCCCGCGTCCTGGCCGGCGAACACTCCCCAGATGAGGAAGATGCCCAGGGCCGCGCCCAGGTCTCCCACGAGCATGAGCTTGCGCCGGTCCCACCTGTCCGCGAGCACGCCCGCCAGGGGCGACAGCAGCACCATGGGCAGTGAGCCGAAGAAGCCGACGAGGGCGAAGCCGGTGACGGAACCGGACGTCTGGTAGACGTACGCCCCGAGCGCGAACGTCGTCAGCGACGAGCCCAGCATGGAGATGAACTGCCCGAGCCAGACGGCCCCGAAGGTCCGCATCGAGTAGCCCGGTGAAGGAGGGGCTTGGGGTGTCATGAGGCGTCGCGCTCCAGAGAGTCCAGGTGATTGACGAGCCGCTCCGCCACATGGGGGGCGTTGGGCGCGGTGAGCAAGGTGTAGTGGTCGCCCGGCACTTCATACACCGTGAGCGTGCCGCCGAGCCACGCACTCCAGCCCAGGTCCTGAGCGCGAGGCGCGCCGCTCGGGGGAGTAGCGGCCCGGAGCAGGAGGGCCGGACCCATGTAGGCCCCCGCGGGCACGTAGTTTCGCTGGGCGTGACTGAGCCGCTGATACACACGGAAGAGTCGCTCGGCCGCGTCGAGGTCCAGGTCGAGCCCACCGGAGGGTGAGCGCCGCGCCTGCTCCAGCACGTAGGCCAGCGCGCCCCGGACGTCCAGACGTCGCAGGTGCTCCACGTCCAGCGGCAGCGACTGCCACGGCAGCCCGAGCACCCGGCCGAAGCCGGCCAGCTGCATGAGGGCGTCCGGCTCGGGCCGAGGCTGCGAGTCGGGTGCGTGGCTGTCGAGCAGGGCGAGCAGCTCTACTTGCTCGCCTGCTGCCTGGAGGAGCCGGGCCATCTCGTAGGCGACGAGTCCTCCGAAGGACCAGCCCCCCAGGAGGTAGGGCCCCTGGGGCTGCACGGCGCGCAGCTGGGCGAGGTAGTCGCGAGCGAGGACTTCGATGGAGGCGGCGGGCAGCTCGCCCCCGTCGATGCCGGAGGCGGACAGGCCGTAGAGGGGCCTGTCGTTGCCGAGCAGGCGGACGAGCTCGGTGTAGCCCAGCACGCTGCCGCCACCGCCGTGGACGAGGAAGAGGGGTCGGCCGGTAGCGGTGCCCGCGTCCAGGCGGACGAGGTTGGAGGTGGAGCGGGAGGCGTCGTCGCGCAGCTCCAGCCGCTGTGCCAGGCGCTCCACGGTGGCGCCCTGGAAGAGGGCTGACACCGGCAGTGTGACTCCGGTGCGCTCGCGGAGTCGGGCCATGAGGCGCACGGCGAGGAGGGAGTGGCCTCCGAGGGAGAAGAAGTCGTCGGTGGCGCCGACCTTCTCGACGTGGAGCACCTCGGCCCAGACGGCGGCGACGGCCTCCTCGGTGGGAGTGCGAGGGGCGACGTAGGCGGCGCCCGTGGAGGAAGCGTCCGGGGTGGGCAGGGCCTTGCGGTCGACCTTGCCGTGGGTGTTGAGGGGCAGGGCCGCCAGGAAGACGAAGGCGGAAGGCACCATGTACTCGGGCAGCGAGCGGAGCAGTGAGGTGCGCAGCTCGGCCGTGTCGAGGGTGTGGCCTTCGGGCGTGACGAGGTAGGCGACGAGGCGCGGGTTGCCGGGGACGTCCTCGCGCGCGAGCACCACGGCGCGGCTGACGCTGGCTTCCTGCTCCAGTGCGGCCTCGATTTCACCCAACTCGATGCGGAAGCCGCGCAGCTTCACCTGGAAGTCGATGCGGCCCAGGTAGTCCAGCTCGCCGTTGGCCAGCCAGCGCACCTTGTCACCGGTGCGGTAGAGGCGGCCTCCAGCCGTGGTGCTGAACGGGTCCGGAATGAACTTCTCGGCGGAGAGCTCGGGGCGGCCGAGGTAGCCGCGCGCCACGCCCGCGCCGCCGATGAAGAGCTCACCGGGGACACCGGTGGGCACCGGCTGCATGCGCTCGTCGAGGACGTACACCTGCACGTTGGCGAGAGGGCCGCCGAGGGTGGGCCGGGAGGCGCCGCGAATGGCGCGAGCGGTGGTGTCGACGGTGCACTCGGTGGGGCCGTAGACGTTGAAGCACTGGATGAAGGGGTGGGCGGACAGCTTCGCCCAGAGCGCTTCGTCCACGGCTTCTCCGCCCACCAGCACGCGCAGCGGCCTTGAAGAGGCCAGCCCCTCTTCCAGCAGCAGGCGCAGGTGAGAGGGCGAGCAGTCGAGGACGTCGAGTTGGTGATTCTCCACCCACGCCTTGAGCAGCGAGACGTCCTCGCGAGCGGCCTGGGGCACGACGCAGAGAGCATGACCATCGGCCACCTGGATGAGCTGCTTCACCGAGGCGTCGAAGGCGAGCGGCGCATTGAGGCTGACGCGCAGTGCGCTGCCTGCCCCTGCGTAGACGGCAGAAGTCAGAGCGGCGCGCAGGTTCATCACGGAGGCGTGCTGAACCATGACGCCCTTGGGGCGGCCGGTGGAGCCGGAGGTGTAGATGACGTAGGCGAGGTGCTCGGGCGAGGTGACGCGGGGCGGGTTGGCCTCGGACTCGCGCGAGAGCGCCTGCGTGGTGGACGCGCCGTCCAGATACACCGCTTCCACGGAGGCACCTTCGAGCTGCGTCTTCAGGTGGCTCTGGGTAAGGGCGAGCAGGGCGCCACAGTCCTGGAGCATGAAGGCCAGGCGCTCACGCGGGTAGGCCGGGTCCATGGGGACGTAGGCACCACCGGCCTTGAGGATTGCGAGGACGGCGACGACCATGTCCACGCCACGCTCCATGCAGAGCGCGACGCGCACCTCCGGGCCGACACCACGCGAGCGCAGCCAGCGGGCGAGCTGGTTGGCGCGGCGGTTGACCTGCGCGAAGGACAGCGAGGCGGAGTCGTCGAGGACAGCCAGTGCATCAGGCGTACGAGCCGCCTGCTGTTCGAAGCGCTCGTGCAGCGCGCCGTCCCAGCCTGCCTCGTGACGCGTGTCATTCCAGCGCACCAGCAGTTGCTGACGCTCGGATGCGGGCAGCAGGGACAGCTCACCCACGCGCGTCTCCGGCGCGGACACGGCGGCCTGCACCAGCATGGTGAAGTGCTCCACCAGGCGGGTGATGGTGCCCGGCTCGAACAGGTCCGTGCGGTAGCTCAACGAGCCACCGAGGCCCTCGGGGCCCTGGGCCAGTGAGAGCGTCAGGTCGAACTTGGTGGCCTGAGGGCCGGACTCGAAGGACTCCACGCTCAGCGGAGCGCTGTCCTGCGCACGGCCCTTCACCTCCACGGTGGCCGTCGGCGCGTTCTGCAGGACGAGCATCACCTGGAACAGTGGTGAGTGACTCAGGCTGCGCTGCGGGCGCAATTCCTCGACGAGCTTCTCGAAGGGCACATCCTGGTGCTCGTAGGCGCCCAGGGTGGTGGAGCGCACCTTGGCGAGCAGCTCGCGGAAGGTGGAGCGCGGGTCCACCAGGGTGCGCAGCACCAGCGTGTTGACGAAGAAGCCGATGAGGCCCTCCGTCTCCGAGCGGGTACGGCCGGCGATGGGCGAGCCGACGGAGATGTCGTCCTGGCCGGAGTAGCGGGCCAGCAGCACCTGCCAGAGGGCCAGCAGGGCCATGAAGGGCGTGGTGCCCTCGCGCTGGCAGAGGGCCAGGAGCGCCTCGGACACGGAAGCGGAGAGCTGCACCGGCTGCCATGCGCCCCGGTGGGACTGGACGGCGGGACGGGGCTTGTCGGTGGGCAACTCCAGCACGGGGGCCGCGCCGGAGAGCTGCTGACGCCAGTACCCCAGCTGCCGCTCCAGCGCCTCACCCCGCAGCCACGAGCGCTGCCAGGCGGCGAAGTCGGCGTACTGCACCGGCAGGGCGGGCAGGCGGGGCTCCCGGCCCGTCGAGTGCGCCGCGTAGAACTCCGTCAACTCGCGCACCAGCACGCCCATGGACCAGCCGTCGGAGACGATGTGGTGCATCGTCCCGATGAGGACATGGTCCTGTTCGCCCAGACGCAGCACGAGGGCACGGAAGACGGGGCCTCGCGCCAGGTCGAAGGGACGCTGGGCCTCTTGCGCGGCCAGCCTGTGGGCCTCGGCCTCGCGCACCGCGGCGGGCAGCGCGCTCAGGTCCACCACGGGCAGCGGGAAGTGCGGCAGCGGGTGGATGACCTGCACGGGTTCGCCGTCCTGGACGCCGAAGGTGGTGCGCAGGGCCTCGTGCCGCTCGACGAGCGAGACGAAGGCCTGCTCCAGCGCGCCCACGTCCAGCGGCCCACGCATCCGCAGCGCGGTGGGGATGTTGTACGCGGGACTGCCGGGCTCGAGCTGGTCGATGACCCACAGTCGCTGCTGCGCGAAGGATAGCGGCAGCTCATCGGTGCGCGGCACGGGCACCAGGGGCGGAGCCTGGACGGCGCGCGAGTGCACCGCCGCGTCCACCCGCTTCGCGAGGGCGGAGAGGACCGGGGCCTCGAAGAGGGCACGCAGGGGCAGCTCCACGCCGAAGGCGGCGCGGATGCGCGAGATGACCTGCGTGGCCAGCAGCGAGTGGCCGCCCAGCTCGAAGAACTGCGCGTCCGCGCCCACGCGCTCCAGGCCCAGCACCTGTCCCCACAGGCCCGCGAGCAGCTCCTCGGTGGGCGTGCGCGGGGCGACGTGCTCCGCCGTGGACGTCGGAGCCTCGGGCACGGGCAGGGCCTTGCGGTCCACCTTGCCGTTGGGCGTCAGCGGCAGGGCCTCCAACACCACGAAGGCCGAGGGCACCATGTGCTCGGGCAGCCGCTGCTTCGCGGTGGCCCGGAGCGACTCGACGTCCACGGACATGCCGGGGGTGGGGACCACATACGCCGCGAGGCGCTTGTCGCCGGGGCGGTCCTCACGCACCAGCACCAGCGCCTGCCGCACGCCGGAGTGCGAGGCCAGCACCGCCTCGATTTCACCCAGCTCGATGCGGAAGCCACGCAGCTTCACCTGGAAGTCGGTACGGCCGACGTAGTCCAGGGTGCCGTCCGCCCTCCAGCGCACGAGGTCTCCCGTGCGGTACAGGCGCCCACCGGGCTCGGTGCCGAACGCATCCGGCACGAACTTCTCGGCCGTCAGCTCCGGCCGGTTGAGGTAGCCGCGCGTCACGCCCACGCCGCCGATGCACAGCTCGCCGACGATGCCGATGGGCACCGGACGCAGGTGCCGGTCCATCACGTAGAGCCGCGTGTTGGCGAGGCCCCGGCCCAGCGGAGGCCGCTGCCCATCCGGCACGCAGAGGTGCATGTTGGCGATGACGGTGGTCTCGGTGGGGCCGTACACATTGAACAACCGCCGGCCAGGAGCCCACTTCTCCACCAGCTCGGCCGTGCAGGCCTCGCCGCCGGAGAGAATGGTGCCCAGCGTCTCCAATCCTTCCGTGGGCAGTACTGCCAGGACGGAGGGAGGCAGCAGCAACTGGTCGATGGCCTGACCGCGCAGCACGTCCACCAGGGACTGGCCGGGCATCAGCTCTTCGCGTGGCGCCATCACCAGGGTGGCGCCGTGGAACAGGGCCAGCGTCACCTCGTACACGGAGGCGTCGAAGCTGAAGGACGCGAACTGGAGCACGCGCTGGCCGGGATGGAAGCCCGTGACGCGGGCGATGTCCGCCGCGAGGTTGGGCACACCGCGGTGGCTCACCATGACGCCCTTCGGGCGGCCTGTGCTGCCCGAGGTGTAGATGATGTACGCCAGGTTGTCGGCCGTGCCGACGCGGGCCGGCGCTGTAGCCGGGTGGCGCGAGAGGACGGGCTCGGCGGTGTCCAGCGTCAGCACGTCGCCCGAGAACGCGGGCAGCGTGTCGAGCAGGTGAGAGTGGGTGAGGAGCACCGGTGCGCCGCAGTCCTGGAGCATGAAGTCCAGGCGCTCGCGGGGGTAGGCAGGGTCCATCGGCACGTAGGCGCCGCCGGCCTTGAGCACGCCGAAGAGCCCGACCACCACGTCGAACGAGCGCTCCAGGCACAGCGCCACCCGCATGTCGGGCCGCACGCCCCGGGCGCGCAGCTCATGCGCGAGCTGGTTGGCGCGCATGTCCAGCTCCCGGTAGCTCATCGTGCGCTCGCCGAAGCGGAGGGCCGGAGCGTCAGGCGTGCGCAGCACCTGGGCCTCGAACAGCTCGTGGAAGCGGGCGCCCTCCGCGAGGGGCGCGGCCGTGTCGTTCCACTGCTCGATGACCTGGCGCCGCTCGTCCTCGCGCATCAACGGAAGCTCGGACAGGCGCTGGCGCGGGTTGGCGGCGATGGCCTCCAGCAGGGTGTGGAGGTGGCCCGCCATGCGCGCGACGGTGGAGGCGTCGAACAGGTCGCTGTTGTAGTTCAGCGAGCCGAACAGCCCTCGCGGGCTCGGAGTCATCGCCAGCGTCAGCTCGAACTTGGAGACGTGGGTAGGAGTCTCCACGGTGGAGAGCTTCAGGCCCGGCAGGGAGATGGAGGAGTCCGGCAGGTTCTGCAGCGAGAACATGACCTGGAACAGCGGCGAGCGGCTCATGTCGCGCTCGGGCTGGAGCACCTCCACCAGCTTCTCGAAGGGCACCTCCTGGTGGGCATACGCGCCCAGCGTGGACTCGCGCACCCGCCCCAGCAGGGACGCGAAGGTGTCCTCGTCTGACACGCGGGCGCGCAGGGCGAGCGAGTTGACGAAGAAGCCGATGAGGCCCTCGGTCTCCGTGCGGTTGCGGCCGGCGATGGGCGAGCCGACGACGACATCGTCCTGTCCCGAGTACCGGGAGAGCAGCGTCTGCCAGGCGGCGAGCAGCACCATGAAGAGGGTGGCGTGGTGTTGGCGGGCGAGCGCCTCCATTTGCTGACCCAGCTCGGCGGGAAGCGCGAAGGAGTGTGTCTCGCCGTGGAAGGTCTGCACGGGCGGACGGGGCTTGTCGGTGGGCAGCTCCAGCGCTCGCGGAGCGCTCCCGAGCTGCTGCTTCCAGTAGCCTAGCTGGGCCTCCAGCACCTCGCCGCTCAGCCAGGAGCGCTGCCACACCGAGTAGTCGGCGTACTGCATCGGCAGCGGGGGGAGATGGGGCGTCTGGCCCGTGGCGTGGGCCTCGTACAGTGCGGCCAGCTCGCGAACGAGCACGCCCATGGACCAGCCGTCGGAGATGATGTGGTGCAGGTTGAGCAGCAGCACATGCTCGTCGGGCGCGAGCTTCAGCAGCGAGGCGCGGAAGAGCGGTCCCCGTGAGAGGTCGAACGGGCGGACGCCGTCTTCGGTGGCCAGCCGCTGGGCCTCGGCCTCGCGCTTGTCGGTGGGCAGTGCGCCCAGGTCCAGCAGGGGGAGGTGGAAGTCCGAGACAGGGTCGATGACCTGCACGGGCTCACCGTTGCTGGCGGCGAAGGTGGTGCGCAGGGACTCGTGACGCTCGACGAGCGCGCCGAGGCTGCGCTCCAGGGCCGCGAGGTCCAGGGCTCCGGTGAGCCGCACCGGCGAGGGCATGTTGTAGGCGGAGCTGCCGGGCTGGAGCTGGTCGATGAACCACAGGCGCTGCTGTGCGAAGGACAGCGGCCGCGCGGCGGAGGAGGCTGCCCGGAGCAGGAGCGCGGGCGCCTGGAGCGAGCCTCCCGCCAGGAGTGCGGACTCGATGCGCTCGGCGAGGGCGGCGACGGTGGACGCCTCGAAGAGGGCGCGCAGGGGCAGCTCCACGCCGAGCTGGGAGCGGATGCGTGAGATGACCTGCGTGGCCAGCAGCGAGTGTCCACCCAGCTCGAAGAAGTTGCCGGTGATGCTCACCTGGGGCACGCGCAGGACGGCCGTGAACACCTCCGCGAGCTTCTCTTCAATGGGAGTCCGCGGGGCGACGAAGGCTTCGGTGGGCGAGGCCTGGACCGCGTCGGGAGCGGGCAGTGCCTTGCGGTCGACCTTGGCGTTGGCGGTGAGGGGCAGTGCGTCCAACCGCACCAGAGCGGAGGGCAGCATGTACTCGGGCAGCCGTTGCTTGAGCGCGGCACGCAGCGCGGCCATGTCGAGCGACTCGGGAGCGGCGACGTAGCCGACGAGGCGCTTGTCGCCGGGCACGTCTTCACGCACCAGGGCCACGGCC
>NZ_JAAIYA010000052.1 GCF_010894405.1 Pyxidicoccus caerfyrddinensis
GCGCTCACGACATCGCCACCGGTGAGCAGTTGCTTCACGCCGCGCAGGGCCGGGAAGTTGTTGTCGACCACCTGGGTGAAGAGGCCGGCGGTGAGGTGCAGCGTCGTCACGCCGTGCTTCACCAGCATCGACTCCAGCTCCTTCAAGTCGGAAGGCGAGTGGGGTGGGAACACCACGAGCCGCGCGCCATGGAGCAGCGGGCCCCACAGCTCCAGGGTGGATGCGTCGAAGGAGACGGGCGCGATGAGGAGGAAGGTCTCGTCCGGGCCGAGGCGCGCGTAGTCGTTGCCGAAGACGGTGCGCAGCACGGCGGATTGCGGAGTACCGACGCCCTTGGGTCGGCCGGTGGAGCCGGAGGTGAAGTCGATGTACGCGAGGCTCTGGGGCAGCGCGGTCAGCGGAGGCGTCGACGTCGGCTGTGCCTCGAGGGGCACCTCTCCCAGCACCACGGTGGCAAGGCCATCCGTCGGGAGCTTCGACAGCGGCGCAGGTGTGGTGATGAGCACCCGCGGACGTGCATCCTCCACCATGGCTACGAGGCGCTCGCGCGGATACGACGGGTCGAGCGGGACGTAGGCGCCGCCGGCCTTGAGGATGGCGACGAGGCAGACCATCAGCTCCAGCGAGCGGTCCAGGGCAATGGCCACGCGCGAGTCGGTGGACACGCCCAGCCCGCGCAGGTGATGCGCGAGTTGGTTCGCCCGCGCATCGAGCTGCCGGTAGGTGAGCTTCTCCTCACCGAACTCGACGGCGACCCTGTCCGCGTACCGGGCCACGACCTGAGAGAAGACCTCGGGCAGGGTGGAGCCGCGCGGGTACTCGGAGGCGGTGGCATTCCACTCCACCAGCACCTGTCGGCGCTCGGCCTCGGACAGCATGGTCAGGGACGCCAGGGACGCCTTCGGCTCCGAGACGAGGGCCTCGACCAGCAGGCGGAAGTGCTCCGCGATGCGGTCGGCCGTGGCGGGCTGGAAGAGGTCGGTGTTGTAGGTCAGCGAGCCCCGGAAGCCGTCGGAGGTCTCGCCCAGGTTCAGCTCCAGCTCGAACCGGGCCGAGGGGTTGTCCACCTCCACCGGGCGCAGCGTCAGCCCGTTCGTGCCGACCGAGGGCATGGACGCGTTCTGCAAGGCGAAGAACACCTGGAAGAGCGGACTGCGGCTCAGGTCGCGCGTGGGCTGCAGCTCCGCGACGAGCCGCTCGAACGGTACGTCCTGGTGGGCGTACGCGCCCAGCGCCGTCTCCCGTACCTGACGCAGCAGGTGGAAGAACGAGGCGCTCGGGTCCACCTGGGCGCGCAGCACCAGGGTGTTGACGAAGAAGCCGATGAGGCCCTCCGTCGTCCCTTGCTGGCGGCCGGCGATGGGCGAGCCGACGGTGATGTCCTGCTGGCCCGAGTATCGCGATAGCAACACCTGGAAGGCGGCGAGCAACGCCATGAAGGGCGTGGCGCCCTCCTTCTGGCAGAGCGCCTTGAGGGCCTCGGACGCCGAGGGTGACAGGACCACGGGCACCTGCGCGCCACGGAAGGTCTGCACGGGCGTGCGGGGCTTGTCGGTGGGCAGCTCCAGGGGGGAGTTGCCCGAGAGCTGCTGACGCCACCAGCCGAGTTGCTCCGCCAGCACGTCGCCCTGGAGCCACTGTCGCTGCCAGGCAGCGTAGTCCGCGTACTGGATGGCCAGGGGCGGCAGGGGAGAAGGCCGGCCCTGCGAGAAGGCCTCGTAGAGGGCGACGACTTCACGCACCAGCACGCCCATGGACCAGCCGTCCGAGACGATGTGGTGCATGTCGAGGGCAAGCACGTGCTCGGTGGCGCTCGACTTCAACAACTGCGCACGCACCAGCGGACCGGTGGCGAGGTCGAAGGGCCGCAGCAGCTCCTCGCGCAGGCGGCGCTCCAGCTCGGCGCGGGCGGCCTGGGGCTCCAGGCCACTGAGGTCCGTCACCTCCAGGGGCAGCTGGCCCTGGGGCGAGATGAGCTGGAGGGGCTGTCCCTCCTGCTGGGTGAAGGTGGTGCGCAGGGCCTCATGCCGGTGCACCAGTTCCTCGAAGCTGCGCTGCAAAGCACCCACGTCCAGCGGCCCGTCCATGCGCACGAAGGTGGGCATGTTGTAGGAGGCGCTGCCGGGCTGGAGCTGGTCGATGAACCACAGGCGCTGCTGGGCGAAGGAGAGGGGCAGCGGCCCGGTGCGAGGCACGGGGACGATGGCGGGCGCCCGGGTGACGGGCGTGGACTGCCGTGCGGACTCGATGCGGGTGGCGAGGGCGGCCACGGTGGGCGCTTCGAAGAGGGCACGCAGCGTCAGCTCCACCTCGAACGCCGAGCCGATGCGCGAGATGACCTGCGTGGCCAGCAGCGAATGGCCTCCCAGCTCGAAGAAGTTGCCGGTGACGCTCACCCTCGCGAGCCGAAGGACGTCCGCGAACAGCTCCGCCAGCTTCTCCTCGGTGGGAGTGCGCGGGGCGACGAAGTCCTCGGTGGACGTCAGCGCGGCATCCGGAGCAGGAAGGGCCTTGCGGTCGACCTTGGCGTTGGAGGTGAGGGGCAGCGTGTCCAGCCGCACGAGGACGGAGGGCACCATGTACTCGGGCAGCCTCTGCCTGAGCGCGGCACGCAGCGCGGCCATGTCGAGCGACTCGGGAGCGGCGACATAGCCGACGAGGCGCTTGTCGCCGGGCACGTCCTCGCTCACCAGGGCCACGGCCTGACCGACGTCGGGGAAGTCGAGGAGCGCCGCTTCGACTTCGGCGAGCTCGATGCGGTAGCCGCGGACCTTCACCTGCGCATCAGCGCGGCCAAGGAACTCCAGCACGCCGTCACCCCGCCAACGGGCCAGGTCGCCCGTGCGGTAGAGGCGGGCGCCGGCGGTGCCAGAGAAGGAGTCGGGGACGAAGCGCTCGGCGGTGAGGGCAGGCTGGCCCACGTAGCCCCGGGCCACGCCGTCGCCGCCGATGAACATCTCACCGACAGCGCCGATGGGCACGGGCTGCCCGGACGCGTCGAGCAGGTACACCTGCGTATTGCCGATGGGCCGGCCAATGGGCACGGAGGTGCCCACCTGGGCCACATCCGTCATGCGGTGGCACGACGCGAAGAGCGTCGTCTCGGTGGGGCCGTAGCAGGCCGTCACCGGAATGAACATTCCTTCCAACACCCGTCGGACGTGAGGCGCGCTCACCACGTCACCACCGGTGAGGAGTTGCTTCACGCCGCGCAGGGCGGAGGGCTGGTGGTCCACCACCTGGGTGAAGAGGCCGGCGGTGAGGTGGAGTGTCGTCACGCCGTGCTTCACCAGCACCGACTCCAGTTCCTTGAGGTCGGAAGGCGAGTGGGGCGGGAAGACGACGAGCCGGGCGCCATGGAGCAGCGGGCCCCACAGCTCCAGGGTGGAGGCGTCGAAGGAGACCGGGGCGATGAGGAGGAACGTCTCGTCCGGGCCGAGGTGCGCGTAGTCATTGCCGAAGAGGGTGCGCAGCACGGCGGCCTGCGGAGTGCCGACGCCCTTGGGCCTGCCGGTGGAGCCGGAGGTGAAGTCGATGTACGCGAGGCTCTGAGGCAGCGCGGCCAGCGGAGGCGCCGAAGTCGGCTGCGCCTCCAGGGACACCTCTTCCAGCACCACGGTGGACAGGCCCTCCGTGGGCAGCTTCGCCAGCAACGCGCGCGAGGTGATGAGCACGGTGGGACGCGCGTCCTCCACCATGGCTACGAGGCGCTCGCGCGGATACGACGGGTCGAGCGGGACGTAGGCGCCGCCGGCCTTGAGGATGGCGACGAGGCAGACCATCAGCTCCAGCGAGCGGTCGAGAGCAATGGCCACGCGCGAGTCGGTGGACACGCCCAGGCCACGCAGGTGCCAGGCGAGCGGGTTCGCCCGTTCATCCAATTGTCGATACGTGAGGCGCGAGTCCCCGAACTCGACGGCGACCTTGTCCGGGAAGCGAGCCACCACCTGCGAGAAGACCTCGGGCAGGGTGGAGCCGCGCGGGTACTCGGAGGCGGTGGCATTCCACTCCACCAGCACCTGTCGCCGCTCCGCCGCGGACAGCATGGACACGGACGCGAGCAAAGCCTCGGGCCGGGCCACGAGCGCTTCCACCAGCAGGCGGAAGTGCTCCGCCATCCGCTGAGCCGTACCGGCCTCGAACAGGCCCGTGTTGTAGCCCAGCACGCCTTCGTAGCCCTGACCCGCCTGCGCGAGGTTGAGCTCCAGCTCGAAGCGGTTGGTGGGGTTGTCCAGCTCCACCGGTCGCAGGCCCAGCGAGGACCTCCGCGGCGCCGGCCGGTTTGTGTTCTGCAGGGCGAAGAGGACCTGGAACAGCGCGGGGCGGCTGAGGTCCCGCTCCAGCCGCAGCTCCTCCACCAGCTTCTCGAAGGGCACGTCCTGGTGGGCGTAGCTGCCCAGCGTGGTCTCCCGCACCTGGGCCAGCAGCATCCGGAAGGAGGTGCGCGCATTCACGCGGCTGCGCAGCACCAGCGTGTTGACGAAGAAGCCGACGAGCCCCTCCGTCTCCGCATACCGTCGGCCCGCGATGGGCGAGCCCACCAGGATGTCGTCCTGGCCCGAGTAGCGAGCCAGCAACACCTGGAAGGCCGCTAGCAGGAGCATGAAGGGTGTGGCCCCCTCCCGCTTCGCGAGGGCTTCCAGCGACTCGCTGAGCTCCCGCGACAGTCGCACCTGCACCGTGCCGCCCTGGTGCGAGAGCACCGCGTGCCGGGGCTTGTCCGTGGGCAGCTCCAGGTGCGACGGCGCTCCGGCCAGTTGTCGCTTCCACCAGCCCAGCTGCGCCTCCAGCGCCTCGCCGCTCAGCCGCTGGCGCTGCCACACCGCGTAGTCCGCATACTGCACCGGCAGCGCTGGCAGCGAGGGCGGCTGACCTTCGGAGAAGGCCGAGTACAGCGCATCCATGTCGCGCACGAGCACACCCATGGACCAGCCATCGGAGACGATGTGGTGCATCACCAGCACCAGCACGTGCTCCTCGGGCGCCAGCCGCAGCAGCGTGGCGCGCAGCAGCGGGCCGGCACCGAGCGCGAAGGGAATCGCCGCCTCCCGCATGGCGTGGCGGCGGGCCTCTTCCCAGCGCTCGCCTTCGGGCAGGTCGGACAGACTCTCCACCGTGAGCGTGAAGTCCGAGGGTGGGTGGATGACCTGGGTGGGCTGGCCCTCGCGAGAGGCGAAGGTGGTGCGCAGGGCCTCGTGGCGCTCGACGAGGGCGGAGAAGGCCCGCTGAAGCGCGTCGACGAGGAGGACGCCCTCGATGCGCAGGACGACGGGGATGTTGTAGGCGGCGCTCCCGGGCTCGAGCTGGTCGATGAACCACAGGCGCTGCTGGGCAAAGGACAGCGGCAGCGGGCCGTCGCGCGGCACGGGCACGTGAGGAGGGGCCTCGGGTGCCGCGCCGTCGCGCCGCGCGGCCTCGACACGCAGGGCGAGCGCTTCGAGCGTGGGGGCCTCGAACAGCGCGCGCAGGGGCACCTCCACGCCCATGGACGCACGCAGCTGGGACACGAGCCGCATGGCGAGCAGCGAGTGGCCGCCCAGCTCGAAGAAGTCGTCGGTGGCGCCGACCCTTGTGCGGCCCAGGACCTCTGCCCAGAGCGTCGCCAGGTGTTGCTCCGTCTCCGTGCGGGGCGCGACGTACTCGCGCTGCTCGGACGCGAGGCCCTCTGGAGCAGGCAGGGCGCGCCGGTCCGCCTTGCCGTTGGGCGTCAGCGGCAACGCGTCCAGCGGCACCAGCACGGAGGGCACCATGTATTCGGGCAGCTTCGTGCGCAGGAACTCCTTGAGCGCCTGGACCTCCACGTCCGGCGCCACGACGTAGGCCACCAGTCGCTTGTCGCCGGCCGAGTCCTCGCGCACCACCGCCACGGCCTCCTTCACCCCTGGGTGCTGCGTCAGGGCCGCTTCCACCTCGCCCGTCTCGATGCGGAAGCCGCGCAGCTTCACCTGGCCGTCCTTGCGGCCGAGGAACTCGAGCGTCCCGTCCGCGCGCCAGCGCACCCCGTCGCCCGTGCGGTACAGGCGCTCACCGTCCGCGAAGGGATGAGGGACGAAGCGCTCCGCCGTCAGCTCCGGCCGGCCGAGGTAGCCGAGGGCCAGTCCATCTCCGCCCACGTAGAGCTCGCCGGGCACACCCACCGGGACGGACTGCATCGCCTCATCCAGTACATACGCCGTCGTATTGCGGATGGGCCGGCCAATGGACACCGAGCGGGCGCCCACCTGCTCCACCCGCTCCAACCTGTGGCAGGTGGAGAACGTGGTGTTCTCCGTCGGGCCGTAGCCGTTGACCAGCGTCCCACCGGCGGCGAGCCGCTCGCGAACGCGCCCCACGGGAAGGACATCACCTCCGGCCAGTACCTGCTTCACGCAGGCCAGGGCCTCCGGCTGCCGGGCCTGCATCTGCTCGAAGAGGGCCGCCGTGAGCCACAGGGAGGTGATGCCGGAGGCCACCAGCGTGCGGCCCAGCTCCTCCAGCGACTGCGGGCCCGCCGGGTACACCACCAGCTTCGCGCCGTGCAGCAGCGCGCCCCACAGCTCCAACGTGGAGGCATCGAAGGAGATGGGCGCGAGCTGCAGCCACACCTCCTCTGGCCCGAAGCGCGCGAAGTCCGTCTCCAGCACGAGGCGAGAGACCGCCCGGTGCGGCACGCCCACGCCCTTGGGCTTGCCCGTGCTGCCCGAGGTGAACATCACATACGCCAGGTGGCCGCCGCCGACCCGGACTGGCGGATTGCTCTCTGGCTGGCGCGCGAGCTCGCTCCGCCCGGCGTCGACGAGCAACACCGGCTCGCCGTCCTCCGCCACGGCTCCGGCCAGCTTTTCCTGGGCTACGAGCACCGTGACGCCGGCCTCGCGCTTCATCCACTGCAAGCGCTCTCGCGGGTAGCTGGCTTCCAGCGGGACGTACGCGGCGCCAGCCTTGAGGATGCCCAGCACGCCCACCACCAACTCCAGTGAGCGCTCCATGCACAAGCCCACCGACGCCTCGGGACCGACTCCCATGGCCCCCAGGTGGTGCGCCAGTTGGTTGGCGCGGCGGTTCAGCGCGTCGTACGTCAACTGCTGGCCCGCGTGCTCCACCGCCACCGCGTGCGGCGTCTTCAGCACCTGGGCCTCGAACAGCTCCGCCAGCGACGCTTCGCGCGGGTACTTCGTGGCCGTTCCGCTCCACTGCTCCACCAGCCGGCGCCGCTCCTCCTCGCCCATGAGCGGCAGCTCGCGCAGCCGCTTCCCGGGCTCCGCGGCCGCGGCCTCCAGCAGCACCTCCACGTGCTCCAGCAGCCGTCCGGCCGAGTCCGACTCGAACAGGTCGCTGTCGTAGTTGAGCGACACCGTGGCGCCCTCGGCCGTCTCCCAGACGAGGAGCGACAGGTCGAACTTCGAGGTGAGGTTGCCGGCCTCCAATCCCTTCAGCGTCATCCCCCGCCGCAGCTTCACCTCCGTCATCGGGGTGTTCTGCAGCGTCAGCGCCACCTGGAAGAGGGGATTGCGGCTCAAGTCGCGCCGGGGCTGCAACTCCTCCACCAGCTTCTCGAAGGGGACGTCCTGGTGCGCGTACGCCCCGAGCGTCACCTCGCGCACCTGTGCCAGCAGCTCGCGAAAGGTGGCCATGGGCGAGACGTGCGCCCTCAGCACCAGCGTGTTGACGAAGAAGCCGATGAGCCCCTCCGTCTCCGCGTGCGTGCGTCCGGCGATGGGCGAGCCGATGGAGATGTCTTCCTGTCCCGCATGGCGCGCCAGCACCGTCTGGTACGCCGCGAGCACCACCATGAAGGGCGTGGCCCCCTCACGCTGAGCCGCGGCCTTCACGCCGTCCCACAGCGTCTTCGTCCACGTGCGCTGCCGCACACCGCCTCGGAACAACTGCGCGGGAGGACGCGGCTTGTCGGTGGGCAGCTCCAGCGCGCTGGGGGCGCCCGCGAGCTGCTTGCGCCAGTAGCCGAGCTGCGCGTCCAGCGTCTCGCCCTGCAGCCACCCGCGCTGCCACACGGCGTAGTCGGCGTACTGCACCGGCAGCTCGGGCAGGGGCGACGGCTGCCCCTCGGAGAAGGCCTCGTAGAGTGCGGCCACCTCACGGACGAGCACGCCGGAGGACCAGCCATCCGTGACGATGTGGTGCAGGTTGAGCAGCAGCACGTGGTCCGCGGCGCCGCGCTTCACCAGCAGCGCGCGAATCAGCGGGCCCGTGCCCAGGGAGAAGGGGCGTTGCGCGTCCTCGTCCAACAGGCGCCGGGTCTCCGCCTCGGCGGCGTCGCCGTCGAGCCCACCCAGGTCCACTGCGCGCAGCGGCAGCTCCGCGACGGGAGCGATGACCTGCACCGAGCCGCTCGCGTCCTCACGGAAGGTGGTGCGCAGCGCCTCGTGCCGACGGACGAGCTCCTGGAGTGCCTGTTCCAGTGCGCCCACGTCCAGCGGGCCTTCGAGCCGGACGGCGGCGGGGATGTTGTAGAAGGCGCTGCCGGGCTCCAACTGGTCGAGGAACCACAGGCGCTGCTGAGCGAAGGACAGCGGCAGCGGGCCGGTGCGCGGCACGGGCACCAGCGGCGGACGGGCGGGGCCGTTCTGCGTGCTCCGCGCGGCGTCGATGCGTATGGCCAGCTCGGCCACGGTGGGGGCTTCGAAGAGGTCCCGCAGCGGCATGTCGAAGCCGAACGTCGCGCGCACGCGTGACACGAGCTGCGTGGCCAACAGTGAGTGGCCACCCAAATCGAAGAAGTTCTCATGCGCGCCCACGCGCTCGGCGTGGAGCAGCTCCGAGAAGAACAGCGCGAGCTGCCGCTCCGTCTCCGTGCGGGGCTCGACGTACTCCACACCGTCGCCGCCCGGGGCTTCCGGGGCGGGTAGGGCCTTGCGGTCCACCTTGCCGTTGGGCGACAGCGGCAGGGCGGGCAGCACCACCACGGCGGAGGGCACCATGTACTCGGGCAGCTTCTGCTGGAGGAAGGCGCGCACGGCCTGGGCCTCCAGCACGTCCTCCTCTTCGGCCACGACGTAGGCGACGAGGCGCTTGTCGCCGGGGACGTCCTCGCGCACGACGACGACGGCCTCGCGCACGCCAGCGAAGCGGCGCACCACGGCCTCCACCTCGCCCGGCTCGATTCGGAAGCCGCGCACCTTCACCTGGAAGTCGGTGCGGCCGAGGAACTGGAGCGTCCCATCCGCGAGCCACCGCACCCGGTCTCCGGTGCGGTACAGGCGCTCACCGTCCCCGAAGGGACTGGGCACGAAGCGCTCCGCCGTCAGCTCCGGACGCCCGAGGTAGCCCCAGGCCAGGCCGTCACCGCCGACGTACAGCTCACCCGGCACGCCCACGGGCACCGGCTGCAGGGCCGCGTCGAGCACGTACGTGGTGGAGTTGGACAGCGGGCGGCCGATGGGCACCGACGTGTCCACGGCGTCTCCGTGCCGCAGCGAGTGCGTGGCGGAGAAGGTGGTGTTCTCAGTGGGGCCATAGCCGTTGATGAGCATCGCGCCCGGGGACAGCCGCGCGAGGTGCTCACGAACCCGCTGCACGGGCAGTACGTCACCGCCCGCGAGCACCTGTCGCACGCGGGCCAGGGCCTCACCCTGGTGCAGCACCACCTGCTCGAAGAGGGCCGCCGTCAGCCACAGCGTGGTGATTCGCTGCTGGACGAGCAGCGCACCCATTTCCTCCAGCGAGAGCTTGTGCGGCGGGGCCACCACGAGCCGGCCGCCGTTGAGCAGCGCGCCCCACACCTCCAGGGTGGAGGCGTCGAAGGCCACCGGGGCGAGCTGCGCGAAGGTGTTGTCCGGGCCGAAGTCGATGAACGTGGAGCCGCGCACCAGGCGCACCACGCCCCGGTGCGGCACGCTGACGCCCTTGGGCTGGCCGGTGCTGCCCGAGGTGAACATGACGTAGGCCAGCGCGTCGGCGGAGACGTCCACCTCCGGCGCCGTCTCCGGCCAGCGCGCCACCTGCGCCCACTCCGTGTCCAGGCACACGAGGAGCTGACCGAGCGCGGGCAGTTCGTCCGCCACGTGCTCCTGCGTCAGCAGCACGCCGACGCCCGCTTGCTGGAGCAGGAAGGTGATGCGCTCCGTCGGGTAGCTCCGGTCCACCGGCACGTAGGCGCCGCCCGCCTTGAGCACGCCGAGCAGCGCGACCACCAGCTCCAGCGAGCGCTCCAGGCATACGCCCACGCGCGCGCCCGGTGCGACGCCGCTGGCCCGCAGGTGATGCGCGAGCTGATTGGCGCGCCGGTCCAGCTCGCCATAGGTGAGCTGCGTGTCCCCGAAGACGACGGCCACCGCATCCGGCGTGAAGGCCGCCTGCCGGGCGAACATCGCGTGGATGGACGTGTCACGCGGGTAGTCGGTGGACGTGGCGTTCCAGTCCACGAGGACCTGGCGGCGCTCGGCCTCCGTCATCATGGACAGGGAAGACAGCGGGGCTTCGGGGTTTGCGATGAGCCCCTCGGCGAGGACGCGGAAGTGCTCCCCCATCCGGGCGATGGTCTCCGGCGCGAAGAGGTCCGCGTTGTAGGAGAGATACCCCGAGTAGCCCTCTGCGGTGCGCCACAGGCCCAACTCCAGCTCGAAGCGGACGGGGCTCTCGTCGACCGGCCGGGGGCGCAGCGTCAGCCCCGGCAGCGACAGCTCGGGCACGGGGGCGTTCTGGAGGACGAACGTCGCCTGCACCAGCGGCGGACGGCTCAGGTCCCGCTCCACCTTGAGAGTTTCGACCAGTCGCTCGAAGGGCACGGACTGGTAGGTGAACGCGCCGAGCACGCTCTCGCGCTCCTGCGTCAGCAGCGCGCGGACGGTGTCGGTGCCGGACACGCGGGCCCGCAGGGGCAGCGTGTTGACGAAGAAGCCGACGAGCGACTCCAGCTCGCCGCGCTCCCGGCCCGCCAGTACGGTGCCGACGAGCAGGTCCTCCTGGCCGGTGTAGCGGCTCAGCAGGAGATGGAAGGTGCCGAGCAGCGCCATGAAGGGAGTGATTCCCTCGCGGCGGCAGAAGGCCTCCAGTGCCTCGGCCAGGGGCACGGGCAGGACCACCGGGCGTGCGGCGCCGCGGGACGTCTGGACCGCCGGACGCGGCAGGTCTGTCGGCAGCTCCAGCGCCAGGGGCGCTCCGGCGAGCCGCTCGCGCCACCAGCGGAGCTGGCCGTCCAGCACGTCGCCGCGCAGCCAGCCACGCTGCCACGCCGCGAAGTCCGCGTACTGCACCGGCAGCTCTGGAAGCCGCGCGGGGCGGCCTTCGATGGAGGCACGGTAGATCTCGGCCAGCTCGCGCACGACGACGCCCATCGACCAGCCGTCCGACACGATGTGGTGCTGCGTGAGCACCAGCACATGTTCCTGGGCCCCGAGCCGCAGCAGGGCGGCGCGCAGCAGCGGGCCTCGCGTCAGGTCAAAGGGCCGCAGTCCCTCCTCTCGCACCCAGCGGCCGATGTCCTGGCGTGCATCGGGATGCCCGGACAGGTCCGTTACCGGCAACGGAACGGACGCGGCCGGGTGGATGACCTGTATGGCCCCATTCGCTCCCTCGCGGAAGGTGGTGCGCAGGATCTCGTGCCGGCTCACCAGCTCTGTCAGGCCGCGCTGCAGGGCGCTCGCGTCGAGCGTGCCCGTCATGCTCAGGGCCACTGGCAGGTTGTAGAACGCGCTGCCAGGCTCGAGCTGGTCGAGGAACCACATGCGCTGTTGCGACAGCGACACGGGCAGCTCACCCGTGCGCGGCACCGGCACCAGCGCGGGCACTTGGGGCCCCTGACCGGCCAGCACCGCCCGGTCCACCCGCATCGCGAGGTCCGCGAGCGTGGTGGAGTCGAACAACTCTCGCAGCGGCAATTCCACGCCGAAGGCGGCGCGGATGCGACTGATGGCCTGGGTGGCCAGCAGGGAGTGTCCGCCGAGCTCGAAGAAGTTGTCGGACAGGCCCACCGGCTCCACGCCGAGCACGGCGCTCCAGATGCCAGCGAGCTGCGTTTCCGTCGGGGTGCGGGGCGCGATGAAGTCCGGGCGACCGGTGGAGGCGGCAAGGTCCGGCGCGGGCAGGGCCTTGCGGTCCACCTTGCCGTTGGACGTGAGCGGCATCGTCGGCAGCACCACGATGGCCGACGGCACCATGTACTCCGGCAGGACGCCCTTCAGCGCGGCGCGCAGGGCGGCGCCGTCCGTCTGGGTTCCCTCTTGCACCACGGCGTAGCCCACGAGCCGCTTGCCACCGGGGCCATCCTCACGTGCGACGACGACGGCCTCGCGCACCGCGGGCAGCTTCGCCAGGGCGGACTCCACTTCACCCAGCTCGATGCGGAAGCCACGCACCTTGACCTGCGCGTCCGCGCGGCCGACGAAGTCGAGCGTGCCGTCCTCGCGCCAGCGCACCACGTCACCCGTGCGGTACAGGCGCGCGCCTGCCTCGCCCGAGAAACGGTCCGGCACGAAGCGCTCGGCGGTGAGTGCCGCACGGCCCGCGTAGCCGCGCGCCACGCCGACGCCGCCCACGTACAGCTCGCCCTTCACGCCCACGGGAACGGGCTCGCCTCGCCCGTCCAACACGTACGCGCGCACGTTGGCCAGGGGGCGGCCGATGGAGGGCACGCGCCCATCCGCGACGCACTCGGCGAGCGTGGCAATCACCGTGGCCTCTGTCGGGCCGTAGGTGTTGAGCAGGCGCCGGCCCGGAGCCCAGCGTGCGACGACTTCGGAAGGCAGGGCCTCACCTCCGGAGATGATGGTGCGCAGCTCCGGAAGCTCCTCGGCGGGCGTGGCCGCGAGGGCCGCGGGGGTGAGGCTGATGACGGTGAGGGACTCCTCGCGCAGCAGCTTCTGCAGCGGCGCGCCCGGCATCAGCTTCTCCAGGGGCGCCAGCACCAGCGAGGCCCCGGAGCACAGCGTGGTGAAGACCTCTTCCACCGACAGGTCGAAGGAGAGGCTGGCGAACTGCAACACGCGGCCGCCCGGGCCGATGCCGTATGCAACCGCCTCATGCGTCACCAGGTTCGCGACGCTGCGGTGCTCCACGGCGGTGCCCTTGGGCGTGCCGGTGCTGCCGGACGTGTAGAGCAGGTAGGCCAGGTTGTAGGGCGCCACGCCCGTCACCGGCGCTTCGGTGCTCTCTCGCGACAGCGAGTCCTTCTCGGCGTCGAGGCAGAACGCACGCGCGTGGTGTGTCTCGGAGAAGCGCTCCACCAGGGCGGACTGCGTCACCAGCACCGTCGCGCCGCTGTCCTCCAGCATGAAGGCCAGACGCTCCCGGGGCAGGAGCGGATCCACGGGCACCCAGGCGCCACCGGCCTTGAGGATGCCTAGCAGGCCGACGACGACGTCCAGCGAGCGCTCCACACTGAGGGCCACGCGCACCTCGGGCCCGACACCCCGGCGGCGCAGCGCGTGCGCGAGCTGGTTGGCCTTCGCATCGAGCTGCGCGTAGGTCAGGTGCTGCCCTTCGAAGGAGGCGGCCCTCGCATCCGGCGCTCGGCGTACCTGCGCCTCGAAGAGCGAGTGGACACAGGCCTCCGGGAAGTCTGCGCGGGTGGCATTCCAGTCCACGAGGACGCGGCGCCGCTCCTCGTCCGAGAGCAGCGGGAGCGCGGACAGACGTGTATCGGGCGAGGCCACCAGGGCCTCCACCAGCGTGCGCAGGTGCCGCACCATGCGCTCGGCCGTGGACGCTTCGAACAGGTCCGCGCGGTAGTCGAGCCGGCCCTTGTAGCCGTCTCCCGTGCGCCTCAGCGTCAGCGTCAGGTCGAACTTAGCGACCGAGTCCGCCAGGGGCGCGCCGCGCATCGTCAGCCCTGGAAGCGACAGCTCCGGTGGCGGCATGTTCTGCAGGATGAACATCACCCGGAACAGCGGCGCCTGGCGCAAATCCCGCATCGGCTGGAGCCGCTCGAAGGGGACGTGCTCATGGGCATAGGCGCCCAGGGCCATGTCGCGCACGCGGCCGAGCAATTCGCGCACGGTGGGGTCGCCGTCCAGGCGGGTGCGCATCACCAGGGTGTTGAGGAAGAAGCCGACGAGCCCCTCCAGCTCGGCGCGGTTGCGTCCCGCCACCGGCGAGCCGACGGAGATGTCGTCCTGCCCCGAGTAGCGCGACAGCAGCACCTGGAAGGCCGCCAGGAACAGCATGAAGGGCGTGACACCTTCACGGAGGCAGAAGGCCTCCACCGCCTCCGCCAGCTCACGCGAGAGCAGGACGGGCGCCAGGTCCCCCGGGGGCGAGGCGTGGGCGTTGCGCGGCCTGTCGGTGGGCAGCTCCAGGTCCTGCGGCGCGCCGTCGAGCTGCCGCCGCCACCAGGTGAGCTGCTTCTCCAGCTCCTCGCCGTCCAGCCACCGGCGCTGCCACTCCGCATAGTCCGCGTACTGGAGCGGCAGCGGCGGCAGCGGAGAGGACTGGCCCGCGGCGAAGGCCTGGTAGAGCGCAGTCAGCTCCCGCACCAGCACCGTCATCGACCAGCCGTCCGAGACGATGTGGTGCACGTTGAGCAGCAGCACGTGCTCCCGGGCGTCGAGCTTCAGCAGCAGGGCGCGGAGCAGCGGGCCGGTGGCGAGGTTGAACGGGCGCAGGGCCTCCGCGTTCAGCCGGCGGCGCGCCTCGGCCTGTCGCTGCCCGGGCGCCACGTCGGTCAGGTCGATGACGGGAAGCTCCAGCGGGGTCGGCGCGGAGACGCGCTGCACCGGACCCTCGGGCTCGCCGTGGAACGTGGTGCGGAGCGCCTCGTGGCGGTGCACGAGCGCCTCCAGGCCGCTGCGCAGGGCCTCGGCATCAACGTCGCCGGTGAGCTCCAACGTGAAAGGCATGTTGAAGGCCGGGCTGCCGGGCTCGAGCTGGTCGAGGAACCACAGGCGCTCCTGCGCGAAGGACAGCGGAGCGCGCCGGGACTGACGGGCCTTGCCGCGCAGCAAATCGGCGAGCCGCGAGCGCTTCTGTTCGGAGGTCATGGCCATGACCGACTACCTTTCCCTGCGCGAACAAGCGGACACGGCACGGCCGTCGCCGGCCGGCGGTCCGCTGCGCGCTCACGAAGAACGACAAATCGAAGTTGGAATCGCGGGAACAACGACGAAACGACTCAGGGCTACGCGCTCATCCCATGGCAGGGCACTGGCGATGGGCGGGCCGGCAGTCTGGGAGATGGCGGCGCTCAGACTGCCCGAACCAGACCGTTCCGGTGAGGGAGGGGCTTGGGGTGTCATGAGGCGTCGCGCTCCAGAGAATCCAGGTGAATGACGAGCCGCTCCGCCACACGGGAGGCGTTGGGCGCGCTGAGCAAGGTGTAGTGGTCGCCCGGCACTTCATACACCGTGAGCGTGCCACCGAGCCACGCACTCCAGCCCAGGTCCTGAGCGCGAGGCGCACCGCTCGGGGGCGTGGCGGCCCGGAGCAGGAGGGCCGGACCCATGTATGCGCCGACGGGCACATAGTTTCGCTGGGCGTGACTGAGCCGCTGATACACACGGAAGAGTCGCTCGGCCGCGTCGAGGTCCAGCGCGGGCGCACCCGAGGGTGAGCGCCGCGCCTGCTCCAGCACGTAGGCCAGCGCGCCCCGGACGTCCAGACGTCGCAGGTGCTCCACGTCCAACGGCAGCGACTGCCACGGCAGCCCGAGCACCCGGCCGAAGCCAGCCAGCTGCGTGAGGGTGTCCGGCTCGGGCCGAGGCTGCGAGTCGGGCGCGAGGCTGTCGAGCAGGGCGAGCAGCTCTACCTGCTCGCCTGCTGCCTGGAGGAGCCGGGCCATCTCGTAGGCGACGAGTCCGCCGAAGGACCAGCCACCCAGGAGGTAGGGGCCCTGGGGCTGCACGGCGCGCAGCTGGGCGAGGTAGTCGCGGGCGAGGACTTCGATGGCGGCTGCGGGCAGCTCGCCCCCGTCGATGCCGGAGGCGGACAGGCCGTAGAGGGGCCTGTCGTTGCCGAGCAGGCGGACGAGCTCGGTGTAACCCAGCACGCTGCCGCCGCCGCCGTGGACGAGGAAGAGGGGCCGGCCCGTGGCGGTGCCGGCGTCCAGGCGGACGAGGTTGGAGGTGGAGCGGGAGGCGTCGTCGCGCTGCTCCAGCCGCTGCGCCAGGCGCTCCACGGTGGCACCCTGGAAGAGGGCTGACACCGGCAGTGTGACTCCGGTGCTCTCGCGGAGTCGGGCCATGAGGCGCACGGCGAGGAGGGAGTGGCCGCCGAGGGCGAAGAAGTCATCGGTGGCGCCCACCTTCTCGACGTTGAGCACCTCGGCCCAAACGGCGGCGACGGCCTCCTCGGTGGGAGTGCGAGGGGCGACGTAGGCGGCGCCCGTGGAGGACGCGTCCGGAGCGGGCAGGGCCTTGCGGTCGACCTTCGCGTTGGCGGTGAGGGGCAGGATGTCCAGGCGCACCAGGGCGGAAGGCACCATGTATTCGGGCAGCCGCTGCTTGAGCGAAGCGCGCAGTGCAGCCAGGTCGAGCGACTCGGGAGCGGCGACATAGCCGGTAAGGCGCTTGTCACCGGGCACGTCCTCGCGGACCAGGGCCACGGCCTGGGCCACCTCCGGGAAGGCGAGCAGGGCCGCTTCGACTTCGGCCAGCTCGATGCGGTAGCCGCGGACCTTCACCTGGGTGTCCGCACGGCCGAGGAACTCCAGCACTCCGTCCTTGCGCCAGCGGGCGAGGTCTCCCGTGCGGTAGAGGCGTGCGCCGGGAACGCTGGAGAAGGAATCGGGGACGAAGCGCTCCGCGGTGAGGGCGGGCTGCTCCACGTAGCCACGCGCCACGCCGTCGCCGCCGATGAACAGCTCACCGACGACGCCAGCGGGCACCGGCTGGCCGTGCGCATCCAGCACGTACACCTGTGTATTGCCGATGGGACGGCCAATGGGCACGGACGTACCGACGTGCTCCACCGAAGTCATGCGGTGGGTGGAGGCGAAGAGCGTCGTCTCCGTGGGGCCGTAGCAGGCCGTGACGGGGATGCGCAGCTCTTCGAGGACGCGGCGCACGTGCGGCGCGCTCACCACGTCGCCACCGGTGAGCAGTTGCTTCACGCCGCGAAGGGCCGGGAAGTTGTAGTCGACCACCTGGGTGAAGAGGCCCGCGGTGAGGTGCAGCGTGGTGACGCCGTGCTTCACCAGCATCGACTCCAGTTCCTTCAGGTCGGAAGGCGAGTGGGGCGGGAAGACGACGAGGCGGGCGCCATGGAGCAGTGGGCCCCACAGCTCCAGGGTGGAGGCGTCGAAGGAGACAGGAGCGATGAGGAGGAACGTCTCGTCCGGACCGAGCTGCGCGTAGTCGTTGCCGAAGACGGTGCGCAGGACGGAGGCCTGCGTGGTGCCCACGCCCTTGGGCCTGCCGGTGGAGCCGGAGGTGAAGTCGATGTACGCGAGGCTGTCGGGCAGGGCCGTGGAAGGCGGCGCATACGCTGGCGGCGCTTCCACGGGCACGTCCTCCAGCACCAGCGTGACGAGCCCCTTCGTGGGGAGCTTCTCCAGCAACGCGCGCGAGGTGACGAGCACGCGCGGACGCGCATCCTCCACCATGGCGGCGAGGCGCTCGCGCGGATACGCCGGGTCGAGCGGGACGTAGGCGCCACCTGCCTTGAGGATGGCGACCAGCGAGACAATCAGCTCCAGCGAGCGGTCCAGGGCAATGGCCACGCGCGAGTCGGTGGACACGCCCAGCCCGCGCAGGTGATGCGCGAGTTGGTTCGCCCGCGCATCGAGCTGCCGGTAGGTGAGCTGCTCCTCGCCGAACTCGACAGCCACTTTGTCGGCATGGCGGGACACGACCTGCGAGAAGACCTCGGGCAGGGTGGAGCCGCGCGGGTACTCAGTGGCGGTGGCATTCCACTCCACCAGCACCTGCCGGCGCTCCGTCTCGGTGAGCAGGGAGATGGAAGCCAGGGGCGCGTCGGCCCGGGTGACGAGCGCCTCCACCAGCACCTGGAAGTTCTCCGCCATGCGCGCGGCGGTGGTGGGCTCGAACAGGTCGGTGTTGTAGCGCAGGGGACCCTGGAAGCCTTCCGGCGTCTCGGACAGGCTCAGCTCCAGCTCGAAGCGGATGGTGGGGTTGTTCACCTCTTCCAGCGGGCGCAGCGCGAGCGCCGGCTTCCGGCTCTGCTCCGGGCCCTGCATCGCCGCGGACGTGGGCGCGTTCTGCAAGGCGAAGAGCACCTGGAACAGCGGGCTGCGGCTCATGTCGCGAGCGGGCTGCAGCTCTTCCACCAACCGTTCGAAGGGCACGTCCTGGTGGGCGTACGCCCCCAACGCTGTCTCCTTCACCTGACGCAGCAGGCTCAGGAACGAGGACGCGTCATCCCAGCGGGCCCGCATCACCAGCGTGTTGACGAAGAAGCCGATGAGGCCCTCCAGCTCTCCGCGCTGACGGCCAGCGATGGGCGAGCCGACGGAGATGTCCTGCTGGCCGGAGTATCGCGACAGCAGCACCTGGAACGCGGCGAGCAGCGCCATGAAGGGCGTGGCGCCCTCCTGCTGGCAGAGCGCCTTGAGCTTCTCCGATGCGGCCCGCGACAACACCACGGGCACGTCCGCGCCCCGGAAGGTCTGCACGGGAGGACGGGGCTTGTCGGTGGGCAGCTCCAGCGTCGTGAGACCGGAGAGCTGCTCGCGCCACCAGCCGAGCTGCTCGTCGAGCACCGCACCCTGGAGCCACTGACGCTGCCAGGTGGCGTAGTCCGCGTACTGGATGGCCAGGGGCGGCAGGGGAGAAGGGCGGCCCTGCGAGAAGGCCTCGTAGAGGGCGACGACTTCACGCACCAGCACGCCCATGGACCAACCGTCCGAGACGATGTGGTGCATGTTGAGCGCGAGCACGTGGTCCGTCGGCCCCAGCGTCAACAACTGGACGCGCAGCAGCGGGCCGTCGGAGAGGCTGAAGGGCGTCAGCAGCTCCTTGCGCAGGCGGCGCTCCAGCTCGGTGCGGGCTGCCTGGGGCTCCATGCCGCTGAGGTCCGTCGTCTCAAGGGGCAGGTGTCCCTGGGGCGCGATGCGCTGAAGGGGCTGGCCTTCCTGCAGGGTGAAGGAGGTGCGCAGGACCTCGTGCCGGTGCACCAGTTCCTCGAACGCGCGCTGCAGTGCGGCCGTGTCGAGCGGCCCGTCCATGCGCACGAAGGTGGGCATGTTGTAGGAGGCGCTGCCGGGCTGGAGCTGGTCGATGAACCACAGGCGTTGCTGAGCGAAGGACAGCGGCAGTGGCCCGTGGCGGGGCACGGGGACGATGGCGGGCGCCTGGGTCCCGGACGCGGACTCGATGCGCGTGGCGAGGGCGGCCACGGTGGACGCCTCGAAGAGGGCGCGCAGGGGGAGCTCCACACCGAAGGTGGTGCGGATGCGGGAGACGAGCTGTGTGGCCAGCAGCGAGTGGCCACCCAACTCGAAGAAGTTGCCGGTGACGCTCACCTTCTGCACGCGCAGCACGGCCGCGAACAGCTCCGCGAGCTTCTCCTCGAGGGGAGTCCGCGGAGCGACGAAGGCCTCGGCGGAGGCCCCCGCGTCCGGAGGAGGGAGCGCCTTGCGGTCCACCTTCGCGTTGGCCGTGAGGGGCAGGGCGTCCAGGCGCACCAGGGCGGAGGGCACCATGTACTCGGGCAGCCGCTGCTTGAGAGCGGCACGCAGCGCGGCCGTGTCGAGCGACTCGGGAGCGGCGACGTAGCCGACGAGGCGCTTGTCGCCGGGGACGTCCTCGCGCACCAGGGCGACGGCCTGCGCCACGTCCGGGAAGGCGAGCAGGGCGGCTTCGACTTCTGCGAGCTCGATGCGATAGCCGCGCACCTTCACCTGCGCATCGGCACGGCCGAGGAACTCCAGCACGCCGTCGCTGCGCCAGCGGGCGAGGTCACCCGTGCGGTACAGCCGGGCACCCGGGACACCGGAGAAGGCGTCAGGGACGAAGCGCTCGGCGGTGAGGGCGGGCTGGCCGACGTAGCCACGGGCCACGCCGTCGCCGCCGATGAACAGCTCACCCACGACGCCGACGGGCACGGGCTGACCGGAGGCGTCCAGCAGGTAGATGCGCGTGTTCCCGAGGGGCTTGCCGATGGGCACGGACGTGCCCACGTGCTCCACCGAAGTCATGCGGTGGGTGGAGGCGAAGAGCGTCGTCTCGGTGGGGCCGTAGCAGGCCGTCACCGGAATGAACATTCCTTCCAGCACCCGTCGGACGTGGGGGGCGCTGACCACGTCACCGCCGGTGAGCAGTTGCTTCACGTTGCGCAGGGCGGAGGGCTGGTGGTCCACCACCTGGGTGAAGAGGCCGGCGGTGAGGTGGAGCGTGGTGACGCCGTGCTTCACCAGCACCGACTCCAGCTCCTTCAAGTCAGAAGGCGAGTGGGGCGGGAAGACGACGAGCCGCGCGCCGTGGAGCAGCGGGCCCCACAGCTCCAGGGTGGAGGCGTCGAAGGAGACGGGCGCGATGAGGAGGAACGTCTCGTCAGGGCCGAGGTGCGCGTAGTCGTTGCCGAAGACGGTGCGCAGCACGGCAGCCTGCGGAGTGCCAACGCCCTTGGGCCGGCCGGTGGAGCCGGAGGTGAAGTCGATGTACGCGAGGCTCTGGGGCAGCGCGGCCAGCGGAGGCGCCGACGTCGGCCAGGCCTCCAGGGACACGTCATCCAGCACCACGGTGGACAGGCCCTCGGTGGGCAGCTTCGCCCTCAGCTCATTCGAGGTGATGAGCACGCACGGACGTGAGTCCTCCACCATGGCGGCGAGGCGCTCACGGGGATACGACGGGTCCAGCGGGACGTAGGCGCCGCCGGCCTTGAGGATGGCGACGAGGGAGACAATCAGCTCCAGCGAGCGGTCCAGGGCAATGGCCACGCGCGAGTCGGTGGACACGCCCAGTCCGCGCAAATGCCACGCGAGCTGGTTCGCACGCGCGTCGAGCTGCCGGTACGTGAGCTTCTCGTCACCGAACTCCACGGCGACCTTGTCTCCGTACCGCGCCACGACCTGCGCGAACACCTCGGGCAGGGTGACGCCGCGTGGATACTCGGTGGCGGTGGCATTCCACTCCACGAGCACCTGCTGGCGCTCTGCCTGCGTCAGCATGGACAGGGACGTGAGCGGTGCCCGAGGCTGGGTGACGAGGGCCTCCACGAGGACGCGGAAGTGCTCCACCATCCGCCGTGCCGTCGTGCTCTCGAACAGGTCGGTGTTGTAGCCCAGCGAGCCCTGGTAGCCGTTCGGGGTCTCCGTGAGGCTGAGCTGGAGCTCGAACTTGATGGTGGGGTTGTCCACCCTCTCTACCGGGCGCAGCGTCAGGGCCGTCTTCTGCGCCTGCCCCTGGGGCATGGGCGTGTTCTGCAGGGCGAAGAACACCTGGAACAGCGGACTGCGGCTCAGGTCGCGGGAACGTTGGAGCTCTTCCACCAGTCGCTCGAAGGGCACGTCCTGGTGCGCATAGGCTCCCAGGGCCGCTTCCTTCACCTGCTTCAGCACGTCGCGGAAGGACTGGCGTGCGTCGAGCTGCGTGCGCAGCACGAGCGTGTTGACGAAGAAGCCGATGAGCCCTTCCAGCTCGCCCCGATTGCGGCCGGCGATGGGGGAGCCGACGGAGATGTCCTGCTGCCCGGAGTAGCGCGACAGCAGCACCTGGAAGGCGGCGAGCAGGGCCATGAAGGGCGTGGCGCCCTCCTGCTGGCACAGCGCATTCAGTCGGTGGGAGACCTCCAGCGACAGCTCGACAGGGACTGTTCCGCCGTGGAAGGTCTGCACGGGCGGGCGCGGCTTGTCGGTGGGCAATTCCAGGGTGGCGGCGCCGGAGAGGTGCTGCTTCCAGTAACCGAGCTGCTCCTCCAGCACCTCACCCTGGAGCCACTCGCGCTGCCACACGGCGAAGTCCGCGTACTGGAGCGGCAGCGGCGGAAGCGCCGAAGGCAGGCCCTGGGAGAGGGCGTCGTAGAGGGCCGCTACCTCACGCACCAGCACGCCCATGGACCAACCGTCCGAGACGATGTGGTGCATGTTCAGCGCGAGGACGTGGTCCGTCGCCCCCAGCTTCAGGAGCCGGGCACGGATGAGCGGGCCGGTGGAGAGGTTGAACGGAGTCAGCAGCTCCTCGCGCAGGCGGCGCTCCAGCTCGGTGCGGGCGGCGACGGGCTCCAGGCCACTGAGGTCTGTCACCTCCAGCGGCAGGTGTTTGGTGGGGGCGATGAGCTGGAGAGGTTGGCCCTCCTGCTGGGTGAAGGTCGTGCGCAGGGCCTCATGCCGGCGCATCAGCTCCTCGAAGCTGCGCTGGAGCGCGGCCACGTCGAGTGCCCCCTCCATGCGCACGAAGGTGGGCATGTTGTAGGAGGCACTGCCTGGCTGGAGCTGATCGATGAACCACAGGCGCTGCTGGGCGAAGGAGAGTGGCAGCGGCCCGGTGCGCGGCACGGGGACGATGGCCGGAGCTCGAGTGCCAGAAGCGGACTGACGCGCCGCCTCGATGCGCGCGGCAAGCCCCTCGACGGTGGGCGCCTCGAAGAGGACACGCAGCGGCAACTCCACTCCGAGCTGGGAGCGGATGCGCGAGATGACCTGCGTGGCCAGCAGTGAGTGGCCGCCCAGCTCGAAGAAGCTGTCGGTGACGCTCACCTGGGGCAGGCGGAGGATGGTGGAGAACAGCTCCGCGAGCTTCTCCTCCAGCGGGTTGCGAGGAGCGGTAAAGGGCGCGTTGCCACGCAGGCTCTCCGCGTCGGGCGCGGGGAGGAGGTTTCGCGCCAGCTTGCCACTGGGCGTCAGCGGCAGGGCCTCCATCATGACGAAGGCGGAGGGCACCATGTACTCGGGCAGCCGCTGCAGGAGGAAGCCGCGCAGGCCCTCCGCATCCACCGTGCCCTCCGCGACGACGTAGGCCACCAGGCGCTTGTCGCCCGCCACCACTTCGCGCACCACGGCGGCCGCGTCGCGCACGTTGGGGGCGGCGCGCAGGACGGACTCCACCTCGCCCAATTCCACGCGGTAGCCGCGCAGCTTCACCTGTCCATCCAGGCGGCCGAGGAAGTCGAGCGTGCCATCCATCTTCCACTTCGCCGCATCGCCGGTGCGGTACATCCGCGCTCCCGGCTCGGTGCTGAACGGGTTGGGCACGAAGGCCTTCGCCGTCAGGTCGGGCCGCGCCAGGTAGCCGTGCGCCAGGTGCGAGCCGCCGACGAACAGCTCCCCGGGCACGCCCACCGGGCAGGGCTGACCGTGCGCGTCCAGCACGTAGAGCTGCGTATGACCTACCGGTGCGCCGATGCACGGCAGCTTCGGCCACGTGGACGGGGGGCCCTCCAGCCGGTACGCGGAGACGACGTGTGCCTCCGACGGGCCGTACTGGTTCTCCAGCACGCACCCGGGCAGCTTCTCGAAGAAGGCCACCAGGGCCGGCGTCACCTGGAGCTGCTCACCCGCGGTCACCACCTCGACGAGCGCGTGCGGCACCGGGGCGCCATGGGACACGGCGTCCGCCATGGCCTGGAGCGCCACGAACGGGAGGAACAGCCGCTCCACCGCGTGCCGTTCCATGAACGCCAGCAGCGCGGGGATGTCCTGGCGCAGGCCGCCGGTGGGCAGCAGCACCGTGCCGCCGCACCACCACGTGCAGAACAGCTCCTGGCAGGACACGTCGAAGTTGAGCGAGGCGAACTGCAGCGTGACGCCCTCCGGGCGCACCACGGAGCGCGGGTTCTGCCACGCCAGCAGAGAGCCGAGTGCCCGGTGGGACATGACGATGCCCTTGGGCCGGCCCGTGCTGCCTGACGTGTAGATGAAGTAGCAGTTGGACTCCGGCGACACGTCGCGGGCCGGCGCGTGCGTCGGCTGGCGCGAGAGCAGCTCGGCCTCGGTATCCAGGCACACGCGGAGCGCGCCCGTGTTGGCTGGCACCGCGGAGCGCAGGTGCGACTGTGTGAGGAGGACCGGGGCCCGCGCGTCGTCCAGCATGAAGGCGAGCCGGTCCGCGGGGTAGGTGGGGTCCAGTGGCAGGTACGCGGCGCCGGCCTTGAGCGTGGCCAGCACGGCGACGGCCATGTCCAGGCTCTTGTCCAGGCACAGGCCCACCGTGCCTCCGGCGGGCACGCCCAGCTCGACCAGGTGGTGCGCGAGCTGGTTGGCGCGTGCGTCCAGCTCCGCGTAGGTGAGCGAGCGGGTGCCGTCGCTGACAGCGACTGCATTCGGCGTACGCCGGACCTGGGCCTCGAACGGACGGTGCACCAGCACGGGCGTGTGGGGCACGTGCGAGGTGTCGTTGAAGTCCACCAGCAGCTGGCGGCGCTCATCCTCGCCGAGGAGCCTCAGGCGGGAGATGGGCTGGCCCGCGTCGGCCACGGCCGACTCCAGCAGCCGCACCAGATGGCTGCCCATGCGCCGCGCCGTCGCCTCGTCGAAGAGGTCGGTACTGTACTCGAGCCATCCGGAGATGCCGTCTTCGAGGTCCGCGAGCAGCAGCGCCAGGTCGAACTTGGACGTGCCGCTGTCCACCTCCAGCGGTCGCACGACGCCGGCACCGTCGCCGCCAGCACCGTCGGCCTCTGGCGCCTGGCGCGGGGTGTTCGTCAGCCCGAGCATCACCTGGAACAGCGGGGTGCGGCTCAAGTCCCGCTCCAGCTTCAGCGCGTCCACCAGCTTCTCGAAGGGGACGTCCTGGTGGGCGTATGCGCCCAGCGTGGTCTCCTTCACCTGGGCGAGCAGCTCGCGCAGGCTCATCCCGGGCGCCAGCCGCCCGCGAAGGGCGAGGGTGTTGACGAAGAAGCCGACGATGCCCTCCAGCTCGGTGTGCTGGCGGTTGGCGATGGGCGAGCCCACCACGATGTCGTCCTGTCCCGAGTAGCGCGACAGCAGCACCTGGAAGACTGACAGAAGGCCCATGAAAGGCGTGACGCCCTCGCGCTCGCACCACTGCTTGAAGGTGGCCGTGAGTGTCGCACCCAGGCGCACCGGCACCGTGGCGCCGCGGTCCGTCTGCACGGGCGGGCGAGGCCTGTCGGTGGGCAGCTCCAGCGCATGAGGCACGCCATGGAGCTGATGGCGCCACCAGGCCACCTGTCGCTCCAGTGTCTCGTCACGCAGCCAGCCGCGTTGCCATGCGGCGTAGTCCGCGTACTGGAACGGCAGCGGCGGCAGCGGCGACGGCAGCCCGCGAACGAAGACCGGGTAGAGCAACCCCACCTCGCGCAAGAGGATGCCACTGGTCCAGCCGTCCGAGACGATGTGGTGGACGGTGACGAGCAGCACGTGGCGCTCGTCCGACAGCCGCACCAGCGTGGCGCGCAGCAGCGGCGCCTGCTTCAGGTCGAAGGGCTTCTGGGCCTCCGCGAGCGCCTCGCGCCGGGCCGCCTCGTCGAGCTGGGACTCGGGCAGATGGCCCAGGTCCACGAAGGACAGCGTCAGCTCCGCGTCCGGGTGGACGCGCTGGAAGGGCTCGCCATCCTCCAGGGTGTGGAAGCTGGTGCGGAGCACCTCGTGGCGACGGACGAGTTCCTTCAGGGTGCGGGTGAGGGCCTCGCGGTGCAGGGTGCCGTTGATGCTCACGGCGAAGGGGATGTTGTAGAAGGCGCTGCCGGGCTGGAGCTGGTCGAGGAACCAGACGCGCTGCTGCGAGAAGGACAGGGGCAGCGGGCCGGTGCGCGGCACGGACACGAGCGGCGGGAGCTTCTCCCCGGAGGAAGCCTGCCGGGCGGACTCCACCCGTGGGGCGAGCGCGGCGAGGGTGGGAGCCTCGAAGAGGGCGCGCAAGGGCAGCTCCACTCCGAAGGCGCGGCGCACGCGGGATACGACCTGCGTCGCCAGCAGCGAGTGGCCACCGAGGTTGAAGAAGTCGTCGGTGACGCCGACCGCGTCCAGATGCAGCACCTCGGCCCAGATGGCGGCGAGCCGCGTCTCGGTGGGCGTGCGCGGGGCCACGAAGGTGGCGCTCGCGTCCGTGTTCATCACCGGGGCGGGCAGGGCCTTGCGGTCCACCTTGCCGTTGGGCGTCAGCGGCAGCGCCTCCAGCGGCACGAAGGCGGAGGGCACCATGTGCTCGGGCAGCCGCTCGCGCAGCCACGCGCGCAGGGCGGCGACGTCCACGGCCGGGACGACGTAGGCCACCAGTCGCTTGTCGCCGGGGATGTCCTCGCGGGCCAACACCACTGCGTCGCGCACCCCGGGGTGCTCGCGCAGCACGGTGGCGATTTCTCCCGGCTCCACGCGGAAGCCGCGCACCTTCACCTGGAAGTCCGCGCGGCCGATGAACTCCACGCGACCGTCTTCCCGCCAGCGCACCTTGTCGCCGCTGCGGTACATGCGCGCGCCCGGAGTCGGGCTGTAGAGGTCCGGCACGTACCGCTCCGCCGTCAGCTCGGGGCGGTGCAGGTAGCCGCGCGTCACCTGCGCGCCGCCGATGTACAGCTCGCCGGGCACGCCCACAGGCACGGGCTGGAAGTCCGCGTCGAGCACGTACAGCCGCGAGTGGGCCAGGGGCCGGCCCAGCGGCACCGCCACCGGCGCGGCGCCCGGAGCCGGCGTCTCCACCGGGCCGGCGAGCACGCCCACCGTCGTCTCCGTGGGGCCGTAGTGGTTGAAGACTTCGCAGTCAGGCGCCAGCGCGCGCACCTGCTCCATCAGGGCCCACGTGGAGGACTCACCACCGAGCACCAGCTTCTTGCGAGGCAGCACATGCCGGGGCTCGGCCGCCGTGAGCAGCGCGGACAGGTGCGAGGGGACGAGCTTCACGCACTCCACCGCGTGGCGCTGGAAGTACTCGGCCACGCCCTCCGGGCTGCTGGCACGCTCCTGGGTGAGCACGTGCAGCAAGCCGCCGGTGCAAAGCGCCGGGAAGAGGACGGTGTTGCCCAGGTCGGCGACGAAGGTGGACACCAGGGCGAAGCTCTTGCAGTCGGCCAGGCCCAGCCGCTCGGTGGCGGCGCGCACGTAGTGGACGAGCTGTCCATGGGCCACGGCCACGCCCTTGGGTCGGCCGGTGCTGCCCGAGGTGAAGAGGACATAGGCGAGGTTGTCCGCGGACACCTCGCACGGCGGCGCATCCTCGCGCCCGGCCGCGAGCTGCCCGGCCTCCGTGTCCATCAACACCTGCCGGACGG
>NZ_JAAIYA010000053.1:0-19324 GCF_010894405.1 Pyxidicoccus caerfyrddinensis
GCTCGACGAAGGTGGTGCGCAGGGTTTCGTGGCGGCGCACCAGTTCGTTGAGGGCGGCGCGCAGGGCGGCGTCATCCAGCTGTCCGGAGAGGCGGACGGAGACGGAGACGTTGAGGGTGGCGCTGCCCGGAGCCAGACGCTCCTGGACCCACATGCGCTCCTGGGCGAAGGAGGCGGGGGCGCGCTGGAGTTGACGGTTCTTCTCGCGCAGCAGCTCGGCGAGCCGCGCGCGCTTCTGGTCAGGAGTCAGGGCCATGACGAGGTGTCTGGTTCTTTCGCGCTACGCACCGGATCGGCAGGTAAATGCCGACCCGGCGGGTCGCATTGACCCGCGCAGCGGTTGTTCATCGAGTTGAGGGACGTCAGGGACTAGAGCCATCCCAGGCCGTGGTGATGCAATGCGCGCTTCCGCAACGCTCAAGCGTCAGGATGCCTCATTGTCGCGAACTCGGTACTTCTTGCATACGGGCGGAACCCGCCTGCTTGGTTTGCGGGTTTCCTGCGCGAAGCGCGAGGCTTCAGTCGCATCGTCCCTGGGGACGCAACGGCAGGGCCCGCAGCTTCCGGACGCCGGTTCCGTCCCCGGCGGTGAAGAAGACGTCCCAGCCGGCGCGAGCGAACCCCTTCGGGTCCGAGCTCCGTTCCCCGGGCGCCAGCTCATCGAGCGGCACCGTCCCATCCGGCCTGCCGTTGCTCATCCACGGTTCGCGGCCACGACCCGGGACCTCGGCGCTGAAGAACAGGTTGCCTTGGATGGCCGCCAGCGCCTCGGGTGACGCACTGGCAGCTCCGGGCGCGAGGTCCGCGAAGAGGCGCGTCCCCTCGGCCGTGCCATCACTCACCCACAGCTCGCGCCCGTGCACGCCGTCGTCCGCGGTGAAGAAGAGGCGGGAGCCCATCGCCGTGAGGTTCCTCGGGGACGCGCCCGCCTCGCCGGCCCGGATGTCCTTCACTCGCTGCGTTCCCTTCTCCGTACCGTCGGTGCGCCACAGCTCCGCGTCCGTCCCCGCCTCCCCGGTGGTGGCGCTGAAGTACAGCTGCCCACTCATGGCTACCAGGTCGCGTAGCTCTCCCAGCTCGCGCACGAGCACCGGCGCGCCTCCCTCCGTCGCCATCAGGTGCAGCATCGGGTCGTGCAGGTGCCCCATGACGAAGAACAGGCGCCCGCCCACCGCCGTCAGCGACTCCAGGATGCCGCCCTCGGCGGGGACCCGGGCCACTTCGACGGCACCCGCCTTTCCATCCGTGCGCATCAGCGCCGTGGTGAGTCCCTGGAAGTGCGCGAGGAAGTACAGCGCGCCATCGCCGCCTCGCGTCAGGCGGTCCGGGGCGGTGCCCTCGGCGCCCGGCTCCAGGTCCTGGACCATGACGGTGCCCTCGGGCGTCCCGTCGCTGCGCCACAACTCGCGGCCGTGCTCCGGGTCGCTCGCGGCGAAGTAGAGCAGGCCGTTGTACGCGGACAAGGACTGGGGCTCGGAGCCCGTCGGGCCGGGCCAGAGGTCCTTCACCCGCCGGGTGCCTGCCCCGGTGCCGTCGCTCACCCACAGCTCGCGCCCGGACTCCATGTCCTCGGCGGCGAAGAACACCCTGTCCCCCACCCGGGTGACCTCCGAGGGCCCCTGGCCGGTCGGCCCCGGTGGAAACTCCCGCACCGGATGGGTGTCCGGCTCCCGCGTGCCATTGCTCGTCCACACGCCCGCGTCCGCGACGAAGAAGAGGGTACGGTCGCCGGGCACCATCTCCAGCGCGCCCGTGTCCGACTGCTGGGGGGCGGGCCCCACCGCGTGGGCCGCGCGCCCGCAGGGCATCCAGGGCAGGGACTCATCCGGAGGGGCAGGCGCCGGCGGAGGCTTGCCGCCGTGATGCGAGGAGCAGCCGGACAGCAGCGCGAGCACCAGGGAGAGCGGACACCAGCACCTCATGAGGTTCTCCTCGGCCCGAACGGTGGACGGTGGAAGCGGAGTCCCTCGCGTACCCGGGTGCAGGTGCTCTGTCAGTCACCCTCCAGTGACGGTCCTCATCACCGAGTCCACGCTTCCCCAGACCCGGGGTCGATTGGCACGCGCGCCCTCCCATCTAGGTTCTGCCTCTTCAACCGGCAGCAGCAGGGCTCGGAGGCCGCCATGTCGTGGAGACCCGTCTTCCCCCGGCCGCGGGGACTCGCGGCCTGGCTCGTCGGCTTCGTGGCGCTGGCGCTTCCCGCCCGGGCCCAGACGCCCGCGGACGTGGGGCAGTGGTCCAGCGTCATGACCTGGCCCATCACCGCCACCCACGCGAGCCTGCAGCCCGATGGCAAGGTGATGTTCGTCGGCGAGTTCGACGAGGGGAACCTGCCTCCACGGCGCTGGGACCCCGTCACCAACACCGTCACCTCGCTGCCGTTCCCCGGCTACAACATCTTCTGCTCCGGCCACTCCTACCTCTCCGACGGCAAGCTGCTCTTCACCGGTGGGCACGTGACGAGCGACGTGGGGCTCAACGACGCGAGCCTCTTCGACCCCTTCGCGTCCTCGTGGATCCGCCTGCCGGACATGAACGCCGGGCGCTGGTACCCCACCAACACCACGCTCTCCAATGGGGACGTGCTGGTGCTCTCCGGAGAGATGAACGGCAGCGGTGACATCAACACGCTGCCGCAGCGCTACCTGGCGGCCACCCGGACGTGGAAGAACATGACCACGGCCCGGCTCTCACTGCCGCTCTACCCGAAGATGTTCCTCGCCCCCAGTGGCCGGCTCTTCTACGCCGGGCCGGGGCGGGGCAGCCGCTGGCTGAGCACGGCGGGCACCGGCACCTGGAGCACCGGGCCCTCCAGCAACTTCGGCACCCGCAGCTACGGGCCCGCCGTCTACGTCGATGCCCGCGTGTACGTCATCGGCGGGGGAGACCCGCCCACTCCCACCACCGAGGTCATCGACCTCAACCTGGACGCGCCGACGTGGCGCTACGTGTCGTCGATGGGCACGCGCCGACGCCAGCACAATGCCACGCTGCTCCCCGACGGCACGGTGCTCGTCACCGGCGGCAGCTCGGGCAGCGGCTTCGACAACGCGAGCACTCCCGTCTTCCAGGCCGAGCTGTATGACCCCACCGCGAACACCTGGCGGCGGCTCTCGAGCAACACCGTCTACCGGGGCTACCACTCCACCACGGTGCTGCTGCCGGATGGGCGGGTGCTGAGCGCGGGCGGCCGCAACAGGCCCACCGCGGAGGTCTTCTCTCCGCCCTATCTCTTCAAGGGCCCGCGGCCGACGCTCGCCGCCGCGCCGGACACGGTGATGCCCGGGACGACCTTCACCGTCTCGACACCGGACGCGGCGAGCATCAGCAAGGTGACGCTCATCGCCCTCGGCTCCACGACGCACACGTTCGACATGAATCAGCGGCTCAACACCCTGAAGTTCACCCGTGGCACCGGGAGCCTCACCGTCACCGCGCCGTCCTTCAACAGCCGGGCGCCGCCGGGCTTCCACCAGCTCTTCCTCGTGAATGACGCGGGGGTGCCCTCGGTGGGGCGGATGGTGAGGGTGCTGCGCAGGCCCACCGTCGCGGCCGGGGCCCTCCAGGAGGAAGGGGAGCAGTAGCCTTCCACCGCGCGCAAGCCGCGGCGCGGGAGCCCTCACGCCCCATGCCCCGCTGGTGGCACCATCGGCCCCGCGCGGCGGCGGCCGCGTGGGAGGCCAGCGGAGGCGTGCGCATGACGGGGCCAGGAGCCAGGAGCTGTGCGGCATGCGGGCGCGCCATCGACGCCCGCGAGGTGTACTACCGCTTCAAGCTCGTCCTCGAAGGAGAGCAGGACGTGCTCGACACGTCCCAGGCCAGTGGGGGCGGCCAGGAAGAGGACCTCGACGCGCTCGTCCGGAGGCTGGAGGAGGGGCCGGAGGACGCGCGCGAGCTGGAGGAGCAGGTCCACTGGGAACGCGCGGGCGTGGTGTGCGCGACATGTCGCGCGGTGGTGGTGCGGATGCTCGCGCCTCCCGCCGGAGACGCCGGACCGCACTGACACCGTCGAGTGACCTCCGCCGCTGCCCCGGAGGGCAGGGCATCTGTTGCCCGCGCGGAGCGCCCTATTGCATGCCAGACACCGGGCCGCTCCCGTGATTGCGCGCGCGCGTCCGGCTCGGAAGATGTGCGGTTGGGGGCGGTTGGCGGTGGCCCGGAGACCTTCGATGAGGCGCATCCTGCTACTGACCGGGCTGCTGTGCATGAGCGCCTGCGCATGGGGACCCGGCATGCGCATGGACGAGGGCGCCTTCCGCGAGCGGTACGCCGGGAAGGCGGACGGGGGGGCCGACAATGCGTACGAGATTGCTCCCATCACCGCGAAGCTGCTGCTCGCGCAACTGGAGGCTCGCCGGAACGCGCCGCCCGCGCGGCTGGAGGATCCACTGGCGAAGCTGGCGGCGGACTACTCCTACCGGGTGGCCCCCCACGATGTGCTGAGCGTCATCGTCTATGACCACCCCGAGCTCACCATCCCCGCGGGCGAGTTCCGCTCCGCCGAGGCCAGCGGCCACCCCGTGGCGGCCGACGGGACGATGTTCTTCCCCCACGTCGGTGTCTTCCACGTCGCCGGCAAGACGCTGCCCGAGATTCGCGAGCTCCTGACGCAGCGGCTGGCCCCCGTCTTGGAGAAGCCCCAGCTCGACGTGCGCGTGGCGGACTTCCGCGGGCAGAAGGTCCAGGTCACCGGCGAGGTGGCCGAGCCCAGCACCGTCCCCATCACCGACGTGCCCCTGCGCGTGCAGGACGCCATCGCCCAGGCGAAGGGGTTCACCCAGGAGGCGGACCTGCGCGCCGTCGTGCTCACCCGGGGCGGGCGGACGGTCACCCTCGACGTGCAGGCGCTCTACGAGGAGGGGGACCTCCGTCAGAACTGGCTCCTGCAGGACGGCGACATCCTCCATGTCCCCGACCGGAGCCGGAACAAGGTCTTCGTCCTCGGCGAGGTCCGCAGGCCCTCCTCGCGCGTCATGGTGAAGGGCCGGATGACGCTCGCGGAGGCCATTGGTGACAGCGAGGGCTTCGACCCCGTGACGTCGAACCCGTCGAAGGTCTACGTCCTCCGCGGCAACTTCGACCGCCCCACCATCTACAAGCTGGATGCCGGCTCACCGGACGCCCTCCTGCTCGCCACCCAGTTCCAGCTTCAACCACGCGACATCGTGTTCGTCTCCGCGCACGACTTGACGCAGTGGAACCGCATCATCAGTCAAATCGAGCCAACAGTTCGTCTACTCTGGGAGGCGGTACAAATCGGAGACAGGACCATCATCTTGCAGCCGTGATGATGGGCCACTCCAGCGGCCGCAAGGCCTCCGCTCGCACCAGCACCGGTACCACGCCAGACGACACGCTCGACCTCGGTGCCCACCTGGGCATCCTGCTCGAGTACCGCGTGTCGATTGTGGCCACGTTCGTCGCCATGCTGCTGGGGGGGGCCGTCTACATGGCCTTCGCCACGCCCACCTGGCGCGCCAACGCCGTCCTGCAGATAGAGCAGGAGGAGAACAAGGCCGGGGGGCTCGAGGAGCTGTTGGGGGACTCCCCCGGCAAGGTCGCCACGGAGATTGAAATCCTCAGCTCGCGGGAGCTGCTGGGCCGCGTGGTGGACGCGCTGCATCTGGACGTGGTGGCGGAGCCCCGGTACTTCCCGCTGCTGGGGGCGAGGCGTGCCCTCGCGCATGAGGGGGAGGGCCTCGCCGGGCCCCCGTGGCCGGGCGTGGGCCTGGGAAAATACGCCTGGGGCGGTGAGCACATCCAGGTGGACAGGCTGGTGGTGCCACAGGCGCTGGAGGACGTCCCGCTCACGCTCGTGACACAGAAGGCCGGCGCGTACACGCTGCTCGGCCCGGACTCCGCCCCGCTGCTCGAAGGGCGCGTGGGCACTCCCGCCACGACGCCGCCGGACGCGCCCCGGAAGGTGGAGCTGCTCGTCTCCAGGCTGGTGGCCCGCCCGGGGACGCGGTTCGAGGTGAGCCGGCGCTCCCGCCTCCGGGTGGTGGAGTCGCTCCAGCGCCGGCTGCGCCTGAGCGAGAAGGGCCTCGGCACCGGCGTGCTCATCGTGTCCCTGGAGGGGACGGACCCGGAGGGCATCGCCGCGACGCTCAAGGCCCTGGTGACGGGCTACGTCCACCAGAACGTCGCGCGCAGGAACGAGGAGGCCGAGAAGGCCCTGGCGTTCCTCGACAGCCAGCTGCCCGGCCTGCGCACCCAACTGGAGCGCGCGGAAGCGGCGCTGAGCGCCTACCGCGCGGGGAAGGGGACGGTCGACGTCGACCAGGAGACCAAGGCCCTCCTGGACCGGCGCGTCGACCTGGACGAGGCCATCTCGCAGCTCGATCTGCAGCGCGCCGAGCTGCGCGAGCGCTTCACCGGGCACCACCCGAGCCTCAGGACCGCGGACCGGAAGCTGGCGCGGCTGAAGGCCGAGCGTCAGTCCGTCGCCGCCCGTCTCCGGGCCCTGCCTGGCGCGGACGCCGAGGTGGCCCGGCTCCGGCGGGACGTGGAGGTCACCAACGCGCTCTACCTCCAGCTCAACAACAAGGCCCAGGAGTACCGCGTCCTGAAGTCGAGCACCGTCGGCAATGCGCGCATCCTCGACGCGCCGGTGGTGTCTCGTGAGCCGGTGAGCCCGTCCCAGCCGGGCGTGCTCGCGGTCAGCCTGGTGCTGGGGCTGACGCTGGGCGTCGCGCTCGCCTTCATCCGGCGGGCCATCCACGGAGGCGTGTCGGCCCCCGGAACGCTCGAGGCCCGGCTCGGGCTTCCCGTCTTCGCGTCCATCCCGCTCGGCAAGAGCGCCTCGGTCCGGGCGCGGGGCCCGCGCACCATCCTGGCCCGGACGCACCCTCGCGACGTCGTCGTGGAGAGCCTCCGCGGCCTGCGGACCAGCCTCCAGTTCGCGATGAAGGACGCCCCCAACAACGTCATCGCCATCACCGGGCCGAGCCCGGGCGTCGGCAAGTCCTTCATCGCCGTCAACCTGGCCTGGGTGCTGGCGGATTCCGGCAAGCGCACCCTGCTCGTGGACGCCAACCTGCGCGGGGGTTGGCTCCACCGCTGCTTCGAGGCCGAGCGCGCCCAGGGGCTCTCCGAGCTCATCCTCGGCACGGCCGAGCCGGACGAGGCGATACAGCCCATCCCCGGGCAGCGCCTGTCCTTCCTGTCCGCGGGCGCGCTGCCGCCCAACCCCGCCGAGCTGCTCTTGAGTGACAGGTTCGCCGCGCTCGTGGCGTGGATGTCCGCCGAGTACGAGCTCGTCCTCTTCGACACGCCGCCCATCCTGGCGGTGACGGACGCGGCGCTCGTGGGCCGGCACGCGGGCGTCAACCTGCTGGTGGTGCGCGCGGGCGCCCACCCGATGCGGGAGGTGACCGCGGCCGTCAAGCGGCTCGAGCTCAACGGCGTCCACCCCCGGGGCGTCATCTTCAACGGCGTGTCGCGCTCGCCGAGGGGCCGCGCGGTGAGCGGCATCTACCAGTACGAGTACCCGACGGCGGGCTGAGCAAGGGGGAGCACTCGCGTGAGCTGGTCTCGGAGCACAGCCCTGGGCTTCACCGCCGCGCTCTACGTGCTCGCGGGCCGCTGGGCCTTCACCCGGCTGGCCCCCGCGGGCACCGGGCCGGACCCGTTCCAGGAGTTGCGGCTGTGGATTGTCATGGGCGGGCTCCTGCTCGCCTCGCTGGGAATGGCCCATGCCGCCCACCGGGGGCCGGCGCCGGGTGAGACGCGGCTGGATGCCGGGCTGGTGGCGGCGCTCGTGGCGTTCTTCGGGTACGTGTGCGCCAGCGCGGCGTGGGCGCCCGAGTCGAGGTTCGTCTCCTGGAAGCTCTACGAGGTGGTCCTGTCCGCCGTGATGACCCTGGGCTGCGGGCTCGCCGCGCTCCGCCAGCCGGCGGACCGCGTGCTGGAGGGCTTCTGGCTCATCGTCGTCACCGCCACGGGGCTCCTGGCGCTCGTCGGCCTGCGCCAGTTCCTGGGCGGCGGCGGTGGGGCGCGGCTGGCGGTGATGGGAGGCGGGCCGAACGTCTTCGCCCGCCTCATGGGGATGTTCGCGCTCGGCGCCCTGTACTTCTGGCGGAGGGGGGGCCCGACGTGGTTCTGGATTCCGGCGGCGGCCACCGGCGTCCTCCTCGCCATCCTCACCGGCTCGCGCGGCGGGGCCCTCGCCATCATCGCGGGCGTCCTCACCTTCCTCGCCCTGGGGCGCATTCCGCTGCGCCGGCTGCTCCTCCTGTCGGTGCTCGCCACGGTCGCCACCATGGCCGTCATCTCCTTCACGCCGCTGGGCAAGGCGCTGACCCACTCCATGGAGGAGCGGTTCCTCAAGCTGACGCTGAAGTACAACGACGGCGAGGCCGGTGAGGGAGGCGTGTACCTGTCCGGGCGCGAGGTGCTCTATGCCCGGGCCTACGCGCTCGGGATGGACGTGCCGGTGGTGGGCGCGGGGCTCGCGGGCTTCACCGCGCTCGGGCTGGGCGTCTACCCCCACAACCTCTTCCTCGAGGTGTTCTGCGAGGGTGGCGCGCTGGGGCTGATGTACCTGGGCGCAGTCTTTCTCGCGTACGCGCGCGCCGCGTTCCGGGGACGCCGCGGCCTGGACGCGGCGACGGTGGGCGCGGTGGTGCTGGTGCTGGTGGGCAGCCAGTCCAGCGGCGACCTCTACGACGCCCGCTCCCTCTTCCTCCTGATGATGCTGTCCTCGTGCACCACGGCCGCGAGGGAGGCGCCGGAGCGCTTCGAGCCGGAGTCCTGTGTCCATGCCGAAGGAGCGACCTGAAATGAAGATCATCTACCTGCACCAGTACTTCACCACCCCCAGCATGCAGGGCGGGACGCGGTCCTACGAGCTCGCGCGCCGCCTGGTCCGCATGGGACACGAGGTCCACATGGTGACCTCGGACCGGGCGCCCACCAATGAAGCGCGGGGCTGGCGCGAGACGGACGAGAGCGGCATCCACGTGCACTGGCTGCCGGTGCCCTACTCACAGAAGATGAGCTACCCGGACCGGATGCGCGCCTTCGGCAGCTTCGCCGTCGGCTCGGCGCAGCGGGCCGCGCAGCTCGGCGGCGACGTAGTCTTCGCCACCAGCACGCCGCTGACCATCGCGGTGCCCGGCATCGTCGCCTCGCGCTGGAACAAGCGGCCCATGGTCTTCGAGGTGAGAGACTTGTGGCCCGCCATCCCCATCGCCGTCGGCGCCCTCAAGAGCCGCCCGGCCATCTTCGCCGCGCAGGCGCTGGAGAAGGCCGCCTACGCGGGCGCCGCGCACATCGTCGCGCTCTCGCCGGGCATGAAGGCCGGGGTGGAGGCGGCGGGCGTGCACCCGAACAAGATCACCGTCATCCCCAACCTCTGCGACCCGGAGCGCTTCCACGTCCCCGCCTCGGTGGGCGAGGCCTTCCGGGCCAGGTACGCCTGGCTCGGCGACAGGCCCATGGTCGTCTACGCGGGCACCCTCGGCCGGGTGAATGGCGTGGACTTCCTCGTCCGGCTCGCCGCGGAGGTGCTGAAGAAGGACCCGGAGATCCGCTTCGTCGTCGTGGGGAAGGGAAGCGAGGAGCCCACGCTGTACGCGCTCGCGGAGCAGCTCGGGGTGAGGGACCGCAACCTCTTCTTCCTCCCGCCGGTGGTGAAGGCGGAGGTCCCCGCCATCCTCTCCGCGGCCACCATCGCCACGTCCCTCTTCACCGACGTGCCGGGCATGGAGGACAACTCCGCCAACAAGGTGTTCGACGCGCTCGCCGCCAGCCGCCCGCTCGCGCTCAACTACGGAGGCTGGCAGGCGCAGCTGCTCGAGCAGGAGGGGTTCGGCCTGTGCCTGAATCCGAAGGACCTCCCCGCCTCGGCGGCGCTGCTGGTGAAGCGGGTGCGTGACGCCCGGTGGCTCGCCGAGGCGGGGAAGAAGGCGGGGCGGCTGGGCCGGGAGCGCTTCTCCGCGGATGCGGCGGCCCTCCGGCTCGACGAGGTGCTCCGGAGCACGGTGGGCAGGGCATGACCCGGCGCCGGTCGGCGGGGAGGAACTTCGCGTGGACGCTCTCGGCCGGGCTCATCTACGCGTTTGCCCAGTGGGGTGTGCTGGTCCTCATCGCGCGACACGGCACGGTGGAACAGGTCGGCGAGTTCGCGCTCGGGCTCGCCATCACCGCCCCGGTGATGCTCCTGGCGCGCATGCAGCTGCGTGCGCTCCAGGCCACCGATGCGCGGGACACGTACGGCTTCGAGCACTACCTCGGGCTGATGGGGCTCAACGTGCTCGGAGGCGTGCTGCTCTGCTGCGGCATCGCCCTGGTGGCGAACTACTCCGAGAACGCCAGCCGCATCATCTCGTTGCTGGCGGTGGCCAAGGGCTTCGAGGCCCTCAGCGACGTGTTCTACGGCGCCCTCCAGAAAAGGGAGCGGCTGGTCCTCATCGCCCGCTCCAGCATCGCCAAGAGCGTGCTGTCCGTGGTGCTGGTGGCGCTCGCGCTCCGGGCCACGGGCAGCGCGGTGGTGGCCGCCGCCGCGCTGGGACTCTCCTGGGCGGGGGTGCTCTTCCTCTTCGACGTGCCCACCTGGCGTCGCGAGTTCGGAGGCAAAAGTCCCTGGCGCCTGCTGTGGCGGGCGCCCTGGCGCGAGCAGGGCCTGCGCCTGAAGGGCCTGCTGGGGCTCGCCTATGCGCTCGGCATCACCTCGCTGCTGGGCTCGCTGCGCCCCAACGTCCCCCGCTACCTGCTGGAGGCGCACACCGGCCAGGCCGGGCTGGGCGTGTACGCCGCGCTCGCGTACTTCTCGGCCCTGGGCGGCCGGGTGGTCCAGGCGCTCGGGCAGGTGTTGAACCCCCGGCTGGGGCGCTACCACGCGGCGGGGGACGCGCGCCGCTTTGGCCGCACGATTCTGGGCTTCACGGGTGGGTCGGCGCTGGTAGGCGTGTGCGCCATCGCCGGCGCGGCGTTGCTGGGGCGCCAGGTGCTGACGCTCTTCTATGGGGCCGCGTACGCGCGCAACAACGGCCTGTTCGTCTGGCTCATGATGGCCGCCGCGCTGGAGTACGTCGGCGTGAGCCTGCAGGCCGGGCTCACCGCGGCGCGGGAGCTGAAGGTGCAGATGGTGATGCTCGTCCTCTCCGTCGGGGTGGTGGCGCTGGGGAGCCTGTACTGGGTGCCCTCCGTGGGCCCCGTGGGGGCGGCCTGGGCCCTGTCGCTGGGTTGGCTCACCGAGCTGAGCTGTAGCGGGTGGCTCGTCCTGCGCGCGTGGCGGCGCCTGGGGCGCAGGGAGGCGAGCGGCGCTCCGCGGACGCAGGTGGCGCCCGGCGTGGACCAGGTCGCCTGAGCCCCCCGGCGGGGTGCCCCGGCGCAGGGGGCGCGACAGCCGGCCCCGCTCGCGGGCCGGTGGTGGAGGCGTGCGGCTGCGCACACCTTGTCATGCGACGGAACCCTGGCAACGGAGGACGGACGCATGCAACGACAGGCTGGGAAGGCGCTCCTTTTCAAGCAGTGCATCGACCGGGTGGCCGCGGCCGCGGGGCTGTTGTGCCTGGCCCCGGTGATGGCCGTGACGGCGCTGGCCGTCCGTGTCTCCATGGGCGCCCCGGTGTTCTTCCGCCAGCAGCGCCCGGGACGTGGGGGAAGGACGTTCCAGCTCGTGAAGTTCCGCACCATGCTCGAAGCGCAGGACGAGAATGGCCGGCCTCTCCCGGACGCGCAGCGCCTCACGCGCACCGGGCGGTTCCTCCGCTCGGTGAGCCTGGACGAGCTTCCGCAGCTGTGGAACGTGCTGCGCGGCGACATGAGCCTGGTGGGGCCGCGCCCGCTCCTCATGGAGTACCTGTCGCGCTACTCCGCCGAGCAGGCGCGGCGCCATGACGTGCTGCCGGGCATCACCGGCTGGGCGCAGGTGAACGGACGCAACGCGCTGGACTGGAAGCAGCGCTTCCAGCACGACGTCTGGTACGTGGACCACTGGAGCCTGGCGCTGGACGCGAGGATTCTCGGGCTGACCTTCCTGCGCGTCGTGCAGCGCCAGGGCATCACCCCGGAAGGCCAGGCGGTGATGTACCCGTTCCTCGGCAACGGCGCCGAGGCCGCGGCTCAGCGGCCCTGATGCACGGCCCTCACCACGTCGACCACCCGGTCCAGGTCTTCCGGCGTGAGGTTGGAGCCGGAGGGCAGGCACAGCCCATTTTGGAACAGCTCCTCCGCCACCCGGCCGCCCCGCCGCGCGAAGGCGGAGAACACCGGCTGCAGGTGCATGGGCTTCCACACGGGTCGCGCCTCGATGTCCTCCCGCTCCAGGGCGAGCCGCACCGCCTCGCGGTCCGCGCCGAAGCGCGCCGGGTCCACCGTCAGCGTCGTCAGCCAGCGCGTGTGACGCCCCCAGGGCGCCTCGGGCATGAAGGTGAGGCCCGGCACGTCCGCGAGCGCGCGCGCGTAGTACGCCTGATTCCCGCGCCGCGCGGCCACGCGCTCCTCCAGCACCCGGAGCTGCGCGCGGCCAATGGCCGCCAGCACGTTGCTGAGGCGGTAGTTGTAGCCCACCTCGGAGTGCTGGTAGTGCGGCGCCGCGTCGCGCGCCTGGGTGGCCAGCTTGAGCGCGTGGCGGATGAGCCCCTCGTCGGGTGACACCAGCATCCCCCCGCCCGAGGTGGTGATGATCTTGTTGCCGTTGAAGGAGAAGACGCCAGCCCGGCCCCGCGTGCCCGGCGCGCGCCCCTTGTACGTGCTGCCCAGGGCCTCGGCCGCGTCCTCGATGACCGGCACGTCATGGCGCTCGCAGGCCGCGAGGATGGGGTCCAGGTCGGCGCTCTGCCCGTAGAGGTGGACCACCACCACCGCGCGAGGCAGCCGTCCGGAGCGGGCGCGCGCCTCCAGCTCCTCCTCCAGCAGGGCGGGGTCCAGGTTCCAGGAGGCGCGCTCGCTGTCGATGAAGATGGGGGACGCGCCCAGGTAGCGGATGGGATTGACGGAGGCGGAGAAGGTGAGGGTGCTCACCAGCACGTCGTCACCCGGGCCCACCCCCACCAGTTGCAGGGCGAGGTGGAGCGCGGCCGTGCCGGAGCTCAGCGCGAGCGCGTGCGGCGCCCCGACGCAGCGGGCGAACTCCTCCTGGAAGGCGTCGACGTGCGGGCCCAGGGGGGCAATCCAGTTGCTCGCGAACGCTTCGTCGACGTAGCCGCGCTCGAGCCCTCCCAGGTGCGGCGAGGACAGGTGGATGCGCTGGGGCATGGGCATTGCTCCTGGGAAGGGGCCGGGGCGGCTCCGGGAGCCTGCTCACCGCGGGCGTCCCGTGCCCTGGGACGCGGAGGCGGGACATCTGTCCGCTTTCGTGGCGCCGCTCACCCGCCCAGGGCGGCGAGCACCCTGGCGGCCGCCGCGTCCCACGAGCGCTCCACCGCCGCGGCATGGATGCGCCGCTCCATGGCGGCACGTCCGGCCTCGTCGAGGCGCGCGGCCTCGTACAGCACCTCGGTGAGCTTGCCCGCGTTCAGGGGCAGCACGGACCAGCCCGCGCCCGTCTCGCGCACGTAGTCGTGCAGGTCCGGCGGCCCTCCGGCGATGACGGGGCGCAGGAAGGCGCGGGCCAGCTGCGCGGTGCCGCTCTCGTGGCGGATGTGCTCCTCGTAGAGGCTGAGCACCGCGTCCGCGGCCCCGAAGTACTGGCGGTGCTCTCCCAGGGGGATGAAGCCCGGGAACATCCGCACGCGCTGCCCGGCGCCAGTCTGCTCCCGGAGCGCCTGGAGCTGTCGGTACGAGACATCACCCTCCGGCCCGGCGACGAGCAGCTCCCACTCCGGGCTTCGCGCCAGGGCCTCGAAGACGAGCCGGTAGCACTTGTCGGCCCGCAGGGTGCCGAAGGCGAGCAGCACCTTGCGCCGCGTGTCCACGCCCAGCCCCACGCGGGCCGCCGCCCGGTCCAGGCGCGGCACCTTCTCCGGGTGGGGCGCGCCATACGGAAGCACCTCGACCTTGTGGTGGTAGCGCCGCCCGGGGTCGACGTTCTCGAACAGGTTCTCCCGCATCCCGGGCGCGTGGACGAAGGCCCGGTCCACGCTGTGCAGGATGTGCCGGGCAAACGGACGCGCGAGGAGCTTGTAGGCGGCGGCGACGGGCGACGCGTGCCTCAGGTTGAAGTTGGTGTCGTGGAAGATGCACACCTGCCGGTGCGCGCGGGGCGCTCGCGCGAGGTGCGCCGCCAGGGAGACGTACTCGAAGGCCTCGAACAGCAGCGGCGGCCCGCCCAGGTGGCGGTGCACGCGCTGGAAGTCCGTGAGCAGCCGCACCTGGTCCTCCAGGCGGCCGGCGCCCCAGGCGACATCCCCCCAGAGCCCCAGGCGCTCACGGAACGCCGAGCGGGACTCGACCACGGTGTTCCTGCCGACGGCATGCGAGACGATGGGCGTGGGATAGTTCCCGAGGCCCTTCAGCCCGAAGACGTGGACCTCCACGCCGAGCCGCGTGAGCGCCTCCCCCAGCCCGGTGAGATAGGACTGCTGGTGTCCGGAGAGCTGGAACGCGGCCGGGCTGAAGATGAGCAGGCGATTGGGTGCCATGGCGCCCGGAGTCCACAGCGCCCGCTGGAGGCCCACAACCGCCCTCCGGGGCAGGAGCCTTGATGCATAGAAGCGAATCGCCGGGCGGCGCGAGGATGCGCCGCCCGGCGACTCAGTGAATCCGACACCGCCAGGGACTTCGGCGGGGTCTACTGCCCCAGCAGCTTCGCGTTGAGCGCGCCCTGGGCGTAGAAGTCGATGTTGCTGCCGACCTTGTGCGCCTCCAGCCGGCGCTGCAGGTTGGCGTCGTAGCGGCCGAGCTTCATCAGGCCGTCGTTGAACCAGCCATTGCCGGCTCCGGAGCCGTCGACGTAGTCGGCGTACTTCGTGGCCGAGGGCCAGATGACGGAGTTGAACGTCGCCTTGAACTTGTTGATGTCGTCGGCCGTCCACTCCATGCCGGCGTCACGCGCCTCGACGATGAAGGCCATCATGCCGTTGGAGTGCGCCACGTCCTGGCCGGGGCGCGCGGTGGAGCCCCACACGGAGCTCCAGAAGTAGGACGGAGTCGAGGCGAAGCCCGTGCGCAGCTGCCCGCGCAGGGACGAGGTGGAGTTGGGCAGGTCGCGGTTGATGTTGTTGAAGACCTGCAGGTACGTGGCCTTGCGCGTGGCGTCCGTCGTCATGCGCGACAGGTCCATCGCCATGAAGGCCCAGTGCGCGGCCATGTGCGTGGTGCTGCGGTAGACGTTGGCGTTCGCCCCGCGCTTGTACCACTTGTCGAACATGTTCTTTTCCGTGAAGGCGAGCAGCTTGTCGTACTGCGCCTTGTAGGTGGCATTGCCATACAGCGCGGGCGTCTCACGGATGACGCGCAGCATGCGCGTCACGTAGCGCCAGCAATAGCTCTCGAACAGGGGGACTTCCTTGCCGAGGGTGTCCGAGCGCGCCGAGGCCCAGCCCAGGTAGGAGTCCTTGAACTGGCTCTTGGGCAGCGACGACGACACCTTGGCGTGGTTGACCACGTTGTTGACGTAGAGCAGCGCGCGGTCCAGGTACTGCGTCTTGCCCGTGGCCCGGTACATCGCGGTGTTCGCGTCGATGCCATAGGCCAGGTTGTAGAACTGCCAGCTGTCCAGCGAGTTGCTCAGGGGCAGATAGGTCCCGGTGTGCTCGGCGTTCCAGCGGCCGAGGAACAGCTGCTCCCAGGCCGCCACGGTGCGCAGCGGGGTGGTGGCGGCGGCCGTCGCGAGGGCCGACTCCTCGGTGGCCGGCGCTTCAGGGGAAGCGGGCGCAGGGGTCGGCAGTGCGGCCACCAACTCGGGGGCCGCTTCGGCGCCTTCGCCCGTGTCCGCCGTCACATCGGGGCCGACGGCGACCTCTTCACCATCGGGGGTCACGACCTGACCGGAGTCAGGGTCGACCATCTCCGCGTTGGGGTCGCAGGCCAGGCCGGCGATGAGGGCGAGGGACAGGAACGAGGTCATGGCAAGGCCACGGGTGCTTCGAAGACAGAAGTCGAACATCAATTGTGTCCTTGGGGGGAGTAGGCCATCGCTCGCGCGGATGGCTACCCTGCAATGGGAACGCCGGAGTGCGTTCGTTGGCGAGTGGAACGTGTGCAGACAAACCAAATTCCGACGAAGGCTCGCACCGCGAGGCACGGGCCGCCCGCTCGGAGGTGGTGCGAGCCGATGACGACGACGCAGCTGCGGGCCGTCCTGGTTCACGACCAGGGTGAGTCGGCACTGTCAGACGACTACTTCCGCTCCCCGCACCACCTGCGCGCCGAGGGCGTCACGCACAGCCTCGTCATCGACGGAGGCGCGAGCGGTTCGCTGCGGCTTCCGCTCATCGTGCGGCTCATCGAGGGGACGGAGCACGCCGACGCAGTCTCCCCGTATGGGTACCCAGGCGGGCGGGTGGACGGACTGAACGACGTGCCGAAGGCGGCGGTGGATTGGTGCGCCACCCAGCTCGTCAGCATCTTCGTGAGGGACCGCGTGACGGGCCCGCGCTGCTTCACCGAGGGCACGGCGCGCAACGAGGTGTTCTTCATCGACCCCCGCCTGCCCCTCGAGTTCCGGGAGATGCACCGCCGGCACGTGCGGCGCAACGCTCGCCTGGGTTTCGTCAGCTCGTACCTTCCGGTCTGTGAGTCTTCACCCGAGGAGCGGGAGGGCTTCAAGGAGGTGTACCGGCAGACCATGGTCCGCGACGGAGCGGCCTCTCGCTACCTCTTCTCGGACGCCTACTTCGACGAGCTGCTCTCCTCGCCTGCCGCCTGGCTCGTCACGACGCGGGCGCCGGACGGCCGTGAGGCCTCCGCCGCGGTCTGCGTCCACAGTGACGGCGTGCTCCACTACTACCTGGGGGGAACGGCGGACGCGTACCTCGCACGCTCGCCGTCCAAGAACCTCTTCGTCGCCATGTCCGAGCTGGGCGCGACGCTCGGCGTGCCCCTCCACCTGGGGGGAGGCATGCAGCCGGGCGACGGCCTCGAGGAGTTCAAGCGCGGCATCTCCAACATGAGCTCCCGGCTCTACACCCACGAAATCATCTGCAAGCCGGAGGTGTACGCCCGGCTGTCGGCGGGTGACGGCGACGGCGGGTTCTTCCCCGCCTACCGCGCGTCCAGGGGCTGAGCGTCGGAGTCCTCCAGCGGCCTCGCGGGCGTGTACGTGGGGATGAGGCTTCGCATCACGCGAATCACCGCGGCCACGTTGCCATTGCGCGCCGCGCGCTCCAGTTGCTTGAGCCGCGTCTGGAAGTCCGACGGCGGCGCGGGGCTGCGCGCCACCTTGATGTGGTTGCGCACCTGCTGGGTGCGCTCCTCTTCTTCACTGAGGAGCGTCTCCTCCAGCTTCTCGCCCGGCCGCAGCCCCGTGTAGACGATGGGGATGTCCCGGCCCGGCACGAGGCCCGCCAGGGTGATGGTGTTCTCCGCCAGCTCGGAGATGCGCACCGGGTCGCCCATGTCGAGGATGCACAGCTCGCCGTAGCCGCCCAGGCCGGACAGCATCACCAGCCCCACGGCCTCGGGGATGGTCATGAAGTAGCGGGTGCAGTCCGGGTGCGTCACCGTGACGGGGCCGCCGCGCTGAATCTGCTGCTTGAAGATGGGCACCACGCTGCCCGCCGAGCCGAGCACGTTGCCGAAGCGGACCGCGGTGAAGGCGGTGCGCGAGCGGGACGCGACGTCCCGGATGACCATCTCCGCCAGGCGCTTGGAGGCGCCCATGACGGAGGTGGGGTGGACCGCCTTGTCGGTGGAGATGAGCACGAAGCGCTCCACGCCGCAGGCCTCCGCCATGAGCGCGACGTTGAGGGTGCCGAAGACGTTGTTCTTGATGGCCTCCTCGGGCGCGTCCTCCATCAGCGGCACGTGCTTGTGCGCCGCCGCGTGGAAGACGTACTGCGGCTCATGCTCGCGGCCGACGCGCATCATCCGGTCCAAATCCCGGATGTCTCCGACGAGGGCGCTGACGTCGAGCTTGGGGTGACGCTCCTGGAGCTGGCGCACGAGCAGGTACAGCTCGTTCTCGTTGATGTCCACGAGCACGAGCGACGCGGGCTCGAGCTCGGCGACCTGCCTCGCGATTTCACTGCCGATGGAGCCCGCCCCGCCGGTGACGAGGATGCGCCGGCCGGTGACGAGCCGGCGCGTCTCCTCCCGGTCGAAGGTGATGGCCTTGCGGGGCAGCAGGTGCTCCGGGCTGAGGTCATGCAGCATCGCGGAGGTGATGCGCTTGTCGAGGTAGATGAAGGACGCGGGGATGAACTTGATGCGGACGCCCTGGTCGCGGCACAGCTCCAGGATGTGGCCGATGCGCTCGGGCGACAGGCGGGGGATGGCGATGAGCACCTGCGCCACCCGGTGCTTGCGCACCAGCTCCGCCAGCGCGCCAATGGGGCCGAGCACCGGCTTGCCGTTGAGATGGGTGCCGTGCTTCGCCCGGTCGTCGTCCACGAAGCCGACGACGTGCCAGGGGCTCTGGGGCGTGCGAAGCAAGTCCCTCTGGAGCAGGTCGCCCGCGCTGCCCGCGCCGACGATGAGGGCCCGCTGGGCGTCACAGGCCCGTGAGCGCCGCCGCTCCAGGTGCCACTGGTGCAGCAGCCGGGGGGTGAAGCGGTGGGCCCCCATCAAGGCCGTGGTGAAGAGGAACTCGATGGCCACCACCGCGCGGAACAGCCCGTCGAAGCCGAAGACGGAGCGGAGTGCCTCGAAGGCGAGGCTGGCGACCAGGTTGGCCGCGACGAGACGGCCGGCCTCGCTGAGGCCGGACCTCCGGTAGGACCAGCGGTGCAGGCCGAACGCGGCGAGCGAGCCCAGGCGCAACACGAGCAGCAGGGGCAGCACGTGCAGGAGGGCGAGCCGCCATCGTTCGGGGGGCAGCCCCCCGTAGCTCAGCCGCATCGCGGCGCAGAGCGCGCCCGTGGTCATCACCGCATCCAGGGACAGCACGAGCAGCGAGCGCAGCCGAGGAGAGGAGACGCGACTGGCGGCCCACCGTGTGTGAGGACGCCTCATCGTGGAGAGTGTGCCCGCATCCATGTATCGCGCCATCCGTACGCTCCTCCTTCTGTCCCGACGCTGGCGCTGAATGGTTCCTCCCAGCGTCGTTGGTTCGGCGGCTCGAAGCCGCATGAACGACGATTCTCGCGGTTTGAGAGTGGAGCCCGGGAGTGTGGGTTCCAAGCCACCCTGAAGCGCGTGGCCCTGGAGGCAGGCCATCCCTGGGCTGCCCCCGGACCGTCGTCTGGAAGGGCGGGTGCCGCGCGGCAGTCGACAGTCACCTGGTACCGGGGACGTTGGCGGGCGCCTGGGGGTGGGGTGTATCTGACTGGCGGGGGGG
>NZ_JAAIYA010000053.1:19334-23281 GCF_010894405.1 Pyxidicoccus caerfyrddinensis
CTCTGCATGGCTACTGCGGAGGTTCAGGTGAGGGATGCGTCGGCGGCTCGCTTCGAGATGCTCACGGAGCGAGAACTTGCGGAACGTCGGCGCGCGGAAGGGGTACGCATCATCCAGCACGGAGGGCATTACTGGGAGCAGGTAGGCGCTCCCGGTTTCTACCAGCCCGTCAACCTGCTGGCGGGGATGAGGCCGGAGGAGGTGACGCGCCCCACTCCATGGTGCTGGGGCTACCGGGCCGTCCTGACGCCGGAAACGGCGGGCGCGGCGAATGGCACGGTGCCCATCGTCCGCTCACCGGAGCTGGACGCCTATGACATGGACAGCCTGTCCGCGAACCGGAGGAACAAGCTGCGCAAGTGCCAGCGGCTCGTGCGAATCGTGCAGCTCACCGGGCCCGCGCTCCTGCTGCAGCAGGGGTATGACGTGGTCATCGATGCGCTCGCGCGGACCGGGCACAAGAAGGTGCCCTCCCGGCAGCGGTTCACCGCGGACGTGAAGAAGTACTTCCTGGGGGACCACTGGTGCGTGCTGGCGGGCCTGGTGGACGGCAGGCTGGGCGGCTACGTCGATGGCTACGTGGTGGACGGCGTCGCGTATGGCATCTGCGCGTACTACGCGACCTGGGCACTGCCGACCAACCTCGCGACGGGCCTGGTCTACGAATTCGCCCAGGCCTGCCGGCGAATCGGAGGCGTCCGGACGCTCGTCAATGGCCTCCACGCCCGCGAGGTGCCGCGGCTCAACCAGTTCAAGGACGACATGGGCTTCATCGTCGAGCACCTGCCCATCCGGTGGAGCCTGAATCCCATCGCGAAGGCGCTCATCCGCCGCTCGCGGGCCCACACGTACTACCGGCTGACGGGCCAGACGTGAGCGGGGGACAGGCGGCCGCGCGGAGCTGAGCGCCAGGTTGCGGGGCCCGGTGCGCTTCACCGGGGCCCGTGGACCCTCACCTCCTCTTCATGGGTCACGGGCGCCGGGCCGCGTGAGACCCGGGTCGTGCTCGCGCCTGTCCGCCGTTCTGGCCGGCAACCGCTCCATGTTTCTCCGGTGCGCCGTGCCTCCCTGCTTCCTATGCTGCGGCGCATGTCGAAATCGAGGAACCCGCCGGTCGGCCGGCTCGCCAGGCTCGGCAGGGTGGCCGCGCTCTCCGCCCGGGGCTCCGCGGGGCTGGCCATGCGCGCGCTGCGCAAGGTGGCGGGCGCGGATGCGACGGAGACCGAGCGCTCCACGCTCGGCCATGTCGTCCAGGCGCTCGGGGAGATGAAGGGCGCGGCGATGAAGCTCGGCCAGGCGCTCTCCATGGACGTGGACGCGCTCCCGCCCGAGCTGCGGAACATCGCCGCCCGGTTGCAGAGCAGCGCGCCGCCTCTCGACTCGGAGGAAATCGTCGCCATCATCGAGGACGAGCTGGGCGCTCCACCCGAGCGGTTGTTCGCGGAGTTCGACCCCGCGCCCCTGGCCGCTGCGTCCCTGGGGCAGGTGCACGCGGCCCGGCTGCACGACGGGCGCGAGGTGGTGCTCAAGGTTCAATACCCCGGCATCGCCGAGGCGGTGGATGCGGACTTCGCCAACATCGCGTTGATGGTGCGCGCGGCGGGGCTCACGTCGAAGCTGCTCGACGGCAGCGCCTATGTGGAGGAGCTGCGCCGGGAAATCCGCCTGGAGACGGACTACGTGCTGGAGGCGCAGCGGGCCCGCGGCTTCCGGGAGCTGTTCGCGTCCGAGCCGGACCTGCTCGTGCCCGAGCCCATTCCGGAGCGCTCGTCGTCACGCGTCCTGTGCCTCACGCGGGTGCGAGGGCAGACGCTGCAGCAGTTCCTCGAGTCGAACCCGGATGCGGACGCGCGCTGGCGCGTCAGCGAGCAGCTCATCCGCGCCGTGCATGGTCCGTTCTACTCGGCGGCGCGCATCCACGCGGACCCGAATCCGGGCAACTTCCTCGTCACCGGGGACGGGCGGCTGGCCCTGCTGGACTTCGGCTGCGTGAAGTCCTTCCGCGAGGACTTCGTCGGCATCATCCAGGGCTTCCTGGCCACCGAGCTGCGCGGGGAGCCGTACGACGTGCTGGCCGGCGTGCGCGCCGCGGGCTTCGTGGTGGACACCGACGAGGCCACGGCGCGGAGCCTGCTCGCGGACCTCATGGAGATTGCCGCCCGGCCCCTGCGCGCGGAGACCTATGACTACGCGCGGGACACGACGGTGCCGGACATGCGGGCGCTCGGCCTGCGCCGGGCCGGAGACTTCCTGCGCCTGCGGCCCCCGGCGGACGCGGTGATGCTCGGGCGCGCGGTGAGCGGCTGCGCGCAGAACCTGCGGGCACTCGGAGCCCGGGGCGAAGTGCGGGCCGTCTACCTGAAGCTGCTCCAGCGCCGACGGTCCGGGGCAACGCCGGGCTCGCAGGGGTAGGGCCCACGGAGGGGTCGCGGTGCGGAAGTCCCCGGGACATGCTCGTGTGCGCCAGAATGCGTGGGGACGCGCGTCTGCCTTTCTGATGATGGAGTGATGATGAAGCCGTGATGCAGCTGCCACTGCGTTGAAGAGACCCTGCGGCCATCAAAACCCAGGGGCTCTCATGAACAAGACATTCGCTTCCCTGCTGTGCGTCGCGGCTTCGATGGCGGTCCTCAACCTGGCCTGTGAAGGGCGCGAAGGCCTCCAAGACCCTCAGGTGGCGCAGGACGGAGGGCAGGTGGACGGGGGCGAGACTCCGCTCGACGGAGGCTCGGATGGAGGGGACGACGCGGGCCCTGATGGTGGCACCGACGCCGGCCCGGAGGGCGACGCGGGGCCGACCGAATACGCGAACCTCCGCATCATGACGGCCAACCTCACCAGCGGTGAGGACCAGTCATACGACCTGGGCCACGGCCTCCGGTTGATGCAGGGCGTGAAGCCCGACGTCGTGCTCGTCCAGGAGTTCAACTACGGGCGCAATGGCGAGGACGACCTCCGGCAGATGGTGGACCAGGTGGGCCCGGGCTACCACTTCGCCCGGGAGGACGACGCGCTGATTGCCAATGGCATCATCAGCCGCTGGCCCATCATCGAGTCCGGTGAGTGGGACGACCCGCTGACGGCCACCCGTGACTTCGTCTGGGCCCGTATCGACATCCCGGGCCCCAAGGACCTCTGGGCTGTGAGCGTGCACCTGCTCACCGCCGACGGCGACGTCCGTTTCAAGGAGGCCACCGCGCTCATCGAGCGGATGCACATCGCCGTGCCCATGGATGGCTACCTCGTCATCGGCGGAGACCTGAACACCGACACCCGCGGCGAGCCCTGCTTCGACGTCCTCAGGCAGTTGGTGGTCATCACCGCCCCGTATCCCGCCGACGGGCGCGGGAACACCAACACCAGCCACCCGCGAAGCAAGCCCTATGACCATGTCCTGGTGGACCCGGACCTGCGCGAGTACCAGCAGGCCACGACCATCGGCACCAACACCTTCCCGGCGGGGCTCGTCCTCGACAGCCGCGTCTACTCGCCGCTGACGGACATCACCCCCGTGGCGGCCGGGGACAGCAACGCCGTGAACATGCAGCACATGGGCGTGGTGAAGGACTTCCGCATTCCCGTCAACTGAGCGGGCGCTACTCACCGAACACGGTTGGTATTGCGCCAGCTCCAGGTGCCTGCCCCGGGCCGAACTTCCGTTTCACAGAAGGAAGAGCGGGGGTCCAGGTGAAGACGGACTCCCGTGGGGCGGTGTCTGTCTTTCTATCGGTATCTGTCTTTCTGTTGATGGAGTGGCGGGGTGCGCTGATGGGCACACGCGATTTCGCCCGTGCCGGTAGCCGAAGCCGGCCGCGACGGCCTACCTCCAGGGAGGAGCGTCCCCTGCCTACCCGCCATGTCAGCCCCCTCCGGTAGAAGGGAATGGTGGAAGTAATATTCCTTCCACGGGACGGCCGCCCCGGAAGGGGGGCAGGAGGGGGTAGGGG
>NZ_JAAIYA010000054.1 GCF_010894405.1 Pyxidicoccus caerfyrddinensis
CATCCGCTTCACCATCTGCGCCTTGAATGCATCCGTGTACGGCACCGCGTCCTGCCTGCTCTCGCCCCCAGGGCGTCGTCAGCTCGGCACGTCAGCCGAGGCGACAACTTCCCTGACACAGGGGGCACGCCTGCCCAGCCCAGCCGCCGTCCCAGGAGGGGCGGGGCAGGGGCCTGGCTGTCTTGGCTGGCTGTGGCGGCTTGAGCTTCAACACCCCGCGGCCTGGGGAGGCCCGCGCGCCGGGGCCAGTCTCGCACCTGCCGTGGGCAGGCCCCGGTGCTCCAGAATCGCTCGCACCCCTCCCGCCTCCTTCACGTACGCCAGCACGCGCCGCCTGCCTCCACACCTCATGCAGGCGAACACTTACAAGAAGACGCGGCTGGGCTACCTCTGGACTTTCCTCACCCAGAACGAGAAGGGCGAGTGGCTCATCGGCTACCGCTTCAGCAGGGGGCGCGGGGGCAAGACGCCCCCTGGACGTGCTGGGTGGCACGACGGGCGCGCTCGTGGTGGACGGGTACACCGGCTACAACCCGGTGACACTGCCGGACGGGCGCACCCGCGTCGGATGTTGGGCGCATGCCCGCCGCCGCTTCTTCGACGCGCTCGCCACCGCTCCCGAAGCACGTGAGTCCATGGACCTCATCCTGGCAGGGGAGCGCGGCCTGAGCGGGCGTGTGCCCAATGAGGGCTGCACGGCTTCTCCACCGGCCTGGCGCACAGCTCGGCGGCACCCGTCAGCGTCACTCTTCGGCACCTCTGCTCCAGCCCCCACCCTCAACAGGCCTTCTCTTCGCCCTATGCGTCCCATCGTGAGCCGCTCCCCCGCGCAAGGCCGCCCCATCCGCGCGCCCATCCTCGTTTTGCACGCCGGAAGACCCGCGCTTCAAGCTCGTCCGTCTGCGATGCCGGCTTTCCGCCCTTGGTAAAACACTCAGTCCAGGGTCAATGTCTGGCCGTCGGTAGCGAGCTTTTGCAGTGCTGCCTGGCCCGCCGCCAGCTGATAGCTGACATAGAACGTCTTCAGCTGATTGGGCGCAGGGTCGGTGCACCCCGTGAAATAGTTAAAGAAACCCTGGTCGCCCACCGTGAGCGTCACGCCATTGGACGGGTCGGCAATGTATTGCTGCAACCTGTCTGTAATGTCGATGCCCATTGTGGTGGTGGCGTAGTATGCCTTTAAAACAACCACGCTGGAAAGCGGCTGGAAAATAATAATCAGCGTGCCGCCATCCACCTGGGCCCTTGCGAACTGCTGCTGCCCTCCTTGTATAGAATATGTGACTACCAGCGTCTTGGCCGTACCAACGGCAGGGTCCGGCCCCAAGACACTCGTATCAACCAAAATAGAAAAAAACAGCGTGAGGGGATTGTACTGAGCGTTAAACGCGGCCTGCACGGTAGTTGTTACATCCGCATAGGTTGGCCCGTTAGGCGCATCGGCTGCGCCCCACATGGCGCTGTTTACGGTAAGCGGGTTCGAAGGATTGGCCATGGTGATGGTCTCAGGGGTGTATTGCTGCTTGGGTGATCTTTTTGGCTTCCTCGACCAAGGAATAGACCGTATTGCCATCGGCATTCGTTTCCGTGGCATCTTCGTAAAAGTCCATATAGATGAAACTCGGCACTTTATATTCCGGATTGATGAAATTGATTTCGATAAAGGTTTTCAGGTCCGTTCCTGCGAAGACCGTCCCGGCAAGCGAGCGAAGGGATTTGTATTTAATTGATGTTTCTTCCAGGATGAAGCCCGCCAGGTAGCTAGTCACGATTGCCATCAAGGCGGCTGAAACGCTGATACCAATGACGGGGATCAGCACCAGCCAGGCGCAAGTAACCACAATCGTCGTTTTCAATGAGCTGGCGATTTGTGATATGACGATCTTTTTGTCGGGCATGAGGGAGATGGATAAAGCAAACGGCTTGGCAGTTTCACCCTTTGCGCATTGCTGCTGAGCACTGACCATCTCGGCAACCTTGTCCGTCTCGGAGTATGCGCTTGCTACCATGGACCCCTGATCTACCGGGCTGTAGGAGCTGTCCCAGAAGATGCTTGCTGGAGGCGCATCCTCCACCACCAGGATCACCCTGGACATGGTTGAGCTGCCCGTAATGTCATTGTAGGTGTGGTCAAACAGACTTTTCCCGTCACCTGGCGGGGCGAATACATGGTTCGCATCCATCGTCTTATTGATCATTTGAAAAAGCTGATCTTTTTGCGCCTCGGTGAATTTGTAGTTGCCTTCTTTATTCTGCTCATCCTCGTAATGACCTATGGTGAGGTAGATGATCTCTCCCGAGGACCCAGGGGTGTAGGTTGCGAAGGCATTGATCTCTGATAGCGCGTTGACCAGAGGTAGGCCCAACAGGGAGTGGTAGGTATAAAACGGGTTGTCCGGATCGTCATGGTTGTAATAAACGCGGAAGTCAAAACACCGGATCCCGTCGAGCATTTGTTTGGATACAGGCGAGGTTGTGGCCGTTGCGAAATCCCTGGTTGTCTGGTATATAGCTTTGGCGGCCCAGGTGACCGGATTGATGAATTCGCTGATATAGCGTATCACGTTGACCTGGTCGTTGAACGACTGGACGATATTCATCGCCTGCGCCATCCAGGGTGAATCAGGATCCACGATCAATTTATCCTGTAAGATGAAGGTCCCGGTGTCGTGTGTAGCAGGCAAGCAGATCTGCGAAAGCTTCAGGTTGCCGAAAGCCGGGGTTGCCGAAAGCTTGTTCATCCAGAATTTGTTCGGATAAGCATCATCCGTTCCGAAGGTGAGGCTCTGGAAGTCCACCGCGCTATAACGTATTGAATCGCCGGCGGCATCCGTAAAGGAAATATAAAAGAATTTCTGGACTCCCGGGTATGGATCAACACCGTTTGTAAACGCCAGCCAGAATGCGTCGGAGCCTATTGTTAGAGTATTGCTGCTCCCGGGGTCGGCGAAGTACGCGGTCACCTTGTCCGTTATGTCAATCGCTTGACCGAAGGCGCCGTAAAAGGCGGAGATGTTGGTGAACCCATACAATGGTGCAACGGTCAACAAGAGTGTGTCCCCGTCATGACCCGCCCGTACGAAAGGCGTCGCCGAGGATGAAGCCAGGATCGTGTACGTGATGATCAGATGTTTGAGGACGCCGGGCTCAGGGTCGGGAATTTGCAGGTTCTGCAGCGAGATCGGGAACGAGAAGGTGGAGATATTTCCCGGACTGTCGGCAAACTGCTGATCAAAATAGGTTTGTATCGTTGCAGTTACGTCTGTGATCGTATCGGCGCCATATAGGGCCGAATTCACTCGTATCAGGGGGTTCGCCATTGAATTTGTAAGGTTACGGGATATTGGTGTCTGGTACAAGCTGCCCCAGTGCGCGGACCATGGCTTCGTGGTGGCGCGCCTACGCCCGGGCCGCGACGTGAAGGCCGTCCGGCTGGCTTTCTCGTTCCCCCCGAAGCAACCCTTTCAGCGCCACCGCGACAATGGAGCCGGCCCGCCCATGGAACGCGCCAGCTCGCGCTGGCGCGATGGCAGAGGAGGAAAATTGAATGGAGCCTCTGGATGCACCCGGCGACTCACAACTCGAAGAGCGCATGGAAGGGATTGCCCCTGGGGCTGCTGGCCGCGTGGATGGGCTGTGGCGGAGATGCGCATGGGAGGAACAGACGTCGGGCCCGGCAGGACGCGCAGGTGGCACGCTTGTGCACGATGCCCCAGGTGGGGCCGGTGACAGCGTGTGCCTTCGCGTCCGCGGTGGATGACCCCACGCGCTTCTCGGGGCCGCATCAGGTGGAGGCGTACCTGGGCCTGGTTCCCAGCGAGAGGAGTAGCGGGGAGAATCAGCGCAAAGGCCCCATCACCAAGGCAGGCAACGAGCGGGTGCGCTGGTTGCTGGTCCAGGTGGCCCTCTCGCTACTGTGGGGGAAGAACCCCCAGACGGCGCACCTGCGAGAATGGGCCGAACGGATTGCCGCCAGGCGCGGTAAGAAGACAGCCGTGGTGGCGCTGGCGCGACGGCTGGCTGGAATCCTCTTCGCGATGATGCGCGATGGGACGGAGTACCAACCGCCGAAGCCAGCAGAGCTGGAGGCCGCTGCATGAGGTCGTCCCCGTCAGCCGCCTGACGAGCAGCGACCTCTCCCATAGGTTTCGATGAGCGGGTGAGCGCGCATTCCGCCTTGGCCAGCAACTCAGAGGGCCGCCGTATAGAGGGCGCCCCCGCTTTCGAATCTCCCCATGCGTCGGCGGCACCGCCCGCGGCGGCGTCCGCCGGGAAGGGGTATTTGCGGAACTGGATGCGCCAGTCCGCGGGCCCGAGCTGTTGGGACTGGATGTCCACCGGTGACCTGCTTCAGGGACGCCCGCTAAGAGGGGCGCGTCTACACGCGCCTGAAGCGGCCTGGAGCCAGGGCGAAGTAGCAGCCCACCGCGTCGACGTCGGGCTCCTCCGCGACCATCTGGTCCTCGTCCAGGTCGATGTCGTCCTCCACCGGCACGCCTTGGACGGCCTTGCGCTTGTAGCGCTTCTGCGTCTCCTGGTCGTACATGCCCGTCGCCTTCACGTAGATGTGCCGCGCCCTCGTGTCGCGCGTCGCGAGCTTGTTGGCATAGAGCGGCCCCGAGGTGTCGGCGGGCCTCTGCACGCCGTCCTGCTGGAGGACGAAGTCGGGCACCTGCGCGGCGGAGAGGACCACCGCCTCGCACTCGATGTTGGGACTGACGCGGTACAGGAAGCGCACCCGGTCTCCCACCTGGAGCGCGTTCAGCTCCTGGAGCTCCGCGATAGGGTCCCTGGGAGGAGGCGGCGGGGGGAGGACCTCGTCTGGAACCCCTTCGTCTCCTGATGCATCCGGCGGCTGCTGCGCGCCCACGTCCGTGACGCCCGTGTGCGCGCCCTGGAGCGGCGGCTGGGATGCGGCCTGCAGCCTCATCTCCTTGCAGGCCTCGCGCCGCGCGTCCGCCTCTTCCTTGTCGAGCGCTCCGCCGAACTCTTCGTCGTACAGCGGGTCCTTGGAAGGATCCGGGTAGACCCAGGCCTCGAGCAGCAGCGGGTTGTGGTCGCTGATGAGCTTGGCCTGCAGGAGGGCAGCCTGGAGCGAGATGAAGTCGTTCACCTGCTCCGGGAGGAGGTCCCACGAGGTGAGGCATCGCTCGACCACCTCCACGGCGGCCCGCAGCACGCGAAGCTCGGGACTGACTGTTCCCTCGCGGTCCGCCTTCCGGGCCAGCCACAGGATGAGCGGCTTCACGGCGACGGCGAGCTCATCCGCCTCGAGGAGCCCGTCGTTCCGGAGCCGCAGCACCGTCCGGAGCACCTCCGAGAGCAGCGCGCCGAAGTACCCATCCTTCGCATCCGGACGCAGCATGGCCAGGGCCAGCGCCAGCCTCAGGCCGAGCACGTCCGTCTCTCCCCCCATCGCGGGCAGTGGCTCCGAGATGGCCCCCGCGGCCCGCTTCAACGCATCCTCCACCGTGGCCACCCAATGCGGCTGGGGTTGTGCCTGGAGGGCCGCCTCGACCCATTGGCGCATTCCCACCAGCACTCCTTCGACGTCACCCGGCGTCGCCTCCGGGGGGCCCTTCTTCGTCGGCTTCGTGGTGAGCTTCACCAGCAGCGCCTCGATGGCGATTGCCAGCTCCACGTTGCCGGGGACGGGAGGAGCGGCGAGCAGGGGGCGCTCGGACTCGCGCAGCAGCCCCGGCAGTCCAATCAGGGCCGCCTTCAGTTTCGGCTTGTTGATGGCATAGCGGTTTGCCGGAGTGACCACCAACCCCGCCAGCGCGGCGGTCATGACCTCCTCGATGAGCTCCTCGGGCTCGGGTTTCGTTGGCGCGGAGGTGAAGGTCGACGTCTGGTCCCAGGCCGCCTCCGCCGCGACGCGACTGCCCACCTCGCGCACCTTCTTCGCCAGCGAGCGCGACAGGCCCCCGACCTTGGCTTCGAGCAACTCCGCCAGGGGCTTCTTCGACCGGGCCCGCCCCTGCACCGCGGCCTTCTGGAGCCGCTCGGCGGCGAGCTCGACCAGGAGCGCGCGCATCGCCTTCTCGGCCCGCGCGGTGGGCTTCTCGTCATCCAGCGCGGGGAGCAGCTTCGGCAGCGCGTCCGTCACCAGCTTCGAGACGTCCGCCTTCTGCTTCGACAGCGCCTTGCCAATGCTCTTCAGCACCGCGCGGAGCCATTCGTCGACCTGCGCGGGGGTGATGGCGCGGAGGACCGGCAGGTGCGCCAGCAGGGCCTCGAGGAACGGGGCAATCCTCGCGGCCTCGGGGAGCGGGCGCGCGGCCTTCTTCTCGTCGCCCCAGAGCTTCTTGAGGAAGCGCAGGGCCGTGTTCATGAGCTGGATGACGAGCACCTTCCGCCGGTCCTCGGGGATACTGACGGCGTCGGCGTCTCCGGTTGCGTCGGCGTCGAGCGCCCCAGTCCCCTCCCGGGGCTGTGCGTCCTCGGCCTGCGCGTCCTCGTCCTCTTCTTCCTTTTCGACGTCGTCTTCGAGGCCCTCCTCTTCCGGCGGGAGGTTGATGAGGGTCGGGGTGGCCTCGGCGATGCGATTGCGCGCCTGGTCCACGAGGTACTGGAGCTGCCCCAGCGGCCCGTCCAGCGACAGGATTGCAGCCGCAATCCCGCCGATTTGAATGGCGCCCGCGACACCGGGCGGCGGGGGCGAGGAGAAGAGCTGCGCGTACCGCACCGGCGTGAGGACGGACTCGAGGATGGGCAGCACCTGGACCTTCGGGTCGCGCAGGTGCCCCTCGGAGCGCGGCAGGACCTGGTCGTAGTTGGACAGGTCCAGGTCCCCCGCGCGGCGCGGCTGGAGGAAGACACCGCGAGCGCCCCGGGTGCGCAGCCCGGTGATGGAGCGCCGCCGGGTGGTGACGAGGCTGTCGTCGTAGGTGACGGCGGCCCCAAAGCCCACGGAGGTGACGGGATGGAAGGCAGCCTGCCGCCCCTCCACCTTGCTCAGTCCCTGCTGCTCCCGGAAGAGGAGGTTGAACTCGCGGCGGATGGCGTCGAGACGCTTCTTGGGTGCGCCCTTGCGGAGCGACAGGTCGATGAGCGTGTGGATGGCTTCATACGAGCGCTCGCCGAACACCGTGCCCAGTTGCGCCAGCTCCGCGATGCTCTCCTCCGGCGTGCTCGGGCCCAGCTCGATGGCACGCACGAGCACCTTGTCGACGGCGCGCCACTTCTTCTTGCGCGCCTTGTGGTCCTCGACGTCGTCCTCGTCCTCATCGACGTCGTCGTCGAGGAACTCTGCCTCGTCGTCCTCTTCCTCCTGCTCCTCGGGGGGGGGCAGCACCTTCTGGACGGCCGCTTCCCCCAGGCTCTGGAAGGCCACCTTGAGCACCTCGGCCTTCTCGTTGCGCAGCTCCATCCACTTCTTGCGCAGCGCCCTGCCCCCGTCCTCGGAGTGCTCGCACTTGTACGCCTGCCACGCGTCCCAGATTTCCGCGAGCGCCTCCAGATAGACACCCGACTCGAGCTCCTCGGGCCTCGCGTCCAGGCCGCAGAAGGCGTTGAGCTCCAGGTCCGGGTAGGAGATGGCCTCGGGGAGCACGGTGCGCGTGTCCTCGTCGGCGTTGAGGTCCGCGCAGATGAGGCAGTCCGGGTAGACGTCCCACCGGTGCACCGACTCCACCAACCCCAGGTTCGAAATCATGGTGTTGATGGTGCGCTGGCGTTCCTCGTGGGCGGTGGGCCCGGGGGCGTGGAAGAGAATCAACGGCAGCGTCCACGGCTTGCCGCTCTCGTCCGCGAAGGGGCCGCCCATCTCGAAGAAGAACTCGGCGGGGACGCGATAGGTGCGCAGCCGGCCGACGGCCCCGTACGTGCTGCTGGGAAAGGGGGCGCGCCCGCTCGCGTCCTCCCCGGTCACCACCTGGGCGAACCGGCTGCTCTTGTAGGTGATGCCCACGTCGCGCTGGAAGAGGACGGCGTAGTTCTCACCCGTGCGCCCGCCCGTCACGAGCGCGCCCGTCTCCCGGGTGGTCTCCGCGAGCCGGTAGTCCCACTGCGTCTTCCCCATCTTGTTCAGGCAGGTGAGGATGCGCTTCAGCTCGGACTCACCGTTGTGGGACATCACCTCGATGATGGCGCACAGGTGGGGGTCGGCGAGCTGGATGACGCGTGCGATGGCCTCGATGACCGGCTGGGGACGGCGCGGGGGGACGCCGAAGAGGAACTCTCCTCCGAGCCGCTCGATGTTCCACTCCATCACCCGGAGGGGGACACGCTCGCGCGGCTTCTGCTTCTCGTCGGTGGCGGACTGGGGCGGCTTCTGCTCCGGCGGGCATGGCTGGGTGGGCTCGGGAGGGCTGTCGCGAAAGGCCTCCCCCTCGGGCTGCTGGCTGAGCTGGAGTGGAGGGCTGTCGCGCGGCGGCACGCCGTCTGGGAGCGAGGTGCCCTCATTCCAGGCAGGCAGGGTGGGCGTGATGGCTCCCACCGAGGTGTGCGCCCGGCCCAGCTTGCGTTGCTTGGGTGTGGGCTGGGGGTCCTCCTCCCCTTGCGTGTCGTCCTGTTCATCCTCGTCCCGTGGCCGCTTCGTGCCCTGCTGTGGCCGAGGGCCCGGCGCGATGAGGAAGAGGCGCGGCTGCTTGGGCTTGGGCAGCGCGCCTCCGGACCCCCTCTTGCGTTTCAGCGAAGGGGTCGGCGCCCCGCAGTGAGGGCATGTGGTCGTGAGGAAGGGGACGGGTTGCAGACAGTTGGCGCAGTTCATGTGCCCTCGCCCACGTCGCTCACGGGGTGCCGGTGAAGACGCGCACGCTGCTCCACACGTGAGGCGGCAGCTCGCGCGTCAGCCGCTCCATGCGCCGGTCAGGGGGGAGAGCGGGGTCCTCCAACACCAGCCGCACGGAAGGATGGCTGTCGAACCCGGGCCCTACATCGAAAGTGAACCCGACGAAGTCGGCGATGGACGACTCCCACGTCAGCCCATGGCCGCGCGCCTGTTCCACGCGCACCTCCACCTCGGCCAGGAGCTCCTCCTCGGGCAGCGCCTGCGTCGCCGCGGGGAAATGTCGGCGGACGGCCCGGGCCAGCCTCCTGAGGAAGTCACGCTCCGCCGTGGCGGCGAAGGCCTGCAGCTGTTGCGTGCGGATGATGAGCATGGCCCCGGCGTCTCCGCGCGCGGCGAGTGCAAGCGCGAGGCCGGACGTCCGAGGCCCCGTGTGCGGGCCCGCGGCCCCGGAAGGTCATCGGCCAGGGCCCCGGCGGGCGTCATGGAATGACGCACGCGCGTCCCATGCGGACGCAGGCGCTGGTGCGGCAGGCAGCCGACGTGCGCCCGCGAGGCGTCCTGCAGGGGCGGCTGGCTTCAGCGTGGGCCTCACGCCAGTGAATGACTCATGCAACTCCCCTGCCGGAGGGCCGCCGCGTGCGCATCTTGGGTCGAAACCCTTCGCACGGATGCCCCCTGGCGGCCAAAGGACCCTGGCGCGTGCGCCCAACTGGGCCTCCATCCTCACGGTGAGCCCGGGCGCCGAGGTGCCCGTCGAGGCGACGCTGGTGAGCGCGCGGGCCGTCGAGACGTTCATGAGGGTCCTTCGCGCGGCGGAGGGTTTCGGGACGCGGGGCCTGCGGGTGCGCTGTGAGCGCAAGCGCGACGCCGCGGCCCTCAAGGCCCTGCAACGGGCCGCGTCTGGCTTCTCCCACGTCGAGTGGGTGTGAGCGTGTCCGCGTCGCGGTAGGCTGGTGACGTGGACGGCACCTTGTACGATCTCCTGGAGCGCGCCGCGGAGTCCTTTGCCCGGCAGGACGAAGAGCAGACGCTCGCCGCCCTGTTGTCCGCCTGGCGGGTGTGCCGCTCGCCGGAGCTGGTCAGGGTTTGTGAAGAGGTCGAAAGGCACCTGGTCGCGAAGCGCCTCGCCGTGGATGAAAACGCCGGGCCGCCGCTGCACGGGTCGTGGCAGGACACGCCCAGGTTCTTGGCGTGGCTCCTCATGCGAAAGGCGGGGAGTTTCCCAGAGTCGGTGGGGCTGTACCTCGACCAGGTCCTTCGGATGTCCCCGAACCCGCAGTTCGCGCCAGCGCTAGTGCTTCTCTCCCGGCTGCCTGAGTTCGAAGTTCCGTTGAACCTGACGAAGCTGTGTCTGACGCTCAAGCACGTGGGCCCACCCTTTGACGTCGCGCCGCTCAAGGCGCTGCAAGCCAGATTGGCGACTGACAGCGACTCCGCCGCTCGGCTCGCCTTCATCATCCGCATGGGGAGTGAGCGGGTGCCCCCGGTACTGGATGTGCGTGCCGAGGCGGCGCTCGAAGGCTTGAGGGAAGCCCTCGGCGCGAGGGTGGAGCAGGAGCATCGCTGCGCGAGCGTCCGGGAGCGGTGGCTGCCCCAGGTCTACGCCCAGCTCGACGACGATGCCGTGCGACTGGTGATGGCCGACGAGTTGGTGGCCCTCGGCGATCCATGGGGCGAGTTCATCGTGCTCCAATGCTCGCCCGCTCCCGATGAGGCCCGAGTCGCCGCGCTGCTCGAGGCGCACCGGTGGACCTGGGAAGGTCCCCTGGGGACACGCATCAAACGGGGCAGGACCCGTTTCGAGCGGGGATTCCCAGTGTCCGTCCAGCTGAGACAGGGGAGTCCAGCCCTACCTTCCTTCACCGCGCCGGGCCCCGCGTGGAGCACGGTGCGGGAGGTTGACTGGGGCGGAGACGAAGGGCCCGGTTTCGACGCGGAGTGGTTCATGCATCCACTCCTGCACGGTATCAGGCGGATGAGCCGGATGGATCTCCTCTCGGCCCGGCGCATGGGCCCGCATCCTTCCGTGAGCAGGTTGGGATTGTGTGCGCCTCAACCGGGCAGGACCTATCTGGACATGGTTCCTGGTGTTGAATGGGCGGAGACGTTAGAGAGGCTGGCCCAGTTGCCGAGCCTGTCGTGGCTGGAGCTTCGCAACGTCGGGCCGCTCGACCTGCTCCAATGCGCCAGATCGCCATTGGCGGCGAAGCTGGAGCGCATCGATGCCGACAGTCCGGGAAGCTGGAGGCTCACGGTGAGACCGGCGGCGGAGGTGCCCATCGAAGCGACGCTGGTGAGCGAGGAGGCCGTCTCGCTGTTCGTGGAGGTCCTTCGCGCGGCGGAGGGCTTCGGGACGCGAGGGCTTCGCGTGCGCTGCGAGCGCAAGCTCAAATCCTGGGAGATGAAGGACCTGAGGCAGGCCACGACGGCGTACTCACACGTCGAGTGGGAGTGAGTTCCGCTACGCTGGCGCGGTGAGCGACTCCCTGACCATCCTGCTGGACCGCGCGGAGTTGGCGTTGATGCCCAGGTTCGGCGCTGATGGTCAGCCCTTGCGGCGGGGTGGCTACTCAAATGAAGTGGCTGACCAGGGAGTTGAAATTCACCACGAAATAAATCAGAGGAACGATGTTCCCCAGAATCAGGGTCGGAATCAACCAGGCCGCTACAAGAAGTATCGATCCCTCGTTGAGATAGATGAAGAAATTGAACAGGAAGAGCCCCAGATAAAGATCAATCGTTACCTGGCGGCCCCATTTCAACGCGAGAACAATCTTTAGAGACTTCCAAAACGATTCTGTCCGACTTGCATGAACTGTGTACCCGGCAAACAGAATCAGAAGCGCAAGCGCAAGCCAACGAATAATTTCCATGGATATTTTGTACTTCAAGAACTCACGGGTGACCAGAAAGAGAGCTCAGGTCCGAGCGAGGCGAATGCTTATGGTCGGACTCGAAGAATCACAGCCGCCGGGCCTTCTCAGGACGCACCTCCTGGTGTTGCAGTCCGGGTCCGCGCAGTCGATTTCCGGGTCGCCGTCATTGCTGATGCCGTCGGTGCAGTCTGTCTCCGTCCGCTTGCCGCCGTCGCACGTGCAGCCCTGGCCGCAGGGCTCGCCGGTGCAGGACACGGTGTCCGCGCAGTCGATGCCGTTCTTCCCGTCGTCGTCCACGCCGTTGGCGCAGCTACCAAGCACCTACGGGAATACGGGGCTTCATGTCCCATGGCGGTAGGGGTTGCTTTCGATGGAAGGAGCATAGAGGAGATGAAGCGGCCGGCCAGCCACGGACGTGGAGGGAGGCCCACCGAGCCCTAGATTGCCGCGGCGCGAACAAGACCGCCGAGGTAGGGGGAATGGGCCATGGAGTTCATCGGCATCGACGTGCATAAGCGGGACAGCCAGGTATGCATCCTGGGGGACGGGGGCGAGGTGGTGCTGGAGCAGCGGCTGCGCACCCAACGAGAGCGGTTGGGCGAGCTGCTGGGCAAGCGCCCGAAGGCGCGGGTGCTGCTGGAGTCTTCCACCGAGAGCGAATGGGTGGCCCGAGGCCTGGAGGCGCTGGGCCACGAGGTGGTGGTGGCCGACCCCAACTTTGCGCCCATGTACGCCACGCGAAGCCGTCGGGTGAAGACGGACAAGCGGGACGCCCGGACGTTGGCGGAGGCGTGCAAGCTGGGGGCGTACCGACCGGCGCACCGCACCTCGGAGGCCCGGAGGCACATGAGGGCGCAGCTGGCCGTGCGCGAGGCGCTGGTGCGCACACGCACCCGCTACATCGCCCTGGTGAGCGCGCTGGTGCGGCGTGAGGGCCTGCGAATCGGGGACGGGGAGGCGGAGTCCTTCGTCAAGCGGGTGGCAGTCCTGCCGCTGCCCGGGTGGCTGAAGGCGGAAGTGGCTCCGCTGCTGGGCCTCATGCTGCACCTCAACGCGCAGATTGCCTTCCTGGACGGAGTGCTCGAGCGACTGGCCCGGCATGACGCGCAGGTGGCACGAGTGTGCACGGTGCCCCAGGTGGGGCCGGTGACAGCGTGTGCCTTCGTCTCCGCGGTGGATGAGCCCGAGCGTTTCAGCGGGCCGCACCAGGTGGAGGCCTGGCTGGAACTGGTGCCTGGCGAGAGGAGCTCGGGAGAGAAGCAACGCAAGGGGCCCATCACCAAGACGGGAAACCACCGGGCGCGCTGGTTGCTCATCCAGGCGGCGCTCCGCCTGATGCGGGCGAAGAAGCCCGAGACAGCCCATCTGCGAGAATGGGCCGAACGGATTGCCGCCAGGCGCGGCAAGAAGACAGCCGTCGTGGCGCTGGCGCGACGGCTGGCCGGAATCCTCTTCGCGATGATGCGCGATGGGACGGAGTACCAACCGCCGAAGCCAGCAGAGATGGAGGCTGCTGCATGAGGTCGTCCTCGTCAGCCGCCTGATGAGCCAACGACCTCTCCCACAGGTTTCGAGGAGCGGGTGAGCGCGTGTCCTTCCTTGGCCAGCAACTCAGGGCCGTAGCATAGAGGGCGCCCCCGCTATCGAATCTCCCCATGCGCCGGCGGCACCGTCCGCCCCAAGTCGAGCGCGAACAGAAGGCTGAAGAAACCTCGCGGAGAGGGGTTTGGAGTCAGATGGCACGAAGGAGGCGACTGCCTTTTGCCTCTGCGGCAGCGGTGGCGAGGGGGGAAGGAAAGCATTGCTTGAAGGCGTCTGTTGTTGAAAGTGAGACGAGGCAAGGTGCCTGATTCGGGGGGCCGCTTCACAGAAGGAAGGACAGGAGCGCTATTGGGGGTAGCAGGCGGGAGCAGAGCGGGAGGTGAGGGATGCTGACGGGGAGCCCATGAGCCGCACGCCGGGCCGGCGCAGAAGCCCTTTATCTCCAGCAGGCACACGCCAGCCCAGCCCAGCCGCCTTCCCAGGAGGGGCGAGGCAGGGGCCTGGCTGTCTTGGCTGGCTGTGGCGGCTTGAGCTTCAACACCCCGCGGCCTGGGGAGGCCCGCGCGCCGGGGCCAGTCTCGCACCTGCCGTGGGCAGGCCCAGGTGCTCCAGAATCGCTCGCACCCCTCCCGCCTCCTTCACGTACGCCAGCACTCGCCGCCTGCCTCCACACCTCATGCAGGCGAACACGTCGACGTCGAACGTCCTGCTGAGCAACTCGGCCCAGTCCACTCGCGGTGTCCTCTCCTTCATCCGCTCCTTCCTGGCCGCTGCCTCAAGCCCCGCGCTCGCCTCCTGCGCACCTGCTTGAGGGACCAGAAATGGCCGCAGTTTGGCGCCTGGAGCGAAGACGCCGTGGAATCTCGTGAGGTTTGCCCGAGGCGGAGGTACCAGGGACGCTACACGCCGTAACAGTTCCAGCCCGGTGAAGAGCAGGTGCGTGGTGCCGTCCGGCAGCGGGCGCTTCATCCGATAGGCGATGCGGCCGTCCTCCGCTCGTGACAGCCGCTCCAGCGCCAGCGCCAGCGCCAGCGCCAGCGCACCGCGCGCCCCGTAGCGGCATCGCCGTTCCAGTCCCTGCCTGTCGTTGGCATGCAGGTGCGTGTTGGCGTGCAGGGAGAAACCCTCCAGCAAGGCGCACCGCGGCTGCTTGTTGGGAGGGGGCCGGACGTCCACCTCCGTCCAGCGCAGCCGTTGCTGCAGGGAGTGCGCCGGGTACGCCTGCAGCGCGTCCTCAGGCCCTTGCGCGGGCAGGGCCCCTCTTTTCTCCAGCAGGCGCAGCACCCGGTGACGCACCACCCTCAGCAGCCGCTCCACCTCACCTTGCGTGGGCGGCGGCAACGCCTCGAAGCGCACGCCGCCCTCCCCCGGCACGAAGACGCCTTCCGGCACCAGCGCATGGGAGTGAGGGGTTACTTGCAAGGCCGAGCCGAAAAATTGGAGAAAAGAGACGGCCCCGGTCTGTCCACCGCGCAGTAGGGAGAGGGCATCGGCCCTGCCCTTCCAGGTTTCGGCTTGCTTCCGCTCGGATGCGGTCGGAGTCACTCCAGCGGGCACCGGAGACCCAAGGCGCAATTGGACGGGCTTCCCGTCGTGTACGGGCTCCATCCTTGAGTACCGGTTCCCATTCTCCTCCCAAGCGAGCAGCGGGTAGCGGTTGGAACCTGCCCTCCCCACAACGAAGTCGTTGTCCATGTGGTTCACTCCCCTACGGCGGGGCCTCATTCCCCGTGGAGCGCGCCAGCTTCGACGTTGAGAGCGCGACGGGCGCGCCTCCGATGGTGACGGAGTTCGAGCCGTCCGCCAGGTCCTCGCTCTTGGCGATGTTGGGAACGGGCACCGGCATGGGCCCGCTTGGCCCTGGCGCCTTACATACGTCTGGAAATCCCACCACTGTTCCGCCGCTCTCCTTCGTCACCGGGCTCAGCCCGTTGATGAGCGTGTGGTTCTCCTTCGGCATGGCGCGCCCCCAGATGGGAGCGACGATGACGAGGTTCAGGGCACCGTCGCATCACCCTCATGGGCATGTGCTCCCTGGTGGACACCCAATGCAGCTCGCAGCGTCCAGCCGTTGTAGTGCCAGCCACGGAGTTCACCACGCGTGCCCTTGCGGCCGTTGAACTTACGCAGCGACGTCAGCCGCCTGCGGCCCATCCGCACGCACGACCAGCCGACGACTCCCGACGTGGCTTATCGAGCTCCGGTTCCGGTCGTCCTTCTACGGCCGCGCTGCGCCGACCGCCGAAAGGCGCTGTGTAGGCGTCCGGTCCAGCCCAGGGGGCCGAGCGCAAAGCGGTGACGGTCACCATCGATTGGACCGACTTCGAGCCGGACGACCACTCCACGGTGGCCCTCCAGCTTGTCACCCGGCGTTGCCGCGCACCTTTGACGAGCGCTGCCCCCGGTCCGCCGCCCAGCACCGACGCGGCCCGCCCCACGGGCACCGCGACGCGCTCGAGGTCAGCGCGCCCTGCTGGCCCTTGACGCACCCAGCCCGCTGGCGCGCCACTCCTCGACCCGCTCCTTCCACAGCTTCGCGTCTGCCATGCACGCTGATTGGCTCCCTCCACTCAGATGGGGTCGAGTCCCTCACTCCTGGGGGGCCGCCTGCGCTCATGATTCCTTGCCCGTTCACATCCAGCGACTCGGTTCCCTATTCGCTTTGAGCTGGCAAGGGGACGACCCACCAGCTCGTCCCAATCCGAAAGGAACATAGAATGAAGAATGGACCGAGTTTCGCATGTGTGTACCTACTCAGTACGGCGCTCATGGCTGGCTGCGGAGGGGTGGCAACGGACGCCGAAGTCGCGCAGCCCGACGCGTTCACTGACTCCTCGAATCCTCCGGCAGTCACCGAGTCTGCCGTGCCAGCAGCTCCCCCGGAGCCTGACCCGGAGACGCAAGGCAACGTTTCGGCGTTCACGGTCACCCATGAGAGGTATCCCACGTCCGGCGCTCGCGTGTCCTTCGACTCATATGGTGACCACCTCGTCGTCAAGGACGTCGCGGCTGATGGCCACTCTGCGGTGGGCGTGCTGTATTCGTATCAGACTGGAAGTTACTATGCGTGCTGGAACCCCAATGGCTCAGGGACGGTGAAGGACTGCAACTTCAATTTTTATGAAGGCACCTGGGTTGCCTTCATTGGCTGCATCGGTGAGCACGGCTCAGGGCGGTTGCTGGCTTGTAGCCGTGAGTGGACGCTTGCCACGACGAACAACTAAGCCAGCCGATGTGAATTTCTTGCCTGGGTAGGTAGCCTCAGCAGCTGCCCTGCTGAAGGGCAGGGCAGCGTGAACTGACTCACGTCTACGACGGTGCTCACGGATGCTGATCGCGCGAAGCAATCAGAGCAGCCCTGAATCGGTCCGTCCTGGGGCACAGGAGCAAGGCAGTACGCGCCGGAGCCAACGGATTGAGGCCATGGGCGCTTGAAGTTGCCCCCGTCAAATCGGACAGCTCAAGGTTGAGAGTTAGCAGTACGGAACTCGCGGGGTGACTTCATCTTGAGGCCCCGGTGCGGGTGGCAGCGGTTGTAGTCGTCGAACCAGGCGGGTAGCTGCACCAGGACGTGGGCGGCCGAGTGCAGCTCGTTGACGTACACGTAGTCGCGCTTGAAGGTCTTCACGAAGGCCTCGGCCATGCCGTTGCTCTGGGGGGAGTACGAGGGCGTGGTGCACACCCTCAGTCCCAGGCTCAGGCCGAAGTCGCGGGTGTCCTTGGCGGTGTAGACCGGGCCATTGTCCGACAGCCACTCCACCGGGTGGGTCGCCTTGGCGATGCCCGGGCCGAAGCGGGCCTCGAGCGTCTCGGCCATCAGGTCCTGGATGGTGAGCGAAGTGGGAGGCTGGGCGTCGGCCTGGAAGGCGATGGCTTCGCGGTCGCAGCAGTCGAGGCTGAAGGCGACGTGGACGCGTTCGCCATTCCAGCAGCGCACCTCGAAGCCATCGGAGCACCAGCGCAGGTTGGACTTGAGCGTCACCACCTGGCCCTGGTGGGTGCGCGTCGGCTTGCCGGTATGGCGCAGCAACAGCAGCCGGCCCTGGCGCATGAGGCGGTAGGCGCGCTTGTGGTTTACGCCGGGCTTGCCCGCGGTCCGGCGCTGCCGGTTGAGGACAGCGCACGCCCTGCGGTAACCGTAGGTGGCTCTCTGTCCGACAACGGCCTTGAGCTCGTTGAGGACTTCGGCGTCGGCCTGGGCGTCCGGGCGGCGGGGCTGCCGAGGGGAAAGGGGGCGGTGCAGCGTGGAACGGGCGACTGCGAGGGCCCGGGCGACCGCGCTCACAGAATGCCTCCCAGCTTGGACAAGGCCGCGGGCGACAGTAGTTTTTTTCGCGCGCCAGCTCCACCGCGTCCCGGAGGATTTCGGCCTCCTGCGTCTTCTTGCCCAAAAGCCTCTGCAGCTCGCGCACCTGGGCCTTGAGCGCCTGCACCTCAGACTCGGGCACTACGGCCTCTCCGGCCTGCAGCCCCGACACGCCGCCCAACTCCTTCAACTGCCGCCACCAGAACAGCAGGCTGGAGCTGATGCCGTACTTGCGGGCCACCAGGGAAACGCTGCTCCCCGGAACCCCACACTCGGCCACCAGGCGCAGCTTCTCCTCCGCCGAGTACCGGCGGCGACGCTTGCTCCCCTCGACCCCCTCCGGGGCTCCCTCGTGGGTCTTCTTCTCCATCGTCAGACTCGCTTTCTAGCTGAACGAGCCTGTCCGACTCTTCAGGGGGCTACACCACTAACAACCCTCACAAAGCTCGAAGAGCTCCGAGCGAAGCTGTACGCGAAGGCCAAGGCGGAGCCGACGTTCCGGTTCTACGCGCTGTACGACAAGATCCATCGGTGGGACGTCCTGACGGAGGCGCTCAGGCAGTCGAAGCAGAAGAGGGGCGCCGCAGGAGTGGATGGACAGACCTTCGAGCAGATCTCGGCGCACGGCGAGGAGCGCTGGCTCGAGGAGTTGCAGCGCGAGCTGCAAGGGAAGGCGTATCGGCCCCAGCCTGTGCGGAGGGTGCTGATACCCAAGCCAGGAGGAGGCGAGCGACCGTTGGGGATCCCCACGATCAAGGATCGAGTGGTCCAGACGGCGGCGAAGCTCATCCTGGAGCCCATCTTCGAGGCCGACTTGAGCGAGGCTGCGTATGGGTACCGACCCGGACGCAGCGCGGTCGATGCGGTCCGAGAGGTCCATCAGGAGCTGAAGCGGGGGCGGAACCAAGTGGTGGATGCAGATCTCTCGAAGTACTTCGACACGATTCCTGCGCGGAGCTGATGAAGAGCGCCGCGCGGAGGATCGCGGACAAGGCGGTGCTGCATCTGGTGAAGATGTGGCTGAAGGTGCCTGTCGAAGAGAGGGACGAGCAGGGTCGCCCGAGGTACAGCGGAGGCAAGCGCTCGAAGCAGGGAACGCCGCAGGGAGGTGTGATCTCGCCACTACTGGCGAACATCTACATCAACCGGTTGCTGAAGGCGTTCACCCAGAGCGAGCTGATGAAGAGGAGCGGAGCGAAGATCGTCAACTACGCCGATGACTTCGTGGTGGTAGCCCGCAGGGGAGCCGCGGAGATGCTGGCGCAGGTGAAACGATGGCTCGATGGGCTGAAGCTGACGCTCAACGAGGCGAAGACGAGCATTCGCGATGCGCGGAAAGAGCACTTCCGCTTTCTCGGGTACGAACTGGGACCACTGGTCTACAAGAAGACCGGCCAGAAGTACCTGGGAGCCCGACCTTCGAAGAAGGCGATGGAGCACGCCCGGGGTGAAGTGAGCCGAATCCTTCGGCGCGGCAGGACAGAGCGCTGGGAGGAGATAGCGGGCGAGCTCAACCGGTTCCTGCGAGGGTGGGCGACGTACTTCGTCTACGACTCGCCGATGCGCGCGTTCAACGTGCTGGACTGGCACGTGACTCAACGGGTGAGGAACTTCCTGAGCAGGAGGCACAAGGTGGCGCGAGCAACGTCACGCTTCAAGTACAACGAGGTGCATCGGAGCCTCGGAGTGCTGGAGGTACGTGCCCTCCTGCGCTGAGACGCGTCGCGTGAAACCTGTCCGAGAGCCGGATGCAGGAAATCTGCACGTCCGGTTCGATGAGCGGCGTGGAGGAAACGGACCGTGGGTGAGACTCGGCGAGAGGGCGAGCGAGAGCGGACCCTCGCAGCAGGCGCCGACAAACCCGAGCGGCACCGCGCCTCCCGTCGACTCTACCCCTCATGCGGGGATGAGAACGGGACAAGACGGGGGAAGACGGGATAGGGAGGCACAACGAACCGACGTGAGATCAAGGCGATAGTGGGTAACAGCGCGTCCTGCCTGGGGTTTCCTATCGCCTTGTCCGCGGGTTCGATTCCCGCAGCCTCTACGGAGTACCTCCCAGAAGGGGACTCCGCCGCATTCGCATCGCGGCCTTCGGCCGCCGCGCTCGACGCGTGGCCCGCGGTGGTCCTCCCTGTCCCTCAGCCCCAGAGCTCGCGGGGTGGCCAGTACATCTCGCTCCCCTCGAAGCGGATGCCGGGCACCCTGTCCCGGGAGAGCAGCAGCGGCCCGTCCAGGTCCACCACGGCGGCCCCCTGCGCCACGAGCATTGCGGGCGCCATGGCCAGCGACGTCGCCACCATGCAGCCCACCATGAGCTGAAGGCCCTCGCCCCGCGCGGCCGACGCGAGCGCCAGCGCCTCCGTCAGGCCCCCCGTCTTGTCCAGCTTGATGTTGATGGCGTCGTACTTCCCCAGCAGCGTGCCCAGTCCGTGCCGGTCATGAGCGGACTCGTCGGCGCACACGGGCACCGAGCGGCGCAGCCCCTGGAGCGCGCCGTCATTGCCCGCGGGAAGCGGCTGCTCCACCATGACCACGCCCAGCTCCGCGCAGGCGTCGAGCAGGGCGGGCAGCGCCTCCGGCTGCCAGCCCTCATTCGCATCCACGATGAGCCGGCTCGCCGGAGCCCCCGCGCGGATGGCGCGCAGTCGCTCGATGTCCTCCTCACCGCGCCCGAGCTTCACCTTCAGCAGCGGACGGTGCGCGGCCTTCTCCGCGGCCGCGCGCATTGCCTCCGTTGTATCGAGGCTCAGCGTGTACGCGGTGACGAGCGGCCGGGGCTCGGACATGCCCAGCAGCGCCCAGACGGGCCGCCCGCTCCGCTTCGCCTCCAAATCCCAGAGCGCGCAGTCCAGCGCGTTGCGCGCGGCCTTCGGCTCCAGCACCCCGGCGATTCCGTCCCGCTCCAGCCCCGCCTCGATGCGCGGTCGGGCCGCCTCCAGCGCCGCCATGACGCCTTCCAGCGTCTCGCCATAGCGCGCATAGGGGACGCACT
>NZ_JAAIYA010000055.1 GCF_010894405.1 Pyxidicoccus caerfyrddinensis
ACAGGCAAGGAGTGCGCGCGCAGGCAGGTGGCGGGGGGCCGCGCACCCCTCGAGGGCCACGGCCCGCCTGCGTCCGAGGGGGCGCACAGAGCGGCTACCGGACGCCGAGGTGAAAGTGGCCGCCCATACGTGATTGCCAACGTGTCCCCGCGCGCGGAGCTCCAGGTCGAGGTAGCGCTGGTGGAGCAGTCCCAACCCGGGCGGGTGGCCCTGACGCCCTCGCCGCTGGTCGCTCTTCAAGTACGCCGCGAAGGTGGCCACGCGCAGCGGGTGACGGGGGTCGCCCCTTGAAGAGTTGGACAGGCTCGTTCGGGATGGAGTCACGCGCCCCGGAAATCGCTCGAAATTCTTTTCTGGGCCGGCTCACGGCTTTGCGCCTCTCCCCATTGGAGACGCTGTTCTGCCTACGAAGGGCAGACGGTCACTCCACAGAGACACAAAGACTGGAGAGCACCTCGTGAAAAAGTATGTCTTGCTGTCGATGGTCGCCGCTGCGCTCGTGGGTTGTGGAGGGGGCGAGGAGCCGCTCGAGTTGGAGGGACAGGTGGAGGTCGCTCCTGTCATCCACGAGGACGAGACGGGGCGCGTCACCGCCTCCGATCTCACCTGCCAGGTCGGCGTCTCATCGTGTACGCCGCCCACGTGTGTCCGCAGCGGCCAGTGCACCCTGGCCCAGTACGTGGGCGGCTGCGCTTCGGCAGTCAGCAGGCTCTGCCCTCACTAGGCTCTGCTGACCGCGACGCTCCTCCCTGACGACGAACACGCGCCGTCTCGCGAATGATACCCGGGTATAAATGACGCCAATTTATACCCAGGTAATATCCAGCCATGCCTTCGTCCTCCGCCGTCATGGCCCCGCCCGTCAACCGCCAATGGGTGTTGAGGACTCGTCCCCAGGATGAGGTCCCCGAGCGCTGCTTCGAGTGGCGCGAGGGGACGCTTCACAGAAGGACGGATGGGGGCCCCTTTGGAGGGCGGCGGGCGGGTGTAGAGGGGCTGAGAAGAACGAGAGCGTGTCCGTCAGGGTGACGGGCCAGGATGCGGTTGGCGGAAACGAGGTGGCCCCATCAAGCCGCGAACGCTGTTGATGCTGCAGTGCCTGTATCCGGCGATGGCGATTGCCTACCTGGCGGTGAGCTACCTGCAGGTGAGGAGCGGCGGCGTGCAGCTGAGTCGGGCGCCGCCCCTTCCGGCGATGGGGCTGTTCGTCGTGTATGCGGCCTGCCTGCTGTTTGGGGTGTACCGCAAGCACATGCCCTATCGCATCGCGATGGGGGCCGCGATACCGGCATTGGCGTATGGCGGTGTGCTGATGAACATCGTGAACTACGTCCAGACCGGATTGGACGGCTACAGTTCGCTTGTCGCGTGGGCCATCGGCACCGCCATCAATACCTATGGCCTGATTTGGAACGCCATCGCCGCGGCAGGCGCTTACAGGCGTTAGGCGCGCTTCAGCTTCGGCTCCTGCTCGTTGGGCGCGGGCGGCGCGTACTCCGGGTACACCGGCTGGCGCGCACCGAGGAATGTCACGCGACCTCGCAGTGCCCTGCCCCCACCGGCCTCAAGGCCCGTCCTCGAGTTCCGCCTGCTTCAGGTCCGCGAGCAGCGCGTCCCCGGTCCATGTGCGGCGCTTGCCGCTTTCCGCCTCGTGGATCAGCTCCACGAGGCGTGAGTTGACCGGAGCGGACAGCCCGTGCCGGTGGGCGAACCGGACGACCTCGCCGTTGAGGTAGTCCACCTCCGTCTTCCGGCCCGCGTGCAGGTCGTCCCACATGGACGAGCGCGCCTTCGGGTCGATGGCGAGCATCTTCTTCGCGAGACTGCGGAACACCGCGTCCGGCCCCCCCAGCAGCGTGGGAATCCAACCCGGCGGCAGCGGCGTCAGCTTCGCGGGTTTCACCCCGGCGTGCTTCAACACCGCCAGCGCCTCGCTCTGCGCCAGCGCCAGGCATCGGCGCCACGCGCGCTGGGACAGTTCCTCCTTCAGTGGCAGGTCCGCCAGCGCATTGACGGAGTTGTTGAGGTTGAGCAGCAGCTTCGCCCACTGCACCGCGACGATGTCCGCGTGCTGCTTCAACGGCAGCCCTGCCCGCGTGAAGGCATCCAGGAAGGGCGCGAGCACCGCGTGCTGCTCCACCTCCAGCGTGCCCTCGGTGCCCGCGTGGAAATGGCCCTGGCCCTGCGCCGCGACGTTGAAGGGCACCATGCCCTGCAGCACCGCGCGGCCCGGCAACAGGCCGCGCAGCACGTCCGCGCGGTGCAGGCCGTTCTGGAAGCTGATGACGCTGGCGCCGGGTTTGAGCCCCGCCGCGAGCGCGCCCCCCGCCTCTTCCGTCGCTGCGGACTTCACCGTGACGAGCACCAGGTCCGCCGAGGCCAGCGCCTCGTGCCCCGTGGAGATGTGCACGTCGGAAGCCGGCACCTTCAGGTCCGCGCCCCGCCAGTCCGTCAGGCGCAGGCCGTGCTCGCGGACCTCCGCCACTACGCGCTCCCGGCCAATGAAGCGCACCGCCGCGCCCGTCGCCGCGAGCCGGCCACCGACGTAACACCCGATGCTGCCCGCGCCGAAGACACAGATTTCAGGGGACGAGGCCATGGCGCGCATCGTGTCACGTCGCGGGCCACACCACGACGGTGTCGCGAGTCAGGATGACCTGCACCCGCGACCTCGCGTACCGCAGGGCTTTCAGTATCAGGTTCGACAGCGCCCGCTCGACGAGCCGTGCCTCGACGCGAACGATGAGCGGACAGACATCCGCCCAGCCGAGGTGGCCAGAGTGCTAGCGGTAATAGCCGTCAACGGGAGCGCGCGCTTCCTCGAACAACGCAGGGCCCTCTTGAGAGACCTTGGGCGGACCGCCTGAGGGCTTCAGACGCGCCAACTGAGGCCCCTGCTGGCGCTGCGCAGGTGCGGAGCAAGCAGCGCGCGGTTTCGACTTCGACGTCTTCACCGCCTCCCGTGCGCTCTGGTCCCGCGACCACGCATCCAACGGGTCTCGCCTGTCGACACCGCCCACCGCTCCGCATCGGTTCGCATCGATTTTCTTCCGTCACCTCGCGCCGTGTACTCACTTCGTCCGCTTTCACGGCCCGCTGAGCGGGTGGCGTAGTTCAGTTCAACTCGTCCCCCAGTTGCCCAAAAAGTCGCCCATGGTGAGTCGCACGCCTTGGTTGCGCAAGATGCCGTAGGCGGTGGTCACGTGATAGAAGAAGTGGGGGATCGCGAATGCGATCAGAAACTGGCGGCCACTGGAGCGCATCGAGCCACGGCGGTGCTCGATCACGATCTCTCGATCGAGGCCGGCTTCGAGGTCGCTTGGCGCGATCTCTCGGAGATACGCGATCGTCGCATCGAGCCGCTGGTGCAGATCCGCAAAGCTCTTTGCATCGTTCGCGGCCGGCACCCGTGGCGCACCCAGCAACTGCGCGATCGCCAACCTGGCTCCCTCCGCGGCCCAGTGGACTTGAGCGGCGAGCGTGTACATGTGCAGGTCAGCTGGCGCGTCACTCGCAACGCCGCGCATGCCCCCTTCCGCAGCGAGTCGCGCGTCCAGCAACGCCGCTTCACCGCTGCCACTGGCAGCGGCATGGTCTTCGGCCTTCGCCAACTGCGTTTTCAAGTTGGTCAGTCCGCGGACGAACAGGCCCGCAGATAGCTCGTAAGCATTCAAAGACATGGCGCATCCTTCACCGCGTCATGCGCCAGTGCCAACCGGTCCCGACCGGCGCGTATTGATGAAACGCGATACTTACTGCACCTTGTCCCTCGCAGCCAGCGGAGCGTACGGCCAACGGGGTTCATCCGACTGGGAGGTCGTGTTTCGGCGATGCGCCGAACTTGCGCGTGTAATCCCGGCTGAACTGTGCGGCGCTCTCGTAGCCGACGTCGAATGCCGCCGCGGAAACCGTGAGCGTGCCGGCGCGCAACAGGCGACGGGCCTCGAGCAGTTGCAGGCCCTTTCGATACTGAAGCGGTGATGACGCCGTGATCGCCTTGAAGTGCTTGTGGAACGAAGACGCGCTCATCCCGACGCTGCGCGCGAGCTTGGGAATCTCTACGGGCGCTCGAAAGTCACGCCGCAGCTGTGCGATTGCTCGCGTGATCGCGCTGGCGTGGCTGTCATGGCGGAGCAGGTCGCGCAGCATGCCGCCAAACGGCGCCGTCGCGAGCCGGTAGTGGAGCTCGCGCGAGACGAGCGGACCCAGCACCGCTGCATCCATCCGCGCACCCGCGAGTGCGAGATAGCGATGGAGCGCGTCGACGAGCCTGGCATCGCAGGGTTGGACCGAGAGCGAGCGCGGCTGCGCGGCTGCGGGAAGCGACTCGGCCATTGCCTCGTAAAAGTCGCGCAGCGTGTCCAGCTCCACATCGAAGAGCAGCGCGAGGTATGGGGCTTTCGTGACGCGTGCGATGACCGGAAGGTCGTGACTGACGAGCAGACACTCGCCAACGTCCATCGGAAACGAATCGGCTCCCAGTACCGTTTCTTTTCGTCCCTGGAGGACGAGGATGATGACCGGCTCGTAGATGGCGGCTTCGAACGATGTCGGCTGGTGGTGCCGGAGGATGCCGAGGTTCTTCAGCGGTCGCACGTACTGGCTCGCGCGGCCATTCGGGCGAGGGAGCTGGCGCGCAGCGAGCTCGGCGAGATCCGCGAGGTTCATGCGGCGAGCGTAGCACCCTCTCGCTCATGTCTCCGGCGAGAGGATCGAGCAAGAAGCAGAGAGGTACAGGCAAGCATCCCGCGACGTGCAGCCGTACGTTGCGCTCATGACGAACAACATGCTGACCGTGCATCACCTCGGGCGCTCCCAATCGGAGAGGATTGTCTGGCTTTGCGAGGAGCTCGAGCTCGAATATGAGCTGAAGCGGTATGCGCGCCGAAAGGACAACAAGCTGGCGCCGCCGGAATACAAGGCGCTGCACCCGATGGGGACGGCGCCAATCATCACCGATGGGCAACTGGTGCTCGGCGAATCCGGGGCAATTTCCGAATATCTGATTGCGACCCATGGCAACGGACGGCTCGCCGTGAAGCGCGGCCAGCCCGGATTCGCCGACTATCTCTACTGGTTCCACTTCGCCAACGGGACCTTGCAGCCGGTCGTCTTGCAGGTGAGGTATCTGGAGCGCGTCGATCCGTCCGAGAAGAACGCGCCGCTGCAGGCGGCGAAGGAGCGGTTCAACCTGGTCTTCTCCACAGTGGAGAAGCGTCTGGGTGAGGCGCCCTATCTCGCGGGTCCGGAGCTGACGGCGGCGGACATCATGATGGTGTTCTCGCTGACCACCATGCGGCTGTTCAAGCCGTACAATCTCTCGCCGTGGCCGAACATCCTGGCCTATCTGCAGCGGATTGGCGCGCGCCCCGCGTATCAGCGCGCGATGCAGAAGGCGGATCCGGACATGACGCCGTTGTTGGGGGCCACTCCATGACCGAGAGGGCCGTCAGCCATACGTCACGCGAGTCGGACGGTGCGCGAAGGCCCTCTCATGACGGTGAAAGACCTGCTGCGCGGCTGGCGCAGGTGGCCCGCGGACCCCCGGCTCATTCCCGTCGTGCTTGCCGTGATGAGGCAGCCCGACGCCCGGTTGTGGGAAGTCGTGGAGGAGCTCCGCGAGCCGCTCGATGGTGGCGTCGTCCTTGCCGGTGACTGAGCGCCTTCGTCAGGCGCGGGAGGGGGCCGGAGGCGCGGTGCGCTGCCACGCCTCCAGTTCCTGCACGCGCCCGAGCCATGCCCGGATGTTCGCGTAGTCCCCGAGCGGCAGCCGTGCGGGCCCCGCGAGTGCGAACGACGAGGCGAGCGAGAAGTCCGCGAGCGTCAGGCGCTCCTGCGTGACCCACGTCCGGCCCGCGAGGTGCGAGTCCAGCACGGGCGCGGCCTGCGCGAAGAGGGCCTCGCCGCGAGCGACCTCGGTGGGGTTCGGCGGCCCGCGGCCGGTGCGCTGCTTCACGAAGTTCTCCAGGACGAGGACGGTGGCCGCCTGGGACATGTGGGCGGAGCACCAGAAGAGCCAGCGGTTCACGTCGGCGCGGCCGCGCGCGTCCGTGGGGAGCAGGGTCTGTCCCGGCGTCTTCTCCGCCAGGTACAGCATGATGGCACGCGACTCCCAGAGCACGAAGCCGTCGTCGTCCAGCGCCGGGACGCGCCCGTTGGGGTTGATGCCCAGGTACGACGTCTCGCGCTGCTTGCCCGTGGTGAGGTCCACCTCGATGCGCTCCAGGGGAATGTCGAGGTGGGTGGCCACGAGCAGCACGCGGCGCGAGTTTCCGGACATGGGGTGGAAGTAGAGCTTCATGGCGCTCCTCCAGGACGGCGTGGGTGGATGGGCAGGACCTACCCATCCTCTGTGACAGGTGGTTGTCAGGTATGAAGCTTCAGGACGTAGAGGTGGTCCTTCTCCGTTCGCCCGCGCGCCACCACCGGCCCGTCGCTCAGCGCATCCCAGAGGGCCAGGCGCAGGGCGTCCTCGGGCGCGGTCGTCCCCGCGACCTCGCCCAGGTCCTCGCCAGTCTCCAGGTCGAAGAAGCGGGTCACCGGATCCTCGGACCGGGTGATGACGATGCCGTCACCCAGCGCCACCGCGAAGGCCAGGGAGGGATGGGGCCAGGAGCGCAGCAGCGCGCCGGTGCGCGCGTCGTGCAGGCGCACCGTCTGGTCCATGCAACAGGCCGCCACGCGCGCTCCGTCCGGAGAGAGCCCCACGCCAATCACCGGCTCGTCCGCGCTCTTGATGCGCACGCTCGGGCCCCCGGTCAGGTCGAACACCTCCAGCACGCTGAGGCCCCTGCTGGCGCTGCGCAGGTGCGGAGCAAGCAGCGCGCTGCGCGGTTGGACCAGGCGACGCTGCTCAAGCGCGGTTTCGACTTCGACGTCTTCACCTGTCCTGGCTGCGCCGGGCGCCGGAGGGTACTGGCGGTGGTGAAAGGCCCCGGCGCCAAGGAGGTGTTGAGGCACCTGGGGTTGCCCACCGTCCCCTTGCCCCTGGCACCTGCACGAGGCCCGCCCCAAGGGGAGTGGCTGCACTGAAGGGCAGAGGCCCCCTGACACCTCGGTTTCAGCGGCACCGGCTGGGCCTGGGCCACAGAGGCCGCCCGGCAGGGAAGGAGTGCGCGCGCAGGGAGGCGGCGGGGGGCCGCGCACCCCTCTTGAGGGCCACGGCCCGCCAGCGTAGGCAGGCGGCGGGTCTTGGCGTACGTGAAGGGGGCCCCCGGGGTGCGGGCGATTCTGGAGCACCGGGGCTTGCCCACGGCCTGTGCGAGGTTGGCCCCGGCACGAGGGCCACCCCAGGCCGCGGGGTGTTGAGCCACAAGCAGTCGCGCTGCCCCAGAAGCCCACGCCTCTGCTGCCCCTTGCTGGATGGGCCGCCTGGGCCGGCGTGTGTCCAGAGGGGGCTGCACGGCCTCCCCACCGGCTTGGCGTACAGCCTGGGGCCCCCGTCAGCCGCCTTCTTCGGCTCCTCGGCTCCAGCCCTCTCCCTTAACAGGGCTCCCGTCCCTCTATACGTGGCAACCGCGTGTGGACCATGGTCGCCTCCAACCTCATCATGGGGGCGTGCATCCTGGCCCTTGGCGTGGTGCCCCACTTCGGGGTGTACCTGGCGTTCATGGAGCTCTTCGGCGTGGCGTTGCCGCTCTACAACACCCCCGCCACGGTGATGCTCCAGGAGAAGGTGGAGCCGGCCTACCTGGGGCGGGTCTTCAGCGTGATGACCATGCTCTCCACCGCGCTGATGCCGCTGTCCATGCTGCTCTTCGGCCCCCTGGCGGAGGGGGTCTCCATCGAGCGGCTCCTACAGGTCACCGGTGTGCTCGTGCTCCTCCTCGGCCTGCTCGCGCCGCTGCATCGTCGGCTGATGTCCTTCGGCGAGCCGAAGCGTGCCCTGACCCCAGACCCGGGAGTCGGCCAGGCTGACGGTGTGAGGGAAGACGCTTGAGAGGGAAGGGACCCTGAGCGGCTCGAGCAACATGGACATGCGCTCCTTCGGCCTGAACCTCCTGCCATGCACCTCAGGTGTGGTCGTACACGAGCGCGAAGTCATTCGCGCTCGGATGAATCGCGCAATGGAACAGAGACGCCTGCTCGTAAAAGGAGATGCCGGCAAGGCTGTCCCAGATTTGCATCACGTGAACCAGGGGCTCGCCATCCGTGCAGGTGGGCGTCCTGTCCGAGAGGTTCGTCCAGCACGGCCATCCGCCGATGAAGCGCCGGAAGGCATCATCGAGCCGGCTTTCGCCGGAGAGCTTGCGCCGGAGCTCGTCATAGCGGCGTGCAGGAGCCGCCACCCCTGCCTCCCTCCACGTGGACATCAGCCCGAAGGGGTCTCTCGACTCGACCGTGGTGAAGTCCGGAAGGTTCCAGGAGCGCTCGAACCGAAGCAGTTGCGACTCGCGGAGCGGCTGGGACGCGGGCACCTCGCGCGCACGATGCAGCTCGCGACGAGGCGACCGAAAGGTCCGCACGACGAAGTTCTCACCGTGCTCTGCGTGGCTGAGCCCGCACGAGCTCTCACACTCATCCGTTCGCGCGCAGACGAAGAGCGAGAGCAACGTGAGTGCGTCCGGGAGAACGATGCCGTGGTCGCGCGCGTGGACCTGAACGACGAATGCCATCGGGTGCCGGCAGAACACGCAGACGGGCCAATCGGTTCCCTCCTCGAGATACGGACATCCGCCGACGAAGCTCGCCAGCACATCGTCGGTGGGCGTGTCCGTCACGTGAATGCGCGCGATCGGAGCCCGGAGTCGAATCAGCTGTCGCTCCAGCTCGAGTGGGTCCAGTGGCATCGTCGTGGCGCCTTCGCTTTCCATCGCCTGGGCGCGGAGAAGTTCGCGGCGCTGGAACTCTACATCCCCGGCGCGCTCACGACGACCTGGGTGAACTGCGCTTCCCACTCGGCGGGCCATCCGAAGGCGGACGTGGCCAGGGTCTTGAGATTGACGCCCGCAGCGCCACTCCAGAAGTGGATGAACTCTCCCCAGTTCAGGTCCCGCGCGTAGTTGCTGCCGTTCCGTCGTGTTCGCCATCAGGTTGTACCAGCGATTGGCATCACTGGTGCGGCCCAGCCCCAGGTAGACGTCGTAGTATCTGCACGAGGCCCGCCCCAAGGGCAGTGGCTGCACTCAAGGGCAGAGGCCCCCCGACACCTCGGTTTCAGCGGCACCGGCTGGGCCACAGAGGCCGCCCGACAGGCAAGCAGTGCGCGCGCACGCAGGCGGCGGGGGGCCGCGCCCCCCCTCCTCCAGGGCCACGGCCCGCCAGCGTCCGAGGGGGCGCACAGTGGGGCTACCGGACGCCGAGGTGAAAGTGGCCGCCAATTCCGCCTATACGTGCTCCTGGTGGCGTCGAACGAGCATGTGGCCCACCGTCAGCAGCGCGGGAGGGAGCGCCCCACCCGCGATGGCACCCAGGTGCACGCCCAGCGGCGTCGCGACCCAGGCTTCTCCCAGGTTCCAGCCGAGCCACGTGCCTCCCCCGGCCAGGAGGATGAAGAGACAGCCAACTCCCTCGTCCGTCCGGTACGCCACCCGCCCCAGCCCCACGCCCGCCGCGAGCGCCAGCGCGGCCCCCGCGGCCGTGGGCCCCAGCCCCGAGTCCATGAGCGCCAGCACGTGGGGCAGTGACAGCGCCGCCCAGAAGAAGACGAACAGCGCGCGTCCTCGCATCCCATGGCCGCCGAAGCCCATCAGCTCACTCCTGCGCGGCGGGCGCGTCGCTGGAGGAGGCCACCTCCCCGGAGCAGGCGCCACGCGCCACTGATGAGCGGCGGGTGCGCCGCTGGAAGAGCAGGACTCCGCCCATCAGCAGGAGCCACGCGCTGCCTCCGACACCGCCGGAGGCACCGGAGGTGCACCCGAAGCCGACAGGCTCATCCGGCACCGGCACGGTGACGGGGCGCCGCACGGTCACCTGGAAGGTGCACTCGGCGGTCTGACCCGCTTCGTCGCGCGCGGTGGCCGTCACGGGCGTGGTGCCCTGCGGGAAGACGCTGCCGGAGGCGTGGCTGTAGGTCACCTGCGGCGAGGCCGTCACCGTGTCGCTGGCCGTCGCCGGCGTGAAGGTGACGGCGGCGCCCTCGGCCTCCGAACTCTTGAGGGTCACATCTGCGGGGCAGGTGATGGCGGGCGGCGTGGTGTCCCGCACCGTGACGGAGAAGGTGCAGGAGGTCGCATTGGCCGCCGCGTCCCGCGCGGTCACGGTGACGGGCGTCGTCCCGAGCGGGAAGCGGTTGCCCGGAGCGTGGCTGGAGGACACCTGGGAAGCGGAAGTGACGGTGTCCACCGGGTTCGGGAGCGTGAAGGTGGCGGTCGCGCCGGTGGCGTCCTCGGCTTCCACCGTGAGGTCCGCCGGGCAGCTCAGAGCTGGCGCAGTGGTGTCACGCACGGTCAGCGTGAAGCGACACGTCGCCTCATTGCCCGCGGCATCCCGGGCGACGACGGTGACCTCCGTGGCGCCGAGCGGGAACAGGGCACCCGACGCATGGCTGTAGGCGAGGGTCGCCGAGTCGGACGCGACGGCCGGTGCATACTCCACGGTGGCGCCGGTGGCGTGGGTGGCCTCGGCGGTGACGTCCGTGGGGCAGCTCAGCGTGGGCGCGGTGGTGTCGCGCACGGTGATGTCGAAGGTGCACGAGGCGGCATTTCCGGCGGCATCCGCCGTGGTGACGGTGACAACCGTGGTGCCGACCGGGAACAGCGTCCCCGAGGCCTGGCTATAGCTGACCGTCAGCGCGCCGGTGACGGCGTCGGAAGCCGTAGCGGGCGGGTAGCTCACGGAAGCGCCCGAGGCGCTGGTGGCTTCGGCGGTGACGCCTCCGGGGCAGCTCAGGGCGGGCACGGTGGTGTCCCGCACGGTGACGTTGAAGAAGCACGTAGCCGCGTTGCCGGCCGCATCTGTCGCGGTGACGGTGACGGCCGTCGTCCCGAGCGGGAACACAGTCCCCGAGGCCTGGCTGTAGCCGAGCTCCACCGAGCCGGTGACGCCATCCGTCGCGCTCGCGGGCGGGTAGCTCACGGTGCTGCCCGAGGCACCCGTGGCCTCGGCGGTGATGTCCGCGGGGCAGCTCAGCGTGGGCGCGGTGGTATCGCGGACCGTCACCGAGAAGATGCACGTGGCCGCGTTCCCAGCGGCGTCCGTGGCCGTCGCGGTGACGGCCGTCACGCCGAGCGGGAAGTGCGTCCCCGAGGCGTGGCTGTAGCCGATGGCCGGCGCGCTGGTGACGGCGTCGGACGCGGTTGCGGGCGGGTAGCTCACGGTGGCACCCGAGGCACCCGTGGCCTCAGCGACGACGTTTCCAGGGCAGCTCGGCGCGGGCGCGGTGGTGTCACGGACCGTCACCGAGAATGCGCAGGTGTCGCTGTTGCCCGCGGCGTCTGTCGCCGTCACGGTGACGACCGTCGCGCCGAACGGGAAGTGCGTCCCGGAGGCCTGGCTGTAGCCGAGCGTCACGGGAGGGCTGGCCGTGTCGGTCGCGGTCGCGGGCGGATAGCTCACGGTGGCGCCCGCGGCGCTCGTGGCCTCGGCGGCGACGTTCGCCGGGCACGACACCTGCGGCTTCGTGACGTCCCGGACGATGACCCTGAAGAAGCACACGGTGGAACTCCCGGCATCATCCCTTGCGGTGACCGTGACGTTCGTGGTGCCGACCGGGAACTCCGTACCCGAGGCATGGCTGTAGATGACTTGAGGCGAAGCGGTGACGGCGTCGGTCGCGGTGGCGGGCTGATAGCTGACGGTGGCCCCCGAGGCGCTGGTGGCCTCGGTGGTGACGTCCGCGGGGCAGCTCAGGGTTGGCGGGGTCAGGTCCTGGACGGTGACGTCGAAGGCGCACGAGGCGGTGTTGCCGGCCACATCCCTGGCGGTGACGGTGACCGCCGTCGTCCCCAGGGGGAACACCGTCCCCGACGCCTGGCTGTACGAGAGGCTGGGCGCGCCGGGCTGATCGTCCGTGGCCGTCGCGGGCGGGTAGCTCACCGGTGCACCCGAGGCACTCAGGGCCTCCGCGCTCACCGGAAGTGGACACGTCACGGTGGGCGGCGTGGTGTCCGGAGTCAGCTCCAGCACCATGCGCCAGGGCTCGAAGCCGGCAACCCCGTCGTTGGCGACGAAGTAGATGGCAGTGCCCACGCGCCTGAAGAGGCGGGGGCTGGAGGAGTATGCCCCCGGCGCGAGGTCCGCGAGCCGCCGGGTTCCCGCCTCCGTGCCGTCGGAGACCCACGGCTCCATGCCGGACAGGCCGTCCGACGCGGTGAACACCACGAGCCCCTCCGGCTCCAGCGCCAGCATCGGCTGGATGGCCATGCTTCCGGCGGGGCCGGGGTGGATGTCCTTCACGCGCCGGGTCCCCGCCACCGTGCCGTCGCTGCGCCACAGCTCGATGCCGCCTTCCGGGTCATACGCCTGGAACAGGAGGACGCCGTTGACCGTCGTGAGGTTCCTCGGGCTGACGTTGCCCATCCCCTCGGGGAGCTGCTTCACGGCCCAGGTGCCGGCCGCCGTGCCGTCGCTGCGCCAGAGGTGTTGTCGGCCCCAGGTCTCCTCGGCGCGGAAGTACAGCACGCCACCGAGCACGGCGAAGTGGTCCGGGTAGCTGCTGGAGAAGAAGCCACTGTCCACGCCGATGTTCTTGACGAGCTGCGTCCCCGCGGTGGTGCCGTCACTCCTCCACAGTTCGATGTCGCTCGTGCCGGGCGCCACCCCGGCGAAGTAGATGTGGTCGGCCATGGAGACGAAGCCTCCGGCCAGATAGGGGTCGACGTTCGCCACGGTCACCGTCCCCTGCGCCGTGCCGTCGGTCATCGCGAGGGTACGGCCCGTTCCGCTCGAGGCCGGGAAGTAGACCCGGTCCTTGAGCCTGACGAAGACGCCTGCCGTGGAGCTCGCGCCAGGGGTCGTCGTATTGAAGTCCTTGATGAGCCGGGTGCCCGTGGTGGTGCCATCACTCATCCACGGCTCGCGGCCCGTCTGGCCGTCATTCGCGGCGAAGTAGAGCCGGTCGCCGATGACGGTCATGCCCTGCGGGTCGCTGGAGAGACCGGAGCCGGTCCGGATGTCCTTGAGGAGCCGGGTGCCCGCGGAGGTGCCGTCGCTGGTCCACAGCTCCCTGCCATCGGCGCCGTTGGTCGCATCGAACACGAGGGCGCCATTGAGCGGGAGCAACTGCCCGGGGATCGAGCCCGGGCCGCCCGGGTAGACGTCCTTGACGAGTCGGGTGCCGGAGGCGGTGCCGTCCGTGACCCACGGCTCACGGCCGAGGTTCTCCACATCCGCCGTGAAGGCGAGGCCGCCGTTGAAGGGGGTGAGGACCTGCGGGTTCGAGTCGGCCGTCGCGACCAGGATGTCCTTCACCAGGTGCGTGCCCGGCTCAGAGCCGTCGCTGCGCCACAGCTCCACGCCCTGGACGCCGTCGGTGGCGGAGAGGTAGAGCACACCGCCGGCCGAGGTCAGCACCTCCGGTTCGCTGCCGTTCACCCGGTTCTGGAGGGACTTCACGCGCCGGGTGCCCCCGGGAGTGCCGTCGCTCTTCCACAGCGCCCGGCCCACGGCATCGTGCGCGGTGAAGTAGACCTCCGTGCCCAGGGCGAACAGGTTCTGGGGCATGGAGCTCCCGCTGCCCGGGTTGAGGTCTCCGACGAGCTGCGTGCCCTGCTCCGTGCCATCGCTCTTCCACAGCTCGTAGCCGAGGCTGTCGTCGCTCAGCGCGCGGAAGTAGAGCACGTTGCCCACGGCGGTGAGGCCCTCGGGCCCGCTGCCGAGGACTCCAGGGCGGATGTCCTTCACCCGCCACACCGCCGCTCCGTCCGTGGCCCACAGCTCGTAGCCGACGTTGTCGGGCTCGTAGCTCGGCGGGGAGAAGTAGAGAAGCCCGTTCATGGCCGCCACGGACTGGATGTGCCAGCCGTTGGACGAAGCCCCGGGCGTCGCGTCGAAGACGAGCCGCGTGCCCTCGGCGGTGCCGTCGCTGACCCAGAGCCGGTCGCGCTCGCCGGCGTTGGGGTCGAGGAAGAAGACGCGGTTGCCCACGCTCCAGAACACCTCGATGTTGCTGCTGTCGCTGCCGGGGGTGAGGTCGCTGACGAGCCGGGTGCCCTCGGCGGTGCCGTCGGTCCGCCACAGCTCGCGGCCGGTCGCGGACGTCCAGGCCGAGAAGAAGAGCTGGTTGCCAGCGACGGCGAAGTAGAAGGGGCCGGAGCCGATGTCCCCCGGAACGATGTCCCTGACGACGACGGTGCCCTCGGCGGTGCCGTCGCTCCGCCACAGCTCGTGTCCCCGGCTGGCGTCGAACGCGGCGAAGTAGAGCAGGCCGTTGAAGCCCTTCAGGTTGCTGACGCTGGCTCCCTCGAGGCCGGGGACGATGTCCCTGACGACGACGGTGCCCTCGGGAGTGCCGTCGCTCTTCCACAGCTCGTCCCCCCGGGCGCCGTCGGTGGCGACGAAGTAGACGTGGTCTCCCACGGCGGTGAGCTCGCTGATGAAGCTGCTCTCGGGGCCCGGGTAGATGTCCCGGACGAGCTGGGTGCCCTCGGGAGTGCCGTCGCTCTTCCACAGCTCGCGTCCGCTGCTGGCCTCCTGCGCGACGAAGAAGAGGGTGCTGCCCACTGCCACGAATCCGGCGGGCTCGCTTCCGGGCGGGTTGTCCCAGGGACTGGCGTAGACCACCGTCGTGCGCAGGTCCCGGACGAGTGCGGGCGCCCCGAACGAGAGCGCGGCGGAGGACGTGCCGAGCGTGACTTCAGGCTGCTGCTTCGGGCTCGGGGCCTCTGACTCCGTGCAGGCGGCCAGCGCGGTCAGCGCGGCGGCAAGGCGGAGCAGCCGCCGATGATTCCCCAGGTTCTTCATGTCCCCCTCGAACAGGTGATGCGCGGGCGCCGGGCCGCACGAATGAGCGCGCGCGAAGTCTACCCCGTCACGAAGCCCGAAGTGTCGCCTGGGTAACAATCACTGCGGGCCGTATGAGGGGATGCTCGGCCCGTGTGGGCAGGCGGGAGGAACGAAACGGAACGTCGGTTCCTGGAGAAGCGCCTGCGGAGCAGCGCGGACGTGTGACGGGGGCTCCAAGATGGTGCGATTGCGCCAATCCGGTGCGCCAGTCTGGAGCACCGGAGGCTGCTGACGGCGCGCAACCGCCCGGCCTCACGAGGGCCGGCGAATGGCATTCCGGGTGCAGACCGGGGCCCGTCCCGCTGCTTCAAGTGTTTGCTCGTGAATATTTCGCGAGCAGAAGAGCAACGGTCCAGAGACACCCATGCACGTCATCAAATCGAAACAATTTGTATCACTGTGGCTGCTCACACTCGTGGCGCTTGGCGCTGGCTGTGGTTCGGAGCAGGGCGGAGCGCAGCCGGAGTCCACGACACTGGGAGAATCGCGGCAGGAGGTCATCGAGTGGACGGGCAACCTGTCCTCGGGGCGCTGGGACCACACCGCCACGCGGCTCGCGGACGGGAGGGTGCTCGTGGCCGGCGGTGAGACGTCGACGGGCGCGTACAGCTCGGCCCATCTCTACAACCCGGCCACGGGCACCTGGACGGCCACGGGCTCCATGAGTGCCTCGCGCACCATGCACCGCGCCGTGCTGCTCGACGATGGCCGCGTCCTCGTCATGGGCGGCAACAGCGGCACCTCCAACCTGTACAGCGCGGAAATCTATAACCCGGCCACGGGCACCTGGACGCCGACCGGCTCGCTCAACCAGCGCCGCCGCTACCACGCGGCCGTGAAGCTGAACAACGGCAAGGTGCTCGTCGTGGGCGGCCTCTTCAATCTCAACGACACCTACCTCGCGTCGGCGGAGCTCTATGACCCCGCCACGGGCACGTGGACCTTCGCGGGCTCGGGCCTGTCCGCCGCGCGGATGGGCGCCACGGCCATTCTGCTGCCGGATGGCCGGGTGGCGGTGCTGGGCGGTCAGGCCTTCTCCGGCACCACGGATGTCTCCACCCGGGTGGAGCTGTTCGATCCCGCGACGAACACCTTCAGCACGGCGGGCTCGCTCAACACCAGCCGCTACCTGGCGGCCTTCGTGGGGCTTCCCGACGGACGCGTCCTCGGAGCGGGCGGCTGGGGAACGCTGAGCTCCGCGGAAATCTACAACCCGGCGACGCAGACCTCCCAGACCATCAACCCGATGGCGCAGGGCCGCTCTTCCTTCGCGCTGGTCGCCCTCGACTCCACGCGCATCCTCGCGGTGGGCGGCAGCGGCAGCTCCGGCATCAGCAACCTGTCCTCCGTCGAGACCTACGACCTCACCACCGGCACCTGGAGCACCTTCGGCTCGATGCACACCGGGCGCAGCGCGCACTCCGCCACGCTGCTGACCGGCACGCCGCCGCGGGTCCTCGTGGCCGGAGGCGCCTCCTCCGGCTCTGCGCTGAACAGCGCGGAAATCATCAAGGACGGGCCGGACACGACACCTCCCACGTGCACGATGCTGTTCCCCTCCGCCGGGAGCACCATCAAGCAGACCTACACCCTGGTCGTCAGCGCGTTCGACAACGTGAACGTCACCTCGGTGCAGCTCTACGTGGACGGCGCCCTCCTCGGCACCGCCGACCGCCCCTTTCCCTCCTCGGACCCGAACTACTACTCGTTCTCCTGGAACACCGCGTCGGTGGCCAATGGCGCCCACACGGTGTCGGCCACCGCCCGGGATGCCGCGGGCCAGGCCACGTCCTCCAGCGTGAGCTTCACCGTGGACAACGACCTCACGCCGCCCACCGTCAGCCTCACCTCGCCCACGGCGGGGACCGTGCTGAGCCTGACGGCCACTCTGACGGCGACCGCGTCCGACAACGTGGGCGTGGCCCGCGTCGAGTTCTACCAGGGCACCACGCTGCTGGGCTCCGACGCATACGCTCCCTACAGCCTGAGCTGGGACTCGGCGCTGGTGGCCAATGGCGCGTACGCGCTCACCGCGAAGGCCGTCGACACCACGGGCAACGTGACGGAGTCCGCCAGCGTGGCCGTCACGGTGGCCAATGAAACGGTGCCCCCCACTGTCGCCCTCACCGCTCCCGCTTCGGGCGCCGTGCTGCTCGGCACCGTCACCCTGACGGCGGATGCCACGGACAACGTGGGCGTCACCCGCGTGGAGCTCTACCGGGGCAGCACCCTCATCGCGACGGACTTCTCCGCGCCCTACAGCGCGACGTGGGACACGCGCACCGTGGCCAATGGCGCGTACGCGCTCACCGCGAAGGCCTACGACGCGGCCCGCAACACCACCACCTCCGCGGCCGTCAACGTCACGGTGAACAACGACGTCACGCCGCCCACCACCAGCATCACCGCACCCTCGGCGGGAGCCACGCTGAGCGGCAGCGTCACCGTGTCCGCGAGCGCGTCCGACAACGTGGCGGTGGCCAGAGTGGAGCTCTACCGGGGCACCACGCTGCTGGGCTCGGACGACACCGCGCCGTACAGCGTGACGTGGGACACCACCACCGTCGCCAACGGGAGCTACACGCTGACGAGCAAGGCCTTCGATACCTCGGGCAATACCACCACCTCCGCGGGCATCACCGTGACGGTGGCCAATGCCCCTCCCGACCTCATCGTCAACGGTGGCTTCGAGGGCTCCTCCAGCCCGTGGACGCTGACCGGCCAGGCCTTCTGGATGACCAGCGGCTCCACGCCACACGGGGGTTCCGGCAACCTGGAGCTGGGACGTGTCGCCTGGCAGGCTGGCTCCGCCGAGCAGTCCTTCACCCTTCCGGCTGGAAGCGCGCTGACGGTGTCCTTCTGGATGTACATCACCAGCGCTGAGACGACGACCCTCTACCAGAACGACCGGTTCTCCGTGGCGCTCCTGAACAGCGCGGGCACAGTCATTGCGACGCTGGCGGACTTCTCCAACCTCAACAAGGGAAGCGGCTACGTGCAGTACTCCTACAGCCTGGCCTCGTACGCGGGACAGACGGTGCGGCTGCGCTTCAGCGCCACCCAGAACAGCTCCCTCATCACTGTCTTCCGGGTGGATGACGTGTCTGTGAAGTAGCGCTCGTTGGCGGGAACCTGGTCGGGCCCGACGACGATTGAGTCGGACGAGAGCTGGTCGGAGATCGGCAACGCGGCATCGACGAGCGCGGCCTGGCTCTTCATCGGAGGCACGAAGGGCAGCGGCGGCGTGTTCGTCCTCCGGCGGCTTCCGTAGCCAGCGCACGCGGAGCCGGGCGGATGCAGATGCCCGGACGCTGAAAAGACATAGGGCCTGGACTCGTTGAGGTTTCCCTCTCGATTCCAGGCCCGTCTGTTTGCAGGGACTGCACGAGGGCGTACGGCAGCGTTCGCTCGGCGAGCTATTTTTTGACGTCCCAGGCGACCTCGAGGGACACGGGGCCCCGAAACATGGTGACCTGCCAGAACGTCACCGGTCGTTCGTCCGCGAGGCGGAGGCCTGGCAGGCGCTGCGTGAGCACGGAGAGCGCCACGCGCCCCTGGAGGCGCGCAAGGGGGGCACCGAGGCAGAAGTGCACACCACGGCCAAACCCAAGGTGCTCGCCCGAACCGGCGCGCCCCAGATCGAACCTCGAGGGGTCCTCGAAGACGCTCTCATCGTGATTGGCAGAGCCCAGGAGCACGAGGATCCGCGCATCCTTGGGGATCGTGACGTCTCCGATCTTCACGTCGACATTGGCGACACGGGCTGTCCCAGGAACCGGGCAGTCCCGGCGAAGGGTTTCCTCCACGGCGGCGGCGGCGAGGGACGGATCGCGCACGAGCGCCGCGAGCTGCTCGGGATGCAGGAGCAAGAGGCGCAGGGCGTTGCCGAGGAGGTCCGTGGTGGTCTTGTGGCCCGCAAACACGAACGCGGTCGCGTAACTGACAGCCTTGGCCATGTCGAGCTGACCGCTCGGAGCCGTGGCCGTCTGGATGAGAGTGGTGAGGAGGTCGTCGGCCTGCGTGCTCGTGCGCGCAGAGATGAGATCCGCGAGATAGTGCTGCATGGCCACCACGCTCTCGGCCGCGCTCACCCATTCATGGGTGGGCAGCTGACCGCTCATGAGCAAGCGCGCTGCGTCATCTGCCCATTGGCCGAACTTGCCGACGTCGGCCCGCGAGACCCCCAGGATGTCCCCGATGACCGCCACCGGTAGCGGGCCGCAGAAGCGCGCGATGAGCTCCGTCCGACCCGTGGCCTCGAAAGAGTCCACGAGCTGGTTCGCCAGCGAGGTGATGGCGCCCTCCAGGGAGGCAATTCGCTGGGGGGTGAAAGCGGCGTTCATGCTCCGCCGGACCGACGTGTGCTCCGGCGGGTCGAGGTGGATGATCGAGCCGGTCCGCGGGAACCCCCTTCGCATGACGGCCACGACCTCGGGCGGCGGCTCCTTGACGCTCACGGTGGTGAGCCGCGAGGAGAAACGGTCCGTGTCGCGGAGGATCGCGGTGACATCCGCATGCCGGGTGGCTACCCACATGCCCAGATCTTCGGAGAAGAAGATCGGCTCCTCGGCGCGGGCCTGCGCATAGAGCGGGTACGGGTCCTGCTGCACTTCCGGCGAAAAAAAACTACACCGGCAAATATGGCCTGAGCCCCGGGTGTTGCCCTTCTGAGAGGGGATACCGCCATGGCTCGAACGACTGCTCGCCCCGTTGCAACCCGTGAGGTGAGGGTCGACAGCGAGCGCCGGCGCTGCGAGGCGTGCGGCACGCGGACGCGTGCGGATTGGCGCTCGCGGCGCTGCGTGACGACGCTCACCGGCTGCGTGGGGC
>NZ_JAAIYA010000056.1:0-2963 GCF_010894405.1 Pyxidicoccus caerfyrddinensis
ACTGCAGCCACACCTCTTCCGGCCCGAAGTGCGCGAAGTCCGTGCCCAGCACCAACCGGGACACCGCTCGGTGCGGCACGCCCACACCCTTCGGGCGGCCCGTGCTTCCCGACGTGAACATCACGTACGCCAGGTTCTCACCGCCCACCATGGGCGACAGGCGACTCTCGGGCTGGCGCGCGATGACGTCCCAGTCCGAATCCACGCACACCAGCAGCTCGCTGCCTTCGGCAATCTCGTCGGCCAACTTCTCCTGGGTGACGAGGACAGCGACTCCCGCCTCGCGCTTCATCCAGGACAGGCGCTCCAGCGGGTAGCTCGCGTCCAGCGGCACGTACACACCACCGGCCTTGAGGATGCCCAGCACACTCACCACCAGCTCCAGCGAGCGCTCCACGCACAGGCCCACCCGTACCTCGGGCCCCACTCCCATCCCCTTCAGGTGGTGCGCCAGTTGGTTGGCCCTGCGGTCGAGCGCCTCATACGTCAGTCGCTGGCCCGCGTACTCCACGGCCACGGCCTGCGGCGTTCGCTGCACCTGCGCTTCGAACAACGCGTGCAGGCCGACCTCTCGCGGGTACTCCACGGCCCGACCGCTCCACTGCTCCACCAGTCGCCGCTCTTCCGCGTCCATCAGCGGCAGTGCTTCCAGCCGCTGCTCCGGATGGGTGACTGCCGCTTCCAGCAGCGCGTGCAGGTGCCTCAACAACCGCTCCATCGTCGCCGCGTCGAAGAGGTCGCTGTTGTAGTTCACCGCCGCCGCCACTCCCTGCGGCACCTCCTGCACCACCAGCGACAGGTCGTACTTCGACGTCCTGTCTTCCGACTCCACTCCCGTCAGCGTCAGCCCCTGCCTCAGCTTCACTTCCGTCGTCGGCGTGTTCTGCAGCGTCAGCGTCACCTGGAACAGCGGGCTGCGGCTCAGATCTCTCTCCGGCTGCAGCTCCTCCACCAGCTTCTCGAACGGCACCTCCTGGTGCGCGTATGCTCCCAGCGTCGTCTCCCTCACCTGCCTCAGCAGTTGCAGGAAGCTGGAGTTGCCGTCCAGCCGCGCCCTCAGCACCAGCATGTTGGCGAAGAAGCCAATCAGCCCTTCCGTCTCCGCCTGTGTGCGCCCCGCGATGGGCGCGCCCACACTCACGTCCTCCTGTCCCGAGTAGCGTGACAGCACCGTCTGGAATGCCACCAGCAACACCATGAACGGCGTTGCTCCCTCGCGCTGCGCCAGCGTCTTCGCGCCGTCCCACAAGCGCTTCGACCACTGGACCTCGACGTGTCCTCCGCGGAAGGTCTGCACCGCCGGTCGCGGCCGGTCTGTCGGCAGCTCCAGTGCGCGGGTGGCCCCTTCGAGCTGCTGCGTCCAGTACCCGAGCTGTGCCTCCAGCACCTCGCCCTTGAGCCACTCACGCTGCCACACCGCGTAGTCCGCGTACTGCACCGCCAGCTCCGGCAGCGGGGACGTGCGGCCTTCCGAGAACGCCTCGTAGAGCGCGGCGATCTCGCGCACGAGGACGTTCATCGACCAGCCATCCGAGACGATGTGGTGCGTCACCAGCACCAGCACGTGATCCTGTTCGGACACTCGCAGCAGCCTCATCCGCAGCAGCGGCCCGTGCTCCAGGTCGAAGGGCCGTTGCGACTCCTCCTCTACGAGCCGCATGGCCTCTGCTTCGCGCGCGTCTTCCGGCACCGTGCCCAGGTCCTTCACCTCGAAGGCGAGCAACGGCTCCGCTGAGATGACCTGGACAGGCTTCCCGTCCCTGCTACCGAAGGTCGTGCGCAACGCTTCGTGCCGGCGGACCAGCTCTTCGAAGCTCCGCTGGAGCACACCCACGTCCAGCGCGCCCTTCGCACGCACCACGGCCGGCACGTTGTAGAAGGCGCTTCCCGGTTCCAATCGGTCAAGGAACCACAGTCGCTGCTGCGCGAACGACAGTGGCAGCACCGCCTGCCGTTCCGTACGCGGCTTCAGCGGAGGCGCCGTCAGCGCATGACCCGCACGTGCCGCGTGCTCGGTCCGGTCGGCGAGTGCCGCCACCGTGGGCGCCTCGAAGAGCGCACGCAGTGGGAGCTCGACACCAAACGTGCCGCGAATCCGCGAGACGACCTGCGTGGCCAGCAGGGAGTGCCCGCCCAGCTCGAAGAAGTTGTCCTTCGTGCCGACGCGCTCGACTCCGAGGACCTGCTCAAAGAGCCCTGCGAGCAGCTCCTCGGTAGGCGTGCGCGGTGCCTCGTACCCGGCGCTGGCGGTGTTGCTCGAGGCCGTCGGCTCGGGCAGGGCCTTGCGGTCCACCTTGCCGTTCGGCGTCAGCGGCAGCGCGTCCAGCACCATGAATGCCGACGGCACCATGTACTCCGGTAGCCGCTGCTTCAGGCTCGTACGCAGGACGCTGGCCTCCAGCGCCGCGCCCTCCTTCGGCGTCACATACGCCACCAGGCGCTTGCCCTCGGTGCCGTCCTCCCTCGCGACGACGACGGCCTCGCCGACACCCGGATGCTGCGCCAGTGCTGCCTCCACTTCGCCCAGCTCGATGCGGAAGCCGCGCACCTTCACCTGCATGTCTCGACGGCCCAGGAACTCCAGCGTCCCGTCCACGCGCCAGCGCACCACGTCGCCCGTGCGGTACAGGCGTGCACCGTCTCCGAAGGGACTGGGCACGAAGCGCTCCGCCGTCAGCTCCGGCCGGCCCACGTACCCCACCGCCAGGCCTTCTCCTCCCACGTACAGCTCGCCCGGCACTCCAACGGGCACCGGCTGCATCGCCCCGTCCAGCACGTACGCCTGCGTGTTGGTGATGGGACGGCCAATGGGCACCGAAGCGCCCAGCTCCTGTGTGCCCTCCATCCGGTAGCACGCGGAGAACGTCGTGTTCTCCGTCGGGCCGTACCCGTTGATGAGGACTCCACCAGCAGCGAGCCGTTCCTTCACCCGGCCCACGGGCAGCACGTCACCACCGGCCAGC
>NZ_JAAIYA010000056.1:3063-19070 GCF_010894405.1 Pyxidicoccus caerfyrddinensis
GCCCTCCATCCGGTAGCACGCGGAGAACGTCGTGTTCTCCGTCGGGCCGTACCCGTTGATGAGGACTCCACCAGCAGCGAGCCGTTCCTTCACCCGGCCCACGGGCAGCACGTCACCACCGGCCAGCAACTGCTTCACTCCCGCCAGCGCCTCCGGCTGCCTTGCCTGCATCTGCTCGAACAGTGCCGCCGTCAGCCACAACGACGTGATGCCCGCTTCTCCCAGCGTGCGGCCCAGCTCCTCCAGCGAGGGCGTACCCGCCGGGTACACCACCAGCTTCGCGCCGTGCAGCAGCGCTCCCCACACCTCCAACGTGGAGGCGTCGAAGGAGATGGGCGCCAGCTGCAGCCACACCTCTTCTGGCCCGAAGTGCGCGAAGTCCGTCCTCAGCACCAACCGCGACACTGCGCGGTGCGGCACGCCCACTCCCTTCGGTCGGCCCGTGCTTCCCGACGTGAACATCACGTACGCCAGGTTCTCACCGCCCACCCGCGTCGGCGGGTTGTCGTCCGACTGGCGCGTAATGACGGCCCACTCCGTATCCACGCACACCACTCGCTCGACTTCCGTCTGGGTCAAGGACGGCAGCAGCTTCTGCTGGGTCACCAGCAGCGATACGTCGGCCTCCTGCTTCATCCACGCCAGTCGCTCTTGCGGGTAGCTGGCATCGAGCGGCACGTACACGCCGCCCGCCTTCAGGATGCCAAGCACGCTCACCACCAGCTCCAGCGAGCGCTCCACGCACAGCCCCACTCGCACCTCGGGGCCCACTCCCATTCCCCTCAGGTGGTGCGCCAGCTGATTGGCCTTGCGGTTGAGCTCCGTGTACGTCAGCCGCTGGCCTGCGTGCTCCACCGCCACAGCGTCAGGTGTCCTCCGCACCTGGCCCTCGAACAGCTCGGCAAGAGAGGCCTCGTGCGGGTACTCCGCGGGCTTCCCGCTCCAGTCCTGCACCAGCCGCCGCCGCTCCACTCCGACCATCAGCGGCAGCGCATCCAACCGCTGCTCCGGACGCGCCACCGCCGACTCGAGGAGTACGCGCAGGTGCCCCAACAGCCGCTCGATGGTCGTGGGCTCGAACAGGTCGCTGTTGAACTCCAGCGCACCCGCCACACCGCCGTCGCCCGATGCAGCCATTCCGAGCGTCAGGTCGAACTTCGACGTCTTGCCCGACGACTCGGCCGCCTCCAACTTCAGCCCCGGCAGACTCACCGCCGAGCCCGGCGCGTTCTGCAGCACGAACATCACCTGGAAGAGCGCGCTCCGGCTCATGTCCCGCTCGGGCTGCAGCTGCTCCACCAGCCTCTCGAAGGGCACTTCCTGGTGCGCGTACGCGCCCAGCGTCGTCTCCCGCACCTGCCTCAGCAGCTCGCGGAAGGTGGAGTTGCCGTCCAGCCGCGCCCGCAGCACGAGCGTGTTGACGAAGAAGCCAATCAGCCCCTCCGTCTCCGCGCGCGTGCGGTTGGCGATGGCCGTGCCCACGCTCACGTCGTCCTGCCTCGCGTACCTTCCCAGCACCGTCTGGAACGCCGCCAGCAGCACCATGAAGGGCGTGGCCCCTTCCTGCTGCGCCAGCGTCTTCACCGCCTCCCAGAGCCCCTTCGACCACTGGAAGCTCCGCGTGTCGCCCCGGAAGCTCTGCACCGCCGGACGCGGCTTGTCCGTCGGCAGTTCCAGCGCTTGTGGGGCCCCGGTGAGCTGCTGCTTCCAATACGCGAGTTGCGCCTCCAGCACCTCCCCCTTCAGCCACTCGCGCTGCCATACCGCGTAGTCCGCGTACTGCACCGCCAGCTCCGGCAATGCAGGCTGACGACCCTGTGCATATGCCTCGTAGAGCGCCACCATCTCGCGCACGAGGATGCCCATCGACCAGCCGTCCGAGACGATGTGGTGCATCACCAGCACCAGCACGTGCTCCTGCTCCGACAGCTTCACCAGTGCCGTCCGCAGCAGCGGGCCCTGCGCCAGGTTGAACGGACGTTCGACTTCTTCTTCCACCCAGCGCTGTGTTGACTGGGCCCTGTCTGCTTCCGGCAGCCGGCTCAGGTCCTCTCGCACGATGACGAGTGCCGGCTCCGTCGAGATGATCTGCACGGGAGCACCCGCCTCGGTGCGGAACGTGGTGCGCAGCGACTCATGACGGCGCACCAGCTCGCGGAAGCTCTTCTCCAAGGCATCGACATCCAGCTGCCCCGTCAGCTTCACCACCGACGGCACGTTGTAGAAGGCGCTGCCCGGCTCCAGCTGATCCAGGAACCAGAGCCGCTGCTGTGCGAACGACAGCGGTAGCGCTCCATCGCGCAGCGCAGGCTTCAAGGGCGGTACCCGGAGTCCCTTCGAGTTCCCGGCCCCGATCCGCTCCGCCAGCGTCTCCACCGTGGGAGCTTCGAAGACGTCGCGCAGCGGCAGCTCGACCTTGAAGGCTTCCTGCACGCGCGAGACCAGCTGCGTAGCGAGCAGCGAGTGGCCTCCCAGTTCGAAGAAGTCCCCATGCAGGCCGACCTGCTCGACGTTCAGCACCTCCGCGAAGATGGCCGCCAGCTTCTGCTCGGTCTCCGTGCGCGGAGCTTCGAACGCCTCCGGCTTCGGTGCGTGGGCGTCCGGTGTCGGCAGGGCCTTGCGGTCCACCTTGCCGTTCGGCGTCAGCGGCATCGCGTCCAGCACCACGTACGCGGACGGCACCATGTACTCCGGCAGCCGCTGCTTCAGGTGCGTGCGCAGGACGCTGGCCTCCAGCTCCACGCCCTCCTTCGCCGTCACGTACGCCACCAGGCGCTTGCCCTCGGTGCCGTCCTCCCTCGCGATGACGACGGCCTCGTTGACGCCCGCGTGCGACGCGAGCGCCGTCTCCACTTCGCCTGGCTCGATGCGGAAGCCGCGCACCTTCACCTGCGTGTCTCGTCGGCCCAGGAACTCCAGTGTCCCGTCCCCGCTCCAGCGCACCACGTCGCCCGTGCGGTACAGCCGCTCTCCCTTCCCGAACGGGTTGGGCACGAAGCGCTCCGCCGTCAGCTCCGGCCGGCCCACGTACCCCACTGCCAGGCCCTCGCCTCCCACGTACAGCTCGCCCGGCACGCCCACCGGTACCAGCTGCATCGCTCCGTCCAGCACGTACGCCTGCGTGTTGGTGATGGGACGGCCAATGGGCACCGAGGCGCCCAGCTGCTGTGGGTCCTCCATCCGGTAGCACGCGGAGAACGTCGTGTTCTCCGTCGGCCCGTACCCGTTGATGAGCACCTTCCCGGAGGCCAGCCGCTCACGCACGCGCCCCACAGGCAGCACGTCACCACCGGCCAGCAACTGCTTCACTCCGGCCAGGGCCTCCGGCTGCCTTGCCTGCATCTGCTCGAACAGCGCCGCCGTCAGCCACAACGACGTGATGCCCGCTTTGCCCAACGTGCGGCCCAGATCCTCCAGCGAGGGCGTACCCGCCGGGTACACCACCAGCTTCGCGCCGTGCAGCAGCGCGCCCCACACCTCCAGCGTCGACGCGTCGAAGGAGATGGGCGCCAACTGCAGCCACACCTCTTCCGGCCCGAAGTGCGCGAAGTCCGTCCCCAGCACCAACCGGGACACCGCTCGGTGCGGCACGCCCACACCCTTCGGGCGGCCCGTGCTTCCCGACGTGAACATCACGTACGCCAGGTTCGCTCCGCTGACCTGGATGGAAGGCGACGTCTCCGGCTGACGCGCGATGGTGGCCCACTCCGTATCCACGCACACCAGCAACTCGCTGCCTTCGGCGACCTCCTCCGCCAACTTCTCCTGGGTGACGAGGACGGCGACTCCCGCCTCGCGCTTCATCCAGGACAGGCGCTCCAGCGGGTAGCTCGCATCCAGGGGCACGTACACGCCGCCGGCCTTGAGAATGCCCAGCACGCTCACCACCAACTCCAGCGAGCGCTCCACGCACAGGCCCACCCGCACCTCGGGCCCCACTCCCATCCCCTTCAGGTGGTGCGCCAGCTGGTTGGCCCGGCGGTTCAGCTCCGCGTACGTCAGTCGCTGGCCCGCGTATTCCACCGCCACCGAGTCTGGTGTCCTCCGCACCTGGGCCTCGAACAGCTCCGCCAGCGAGGCCTCTCGCGGGTACTCCGCGGCCTTGCCGCCCCACTCGCCTACGAGCTGCTTTCGCTCCGCATTACCCATCAGCGGCAGGTCCAGCAGTCGCTGCTCGGGCCTCGCCACCGCCGACTCCAGCAGCACCTGCAAATGCCCCAGCAGTCGCACCATCGTCGCGGCTTCGAACAGCTCACTGTTGTAGTTCACCGCCGCCACCACTCCGTGCGGCACCTCCTGCACCACCAGCGACAGGTCGTACTTCGACGTCGCCAACTCCGACTCCACTCCCGACAGCGTCAGCCCCTGCTTCAGCTTCACTTCCGTCGTCGGAATGTTCTGCAGCGTCAGCGTCACCTGGAATAGCGGGCTGCGGCTCAGGTCTCGCTCCGGCTGCAGCTCCTCCACCAGCTTCTCGAACGGCACCTCCTGGTGCGCGTACGCCCCCAGCGTCGTCTCCCTCACCTGCCTCAGCAACTGACGGAAGCTCTGCCCTGCCTCCAGCTTCGCCCTCAGCACGAGCATGTTGGCGAAGAAGCCAATCAGCCCCTCCGTCTCCGCTTGCGTGCGCCCCGCGATGGGCGCGCCCACGCTCACGTCCTCCTGTCCCGCGTAGCGCGACAGCACCGTCTGGAACGCCGCCAGCAACACCATGAACGGCGTTGCTCCCTCGCGCCGGCCGAGCGACTCCAGGTCGCGCCAGAGCGCCTTCGGCCACAGCGCCTGCCGGACCTCGCCACGGAAGGTCTGCACTGCCGGACGCGGCTTGTCCGTCGGCAGCTCCAGGGTGGCCGGTGCTCCTTCGAGCTGCTGCTTCCAGTACCCGAGCTGTGCCTCCAGCACCTCGCCCTTCAACCACTCGCGCTGCCAGACCGCGTAGTCCGGGTACTGCACCGCCAGCTCCGGCAGCGGGGACGTGCGGCCCAGAGAGAAGGCCTCGTACAGCGCGGCCACCTCGCGCACGAGGATGCCCATCGACCAGCCGTCGGAGACGATGTGGTGCGTCATCAGCACCAGCACGTGCTCCTGCTCCCCGAGCCGCAGCAGCGACGTCTTCAGCAACGGCCCCTGCGCCAGGTCGAACGGCCGGGCGGCCTCCTCCTCCGCGCGGCGGCGAGCTTCCTGCTCGCGCTCCGCCTCCGGGAGTCCGCCCAGGTCCACCCTCTTCAGCTCCACACGGCCCGCGGGTGAGATGACCTGCACGGGCAGGCCGCCCTCGGCGCGGAACGTGGTGCGCAGCGACTCGTGCCGGCGCACCAGCGCCTCGAAGCTCCGCTCGAGCGCGGCCACGTCCAGCGGCCCGGTCAGCTTCACCACCGCCGGCACATTGTAGAACGCGCTGCCCGGCGTGAGCTGCTCCAGGAACCACAGGCGCTGCTGCGCGTAGGACAGCGGCAGGACGTCCTGCTGCTCCCGCCTCCGCCTCAGGGGCGGCGCGATGAAGCCCACCCCCGCTCGCACCGCACGGTCCACGCGGTCCGCCAGCGCCGCGACCGTGGGCGCCTCGAAGAGCTCACGCAGCGGCAGGTCGATGCCGAAGGCACCACGAATCCGCGAGATGGCCTGCGTGGCCAGCAACGAGTGTCCTCCGAGCTCGAAGAAGCTCCCGTGGACGCCCACTTGCACCTGCGCCAGTCCGAGCACCTCGGCGAAGAGGCCCGCGAGCACCTTCTCCGTCTCCGTACGGGGCGCGGTGAAGGACTCGGGCTCGGCCACGACGAAGTCCGGTGCCGGCAGCGCCCCCCGGTCCACCTTGCCGTTGGGCGTCAGCGGCAGCGCGTCCAGCACCACGAACGCCTGCGGCACCATGTAGTCGGGAAGCGTCACGCTCAGGAAGTCACGGAGCGACTCGGCCACCAGCGTCTGGCCCGCAACCGGCACCGCGTAGGCAACGAGCCGCTTGCCTCCCGACTGCCCATCACGCGCCAGGACGACGGCCTCGCGCACCGCGGGGTGACGTTCGAGTGCGGCTTCCACCTCGCCGAGCTCCACGCGGTAGCCGCGAAGCTTGAGCTGATGGTCCACGCGGCCGAGGAACTCGATTCGCCCATCCGCGAGCACGCGGGCCCTGTCGCCCGTGCGGTACATCCGCGCTCCCGGCGCGCCGGAATACGGGTCCGGAATGAAGCGCTCCGCGGTCAGGTCCGGACGGCCCAGGTAGCCACGGCCTACGACGAGGCCGCCGATGCACAGCTCCCCCGGAACGCCCACGGGCACGGGGACGAGCCGCGCATCCAGCACGTAGGTGCGCGCATTGGGAATGGGCCGGCCGAGCGGCACGGACACGGACACGCGCCCCTCCGCTCCGCGTGCCACCTTTAGCGTGAGCACACCCACCGTCGTCTCGGTGGGTCCGTAGTGGTTGAACACCTCCAGCCCGGGGGCCAGCGCGTGGACCCGGTCGATGAGCGACCAGTCCGACACGTCTCCGCCCAGCACCAGCCGCTGGCGCGGGAGCACCCGCTCCGGATTCCCCGAGGCCAGGAGCGCCTGGAGGTGCGGGGGGACGATCTTCAGGCAGTCCACCGCCTCACGCTCGAAGAGCGCGGCCAGCGCCGCGGGGTCCGAGGCCTGCTCGCGCGACACCAGGTGCAGCGCTCCGCCATGGCAGAGCGCGGGGAAGACCGCGGTGTTGCCGAGGTCCGCAGCCAGCGTGGACACGGAGGCGAAGCTCGCCGAGTCCGGCAGCTCCAGCCTGCGCGAGACGCCCTCCACGTAGTTGATGAGCTGCCGATGCTCGATGGCCACGCCCTTCGGCCGGCCGGTGGAGCCAGAGGTGAAGATGACGTAGGCGAGGTTCTCCGGTGCCGCCACGGGCACGGGGTCCGCATCGCTCCGCCCGGTCAGCACGGGTGCGTCCGCGTCGAGGCGGATGACCGCTCCGGCGCTCCATCCGAGGCGTTCCGCCAGCGTCGACTGCGTGACGAGCGCCCGTGCTCCCGCGTCCGCGAGGATGGCGCGCAGGCGCTCGAGGGGGAAGGCCGGGTCCAGGGGCACGTAGGCGCCACCCGCCTTGAGGATGCCCCACAGGCCCACCAGGGCACTCGCGGAGCGGTCCAGGTACAGGCCCACCGGCACCTCGGGGCCCACGCCCAGCTCGCGCAGGTGGTGCGCCAGCTGGTTCGCACGCCGGTTGAGCTCCCGGTACGTCAGGCGCGAGTCCTCGGCGACGACGGCCTCGGCATCCGGAGTCCGCGCCGCCTGAGCCTCGAAGAGGGCCTGCACGGTGACGGGTGCGAAGGTGGCGTGGGTGTCGTTCCACTCCACGAGGAGCCGCTGCCGCTCCACGTCGACCGTCAGCGGCAGGGCCGCCAGCCGCGTATCCGGAGCGCGGACGGCCGCCTCCAGCAGCACGCGCAGGTGCCCCACCAGCCGGTCCACCGTGTCCTGATGGTAGAGGTCGCGGTTGTACGCGACGCCGACGGAGAGCCCCTGCGGCAGCTCGGTCAGCGCCAGCGTCAGGTCGAACTTCGACGTCCGGGCGTCCGTGTCCATGCCCGCCAGCGTCAGCCCCGACAGCCGCAGCTCCGTCGTCGGCGTGTTCTGCAGGATGAACATCACCTGGAACAGCGGGCTGCGGTTCAGGTGCCGCTCGGGCTTGAGCTCCTCCACCAACTTCTCGAACGGCACGTCCTGGTGGGCGTAGGCCCCCAGCGTCACCTCGCGCGCCTGCGCCACGAGCTGCCGGAAGGTGGGGTTGCCACCGAGCCTCGCCCGCAGCACGAGCGTGTTGACGAAGAAGCCGATGAGGCCCTCCGTCTCCGCCCGGGTGCGATTGGCGATGGGCGAGCCCACGCACACGTCGTCCTGCCCCGAGTAGCGAGACAGCACCGTCTGGAAGGCCGCGAGCAACACCATGAAGGGCGTCGCGCCTTCGCCGTGCGCCAGCGCCTTCGTGGACTCCCACAGCTCGCGCGGCCACAGGAAGCCGCGGCCCTCGCCGGCGAACGTCTGCACCGTGGGGCGTGGCTTGTCCGTGGGCAGCTCCAGCACGGCCGGGGCGCCCTGGAGCTGGTGCTTCCAGTACGCGAGCTGGGCGTAGAGCACCTCATCCTTCAACCACTCGCGCTGCCACACCGCGTAGTCCGCGTATTGGAGCGGCAGCTCGGGCAGCGGCGACGACAGGCCCCGCGAGCACGATTCGTACAGCGCTCCCGCCTCGCGCACGAGGACGTCCATCGACCAGCCGTCGGACACGATGTGGTGCATCACCAGCACCAGCACGTGCTCCTGCTCCGACAGCTTGAGCAGCGTCGTCCTCAGCAACGGCCCGTGCTCCAGGCTGAACGGGCGCTGGGCCTCCTCGGCGAAGATGCGTGCCGCTTCCGATGCCCGCTCTTCTGCGGATGCAACGGTGAGGTCCTCGGTCCGCAGGCGCACGTGTGCCTTGGGCGAGATGACCTGCACGGGTGAGCCGCCCTGCTCCTGGAAGGTCGTGCGCAGCGACTCGTGACGGCGCACCAGCTCCTCGAAGGCGCGCTCCAGGGCTTCGACGTGCAACGTCCCGGTCAGCTTCACCGCCATGGGGATGTTGTAGGCGCTGCCCCCGGGTTCGAGCTGATCCAGGAACCACAGCCGCTGCTGTGCGAACGACAGCGGCAGGGGGCTGGTGCGCGGAACGCGCTTCAGTGGCGGCGACTGGAGGCCCGGTCCGCTGGACAGTCCGGCGCCCAGACGCGCGGCCAGCTTCTCCACCGTGGAGGCTTCGAAGACGTCGCGCAGGGGCAGCTCGACCTGGAAGGCCACGCGGACCCGGGAGACGAGCTGCGTGGCGAGCAGCGAGTGGCCTCCCAGCTCGAAGAAGTCGCCGTGCAGGCCGACCAGATCGAGGTTGAGCACCTCCGCGAAGATGGCCGCCAGCTTCTGCTCGGTCTCCGTGCGCGGAGCTTCGAACACTTCCTGCTTCGGTGCGTCTGGCGTCGGCAGGGCCCTGCGGTCCACCTTTCCGTTGGGCGTCAGCGGCAGTGCATCCAGCACCACGTAGGCGGACGGCACCATGTACTCCGGTAGCCGCTGCTTCAGGTGCGCGCGCAGGGTGGCCGCGTCGATGGCGGCCCCCTCCTTCGCCGTCACGTAGGCCACCAACCGCTTGCCCTCGGTGCCATCCTCTCTCGCGACGACGACGACTTCGCTGACGCCCGGGTGCTGCGCCAGCGCCGTCTCCACCTCTCCCAGCTCGATGCGGAAGCCACGCACCTTCACCTGCGTGTCTCCCCGGCCCAGGAACTCCAGCGTCCCGTCCCCGAGCCAGCGCACCACGTCGCCCGTGCGGTACAGCCGCTCTCCCTTCCCGAACGGGTTGGGCACGAAGCGCTCCGCCGTCAGCTCCGGCCGGCCCACGTACCCCACCGCCAGGCCTTCTCCTCCCACGTACAGCTCGCCCGGCACTCCCACCGGTACCGGCTGCATCACCCCGTCCAGCACGTACGCCTGCGTGTTGGTGATGGGACGGCCGATGGGCACCGAGGCGCCCAGCTCCTCCGGGCCCTCCATCCGGTAGCACGCGGAGAACGTCGTGTTCTCCGTCGGGCCGTACCCGTTGATGAGGACTCCACCAGCAGCGAGCCGTTCCTTCACCCGGCCCACGGGCAGCACGTCACCACCGGCCAGCAACTGCTTCACTCCAGCCAGCGCCTCCGGCTGCCTCGCCTGCATCTGCTCGAACAGTGCCGCCGTCAGCCACAGTGACGTGATTCCCGCTTCTCCCAACGTGCGGCCCAGCTCCTCCAGCGAAGGCGGGCCCGCCGGGTACACCACCAGCTTCGCTCCGTGCAGCAGCGCTCCCCACACCTCCAACGTCGATGCATCGAAGGAGATGGGCGCCAACTGCAGCCACACCTCTCCCGGCCCGAAGTGCGCGTAGTCCGTCCCCAGCACCAGCCGCGACACCGCTCGGTGCGGCACTCCCACGCCCTTCGGACGGCCCGTGCTTCCCGACGTGAACATCACGTACGCCAGGTGGTCTCCACCCGCTCGTACCGGCAGGTTGCCCTCCGGCTGGCGAGCAATGACGGACCACTCAGTGTCCACGCACACCAGCAGCTCGCTACCTTCGGCGACCTCCTCCGCCAACTTCTCCTGGGCGACGAGGACGGCGATTCCCGCCTCGCGCTTCATCCAGGACAGGCGCTCCAGCGGGTAGCTGGCATCGAGCGGCACATACACGCCACCGGCCTTGAGGATGCCGAGCACACTCACCACCAGCTCCAGCGAGCGCTCCACGCACAGGCCCACCCGCACCTCAGGGCCCACGCCCATCGACCTCAGATGGTGCGCCAGTTGGTTGGCCCGCCGATTGAGTTCCGCGTACGTGAGACGCGCTCCCTCGTACGCCACCGCCACCGCGTCAGGGGTCCTCAGCACCTGCGCTTCGAACAGCTCCGCCAGCGACGCCTCTCGCGGGTACTCCGCGGCCTTGCCGCTCCACCCACCCACCAGTTGCCGGCGTTCCGCGTCGTCCATCAGCGGCAGGTCCAGCAGTCGCTGCTCGGGCCTTGCCACCGCGGACTCCAGCAGCACCCTCAGATGACGCAGCAGGCGCTCCATCGTCGCCGCGTCGAAGAGGTCGCTGTTGTAGTTCACCGCCGCCGCCACTCCCCCCGGCACCTCCCGCACCAGCAGCGACAGGTCGTACTTCGACGTCTTCTCTTCCGACTCCACTCCCGACAGCGTCAGTCCCTGCCTCAGCTTCACTTCCGTCGTCGGCGTGTTCTGCAGCGTCAGCGTCACCTGGAACAGCGGGCTGCGGCTCAGGTCTCTCTCCGGCTGCAGCTCCTCCACCAACTTCTCGAAGGGCACTTCCTGGTGCGCGTACGCCCCCAGCGTCGTCTCCCGCACCTGCATCAGCAGTTGGAGGAAGCTCTGGTGGGATGACAGCTTCGAGCGAAGCACCAGCATGTTGGCGAAGAAGCCAATCAGCCCCTCGGTCTCCGCCTGCGTGCGGCCCGCGATGGGTGCTCCGACGCTCACGTCCTCCTGCCCCGAGTAACGCGACAGCACCGTCTGGAACGCCGCCAGCAACACCATGAACGGCGTCGCTCCCTCGCGCTGCGCCAGCGTCTTCGCACCGTCCCACAAGCGCTTCGACCACTGGGCCTCGACGTGTCTCCCGCGGAAGGCCTGCACCGCCGGTCGCGGCCGGTCCGTCGGCAGTTCCAGAGCACGGGTGGCCCCTTCGAGCTGCTGCCTCCAGTACCTGAGCTGCGCTTCCAGCACCGCGCCCTTCTGCCACTCGCGCTGCCACACCGCGTAGTCCGCGTACTGCACCGCCAGCTCCGGCAGTGGGGACGTGCGGCCTTCCGAGAACGCCTCGTAGAGCGCGGCGATCTCGCGCACGAGGACGTTCATCGACCAACCGTCCGAGACGATGTGGTGCATCACCAGCACCAGCACGTGCTCCTGTTCGGACAGTCTCAGCAGCGTCATCCGCAGCAGCGGTCCGTGCTCCAGATCGAAGGGCCGTTGCGACTCCTCCTCCACGAGCCGCATGGCCTCCGCTTCGCGCACGTCTCCCGGCACCGTGCTCAGGTCCTTCACCCCGAAGGCGAGCAACGGCTCCGCGGAGATGACCTGGACGGGAATCTCACCCCGGGCGCCGAACGTCGTGCGCAGGGATTCATGCCGGCGGACCAGTTCCTCGAAGCTCCGCTGGAGCACGCGCACGTCCAGCGCGCCCTCCGCACGCACCACGGCTGGCACGTTGTAGAAGGCGCTTCCCGGCTCCAATCGGTCCAGGAACCACAGTCGCTGCTGCGCGAACGACAGCGGCAGGGCCGCATTTCGCTCCACGCGCGGTCTCAGGGGCGGAACAGCCAGCGCGGCGCCTGCGTGTGCCTCCCGCTCCGTCCGTTCGACGAGTGCCGCCACCGTGGGCGCCTCGAAGAGCGCACGCAGTGGGAGCTCGACACCAAACGTGCTGCGAATCCGCGAGATGACCTGCGTGGCCAGCAGGGAGTGCCCGCCCAGCTCGAAGAAGTCGTCCTTCGTACCGACGCGCTCGACTCCGAGGACCTGCTCGAAGAGCCCTGCGAGTACCTCCTCCGCGGGAGTGCGCGGCGCCTCGTATTCAGTACCTGCCGGGCTGATGGAAGCCTTCGGTTCGGGAAGGGACTTTCGGTCCACCTTGCCGTTCGGCGTCAGCGGCAGCGTGTCCAGCACCACGTACGCGGACGGCACCATGTACTCAGGCAACCGCTGCTTCAGATGCGTGCGCAGACCGCTGGCCTCCAGCGCTGCGCCCTCCTTCGCCGTCACGTACGCCACCAGGCGCTTGCCCTCGGCGCCGTCCTCTCTCGCGACGACGACGGCCTCGCTGACGCCCAGGTGCTGCGCCAGCGCTGCCTCCACCTCTCCCAGTTCGATGCGGAAGCCACGCACCTTCACCTGCGTGTCTCGCCGGCCCAGGAACTCCAGCGTCCCGTCCACGCGCCATCGCACCACGTCGCCCGTGCGGTACAGCCGCTCTCCCTTCCCGAACGGGTTGGGCACGAAGCGCTCCGCTGTCAGCTCCGGCCGGCCCACGTACCCCACCGCCAGGCCTTCTCCTCCCACGTACAGCTCGCCCGACACTCCCACAGGCACCGGCTGCATCGCTCCGTCCAGCACGTACGCCGACGTGTTGGTGACGGGACGGCCAATGGGCACCGAAGCTCCCAGCTCCTCTGGGCCCTCCATCCGGTAGCACGCGGAGAATGTCGTGTTCTCCGTCGGGCCGTATCCGTTGATGAGCACGTTTCCGGAGGCCAGTCGCTCCTTCACCCGGCCCACGGGCAGCACGTCACCACCGGCCAGCAACTGCTTCACTCCCGCCAGCGCCTCCGGCTGCCTCGCCTGCATCTGCTCGAAGAGCGCCGCCGTCAGCCACAAGGACGTGATGCCGGCCTCGCCCAACGTGCGGCCCAGTTCCTCCAGCGAGGGCGTGCCCGCCGGGTACACCACCAGCTTCGCTCCGTGCAGCAGCGCTCCCCACACCTCCAACGTCGACGCGTCGAAGGAAATGGGTGCCAACTGCAGCCACACCTCCTCCGGCCCGAAGTGCGCGAAGTCCGTCCCCAGCACCAACCGCGACACAGCCCGGTGCGGCACGCCCACGCCCTTCGGTCGGCCCGTGCTTCCCGACGTGAACATCACGTACGCCAGGTGGTCTCCACCCACGCGCACCGGCAGGTTCCCTTCCGGCTGGCGCAGGAGGACTTCCCATTGCGAGTCCACGCAGAAGACCAGCTCACCGCCCTCAGCCACCTCATCCGCCAGCTTCTCCTGTGCCACCAGCAGCGCGACTCCCGCCTCGCGCTTCATCCAGGACAGGCGCTCCAGCGGGTAGCTGGGGTCCAGCGGCACGTACACACCACCAGCCTTCAGGATGCCCAGCACGCTCACCACCAACTCCAGCGAGCGCTCCACGCACAGGCCCACTCGCACCTCGGGGCCCACTCCCATTCCCCTCAGGTGGTGCGCCAGCCGGTTGGCTCGCTGGTTCAGCTCCACGTACGTGAGCCGCTGGCCCTCGTGCTCCACCGCCACCGCGTCTGGCGTCTTCCGCGCCTGCGCCTCGAACAACTCCGCGAGGGACTTCTCCCGCGGGTATTCCGTGGCCTTGCCGCTCCACTCGCCCACGAGTCGCTGGCGTTCCTCCTCGCCCATCAGCGGAAGGTCCTTCAGTCGCTGTTCCGGACGTGCGACCGCCGACTCCAGCAGCACCCGCAGGTGCCCCAGCAGTCGATCACTCGTCTCCGGCTCGAACAGGTCGCTGTTGAACTCGAGCACGCCGGAGAGGCCCTTCTCCGTCTCGCCCGCCTCCAGCGTGAGGTCGAACTTCGCCGTCTTGCCCGATGACGACTTGACCCCCTCCAGCGTCAGCCCCTGCAGGCTCACCGTCGTGCTCGGCGTGTTCTGCAGCACGAACATCACCTGGAAGAGCGCGCTCCGGCTCATGTCCCGCTCGAGCTGCAGCTCCTCCACCAGCCTCTCGAAGGGCACCTCCTGGTGCGCGTACGCGCCCAGCGTCGTCTCTCTTACCTGCCGCACCAGCTCGCGGAAGCTCTGCCCCTGCTCCAGCTTCGCCCTCAGCACCAGCGTGTTGACGAAGAAGCCAATCAGCCCCTCCGTCTCCGCCCGCGTCCGGTTGGCGATGGCCGTGCCCACGCTCACATCGTCCTGCCCCGCGTACCTCCCCAGCACCGTCTGGAAGGCCGCCAGCAGCACCATGAAGGGCGTCGCCCCCTCGTGCTGCGCCAGCGTCTTCACCGCCTCCCAGAGCCCCTTCGACCACTGGAAGGTCCGCGTGTCCCCTCGGAAGCTCTGCGCCGCCGGTCGCGGCTTGTCCGTCGGCAGCTCCAGTGCCCTCGGCGCTCCTTCCAGCTGCTTGCGCCAGTAGCCCAGCTGCGCTTCCAGGACCTCGCCCTTCAGCCACTCGCGCTGCCACACCGCGTAGTCCGCGTACTGCAGCCCCAACGGAGGCAGCGCCGCCTCCCGGCCCCGGGCGTATGCGTCGTAGAGCGCCACCACCTCGCGCACGAGGATGCCCATCGACCAGCCGTCCGAGACGATGTGGTGCATCACCAGCACCAGCACGTGCTCCTGCTCCGACAGCTTCAGCAGCGTCGTCCGCAGCAGCGGGCCCTGTTCCAGGTTGAACGGGCGCTCGATTTCCTCTTCCACCCTGCGCTGGGCCGCGGTGCCGCGTTCCGTCTCCGGCAGCCGGCTCAGGTCCTCCCGCACGATGGCGAGTGCCGGCTCCGTCGAGATGACCTGCACGGGCGCACCGGCCTCCGCACGGAAGGTGGTTCGCAGTGACTCGTGACGGTGCACGAGCTCGCCGAAGCTCTTCTCCAGGGCCTGGAGGTCCAGGTGCCCCGTCAGCTTCACCACCGACGGCACGTTGTAGAAGGCGCTCCCGGGCTCCAGCTGATCCAGGAACCAGAGCCGCTGCTGCGCGAACGACAGCGGCAATGCCCCACTTCGCGGCTGATGCTTCAGGTACAGCCCGCGGACTTCCTGCGTGTCCCTGACGTCCACCGCCAGCCGCGCGGCCAGCTTCTCCACCGTGGGGGCTTCGAAGACGTCGCGCAGGGGCAGCTCGACCCTGAAGGTCTCTCGCACGCGGGAGACCAGCTGCGTGGCGAGCAGCGAGTGCCCGCCCAGCTCGAAGAAGTCTCCGTGCAGGCCGACCTGCTCGGCGTTCAGCACTTCCGCGAAGATGGCGGCGAGCTTCTTCTCTGCCTCCGTGCGCGGAGGTTCGAAGGTCTCCGGCTTCGGAGCGTGGGCGTCCGGTGTCGGCAGGGCCTTGCGGTCCACCTTGCCGTTGGGCGTCAGCGGCAGCGCGTCCAGCACCACGTAGGCCGACGGCACCATGTACTCCGGTAGCCGCTGCTTCAGGTGCGTGCGCAGGACGCTGGCCTCCAGCTCCATGCCCTCCTTCGCTGTCACGTACGCCACCAGGCGCTTGCCCTCGGTGCCGTCCTCTCTCGCGACGACGACGGCCTCGCTGACGCCCGCGTGCGACGCGAGCGCCGTCTCCACTTCTCCCAGCTCGATGCGGAAGCCACGCACCTTCACCTGCGTGTCACGACGACCCAGGAACTCCAGTGTCCCGTCCACGAGCCAACGCACCACGTCGCCCGTGCAGTACAGGCGTGCACCGTCTCCGAAGGGACTGGGCACGAAGCGTTCCGCCGTCAGCTCCGGCCGGCCCACGTACCCCACCGCCAGGCCTTCTCCTCCCACGTACAGCTCGCCCGGCACTCCCACCGGTACCGGCTGCATCGCTCCGTCCAGCACGTACGCCGACGTGTTGGTGATGGGACGGCCAATGGGCACAGAAGCGCCCAGCTCCTCCGGGCCCTCCATCCGGTAGCACGCGGAGAACGTCGTGTTCTCCGTCGGGCCATACCCATTGATGAGCACGTGCCCGGAGGCCAGTCGCTCCTTCACCCGGCCCACGGGCAGCA
>NZ_JAAIYA010000057.1 GCF_010894405.1 Pyxidicoccus caerfyrddinensis
TGGGCCGGCCCCTGGCCCACTCGCGGCTGTACGTGCTCGACGCGGACTTCCAGCCCGTGCCCGTGGGAGTGCCCGGCGAGCTGTTCATCGGCGGCGCGCAGGTGACGCGCGGCTACCTGCACCGGCCCGAGCTGACGGCGGAGCGCTACCTGCCGGACCCCTACTCCCCCGTGCCGGGCGCGCGCATGTACCGCAGCGGGGACAAGGTGCGCTGGCGCGAGGACGGGCGCGTTGAGTTCATCGGCCGCGCCGACTTCCAGGTGAAGGTGCGCGGCTTCCGCGTGGAGCCGGGTGAAGTCGCCACCGTATTGCGCGAGCATCCCGAGGTGCGCGACGCGGTGGTGCTGGCCCGCGAGGACATCCCCGGCGACAAGCGCCTGGTGGCCTACGTCGTCCCCGCCCTGGACGTCGCCGTCCTGCGCGCCTGGCTGCGCGAGCGCTTGCCCGAGCACATGGTGCCCTCCGCCTTCGTGCCGCTGGAGGCGCTGCCGCTGACGCCCAACGGCAAGGTGGACCGCAAGGCCCTGCCCACCCCGGAGGTCCCCGTCAGCGGGGCCGGCTACGTCGCTCCGCGCACACCCATGGAGCAGACCCTGGCGGAGCTGTGGGCCGAGGTGCTCCGTGTGGAGAAGGTGGGCGTCACAGACAACTTCTTCGCCCTCGGTGGCCACTCGCTGCTCGCCGTGCGCCTCATGGCCCGGCTGCGTGAGCGCACGGGGATGACGCCGCCACTGTCGGCCCTGTTCCAGACGCCCACGGTGGAGGGGCTGGCGAAGTGGGCGGAGCAGCACAAGCCCCGCGCCGTCCCCACGCCCAACCTCGTGCCGCTGGCCGCGGGCAGGTCTACGCGACGGCCCCTCTTCCTCGTCCACGGCGGGGGTGGCAGCGCGATGGCCTACACGGAGCTCGCTCGCCAGCTTGGCGGTGGAAGGCCCATCCATGGCCTGTTCGCCTCCGGCATCGACGGGGGCGAGCTGCCCGCCGCCTCCGTCGAGGCACTGGCCCGCGACTACCTCGCACAGGTCCGCGCCGTGCAACCCCTGGGGCCGTACCTCCTGGGGGGCTGGTCCTTCGGTGGACTCGTGGCCTACGAGATGGCCCGCCTGCTCCAGGCCATGGGCGAGCGCGTGGAGGCGCTCGCCATCATCGACACCCCCGCGCCCACGGGACAGCCGCGCCCCGAGCCGGACACCCTCACGCGCCTGGCGGGCTTCGGCCGGTTGCTCGGGCTGTCGTGGCAGGCGCTGCCGCTGGACGTGGAGCACCTGCGGCGCCTGGACGTCCGGAGCGCGCTGGCCTACGTGCTGGAGCTGGCCCGGCGCTCCCCCACGAGCGCGCCCGTGCTGGACCTCGACGCGGCCGAGCGCCTCCTGGGCGTCTACGTGCGGCTCCACGACGCGCAACGGCACTATGTCCCGGGCGGCACCTACACGGGCCCCACCTGGCTCTTCAAGGCCGCCACGGCCCTGGAGGGACACGCCTTCCCCGCGGACCTGGGCTGGGGGCCCTGGCTCACCGAGCCGCCCAGGGTCCACGAAGTGCCGGGCGACCACTACGCCCTGATGCGCGCGCCCTACGTCCGCGCGCTGGCACAGACGCTGGCCGGACTCCTGGCCGACCTGGAGCGCGACGACACATGAGCCCCACTTCTGGAGGGGCTCGGCGCCATCCCTGGCGAGGCTGCTATCCTCGCGCGGGCCAGGGGCCGGGCCGCCGCACTCCGGGACTTCCCTCCCTGCTGGAGCACGCATCGTGATCGTCAACATCGAGGACCTCCGTCAGCGCGCGCGCAAGCGGCTCCCCAAGGCCGTGTTCGACTACGTGGAAGGCGCCGCCGAGGACGGCTTCACCGTGGGCGCCAACCGGCGTGGCTTCGACCGCTACCTCTTCCGGGCACGCTCGCTGGTGGACGTGAGCGTGGTGGACCGCTCCACCACCGTGCTCGGCGAGAAGCTGGCGACGCCGCTTATCCTCGGCCCCACGGGCCTGGCGGGACTGCTCGCGCCCCGGGGCGAGGAGCTGGCCGCGAAGGGCGCGGCGAGCCGTGGCGCCCTGTTCACGCTGAGCACCATGTCCATCGGCACCATCGAGGAGGTGGCCGCCGCGGCGCCGACTCCGCTGTGGTTCCAGCTCTACGTGTGGAGGGACCGCGGCGTCACGCGCTCGCTGGTGGAGCGGGCGAAGGCGGCGGGCTACCGCGCGCTGTGCCTCACGGTGGACGTGCCGGCCATGGGCAACCGGGAGAATGACCGGCGCAACGGCTTCACCATTCCTCCGCGCGTCACCTTCACCAACCTGCTGGACGTGTTCCGGCACCTGGGGTGGGTGCTGCGGATGTCGTCCAGTCCGCGAGCCACCTTCGGCAACTTCGTGGACCTGCCGGAATTGAAGCGCACGGACGCGGTCTCCGTGGCGCAGTTCACCAACAGCCAGTTCGACGCGTCCGTGACGTGGAAGGACGTGGAGTGGCTGCGCACGGTGTGGTCGGGGCCGCTGGTGCTCAAGGGCATCTCGTGTGCCGAGGACGCGAAGCGCGCGGCGGAGCTGGGCGTGGAGGCCCTCATCGTCTCCAACCATGGTGGGCGGCAGCTCGACTTCCTCCCCGGCGCCGTGGACGTGCTGCCGGAGGTGGTGGACGCGGTGGAGGGGCGCAGCGAGGTCATCCTCGATGGTGGCATCCGCCGGGGCTCGGACGTGGTGAAGGCGATTGCCATGGGGGCGCGGGCTTGCATGATTGGCCGGCCGTTCCTGTATGGACTCGCGGCCAACGGGCAGGCCGGTGTGGAGCTGGCGCTGGACATCCTTTCGAAGGAGATCGACCGGACGCTGGCGCTGCTCGGCCGGCCGAGGCTGGCGGACCTGGACCGCTCGGCGCTCCGTGTGGATGCGCCTGCGATTCTCGACGCTCCGGCCTCGGCGCTGAGGTTGGTGGAAGGGGCCCGCCGGCTTCCGGCGGATGGCACCCAGGCGGGCTGAGGGGTTGCTTCCCGCCGCAACCGGGGACAACCTCCCAGGGCGGTAACAGTCGTGCCACCCTGGCACGTCAGACCCGGTTGATATGCCGTCCCCATGGAACTGGAAATGGGCGGCGGGGAACATGGGGCGGTCATGGAACGGAAACCAGCCACGTACGCGGACCTGGTGGCACTTCCCGACAACGTGGTCGGGGAGCTGATTGGTGGGGTCCTGCATGCCAGCCCCAGGCCGGCCGGGGCGCATGCAATCGCGGCAATCCATCTGGGCGGGTCGCTCGTATGGCCATTCGCCGGGGGCAAGGGCGGCCCCGGTGGCTGGGTCATCATGGGTGAACCCGAACTCCACCTGAGCGAGGACGTGCTGGTGCCGGACCTGGCCGGCTGGCACCGCGAGCGGCTGCCGAATGCGCGAGAGATGGTGGCGTTCACGGTGGTGCCTGACTGGGTCTGCGAGGTGCTCTCTCCCTCGACGAAGGCGCTGGACCGCAAGGAGAAGCTGCCCATCTACGCGCGCGAGGGCGTGCGACACGTCTGGCTGGTGGACCCGCGGGCACGCGTGCTGGAGGTGTTCCGGCTGGAGGGTGCGGACTATTCGCTGCTCGCCACGCACTCCGGCGAGGTCCATGTCCGCGCCGAGCCCTTCGATGCGGTCGAGCTGGATCTGGCTTTTGTCTGGGGCGAGACGTAGTCGTTGGCGGTCGTTTCGTCTTGATAGAGTTCAGTCATGAGCTCGACCCGCATCCGCCGCCACGTGAATGCGCCTCGCGCGAGCGTCTATCGCGCGCTTCTCGATGCCCAGGCAGTGCAGACGTGGATGGTGCCGGACGGCATGACCAGCCATGTGCATGCGTTCGACCCCCGCGAAGGGGGCTCGTTCCGCATCTCGCTCACGTATGACGCGCCGACATGCACCGGCAAGACGACCGCGCACACCGACACGCACCATGGCCGCTTCGTGAAGCTCGTGCCGAACGAGCAGGTGGTCCAGGTGGTCGAGTTCGAGACGGAAGACCCAGCGCTGCGCGGCGAGATGACCATCACGTTCACACTCACCGATGCGGACGGCGGCACCGACATCTTCGCCGTGCACGATGGAGTGCCGAGCGGCGTGCCGCCCGCCGACAACGAGCTTGGCTGGCAGATGTCACTCGCGAAGCTCGCGGCGCTCGTTGAGGCTGGCTCGCCGTAGAAGTCCGGCGTTCCCGTTCCGACGACAGCGAGCACCCACGTCAGCGCGGTGCTCCTCGGGCAAGCCACTCCTGGAGTTCGTCCTTGAGGCGAGCGAGGCGCGCGCCGAACCACTGACGGAAGTCGACGGATGCGTCGTACAGCGCATCGGGCTCATCGTGGAAGCGCATGAACACGGGGGCCTCACCGGAAGCGGCTCGCTGCGCACAGAGGGCGAAGACCGCCTCCCCGTTCCTGTCGTCGGACACGTGCAGCAGCCGGCGGGGCGAGCTCGGGTCCAGCTTCACGCCTTCACGCTTCGCGACCTGAACGAAGCGCTCGGCCGTCAGGGCGACATCGGCGTCGAGCGAGGCGCTCGCGGCCACCAGCCGCTCCACGGGCGTCGTGGCGTCACGCCATGGGCCGAGAAAGGAGACGGAGCCCAATTCGAGGAGAAAGGCCGCGAAGGACGGAGGGAGGGTGAAGCCCAGCGCATGTTCGGCGGCGCTCACCTCCGCCCGTGTCGCCGGTGCACCCTCGAGGGTTACGGCCTGTGTCCGCTCGCCCGTCATCCGCGCGGCGAGGCCCGGCTCACGCTGGAGCTGCTCGGCGAACCACGCGTTGACCGAGGCAAGCTGCTCCCGATAGCTGCCTGTGCCTTCGGTAGGGGCTCCGCCGAGGCCTGGCGAAGTGCGGTAGGTCGCCAGGTCACGCGCCCGCTTCTCGGCGTCGACGCGCTCGGCCTGTTCCTTCGTGGCGAGACCCGCCTTCTGGAAGGCCGCTGCGAGGCCTCCGAGCGCTGGTTTCTTGTCCTTTCCACCCATGACTTGCTCCCGCGACGCCTGTCTTCGGTTCAACGACGTTGTAGCCGGGTGGCGTCACATCAAACCGGGTTCTTGCACATCACGCCTCGCGGGCTTGCATGACGTCGGCGCCAGGGACAACCTCCTGGGGAGTACGGAGGCGTGCCACCCTGGCACGTCAGACCCGGCTGTTATGCCCTTCCCATGGAATTGGAGACGGGCGGCGGGGAATATGGGGCAGCGATGGAACGAAAACCGGCCACGTATGCGGACTTGGAGGCGCTCCCCGACAACGTGGTCGGAGAGCTGATTGGCGGAGTGCTGCACGCCAGCCCCCGTCCGGCCGGGCCACATTCTGTTGCGGCGTCTCGGCTGGAAATCGAGCTGGGAGGTCCGTTCGACCGGGCGAGGAATGGGCCGGGAGGATGGATTCTCCTCGTCGAGCAGGAGCTGCACCTGGGCGAGGACGTGCTGGTGCCGGACCTGGCCGGCTGGCGCCGCGAGCGGATGCCCAGGCCCCCGAGGACCGCGGCCTATACCCTCGCGCCTGACTGGGTCTGCGAGGTGCTCTCTCCTTCCACGAAGGCCTTGGACCGCAAGGTGAAGCTGCCCGTGTACGCGCGCGAGGGAGTGCGGCACGTCTGGTTGATGGACCCCGAAGCGCGCAGCCTGGAGGTGTTCCGTCTGGAGGGCGCGGACTATTCGCTGCTCGCCACGCACTCCGGCGCTGCACTCGTTCGCGCAGAGCCCTTCGAGGCCGCCGAGCTGGAGCTCGCGTACCTCTGGGGCGACGTGTAGTGGGTGACGTGCCCACCCGGGATTCCAGGGCAGGTTGACGCCAGACCCCGACCGCCGTTACTTTGGAAACTCCTCCGTTACGTTGGATGCTTCCGTTGACGCCCTCCACCCCGACCGCCGCGCTGTTCCGCTGCCGCTGCTGTCGGTCGTGTGCCTGTTGTGCCCTGTCGGGCCTGGGCTGTTGACGCGCGCACCGGACCTCTTCTGAGTCCACGCGTTTCCTCCCGGCCCGGCCTCCTCTCGAAGGAGCCGGGCCGCTCGCTTTTCCAGCCTCCTGCTCTCCCACCGCCGCTCCCCGCCTCATGCCCTCCTCTGCATTCCTCTCCGCTCCGAAGTCCCTCGCGCTGATCGCCGCGAGCGGAGCGTCGTGGGCCCGGGGCGTGTGCGGCGCGTGCTGTCTGGCGTGTGCGTGTCCCGTGTGTCCGCCTCCAGGCGGGTGCCGAGCAGCGAGGAGTGGCTAGCAGTCCCTTCTCGTCCTTCCCTGCTCGCGCGGCCCGCCCTCGAAAGAGGCGCGGGCCGTTTTCGTTTCCACCCTCGGAGTCCTCCATGTCGCCCCCGCTGTCCGCCACCTCCCTCGCTGTCTCCATCCCGGCACCGCTCGACGAGGCGCGCGCACTGAAGGACGCGCCCGTGGAAGAGGTGCTCGCCTGGGTGGAGCGGCGGTTCGGCGCGCGCGCGGCCCTCGCCTCCAGCTTCGGCGTGGAGGACATGGTCCTCATCGACCTGGCGCGCAGGCACGCGCCGAGCCTCCGGGTCTTCACGCTCGACACCGGGCGTCTCCCGCCCGAGACGTACGAGCTCATCGAGGTGACGCGCAACCGCTACGGCATCGCGGTGGAGACCTTCTTCCCCGAGCGCACGCGCGTGGAGGCGCTGGAGTCCACGCTGGGCTACTTCTCCTTCCGCAAGAACCTCGAGGCCCGCAAGGAGTGCTGCGCCATCCGCAAGGTGGAGCCGCTGCGCCGCGCGCTCGCCGGCCGCGAGGCCTGGGTGACGGGCCTGCGCCGCGAGCAGTCCGTCACCCGCACCGCCGTCGAGCTCGCCGAGGTCGACGCCGAGCACGGCGGCCTCCTCAAGCTCAACCCACTGGCCACGTGGACCCGCCAGGATGTGTGGGCCTACGTGAAGGCCAACGCCGTCCCCTACAACGCGCTCCATGACCGCGGCTACCCGTCCATCGGCTGCGCGCCCTGCACCCGCGCGGTGAAGCCGTACGAGGACGAGCGCGCCGGCCGCTGGTGGTGGGAAGCGCGCGAGCACAGCGAGTGCGGCCTGCACCCGGTCCGCTGAGCGCGCCATGAGCCACCCCATCGACTACCCCGTCTGCCTCCGCCTGGAGGGCCGCAGCGTCCTCCTCGTGGGAGGCGGCACCATCGCCGAGGGCCGTGCCCTCGCCGCGCTCGAGGCCGGCGCCCGGCTGCGCGTCGTCGCCCCCGAGGCCACCGCCACGCTGCGCACCCTGGCCACCGAGGGCCGCCTCGAATGGCTCGCCCGCCCCTATGCCTCCGGCGACGTGCGCGGGCACGACCTGGTCCTCGCCGCCGCGGACGACGCGAGCGTGGGCCCTCGCGTGGCACAGGAGGCACGTGCGCTCGGCATCTGGGTGAACACGGCGGACGTGCCGGACCTTTGTGACTTCACGCTGCCCTCCGTCGGACGCCGGGGCCCCATCACCGTGGCCATCTCCACCGCGGGCCAGGCGCCCGCCGTGGCCCGGTTGCTGCGCCGTGAGCTGACGGCGCAAGTGGCGCCGCACCACGTGTGGATGGCGCGGCTCAGCGGGTGGCTGCGCCGGCACCTGCCCTCGGGGGTGGAGCGCCAGCGGCTCTTGAAGGGGCTGGTGGAGGGAGACGTCGGCGCGCTGCTGGCACGGGGCGAGCGCAAGGCCGCGGGAGTCCAGCTCCGCGCGGCGCTGAAGACCTTGAAGTCATCGGGAGAGACGACATGAGAGAGCAGGTGCAGGGACGCGTGTACCTGGTGGGAGCAGGCCCGGGAGACCCGGAGCTGCTCACGCTGCGCGCGGCGCGGTTGCTGAGAGAAGCGGACACCGTGGTGCACGACAGGCTCGTCCACCCCGCCGTGCTGGAGCACGCGCGCCCCCACGCCCGCCTCATCTACGTGGGCAAGGAGGGCGGCGGCGAGTCCGTGCGACAGGAGGACATCCACGCCGTGCTCATCACCCAGGCCCGGTTGGGCCGTCAGGTGGTGCGCCTCAAGGGCGGAGACCCGTTCGTCTTCGGCCGCGGTGCGGAGGAAGCCCTCGCGCTGGAGGAGGCCGACATTCCCTACGAGGTGGTGCCCGGCCTGTCCGCGGGTATCGCCGCGACGGCCTCGGCGGCCATCCCCGTCACCCACCGCGACGTGTCCGGCGAGGTGACGTTCGCCACCGCGCACCGCGTGGGCGGTGCGCCGGATTGGGACTTCCTCGCGAGGGCCCAGACGCTGGTCCTCTTCATGGCCGGAGACCGGCTGGAGGAGACGGTGCGCGCCCTGGTGACTGCGGGCCGTGCCGCGTCGACGCCCGCCGCCGTGGTGGAGGCAGGCACGTGGGAGCACCAGCGGGTGGTGGAGGCCACGCTGGGCAACATCGCCCTCGAGGCGCGGCGGGCGGCCGTCGGCTCCCCGGCGCTGCTCGTGGTGGGCGAGGTGGTGGCGCTGCGCTCCCGGCTGCCGTCGCTGGTGGCTCGCGGTTCAACGATGAATGGGCACCCGGTGCCCCTGAAGGCGGAGGGTGGCCATGAGTGAGAACACGCTGGCGAGGACCACGCACCTGGCGGAATTGGAAGCGGAGAGCATCCACATCCTCCGTGAGACGGTGGCCGAGTTCGCCAACCCGGTGATGCTCTACAGCATCGGCAAGGACTCGCAGGTGCTGCTGCATCTGGCGCGCAAGGCCTTCCACCCCGCGCCCCTGCCCTTCCCGCTCCTCCACGTGGACACCACCTGGAAGTTCCGGGACATGTACACCTTCCGCGACGCCTTCGTGGCGCGGCACGGGCTGAACCTCCTCGTGCATCAGAACCGCCGCGCGCTCGCCGAGGGCATCAACCCCTTCGACCACGGCAGCCAGAAGTACACCCACGCGATGAAGACGCAGGCGCTGCTGGAGGCGCTGTCGCAGCACGGCTTCGACGCGGCCTTCGGCGGCGCGCGCCGCGACGAGGAGAAGTCCCGCGCGAAGGAGCGCGTGTTCTCCTTCCGAGACAGGCACGGCCAGTGGGACCCGCGCCGGCAGCGGCCGGAACTGTGGAACCTTTACAACGGCCGCGTGGACGCCGGGGAGAGCATGCGCGTCTTCCCCCTGTCCAACTGGACCGAGCTGGACGTCTGGCACTACGTGCTGCGCGAGCGCATTCCGGTGGTGCCGCTCTACTTCGCCGCCGAGCGACCCGTCATCGACCGCAACGGCACGCTGCTGATGGTGGACGACGAGCGCATGCGCCTGCGTCCGGGCGAGAAGCCCACGCTGAGGCGGGTGCGCTTCCGCACGCTCGGCTGCTACCCGCTGAGCGGCGCCATCGAGTCCTCCGCCACCACGGTGGAGGCCGTCATCCACGAGATGGTCAACGCGCGCCAGTCCGAGCGCCAGGGCCGTCTCATCGACCACGACGAAGAGGGCTCCATGGAGCTCAAGAAGCGCGAGGGCTACTTCTAATGGATACCGCACTGCAGACGCCTCCCCAGCCCGACGTGCAACGGCTCCTCGACGAGCACTCCAGCCGCGAGCTGCTGCGGCTCGTGGTGGTGGGCTCCGTGGACGATGGGAAGTCCACGCTCATCGGCCGGCTCCTCTACGAGTGCGACGGCCTCTTCGAGGACCAGATTTCCGCCGTGAAGAAGGCCAGCGCCAAGCGCGCCGCCGCCCGCACGGAAGTGCCTACGGAGGTGCTCGCCCAGGGCCTCAAGGTCGCAGCTGGCGCCGAGGACGAGGAGCTGGACTTCTCCCTCTTCACGGACGGCCTGAAGGCCGAGCGCGAGCAGGGCATCACCATCGATGTGGCGTACCGCTACCTGTCCACGGGGAAGCGCAAGGTCATCATCGCGGACACGCCGGGACACATCCAGTACACGCGCAACATGGCCACCGGCGCCTCCACGGCGGACGCGGCCGTCATCCTGGTGGACGCGCGCCTGGGCGTGCTGCCGCAGACGCGCCGGCACGCATACATCGCCTCGCTGCTGGGCATTCCGTACCTGGCCGTCGCGGTGAACAAGATGGACCTGGTGGGCTTCGACCGCGCCACCTTCGAGCGCATCGGCCAGGAGCTGGCGGACTTCGCGTACACGCTCGGCTTCGAGGGCGTGCGCCTGTTCCCCGTCAGCGCGAGCCGGGGCGACAACATCACCCGGCCCAGCGCACGGACGCCGTGGCACGAGGGCGGCACGCTGCTCGGGTGGCTGGAGTCGCTGCCCCACCAGCGCCGGTTGGACAACGCGGCGTTCCGCTTCCCCGTGCAGTACGTGCTCCGGCCGCACCAGGACTACCGCGGCCTGGCCGGTCAGGTGGCCTCCGGCACCGTGCGCGTGGGTGACGAGGTGCAGGTGCTCCCCTCCGGGCGCCGCACTCGAGTGGCGGGCATCGACACCTTCGATGGGCCGCTGGAGGAGGCGTCCGCGCCCGCCTCCGTGACGCTGCGGCTGGCGGACGAGGTGGACGCCAGCCGGGGTGATTTGCTGTCCCACGTGGACGAGCCGCCGCTCGCGCTCCACCAGCTCGACGCGATGCTGGTGTGGTTCGGGGAGCAGCCGTTGGACCTCTCGCGCCGCTACCTGGTGAAGCAGACCACCCGCACCGCGCCCGCGCAGGTGGAGCGCATCCTCTGGCGCAAGGAGCTGGAGGACCTGTCCGAGGTGCCCGCGGAGTCGCTGTCCCTCAACGACATCGGCAAGGTGCGGCTGGTGTGCCGCCGCCCGCTGCTGGCCGACCCGTACCGCGAGAACCGGCGCACCGGTGCCTTCATCATCATCGACGCGCTCACGCATGACACGGTGGGCGCGGGCATGGTGCTGGGGGCGGCGGACTCGGGGACTCGCGGCGCGGTGGAGGCGTCCCTCGTCTCCTCGGCCGAGCGGCGCGCGCGGCTGGGGCAGCCCGGGGCCATCGTCCTGCTGCCGTCCTATCCGGAGGCCGCGTCACGCGCCTTCGAGCTGGAGCGGAGCCTGTTCGACCAGGGCCGGCACGTGGCCACCGTCGCGGGTGACGTGGAGGTGGCGCTCGCGCTGGCCGGCGCGGGGCTGGTGGCGCTGGTGCACACCGAGGCGCCCCAGACGCGACGGGTGCTGCGCGCGGAGGCTCGCGACTCGGGCGTGGCGTGGCTGGAGCTGGACGCGTCCGAGGACGCGAAGCGGCAGGTGGAGCGCGTGCTCGCGCTCGGGGAGAACGGGAAGTGATTCCGTCTTCGACAGGAGGGGCCTCGCGCCCCGTGGCGCCGCCCTTCGTCACCACGCTGCTGGGTGACGAGAAGGGCGCGCTGCTGCTCAAGCTGGTGGAGGGACTGGATGCAGCGTCCCTGCACTGGCTGAGCGGCTATGCGGCGGGACTGGCCTCGCGGCCCGGTTCCGCTCCGGTCTCCGTGGCGGCGCCCGTGTCCGCCACGCCCGCCGCCGCTCCGGCGGTGCCGCTCACCATCGTCTACGGGACGCAGACCGGGAACAGCCGGCTGCTCGCGGAGCGGCTCAAGCACCAGGTGGAGTCCTCCGGACTGCCGGCACGCCTCTTCCGCGCCAGTGACTACCCCGTGCGAGAGCTGGCGAAGGAGAAGCTGCTCTGCGTGGTCATCAGCACGCAGGGAGATGGAGACCCACCGGACGACTCGCGCGGCTTCTGCGAGCACGTGCTGGGCAAGCGGGCCCCCAAGCTGGAGGGGCTGCGCTTCGCGGTGCTGGGACTGGGCGACTCCAGCTACCCGAAGTTCTGCGAGGTGGGCCGTGCGCTCGACGTGCGCTTCACGGAGCTGGGTGCCATCCGGCTGCTGGAGCGGGCGGACTGCGACGTGGACTTCGAGCCGGTGGCCACGGGGTGGCTCGACCAGGCCTTCGCGCGGGCTCGCGAGGCGCTGGAGCCACAGGCCGCTCCCATCGCGGCTGTCTTCCCGCTGCGCGGGGCGGCTCCTGCGCCGACGTTCAGCAAGGAAGCGCCCTTTGCCGCTGAGGTGCTGGTCAACCAGCGCATCACCGGCCGGGGCGCGCTCAAGGACGTGCGGCACGTGGAGGTGTCGCTCGAAGGCTCGGGCCTGGAGTACGCGCCGGGCGATGCGCTCGGCGTGTGGCCGCACAACCCTCCCGAGCTGGTGGACGCATTCCTGTCCGAGCTGAAGCTGGACGGGGGCACGGAGGTGAAGCGCGACGGGCGCACGCTGCCGCTGGCGAAGTGGCTGGGCGAGGAGCTGGAGCTGACGAAGCTCAACCGGCCATTCCTGGAGCGCCATGCCGCGCTGGCGGGCAGCACGGAGCTGAAGCGACTGCTGGAGCCGTCAGGCGCGGAGGGCTTCCGCACGCTGCTGGCGAGCCACCAGGTCATCGACCTGCTGCGCGCGCACCGGGCGCCATGGGGTGCGGCGGAGCTCGTCGCGGCGCTGCGCAAGCTGGCGCCCCGGCTGTACTCGATTGCCTCCAGCCCGAAGCGCGTGGGCGCGGAGGCGCACCTGACGGTGTCGGTGGTGGACTACACGGCGTTCGGCACGCGGCACCTCGGCGCCGCGTCCTCCTACCTCGCCGCGCGGGCGGCCGGGACGGACAAGGTCCGCGTCTTCATCGAGCCCAATGAGCGCTTCCGCCTGCCGGAGGACGGGGAGAAGGACGTGTTGATGATTGGTCCCGGCACGGGCGTGGCGCCCTTCCGCGCCTTCGTGCAGGAGCGCGCGGAGGTGGGCGCTCACGGTCGCAACTGGCTCTTCTTCGGAGAGCAGCACTTCCGCACGCAGTTCCTCTACCAGGTGGAGTGGCAGGAGGCCCTGAAGAAGAAGACGCTGCACCGGCTGTCCCTCGCCTTCTCGCGAGACCGCGCGGAGAAGGTCTACGTGCAGCACCGCCTGCGCGAGGCCGGGCGCGACGTCTATGAATGGCTGGACGGCGGCGCGCACCTCTACGTCTGCGGTGACGCCCAGCGCATGGCACCGGACGTCCACGCGGCGCTGGTGGACGTCGTCTCCACCCACGGCGGGAAGAGCCGTGAGGACGCGGAGGCCTGGCTCCAGGACCTGCGCGAGCAGCGCCGCTACCTGCGCGACGTCTACTGAACCTTTTTCTCGTGAGCGAGACGACATGAGTCACCAGTCCAAGCCTCTGTCCGAGGTGGAGCACATCAAGACGCAGAGCCGCCTGCTGCGCGGCACGCTGGCGGAGAGCCTGGTGGACCCGGTGACGGGCGCCATCGCCACGCCGGACACCAGCCTCATCAAGTTCCACGGCAGCTACCAGCAGGACGACCGGGACATCCGCGAGGAGCGCCGGCAGCAGAAGCTGGAGCCCGCGTACAGCTTCATGCTCCGCACGCGCCTGCCCGGCGGCGTGTGCACTCCGGCCCAGTGGCTGGCCATGGACGCGCTGGCCCGCGAGCTCGCCAACCACACGCTGCGCATCACCACGCGGCAGGCCTTCCAGCTCCACGGCGTCATCAAGGACGACCTCAAGCCCACCATCGCCCGCATCAACCAGGCGCTGCTGGACACGCTGGCCGCCTGCGGCGACGTGAATCGCAACGTGCTGTGCAACCCGAACCCGGTGGACTCGCGCCTCCACGAGACGGTGTACCAGTGGGCCGTGCGCATCTCCGAGCACCTGCTGCCAAAGACTCGCGCCTACTACGAGGTCTGGCTAGACGAGGAGAAGGTGGCCGGCGGCGAGGACGAGCCCATCTACGGCGCCACCTACCTGCCCCGGAAGTTCAAGACCGCCGTCGCGGTGCCGCCCCTCAACGACGTGGACGTCTTCGCGCAGGACCTGGGCTTCATCGCCATCCTCGAGGGCGGCGAACTGGCCGGCTTCAATGTCTCGGTGGGCGGCGGCATGGGCGCCACGCACGGCGACGCGGCCACGTACCCGCGGCTGGCGGACGTGGTCGGCTTCATCCCTCCGGAGAAGACGCTCGCCGTCGCGGAGGAGGTGGTGAAGATTCACCGCGACTTCGGGGACCGCGGCAACCGCAAGCACGCGCGCTTGAAGTACGTCCTGGAGGAGCGCGGCGTCGCGTGGTTCACGGCGGAGTTGGAGCGGCGGCTCAGCTTCGCGTTGCAGCCCGCGCGCCCGTTCGCCTTCGAGCACAACGGAGACCGCTTCGGCTGGGTGGAGGGACACGACGGGAAGTGGCACCTGACGCTGCACCTGGACAGTGGCCGCGTGGCGGACCACCCCGGGGCACAGCACCTCACCGGCCTGCGGGAGATTGCCCACGTGCACCAGGGCGACTTCCGGCTCACGGCGAACCAGAACCTCGTCATCGCGAACGTGCGCGCCGAGGCGAAAGAGGCCATCGACGCGCTGGTGGCCCGGCATGGGCTGGACGGCTTCCGGAGCGCCAGTCCCCTGCGGAAGAATGCACTGGCGTGCGTGGCGCTCCCCACGTGCGGCCTGGCCATGGCCGAAGCGGAGCGCTACCTGCCCGCGTTCGTGGAGAAGCTGGAGGCGCGGCTGGTGGCGCATGGCCTGCGGGACGCCAACCTCCTGCTGCGCATCACCGGCTGCCCGAATGGCTGCGCGCGGCCGTACCTCGCGGAGGTGGGGCTCGTGGGCAAGGCGCCGGGCCGCTACAACCTCCACCTCGGGGGCGACGCGCGCGGCCAGCGGCTGAACCGGCTGTACCGCGAGAATATCGACGAGGACGGCATCCTCGCCGCGCTGGAGCCGTTGTTCGCCGCGTACTCGCGCGAGCGCCAGCCGGGCGAGGGCTTCGGTGACTATGTCGTCCGCGCGGGCCATGTCCCGGCGGCACCGGCGAAGGTGACGCCGAGCGCGGCGGCTTGAGCCTCATCTCCGTGACGGTGGGAGGCAGGCCAGCGGCAGGGCCCATGGCTCCTCCTCCGTCACGGTGTCATCCGCGGCGAAGAGCACCTGCGAGCCCGCGAGCCCATGAAACCCTTCGGGTACGACGCGTGCGTCCCTCCAACCTTCAGTCCAGGTCCTCTCTGTCCGCCCTGCCCTGACTGGCGCCGCCGCGCACCGCCGTCAGCAGCAGGTCGTACTTCCCGCCGAGGAAGGTGCGGAAGCCGTGCTGGTGCAGGTAGCGCCGGTAGAAGGAGAGGTCCTTCACCAGCAGCGACAGGTCCGGCTCGCGCAGGTTGCGCACGCGCGCGCCGTAGACCACCTCTCCGTCGCGGAAGCGTGAGTTGGGGAAGCCGAGCAGGAGCGTGGCCCTCGGCTCCAGGTGCTGCTGTACCAGCCGGCGCAGCAGGGCGTGGTCGTCTACGCCGGGGCTCTGCAAGGTGCCCACCGACACCACGAGGCTGAAGCGGCCCAGGTCGTCGGGCAGCGCGTTGAGGTCCGCGAGCACGAAGCGGTGGCGCGCATCGGGAAAGCGGGCTCGCGCCTCTTCGAGCGCGCTGGCGCCATGGTCCACGCCGACGAAGCTGACGTCCGGTGCGCCTTCGAGCCACGCGAAGGCCGCGAGCTCGTCTCCCCGATTCACCCCGAGGTCGAGCACCCTCGCGCCCGGGGGCAGGTGGATGCGCCCGAGCGCCTCCAGCCACGGCAGGAGGAAGCCCGCGTCCTCCAGCTTGTGCACCCGCGCGAACTCGGAGGCCGTCCCGTACCGCTCCCGGGGTTCGAGCCCTTCTTCTGCCTCCTCGCCTCCCGCGTGCCACGACGCTTCGGAGCCGAGCCGCTCGAAGGTGAGCGCCACGTGCGTGCCATCCACCGGACGCGGCGTGAGCAGCCGGCATGAGAGCCCGTCGGCCAGGTCGCACCAGCTGCGCAGCGGCCGGTGGACGATCCCCTGCCCCGGCCCCACGCGCTCCCCCGGATAGTGCCCGCGCCCCAGGTCCGGGTCGGGGACCTCGATGCGGACGCGCCCCGCCCCGAGCGCCCCTTGCAGATGGCGGACGATGGCGATGAGCGGCTCGTCGTGGAAGCGGAGGGAGGACTCGGCGGGGCTCGACATGGAGCCGCCAGCCTACTGCCCGGAATTCGCGCCAGACGCGGGAAGACGCGGCCCTCCCGGGCGGCGGGCCGGCGGAATGAACGTTCCTTCCGGCCAGCGGGCGGCGGGCCGGCGGAATGAACGTTCCTTCCGGCCAGCGGGCGGCCCGGGCCGGCGGAATGAACGTTCCTTGGCTCTGTCTCGACCCCACCAGAGAGAAGGGAGTAGCAGGCGGGCTGGCGTGGGTTATGCGGGTATGGCTACTGCAACCCTCAGTCACTCGCCTGTGCGAGTCGCGCGGGTGGCGCTGGCTGCTG
>NZ_JAAIYA010000058.1:0-11543 GCF_010894405.1 Pyxidicoccus caerfyrddinensis
GCGCTCACGACATCGCCACCGGTGAGCAGTTGCTTCACGCCGCGCAGGGCCGGGAAGTTGTTGTCGACCACCTGGGTGAAGAGGCCGGCGGTGAGGTGCAGCGTCGTCACGCCGTGCTTCACCAGCACCGACTCCAGCTCCTTCAAGTCGGAAGGCGAGTGGGGTGGGAACACCACGAGCCGCGCGCCATGGAGCAGCGGGCCCCACAGCTCCAGGGTGGACGCATCGAACGAGACTGGCGCGATGAGGAGGAACGTCTCGTCAGGGCCGAGGTGCGCGTAGTCGTTGCCGAAGACGGTGCGCAGCACAGCCGACTGCGGAGTGCCGACGCCCTTGGGCCGGCCGGTGGAGCCGGAGGTGAAGTCGATGTACGCGAGGCTCTCGGGGCGCGCCGTGGAAGGCGGCGCGTGCACGGGCTGCTCTTCCACGGGCACGTCCTCCATGACCAGCGTGACGAGCCTCTTCGTGGGCAGCTTGGGGAGCAGGTCGCGCGAGGTGATGAGCACGCGCGGACGCGCGTCCTCCACCATGGCGGCGAGGCGCTCGCGCGGATACGACGGGTCGAGAGGCACGTAGGCGCCGCCAGCCTTGAGGATGGCCACCAGCGAAACGATCAGCTCCAGCGAGCGGTCCAGGGCAATGGCCACGCGCGAGTCGGTGGACACCCCCAGGCCACGCAGATGCCAGGCGAGCTGGTTCGCACGCGCATCGAGCTGGCGGTAGGTGAGCTTCTCCTCGCCGAACTCGACAGCCACCTTGTCCCCGTGACGGGCCACCACCTGCGCGAAGACTTCGGGCAGGGTGGAGCCACGCGGGTACTCAGTGGCAGTGGCGTTCCACTCCACCAGCACCTGACGCCGCTCCGTCTCGGTGAGCATCGAGATGGAGGCCAGGGGCGTGTTCGGCCGGGCGACGAGGGCCTCCACCAGCACCTGGAAGTGCTCCGCCATGCGCGCTGCGGTGGCGGGCTCGAACAGGTCGGTGTTGTACCGCAGGGGCCCCTGGAAGCCTTCCGACGACTCGGACAGGCTCAGCTCCAGCTCGAAGCGGACGGTGGGGTTGTTCACCTCTTCCATCGGGCGCAGAGCCAGTACCGGCTTCCGAGCCTGCTCCGGAGCTTGCCTCGACGCGGCCGTGGGCGCGTTCTGCAGGGCGAAGATGACCTGGAACAGCGGGCTGCGACTCATGTCGCGAGCGGGCTGCAGCTCTTCCACCAGTCGCTCGAACGGCACGTCCTGGTGGGCGTACGCGCCCAGCGCCGTTTCCTTCACCCGGCGCAGCAGGTCCAGGAACGAGGACTGGTCATCCACGTGGGCCCGCATCACCAGCGTGTTGATGAAGAAGCCGATGAGGCCCTCCAGCTCGCCACGCTGGCGGCCCGCGATGGGCGAGCCCACCGAGACGTCCTGCTGCCCGGAGTAGCGGGACAGCAGCACCTGGAACGCGGCGAGCAGGGCCATGAAGGGCGTGAGGCCTTCCTCATGGCAGAGCGCCTTGAGCTTCTCCGTCGCGGCCCGAGACAACGCCACCGGCACGTGCGCGCCACGGAAGGTCTGCACGGGCGGACGAGGCTTGTCGGTGGGCAGCTCCAACGCCGAGAGGCCGGAGAGCTGCTTGCGCCACCAGCCGAGCTGCTCGTCGAGCACCGCGCCCTGGAGCCACTGGCGCTGCCAGACGGCGTAGTCCGCGTACTGGAGCGGCAGCGGCGGGAGCGGCGAAGACCGGCCCTGCGAGAAGGCGTCGTAGAGCGCCGCCACCTCACGCACCAGCACGCCCATGGACCAGCCGTCGGAGACGATGTGGTGCAGGTTGAGCGCGAGGACGTGATCCGTCGGTCCCAGCTCGAACAGCTGGGCGCGCATCAGCGGGCCGGTGGAGAGGTTGAAGGGCGTCAGCAATTCCTCGCGCAGACGGCGCTCGAGCTCGGCGCGGGCGGCGGAGGGCTCCAGGCCGCTGAGGTTCGTCACCTCCAGGGGCAGCTGGCCCTGGGGCGAGATGACCTGGAGGAGCTGGCCCTCCTGCTGGGTGAAGGTCGTGCGCAGGGCCTCATGCCGGAGCACCAGCGCCTCGAGGCCGCGGCGCAGGGCGTCCACGTCCAGCGGCCCGTCCATGCGCACGAAGGTGGGCATGTTGTAGGAGGCGCTGCCGGGCTGGAGCTGGTCGATGAACCACAGGCGCTGCTGGGCGAAGGAGAGCGGCAGCGGCCCAGTGCGGGGCACGGGGATGAGCGGTAGCGCGGCCCTGTGATTGAAGGCTCCCGGCGCATTGATCCGCTCGGCGAGGGCAGCGACGGTGGACGCCTCGAAGAGGGCGCGCAGGGGCAGCTCCACGTCGAAGGTGGAGCGGATGCGGGAGATGACCTGCGTGGCCAGCAGCGAGTGTCCACCCAGCTCGAAGAAGTTGCCGGTGATGCTCACCTGCGGCAGGCGCAGGACCGCGGCGAACAGCTCCGCCAGCTTCTCCTCGGTGGGATTGCGAGGTGCGACGAAGGACTCCGCCTTGGAGATCAGCGCCGCGTCGGGAGCGGGCAGGGCCTTGCGGTCGACCTTGGCATTGGCGGTGAGGGGCAGGGTGTCCAGGCGCACGAGGGCGGAGGGCACCATGTACTCGGGAAGCCGCTGCTTGAGGGCGGTGCGAAGGGCGGCCAGGTCGAGGGACTCGGGGGCGGCGAGGTAGCCGACGAGGCGCTTGTCGCCGGGGACGTCCTCGCGCACCAGGGCGACGGCCTGGGCCACGTCGGGGAAGGCGAGCAGGGCTGCTTCGACTTCGGCGAGCTCGATGCGGTAGCCGCGCACCTTGACCTGCGCATCCGCGCGGCCGAGGAACTCCAGCGTGCCGTCCTTGCGCCAGCGAGCGAGATCACCGGTGCGGTAGAGGCGAGCACCCGCGACGCCGGAGAAGGCGTCGGGGACGAAGCGTTCGGCGGTGAGGGCGGGCTGCTCCACGTAGCCGCGAGCGACGCCGTCGCCGCCGATGAACAACTCCCCGACGATGCCCGCGGGCACCGGCTGGCCCGAGGCGTCCAGCACGTACACCTGGGTATTGCCAATGGGCTTGCCGATGGGGACGGACGGGCCGACGTGCTCGACGTCCGTCATGCGGTGGGTGGAGGCGAAGAGAGTCGTCTCCGTCGGGCCGTAGCAGGCCGTGACGGGGATGCGCAGTTCTTCGAGGACGCGGCGCACGTGAGGCGCGCTCACGACGTCACCACCGGTGAGCAACTGCTTCACGTTGCGCAGGGCGGGGAAGTTGTTGTCCACCACCTGGGTGAAGAGGCCGGCGGTGAGGTGCAGCGTCGTCACTCCGTGCTTCACCAGCACGGCTTCCAGTTCGTTCAGGTCGGAAGGCGAGTGGGGCGGGAAGACGACGAGCCGCGCGCCATGGAGCAGCGGGCCCCACAGCTCCAGGGTGGACGCATCGAACGAAACCGGCGCGATGAGGAGGAACGTCTCGTCAGGGCCGAGGTGCGCGTAGTCGTTGCCGAAGATGGTGCGCAGCACGGCGGCCTGCGGGGTGCCGACGCCCTTGGGCCGGCCGGTGGAGCCGGAGGTGAAGTCGATATAGGCGAGGCTTTGGGGTAGGGCGGCCGCGGGAGGCGCGGACGTCGGCTGCGTGTCCAGGGACACCTCTCCCAGCACCACGGTGGTCAGGCCTTCGGTGGGCAGCTTCGAGAGCAGCTCGCGCGAGGTGAGGAGGACGCCCGGACGCGCGTCCTCGACCATGGCGGCGAGGCGCCCACGCGGATACGACGGGTCGAGAGGCACGTAGGCCCCACCGGCCTTGAGGATGGCCACCAGCGAGACGATCAGTTCGAGCGAACGGTCCAGGGCAATGGCGACGCGCGAGTCGGTGGACACCCCCAGGCCGCGCAGATGCCAGGCGAGCTGGTTCGCACGCGCATCGAGCTGGCGGTAGGTGAGCTTCTCCTCGCCGAACTCGACAGCCACCTTGTCGGCATGGCGGGACACGACCTGCGAGAAGACCTCGGGCAGGGTGGAGCCGCGCGGGTACTCAGTGGCAGTGGCGTTCCAATCCACCAGCACCTGCCGGCGCTCCGCCTGGGTGAGCATGGAGATGGAGGCCAGGGGCGCGTCGGCCTGGGTGACGAGCGCCTCCACCAGCACCTGGAAGTGCTCCGCCAGGCGCGCTGCGGTGGCGGGCTCGAACAGGTCGGTGTTGTAGCGCAGGGGACCCTGGAAGCCTTCCGGCGTCTCGGACAGGCTCAGCTCCAGCTCGAAGCGGACGGTGGGGTTGTCCACCGCGTCGAGCGGGCGCAGCGCCAGCGCCGGCTTCCGAGCCTGCTCCGCCGAGGCGGTGGGTACGTTCTGCAGCGCGAAGAGGACCTGGAACAGCGGACTGCGGCTCATGTCACGAGCGGGCTGCAGCTCTTCCACCAGTCGCTCGAAGGGGACGTCCTGGTGCGCATACGCGCCCAGTGCCGCTTCCTTCACCTGGCGCAGCACGTCCCGGAAGGAGTGGCGCGCATCCAGTTGCGTGCGCATCACCAGCGTGTTGACGAAGAAGCCGATGAGGCCTTCGAGTTCCCCGCGCTGACGGCCGGCGATGGGCGAGCCGACAGAGATGTCCTGCTGGCCGGAGTAGCGCGACAGCAACACCTGGAAGGCGGCGAGCAAAGCCATGAAGGGCGTGGCGCCCTCCCGCTGGCACAGCGCCTGGAGCTGTTGGGAGACACCGGCGGGTAGCGCGACAGGTAGCTTCCCGCCGTTGAACGTCTGCACGGGCGGACGGGGCTTGTCGGTGGGCAGCTCCAGGGTAGCGGCGCCGGAGAGGTGCTGCTTCCAGTACGCGAGCTGCTCGTCGAGCACCGCGCCCTGGAGCCACTGGCGCTGCCAGACGGCGTAGTCGGCGTACTGGATGGGCAGGGGCCGCAGGGGGGAAGGCCTGCCCTCGGAGAAGGCCGCATAGAGGGCGCCCACCTCGCGCACCAGCACGCCCAGGGACCAACCGTCGGAGACGATGTGGTGCATGTTGAGCGCGAGGACGTGGTCCGTCGGGCCCAGCTTCAATAGTTGGGCGCGCATCAGCGGCCCGGTGGAGAGGTTGAAGGGCGTCAGCAATTCCTCGCGCAGACGGCGCTCCAGCTCGGCGCGTGCGGCGGAGGGCTCCAGGCCGCTGAGGTCCGTCGTCACCAGCGGGAGCTCGCCATGAGGGGCGATGAGCTGGAGGGGCTGGCCCTCCTGCTGGGAGAAGGAGGTGCGCAGGGCTTCATGCCGGCGCACCAGCTCCTCGAAGCTGCGCTGCAACGCCGTGACGTCCAGCGGCCCGTCCATGCGCACGAAGGTGGGCATGTTGTAGGAGGCGCTGCCGGGCTGGAGCTGATCGATGAACCACAGGCGCTGCTGGGCGAAGGAGAGCGGCAGCGGCCCGGTGCGGGGCACGGGGATGAGCGGTGGCGCGGCCCCCTGATTGGAGGCACCCGGCGCATTGATGCGCTCTGCGAGGGCGGCGACGGTGGACGCCTCGAAGAGGGCGCGCAGGGGCAGCTCCACGTCGAAGGTGGAGCGGATGCGGGAGATGAGCTGCGTGGCCAGCAGCGAGTGACCGCCCAGCTCGAAGAAGTTGCCGGTGACACTCACCTGGGGCAGGCGCAGGACACCCGCGAACATCTCCGCCAGCTTTGCCTCGGTGGGAGTGCGCGGGGCGACGAAGTCCTCTGGAGAGGTCGGCGCGGCGTCCGGAGGGGGAAGGGCCTTGCGGTCGACCTTGGCGTTGGCGGTGAGGGGAAGGATGTCCAGGCGCACCAGGGCTGAGGGCACCATGTACTCGGGCAGCCGCTGCTTGAGCGAAGCGCGCAGTGCAGCCAGGTCAAGCGACTCGGGAGCGGCGACATAGCCGACGAGGCGCTTGTCGCCAGGGACGTCCTCGCGCACCAGGGCGACGGCCTGGGCCACGTCGGGGAAGGCGAGCAGGGCGGCTTCGACTTCGGCCAGTTCGATGCGGAAGCCGCGCAGCTTCACCTGCGTGTCGGCGCGGCCGACGAAGTCCAGCACTCCGTCACCGCGCCAGCGGACCAGGTCTCCGGTGCGGTAGAGGCGGGCACCGGGCTCGCTACCGAAGGCGTCGGGGATGAAGCGCTCGGCGGTGAGTGCGGGCTGTCCGACGTAGCCGCGCGCCACGCCGTCGCCGCCGATGAACAGCTCACCGGTGACACCGACGGGCACCGGCTGGCCATACGCGTCCAGCACATACAGCCGTGTCCCCGCGATGGGGCGGCCGATGGGCACGGTGCGTTCCACCTGCTCGCCGACCGGGTAGGAGGTGGCGAAGACGGTCGTCTCGGTGGGGCCGTAGAAGGCGGTGACGGGAAGGCTTAGCTCGTCCACGGCGCGGCGCACGTGAGCGGGCGACACGACATCGCCACCCGTCATGACGTGCTTCAGGGAGAGCAACCCTGGTGGCGGGGTGTCCACCAGCTGGGTGAAGAGGCCGATGGTGGCCCACAGGGTGGTGACGCCCGAGGACTCGATGACGCGGCCCAGTTCCTCGAGGGACGCCGCATGCGGCGGCATGACGACGAGGCGAGCACCGTGCAGCAACGCGCCCCAGATTTCGAAGGTGGAGGCGTCGAAGGAGATGGGGGCGAACTGAAGGAGGACCTCGTCGGGCCCGAAGTGGGCGTAGTCGGTGCCGAGGAGGGTGCGCAGCACGCCGCGGTGGGTGGTGCCGACGCCCTTGGGCCGTCCGGTGGAGCCGGAGGTGAAGTCCACGTAGGCGAGCGAGTCGGGCAGGGCGGCCGGAGTCAGCGCATGCGTCGGCTCGGAAGAGAGCGCCGCGTCCTCCAGCACCACGGTGGAGAGTCCGTCCGCCGGCAGACGAGGAAGCAGCGCACGTGTCGTGACGAGCGCCTGGGGACGGGTGTCTTCCAGCATGCCCGCCAGGCGCGCCTGCGGGTAGGACGGGTCCAGCGGGACGTAGGCACCGCCGGCCTTGAGGATGGCCACCAGTGAAACAATCAGCTCCGGCGAGCGCTCGACGGCGAGCGCGACGCGGGAGTCCGCGCCTACACCGAGCCGACGCAGGTGATGCGCGAGCAGGTTGGAGCGCTCATCGAGCTGGCGGTAGGTGAGCTTCTCCGTACCGAACTCGACAGCGACCTTGTCTGCATGACGGGCCACGACGTGCGCGAAGACCTCCGGCAGCGTGGCGTCGCGCGGGTAGTTCGGGGCCGCGATGCTCCAGTCTTGCAGCACCTGCCGGCGCTCCGCCTGCGTGAGCATGGGCACGGACGCGAGGGGGGCGTCGGTCTGGGTGACGAGCGCCTCCACCAGCACCTGGAAGTGCTCCGCCATGCGCGCTGCGGTGGAGGGCTCGAAGAGGTCGGTGTTGTAGCGGAGGGGGCCCTGGAAGCCTTCCGATGTCTCGGACAGGCTCAGCTCCAGCTCGAAGCGGACGGTGGGGTTGTCCACCCCCTCCAGCTGGCGCAGCGCGAGCGCCGGCTTGCGGGCCTGCTCCGGGGACTGCTCCGCCGAGGCGGTGGGCGCGTTCTGCAGCGCGAAGAGGACCTGGAACAGCGGGCTGCGGCTCATGTCGCGAGCGGGCTGCAGCTCTTCCACCAGTCGCTCGAAGGGCACGTCCTGGTGGGTGTACGCCTCCAGCGCGGTTTCCTTCACCCGGCGGAGCAGGTGCAGGAACGAGGACTGGTCATCCAACCGGGCCCGCATCACCAGCGTGTTGACGAAGAAGCCGATGAGGCCCTCGAGCTCCCCGCGCTGACGGCCAGCGATGGGCGAGCCGACGGAGATGTCCTGCTGGCCGGAGTAGCGCGACAGCAACACCTGGAAGGCGGCGAGCAGGGCCATGAAGGGCGTGGCGCCCTCTTGCTGGCACAGCGCCTGGAGCTTCTCCGACGTGGTCCGAGACAGCGCCACGTGTACGTGCGCGCCACGGAAGGTCTGCACGGGCGGACGGGGCTTGTCGGTGGGCAGCTCCAGGGTGACGGCGCCGGCAAGGTGCTGCTTCCACCAGGCGAGCTGCTCGTCGAGCACCGCGCCCTGGAGCCACTGGCGCTGCCAGACGGCGTAGTCGGCGTACTGGATGGGGAGGGGGCGCAGAGGGGAAGGCCTGCCCTCGGAGAAGGCCGAGTAGAGGGCGCCCATCTCGCGCACCAGCACGCCCAGGGACCAACCGTCGGAGACGATGTGGTGCATGTTGAGCGCGAGGACGTGGTCCGTCGCTCCCAGCTTCAACAGCTGGGCACGCATCAACGGCCCGGTGGAGAGGTTGAAGGGCGTCAGCAACTCCTCGCGCAGACGGCGCTCGAGCTCGGCGCGGGCGGCGGAGGGCTCCAGGCCGCTGAGGTCCGTCGTCACCAGCGGGAGCTCGCCATGGGGGGCGATGACCTGGAGGGGCTGGCCCTCCTGCTGGGTGAAGGAGGTGCGCAGGGCTTCATGCCGGCGCGCCAGTTCCTCGAAGCTGCGGCGCAGTGCTTCGGAGTCGAGCGGCCCCTCCATGCGCATGAAGATGGGGATGTTGTAGGAGGCACTGCCCGGCTGGAGCTGGTCGATGAACCACAGACGCTGCTGCGCGAAGGAGAGCGGCAGCGGCCCGGCGCGGGGCACCGGGATGATGGCGGGTGCCTGGGTCCCGGACGCGGACTCGATGCGCTCGGCGAGGGCGGCGACGGTGGACGCCTCGAAGAGGGCGCGCAGGGGCAGCTCCACTCGGAGCTGGGAGCGGATGCGGGAGATGACCTGCGTGGCCAGCAGGGAGTGTCCACCCAGCTCGAAGAAGTTGTCGTGGACGCCGATGCGCTGCACCCGGAGCACCTGGGCCCAGAGCGCGGCGAGCTGCTCCTCGGTGGGGTTGCGAGGTGCGACGAAGGACTCCGCCTTGGAGATCAGCGCCGCGTCCGGAGCGGGCAGTGCCTTGCGGTCCACCTTGGCGTTGGCGGTGAGGGGCAGGGTGTCCAGGCGCACCAGGGCTGAGGGCACCATGTACTCGGGCAGCCGCTGCTTGAGGGCGGCGCGCAGGGCGGACGCGTCGAGCGATTCGGGAGCGGCGACATAGCCGACGAGGCGCTTGTCGCCGGGGACGTCCTCGCGAACCAGGGCGACGGCCTGGGCCACGTCGGGGAAGGCCAGCAGGGCCGCTTCGACTTCGGCCAGCTCGATGCGGAAGCCGCGCAGCTTCACCTGCGTGTCGGCGCGGCCGACGAAGTCCAGCACTCCGTCACCGCGCCAGCGGACCAGGTCTCCGGTGCGGTAGAGGCGGGCGCCGGGCTCGCTACCGAAGGCGTCGGGGATGAAGCGCTCGGCGGTGAGGGCGGGCTGGCCAACGTAGCCGCGCGCGACGCCGTCGCCGCCGATGAACAGCTCACCGGTGACGCCCACGGGCACCGGCTGGCCGTACGCGTCCAGCACGTACAGCCGTGTGCCCGCGATGGGGCGGCCGATGGGCACGGTGCGTTCCACCTGTTCGCCGACCGGGTAGGAGGTGGCGAAGACAGTCGTCTCGGTGGGGCCGTAGAAGGCGGTGACGTGGAGGCGCAGTTCGTCCCCGGCGCGGCGCACGTGGGCCGGCGACACGACATCGCCACCCGTCATGACGTGCTTCAGGGTGAGCAGCCCTGGTGGCGGGGTGTCCACCAGCTGGGTGAAGAGGCCGATGGTGGCCCACAGGGTGGTGACGCCCGAGGACTGGATGACGTGGCCCAGTTCCTCGAGGGACGCCGCCTGCGGCGGCATGACGACGAGGCGTGCACCGTGCAGCAGCGCGCCCCAGATTTCGAAGGTGGAGGCGTCGAAGGAGATGGGGGCGAACTGGAGGAGCACTTCCGCGGGCCCGAAGTGGGTGTAGTCGGTGCCGAGGAGGGTGCGCAATACGGCGGCCTGCGGAGTACCGACGCCCTTGGGCCGTCCGGTGGAGCCGGAGGTGAAGTCGATATACGCGAGGCTCTGGGGCAGCGCGGCCACGGGAGGTGCTGACGTGGGCTGTCCCTCCAGGGACACCTCGCCCAGCACCACGGTGGACAGGCCTTCGCCAGGCAGCTTCGAGAGCAGCTCGCGCGAGGTGATGAGCACGCCGGGACGCGCGTCCTCCACCATGACGGCGAGGCGCTCACGGGGATACGACGCGTCCAGCGGGACGTAGGCGCCGCCGGCCTTGATGATGGCGACGAGCGAGACAATCAGCTCCAGCGAGCGCTCCAACGCAATCGCCACGCGTGAGTCGGTGGACACGCCCAGTCCGCGCAGGTGGTGCGCGAGCTGATTCGCACGCGCATCGAGCTGCCGGTACGTGAGCCGCTCCTCGCCGAGCTCCACGGCGACCTTGTCTCCGTACCGGGCCACTGCGTGCGCGAAGACCTCGGGCAGCGTGGCGTCGCGCGGGTAGCTCGGGGCCGCGGTGTTCCAGTCTTGCAGCACCTGCTGGCGCTCCGCCTGCGTGAGCATGGGCACGGACGCGAGGGGCGCGTCGGCCTGGGTGACGAGCGCCTCCACGAGGACACGGAAGTGCTCCGCCATCCGCTGAGCCGTCGTGCTCTCGAACAGGTCGGTATTGTAGCCGAACGAGCCCTGGTAGCCGTCGGGGGTCTCCATCAGGTTGAGCTGGAGCTCGAACTTGATGGTGGGGTTGTCCACTGCGTCTACCGGGCGCAGCGTCACTGCCGTCTTCTGGCCCTGCCCCTCGGGCATGGGGGTGTTCTGCAGGGCGAAGGACGCCTGGAACAGCGGACTGCGGCTCATGTCACGAGCGGGCTGGAGCTCTTCCACCAGTCGCTCGAAGGGCACGTCCTGGTGCGCATACGCGCCCAGTGCCGCTTCCTTCACCTGGCGCAGCACGTCCCGGAAGGAGTGGCGCGCATCCAGTTGCGTGCGCATCACCAGGGTGTTGACGAAGAAGCCGATGAGGCCCTCCGTCTCCCCTCGTTGACGGCCGGCGATGGGCGAGCCAACGGAGATGTCCTGCTGGCCGGAGTAGCGGGAGAGCAGCACCTGGAAGGCGGCGAGCAGGGCCATGAAGGGCGTGGCGCCCTCCCGCTGGCACAGCGCCTGGAGCTGTTGGGAGACACCGGCGGGTAGCGCGACAGGCAGCTTCCCGCCGTTGAACGTCTGCACGGGAGGACGGGGCTTGTCGGTGGGCAGCTCCAGGGTGGCTGCGCCGGCAAGGTGCTGCTTCCAGTAAGCGAGCTGCTCGTCGAGCACCGCGCCCTGGAGCCACTGGCGCTGCCAGACGGCGTAGTCGGCGTACTGGATGGGCAGGGGCCGCAGCGGGGAAGGCCTGCCCTCGGAGAAGGCCGCGTAGAGGGTGCCCACCTCGCGCACCAGCACGCCCAGGGACCAACCGTCGGAGACGATGTGGTGCATGTTGAGCGCGAGGACGTGGTCCGTCGGGCCCAGCTTCAATAGCTGGGCGCGCATCAGCGGCCCGGTGGAGAGGTTGAAGGGCGTCAGCAATTCCTCGCGCAGACGGCGCTCCAGCTCGGCGCGTGCGGCGGAGGGCTCCAGGCCGCTGAGGTCCGTCGTCACCAGCGGGAGCTCGCCATGAGGGGCGATGAGCTGGAGGGGCTGGCCCTCCTGCTG
>NZ_JAAIYA010000058.1:11643-15414 GCF_010894405.1 Pyxidicoccus caerfyrddinensis
ATTCCTCGCGCAGACGGCGCTCCAGCTCGGCGCGTGCGGCGGAGGGCTCCAGGCCGCTGAGGTCCGTCGTCACCAGCGGGAGCTCGCCATGAGGGGCGATGAGCTGGAGGGGCTGGCCCTCCTGCTGCGAGAAGGAAGTGCGCAGGGCTTCATGCCGGCGCACCAGCTCCTCGAAGCTGCGCTGCAACGCCGTGACGTCGAGCGGCCCGTCCATGCGCACGAAGGTGGGCATGTTGTAGGAGGCGCTGCCGGGCTGGAGCTGATCGATGAACCACAGGCGCTGCTGGGCGAAGGAGAGCGGCAGCGGCCCGGTGCGCGGCACGGGGACGATGGTGGAGGCCTGGGTCCCGGACGCGGACTCGATGCGCGTGGCGAGGGCGGCCACGGTGGGCGCCTCGAAGAGGACTCGCAGCGGCAGCTCCACTCGGAGCCGGGAGCGGATGCGGGAGATGACCTGCGTGGCCAGCAGCGAGTGTCCACCCAGCTCGAAGAAGTTGTCGGTGACGCTCACCTGGGGCAGGCGCAGGACGGCGGCGAACAGCTCCGCGAGCTTCTCCTCCATCGGGTTGCGAGGAGCGGTGAAGGGCGCGTTGCCGCGCAGGCTCTCCGCGTCGGGCGCGGGGAGGAGGTTTCGCGCCAGCTTGCCGCTGGGCGTCAGCGGCAGGGCCTCCAGCATGACGAAGGCGGAGGGCACCATGTACTCGGGCAGCCGCTGCTGGAGGAAGCCGCGCAGGCCCTCCGCGTCCACTTCGCCCGCGGGGACGACGTAGGCCACCAGGCGCTTGTCGCCGCCCACTTCACGCACCACGGCCGCGGCGTCGCGCACGTTGGGGGCGGCGCGCAGGACGGACTCCACCTCGCCCAGTTCCACGCGGTAGCCGCGCAACTTCACCTGGCCGTCCAGGCGGCCGAGGAAGTCCACCGTGCCGTCCGCCTTCCACTTCGCCGCGTCGCCGGTGCGGTACAGGCGCGCGCCGGGCTCGGTGCTGAACGGGTTGGGCACGAAGGCCTTCGCCGTCATGTCCGGGCGGTCCAGGTAGCCATGCGCCAGGTGCGTGCCGCCGATGAACAGCTCCCCAGGCACTCCCACCGGGCAGGGCTGGCCGTGCGCGTCCAACACGTAGAGCTGCGTGTGCTCCAGCGGCGCACCGATGCACGGCAGCTTCGGCCACGTGGACGGGAGGCCTTGCAGCCGGTACGCGGAGACGACGTGCGTCTCCGACGGGCCGTACTGGTTCTCCAGCACGCACCCGGGCAGCGCCTCGAAGAAGGCCACCAGGGCCGGCGTCACCTGGAGCTGCTCACCCGCCGTCACCACCTCGACGAGCGCGCGCGGCAGCGTGGCGCCGTGCGAGACGGCGTCCGCCATGGCCTGGAGCGCCACGAAGGGAAGGAACAGTCGTTCCACCGCGTGCTGATTCATGAACTCCAGCAGCGCGGGGATGTCCTGGCGCAGGCCGCCGGTGGGCAGCAGCAGCGTGCCGCCGGCCCACCACGTGGAGAACAGCTCCTGGAAGGACACGTCGAAGCTGAGTGAAGCGAATTGCAGCGTGACGCCGGCCGGACGCACCGAGCGCGGGTGCTGCCACGCCAGCAGGTAGCTGAGCGCCCGGTGGGGCATGAAGACGCCCTTGGGCCGGCCCGTGCTGCCCGACGTGTAGATGAAGTAGCAGTTGGACTCCGGCGACACGTCGCGGGCCGGTGCATGCGCGGGCCGCCGAGCGAAGGCCTCCGCCTCGGTGTCCATGCACACACGAATCGCGCTCGTGTTGGCGGGCACCGCGGAGAGCAGGTGCGATTGGGTGAGGACGACCCGTGCCTTCGAGTCCTCCAGCATGAAGGCGAGCCGGTCGGCGGGATAGGTCGGGTCCAACGGGAGGTACGCGGCACCGGCCTTCAGGGCGGCCAACACGGCGACGGCCATGTCCAGGCTCTTGTCCAGGCACAGGCCCACCGTGCCTCCGGCGGGCACGCCCAGCTCCACCAGGTGGTGCGCGAGCTGATTGGCCCGCGCATCCAGCTCCGCGTAGGTGAGCGAGCGGGTGCCGTCGCTGACGGCGACTGCATTCGGCGTACGCCGGACCTGGGCCTCGAACGGACGGTGCACCAGCACGGGCGTGTGGGGCACGTGCGAGGTGTCGTTGAAGTCCACCAGCAGCTGCCGCCGCTCATCCTCGCCGAGGAGCTTCAGGCGGGAGATGGGCTGGCCCGCGTCGGCCACGGCCGACTCCATCAGCCGCACCAGGTGGCTGCCCATTCGCCGCGCAGTCGCCTCGTCGAAGAGGTCGGTGTTGTATTCGAGCGCTCCGGCGATGTCGTCTTCGAGGTCCGCGAGCAGCAGCGAGAGGTCGAACTTGGACGTGCCGCTGTCCACGTCCAGGCCCTGCACGGCGCCGGCATTGCCGCCGCCAGCACCGTCGGCTTCTGGCTCCCGCTCGCGCGGGGTGTTCATCAGCGCGAGCATCACCTGGAACAGCGGGGTGCGGCTCAAGTCCCGCTCCAGCTTCAGCGCGTCCACCAGCTTCTCGAAGGGGACGTCCTGGTGGGCGTACGCGCCCAGCGTGGTCTCCTTCACCTGGGCGAGCAGCTCGCGCAGGCTCATGCCGGGCGCCAGCCGCCCGCGCAGGGCGAGGGTGTTGACGAAGAAGCCGACGATGCTCTCCAGCTCGGTGCGCTGGCGGTTGGCGATGGGCGAGCCCACCACGATGTCGTCCTGACCCGAGTAGCGCGACAGCAGCACCTGGAAGACCGACAGAAGGCCCATGAAGGGCGTGACGCCCTCGCGCTCGCACCACTGCTTGAAGGTGGCCGTGAGTGCCTCCCCCAGGCGCAGCGGGATGACGCCGCCGCGGTCCGTCTGCACGGGCGGGCGGGGACGGTCGGTGGGCAGCTCCAGCGCATGCGATACGCCATGGAACTGGTCGCGCCACCAGGCCACCTGCCGCTCCAGCGTCTCGTCGCGCAGCCAGCCGCGTTGCCAGGCCGCGTAGTCCGCGTACTGGAACGGCAGCGGCGGCAATGGCGACGGCAGCCCGCGAACGAAGGTCGGGTAGAGCAACCCCACCTCGCGCAAGAGGATGCCGGTGGACCAGCCATCCGACACGATGTGTTGGACGGTGACGAGCACCACATGGCGGTCGTCCGCCAGCCGCACCAACGTGGCGCGCAGCAGCGGCGCCACCGTCAGGTCGAAGGGTGTCTGCGCCTCCGCATGCGCCTGACGCCGGGCCGCCTCGTCACGCTGGGACTCGGGCAGATGGCTCAGGTCCACGAAGGACAGCGTCAGCTCCGCGTCCGGGTGGACGCGCTGGACGGGCTCGCCATCCTCCACGGTGTGGAAGCTGGTGCGGAGCACCTCATGGCGACGGACGAGCTCCTGGAGGGTGCGGGTGAGGGCCTCGCGGTGCAGGGTGCCGTTGATGCTCACGGCGAAGGGGATGTTGTAGAAGGCGCTGCCGGGCTGGAGCTGGTCGAGGAACCAGACGCGCTGCTGCGAGAAGGACAGCGGTAGCGGGTCGGTGCGCGGCACGGACACCAGCGGCGGGAGCTGGTCGGCGGCGTTCAACGGCCGCGCGGACTCCACTCGCGAGGCGAGCGAGGCGAGAGTGGTCGCCTCGAAGAGGGCGCGCACGGGCAGTTCCACGCCGAAGGCGCGGCGCACGCGGGATACGACCTGCGTCGCCAGCAGCGAGTGGCCACCGAGGTTGAAGAAGTCGTCGGTGACGCCGACCGCGTCCAGATGCAGCACCTCGGCCCAGATGGCGGCGAGCC
>NZ_JAAIYA010000059.1 GCF_010894405.1 Pyxidicoccus caerfyrddinensis
AGGGAGGGCTCGAGGACGGGGGCGATGAGCTGGAAGGGGCGGCCGTCCTGCTCGACGAAGGTGGTGCGCAGGGGCTCGTGGCGGAGGACCAGCTCGTGGAGTGCGCGGCGCAGGGCCTCCTCATCCAACTGGCCGGAGAGCCGGACGGCGACGGGGACGTGGAGGGTGGCGCTGCTGGTGGCCAGGCGCTCCTGGAGCCACATCCGCTCCTGGGCGAAGGACGTGGGGGCGCGCTGGGGTTGACGGTTCTTCTCGCGCAGCAGCTCGGCGAGCCGCGCGCGCTTCTGCTCAGGGGACAAGGTCATAAAGGAGGGGGCCTTCGCGCTACGCGGAGGGCCGGCGGAGACCTACCGGTCCGCCGGGGCCGCTGGACGTGCGCAGCGGCGTGAGTTCATCAGGAGAAAGGTGCGCCAGGCGTTGGGGCCGTTCCAGTCCGCGCAGACATGCGGTCACTCAAGGACTGAAGGCTCATCACGCGTGGTGGAGGGGCTGTCCGGCCGCGCCTGAGGGGACCGGGGCTGGGTGAACTCTCATCGGAAATAATCTGGCCGAAAGAGACCATCTTTGTCCCGGGCTGGCCAATTTGCCTACGGAGGCGGGGGCTTTGGAGGCACGTCGCGGCAGGTCAATCGCTGACTGCGGACGCGGCGCAGGACAAGGCAGACATGGACTTCAATGTCTGCCTATTCATACGGGTTGTCTGCACCGTGCTGGCACTTCGGCTCCCGCTTCCCATCAGGAGTCCCCGGGCTCCAGCGCACGCAGGAGCTCGTTGAGCTTCTCCGCCAGGGTGGAGACGTTCGGCGGCTGCATCAGGGTGGTGTGGTCACCCGGCACCTCGCTCACCCTGACGCCACCCGAGACCCAGGCCGGCCAGCCCCCATCCGCGGCCCTGGGGAGCGCGGGGGGCACCGAAGCCCGAAGGAACTCGGCTGCGCCTGTATAGAGGCCTCCCGGCACGTACCCGAAGTGCGCCGCGGTGAGCCGCTCGTGGACGGCGAAGAGACGGCCGGCCTGGGACGGCTCCAGGGCCCCGACGGCGGGCAGGTTCCGCAGCCCTTCCATCACCCGCTCCATCAGCTCCGCGCCTTCCAGACCGCTCAGGTGCTCCACGTCGAGCGCCGGGAGGTCCTGCAGCGGGAGTCCCACCATCCGGGCGAAGGTGGCCACCCGCGCTAGCGGCGGTGGCACCGGTTCGGCCCGGCCGCTGGGCGCGTGGCTGTCGATGAGGGCCAGCAGCCCCACCTGCTCGCCCAGGGCCTCGAGCTGCCGCGCCATCTCGTACGCCACCAGCCCGCCCAGGGACCAGCCCGCTAACAGGTAGGGGCCGTGGGGCTGCACCTCGCGCACCTGCTCCACGTAGAGGCGGGCCAGGGCCTCCATGGAGGCGGGTGGCAGCTCGCCGCCGTTCAGTCCGGGGGCGAAGATGCCCTGGATGGGCCGCGCGTTGCCGAGGTGGCGGGCGAGCTCGGCATGGCTGAGCAGGGCGCCTCCGCCGCCGTGGATGAGGAACAGGGGCCGGCGCCGCGAGGTGCCCGTGTCGAGCCGCACCAGGTTGGGCGTGCGCGGGCCTGGCTCCTGGAGCTGCCGCGCCAGGGCGGCGAGCCGCTCGACGGTGGCGCCCTGGAAGAGCGCTGACAAGGGCAGCACCAGTCCGGTGCGCTCACGGATGAGCGCGAGGAGGCGCACGGCGAGCAGGGAGTGGCCCCCGAGGGCGAAGAAGTCGTCCTCGATGCCCACACGCTCCAGGTTCAGCACTTCGGCGAACACCTGCGCGAGCTGCTCCTCCAGCGGGGTGCGAGGGGCGACGTACTCCGCGCGAGCCGCCGAGACATCCGGAGCGGGCAGGGCCTTGCGGTCCACCTTGCCGCTGGGGTTCAGGGGCAGCGCGGGCAGCACCACCAGCGCCGTGGGCACCATGTACTCGGGCAGCTTCTCCTTGAGCGCCAGCCGCAGCGCCGCGACGTCCACGCCGTTTGCCTCGCGGGCCACGACGTACGCCACCAGTCGCTTGTCTCCGGGCCGGTCCTCGCGGACCACCACCACCGCGTCGAGCACCTGCGGCTGTTGGCGCAGGGCGGACTCGATTTCCCCCAGCTCGATGCGCAGGCCGCGCACCTTCACCTGGAAGTCGGCGCGGCCCAGGTACTCCACCGTGCCGTCCATCCTCCAGCGCGCCACGTCGCCGGTGCGGTACAGCCGCGCTCCAGGCTCGGAGGAGAAGGCGTCTGGCAGGAATCGCTCGGCCGTCAGCTCCGGCCTGCGCCAGTAGCCTCGGGCCACCTGGATGCCGCCGATGTACAGCTCGCCCGGCACGCCCACCGGCACCGGCTGGCCCGAGGCGTCCAGGAGGAGGATGCGGGTATTGGCCACCGGGCGGCCAATGGGCACGCCGCGGGCCAGTTCATCTCGCGGGCAGGCGTAGTACGTGACTTCGACGGCGGCCTCGGTGGGGCCGTAGAGGTTGTGCACCTGGGTGGAAGGCAGCCTCTGGTGGGCGCGGCGCGCCAGCTGCGCGGGCAGGGCTTCGCCGCTGCAGAGGAGCCGGCGCAGGTGGGTGAGGCGCTCCAGCCCGGGCTCCTCCAGGAAGGCCTGGAGCATGGAGGGCACGAAGTGCACGGTGGTGATGCGCTGCTCGGCCAGCAGCTTCACCAGGTAGGCCGGGTCCTGGTGGCCTCCGGGCCTGGCGAAGACGAGACGGGCGCCCGCCATCAGTGGCCAGAAGAGCTCCCAGACGGAGACGTCGAAGCTGAAGGGCGTCTTCTGCAGCACGGTGTCGGCCGGAGTGAGGCCGTACTCCTGCTGTCCCCACAGCAGGCGGTTGACGATGCTGCCGTGGGCATTCATGGCCCCCTTGGGCCGGCCGGTACTGCCCGAGGTGAAGATGACGTAGGCCAGCGCGTCTGGCGTGGCCGGTGACGCTGGCAGGGCGGACGCCGGAGGCGCAAGGGAGGCCCAGTCCTCATCCAGGCAGACGGTGCGCGAGGCGTGGGCGGGCAGCACGCCGAGCAGGTGCCGGTGGGTGAGCAGGACGGGAGCGGCGCAGTCCTCCAGCATCCCGGCCAGCCGCTCGCGCGGGTAGGCGGGGTCCAGCGGGACATAGGCGGCACCGGACTTGAGGATGCCCAGCAGGGCCACCATCAAGTCGAGCGAGCGCTCCAGGCACACGCCCACCAGCGACTCCCGGCCGGCGCCCAGGTGGCGCAGGTACGCGGCGAGCCGCGAGGCCCGCTCATCGAGCTGGGCATAGGTGAGGGCCTGGTCCTCGAAGCGCACGGCCTCGGCGTCAGGCGTGCGGCGAGCCTGGTCCTCGATGAGGGTGTGCAGGCAGACGTCGCGCGGGTACGCCTCGGACCGGCCCTGGAAGTCCATCAGCACCTGCTGGCGCTCGGCGGGTGTCAACAGGGGCGCGGAAGCCAGGGCCGCGTCGGGCCGTGCCACCAGGGCTTCGGTGAGCATGCGGAAGTGCTCGGCCAGGCGCCGGGCCGTGTCTGCGTCGAAGAGGTCGGTGTTGTAGCCCAGTGAGCCACTGAAGCCCTGGGCCGTCGCCGTCAGGCCCAGCTCCAGCTCGAACTTGATGGCGCTGATGTCCACCTCGACAGGGCGCAAGGAGAGGCCGGGCAACGCCAGAGAGGAGGCGGGGGCATTCTGCAGGGTGAAGAGGACCTGGAAGAGCGGGGCGCGGCTCCGGTCGCGCTCGGGCCGCAGCTCCTCCACCAGCCGCTCGAAGGGCACATCCTGGTGGGCGTAGGCACCCAGGGCCGTCTCCTTCACCTGCTGGAGCAACTGGCGGAAGGACAGGGTGCCGTCCACGTGCGAGCGCAGCACCAGGGTGTTGACGAAGAAGCCGATGAGGCCCTCCGTCTCACCCCGCTGGCGTCCGGCGATAGGCGAGCCGATGGAGACGTCCCGCTGGTTGCAGTAGCGGGCCAGCAGGGCTTGCCAGGACGCCAGCAGCAGCATGAAGGGGGTCAGGCCCTCCTTGCGGCACAGCGCCTTCACCGCCTCGGAGACCTGGAGCGGGAGACGGACGGGCACCTGGGCGCCGCGGAAGGTCTGCACGGGCGGGCGGGGCTTGTCCGTGGGCAACTGCAGGACGGTGAGGCCGGCGAGTTGCTGCTTCCACCAGGCGAGCTGGGCTTCGAGCACCGCGCCCTGGAGCCACTGGCGCTGCCAGACGGCGTAGTCGGCGTACTGGATGGGCAGCGGCGGCAGCGGTGACGGCCCGCCCTGGACGAAGGCGTTGTAGAGCGCGGCGACTTCGCGCACGAGCACGCCCGTGGACCAGCCGTCGGAGACGATGTGGTGCAGGTTGAGCGAGAGCACGTGCTCGACTGGACCCAGCTTCCACAGGCCCGCGCGCACCAGCGGACCGCCGGCGAGGTCGAACGGCCGCAGCGTGTCCTCGCGGAGCCGTCGCTGCAGCTCCTCACGGGCGGCTTCGGGCTCCATTGCACTGAGGTCCACCACGGGCAGCGGCAGCTCGGCATGGGAAGCGATGAGCTGAAGCGGCTGGCCGTCCTGCTGGGTGAAGGTGGTGCGCAGGGCTTCGTGACGCCGCACCAGCTCCTCGAAGCTGAGGCGCAGGGCGGCCACGTCCAGCGAGCCCTGCATGCGAATGAAGCGGGGGATGCTGTAGGAAGAACCGCCGGGCTCGAGCTGGTCGATGAACCAGAGCCGCTGCTGGGCGAAGGACAGAGGCAGCGGGCCGGTGCGGGGCACGGGGACGATGGCGGGGGCCACGAGGCCATGCGCGGACTCACGGGCGGAATCGATGCGAGCGGCGAGGCCCGCGAGGGTGGGGGCCTCGAAGAGGGCGCGCAGCGGCAGCTCCACGCCGAAGGTGGAGCGGATGCGCGAGATGACCTGGGTGGCGAGCAGGGAATGGCCGCCGAGGGCGAAGAAGTCGTCCTCCACGCTGACCTTCTCCACACGCAGCAGCGCGGCCCAGAGGGAGGCCAGGAGTTCCTCGGTGGGCGTGCGCGGGGCGACGTAGGCGTCTTCCGGGCTGGAGGGGGCCTCCGGTGCGGGCAGGGCCTTACGGTCCACCTTGCCGTTGGGAGTCAGTGGCAGGGCCTCCAGGGAGACGAAGGCGGAAGGCACCATATGGGCCGGCAGTCGCTGCTGGAGGAAGGCGCGCAGGGACTCGGCGGGCACCGGCTCGGAGGACGGGACGACGTAGGCGACCAGGCGCTTGTCACCGGGGACGTCCTCGCGAGCCACCACCAGGGCCTCGCGCACGGCGGGGTGCTCGCGCAGCACGGTGGCGATTTCACCGGGCTCCACGCGGAAGCCGCGCACCTTCACCTGGAAGTCGGCGCGGCCGATGAACTCGACGCGTCCGTCGGCCAGCCAGCGCACCTTGTCGCCGCTGCGGTACATGCGCGCGCCGGGAGTGGGGCTGAAGAGGTCCGGCAGGTAGCGCTCCGCCGTCAGCTCGGGCCGGCGGAGGTAGCCACGCGTTACCTGGGCGCCGCCGATGAACAGCTCGCCGGGGACTCCGACGGGCACCGGCTGCAGGCGCTCGTCGAGGACGTACATGTGAGTATGGGACAGGGGCCGCCCCAGGAGCACGGTGGCCGGTGAGGAGCCCTTGGTGGGCCACTCGACGCGGCCTGCGAGCACGCCCACCGTCGTCTCGGTGGGGCCGTAGTGGTTGAAGACCTCGCAGTCGGGAGCGAGCGCGCGCACCTGTTCCATGAGGGCCCAGGAGGAGGACTCACCGCCGAGCACCAGCTTCTTGCGAGGCAGAACGTGGCGAGGCTCTGCCGCCGTCATGAGGGCGGCGAGGTGAGAAGGCACCAGCTTCATGCAGTCCACGGCGTGACGCTGGAAGTACTCAGCGACGGCGGCGGGGCTGCTGGCGCGCTCGTGGGTGAGCACGTGCAGCAGGCCGCCGGTGCAAAGGGAGGGGAAGAGGACGGTGTTGCCCAGGTCGGCGACGAAAGTGGAGACGAGGGCGAAGCTTTCGCAGTCCTTCAGGCCCAGCCGCTCGGTGGCGGAATGGACGTAGTGGGCGAGCTGCCCGTGGGAGACAGCGACGCCCTTGGGGCGGCCCGTGCTGCCCGAGGTGAAGAGGACGTAGGCCACGTTTTCGGGAGACACACCGCACGGCGGCGCATCCATGGGCTGGCTCGCGAGCAGCCCGGCGTCCGTGTCCAACACCACCTGCCGCGCCTGGCAGGACTCGAAGGCGGCCGCCTGCGCCGAGCTCGTCACCACCACGGGCGCGGACACCTCGTCCACCAGCGCTTGCAGACGGAGGGCGGGCTGTGCAGGGTCCAGTGGCACGTAGGCCCCCCCCGCCTTCCAGATGCCCAGCAGCGCCACCACGGTGTCCACCGAGCGCTCCAGGCACAGCGCCACGCACGTCTCGGGCCCCACGCCCAGCGAGCGCAGGTGCCAGGCAAGCTGATTGGCGCGGGCGTCCAGCTCCCCGTAGGTGAGCACCTGGCCCTCACACGCCACCGCGGGCCGCTCCGGGTGGTGCGCGGCCTGCGCCTCGAAGAGGGCATGCAGGTGGGCCGGCGTGGCGAAGGGCGCCGGAGAGGCATTGAAGGTCTCCAGCACTTGCTGGCGCTCGGAGGCGGACAGCAGGAGCAGGTCCCCCACGCGCGTGTCCGGCGAGGAGACCGCGGCCTCCAGCAGGGTGCGCAGATGTTCCACCATGCGGGAGACGGTGGAGGCATCGAACAGGTCGGTGCGGTAGCTCAGCGTGCCCGACAGGCCGCGGGGCGTCTGCGCCAGCGAGAGCGTCAGGTCGAACTTGGTGGCCTCGGCCTCGCGCTCCAGGGAGAGGAACGACAGGCCCGGCAGAGACAGCGCCGCGGAAGGCGTGTTCTGCAGCACGAGCATGACCTGGAAGAGGGGCGAGTAGCTGAGACTGCGCTGGGGCTGCAGCTCCTCGACGAGCTTCTCGAAGGGCAGGTGCTGGTGCTCGTAGGCGGCCAGGGTGGTGGCGCGCACCTGGGCCAGCAGCTCGCGGAAGGTGGCCTGGGGCCGCACCTGCGTGCGCAGGACCAGCGTGTTGAGGAAGACGCCGATGAGGCCCTCCGTCTCGCCCCGGGTGCGGCCGGCGATGGGAGAGCCGACGGAGACGTCGTCCTGGCCGGAGTAGCGCGCCAGCAGCAGCTGCCAGACGGCGAGCAGGGCCATGAAGGGAGTGGCACCCTCGCGCTGGCAGAAGGCGGAGAGGGCTTCGGACAGAGGCAGGGGCAGGTGGACGGGCAGCAGGGCGCCGCGCTGGGATTGGACGGCGGGGCGGGGCCTGTCGGTGGGCAGCTCCAGCAGGGCCGGAGCGCCGGAGAGCTGCTGCTTCCAGTAGTCGACCTGGCTGTCGAGGACGGCACCCTGCAACCAGTCGCGCTGCCACGAGGCGAAGTCGGCGTACTGGATGGGAAGGGGTGGCAGTTGCGGCGACTGGCCAGAGGAGAAGGCCTCGTAGAAGGAGACCAGCTCGCGCACCAGCACGCCCAGGGACCAACCGTCGGAGACGATGTGGTGCATCGTCACCAGCAGGACGTGCTCCTGCGCGCCGAGGCGCAGCAGCGAGGCGCGAAGCAGCGGGCCGGAGGCGAGGTCGAAGGGGCGAAGCGCCTCGGCGGAAGTCAGGCGGCGCACTTCGGCCTGACGCGAGCCTTCGGGAAGGTGGCTCAGCTCGACGACGTCCAGCGGCAGGGCGGCGGGCGGAGAGATGACCTGGACGGGGCCGGAGGGCTCTTCGCGGAAGGTGGTGCGCAGCGACTCATGGCGATGCACCAGTGCTTCGAGGCTGAGGCGCAGGGCCTCGGTGTCCAGCACTCCGGACACGCGCAGCGCCAGGGGCATGTTGTAGGCGGGGCTGCCGGGCTCGAGCTGGTCGAGGAGCCATAGGCGTTGCTGGGCGAAGGACAGGGGCAGCGCGTCCGTGTGCGGCACCGGCACCAGCGGAGGCGGCTCGGACAGCTCCACCAGCCCGCGCACGAGCAGCGAGCGGTACATCTGACGGGCACGCTGGTACAGCTCACCCCAGGTGAGTGTCTGACCCTCCAGTTCCGCGGCCACCGCGTCCGGCGTGAGGCGGGCCTGCGCCCGGAAGAGCCGGTGCAGGCTGGCGTCTCCCACCGAGGCGGCGGACGGTTCGCGCCACGCGTGGAACAGCAGGTGCTGCTCCTCGGACGTCAGTACGGACAGGCTCGAGAGCGGCCGGTCCGGGGCCGCGAGCGCCACCTCCAGCAGCACGCGCAGGTGTCGCACCATTCGCGCCGCGGTGGCTGCGTCGAACAGGTCGGTGCTGTACTCGAGCTGTCCCCTCAGGCCATGGCCTCGGTCGGAGATGGCGAGGATGAGGTCGAACTTCGCCGAGCGGCTCTCGACCTTCATGCCGCCCATCTTCAGCCCTGGGCCCATCAGCTCGGGCATGGGCGCGTTCTGGTACGCGAGCATCACCTGGAAGAGCGGAGGGCGGCCGGGGGCGCGCTCGGGCCGTAGCGTCTCCACCAGCTTCTCGAAGGGGACGTCCTGGTGCGCGTGGGCACCGAGCATCACATCCCGCACGCGGGCGAGCAGCGCGCGGAAGCTGGGGTCTCCGTCCAGCTTCGTGCGCAGCACCAGCGTGTTGACGAAGAAGCCGATGAGGCCCTCCAGCTCCGCGTGCGTGCGGCCGGCGATGGGCGTGCCGACACTGATGTCGTCCTGGCCGGAGTAGCGCGAGAGCAGCGCCTGGAACGCGGCGAGCACCACCATGGAGGGCGTGGTGCCCTCCTGGCGGCAGAGCGCTTCGAGGGCCTCCGACAGCTCGCGCGGGAAATGGAAGCTGTGCGCGGCGCCGCGGAAGCTCTGCGTGGCCGGACGAGGCCTGTCGGTGGGCAGCTCCAGGGCCTTGGGCGCGCCTTGGAGTTGCTCGCGCCACCAGCCGAGCTCGGTGTCCAGCACCTCGTCTCGGAGCCACGCACGCTGCCAGACTGCGAAGTCCGGGTACTGCACCGGCAGCGGCTCGAGGCTCGCCGGGCGGCCCTCGACGTGCGCCGTGTACAGCGTGCTCAGCTCGTGGGTGAGGACGCCCAAAGACCAGCCGTCCGCGATGACGTGGTGGAGGGTGAGCAGCAGCACGTGCTGCTGCTCCGAGCGGCGCACCAGGAGGACGCGCCACAGCGGGCCCGTCTCCAGGTTGAACGACTGCTGGGATTCGTGCTCGATGAGGCGCTGGAGCGCGGCGTCGCGCTCGGCTTCGGGGAGGGCCTCCAGGTCCAGCCAACCCGCGGGGAGCGCGGGCCGGTCCGCGACGACCTGGACGGGCTGGTGGTCGTGCTCCTGCAGCGTGGTGCGCAGAGCTTCATGGCGCTGGAGCAGGTCCCGCAGCGTCCTCGCGAGCGCGGCCACGTCGAGCGTGCCCTCCAGGCGCACGGCGAAGGGCAGGTTGTACGTGGCGCCGTCGGGCTCCAGCTTCGAGAAGAACCACAAGCGCTGCTGCGCGAAGGACAGGGGCGGGTGGCCGCTTCCCGTCCGGGGCCGGAGCAGGGGCTGGAGCGACGCGGGCCGGTCCACCGACAGCTCCTCGATGCGCCGGGCCAGGGCTTCGATGGTGGGCCGCGAGAAGAAGTCCGCGAAGGACAGCTCCACGCGGAAGTGCTTGCGGACGCGGGAGATGACCTGCGTGGCGCTCAGCGAGTTGCCGCCCAGCTCGAAGAAGTCGTCCTCCGCACCGGGCGCGTCCACCTGGAGGATGCGCGCCCAGAGCGCCGCCAGCTCGCGCTCGCACTCGGTGCGCGGCGGACGGGAGGTGCTCTGGGACTGGAAGGACGAGGGGGCCGGGAGGGCCTTCCTGTCCACCTTGCCGGTTTCGGTGAGGGGCAGGGCGTCCAGCCGTCCCACGGCGGAGGGCACCATGTACTCGGGCAGCCGCTGCTTGAGGTCCGCGCGCAGGGCCGCCAGGTCCAGGGACTCGGGCGCGACGACGTAGCCGACGAGGCGCTTGTCGCCAGGACGGTCCTCACGGGCCACGACGATGGCCTCGCGCACCCCAGGGAAGGCGAGCAGGGCGGCTTGGACTTCCGCCAGCTCGATGCGGTAGCCGCGCACCTTCACCTGGGCGTCGGCGCGGCCGGCGAACTCGAGGATGCCGTCCGCGCGCCAGCGGGCGAGGTCTCCGGTGCGGTAGAGGCGTGCGCCGGGGACGGAGGAGAAGGGATTGGGGACGAAGCGCTCGGCGGTGAGGGCGGGCTGCTCCACGTAGCCGCGCGCCAGGCCGTCTCCGCCAGCGAACAGCTCGCCAACGACGCCCGGGGGCACGGGCTGGCCCTGGGCATCGAGCACGTAGACCTGGGTGTTGCCGATGGGCCGGCCGATGGGGACGGAGGCGCCCAGGGTGGAGGCGTCGGTGATTCGGTGGCAGGAGGTGACGAAGGTGACTTCGGTGGGGCCGTAGCAGTCGGTGAAGGGGATGCGCAGCTCTTCCAGCACTCGACGCACGTGGGGCGCGCTCACCACGTCACCACCGGAGAGCACCTGCCTCAGCCCCCGCATGGAGGGCAGGTTGTGCTCCACCAGCTGGGAGAAGAGGCCTGCGGTGATGAGCAGGGTGGTGACGCCGCGGCCGGTAATCACCTCACCCAACTCCTGGACGTCGGAGGGGGCATGGGGCGGGAAGATGACCAGCCGCGCGCCATGCAGCAGCGGGCCCCAGATTTCGAAGGTGGACGGGTCGAAGGAGATGGGGGCGATGTGCAGGAAGGTCTCGTCCGGCCCCAGGTGCGCGTAGTCGACGCCGAAGAGGGTGCGCAGCACGGCGGCCTGCGGAATGGCCACGCCCTTGGGCCTGCCGGTGGAGCCGGAGGTGAAGTCGATGTACGCGAGACTGTCGGGCAGGGCCGAAAGAGGCGGCGCGTGCGTGGGCAGGCCCTCCAGGGAGAGGGCTTCGAGCACCACCGTGGAGACGCTCTCGGCGGGAAGCCTGGGCAGCAGCGCGCCGGTGGTGACGAGCGCGAGCGGGCGCGAGTCCTCCAGCATGGCGGCGAGGCGCTCACGGGGGTAGCTCGGGTCCAACGGGACGTAGGCGCCACCGGCCTTGAGGATGGCGACCAACGTGACGATGAGCTCCAGGGAGCGCTCCAGCGCCACGGCGACGCGCGAGCCGGTGGAGACGCCGAGGCGGCGCAGGTGCCAGGCGAGCTGATTGGCACGCTCGTCCAGTTGCCGGTAGGTGAGCGCCGTGTCACCGAATTCGATGGCGACCTTGTTGGGGAAGCGTGCCACGACGCGGGAGAAGACCTCGGGCACGGTGGAGTCACGCGGGTAGTCAGCGGCGGTGGCGTTCCAGTCCACCAATACCTGCTGACGCTCCTCGTCGGAGAGCGGACGGGCCTGGGCTGAATCGCCGTGCGGCTCCACGGGGCGGGGTCGTGCCTCCTCGCGCGCGGCCACGTCTTCCAGGGGGATGACCGGCAACGACAGCGCGAGGGTGTCCCGCTGCTTGCGGATGGTCGGTGTGCCCCTGCCTTCGAGGGCGGCGTCAATCAGGCGCGCCACGCCTTCCACGGTGGGGGACTCGAACAGGGCGCGCAGGGGCAGCTCCACGCCGAAGGCGGCGCGGATGCGGCTGATGGCCTGCGTGGCCAGGAGCGAGTGTCCGCCGAGGTCGAAGAAGTTGTCGGTGGCACCCACGCGTTCGACGTGGAGGAGCTGGCTGAACAGCTCCGCGACGCGCTCCTCGGTAGGGGTGCGGGGCGCGACGTAGTCCTTCGCGTCGCTGGCGAAGTCCGGCGCCGGCAGGGCCTTGCGGTCCACCTTGCCGTTGGGGGTGAGGGGCAGCTCGGGTAGCAACACCACCGCCGTGGGCACCATGTACTCGGGCAGGGTTTGCTTGAGGGCGGTGCGGAGTGTGGCGCCGTCCGTGTCCGCGCCTTCGCGCGCCACCACGTAGCCCACCAGTCGCTTGCCGCCGGGCCCGTCCTCGCGTGCCACCACCACGGCTTCGCGCACCGGGGGCAGCTTCGCGAGGGCGGACTCCACTTCGCCCAATTCGATTCGGAAGCCGCGCACCTTCACCTGCGCGTCCGCGCGGCCCACGAAGTCGAGCGTGCCGTCCTCGCGCCAGCGCACCACGTCGCCGGTGCGGTACAGGCGCGCGCCCGCCTCGCCGGAGAACGGGTCCGGCACGAAGCGCTCCGCGGTGAGGGCCGGGCGGCCGGGGTAGCCGCGCGCCACTCCCACGCCTCCGAGGTGCAGCTCTCCCTTGACGCCTACGGGCACCGGCTCGCCGCGCGGGTCCAGCACGTACGCACGCGCGTTGGCGAGCGGCCGGCCGATGGAGGGCACCCGCCCGTCTGCAACGCACTCGGTGAGCGTGGCGATGACGGTGGCCTCCGTGGGGCCGTAGGTGTTGAGGAGCCTGCGGCCTGGAGCCCAGCGCGCCACCACGTCGGCGGGTAGGGCTTCGCCACCGGAGATGACGGTGCGCAGCTCGGGCAGTCCGTCCGCCGGCGTGGCCGCGAGGGCGGCCGGCGTGAGGCTGATGACGGTGAGCGCCTGCTCGTGCAGCAGTTGGTGCAGGGGCGCTCCCGGCATGAGCTTCTCCAGCGGCGCGAGCACCAGCGTGGCCCCGGAGGTCAGCGTGGTGAACACCTCTTCCACCGACAGGTCGAAGGCCAGGTTGGCGAACTGGA
>NZ_JAAIYA010000005.1 GCF_010894405.1 Pyxidicoccus caerfyrddinensis
GGCTCGCCGTCGGGGCCGGAGGCTTGTCCATCGGCCCCGTCGATCACACTCCTCCGAGCCTGTCCAACCCATCCGCTAACCCCGCGTAACTACGGCACCCCGGTGTCAGGAAGATGCGATCGCCCTGGCCGGTGCCCGGTGGGGTGGCCGGACAGCCGGCCTGTTCCCGTTCTCCAATGTCGGGAGCTTGCGGCGCGAAATGTCCCGACATTTCCGAACAGCACGGTCCCGCGCCGCTCCCGGGAGGCCCTCATGCCTTCCGGAAACCCGACACGTCGTCACCCTGGAGCCACGCCGTCCGCTCACGGTGCCTGGAGTCATGGCATCGTCCGCGCCCATGGCATCCACCTCCCGCACCATCCAGGGCCCCGCGGGTCGGCTCGCCGTCACCGACTCCGGTGAGGGCGGGCTCCCCGTCCTCTTCGTCAACAGCAACGCCGGCCGCCGCGAGCAGTGGGCCGCGCAGCAGTCACATCTCCAGACGCGCTCCGTGTCCTTCGACCTGCGCGGAATGGGCGAGTCGGACCTCGACCCGCAAGGCCGCTATGGCGCCCCGGACATGGCCGAGGACGTGAATGCGGTGGCGAACGCGCTGGGCCTGGAGCGCTTCGTGCTCGTGGGGCACAGCTTCGGAGGCGCCGTCGCGGGCGAGTACGCCATCCGCTGGCCCGAGCGCCTCGCCGGGCTCGTCTTCGTGGACACGACGGGCACCATGCCGCCGCTGCCGCCCGAGCAGGTCGCCTGGTTCCAGGACGGCTTTCGCCCGGAGAAGTACCGCGACTTCATGGGCGGCTGGTTCGCGCCCATCCTGAAGAACGCGAAGCCGCACACGCACGAGGCGGTGATGCGCTGGCTGCACGCCACGCCGCGCGAAGTCGTATACGGCGCGCTGAAGAGCATCCTCACGTACAACTCGGACCGGGTCTTCGAGCGCTACAAGGGCCCCGTCCAGACGCTCGTGGTGGATGCCTTCATCCAGCCCAATTCCTATCACCTGCTCTACCCGCGCATTCCGCACACGGTGTTCACCGGCGTGAGCCACTGGCTGATGATGGACAAGCCCGAGGAGTTCAACGCCGCGCTCGACGCGTTCCTCGCCACGCTGCCGGGGAAGTGACGAGCAGGGCAGGGGAGGGCGTCACAGCTCTCCCGAGTCGAACACGGTGACGGGCTGCTCCGGGTGGCGCGAGTCCTGCCCCACCAGCTTGAAGCGCACGGTGGAGTGCGTGCCCCTGTCATTCACCTCCACTACGCCCACGTTCAGGGCGTTGTAGGGGTTTCGATTCGCACCGCCGACGCCGTCCAGCCGCACCAGCCGGGCGGCGGGTCCGTCCTCCAGCTTCAGCAGCAGCTCCGCGCGAGGCAGGTGCCCGGCCGCCCAGGCGGAGAACCCGCGCGTCACATGCGTCACCGCGCTGGAGGTGAACTGGTACAGCGAGCCCGCACTGTCGCCGAGCCAGTCGATGGCGAATGCGCAGCCCAGGTGCACGTCGCCGCTGAGCAGCACCACGCGCTGTCCGGGGCAGCGGCGCTGATGCGCGAGCAGCAGTCCCAGCAGCCTGTCCCTGTCCGGAAGGTTCCACAGGTGCGTCCAGCGGTCCCGCGCGTCGCCCCGGTGGCTGCGCAGGAGCGAGATGACCGCGGAGGCCCACGAAGGCACGTACACCATGGGCACGCTGAGCATGAGGAATACCGCGCGGCTGTCGCGGTGCGAGTCCAGCCACGAGGACAGGCGCGCGAGCTGCGCGGGTGAGTACACGCGAGGCTGCTCGCCGCCCCGGCGCTGGCTGCGCAGGTCCATAGCGTAGAAGCCGGTGCTGCCGTAGTCGAAGCTGAAGTCGAAGGTGTCCGGAGGCGCGCCCGGGCCGAGCACCCGAGCGCTCTGGTAGTCGTGATACGCCGCGCGAGCACCGTGGTGGAGCCGCTGCCACTCGGCGTCGGAGTGCTCGGGCTCGGCGCCCCAGTTGTTCACCACCTCGTGGTCATCGAGCATGGGCCACGAGGCGTAGTCCGCCTGCAGCGCGCGCCAGCCGGGCACGTCCCTGAACTGGCGATGGCGGAGCTGGTACAGGCGCCGCACCTCTTCGGCCGAGCAGTCCAGCAACCGCGCCCGTCCCGGTGGCGCCACGCCTCGGAAGTACGCGGGTGAGAAGAGGGACAGCGACGACGGCTCGTCCACGTAGACCTGGTCACCGCCCAGCAGCAGGAAGCGCGCGTCGTGTTCTGCCAATGCGTGGCGAGCAGCCTCCAGCATGGCCACGGAGAGGGGCCGCGCTTCGCCAGAGTCAGCGAAGGGTTGGTGGCAGCTCAACAGGCCGAAGGAGAAGGTAGAGGGAGTGTCCTCGGGGCGCGCGGGCAGTGTCTCGAAGCGGCCTTCACCGACGAGGACGCCCTCGTGCTCGCGAGTGATGCGGAAGCCGTGGCGCCGCAGGGGCGAGGGCGGCGGCTCGCCGGGGAAGTCGTCGGGGTAGAGCAGAGTGCCCGTGCCGTCCGCGTCCGCGTCCGCCGCGAAGTGCCAGGACACGGAGCGGCGAGGGCCTTCGCCGTCGAGCGGCCAGACCTCCAGCCGATGCGGGCCAGGAGCGTCCGAGCGCAACCACAGCCGCACCGAGTCCGGCCCCACCGCGCCGGGTGCCACGGCGCACGGGAAGCGCGAGTCGCCGAAGCGCGGGCAGGGTAGGGGAGGGCGGGACATGCGCCGTGAATCCTATGCCTGCAACCGAGGCAGTAGCGTCGGTCCGCCGTGGTCACAGTACGCATCTCGCCAATCGGGGTGCGAAGCCCAAGAACTCACTGCGCAAGATGTACCGCCGCCAGCAGGCCACGAGGCGCGGACTCAGCGCGACCAGCCGCACTCTCCGTGGCACTCGGTTGAGCATGCCGAAGGGTGCGTGCCGTCACAGGAGGTGCCGTGTCCCTGCCAGTCCGGCGCCGGTGGTGCTAGACCGCGCGCCGCACCCAGGCTCGCGGGCCTGGGTCGCCATGCAGTCCGTGGACAGCGCCGAGGAAAGCACCATGGCGAAGACCGAGAACGAAGCCAGGAAGCGTGGACGCCCCAAGGCCACTGAGCCGACCCCGCCAGGCGCGCCAGCACTCAATGGCACCACGCTGGGCTTCGAGGCGAAGCTCTGGCAGGCCGCCGACAAGCTCCGCAACAACATGGACGCGGCCGAGTACAAGCACGTCGTCCTCGGCCTCATCTTCCTGAAGTACATCTCCGATGCCTTCGAGGAGCGGCATGCGGCGCTTGAGGCCGACAGGAAGTCGGGGGCCGACCCCGAGGACCCCGACGAGTACCGGGCGGAGAACATCTTCTGGGTCCCCAAGGATGCACGCTGGTCGTACCTGCAAGGCAGGGCGAAGCAGCCGACCATCGGCAAGCTCCTCGATGACGCGATGGTCACCCTCGAGCGCGACAACCCGACGCTCAAGGGCGTGCTGCCCAAGGACTACGCGCGGCCTGCCCTCGACAAGCAACGGCTCGGCGAGCTCATCGACCTCATCGGAACCATCGGTCTCGGCGACAAGGCGAACCGATCACGCGACGTGCTCGGTCGCGTCTACGAGTACTTCCTGGGCCAGTTCGCCTCGGCCGAAGGCAAGAAGGGCGGGCAGTTCTATACGCCCCAGTGCATCGTTCGCGTGCTCGTCGAGATGCTCGCTCCGTACAAGGGCCGCGTGTTCGACCCGTGCTGCGGCTCCGGCGGCATGTTCGTGCAGAGCGAACAGTTCGTTTCGGCGCATGGTGGGCGTATCGGCGACGTCAGTATCTACGGCCAGGAGTCGAACCACACCACCTGGCGCCTCGCGATGCTGAACCTCGCCATCCGTGGCATCGACGCGAAAATCGCCTGGAACGAAGCCGGGTCCTTCCATCAGGACGCGCACAAAGAGCTCAAGGCCGACTACGTCATCGCGAACCCACCGTTCAACGATAGCGACTGGGGCGGCCAGCGACTGCGCGAGGACGTCCGCTGGAAGTACGGCGCACCGCCGGTCGGCAACGCGAACTTCGCGTGGGTGCAGCACTTCATCCACCACCTGTCGCCGACGGGCATCGCGGGCTTCGTGCTCGCCAACGGCAGCATGTCGTCGCAGCAGTCAGGTGAAGGGGAGATTCGCAAGGCACTGGTCGATGCGGATCTCGTCGACTGCATGGTGGCCCTGCCCGGACAGCTCTTCTACTCGACGCAGATTCCCGTCTGCCTGTGGTTCCTGGCGCGCGACAAGAAGAATGGATTGGGCGGGCGCGGAAAGAAGATGCGCAACCGTCAGCATGAGACGTTGTTCATCGACGCGCGCAAGCTCGGCTCGATGATTGACCGCGTCCACCGTGAGCTTTCGGATGAGGACATCGCGAAGATTGCCGACACGTACCATCGGTGGCGCGGCGACGGCTCAGGCAGGTACGCGGACGTCGCGGGCTACTGCAAGAGCGCGACTACAGAGGAGATCCGCGCCAATCAGCATGTGCTCACGCCTGGTCGTTACGTTGGTGCCGAAGAAGAGGAGGAGGACGGTGAACCATTCGACGAGAAGATGAAGCGCCTTGTCGCCCAGCTCGGCGAGCAGTTCACCGAAGGCGCGCGGCTGGAGCAGGTCATCCGGGAGACTCTGCGGAGGCTCGGATATGAAAGTTAGGACCAAATCCGACGCGCGTGGGAGAACGCACGAATACCTCACTCACAAATGCGGGGTTTAGAGGAAACAGAATTGAATGAACTTGGAGCGATGTACTGGATGCAAGGAGATAGCCAGTGACGATACTCCCCCCTGGCGGCATGCTCGCACGTGGATTCAGCGAAGGGACCACTTTCCAGTGGCCACTTGTACAGGCCCGCGAACTCTTCGAACTCAAGTACGGCAAGGCTCTTGTCGAGAGCGGTCGACGAGCTGGAGCAATCCCTGTGTTCGGAACAAACGGCCAGTGCGGCTGGCATGACACCGCACTTTTTAAGGGACCAGGTGTTGTACTGGGACGCAAGGGACAGGGACCGCTCGGCGTCGAGTGGGTCGAGACTGACTATTGGGTGATTGACACAGCGTACTCGCTTGCGCCCCTACGAAATGACATCGACCTCAAGTTTGCTTATTATTTACTTAAGTACGTCGGCCTGAATCATCTCAAAGACGGCACTTCAAACCCCTCACTCAGTCGCGACACGTTCGGCGCCCAAGTATTTCCCTTTCCGCCCTTTGAGGTGCAGCGTGCTACAGCGCACATCCTCGGCACGCTCGATGATAAAATCGAACTGAATCGGCGGATGAACGCGACGCTTGAAGCCATGGCAGAGGCAATCTTCATATCGTGGTTCTCGAAGCAGATGGCTTCGGGAAGCGCCAAGGAGAACTCGGTCGAATTGCTGTTCAACCAGGGGATATTGCAGGTCGGCGACGGATACCGAGCGAAGAACGACGAACTCGGCCTCACGGGGCTGCCATTCGCGCGAGCTGGCAACATCGACAATGGCTTCTCCTTCGAGGAAGCGGACCTCCTGCGCGAAGAATCCGTCCAGAAGGCCGCCGACAAAATGTCCCGGCCATATGACGTGGTCTTCACCTCCAAGGGCACGGTAGGTCGCTTCGCGTTCGTTGCGCCCGCGATGCAGCCCTTCGTCTACTCACCCCAGCTTTGCTTCTGGCGCAGCCTCGACCATGAAAGGCTGAACCCGTTCGTCCTACGACAGTGGATGCAAAGCCGCTGGTTCCTGGACCAGGTGGACCGGGTCAAGGGCCAGACGGACATGGCCGAGTATGTAAGCTTGCGCGACCAGCGCCAGATGCAGTTGCCGCTACCTCCACATGCCGAACAGCGGGAGGTCTCAAGACTTCTGGAATCGCTCCAACAGAAAGTCTGGAACAACGTCGCCGAGTCAAACTCACTTGCACACTGCCGGGACTCTCTGCTGCCCAGGCTCCTTTCCGGTGAACTCTCGGTGCGCCATGCGGAGCACTTCCTGGAAGCAACCCCATAGGGCCGTGTTTCCGAAGTTGGGGACACCGAGAGTAGGAACTTGATGACAGCGCGAGGATGGAGCGTGCTGCTGGCCTTCGTCGTCAGTGGATGTACTGCAGTGCGTGCGCCGCCCGGCCCTGACGGCGCCCTGGGCCACACCGCATGCGAGCCCACACTGACGAACACCCGAGCACGCGGGTCCTCAGGCCCAAGCCAGCACAGTCGCCCGCACAGACCCGAGCGCGAACCGGGCACGAACGTAGCCATACTGAGCGCGGCGGAGCTGGCCGCTCGCACCGTCACCAGCGGCGCCGTGCAACTCGACGCCTTCGAGACTCTGCTGGTGTCCGCGGGCCTGGAGACCCTGGACGCCCTGCCACCTCGCGGCGAGGCCCTGGCGCCAAACGAGGCAGCCCGGCTGCTCGCGCTGTTGACCCGCAAGCCCGTGACGCTGGACAGCTTCCCGCCACGTCTCGCGGCGAGCCACCTGTTGCGAGAGGTCCTGGAAGAAGGTGATGCATCCCGTGGCGAGCTTCTCCGCCGCGTCGAGCGCTTTGCCAACGTGGCGGTACTTCGGCCCGACGGCTATCTGGCCTGGGCGCGCAGCGGACGCACGCAGCAGAGGGTCGGTCCGGTGCAGTGGAAGGACAGTTCCTTCCGCGCGGGCCCCTTCGAGCTGGGCCGTTTCTACTCCGCCAGGTCTGGAGCCTTCCGTCTCATGGACCCACGGCTGCGCGAGCCCCAAGGAGGCGCGCTGGCCGAGCTGTACGACGATGCGGACTACATCAGCCGCACGCTGGACGGCGCCGAAGAGTCCTTCGTCGAGCTGGCCCTGGCCATCGGGCAGCTCTTCTCCACCCCCATCGCGGACAACCTCGCGGCGCTGGGGCACCTGCCAGCCGGACTCGCGGCACTGGTGGCCTCCTCGCCTGAATACCTGGAGCGCTTCCGGCACATGACGCGAGGGGAGCAGGTGAAGGCCCTCTCCAAGCTGACCGCCACCCTCATCGCCACCTGGGGCACGGCGGCGGCCACCACGCGCACGCTGACGGGGGCACTGGCCGCCGCCGAGGCCCAGGTGCCGGTGCTGTCCCTATCGGCCCAGGGCGCACTGATGATGGAGCGCGTCGCCGTGCCAGCAGGCCGGGCAGCCGCGATGCTGAGCGGCGGCCCCGGAGCGGCCCTCATCCTCCAGCGTGCCCGCACCGCGTCACAGGGCGCCTCACCCACGGGCGATCCGGGCAGGTGGGGACCCGCGAAGGAGTCGATGTCCCCTCGCGCCCGCCACTACCAGGAGCAGATTTCGGGGCGCTCCGCCGACGAGGCCTACTGGGTCGGCGGCATGGACACCCGCAGCGGAGGCGTGAAGTTCGACGGGTTCAAGGACGCCATGCTCCTGGAGGCCAAGGGGCCCGGCTATGCGAACAAGTTCCTCGATGACCTCATGCCCAGGGTCTGGTTCGAGAAGTCGGGAGCCAAGGCCCTCGTCGACCAGGCACGTCGGCAGCTCCGAGCGGCGGAGGGCATGCCCATCCAATGGCACATCGCCGAGCAGAAGACCGCCGAGGCCATCCAAGCGCTGTTCGAGCGAAACGGCGTGGTGGGAATCGACATCGTCTTCACACCACCCGTGCCTTGAAGGAGACCCAGGACGTGAACGAGACCCACTACGCAGGTGTCTACTGGGGCGCTCGGCAGGAGGCGCCCGCCCGGTGCGCCGAGCGCGCGGCGAAGCTCCTGGCGTCCCTCCCCAGCGTCGATGGCTCCCTCGCCCACTGGTTCCAGCAGGGCAAGTCCCGAAAGGACGCGCGCAAGCGCCCCATCGACCTCACGCTCCCGGCGCTGGAGGAGCTCATCCGCCGAGGCAAGGACCGGCAGTTCGACGACCTCGGATTCAGCGTGGCCGGATGGAATGGCGCGGACGACGACCAAGACGCCTGCGGCTTCAACTTCACCTGTGGCAGCTACTCCAAGTGGGTCCAGAACGCCTGCGTCTTCACCCTGCCAGCCCGGGGGCCGAACTCGGACCGGGTGCTCACCGCGCCCGCTCTCGGTGGGCTGCTGCGGATCATGGCGAGCGCCTGGGAGCCGGACTGGGGCGTGGCGATGTCGGACCCACTCCGCGAGCGGCTCAAGTCCCGCTGCGCGAAGGGTGGGCCCTACGTGGGCTGGGTCACCTACCTTGCCCGGCGTCGCGGAGCCGTGCCGCCGCTCCCCACGCCCGTGAGCATCGAGTCCGTGGAGGACAAGGGAACGCTCATCGTGCTGACACCGGAGCGCTTCACGGTCGCCAACCCGGAACATGTCGCACTCGCCGAACGAGTCCACGAACTGCTGGACCGCGCGGGTCTGCTGGGACCCCTCAATCCTTCACAGCCGGCCGCACCGACCACCTGAGCCTGGAGCCTGCTGGCCAATGTGTGGCTTTGCACGCGGGCCATTCGCGCTTTGCGTGAGATGAACGTTAGTATTCAGCACACGCCAGCAGGGTCCAGACAGGGCAGAGGAATGGCCGCTACCTTCACCGAGTCCGTCGTCGAAGAGGCCGCGCTGGAGTGGTTCGGTGCTCTTGGCTATGCCGTCGTCACAGGCCCGGAGATTGCTCCCGGCGAGCCCGCCGCCGAGCGTGCCACCTATGAGCAGGTCGTGCTGGAAGGGCGCCTCCAGGATGCGCTGCGCCGGCTCAACCCGAAGGTGCCCTCCGAGGCGCTCGAGGAGGCCTTCCGCAAGCTCACGCGCATCTCGTCACCCCAGCCCATCGACGCGAACCACGAGCTGCACCACTACCTGGTGAATGGAGTCAGCGTCGAGTACCTGCGCTCCGACGGCAGCATCGGCTACGACCCGGTCCGCGTGCTCGACTTCGACTCGCCTGGCGAGAACGACTGGCTCGTCGTCAACCAGCTCACCGTGAAGGAGCACGGCCACACGCGCCGCCCCGACATCGTCGTGTTCGTGAACGGGCTGCCCCTCGCGGTCATCGAGCTGAAGAACGCCGCCTCCGAGAGCACGACTCTCTGGAGCGCCTTCCAGCAGCTCCAGACCTACAAGGACGAGCTGCAGGCCCTCTTCGTCTTCAACGAGGTGATGGTCGCCTCGGATGGGTTGGAGGCGCGGCTCGGAACGCTCTCGTCCAACCGGGAGCGCTTCCTGCCCTGGCGCACCATCGAAGGCGAGGAACTCGCGCCCGCGAGCCTGACGCAGCTCGAGGTGCTCATTCGGGGCGCGTTCGAGCCACGGCGCTTCCTCGACCTCATCCGCTACTTCATCGTCTACGAGGACGACGGCGGCACCGTCACCAAGAAGGTGGCGGGCTACCACCAGTTCCATGCCGTGGCGCGCGCGGTCGATGCCACCCTCGCGGCTTCGCGACCCCAGGGCAGCCGCCGCGTCGGCGTCGTCTGGCACACCCAGGGCTCCGGCAAGAGCCTGACGATGGCCTTCTACGCCGGGCGCATCATCCTGCATCCCGAGATGCGGAACCCGACGCTCGTCGTCCTCACGGACCGCAACGACCTGGACGAGCAGCTCTTCGGCACCTTCTCGCGCTGCCAGGAACTGCTGCGTCAAAAGCCCGAGCAGGCCGGCAACCGCACCCAACTGCGCGAGTTGCTCAAGGTCGCCGCGGGCGGCGTCATCTTCACCACCATCCAGAAGTTCCTTCCGGAGACGAAGGGCGACACCTTCCCGTTGCTCTCTCCGCGAGAGAACATCGTCGTCATCGCGGACGAGGCGCACCGCAGCCAGTACGACTTCATCGACGGCTTCGCGCGGCACATGCGCGACGCCCTGCCGAAAGCCTCGTTCATCGGCTTCACGGGCACGCCTGTCGAGCTGACCGACAAGAACACGCGCTCGGTCTTCGGCGACTACATCAGCGTTTACGACATCCAGCGCGCGGTGCAGGACGGAGCCACCGTCCCCATCTACTACGAGAGCCGGCTCGCGAAGCTCAAGCTGCGTGACGAGGAGAGACCTCACCTCGACGAGTCCTTCGACGAGCTCACCGAGGGCGAGGAGCTCGAAGGCAGGGAGAAGCTCAAGACGAAGTGGTCCGCGCTGGAGTCCCTGGTCGGTACGGACCGCAGGCTCACGCTCGTCGCCGAGGACCTGGTCAGACACTACGAGGCGCGCCTGGCGGTGATGGACGGCAAGGCCCTGGTCGTCTGCATGAGCCGGCGCATCTGTGTGGACCTCTACAAGGCGCTCACCGCGCTGCGCCCCGCGTGGCATCACGACGATGACGCGCAAGGCGCCATCAAGGTGGTGATGACCGGCTCGGCCTCCGACCCCAAGGACTGGCAGCCGCACATCCGCAGCAAGTCCCGGCGTGAAGCGCTGGCGAAGCGCCTGAAGGCCCCCGATGACCCGCTCAAGGTGGTCATCGTTCGCGACATGTGGCTCACCGGCTTCGACGCACCGTGCATGCACACGATGTACGTCGACAAGCCGATGCGAGGGCATGGCCTCATGCAGGCGATTGCTCGCGTGAACCGCGTGTTCCGGGACAAGCCGGGCGGGCTCGTCGTCGACTACCTGGGCCTCGCCGACCAGCTCAAGCGCGCGCTCCACACGTACACGGAGAGCGGCGGGCAGGGTGATACCGCGGTGGACCAGGAAGAGGCTGTCGCGCTCATGCTGGAGAAGCATGAGATCTGCTGCGACCTCTTCCATGGCTTCGACTGGAGCGCCTGGACACATGGCAGAGCGGCCCAGCAACTCTCCCTCCTGCCCGCGGCGCAGGAGCACGTGCTCGCCCAGAAGGGCGGTAAGGAGCGCCTGCTCCAGGCGGTCACCGAGCTGTCGCACGCATTCGCCCTGGCCGTGCCACACGACGAGGCCATCCGCATCCGGGATGACGTCGGGTTCTTCCAGGCCGTGCGCGCGGCCATCGCCAAGACCTCGGCGGGTGACCGCAAGGCCTCGGGCGAACTCGACCATGCCATCCGGCAGATGGTCTCGAAGGCCGTCGTTTCGGATGAGGTCATCGACATCTTCTCGGCGGCGGGCCTCAAGAACCCGGACATCTCCATCCTGTCCGACCAGTTCCTCGCCGAAGTGCAGGGCATGCAGCACAAGAACCTCGCGGTCGAGCTGCTGCGAAAGCTCCTGCATGACGAGGTGCGGACGCGCTCACGTCACAATCTCGTCCAGGCGCGCTCGTTCGCGGAGTTGCTCGAGAAGGCCATCCGCCGTTACCAGGCCCGGGCCATCGAGGCCGCGCAGATCATCGAGGAGTTGATTGAGCTCGCCAGGGAGATGCGAGAGGCCGGCCGCCGCGGCGAGAAGCTGGACCTCACCACGGACGAGCTCGCCTTCTATGACGCGCTCGAGGTGAATGACAGCGCGGTGAAGGTGCTCGGCGATGAGACGCTCAAGCTGATTGCCCGAGAACTGGTCGAGACCGTCCGTCGCAATGTCACCATCGACTGGACCGTCAAGGAGTCCGTCCGCGCGAAGCTGCGCGTCATCGTGAAGCGCATCCTCCGCAAGTACGGATATCCACCCGACAAGCAGGATGCCGCGACCCAGACCGTTCTCATGCAGGCCGAGCTGCTGTCGGGCTACTGGACCGAGGCAAGGGCGTGATGAGCCACCCTTTTGCCCGTTCACCCGCTACCCACTTCCCGTCCGCTACCGCTGGAGTATCGACTGGACCGACTTCGCACGCTCCTCGTCGGTCGTGTCCTTCTTCAGCGGGAAGGGCACGTCGACTCCGCGCTTCACGGCGGGGCGCTCCGCAATCGCTTTCATCCACCGTTGCAGGTGGGGCAGCCCGTCCACCGACACGCCGGCCCAGTCGTGGACGCGCACCCACGGCCAGGTGGCGATGTCCGCGATGCTGTAGTCGCCCGCGAGGTACTCGCTCTCCTTCAGCCGCGTGTCGAGCACCGTGTACAGCCGCCGCGTCTCGTTCTGGTAGCGGTCGATGGCGGGCTGGAGCTTCTCCGGAAAGTAGCGGAAGAAGACGTTGGCCTGTCCCTGCATCGGCCCCACGCCCCCCATCTGGAACATCAGCCACTGGATGACGCGAGAGCGGCCCTTCGCGTCCGTGGGCATCAGCCGGCCCGTCTTCTCCGCGAGGTAGAGCAGGATGGCGCCCGACTCGAACACGGCGAAGTCACCCTCCGCCCGGTCGACGATGGCGGGGATGCGTCCATTGGGGTTGATGCGCAGGAACTCCGGTTGCTTCTGCACACCCTTGGTGATGTCCACCCCGTGCACCGTGTAGGGCAGGCCCAGCTCCTCCAGCGCTATCGAGACCTTGTAGCCGTTCGGCGTCGTCCACGTGTAGAGGTCAATCATGGGTGCGCCTCATAACGAGGCCCTCGAGTCCGCGCCGCATCAACTCGCACCCCGCGCTTCAGCGAAGCGACTCCTCCACGGTCCGCCAGCGTGTGTCCACCCAGGCGCGCAGGTACGCCACCTCGCCCGCGAAGTCGTTCAGGTCTGTGCGTCCGCGCCAGCGGGGGAAGTCCTTGTACTGCTCGCCCCAGCGCGCCTCGTCCTTGAGCGCCGCGGGGCCCAACTCGCGCGCGTACCCGTCGATGAGCCCGAGCACCACGTCCCGGTGCAGCGGCCCCTGGAGCAGCTCGCGGTAGCGCTCGCGCAGGGAGGCGGCGATGGCCGGGTCCTCCCGCATGCGCGCGAAGATGAGGTTCTCCCGCGTGAAGGGGTACAGGTCCTCCGCCTTCAGGCGCATCGTGTTCCAGTCCTGCCCGAAGCTGGCGTCCAAATCCCAGGGGATGAAGCGGAAGCGCGTCCCCGGCCCACGCGCCCGGAAGTGGTAGGCGTTCTTCGCCACCGAGTCCTTCGTGTACGCGAGGTTGGACAGAATCCACCAGTCCTCGTAGTCGCGCACGTCCATCCACTCGCCCCGCTCGGCGGCGAACTGCTCCGGGCTGGCGTCCGCCACGAAGGCGGTGAGCGCGTCGATGGTGCGGAACGCATCGTCACCGTCCTCGGGCTCGCCCGCCTTCTTCTCGTAGCCCTGGCGTAGCTTCACCTTGGGCAGGCCCATGGCGTCCAGGCGCGAGAAGTTCGCGTCACCGTCCACGGCCTTGAAGAGGTCCCCGCCCGAGTCCAGTCCCCAGTCAGAGAGGTAGTCGCGGTCGACGTGGTCCATCACGGTGTAGAGGCCCTGGTACTCGCCATTCACGTAGACGACCGCGCTGTAGCCCCTCAGCTGGAGGTGGTCCGGGGACATGCGGTTCCACACCTCGAACGCGAGCCGGGCGCGGAGGTATGAGTTGTCATTGAACGGGCTGGTGAGCACCAGCTTGCGGCGGCCCATGAAGCCACCGGCGTGCTCGGGCTCGTCGAAGGTCTGCCCCTTGTCGAGCTCCACCGTCAGGCTGCGCTTGGGGAAGCGCAGCGAGGTGTCCCCCCGGTAGCGCGTCTCCGCGGTGTAGCAGCGCCCGCGGTGGACGAGCCGCGCCGGACGGTAGCCGTCGTCGTCCGGCAGCGACGACGACATGAAGAGGTGGAGGACCGGCAGCCCGTCCTCCTCGTCATACGTGAAGGGGTCTGGAGCGCCGTCACTTCGCGCCTCGAAGCCCCGGACGAACGAGGCACTGTCAGCGCCTTCACACTCCGGAGGGGCCACGCTCCAGCCGCTCGTCGGGGCGCAGGCCGGAGCCGCCGCGCACAGGACGAGCAGCCACGGCAGCATGCTCGCGAGATGTCCGCTCCCTCTCCGCATTCCCCTCCCGTCCATGCAGGAAGGTAGCCACTGCGGGAGGCGCGGGCATCGCTCACCGCGGAGGCGCCCACCCACACCTCGGGACGCCCATTCCGTCACGCCGTGGACACTGTGCGGGCGTGGAGGAAAGACAGAGCCCCGCGGCGCCAGCAAGGCACCGCGGGGCTCGGAGCTTCACCTGCGCGCGTGAGCGGCTATCGCGTCACGGCGCGGCCGGTGCGTTGACGGGGGCCTTGGCCTTCTTCTCCACATTGGCGAAGTCGCCCGCCTTCACCTGCAGCACCCTGGCCCAGTCCACGTGCCGCTCCATCGCCTTGCGTACGTCCTCGGGCTTGAGCTTCGCGAGCTTCGCCTCGAGCGTCGCGTCGAAGGCCAGCGTGCGCCCCAGGTACAGGTACCCGGCGAGCTGCCGCGCCAGGCCACCGTCCTGCGAGCGCGCCGCCTGGCGGTACTCGAGCAGGCCCGCGCGCGCCTTCTCCAGCTCCTCCGCCGTGAAGCCCTGCTTCACCGCGCGAGACACCTCCTGGCCCATTGCCGCCTCCAGCTTCGCCGCGTTCTCCGGCGCGTAGATGGCGTAGGTGACGAAGTTGCCCACCGCGTCGATGTCGCCCGCGTCCAGGCTGCTGCCCACGCCATAGGACAGGCCGTCCTGCTGGCGGATGCGCGTGGCCAGCCGCGAGTTGAGGAAGCCGCCACCCAGCACGAAGTTGCCGAGCATCAGCGCCGGCCAGTCCGCGTCGTCCTTGCGCAGCTTCAGGGACTGGCCCGCCAGGTAGTACGCGTTCGCCTTGTCCGGCGTCTCCAGCGCCACCACCTTCGCGCCACCATCGGTGAAGACCTGCGGGACGCGCTTGAAGGGGGCCGGGCTCTTCCAGCCGCCGAACAAGTCCCCGGCGAGCGCCACCACGTCCTTCGCCTCGAAGTCGCCCACCACGGCCAGCTCGCCGTTGGACGCGCCGTAGAAGGCCTTGTGGAAGGCGCGCAGGTCCTCCAGCGGCGTGTCCTTCACGCCGGCGAGGCGCTCCTCCAGCGTGGGCACGTAGTACGGGTGCCCCTTCGGGTACTGCGCGGACATGGCGCGCCAGAAGGCGATGCTGCCCTGCGTCTCCGGCTCGCTGCGCTGCGACTCCATCGCGGCCAGCCGCTCCTGCTTGAGCAGCGCGAACTCGTTGGCGTCGAAGGCGGGCTCGCGCAGCACCTCGGCCACCAGCTTGAGCGCCTCGGGGAGGCTGGCGCGCGGGCATTCGATGGAGATGGTGGCGCCGGTGAGGCCGCCGTCCACGCCCACGCGCGCCTTGAGCTTGTCGAACGCGTCCTGGAGCTGCTGCCGACCGCGCTTCGCGGTGCCGCGCATCAGCATGCGGCCCAGGTACTGCGCCGCGTCCGACTTCCCGCGCAGCGCGTCCTCGGTGCCCCAGCGCAGGTTGAGGGCCAGGTTGACCATCTCCCCGCGCGTCTTCTTGGAGAGCAGCGCGTACTTCATGCCGCCCGGCAGCTCGCCGCGCTGCACGCGCGCCTCGACGTTGGCGGGAGACGGGTCGAAGACCTCGCCCTGCGCCACCGCCTCGCGGCCCTTGTAGCCGTCCATCATCTTCGCCATGTCCACCGGCGGCGGCATCTCCGAGCGCTCCGGCTTCGGCGTGGGGATGAACGTGCCCAGGGTGCGGTTGGAGGCCTTGAGGTACGTGGCCGCCACGCGCGTCACGTCGTCGGGCTTCACCGCTTCGATGCGGTCCCGGTGCATGAAGAACAGGCGCCAGTCACCGGTGGCGGCCCACTCGGAGAGCTGGATGGCGGCGCGCTCGGAGTTGTTGAGCGTCAGCTCGATGGCCTTGCTGAGCTGCGTCTTCGCGCGGGTGACCTCCTCCTCGGTGAAGGGCGTCTTGGAGGACTCCTCCACCGTCTTGAGGAACGTGTCGCGCGCGGCGGCCACGGGCTGGCCCTCGCGCAATTCCACGGAGAAGGTGAGGACGCCGGGGTCCCTGAGCTGCAGGTTGGAGGCGCCGGCGCGCGCGGCCTGCTTCGTCTCCACCAGGGCCTTGTAGAGGCGGCCGGACGGGTTGTTGCCCATGATGAGCGTGAGCACGTCGATGGCGGCGAAGTCGGGGTGGGCGCCCTCGGGCACGTGGTAGAGGCTGGTGAGGACGGAGGTGTCGCCCACGCGGCGCAGGGTGACTTCGCGCTCGCCGTCCTGGACGGGCTCGGCGGTGTACGTGGAGGGCACGGGCTTCGCGGGCTTCTTCAGCCGGCCGAAGGTGTCCTGAATCATGGACAGCGTCTTGCGCTCGTCGAAGCGGCCGGCGACGACGAGCAGGGCGTTATCCGGGCGGTAGTACTTCCGGTAGAAGTCCTGGAGCCGGTCGATGGGCACGTTCTCCAGGTCCGAGCGCGCGCCGATGGTGGCCTTGCCGTAGCTGTGCCAGATGTACGCGGCGGACATGACGCGCTCGAAGAGGATGCCGCGCGGGTCGTTCTCACCGGACTCGAACTCGTTGCGGACGACGGTCATCTCGCTGTCGAGGTCCTTGCGAGCGATGAAGCTGTTGACCATGCGGTCGGCCTCGAAGGAGAGGGCCCAGCGCAGGTTGTCGTCCGAGGCGGGGAGCGTCTCGTAGTAGTTGGTGCGGTCCATCCAGGTGGTGCCGTTGGGACGGGCGCCGCGCTCGGTGAGGGCCTGGGGGACGTTCTTCGTGGTGGGCGTGCCCTTGAACATCAGGTGCTCGAGCAGGTGGGCCATGCCTGTCTCGCCGTAGCCCTCGTGCTTGCTGCCGACGAAGTACGTCACGTTGACGGTGACGTTGGGCTTGGTGGGGTCCGGGAAGAGGAGCACGCGCAGGCCATTGGGCAGGCGGTACTCGGTGATGCCCTCCACGCTCGTCACGGGGGCGAGCGCCGAGCCCTTCGCGGAGCTGGCCCTGGCAGTGGCCGCGGGCTTCGCGGTGGGAGCAGGGGCCTGAGCCCATACCGGGGTGGCGGCCAGCAGCACGGCGGCCAGCAGGGAGAGCGGGGTGCGACGCTTCATGCGGTCCTCGCGAGTCGTCTGGAAGTGCACCGGCTTCTAACCCGGTATGCCCCGCCCGCCATCCCGAACGGCGTCAGTCCGGCCGGCCGGGCGTCCGAGGCGCGACATCCGGGAGGACCGGGGAGTTCACTGGGGAGCCTCATGGGTCCTGCGTGGGACTGACGCCCTGTGAGGTTGACTGCGCGCCCGGCCAGAGGCTCGAGCAGCGTGAAACGAAACACACGCAAGTCCAGGTCGTCCTGCGCGTCAGGGCTTGAGCACCGACCTGCTAACGTGACTCCACGGCCAGGGTTCCACGGCCGGAAGCAAAGGGACACGGGATGCGGCTGGTGCTCCTCTCCGATACGCACATGCACCACGAGGCACTGACGGTGCCCCCGTGCGACGTGCTCATCCACGCCGGGGACTTCACCCGACGCGGACGGCGACAGGAGGTCGAGGAGTTCCTCCGCTGGTTCTCCCTCCGCGAGGCGCGCGAGAAGGTGCTCATCGCCGGCAACCACGACTTCCTCTGTGAAGAGGCACCCGACCTGGCCCGCGCGCTCATCCAAGAAGCCGGCGTGCGCTACCTCCAGGACGAGGAAGCCCACGTCGCGGGGCTGCGCATCTGGGGCTCCCCGATGACGCCCCGGTTCGGACAGTGGGCCTTCAACCTGGACAGGGGCCCGGACCTCGCCGCCCACTGGCAGCGCATCCCCGAGGGCCTCGACCTCCTCATTACCCACGGTCCACCGAGCGGGCTGGGAGACCGCACCTGGTCCGGCGTCTCCGCGGGCTGTGAGGACCTGCTCGCCCGCGTGCGCCAGGTGCGCCCCCGGCTCCACGTCTTCGGCCACATCCACGAGGCGCATGGCGAGTACACACTGCCGGGCCTCGCCACGCGCTTCCTCAATGTCTCCAACTGCCGCCTGATGCCCTTCGGCGTCCGCCCGCCCCTCGTGGTGGAGCTGGAGCCCCGCTCGCCCCGCTCCACGACGGACGGAGGCCCGGAGGAGGGTGGGGCTTCCGTGGCGTGAGCTTGGGGCTCCTCGCGCCCGCCCTTCCACCGGGCGAGGCTGGAGACGCTCGTGCCCGCCCTTCCGCCCTGCGAGGAGCCTGGGGCCCGGAAGCACGAAGCCGCCCGGCAGCCCCTGGCGAGGACGTGCAAGCATCGTCGCCACCGCCCGTTAGTAGTAAGCACCGCGTGCGCAGGGCCGTGCCCCGTTTCGCGCGTACCAGGAGTCCCTTCGGATGAAACGATTCATCATCGGCACGCTGGCCTTCATCGGCGCGATGTCCATCCTCTTCTTCGTGGGCCTCATCGGCCTGATGGTGCTCGCCTCGGCGAGCGCCCCGACGGTGCCGTCCAACCTCGTGCTGGAGCTGGATTTGGAGGGCCCGCTGCCCGAGTACGTGCTGAGCAACTCGCTCAGCGGCGCCTTCGGCGAGGACCCGACCACCGTGCGCGACGTGGTGGACGCACTGGAGAAGGCCGGCGATGACCCGCGCGTGAAGTCACTGGTGGCGCGCGTGGGCAACCCCGGCAGCGCCGCCGCGGCCCAGGAGCTGCGCGACGCGGTGAAGGCCTTCCGCGCCAAGGGCAAGAAGGCCGTGGCCTATACGGACACCTTCGGAGAGGAGGGCAACGGCACCATGGGCTACTACGTCGCGTCCGCCTTCGACGAAGTCTATATCCAGCCGTCCGGTGACTTGAGCATCACCGGCCTGTCCTTCGAGACACCCTTTGCGCGCGACGCCTTCGCGAAGCTGGGCGTGACGCCGCGCTACCACAAGCGCGCCGAGTACAAGAACGCGGTCAACACATACACCGAGCAGGGCTACAACGCGCCCCACCGCGAGGCCACCGAGCGCTTCACGCAGAGCCTCTTCGGCCAGGTGGTGCGCGGCATCGCCGAGGACCGGAAGCTGACGGAGGACGTCGTGCGCGGCCTCATCGACAAGGCGCCGCTGTTCGGCCAGGAGGCAGTGGATTCGAAGCTGGTGGACGGGCTGCGCTACCGCGACGAGGTCCTGGCCTCGGTGAAGAAGGACGCGGGTGACGGCGCCGAGCTGCTCTACGTGCACAAGTACCTGGAGCGCGCCGGCCGCCCGCACACGTCCGGAGACACCATCGCCCTCGTCTATGGCGTGGGCGGCGTGTCGCGAGGGAAGAGCCAGGACAGCCCGCTGGGCGGCGGGCAGGTCATGGGCGGTGACAGCGTGGCGGCCGCGCTGCGCAAGGCCGCCGAGGACCCGCGGGTGAAGGCGATTGTCTTCCGCGTGGACAGCCCCGGAGGCAGCTACACGGCCAGCGACACCGTGCGCCGCGAGGTGCAGCGCGCGAAGGAGGCGGGCAAGCCCGTCATCGTCACCATGGGCACCTACGCCGCGAGCGGCGGCTACTTCGTCGCCATGGACGCGGACCGCATCGTCGCGCAGCCGGGCACGCTCACCGGCAGCATCGGCGTGTACGCGGGCAAGTTCGTGACGCAGGCCTTCTGGGAGAAGCTGGGGGTCAACTTCGAGACGATTGCCGCGGGCCGCAACGCCGCCATACACAGCTCGGACGAGGACTTCACGCCGGAGCAGGACGCTCGCGCGGAGGCGGAGATGGACTACATCTACTCGGACTTCACGCGGCGCGCGGCGGCCGGGCGGAAGATGCCGCTGGAGAAGCTCCAGGGGCTGGCGAAGGGCCGCGTGTGGACGGGCGAGGACGCGCTGGCCAACGGCCTGGTGGATGCGCTGGGCGGCTACCCGAAGGCGCTCGCGATTGCGAAGGAGCTGGCGAAGCTGCCCGCCGACGCCCGCGTGAATGTGGAGGTGTATCCGCGCAAGAAGGCCACGTCCGAGGTGCTGTCCGAGCTGCTCGGGCAGACGGGCGACAACAGCGAGGACGACGCCGCCTCGGTGAGCGCCCTGTCCCCGTGGGCCCCCCTGCTGGAGGGCGTGCGCGGGGTGTACGCGTTCGGCGCGCGGATGGGCCTGTTCGAGCACCAGCGCGGCTCCCTCTACTCCCCCATGCCCCGGGCGAGCTGGGAGTGACGCACCGCTCGCCCGGGCGGATCAGCACGCCCGGGCGGGCCGCGAGGGCAGGGCGCCAGGCCCGTCCTCCACCGGAACACCGTGCATCGAGCAGGGCGGCTCCATGGGTGCGGGCCGCCGCGTCACTCCGGGACGCAGGAGCGTCTTCAGCGGACGCCGGGCCCGGGTCTCCCGGCCGGTTCGGGTGCCTCAGACGTGGATCCACGGAAGACCGCGACTGCGCCGACGACTCCGCGAGAGCGGTGCCTCAGACGCGGATCCGCGGGTGCGCGGACTCCGGGGGCGACAGCGGGCGGCCGAAGACGGAGTGGTAGCGGAGCTGCTGCATGGCGCACCGCTGGCGCTTCGCGTCGAACACGAGACAGCGCTCCACCGGCCCCGCGTAGACGTGCAGCGAGACGGCGGGGCCCTGCTGGTTGACGACGCGGTGGATGGGCGCGTCGGGGCAGCGGAAGTCCACGTAGCCCGCGCCCACCGGCCCCACCACCGCCGGAGACCCCAGCCGCGCCGGCCCCGGCTCCAGCCCGCCCGACACCAGCCCGTAGTTCTCCAGGAGGAAGGTGCCGGACTGGATGCTGAACCAGCACTCCTGCCCGTCGTGGTCATGGATGGGCGAGACGGCACCTGCCTCCCAGCAGTTGAGCAGCACCTCCAGCCGCGCATCCCGGTAGACGAGGTTGCGCGTGTACCGGCCCCGGCTGAAGTGCAGATACGGCTGGAGACTCGACGGCTCCACCACGAGCCCCGCGAGCCGCTCGCCCACGGCCAGCAGACCCGGCTGCCCGCCCGGCTCCTCCCGAAGGAGCCCCACCAACGCCTCGAGGGTCATGACGCCCATGGGGGAAAACCTAGGTAAGGCACCGACACGGTGCCTATTAGCGTGTTGGATGGGGCACGGTCGGGCGCACGACGCGCACTTGAGGACAGGCACCCCATCGAATAGAGGACATCCTCCACTCAGGGGTCGCCACTATGCCAGGGCGGCCCCGGGTTTGCATCCTGGCGCGAACATTGAACCATCTGGCGCGCGCGAGGAAGCCGCGAGCCGGTGGGAAGCGTACAGAGAGAGTCAATTTCCTGGACCGAAGCCGTTCCTGTTGTCGAGGAGCCGCCAAGGTGGGGGCCGAGGAACCGAACATGAAGAAGCGACTGGGTGACATCCTCGTGGAGCGCGGTGTGATTGATGCGCTGCAGCTCCATTCCGCGCTGGCGTATCAGCGCAAGTGGGGGGTGCCGCTGGGGCAGGTGGTGGTGGATCAGCGCTTCTGCACGGCGCAGCAGGTCCTGGAAGCGCTGGCGACGCAGGTGGGGATGGAGACGGTGGAGCTGGACGCACAGCCGCCGGACGCCAACCTGACGTACCTGATTCCGGAGAAGGTGGCGGAGGCGCACCGGGTGGTGCCGCTGCGGCTGGAGGGCAAGGGCGGCCGGGACTCGGTGCTGGTGGTGGCCATCGCCGCGCCGGCCAGCCTGGCGTCGCTGGACGCGGTGAAGAGCGTGTCCGGCAAGTCGCGGGTGGTGGCGAAGCTGGCCACGGACGCGGCCATCCGCCGCGCCATCGGCCGCATGTACCGCGGCGAGACGGGTGAGGCCGTTCCGCGCCGTCCCGGCCTGGAGGGCTTCTCCCTCCCCGAGGCGGACGACAGCATGCCCATGCTGCTGGGCGGCACCATGGCGGACCTGACGAACATGGAAGCCCCCTCCGACGCGAGCGGGCTGCCCATGCTCTCCTCGCTGGACGAGGCCACGCGGCCGACGCCCGCGCCCGTGAAGCCCATCTCCAAGCCCATCTCCGCGCCCGTGGCGGCGGTGGCCCCGCGCCGGCCCACGCCCTCGCAGGTGAAGATTCCCACGCTGACGCCGGCCCGGCCGGAGCAGGTGGCGCAGGTGCTGGTGTACGGCTGGGGCGTGGAGGCATCGGCGGGGCTGGTGCGGGTGCTGGAGGCGTCGGGGCTGAAGGCGCAGGTGGCCAGCACCGAGGAGCTCCTGGCGGCGAGCGAGGCGCAGGTGGTGGTGGCGCCGCTGCCGTCCATGGAGGCGCTGGGCCGCAAGGTGCTGGCGCAGGTGCTGGTGGCCGGCAAGGTGCCGGAGCTGGATTTGCCCCGGGCCCAGGCGGTGGGCGCGAGGGGCTTCCTCGCGGCGCCGGTGGACCCGGACCTGCTGCTCCGCGCGGTGCGCCGGCTGGCCCGGCCCACCGACAGCACCTTTCTCAAGCGCGCCGGCTGACCGGCGCGACCCTCAGGGTACGGCTGCCAGCAACGCGGGCTTGTCCGAGCCCTCTGGCAGCCAGAGTGAAGCGAGCTCCAGGGAAGAGGACGCGAAGGGCTCGGCGCGCACCACCGAGTCCGACTCGTAGCTGCCGGTGAGGAGCCAGCCGCGCTTGACGCGCTGGTACACCTCCAGCGTGCGCGCGACGGGGTCCACCAGCCAGACGTGGGAGACGCCCGCGCGCGCGTAGAGGGGCAGCTTGCGCGTGCGGTCCAGCGCGGCGGTGGAGGGCGCGAGCACCTCGCACACCCAGTCCGGCGCCACCGTGAGGAAGGGCACGTCCGGGTCGGGCGGGGAGGCCACGCGCTCACGGCGCCAGCCAGCCACGTCGGGGACGAGCATGTCCTGGCCCAGGTGCAGCTCGGGCGCGCGCAGGAAGCACCAGCGGCCGCTGCCACCGCGGCGCCGGTCGAGCTGCTCTCCCAGCTCCACGCCCAGCATGAAGGCCGCGCGCGTCTGCGCGGCGGAGGGGCGGGGCGAGGCCACGAGCTCCTCGTCCAGAATCTCCCCCACCCAGCCCGAGGGCAGGGCCGAGAGCATGGAGTACCGCGCCAGGGGGATGGAGCCTTCCGTCACAACGCCTCCGAGAATTACCGGGTGAGGGCCGGCATTCTAGGGAGCGGTCTGACACGCCCCCGCGTGCCGACGCCGTGTCATTTCCCGATGCAGAAACGCTGGAAGATTGCGTCCAGGAGCGCTTCGGAAACGGTGGTGCCTGAGACTTCGCCGAGGGCCTCGAGCGCGAGGCCGACCTCGCCGGAAACGACTTCCAGCGTGGAAGCGTGTGACGCGGCCCCGGCACGGGCCAGGGCCTCGGCGGCGCGACGCAGGGCATCGGCGTGGCGCTCGGAGACGAGGGCCACGGCGGAGGGTGTGCCGCCTCCCCAGAGCTGGCCGAGCATGGCGGCGCGGAGGGACTCCACGCCTTCGCCTGTGAGTCCGCTGACACGCGGACGCGGCGTGGACGTGACACCCGCAGCCGTGAGCCCGCTGACACGCGAGCGCGGCGTGGATGTGACACCTGAAGTCACCTGGGCCACTTCCGCTGCCGTAGGGCCCGGACGAAAGTTCACCGCCGACAGAGGCTCCGTCAGCGTTCCGTCCGGGTGAGCATCCCCACCCTCGGCTCGGGCCGCGACATCGCACTTGCCATCCACCGCCAGCACAGGCGTGGCACCGGCGTCGCGAAGCCATGCCTTGGCCTCCGTGTCCGTGGCTTCCGGCGGCAGCACGAGCACGGCCAGATCCACGCCCGTGAGCAGCTCGCGCGTGCGGGCGATGCCGAGCGCCTCCACGCGTCCCGGCGCCTCGCGCAGCCCGGCGGTATCGAACAACGTCACGCCCAGCCCGTCCCACTCGACGCGAGCCTCGAGCGCGTCACGCGTCGTCCCGGGCTCGTCGTCCACCAGGGCGCGCGCCTCACCCACCAGCCGGTTGAAGAGGGTGGACTTGCCCGCGTTGACGGGGCCGAACAGCGCCACGCGCGCGCCCCTTCGCACCAGTCGGCCCCGTCCCGCTTCCGCGAGCAGCGTCTCTGCCTGTGCACACAGCGCGGCAACACGCCCGCTCGCGTCCGCGTCCGCTCCTTCCGCCTCGTCGGGGAAGTTGAGGACCCCTTCGAGGTCCGCATGGAGCTCGCGCAGCGGTTCCTCGAGCGCGCGCACGCGAGAGGCCAGCACGCCGGACAAGCCCGCGGCCGCCGCGCGCACCGCCGCCTCCGAGTCCGCCGCCACCAGGTCCGCCACCGCCTCCGCACGCGTGAGGTCCAGCCTCCCGTTGAGGAAGGCGCGGCGGGTGAACTCACCCGGAGTGGCCGGGCGCACGCGCTCGTCTTCCAGCGCGCGCGCCAGCAGCAGGCTCAAGAGGCGCGGGCTTCCGTGCGCCTGTAGCTCCACCACGTCCTCGCCCGTGAACGAGGCCGGCGCGCGGAAGTAGAGGAACAGGCCCTCATCCAGGGCGCGGCCCGCTCCGTCGACAAAGGTCGCGAGGTACGCGTGACGCGGAGTCGGCTGCGCGGGCACGCCCGGAGCCAGCAGCCGGCCCACCTCCAGTGCGGCGGGGCCAGAGAGCCGGAGGATGCCCACGGCCCCGGCGGTGGGCGCGGTGGCCAGGGCGGCGATGGTGGGGGAGTCGGACGTCATCGTCGGCACGGTGGCGGAACAGGCAGCCCGCGTCCACCGGACGTCATGCGGAGCTGGGTGCCCCGCGAGCAGGAAACCGGCCCCGCGTCAGCGAGGCCCCATCGGAGGCGTGGAACCGCGGGCGGCCTTCTCCACGGCCTCGCGGTTCTCGTCGATGTAGCGCTCCACCGCGTCGTCCTCGAGCTCCAGGTCGCGCAGCACGCCTGGATAGACGAACCGGAAGGCAGGGGAGTCCTCATCCCCTCGCAGGCGGAAGCTCATCTTCAGCACCGCCGCGCCGTACAGCTTGTCCTTGAGAGCTTTCGCCTTGCCCATCCCTCGTCTCTCTTCCGGAAGACTCCAACGCGTGCGGCGCGAACCGCGCTCACTCGTCGAAGTCGTCCTCGTCGTCGTCCGGCAGCAGGCTCTTCTTGGGCAGCGGAGCCGGCTTCTCCGGAGTGAACACCACACGGCGGTTGCGGCCTTCGCCTTCCACCGTCACCTTCGTTCCTCCCACTCCTTCTACTGCCCTGAGGACGCGCGCGCGGTCTTCCAGCTTCATCGCGGCCAGCGCGTAGAAGCGGCCCAGGCTGCCCGACTTCACCGCGAGCTGGCGGGCCGCCTCTCGAAGCGCCGCATCCTCTTCCACCGTCACCGAGCGCTCGTCCCCGTCGGCGCGAGCCGCCGGAGCCGCCCGAGCGGCCGGGGCCTGTGCGCCCCCCCGAGGAGCCTTCGCGGGAGCCTGCGCCGGAGCCGCCGCCTGAGGAGGAGGCCGGGGCGCGGCGGGGGCCGGAGCGGCCGGAGCCACTGCCGGAGCAGCGGCCTGGGCCGCCTGTGCCGCCGCCTGCGGCTCACGACGCTGCCGGGGCTCCGGGTGGGCGCCCGCGCCGAGCACCACCCAGCGCCGCTCCACGCCGGGCCGGTGCATCATCTTGTTGAGCAGGAACTGGAGCGAGTCCACCACCTGGCTGCGCCGCCCGTTCTCCACGCCGGGAGGAGGGCCCGCCTCGAAGTGGAGCGCCACGGAGAGGCTGCCATCCGCGGCGTCCTGCATGTCCAGGCGCGCCGGGAAGCCCATCAGCCCGAGGATGTCTCCGAGCAGCTTCTCCACGCGCGCCCGGAAGTCGCCAGAAGCAGCGCTGCCGGAGGCCGGAGCCCCCGGTGCCTGCTGCGGAACCTGCTGCTCACTCACTTGCGTCTGCCTCCCGCCGTCACCACCGCTGGCGTCCCGCCGCCCGTATTCGACTTCTTCCGGTCCAGCCACTTGCGCAGCCCGTACTGCTGGCCAATCGACAGCAGGTTGTTGGTGAAGATGTAGAGCGACAGGCCCGCGGGGTACTGGAGCAGCGTGGCCGTGAAGATGATGGGCATGAACCAGGTCATCATCTTCGCCTGGGCCGCATCCATCATCTGCGGCTGCATCTTCTGGGTGATGACCATGGACACGCCCAGCGCCAGCGGCAGCAGGTACGTGGGGTCCTTGTACGTCAGGTCGCGCCAGATGGGCCCGATGAAGGGCTCGCCGTAGATGTCGAAGCTGTTGCGCAGCGCCGTGAAGAGCGCAATCCACACCGGCATCTGGATGAGCAGCGGGAGGCACCCGCCCAGCGGGTTCACCTTCGCCTCCTGGTACAGCTTCATGATCTCCAGGTTCTGCTGCTCACGGTTGTCCGCGTGCTTCTTGCGAATCTCCTCCATGCGCGGCTGGAGCTTCTTCACCTCTTCCATGCTGACCATGGAGCGGTAGGTGAGCGGCAGCAGCACCAGCTTCACCACCACGGTGAGCAGGATGATGGACACGCCCCAGTTGCCGGTGATGCCGTGGAAGAACTTCATCACCGCCAGCAGCACCTTGCAGAGCACGGCCCAGATGCCGAAGTCGACCGTGTCCTCCAGCTTGGGGTGGAAGGCGGTGTCCCCCAGCGAGGCGGCCTTGCGCAGGTCGGGGCCGGGCACCACGGCGAGCAGGTCCGGGTCCTTGGGGCCCAGGTAGCCGCCGAAGCGCAGCGTCACCGTCTCGCCGGCGGCCACGCTGAGCGGGAAGGACGCCGTCACCTCGCGCGCCGTGGGCGACGCGTTGAGCGTGCAGTGGCCGGCGCGCGGCCCGTCCAGCGGATAGAGCGCGGACAAGAAGTACTGCTGGTCGATGCCGAAGAAGTGCAGCTCGCCCTTGGTGTCCTCTTCCTTGGGCTTGTCGTCGCCCGGGCTCATCTTGTGGAGCTTCTCGTCCACGTAGCAGGCCGCGCGGCTCAGGTTGCCCACGCCTCCGAAGAAGGACGGCGCGTGCTCGAAGTTGGGGTCCACCGCGCGGCTGTAGTGCACCTGCAGCTCGCCGTTCTGCGGCTGGCCGGAGGTGTTGCGCACCTGCACGGCGTACACCAGCTCGAAGCCCTGGGTGGGCCACTGCAGCGTCTTCACCACCTCCCACGGGCCCTGGCGGCCGGTGAAGGTGAGGCCGTTGGCGCTGCCGCCCGCGCCCTCCGTCACCGCGTAGCGCAGGCCCGCGGGCAGGGGGCTGTTGCCCGCGATGGACACGGACAGCGGCAGCGGCTGGCCCGGCACCGGCTGCGCCACGTTCATCTGCGGCGGCGGGGGAATCTCCTTGCCGACGAGCTTCTGGAAGCCCTGCTCGATGGTGAGCGACTGCTGCTCACGCATCTTCGACCCCTGGAGCACGGCCGCGGTGAGGCCACCGCCCTCCGAGGTGAAGCCGTAGTGGACCTCCTGGCGGGCCACGTCCACCTTGCGCTCGGGGAGCGCCGGGGCCTCATTGGCGGCGGGGGTGCCGGTGCTGCCGCTCCCCGGAGTGGGGACGGCGGCGGCGACGGTGCCGGCATCGGCGGGAGCGGCGACCACCACACCCGCGTCCGCGCCCTCGGCCCCGGGCTCGGGCGGCTTGGGGGCGAGGAAGAAGGTGTAGAAGGCGGTGGCCACGAACGAGAGGGCCAGGGCGGCCAGCAGTCGCTTCTGCGAATCGTTCGACTGGGGCGAGAGCGGATCGTTCATAGACTCCCCCCTCCGAGAGGGAGAGGGCTGCAGGGGGTGGATGGCCCCGTCACGGCACCGGGTCGATGCCGCCGGGGTGGAAGGGCTGGCAGCGCATGAGCCGCCACGCGGTGAGCCAGGAACCCTTGAAACCGCCGTGCTTCTCCAGCGCTTCCATGGCGTAGGTCGAGCACGAGGGGTGGAAACGGCAGACCTTCGGCAGGAGCGGGCCGAGGAACTTCCGGTAGAAGCGGATGGGCAGGGAGATGACGAAGGCGAGCGGGCTCATCTGGGAGGCTCCTTCGGCTTCGTCTCCGCGGCCGGCGCGAGCCGCTGCAGCTTACGGGTGACACCGTCGAAGGCACGCGACAGCTCCGGGAAGGACGCGTCCTTTCCGGACGAGCGCACCACCAGCACCACGTCCAGGCCCGACGGCCATTGCGTGCGGCGCTTGCGGTACAGCTCGCGCAGCACGCGCCTCAAGCGCGCCCGAACCACCGCGTTGCCCACCTTGCTCGACACGGTGAGGCCAACACGGGAGTACGTCCGGCCATTGCGCTTGATGAGGGCCAGGAGGCAGTCGGAAGGAACCTTCTGCCCGCCTTCCTGAACCTCCAGGAATTCGCGCCGCTGAAGCAGGCGCAGGGCCTTGGGGAAGCGCTGGTCTGCCGGGCCAGACTGGCCCGGCGTCGCACCCTCGGCCCTCACACTCGAACTCGCTTACTTCTTCGCGGCGGAAACGACGAGCCGCTTACGGCCCTTGGCGCGGCGGCGCTTGAGGACGTCACGGCCGCCCTTGGTGGCGTTCCGCTTGCGGAACCCGTGGGCGCGATTGCGGCGGACCTTCGACGGCTGGTACGTGCGCTTGGACACGGCTCTAACTCCTTGATGACGGCGGCGCCTCCTACCGCTCCGGCGCGACCTGAACTGGGGAAAGGGGCGGGTCCGTAACCCTCTTTCCAGGGTAAGTCAACGTTGGATCACACCTACCCGTGTATTGCCCGGGCCGAAACAGCCCCCGGTGCCGGGTACGTGTAAGGGAACACGCCCCGGGGTGAAAGCTCCTTGTGACCTCCCCAGGGCTCCCCATCTGGAGACCGGGCAGGCGGGCGGGCAACGCCCCGGGCCTTTGCAGGACGCACTGCCAGTCACAGCCGGATGATCCGCCCCCCAGCGCTTGGGGAGGGTGTCGGGGGCGGCTACCAGCGTGCCGGGTCGGCATGCCCGTTGCCGATCCGTCGCGTCCGGAAAAGCACCTGGAGATCCGCCGCGTTGGGCCGGTTCCTTGATCCACTTGGAAGCGTCTGTTAGCACGGCCGAACGCCCGCAGGCCCTTCGCTTTTGCACGGTCGAGACATACTTGAACGCCCTCGCTCACGCCGCTTCCCCCCTTCCAAGTGCCGGAATTATCTGGGCTCGGATGCTCGAACAGATCCGCCGGGAGAAGTTCGACTATGCGCTGAGGTGGCTGGAGCGGATGCGCCCGCTGGAGGTCCGCGACGGGGCCCTCGTCATGGGCGTTCCGGACCGCTTCTTCCGCGACTGGGTGGATGATCACTACCGCCCGATGCTCGACGCGCAGCTCGCGCTCCAGGGCGAGGGCCTCACCACCATCGCCTATGAGGTGGTCGAAGGTCTTGAGCCCGACCCCCACTTCCCACCCACACCGACAGTCAAGGCCAGCACGGCCCGGCCGGCGCGGCTGAACTCGCGCTTCATCTTCGACACCTTCGTGGTGGCGGACAGCAACCAGCTCCCCGCCGCCGCCGCCCAGGCCGTGTCCGAGCGCCCGGGCCACGCCTACAACCCGCTCTACATCTACGGCGGCACCGGCCTGGGCAAGACACACCTGCTCCAGGCGGTGGGCAACCACATCTGGGAGAAGGACCCGTCCCAGCGCGTCGTCTTCCTCTCCAGCGAGCAGTTCACCAACGAGTACGTGGAGAGCGTCCGCGAGCACCGCATGTCGGAGTTCCGGCGGAAGTTCCGCGAGGAGTGCGACGTGCTCCTCATCGACGACATCCAGTTCCTCGGCAAGCGCGAGGAGACGCAGAAGGAGTTCTTCTACACCTTCAACACGCTGTACGAGATGGGCAAGGCGATTGTCCTCACCAGCGACACGGTGCCCGCGGAGATACCGGGCCTGGAGGAGCGGCTGCGCAGCCGCTTCACCATGGGACTGCTGACGGACATCCGCGAGCCCACCTACGAGACGCGGGTGGCCATCCTCCAGAAGAAGGCCGTGGCGGAGGGGTTGGATTTGCCGGACTCCGTCGCGCACTTCATCGCCAAGCACATCCAGAAGAACGTGCGCGAATTGGAAGGCGCGCTGGTGAAGCTGTCGGCGGTGCACAGCCTGACGCGCCAGCAGGTGACGGAGGAGTTCGCGTCCGAGGTGCTGCGCGACATCCTCCCGGCGCAGCGCTCGGTGGACATCGAGGCCATCCAGCGCGAGGTGGCCCGCTTCTACAAGGTGACGGTGGAGGCGCTGAAGGAGGACCGCCGTCACAAGGCGCTGGCCCATGCTCGCCAGGTGGCCATGTACTTGAGCCGCAAGCTGACGAAGAGCTCCTTCCCGGAGATTGCCGCGCGCTTCAGCAAGGACCACTCCACCGTCATCTCCGCGGTGCGCAAGGTGGAGGGCCAGCGTGCCACGGACAACACCGTGCAGCGCGAGCTGGCCGAGCTGGAGTTGAAACTCGGTAGCAACTGAACAGAAGTCCTGAAACGCCGGGCATGACGCGATACGTCCGGCGCACCGGGTCATCTTCCGTGGGTGTGGCGGGCCCTACTCCCTCCGTCACCCCGCTCCACGACCAGGAATGTCCCGCGCACACGTATTCCGTGTGACGTGTCCCCTCGCCTGAAGAGCCTGTTGCTGTGTCTCGCCCTCCTGGCGGCGGCGGGCCTTTGGCGTGCGGGCTACTGGGCGACGGGTGGACGCACCGCGGACTCGGGGGCGAATCCTCCCCAGGCCCTAGGGCCCGTCGAGGTCATCCGGCAGGGCGTGAAGGGCCACCGGCGGGTGCTCACGCCGGGGCAGCGCCACCGATACACGTTCGACCTGGACACGCGGACCATCGAGAACACGGAGGCAGGCCCGCGCACGGCGCACACGGGCTGGGGCGGCGAGCTGGCCCTCACGTACCTGGGGTCCGAGGGCGGCCAGCACCTGTTCCAGGGCCAGGTGGTGCTGCTGCGCGTGGAAGAAGAGACGGACGATACACCGGTGCTGGGCGACGCGGAGCGGCGCGACTTCCAGGGCATGTTCGAGCGGCCCCTGTACGTGGCGCAGGACGCGCGAGGCCGGGTGCTTGCGGTGCACTTCGATGCGGTGCACGACGCGACGGCGCGCCGCTTCGTGCGCTCGCTGCTGGCGGCCACGCAGTTCGTGGCCGAGGAGGGCCAGGGCTGGAGCACCGAGGAGACCGACACCACCGGCGACTTCGAGTCGGAGTACCGCGCGGACGGCAGCGCGAACACCTACACGAAGACGAAGCGACGCTACCTGCGCGTCTCCGCTCCGGCGCGAGTCCCTCCGTCCACCGTGCCCCGGCTGCGCGGACACCTGGCCTTCACCCTCTTCGAGGACGGGCACGTGAAGGAGGCCGCGGGCTCGGACGTGGTGGAGTTCATGCCCCTCGAGGACAGGCACGAGAAGGAGGACGCGGGCTCGGGCGCGGTGAGGTTCATGCGCCTCAAGGAGGACGCGGGCTCGGGCGTGGTGAGGTTCATGCGCATCAACGACGGGCACATGAAGGAGGACGCGGGCTCGAACGTGGTGAAGTTCATGCGCATCAACGACGGGCACGAGAAGGAGGACGCGGGCTCGAACGCGATGGAGAAGGTCACCGTGCCGGGGCACGTGCGCGTAGAGACGCGGGTGGCGCTGACGAGCGTGGGCGTGGACCACCCGTCCCTGTCGCTCCGTGACTTCCAGGCCGTCCGCGCCTCGCTGCGCACGGAGCGCCTGTCGGAGAGAGAGCAGGCCGCACCTCCCGCGCCCTCCGAGGACCAGCGGCTCGTGGGGAACGCGAAGCCAGACGACTTGCTGAAACAACTGGCGCGCGAGACGCGGCCGGCGGCGCGGGACGCGGTGCGCGCGCGGCTGGCGGCGCTATTCCGGTTGGAGCCGGCGGAGGCGGACCGGGCGGCGCGCCGGGTGCGGCAGGGTGAGGTGGGCGCGGCGCTGTCCGAGCAGGTGATGCAGGCGCTGGGGAGCGCGGGGACTCGCGAGGCGCAGCTGGCGCTGGCGTCGGTGCTGGAGGAAGCGCGGTTGCGGCCGGAGACGCTGGCGCACGCGGCGAAGGTGGCGGCACGGTTGGAGCGGCCCACCGCCGAACTGGCCGAGGCGCTCGGCCGGGTGGTGGACGGAGCACGGGACGAGGACGTGCGGAACACGGCCGCGCTGGCGGTGGGCTCGGTGGTGAAGGGCCTGGAGCCGGTGGAGCCGGGGCGCAGCCGGGCGCTGCTGGAGCAGCTGCTGCGGCGCTGCCACGCGCGGACGGTGGGGCCGGTGGTGTGCCTGCGGACGCTGGCCAACGCCGGGGCTCCGGAGGGACTGGCCTATGCGCGGTCCGCGCTCCTGCACCCGGCGCCGCTGGTGCGCGGGACGGCCACGGAGGCGCTCCGGACGATGCCGGGGGCGGAGGTGGACGGGCTGCTGGACCAGGTGCTGCTCGGAGACCCGAGCGCGCGCGTGCGGGCCCTCGCCGTGGCCGCCATCTCCCAGCGCGTGGCCGGCCCCCACCTGCGCGCGGTGGCCATGGCCCTGCGCGCGGAGTCGAGCGAGCAGGTGCGGCTCGAGGTGGTGCGCATGCTCGGAGGCTGGAAGGCGGTGGACGAGGTCGCGGCCGCACTGCTGCGCGACGCGGCCGACAACGATGCGTCCGAGCGGGTGCGACGGCTGGCGGCGACGCTGCTGGCGGGGTAGGGCGCACCGGGGACAGGCAAAGGGCCCGGCGCTCCCTGAGTGAGGCCCGGGCCCTTGACGCAACAGCGTGGCTTCAGCCACACGGCAGCCCGTGTCAGTGCGCGGGCTGTGACGGCTCGGAGATGGACTCGAGCGTCTTGCCGGCCTCCTCGGTGCTCATCGCCTCCGCGAGGTCGCCCAGCGAGACGATGCCCACCAGCCGCTTGTCGCGGTTGACGACGAGGATGCGGCGAATCTGCTCGTCCTTCATCTTCCGCGCCACCTTGGAGATGTCCTCGTCTTCGTAGACGTACTCGAGCTCACCGGTCATCGCCTGCGACACGCGGGTGTTGTTCGGGTCCATGCCCTGCGACACCGCCCGCACCACGATGTCGCGGTCGGTGATGATGCCCTTGAGCCTGTCGCCGTCGCATACCGGCAGCGGGCCCACGTTCAGCATGCGCATCTTCTCCGCGGCGTCCTTCAGTGAGTCGTTGGGACTGATGATTTCCACGTCCTTCGTCATCACGTCCTTGACCTGTTTCATCTGGCGGCTCCTTCCGTGAGTGGGTTGGGTTGGGTGACGACGCGCTCAGGCCTCCTGCATCCACAGCGAGCGCAGGTCGATGGGAAGCTGGCCCATGACGTCCTCGGCCTCACCCTCGGAGATGTGCTCGCGCACGGTGGCGAAGACGGCGCGGCTGAGCCGCTCGGCCTCGTTGGGTGTGGTGTCCAGGTCCTCGGCCACCATCGCGAGGAACTGCTCCAGCTTGTACTTGCGGGGGATCGTGCCCTCGTGCCGGGCACACCGCTGCAACAGGTCGCGCACCTTGCGCGGGAGCTGGGCCTCCAGGTGCTTCGCCTCGGTGTCGATGAGGCGCTGTTCGAGCAGGCACAGCACGGACTGCGCCGCCTGCTCCGCGAGCTCGCGGCCGATGTTCGCCTTCTTCTCCAGGTCCTTCAGGAACAATGCGTAGGTCTGCGTGGTGCGGGACTCACTTCGCTGCGCACGCAGGTCCGGGTTGGGCGCCCGCTGCTCACCCGCCTGCTCCTGTCCCTCACGCTCATTCGCCATGACTTGCCCTCCTTCAGTTCGCTGCCCCTCTCAGAGAGCGTGGGCACCGTCACGGCGGAGGGCACCGCGTCACCCCCGCGCGCCGGGACGACGGCCCGGAGAGCGAGCCATGGTCCTCTCGCGCGAGCCGGGGTCCGCGCAGGCGAAGGAAGCGAAGCCGAGGGACGAGCGCCCGCCTCTCAGCTCTGGAGGTCCGCGCGACTCAGGGCAGCGACACGGGCTCCACGTCGGTGACGATGAGCGTGTTGGTGCGGGCGTCCACGCTGGCGCTGCCGCGCGGGGAGAGCTGGGCCCGCACGTGCGGCAGCAGGTCCGCGGCGCGCGTGTAATTCACGGGGATGAAGTACGTGCGCAGCGGCGCCACGTCCTCGCGCGCCTGCTTCAGCTTCACGCGCAGGTCCGCCTCGTCCTTGAGCTTGCGCAGGGGCGCCACGCGCATGACGCTGCCCTGCAGCTCGCGGCCCAGGCCGTGCGAGGAGAGCACCGTCTCCAGCGCCTGCTTCCACGGCACGTTGCGCAGCCGCAGCGTCACCGTGCCCTGGACCTCGTCGTCCACCACCAGGTTTAGGTGTCCCAGGTCCGCGAGCATGCGCAGCACGTCGTGGACGTCCGCGCGGACGATGTCGACGGTGACGCGCTTGCCCTCCGCCTTCGGTGAAGCGGCGAGGGCCGGCGCACCCAGCAGCGCCAGCGCGAGCACGGCGGCTCGGGCTCGGGACATGGAAGGAACCTCCAGCGTGACGGCTCGAGCATAGCGCCGACAGCCCCCGCGCTCACCCGCGCCCCACCCACGCTGTCCTCCAGCACCCGACGCACGGCCGACCGCCACCCGGAGTGACAGCGCCTACATCCCCGCGGGGCTCGGCCTTCCGGCAGGGTGGCCATTCTTCCTTTCGACAGGTCTCCTCGCTGACATCGGACGCGGCCCGGGCGTCCACACCCCCACATCCCACATGACCTCTCGCATTCCCGCCTTCCGTGGCCTCGTGCTGTCGTCTCTCGCGCTGGGCCTGACTGCCTGCGGTGGTGACGGCGCCAGCCTGCGCTTCACGTCGAATGACCGCGCGGTGAACCTCTCCAGCGCCTGGGTGCAGGCGACCTCGCAGCCGGCACCCTCCACCCTCTTCACGTCCAGCGACGGCACCAGCTTCAACCTCACCCAGGCGCGCATCCACCTGCGCGACATCCGCCTGGACCTGCCCAAGGGCACGAAGTGCGAGGACGTCAGCGGCCTGCTCGCCGGCGCCGAGTGCAAGGGCGGGGACGACTCGAAGACGCTCGTCGTCCCCGGCCCCATCGTGGCGGACCTGATGACGGGTGCGACGACGCCGGACCTGTCCGGGCTGCGCATCCCCGCGGGCACCTACAAGCGCATCGACTTCCGGCTGGAGGAGGCGAAGGCCGACGAGGTCGGCGCCACCGAGCCGCTGCTGGGCTACAGCTTCCTCGCGCGCGCGGACTTCACGCAGGACGGCGCGGCCCGCAAGCTGGAGATGTTTTTCAAGTTCAGCGAGGACGCGCGCTTCGAGTCCTCCACGGGCGTCGAAGTCCCGGAGGGCGGCTCGCTCATCGCGTTCCTCAAGCCGCAGGTGTGGCTGGAGGGGCTGCCCCTGGGCGAGTGCCTCCAGGACGGCGACGTCGAGGTGGTCAACGACACGGTCCGCATCGACGGCAAGGCCGGCGGCAAGTGCGGCGACGCGGAGGGCCTCGTGAAGAGCAACATCAAGCGCAGCGGCGACCTCCGCAAGTCCGAGGAGAAGTGACACCCCGGGCGCGCTGAAGCCCCGTCCGCCCCGCTTCGCTCGAGGCCGTGCCCGGACTCTTCCGGCGCACGGCCTTTTCATATCCGCGCCCGGAAGGCTGTCCCCGGAAGGACGGGTGCGTCGGACCGCCGGGCCGGGAAGCGCGCGGCGGTGCCGGGAACGCCTATCGCACGGGGGGCGGTCTGGACTAGGAGGGCGGACGCTCCACCGCCCCCAGGTGCTCACCATGTCCGCCAGCCCCGAGACTCCCGTCTACGTCGAGGCGCTCATCTTCCTTGGAGCGGCCGTCGTGGCCGTGCCGCTGTTCCGCAAGCTGCGCCTCGGCTCCATCCTCGGCTACCTCGCCGCGGGGCTCGTCATCGGCCCCTTCGGGCTCGGGCTGTTCTCGGACTCCACGTCGGTGATGCACGTCGCCGAGCTGGGCGTGGTGCTCTTCCTCTTCATCATCGGGCTGGAGCTGAACCTGTCGCGGCTGTGGGCCATGCGCCGGGACATCTTCGTGCTCGGCACGGCGCAGGTCGTCCTCTGCGGCCTGCTCACCATGCTCTACCCGCTGCTGGTGGCGAACCGTCCGTGGCAGGCCGCGCTCATCGCGGGGCTGGGGCTCGCGCTGTCGTCCACGGCGCTCGTCATGCAGATGCTCGGCGAGCGCGGCGAGGTGCAGCACCCCCACGGCCAGAAGGCGTTCGCCATCCTGCTGCTGCAGGACCTGGCCATCGTCCCGCTGCTCGCGCTGGTGGCGCTGCTGTCGCCGGTGGACTCGACCGGGGGAGACCCGCTGTGGCTGTCCGCGGCGAAGATGCTGGGCGCCGTCGCGGTGGTGATAGTCACGGGCCGCTACCTGCTCAGCCCCTTCTTCCGCGTGCTGGCGAACGCGGGCGCGCACGAGGTGATGACGGCCGCCGCGCTGCTGGTGGTCATCGCGGCGGCCACGCTGATGACGTACGTGGGGCTGTCCTCGGCGCTCGGCGCGTTCCTCGCCGGCGTGCTGCTCGCCGAGTCGAGCTACCGGCACGAGCTGGAGGCGGACCTGGAGCCCTTCCGCGGGCTCTTGCTCGGCCTGTTCTTCATCTCCGTGGGGATGACGGTGGACGTGAGGGCCATCGTGGACCACTGGCGCCTGCTGCTGGGCGCGGTGGTGACGCTCACGCTCATCAAGACGTCGGTGGTGTACGGGCTGATGCGGCTGCTGCGCAACCCGCACGACGTGTCACTCCGTACCGCGCTGCTGTTGCCACAGGGTGGCGAGTTCGGCTTCGTGCTGTTCTCCACCGCGGTGGCGGCCGGGGTGATGCAGCAGGAGCAGGCCACGCTGCTCGTGGTGCTGGTGACGCTGACCATGGCGCTGACGCCGCTCATCGCCGCGCTGGCGCCCCGGTTCATCCGCACGCGCACGGCGCCCGAGCGCAAGGAGGACTTCGCCGGGGCGCGAGGCTCGGTGCTCATCATCGGCTTCGGGCGGTTCGGCCAGATTGTCAGCCAGCTGCTGCTGGCCGAGGGCGTGGACGTCACCACCATCGACATCGACGTGGAGATGATTGAGGCCGCCGAGCGGTTCGGCTTCAAGGTCTACTACGGCGACGGCACGCGGCTGGACGTGCTGCGCGCGGCGGGCGCGGAGCGGGCGCGGCTCATCTGCGTGTGCGTGGAGCGCCAGGACGCGGCGACCCACATCCTGGAGTTGTGCCGCACCACCTTCCCGCTCACGGAGGTGTACGTGCGCGCGTACGACCGCGGGCACGCGCTGGAGTTGATGGAGCGCGGCGCGCACTTCCAGCTGCGTGAGACGTTCGAGAGCGCCATCGCCTTCGGGCGCGCCGCGCTGGTGGGAATGGGGCTCCCGCCGGAGCGCGTGGCCGAAGTAGAGGAGGACATCCGCCAGCGGGACAGAGAGCGCTTCGCCATCCAGCAACAGGGGCGGGATGTCCGGGCGGGCAACGACAAGCTCTACACCCGCCCCGCGCCGCGCCCCGAGCCGTTCATCCCTCCGCAGCGCCAGGCGGTGTCCCTGAACCTGGCACCGACGGGGGAGGGCGGTCCGACGAAGGACGGGAAGAAGGAGTAGGGGCTCACTGCGGCGGGGGAATGATGATGCCTCCGTCGACGACGACCTTGGCCTCCTGTCCGGAGGAGCGGAGCTTCACGCCCACCGCGACGCGGTAGATGTCCCAGCCGCTGCCGTCGGTGTTCTGGACGCCGGAGAGGCTGGTCATCGAACCGGAGTAGACCTGGAGGTTGCACTTGTTGGTGGCCGAGCTCCACACGCCCTGCTGGCTGCTGGAGCCGAGCGTGTCCCAGGTGTTGGCGGCGTTCTTCCGGTAGAACGACAGGTAGAGCCGGTAGGCCGCGCAGTCGATGGCGTTGTTGGGCAGCACCCCGCCGAGCTGCGACGAGCTGGGCAGGTCATGCGCGGCCCCGGTGGCTCCCAGCTCGTAGTTGTAGGGAGTGGCGCGCGTGTCACCGACGTAGAGGTCCACCACCCAGCGGCCGCAGCCCTCGTAGTAGTACGAGGCGTCCCCGCTCTCGCTGGCGTAGGGCAGCGCGGTGAACGGGACGTTGTACCCGGTGCCGATGTGCAGGGTGTCATTCGCGGCCACGCTGGTGCACAGAGGGCGGACGGGGACGACGATGATGTCCTGGGCGTGGACGTCGCGCGCCTCCGGCTGCGGCTCGTCTCCAGGAGGTACGGGGGCGCCGCATCCAATCTGTGCGAGGACGGCGAGGGCGAGGGCAGGGAGCTTCAGCTTGTGCATGGCGTTCTCCTGTCGTGGGTGACAGTCGGTGAACGCCCCCTTCGGAGAATCTTCCCGCCCCTATTTTCATCTTCTCTTCGCCGCTTACTTCAGCGGCAGGAACACGTCGGTGACGGCCTCGTGCTCGGGCACGTCGGGGAAGAAGCTGACGCGCTGGAAGAACAGGGGGAAGTCGCGGAGCTCCTCGCCGCTCTGGGGAAGCCACTCCGCGTAGAGGTAGCGGACGGTGGCCGCGAGTGTGTCATCCGAGCCGACGTGCCGCAGCACCGCGCACCGGCCGGCGGGGATGACCTTTGCCACGACGCCGAAGGGGTTCTCCTTCACCTCGCGGTCGGTGGCGGCGCAGATGTCGAGGCGGTAGTCCTCCGGGGCGACCTCCTCGGGGTTGTCGTGGAGGACGTTGAACGTGGCGCTGAGCCGGGGTGGCAGCGCGTTCTGCTTGCGCCAGGTGATGAACGTGCGCACGGAGTCGCCGATGCGCCGTGGGTCGCCACGGTGCTGGAGGGCGGCGACCTTCGTCTCCGGGAAGTGGATGACCTTGACCTGTGCTGACTGTGGGGTGGGCTTCATGTGGCGGCTCCTGAGCTCGCTCAACGGTTGGTACGTCGCGCTCCAGGGCTCCCATCGCGGCTGCTTCCTGAACTCCGAGGGTGTCTGTCCCACGCGCTTCTTGAAGGCGCGTGCGAAGGCCTCGGGGCCCTCGTAGCCGCTCGCGAGTGCGACCTCGATGATGGAGTGCTGATCGCGAAAGGCGAGCTGGTACGAGGCACGCTTCAGGCGCTGCAGTTGGACGTACTCGTAGACGCCCATCCCGAAGAGTGAGGAGAACTGCCGGTGGAAGTGGAACTTCGAGAAGGCCGCCACGCGGCTGAGCCCTTCCACGCTGAGGTCACCGTCCAGGTGCGCGTCGATGTGCTCGAGCACCTTCCGGAACCTGGCGAGGTATGCGTCCGCGTCCGCTGCGTTCAACGAAGTGCCTCCCTTGACGCTCGACAAGGTACCGACCCGGCCTCCTGAGTACCTGACCGATATTGCGGAAGTGGAGTGCGACTTGCGCGGCGGGCTCGGCTGAATACCTGACGACTCGTCACTGGAATACGTCCACTCACGGAGCCCGAGGCCCGGACACCTGCCTCCGCCCCGCTCGCGGTGTCTCCACCGGCGTCCGGAGCCTCCGCGCCACCGCGGGCGGAAGCTCACCGACGCACGACTCCAGGAACCCCAGGTCCGGGCCCGTGCCACAGAACTCCCCATTGCCCGGCACCCTCGGGTCTCCCGCGTTGCGCGCGGGTGAGTTCGCCCGCGTGAAGTAATCATTGTTGCGCGGGTCCTCCACGAAGCGCGGGTCCGCGAGGCGGGTGAGCGCATCCTGCCCGCTGCGCTTCCTCCACTCCGCGAGCGACCCATCCTTCCCATCCACGCGGAAGGCGATGGCTCCCTCCGGCCGGAACATCAGGTTGCGGTCCGACACCAGCCCCTTCACTCCGGCCCACTTCACGTCGAGCGCCCGAGGCGCGTCGTAGACGATGTTGCCCAGCACGCGCAGCCCCTCCGCGGGGCCGTGCTCTCCATCGCCCAGCTTCAGCCCACCCGCCGGAAGCGAGGCCAGCGTGTTGTGGTACAGCCGCACGCGCCTGCTCGTCCCCACGCGCAGCCCGTCTCCGCTGCCGCCCTTCTCCGTGCTCCCGTTGAACACCAGGTTGCGCCGGACGATGACGTCCGTGACGGGCTCCTTCCAGATGAGGTTGCCCCCGAGCGACAACCCCCGCCCGCTGTCCCAGACGCGGTTGCCCTCGATGAGGATGCGGCGCGCGGAGTAGTGCACCACCATCGCCGCCCCCTGCGGCGCGGTGCTCGCCGGGCGGTAGCCGTAGAACTTGTTGCCCCGAATCGTGACGCGCTCACACGTCTTGATGTCGACGGCGTTCTCCCGGTCCTCGTGGAAGCGATTGCCCTCCACGGTGATGTCCACCGGGATGTTCGTGCCCGGCGTGGTGTCCGGCCCCTGGCACTGGAACGAGTCCCCGCCGTTGCCCCACGCCTCGTTGCCCTGGATGAGGATGCGCGCGCTGTCCGGCTGTACCAGCAGCCCATGGCTGTCCTTCGCCGCGCCCCACCGGTAGTCATGCACCTGGTTGCGCAGGAAGCCGATGTCCGCCGCGCCGCCGTAGAACGTCACCGCGGCGGGGCCCTGGCCTCCCCACACCTGGCTCTCGCGCACGACGACATGCCGCGCGCCCTGGAAGCGCACTCCGTGCACCGCCGAGCCCGCCACCTGGATGTCGAAGCCCGCCACCACCCAGTAGCTCCGGGCAATGCGCAGCATGGGGGCCGACTTCTCGTCCCCACCCCGCAGCACGGGCTTCTCACCCGGCGCGGCGAGCAGCTGGATGGGCGCGTCCGGCAGTCCGTCACGAACGGCGCCGCCCAGGTCCACCCGCTCCTGATACGTGCCGCCGTGCACCCACGCCGCGTCACCTGGGTCCAATTGCGCCACGGCATGGCGGAGCGTGCGCCACGGACGCTGCTTCGTGCCGGGGTTCGCATCATCGCCCCGCGTGGACACATGGAAGACGCGCCGGGGCTTCACCCGCGCGAAGGACAGGTCCGGCCGCACCTGCGCGCCAATGCCCACGTCCGAGTCCGGCTCCAGCGCCATTGCCAGCGCCGGAGTGGCCGCGAGCAGGAGCAACAGCGTCCAGCAGGTCCTCGTGGTGACAGTCGCCCAGCGCATCCCTTCCTCCCCGGCACGTGCACGGCGTCTCCCTGACGGAAGATGCGACACGGACTTCACGCGGGGCCGGGAGGCCGGGGTGGCACCTGCACTCTCGGCAGGAGGGCAGGCGGGTCAGGAGGCTAGAACCGCAGCTGCAGCCGCACGCCGCCCTGGAGCCAGGCGTGGAACTCCTTCTTCTCGATGTCGTCCGATTCCTCGGCGTCCTCGAAGAAGCCGCCGTCGCCATCGACTTCGATGCTGCTCTTGACGGTGGCGTACTGCCCCGCCGTGAGCGTGACGAAGGGACCCACGGAGAACAGCTTGTTCACCCGGTAGTCGAGACCGCCCTGGAAGGCGAACTCGAAGCCCCGGATGGAGGTCGTCACCTTGGCGGCCAGCGGACCCTCACTCGTGGAGACACCCAGGTCGAGCGTTTCGTAGCCCACGCCCGCGCCCACCCAGGGCCGGAGCGTCTCGCTCGGCTGGAAGTGGTAGGACAGGTTGACGCCGAAGCGGAGCTGACGCGCGCTGCAGCTCGCGCCCTCCGTGCAGTCCTCCTTGAGCGAGCCCAGCCCGTACTGGAAGGACGCGCCCAGGTAGAGGTTCGAGTTGAAGAAGTACCCCGCATCGACCTGCAAGGGGATGACACCGGAGACGGAGTCACCCACGTCTCCACCGGAGGAGCCACCCATCGAGCCGAACTTGCCGAAGGGCGCTCCGAACCCGGCGCGAAGCCCGAAGGAGAGTCCCCGGTCCTCTGCGGCCCGCTCCTGCGCCTCGAAGTCGACGTCCTTCCGCATGAATCCATCATTGTGCCAGCTGCTGTCAGCCAGGGCGGAGGAGGAGGACAGCACGAGCGACAGCGAGGCGAGCTTCCAGAGCATGCGAGTGTTCATCGCGGTGACCTTGCGCGGGGAAAGGGAGTGCTCCCACCATTGCGGTGGTGGATGCGCTCCCGACGCCCGTCCGCTCGCTTTATTCAACTGCGCGTTGCAATAGCATCCGATGCTACGTCATCCAGTGCAGGCCGCCCGAGCCGATGAGGCGCACGGCGACCAGCGCCCACATCGCCATCGCTCCCATCCCAAGCACGATGCCGAAGATGGAGGACGCGCGCCGACCGATGGGAGGCCGGGCGTTGGGGTCCACGCGCCGCAGCGCGATGACTCCGCAGATGACGGCGGCGGGCGCGAACAGCGGCATGAAGTACGCGAGCACGCCCATCGACACCGCATGCCGCGCGAGCGGGTTGTTGACCCGCAAGTCCCAGAGCCGGCGCAGTGCGCGCTCGGGGACCTGCACGCGGAAGAAGAGCTTGTTGCGCGGGTCGAGGAAGATTTGCAGCGCGAAGATGAAGAGGAAGATGAACACCACCACCATGGCGAAGACGAGCGCGAGCGCGGCCTGGATGGCGAGAGCGACGGGCAGGAGCAGCAGCCCGTAGCGCGCCCACCGCATGCCCAGGAAGAAGCAGACGCACACCGCGAGGGCGACCAGCATCCCCAGGAGCGTGGGCACGTCCTTCTCGATGAAGGCCGCCTGCCCCCCCATCATGGCCATCACGGCGCAGCCCGCCACGAACCACGCCCCGCTGTCACGCTTGCCCCACAGACTCAGCCGGAAGGTGTCCAGGTAGTTCACCTCCGGGCGCGCGGCGCACGCGGGGCAGTACAGCGCACCCAGCAGCCACGTCGTACACGCGCCGCAGACGAAGGTGCCGCAGCGCTGACAGGTGGCGCCAGCGAGCTCGTCGGGGTGGGTGGCACAGCGGGCCAGCGCGTTGGGGGACACGTCCACGGACATGCCCCTCAGTGTCGCACGAAGGCGCGGCTCCACGGGCCTGCCCGCCTGGCCGCCCGGGTGTTCCGCGCTACTGCTGGGTGAGCACCGCGGAGCAGGCGGGATACTGCGAGACCTGCTCCGGGGCCTGACCCGGCGACACCCGTCTGTCCTTGCACTCCAGGCGCAGGATGCCTCCGACACCGGGAAGGCTCTCGCAACTCCGGAAGACCCGCACCGAAGGCGCGCCTCCATCGCTCGGCGGCTCGGAGCCTCCGTCGGGGGACTCGGCGACCTCCATCTCGCCGTTCAGAATCCAGCCGCCGTTCCACAGCGCGCCCGTCTCGGGGACGGTGACGGAGGCGGGCAGGCCGAGCTTCGGAGCCACCTCCACGTCGGCCCTGCAACTGTCCTGTCCCACCACGAGGTGGAGGGTGCCGTCCTCACCGCAGGTGTTCTCCTTCACCACGAAGGTGACGTCCTCCTCCGAGCGGCTGCACACCTCCGGCTCGGAGTCGGCGATGAGCAGCAGGGCGGTGGCCGCGAGCGTGGTGATGGTGGCGACGTTCTTCAGCAGGGGACTCATGTCGAAGCTCCGGGGATGCGGGGAGCGGCGGCCCGGCCGTACAGCAACGCCGCTCCGATGAAGGGCAGGGTGATGAGGTCCGTGGGGTCCGCGACGGCGTGGAACGGGCCCCTGAAACCCAGCGGTGCGCCAATGACTTGCAGGACGTCGCAGAACAGGTCCGCCGCGGGCTGCGACACCTTGAGCGCGGTGTAGAGGAGCGCCGTCGCGACGGCACCGAGCCCCACCCGCGTGCTCCGGGGCCAGCGCGTCACCAGGGCCAGCAGCGCGGACAGATAGAGTGGCAGGAAGAAGCAGATGGCCACGTCCGACAGCTTCCCGGTGAGCGCGTTGTGCAGCGCGGGCTTGAGCCAGCGGTCGTTCACCGCCATCAGCCCCACGGCCAGCAGCGGCAGCGGCGCGAGGAACTCCGGCATGGACGGCAGCGGCTTCACGGGCCGCCATGTCACGTGGGACGTCATGGGCCCGCGCCAGTGAGCAAGTCCCAGGCCATGGGGAACCACCTGAAAGGACTGGCCGGCCCTGCCACCGCGCCACAGTCCCCCTGACATCCCCGTCAGAGGTGGGTTCGGCCCGTGCCGCGCGGGCCAGAGGGCTCCAGGGCGTCCCGGCGTGGCGCTGATCCAGCAGCCGTGCCCTTCGGCGGTCCACGTTCCGGAGCCTCAACGTGCCGGAGCCACCCACGGGGTGCGTCCGAAACATGTCTCACGCCCCACGCCACGGCTCGCGAGGTCCATGGCCAGCAATGCCTGCCTGCTCGGTGCTCGTTTCCGACGTGTGGAGGCGGCAATGAATCATCACGCCTGCTCGCCTGCTCACAGAGGCACATCAACCCTCCAGGGTCGTCCGCATGTCCATGTCAGTCCCGGGTTGTATGGCTTGAGGTGTGATGGATTTCGCCACCCTCGATACGCTGAGACATCAGCACCCCGCGTGGCGGCTGCTCGTCGCGGACCACGCGCCGCTCATCGCCAGCTTCCTGCACCGCAGCTTCCTGGAGGCCAACGCGCGCTCGCTGCCCCAGCGGGAGCTGGTGCTGAAGCTGGAGGACCACCTCCACACGCTGCGCGAGCGGCTCGGTGAAGCCGCCTTCCCGCGCGCGGCCACGGCGTACCTGGACGACTGGGCGGAGGACGGGCGCGGCTGGCTGCGCAAGTTCTACCCGCCCGACACGGACGAGCCCCACTTCGACCTCACCTCCGCCGCCGAGCGCGCCATCCGATGGCTGTCACAGCTGGCCGACCGTTCCTTCGTGGGCACGGAGTCGCGGCTGCGCACCGTGTTCGCACTCCTGGAGCAAATGACGGATGGCACCGAGGTGGACCCCAAGGCCCGCCTCGCCGAGCTGGAGCGCCGTAAGGCCGACATCGAGGCGGAGATGGCCCAGGTGCGCGCCGGCCACGTGGAGCTGATGGACGAGGCCGCCCTCAAGGACCGCTTCCAGCAGATGGCGGACACCGCGCTCGGGTTGCTCTCCGACTTCCGCGAGCTGGAGCACGGCTTCCGCGAGCTGGACCGCGTGGTGCGCGAGCGCATCGCCACCTGGGAGGGCACCCAGGGCGAGCTGCTCGAAACCGTGCTCTCCGAGCATGACGCCATCAGCGGCTCGGACCAGGGGCGCAGCTTCCGTGCGTTCTGGGACTTCCTCATGTCCCCCACGCGACAGGAGGAACTGACGCGCAAGCTGGAGCGCGTCTTCGCGCTCCCCGCTGTCCAGGCGCTCAAGCCGGACCCGCGCCTGCTGCGCATCCACTTCGACTGGCTGGAGACGGGAGAACACACACAGCGCACCGTCGCCCGGCTGTCGGAGCAGCTCCGGCGCTACCTGGATGACCGTGCGTGGCTGGAGAACCGCCGCATCATGCAACTGCTGCGCGGAGTGGAGCAGCACGCGCTCGCGGTGCGCCACCAGCCTCCGCCGGGCCGGGCCTTCATGGTCATCGACGAGCCGTCGCCGTCCGTGGAGCTACCCCTGGAGCGGCCCCTCTTCTCACCGCCCGTGCGGCTGCGCATGGCGGACGCCGACGTGCTGGAGGCCAGCGAGGACGTGCCGGCGGAAGCCCTCTTCGCCCAGGCGTTCATCGACAAGGAGCGGCTGCGGGAGACCATCCGCCACGCGCTCCAGACACGCGAGCAGGTGTCGCTCGCGGAGGTGCTTCACGAAGCCCCGCTCCAGCAAGGCCTCGCCGAGCTGGTGGCCTACCTCGACCTCGCGTCCGACGACCGGACCGCCCTGTTCGAGGACTCACGAACCCAGACGCTGACCTGGACGGATGCGCGAGGCCGCGCGCGCCGCATCACCCTTCCCCTGGTGCTCTTCCACCGATGACTCCCAACAACACTCCCCGTCCCGCGGACTCCTGCGACTCCCTGTCCCTCGTGCTGGTCGCCTTGATGAAGGGCGTCGTCTACCAGGAGGGCGACGTCAGCCTCTGGCACGGCCTGCTCAACGTGCAGGCGCGCGTGCGCGAGCACGTGGCGGTGCTCGGCCTGCAGCTCGTGCTCGATGAGACGGAGGGCTACGCGTACCTGCGCCAGCAGCCCTCTTCCGAGGGCGGCGCGGCGCTGCCGCACCTCGTGGCGCGAAGGCAGCTCGGCTACGGGGTGAGCCTGCTGCTCGCGCTGCTCCGCAAGAAGCTCGCTGAAGCCGAGGCCACGGCGGGCGGGCACCGGCTGGTGCTGCGGCGCGAGGAGATATTGGACCTGGTCCGCCTGTTCCTCCCCGAGGGGACGAACGAGGCGCGGATGATGGACAAGCTGGACGCGGACCTGGCACGGGTCATCGAGCTGGGCTTCCTGCGCAAGCTGCGCGGCGGGGACGACGCCTACGAGGTGCGCCGCATCCTCAAGGCCTTCGTCGACGCGCAGTGGTTGGACACCTTCCAGCAGAAGCTCGCGGACTACCGCGCCCACCTGCTCGCCCACCTCACCGAGGTGAACGGAGCCACGCAATGAGCACGGCACACTCCTTCAACCAGGCGGACCTGCTCGACCTCGGCGCCACCGACGCGCGCGCGGGTTTCAGGCTGCACCGCTTCGAGGCCTACAACTGGGGCACCTTCCACCAGCGCGTCTGGCACCTGGGGCTCGGCGGCGACAACGGGCTGCTCACCGGCGACATCGGCTCCGGCAAGTCGACGCTGGTGGACGGCGTGGTGACGCTGCTCGTGCCGCCGCAGAAGCTCGCCTACAACAAGGCGGCCGGTGCCGAGTCGCGCGAGCGCACGCTGCGCTCGTACGTGCTCGGCCAGTACAAGTCCGAGCGCGGCGAGGGCGGGCACGGCGCGAAGCCCATCTTCCTGCGCGACGGGACGAGCTACTCCGTGCTGCTCGGCCACTTCTACAACGAGGGCTATGACCAGCACGTCACCCTGGCCCAGGTGCTGTGGATGCGCGAGGCGGAAGGACAGCCGGCGCGCATGTACATCGTCGCGGACGGGAAGCTCTCCGTGTCCGAGCACTTCGCGGGCTTCGGCGCGGACATCGCCGCGCTGCGAAAGCGGCTCAAGGCACTGAAGTGCGAGGTGCATGAGACCTTCCCTCCCTACGCGGCGGCCTTCCGGCGGCGCTTCGGCATCAAGGACGAGCAGGCGCTGGACCTCTTCCACCAGACGGTGTCGATGAAGGCGGTGGGCAACCTCACCGACTTCGTACGCCAGCACATGCTCCAGCCGTCCGCGGTGGAGCCCCGGCTCGCGGCGCTCATCGGCCACTTCGATGACCTGCATCGCGCGCACGAGGCCGTGCTCAAGGCGAAGAAGCAGATGGCGCAACTGGAGCCACTGGTGCGCGACTGCGAAAAGCACGAGTCGCTCGCGGGCGAACTGGCCACCCTGCGCAAGAGCCGCGAGGCGCTGCGCCCCTGGTTCGCGGGGCAGAAGGCGAAGCTCGTGGAGCAACAGCTCACGGGCTGGAGCACGGAGCGCGAGCAGACACGGCTGGAGGCCGGAGAGCTGGCGGACGAGCGTCGCCGCCAGGGCACGGAGCGGGACAGGTTGAAGCAGGCCATCGCCGCCAACGGAGGCACGCGGCTGGAGACGGTGAAGGCGGACCTGGCGCAGCGGCGGCGCCAGCGGGATGCGCGCTTCCAGAAGGCGGAGCGGTATGCGCAGCTCGCCACCTCGGCGGGACTGCCGGCGGCGGCGGACGCGGACACCTTCCTTTCCAACACGCGCGCCATCCAGACGCTGCTCACGGAAGGGGAGGGCGAGCTGACGCGAACGCACGCTGCGCTCACCGACGTGGGCGTGGAACTGCGCGGGCTGGGACAGAAGCACGCGGAGGTGGGCGCGGAGCTGGAGTCGCTGCGCCGGCGCCGCTCCAACCTGCCATCGCGCATGCTCGCGCTGCGCGAGCGGATGTGCGCCGAGCTGGGGCTGGACGCGGACGCACTGCCCTTCGCGGGTGAGCTGCTCCAGGTGCGCGAGGAGGAGCGTGACTGGGAGGGCGCCATCGAGCGCGTGCTGCATGGCTTCGGCACGTCGCTGCTCGTATCGGACGCCTGCTACTCGAAGGTGGCGCAGTGGGTGGAGCGCACGCACCTGGACGGGCGGCTCGTCTACTACCGGGTGAAGGAGGAGGGCGCGGCGCGGGTGCCTCAGCTCCAGCCGCACTCGCTGTTGCGCAAGCTGGCCATCAAGCCGGACTCCGGCATGTACCGGTGGCTGGAGGCCGAGCTGGCGCGGCGCTTCGACTACGCCTGCTGCGACACGCTGGAGCAGTTCCGGCGCGAGCGGCAGGCCCTCACCCGCTCCGGCCAGCTCAAGCGCGGCGGCGAGCAGCACGAGAAGGACGACCGCTTCCGGTTGGATGACCGCTCCCGCTACGTGCTCGGCTGGACGAACGAGCAGAAGCGCGCGGCGCTCGAAGCCGAGGCCCGCTCGCTGGAGGCGCGCCTGTCCGCCGTCACCGCGCGCGCCCTGGAGTTGGAGTCCCGCCGCAAGGGCCTGCAAGGGCGGAGGGAGCTGCTCAGCCAGCTCGCCGTCTTCGATGCCTTCCGCGAGCTGGACTGGAAGCCCGTGGCCGTCGACCTCCAGCGACTGGAGGAGGGGCTGCGCGAGCTGGAGTCCGCGTCCGACGTGCTCCACACGCTGGAAGGCCAGCTCACGAAGCAGGAGCGCGCCCTGGAGCGCACCGAGGCGAAGCTGAAGGAGGTGGAGAAGCGTCAGGCCCGCCTGGAGGTGCAGGAGGAGTCCGCGCGCAAGGCCCTGGCCGCGTACGAGAAGGCCCGGCAGGAGGCCACCGAGGAAGTGCGCGCGTGCTACCCGCGCGTGGAAGCGCTCTATTCCGAGGTGACGGGCGGCGCCGCGCTGGAGGCGGACCCGGGCGACGAGCGCGAGCGCCAGCTCCGTGAGGAGCTGCAGAAGCGCATCGACGCGGAAGGCCGGAAGATGGAGCGCGGCCGCGAGGCCATCATCCGCGCCATGCAGACCTACCGCGCGGACTTCCCACTGGAGACGCAGGAGGTGGACGCGAGCCTCGACGCGGCCGGCGAGTACGCGGCCATGCTCAAGGCGCTGCGCACGGATGACCTGCCGCGCTTCGAGACGCGCTTCAAGAGCCTGCTCACGGAGAACACCATCCGCGAGGTGCTGAACTTCCAGGGTCAGCTCCTCCGCGAGCGCCAGGACATCCGTGAGCGCATCGACACCATCAACCGCTCGCTCCGCGCCATCGACTACAACCCGGGGCGGTACATCCTCCTCGAAGCCTCACCCGGGGCGGACGCGGACGTGCGCGAGTTCCAGGCGGACCTGCGTGCGTGCACGGAAGGCACGCTGTCCGCGCCCGAGGACGACGCGTACTCGGAGAAGAAGTTCCTGGAGGTGAAGCGCATCATCGAGCGCTTCCGGGGACGCGAGGGCAGCGCGGAGGCGGACGCGCGCTGGACGCGGCGGGTGACGGACGTGCGCAACTGGTTCAGCTTCTCCGCCTCCGAGCGCTGGCGCGAGGACGACCGCGAGCACGAGCACTACACGGACTCGGGCGGCAAGTCCGGTGGCCAGAAGGAGAAGCTCGCGTACACGGTGCTGGCCGCGAGCCTCGCCTACCAGTTCGGCCTGGAGTGGGGCGAGACACGCTCGCGCTCGTTCCGCTTCGTCGTCATCGACGAGGCCTTCGGCCGGGGCTCGGACGAGTCCGCGTCCTACGGACTGGAGCTGTTCCGACGGCTCAATCTGCAGCTGCTCATCGTCACGCCGCTGCAGAAGATTCGCGTCATCGAGCCGTATGTCGCGAGCGTGGGCTTCGTCCACAACGAGGCGGGGCGCAGCTCCAAGGTCCGCAACCTCACCATCGACGCGTATCGCGCCGAGCGTGAGGCTCGCGGACACTGAGCGAAGCGCCTGGAACCGGCACCCTCACGGGTGCCTGTTCTGCCTCGCCCTGTTGTGGAGCGGAACGGTGGCGGCGTCGTGAATCCGCAGGTCCTGGGCCATCCGCGTGGCCCGCTGGACCCGGTTCCGGATGGAGGTCTGGAGCGGGACGCTGTTGGCAATCTCGACCGCGGTCTTCTTGCCAATCCACTCGGCCGCGTCGGGGTCCACCGCCAGGAGCAGGGGGTCCCGGGCCGACTGCTGCGGCTGGGCGAGCGCGGTGGCCACCTCATTGCCCGTGGGCGCGGGCGTGGCCCCCATGCTCCAGCCCCGGATGCGCAGGGTGCACAACCCGCAGAAGGTCAGCGAGGAGGCCTGGGCCACGTTGTAGCTCATGATGCAGGTCCACGTGCCGTCGTCGTGGAACGTCGGATGCGAGCCGGCCTTCGAGGTCCCCGGCGGCGCATGCGGCATGAAGAGGTGGTGGCCAATCTCGTGGGTCATCGAGATTTCCGGCGTCGCGCCGACCATCTTCCCGAGGAGCGCGAAGCCCTGCTCGCGCCAGGTCCGGGCGTCCTGATAGCGGCTCCACGGGTAGATGGAGACGATGCCGCTGTTGCCCCGCAGCCGCGTGCCGCAGGCGCACTCACGCTCTTCACGCTGCTTCACCGTCAGGACATTCGCGCACTCCCTACAGGTCGTGCGGTTGGTCCTCGAGGTGTAGGCCTCGGCGGCCATGGACCAGTTCAGGAAGTTGTCCTGATAGTCGAACTGGAAGAGGTGGAGGCCCTCGATGTCCGGGTCGGTGAGCTCATCGCAGACGTCGTGCAGAATCGTGGACGACCACTCCTTGCACTTCTCCTTGTAGAGCTTCTCGCTGGTGAGCTTGTGCTCCTTGAGGAGGGCCTTCGCAATCTCCTGGTCCGGCTTCCCCAGGAGGTTCGCGTCCTCGAGGATGAGGTCGTCCGAGTACCAGAGCCGCGTGTGGATGCCCAACCCGGTGCGCTGACGCAGCACGATGGCGTTATGCGAGATGTCCATGTCGCTCGTGATGAAGCCGCGGCACCGGTGCACGTGCGCTTCGACCTCGGCCACGAACTGCGCGTAGTCGCGGAAGTTCACACCCCAGTCATTGACGTCCTGCTGGGCCGGAGGCAGGCAGGCGCAGCGCGGGAGCATGTGAATCGCGTCCCACGAGCGCTGGAAGGCGTTCTGGTAGTCCACGGCGACGACGACCGAGGCGGCCGGTGGCACCCGGAGCTCGATGCCCGTGTGTCCGAGCAGCGCCTTCACCCGGTCCCAGGAGAAGATGCCCTGCTGAATCGCGGCGGTCTTCTTCCAGTGCCGGGCGACCTGCATGAGACGGCGGACGGTGAACTCGCGGCTCGTCGCATGGGGCAGCGTTCCCGCGTCGGCGCGCAGCTCCGCGGCCGTCCTGTTGGCGACGTCCAGATTCACGTTCGACGGGGCGAAGTAACACGTGAGCGTGTAGCCATCTCCGACGATGCGGGACGGCCGGAAGGGCACTCCCGTCTGGCCCGCGCCAAGGCCCTCGGTGCGGGCGTAGCTGTACGCCGCCCAGGTGCGGGTGCCCGCGGCCTCGACCTTGAAGGGCATCTGCGCGGCGATGGGGTTGACCGTGTTCTTCGCGTAGCCGTTGGCGGCCTGCGGCGAATCGACGGGCGCTCCGTTGGGCTCGAAGACGGGGCTCGAGCCGGGGCCGCGCTTGCCTCCATGGTCCACGTGGCAGTTGTCGAGCCCGTGCGGCCAGTCGCCAGGCTTGTAATGGACGGCGTCAGCGAGGAAGGCCTTCACGTCCTTGTCCGGGATGGTGCCCGGCGAATGCTTCGCGCCCTCCCAGTCCCACAGGAAGCGGGCATTGCCCAACGCCCTGGGCGCGTCGACGCTCGCGCCGGCGGCGTCCCTCACCTGCACCCTGGCGATGATGGGGATGATGGGGCCATCGCCCCAGAGCGCGGCGTACGCGGAGAAGAAGGCGTTGCTGTACCACTCCCACGAGTCCCGCCCGAAGACGTTGCTCTCGAGCAGGACCTGCAGCGCGTCGCCGCCCGCGTCGATGCTCATCGAGCCCGCGAGCTGCTGGGCGAGCTCCGCGTGGACAATCTGGTTGCGCCGCTCGAAGTCCTGCCGCTCGGCGGGCATGCCGATGAAGGGCATGTTGGGGACGATGGCGCCGGGGCCCAGCTCCAGCAGGATGTCGCCCACCAGCACGTCGATGTAGAGCCAGCGGACGGGGTAGGTGGCCACATTGCCCGGACGCGGGGTGATGGTGGCCTTGAGCTTGTAGGGGGAGTGTTCGACCGTCAGACAGTCGTCGGGGAACTCCGTCGGGACGTAGTGGCGCGCGATGACCGGCGCGGCGGCGGACGGGTCGCTGCACGCACGCTCCACGGGCAGGTCGTCCAGGGAGTTGAACGGTGTGTCTCCGTTCTTCGCCGCAAGGCCCGCGAAGTCGATCTTCTTCGTCCACAGCGGGACTGCCGGGATGTCGTCGTGCCTGTACAACTCCAGCTCGAGGGACTCGACGTACTCGCGGCCGGAGAGCTCCCAGTGAATCCTGATGTCATCCACCGTCGGCGCGACGCGGTAGCGCCCCCGGTCCGCGGCGGCGACCTCCGGGTTGTTGTTCGGATTGAACGATTGAGGCAGGGCGCTGGCGGGGGACAGCCACAGCTGCGTAATCGCGCACTGCGGGGGCGCATTGCACGCCTGGACCGGGCCGGGATTGAAGGGGGCGGGAACGTTGACGTCGGCGAACTGCGCGGGACGTATCTTCGAGGGGTAATCCGGCATCGAGCCTTCTGACGAGCGGGGCCCGAATGCTAGGTTCTCCAACTCCAGCGTCAAGCGAAGTGGCCCGCGGAGGTCCACGCCGGAGGATGATTCTTGCTGGTGATTCGACGTGAGCAGATGGCGGCACTCCAGCGGGCGCGCGACGGCAAGCTGGCGGAGTGGGTGGTGCAGTATCTGCGGGCCCGGCATCCGGCCACGCTCGCCGGCCTCGACGCGTCAGAGGCCATGCACCGGGCCCTCGCCGGAGTCTCACGAGCGCGGCGCCATGGCTTCGTCACCTCGAACGCCTACGGCGAGTTCATCGCGGCGATGCTGCGCCACGCGCCGGACTTCGACGCGCACCCGGAGTTCATCTCCCGCTTCGCGCCCCGCGAAGACGAGACGCCCGATGCGACGCTCGCCCGGGCGCTCCGGGAGATGACGCCCACCGCCTGGAAAGAGGTCGTCCTCGCCGCGGACGCCGGGGTCTGGAATTCATTCCCCTAGCCTCGCGGGACTGTCGCGAAAACGAGGCGCCAACCACTCGACGATGTCCGGCATTCCCGCCCGCATTCCCTATCCAGGGGGCCCGGGTCGCGTGCTAAGCGCAGGACGTGAGTCCATGGCATCGAGACCCGGAGGCACCTTGTTTCGAATGAAGGCCCTCGTCGCCGCAGCCCTCGTCATCAGCGGGCTACCGGCGCTCGCGCAATCCCCCAAGGAGGCGAAGCCCGCGGCTGGACGCGAAGCGCTCGCCATCCCCTATGAGAAGTACACCCTGCCCAACGGACTGGAGGTCATCCTCTCCGTCGACCGCAAGCTGCCGATTGTCTCGGTCAACGTCTGGTACCACGTCGGTGCGTACAACGAGCAGCCCGGCCGCACCGGCTTCGCGCACCTCTTCGAGCACATGATGTTCCAGGGCTCGAAGCACGTGGCGGACGACGTGCACATCTCCCTGCTCGAGCAGATTGGTGGCACCGACCTCAACGGCACCACCAGCTTCGACCGCACCAACTACTTCGAGACCGTCCCCAGCAACCAGCTGGAGACGGCGCTGTGGCTGGAGAGCGACCGCATGGGCTTCCTGCTGGACGCCCTGACGCTGGAGAAGCTCAACACCCAGCGCGAGGTGGTGAAGAACGAGCGCCGCGAGGGCACGGAGACCGCCCCGTACGGAGAGGCCCGCGAGAAGGCGTGGCATGCGCTCTTCCCGTTGCCGCACCCGTACCACGGGGACGTCATCGGCTCGATGGAGGACCTGAACGCCGCCACCGTGGACGACGTGAAGGGCTTCTTCCGCCAGTGGTACGCGCCCTCCAACGCGACGCTCACCATCGTCGGTGACTTCGACGTCGAGAAGACGAAGGCGCTGGTGGAGAAGTACTTCGGCTCGCTGCCCAGCCACCCGAAGCCGGTGCCTCCCCAGGTCGCCCCGGTGAAGCTCACCGCGCCCGTGGTCATCCGCCAGGAGGAGCGCGTGGCGCAGCTACCGCTCTTGTCCATCCAGTGGCTCACCGCCCCGTACCTCCAGGAGGGCGACGCCGTCGCGGACGTGCTCGCCACCGCGCTGTCCACCGGCAAGGCGAGCCGCCTCTACCGCAGGCTGGTGCTGGAGAAGCAGCTGGCCCAGAGCGTCAGCGCCACGCAGCAGAGCCAGGGCGCGCAGTCCGTCTTCACGCTGGACGTGGTGGCCCGCCCCGGTGTGTCCACGGACCTGCTGCTGAAGGAGGTGGACGCCATCCTCGATGAGGTGCGGAAGAACGGCATCACCCAGGAGGAAATCGAGCGCGCCCGCACCCGCTATGACACGCGCATGCTCGCGGGCCTGCAGTCCGTGGGCGGCGGCGGCGGCAAGGCGGACGTGCTGCAGAGCTACAACCACTTCGTCGGCGACCCCGGCTACATCGCGAAGGACCTGGCGCGCTACGAGCAGGTGACGCCCGAGTCCGTGAAGCAGTTCGCGCGCGACGCGCTGTCCTCCAACTCGCGCGTCATCCTCCACGCCGTACCGCCGGCCCGCCGGCAGGCCCCCATCGAACCGAAGGAGCGCAACTGATGCGCCGCCTCCTCACCGCCCTCCTCGCGGCCTCGCTGGCCGCCTGCGCCAGCAACCCCAAGCCGCCTCCGCCGCCCAGCCCGGACACGCCCGCGCTGGGAGCGACTTCCACCGAGGCGCCCCCGCCGCCCCCGACCGCGCAGGACCCCGAGGCCTTCCGCGACAAGCCGCCCGAGCCCGGCAAGCCGCCGGACCTGGTGCTGCCCACGTTCCAGAGCGCGAAGCTGGACAACGGTCTCACCGTCCTGGTGAGCACGCGCAAGGAACTGCCGCTCGTCTTCGCCGGCGTGGCCTTCGCCTCGGGCAGCGCGCAGGACCCGAAGGGCAAGGCGGGCCTGGCCGAGCTGTCCTACCGCATGCTGCTGGAAGGCGCGGGCAAGCGGGACACGGTGGCGCTCGACAACGCCTTCGCGGACCTGGGCGTGTCCCCCGGACTGGACGTGAATCCGGACGGCGCCGAGGTGGGCGTGCGCGTGCTGAAGCGCAACGTGGAGCCGGCGCTCGCCCTGCTGGCGGACGTGGTGATGCGGCCCAAGTTCGACGCGAAGTCGTTCGACCGGCGCAAGAAGCAGCAGCTCGCAGACCTCGTGCGGCAGCTCGGCTCGCCCATCATGCTCGCGCAGCTGGCGGCCCTGGACGCCATCTTCACCGAGGACCATCCGTACGCCCACATGTCCGACGGCCTGCCCGCCACCGTGCAGGCGCTGACGCTGGCGGACGCGAAGGGCTTCTACCAGCGCCACTCCGGCCCGCGCGCCGCCGCGCTCATCCTCACCGGGGACATCACCCTGGATGAGGCGGTGGCGCTGGCGAAGAAGCACCTGGGTTCGTGGAAGGGCCCGGGCACGCCGCCCGCCGCGCCGCCCACGCCCGCCGCGCCGCCGCGGCAGCTGGTGTACGTGGTGCCCAAGCCCGAGCTGGCGCAGACGGTGATGCTGGTGGGCCGCCCGGGACTGGCCGCGGGCCACGCGGACGAGTACGCGCTGGAGCTGGCCACCACCGTGTACGGCGGCTTCTTCGGCAGCCGGCTCAACATGAACCTGCGCGAGGCCAAGGGCTACAGCTACGGCGCGGGCGCGTTCATGGACACGCGCCTGGGCGTGGGGCCGCTGCTCTCGTACACGGCCGTGCGCCAGGACGTGACGGGCCCCGCCCTCACCGAGCTGGTGAAGGAGCTGTCCGGCCTGAAGGAGCGGCCGATTACGGAGAAGGAGCTGGAGTCCGCGCGCGAGGGGCTCATCCGCGCCATCCCCGCCGGCTTCGAGACGGTGGAGGGCCTGGGCGCCACCGCCGCGTCCATCTACTTCAAGCGCCGCCCGCTGAATGAGCTGGAGCGCACGGTGGAGGGCCTGCGCAACGCCACCGCCGCCGAGGTGCAGCGCGTGGCCGAGCTGTACCTGGCGCCGGACGCGATGCAGATCGTCCTCGTCGGAGACCCCGCAACCATCCAGGAGCAGGTGGGCCCGCTCAACCTGGGCAAGCTGACGCCGGTGGAGCCGGACGAGGAGCCCGCCGCGCCGAGCGCCGGGAAGTAGGTCGCAGGGCAACGCCGGGGCTCGCGAGCGTGCGCGAGTCCCGGCGGCCCTTCGCTGTCCACGCTCGCCGCCTGGGCGGCGTTTCGCTTCAACGCTGGGGCTCGCGAGCGTGCGCGAGTCCCGGCGACCTTGCTTGCGCTAATCCTCTTCGCCCTGTCCGGCCATGCGCGCATCGGCTCGCTCGCGGCCGATGCGCTCGCGCTCCAGCTCATCGGCTTCGTCGATGGGGCTGCGGATGTCGGGCACGTCGCCGCCCACGGGTGCGTCACTGTCGAGGGCGAACTTCGCCTCGCTCGTGGCGTGGATGGAGTCCGCGGAGTAGAGCGGCAGCGTGTCGTCCGCCTCCAGTCCCCCTTCCACGCGGTCCTTCGCGTACGGAGGCTTGTGGGGTGCTTCCTTGCCGCCCTTCAGGGGGTCGTACTTCCGGTTGGGCATGATGCGCTCCTCGTCGAAGGGCGCGGGGAAGAGCCCCACGCCGGCACACTCCTACGAGGCTCAATGTCGGGGCGCGCTCCCGGCCCACCAAGTTCCCCACGGACGCACGGGCGCATGCCTGCCCGCACGCCGTGGAGTCAGCGCGGCGCGAGCTACCGGGACGGGGACGGGGGCTCCACCACCACCTGCATGGAGAGCGGGGAGTGCTCGGTCTCCCAGCGCAGCCACAGCTTGGGACGGGAGGTGGCGTTGGTGGGCCGCTTCACGCACAGGGACAGCCAGTTGCGCTCGCGCAGGTAGTGGTCGGCGCCCACGGGGAGCAATTCCGTCTGGATGAAGGACGGCAGGTCCTCCACGCCCTCTCCCGCCAGCGTGCGCATGCCGAGGAACTCGAGCATGCCGGGGGGCGGGTGGACGATGGCGGAGGAAGTCACCTGCTCGATGGCGGCCTCGGCGACGCCGGGGGCGAGGTGCTCCGGGTTGCGCGAGCGGATGAGGCCACGCGCGCCCACGTGCACGTCGCCGGAGATGACCGTCACCGCGCAGCACGACTCCTTCGCCAGCCGGAAGAGGTCCATGATGAGCCGCGTGCGCTCACCACGGTGAACGATGGACTCCCACTGGTCGAGCATGTCGTCGCGCAGGTCCATCATCCCCGCGACACGCTCGGCGGCCTGGCCGAAGCGCAGGTGGACCAGGGGCACCGAGGACACGACGATGACGTGCCGGTACTTCGAGCCCGCGCTGGCCTGGTGCTCGAGGCGCCATGTGTCGAGGGCGGACCACTGCGCTTCGCTCATCACCACGTGCTCGGTCTTCCCGGTGGACTTCACGCGGCTGGTGCGGCCGCTGCGCAGGTCCAGCATCACCACGTCGAGGTCGCACTCGTCGCCGGTGAAGCGCACGGTGCGCAGGTAGTGCGTCTCGCCCGGCTTGCGCTCGCGGGGCGTCTTGTCGGCGGTTCGCAGGCCACCGAGCTGGAAGGCCTCGAAGGTGAGCGCGGCGGCGCTGTAGAGGGTGCGGTACCAGGGGCTGGCCTGGAGCTTCTCGTGCGAGCCCCAGCCGTCGAAGATGTCGTGGTCATCCCACGTGAAGAGGCCGGGCACGCGCGCCAGCATGGGGGCGATGCCGGCGGTGCCGCTCCAGCGCTCGCAGTACAGCTCCACGTAGCGGGCGACCATGTCGTCGTGGAAGTGGGCGGGCAGCTCGCAGATGAGCTTCTTCTCCAGGGACAGCTTGCGGAAGTCGACCAGCTCCTGCGAGGCGTACCAGATGGAGTCCGCGTACACCTGGTCTCCGCCGCCGATGAGCAGGTGGAAGCCGCCGGTGGCGTCTTCGTGCTGCTCGCGCATGTCCTCCCAGCAGGCGAAGGGGTGCCCCATCTTCGACACCGCCTTCCACGCCTCGGCGCTACCGCCGCCGTTGCAGGAGAAGAAGGCCGCGCGCGGCTGGGTGCCCCGCTCCGGCACGACGACGTCCTTCACGTCGTCCACGCCTTCGAGCGGGGTGGCGCCGTCCACGGGGACGAAGCGGTAGGCCACGCGCGTCGGGTGGGGGGCGCGAGGGAGGGAGACGTTCCACTTCCACAGCACGCCGGCCATGGGGCTCTTGAGGGCGGAGAAGTCGGCGGCCAGCTTGGGGTCGGTGATGACGGCGCCGGGGAGCTCCTGCGCGTCCCTGTCGAGGAACATGAGCCGCAGCGGAGGAGGCTTCGTGGGGTCCGTGCCGGAGAGGTACAGGTTGACGGAGAAGGTCCACGTGTCCGTGGACTGCGCGTCCGTCATGTACAGCATCGGCCCGAGCAGCTTCTTCATGGCTCCCCCCTGCGAGTGCGCCAGGGCCCATGTGCCCCAGAGCGAGAGGGATTCTAGCGCGGTGGAGACTTCACGCGGAGCGTGGGTGGTGTCCCCAAGTTGCCCACAGCCCTCAGGGCAGGCAGGCGTTCACTTCCCGAGGAAGCCGAGCAGCGCGGAGTGAAACTTCTCCGGCGCCTCGAAGTGGGGGATGTGGCCCACGCCGGGAAGCTCCGTCAGCGTCGCGTTGGGGATGGCCTTCGCCACCGCCTTGCCGAGTTGAGGGTACTGGCCCAGCGTCGCGGCGACATCGGCGGGCACCTTGCCGCGGCCGATATAGGTGCGGTCCTCCTGGCCGATGACGAGCAGGGTGCGCGGCTTCACGAGGGGGAACTCGTGGGAGACGGGCTGCTCGTAGATCATCTGCGACGTGGCGGCGGCGACCCAGGCGAGGCGCGGGTACTCACCGCTCTGGAGCTGCCGGGCGAAGATTTGAACCCAGACGTCGTACTCGGGCTTCCACTTCACGTAGTACGTCTGGTGGTACTTGCGAGTGCCCTCCTCGGTGGCCTGGAGCTGCTCGCGGTAGTAGGCCTCGGTGGACTGCCAGGGGACCTTCTCGCGGTAGTCCTCGAGACCGATGGGGTTCTCCAGCACGAGGTGCGTGGTGGTCTCCGGGTACATGAGGGCGAAGCGCGTGGCGACCATGCCGCCCATGGAGTGGCCGACAACGGCGGTCTCCTTGATGCCGAGCGTGTCGAGCAGCTTCTTCGTCAGTGAGGCGAGGGTGTGGAAGCTGTAGTGGATGTCCGGCTTGGAGGAGCGGCCGAAGCCCAGCTGGTCCGGGACGACGACGCGGTAGCCGGCGGCGGTGAGGGCGCGGATGGTGCCCTCCCAGTACGCGCCGAAGAAGTTCTTCCCGTGGAGCAGGATGACGGTGCGCCCGTTGGCGCGGCCCGTGGGCTTCACGTCCATGTACGCCATGCGCAGGTCCTGGCCCTCCAGCGTGACGGGGAGGAACTGCACGGGGAACGGGGAGGGGAGTCCTTCGAGTGCAATGCCGAGCGGCTCGGCGACACGGCGCTCCTGCGCGAGGGCGGGCGCGGTGGTCAACAGCAGGGCCGCGAGGACCAGGACGGGGGGACGCGTGAGCATGGCCCGGGTGTAACGCGAGGAGCCGAGGCCCGCACGTGTCGGTCGGCCCGCGTGTCCAGCGGTGGACCGCGCGGGCCGTCTACGTGCTGGCGTTGTCGAAGCTGCGCGGCCGCATGAAGCGCAGCGTCAGCACGAGCGCGAGGAACAGGACGCTGGAGCTCACCATGACGAAGCGAAGGCCCACGCGGTCCGCCAGCGCGCCCAGCCCCCACACGCCCGCCGCGTACCCGCCACCGAGCACCATGCTGTAGATGCTGCTCATCCGCGCCTGCAGCTCGCGCGGCACGCGGGACTGACAGTACGAGTTCAACCCCGTCATCATCATCATGTAGCTGGCGCCGAGCAGGACGATGCCCACCGCCGCCACGTGCAGCGTCGGGGACAGCCAGTACAGCGCCGACACCGCGCCAATCGCGAGCGAGATGATTCCCAGCAGCCGCCGCTGTCCCAGCGTGTCCACCAGCGTGCCCACCACCAGCGCCGCCGTCACCGCGCCCGCGCCCTGGCAGGAGACGAGCATCGACGTGGCCCCAGCGCCCTGACCGAACTCGCGGATGGCGAACACCGGCACCAGGCCGATGAAGGGCGCCACCAGGCCCGCGACGAGCAGCGTGCCCCACAGCATCAGCGAGATGTCCGGGTCCGCCCGCACCACCGAGAAGCCGTGCGCAATCTGCTTCCACAGATTCTGCGCCACCTTGCCCATGTCCCGCGGCGGCATCCGCACGCGAGACAGCGCCACCAGCACCGCGAGGAAGGACAGGGTGTTGATGAGCAGCGCCCAGGACGCGCCCCCCGTCGCCAGCACGAGCCCCGCCAGCGCCGGGCCGATGATGCGCCCCAGGTTGTACTGCGCCGAGTTGAGGCTCACCGCGCTGTGCAAGTCGCGCGGAGGCACCAGCTCCGCGAGCATCGCGGAGAAGGCCGGGCTGATGAGCGTGCTCGCGCAGCCGTTGAGCAGCGAGACGACACCCACCGCGTGCACGCTGAGCTGGTGCGTGAAGGCCAGCAGCGTCAGCACCCCCGCGAGCAGCAGCTGCACCACCGTGCCCAGCGCCACGTACGCGCGCCGGTCGAACCGGTCCGCGAGCGCACCGCCCAGGGGCGACAGAATCACCGAGGGCAGGAAGGTGAGGGCGGCGATGCCGCCGGTCCACTCGGCGCGGCCCGTCTCCTGCGTGACGTACACGCCCATGGCGACGGCTTCCATCCAGGTGCCGATGGTGGAGACCAGCGCGCCCAGCCAGACAGCGAAGTAGCCGGGGTGGTCGAAGGCGCGAAGCGAGGAGAGACGTGGCAGTCGGAGTGCGCGCACGGCGAACATCCTTGTATCGCACGGAGACCACGCGCGCCCTCATGACTCGCGTCATGCTTTGAGCCGCAATCACGCGTCCGGCAGAGGGGCCAGCAGCCGGGCTTCACCGTGCATCGGGAGACCGCACACGGACGGCGCAGGCGGCCCGGACGTGACAGGTCTCTCGCGGTACACGCGGAATCTGTGCCGAAGGAAACCGGCGCACCCGTGGGCACGGGTGCGCGGAGGTCGGGAAGGCTCGGCGTCAGCGCGTGCGGACGCGGCCCGGTATCAGCGTGCGCTGACGGGGCCCTTGCCCGCGGGCTTCACGGTGCCGTCCTCGGAGATGCGCGCGCCCGTGTCGGGGAAGTCCTCGGAGGTGAGGCCGCGGACGAGGGGGATGACGGCGCCCGCCGGGTCCGGCTGGGCAATGCCCTCGCCCACCTGCTTCGTGGGGAGGATGCGGGCGGACTCGAAGCGGCCGTCGCCGTGGAGCTCCACCTCCAGCACCATGCCCAGCCCCTGCGCGCCCGACAGGGTGAAGCGGCCGTAGGTGGCGAAGTTCCCCAGCGAGTAGGCGATGAGCCGGCCCTTGTAGAACTCCATGCCGCGCACCACGTGCGGGCCGTGGCCGATGACCAGGTGCGCGCCCGCGTCCACCACCGCGCGGGTGAAGGTGCGTAGGTCACCGCGGTCCTCGCCGAAGAACATCTCGCGCCCGTCCGGCACGTGGAGCGCCTTGCTGCCCTCGGCGCCGCCGTGGAAGGAGACGATGACGAGGTCATGCTCCGCCGCGGCCGCGCTCACCAGCGCCGTGGCCGTGGCCAGGTTGTTGAGGTGGTTGCACGAGGGCGACGTGTGGAAGGCCACCACGCCGATGCGCAGCCCGTTGCGCTCCACCGTGGCCACCGAGCCCGGCGGGCCGCTCCAGGGAATGCCCAGCGCGTCGAGCGTGGACTCCGTCTCGCGGCGGCACAGCTCGCCGAAGTCGCCGGAGTGGTTGTTCGCGGTGGAGGCCACATCCACACCGGCCTCCTTGAGGACCTGCCCATATGCAGTAGGCGAGCGGAACGCGTAGCAGTTGCCCTTGGAGCGGCACTTGGTCGTCTTGCCGCCGTCGCACAGCGGGCCCTCGAGGTTGACGAAGGTGAGGTCCGCGTCCTCGAGCAGCGGGCGCACGCCGGTGATGACGCTGGCGGGGCTCTCGGGGGGCAGGTGGCCTTCGGGCACGGTGGTGCCGAGCATGACGTCACCCACGGCGCGGATGCGCACCTTCGCGCCCGGAGGCGGGGGAGGGCGGTTGCTGGCCTGCGGCGCGCGGGAGAGCTTCTCCTGGAGGGCGGCCTGGCCCTGCGCCTGCGCGAGCGCGGTCTCCAGGTCCGCGTGGTCAGGGTCCAGCTTCTTCACCTCGGTCCACTGCGCGAGCGCATCCGTCCAGCGGCCCTCCACCTGGTACGCCCAGCCCAGCTCCCAGCGGCAGTCCACGCGCGAGGGCGCGGCCTCCACGCAGGCAGACAGCTCGGTGATGGCGGTGCGCGTGTCCTTCGCCTGGAGCGCCGCGAGGCCGCGGGAGTAGCTCGCGTCCACGTCGACCACGGGGGGAGCGGTGGGGGGCGTGCGCAGGGCCACGGCGGCGGCGCGCACGGCACTGACCGCGGCCTCGGCGGCGACGCGGCCGACGTCGGAGACGATGGCGTCGGGAGTCGGCGGTGCGGACTCCGGCGCGGCGGCGGGGGGTGTCGTCTCCTGAGGCGCGGCGACGGTACCCGCCGCGTGAATCACGCTCGCGGTGTCACTCGCCGTGCCCGCGGCCACGACGACGGCATCCGTGCCGAGCGCGGCGGGACGCAGGCTCACCGCGGCCTCACGCGTCGCACCGAACGCTGCTCCCGCGAGGATGTTGGCTTGGGCATCGCGAACCGCGGCCTTCACGGACGCACTGCCCGCGAGCACGGCGGCACTGGCGATGCGAGCCCGAGCGACATCCATCACCGCGGCCTTCACGGACCTGTCGCCCGCGAGCGAGGCGGCGGCCACCGTGCCCTCGGAGTCGGAGCTGTTCTGGAGCGCCGCGCGCACGGACGCGGTACCCGCGGCGGTGATGGCCGGCTTCGAAGCAGCGTCCTCTCGGAGCGCGGCTTTCACGGATGCGGTGCCCGCGGTGGAGAGCAGCTCGGCGGTGCGCGCCTGTGCTGTGGAGAAGTTGTGGATGGAAGCGGGCTCGCGCGCCGAGGGAGCACCCGGCGTGGTGGCGAGCGCCAGCATCAGGAAGACGGACGAGGGCATGGCCCGCGCATCTTACGGGCCGTCCGGGCGTCCGGGGGCGATTGGCATGCGCTCGCCCCATCGGCAGCCGGGCAGGCGACACACACCCCATCAGTCAGGGTGATGGGGTGTGCGGCACCGGGCAGGCATACCAGCGGTTGAGACGGCTCAGCCGAGCAGGTCCAGCAGCAGCGAGCGGCTCCGCTGGCGCGGCAGCAGGCGCAGGCGGCGCAACTCCTTGCGCTTCACCTTGCGCTCCAGGGCGCTGTGCACGGAGAGCTGACCGGGCCCGCGCAGCAGCAGCCCGAGCGCGATGGAGCACAGCGCGAGGTTGAACTCGAAGCCGCCCTTGGTGTTGTCGAAGCCCTTGGACCCGTGGACCTTGGCGATGGCGAACGCCTGGGTGACGAGCACGCCCAGCGCGGCGGGCCGGGTGGCAAAGCCGAGGATGGCGCTCACGCCCGCAATCAACTCGGTGATGCCCGTGGCCAGCACCAGGGGCCGGGCCGGCTTGAGGCCGACCTGCTCGAAGAAGCCCGCGGTCTGCTCCGTCCCCTCCTTGCGGAGCTTGCTCAGCCCGTGCACCACCATCGTCGTCCCGAGCGACAGGCGCGGTGGCAGCAGGGCCGCTGACTTCAGGATGCTCGGTTGCTCGGTCAGGGATGCCACGTTCATTCCCACTCCTCCTTGAGGCGGCCTGAGGCCAGTCCGGAAACCTGGGTACGTTGGGGTCGGTCGCTCCCCATGGCACCCGGAGTCACTCCCTCCTCACTCGCCGAGCAGGCGGGCCGGCGTGGTTGCTCGCGAGCCAACGCAGGCCGCGCCCATGCCGAGGGCACCTCCGAGGAGACGCGCATCCGGAGTGACTCGACCCGGGTGCGGACTGGCGCGAGACTCCTTCGCCATGTCCCTGCGTTGGCCGTTCCTGTTGCTGTTGCTGTCCGTCCCGGCTCTCGCGCAGGACGGTGTCGCCGTCCGGGTGCGCTGTCCGGAGAAGTGCACCGTGGTGCTCGATGGGAAGCACGGGCGGCGGGTGATGGACTCGACGTGGGAGTTCGATGGCATCGCGCCAGGCACGCGGCGCGTGGAGACCACGGGCATGTTGGGCCGTCCGCTCGCCAGCGGGTTCGCGGACATCCCGGACGTGGCGGAGGCGGAGGTCTTCATCGCGAGCAACAAGCGCATCGTGGTGGAGCGGGGCAGCACCAGCCCGCCCGGCACACCGGCATGGGCGGAAGGGAAGGGCGCGAGGCCGCGAGAGAAGGTCGGAGCGGGAGAGAAGAGCGTGGCCATCGTGAGGTGTCCCGAGGACTGCACGGTGCTGCTCGACGGACGCCGGGGTCTGGGACGGGATGGCCGCACGTGGGAGTTCAAGGACGTGGAGCCGGGACGCCGGCGCGTGGAGGCGAATGCCGCCTTGTTGAACCGGCGGCTCTTCGTCGGCTACGTGGACATGCCCGCGGGCGCCAGGGCGACCTTCTACGGGGACTCGAAGGGGAACCTGAGGCTCACGGAGGACCGGAGCCTGGAAGCGGCGGGGCAGGCTCGCAGCGGAGGGGAGTCACACCTCAACGTGCGCTGCCAGAAGCCGTGCACGGTGTCGCTCGACGGAGCGCGGCGCGGTGCGAGCAACGCGACGAGCGTGGTCATCCGTGACGTGGAGGCCGGAGCGCATGACCTGGAGGTGGTCTTCACGGTGGGGAAGAGCCGCAGGCGCACCGCGCTCGACGTGAGTGCGGGCAGCGAGCTGTTCATCACCGCTTCGGAGGGTGATGGGTTCCAGGTGACGAACACGAAGCCGCTGGCGCGCGCTCCGTAGCGCGGCTCAATCGCCAGTGTCGCCAGAGAGGGGAGACACCCGTTCCGCGAGCGGTGGGTCCATCAGCGCGGCCACCTCCGTGGAGTAGCCACCCGGTGCCTCACCGTGAACGATGAGCGGCGGGCGCACGACGAGTCCCCTGTCACGGTCTCTCAGGGCCTGCACCAGGAAGCGGGTGGCCGGTGAGCCCACGCGCGAGTGCACGAAGCGCAGCACGGAGGGGTACAGCTTCGCCTGGGTCAGCAGTCCGAGGACTTCGGCCACGCGTGAGGCGGGGTACACGAGGCTCACGGTGCCTCCGGGTGTCAGCGCATAGCGGGCCGCTGCGACCACGTCGCTTGCGTCACAGGCGACCTCGGACTTGGACACGGCGCGCTCGTCGTCGGGACTGCGGACTCCCGCGTTGGCCATGCGGAACGGTGGATTGGACACGACGTGCGCGTAGTGCCCGCCGGGCACGAGCTCACGGATGCGCCGCAGGTCACCCAGCAGGGGCTTCACGCGAGTCTCGCAGTCGTTGAGCACCACGGCCCGCTGCAGCCGCGCGTGTACCGCGGGCTGTAGCTCCAGCGCATCCACGGGGCCGAGGTTGAATTGTTTCACGAGCAGGAAGGACACCACGCCACTGCCCGCGCCCAGCTCCAGGATGGGCCTTGGAGCGCCTGTGTTTTCGCTCGCCGCGAAGTGAGCGAGGAGTACGGCGTCCAGCGTGAAGCGGTAACCGTTCCGGCGTTGAAGCACCCGCACCCCCGCCGTGCCGATGGAGTCGAGTGTCTCGTCCGGAGCGGTGGGTTCAGTCATGCGCAGGAGCGAGCCTATACCTCGATGAACTTCATGCCGGTGGCACCGGTGCGCTCCAGAGCATCCTCGACGGAACCACCCGAAGTCCGTGGCATGTGCTCCAGAGGCCGGCCGTTGCCCGTATCCAGCCGCACCACTCGCGGGCTCGCGCAGCCCACCGCCAACGGAATCAGCAGCAGGGCCCACCAGCGTCTCGCCACCACGCGTGCCTCCCCGGGCTCGACAGGCCCACGGTCAAACACGGCACGACAGCACTGGCGGAACCACACGGTCGATGGTGGAGAACCGCACTTCCTCCAGGACGCCTATCGCGGACCCAGCCGGTCTCGTCGAAAGGCGCTTCGCCAGGCGGCACCAGAGCAGGCACCCCTGTCCCGGGAGCAGCCAACCAGGCACCAACAGCTGGGTAATTCACACAACTTGGTGCAATAAAGCGCCTCTAGAGCCATTTTACAGCCAATAGATTGAAATGCCCCGACAGAATCTCACCCCTGACGTGACGCCCGTTTGCGTGGTGCGCGCCATCACGCGGCTGGGCCAGAACATCGCGCGGGCGCGGATCCGACGTGGCTTGAGGCAGGTAGACCTCGCGAAGAAGACGGGGCTCGCCCTGGGAACCCTCAAGCGCATCGAGGGGGGCAGCCCCACCACCGCGCTCAGCGCCTACTTCACGGTGCTCTGGGCCCTGGGGCTCGAGCACGAGTTCGAGAACCTCGCTTCGCCAGACCGCGACGAGGAGGGAAAGACGCTGGAGCTGGCACGTCAGCCCAAGCGCGTACGTCCCAAGGATGACCTCGATGCCGACTTCTGACGACTCCAGCTGCTACGTGTACATCCAGCTCCCGGAGTCCATGGAGGTCCTCACCTGCGGGCGCTTCGTGCAGCAGGGCGACGTGGGCCGCTTCGTCTACGGGAAGAGCTACCTGTCCAACCCTCGCGCGGTCGAGCTGCAGAAGTTCGAGCTCCCCTTGCGTCCTGGCACCTTCGAGACTGCGAGGCTCGGCGGCATCTTCGGCGCCTTGCGAGACTCCTCACCCGACGCATGGGGACGCAGGGTCATCGAGCGCCAGCTGGGACGTGTCGACCTGACCGAAGTCGACTTCCTCCTCCACTCACCCGAGGACCGGGCGGGTGCGCTGTCCTTTGGACGCAGCACCACACCGCCCGCACCCGTCCATCAGTTCAACAAGGTGCTCCAGCTGGGCCCTCTGCTCCAGGAAGTCGAACGAATCGAGCAGGCCCTGCCCACCTCCGCGCAGCAGGTCAGCGACCTGGTGAACCCTGGCAGCTCCATGGGAGGTGCACGTCCGAAGAACGTCGTTGAGGACGAGGAAGGCTTATGGGTCGCCAAGTTCCCGTCCCGTAGCGACCGCTGGAACAACGCAGCGGTCGAAGGCGGCATGCTGAAGCTCGCCAGCGAGTGCGGCCTGCGCGCGGCCTTCAGCAAGCGCGTCCACGTCGCGGGCCAGGATGTGCTCCTGGTCCGCCGGTTCGACCGGAGACGCGTCGACGAAGGCTACCTGCGGCACCGCATGGTCAGTGCGCTGACGGTCCTCCGCGCCGACGAGAATCCGCAGGACCGCTCGAAGTGGTCGTACATCCTGCTGGGAGATGAGCTGAAGCGCTGGGTGCGCAACCCGGATGAGGACCTGCGAGAGCTGTTCTCACGCATGGTGTTCAACGCGCTCATCTCGAACATCGACGACCATCCCCGAAACCATGCGCTCATCGCCGCGGGCACGGAGTGGAGCCTCTCGCCCGCCTACGACCTCACGCCGATGCCACAGGCCAGCACCGAGCGCGACCTGGCGATGGAGGTGGGCAGCGCGCAGAACCGGCGCGCCAACCGCCAGAACCTCTTGAGCGAGTGCGGCCGCTTCCGCCTGTCGAGAGAAGCTGCCACCCACCTCATCGACACAATGAAGACCCTCGTCTCGGCCCGCTGGCGTGACGTCGTGAGGGAGTGCGGCGGCACCGAGGCCGACGTGAAGGCCATCGAACGCGCGTTCAACTACGAAGGGTTCGAGTACGGCTCGGCTCCATGAACCAGGACGGCAGGCCGGACCACCACTCCGGCCCACCGTCCCCAAATCACCCTACGGCGTGTACACCACGGTCAGCGTGGCGCCCGTGCCGTCCTTGACGAACAGGTACTGCGTCGCCGTCTGATTCCCGCTGAAGCCCAGCCGCAGCTGCGTCTTCCCCGTGAGATTGATGGCGGAGCGCCCGGCGCTGCTGAAGTCTCCCGAGGCCTTCGTGCCCGCCGTGAAGCTGCCGATGCTCGCCACACCACTGGCGGTGGCGGCCGAAGCCCAGTCCGCCGTCTCCGTGGCCGCCGCGTTGAACGTGCCGTTCTTCACGTCGATGAGCAGCGTGTTCCCCGCCGGCGTGGACCACGGGTCACCCGAGCCGGACGAGTACGTCACCGTCAGGTACACACGGCTGACCGTCGCCGTGTCCGGAATGCTCGACGTGTCGAAGGACATGAACGAGCGGTTGTACTTCCCGTCCGTCCCGCGCCCCAGCGCCAGGCCCGTGAGCGTCCCCAGCGCCGGTGCGCTGCCGTCCGCGTTCGCCTTGATGTAGCCGTCATCCGCGGTGACACTCGTGAAGCTCACCGTCACGGGCGTCGGCGTGCCGCTGTTGCTCACGGTGACGCTCGTGTCGCTGTCCGTGGCCTGGTTCCCCGCCGCATCGAACGCCCGGGCTCCCAGCGTGTGCGTCCCATTCGAGACACCCGTGCTGTCCCACGCGAAGTCATACGGCGCCACCGTGTCCGTGGACACCGTGCTCCCGTCCACCAGGAACTCCACCCGCGCCACGCCCACCGCGTCCGAGGCGCTCGCCGTCACCGTGACGGTGCCGCTCACCGTGGCCCCATTGGCCGGCGCCGTCACGTTCACCGTGGGCGGCGTGGTGTCTCCCGTCGAGCCGCCCCCCGTGAGCCCGAAGAACTGGGCCTGGTAGTAGACGGCGCAGATATTCACGTCGAGCAGGTACGCGCCCGCGGTGCCGCACACCGTGGAGCTGCCCGGGAAGCTGTACTGCGGGTCCACGGGCACGCCGTGCCCCATGCCCGTCATCTCCCACGTCTCCACCTTCGCGTTACCCGCGCCGTCCCGGTACACCTTGTGCGGGAAGTTGCTCACCGTCTCGGTGGTGTCCGCCGTCTGGTCGATGCCGTGGACGTTGGTCCACTGCTCCATCGCCTCGGTGAGGTTCATCGGCTTCACCGTGAAGTCGCTCGTCCCGTGCCAGATGGAGACACGCGGCCACTCGCCCGTGTTCGAGTACGCGCCGCGCACCAGGTCACCCCAGGCGGCGGGCGTCTTGTCCACGCCCGGGCTCATGCAGTTGAAGCCCGCGGTCATCGTCAGCGCGCACTTGTACGGGCCGCCCGAGTTGATGGCGCCCGCGGAGAAGACGTCCGGGTAGGTGGCCAGCAGCGCCGGTGCCATGTACCCGCCGCCCGAGAAGCCGCTGAGGTACACGCGCGACGCGTCGATGGAGTACGCGGCCTTCATCGCGTCCACCATCTGCTTGATGGAGAGCACCTCGCCCTGACCGCGGGTGATGTCGCCGGGCTCGAACCAGTTGAAGCAGCTGCTCGCGTTGTTGCCGCTCTGCTGCTGCGGGTAGACGACGTAGAACTTGTAGAGGTTCGCCGCCGCCGTCCAGCCCGAGTTCTCCATGGCGGCGACCGTCTGCGTACAGCCGTGCATCACCACCACCAGCGGCGCGTTCGCGGGCACCCCCGTCGGCACGTGGCGGTACATCAACAGATTGCCCGGGTTGGTGCCGAAGCCCGTCACCTGCGTCAGTGAGCTCTCGACTTCCCGCACGACCTCGGGCGCGGCCTCGCGCGGGGATGCTTCTTCGGGGGAACCACAACCAACGGCACTCATGAGCAGGAGCGCCGCGAGGCGCAAACCGGGGAACCTCGAGCACGACGGAGCACGGCGGGGGTGTTGCGTGTGCATGGTGCCTCCCGGGCCGCCAGTGGGGGGAGAGCGGCGGCCGAGGAGCGAGACCTGACTCCCTCGACTCTCGTGTATTCAAGGCGCGACGCGTCGCCGGACGCATGAAACATGAACCAATATTCAATTCACCGAGCCATGCCCGTCCATGGCGCGTTGCGTCGGTAGCTGGGGTGAAAGCTGAACCACCCTTCAGCTCGCGGCACGGATGGGCAGAGGAGAGGGCACCCTCCGTGCTCACCTGGCTCTCCAGAAACACGAAGGGCCCGGAGCAGCGACTCCAGGCCCTCGGGCGCTGCACCCAGGACGGCGCGGCTACCGCGCGTTGCGCTGGGCGGCCAGTCGCTCGGCCACGTCCAGCACCTTCGCCTCCACGCAGACACCGTCCAGCTGGTTGGCTTCGTAGATGCCCGTGGGGCTCGTGACGTTCACCTCGGTGAGGTAGTCCCCGAGCACGTCGATGCCCACCAGCAGCAGCCCACGGCGGCGCAGCTCGGGCTTCAGCCGCTCGCAGATTTCCAGGTCCCGCGCCGTGAGCATGGCCTTCCGGGGCACCCCTCCAGCGGCCATGTTGCCCCGGTGGTCGTCCTCGGAGGGCACGCGCAGCACGCCGCCCACGGGCTCGCCGTCCACCAGGAGGATGCGCTTGTCGCCCAGGCGGCTCTCCGGGATGTACGCCTGTGCCACCACGGCCTCGCGGCCTCCCATCGTGAGCAACTCCACCGCCGAGCGCGCGTTCCGGTCCGTGGGCGTCAGGAAGAGGATGCCCTTGCCGCCGAAGCCGTCGATGGGCTTGAGGATGGTGCCCTGCGCGTTGTGCGCGATGAAGTCCAGCAGCACCGGCAGCTCGCGGGTGATGCGCGTGTCCGGCATCAGGTCCGGGTAGCGCAGCGCGAAGAGCTTCTCGTTGGCGTCACGGATGCCCGCGGGGCTGTTGATGAAGGCAGGCGCGCGGTCTCCACACAGCTCCACCAACTGCGTGGCGTGGAGAAACTCCGCGTCCACCGGCGGGTCCTTGCGCATGAACAACACGTCCAGCGTGGACAGGGGGTGCGCGGCGTCGTCGAGCACGTCGAAGTGCCGGCCCTGCTCGGCGCGCACGGTGACGTGGCGCATGCGGGCCTCGGCGCAGGTGCCGTTGAAGCGCAGCCAGCCCTGCTCGAAGTAGCGCACCTGGTGGCCGCGCTTCTGCGCCTCCAGCATCAGCTGGAACGTGGAGTCGTGGTTCACCCGCACCGTCTCGAGCGGGTCCATCAGGAAGCCAATGGTGAGCGCGGCCATGCTGTCCGGGGTGGAGGTTGGGGCCGCGAAGATAGCGGAGCGCGCCCCCGAGTGCCCCTCATTCGCGGGGACTGTTCACCCTTCGGGAATCTCCGCGAGCTTCAGGCGCAGCGGGAGCTTCTGCCCCGCCAGGATGGGCACGGCCAGCACGCGCTTCTTCTTGTCCGGGCCGATGACGAACAGCGTGTGGTCGCCCGCCGGCAACACCACGTTGAACAGGGGCGTGCGGCCGAGCTTCTTCTTGCCGCGGTACACGTCCGCGTCCGGTGTCACCACCAGCGTCAGCTTTCCCTTGCCCCGCGCCGAGGGCTCGGTCGTCCGCTCCGTCTTCGTGCCCTTGTCCTCACGCACCGGCGGCGGAGGCTCCACCTGCGCCACCACCGTCCCCGCGTCCGGCACCGGTGTGCCCGGCTCGCGGAAGACGGGGAGCCGCGGGTCCACGAAGGTGCGCGGCTCCGGCACGGGCTCCACCGTCGCGTTGAGCACCTGCGACAGGCGCCACGCGGCGAAGCCTCCACCCACGACGATGCCCACCAGCAGCAGTCCCCACAGCGCGTTGGACAGCCGGGAGGACTGGCTCTCCGTCTTCGCCGTATCGGCCACGGCGGACTGCTTCCCCGTCGCCCGCACGCGGCGCGACGGCTTGCGCGGCACCGCGGCGACACCGCTCTGGGGCGTGGAGTCGTCCACCCGCTCCGGCAGGTACGGCCCGTCATCCCCGCGAAGCGCGCGCTTCGCCTTGTCCACCATGGAGGTGCTCGCCGTGCCCTCCGCGCTCTCCAGCAGCGCGCGCGTGGCCGCCATCCGCTCGGCGAACAGCTCCTTCATCATCGACGCCCGGTGGTCCGAGTCCATCAGCAGCCGTCCCGCGGCCGCTTCAATCGCCCGGGCCATGTCGCGGCCGTTGAGGAAGCGCTTCTCCCGGCTGCGCTCCAGCGCCTGCATCACCACCTTGGACACGCCCTCCGGCACGTGCGGCGACACGTGCGAGGGCCAGGGGATGGGCGCCTCGAGAATCTTCACCATCTCGTCGCGCTCGTCCTTGCCGGCGAACAGGCGCGCCCCGGTGATGAGCTCGTGCATCATCACCCCCACCGAGAACAAGTCGCTGCGGCCGTCCAGCTTGTCGCCGCGCACCTGCTCGGGGGACATGTACCCGGTGGTGCCCTTCACTGTGCCCGCGCTGGTGCGCTCCAGGCTGCCCTTCGCCTTGGCGATGCCGAAGTCGAGCAGCTTCACCACGCCGTCGTACGTCACCATGACGTTCTTCTGCGCGACGTCGCGGTGGATGACGGGGCTGGCCTCTCCCGAGGGCGCGGTGAAGGTGTGCGCGTAGTGCAGCGCCATGCAGACGTCGCGCGCCACCGACAGCGTGAAGCCGATGGGCATCGCCTCCTTGCGGCGCAGGCAGGCCCCGGTGATTTGGTTCAGGTTCTGCCCGGCGATGAACTCCATGGCCAGGTAGAGGCCGTCGTCCTCCTGCCCCAGGTCGAACACCTGCGCGATGTTGGGGTGGTTGAAGGCCGCGGTGATGCGCGCCTCGTCGAGGAACATGCGCTCGAACTGCGCGTTGTCCCGCACGTCCGGGAGGATGCGCTTGATGACCACGTACTTGCGGAAGCCACCCGGACCCGAGGTGAAACCGAGGAACAACTCGGCCATGCCACCCACGGACAGCTGGGTGACGACCTCGTACTTTCCGATGCGCTCGCCCCGATACAAGTCGATGCGGAAACCCTCCACCAGCGCCCCGCTCCCGGGGACCCTCACCGTTACGGACGATAACAGGCTTGTAGGGGGCGGACGTCCCGTGAGAATCCGCCGGCACGCCCGGTGGGCCCCGCATCCACGCATTGCCTGTGGATGGCCTGTGGACAGTGGGGGTGGGGTTGTGGAGAAGCGGGGGCGTGGATCAACACCTGTGGGAGCCCGGGGGAAACCTCCAGTTTACCCACATGTAGCAGCGCGCGAATTCCTGAGTCATCTCGCGAGCTTGCTGACTTGTCCCCAAGTCTGGGGTCCCTGCTTCTACTACCGTTAGATCAATACCTCTATGAACCTATAGAAGAAGCAGTCGGCGGGTGGGGACAATGCCCCCTGTGGATGCGGTGAGACAGGGCTGTAGAGTGCCAGGCCGGTGCGTGCCCTCATCCTTCCGCTCTGGCTGTGCGCGGCTTCGGCCTGGGGCGCGGAGCCTCCGCTGACGCGGGCCGAGCAGGCCTTCGACGCGTTGGAGTTCGATGCCGCCGCCGAGGCCTACCAGGAGGCCCTGGCTGCCCCTGGGAGCCGCGCGGAGCGGCTGAAGGCATGGGAGGGGCTGGCACTGGCCCGCGCCTTCATGGGGCAGCCCCAGGAGGCCCAGGCGGCCTTCGAGGTGTTGCTGGTGCTGGACCCGGACGCGCGGGTGCAGGCGTCGCTGGGGCCGAAGATTCGCGCTCCGTATGAGGCGGCACGCAAGGCGCTCGACGGCCAGCGGCCCGTACTGACGGTGACGCGCGCGAAGGATGGGCGGGTGGTGGCGACGCTGGAGCAGCCCCGGCCGGTGGCGGTGGAGCTGCTCGTGGCGGTGCGGCAGCCGGGCGCGGCGGGCTTCAGCGCGGCGGTGGGGAAGCCGCCCGGGCCGGTGGCGGTGAAGGCGGCTCCGGAGCGCGCGGTGGAGGCCTATGCCATGGCACGTGACAGCGGCGGTGCCGTGCTGTTCGAGCAGGGCAGCATGCGGGCGCCGCTGCGGTTCGATGCCCCGGCGGCACCTCCGCCAGCGGTAGCAGCGGCGCTCGACGTGGCACCTCCGGGAGTGGAGGAGCAGGTGGAGGAGGGGCGTCCGGTCTGGCCCTTCGTGGTGGGCGGCGTGGGACTCGCGGCGGCCGCGGGCGTGGTGCTGGGCGTGGTGCTCAGCCGGCCAGAGTCGCTCGCACTGCCTCCGGCGGACCGGACGGAGCAACTGCCATGAATGGGTGCGGCACGGCTTCGCGAGCCCTCTCCTCAATATGGGTCTCACGGCTGCTCGCCCTCGCCGTGCTGTTGGTGCTGAGCGCGTGCGAGGAGACCCCGACGCTGGTGGCACCGGACCTGTGCGCGAGCGTGTCCTGCCCGGGCGGACAGACGTGCGTGGAGGGCAGATGCCTCGCCACCACGTGCCGGGGCCTGGCCTGCGGCGCGGGCCAGGTGTGCGAGCAGGGCGCGTGCGTGGAGCCCGCGTGTCTCGGCGTGACGTGCCAGCCCGGCGAGCGGTGCCGGCAGGGTGCCTGTGGCCGGGTGGGCTGCGGCTCCGGCGTGGCGTGCTTCCCGACGGAGCGCTGCGTGGACTCGGCATGCGCGTATGACACTTGTCTCGGTGTTGCATGTCCGCAGTCCACGGTGTGCCGGCCGGGCGGCGTGTGCCGGAGTGTCGCGTGCACCGGCGGCTTCGACTGCGAGCCCGACGAGCGCTGCGGCAGTGACGGCCGCTGCGTGCCGGCCTCCGGCTGCGCGGCGGTGCTCTGCCCGTCCCAGCAGGTGTGCCGTGACGGCATGTGCTCGGCGCTGGGCTGCTCCACCGACCCGGACTGCGGCGCGGGCGAGACGTGCCGCGGCGGCACCTGCCTGCCCGTCACCGATGCATGCTCCACCGTGCCCGCGTGCCCCTCCGGCCAGGTGTGCCGCACGGGCGCATGCCAGGAGGTGACGTGCGGAGTGGGGCGGCCGTGCCAGGGACTCGAAGGCTGCCGCTCCGGACGCTGCGAGGGCCCCGTGCGCCATGAGGCCCAGGGTGTGGCACCGGCCGGCGCCGTGCTGCCGTCGGGACGTGGCAGTGTGGGCGGCGGCATCGGCGGAGGGCCGATGCGCGGACCCACGCACACGCTCTATCCCGGCGTCGTTCCCTAGCGGCAGCGTGAGTCGCCGCGGCGCGAGTCGCCGCTCAGGCAAGCGCGGCGCGCAGGCGCTCCAGCAATCGGGGCAGCTTGTGCAGCAGCTCGCGGTCCATGTTCTCCAGCGCGCCGCGGAGGATGGCGAGGTCATCCGCCTCGCGCTCCGCGTGCACCATGCGCTGGAGCCCTCGCAGGCGCTGGTTGCGGAGCACCAGGCTGTCCAGCGTGTCCTCCAGCTCCTCGGACAGTTGTGGGTGCAGCTCGAGGTCGCGGCCGATCAGCTCTCGGAGCTGCTCCACCAGGTACGTCAGGTCCCAGGATTCTTCGTATCCAGCCCGGCGTGACATCTAAAGCAACCCGTCGCGTGCCACCGGCTCAAGCCAGTGCGCGGGCGCGGACGAGCCCGGCGAGGGTGAGGCGCGAGCGCGCAGGGTCCAACTCCACGCTCACCTGGCAGCCCGCCAGGTCCAGCCGCAGCGTGTAGGGCGCCGAGGAAGGCAGCAGGTTCCGTTCCTGGTGTGCAAGTGCGGCCATGCGGAACAGCTCGGCGAGCAGCTCCTGCCGGGCCTCCGGCGGCAAGCCATCCACCGTGGCCTGCAGTCCACGTGGGATGAGCACGGTGAAAGCCTGCGACGACGTGCCAGCAGAGGATTCGGCGGAGATCATGCCCCGCCCCGGTTGCCAGAACCGTACCCCCGTGCAGCCGAACCATTCCGGGCGGTTGCGGAGGCTCGACACGGACCCACCTGAAAAAATCACTGGTACATCCAGGCACAGCCCTGAACTCTTTGAAGTCCCCGCTGTGGCTCCAGGTGGGAGCGCCTCGTCCGCACTTCTCGCGTGGAGCCTGTCTCGTGGTGCGCGCGGGCCTGCCCTGGAGGGCGTCAGGGGATACGGCAGCAGATGGCGTAGGCGGTAGGCGCTGGCACACCTGTCGTGCTGTTGCGGCACCTGTAGCCCGGGCCGCCCGTGGAGACGGCGCCGCTGTCCAGCGTGACTCCCACGGGCATGAAGCTCACGCCGCCGGGGCCCTCCAGGTTGCCGCAGCCGCCTCCGTTGAGCTGCTCGCCAGAGGCACACCACGCGACGGACGCCTGGCTGTCCCCCGAGTCATTGCCCGCAGCCTGGCGGTACGTGCACGCCAGCACGGGCTTCGCGTGCGAGTGGTCCGCGCGCGCGGAGCTGCGCAAGGTGCCGTTGTTACCGCCAGCGGTGGCGAAGGTGACGCTCACGGTGGGCGGGGTGCCGGTGCTGACGGACAAGCCGTCCCCGAAGGTGGGGGCCGGCGTGTCGAGCTTCGCCTTGTCCGCGGCGGACATGAAGCCCGCGGCGGTCGTCGTGGCCGAGGCGTGGGCATGGTCCCAACGGGCGACGGTGCGCGAGGTGCCGTTGTTCCCGCCAGAGGTGGTGAAGGCGACGCGCACGTTGAGCGGCGTGCCGCTGGCGGCGAGGCCGTCGCCGTAGGTGGGCGCGGGCTCGTCCAGCTTCGCCTTGTCGGCGGCGGACAGGAAGCCGTCCGAGGTAGGCGTGGCGGCGGGGTGGTCGTGGTTGGCGTTGGCGAAGGTGGTGGCGGTGCGGCCGTCGAGGAGGTGGCTCTCCTGCGCGCGCAGGGCGAAGGGCACGGAGGCCATCTGCAGGCGCGGGGTGAGCTCCGACTGGCCGGTGAGGGCGACGCCGAGGAAGAGCGAGCTGCCCTCCGTCAGCTCGTAGCGCAGCGGCTGCACGGAGCCGAGCACCACCGCGTAGTAGCCATTCGTCACCTGGACGGAGGGCAGGCGCTCCTGCCACAGGGGCGAGCCGCCGGCAGGCGTGGCGTAGAGGGAGAAGGTGAGGTCCTGCGGCGTGTTCTCCGGCGTGCCGTCCGCGCGCACGAGGCGACCCTGGAAGGCCAGGGTGCGCGGCACGTCCTCCGCGGCGCGGGAGGCGGGCGCGGCGAGCAGGACGAGCAGGGCGAGCACGAAGGCGGAGCGAAGGGCGGACATGGAGACGGCTCCAGGTGGGAGGCGCTGCCCAGTCTACAGGGTGCACCGTTCAGCAGCCGAAACGCATGTCGTCGTGGGAGGGCGGCGGAGGGCGGCTGGCCGACAGCGGGGGCGCTTCCGGGGTGCCCCCCTCGCATCCTTCCCTCGCGAGGGTTATATGCGACCTCTCCGGGGAGGCACCCATGGCGCGCGCGATGAGAGCAGGCGGGGTGGGGCGGACGGTCATCCTGCTGGCGGTGGTGCTCGGGGCGGGCCTGGCCTGCCGGGAGAAGCCATTGGTCGGCGCCGTGGGGCGGCTGCGGCTGTCCCAGGAGCGCGTGGAGTTTCCCGCCGCGTACCCCGGCACCACACGTGATGCCGAGGTGCGGGTGGTGAATGGCGGCCGCGCGCCGCTGGACGTCACCTGGACGGAGGTGACGGGGCCCTTCTCGCTGAGGGACGTGCTGCCCGTGCGCGTGGAGGCGGGCGAGGTGCCGGTGCGCCTGCGCTTCTCGCCCTCGGTGGCGGGCACGTACGAAGTCACGGTGACGGGCACGGCTTCCGACGGCGGCCGCGTGGACCTGGTGCTCGTGGCCGAGGCGAAGCCGATTCCCGACTGCTTCACACCGGTGACATGCACCACGGCCACCTTCGATGTGAACACCGAGCAGTGCGTGGAGACGGTGCTGCCGGACGGCACCGCGTGCGACCCGGGCAATGCGTGCCTCACCGATGCCACCTGCCAGGCGGGCCGGTGCAAGGGCAGCGAGCGCAAGTGCGACGATGGCAATGCCTGCACCACGGACGTGTGCCACGCGCTGGATGGCTGCCAGACGGTGCCGGCGCCTCCGTGTCCGGGGGAGGGGAAGTGCAGGGTGGGCACGTGCGACCCGGTGAAGGGCTGCGGCCTGGCGCCCGCGCCGGATGGCACCTTCTGCGGCTCGGCGCGCGGGTGTGATGCCGCGGACGTGTGCGTGGAGGGCCGGTGCGCGCGCAGGGATTTGCCGGACGGCTTCGTGTGCGCGAGCGCCAGCCCGTGCCAGGGCGAGGGCCGCTGCAACGGCCCGGTGTGCGAGCGCCCCGAAGGGATACAGCTGGCGGCGGACTGGAGCTACGACGCGCGGGCCGACGGTCAGGCTCTGCACGACATGCTGGTGGGGCCCGAGGGCGACGTGACGCTGTCGGGCTTCTACGCCGCGCCGCTGCTGGACGCCGCGGGCGACAGGCCGGTGCGCTCTTCCGATGCGGCGCGGCGCTGCATGCTGTGGAACGACCGGCTCTTGTGCATGGACCTGCCGCAGGACGGCACGGTGTCGCTGCTGGAGCGCTCCACGGGTGCGCCGCGGTGGACCTTCACGCTGGCCCAGGCGCGGCCGGACTTCGCGCAGAAGACGCTGACGCTCTTCCTGGCGCGGCTGGCGGTGATGGCGCCGGACCGGCTGGCCGCCCTCTTCGAGGCGTACCCCGCCGGGCAGGCTCGCGACACGCTGTGCCGCATGTACTTCCTGGTGGTGCTGGATGCCTTCGGCCGCATGGTGTCCGCGCAGGAGCTGACGGACCCGCTGCTCGACGAGTGCAACCACCCGCACCCCTTCGGCCTCGCGTCGGACGTGGTGGGGGACCTGTACGTGGCCTTCTCCAAGACGACGAACGTGGGGGCGCCGCTGCAGCCGGGGGCGCCCACGTTGATGATGGCGTTCTCCTCGGATGGGGTGCCGCGCTGGAAGAAGCTGGAGCCCTTCCGTGCCGGTGAGCTGGCGGTGGTGAACGGGCTGCTGATGCCCGAGCACGGCACGCAGGCACTGAGCGCGGTGGACGGCACGCCGCTGGGCTCCATTCCCCAGGAGTTCGGCCGTCTGGTGGCCACGCGCGAAGTGGTGGTGCCGAGCGCGCCGGGCACCTCGCTGAACCCCGGCGGTGGAGCCGCCACCGTGACGGAGCTGAAGGGCTACGGGCTGTCGTCGCTGGGGCCGGTGTGGACGTACACGCTGAAGGCGGGGCAGAGCCTGGGCACCAAGGAGCTGCGGCTGGCCACGTGGCCGGTGGGTGAGGGCCTGCCGCCGGACACGCTGGTGCTCACCACCGCGGTGGGCAACAACCAGCGACTGTTGGTGGGCGTGAATGCGAAGGACGGGAGCGAGGCGTTCCAGTGCCCGCTCGCGTACACGCCGCGCACGGTGCCGCAGCTGCTGGAGCTGGCACCGGGGGCGCTGATGCTGATGGAGGGTGCCTCCACCTGCGGCGAGTGCGACCCGCCGTTCGCCTACAGCCAGGCGCGCTTCCTGCGCTTCTCCATGCCCGGGCTGCTGCCTGCGAACGAGCCGTGGCCGGGCACCTTCGGCGGACCGGGGCACGGCCACCACGAGAACCGGGTGCGCTGAAGAGGGAGGCCGGGGTGCCTCCCTCCGGGGTGAAGCTCAGCCCAGCGTCTTGATGAGGCGCTCCGCCTGCTCGCGGAGCTCCTTCTCGCCGGCGGGGGCCTTCTTGAGCACGTCGCGGGCCAGTGCCTGCGCCTTGGCCTTGTCACCCCTGCGCGCGGTGACGAGGGCCAGGTTGAGCAGCGGCTCCGCGCGTGAGGGTGCGCGGCGGAGTGCCTCCTCGAGAATCTCCGCGGCGGCGGTGAGGCGCTCGTCGGCGTTGCCCTCCTCCCAGCGCATCAGGAGGTTGCCCAGGTTGTTGGCGCAGGCCCAGTCGTTCGGGTCCAGGTCCATCGCCTCGCGCCATGCCGATACCGCGCCCTCGATGTCGGGCGGCTCCATGGACTCCAGCACCATGGCCTCGATGGACTTCGTCTGCGCCGTGGACAGCCCGCGATGCGCGAGGCTCCGGCACACGTCCAGCGCCTCCTGGCGGTGCCCGGTGGCCATCATCATCCGCGCCAGGTTGCCCTGCATCGACGCGTCGTCGGGGAACTGCACGGCCAGGCGCTTGGCGAGGCTGTACGACTCGGACACGTTGCCGCGCGCCGCGAGCACCGCGCCCAGCTGGTTGAGCAGCTCCGGGTGGTCCGGAATCAGCTTCAGGCCCTGGCGCAGCAGGTTCTCCGCCGTCTCCATCTCGCCCAATTGCTGCAGCACCACGCTCCAGATGACGTAGGTGGGCGGGTGGAGGGGGTTGAGCTCCAGCGCCTTCTCCAGCTGCGGCAGCGCGAGCTTCAGCTCCTCCAGCGCGAACAGGATGCGCGCGAGGTGGAAGCGGTACGCGGCGACCTCCGGCTCCAGCTCCACGGCCCTCTGCAGCGACTTGCGGGCACCCGGGAAGTCCTCCTCGGCAGCGAGCAGGAAGCCAAGGCCGAAGTGCGCCTCGGCGCGCGGGTTCTGCGTCGACTCGAGGATGACCTGCGTGTAGAGGGCGCGAGCGCCGTCCAGGTCGCCCTTCTCCGAGGCCAGCGCGGCCCGCACCAGGCGCGAGTCCGTGTCCTCCACGCCGTCCTTCGTGGCGCGGTTGAGGAGCTCCTCGGCGCGCGCCCAGTCGCCGTCCACCGACGCCAGCTTCGCGAGCGTCAGCAGCGCGTCACGGTGATTCTTGTTCGTGGAGAGGACGCTCTCCGCGCGCGCCCGGGCCTTGTCGACCTCGCCGGCCTTCAACAGCGCCTGCATGCTCGTGATGGTCATGGCGGGAGAGTATGCCAGGGGAGGGGGTGGCCCTGAAAACAGAGGGCGCGAGGCCCGTGGTGCTGGAGAGCACCACGGACGACTCGCGCCCGGGGGTGTGGGAGCTGGAGCGGAGCGCTACCAGAACTTCAGCTTCTTCAGCGCATTGCCGACGCCCTTGGCAATGTCCTTCACGATTTCGACGGGCTTCTCGATGACCTTCTTCACCGTGTCCTTGATGCCCTTGAGGTCGATGTCGACGTTGAAGCCCAGCTTGAAGCCCACGCCGAGCGCCGCGCCGATGTCGAAGCGGGCCTTGAGGCGGCCGTTCTTGAAGCCGAGCTCGGCGTTGAACGCGACACCCGCGCCTGCCCAGGCCTCCGCGCGGCCACCGACGCTGCCGAACTTGCCCAGGTTGGCCTGCGCCTCCACACCGGCGCGGGCGCCGACGAAGGCGTCGCCGCCAATCTTCGCCGCGTAGATGCCCTTGGCCGGGTCGATGGTCAGCTCGCCGTGAGCCTTCGCCTGGGCGCCGACGTACGCCTCACCCGAGGCCTGCAGGTTGTAGTCGCCCTTGCCGACGCGGACGTTGCCCTGCGCGTGCAGCAGCGTGGCGCTGGCCTTGATGTCACCGACGGCCTTGACCGCGCCGCCCTCGAAGGAGACCTTGCCGCTGCCGCTCGCGGACAGCTCGCCCACCGTGAAGCTGCCCTGACCCTGGGCGATGCCACCGGGGCTGCCGAAGCTGCCGGACTTGCCGTAGCCGACGACGTTCTTCTCGAAGGAGCCCTCGGCCAGCGTCATGCCGGGCAGCTTCCCGGCCAGCTTCCCCGCCTTGCTCTGGTTGGCGTTGGGGGTGAAGAGGTCGCTCGTGTCGCCGCGCGAGAAGCTCTTGTTGTAGTTCTTGTTGATCTGCCCCGAGGACTGGAAGCTGTTCTTGTAGCGACCGTTCTCGTCGATGTGGGTGTTCTTCTTGTCCGGCTGCGTCGCCACCTGGTTCTTCTGGGGCTGCTTGGCGATTTCAGGCTGCTTGAAGGCCTTCGACAGCCCGAGGAAGTTGAAGCCTTGCAGGCTCTTGGTGGACATGGGGGACGCTCCGAGGTCAGGAAATTAAAGCTTGAGCGATTGTCGGTGGGATGTAGCGCGGGGTTGCGTGGGGCTGGATCTTTTGGATCTCCACCCCGGGTGCGCACCCCATCCCACACGGGGCGGTCAGCGGCCGCTGAACCAGCGAATGAAGAAGTAGAAGGCGGTGGTGACGATGAGGCAGGCGGCGCCGGCACCGGGGATGGCCCATGAGGTGGCCTGGACCCCGGGCTCGAGCAGGGCCTGGCTCGGGTCGTTCGGGTCATAGAAGACGGTGACGGGGGCACGGGGGACGTAGCGCGCCGCGTGCGTCTTCGCGTGCTGACTGCTGCTGACCTCCACCACGTCCCGGCCCAGGGCCGTGCCGGTATAGGTCTGCCCGTCCACGGTGTAGGTGTATTCCACCCGCGGGCGGTAGAGGACCTGGGGCTTGGGCTTCGGAGCGTCGTCGTCGTAGCTCTCCTCCTGCCGCAGCGGAGGGGCCTCGCGCGAGGTGACGGTGGAGGAGCGGACGGTGCCCTGGGTGGTGGGCCAGTTCTTCGTCCGCGCGGTCTGCCGCATCCGGAGGAACCCCCAGACCAGGACGCCCAGACCGACGACGCCGAGGATGACGGCGATGGTGGAAAGCACCGACAGGAGCAGTGGCTTCATGATGGGTGCAGCACCATAGCAGCGGTCTCCAGGCAGCCGTCGAGCGGGCCCCTGTCACATCCGGAGGCCCGTCACTCCACCCGGTGAGGAATCACGCGTGGGGGAAGGGCATGGCCGTCGACATCCGCATTCCGGTGCTCGTACAGGACCCGGTCGCCGCCAGTGAGCGGAGCATTCCCCTGATGGAGTGGGTACATCTACGAAGCGAGGACGTGGTGCTGGACGGGCCCGTGTCGCCGCGCGTGGCGGTGCTGGATTTGGACGCGAGCACCGGCAGGCTGAGGCGGGGCGCGCGCTTCCAGTCCTCCGAGCAGGAGGGCACGCCGGGCACCTTCCTGCTCAAGGACCCGAAGCAGCTGGACGCAGCGGACGTCATCCAGGTGAGCGTCTTCGGCGCGGTGCTCCGGACGATGGAGATGTTCGAGGAGGACGACGCTCTCGGCCGCAAGGTGTGCTGGGCCTTCGAGGGCTCGCAGCTCCTCGTCGTGCCCCAGGCGGGCGAGTGGGCGAACGCCTTCTACCAGCGCGAGTCCCGCTCCCTGCAGTTCTTCTACTTCCGCCACCCGCTGCTGAGCGGACGCGGGGAGGAGCGCATCTACACCTGCCACTCGCAGGACATCATCGCGCACGAGACAGCGCACGCGGTGCTGGATGGCATCCTCCCGGACCTGTACCACGCGCTGTCGCCCCAGGCGCTCGCGCTGCATGAAGCGGTGGCGGACCTCACCGCGGCGCTCGCGGCCTTCCGGTGCCGGCCGCTCGTGCGGCAGGTTCTACGGACGCAGGGAGGCAGCATCGCCAGCTCCGGTGCGTTCAGCGCGATTGGCGAACAGTTCGGCCAGGCGCTGGGGAACAAGAGTCACCTTCGCGACCTGCTCAACCAGAAGACGCTGAAGCCCATCGACGGAGGGAAGCCGGAGGACGTCGTCACCTCACTGGAGCCGCACGCGCTGAGCGAGGTGCTCTCCGGCACGCTCTACTCGGTCCTGCTGCGGCTGCACGAGGCGCTCAAGGACGAGTTCGCGCGCAAGCGTCAGGCGCGCATGTCCCTGGTGGCCCCGACGGAGACGGCGCGGCAGACACCGGAAGACGCACCCGAGCCACCGCTGGCACACCAGGGCTTCGTGGCCGAGGACGCGTGGCAGGAGGCGCGAAGGCGTGTCTCCGGCAAGGCGCTGGCGGTGGCCACGTCGCGCTTCAAGCGCAGCCTGTACCGGGGGCTCGACTACCTGCCGCCGGGAGAGGTGTCGTTCGCGGACCTGGGCCGGGCCATCCTCGCCGCGGACGAGGCCGCGCATCCGGACAGCGGCGAGCCGCGCGCGTGGCTGTGCCAGGAGTTCGTGCGCAGGGGCATCGTGAAACATCCGGTCGAGCTGCGCGCGCGGACGAACTTCGCGCACCCCTCCCTGTCGCGGGTGGACCTGGACACGCTGGCGAAGAGCGACTGGGCCGCCTACGACTTCGCCAACCGGCATCGCGGCTTCTTGCGCATCCCGAGGGGACGCTCGTTCCACATCGCGCCGAGGCTCGTGGTGGAGAAGCTGTCCTACGCGGGCGGCGAGCACGCGAAGCGGCGCGTGCGTGAGTGCATCTTCAAGGTCTCCTGGAAGGTGGACGAGCCCGACGAGGTGCCCAGTGGAGAGCTGCCGGACTGGAGACAGGTGACCTTCGGCACGACGCTCGTCATCGACTGCGCGACGCGGCGGGTGCGGGTGCTGCTCACGTCGGACCGGAGCGAGACGCGGAAGGTGGAGCGGGACGGGATGCTGCGAAAGTTGCTGGATGAGGACCTGCTGCGCGTGGGGGACGAGGCGCTCGGTCCGGATGGCAAGCAGCTGTGCGGAGCCATCCAGGCTGAGATTTCCGGCGGCGTGCTCCGCGTGGTGGGCACGGCGCACATGCTGCACATGGTGGAGGAACGCCGCTACCGGAACGGGGGTGGGTGATGGCCGCGCTTCGGGTGAGGACCTACAGCGCGCGGTTCGGGGACACGCTGCTCGTCTCGGTGCCGGACCAGGACGCGGACACGGGACTGACGACGGTGCGGCACGTGCTCGTCGACGCGGGCAACCTGCTGCCGGACGAGGACGGAGTGGACCCGGCCTTTCATCCCGTGCTGGAGGATGTGCTGGCGCAGCTAGGCGGTGCGCCCCTGGACCTCTACGTGCTGGCACACGAGCACCTGGGACATGTGAAGGGGCCGCCACCGCGTGAGCCGTTGAAGCTCCGTCATGCGTGGCTGACGGCCTCGGCGGCGCCGGACTATGCCGAGCAACACCACGAGTCGGCGAGACAGCTCGCGGAGCGCAGGGCCCTGTACGACGACTTGCGCGAGTACTGCCGGCTGAGGCCGGAAGCGGCACGTGGCTCGGTGCCGTCCCTGCTCCTCGGCAATGACTACCGGAAGGCGGAAGCGCGCGCGGAGTTCCTGCGGCGCTCGGCGGAACGCGCGCACTACCTGAGCCGGGATGCATCGCTGATGGAGATGCACCCGTTCAAGGAAGCGACGCTGAAGGTCTGGGCGCCCGAGGTGGAGACTCGCGAGTACGCGGGGAGAGTCTTCCCGGTGGCACTGGGACTGGAGCGGCGGCCGGGAGGCGAGGTGTCGCTCCACGTGCCAGGCCCTCCGGCCGGAGTCGACGCGAGCGCCTTCTACAACCTGCTCAAGTGGCGGCGCCAGGGAACGGGAGACGACCTGATCGCCATCGACGCGGCGGCGAAGAACACGAGCATCGTCTTCAGCCTGGAGTGGCGTGGCTGGCGGTTGCTCTTCGCCGGAGACGCGGGGGCGCGGAGCTGGAAGGTGATGAAGCAGCGGGACGTGCTGAGGCCGGTGCACTTCCTCCAGGTGGGGGACCATGGCACGCCGGACGAAGCCATCCTCGATGCCATCCTCCCCATGGAGGGCGCGGACGGAAGGCAGCGGTACGCGGTCAGCTCCGAGGGCAACGGCGTCTCACGGCTCCGCTCACGGTGCACGGCGAGCACTCCGCCCAAAGGCGCGCTCTATGTGGACCTGATGTTCGAGGACGTGGAGAGGCAGCAGGTGCCTCCGAGACTCCGCCGTGCCGTGCCCGCGCGAGCCCACGGGCTTCGAGGGCTCACCCGGGGCGGTGGCAAGCGCAGGGCGTGACCTCCCACTGTGGAGAACTTGTGAACCGGTTCTCGCTCAGGCTTTCGCCGGAGCCTGGGTCATGCGGACATCGTCGCGCCAGGCCTTGTAGTGGATGCGGCCTGGCGGGTTCTCATGCATGCCCTCGGGTGACAGCGTGCCGATGATGTCCACGGACTCGGAGCCGTCCGGGGCGGGGTGGGTGCGGAACTCGACGCACAGTCCGAACAGCGGCACCGGCAGTCCGTGCCACAGCACGCGGCGGCCACGCAGGGACACTCCGCCGTCCTCCAGCACGCGGACGTTCAACTCCACTTCGAGTCCGTGCTCGACGAAGACCTCGTAGAGCCGGCCCTTGCGCACGACGAAGTCGGAGTCGAACACGCGCAGCACACCGTCGCAGTACAGCTCGCGCACGAAGTGCATGGAGCCGTCCACGCGGCGGAAGGTGCGGAAGCGCGAGGGGAAGGCCCGTGCACCGTGCTCGGAGACGCCCTGCCCGAGCAGCCGCGTGGCCACCCATGCGATTCCCCGGGCCATCCGCGTGTGCAGCTCCACGGAGGCAGTCACGGCCCAAGCACCGGGGTTGCTGTAGAAGCGCACCACGCGAGGGTCCACGCGTGCCACGTCCTCACCGAGTGTCGCCGCGAGCAGGGGCCATGCCTCCGCCGGGCCCACGCGCTGGCCGCGGTGGAGGGCCCGCACGCCACGGCGATACACGCCCGCCGCGGCCCACGCGGTGACGAAGCTGGAGAGCAGCAGCCAGGCCGCGCGCCGCTCGTCCACCAGTCCCGGGTACTCCGGCCAGCGAGGGAGGAGCACCGCGCGAGCGGTGGCGAGGGCGTAGTGCTGGAGCAGGCTCCACCCGGCGCGCAGCAGCCGCCTCAGTGTCACGGCCATGCCGTGAGCCATTGCCGCCTCACCGGACACGGCCCCCGCGAGGGCAGGCTGGTCGAAGAAGCGCGAGCCGAGCGTCATCTCCAGGTGCTGCATGAGCAGGCGCCACAGCGGCTCGCCGTCATGGGCCCGCGCCTCCATGAGGAAGGCCGCTTCGTGTCCCGCTTCCCGTGCCTCGGCGGCGTCCTGCAGGTGGGCTTCAATCCACCGCTCATCGCGAATCTCCAGGGGAAGTCCTTCGGCACAGGCCCGCGCGTACGAGGCCCAGGCCGCAGTGCGCGGCCGTCTGAGAGAGTCCACCGGCAGCACCGCCGCGCCCAGTCGGGCGAACGGAGCGGACACGCCCCAGAAGCGGCCCAGGGCGACGGCGCTCGCGACCAGCAGGTGCACCCGGGCCATGCGGCAGGGGTGGGCACCGTAGAAGTCCGCGAGCAGCGCCACCGCCAGGCGGGATGCACGCTGACGGTGCACGAAGGCCCGGAGTGCTTCTTCCGAAGAAGTACCGGGCAACCACTTCCGGGCGTCCGCGAGCTCCACAGCGGAAATGCCCTCATCGGCATCCTCCCGTCCCTGTTCCCACAGGCACGGGAAGACTCCCTCACTGTCATCGTGGAGCACGCCAGAGCCGTGCTCGCGTCCTCGCCCGGAAGGTCCATCGTTACCGACGGTGCGCGGGGTCTCATCGTCCGTCTCACTCGCTCGCACGAAGTCCCTCCGTTGGAATCGATGCACTCCCTCCGCCGAGACCGAGCCGCTCATGGCGATACCTCCACAAGTTCTCCACAGGAGGGCGCCGCCTCACGGTTCTCATTGCCGGAGCCGAGCCAGCTCCGCGCCGCCCCCGGAGCGGGCGCCCTGCCCAGCACACGCGCGAGGACGAACAGCGCGAAGCGCCACCGCGAGCGACCCCGGGCCGGCGCGCCCTCATCCCCGGCGCACCACTGGCGCAGCGTCTCGAAGCCCCACTCCGTGCCCAGCCGCATGACGGGGCGGAACAGCACCGCGTCGAGCAACTCGCCCACCACGCCGTGCCGTGTCTGGTAGTCGAACACCGTCTTGAAGAACGTTCCCTCCGCCCTGCGCTCGTAGAGCCACAGACCGCGGCCCTTGAGGATGAGGCTGCGGAAGTCGTCCGAGCCGAACTCGAACGTGGAGCGCACCAGCGGTGTGTTCGCGAGGTAGCGGCCCCAGCCCTTCACCTCCAGCCCGAAGCCCAGGTGCGTGCGGTAGTCCATCAGGTGGAAGCCGCGCGCATCACACTCCGGCAGATAGCGGATGGAGGTGAAGCGCACGTCCCATTGAGTGTGCAACTCCGGCTCCTGCGTGCGCTCCCACACAGTCTCGACGGGGGCGGGGATGAGCGCCTCCACGACGATGCGGCGCGGAGGCGGCTGCTTCGGAACCGCCGGCGCGCGGCGGAACGCGAACCACCGCACCAGGTCCCGAGCGAACGAAGCGAGCGCCACCACGCCCATCACCGTCATCAGCGTACGCAGGGCCACGGGGACGGCGGGCGGGTCCACGCGAAGGCCCGTGGGCAGGAGCCGGTCGGGCCACACGGCGTGGAAGATGGACATGAGGTACAGCCCGACGAGCACGCTGAGCACCACGTGCATGAAGTACTCGCCGCGAGGCAGTCCACCCTGGGGTGCGCGGCTGTCGCGCTCCTCCCAGACGTCGGCCCAGGCGACGAAGACGTCCGCCGCGTAGAGCACCGCGAGCAACCCCAGCGCCGCGCCCTGGAAGCGCAGGTGTGGCACCCAGAGGAACTGGAGCCCGTAGATGACGTGGCGCACGGTGTGCCAGAGGACTTCCCGCTGGCACTCGGCGCGCTCCTGGAGGCGGCCGCGCCACGTGTGGAAGTAGAGGACGTCGAAGGCGCCCAGCAGTCCGATGGCCAGCAGCAGGTAGAAAGCGGCAGTCATACCCGGCCCCTGTGCAACGGGGCGGCCAGCGTCGCGCCGTGCCCCAACCGCGCGGAATCTCAGGGCGTCACGGGGGCCACGGCACCGTCACTGTCAACGCCGTGGACAGTGGTGACAACGCCAGGTCAGAACACGTCCTTGGCGGGAATGGAGATGCCGGAGAGCTCGACCAGGTACAGGCATGCGGCGCGGAAGGCGCCCGCGGGGCCTTCCCGCTCAGGAGAGTGGACGTCCAGCGCGTGGTAACTCCCACCTCGGACACCCTCGAGAAGCCACGCTGCGCCGTCCGTATAGGCGAAGTTGCCATCCAGGAAGTAGCGGTCGGCGGACCAGAATCGTGCCTGTTCCAGTCGACGACGGAACTCCTGCCATTGGCTCGGCGTGAGGAGGATGCGCTGGTCGATGAGCAAGTCACCGTCCCGAAGATCCCCCATCTTGACGTGCAGGGAGTGGACGGGACCGAACTGCGTGACACGGATGAGCACGTAGTCGTTGAACGAGCGCATCCACGTGAAGCGGTAGGTCTCGGTGCCAGGTGCCGCTGGAAACAGCGGACCTTCCCCGAACGTGTTCACGATGACGGAGGAATGCCAGCAGTGGCTGAGCAGCCGGACTCTCTCATCATGGACCATCACGAAGAACTGCGGTCCGAGCTCGAAAGGGAGTGCGTATTTCGGGAACACGTCGGGCCAGGTGTCCTCACCTATGCGACAGGTCCGCGTCCCCAGCACGTCTTCGTAGGAGAAGATCCCATCCCGCAGACTCGTACAGGCCCCGAGCAGGAGCGCGAGACACATGAGCCACTGGCGCATGGGTACACCCTGCGCCACAGCCGTCCTGCAATCCTCACGGTTCGCTCATGGTTTCCGCACGGAATCGCAGGTCCAGGATGCGCCCTTCACGCAGCCACCCGTGAGCATCCACCGTGAGCGGCGCACCCACGGCCACCACCCGCTCCGGCGCCTTCCGCGTCAGCCACCCCAGCCAGGCACACAGCGCCGCATCGAGCTGGTCATGCGTGGGCAATTCCCCCTCCGGAAAGCGCAGCCCGTTCGCCTCCAGCACCGCGCGTCGCCGCTCACGCCCATCGCGTGACGCCTTTGCCCCCAACTTCTCCACAGCCAGCGTCCTCCACGTCGCGCCGGGGAACGCCTCGAACAGGCGCGCTTCACCCAGCGCATCCGTATCCACATCCAGCATCGGCAACCCACCCCGGGCCCGCAGTCCGGCGAACAGCAGCACGCTCCCGCGCACGAACCCGCAGAACGGACGCCCCGGCACGGGCAGTACGTCCGGTGTCCTCCCGGGGGCGCGCAGCAACCGCTCCGCCTCCCGCACCTGTGCCCCCGGCCGTGCCAGCGCCTGCGGCCCATCCACGACGAGCACATCCTCCGCGCCCACGGGGAACGCCGCCGCCAATTCCACGGGGTCGAAGTCACCACCCCGTGACGGAGGCGCGGGCCACCGGGCCTCGGAGAAGCGCACCCGTCCCCGCGTGTCGGCCTCCGCGATATCCACCGGGCGACACGCGCGCGAGTACGGGTCCGTCAAGTCCCAGCCCACGAAGCGCACGGCCCCCTCATGCACCGGGAGTGCTGCGCCGTCCACTCCGACCCGTTACATCTCCCGCCCTCAGTCCCCAAGCAGGACACACGAGGTGGCACGCACATGAATTACCGGCAGCTGGGCCGCACTGGCCTCTATGTCTCGGAGCTGTGCTTCGGAGCCATGACCTTCGGCGGAGAGGGCTTCTGGAAGGTCGTCGGCACGCAGGGCCAGTCGGAGGCCGACAAGCTCGTGGGCCGCTCCCTGGACGCGGGCATCAACTTCTTCGACACGGCCAACGTCTACTCCAATGGCGCCTCCGAGCAGCTCCTCGGCAAGGCCCTGGGCGCGAAGCGCTCCAACGTCGTGCTGGCCACCAAGGTCCGCGGGCGCATGGGGCCGGGTCCCAACGAGCTGGGCCTGTCGCGGGGCCACATCATGGACTCGGTCCACTCGAGCCTGAAGCGCCTGGGCACCGACTACATCGACCTGTACCAGATTCACGGCTACGACCCCGTCACGCCGCTGGACGAGACGCTGCGTGCGCTCGACGACCTCATCCATCAGGGCAAGGTGCGCTATCTCGGCGCGTCCAACCTGGCCGCGTGGCAGCTCATGAAGGCGCTGGGCATCAGCGAGAACAAGGGCCTGGCCCGCTTCGAGTCGCTGCAGGCCTACTACACCATCGCCGGACGCGACCTGGAGCGCGAGCTGGTGCCACTGATGAAGGACCAGCACCTGGGCCTCATGGTGTGGAGCCCGCTGGCCGGTGGCTTCCTCAGCGGCAAGTACCGCCGCGAGCAGCAGGGCCCGCAGGGCAGCCGCCGCGTCGACTTCGACTTCCCGCCCATCAACAAGGACCGCGCCTATGACGTCATCGACGTGATGGACGGCGTGGCCAAGGAGCACAACGTCTCCGTGGCGCGCGTGGCGCTCGCGTGGCTGCTGCACCAGCAGCACGTCACCACCATCATCATCGGCGCGAAGAACGAGCAGCAGCTCGAGGACAACCTCGCGGCCACCACGCTGAAGCTCACGCCCGAGCAGCTCACGAAGCTCGACGCCGTCTCGAAGCTCCCGGACGAGTACCCGCAGTGGATGCTCGAGCGGCAGGGCGCGGACCGCGTGACCCCCGCGAAGTAGCCACGTCGAAAAGCAGGGCACGGGAAGATTCAGGAGAGGGCGCGTTCCAGGGGCATCGCTTCAAACACGAAGCCCCAAGGAGCCTCTCATGCAACGCCGTGCCCTGCTGTCCGCCGCCCTGCTGTTCGCCTCCGCCTGTGGTCCCGTCCCCGAGGACGCGACCCCCACTGACACGTCCTCGCTGGCGAGCGCGGAGCAGGACCTCTGCGTCACCCCGCGCAAGCTGAACCTCCTGTCCAATGCGAGCTACGACACGGTGGGCTCCGTCGGGAACCCCGTCTCCCTCATCACCTCTGTACCCGGGGGTGCGGGGTGGTCCGCGGCGGCGGACTGGACGATGTTCACCAACACCGCGGGCTACATCTACTCGCGCGTGCTGCCGACGGCGCGGCCCAACGCGGGCACGTCGAACATGATTCAGGTGAACACGCTGGGCTGGGGCAACGGCCTGGTGCAGGTGTTCAAGCCCTTCGGCACGGGGCCGAGGAAGGTCATCTCGGGCGCGTGGGTCTTCGTGCTGCGCGGCAAGGTGGGCATGGGCGCGGGCAACGGTGGCAACACGGGCCTGGACACCCTCAGCCAGACGACGGGCCAGTGGGAGTGGCTGGCCGCGTCCAACGGCGTCTCTCCGGCCAACGAGTTCATCATCTACTCGGCGGACGTGGGCGGCGCGGAGTTCTTCGTCGACGCCGCGAGCGTGGTGGAGGCGCCCAACCTCCTGAAGAACGCTGACTTCGACCTGCTGAGCGGCAACAGCGTGTTCGCGACGAGCAGCGTGAATGTGCCGGGCGGCGCGGGCACCTCCGCGGCGGCGAACTGGACGCTGTTCGCGAACACGGCGCCGGCGCACTTCTACACGGAGGTGAAGCCGTCCACGCGAGTGCCGGGGACGCGGATGATGCGCGTCATGACCTCGGGCGAGCGCAACGGCCTGGTGCAGGTCTTCCCGTCCGACAACCCGTGTGACTTGGACGGGCCGGACCACGCGGTGTCGGGCGCGTGGGTCTACGTGCGCAGCGGCAAGGTGGGCCTGGGCACGGGCAACGGTGGCAACACGCACATCGACACGGAGAGCACCCTGCTGAACCAGTGGGAGTGGCTGTCCGCGCCCAACGGTGTGTCTCCGGCGAACGAGCTCATCCTCTACTCGACGAACACCACCGGCGCGGACTTCGACGTGGACTTCGCGAGCGTCAACGAGACGCCGTGAGCTGAAGGAAAGCTCAGTTCCACGGCAGGGAGGAGCGCTTCGCCCAGTAGTCGCGAGGCGCCTCCACCAGACCGAGCAGTCGTGAGTCCAGCTCCGCGCTCCAAGGCACGGAGCGCGCGGCCAGGTTGTCCCGGAGCTGCTCCACGGTGGAAGCACCGCTGAGCACCACGGAGACCCACGGCTGCGCGAGCACCGCGGCGAGCGCGAGCGCATCCGGTGTCACGCCGCGCTCGGAAGCCAGCGCGCGCAGCGGAAGCAACTCCGGGCTGGAGTCGCGCGAGGTGAGCCGGCCATTGGCCACGGCCTCCTTGACGATGACGCCCCAGCCGGCGGCATGGGCCTCCGCGAGCGCGGGCCCGGCGGAGCGCTCCAGCAGGTTCCACGTGGCCTGCACGCAAGAGAACACCGGCGCCCCATCCACACGGACCTCCAGCGCGCTCCGCAGCACGTCCGCCTGCGAGGCACCGCTGAGCGACAGTCCCACGGCGAGCCCCTGCTCCCGCAGCCGGGCCAGCGCGGAGAGGACGGCGGTGTCTCGCAGCACGCCGCTCTCAAAAGTGGCGGAGTGAATTTGATACAGCGCCAGGTGCGGCCCCAGCAGCGCGCGGCTCTCCCCGAGCTGCCGCTGGAGGGTGGGAAGGGTGTGGTCCTTCACCTCGTGGTGCTCGGCGCGGACCTGCCAGTCGGCGGTGTACGTGTAGCCCCACTTGGAGCCCACGGTGACGTCCCCGGGACGCAGCCCCCGAGCAGAGAGCCACGACGCGAGGAACGCCTCCGCGCGGCCGTACGAGCGCGCGGCGTCGAAGTAGCGGACACCGGCGTCATACGCGGCATCCAGCACCGCATGGGCCTGGCGCTCCATGGCGGGAACGGAGCGGTCCTCACCGAAGTCGGCGCCATGGCCGAGGGTGATGTAGCCCGGCCGGCCGAGCGCGGCGAGACCGAGGCCCAGCGAGGAGACAGACGGCCCGTGGGCACCGAGGGTCCGAGTCATGAGACCCTACGTAGCGCATCCAGGAAGTTCACGAACGCGCGGTGACGCAACACGTCGAAAGCCAGACAGGCTTCCGAGCAGCCCTTGTTGTTGACACTGTGCCAACAAGCTCCCATCATCATTCTCACGGGAGCACGGAGGTCCCATCCATGAGCTACCAACACATCCGGTCTTCGCTCTCGGGCCGGATTGCCACGCTGGAGCTGCACCGCCCCGAAGCGCGCAATGGCTTCACGGTGACCATGGCGGACGAGCTCGCCCACGCGCTCGACGCCGCGGATACGAACGAAGACGTGCGCGTGGTCATCCTCACCGGCGCGGGCAGGGACTTCTGCGTGGGAGCGGACCTGAGCGGCCAATCGCTCGAGGTGATGAATGAAGAGGTCCTGGCGCGCGGCTGGATTGAGCCGGCGACCCGCGTGACGCGCCGGATGTTCGCGCTGCGAAAGCCCGTCATCGCCGCCGTCCATGGCGCCGCGGTGGGTGTGGGCTCGACGATGATTCTCCCCGCGGACTTCCGCCTCGCCGCGAAGGACAGCCGCTTCGGCTTCGTCTTCAGCCGGCGTGGCATCTATCCGGAGGCGGGCTCCAGCTGGTTCCTGCCGCGCATCGTCGGAATGGGGCGCGCGCTCGACTGGATGGTGAGCGGCCGGCTCATCCCCGCGGAGGAGGCGCTCGGCGCGGGCCTGGTGCGCTCCCTCCACGAGCCCGAGGCCCTGCTCGCCGCCGCCCATGCGCTCGCCCAAGAGCTGGTGGAGACCACCGCGCCGGTGTCCGTCGCCGTCATCCGGCAGGAGCTCTACCGGATGAGCGCGCTGCCTTCGCCCGAGCCCGCCTTCGCGCTCGACAGTCGGCTCATCGCGAGCCTGGGGCAGAGCGAGGACGCCGTGGAGGGCGTGATGTCCTTCCTGCAGAAGCGGCCCGCGAAGTTCCCCCGGACGCTCGGCGAGGACCTGCCGGCATTCCTCCCCTGGCTGGAGCAGCAGTCATGAGCTCCGCCGAGGCTCCACGCTGGAAGCGGCTCGAGCCGGACACGCGCCGGGAACAGATTCTCGAGTGCGCCGCGCGGTTGTTCGGCGAGCGCCCGTACGCGGACGTCTCCACCACGGACATCGCCCTGGAGGCAGGCGTCGCGCGGGGGCTCATCAACCACTACTTCGGGCAGAAGCGGGACCTCTACTTGAAGGTCGTGAAGAGGATGCTGCTCATGCCCGGCCTGGAAGAGAACGTGCCCATGACCGGGAGCTTGAGGCAGCGGGTGGAGCGCAGCGTCGAGTGGTACCTCAACACGGTGGCGACCCACGGAAAGACGTACGTGGCCGTCACCGGTTCGGGGGGCATCGGCTCGGACCCGGAGGTGGACCGCATCATCTCCGAGGCGGACGACGTGGCCTCCTCGAAGACGCTCGAGTTCCTGGGCCTCAAGGTGGAGGTCGGAAGCGACGTACGGCACCGGGCGATGATGCGCTCCTACGCCGGCCTGGTGAAGGCCACCATCCGCGAGTGGATTCGCGGTGGGACGCTCTCCCGCGAGGACGCGCACCTGCTCCTGAGCGAAGCGCTCATCACCATCGTGCGCGACGTGTTCCCCCAGCTCGCTCAACAGGCCGGTCCCGAGCGTGGCGACGCGAAGGCGCCGAAGACGGGGCCCAAGCGGGGAAGGGACGAGAAATGACTCTCGAGCCGCTCGCGGGACGCACGCTGTTGATGTCCGGAGGAAGCCGCGGCATCGGGCTGGCGATTGGCGTCGCGGCGGGACGGCTGGGCGCCAATGTCGCGCTCCTGGCGAAGACGGACACCCCGGACCCGAGGCTGCCCGGGACGGTGCACACGGCGGCCGCGGAAATCGAAGCCGCGGGCGGCCGGGCGCTCGCGGTGGTCGGCGACGTGCGCGACGAAGCGGACGTGCAGCGGGCCGTGGACGAGACGGTGGCGCGCTTCGGCGGCATCGACTTCTGCGTCAACAACGCGAGCGCCCTCGCTCCGCTGAAGACGGAGGAGCTGTCCGTCAAGCGCTTCGACCTGATGCAGCAGATTCAGCTGCGGGGGACGTTCCTCCTGACGCGTGCGTCGCTGCCGCACCTGCGGCGCTCCTCCCAGGCGCACATCCTCTCGCTGTCGCCGCCGGTGAACCTGGCGCCGCACTGGATGGGGAAGCACCCGGCGTACACGCTGGCCAAGTACGGGATGACGCTGCTCACGCTCGGCTGGGCCGCGGAGTTCGCCGAGGCAGGCATCGCCGCGAATGCGCTCTGGCCCCGGACGCTCATCGCCACCGCCGCGGTGAAGAACCTGCTCGGGGGCGACACGTCGATGGAGCGGGCCCGCGCGCCGGACATCATGGCGGACGCGGCCGTGGCCATCCTCCAGCGCCGGCCGCGCGAGTGCACCGGAAACACCTTCATCGACGAGGACGTCCTGCGCGCCGAGGGCGTCACCGACTTCACGCGCTACGGGGGCGGGCCCGACGTCCTGCTCGACCTCTACGTCGACCCCTGAAGAGGAACACCCCACACAGCACGCAAGGCCAATGACTCGGAGGAGGTACCCATGGGTCCGTCCCTCGCAGCCCTGGAAGCGCAGTGCCAATCACAGGCGGACAAGCTCACGCTGCCGCTCCTGCTCAAGCGCAATGCCGAGGAGTACGCGGGCGAGCCCGCCCTCACCGCCGGAGACAGGACGCTCACCTGGGCCTGGCTGCGCGAGCAGACAGCCGCGCTCTGTCGCGGGCTCGGCGCGCTCGGGCTGAGGCGCGGCGAGCGGATGATGATCATGATGTCCAGCCGGCCGGAGCACTGGGTCATCGACTATGCGGCGGCCCACCTCGCCGCCATCCCCTGCACCGCGTACCAGACGCTGAGCACCGAGCAGATAGGCTACGTCGCGCGGCACAGCGCGGCCACGGTGGTGGTGCTGGAGGGCGCGGACGAAGTCTCACGGTGGTTGCCGGTGCTCGACACGCTCCGGGCGCTCAAGCGGGTCATCGTCGTCGACGCCTCGGCGATTCCCGCCGGGGATGCGCGCTTCGTTTCCTACGCGGAAGTCGAAGCCGAGGGACGCGGGCTGCACGAGGCGGACCCCACCGTCTTCGAGGACGGCTGGAAGGCCATCCGGCCCGAAGACCCCATCTCGATGATCTACACCTCGGGCACCACCGGCGACCCGAAGGGCGTGGTGCTGAGCCACCGCAACGCCTTCTACGAGGCCGTCGCGGTGGACCTCTCCGCTCCCGTCCCGATGCGGGTTCCCTCCATCGCCTACCTCCCGCTGGCGCACATCGGCGAGCGCGAGCTCGGCCTCTACCGCGCGCTCTACAAGGCGCTGCACGTGCACATCTGCACGGACCCGGCGGGCGTGATGCCGATGATGGCGCGGGCGCGTCCCCCCGCGTTCTTCGGCGTGCCACGCCTCTGGGAGAAGCTCGCCGCGGGCCTGCGGGCGAAGCTGGACGCGCTCGAAGCCCCGAAGCGCGAGGCCATCCTCGCCGCCCACGCGGTGGCGCTGGAGGCCTTCCGGCTCGAAGGCTCCGGAGGGGCCGTGTCCCCGGAGCTGCAGCGGAAGGCGGAGGAGGCGGAGGCGCGAGTTTTGAAGCCCCTGCGCCAGACGCTCGGACTGGACGCGCTGCAGTGGGCGAGCAGCGGCTCGGCGCCCATCCCCGTGGACATCCTCGAGTACCTCGGCGGCTTCGGCATCAAGGTGCTGGAGGTCTGGGGCATGAGCGAGACGACGGGCTGCGCCACCGTCAACACGCCTACGGACTTCCGCGTCGGCGCGGTGGGGCGGACCATCCCAGGGGTGCAGCTCCGGCTGGCCCCGGACGGTGAAATCTTCGTCCGCGGCCCCGTGGTGTTCCTCGGCTACCTCTCCGAGGACGGCCGGATTGTCAGCGCGACGGACAGGGACGGCTGGCTCGCCACCGGCGACATCGGCACGGTCGACTCCGACGGCTTCCTCTCCATCACCGACCGGAAGAAGGAGCTGATCATCACCTCGAGCGGGAAGAACATCGCGCCCTCGAAGATTGAGGGAATGCTGCGCGCGCACCCGCTCGTCGGTCAGGCGATGGCGATTGGTGACAATCGTCCCTTCTTGACGGCACTCATCTCCCTGGACCCGGAAGCCGCGCCGGTCTGGGCCAAGGCCCGCGGCGTCGTGGCGCAGTCGCTCGTCGACCTCATGCGCGACCCGACGATTCGCGCCGAGCTCGACTCCCTCGTGGCGAAGACCAATGCCCGGCTCTCGCGGGCGGAGCAGCTCAAGCGCTACGAGGTGGTCCCCGAGGCGTGGTCTCCGGTGACGGGCGAAATCACGCTCACCCTCAAGCTCAAGCGCCGCGTCATCCTCGAGAAGTACGCCGAGCGCATCGCCTCGCTCTACGCAAACGCCTGAAAGGGCCTCCCACTCCCATGCATGCGAGAACCCCGGAGCAAGCCTCGTTCGCCGCCGCCATCGACGCGTTCTGCCGCGACAAGACGGGGACGCGCGCGCAGCGCGACGCGCTGACCCGGAACGGCACCGAGGCCCACAACCCCACCCTCTACGCGCAGATGGCGGAGCTCGGCTGGCTCGGGGTGGGCCTCCCGCTGAAGTACGGCGGCTCGGGCGGCGGCATGGCCGACATGTGCCTCTTCGCCGAGCGCACCGCGTACGGGCTCGCCCCGGTGGGGGGCTATGTCACCACGGCGGTCGCCGCCGGGCCGTACGCGAAGTTCGGCACCGAGGCCCAGCGCGAGAAGGTCCTCGGCGGCATCATCCAGGGCCGCGTGGAGGCCATCTCCATCTCCGAGCCCGGAGCCGGCTCGGACGCCGCCGCCATCACCTGCCGCGCGACGCGGACACAGGGCGGCTTCGTCATCAACGGGCAGAAGACCTGGTGCTCCAACGCGCACCTCGCGGACCACATGTTGCTCGTGGCCCGCACCAGCACCACGGGCTCGCGTCATGAGGGACTCACGATGTTCTGCGTCCCCACCGGCACGCCCGGAGTGGAGATTCGCGGCATCCCCACCATGGCGGGCAGGGACGTCAACGACGTCTTCTTCACCGACTGCTTCCTGCCGGAGAGCGCCGTCGTCGGCGTCGTAGACCAGGCCTGGCCGCAATTGATGGCGGGGCTCAACAGCGAGCGGCTCATCCTCGCGGCGACCATGCTCGGCCGCGGCCGGCGCGCGTTCGACGACGCCGTCACGTACGTGAAGGAGCGCAAGCAGTTCGGCAAGCCGGTGGGCTCCTTCCAGGCGCTCAAGCACCGCATCGCGGATCTCGCCACCGAGCTCGACTGCTGCGAGCTGCTCCTCTACCGAGTGGCCGCGATGGCGGACGAGGCGCCCGAGCGGATGCTCCCTCGCGAGGCCTCCATGGCGAAGCTGAAGACGACCGAGACGGCCAAGCGCGTGGCGCTCGAGGGCATGCAGATGATGGGCGGCTACGGCTACGCGACCGAATACGACATGGAGTCGCATCTGCGCGCCACGGTCATCTCCACCGTCTACGGCGGCACGAGCGAAATCCAGCGCGACATCATCGGCAAGACGTTCGGGCTTTAGAACGGAGACAGGTGGACATGACGGCACGTTCTCGGTGGAGCTCGGATGAGCTCGAGCAGGTGCGCGGGCTCGCGGCCAGCTACTTCACGAAGGAAGTCCTCCCCAACGTGCCGAAGCACGTGGCCCAGGGGTATCCGGACAAGGCGCTCTACCGGCGGGCGGGCGAGCTGGGGCTGCTCTGCATGTCCATCCCAGAGGCCTACGGCGGTGGCGGTGGCACCTTCGCGCACGAGGCGGTCCTCATCGAAGAGCAGATTCGCGCCGGAGACCCGTCCATGGGCTTCGCCGTGCACTGCACCATCGTCGCGCACTACCTCCTCGCCTACGCGTCCGAGGCACAGAAGCAGAAGTGGCTACCGAAGCTCGCGAGCGGCGAGTGGGTGGGCGCCATCGCGATGACGGAGCCGGGGACGGGCTCGGACCTCCAGGCCATCTCCACCCGTGCGGTGCGTGAAGGCGACTTCTACCGGGTGAGCGGGGCGAAGACGTTCATCTCCAACGGCCACGTGTGTGACTTCCTCATCATCGCGGCGCGGACGGGGGACGCGAAGGGCCACGCTGGCATCTCCCTGCTGTGTGCCGAGGTCTCCGACACGACGCCCGGCTTCCAGCGGGGCCGCATCCTCGAAAAGCTCGGCGGGAAGGGCCAGGACACGACCGAGCTCTTCTTCGATGACCTCAAGGTCCCTGCGGTGAATGTGCTCGGCGGGGAGGAGGGCAGGGGCTTCGTCCAGCTCATGCAGCAGCTCCCCCAGGAGCGGTTGAGCACGGCGCTCATCGCCATGGCGAGCCTGGAGCGCGCCGTGGAGGTCACCATCGACTACACGAAGCAGCGGCACGTCTTCGGCAAGCCGCTTTTCGCTCTGCAGAACACGCGCTTCGAGCTGGCCGAGTGTGCGACCCTCAGGCGTGTCTGTCGCACCTTCATCGACGACTGCATCGAAGCCCACCTGGCGGGCAAGCTCGATGTGGCAACGGCGGCCATGGCCAAGTATTGGGTGACCGACCAGGCCTGCATCGTCGCGGACCGGTGCCTGCAGCTGTTTGGCGGCTACGGGTACATGAAGGAGTACCCCATTGCCCACCTCTTCGCGGATACGCGAGTGTTGCGAATCCTTGCCGGCGCCAACGAGGTCATGAAAGAGCTCGTCGCCCGTTCCCTGTAGACCCCTTCCACCCACTCCTCCAAGGAGGCTCCTGGTGAGCCAAGAAGCTTTCATCTTCGACGCCGTTCGCACCCCTCGCGGCAAGGGCAAGAAGGGCGCGCTGCATGGGACCAAGCCCATCTCGCTGCTCGTCGGGCTGGTGGATGCGCTCAAGAAGCGCAACCCCGGCCTGGACCCGAAGCGCATCGACGACCTGGTGCTCGGCATCGTCTCCCCCGTGGGAGACCAGGGCGCGGACATCGCGCGGACGCTGGTGCTCGCGGCCGGCCTTCCCGAGACGGTGGGTGGCGTGCAGCTCAACCGCTTCTGTGCCTCCGGCCTGACGGCGGTGAACATGGCCGCGCAGCAGGTGCGCTCGGGCTGGGAGCACCTGGTCATCGCGGGCGGCGTGGAGAGCATGTCGCGCGTGCCCATGGGCTCGGACGGCGGCGCGTGGGCCATGGACCCCGCCACCAACTACGACACCTACTTCGTGCCGCAGGGCATCTCCGCGGACCTCATCGCGACGATGGAGGGCTTCACCCGCGAGGACGTGGACCGCTACGCCGCGCGCTCGCAGGAGCTGGCCGCGAAGGCCTGGGCCGGCGGGTACTTCAAGAAGTCCGTCGTCCCGGTGGTGGACCAGAACGGCCTCACCATCCTGGACCGCGACGAGCACATGCGCGCGGACACCACGGTGGCCTCGCTCGGCAAGCTCAACCCGTCCTTCGAGGGCATGGGCGAGATGGGCGGCTTCAACGCGGTGGCGCTGCAGAAGTACCACTCCGTGGAGCGCATCAACCACGTGCACACGCCGGGCAACTCGTCCGGCATCGTCGACGGCGCGGCGCTGGTGCTGGTGGGCTCGGAGCAGGTGGGCAAGTCGCTCGGCCTGACGCCGCGGGCGCGCATCGCCGCCGTCGCCACGTCCGGCGCGGAGCCGACCATCATGCTCACCGGCCCGCTGCCGGCCACGAAGAAGCTGCTCGACATCGCCGGCCTCACGCCGAAGGACATCGACCTCTTCGAGCTCAACGAGGCCTTCGCCTCCGTGGTCCTCAAGTACCAGAAGGACCTCGGCATCCCCGACGAGAAGCTCAACGTCAACGGTGGTGCCATCGCCATGGGCCATCCGCTGGGCGCCACGGGCGCGATGATTCTGGGCACGGTGGTGGACGAGCTGGAGCGCCGCAAGGCGCGTCGCGCGGTCGTCACCCTCTGCGTCGGCGGCGGCATGGGCGTGGCCACCCTCGTCGAGCGCGTCTGATTCCTTCCTCTTCTATCGACACCCTTTCGAGCGAACCCATGAGCGAGCAGAACACCATCCGCTGGGAACGAGACGCCGACGGCATCGTCATCTTGACGTTGGATGACCCGAGCCAGTCCGCGAACACCATGAACGCCGCCTACGTGAAGTCCATGCGTGCGGTGGTGGACCGTCTGGTCCAGGAGAAGAACAGCATCACCGGCGTGGTCATCACCTCCGCGAAGAAGACCTTCTTCGCCGGTGGTGACCTGAATGACTTGCGCAGCGTGAAGAAGGAGAACGCGCAGCAGGTCTTCGAGCTGGGGCAGGAAATCAAGGCGCAGCTGCGCACGCTGGAGACGCTGGGCAAGCCCGTCGTCGCGGCCATCAACGGCGCGGCGCTCGGAGGTGGGCTCGAAATCGCGCTCGCGTGTCACCGGCGCATCGTCGCGGACGTGAAGGGCGCGCAGATTGGTTTGCCGGAGGTGACGCTCGGCCTGCTGCCCGGTGGCGGCGGCGTGGTGCGCACGGTGCGGATGCTCGGCATCGTGGACGCGCTGATGAAGGTCCTGCTCCAGGGCCAGCGCCTCCGTCCGCAGGAGGCCAAGGAAGTCGGCCTCGTGCACGAGGTGGTGGACTCGGTGGACGCGCTACTGCCCGCGGCGAAGGCGTGGGTGAAGGCGAACCCGAGCGCGCAGCAGCCGTGGGACGTGAAGGGCTACAAGATTCCGGGCGGCACCCCGTCCAATCCGGGCCTCGCGGCGAACCTGCCCGCCTTTCCCGCCAACCTGCGCAAGCAGCTCAAGGGCGCGAACATGCCGGCGCCGCGCGCCATCATGGCCGTGGCCGTCGAGAGCACGCAGGTGGACGTCGACACCGCCTTCGCCATCGAGTCGCGCTACTTCACGGAGCTCGCCACCGGCCAGGTCGCGAAGAACATGATTCAGGCGTTCTTCTTCGACATGCAGCACATCAACTCGGGCGGCGGCCGTCCCAAGGGCTTCCCGCAGCACACGGCGAAGAAGGTCGGCGTGCTGGGTGCCGGCATGATGGGCGCGGGCATCGCCTACGTCTGCGCCAAGGCCGGCATCGACGTGGTGCTCAAGGACGTGAGCCTCGAGTCCGCCGAGAAGGGCAAGCAGTACTCGGTCAAGCTGGTGCAGAAGGGCATCGAGAAGGGCAAGGTCACGAAGGAGAAGGGTGACGCGCTCCTCGCGCGCATCCTCCCCACCGCGGATGCGAAGGCGCTCGCGGGCTGCGACCTGGTCATCGAGGCCGTGTTCGAGGGCGTGGAGCTGAAGCACAAGGTGTTCGCGGAGATTCAGGACGTCGTCGCTCCGGACGCGGTGCTCGCTTCGAATACCTCCACGCTGCCCATCACTCTTCTGGCGGAAGGCGTGAAGCGGCCGGCGGACTTCGTCGGCATGCACTTCTTCTCTCCGGTCGACAAGATGCCGCTGCTGGAGCTCATCGCCGGCAAGAAGACGAGCGATGCCACGCTGGCGAAGGCCATCGACATCGCGGTGCAGATTGGGAAGACGCCCATCGTCGTCAACGACAGCCGGGGCTTCTTCACCAGCCGCGTCATCGGCACCTTCCTCAACGAGGCCATCGCCATGGTGGGCGAGGGCATCTCCCCCTCGTCCATCGAGCAGGCGGGTCAGCAGGCGGGCTACCCCGCGGCGCCGCTCCAGTTGATGGACGAACTCACGCTGACGCTGCCGCGCAAGATTCGCCTGGAGACGAAGGCCGCCGTCGAGGCCTCGGGCCAGAAGTGGGCGGAGCACGGCAGCTACGCCGTCGTGGACGCGCTGATTGACCAGCACCAGCGCAAGGGCCGCTCCACCGGAGGCGGCTTCTACGACTACGTGGATGGCAAGCGCACGAACCTGTGGCCGGGGCTCGCCCAGCACTTCACGAAGCCGGGCTACACCATTCCCTTCGAGGACATGAAGGAGCGGATGCTGTTCGCCGAGGCCATCGACACGGTGAGGTGCTTCGACGAAGGCGTCCTCCGCTCGGTGGCGGATGCGAACGTGGGCTCCATCCTCGGCATCGGCTTCCCGGCGTGGACGGGTGGCGTGGTGCAGTACATCAACGGGTATGAAGGGCCGACCGGCACAGGGCCTCGCGGCTTCGTCACCCGAGCGCGCCAGCTCGCGGAGCGCTACGGGAAGCACTTCCTGCCGCCCGCGTCGCTCGTCGAGAAGGCCGAAAAAGGCGAGTTCTTGAAGTAACCCCTCTCACAACAACAAGGAGCAGTCCGATGGCTCGGAGTCCCAGTCACCTCGCCGCCGAGCCGTCGCCTTCGCTCGACGCGCAGTCCCTCGTCGAGAAACAGCGCGCGTACTTCGAGACGCGCGTCACGCTCCCGCTGGAGTGGCGGCGGGAGCAGTTGCAGGCGCTGGAGCGGGCGGCGCGCAAGTACGAGGCGGAAATCCTCGCCGCCCTCAAGGCGGACCTCTCCAAGAGCGCGGAGGAGGCCTACCTGACGGAGGTGGGCAGCATCTACGGCGAGCTGAAGGGCGCCCTCAAGAGTGTGAAGGCGTGGATGAAGCCGCGGAAGGGCTCGGCTCCGCTCGTCATCCAGCCGGCGCGGGCGTACCAGTACGTGGAGCCGCTCGGCGTGACGCTCATCATCTCGCCGTGGAACTACCCCTACCAGCTGGCGATTGCGCCGCTCATCGGGGCGCTCGCCGCGGGCTGCACCGCCGTGGTGAAGCCCAGCGAGCTGTCGCCCGCGACTTCGAGCGTGCTCGCGCGGATGCTGGGTGAGGCCTTCCCGTCAGAGGTCGTCTCCGTCGTGGAAGGAGGGGTGGCCGAGAGCCAGGCGCTGCTCGCGGAGCGCTGGGACCTCATCTTCTTCACCGGTGGAACCAGCGTGGGCCGCATCGTGGCCGAGGCCGCGGCCAAGCACCTCACGCCCACCGTGCTGGAGCTGGGTGGAAAGAGTCCCTGCATCGTCGACAAGAGCGCGGACCTCGAAGTCACCGCGCGGCGCATCGCCTGGGGCAAGTACGTCAACGCCGGACAGACGTGCATCGCTCCGGACTACGTGCTCATTCCGCCCGAGCTCAAGGGCCGCTTCGCCGAGCTGGTCCAGAAGGCCGTCACGGACTTCTACGGCGCGGATGCGCGCACGAGCAGCGACTACGGCCGCATCGTCAGCACCCGCCACTTCGAGCGCATCTCCGCGCTCGCGTCTCACGGCAGGGTCGCCTTCGGCGGCGAGCGCGACGCGGCCAGCCGCTACTTCGCGCCCACCGTCATCACTGATGCGCCCCTGTCGAGCCCGCTGATGCAGGAGGAGATCTTCGGCCCCCTGCTGCCCCTCATCGATTGTCCGAGCGTCGAGGACGCCATCCGCTTCGTGCGCTCGCGCCCGAAGCCGCTCGCCCTCTACAGCTTCGCGCGCGACGCCGCGGTGAACGAGCGCGTCCTCGCGCAGACTTCGAGCGGCGGAGCCGTCACCAACGACGTGTGCGTGCACTTCGCCGCCGAGGGGCTTCCCTTTGGCGGCGTGGGTGAGTCGGGGCTCGGCGGCTACCACGGCCAGTCGAGCTTCGACGCCTTCAGCCACAAGAAGAGCGTGGTGAAGCGGCCCTTCGCGCTCGACATGAAGCTGCGCTACCCGCCGTACGCCGGGAAGCTCGGCCTCTTCAAGCGCTTCCTGTAACGGGCGTGCGCGAGGGGCGGCGGGAAGCGAACCCGCCGCCTGGTCGCGAGGACTCTCTCTCGCTTCAACCGGCCCGAAAATCCCGGGGGCAGACCTCCTCCTCCTGCCACCTCGTGGACCCGCCGCTGCAGCGCGTGGCGCTGCAACATGCTCAGCCGAATACCTCTCGCTGTAGAAGCCATCACCGTGTACTTGCGGCCCTTGGTGCCGCCCGGTGATGCCACCCCTGCAAGGACTTGCTTCGGATGGCTTAGAGTCTTCCGGACGGCGCACACCGCACGCGCCGGCAGGAGGGTCATTCCTTGTCAGCGACTCGCTGTGCCGTGGGACTGCTGCTGCTCTGGGCGTGGGGCTCCGCGCGGGCGCAGCCCTCGCCGTCCCTTCCCTACCGCCACGAGTCGTGCTCGGAGAACGGACGGGTCTGTCTCATCACCGAGCAGCCGGACACCGAGAGCGCGACGCTCACCCTGCGCACCACGGCGACCTCCGAGCTCACGGTGACGCTCGACGCGGAGGTGGAGAACGTGGAGCTCTCGACGCCGCTGCCTGTCACCGCCGTGTTCGAGGGCTCGCAGACGAAGACGCTGGTGCGGCTGCGGCGCGCGAAGCGGGGGCTGGCCTGGCGGTACAAGAACGTCCACTACAACTGGAACTGGGGCACCGCCCGGGCGCGGCACGACGACTCCGTCCTCTACCTGCTGCCCTTCGAGCCCAACCACGCCGTCCGCGTGATTCAGGGCTACGACGGCGTCACCAGCCACACCGGCCCCATGCGCTACGCGCTGGACTTCGACCTGCTGGAGGGCTCGCTGGTGCGCGCCGCCCGCGACGGCGTCGTGGCGGATGCCATCCACACCTTCAAGACGGCCGGCACCGACAAGAGCTACCGCGAGCGGGACAAGGCGAACCGGGTGTTGGTGCGCCACGCCGACGGGACGTTCGGCTACTACGGGCACCTCAAGCCGGGCGGAGTCTTCGTGCGGGAGGGCCAGTCCGTCACCGCCGGGCAGCCGCTGGGCATCTCCGGCAACACCGGCTACTCGCGCGGCCCGCACCTGCACTTCGAGGTGCGCACGGCGGTGGACGGCACGCAATGGCAGACATTCCCCGTCCGCTTCACCACCCAGCAGGGCCGGGGCCTCACGCTGGAGCAGGACAAGTCCTACTCCGCCGCGCGCTGAGCGTGCCGGCCTCCGTGAGGCGCTCGCGGCAGAACAGGGCCCCACACTGGAGCAGGTCAGAAGGGTTCTTGCTTCCAGGCGGCCCTTCAATCTGATTTTTCATTTTTCGTGGGATGGCGGAGAGGTCGGGCTCTCATGGAAGGGCTGAACGACGACGCTCCCCAGGACGGCGCCCCCAGGCGCAGGATGGACATCCCCATGAAAGTCGAAGGCTGGCTGAATCCCCGTACGTGGCTGTCAGGTCTGTCACTGGCGCTGCTGCTGAGCGGCACCGGCTGCGGTTCTGAGGACTCGATTGCAGACACGCAGGAGGCGCCCACGCAGGAGGCGTCCCTCCTCACGCCCTTGGCGCGACCCAACTTCCAGGCCCCCTTCCCCTGCGGGCAGTCCTGGACGTACAGCCACCACAGCGCCGAGGTGCGGCGCGCGCTCGACTTCGTGAACAATGGAGGGGGCACCAACGGCCAGCCCCAGCTCGCCTCCGCGGCGGGCTACGCCACGCGCCACTTCGAGTCCGGCGGCGCGGGCAACTACATCAAGGTCGACCACGGCGGCGGATGGGTGACGTACTACTTTCACCTGTCCGCCTACTCGGTGCCGAGCGGCACCCAGGTGGCGCAGGGCCAGCAGATCGGCGTGACGGGGAGCACCGGCGCGAGCAGCGGACCGCACGTCCACTACGAGCAACTGCTCAACGGCGTGGGCCAGGACATCGTCCTCAACGGCGTGTCGCTCGCGCCCTATCCCGGCAGCTACGGCTCCAGGAGCATCACCAGCAACAACTGCTCCAGCTGCGTGCTCAAGGGGGACATCAAGGCGAAGTACGACGCGGTGAACGGCCCGGCGCTGCTGGGCAGGTGCCTGGCCGGTGAGCTGCCCACGCCGGACGGGGTGGGCCGCTTCAACCACTTCGAGCGCGGCAGCATCTACTGGACTCCGACGCTCGGCGCGCACGTGGTCGTGGGGCAGATCAAGCTCAAGTGGGAGCAGCTGGGCTGGGAACTCAGCGCGCTGGGCTACCCCCTCACCGATGAGCTGACAACGCCGGACGGGCGGGGCCGCTACAACCACTTCGAGCGCGGCAGCATCTACTGGACGCCGGAGCTGGGGGCCTGGGAAGTCCACGGGAACATCCGGGCGAAGTGGGAGCAGTTGGGCTGGGAGCGCAGTGAGCTGGGTTACCCGAAGACGGGGGAGCTGGCGACGCCGGACCAGACGGGCCGCTACAACCACTTCGAGAATGGGAGCATCTACTGGACGCAGGCGACGGGAGCGCACGAGGTGCGCGGACTCGTGCATGCGAAGTGGGCGGAGCTGGGGTGGGAGAAGAGCTACCTGGGCTACCCGGTGACGGACGAGCAGGGGGCGCCGGACGGGGTGGGACGCTTCAACCACTTCCAGAAGGGAAGCATCTACTTCACTCCGGCGACGGGAGCACATGCGGTGGTGGGTGACATCAACGCGAAGTGGGTGGCGCTGAGCCGTGAGGCGGGGCTGCTGGGCTACCCGCTGACGGACGAGACGAAGACTCCGGATGGGGTGGGCCGTTTCAACCACTTCCAGAATGGCAGCATCTACTGGACGCCGGCGACGGGAGCGCAGGAGGTGCACGGCCCCATCCGGGACAAGTGGGAGTCCATGGGCTGGGAGGCGGGAGCGCTGGGCTACCCGGTGCGGGACGAGTACGCCGTCACCGGTGGACGTGAGAGCGAATTCCAGAAGGGCTTCATCACCCTCAACAGCACCACCGGCGCCGTCACGGTGCGCATGAAGTAGCAATCCCCTGAAGTTGCCCCGCGCTCCGAGCAGGAATCGAAGCCGCCTGTACGGCTTCGATTCCCGCCGCCTGGCCGCGAGGACTCCCTCACGCTTCAACTGGCCCGAAAATCGGGGAGCAGACCCGCATCAACCGCAAGTCGCTTGGATGCAGGTGGTGCTCACGCAGGTAGAGCCCGGGCAGTCTGTATTGAAGTTGCAGGACAGATTGACCCTGGAACCCGAGGAGCACCACTTGCCGCAATCCGCAGCGCTGTTGCAGTACTGGTTGACCTTGGGGCCCGAGGCACAGAACTTGCCGCATTCCACACTGGAGTTGCAAGACAGCCCTGCTCGATAGCCATTGAAACAGACGCCAGCCATTGCGGTCACCCGGCCATCCGCTCCTTCTTCCGGTGCGGCGGTGTCCTGGGAGATTTCGGGGGTCGAGGTATCCGTCTCGCCCTCAACCGGAGCGTTGCACCCCGTGAGGGCGAGCGAGATGACCAGAGCAAGCGATGCGTACTTGTTCATACTCAAGTCCTTTCAAGACTGCGGTTAATTCCGGATAAACAGCTAATTAAGGCTAAGCAGAATTAAGCGGACTCGTCAATGAGAGAAGCGCTTCTTGACCGAACGGGGTTGGGAGCTGGACGCCTGGTAGGAGTCGAGGGAGGGGCCCGGCTCTTCATGCGGTACACGAGGACGTGACTGGAGAAATGGCTTACCTGCGGCTGCCGGAAATCTGAATCCAGCGAGAACCGAGCCACGCTCAGGGCTGGCCCGGGCGCCAGTGCGTCACGGTGACGACGGGCGAGGTGCTGCTGGAGGCGTCCGGCGGCGTGGAGAGCGAGTCGAGCTCCTGCGTCTGCTGGCGGAGCTGCGCGTCCAGGAACCGGAGCGTGTCGTTGGCACTGGCGGCCCAGCCTCGCGCCGTGCTCGTGGCCCGTCCCCCGGGCGCGAGCGCGGGAGCCACGGCGGTGGCGGCGCCGACGCTGGTGAAGTCGAGGTGCCTGAGCCCCGTGATTCGTACGAGCCACCGGTCCGCGCCGCGCAGGGAGCGCACGAGGTCGAAGTCGGGCACCACCGCCGCGTCGCCCTGTTGGTAGAGGTGGAGCAGCGGCACGCGGAAGTCGTCCGGGCGGAAGCCGGTGAGGCCGGCGAGCCACTCCCTGCCCTGGCGGTTGGCGATGCCACCGTCGAGGCTGACCAGGGCGGACGTCTCGGGGTGCTCGCGCGTGAAGAGGAAGGCCGCGCGGGCTCCGAAGCTGTGCCCCACGAGCGCGACGCGCGAGGTGTCCACATGCGTGTCGGCCTTGAGGGCGTCGAGCGCACGCACCAGTTCCCGGGCCTGGCCCCGCGCGATGGCGAGGACGTCCTCGTTCTCCAACGGCGGCGCGAGGTGCGCGGGGAAAGGCGTGGTGGCCACGATGTAGCCGTGGCTCGCGAGGTACTCGGCCAGCACCGCTTGATGGTGGGCGGAGTGGAAGCGTCCCTGCGCCACGAGCACCAGCGGGAAGCGGCCCGGCGCCGGAGCGGCTCCGCGTGCCGCGAGGACGTCCGCGTTCAACCACGCCGACACGGCGGCGGCTGGCAGCCCCATCCCCGTCACGAGCTGCTGGTAGCGCGTCACCGCGGCCCTGGAGACGTCAGCGTCCTCGGAGGACTCCGGATGTTGCTCGGAGCCGGTGAGGCCCACGTAGTCGCGGTAGTGCAGGCGCGCGGTGGAGGCCGCGTCGCGCGCGGGATACCAGACGGTGAGCTGGAGCGGGCGGGCGTCCGCGGCGTCCGTGCCGGCGGGAACCGCCATGACGCGCAGGCCCACGTCATGGTTGCCCGGCGCGAGCGGCCCCCAGATTGCGGGCGCGGTGCGCGCGGGCGCCCGGCTCACCCGGGCCGGCGCGGAGGGCGCGGGCCGACTCGTGCCACAGCCGGCGAGGAGGGCCAGCGCCAGCAGTGAGGGCCGGAGTGCGCCGTGTCCGAGGGAGCTCAGCAGCACGGCGGCAAAGGGAGCAGGGCGCACGGCGCGGAGCATAGGAGTCTCCCGCATCGCCGTTCCACCCTCCGGAAGCGGTTCTTCCGTGCGGTCTACACCTCGGTGAACTTCATGCATGCAGCCGCAACAAGCGCTCGTCATCCATCGCACGGCTGGTGCTCACTCGCGGTGGCGTCGACGGGAGGCGCGGCTGCCTGGAGACGCCTCCTCCACGGAGATCCATCGCTCGATGCTGCGCTGTCCCTCCAGCCCTCAGTGGCGCTGCTTGACGCGCCACCGCCGCGTATTCACCTTGAACCCAGATCGACGACACTGCGGGGGCAAGACATGGGGCGCGAACTCAAGCCCGCGGCAATGGCGCTTCCGAAGCAGGACGACTCCTGGCCGAAAGGGAAATACGGCCCCGTCTGGCCCCGGACTCCCGCCTGCCACGGCTTCACCATCATCGCCAAGGTCAAGCCGGGCCGGGCGGACGTCATCCGAAGCTATGGCCAGAAACTGGCGAAGGCCCTCGAGGGCGACCCGACCGTGCTGGCACCGCTCAAGCTCCACTACCTGAGATGGGTCCTCTTCGATAACGACACACGTTTCATGTATCAGGGCATCTTCGACACCGACTTCGACAAATACACCGAGGACGCGGTGGCGCTGTTCAAGCAGGTCGGTGTCGATACCGTCTTCGAGAACCTGGAGGGCTTCCCCGCGGACTGGAAGACCAACTCGGAGGCCTTCATCCGCTTCGTGCGGGAACACCAGTGCCCGAGCTTCCTCGAGTACGGCGAGTACCCCTACGTCACGGCGGACGAGGTCAAGAAGGCCTTGAGGGTCAAGGACGCGCTCTCGGACATGCTGGACCAGCTCCAGTGAGCAGCCCCGCCATGCATTCCAGGCAGGAGGAGTGACGATGCCGACCGAACCCGCTCGCACCTACAACCAGAACCACGTGCCACGGAAGTATGAGCGCGGGCGGCGGCGGGTCAGCGTCTACGTCTCCTGGACGTACCCCGGAGAGGCGAACAGGGACGTCACCGTGATGGACAACCGCTACTCGACCATGACGGACGTGCGCCGCGTGCTCTGGCCGGAGTATGAGAATCCCCGCTTCTCGGACCCGATGCGGTTCCAGCAGGGAATCGCGGGCTCGCTGGAGCTCTTCTTCTGGGCCTGGACCCGCTTCCAGCAGGTGGCCGGCGAAGTCACGGGGCATCCCGTTCCCGTCTTCCAGCGCGTCGACCAGGCTGGCTTCTCCCTGCCGCTTGACGAGCGGGTGCTCGGCGACGCCGACACGCTGCTGCTCTTCGGCCTGGACCACATGGCGACGGAGCAGGCGGCCTCGGCCGGCGAAGTCGAGGCGCTGCGCAACTTCCTCAAGCGGGAGGGGACGTGCCTCGTCATCGGGCCACATCACGACGTGGGGGCGTCCACCAACCTGGAGGAGCGGGCCATGGAGTACGCCCACCATGGCGACGCCCTGGTGCCCCGGCAGCAGCGGTTCGGCCTCTTCTGCCGCTCCCTCCTGAGGAGCCTGGGGATTCCCGTCGAGAACCGCTTCGGCCTCCGCCCCGCGACCGCCGGCAAGCGAATCGCGCCGCTCACCATCCAACGGGATTTGGACACGCGGGGGTACCTGACGGGGGTGACGTCCTTCAATCTCCACTTCCACCTGCCGCACTACGAGGTGCTGGACCCGAAGGGGAAGGCGGCCCGGGTCCTGGCCCGCCAGCCCATCGACCTCACACGGCCACCCCACCCATTCACCGCGGCCGGCAACCGTGAGTTCAACACCTGTGTCTGGGTGCCGCCCGAGGGCGAGCGCGCCGGCGATGTGCTCGTCGTGGACTCCACCGTCTTCTCCACGCTGTTCGGCGTCGACGAGAGCCTCGAGCGCTTCTGGAAGAACCTCTGCCAGGCCCGGTGAGCGAGCACCATGTCCGGACGCGCAGACGGCATGCTGGAGCTGGCGGACATTCAGGCGGGAGTGGTGCGCCCCCGGCCGACGCCCTATGCCGCGACCTACGTCTTCTTGCGAATCGACGAGCGGGCCGCTGGCCGTGAAGTCCTCGGACGGCTCGGTGAAGTCGTCGCGTCGGCAGCCGACCCCGAGCGGCTCGAGGGCAGGGCCTGGGTGTCGGTGGCGCTGACGTACTGGGGGCTCGAGGCCCTGGGCCTTCCTCCAGAGTCCTTGCGGAGCTTCTCCTGGGAGCTCCAGCAGGGAATGGTCGCCCGCGCGAGCGCCCTGGGCGACACCGGTGAGAACAGCCCGGAGCACTGGGAGCGTCCGCTGGGCTCCTCGGACGTCCACATCGTCGTGGTGGCGCTCGGCCCGAATCGAAAGCTGCTCGACGGCGAGCTGGCGAGGGCGCGCAAGGCCTTCGAGACGCTTCCGGGCGTCACGCCGGTCTGGCGGCAGGACTGCCACGCGCTGCCCACCGAGACAGAGCCCTTCGGCTTCCGGGATGGCATCAGCCACCCCGCGATAGAGGGGAGCGGCATTCCGGGCACGAACCCGCACGAGCCACCGCTCAAGCCTGGCGAGTTCGTGCTCGGCTATCCGGATGAGCTGGGAGGTATCGGCCCCCTGCCCCAGCCGGAGGTCCTGGGACGCAATGGGAGCTATGCGGTCTTCCGCAAGCTGCACCAGCGCGTCGCGGCGTTCCGGCGGTACCTGCGGGAGAATGCGGCTGGCGCCGGCGAGGAGGAATGGCTCGCGGCCAAGATGATGGGCCGCTGGCGAAGCGGGGCTCCGCTGGCACTCTGCCCCGCCGCGGACGACCCCACCCTGGGCGCGGACCGCGCCAGGAACAATGCCTTCCAGTACGCGGATGACTCCACCGGATACAAGACGCCGGCCGGCTCACACATCCGGCGCATGAATCCACGCGACACGCCGGTGGCCGGAGTCGTGAGGCTGCACCGGATGATTCGCCGGGGCACCGCGTATGGTCCGGCGCTTCCGGAGGGCGTCCTGGAGGATGACGGCGTCGACCGGGGATTGATGTTCGCGTTCATCGGCGCCCACCTGGGACGGCAGTTCGAGTTCGTGCAGTCGGAATGGGTGAACGCGGGGACGTCACTGGGCCTGGGCGACACCCGGTGCCCGGTCACCGGGCCCAACGCGGGAGCGGGCGCGTTCTCCATTCCCAGGCGTCCGATTCCCAAGCGCCTTCGTGGCCTCCCCCAGTTCGTCGTGACGCGTGGTGGCGAGTATTGCTTCATGCCCGGGCTCCGCGCGCTGCGCTGGCTCGCCGAGCGCAAGTCTTGAGGGCCACCCAGAGGGTCAACACCAAGGGCATGATGGCGAAGCCTCTCTTCGAGGCCCGGCCCTCCTTCGAAATCACCTACAGAACCGGGACCTCTTCCGGGCGGTGAGCCTCTCGGCGGATGAGGCGCTCCAGCGGGAGTTGCTGCGGGCCTGCGGTCCGGAGCAGGACACCGCTCAGGCTCAGAACATGGAGCGCGCACGGGGAGAAACCGCGCTGCGCGCCGACGCGGAAACCGGGAAGATGCACACGATGAACATCCTGTTGTGGGTCCTGCAGGTCCTCGCCGCGCTCGTGTACGGAGCGTCGGGCGTCATGAAGGTCTTCATGTTCGACAAGGTCAGCGAGGGGGTCCCGTCCTTTGGTGCGTTGCCGAGGGAAGCCTGGAGGGCCCTCGGCATCCTCGAGCTCGTCTGCGTGGTCGGGCTGATCGTCCCCGCTGCCTTCCACTGGCAGCCGTCGCTCACGGTGGTGGCCGCCACGGTCCTGGCGCTCGAGAGCCTCGTGTTCATCTGGGTGCACATCAAGTACCGCGAGGTTCCGCCCATCATCATGAGTGGCGTGCTGGGCCTCCTCATGGCGTTCATCGCGTACGGCCGGATGGTCCTGGCGCCGATTCTCTGAACGGCTGACCCGGGCGACCTTCGAACCCGTTGGCGCCTGTCTTCGGATTCTCATACACCAGCGAAGGCCCGTGGAGCTGTGGCTCTGTAGCGGTTTCCCACACCTCCACGCCCCCGGGGCCGCTGATGCGCCACCCGCCGCGCTGACGTGTCAATCGCGGCCGCTAACGCGTCACCCGTCGCGCTGGCGTGTCAGCCCTCCCTCCTGACACGTGGCCCCTCCCCAGGGCACCACGCCGCGCTCCTCTGGCAAGAGCCCCTCTTCCCAGCAGCGCATCGCCCTGGCGCAAGCCCTGCACAACGCCGGCTCCGCAGCGCACCTGAGCCGGAGAAATGTATGCCTTTACATAGACCTCCCCGCCATGTCGCATTCCCCAACCGCCCTCGCCGCCGAGGTGGCCGCGTGTGGGCGGGCCTCTGCTCCGCGCTCCTGCTGCTGGGCTCGACAGCCTCCGCCCAGCCCTCCGCCCCCGGGGCCAAGCCCAGCGCTCTCAACAACGGCAGCGCGGCGGAGGCCTCGGCCTACTACAAGAAACTCGCCAGGACGCTGAACTTCCTCACGCCGGAGACCATCGAATCGAAGGCCAACATGCAGGAGCTGCTCAACTACCTCGGCTACTCGGAGCTCACTCCCGAGGTCGTGGAGTTCGAGGCCCCTGAGAAGTTGATGGGCGGCGGCTCCAACCCTGCGTCGGCCTTCCCCTACTGTGGCAAGTCCATCGAGCTCAAGTCGTGGAAGGGCGATTCGCTGAACCGTCCCGACACCGCCCAGGGTGTCACCTCCGCATCCACGGGGACCGGCAACATCTGGGCTGTCGAGTGCGTGGGAGACAAGGTCCGGCTCAAGTCCTCGAAGGGGGACTACCTGCACCGCCCCGACAGCAACCAGGGCATCACCACCTGGCACACGGGCCCCGGCAACGATTGGACGGCCGAGTTCACCAGCGGCAAGCTCATGCTCAAGTCGTGGAAGGGTGACTACCTGCACCGCCCCGACAGCACCCAGGGCGTCACCACCTGGCACTCGGGCATCGGCAATCAGTGGACCGTCGTCGAGCGCGGCGGCCCCACCCCGCCCCCTGCGTCGGCCTTCCCCTACTGTGGCAAGTCCATCGAGCTCAAGTCGTGGAAGGGCGACTCGCTGAACCGTCCCGACACCGCCCAGGGTGTCGCCTCCGCATCCACGGGGAGCGGCAACATCTGGGCCGCCGAGTGCGTGGGAGACAAGGTCCGGCTCAAGTCCTCGAAGGGGGACTACCTGAACCGCCCCGACAGCCCGCAGGGCGTCACCACCGGGAACACGGGCGTCGGCAGCGATTGGAAGGCCGAGTCCACCAACGGCAAGCTCATGCTCAAGTCGTGGAAGGGTGACTACCTGCACCGCCCCGACACCGCCCAGGGCGTCACCTCCTGGCACACAGGCATTGGCAATCAGTGGACCGTCGTCGAGCGCACCTCGCCTCCCCGCCAGAAGGGGGACATCCTCGTCTCCCGCTTCTTCGCGCCAAAGATTGTCAACTTCGCCGTGGCTCCCGAGAAACGCAACATCGGCTGGCGCCGGCTGGTGCGCATCAACTCCCGCCCCAACTCCGAGGCGGCGAAGCACCACGTGGAGAGCGCGTGGATTCTCTTCAACCACTTCACCAGCCCGCCCGTCCATGGCCCCTTCGGAGGAGGCACCCCACCTGGCAACATGAAGAACAGCTCCGTCAACACCCAGGTCTCCCTCGTCACCCACTGCACCGGCACCAGGGAGGAGTGCGCGGAGGTCGACAGCATCTACTGGGTGGACTTCGGCCCCTCGGCGAACGGCTACAAGCTCTCCTACCAGCTCGATGCCTTCTTCGACGCGGGCAACCTGGTGGCCGCGGGTGACACGGCCGGCGCGGCGCCCTACTTCGTGCCCAATGGGTGCGACACCTGCCACGGCTCGCTCAAGGGCCAGGCCATCCTCAACCTCCTGGATACGGACCACTGGATGGACCGCCTCACGGATGGCGACTTCCCCGCCCTGGCCAGACCCGACGCCCCGGCCCCTCTATTCGATGCTGGCAAGGATACGAAGTCGCCCCAGTACGCCGCGGCCTTCGACATCCTTCGCACCGTCAATCGGGAGATCGCCGACCAGCAGCGGCGCGTCAACAACCAGAGCTTCCAGCTCGCCGCCACCGACAAGTGGCTGCAATTGCACCAGAGCTCGGTCCAGCCGGAGCCGGACCTCCTCACGCGCGGCTTCGAGTTCGCCAATCTCAGCCACCCGCTCCACAGGACGCGCAAGCCGACGCCCACTCCCCTGACGTGGAGCTCCAAGCCTCAGGACAAGGAGCTGCTGGGTCTGCTGAACAAGTATTGCTACCGCTGTCATGGCGCCATTCGCTTCGATGTCTTCAGCAAGGACCTGATCGCAGACCAGACCAGTCCCATGCTCGACCGCATCGACCCGAACCCCGCTCAGGCCAAGGTCATCGGCTTCAAGATGCCCCCCGACCGCGACCTGCCCGCGAAGGACAAGCAGCGCCTGTTGGATCTCCTCGACCAGCTTGACCAGGAAACCCACTGAGAGAACGGAGCAGTCACCATGAGCCAGAGATTCTTCCGTATCCACCCCTCCATCGGCGTCGCCCGCGTGGGCGACGCCCCCACCGAGTTCTTCATCGGCCCCGAGCGGCCCAACGAGCGGCCCAACTACGACGACGCCCAGAAGAAGTTCCGCCCCTTCAAGGACAGCCAGGGCCGCATCAAGCGCCAGGCGGCCCGCTTCCGCATCTTCGAGTACGAGCTCAAGGGCACGCAGATCGTCCCCTTGCGCGAGGTGACCGCTGGCAGCCAGGGCATCACCCAGGTCACCTGGAAGGCCCACCTGGCCAACCGCAAGGCCGCCTTCTTCAAGTTCGACGGGCAGGACGGCGCGAACGGCCAATGGAAGGGGCCGGAGACCGAGCCGGGCGTGCATGACACGACGAACCGGCTGCGCAACAGCCACGTGCCCGCGGCGGACCGGGAGCGGCTGCTCGTCATCGACCCGGGCGCGAAGTCCATCTCGGGCCGCAACACCCCGCCGGTCCCCTTCACCAACACCAAGAGCCACATCCCCATCAAGTCCCTGGGAGAGCTGCGCACGGATGAGAATGGCCACCTGCTCGTGCTCGGCGGGCCCGGCCAGGCCCAGACGACGAAGCCCGGCACGCTCATCAACAACTACGTGAACAACGACCACTGGTTCGACGACATGGCGGACGGGCCGGTGTCGGCCGAGGTCACCTACGTGGTGGACGGCAAGACGCAGGTGGCGAAGCTGGAGGGTGACACCGGGGCCTGGGTCCTGGTGGGGCCGCCCGACTTCGCGCCCTCGGTGGGCATCACCGTCCGCCTGCTGGACACCCTGTGGGACGTGGCCGTGCGCTTCCCCCAGGAGGTGAAGCTCGTCGACACGGATGGTCTCTTCTCCCAGGGGCTCTTCGCGCGGCTCGCGGCGCAGCGGGCGGACTGGGACGCCCAGGGGAACACGTTCAAGAGCTACAAGCCCTCCTTCCTCCACGAGGTCTACCCTCTGCTCGAGCGTGCCCTGCAGCAGCGCCAGGTGCACAACCCCGAAGCCTCCAAGTCCTTCCATGGGAGCCTCGCGGGCGTGGAGCAGGACCTGGGCTCGCTGTCCTCCAGCCGAGGCCGGCGCATGCGCAGGACGATTTTCGGCTACATGCGCAACCCCTCCAACAACACCGGCAACGAGCCCCTGCTCATGCCCAAGGGGCTGGGAGACAAGTACTCGGACCTGGAGGTGCAGCCCGGACCGGACTACTTCATGACCCTCACGCGCGTGCAGTACGCGGTGCTCGAGCGCTGGGCCGCGGGTGAGTTCGTGGAGGACTGGGATGCGGCGGCGGCCCAGGCCATTCCCCAGGCCATCACCGCCGAGGGGCTGGACCGGGCCGCGATGGAGAACTCGGTGGGAGGCCCCTTCTTCCCCGGCATCGACTGCAGCTGGATGGTGCGCAGGCCCGAGCTGTACGGAACGCCTTTCCGCGTCAAGCACTCGGGGAATGTCTTCCCCGGTGCCCCGGACACGCTGTCCATCCGCCCAGGCTTCTTCTCCCAGCAGATGGCGCTGCCCTGGCAGGCGGACTTCTACCAGTGCAAGAAGCAGCTCTACCCCGCGGCGCACATCCCGTACGACGGCGAGCGCATGTACCACATGTGGTGGTGCGCCCACCGGCCGGATGACGTGTTCGCCAAGAAGGGGGACCTCGCCATGGTCTCCTGGACGCGCGAGCTGGAGAAGGTGGCCGAAGTCGAGGCGCAGAAGCCGGAGCTCCAATCCCAGGCAACGGAGGACACTCCCGCCAGGGACCTGGCCATGTACATCCAGATGCAGCAGAAGTGGTCGAGCCTGGGCTTCGTCCTCCAGGAGGGCGAGCACTTCTTCGAGTCGCAGGAGCGGAGCAAGTGATGGACGGGCGAGCCACCTGCACAGCCGTGGTGGTGGGCGGCGGGGTCGCGGGGCTGAGCGCCGCGCTGACCCTGGTGAGGGCGGGGGTGTCCACCTGCGTGGTGGAGCGCACGGACTACTCGCCCTGGCGCCCTGGGGAGACACTCTCCCCGGTGGCGTTCACCGAGTTGCGGCGGTGGCTCGCCCCTGAACCGTTGGAGACGGAGGGCTTCCTGGCCTCGTACGGCCTGGAAGCCACCTGGGGCTCGGAGGAACCCCATCACCACTCCTTCCTCACCAACCCCTACGGCCAGGGCTGGCACGTGGAGCGCCGGCAGTTGGACAGCCTGCTGGCGCGCCACGCGCAGTCCCAGGGCGTGGAGCTGTGGAGGAACGCCTGCGTCACCCACCTGGAGCGTGAGGAGCGCGGGTGGTGGCTCCGAATCGGCACGCCCGAGGGCCCGAGGACGTTGCACTGCACGGTGTTGGTGGACGCAACGGGACGCTCGGCGCAGGTGGCGCGATACCGCGGCGTGCGGCGGCGGAACCATGACACGCTCTGCAGCGTGTCGGCCGTCGTGGACAGGCCGCCGAGCCACGAGGAGCACCTGCTCCGGGTGGAGGCCACTCCCTCGGGCTGGTGGTACGCGGCGCCACTGCCCCAGGGGCGCCTCATCTTCACCCTGATGAGCGACGTGGATGTGCTGGAGCGCCACAACGCGTTGCGCCCCGCCGGGTGGAGCGCGCTGCTGGCCCGGACCCATCACCTGACGCGGGGGCTGGGAGGGCTGCCAACGGTGCGGCGGCTGCATGTCCGCCCCTGCGAGACGAGCCGCCTGGAGCGCGCGGCCGGAGAAGGCTGGGCGGCCGTGGGGGACGCGGCGGCCATGTGGGATCCACTGTCCTCGAGCGGTATCGTCAAGGGGCTGCGCACGGGGCAGGCGGCGGCACGCGCCCTGTTGGCCTCCCTGCGAGGGGACCGGGACGCGCTGGAGGACTACGCACGGGAGCGGGAGGAGGAGTTCTCCGGCTACCTGGAGGCACGCCAGGCCCACTACGCTCAGGAGCGGCGCTGGATGGGCGAGGCCTTCTGGCAGCGGCGACACGCGCCCGCTCTGGGCGTGCACCTGGCTGCCGGAGCAGTGTGAGCCGAGCCCCCGTCAGTCGTTGGTGCCAGAGCGCCCGAGGACCCCGGCGGCGATGGCCCGCGGCGTGCCCACGAGCTCGTCGACGCACGTTGTCCCTTCCGCACCGGGTGCGATGGGTCCTGCTGAAGGAGAAGGGGCTGCTCTCGGGCGGCCCCGTCAGCGGCCCTCCTCGGCCCCTCTGCACCCTCCCTCCCCCTCAACAGGGCCCCCATCCCTCTCATGCGTTCGCAGCCTGGTCGATCGGCGGCGCGGCGCTGCTCTTCGTGGGGCTGTTCGCGGCGCTGCGCACGCGCGCGCGGCGGGCCTGAGCGAAATCGTTCGCCCCGGCGTAACTCATGGACGCATCGCAACCGGAAGGCCCCACGTTGAGCCGAGCACGCCGCGTGGTCCTGCACCCGTGTGGAAATGCGGCCTCTGTGGAGGTGAGGTCGGGTCAGGCGCCTGCGCGTCTTTCGGTGCGCCGCGCGCGAAGCACGCGGCGCACCGATTCTCCTACCGAGACCGCGCTGAAATCAGGGCACACCGCCCCAGAGCGGTATCGCGGACAGCTCCTCAGAGTCCGTTGGGGACCACTGTCACGGTGCCGGAGCCCCTGTTGGTCAGGATGAGATCGGCGTACCCATCCGCGTCCATGTCCGCGGTGGCGATGGCGTTGAGGCCAGGCGAGGCGCCGGTCGTGACGACGGTGCCCGAGGTGAAGCCTCCGTTGCCGTTGCCGGTCATCGGGCGGACGCCGCCCGAGGCCGTTGTAACGAGGATGTAGGCGTCGAGCTTGCCATCGCCGTTGAAGTCATCGGCCACGACGCCCAGCGCCGAGTTGGTGGCCGTAGTGGCCGCGGCGGTGGACTGAACGCCGCTTGCGAAGGTGCCGTTGCCGTTCCCTTTGAAGAAGAAGAGGAACCGGCCGGCCGCGCCGTTCGAGAGGATGTCGAGCGTGCCGTCGCCGTTGGCGTCGCCGAAGGCGATGCCCGCCGTCTGGCCGTTGGCGGCGTTGCTGTAGGAGACGGGTGCGGCGAACGAGCCGTTGCCCTGGTTGATGAGGACCGACAGGCGTGCGCTGGCGGGGCTCGTCACCACGAGATCGGAGAAGCCATCGCTGTTCAGGTCACGGCAGGCGATCGTCGACTGCACGCCGCCGGTGTTCGGGATGCCGATGAACGTGGGCGCGCCGAAGCTGCCCGCGCCGGTGCCGAAGAGCACGCTCACCTGGCTCAGGGTCACGCTTGTCGTGGCGATGTCAGCCACCCCGTCGTGATCGAAGTCCCCGGTGCAGAGGTGGACGGAGCCCGGGGTGCCGGTGGTGAAGCTCGTCGGCGCGCCGAAGGTCCCGGGCGCGCTCGGGCCCAGGTTCTTGTAGACGCTGATGCTTCCGTTGATGAGGAGCAGGTTGGTCTGGCCGTTGACGGTGACGGCGTCGAGCCACCCGTCGCCGTCCACGTCCACGGCCACGACCGCGTTGCTGGAGAGCGAGGCGCTCCCGTAGTTGACCTCCGACTGGACGCTGGCGTCGCCGTTCCCCAGGAAAACGGAGAGCGAGCCAGAGGGCGTCAGGATCGACCCGGATTCGGCGTTGGCCACCAGGATGTCGAGCTTGCCGTCGCCATTCACATCGGCGACCGCCGGGGCCAGCGGGTTGTGGTTCGCGGGGGAGCTGACCGGCGTGCCGGGGACCTGGCCGGGGGGGGCGGCCTGGCAGGTGCCGTTCGAGCAGATCTGGCCCGTCGAGCACACGATGCCGCAGGCGCCGCAGCTATCGGCGTCGCTCTGGAGGTTCACCTCGCAGCCGTCGGACGAGTCCCCGTTGCAGTCCCCGAGGGAGCCGGAGCAATCCTGGCAGTTGGTCCCCTCGTAGGTGGGCGCGCACTTGCAGGTGTAGCTACCCACGCCGTCGATGCAGGTGCCGCCGTTCAGGCAGGGGCTTGCGGCGCACTCGTCGATGTTGGTGCAGGTCACGCCGTTGCCCTCGTACCCCGCGTTGCAGGCGCAGGTGAAGGAGCCCACGGTGTTGGTGCAGGTGGCGTTTTCGTTGCAGTTGTCGGTACCGGCGGCGCACTCGTTGACGTCGATGCAGGTCACGCCGTCGCCCTCGTACCCCGCGTTGCAGGCGCAGGTGAAGGAGCCCACGGTGTTGGTGCAGGTGGCGTTTTCGTTGCAGTTGTCAGTACCGGCGGCGCACTCGTCGATGTTGGTGCAGGTCACGCCGTCTCCCTCGTACCCTGCGTTGCAGGCGCAGGTGAAGGAGCCCACGGTGTTGGTGCAGGTGGCGTTTTCGTTGCAGTTGTCGGTACCGGCGGCGCACTCGTTGACGTCGACGCAGGTGCCGCTCTGGCACGTGAGGCCGTCGCAACAGGGGACCGTGGCGTCGCACGGCGCGTTCACGGACAGGCAGCCCTGGCCGCTGCACGTCGGGTCGTAGAGCGGCGAGGTCGGGTCGGGGCTGGTGACGTAGTCGCCGTTGTGAGCGCTGTGCCCGTTGATACAGGCCTGCTCACTAACACGGACGATCGTGTAGGGATGACTCGTCGAGCTGGTCTTGTGGCAGATCTGGACCTTACCGTTGACATCGAAGTAATCGCACTGCTCGGCGGTGAGGGCGGAGTCGGCCGAACCGACGTACGCGTCATTGTCTCCGTTGGAGATCGGGCTGCAACCGCCGATGAGGCCGAGCAAACCGGCCCCCGTGATCATGACGAGGAACGAAATTGATTTGTGTTTCATTGAGATCCCCCTGAAAGGACGCACCACTGCCTCGCGCGGAGCTCGCGGGCACCCAAGCTGGACTGTCGTTGAACGCGGGCTGTCTTTATTCACCCGCAGTGAAGTCAATAGCGTTCCGTTAGTGACCTGTCAATTGCCAATTCATGACCGCGGTCGGATTCCTGCCGATTGGGCACAATGCCTGTAGTCTTCGCATAGCTAAAGCCATGCATGAGTCAGCACAAACCCATCACATTCGACGTGGGTCGAACGCGCGCCAACGGCGATGAATAGTTTGTGAATGAAATAAGAGCGCCTGACAAAAGTCAGGTTTGAAGGCCCCGGAAGGGGATCAGGCAGCAGCCCAGAACGAGGAGGCCGAAGTGGATATCGTCCCGCCGTTCATCGCGCACGCGCAGACGCCGCTGCAGGAAGCCGCGCCGGTTCTTGCGCGAAGAGTACGCCTTGGCGGCATGCAGCTTGTCGGGCCGGTGACGGGGATGACCGCGGGGCTGCTTCACATCGGGCACGGCGTCCAGCAGGGGAACAGCTCGTGCGTGTCATGGACGTTGGCTCCCGTCAGGCTCTCAGCCAGCGGCTGGCCCTTGGTGTCGACGAGAAGATGATGCTTGCTACCCGCCTTCGCTCCTGAATCAGCCTTGACAAAAAAAGTTGTCAAGGACACCATCTCCTCATGCTCGACGTCCAAGTCATCGATGATCCGGCGGCGGCGACAGTGGCCCTGGGGCCGATGCGAAGCCGACTCCTCTCCGAGCTAGCCGCGCCCGCCTCGGCGGCGACGTTGGCCACGCGGGTCGGCCTGGCTCGGCAGAAGGTCAACTACCATCTGAACGCGCTGGAAGCGCACGGGCTGGTGCGGCTGGCCTCGGAACGCAAATGGGGCGGGCTGACGGAGCGGCTGCTCGTGGCGACGGCTGCTTCCTATGTCGTTTCACCGAGTGCCATGGGCCCGGTCGCCGTGGATCCGAACCGGGAGGTCGACCGGCTCTCCGCGAGCTATCTCATCGCCCTGGGCGCACGGGTCGTCCGCGAGGTCGGCGACCTCGTTCGTCGCGCGACAGAGACGGGCAAACGCCTGGCGACCCTGGCGGTGGATACCGAGGTTCGCTTCCGGTCGGCGGAGGAGCGGGCGGCTTTCAGCTACGAGCTCACCGAAGCCATCGCGAAGCTCGTCTCGAAATATCACGACGAATCCGCCCCCAGCGGCCGGCCGCATCGCCTGGTGGTGGTGGCGCACCCCCTGCCGCAGAAAGCGCATTCCAAGGAGCCATCATGAGCGTGAAGAAAGAAGCCTCTGGACGCCGCTCCATCCAGGTTGAAGTCGAGGTCCCCGGTACGCCGGAGGAAGTCTGGCAGGCCATCGCCACCGGGCCGGGTATTTCGTCCTGGTTCGCGCCGGCTGAGTTCGAGGAGCGCGACGGGAAGCCCGTCGCGCTGACGTTGAACCTCGGACCCGGCATGGAATCCCGCGCCGTGGTGACGGCCTGGGATGCACCGCGGAAGTTCACCAGCGAGGCGGACGGCTGGTTTCCTGGCTCCCCGCCGGTCGCGAACGAGTGGAGCGTCGAAGCGCGGGATGGCGGCGTCTGCGTCGTCCGTGTGGTGCAAAGCCTCTTCGCCAGCACGGACGACTGGGACGACCAGCTGATTGGCACCGAATCGGGCATCCCCGGCGCCTTCCGCATCCTGCGGCTCTATCTCACGCACTTCCGCGGCCAGCGCTCTGCGTTCATGCAATTCATGGCTCCCGTCGCGGGAACGCCGGCGGACGCCTGGGCGACGCTGACCGCGGCACTGGGGTTCGACGGAGTGGCTGTCGTCGGGCAGGGTTGGGCCGTTCCGGCAGGCATCCCGGCGCTGGCCGGCGTGGTGGAGCACGTCAACCCGAGTCCGCCCGGCGCCATGATCCGGCTCGAGCAGCCGGGGCCCGGCACCGCCGTCCTGTTCACCATGGATTTCGGCGGGCCGTCGGTCATGGCGACGTTCAGCTTCTATCTCTACGGCGACCAGGCGGCCGCCACCGTCGCCCGCGAGAAGCCGCTGTGGCAGGCGTGGCTTCAGGAACGCTTCCCGATGCCGATGGAGCCGAGCTGAGAACGCTCAAGCTCATCGAACACATCTCTCTGGACGGCGTGATTCAGCACACCGCCGATGACGACGATTTCCCCTACAGCGATTGGACCGCGCCCTATCGGACCCCCACCGGCCGGGACGCAGTCCTCGCCGCGCATGGCGAGAGGTTCGAGCTGCTGCTGGGCCGTCGCACCTACGATGCCTGGTCGGCACGGCGACTAAGCGGGAACGTACTCCAACTTGATCACGTTCTCGTCCATTTGCTCGCTGGCTTTGAGGCGGAGTGGCGGCCGAGGGCCGGCGAAGAAGGGCTTGCCGGAACCCAGCACGACTGGGTGCAGGTAGATTCGATACTCATCAATGAGACCGAGGTCCGTCAGGCTTCGCGCCAGGTCCGGGCCTGCAACGTCAATCTCTCCATCAAGCTCAGCCTTCAGCTTGCGGATTGTCGCCTCGAGGTCGTTCGCGACAAGGGTGGCGTTGGGGCCGACGGACTTCAGCGTGCGTGACACGACCCACTTCGGCTGGCTCCGCCAGGCCGTTGCGAAGTCGCGTCGCGCCGCGTCCCACTCAGGATGATCCTCGTCCCAATAACGCATCAACTCGTAGATGCGGCGACCGTACACACTGCCAGTCAGGCCGCGAGCCTGCTCGATGAAATGACGAAAGAGGGTGGGGCCTGGCCCAAACGCCATGTGGTCGACGTAGCCGTCCAACGACTGGTTCATTCCGAAGACGAGTCGCGCCATATCAAGCAATCTCCCTTCCTGAAGAGCAGACGGCAGCCAGACTGCCGGGCGTAGTCCGCTGAGGCAAGCGAAACGCATTACGTGGCACGCGGTGGCCCGAACCATCGGGTCAGGGCCTCACGCAGACCCTGGTCCGTGCCCTCCCCGACCCACGCGACGTGTCCGTCCGGTCGAATCAGCACCGCAACGGGCGCAGTGACCGCGCCGAGCACCGGGAGCTCCCACTCCCCCGTGTAGCGAGCAGCGACCCGCCGAACCCGGTCCGCCCAGGGCGTGACGTCGAGAGTGCCGGGCCCGCCCAGGTCGAGCAGCACCGGCCGCGCGTCGTGCAACAGGTGGAACACGCGCCGCGGGCCGCCGGCGGTGACCAGGTCGAGGTCCGGCATGCGGCGCCCGAGCAGCGGGTGGCCGTTGCCCAGGTCGTAGTGGACGTCCAGCCCCGACATCATCGCCGCGTACTGCTTGCGGGGCCCGTCCATCCGCAGCAACTCAGTCAGCGTCTCGCGCACGGCGTCCATCCGCGCGTCACCGCGGCTCAGCGCGGTCTGCGCCATGGTCTTCCGCAGCGCCCGGGCCGCGACGGGGTGCCGCTCGGCCTGGTACGTGTCGAGCAGGTTCTCCGGCGAGACGCCGCGCACGACCTGGGCCAGCTTCCACCCCAGGTTCACGGCATCCTGCACGCCGAGGTTGAGCCCCTGTCCGCCCATCGGCGAGTGCACGTGGGCCGCGTCGCCGGCCAGGAGCACCCGCCGGTCCCGGTAGGACGCCGCCTGCCGCGTCATGTCGGTGAACCTCGAGAGGTACGTGGCGCTGCGCAGGCCGTAGTCCGTCCCGTAGAGCGCGACGAGCCCCTCGCGCAGAACCTCGAGGGTCGGCGCGTCGCCCGTGCCGACCCGCTCCTCTCTCAGCACGACGCCCACGCGTCCGCCCTCCATCGGGCCCATGGCGTAGGTGCCCTTCTCGTCCCGGCGGATGCCGAACGTCGGCGCTCCGGTCATCTCGACCTCGGCGATGAGGTAGCTGACGGACGCGTCCCACCCCGGGAACTCGATGCCTGCCGCCTTGCGGACGAGGCTGCGACCCCCGTCGCACCCGACGAGGTACTTCGCCCGCAACGCACGGCCGTCGGACAGCGCGACGTCGACGCCGGTGTCGTCCTGCGCGAAGCCCGTCACCTCGCACCCACGGTAGATGGGCACCGCCAGCTCGCCCACCCACTCCGCCAGGATGCGCTCGAAGCGCTCCTGCAAGAGCGCGAGCCCATGGTTGTGACGCGTCGGGAAGTCGCTGAGGTCCAGAGGCGCCTGCCCGAACGCGACGTTCTGGACCGCCTGCCCTTGCGAGACGAAGCGCTCGACGACCCCGCGCTGATCGAGCACCTCCAGGCTGCGCGCGTGCAGGCCGCGCGAGCGCGAGCCGGCGACCTCCTGACTCGCGCGCCGCTCGACGATGGCCACGTCCACCTGCGCCAACGCCAGCTCCGCCGCCAGCATCAGCCCGGTCGGGCCCCCTCCAGCAATCACCACCGCGTGCTGCGTCACCATGTCCGCGTGCATCTCTCGGCCTCCCGCTCCTGGCTCGAAACGGTCGACGGTGGACCACGGCCGGGGGGGCTTGCGGCAATACCCGGGGTCTGGCATCTGCTGGCAGTGGAGAGAGCGGAAGAGGGCTGCCGTGGCTCCTCCAGCGGCCCGTCGCGGACGGAGTCTTCGCCCCCAGATTCTCCACCTCAGGAGGACACAGAACATGAAGGCAGGGCGTGCGAGTCAGACCGCGTCGATGGTCGCCTTCATGCGGGCGCTGGCGGATGGAGGCATCACCACGGTGCCCGACTTCCGTGACCCGACGGCGCGTCACCTGCTGGCACGGCCCTGGTCGACCTTCCTCCGCCTCTCGGAGCGGCGCCTGCAACGGGCGTCTCCTCAGGCGCGACAGGCCGCCGCCCTTTGGGCCGATGTACTGGCGGTGCGGACCGTGGCCATCGATTCGTACCTTCGCGAGGCCCTCGCGCGCGGTATCCGGCAGGTCGTCATCCTGGGCGCGGGCCTGGATGGGAGGGCCTACCGTGTCCGCGAGCTCGCGGAGGCCGATGTCTTCGAGGTGGACCATCCCGCCACCCAGTCTTTCAAGAGGTCTCGGTTGGGTTCGCTCACTCCTGCCTCGAAGCAGCTTCACTTCGTCGCCGTCGACTTCGAGCGCGACTCCCTCGATGCAGCTCTCGAGCGGGCGGGTCATCGCACCCGCGAGCCCACGTTCTTCATCTGGGAGGGCGTGGTGATGTACCTCTCCGACGAGGCCGCCCGCAGCACCCTGCGCGTGGTCTCCGCGCGCTCCCCTCCCGGCTCCAGCATCGTCATCAACTATTCGACACCCAATCCACGCCCCCGGGGTCTGAGCATTCTGCTCCGCCTTTGGAGCGAGCCTCAGATTGGTGAACGGACCCCCTCCGCGATGCAGGCCCTGGTGAAAGAGGCCGGTTTCGATATCGCCGAAGACGTCGGGATGCCTGAGTGCTCGCAGCGCTTTGGCGCTCAGCCACCCCCTCCACGCCTCTCGCAGCGCTTCCGGCTCCTTCTCGCCACGGCCCGAGACTCCCTGGCGGGCCAGTGACCTGTTGCATCTGGGCGAGCTCAGCCCCGCCCTGATGCCGACCGATGCGCGTGGCCGGGCCGAGGCCGTCGAATGGGTGTTCGCCGCCCTCAACTCGGTGGAGATGGCGAGCCTGCCCTGGTCGTTCTTCCAGTTCGGCACGGGGGACAGGGCGGCGTCGAAGCCGTTCGACGACTTGCGGACCAGCTCGCCCACTTCGCCGCGGCGGACTGAGCGCAGCCCTCCATCGGTTGTGGGGACCGTCAGCCGAGCTCGAACCTGGCGCTCTCGGTGGCGCGCGGCTCCCCACGCGCGCCCTCTTCCAGCGCCTGACGGAGCGCCACGTCGCGCACCCGCAGCCGCACGTGGGTGCTGTCCGCGCTGAGCGACAGGGGGGCGACCCCGAAGGCCGCATAATCGAGGAACCGTGCGCCCCAGTTCATGAGGAACAGTGTGCCCGCCACGGAGATGCAGAGACACACGAGCCGGAGGCGCGGTTCGAGCTCTTCCATGGGGGCAAGCCCCCGCCCGAAAAGGAAGTAGACGAAGGTCAGGATGGGTACCGCATAAGCGGCGAGGCCGAGCACGGTCCGGCGCGTCTTGCACGCGCGGCACCCGGGCGCCTCGAGGTCGCGGACGAGGAAGAAGCCGACCAGGAGGAGCGTGAAGCCCCGGCGCGCCTCGAGCTCGAGGACGGTTTCTGCCGGACGCCGACAGCCAATGCACTGGCCCCCGGGGAAGCGGAGGGCCGCGAGGGGAAGGTCGAGCACGTCCGCTCGCGTGCTCACGCCGCGCCGCCGCGGCTGGCTCACCGGGAGCGTCGCGAGGAAGTCGGCGATGCGCGTCCCCTCCGGTCCCAGCGCGGCGAACCAGACCCACGCGCCGTCACGGAAGACGATGCGCTGCATGCCGAAGAGCCCCGGGCTGAGGCGCGCGAAGTCCGACAGCGGACGGCTCCAGCGCAGCCGCCCACGGCGGAAGAAGCGGATGCCCGCCGGGTCGGCCTCGACGCGCGGTATGCCAAACAGGGCGAAGAACAGCGTGGTCCCGAGGAGGCAGAAGGCCACCACGTCCAGTTCGCCGATGCCGATGCCGAGCGCGCGTGAGACCACCAGATAGATGACGGCCGCGATATCGAGCAGCGCGATCAGTACCCACTCCGCCACGTACTCGTCCCTTCTGTCGGGTTCTGCCGGGGGCTTCCGAGGCGACATGCCAGTCAGGATACCCGCTTCAGGGCGGCCTTCCGCGTTGGGTATTCCCTCCGGCGTCATCCTCGGTGGGGCTCGCCTGCCCGCTCCGCCGCGGCGTCCGATGGCGTGCTCACTCCCGGTGATTACCCTTCGTGCGGAGTTGGAGTCTTCCCTTTCGCGCCGAGGAGGCCCTCATGAAAGCCGTGGTGCTGAAGTCCTATGGGGATGTGGATGCGCTCGCCGTGCAGGAGATGCCCGAGCCCCAGGTGGGACCGGGCGAGGTGAAGGTGCGCGTCTCCGCCGCGAGCATCAACCCGGTGGACTGGAAGATTCGCCGGGGTGACCTGAAGGCGCGGATGCCCGTGCAGTTCCCCAAAATCCTCGGGCGGGACGTGGCCGGTGAGGTCATCGAGGTCGGCGCGGGCGTGGACGCGTTCAAGCCCGGTGACCGGGTGATGGGCCTGGTGAATGCCGGCTACGCGGAGAAGGTCGTCGCCCCCGTGGACGCCTGGGCGAAGGTGCCCGAGTCGATGGACTTGAAGGACGCCGCCGCGTTGCCGCTGGTCACCCTGACGGGCGTGCAGCTGATGGAAGAAGCGGTGGACCCGAGCAAGGGCGACACGGTGCTCGTCACCGGAGCGCTGGGCGCGGTGGGGCGCGCCGCTGTCTTCGCGGCGAAGGCCCGGGGCGTGAAGGTCTGGGCCGGCGTGCGCGCGAAGCAGAAGGCGGAGGCGGAGAAGCTGGGAGTGGAGGGCGTGGTCGCGCTCGATGTCGCGGAGGAGGTCGAGAAGCTGCCCATGATGGATGCCATCGCGGACACCGTGGGTGGAAAGACCGTGGCCGCGGTGCTGGAGAAGCTGAAGCCGGGCGGCACCCTGGGCAGCGTGGTGGGAGAGCCTCCCGAGGCGAAGGGACGGCGCATCACCGTGCGCGCCATCTTCAGCCATCCGGACTCGCGCCGTCTCACGCAGCTGGGGCAGAGCGCGGCGAAGGGCGACCTGGTCATCCCCGTAAGCAAGCGGTTTCCGTTGGACCAGGTGAAGGAGGCCCAGAAGCTCGCGGAGCAGGGCGGCGTGGGCAAGGTGCTGCTCATCAACTGACGGCGGCGGTACCGCGCCGGCAACGGCTGCTCAGCTCATGGACGGGAGCGCCCATGGGCTGAGCAGCGGCTGACGTCATTCAATCGTGGAGCTCGTGACCACGATGGGCGTATCCGAGTGATTCGATATCTGGGGATACTTCACGTACCACGAGCCGCCGAGGTTGTTCTTGATGACCGAGCGGTCGATGCGGATGTCGCCCGAGTGGTCGTTGCTGACGAAGAAGATGGCGCTGCCGTGGGCGTTGACCTCGTTGTGCTCGATTCGCGTGCCGCAGAGGGACAGCGTCATGGTGTTGCCGTCGTTGTAGATGGCCCCGCCGCTGCCCCCGCCCGGGGTGCCCGGACTGGCGGGATTCGCGCCGTTGCCGATGGCCCGGTTGTAGGAGAAGAGGCTGTTGATGACGGTCCACGACACGCCGATGCTGCTGATGCCGCCGCCGTTGGAGCAGACCCCGCCATAGCCCGGCTTGCCGCCGAAGGTCGTGTTCACCACGTAGACGGGCAGTCCGTTGTACTGGCTGAACACCCGCAGGGCGCCGCCACCGACGTCGGGCCCGACATCGGCGCACGCGTTGTTGAAGAAGCGTGAGTTGATGACCTTCACGCGCCCACCGCGCACCCAGACCGCCCCGCCTCCGTCGAACTCCGTCTCACTCTTGGAGCTGGCGTCCACGAACGTCAGGTTCTGCAGCGTCAGCCGGGGGTGGTCCTGGTTGTCGCAGTGAGCCGTCGTCCACACCTGTGCCTTGTCGCAGGTGTTCATGTAGAGGATGCGGTGCTTGCCCGCGCCGCTGAGCGTCACCAGGCCCTTGCCGTCGATGACGATGTCCGGCCCCTTGTCGTTGAAGACCTTCGCGGTCCTGTCGAGCGTGAGGGTGATGGGCTCCGGTCCGCAGTCGAACGTGATGACTCCGCCCTTGGCAACGGCCGCGAGGAAGGCCTCGCTGGTGCAGCTTGCCGGCGTTCCCGTACCGACGATGGTGGTGGGCTTGGAGACGTCAGCGAGGCCTGCCTCGGCGGGGACGCTGCACGTGGCCTCCGGATTCGGATTGCCGGCGGGCGGGCCGTCCTTGGGGTTGGTCAGGGGGTTGGGCACGTCGACGCTCTGTTCGTCGTCGCCCGAGCAGCCCGCCGCGAAGGCGAGCGCGAACCCCGTGGCCAGCGAGAGGAGCGTGGACGCGGGCCAGCGGTGAAGTCTCTTCGGGTGCATCAAGCCTCCGGGGTGGGGGCAGTGTAGCAGCGGCACGGACCGCGGATTCTCTGCATCATTTTCCGCCTCGCCGGCTCATCTCCTGAAACCCACTATGAAAATCCCCATCCCTGCCAGCGAGAGCCCGCGGAGCAGCCGCCGCGCCTTCAAGTTCCTCGGCGCCTTCTTCACCAGCGCCATGCTCCTGACCCAGCCCGGCTGCGGCGAGGAGGAGCCCGAGCCTGAGCCCGAACCCGCGGAGCCGATTCGCGTCCAGGTGCTGGCCTTCAATGACTTTCACGGCAACCTGGAGACCCCCTCGGGCAGCACCGGCCGCATCCGCGTGCCTGCCACGGATGGCGGCACCGCCGTGGATGTGCCCGCCGGTGGCGCGGCCTACCTGGCCCACCACATCCAGGCGCTGCGGCAGGACAACCCCAAGAACACGGTGGTCGTCTCGGCGGGAGACCTCATCGGTGCCTCGCCGCTGGTCTCCGGCATCTTCCACGACGAGCCCACCATCGAAGTGATGAACATGATGGGGCTGGACCTCAACTCCGTGGGCAACCACGAGTTCGACGAAGGCTTCACCGAGCTGCTGCGCATGCAGAGCGGCGGCTGCCACCCGGTGGACGGGTGCCAGGCGGGCGCGAGCTTCCCCGGCGCGAGCTTCAAGTTCCTCTCGGCCAACGTGTTCACCGACGTGGCCACCCGGAAGACGCTGTTCCCGGCCTACAACATCCGCGAGTTCGAGGGGGCGAAGGTCGCCTTCATCGGGATGACGCTGAAAGGCACGCCGCTCATCGTCAGCCCCACGGGCATGTCGGGGCTCACCTTCCAGGACGAGGCGGACACCGTCAATGCCCTCATCCCCGAGCTGAAGCAGCAGGGCGTGGAGGCCATCGTGGTGGTCATCCACGAGGGCGGCCTCCCGACGGGCTCGTTCAATGAGTGCCCGGGCCTCTCCGGCCCCATCAAGGACATCGTCGAGCGGCTCGACGACGAGGTGGACGTGGTCGCCTCCGGCCACACGCACCAGGCCTACAACTGCCTCATCGACGGCAAGCGCGTCACCAGCGCGGCCAGCAATGGGCGCCTGATCACCGACATCGACCTGGTGCTGGACCCCACCACTCATGACGTGGTGGAGGCGACCGCCCGCAACGTCATCGTCACGCGTGAGACCGCGCATGCCCCGGTGGACGCCTACGTGAAGGGGCTCGTCAGCAGGGTCGCGCCCCTGAGGGACAAGGTCATCGGCTACACCGAGAGTGGGCTGGCGGCCCCCGTGCGGCCCCTCCCGGCGGGTGCCTCGGGGGAGTCCACGCTGGGCAACGCCGTGGCGGACGGGATGCTGGCGGCCACGCGCGGCGAGCGGACCGGCGGGGCCGTCATCGCCTTCCAGAACGCGGGCGGTGTGCGCGCGGACATCAACGCGGGGGACATCACCTACGGCGAGGTCTTTGCCGTCCAGCCCTTCGCCAACAACATGGTGACGCTGACCGTCACCGGCGCGCAGATCGAGACGCTGCTGGAGCAGCAGTTCCAGCCGGGAGACACCTCCATCATCCAGGTGTCGCAGGGCTTCGCCTACAGCTGGAGCGCGTCGGCGCCGGCGGGAAACAAGGTGGACCCGGCGTCCATCACCCTCAACGGCACGCCCCTCAGCCCGACGGCGAACTACCGCGTCACCGTGAACAACTTCATGGCCGCCGGCGGTGACAGCTACACGGTGCTCACCCAGGGGAAGGACCCGCTCACGGGCCCCATCGACCTCGACGTACTCGAGGCCTACACGCGCGCCAACAACCCGCTGCCCACGCCGCAGTTGGGCCGCATCACCGTCATTCCGTAACGCGAGGTGGAGCGCGGGGAAGGGCGGCGGGAATCGAACCCGCCGCCCGGCCCTTAGAGCGTCTTCATGTACTCGATGAGGGCCCAGCGCTCGCTGTCGGTGAGCGACTGGGTGAAGTCATGCCCGCCGTTGCCCAGGCCGTACAGGTACGAGTTGAAAATCATTCGCGAGCGAATCTGCTTCGCGGTGATGGGCGGCGGCGTCTGGTACAGCAGCGAGTTGTAGTTGGCGGCGAGGTTGGCGATGTTCGCGAAGAGGATGTCGGGCGTCGCCATCTCCTGGCTGCAGGGGATGAACGGGTCATTGGCCGGGACGTCGCCGCAGGCCAGGGGCGTCACCTTCCAGCCGAGCTTCGCGAAGTCATACGACGCGAAGCTCGCGTCGTAGCCGGCGTTGGTCCCCAGCCCGTTGGCGGAGGTCTGCAGGCGCTTCCACACCTTCCGGCGGTCCGACGGCTTCAGCACCTCCCAGAGGGTGGGCACGCTGCCGTTGTGGAAGAAGGGCGCGGAGGCCCACGCGCCGTAGAGCGGCGGCGCGACGTAGCCGAACGGGTTGATCCACTCGTTCGGCCCCAGGGGTGAGTAGACGGGCCCGGTGCCATTGTCGTACGCACTGCGCGGCACGCGGCGCAGCGCGCTGGAGATGGGGTCGTCGTAGAAGGGACCGTGGTTGGGGGCCTCGTCGTTGTAGGCGAGGAAGGACGTGTTCCACGTCTTGCGCTTGCGCTCGTCCGCCATCAGCTGCACGCGCGCCGGGTCCGTCCGGATGGTCTCAATGGGCGTGATGACGCCAGCGATGCCCTTGAGCCGGGGGTCGGGGAGGAACGCCGGGTTCGCGGCATGGCGTGGCGAGTAGACGCCGTGGCAGCTCGCACAGGAGCCGTTGCCCGGCGTCTTCGGAATGCCGGCATTGGCGCCGTTCGCCCAGAGGTCCCGCTCGTGGAAGAGGATGGCGCCCTGCTCGGCGAGCGCGGTGTCGATGGGCTTGGAGTAGACGGGCGGCGAGAGCGAGATGAAGAAGTTGTCGTTGTCGTCGAACTCGGCGGTCAGCGCGCGGCGCTCTTGCGCCGTGCGGCCCAGGTTCGCGATTCCGAACGCCATCTCCGAGCGGACGTTGTCCGAGGTGAGCGCGCCGTCCCAGAACTGGCGCGTCTTGAACGCGCGGTACCACCAGTTGGGCGCGCGGGACATGCCTCCCGCGTGGGTGGGGAAATATTCGAGCAGGCTCGGCACGAGCGCGAGCGAGTCCATGTCGAAGATGGCGGGCAGCAGGTCGACGATGCCGATGGCGTCACTCGAGCCGCGGCCCACGCTCCAGGGCACGGGCGTGAGCAAGAGCGGCGTCTCCCAGACGGTGGAGCGGAAGAAGTCGGACTGGATGAGGCCCGCATCCACCGCGTCATTCGTACGGCCCCACGCGAAGCCCGCCTCCTGCTCGGTGCCGAAGCGCGAGTCGTGGCAGCCCGAGCAGTTCGAGGCAATCTTCCCCGTGAAGCGCCCGTTCGTGTCCCGCTCCTGCACCATGCCCAGCGGGAGCTGGCCGCTGCCACCATTGGTGAGGTTGGGGTTCTCCCACGGCATCGGATAGGGATTGCGGAAGGGCGCCTTCGACAGCCCGTAGCGCTTGATGACCTGCTCGTCGAAGTCGGCGGGGCGCAGGAGGTAGCCCCAGAGCCTGAAGAGGTTGTAGTAGGCGAGCGAGTCGCTGAAGGGCTGGAAGTAGGCGCGCGTCTCGATGTTCGAGCGGCCCCGGGCCACGCTCGCGCGGAACTCGCCGCACGTCTGGGGATTGGGTGCCAGCGTCGAGACGAACGGCGCTGGCGGGGTGTGGAGGTCCACCCAGTACGCGTTGAACTGCACCGCGGCCCCGGGCTTGTTGACGCCCGGCACCACCAGCGTGCGCGGGTCCACCGGCAACGGAGTGGAGTCCGGCTTCCCCTGGCACGCCGCCGAGAACGGCGAGCGGAGGGCCGTCGTTTCCAGCAACGGCAGCGGGTCCGCCGCGGCCGCCTGGGAAACGCCCATGGCGAGGGTGAGGCAACCCGAAAACGCCCACCTACGGTTCCATCGCAGTCTCATGCGCGCAGCCCTCCATCGGTTATTGGCACTGTGCCAATAACGCGATTCGTAGGCTCCTGGGAGGGCACCCACAATACGCAGCGCGTCATGCCGGGCCGCGGGGTGTTGAGCCTCGGGCCGGCTGCCGTGGGTTTCGTGCATCGATTTCCCCCACGTCGGCTCATTCAATTTCGAGGGGGACGGACTCGGCTCCGCGAAGCCAGCCCGGAACAGAGCGAGCGACCAGGCCCTTGGACGGGCCACGCTCGGCTTCCTCAACGGCACGGCGCGGGATTAGCGACTGCGGGTCGTCACTTTCTGGTCTTCAAAGCCAGGCCATGACCCCCAGCCAGATGCGACAGAGCGCAATGACGGACGCCATCGAGGTCAGAGTCATGTCGAGCCGGGAAGAGCTCGACACCTACCGAAGGGTGTTGTTCGACGTCTACATCCAGGAACCGGGCTGGAATTTCAGTCCGACGAATCCCTCCGGAATCAGGGTCGCGGGGCAGCGGCTGTTGGATGACCGGGATGGCATCGCCACCTGCCTCGGTGTCTTCAGTCAGGGCAGCCTGGTCGGGGGCGCCAGGCTCTGCGGGAGGTATCAGGGCCGATTCGAAATCCATGGCTACCAACCCCATCGGGACCTGTCCTGCCTCGACATTCCCAATCTCATCGAGGGGAACAGGGTCGTCCTGCTCCCGGGGTTCAGGGGCGGCGGCGCCTTCAAGTTGTTGATCTGGTCCGTGCTCGAGTTCTGCAAGAACAACCACTTGTTGTTTTTTGGAGCCCCCAGCGCGCCGTCCGTGATGCGCCTCTTTTCAGACATCGGGATGCCGGCGGTCGAGGGCTTCAGGTTCAAGTTCGAACCCCAGGACCCGGCGGAGGCGCAGCTGTACCTCGCGAACTCAGAGGAGGTGTTGGGCACCGTCCTCGAGAATCTGGGTCGACGCATCCGCGGGCGGTGAGGGCGCGAGGGAGAAAGTCGAAGGAGCCAACATGCGGCAGGTTCGCGGGTGGATGGTGGTGTTGTTGGTGGTGTGCTGTGCGGCCGGAGCGGCGAACGGGGAAGCGCCACCGGACACGCGGCTGCAGGAGGCGCAGACCGCCTTCGATGAAGCGAGCTCACTCTGGGACGCGGGCAGGTATGCCGACGCCATGGCGAGGGGTGAGCATGCGCTGGGGCTGCGGGAGGCGGTGCTCGGGGGCACACACCCGGAGGTCGCCCGGGGTCTGGACTGGCTCGGTGCTCATCACCTGCTTCAGGGGAACCTTGTTCAAGCCGAGTCGTTGCTTCTGCGTGCGCTGGCCATCCAGGAAGCGGCCCTCGACAAGAACCACCCGGATATCGCTCAAACGCTCACCCACCTCGCCAACGTCTACATGGTCGAAACGTCATACAAGCGAGCCGAGCCGCTCCATGCGCGTGCGCTGGCCATCCGGCAAGCGGCCTTCGGCGAGAACCATCCCCTCGTTGCCGAGTCGCTCAACAACCTCGCCAACGTCTATTCAGGGCCAGATTCGTCCATTCGCGCCGAGCCGCTCTTGTTGCGCGCGCTGGCCATCAGGGAAGCAGCCCTCGGCAAGAACCACCCGGATGTCGCCGAAACGCTCCACGATCTCGGATTGGTCTACCGATCCCAGCAGTTGTTCTCTCGTGCCGAGCCACGCTACTTGCGCGCGCTGGCCATTCGGGAAACGGCCCTCGGCAAGAACCATCCCCTCGTCGCACACACGCTCGCGGACCTCATCTACGTCTACCAGAGCCAGGGGCTGTCCGTTCGTGCCGAGCCGCTCCAGGCGCGTGCGGTGGCCATTCTGGAAGCAGCCCTCGACAAGAACCCTCCCGACGTCGCGGACCTGCTCCTCAGCGTCGCGTCGTTCTACATTCGCCAGGGGTTGTTCGCTCGTGCCGCGCCGCTTTTCGAACGCAGGGTTGCTCTTCTGGAGGCGGCCCTTGGCAAGAGCCATCTCCTCGTCGCCGATTCGCTCTACCGGCTCGCGGTGGCCTGCCAGTTCCAGGGGTTGTACGGCCGAGCCGAGCCGCTCTTCGAGCGAGTGATGGCCATCCGGCAAGCGGCCTACGGCGAGAACCATCCCCTTGTCGCCGATCCGGTCGTAGCACTCGGCAACCTCTACCTGGCCCAGGGATTGTACGCCCGTGCCGAGCCGCTCTTCTTGCGCGCGCTGGCCATCCGGCAAGCGGCCTACGGAGAGAAACACTACCTCGTCGCCCTAACGCTCGACAGCCTCGGCAGCCTCTACATGGCGCAGGGAGCATACGCTCGCGCCGAGCCGCTCCTGGAACGCGCGTTGGCGACCCTGGAGGCGGTCTCCGGCAAGAGAAACCCCTACGTTGTCAGGCCGCGCAGCAAGCTCGGCCAGCTCTACCTGGCCCAGGGGCTGTACCACCGCGCCGAGCCCTTCCTTCAGCGCGCGCTGGCCATCGCGGAATCAGCCTATGGCAGGAATGATCCCGACGTCGCCGACCCGCTGCACGACCTGGCCGACCTCTACTCGGCTCAGGGGTTGTACAGACAAGCCCGGCCGCTCTACGAGCGCGCGCTCGCCATTCGGGGAGCGACTGCCGGCAGCAACCATCACCGCAACGCGGAAACGCTCAACCGCCTTGCCATGGTCCATCTGGCGCGGCATCGCCTCGCCGAAGCCCTGCCGTTGCTCACGCGCGCCTTCGCCATCTCCGAGCAGCGTCTGCGCCAGGAGGCACTCGGCTTCTCGGAGGTGCACCTGGCCCGCTTCCTCCAGCTTCTACGCACCGACGAGGAGCGGCTCTATGCACTGCTGCGCACCCATCCTGAAGACGCCAACGTCAGACGCCTGGCCCTCAGCGCGGCCCTGCTCCTCAAAGGCCGCTCCGTGGAGGAGAGTGCTGAAATCTCCCGCACCATCTACCGGAGCCTGGGCGCGCAGGACCGCGACGCCTTCGGACGGCTGAGAGGGTTGCGCACCCAGCTGGCCCAGTTGTCACTCCAGGGGCCCGGCTCGCTTCCGCCCGCGGCCTACCAACAGCGTTTCAAAGAGCTCTCCGAGCAGGGCACTGCCCTCGAAGCCGACCTGGCCCGGCGCTCCGCACCGCTGCGCGCGCTGACCGCGCTGCCGTCTCCCGCGGACATCGTTGCTCGGGTCGCCGAGGCACTGCACGAGGACGGTGCCCTCGTCGAGTTCATCAGCTACGAGGACCGCCCGCTCGTGCCCAGGCGCGGTACGCCCGAGTCCAAGCGCCCCAGCCAGCTGCGCTACCTGGCGCTGGTACTCCTTCCAGACGCGACCATTCGCACGCTGGACCTGGGCCCGGCCGAGCCCATCGACCTTGCCGCCTCGGGTCTGCGAGACGCCCTGGCCAACCAGGACGCTGCCTTCGAGGCCAGGGCTCGGTCCGTCTACCAGCTCGTGTTCCAACCTCTGCTTCCGCTGCTGGGAAAGACGCGCCGCCTCTTCCTCGCACCGGATGGCCAGCTGGCCCTGGTGCCCTTCGCCGCCCTGCACGACGGGAAGCAGTTCCTCGTGGAGTCCTTCGACTTCACCTACCTCACCTCCGGCAAGGACCTGCTGCCCCGCTCCCAGGAGAAGGCCCCGGCTGACTCCGTCGTCGTCCTCGCCGACCCGGCCTTCGGTGCCCCGCTGCAAGCACCCGCTGCCTCCACGGAAGAGGCTTCAGCGGCGGCCGAGCGCTCCGTTTCCATGGAGCGTTTCTTCTCCGAGCTGCGAGAGAGCCCGACGCAAAGAGCCTGGGACGTCGTTTCGCTGCCGGGCACCCGCAAGGAGGCGGAGAGCATTCAACGCCTGCTTCCCCAGGCCCGGCTCTTCCTGGGCCCCGAGGCCACCAAGGAGCGGCTGTTGCACCTGCCGCCCCCTGGCATCCTGCATCTGGCGACGCACGGCTTCTTCTTACAGGACGCCCCCGTTCCCACGGGCTCCCGCTCCGTTGTCTCCTTTGGTTCGCTGGGTGATGGCACTCCCGCCTCGCTGCCACCGGACCCCCTGCTGCGCTCCGGCCTCATCTTCGCGGGGGCGCGCGCCCCGGCCCCTGGCGACGCCAGCCCCCACCCGTCCCCGCCCGAGAACGCGCTGGCGACGGCCCTGGAGCTGGCCGGCCTCAACCTGTGGGGCACCCAGCTGGTGGTGCTGTCCGCGTGCGATACGGGACGAGGGGACGTCAAGCCGGGCCAGGGCGTCTACGGGCTGCGCCGAGCGCTCGTGGTGGCCGGAGCAGAGACGGTGGTGATGAGTCTGTGGAAGGTGAAGGACGACACCACGCAGCATCTGATGGAGGCCTACTACCGCAACCTGCTCGAGGGGATGGGGAGAGCCACCGCCCTGCGCGAGGCCATGCGCTGGCTGCGTGCCACGAAGCCCCATCCCCACTACTGGGCACCCTTCATCGCGCTGGGCAAAGACGCCCCCCTCCACGCACTGGCACCCCACTCGCGGGAGCCACCGGCGCCGCAGCGGCGGCCTTGAGGGGAAGGTGGCCTCGGAGGCGGAAGGCGACCGCCGATTTCCTGCATCATTTTCCTGCTCATCGGCTCATCCAACAACAAGTACCGAAAGGGGATGGGGATGATGACCAAGGCATCTTCCTTGGCGGGCAACGCTCAGCTACCCAGCAGGATGCGGCAGGGCGCAGGGACAGACTCCGTTGAGGTCATGGTCATCAAGAGCCGGGAAGAGCTCGACGATTACCGAAGGCTGCTTTTCGACGTCTACATCAACGAGCTGGGCTGGAAGTTCAGTCCGACGAATCCTTCCGGAATCCGGGTCGCTGAGCATCGGCTGTTGGATGACCGGGATGGCATCGCCACCTGCCTGGGCGTCTTCAGTCAGGGCAGATTGGTCGGGGGCGCCAGGCTCTGCGGGAGATATCAGGGTCGATTCGAAATCCATGGTTACCAACCCCATCGCGACCTGTCCTGCCTCGACATTCCCCATCTTGTCGAGGCGAGCAGGGCCGTCCTGCTCCCGAGGTTCAGGGGCGGCGACGTCTTCATGTCGTTGGTCCGGGCTGTGTTTGAATTCTGCAAGAACAACCACTTGTTTGTTTTTACCGTCCCAAGCGTGCCGTCCGTGATGCGCCTCTACTCCAGCATCGGGATGCCGGCGGTCGAGGGCTGCAGATTCAAGTTCGAGCCCGAGGACCCAGCGGAGGCGCAGCTGTTCCTCGTTGATTCAGAGGAGGTGCTGGGCACCGTCCTCAAGAATCTGGGTCAACTCCTCCATGGGGGTTGAGGGGAATGGGATGGGGCCTTGCCCCGGGCGTGGGCAGGCGAGCGTGCCGCAAAATGGGGCGTGCCCACCCCATGCAGCGCGTCAGCCCGGCCTCTCGGGGGGACGTGGGTGCCATGAGCCCCATGCAAAGTGCCTGCCCGTACCGGAGGTGAACCCGAATCGGCTGCGGGTCGGTCCAGGCATCCAGCCTGTCACGACACCCCCCGGGGGAACGACCCTGCGGGTGGACAGAGCCGGCGCAGCCGATATTCTTCGGCCCGCGAAGCGTTGAAGCTGTGGAGGTATTCCACGGTGCCCACGCGCAGGCCGCCCGGGATGCACCCCCTTGGTCCCGGCTCTCGCGTGGAAGGAGTGCGGTTGCCCGGACGACCTTGGAGGTCCGGCGTGCGGCGGCTCCGTTGCATCGTGGGGGGCCTGCTCGGGCCCCGGGGGGCATGTATCCCGGGGCCCGAGAGTCCTCGTTTCCCTCTCGCTAATGCTGCTCGCCGGAGGCCCGCGCCGGCTGCGCCCCCGCCGCGAAGGACAGCAGGTACGCAGGCTCGTCGCGCGTGGTCAGCTCCAGCAATTCCTCCGTCAGCGAGTGCAGCGGCCACCGCGCCAGCTCCGTCTTCTGGAACTCCTTGATGGCCGCCTCCAGCGCCTCAATCTGCGCGAGCGCCAGCTTCCGGCCGATTTCCTCCTCCATGTCCTGCGTGCCGGCGCGGATGAGCTGCAGGCCGTTCATGCGCTCCGCCAGCGTCGGCTGCTCCAGCATGCGCGAGCCGATGTCCCGGTTGATGCGGCCCAGCCGCTTCACGCCCTCGGGGGGCAGCTCGCCCCGCGTGCCCACGTTGCGCGTGCGCAGCACCCACGAGCCCCGCTCCATCACGCTGCGCGCCGCCGCGGTCATGGCCATGGCGCTGGCGTCCGGTGCCCCCGCGTCCTTCAGCACCTTGCGCGCGTGCTGGTACAGGTCCGCGAAGGAGTTCTCCCGCCACGCCGGCAGCGCGGCCAGCTTCTCCAGCGCGGCCAGCTCCGCGGCGCTCAGCACCGAGCCCTGCTCCGTGTCACCCAGCAGCAACAGCAACTGCAGCTGCATGGAGCGCGGGTGCGCCGCGGCCAGCTTCACCAGCGTGTCGTGGAACACCTTCCGGGCCTCCGCGTGCGAGGACTCGGGCAGCGCGTCCCCGCGCAGCGCGTCCATCACCGCCAGGTAGAGGGCCGGGTCTTCCAGCTTCGGCACCTGCGACAGCAGGAAGAGGCCCTTCTCGGCGTCCAGCTTCCGCGCGCCCAGCGCCAGCATCAGCTTCGCCTCGTCCGAGGTGGCGCGCTTCCATGCGGCCTGCTCCGCCTCCGCGTCGGTCGGGTCGGGCGGCAGGGGCGTGGCGCCCGGCAGCAGCCGGCTCTTCTGGAAGTCGGGTCGGCCCAGGGCCACCCACGCCTCGCGGAAGGCCTGCTGCCAGGAGGTGCCCGGGGTGCGCCGCAGCTCGCGCAGCCGCTGGAGCAGCTTCAACTCCCTGCTGCCCGGCGCGGCGTCCTCCAGCTTCTCCAGCGCGTCGCCGGCCTCCGCGTCGTTGCCCGCCTCCAGGGCCAGGCACGCCTGGACGAAGAGGGCGGGGGCGTGCTCCGGCGCCAGCTTCAGCGCCTCGGCCAGTGCGGCGCGCGCCGTGGCCGCGTCCCCGGTGGCGGCGGCGCGCGCCGCGCGGTCCGTGTGGCGCAGGACTTCCACGGGGGCCGGTAGCGCCGCCGATTGGGGGCCCTTCGCCTCGTGGTCGTGGCCGTGCCCCTCTCCCGCCCGCGAGTGCGCGCCGGGACGGCCTCCCCAGAGGACGAAGGCCGCCGCCGCGAGTGCCACCACCATGCCGCCGAGTCCGAAGAGCAGCGGCTTGCGACGGTGGGACGGGCCGGTGGGGGAAGAGGGCGGAGCGGGCGTCGGGTCCTTCATCGGGCGTTCATCTCCGGAGGGCTGGGGGAGGCGCATTCCAGCCTTCCAGGGGAAGCAGGGCAAGCCGGGTCGCGTCGTGGAGGCGTTATCGGCTGCACCCCTGCCTCCGCGAGCGATTGACGCAGCGTGCGCGCTGCTCCGGAATCCGCTCTGGAAGGCGGGGGACAGGAGGCCCCACCCCATGGCGCTCGTGTTCCCCGTCCACCCGGTGACGGTGGGCCCCATCGTCGGGTCCACCACCGACACGTCCGTGCGCCTGTGGGGGCGGGGCGAGCCCCCTCGCCCGCCGGGCGGCCGCTACTGCTACGGCATCGCCCAGATTCTCACGGCCGGGTCCACCACGCCCGCCCAGGGGGCCTACTTCAAGCTGCGCGCCGAGGACGACTTCACCGGCAGTGTCGACTTCGACGGCCTCCAGCCCGCGCACGCGTACGCGTACCGCATGGGCTACTTCTTCTCCGACGTGGAGGAGCACCTGCTGGTGCCGCCGGTGGGGCTGGAGCTGCAAGGGGCCACGGCCGGGGCCTTCCGCTCCGCCCGGCCTCCGGGCAGCCCGGAGCTGTCCTTCGTCTTCGGCTCATGCCGCAGCCCGGGCCCGTCCGAGGAGGAAATCGCCGGCCTGGGCAACCGCGGCGACCGCATCTTCAACACCATCTACGAGCAGGCGGACAGCACGCCCACCGATTTGCTCCTCATGGTGGGGGACCAAATTTACGCGGACGTGCGCCGCGACGCGCGCACCTTCGAGGAGTACTGCGCCACGTACCGGGAAGCCTTCACCCAGCCGGGCCTGCGCAGGCTGATGGCGCGGGTGCCCACGTACATGACGCTGGACGACCACGAGGTCGCCGACAACTGGTCCATGGACAAGCTGGTGGACCCGGGGCTGAGCAACGAGACGCGCTGGGCGAACCGGGTGCGCTTCTTCGCGGCGATGGAGGCGTACCGCGCCTACCAGGTGGTGCACGGGCCGGCGCTGGAGCGGCGCGACGTGCCGGGACTCACCAACACGCTGACGCGCTACTGGTACGACTTCCAGGTGGGGCCCGCGCGCTTCTTCGTGCTCGACACGCGCACGGAGCGCTACCACCGGGCCCGGCCGCCGCAAATCATCGGCCCGCCGCAGCTGGACGCGCTGAAGCACTGGCTGACGAAGGACCCGGGCGGGCTGAAGTTCGTGGTGTCCTCGGTGCCGCTCTTTCCAGACGTGAAGCTGGCGGGCATGGCGGCGGTGGAGCGCCACGACAAGTGGGCGGGCTTCCTGCTCCAGCGCCAGCACCTGCTGGACTTCATCCGCGACAACGGCGTGCGGCGCGTGGTGTTCCTCTCCGGAGACATCCACGCGTCGCTGTGGAGCGAGCTGCGCAGCACGTCGCGGCCCGACTTCCGCCTCTACTCCGTCATCTCGTCCGCCTTCGCCGCGCCGGCCTTCGTGCCGCCGGAGTTCATGTACGAGCAGGCCGGCGTCCTCGACGGGCAGTCGGACTACGCCATCACCCGGCACGGCGGCTACGTGCAGCTGAGCAACTTCACGCGCCTCACCTGGAAGGAGCCGGTGCTGCGCGTGGAGGTGTTCGAGCGCAAGGGCGCGCGCGTCCAGGACGCGGAGCTGCGCCTGGACGCGTGAGCTTGAGTCAGTCCTTGTAGGTGACGCGGGAGCCGCCGCTGGTGTCCACGTCGCTCTTGTTCGGGCGGGACACGAGGCGGATGGTGCTGCCGCCGGAGGCATCACCGGAGACGCGCTCGGAGACGTCCGCCTCCACGCGCGAGCCGCCGCTGGCCTCGGCCTCCAGCTCCTTCAGGCCCTTCACGTCGAAGGCGAGGACCTCGGCGCCGCCGCTGGCCTCGGCGTCCATCTCCTGCGCGCGGCCGGACAGCTTCACGCGCGAGCCGCCGCTGGCCTCGGCGTCCACCTTGCGCGCATCCACGCCGCGCACGGTGAGGACGGCGCCGCCGCTGGCCTCGGCGGTGAACTCATCGGTCTCGGTGGCCTCGGCTTCGACGTGGCTGCCGCCGCTGGCGCCCACGGCGAGCACCTTGGGGCTGGTGACGTAGAGGTGCACCTTGCCGCCGCGGAAGTTGCTGAAGAGGCCATCTCGCTCGACCTCCGTGACGAGCGTCCCGTCCTCCACCTTGAGCTTCACGCGGGCCACCAGGTCCGACGGGCCTTCGAGGCGTACGGACTTGGGACCGACCTTCACCTCGGCCTGGATGCCGTGGCTCACGGCCACGCTGTGGAAGTCGGGCACGTCGCGGGACTCGCCCTTCTGGGCGGAGGCGTCGTTCTTCTGCGCCTCCTGGGCATGGGCACAGGCGGCGAGCGCGAGGAAGGAGACGAGGAAGGAGATGCGGGCGGTCTTCATGGGGCACGCTCCAAAGGAACCGGGGCCCGACACGGGCCCGTCATGCCCGGGGGTACGGACGGCGCGTGAGACCGATTGCATCCGCCTACTGGCGGGAGAGCATCTCCAGGGGGATGCGGACGGCGGTGGTCTCCCCGGGCTTGATTTCCACCGGGAGCTTGAGCGCCTTTCCATTGCCGTCCACCAGCTTCAGGACCTGCTTGCCGGAGGGCAGCTTCACCTTGAAGAGCGGGGTGTCCCCCAGCTCGCGGCTGCCGAGGAAGACCTTGGCGTAGGGCTCGGTGACCAGGGTGAGGAAGCCGGGCTCGGCCGCCTGGGCGCTGTCCGAGTCGGTGGAGGCCGCCGGCGCATCCGTGCCCGTGCCCGCCACGTCCCGGGGCTCGGGCTTCTTGGGCGAGGTGTCCCGGGTGCGCTTGGGGCTCCGGGAGGGCTTCTTCGGCGCGGGGGCGTCGTCGGCGCGGGGGCCGTCGTCCTGCGCCACGGCCTGGGGTTCCGCGGGCTTCGTCTCCGCGTCCGTGTCCGTGTCGGCCGTGTCCACCGCGGTGGCAGGGTCCACCGGGCGGGTGCCGGGATTGGCATTCGCGACGGGGGCCGGGCTGGAGCCCGGCGCGGGAGTGGGGCCGGAGCCTGGCGCCGTGGCTGGAGCGTTCGGGCCGGCGGCCACGGTCGGCTTCGCGGGAGGGGTGCCTTGGGTGGTGGCCGGAGGGGGCGGAGTGCCACCCTTCACTTCCAGGCCGAGCATGGGCTTCACCCAGGCGGAGACCCGTCCCCCGTCCAGGCCCAGAATCACCACCACGGCGCCACCGCCGAGCAGCAGCAGCACCGCGATGATGGCCATCATCGCGCCGCCGCGTTGCTCGCGGCGAGGGGCGCGCATGCCACTCTGGGTGTTCTCGTGCGCGTCCTCGTCATCGAGCGCCGCGCCCTCCAGGTCCCCGGGGAAGACGTCCTCGTTGGAGCTGAGGGCGCGGACCGCTTCCGTGCGGATCTCCGGCTCCGGGAAGGAAGGAGGAGGGGGCGGCTGGCGGCGCCGGCTCGACTTGATTCGGCGCGGGGTGTGCGCGGGCGTGATGGAGACGGTCTCCTCGCGGCGCTCCGGTTGCGCGCGAGCCCGCTGCCCTTCGCGCTCGGCGGAGGACTGCGGACGGGCCGTCGCGGCCTGGGCTTCGCGCTCGACGTGAGGCGAGGACGGACGGGGCGACGCCTGGGCCTCGCGCTCGACCGGAAGTCCCGAGCGCCCCATGGCTGGAGGTGCTTCGCGCTCCGAGGGAGGCGGGGGCGGACGCGATGCCGCCTGTGCTTCACGTTCTGACGGAGGCGGCGGGGGGCGCGATGCTGGCTGCACTTCGCGCTCGGCGTGCGGCTGACGGGATGGCGCCTGTGCCTCGCGCTCGGCATGCGGCTGACGGGACTGCCCCTCGCGCTCCGACGGAGTCTGGCGCGCCGTGGCCTGAGCCTCACGCTCCGAGGCAGGCATGCGGGACGGAGTCAGTGCCTCACGCTCCAACGGCGGTGCGGGCGGGCGCGCCGTGGGTGGAGCCTCACGCTCCGAGGGAGGCGCGGGAGGCCGGACCATCGCCGTCTGCAGGTCGCGCTCCACGGGCGCGGCGGGAGGCCGGACCATCGCCGTCTGCAGGTCGCGCTCCACGGGCGCGGCGGGAGGCCGGACCATCGCGGTCTGCAGGTCGCGCTCCATGGGCGCGGTGGGGGGACGGACCATCGCCGTCTGCAGGTCGCGCTCGGCCCCTGCCGCATTCGGGCGCACCATCGCCGTCTGCGCATCGCGCTCGGGGGTCGGCGGGGTGAGGGCCGGAGTGATGCGCAGGTTGTCCAGCGTGCCGCGCCCGGAGCGAGCCCGCGCCGGCTCCTCCGCGCCGCGAGCGGGAGCCTCCGGCGGTGCCACCGCGCGCATCCCCTCCACGGTGCCGCGAGGGTTGCGGGGCGCACGCACCGGTTCGTCCTGGAGCGTCGAGGGCTCCGCCGTCACGCCGCCGCGCTGGGCCGACCGCGAGGAGTTGTCCTCGGCCGCGGAGTGCGGCGCGGTGATTTGCTGCGCGCGGACGGTGTGCTCCGGCATCAGCGCGGGGCGTCCCGGCTGGGTGCGGGCGCCCGACTGCTCGTGCACGGGGGGCGACACCGGCTCGGAGGGAGGCGGGGTCGGTCGGGTGACTTCCCCGGACATGGTGCGCGCGGCCCCGCGCTTCTGCGCCGCCGCGGGCGGGGCCTTGCGCACCGTGCCCACCTCGGCGGGAGGCGGAGGCAGCGCGGGCGCCGACACCGTGGGCCGCCGGACCGCGGGCGCGCCCTGCGCCGGAGTGACGGGCTTCGCCGGCGCCGCGCCCTTCACCGTGGGCACCGCCACCGAGGGCCGCTGGGGCACCGGAGCCGGCACGTTGGCGGCACCCGTGGGCAGCTCGGCGGGCTCCGCGCCCATGGCCAGCACGCGCGCGAGGTTCAGCTCGCCCGTCGCGTCCGCGGTGATGGCCTGTCCGGCCATGAGCAGCTGCCGCGTCTGCTCGCGCCGGTCGGAGAAGAGGCGGAGCATCAGCTCGCTGCTCTGCTCGGGGTGCCAGATGAGCGGGCCCACCGCGCGCTCCAGGGCGCGGGCGAACTCCAGCGTGGTGGCGTAGCGGTCCTCGCGCTTGCGCGACAGCGCGCGCATCACGATGGCGTCCAGCTCCGGCGGCACCTGCTTGTTGGTGCGAGACGGCGGCGTCACCTCGCACTTCAGCACCGCGTTCATCATCGCCTCGGCCTGCTTCGCGTAGAACAACCGCATGCCGGTGAGGCACTCGTGCAGCACCACGCCCAGGCTGAACAAGTCACTGCGAGCATCCAGCGGCTCGCCCATGATCTGCTCCGGGGACATGTAGCCGCTGGTGCCCTTCACCATGCCCACGGCGGTGCGGCTGGCGCGGGCCAGGCTCTTGGCGATGCCGAAGTCGAGCAGCTTGGTGACGCCCTCGTACGTCACCATGATGTTCTTCTCGGCCACGTCGCGGTGGATGACGGGCGAGGGGTGACCCAGCGGGTCCGTGAAGGTGTGCGCGTAGTGGAGCGCCACGGCGGTGTCGCGCACCGCCATCAGGCTGTAGCCCAGGGGGATGGGGTGGTTGGCCTGCCGGCACGCCCGGGCCACCTCCACCAGCGTGGCGCCCGGCACGAACTCCATGGACAGGAACAGCTCGCCGTCCGCGATGTCCAGGTCGTACACCTGGGCGATGTGCGGGTGGTTGAACGCGGCCGTCACCTTGGCCTCGTCCAGGAACATCCGGACGAACTCCTCCTCGCCACGGATGTCGGGGAGGATCTGCTTCAGCACCACGAGCTTGCGGAAACCCGCGAGTCCTCGCTGGGACGCGAGGAAGATCTCCGCCATCCCGCCCGTGGACAGGCGGCAGAGCACCTCGTACTTGCCCAGCGAGCGCGCATCCGGCGCGAGCGGCAGCGTGTTCCCACTCATCGGAATCCGCCGAATCTACACTCTCAGCCGGACGGACGCGAAAGCCCGGCCCCCGCCGGTCTGATACAAGACTCCACGACTTCCTGGGATGGTCTGAATTGAAGCGCCATTCAGGTAGGGAATCGTGCGCGGAACCGGCCCCGGGCCGGGGGGCGTCGGGGAGGGCTGGCGGGGAGGGAAGGCCTGAGCCGTTCCGCGGGGACGACCTGGTGGGTCCGGTGGGCGCCAGGGCCGTTTGGCCGCGGGGGCTACGTGTCCGGCTGGCAGACCCAGGGCCGTTCCGGCTTCTTTCCCTGCTGGCAGCGATAGCCATTGGCGCAGGTGTTGGGGCCTTGGGGGTCACAGCTGGGGAGGCAGTGCCAGCGGTCGCAGGTGAAGCCGGTGGGGCAGGGAGGTTGGTCGGGGCCGCACCGCTCCACGCACTCCGTCCATACCTTGCCGGGGTGAGAGGTCGAGGTGGAGTCTTCGCACTCGCGGTCATCGGGGCAGGGTGATTGCTGACAGTGGGGCCCGTAGACCACCGCGCACTGGGACGCACCGTTGTCGTGGCGGATGCAGTGCTGGCCGTCAGGGCACCCGCGTGTCTCGCACGTCGGCAGGCAGATGGGCTCGGGCGTCAGTCCCGCGCAGAAAAAACCTTCCGGGCAGCTCGTGGCACCATCCCAATTGCAGGGACGGCCGCACCACTCCTGGCGGCTGCCACCACAGTGCAGGCCTGGCTCACAGGCATATTCCGGGTCAGGCGCGAGCTCGATGCATCCTTCTCCTTCCTTGCGCACTCCCAGCGGGATGCAGAAGCGCACCAGGGGCCCCCCACCGAGGGTGTTCAAGCCGCGGCAGATGGACCCCTCCGGACACTGCGCATCCGTCATGCATTGGCTGTCGGTGCAGTAGTGCTTGAAGACGCGCACGTCCTGGAGGCAGCCCATGGGGGCTTCACAGTCGGAGCTTTGCTGGCAGCGCCGATGGTAGGTCATTCGCTGCCGACGCTCCTCGAAGGAGAGCACCGGACTGACTCGTGGGTCTTCCGAGAGGAGCGGGCGCGAGGGTGGATTCAGGCTGAGGCCCAGCAGCATGAACGGCACCGGCAGGAACCAGCCGATGACGAGCCCGAGGAAGACGTGTCGTCTTGTCAGCCGCACTTCTCGCGACACTCCTTGCTGTGCTCCTTGCCCTCACAGAACTCTCGCTGGTCATCCAGCGAGCAGCCCTTCTCGTCGATGCGCTCCTCCAGGTCCTCCCGAGCCGCCTGGTCCGCGGCGCCTCCACGGCCATAGGTTCCCGGGCAGCCCGTCAGGACCGCCAGCAGCGACACGTCCACGCACACGGTTCGCCAACGCATTCGCGGTCCCCCCGGCGAAAAGCAGGCCGCTCAAAAGTAGCAGGCCCCCGGGACCGACACTTTCCGCGCACATCCGCCCCTCGTTCTCCCGTGGACACGCTCCACCGGGCACGAAGTGGGCTAAGACGCGCCTCAAGGCTCACTCAAATGGATACCTCCGCTTCCCCTCGCACCGTCACCGGTCGCATCGACGTCCACCCTCGCGGCTTCGGCTTCCTCACCGTGCAGTCCGCCGGTTCGCTTGAAGTCCTGTCCGCCTTCATTCCTCCCCCGGACCTCAACCCCTTCTTCGCCGGAGACATCGTCACCGCCACCGTGACGGCGGCGGCCGACGGGCGCTGGACGGCGAGCGGCCTGTCGCTCGTGGAGCGCCCGCGCACCGTGGTCTACGGCGAAGTGGTGCTGCGCAAGGGCACGCCCTTCCTGCGCGTGGACCGCGAGGTGGCCAACGCGGACTGGGCGCTCGACACCGCCGGCACGCAGTTGGCATTCGGCGACGCGGTGGTTGCGCGCATCGCCGAGGGCAAGCTCGTCCTCCTCTACCGCGTGGAGCCCGGTGAGGACCGCTCGCTGGAGCGCATCATCGCGCGGCACGGCCTGCGCAAGTCCTTCCCCGCCGAGGCGCTCGACGAAGCCCGCCGCGCCCGCGCGGTGCCGCATGCGCTCGGTGCCCGTCGGGACTTGCGCTCCATCCCCACGGTGACGGTGGATGCGCCGTCCACGCGAGACATCGACGACGCCATCTCCGTGCTGCCCGCGGGGCCGGACGGCGCTCTGCGCCTGCTGGTCTCCATCGCGGACGTGAGCGAGTACGTGACGGAGGGCACGCCGCTGGACCTGGAAGCGCGCGAGCGGGCCACCAGCGTGTACCTCGCCGGGCGCGTGCTGCCGATGCTGCCGGAGGAGTTGTCCTCGCACTGGCTCAGCCTGGTGCCGGGCGAGGAGCGGCTGTGCCTCACGGTGGAGCTGCGCATCGACCCGCAGGGGCGGGTGACGGCGGCGGACGTGTACGAGAGCATCATCCGCTCGTGGGCGCGGCTGAACTACGACGAGACGGCCGCCTTCCTCGACCGGGGCGAGGTGTCCCCGGCCATGGAGCCGGTGAAGGACGTGATGCCGTGGTTCCGCCTCGCGGCGGCGCGGCTGGCGGTGGCGCGGGCGGCGCGTGGTGGCATGGAGTTCGCTCGCGAGGAGGCGCGCTTCACCTTCGACGAGCAGGGCGAGTTGTCCGGCCTGGTGAGCGAGCGGCTCACGTCGGCGCACGGGATGATTGAGCGCTTCATGGTGGCGGCGAACGAGGCCATCGCCACGTGGCTGCTCGCGCGCGGCGTGCCGGGCGTGTTCCGCGTGCACGAGCAGCCGGACCCGCTGCGGGTGGCGGACCTGAATGCCTTCGCTGAGACGTCGGGCTTCGCTGCGGGCTTCGGGCGCGAGCTGACGCCGCTGGCACTGGCCGCGTTCGACCGGCAGATTGCTGGCGCGGCGGCGGAGGCGGCGCTGCGCTCGGTGTTGCGGCGCTCGCTGGGCCCGTCGCGCTACACGGTGAAGCCGCTGCCGCACTTCGGGCTCGCGGCGCCGCTGTACCTGCACTTCACGTCGCCGATTCGCCGGTATGCGGACCTCGCGGTGCACCGCACGCTGAAGGCGTACCTGCGAGGCCGGCGCGACTTCGTGGACATGGACCCGGCGGTGGAGGAAGTCGCGGTGCACATCAACGCGAAGGCACGCGCGTCCGCCCGGGCGGAGACGGACCGGCACCGCGAGCTGGAGGCGCGGTGGATGGCGGCGCGCGTGGGTCAGCAGTTCCCCGCGCGTGTGACGCGGGTGAAGCCGTTCGGCCTGGTGGCGCAGCTCGATGGAATGCTGGTGGAGGGCGTGGTGCCCTCGGACGGGCTGCCCGGAGGCCCCTTCCGTCCCGACGCGCGCGAGCTGTCGCTGGTGGGCAAGGAGCGGACCTTCACCGTCGGCATGCCGGTGACGGTGAAGGTGGCGTCCACGGACGAGCAGCTCGGGCGCGTGGAGCTGGCGCTGGTGCAGTAACCGGCTGACGCCTCACGGCGGTTGGCACACCAGGCATGAGCTCCGTGCTCACTCACGGAGTCCGCGCCTGGACCGATACGGTTCAACCGGCGAGGGGCAGGCCCTCGGTCTTTCCCGTCAGGTCCTTCGTGGTGGCCCAGCCGAGCAGCCCGCTGGCGGACTTCACGAGGTACAGGTACTCGCCCGGAGCGCCCGTGGGCGCGGCGGCCAGCACCTGAATCTTGGAGCCCTGCGCCAGCGTGGCGACGGCGGTCTTGTCGGTGCGGCTGCGCGCGAGCGGGAAGGACTGCTTCACGGTGGCCTCGACGCCGACGGCGTACAGCTCCTGGGGCACCTCGATGACCTTGCCCGCCTTGTCGAGGGCGTACTTGTCGCGCCGGTTCCAGAAGCCCTGCCATGAGTCGGACAGGATGATGCCGTTGCCCTTGGCCTCGGTGAGCGCGGGGACGTTGCCCACGGCCTTCAGTGCCTTGCCGTCGAAGGCGTAGAGGTGCTGCTGCTTGTCGTAGTCCGTCTGGCCGGTGGTGACGGCGAGCTCCTTGCGCTTGTCGCCGCTGTCGATGTCGACCACGACGAAGCCGGGGGGCGCGTTGCCGTCCGTCCCGCCGCGAATGGTGGCGCTGCCGGCCTTGAGGACGAACTCGTCCTTCTTCTCGTCCCACGTCAGGGAGATGGCCTCCGGCTTGCCGTCACCATTCAGGTCCACCGAGGCGGAGTTCATCGGCTCCCCATCGCCCGCGAGCACGGGGGGCGCGGTGAGCAGGGTGAACGTCATCACGGCCAGGACGGGGGCCTTCGTCTTCATGGTGAGACCTCGAGGTGGCGCGGGGCGCGCGAGCGGATGCGCATCGTAGTCAGGACCGCGGGTGAGGCACGCGGATTCACGGGGCGCGTCTACTCGCGCCGGCCGAAGCGTCCGCGGAAGTGCTTGTCGAGGAAGGCCTCCGCGCGCTCGCGGGCGGCGTGGGCCTGTGGCGGCAGCGGGCCACCGTGCTCCGGTTGCTCCGCGAGGCGGGCACGTTGCATCACGGAGCGGGGCTCACCGGTGGAGGCGGGTGGCAACTCCCGTCCCACGGCGGCTACGAGAGATTGAGCCTCATCCACCACGGCGAGGGCCTCATCGAGGGAGACCTCCTTCTCCGCGAGCGCGGCATAGAGCTGGCAGTGGTAGCGGCGGCAGCTCGCCGGGCGGTCCGCGTAGACGGTGCAGGTGCGCCCCTCCAGGGCCGCGCAGTGCTGCGCGAGCGCCGGGGACCCGTCCGCACGCTGTGTCAGCGAGAGCCCGCGCTGCTGGAGGGCCGTGACTTCCGCCGGCTGCAGCGAGACGTGCGTGAAGAGCGTGCCGTCACAGCACATGCCGCAGCGCAGGCAGAGGGTGGAGAGGGGCAAGCGGGGCCTCGGTTGCTGATGCGTGACGCGGAAGCGGAAGGAGGGACTCCCTACCAACGCTCCTGGGAAGACGCCCCATCAATCCGACCGGGCATGGAGGTGCCTGCCTGCCCCCTGCACTACAGTGCACCCATGCGCGCCGCGCTCCCCATCCTCCTGCTCGCCCTGCTCGTCGCCTGTGAGAAGACGCCCGAGGGCCTCCACGTGGTGGTGTCCGGACCGCTGACGCCCCGCGTGCACTTCGACCGGCTCTCCGTCGTCGCCTCCCTCCCGGACGGCGCGCCCCTCGCCCTGTCCACGCTGGAGGGCGACGCACTGAAGCTCCCCGCCACCTTCAACTTCGAGTCCGGCCCCACCACCCCCGAGGGCACCCGCGTCTCCGTGCGCGCCACCGCGGAGCTCGCCGGAATCGTCCGCTCCACCGCCTCCGGCGAGGCCACGCTCAGCCCCGGCACCGGCTCCACCTTGGAGCTCACCCTCCCGCCCATCTCCGCTCCCCCCGATGCGGGCATGCCCACCGAAGCGTGCGACAACGGCGCGGACGATGACGGTGACGACCTGCGCGACTGCGCGGACCCGGACTGCGACGGCCGGGGCTGCCAGCCCGGCGGCCTCACCTGCTCCAGCGGAGTGTGCAGCTGCGCCAGAACCACCACGGGCATCGTCACCGAGCACCCCGGCTTCACGCGCCGCACCGCACCCCTCGCGCTCGCCCCCTCCGTGGGCCCGTTCGCGGGCCTGCTCCTCGTCACCGGAGGCCGCGACGGCGCCGGCCGTCCCCTCGCCACGGTGGAGACCTTCACTCCCGGCGCCGTTCCCACCGTGCGCGGCGCGCTCTCCGTCGCTCGCGCGGAGGCCGCGGGCCTGGCGCTGGCGGACGGCGGCGTGGTGGTGCTCGGCGGCCTTCGCGTGGACGGCCAGCACGAGGAGACCCTCGAGCGGCTGGAGCCCGACGGTGGCTCCACCGTGAGGTTCTTCTCCCCACCGCTCACCGCGAGCGGTGTCCTCGCCGGAAGGCTCGGCCCGGACGCGGTGCTCGCCGGAGGCCAGCTCGCCCAGCGGCCCCTGCCTCCCACCAGTGACACGGCCGTGCGCGTGAAGCTCGAAAGCCCCGGCTCGGGCGACCAGACCCTCCTCGGCCGTCTCTCGCTGTCCTGTCCCGCTGGCGGCGCCGCGATCGGTGACGCCTTCGTGCTCGTGGGCGGCTGCGCGGGCCGGGGCGCCTCCGCGCGCACGGACGTGGTGGAGCCCTCGGGCCTCATCGGCGTCGGGCCGTCGCTCCCCGTCGCGCTGGAGTCCCCCGCCGTCGTCGAGGTGTCCTCGGGCCGCGCGCTCGTCGTCGGCGGCCGTGAGGCCCTGCCGAGTGGTGGCCTCGCTCCTTCCGCGCGCGTCTTCCTCCTCGAGCGCGCCGGCACCGTGGTGCGCGTGCGCGAGCTCGCCGCCATGGACGTGCCCCGTGCTTCACCTCGCGCGACTCGCGCCGGCAACGGCTGGGTCTACGTCGAGGACCGCGCCGGTGCCGGGCCCGCGTGGTTCGATTCGGCCTCCGAGCGCTTCACTCCCGCCACGCCCGCACCGACACCGCGTACGGGACACACGCTGGTGGGCGGCACCGACGCACGCGTGTTCGCCGTGGGTGGCAGCGGACCCGATGGGGGATTGTCCGACACAGCGCTCGAAGTACAGGTGAGATGTCCATGAAGCAATCCGCCGTGTTGCGAGCGGCGCTTGTGAGACACTCCCAACGTCACTTGACGACGACTGTCCCGGAGACCGAGTTCTTCGCGGTTCATCCGTGTGCAGGCTCCCCACAACCACGCATCACGTCCTCGTACTTCAGGGCTCGTACTTTCAGTGGGACTGACTCTTTTCGCGTGAAGCTGTATCGTCGGCGTCATTCAACAACGGAGCTGTCATGCAGGCGGACACGCTGGATGAGATGAGCGGCCGGGAGTCGGTGCTCGGCTACCGGATGGGGACGGAGCTGACGGCGGTGGCGTCGTTCGGCAACCGCCACGCGCCGGGCCGTCTGGTGCAGCTCTCGCTGGAGCACCTGACACTGCAGCTCGCCTCGCAGACGGCGCTGGAGCCGGGGCAGGCCGCGTCGGTGGTGCTCGGGCACGGCGAGCGCTGGGCCACGGCGCTGGACGCCGAGGTCATGGACGTGCGCGGCACGCCCGAGGTGAGCCTGCGCTTCGTCGCGCCGCCGCTCGCCGCGGGCCGCCGCATCGTCTCCGTGCTGGAGGCGCTGCGCGACAACGGCCTGCTGCTGCCGCCGGAGACGCGGCCGGTGTGGCGCGAGAGCATCGACCATCCGGACCGCGTGGCGCGCATCTGCGACGCGCTCGCGGCGCGGCAGGCGCGCGGCGTGGCGCGGCTGCCGGACGGCCGCAGCCAGGTGGTGACGGCGGTCTTCTTCGACGTGCACGAGGGCCAGATGGGCTGGCGCTTCGACGGCCCGGCCCCCGCCGCGCCCTTCGTGCTGGAGGCCTTCGGCTACAGCAGCGTGGTGCACGTGGAGGTGCGCGAGGCGCGTGAGACGGCGGGCCTGGTGGTGGTGCCGGCGCCCAAGGAGCTGGTGCGCTACCGCCACCGCTGGCTGCGCCGCGCCACGCCGAGCAGCCCGTGCACCCTGTCGTTCGACCACTCGCTGTGGCCGCAGGTGCACGTGCGCCGCCCGGTGCTGGACCTCTCCTACGAGGGCCTCGCCTTCATCACCGAGCCGGGCGAGGACCTGCTGTACCCGGGCCTGCGCCAGCCGGTGCTCGAGGTGGCCATGGAGGGCCTGCCTCCGGTGCGGCTGCGCGCCGAGGTGCGCAACATCTCCAGCACGTCCACCGGCCGCCGCTGCGGCATGTCCGTGCGGCCGCTGGACGGGACGGGCGCCCGCGCGTGGCGCGCGCTGGTGGAGGCGCAGATGCACCCCACCACGAAGGTGGAGGGCGACTGGAGCGAGGCCACGTGGAGCCTCTTCGAGCGCTCGGGCTACTTCCGGCTGCCGGGCAAGTCGCCCGAGGACTTCGAGGACCTGCGCCCCACGTTCGACGCGACGCAGGCCCGGCTGGAGGGCCGCACGCACCTGGGCTACCGCGTGGTGCGCCCGGCGGGCGACGCACTGGAAGCCACGGTGTCGGTGTCCAAGCCGTATGAGAGCAGCTGGATGGCGCACCAGCTCGCGCGGCAGCAGGTGCCGGGCACCCGCGCCTCCGCGCGCGAGGCGCTGCGCGACATCTACCTGCGCGGCTACGAGCCCACGCAGGTGGACCCGGACGTGAAGTGGTTCTTCGCCTTCTGCGAGGCGAACGTGCGCTGGGTGCGCTTCACCAAGTTCGACTTCGCCACCTGGTACGAGCACACCGGCCAGACGTGCCTCGTGCCCTTCCGCCTCATGGAGGGCGAGGTGGAGCGGCCCTGGGAAGTCCCCGTGGGCATCGACGTGGGCACCCCCACCGCCGACGAGCGCGCGCGCTTCTTCGAGCAGGTGTCGAGCACGCGCCCGGTGGCCTACCGCGAGGCGCTGGACCTGGTCCCCGAGCGCTTCGACCTGGCGGGCCCGCGCGAGAAGTGGGGCGAGGCGGGCCTGGGCCGCGAGCGCGAGCTGTTCGTCGCGCGGCACGGCGGCAAGCCGGTGGCGCTGGCGGTGGTGGAGTCCGCCGAGCCGGGGCTCAACCTCTTCAACGTGCTGGACGGCGTGCGGCTGGTGCCGCTGATTGACGACACGCTGCCCGAGGCGCAGGACGCGCTGCTGGCGCTGCTGGCGCGCGCGGCGGACTGGTACCGCGCTCGGGGCCGCAAGGTCTTCGTGCACTACGTGGAGTCGGAGTGCGTGGAGTACGTCGAGCGCGCCGCCCTGGCGGACCTGGGCGACGGCAAGCTGTGGGTCATCTCCGCCAGCCTGCTGCCCGAGTTCCTCGAGCACCTGCACGAGTCCACCACGCCCCGCGGGGGCTGAAGAAACACGACGGGCCGGGTGGCCTCGAGAGGCACCACCCGGCCCGGTGTGAATCACGTGCGAGCGCTGCGTGTGACTACTGCGGCCCGGCCTGCAGGTAGTAGGTCACGCCGCCCACGTTCGGGTTCTCGCCCTCCTTCACCTGCGGGTCCTCCTGGACGACGCCGAAGGTGTACTCCACGTAGGCGCCCTGCGGGTCCTTGGCGGGCTTGAGGTCGGTGAAGTTCATCTTCACCTCGAACTCCTGCTCCCCCTGCAGCGGAATGGCGAAGTAGGCCTTCGTCGGGTCCGCCACCTCGAACTGCGTCTCACCCACCTGCTGGACGCCCTCGGCCCGGCCGCCGGACGCCTTCCACAGCGCGGTCAGCTCCTGGCCCAGGTCCACCGTCACGCGGCCACGGGCGAGGAAGGGCTCCTGGCCGGCCACCGCGCCCTGCTCGAGGAAGCGCACGTTGAACATCCGCGGCTCACGCAGCACGTTGCGCAGGATGAAGCGCACGTCCACGAAGCCGAAGGGCAGCAGGTTCACGATGTTCGTGTTCCGCCAGAAGATGTTGTTGTTGTAGCGCGTGTTGTAGTTGGGGTCCGACGTCTCGACGAAGGCCATCGGGTCCTGCGGCGTGACGAGGCGCGACAGCAGGCAGTAGTGGCCGACGAAGGGCGGGTTCCAGGGGATGACCACCTCGGTGACGCCGCCCGGCGGCAGGTACACCACCGTGGCCTGGCCGATGTCCGTCCACAGGCTCTGCCACGAGGTGCTGGTGGCGGCGTTGGTGCCGTACGCCTTCACCACCACGTTGTGGGCCGCGACGGTGGTGCTGCGGTTGCGCACGCGCACGTGCACGTAGTTCGTCTGGCCGAACTCCGGGTTCTGGTGCGGGCCGTTGACCGTGCTGGTGCGGACCCAGATGTCCTCGCTCTCCCACATCACGTTGCCCGCGGTGGCGGGGTCCGGCTGCAGGCCGGTGTCCCACGGCTTGTCCTTGCCCCACACGTCGGTGCGGCAGGCGGTGGGCACGTTGAAGCCGTTGGTGACGGCGGTGGTGTTGGGGCCACCGGAGACGGCGTCCACGCCCAGGCCGAAGCCGGCGAAGGCCGTCCACAGCCGGCAGACGTCCTCGCCGCTGTGCAGGGTGGTGGCCGCCTGGATGATGCCGTCACGCACCTGCGTGAAGGTCGGGCTGCACGGCGTGTTCTTCAGGCCCTGCGTGAAGTACAGCATCATGCGCTGGTTGCCGGCGCTGCCGGTGGCACCGTACAGGTTGGTGCTGAAGCCCCAGCGGTCCACCAGCGCCCAGTACGCCTCCCACATGCCCTGCGCGAAGACCTGACCCACCGCGTGCGGGCCGGACATCGACGTGAGGCTCTGGTACGTCCACGTGTTGAGGGCGGGGTTGGTGCTGTACGGCTGGGCACGGATGCCGTTGCCGGTGGTGGGCTGGAACAGCGCGTACGTGCCGATGCCGCGCTTGAGCGGGCCGGTGTCCGTGGCCTTCGCCGTGTACATGAGCGCGAGGAAGTCGCTGATGCCCTCGCCCGGCTGCTGCGTGTTGCCGAGGCAGGACACGTTCATGGGGCCGCCGACGAGGCGGTTGGAGATGCCGTGGCCGAACTCGTGGACGATGATGCCCGAGTCCAGGTCTCCGTCGCGGTTCGGCACGCCGCCGTTCCACAGGTACATCTGCATGCGCGGGCGCTGGCCGTCGACGGGCGTGAAGAAGTTGGCGTTGTTCGTGCCGCCGCCGTCCTGGGCCTCCGCGCGCACGTCGTCGTTGCCCAGGCCGCCGTTGCCGTAGTTGTTGACCTGGAAGTTGCCGGACACCTCGTCGAACCCGTACTGGTACTGGACGTCGTGGATGATGTTGTTCCAGTAGAACAGGTTCGTCACGGCCGCCGGGGTGTACGTGGACGGCGCGCCGAGGAGGTTGATGGCGAAGCTGCAGTTGAGGACGCCGCCGCAGTTCGGCTCGATGGCCGGGGGCAGGTTGTCGGCGTTGATGTCGTCGTAGGCGTGGACGTTGTTGCCGCGGTGGATGGTGAACTCGGCCCCGGCGACGCCGTTGGTGTCATGCCAGCCGAAGGGCGAGGCGATGGCGTTGGCGGGGTTGAGCACGTTCACCCGGCCGTCCGCGGGCGGCAGCGGCGTGGTGTGGTTGGGGCTCTCCACGGGGCGCGGATAGACGCGGTACGTGTCCGCGGCCACGTGGTCCACGCGCGTCCAGACCTCGCCGGTGCTGGCGTCCACCGTCATGTCGTAGACGTGCTGCGAGTCCGCGGTGTGGACCAGGAAGTTCCAGACGAGGCGGGCCTCGCCGGAGCGTACCGGCAGCACGGCGAGCTGCGCGTTGATGGGCTCGGTGGAGACCCCGGCGTTGTCCACCTGCGTGCGCTGGCGCGGCCCCAGTTCCGTGCGGAGCTCGCGGGGCGTGGCGGCCAGCTTCAGGCCCAGGTGGCGCGCGGCGCCGGCCACGGCCTCACCGGCACCCAGGCGCGGCTGCGCGCTGGTGAGCGTCCGGGAGAGCGCGGGCAGGAAGTCGCTGTGCACGCCGAGGACGCGGCCCTCGGCGTCCACGTTGATCTGCAGCTGCCCGTTGTAGACGGGCACGCCCTGGTACGTCTGGCGCAGGTAGAGGTTGGTGACGCCGCTGATGCGCGAGTAGACGCGGTCGACGACCTCCAGGTTGGCCAGGTCCGACAGCTCCAGGCCGAGCAGCTCGCGCTGGGACTGGACGAAGTCGAGGCCGATGGCGAGCGCATCGCCGCTGCGCGGCGCGGAGAGGGCGCCCACGGGGTTGGTGAGGGAGCGGACGAGGCCGAGGGCCGGGTCATGCTCCACGCGGAGGTCCGGCACGCTCTTGCGCAGCTCGGCGGCCCGGCTCAGCTGGGCGGCGGAGAGGGCGCGCTTGACGCCGGAGTTGTAGGTGACGCGAGCATCGAAGTGGCGGGTGCCGTCCTGCTCCTGCGCGGCGCCCAACGCCAGCGGGGCCGTGAGGGTGCCCGTGACGACCAGCGCCTGGAACAGGCGCCTGCGATAAAGACCCAACGACATGGTGTCTCCTTCCAGCTGCTCTGCGGGGGTGTGTGCCGGCTCATGCGAAAAGCCGGCGCCACCCCGTGAGCAGAACCCGTGCCAATCGGCACTTCCTGGGGAAACACGAAAGAAAAGTAACTCTGGATGCCACAGTTTCCGCGCCGGCTGTGGCGCGGAATGTCACTGCGCGGGGGCGCTGACTAGACGCCCTCGTCCTCGTCCGGGTCCGGGTAGGACTCGAGCTCCTCGTCCTCCTCGACGTGGGCCTGGCGCTTCTTGCCCTTGCCCTCGCCGTGTCCGCCGCTGGGGGCGGCGGCGAGGTCCGAGTCCGCGGCCACCACGTACCACTGGCGGCCCTGCTGGATGCGGCGCAGGAGCCCTTCCTGCTCCAGCGCGGCCAGCAGCCGGGCGAAGGTGGAGAAGCCGTGCTCGCGCTCGTCGAAGTCCGGCTCCTTGCGGACGATGGCTTCCTTGATGAGCGACGGATTCACCGCCCCCGTCGCGCGCGCGAGCATGCTCTGCACCACCTCGCGGGCGATGTCCGGCACCTCCGTGCGCGCCTGGCCCTTCGCGGCCTGCGCGGGCTGCGCCGCCTCGGCCTTGCCCCCGCGCTCGCCGCGGGCATGGCGGCCGCCGCGCTTGCCGTGTCCCGGCTCCTCGGCGACCACGCTCTGCCGGCCCTTGTCCTTGTCTCCCTTTTCGGAGCGCGACTGGCGCGGGCGCAGGTAGATGAACTCGTCACACGCCTTCACGAAGAGGGGGGACGTGGACTCCTTCACCGCGAGCCCAATCACGGTGCGGCCATTCTCACGCAGCTTGTAGGCCAGCGGGCAGAAGTCGCTGTCCCCGGAGCCGATGACGAAGGTGTCGATGCTCTCGCGCGCGTAGCACAGCTCCAGCGCGTCGATGACCAGGCGCATGTCCGCGCCATTCTTCCCGGCGCGCGTGGAGGGCGGGACGTCCAGCAGCTCCACGCCGAACTCGTGCAGGCGAATCTTGGCCTCGGCGAAGCGGGACCAGTCGCAGTACGCGCGGCGGTAGACGACCTTGCCCTTCTCCAGCAGGCGGTCGAGCGACGGCTGCAAATCGAAGCTCGCGGAGTTGATACCGGTGTTGGTGACCAGGTTCTCGAAATCGATGAAGAGGGCGATGCGGTGTTCTTCGGTGCGACCGTTCACGTGCGGCCCCTGCGTATGGCCGCCCCCAGCAGGAGGCGGTGGATGAGTCCGGGCGCTCGCGGTGGAGCCGTGCCGGACAGCCCACCCTAGCCCTTTCCAGGCGCCATGGGGTGTTGGCCTTCGTGGGGTGAACACTCGAATGCTGAGTCCGCACCGCGAGCATGCAGTCGAGCGGTGCGGCGGACACGTGGGGCATGCCTCCGCCGCATGTCCTCCCCCGGCCGCGTGAAGCCCGTGAGCCCGGTGGTGCGATGCACCGTCCCGACGGCGGCCACGCGACGTGAGCGGAGGCCCGGTGCGCGGAGCGTGGCACGGCCTTCGGTACGTCCGCTGCTGGCACCCCCGGTCCGCACGGGGCCTCCGGGCCCCTAGCTTCAGGGGAACGGGTCGAAGGACCCCCGAGCCCGGAGCAGGACCATGATGCGGATGATTCCCAGGAGGTGGCGCGGCCTCGCGTTGGCGGCGCCATCGCTGACAGCGCTGTTGCTACCCGTGGCCACCCAGGCCAACGAACCCAGCCAGCCCACGGAGGAGGTCAAGCGCGAAAGCATGGGCGACCAGACCGTCAGCGGCCGCGCGGGCCTCCAGGACCCCTTCGTCGACTCCGCCCACCAGAGCCAGGGCCTGGCGGTGAGCCTCAATGGCGTCGCGGGCATGCCGGTGCGGCGCGTGACGCCGGACCAGGATCGGATGCGCCAGCTGACAGGAGAGGTGGTGAAGCTCAACGGCCAGGTCCTCTACGTGGAGACCGAGATTGGCGCCGTGGTGCCGCTGGACCTGAGCGCCCTCCAGCTTCGCAAGGCGCCCGAGAAGGGCCAGCTGGTGGTCGCCACCTACCAGGTGGAGAACACGACGGAGAACGTGGCGCTGTCGCTCGCGGGCGAAGTCCCGAACAAGGGCTGAGCCGGCGTCACTCCTCCGGGTGGAGCTGCACCAGCGAGGGCAGCTCCGCCGCCCGCGCGCGCAGGCGGGGCTTGGGGCGGATGGCCACCGGCACGCGCGAGGCGGCGAGCAGCTCGAAGTCGAACACGTTGTCGCCGAACGCCGCGTACAGCGGCTGGGGCGTGCGGGCGCGCAGGCAGTGCACCTTCCCGGCCGCGTAGGGGATGGGCTCGACGATGGAGGCCAGCACCGTCCCGTCCTCCTCGCGCGGCGTGCACGCCAGCACGTTGGCGGGGTCGATGCCCACCTCCACCACCGCGGCCTCCACCACCGCGAGCGGCGACGCGCTGACCACGTAGCAGGCGATGCCCCGGCCCAGCGCCCACTCCACCACGCGGCGCGTCTCGGGGTGCAGGCGCCGCTTCACCTCCCGGCGGGCCACCACGTCGCGGGCGAACGCTCGCACGGCGTCCACGCGCCAGCCGGCGAAGAGCCACGCCACCATCTCGTAGATTTCCTTCTCCGGAATCCGGCCCGCCTCGAACTCGGTGAAGAGCCGGTGCGCCAGCTCGCGCGCCTCCAGGCCCGGGGCCAGGCCGTGCGCCGCGCCCAGCCGCTGGAGCGCCGCGTGCGCCGGCGGGCGGATGTCCCCGTGCTCAAGCAGGGCGAGGAAGAGGTCGTCCCCCACGTCCCCGCTCCACAGCGTCCCGTCCCCGTCGAACGCCAGCACTCCGCCGGGCGCCCGCGCGGCCTCCTGGGCGATGCGCTCCAGCGTCTCCTCCACGCGCTCCATCCTCATGGGCGCGCATCCTCCCCCGGCTCCAGGGACGGAGTCACCTGCCGGGCCCTCACTTCGCCGCGGCGCCCCGCACCTCATCGAGGACGCTCAGGTCCACCAGGCCCTTGATGTCGGCGTCGGCGGTGAAGCCCAGGTCCTTCGCATGCTGCGCGGCGGTGGCGAGCGCGGAGGGCACCGGGTCCAGGCTGGGCTCCAGCCGGGAGAAGGCGTCCTGGATGATGGGCCCGGGCATGGGCTTGTGGGTGAGCCGGCCGAAGGCGGCGTTGACGGCGGTGGTGAAGCCGGCCCTGTCATTCTTCCACCGCTCGGTGAGCTGCACGTGCGCGCGCAGCAGCGCGGCCACGCGAGGCCGCTGCGTCTCCAGCACCTTGCGCGTCGTGACAATCACCGTGGTGGGGAAGCGCTTGTCGGGCCATAGGTCCCGCTCGTCCACGAGGATGTGGCCTCCGCCCTCGGCCACCATGCGCGCGCCCCACGGCTCGGGCACCCACGCGCCCTCGATGCCGCCATTCAGGAACTGGCCGAGGATGTCCGGGTTGCTCAGCGGGACAATCTGCACGTCGCCGGTGCCTTGAAGGTTGGTGACCAGCCCCTTCTGCTTCAGCCAGTAGCGCAGGGCGATGTCCTGCGTGTTGCCCAGCTGCGGCGTGGCCAGCTTCTTCCCCTTCAGCTCCTCGGCGGACTTCGCGCTCTTCACCACCAGCACCGCGCCGCCGTTCACCGCGCCGGAGATGATGCGCAGCTCGCGCCCGGCCTTGAGGAACGTGTTGATGGCCGGGCCGCTGCCCACGTAGGACACATCCAGCGAGCCGGCCACCAGCGCCTCCATGGCGGCGGGGCCGGCGTTGAACTGCTTCACCTCCAGCCGTCCCACGCCGGGCTGCGAGCTGAAGGTGTCCTCGGCGTTGCCCACCAGCGCCTGGGCATGGGTGATGTTGGGGAAGAAGCCCAGCCGCAGCGGAGCGTTGGGACTTCCAGCGGGAGCTTCGCGCTTGCAGCCGGCGCCGAGCACCGCCAGTCCGGCGAGCGCGAGAAGAAGCAGAGAGCGGGTTGGGCGCATACGCCGCCAAGAAAGGTACGGGCAGGCGGGATTTCAACGTACGCGAGGACGAAGCGTCGGGCGCTTTACGTCCAGTGCGTCACACCGCGTTCGTCAGGCCCCAGCGGCGGCGCAGCTTGCCCTCCACCGTCTGGAACAGGACACGGTCCACCGTCATCCCAATCAGGATGATGGCCACCATGACGGCCATGACCTGGGCCACGTCCATCAGCTCACGCCCCACGGTGAGCAGCTGCCCCAGGCCGCCGGAGACGAAGAGCAGCTCGCCGGCCAGCAGCGCGCGCCAGGCGAAGCTCCACCCCAGCTTGAGGCCGGTGACGATGCCGGGCAGGGCCGCGGGCAGCATGACGCCGAGCTGGAAGCGCATGCCCTTCACGCCCAGGGTGCTGGCCACGCGCACGAGCTGCGGGTCCACCCCGTTGACGCTGTCCTCGGTGGCGATGGCGATGGCCAGCACGCTGCCCATGACGACGACGAAGAGGATGGCGGAGTCCGTCAGCCCGAACCACAGGAGCGCCAGCGGCAGCCAGCAGATGGAGGGCAGCGCCTGCAGGCCGGAGACGACGGGCTTCACCGCGTTGCGGAAGAAGGCCAGGCGCGCCATCAGCAGCCCCAGGGGGACGCCAATGGCCACCGACATGAGGTACGCGCGGCCAAGTCGGCCCAGCGAGCGCAGCGTGGCCTCGGCGAGGCGGCCGTCGCCGACCATGGCGACCAGGCTCTTCGCCACCGTCAGGGGCCCTGGGAAGAGGTGGGGCGACCAGACGCCCACCCGCGTCAGCAGCTCCCAGCTTCCGAGCAGCAGCAGGAACATGCCCAGCTTCTGGACGTAGCGCTTCATGGCTCACCTACCTCGCGGGGCGGGGCATTCCGTGGGCGGGAAGGGTGGGGCGCGCGGCGGGGCGCTCGGGCACCCGGTGGGTGGCGGCCTCCGCGCGCGCGGGCTCCTCCACGTCGCGCAGCAGGCCGCGCAGGTGCCGCACCATCTCGTTCAGCCCGGCGTCCTCCGGCTTGCGCGGCATGGGCAGGTGGACCTCCAAGTCACTGACGACGCGGCCCGGCCGGGGCGCCATCAGCACCACGCGGGTGCCGAGCATCAGCGCCTCGTGCACGTCATGGGTGACGAACACCACCGTCTTGCCGGTGCGCAGCCAGATGGACTGAAGCAACTCCTGCATGTGGATGCGCGTCTGCGCGTCCAGCGAGCCGAAGGGCTCGTCCATCAGGAGCACGGTCGGGTCCATGGCGAGCGCGCGGGCCAGCGAGGCGCGCATCTTCATGCCGCCGGACAATTGGTGGGGCAGGGTGTCCTCGAAGCCGGTGAGCTGCACGCGGCGGATGTACATGTCCGCCCGCTCGCGGCGCTCGGAGCGCGGCACGCCCTTGGCACCCAGGGCGAAGGTGATGTTGCCGCGCACGGTGAGCCACGGGAACAGGGCCGCCTCCTGGAACATCAGGAGCCGCTCCGGCCCGGGCCCGCGGATGGCCTTCCCGTCGATGCGCACGGTGCCGCCGGTGGGCGTCACCTGGCCCGCCAGCGCGTAGAGGAGCGTGGACTTGCCGCAGCCGGACGGTCCCAGCAGACAGACGAACTCTCCGGAGCGGACGTTGAGGTCCACGTTCTGGAGGGCCACGACCTTGTTGGCGTACTGGTGGCCGAGCTGGGCGACGGAAATCTTCGCGCGCTCCGGCTCCACATGTGCCGGCCGGAGCAGGCGCAGCGAGCTTCGCCATCGGCCGAGGAGCGCACGTAGCATCAGCGACAACCTACGCACGTGGGTACAGGTGGGAAGGGGGCATGAGCGGCCGACATGCCGTCGGCCCGCCTGCCCGCCCGCTCCCACTTACCCTTGAGGTCCGATGAATTGCGTTCCGGCCCTGGTCCCCTGTGCCTGGGTCCAATCCCCTCCGAGCCCCAATCTGGGGATTCGGACGACGGCTGGTTTCGCCGCTCGCCCGGCCGTCCCGGACAGGAGGGCAGGTTCAGCAGGGCAGGTTCAGCGGACCCACCGGCTTTCCTGGCGACGGGGCCGCGGATGTCCTGGACGTCTTCGGCAGGGATTTCCCTTTGGACGCAAACCTGGGAGAACCCGGGCAAATGCAAGTGGGCAAATATCAGCTCATCCGCAAGCTGGCGGTGGGGGGCATGGCGGAGGTCTTCCTGGCGAAGGCCGAGGGGCCCGGGGGCTTCGAGAAGACGCTCGTGCTCAAGCGCATCCTCCCGCACCTCGTGGAGGACGCGTCCTTCGTGGAGATGTTCCTCGGCGAGGCGCGGCTGGTCGCCGGGCTGAACCATCCCCACATCGTGCAGATTTTCGACTTCGGCGAGGCCGAGGGCACCTACTTCCTCGCCATGGAGTACATCGACGGCCCCAACCTGCGCCGGTGGCAGCGGCAGGCCGCGTCGCGGGGGATGAGCCTGCCTCCCGCCATCTGCGCCCGGGTGGTCTCCGCCGCCGCCGAGGGCCTGGCCTTCGCGCATGACTTCAAGGACCCCGCCAGTGGGGCGCCGCTGGGGTTGATCCACCGGGACGTGAGCCCGGACAACATCCTGGTGTCGCGGCAGGGCGCGGTGAAGGTGGTGGACTTCGGCATCGCCAAGGTGGCGGGGCAGAAGCACCGCACGCAGACGGGCGTCGTGAAGGGCAAGGTCGCGTACATGCCGCCGGAGCAGGTCACGGCGGAGCCGCTGGACCGGCGGGTGGACGTGTACGCGCTGGGGGTCGTGCTGTACGAATTGCTCACCGGCCGCCTTCCGTTCGAGGCCGCCAACGAGCTGGGGATGATGCAGGCCATCGTCTCCGGCACGCCCGTGCCCGCGACGCGCTACCGGCCGGACCTGCCGCGCGTGCTCCAGTCCATCCTCACCACCGCGCTGGCGAAGGACCGCGAGGCCCGCTACCCCGACTGCCGCGCGCTCCAGGCGGACCTGGACCGCTTCGTGATGTCCACGGGCGTCCCGGTCGGTGCGTACCAGATTGCCCAGCTCGTCGAGCAGGTCGTGGACGGTGCCGGCGCGCAGGTGGCGCTCACGCCCGCGACGTCGCCGCGCCGTCCGGAGGGCGGGAGCGACGCGGAGCCGACGCGAGGCATGCCACGCGGTGCGCGACGCAAGGGAAGCGAGCCGGGGACGCCGGAGCCACGGGAGTCCATCTCCCAGGTCTCGACGGTGATGCGGATGGAGGGCGCCCACGACGCCACCGAGGAGCGCTCGGGGGGCTTCAAGAGGCTGCTGCCGGCGGCGGTGGCGGGCGCGGTGCTGCTCGTCGGAGGAGGCGGATATCTGTGGGTCGGGAGGACGCCAGGGCCGGTGCTCCCAAGGCCCCTTCCGGTGGAGGCCGTCGCTGTCCCCGCTACCGACGTGAAGTCTGGCGAGGTGGCAGCGGAGCAGGTGGACGCCGGGGCCCGCGAGCCCCCAGTGGCTCAGGCGACCGCGGCGACGGGCGGGGAGCAGGGCACGCCCGATGCCTCGGCGGAGCCCCTGGCGGATGACGACACGGCGGCACCTGGAATGGGGGGGCCGCCGGAGGCCGCCCGGGAAGACGCCGCGTCCCCCCGGGAGCGCAAGCCCGGCTCGTCGCGAGCGGTGAGGGGGAACCTGGGCACGCTCGAGTTCCGCATCCGGCCGTACGCCATCGTGTACCTGGATGGGAAGAAGGTCGGGGAGACGCCGTTCGACGCCATCGACGTGCCCGAGGGCCTCTACGCCGTGACGGCCGTCAACCCGAAGCTCGGCAAGAAGGTGACGCGGAGCATCGAGGTGAAGGCCGGCGAGGCCAACGTCTTCAAGCTCAACCTGCTGGAGGAGTGAGGGCGGCGCGGGCTACGGCTCGTCCTTCGCGGTGGGCTTCGCTTCCGGGGTCGCCTGCGCGGGCTTGTCGTCCGTGCCCACCACCACGTCCAGGGCCGAGCCCAGGGCCGACCCGACATTCTTTCCCACCTCCGCGCCCGTGACGCCCAGCCGGGAGCGCAGGCTCGAGAACGGGGACGACGAGGCCGTCTCGGGAGGAGGCGTGGACGGAGCCGGAGCGGCGGGCTTCTCGGCCAGGGGCGCCGGGGCCGTGAGGGTCTCCTCCGCGGGCTTCTCCGCGTCAGCGCGCGGGGCGCGTGAGTCCGTGGAGCCCAGCTTGCGCAGCACCTGCTTGCGCACGGACTCGAAGTCCCGCTGGACCTTGGGCGCCACCGGCAGGGGCAGCGCGCTCTCCGGGTGGAGCGACAGCCCGGCGCGGAACGCCTCCAGCGCCTGCTTCCTCCGGCCCAGGTCGGCCAGGACGATGCCCCGGTAGAGCGCCACCTTCACCTGCTCCTCGATGGTGGACGCCACCTGCTTCGCCTGGGCCAGCCAGTTGAGCGCCTTCTCGTACTCGAGCGACTCGTACAGGTGCGCGGCCCGCTCGATTCGCCGCTGGAACGTGCTCCCGGCGCCCTCGGACCCGGAGGACTCCACGTCGCCTCCCAGGGCCACGCCCGGCAGGACACACAGCGCCAGCAGCACCACCGCGCTTCGGAAGGCAACAAAGGCATTCATGCCATCCCTGCTTACCATGGACGCAATCCCGACTCCCAACCCGGGGCCGTCCCCCGGTGTCGGAAAGCCGATGCGCTCACGTGCGAGTCACGCCGCCTGCGCCAGCCGCTCCGCGCGCCGGTGTGCCCGCGTCCTCACGAGCAGCCACCCGCTGAAGGCGAGCAGCAGCAGCCCCACGGCGGTGAAGGCGCCACCCACGCGCAGCGACGCGCGGCGGTCGTCGTGCACCAACTCGAGCGGGGCCTCGCGGGGAGAAGCGAGGTAGCGCTTCACCTGCGCCTCCACGCCCGTGGCCTCGGCTTCCTCGGTGGCCCACTGGTGGAAGAGGGGAAAGCGCCCCTGCGTCGTCTCCAGCTCCGGCCGGTAGATGGGGACGCTGTCGCGCCGTGCGCTGCGGGTGCGCTCCACCCGGACGCCCTGGATTTCGTCCAGCGTGAAGCGCCCCGCCTCCTCGCGGGTGAGCCAGCCGGCGCGGGTGAGGGTGCACGGGCCGCCCGGCTCGCAGCGCAGCTCCACGCGGGCCTTCGCGTCCAGCAGGTACGGGCCGAGCACGAGGAAGGGCAGCGCCAGCAGCACGCAGGCCGCCGCGCCAATGGCGGTGGAGCGGCTGCGGCGCGGCTCGTCGTCAGCCGGAAGGGCGGGGGAGGAGGGCTCGCTCACGGCCCCTCTCATAGACCCGGGCCGTCCCGGGGGGCAGCGGTTTCGTGTGCGCCCGGAGCGTTGACCCCTGGGCAGCGGCCGGGCGAGCGCTGTGCACCGGTGGACTCCTCGCCCCACCTTACCAGGCGGGAGTGCCGCGCCTGCTGCAAGGGACACGCGCTCGCAACGCGAAGGAGCCGCGCATGAAGGCCGTCGCCGTTTTTCCGAAGCAACGCGAGGTGCGCGTCATCGACGCCCCCGAGCCGCGGCTCCAGTCCCCCACGCAGGTGAAGGTGCGCACGCGCGAGGTGGGCGTGTGCGGCACGGACGAGGACATCCTCCAGTTCACCTACGGCACGCCGCCGTCCGGCTCGGAGTACCTCATCCTCGGCCACGAGTGCCTGGGCGAGGTGGTGGAGGTGGGCAACGCCGTGCGCGGCCTGCAGCGCGGAGACCTCGTCGTGCCGCGTGTGCGCCGGCCCTGTCCGCATGCCACCTGCCCCGCGTGTCGGCACGGGCACCCGGACTTCTGCATCACCGGTGACTACACCGAGCGCGGCATCAAGGAGGCACACGGCTTCTGCTCGGAGCTCTTCACGGAGGACGTGGCGTACCTGCACCGCGTCCCCACGGAGCTGCACGGGGTGGCGGTGCTCACCGAGCCGCTGACGATTGCGGAGAAGGCCCTGCGCGAGGTGAAGCGCATCCAGGAGCGGCTGCCGTGGCGTCACGAGCCGGGGCGCGCGGTGGTGCTGGGCGCGGGCCCCGTGGGGCAGCTCGGTGTCATGGCGCTCTTGCGCCGGGGCTTCGCCACCACCGTGTACTCGCGCAGCCCCAAGCCCAACGTCAAGGCGGACTCCGCCGAGGCGCTGGGCGCGCCCTACCTGTCCTCCAAGGAGGTGTCCCCGGACGAACTGGTCCGCCGGGCCGGCGCGCCGGATGTCATCTACGAGGCGACGGGCGTGGCGAAGGCCGCCTTCGAGACGCTGAAGGCGCTGGCCCCCAACGGCGTCGTCGTCTTCACCGGCGTGCCCGCGCACCCGGAGGCGCTGTCGCTGGACGGGGCAGAGCTCTTGAAGCAGCTGGTGCTGCGCAACCAGGTGGTGCTGGGCACGGTGAACGCGGCGGACTCGGACTTCGAGACGGCGCTGGAGGACCTCGGTCGCTTCCGTGCCCGCTGGCCGGGCGGGCTGGAGCGGCTCATCACCGCCCGCCATCCGCCCGAGGACTTCGCCGACGTGGTGACGGGCAAAAAGGGTGGCGGCGGCATCAAGCACGTCATCAGTTTCGGGTGAGCACGCGCGGGCCGAGGAGACTCCGAATGGAAGCGGCACCCCAGCAGGGCAAGACGGTGGACGGCTCGGTACCGATTGAGAATCACGGCATCATCGGCGACCTGCGGACGGTGGCCTTGATTGGAAGCGAGGGCACGCTCGACTGGCTGTGTTTCCCCCACTTCGACAGCCCGAGCATCTTCGCCGCGCTGTTGGACGCGGAGAAGGGCGGCCACTGGCGCATCTGCCCCGAGCCGGACGGGGTGATGAGGAAGCAGTTCTACTGGCCCGACACCAACGTGCTGGTGACGCGCTTCTATACGCCGGACGGCGTGGGCGAACTGGTGGACTTCATGCCCATGTCGCGCCACGGGCGGAAGTACGAGCGCGAGGTGCTGCGGCGCGTGCGCGTGGTGCGCGGGGTGATGCGCTTCGAGATGGAGTGCTTCCCGGCCTTCAACTACGCGCGGGACCCGCACGAGACGCGCCTCATCCACGGCGGGGCCTGCTTCTCGTCGAAGAAGCTGGATATGACCCTGGCCTCGTCGGTGCCGCTGCGCAAGGAGGGCCGGGGCGTCAGCGCGCACTTCACGCTGCATGAGAACCAGTCCGCCGTCTTCTCCATGCGGGAGGGCGCGCGCCTGTCGTGCCAGGAGCTGGTGCACAGCCACGAGTCCGCGGAGGTGCTCTTCCGCGACACGGTGGACTACTGGCGACATTGGCTATCGGGTTGCAACTACCGGGGTCGCTGGCGCGAGACGGTGCAGCGCTCGGCGCTGGCGCTGAAGCTGATGACGTACGAGCCGACGGGGGCGATTGTCGCCGCGCCCACGTGCAGCCTGCCCGAGTTCCCGGGCGGCACGCGCAACTGGGACTACCGCTACTGCTGGCTGCGGGACGCGGCCTTCACCGTCTACGCCTTCCTGCGCATCGGCTTCAAGCAGGAGGCGGCGGCCTTCATGCGCTGGGTGGAGGCGCGCTGCGCGGAGCAGGGCGACGGGCCGCTGCCGCTGATGTTCTCCGTGGACGGCAGCCGGGTGCCGGAAGAGGTGGAGCTGTCGCACCTGAGCGGCTACGGCGGAGCGCGGCCGGTGCGCATCGGCAACGCGGCGGCGGACCAATTGCAGCTCGACATCTACGGCGAGCTGATGGACTCGGTGTACCTGTCCAACAAGTACGCGGCGCCCATTTCGTATGACTTCTGGCGGCACCTGCGGCGGATGGTGGACTGGGTGTGCAACCACTGGAACCAGCCGGACGAGGGCATCTGGGAGGTGCGCGGCGGGCGGCGGCACTTCGTGTACTCGAAGCTGATGTGCTGGGTGGCGGTGGACCGGGCGATTCGCCTCGCGGACAAGCGCAGCCTGCCGGCGGACCGGCCCCGGTGGCTCGCGGTGCGCGACACCATCTTCGAGGAAATCATGACGCAAGGGTGGAGCCAGCAGCGCGAGGCCTTCGTCCAGGCGTATGACCGCGAGGCGCTGGACGCGGCGAACCTCCTCATGCCGCTGGTCTTCTTCCTCTCACCGGTGGACCCGCGCATGTTGTCCACGCTGGACCGCATCCGGCGTCCGCCGTCCAAGGGCGGCCTGGTGTCGGACGGGCTGGTGTTCCGCTACGACGTGGACGCGACGCTGGATGGAATCGCCGGCCGCGAGGGCACCTTCAACCTGTGCAGCTTCTGGCTGGTGGAGGCGATGACGCGCGCCAGCGTGGCGAGGCCGGATTTGCTGGAGGAAGCGCGGCTGACCTTCGAGCGGATGCTGGGCTACGCCAACCACGTGGGGCTGTACGCGGAGCAGACGGGCCAGTCCGGCGAGGCGCTCGGCAACTTCCCGCAGGCGCTCACCCACCTGGCCCTCATCAGCGCCGCATACAACCTGGACCGGACGCTGGGCGGACGGGACTGAAAGCGCGGCGGCCAGAACCGGGCCGCCCCGGCCTCCGTACACACGGCACACCGGCGTCGCGCCGGCTCGACAGGTGACCTCCAGTCACTTATATGTGACTCCAGGTCATTTCCCGCGAGGCTTTCCGTGGCCGCTCCGACTCCCCTTCCTGGTGCACCGTTTCCCTCCGCCGCGCCCCGCCGGGGCGCGACGTGGCTCAAGGTGGTGGGGGGCGTGGCGGCGCTGCTGGTGCTCGCGGCCGGCGGCGTGCGCCTGCGCTACGGCGGCGGTGAGCCGTACCCGGACGTGACGGGCATGCCGCTGCTGCCGGACAGCGCGCTGGAGGTGGTGGCGCAGAGTCCGGAGCCCATCGGCAACCTGGCGGTGTCCTCCACGGGGCGGCTGTTCTTCACCATCCACCCGGAGAGCCGCCCGGAGGGCGCGAAGCTGCTCGAGTGGGTGGACGGCAAGGCGGTGCCGTACCCCAACGCGGAGCTCCAGGCGAAGCTGTTCGAGACGCCGCTGGGTGTCACCATCGACCGGCGCGACTGGCTCTGGGTCATCGACCACGGCAACCACGCCATGGGCACGCCGCGGCTGCTGGCCTTCGAGCTGGCCACGGGCCACCTCGCGCACGAGTTCGTCTTTCCGCCCAACGTGGCGCCGCCGGGCTCGTTCCTCCAGGACCTGCGCGTGGACGCGAAGGGGGAGACGGTGTTCATCGCGGACGTGGCCTTCTGGCGGCGCAAGCCGGGGCTCGTCGTCTACGACGTGGCGGCGAAGCAGGCGCGCCGCGTGCTGGACGGTCACGCGTCCGTGTTCCCTCAGGACTTCATCATCCGCAACCCCATCAAGGAGATGGTCTTCTTCGGCGGGCTCGCGGCGCTGAAGGCGGGCGTGGACGGCATCGCCATGGACCCGTCGGGCGAGTGGGTGTGGTTCGCGGCGATGAACCACGACACCATGTACCGCGTGCGCGCGGCGGACCTGCGGGACGCGTCGCTCTCCGAGGAGGAATTGGAGAAGCGGCTCCAGGCCGTGGGCCGCAAGCCGCTGAACGACGGGCTGAGCGCGGACGTGGAGGGCAACGTGCTCATCACCGACGTGGAGCACGGCGCGGTGCTGCGCATGAGCCCGCAGGGGCGGCTGGAGACCCTGGTGAAGTCGCCGCGCATCCGCTGGGCGGACGCGCTCAGCCACGGGCCGGACGGCTGGCTCTACGTGGCGGACAGCGCCATTCCGCACCAGATGCTCCAGTCGAAGGAGCACATCGCCGCGAACGCGCCCTATTACATCTACCGCTTCAGGTCCGGCATCGCGGGCGTCGCCGGCATGTGATGCCCCGGGAGCGCGAACCACACCGTCCGCGCTCCCGCGGCCTTCACGTCACTGCACGTTGAAGTGGAAGTTGTTGCCGTAGTTCGAGTCCCACGCCTGGCAACCCCAGCGGCTGGTGTTCTCGAACCAGATGGACAGGTCGCCCTTGGTGTTGAGGGGAATCGAGGGCGCGGGCGGGTTGGGGACGGACGAGAAGCCGGCCACCCAGAAGTCCTGCACCGGGCCGTTGTTGAACTTGTAGTGGCCGGTGATGGTCCACCCCGGCGTGGTGGCGTTGATGTTGCCGCGGCACTGCGTCAGCCGGTCGGCGCTGTAGTTGATGGCCGCCGTCTGCCCGAAGGGCAGCGGGTTGGACGACGCGAAGACGTTCCAGTTCTGCGACGGCGACTGGAAGGTGATGCTCGGCGACGTCTGCGAGACAGCGACGGTGCCGACGAACAGCACGGCGGCGGCGAGGAACCAGCGGGTGGAATGACGCAGCAAGGTGATGCTCCTGGTAGAGGGGGAACTACAGTGTCGATACGGACGCCGCGGCCGTCACGGGCTGTGTCGGCCGGGTGGCGCTCCTCGCGGGATTGCCCCGCGCGGGTCCTGGAGTCTTCTACAGTCTCACACCGACTCTTCTTACGCCCTGCGCCATGGCCGACCTCTTCCCAGCCTTCTATCGCCTCGCCGTCCGAGCGGACGCGCACTACGACGCACTGAGCCGGAGCCTGCGCCAGAAGCTGGGCATCGCCCCGCCGCTGCGAATCCTCCCCTACCGGGGCTATGGCACCGCCGAGCGCGCCGTCATCAAGGCGCGCGTCCTGGAGGACAGACACGTCCGCCCGCCGCAGCAGCGGCACACGCTGGTGGGCAGCGCGATTGCTTCCTACAAGCGCTACATGACGCGCGAAATCGCCGGCGCGCACGTGGCGGTGCGCTGGGGCGACAAGCGCTGGGAGGGCACCACCGACGAGGAGGGCTTCCTCGAGCTGTGGGTGCCGCCGCCGGAAGGCGTGCGCTCCGGCTGGCACATGGTGGAACTGGAATTGCTCTCCCCGGAGGCACACGGCGTGCCTCGCGTGGCCGCGCCGGTGCGCGTGGCGGGCCGGAGCGCCGAGTACGGGGTCATCAGCGACATCGACGACACCGTCATCGTCACGGGCGTCACCAATCCGCTCAAGCGCGCGTGGGCGCTCTTCCTCACCGAGCACCGCGTGCGGCTGCCCTTCCCCGGCGTGGATGCCTTCTACGCGGCGCTCCAGGGCGGGCGCGGCGCGGCGGCGGACAACCCCATCTTCTACGTCTCCAGCAGCCCGTGGAACCTGTACGAGCACCTGGACGAGTTCCTCGGCCTGCACCACATCCCCCCGGGGCCGCTGCTCCTGCGCGACTGGGGTCTGTCCCGACACGGCTTCGCACCCGGGGGCGGGCACGGGCACAAGCTGGAGAAGATTCGCGGGCTCATGGACACGATGGAGCGCCTGCCCTTCATCCTCATCGGCGACAGCGGCCAGGAGGACGCGGAGCACTACCGCACCATCTGCCGCGAGTACCCGGGCCGCATCCTCTGCGTCTACATCCGCAACGTGCCCGGCCACCCGCGCCGAGCGGAGGAATTGGAGAAGATTGGCGCGGACATCCGCGAGGCCGGCAGCCAGTTGCTCGTGGTGGACGACACCACTGCCGCGGCGCGGCATGCGGCGCGCTCCGGCTGGATTGACTGGCGCGAGGTCCAGGAGGTCGAAGCCCACCGCCTCGAGGACGCCGCCCGCGGGCTGCGGGGTGGCCGCGACCCCTGAGTCTTTGATTAATTTCCAGGTCTGTGGAAAAACGGTGCCCTCACTTGAATTCCAGTCTTCAAGTGTGGCAAAGGCGCGCCACGTTTTCGGGACATCCCCTGTGTCCCCCTCCTCCCCCTGGAAGTGAGTCTAGGCGTGGCTACCTGGTGCGTACGTTTTGCTGGGCGCTCTCCGCGCTGGTGTTGGGCGCGTGTGGTCAAACAGAAGTCGCTGAAGTGCCAGAGCTCGGTGAGAGCTCGCAGGCGGTCCTCCATCCGCCGCCGGCGCCCCCGAGCGGCAGCATCGTGGACAGTACGGCCTTCCTCGGCCCGGTAGGCCTGAACGGCGCCGTGTCTGGTCAATGGCAGCTGGGGCACCACGCGGGTGGCGACGTGTGAATGATTGGAACCGCCGGTGCTCTCGTAAAGGGAGCACCGGCGTCGTCGTCTCAGGGCAGCGGCCGGCCGCCCTGGAACTGCGCCATGCGCAGGGAGCGCTCCATCAGCTCCGCCTGGGCGGAGCGCTTCTCGGCGGGGGAGGGCGGGGTGCGGCGCTTCCACGTGCCGTCCGCCATCAGCTCCCACGAGGAGGTGTTGTCGGCCATGCAGCGGTCCAGCATGTCGCGCACCTGGGCTGACAGGGTGGGGTCCTCCACCGGCGCGAGGATTTCCACGCGGTGGTCCAGGTTGCGAGGCATCAGGTCCGCCGAGCCGATGTAGCAGCGCGTCTCCGCCCCGCGCTCGAAGTTGTACACGCGCGAGTGCTCCAGGAAGCGGCCGAGCACGGACACCACGCGGATGTTCTCCGACACGCCGGGCACACCCGGGCGCAGGCAGCAGATGCCGCGCACGTTGAGCTCCACCTTCACGCCGGCCTTGGACGCGTCGTAGAGCGCGCGGATGATGGCGGGGTCCACCAGCGCGTTCATCTTCATCTGGATGCGCGAGGGGCGCTCCAGCGTGTGCGCCATGATGGTGCGCTTGATTTCCTCCATCAGCCCCTCGCGCATGGTGAGCGGCGCCACCAGCAGCTTGCGGAAGGACTTCGGCCGGCCGAAGCCGGTGAGGTAGTTGAACAGGTCCGCCACGTCCGCGCCGATGTCCGGGTCCTTGGTGAACAGGCCCAGGTCCGTGTAGAGGCGCGCTGTCTTCGGGTTGTAGTTGCCCGTGCCGATGTGCACGTAGTGCCGCACCCGCTCGCCCTCGCGCCGGACGATGAGGATGGCCTTCGCGTGGGTCTTCAGCGACGGAATCCCATACACCACGTGGACGCCCGCCTCTTCCAGCGCGTTGGCCCACTTGATGTTGGTGCGCTCGTCGAAGCGCGCCTTCAGCTCCACCATGCACACGGCCTGCTTGCCGTTCTCCGTCGCCGTAATCAGCGCGGGCACCAGCGGTGAGCTGTCCGACGTCCGGTACACCGTCTGCTTGATGGCCAGCACGTCCGGGTCCGCCACCGCCTCGGCGACGAAGCGCTCCACGGAGGAGCCGAAGGACTCGTAGGGGTGGTGGACGAGCAAATCTCCCCGGCGCATGGCGGACAGCACGGTGCCGCCGTCCTGCACGTCCGTGTCCGGGCGCAGGCGCGGCTGGGTGACGGGCGTCCACGGCGCGTCCTTCAGCTCGGGGAAGCCGGGCCCGAAGGCGATGGCCGCCAGGTCCGACAGGCCGACGAGGCCGTGCTCCTCGTACACCTGCCGCTGCTCCAACCCCAGCGCCTCCACCAGCGGCTCCAGCAGCTTGGGGCTCATGCCCGCCCCCACCTCCAGGCGGATGACGTCGCCGAAGCGGCGCTGGCGCAGCTCTGTCTCCACCGCCTTGAGCAGGTCCTCGGCGTCCTCGGACACGGTGAAGTCCGCGTCGCGGGTGACGCGGAAGACGCCCCAGTGCAGCACCTGCATGCCGGGGAACAGGTCCGCCAGGTGCTGCGCGATGACCTCCTCCAGCGGGACGAAGACGTTGCCCTTCAGCGGCAGGAAGCGCGGAATCAGCTCCTTGGGCACCTTCACCCGCGCCACGCTCTCCTCGTCCGCCTCCGGGTCTCTCAGCAGCACGGCGAGGCTGAGCGACAGGTTGGAGATGTACGGGAAGTGCCGCCCCAGGCCGATGGCCAGCGGGGTGAGCACGGGAAATATCTGCTCGCGGAAGCGCTGATCCACCTGGTTGCGCTGCTCGGAGTCCAAATCCTTCGCGGAGAGGATGCGCAGGCCCTTCTCCGCCAGCGCGGGGCGCAGCACCTTCTCGAAGCAGTCCGCGTGGCGGCGGCCCTGCTCGAAGATGCCCTGGTGCAGCCCGTCGAGCGTGAGGCTCGGGGACGCGCCGTCCGGCACCAGCCGGGCCAGGTTGCCCCGCACCTGCTCGTGCAGGCGGGCAACGCGAATCATGAAGAACTCGTCCAGGTTGCGCGCGTAGATGGAGATGAACTTCAGGCGCTCCAGCAGCGGGATGTCCGCCGACTCGGCGAGCTGGAGGACGCGGTCGTTGAACGCCAGCCAGGACAGCTCGCGGTTGAAGAAGAGCTCCGTGTCCGTCGGCTCCGTGCCCGCGGGAATGACATCCCGCTCCAGGGGCTTCTGGGTGACACCCCGCCCGCCACCGCGCTTCGCCATGGTTCCGTGACTCCTCTTGAACGCCTTGTGGGGACGATGTAGCAGTTGGGTGTCCTGGACTTTGTAAACTTCCCCGTTACCTGGGGGAGCAGGCTCACAGGCCATCTATTCCTCGGGTGGCGAGCGAGCAGTGGGAAACGTGGGGCGGCGTGGACTTTCTTGCACCCGGGATATGAGGTCGGCATGTCAGGCGACGTGAGCGCGACAGAAACCACCTTGAGAGCCTCCCCGGAGTCGGATTCGACGGGTCTGTTCACTGCCTTCAAGGACGACGGCCGGCCCGTGCCGCGCGGCCGCTGGGCCCTGGCGCTGCTGGGGGCCCTGTTTCCGGTGGTGCTGGGCGTCGGCTTCTGGACCCTGGCGAAGAACGAGGAGCACACCTTCCGGCTCGTCACCCCGCAGGGCATCAAGTCCTTGCGCGGCGGCATGACGTCGGACCAGGTGGTGGCCCTGCTCGGACGCCCGATTACCTTCGAGCAGGACGAGCGCGGGGCGGACTGCTACCGCTACGGGACGCCCAACTTCATCAACCCGCAGTTCCTCATCTACAAGGTCTGCTACGAGGGCGGGAAGCTGCGGGACGTGACGCAGCACAAGTTCTCCGCCTGGTCCGTGGACCCGGAGACCGGCACCTTCGCGGCGCCCGAGGGCGGCGCTCCGGCCGCCTCCCCGTCCAAGGACGGGTAGTCTCCCCGTCGCTTCGAAGTCTCAGGCTTTTCGGGTATGCCTGTTCTTCCACGTACAGGCGCGTCGGGGCATGTTCGCCCGGCGCCGAGTGTGGAAGAGGACGCATGAGCTACCTGGACCCGGTGCGGTTGCACTTCGCGGGGCGCTTCCAGTCCGACCCGGTGACCGTCAACAACGACGTGCGCCACTTCGACAACGCGCGCTTCAAGCCCGAGTACCAGGAGACGCGCGTCCCGGGCGGTGACTACAAGGGCTGGTGGAACCCGGATGGCTCGGGTGCCTTCCGGCTGGTGGGCTGCAAGGTGACACGCGTCTGCTACGCGGACGGCGGCTCGGCCACGACGCCCCAGGTGGACCCGGTGGTGGGCATGTGGATTGCCGACGCGAACGAGCGCGTGGCCGGCAAGCTCGTGGACCTGGACCCGCAGCAGCAGCTCGTCTCGGAAGTCTGGGGCATGCTGCTGCGTCTGAGCGACGGCGAGCGAGACTTGTTCTCCGGCCGCTTCCACGTGGCGGCCTTCTCGGACCTCTGGTCGCGCGCGAAGAGCCTCGGGCCGTACCGGGGAGACTCGGGCGCGTCGTGCTTCTACCAGTCCGTCATCGGCCCGGTGGACTGGGGCTCGCTGCCGGACTCGCGCTTCCTGCGGGAGCTGAGCCGCGCGGCGCCGCAGGGGCTGTTGTCCATCCGGTTCATGTTGGACGGGTACAACAGCAGCGCCCACCTGCCGGGCTTCACGCTGGGGCGGATTGTCGGCACCCTCGGCCCGTACGAGCACCACGAGCCGCGCCACTTCGTCGCCGGGCGGCACCTGCTGCCGCGGGTGGCGAACCAGGCGCCGGTGGCTCCGCTGGGCTTCGTGCCGTGCGTGGTGGACTCGCGGCGGGACGGGGTGTTGGCGGACTTCGGCAACGCGCTGCCCACGGCGACGGTGGCGGGCCCGCTCGCGGACGTGGGTGACGTGGAGGTGGGCTACCTGGAGGCGGACGGCGGCTTCCACTCGCTGGGCGCGGCGGACTACCGGAGGCCGGACTGGTACGAGAGCACCGCCGGCATCCAGGCCTTCCCGAAAGACAGGCCCCTCACGAAGGAGGAGCGGCGCGCGCTGGAGCACAGCCGCCTCGCGGTGGCGGTGGCGGGGCAGGTGGTGCTCAAGGAGAACGAGGGCGGCGTGCACCTGCGCGCGGACACCTTCGTGCACCGGCTGGACGCGGGAGAGACGGCGCGCGTGGAGCTGTATGCGACGCGCTACGGAAAGCCGTACCCGGGGGCCACGGTGGTGGCGTGGCATGACAGCAGCGGCTTGCAGCCCGGTGTCGGCCCGGGGCCGCTGGGGCCGGTGCCCGCCTTCGCGACGCCGGTGGAGGCACTCACCTTCGAGGAGTGCGTGCACACGGACCGCGACGGCCGCGTCACGCTGGAGTTGCACGCGTCGTCACCGGGCGCGCCGCGCGGCTACATCGACGGGCAGGTGTATGGCGTGCGGTACCTGCTGAAGGAGGTGGCCCAACTCTTCACGGAGGGTCTGCCGCCGGCCTTCGGGTACAACCCGGCGGACTTCATCAGCGTGCTCGTCTGGGACGCATTCCCGGTGCCGGCGCTGCCGTCGTGGCACGAGCACCTGCAGCCCATCTTCCAGCAGTACGCCAACCTCTATCCCGTGATGGGCCGCATCCTGGACCTGGGGAACTACGAGGAGCTGGCGCGGCACACGCAGTTGCTGGCGTTCGCCTTCGGCCTGCCGCGCGAGGACCCGAACCACATGCCGGTGACACGGGCCCTGTCGGGCGGCAAGCGCCGGGCGATTCTCGAGTGGCTGCGCAACCCGGGACCGGATGGGAAGCCGAGGCAGGGCACGCCCGTGCCGCGTCCGGCGGTGGAGCCCCGGGCGCTGGCCCCTGCCTCCACCGAGCCGCAGCCGTCCACCGCGAGCCCCGAGGAGTCGAAGACGCTCATCTCGAAGCAGCGGCGGCTCATCTCGCTGCCCGCGCGGCTGATTCAACGCATCCAGTCCGAGTGAGTCCGAGGCCCTCATGCTCTACCTTCGAAAGCCGCGTCTCGACACATTGGAAGACTTGAGGGCCTGTCTGCAGAAGGCCATCGAGCTGGAGCACGCCACGATTCCGCCGTACCTGACGGCGCTGTACTCCATCAAGGAAGGCGCCCTGCCGGAGATTGCCGCGCTGCTGCGAGGCATCGTCACGCAGGAGATGCTGCACCTGAGCCTGGCGGCCAACGTGCTCAACGCGATTGGAGGCCACCCGGTGCTCAACGCGCCGGGCTTCCTGCCGACGTACCCGGGCCCTCTGCCCATGGGCATCGGCAGCGAGCCGGGCCAGCCCTTCATCGTGCACCTGCGCCGGCTGTCGCTGGAGCTCATCGAGGACACGTTCATGGTCATCGAGGAGCCGGAGACGCCGCTCGTCTTCCCGGTGGGCGCGCTCGCCGCGGCGCTGCCGGAGTACCGGACCATCGGCCAGTTCTACGAGTCGCTGAAGGACAAGCTCGACGAGCTGGGGCCGCGCATCTTCACGGGGCGCAAGGACAGACAGGTGACGGGCTGGTTCGCCCGGGACGAGCTGTTCGCGGTGAAGGACGTGGCGTCGGCGAAGCGGGCGCTGGACCTCATCGTCGCGCAGGGTGAGGGCTCGCGGACGAGCCCGCTCGGGCCGGACGGGCAGCTCGCGCACTACTACCGCTTCGCGGAGATTCGCCACGGGCGCCGGCTGGTGCCGGATGCGAGCGTGCCGGAGGGCTATTCGTACTCGGGCGAGCCGATTCCGTTCGACGCGGCAGGCGTGCTGCCGATGGGAGACGACCCGGGGGCGCAGGCGTACCCGGTGGACTCGGAGGCGTGGCGACTGGCGGAGCGGTTCGACGCCACGTACAGCAGCCTGCTCAATGCCTTGCACCTCACGTTCAACGGCGAGCCGGGCCAGTTGAACCCGGCCATCGGGCTGATGTTCTCGCTGCGCGTCCAGGTCGCGCAGTTGATGACCACGCCGGTGCCGGGCACGGGCTTCACCGCGGGGCCCCGGTTCCGCTACTCGCGGGTGCCGAGCAGCGCCTGAGCGGAGCGGATGGCCCGGGCGCGCTACCGGCAGTCCGTATCCGCCGCGTCCGCCCTGCCATCCGCGTCGTTGTCCGCGCCGTCCAGGCAGCGCTCCGCCTCCGTGGGGGCGTACTCGCTGACGTGGAGCGTGTAGCGGATGGGCGTGTCCTGGTCGGGGTGGGCCATGCCGTCCACCACCACCAGCACCGTCTGTCCCTGCTCCAGCGTCACCTTCACCGCGGGCGAGCCCTGCGCGCTGGCATTCGGGTTGGCCGCGCAGCCCAATTCCGTGCCCCGGCAGCCGGTGAGGACATAGAGCGCGTTGCCCCAGCCTCCCGGTGACGTGTCGAAGACGAACGTCCCGGCGCGCGGCGCCGTCCACAGGTGCGCGCGGTCCTGCTGCAACAGCGCGCCGCAGGTGCCCTGGAAGCCGTCTCCCGAGCCCGCCGTCTCACCCTGGAAGGTGACGGGCAGCGCGCTGCCCAGGTCGTGGTGCGCGCAGCCCCGCCCGTCGCAGCCCGGCGTGCCGTGGCAGTCCGTGTCCGCGCAGTCCACCCAGCGGTCCCCGTCGTTGTCCATGTTGTCGAAGCACGCACCCGCCTCGCTCGCGCGCAGCTCGTCGATGTGCAGCTCGAAGTGGCCCGCGCTGAACCGGTCGCTGCTCGCCGAGTCCACCACCACCAGCACCGACGCTCCCTGCACCAGCGGCACCGTCACCCGCGCGCCGCCGCCGTAGCTGATGCCGTCCGTGGCGCACGCCACCTCCGCGCCGCCGCACCCGTCGCGCCGCACCGAAATCAGCGAGCGCAGCGCCGAGCGCGCCGTATCGAAGGTGAAGGTGCCGCTCTTCGGCGCCGTCCAGCGGAAGCCCCGGTCCGGCGCGGGCCGGCCTCCGCACGAGGCCACGTGGTCATCCCCCGCGTACGCGGTGGAGCCCTTCACCGTCACCGGCAACGTGTTGCCCAGGTCCCTGTCCGTGCACACCGGCTGCGTCGACGCACAGACGTTGGGTACGTCCGCCGCGCCGCAGGACTCGGGCGCCGTGCACGTGCCGCAGTCCAGCGTCCCGCCGCAGCCGTCGGGCACGGAGCCACAGTTCTTCCCCAGCAGGCCGCAGGTATACGGCCGGCACGCTGGCGCCCCGCAGACGTTGGCCGCGCCGCCACCGCCGCACGTCTGTCCCACCGCGCATGTGCCGCAGTCCAGCCCCCCGCCGCACCCGTCGGGCACCGTGCCGCAGTTCTTCCCCAGCACCTCGCATGTCGCCGGAGTGCAGGGCGGCGGGGCGCACACGTTGGGCTCGCCACCTCCGCCGCATGTCTCCGGTGCCGTGCAGACGCCGCACTCGAGCACGCCGCCACACCCGTCCGGCACCGGGCCGCAGTTCTTCCCCAACACCTCACACGTGGCCGGAGTACACGCGCCGCCGCCGCAGACATTGGGCTCGCCACCTCCGCCGCATGTCTGGCCGAGCGCGCAGGTGCCGCACGAGAGCAGCCCGCCACAGCCGTCCGGCAGGCTGCCGCAGTTCTTGCCCAGGGCCTCGCACGTGGCCGGCGCACACGCTTCACCCCCGCACACGTTCGGCACCGAGTCGCCGCCACACGTCTGTCCTTCCGGGCAGGCGCCACACTCGAGCATGCCGCCGCACCCGTCCGACACCGGCCCGCAGTTCTTCCCCAGCGCCGCGCACGTCGCCGGGACGCAGGTGTCGTCGCCGCACACGTTGGGGGCGCCGCCTCCGCCGCACGTCTGCCCCGGGCCGCAGGCCCCACACTCCATCGTGCCGCCGCATCCGTCCGGCACGGTGCCGCAGTCCTTGCCCAGCCCCGCGCAGGTGTCCGGTACGCACGACGGCTTGCCGCAGACGTTGGGCGTGCCGCCTCCGCCACATGTCTCCGGCGCGGCGCACGCCCCGCAGTCGAGCACGTGGCCGCACCCGTCCGACACCTGGCCGCAGTTGCTCCCCAGGGCTTTGCAGGTAAGGGGCACGCAGGGCCCGACGTCGCACACGTTGTGCTTGCCACCGCCGCCGCACGTCTCGCCGGAGGGGCAGGTGCCGCCACAGTCCAGCGTGCCGCCGCAGCCGTCGATGGCGATGCCGCAGTCCATGCCCTGCAAGGCGCACGTCATGGGCTCGCAGTGCGAGGGCTGCCGCGCGCCATGTGAATCGGGTGGGGGCCGTGTGTCGGTACACGCCGCCCACAGCGACAGCAGACACGCCCAGACCCACGCCCCTCGACGTCCTTCGCCCCGCATGTCCGCCCGCCGCACCCTGAACCGCCGCCCGCGTCACAACGTGGTGGCTCGCGAGGCCCCTGCCCAGCGCCTGCGTGTTCCATCTGGCGACCGGTGGACAGACGCGAGCGGACGCTCGCACCGCCCCGGCGGCGCCCGGTTCCCGACAGTGTGCCACCCGTCAGCACGGCTGGTTGCGGTGGAGCGGGCCGTCCACCTTGCACGCGGCGGAGCCGGACGTTGCAGCCGGAGGGGGGCGGAGTGGGGCGTCCGTGGACGTTCACGCAGCGCATTGGCGCGGGCTTCATCGCCTCGTTGCTGGTGGCGCTCGTGCTGGCGGGCACCTCGGTGGTGGCGCTGCTGTCGGTGCGGACGAGCAACAAGGCGCGCATCCTCGACCTCTCCATGGACCTGCTGGAGGTGGAGCGGCTGCGCCGCGCCTTCAGCGACAAGGTGTCCAGCGGGCGCGGCTATGCGCTGTCGGGGGACCCGCTCTTCGCGCAGGACATGGCGGTGTCGCGCCAGCGCTTCATCGCCACCTACGAGCGGCTCAAGCCCCGGCTCGACGGCGAGCCCGTGGCCGGGCTGCTGGAGTCCGCCGCCCACGCGGAGCTGGAGCACGAGGAGTCCGTGCGGAACCTGCTGACGGCGGAGGACCTGCGCATCAGCCGCCAGCAACTGGAGGACATCTTCGAGGAGCGCGTGGGCGAGGCGCGCCAGCGTGCCTTCGAGGCCCTGCGACTTCTCGCGGAGCGCAGCGAAGAGCGGCTGTCCCTGGGCATCCAGGACGCGGTGGAGGCGGACCGACGGGTGCACCTGCTCATCCTGCTGGCGGCGGGGCTCGGGCTGACGGTGGCCGCGGTGCTGGCCTGGGTGCTGACGCGGCGGCTGCGGCCGCTCCAGTACGAGGCGGAGGTCAGTGCCCACCGCTTCCAGTCCCTCGTCGAGGGCGTGCAGGACTACGCCATCTACCTGCTGGACACGCGGGGCCGCGTGGCCAGCTGGAACCCGGGCGCGCAGCGCATCAAGGGCTACAGCGAGCGGGAAATCCTCGGCACCCCGGCATCCGTCTTCTACCCGCCGGAGGAGGTGCGGGCGGGGCAGCCGGAGCGGGACATGGCGCGGGCCCGGAGGGACGGGCGGCTGCGCATGGAGAGCTGGCGCGTGCGCAAGGACGGCACCCGCTTCCTCGCCGAGGTCATCATCACCGCGCTGCGCGACGCGCACGGAGAGCTGCAGGGCTTCGCCCATGTGTCGCGCGACATCACCGAGCGGCGGAGGACGGAGCAGACCCAGCGGCTGCTCGCGGAGGCCGGGCGCCTGTTCCACCAGTTCCTGGACCCGGACCTGACGGTGGCGGAGCTGGCGCGGCTGATGGTGCCCGAGGTGGCGGACGTGTGCCTGCTGTTCCTGTTGACGCCCTCGGGAGAGCTCAGGCCCCGCGCCGTGAAGCACGTGGTGCCGGAGAAGGAGCAGTGGATATGGGAGGCGGTGCGGCGCTACACGCCCCCTTCCGGTGCGCCGGGCGGCATCTGGCAGGTGCTGCGCACGGGGCGCTCGGAGCTGGTCAGCCACGTCGCGCACGAGGCGCTGGCGCAGAACGCGCAAGACGCGGAGCACCTGGCGCTGATGGAGCGGGTGGGCGTCCACTCGTACCTCGGGGTGCCGCTGCGGGTGGGGGCGCAGACGCGGGGCGTCTTCGTCCTGCTGACGTCCTCGCCGGAGCGGCTGCTGACGCCGACGGACCAGCTCTTCGTCGAGGAGCTGGCGGGGCGGGCGGCGCTCGCGCTCGACAATGCGCGGCTGTTCCGCGAGGCACAGGAGGCGGTGGAGCTCATCGGCGTGGCGGCGCATGATTTGGGCAACCCGCTGAACACGCTGCAGCTGCTGCTGCGCCGGCTGCACCGGATGGAGCTGCCCTCGGGCGGGGAGAAGATGCGCGAGGGACTGGGCGCGGCGCTGAAGCAGACGCAGCGGCTGGGGCAGCTCTTGCTCAACCTGCTCGACTTGTCGCGACTGTCGTCGGGAAAGCTGGTGCTGGACGTGGCGCAGGTGGACCTGGCGGACCTGACGCACGAGGTGGTGGAGCGCTTCGCCGAGCAGGCGGAGGAGGCGGGCTGCAAGCTGATGTTCGACGCGGAGCTGGGGCTGGTGGGGCGGTGGGACCGGCTGCGGTTGGACCGGGTGGTGACGAACCTGCTGTCCAACGCGCTGAAGTTCGGCAAGGGGCGCCCGGTGGAGGTGCGGGTGGAGCGCGGGCCGGGGCCGAGGGCGCGGCTGCGGGTGAAGGACCTGGGCCAGGGCATCGCCCCGGAGTCCCAGCGGCGCATCTTCAACCGCTTCGAGCGCGAGCCCTCCGCCGGCAAGCACGCGGGCTTCGGCCTGGGGCTCTACATCGTCCAGCAACTGGTGGAGGCGCACGGCGGCGTCATCCGCGTGGAGAGCACGCCCGGCGAGGGCGCGCTCTTCACGGTGGAGCTGCCGCTGTCCCAGCCGGGCGCAGAGTCGGGTCTGGCGCCGGGTCTGGAGCCGGGCCCGGAGACGGAACCGCCAGGGCCGCCCACTCCGTCCTGAGCCGCGGGCTCACGCGTGCAGCGTGGACTCCGTCCCGGGCGCCAGGAAGCTGCGCAGCGGGGACTCGCCGGGGGCCTTCTCGCGCTCCTCGAGCAGCTCGAACTCCAGCGAGTCGTGCGCGCAGAACACGGTGACGTCGCGGCCGTGCCGCTGCACCAATTCACGCAGGCGGCGCAGGTTGTACCAGCGCTGGTACCCGTCCTTCTGCATGAGCTTCTGGTAGAAGCGCAGCCCCGGCGTGCAGCGGTACCGGTCCGGGTCCATCTCCCCGTGGTAGAAGTACGCGTCCCCGGCGTGCAGCAGCCAGCCGTCGTCGGACTGGATGGCCACGCCCGCGTGCCCCAGCGTGTGCCCCACCAGCGGCACCAGCAGGATTTCCGGCGGCAGGCCCTTCAAGTCCCGCACGCACTCGAAGCCGAACCAGCGCTCCGCGGCGCCGCCCATGGGGTACGTCACCCAGTTCTCCTCGTGAATCCACTGGAGGGGACGGAAGCGGCCCCTGTCCAGCGGCGTGGCCTGCGCGGTGGCCTGGAGGTACTCGTCCGCGAGCAGGTGCACCCGCGCGTTCGGGAAGTCGTCCAGGCCGCCGGCATGGTCGAAGTCCAGGTGGGTGAGGACGATGTCGCGCACGTCCTCGGCCTTGAAGCCGAGCCGCTCGATTTGACGGATGGCGGTGGACTCCTCGATGAGGCGGGGCCGGCACAACACGTCGAGGAACAGGGGCGCCAGGCGCGGGCGCGGGTACAGCACGTCCTGCAGGCCGAAGCCGGTGTCCACGAGGATGAGGCCGCGTGCGCCCTCCACCAGCAGGCAGTGGCACGTCAGTGCCGCCGGCCCGGCGAAGCCCTTCCGCCCGTCCATCAGCCGGCGTCCAGGCGGGCACATGGTGGTGCAGTTGAGGTGGTGGATGCGCATCGCTTCCGCTCCTGGCGTCGGGCCCCTGGTGGGGCCGCTCGGGTCCGGAGCAAAGGTGCGCTGTGGAGAGTCGGTGAGGAATCCACCGACACGCGGGAGCCCGGAGGCTCGCCTGCCCGGTTGCCGCCCGGGGGCGCGCCCTGCTCAGAGGCGCTGGAGCTGCTCGACGGTGCGCTCGCCTCGGACGTTGCCGGTGTTGAGGGTGGAGGCGGGCTCGAAGAGGAGCACGTGGACTTCTTCCTCGGCCACGGGCCGGTGCTCGACGCCGTGGGGGACGATGATGAACTCGCCCGGCTTCACGTCCACGGTGCGCTCGCGGAACTCCATGCGCAGGTGGCCCTGGAGGACGAGGAACAGCTCGTCCTCGCTCTCATGGTGGTGCCAGATGAAGGGGCCCTGGAGCTTGACCAGCTTCACCTGCTGGCCGTTCAGGTCACCGACGACCCTGGGAGACCAGTGCTCGGAGAACAGGGCGAGCTTCTCCGCGAGGTTGACCTTGTCCACGACGGGCGTGGCGGCCTGCTCGGGCTCGAGCTCTGTGGAGGTGTTGTCCGCGGCCTCGGCGCGGCGGCGGTTGTCCCAGCGCGGCGGCCGGGCGACGGTGACGGTGGAGCTCCGGGTGGGCGTACTCATGCCGGTTTCGACTCCTTGTGCGGCGTCGCTGCAATGGCTCGCGCCATGACGTCCCCTCGCATTGTCTGTCTTTCGCGAAGGATAATCCCGAAGGTTGGCGCCGTGCAGCGAGAACCGGTCGAATAGCGGACGGATGCGGCGGAGGGACGCGCGCCGTGCCCGGTCTTCAGTCCGGGAAGAACATCGGGTCTCGCGTGGTGACGAACGAGGTGATGGCGTGGGCCACCTCGGGTGCCAGCCCGGTGAATTGCACGCCCACGCCGGGCATCAGCTCCGGGGTGCGGGGATTGGACTCGCGCACCCAGCGCACCACGCCTGTCACCTTCATCGGCCGGCCGCCCGGCAGCGTGAAGTCCAGCTCCACCTGCGTGCCGCGCGCCACCGGGTCCACCGTGGCGATGAAGACGCCGCCCTCGCTGATGTCCATCGAGAAGCCGGTGAAGAAGTTGGAGTCGCTGCGCATGTCGATGGACGTGTGCATCCGCACCCGTCCGTTGCGCCGCGCGTCCAGCCCCTCGGTCGCCCCCGAGGGCCGCTTGCTCTTCGGCACCATGGCCGGCGGAACCGCCGGAGCCGGAGTCGCGGGCCCCTGCGCCCGGGCCTGCTCGGCCTGACGCGCCCGCGCGGCCTCCTGCTGGGCCCGCGCCGCCGCTTCCTGCTTCGCGCGGGTGCGCGCCGCGGCCGCCTCGACCTGGAGCTTCACCACCGTCTCCGCGTCGGCCACCACGCGCGCTACCTGCGCCGCCTGCTCCTGGTGGGCCTTGAGCGCGGCCTGCATCTCCTGCCCCGCCTTGCGCCGGGCCTCCAGCGCCGCCTGGCGGGCCGCCAGCGCCCTCTCGCGCGGCGCCTCCACGTCCAGTCCGGGCACCCCGGCCGCCTGCAGCCGCTCGGCCTGTTCCTCCAGCATCGGGTCCGCGGTGGGCTCCGACTGCACGCGCTCAATCGCCGCGAGCGTCTGGCTCAATCGCTGGGCGAGCACGGACGCCTCGGCGGTGGCACGAGCGAGTTGCTCGGCGAGCCGGGCTTCATGGGAGGACAGCTCGTTCTCGGCGCGAGTCAGCTCCGCCTCGCGGGCAGGAGCCGGAGGTGGGCGGGCAGCAGGGGACGGCGAGGTCATTCTCGGAGACTCCAAGGCGACCCACTGTAGCGACTCCGGCCCGCACCCACGAGTCCCACGTCCCGTCTCCTTCGCGGGACTCGCGCAGTGGGGTCCCACCCACCCGCGAGGAGCGGGCAGACGGGCGTCCCGCGCCCGGATTCCAGGGGCTTACGGCGCGTCTCATTCCAGACACGGGGAGCCCCCGGACGGGCGGCCCCATGGAAGGAACGTTCCTTCCACCGGGCCCGGCGCCCGCGGGCCCCAGCGTGAATCAGTCCGCGCCCTTGATGCAGGCCACCGGCTTGAGGCGGTGGGCGACCCTGGCGAGCCCGGCCAGCTCCACCGTCTCCAGCACGTCGTCCAGGTTCTTGTAGCAAGGCCCGGATTCGTCGAGCGGCGTGGTGCGCGTGTTGAGGAGGATGCCCGCCTCGGCCATGCGCTTGTCGGTGACGTCCTGCTTCAGCACGCGCCGCGCCTCGCCGCGAGACAGCCTTCGGCCGGAGCCATGGTTGACGGAGTAGATGGACTTCTCCGCGCCTTGTTCCGCGAAGAGGATGGCGCTGCCCGTCTCCATGGAGCCGGGGATGAGGATGGGGTGGCCCGTCTTCTCCCACGGCGTGCCCTTGAGCGCGGGGTGCTTGCCGGGGAAGGCGCGCGTGGCGCCCTTGCGCGCGACGAACTTCCCGGCCTCCTTCTGGATGAGGTTGTGGGAGATTTCGTAATACACGCTGGCGGTGCCGCCGAAGACGTCCTCGAGCGAGGCGCACACGGCCTCGCCGATGATGAGCCGGTTGGCCACGGCGAAGTTGGCGGCCATGTTGTGGAGGTTCCAGTACTCGCGGCCCAGGGCGCTCTCCGCGTCCAGCCAGATGAGGTCCTCGCTGCGGCTCTTGAGGCCGAGGTGCGCGGCGCCCGCCACGAAGAAGTGCTTGGCGATGTTCCACCCGAAGCCGCGGCTGCCGGTGTGGAGCATCACCCAGACGCGCCCGTCCTGGTCCACCTGCATCTCGGTGAAGTGGTTGCCGCCGCCCAGGCTGCCCAGCTGGTCTCGCTTGCCGAAGGCGCGGTCGGGGATGTCCACCCGGTCGTCCTCGACGGGGATGAAGTCGCGCTCGGTAATCGACGAGCCGCGGCCCAGGGCCTTGGCGCCGTGGCGGACGACTTCGGCGAAGGTGCGGTCGGTGACCTTGCGCTGCTTCTGCACGCGGCTGGCGCCCACGCCCACGGCGATGCGCTTCGTCACCTCGTCAATCCACCGGCGGCGCTTGACGGGGTCGGCGACGTCCTCGGCCATGAGGGACGTCTGCAATTGCACCATGCCGCAGCCGATGTCGTAGCCGGCGGCGGTGGGCAGCAGGATGCCGTCCGTCTCCACGACGGTGCCGATGGGCACGCCGTAGCCCACGTGACAGTCGGGCGTGACGGCGACGCGGGTGACGCCCGGGAAGGACGCGGCGTTGACCACCTGGTCGAAGACGGCGTCCTCCAGGCCGGGCAGCTCGGGGCCTTCACCCCAGAGCAGCTTGTCGGACAGGAACAGGTCCGCGTCGACCTTCATGCTCTTGGTCTTCGGCAGGACGTAGTGGCCCTCGGCGGCCTTTTCCAGATGCTGCTTCCAGCTCATGGCGTGAATCCCCCGGAGGGTGATGAACAGGCGGCAGGGACGGGAGCGTCCGGGAGAGGCTGACTGGCGGTGCCCGAATACCGGCCCGCACCGAGAATGGAGGGCAGGCAGGCGGGAAGGCGAGCGATTTCAGCAGGCTCCGTGTTGCCGTGGCGACGTCAGACTCCCACCTTGGGATGAGACGGGCAGCGTGCCCGCGCGCGGAGCCGGCCGAGCGAAAGTCAGCTCGCGTGCGAACGACACGATTCCGATCGCCCTGGGGCTTGCGGTGTTCCGCGCCCATTCCCATCCATTGCTCAGCATCCAGGTAGGGGGTTGGGCGATGGGTTTTCTCGGTGGGGTTTTCCTGGCGGTGGCGCTGAACACGGCGCCCGTGGAACAGAATCAGTCTCATACGAAGGAGACGCCGGAGATGGTGGCCGCGCCGGTGTTCAGTCCTTCCACCTGCGCGAAGAAGCGCGTGGACCCCTGTGGTTGCCACCACGTGTACGGCATCCGGCACTGCCATCCGAACCGGAAGGGTGACCACTGCGAGGCGCCGGTGAAGGCGCAGCTGCCCGCCGAGAGCACCGAGGCGCAGCCGACGCCCGTGAAGGCTCCGGCTCCCGAGCAGAAGAAGCAGATCGACCCGAAGAAGTCGGTGTCCATGTAGGCTCTCGGGGCGCGCCCTGCCTTTCTGGGCGCGTCCTGGAGCTCGAGATGGACTTCAAGGAGTTCCTCGCGGCGGTGCGGGGGCCGGCTGGAGAGGCCACCCTCGTCGTCACCGGCGCGGGGGTGAGTCTGGCGAGCGGCATTCCCACGTTCCGCGGCTCGGACCCGGGCGCGGTCTGGGCGAATGACGTGACGGAGAAGGGCACGCGCGCCTACTTCAAGCTGTCGCCTCACGCGTCCTGGCTCTGGTACCTCAAGCGGTTCGAGCTGGCGCGGGGTGCGAAGCCCAACGCGGCGCACCAGGCGCTGGTGGCCTGGGAGGCGTGGCAGCAGCGCCAGGGGCGCGACTTCCTCCTCGTCACGCAGAACGTGGACACGCTGCATGAGCAGGCGGGAAGCCGCGCGCTGGTGAAGGTGCATGGAAGCCTGGACCAGGCGCGGTGCACGCAGCTGTGCTGCAAGCACGGCCCGCCGTCGGGCACCTTCCCGATGGCGGAGGTGGACTTCGGGCCCCTTCATGCGGACCCGAGCCCCAAGACCGTGCCGCGCTGTCCCGAGTGTCGCAGCAAGCTGCGACCGCACGTGCTGTGGTTCGACGAGTTCTACACGGAGCACGAGTCGTACCAGTTCGACCACGTGCTCCTGAGTGCGAAGCGGGCCCGGCTGGTGGTGTTCATCGGGACGTCCTTCTCCGTGGGCGTCACCGAGCGGGTCTCCGAGCTGGGGCTGAAGAACGGCGCGCAGGTCATCAGCATCGACCCGTCCGGAGTGAGCCCCCATCCGCGCATCCACGTCGTGGCCGAGCGCGCGGAGGTGCTGCTGCCACGGGTGGTCGAAGCGCTCGCGGAGTGACGGGCTGCTGACTCAGTGATTGGCGGACGCGGGACCCACGGGGCGCGCCTCGGGTGCATACGCCGCCCCGGCCTGCTGCTCGCCGGGCGCGGGGAGCGCCTCGGCGCGGCTCACCTCCAGCGGGCTGTCCGAGCGGATGATGACCCAGCGCGCCTGCGGCGACACCCGGAGCGCCACGGCATTCGGCCCCAGGCGGCGCAGCTCGGGACGGTACGGCATCGCAGCCGGCGCGGCGGTGCGAGCATCCCCACCCGCTCCAGGAGTCGCACCCGCACGAGGTATCGGCAACATCGTCAGCGGGGATGAACCGGAGCCCGCGGCCTGTCCCGGCATGGCACCTGCCCGAGGCAGCGGCACCATCGTGGCTCCAGTAGGACGTGAGGGACGCAGCGCCGGAGGCACGGCCGGCCTCGCCGCTGCTCCCTCACCAGGCCCCGCCACCCGTCCGGCCGGAAGCGCCGGAGGCACGGGGGCCTGCGTGATGAGCCGTCCCTGGATGACAGGAGTGATGCTCGGCACGACACCGCTCGCGCGCAGCGGAACCGGGACCATCGTCCGCCCGGTCGCGCGCAGTGCATTCGCATTCAACGGGGCGATGTTGGGCACGGCGGGAAGCGGTCCCGGCGCGGGAGTCTCCTCGGCCGCGCGGAGGACATACGACGGAGGCGGCGGAGGTGGCGGCAACAGCTGGCCCTGGGGCGCACGCGGCGTCGCGGAGCCCTTCGCGGACACGGTGCCCGGCCGCTCGAAGAAGCCGGTGGCGCCCGACGGATGGAGCTTCTCGTCCTCCAGCGTGTTGACGGGCGACGCCTGCTGCCCCAGCCGCGCGAGGTCCGAGAGAATCATCGGGTCCCTCGGGTCCAGCTCGAGCGCGGCGCGCAGCGCGCCCCGGGCCCGCGACTCGCAGCCCTGCTCCAGCAGCAGTGTCGACGCGGCACGATACGAGGTGATGGCCGACTGGCGGTCCCCCGCGCGGCGGCAGGACTCCGCGTGGCGCACGCGCACGTTCGGGTCCTTCGGAGCCAGCCGGAGGATGCGCTCGTAGGTCTCCGCACATTGGGCATACCGCCCCCTCGCGAACAGGGCGTGCGCGGCTTCCTTCAGCTCCCTCAACTTCATCAACTCCCGCTCGCCCATCTCCCTGGCCCCCCTTGCCGATGCGCGGGTTCAGAAGCAGGCGGCGTGCCGCTCGGTGCAGGGCCGTTGAAAGGTCTGATGGCGGGCGGAATCTCCACCCGGCGCCGCACCGGCCTGTCACCGGGCGTGCAGCGACCATGCCCGCGGTGCGAGGCCGCGCGCACGTCGCCGGGACGCGCGCGGCGCCGGACCCTGTAGAAATGGGAAAGGGCCCTGTAACAAGGAAAGCCTCCGAACCGGCCTGAGCGCCGTGCGCGGACGCTGACCTGGGTGTGCATACGAGCACTGCGGAGCCGGTCGCGCCTCTTCAACCCACACCTGCGTCCCGGAGCCCGTGCGGATGCGGACGTGCCCGTACCGCGGGACATGCGTGCCTCGCCGTGCGCCACGGGACAGCGGGCCTGGACCCCGGTGCTCCTGGCCGCGGAGGCGCATGTCGCTGGGAGCGAGGTGCGCGAGACGGCGCCGGGTCCACGCACGTCATGGCGTGGACCCGTGACGACCGGCTCCTTCGCGACACCGTGTCGCTGAGCGCGAGCTGCTTCAGCGGTTCTGCGGCGACGTGCGGGCCTGGCGCGGCTTCTCCTGGCCGAGCAGCTTGTACGCCTGGTCGCGGTGCTGCTTCAGCGTGGGCAGCGTTCCGTCGAGCAGGCCCTTCAGCTCGGCGTTGCTGGCGAACTGCTTCTGGCCGGCCATCACCTTGGCGATGTCGGCGTCGTGGTCACCCACCGCGTGCGCGAGGAAGGCGCGGTCGAAGGCGGGGCCCTGGAGCGACTGGAGCTTCGCCATCGAGGCCTCACTGGCGTTCTTCATCGTCTTCTTGAAGTCGTTGTCCGCCTTCGGCTCACCGAGCTGGAGGTTCTTCTTCTGCGCGTACGTCGTCAGCTTCTGGTCCGCGGCCTGGTGGTCCTTCACCAGCTTTGCGCCGTAGTCCTTCACGCCCTGCGACGTGCCCTTCTGCTGCGCGAGCTGGCCGAGCTGCACCTCCTCCTGGTTCCCGTGGTGCAGCATCTCCAGGAAGGCCTGCTCCTCGGTGGGGATGGGCAGCAGTCCCTCGTCCATCAGCTTCGCGCCGGCCGCGTCGGGTTTCGCGGGTTGGGCCTGCTGGCCGGAGCCGCCCGTGCCCTGCATGCCGCCCGTCGTGTCCTTCACATCCTCGCCCTGGTCGATGGCCTCGGCCTCGCCCATGCGAAACATGCCCTGGCTGTCATCCGTCCCGTTCTGCGTCCCGCTCTCCTTCTGCCCGCTGCGGTCCTCCGAGGGCTGCTTCTGCCCCGACGGGTCCTGCGCGACGGCCGCACCGCCCATCGCCAGCGAGCCCACCAGCATCCAACCCATCCATCGCTTCATCGCCTGCCTCCTTCGGCATGGAAGTTCCGGCTGGAAGGTGGAGGCGACGGCATGCGAGAGGCCAGGGGAGGACGGCCAGCGGAGCGAGCGGTCCGAGGCAGGAGCGCCGGGCACGCACCGGCGCTCCCGCGCGAGTCAGATGGGCTTCGACTCCGGCCAGACGCGTGTCACGCCGGTGGGATTCTGCTGGTACAGCTCGGTGAGGCGGGCCTTCACCTCGTCCACGGTGCCGACGACGACGTAGGTGCGCGTGGCGATGTCCTGCGGCACGTTGCTGCCCATCCCGAAGGTGACGCCCATCTTGCTGGCGTTGTACCGCGTGTCTCCGCCGGTGTTGGCGAAGTCGAACTGGTGGAAGCGGTACTGCAGGTCCGTGCGCGCCTCGTCCGGAGACCAGATGGCCATGGCGTGCTTGCCGTCCGGCGTGGAGACGATGAGCGGTACGTTGCCGGCCTCGTCCTTGAAGCCGTTGGCGTTCGGGTCATTCGGGTCCAGCTCCGAGTGGACGCGTCCGTACTCGCGCGACTCGCCGGTGGCCGGGTCGAAGCGGTGGTGGTGGTCGAACTCGGCCGGGAGGTACGTGGTGGGCGCCTCCACGTAGATGCTGTCGTGCGGCTCGGCCAGGTGGATGTGGCTGTCGTACTGGATGACGTTGGAGTGCCCGCCCACGCCGGCCGTCACCGTCTTGGACAGTATGTCCTCGGACACCTCGGTGGTGTTTTTCGCGACGCGCGCGTCGGGGCCGTTGTAGCCACCGGCGGCCTCGCCGGGCTCCAGCCAGTAGGCGGGCTTGACGGCGGTGGTGACGCTGCCGTCCTTCACGCTCACGCCCTGCACCTGGGTGGTGGACGTGGGGCCGTCGGCGTCCCGGTTGTTGCCGGCCTCGGTGGGCATCAGCGTCTCGCCGCTGCCGTCCAGCGAGTACGCCACCTGCATCTGCCGGCCATGGTCGATGTTGTTGATGAACTCCTTGCCGTCGTAGACGAGGCTGTTGATGGCGCCGCCGTACTGGTCGGCCGTGCCGAGCTGCACCGTCTCGTTGCCGAAGGACGTGTCCCCCTTCCCCGCGCCGTGGACACCGTACGGGCCCGTCGGCTTCTGGGGACCGCCGGGGCCGCCCACGCCGCCGGCGTCCATCTTCCCGTCGGGCCACGCGGTACCCAGGCGCTTGCCGTCGAGGCCGAAGGCCTGCACCTTGCCGCCCAGGTCCACGAGGTAGCCGTTCTGGAACTTCTGGAAGGGGACCTGGGCCAGGTCCTTCACCAGCGGGTCGTCCAGGAAGGGCGCGCCCGTGCGCCGCGCGTCCTCACGGCCCGAGTCGGGGAAGCCCAGCACCGAGTTGGTGCCCAGCTTGTCGCTGGTGAAGGCCGGGTCCGAGTACGCCTTGCAGATGTCGCCGTACACCTCGAAGCAGACCCACTGCTTGGAGTCTTCCGGGTTCAGCTGCCCCGACTCTGGCCGGCAGAAGGTGTAGAGCTGCATCTGCCGGTCGGCGCTGCTGGGGAAGTCCTGGAAGAAGGCGGGGACGTTCTCGTTGCCGGGCACGTTGGAGCGGCCGGCGACGAAGACGTCGCTGCTCTTGCCTCCATGCATCAGCGCGTTGGCGGCGTCGTCCGGGAGTTGGGTGCCCTTCTTCCAGTTGAGGTCGGTGACGGCGTTCGTCTTGAACTGGTTGCAGTAGTCCTGCCACTGCCGCGCGCCCGCGTCACGCTGCTCCTGGGTTGCGTCCGGAGGCAGGGGCGGAGGGGGCGGCCGTGCCGGGGGCGCGGCGGGCTCGGAGAAGGCGCGCACCGGGGTGCCGGACTCGAAGCGGCTCTGGGAGAACAGGTCCACCCGCTCGCGCGGGGGCGCCTCGGGCTCCTGTCGGGAGCTGGGCTCCGGCGCTGGAGAGGACTGCTGCGTCGACGAGATGCGCGGGCTGCTCTGGCCTGAAAAACGAGAAACGCCGTCCATGATGAATCCCCCCTCGGTGGCGCCTGGGCGCCAGACCTACACGGGGATTATCGCGAGCCATGGGGCGCGGGTTGCGCCGGCCCCGTCCTCAGGGTTCGGCGAGCAGGAACAGCGCGTGGGCGCTGGCGATGGGGCGGGTGCGGTCATCCTGCCAGGCCTCGACGCGCACGTTGGCGACGCGCCGGCCCTGGCGCGTAATCAGCGCCTTGGCGAAGGTGTCCTGCGGCTTGCCCGAGCGCAGGAAGTCCACGGTGAGCGAGATGACCTTGGGCACGCGCTCGGTGTCCGTCTGGAGGAGCAGCTCGAAGACGGCGGCGGACTCCAGCAGTGCGCCCAGCGAGCCGCCGTGCAGGGCGGGGATGAGGCTGTTGCCGATGAGCCTGGGGGCATAGGCCATGCGGCAGAGCATCTCTCCGGCGAGGTTCTCCACGCCGATGCCCATGTACCGCGTGTACGGAATCGCGTCGGTGAGCTGCCGGTACTCGCGCGTCTTGCGCACCTGTCGCACGAGGTCCGCGAGGGGAGGGGTGGGCGTCGTGTCGCTCATGGGGCTCTCACTCCTCCAGCTTCATGAAGGTGCCCTGCGATGAGGCCACCGGATTGCTCTTGTCACCCTGGTGCACGAGCGCGCGGACGAAGGCCACCTGCCGCGTCATGCGGTAGCACTCGGCCACGCAGGTGAGGGTGATGCCGGGGCGCGCGGGGCGAAGGTAGTCGATGCGCAGGTCCAGCGTGACGAGCGGCGCGAAGCGTCCCAGCTTCAAGAACACGGAGGAGCCGCAGGCCGCGTCGATGAGCGTCGTCACCGCGCCGCCGGCGAGCACGCCCGTCTCCGGGTTGCCGACGAGGAAGTCCGCGTAGGGCAGCTCGACGATGGCCTCGGCGGGTCCGATGTCCACCAGCTTCAGGCCGAGCGCGTGGTTGTGCGGAACGACGTCGGTGTAGAACACCGAGCAGCGCTCCAGCCGCGCGGCCTTGTCTTCGGGAAGCGTGAAGTCCGACATGCAGATGCGGATAACAGAATCACCGGCGCGTGGCGCGCGGCGTTTCAGCGGACGGCTGACGGTGGACGCCCGCGGGCCCGCGAGTGTCCACCCGTCCCACACGGCCCGTGCCGCGCGCTTCGCTCACCGTCCGCGAGGCGCCCGGCTGCCCTACGCCGCGACCGGTGGTGAAGCTCCGAGCTCTCGCCACGCCTCCGCAAGCGACTCGCCGATGGCGCCCATCACCGACTCATCCGACCAGTAGAAGGGGTGCACCAGCGGCGTCCACGAGAACAGCGGCCCGGCGAGGCGCACGGGGCGGTCCTCCACGGACTCACGGTACGCGTCACTCAGCGGCTGCAGCGGCCAGGCGAAGACGTCATCGTCGTCATGGAAGTTGAGCCACTCGCCGCCGAGGCCCGGGTGGTAGCGCACCAATTCCGGCGCGGGCACCTGGACGGGGCGGTCCAGCTCCGTGTGCCGGTAGCGCAGGCTCCACAGCGCCATGGGCGTGCCCAGCGTGTAGAAGCGGCTGAGCGTCTCGCCGCGCTCCAGCGGTGAGTCGCCCTGCGCCGCGCGGATGGACGTCTCGATGATGTCGCGTCCCGTCTGCCGGTGCGTCTGCAAGTCGTAGAAGTAGTTGCTCGCGATGACGCCGCCCAGGCTGTGCGAGATGACGCACAGGGGCGCGGTGTCGCCGGCCCGCGCGCGCAGCCGGCCGAGCGCCTCGGCCACCTTGCGGTGGATGCCGGTGTACACGTCCGGGTCCGCGGGGTTGCTCTGGTAGGCGATGATGTCGCCCACGAAGTGGACGATGAGCCAGCGCAGGCCGGGGTAGCGCAGGTCCATGCCGCGAAGGGACGGCTTCATCATGCGCAGCATCAGCGGCACCAGCGCGGACTCGCGGCCCTGATTGACGCTGCGCACGCCGTCGTAGAGGGACTTCCAGTAGTCCTCCGCGTCGGGCGGGGCATGCCGGGCGAGGAAGTCCTTCTCCGCGCCCTCCAGCACCGAGGCCCAGTTCACGGTCTCCACCTCGAGTGTGTCCGCGGCGGCGGTGCCGGCCTGCGCGGCGAACTGCTCGCGCAGCCGGCGCAGGGCGGTGTCGAAGAGACCCGGGTCGTCCACCTCGATGCCGTGGATGATGAGGACGGCGAGCTTCTTCATGGCCGGTCCTCCTGGCCAGGGCGCGGGCCGGTGGCCCGGACGGTGCTACGCGGCGGCATGGTGTTCCCCCCTCGGTGCGGTGGTGCTCGGCGGATGGGCGTGGGTGGCGGATCAGCGCCTGTGACAGGCGGGCCGTCCGCCGCTTCACCCGAGGCGCACCTTACACCGCCAGGAACACGCCCGCCTGCCAGCCTGTTCACGGCCCGCAACCTCCGGCCCCACGGGGCCGGGTAGTCTCCCCCACCCGACACACCCCGCCCTGTCACGAGGACTCCCGGTGAAACGACTGACCTCCGCCCTCTGCGCCGCGCTGCTGCTTCCCGGCGCGCTGCTGGCCGCGCAGCCCACGACGACGCCCCAGGCGAAGCAGGACCAACCCCCGCCGCCGGAGCAGAAGCAGAAGGATGACGCCGCGCGTGAGGCCGCCCGCGCCGCCGAGGTGGACGGGGGCACTCCCGCCACCACCACCGCCGACGCCGCGAAGGACGCGGCGAAGGAGGGTGAGGACAAGGACGCGTGGAAGGTGGACGCGCCGGGCTTCCCCGCCACCCAGGTGAGCATCGACGTCACCGAGGGCACGTGGATGAACGTGGACGTCAGCCCGGCTGGGGACGCGCTCGTCTTCGACCTGCTGGGCGACATCTACGAGCTGCCCATCGGCGGCGGTGAGGCGAAGGCGCTGTCGTCCGGCGTCGCCTGGGACATGCAGCCGCGCTACAGCCCGGACGGGAAGTCCATCGCCTTCACGAGCGACCGCGGCGGCGGCGACAACATCTGGGTGATGAAGCGGGACGGCTCGAATGCGCAGGCGGTGACGCAGGAGAAGTTCCGCCTGCTCAACAGCCCCGCGTGGAGTCCGGACGGGCAGTTCATCGTCGCGCGCAAGCACTTCACGGCGCGCCGCTCGCTGGGCGCGGGCGAGGTGTGGATGTACCACCGCTCCGGCGGCGAGGGCGTGCAGCTCACCGAGCGCAGCAACGACCAGAAGGACCTGGGCGAGCCCTCGTTCTCCCACGACGGCCGCTACGTCTACTTCAGCCAGGACGTCACGCCGGGCAAGACGTTCGAATACAACAAGGACCCGAACGGGGAGATCTACGCCATCCAGCGGTTGGATTTGGAGACGAAGGAAATCGACCCCTTCGTCTCGGGCCCGGGCGGCTCGATTCGGCCCACGCCGTCGCGGGACGGCAAGCAGCTCGCGTTCATCCGCCGCGTGCGCAACCAGAGCGTCCTCTACGTCACCGACGTGGCGTCGGGTGCCGAGCGCCCGCTGTTCTACGGGCTCGACCGCGACATGCAGGAGACGTGGGCCATCCACGGCGTGTACCCGACGATGGCGTGGACGCGGGACAACCAGTCGATTGTCTTCTGGGCGGGCGGCAAGCTGCAGCGAATCGAGGTGGCGTCGAAGAAGGTGACGCCCATTCCCTTCCACGTGAAGGACACGCGCACCATCTTCCAGGCGGTGCGCACGCCGCAGGCCGTCGCGCCCGAGAAGTTCGAGGCGAAGATGCTGCGCTGGGTGCAGGTGTCGCCGCGCGGGGACCGCGTGGTGTACCAGGCGCTCGGGAAGCTCTACGTGCGCGAGCTGCCCAACGGCACGCCGAAGCGCGTGACGAAGCAGGAGGACCACCTGGAGTTCTTCCCGTCGTTCTCCCGTGACGGGAAGTCCATCGTCTACACGACGTGGGACGACGAGAAGCTGGGCACCATCCGCATGGTGTCCGCGACGGGCGGCGAGGGGAAGGTGCTGACGACGAAGCCGGGCTACTACGTGGAGCCGACGCTCAGCCCGGACGGTAGGTCGCTCGTGTACCGCGCGTCGGGTGATGGCTACCTGATGCCCGGGCAGTGGAGCCGCGAGACGGGCCTGTTCGTGATGCCGGCGGCGGGTGGCACGGCGAAGCGGCTGGTGCGCGACGGCGAGCAGCCGCACTTCGGCGCGCGCTCGGACCGCGTGTACTTCCTGCACGTGGAGTCGAAGGAGAAGGAGGATGTGCGCTCGCTGAAGAGCATCAGCCTGGTCGGCGGCGAGGAGCGCACGCACCTGACGAGCGCGGAGGCGACGGAGTACCGCGTGTCTCCGGACGAGCAGTGGGTGGCGTTCCGGGAGAACTTCAACGCGTTCATCACGCCGTTTCCCCGGGGAGCGAAGTCGGCGGCGGTGGGGCCGGAGGCGAAGGCGCTGCCGGTGGCGCGGGTGACGAAGGACGCGGGCGAGTACCTGCACTGGAGCGGCGACGGCAAGCGCCTGCACTGGGCGCTGGGGCCCGAGCTCTTCACGCGCGAGCTGAAGGACAGCTTCCGCTTCATGGACGGCGCGCCGGAGAAGCTGCCGGCGGCGCCGGAGAAGGGCGTGGACATCTCCTTCGTGGCGAAGACGGACGTGCCGGAGGGCACGCTGGCCTTCGTCGGTGGGCGCGTCATCACGATGAAGGGTGACGAGGTCCTCGAGAATGGCGTGGTGGTGGTGCGGGGCAACCGCATCGTCGCGGTGGGGCCTGCGGAGAAGGTGCAGGTGCCGGCCGGGGCGAAGGTGGTGGACGTGAAGGGCAAGACGCTGATGCCGGGGCTCATCGACGTGCACTGGCACGGGGCCATGGGCGTGGACGGGCTGATGCCGGAGCAGAGCTGGGTGCATGCGGCGTCGCTGGCGTTCGGAGTGACGACGCTGCACGACCCGTCGAACTCGTCGGAGCAGGTCTTCGCCGCGAGCGAGCTGGGGAAGACGGGCGCGCTGCTGGCGCCGCGCATCTTCTCCACGGGGACGATTCTGTATGGCGCGGCGGGGGCGGGCTACCGCGCGCCGATTGAGACGTTGGACGACGCGCGCTCGCACATGCGGCGGATGAAGGCCATCGGGGCGTTCAGCGTGAAGAGCTACAACCAGCCGAGGAGAGACCAGCGGCAGAAGGTGCTCCAGGCGGCGCGGGAGCTGGGGATGCTGGTGGTGCCGGAGGGTGGCTCGCTGCTGAACCACAACCTGACGATGGTGGTGGACGGGCACACGGGCGTGGAGCATGCGATTCCGGTGGCGCGCATCTACGCGGACGTGAGGCAGCTCTGGGGGAAGAGCAGCACGGGCTACACGCCGACGCTGGGCGTGGCGTACGGCGGCAACTGGGGTGAGAACTACTGGTACCAGACGACGAACGTCTGGGAGGACGAGCGGCTGCTCTCCTTCGTGCCCCGGCGCGTGGTGGACAGCCGGAGCCGCCGGCGCATGGAGGTGCCGGAGGACGAGCTCAACCACTTCAACGCGGCGAAGGTGGCGCGGGAGCTGAATGACTCGGGAGTGAGCGTGCAGCTCGGAGCGCACGGCCAGCGCGAGGGCCTGGCGGCGCACTGGGAGCTGGCGATGATGGGCCAGGGCGGGATGAAGCCGCTGCAGGCGCTGCGCGTGGGGACGCTGAATGGCGCGAAGTACCTGGGGCTGGACAAGGAAGTGGGCTCGCTGGAGGAGGGGAAGCTGGCGGACCTCATCGTCCTGGACAAGAACCCGCTGGAGGCGCTCCAGAACAGCCGCACGGTGCGCTACACGATGGTGAACGGGCACCTGTACGACGCGGCCACGCTGAATGAAGTGGGGACGCGGCAGCGCCAGCGCGCGAAGTTCTTCTTCGAGAAGAACGGCAACGAAGGCTGGAGCCCGAAGGCCACGGCACACACCGTGACGCACGAGTGCGACTGAGCACAGTGTAAGGCGAGGGGCCTCCTGGCGTGGGTGTCAGGAGGTCCCGTGCGCAGCATCCTGGCGAGGAGAGGTTCCCCATGAGAGGTCTACTCCTCGCCGCGGCCATGGTGCTCTTCAGTTGCGTGCGCAGCCAGAGTTGGCGTCCGGCCCCCATCGAGGAAGACACGTCCATCGTCTTCCCCAACTTCTCCGAGCGCGAGGCCATGCAGGCCGGCGCGGGGGGCCAGCCATACGAGCTGGACGGTGCGGTGCTTCGGGCCCTCGCGATTGCGGCCGATGACTTCCAGCCACCTGACTCCAGAGGGCGGTCATGCTGGAACCGGCAGGAGTCGTATCGCTACCGATTCATCAAGCAGGGCGACATCATCTTCGTGGAAATCAGCGCCGACTCCGACGCCTGCAAGCCCGGGCCCCGGATGCTGGATGGCGGAGTGAAATACGCCATCAGCTCCGACGGTCGCGTTCTTCAGCGTCTCTTCGATGGCGAGCCTGAAGCGCTCCCCGCTCCCGAAGTAACGGATGCTGGGCTGCCGAAGACTCCGTCCGACCCGGCCATTCCCTTGGGTGACACCACGTGGGGCGAGCCGCAGCCGCTTCCCCCGCAGTGGCTGGATGGCGGCATGTGAAGACTGGGCCTGAAAGCCACGGTGCACAGGGTTACTCACGAGTGCGATTGCTTCGGGCGCGAGGAGTGGGGCTTCCTGGCGCGTGCGTCAGGAAGTCTGCTCGTCTTCGTGCTCCTCCTTGGGTCGTAGCGCCTCGTACAGCTCGGTCATGCGCTGGAGTTGCTCGAGACGCTCTGTCGGGCTGAGCCGGAGGTTCTCCTCCAGGAGGGAGACGTCGACGCCGGCCTCGATGGCCGCGTCCCAATCAGGCCCATGGCTCGGATAGGCCCTTCGCAGCGCCTCGCGCATGTCCATGCGCCAATGCTAGAGACTCGCGTCCATGCCCGTCCACATCGTCGAAGGAGACCTGCTCGACCAACCCGTAGAGGCCATCGTCAACGCGTGGAACCGGAACATCATCCCCTGGTGGCTGCTGTTGCCGCAGGGCGTCTCCGGGGCCATCAAGCGCAAGGCGGGGCTCGGCCCGTTCCGTGAGCTGGGCCGCGTGGGGCCGATGCCGCTCGGCACGGCGGTGGTGACCTCCGCCGGCCGGCTTCCCTACAAGGCCATCATCCACGTCGCCGGCATCAACATGCTCTGGCGGGCATCGCAACGCTCAATTCAGGACTCCGTGCGCAACGCCCTGGCCCGAGCCCGTGAGCAGAACCTGCGCTCCCTCGCCTTTCCCCTCATCGGCGCCGGCTCCGGTGGCTTCAACGAAGAGCGCGCCCTGGATCTCATGCGCCACGTCCTGGACGCCGAGGCCGGCGACTTGGAGGTGCGCGTGGTCCGCTTCCGCCCCGCCTGATCCGCGCCCGCGAAATCACGTATGCTTTCGGAAGCGGCCGGCAGCCTCGGAGTCCTTCGTGTTGAGCCCCCATTCATCCCCCGCGTCACGCAAGGTGACCTCGGGTTCCCTCCCTCGTGCCCTCACGGTGTGCCTCGGCTGGCTTGCGCTGAGCTTCGGGCTCGCGGGTTGTCCCGGTGCGCCCGACGGCCCGCTCCGTCAGCTCGAGGTGGGCACGGGGATCTCCTTCACCCCTATCGAGGAGGGCAGCACGCTGGAGCTGAACTCCGGCGGCCAGGGCAGCCAGCACGTCTTCGTCTCCCTGCGCGCCTGGGAGCTCACCAACGTGAAGGCGAAGGTGAAGATGTCCCTGGAGCGCATCTCCGACGGAGAGCAGCTCTCCGCCCCCTACTCCGTCAATCTCCGCTTCGACCAGGCCATGCAGGAAGGTGAGCCGGCGAAGCTGGAAGGACTGCTGCTCGTCATCGAAGACCCGTTCGAGGCCGTGGACCGCGAGGTCCGCCTGAACGCGTCCTTCGAGAGCGATGACGGCGAGCACGGCTCCGACTCGCGCACCGGCACGCTCCAGTGGGCCGAGAACACGTTCCCGTAGCCCACGGCGCATTCCTTCCCATCCACTTTCGCGACACCAGGAGTCGCTCCATGCCCCAGCACCTCCACACCCCCTTCCGTGGCTGGCTCCTCTCCCTCACGCTGGGCGCGCTGCTCACCGGCTGCCCGGACGAACCCGACCCCATCCCCACGCCGGACCCCATCGCCTGGGCCACCGTGACGCAGGTCCGTCCGGAGGCACTGCTCGGCATCTCCGGCCGCTCGGCCACCGACGTGTGGGCCGTGGGCGCGGACCGGGGCCGAGGGCCCGAGGTGCTTCACTTCGACGGCACCCAATGGACCGAAGTCCCCACCGGTCTGCGCGGAGACCTGTGGTGGGTGCACGCCCTCAAGGACGGCCCGGTGCTGATGTCCGGAGGTAGCGCCACCGTCCTCCGCTACGAGAATGGCGTCTTCACCCGCATGCGCACGCCGGGCCTCGCGCGCCACACCGTGTACGGCGTCTGGGGCTCCAGTCCGGAGAACCTGTACGCAGTGGGCGCCGTGTCTGACCGCAGCGGCTTCATCTGGCACTACGACGGCACGCAGTGGAGCGAAGTGCCGCTGCCGCTCGCAAACCTGCCGCGCACCGCCGACGGAGACATCCCCGGCTTCTTCAAGGTGTGGGGCACCGGCGGCGACGTGTACGTGGTGGGCGCGCAGGGCGTGGCGATGCGCTCGCGCGGAGGCGGCGCCTTCGCGGTGCTTCCCACCGGCACCACCAGTCGCCTCTTCACCGTGCACGGCGCGGGAGGCGTCGTCGCGGTGGTGGGCGGAGAGAACCAGGGAGAAATCCTGGAGCTGGACGAGGCCGCCGGCCGCTTCGTGAGCCGCGCCCCCGAGGGCACCCCGCTCATGCAGGGCGTGTCCCTCTCCGAGGACGGCACCGGCTGGGCCACGGGCTTCCGGGGCGAAATCTATCGGCGCTCGGCGGGGAAGTGGGCGCAGGCGGACCTCGACGCCACCGCGCCGGTGGAGTCCCTGCACGCCGCCTGGACGGACCCGGAGGGCGGAGTGTGGGTCGTGGGCGGCAACGTGCTGTCTGGCGGTCTGGATGCCGGCGCGCTGGTACACGGGGGCGCGCAGGTGGCCTTCGCACCCGACGTGGTGACGCCGACACCGCCGGCGGTGTCGTGTCCCGAGTCCGCGGTGGACCCGCGTCCGACGGGCACCATCGCCCGTCGCTGGGATGAGCAGCTGCTGAATGCCATCCGCCGAGACATCCCGCGTCCGACGGTGCACGCGCGCAACCTGTACCACGTGTCCGCGGCCATGTGGGACGCGTGGGCCGCGTATGACGCGACGGCGGACGGCGTCTTCCTGCGCGAGAAGCACACCGCCAGCGACGTGGCGGCCGCGCGCGCGGAGGCCCTCAGCTACGCCGCGTATCGCGTGCTCGCGCACCGCTACACGAAGGCCACCGGCGGGCCCACCTCAGCAGCGTGCTTCCGCGCCTTCATGACGAAGCTCGGCTACGCGCCGGACGACACCGTGGCGACGGGCGACAGCCCGCGCGCCGTGGGCAATCGCATCGGCCAGGCCATCATCAGCGCGGGTGCGGGCGACGGAGCCAACGAGCAGAACGACTACAAGGACACCACGGGCTTCCAGTTCGTGAACGCGCCACTGGTGGTGGACACGCCGCTGGTGACGCTGGCGAATCCCTCGGTGTGGCAGCCGCTCAACCTGGCGGTGTCCGTCACGCAGAACGGCATCATCACCGGCTCCGGGGTGCAGGGGTACATCGGCGCGCACTGGAGGAATGTGACGCCCTTCGCCCTGACGCGGCCGGAAGGCGGCGGGCTGTACCTGGACCCGGGCGGGCCGCCGAAGTTCGACGCGGAGGTGCGCGCGCACGTGGTGGACGTGCTGCGCAAGGAGAGCTGGCTGGGCAGTGACGAGATGATGGACACGTCGCCCGGCTCGCTCGGCAACAACAGCCTGGGCACGAATGACGGCACCGGCCACGCGGTGAATCCCGTCACCGGCCAGCCCTATGCACAGCGGATGGTGCGGCGCGGGGACTTTGGCCGCGTGCTCGCGGAGTTCTGGGCGGACGGCCCGAAGTCGGAGACGCCGCCGGGGCACTGGAACGTGCTCGCCAACAGCATGGCGGACGCGCCCGGCTTCTCGCGGCGCCTGTTCGGCGCGGGCGCGGGATTGGACCCTCTCGAGTGGGACGTGAAGGTGTACCTCGCGCTCAACGGCGCGGTGCACGACGCGGCCATCGTCGCGTGGGAGGTGAAGCGCGAGTTCATCGCCGCGCGGCCGCTCTCGCTCATCCGGTACATGGGGAAGCTGGGCCAGTCCACGGACCCGAGCGGCCCGGCGTACCACCCGGACGGCCTGCCGCTGGTGCCGGGGCTCATCGAGGTCATCACCGCGGAGAGCTCCGCGCCGGGCCAGCGGCACGCGCACCTGGCGCGCTTCGTGGGGCAGGTGGCGGTGCACGCATGGCGGGGCGAGCCGGGAGACCGCCGCAACGAGGTGGGTGGCTCGGCGTGGATTCGCGCGGTGGAGTGGATGCCCTACCAGCTGCGCACCTTCGTGACGCCGGCCTTCCCGGGCTTCATCTCCGGGCACAGCACCTTCAGCCGCTCCGCCGCCGAGGTGCTCACCGCGCTCACCGGCAGCGAGTACTTCCCCGGCGGATTGGGCGAGTTCGTCGCGGGCGCCAACAGCTACCTCACCTTCGAGCGCGGCCCCACCACCGACGTGCGCCTGCAGTGGGCCACCTACTACGACGCCGCGGACCAGGCGGGACAGTCGCGCCTGTGGGGCGGCATCCACATCACGCCGGATGACTTCGTGGGCCGGAGGCTCGGCAGCAAGGTGGGCCTGTCCGCCGTGGCCCGCGCGCGGCGCTTCTTCGAGGGCACCGAGGTCCCCTGAGGCCCTACTTCTTGGGCTCTCCGCCGAGGATGCGCGGCGCCTGCGCGCGGTGGAAGCCCTCGTAGGGCTTGGAGGCGGAGGTCTCCTCGAGGGGATAAATCTTCGTGTTGCACGAAGCGCCACCGTCAATCTTGATGACGTCGCCGGTGATGAACGCGGCGGCGTCGGTGAGCAGGAAGACGATGGCGGCGCTCACCTCGGACTCGGTGGCCAGCCGCTGCAAGGGGACTTCCTTCTTGAGCAGGGGGATGAGCGCCTTGACGCCCTCGTCCTGGTAGCTGTCCATGCCGCTGGACATCACCCACCCGGGAGCCACGGCGTTGACGCGCACGCCGGAGGCGGCCCACTCGACGGCGGCGGTCTCCGTGAGGTTGAGCATGCCCGCGCGCGCCGCGCCTGAGTGCCCCATGCCCGGCATGCCGCCCCAGAAGTCCGCGAGCATGTTGACGATGGCGCCGCCGTGGCTGCTCATCGACTGGAGGTACACCTCGCGCGCCATGAGGAAGCCGCCCGTGAGGTTGGTGGACACCACCGCCTCGAAGCCCTTCTTGGAGATGGCGGCCAGCGGAGAGGGGAACTGCCCACCCGCGTTGTTGACGAGCCCGTGGATGCGCCCGCGCGCCGCGACAATGCGGCCCACGGTCTCCTTCACGCCGTCCTCGTTGCGGATGTCGACCACCTCCAGCGAGCACTCGCCGCCGTCCTCGCGAAGCTCCGCCGCGACGGCCTCCAGCTTGTCCTGCTTGCGGCCCACGAGGACGACGTGCGCGCCCAGCGACGCCAGCTCGTGCGCGGTGCAGCGGCCGATGCCACTGCCGCCGCCCGTCACGATGACGTTGCGGTCCTTGAAGCAGCCCGGCGCGAAGAGAGAGCGGTAACCCATGTCAGCTCCAGATGTTGGCGTGTGCCTGAAAGAAGAAACGTCAGTCCCTGCGTGAGCGCCGGGCGCCGAGCGAGGCGTCGAGCGTGCGAGCCCACCGGTGCAGCACCTTCTTGCGCCGGGCGCTGTCGTCGCGAAGGAGGTTCGCCAGCGCGAGCCCGCGGATGAGGTCCAGTGTGGCCTGCACCAGCTCGCGCACCTCGGGGTCACGGTCATCCACGTCGAGCAGCTTCACCGTGAGCCGGTGCACCTCGCGTCCGGTGCGCGCCTCCAGGGGCGTGAGCTGCGCGCGCAATTCCGGGTCCGCCGCGGCGGCGACCCAGAGCTGCACGGCGGCGATGAAGAGGGGGCTTGTGAAGATGTCCGCGAGCATGTGGAGGATGGCCTCCGTGCGCCGCTCGTCCGCCGGGAGCTGGGCCGACCGGCGCAGGGCCTCTTCCACCTGCTGCTGCCCGACGTACTCCACGGCCGCCGCCACCAGGTCCGCGCGGGTGGGGAAGTGGTGCTGGCACGCGCCACGGGAGACGCCCGCGCGCTCGGCAATCACCGTCATGGTGGCGCCCGCCCACCCCAACTGGCAGAGCGCGCCAATCGCCGCCTCCATCAGCCGCTGGCGGGTGACGCGGCTGCGCTCCTGCTCCTGCCTGCCCGTCGCGCCGGATGAGTCACTCACACCCGTGAGGATGAAAGTCGCGGGAGAAAAAAGCAAGCGCGCTTGCTTTTTTAAGGGGCGCCTCCCACACTGATGTGGACCCTGGCTGGTGGGATGGGAGACCTGCCCGAGGCCGGATGGAGAGAGCATGAGCGCGTCCCCCCTGCGTATCGGCAATGCCTCGGGTTTCTACGGAGACCGCTTCTCGGCGGTGAAGGAGATGCTGGAGGGCGGGCAGCTCGACGTCCTCACCGGCGACTACCTCGCCGAGCTGACGATGCTGATTCTCGGCCGGGACAGGATGAAGGACCCGACCACGGGCTTCGCCAAGACGTTCCTCCGCCAGATGGAGCAGTGCCTGGCGCTGGTGGTGGAGAAGAAGGTCAAGGTCGTCACCAATGCGGGAGGGCTGAACCCGGCGGGGCTCGCCGCCGCGCTGCGCGAGGTGGCCGGCCGGCTGGGCGTGAAGGTGCAGGTGGCGCACGTGGAGGGGGATGACCTCTCCGGCAGCGCGGACGAGCTCGGGCTGGGCAGCCCGCTCACGGCCAACGCGTACCTGGGCGCGTGGGGAATCGCCGAGTGCCTGCGCGCGGGCGCGGACCTCGTCGTCACCGGGCGCGTGACGGACGCGTCGCTGGTGGTGGGCCCGGCGGCGGCGCACTTCGGGTGGAAGAAGGACGACTGGGACAGGCTGGCCGGGGCGATGGTGGCCGGCCACGTGCTGGAGTGCGGCACGCAGGCGACGGGTGGGAATTACTCCTTCTTCACGGAGGTGGACGCGCGCCGTCCCGGCTTCCCGCTGGCGGAGCTGCACGAGGACGGAAGCTCGGTCATCACCAAGCATGCGGGCACGGGCGGCGCGGTGACGGTGGACACGGTGCTCGCGCAGCTCGTCTACGAAATCACCGGCGCCCGGTACGCGGGCCCGGACGCGACGGCGCGCTTCGACAGCATCTCGCTGGCCGCTGACGGCAAGGACCGCGTGCGCATCACCGGGGTGCGCGGTGAGCCGCCGCCTCCCACGGTGAAGGTGTGCCTCAACAACCTCGGTGGCTACCGCAACGAGGCGACGTTCGTCCTCGTGGGGCTCGACATCGAGGAGAAGGCCCGCCTCGTCCGCGAGCAGCTGGACGCGGCGATGGTCCGCAAGCCGAAGGAGGTCCACTGGACGCTGGTCCGCACGGACCGCGAGGACGCGGCCACCGAGGAGCAGGCAGCCGCCTTCCTCCGCGTGGTGGTGAAGGACGCGGACCAGAAACTGGTCGGCCGCGCCTTCAGCGGTGCCGCGGTGGAGCTGGCGCTGGGCAGCTACCCGGGCTTCACCATGACGGCACCGCCGTCGGATGGTGCGCCCTACGGTGTCTACACGCCGGCCTATGTGGAGGCGGGCAAGGTGGAGCATGTCGCCGTGCTTGCCGACGGGACGCGCACCGTGATTCCGCCCTCGGAGAAGACGCTGGCCCTGGGGCCGGTGGAGCCGCCCGTGCTTCCCGCGCCGCTGAGTGCGGGCCCCACGCGCCGCGTGCCCCTGGGGCGCATCGTCGCCGCGCGGAGCGGAGACAAGGGCGGCACCGCGAACATCGGCGTCTGGGCGAGGACGGATGAGGCCTGGCGCTGGCTGGCGCGCACGCTGACGCCGGAGAAGCTCCGCGAGCTGCTCCCGGAGGCCGCCGCCTTCCCGATGGAGCGGCACGTCTTCCCGCACCTGCGCGGGCTGAACTTCGTCATCGACGGAATCCTGGGTGAAGGCGTGTCGTCCTCCACGCGCTTCGACCCGCAGGGCAAGGCGCTGGGCGAGTGGCTCCGCTCGCGCCACATGGACATTCCCGAGTCGCTGCTGCGCGAAGGGCAGGGGTGAGAGCAATGCCGAGAATCACGTCCCGAATCGACCCGGGCTCCGAAGCCTTCAAGGCCCACCGCGCGGACATGCTCGCGCGCGTCGCGGAGCTGCGCGCGGTGGAGGCGAAGGTCCGCGACACGGAAGCCAAGGCGCGCGAGAAGTTCCACAAGCGCGGCCAGCTCCTTCCTCGTGAGCGGCTCACGCTCCTGTTGGACCGGGGCTCGCCGTTCCTGGAGCTGTCCACGCTGTGCGGCTTCGGCTACCACGACGACAGCGACGGCTCGCTGGCCGGAGGCAACAGCATCATCGGCATCGGCTACGTGTCCGGCGTGCGGTGCATGGTGTTCGTGAACAACTCCGCCATCAAGGGAGGCACCGCGTCGCCGTGGGGCGTGCAGAAGGCGCTGCGCGCGCAGGAGATGGCGCTGGAGAACAAGCTCCCCATGGTGTCGCTGGTGGAGAGCGGCGGCGCCAATCTCATGTACCAGCAGGAGATCTTCATCCCCGGCGGTGAGACCTTCTACAACCAGGCGAAGCTGTCGGCGGCGGGCATCCCTCAAGTCACGGTGGTGCACGGCTCCAGCACCGCGGGCGGCGCGTACCTGCCGGGCCTGTCCGACTACGTCGTCATGGTGAAGAAGAAGGCCAAGGTCTTTCTCGCCGGCCCGCCGCTGCTCAAGGCCGCGACGGGAGAAATCGCGACGGACGAAGACCTGGGCGGCGCGGAGATGCACGCGACAGTGGCGGGCACGGCGGACTACCTCGCTGAGGACGACGCCGACGCCATCCGCATGGCGCGCGAAATCGTGGCGAAGCTCGGGTGGAACGCGCGGCTGGCTCGCGAAGGCCAGGCGCCGTACGCCGAGCCCGTCTATTCCCCCGACGAGCTGTGCGGCGCCGTCCCGGTGGACTACCGCAAGCCCTACGACTGCCGCGAGGTCATCGCGCGAATCGTGGACGGCTCCGAGTTCGCCGGCTTCAAGGACGAGTACGACCCGCACACCGTCTGCGGGCGCGCGAGCATCTTCGGAGTGCCCATCGGCATCATCGGCAACAACGGGCCGATTACGCCGAAGGGGGCCACCAAGGCGGCGCAGTTCATCCAGCTCTGCTGCCAGTCGGACACGCCCATCCTCTACTTGCAGAACACGACGGGCTACATGGTGGGCACGCAGCCGGAGCAGGCCGGCATCGTCAAGCACGGCTCGAAGATGATTCAGGCGGTGGCGAACGCGACGGTGCCGCAGCTCACGCTGCTCATCGGCGGCGGGTTCGGCGCGGGCAACTACGGCATGTGCGGCCGGCCCTTCCACCCGCGCTTCATCTTCGCGTGGCCCAACGCGCGCACCGCCGTCATGGGCGGCGAGCAGGCGGCGAAGGTGATGTCGATTGTCTTCGGCGAGAAGCTCGCGCGGCAGGGAGAGGTCGTGGACGAGGAGGGGATTCGCGCGTTCTGCCAGCCCATCATCGACCAGTTCGACAAGGAGTCGCATCCGTTCAACTGCAGCGCGCGGCTGTTCGATGACGGGCTCATCGACCCGCGCGACACGCGGCGGGTGCTCGGCTTCACGTTGTCCGTGTGCCGCGAGGCGAAGCGGCGAGAGCTCAAGCCCAACACCTTCGGCGTGGCGCGCCTGTGAGAGGGACGGACCGCATGGAGCGATTCAAGAAGGTCCTCGTCGCCAACCGGGGCGAGATTGCCGTCCGGGTGATTCGGACCTGCAAGCGGCTGGGCTACCGCACGGTGGCGGTGTTCTCCGAGGCGGACCGCGCGGCGCCGCACGTGCTCGCGGCGGATGAAGCGGTGCCCATCGGCCCGTCGCCCGCGAAGGAGTCGTACCTCGTCATCGAGAAGCTCATCGCGGCGGCGAAGGCGTCGGGCGCGGATGCGATTCACCCGGGCTATGGCTTCCTGTCGGAGAACGCGGAGTTCGCGCGCGCGTGCCGGGACGCGGAGGTGACGTTCATCGGCCCCGGGGCCGAGGCCATCTTGCTGATGGGGAACAAGCGGCAGGCGAAGCTGCGGATGCTCGCGGCGGGCGTGCCCTGCATCCCCGGCTACGAGGCCACGGACGCGGACGACGAGGCGCTGGCGAAGGAGGGCGAGCGCATCGGCTTCCCGCTGATGGTCAAGGCAGCGGCGGGTGGCGGCGGGCGCGGCATGCGGCTCGTGCGCGAGGCGGCGCAGTTGCGTGAGGCGCTGCGCTCGGCGCGCTCGGAGGCGACGAATGCCTTCGGGAGCGGTGAGCTGATTCTGGAGAAGGCCGTCATCGGCGCGCGCCACGTGGAACTGCAGGTCTTCGCGGACGAGCACGGCAATGTGGTGCACCTGGGCGAGCGCGACTGCTCCGTGCAGCGCCGGCATCAGAAGATTGTGGAGGAGAGCCCGTCACCCGCGGTGAGCCCTGAGTTGCGCGCGCGTATGGGTGAGGTCGCCGTGGCGGCGGCGCGGGCCATCAGCTACCGGGGCGCGGGGACCATCGAGTTCCTGCTCGCTCCGAGTGGCGAGTTCTACTTCATGGAGATGAACACCCGCCTCCAGGTGGAGCACCCGGTGACGGAGGCGATCACCGGGCTGGACCTGGTGGAGTGGCAGCTGCGTGTCGCCGCGGGTGAGCGGCTGCCGCTCACGCAGGAGCAGGTGTCGTGGTCGGGGCACGCCATCGAGGTCCGCCTCTGCGCGGAGGACCCGGCCAACAACTACGCCCCGCAGACGGGGCGGCTGCTGGCGTGGCGGCTGCCGGCGCGCGAGGGCGTGCGCATCGACTACGGCGTGCGCGAGGGGCAGGACATCCCGCCCTTCTATGACTCGATGCAGGCGAAGGTGATTGCCCACGGGCCGGACCGCGAGACGGCTCGACGGCGGCTCGTGGAGGCGCTGCATGAGCTGACCGTGTTCGGCGTCACCACGAACAAGAACCTGCTGCTGTGGGTGCTCGGGCATGTGGCGTTCAGCTCGGGCGAGTACGACACGGGCTTCATCCCGAAGTATGCGGATGCCGTGACGCTGGAGGCGCTGTACCGGACGCATGCGAAGGACCTGGCCCTGGCCGGTACTGCGCTGTTCCACGCCGAGGCGCTGACCCTGGCGCGTGATTCCGGCCTGGACGCGTCGCTGGTGAACTGGAGCACGACGCGGACCTCGCATCCGGTGAGGCTGAAGCTCGCGAGTCGGGAGCGCGAGGAGCACGTCACGGTGCGTCCGGTAGCCGCGGAACGGTACGAGGTCGCGGTGGGCAGCGACACGTTCGACCTCGCGGTCCTCGGGATGGCGGAGGGAGTGCTGGACTACGCCGTTGCTGGAGCGCGGGGACGTGCACGCTACACGCGGGATGGGGACACGCTCTGGCTGGACCTGGGGCACGGTGCGCATGCCGTGTCGGACGTGACGTTCCGCCCGCCGTCGAAGTCGGAGGGCGCGGGGAGCGGCCGGCTCGTGGCGCCGATGGACGGGCGCATCCTGCGCGTGGATGCACAGCCCGGTACGGCGGTGAAGGCGGGACAGGTCCTCGCCGTGCTGGAGGCGATGAAGATGGAGTTCCAGGTCATCGCGGACGTGGCGGGCACGGTGGAGGCGGTCAACGTCACCGTGGGCAGCCAGGTCGCCGCGCGGCAGGTGCTGGTGGTGCTGACGCCGGAGGCGAAGCCGCAGCCCGGGGCGAGCTGATTCCATCTGGCCTCGCCCGGATGAGACATGTGGAAGGAGCATTCCTTCCTCCCCCCGCTGCCGCCTGGCTGAAGTGGAATGAACGTTCCTTCCGCGCCTGGCACGCTCCGGGCGAGGGGCTGAAGTGGAATGAACGTTCCTTCCGCGCCCGGCACGCTCCGGGCGAGGGGCTGAGGTGGAATGAACGTTCCTTCCGCACCCGACTCGCTCCGGACGAGGGCTGAGGTGGACTGAACGTTCCTTCCGCGCCCGGCTCGCCCCGGAGGCTGGATGAGGTGGAACGAACGTTCCTTCCGCAGTTCAGCCGTCGGACCCCGGACGCTTGGCCTGACGAGGCATTGCCCGTCCCGGGGCGCCCGGTTACTCCCGCACCCATGCGAGCCATGGTCCTTCCCCGCTTCGGCGGGCCCGAGCTGTTCGAAGTCCGCGACGTTCCGACGCCCACGCCTGGCCCCGGGCAGGTGCTCGTCCGGGTCATCGCCTCCGGCACGAACCCCGTGGACGCCAAGCTGCGCCAGGACGGGACGTGGGCGGGCCTCCAGCCTCCGGCCGTCATCGGCTACGACGCGTCGGGCGTCGTCGAGCAGGTGGGCCCCGGCGTCACCGACTTCAAGGCCGGCGACGAGGTCTTCTACACGCCGGAAATCTTCGGCAACCCGCACGGCACCTACGCGGAGTTCAACCTCGTCTCCGCCAGCATCATCGCCAAGAAGCCACCGAGCCTCTCGCACGAGGAGGCCGCCGCCGTCCCGCTGGCCGGAGGCACCGCGTGGGATGCGCTGGTGCGGCGGATGCAACTCCGCGTCGGAGAGACGGTGCTCATCCACGGTGGCGCGGGGGGCGTGGGCTCGTTCGCGGTGCAGATTGCGAAGGCGCTGGGCGCTCGCGTGCTGGCCACCTCTGGCCCGGACAACCTGGAGACGCTGCGCAAGCTCGGCGCGGACGTGGTCATCAACTACAGGAGCGAGGACCCGGCGCAGATTGCGCTGCGTGAGACGGGCGGGCAGGGCGTGGACGCGGTGTTCGACACGGCGGGCAAGAACATGATTCCCAGTCTCCCGGCGACGCGGCCGGGGGGACGGCTCGCGACCATCCTGGGCTTCAGTGGTGACGTGTCTGCCTTCTACCCGCGCAACCTGACGCTGCACGGTGTCTTCCTCACGCGCGAGCGGCGCCGGTTGGAAGAGATGACCGTCCTCCTCGAGCGCAAGCAGATGAAGCCGCTGGTGGAGCGCGTGCTGCCGCTGGAGAAGGTCGGCGACGCGCACCGCATCCTCGATTCGGGGCACGGGCGCGGGAAGCTCGTGCTGACCGTGGGGAAGAAGTAGGTCCACTTTCCCGACGGAGGCGTGCAGGCTGCTCCCAGGGAGGCAGCACCTAATGGCAACTGCGCGTCAGAAGGCGGCGCGGCGCATTCTCATCAAGGGCCCGCGAGTCGTCCTGCGGGCGCCTCACGCGGAGGACCGTGAGGCGTTCCTCGCCGCCACCCGTGCGAGCCGTGCCTTCCACCGGCCCTGGGTGGCGCCGCCCACCACGCGCGAGGCGTTCGACGCGTATCTCCAGCGCAACACGCGCGAAGACTTCGAGGCGCTGCTCGCTTGCGAGAGCGAGTCCGGGGACATCATCGGCGCCTTCAACTTGAGCCAGATATTCCGGGGTGGCTTCCAGAATGCGTACCTGGGCTACTGGGCTGTGTATGGCTTCCAGGGACGCGGGCTCATGTCCGAGGCGTTGCAGCGGGTCCTCGCGTACACCTTCCGCACTCTGAAGCTCCATCGCATCGAAGCCAACATCCAGCCAGAGAATGTCGCGTCGAAGGCACTGGCCGAGCGCGCCGGGTTCCGGCTGGAGGGATTCTCACCTCGCTATCTCAAGGTCGCCGGCCGCTGGAGGGACCACGAGCGCTGGGCCATCTGCCGTGAGGACTGGCGGCCCACCACCCGGTGAGGAGGGCCTCACGCGTTCGCAATCGCGAAGCCCACGCGGTCGAGGCGCTCCTCCCGCAGGTCGTCCTGGTGGATGAGCAGGTAGACCCAGTTCGTCCCCCACGCGAAGCCGGCTGCGTTGTCGAAGGTGAGTCGGAGCAGCTGCTCGTATGCCCCCACATCGGTGGGACCACCGGGTGGCGGCGTGAAGCGGGAGACGGCATCCAGGTCCAGCGAGCGATGGCCGCCGAGGCGGTGACATGAGTCCCGCTCGTCCAGGAAGAAGCCTTCCGGCTCCCACGCGTTCCATGAATCCAGCAGCTCAGGGTTGGAGCCCTGCAACAGCGCAGTCCATTCCTCTCCGCGCGGGAGTGAGTCCCCACGGCGGAACTGGAGCGCTGCTTCATACTGCCCGACGGCCCGCACGTCCTCGGGCGTCACGGCTGCTGCCTCCGAGGGCCGCGGGTACCAGCGCGAGTGAAAGGAGAAGCTCCCCTCCGGACCGAGGTCGATGGCGAGCAGTCCCTGCCGGGGAAGCTCGGGAATGCACTGCGGCAGCTCCGCCAGGTGGAGCTGACCGAGGAAGCGCTGTCCGCGTCGCGGTGCCAGGTCCGCTGTCGCATAGGACATCCCGCCCAGCTTGCTGCTCAGCAGGGGCAGGCGTGGAGCCGCCACGCGCAAGCTCAGCATCCGGGCGAGGGGTCCTCGATGGAGCGGCGCCTGGCTGACCCGTTTCGACTTCACCCAGAGGCAGGGGCGCAGGCTCGCGTGCAGCGACTGCTCCACCCGCGCCACGGCCTCCGGGCCCTGACGTGCCAGCAACGCGCGCAACTTCGGGGGAAGCGGAGGGGACATGCGATTCACGCGCTCAGCTCCGCGCAGTGTCCGGTGACGGGCGCGACGAGCGCAGCCACAGCGTCAGCAGCGCGATGGCACACAGCGCGGCGCCCGCGGCGCACACGCCCGTCCAGCCAAGGTGTGTCCACGCGGTGGTGCCCAGCCACGAGCCGCCCGCGCCGCCCGCGAAGTACGTCACCATGTAGACGGTGTTGAGCCGGCTGCGCGCCTCGGGCTTCAGTGAGTACACGCGCGTCTGGTTGGAAATCTGGTTCGCCTGCGTGCCCAGGTCCAGCAGCACCACGCCCAGCGCCATCCCCCACAACCACCGCCCCAGCGGCCACATCACCACGAAGGACAGGAGCAGCACCGCGATGCCCAGCGCGTTGATGCGCCGGTCCCCTCGCTGGTCCGCGTAGCGCCCCACCAGCGGCGCAACCAGCGCACCCGCCACGCCGACCGCACCGAAGAGGCCCGCCACCTGCGGCCCGTGGTGCTCCGGCAGGCTCTGGAGATAGAGCGCGAGCGTGGACCAGAAGACGCTGAACGCGCCGAAGGTGAGCGCGCCCAGCAGCGAGTGGAGCCGCAGCACGGGCTCGGTGCGCGTCAGGTGTCCCAGCGAGCGCAGCAGTGCGAGGTACGGCATCTCCGCCATGGCCGGCTGCGACGGCAGGACGAAGCGCATCACCCCGCCCAGCGCGAGCATCAGCCCCGCCGCAATCCAGAACATGGCCCGCCACCCCAGGTGCGTGCCCACGAAGCCCGCCGCCGTGCGCGACAGGAGGATGCCGATGAGCAGCCCGCTCATCACCGTGCCCACCACGCGCCCTCGCTGTGCCGCCGGAGCCAGGTGCGCGGCGAAGGGGACCAGCAGCTGCGGAATCACGGTGGTGGCCCCCACCGCGAAGCTCGCGAACACCAGCAGGGGCAGGGTGGGCGCCAGCGCCGCGCCCACCAGCGCGAGCGTCACCAGCGCGGACATGGTGACGATGACCCGCCGCCGCTCCAGGCTGTCGCCGAGCGGCACGATGAACAGCATCCCCGCCGCGTAGCCCACCTGCGTCATCGTGGGCACCAGCCCGAGCGCACTGCCCGAGGCGCCCAATTCGCGGCCGATGTCTCCGAGCAGCGGTTGGTTGTAATAGAGGTTCGCGGCGGTGGCGCCCGAGGCGGCGGCCATGAACCACACCATCCCGGGACTGAGGGCGGCGTGCGAAGCATCCGAAGGTGATGGAGTCTGCATGGAAGGCGCGGCGCACTCTGGCGCCGGCCTCCCTCGGGGTCCAGGCCCGTGTAGGCTCGCGGCATGGTTGGAACCGAGCCCGCACCCGGCGGCCTGCCCGTCATCGACATGGCGTCTCTCTTCGACTCCACCCGCACCGCCGAGCGAGCAGGCGTGGCGCGCGCAATCGAGCTGGCCTGTCGCGACAGCGGCTTCTTCTACGTCACCGGCCACGGCGTCTCCGCTGACGTCCTCACGCGGCTGGAGCGCGAGAGCCATCGCTTCTTCGCCCTTCCGGAAGCCGCGAAGCAGGCCCTCTCCATGGAGCGTGGTGGGGCCGCGTGGCGGGGCTGGTTCCCGCTCGGCGGAGAGCTGACCTCCGGACGCCCGGACCGGAAGGAGGGCCTCTACCTGGGCACGGAGCTGGGTCGCGAGCACCCGCGAGTGAAGGCCGGCTGGCCGCTGCACGGCGCCAACCTGTGGCCCGCCGAGGTGCCGGAGCTGCGCGAGGCCGCGCTCGACTACATGGACGGCGTCACCCGCGCGGCGCATGCGCTGGTGGAGGGCATCGCGCTCAGCCTGGGCCTGGAGGCGGACTACTTCCGGCGCCACTACACCGCCGAGCCCACCGTGCTCTTCCGCATCTTCCACTACCCCGCGGAGCCCGAGCCCGCCGACGGCGAGGAGCGCTGGGGCGTGGGCGAGCACACCGACTACGGCCTGCTCACGCTGCTCGCGCAGGACGTCCACGGCGGCTTGCAGGTGAAGACGCCGCGCGGCTGGATTTCGGCGCCGCCGCTGCCCGGGACGCTGGTGTGCAACATCGGCGACATGCTCGACCGGATGACGGGCGGGTGGTACCGCTCCACGCCCCACCGCGTGAAGAACGTCAGCGGCAGGGACCGCCTGTCCTTCCCGCTGTTCTTCGACCCGGACTTCGCCGCCGAGGTGAAGCCGCTCCCTCGCGCCGCCAGCGCCGACGTGGACGAGGACCGCGCGCGGCGCTGGGACGGCGCCAGTGTCCACGCCTTCCAGGGCACCTACGGCGACTACCTGCTCGGCAAGGTGTCCAAGGTGTTTCCGCAGCTCGTGCGGCGCGTGCTGTAGGCCGCTGGAAACACGAGTGGGGCGACGCGGTCCAAGGACCGTGCCGCCCCACTCAGTGCGACTGAAGCTCTTCGACATGGACCCGTGTGAAGCGGCGCGGTTCAGCACCACGCCGCCCCGCTCAGGGCTTCTGAAGCTCCTCGGGGTGGAACACGCGTGAGGCCACGCGGTCCAGCACCTCGTCGCCCCACTTGAGGCTGGTCTTCATCAGCCGGCGCATGTCCTTCGCGAACGCGCGCTCGGTGGGCATCAGCTTGTACGTGCGGCTGAGGAACAGGCCCCGGTTCTCCGGCTCGTAGTCCACCGTGCCGCCACCGGCGTCGGTGCCCTCGCGCTCCTCCGCGTGGAAGCCGTCGATGACGCCCTGCTTCGGAGGCTCGCGGAAGCGGTACACCAGCGCGCTGCACTCCAGCGACTGGGACTCCTCGTGCCACTCGAAGTAGACGCTCGCGCCGCCAGCGGAGAGGCCGCCGAAGCCCTTCTCGTTGATGCCGGCGCTCGGCGGAGTGCCTTCCTCGCCGAGGAAGCCCTGCACCAGCCGACGCGCGGACTCGCGCGTCAGCGGGGTGTTCTCCGGTGCGGCCGGGGCCAGGACGGAGACCCAGGACCGCAACAGGCCAGCGAGGCCACTGCCCAGTGCGGTCGCCATGGCCTAGTTTCCGAAGTTGCCCTCACGCGCCTGGTCGAACGGCACGCGGTGCTGGAGGTACACGGACTCGAAGCCGTGCGCGGCGATGGGGTTGAGGTGCGGCTCGGTGAAGTGGTGCACCTTCGAGCCCTTGCCGCCGTCCACCGCGGGGTTCCACTTGTCCGCCACCGGCCCGAGGCCGAACAGGCTGGGCACCGGGTCCGCGCGGTTCACGTAGTGCACGTACTTGGGGCCGTCCGGGTAGTGCATGGCCGCCGCGCCGAACGTCTCCACGCTGATCTTGCCCATCATCTTCTGGGCGTCGCCCTGGCTCATCCCATCTTCAATGCGCAGCCGCTTGTAGACGTCACCCAGCGCGCGGCTGGAGATGAGGCCTCCCTGGCTGTGCGCCATGAGATGCACGTCCCGGCCCGACTTGATCTCGTTGTAGAGCGTGTCCGCCAGCGTATCCACGGCGGGGTTGTGGCCCTTGTCCAGCTTGTCCTTCACGCACTGGGCCAGGTCCGCGGCCATGCCCTCGGTGGCGTTGTGGATGCCGATGACGCGCGCGCCGCTGGTGTCCGCGATGGACTGCAGGCTGCTGGCCTGAGCGTCCTTCGACGTGTTGATGCCGTTCACGTAGAGGATGGTCTGGGACGGGTTGGGGTTGTTGCGCGGCGTGACGGCCGGAATCTGGCTCAGCGGCGTGTCAGGCGAGAAGGTCTGCCCGCCCGCGCCCACGAACTTGCCGTCGTGCACGCGGTCCGGCTGGTTGCCGAAGCCGAACACCCCGCCCACCGCCTGCGCGCCCTTCGCCGCGGTTTTCTCGAAGCCGTCCACCGCGTTGCCAACAGCACGCCCACCCGCGACGACCGTGTTCTTCACCGCACCGGCGGCGTCACCGACGACGTCCTGGGCCTTGTTGAGGACCTTCCCAGTGCCGCTGGCGACATTGGAGATGAGTTGACGGCCGCGCTGGATGGGATTCATGGGGGCTCCGGGGGAGGAGAGATTTGGGGGTAGTGTAACCCGTGTAGGTGATTGTCCTGGGATCGCACGGAGAGTTGCGTCATCCCTGTGCGATTCCCGTAGACACGTTCCCTACATGCCTGAAATCAGCCGGTTACACGCTCGGGCGTCGACGCAGCGCGTGGAAGCAGCCGGCCGCCGAGCATCGTGATCCGCTTCGCCGCGAGCCGCTCACGCGCCTCGGGCTGGATGTCCGCGGGCGTCCACTGGAGCTCCTTGTCGAACTCCACGTGGACGGATGCGACGCCCTCCTGGCCGGTGAGGCGCTGCTCGATTTCGCGCATGAAGTACGCGGCCATCATGCACATGGGCGAGGTGATGTGGAGGCGCACCGTCACCTTCCCCTCCGTGCACGCCACGGACTGAATCAGCCCCATCTCACCGATGCCCAGCGGCACGCCGGTGGCGAGGCTGCACGGGTCCGGGATGTCCTGGATGCGCGCGCGCAGCTCGTGCTCAGTCATGGAGGCCCGCCTGGTAGCTGTAGGGCGCGACGTCGCCCTTCGCGCGCGCCTTGGAGAACTTGTCATTGGCGATGCGCGCCTTGACTGCCTCCACGTCCACTCCCGCGTAGCGGGCGTAGTTGTCGCAGAGAATCATGCGCTTCACCTCGGGCGTCACCTGCATGCCCGCCACGCTCACCAGGTCGTCCGGCAGCTGGAAGTCGTGCCAGAACTTCTGGAGCGCCGGCTGCGGGTGGCAGAACACCGTCCCGGAGCCCCACATGATTTTCGCCGGGCCCGCCCACTTCAGCAGCGCGGCGAGGGACTCGGCGAACCAGCGCTCGCGCTTCACGATGAGCGCGCCCGTCACCTCCAGATTCACATACACGTTGGGGAACAGCGACAGCTGCATCCCCGTCTCGTCCAGGAAGGCCATGCCGCCGTGGACGATTTCGAAGTTCAGGTCCGGGAAGGCATCCGCCGCGCCGCCAATGTCATCCACCTTGTAGGGCTCGAGCGGGACGGCGCCCATCGGCAGGCCCTTGTGCACGGCGATGTTCTTGATGCCCAGCTTGCGCGCGCGCTCGAAGAGGGGGAACGCGATGCTCGGGTCGTCCATGCGCCAGCCGGTGTGGCGGAACGAATCGCCCAGCCACGCGGCGGGGTAGAGCTTGAGGCCGCTGGGCTTCAGCTCCTCGGCCTGCTTCTCCAAATCCTCCAGCGCCGCGGTGCCGCGCAGCGGGTCCACGCCCGCGTAGAGGAGGAAGCGGTCCGGGTAGCGTTTCTTGATTTCGAGCGTCTTCTCGTACGAGCACAGCCCGTCGCTGTAGAGCGTCTGCAGCGGCAGCACGTGGTGCACGGCGAGGTCGACGCCGCTCTCCACGAAGAGGATGTGGGCCAGCTCCTGGACGGACCAGTTCTTGAGGAAGCGCTTCTCCTCGGGCACGCGGTGGGTGTCACCGGACAGGCCACTGTGCAGGCCCCAGATGAGCTGCGCGAGCGACGCGGCATACTTGCCGGCTCGGTAGTTGGATGGGTCGAGGTTGTACGCGTGCGTTACCGCATCGATGACGAAGCCGCCGCCAATCACCAGGAATCTCCTTTCAAGGTCAGACCACCTCGGGGACTACCGCTCCCCGAGCACTTCACCCAGGAACTGATGAATCAAGCCCACGTCGAAGGGCTTCTCGATTTGCCGGTTGGGCACCCGCTCGAGGAACTGACGGGCACGGGCGGTGTACGAACCGCCGGTGATGAAGATGAAGCGCCGGGACAGCTCCGGTGACGCCTCGCGCACCCGCTCATAGACGTCCATGCCGGAGATGCCGGGCATCATCAAGTCGCAGAAGACGGCGTCGAAGGGCGTGCCGGAGTTGAGCGCCGCGAGGGCCTCCTCGCCGCTGCCCACCACGGTGACCTTGTGCGCGACGCCGAGGATGCGCGCGAGCGAGCGTCCCACGGGGGGCTCGTCGTCAATCACCAGCACCTGTCCCCGGCGCTCGGTGGAGGACGCGGGCTCCGACACCGGCTTCGACACCGGCTTCGCGGCGGGGCGGGGGCTCTCGGGCGCGGTGGGCAGGAGGACGGTGAAGGTCGTCCCCTTCCCCAGCTCGCTCTGGACGGTGATGTCGCCGCCGAGGTTGCGGATGAGGCTGTGGCAGATGGACAGCCCCAGCCCCGTGCCCTGGCCCACGGGCTTGGTGGTGAAGAACGGGTCGAAGATGCGCGGGAGCACGTCGGGAGGAATGCCGCTGCCCGAGTCGCTCACGTCCACGGCCACCATCCCGGCGGGCCCGGGGCGGACCCAGACGGTGATGTGGTGCTCCTCGGCGCTGCCGTCGGGGATGGCCTGCGCGGCGTTGACGAGCAGGTTGAGGAAGACCTGCCCCAGGCGGGACGCGTCGGCGTACACGGTGGGCACGGGCTCGTACTTCTTGATGAGCCGGGCGCGGTGGCGCAGCGCGCTGGACGCCATGTTGAGGGAGAAGTCGAGCGGCTCGCGCACGTCCACGGACTCGCGTTTCTCCGCGTCCTGGCGGGAGATGAACTTGAGGTCCCGGACGATGTTGCGCACGCGGGTGGCGCCTTCCTGGGCCTCCTTGAGCAGCGCCTCCGTCTCGCGCAGCGTCGTGCTCCACGCCACGGTGCCGGGGCCGTCGGGGACGGCCTGCGTCAGCTCTCCGCCGAGCCGGGCCATGGCCTCCATGGCCGAGTCCAGGTTGGCCATGACGTAGGTGAGCGGGTTGTTGATTTCGTGGCCCACACCGGCGGCGAGCGTGCCCGCCAGCACCATGCGGTCGTTCTGGAGGAGCTGTGTCTGGGCGCGCTTGCGCTCGGTGACGTCGCGGGACATCACCACCACGGCCTTGTCGCCGTCGAACTCGACGGGGATGCCCACGCTCTCCGCGTCGTACCAGGTGCCGTCCTTGCGCAGGTAGCGAATCTCCCGCAGCGGGGCCAGCTCGCCGCCGACGGCGGTGCGCACGCGCTGGCGCACCAGCTCCAGGTCATCCGGGTGGACGATGCTCCAGATGGGCTGGCCGATGAGCTCGTCCGCATTCGCATAGCCGAGCGCTTGGAGCAGGGTGGGGTTGGCGTAGATGAAGCGGCTGTCGCGGTGGACGAAGATGCCCTCGGGCGCGGTGTCGATGAGCCTGCGGAAGTTCTGCTCCGAGCGATGGAGCGCCTCCTCCACCGAGGGCGGCGCGCTCAGCGGCCGGACGACGCAGTAGACCTCGTCGCCTCCCGCGCTGGCGGCCATGCTCCATGACAATGATTTCCAGGTGCCGTCCTGGCAGCGCCAACGACAGGCGAGGTCGGCATGGCCTCCGGCGGCGGTGAGCGCCTTCAGGCGGGAGTCCACGGCTTCGACGTCGTCGGGGTGGAGGAAGCCGCGGGTGGGCTGGTGGGTCAGGGCTTCGAGGGACCAGCCCACGAGGCGGCGCCAGGCGGCGTTGGCCTCGAGCAGCTGCCCGTGGGAGGCGAGCACCACGAGGGGCTCGGGGGAGAGCTCGAAGAAGCGATGAGCTCGGTGCGCTATCGACATGCGTCCCTTGGGGGGAGGTGCAGCAGAGCCGGCGGGGGGAACTCCGGCTCATGGCTAACGAGGTGTAGTGGGATTGCAACGGGTCTGATCGGGACATAGACACTATTTCTGGAAAATTTGCATGTCCGGAATTCACTGACCCCTTGCGTGGCGTTGGCCTGTGCGCCGGGAGGCGTCCGTGCACCACATGGCGCGGGGAGGCACTGGGGTTCGCATGACTGCGAATGAGAATGCGGGAAACCCTGACGTCTGGGCTTGCGGGTGGGCGAGGGCCGCGAGCGCTCAGGTGGCGCGGTTGCGCAGCAGGTAGAACACGTAGCCGTAGCTGTCGCCGTGGGGGCGGAAGAGGGCGATTTCCTCCTCTGTGGCGGTGAAGACCTCACGCAGGGCGGGGTCCGCCGTGGGGTGCAGGCGCTCCATGCGCTGGAGCAGCGGCGTGTAGTAGTCCCACCATGCGGAGTGGGGAAGCGTGAAGGTGTCGAGCACCTCGTAGCCCTCGGCCTCGGCGGTGGCGCGGTTCCGCGGCGTGGTGCCCATGGTGGGGTAGCCCTCGGTCCAGAAGCGGGCGGCCTCGGCGGGGCGCGGGTCCACCGCGAGGATGCGGGTGAGCAGCGCTTCGGCGAGCACGAGCGTCTGTCTTCCGGAGCCGCAGCCCACGTCCACCACTCGGGGGGCGGGAGGCAGGGTGGGGAGCCGCTTCAGCGCTTCGAGGGTGCACGCGACACTGCCGGGCCCGAATTGGGGCAGGTCGTTGTAGAGGGTGAAGAAGGCCTCGAGGTTCATGCCAGGGTTTCGATGAGAGGAATTCGCGGGTGGATCAGCTCTAACGTGGGGGCTCCCGATTCGCGTCTCGCTGCGTTGACGGGCCGCTGGCACCCCGAGAAAGCCGTGATCTGCGGTCCCGCAGACACTCCAGGTGTAAAGTTCCCGCAATTTGGAACCAAACTGTTCGTTTGTATGCCTGAGGGGGGAGGGTGCTTGACGCTCGCTCGAAGGGCCTTCAGAGTGCCTCACACGTTTCATCTTCGGATTGAGACGCGGCGGCGGTGAATGCCTCCCCCAAAAGCAGCACCGCCGTGGAAGTCCCAGTTGAGCCCCGCGCGCCGCGTTCCCCCTCTCGGCGCGCGGTGGCCCCTGGGATTCCCCTCCTCCTCGCACCCAAGCTTCCCGGCCAGCCGTCATTTGCGCACACCGTGCGCGAAGGCCATCTCGCTTGCGAGCACCCGGTGACTTGCGGAGAGTGGGCACCTCCTTGGAGGTCCCCTTGCCCGTCGCTTCCTTCGTCCTGCCTGCCTCCCTCGCGCTCCAGCTCCTCTCGGGCGCGGCGCCGGCCGTTGCCGCGAAGCCCACCCTCCCGCCTCCCACCCGGCCCCCGGCTGCCTTCATCAAGCCCGCCGCGCCCGCGTCCGCGTACGCACAGGCCACCGCTGACCAGCTCATCGGCCCCGCGCTCACGGAAGGCCATGCCTACGCGCGCCTCGCCGAGCTCACCGACGGCATCGGCCCGCGCCTGTCCGGCACCGAGGCCGCCGAGGCCGCCGTGCAGTGGGCCGTGCGCAGCTTCAAGGCCGACGGCGTCAAGGTGTGGACCGAGCCCGTCAAGGTGCCGCGCTGGGTCCGCGGCGAGGAGCGCGGCGAGGTGCTCGCCTCGGAGCGCACGCGCGGACACCCGCTCACGCTGCTCGCCCTGGGCGGCAGCCCGCCCACCGCTCCCGAGGGCCTCACCGCCGAGGTGGTGGAGGTGACGTCACTCGAGGAGCTGACCGCGCTCGGTGGCGCGGTGAAGGGGAAGATTGTCTTCTTCAACCACTCCATGACCGTGGCCGCCGACTACGGCCGCTTCGCCGGGCTACGAGGCCGTGGGCCCTCCGCCGCCGCGAAGGCCGGAGCCGTGGGCGCGCTGGTGCGCTCGCTGGCCACCGCGTCGCTGCGCACGCCGCACACCGGCTCCACGCGCTTCGAGGACGGCGAGGCGCGCATCCCCGCCGCCTCCATCACCACAGAGGAAGCGGACCAGCTCCACCGCATGCTCGCGGGCGGCTCCGTGCGCGTGAAGCTGGTGCTCGGCTGCTCCGAGTTGCCCGACGCGGACTCGTCCAACGTCATCGCGGAGATTCGCGGCCGCGAGAAGCCGCAGGAAATCGTGCTCATCGGCGCGCACCTGGACTCGTGGGACGTGGGCACCGGCGCGCATGACGACGGCGCCGGCGTGGTCATGGTGATGGAGGCCGCGCGCCTCATCGCGAAGCTGCCCAAGGCGCCGAGCCGCACCGTGCGCGTGGTGCTCTTCATGAACGAGGAGAACGGCCTGCGCGGCGGGCGCGCGTACGCGGAGGCCCACGCCGCGGAGTTGCCCAAGCACGTGGGCGCCATGGAGATGGACTCCGGCGGCGGCCGGCCCCTGGGCATCAGCCTGCGCGCGGGCGCGGGCGGCCAGGACCTGGTGCGCCCGTGGCTGAAGCCGCTGGTGGCGCTGGGGGCGTCCAACTTCTCCGCGCGTGAGGCCGGCGGCGCGGACATCAGCCCCATGGTGCCCGCGCGCGTGCCCTTCTTCGGCGTGGAGGTGGACAGCAGCCGCTACTTCGACGTGCACCACACCATGGCGGACACGCTGGACAAGGTGGACCCGCAGGACCTGGCGCGCAGCACCGCCGCGACGGCGTGGCTGACGTATGCGCTCGCCGAGATGCCGGGCACGCTCCTGCGTCCGGAGCCGCCCGTGCCGCCTTCCGGTGCGCCCGCGGCCATGCCGCCGAAGGCCTCGGCGCACTGAAGTCCCCGCCCTCCCGGCATTCCGGGAGGCCCCTGTCTGCCTGGCTCCTCCGAGCCGGCCCGCATGCCTCGCGCACGGGTCGGTTCGGTGGAACAATGAGGCGGTTCTGGCGGCCGCTCCCCGTCGGGCAGGGGCCACCGTGACAGCGAACACCGGAGACTCGCGGATGATGCGCGGACAGCAGGCCCCAACGGGCCCGGATGTCGCGGGATGGCTCGTGTCGGAAGCGCGGAGCGTGGAGAACCCCGCCGTGCTGCTCGAGGGCCTCTGCCAGCGCCTGCTCGCGCAGGGAGTCCCGCTGGCCCGCGCCTCCATCTCCCTCTTCACCCTGCACCCGCTGCTGCACGCCCGCAGCCACCGCTGGCGCCCCGGACAGCGGGCCTCCACCGAGGTCCACCCGCACGGCCTCCAGCACCTGCCCGGCTTCGCGCTCAGCCCCTTCAAGTCGCTGCTCGACGGCTCGCCCGGCATCCACCGCCGCCTGGAGGAGCCGCCCGCGCCGGACGACTTCCCGATGTTCGCCGAGCTGCGCGCGGACGGCCTCACCGACTACCTCGCGCTGCCGGTGTGCTTCAGCGACGGCGCGCGCCACGCCGTCTCCTGGGCCACCTCCGCGCCCGGCGGCTTCACGGACGCGCACCTCACGCTGCTCCACGGACTGCACCCGCTGCTGGCGCTCGTGCTGGAGGTCATGGCGCGCAAGGACATGACGGGCGTGCTGCTGGACACGTACCTGGGCCGCGACACGGGCCGGCGCATCCTCCAGGGGCAGATCCGCCGGGGCGACGGCGAGACGACCTCCGCCGTCATCTGCCTGAGTGATTTGCGCAGCTTCACCGCGCTGTCGGACGCGCTCCCTCGCGACATGGTGCTGGAGCTGCTCAACGCGTACTTCGAGACCATGGTGGGCGCCTTCCACGCGCACGGCGCGGAGGTGCTCAAGTTCATGGGCGACGCGGTGCTCGCCATCTTCCGCATCGACGCGGACTCGCCGGTGGCGGAGCGCTGCGAAGCCGCCGCGCGCACCATCCGCGAGGCCGTGGCCGCCAGCACCCGCGACAACGCCGAGCGCCGCCGCAAGGGCCTGCCCGCCTACGAGTTCGGCGCCGCGCTCCACGTGGGCGACGTCATGTACGGCAACATCGGGGCGACAGACCGGCTGGACTTCACCGTCATCGGCCCGGCGGTGAATCTCGCCAGCCGCATCGGCGGACTGTGCGCCTCACTCAACGAGCCCGTGCTCCTGTCCGAGGCGTTCGTCTCGAACTTCCGGGGTGGCACGAGGGATTTGGGCCAGCATGCGCTCAAGGGCGTGGGGATGCCCGTGCGCATCTACTCGCTCGCACCCACCGCTGACTCCCAGGCGCTCACCGCCGCCTGAGTCACTCCACCGATGACGGTTCGGGTCCTCGCCCCCGTCGCAGGGGCTGCTCCGGCAGGAAGAGCGTCACCAGGAACGCCAGCAGCGCGATGAGGATGGCGACGCGGTACACGGCCGACACGCCGCGCGTGAAGGACTCCTTCACCGCCTGGTGGGACCGGTCCACCGCCTCCAGCGCGCGGGCCTCCTCCGCGTCCACCCGCGCACGCTGCGCCTCGCCCACCCGGCGGCGCTCGGCGTCGAACTCCGTGCGCAGGCGTGCCTTCACCGCCTCGCCCTGGAAGCCCTCGCCGGGGGCGCTGCCCTCACTGCTCGCTCCTGGCACCGTCACCGCGACCTGGGCCCGCACCGACTCCGGCAGTCCCGCCGTCGCTTCCGGCAGGCGCGTGCCCAGCTCGCGTGACAGCGTGGCCGCGAACACCGTGCCCAGCAGCGCCACGCCCAGCGTCATCCCGAGCTGCCGGAAGAACGTCGCCGCCGACGTGGCCACGCCGATGCGCTGCGGAGGCACCGCGTTCTGGATGGCCATCGTGTAGAGCGGAATCGACGGCCCCAGCCCCAGGCCCACCAGCACCATCTTCGCCGTCACCTCGGCCTGGGTGGACTCGGGCGTCAGCGTGAAGCCCATCACCGCGAAGCCCACCAACAGCAGCCCGAGCGAGCCGAGCAGCAGCACCTTGTACCGCCCCAGCTTCGCCACCAGCTGCCCGCTGAGCACGTTGCCCGCCACCACGCCCAGCGTCAGCGGCATGATGGTCAGCCCCGAGCGCGTCGCCGACAGCCCCACCACGTTCACCATGAACAGGGGCAGGAAGACGACGCCCGACAGGAACGCCGCGCCGATGACGAACACCGCCGCGTTCGCCGTGCTGAAGGCGCGCAGGCGGAACAGCTTCAAGTCGAGCAGCGGCTCCTTCGCGTGCAGCTCCACCCGGAGGAACAGCGCCGTGCCCACCCCGGCCAGCGCGAACAGGCCGAGGATTCGCCACGAGCCCCACGCCCAGGCTCCGCCGCCACTGCGTCCCAGGCTGAGCGCCAGCAGCAGCGGCACCACCGCCAGCGCGAGCGAGCCCGCGCCGCGCACGTCCAATCCTCCGCGCGTCACGCCCGGAGGCCGCAGCTTCGGCATCCGCAGCAGCACGAGCGTCAGCGCCACCACGCCCACCGGCAGGTTGATGAAGAACACCCAGTGCCAGCCGAAGTGGTCGGTGATGAAGCCGCCCACCAGCGGGCCCACGACGCTCGACAGGCCGAACACCGCGCCGAAGAGGCCCTGGTACTTCCCGCGCTCGCGAGGCTCGAACAGGTCCGCCACCACCGCGAGCGCCGCGGTGAAGAGCGCCGCGCTGCCCAGCCCCTGCACCGCGCGGAAGATGATGAGCGCCACCGTGGACCGGGCCGCCCCGCACAGGAAGCTGCCCGCGAGGAAGACGAGGATGCCCACCGCCAGCACCGCGCGCCGGCCCAGCAGGTCCGACAGCTTCCCCCACACCGGCACCATCATCGTGGACGCCACCATGTACGCCGTGGTGAGCCACGCGTAGAGCGACGCGGGGATGCGCAGGTCCACCTGGATGGACGGCCCCGCCGTCGCGACAATCGTCTGATCCAACGCCGCGAGCAGCAGCCCGAGCAGCGCCCCCAGCATCGTGAAGACCTTCTGTGAACGGGTGAACGCGGGCAGCGCGGCGGACAGGGCGTCGGCGGAGGCTGTGGCGGCGGACGGAGCCATGTGGCGCGAGGGTCGCCCGTAACTCGGGCGCCGGGAGCAAAGGTGGGGATGCTCCCGGCCGAGGCCAATCACCCCGGATGGCCGGCTGCCCGGTCGCCTCTCCAGCCGCCCGGTCCTCACTGCCAGGACTGTGTTGCGGGCCCTCCCGCCCACGCGCGGGCTCGACGCACATCGCACCGGCGGGCCTCTCGGCGTTCGATGCCCTTCATCCGGCAAGCATCTGGAGAGGGAAATCGGACGTGCGCGTAACCTGCCCCGCACGTCGCGCCATCGCGGCCGGGCTTCGTGCGACGTCCGCCACCGTTCCCCCAGGCAGGTCCCCTTCCGCAGTCCCCCACGAGAGGAGCCGTGTCATGCCGTCGTCACGCAAAGCCCTGGCCGCCGTGTCCCTGCTGTTCGCGCTGGGGGCCTGTAAAGACGAACCGGAACCCAAGCCGGAGCCCTCGAGCCCCGAGCTCTCCGAGACGCCGCTGTGGCAGGTGAAGGCGGACCCGTCCCTGAAGGACGAGTGCTTCGGCAGCTCCGTCGCGCTCGCGGACTTCAACGGCGATGGCCGCAAGGACCTGGCCGTGGGCACCGAGCCGTGCCGCACCAACTTCGTTGCGGCGAAGCACCCCGGCCGCGTGTCGTTCTTCGCGGGCGAGGAGCGCTTCTTCTCCACGCAGCCCGTCTCCGCGCTGATGACCTGGACCAACACCCACCCTCGGACGACGGGGCAGGGGCTCCGGACGGTGGCCGGCGACGTGAACGGGGACGCGTACGCGGACCTGCTCGTCCAGGGTCGGTACGGCGCGTCCGTCTTCCTCGGCGGGCCGGACCTGGGAGCCATCCTCGCGACGCCGGCCTTCCGCGTCCCCGGCAACGGCTTCTTCTTCACCACGGCCTTCATCGACTTCAACGGGGACGGGCTGGACGACCTGGTGAGCAGCCGGGCCGGTGCGCTGTCCTTCTTCCAGGCCACGCCCGGGGCGGAGGGCGGGCCCTTCACCCTCGTCCATACACGGCAGGGCTTCAGCTTCTCGAACCAGGGAGACGTCAACGGCGACGGCGCCGATGACGTGATGATTCCGTCGGACGACACGGAGAACCTCCAGGAGCTGTACCTGGGCTGCAAGGCCGGCGGTTCCTTCACCTGCGAGGGCCCCCTGTCGGCCGAGCCCGTGCAGGCCCTGGTGGCCAGCAGCGCGAAGCTGTACCCCGACATCAATGGGGACGGCCACCGCGAGGCCTTCCTGTTCATGGACAATGGCGTGTCGAACTTGCACCTGTCCGAGCCCGGAGGCGCCATCTCCTCCACGGCGGCCTGGACGATGATGGAGGACGCTGCCTTCCCCGGCCTGGGCCTGCCTATCGAAGTAGGAGACATGGACGGAGATGGCGAGCGCCATGACTTCGTGGTGAGCACGCTGGGGCGCCTCTACTTCTACTCACCCGCGAAGGGCATGTCCGCCGAGCTGAAGCCCACCTGGAGCTGGCCCCGCTCGGACTCGCTGCCCGCCAACTACGACGTCTACCGGCGCCCCTCGGTGGTCGTGCCCGGGGACCTGGATGGTGACGGCTACGACGACCTGGTGGTGGCCACCGCTGCCGCCGGCGACATCCTGAATGTCCCCGTGGGAGAGGTGTCCATCTACGGCGGCGGCCGCGTGCCGAAGGAGCCGAAGGACCCGCCGTACATCGCGCCCGTACGCTCCTGCGACCTGCGGCTGGACCCGGTGAATGGCAAGCCGGACCTCACGGTGGACGCGGACACCATTGCCCGCACGCTGAACGTGGTGAAGAAGACGTTCGCCGCCGACGCGTGTGAGGTGTTCGAGGGCTGCGTGGCGGCCCCGGGGGAGCGGCGCCTGCTGCGCTTCAGCACGGCCATCCAGAACCTGGGGCGGGCCAGCGCCGTCTTCCCGCCCATCGACTCGCGGCCGGACCTCTACGTCTTCGACGAGTGCCACGGGCACGACCACCTGAAGGGCTTCGCCGGCTACGAGCTGCGCGACTCGCGAGGGCAGCAGGTCCTCACCGGGCGCAAGCAGGGCTTCGCGCTGGTGGACATCACCAGCTACTGCACGGACGCGGCGCCGACCGCCTTCTATGACCCCATGGGCATCTCCCCCGGCTGGGCGGACATCTACTCCTTCGACATTCCGTGTCAGTGGGTGGACATCACCGGCCTGGGGGACGGCGAGTACACCCTGCGCGTGGCCGTGGACACGTCGGACATCCTCGAGGAGGAAAGCGTCCATCCCAACGAAGTGTTCGTCCGCATGTCGCTGGAGGGCGACACGGCCACCGTCCTTCCGTAATCCTGCGGGGCATGAGCCCTCCAGAGCGCCCGCTGTATCTGGACCACAACGCCACCACCCCCGTCGACGCGGAGGTGGTGGACGCGATGTTGCCGTACCTGCGCGAGGAGTTCGGCAACCCGTCCAGCGGGCACCCCTACGGACGGAGGGCCCGCGCCGCGCTGGATGAGGCCCGCGCGAAGGTGGCCGCCCTCATCGGCGCGAAGCCCGGGGACATCCTCTTCACCTCTGGCGGCACCGAGGCCAACAACCTCGCCATCCGCGGCACCACCGAGGCCCGCGCGGAGCGGCGCCATGTCCTCACCTCGGTGATTGAGCACCCCGCCACGAAGCTGCCCTGCGACACGCTGGAGTGGCGGGGCTGGCGCGTGACGTGGCTGCCGGTGGACGCGGACGGCCGCGTGCGCGTGGAGGACGCGGCGCGCGCGCTGGACGCGGCGGGTGCGGACACCGCGCTGGTGACGCTGATGCACGCCAACAACGAGACGGGCGTCCTCCAGCCCGTGGCCGAGGTGGCCGCGCTGGCGCACCGGCACGGCGCCACCGTGCACACGGACGCGGCGCAGTCGGTGGGCAAGGTGCCGGTGGACGTGGAGGCGCTCGGCGTGGACCTGCTGACGCTGGTGGGCCACAAGCTGCGCGCCCCCAAGGGCGTGGGCGCGCTGTACGTGCGCGCCGGGACGCCGCTGCGGCCCTTCGTGCTCGGCGGCGGGCAGGAGCGGGGCCTGCGGCCGGGGACGGAGAACGTGCCCTACGCCGTGGCCCTGGGCACCGCGTGTGAGCTGGCCCGCGTCCGGCTGGCGCGAGGCACCGCTGCACAGGTGGCGCTGCGAGAGCGGCTGTGGGAGCGGCTGCGCGCGGAGGTGCCCGGGCTGGCGCTGAACGGCCATCCCACCGAGCGGCTGCCCAACACCCTCAACGTGCGCTTCCCGGGCGTGCGGGGCACCGACGTGCTGGCGGCGGCGCCGGAGGTGGCGGCGTCCACCGGCTCGGCCTGCCACGAGGGCGGCGAGTCCGCCTCGCCGGTGCTGCGCGCCATGGGCCTCCCCGAGCCCGAGGCCCTGGGCGCGGTTCGCCTGTCCCTGGGGCCTGACACCACCGGCGAGCAGGTGGACCGGGCGGCGGCGGCGCTGGTGGCCGCGTGGCGGAAGGTGGCCGGCCGCTAGGACCCGGAGTGTCCCACCGCTGGGAATCCTCCTCCGTGTGAAGAGGACCCGGACCCGTGGCATTTGCCCTGGGGAAGGCCGCGTGCAATCACTCGCTGGCTGGCGCGTAGCCAGGGTGCCCGCCGGGAGTGTGTGCTCGGGGCGCAACGGAGTACCGGCGGAGAGGGTTACACGTGAGCTTCCGGGTCGATGTGTGGGAGGGCGGGCGGATTGCCCTGTTCTCGCTCCGTTCCAACCGCCTGCGGACGGTGCTGACGACGGTGGGCATCGGCGTGGGCGTATGCACCCTGCTGGCCATCGTCGGCATCATCCAGGGCATCAACCGTTCCTTCGACGACCAGCTCTCGCAGATTGGCGCCAACACGCTGCAGGTCTCCAAGTTCCCGTGGACGATGGGCGGCAACTGGTGGGAGTACCGCAACCGCAAGGACCTGTCCGCGGACCTGGTGGGCCCCATCGTCGCCGCGTCCGAGCACGTGCTGGCCGCCGCGCCCATCTACTACGACCGCGTGGAGGGCCGCTTCCTGGACCGGAAGATGGCCTCGGTGACGATTGTCGGCACCACGCCGGACTACTCCACCGTGTCCTCCTTCGTCGTGGACAGCGGGCGCTTCCTCACCGACGCGGACCTGGACCAGCGCTCCTCGGTGGCCGTCATCGGCGCGGAGGTGGTGCGCTCGCTCTTTCCCAGCATCAACCCCCTCGGCCACCGCATCCTCCTGGAGGGCAAGCCCTACCGCGTGGTGGGGACGCTGGAGGCCAAGGGCACCATCCTCGGGGAGAACCAGGACCTGGTGGTGATGGTGCCCTACCGCACCTTCCTCTCGCACTTCGGCAAGCGGCAGTCGCCCAACATCGCGGTGGCGGTGGACTCGCCGGACCACGTGCTCGACGTGCAGGACGCGATTACCCCCGTGCTGCGCCGCGAGCGGAACACGCCCCCTGAATTGGCAGACGACTTCGCCATCAACCGGCCGGAGCAGCTGGCCAACATGTACAAGCAGCTCACCGGCGCGCTCTACGGCGCGGCCACGGGCGTGGGCTTCATCACGCTGCTGGTGGGCGGCATCGGCATCATGAACATCATGCTGGTGTCGGTGCGCGAGCGGACGCGGGAGATTGGCGTGCGGCGGGCGCTGGGCGCGCGCAAGCGCACCATCATCCTCCAGTTCCTGATGGAGGCCTCGAGCGTGTCCGCGCTGGGCGGCACCATTGGCACGCTGGCGGGGCTGGGGCTGGCGTACACGGTGTCGATGATTACGCCGCTGGCGGCGGCGGTGCAGCCGCTCACCGTCGTCTTTGGTGTGGGCTTCGCGGCCACGGTGGGGTTGCTGTTCGGCATCTGGCCGGCGGCGCGGGCGGCGAACCTGGACCCGGTGGAAGCGCTCCGCCACGAGTGACGGGAGAGGGCGGCGATGAACGCAATCTGGGACACCCTGCGGCTGGCCTTCGGGACGTTCGTCTCGAATCCGCTGCGCTCCTTCCTGACACTGCTGGGCATCGTCATCGGGGCCACCACGGTGGTGGCGATGATGGGGCTCATCGAGGGCCTGCGGAACCAGGTGAACGAGAGCCTGTCCGAGCTGGGCACCAACTGCTTCCAGGTGCAGCGGCTGCCCTTCGGCGGTCAGCTCACGCCGGCGCAGCTGGCGCGGCGGCCCCGGTTCACCGATGCGGACCTGGAGGCCATCCGCGAGCTGCCGTCGGTGCTGACGGCGGCGGGGGAAGACTCGAAGGGCGGGTTCAAGGTGTCCACGTCGCTGCGCGAGTCGCGGGCGAACGTGAGCATCTGGGCGGGCACGCCGGAGTACTTCCAGACGAACTCGGTGTCCCTCCACGCGGGGCGGGCCTTCACGGACACGGAGTTCCTGGACCAGCGGCGCGTGGCGGTGATTGGCCAGGACCTGGCGGACACGCTGTTCCCGGGCCTGGATCCGCTGGGGCAGACGATTCGCATGCAGGGGCGCAGCTTCCTGGTGATTGGCACGCTCAAGCGCAAGGGCGGCTTCCTGGGCGGAGGCAGCCAGGACAACAACGTGATGATGCCGCTGACGGTGTTCCGCCAGTTGTTCGGCGTGCGGGACTTCCGGGTGAGCATCCAGGCGCATTCGGCGGAGGTGATTCAGCGCGCGCAGGACGAGGTGACGTTGCTGATGCGGCGGCGCCACGGGCTGAAGCCGATGGAGGAGGACGACTTCTTCGTGTTCTCGAATGAGAGCGCGACGGAGATGTTCAACAACATCTCGCAGGTCATCTCGGTGGCGAGCTTCGGCGTGTGCCTGCTGTCGCTGCTGGTGGGCGGCATCGGCATCCTGAACATCATGCTGGTGGCCGTGACGGAGCGGACGCGGGAGATTGGCATCCGCAAGGCGCTGGGCGCGAAGAAGCGGCGCATCCTCGCGCAGTTCGCCACGGAGGCGGTGGTGCTGTCGCTGACGGGCGGAGTGCTCGGCGTGGGACTGGGCGTGGGGCTGGCGCACCTGGCGAAGTGGGTGATTCGGCTGCCCACGGAGGTGCCCATCTGGGCGGTGGCGCTGTCGCTCGCGATGAGCTGCGGCGTGGGACTGGCCTTCGGTATCTACCCCGCCGCGCGCGCGGCGAAGCTGGACCCCGTGGAGGCGATGCGGACGGAGTAGGGAGGGTGGGACGTGCGGAAGCCCGTTGATAGACTGGCTTCATGCCGGCCGCCTGGAAGCGCTTCTGCACCCTTGCTGCCCTGGCCGCGCTGGGATGCTCGACACCGCGAGCCGTAGACCCCGATATCGTCAGGCCCGCCACGGCGCCATGCTTCGAAGGTGCCCCATGAAGAGGTGGCTCTTCGTCGTGGCGCTGTTCGCCGCGGGGTGCCCCAGGAACCCGGCGCCGCGCATGACGGTGCTGGAAGAGGACCGGTCGATTGTCTTTCCCGAGTTCTTCGCGCAGTTCGCACAGAGAGTGGGCGAGCCCCCCGTCATCTCCGAGCTGGATGGGGTGACCCTGCAAGCCATCCGGATTGCCGCGGACGACTTCCTCCCCGTGGACACCCAGGAGGGAGCTTGCTGGGAAAGGCGGGCCGCGCACCGTTACCGGGTCATCCGCAGGGAGGACATCATCTTCGTCCGGATTGATGTGGACCTGGCGGCTTGCGACCCCAAGGCCCTCCCCTTGGACTCGGGCGTGGAATACGCCATCCGTGCAGATGGCCGCATCCTCCGGCGCGTCTTCGACGGTGAACCCGTCGTGCGGTCGGGTGCGGTGGTCTCTGACGCGGGCGTGCCCGTCGACGCAGGCGGGCCAGCGCTGACGCCACCCGTGGGCTCTACCTGGGGCGAGCCTTCGCCCTCCATTCCACCAGGATGGTTGGACGCAGGCACGCCTCCACGCGCCCCGTGACCTGGACGCTCCCCGCGGGGACGCGCTATGGCTTCCTTCCAAGGAGCCGCCATGTCCGACGAGTCCACCCAGCAGCTCACCGCGCAGGTGCGCCAGAAAATCGTCGAGCTGGCCATGCAGGGCGGGTACTTCGACACCGTCCAGCGCTCCGGCTCCGAGCTGGCCCGCCTGACGGAGTACTTCCGCATGCTGGCGGGACAGGCGCCCCTGCCTCCGCCGACGCCGGGACAGGCGCCCACCATCTTCCCGCCCCTCCCCGGCCTGGAGGAGCGCCCCTGGCGCGAGCTTCCCATTCCCTCGGCCACCGCGCTGGAGGGCTGCCGCGCCGCCGTGGAGAAGGACCTCGCGCGGCTGGAGAACGCCGACCTGCTGCACTACGACTCCGGCATCGTCGGCACCGGCCGCTGGTCCGTGCACCCCGTCTTCTTTGCCGGTGAGCGCCTGGACCGCCTCTTCTTCCCCGGCCTCGAGATGGAAGAAACGGCCGCCGCCGTGCAGTCACTGGACGGCGAGTGCACGGCCTTCCCCCTGGCGGACGTGCTCTTCTCCTCGCACGCGCCGGGCACCACGCTGACGCCGCACTGCAGCTGGGACGGCTTCCGCATGCGCCTCCACCTGGGCCTGCGGATTCCGGAGGGCTGCGGCATCCGTGTCGGCACCGAGTCGCGGCACTGGGAGGAGGGCCGTGTGCTCGCCTTCCATGACTCGTTCGAGCATGAGACGTGGAACCGCAGCCAGCAGCGCCGCGTGGTGCTCATCGTCGACTGCTGGCACCCCGGTCTCACGGTGCCCGAGCGCGAGGCCCTGCTCGCCCTGACGCGCAAGTTCGAGGTGCGCGGCCTGCTCGCGCAGCTGCGCGTCCCCGAGCCCATGGCCCAGCCGCTGCTGCTCCGCTTCGCACAGGCCGAGCTGACCGACTCGCTGGTGCGCCGCTTCTGGCGCATGTGAGGCGTGGACGCCGCGGCATTGCGTTCGGATGCACCCCGCTCGTAACTATCGCGTCTCCCCCTAGGGACGCGGGCCACCGCCGGCCCACTGGTAGCCCAGCGTCGCTCCCGCGCCGATGAAGCCCAGCCCGATGAGCTGACGCTCGGCCTTCAAGCGGGCGCTCGGCTCGGCCAGCTTCATCAGCACGCCGTGGACGGCCACGCCCAGCAGCGCGCCCGCCGCCGCGCCTCCGAGCGCGCCGAGGTACGCGTCGCCACGGTCTCTGCTTCCACCGAAGGCCAATTCGCCCAGGCCCCACGTGCCCAGCGCGGCCAGCGGCGGCGTCAGGACGAGCCCCGCGCCGAACGCCGTCACCTCCAATTCCGTCCAGCGTCCACCGCCCGGCGTGGCGGGCCGGAAGAAGAGGAGCCGGGCTGGCACGGAGCCCAGGAGCATGCCCGCCGCTGTCTCCGATGCGGTGGCGGTCAGCCGCGTGTCTCCGCCCACGCGGGTCGCGGCCCAGATGCCTCCGAGCGGCAGCAGCGTCAGTCCACCGTGCGCCACCCAGGCTCCGGTGGAGAGCGGCACGTCCTCCCCGTTCGACTGCACGGGCACGCCGCTCATTCCGGGCAGACGCGTGCCGCCCTCGCCGGATGACGGAGACGCCGCGAGTGGCGGGGCATCCGCGGGTACGGAGGTGTCACCCGCCGCGTCCGTGTCCGGCTCCGGCGCGGCGGTGGAGTCCGAAGCGGAAGCCTCCTGCGATAGCCCCAGGGCCTTCGCGTTCCGCCGCAGCGGTGCGTCGGAGGCCGCGTGGGCCAGGGGTGCCAGCAGGCACCCGAGCAACATCAGGGACACGGAAGAAGACATGGGCACACAAGGGCCACACGTCCTCCGGCCTGGAGCACGGTGGGGGACAACGGTGCGCACGCCCCGCGCGGGCTTCCACCCCCCACGGGCTTCCCGCCCTCCAGCGCACAGTGGCGCCACGTACGGATGTTGTCGGCTGGACGCTGTCATCCGACCCTCGCGTGATGGAGGGCAGGTGCGCTCATGCACCAGCGCCATTAGCTTCCGGCGGTGAAGCTGGCCTGGCTCGTGCTCGGCGCGTTGTTCGTCACCGGGTGCTCGTACCCCAACCACCGTCATGACCTGCGCCTGCGCGCGCTGCCGGAGGGTGACCCCGAGGCCCGCTCGCTCGCGTTCTTCCAGTCGCTCGGCGTGGCGCTGGAGCCGGGTCACCGCGTGGACCTGGTGGAGAACGGCCACATCTTCGACGCCATCGAGCGGGAGATTCGCGCCGCCCGCTCCAGCATCAATATCGCCAGCTACATCTGGCGCCCGGGCGAGCCGTCGGACCGGCTGGTGCGCGCCATCCAGGAGCGCCAGCCCGGCGTTGCCTGCCGCGTGCTCGTGGACCCACTGGGCAGCGTCAACTTCGAGTCCGTGGGGCTCACGCTCGCGAAGGCCGGCTGCGAGGTGCGCACCTTTCGGCCCATCCAGGGGTCCATCTCCTCGCTCGACGCGAAGCGCATCAAGATGCGCATGCACCGCAAGCTGGTGGTGCGTGACGGCGAGGTGGGGCTCACCGGCGGCTGGGGCATCTGGAAGAGCTGGCTCGGGGACGCGGACGGGCCCGACTCGTGGCGAGACCTCGCCGTGCGCGTGGAGGGACCCTCCGTGCGCGAGATGCAGGTGGCCTTCGCGCAGAACTGGCAGGAGGCGGGCGGGGACTTCCTCCCGGCCAGCGACTTCCCTTCGACGCTGTACGTGGGCGAGGCCCGCGCGGGCTTCGTCGCCAGCACCAACAACCGCTTCATGTCCAACGCGCGGCGGATGACGCTGCTCACCATCGCCTCGGCGCGGCGGCGGCTGTGGATTGCGAACTCGTACTTCATCCCCTCCGAGGCCATCAGCGACATGCTCATCGAGAAGGTGAAGCAGGGCGTGGACGTGCGGGTGCTGGTGCCCGGGCGGCACCATGACATCGCCCCGGTGCACGCGGCGCAGCGGGCCTCGTATGCGCGGCTGCTCGAAGGGGGCGTGCGAATCTGGGAGTACGAGCTATCGATGATGCACTCCAAGACGATGCTCGTGGACGACTCGCTGTCCGTCGTCGGCTCCACCAATCTGGACCCGCTGGCGCTGGGCAGCTCGGAGGAGTGCTCGGTGGTGGTGGACGACGCGGGGCTGGCGGCCGGGCTCGCCGCGGCGTTCGAGAAGGACCTGGGCCACTCCTACGAAATCCACTGGAGCGGGTGGAAGCGGCGCGGGGTGCTCCAGAAGCTGGGGGACCAGCTTCCCTGGTTCATCGGCGACTTTCTCTAGCGCCGCACCCGCATGCCGCGGCGCGGCGGCTGGGGCCCCTTTCCGCATGCGGCGGCAGAAAGGGGAGCGTGTTAGAGCCCGGGGCATGGAGACCCAGAATGTGGCGGAGCGGGCCCTCATCCGTGAGATACGGCCCGAGGATGATCCGGCGGTCGGAGAACTGCTGGTGGAGGCCTTCATCACGCAGTACGCGAAGAAGCTGCCGGACGTCGTCTACACGGAGGAGCGCAAGCGCGACTTGCGGGACGTGGCCTCGCGCCGGAAGGTGGCCTCGCTGCTGGTGGCTGAGGTGGACGGGGAGATTGCCGGGACGGTGGCCCTGTTCCGCCCGGGTGCGCCGGGCTCGGAGGCGTGGCTGCCGAACGCGGCGGACCTGCGCGGCCTGGCCACCGCCGTGCGCTACCACGGCACCGGGCTTGCCCGGCCGCTGCTCGACGCGGCCGAGGACCTGGCGCGGAAGTGGGGCGTGGACGCGATATGCCTCCACGTCCGCAAGGGCGCGGAGGGCGTCGCGCGCATGTACATGAAGCGCGGCTACGTGCGCGAGCCGGCGGGCGACATGGACCTGCCCTCCGTGTTCCTCACGGCGTACGTGCTCCGCCTCAAGGCGTGACGCATCACAGGCCGAGCGCGCTCATGGGCACGCGGTAGATGTCACCCGTGCCCTTGCCGATGCCCACGAGCGCGCCGTCGTTCCTCGGATGGTCGAACCGCGCGCCCACGTCTCCGGCGTGCGGCCGGTTGCTGCTGAAGTAGAACCACTTCCCGTCCGGGGAGACGCTCTGGTTGAAGTCCCTGGCGGGCGAGTTGATGCCGTCACCGAGCAGCCGGGCCTTCTCCCAGCCACCTTCCGGAAGTCTGCGGCTGACGTACAGGTCATATCCACCGACGCCATCCGCGCGCTGGAGTGCGCTGAAGATGAGGTAGCGCTCGTCCGGGGCAATCCACGGCTCGACTTCGTTCGCACCGGTGTTGATGGCGTCGCCGAGGTTCTCCGGCGGTTGATACGCGCCGTCCACGAGGCGGGAGACCCACAGGTCGCTCCCACCGCGAGTCCCCGGGCGCTCGGCGCCGAAGTACAGGTTCCCGTTGGCGGCCACGGCGGGGGACCATTCGTCGAGGTTCGCGTCGTTCACCGGCGCGGGAAGGCGCGTGGCCTCGCCCCATTCGCCGTCCGCTTGCAGCGAGGCGACCCAGATGTCGTGCGTCGCGCGCGCGGCCGTTTCCCCGGGGTGGGGACGGTTGGAGATGAAGACCACGCTCCGGCCGTCGGGAGCGATGTGCGGGTCCGCGTTGCTCCACGCCGCCGCGAAGCGGGGCTTCACGGGCATGGACCAGTGCCCGTCGTCACCGAGCCGTGTCTCGAAGATTTCGTATTGCTCGAACCCGTCGTCCGCGCGGCAGAAGAGCACGCGCTGCTGGTCCGGAGAGAAGGCCAGGAAGAAGTCCCACGCGCCGGTGGTGAAGAGGCCGGCGCCGTAGATTTCGGGGGCCTGGGTTTCGCGTGGAGTCTGACGAGAGGACGCGTGGCATCCGGTGAGCAGGGCGCTCACCACCAGCGCGGTGAGCAAGGGGTGGCGGGGCATGTGTCGTAAGCCTCCTGTGTCTCGTTGCAGTAGCATCCGGATGTGGCGCGAAACTTGGGGAATGTTGCGGCAGTGCCGGGCCTTCCCGTCAGGCCGTGCGGGATGCACCTGCTCGCGGAGGACGGGGCGTTCGGCGCCTGGGATTGCGTCTGCCACAAGGGCGCGCGGAGCACCGTCTCCGAAGGCGAGCACCCGCGCGTCCACATCAGCGTCACCCTCGCCGGCGTCTTCCACGCCCGGTCGAGCCGGGGCGAGGTGCTCTCGAGCCCGGGCTTGTTGCTGCTCGGGAATGCCACCGACGGGTACGCGTACCGCCATGTCGATGACGGAGGGGACCGCTCCGTCGTCTTCGACTACGCGGAGTCCTTCCTCGACGAGGTGAGCGGCTCGCTCGGTGTCCGGCTTCGCGAGACGCGGGCCTTCGGACGCGCCGCCATTCCTGCCTCCACGGCCTCGGCGGATGCGGTGGTCCTCACGCAGCGCGCCCTGTGCACCGGCGAGCCGGAGGCGGTGCGCGAGGCCGCGCTCACGGTGGCAGCCGTCGCGCTGACGGAGGACCGGGGTGGCGTCCATTCCGTGATGGCACCCACGTCAGCGCAGGCTCGCCGTGTCGCGAAGACGCTGCGCTATGTCGAGGCGCACAGCGCGGACGACTGCTCCTTGAACACGCTGGCCGAGCATGCGGGACTGAGCAGCTTCCACTTCCTGCGCGTCTTCCGGGCGATGACGGGACAGACGCCACGCCAGTTCGTCATCGCCACCCGGTTGCGAATGGCAGCGATGTCCCTGCGCGCGACGCGCGCGCCCATCACCGAGGTCGCGCTGGAGGCGGGCTTCGGGGACCTGTCGCACTTCACGACGAGCTTCGCTCGGGCCTTCGGTGTCTCGCCGCGCGCGTACCGCAAGCGGCACGGGCGCGGAGGGGACTGATTCAGAACGCGGTAGCCCCTGCACTCCCCGCGTCGCCTCTTCGGGCGGAGGACCCGTGGAATGAACGTTCCTTCCACGACTGTCAGCCGCCGGAGGACACCTCACTTCAGGCAGGCCGCACCCGCGTCCTGAATGAGCCGGAGGATGCCGGTCGTACCCGCCGTGCTTGCGGAGCGCCGCCGTGCCCGTCTGCGTCCTGGTTCAGCCGCGCGAGCCGACGAGGCGCTCGGCTTCTTCGCGGAGCGCGGCCGTTGCTTCGGCGACCGTACCCTCCGTCCCGTCGCGCGCGAGCATCCAGTCGTCCTGGAGCAGGCACCACGGGTGGTGTCCCTCCCGGACGTCATGGCGGGACAGCGCATACAGCTCGTCGACGAACGCATCGGGAGTAATTCGGCCCGCGAGGAATCCGCGGGCGAGCGGTCGCGCCATCATGCGGACCATGGAGGAGCGGTCCGGCATGGACAGCCCCAGCTCCCGGAGCATGCGCTGGATGAGGCTCTCCAGCTCCCAGGCGTTCGTCTCGCCGGAGAGCCCCGCCAGCATGCGCAGCGCGGGCGAGTCGAGCCCGGCCTCCATCGCGCGGACCGCCGCGTCGGACAGGTCGGCACTGCTCGCGCCGCCGACGAAGTACGTCGCGAGCAGGTCCACCACGGGCTCGGGATGGGAGGCGGTCATCCTCGCAGGGGCAGCACGAAGGCGAGCTGGAACCGCGTGCCGGCGTGCTCGGGCCGGACGGTGGCGCTGACGTGGACGCCCCGGCCGTTGTCGGTGTTGACGAGCTCGGCGCGGACCTGGCCGTTCTCGGTGGCGCCCCGGAAGAGGAAGACCTCGGCGGCCTGGGAGAAGATGGCGGCGACCTCGTCATTGCCGGAGCCGGGCGGGAGCTGGTCCCTCACCCAGGTGGCGAAGCGGACGATGCGGCCGGTGAGCAGCTGCGCGGGCAGCGGCACCGCGTAGCCGCCGCCGTACACCGTGGGCGCGGCGGCCAGCAGCACCGCGTCCGCGTTGCGCCCGCTGCCCAGGCCCAGGATGCCCCGCTCCTCCAGGCGCCCCTGCGCGCGGATGGGGAGGAACAGCTCGGTGGGGATGCCCAGGCCCTTGTCGCGGCCGGAGGGCAGCTCCCACGTCGTCGGGGCGCGCAGGCCGCCGGCCTGGCCCATGATGCGCGCGAAGGCGGTGGTGTCGCGGAAGCTGGCCGCGAGCATCGCCGCCACGGCAATGGCGGGGCTGGTGAAGCACGTGCGCCGCGCGGTGCCGCGTCCCTCGCTGGCCACCACCGCGCGGTTGAGGACGGCGCACAGCCAGCGCGAGGACTCGTCCTGGCGCAGCTCCGTCCACGCCTCGGAGACCTGCTCCCGCTCCTCCTCCAGCGCCACGGCGAGCTCTTCCGGAGCCACGCCCAGCAGGGCCGGGGACACGGCGGCCACCACGGGCACCTGCGAGCGCTCCCCGAGCGCCGCGAGCTTGCCGAGCAGGCCGACGTCACTCGTCGCGTCCACGACGAAGACGGCGTCGGGGCGGTCGAACGGCTCGCCCGCGAGCGCGCCCTGGAGCGACTCCAGCAGCGCGGGAGGCGCCACGTCGAGCACCTCCACGGCGAGGCCGGAGGACTTCGGGCACTGGTCCAGCAGCCACCTCAGGCCGCGCCACGCGGACTCGAGGCGGGCGACGGGCTCGGCGGCGAGGATGTCTCGGGCCGTGGCGAGCAGGGCCTCCTCGATGATGTCCCTCGCCGTCTTGCGCGAGGGGGAGGACGCGGCCGACGCGGGGGACCCGGAGGCCGGGGCGCGGGGGTTGATGGCGCGCAGGAAGGCGTCCACGGCGCGGGACGCGGCGGCGGGGGAGGTCGGGTCGGCGCGGTTGAGGAAGGCCTCCACCAGCTCATCGCCGCCCGTCTCCGGAGGCGGCGGCACGGTGGGGAGGGGAATCACGGCGGCGCGGAGGGCCTCGGCGACGGCGTCGGGGAGGCGGCCGGGGCCGGTGATGGTGGCGATGCGGGAGGCGGCCTCCTCGGCGGTGAGGGGGCGGAGCGGGTCGGAGTTGGAGAGGTCCGAGTGGAGGGCCTGGAGGGCGCGCAGCTCGGGGACGGTGGTGATGAGGTCGGCGCGGCCGAAGGCGCGGAGCTTGTCGAAGGTCAGCTCGACGGTGCGGGTGTCACTGGCGCCGAGGCGGTCGGGCACGGTGATGCGCAGGCCGGTGGCGACGCGTGCGAGCTCGGTACCGAAGGACTCGGGGGTGACGTGGAAGCGCCGGCCGGAAGGAGCGGGGGAGAAGGCTCCCGCCACCAGCCACCGCACGCGCGCACCCTCTGCACTGCTTCCGCTCTGACTCATTGACTGTTCCCGCCTGTGTCGTGAAGGGCGCCTACGTTACCGCGCTCGGGGGTGGTTGTCGGAAGGGGGGACGCTGTTGGCCTCTCGCGAGACGCGCCCACGTCCCCTCTCGGGTCCACCTCCCCTCTGTGTCCTGGAGGACGCACGAGGGGCTCCGGAGAGGAGCTGTCCGGGGAGGTAGGGCAGCATGATCCTCACGGTGGGTACGGGGCGGGACCCACCAGAGAGGCTCCCCGTGGGGTGGAACCCACCGGCATTCACGTTGAGGGTCGGGGCGCTCGGTGCCGAGCGACTGGCGCTCTCTGGCTTCGCGGGCAGGGAGGCCATCAGCCGGCTCTACGACTTCCGGGCCGACTTCTTCACGAGGGACGGCGAGCCGCTGGTGGTGGCCGACCTCGTGGGGAAGGACGCCCTGGTGACGGTGTCGGTGCGCGACGGCGGCCCGCGTTACGTGCACGGCCAGGTGCGCGAGGTGGAGTCGCTGGGGATGAAGACGGGCCGGCGGCGCTACCGGGCCCACGTGGTGCCGAAGCTGTGGCGCCTGTCCCAGGTGCACAAGAGCCGCATCTTCCAGAACAACAGCGTGCCGGAGGTTCTCGAGGCCGTGCTGCGGGAGGGCGGGGTGGAGGTGCGGCTGGCGCTCTCGGGCAGCTACGCGGCGCGCGAGTACTGCGTGCAGTACCGCGAGAGTGACTTCGCCTTCGTCAGCCGGCTGATGGAGTGGGAGGGCATCTTCTACTTCTTCGAGCACATGGACTCGGGACACACGCTGGTGCTGGGGGACAAGCCCAGCGCGCACGCGCCGCTGCCCCAGGGCCAGACGCTGCCGCTGCGCCCGCGCATGGGCAAGGAGGCGGTGGACGGCGAGCTCGTCTACGCGCTGGAGAGGGTGCACCGGCTGCGTCCCGGCGCGGTGCACCTGAAGGACTTCGACTTCGAGAAGCCCGCCATGGACATCTCCGGCAAGGGCAAGGCGACGGACGGCCTGGCGGCGCTCGAAATCTACGACTACCCGGCCGGCTACGTGGCGCCGGGCGTGGTCAGGTCGGCGGCGAGGACGCGCGTGGAGGCGACAGGCGTGGGACGGCGCACGCTGACGGGGGAATCCATTGCACCGCGGCTGGCACCCGGCTTCCTGATGAAATTGGACTCGCCGGAGGACGGCACCTTCGCGGGCGAGTACCTCATCACGGAGGTGCTGCACTCGGGCGTGCAGCCGGACGTGTCGGGCGGCAGCGAGTCCTTGCAGGGCCTCTACCGCAACCAGTTCCACCTGCTGCCCAAGGCGGTGCCCTTCCGGCCGCGCCGGCTGACGCCGCTGCCGCAGATTGCCGGCCCGCAGACGGCCACGGTGACGGGACCGGCGGGCGAGGAAATCCACACCGACGCGCACGGGCGCATCAAGGTGCAGTTCCACTGGGACCGCGAGGGGAAGAGGGACGAGAAGTCCTCGTGCTGGGTGCGGGTGGGCCAGCCGTGGGGCGGCCCGGCATGGGGCGACGTGTGGCTGCCGCGCATCGGCCAGGAGGTGATTGTCCGCTTCCTGGAGGGAGACCCGGACCGGCCGCTGGTGGCGGGGGCCGTCTACAACGGCATCCATCCGGTGCCGTATGCGCTGCCGGACGAGAAGACGAAGTCGACGCGCAAGAGCGCCTCCAGCCTGGGCAGCGACGGCTTCAACGAGGTGCGGATTGAAGACTCGATGGGCGACGAGGAGGTCTTCACCCACGCGCAGAAGGACGAGGCCCTGCTCACCGAGAATGACAAGGCCCAGGAGGTGCGCGGCTTCGAGGACCTGCTGGTGAAGAAGGACCGCAGGCGCAGGGTGGAGGGCCACCAGGAGCTGCGCGTCGTCATGGACGACGTGGGCGTCATCGAGGGCAACCAGATGTTGCTCGTCCAGAAGGACCGCGACACCTCCACCCGTGGGAGCCATGACGAATCGGTGGACGGCCATCAGGCGATGACCGTCGGAAAAGGCCTCAACGTCTCCGTGTCGCAGGGCGCCGTGGAGAGCGTGGGGGCGGCGAAAGCCACCACCATTGGCGGGGCCTACAGCGTCAACGTGGCGCTGGCCCACAACGCAGCCACGGGTGGTGCGAAGACCGAGCAGGTGGCGGGGCTCAAGCACGAAGCCATCGCCGGAAGCAGGCAAGAGACCGTGATTGGGGACAAGCAGCTCCGGGTTGGCGGCGAGGACTGGGTGGAGGTGGATGGCTCCGCCAGCCTGAGTGTCGGCAAGGACTGGAAGCTTCAGACGGGTGAAGGGCTGCACCTCCGCATTGATGGCACGCAGTCCGTGCAGGCCAGGTCCCTGATTCTCGACGCGGATGCGCTCAGCATCGCGGTCAACGGCAGGGTGGCTCTGCAGGTGGAGAAGTCCGGCCGGGTCCGGCTCTTCGGTCGCAACATCACCGTGGAAGAAGAGTAGGAGCGCGCCGATGGGGAGATTCAAGGGCAGGAAGGTGCTGATGATTCAAGGCGGCGGCGAGGTGCCCTTCGCGCGGCCCATGGTCGAAAACCCCTGTCCACCCGGCGAGCATTCCGAGCGCATCTACTTTCCAGAGGTAGACCCGGCAGAGGCCAGTCCGCTCAAGCGCATCGAGAAGATGAAGGAGGCGGGGAAGGATGAATTCGAGATTGCCGCGGCGGAACACAACGTCCGGATGGGGCACATCACCCATGGCCGGCAGATCTCCCGGGATGCAACCGACGAAGAGATGGCTGCCGGATTGCCGGGAGACCATCAGCATGTTCGCGCCGTCTGTATCAAGTGCGGCAAAAGCCGTGAGCTCGACCATGCCGCGAGCAAGAGGGATGTCACCGAGTGCAAGAACCAGGAGCGCTCCTATGGTTCGGAGCAGTTGATGAACAACCGGGTCCTTGCGGAGAGGGGCTACAAAGTCTCCTACAAGGTGCCCGCTGCGAGACGCACCGATAGGAAGGTCGGCAAGCTCACGGAGACTGGTTTCGACGTTGTCTTCGTCGCATTCTCATAGCTGTGGATTGGGAGCCCTGGTCATGAGCCCGCCTCGATGGTTCCAGATGTCCGCTGTGCGGCTTCCGCTGGAGCAAGCGGTCTACCAGTCCCAACTGCTCCGTGCTTCGCACCGTTTCATCGCCCGTCGCGCTCTTCGAATTCTATGGGACCCTGATTCGAAAAGTTTTGACGTGGACTTTGGTAATGACCAGCCGATTCAGGGCGATGCGCAAGCGCTGGACCTGGCTCGAACATGGAGTGGGGTGGCAATCGCCTACGACGTCATGTCCATTCGCGCGAGCCTGTACCTGGGGTTCTGGCGACAGGCTGAAGCGACCTGCCTGTCAGTGGAAACCGATACCCAGGTGCCCTACGTCACTCCGAACGGAATGGCGCAGGGCGAGTGGTTCGAGCGCTTCATGTGCGATTACGTCAACACCTGCGGCGTCCTGGCCTGCGCCAGTGGCCCGGGATGGTCCTCGATGGAGCCGCTTGATGTGGCCCAACTCATCGCGAGATGGCGGAAGGAGGGGCTTCCGAAGAGACCTACGCGAGGCTTCTTCATGGTGTCCAAGGACCTCCTGAGCAGCGCCGAAATGGATTCATTCCTTCGTGGACGCGACGAGCAGGACAGCCGCTGGCTGCGCTACTTCCAGACGCCCACGGGCTACCACGTGCTCTCCACCTGGTCCCGGCGCAACTGGTGGGCGGACTGAAGCGCGTGCAACCACCCCACGCAGCCATTACCCTCCAGGCGCCATGTCCATCCGCAAGGACTACATCGAGCGGCTCATCGAGGAGTTCGCCGCCGCGCTCGCCCGCATCCTCAAGGCCCGCAGGGAGCAGAAGTTCGCCGACGCACAGCGGCTCATCCAGGACACGGCCCTGTCCACGCTCGGCATGGAATACGGCGCCCTGCTGCTCGCGGACCCCGCGTCCACCGCGCGGCTGCTCGGCAGTCCCGTGCGCGTGAAGGTCCTCGCCCGCCTGGTGGCCGAGGAAGGCGAGCTGCTCCAACAACAGGGCGACCCGGTCACCGCCTCCGCCCGCTTCCACTTCTCCCTCGCGCTGTACGCGGAGGCCGAGTCCCTCGGTCTCACCCCCGACGCCGAGGACACCGCCACCGTCTCACGGCTGCGCGCCCTCACGGAGACGCCGCACCGCGTCTGATCCGCGCCGCCAGCGGGCCCTCCCGTTGGAAATGACGCTCTGCATTGGTCCGTTATCCGGCACTCCGCTTGCCTGGACACCGGACTGTCAACCGATTCACGAATGACCCGTACCGGGCCCGGGTTGCCGGTCTCTCCTCGCTCGCGGCTATGATGGAGCGCTCCTCGATCACGCTCCGCCTGGGGGGTGCGCGTGTCCTTCATCCAGCTTCCTGAGAGCGTAGTTCCTTGTCGCAACCTGGTGGGAGGTGAATGGCAGGCCCCGGTGGGCGCCACCCTTCTCGACGTGCGCAGCCCGTACACGGGCACGGTCATCGGCCGTGTTCCGCTGACGCCAGCCGCCGGAGTCGCCCACGCCGTGGAGGCCGCGAAGCCCGCTGCCGCCCTCTGGCGCAATACCGCGCTGCGCGAGCGCACCCAGCTCCTGCACCGCTTCCGCACGCTGCTCGAGCGGGATTTGGATCGGCTCGCCAACCTCGCCGCGAGCGAGGCCGGCAAGACGGTGGCCGAAGGCCGCGCCGGGCTCCTCAAGGGCATGGAGGTCTGCGACTTCGCCTTGTCCCTCCAGAACCTCGACACCGGCGGCCACATGGAGGTCAGCCGCGGCGTCACCTGTGAGCTGCGCCGCGAGCCGCTCGGCGTCGTCGCCGGCATCACCCCATTCAACTTCCCGGCGATGGTGCCGATGTGGATGTTCCCCATCGCCGTCACGCTGGGCAACGCCTTCATCCTCAAGCCGTCCGAGAAGGTGCCCCTCACCGCGTGCGCGCTCGGCGAGCTGATGTGCGAGGCCGGCTTCCCGCCCGGCGTCTTCTCCGTCGTCCACGGTGGGAAGGAAGCCGTGGACGCGCTGGTGGCGCATCCGGACGTGGCGGCCATCGGCTTCGTGGGCTCGTCCGCCGTGGCGCGGCACCTGTACGCGGAGGGCTGCAAGCGCGGCAAGCGCGTGCTCGCCCTGGGCAGCGCGAAGAACCACGTCATCGTCGTCCCCGACGCGGACCCGGTCCTCACCCCGCAGGCCGTGGTGGACTCGTTCACCGGCTGCGCGGGCCAGCGCTGCATGGCCGCCAGTGTGCTGCTCGCCGTCGGTGACGTGGAGCCCATCCTGAAGGAAATCACCCGCCGCGCCGCGAGCCTCCAGGTGGGGCCCGGCATGGGCGCGCTCATCGACCGGGGCGCGGTGGACCGGCTGGAGACGGCCATCGCCCGAGCGGAAGCCGAGGGCGCGAAGGTGGTGCTCGACGGGCGCGGCAAGCGGCCCGCGGGCGAGGTGTGGACCGGCGGCAACTGGCTGGGGCCCACGCTGCTGGACGGCGTGCGTCCGGAGATGGAGGCCGCCAAGCGCGAGCTGTTCGGCCCGGTGCTCTCCATCATCCGCGTGCCCACGCTGTCCGCGGCGCTCGAAATCGAGAACGCGTCGCCGTACGGCAACGCGGCATCCATCTTCACCACCAACGGCGCGGTGGCGCAGGCGGTGGTGGAGGGCGTGCGCGCCGGCATGGTGGGCGTCAACGTGGGCGTCCCCGTGCCGCGTGAGCCCTTCTCCTTCGGCGGTACCGGTGACTCGCGCTTCGGACACGGCGACATCACCGGCCCGTCCAGCCTCGACTTCTGGACGGCGCTGAAGAAGGTCACCCGCAAGTGGTCGGCTCGCACCGACGGCTCGTGGATGAGCTGATCCGCTTCCCGCTTCCACTCCTCGCGCTCGAACGACTCCCGCGCCCGCAAGGAGGGCGCTCCCATGGCAGACAAGAAGCCCGTCAATCACATCCGTCTCACCTCGCACCCGGATGGCGAGAGTGTCGCCCTGCGCTGGGGCGACGCCGAGCCGCTGCGCCGCGGCCCCGTGGTGGCCACGCTCACCGAGCCCGCGCACCGCAACGTCATTGGCACGCACGCCGGTGCGTACGCCGTCTACCGCGCGCTCGCCGTGGCCGCGGGCCAGCTGCCGCAGGACCACAAGGCGGACCTGAAGAACACCTCGCCCGCCGCGCAGGTGGGGCCGTACCCGTCCTGGAGCAACCCCGAGCGCATCGTCTCGCTGGACCCGTGGGGCGCGGTGGCGCCGCAGGTGTTCCGCGCGTACTCGGAGCAGGACGTCGACTTCCGGCCCACCATCGCCGTCACCAAGGCCCACATCAACCTGCCCGAATTGCGCGACGCGATTGTGGCCGGGCGGCTGAAGCCGGACGGTGACCTGCTCACGGCGAACGGCGACATCAAGGTGACGAAGGCCGCGGTGGACCCGGTGTGGCACCTGCCGGGCATCGCCAAGCGCTTCGGGCTGACGGAGAGCGCGCTGCGCCGCGGCCTCTTCGAGCAGACGGGCGGCATGTTCCCGGAGCTGATTACGCGCCCGGACCTGCACGTCTTCCTGCCGCCCATCGGCGGGCTCACGCTGTATGTCTTTGGCGAAATCGCCTCGCTGGCGGACAAGAACATCCCGCTGGCGGTGCGCGTGCACGACGAGTGCAATGGCTCGGACGTGTTCGGCAGCGACATCTGCACGTGCCGCCCGTACCTGGCGCACGGCATCGAAGAGTGCGTGCGCTCCGCGCAGAACGGCGGCGCGGGCCTCATCGTCTACCTGCGCAAGGAAGGCCGCGCGCTGGGCGAGGTGACGAAGTTCCTGGTCTACAACGCGCGCAAGCGGCAGGAGGGCGGCGACTCGGCGGCCACCTACTTCCAGCGCACCGAGTGCGTGGCCGGCGTGCAGGACATGCGCTTCCAGGAGCTGATGCCGGACGTGCTGCACTGGCTGGGCATCACCCGCATCCACCGCTTCGTGTCGATGAGCGACATGAAGCACGACGCGATTACCCGCTCGGGCATCGAAATCCTGGAGCGCGTCCCGATTCCGGAGGACCTCATCCCCGCCGACGCGAAGGTGGAGATGGAGGCCAAGAAGGCGGCGGGCTACTTCACCAAGGGGCCCGTGGCGGATCCGGCCACGCTGGCCCAGGTCAAGGGACGGGGGCTCGATGTCTGAGAGCGAGCTGGCAAGGGCGCACGTCTCCCCCGCCGTGGCCTGGCTGCGCACGCCAGCCGCCATCCGCGAGCGCTGCCACCAGTTGCTGGACCTGGGCCTCGCCGGCCGGTTGCCGCACTTCCGCGTGGAGCCCTCGCGACTGCCGGTGGTGGTGGACACCGTGCTGAACGTGACGCGCGAGCTGTACCCGAACCTGGACATCCCCCTGCACAGCCGCTGGGGCCACTTCGACGCGGGCGGCGTGGCGCGCGTGGCGGAGCTGGAAGAGCGACTGAAGGATGCGACGCCGCAGGAGCGGGCGCGGGCGAAGTTGGACCTGGTGGTGGTGAGCGTGCTGCTGGATGCGGGCAGCGGGCCGAAGTGGCGCTACCGCGAGCGCGGCGGCGGCACGTGGGCGCGCTCGGAGGGCCTGGCCGTCGCGAGCTTCCGCATGTTCATGGACGGGCTCTTCTCGTCGGACCCGGACCGGCCGCTGCGCGCGGACGCGGAGGCACTGGGGCGGATGACGCGCGAGGGGCTCGCGCACGGCATGCAGGTGTCGGAGTCCAACCCGCTGGACGGGCTGGAGGGGCGGCTGCACCTGTTGCACGGGCTGGCGAAGGTGCTGCCCCGGCCGGGCGCGCTGCTGGACATCGTCACCGCGCAGCGGCGCAGCGTGCGGGCCGCGGAGCTGCTGGGGCTGGTGCTGGAGGTGCTGGGCCCCATCTGGCCGGGCCGGGTGATGGTGGATGCCGTCAACCTGGGCGACGTGTGGCCCCACTCGTCATTGGGCCCGGTGGAGAGCGTGGACGCGCTGGTGCCCTTCCACAAGCTGTCGCAGTGGCTGACGTACTCGCTGGTGGAGCCGCTGGCGGAGGCCGGCGTGCAGGTGACGGAACTGGATGGCCTCACCGGCCTGCCCGAGTACCGCAACGGCGGCCTCTTCGTGGACCTGGGCGTGCTGGTGCCGCGCGACGTGAAGATCACCACGGTGGCGCTGCACCCCGGTGACGAGCCGATTGTGGAATGGCGCGCGCTGACGGTGGCGCTGCTGGACCGGGTGGCGGCGCTGGTGCGCGGCCGGCTGGGGATGAACGCGGAGGAATTGCCGCTGGGGAAGGTGCTGCAAGGGGGGACGTGGACGGCGGGGCGGCGGGTGGCGGCGGAGCTGCGGCCCGGCGGTGTGCCGCCGATTCGCGTGGACAGTGACGGCACGGTTTTCTGAGAACGGCTGACCCGACGGAGGATGCAATGCAATTCCCGAACTGCACCGTGGTGGACCATCCACTGGTGAAGCACAAGCTGACGCTGATGCGGCGGGCGGAGACGAGCACTGCCTCCTTCCGGGCGCTGCTGCAGGAAATCTCGCTGCTGCTGGCGTACGAGGCCTTCCGCGACCTGAAGCTGCGCGAGGAGGAAATCCAGACGCCGATGGCGAAGATGATGGCGCCGGTGCTGGATGGGAAGAAGCTGGTGCTGGTGGCCATCCTCCGCGCGGGGCAGGGCATCCTCGACGGCATGTTGCAGCTGGTGCCGTCCGCGCGCGTGGGGCACATCGGCCTGTATCGAGACCCGGAGACGCTGGCGGCGGTGGAGTACTACTACCGGGTGCCGGGGCAGCTGGCGGACCGCGACGTGGTGGTGTGCGACCCGATGCTGGCCACGGGCAACTCTGCGGTGGCGGCGCTGCAGCGGCTGAAGAAGAACAAGCCCGGCTCGGTGCGCTTCGTGTGCCTGCTGGCGAGCCCCGAGGGCCTGACGAACCTGCGCGAGCACCACCCGGACGTGCACGTGTACACGGCCGCCATCGACGAGAAGCTCGATGAGCACGGGTACATCATTCCCGGCCTGGGTGACGCGGGCGACCGGTTGTTCGGGACGAAGTAGACGCGCGGGGACTCTTCTCTCCTGGTGGGGCTGGTCCTTGGGTTCGGAGGGGCGCTGAGGCAGGATGCGCCTTCCGCGAGGGCCGGCGCGCCAGGAGCAGGGAGTCTGTGCATGCGTTGGATGCGTCTTCGAGCCCGCGGGTGGGCGGCGGGGCTCGGGTTGGTGGCAGCGCTGGGATTCGCGGGAGCGGCGGGGGCGGAGGACGAGCCGTGTGACTGCTCCGTCCGTAACCAGCGCGTGGGGCCCGGTGTCTCATGCATCATCGTGGACCTGAATGCGGCTTGCCCCCGAAGCACCGTGCGGAACGCCTGCGGCGTGCCCGTGCTGCTGGTGGATTGGCCGCTCAACAACGATCGGTGCCAGAGCACGCCGTGCACAGTGGAACTCCAGCCCTTTGACGAGGCGGCCTTCTCCTTCTACGACCCTGTCATCCAGGGCGAGAGCACCTTCACCGAGGCTTCCTACCAGGTGAAGATTGGCGACGCCGAGCCGCAGACCCTCACCGTCTCCGGGGACGTCACGTGCGTGTCCCTCTGGCGCGAAGAGAAACCGGAGGGCTGTGCCGCCGCTCCCGGCGCACTGGCGGCCCTGGGCGTGTTGCTGCTGACGGTGCCCGTGGCCCGGTGGCGCCGGCGCGCGTGACGCTCAGAACGGCGGGTGGCTCTCGAAGGTGAGCCCTTCGCCGGTCCGTGGGTGCGTGAAGGTCAGCGACTCGGCGTGGAGCATCAGCCGGGGGCCCTCACGTCCGTGCCGCGTGTCCCCGACGATGGGCGCGCCGAGCCCGAGCGGATGCGCGGTGTGGACCTGAAGCTGGTGCGCGAGCCGGGTGCGGGGCAGCAGGGTGACGCGCGTCCGCATCCCGGCGCGCTCCGTGACGCGCCACTCGGAGACCGCGCGCTTGCCGTGGACCGGGTCCACGAGGTGCCCCTCCGGGGTCATTCGGAGCGGAAGCTCGAGGCTGCCGTGGTCGCCAGCCACGGAGCCGTCGAGCCAGGCGACGTGGCGGAGGTCCGCCTCGCGTCGCGCGAACTGACGGCGGAGCGCAGCCTGGGTCTCCTCGTCCTTCGCGAGCAGCAGCAGGCCCGAGGTCTCGGCATCGAGCGCGAACACGACGGAGAGCTTGGAGGAACTCCGTTGCTGGAAGCGGGAGAGCATGGAGTCCCGCTGCCGCGCATGCCGGCCGGGCGCGGACGGAAGCCCGTGTGGCTTGTCCACGACGAGCAGCCACGCGTCCTCGAACACGAGTCGTGGCTCCTCCAGCGGCACGGGGCCCGTGCTCCACGGTGGTGCCGGGGCCACGTCCAGCCCTTCGAGCATGTACGGCAGCACGCGCCCGCACTTGGACTGGCAGGCCGGGTAGTACCCGCCCGCGAGCCACCTGCCCGTCACCGGTGGTGCGCCCCACCAGAACTCCGCGAGCGCCAGGGGGCGCAGGCGGTGCCGGTACGCCCAGGCGAAGAGCTTGGGCGCGGCGCAGTCACCCGCGCCGCCGGGAGGCGCCTCGGGTTCGAACAGGGCCGTGAGGGATTGATGTTCCCCGCGTGCGTTCGGGAGCACGTAGCTGTCGGTGAGCTGCCGCCAGAGCTGGCGTGAGCGCTCGGCGCGCAGGTGTTCGACTTCGTCGCGGTCGCCCGGGTCCGCGTGGCGCAGCTCCAGCGCGCGCAGCTCCTCCTGACCGTCGGGCCAGAACGCGTCGCGCGCGACGGGGTCGAACAGCGGCGGTGCGAAGCCTTCGACGTGCCAGCGTCCACCGAGCATGCCGGAGAACGCGCGCAGGTAGCCCACGCGACCGTCCTCCGTGGCGACGACCAGCGCTCCGAACATCTTCCCGCCCCCGGGCGCGTCGAGGCCGGCGTCCTTCGCCACGTCCCCACGGCGCAGGAGCGACTGGAGCTCCTCGGCGGCGCGGCGTGCGAGCGGATGCGGAGGGCTCGGGTCGAAAGGACTCGCGAGCCGCGCCGGCAGCTCGGCCGGTGACGGCGGAGGCTCGAAGTACGTCACGGCGGGTGGGGGCACTGCGCTCACGAGGGTCTCCGTCTACCAGCCGGACCTCGGGCTCGGATACAGGCGGGCCGGTTTTCGTGTGCCGGGGGTGATCGGCTAGGCTCGGGACCGTCCCCTACCGCAATCCCTATCCAATGACAGACCCTGCTTCCCCGGCCGCCCCGGACGCGCCACTCCAGTTCGAGCGCGCCGAGTTCACCGAGCCGCGCGCCACGCCACAGTGCAAGGCGTGCGAGCGCTCCATCACCGACACCTACTTCGAGGTGAACGGCCACCTGCTCTGTCCCTCGTGCCGGGACACGGTGGCGGCGTCGCTCACCGGTGGCTCGAAGTCGGGCCGGTTCTTCCGCGCGCTCGCCTTTGGTACGGGCGCGGCGGCGGCGGGCGCCCTGCTGTACTTCGGCGTCTCCGCGGCCACCGGCTACAACATCGGCCTCATCGCCGTGGCGGTGGGGTGGATGGTGGGCACCGCCGTGCGCAAGGGCTCGGAGGGGCGCGGGGGCACGTTCTACCAGTTGCTCGCCGTGGGCCTGACGTACCTGTCCATCTGCGCCTCGCTCGCGCCGGATGTCTACGAGGGCATGTCGGCGCCGGACACCGAGGTCGCCGCGCCGGCCCCCGAGGCCGCTGCCGCGGGTGACACCGCCGTGCCCGTGGAGGAGGAGATGCCCGTGGTGGTGCGGGTCATCGCGTCGGCCATCTTCTCGCTGGCCGCGCCCTTCATCGTGGGCTTCAACAGCCCCCTCTCCCTTGCCATCTACGGCTTCGCCCTGTGGGAGGCGTGGCGCCGCAATACCCGCGCCGTGCTGAACATCGCCGGCCCGTTCCAGCTCGCTCCGGCCGCCGCTGCGCAGGAGCCCTCGGAGGAAGGCGCCGCACGGGAGCAGTCCGTTGGCTGAAGCCCTCGCTGTCGTCACGAGCTGCCAGGGGTGCGGCACCGAGCTGGGTCCCCGGCTGCTCACCTGTCCTTCCTGTCACCGGCTGGTTCACGCGCGCGAATTGCAGCGGCTCGCCAGCGAGGCCGACGCCGCCTCCGCTCGCGGCGAGCCGGCCGTGGCGCTGGAGACCTGGCGCCTGGCGCTGGACCTGCTGCCTCCGGCCTCCAGCCAGTACGCCCAGGTGACGGCCCGGGTGGAGGCGCTGAGCAAGCAGGTGGATGCGTCCGGGCTGCGTGAGGTCAGCGCCGCGGCGACGCGCGAGCGGCAGAAGTCGGGCATGCCGAAGTGGCTCGCCGCGCTGGGGACGTTCGGCCTGCTGCTGTGGAAGTTCAAGTTCGCCCTCGTCTTCCTGCTGGGCAAGGGGAAGCTGCTGCTGCTCGGGTTGACGAAGGCGAGCACGCTGTTCTCCATGCTGCTCGCGCTGAGCGTGTACTGGGCGATGTGGGGCTGGGTGTTCGCGCTCGGGCTGATTGCGTCCATCTACGTGCACGAGATGGGACACGTGGCGGCGCTGCGCCGCTTCGGCATGCAGGCCAGCGCGCCCATGTTCATCCCGGGCCTGGGTGCCTTCGTGCGCCTCAAGCAGTCGCCGGTGGATGCGCGCGAGGATGCGCGGGTGGGGCTCGCGGGGCCCATCTGGGGGCTCGTCGCCGCGGCTGCGTTCTTCGTCGCCGCGCTCCTCACCGGCTGGAAGAGCCTGGGCGCGATTGCTCATGCGGCGGCGTGGCTCAACCTCTTCAACCTCTTGCCGGTATGGACGCTCGACGGAGGCCGCGGCTTCCGGGCGCTGTCTCGGAAGCAGCGGTGGATGGCGGTGGCCGTCATCGGCGCGGCGTGGTTCCTCACGGCGGAGGGGCTGCTGGTGTTGCTGCTGCTCGGCGCCGGGTTCCAGGCCGTGGCCATGCCCGGGGCGGAGGAGGGGGACACTCGCGCCACCGTGGAGTACGGCGTCCTCGTCGCCGCGCTCAGCGCGCTGGGCTGGGCCGCGCAGCACTGGACGCGCACGGGGCTGGTGATGTGAAGACCGGCCAGGGCACGTCAGGACGCGGCATCCCGCGAGCTGTCGAGCCTCAGGTGGACGGTGGGCCGCGCCGAGCGGGGTGCAGCGATGCCAGCTCCGCGAAGATGTCGTCGGGCCGGTCGCGCAGCGGCTTCACGCGGCCGAGCACCGGACAGAGGCGGTAGTCGTACTCCGCGGGCTGGAGCCCCGCGTTGGCCGCGATGCGCAGCAGTGCGAAGCCCTCGATGAAGAGGCGGCTTCGCGGCTCGAACGTAGGGATGTCCGTGGAGTGGGCGCGGGCCTTCTCCTGCTCGGCGGCGTAGGTGTCGATGACGGCCTGGAGGGCGGTCTCGAACGCCACCAGCGCGCCGTCGTGGAGGGCCTGGCACACCTCGAGGCGGGGCGAGGCGGGGCCGCTCAGGGCCTTGTCGAGCTGCCGCAGGGCCTCCTCGCGCTCCGAGGACGGAGCTCCCTTCATGAACTGGTGGAGGAAGAAGTGGTAGGCGAAGTCGTCCTGGTACTCGCCTTCCGGGTTCCACGTGCTGGGGGAGAGGTCGCCGATTTCGATGGCGAGCCTCATGTCCCCCGCGGCCGCCGCGCAGAAGAGGGCGTCGCTGCGGCTCCGGGCGCGGCGGAAGTTCCCGGTGCTGCCCTCGTCCTGGCTGCGACGGAGGAAGTCCCGGCGGGCCAGGGCGGACCAGCAGAGGTGCTTCTGGAAGCTGGCCTTGTCCGCGGCAACGAGCAGCGCGCAGGAGGCGGTCGCCTGGAAGTACTGCTCCACCTCTTCGTAGACCTCGCCCTTCTCGGCGGCGGGATGGCCCTCGGCGATGACCGCGAGGTGCTCCTGGAGCTCCTCCATGAGGCGTTGCTGCAGGGCGTGCAGGCTCACCGGAGCACCTCCTCGAACGTATCGCTCAGGTCTGGAACTCGTCGATGGGCGTGAAGCGGAGTCCCGTGAAGCCCTCGTCCTCCAGGGCCTTCGCCAGCTCCGGGTGGACCAGGACGTAGTACTCGACGTGCCGGGGGCGGAACATCAGCAGCTCGGGGTCCAGGGCCTCTGGCTTGAGCACCATCTTGCTGCAGGAGCTCATCTTCTCCGGGTCGATGTTGTTCCACTTGTACCGGGACTTGTCCTTGTCGATGCAGTCCACGACCCGGATGGGGTTGATGATGAAGTACTCGTCACTGGCCAGCTTCTGCTTGTGGTCGAAGAGGGAGACACGCAGGAACTCGACGTCACGGGGCTTGCGTGCCTCGACGAACTCCTTGAGCTTCCGGGAGACGACCAGCGACCTGCCCAGGTTGCTGAGGTTGTCCGCCAGGGCCACGTACTTCCGGTGCCGGGCAGACATGTGGAAGCACGCATCCTTCGGGAAGTCCTGGGCGCGGCTGATGCCCTTGCTGAGCTGGTATTCGTCCCGGACATGCTGGAGGCCTTCAAGGACGCAGAAGCGGTCTCCGACATCCCACTCCCAGACGACAGGCAGGGTACTCACGGTCAACCTCAGGGTTCAGAACGGCAGTTTGATCTTCTTGAAGATACCCGCCAGCTGCTGCAGGGACACTCCAGGAGAGCGGCGGCTGGGATTCTTACCCATCGAAAACGGGTAGTACCACTTGCGCTTGTAGTCCTCCTCGTATCGTTTCTCCCAGCAGAGCCGGGTTCCTCCCTTCCGCTCACCGCGGTCCGTGAGCAGCTGGCGGAACGCGTCGCTGGCGTCTTCGAGCTCCTTCTTGAGCCTCGCGATGTCGACGTCGTGGACCTCCTTCTTGGCGGTGAGGGAGCGCCAGACGTTCTCCGCGAGGTACTGCGAGACTTCGTCGGTGAAGCCATCCCGGGTGTTGTGGTCGACCTGATGGGACGGCAGGTTCTCAGGCTCCTGGCCCTTCGAGTCCACATATTGCCTGTTGATGGGGAGCCCGATGAGGTTCTGCGGATTGTTGATGTTCCAGGGCGTCACCCAGAGACAGGCCTCCAGGTAGTCGGGCAGTTCGGGAGGCTCCTTGGGGTAGTCCGCCTTGCGCCTGCCCACGGAGGACACACACACGATGTGGTGGGCCTGCCAGAAGCCCTCCCGCTTGAAGCCAGAGGCGCAGTTGTTGGCATAGCCCTTCACCCGCTCCGTGACGATTTTTCGCTCGCGCGTCTGGGTGATGTGTTTTTCCAGGCTCATGACCTATCTCCCGCTGTCTGGGTGAAGTCGTTCCCGCTGCTCGTGGACCCGCCCCAACATCAACCCCGCGCGGTGGCCGTCATCGCCGGACACCAGGAGCAAGGCGTGGTGTCCCCGGGCGTAGTTACGGGCGAAGGCCCGCGCGGCCAGGCAGAGCGCGAGCAGCGGTGAGGCGGTCCCTGTCTCGCCGAAGCTCAGGGCCGGGATGTAGGAAGCCCAGCCGCCAATGCGGCAGGTGTCCCGTGCCCGCAGCAACGTCTGGCCCCATTCGCGCGCCCGGAACTCCTCTCCGTTGAGGTCGAGGTAGAGGCTGCCTTCCGGAAGCGCATGGGCGTCGGCCTGCACGAGGGCCTTCGTGAGGACCTCCACCAGCGCACGGCCCATGGGCGGCGCCTTCGCGTTGAAGCACTGGGGCTCCTGGGCGGTGACAGGCGCGAAGAGGTGTGCGTGAGGGCGCTGGCCGCGCTCGCTCAGCGTGTCGTGACGCTCGAGAAGGACCGCCACGGTCGCCTCTCCCGGCATGAAGCCCACCGGATGGTCGGGCGTCTTGAGTCGACGCGCGCTCAGCAGGGGCTCGGTGCGCTCCGGCGACACCAGTGAGTCACACGCCAGCACCAGGGCCTGGTCGCAATGCCGCTCACGGAGCATGCGAGTGGACTCGGCCACGGCTCTGACAGTGCCCCCGCGCTCCTCCAGGAGGATGTGGATGGACTGTGGCCGCGGCGCCAGGCCCGTCTCTTCCTGGAGCCGCGCGACCAGCCGCTGCGCGATTTCCTCCGCGGACCAGGGCGGGGAAGTCCCCAGCCCCAAATCACGGGGAAGGCAGAGGAACCATTCGAGCCGCTCCTGCTGCAATCCAGGTGCAGAGGCACGCAGGTCCTCCAGCGCCGCGACGCAAAGCTGCACGAGCCGGCCGAGTCCCTCGAAACCGTCCGTCAGCGGGCCCGCTGTGTGGCCGATGAGCGGGACGAACTCGCGTGTCTCGCCATCGACGCAGGGGCTGGCCACCAGCTCCTGGGCCCGAACGATGCCGGCCCGTGCCGCGGCTGCTGCCTGGACGAGTGCTCCCAGGGACGTGGCGGCGCCCATGGCACTGAGCGCGACAGTTCCTGGAACGGCAGGTGACCGTTGCATTCAGCGGCCTCCACAAGCCAGCGATTGCCCGTGCAGCCCCCCGCATCCCTCGCTCCCTCAGCATGCCATGCTTTCAGGTTCGGAGCAGGTGGCCCGCTGGCGGGCCCTGCCGCGCGGCAGGGACGGATGCGGGGCTGGTGATGTGAGGATTCAGCGCCCCTCTCAGATTTCCGAGTGGGGCGTTGGCTTCCACTCGCTCCAAGTGCGCGGATTGTGGGGCGGCGGTCCATGGTCCGCGCCTTGCTCCCTGATTGCTCTTGTCACTCTCGTGAAGGAGCACCGATGCGCTGGACGCTGATGCTGGGATGTTGCCTCGCGGTCCTGGGCCTGGGGGCCTGTGGCTCGGCGGACGAGGAGGGGGAGCTGCGGCAGGGGCGGCTGACGCTGCGGGACGGGCAGTCGCTCGACCAGGCGCAGGCGTGTGGTGTGAACCTGCCGCAGTGCACGCAGGGCCTGAGCTGCATCTCCTTCAAGCTGGAGGGCGTGTACCAGGCGCGCTGTGTGAACGGCTCCACCGTCTGTGAGGAATTGCTCTCCTGCTCCGGCGGCACCGAGTGCGTCATCCTCGAGTCGTACCCTGGCCAGGTGACGTGCTCGGGCAGGTGCACCGGCTCGGACTGCGACGGCTCCGTGTCCACCTCGCCCTGAGGGCTGGGGTCACTGCAACCCGGGGCTTCCGTCCGAGTCGGGTGGCTGGACTAATGTCCTTCGTGTGACTCTTCCCGCGCTGCTGCTCGTGCCCGTGCTGTGCGCCGCCACGCCCACCCGCGTGGAACTCGTCTTCGGTGGGGACGTGATTCCCCACGGCGAGGTGAAGAAGGTGGCCACGCTGCACGCGCGCACGGGCGCGAAGCCGGCGGACGGCAGCGCCGCGCCGTCGCTCAACCACGAGGGCTGGGACCACGTCTTCGGCCCCATCACCGACGTGCTGCGCACCGCCGACGTGGGCGTCGTCAATCTCGAGACGCCTGTCACCGACAACCCGAAGGCCGTCACGCGCGAGCTGCTCTTCAACGCGCCGCCGGCCATGGTGCAGGCGCTCGCGTCTTCCGGCGTGAAGATGGTGTCCACCGCGAACAATCACGCGAGGGACCAACACCCCACGGGTCTCGTGGAGACGCTGGGCCACCTGGACGCGGCGGGCTTGCGCCACGCGGGCACCGGCTTGTCGAAGTCCGCCGCGTGGGAGCCCGTCTTCATGGACGTGCGCGGCATGAAGCTGGGCTTCCTGTCCTTCACCCGCTGGCTCAACGGCTTCAGCAACCCGAAGGACGAGGCGGACCCTCACGTCGCCTTCGTGCCGTACCCGCAGCACCGCCACCACCGTGGCCTCAAGCCAGAGGAGGCCGTGGAGGCCGTGCGCGCCGCCGCGGCCCGATGTGACGCGCTCATCGTCCTCGTTCACTGGGGCACCGAGTACAAGGACGCGCCGCACCCGGATGACCGCAAGCTGGGCCGCGCGCTGCTGGACGCGGGTGCAAAGGCCATCATCGGCCACCACCCGCACGTGCTCCAGCCGCTGGAGGCCTACCCCACCGCGGACGGACGGCGCGGGCTCATCGCGTACTCGCTGGGCAACCTCGTCGCGAACCAGGACCGCTTCTACCGCCACGTGCCTGGCACGAAGGGCGCGGCGGGCGACAAGCGCGACTCCATGCTGCTGCGCGTGTCGCTGGTGCGCCCCGAGCCCGGCGCCCCCGTGGTCCTGGAGGACGTGTCCGTGCTGCCGGTGTGGATTGAGAACAACGCCGTGGGCCGCGCGCGCAAGGAGGCCCGCAACATCCAGCCGGTGCTCATCGACCGGGAGGTGGAAGCCGTGTCGGAGCGGCTCGCCGCGCTGGCGGCCCGGCCCGCGCCGCTGGACAAGGCCACCCGCGCGGAGAAGGCCCTGCTGGAGCGGCGGCTGGCCGGCGCACAGCACCGGCGCGAGCGCATCCTCCGCATGTTGCCCACGGGCTTCGCCGTGGCCTCGCCCGAACTGCGCCAGCGCGAGGCGAGCGTGCTGCCTCCGCCGCCCGGCACCGGGAGCGTCAGCGGACGGATGGCCTCGCAGTCGGCACCGTGAGTGCTCCGAGGCCTCCACGGGCGGATGGCTTCGCGGCCCATGCCGTGGGTGCTTCGCGCTTCCGGTAACGGGGTTACGTTTCAACGCGCCACGGCTTGAACCCCGGGTGTGGGCTGTCGCTAACTGGTGGGCTCACCTTCGAAGGGAGCCCCCGTGTCCCATCCCCGTCTCTGGAGACGCTGTTCCGCGCTGGCCCTGGCGCTGGCCCTCGGCTGTACCCCCGTGCAGGAGGAGCCCACCGAAGCGCGGCCCGAGCCCACGGCCGCCACCGCGCAGGAGCTGGGCGTGGGCGGCTTCGCGGAACTGCACCACCACATGTTCGCGGAGGAGGCCTTCGGCGGCGGCTGGTTCCACGGCACCGTCACGGACGCACTGTCCCGGTGCGACGGCGGGTGGCCGGAGAGCGACCACGCCCGCGTCCGCATGGACCTGAGCGGGCTGCTCAACCTGTGTCCCAACTCCGGCGGCGTGGACCTGAGCGGCGTGCCGATTCTCGCGGGCCTGTTCGGCATCGGCGGCGCGGTGGGCTCGGAGTTCCTCGGCAAGATTGAGGGCACGCAGGGCGACACCGGCCTGCATGACGGCCGTTGCAACCCCAACACCGAGTGGCCGCGCTGGGACACCATCGCCCACCAGCAGTCGTGGGAGGGCTGGCTAAAGCAGGCACACCAGGGCGGCATGTCGCTGGTGGTGGTGTCCGCGGTGAGCAACAAGTTCCTCTGCGAGGCGCTGCCCCCGCAGAACCGCACGCGCCCCTGCGACGAGATGGTGGACGTGGAGGTGCAGCTCCAGAAGGCGCGCGACTTCGCCGCCACCCGCGACTGGGTGGACCTGGCGCTCACGCCCGCCGACGCGCGCCGCATCATCTCCGAGGGCAAGCTGGCCATGGTGCTCTCGATTGAGACGAGCAAGCTGTTCGGCACCGCCGACTGGCGCGCGGAGCTGAACCGCTTCCACGCGCTGGGCGTGCGCACGCTGCAGCCGGTGCACCAGCTGGACAACCGCTTCGGCGGCGCGGCGCCGCACAACGCCATCTTCCAGGCGGCGCAGTTCCTGGAGAACTGTCACATCGACTCGGACTGCGGACTCACCGTGGGCGGGCTCACCCTGGGCTTCGACGTGGACTCGCAGTGCCGCAACGTGCGCGGCCTCACGGCGGAGGGGCAGCAGCTCATCGGGGCGATGATGGACAAGGGGATGCTCATCGACCTGGCGCACCTGTCCGAGAAGGGCGTGCGTGACGCCTACGCGGTGGCCGAGCAGCGCCAGTACTACCCGCTCTACGTCAGCCACGGCCACTTCCGCGAGGTGATGAACGGCAAGCTGGCGGAGAACGAGAAGACGACGCCCGCGTGGGTGGTGCAGATGCTGCGCCGCACGGGCGGCATGTTCGGCCTGCGCACCGCGCACGACGAGACGCGCGCGTATACGAAGTCCGGCATCGCCAACAACTGCCAGGGCTCCAGCCGCTCCTTCGCGCAGGCGTACGAGTTCGGCCGCCAGGGGCTCAAGGTGCCCATGGCCTTCGGCGCGGACTTCAACGGCTTCATCCAGCAGACGCGGCCGCGCTTCGGGCCGAACGGCGCGTGCTCGGCGGGCTTCAAGGCGGAGTCCGACGCGCAGGAGCACGAGCAGGAGCTGTCCGGTCCCGGCCGGCTGGGCACCGCGTTCGACGAGCAGGGCCTGGCGCACGTGGGCCTCTTGCCAGACCTGATTCGCGACGTGCGCAACCTGGGGGCGAACACCGCGCCGCTGGAGAGCTCGGCGGAGACGTTCATCCGCATGTGGGAGCGCGCATCCGGGCCGCGCACCGGCATGGCGGACGCGGCGCAGGACATCGACACCAGCGGCGTGGCGCCGTGGGTGAAGCCGGAGGACCGCGAGCAGGCGTACCCCACCGTGTGCGGCGCGCACTACGCCCCGGACAGCAAGACGCTCAACGAGGGCTGCCGCTTCGACGCCGAGTGCATCAGCGACCAGTGCACCTCCGTGCTGTGCAACACCTTCGACGGCCGCTGCGTGTGTAACGACGACGGGGATTGCGGCGGCGCGGCGTACTGCCAGGACGAGATTCCGGGCAACCCGGGCGACAACGACTGCGTGGCGAAGAAGGGGAACTGGGACTCGTGCAGCCGGGACGGGCAGTGCCAGTCCGGCGCGTGCGGCGGCTGCGCCAACCTGGTGGGCTGGTGCTACACGCCCAGGTCCAAGGCGTATGGACAGACCTGCAAGGCGGACCGCGAGTGCACCACGGACCGTTGCAGCGCGGACTGCTACGTGAATCCCACGGGAAGCTGCCTGTGTGACAGCGACTCGCACTGCGGCACCAACCAGTACTGCGGCTGGGGACTCAACTCCGGCAAGTGCCAGAACAAGAAGGGCCGTGGCGCGGTGTGCTCGGCGGACCGCGAATGCCAGTCCGGGACGTGCCGCTGGTCGTTCACCTGCAAGTGAGGTGAGGGCACCGGAGCCCACCCCGAGGCGGGCTCCGGTGGCTCATGCACGCGTCAGGTTCCACCGCGCGCTCCGGGCCTCGCGAGCTGGAGCGCGTGGGCCCGGGCAAGCTACTCGGGCGCTCTCGGTCCGGGCTGTGGTGAGGGGTCCTCCCCGGGCAGCTCGCGCAGCGGTATCAGCCTTCGCAGCAGCGGCCCGCCGTGCTTCAGCCGTGCAATCCGCTGCGCGGGGTAGATGCCCCGGTGTCCCGTGAGCAGGTACGCCACCGTGGCGACAATCACCACGTGGGGCAGGACGCTCGCGCCCAGCAACTCCACCGCCATGATGGACAGCGCCAGCGGGGTGTTGGCCGCCGCCGCGAACAGGGCCGCGAGCCCCACCGCCGCGCCCAGGTCCACCGGCAGCCCGAGCAGCCGCGCCAGCACGTTGCCCAGCGCCGCGCCGATGAAGAACAGCGGCGTCACCTCGCCGCCGAGGAACCCCGCGCCCAGCGTCACCGCCGTGAAGACGAGCTTCCACGCGAAGGCCGTCACGGGCAGCGCCGGGTCCACGAAGGCGCGCAGGATTCCCGGCACGCCGAGGCCCAGGTACTCGCTCGTCCCCGACAGCTTCCACAGCGCCACCACCGCCGCGCCGCCCAGCGCCATCCGCACCGGCAGCCACGGCACGCGCTTCTCGGACTCCTTCTTCAGCCGGTGCGTCAGCTCCACGAACACCACCGCCACGACGGCGACGGCCACCGCGAACACCAGCCACTTCGCCAGCACCCACGCCGTGAGCGGAAGCGCCGTGGGCACCGGGTACACCGTGTGGTGGATGCCCAGCCCCCGCGTCACCAGGTCGCCCACCACCGCGGACACCAGCGCGGGCAGCAGCGACTCGTAGCCCAGCCGCCCCACCACCACGACTTCCAGCCCGAAGACGGCGCCCGCCACCGGCGTGCCGAACACCGAGCCGAACCCGCCTGCGATTCCCGCCGCCAGCATCTCCCGCCGCATGTCCGGCCCGACGCCGAAGCGGCGCGCCAGCACGTCCGCGAGGCTGCCGCCCATCTGCACCGCCGTGCCCTCGCGGCCCGCGCTGCCTCCGAACAGGTGCGTCAGCACCGTGCCCACCAGCACCATGGGCGCCAGGCGCAGCGGCACCTGCGTGTCGCCCTCGTGCACCGCGTCCAGCACCAGGTTGTTGCCCCCGCGGATGGGCCCGCCCCACCGCCCGTACACCGCGCCCAGCACCAGCCCCGCCACCGGCAGCGCGTACACGAGCGCCTCGTGCGACTCGCGAAAGTGCGTGGCCTCGTCGAGCAGGTACAGGAACACCGCCGACGCCACCCCGCACACACACCCCACCACCCCGCCCAGCAACAGCCACTGCGCCAGCGCTCGGGCTCCACGGGAAGGACTCACGCCGCGCACTCCAGGTCCCCGTGAGACAGGGTGAAACACTGCGTCAAACGTTGCATTGCGTCACCCATGTGACAGTGCACTGCGACAGAAGTCGAGGTCTGGGTTCACCCGTGTTTGCTGACATGACGCGTTATTCCGGATTCGGAGTGATTTGCGAATCAACAGCGTGTACGGTCCTGCTCCCCCCAAAACCCCCACGGGTAGAAATCAAAGGAGCGGGGCATGTCCTTCCGTCTCAGCGGGCAGTCCATCATTGCCATGTGCGCGGCCTTCACGGTCAGTGGTAGCGCGATGGCGAGCACCATCAACCAGAACGTCTCGTGGACCATCGACCGGTCCACGGCCACCACCAAGTACCGCGTGGTGGCGTACGGCGACTCCATCTACGCCGGCTACAACGGCGGCCTCAGCGCCGTGGCCCGTCGCGCCGCTCCGACGGTGCAGGGCGAGTACCTGGCGCAGAAGTGGAACGCGGACATCGAGGTCTACCGCCGCACCAAGTCCGGCGCCAAGGCCGACGACATCTACAACAACAAGATTGTCTCCGAGCGCTCGTACATGCAGGCGACGAACACGCGCGTCGTGATGTTCGAGATGTGCGGCAACGACTACCTGCAGGCCCGCAGCGCCTTCACGGACCAGACGGGCACGTGCAGCTACGCCGGCCTGGAGAGCGCGCTCGCCGCGTGCACCACGTACACGGAGAAGGCCATGCAGGCCATCAACCAGTACGCGACGACGGCGAAGGTGAAGATCGTCTCCAACATCTTCTACCCGGGCTATGCCGCGGACAACGTGCTGACGGGCTGCACGGACTCGGCGACGGGGCAGAAGATCAACAAGCAGACCAAGTTCCTGCCGCTGCTGGCGCGCAGCAACTGGCGCACCTGCAACCTGGCGGCGCGGTACGGCTTCCAGTGCGCGGACTCGTTCGCGGAGATGATGGGCGCGGAGTACGACTCCAACGGCGACGGCCAGGTTGACTCGGACGCGCTCCGCTACGTCGCGGGCGAGACCGAGGATGCATACGTCAACCGCATCTCCAACACGCTGCGCTCCACGCTGCGCGATGCGAACACGCACTTCGTGAACGCCAGCACCAGCTACGACTACATCCAGTCGGACAACACGCACCCGACCTACTTCGGCACCACCGTCAGCGTGGGCATCTTCGGCGGCACCGGCTCCGGCACGGCCGCGCCCCAGTTCACCGACGCGCAGATGCCCGGCGGCAAGAACCCCGAGTGGAACAAGAACGGCCACGACAAGATGGGCTGGGAGTCCTCGAAGTTCAATCCCGCCACGCCGTGATGCCCGCACCCGCACACCGCGGGTGAGCGCTTCGACAGGGCCTCCGACCTTCCACACGCGGGTCGGGGGCCTCGTCTTTTTCGGACGGACGGCTTCGTGCCGCTCAGTAGCCCACGAGGATGCGCACGACGAGCAGCGCCATCAGCACCCCGTAGTAGGCGAACCGGTTCAGCCACTCGGCGCCGCGCCGCACGCCTCGTGCGTAGGAGGGCGTGAGCCAGGCCGCCGCGAAGGACACCACCTCCACCAGTGCTCGGAAGAAGCAGGCGAAGAGCAGGAAGTTCACGAACACCTGCGAGTAGTCGCGCCCGAACGAGCGCAGCCAGGCCGCGAGCCCGTACATCTTGTACTCACCGAAGGGGCTACCGAAGGTGATGCGCTGGCTGAGCTGGAAGAAGATGCCCGTGGGCAGCATGGGGTAGAGCACCAGCTTGCCCACGAAGTGGTACCAGCGTCGACGCCAGAACGTGTGCCTCGCCTGGGCGTAGCGCACCAGCGGGTGCTCCCGCGCCGTGCCCAGCTGTGGGACATGCCAGCCGAGCGCCGTGAGCAGCGGCACCGCGTCCTCCACCTCCAGGCCGTGGCTGAAGGTGCGCCCCGACTTCATGCGCAGCGAGAGCCCGGGACCCGGCAGCGGCAGCTTCCAGGGGTGCACGGACTCCACGGCCTCGTAGGGAAGCTCCATCCGAGCGCGGCTGCGCAGGGTGATCATCAGGTGGTTGTCATCCACCTCCGCCGTCGCTCGGGTGCTCCAGCGGAGCACCGTGGAGAGGAGCCACGGTAGCGGCACTCCGAGCCCCAGGCCCCACACCAGCGGTCCGGGGGGAAGGGGGTATTGGCCCGGGAGGACGGCGTCCAGGATGAGCCAGCCGCTGAAGAAGAGCAGGCAGCCGAGCATCATCCCTCGCGCCGCCAGGCCGACGCCCCGTACGAGCGGAGTCCAGGCGTGCACCGTGAAGCGCTCGGGGGCGGGTGCGCTGTCAGGAGTCGTGACCGAGGGTGAGCCGGAGGCCGTGGCGGTGGACGTGGGACTCATGGGGGCGAGCGAGAGTGGCGGGCTGCGTCGACCGGTGGGGGCCGCATTGCCTCGGGGGAGGGCGCTCCGTAGCATACGCAGCCCGATGGTTCGCGGGCGAGGGCGAGCATGAAGCCGCGGCACCCAGCTCCTGGACGACGCGTCGACAGCGATGGCGTCACGCATGTTGCTCCCACGCGCTCCGGCCGCGGCGTGGGCGTGTGGCTCGTGGGCGGCGCGCTCGTCTTCCTCGTTGCGTGCATCGGCCTGAGTGTCTGGCTGAGCTCCTCGGAAGTGGAGGTGGAGGCGGTGCTCGAGGTGCCGCCTCCCGTCGTCCAGGCGCCGCCGCCGATGGCGGTCCAGGCTCCCGTGCGGCGTCCAGTCGCTCAGCGCCCGCAGCCCGTGGCCACACCGCCATCCGAGCTGGCGGGGAACCTGACTCCCGTGGAGGAACCGGAGCAGCCTTACACCGGGCCCACGGGCACGCAGCTCTACCGGCCCGGCACCAAGCCCATGAAGCGCGGCATCGTCGTGCCCGAGGACTTCGAGCTGCCCCCCGGCTTCGTGCGCCACTACCAGTCCACCGACAACGGTGAGCGCGTGTCCGCCATCCTGATGTTCCATCCCGACTTCGAGATGAAGGACGAGCGCGGCGAGCCCATTCCCCTGCCGGAGAACCGCGTGGTGCCCGCGGAGATGGCGCCGCCGGGTCTGCCCATCCAGATGCTGCAGCTGCCCGAGGGCGCCGAGGCCGGGGACTCCCCGCCGTGACGGACCCGGGAGTGGGGCGCGCGCGGCGCCTCGGTGTGGCGCTGCTCGGCGTCGTGGCCAGCACCGCGATGCTGGCGCTGTTCTCGAGCCTGCGGATGCCGTGGACGCTGCTCGGCTGGGTGGCGTTGGTGCCCTGGCTCGCGGTGGTGGACAGGGCCCGTTCTCCTCGTGAGGCGCTGGGGCTGGGACTGGCGCTCGGGGCGGTGTTCTCGGCGGCGGTGTTCGGCTGGTTCGCGGGCTCGGTGCAGGCGTACTCGCAGGCCCCGCTGTGGGTGTGCTGGCTGGCGCTGCTGCTGATGTCGCCCGTGGTGCAGCTCCAGTTCCCGCTCGCGGCGCTGGCCCGGTATGTGGCTCGGCGCGCGGTGGGGCCTCGTCTGGCGTGGTTGCCGCCGGTGGTCACCGCGCTCGTGTACGTGGGCGTGGAGTGGTTCGCGCCGAAGCTCTTCGCCGACTCGCTTGGACTGGGGCTGGTGACACAGGAGTGGTTGCGGCAGGGCGCGGACGTGGCGGGTGCTCCCGGGCTCACGCTGGTGCTGTTGCTCGTCAACGAGTGCGTGCTCGCAGCGCTTCAGGCTCTTCGCATCCCTGCTCAGCGTCGGCGCGCGGTGGCGCCGCTGGCGGCGGGCGCGGCGCTGGTGCTCGCGCTGACGGCGTATGGCGCCTTCCGCCACGCGCAGGTGACGGAGGCGACGCGGCGTGAGCCAGGGCTGGTGGTGGGCGCGGTGCAGGCCAACATCACCAACTACGAGAAGCTGAAGGCCGAGCGCGGCACGTACGAAGTGGTGCGGATGATTCTCGACACGCACTACGAGCTGTCCGACGGGCTGCTGCGCTCGGGGCCCGTGGACTTCCTGGTGTGGCCGGAGACGGTGTACCCCACCACCTTCGGCACGCCTCGCAGCGAGGCGGGCGCGGAGCTGGACGCGGAGATTGCCGGCTATGTCGCCCAGCGCGGCGTGCCGCTCGTCTTCGGCACCTACGATTTGGACGGCGAGCGCGAGTTCAACGCCGCCATGTTCCTGGGCCCGGATGCGCGCGGCGAGCGGTTGGAGCACACGGCGTACCGCAAGACGATGCTCTTCCCGCTGACGGAGTGGGTGCCCGACTCCATCGACACGCCGACGCTGCGCGAGTGGCTGCCGTGGACCGGCCGCTGGAAGCGGGGCCCGGGCCCGAAGGCGGTGAGCTTCCGGTTGCGCGATGGACGCTCGCTCACCGTCGCGCCGCTCATCTGCTACGAGTCCATCTTCCCCTCGTACGTCGCGGACAGCGTGCGCCAGGGCGCGGAATTGCTGCTCACGCTGTCCAATGACTCGTGGTTCTCCGGCACGCCCGCGCCCCGGCTGCACCTGGCGCACGCGGCCTTCCGCAGCATCGAGACGCGGCGGCCCCAGGTGCGCGTGACGAACTCGGGCGTGTCCGCGCTCATCGATGCCACCGGCGCGGTGGTGTCCGAGGTGGATGACAACCAGCGCTCCGGGCTCGTGATGCGCGTGCCCGTCACCGCGCCGCTGTCGTCACTGGCGCTGGCCTGGGGGAACTGGCTCGGGCCGGTGGCGCTCGTGCTGGCGTCCGCGCTGCTCGTGGGTGCGACACTGCACGGGCGCCGGGTGCGGCGTTAGCGCCCGTGTCAGGCGGGGCTTACAACCTTCCGGACTTGAGCTCGCCGACCATGTAGTCGCAGGCGCGCACGGTGAGCGCCATCATCGTCAGCGTGGGGTTCTGCGGGCCCTGGGACACGAAGCAGGAGCCGTCGGTGACGAAGAGGTTGGGCACGTCCCAGCTCTGGTTGTAGGGATTGAGCACGGACGTCTTCGCGTCAGTGCCCATCCGCGCGGTGCCCACCTCGTGGATGGCCATGCCCGGCGTGGACAGCGTGTCGTTGACCTTCTCCACCGTGAAGCCGGCCTCTTTCATCATCTCCTGGCAGGTGGCCACGGCGTCTCGCGACATCTTCAGCTCGTTGTCCGAGTGCTTGCAGTCGATGTGCGCGGCGGGGATGCCCCAGCGGTCCTTCACGGTGGGGTTCAGCGTCACGCGGTTGTCCGCGCTGGGCACCATCTCCCCGAAGGGGACGAAGTGGCAGTTGTCCCCGTAGGTGAAGACCTGCACGCCGTAGCCTCGCGCGAAGTCGGGCGCGCGCTCGGCGACGTTGCGGAACTGGGGGATGTACGCCCAGCTCTGCTCGTTGCGCTGCTGCTCGGCGGGCAGGTTCATCCGCGCTTCGAGCCCGAGCAGGTACGTGTGGTCCATCAGGTTGCGGCCGAGCTGCCCCGACGAGTTGGCGAGCCCGTCCGGGAACGCGCTGTTTCGCGAGTGGAGCAGGAGGCGCGTGGACTCAATCGTGCCCGCCGCGAGGACGACGATGCGGCCGTGGGCCTCGTACGTCTTGCCCGACTCCGCGTCGACGAAGGTGACGCCGGTGGCGCGGCCCGTCTTCGCGTCGTAGAGGACCTGGCTCACCACCGCGTGCGTGCGCAGCGTGAGGCGGCCCGTCTTCATGGCCGCGGGCAGGGTGACGGGGGCGCCAGCGGTGCGGCGGACGACGACGCGGCGCTCGGGCCAGCGGCGCTCCACGCGCTCCTTGAGTCGCTGCTCCGCGGGAATCATGGGGATGGACTCGGCGAAGACGGAGTCGGGCAGGGTGTCCAGCCCGTCCGCGTTGCCGCGCAGTCCCATCCACCGCTCCACCGTCTCGTAGTGCGGCACCAGGTCCGCCAGCGACAGCGGCCAGTCCGGGCCCTGCCCGTCGTGGCTGCCGGCTTTGAAGTTGAAGTCGGACAGCCGGTAGAACTGGCGGCCGTGCGCCTTCACCGAGGTGCGTCCGCCCACCTGCCGCGCGCGAATCCAGGTGAAGGGCTGGTCGTCCGGCGTGGTGTAGGGGTTGTCCACGTCGTCCACGAAGGCGTGGGGGTGGAAGGGCCACGCGAAGGTGGTGGACTGGATGGGCTGGCGCTCCTTGCGCCGCTCATCCGCCTCCGTGCGGTAGCGCAGCACCTTCTGGCGGAGCCGGTGCCACGTCCAGAGCATCTTGTCGGCGCGCTCGGTGCGGCCGGCCTCGAGCACCAGCACGCGCAGCCCGGCCTCCGTCAGTTGCTTGGCGGCCCAACCGCCGCATGCGCCCGAGCCCACCACCACCGCATCGAAGTTCATCCTGGACGTGCCCACAGCATCCCTGGTGCAGCAGGGCCGGGGGGCCCTGTGAAAAGAAGAGCGAGTGTAAGCTGCCCTGACTCGGATGTGAGCCCCCCGGCGGCGGGCGGACAGGCGGCCGGGCGCCGCTTCGAGGAGGACAGGCGGACATGAAGTGGCGGTGGCTGGTGGGTGGAGTGCTGGCGCTGGGGCTGCTCGCGGCCCTGGCCGTGTTCGGACGGGCGTGGCGGCACTCGGAGGGGTACTTCCACTATCCGAAGCCGACGGCCGTGAAGCCCGCGGACCTGGCGGAGGCCCGGGACGTGAAGCTGGTGGCGGCTGACGGGCTGGTGCTGCGGGGCTGGTACGTGCCGTCCCGCAACGGCGCCGCGGTGGTGATGGCGCATGGCCTGTCCCAGACGCGCGCGGACCTGCTGCCGGAGGCGCGCATCCTGAAGGCCGCGGGGTATGGCGTGCTGCTGTTCGACCTACGCGCCCATGGCGAGAGCGAGGGCGCGACGTCCACGTGGGGCGACAAGGAGCGGCTGGACGTGCGGGCCGCGCTGGACTTCGTGCGGGCGCAGCCGGACGTGGACCCGGAGAGGGTGGGGGCGCTCGGCTTCTCGATTGGTTCCGCAGCGGTGGCGGAGGTGGCGGCGAAGGACCCGGCGGTGCGCGCGGTGGTGCTGCTGTCCCCGTTCAACACGCTGTGGCTGGCGGCGGCGTATGACTTCCGGCGCTTCGGCTTCGTGTCGCAGTCGGGGGCGCTGGTGCCGTTCTGGCGGCGCGGGATTGCGATTGAAGAGGTCCGGACGATTGACGCGGTGGAGCACATCCGCCCTCGGCCGCTCCTCATCGTCATGGGGACGGAGGAGTCCGGACAGCCGCTCGCGGATGAGCTGTTCGCGAAGGTCCGCGAGTACGCGCAGACGTGGCGGATTCAGGGCGCGGGACACGGGAACTTCGCCGCGACGGAGCCCGTGGAGTACCCGCGCCGGCTGCGGGCCTTCCTGGATGCGGCGCTGCTGCCGGAGGGGGCCGTTAGCGCTGGCGTTCCTTCCTCGAGCGGGAAGGCGGCTCCGGAGCAGCCCCGGCCTTGAGCGTCAGGGCCTCGCGCACTTCATCTTCGCAGGCGCGCAGCATGCGTTCGAGGTTCTCACGGGCGAGTGGGTCCAGGGACGTCATGGCGTGTCGTGCCTGCTCCACCATGTGCTCAGCGGTGGGAAGGTCCGACGGCGAAACCCGGGCCGCCCATTTCCAATATTCGGCCGCGGCAAAGCCGTAGCGCTCCACTCCGAGAGGGTGGGTCAGCAGCTCTCTCAAGGCCGCACGTACGACTCGAGGGCTCTGCTGCGAGTGGGTCGCGCAGTGGAAGGCATCCTCGGCCAGGGCGCGCCGGAGCGGGACTGTGGGGATGCGCCTCGCGTATTTCCTTTCAAGGCGCTTGAGCCCCTGGCGGAAGCGGCTCCACCGGTGCTCCGCGAGAGCGCTGTTGGCTTCCCGCTCCAGCGTCATCTCCCGCCACGGCTCATGGTGGAACGAGGGGTCCGCCGGGCCTGCCTTCAAAGGCCAGGACATGTCCTTCGCTCTCCCTTCTGGTAGAGGGCCTGCGGCCAGAAACCCTCCGCGTTGCAGAAGTCCAGGCACTCCTGACAGCGGGTCGAGCTCGGGTGGTAGCCAGGAAGGTAGCCGCCCCCGGCCTGGATGCACTTCTCGTAATACTGAGCGCAGCGGTCCTTGGTTTCTTCCTCGGGCCCACTCTGCGTTCCGGTGCTGGGCGGAGGAAGATAGGGGCCTGGTTTTCGGGGCTTCGGCCCCGTGTCAGGTGCAGTGGCTCCGCACCGCTGCCATTGCCCGGGATGCTGCTTCAGACAGCAGGACACCGTGCTGTCTCTCGGGCTGCACGACACCTCACCCGGCGCACCGGCATGAAGTTCGCCTTCAAGGTGGGGTCTCCGTCTGTCAGCGGCGGAAGCACATCCCATGCAGGACAGGAAAGCCGCCAGGAGCACATTCCTGGGTACGAGTGGCAGGGATGGCCGTGCTCCCGACAACGAACGTGTTGTCACGCTCACGCCGCCGGGGCCGGTTCCTTCGCCTCCAGCTTCGACAGTTGCTCCAGGAAGGCGCGGCCCTTGGCCGGGTCCGCCATGTGGATGAAGGCGGCCATGCCCTTGAGCTGGTCCAGCGACTCACCCTCGCGGGCCGGCTTGCCCTTCTCGCGGTTGTGGATGGCGGCGCGCAGCCGGCGCACCACGTCGCGCGGGACTCGCGCCGCGGGCTGGCCTGCCTTCGCCTCATTCACCACCAGCCCCGTCACCCGCTGCCGCGTGCCCTTGCGCGCCACGCGCGTCTTGTCCGGGTGCAGGCGGAAGCCCTCGCCCTCCACCACGGTCTGCACGCGCGACAGCAGCACCGCCACCGGCGGACGCTGGGAGCGCTTCGCCTTGGGCTGCTTCGCCTTCGTCCAGGAGAAGGTCAGGTCGTCCGCGTAGCGCGTGTACGTGAAGCCCAGCCGCTTCGCGAGCGCGGAGAGGCGCTTGTCCAGGCGCAGGCACAGCGCATTCGTGATGCCCGGCGACGTGGGCGCGCCCTGCGGCAGCGCGCGCGGGCCCTTCGCCACGTGCAGCAGCTTGCCGCGGAACTGCACCGCCTCACGCGGCGCCTCGGTGGCCATCAGCGCGAGCAGCGTGGAGGTGTTCTCCGGCAGGCCGCCCTTGCGCAGCAGGCCCTTCACCCGCCGCCACGTCACGGAGGGGAAGAAGTCCTTCAGGTCCACCTTCACCACCACGTCCGCGCTTGCGTGGGCCAGCGCGTTGGTGAGGATGGAGCGCCCCGCGATGAAGCCGTGCGCCGCGCCGTGCACCGGCAGCCGCTCCACCACATTCGACAGCACCCAGCGCTGCGCTTCCTTCAGCTCCGGCTTGGGTGACGTAATCGTGCGCGAGCCGCCGTCGCGCTTCGGAATCTTCCAGCTGATGTAGTGCGTGGCCGTGTCCACCTCGCGGTGGAACGCGAACCAGCGCAGCTTGGACACGCTCAGCCCCAGCGCCTTCGCCAGCGCTTCCGCCGAGCCCAGCTCCGGCAGGCCGTTCGCCTTCGCGCGCTCCTCGCGGTCCGCGACGTCGAACTTGTCGGCCCCGGCGTCCTCTTCCCAGTGCACGCCCGCGCCCAGGTGGCCGATATGGGTGGCCTTCCACGCCTCATGGGCCTGGCGTTCCAGGGCGCGGCGCTCGGTGGCCTCGGCCTTCTTCTTCTCCTTCCAGGCCGTCTTCTCCTTCTCCGACGCCTTGGAGAAGTCGAGGTCGCCGACGGCGAGGCCCTTGGAGACGAGCTGGCCCTGCACCCAGGAGTCGGCGCCGCCGGACTCTTCAATCGCCTTGGCGCGAAGGAGGAGCGCCTCGTGGGCGGCGCGGCGGACCTCTCGCTGGGAGACGGCGTTGGCGGCGGGGGCCGACGGCGCGGGGGTGGGGACGGCCTGCGGCGAAGCTGCGGGGACGAACGACTCCAGCCTGGCGGTCATGTCAGCACCTTGGGCGGGCGCGGCGGCATCGGACGGGACGTGGCGCGAGCAGTCGAGGGAGGCCGGGAAAGCACCACCATCTTACCTGGGGCACGGTAGCCTCACCGGCTCTCCCCTCCTAGGCACTACGGCCCGGGCGGGTAAACGGCGTTCGCGTCGTTGGCTCAGCTACCCGCCCGGGCCGTAGTGCCTAGGAGGGAGAGAGCCAAGAACAGGCTACCTTGCGGAGAGTGTCCTGCATTCCAACCGGAGCGGCGCAACACCGCTCCCGCGCTCGAGGCGCTCAGGCTGATGCACTCCAGACCTCTCTCGGCTGCTCGCGCGTGAAGCGCATCTCGTCGTCGTTCCGTCGCTCCAGTCCTGCCGGCCGCCTCTAAGGCAGCCGGGCCGTGAATAGGGGGTTTACACCAAGGCCGAGGCTGCGTCGATGTAGCCTTCAGCCGCCAACTTCTCCAGGCGCGAGAAATAGGCCCCGCGCGCCTCCGCATCCGAGTCGAACCAGAGCCGCTGATGACGCGACTCGCCGGTGCGCGGGCCCCACTCCACCGCCACCACCTGCCCGTCCAGCGACACGCGGTACACGGTTTCGAGGCCACTTTCCGCGTCGCGGCGCACGTAGGAGCGCGTCTCCGCGCGGATGAGCTTGCGGCCCTCCGGCGTCTGGCGCAGCGCTTCCTCCTCCGCGCGGCGGCGCGAGTACGCCAGGCGCAGCGCGAGCAGGTGCTCGCAGGGGCCCTCGCGCACGCCGGAGCGGCGGTGGTGCGGGCAGCCGCAGTTGGCTTCGCGCAGGCGGCCTTCCACGTCCAGCATGAAGCTGGGGAAGAAGCTGCGCACGGCCTCGCGGTCCACCACCTCGCCGTGGATGCGGGTGCCTTCGCCCACGACCTCGTGGACCTTGGTGAGCTTCACCTCGCCCGCGCCTTCCAGCAGGCGGTGGGCGCGCGCCTCGAGCTCGCTGCCGTAGCGGATGACGGCCTCGTCCACCGGGGTGGGCATCAGCTCGCGCGGGCGGTACTCGCCCCGGGCCACGTCGAAGAGGACGCGGCCTCGCAGGCACTCCAGTTGGAGCGCGGCGCGCACGGATTCCTTGGGCGCACCGGCGTTGGCGACGAGCGTCTCGAAGGACAGCGGGCCTTCCGCGCGCAGCCGGTTGCGCAGCTTCTCCGCGAGCCCGTCCGGCACCGCGCGGGGCATGAGGGCGTCGAAGGCGGCGGCCGAGGACCAGCCGCTCTCCGTCCAGCCCGTGAGGCCCAGCGTCAGCGTGGCCGCGCCCATGTCGATGACCCAGAACACCGGCAGGCCGGGCCCCAGCAGCTGCACCCGCACCGAGTGCGCATGGGGCAACAGGCGCGCGAGCGCGGCGAGGCGCTGGCGGCCGAAGGTGCGCACCACCGCGGGAGCGCTGCCCGTGTACGTGCCGCCGTGGGCCTCCAGCACCAGCTCCCACGGCTCCAGCACCAGCCGGGGCGGGGCGCCGGGGACGAGCTCGAAGCGCAGCGCGCGCGGGGCCTTCTTCGCCTTGCGGGTGCGCAGCGCGAATAGGAGGTTGTAGAGGTCCACGGGCGCCAGCTTGCACGTGCTCGCGGGCAGCGTGGCGGCGGACTGCACCTGGAGGAAGCCGCGCAGCCACGCGTGCGGCACCTCCACGTTGCGCGGCTCACGGGCCGGCTGCGAGGGGCGCGCGGGCAGGGCGACGTGGGCCTCCAGCGACACGGGCACGTAGGTGCGCAGCCGGTCCAGGCGCGCGGGCAATTCCGGCGGCACGTCCAGGAAGGTGGAGCCGTGCGCGGCCTCGCGGCCGTCGAAGAGGGCGTTGTCGAAGGACAGGCGCGCGTAGGCGCTCTCGTCGCGGGAGAACACCTCCAGGGACACGCTGTCCGGGTCCACCGTGAGGACGGGGTCCAGCACCGCGTCCTTCTTCTCCTCGCCCTCCAGCGCGTTGTCGAGGAAGGCCTTCTGCGCCTCCCAGATTTGCGCGCTGGCCCGCTTCCCCTGCTTCATGAGGTACGCGAGGTACGCGGTGCGGTCCTTGCCCCGGTAGCGCAAGTCGCTGGAGAGGATGCCGAAGGTGGCGGCGAGCGCGTCGCGGAAGAGGGCGGAGTCCTTCACGCGGCCGCGCACGCCCACGGTGCCGCGCGAGCCCTCCAGGGAGAGCAGCACGCGCGAGGCGTCCGGCGCGGCCTCCACGTCGCTGGCGGTGGCGTAGCGCAGCTCGACGGGATGACGGGTGGCGGTCGTCACGACGGAGTCCCTTCCTTCCGGGCGCGCTCGGCGGCGCGACGTGCACGTTTGTGGGCGCGCCAGGCGGCCTTGCGCACTTCCACGGGTTGCGAGTTGTCGAAGGCGGCATCGTGCAGCAGCTTCGCCGCGTCGTCACCGCCCGCCCGGCTCAGCGCGGCCCAGGCGTCCTGCTTCACGTCGGCCTTCGCGCTCCGGGCCAGGGCCAGCAGCGGCTCCACGGCCTTCGCGCCCAGCATCGCGGGCACGGTGAGGCGGCGGCCCTCGGAGGTGGTGAGCGTATCCTGCGTCGGCTTCACACCCGTGGGGCCCAGGGCCACCGGGTCGAAGGGCTTCACCTCCAGCGCCCACGGCGTGGCGCGCTCGGGGGCGAGCTTCGCCAGCGCATCCGCCGCCGCCGCGCGCACCCGGGCGTCCGGGTCGCTCAGCGCCGCGCGGAGGACCTCCGCCGCGGCGGTGCGCTCCTTGTCGGAGAGGACGGCGGCGGACTGGAGCGTGCCGCCCGCCGTGCCCAGCCGGCCCAGGACGCGCGCGGCCTCCTGACGGACGCTGGCGGGGGCTCCGGCCTCGCCACCCTGGAGGATGGTGCGCGCGGAGTCGAAGAGGGCGGAGGCACCCAGGCGGGAGCCGGCCCACAGCAGCCGCGCCCACGCGGTGGCCAGCGGGTTGCGCTTGGGGGCGGGAGCGGCGGCCCACTCGGTGGCGGAGCGGCGCTCGGCCGTCACCAGCGCGCGGGACACCGCGGCCACGTCCACCTTGCCCGACTCGCGCGCCTCACCCGTCCACGTGCCCACCAGGGACGCCGCTTCCTCGCGGGCCTCCGGCTTGTCGTGGCCGAGCAGCGCCACCGTCTCGGGCACGGGCAGGGCGCCGCGCCGCGCGAGTCCCCGCCGCAGCCTCAGGCGCAGGTCCGCGTTGGAGAGCGTGGCCAGCCGGGGCACCAGCAGCGCCGGGTCGCCCTCGTCGGAGAGGTACGCGGCCGCCGGCTCGGAGACGTCCGGGTAGCGGCTGGCCACGGCGTGGAACTCCACCCGCGTGCGCTCGGTGGGGAAGAGCACGTCGAGCGCCTTGCGCGCCTCCTTGCGCACGTCCTCCTCGTCGTCGTCCAGCGCGAGGGCGAGGGCGGTCTCCGCCTCCGGGTCCTTCAGCTTCGCCAGCTCCTGCGCCGCCGTGGTCCGTACGTCCAGGTCCGTTTCCGAGTCGCCGAGCAGCGCCTCCAGCTTCACGCGAGCCCGCTCACCGCCGATGGCGCGCAGACCCCGGATGCCGGCCTGCTGCAGGTCCAGGGAGGTGCCCTCGACGGCGGCGGTCTCCACCTTCTCCTCGACGCGGCGGCGGTCCTCTCCGTCGGGCAGCTTCGCGGCGAGGCGGCCCAGGCCCTCAATCGCGGCGGCCATCATGGAGGGCTCGGTCGGAGCCTCCGGCGTGCCACCCGCGGCCACCGTCTCCAGCTCGGAGAGGGCGCGCGCGTCGCCCAGCGTGCCCAGGGCCAGCAGGGCGCGCTCGCGCTGCCCGTCCTCACCGGCGCGGGCGTACAGGAGCAGGGGCCGCAGCGCGCTGGCGCGGCCCTGGTGTGCCACGCCCTCGGCGGCGGGCAGCATCAGCTCGCGGGCGCCACCACGCAGCACCTCCTCGAGGGGCTCCACGCTGGCGCCGTGCTCGATGACGCGCTTCGCGTAGCGGGCCACGGCTTCCGCGCGCACGGTGACATCGCGGTCGGCGAAGAGGCCCACCAGCACTTCGGACTGGCCGGCCTCGGCGCCGTGCTCCAGTTCCTTCACGGCGGCCTGCCGCACCGCCGCGTCCTGGCTCTTCACCGCCTGGCGCAGGAAGCGCACGGCCAGGGCCGCGTCGCGCTTCTTCACGTCGATGCCGGCCACCTGCATCGCCGCGGTGATGCAACTGGAGCGCACGGCGGCGGACTCGTCCTCCAGGCAGCGGCGGGCCAGCACGTCCAGGGCCTCCGCGCGGTGCGTGTTGCCGAGCGCCGCCACCAGCCGCTGCCGCTCGTTGGCATCCGGAGCGGCCTGAAGCCGAGCGGCCAGGGCACCCACGGCGGCGGGCGTGGCCAGCCGGCCCAGGGCCTCCACCGCGCGCTTCGCGGCGGCCGCGTTCTCCGAGCGCAGGAAGGCGGCGAGCACCTCCACTGCGCGGTCATCCCCGCGCCACGCCAGCAGCTCCGAGGCGCGCAGGCGCAAATCCTCGTGCTCGCTGGCCATGGCCCGGCCCAGCGCCTCGGTGACGCGCGAGTCGTTGGCGCCGGCCAGCCGCTCGATGACGCCCACGCGCAGGTCTGCGTGCTCGCTGCCCAGCGCGGCCAGCAGCGGCTCCAGGCTGCCGGGCGGGCTGAGCTTCTCCAGCAGCTCGAAGGCGTAGCGGCGCACGTCCGCCAGTGGCGAGTTGAGCGCGGCGGCGATGCGCGGCTTCGCGACGTCTCCGCGCTCCGTCAGCTCATCCAGCGCGGCGCGGGCCACGTCCGGGGCCAGCGAGGCCAGGGCGAGCGACAGCGGCTCGTCGCTACCGGCGGGGTACAGCTCCTTGAGGCCCGCCAGCGCCGCCTTGCGGACGAGCTGGTGCGGGTCTTCCAGGGCGCGCAGCAGGGCGGCCACGGCGGCGGGCGTGCCGGCGTAGCCCTCCTGCGTCAGCTTCACCACGCGGTCCACGGCGTCGCGGCGCACGCGGTGGCCTTCGTCATCACCCGCGGACACCTGCCGCAGCAGGCCCACGTAGGCGCCGAAGGCGAGCCGGCGCAGGTGCTGCCGCTCCGCGCTGGTGGCCGCCTCGGGCGAGGCGCCCGGCACTCCCGGCTTCACCGCCGAGAAGAGGCGCCGCAGCCAGCTCTTCGCGGGCGTGGCCGACACGGGCGAAGTGGTGGGAGCCGTCTCCGGCTTCCACGGGGCCTCCAGCGTGCGCGGGCGGGCCACCTTCTGGGCTTCGCGGAAGTAGTCGAGCGGCTTGTTGCGCAGCAGCAGCACCTGGGCCGCCGCGTAGCGCTGCTCGGGCTGGTCGCTGGAGAGGGCCTCGGCGAGTCCGACCATGCGCTTGGCGCGGTCCTCCTCGGCGGGCCACTCCTTCATGTCGCCGGCCTTCTCCGGGCGCGGCGGCAGCAGGGCCTCCACCAGGTGTCCGCGCGACGCGTCGGCTTCCGTGCGCAGCTCCAGCGCGCGGGCCGCGGCGTAGCGCACCTCCGGCCTGCCGCTGGAGAGGGCGCTGGTGAGCAGGTCGGGCGGCTCGCCCCGGCGGTTGGCGCGTAGGTCGCGCGCGAGGACGATGGCGAACACCATCTCCTGCACCTCGCGGGCGCGGTCCTCCAGGCCGTGCAGCAGACCGCCGTCACCGTCGGGGCCCAGGGCCGCGAAGGAGAGGATGGCGCCGAGGCGAATCGGCAGGTGGTCATTGCGCAGGTTGCCCGTGAGCACCGGCAGGGCGCGCGCGTCGCCCAGGCGGGACAGGCCGTCCGCCGCCCACGAGCGCACCGCCACGTTGGCGTGGCCCAGCGCGTCCAGCAGGTAGCCCTCGTCGCCCCGGCGGCTGGCGGTGGCGAGGCCACGGGCGCCCTGCTCCTGGATGTCGCTCAGCTCGTGCGGCACCAGCACGGTGGCGAAGAAGTTGAGCAGGCGCCGCGAGCCCAGCGAGGCCAGCGCGCGCGAGGCGCGGAAGCGCAGCGGGTTGAGGAACGCGGGCGGGTAGAGGCGCTCCAGGTCCTTGTCGGTAATCAGGACCCGCATCGGCTCGATGATGTCCTCGGCGCCGCGCGGGGCCAGCAGCTCCGCGGCGCGCACGCGCACGTAGAGCGAGGCCGACGCGATGCCCGCCAGCAGCGGGCCATTCTCGCTCGGCACCAGCTTGTCGAGTGCCTCCAGCGCGGCGACGGCGACGTCGACATTCTCGTCCTGCACGAGCTTCAGCAGCGGCGAGCGCAGCGTCTCCACGGGGGCGTGGACGGAGCCCTTCGCGCCGGCAATCCGCAGGGCGGCGTGCGTGGACGCGAGTGCCGCGAGGTGCGGCTCCGGCTTCTCCTTGCCGGCCAGCTTCACCCACGCTTCGTACGCGGCGGTGGCCACTCCCGCGTCGCGGTCCTCCACCGACTTGCGCAGGCGCTCCAGCGCCCAGCCCTCGGTGCCGCGCTGGGAGAGTACCTCCACCGCGCGGTTGCGCAGGTCCGGGAAGCGGCCGGAGAGCGCACGGTCCAGCGCCTTCTCGGGCACCTTCTCGTTCCACGCCCACAGCGTGCGGAAGGCCTCGCCGCGCACCTTGGCGGACTCGTCCTCCAGCGCGTCTCCGAGCAGCGGCTCCGCGCCCTGCGTCGCCGTGCCCAGCTTCACCAGCCTGTCGAGTCCGCGCACGCGCACGTCCTCGTGACCGGAGCGCAGCGCGGCTTCGGCGGCGGACAGGGGCGCCTCGACGTCCAGCGCCACCACCGCGTCCAGCGCGGCGGCACGCACGTCCGCGTCCGCGTCGTCCAGCATCCATACCAGCCGCTCGCGGGCCCGCGCGTCCTGCAGCGCCTGGAGCGAGGTGGCGGCCTGCCGGCGGATGGCGGACTCCGGTTCGCGAGAGAGCTGGAGCAGCGCGCCCAGCGCCCGGCCATCGCCGAGCTGCGCCAGACCGCGCGCGCCCCGCACCGCCGTATCCGCCGTGCGGCAGGCCATGGCGGCGAGCAGCGGCTCCAAATCGGACTCGACGAGCGCGCCACCGACGGTGCCCTGGGCGGGCAGCGCGTCGCGGGCGGCCTGCACCTCGGCGTCGGTGAGCGGCGCGTTGGCGGCGACCCCCTGGGCACGGCGCGCACGCTGGGCCAGGCGGCGGGCCACGTCGCGGGTGGCGCGGGCGAAGTCCTCGTCGCGCGACTCCAACGCGTGGGCCAGGGCGCGGCGCTCCAGCACGCGCACCGTGAAGGCCACGCGGCGCACGTCCGAGTCCGCATCGTCCAGCGCGCGAGCGGCCAGCGGTTGGAGCTGCGCGTGGCCCAGCAGGCCGGCCCCGGCGGCGCGGATGAGCACCTCCACCTTGAGGTGCGCGGGGCCCCGCTCGAAGGCGGTGCGCAGGGGCTCGGTGGCGCCGCCCGGCGTGACTTCGGAGAGGGCGTCCAGCGCGGCCAGCCCGACGGAGGCCTCGGGGTCCGCGAGCTTCCCGGCGATGAGGCCGGGCACCAGCGGGGACGTGCCGCCCAGGAGCGCCAGCGTCTCCAGGCCGGAGACGCGGATGTCCGCATAGCGCGAGTCCAGCGCGGCGCGCGGGGCGGCCAGGGGCGACTCGGTCTCCAGCGTCTGGAGCGCGGCCAGGGCGGCCTTGCGCACCATCGGGTGGTCGTCGTTGAGGCGCTCGCGCAGCTTCGGGCGCGCGGCGGTGCGGCCCTTCGCGGCCAGCTCCTGCGCGGCCAGCTTGCGTACCTCGGCTTCCTTGTCCGAGCCGAGCACCTGAAGGACGAAGTCGAGCGCCTCGGCCTCGTCCAGCGCGGCGGCCTCGCGCACCGAGGCCTCGCGCTTGGGGCGGCCGGCCTTGAGGGACTCCGTCAGCAGGTCGAAGCCGTGCTGGTAGGAGTCATGGTCGTCGGTGGGCTTGCCGTCCACCGCCACGCCGTAGCGGTGCGTGCGGCGGTCCTCGCCGGCCGCGAAGACGGAGCCCAGCGTCGACTTCGCCTGTCGTCCCTGCGCCGGGACGAAGGTGAGGGCGTTCACCGCCTTGTTGCCCACCTCCAGCGTGCGCGGCTTGCGGCGCTCGTCCAGGCGCCATGCCTTCACCTTGCCGTCGCTGCCGGCGGACCAGATGCGGTCGGCGGGCTCCTCACCGCCGGGCTCGGCGGCGGGCGTGGGCGGGAAGAGCAGGGCGAGCACGGAGCCGGCATGGCCGGAGTCCTTGTCGCCGCGCACCTCGAACTCCACCGCGCCGACGAGGTACCAGATGCGCAGCTTCCCATCGTCGCCGCCGGAGACGAGACGTCCGTCGCGCGGGGTGAAGGTGAGCGCGCGCACGGCGCCCTCGTGGCCGGGCATGTCGCGCCGGGCGCCGGTGGCCACGGTGAAGGAGCGCACCACGCCGTCATCACCGCCGCAGGCCACGTACGTGCCGGACGGGTCCACCGCGACCGCGCGCAGGGGCTGGGGCGACGCCTTCCACTCGCTCAGCTTGCGCGTGGACTCCCAGTCCCAGGCGCGCACGGTGCCGTCCATGCCGGCGCTGAAGAGCTTCTTCCCGTCCGCGCTGGATGCGAGCGCGGTGGCGCCGCCGGGGTGGACGCCGTTGAGCTGGAAGGGCGTCTTGCCGTCGGAGAGGGTGCCGAAGTGCAGGGTGCCGTCGGCACCGGCGGCGGCCCAGCGCTCTCCGGAGAGGACGAGGGCGAGCACGGCGGAGGGCAGCTCGGTGCTCCACAGCACCTTGTTGGAGCCCGGCTCGTACGCGGTGACGCGGCTGGCGGCGGAGGCGCGCGCCCCACCCACCAGCAGCAGGCGGGCATTGGCCGCGAGCGCACGGACCTTCTCGATGTTTCCGATGGCGAGGACGGGCATGACGCTCCTTGCGGGGGGCCCTTCTTAACACTCCGCGTACGACGGGTGGAGCAGGAGTCGCCAGGTTCAGCGCGATGAAAGGTGGGGGGCGGCCGGCCACCCCGGATTGATGTAGGCTCCCCGCCGCCTTTCCGTTGGGGGCTTCTTCTTGTCCGCGCAACACAGGTCCACGGTGACGACGCGTCACCTCATGGCGCTCGCCGTGCTCACGGTGCTCCTGGCGGGGCCGGCCCGCGCCCAGGAACCCGATGTGCCGCTCGTCGGGGCGCTGCACCGCGTGTGGGGCCTGGACGACGGGCTGCCGCAGAGCTCCGCCCTGGCGCTGGCCCAGGCGCCCGACGGGCACCTCTTCGTCGGCACCCAGGAGGGCCTCGCCCGCTTCGACGGACGCACCTGGAAGGTGCTGGACCAGGCCGCCGGCATGCCGTGCGAGGAGGTCATGGCCCTGGCCACCGTGCCGGACGGCACGCTGTGGGCGGGCACCGCCGGCTGCGGGCTGGTGCGCCTCTTCAAGGGGCAAATCACCCATATGCCCACCCGCCCCGGCCAGGGGGGAGATCGCGTCTCCGCCCTGGAGCGCACCCCGGACGGCACCCTGTGGGTGGGCACGGACCATGGCCTCGCGCGCCTGAGCGCGGGCCGCCCGCTCACCTTCGTGCCGGCGCTCGGCACCCTGGATGTCAGCTCGCTGGCGCCCTCGAAGATGGGGATGTGGGTGGGCACCCGCACGGCCGGCCTGTGGCACGTGCGTGAGAACTCCGCCGAGCGTGTGAGTCCGCCCGGCCCGCTGGACCACGTGACGGCGCTCACCGTGGACGCCGACGGCACGCTGTGGGTGGGCACGCATACCAACGGCCTGTGGCGCCACACCTCGGAGGGAGGCTTCGAGCCCGGCCCGTCCGAGGTCCCCGCCCGCATCATGGCCCTGCGCGTGTCGCGCCACGGCGGCCTGTGGGTGGGCACCGAGACGGCGGGCTTCGGGCGCCTCAAGCGCGGCAAGTACACGCCGACCCAGGCCGTGACGCCCAACGCGGGCGTGGTGTCCTTCCTCGAGGACAGCGAGGGCAGCCTGTGGGTGGGCACCTTCTCCGCCAGCCTCCACCAGCTGCGCCGCCCCGAGCTGGACGTGGTGGGCACGCCCGAGGGGCTCGCCGACGACTTCGTCTGGAGCGTGTACGAGGACCGCGAGGGCGCGGTGTGGATTGGCACGTCCGGAGGCGTGCTCCACCGGTGGAAGGACGGGCAGCTCACCCGCTATGGCGCGGCGGAGGGGCTCCCCCAGGGCCGCATCCTCGACATCCTCCAGGACCGCCAGGGCACGCTGTGGCTCGCCACCAGCGTGGGCGCCAGCCGCTTCCGCGACGGCCACTTCGAGCTGCTCACCACGAAGGACGGGCTGCCGAGCAACATCGTCTACTCCCTCTTCGAGGACCGCGAAGGCGCCCTCTGGTTCGGCACGCGAGGCGGGCTGGCCCGGCTCTTCGACGGCCAGTGGCACGTCTTCACCACGCAGGACGGGCTGTCCAAGGACACCGTCACCAACATCCGCGAGGCGCCCGGGGGCGGGCTGTGGCTGGGCTCGGCCTCGGGGCTGGACTTCCTGGACGCCAGGGGCGTGGTGCGCAAGGCGGGCCCGGAGCAGGTGCTGGCGGGGCGGGACGTGAGCGGGCTGGTGCTGGACGCGGACGACCCGTCGACGCTGTGGGTGGCCACCGACGATGGACTGGCGCGCGTGAATGCCGAGGGCGTGAAGGTGGCGCGCGGGCGGGACGGGCTGCTCGTCAACAACCTGCTGTCCGTGGTGGATGACCACCGCGGCCACCTGTGGATGGGCAGCAACCGCGGCCTCTACCGCGTGCCCAAGAGCGAGCTGGCGGACTTCTTCGCCGGCCGCGCCGAACGCGTCCATACGGTGGCGTATGGGCGCTCGGAGGGCATGCGCAGCATCGAGTGCAACAGCTACTCGAATGCCGCCAGCCTGCGCACGCGCACGGGGGAGCTGTGGTTCCCCACGGTGATGGGCGCGGTGCGCGTCCCCGCCTCCGCCGAGCCCCGGCCCCGCATTCCCCCACCGCTGCACATCACCCAGGTGCTGTCGCGCGGGCAGGTGGTGGACCCGGAGAAGGGACTGCCGCCCGGGGTGCTGGACGTGGAGCTGCACTGGGCGGCGCTCACCTTCGTGGCGCCGGAGAAGGTGCGCTACCGCTACTGGCTGGAGGGCTTCGACTCGGGCTGGGTGGAGGCCGGAGACCGGCGCGTGGCGTACTACACGAACCTGCCGCCGGGGGAGTACCGCTTCCGAGTCCAGGCGGAGGCCGCGGACCGGCGCTGGGGCCCGGTGGAGACGGGCGTGCTCTTGCACCGGCCCGCGCGCTTCTTCGAGGCCACGGGCTTCCTCTTCACGGTGGGGCTGGCGCTGGTGGGCGGAGCGCTGGGCACCTACCGCTGGCGCGTGGGCCGGCTGCGCGCGCGGGCGGCGGAGTTGAGCACGCGCGTGGAGGAGCGCACGAAGGAGCTGGCCACCGCCAACTCGGAATTGAAGACGGCGCTGGACACGTCCGCCGAGGGAGAGCGCAGCCTGCGGCTGCTCATCGACCGGCTGCCCATCGCGCTCACCGTGTACCAGGAGGACCGCGCGGTATACGCCAACCGGGCGTCGCTGGAGTTGATGGGCTACGAGCGCCTGGAGGACTCGGTCGGGCACTCCGTCTTCGACCACCTGCCCGAGGAGGAGCATCCCCAGTGGCGCGAGCGGATGCAGGCGGTGCGCCAGGGCGCGGTGCTCCCGGAGCGGCTGGCGCGGGTGATGCGCCGGGACGGCACGGTGGCGCTCGCGCAGGTGTGCGGGGTGATGCTGCGCTTCGGGGGGCACCCAGCGGTGGTCTCCGTGGCGCGCGACGTGACGGAGGCCCGGCGCATGGAGGAGCGCCTGCGGCTGTCGGACCGGATGTCCGGCGTGGGCACGCTGGCGGCTGGCGTGGCGCACGAAATCAACAACCCGTTGTCCTACGTCATCGGCAACCAGCAGTTCGTGCTGGAGCGCCTGGAGCCGCTGCTGGAGGGCTCGCAGGGCGAGACGGCGCACGTGCCGGTGTCCACGCTGCAGGGGCTGGCGGAGGCGCTGCGCGACGCGAGCGAGGGCGCGGGCCGGGTGCGCCACATCGTGCGTGACTTGAAGACCTTCAGCCGCGGTGACGAGGAGTCCACGCGCCCGCTGGACGTGCGGCCGGTGCTGGAGAGCGCGCTGTCCATCTGCGCCAACGAGGTGCGCCACCGGGCGCGCGTGCGCCGCGAGCTGGGAGTCGTGCCGCTGGTGGTGGCCAACGAGGCGCGGCTGGGGCAGGTGTTCCTCAACCTGCTGGTCAACGCCGCGCAGGCGATGCCGGACGGACAGGCGGAGCGCAACGAGATTGTCCTCACCACCTTCACGGACGCGCTGGGGCGCGCGGTGGTGGAGGTGGCGGACACGGGGGGAGGCATCGCCCCGGAGCACCTGGAGCGCATCTTCGACCCGTTCTTCACCACCAAGCCGGTGGGCGTGGGCACGGGGCTGGGGCTGTCCATCTGCCACGGCATCGTCAGCGTGCTCGGGGGCGACATCCAGGTGGAGAGCCAGTTGGGGAAGGGCACGCGCTTCCGCGTGGTGCTGCCGCCCGCGCCCGCGGACGCCGGGGTGGAGGTGCAGGTGGCCCGGGTGCTGGAGCAGCGCGCGGTGGTGTCGAAGAAGGCGCGGCTGCTGGTGGTGGACGACGAGCCGCTGGTGGCGCGCGGCGTGGCGCGGCTCCTGGCGAACGAGTTCGCGGCGGAGAGCACGTCGAGCGCCCGCGAGGCGCTGGAGCGCCTGTCGCAAGGCGAGCGGTTCGACCTGATGCTGTGTGACGTGATGATGCCGGAGATGAGCGGCGAGGCGTTCTTCCACCAGCTCTCCGAGGTGGCGCCGGACCAGCGCGAGCGCGTCGTGTTCATCACCGGAGGGGCCTTCACTCCGGAGGCCCGCGCGTTCCTGGAGAGCCTGCCGCCGGGGCGGTGCCTGCTCAAGCCGCTGGCCGCGGACGTGCTGCGCGCGCTGGTGCGGGAGCAGCTCGCGCGGGCGTGAGCGTCCTGGGGCGCGTGTGACTCTCTGGCAGGGCCCCTCCGAGTGCGCTCGGATGGCGCGCGCGGATATGCTGTCGCGCGCGTCGACCCGGGGGGCCTGGCATGACGACGAAGTGGCTGTGTGCAACGAGCACCTGTCCAAACCCGGACCTGACCGAGCTGGTCACCGTGGCGGCAGGCAAGACGGCTGTCTCCGTTCTCGAGGTCTTCGACCCGGAGGCGCGTACCCCGGCTCCCGCGAAGCCGCGCTACTCCGATGTCGAGCTCATCTGCCCGCACTGCAAGACGCGGCAGATGTTCGACCTCCGGCGGACGGAAGCGGAGGTGAAGGGCCGGCCCATCCTCGACACCGAGGCCGTGGCGCTCGACAAGCTGCGGGCCCTGTTCGAGCCCCAGAAGTCCGCTGAGCGCCTGGAGGCGTTCGGCACGTGGCTCTTCGGCGGGACTGCCTTCTTCACCACGCTGGTGGGCTTCTACGCGTACACCGTGCACGACACGGTGAAGGCGGGCTCGCAGGTCTTCTTCACCGTCGCGCTGGCGCTCCTGGGCCTCAGCATGGCGTTCGCCGCGCGCATGAAGACGCCGGCCCTGAAGACCTTCAATCCGGACAGCCCGAGCAGCATGCTCAAGGCGCTCGAGGAGCGGGCGACGGAACGCAGCGGGCAGCTCAAGGTTGCCTCGGCCTGCTTCGCGGCGGCGCTGGCGTTCGCCGGTGCGGCCCCGGCGCTGGGGGCACTGTTCTCCAGCACGCCGGACGCGCAGGTAACGACGAGCTACACGCGGGATGCCAGCGGGAAGCTGAGCGCCGTGCTGAGGGCCACCGCGATGAAGCCGGGTGACGTCTTCGGCGCGAGGCTTCACAGGCAGGGCTCGCCGCAGGCGGTGTTGCTGGAGGGCTCGCAGGCGGTGAAGGCGGACGGCACCGGCGAGCTGACGCTGGAGGTGGCGAAGCTGGAGGCGAAGGACGGGCCGTGGGAGCTGGCGACCTATACGCGGGGGCAGGGCACCGCGGAGAAGGATGCCGGCGTCCATGTGCTGACCGGGCTCGCCGTGCCCGTGCCCGTCGCGCGTCCGGAGCCCTCGCTGAGCACGACGTTCTCCTTTACGCAGAAGGGGAAGCTGACGCTGGAGGCGCTCGGCTCGGCGCTGAAGCCGCACGAGCCCGTGGAGTTGCAGGTGCGCCAGGGCGACCAGGTGCTGGGCTGGACGCGCGGCGTGGCGGCGCAGGACGGCGCGGTGTCGCTGAAGCTGGAGCTGGCCACGGTGGACGTGAGCAAGGAGCCGGTGGTGCTCACCGTTCTGGGCAACAACAAGGACGGCAAGCTGGAGCCCCTCTTCGAGAAGCTGGTGCCGGGGCCCGCGAAGGTGGCGGCGGACGGCAGGTAGGGAGGAACGGACGGCATGTTGCTTCTGGACCCCACGCAGCGGGATGTCGTCTTCCGACGCATCCAGAGCCAGACCGGTGGCCAGGCGCTCGTACTCATTGGCGCCTGGATGGGCAATGACGTGCGGGACAGGCTCACCGTCATGCCCACGAACAAGGAGCAGATCGAGGAGTTGCTCCGGTTCTGTGAGAAGGACGGCCTGAGCGGGCCGGACCCGCTGCTGCTCAAGCTGCTGGACCGGCCGGAGCTGCGCCTCTACCCGGAGGTGGCGGCCGTCCTGACGGACCTGCGGAAGAAGAAGGCCGACATCACCCAGGCGGACCCCTATGGGCAGTGCCTGCTCATGCGCAAGCCCTTCATCAACCGGTGGAACTTCCGGCAGGTGCTCCAGGACTTCGTCGCGCGCAACCCCACGCGGCGGCTGCTCGTGGTCAACGGACGCCCGAAGTCCGGCAAGTCGTACTCCAAGCTGTACGTCACCCACCTCAAGGGCGCGTGCTCGGGCTTCGCGCCGGTGTGGTTCTCCGCCGTGGGAGGACAGCCGGAGAGCTACACGCCGGACGAGGTGGCTCGCGGCATCGTGTCCGTGGTGGACGGCAACATGGCCCAGATGCCCGCGCAGCACAGCTCGGACAACCGCAGGGCACATGAGCTGGCCACCTGGGTCATCAACGAGCTGGGCCGCCGCTCCACGGCCTTCTGCCTCTTCCTGGATGGGCTCCGGAACACGCCCCGGGAGACGCACGCATTCATCTACTTCCTGGCGGACGCCCTGACGTCGAACCTCCACCACGTCGACGGGCGCCTCGTGCTCATCGACTACGACCAGGAGTTGCTCGCGGACCTGCCCTACGGCTTCGACGAGGAGACGCTGGACCCCATCCAGAAACCGGACGTGGAGAAGTTCTTCCTTCGCGTCCACCCGGACCCCTCACCGGAGAATGTCGACAAGGCCGTGGCGAAGGTCTTCTCGAAGCTCACGGTGACGCCCGCCGACGAGCAGTGGCAGTCCGCCGTGGCGAAGGCGGTCCTGGAGGTGACGCGTGAGCTCTAGGCCCCTGCTGCCGCAACAAGAAGTGGAGCGTCGGCGCGCGATGCTCCAGGCGCTCCAGGAAGAGGACGAGGAGGAGGTTGCTCCAGCGCGGTGGCGCTACCGGAAGACGGCGTGCGTGCTCGCCAGCTTCGACCCGGCGACCCTGCGGCCCATGGGACGCGAGCAGAGTTGGGGCGGCGCGCTCACGTCGTTGAGAGGCGAGCCGGAAAAGGGCGGCGCGCTTCGGTGGTTGATGGACGACTGCGAGGTCGTCGGGGGAAGGGGTGGCCCGCATCTCTGGATGTTGAAGGAGCCCGTGCGGCGAGAGGCCATCGAGCGGCTGGGAACGCTCGAGGCCTTGAGAAACGCACTGTGGCGCAGCCCTCACGAGGGGGAAACGGACCCACTCCAGCGAATCATCACCTTCTACCTGGAGGAGGAGGAGCTGCCAGGAATGCCGTCGGACATGCTTGCCCATCCAGGGCAGGAGGACTCCATTGGCGAGGAGGGCGGGGACGTCTTCGAGACAGGGGACGAACACGCGAGCCATCCACACACTCCGTACCCCGCCGGGGAAGTGGACTACCTGAACCGTGCGCTCCAAGTGGTCCGGTGGTTCGGTGCTGTCGTCGAGGGTCCCAAGCGCGCGGCCAGGAAGGAGAAGGAGCTGTCTCAGCAACTGGCTCGGGCGCGCCTGCTGGCGCCCTTCCGGAAGCTGGCGGGACCCACCTTCCGGGGCCGCAAGGACGAACTGGAGAAGCTGCGCGTCCACGTGGGCGTGCTCGACACCTCCGTGACGCAGACGTTGTCGACCTACGCACGCCGGGTCCTGAACATGGGAGATGGAACCTCCCTGCTCATCCATGGGCCCGGAGGCATGGGCAAGTCGGCGCTGCTCGCCCGGTTCATGCTGGAGCACAGCGGCGCGGTCCCCTTCGCCTATCTCGACTTCGACACCCCCCAGGTCAGCCTCGACAAGCCCGCGACGCTGCTGCTGGAGGCGAGCCGCCAGCTCGCGTTGCAGTACCCGGACTCGCAAGAGCCGCTCGCGGCCTTCGAAGCCCGGTGCCGCCATGCGCTGGGGGAGGAGCGTCGGCGCAGGGCGGGCGGCCGTCGGCCCGGCCATGCACGCTTCTTCCCGGGGAGTGCCCGTGAACTCTGGATGCCCCTGGCGGAGGAGTTCGGGACGCTGCTGATGACGCAGGTGCTGAACCGCTGGGCGGAGCAGGGCGGGCCCTTCCTCCTGCTGCTCGACACCTTCGAGGAGGTCCAGTACCGGAGCGGGGACCTGGTGCGGGACCTGGAGCTCCTGCTCGGGGCTCTTCGTGCCACCTATCCCCAACTGCGGGTCGTCCTGTCTGGCCGTGCGCCGGAGCCCCGGCTGAAGGCCACGGAGCTGGTCCTCAAGGAGCTGGATGAGGCCTCCGCTCTGTCGCTGCTCGCGGCGAGCGGCGTGGGAGGTGAGGACCTGCGCCGTGGGCTCTACGCCCAGGTGGGAGGCAACCCGCTCAGCCTGAAGCTGGCGGCGGAGGTGGCGCGCAGGGAGGGCGCCGAGGCGGAGGGGCTGCGCAACCTGAAGACGCGCCGGTTCCTCTTCTTCGCCGCGCGCGAGGCCGTGGTCCAGGGGCAGCTCTACCGGCGCGTGCTGGAGCACGTGCATGACCCCACCGTGCGCAAGCTCGCGCACCCGGGGCTCATCGTCCGCCGCCTCACGCCCGAGGTCATCCAGGAGGTGCTCGCCGAGCCATGCGGGCTCGGCGAGCTTGCGTTCGAACAGGCCCAGGCGCTGTTCGAGCAGCTCCAGCGGGAGGTATCGCTCGTCTCCCTGGGGCCCGACGGCGCGCTGTATCACCGGCCGGACGTGCGGCGGGTGATGCTGGAGCCGCTGCGCGTGGACCAGCCCGCGAAGGTCGCCGCCATCCATGAGGCGGCGGTCCGCTACTACGCGCAACAGTCCGACGTCGTGAGCCGCGCCGAGGAGCTGTACCACCGCATGGCGAGTGGCCAGTCCCGGGAGGAGATAGACCCCCGGTGGATGCCGGGCGTGGAGCCGTATCTGCGCTCCTCGCTGGAGGAGCTGCCCGCCGAGGTGCAGGCCTACGCATGCTCCTTCCTGGGCGTGGACCTGCCGAAGAAGGTCTGGGAGCAGGCCCAGCTCGTGGACTGGGAGAGGTTTGTGGTCCGCCGGCTCAGGGACCTGTTGCTCAAGGGTGAGCCACAGTGGGCGCTCGAGGTCCTGCGAGAGCGGCGGGAGCGGACTCCGGGCAGCGTGCTCTATGCCATCGAGGCGCGCGTGCTCATCCTGCTTGAACGGAGAGACGAGGCGGAGCGGTTCGTCGAGGAGGGGCTCGACAGTGTGGGCTGGGGCGGGGATTCCGTGGTCGTGTTGAAGCTGTTGCTGCTGAAGGCACTGCTGGTCTCGGCACGCGGGGAACTGGCCGAAGCGCAACGAATCCTGGATGACGCGGATCGGTTCGCGGCGGAGCGGGTCTGCGAGTCAGCGCGCGTCCTGCCCCTGATGGCCGGCGTGCAGCTCTGGCGGGTGCGTGCCCACGGCGCTCCGCCCCATCTGAGTGTGGCGAAGACGCTGGCGAGCCTGCTGTTGCGGCTGCCTTCGGATGACCTGCACAAGGCGCCTCGGCTCTACCTGCGCGCGCTGGACCTGCTGCGCGAGGTCGTGCTGATGCAGCCTGGTGAGTCGCTCAATGCACTACGTCCGCTGATGGCTGAGCTCGAGACCTGGCGACGCACCATGAGCATGGTGCGTGACTTCTGGGATGTCCCTGAACCGGTACCGGTGGTGGCTGCCTCGCCGAGGGCGCCCCGCGTCCTGGCTACTTCTTCACCGGCGGAGCGCGGCGCTGCCATCGCGGAGCCGCTGGCGCGACTGCTGTCTCAGGACGTGATGGCACATCCGTACTGGGATGCATTCCAGTGGGGAGCACCTCCCACCCTCAAGCCACCCCAGGGCATGAGCTTCGGCCCGCTGGGTTTCCTGCTGGAGCTGATGTCCTGAGGAGGACCTGACATGACGACCATCAAGCTCCTCACCGATGAGCAGCTCGACGCGCTGATGCAGGAGGCCATCAAGGCCAACCTGGCGAACCCGGCGTCACTCCAGGCGCTCCTGAGCGGGATGAATCCGTACTTCGTCGGGACGATTCCCTACGTGCCGCACCCCATCGCCCAGCTCAAGCTCACGCTGGACCGGCTCAACACCACGCCGGAGCTGACGGACGGCAGCGTGCCCATGGTCTCATGGCTGCGCAACGCCGCGACCTTCGCCGGCCCGATGCCCTCGGCGAAGACCTTCACCAACACCCTCGCGGCCATCACCAGCCACGTCCCCGCCGGCCCCGTCATCGCACGCGAGCAGCTTCCCGAGCGGAAGGAGCGCATCGTCCATGAGAACGACATGCTGCCCTTCGGCTTCCTCCTCGGAGGACAGAACGCGGGCCGCTGCGTCGCCCGGGCCCTCGTGCCCCGCTTCGACTCGGGGACGAAGCGCGCGCTGACCAACGGCGACCCGTATCTGTTCATGGGCACCGCGTGGCTGGTGACGTCCGACCTCGCGCTCACCAACCACCACGTCGTCAACGCGCGGGTGCTGGGAGAGGCGGATGCGTCGCGCTCGGACCTGGACCTCCAGGCCGGCGGGACGGTGCTCGAGTTCGACTACGACCACACCAGCGCGCCCGTGGACGAGGCGAAGGTGACGAAGCTGGAGGCCGTGGACAAGGCGCTGGACTTCGCGCTGCTGCGGCTCGCGGCGCCGCAGGCGGCCCGGCGATTCCTCCCGCTGAACACGGAGCCCGTGGCGAAGCACGCCCCCGTCAACATCATCCAGCACCCGCGTGGCCGGCCGAAGATGATTGCCTGCCGCAACAACCTCGTCACCCACGTTGGCACCACCGAGCTGCGCTACTTCACCGATACCGAGCAGGGCTCCTCGGGCTCACCGGTGTTCGATGACGCGTGGCGCGTCGTCGCCCTCCACCGTGCCTCGGTGGACGTGGATGACGTGGAGTACCAGGGGCGCAAGACGGCCTGGGTCAACGTGGGCACGCCCATTGGCGCCATCCTCGCGCACCTCCGGGCGAACCCGAGCTACGCCGCGCTCTGGGAGGAGATTCGCCAGGTGCAGGGCCTCTCGGCCTGACGCGGGAAGCGGATTGGGGCCCGCTCGGGCCGGGGCCGGCGGTGGCGGAAGGAACGTTCATTCCGCCAGTGAGCCGCGCGTCCCCGACTGAGGCAGGACGTGGATGGGGCGGCCTCGGCCGAGGCGGGCGGTAGCGGAAGGAACGTTCATTCCGCCAGTGAGCCGCTCATCCCAGCCTGTGTCAGGCGCGGGTGGCGTCCCCTCGGCCGGGGCCGATGGGGGCGGAAGGAACGTTCATTCCATCCGGCATCCGCCCGTCTTGGCCTGGGTCAGAACGCGGGTGGGGCGGCCCGGTCCGAGGCGGGCGGTAGCGGAAGGAACGTTCATTCCACCTGGCATCCGCTCGAAGGAGGCAGCGTCTTTCCGCGTTTTGAATGAGTTCCCGTCGGGCCTGCCTCGTGAGCGCTCCGCCGGGGGCGTGGAGTTCGCGTGACGCAGCGCTCGCGTCCCTCAGCTGGACCGACCGTCCACCGCCAACGTCGCCGCCGGGGCCCACGTTCCTGGCCCTCGGGGACCTCGGGATAGGATGACCCCGATGACCTCGAACTCACGGGATACCCAGGAAACGGAGCAGGGCCACGCGGACGCGGGTGGCTACGGCACCGGCCACCCCGACACAGGCGGACAGGCCGGCGCGGGCCGCTCGGACGACGGTCATCCCCCAGCCGTGGGCCAGGGCACGGGCAGACAGTCCGGCGCGGACCGCTCGGAGGACAGTCATTCCCCGGCGGCGGGTTACGGCACGGGCGGCCGCGATGATGGCTCGCACACGGAGGGAGGCACGCCGCTGCACCACACGCGCGTGGGCCGCTACGTGCTCCTGTCGCGCCTGGGCCGTGGCGGCATGGGCGAGGTTTTCGAGGCGTTCGACCCCGAGCTCCGCCGCACCGTGGCCATCAAGGTGCTCCACGAGCGCCAGCTCCCCGGCGAGTCTCGCGACACGCGCGCGCTGCGGCTGATGCGCGAGGCGCAGTCCATGGCCCGCCTCTCCCATCCCAACGTGCTCACCGTGCACGACGTGGGCACGCATGACGGACGCGTCTTCCTCGCCATGGCGAAGGTGGACGGCGGCAACCTGCGCCAGTGGCTGAAGAAGGGCCCGCGCCCCTTCCGGCAGGTGCTGCCCATCTGTCTGTCCATGGGCCGCGGGCTCGCCGCCGCGCATGCGGCCGGGCTCGTGCACCGCGACTTCAAGCCGGACAACGTCCTCCTCGGGACCGAGGGCGGCGTCTGGGTGACGGACTTCGGCATCGCCCGCGAGAGCGACGCCTCCGAGGAGCCCACCGTCCCCGTGCCGCACGCGCTGCCGCCCGGCGAGGACGCGCCCCTCACCGCCACGGGTGCCATGGTGGGCACGCCCGCGTACATGGCCCCGGAGCAGTACGCGGGTCGGCCCGCGGACGCGCGCTCGGACCAGTTCAGCTACTGCGTCTCCGTGTACGAGGCGCTCGCCGGAAAGCGCCCCTTCGAGGAGGGCACGCTGCGTCGCATGGCCGTCACGCTGCTCGACACCGCGCGCGCGAAGGAGGGCGCCATCGTCGCCGAGCGTCCCGACCTCGCACCTCCCGCGCACCCCAACGTGCCCGGCTGGGTGCACCGCCTCCTGGTGCGCGGCCTCTCCGTGTCGCCCGAGGCGCGCTTCCCCTCCATGGACGCGCTGCTGGATGCACTGTCCAAGGACCCATCCGCCGCGCGTCGCAAGTGGCTGGGCGGCGCGGCGGCGGTGCTCGGCGGCGTGGCGCTGGCCGCGGGCGTCGCGGTGACGGTGTCGAAGCCACAGGCGCAGCCGTGCGTCGGCGCACCCGAGTTGTTCGCCCACGTGTGGAGCGCCTCGCAGCGGGCCGCCGTGGAGAAGGCCTTTACCGGCAGCGGCGCACCGGGAGCGGACGGGGCCTTCACGCAGGTGGCGAAGGCGCTGGATGCGTACGGCACGCAGTGGAGCACCATGCACCAGCAGGCGTGCGAGGCCACGCGCGTCAGCGGCGCGCAGCCCGAGGCGCACCTCGCGCTGCGCATGGCGTGCCTGGACCGCCGCCTGCGCGCCGTGGACGCACTCACCGCGGAGCTCACGCGCGCGGACGCGGACCTGGTGAAGCGCAGCACGGAGGCGGTGGACGCGCTGCGGAGCGTGTCCGGCTGCGCCAACGTGGAGGCACTCGCTGCCCCGGTGCCGCTCGCGGAGGACCCGGCCCTGCGCGCGAAGGTGGACGCTGTGCGCGGCGACCTCGCGAAGGCGCAGGCGCTGCTGGACTCGGGGCGCTACCAGCCGGCGCTCCCGGCCGCGAAGGCCGCCTCGGACTCGGCGCGTGCGCTTGGCTACCGCCCGCTGGAGGCCGAGGCCCTCCACGTCCTCGGCTGGGCGCACCAACGGCTGAGCCACACCGACGACTCCATGACCGCGTGGACGGACGCCATGGCCGCCGCCACCGCCGGCCGCCACGACGAGGTCGCCGTGCAGGTGGCCACGGACCTGGTGGGTGGCCTCAGCAGCGAGCGCGATTGGTTCTCCGAGGCACACCTGTGGGCCCGTCTGGCCCACTCGCTGCTGGAGCGCATGGGCGGCTCGCCCGAGCTGGAGGGCAAGCTGGCCAGCCACGAGGGCATCCTCGCCTTCCGCGAGGACAACTATGAGCTGGCGGTGACGCACTACACGCGCGCGCTGGCGCTGCGCGAGCGCGTGCTCGGCCCCACCCACGTGGACACCGCCAAGGTGCTCAACAACCTGGGCATGGCCCGCGTGCGGCAGGCCCGCTACGACGAGGCGATGCCGCTCTACCAGCGCGCGCTCGCCATCACCGAGGAGCGGCTGGGCCCGCAGCACCCGCTGCTGGCCTCCACGCTCGCCAACCTGGGCATCGTCGCGAAGGAGCAGGGCCGCTACAAAGAGGCCCTCCAGTGGATGGAGCGCTCGTACGCGCTGCGGCGGGACACGCTCGGCCCGGACAACCGGCAGACGCTGCTGATGCTCAATGACCTCGCCACCATCCACGAGCTGACGGGTGAGCCGGACAAGGCCCTGGCGCTCCATGGCCAGGCGCTGGAGGGAATGCGCCGCGTCTTCGGCCCTGAGAGCCTGGAGTCCATCGAGGCACTGCGTGCGCTCGCCGACGCGGAGGAGCGTCTGGAGCGCGAGGACGCGGCGCTGGCGCACTACCAGGAAGGGCTGGCCCTCCAGCGCAAGGTGCTCTCGCCGGAGGACCTGGCGCTGCACACGATGGAGGAGGACGTGGGGCGCCTGCTGCTCCTTCACCGCAAGCGTCCCCGCGAGGCACTGCCGATGCTGACCGCCGCGCTCGCGCGCAAGGTGCGCACGCTGGGCGCGGAGCACGCCGCCACCGTCCACCCGCGCACGGGCCTGGGCCTGACGCTGCTGGCGCTGAACAAGCCCGACCGTGCGCTGAAGGAACTGGAGGAGGCCGCGCGCGTGCTGGCCCCGCTGGGGTGGAGCGACGCGGAGTCCTCGTGGCTGCGCTTCGCGCTCGCGCAGGCGCTGTGGAAGGTGAAGCCGGCGGAGCGTCCCCGCGCCATGACGCTGGCCCAGCAGGCCGTGGAGGGCTACACGCAGCTCGGCCAGTACGCCCGGAGGGATTTGGACGAGGCCCGCCGCTGGGTGGCGTCGCACGAAGTCTCGAAGCGGTAGGCTTCGGCGGGATGGACCTCTTCGACAATCGCGCCTGGCTCCGCAAGTCGCGTCGGCGCGTGCTCTGGCCGTTGTCCCTGTCCATCTATCGCTCCTGGGCGAAGGACGTCGTGGCGCTGTCGGCGCTGCGGGACGAGAAAGACTTCGAGCTGCTCGATGTGCTGTTCTCGTTCCGCCGGTACGCGCGTGTGCTCGCCCTCATCGAAGGCGCGGGCCCCGGGCTCTCCGCGCGGGAGCTGGCGGTACGACGCGCCGTGTGTCTCTGCCACCTCGGACGAGACCTCGAGGCCCGCCGCGTCCTCGTCGACGCCTGGAACCGGAGCGAGGACCCGCTGCTCGCCTTCGAGACGTCCTGGCTGTCGAAGCTGCGAGGCTGGGAGCCGGTGGTGCTGCCACCGTCGGACGCCTTCGACTGGCTGCTCGCGGCGAGGTTCGACGTCCGGCCGGCACCGCTGGACGCGGCCCGTGCCACGCGGTGGGCGGAGTCCAACTGGCTCTTCGAGGAGGACCGCAAGCAGGCGCCGGTGCCGGACGTCGACGTGGGCCCGCGCTACCTTCCCTATGAGCCACCGGTGGCGCTGTGGACGGCGGTGCTCGCGGTCCGGAGTGGAAGCCCGGTGCGAGACACCGTGGAGGACGCGCTGGGAATCTCCACCCGCGAGTGGCCGGAGCTGTGGAACGTCCTCACCCTGGACCCGCTCTTCCAGCCCTTCGTGGCCCCACCGCGCCCCACGCTGCCGGTGCTGCCAGCGGAGCTGTCCGAGCGCATGCAGCTCTGGAACATCATGGAGGTCTCACCCGAGCCGGGTGACAGCGGCGTCGCCCTCCCGCTGGGCGCGTACTGCCCCGAGCCGTACGAGTTCGACAGCGACCCGCTCTTCATCCTGCATGACCCGGTCGGCCGCGTCCGCCTCTTCGATGCGCGGAAGCACGAGCCTCCCTTCCGCATCGAGGTGTCCCAGTACGGGGACCGCGTCGCCGGCCGCTACGACAAGGACGTGCTCGGGACCCTGCGCACGCTGGCCCCGCACAGCGGAGACGTGTGGTTCTTCCTGCGCGACATCAACTGTGAATACGCGGATGAGCTCTACCTGCGCGGCGGGCGATACGGTTTCCGCCGCTGGTCGCTTGCTGGCGTGGAGTCCGACCCATACCGGCCCTTCATCGACCAGGTCCACGCGCTGCTCCGCCAACTGGCCTCACGTCCGGAGGCGCGGTTCCAGTCGGCGGAGCTCCAGCGTTTCCTCCGTCACTTCTCGTCGAGCGCTCCGTAGCGCACCACGCGGAAGCGCGCACCCTGGGCCTCGCGGATGCGGGCGGCGAGCACATCGTGCAGCTCGGGCGTCCAGGTGCTCCAGCGCTCGAAGAACTTCGCCGTGGCCGCCTTGTCGCCCGTGTGCTGGAGCGTGATGACCTCCTTCAGCAGCGAGCCGACGGTGTCCAGGTACTTGTCGTACTGGATGGTGAGGCGCGCCGTCTTCGGGTCCGCGCGAATCAGGCCGTGCTCCAGGAACCAGTTGAACTGCACCAGCTGCATGCGCTGGTAGGGCTGGTCCTCGCGCGGGCGCACGTTCTGCAGCGTGCGGCGGATGCCGGAGGCCTGCACGGCGCGCAGGCTGGCGGCGTCCAGCGCGCCGCTCTTCTGGAAGGAGTGCAGCGCGAAGAGGCTGACCAGGTCCGCCTTCATCTCCTCCATGGCGTCCGCGTAGTCCTCCAGCGCCACGTCGAGCGTGCGGCCCTTCGCGTCGCGGTCCGGGCCCAGGTAGTGCCCCACCTCGTGCCAGAGCGTGCGCTGGAAGTTTCCCTCGGAGGTGAGGTCCTTCGCGTGCGCGTCCGCCGTCGCGGTGCGCCAGATGCGCTCGTCCGCGGCGAAGAGGTCCGGGTTCTTCATGATGTTCTCACGCAGCAGGATGGTGCGGCCGTAGCGGCGCGAGTACAGCGGGTCATTGGGCAGAATCGTCGCGGTGTTGGTGCCGCGCGCCTGGCCGAAGTCCGCCACCACCTCGTACACGCCCACCGGGATGTCCTCGCGGATGCGCTTCTTCGCGGGGTACGGCAGCGCATCCTCCACGCCTTGCAGGCCATTCATCCGCTTGCGCAGCTCCGTCGTCGCCTGCTCGTTCAGCAGCAGCACGGACACGCTGTGGAAGGCCTTGACGCCGTAGAGCGCGTCGTCGTACGTCTCGTACGGGCCGAGCTGCACGTTGAGGTGCTTGAAGCGCCCCGTCACCCACGCCGCGTCGCCGCTCTCGTAGTCATTGCTGAGGAAGTCGCGCGCGCGGTTTCGCAGGTAGCGCGCCAGCTCCGCGTCGCTCGCGTCCAGCCGCCCCGCCGCTCGCATGAGCAGCCCGTAGACCTTCACCAAATCAGGCCCGTAGGCCACCGAGTACGGCACCGCGTACAGGCTCTTCGCGTCCGGCCGCTTCGCGCGGGCTTGGAGGCTCTCACGCAGCCCGGGCTGCAGCGTGTCCAGCATGGGGTACGTCTGGAGCACCTTCAGGTCCTGGCGCAGGTTGTCCGCGGTGGCCCGGCGCACCACGGTGAGCTCGTCCATCAGTGTGTCGCGCTGTTCGGGGTGCGCGGCGAGGAAAGCGTCCACCTCCGCGCGCGTGGCGTCCGGCGGGTAGACGTTGCGCGCGGGCACCTGTGGGTCCACGGGCAGGAAGGGCTCGCGCGCGTTGGTCAGCGTGCTGGCGATGGGGCCCTGGTACAGGCGGTAGAGCGTGAGCAGGTCCTGCGTGCGCTTCGGGCTGCCCAGCTTCTTGTCCAGGGACTGGAGGCGCGCAAACGACGCGAGCGCCTGGTGATGGCGCGAGGCCTCGTAGATGCCCTGCAGCAGCTGACCGACCTCGAGCAGGTCCTTCACCGCTGCCTGTTCGTCAGGGGTGAGACGCGAGAGGTCGGGAGCGAGCCGGACCTCCTCCGTCTTGGCGAGAATCTCCGCCACCTTCTCCTCGGGCCAGTAACCCGGGGGCAGGGTGGGGGAGGCGGGCTGCGCGGCGGGGGCCGCGAGGGCCGTGAGGGCCGTGAGGGCCAGCGTTACTGCGTGGGGAAGTCGCATGGCGCGCAAGACTGCCACGGGCCCTCGGGTATTCCCCACGGCATCGGCCCCGATTCCTTTCAGCGAGTCCACCGTCCGGTGGGGGATGGCGGGGCCTTCCTTCCCGCGTCGTCCCTCATGCCCACCACCAGCACGCGGCGGCCACAAGCAGCACGAGGCCGCCCAGGGCCACCCACCGCAGCATGGGCTGCTGGCGGGGTGGTGGGGTCAGCAGACGCGTGGACTGCTGCGCTTCGTCCTCGGGGACCTCGGGCATCGACGCCGACAGGCGCGTGGGCCGCGAGTGAAGCGAGGCGGAGGGTGCGCGCGTGGGGACGGAGAAGATGGAGTGCTCGGCCTCGGTGGGGGCGGAGGGTGCGCGCGTGGGGACGGAGAACACGGCGTCCTCAGGCGTTGGCGGGCGCGTGGGCGGTGAGGACGGCGAGTGTTCGGGCGGAGGTGTCGGCCGGCGAGGCGAGCGGGCCACCGGGGCGGAGGCGGGCGTCGGCTTGCGCGGAGCGGCTTCGGGCAGCGGCGTCGGCCTGCGTGCTTCCGCTTCGGGCGCGGCAATCGGCCTGCGTGCTTCCGCTTCGGGCGCGGACGTCGGCCTGCGTGCTTCCGCTTCGGGCGCGGGCGTCGGCTTGCGTGGAGCGCCTTCGGGCGTCGGCGTTGGCTTGCGTGCTTCTGCTCCAGGCGCGGGCATCGGCTTGCGCGGAGCCGCTTCGGGCATTGGCGTCGGCCTGCGTGCTGCTGCTCCAGGCGCGGGCGTGGGACCGCGGGGCACGGCGCTCTCCGCCTTCGGCCCCAGCAGGCGCTGAGGCTTCGTGGCGGACAGGTCCTCCAACTCCACCTCGGTCGCCTGCTCGGCCGGTGCGAGCCGTGCCCGGTTCCGGGGCGGTGCATCCAACAGCCGCGAGGAGAACAGCGGCGACTCCTGCCGCCCCGCGAGCACCGCGCGCAGCTCCTTCGCCACCTCCGCGCAGGAGCTGGGCCGCGCCTTTCGCTCCTTGGCGAGCATCCGCGCCACCAGCGTCACCAACGGGGCAGGCGCGTCCTGCCGGAACTGCTCCAGCGGCGGAGGCGCGTCGTACAGCACTGCCTCCATCACCGAGCGCGCCCGGTGCGTGGGCAGCGGGCGCTTGCCGGCCACCAATTCGAAGAGGCACACCCCCAGCGAGTACACGTCACTGCGCGCATCCAGCGTCTCGTCGCGGAGCTGCTCCGGCGACATGTACCCCAGCTTGCCCATGATGACGCCGGACGTGGTCTGCGTGCCGTCCGCCGTCTTCACGATGCCGAAGTCCGCGAGCTTCACCTCGCCCGAGTACGACACCAGCAGGTTGTCCAGCGACACGTCGCGGTGGACCAGCTCCATCCACTTCCCCGTGCGCGGCTCGGAGAACGCGTGCACGTACGCGAGCCCGTCACACGCTTGCGCCACCGCGTGCAACACGGGCGCGAGCGGCAGCGGCTCGGGGCGGCTGGCGGCCAGGACTCCGGCGAGGCTGGAGCCCGGCACGTACTCCATGGCCAGATAGACCTGGTCGTCGATGACGCCCGTGTCGAGCACCCGGACGACGTTGGGGTGCTGCAGGTCCGCGGCCACCTCCGCCTCGCGCAGCAGGCGCCGGCGGAAGCGCGCGTCCGCCGCCAGCTCGGCGTTGATGCGCTTGACGACGACGGGGCCTTCCAGGTCCTCGCGCTCCGCGAGCGACACGCGTCCCATGCCTCCCGCGCCCAGCTCGCGGAGGATTCGGTACGGTCCGAAGCGCTCGATGCTCCCCATTCGTCGCGGAGGCTATCCCCGGAGCCCGCCACGGGTCTCCCCCGGTCTGCCTACTCGCGCCGCCGAGAGGCCTCGTCCCGGATGAGGACGTTGTCGGTGTGCGTCAGCCCGGGCGACTGAGGCCGGTCGGGGCGCCCGTGGATTCCGTCCGGGTCCTTGCCGCCCAGGGCGGGGCCTCGGGCCGCGTCGAGCCACTGGGACAGCAGCTCCACCAGGCGGCGGATGGGCAACGAGGGCGGCTTGAGCGGCGTGCCCTGCCCCGGGAAGGGGCCCTTGAAGATGTTGTCGGCGCTGCTCCCGCCCGGCTTGATGGGATGCCACTTCCCCGGCGGCACGATTCCCGGACGCTCGAAGATGCCCGGCTTGTTCCAGGGGCCCCCCGGCTTGGGGTTGAACCCGCCATTGCCGATTCCGCCCGGGGGCCTGTCGTTGCCCAGCAGGACGTTGTCGCCGTGGTCTCTGCCCCCGGAGCCGGGGCCGCGCATCGCGTGACACACCGGCCCCCTGGGGCCGTCGGAGCCGCTCCCGGGCTTGAACACGTCGGGGTTGAGACGCCCGCGCAGCTTCCCGGCCGGGTCGAAGCCGTCAGGCTTCACCTTCTCGCAGACCATCTGGGTGTTGTCGGAGTGCGAGCTCCCGGTCCGCATCGACCGGCCAATCCCGTCCCGCTGGTTCGGGTCGAGGCCCGACACGTCGATGCGCACCTGGCGGTCCCCGGGCTCCGACGTCTTGGAGGACTTCGGCGACGGGACGTGGTTCTGACGCGGTCCGGCAATCTTCACGGGACACCTCTGCGGCACGCACCTCGTGCCACAGGGATTATGGGTGTGAGCCGTTTGGAAGTTTCCGGGGGATGAGGGCCCCGGGTTTGCGCACAAGGTGCGACAGCGGGCGTCTTCAGCGCCCGCCGCCGCGCAGCCCCGCCGAGCGCAGGTAGAAGCGCGCCGTCTGCGCGAGGAACCGCAGCGGGAGGCCTGGATCGGCCAGGGCGCGCTGCAGCTCGCCGCCCAGCCCGGTGAAGAGCGTGCGGAGGACCTCCAGCTTCTTCATGTCATCCAGGTCGGACGCATACCCGAGCGCGGGCAGGCGCCGCCGCCACACCGGGTTGCTGGCGAGGTTGGCGCGCACCGCGTCCAGCACGTCCAGCAGCGTGGGCGCCAGGAGGCCGATGGAGATGGAGAGCGCGTCCTCGGGGGCCTGGGCCATGTGCCAGTGCCCGGCGGGGATGTAGATGAAGTCCCCGGCCTCCAGGGTGCGCGTCTCCACGGGCGTCGTCTCCTGCGAAGCCAGCGCGCCGCTCGGCAGCGACTCGGGGAGCGGCACGGGGTGGAGCGTGTTCTCCCGGAGGAGGTAGTCCTTGCGGCCGGTGGTCTGGAGGATGAAGACCTCCTCCGGGTCGCAGTGCCAGCCGAAGCCGTGGTGGCCGGCGGGCGTGCAGTAGAGGTGCAGGTTGATGCGCCCGTGCAGCTCCGCGCTGAAGGTGCGCGCGAGCTGCGCCAGCCCGGCGTGGTGCTGGTCCGGCTGGCGGAGCACCAGCGTGTAGCCCTGCGCGAACAGCTCGCGGGCCTGCTTCGCGGTGGAGGGGCGCTCACCGGCGTAGGGCATGCCCTGCCGCGCGAGGAGCAGGTCGCAATCCGTCTTCTCGATGAGCTCGTCGACGACGCTCCAGGTGCCCAGCTCGCGCAGGCGCTCCGCGGCGGCCCGTCCGGAGAAGGGCTTGCGTTGATAGTGCTCCCGCAGGAAGCGCTCGCGGGGGAAGTCGTTCAGCAGTTCTTCGAGCAGCATGTGGCGCCAGCGTAGCCGCACGCGGGCAGGCGCACGGTCTGCCCGCCGGTGTCACCCGCCAGGGATGCTTATCAGGTGACGAAGGGAGGCCCCTCGCACCGCGGGCGCGTCATGGGGACACGTCACCGAGCCGGGTGACCCAGTCACCCTGGTACGGCTCCGTCATCGGCACCTGGGCCAGGGGTGGGCAGTAGCGGTAGCGCTCGTCGGGCACGTCGAGCCCGCGCTTTCGCGCCAGCCGGAGCAGGGCGAGTCCCTCGAACCACAGGTACCGGTGCGCGCCGAAGTGGTCCTCGCGTTGGGTGAAGCCGCGCGCCAGCTTCTCGGTGCGGGCCTCGTGGCTGGTGAGGGCCTCGGAGAACGCGGAGAGGAAGGCGGGCGAGTCTCCGTCCACCAGCGCCTGTGCGAGCGCGGGCCAGCACGCTTCCTTTGCGGCGCGCGTCAGCTCCTGAAGTCTCGGAGTGGGGTCTTCACCACGCGTTGAATGCAGCACCAGCCCGGCCAGCGCGGAGGCCCAGGCGAACTCCGCCGCGTACTCCCCCGAGTCCTTCTGCCAGGACTTCGTCATCCGCTCCGCCACCTGGGTGGCGAGCTCCCAGTGGCCCGCGGCCACCACGCCGGCCAGGGGGACGAGCCCCCACGAGGCGGGCGGCGGCGGCAGGTTGCGCCGCTCCAGGTGGACGAGGAGCCGGCGCCAGTTCTCCGCCGAGCGGCAGAGGTTGAGGAAGAAGGGCTGCGAGCGGCCCTCCAGCAGGAGCGTGGCCGCCGCGATGTTGACGAAGCAGCGGCACAGCTCACGCACGTCCTCCACCAGCCGGTCCTGGTTTCCGTCCGGGTCGATGTGCGAGATGAGGACGGGCACCGCGGCTCCGGCGTTCTCGCGCAGTTGAGCGAAGTCGATTTCCATGGACCCTCAGCGGAACTTCCCGTCCCAGCCATTGGCGGAGAGGAACTTCACGCCCGTCAGCCCAGCGGCGGTGAGGGCGGCTTGGACGGTCGGGTCGACCATCGTGTAGATGCGCAGGTGCTTTGGCCGGAAGACCTTGGGACCCTCCTCCGGAATGTCATCCTTGAGCACCAGCTCCGACACGTCGTCGATGTCCTCCGGGAGGATGCTGCTCATATCGACCGTCGAGCGCTCGAGGTCGATGACGTCCCGGCCAGCGACCACGTTCATGATGAAGTAGTCGCGCGAGACGACGTCCTTCTGGTGGTCCACAAGAGTAACGGGCAGGAACTCCACGTCCTGTGGCGCCAGTTCCAGGATGATGCGTCGCACCCGTTCGGAGACGACGCGGATGTCCAGGATGCTGTCGACGAAGTCGTAGAGCTTCCGCCGGTCCGGGAAGTTGGGCGAAAACCCCATGGTGAGACCGCCGGAGGGGTACTCGGTCGCGAGGCGATGCGACACCAGGTAGCGCCACCCTTCGGGGCCGCCTTCAGGATAGGCGTCGAGCAGGGCTCCGTTGTTCCGGTCACAGAGTAGCGAGAAGCTCACAGGTCTCTCTTCCGTTCCACTACCACAGCGATGGCCATACGTACTCCCTGCCTTCCTGCGTCTTCCAGCGGCAATAGGGACCCTCGTAGAGCTGGCCCTCGGCGGCGCTACGGACGGCTGCTCGCGATTCTTTGAGGAGATCCTTCCAGAGCTTTGTCTCCAGCTTCTTCAGGTCATCGAACACGTTGGCCACGATGGCCTCATGTTTCTTCTTCTGCCCTCGCAGAGTGTCAATGCGCGTGTCGATCCGCTTCAGCCGCTGCATCACTTCCGCTGTGTAGCCGTTGTGGTTGTTGGGATGCTGTAGCAGTGCATGGATGGGCACGGCCCAGGCGACGTACGGGAGCAGAATCATGTTGTGCCCGTGGTCGATGTCGTAGGGCGTCTGCAGCAGGATGTCGAAGTTCTCCGTCTTGTCGAAGAGGGGCTTTCCGGTGGAGTCCTCGGTGTAGAAGGCCTCGCCCGGAATCATGTGATGGGCCTGCCACGGATAGGGTTGGCTCTGTCCGGTCAGCTCGGGGTTGAAGTTACTCACCTGGGTGATGCTGCCCCGTGACTGCACGTCGGACTGGAAGGCCGCGGGGCCCAGGTGCGGGTAGGTGTTGTACTCGGCGGGCCGGGTGCCGCGGATGTACGTCGCGCCATTTCTGGCGTAGTTGCTGCCCTTGGCGAGGATGGCCCGGTTCGGGTTCTGGGGATTGGCGTGGGGCGCCGCCTCCTCCTGGCTGTCATCCTTCTTGCGATTCTGCTTCGTGTCCTTGGCCTGCTGCTTCCGGGCTTCGTTGCGCTTCATCGCGCCGCCGCTGCCGGGCGCCGGACCGAAGTCGCGGATGTTGGGCCGGCCATCGGCAACGGCCTTCCCGTGCAGGTCGAAGGGGCTCTGCATGAGCCCCTGGAGCGTCGTCGCCACGCCCGCTCGCCTGCCATTGCCTGAGTTGCTCACGTGCGACCTCCGACTCCTGGCGTGCCACTCGAAGTCACGGCGAACGCGGCGCGCTCTCCCGAGTCCGACTGGGAAACCACGACAATCCGACGCGCGGGCGAGTAGCGCCGCAGGAAGGCATGGCGCGCGATGGCCGCACCCACCGCGCCCGCCGCCGCGCCCACGTCCCCGAAGCCCGTGGCCGGTACCCAGAAGGGCACATCCCCACCCACTCCGCCGTCGCTCCTCAGGCGGAGCAGGGCACAGCCCCACTCCCAGGCGCGCACCTCCTCGCCATTGAGGTCCGTGATGAACAGCACCTCGCCCTTCGGGACAGGCCCGGGGCCGAGCGCCGCCTGCACGCAGGCGGAGAGCACCACGCCATCCGGCCGCCGGTCGGAACCCCGCGGGTGAGGCTCGCGCCCGAGCTGAACAGGGGAGATGTCCACGGTGGGCGCGGTCTCCGGCTCGCTCCTGGACCGGCCCGAGCGGAGCACCATGAACGCCCCCGCCTCGCCGGGAACGAGGCCCACGGGGTTGTCCGCGGTCTTCAGCCGACGCTCCTCCAGCAGGTAGCGCAGGTGCTCCGGGTCCACCAGCGAGTCGACTCCGCCCACCAGACACGTCTCGAAGTCGCGGCGCTCCAGTGCCTGGTGCGCGGCCTCCAACGCGAGCGCGAAGCCCGCCGAGCCGCCGCTGAAGAACCTCCACCGCGCTTCCGGCCAGGACACGCCGAGTCCCTCCAGCGCGCGTCCCAGCACCCGCCGTCCCAGCCGACCGGCCGCCGCCGCCAGGGCCGCGGGCCCCGAGCCATCCGAGAAGTCGGGCAGGGCCAGGAAGGCGCCCGCCTCGCGGCCCAGGGACTCCAGCGGCACGTGCGTGCGCAGGTCCTCCAGCGCCTCCCTCGCAATCGCGACGAGCCGGCCCTCACCCGAGAAGCCGAACGTCGACCCCAGCAGCTCGCGGACGAAGACCGGCTGCGGAGCACTGTCGCCAGGAGCGAAGGTGGTCACCGACTCGGAGGGCTTTGCCCGGACGATGCCCGCGCGGAAGGCGGCGCAGGCCGTCATGGCGGGGCCGAGGCTGGAGCTCATCCCCACCGCTACCATTCGCATCGGCGCGTCCTCCAGTTGGAAGCGCCGAGTCTACAGCAATCAAGTTACCGAAGGAGGAGCGCGTCCCTCACAGCCCGCCGAGCTGCGCCTCCGGATGCGCGGCCCGCAGCTGCACCAGCGATGCGAGGCAGCTCTGCCACTCGCCCTTGGCCACCGAGCCGGTGAACTCGCCCAGCACCGGCGCCACCACGCGGGCGAACGTCTCGTCCTCCAGCCCGAGGTCGCGCACCAGTTCGATGACGCGGCGCTTGGCCTCGCTGGCGGACAGGCGCTTCTGCACCTCGCCCTCGCGCGCTTCCTTGGCCCGGCCCGGCGGGAGGCCAAAGAGCATCTTCCGCAGGAAGGTGCGCAGCGCCTCCACGTTGGGGAAGCGCTCGGTGGCGGTGGCCACGGCCTCCTTCGCACCCACGGGCTTCCAGCCCTCCGGCAGGTGCGTGGGGCGGTGCTTCTCCCAGAGCAGGCGCACGGCGAACAGGCCCACCTCGCGGTCGGCGCTCTGCATCAGCCACGCGAGCCGCTCCGCGCCGCCCAGCCGCGCGTAGTGCCGGCGGATGAGCTCCACCGCCACCTCGCGCGTGCTGCGCTTGGCGCTCTCCGTGAGGGAGAACACCTTCACGGGGTCCAGCTCCTCCGGGTGCAGCACGTGCCGCGCGTCCGCGCCCTCTTCGCCCGCCTTCAGCAGGGCGTCATAGGCCAGGTTGCGGACCTCCTTCGCCTCGGCGTCGGCCAGCTCGTACACGCGCGTGTGCCAGCCCCAGGCGCGCAGCTCCGCGCGAGTAATCGCGAGTGCAAAGCGGCGCACGTCGTCGCGCGCGTCGAATAGCGCGGGCCACAGCTTCTCCGGCGTGTACGCCTTGCGCGGCGCACGCGGCTTCAATTCATACGACTTCGACTCCGGCTGCTCCGGGCCGATGACGGGGTGGTGGCAGCGCAGGTACGTCTGCGCGAAGCCTCGCACCTGCACCGGCTGCTTCGCGCCCAGCGCCAGCTCGAACAGGCGCTCCAGGCCCGAGGCCGCGTCGCCCGAGTCACTGAAGTCCGCCGGCGCCACGTTCTCCAGCAGGTAGCGGTGCGCGAAGCCGTGCAGCTGCGGGTCCGCGCGGCGGGCCAGCGCCAGCAGCCAGGGCACGGTGAGCTGGCGCGCGCTGAACAGCTTGCGGTTGCCCAGGAGGGCCAGCGCCACGTCGCGGTGCTTGCGGCTGAAGACGAGCCCCTTCACCCGCTCCACGTCCAGCCCGGGCAGGCTGTCCGCGCGCGTGAGCCAGTTGCTCACCGTGCCGCCGATGCGCGGGTGCGACGCCTTGTCCAGCAGCCACTCCGGGCCAATGGCCGAGGGCGGGTACGCGCCCAGCGCCTTCACCGCCAGCCCCTCCACCGGGTGCGGCTTCTTCTCCAGGCGCGGGTCCTCCAGCAGCTCCTTCCAGAACGCCACGGGCAGCTCGGTGCCGGGGTACTTGGACGCGACGTAGCCCTTCACCCAGTTGAGCTGCTCGTTGGCGCCCAGGTACAGGTCGCGCAGGAAGCTGGCGGACAGCTCGGCGCGGTCGAAGGACTGCTCCAGCGACTTCGCCGCGAAGGCGTTCGTCGGCTTGGACACGAGCAGCCGGCCCAGCAGCTCCACGCCCAGCTCGCGCGGGTTGCGCTTCTCCAGCGTGGCGGCGGCGAAGGCCTTCACGTCATTGGCGCCCTGGGCCACCAGCTCCGCGAGCCGCTCGGCGGGCAAATCCTGCGCGTGGGCGCGGGCGTACTCAATCGCGTACGCGCGGGCCTTGTCGCTGGGCGACATCAGCAGCGCGAGCACCGCGTCGTGCAGGCCGAGCGCGCGCAGGCGACCCTGGTGGAACTCGGGTGAGCCTTGCAGCGTCTCCACGAGGAAGTCGTGCGCACTGGCGAGCGGCCGGCGCGCGAGCCGGTCCAGCCACGCGGGCGTCACCTTGCGCAGCACCTCCGGGAAGTCCTTGCGCAGGCCTTGAATCGCGAAGCGCGCGGCGGGGTCCGACTGGCAGGTGTCCAGCAGGCGCATCAGCGCGTCCGGCGAGCGCTTCCACGCGTCCGGGAAGGCGCGGTGCTTCACCATGTCCGCGGGTGGCTGGATGGAGAAGGACGTGGCCGTGTAGTTGTCGGTGCCGTGCGCCCAGATGTGGTGGGCCACCCAGACGGTGTACCAGGACAGGTCCTGCTCGTAGTGGCGCAGGACTTCCACGGCGAACTGCGGGTACAGCTCCGGCACGGCGGCGCCCAGGTGGCGCAGGTAGCGCCAGGCGCGGCGGCGCAGGTAGGTGAGGGTGCCGGCCGAGACTTCGCGGTTGTAGCTGCCCCGGCCGCGCTCCACGTCGAAGCGCCAGGCGAGGATGCCGAAGATTTCCGCGTCGTGGCGGGCCTCGGCCAGCTTGTAGATGCGCTTGAAGCCGCCCCACAGGCCGAAGCGCAGGTCCGCGCGGCGGATGAGCTCCATCAGCGCGGCGCGCGAGGCCTCGGTGCCCTTGTCGTAGAGGCCGACGAGCAGGTCCGCCAGGGCGAGCCTCGGCGGGCGGGGCACGTCCTTCTGGGAGTTGAAGCGCTGCCACGCCTCGGTGGAGGCGGTGCGCCGGCCCTCCGAGTTGTAGCGCGCCTGCGCCTGCTGCAGCGACTGGAGCAGCTTGTCGAAGGTGAAGGCGCCCTTCGGCAGCGGCGTCTCAGGGGCCTTCTCCTCCTGGTCGAGGAAGGCGATGACGGCCTCGGCCAGGTCGGGCGCTTCGGCCCGGACCAGCCGTTCGAGGTCTGCTGCGCTCAGCGCATCGCTCGTGGACATGGTCCAGGGGACTTAGCACAGCCCTCTGGGGGCGTGCCTCACCTCTCACTTCCAGAAATTGAAGATGTCGAAGATGTCCAGGCCGGCGCCGACGCTGGACTTGCGGCTGCGGTTGTCGAAGTACGTCAGGTCCACCAGCAGCGCGACGGCCAGGACCATCTGCCGCAGCCGGGCGTCGGCGCAGTCCGGCTTGAACTCCAGGGTGAAGGTGTCCGCGTCGGTGAAGGTCTCCTGCAACAGGCCGCTCCACCGTTTGCGGACGACGGCCACCTCCACGCCGCGCTGGAGGATGCGGAACGTCCAGGGCCTGAACAGCGGCCCCTCCACCGTGGCGATGACGGCACCGCCCGGCGTCACCACGTCGAAGCGCCGGCCGAGGAAGGTGAAGCGCTGCTGGATGGTGGCCAGCGGCCGCCCGTCCCACGCCTCCACGTTCGCCCGGGAGAAGAGGAAGCTCCACGGCCGCTCCACCGCGAGCGCCACCGTGCCGCCCAGCGTCATGCACTCCAGCCGCGCCTTGTAGAAGGGCCAGAAGTTGCGCACCAGCGCCGAGCCCCAACCGTCCCCCGTCTCGCCCACGTACACCGCCGGCCGGCCCGTCGGGTCGCACACCTCGTAGCGGTTCTTCGACTCCCAGCCGATGAGGACTTCCGCCAGCTCGCGCATCTGCCGCATGCGCAGCTCGGGCGCCTCGAACATGCCCGCCAGCTGCGTGCGCAGCTCGTGGCTCATGTAGCGCGGGTCTCCCGGTGGCCCCTTGCCCGCCGCGCCGGACGGCACCTCCACGAGGAGTGCGTCGTTCGCCGTGGCGACGTCCCCCGCGGGCGACGGCGAGCGCTGCTCGCGGCCGCCCCAGTCCAGCTCCAGCTCCTGGGTGTCCGCGAGCTTGGGTTTGGTGCTCATGAGCAGCAAGCCTACCTGCGGACCGGCTCGTCGCGCGAGCCGGGCACCGGCCGCCACACGGGAGCCACCTCCCGGACGACGCTCTCCCCCTCGGACACGTCCACCTCCTCGCTAGAGACTTCTCGCCTGCCGGGCTCCAGCTCACGGTCCAGGAGGAAGGTGTAGTGCCCCGCGGGGATGTGCTCGTACACGTGCGTCCCGTCGTCCGGGCTGCCGGCCGTGAGGGGCAGGGCGTGGCGGTACATCAGGAAGCGCAGCTCCCCCCACGTGGCGGTGGAGGACACGGAGCCGGGGATGAGCGCGCCGTGCCGCCGTCTGAGCTCCTCCGGCGGCACGCGCAGCCGCAGCGAGGCGCTTCCCTTCCGCACCGTGAGGGCCAGCGTCACCCGCCCCATGGGAGGAAGCCGCACGCGCTGGGTGAGGAACTCCACCGGGCGGCCCTCCGGGCCCGGCACCTCGCGGGCGGACACGGCGTAGTCCCCGCCGGCCACGCCCTCGACGTGGAAGTGGCCCTGCGTGACTTCGGCGGAGCGGGCGGAGTCGTCTTGGCCGAGGGGCACGAAGCCGTCGCCTGGGGTCCTCATCGGGGTGAGGAAGACAGTGGTGTCCACGGGCCGGCCCTCGTGGTCCGTCACCGTGCCGTCCACCTTCGCGCCGGGGAATATGCGCAGCTCCACTTCCTCGTCATCGGCGCCAACGCGTTGGAGCTGGGGCGGATAGCCCTCGCGCACCAGGGCCAGCTCCAGGGGACGTGCCTCCAGCTGCCGCAGCGTGAAGGAGCCGTCCGCGGCGGTGGTCTCCAGGTCCAGGGGGGCGCGCTCGCTCGTCCACGCGTCCGCGTCCGGCAGGTTCACCCGGACCAGCACCCCGGCGACGGGCTGGGACGTCTCCGCATCCACCACGCGGCCGCGCACCTGGCGCCCCGGCTCCAGCACCACGTCGCCCAGGTCCAGATCACGGCCGGGTGGCACCTCCACCTCGCGCACGGCCAGCGTGAGGCCGGGCGCGTCGAAGCGCAGCCGGAGCCCGCCCGAGCGCTCCATGGCGATGCGGAAGGCGCCGTCCGGACTCCGGAAGGACTCCTGGTTGATGCTGAAGCGTGTGACGGGCGTGCCGTCCCGGTGCACCACGCGTCCGAGGACATAGCCCTGGTAGCGCAGCACCAGCCGCGCGTCCGTCGCGCCCGCGCGCGACACCACGCCCGGCCGCCGCTGGGACTCGACCGGCTCGGGCTCCTCGAAGGTGTAGCCCGGCTTGGACGCCCTCAGTGCGCATGCGCCCTCCAGCAGGTGGTGCACCGTGAAGCGCCCGTCCGGGCCCGTCTTCGCGGTGGAGGGCAGCATGCCCTCGTCGTCGTCGGGCTGCTCGCGCAGGGTGTACGCCGCCACCTCGGCGTCCGGCAGGGGGCGGCCCTGTTCGTCCACGACGAGGCCCGACACGGACTTCCCCGTGTCCATCCGCAGCGAGGCGTCCATCGTCTCCGTGCCCCGGATGGTGACGGTGCGCGAGGCCTTGTGGACGAACGCGCCCAAATCCAGCGACGCCTGCAGTACGTAGGTGCCGGGCGGCAGCCCGCCGAGGGTGAAGCGGCCCTGCTCCTCGCTCGTCGTCTCCAGCACCCGGCCCCGCGCGTCCGGGCCGAGCTGCACGGTGAGCTGCACCTGCTCCAGCGGCTCGCCGCGCGCGTCCACCACCGAGCCCTCCAGCGTGCCGCCGCCGCGCAGCTGGAACCGCAGGCCCGAGGCCGGCGCGTCCACCTCCAGGCGCGCCGGGAGGAAGCTGTCGCCGCTGGCGGTGAGGGTGTAGCGCCCCGGCTCGTCCAGCTCGATGAAGAAGCGGCCCTCCTCGTCCGTGAACACGCTGGACGACTCGCCCGAGCGCTCCTCGAAGTCGCCGGGCTCGGTGTCTGCCTCCTCCTCGGGAAGAGGGGGCTCGCGGACGAGCATGCCGCGCGGGGCGCGCACGGGGCGCGTCGCCTCCACCTCGATGTCCGCCAGCGGGCGGCCCTCCATGTCGGTGACGGTGCCGGCGAGGACGTGGGCGCGCTGGAGGGTGAAGGACAGGGGCGACGGGGACGCGGACACCTGCACGCCTGGCGTCGCGAGCCCGCGGTAGCCCTCCGCGTCCACGTCGAAGGTGTACAGGCCGGGGGCCATGGGGCCCAGGCGGAAGCGGCCATCCGGCCCGGTGGTGGCATCGTCGAACGGAGGGCCCTCCACCTCCGAGCTTGCCGTGACGATGGCGTCGGCAATGGGCTGCCCGGCCTCGTCGAGCACCACGCCCTCGAGGTGGACGATGGTGCCCAGGTACACCGTGGCCTCCGCGTCGGGGCGCTCCTCGGAGAGGCTCAGGTGGGCGAAGCCGTGCAGGCCGTCGCGCTCCGCGAGCACGTCGTAGTCGCCGGGAGGCAGCGGCCCGAGGGCGAAGCGGCCCTCCGCGTCCGCCACCCCGGCGAGCGACACCGGGGAGACGTGCACCTCGGCGCCCGGAGCCGGCGTGCCGTCGGCGAGCAGCACGCGGCCGGTGAGCTGTCGGGGCGGATGGAGGACGATGCCGTCCAATTCCTCGTAGGCCGCGTCCGGTACGAGGGCCGGCATCAGGCCGGGGCTGGATGCGACGAGGCCATAGTCGCCGTCGGGCAGCGGGCCGAAGCTGAAGCGGCCGTCCGCGCCGGTGCTCGTGGTGAAGTAGCGCGAGTGCGTCTGGTGGAAGAGCGTCACCTTCGCGCCGGGCAGCGGCGCGCCGGACTCGGCCACGACGCGGCCCGCGAGCGAGAGCCCTTCGTCCAGCGCCAGCTCCACGTCCTCGCGGCCCGTGGCCACCTCGGGCTCCATGGCGGAGCCGCGCGCACTGAAGGCCCAGAGGGCCACGGTGCCCTCGGGCAGCGCGTCGAGCTGGAAGGTGCCGTCCGCCGCCGTGGTCCCCTGCGCGAGCACGGGCGCGCCGCCGCGCTCCTCACTGATGAGGTCCAGGACGCGCAGGCTGGCCTCGCCGATGCAGTCGGGAGAGGTCAGCGACAGGACGGGGGACTCCTCGCCACAGGGAAGCTGGGACAGCGACTCGCCGGGCAGCGCCTGGGTGGCGGAGACCTGGACGCCCGCGACGGGCTGGCCCTCCATGTCCACGACGCGCCCGCGCACGGACAGCGCGCCGCGCGGTGGCGGGGTGGGGACGCCGGGGCCGGAGCGCGTGCGGGGCTGGGGGCTCGCGGTGGTGGGGGCGGGTGGTGCCTCCGTCGCGGAGCCGCCGCGGAACTGGAGGAGCGCCACGGCGGCGACCAGCGCGAGCACGCCGAGTGCGATGACCCCCGCCGACGGCTTCCGCATGGCGCCCTCCCGGAGCGCTCACGGTAGCAGGCCCGGGGCCTCCGGGTCGCCAGGCAGGCAGACTACGGCTGCGAGGGAGCGGACACTCCCGACTCCAGCCGGGCCTTCTCCGCGATGATGAGGTCACGGACGTGCTCTCGCAGGGTGGGCACGTCGGGGAAGGCGGACGGGTCCACCGGAGGCATGACCTCCACGTGGCAGTGGGACTGGGTGTCCATCACCCAGCCGTGCTTGGGCAGCGTGCGCGCGGTGCCGGTGAGGACCACGGGGATGATGGGGCACTTCATCTTCATGGCCAGCACGAAGGCGCCGTCCTTGAAGGGCTTCACCTGCCCGTCGAAGGAGCGCGTGCCCTCGGGGAACATGAGGATGGGCACGCCGCGCGACAGCCAGTACTCACAGCCGCGCATCATCTTCGCGATGCTCACCTTGTCCCCGCGAATCAGCGGGACGTAGCGGTTGAGGCGCATGTTCCAGCCGATGAGGGGCAGCCGGAAGTTCTCCGCCTTGGAGACCCACTTGAAGGGGCGGTAGAGGCCGAAGAGGACGAGGATGTCGCCGAGCGACTCGTGGTTGGACACCAGCACCGCGGGCCCGCGCCAGGGCAGGCGCTCGCGGCCGTCAATGCGCAGGTGCCACAGCGGATTGACGTAGAAGTAGAGCTGCGCCCAGAAACACGAATACAGGTGCAACACCCGCCCGTCCCGGTCGAACGGAAGCGTGACGAGCCAGATGAGCACGGCGCCCACGAAGAGCACCAGGCTGGAGAGCGCCAGGAACAACCAGAAGAAGATGGACAGTAGGAGTCGGATGGCGCGCAGTGTGCCACAGCCCGGCGCGCGGGAGGCAAGGGGAGTTGTCCCCTCAAGGCCCCGGCGGGCCGGCCTTCGCGAGCAGCTCCACGAAGGCGGTGAGGTACGGCGCGGGACGCACCGTGCGCGGCCAGGCCGCGTGCCAGTGGCGGCGCAGGCCCGGCTTCGTCACCCGCACCGCGGCGAGCGTGCCACGTGCCAGCTCCGGTGCGATGGCCCAGCGCGCGAGCACCGCCACGCCGAGCCCGGCCTTGGTCAGCTCCACCATGGCCTCCGTCAGCTCCACGCGGGATACGCGCGCGGGTGTCACTCCCGCGGGCACGAGCACCTGTTGGAAGAGGGTGCTCTGCGTGAGGGGGATGCTGTAGAGCAGCACGTGCTCCCGGGCGAAGTCCTCCGCGTGGAGCACGCGCTTCTTCGCCAGCGGATGGTCCGGGGCCATGACGGCGACCAGCTCGTCTTCGAAGAGCGGGGCGCCGGTGAGGCGGCGGTGGTGGACGGGCTCGCTGAGGATGCCCAGGTCCAGCTCTCCCGCGAGCAGCGCTTCCACGGGGCGGCGCGTGGCGTCCACGGCGATGCGGACCTCGACGCCGGAGTGCTTCGCGGAGAAGCGCCGCAGCACCGAGGGCAGCCAGTGGTAGGCGGTGTAGCACTCGGTGGCGAGGCGCAGCAGGCCGCGTGACTCCTGGGAGAGGCGGGAGACCTCGGCCTCGGCGGCGTCCACTTCGGCCACCACCTTGCGCGCGGCTTCGAGCACGCGCTTGCCGGGGCCGGTGAGGACCATGCGCCGGCCCTGCCGCTGGAAGAGCTCGGCGCCGAGGCGCTCCTCCACGTCGCGGAGCTGGTGGCTGAGGGCGGGCTGCGACAGGTGCAGCACGCGCGCCGCCGCCGTCACGGAGCCCGTGTCCACCACCGCCGCCACGAGTCGCAGGTGTCTGACGTCCAGGACCATCCATTCGATTCTGTCATGAATTCATGCGGACGATGCGCTGGATGCATGTGGGAAAGTTGGGGATAAGTGCCGGGTTCCCTCGCTCGAGGTGCCCTGCATGAGACTGAAGACGCAGTCCCTGGCCCCGGATGTCCTGGTCGTCATCGGGGAGACGTATGCCTCCAACGCCACCCTGTTCCTGGATGGCCGTGACGTGCTGATGGTGGATGCGCTCGGCAGCCGGGCGGACGCGCTGGCGTTGCGGCGCTTCATCCACGAGGAGCTGAACGCCCGGGTGCGGCTGGCCGTGTGCACCCACGGGTTCAGCGACCACCTGGCCGCGCTCCAGGAGTTCCCCGAGGCGCTGGTGCTGGCGCACGAGCGCTTCGAGGAGACGTTCCAGGCGGAGCGGTTCCGCACGGAGGAGGAGTCGCGGTTCTTCCGGCCGCCTGAAATGCGCGCGGCGGGGCCGCTGCACTTGCGGTGGGGGCGGCATGCGCTGGAGGTGTTCCCGAATGCCGGGCACACGGCGAGCACGCTGAACATCGACGTGCCCGGGCTGGACCTGCTGTTCTCCGCGGACACGGCGGTGGGGCACATGGCGTACATCGCGTATGGGGCGCCGGAGGCCATCGACGCGGCGCTGGGGCGCTCGGAGGCGCGGGGGCGCTCGCGCGTCATCCAGGGGCACGGCGGGGTGGTTTCACCGCGGACGCTGGGGTCGGCGCGGCATTACCTGCGGGCGCTGGAGGAGGCGGTGCGGGGCGCGCGCGGAGTGCCGGAGCGGGTGCGGGCGATTCCGTTGAGTGCCTGTCTGCCGGCGGAGGTGCGGGGCAGTGAGTTCGAGGGGTTCTTCCACTCGCGGAACCTGGACGAGGTGGTGGCGCGGCGGCTGTGGGCGTGAGGGGGGAGACCGGCTTCACGGATGAAGGTGAGCCGGCTCTTCCGCTGCTCCCTGGGGCAGTATGCCCGTCGCCGCTCAGCGGGTGGGCAGTTCGCGGAACGTGATGCCGTCCAGTTCCAGGCGGCGCGCTGCATCCATGAACCGCTCGGTGCCAACAATCACCGTGGCGAAGTTACCCACCCGGAACAGGTCCAGGTCTGCTGGCAGAGACGCCGCGTCGAGGATGGGTTGCTCCGGCAGCCGGACTGCGACCCGTCCGCAGGTGGCGCAGGGGGGAGGGAGGTCAGGCGGCAGGCAGTCCGGGTGCAGCCTGCCGTGCGGTTCAATCTGGAGCTCCAGCAGTTCCGGCGGGTTCTTCTGGCGAAACCGTAGCCCCGTCATGCAGCCTAGCAGTCCCCGCACGCCTTCAGCCTGGAGGCGCTCCAAGGTGTCCCGGCGCAATACCAGCAGGTAGTCCCCCTGCCACGTGAGCGGCCCCAGGTCTCCATGGGCCGTGCCTACCAAGGGCCCGAAGCTCGTACCGGGCGGAAGCGTCGCGGATGGGGGCGCCAACGGGCGCACCAACTCTCGAAGGCGCGCGCACTCGGACACGGAGGTCGGCCCGGGGCTGATGAACTTCGCCTGCTCCGGCAATTGCGAGAGGCCCACGGACGGGTAGTCATGCCCTGAAGCACCCCAGATGGCGCCGCACGCGGTGCATTCGACCGATGGAAGGGACCACTTGTGCGTGGCGCCGAAGTCGCCTTTGTACCGGGCAGTTGCCGCCCTGTTCTCTCTGAGCTCGAAGAACCGTGTCATTTGTAGGGCGCCTCACCCGGGCCTGGAATGATAGGGCTGAATGGGGCCGCCGAGGAGCTGGAAGCGGTAGATGAGTTCCCCCGCGTGCTTGAAGATTTCCTCTCTGCTGGGCGTCGCGTTCCGTCCCTTGAAGTCGCGCCAGGCGTTGTTCCATTCGCCGCCACGCTCTCCGCCCCGGTGAATCCTGACGTGGGTGTCGCGCGGAATGGGCAGGGTGTAGTCGTGGATGTTGATACCCCTTCCCTTGAACCACTCCGCGAGGTCCTGCGCCTGGGGGAAGATGTGGTGCTTCTCGAAGCGGCCCGCCGGTAGTTGCCGGTTTGGCGGTGCGGGTCTGGGCTCGCCGTGCCAGGGGAAGACCATGATAGGTCCACCCTCGCCGGGGAGTCTCATCCCGCTTCCCCAGTTGCGCTGGGGACCGCTGCCGGGTGCAGCCGCGGCCGCCGGAGGACGGGCAGGAGGGAAGAGCACTCGCTGCACTCCACCGGGCACGTCTTCGCAGCGGTAGATGCCGCAGGTGTCGCCGCCACACACGACGGTGGTGCACGTGTCTTCTCGCGGATTCGTGCACTCCACTTCTGTGTCAGCCCACGACTCCTGGGGGGACGGCGTGACGGTTGAGCAACCGAGCCAGGAGATGGCAAGCAGTGAGAGCAGGAAGGTCTTCAAGACAGGCATGTCTTGACAGCTATATCATTCAGGTTCACTGCCGCCACGATGGGCTCGTAGGGTGAAACCCGGCTCGGCTTTCGAGGACAGATGTGACCTGTTGGGGCCATTGATTCCAATAGAATATATTAGGTAGGGTTGGCCGACGCATGTGGCCTCTTCTGAGGTACACGCGCGGCGCATGCTTCGTCGCACCCCCAATGCTCCCCGCTGCCGACAGTTACGGTCGAAATTTTCGGCGTCGCCGCCTCCTTCGCCAGCAGGCTCGCGGTCGTTGAATCCCTTGATATGAAAATCGCCATCAAGCTTCTGTCGGATTCAGACTTGTCACTGTTCGAGGGTCACGTGGCTTATGCCGGACGGAGGACGGTTGAGCTGGATGCCAATATCTTCTTGGGCGAGTTCTACCCTGGGCTCAAGGGGCTGTATGAGCAGGTAGCCATTTCGCTCGTGGTTGCCGGGCCCGGTGGAGGGGATGCGCAGCGATTGACGCGGGAGATTCAGAGAGCACGAGGTTCAGGCCGTTGGTGCCTGGAAGGGGAGCGGATACATGCTCCGGTCGGTAAGCCCGGCCGATATGACACGCTGACTGTCGGCGACTATGGCATTTTCGCCTTCGATGGGGTCACGCGCCCGAACATTGTGACACTTGTTCTTGTATCGGCGCATGATGATCCCCGGTTGCACGAAGTTATTACATCCCGCTGCGGTTTCACCGCGCAGCGTTCCATCGTCGCGGTATCGGAATTACTCATCGCGGAACTGCGGGCGGTCTCTGGCGTAGCATATTCCGGAGAGCATCCTCTTGATGTATTGGGCTTCCGCGACACGGTCGAGGAAGTGCTCTTTGGTGACACGGCGACCGCGCAGATCTTGGAGCGACCATCAGGCGGGTCGATGTTGCATGCTGACTTGCGCCAGCAACTTCACTCTGCGGGCGAGTTCGTTCAGTGGGGTGAGGAGCTTTTCGGGATGTGGCTCGTTGCCTCTGGTCACGGTGAGGAAGAGTTCGAGTGGGTTTCGCAGACTCATGTGCGGTCGGTGTTTGACTATGAAGTGCGTTCGGCGAAATGGATTAATGGGGCTCCTGTTGTGTTTGTGTGTGTGAAGTCGACGCGAGGACCCTTCGAGCGGCCACTGCATTTGACTGTGGGGGAATTGAGGTTCGCCGCACGGATGGGGTGTTGCCGTATCGCGCGGTTGTATGCTGTTGATGGGAATTCGATGATGGTTCGAATCCTTGCGGGAGTGGAAACGGTTGCCGGAAGGATGCTGAGGGACCTTGACGCTTTTCCTCCAGGAGCCTTGGCGGAGAGTTTTCAGATGGATCCGATGATGTTTGAGGTCGAATGGGAGGCAGTACTGGAATCTCGGTCCTGAGCGCGCTCGCGTCAGTGCCTGAAGCCCGGCCCCGTCGCTGCGCGGCAGGAGGTGGACGGATGTCCCCGCGAATCACCGTGAGCCCCGACGACACGGACTGGAAGGTGGCCCCGGAGGTGCCGGGCCTGCTGCTGGACGTGCCGCATGAGGGCCGCTGGCGCCAGCGACCGTCCCTGCACATCGAGGCCACGGCCCACCACCTGCTCCGGGTGACGAGCGGTGGGCAGCCGCTCCTCTGGATGCGAATCGATGACTGGTGGGACGACGGTGCCTTCCTTCGCGGGCCCGCTCCAACGCCCTGGCGGCTTCCCTCCTTCACCTCGGCGGAGGCACGAGGGATGCCCCACGCTCCCGCGACGGTGGAGTGGTGGACGTCCTGGGCCCACCGCTTCGTGAGGGAGCTGGAGCGCGCCGACGCTTCCATCCTGCACGCTGGCCTCTGGGGCCTGCGGCCGCTGCTCCCCGTACCCGCGAGCAAAGCCGCGTCGTACCCGTGCATTCCCACCTCCAGGTCGGGTGGACCGCTCGACCCGCCCCACTCCCTGGAAGAGGCGCTGCGCTTCGAGCCGTTCTGGTGGGAGCCCTGGGACTGGCGGATGCCCGACCGCTACGAGGTGCGCAGCGGCGCCGTGCTCTCCCTGCGCCAACCCTCTCCGCCGGACGACGGCCGGGTGAAGGCCTGGCGCAAGCACGCGCGCGACGGGACGCTTCCACCCGTGCTGCTGCTCTACTTCCAGCTCGCGGGGAAGTGGCTGGTGGTGGATGGCCATGACCGCCTGCACGCGGCGCTGCTCGAAGGGCTGGCCCCGCCCCTCCTCGGCCTGTGGCCCGTCCAGGAGCGGCCTGTCCCCGACAATCCCCACTGGCGCGCGGGTGCCATGCAGGGCGCCCAGGCCGCCCTCGGGGCTGGCATCACTCCCGCCAGGGTCGACTCCGCGAATGAATTGCTCCTGCGCAGCCACCAGACGCACCAGCGGCTGGCCATCACCCGTGCGTGGCCGCTCGCGGGAGGTGCCCCGGCGTGGATGCGCGAGGTGGTGGCCCGGCGTGAGCAGGCGCCCTTCCCAGTGAAGGACCCCGACGACTGGGAGTGGTTCGCGGGGACGCGCCAGCGCTGACGCTTCACGCCGCCGCGCGGGGCTGCTCCAGGGAGACGCGCGGCAGGGGCAGGGCCTGCGGGACGCTCGCCTCCATCGCGAGGAGCAGCTCCGGCGACGCGAGGCGGGGGAGGACGACGAGCTGCGTGCTCTCCTGCGCCACCACGCGCAGCGGGCGCTCCACCTCCAGCAGCATCGTGCCCCGTGCCGTCATCCTCGGCGCGGCGTGCGTCAGCTCCACCGCGCCCGCCAGCACCAACAGGTACGAGCCCGGCTCCAGCAGTCGCTCCTGCCGCGGCGCCAGCTCCACCTGCTCGCCGCGCCGCAGCCAGCCGAGCCGCGCCTTGCGGCCCAGGTGCGCGTAGCGGTCCATCCCCCGCACCAGGTCGTCGAAGCGCCGCTCCGCGAAGGTGCCCCACACGCTGTGCCGCAGCCCCGCGTCCGCCGCCAGCATGGGCAGCAGCGCCGCGCGCGGAATCCGCACCAGCGTGGACGCCGCCGCCGTGCGCACCGAGGCCGAGCGCCGCTCGCCCCCCAGCATCGCAATCTCCCCGAACACCGTCCCGCTGCCGAGCTGGTTCACCACCCCGTCCTCGCCCCCGCCGTTCTCCGCCAGCACGTACGCCGCGCCTCGCGCCAGCAGGTACAGCTCGTCGCTCGCGTCGCCCTTGCGGAACACGTAGCGGCCCGCGGGCAGCTCCATCACCTGCGCGCTCGCGGCCAGCGACTCCAGCGCCTGCGTGCCGAAGCGCGCGAACAGCGGCGACGCCTTCAGCTGCCGCACCACCTCCGAGCGCCGCAGCTTCGCGCCGCCGGGCAGCCGCCGCGCCAGGGCCCTCAGCGCGTCCATCGGCTTGCGCAGCGAGCGGCCGCACAGCACGCGCAGCACGCTCAGGATGTTGGCCGCCGTCGCCGGCACCAGCGTCACCAGCCCGTGCCCGTCCACGTAGCCGGGGTTGGCCTCCATGAAGAAGCGCGCGGCCGGCTTGTCGCACTGGCGCCAGTAGTCCTGCTCCACCTCGGACTCGCGCGTGCGCCAGCCCACCTCGCGCAGGAGCGGGTTGGCCGCGTCCACCTTCTCCAGGCCGAACTCCGTGGCCAGCCCGTCCATGAAGGCCAGCAGCTGCGGCGGCACCGGCTGCTCGCGGCGCGGCCACACCTCGCCGCAGTACTTGGCGAACAGCGCGTAGCTCGACGGGTGCACCAGCGAGCCCATGTAGTACGTGGGCCGGCCCGGGTGCCGCAGCATGTACTTGAGCACCAGCGTCAGCCCGAAGCGCGTGTTGGTGTTGGCCCCCCGGTACGCCCGCAGCGAGCCCGCTTCCGCGCGGAACACCGCCGTCGTCACGCCGTTGAGCGGCTTCTCGAAGACGTGCATGGCGAAGTAGCCGACGATGTCGCCCGCCTCGTTCTTGTGGACCTGAATCCAGGTGTGCTCGGCCTTGGACTCCACCACGTATTTCGCGAACGACTCCCGCTCCACGCCGTCGAAGATCTGCTGGTGGACCGCGTACAGCGCGTCCGTCAGGCGCGCCCGGGCCTCCAGGGTCAGGGACTTGGGGACGATGACTTCGGTGCTCGCGATACGGGGCATGGCGGCTCCTCCCGGCTCTGCTGCCGGGGGCCTTGTGCAATCGCGCTGCCATGGTCCGGGCGCGCTGTACTGAGTGGGGATTCCCGAGGGAGACCTCGCCGCCCGTGTGGGAAAGCAGACGGGGAGTGGGAGCCCGGGCGCGTCGGTAGGGAACGCGGATGCGTGCGTGGGCGACGCCGACCCCTGGCCGGGCCCGGCTCGCGTTTCTGGAGGACGCGGGAGCGTGCGCGGGCGACGCGGGGCCGGGGGATGCGGGGGGGCTGGCTGGTCCTCTCAGAACCCAGTCAGCGCCAGGGCAGGCGGGCAGGCGTCACCCCCGGGAAAGGCCGGCCTGAAGGCTCAGCCGGCCTGGAGCTCGGGGGCGGGGATGGGCTGCGCCGTGCTCACGGTGGAGTCCAGCTCCTGCACCCGGGCGCCCTCGGCGGCGAAGGCCTCGCGGAGCCAGGGGTGGCAGGTGAAGGCAATCACCTGGTGCTGCGTGGAGAGCCGGGCCAGCAGGCGGATGGCGCCACGGGCCCGCTCCGGGTCGAAGTTCACCAGCACGTCGTCCACGATGAGCGGCAGCGCGCCGCGCGTCTCGCCGAAGTCGCGCACCACCGCGAGGCGGAAGGCGAGGTAGAGCTGCTCGCGCGTGCCCCGGGAGAGCTGCGCCGCGCTCCAGTCGCGCTCGCCGTCGCCCACGCGCAGCTCGCGCTCCTCGCTCGTGGGGATGAAGACGCGGCGGTAGCGGCCTCCGGTGAGCGCGGCGAAGTGCTCGGAGGCGAGCTGCACCACGCGCGGCTGCTGCTCCTCCTCGAAGCGGCGCCGGGCCCGGGCGAGCAGGGCCAGCGTCAGCCGGTCCGCGGCATAGCGTGTGGCCAGCTCCGCGACGCGGGCGCGCAGGGCTTCCTCCTCGATGCGGAGCCGCGCCAGCTCGTCGTCGTTCTCCCAGGCCGAGAGCTGGTTGCTGAGGGCGCCCAGTTCCGTGAGCACGGCCTTGTTCCGCTCCTGCGCTTCGGTGTGCCGTGCGCGTCGAGTGCCCAGTGAGGCGTGCAGTCCTTCCTCTCCGCCCACTTCGCGGAGGGCCTCGCGCACGTGGGCCTCCGTCAGGCCGGTGCGTGCTTCGATTCGCTGGGACAGCTCGCGTGCGCGGTGCGTGAGCTCGGCGTAGCGGCGGGCCTGCGCGGCGCGGCGGCGGAAGGACTCCTCGTCGGCGCCACCGCCCTCGGCCAGGAGCAGCGCGAGCGCCAGCTCCTCCTCGTGGGACAGGCCGTCCAGCCGGGCCTTCTCCGCGAGCAGCTCGCGGCGACTCTCCTCGAGGACGCGGCGCTCGGCGGTCTGCTCGCGCTCGGAGTCCAGCGCGGCGGAGACTCGCGCGGCGACGGTCTCCAGCGCACCCTGGGGAATCGCGGCCGTCATGGCTTGCGTGGCACGGGTGGACCCCGGCTCCGAGAAGCCCAGCCCGGAAGCCAGCCCCGCTGCCACGGCTTCCTCCCACAGCTTCAGGGCCACGGGGGCACAGGCCCGCTCATCCACCGCGAGCGCCGCCGCCTCCGCGCCCACGTCCAGCAGCCGCTGCCGGAGCGCCGCCGCATCCCGCCACAGCGTCAGGGCCGCCGACGCCGGAAGCGTGGAAGGGAAGTGCCGCGCGGACAGGTGCGCCGCCAGCTCCGTCGCGAGCGTCCCGCGTCGCACCTCGGCCTCTCGCAGCGTCTCCTCCGCGCGCTGCTCCTCCCGCACCGCCTCGCCATGTCCCTCGCGGAGCTTCTCCTCTTCGCGCAGGAGCAACTCGCGCCGACCGGCCTGCTCCAGCGCTTCCGCCAGCGCGGCCTCCCGTGTCGCCAGGTCCGACGCCGTCGCCACTGGCGTCATGCCAGCCTCCGCGGCGGCGGACAGCAAATCGCGATGCAGCATTTCCTCTCGCGCCGCCAGGCCCGCCAGTGTCGAGCGCAGCCGCTCCTCCTCCTGCTGCCTCCCGCGCTGCCGCGCCGCATGCGCCTCCAGGCCCGCGTCGCGCGCGGCCTCCACGCGCCTGCGCGCCAGCTCCAGCACGCCTGTCAGCAGCAGCCCGCCCACGAGGCTCAGCGCCCCGGCCACCGTCCCCGCCAGGAGCCACGTCACCACCGCGAGCACCACCGTCACTCCCGCGACGGCGGGCACCCACCACATGGGCAGCACCACGTCCGCCGGCGTCGGCTCGCCTTGCGAACGGGCGCTCTCGTACTGCCGCCGCAGCTCGGCGCGCTGCTCGCTCAGTCGGTCCAGCTCACCGCGCACCGTCCGCAGCCGCCCCAGCCCGGACTGCTGCTGGCGCACCTGCGCGGGCCGCACGTCCGGAAGCCCCGCCAGCTCACCGCGCACTCGCGCCACCGCGCCGTCCAGCCGCTCCCGCTCCGAGCGCGCACGCATCCTCGCGCCCAGGGCCTCGCGGCGCTCCGTCTCCACCGCCGCGAGCCGTGTGGCCAGCTCCTCCAGCGCCGCGCGCACGCTCGCGCTCAAGTCGAGCGCCATCAGCCCGGGCCCGTCCACCGGCAGCCCCAGCTCGCGCAGCTCACGCTCCACCTGCCGGCGCTTCTCCTCCACCGCCGCGCGCCGCGCGGGCAGTGCCCGCAACAATCCCGAGCGCTCCGTGTACGCGGCCAGCGCCAGGTGCAGCGCTTCCCCCCGCCCGCGCACCGGAGACGGCGCGGCCAGCCGCTCCAGCCCCGCGTCCACCGTCGCGAGCTTCTCCGCCAGCCGCGCCCCTTCCGCGCGGTAGCTCCTGCGCCGGTGCAGCGCGTCCTCCAGCCGGGCCTCGCCGCCCTCGGGGAAGTGCTCCAGCTCGGGCAGCGACGCCAGCTCCGCGCGGGCCTCCGCCAGCGCCGACACGTCCGCCAGCGCCGCCTCCAATCGCCCGAGCCGCTCCAGCTCGCGGCCCGCGTCGTGCAGCTCCGCCTCCAGCACGCGCTGCTCTTCACTTCGCGCGGCCAGCCGCTCCTTCTCCGCGAAGTACCGCGCTGGCCGGTCTCCCGCCTCGCGCAGCCGGGCCTGCACGTCCTCCAGGGCCCGCAGCGCCTCGTTCAGCAGCGGCGTCTGCCCGTTCGGCTTGTAGAGGGCGCCCGCGCTCTTCTCCAGCCGCGCCACCACCTCCGGCAGCCGGCGCGCGCCCCGCATGCTCGCGGCGACGAGGGCCTCGGAGGCGCCGCGCTGCTCGGTGAGCCGCTCGAAGCCGGCCAGCTCATCCAGGCGGAAGGCGAAGACGTCGAAGAACAGCTCGCGCGACACGTGGCCCAGCGCGTCCTGCACCCGCTCCCACGGAAGGGGCTGCCCGTCCGGCCCCAGCACCGTCGGCTCGCCCTTGGACTTCCGGCTCGCCGCCACGCGCCGCACCAGCAGCGGGCCCAGCTCCGTCGTCAGCCGCAGCTCGCCGCCGAAGGTGCCTCCGTCGCGGGGCTCGTAGCGCTCCGGGTGCCCGTTCTTCTCGAAGCCGAACAGCATGCTGCGCAGGAAGGCGAGCAGCGTGCTCTTCCCCGCCTCGTTGGGCCCGTACAGCAGGTGCATCCCCGGCCCCAGCTCGCGATGGAGCTGGGAGAAGCGGCCGAAGCCCTGCACGCGCAGCCCGTCGATGCGCAGCCCTGGCTTCATGGCGCGTCCTCCTCGTGCAGCGATTCGGCTCCGTGCAGTCCCGCTCCGACGACCCACTCCGGACGAGGCGTCGCCAGCACGTCCACGCCCAGCCGCTTCAGCCGCTGGCCCAGGCTGCCCAGCGCTTCCTGCTCCCACAGCCGCGCCAGCTCCTCCGGGCTCTCCGCGAGGAAGCGCGCCTCGTCCAGCAGCGTGCGCGAGAAGCCGCCCGCCGCGCGCAGCGCCTCCACGTCCAATTCCGGGCGCGTGCCGTCCCGCAGCGACTCCAGCAGCACGGGCGGATGGACCTTCGCCAGTCGCTCGCGCAGCTCCGTCTCCACCTGCGCCAGCGCGCCGGGCCGGGCCAATTCACGGTGCAGCGGGCCGCGGCCGGTGAGGGTGAGCCGCACCGCGTGCCCGTCCAGCTCCGACGCACACCGCGACTCCACCGCCTCCAGCGCCGTGGACACCAGCCCGTCCAGCGTGCCCACTCCGGACAGCGGCAGCTCCAGCTTGTGCCAGCGCACGCCGTCCACCGGGACGAAGCGCCGCCGCGTGCCGCCGTCCTCCACCTCCACCAGCACGCAGCCTCGCTCGCCGGACTCGTGGGCGTGACGGCCCTGCGGGTTGCCTGGGTACACCGCGACGCCTCCACCCGGGAGCGCATGCTCGGCCCGCGTGTGCACGTGGCCCAGCGCCCAGTAGTCCAGTCCGCGCGCGCCCAGGCCCGCCGTCGTGCACGGCGCGTAGTTGGCGTGGCCCTCCGCGCCGCCGAGGTTGGCGTGGAGCAGCCCCACGTTGAAGCCGTCACCGGTGCGGCGGAAGCGCGCGGACAAGTCCTCGCGCACCTCCACGTCGGGATAGGAGATGCCCTGCACGCGGCACAGGTGGCGGCCCTCGCGGACCACGTCCGCCTCCTCCCAGTCCGGGCCGAACACCTTCACCGACGCGGGCAGGCCCAGCGTGCCGGTGTCACCGCTCAGCGGGTCATGGTTGCCGTGGACGATGAAGGACTGGATGCCCGCGGTGTCCAGCCGGGCCAGCTCGCGGCGCAGCGCGAGTCGCGCTCGCACCGAGCGGTCCTTCACGTCGAACAAGTCTCCCGCGAGCAGCAGGAAGGCCACGCGCTCGCGGAGGCACAGGTCGACGATGCGAGTGAGCGCGCGGAAGGTGGATTCCTGGAAGCGGCCGGGAAGGGGCCCTGGCGCGGCCACCCCCCGAAACGGCGTGTCCAGGTGCAGGTCGGCGGCATGGACGAACTTGAAGGGCATGGCCGCCTCCCACCGTATCCGAAGCCACGCGAGGGCCCGATTTTCCGGCCCCGCGCCGATGGCTGGAGGACAGCGACCTGCCCTCCGCGCCGAGGTGGCGTCCGCTGGCCGCCACACCAGATGTAGACGGGGAGACAGCACACCCGCCTACTCCTGGAAGTGGACCTGGAGCAGGCCGCTCTCGGGCACCACCACGCGCTGGGGAGGGAAGACGGGGAAGGGGCGCTTGTTGAAGGCCGCCTCCTCCAGCCGCACCGTGTAGGGCCCCGGCTCCAGCCCGAGCTGGACGAGCCGGCCCTTCTCGACGCTCGCGGACTCGCTGTCGCCATCGTCTCGGTGGAACTGCACCTGCGCGTCGAGGGGGCGCCCCTGGCCGTCCTTGACCGTCACCTCCACGCGGGGACCCGGGGTCAGGCGGAGGGTCAGCTCCTCCTGCTCGGGGCCCACGGCGAGCTGCAGCTTCCGGTAACCCGGGTCGTTCACGATGAGGGTGAGGGCTTCCGGGGGCAGGTCGTGCAGCTCGAAGGTGCCGTCCTCCCGGGTTATCGCGATGGAGATGGGGGCGGGGTGTTTGACCGCACCGGTGGACCCGGCGGCGTGCACGACGCAGATGTTGGAGAGGGGCTTGGACGTCTCTGCGTCCACCACCCGGCCCTGGAGCGCGCGGCCCCGGCTCATGCGCAGCACGCCCAGGTCCACATCCGCGTTTCCGGTAAGCGGCCTCACCTCGCGCACCAGCGAGGCCAGGCCGTCCGCCTTGAAGATGAGCGGCCCGCCGCCCACTTCTTCACCGGCCACGGCGAAGGCCCCGTCCTCGGCCTCCTGGGGAGAGCCATTCACCCGGAAGCTTCGGAGGGGCGCGCCGTCGGGCCCCACGAGCCGGCCGATGACATGCGGATGGCGGGTGAGGACGATGCGCATCTCGGCCGTGCCGGCGCCGACGCGGAGCAGGCTGCCCTCCTCCCCGGCGGGCTCGCCCGTCGAGTGCTCGGCATCCAGGGTGTAGCCCACCTTCAGGACGCGGACGTCGTACGCGGCTTCCGTCAGGCCGTGCAGGGTGAAGCGCCCATCCGGGCCCGTCTCGACTCCCAGGGGCGGACCATGGTGGCTGTGGCGGCCCTCCTTCTTCCAGACCGGCCCGCCCTTCAGGGGCGGCGTCCAGGCCCGGACCCAGGCGCCTTCCACGGCCCGGCCCGCGCCGTCCACGACGATGCCGGACAGGGTGCGCTCCGGCTCCATCCGCAGCACTACCCGCGTCCGCATGCCGTCTCTCAGCTCCACCACGCGCCAGACCCTGCGGGTGAGGTCTTTTGCCGCGCGCGTCGCCAGCAGCAGGTAGCGGCCGGGCTCCACGCCACGCAGCTGGAAGAGGCCCTCCTTGTTGGTGTACCCGCCGCGTCGCAGGTTCAGCTCCTCCCGTCCCTCCGGGTCCTGCAGCTCCACGAGGAAGTCCTCCAGGGGCAGCCCGTGTGCATCCACCACCCGCCCCTCCACCGACGCGCCGGTGCGCAGCGTGAGGTGGACGTCCGTCGAGGGCGCGCGGACGGGAAAGGACGCCTCGATGAAGGGCACCTCCGAGATGTCGATGCGGTAGTCCCCGGGCTCCTTCGCATCCAGGACGAAGCGCCCCTCCGCGTCCGTCCAGGTGCCCTCCTGTGGCTCGTCCCAGGGCACGTCCGGAGGGGTGGGGCGCACGAAGGAGAGCTCGAGGCCGGGCAGCGGACGGCCCTCCGCATCCGTGACGCGGCCGGTGACGATGGCCGCGCGGAGGAGCGTGAAGTCCACGGGCTTCATGGCCGCGTCCAGATTGCGCTCCTCGGACTCCTCCATGTCGACGTACCCGGACGCCTCCACCGTGAAGCTCCAGGCGCCGGGCTCCACCGGGCCCAGGCGGTAGTGCCCGTCCGCGCCCGTGACGGCGCGCAGGTTCGCATTGGACTCGCCGAGCGAGCTCACCTCCACGCGGGCCCCTGCCACCGACCGTCCCGCGTCGTCGCTCACGGTGCCTTCGACGTGGAGGGCGCTGCCCAGCTCCAGCACCACCTCTGGCGTCGAGGTGCCCGCCGTCGCGTGGGCGAGCGCGTAGCGTCCCTCGCGCGAGGCGCTGAGCGTGTGCGGGCCCTCGGGGAGCATGAGGCTGAAGCGGCCGTCCGCGTCCGTGGTGAGGCTCCGCGCGGTGTCATCGGGGAGGTCCGCGCCGCGCGCCACGCGCACCTCGAGGCCCGGCACGGGGGCGCCACCGGAGAGCACGCGGCCGGAGAGCCGGCTGGGCCGGTGGAGCGTCACCTGCTGATTCGGTTCGCCGTAGCGGAGAACGAGCTCCGGGAACCAGCCGTCCTTCGCGACGAAGATGAAGTACATGCCGAAGGGCAGGGGGCCCACGCGGAAGCGTCCGTCCGCGCCGGTGGTGGCGTCGAAGTAGCGGGTGTGCATCGAGTTGAGCACCGTCACCGTGGCGCCGGCCAGGGGCGCGCCGTCGCCGACGACGAGGGCCTCCGTCATGAGTCCCTGTCCCAGCACTAGCTTCACGTCCTCGGAGCCGGCGGAGACGTCGTCACGCCTCACCGCGCCGTGCTCGCCGAGCGCCCAGAGCGCCAGCGGACCTTCGGGCAGGGCCTCGAGAAGGAACGTTCCGTCCGTGCCGGTGGTGGCCTCGGCGTAGACGGGGGCCTCGCCCTCTCGCGCGCCGACGAGCTCCATGACGAGGTCGGTGACACGACTCATGCAATCGGGGAGCGTCTGGCCCCGGGTGCTCGGGTCCCTCGGGTCCTCGTGGGGCTCCAGTGAGCCTTCGGGGCAGGGCAGCTCGGAGAGCGTCTGCCCGGGCTCCGGCCACGAGGCGGAGACGCGGACTCCGGCCACGGGTGCGCCCTGCGCGTCCACCACGGTGCCGCGGATGTGGAGGCCGGCGCCGGGGCGCTGCGACGGGGTGGTGACGGAGGCGCGGGACGTGCGCGGCGTCGCGGTGGCGCGGTTCGCCTGCTCCGGGGTGGACGGCTCGCTGCTCCCGCCTCCGCGGAGCACGCCCCAGGCCACGAGTGCGAGCGCGCAGACGATGACCACTCCAGGCATCCACCGACGCATGCGCGAGCGACCTCCGGCCACTGCCATCAGACGCAACACGATAGCAGGACAGGGCGACGGCCCGCCGAAAGCGCCACTCTCCGGGCCGCGCGGCAATAGACTCCCGCCACCATGCCCCTGCCTGGCCAGCGACACCTGTTCGAGATTCCCGACGGCGTCACGTACCTCAACTGCGCGTACATGTCCCCGCAGCTGCGCGCCGTGCGTGCGGCGGGCGAGGTGGCGCTGGGGATGAAGGCGCAGCCGTGGCGCCTGACGTCGGAGGACTTCTTCACCCACTCGGAAGCGCTGAGAGCGCTCTTCGCCCGGCTGGTCGGCGCGGACGCGGACGGCGTGGCGCTGGTGCCCTCGGCCAGCTACGGCATGGGGGTGGCGGCGGCCAACGTGCGCGTGCGCGAGGGCCAGCGCATCGTGGTGCTGGCGGAGGAGTTCCCCTCCAACTTCTACCCGTGGCGCGAGGCGGCGCGGCGCGCGGGCGCCGAAGTCACCACCGTGGCGCGCCCGGAGGACGGTGACTGGACGCGCGCGGTGCTGGCGCAGGTGGACTCGCGCTGCGCGGTGGTGGCGGTGCCGCACTGCCACTGGACGGACGGCGCGTGGGTGGACCTGGTGCGCGTGGGCGAGCGGGCGCGCGAGGTGGGCGCCGCGCTGGCGGTGGACGGCACGCAGTCGGTGGGCGCGCTGCCCTTCGACGTGGGCACCGTGCGGCCGGACTTCCTCGTGGTCGCCGGCTACAAGTGGCTGATGGGGCCCTACAGCCAGGGCTACCTCTACGTGGCGCCCCAGCACCGCGAGGGCCAGCCGCTGGAGCACAACTGGCTGGTGCGCCAGGGCAGCGAGGACTTCGCCCGGCTGGTGGACTACCGCGACGCATACCAGCCCGGCGCGCGCCGCTTCGACGTGGGCGAGCGCAGCAACTTCCAGCTGGTGCCCATGGCCGCGGTCGCGCTGAGCCAGCTGCTGGACTGGGGCGTGGACGAAATCCAGCGCACGCTGCGCGTGCTGACGGAGCGCATCGCCCGGGGTGCAACCGGGTTGCGACTGGAAGTCACGCCCGAGGCGCACCGAGTGGGGCACCTCATCGGCCTGCGGCGCCGGGGCGGATACGCGCCCGGGGTGGCGCAGCGACTGGCGGCGCAGGACCTCCACGTCAGCGTGCGCGGGGAGAACCTGCGCGTGTCGCCGCACCTCTACAACACGCCGGAGGACGTGGACCGGCTGCTCGCCGCGCTGGCGCCACTGCTGTAGGCGCACGCATGCGACGCCAGGGCCCGGGCACCGCCCGGACCCCTGGCGCCTTCATGCCCTTGCGAGCGAATCACCGCTGCTGGGTGTCTTCAGGAACCGTGTCCACGCTGCCGGAGCCACCGGTGCCCGCATCCATCATCGTGCCGGCATCCACCTTCGCCTTCGCCTTGCCGCTGCCGCCGGTGCCAGTGGTTCCCGTGTCCTGACTGCTCATGCCGCTGGAGCCCGAGCCACCGGTGCCCTCCATGCCCGCGCCTTCCTGCTCCTGGCTCTTCTGCCGGCAGCCCGCCACCGTCATCATGGCCGCCGCCACCGCGCCCAGCACCATCCACTGCTTCAAAGTCTTCATCCAGACGCCTCCCGTGAGATGACTGGCCCAAGGCTGGGAGCGGTGACGCTTTGCGGCACCTGTCCTCGCGGTCCGGGTGCCCGCTGCTCGGACCGTCAGCGGCCGGGCAGGCGGGCCTGTCATCTCATGGGGTTCGAGCGGCTCACCCCACGCGGCGGAGCACGAGCAGCGCGTACTCCAGTCCGCCATCCATCAGCGCCTGCTGGAGCCGCAGGTGCTCGCGGCTGGACTCGCGCCCCGCGAAGGAGGACGTGCGCGACGGGTACGGGCCGCCGAGGCTTGCTCGCTCGTGCGCGAGCAGCTCCAGCGTGAGGGACCAGAAGCCCACCACGCGCGAGGACACGTCGTCGCGCACTTCCAACTCCAGCCCCGCGGCGTGCGCGGCCGACAGGTACTCGGCCATGGAGCCGATGCGCGTGCGCCAGTACCTGTCGAAGGGCGCGGCCGCCTCGGGCCGGCCGAGGAAGCAGTCGGCGATGGCCACCACGCCCCGGGGCTTGAGCAGCGCGCGCACGCGGCGGAACCAGTCGGCGCGCGGCAGGTAGCACGCGCTCTCCACCGCCACCACCGCGTCGAAGCACGCACGGCCCGGCACCGCGAGCGCGTCGCACAACAACGGCCGCACCCGCGCGCCCAGGCCCGCGGTCTCCGCGAAGCCTCGCACCAGCTCCACGTGCGAGGGCACGTTCGTCACCGCCGTCACCCGCGCGCGGTGCTCGGCCGCCCAGTACAGCGCGCCGCCGCCCAGGCCGCAGCCCACGTCCAGGACGTCCCCACCGTCGGGGAAGCGGCCCACCGCGCGCGCCAGCTCCGCGAGCAGCGACTCCTGCGCGCCGTGCACCTGCGCGCGCACCACGTCCTCCGGCGAGCCGGGCGGAGGCACCGCGTCCACCAGCCCGGCGTGGTAGTGCACGCGCGGCCCCGGCCCGTACCGCCGCAGAATCCGCTCCGTCTTCGCTTCGTAGTACCCGGCCACCTCGTCACGCCACGCGTCGAGCATCGGGGCTTCAGCCCTCATGACTCCACCTCCGGGAGAATCGGTTCGATGCGGCGCAGCGCCGCATCCAGGCAGCGCAGGTCCTGCCGCCGCAGAGAGTCGGTGGCGGCGCGGGCCCAGCCCACCACCACGTTGCGGTCCTCGCGCGGCATGCTGGTGAAGCGCGCGTCGCGCGAGCGGATGTCCTCCACCACGTGCGCGGCCACGCCCAGCGCCCGGCCCGCCACCGCCGCGCGCTCCTCCAGCACCGTGCCCGCCCACAGCACGCGCAGGTACGCCGCCCACTGCTGGCCGGCGATGCCCTCGGCCACCTGGCGGAACAGCGGCGCCGTCCACTCGCGCGCGCGGACCTCCAGCGCCTGCGGGCCCGCCGCCCTCGCCAGCGTGAGCGCGGCCTCCGCCAGCGCGGGCGCGGGCACCCGCGCCTGCGCTCCCGCGAGCGTGGCGAAGGCCAGGTTCTGCAGGAGGAACTGCACGCACGGGCCCACGCGCAGCGGTGCCTCGTGGTAGGTGCAGTCGCCGTCGATGAGGTCGTCCGCGAGGTTGCCCGCGCAGAAGCTGAAGAAGAGGCCCGCGCCGCGCGCGAGCAGGACGTCCCGGGGCAGTCCGGCCTCGGCGCCCGCTTCATAGAAAAGGGGCAGGGGCCCGGGCTGGGCCGCCTCCAGCGCGGCGAGCACGTCGCGCTCGGACACCTCCGGCAGCTCCAGCCGCCGGAGCAGTCGCAGGGACTCCTGGTACAGGGCTCCGCCGCTCATCGGTACTCCCTTGGAATGAGCATGCGCAGCAGGGCGCCACCGCCGGGTGCGTTCTGCCGGTGCAGCATGCCGCCGCTGGCGCGCAGCAGGCACTCGCTGGTGTAGAGGCCCAGCCCGGTGCCCTGCGGCTTGGTGGTGTACAGCTCCTCGGCGGGGCCGGTGAGGCGCCCGGTCTGGAAGCCCGGCCCGTCGTCGATGATGACGACCTCCAGCCGCCCGCTGAGCGGCTCCACGCGCGCGCGGATGCGCACCTCCTCCGCGCCCTGCTCGCCGTCCCCCTCGCACGCGTTGAGCACCAGGTTCTCCACCACCCGGCGCAGGGTGGGGGCGCCGCCGCGCATGAGGGCCCGCAAGGGCGCGCCCTGCTCCACCTCCACCTGGATGTCCACGTCCGGGAAGCGCAGGCCCACGCTGACCTGCACCGCTTCCAGCAGCGGGGGCAGCTCCACCGGCTCCGGCTCCGAGCCCGCGTACCGCCGGCCCTTGGCGCGAATCTCCGTCACCATCTCCTTTATCTGCGCGAGGCTCTCGTGGAGCTTCTTCACCAGCTCCTCGAACTCCACGCGGCCGAGCGCGCCGCGCTGCACGCCCATGACGGTGAGCATGTCCGCCGCGCTGCCCGCCGTCAGGAGCGCGTTGTCCAGGTCATGGTGGTAGCCGAGGATTTCCCCCAGCGCCTGGGACAGCCGGCCCACGTCGCGCTCCTGCTGCTCCAGCAGCTGCGCGTGCACGGCGGCGCGCAGGCGCTCCGCGTCCGCGCGGGCCCGGTCATGCTGCACGGCGAAGGTGCCCAGGTAGAGCTGCGCGGCGAGCGCCGCGGGGCCGATGACGCCGAAGAGCGCGAGGTGCTCGTCGCTCACCCGCAGCAGGAATGCGGCGAGCAGCGCCACCGCGGTCCCCAGGGCGAGGAAGGGCTGGCGCGGCGTCACGCGGTGCAGCCGGCCGTGGAAGGCGGTGGTGAAGAGGAAGAGGGACGCGAGGACGGCGGCGCCCGGCAGCGCGGACAGCGCCATGAGGGAGGCCACGAAGAAGTGCACGGTGGCCACGCCGACGGCGAGCCACACCCAGCCCCACGGCTCGATTCGGCGGCGGTGCCGGTGGACGGCGGAGAAGAGCAGGCCGCTGGCCAGCATGGGCGCGGCGCACAGCAGCGCGGTGCCGAAGGGGATGCCGAAGAACAGCCGCGCTCCCGGCGCCCACGCCGCCACGGCCAGCAGGCCCACCACGAAGGCGGTGAGGCCCAGCCAGGGGCCCACGCCCGCGGCGGCCAGCACCTCGGCCGCGTCCTGGGAGCGGGTCCACCGGCGGAAGGCGGCCGTGACGGTGTTGCGAGCGCTCATACCGTGGTGGTGAGGGAGGAGCCCGAGACCTTTTGGAGGATGTTGGCCTCCAGGGTGGCGTGCGCGGCCCGACGGTCCAGCTCCGCGACGATGTCCGGGTTGCCGCTGCGCAGGACGTGGACGGCGACCTCGCCTCCAGCGAGGACGTGGTGCAGCGCCTCCAGCACCGGCTGCAGCGCCGGGTGGAGCGCGAGTGAGCCCTCCGGCCCCTCCACCGCTCCCAATTCCTGCGTGCGCAGCAGGTACGCGCCCAGCGAGCTGGCCACGTTGACGTTGACGATGCGAGGCGTGTTGGTGGTGTCGTTGCCGTCCACTGAGATACCCCCCCGGGCCCGCTTCCAGGCCCCCATCGTGGTTGTACATGCTTCCCTCGGCCCGAGTCGCCTCCCCGTCCATGCATCCGCCTCCGGGGCTGTCATGACGCGGCCTCGTGCAGTGGGTCTCCGGTGACGTGGAGGGACGCCCGTGAGGCGTCGAAGGCGAGCACGGCCTGGAGGTCACCGGCGCGGCGCGGCTTCGCGTCAGCGGCCTCGCGCACTTGCGACGCGGTGCGGGAGACGGCCAGGACGCTGAAGTCGACGAGTGGATGGAGCAGTCGTTCTTGAGGCCTCATGCTGGCAGCCCCCCCGGGAACCAGTCACCGCCGTGGATGTCGCCTCGCGGTGCCATGTCGCGCCTGCCACCGCACCTTCTCCTGACAGCGAGCTAAGCGGTGCCCCGCGAGTCCCGTCAAACCCATGAGTCAGGGGAGTGTTGTCCAGCGGCTTGGCGTCGCCCCCGGGGGCAGGTGGGTGCACGGCAGTGGACAGGGTTGGGGCGTCATCACGGGCGCGGCCGGATGACGGATGGGCGTAGGGCGCACGCCGCCTGCGTGCGAAGGTGCGCCGCGCATGTCTCGAATGGGAATGAAGCCGGGCCCGGTGGGCGTGGCGGTGCTGGCGGTGCTGGCGGCGATGAGCACCATCCAGTTCGGAGCCGCGCTGGCGAAGGGGTTGTTTCCCGTCGTCGGCGCGCAGGGGGCCACGGCGCTGCGGCTGGCCTTCGCCGCGCTGATATTGCTGGCCGTCTGGCGCCCGTGGCGGACGAAGCTCACCGGCCGCGCGCTGCGCATCGTCATGGTGTACGGCGCGGCGCTGGGCGTGATGAACCTGACGTTCTACCTGGCGCTGGAGCGGATTCCGCTGGGCATCGCGGTGGCCATCGAGTTCACGGGTCCGCTCGCGGTGGCGGTGCTGTCCACGCGCCGGGTCCTGGACTTCGTGTGGGCGCTGCTCGCGGTGGCGGGCATCCTGCTGATTCTTCCGCTGACGGAGGCGTCCCAGGCGTTGGACCCGGTGGGCGTGGTGTGGGCGCTGGCGGCGGGCACGTGCTGGGCGCTGTACATCCTCTTCGGGCAGCGGGCCGGCGCGGCGGTGCACGGAGGCACGGCGACGTCGCTGGGGATGGTGACGGCGGCGCTGCTGGTGTTCCCCTTCGGCGTGGCGCACGCGGGGCGGGGGATGCTGAACGTGTCGCTGCTGCCAATGGCGCTGGGCGTGGCGGTGCTGTCGAGCGCGCTGCCCTACTCGCTGGAGATGATTGCGCTGAAGGCGCTGCCGACGCGGACGTTCGGAATCCTGATGAGCCTGGAGCCGGCGCTCGCGGCGCTGTCGGGACGGGTGTTCCTCCGCGAGCAGCTCACGGTGGTGCAGTGGGTGGCCATCGGCTGCGTCATCCTCGCGTCCGCGGGGAGCGCGGCGTCGTCACGGCAGGGGGTGGTGCCGCCGGAGGCGGCACCGTGAGCCGGTAGCGTCCGCTCACTTCGTGTCTTCCGCCGCGCCCTCCTCGGGAAGCTCGAAAGTCTCCGACGTGTACTTCCCCGTCTTCGCGTCGAACGTGTGACGCGAGGTGAGGTGCTTCGCGCCGCGCTTGCCGTCCGCGTCCTCCGCCACCTCGAACGCCTCGATGCGCGTGAGGTCCGCGCTCACCGTGTACTCCACCGGGTTGCCCGTCCGTCCACCCGCGCCCTCCAGGTCCACCGGCTTGGAGAACTTTCCCTGCGCGTCCATGGTGACGGAGCGGAAGAACACCAGCGGGCACGCACCGCACGCGCCGCTGCCCATCGGACTGGAAGGGCCGTCGTACACCCGGAGCACGTGCAGGCCCGGCGCGCGCGGTGTCACCTTCACCTGGTCATTGCCCAGGTTCTGCATGTGCAGAATCGTCTGCCCCTTGCGAGACACCAGCCACCGATTCACCCCGCCGTACTCGTCCGCCGTCGCCGGTACGGACACGAGCTCCACGTCCCCCACCTTCCCCAGGCTCGTCACCGTGCCCAGGTCCACCTGTGTCACGTCCGGGCTCGGCACCGTCGGGCTGAACTGGTACGCCTCCGCCCGGTTCACCCAGACCTGGAGCGCATCCGCGCCCGGGCCCGGCAGGTACGACGCGCCGGGCTGCTCCTTCAGCGACCACTCCAGCAGCTCCGGCCACTTCCCGAAGCGCAGCGGCTTCGTCAGCGTCACCGCGTGGAACGTGGACGCGTCCGCGAACTTCCGCTTCGGTGACGAGGACAGGAACGTCTCCTGCTTCGCGCCGCCCTCGTCGCTGTCCACCAGGTCCACCAGCACGCGCACGTCGCGCAGTGGCGCCTGGGCGGTGCGCGGGAAGGCGCCCACGGGGATGAAGGCCTCGAAGCGGTAGCCGCCAGGGAACGTCTCGTAGCGCGCCGGGCCCACCGAGCCATTGAGCCCGAAGCGTATCGTGCCCTTCGGCGACAGGGCGTACTGCGCCACCAGCTCCGACTGCAGCTGCTTGCGCCGCGCGGTCTGCTGCTTCCACCACGCCTTGCACTTCGCCGGGTCCACCTCGGACACCGTGTCGCAGTCCGACTCCTTGGGGACGAGGTTTTCGGCCACGTGGCTGATGAAGGCCAGCGGCGGCATCTTCGGCTGCGGCAGCGCGAGCCACACCTCGACATGGTCCGCGTTGATGTCCTTCTTGTTCGTGAGCTGGACCTTGTCGTCGAGCACCTCGCCCGCGATGGCGAGTCCCTCTGGGCCCACGGCCAGCCACACCTTCGCGGATAGGTCCTGGGGCGAGGCGACCTTGAGCGCTCCGGCCACCTGGTTCGCCGCACCCATCGTGAGCGAGGGCCGCTGCGTCCACTCGTCGAGCTTCCCGTCCGCCTTGAAGCCCGCGGGGACTCCCTCGTGGAGCTGGACGGAGCCGCTGGAGGGCGCGGCGGCGAGGAGCAGCAGCGTCGTGGGCAGCGTGAGCATGGCGTTGTTCCCCCGGAAGAAGACGGCCGCCGCATGAGGGACACCGAGTCCCTCGGGCACCGCGTGACGTGCGCTTCCTTGTGTAGCACCTCGCACGGTGAGTGGGGACGTAGCGACAGGTCGCGCACCCCACCGTGCGTCCGGTCGAGCGTCTTCGTGCTCGCACGGCGACGCCTGCCGCGCTACACGGCGGCGCCATGCGAGACCGAATCCAGGCCGTGCTCCGCCAGCTCTCCCAGACGCCTCAGCTCGAGGCGCGCTGGCTGCACACCCTGTCCCTCATGGAGTTCATCGGCGCGCGGAAGATTTCGCGCACCGTGGCGGACCGGCATCCTTCGCTGGAGGTGCTCGGCCACCTCGCGGACGAGACGCGGCATGCCTTCGCCTTCAAGCGACTGTCGGCGGAGGTGGCCGGCGCTGAAATCACGGCCTTCCTCTGCCCGGAGGCCGCGGGCCGCTACTTCCAGGCGCTGGACCACGAGCTGGCCACCTGGGCCACGGCCCACACCGGCGCGCCGGACGTGTACCTGCACTACCTCCTCACCACGACGACGATTGAGCGCAGGGCCATGGTCCTCTACCCGCTCTACAAGGCAGCCTCGCGCCACCCCTCCGTGCGCGAGGAACTGGGCCGCGTCGTCACCGAGGAGCAGAGCCACCGGCGCACCATCGAGGACGCGTGCGTGGCGCGCCTCACCGCCGTGGGCGCCTCGCTGGACGAGGCACTCGCGCTGGAGGAGCGCCTCTTCGGGGCCTTCATCGGTGAGCTGGAGGCGGCTGTCACCCGCGAGATGTCCACTCCGAGCCATGACGCACTGCCCTTCACCGCGACGCAGGGCGACGAAGGCCGGACGGCCCGCGCGGCGAAGTAGGTTTCAGCGCGCAGGCGCCGCGCACCCGGGGAGTGTCCATGGACCTCGAGAAGGGGTCCGGCACCCACTGCGCCGGGTCGCTCACTCCCCGCTGGAGTCCTCCGGCGCGCCCGTCCCGCCCGCGCCGGCGAGCACGAGCTTCCCTTGCGTCCACTCGCCACGCAGGTTGCGCGCCTTGCGTGCGCGCTTGCGGCTGAGCTCCACACCCACCGCGTCCAGCCCGAGCGCGTTGGCCACGGCGAGCACGGTGCCATGTCCGCAGAACGGGTCCACCACGGTGCGCGTGGCGGTGTGCTCCAGGATGAAGCGGCACGCGGTGAGGCATGCCTCCACGCCCATGCCGCGCGTCCACGTCACCTCGCCCGCGTCGGGCAGCACGTCCGCGGTGGACTTCCCCATGTCCACGCGCACGCCCTTCGAGAAGGCCAGCAGGTGCGAGTACGCGGGCCGGCCGAACGTCACCGTCCCCGGCGCTCGACGGCACACCACTTTGTGGAAGAGCAACTCGCACCCGGCCTCCTCCGCCGCGCGCGCCACCAGGTAGCCCTTGTCCACCCAGACGCCGTCCTGCTTCACGTCCGTCTGGTAGAAGAGCGCCACGCCGTCCGCCGGCACGCGCGAGATGACGAGCCCCGCCGCGCGCTGGAACCACGCCTTCCACTCCGCGAGTGTGAGCGAGGGGAACTCGGACACGTCCGGCAGTGAGGCGATGGCCGAGCACCCCTCCAGCACCGGCCGCGCCTCCAGCCACGCGAGTGCGTCCTCGCAGTACACCGTGCGCCGGGGCTCTGCCGAAGGAGCGCCGCCCGTCCCGTCCCGTTCATCCGCCATGAGGGCGCGGAGTCTGCCAGAGCGGACTCCGCGCATGACGCCTGTCCTCCCGTCAGCCCGGTGAGGGGGCCTTTCACTCCGTGCGCGCTCCTACATGGCCCCCCATGGCGCATGTCTCAGGGTCGTGGCTTGCTTTCAGTCCTGCACATTTTTTCCGCACTGTTTTATCCTTTTGCTCCGAGGAGACTGCATGCCCACGACTTCCGCATCTGACGGGACTTCGCTGCACTACCGCGTCATTGGTGATGGTCCGCGCACGGTGGTGCTGGTGCACGGGTGGATGGTGTCTGGAGCGGTGTGGGACTCGATGGTCGAGCGGATGGACCTGACGGGGCTGCGCCTGGTGATTCCGGACAGCCGTGGCACGGGCCAGTCGGGGAAGCCGACCGGGGGCTACACGCTGCAGGGGCTCGCGCAGGACGTGCTCGCGGTGGCGGACGCGGCCGGTGCGAAGCGCTTCACGGTGGTGGGCCACAGCATGGGTGGCCAGTTGGCGCAGTGGGTGGCGGCGCAGGAGCCCTCGCGGGTGGAGGCGCTGATGCTGCTCAACCCGGTGCCGGCGGCGGGCCTGCCGCTGCCTCCGGACGCGGCGGGGCTGTTCCGCACGTCGGCGGGCAACCGCGAGAAGCAGACGACCATCATCAACCTGTCCTGCAAGTCGCTCGGCACGGATGTGCTGGAGACGATGCTGAAGGACGCGGCGAACACGTCCGCGCCGGCCATCGAGAACATCTTCGACGCGTGGACCAAGGGCGGCTTCGCCGACAAGCTCTCCGCGATTACGGCGCCCACGCTGGTGGTGGCGACGGACGACGCCTTCCTGCCGCCCGCCTTCCTGCGCGACGCCGTCGTGAATCCCATCCGCCGCGCGCGTCTGGCGTACCTGCCGGGCCCCGGCCACTACCCGCAGGTGGAGCGCCCCGTGGAGGCCGCGGCGATGCTGACCGCCTTCCTCGCCGGCTCCTCGCCGGCATAGCGCCAGCCAAGGCACCGCAGGAGGCACGATGGCCTGGAGCATGAACTTCGAGTACGACGCGCCGAACGACGTCGTCACCGCGCACTTCACCGACTGCATCCTCAGCAACGAGGCGGATGTCCTCCGCTGGCGGCGAGAGGTGGAAGAGCACCTCTCGAAGTACCCGGGGAAGGTAGACCTGCTCATCAACCTGGACGGGCTGGTGGTGAAGTTCACCGCCGGGCGCGTCTTCGGCAAGGAGCGGCGCGAGGTGCTCGAGCGCTACACGCACCGCTCGTACCGCTTCGGCGGGGACGAGATGACACGCATGTTCGTGCTCACCAGCGGGGCCATCAACGGCGCGGCGGTGAACCACTACTCCACGCGCGACGAGGCCCTCGCCGCGCTGCAGGCCGAGCGCGAGGCGCTGCGCAAGCGGGGCTTCTCGCCCTTCGGCGGAGGCTTCGTCGGCAGCAAGGCGTGAGCTGAGCGCTACACGCCCGCGAACCACTCGTAGCCGCGGTCTTCCCAGTAGCCCCCGGTGGGCTCGGGCAGGAAGTTCACCTCGGTGAGGTACTTCACCATCTTGTAGCCGAGCTTCACCGCCGAGTAGAGGCGCAGCGGCGCGCCGTGCGCCGGAAGCAGCGGCTGCCCGTTCATCCCGTAGGCCAGCATCGTCTGCGCGTGGAAGGCGCTCGGCCTGTCCCAGGACGAGTAGTAACCCGAGTCGAACGAGCGGAACTCCACGTAGCCCGCGCGAGGGTCCGCGCCCACGTGCTCGGCGAGGTCTCTCAGGCGCACCCCGTGCCAGGACGCCACCGCGCTCCAGCCCTCCACGCAGTGGTGGCGGATGCGGTACTCCGTGCGAGGCAACCGCTGCAGGTCCTCCAGCGACAGCACGCCCGGGCGCTGCACCAGGCCGCCCACCTTGAGGGCCCAGCCCGCGGGCGCGAACGGCACGGTGTCGGAGATGTAGTACTGCGGGAAGGCGCCGGGCGGCGTGTCCTCCGACGGCGGCAATTCGGGCGCGAGCTGATCCGCGTCGAAGAGGGCGGACTGGAAGCGCGCGTTGAAGCGCTCCATGGCGCCGAGGAAGCCTTCGCGGGGGCGGCTGCTGTCGCACGCGCTGGTGGTGAGCGCCGCCGCGCCCAGCAGGGCGGTGCGCCGGGTGATGAGTCTACGCATCCGGCTTCCTCCCGCCCGTCACCATCTCCCCCAGCGTGCGCGGGTGGAGCAGCACCAGGACGACGTGGCCCACGGTGAAGAGGGCGAAGGCCGCGAGCACGATGAGGTGGAGCGCGCGCGCGGAGTCATAGCCGCCGAAGAGGCGGGTGAGCGACCCGAGCTGCACGGGCTTGTAGAGCACGAGGCCGGTGAGGATGGAGAGGGCACCCAGCACCAGCGTGCCCGTGTAGGCCAGCCGCTGGAGGCCGTTGTAGAGCCCCTGCTCGGGGGCGTGCTTGCGCAGGCGCACGTAGAAGGCGAGCGTGTCGAGCGCGTTGCGCGTGTCGCGGCGGGGCAGGAAGAGGCGGCGGCGCCACTCCCCGCTGAAGGCGAGGTAGAGCACGTACGCCACGCCGTTGAGGGCGAGGAACCAGGCGAAGGCGAAGTGCCAGTGGCGGGCGCCGGCGAGCCAGTCTCCGAGCCGGCTCCACTCCGGCGGCGTGATGCCCTGGAAGGGATACCAGTCGTAGGGTCGCCCCTGAGGGCCCTGCATGGGGTACGCCGCGAGAATCTGCAGGCCGCTGGCCGCCATGATGACGAGCAGCGGCACGTTGAGCCAATGGCTCACGCGGATGGGCCACGGCTGCGGCCGGCGATGTTCCGGGGCGTGCACGGCGGTCCAGGAGAGCACCGCGAGTGGCCGTGTGCCGGTGCCAGCAAGCGCGGATGGGAGTGCAGCGACCGATAGCGGACGTCAGGGGCTTCACGTGCGTCGTGCACCCGACGCCCGTGTTACCCCGGAGGGCGCCACGCCGGAGAGCAGGCTGGCGCGTTCGCAGAAGGGGGGCGGTTCCTTGGGACGGTGAGGGGCTTGCCGGTATCGTTGCGGGCCTCGGCCCCACGCACAGAGGACATGGACATGCATCGAGTGGAAACGACGCGTCTGAGCCTGCTGGCTGGCGCATGGGTGCTGGCCACGATGGCGGGCTGTCACCTGGAGGATTCGACACCCATCAACCTGGAGCCCTCGGGGTCGGCGCGGGTGGTGGTGGCGTTGCCGCGCTCGCTGCCGGTGGCCTCGGTGTCGCGCGTGGTGGCGACGGCGACGCCCGCCGGAGGGAAGCCCGTCACCCAGGAGCTGTCCGGCCAGGGCACGCAGTGGCAGGGCGGGCTGCGCGGAGTGCACGCGGGCGCGGGCGCCACGGTGGAGGCGGCGGTGTTCGACGCGCAGGGCGTGGCGGTGGCGCAGGCGCAGGTCTCCGGGGTGGTGCTGGAGCGGCACCGCTCGGAGCTGCTCGTCCTGGTGCCCCAGGCGCCGTCCCCGGGAGCGCCCGTGGGCAACGTGGCACCCTTCATCGATGCGGTGGTGGCCTCGGCGCCGGGAGTGAAGCCGGGCGCGGAGCTGACCCTGCGCGCCGTCGCGCATGACCTGAACGCGGCGGATGCGCTGACGTACGCGTGGCGGGCCACGGGTGGGAGCTTCTCCAGTGACACGTCGTCCACGCCGGTGTGGACGGCGCCGGCGGAGCCTGGGGCTGTCACGCTGACGCTCCAGGTGACGGACTCGCACGGCGCGGCGGCGACGCTGGACTTCGCGGTCGGCGTGGACCGTGGGGGTGGGGCGGTGGACGGGCAGGCCGGCTTCAACCGCTGGCCCGCGCTGGCGGAGCTGGCGGCGGAGCCTTCGTCCGAGGTGAGCGAGGGCAGCCCGGTGTCGCTCCAGTCGGTGAGCGTGGACGAGGATGGGGATGCGCTCAGCCTCGAGTGGAAGGCCTCGTGCGAGGGCACCTTCGACGACGCGACGGCGGCCCGGGCGAGCTTCACGCCCACCGCGCTGCCGGCGGGGACGTGCAACAACTGCACGCTGACGCTCTCGGTGCGGGACGGGTTCGGCGGCGAGCGCGAGGGCACGGTGGAGCTGTGCGTGGTGCGCAAGCTGCCGCCGGTCATCGTGTCCACCTCGCAGTCCTCGCCGGGGGCCGTGGCGGGCGACCTGGTGCGGCTGCTGGCCACGGCGGAGGACCCGCAGCACGAGCCGCTCACCTTCACGTGGACGACGAACACGGGGTTGCTGGGGCCTCCGGCGAAGTCGGGTGGCACGGGTGAGGTGGACTGGGCGGCGCTGTCCTGCCTGCCGTCGGACGTGGTGCCCACGGTGCAGCTCACCGTCACGAACAGGTCGGGGCTGAGTGACTCGCACACCTTCACGGTGGAGTGGAGCGGTGGGCGGTGCGGCCAGCATCCGCCGTGCGACGTGACGCTGGCGGACGCGAAGGTGACGCTCCAGGCGGACTGCACCACGGAGGGTACGGTGTTCATCCCGGACGGGTACACGTTCGACGGAGCGGGGCACGTGCTCACGGCGGTGGACCCGGAAGGGGGCCGCTACCTGGGCGCGGTGCTGCGCAACCGGGGCGCGGAGGCGCACGTGCGGGGCGTGAAGGTGGAGGGGCGCGCGCTGACGGGGGCGGGGAAGTGTGACGACGGCGCCAACGCACTGAGCGGCATCCGGCTGGAGGGCGCGAGCGGGTCCATCACCGACAGCGAAGTGCGGGACCTGCACCAGCAGGGTGGGAATGGTGGGTGCCAGGAGGGCACGGCCATCGAGGTGCGCAACGCGCAGGACGCGGCGACGGTGGTGCGCGTGGACGTGCTGCGCAACCGGGTGGCGGGCTACCAGAAGGTGGGCATCCTGGGCTCGGGCAAGGTGGACCTGAGGGTGGAGGCGAACACGGTGGAGGGGGGCGGGCCGGTGGCGGCGATTGCGCGCAATGGCATCCAGGTGAGCTCCGGGGCCACGGGGCGGGTGACGGGCAACACGGTGAAGGGCAACGCGTACAGCGGGCCGGGGTATGTGGCCTCGGGCATCCTGGTGGTGGGTGGGCCGTACTTCAGCGTGCCGCTGAGCCGGGACGTGGTCATCCAGGGCAACGGGCTGGAGGACAACGACGTGGGCATCAACCTGTCGCAGGCCGCGGCGGATGGTGGGCCGCTGCCGGAGTCCACGAACATCCAGGTGGTGGACAACACGCTGAGCAGCGCGGCGCTGACGAATGTGTATCCGTACCAGGCGGCCATCTCTGATTACGGCGGCGGCAACCTCATCAGCCGCAATCACATCAGCGGCGCGGGGTATGACCGGGCGACGTCACCGGGGGCGACGTTCGACGTGGACGTGGTGGCGGGGGCGGCCTCGCGCGTGGCCTTCCTGACGGCGCGGCAGACGGTGGCAGCGGGGACGTGCTCGGGGGCGGTGGTGGTGCAGAGCCAGGACACGGTGGGCAACCTGTCCGCGCTGGCGGCGCCCGCGCTGGTGGTGCAGGGCACGGCGGGGGTGACGTTCTACGCGGACGCGGCGTGTACGCAGGCGCTGCCGGCGTCGGGAGCGGGCGCGGAGGTGCGACTGGAGGCGCCGCACCAGGAGGCGGTGTTCTACTTCCGCGCCGCGCAGGCCGGAGCCGTCACGGTGTCGGTGACGGGGGATGGCGTGAGCGCGTCGCAGGCGCAGACGGTGGAGTGAGTGGCGCGGCACGGGGCCGTCCGCTTCGTGCGGACGGCTCCGCGCTCAGGCTTCACGGAATGCTCTCGGGGCTGCTCGTGAAGAGTGCGTGAAGGAGCATCGTTTCTGGTGGCTCCTTGAACTCCACGAAGAGGGGGACACGCAACTGGGCCAGTTCCCGTGGGAGCGTGGTGGCTCCGAAGCTGGATTCAAGCTTCCGGGTCATGATGTCCACGGCGCGGCCTGTCTCTGGGGGAAGCGGGCCGAAGCTCGCCTTCTGGCTGACGCGCTCGGTACCGCAGTACTCCAGCTGCACTCCGTAGACGAAGGCGACCGGCGTCAGGATGCTGAGGCAACCCACGGCGACCCAACGGGACGTCGGATGCGAAGAGGTGTCCGGCGGCCAGGCCACACAGCGGAAGCACGCGTCTCGCGTCGCCGTGGCATCGCTCAGCTTGAATCCAGGGAGCGTCTTCTCGAGCTCTTCCAGCAGAGTCCACCACTGGTCGAGCTTGGGAAGCTCCCGCTCCCAGAGCGTATGGAGCCGTTGCAACTCGGGGCTGACCTCTTGCTTCAGGTAGGAGTCGCGGGTCGAGGGCCAGTAGTTCCGTGCAACGGCCAGAAGGTCTTCGGAAGACAGAGGCATGGGTCACGGCCCTGCTTCAACGGGACTGGCCCGTGCATGGCAGACCCTCGTGGCGTGTGCACCGCCAATGGCGCGGTTGATGATGCTCTCGTAGGTGCTCTTGAACGTCTCACATGCCATGCCTAGGGGTGTGCTGGGCGTGACCGAGCGGAAGGCGGCATGCGCCGCCTCGTTGGCACATTCCGCGGAAACGCGCTGCGCGAGAGACGTGGAGATGGGGCCATCACTATTCTCAAGAGGCATCTCAACGCCGAACTTGCAGACGAAGGAATCACCCGAGTCACGCCTGAGAAAGGCGTGGACGCAGGCTGCGCGCCAGCCTCCGGCACCTGAGCCTCTCTTGGGGACGACCGTGACGAACTGGAAGTGGCTGGGTTGAAGGCTTCCCTCGACGAGGGTCGTCGCCGCTCCCGTGGCACATCCCCAGAGCAGCGGGATCGACACGGTAATGGCTCGGAGGAACAGGACTGCCGGAGATGTGGACGCCACCTTCGCCATGAGGCTCTCGTCGGAAGACACCGCGAGTCTCACATGAGTTCGGTGGCTCGCGGTGAGTCTCCCTCGGTGGCTCGTCGGCCAGTCGACGCACGCGCTGTGCATTCCGGAGCCGTCGGGGTGCCAGGGGGGACGGCCGCATTCACAGGGCGCTGAGCTACAGCCGGAAGTTCGCCGCGACGAGCAGCAGCGTCTGCTCGCGCCGTGAGTCCACGGTGAAGTCCTCGGTGGGACCGCCCTGGAAACCATCGCCCGAAGTGGTGCCGCCCCGGCCCGCGAAGTACGGCACGCTGGAGCGGCGCCACACGCCCTCCAGACGCAGGCCGAGGAAGTCGGTGGGCATCACCTCGAAGGTTCCGGTGAACCCATACACGCGCAGGTCCGTGCCCGGCTGTGTCGCCAGGTCCGGCGGCGGGTACTGCGCGAGGTAGCGCGTGGGGTTCGTCATGTACTCGCCCCGCACCGTGAGGGAGAGCGTGTTGTCGCGGAACCAGACGCGGTGGGCGATGGACGTGCCCAGCATGTACGCGCCCGACGCGCCCGGCAGCCCGTCGCCGCCCGACTCGAAGCCGGCGTGGTTGTTGATGCTGAAGGCGAGCCTGGACACGCCCTTCGCGCCCGGCGCGTTGAAGTAGCGCACGAGGACGCTGTGGTCATGGTGGAAGCGCACCCGCTCCGGGACGCCCTTGGTGTCCGTCCCCACGTAGAAGTTGCTGAAGAGCGCGAGCGCCTCCGTGGGATTCCACCGCAACGCGAAGCCCGCGGACGGCGTGTTGTTCCACCTGCCGTACGTCTGCCAGCCGTTCATCAGCCAGGGCTCGAGCTTCAGCTTCGGCGTGGGGAAGTACTGCGCCCGGATGCCCTGGAAGTAGAAGGGCGTGTGGTCGCAGACGAGCGAGCGCGTGTAGTTCCAGTTCTCGCCCAGCAGGTAGCTCTCCAGGCCGATGTACGACATGAAGATGCCGCCCTCGACGTTGAGGCCCGAGCCCACGTCGAAGTGATAGCCCAGCGTCGCCTCTCGGATGTAGCGCAGGTTCTGCGCCGTCAACGAGCGCCCGCGCGCCACGGTGCCGTCGAGGTCCTGGATGATGTTCAGCATGTTGCCGTACTGCAGGCTGAGCCGGCCCAGCACGTCGCGGTAGTTCCACTCGACGCCAACGGAGGCGAGGTTGATGCCGAACTCGTTGTGCCGGCCCACGCTGGCGCTGCCTGTCAGCGTGTTGTCGCGCGGGCGGTTGAGGCTGAAGGCGTAGTGGGAGTCCAGGTAGATGCTGAGCACCACCGCCTCTGAAATCTGGAGTGGGAAGTCCTTCTGCCGGCTCTGGCCGTTCATCCACGTGAAGTCACCCCACGCGAAGGGGGCGGGCTCCGCGCTTTGCGCCCGCGCGGTGGAGGCCAGCAACAGGAGTCCGGCCGTGAAGAGGGCTCGCGCGGCCGGACGCCTCGCGAGCAGGGATGCGATGAAGTGGGAAGGGGACATGCCCGTCCCCCAGAGCAGCCGGCGTGCCTTCATCCGTGAGCCGCTCGTCTCCTCGTGACTTCAGTCACTTGCGGCACGACAGGCGGCGCGCCGCGTTTGCAAACCACGGCGCGCGGGCAGTGGGAGCCGTGCGAATCGCACGACCGGTGCCGCTCCAGGCAGGAGTGGGGGACGAGGCTTCATCCTGCACGGGCTCCGCGAGGCCATCGTGCGGATTGCAACCCGCGCCGGAAGTGGAGGTCCGCAAGCCCGTGGAACTCCTCGCTTCGTGCATGGCCCGGGTTGGTACGGCGGGTGCTCTTTCAGGAACTCAACCTGGAGTCCTGAATGGACCTCGTCCTCGTCCTCGTCACCGTCGGTTTCTTCGCGCTTGCCTGGGCCTACACCCACGGCTGCGAGCGCCTGTGAGGCACCCCGCCATGACCTTCGAATACGCCGCCGGCGCACTGCTCTCCGTGCTGCTCACCGTCTATCTCGTCTACGCGCTGCTCCGTCCGGAGCGCTTCTAGGGGCCCGCCATGACACTCATCGGCTGGTTGCAGATAGCGCTGTTCTTCGGACTGGTGCTCGCGGTGACGAAGCCGCTGGGCACGTACCTCTTCCGCGTCTTCGAGGGGGACACGCAGCCGCTGCCGCGCGTGCTGGGGCCCGTGGAGCGCGGCCTCCTGCGCCTGTGCGGCGCGGCGGAGCGGCGCGAGCAGACGTGGGTGGAGTACTCCGTGGCACTGCTGGCCTTCAGCCTCTTCGGCGTCCTCATCACCTACGTCATCCAGCGCCTGCAGCACGTGCTGCCGCTCAACCCGCAGGGCCTGCCGGCGGTGGGACCGGAGCTGGCCTTCAACACGGCCGCCAGCTTCACCACCAACACCAACTGGCAGTCCTACGCGGGCGAGTCCACGCTCAGCTACCTCACGCAGATGGCCGGGCTGGCGTGGCACAACTTCACCTCAGCGGCGGCCGGCATCGGCGTGGCGCTGGCGCTCGCGCGCGGCTTCACCCGCCGGCCGGGCCCGGCGGGGCAGAAGACGCTGGGCAACTTCTGGGTGGACCTCATCCGCGGCACCCTCTACGTGCTGCTGCCCATCTGCTTCGTCTACGCGCTCTTCCTGGTGTCCCAGGGCGTGCTCCAGAACTTCTCCGCGTACCAGGCCCTGGTGACGCTGGAGGGAGGCAAGCAGACGCTGGCCATGGGCCCGGTGGCCTCGCAGGAGGCCATCAAGATGCTGGGCACCAACGGCGGCGGCTTCTTCAACGCCAACAGCGCCCACCCCTTCGAGAACCCCACGCCGCTCACCAACCTGGTGCAGATGCTCTCCATCTTCGCCATCCCCGCGGCCCTCACGTACACGTACGGGAAGATGGCGGGTGACACGAAGCAGGGCTGGGCCCTCTTCGCGGCCATGTCCGTCCTCTTCTTCGCGGGCGCGGCCGCCGCCTACGCCGCCGAGTCTCAGCCCAACGCGGCCGTGGCCTCCGTGGCGCAGGTGGCGCGGGACGGAAACCTGGAGGGCAAGGAGGTGCGCTACGGCGTCTCCGCGTCCGCCCTCTTCGCCACCGTGACGACGGACGCGTCGTGCGGCGCCGTCAATGCGATGCATGACAGCTTCAACCCGCTCGGCGGCCTGGTGCCGCTCGTCAACATGCAGCTGGGCGAGGTCATCTTCGGAGGAGTGGGCGCCGGCCTCTACGGCATCCTCGTCATGGTGGTGCTCGCCGTCTTCATCGCGGGCCTCATGGTGGGCCGCACGCCCGAGTACCTGGGCAAGAAGATTGAGGCGAAGGAGATGAAGCTCGCCATGCTGTACGTGCTCATCTTCCCGCTGTTCATCCTCGGGCTGTCGGCGGTGGCGGCGGTGATTCCGCAAGGCGTGTCCTCGCTCAACAACGCGGGGCCGCACGGCCTGTCGGAAATCCTCTACGCGTACACCAGCGGTGCGGCCAACAACGGCAGCGCCTTCGCGGGCCTCAACGCCAACACGCCCTTTTGGAACGTCACCCTGGGCGTGGCGATGCTCGGCGGCCGCTTCCTGATGATGGTGCCGGCGCTGGCCATCGCCGGCTCGATGGTGGGCAAGAAGGTGGTGCCCGCGGGCCCGGGCACCTTCCCCACCCACGGCACCCTCTTCACCGGCCTGCTGGTGAGCGTGGTCCTCATCGTCGGCGCGCTCACGTTCTTCCCCGCCCTCTCCCTCGGTCCCATCGTCGAGCACTTCCTCGCCGGGGCCGGAAAGGTCTACTGACCATGAGCTCCGCTGCTTCCAAGCCGGCGTCGCTCCTCGATGCGTCGCTCCTGAAGCCCGCGCTGCGGGACAGCCTGAAGAAGCTCCACCCGCGCGACGTGGCCCGCAACCCCGTCATGTTCGTGGTGTGGGCCGGCAGCCTCCTCACCACGGTGCTGGTGGTGAAGGACCTGGTCGCGCCCCGCACGGACGCCGCGCCGCTGTGGTTCACCGTGTCGGTGACGCTGTGGCTGTGGTTCACCGTCCTCTTCGCCAACTTCGCGGAGGCCGTGGCGGAGGGACGTGGCAAGGCCCAGGCCGGCGCCCTGCGGAAGCTGCGCAAGGACACTCCCGCGCGGCGCCTGGTGGACGGGCGCGAGGAGCGCGTGCCCGCTCCCGAGCTGCGCAAGGGTGAACTCGTGGTGTGCGAGGCGGGTGACGTCATCCCCGGCGACGGCGAGGTGGTGGAGGGCATCGCCAGCGTGGACGAGTCCGCCGTGACGGGAGAGTCCGCCCCCGTCATCCGCGAGTCCGGTGGTGACCGCTCGGCGGTGACGGGCGGCACGAAGGTGCTGTCGGACCGCATCGTCGTGCGCATCTCCGCCAACCCGGGCGAGTCCTTCCTGGACCGGATGATTGGCCTCGTCGAGGGCGCGGCCCGGCAGAAGACGCCGAACGAGATTGCCCTCCACATCCTCCTGGTGGGCCTGACGATTGTCTTCCTGCTGGCGTGCGTGACGCTGGTGCCGCTGGCGCTCTACTCGGGCGTGCCGCTGTCGGGCACGGCGGTGGTGGCGCTGCTGGTGTGCCTCATCCCCACGACGATTGGCGGCCTGCTGAGCGCCATCGGCATCGCGGGCATGGACCGGCTGCTGCGCAAGAACGTGCTGGCCATGAGCGGCCGCGCGGTGGAGGCGGCGGGCGACGTGGACACGCTGCTGCTGGACAAGACGGGGACGATTACGTTGGGCAACCGCATGGCCACGGAGCTGTTGCCCATGCCAGGCATCCGCATGGAGGAGCTGGCCGAGGCCGCACAGCTGGCGAGCCTGGCGGACGAAACGCCCGAGGGGCGCTCCATCGTCACGCTGGTGAAGGACACCTACAAGCTGCGGCCGCGCGAGCTGCAAGCGCATCACGCCAGCTTCGTGCCCTTCACCGCGCAGACGCGCATGAGCGGCTGCGACCTGGTGGACCCGCACCCGCGCAGCATCCGCAAGGGCGCGGTGGATGCGATGGTGAAACACGTGCAGGCGCAGGGCGGTGCGGTGCCGGCGGAGCTGGCCCACGCGGCGGGCCGCATCGGTGACGCGGGCGGCACGCCGCTGGCGGTGGCGGACGGGGTGCGGCTGCTCGGCATCATCCACCTGAAGGACGTGGTGAAGGGCGGCATCAAGGAGCGCTTCGACCGCTTCCGCGCCATGGGCATCCGCACCGTCATGATTACGGGCGACAACCCACGCACCGCTGCGGCCATCGCGCGCGAGGCCGGCGTGGACGACTTCCTGGCGGAGGCCACGCCGGAGGCGAAGCTCGCCCTCATCCGCACCGAGCAGGGCAAAGGCAAGCTGGTGGCGATGACGGGCGACGGCACCAACGACGCGCCCGCGTTGGCCCAGGCGGACGTGGGTGTGGCGATGAACACCGGCACCCAGGCGGCGAAGGAGGCGGGGAACATGGTGGACCTCGACTCCAACCCCACCAAGCTGCTGGAGGTGGTGGAGGTGGGCAAGCAGTTGCTGATGACTCGCGGCACGCTCACCACCTTCTCCATCGCCAATGACGTGGCGAAGTACTTCGCCATCCTCCCGGCGCTCTTCATGGGCGTGTTCCCGCAGATTGCTCCGCTCAACGTCATGGGGTTGGCGTCGCCGTTCAGCGCCATCCTGTCCGCGGTCATCTTCAACGCGCTCATCATCATCGCGCTCATCCCCCTGGCGCTGCGCGGCGTGCGCTACCGCCCGCTGGGCGCGGCGGCGCTGCTGCGGCGCAGCCTCCTGCTCTACGGGGTGGGCGGCGTCATCGTTCCCTTCGTGGGCATCAAGGTCATCGACGTGCTGCTCGGCGTCGTGGGCCTGGTCTGAAAGGAATCCATCATGGTCTCCCACCTCGTCACCGCCCTGCGCGCCTGCGTCGTCACGCTGGTGCTCACCGGCGTGCTGTACCCGCTGGCCGTCACCGGAGCGGCGCAGCTGCTCTTCCCCGCCGAGGCCCACGGCTCGCTCGTGAAGGACGAGCAGGGCCGCGTGGTGGGCAGCGCGCTCATCGCCCAGGGCTTCACCCGCGCGGGCTACTTCCAGACGCGCCCCTCCGCCGCCGGTGCGGGTTATGACGGCGCGGCGTCCTCGGGCAGCAACCTGGGGCCCACGTCCCAGAAGCTGAAGGAGCGCGTGGCCGCCGACGCCGAGCGCCTGCGCCGGGAGAACCCGGACGCGCCGGGCCCGGTGCCGGCGGAGCTCGTCACGGCCTCGGCGTCCGGACTCGACCCGCACCTGTCCCCGGAGGCGGTGCGCTGGCAGGTGCCGCGCGTGGTCCGCGCGCGCGGCGTGGCGCCCGAGCGGGTGCTGGCCCTGCTGGACTCGCACGTGGAAGGCCGCACCCTCGGCGTGCTGGGAGAGCCGCGCGTCAACGTGTTGCTCTTGAACCTGGCGATGGACCGGCAGTTCGGCCGGCTGTCGGCGGAGCCCGAGAGTGGGGCGGCGGCTGGTGTCGGTGGAAGCCCGGCGCCGGGAAGGCAGTGAGCCGTGGAGCCCGGCATCCCCGCGTGTCCCCGCTGTGTCCGGTGGCGCTCGACGTGCTCGTTCGCCTTCCACGCCCTGCTGGTCGTCGGGGGCCTCGCCACGCTGTCGGCCCTGATGAGGGACCCTCCGCTCGCGGAGTCGGTGCTGCCGCTGCTCGTCTTCTGGTGCATGGGAGGAGCCGTGTGCGGCGCGGTGTTCCTCCTCGCGAGGTGCTGCCCGTGCCGGCGGAGAAAGCCGGTACGGAAGTGAGCCCCGCCACGCTTCCCATGCATTCCGCCCGCCGCGCGGGCATCCTCGGCCCTGCCCGTCTCCCGAGGGCCCGAGGATGACGATGACGCGGCGCACGCGCGCGGAGGACTTCCTGGAGCTGGTGGAGCGGGGTCGGCGCGGCCGGCTCAAGCTCTACATCGGCTTCGCGGCCGGCGTGGGCAAGACGTACCGCATGCTGGAGGAAGCGCACGCGCTGAAGCGCCGGGGGGTGGACGTGGTGCTCGGCTTCGTGGAGACCCATGGCCGCGCGGACACCCAGGCGCTGGTGGACGGGCTGGAGGTGGTGCCGCGCAAGCCGTACACCTACCGCGACGTCACCGTGGAGGAGATGGACCTGGACGCGGTGCTCGCGCGCAGGCCCCAGGTGGCGGTGGTGGACGAGCTGGCCCACACCAACCTCCCCGTGTGCCGCCACCGCAAGCGCTACCATGACGTGCAGGAGTTGCTGGACGCGGGCATCAACGTCATCGGCGCCTTCAACGTCCAGCACCTGGAGAGCCTCAACGATCTGGTGGAGCGCAACACCGGCGTCACCGTGCGCGAGACGCTCCCGGACAGCTTCCTCAAGGTCGCGGACCAGGTGGTGAACCTGGACCTCGCGGTGGAGGACCTGCACGAGCGGCTCAAGGCGGGGAAGATCTACGCGGAGGACAAGGTGCCCCGCGCGCTGGAGCGCTTCTTCACGCGGGAGAACCTGTCCACGCTGCGCGAACTGGCGCTGCGCGAGGTGGCGGAGAGCCTGGACCGGGCCACCGCCGGGCAGCCTCCACGCGCGGGGGACGAGTCCCCGCAGAAGGGCGCGGCGTGGGGCCGGGTGCTGGTGGCGCTGTCCAGCCATCCGCCGCGCGCGGCCACGCTGCTGCGGCGGGGCTCGCGCATGGCGGGCCGGCTCAACACGGACTGGTTCGTCGTCTACGTGGAGACGCCGCGCGAGGCACCGCACCTCATCGACTCGGAGGCGCAGCGACACCTGCTGGCCAACATCGAGAAGGCGAAGGAGCTGGGCGCGGAGGTGGTACGCCTGCGCTCGAAGGACCCGGTGGAGGCGATTCTCGACTTCGCGCGCTCGCATGGGGTGGGGCACATCATCGTCGGCCGCTCGCACCAGCCGTGGTGGAGGCGCCTGCTGGGCCGCGCGGCGGACGTGCGCCTCTTGCGCGAGGGCGAGGGCTTCGACATCCACGTGGTGGCCTTCGAGCCACCCCAGGAGGAGCGCCGCCCATGACGCTGCGAGAGCGGTTGTTCCTGGCACAGGCGCCGCTGGCGCTCGCCCTGGTGCTGGTGGGCGTGGTGGCCGTCGCCACGCTGTCGCGCCTGGGTCGCTCGGGGCAGGAAATCCTCCAGGACAACTACCGCAGCGTGCTGGCCATGCAGCGGATGACCGAGCAGCTGGAGCGCATGGACAGCGCCGCCCTCTTCATCGTCGCGGGTGAGCGGGAGCGGGGCGTGGCGCAACAGGCTGCACAGCGCGCCCCGCTGGAGGAGGCGCTGCGGCTGCAGGAGGGCAATGTCACCGAGTCGGGCGAGGCCGACGCCACCCGGAGGCTGCGAGAGGCGTGGCGGCGCTATGTGGCGGAGTACGACGCCCTGCTCGCGTTGCCCTCCACGGCGGCCGCGCGGGACGCGTACTTCCGTGCGCTCGAGCCGGCCTTCAGCGAGGCGAAGGCGGCGGCGGCGGCGATTCTCGCGCTGAACCAGGACGCGATGATGGGCAAGAGCGAGGCGCTGCGGCGGCAGAGCACCCGGGTGAACACGCTGATGGTGACGGTGGTGCTGGCGGCCTTCGTGACGGGGCTGTTCGCGTCTACCTCGCTGACGCACCGGGCGCTGCGGCCGGTGTCGGTGCTGTCGCAGGCGGTGCGGCGGCTGGGGCAGGGGGACTACGCGGCGCGCGCGGTGGTGCCGGGGCGGGACGAAATCGCGCAGCTTGGCCGGGACTTCAATGGCATGGCGGAGGCGCTCCAGCAGTACCGGCGGAGCAGCCTGGGCGAGCTGCTCCAGGCGCAGGCCGCGTCACAGGCGGCCATCGACAGCCTGCCGGACCCGGTGGTGGTGTTCGGCGCGGGGGGCGGGCTGCTCAACGTGAATCGCTCGGCGGAGGACGTGCTGCGGCTGTCGCTGGAGGAGGGCGGGGACGTGCTGGGACGCGTGGCGCCCGAGGCGCGCGAGGTGCTGGAGCGGGTGCGCGGGCACGTGCTGGGCGGCCGGGGCGCGTACCAGCCGCGCGGCTACGAGGAGGCGGTGCGGGTGCCACTGCCAGAGGGAGACAGGTGGCTGCTGCCCCGGGCCAGCCCGGTGTACGGAGAGACGGGCGAGGTGGTGGGGGCCACGGTCATCCTCCAGGACGTGACGCGGCTGCGGCGCTTCGACGAGCTGAAGAACGACCTGGTGGCCACGGTGGCACACGAGTTCCGCACGCCGCTGACGTCGCTGCGCATGGCGGTGCACCTGGTGGCCGAGGGCGTGGTGGGGCCGGTGACGGAGAAACAGGCGGACCTGCTCTCCGCGGCGCGCGAGGACTGCGAGCGGCTGCAGGGCATCGTGGATGACCTGCTGGACTTGTCGCGCATCCAGGCGGGGCAGTTGCGGCTGGAGGTGCGCTCGGTGCCGGCGGAGGAGCTGGTGCAGGCGGCACTGGATGCGCAGCGGGCGGTGGCGGAGGAGCGTGGGGTGCGGCTGTCGCGGCGGGTGGCGCTGGACGTGGAGGCGGTGGAGGTGGACCCGGAGCGGCTGGGGCTGGTGTTGGGAAATCTCGTCGGCAACGGGGTGAAGCACACGCCCACGGGGGGCGAGGTGGAGGTGCGGGTGTCGCGCGAGGGCGGGCGGGTGCGCTTCGAGGTGCGGGACACGGGGGAGGGGATTGCGCTGGAGCAGCAGGCGCGAATCTTCGAGAAGTTCTACCGGGCCCCGGGCGCGCCCGAGGGCGGCGCCGGGCTCGGGCTGTCGATTGCGAAGGACATCGTGCAGGCCCACGGCGGAGACCTCGGCGTAGTGAGCTCTCCGGGGCAGGGGAGCACGTTCTGGTTCACGCTGCCGCAGCCGTGAGTCGCCGGCCCTCAGACGTTGGCCTCTCCCTCCAGCTTGCTCATCTCCTCGCGGCGGACGGCGGAGGCGGTGCGGACGATGTCGTTGCACGACATGCCGATCTCCTTCTCCGTCACCTTCTGCCCGAACTGCGGCAGCACGTTCTTCTCCTCGTCGGCCACGTGCGACTTCACCACCTTCTCCAGCTCGCCCACCTTCGCCGCCAGCCCGCTCACGTCGTTCCGTGCGCGGAGCATGTCGGCGATGATGCTCTTCATCTCACCGTGCTCGTCCACCGAGTGCTGAATCTTTTCCTCGCCGATGACCCGGCGCGCGACCGGGTATATCCACCGCTCTTCAATGGTGGAATGCAGCGTGAGCGCCTCCGCGAGCTGGATGCACAGCTCCTTCTTGCTCGCGTCGTCCTGGGCATTGCGGAAGGCCTCGAACAGCGCGTCGACCTCGCGGTGCTGCTGAATCAACAGGTCAATGACGTCCACGGGTGCACTCCTTGGCTGGGGTCCTGTGCCATCCAACGTCCGCACGACCGCCGGGCGTCGCAATCACTGGCACGGGCGCGCGGGGCCTCGCACGCTCCCCACCCCCGAGGCTCGGGGCTTCTCCACGGATATTCCACCGGGCGGACCACGTCCCGCCTGCCGTCGAGCCGCGGGCTTCACCCCTCGCCCGGCGTGCCCGCCTCGTACTTCTTCCGCTTCCGCCACAGCGTGGACGCGTCGATGCCGAGCACCCGCGCCGCCTCGTCCAGCGTGGGCGCCGAGGCCATGACGCGCAGGATGTGCTCGCGCTCCACCTCCTCCAGCGTGTGCGGCCCGCCCAGCGTCATGCCCGGACCCGCCGCCGCGGCGATGCGGTCCGGAAACGCCTGCGGCTCCAGCACCTCCGCAGGCCAGACGATGAGCGCGCGCTCCATCGCATTGCGCAGCTCGCGCACATTGCCCGGCCACGCGTAGGCCAGCAGCATCCTCTCCGTCGCGGGCGACAGCTCCGGCGGCGGCCGCTGCGCCGTCCGCGCGAAGAAGGCCACGAACCGGCGCGCCAGCGGCAGCAGGTCCTCCGGCCGCTCCCGCAGCGCCGGCAGCTTCACCTCGATGACGTTCAGCCGGTACAGCAGGTCCTCGCGGAAGTGTCCCGACGCCACGTCCTTCTCCAAGTCGCGGTTCGTCGCCGCCACCACCCGCACGTCCGCCTTGCGCGTACGCCCCTCGCCCAGCCGCTCGAACTGCTTGTCCTGGAGGAAGCGCAACAGCTGCGCCTGGAGCGCGGGGCTCATCTCCGCGATTTCGTCCAGGAACAGCGTGCCCCCTTCCGCCTGCTCCACGCGCCCCGGCTGGTCCTTCACCGCGCCCGTGAAGGCGCCGCGCATGTGGCCGAACAGCTCGCTGGCCAACAGCTGCTCGGACAGCGTGGGACAGTTCACCGTGACGAAGGGCCTGCGCCGCCGCGCGCTCAGTGAGTGCAGCGCCCTCGCCAGCACGCCCTTGCCCGTGCCGCTCTCGCCCCGCAGCAGCACCGCCGCGTCGGACGCCGCCGCGCGCGTCATCAGTCCTATCGCCGCGTGCATCGCCGGAGAGGCCGTCTCCAGCGTGGCCTCCGGCACCGCCTGCGCGAGCTGACCCTCCAGGCTCTCCAGCTGTGACGACAGCTCGCGGTGCGCTCGCGCCCGGTCCAACACGTGCCGTATCTGCGCGGGGGTGAAGGGCTTGGGGAGGTAGTCGCGCGCGCCGCGCCTCACCGCCTCCACCGCCGTGTCGAACGTCGCGTACGCGGTGATGAGCACGACGTCCAGGTTGGGGGACTCGGCGAGCAGCTTCGGCAGCAGGTCCAGCCCGCTGGACGTGCCCAGCCGCAGGTCTACGAAGGCCAGGTCGGCGGGTCCCTGGGCGAGCGCCGCCAGGGCCGCCTCGGGGGTGGCGGCCTCGCGCACCTCGCAGCCGAAGCCCTCCAGGCACACGCGCAGGGTGTGGCGGATGTTGCGCTCGTCATCCACCACCAGCACCCGCATGGGGCGCTCACCCGTGACTGGCGTCACTTCCGTCCGTCCATCCATGGGTCAATCCTAGGTGCATCCCGCGCGCCCGGCCGGGCGATGTCCGGCACGAGCGGCCACCCGGGGCCCCCATCCGTCGCGCCCTGCACTCCGCAACCGTGGGAGCTTCCGCTTCTTGCAGTCTGCAACCCGAGAGTCCCGGTGACGTCTCGTGCACACCCTGCAAAGTGGTGCTGGCTTTGGTCCCCGCGTTGCAGTGAAACAGGGGGGTATGCGTCTGACAGGGATGATGGCCGGTGGGCCGCCGCCGGGAGATGGTGGCGAGGACAACATCTTCACTCGCGACCGTCCGCCGTCGAGCGGCGAGAAGCGCGTCCGCCAGGGGGTGGTGCTGGCCGTGGTGCTATTGGTGCTCGGTGCGGTGTGGCTGTACCTGCAGGGCGGCGAGAACCGGGCGCTGAACGCCCTGTCTCCCGCGCAGCGAGCGGCCCTGTTCCAGGAGACGCGGGACAGCATCCGGTTGATGTGCCTGAGCGACGCGGGCGTGAAGAAGGCCTTCAAGGGCCGCTGTGCGCAGCAGTCCGACTTCCTCGCCCGCTTCCCCGAGTGCGACGAGGCGTGCAAGCAGGAGATTGCGCCCTTCCTCCCGGAGGCGACCCGGTAGACGGCCGCTCGCTGAAGACAGGCTAGAGTGGCGCCATGGCGAACGCTGGCGATGACACGGCGATGCCTGGTCCGCGAGCCGCCACGTCGAACTCCACGATGGATGCCGTGCTCCCCGGTCCGGACCGGAGCCAGGGGCTTCCCTTCAGGGACTGGGACCGCTACGAGCTCCTCGAGCGACTGGGCCAGGGAGGGATGGGGGAGGTCTTCGAGGCGCGGGACAGGCGGCTCGGGCGGAAGGTTGCCCTCAAGTTCATCCGGGACTCGAACACGGCGCGCGCGGAGCGGTTCCTCCAGGAAGCGAGGACGCAGGTCCGCGTCGACCATCCCCACGTGTGCAAGGTGTTCGAGGTCGGCGAGGTCGATGGAAGGCCCTACATCGCCATGCAGCTCGTCGCGGGTCAGGGGCTGGACCGCGTCGCCGCCGGCCTGTCGCTGCTCGAGAAGGTCCAGGTGATGCGGGACGTCGCCGCCGCCGTCCACGAGGCGCACCGGCTGGGCGTCATCCACCGGGACCTCAAGCCCTCCAACATCCTCGTCGAGCGGCACGAGGGCGGACGTTGCTTCCCCGTCGTCGTGGACTTCGGCTTGGCCTACGACGTCGCCGACGGGCACGACCTCACCCATACGGGGGCGCAGCTGGGAACGCCTTCCTACATGGCGCCGGAGCAGGCCCGGGGAGACCTGGCGCACCTCGACCGCCGCACGGACGTCTACAGCCTGGGCGCCACGCTCTACGAGCTTCTGACGGGCGTGACGCCCTTCATCGCCGCCACGGCCGCGGAAGTCCTGGCGAAGGTGCTCCAGGAGGACCCGCCCTCTCCGCGCGCTCATGTGCCGGGCCTTCCAGGCGACCTGGAGACGCTGGTCCTCAAGTGTCTCAGCAAGGAACCGGACCAGCGCTATGCGTCCGCGCGTGCCCTCGCGGAGGACCTGGGGCGCTACCTGGATGGCGAGCCCATTCTCGCCCGGCGCCCGAGCCTGCTGTATCGCTGGCGGCGCCGCGCGCGGAAGCACCGCGCGCTGGTGGGGGTCTCCGCGCTGTCCCTGGCCAGCATCCTCGTCCTCTCCGTCCTCGGTGCCCGCTCCTGGTTGGAGGCGCGACACACCCGCGCCCAGCTCGCGACGCGAGCCAGGCTGGCCGAGCAGGTCGGCCAGCAGGTCAAGGAGACGGAGTGGTTCCTGCGCACGGCCTACGCCCAGCCGCTGCACGACACCCAGCGGGAGCAGCAGCTCGTCCGCGAGCGGATGGCGCGAATCGCGTCACTGGCGCAGGACCAGGATGCGTATGGCAACGCGCTGATTCACTACGGGCTGGGGCGGGGCCACCTGGCGATGCAGGAGTTCGAGCCGGCGCACGCGGAGCTGATGCAGGCGCTGCGGCTGGGCCTGGACTCACCCGAGCTGCACTACGCCCTGGGGCAGGCGCTCGGCGCGAGGTATCGCCAGGGGCTGGAGGACGCACGGGGAAGAGGTGACAAGGACTGGGTGGCCAGGCGCCAGCAGGCCCTGGCGCGGGAGTACCTGGAGCCCGCGCTGCAATCGCTCGAGCGCAGCAGGGGGCTGGAGCTGGAGTCGCCCCACTACCTCGAAGGGCTCATCGCCTTCTACCGCAAGGACTACGACACGGCGGCCCGGGCGGCCGCGCAGGCCATCGCGGCGGCACCGTGGATGTACGAGGCCCGGAGGCTCGCTGGAGACGTGGCCCATGTGCGCGCCGTGGAGCGGCTGGAGCGCGGGGACTACGGCGCGGCCCGGGCCGGGCTCCAGGAGGCCGTCACGCTGTACGCGCAGGCGCTCGAATCCGGACGGAGCGACGCGAGCAGCTACGAGGCGCTCGCGCAGGCGTGGCTGGAGCGCGCGAACGTGGACATCGACCAGGGCCGGCCTCCCCGGGAGGCGCTGGAGCGCGTGCTGTCGGCCACGGACCAGGCGGTCCAGGCCGCGCCCCAGCGCTCCATCGCCTACAGGCAGCGGGCCTACGCCCTGATGCACCAGTACAACGCGGAGAACATCCAGGGGGCGGTCCAGGCGCTGGAGCCCATTCTCTCGGACTGGATTGCCTCCGGCCTGCGGGCGGTCGAGAGAGACCCGAGCGACGTGTCCGCCCATGATGCGCTCGGCATCGGCCACTACACGCGCGGGCTCTATGAGTGGCGGCACCAGCGCAATCCCCACCCCGCCTGGGATGAGGCCATCGCCTGTCTGAAGCGGGCCCTGGAGCTGCAACCCGACTACCCGTGGGCGCTCAATGACCTGGCGCTCATCCACTTCAACAAGGGCAACCATCTCCGGGAGCACGGCGAGGACTCCCGCCCGGAGCTCGCGGAGGCCGCGCGCTACTTCGAGCAGGCCGCGCGGGCCGACCCGCGGTACCTCTATGCGCAGTCGAATCTGGCGCTCGTGTACAACGTGCTGGCGGACTACGTCCTCGGGCGTGGGTTGGACCCCGAGGAGCACGTCCGGAAGTCCATCGAGGCGGGCGAGCGCAGCCTCGCCATCAACGCGAACTACTACTCGGCGCTGGGCGGCCTGGCCGTCGCGGAGTTGATGCGCGCGCAATACCTGCTGGATTCCGGAGGGGATGTGCGCCCGCCGCTGGAGCGGGCGCGCCAGCAGCTCGAGCGCACGCTGCGCATCAACCCCACGGAGGGGCGCAGCCACCTCTACGCAGCGGAAGCGCACCACCTCGCGGCGCTCCAGGCGATGCGGGACGGAGGCAATCCCGCCGCAGAGCTCGAAGCGGGCCGCCAGTCCCTGGAGCGGGCCTACCGGGGCGCGCCCGGGTGTGTCGACTGTCGCGTCGTCGGAGCGCGCGTGGCGCTCGCGGCGGCGGAGTGGGCTCGGCGGCAGGGAAGGCCGAGCCTGCCGCTGCTGCGCAAGGCGCAAGCCGAGGCCCAGCGCGCCGTGGACATGGTCCCCTACTTCGAGGCCCACCAGGAGCTGGCGCGCGTCTCCTGGCGGTTGGCGCAAGCACTGCCTCCCGGCAGCGCGGGCCCGGTGGTCGCGGACGGCCTGCGCGAGGTGGAGCGGGCGCTTCAGCTCGATGCGAACCTGGCGCAGGCCCACGTCATCCGCGGTGGGTTGCTGCTCATCCGGGCCCGGGGGGCGGACAGGGCTGGCGTGCGCCACGAGGCCGCGCGCCAGTCCCGGGCCGCTTTCGAGCGGGCCTTTGAAATCAACCCGCTGTTGCGACGGCAGTACGAGCAGCTCGCCGGCGAGGTGTTGCCCTTGATGGACGGCCTCGTGGACGCTCGTCCAGGGCAGGACTGAGTTAGTTCGAAACCTTGCCGGTGGTGATGCGGTTGGGTGCTTGATCCGCCGGAGGGCACGGGGGGATGTTGTTCAGGGCCGCGCCGTTCCATTGCTCCAAATTGAAGCGGTCCGGCATGCGCTGGTTGTCCTTGTTGAAGCAGACCGCTCCCTGCTCATCCCAGACGGCCTCGATTTCGCCATCCGGAATCTTCTTGGTGTTGAGCCACGCGTCGTGGATTTGGATTTGGGTGCCTTCCTCCGTGTAGCTGTTGAAGTCATTCGGCTTCACGTTCGGGTGGGCGAAGTAGGCGGCACGCTTTGCCTGGATGCAGGCCCCGAGGAGCAGGGTCGGGTCAGCGCCCGGAGCCTTGAAGACGTCATTCCAGGGCAGGTAGTTCCACTTCTCCATGCAGGTGACGATGGCGCCCGAGACGCAAGCAAGGGTGACCGAGTCCTTCGACTTGCTGATGACACCCGTGGCCCCATTCACCCGGTGCCCCGCCAGGACGGAGAGCGGGAGCGGGAGCGGGAGCTTGATGCCGTTGTTGCTCCCCACCCCTTTGGCGGGCTGCGAGCAGTAGAACCCGAAGACCGGCGACGGGATGCTACTAGTCGACAGCTGCTGGCTCTTGTACCGCGCCTGATAGCGATAGAGCTTGAGGAGGGGGACTGAAGAGCTGGCGAAACGAAGAAGGTCCGGAACCGCAATCTCCTGGAACACGAGCTCGACGCTGTAGCGAATGGATTTATGCTCGAGCACGAAGACCAGGGGCAGGTTGGACAGGAGTGAGCCCATCGCGTGCACGGGCCCCTTCACGCCCTGCGGCTGGTAGACGAAGCCGAGCCGGGAGGGAGGCGAGCTGGCGGGTGACTTCACCTCGCGCAGGGCCGTCAGCGTGGAATCCGAGAGCCGGACCCTGACGCTGCTGCTGGTGACCTCGGTTTCCTTTCCAGCCGCCCAGAGTCGCCCCTTGAGCGTGACGCTCGCCGAGGCGCCAGACTTCGCCGGGATGTTCTCGAAGGACTCCGGGCAGAAGCGCGGGCTTCCTGACGGCTGGAGCCAGAGACAGTAACTGCCGGGGTCGGAGACATAGATGCCGGGACCGTTGCCGGTGCCCTGGCAGACAGTGCCGCCGGGGCAGGTGGTGATGAGTTCGTTGGTACCGCCATCCGTGAGTGGGTCCTTGTCGTCTCCATGGACCACGCCCCCCACGAGTGAAACCATGATGGCCACCAGCGCCAATGTCTGGCGCGGGTCGAGTCTGTCCTTCATGACCGTCTCCCCCTTCCGTGCTGTGCTCGCTCCGGTGCGGCCAGGTCAGGAGCACTGCCCCAAGCAGTGTCTGTCCATGCAGGTGTCCTGGCACGCTGGAGACGATTTGCACGAGGCGTGCCTGACCCCGGAGCGGACAAATCCCGTGCGTTACTCGCGAGGTGCGCGGGGGCGTGGGAGTTGGTAGCGCCGGGCCTTGAACTTGAAGGTCCGCAGCGGCATGCCGATGAGCTGGGCGGCGCGGGTCTGCACGCCTCCAGTGGCCTCCAGCGCCTCGCGCATCCTGCGGTACTCCAGCTCGCGGACCTCCTCGGCGATGGAGCGGAAGCTCCCGGGGGCCTCGCCTTGCGCGGGCCCCGCCGGCGAGGGCGGAGTGGGCTCGTCGCCCGGGGGACGCTGGAGGGAGTCCGGCAGGTGTGAGGCCTCGAGCAAGGGGCCCGTGGCCGTGGTGGCGGCGTACTCCATGACGTTCTTCAGCTCGCGCACGTTGCCCGGCCACGGGTGGGCCCGCAGCACCTCCATGGCGGCGGCGGAGATGCGTGGCGCCGTCCTGCCCACCCGTGCCAGGGCCTCCTGGAGGAAGCGGGTGGCCAGCAGCGGCAGCTCGCGCGGGCGGTTGCGCAGGGGCGGCAGGGTGACGACGGAGGCCGAGAGGCGGAAGAAGAGGTCCTGGCGGAAGCGGCCGGCCTTCACCTCGTCCGCGAGCACGCGGTGGGTGGCGGCGACGATGCGCAGGTCCACCGCGCGCTCACGCGAGTCCCCCAGGCGGGTGATGCGCTGCTGGTCCAGGGCTCGCAACAGCTTGGCCTGGACGGAGAGCGGCAGCTCCGCCACCTCGTCGAGGAAGAGCGTGCCCCCGCTGGCCCGCTCCAGCAGGCCCGCGCGCGAGGCGACCGCGCCGGAGAAGGCGCCTCGCTCGGCGCCGAACAGCTCGCTCTCCACCAGGCTCTCCGGCAGGGCCGAGCAGTTGAGGGCGATGAACGGCCGCTGCGCGCGGGGCGACCAGTGGTGGACGGCCCAGGCGGCGTTCTCCTTTCCCGCGCCCGTCTCGCCATGGATGAGGACGGGGATGGGACTGGAGGCCAGCCGCCGGAGCAGCTCGAAGAGGCGCACCATGGCCTCGTCCGCCACCATCACCGAGCGCTCTCCGAGCGGGAGCTGGTAGAGGTCGGGACCGCTGAGGCGCAGCCCGCCGGAGGGAGCAGCCAGCGCCACGGTCCGGGCCGCGGAGATGAGCGTGTCCGCGTCCAGCCCGTCTTGTGGCGCGGAGGCCACTCCCGCTCTCACCTCGGGAGCCAGCGGCGCCAGGCTCTCCAGCAGGGGCTGGACGACCTCCTCCACCTCGTCCGCCGTCAGCTCGGGCAGCAGGACGAGCAGTTGCGTGGGCCCGCCCCGGCCCACCAGGTCCATCACCCGGAGGCCTCCGCCGAGCGCACGGACGAGCTCCACCAGGGGGACGTCCGTGGGCCCCAGCGCCAGCGCGACGACGCTCATCGCGCGCTCGTAGCGCAGCACCCGCTCGAGCTCCTCCGCCAGCCGGTCCCTCAGCGTGGCGGCGTCCAGCAGGAGCCGCTGCGGCGGCGGGATGTCCCTTCGTTGGAAGACGAGCGTGACGTCTCCCAGCATCGCCACGTCTCCGTTGCGCAGCACCTGCTCGCCAGAGATGAGCTCGCCGTTGACGCGGACGCCGTTGTGGCTGTTGAGGTCGGCGATGCGGGCCTCGCCGTCCACCACGCGCAACCGGGCGTGGCGCCGGCTCACCGAGGCGTCCTGCACGAGGAGCTCGACGCCCGCGCCACGGCCGATGTCGAGCGTGCCATCGCGAGGCAGGGGAACAATCGAGGACGAGCTCCCCTCCAGCACCAGCAGGGAGAGGCGTCCCGGTTCGCCGGGAGACGAGGGGCGCTCCTGGGCCGCATCCACGGTCTCTTTCGTGCTGGGCGGCTCGGAAGGCTCCATGGGGCCAGCAAACCACGGCGGGCCCCATCACGGGCAGGGCAAGGATTGCCCCACGGGCAAGACCTGCCCCGTGCGCGAGGCCCTCGAGGGCAGACATTGCCCTTCGCTCAGGCGGTGGACTGGAGGCCTCGGGGCTCGAGGCGCGTTGGCAGGGCGGCTGCAATAGCCAGACACCGTGGGCGACATCCCACGCCGAACGCAGCAGTGTCTGAAGCAATGACTCACACAAGGAGAATGGAAATGTCTGTAGCCGTCACCAGGCTTCCCGAGCTCAAGCCCACCAACAGCTACGAGGTGGTGGACCCGCCGCTGGCGCACCCGCGGCTCCGGGAGATTGCCCAGGACATCCTGAACGAGTTCAAGGCGTCTGTCTTCCGGGTGGGGCTCGGGATGAGCCTGCCGACGGAGCGGACCAGCTGGGAGCAGTTGGTTCGCGAGCGCATGGAGCGGGCGCCCGCGGAGGTGCGCGCCCGGGTCTCCCAGCGCCTGAAGAACGTGTATGACAATCCCCAGCTGCGGGCGCGGGAGCTGGGCCGCTTCGCGGAGCTGGACCTGACGCACCCCTCGGTGCTGCTGAACGTGCAGCCCCCGCGTGCGCAGCGCGCGGCGTTGCGCCAGCTCGCGCAGCTCTTCAAGGCCCAGGGCAGCCTGGCCTTCCATCCGGAGGTGCAGCTCGAGCGGGCGTCGGGCACCGACCTGCGTCCCCAGGACTACCTGCACACGCGGGTCCGCTTCATGCTCGACAAGGTGTACTGCGTCGACGAGACGTGGCTGGACTGGCCGGGCAGCGACGAGATTGGCATGGGCGGCTTCAGCGTGGATGAGACGGGGGAGGTGGAGAAGATCGCCGCCTTCACCGTGAGCAACGACTTCGACACCGGCGAGACCCGGGACTTCAAGCCGGACAAGTCCGTGCGCACCTTCTCCGTGAAGGAGGGCGGGGAGAACTGGCCCAAGGTGTACCGGGTGACGCTGGCCATGGTGGAGCGCGACTGGGGCGACTTCCCGGGCTGGGTGACCAGCCTGTACGAGAAGGTGAAGGGTCGGCTCAAGGAATACCTGGCGACCGCGGCGGCCGGCGTCGGTGGTGCCATCGGCGGGCCGCTGGGAGCCCTCGTTGGCGCGGTGGCCGGCTGGGTGGTGGGGTGGATCGTCGACAACATCATCGGGTGGATCAAGTCCTGGTGGGAGGATGACCTCATCGCGACCAAGACGTTCACCCTCACGCACGCGGGGCCGCGGGCCACGTTCAGCGGCCAGGCGCGCTCGCCTGTCGCCAAGCGGAGCTGGATTGGCGGCACGGGCGAGTACAACACCTTCTCGTACTGGGAGCTGCTCAAGTAGTGAGGCCCGTGCCGGCCGGGGCGGCCATTGCCCCGGCGGGCGCGGTCCGAGCGGAGCCTCGCATGCGTGGGCGCGCGGTGGATTGGGAGCAGCCGGTGGTGGTGGCGGTGGTGGACAGCGGCATCGACGCAGGCCATGCGTGGTTTGCTGGCGCGCCACTCGTGGTGAGGGACTTCACCGGGGAGGGCCTGGGGGATGTGAGCGGACACGGCACCTTCCACGCCGGACAGGTCTGGCACCTGGCGGCAGGGCGCTGCCGGCTGCTGGTGGCGCGGGTGGTGGCGGCGGATGACGTGGCTCGGCCCGAGGCGGTGGTGGAGGCGTTGGCCTGGGCGCGGGACGAGGGGGCGGAGGTGGTGTCCATTGGCCTGGGCGCGGAAGTCGCTCCACCCCGGTTGCACGCCGCGGTGCGCGAGGTGGCGGCCAGAGCGGCCGTGGTGGCGCCCGTGGGAAACGTCCTCTGCTACGAGCCGGGCCCGGCGGCCCTGTACCCGGCGCGCTACGAAGAGGTGCTGGGGGCGGGTACCCGCGCCAGGGACGGCAGGCCGGGCACGGCGGGGTGTGCGGGCCTGGATGTGAGGGCCGAAGGTGAGGCGGAAGGCCCCTGGACGGGTGGGAGCCGGGAGGTGCGCCTGGGCACTTCCGTGGCGGCCGCGCGAGTGGCGGGCCGGGTGGCCGGGCTGCTGAGCCTGGAGCCCTGGCTGCGCGAGGCCGTGCGCGCGGGGCGGGCGCGGCAGGTGCTGCTGGCGAGGCTGGGCTCGGACGGAGGTCTTCATCACGAGGGGGTGCCATGACGGACCCGCGCGCCAGTCCGCCGGACGAGCAATGGAGCCTCCGCCCGCCCACCCGTTCCCAGGGCGCTCCACTTGAGGTGTGGGTGGCTCACTCCGAGGGAGGATGTCAGGGGGACCGGCGGGCCGCACCCGGCTGATCGCCCCGCTTCAGGGGTGGGGGTACACCCCGGATTCTCCGGTCCTCGCGGGCCCTGGGTGATACGGGGTGTGGGGGCTTAGCAGCGGGGTGCTCAGTCCGGTATCCTACGCCGCGTGGCGGATCAGCGGTCCGCCCGGGCATCGGGGGCCCCTCTCATTTGGGGCCCGCGGAAGGAAGGCGACATGTGCTGGCGCAGCAGGCCCTGCTCTGGGCCCCGCATCAATTGCCGGGCCCTGGCCAGGAATGGCGAGAGCCTGGAGTGCTCGGGGACCGCTCACGGTAGGGAGAGTGCCCGGTGCGGCTGAAGCTGAAGTTGATGCAGAAGATGATGGTGGTGCCCGCGGTGGCCGGCGTGTTCCTCGTCGCCATCCTCGTGGCGTTCGTGACGCTGGGCATGCTGTCGGGCCGTGTGTACGAGCGCATCAACTCCTCCCACGTGCCCACCATCGAGCTGAGCCGCGAGGTGAACCTCCGCTACCCGGGGCTCCACCGCGGCGTCATGGCCGAGGTGACGCGCAAGGCGGAGGGCGGGCTGGAGCCGCTGCGCACGGAGCTGAAGGAGCTGCAGGTGAAGCTCGACCTGGCGCGCGAGGTGTCGGGCGCGAAGGTGGAGCGGGCCGACGCGCTCAAGGGCGCGCTGACGGCGTACTGGACGGACGCCGAGCAGGCCCTGTCGCTCGCGGTGAAGGGTGACGCGCAGGCGGACGCCGCGCGCGCGAAGCTCGAGGCCGCCTACCAGTCGCTCCACGGCGCGTTCAAGCAGGCCGCGGAGGAGGACGCGCAGACCATCGGCATCGCGTACGACGAGCTGAAGGGGCTGCAAGTCACCATGCAGGTGCTGGTCATCGTGCTGGTGGTGGCGGGCATCACCCTGACGGTGCTGCTGGCGCTCTGGCTGCACCGCGAGGTGACGGTGCCGGTGGGCCGGCTGACGGCGGTGGCCACGCGGATTGCGCAGGAGGGAGACCTCACGCAGGCCATCGACACGAGCGCGCAGGACGAGGTGGGCGAGCTGGCGCGCGGCTTCAAGGTGATGGTGGACCGGCTGCGCAGCGTGCCGAGCACCATTGCCTCCGTGGTGACGGACCTGTCCGCGGCGGCCGGGCGCCTGACGCAGGCCAGCCAGGACCAGGTGAACTTCCTCACCAACCAGTCCCGCAGCCTCACCGAGGCGAGCACCACGATTGCCGAAATCGCCCAGACGTCCAGCATGGCCGCCAGCCGCGCGGAGATGGTGCTGAAGGTGGCGGCGCAGGCGGACGCGTTCAGCGCCTCGGGCCAGGCGTCGATTGAGCAGAGCGCCGAGGGACTCCAGCAGATTCGCCAGCGGGTGGGCGCGCTCGTCGGCAGCATCGCGCACCTGAGCGACCAGGCCGTGCACGCGGGCGAAATCATCAGCAGCGTGAAGGACCTGGCGGACCAGTCCAACGTGCTGGCGCTGAACGCGGCGATTGAGGCCGCGCGCGCGGGCGAAGAGGGCCGGGGCTTCGCGGTGGTGGCGCGCGAGATGCGCTCGCTCAGCGGTCAGTCGCTGCAGAGCACGCAGCGCATCGGCAAGATTCTCCTGGAGATCAACCAGGCCATCCGCCAGACGGTGTCGATTGCGGAGGGTGACAGCCAGAAGATGGAGGAGGGCATCGAGCAGGTGCTCTCCTCGGCGAACACGCTGAAGGAAATCACCACGGTGGTGCAGGAGAGCAGCCAGGCCGCCCGGCAGATTGTCGCCTCCGTCACCCAGCAGAACGCGGGCATCGCGCAGATGACCGAGGTGATGACGCAGCTGTCGACGATGATGGCGGACGTGGTGACGGCGACGATGACGGCCGAGGAGGCCGTGATGTCCATCAACACGTCGCTGGGTCAGCTGAAGGACCTGTCGACCACGTTCCGCGTCTGAGCTGCGAAGAGGCGAACTTGGAGGGCGCCACCGTGCGAGGTGGCGCCCCGGCCTGTTTCGAACTCCGCGGGGCCCTACCGATGAATCACGGACCGTCCGGGCCCGGGTTGCCGTTGCCGCTGTCGGCGACGTAGCGCCATTGGCCGTCGGGCTGCCGGCGCCAGACGGAGAGGTACTTCACGTAGTGGGTTTCCGGCTTGTTGTCCGGGCCGGGCGAGACGGAGACGGCGCGGCCCACGGTGTAGGCCAGGTCGCCCGAGCTGGAAGCGCCGCCGAGCTTCGGCTCCCAGCGCAGGTCCACCGCACGGGGGATGGGCCCGTAGCCTTCCTTGATGGCGTCGTGGCCGAAGAAGCCGCTGGGGCCGCCGGGAATCACCGCGTTGGGCGCGGCCCAGGTGACGAAGGCCTGGCCCATGCCCTCGCGCGTGGACTGCTCGGAGAAGGCGGAGTCGGCGGCAAACGCCTCCGCCAGCACGTCCGAGGACGCCGCGGGCGCGGCCGGAGCCGTGTCGGTGGACACCGCCGAGAAGGAGGGCGGCACGGCAAGCGGGCCGCGAGCCTTGCCGAACACAGCGGCCGCGAGCCGCCACGGGCCTTCCGGCGTCCGCGTCCACACCGTGAGGTAGCGCTGGTAGCGCTTGGCGGGCTTCGGCTTGGGTGGCGCTCCAGGTGCGGCAGGCGCTCCAGGTGCGGCGGGCGCGGCAGGCGCTCCAGGTGACGAGACGCCGGGCGCGGGAGGGGCCGCGGCACCGGGGGCCGCTGTCGCTCCGGCCGCTCCGGGAGCCGCGGCGCCCGTCGCCGCGCCTCCGGTCGAGTCGAGCAGCACCTGCCCCACCGCGTAACCCATCCGTCCGTCCGCGCTCACGTCCCAGACCAGGGCCTCCGCGCTGAGGACGCCGTCCCGCTCCAGCGGCTCGGCGGAGAGCTTCGCGCGGATGGCGTCGACACCGCGCAGCGTGTACTGCCCGTCCAGCAGCAGCAGCGCATCTGGGGCGGCGGACGCGGCAAGGCCCTCCGCGGACCCCTTCTTCGCCATTGCGTCGGCCATGGCGGCTTCGGCGGCGCGAAGCGACTCGCGCGCCTCGGCCGGTGACAGCGCCGCCTTCGCCGTGGCGGCGGGTGCTTCCTCCGTGGACGGCGCGCGGCCGGAAGCTCCCGGACCGGCGCAGGCCGTGGTGACCAGTGACACGAGGACAACGGCTCCCGCGAGCTGCTGCTTCATGACTTCCTCCGTGGTGTCTTCACAATCATTCGCCCTGCATCAGCCCGGTGATGCGGCCGTCATCGTGCACGGTGATGCGGCGGGCCGCCGGCTCGCGAGGCAGGCCGGGCATGGTGAGGATGTCGCCCGTGAGCGCCACCATGAAGCCCGCGCCCGCGGACAGCCGCACCTCGCGCACCGTCAGCGTGAAGCCGCGAGGCCGCCCCGGCTTCGCCGGGTCATCCGACAGCGACAGGTGCGTCTTCGCCATGCACACCGGCAGCTCCGCGCCACCCAGCTCGCGCACCATCTGCAAATCCTTCATCGCCCCCGCCGTGAAGGCCACGTCGTCCGCGCCGTACACCGTGCGGGCAATCGCGCGGACCTTCTCCTCGGGGCTCTGCGTCAGCTCGTACAGGAAGCGCGGGCGAGGCGGCGCGGCGTCCGTGCGGTCCAGCATCTCCAGCACGCGGTCCGCCAGCTCCAGCGAGCCTTCTCCGCCGCGCGAGAAGCCCTCGCACACGGCCATCTCCACGCCGCGCTCACGGCCGAAGGCGCGCAGCTCCTCCAGCTCCGCCTCCGTGTCCTGCGGGAAGCGGTTGACGCACATGACGGCCGGCAGGCCGAAGGCCGCCACCGACTCCAGGTGTTTTTCCAGGTGGGCGAAGCCGCGCACCAGCGCCTCGCGGTCGGGCTCGGCCACGCGCGCGGCAGCGGCGCCACCGTGGTGCTTCAGCGCGCGCAGCGTCACCACCAGCATCACGCCCCGGGGCCAGATGCCCGCGTTGCGGCACTTGATGTCGAGGAACTTCTCCGCGCCCAGGTCGAAGCCGAAGCCGGCCTCCGTCACCACTTCGTCCGCGTAGGCCAGGCCCATCCGCGTGCCCAGCACGGAGCTGCACCCGTGCGCGATGTTGCCGAAGGGGCCCGCGTGCACCAGCGCCGGCCCGCCCTCGCGCGTCTGCACGAGGTTGGGCATCAGCGCGTCCTTGAGCACCGCCACCATGGCCGCCGCCGCGTCCACGTCCCGTGCGCGCACCGGCTTGCCGTCCGGCGAGTGGCCCACGACGATGCGCGCCAGCCGCGTCTCCAGGTCCTTGAGCCCGTCGGCCAGGGCGAGGATGGCCATGACCTCGCTGGCGGCGGTGATGTCGAAGGCGGCCTCGCGCGGCACGCCGTGCGCCTTGCCACCGAGGCCGACGATGACGTTGCGCAGGAACCTGTCGTTCATGTCCATCGCGCGCCGCCAGCGCACGCGCGTGGAGTCGATGGCCACCGGCTGGCCGTAATACACGGCGTTGTCCACCAGCGCGGCGAGCAGGTTGTTGGCGCTGGTAATCGCGTGCAGGTCGCCGGTGAAGTGCAGGTTGATGTCGGCCGCGGGCTCCAGGCTGGCCTGCCCGCCGCCGGTGCCACCGCCCTTCACGCCGAAGACGGGGCCCAGGGACGGCTCGCGCAGGGCGGCCACCGCGCGGCGTCCGCGCTTGCGCAGGCCCATGGCCAGGGCCACGGACATGGTGGTCTTCCCCTCGCCCGGAGGCGTGGGGTTGATGGCGGACACGAGCACCAGGCGGCCCTGCTTGCCGCCCTGCTTGCCGAGCGCGTCCAGCGACACCTTCGCGCGGTTCGTGCCCCAGGGCAGCACGTGGTCGGGGGACAGGCCCAGCTCGGCGCCCACTTCGGCGATGGGTCTCAGCGTCATGCCGCGACTCTCCGCGCGGCGCGGGCACGGGTCAACGATTGTAGTGCGCCAGGTGTCGCGTTGAACGGCGGGCCCTCCCGGCCTCATCCGGCGCGGGAGGGCCTGCTCACCTCGGCGCGAGGGCTACTGGCACTGCTGGATGCAGGTCTTCCAGTCGGTGCCGTAGTCGGCCGGGTCCAGGCACTTGGTGCTGCCGGGGACGGCCTGGCCGCTGCAGCAGCTGGTGACGTAGAGCGTGTCTTCCCAGCCGCCCGACGGCACGCAGCCATTCACCGGAGGCGTGGCGCAGTACTGGTAGCAGCTCTCCCAGCCGTTGTTGTAGTCGCTTGGATTCGTGCAGTACGTGCTGCCGGGCATCGCGTAGCCGGTGCAGCAGTACGTGCGGGAGAGCGTGTCATCCACGCCGCCCTCGGGGATGCACGCCAGCATCTCCGCGTTGTCCGCCGCCATGGCCGTCTGGGCGCCGAGACACAACATCGCCACACCCGCGAACGTCACACAGAGCTTGATGAGCCGAGCCATTGCCTACTCCTCTTGGGGGTTGGACTGCCGCCGGCGGTTGGGGACCACCGGGTGCTGCGGCTCGGGGAGATAGGAATGCGCGGTGCGGGCCGGTATCGTGGAAAACCCGCAAGTCAGGGTGGGTGCGGAACTCCACAGGGACGTGCGCCGGGGCGGCAATGGCGTCAGGCCGGGGTCCTGGCATCGTCCCCGTCTTCTGACGCCATGCCTTCAAACGACACCCGTCTCCAGTGCGGTCCCTGTCTCCTCCGTCCGTGGCAGTCCGGGGACGAGGCCGCGCTCGTGCGCCATGCCAACAACCGCAAGGTGTGGCTGAACCTGCGCGACCTCTTCCCCCACCCCTACCGGCCCCAGGACGCGGAGTGGTGGGTGGGGCATGCGTCCTCGGAGCAGCCCCCCACGAACCTGGCCATCGAGGTGGACGGCGAGGCCTCGGGCGGCATCGGGCTGGTGCTGGGGACGGACATCGCGCGCTACTCGGCGGAGGTGGGGTACTGGCTCGGCGAGTCGGTGTGGGGGCGGGGGATTGCCACCGCGGCGCTCGAGGCCTTCTGCGGCTACGCCTTCTCGCGGTTCGCGCTCCTGCGCCTGTTCGCGCTGCCCTTCGCTGGCAACGCGGCGTCGTGCCGGGTGCTGGAGAAGGCGGGGTTCCACCGCGAGGGTGTGCTGCGGCAGTGCGCGGTGAAGGACGGACGCGTGCTCGACCAGGTCATGTACGCGCGCCTGCGTCCTGGAGGCGCGGCGGAGCTGGGCCTCCAGGCGCCTGGGTCCTAGCGCTGCCGGGCCAGGCGCAGGCGCCACAGCGTCAGCGGCAGGCCCACGCCGGCCACCAGCCAGGGCCAGGCGCCCGCGTGAGCCACCGCGGTGCGCATCGGGGCCGGCGCCTGCGCCACCAGGAGGAACGCGGCGGTGGCGAGCACGAACACGGCGAAGCCCCTGCGCAGCGAGGCCGGTGACACGCGCCCCGCGAGCCGCCCGCCCACGAGGCTGCCCGTCATCGCGGCCACCAGCACCGCGCCGGTGAGGGTCCACGGGAGCTGCACGTGGCCCAGGTGCCCCACGAAGCCCGCGGCGCACTGCAGGGCGATGACCACGAGCGACGTGGCGGTGGCCACCGGAGTGGGCAGGCCCACCAGCGCCAGCGCGGGGACGATGAGGAAGCCGCCGCCCGCGCCCACCAGGCCCGACAGCAGGCCCACCGCGAGGCCCTGGGCGAGGACGCGCGCCACCGGCAGCGTGGGCTCCTCGGGAGTGAGCGTGCTCGCGGAAGGAGGAGGCGCCTCCTTGCGACGCAGCATGGCCGTGGCGGCGGCGACCATGACGGCCGCGAAGAGCAGCAGCAGCGCTGTGGAGGGGAGGAGCGGGTTGAGGCGCCCGCCGAGGAATGCGCCGGCCATGCCTCCCGCGCCGAACACGAGCGCCGTGCGCCACCGCACCCGTCCGGCCCACGCATGCAGCATGGCGCCACTGGCGCTGGTGACGCCCACCACCACCAGCGACATGGCGATGGCCGTCCGGGGCTCCACGTCGAGCACGTACACCAGCAGCGGCACGGTGAGGATGGAGCCGCCACCGCCGAGCAGTCCCAGCAGCACGCCCACGAGCAGCGACGCGGCGATGCCCACGTACAGCATCAATGCCTGCCCTCCGGCCGCGCGACGGCGAGCAAATCCCGGCACTCGCGCAGCAACTGCTCGAAGCCCTCGGTGTCGCGGACCGTTCGGGGGGGCGACGCCTGGAGGGTGTCGAGCACGGCGGTCAGCGCCTCACGTGAAGGGCCCTGCCCGTAGATGGGCGCGGGCGTCTCCGGAGCGACGGCGCGGTGCAGGCCCACGAGCAGCTCATCGAGCACCCGCGACAACGCGGGCGGTGGGCCCGACGTCGGCCGCACCACGGGCAGCTCCGCGGTGTTCCACGCGAGCATGCCGCCGCGCAGGTTCATCACCCGCGTGAAGCCCAGCTCCACCAGCAGCGCGGCCGCCTTCGCCGAGCGCCCCCCGGAGCGGCACACCAGCAGCACGTCCTCGTCATGCCGCCAGTCGGCGGCCGCGTGCCGCACGGTGGCCAGCGGCACGAGGCGCGCGCCGTCGAGGTGGCCGAGGAGACCGTCGAACTCGGAGGGCTCGCGCACGTCCACCCGCCTGAGGTGGGCCGCGGCGGGGAGCGCCGCGAGCTGGCGCACGTCCACGTCGCGGTAGCCGGCGGGGTTCGGAGTGGCGTTGTCGAAGAGTGTAGGCATGAGAGGCTCCATCTCGCGTCCTCGGTGAGGCGCGAGCCGGTGGTGGATGAAGGGTCAGTGCCCCTTCCGGTGAGAGCCGGAAGGAGATGCGCGGGATTCACGCTCCCGCGCGGGCGTGGGGGGCCTGCTTGCTCGGCGGCTTCAGACCCGCTGCTGAGGCCCGGTGTGGCCGCACGCACGGTTGGCGGGCACCGCGACGTCCAGCTTCTTCGGGGGCGGGAGCTGGCGGCTCTTCATGAAGGCGATGAAGGCGTCGCGCGTCTTGCCGGCGAGGCGCGGGTTGTGGCGCTTCTCCTCGCCGATGGTGGACAGCGCGTGGCCGGCGTAGTCGTGGCCCGGGTACACCACGGTGTCCTCGGGCAGGGTGAAGAGGCGGCCGGTGATGGAGTCGTAGAGCTGGCCCGGGTCGCCATTCTGGAAGTCGGTGCGCCCGGTGGTGCGGACGAGCAGCGTGTCACCGGTGAAGAGGCGGCCCTCGCACAGGTAGCTGAGGCTGTCGTCGGTGTGGCCCGGCGTCTCCAGCACCTTCAGCTCCAGGTGGCCCAGGCGCACCACGTCCCCGTGGGCCACCTGCTTGTCCACACACGGCGCGCCCCGTGCCGAGGCCAGCACCGTGGCGCCCGTCCGCTCCCGCAGCGTGCCCGCGCTGGTGACGTGGTCGGCGTGGACGTGCGTCTCCAGCACCAGGACGAGCTTCAGCCCCAGCTCCTCCACCAGGCGCAGGTCGCGCTCTACCTGCTCCAGCACCGGGTCGATGAGCGCCGCCTCGCGCGTGGCCTTGTCCGCCAGCAGGTACGTATAGGTCGAGGACTCGGCGTCGAAGAGCTGTCGGAACAGCATTTGCTACCTCATGCTCGGGTTGAGTCCTGCGCTTGGATTGCCAGCACCGTGCCAGACACGGAGAAGACATGAGATGGGTCGCGAGGGCTACCCTCCATCGCGAGCCACACACGCGCTCCGTCCAGAGGGAGGTGCGTGTCCCCGGCGACTCCGGCCCGTGGGCGTGGAGCGGCCCTCCGTCCCACGGTCATGCACGCGGCCGGGTGTAACAGCTGAAACACCGGGGTGAAACAGCACGGCGGTCTCACGACGGTGGCGGGAGGAGCGCGCACCGGGCCGCGAGCCTGGGGCCGCCCTGGAGGACGGCTGCTTCCGCCGGGCTCCACCGGTGCGTGTGTCCCGGCGCTCATCGGGCGCCGCCCTCGCCCAGGTCGCGCAGCCGGCGCCACAGGGTGACGCGGCTGATGCCGAGCAGGCGCGCGGCCTCGGAGCGATTGCCCCCCGCCCGCGCGAGCGCTTCACGCACCCGCTCCGGGTCCAGCGAAGCCTCGGTGCTCACCGTCTGGACGGGCGCGCCGGCCCTCGGCTCGGAGAACTCGGGTGGCAGGTCGGACTCGCGCACCACGGGCCCTTCGCCGATGACGTACGCGTACTCCATGACGTTGCGCAGCTCGCGCACGTTGCCCGGCCAGGCATGGCCCTCCAGCAGGCGGCGGGCTCCGGGCGAGAAGCGCTCCACGCGCCGGGGGCCGCGCTGGTGCAGTTCATCCAGGAAGCGCATGGCCAGCGGGAGGATGTCCCCAGGGCGCTCGCGCAGCGACGGCAGGAAGACGGGCACCACGCGCAGCCGGTACATCAGGTCGGCGCGGAAGCGGCCGGCCTCCACCTCGCGCCGCAGGGCCCGGTGGGTGGCGGCGATGATGCGCACGTCCACGGGCACGGGCTCGCGGCCGCCCACGGGGATGACGGTGCGCGTCTCCAGCACGCGCAGCATCTTCGCCTGGAGGTCCAGCGGCATCTCCGCCACCTCGTCCAGGAACAGCGAGCCCCGGTTGGCCAGCCGGAAGTGTCCCGGGCTGTCTCGCACCGCGCCGGTGAAGGCGCCGCGCACGTGGCCGAACAGCTCGCTCTCCAGCAGCGTCGGAGGGAGCGCCGCGCAGTTGATGGCGCGGAAGGGGCCCTTGCTGCGAGACGACAGCGCATGCAGCGCGTGGGCGATGAGCTCCTTGCCGGTGCCCGACTCGCCGCGCACCAGGACGCTGGACTCGGTGCGGGCCACCTTCTCGACGATGCGGAAGATGCGCTGGAGCTCGGGCTCTTGCGTCCACAGTCCGTGGAACAGCTCGGCGGACCTGGCCGCGTCGCGCGCCGGGTCCAGGGTGACGAGCAGCGCCTGTCCGAGCGTCCGTGCGCCCTCCGCCAGCGCCACCGCGCGCACCCGCACTCCGTGCACCCGGCCTCCCACGCGCAGCCGGGCGGCCGTCTCGCGGCCCTCCGTCAGCAGAGCCTCCAGCTGCGCGGCGCCGCCGTGGGGCGCGAGCACCTCTGACAGCGGCGTGCCCGCGCGCACGGTTCCGCCGAACTGTGCCTCCAGCGCCGGAGTCAGGGCGGCCACCAGCCTCTCGCTGTCGACGAGGAGCACGGGGCCCGCGAGCGCGTCCAGGGCGGGCAGGACGAGTCGGGACGTGGAAGGAGGACGGGAGTGGGGCATCGGCGCGGCCGGGTCGGGACATGCATAGCCCGGCCCGGCGCGTGGGGGCACGCCCTCATGCGAGCCCGCGCATCATCAGCGACCAGTACATGCGCGGCAGGCCGTACTTCTTCATCAGCCACATGTCGCGCCGCTCCTGCATCGTGTTGATGAGCGGGAAGCTCGGCGTGGGCTTGCCGTCGTAGTCGAACTCGGCGAGCAGCAGCTTCCCGTACCCGGTGGTGAGGGGGCAGGACGCATAGCCGTCATAGCGTCCGGGAAGCGGACGCCCGGCCATGACGGCGAGCAGGTTGTCCACCAGCACGGGGGCCTGCTTGCGCACGGCGGCCCCGGTGCGGCTGGTGGGCAGGTCCGACGCGTCGCCCAGCGCGAAGACGTTGGGGAAGTCCGGGTGCTGGAGCGTGTACTTGTCCGCCTTCACCCACCCGGCGCACGGGCCCTCGCGCCACGACAGCGGGCTGCGCTTGATGAAGTCCGGCGCGCTCTGCGGTGGCGTGACGTGGAGCAGCTCGTAGGGGACGGTGACACGCTCCTTCCGGGCGGTCTCGAATGTGGCCTCGCGCTTCGCGCCGTCCACGGCGACGAGGTTGTGCTCGAAGCGCGCATCGATGCCGTAGCGCTTCACCACGCCGTCGAGCACGGCGGCGAAGGGCTTCACGCCGAAGATGCTCTTGGCGCCCGAGCCGAAGACCACGTGCACGCGCTCGGAGATGCCGGTGCGGCGGAAGTGGTCCGCGGCCAGGTACATGATTTTCTGCGGCGCTCCGGCGCACTTCACCGGCGTGGACGGGTGCGTGAAGAGGGCGGTGCCTCCCTGGAAGCGCTGGAGGAGCTGCCACGTCTTCGGCGCGAGCCGCACGTCGTAGTTGCTGCTGACGTGCTCCGTCTCCAGCGCCTCGCGCAGGCCGGCGACCTTGTCCCAGTCCAGCTGGATGCCGGGCGCGACGACGAGGAAGTCGTAGCCGATGCGCAGGCCCCCCCGGGTGCGGACCTCCTGGCTCACCGGGTCCACTTCCTCGGCGGCATCCTGGAGCCACTTCACGCCGCGCGGGATGAGGCTCGCCTCGTCGCGCACGGTGTCCTCGACGCGCGCTTCACCCGCGCCCACCAGCGTCCAGAGCGGCTGGTAGTAGTGGTGCTTCGAGGGCTCCAGCACTGCGACGTCCTTCTGCCCCGCGCGAGCGAGCCGGGCGGCCACGGCGATGCCCGCCGTCCCGCCGCCGATGATGAGCACGCGGTAGCGCTCCTGCCGCGAGGCGACGCCGGACCCGGGCGTGGTCACCGGGTCCGCGCGGCCGGGCTTCTCGCTCGTGTTCATGGGGCTCCCTGGCAAGACGTGAAACACGAAGGAGGCCTTAGCAGGGTGCGTGCCACACTCGTCCTCCGGGGCTGGCTTCGGGTGCGCGGGGCGACACAGTGTTTCCCCCGCGTTTCATGGTGTTTCAGCAACGCCCGGCTGCTGCAAGGCTGAAGCGGGCGGGGCCGGGTGGGTGTTTCGGCTACTGTCCCGGTTGGAGCCGCGCCTGGACGGAGTCGGACCCACGGACGCGGGACGGAGGGGACGATGCCGAGCAACCACCGCAGCCTGTCCATCCTGACCACCGTGGCCGTGCTGTGCGCCGCGGCCGCGTGCCTGCGCAACACGCCGGCCTCGACTTCCGAGCGCCCGCCGGGCACCTCGCAGGCCCAGGCGTCGGCCGCCTGCTGGAACCCGGACGCGGGCGTGGCGCTGACCGGCGCTTCGTGCTCGCCGCTGACGCCGCCGCAGCTGTCCTGCTACCTGCCCTCCGACCTGCAGGGCGGCGTGCAACAGGAGCCCGCGTCCACCGTGCAGCGCTCGGCGGACCTCTTCTCCTGGCAGGAGTTCATCGCGCTCAACTGGCCCGCGAGCGACACGGAGCGCGGCGTGCCGGACCGGAGCAAGCCGCTGAGCGCGCCGGGCCCGCGCGTCTGGGAGACGTGGAAGGAGACCTACGAAGTCTATCTGACGGACGGCCGCCGCCCGCCCGGGTGGAACGACACGCAGCCGCTGCCCTCGGGGTGCGGCTCGGACGCGACGAAGCTGCTGACGCGCGACGAGAAGATTGACGACGTGATGGACAGCGCCCTGCAGGCCGCGGCGTCGGACGGGCGGCTGCCGGCGACGCTCACGGACCGGCGCGGGCACCTGGTGCGCTACGAGATTCGGATGAACCGGCCGATGTTCGAGCACATCCTGGACAACGGCCTCTATGACGGGCGGCGGCAGGTGGACGCGACGCTGGTGTCCTTCCCGAACGGCGGCATCCTGGTGAAGGCGGCCTGGCGCCCGGTGGACGCGAAGGAAGCGCCGTACTTCCACACGGTGACGGCGTGTGTCTGCGACGGCGAGGACGGCGGCCGGCTCACGGGCTGTCACCCCGAGCGCATGGGACTCGTGGGCTTCCACGTCACGCAGAAGACGCCGAGCGCTCCGGCGTGGGTGTGGTCCACCTTCGAGCAGCGCGCCAACGTGCGCGAGTCCGACGGCCAGCCCGCCTCCTTCTTCGACCTGAAGTGCGGGGACTGCGTGCCGAACCGGCAGACGAAGCCCGGAGTGCCCAACCAGGTCGTCCGGGTGACTCCGATTCCGTCGTCGGCGCCGGACTGCGACGGGGGCACCGCGTTCAAGGACGACGTGGTGCGGATGAACGAGGACCTCACGGCGGCGCTCGCCGACGCGGGCTCCGTCTTCCAGCACTACGAGCTGGTGGACACGCAGGTGCCCGTGGCCTCGGCCTACGCCGCGCCGCAGCCGACGACGGTGTTCGGCGTCTCGCGGCCCCTGCTGGCGAACACCACGATGGAGACCTTCGTGCAGGAGACCTCCACCTGCATCGGCTGCCACTCCACCGCGCGGACGCTGAAGCAGGACGCGTTCATCTCGGCGGACTTCACCTTCTCGCTGAACAACGCGTGGCCGAAGCCGGACGCCTCGACCACGCTTCCTCCGCCGGAGTCACCCCAGACGCAGTGGGACCGCGCGCACTGGCCCCAGGTACTGCGCGGGCAGGCCATCGCGGCACAGACGTACGAGCTGCTGCCGCAATACACCCGGGCGAAGCTGCACTGCGCGAGCTGCCATCTGAGCGAGGGGCGAGACCCGGACGCCGCGTGGTGGGTGGGTATGCACGAGGCCTATGACGGCGGGCCGGCGCTGCAGGCGCGCATCAACTCGTGCTTCGAGCACAGCGAGAATGGGAAGGCGCTGTGCGCGCCCGGTGATGGCGGCACGGGAAGCTGCGACAGCAACGCGGACATGCAGGCGCTGCTCACGTACATGACGTGGCTGGATGAGCAGTGGGCGCAGCGGCACGGGACACAGACGCCGCCGCGCGGCTACCCGGAGATTCCGACGCTCACCGGAGACGCGAGCCGGGGCCGGGGCGTGTTCCAGCAGAAGTGCGCCGTGTGCCACGGCCGGGACGGCGAGGGGCGCTACCCGGATGGCACCTACTACCGGCCGGCGCTCTGGGGGCCGAACTCGTTCAACGCGCAGGCGGGGATGGGGAACCCGAGCATGTCCGCGCCGTTCGTCCACGCCAACATGCCGCTGGGCTCGGGTGGGCTGCTGACGGTGGAGGAGGCGTGGGACGTGGCCGCGTTTATCGACTCGCAGCCCCGGCCGGGTAGAGGCGACGGCGGCACCCGCTGAGCTGCCGCGGGCCGCGCTCATCAACGCACTGATACTGCCAGCCCGAGCAGGGTGACTCAGCGCCGGAGCGGCCGCGAAGAGGCGGCCCGCTCCAGCGCTGAGCGTGTGGACTACTTCCCGCCGAAGATGCCACGCAGGCGCTTCTTGGCTTCGTCCTCGGCCTTCTTCTTGGCCTCGGCCTCCAGACGGGCCTTCTCGGCGGCGGCCTTCGCCTCCAGCTCCTTCTTCTTGGCCTCGGCCTCGGCGCGGGCCTTCTCCTCGCCGCCCTCGATGACGGCCTGCACCTGCTTGCCGCGCTCGCCGCCAATCAGGTTGCCCGCGAGCGACGAGGCCGCCAGCTTCGCAATCGTCGTCGCGGCCGGCTTCACGTCCACGCCCGTCACCTCGGGCTTCCACGCCTTGCCCGTCAGCTTCAGGCCCACGGGGATGGCCTCCGGCGGCGTCACCTTCCCGAGCGTCAGCGTCTTCACCGTGGACGGCGTCAGCGACACGCCGCCCGTCAAATCCAGCGTGCCGTCCAGGCGGATGCCGCCGTTGAAGCTGAGCGCCGCCTCGGGCCGCGTCCACGACAGCGGCCGCTCGAGCTGCGCCACGCCGTTCTTGATTTCCACGCCGAAGGGCAGGTTGTCACCGAGCGACGTCACCTGGTCGCTCTTGAGGCTCTTGGCCGCGAAGGGTAGCGCCTTGGCGAGCGGCTCGGACACGGCCGCCACCAGGTCCTTGCCCAGCAGCGTGCCGCCCAGGATGTTGCCGTTGATGGCGCCGAGCAGCGTCTGCTGGAGCTGGTCCGGCGTGTAGCCCACGCCCTTCACGTCCACATTCCCGTTGAACTTGCCCGTCATCACCTTCTGCGGAGTGAACTGGGTGAGGGCCTCGGCCATCTCCACGCCCTCCACCTTCACCTTCGCGTCGAAGGGGCGCTTCTCCGGCAGCGGGCCCAGGCGCACGGTGGTGCCGTCCGCGGTCACCTTGCCGCCGTAGAGGCCGGAGGAGAACTTCTCCACGGTGATGAGGTCGTCGGTCATCTTCACGACGCCCGTCACGTTGCTCAGGTCCATCTTCGTGTAGCGCAGGGCGCCAATCGCGAAGCGGATGTCGCCGCGGTAGCCGTTGAAGCGCGTCGGGTCATCCGGCGGCGGGGGCACCGGCGCGCCGCCCGTGCGGGCCATGGCTTCCTCCTCGTTCATCAGCAGCGCGTCCGCGTCCAGCTTCGGGCTCTTCACGTCCGCGGCGAACGTCGTCGTCTGTTTCTTTCCCTGGCCCGCGAGCGCAAAGGACGCGCTGCCCGTCACGGTGTCCTCGAGCAGATTCGCCGTGAGCTTGGGCAGGTCCACCTTCATGCCGGAGCCCGTCTTGCTCGGCGTGTACGTGCCGGCGGCGCTCACCTGCATGCGCTGGCCGGGGGCCTTGTTCACGAGGAGGCCGGGGCGCAGGTCCACGCCGTCCAGGTTGGCGTCGGCGGTGAAGCGCAGTGCGCCGCCGCTGGCCGCCGCGCCGGTGAGGCGGGAGCTGAGCTTCATGCTCGCGCCTGACTCCTTGGAGAGCTGGGCCGGCACGCGCAGCCGCACCGGCGTCAGGTCCACGTCGATGTCGATGGCCTGGGCGTCCTGCGTGCCGCTGCCGCGCACCGCGAGGCCGATGGGGCCGGCAATCATGCCGTTGAGCTGCTTGCGCAGCGGCGGGTAGTACTCGGCGATGGCGGCCGGGTCGAGGTTCTTCCCCAGCAGCTCGAAGCCCTCCACCGAGGGCTTCTCGGTGAGCAGGCCCTTCACGCGGCCCTTGCCGGTGATGCTCGCGGGGCCCACGTCCAGGTTGAGCTTGTCGAGCGCGAGGTCACCCACGGCCACGTCGCCCGTCACGTCGGTGTCGAGCACCACGTCGAGCGCCTTGCCGCCCTCCGCGCCGGCGAAGCGCAGGCCGAGCGCCTTGACGACACCGACGAGGCGGGTGGGGCCCTTGCCGCCGGGCACCGCGCCGCCGAGGTCCGCCTGCCAGTCCGCGTCCACGGTGCCGGCCTGGAGGCCCACGTCGGGAGGGAGGAAGGGGCCCAGGGGCGCGAGGTCGATGCGCTCGGCCTTGAGCGTCACGCGCTCGGGGGTGGGGATGAGGGTGGGGGGCAGGGGCGCGGCGTTGACCGCAATCTTGAGGTTCTGCTTGTCGGCGAGGACGGCGGCGGCGAGGTCGATGACGAGCGGCTTGCCGGCGCGCAAATCCTTCACCTCGATGTCGAGGTCCTTCACGGCCAGCTCCCGGGCCTGGGCGCCCGCCGAGCGGTCCACGAAGCGGATGGTGCCGTCGGTGAGGGCGGCGCGCTCCACGTGGACGCCGGAGAGGTCGGTGGGGGGCTGCTCCTCCTCGGGCTTCTCCTCTTCCTTGGGGGCCTGCTCCTCCAGGCGCTTCATGAGGCGCTGGACGTTGGTGGTGCCGTCGGGGAAGCGGACGACGTTGACGGTGAGGCCGGACACCTCGGCGTTCCTCACCTGGATGTCCTTGCCGCGCGAGGACAGCAGGGGGCCGGCGGCGACGCGGATGTCGAGCGAGGCCAGCTGCGCGAGGGGGAGCTCCTCGCCCTCGGCGGGGCCGACGGTGACGTTCTCGACTTCGGCGCCGATGGTGGGGAAGAGCTTGGTGGAGATGTCGCCAATCTCGATGGGGCGGCCGAGCTTCTGCGAGTACGTGGCGGCCTGGTCTCGGGCCGTCTTGAGCAGGATGGCGTCGAGCCGCCAGAGGGCGACGGCGACGATGATGACGAGGAGCGCGAGGATGCCGCCCAGGACGTAGGGCCAGCGGCGCTTCTTGGTGACGACGGTGTTGGACATCGCTTGGTACCTCCTCCAGCGAGCAGGCCACGGGCGGATGGCTCGGTGCGGGGCCCGGGGAGCAAGCAGACGCTTAGCTCAGCCTCGGTCCGCTCGCACGTCCCAGACGCTGTGGGACTGCTTCGGGGCAGCAGAGAGACATTTCACGGGAGCAGACGGCGCGGGCCTGGGGAAATGCACGGCGTCGTACAGTCGGAGGACGCACGGCTGCCCCAGAAGCGGGAAAAACGGGGGCGCCAGCCGGCCCTCATGGCGCCCCCTGCCACCCGACAGTTTCCGGATTTGTACACGGTGGGGGCGGATGGGAAGGGGGGCGGAGTGGGACGGGGGGCGCGTTTCGGAGGCCGCGCGCCGGGCCTGCCCGGTGTCCTCGTTACTCCGCGGTGGCGCTGGCCGGTAGGCTACCGGGACCTCCCGGGGGGAACCGAATGCGGCTCTGCTGGTCACTGCTATTCATCGCGGCGTTGCAGGCGTGCGCGACCGCGCCCGCCCACGAAGACCTGTACGACCCCACCGCCACGTGGGACGCGGCCGACTCCAACGATGACGAGTGCGAGGACGTCGACGAAGACAGGTGCCTTGTCCCTACCTGCACGCCGGACGGGTGTGGGCTCTACCGCTGCGAAGACCTCGCTCCAGGCCGAATCGTCCGAACTCGCGGAGTGTCGGCTGTGCGCCCGCCGGCGAACAGCCAGCGCAACTGGGGCAACAGCCAGGCACTCCCAGGAGACGCGCTGCCGGTGTTCGTCTTCCAGTGGTATCGCCCCGAGGAGCTACCCAGCCAGAAGGAGACCGCGCGCCGGCTGGAGCTATGGCGACAGAGGCCACACGAGCGGCACCACCTCTTTCCCCAGGCATTTGAAGGCCACTTCAACGCCAGGGGCATCAACATCCATCAATGGACGCTCGTCATGGACGCGGCGGAACACGCCAGAGTCCACAGGTTGGCGATGAGGGGACCGTGGAACACGGAGTGGAAGACCTGGCTTGACCTGCACTGGCCGGACGTTACAAAGGCGATGCTCTTCGAGTTCGCCAGCTACCTCATCAGGAAACACAACCTATGGGGCATGCCTGCAACGTACTGGCAGACCTTCGAGCTCCCCCCGCTGCCGCCCAGCCCATGACAAGCTTCTACGAGATTACATGGAGCCCCGAGCCCACCTGGAGCAGCACCTATCGCGTCAGTCGCCGCTGGCATTTGCCCTCCGTGGAGCAGTGCCCGAGCTGCCGCGCAACAGTCGGCAGCTTCCTCACCTACCCAACCGTCGACCTTTCGGAGCTGCCAGAGGCCCGCGAGCTGAAGCCCCGTCCCGCGTCGTTCGAGGAGTACGTACGGCTCCGCGACCTGGTGCGCCCGTACTGCCCACCGGGCGCTCCGCTGGAGCCAGGAACAGGACTCGGCCCGCTGGGGGGCTCAACACGCGGCAAGTGGGGTGCCTTTACCTTGGTGGACCTGGCCGCGCTCTTCGTTCGTGAGGACGCGCTCCGGGCCCTGGAGAACCTACGCGGCATCGTGCCGGTATGGCCGAAGTTCCGCCGCCCTCCCGCCCCTGCCGTCGCGGAGCTACAACTGCTCCCGCACGGACGGTTGGCCCCCGACTGCTTTCCGCCGGGCCGCCGCGAGCCGTGCGCGGTATGCGGCTGCGATGGGGAGATGCGGCCCCTGCACTACTGGGCCGACCCGGCATCACTCCCAACGGACCTGGACGCATTCAGGCTGGCGGACTACTCGGGCATCATCGTCGTCAGCGAGCGATTCGCCAGCGTCGTTCGCCGCTTCGAGCCGAACGACATCACCCTCAAGCTCCTCTTGACGTCCAGACCTCCAGGAATCCAGACGCCCAAGCGGCTAGATGGCAATGCCGCCATCATCATTCGCAGGTGAGCGGCGCCCGGTTGAGCGACGGTTCACGAATCCACCGGGCGTCGCTCCCTGCTGTTACCGCGCACGCTCGAATCCGTGTAGCGGGCCCTGGGACTCGGGCGCCGGTCCCTTCGCGTGAGGTTCCCTGGGAGACATCCTCGTGGCGCGTGCGGGCCAGACGGGAGTGTGCATTCCGTCCAGTGTGGCAGGCGCGCGCCTCGCGCTCGCATGGCGGTTGATGGGGCTGCTTCCCCCCACCAGCCAGAAAATGAGTCACCTGTCGTATCATCCGGTGTGCCCTCGGCCTCCGGGGCGCCACGGGGGGACCGTCGTCTTGAGCCACAACCTTCAACGTCTCACGTCCTTCCTCTCGGGACTCGCGGGGCATGGCGAATCGCGCTCGCGCCAGGCGCTGGCGGAGCGCGTCTCGGATTCGCTTCCCACCGTGGCCATGGCGGGGTGCATCGCCAATGAGTGGCTGTGTCACCACCTCGCCGGCCTCGACGAGGCCGTGCTCCTCGACATCGGCCCCGGCACCGGACGCCAGGGTGTGGACCTGCTCCGGCGGCTCGGTGCTCGCGAGGACCGGCCCCGTCACCTCACCGTCATCGCCGTCGAGCCCGATGCCGTGAGCCTCCGTACCGCCGAGCACAACCTCCTCGAGGCCGCGCAGACCTACGGACTCGACGTCCACGTCCTGGCCTTCCACTCGCTCGTGGAGGAGCTGGACCCGTCCTTCTGGCCCATCGTGGCGGCCATGCCCGGAACCCTGCTCGTGCACTCGGCCTTCGCGCTGCACCACGTCCGCGGGAAGGTGGCCGACGACGAGGCCCGCGACGGCGTGCTGCGCCGGCTGCGCATGCTGGAGCCCAAGGCCGTCGTGCTCGTCGAGCCCAGCCTGGACGTCTCCACCTCGGACCCGGAGCAGCGCTTCCGCCAGGGCTGGCGTTACGTCGGCCTCACGTTCCAGCTGGTGGACCGCCTCGCCCTGCCCCAGGAAGACCGGGACGCCATCCGGCGCTTCCTCGTGCGCGAGCTCGAGGCCGTCCTCGACGACTCGGACGACTCCCGCTCGAAGCGGTACGAGCACGTGCGCGGCTGGTGGCGCAGGCTCGCCCGCGCGGGCTTCGCGCGCGACGACGTGCCCACCTCCCTGGACCTGGGCTCGCATCCGCAGATGCAGCCGCGCCGCTACCCCGGGTACGTGGGCCTCGATGTCGGCGACGAGACGCTCGTCGCCGTGCTGTGCGCCACTCCGGCGGCACGCGACCCCCACTCCCGCTGAGCCGTTCGCCCTTCCCGAACCGCGCCCGAGCGCCGACACTGCGGGCCCCATGCGCTTCCGCTCCGCCCTCGTCCTGCTGGCCTGTGTCTCCGCCTGCGCCCCACGCGCGCGGACCGCGCCGGAGACCTCCGCCATGTCCACCGCTTCCGCGTCCGCGGCCGAGGCCGCGTACACCCGCCTCGCCCGTGAGTACCTCGACTGGTACCTCGAGGCGAATCCCACTCGCGCCACGTCGCTCGGCTTCCACCAGCACGACGCCCGCCTCCCGGACGTCTCCGCCGCCGCGCTGACCCGCAAGTCGGAGGCCCTCCAGAACTGGCTCACCCGCCTGGAGGCGGTGGACCGCGGCGCCCTCACCGGTGACGCCGCCGTCGACGTGCGCGTGCTGGAGTACGCCATCCGCGCGGACCTCGCGGAGCTGGAGGAGCAGCGCGTCTGGGAGAACAACCCCGGCTTCTACGTGGGCCTCATCGCCAGCAGCCTGTCCAACCTCTCCTCCCGCGAGTTCGCCCCCGTCGCCGAGCGGATGCGCTCCCTGCGCTCGCGCATGGCGTCCATTCCCCGCGTGCTCGACGCGGCGAAGGCCAACCTCCGCGGCGTGCCGGAGCTGTGGGCCCGGCTCTCCCACCGCGATGCCCGGGGCGTCGCGTCCTTCCTGCGCACGGATTTGCCCCGGGCCCTGGAGGCCCAGGGCTTCGCCCAGGTGGACGCCTCCGAGCGAGACGCCTTCACCGTCGCCCGTGAGCAGGCCGCGCGGCACCTGGAGGCCTACGCCACCTGGCTGGAGCAGGACCTGCTGCCCCGCGCGGACGGCGACTTCCGCCTGGGCCGCGAGCGCTTCGAGAAGAAGCTCGCGCTGGAGGAGCACGTGACGCTGAGCGCGGACCAACTCCGCGACATCAACGAGCGCTCCATCCGCGAGTACAAGGTCTGGGTCGCCCGCGAGGCCGCGAAGGTGGACCCGAAGAAGACGCCCGAGCAGGTGATGGCCGAGCTGGTGAAGGACCACCCCACCGCCGACCAGCTCATCCCCACCGCCCGCGCGCAGCTCGTGGAATTGCAGCGCTTCGTGCGCGAGCGGAACATCCTCACGCTGCCTTCGGACCGGCTCCCCACGGTGCGCGAGACGCCGCCGTACGCGCGGCTCGGCTTCGCGTCCATGGACACGCCGGGCCCCTTCGAGACGAAGGCCACCGAGGCCTTCTACAACATCACCCCCGTGGAGCCGGGCTGGACGCCGGAGCAGCGGGCGCAGCACCTGACGTACTTCAACCGCGCGGGCCTGCTCGGCATCTCCGTGCACGAGGGCATCCCCGGCCACTTCGTGCAGCTGCTCTACGAGTCGAAGATTCCCACCGACGTGCGCAAGGTCTTCTCCCCCACGTCCGTCGTCGAGGGCTGGGCCCACTACACCGAGCAGATGATGGTGGACGAGGGCCTGGGTGACGGAGACCCGCGCATCCGCCTGGGGCAATTGCGCCGCGCGCTGCAGCGCCACGCCCGCTGGTACGCGGCCCTGGCGCTCCACGTCTACGGCGAGCCGCTGGAGGCCGTGGCGAAGCGCTACGCGGAGATTGCGTACTTCGAGCCCTTCCCCGCGCTGCGCGAGGTGGAGCGCGGCACGTCCAACCCGACGTACCTGTACTACGCCGTCGGCCGCATGCAGATATTGAAGCTGCGCGAGGACTACCGCCGCCACCTGGAGGCGCGCGGGGAGCCCTTCGTGCTGAAGGACTTCCACGACCGCTTCCTGCGGCTCGGCCTGCCCGTGTCGCTGGCGCGCGGCGTCCTCATTCCGGGGGACACCGCGCCGTCGCTGGAGTGACTCGCGGCTACAGCTCGATGACCTGGGGCCGCTCCTCGGGTGGCAGCGGCTCGCGGGACGTGAGGCCCTCGATGTTGAAGCCCGAGGGCGCCCGGATGGCGCCGCTGTTGAGCGGGTCCAGGTAGAGCTGGACGGGCGCGGCGAGGCCCTCGTACGTCACCTCGAACACCTCCAGCCCCTGGCTTGGACCCAGGCGGCGCCAGGCCACCCGCTGGCCCTCGGGGCCGCGCAGCAGCTCGAGGAAGGCCATCATCCCCTCATTCCCCCAGCCCACCCGCACCGGGTCCTCCGGGCCGAAGCCATAGGCACCTCCCTCCCGCACCGGGGCGGAGTGCACCGGCGCGCGTGACTCACGGACCGGTGCCACGGACTTGTTGGATGAGGCACACGCCGTCAGGAACAGCAGCCCTGCGCAGGCAACGCGAAGCGCGAACATTCGACCCTCCACCCCCACCATCGACCTGTGGGGAAGCTGTTGCCGCACCCCCGTTCGTGCACGCCGCCTGCCCTCCCTCCGTTCTTCGGTGAACGCACGGAGTGCCCGCTGCCGTGCAGTCACCACTCCGGGCCCATGCGCCCCCGCGAGGCCCGCACGCCTCCGCCTGCCTTGCCTCGGTGCCCCGAATCGCCGCCCGCCTCGCCCGTCTCCTCCCCCGGGGCCGGCTCACAGGGCCTCAAAGCCTTGCACCTCCTGACTGCGCTTCCGGTGCGAGCCATGTCAGGGTTCAGGACGGTTGGCGGCGGGATGCCTCTCCTTCGCATGTCTGGATTTGACAGGAAAGAAGCGCGCGGCCAGCGTTGGTGGGTGCCGTTCGAATCCGCCAGACAATGGCAATCATCTCATCGAGTGCCCCGGGATGGGCGCGCCGCCCTCCGTGCGTCGTGGGGCCTCGGAGCCTGGGGCTTGCTCCTGTGTCTCGGGATGGTGCTCGCGTGCAGACCGCGCAAGCAGGACGAGTGCGCCATTGTGCAGGCCCGCGTGCTGGAGGAGGTGCGCGTCGTGGACGGCTTCCATGACCACCTCAACGACGCGGAGTCCATCGTCCTCCACTCGCGGCGGCTGCGCGAGGTCAGCGCGGGGCTGCGTGCCCTCGACATCCACGACGCGGGCCTCCGGGCCGCCGTGCAGCGCTACCACACGAGCATCGACCGGCTCGCGGAAGCCTGGGCCCAGGCCGCCGAGCAGCAGGCGCGGGGGCTTCCGGACGCTGGTACGGATGCGGGCATTTCGGACTTCAAGCTGGTGACGCTCATCGAGCTGATGTCCGTCCACTCCGCCGCCGTGAATGGCGCCCGCTCCGGCATCACCAACGCCTGCGGCGCCCACTGAGCCCGGAAGCAGGCGCCGCGGCACGGCCTACTTCTTCTTCGCCGCCCCGCCGTCCCCGGTGCCCGACATGGCGCGCATGAAGGCCTCGTCGACGCCGTGGATGCGCAGCGACACCAGCTCGTCCGGGGTGATGCGGGTGTAGCCCGCAGCGCGCATCCGCTTCACGAAGTCCGTGGTGACGCCGTGGATGCGGAAGGCGACGAGCTCCTCGTCGGTGATGTTGGGGAAGCCCTGCTCGCGCATCTCCTTCACGAAGGCCGGGGTGACGCCGTGGATGCGGAAGGCCGTGAAGCCGTCGGCGTCCACATCCTTGAAGCCCAGCTCGCGCATCTCCTTCACGAAGGCCGGGGTGACGCCGTGGATGCGGAAGGAGACAATCGCGTCGCCGTCCAGGTCCTTGAAGCCCAGCGCGCGGACCTCCTTGATGAACTCGGGCGTGACGCCGTGGATGGACATAGCCAGCAGGTCATCCCACGACAGCTTCGTGAAGCCGGCCGAGGACAGGCCCTGCACCTTTGCCGCGTCGACGCCGTGGATGCGGCCCGCCACGAGCTGTTCCATCGTCAGCCCCGGGTAGCCGGCCTTCGCCAGCTCGCTCACATAGGCGGGCGTGACGTCGAAGATGCCCACCTGCATCAGCTCGTCCATCGACAGGTTCTTGTAGCCGATGGCCGCCAGGTCCTTGATGCGGGCGGTGGTGACGTCCGTGGCGGCGAGCTTGAAGTGGTCCTCCGACGACAGCTTCGGGTAGCCCAGCCCGGCCATGGCCTTCGCGTAGGTGTCGCTCGGGGCGAAGCGGTAGTGGCCCGCGCCCTCGCCGCCCTTGAACTGGCCCTCGAAGCTGAAGGTGCCGGCCTCGCGCGGCATCGTGAAAGACGCCGGGCCGTCGTTGGTGGACAGGCCCTGGAAGGCGGACAGGGGCTCGCTGAAGCCCATCTGGCCGTGCTCATCCTGACGGTGGAGCTGCAGTTGGAGCTCCTTGCCGTCGCGGTTGTTGTGGGGCTGGGCGGTCCAGGTGCCGCGCAGCTCGGGTGCCGCAGTGGCGGTGAAGGCCGCGAGCAGCACGGCCACGAGTGGAAGGGACGACAGGCGACGCATGGTGGGCTCCTTCGGACAGACCCCGCCCGTTCGGCGCGCGTCCGGTGGGACGCGGCCGTGAGGGCAGGGGAGATTGAGAGAACAGGGGGACCGCGGGACGGCGCGCGGGACTACTTCTGCCGCGAGCCGCGCATCTTCCGGATGAAGTCGGCGTCCACGCCGCCGGAGCGCAGGCGGACCAACTCGTCGACGGAGAGGTCCTTCAGGCCGGCATCGCTCAGCTCGCGGAGGAAGGCCGGGTCGACGCCGAGGGCGCGCAGCTCCGTCAGCTCCTCCGCGTCCTTCGTCTGCACGCCGGCCTCGCGCATGCGGTCCAGCCACTCGGGCGTGACGCCCACGGCGCGCAGCTGCTGCAGGTCATCCGCGGCCATTTTCGACAGGCCGCGCTGGTTCAGGGCCTGGATGTAGCCGGCGTCCACGCCCACCGCGCGCAGCTCGGAGATGTCCTCCAGCGACATGCCCGTGTAGCCGGCGTTCTTCAGCTCGCGGACGTAGGCCTCGTCGACACCCACCGCGCGCGCCTGCACCAGGTCGTCCGGGTCGTTGGTGGTGAAGCCCGCGGCCTTGAGCGCCTCGATGTACGCCGGGGTGACGCCCAGGTGCTTCATCTGCACCAGGTCATCCGCGTCCAGCTTGCGGCCGAAGCGGGCGCTCATGTCCTTCGCGTACTCGGGGGTGATGCCCGCGTGGCCCATGGCGACGAGGTTGGCCACCGTGGGCGTGTAGCCCATGGCCGACAGCTCCTGCACGCGGGCCGGCGTGACGCCCGCCACCTTCAGCGCGACCAACTGGTCCACGGAGAGCGGCTGCCCCACGCCCACCTGCGTGCGCTCGTCCGCGTCGTCATCGCCGTCGTCGGAGTCACGCGGGTTCGGCCTCGGGGCGGGCGCCGGAGCGGGCGCCGCGGCCAGGGCTCCGGGCACCGGCGCGATGACCGCCGGGGCAACCAGGGCATCCTTCACCGCCGAGGAGGCGACCCCGGCAGCAGGCGGAGCCGGCGGCGCGGCGGGGGAGACGTGCGGCGGAGCAACAGGCGCGGGAGGCGCGACGGGGAGCGCCCGGGCGTTGCCATTCGGAGCCGCGGCCAGGCCCGTGCGCACCTCTCCGCTCGGGGCCGTGGCGCTCGTAGAGGACTCCGTCTCCGCGCGGCCCAGCACCAGCGACGTCAGGGGCGCGGCCACCGCGAGGCTGCTGGCCAGGGTGAGCACCGACGCTCCGGCCACCCACTTCGAGGAGCAGCGCGCGGCGGGCGCGGTGACGAGCCGGCGCACGCGCTCCGGCAGCGAGCCCCCCAGCGCGGACATCGCCGGGCCCTGCACGGTGGGCAGCACTCGCAGCTCCTCCAGCGCCGTCAGCGCGCGGGCGTAGGAGAGGGCCCCACCGCTGGCGCCCACGGCGACGTCGTCACAGCAGTGCTCACGCTCCACGCGGATGACGTGGGACACCCAGCGCACGGCGGGGTGGTAGAAGAGGAGCGTCTCCACCAGCACCTGCGCCAGATTCACCGCGAAGTCATGGCGACGGATGTGAGCCAGCTCGTGCGCGAGCACCATCTCCAGCTGGCGCGCCGACAGCCCGGACAGCGCGGACACCGGCAGCAGCACCACCGGGGACAGCCAGCCCACCGCCGCCGGCACGTCCACCGACGCAGACTGGAGCAGCCGCACCGCGCGCCCCAGACCCAGTCGCGACGCCAGCGCGTCCAGCCGCTCCTGCCACTCGATGGGCGCGGGCCTGGCCTGGGCCGCGAGCCGGCGCAGCTTCACCCACTCGGCCGTCATCCGTCCCGAGCACAGCCCCACGCCCGCAACCCACGCCAGCACCAGCCACCGCAGGTTGGCAGCCACCGTGTCGCGCAGCCACTCCAGCGGAGAGACACGCTCCGGAGCCTCCACGCGCGGCGCCGTGCGCACCTGGTCCCGCGAGGACAGCGCCGCACGCGGCCCCGTCTCCCGCACCGAGCGCAGCCGCTCCCGCGACGACACGCGCGGCCCTGCCTCCGCCGCCTTCCGCGCCGAGGCCCCGCGCTCCGCCGCCGCGCCGCGCGCCTCCGAGTAGTGCCGCCAGCCCGTCACGGCCGGCATCGCGAGCGACAGCACCAGCGCGCCACACGCCAGCGCATAGCGCGCATGGGCGGCACGCCGGCCCACCGTGGCGAGCGCCACCGCGAGCAGCAGCGCCACCAGCGCGCCCTGCCAGAGTGAGTGCAGCAGGGCCCAACCCAGGGACTCCAACAGGAGGCTGCTCATTCTTCCGCTCCTTCCAGCGTGTCGAGCAGCCGGCGCAGTTCCGCCAACTCCCCGGGACTCGTCTTCTTCGAGGAGAGCGCCTGCATCGCCAGCCGGGCAGGCGAGCCGCCGAACGCTCGGTCCACCAGGTCCGTCACCAGCTGCCGCTGCGTGCGCTGCTCCGTGGCCCTCGCCCTGTAAACGTGTGCCCGATTGGACTCGTCGCGCTCCACGAGCCCCTTCTCGGTCATGATCTGCATCAGCTTCAGCACCGTGGTGTACCCGGTGCCCTCCGGCTCATGCCGGGTGAGGGCGTCGTGCACTTCACGCACCGTGCTGTCTCCGCGCTCCCAGAGCACCCGGAGGATGGCCAATTCCCCATCCGTCGGACGCGGCAGCTTCGTCTCGCTCATCACGCTCCCTCTCGACACGGCTATATTACGAACCCGTTCGTAGATGTCAACGAAGGTCTTCGTAGAAGGTGCCAGAAGAAAGCCCCCTCTCCCGGCAAGGGGAGGAGGGGGCCTGGGGTGCGGCACCGTGGAGGTGGGCCGTTGTCAGTGCTCGCTGCTGGCGGCGCGGGCGGGCTCTTCCACCACCGTCTGGACGGAGTCGGGGTTCTTCCCCTCCCAGAAGCGGCGGGGGTGGCCGTCGCCGCGGGTGCCGCCGGAGAGCCGGTCCACCCAGGGGTACTTCTGCGCCTCCTCGGCGGTGTAGCCGAGGTTGAAGACGGTGGGGCTCTTGGGCACGTCACCGGCCTTCGCGTAGTAGGTGGTGAGGAGCCGGTCCCAGAGGTAGTTGGTGATGCCGTAGTTGCCCTGCTCGTTGTGGTAATGGTGTGACAGGTGCAACCGCTTGATTTCCTTCAGGAAGCCAAGCTTCGGCGTGTAGTTCAGGTGCTGGATGCAGTGGCAGAACTCGTAGAAGCAGATGTTCACCATCGCCCAGCCCAGCCCGGCGGCGGCGGCGGCCCTGCCGCCGATGAGCAAGCCCATGGGGACAATCACCACGCTGATGAGCGGCAGCGTGTTGCCGAGCGCGCCGAAGAGGACGCGCAGGTCATTGGGGTCCTGGTGGTGGTCGAAGTGGACGCGCTTCCACATCGCCGCGGTCAGCGGGCTTTTGTAGAGGAAGCGCCCGTGCAGGATGTTGCGGTGCACGAGGTACCAGCCCAGCGGGAAGGCCAGGCTCGTGGCGAGCATGGTCAGCAGCATGCGGACGGGGTTGTCGAGCCACTTCACCGCGAGCACGAAGCTGGTGATGCCCACCGCGATGTAGGCGACGACCGCGTAGTAGGTGAAGAACGAGTAGACCAGATCGCCGAACGTCATCCGGTCGAGGTTGTGCTTACGGTTCTTGAAGATGGAGAAGGGGGCGCTGACTGACACGGTATCCCTCGCAGGTGGCCGCTGCCCCCAGCCGGGGCAGATGGAGCGGCGTTGAGCCCGCGCCTCACCCCGCCGGCCTGGGGGTGAATGGCGCCACTGTCACTAGCAGGGGCTCCTGGAAAAGCTCCGATACGGCATCGGGCGCTATAGCGCTTTTCTTGGGGCGGTGAGAAGGGCCGCTGCTGAAGGGCGGGGCGATTGTCCCCCGGGCTGACAGGCGTGCGACTCGGGGACGGGCTTCCCTGGCGGCCGATCGCACCCCACCTTCCGGGGAAGCGAAACGACCTTCCAGGGGGACGCCGATGGCGGAGAAGGAACACCAGCAGAGCAGTGGCACCAAGAGTCGTGCGCGGCGTACGGCGCCCCGTGTGAGCCGGGCCGGGGGCAATACCAATACGGCGGCGGACCGGGGCAGCATCGCGCTGCGCCGCACGACGTCCGAGTACCGCGCCGCCGCCGAGGAGCAGGCCTCGCGGGTGCGCGAGGAAATCGAGGCCGCGCTCGTCATCGCCCGCAGCACGCGCGAGCAAATCGAGCAGCGCATCGCCGACCAGCTCCACACGCCGCGCGTCGTCCACAAGACGCACCCCGTGCGCAAGCGGAGCAGTGGACGCGCCGCGAAGAAGCACTAGGCGCGAAGAAGGGGACGCGTCAGCACCCTCAGGGCGTGACGCGCGTGCCCTGGGGGGCGGACACCGGCGCGGCGTCCTCGGCGGGCGGCGCGGAGGAGTCCTCACCCAGGCTCTTGAGCTTGCGCGCCAGCTGGGCCGCCTGCGCGCCCTTGGCGCCCATCTCACTGCCCTGCACCCCCACGAAGGACACGCGAGCCCGCTCCAGCAGCGCCACCTGCGCGTGGAGCTGGGCCAGCAGCCGCTCGCGGCGGCGGGACAGCGCGTCTAGGTGGTTCAGCTCCTCGCCCAGTGACGACGCGGCCAGCTCCAGCTGGCGCCGGGCCACCGCGTCCTGCGTGGTGGAGGCGCGGTTGCGCAGCTCGCGCACCTGCGCGTCCACGTCGTTGGCCACCACCGAGCCCAGCTGTGCCTCCAGCCCCGCGTGGGCCTCGGCGAGGGAGAAGCTCTCCCCGGCCATCTTCTCCAGCACGCCCAGCAGCTCCTGACGCCCGGGGCTGGCCGGCATGCCCTTCACCACGTCCTTGCACTGGCGGTAGAGCGCCAGCGCGCGCACGGCCAGCACGCGGGCCTCGCCCTTGAGCGAGTCCTCCAGCAGCCGGCCCCGCGCCTCCACCGCGTCCAGCTCCATCACCACGTTGGCCGGCAGCGTGCCGATGCTCCAGAAGAGGGCCACGGCGAGGAAGCCCACCATCACCGGGAGCAGCCCGGTGTGCCCGACGAAGCGCGCCTCCAGCACCTCGCGCACGTACAGCGACAGCGGGACGAGCACGCCCGCTGCGGCGGCGCTCGCGGCCACGGAGAAGGGCCGGCCCGACTCGCCCCGGCCGTTGCCCAGCCACGCCACCAGCGCGGCGGCGATGGCGCCCGCCAGGCTCTGCGGGAGCGGATCAGGCAGGTCCAGGAGGAAGGGGACGGTTGGCAGCACCGCCAGGCCGATGCGCAGGCCGATGGCATTGCGCGGTGTCGCCTTCGCGCCGGCGATGGCGGCGGCCACCACCGCGAAGTAGCCCAGCTCCAGGGGGAAGTGCAGCCGCTGGGCGGCGGCCCCGAGGATGCCCATGCAGGCGGCGCCCCCCAGCGCGCGGAGGGTGCGCGACTCGAACTCCTCGCGGTGGAGGAACTGCACGGAGAGGGCCATCGGTGCACCGTCCTGGCTAGTACGCGTTGTTCGTGCCGAAGTTCTTCATCGTCTTCTTGTAGAGGTTCCGCGACTCCCGGCGGACCTCTGCCTCATCGGACGCGCTCCCATAGGCTGCCTCTGTCTGGTCGAGCTCCGCAAGCTCCCCCGAGAGCGCCGACGCGGACGTGCCGAAAATCCTCCGGGCGTTGTCCAGCAGCCCACGCGCCGCCTGCCGGTTGCCGCGCTTCATCTCCTCCGCCGCGGCGAGCATGTGCTGGGTGCCCAACGCCCGTGTCGCATGGACGCGCACGTCCCTGTCCAGGTTCGCCCGCACCACCGCCGCGTCGGCCGTCACCGCCGCGGCGAGCTTCAGCCCCGTGTCCGCCGCCGCGTCCCTGCCCACATCCACATAGCGCACCCGGGCGTCCAATACCTGAAGCACACCGCCCGCGGCGCCCGTCGCGAGCGTCAGCTTCGCCACCACGCGCACGCTCTGGTCTCCGGCCAGGTCGTACAGCGGCACCTTCACCAGCTGTCCCTCGCGCGTGGCGGGCAGGCCCATGACCTCCACGGCCTGGATTTCCGCGGGCAGCCGCAGCTCCAGCTCCACGCGCCGGGCCACGGTGCTGGTGGCCTGGTCCAGCTCGCGGGAGAACACCTCGGCCAGCTTCGCCGAGTCGTCGATGAAGCCGGAGAAGCCGCCGCCCTGCTCGGCCATGCCGCGCATCAGCGCCTCGTTGAAGTCTCCGCCCACGCCCAGCGCGCTCACCGTGATGCCCTCGTCGCGCATGCCGCGCACCAGCGCGTACAGCTCCGGCTCCCGCACCATTCCCGTGGTGGGCTGGCCGTCGCTCAGGAGGATGGCGCGGCTGACGCGGAAGTCGCGCAGGTGCGGGCGCAGGGCGCGCGCCGCCTCGGTGAGGCCGCCGCTGGTGTTGGTGGAGCCGTCGTCGCGGAGGTTGGCGATGGCCAGGAGCAGCTCGCTCCGCACCTCCTCCGTCACCGGCCGGCTGGGGAGGGTCTTCACGTCCGTGCCGTAGTCGACGAAGGCGAGCCGGTCCTCCGACGTGAGGCGGTTCACCAGCTCCGTCGCGGCGCGCTTCGCGTCCGCCAGCTTCTGGCCGGACATGGAGCCGGAGCGGTCGATGACGAGGGCCAGGTTGACGGGGACGCGGCGGCCGGCCTCGGCCGGGTGGGCCTTCAGCTCCAGCCAGGCGAAGACCTCGCTGGTGCCCGTCTGCACGTACGCGCCGGACAGCTTGCCGGTCAGGGTGAGCGCGCCGCCCGAGGGCGTGGAGGTGACGAGCGGCAGCGTCACCGTGGCGTCGGGCTCGTCCGGCCTCGCCACCGTGTGGCTGGTGTCGGTGACGGGCGGGGGCGGGGGCGGTGAGGGCTTGCCCACCAGCAGCGCGCCGAGGGCGAGCAGTCCGGCGGCGGACACCAGCAACAGGGTGCGGTTCATTCAGGGCCTCGGGGGTGGAGGAAGGGCGTGCAAGGCCACGTTCGCCTGCCTGCCACCCCCGGCGCATCGGTCAGCGGGAGGAGGGTCCTCCCGATGACCGATGGCTGCCCGAGGTCTTTTCGGCGCCCCGCTCAGGCACCGTTGGGGGCCAAGGCCGGCTGGCGCAGCCGCACCAGCTCCTCCACCACGTTGCGCACGCGGCCCTCGTCGAAGGGCTTCTCCAGGAGGAGGTTGGGGATGCTGGCGAGGAACTCGCGCGCGCCGGTGGTGAAGGCGCCGCCCGACACGAAGATGAAGCGGCCCTCCATCCCCGCGTGCGCGCGCCGCACCGCCTCGTACACGTCGCGGCCGGTGAGGTCCGGCATCATGACGTCGCACAGGACGGCGTCCGGCTCCAGGCCCCGCTCGAGCAGCTCCAGCGCCTGGCGCCCGCTGTTGGCCACCTCCACCTGGTGCTCGCGGAGGATGCGCTGCAGCACCCGGCCCACCGCCGGCTCGTCGTCCACCACCAGCACCCGGCCGCGCGGCGCGCCCCGGGCCTGCTTCGGCCCGGCCACTACCGGCACGGGGCGAGGCTTCGGCTCCGTGGTGGGCAGCAGCACGCGGAAGACGGTGCCCCGGCCCGGCTCGCTCTCCACGGTGATGTCGCCGCCCAGCCCGCTGATGATGCTGTGGCAGATGGACAGTCCCAGCCCCGTGCCCACGCCCACCGGCTTGGTGGTGAAGAACGGGTCGAAGATGCGGTCGATGACCTCGCGCGGAATGCCCACGCCGGTGTCCTGCACCTCCACCACCACGCGCCCGTGCCCGTCACGCCGGGTGACCAGGCGGATTTCATGCCGGTGCGCCGCGCCCTCGGGAATGGCCTGCGCCGCATTCACCACGAGGTTGAGGAACACCTGGCTCAGCTTCCCCTCGTTCGCCATGACGGGGGGGATGTCGCCGTAGTCCCGCCGCAGCTGCGCGCGGTGGCGGATTTCGTTCGCCGCCATCATCGCCACCGACTCCAGCACCGAGTGCATGTCCAGCGGCGACACGCGCTCCTCGTCCGGCCGGGAGAACGTCTTCAGCTGGCGGACGATTTGACGCACGCGCTCGGCGCCTTCGCAGGCCTCGTTGAGCACCTCGTGCCACTCGCCCAGGTCGGGCTCGCCCTTGAGCCGCGCCTGGAGCGCCGTCGCGCCGTCACCGGGGGGCAGGTGGTGGCGGAACTCGTCCGCGAGGAAGCCCAGGTTGGAGAGCACGAAGGCCAGCGGGTTGTTGATTTCGTGGGCGATGCCCGCCGCGAGCGTGCCCACCGACGCCAGCCGGTCCGCCAGCGTCAGCCGCGCCTGCAACTGCCGCTGCTCCGTCACGTCGCGGGCGATGGACACCACCGCCGGCTGCCCGTCGAAGCGCAGGGGCAGCGACACCACCTCCGCCACGCGCGTGCGCCCGTCGCGGCGCACCAGCCGCCGCTCTCCCGTGAGCGCCCCGGCCCGCACCGCCTCCGGCCCGCGCATGTCCTTGACGTAGTCGCCGAAGCGCTGGCCCGTGAGCTGCTCCGCGCGCTCGAAGCCCAGCGTGGCGACGAGCGCCGCGTTGGCGTAGACGATGTGCCCGTCGCGTTCGATGGCCGCCGCGTCCGGCACGCCCTCCAGGAGCGCGCGGAAGCTGGCCTCGGACAGCCGCAGCGCCTCTTCCGCCTCGCGGCGCTCGGTGATGTCGCGCGCCAGGCCCTCCACCGCCACCACGCGGCCGGAGGCGTCCGTCACCGGCGCCACCACGTGCTCCAGCCACAGCGTGCGCCCGTCCGGGTGGTGGAAGCGCACCACCACCGGCGCGCCCTGGAAGGGCTGCGGCGCTTCCAGCAATTGCTCCAGCAGCGCCCGGTCCTCGGGGTGCACGCGCTGGTACCAGAGGTCCGGCTCGCCGTAGTGCTCCACCGGGCCGTAGCCCAGCTTGGCCTGGGACACGCGGCTCACGTAGGCGAAGCCGCGCGGCGGCTCGCGCCGGTAGAGGTACAGCACGTCCGACGCGTTCTCCGCGAGCTGCCGGAAGCGCCGCTCGCGCTCGCGCAGCGCCCGCTCCGACTCGCGCCGCTCCAGCGTCACGGAGATGGCGCCCGCCGCCGCCGACAGCAGGTCCACCTCCAGCCGGTCCCACGTGCGCGCCTCGACGGTGTTGTCGAAGCCGATGAAGCCCGCCAGCACGCCCTGCACTCGCATGGGCAGCACGAGGATGGACAGGATGCCCTGCGGGTCCAGCACGGCCTGCTCACTCTCGGGGAAGCCCGCCACCAGCCCCTCGACGACGTCCCCGCGCGTCAGCTTCTCGACCCAGCGTGGGAAGTACTGCTCCATGGGCAGGTTCTGGAGGTCCGGGTTGTCGATTTCCGGCTTCACCCCCGGCGCGCACCACTCCGCGCGCTGGCTGCACAAGAGCGCCCCGTCCTCCCCGCGGTGATTCTCGAACACGTACACGCGGCTGGCGCCCGACGCCAGGCCCAGCGGCGCCAGCGCGGGCCCGTAGAGGTCGCCGCCCTCGGGCGTCGCGAGCAGCCGCTGCTGCATCTCCACCAGCGCGGTGAGGTAGCGCTCGCGCCGCGCCAGGGCATCGTCCGCGGCCTTGCGCTCGGTGACGTTGTTGAGCGTCCCCGAGGTGCCGAGAATGGTGCCGTCCTCCGTCTGCATCAGCCGGCCGAACACCTCCACCCAGACGGTGCCGCCCGAGCGGGTGAGGTAGCGCACCTCCGTGCGCACGTCCTCGACCCTCCGCTCCACGAGCGGGACGAACAGCTCCTGCGCGCGCTGCCGGTCCTCCGGGTGGAGGAACTCCAGGTAGTGCTTCCCCAGGACCTCGTCCACCGTGAAGCCGGTCAGCTCCGTCCACGCGGGGTTGAGGAACGTCCAGACACCCTGTGTGTCAGTCTGGAAGACCACCTCCTTGAGGTTGTCGATGACCAGGCGATAGCGGCGCTCGCTGGAGGTCCAGTCAGGCCTGGAGTGCGGCGTCTGCATGATGAGGCTCGAGGAAGAGAACGCCCGCCCGGACGGGGGCGTCCGAGCGTTTCACAATTTCATAACCATTCTGGATTTTCTGCCCGGGCAAGCAAGAGGGCCGGGATGACCCCGGGATTTTCGCGGCGCCTCTTCCGCTGTTGTGCGAGACACGGGGAGTGTCGCCCGTCTTCCTTCCGGATGGGCGTGGGTGCCACCATGGCTGCGTGCCGGGAAGTCCCTCATGTCTTCTGGAAGCGCCTGGCCTTCGATGATTCAACAGGACCCCGAGGAGGGAGCAGAGTCCCTCCTGAACGATGCGGTGCTCCGGCTGCTCCTCGAGCAGGCGGGAGACGCGCTCGTCCTGGTGGACGTGAAGGGCCGCGTCCTCGCCTTCAATAGTGAGGCGGGCCGCCAGTTTCGGATCCCCCGACCCGAGCGAATCGAGCACGGCTGGTTCCCCGGGTGCGTCTGGGTGCGCGCGGAGGATACGTCACTCCCGCTGGACGAGTCGCCGCTGACGCGGGCGCTGGCGGGCGAGTGGGTGAGGGAGGGGCGCTGGGGGCTGCGCCGGCCGGACGGGACGGTGGTGCTGCTGCGAGGCTCCGTGGTGCCACTGGGCGTGCGTGACGGGCAGGCGGCCGGTGTGCTGCTGCGCGCGCGCGAGGAGGCGCGGCTGGGGATGGACGCGGCGAGCGCCGCGCGGCTGCTGGCGGAGGCGGGCGCGCTGCTGGGCGCCGCACTGGACGCCGAGGGACGGGTGGAGCCTCTGCTGCGCCTGCTCGTTCCAGCGCTGGCGGATGCGGGCGTGCTCTACCTGGGGCCGCCCGCCGAGCCGCTGCGCGCGGTGGCGGCGGTGCACGCGGTGCCCGAGCGACACGTGCTGCTGCTGGAGTTGCTGCGCCAGCACCCGTCGGACCCGCTGGTGCCGGGAGGCATGCTGTCCCTGCTCGACACCGGCCAGACGGAGCGGAGGCTGTTGTCGGAGTCGCCAGTCGCCGCGGCCGATGAGGCGCTGGATACGGCGCGGCTGCGGCAGGCGCTGGAGCTGCGCTGCTACCTGGGCGTGCCGCTGGTGGCGCGCGGGGGCGTCATCGGCGCGCTCGCCCTCTTCCGTGGGGACACGGCGCACGACTTCACCGACGAGGAGGAGCGGCTGGCGGAGGAGCTGGCCCGCCGCACGGCGCTCTCCGTGGACAGCGCGCGGCTGCTGCGCGAGGCGCGCGAGGCGGTGCGCCTGCGCGACGAGTTCCTGGGCATCGCCAGCCATGAGTTGAAGACGCCGCTGACGCCGCTGCACCTCAAGGTGCAGCTGCTGCACAAGCAGGTGGAGCTGCTCGCGGCCCGGGGCCAGCCGGTGTCCGCCGAGCGCGTGTCGGAGACGTTGGAGGTGGTGCAGCGCCAGGTGCGCAAGCTGACCAGCCTCGTGGACAACCTGCTGGACGTGTCGCGCATCACCGCGGGCCGGCTGAAGCTGGAGCTGGAGGAGATGGACCTGGCGAGCGTGGCGGCGGAAATCCTCTACCGCTTCGCCCCGTCCGCCGCGCAGCTCAACTGCACGCTGGAGCTGCACGCGCCCATGGCGGTGGTGGGCCGGTGGGACCGGCAGCGGCTGGAGCAGGTGGTGACGAACCTGCTGTCCAACGCGCTGAAGTACGGCGCCGGCAAGCCGGTGTGCGTGCGCGTGGAGGCGGACGGGCGGCTGGCGCGGCTCACCGTGCAGGACTGCGGCATCGGCATCTCCGCGCAGGATTTGCCGCGCATCTTCGAGCGCTTCGAGCGCGCGGTGAGCGACAGGCACTATGGCGGCCTGGGCCTGGGGCTCTACATCACCCGGCAGATTGTGGAGGCTTTCGGCGGCACGGTGACGGCCACCAGTGAGCTGGGCAAGGGCTCAATCTTCGTGCTGGAGCTGCCACGCGGCGACATCCCAGAGGAGTGGCTGGCCCTGCCGGGAGCTTCCGAGCCCGGCGCCTCGTAGTGGGCTTCCGAGCCCGGCGCCTCGCAGCGCGCCTCCGAGCCCGGCGCCTCGCAGCGCCTCCGAGCCCGGCCTGGCGTCTCAGGCCGCGTGCACGGACGACGGCTGGGTGGTGGGCTCGGACACGGGAACGGGGCTGTTGATGTACCGGGGCAGCCGCACGTGGAAGCTGCTGCCGCGCTGCGCGCCCTCGCTCTCCGCCCAGATGGTGCCGCCGTGCCGCTCCACGATTTCGCGGCAGATGAAGAGGCCCAGCCCCAACCCGCCGTAGTGGCGCGCCTGCGCGTTGGACGCGCGGGCGAAGGGCCGGAACAGGCCGGGCAGGCTCTCCGGAGGGATGCCGATGCCCTCGTCCTTCACGTGCACCACGATGTGGTGGTCCTCCTCCTCCAGCGACATGCGCACCGTGCCGCCCTGCGGGGAGTAGCGCACGGCGTTGCTCACCAGGTTGGTGAGCACCTGGTCCAGCCGGGGCGCGTCCCAGTCGCCCTCCACGGTGTGGCCGGGGATGCGCAGCTCGAAGGCGAGGCCGCTCTCCGCGCGCACCTCGAAGCGCTCCAGCACCTCCTGCAGCAGCGGCACCAGGTCCACGCGCTGCCGCTCCAGCTCGAAGCGGCCGCCTTGAATCCGGGCGGTGTCGAGCAGGTCATCCACCAGCCGCGCCAGCCGCTCCGTCTGCCGGGCCATGGAGCGCAGCGCCTTGAGCAGCCGCTCGCGCTCCGGGAAGTCGCCGTTCTTCTCCAGCCACTGGAGCGTGAGCGAGGCGAAGCCCTTGAGGGGCGTGAGCGGCGTGCGCAGCTCGTGGCTGGCCACGCTGATGAACTCCTCGCGCGCGCGCACCGCGTCCTTCAGCTCCGCCTGTGCGGCGCCGGTGCGGGCCGCCATCTCGTTGAAGCTGCGGGCAAGCTCGCCCAGCTCGTCGTCCTCCCCGTCGTCCTCCACGCGCCGCTCCAAATCCCCGGCGGCCAGAGCGGCGGTGGCCTCGCGCAGCTCGTCGAGGCGGCGGATGACGTCGCGGGCCACGAGCTGCGACAGGCCCAGCGCCAGCAGCACGCCCAGCATGACGAGGCCCACCACCGCGGCGCTCATGCGCGTAATCGCCGCGTAGGCCACGACCAGTTCCTGCGTCACCAGCACGCTCCACTCGGTGTCCTCCACAGGCGCCTCGGCGGCGAGGATGCGGCGGTCCGCCACGTCGAAGGCCTCCATGATGCCGCTGCCGGGGCGCAGCAGCTCGTCGTGCATCGCGTCCGGCAGGTGGGCCTCGCCCAGCAGCAGCGCGTTGGGCGCCGTGTCGCGCAGCACCTTGAGGCCGCGCCTGTCCAGCACCTGCACGCGGAAGCGCCGCGACGCGGGCGTGGTGGCGTCGCTCAGCCGCTCCAGCGAGAGCAGGCCCACCAGCATGCCGCGCAGCTCGCCGTCGTGCTCGAAGGGGCGCGCCACCGCCACCAGCGGCCGGTCCGGAGGGCGGATGAAGGCCGGGGACACCTCGGTGCCGCCGTGGGCGAGCGCGTCGGAGAGGAAGGCGTGCGCGGGCAGGTGCCAGTCCTCCACGCCCGGCGAGGTGGCCAGCACGCGGCCGGAGGCATCCACCGCGAGCGCCGCGTCGAAGGCGCGCGCCTGGGCGGCGAGGTTGCGCAGGTACGGCTCCAGCGCGGCGCGCTCGCCGGTGACGAAGGCGGCGCGGAAGCCGGGCGACTCCAGCATCAAGTCCAACGACTCGCGCGAGTCGTCCAGGTAGCGGCGCAGGAAGTCCGCCTCGCCCGCGGCGGCGCGCTGCGTGTCGTCGCGAACCTGCTGCTCGATTGCGCGCTGCGCGAGGAAGGCCGCGAGCCCGCCGAGCGCCAGCAGCGGCACCAGCCCCGCGAAGGCCAGCCCGCGCAACAGCTTCCACCCCACGGTGCGCGGTGCGCGAGGGCGCCACTCCAGCGCCTGCGCCACGCACGCCAGGGTGAGCACCGCGTACACGCTGGCGCCGAGCCACGACGCGCCCCGGCCCAGTGCATACGCCAGCAGCGCGAAGGGCACGGCCAGCACGCCCATGAGGAGGTTGGGCAGCCGCGAGTGCAGCCGGCCCGCGGGCAGCAGCAGCCCCACGCCGGTGAGGGCGAAGAGGGCGCCTACCAATGGCCGCAGCGGCGCCAGGTGCGCGTAGACGGACAGCGGGAAGCGCTCGGGCGCGGCGAGCAGGGCCACGCCGAAGGCGGTGCCGGTGAGGGACAGGAAGGCGCGCAGCACGGGCCGCCGGCGCATGGCGGGCCACGCCTCCAACATCATGCCGCCGAAGAGGAGCGGGTAGAGGACGATGCCGGTGAGGCTGCCGGGCAGCACATTCAGCACCCACCAGTACAGCGCCATGGCCGCGCCCAGCGTCAGCCGCGCGCCCCGGTCCAACCAGCGGGGCGCGTGCGGGTACAGCAGCGCACCCATGAGGGAGATGCTGCCGGCCAGATACGCGAGGCCGAGCACGCGCACATACGGATAGAGCGGCCGGAAGGAGGCCACCCGGAACTCGTACGGCACATACGCCATCAGCACGCCGAACAGCAGCCCCACCAGGGCCGCGGGCCACGTCAGCGGCAGGGAATGAGGCGGGGCCGGCGCCTTGGCTTGCGGAGAAAGGGAAGAAAACATCTTCCTGGATTCACGCGCGAGCAGGGCTGGCGGTTCTACTGCCCCCAGGGCTTACGTCCGGGGCAGGACACCGTATGCGCCCGGCGAGTCACATCCGGCCTCATGCCACCTCGAGCACCGTCCATTCCCGTACCTCACCCGCCAGCGTCACCTCCACCACGTCGCCGGCCTTACGGCCCATGAGGGCGCGGCCCACGGGAGACGCGGGGGTGATGACGGAGAGGAAGCCGTCACCGCCGGGGCCCGTCAATTCGGTGCCGGCGCCCACGGGCAGCACGAAGAAGGTGCGCTCGGCGAAGCCGTCGTCGTCCTCGGTGCTCATGTCCACAATCGCGCCCAGCGCCACGGGCCCCTGGCGCGGGAAGCGCGGCAGCTCGCCCTGGCCGAAGGTTGAGAGTGCCTTGAGCTCTTCCTGCACGCGGCGGGCGCGAGCGGCCTGGCCGGTGGCGAGGCTGCCGAACTCGATGGCGGCGCGGCCGTCCTCTCTCTTCTCCGACTCCGTGGCCAGGCTGCGGGCCGCCTCGCGGGCCTCGGCCTCGGCGCGGTGGGCGAGGCGGTCGGACTGCTGGAGGCGCTCGGCCAGCTGGGTGAGGAGTGCATGCTTGTTGAGTTGCATGGTCGATACAGAACTGTAGCGCCGGCCGAAAACAGCTCCAGTTTTCGGCCAGCGCCACGGGGCGGCTCACTCCGTGCGGCCGGAGGGCTCCCTGCGCTCCACGCTGCTGCCGTTCTCATAGCGCGTGGCGGCCATGGGGAAGCCGTCGTCCTCCCAGAGGCGCGTCCAGCCCTGGAGCGCACCGGAGGTGTACTCGGCCTGGCGGACGATGGTGCCATTGGGCGCGTAGCCCGTGTGCAGGCCGCTCTCGCGGTGCTGCTTCGGCTTCACGTCGTCGTACCTCCCCTCGGAGTCGCGCCCGCCGGTGTGGTGGTAGGAGATGGCCCAGCGCAGCAGCCCCTTCTCGTAGTAGCGCTGCGCCTTCATCCGGCCCGTGGACTTGTAGAACCAGAGCGCCAGCCCGTGCGGCACGGGGACCTGGGCCGGGATGCGGCACTCCAGCGAGTGCGCGTCCGCGTAGACGCGCGCGCCAGCCGGGCACTTGAGTGAGTCCTCCTTCGCCTGCGCGCGGGTGAGGGTGTCGGGAAGCCAGGCGGGGAGCTTCGCGACGGCCACGGGCGTGAAGAACGCCTTCTGCGCCTCGGGGACGGCGGGGCGGCGCGCCTTGTTGCTCGCGCTCGCCTCGTCGACCAGGCGCTGCATCTTCTTCGCGTTCTCCAGCGAGGTGACCTGCCGCTCGAGCGTCTTCCGCTGGTTCGGCGGGGCCTCAGCCTGGCTCGCCTTCAGTTCGGCGATGGCGGCGTCCATTTCCTGCTGGCGCGTGGGGCCGCTGGCCGGTTGCGCGAGCGCGGCGGGGCCGCACGTGCAGAGGGCGAGGGCGGTCAGCAGCGCGCGATGGGTGCTTGAGTTCATGTCGGGTCCTGGTGAGCGGTGGAGGGGGAGGGCTCAGCGCCGGGTGGGGTCCGTCGGCGTCTGCGTCGTCGTCTTCGTCGGGGCGCCACCGGCCTTGGTCGTCTCACCCGCGGAGTTGCCCGGCTGCGAGGGGCCCTTCACGGGAGTGCGGGCGCTGACGGCGGGGTCATCGGTGGGGTGCTGCGGCGGCAGCGGCTTCGGCGGCTCGGGCAGCGGCTTGCGCGCGGTGGACGGCGACGTGCGCACGGGCGCCTCGAAGGAGTCGATGGGCGCGCGCTGCGCGGGAGGAGGCAGCGCCACCGGGCCCGGCTGCGGGCGGAGCTGGGTGGAAGGGATGGCGGGGCTGGTGGGAAACGGCTTCGGTCCGATGCTCGTCATGGGTTCCTCCGGGTGCTGCGGGATTGGAGGATCCTCTTTTCAATGGCCGTGCCGAACCCCGCGCTCCAGGCGCTCCGAGGGGTTACGCGAGTCGCCGCGTGGGAAGCGCGAGGGGAAGGTGCCTTGAAGGGAAGTGCGAGGTTCCCTTGAAGGGAAGTCGCTCAGCGGGGAGGCGCGCCGCGCCGGGGACGGGGGATGCCATGCCCGTCCATCCACACGCCCAGCGTCTTGCGCGACACGCCCAGTTCGCGCGCCGCCTCCGTCTGGTTGCCGCCGTGGCGCTCCAGGGCATCCACGATGCGCTGCCGCTCCCCACCGCCCGGAGTGACGGGCACGGGCGCGGAAGCGAGCGGCAGCCGCGGTGCGAGGAGCTTCTCCAGCGGCAGGTGCTCGGGCCGCAGCACGTCCACGGCGCCGAGCACCACCGCGCGCTCCATGACGTTGCGCAGCTCGCGCAGGTTGCCGGGCCAGTGGTAGCGCAGCATCGCGTCCTGCGCCTCGGGCGACAGCGAGGGCACCGCCGTGCGGCCCATGGCGTGGGCGGCGCGCTGCAGGAAGACGTGCGCGAGGACGAACAGCTCCGCGCGGCGCTCGCGCAGCGGGGGAATGGTGAGGCTGAGGCCGTCCAGACGGAAGGAGAGGTCCTGCCGGAAGGTGCCGCGTGCCACCTCCGTCGCGAGGTCCTTGTGCGTGGCGGCCACGAAGCGCACGTCGAGCGGACGCGGGCGCAGCTCGCCCAGGCGCAGCACCTCGCGCTGCTCCAGCACGCGCAGCAGCTTGGCCTGGACGCCCGCGGGCAGCTCGGCCACCTCGTCGAGGAAGAGCGTGCCGCCGTTGGCCGACTCCAGCAGGCCGGGCTTTGCCTTCACCGCGCCGGTGAAGGCGCCCTTGTCATGGCCGAACAGCTCGCTCTCCAGCAGGGACTCGGAGAAGGCCGCGCAGTTGAGCCGCACGAAGGGCCCGCGTGCACGGGGCGAGTGACGATGGACGGCCTCGGCGAAGACCTCCTTGCCCACGCCCGTCTCGCCCAGCAGCAGCACGGTGAAGGGGCTGGCGGCCACCTGCTTCACCAGCGCGTGGAGCCGCTGCATCGCCGGGTCCACGACGATGAGGTCGCCCTCCTTCGCCTCCGTCGCGTCTCCCCGAATGCCCTCGCCCGCGCGAGCCATCAGCGCCTCGGGAGTGCGGCCCTCCTGCGGAAAGCGCGCGCGGCCCACCGCGAAGGGCAGCCCGTGCCGGCCCAGCTCGTCGGCGAGGTCGGCTTCCACTTCATCACCGCGCCCGGGCACGTCCTCCCAGACCAGCGCATGCCACTCCTGAGGCGCGTACTCGGCCAGGACGTCCAGCGGGTCCAGCGCGGTGGCCACGGCCTCGCGCACGCGTGTGGCGTGAGGTGCATGGAGGCAGCGCACGCGCACCAGCCGGAAGGCGGGGCCGCCGGCTGCCGCGCGCAGGCAGGCCTCTTCCAGCCGGGTCTCCAGCGCGGCGTGACTCCACAGCGCGCGGGGCCGCGCGGGAGTGGACGGGGACACGGGGGGCGTGGGCTGGAGCAGCAGCGTCAGCTCGCCCAACTCCAGCACGCCACCCGGAGCGAGCTCGCACACCTCCTCCGGGGCCAGCCGGCGTCCCGCCACGCGGGTGCCGTTGGAGCTGCCCAGGTCCTTCACCGTCGGGCGCGGGCCGAGCGTCAGCTCCGCGTGCCGTCGGGACAGGGCCGCCGAGTCGATGCGCACGTCGGCCTCGGCGCCGCGGCCGATGATGACGGTGCCCGTCTCCGGCAGGGGGAACGTCAGCGCCAGCGAGGGGCTGAAGACGAGCAGCCGGAACGGGCCGCCTCGCGGGCCCTGCTCACCGCCCTCGCGCGCGAGGGGAACCGTGTCCTGTTCCGAGCTCACCGGCTCCCGGTTGTATCAGACGGACTCCGCGCGGCGCATGACGCCGGCCGGCACGTCCCGCATCGAGGCACCTGTTCCCCGCGCGCATGCGTCGCCGGCCACTCCCGCACCACGCGGCGCGTGACGCCGGCACGCCCCGCTTCAAGGCACCTGCTCCCCGCGCGCATGCGTCGCCGGCCACTCCCGCACCACGCGGCGCGTGACGCCGGCACGCCCCGCTTCAAGGCACCTGCTCCCCGCGCGCATGCGTCGCCGGCCACTCCCACACCACGCGGCGCGTGACGCCGGCACGCCCCGCTTCAAGGCGCCTGCTCGCCGCGCGCATGTGTCGCCAGCCACTCCCGCACCACGCGGCGCATGACGCCGGCCGGCACGCCCCGCCTCAAGGCGCCTGCTCCCCGAGCGCATGCGTCGCCAGCCACCCCTGCACTGCTTCGAGTGCGCGGGCGTTGGCCTGCGCATGGGCCGCGTAGGTGTCCCGTGCGTCCTCGACCAGCTCGCGAGCCCTGCGTGGCTCCTGCTTCGTCTCCCACAGCGCCCGTCCCAGCGCGAAGCGCGTCCGCGCCACGTCCTCGGCGCGGGTGAGGGCCGTCCTCAGCGGCAGCGCGCGCTCCAGCAACTCCACCGCCCGCTGCGGCCGCCCCAGCGCCAGGTGCGCCTCACCGAGGCTGGTGAGGAAGTGCAGGAGCGTCTCGTTCTCACGCCCCTCCTTGGCCTCGAAGCGCTCGAGCGCGCGCTCCAGCACGGGTAGCGCCTCGCGAGCACGCCCCTGGGCCAGCCAGATGTCCGCGACGGTGCGCTGCACCTTGGCGGCCTCGGGGTGTTCCGCGCCCAGCTTCTTCTCGTAGAGCACCCGTGAGCGCTCGGCGGACTCCAGTGCGTCCTGGAAGTTCCCGCGCCACGTCTCGAGGATGCCCAGGTTGTGCAGCGCCGCCGCCACCTGGAGGCTCTCCTTTCCGTAGGCCGGCTCGAGGAGGGCGAGCGCCTGGCGCTGCGCCTCGACGGCCTCGGCCAGCCGGTTCTGGAAGGAGAGGACGTTGCCCAGCATGACGTACCCCGAGCCCAGCTCCGGGTGGTTCGCCCCCTGGGCCGCCGTGCGCAGGGCCAGCGCCCGCCGCACGGACTGCTCGGCCTCGGAGAAGCGGCCGAGGCCCATCAGCGCATTGGCCCGGAACGTCAGCACCTGAATCGCCGGGAGCTGGGAGGGCAGTCGCTCGAAGAGGGCCAGCGCCCGGTCCAGCGCTTCGAGCGACTCGGCGTGCTGCTCGCGGTCCTCCGCGTTCATCCCCGCCACGAAGTGGTAGCGCGCCTCCAGCCGCTCGGGGCGCCCCAGCCGCTCCAGCACCACCCGCGCCTGCCGGAGCCGCAGCGCCGCGGGCTCATGGCGGCGCAGCAGGCCGCTCTCCACCTGGGCCAGGTCAATCCACGCGCGCGCGAGCATCGGCTCGTCTCCAGCGGCGCTCGCGGCGTTGGCGGCCTCCGTCAGCCGCTCGGCCGCCACGTCGTAGCGCCCGGCGCGCCAGTGCACGCGCCCCTCCACGACGAGGGCCTCGGCCTCCACATCCAGCGCGGAGAGGGCGCGCGCTTCACCCCGCGCCTTCTCCAGCGCCGCGAAGGCGGGCTTCAGGCGCGCCGCATCCATGAGGGTGCGCGCCTCGTCGATGTGCTCGCGAGCCGCGTCCAGCCGGGCCCGCACGGCCGGGTCGGCGGGAGGGCGCGGCGCCGCGCGCAGGGCCGCCAGGTCGGCGCAGTCCTCCAGGTCCGGCAGGGCGTCCACGGTGCGCACCGCGTTCTCCGTCACCCGCGCATCCGCGGAGAGCAGCACGCTCGCGAGCGCATCCACCGCCCGCCTCCGGCGCGCGAGGCAGGCCATGCGCAAATCCAGCATCTCCTCGCCCTGCTCCCCGCGCAGGCGCGTGGCCTCGCAGGCGTCGGTGTGTTGCGCCACCCAGCGCCTGCCGTAGTCCTCCACGCGGCGGCCGACTTCAGCGGCGGTGTCCGCCGAGTAGGGAAGGCCGGTGCGCCGCAGCGCCTCGCCCACCGCCGCCGAGCGCGACGCGCTCCACGTCCCGGCCCACTGCTCCGCGGCGCCCTGGCACGGCACGGGGACGGAGGTCCTCCACACGAGGAGCCCCAGCGTCGAGGCCAGCGTCAGCACCCCGGCCCCCAGCGCGAGCCGGCGCCGCCGTGAGCCCGACGCCTCCCGCGCGAGTGCGCCGAGCAGTGCCTCCATGGAGGGGAAGCGCGCGTCGGGATGAGCGGCCATGCCTCGCAGGAGGACGGGCGCCAGCCCACGAGGAAGGCCGGGCCTGGACGGAGGCGGAAGCGGCGCGCCTCCTCGGGGAACACCCTGGAGCGGATGGCGGCCGTAGAGCGCCTCGTACAGCGCGACGCTGAAGGCGTACTGGTCCGCGCGGGCATCCACCGTCCCGCCCTCCCGCTGCTCCGGGGCCATGTACGCGGGCGTGCCGAGCACCTGGCCTGCCTGCGTCACCACCGCCAGGGGCGCGGGCTCCTCCGCGAGGACAGACGGGGCGGAAGCGGCCACGCCACGGGCCAGCCCGAAGTCGGCCACCTTCACGCGCCCGTCGCGCGCCACCAGGACATTCTGCGGCTTGAAGTCGCGGTGCACGAGCCCGGCCGCATGCGCGGCGGCCAGCCCCCGGCCGGCGTCCAGGAAGCGCTCCATCACCTGCCGCCAGGGACGCGGCTGGGCCTCCAGCCACTCCCGCAGCGTCGCGCCCTCCACGTACTCCATGGCGAGGAAGACCTGGTCGCCATGCGTCCCAACGTCATGCACCGTCACGACGTGGGCGTCCGCCAGCCGTGCCAGCGCCTGGGCCTCGCGGAGCATGCGCGCGCGGTTCTCTTCGGCCCCTGGCCCCGCGAGCAACTCCGGGCGCAGCAGCTTCAGCGCCACGCGCCGGTCGAGCTCGGGGTCATACGCCTTGAAGACCTCTCCCATCCCCCCGGCCCCCAGCCGCGCCAGCAGCAGGTAGCGCCCGAGCTGGCCAGGGGCTGCGGTGCCCTCCGGCACGGGCAGGACCGGTGCCCCGACAGGCGGCGCGACAGGCGGCGCGGCGGGAAGCACGGGCACGTCGCGAGGAGCCAGCTCCACGGTGGGCGCGTCGAAGCGACGGCAGGAGGCGCAGGTCTCCAGGTGCAGCCGCACGCGCTCGGCCTCGTCCGGAGGCAGCGTCCCGCGTTGAAACGCCAGGAGGGTGGGCTTGTCGGGGCACGTCACGGAGATGGAGGGCAGGATGGGGCACCCGTGGGAGCGGGAGCAATACCCGGCCCCGGCCCGGCCGCGTCCCTTCGAGACTCAACACCTTCGGAAGAAGCGCTCTCCGCTCCGCGCGGGTGGGCCTACAATGAAGCCATGACGCCTCAGGAGCTCTCTCAGAAGGCCCGGCAGCTCGTCGCGGAAGGCGCGGTGCTGCTGGATGTGCGCACCCCGCAGGAGTTCCAGCAGGGACACCCCGAAGCCGCGCGCAACATCCCCGTGCAGGAACTGCCCCGGCGGCTCTCCGAGGTGGGCCCGCCCGGTACGAGCGTGGTGGTCTACTGCGCCGCGGGCGGCCGCAGCGCCCAGGCCGTGCAGTTGCTGCGCGCCGGTGGCTACACGGACGTCTTCGACCTCAAGTCCGTCAACTACTGGTAGGCCCCCGGCGGGCTGCGCGGGACGCGTGACACGGGCGCCCGCTTGGAGCAGGGTGCGCGCGCTCCCGCCATGAACCGCACCGCTGGCTTCTTCATCGTGGCCCTGTCCGGGGCGTGCTTCGGCGCGCTCGGCCTCTTCGGGCGCCTCGCCTACGCGGCGGGCGCGGACGCGCCGTCGCTGCTCTTCCTGCGCTTCTCGCTCGCCGGGGCGGTGCTGGCCAGCGTCATGGTGGTGCGCCGCCAGCGCCTGCCAGAGCGCAAGGTGGTGCTGGCCCTCATCCTGCTGGGCGCGGTGGGCTACGTGTCGGAGGCGGGGGCGTACTTCATCGCCCTCCAGCACGCCCCCGCGGGCCTGGTGGCGCTGCTGCTCTACTCCTTCCCCGCGCTCGTGGCGCTGCTCCAGCGCGTCGTCTTCGGCGAGCGGCTGGGCCGGGTGAAGTGGCTGGCCGTGGCGCTGGCCCTGGGGGGCACGGCGCTGACGGCGGACGTGGAGCAGGGCGGCGCGAAGCCGCTGGGCATCATGCTGGGGCTGCTGTCCGCGCTCCTCTACGCCTGCTACGTCGTCATCAGCGCGCGGGTCGCGGGCCGGGCGGGCCCACTGGCGTCCAGCACCGTCATCCTCGGCTCCGCGGGCGTCACGCTGGGGCTCGTGGTGCTGGCGCGGGGCCCGGCCTTCCCCACCACTCCCACGGGCTGGGCCGCCGTGGTGGCGCTGGCACTCGTCTCCACCGTGGCCGCGGTGCTCCTCTTCTTCGTGGGCATGGCGCGCATCGGCCCGGTGAACACGTCCCTGGTGTCCACCATGGAGCCGCTGACGGCGGTGTTGCTGGGCGCGCTGTTCCTCGACGAGCGGCTCAGTGCCCGGCAGGGGGTGGGCGGACTGCTCATCCTCACCGCCGCGGTGCTGCTGGCGCGGTCCGATGCGCCAGACCCCTCGCTGCGGCCGCCCGAGGACACGAAGGCGGCGGGGCCCGGGTAGCCGACCCTACCGAAGCGGGGTCACGAGCACGGCCTACCGGAAGCCGGGCCCGGAGAGCGCCGATGGTGAGCCGCCGCGCCCCGGGCCCGCGCATGCTCCGCGCTACTTCGTCACCGACTTCAGGAAGCGCTGCACCTCGTGCACGAACTGGTGTGGCAATTCCGCGTGGGGCGCGTGGCCGGTGTCCGGGTAGAGGACGTAGGTGGCGTTGGGGAGGGCGTCCACCAGCGCCTGCTGCTGCTCGACGGGGAAGAAGCCGTCCTGGTCTCCGCCCACCACGAGCACGGGCACGTCAATCTCACCCAGCCGGGCCGAGTGGTCCTCCGCGATGAGCCCGTCCAGGGTGGCCTGCCACACGCGGGCGGGGACCTTGAGGCTCTCCGACACGAGCGTGTCGATGTACGACTGCGGCACGGGGCGCGTGAAGGTGCTCGTCTGGAACTCGCGGACGAAGTCCGGGTCCACCGTGCCCACCTGCGTGTCGACGATGGACTTCAGGAACAGCGCCACCTCGTTGCCCGCGACGGTGGGCGCCGAGCCGACCAGCACCAGCGCCTCCACGCGGCTCGGGTAATCCAGCGCCACCTGCTGCGCGATGAAGCTGCCCATGGAGTGGCCGACGAGGATGGCCTTGCGCTCGCCCATGGCATTCAGGAAGGCCACGACGTCCGCGGCGAAGTCCTGCTGCGTGTAACAGCAGGCCGGGCGGGACGAGTCACCATGGCCGCGCTGGTCCAGCGCATAGATGTGGAAGCTGCGCGGGAAGATGGGCAGGTTCAAATCCCACGTGTGGTGCGAGTCCGTGTAGCCGTGGAGAAAGACGACCACGGGTCCGTTCTTCGAGCCCTGCTCCACATAGCGCAGCGTCACCCCGGTGCTCAGCGTGACGGAGCGCTCACGAGGGGCGGCCGACAGCTCCTGCGTGTCCGGCTGGGACTGGACCTCCTGCGCCTGTGCGGCCGTGGTGGACGCCTCGGACTCGGGCGCGGGGCCACAGGCGGCGAAGAGGGGAAGTGCGAGCAGGGCGACGAGGAGACTTCTCATTCGGGGATGCCTCTGACGTGCGCGGCGGGAGATTCCGTCGCTGTATGCACCATCTTACGCCTACCTCTGACATTGCCTGACGCAAAGCAACTCTCAGGGTTGTCAGGAATTCGCACCCTCAATGCGAGACCGGCGTGGCGCATGTGAGGCGTGATTGACCCGCGCTGTCGGTGGAAGGTTCTCGCGGGATTGATGCGGTGTGACACGCGAGTCCCGGCGATGAGGGCCCGGCCGGGGCGGGTGGCTCGTGGAAGGAACGTTCATTCCGCCGCGGCCTGCGCGGGCGGCCGGGTGCTGCTTCGCGGAAGGAACGTTCATTCCGCCTGGACCGTCGCGGCGGGCGGCCGGGCGCTGCTTCGCGGAAGGAACGTTCATTCCGCCGCGGCCTGCGCGCCGGGCGGCCCCGGACCGGCCACTCCCGGGACTTTCGCGAGGCCCTGTAACCTTTCGCCCCCTCCGTCGTGGAGCCGTTGGATGCCCGGAATTTCCCGGGCGCACAGACGGAGGACGGACATGCGGGCAACCCGAGTGGCGGTGGTGGGCGGCGGGCTGGGTGGGCTCACGGCTGCGGCGCTGCTGGTGCGCGGTGGCTGCGAGGTGACGCTGTATGAGCGCGCGAAGCACCTCGGCGGCCGGGCGCAGACGTCGGAGGTGGAGGGCTTCCGCTTCAACCTGGGGCCCCACGCGCTGTACCGGGGCGGGGCGGCGATGCGGGTGCTCGGGAGCCTGGGCGTGAAGCCCCAGGGAGGCATCCCGGGCGAGGGCTCGTATGCGTTGCGCGCGGGCCGGCTGCACACGCTGCCGCGCGGGGCCGTGTCGCTGATGACGACGGACGTGCTCACCCTGGCCGGAAAGCTGGAGCTGGCGCGGCTGCTCGCGGGGCTGCCCCGCATCGACGTGAGCTCGCTGGCGCGCCAGTCGATGCGTGAGTGGCTGGAGACACGCTTGTCGCGCGAGGACTCCCGTGCGCTCGTCGGCGCGCTGACGCGGGTGTCGTGCTACTGCGCGGACCTCGACACGCTGAGCGCGGAGGTGGCGGTGTCCCAGCTCCAGTCCGCGCTCGCGGCCAACGTGCTCTATATCGACGGCGGCTGGAGCACGCTGGTGGACGCGCTGGAGGCCCGGGCGCGCGAGGCGGGGGTGCGGCTGGAGCTGTCCGCACGGGTGGAATCGGTGGTCCATGCGCAGGCGCACGAGGCCGGTGCGGGAGCGAACCCCGTGGCCATCCACGGACACGCAGCGGAAGCCCGCGTGTACGGCCTCCGGCTCGCGGACGGGACGGTGCACGAGGTGGACGCGGTGGTGTTGGCGGGCAGCCCAGGGGACGTGGCGTCGCTGGTGCCCGGGGACGCGGTGCTCGCGCGGGAGGCGGCGGAGGCGGTGCCGGTGAAGGCGGCCACGCTGGAGCTCGGCCTGTCCGGCCTGCCGAGGCCGGAGGCGCTGTTCGCGCTCGGAATCGACGGTCCGTGGTACGTGTCCGTGCACTCGGCGTCCGCGCGGCTGGCGCCAGAGGGAGGCGCGATGGTGCACGTGATGAAGTACCTGGGCGGAGCTGACGCCGAGGCGCGCGAGGCCGAACTGGAAGCGGTGATGGACGCGCTCCAGCCCGGCTGGCGCGAGCACGTGGTGGCGCGGCGCTTCCGTCCCAACCTGACGGTGAGCCACCTGCTGCCGGGCGCGAAGTCCGGTGGCCTCTCCGGACGTCCCACGGCCCGGGTGCCGCACGTGAGCGGCCTGTTCCGGGTGGGAGACTGGGTGGGCCCGGAGGGCATGCTCGCGGACGCGTCCTTCGCGAGCGCCGAGTCCGTGGCACGAGCACTCCTCCAGACGCAGCACCTGGAGCCGCGCCGCGCGGTGGGGGCCTGAAGCATGGAAGGGCGGGGACACGGCGCGGTGGCGGAAGCGGCGCGCGAGCACGAGCGCTTCCTCTGGGGCCTCTGCTACCGGATGACGGGCGTGGCGGCGGACGCGGACGACCTGGTGCAGGAGACGTACGCCAGGGCCCTGGCCTCGCCGCCCGAGCACCAGGAGTCACTGCGCCCCTGGCTGACGCGGGTGGCGGTGAACCTCGCGAGGGACCACCTGCGCCGCCGCCGCCGCGAGGGCTACGTGGGCCCGTGGCTGCCGTCGCCGCTCGACACCGCGGACGCCACGTCACCCGAGCTCGACGTGCCCCCCGGAGTGGAGGCACGGCTGCCGGGAGGCGGCTCGACGGAGGGGCGCTATGAGTTGCTGGAGAGCGTCTCCTACGCCTTCCTGCTGGCACTGGAGGTGCTGGCACCGAAGCAGCGCGCCGTGCTGCTGCTGCGCGACGTGTTCGACTACTCGGTGCGCGAGGTGGCCGGGGCGCTCAACATGAGCGAGGTGAACGTGAAGGTGGTGCACCACCGCGCCCGCGCCGCGATGGCGGAGTATGACCGTGCCCGCTGCGTCCCCACCAGGGCACTGCAGGAGCGCACGCGCGCCGCGCTGGAGGGCTTCATGGGCGCGCTGCTGTCGGGAGACGTAGCGGCCGCGGAGGCGCTCCTGTCCTCCGACGTGCGCGCGCTGACGGACGGTGGCGGCCAGGTGCGTGCGGCCCAGGTGCCGGTGGTGGGAGCGAAGCGGGTGCTCACGTTCCTCCAGCGGCTGATGGAGCTGCGAGGCCCGCCGGTCGCGTTCGAAATCCAGATGCTCAACGGCCTGCCGGCGCTGGTGACCGTGTTCGCGGACGCGAAGGACCCGATGTACGCCTCGCACGCGGTGCTGCGCGTGGACGTCGACGCGGACGGGCGCATCACCCGGCTTCACTCGGTGCTCACGGACCGGAAGCTCTCGGGCGTGCGCCTGCCGCCGTCCAGCTGAGTGGCGGCACGCGGTCCTCCGCTCAGCCGTTCGGCTTGCGGGCGATGATGAGCTCGCCCACGCCATGGAGGCGCTGGACGCGGTGGACCACGTCGAAGCCGGCCTGCCGCACGAGCTGGTACGTGTCCCGATTGAGCCGGCACCCACCGGTCAGCATCCGCCACGCCGGGGTGAGCAGGTCCTGCGCGGTGGCCAGCCCGGCGGACGGCGCGCGCACGTGCTCCAGCATGCGCAGCTCTCCTCCGGGGCGCAGCACGCGGAACAGCTCCGCCATCCCACGTCCGGGCGTGTCCACGCTGCAGAAGACGAGGCTGGCCACCACGGTATCGAAGGACGCGTCGGCGAAGGGCAGCTCCTCCACGCTGGCCTGGAGCACCTCGACGTCGGGGCGCCGCCTGCGCGCCCGCTCCAGCGCCTCGGCATCGATGTCGATGGCGGTGACGGACGTCACGGTGTCCGGGTAGCCCGGGAGCGCCAGGCCGGTGCCGGTGCCCACCTCCAGCACGCGGCCGGACAGCCCGCTCACCAGCTTCCGCCGGGCGGTCGTCAGCCCCAGCCACCCCAGCGGAGCCATCACCACGTCGTAGGTGAGCGCCTTCATGCCGAAGCCTCCCTGCTCCCTCACCGCGCCAGGGGCACCGGGCCGGAAAAGCCCGGCGACGTGCTCGAGCCGCCCTGGAAACGACTCGGCCCGGGAGCCCCCGGCGCTTCGCCAGGGCCACCGGGCCGATGATGCCACCGCCAGCCGTCAGGTGACGCCAGCGGCCCGGGAGCACGAAGGCCCTCCCGGCCGCCGGCGCGACTACCGTGCCGCGCCGACCGTCTTCCCCGGCCCCGAGGAGGCCGGAGGCACCGGAGACGTCCCGGGCGCGCGCTTGCGCAGCAGGCCCCACAGGCCATACGCCACCAGCGCGATGCAGCCGTACTGCGCGGGCGTGAGCCCGAAGTAGCGCGCATCCACGTACGACAAGTCGGTGGCGCGCAGCGTGTCGAAGAAGAAGCGGCAGAAGGAGTACAGCAGCGCGAGCAGCGGCAGCAGCCGGCCCTTCAGCTTCTCCGAGTCGCGCAGCGCGTACAGCAGGCCGCTGATGGCGAAGAGGGCAATGGCGTCGTACATGCCCAGGTCGTGGCGCGGGCCATCCTTGAAGGCCACCGCGAGGAAGAAGTCCGTGTGCACGCCCGGGTGGTCATGCACGGCGAAGCACCCCAGCCGCGCCACCGCCCAGCCCGGCGCCACGCCCAGCGCGAACGAGTCCGCGTAGTCGTTGAAGCGCAGCTTGCGCATCCGGAAGAACACCACCGCCGCCAGGATGCCGCCCAGCAGGCCACCGAAGGACGACAGCCCGTCCCACACCTTCAGAATCTGGAACGGGCTCTTGGAGAGCTCCTCCGGATGGTAGAAGAGCAGGTGCACGAGGTGGCCCATGACGACGCCGCCGATGACGCCCCACATCGCGTAGTCGGCCAGCGGGTTCGGGTCCAGCTTCTGCCGCTCGGCATTGCGGACGAGCAGGCGAGCGGCCAGCAGGATGCCCAGCGCCACGAAGATGCCGAAGGGCTCGATGGTGAGGGGCCCCAGGTGAATCGAGGGGGCATGCCAGTAGGGAATCACGTTCTGAAGCTCCAGGCCGGGCGAACGTCCCTCCCTTTATCCGGGCGGAGGGACGGAGGCGAACATTTGTGGGGACGCGAACTTTCCCGAAGAAGCCGCGCCCAGATGACTCAACGGGTCCGCTGGACGACACAGTCCCTGTGTGCCCCCTGGCACTCCCCTCGTACCCGGGAGGGAATCACTCCCACTTCCAGACGTTCGGGGAAGACCCGTCAGGACCGAATCAGGGGGTCTCACGCGTCTACTACAGGAAATCCTTGGTTTTTTGTCAGGCCCATCCGTTCCAATCGCACCGTGGGCCGGGGCTTTCCAAGGAGGGTGACGGGATGACGCAGCGGGGACACAGCCACCACACACCGGGCGCGCCGCCACGCGCGAGGCCGGTGTGTGCCCCCGCGGGGATGTCAGCCTCACCCACCACGGTGGACGCGCCGCCACGGACGCGGGCCACTTCTGTCGGGGGCACGTCGCCACGAGCGCGCTCCCATTGCCCCCCTCGCACGCGAGAGGCTCCGCACGCGACGGGCGCTCCACTGATGCCGGCAGCCCTCTCTTCACGCGGCTGGCGTTGCAAGGTCGTCCAAGGAGTACACCAACCATGAAGTCCTACCTGTTGGTTCCAAAGGAGTCCATCGAGACGCAGGCGCACGTGGGGCCTCGCGGCACGGAGCAGGGCGAGCGCGTGCTGTCGCGCACCACGGCGCTGCGCTTCTCCGTGGCGAACAAGGCACCCGACGCGCTCTCCGCGCTCGGCCTCCGCTCGGCCACGCTGCCCGGCGTGCGCCCCCAGGTCAGCGGCCAGGAGCCGCGCAAGCGCGGCGCGAAGGGCAAGAAGGGCGCGCGAGTGCAGCAGGCCGGCACGCGCGGCGCCGACTCCAGCACCGTACCCATGCCGGGCGCGCCCGTGACGGAGCAGACGGGCACGGAGGCCGGCAGCTACCGCTTCATGCCGCTCGTCGGCGCCACCATGGCCCACTTCTACGAGGAGGCCACCGAGAAGGCCGCGCGCGCCGACCTGGAGAAGGAGTTCGAGTTCATCCCCGACGTGGTGCCCCTGTCCTTCCCCGGCCCGGTGTCCGCGGGGCAGATGGGCCCGCGCCACATCGGCATGTCCTCGCTCGCCAAGCGCGAGTGGCCGGAAGAGTGCGGCGTGCCCATCGCCCACGCGCAGGGCATCCGCGGCGCGGGTGTCATGCTCGGCATCCTCGACACCGGCGTGGACGCGGACCACCCCGAGCACGCCGCCCGCGTCATCCAGTTCCGCTACGTGTCGCTGTTCCCCAACTCGCCGCACAACCCCGCCCGTGACATCCGCGGCTTCGACCCGGACGGCCACGGCACGCACGTGTGCGGCATCGCCGCGGGCGTGCACCACGGCGTCGCCCCGGAGGTGGACCTCTACGTCGCATCCGTCATTGAATCGGAGACCATCCGCACCAGCCTCGGCCGCGTCGCCGCCGGCATGGAGTGGCTGCTGCACCAGTTCAGCCGGCCTGAAAACGCCATGCGCCCGGCCGTCGTGAATCTGTCGCTCGGCTTCCCGCTCAACCCGCCGCCCGGCATCTCGGAGGCCGACTACAACCTCAACCTGCGCGCGCTCCAGACGATGATTCGTCGCCTGCTCGACAGCAACGTCCTGCCTGTTGTCGCGGCAGGCAACAGTGGACCCGACACGGTTGGTTATCCAGCCGCCTTTCCGGAGTCCCTGGCGGTTGGCGCAGTCGACTTCGAGCGCAATGTGGCCACATTCTCCGCCAGCGGGACGGTGGGTAGGCGCATCGTCCCCGACGTCATGGGTTACGGAGTAAGCGTGTATTCGTCCACAGAGCGCCGCTGCAACAACCAGGCGTTCTACGAGCGAATGAGTGGCACCAGCATGGCGGCGCCTTATGTAGCGGGTATTGCAGCACTGTACCGCTGCCGTGCACCTGACTTGACGGCGGTTGAGGTGAGGGATTTGATCCTGGCCAATGCAGTCAAGCTCCCCCGCTCGGCGACACACCGGACGGGCAAGGGCCTGGCTGTGTTCAGGTGACGGTGGTGGGTTGATACCGGGGTCGGCGCCAGCTGAGCGCCGGACCCGGGGGAGGATGAGGCCATGAGCACGAAGAATGGCGGGCCGGGGGACATGTACGCCGAAGGTGCGCCCCGGCTTTCCTCGAACATGCGTCCGCTGCCGGGCGCCGCGAGCAGCTCGCATGCAGGTCCGGATGCGCAGCCCGAGTGGGTCGACATCACGGTGATGCCGAGGGAGGCACCCGCGCCGTCGCGCGCGCGTGCGTCGGCGGCCCGGCCACCTCCGCGCTCGCGCGTGGAGGTACACCAGTCCGGCCTGGCCGAGAGCGCACGCTTCCACCAGAGCTTCATGCGATGGCTCGAGGAGAAGCACCTCCTGGGCTCCGTGCGCTCGGTGAGCGAGCCGGGCTCCATGCCCATGCTCCACCTGCGCTGCGCGCCGCGCGTGCTGGACCAGCTGCGCCGTGCGCCGGAGTTCGAAGCGGGCACGATGCTGCCCCTCGACCTCATCTAGCGGTGGGTGCCCCTCGCCGTGCACCCCTGGTCTGGGACTCCCTCCGAGCGTAAGGAGGGCTGCCCTGGTGGCTTCGTGGCCACCTTCCGGCGGCGCGCTGTGTGCGCGCCACCCTCGGAAGCAGAGGCCCCGGCTCCGTCGTTCCCGCCACGGTGAACCGACGTCAGGGCCGCTTCTTCCTGATTAACTTAGAAACTCGGGATTGTCCTGCCAACTGGCCATCCGGCCAAAGGTCCGGGGTCAGCGTCGGGCGGTCGACGCAGCGCACCGAGCGGCCGGGGCCAGGCGCACAACGCGGCGAAATCCGGGGTGAAATCCTCTTTCCTGGGACGGTGCGCCGCCTGCCCGGCTCCTCCTGATTGCAGCCAGTGACTCCCACTGCCCCCAATCAGGAGCGAAGTCCATGCGCCCGCTCGACGCCTACCGTCCCGTCGTCACCCCCCCGAAGCCCGCCCCCGCCCCGGCGGCCCCGAAGGCTCCCGCGACGGCTTCCGCCGCCGTCTCCCTCCAGCGCCCGCCGCGGGCCGACGGGTTCGACGGCCGGGGCGGCTCGCGCCTCTCGGCCAGCGTGGAGCTGGCGCCTCCCCCTCCGCCTCCGCCGCCCCCCGCGCCGAAGAAGACGGAGGAGAAGGGCTTCTTCGACAAGCTGAAGGGCGGCGCCAATGACCTCAAGAACAAGGTCGAGGACACGCTCGGCGACGTGAAGGACACGGCCGTCGAGGTGAAGGACAAGGCCCTCGAGGAGGGCGGCAAGCTCGTCGACAAGGCCAAGGACTTCGGCAAGGGGTGGACCGAGGCCCTCGACTACGAGGAGAACATCGACAAGCTGGGCCCGGGCGACACGTACACGCTGTCGGTCGGCGGTGACGTGAGCATGGAGGGCGCGAAGGCGTACGGGAAGGGGACGCTGGAGGTCACCCGCAACGAGAAGGGCGAGTACATCGTCTCCGCCGACGGAGAGCTGGGCGGCGGCCTGTATGCGAGCGCCGGTGGCTCCGTGGGGGCGCGGGCGAAGGTGGAGGGCGAGCTGACGGCGGGCTTCAACGGGAAGGTGGAGATGAAGTTCGCCTCGGCCGAGGAGGCGAAGCGCGCGGCGGACACCCTCGTGCGCATGACGGGGCCCGCCGCGGCGGCGCTGAAGGGGGGCCCTCCTTCCGGGGCCGACCTCGAGTTCGCCGCGAAGCACATCTCCGCCGTCGAGGTGGGCGGAAACCAGGCGGCGCAGCTCGCCGCGGACGTGGGTCTGGGCGTGAAGAAGACCATTGGCGCCAGTGCGTTCGTCGAGGGCGGCGTGAAGATGGAGTACACGGCGCGCATCGAGTTCGACGAGAACCGCAAGCCGTCGCTGGTCTTCAAGAATGAGATGTCCGGCCAGGTCGCGGGGGGCCTGGAGCTCGGGTTCAACAACACCAAGGGCCGTCGCGGTGAGCAGACCGGGGCGAACGGGGGCCTTCAGGCCGGGGGCAGCGTCAAGGGCTCCGTGACGACGGAGGCGAAGTTCGACCTCCCTCCGGGGTTGGACCCCATGAAGCTGGCGAAGGACCCGCTCGGGACGTTGAAGGAAGCGGGCCTCAAGGAGCTGAAGTCCCTGGAGACGAAGACCACGGTGAAGGTGCAGGAGGAGGGGACGGCGGGCAAGAACGGCGGCGGCTTCGAGGCGAAGCTGTCGGTGACGATGGAGGGCGACAAGCTCGTGGATGGCAAGGCGCTCGACTTCGCGCTCCGGGGCCAGCTCGACAAGGCGCTGGAGTCGACGGGTGAGGCCGCGCAGGTGGATGCGACCCTCCGGAGCTTCGACAAGACCGGCGTGGATGCCTCTCCCGAGCTGAAGTTCATGGGCTTCGGCGGGAAGGCGACCCTCACCGCGGAGCGCACGGACATGGCGGACATGCCCGCCTTCTCGTTCAAGGGGAACGGGAAGCAGGCCGGCGCCGCCCTTCGCGACTGGCAGCAGAGCGGCGGGGGGAACCCGCTGCAGAGCTCCCTGAACCAGCAGGTCTCCGTGGGCCGATACCTCGGAGGCGTCCGCGGCTGACGCTGAAGCGCGAGTGCTGAAGGGCGGCCCGCCGGTGCTTCATGCGCCAGCGGGCCGCGCGTGACGGAGCCTCCGCCGCGCTCAGGGCACGTACGCGATGCAGTCGATCTCCACGCGCAGGCCGTCGTCGGGGAGCGCGGACACCTGCACGGTGGTGCGCGCGGGGCGGTGTCCGGCGAAGACGCGCTCGTAGACGGCGTTCATCCGGGGGAACTCCTTCATGTCCACGAGGAAGACGCCGCAGCGCAGGACGTGCTGGAGGCTGGAGCCGCCGGCCACGAGGATGCGCTCCAGGTTGCGCAGCACCTGCTCCGTCTGCGCTTCGATTCCCTCGGCCTGCTTGCCGGTGGCCGGGTCCCTGGCGGCCTGTCCGGAGATGAAGAGCAGCCGGTCCAGCTGCATGCCGGGCGAGTACGGGCCCGCGGGCTTGGGCAGGTTGGGGGAAACGATGGGCTGGTGCTTCGCTGATGACGTCACGGGCTTCTCCTTGCGAAGAGAGGCCCAGGCATAGCGAAGGCGCGGGCGGGGCGCACCTCACGTGCCACCTCCACCGCGCACTGTGCGCTCCGCTGCACACGTGCGGAGTCTCCCGGCTGCACAGTCCCAGCAAAACCGCGCACCTGGCGCACGGGTGCGGGGAGGCACGGAGGTTGCGTTGGAGGGCTCTCGTCAGCGGTCACCCTCACGGAGCCCATCCATGCAAGTGGCGCGGAAGTCCTCCCCGGTAGCACGGTCTGCGCGGCACCCCGGCGCGAGCGGTCTGCACTTCGAGCTGTTCTCCACCGCCGAGGCCCTCCCCGACGCGGACTGGAGCGCGGTGGTGGACGCCGGACACGTCTTCCTCCAGCCCACGTACCTGCGCGCCCTGGAGCGCAGCCGCCCCGAGCGCATGACGTTCTTCTACGCGCTCTTCCGCGAGCAAGGCCGCCCCGTCGCCGTCGCCAGCTTCCAGTGCGTGGACTTCGGCATGGACGGCTTCGGGCCCAACCTGCTGCCGGAGGGCATGCCGCCCGAGGAGACCCTGGGCGCGTCCTTCTTCGTGCGCGCGCAGCTCAAGCGCGTGCTGGAGCGGATGCGGGTGCGCATTCTCGTGTGCGGCAACCTCTTCGTCTGCGGGCCGCACGGCTTCGCGCACCGGCCGGAGTTGGACGCGGAGCGCGCGTGGTCCGCGCTGGCCGAGGCGGTGGACGCCCTCCAGGCGCAGGAGCGCAACCTCACCTTCGTGCTGGTGAAGGACCTGGCGCCCGAGGCGCTCGGGGCCACGCGGGCCCTGGAGCGCGCGGGGCTGGACCGCGTGCAGGTGGACCCCACCATGATGCTCACCGTGCGCCCCACGTGGCGCGGGTTCGATGACTACCTCGCGGACCTCACCACGAAGTACCGCGCCAATGCCCGCCGCTCGCGGCGCCAGCTCGCGGGAGTGGAGCGCCGCAGCCTGACGGCGGGAGAAATCGCCGACCTCGCGCCGCAGGTGGAAGCGCTGTACGGCGCCGTCCACCAGCGCTCGCGGCTGCGGCCCTCGCGCGTGAGTGCCTCCTACTTCGTGCACCTGAAGGAGTCGCTGGGCGCGGCCTTCGACTTCCTCGGCTACTTCGAGGGCGGAGAGCTGCGCGCCTTCAACTCGCGCCTGCGCGCCGGAGAAGAGTCGGAGAGCTACTACCTGGGCATTGACTACGCGCACAACGAGCGGCTCGCGCTCTACTTCAACGCGCTGCTGGACGACGTGGAGTTTGGCATCGTCACCGGCGCGAAGCGCATCCAGTTCGGGCGCACGTCGCTGGAGTGCAAAAGCGCGCTGGGCGCGGAGCCGCAGAGCCTCAACCTCTTCACCCGCCACCGCGAGCCGCTGCTGTACCCGCTGGCCCGGAGTCTCCTCCCGCTGGTGCAGCCGAAGTGGGCGGCCCGTCACCCGTTCAAGGAGCACAAATGAAGCGCCACCTGCGAGTGCTGTGGATGCAGCCGAAGTGGGCGGCCCGTCACCCCGTCAGGGAGCACCCATGAAGCGCCACCTGCCGGTGCTGTTGATGCAGCCGAAGTGGGCGGCCCGTCACCCGTTCAAGGAGCACCCATGAAGCGCCACCTGCCGGTGCTGTGGATGCAGCCGAAGTGGGCGGCTCGCTACCCCACCAGCAAGGAGCACCCATGAAGCGCCACCTGCCGGTGCTGTTGATGGTGCTCGGACTGGTGGCGACGCTGCTCATGCTGCGGCCGCTCGCCTCGGGAGCGCTGCCGGCGCTCGACCTGGTGCGCGGCTCGGGCCCGGCGGGCACGGTCCTCTTCTGCGCGGTGTACAGCGTGTCCACGTTGTTGCTGCTGCCCACCACACCCTTCGCGCTCGTGGCGGGCGCGCTCTATGGGCCGTGGGGTGGTGGCGCGCTGTTGATGCTCCTCAGCCTCGGCGTGGACCTCGTGGCCTTCTCGCTCGCGCGCTTCGCGCGAGGCCCCTTCGAGCGCCTGCGGCAGCGCTTCCCGGGGCTCGCGCGGCTGGACGCGGCGATGAAGGACGGCGGCTTCGGCGTGGTGTGCCTGCTGCGCCTCTCCCCGCTGGCGCCCTACGGAGTGCTCAACTACGCGCTGGGACTCACGCGCGTGAGCCCGGCCTCGTTCCTCGCGGGCACGCTGGTGGGGAGCCTTCCGGCCACCGTGCTCTTCCTCGTGCTGGGGCACGGCGCGGCGGGCATGGTGCAGGGCTCGGGCGGCGCGGCGGGGCTCTGGGTGACGGTGGCCCTCACCGCGCTGAGTGCCGTGGGCCTCACCGCGTGGGCGAAGCGCCGGCTCGCCGAGTCACCGGAGGTGACGGCCTGAAGTCACCGCGCGGCGGGGCGCTGCGCCTGGATGGCCGCCTCCAGCCGGGACAGTCCCTGCTTCAGCTCGGCCATTTCGGCCTTCAGGGCATCCACCTCGGCCGTCTTGGCGCGGAGCTCCTGCGTGCGCCGCTCCAACGCCTGGATGGCGGCCATGTTCACCCCGTCGATGTCGAGCAGGCCGATGCTCTTGTCGTCAGTGCCCAGGCCGAAGGCCGCGCGGAAGTCCTGCGCGACGGGGCCCACGTGACGGACGCCCTGGCTCTCGTCCTTGTAGCGCCAGCTCTGGACGGGCATGCGGGCCACCCTTGAGAGGACCTCCTCCCCGTCCACATGCTGGAAGCCCTCCTTCTGGTTCCGGTCCGACGTGCACGAGAACACGCCCGAGCCCGCGGGCAAATCACACCCCGTGGTGAGCGTGGCGTTGGTCCTCAGTCGGACTCCGCCCGCGGCGCGCAACATGAACTGGTTGTTGGCGGTGCTGGAGGCCACGGTGGTGGTCGACTCGTCCCCCCAGATGAATGCGCCGTCGAAGCCCCCCGTCGTCACCCGGTGCCCCAGGGCCATCCCGTAGTCCGAGTTCGCCGACACGCGGTACCCGATGGCCACGGCGCCCTGGCCGCTGGCGACGTTGGTGAATCCCATGGCCACGGACGCGAAGCCGCTCGCGGTGGTGGAGGCGCCAGAGGAGAAGCCCGCCGTCCCGCTGGTGACGTTGCTGGCTCCGAAGCACACCGAGTCCGTGCCGCTCGCCGTGCACTGGTCACCGTAGGCGAAGGAGCCGTACGCGCTGGCCGTGGTCAGGTTGCCGCCCGCCCAGGAGTAGAAGCCCACGCTCGCGTCGTCCCACTGGGTGTCGGCATAGCCGGCGCGAAACGCGGCCTTGTTCGGGTACCACATGAGCCTCTGCCCCTTGCCCGTCATGGGGATGACCCCGTAGCCCAGCTCGCCGCGCGCGAGCAGGCCACCCGCGGAGTCCACGGTGAAGAGCGGGAAGCCGTTCCAGGTGGGGGTGGTCGCGGTGTTCTCGACGCGCAGCAGGGGCACCGGTGTCTGGGCCGACGCCGCCGATTCGACGCGCAGGTCGGCCTTCGTCGTCAGCCGGCCATTCGTGGTGCCCGTCCCCGCGACGGAGAACGAGGCGTCCTGCACGGTGCTCCCGTTCTGGATGTAGCTCCCGCTGCCCGGCAGCGGCGCGCGGGCGTCATTGAGCCGCGAGTCACTGCCCTGCACGGCGGTGTTCGCTCCGCTCCCGTACTCGACGCTGAGGACGTTTCCGTCGAGCTGGAGTCCGTCCCCCACCTCCCACGGCTGGTCGGGCTCGCCCTTCGGCCCCTGCGGGCCCTGGGGGCCTTCGGGGCCCTCGGAGCCACAACCTCCCGTGCTCATGGCGATGCAGCCCAGTGTGGCCAACAGTGTTCCGACCTTCATGGTGGGGGTCTCCTAGGTTGCACGGCGGCGCGGGATGAACGGACAGCGCCCGAAATCTTCTCCGGAATGTGCCGGCACCCCGGCGTGGATCCATCCCGGTGCAGGGCAGGTGGTCTCCGCCACCACCCTCGCGCAGGAGCGCCTACGCGTCAGCGCTGAAGGCCGTCGGGTTTCGTGCAAACCGCCGGGGGCGCCGCGTCCGCCGGTATCGCCTGGACGACGTGCGTGCGGGCGGCGTGAGTTGACCCAGTCCCGTTCACACGGAGCGTGCAAATCCATCTTGGCCCCAGGACTTCAGAAGAGGGCTGCGATGGACGGGCTGCGAACGGGAGCGGTGGTGTTCCTGGCATGCGCGAGCGTGCTGGGAGCGGGCCCCACGTGGGCACAGGAGGCCGTGGAGGAGACCCCGGGCGAGGTGCTCTCGGAGGAGCAGCTGGAGGCGCTGCTCGACTCTCCCACCGCGCAGCCGGACAGCGCGGAGGGGGCCACGCCCTCTTTCGGACCGGAGCAGCTCGCGCCGTACTTCGCGGAAGGCACGCTGGCGAAGGCGCGCGCGGAGTTCAACCGGGGCCGCTATCAGCGCGCGCGGGCGCTGCTCGCGCAGGAGAAGCCCACGCTGCCGGTGCGCTTCCTCCAGGCGCAGAGCGCCCTGTTGGCGAAGGACTTCACCGTCGCCGCGGACGAGTTCGCGGCGCTGGCCAACGACTACATCCCGCTCAGGGACCACTGCCTGTTCCGCGCGGCGCAGGCCAACGAGAAGGTGCGCCGGTGGGAGCTGGCCGTGGGGCAGTACCGGGGTGTGAGCCCGGGCTCGCCGCTCTACCCGGAGGCGCGCTTCAGCCTGTCGAAGGTGCTCCAGCGCCGGGGCGACGTCGCCGGGGCGCTGGCCGCGCTGCAGGAGCTCATCGACAGCCGCCAGTCGCGCGGGCCGGACGCGCTCCGGATGAAGGCGCTGCTGGCCATCTGTGATTTGGCACGAGCACAGGGGCAGTACAACGTCGAGCACCGCGCGCTGCTGGAGGTCTGGGCCACGAGCCCGCTGTCGCGCGAGGCGCAGCGCGCCGGACAGCGGCTGAAGGGGTTGCCGCTGCCGACCAAGTGGAGGGTGCGCCGGGCCGAGGCGCTGGTGGAGCTGCACCGCAACTACTCGGGCATGGAGCTGCTGAACGGCTTGCTGCCCCACGTGCAGCTGCCCGACGAGCTGTCGTGCCGCGCGCACCTCACCTACGGCCGGGCGCTGCGCAAGGAGCGACAGCACCGCCGGGCCATCCAGATGCTCACGCCGATGGTGGAGCAGTGCACCTCGCCGGAGCAGCGGCCGCAGGCGCTGTACGTGCTGGGCTACTCGCAGTCGGTGGTGGACCCGAAGGCGGCCATCACCACGTATGCGACGCTCGCGCGTGACTACCCGGAGCACGGGTACGCGGACGATGCGCTCTTCTTCTCGGCGTGGTTCCTCCAGCGCACGGGGGACACGGACGCGGCGATGGCGCGATACGAGGAGACGGCGCGGCGCTACCCGTCCGGCAACTTCGCGTCCGAGGCGCTCTTCCGCGCGTTCTGGCTGCACACCCGCCGCCAGGAGACCGAGGCCGCGCTGGCCGCGCTGACGGCGGTTGAGAAGCTCCCCGAGGCGGCGCGCACGGACGAGGCACTCTGGCGCGCGAGGTACTGGCACGCGCGGATGCTGGAGGGCGAGGCCACCAAGGTGGAGGCGATGGACCGCTACGAGCACATCGCCATGGAGCGCCCCGCCGGTTGGTACGGGATGCTGGCGCGCTCGCGGCTGGCGCTGCTCGCTCCCGAGCGAGTGGCGCGTCTGCGGCCGTCGCAGGAAGGCGTAGGGGGCTCCGGCAGCGCGGGTGGGGCCGGCGAGGTGGCCGCGAGTGCCGCCAGCGCGCTCACCCGGTCCACTGCCGCTGCCGGCAGTTCGCTCGGGGCTGGAGGGCGCACGGGTTCCACCACGGTGTCCGGCACCCTGCCCGGAATCGCCGGAGTGCTCGGCGGGTCTGCCGCCGCGACTGGCACCTGGCCCGGGGCCGCCGGAGGGCTGCGCGATTCCTCCGCCGTGTCCGGCAAGCCCGGTGCGCCCGCGGGAACCATTGTCGCGGCCAGTAACGGCGGAGGGACCATCGACGTGCTCACCCGGTCCGCCGCCGAGGCTGGCAAGCCTGTCCTGTCCACGGGAGTTCTCAACCCCGGTGGGGTCAATGCAGAGAGCCTGTCCGCGGGAAGTCTCGTCGCGGCCATCAAGCCCGGGGGGCTCGCCGGGAGCACCGCCGAGGCCGGCAGGCCCGGTGTGAACGCCGCGGGTCTCGCTGCGGCGAACCTCGCTGGGGCCATGGCCACGGTCAGCACGCAGGGTGGCGCCATCGGGTCCACGGCCACCGCCAGCCAGCAGGTCGGCATTGCCACGGTCAGCACGCCGGGTGGTGCCATCGGGTCCACGGCCACCGCCGGCAAGCAGGTCGGCATTGCCACGGTCAGCACGCCGGGTGGTGCCATCGGGTCCACGGCCACCGCCGGCAAGCAGGGCGGCACCGCCAGGACCGTCACACCCGCCGCGGCCACCGAGCCCGTCGAGCTCGGTGAGCCGGTCGAGGTCTGGCCGCTCGCCCCTGGCCCGCTCCAGCACGACGCGCGCTTCGCGGCGGGAGTGGAGCTGCTGCGGTTGGGCCTCCCCGGCGCGGTGGACGAGTTCCTCGCGGTGGATGGCCGCGTGCTGCCGGAAGCCTCGGCGCGGCTGCTGTACCAGACGGTGCTGCGCACCGGGCGCCGCAAGCTCGCGCGGCAGGTGGCGCGCTCGGCGCTGGGCCAGGAGATTCACGGTCCGCTGAGCGCCTCGTCCCGGCCCATCTGGGAGGCCACCTGGCCCCGGGCCTACCGCGCGCTCATCGAGCGCTACGCGCGTGCCTCGCGCGTGGACCCGGACCTGCTGCAAGGGCTCATCCGCGAGGAGAGTCGCTTCAATCCCCGCGCGCGCTCCTCCACGGGAGCGCTGGGACTGGCGCAGCTCATGCCGGCCACCGCGCGGCAGGTGGCGGACTCGCTGGACCTGCCCCCGGTGGGCGAGGCCGCGTTGCTCCAGCCCGCCGACAACGTGCGCCTGGGCGCGGCGTACCTGGGCCAGCTCATCAAGCACTTCGGAGGCAATGTCGCGTATGCCGTGGCCGCCTACAACGCGGGCCCCGGAGCGGTGGAGCGCTGGCGCCACGCGCTGCCCCGGGCGGAGCTGGACGAGTGGGTGGAGCACATCGCCTTCGAGGAGACGCGCGGCTACGTGAAGAAGGTGCTCGGCAGTTACAGCGCCTACAAGCTCCTCTACGGCAACGAGCCCGCCATCCTGCGCAACCTCCGCGTGGACGACGTCAGCGTGAGGTAGCGGCCGTCAGCAGTACCTGTTCGCGAGGCCCGCCCGTCGAGCGGGCCCCGCGAGGGGACGGCGCGTTAGAAGTTGAGGCCGCCGTCCACGTCGATGGTGCGGCCGTTGAAGTAGTCGCACTCGATGATGAACTTCACGGCCAGCCAGATGTCCTCGGGCAGGCCGATGCGGCCCACGGGGATGTTGGACACCAGGGCGTCACGGGCCTTCTGATTCATTCCCTGCGTCATCGGCGTCTCAATCATGCCCGGGGCCACGGAGCCCACGCGGATGCCGAAGGGCGCGAACTCGCGCGACCAGGTGACGGTGTTGGCGGCCAGCGCGGCCTTCGCGGACACGTAGTTGGACTGGCCGCGGTTGCCGTGCCGGGCGATGGACGACATGTTGACGACGACGCCGCCCTTGGTGTCCGTCTCCGCCATCTTCGTCACCACCTCGCGCACCATCAGGGTGGCGCCGGTGAGGTTGACGCCGATGACGGCATTCCAGTCCGCGGTGGACAGCTTCTTCACCTGGCCCGTGGTCCGGTCCTTCTTCACCAGCAGTGCGTCGCGGAGGATGCCCGCGTTGTTGATGAGGCCGTTGAGGCCGCCCATGGCCCCGTGCGCCCAGGCGACGAAGGAGACGATGTCGTCCTCGGAGGACACGTCCAGCTTGCGGCGGTGGATGCCGGCGGGCAGCGCGGCGAGCCGCTCCTCGTTGACGTCACCCACCGCCACCTGGGCGCCGGCCTCCTGGAGCCGCTGCGCGAAGTGCGCACCCATGCCCTGGGCGCCGCCCGTGACGATGATCTTGAGGTCCTTGAGCTGCATGTGTCTCTCTCCGGAGTAGGGCGGCGCGAAGCCCCGGGGGAGCCAGCGCCACCTGGAAAAGTGGGCGCAGGCTACGCAACCCCGGCCGCGCTGGCCAGCGGCGAGAGAATTGAAAACTGAATCAGCCTTCAACTTCACTGAATGCAAAAGCGCCGCGCCACCTTGGAAGGCGGCGCGGCGCGGTGCTCTTTCGGCCTACATCGCCGCGGAAATCACGGCGCCCAGCCGGCGCATGCCCTCGGTAATCAGGTCGGGCGGACGGTTGGAGTAGTTGAGGCGCATGAACTCCGGGCGCGGGTTGGTGGCGAAGAAGGGGCTGCCGGGCACGAAGGCCACCTTCTGCTCAATGGCCTTGGGCAGCAGCGCGTCGCCGCTCAGGCCCGCGGGCAATTCCACCCACAGGAACATGCCGCCCTCGGGCGTCGTCCACTTCGTGCCGGCGGGCATGTGGAGCTTGAGCGCGTCCAGCATGGCGTTGGCGCGCTGGCCGTACACGGGGCGCAGCGCGTCCAGGTGGGCGTTGTAGTCGAAGCGGGTGAGCAGCTTCGCCACCGCGCGCTGGGCCAGCGTGGCGGTGTGCAGGTCCGTGGCCTGCTTGGCGATGGTGAGGCTGCGCACGAAGTCCTTCGGGCCCACCACCCAGGCGAGGCGCATGCCCGGGGCGAGCGTCTTGGAGAAGGTGCCCAGCGACACCACCACGCCTTCGTCATCGAACGCGGCCATGGACGGCAGGTGCTCGCCGGTGAAGCGCAGCTCGCCGTACGGGTCGTCCTCGAGGATGAGGAAGCGGTACTTCTGCGCCAGCCGCACCAGCTCGCGCCGGCGCTCCAGCGAGAGGGTGGTGCCCTTGGGGTTCTGGAAGTTGGCGACCACGTACACCAGCTTGGGCCGGTGCGTGGCCAGCATGCGCTCCAGGTCATCGGTGCGCATGCCCTGGTCGTCGCTGCCCACGGTGGCGAACCGCGCCTCGTAGGAGCCGAACGTCTGCAGGGCCGCCAGGTAGCTGGGGCTCTCCACGATGACGAGGTCACCCGGGTCCAACAGCACCTTCGCCACCAGGTCGATGCCCTGCTGCGAGCCGCTGGTGATGAGCACCTGGTCGGTGGTGGCCACGCGGCCGCGCTTCTGGAGGTGGCCGCAAATCCACTCGCGCAGGGGGCCGAAGCCCTCGGTGGTGCTGTACTGGAGCGCGGCGCGCCCCTCGGTGGCGAACACCTCGGCGTGCGCCTCGGCGATGGCCTCCAGCGGGAAGAGCTCCGGGGCCGGCAGGCCTCCCGCGAAGGAGAGGATGTCGGGCCGCTCGGCGATCTTCAGGATTTCGCGCACCGCGGACGTCTTCGTCCGGGCCATCCGCTGGGCCAGTCTCCAGACCGGCGGCGGGGGAAGGGGTGCGCTCATGGCGTCGGCGCTCATCTCTCACTCTCCTTTCAGAAGCTCGGGTGGGACACGCACGTGCGTGTCCTCCTTGATGGAAGACAGGACGATGGTGGTCTGCGTACGGGTGACGCCGGCGATGGTGCGCAGCGTCTCCACGAGGAGCGAGTCGAGCGTCTTCGTGTTGGCCGTCTTGACCTTGAGGATGTACGAGTCCTGGCCGGCCACGCGGTGGCACTCCAGGATGTCGGGCAGCGAGAGCACCTTCTTCGCGAACCCCTCGAAGTACTTGGGGTGCTCGATGCTCACGCCGATGAAGGCGGTGATGTCCTTGCCGAGCCTCGATGCGTCCACCCGCGCCGTGTAGCCGGTGATGACGCCGCGCTCCTCTAGCTTCCGGATGCGCTCGGCTACCGCCGGCTGCGACAGCCCCACGGAGCGCGACAGCTCCAGTTGCGTGGCGCGGCCGTCGCGCTGCAGCAGGTCGACGATGCGGATGTCGAGCTCGTCCAGGGGCATGGTTCGGATGGACCTTATTTTTATAGGCCGTTCGAGGTTTCGGCAGTTAATTTAAATTTGATGTTCCAAGGATGCAACTGGAGGTTTTCGCCTCTGTTGCGGACCCTTCAGGACGGATTGCACGGACGGTGCCGTCGCTGGGGGACGGCCCGTGCGGGCTTTCCAGAGAGAAGTGGGAAGGAAATGCGCCACCGCGGGCAGGAGGCCTACCCTGCGGGGCGAAGTCGCCGCCGCGCGGTGTGCGCGAGTGGACAGCGGGCGAGGAGGCGGGGCGCTACTCGGCGGCGGCGGTGCGGTCCAGCTGGCGGACCGTGTGGCCCTGCTGCTGGAGGAGGGCGACGAGGCCCTTGGGGCCCACGACGTGGCCGGCGCCCACGACGACGAAGTGGGTGCGGGGCTGGGCGAGGAGGGCGTCCACGCCGGAGGCCATCTGCACGTTGCGCTCGAAGAAGATGCGCTCGTAGACGGGGCGGTAGGTGGGCTCGTTGGCGCCGTCGAGCAGCAGCGAGGCCATGCCGTCCGCGTCCCCGGCCTTCCATGCGGAGACGAGCTGGTCCAGCACGGTGCCGGCCGCGGTGGTGCGGCGGAGCTGGTCTCTGAGCATGAGGTCCTGGAGGTCGTCCGGGGTGCCGGCGAGCATGCGCAGCTGGCCCTCGGCGGTCTCCAGTTCGAGGACGCTCTTGCCGGCGTCATGGGCGCGGGTGAGGAAGGCGCGGTCGATGCCCTCGCCCTGCTTGTAGCCGGCCTGCTGCAGCTCGGTGACGCTGAGGACCATGCCCACGAGCCAGGGGCGCAGGGGCTCCAGGTTGGAGACGGGCAGGCCCATGCGCTGGGCGGCGCGGCCGAGCAGCGTCATGGTGATGGGGTCCAGCCGCTGGGACAGGCGCTGGCCATCGGGAAGCCGGCCGAGCTCCCGCACGAGCTTCTGCATGGCGGCGGGGTCCACCTTGTTCACGTCGACCTCGACGACGAGGGCATCGGACTTCGCGAAGGCGGCCTCCATGGACGGGGGGAGGGCGAGCTCGCCCGTCTTGCCCATGTGGATGGAGCCGACGAGGTAGACGGTGCCGCCGCGCGCGTGGCCGTCCTTCACCTCCCAGAGGAAGGCGTGTCCGGTGTCGACGGGGACATACGGCTTCGGCGGGGGCGTGGAGGCACAGCCCACACCGAGCAGCGCGGTGAGGAGCAGGGAGGACAGCAGGGACAGGCGCTTCATGGGGCGCATCGAATCACCGGCGCGCGTGCGGAGTCGAGGTCCCTGAAGTGCGTGTCAGAGAATCACGCCGGGGAGGGTGTCGAGGACGGCGCGGATGGCTTCCGGGGTGGTGTCGTTGCGCTTCGCCACGGCGGGGGCGAAGTACGTCACGGCGACGGTCTCCGGCGGGCCTTCCGTGAACGAATCCACGGTGATGTGCATGCTGCCGGGCCACTGGTGGGCGAGCAGTTCGTCCTTGCGGCCTGCCGGGGCAAGAATGCTGAAGCAGGGCCAGGAAGGGAGCTTCATGCGACTGAGGTCACAGCTGATGAAGCGGCATGCGTCCAGGCGCGCATCGGTGAAGTCGCAGTCCTCGATGCTGCCAAGCTCTGGCTGCTCGGCGTAGGGCCACCGGCCAAAGTCGTTGCTGGTGATCGTGCCCGTGAATCGACATCCCTTCAGGATGACGCCCTCCCAGCGGAAGTTCTTGAGCTCCTTCTTGACGTCTACGGTGCAATCGATGAGCTGCGTCCTGGTAATCACCAATGCCCGTGTTGGGACCTTGATGATGAGATGGCATCGCCTCAACGTCAGGTGGTGACCCAGGTAGTAGAGATGCTCCTTGCTGGTCAGCTCCAGGCGCTCGTCTTCGATGGTTGTGTCGCTGAATTGAATCACGAGGTTCCTGCGCTCGATGGCCTTAGAAGGTAATCATCCGGAAGAGGATGCTGGCCAACCGTTTGCCGTGCAAGGCGACGTTCGATGCTGTTCCCGAGAGGACCTCGTATTGGCAGCCCGTTCTTGGATCGACTGCATCAACTCCGGTCTTGCTCCAGCGGAGGTGCGAGAACTCCGGCACGAGTTGCCGTTCCACGAAGCGACCCCGTGCCTCACGTTCGAGCAGGCGCGCAAGCCAGTACTCTCCCTGAGCCGTAGCCTTTCGGATGGCTTCTCGCTCTCCCGGCGAGAGTTGGTGAGGACCCCATTGCTGAGCCACGCGGGTCGCGGCCGCTTGAAGTTGGTCTCCCACGGGGTCCGCCGTCGGGATGTCCTTCACCGGCTTGTTGGCAGGCACGTGCCAGCGCTGACCGTTGGAGAGCACCTGCCGGTTGCCGCCCTGGTGCCGGATGATGGTGGTGACCGCAGCCTCTGACTCCGTGGTCGCCACACCCGCCCGGCTCCCAGGGCTCTTCATCAGGATGGAGAACGTGCCTTCGGACGAGGCGGCCACCGACTCCACCTCGGCTATCGTCGCGAGTCGGAGTCCTCCCTGTGCCTCGGCCTGCACCGCTGCCTGCGTGAAGCCGGGCAGCTTCGGCATCAACTTCGCCAGCTTCGGCACCGCGCCACCGAGGGCCGCCGTGGCCACCATCACCAGCACGCGCGCGGTGTTCTCGCCCATCACCCGGCCGAACTTCTCTCCGGCCTCGCTCAACTCGTCGAAGGTGGTGGCCCGGTCGGCGTCCTCCACCAGCCGCACCCAGCCGCGCATGAGACTCCACACCGTGTCCACGCCCAGCCAGCCCAGCAGCAGCACCGTCATCCCCGCCGCGATGGTTTTGGAGAGCGGCTCGGGCAGTGCCCACAGCAGCAGGTAGACGACGGCCGCCCACACCAGCATGGACAGCACGGCGGAGGGCTGCACCATGCCCTTGAGCGCCTGCGTCGTCTCCGCCAGCACCGAGCCCAGCGAAATCGCCAGGGCGAGTGCATACCTGTCGTCACCGCGCACGGTGGGCCCATCCACCAGCAGGCGCAGGCAATCACCGCCGCCTTGCGTGCGCTGGCACCAGCGCAGGTACTCGCGCGTCAGCTCTGCTTCGGCCCGCGACGCGGCGGCGCTCACGTCCACGGGGGCCAGTCGGATGACACGTTCGCCCCGTGCCTGGGCCTCACGCGTCTCCGCGAACAACCGCCGTGCCTCCGCCTGAGGCTGCGCCACGGGACGTGCCTCGCGGGCCAGCCTCGCGACCGCCTCCGTGAAGTCGTCCTCGTCCACCTCCACCGGTTCCCCAGGCACCGTGCGCGGTGAGAAGACGCGCACCTCATACCGTGCGGCACCGGCTCCCACCTCGCCGTCATCCTCCGAGGCTCGGGTGACGCGAGGCACACCACTGCAAGCGGTCAGCAGCATCAGCAGGACCGCGCCAGCCTGACGGAGCGTCATGGGGGAACCCTCGGACTCAAGGAGGGTTCCACGTTATGCGGGGATGCTGCGCTGGTGCATGGAACGCGCGTCCCGTCTCACCGCCGATCACCCACCGACAACCTCACCGTGACGCTGGCGCGCCGGGCTCCACTGCACCCAGCATGGCGCCATGGAGGAACACTTCCTGCTGCTCCCCGAGGCCCTCCCGTCCTCGTCCGTCGCGGCCCTGCAGGGCCCCGCGCTCGCGGAGCTGCGGCACGAGCTGGAGCGCGCGGGAAGGCTCTCCGTCCACGAGGTGCGCGGTCTGCGCCTGGCCGAGGAACGCCGCAAGTCCGGAGGTTGTGTCCTCTGGGCCTTCCCCAGCCTCGCGGATGCCCTCGTCTGCTGTCAGGACGGCCCCGTCGACCCACGCTTCCTCACCCAGGGCCCGCCGCCCATGCACATCGCCCGCGTGGTGGGCGAGCGGCTCCTGGCGGACACGCGCTTCATCCGCGCCGCGCCGGGCTCCGTCGCCACCGAGGTGCCTCGCCTGCTCCCCGTGCGGCAGCAGGCCTGGCTCCGGCACGCCGCCTACGCGCAGGAACAGTGGCTCCTCGCGCTCTCCGCGAAGGAGCTGGCCCAGGCTCCGCGCCTCACGCCCCAGCGCGCCCTGGAGTCCGTGCTCGACGTCACCCTGCGCGCGACGAAGGAGCGCACCGAACGCGAGCGCCTCAAGCGTCTGCCGAGGGTGCTCGACGCCTGGCGCCCGGACGCGCTCCAGTCCTTCGCGCCCCTGCGCGAGCACGCCGCCGCCACGTTCCTCACGCGCTGACCGGGTGTGTGAAGACCTGGACCCTGGCTCCTGTCCGGAGGCTCACACGATCCGGAGTAACGGAGCAGGTCTCCTACAGGTGCCCCGTTCAGAGGACCTGGGCGAGCGGCTATGCTCCAGTCCTCCTCGCGGCCTTCGAAGCGACAGGGCCGGTGTGGTGACTCCTGGTGCCCAACTTCCGCCACCTGCCCGACGAGAGAATCCTCGAGCTGCACGACGTCGCGCTCAACTGCGACCTGGTGGGGCAGGGCACCCAGCTGGCGCTCCTGGAAGGAATCGACCCCGCGTGTGTCGCCCCGATTCCGGTGGGCGGGCCTCCGGCGGCCACGCTGATGGCGACGCTCTTCCGCTTCAACGGCATCGAGCGGCTCGCGGATGGTTCGGTTCCCCTGGTGCAGTGGCTGAGGCGCGCCTGGCAGCTCAGCCGCGCGCTGCAGGTGGCCGACCACTTCCAGCGCTGCATCCAGGAACTCTCCAGCGGACCCTCGCGTCCCGTCCAGGCAGGCACGCCACCCCGGGATGCCCGGCTGAGCGAGGAACTCCGCCACCTCCACGAGCAGCGGGCGGCGGCCCTGGCGCGAGGAGAGGACGCGGGCGCCCTGCTCGAAGCCATCCGCCACCTCAAGCGCCGCGCGGCGACGGGCGTGGAGCTCCAGCCAGGAGACCTCCTGGGAGATGGGCGCTGCTACCAGCTCCTGGAGCAGCTCGGGGCGGGCGGGTTCGGCACAGTCTGGAAGGCCTGGGACTACGGCCGCGAGTGCTACGTGGCCATCAAGGTCCTGCACGGGCACCTCGTGCGCGACCCGTCCCGCGTGGACCGCTTCTTCCGCGGCGCGGAGAAGATGTCGCAGCTCGAGCACCCGAACATCGTGAAGGTGCTGCTCAAGAAGGGGGAGGAGCAGCGGGACGACGGAACCCGTTACCTCTACTACGTGATGGAGTTGCTGAAGGGCGGCGACTTCAAGCAGCGCGCTCCCTCTGGAGAGCAGGCGGTGTTGAGCATCGCGCTGGCGGTCTGCGATGCGCTCGCCTTCGCGCACCGGCAGCAGTTGCTCCACCGTGACGTGTCGCCCGACAACATCCTCCTGGACGAGGCGGGCGTGGCGCACCTGTCGGACTTCGACCTGGTCCGCGCGGAGGACACCACGGCCGCGACGCGCGAGGGCCGCATGCTGGGCAAGTACGGCTTCGCCGCCCCCGAGGTGCTGGACGGCAGGGCCGAGCCGGACGCCCGCGCCGACGTGTACTCACTGGGGATGACCCTCCTCTTCACGCTCAACGGGGGCCACCTCCCGCCGTCCGGAGTCGCCCGCGCGCCGGTCATCCACGGGTTGAAGTGCTCGGCGCTGCTGAGGGAGGCCATCCTGGGCGCCACGTGGGATGCCGTGGAGAAGCGGCACCGGGACGTGGGCGCGTTCAGGACGGCGCTGGAGCGGGCCCGTGACGCCAGCGGGCCCGCGAGGCTCGCCGGCTGGGCGCGGCTGGGGGCCCGGCGGCATGGGCGCGCTTTCGGCCGGTACTCCTTCGCTGTCACGCTCACGGCCGTCGTCCTCGTGCTGCTGCCCCTGGCCGCTCCCGTGCGAGACGGGCTCCTGCGGCTCGCGAGCGACTCCGCGCCCCAACCAGGGGAGGACCCGAGCAACCCGGACCCCGGCGCCTCCGGCTGGGACGCCCTTCCGCCCGGCATGAAGGACGTGCCCCAGGTGGCCGCCAGGCTGCTCGTCGGAGACGGGAAGTTCGCCACGGCCTTCTTCGTCACGGCCCAGGGCCACCTCGTGACGGCGAGCTACGTCTTCGATGAGAGCAGCCCGAAGGGCCGCCCGCAGATAGAGCTCCTGGATGGGAGGCGCTTCGACGTCCAGCGCATCGACGTGGACGAGAAGGTCGGACTGGCGCTCCTGAAGGCCGACCTCCAGCCCGAGCGCTTCGCATCCTGGGCGACTGCGGTGTTGGGGGAGCCCGTCCTCGTGGAAGCGCTCGAGATGCGTGAGCTGCGCAGGTACCCGGGGAGGGTGGAGCCAGCGCTGACGCGCTACGTGGGGCAGGTGCTCTCGGGCGAGAATGCCCGGAGCGGCAGGTTCCAGATCAAGGTCGAGAGGAATGACGGGACCCTCGCGGGAGGGCCTGTCCTCAATGCCTCCGGCGCCGTCGTGGGCCTGCTCCACACCGGCCTCAGCCCCACGGACGAGTCCCGGAGCACCAAGCTCTGCATCTCCGCCCGCACCATCCAGGCCTACGTGGACCGGGTCCTCAATGGGTCCAGTCAGACCGACTCTGGTCCCTGAGCCCCGCCCGTGCTCTCATCCATTCCACTGCCAGCGCTGACGCTCCGCGTTGCGCCATTCTCATGACGCGCGGAGCCAAGTTCCGCGCTTTGACAAGCCCATCAACCGGGTGCTACCGCTAGGTGAAACATGAATCGCCCTTCAACTTCTCCAGACCGCACCGGACCCGTGACGCCGAGAGGGCAACGGACGCGTGCGAAGCTGCTGAAGGCCGCTGAGTCGGTCTTCGGAGAGAAGGGTTATGAGCGTGCCTCCATCGCCGACATCACCCGCAAGGGCGGCGTGGCGCTGGGCACCTTCTACGTCTACTTCCCGGACAAGCAGTCCATCTTCGTCGAAGTGGTGGACGAGCTGGGCACGCGCCTGCGCCGCCTCATCGCCGAGTCCACCGCCGCCTGCACCGGCCGCGTCGACGTGGAGCGCGAGGGTCTGCGCACCTTCTTCCAGTTCGTCCGCCAGCACCCCAACCTCTACCGCGTGGTGCGCCAGGCCGAGTTCGTCGACGCCGCCTGCTACCGCCGCTACTACGACCGCTTCGCCAAGGGCTACGTCACCGGCCTCACCCGCGCCATGGAAGAGGGCGAGGTGCGCCGCATGGACCCGGAGGCGCTCGCCTACTGCCTGATGGGCATCGGCGACTTCCTCGGCATGCGCTGGGTGCTCTGGGAGGAGGACCCGGGCCTGGAGCGCGTGCTCGACACGGCCATGAGCCTCATCCAGCACGGCATCGACACCCGTGCTCCCGTCGCGCGCAACACCGTGAAGGCGGCCTCCGCCGCCTCGAAGAAACCGAAGAAGAACACCCTGCGCCCCACGCGCCGTCCCGCGCGCGGCGCCCGGAGCTGAAGAACACCCGCCATGCGATACGCCCAGATTCTGGCCACCGGCCGCTACGTCCCCGAGAAGGTCCTCACCAACGCCGACATCGAGAACATCCTCGGCGAGAAGGTGGACGAGTGGCTCCAGCAGAACGTGGGCATCAAGCAGCGCCACGTCATGGCGGACGACCAGGCGACCAGTGACCTCTGCGTCGCCGCCGCCCGCCAGGCGCTGGAGCGCTCCGGCACCAAGCCGGAGGAGCTGGACCTCATCATCATCGCCACCGACACGCCGGACTACCTCAGCCCCGCCACCGCCTCCGTGGTGCAGGCCAAGCTGGGCGCGCCCAACGCCGGCACGTACGACCTCAACTGCGCCTGCGCCGGGTGGGTGACGGCGCTGGACGTGGGCTCGAAGACGATTGCCGCGGATGACAGCTACCGCCGCATCCTCGTCGTCGGCGCGTACGGCATGACGCGCTATGTGAACTGGAAGGACAAGAAGACCTGCACCCTGTTCGCGGATGGCGCGGGCGCGGTGGTGCTGGGCGCGGGTGAAAAGCCCGGCTTCATGGGCGCGAAGCTGCTGGCCAACGGCGAGTACCACGACGCGCTCGGCATCTACACCGGCGGCACGCATCGCCCCGCCACCGCCGAGTCCCTCAAGCTCACCGACGGCAAGCCCGCGGTGCAGTTCGTCCGCAAGTTCCCCGCGACCTTCAACACCGAGCGCTGGCCCATGCTGCTGGACCAGCTCCTCAAGCGGCAGAACCAGACGCTGGACGACGTGAAGCTCTTCGTCTTCACCCAGCTCAACCTGCGGACCATCGAAGCCACCATGAAGGCGCTCAACCAGCCCATGGAGAAGGCCCACTACACCATGGACAAGTGGGGCTACACGGGCTCGGCCTGCATCCCGATGACGCTCGACGACGCGGTGGTGCAGGGCAAGGTGCGGCGGGGAGATTTGGTGGCCTTCTGTGCCAGCGGCGGCGGCCTCGCCATGGCCTCCGCCCTCTATCGCTGGACCGCCTGAACCGCATGTCAGGGGAGGGGACGCGCATGTTCATCGGAGACTGGATGGGCCGGGGCGCCCTGTACTGGCCCGAGCACGTGGCCGTGGTGGACACCGCGAAGGGTGACGCCGGCCGCTTCACCTACCGCGCCCTCAACGCGCGCGCCGAGGCCCTGGGCGCCTGGCTGCGCGACGTGGCCGGCGTGAAGCGCGGCGACCGCGTGGGGCTCGTGGCCCACAACGGCGTGGAGTACCTGGACGCGCTGTTCGCCTGCGGGAAGATTGGCGCCATCTTCGTCCCCTACAACTGGCGCCTGCACGCCGCCGAGCTGACCGACCTGGTCCGCTCCATCCGCCCACGCGTGCTCCTCTTCGGCGACGACTTCCGCGACGGTGTCGCCCAGGTGCGCGAGCGCGTCGGTGACTCCGTGCGCCTGGTGGCGCTGGAGCCGCAGGGGCTGCCCGGCGCGGACGCGTACTCGACGGCGCTGGCGCACGTGCCCGCTTCTCCGGTGACGAACGACGCGGTGGCGGAGGAGGACATCCTCTGCCTGCTCTTCACCGGCGGCACCACCGGCCGCTCCAAGGGCGCGCGCGTGAGCTACCGCATGGTGGCGTGGAACACGCTCAACACGCTGGTGCACGAGGTGCTCCCCGGCGACGTCACGGTGACGCACACGCCCATGTTCCACACGGGCGGACTGCTCGTGTACACGGTGCCGCTGCTCACCGTGGGCGGCACCGTCGTCATCATGCGCCGGTGGGACCCGGAGGCGCTGCTGGACCTCATCCCCCGCGAGAAGGTGACGCTCTTCTTCGCGGTGCCCACGCAGTACCAGCAGCTCCAGGAGTCGCCGCGCTTCAAGTCCACCAGCTTCTCCACCGTGCGCTTCATGACGAGCGGCGGCGCAGCGCTGCCGGTGCCCCTCATCCAGGCGTGGCAGGCGGTGCACCCGGTGCCCTTCAAGCAGGGCTTCGGCATGACGGAGTTCGGCCCCGGCCTCTTCAGCATGGGCCCCGAGTTCGCCGTGTCCAAGGCGGGCTCCATTGGCCGGCCCAACTACTTCATCGCCGCGAAGCTGGTGGACGATGACGGCCGCGAGGTGCCCGCGGGCGAGGTGGGCGAGCTGGTGCTCAAGGGCCCGTCCATGTGCTCGGGCTACTTCGAGGACGAGGCCGCCACGCGCGAGGCCATCGACGCGGACGGCTGGCTGCACACCGGCGACCTGGCGCGCCGCGACGCGGACGGCTTCTTCTTCATCGCTGGCCGCAAGAAGGACATGTTCATCTCCGGCGGAGAGAACGTGTACCCGCTGGAGCTGGAGTCCGCCCTCTACGAGCACCCCGCCGTGGGCCAGTGCGCGGTGGTGGGCGTGCCCGACGCGAAGTGGGGCGAGGTCGGCCGGGCCTTCGTGGTGCTGAAGCCGGGGGAGCAGGCCTCCTCCGACGCGCTGCTGGAGCACCTGCGCGGCCGGGTGGCGCGCTTCAAGGTGCCCAAGCGGGTGGACGTGGTGGAGCGCCTGCCGATTTCCGCGGCGGGGAAGATTCTCAAGCGCGAGCTGCGCGAGTCGGCCATCGCCGAGGACCGCGAAGCCCGCTGAATGCAGGTTTCGCGAGGGCCCCACGCTGGCGGCCCTCGCCCATCAACTGTCATGTCATCCCGGCGGTGCCGCCGGAGGAAGAGGAGCAACCCCATGAAGAAGCAGATTCTGTCGGCGGTGGTGCTGTGCGCGCTGGGCCTCGCGGGCTGTGGTGACGACCCCGTCGTCGTCGACCCGCCGGAAAAGCCGAAGCTGGACAGCCAGGCCAACATCCTCGCGTTCCTCGATGGCAAGTCGCTGCTGATGAGCGGGGCCAACATCCCCAGCCACCCGAACGGCTACAACGAGGACATCGACTACGGTGCCGCCACCCAGTGCTACAAGAGCGTCACCATGAGCGTGGCCGGTGGCAACTTCAAGGTCGACAGCATCCCCGGCACCATCGAGGGCTCGCCGGGCGTCGGTCAGCCGGGCGGCACCTGCAACCATGAGGTGGCGAAGAACCCGCTGTCCTTCACCTCCACCTCGCTCGTCATGGAGAACGTGACGGCGGACGGCAGCTGCTTCGACGTGACGTTCAACTTCCCGGGCGGCCTCGTGCAGGAGGGCCGCGGCGGCTTCTCCGCGGACCAGAAGCAGCTGAAGCTGGAGCTCTTCTTCAAGGGCCAGGCCACGGGCAGCAAGTGCGCGAACGGCGCGGTGGGCGCCGACGGCACGGTGACGCTGAACAAGGCTCCGTTCTCCGGCAAGGCGGTTCAGACCTACGTCATCCAGTAACGGCGGTGCTTCCGTCCCGGGAGGAGGGCGTGCTCCTCCCTCCTTCCGGAGACGGGCCGGGCGGGCGCCATGGGCGTCCCGCCCTGGTGGTGGTTGAAGCATGGAGCCTGGCCTCACCGCCCGTCGCCCCCTCATGGCGAGGTGTGAAGGGCCCCAGGGCACGCATCCGCAACATGAACGGTGTCATCTGAGCCCGGAAGGGCCCGGGAGTGCCCCTCGCTCGGGGCCGAGGTGGATATGACGGGAAGGTGGCTTGAAGCACGCGGGGCGATGAAGCGGGGCGCGGTGGCGCTCGCGCTGGGCCTCGCGGGACTGGCGCTGCCGGCGGCCGCGCAGAGCACGCCGGTCCCCGGCCTCTATTACGGCGAATGGCTCGAGGAGAAGGACCGCGACGAGGACGCGAAGCCTCGCGAATTCACCCTCATCAACTACTTCTTCACGCGCCTGTCGGTGACGAACGAGGTGGGTGACCCCGCCGGCCTTCGCGGCGTGGCGCTGGGCCCCATCGGCTCGCCCGTCGGCAGCGTGGTGAGCGTGGAGCCCGGGCGCGCGGCGTACTTCGTCGAGCAGCGCTGGATTCCCGTCATCGAGTACAGCCCCTACTTCGTCGACGGGCTGGCCTCGTTCCGCGCGCAGTTCGAGGTGGACTTCCTCTGGGGTCGCTCGGCCAACACCATTGGCCAGAACGAGGGCGGCGGCTTCAACGCCGACCAGGTGAACATCCAGACGAAGAACGTCAACGTCGCCATCTACCCGACGCGCATCCCCGCCCAGCTCACGCTGCTCATCGGCACGCAGCCCGTCTACGACACCCCCTTCGACCCGACGCGCACGCCGCTGTCGGACATCGTCCGCACCGGCTACAAGCTGTCGTTCCTCGGCAGCGACGCCACCGGCCTGTCCCTCTTCAGCAGCTACAAGGGCCAGGCGCGCCTGACGCTGCTGCCCCTGGGCAGCGCGCAGTCGGACCGCGCGGAGCAGAACGACCCGCGGCTGAAGTTCATCTGGCTGGCCATGGCGGACTACGTCTACCCGGTGCGCCCGAACACCAACGTCGGCGTGTCGTTCTGGTACCTCAACGACAACACCAAGGGCGATGCGTACGCGTACGAGGGCCTGGTGAAGAGCGGCCCGTCCTCCACCGGCCTCCCCGGCTTCGTGGGCACGGCGCGCTTCCCGATTGAGCGCCCCACCGGTGACGTGGTCTGGGTGGGCGCCCACTTCAACCACAACATCGACTTCCGCACGGGCCGGCTCGGCGCGTCCGGCTTCGTCATGTACAACGGCGGCAAGTACACGAGCGACGACCCGGAGACGTCCGTCCTGGACACGCTCAGCATCTCCGGCCTCTCCGCCAACGCGGAGCTGATGTACCAGTGGGGCCGCGGGCCCGCGGACGTGCTCACGCTGGAGGGCATGTTCACCACCGGCGACAGCAACACGCAGGATGACCACTACACGGGCGCCTTCACGCTCAACCAGTACGGCATCCCCGGCGCGGTGTGGTTCAACCACAAGATGCTCATCCTGTTCCCCTTCACCAGCACCGTGAACAACTACTCGGGCGCGGTGTCGGACATCTCCAACCAGGGCTTCGGCCTGCGCGCCGGCATGGCCACGGCGGCGTGGGACATCGTCCCCAACAAGCTCAACCTCAAGGTGGGCACGGGTATCGCCAACGCGGGCGCCACGCCACCGCGGTGGAACCCGGACGTGCGGCGCGGGCGCTTCATCGGCACCGAGGTGAACGCGGAGCTGCGCTACCACATCCGCTACCTCATGACGGCTGGCCTGCACGCCGGCTACCTCATCCGCGGCAGCTTCTACGACGGTGCTCCCACCGTGCGGAGCAACCCGTGGGCGGCCTTCACCACCTTCACCTGGTACGCGTTCTGACCATGAGCACCTCCCGCGCCTTCACCGCCCTGCTCCTCGCGGCGGGGTTGTCCTCCGCCGGCTGCGTGCGCTCGTTCGCCAGCCAGTCGCCCCTGTCCTTCCAGGACCTGGACTACACCGCCGAGGGCACGAAGCAGCCCTGGCCCGTGCAGCGGATGCCGCTGCCGCGCACCGCCGTGCAGTACGCCATGGCCACGGTGCCGGAAGTCGCCTACGTGGACATGCCCGGCGCTTCGCCGGATGCGAAGACGGTCATCTTCGTCCACGGCCTGGGCTCGTATTTGAAGTTCTGGCGCTCGCAGCTCGACGCCTTCCACCAGCAGGGCTACCACGTCGTCGCGGTGGACCTGCCGGGCTTCGGCAAGTCTGACAAGCCGGCCTCCTTCCCGTACACCATGGAGGCCATGGCCGACGTGGTGCTCGAGGTGGCGGACGCGCTGCGCGTGGAGAAGCCGATTCTGGCCGGGCACTCCATGGGCGGGCAGACGTCGCTCTCCTACGCCATCCGCTACCCGGAGCGCTTGAGCGCGCTGGTGCTGGTGTCGCCCGCGGGCTTCGAGAAGTTCTCCTGGAAGGAGAAGGCCTGGTTCGAGCGGGTGATGAGCACGGAGTTCATCAAGGGCGCGCCGGAGTCCGCCATCTGGGGCAGCGTGCGCCAGGGCAACTTCATGAACTGGCGCCCGGAGCTGGAGTGGCTGGTGGAGGAGCGCGTCCGGGTGGCGAAGTCGCCCGAGTTCGACGCGTATGCCTACGCCAACGTGCGCACGGTGAAGGGCCTGGCGCACAACGACTTCGTGCGCGACAACCTCCACCACATCACCGTGCCCACGCTCATCGTCTACGGCACGGATGACCGGCTCATCCCCAACCCGTTCCTCCACGGCGGCGAGACAGTCGACATCATGGGGTATGGCGCGTCGCGCATCCCGGGCGCGAAGCTGGTGCCGCTGAAGGGCTGCGGCCACACCGTGCAGCTCGACTGCCCCGCGCGCTTCAACGAGGTGGTGCTGCCCTTCCTCCGCGACGCGGCCCAGGGGCGCATCGCGGTGCCCGAGGGCACGGAGCCGAAGCCCGAGGCTCCGAAGCCGGCGGCTCCCCCGTCCGGAACGCCGGCGCCGGGGAGCCAGCCTCCGTCCACGCCGAGCCAGGAGGGCACTCCCGCGCCGGCCAACGCTCCGCACCCGTGAGGCCGTGAGGCCGTGAAGTCCCGAGGCCCCTTCCTTCGCATTCGCGAGGGTGGGGGCCTTCGTCATCAGGACGAGCACACCATGGTGTTGGGGAAGGCCGGGGTCTGCGCCACGGTGACGTACTGGCCGCTGACGGAGTCCCAGCTGAGGTAGCGGGCCTGGAAGCCGGGCTGCACCTTCACACCGGTGCCGTAGGAGTTGCCGTCGCTCGCCCACTGGTAGGTGGACTGCTGGTCGTTGGGCGTGGAGGTGCTCGGGTAGAGGGCCACCCAGTCCCACTTGCCCACGGACGTCGCGGACCAGGACAGGGTGAACTCGCCGTCCTCATAGCCCAGGCAGACGTTGTAGCTGGCGTCCGCCGCGCGCGCCGAGCCCTTCGCCTCGATGGGGTGGTTGCGCAGAAGCTGGGCGGCCTGGGCGGGGGTCATCTTCTTGGGGTTGGTCGACATGGCAAACCTCGCGGGCACGCGCACGGCGGAGCGCCGCGCGCGTTGGGAGTGCCCGCCGCCGTGAATCGGAAGCGGGCGACCGTGCTGTCAGGGTCGCAGCGGGGTTGAGCAAGGCGGGTGCCAGCGCGCGTGCGCGCGGCGTCCGGCCTCGTTCCGCGAGGTTGCGCTGCTTTCGGGCTTCGCGCGCCGCCGGCCGACGTGTCGGGCACCCGGAGTCGTGTCGGGTGCCGACGTGTCGGCGCGGCGCGGCCCGTGTCTGGCTACGGGATGGAGTGGTTGCGCACCATGCTGTACTGCACGGCCGCCGTCAGGTCCTTCGAGTTGAAGTGCCCGTATGGGTACGCCGAGTACACCTTCTCGCCCGTCTGGCCGGGGATGCGGGAGGTGTAGCTCCCGTAGACGATGCCGCCGTAGCCGATGACCTCATCCGCGGTGGAGTAGATGCTGTAGCGGTACGCGCCCTCGTAGCTGCTCGTGGCGAGCAGATCATTGAGGTACGTCGAGCGGCCCGTGACGAAGCCGAAGTAGAGGTAGCCCGGGTACAGGCCGTTGGTGGAGCCGCAGGTGGGGGTGCCGGGGCCCGTCTGGTAGCAGGACGTGAGGCCCAGGTTGGCGCCGGCGATGCCGACGAAGGTGTCCACCGAGCCGGTGAGCGGCGCGCCCACGTAGTAGTCGCCGCCATTGGCCGAGTCATTCGCCCAGCCGCCCAGGATGGCCTTGCGCGCGAGCGTCACGCCCATGGAGTGGGTGACGATGTCCACCTTGGAGGCGCCGGTGTACGCCTTCACCGCCTCGATGAACTTGCGCACCTTCATGACGTTCGTCTTCGAGTGGTACTGGTACGCGGACATCGCCGCGTTGGCCGGGCCCCACGTCGTGGCGTACAGCTCGCTCGTCTTGTAGCCATTGGCCAGGAAGTAATCGACGGAGGCGGACCAGCCCGTCTGGCCGGCGGTGCCCGTGCTGATGGCCTTGTCCGAGTTGCCGTGGATGAAGATGACGGGCTGGTTCACCACCGTGTCCGTGCCGCTGGCCTTGCCGCCGTAGCTGCCGCCGGACAGGTCCGCGCGCACGAAGTCATAGCTGCTGTAGCCGTTGGCGCTGAGCCACTGACTGAAGTGCGCGGTGACGCCGGTGGTGACCGCGGCGGACTCCGCGGTGCCCAGCTGCTCGCCCGTGGGCGCTTCGACGACGGGTGTCTCCGAGAGGGTGGAGTCCGGCTCGAGGCCCTCACCGCAGCCAGTGGTGACACCGAAAAGCAGCGTGCCCGCGAGGTAGAGCGAATGCCGCAGTCGCATGACTTCTCCTTCGATTGTTGGGGGGTGCGCGCGGAACGGAAGAGTCCTCGAGCGCGAGACACACTGTAATGACTGTTCATGTTCACGTCGTCAGCCGAGTGGACGTGCACGCACGTTGTCGCGCCGCGTTGCGTGATACTCACGGGCGCATGCGCGCACGCAAGGTCGTGATTTCAAAAGCGGGTGGGTACGAACGGCTCCACGTTGAAAACCTGAATCAGGTTTCACCTGGGCCGGGCGAGGTGGTGGTCGCCACGGAAGCCATCGGGGTGAACTATGCGGACTGCGTCATCCGCATGGGGCTGTACGCCTCGGCGAAGGAATATGTGGGGTGGCCCATCACCCCGGGTTTCGAATTCTCAGGAACGGTGGTTTCCGTGGACCCGGGAGTCACCGACCTGGCGGTGGGGGCTCGGGTTTTTGGTGTCACCCGGTTCGGTGGGTATTCGACGCATGTCGTCGTGCCCCGGCACCAGGTGTTCGCGCTGCCGTCGCGGCTGACGATGGAGCAGGCGGCGGGGTTCCCCGCGGTGTTCCTCACGGCGTACTACGCGTTGCTGGAGTTGGCGCGCCCGAGGCCGGGGGCGAATGTGTTGGTGCACTCGGCGGCGGGTGGGGTGGGGAGCGCGCTGCTGCAGTTGGGGCGCATCGCCGGGTGCCGGATGGTGGGCGTGGTGGGTGGCACGCACAAGGTGGAGGCGGCGCGCGAGCTGGGGGCGGACGTGGTCATCGACAAGAGCCGCGAGGACCTGTGGGCGGCGGCGGAGCGGGCGGCGCCCAAGGGGTATGACGTGGTGCTGGATGCGAACGGGCCGTCCACGCTGCGCGACAGCTACAAGCACCTGGCGTCGCCGGGGAAGCTGGTCGTCTATGGGTTCCACTCGATGCTGCCGCGCACGGGCGGGACGCCGAACTACGCGAAGCTGGCGTGGGACTGGCTGCGGACGCCGCGCTTCGACCCGCTGACGCTGACGAACGACAACACCAGCGTGCTCGCGTTCAACCTGTCCTATCTGTTCGAGCAGCGCGACGTCCTGGCGGAGTCCATGGCGCGGCTGCTGGCCTGGGTGGAGGAGGGGAAGCTGGTGTCACCGCGGGTGACGGCCTTCCCGCTGGACGCGGTGGCGGAGGCGCACAAGGCGCTGGAGTCGGGGACCACCGTGGGCAAGTTGGTGCTGGTGCCGTGAGCCCCGGAGGGCGCTACTGCTTCGTGCGCTGGCGCTCCTTCATCAGCGTGTCGATGCGGCGGCCCAGCGCGGGGATGCGCTGGGTGTAGCTGATCTTCGTGCTCACGGAGGGGAAGCCGTCCTCACCCTTCGCCGGGTCCGCGGCGCTCGCCACCGACGCGTCGTAGTAGCGGTAGCCCAGGTTGGACAGGAACACGACGATGTACCGGCGCCACGATGCTCCCGGCAGCGAGCGCACGATGCCGCCGTCGCTCCCGTAGTTCTCCGTCTGCCCCGTCTTGTGCAGGAACTTCACCTCCGCCGCCGCGTTGCACGGCCGCGTGTCCCTGCCGAACGCCGTCTCCGCCGCCGTCACCGTGCCGTCCTTCGTGTCCACCCACCGCGCCGGCTCCGCCGCGGGGATGCCCGGCTCCGCCTTCGGGTCTCCGCACAGCACCGTGGACGACAGCGCCTCGTGCAGCGCCTGGTCCGCCAGCAGCGATTGGAGATAGACCCGCGACGCGGCCGACAGCTCCGCCGCCGTCACCTCGCGGCCGGCCGGCGTGCGCCACAGCACTCCCGGACCCCCCTCGATGAGCAACAGCAGCCGCGCCGTATCCAGCGCCGTCATGTGGATGCTGCCCGGGTTCCAGCTCCGCCCCGTCACAGGTGACGTGCCATTCACCTGCAGCGTCCCCAGCCCCAGCTCCGCCAGCTCCGCGTTCAGCCCCGCCATCTCCCCCTTCTCGTGCAGCAGCTTCACCAGCGCCTCGGTGGAGCCGTTGTCCGACTCCGTCACCATCGGCTCCATCCACCGCCACACCGGACGCTCGCCCTTGTCCTCCGTGTCCCGCAGGAAGCGCCACGGCTGCGCCAGCGTCACCACACCCCGGTCCACCAGCCGCATCACGCGGAACGCAATCATCAGCTTGAACAGCGAGGCGGGGTAGGGCGCCATGAAGCGCAGGCGCGCCTTCTCGCGCCCCGGCACCACGTCCTCCTCCGCCGTGGCGTCGGCCCAGCCCTTCTGTCCGTCCCACCGCTCCAAATCCCACCGCGTGTACCGCACCGCCGTCGTGCCCCATGTCTTCGGGTCGATGGGCACCCCCACTCCCTTCGGGTAGTCACGCGACAGCAGTACGTTGGCCGCAGCGACGGGCCGGCCCTCCGCGTCCAGCTCGATGACCGCCACGTCCACGTTCGGCGTGTGCGCGATGCGCTCCCCGTTGCGCTTGAAGTCCAGCACCTCGTCGAAGCCGGACTCCGTCACCGCGCGGAGCAGCTCCCGCTCCAGCGAGGCGGAGGCCTTTCGGACCCGCTGTGCTTCCTCACGCCCGGCCTTCCGGGGAGCCGCGTCCGCGGTCGAACCCCAGACCAGGGACACCGTGAGCAGCGCTCCCGTCATTCCGATGCAGACGCTCCGTGCTGAATCCCACATGTGCTGGCCCCCTGATGTCGCTTCGCGTCGTCGCTTCCGTCCGTGCCCGGCATTCCACGCCGAGGTCCACCATCGCGCAACGAAACGGAGGCACGTCGATATGCCGGGGCCGCCCGCGCGTTCGGGTTTCCCTTCAGGGGCCGCCAGCCTGTTGCCGCCTTCATCTCACGGCGACGGGCATTCCAGACGAAGTCGAGGAGGACCGCATGAAGACGTGGTTCCGTGGCGCCATGGCGCCATTCCTGGCTGTAACGGCGTCGCTGTTGGGCTGTGCCTCCGAGCCGATGGAGGAGGCCGCGCCGACCCCCTCCCCCGCGCAGGAGCTCAAGAAGCAGGACGAGGGAGACTGGACTCCAGAGCGGCTGGCCGCGTGCCAGCCCATCACCGACGGCAGCTCCACCGCCGAGTGTGGCACCCCCGAGGCCTTCGACCTGTCCCGCTGTGACACCGAGAGCCTGGATGACCTGGACGCCCAGGGTCCCTTCACGCTCCACGTCGTCGGTGACGGCATCCTGGAGAACGACAACGACCAGGCCATCTCCGCCCTCCGCTTCGAGGCCGATGGCCGGGTCTTCTGGGACGGCTACGCCGTGGGCGAGGCCCGCGTGGGCGCGGGGTCGTTCTTCCTCTCCAACTCGGGGACGCTCCGGGATGGCCGCAAGTACCGCTCGTCCTTCGTGGGCTGCAAGGCGCGCAGGCCGAAGCGCGTGACGGGCTGCTACGTGAGCTGTCTCGGAGGTGTCGCCACGTACAAGGCCACCTTCGAGGCGGAGAAGGTCTCCCGGCGCCCCGGTGAAGGCGAGTCCTCCGGCGGCCTGTCGCTCGTCGGCGAGGGCATCGTGCCGCGCGGCATCGCCGCGGACGTCTTCGTCACCCATGGCCACGCGTACGTCGTCGCGCTCGAGGACCCGCTCTTCGGCCCCGGCGGACTCTACGTGTACGACCTGGCAGACCGCGCCGCGCCCCGGCTCGTGAAGTCCATCTTCTTCCCGGGCGACAGCTACTGGAACGGCGTGTGGGCCAAGGACGATGCGCTCTATGTCGCCAGCGGCGTGCGCGGCGTCCTCGTCTTCGACATCTCCAACCCCGCGGCCCCCGTGTTCCTCCGCGCGCTGCCCGGCAACGGCTACCTCAACGCGCACACCCTCTACGTCGACGGCAACCGGCTCTACTCCATGTCCGCCGCGCCCACGCCGCAGACGCTAATCTTCGACGTGACGGACGCGAAGCAGCCCGTGCTCCTCAACCGCCACCAGGACCCGAGCGTCGACCCCACCGTCGCCACCTTCCCCCACGACGCCACCGCGCAGGGCAATCGGCTGTACGTCAACCACTGGCGCGCCGGCCTGCTCATCCTCGACGTGAGCGACCCGCTCAACGTGGTGAAGCTCGGCCAGTACACGTACCCGCGCGCCACCAGCCACACCAACCGCGTGGGCGTCTTCGACGGCCGCGTCATCGCCTTCGAGGGCGGCGAGGACTGGGGCGCCCACCTTCGCGTGCTCGACATCACCGACCCGGCGAACGTGGAGCGCATCGGCGAGTACCGCCTCACCCCGGGTGTCTCCATCCACAACATGGAGCTGAAGGGCGACCGGCTCTACCTGTCGCACTACCAGCACGGCGTGCGCGTGCTGGACGTGTCCAAGCCCAAGCACCCGAAGGAGGTGGCGTACTACCAGACCTGGCGGGAGACCGACCGGGCTCGGGGCAACCTCTTCCATGACGGCGCCATCGGCATGCGCGTGCCCGGTGACGGCTACGTCTATGTCGTCGACACGTCGCGCGGCCTGCTCATCTTCCCGGAGCCGTAGCCGGCACCTCGGGAGCGGGTGTGCCCGGCTTCGGTGTGCATCGGCCGGGCACACGGCCCTCCGGGTCGGCTAGCGTGCGGGGCCATGCCCATCGTCCATGACTGGCTGGCCCGGCGCGCCGCGCTCGACCCCGACCGCACCGCCCTCATCGACGCCAACCACGGCGAGCGTCGCATCTCCTTTCGCGAATGGGACGCCGCCGCGTCGCGCACCGCCGCCTTCCTGCACCATACGCTCGGCGTGCAGCGGGGCGACCGCGTCGCGGTGCTCGCGTACAACTGCGTCGAGTTCCTCGACCTCGTCTTCGCCTGCGCCAAGCTGGGCGCCATCCTCCAGCCGCTCAACTGGCGCCTGAGTCCCGCGGAGTTGGGCGCGCTCCTCGCGGACGCCGAGCCCTCCGTCCTCGTCTTCGGCACCGAGTTCCGCGCCCAGGTGGACAGCGTCCGCGCCCGTGCGAACTTCGTGCGGCACTGGCTGTGCCTGGAGTCCCCCGGCCCCGGCGAGCGAGCTTTCTCCGAGCGCGACGCGGCCCCGTCCACGCCACTTCCTTCACTGGAGCTGGAGGCCGATGCGCCGTGGGTGCTCTGCTACACGGGCGGCAGCACCGGCGTGCCCAAGGCAGCCGTCCTCACGCACGGCTCCATCACCGCCAACGCGGCGAACACCGTGGTGAGCTGGGGGCTGACTTCCAGTGACGTGGCGCTGCTCAACGCGCCGCTGTTCCATGCCGGCGGGCTCAGTGTCTTCACGACGCCGCTGGTCTACGTGGGCGGCGCTTCGGTGGTGTGCCGTAGCTTCGACGTGGAGGGCGTGTTCGACCTGGTGCACCGGGGCGTGGTGAACCTCGTCTTCGGCGTGCCCACCATGTTCATCGAGATGCAGCGCCACCCGCGCTTCGAGTCGGTGGACCTGACGCGCCTCAAGCTGCTCATCAGCGGTGGCGCACCGTGCCCGGGCCCGGTGTTCGAGCGCTTCTTTGCCCGGGGCGTGGACTTCAAGACGGGCTACGGGCTCACCGAGGCGGGCCCCAACAACTTCTGGCTGCCCCCGAGCGAGGTGCGCCGCAAGCCGGGCGCCGTCGGAGTGCCCCTGTTCCACGTCGAGGCCCGCATCGACGGTGAGCAGCAGCCCGGCGACGTGGGCGAGTTGCTCCTGCGCGGGCCCCACCTGTGCGCGGGCTACTGGCGCCGGCCCGAGGACACCGCTCGCACCTTCGCCGGAGGCTGGCTGCACACCGGAGACCTCGCGAGCCGTGACGCGGACGGGTGCTTCCGCATCGTCGGCCGCAGCAAGGACCTCATCATCTCCGGCGGAGAGAACATCTATCCCTCCGAGGTGGAGAGCGTGCTCGCGGGCCATCCCGACGTGGCCGAGGTCGCCGTCATCGGCGTGCCCGATGCGAAGTGGGGGGAGACGCCGCGCGCGCTCGTCGTCGCCCGTCCCGGCACGAAGCCCACGGCGGAGGCGCTCATCGCGTTCTGCGAGGGGCGGCTCGCCCGGTACAAGACTCCGAAGTCCGTGCGCTTCATCGACGCCCTGCCGCGCACGTCGCCCGGCAAGGTGGACCGGCGCGCGCTCAGCGCCTCGCATGGGGCGCCGTGAGCAATGTGACAAGGAGGAGTTTCGCTGTCGGGGGCGTGCTGGCTGCCCTCTTCATGGCGCAGGGCTGCTCCAGTTCCGCGCACTCCACCTCGAATCACCGCGACTCCTACGCGCAGTCCACCTGCATGGACTCGGAGACATGCTGCTTGCAGCGCAACCCCGGCAACCCCGAGGCATGCGGCATGTCCGCAGCGGAAGCCGTGGTCATCCTGGCCGCAGCGGCAGCGACCACAGCCACCACCGAAGCAGATGACGATTCCGACGAGGGTTGGCGACAGCACTGCATCGACACCTACGTTCGATGCAAGACCCAGGAAAAGCCCAGATGGGTGGGGGACTGCTATGCCTGCTTGCGGAACTGCGAGGGGCAGCGCCAATGGCCGTTCGACCTCTGCCATGCGCGTTAGGAGGCACGGATGTCGGAAGCGTTGAACTGGAACGACGTCAGAGACCTCGCGCGCCGTGTCTCCGAGGGAGAAACGTTCTCGCTGACTGACGAGGTGCGCGCAATCCTGCGGCGCACCGCCCCTCAGGTCGCCATTCCGCCAGACGCGGCCGAGCAGGCGCTCCAGCAAGAGGCGAGCGCCGCGGCGCTGCTCGATGAGATTGCTCGGCGAATCCGTGACGGTTCGCGCCGTTTGTCGCGCACCCTGGCCGGGGTAGACCGGCTCCAAAGCGCTGGTGACGTGGAGGGCGCTCGCAAGCTGCTTCGCGAGGTGCTGGCTGTCGAAGTCGTGCCGCATTACCGGAGAATCACCCAGACGCATCTGGACGCGCTGGATGATGAGCCGTGAGACGACGGTCAGCAGTGCTCCCTCACCCAGTCGAGCGCGAGGCGCACGCGCCGGGGAAGCAGCCTTCGTGACGGATACACGGCGAACAGCTCGCGCGGCTCCACGGTGCGCCCCACCACCGTGAGTCGCACGAGCTTGTCGCCCTGCTGGGTGAACGCGTCCAGCGGTGCGCAGACCACGCCCAGGCCCTCCACGGCGGCGGCAATCGCCACCCTCGGGTCATTCACGGTGTGCCGCTCGTTGGGCCGCAGCTCATCGAGCGAGCCGTCCTTCCGGCGGAGCTGCCACGTGCCTCCGGGCCGGCTGACCACCGCGGGCACGGTGGCGAGCGTGTCCCGGTCCAGCCGGGTGCGGCCCTGGAGCACCTCGCGCACGAAGCGCGGCGACGCGGCGACGGCGAAGGGCACGGACGCGATGCGCCGCGCCACCAGCTCCGCGTCCAGGATGGGAGCCATCCGGAAGGCCAGGTCGTAGCCCTCCTCCACCAGGGGCACCACCGCGTTGGTGAGGGTCAGCTCCACGGTGATGCGCGGATGCTTCGCGGCGAAGGCGAACAGCGCGGGGGCGATGCGCTGGCTCCCCGTCAGCACGGGCGCCGTCACACGGAGCCGCCCCGCCGGTTCCTCCTCGCGGTCCACCGTCCGGTCCAGCACCGAGGCCAGCTCGTCCAGCAGCGGCCCGGCGCGCTCCAATAGCCGCTCGCCCTCGTCGGTGAGGCCCACCCGTCTCGAGTTGCGCTGGAGCAGGCGGGCGCCCAGGGTCTCCTCCAGGTGCGCCACCCTGCGGCTCAGCGTGCTGGTCGGGACGCCGAGCCGCCGAGCCGCCTCCACGAAGCTCAGGTGCCGGGCCACCGCCGCGAAGAGCCGCAGGTCTTCCAGGGGCATCGTTCCATCCATGGGATGGAGCCTGCCACGGCATCCCATGGTCAGCGAGGCCTCCCTGCCGCTACTTCTGGGGCATGAACCTTCAAGACCAGCATGTCGTCATCATCGGTGGGTCGTCGGGCATCGGACTCGGAGTGGCCAGCGCGTGCCTGGAGGCCGGGGCCTCGCTGACGCTCGTGGGCCGGGCGCCCGACAAGCTCGACGCCGCCGCTTCCCGGCTCGGAGGCGGGCAGCGCGTGCGCACCTTCACCGCCGACGTCACCGACGAGGCCCAGGTGCGCGAGCTCTTCCAGTCTCGCCCTCCCGCGCACCACGTGCTCCTCACCTCGGTGCATCCGTACTACCAGCCCATCCGCCAGCTGGACCTGGCGCAGGCACGCCGCACCATCGACTCCAAGCTCGTGGCGGCGCTCCACGTCGCGAAGCATGCGAACTTCGCGCCCCAGGGCTCGTTCACCGTCACGGGCGGCATCGCCGCGGAGCGGCCGGGGCCTGGCGGGTCCGTCATCGCCGCGGTGAATGGGGCGCTGGTGGCGCTCGTGCGAGCGCTGGCGCTGGAGCTGGCGCCGGTGCGGGTCAACGTCCTCTCCCCCGGCTGGATTGACACGCCGACGTGGGATGTCGTGGCGGGGGCCGCCAAGCAGCAGCGCTTCGAGCAGCACGCACGCCGGCTCCCCGTCGGGCGCATCGGCACCACCGCGGATACCTCCAGCGCGGTCCTCTTCCTGATGGGGAACGGCTTCATCACCGGCGAGGTGCTGCACGTCGATGGTGGGCACAAGCTCATGTGACACCGGAGCGCCCGGGCATGGCCACGAAGGCCGTGCCCGGGCTCGCACCGCTCAGCGGCTGCTCTTCGCCTTCGCATCCCTCGCCACCATGGGCCGTGCCCGCGCGGGAGTGGCACGCTCCCGGCTCCGCGCGCGCGGTGGCGTGGGGTCCACCGTGCGCCGGGTCTGCCTCGCTGCCTCCGGTGGGAGCGCGAGGAACCACAGCCAGAGCCACGGGCTCACTGCTCGCCCCGCATCCGCTGGCGCATCCCCTCGTGCCGGCTGCGCTCCTGCTCGCGCGCCTGCGTGATGAGCTCGCGCGCCCGCGTCTTCTGCGTGTCGCTCAGCACCGCTTCCGCCTGTGCGTACGCGGCGTCGTCATTGGCGCGCACCTCCTGGAAGAGGGGCTCCACCTGTTGCCTCAGCGCCTGCATCGTCGCCTCGTCCGGCGGCGGGCCCGCCGGAGGGCCGCCATTCGCGCGGCTGCCATCGCCCCGGGGCGGGTGCGGCGGCCTCAGCGCCTCCAGCTTCTCGATGAGCGGCGCGTTCTTCTCTTCCAGCGCCGTCTGCAGCCCGCTCACCGTGCCCACCTGCTCCGGCGTGAGGGCGAGCGTCTCCCGGTTCTCCAGCAGCAGCTCCAGCGAAGACGGGGGGCGCCGGCGCATCATCTCCCCACCTCCGGAGCCACGCTCTCCGCTTCCGGAGCCGCGCTGCGCCTGGGCATCCTGCGCGCACGCCAGCACCGGGAAGGCCAACATCATCACCACGGGCAGCTTCTTCAGGAACGACATGGGCTTCCTCCGTTGCACATGGGTCCGGGCAGCCCTGCCGTCCTTTGCCTGCTCGGCAGGTCCTCGGGCCCTTCCACGGTGCAATCTGCAGCCGCCCCATGTCCTGAAGATGAACCGTCCGTTACGGCATGTGACGGAGGCTCCGGAGGGCGCCGTAACAATTCGTCATCGCCTCGAAGTGTTACGGACATGGGCAGGTGACAGCTTACGGTCGTGGCCCGGCGGTAAAGTCTTTCGACTCGCCCTTCAAGACGAGACCAGACCCCTCCAAGGCCTCCGGACCACACCTTTTCGTTGTTACCTTTGCCGGGAGCTCGAGATGCGGGAGACACAGTTCATGGAGCAGCCCATGCCCCCGGCCCCGGAAGAAGGCACCGTCCAGGTCCTCCTCGTCGAGGATGACGAGCGACTCGCCCGGCTCACCAGTCGCTACCTCCAGGAGCACGGCGTCGTCGTCACCGTGGCGTACTCCGGCACCGAAGCCCTCACGGAGGCCAGCCGCCACACCTTCGACGTCGTCCTCCTGGACCTGATGCTCCCCGGCCGCGACGGCCTGGAGGTGTGCCGCGAGCTGCGCGGCCGCAGCGACGTTCCCATCATCATGCTCACCGCGCGCGGCGAGGAAGCTGACCGGGTGCTCGGCCTGGAGACGGGCGCGGACGACTACCTCCCCAAGCCCTACTCGTCGCGGGAGCTGCTGGCCCGCATCCGCGCCCAGGTGCGGCGCGCGCGCGGCAAGGCCGGCCCCGCCACCCAGCCCGTCCACGTGGGACGCCTGACGCTGGACCCGCGCAGCCTCAAGGCCACGCTGGACGGCAAGGTGCTGCACCTCACCACCTACGAGTTCGGCCTGCTGCGCGTGCTCGCCGAGCGCGCCGGCCGCGTGCTCAGCCGCGAGCAGTTGCTGGATTTGGTGAAGGGCAGCGCGGACGAGGTGTTCGACCGCTCGGTGGACGTGCACATCTTCCGGCTGAGGCAGAAGCTGGAGGAAGACCCGCGCAACCCCGTGCTGCTCAAGACGGTGCGCGGTGCGGGCTACATGCTCGCCACCGGGGACGAGACTTGAGCGCTCCGAAGCGCGGGTTCTCCTTCCGGCGTCCCGGCCGGCTGCTGCTGCGCATCTACCTGGTGGGCCTGGCGCAGCTCGTGCTCGTCAGCGTCGTGTTGTTCCTCGCGCGCTCGCTCATCGTCGAGAAGCCTTTCCGGCACGGCTTCAACCGGCACATCCAGTACAACGTGCGCGAGTGGGGGGAGCTGCGGAAGGACCCGGCGGCACTCCAGGCCTCGTTGGACCGCGCCGCGCGGATGCTCGATGCGCAGGTGACGGTGCGGGACGCATCCGGGCGGCTCATCGCCAGCAACGCGTCCACGCCCCTGCCGCCGCTGAGCGCCGCCGAGCTCGAGGCGCTCTCCAAGCCGGGAGGCACCGCCGGGCAACCGGGGGGGCCGGGACGGGGTGGGCCAGGAGGACGGGGAGGACCCGGGGGGCTGCCACTTCCCGGTGTGCCGCCTCCAGGCCCGCAGGCGCCCCTTCCCGTGCTCACGTTGCCCATCCCCGAGCGCGGGCCGGTGCAGGCATACGTCTCCATCCTCATGCGCCCTCCCACGCCGCCCTCGGAGAACACGACGTTCATCGTGGCCGCGGTGCTGGTGTGCACGGCGATTACGTCGCTGGTCTTCGCGCGCACGCTGGCGGGGCCGCTGCAGCGGCTGGCGCAGGTGGCGCGGGAGTTCGGCGCGGGGAAGCTGGACACGCGCACCGGCTTCCGCCGCCGCGACGAACTGGGCGAGGTGGCCGAGGCCTTCGACGAGATGGCCGGCCGCATCACCCACCTGCTGCGCTCGCAGAAGGAGCTGCTGGCCAACGTGTCCCACGAGCTGCGCACGCCGCTGTCGCGCATCCGCGTGGCGCTGGACATCGCCGCCGAGGGTGACGCCGCCACCGCGCGCGAGCTGCTCACCGACATCACCGAGGACCTGTCCGAGCTGGAGCGACTGGTGGAGGACGTGCTCACCGCCGCGAAGCTGGACCTTGCCAACGGGGGCTCCAGCGGCGGCACACCCCCTCTGCGTCTGGAGCGCGTGGACGCGCACACCCTGGTGGACAAGGCCGCGGGCCGCTTCCGCACCGTCCGTCCCACGCACACGCTGGAGGTGAGCGTGGACGCGTCCCTGCCCGAGCTGGAGGCGGACCCGGTGATGTTGCGGCGCGTGCTGGACAACCTGCTCGACAACGCGGGGAAGTACTCCGAGCCGCGCACCACCGTGCGCCTGCGCGCGCGGTCCACCGGACAGGGGCTCCAGTTCGAGGTGGTGGACCAGGGCATCGGCATCGACGCGGCGGACCTGCCGCGCGTGGGCACGCCGTTCTTCCGCACCGACCGCAGCCGCGCCCGCAGGACGGGCGGCGTGGGGCTGGGGCTCACCCTGGCCCGGCGCATCGTGGACGCGCACGGCGGGACGCTGGCGCTGGAGAGCCGCCCGGGTGAGGGCACCACCGCGCGCATCACCCTGCCGGCCGCCGCGCCCGAGGTGCAGCCGGGCGGGCAGGCGGAGTCCGCCTCCTCGGCCAGGTGACACGGGCGGTAATCCGGTCGTCATTCAATGAAATGAAGAGCCCCGTACATCTGGGGGCATGAAGGTTCTGAGCGAAGCGCCGCGGAGTCTCGAAGTTCCCGCTCCCGCGGTTCCCGAAGTGGAAGACATCAAGCGCCGGGTGCGGTGGTGGGGCTGGGCGCTGCTGGCGGTGGCGGTGCTGGGCGCGGTGGGCCTGTGGCGCGCTCGGAGCCGCCCGGTGGACCCCGCGGCGGCGTTCCAGACGGCGAAGGTGGACCCCCGGCGCATCACCACGAAGGTGACGGCCACCGGCACCCTCTCCGCGCTGGTGACGGTGGAGGTCGGCAGCCAGGTGTCCGGCCGCATCCAGGAGCTGCTGGTCGACTTCAACTCCGAGGTGAAGAAGGGCCAGGTCATCGCGCGGTTGGATCCGCAGCTCGTCCAGGCGGCCGTGGACCGGGCGAAGGCGAACCAGCTGGCGGCGCGCGCCAATGTCACCAAGGCCCGCGTGATGGCGGAGAACTCGCGCAAGCAGGCGGAGCGGGCGCGCACGCTGCGCCAGCAGCAGTTCATCTCGCAGGCCGACCTGGAGACTGCGGAGGCCACGGCCGACACCGCGCGCGCCGAGGTGGCCGCGATGGAGGGGCAGCTCGCGCAGGCCCAGGCCGCGCTGTCCGAGGCGGAGGTGAACCTGAAGCAGGCCACCATCGTCTCGCCCACCGACGGCATCGTCATCTCGCGCGATGTGGACGTGGGGCAGACGGTGGCCGCGTCGCTCCAGGCGCCGAAGCTGTTCACCATCGCCGAGGACCTGCGGAAGATGCAGGTGAACACCAGCGTGGCCGAGGCCGACGTGGGCCGGCTCCAGCCGGGGATGACGGCCACCTTCAGCGTGGACGCGTGGCCGGGGGAGCGCTTCACCGGCACCATCCGGCAGATTCGCAACGCGGCGACGACGACGCAGAACGTCGTCACGTATGACGCCGTCATCGACGTGGCGAACCCGGACCTGAAGCTCAAGCCGGGCATGACGGCCAACGTCACCATCGTCACCGCGCAGAAGGACGGCGTGCTCGCCGTGCCCAACGCGGCGCTGCGCTTCCGGCCCGCGGCTCCCGAAGGGGCCACCGAGGAGGCCGCGGCCCCGGAGCGCGCGGAGGACGGAAGCCGCGTGCTGTACGTGCTGCGCCAGGGAGCGCTGGGGCCGGTGCGCGCGCGTGTTCGGACGGGCCTGACGGACGGCAGCTACACGGAGCTGGTGCAGGGGGATTTGCACGCGGGCGACACCGTCGTCACGGGACAGGCCGCCACCGCGAGCACGGCAGCGGCGGCGCCGGCGGGTGTGGCGGCGGGCGCTCGGCCCGGTGGCATGCGGCCGCCGGGACGCGGCGGGCTCTTCTAGGGCGGCGAGGAGGACGGGGACATGCACGAAGGACGAGAGGCACCGCCGCGCGGGGAGTCGCGCGACATCGGCCGGGCCTTCCAGGGCGGCGAGGAGAACAGGGCGATGGACGTCGTACGTGAAGCCCCGCCGCTCGTGGAGCTGCGCGGGGTGAGCAAGGTGTATCGGACGGGAGACGTGGAGGTGCGCGCGCTGCGAGGCGTGGACCTCTCCGTCCAGCCGGGCGAGCTGGTCGCCATCATGGGGACGAGCGGCTCCGGCAAGTCCACGCTGATGAACATCCTCGGGTGCCTCGACAAGCCCACGGCGGGTGAGTACCTGCTCGACGGGCGCAACGTGGCGCGGTTGGACAGGGACGGACTGGCGCGCGTGCGCAACCGAACGCTGGGCTTCGTCTTCCAGAGCTTCAACCTGCTCGCGCGCACCACCGCGCTGGAGAACGTGGAGTTGCCACTCCTGTACGCGGGCGTGCCCACGCGCGAGCGCCAGCTGCGGGCTCGCGCCGCGTTGGAGCGGGTAGGCCTGGGCGAGCGATTGGAGCACCACCCGAAGCAGCTCTCCGGCGGACAGCAGCAGCGCGTGGCCATCGCCCGCGCGCTGGTGGGCCGGCCGCGCCTCATCCTCGCGGACGAGCCCACCGGCAACCTGGACTCGCGCACCAGCGTGGAGGTGATGTCGCTCTTCCAGGAGCTCCAGCGCGAGGGGCTCACGCTCGTGGTGGTGACGCACGAGCCGGACATCGCCGCGTATGCCGGCCGCGTGGTGGTGGTGCGTGACGGCCGCATCGTCGCGGACCGCAGGCAGGTGCCGCAGGCCGCGGTGCTCCTGCCCGAGGAAGAGGAGGCGGCGTCATGAACCTCCTCGAAACGCTGCGGCTGGCGGCACGGGCGCTGCTGCGCAGCAAGACGCGCTCGGTGCTCACCGCGCTGGGCATCATCATCGGCGTGGGCGCGGTCATCGCCATGGTGGCCATTGGCGACGGCGCGCGCGCCAGCGTGCAGAAGGTCTTCGACTCCATGGGGACCAACCTGCTCATCATCCTGCCCGGCTCGTCCAACGCGGGCGGCGCGCGCGGCGGCTTCGGCAGCCAGCCCACGCTGACGTGGGACGACCTGGCGGCCATCCGCACCGAGCTGCCCGCCGTGCGCGCGGCGGCGCCGGAGCTGCGCTCCAACACGCAGGTCTTCTCCGACGACCAGAACTGGACCACCACCGTGGTGGGCACCACGCCGGACTTCTTCGACGTGCGCAGCTGGACCCTGGCGAAGGGCGCGGCCTTCACCGAGCCCGACAACGAGGCGGGCGCGAAGGTCGTCGTCCTGGGGCAGACGGTGGTGGACAACCTGTACGGCGCGGGCGCCAACCCCGTGGGCCAGGTGGTGCGCATCAACAAGACGCCCTTCACCGTGGTGGGCGTGACGGCGCGCAAGGGCCAGTCCCCCAATGGGCAGGACTACGACAACACCGCGTTCATTCCCTCCACCAGCTTCCTGCGCTCGGTGCAGGCGCAGAGCCTGGGGGCGTACATCAGCGGCGTCGTCTTCGTGCAGGCGGTGTCGTCCTCGCAGACGGAGCAGGCCCAGAGCGAGGTGACGCAGTTGCTGCGCGAGCGGCACCGGCTGGCCGAGGGCGAGGCGAACGACTTCGACGTGCGCAGCCTGGCGGAGCTGGCCAACGGTCAGCAGCAGAGCACCCAGACGCTGAGCCTGCTGTTGGCCTCCATCGCCGCGGTGTCGCTGGTGGTGGGCGGCATCGGCATCATGAACATCATGCTGGTGAGCGTCACCGAGCGGACGCGCGAGATTGGCGTGCGCGTGGCGCTGGGCGCGCGCCCTCGGGACATCCTGGCGCAGTTCCTGGTGGAGGCGCTCACGCTGTCCATGCTCGGCGGACTGCTGGGCGCGGCGGCGGGCGTGGGTGTGGCGAAGGTGCTGGCCGCGCAGTTCCAGTGGCCCATGCTGGTTCGCCCGGACGTCGTCGTTCTCGCGCTGGGCTTCAGCGCGCTGGTGGGCGTGGGCTTCGGCCTGTACCCGGCGCGCAAGGCCAGTCTGTTGGACCCCATCGATGCACTGAGGTACGAGTGATGCGGACGTTGGCCATGGTGGTGGTGCTGGGGTGGTGCTCGGGCGCGCTGGCGGCGGAGCCCTCGCGGGTGCTCACGCTGGAGCAGGCGGAAGTCACCGCGCGCGAGCAGCAGCCGCAGTTGCGCTCGGCGCGGGCAGGCACGGACGCGGCGCGGGCGAGGGTGGACCAGGCGCGCTCGGGGTTCCTGCCGCAGGTGAGCGGGAATGCGAGCTACGACGTGGGGACGAACCGCGTGGGCACGTCGTCCGGCGGAGTGGTGAGCGGCGGCACGGCGCGGCGCTTCAGCGCGGGCCTCACCGCCAACCAGCTCCTCTACGACTTCGGCCGTACGTCCGGACGGCTCACGGCATCGCGCCGCTCCGCGGAGGCGCAGGAGGCGACGCAGGCCCAGACGCTGGAGGATGTGCTGCTCGACGTGCGCGCCTCGTACTTCGACGCGCTGACACAGCGGGCGCTGCTGGACGTGGCGCGCGAGACGCTGGAGAGCGAGGAGAAGCGCCTGAAGCAGGTGAAGGCCGCGGTGGAGGTGGGGAACCGGCCGGAAATCGACCTGCTCCAGCAGCGCACGGCGCGGGCGAACGCGCAGGTGCGCTTCATCCAGGCGCGCAACGCGGAGGGCACCGCGAAGGCACAGCTCAACCAGGCGATGGGCGTGGAGGGTTCTACCGACTACGCGGTGGCTGACGTGGTGGTGGCCCCCGTGGAGGGCGAGGACTCGGCGACCGACGTGCTGGTGGAGCGGGCCCTGGCGGCGCGTGGTGACGTGAAGGCGCGTGAGCTTCAGGTGCGGGCGCAGGAGGCGCAGGTGGGCGCGACGCGGAGTGACTTCTGGCCCAGCCTCGGCGCCACGGCGGGGGCCACGGACACGGGCACGGACCCGGCGGACGCGACGTGGAACGTGAGCGGCGGGTTGTCCCTGAGCTGGCCCCTCTTCGAGGGCGGCCGCACGCGCGCGGAGGTGCGTGAGCAGCGCGCGTTGCTGCGCGACACGCAGGCCCAGCAGGACGTGCTTCGGCAGCAGGTGCGACTGGAGGTGGAGCAGGCGCGGCTGGCGGTGACGGCCTCGCGCGAGGCGCTCTCCGCGGCGGAGGAGGCCCTGGTGAATGCGCGCGAGCGGCTGCGGCTGGCCGAGGGGCGCTACCAGGCGGGCGTGGGCAACATCATCGAGCTGAGCGACGCGCAGGTGGAGTACACCAACGCCGCCGCCCAGCGCGTGCAGGCCACGTACGACCTGGCCACCTCGCGCGCCACGCTGGCCCGGGCGCTGGGGACCCAGCCCCACTCGGTGGTCGCCATGGCACCGTGAGCGGGCGGGGCGATATGCAGGAGGCGTTCCGGCGTTGAGGGGACGTTTCCTGCAAGGAGCCCTGATGTCCCTCTTCTCGCGCTGCGTCCTGGGCCTGTCCTTCGCTGTGAGTCTGTCCGGGTGCGCGCAGCACGCGGCACGCACGGAGGCCGTGGTGCCGATGCGCTTCGCACAGGCGCTCCAGGTCCCCGTGGCAACGACGCTGGCCACCGCGCGCCAGGTGCTGGAGGAGAAGGGGTTCTCCCTGGAGGAGGCGCGGAACTCCGGGCAGCTCGTCACCACGTGGAAGGAGACGACGGGCCCCGAGGGCATCAGCCGCGAGCGCTTCCTGGTGACTGGCATCTCCACGGGGCCCGAGCGGTCCGTGGTGCGCATCTTCCGCATGACGGACGGTGGCTCGCGGCGCAGGGAGCCGGAGCTGGAGGGCGAGGTGGCGGCGCGGGTGGAGGCCGGCCTCGCCTCGGGTGCCATCCGCCGGGACACGCACGCGCTTCCTGCCTCCACGCCGGTGCGCGACGAGGCGTTCTACCTGACGCGGTGGCAGGACGAGCTGCGCTGCCTGCGGAAGGTGCGGGGCCTGGAGGAGGTGCTGAAGCCGGGGCTGGTGATGCTCATCGGCGAGCAGCTCGGCTCGCGCGAGGCGCCTATGGTGGTGGGGGACGTGGTGTGCCAGGCGGCCGGGGAGGGGCTGTCCGTGACGCTGGGCCTGTCCATTCCGCACGAGGAGCAGGCCCACATCGACCGGTATCTCGCCAGCGCCGGCACGCCGGTGGACCAGGATGCGCTGCTGGAGGGGCACTTCTGGCGGCGGCCGTACCAGGACGGCCGCAGCAGCCGGGCGGTGTTCGACCTCATCGACCGGGTGCGCGCCATGCGCGAGCTGGGCATGAGCGTGTCGCTGGTGGCCTATGACACGGATGAAGTCCGCGCCAGCGAGCGCGACGCCGTGCTCGCGGACGTCTGGCTGAAGCGCCACGCCGCGCGGCCCGAGGAGGTGCTCGTGGTGCTGGCGGGCAACGCCCACGTGCGCACCGTCACCGGCGTGCCGTGGGACCGGGACTTCACGCCCATGGCCCACCACCTCCAGTCGCTGCAGTCGCTGCGCATCCTCGAGCTGGGCTACGCCCGGGGCAAGCGGTGGGGGTGTGGCCTGGACAACCGGAGCCGACTCGACTGCCGCATCGTGGGGGCGGAGCCGGAGCCCCGCGTGGCCGACCATCCGGGCCTGAGCCCCTATGTGCGCTTCTACCCGTCGCCCACGGAGGAGGGCTACCAGGGGCTGCTCTTCGTGGGTCCGCTGTCGGCGTCGCTTCCCGCGCTCGAGCCAGTCAAGAAGCAGCAGCGGCCCACGGGGGAGATCCGGCCCTCCGCGCCGCCGCCTCGCTATTACGAGCCTCCACCCCAGCGCGCGCGCTAGAGCGTGACGTGGAAGGTGGTGGTGGCGCGGGCCGCGTCGTGACGGAGGACTGCCACCCGCGCCGCGCGCGCGCCGGCCTGCTGGAAGGCGGAGGTGAGCAGGCCCCGGATGAAGTGGGGCGGCTCCGCGCGCAGGCCCAAGACGTGGGTGAACTCCACCAGCGGGCGCACGAGGAGCTCCCAGCCCGCGTCCTCGCTGCGCGGCGTCACCAGGGCGTCGAGGACGTTGTTGGTGGAGCGGATGTTGCGCGACATGCGCAGCAGCATCCGCTCCGGGCCCACCACCTTCGCGAAGTCATGCAGGGCGGCGCCCAGCTTCGACTGCTGGACGCACTCGACGAAGCGCTGGCCCAGGGCGTACTGCCCGGCCTCGGTGCCTGCGAGCAGGCGGATGGCTTCCGGCCACACCGTGTACGGGTAGGCGGCGCGCAGGGAGCGGCCGGCGGAGAGCCCCAACTGCTCCAGCGCGGCGAGCCTGGCCAGCGTCAGCGGCTCCGCCGCCGCCAGCAGTGCCTCCAGCGCATGTCCGAACACCACCGGCTCGCGACCCACGGGCTGTGCCGTCACCGTCTCCATCCGTCACCTCTGTCAGCTCGGGTGCCGGAGGCACCGCTGGGGAGACTTGTGGATAGCAAGGGCCGTGTTTCAGTGCCTTGCGGTCGTGTTTCGGGAGATGTCGGCGTGGCATCCTGGGTAGCGGAGCCATCCTGACGGAGTACACGCGAGGTGCAGATGCGGGCAGCAATCGTGGCAGGGGTGTTGGGCCTGGTGACGGCGTGCGCGGGCACGCGTGAGTCCACGGGAGTCACGGCGAAGGCGGAGGCCGAGGAGGGACGGCCCATCGTCATCGCGCGCTCGTACACGCTGGAGTCGAGCGTGCTGAAGGAGACCCGGCGCATCAACGTGTACCTGCCGCCGGGCTACACGAAGGGGCAGGGCCGCCTGCCGGTGCTGTACCTCCTGGACGGTGGGGAGCAGGAGGACTTCCCGCACATCGCTGGCCTCGCTCAGCTGGGGAGCCTCGGCCAGACCATTCGGGACATGATTGTCGTGGGCATCGAGGAGACGGACCGCAGGCGGGACTTCACCTACCCGACGTCGGTGCCCGACGAGAAGAAGGCGCTGCCGACGACGGGAGGCTCCGCGGCCTTCCGCGAGTTCATCGCCCGCGAGCTGAAGCCCTGGGTGGAGGCGCGCTACCGCACAAGCGGTGAGTCCTTCCTCATCGGCGAGTCCCTGGCGGGCCTCTTCATCGTGGAGACCTTCCTGCGCCAGCCGGACCTCTTCAGCGGCTACATCGCCGTGAGCCCGAGCCTCTGGTGGAGCAACCAGTTACTCTCGAAGGATGCGCCCACGCTCCTGCGGGCGCATCCCGCCGGTCCGCGCGTGCTCTTCCTGACCATGGGCAACGAGGGGGGCGAGATGCCGGAGATGCAGCAGGGCCTGGACGTCTTCGTCGCCGCCCTGAAGGCGTACACGCCCGAGGGGCTGCAGTGGCACTACGAGCCCATGCCCAACGAGTACCACCACACCATCTTCCACCCGGCCGCGCTCACGGCGCTGCGCAAGCTGCTGCCCGTGCCCCCGGAGCCGCCCGCGAAGGAGGCTGCGCCTTCGACCTCCGCGACGCCCTGAGCGGAGTGGCTCATGCGATTGCGTCGGTCGGGCTGTCGGACGAGCAATACAAGAGGGCCGTGAGGGGTCTTCACTCTGCCCGGCGTAATCCTCTGACGCGCTCCCGTACTCCAGGCATCTCGACTCCACGGGTGAGCGGGTGATTCACGCCGCTCAACACTCATGCCCTGCGTCCGGAAGATGAACGCCGTCCAGGTCGTGAAGTGCATCGATGACCAAGCGTCGAGGGAGGTGCGGTACTGGACGCCGGAAGATGGGCGGCCGGAGAAGACGGGGCAGTACCGTGCCGTCTACGGCATGCGCATCGACGCTGACCGGGTCGGCGCCACGCGGCTGTTGCGTCCCCAGGGGTGGACCATCTCGCTCATCGTGTCCGATGAGGTCCGGACCGCCCTGTCGCGCCTGGGCGCCACGGGCGTCAGGTTCGAGGAGGTTTGACCCCAACCACCCGCGCCGTGAAACGCGCGGCCAGCTCCTTCAGCCGCGAGGCCCGCGAGTGCAGGTCCTCCACGGAGCGGGCAATCTGCTGCACTCCCGCCACCGACTCCGTGGAGCGCACGGAGAGCTGCTGGATGCGCCCGGCGATGCTCTCCCCGGAGGCGGACTGACGCGCGTTCTCCTCCGCCATCCGCTCCACGTGCGCCTCAATCTCCCGCACCCCGGCCACCAGCCGCGAGAGCGCATCTCCCGCCGCGGAGGACAGGCCCAGGCCCTCGCGCACCTTCGCCGTGCCCTGCCGCATCAACTCCGCCGCCGCCGCCGTGTCCGTCTCGCTCTGGCTCAAGAGTGACTGCACCTGCCCCGCGGCGTCGCGCGTGCGGGTCGCCAGCTTGCGCACCTCGCCCGCCACCACCGAGAAGCCCTTGCCGTGCTGGCCCGCGCGCGCCGCTTCAATCGCCGTGTTCACCGCCAGCATCTGCGTCTCGTCCGCCACCTGCTGGATGAGCCGCAGCATGTCCCCCGTCACCCGCCCGGATGCCTGCAGCCGCGCCACCGTCTGCGCCGAGCGCTCCACCACCTCCACGATTTCCGCCATCTTCTTCGACGCGTGGCCCACCGCCGTGCCGCCCTCGCGCGCCACCTCGCCGTTGTCCGCCGCCGTCTCCGCCGCCGTGCGCGCCGCCTCCGCGCCCTGCGACACCCGCGCGCTCATCCCCTGCACCGCCTCCGCCGCGCGCTGCAGTGACTCCGACTGCTCCCGCGTGGTGAGCGACAGCGCGTCCGCCGACACCCGGATGCGCTCCGCGTCCGTCGCCGTGGCCCCCGCCGCCTCCACCAGCGCCCCCACCACCTCGCGCAACTCCGCCACCATGCCGTTGAAGGCCTCCGTCAGCCGGCCCACCTCGTCCGCCGAGGGCACCTCCAACCGCACGTCCAGCTCTCCCCGGGACACCCGGTGCGCCGCGTCCGCCAGCGCCCGCACCGGCTTCACCACCCGCCGCGACACGTACACCCCCGCCAGCAGCGCCAGCACCAGCGCGCCGCCCACCGCCACCAGGATGCGCCGGCGCACCTCGGCCACCTCCCGGTCGATGTCCTCCACGTACACGCCCGTGCCCAGCACCCACCCCCACGGCTGGAAGAGCTTCACGTAGCTCTCCTTGGGAATGGCGTCCGGCGAGCCCGGCCGCGTGGCCTCGTACGCCACCGAGCCCTCACCCCGCGTCCGCGCCAGCTTCACGATGTCCACGAACACCGGCCGGCCCCGCACGTCCCGATAGCCGGTGAGGTCCTTGCCCAGCATCGCCGGCAGGTGCGGGTGCATGATGAGCCGGGTGTCCAGGTCGTTGACCCAGAAGTACTCCACCTCCGAGTAGCGAAGCCCCTGCAGCAGCGCCGCCGCCTGGGCCTGCGCCTCCTGCCGCGTCAGCGTCCCGGCGCGCTCCCTCGCCTCGTAGGATTGCAGGATGCCGTAGGCCGTCTCCACCGCCTGCCGCAGGCCCCGCACCCGGTCCTCGTGGAGCTGCGCCCGCAGCTGCGGCAGCACGTAGCCGAGGATGGCGAGCAGCAGTGGCAGCGCCACCACGCCCATCGCCACGCAGAGCTTCACCAGCAGGCTTTGCCTTCCAAGCGACATCGACCCACGAGCGTAGCCCCTGCGGGCCCGCACCGCGCAGGCTCGGGGGCCTGCCTCCCTGGCTGGCCTCGCCTGGCCGCCCGCTTCAGGGCCTCCGGAGTGCTCGCGCGCGTCCAACCCTGGGGGGAGGAACCGGTCGCAGGACTTGCCGGAGCCGTAGGAAAGTCGCCGTCCAACGTTATAGGTCACCCGTGTTCCGGGGCCTCCCAGCGTGCGGGGGGGGCCCCTGAACCGTTCCCCCGAGGGGCGTGGCGTCGAGGGAAGGCCGCTCCGAAAGCGCCCATCCGAACCCCGAGAGTCCACCTCGTGGGCAGCAACCCTACGGGTGAACAACTTGAGGCTGACCCGGCAAGTTCTGTCTGTCTGCCTCCATACGTCCTATGCCAGCGGCCGAACGTTTCGGGTTGGTAAGGCATGGACAAGAAACTCGCAACCACCATCGGAGCAGCGGCGCGCGCCGCCCGGACCCGCCTGGAACTCACGCAGGCCGACGTGGCCGAGCGCATCGATGTGGCCACCGAGGTCTACGGGCGCCTGGAGCGCGGCGGCATGCTCCCCAGCGTGCAGACGCTGCTGAAGCTGTGTCACGAGCTGCACGTCTCCGCGGACGAGCTGCTGGGCCTGTCCGCCTCGCACGGCGCCTCCAACGCCTCGCGCGCCAGCGAGCCGCCTCCCTCTCCACAAGAGCGGCCCGAGGTGCGGCGCCTGCTGCGCACCGTGCGTCAGCTGGAGCCCTCGAAGGTGAAGCTGCTGGGCCTCGTCGCCAACGCGCTGGGGCGGCGCTGAAGCAAAGCTCCCCGCCGTCCCCCCTCACAACGTCGAGATGAGCCGATCCAGCTCGTCTGGCTTCACCGGCTTGACGAGGTGCCGGTCGAACCCCGCGCGTAGCGCGCGGTCATGACCCTCCGGACCGCCGTAGCCCGTAATCGCCACCAGGCGGATGGTCTGCCCCACCCGCGAGCGCAGCTCCTCCGCCACCCGGTACCCGTCCATCCCCGGCAGGCCGATGTCCACCAGCGCCAGCTCCGGTGACTGCGTCAGCGCCAGCGCCAGCCCTTGCAGGCCGTCCGGCGCCACCGCCACCTGGTGACCCCACAGCTCGAGCAAGTCCCTCATGGCCTGGCGCGCGTCCGAGTTGTCCTCCACCAGGAGGATGCGCCGCCCGCCGCGCCGCGTGTACGCGCCGTTGCCGCTGTCGGCGGGCACGGTCACCTCGTGCAGCAGTGGCAGCTTCACCACGAACTCGCTGCCCCGTCCCGGGCCGTCGCTGAAGGCGTGCACCTCGCCGCCGTGCATCCGCACCAGCTTGCGCACCAGCGTCAGGCCGATGCCCAGTCCCCCGCGCGAGCGCTCCAGGGACGTGTCCGCCTGGGCGAACAGGTCGAAGATGTAGGGCAGCACGTCCGCGGGGATGCCGATGCCGGTGTCCTTCACCCGCACCACCGCCTTCGCCGAGCCGTCCACGCCCTCCCGCTCCACGCGCACGCTGATGTGGCCGCCGTCCGTGTACTTGGAGGCGTTGTCCAGCAGGTTGGTGAAGACCTGCTCCAGCCGGGTGGCGTCCGCCTGCACCCACAGCGGGCCCGGGGGCGGCGACACGTCCAGTCCCAGCCCGCGCGACTCGGCCATGGGACGCGCCACCTGGAGCACCTGCTGGAGGATGGCGACCAGGTCCACCCGGGTGGGGCGCAGCTCCACCTTGTCGCGCGTAATCCGGCTCACGTCGAGCAGGTCGTCCACCAGCCGCGCCAGGTGGTGCGTCTGGCGCTGGATGATGCCGCGCATGCGCGACTCCTTGGGGTCGTCCGCGGGCTTGCGCTCCAGGATGCCAATGGCCGTCATGATGGCGGCCAGCGGGTTGCGCAATTCGTGCGCGAGCATGGCGAGGAACTCGTCCTTGCGGCGGTCCATCTCCGCCAGCTCCTCGGCGCGCAGGCGCGCGACCTGCTCCGCGTGGCGCAGGCGCAAGAGCGACTTCACCGTGGCGATGAGCTCCGAGGCCTCGAAGGGCTGGGTGAGGTACGCGTCCGCGCCGCCATCCAGGGCGCGCACCTTCTTGTCGGAGCTGACGAAGGTGGCGGAGGTGTGCAGCACGGCCATGGCGGCGGTGCCGGGGTTGGCGCGCAGCCGCGCGCAGACTTCATAGCCGCTGATGTCCGGCAGCTTCACGTCCAGGACGATGACGTCCGGGCGGTGCTGCTCCGCCATGAGGAGCGCCGCCATGCCGGTGGCGGCCTCCAGCACTTTGAAGCCCGACATCTCCAGGATGCGGTTGACGAGGTAGCGGTTGGCGTCATCGTCGTTGACGTTGAGGACGGTGGCCAGCTTGGGGTCAACCACGGCGGCTACCCTCCTGCAGGGCGTGAGAGCCGAGGCCCGCCTTGGTCAGGGCGTCGCGGATGCGGTTGATGGCCACCTCGCGGCTCAGCGTGTGCTTGGAGAGGATGGCGGTCGTCTCCTTGGCCAGGCGCGTGCGCTCGTTCTCCTGCAGCTCGTGCGAGGTGTGGAGGATGACGGGAATCTCGCGCGTGCGGGGGTCCGCCTTCAGCTCGTCCAGCACGTCGAAGGCGGTGATGTCCGGGAGGACGAAGTCCAGGAAGATGAGGTGCGGGGCCTGCTCGCGCGCCAGCCGCACGCCCTCCTTGCCGCCGGACGCCTCCAGCAGCACGTAGGGCAAATCCTTGAGCAGCTGCTTGAGCAGGTAGCGGTGGACGTCGTCGTCGTCGATGAGGAGCAGCCGCTCCACCGGCCCGCTGCGGGCCATCGTCTGCAGCTTCTTCTGCAGCCGGACTTCGTCCACCGGCTTGAGCCAGAACTCGTCGGCGCCCAGAGCTCGGGCCTTCTGCTCGCGGTCCGTCACCGTGACGACGAGGACGGGGATGTCCCGCGTGGCCTCGTTGTTCTTCATGTCCGCGAGGAAGTTCCAGCTCGTCTCCCCCTCCAGCATGACGTCCAGCACCATGGCGGCGGGGCGCACCCGCTCCATGACGCGCCGGGCTTCGTCCGTGCTGCGCACCGGCAGCACCTGGAAGCCGGAGCGCGCGAGGTACTTCTCGTAGAGGAAGAGCGTCTGCCGGTCGTCCTCCAGCACCAGCACCGGGGCGCGGCTGGGGTCCAGCTGCTCGCTGCGCTGGGCCAGGCCCGTCATCTCCGCCACCTCGGTGTGGACGCGGGGGATGGTGACGGTGAAGGTGGCGCCCTGGCCCAGGGCGCTCTTCACGGCGAGGCTGCCGCCCAGCACTTCCGTCAGCTTGCGCGCCAGCGGCAGGCCCAGGCCGGTGCCCTTCACCTTGCGCTGCAGCGGGCTGTCCACCTGGGAGAACTCCTCGAAGATGCGCTCGTGGTTCTCCGGGGCGATGCCGATGCCCGAGTCCTGCACGCTGAAGATGACGGTGTCGCGCGGGCCCGGCGCCACCGAGAGAGTCACGTGGCCGGCCTCGGTGAACTTCAGCGCGTTGGAGACCAGGTTGCGCAGCACCTGACTCAAGCGGGACTCGTCCGTCTCCAGCTCCAGCGCCACCTCCGGCTCCACCAGGTGCAGCTCCACCGGCGAGCCCGGCGGCAAGAGCGGCTTCATCATGCCGCGCAGCGCGCTGAGCAAATCACTCACCACGAAGCGGCTGTGGCGCAGCGCCGTCTTGCCGGCCTCCATCTTGGAGAGGTCCAGCAAATCATTCACCAGCTCGAAGAGGGCCTCCGCGGAGTTGCGGATGAACTGGACCTGCTTCTCCTGCTCGCCGCTGAGTGAGCCGTTGATGGGGTTGAGCAGGACTTTCGAGAGGCCGAGGATGGAGTGCAGCGGGGTGCGGAACTCGTGGCTGACGTTGGCCACCACCCGGCTCTTGATTTCGGCGACGAGCTGCAGGCTCTCCGCCTTCTCGTCCAGGGCGACGTGGAGGCTGCGCACGCCGCGGTTGGACTCCTCCAGCTCGCGGTTGAGGCGGGCCAGCTCGTCCGCGCGGCGCTTCAGCTCGCGCTGCTGGCGCTCCGTCTCGCGGTGGAGGGTGGACACCTCGCTGAGGGCGCTGTTCACCTCGTCCAGGGCGTTGCCGTAGTCCTGCGGCACCAGGCTGCCCACCATCAGCACACCGCCTTCGCCGTCGGGGCGGGCGCGGAAGGCGAAGGTGGTGGGCGTGTCCTCGCGGCAGAGGATGAGCTCCCAGCCTTCCACCCGTTCGTCGCGGGCCTGCGACAGGAGCTTGTCCACCTTCTCCTCGGCGCCCCTCGCGGCGAGGCTGCGCAGGCTCTGGCCCGGCTTCGCCGCGAGGAGGGAGTGCGCGCGTGCGTCCACCCAGGTGAGGGTGCCCTGCGTGTCGCAGACGAGGGCGACCTCCCGGCTGAGGTCGTCGAAGAGACGGCCGTCGGGAGATGTGGGGTGCCTCATGAACGGGTCTCCTCCCAGGACACGCCCGCCGTGGCGAGCAGGTTCCGGGCCTCCGGGTGCCGGGCTCCCAGCACGGACTTCAACATGCCGAGCACGCTGGGAAATGCCAGCAATCCAAAGCCGCGCCGCGGCCAGAAGCCGACGTACCAGCGCACGTGGTCGCCCATCAGCTCGTGGCGGCCCGACGCCAGCGCGTCCTCGAGGTAGGACAGATGCAGTTGCAACTCTTCTTCAAGACGCGGCCGGTCCTCGGGGAGGATGTAGAGCGTCAGCCGGCCGGCGGCGGCGTGGGCCAGCTCGGGAGCATCCTGCTCCAGCTTCTGGGCAGGCCCCTCGGTGTAGCGCAGCGCCTCGCGCGCGGCCTTCACGTAGTCATGGGGCAGGGTGCCGGGGCCCCAGCCTTCGGCTTCCAGCGCGTGGGCCAGTCCGGCGAAGTGACTGTCGAGGTGGCGAGAGCACATGCCCCGCGACACGAGGAGGGTGCGCAGCCAGCGCGCGTAGCCCTCCATGACGGAGGGGCGCTGCTCGTCCAGGGCCTGGACGAGGTAGCGCACGTGGAAGGCGGCGTCCTCGTCACCGAAGCGGCGCGAGCGCTCCGCGCCATAGCGCGCCTCCCAGAAGGGGTCCTGGTACAGCGGGGCCACGGAGGCGGTGGCCAGACGGCTCGCCTTCTCTTCCACGAGTCTGCTCAGCGGCTGCTCCATCGGGGTTCAGACTCCCAGGGTCCTGCAGGCGGTGGCCACCAGCTCTCTCGCGTCCCGGCCGAAGAAGCTGACGCCCAGGTCCTCTTCGAGGACCGGGGCCCAGCGGAAGGCGAGTCCTCCCACGGCGATGGGGACGCCGGGGACGGCCTCGCGCGCGTGCTTCACGGCCTCGCGCAGCTGGGGCAGGTGGTACGTCATCGTCACGGAGAGGGCGAGCAGGTCGGGCCGCACCTCGCGCAGCATGCGCGCCAGGTGCTCGGGCGGGACGCTGGCGCCGAGGAAGCGCACGTCGAAGCCGGCCATCTCCAGGAAGTCGCTGGCCATGCGCGGGCCCATCTCGTGCAGCTCGCCCTCCACGCACGACACCATGACGACCTTGCCGTTCTCCGGGTCCCTGGGCAGGTGGCGGTAGAGGTGGGCCAGGGCGAGCTGGGAGATGGAGGTGGCCAGGTGCTCCTGCGCCACGGAGATGATGTTCTCCTGCCACAGGCGGCCAATCTCGTACTGGGCCAGCTGGATGACCTCCAGGTGCAGCACCTGGAGGGGGACGCCGCGTAGGAGCCCCTCGTCCACCAGCAGGCGCAGGGCTTCCCGCCGGTTTCCGGCGAGCTGCGCGGCGACGTACTGCTCGCGCAGGGTGGTGAGGGAGGGTTCAGTCTGGGGGAGCACGGGCAGGAAGGTCGCGGGCAAAGGTCAGGAAGCTAGTGATGAACAGAAGTTAATGGTGACCCGTTTCCCAGTTACAGCGAACCGGGGGCGTTTTCATCGCCCACCCGACACTGTGCGGCCCTTCCGGTAGAGGCCCGGTCGCCTGCCTGCCCTGTAGGTTTTGCCGATCATCCCGGCGATAGGGACCTTCAGGAGTACCCGCCGCGCGAGGTGTCCTTCGACAGGCTGGACATCCGGCTCGCCCCGGCTGGAGAGTGTCCGTTGCGCGTGCCGAGTCCTGCCACGACATGGCTGCCGGGCGCGGGTGAGCTTGCGTCGCTCACCCGCGACCTGGACTGGTCGAAGACCCCCGTGGGCCCCATGGAGACGTGGCCCCACTCGCTGCGCATCACGCTCTCCACGCTGCTCACCTGCCGCCAGCCGATGTTCCTGTGGTGGGGGCCGGAGAAGGTCCAGTTCTACAACGACGCGTACCGGCCGAGCCTCGGCGTCGACCGCCATCCCCAGGGCCTGGGCGCGCGCGGGCGTGCGTTCTGGACGGACATCTGGGACGTCATCGGCCCGCTCATCCATCGCGTCCAGGGAGGCGAGTCCGTCTGGTTCGAGGACCAGCGCATCCCCATCCTGCGCGATGGGGGCTTCCAGGAGGTCTTCTGGACGTTCAGCTACAGCCCGGTGCTCGACGACGACGGGGGCGTGGGGGGCGTGCTGGTCGTCTGCACCGAGACGACGCAGAAGGTGCTCGGCGAGCGCCGGCTGCGGACCTTCAAGGACCTGGCCGTGAGCGCGCTGGACGCGGGGGACGAGGAGGCCGTGGGCGCGGCCGCAGCGGCGGTGCTCGCCCGGAACGCGGCCGACGTCCCCTTTTCCGCGCTGTACCTGGGCGGGGCTGACAGCCCCTTCCTGCGTCGGGTGGGGCTCACCGGGCTCGAGCCCTGCTCGCCCGCCGCGCCCGAGCGCATGGGGCCCATGGACCCCCACTCCGTGTGGCCGCTCTGGGAGGCCGTGCGCACCGGCAGACCCGTGTGGGTGGCGGACGTGCAGGCGCGCGTGCCGGGCCTCGTGGCGGGCCCTTGGCCCGAGCCCATCCGGACCGCCTGCGTGCTGCCTTTGCCGGAGCCGACGGGCGAGGGCGTGCGCGGCGCGCTCCTGGTGGGTTGCAGCCCGCGCCTGTCGTTCGGCCCCGAGCTGCAGGACTTCTTCGCATTGCTCGCCAACCAGCTGGGCGTGGTGCTGGCGCGGGCCCGCGCGGGCGCCGAGCGCGAGCGACTGCTGGTGGAGGTGGAGCGGGCACACGCGCGGGTCGAGGCCGAGCGCACGCGCCTGCACAACCTGCTCGAGGCGGCGCCCGCGGTCATCTGCACGCTGCGGGGCCCCGAGCACGTCTTCGAGCTGGCCAACCCGCTCTACCTGGAGCTGGTCGCCGGCAAGCGCCCCCTGGTGGGCCGCCCCGTCGCCGAGGCCCTGCCGGAGGTCGTGGAGCAGGGCTTCATCCAGTTGCTGGATGACGTGTACCGCACGGGCAGGCCCTTCGTCGGGCAGGAGGTGCGCATCCTGCTGGACCGCCAGGAGACGGGCCGCCTCGAGGAGGTGTTCCTGACCTTCATCTACCAGGCGCGGCGTGGGGCCGGGGGAGCGGTGGAGGGTATCGACGTCTTCGCTTTCGAGGTGACGGAGCAGGTCCACGCCCGGCGCCGGGTGGAGGCCGTCGCGGACGCCTTGCGGCGGAGCGATGAGCGCAGCCGCATGGTGGAGCAGGCGGCGGGCGTCGGCACCTGGGAGCTCGACCTGTCCACCCGGAGGCTGCGGCTGGACGCCCTCACGAGCGAGCTCTTCGCGATGCCAGGGGTGGGCGACCCGGCGCTCGAGGACATCTTCGCCGTCCTCCTCCCCGAGGACCGTGAGCAGGTGCGTGAGGCGGTGGAGTCCGCGCTGCGGGGCGAGCGCGCGGGTGTGTTCGCCGCCGAGTACCGCGTCGCCACGCTCGATGGTGCGCTGCGCTGGGTGGAGGGACGCGGGCGCGCGTACTTCGGCGCCGACGGCCGCCCCGAGCGCTTCCTCGGCACGGCCATGGACATCTCCGCGCGCAAGGAGGTCGAGCAGCAGGCGCGCCGGAACGCAGAGTTCGAACAACAGCTCATCGGCATCGTCAGCCATGACCTGCGCAATCCCCTGAGCGCCATCCTTCTTGGTGCGCAGGCGGTGCTGCGCGGAGAGGAGCTGAGCGACAGGCAGCTGCGCACCACGCTGCGCATCCAGACCTCGGCCGAGCGCGCGGTGCGGATGATTCGCGACCTGCTGGACTTCACCCAGGCGCGCCTGACGGGCGGGCTTCCGGTGAGGCCCGCGCCCATGGACCTGCATGTCCTGGTCCGCCAGGTGGTGGACGAGGTGCAGGTGTCCCGCCCGGAGCGCACCGTGCACGTGGCGCAGCAGGGCGAAGGCCGGGGCACGTGGGACGCGGACCGCATCGCGCAGGTGGTGAGCAACCTGCTCTCCAATGCGCTCGACTACAGCCCCGCGGACACGCCCGTGACGGTGACGACGCGCGGCGAGGCGGAGCGGGTGGTGATTGAAGTGCGCAACCTGGGGGCCACCATCCCCGCTGACGTGATGCCGCGCCTCTTCCGGCCCATGCAGCGCGGCGTCCCCACGGACGGCACCCGCCGCAGCGTGGGGCTGGGCCTCTACATCGTGGACCAGGTGGTGCGTGCACACGGTGGGCACGTGGACGTGCACTCGGACTCCGAGCAGGGCACCGTCTTCACGGTGCGGCTGCCGCGTGACGTCAAGGGCGCGGAGTCCGGCGGTTAGCCTGGTTGGAGTCGTGCTACGCGGACAGCTCCACCGTCCAGCCCTGCTTCTTCGGTTTGAGGCGCACGCGCAGCGGGGTGGCCTCGGTGGTCGCGACGTGCTCGAGCCGCTCCAGCGGGTACTCCTTCACGGGCTGTTCGCGCACGGCCATCAGCCGCAGCAGCCGTTCCGCCATGGGGCCCATGGCGAGGGGCTTGTCGATCCGCTCCCAGCGGGACACGGTCTCCTTCGTCACACCCATGTGTCGGGCCAGGTCAGAGCCCGACAGCCCAAGGTACGTGCGCAGGAAGCGGATCTCCCGTGGTGTGAGCCCTGCCTCCTTCTGCGCGAGCTGCAACGCGAGCGTCATGTGGAGCTGCTCGACGTTCGAGTAGCTGATTTCCTCCTCCCCGCATGCCGGGCAGTGGCGGACCTGGACGCCCTCCACGATGACGCCCTCCAGGCCCGCGTAGGCCCTTCGCGTCTCCTGACGGGACGTCATGCTCCCACCACACTTCATGCACTTCATCGCTGCTTCCTCCATGCGGTGACCACCACCAGCTCCGTGTCGCTCCGAAACGCCACGACGACACACTGCAGCTGGGTGTGCACCCGGTAGGTCCAGTCCACCTGCCCCATCTCCGCCGGCTCGGTGAGGTGGCCTCCCCGCAGCACGTTCGTCACGTCGAGCTCCGTCAGGTCGTCCTTCTCCATCTCTTCTCGCGCATGACGCGAGTAGCCCACCCGGCCACCCCGCAGGATGGCCGAGATGCGCTTGCGAGCCGCGGTGGTGGTGAGTGGTCTTCCTGAATCAACAGTTGATGCCATATCAATAGCTGCTCCTGATGCGTTTTCAAGGCGTACATGGCGAGTTGATCTTTTCTCGGGCGGGGGGTCGCCTGGCTGCTTGCCGGATGCGGGGGGCTTGCAGGGCCCATGCCCTGTAGGGGCATGCCATTCCGGTTCGGGCATCCAGCGCGTCGTCACTCGCGGCGAGTCGCCCCGGGTGTGCGCGACAGCGATGCCGTCCGTACCGCCGGACGGGCCTGGTCCGGCGGCTGGATGCCAGGGCGGCCCGCTCGGGAGAGACAGGGCCTCTTGCCAGTCAGGGGGTGCTGGCGCCTGGGTGCGGCCGTCGGGGCTACGTCCTGACTGGCACGTGGCTCAGCGTGGCAGCCGCACGGTGAAGGTGGTGCCGCGGCCTGGGGCGGAGTCCAGGTCCACCGTGCCGCCGTGCGCGTCCACCAGGTGCCGGACGATGTAGAGCCCCAGGCCAATCGAGCGGCTGGACGTGTCTCCTGTCCTCGGCCCCCGGCGCATGGGCTCGAAGAGGCTTGCCTGGACCTCGGAGGGAATGGGCTCGCCGTCGTTGTGGACGGAGAGACACCACTCCACCTCCGTGCTCCAGGCCCGCACGGTGACGGGCGCGTCGGCGGCGCCGTGGGTGAGCGCGTTGGACAGGAGGTTCGTCATCACCTGGGCCATGCGGTCCGTGTCCCAGCGGCCCTGGCCATCGCCGGACAGCTCCAACCGCACGTCGCGCTCCGGGTGGGCCACGCGCATGTCCTCCGCCACGCCGCGCACCACGGGGTGCAGGTCCGAGGCCGTGCGCTCCAGCGAGATGCCTCCGCCCAGCCGCGCCTGGGTGAAGTCGAGCAGGTCGCGAATCATCCGGCTCGCGCGCTCGCCGTTGGAGACGATGCGCGTGAGGTGCTTCGTGGTGCGCTCGTTGAAGTCCTCCCCGCGCAGGAGGATGGACGCCGACAGCAGCATCACCGCGAGCGGGTTGCGCAAATCATGCGAGACGATGCCGATGAGCTGCTGCTCGAAGTCCGCGCGCCGGCGCAGCTCGTCCTCCACCCGCTTGCGCTCGGTGACGTCCTTGGCCACGCCGATGAAGCCCAGCGCCTCCCCGCCCTCGCTGCGCAGCAGCGTGGTGTGGATGTCCACCCAGATGACGGCGCCGTCCTTGCGCCGTCCCTTCCACTCGCCCCGGTAGTCCAGGCCCTCGCGGATGCGGGCGATGTCGCGCGCCGCCTCGGCGAGGTCCTGCTCCGGGTAGAGGCGCGCGGTGGTCTCCCCCAGCATCTCCCCCGCCGTGTAGCCGAAGAGGTGCTCGGCGCCGTGGTTCCAGTGGGTGATGCGGCCGTGCAGGTCCGTCACCACGATGCTGTCGCGGACGTTGCCGAGGATGACGGCCTGCTCGCGCAAGAGCGCGTTGGCCCGCTCCAGCTCGGCGCGCATGGCCCGCTCTGCATCCAGCAGGTTGGACTGCTTGCGCGCGGAGGCCCGCGCGCGCAGCAGCGTGTCGAGCGTGGCCAGCAGCTCCTCGGGATTCACCGGGGCGACGAGGTAGCTGTCCGCGCCGCCCTGCAGGCCCTCCACCCTGTCGGTGGCGGAGGTGAAGGACGAGGAGAGCTGGACGACGGGGATGGAGGCCGTGGTCGCGTCCCGCTTCAGCCGCTGGCACACCTCGAAGCCGAGCATGTCCGGCAGCTTCACGTCGAGCAGGATGGCGTCCGGCTGCTCGAGGGAGAGCCGGAGCGCGTCCTCGCCCGTCTCCGCCTCCACCGTGGCGAAGCCCGCGCGCCTCAGGGTGACGCAGAGCAGGTAGCGGCTCGCCTCGTGGTCATCCACCACGAGAATCACGGGCGCGGGCCGGGCGGTCTGGCGGGGGAGGTCGGTCACCATCGCTGCGAAGGATTACCCACGCTACTTCCGCTTTCTTCCTCGTGAGCCTTCGTGATGTCGGTTACTGGCGCCAGCGGAGCCTGTGGCGTGAAGGCGCACACGCGGGGCCGGGGCCTGTCGCCCCGGGCGGGAAGGTGTCCCGGGCGTCGCCGGGCCGCGCACCAGGCAGGCGACGGAGCCGGAATGGGGCGCCGGCGGGTGGCCCGGCCGGGGAAAAAGGGGTACGGACGCAAAGGCGCGGTAACAGTTCTTCGCGGGGCCGGTGTTCCCTTCCGCGAACGAGGGAGGCGCGACGCCGGTGTCAATCGATGTGGAGGCCTACTACCGCCGCTACGGCCCCCAGGTGCTCCGGCGCTGCCGCTTCCTCCTGCGTGACGAGGAGAAGGCCGTGGACGCCATGCACGACGTGTTCGTCCAGCTCTTGCGCTACCAGGGCGCGCTGAAGGACGCGGCGCCGTCCAGCCTGCTGCACCGCATTGCCACCACCGTGAGCCTCAACAAGCTGCGCGGGGCGAAGCGGCGGCCGGAGGACCGCGAGGACGAGCTGGTGCTGCAGATTGCCTCCGCGGAGGACAACGAGTCACGCGTCGCGGCGCGCGGGGTGCTGGACCGGCTGTTCGGCCGGGTGCCCGCGTCCAGCCGCGACATCGCCGTGCTGCACCTGGTGGATGGAATGACGCTGGAGGAGACGGCCCGGGAGGTGGGCCTGTCCGTGTCCGGCGTGCGCAAGCGCCTGCGCGCGCTGTCCGCCGTGCTGCAGGAGCTGGAGCTGGAGGCCGCATGAACTCCCCCCCTCGCACCCCCGACTGGATGTTGGAGCGAATCGCCCTGGGTGAGCTGCCCCCCGACGAGCTGGCCGCCGCGCGCGCCCGGCTCGCCGCCGAGCCCGACGGGCCGGCGCGGCTGGCCGCCCTGGAGGCCGACACGCGCGCCACGCTGGAGCGGCTGCCCCCCGCGCGCGTCGTTCGCGAGGTGGCGGCCCGCGCGTCCCGCAAGGAGGCTCCCTCCCCTTCGCGGCGCCTGGCACCGGCGTGGGGCCTCCTGGTGCCGGCGCTCGCCACCGTGGCCCTCTTCGTCCTGGCACGTCCCGACACCCTGGGCGACATCGGCTCGGGCCTGACGGCGTCAGGCGGCTCCGCCGACACGACGCGCATCAAGGGCCTGGCGCCCCAGCTGCTCGTCCACCGTCAGGCCGCCGCGGGCCCCGAGCGCCTCACCGACGGAGCTCCCGTCGCCGCGGGTGACGTGGTGCAGCTGGCGTACGTGGCCGCCGGCCGCGGGCACGGCGTCATCCTCTCCGTGGACGGGCGCGGCGCCGTCACCCTGCACGCGCCGGAAGCGGGCGGCGACTCCGCGGTGCTCTCTCCGTCCGGCACCCACATGCTCCCCCGTGCGTACGAGCTGGACGACGCGCCGGACTTCGAGCGCTTCTTCTTCATTTCCTCGGAGGAGCCGTTCTCCCTGGAGCCCGTGCTGGCCGCGGCGAAGGCCCTGGCGGAGGGCCCGGACGCCCGGACGGCTCCCCTGTCTTTGCCCGAGGACTTGACGCAGGTGTCGTTCACGCTGGAAAAGCGTAGGTGATGAACTCCTTTGCGCTCCTCGCATCATGGCTGTGGGCAGGGGCGGCGGTCGCCGGGCAGTTTCCGGAGGCTTCCCGTCTGGTGGCGGAAGCGGGTGGGCCCGTGCTCGCGCAGTCGGCGGGTGAGCCGGCCGCGTCCTCGCGGGGGCTGCGCAAGGGCAAGGTGCACGTGGAGCTGTGGGCGAGCGACATCCAGTTCGCCAACCTGGCCGTGAAGTTCGGCGGCGGGCCGTTCTACTTCACGCTGCTGTCGGGCTTCGAGCCGGGGCGGGACGCGCGCTTCAGCTTCGGCGCGGGGCTGGGCGGCCACCTGACGCTGGGCCACCGGCTCTGGCTGGACGGGGACGTGACGGGCGGCGCGGTGCAGCCGGTGCAGAAGCCGCTGGAGGGTGACGGCGGCAACGTGCTGGGGCAGGCGCGGCTGATGCTGGGCTTCCAGGTGCTGCCGCGGCTGGCGGTGTTCGCCGGGCCCACCTACAACCTGTGGTTCGTCTGGGGGCAGCCGGACTTCGACTCCATCACCCGCTTTCCGGCGAGTGAGAGCCAGCCGAAGTCGGACCAGCGCCTGCAGCACTGGCCCGGGCTCCAGGTGGGGCTGCACATCTAGGCGGCCCGGCTCGACTTCACTTGATCATGCGGCTGGCGCGCAGGACGGTGGCCGCGCCCGCGGGGCCGGCGTTCTGCCGGGTCTCCAGGGTGGCCTCCACGCGCAGGCCCTCCTTGAACGTCTGCAGCTCCAGCTCGTTCGCGCGCTCGTCGGAGCCGCCGGAGAGGGCGGACAGGTCCAGCTCGTGGACGGGGATGGGCTCCGCCTCCGGCTTGTCCGCGCGGTAGGCGTTGTAGGTGGGGCAGGGCGGGGCGATGCAGCGGATGCCGCTGTTCTTCACGAGGTAGACGGTGCTCTCACCCTGCTTCACCTCGCTGCCGGCGGGCGGGGGAGGCGTGGGAGCGGCCTCGGTGCCGGGCTCGTTGCCCTTGGGGGCGGCCTCGGCGGCGGGACGGGCGGCCTCCGCGGACGGGGTGCCGGGCTCGCTCGGCGGGGTGCCGGGAGAGGAGGAGGGCGTGGTGCAGCCGGCGGCGAAGCCAAGGGCCAGGGCGGCGAGCAGCAGCGGGCGGACGTTCATGAGGGGCTCCGGAAGGGAAGGGACGGGACAGTGTCCTCCGCTTGAGAGATTGGGGCCAGTCCGTGCTTGCTTCCAGGGGGCGGCGGAGTGGCGACGCCCTCGGGGCGGACTATGTTCCGGAACATGGACCAGGACACGGATCCACGCCGACGCGAGCGCTACCTGCAGCTGCTGCGAGCCCAGTCCCCGGTGGATCGGCTGCGCAAGGCGGGCGCGCTGACACGCGCCGTGCGGCAGATGGCCACCGCGGGTATCCGCCAGGCGTTTCCCCTGGCCGACGAGACGGAGGTCCGCGTCCGGCTCACCGAGCGACTCTACGGGCGTGAAGTGGCGACCCGGCTGTTCGGTCCCCACCCGGCACTGCGCGGATGAGCGAGCCAGATGTCATCGCCGTGGCCCTCCAGTGCGCCGATGCGCTGGAAGTGGCCGGGGTGGGATATTTCCTTGGAGGCAGTCTGGCGAGCTCGCTCCAGGGCGAGCCCCGGGCCACCAACGACATCGACTTCGTCATCGACCTGCGCCTGCCCCAGCTCCCGACATTCGTTCAGGCCCTGGGCGCCGACTTCGACGTGGATGAGGAGTCGCTCCGGGACGCCGTCCGGCAGGGCGCTTCCTGGAACATCTTCCATCTCCCCTCCGTCACGAAGGTGGACCTCTTCCTGCTGCGCTCCGGTGCGTTCGACCGGAGCGAGTTCGAGCGTCGCCGCCGGGTGGTGCTGACCCCGGACGGAAAGGGACTCTTCATCAAGAGCCCGGAGGACTCCGTCCTGCGCAAGCTGTTGTGGTTCCGTGAGGGTGGAGAGACCTCCACCACGCAATGGCGGGATATCGTTCAGGTCCTTCGGGTGACCGGAGGTCAGATGGATGTGGATTACCTGAACTCCTGGGCAGGGCAACTTGGGGTGACGGCGCTGCTCGACCGGGCCCGGACATTGGCCGGCTAGAGGGCTTCGGCGTTCATTGACGTCCCCCCTGGCAGGGGCTACATCCGGCCTCGTTGATCGCCCCTCCGGGGCGTGACCCGTAAGGACACCTTCCGATGGAATTCCGCATCGCCGCTGACGAGCTGAAGAAGGCCCTCTACCGCGCGCAGGGAATCGTCGAGCGCAAGACGACGATGCCCATCCTCGCCAACGTGCTCGTCACCGCGAACAAGGGCGGCATCACCGTCACCGCGTTCGACCTGGACATCGGCATCGTCTCCGAGCACCCCGCCGAGGTCATCAAGCAGGGCGCCGTCACCCTCAGCGCCAAGTACGTCTTCGACATCGTCCAGAACCTCCCGGACGCCCAGGTCACCCTCAAGAAGCTGGCCAACAACTACGTCGACATCTCCAGTGGCTCGGCCCACTTCAAGATCGTCGGCATGGCCGCCGAGGAGTACCCCAAGCTGCCCAAGGAGGAGAACGCGCCCCTGGTCCAGGTGGGCGGCAACACCCTGCTGGAGATGATCAAGAAGACCCAGTTCGCCATCTCCAGCGACGAGACACGCTACATCCTCAACGGCGTCTTCTTCGAGCCCCAGGAGGACGGCAAGGTCCGCATGGTGGCCACCGACGGTCACCGCCTGTCGCTCATCGAGCGCGAGGTGCCGGGCGACTTCAAGCTCAAGAGCGGCGTCATCATCCCCCGCAAGGGCCTGATGGAGCTCAAGCGCCTGCTCGACGAGGCCCCCGACGCCGAGTGCCACCTGGGCTTCGCGGAGAACTCCGCCCTGTTCAAGAAGCCCGGCCTCACCATGGTGATGCGCCTCATCGACGGCCAGTTCCCCGAGTACCAGCGCGTCATCCCCAAGCAGGGCGAGAAGGTCGTCCTCGTGCCGAAGACGCGCTTCCTCGAAGGGCTCAAGCGCATCGCCCTGCTGTCGGCGGACAAGAGCAACGCGGTGCGCATCGGCCTGGAGGACAACAAGCTCGTCATCACCGCGAGCAACCCGGACCTGGGCGAGGCCAAGGACGTGCTGGAGCTGGCCTACCGCGGCAACGACATCACCATCGGCTTCAACGCGCGCTACCTCATGGACGTGCTCACCGTCACCGAGACGGACGAGGTCTCCTTCGAGCTGGGCGACGAGCACAGCCCGGGCGTCCTCCACGCCCCCGGCGACCGCAGCTTCACCGCCGTCGTCATGCCCATGCGCGTCTGAGTCGGATCCACACAGGTCCACCCCGGAGCGCCGTACCGCGCGCGGGGTGGACATGCCGCATCCTGAACTCGAAGGACGTACCTGGAGGCGCCGCCCGCTCGCGTCGCGCCTCCAAGCCAACGGAACCAGGCCGCGCACCGTTCACTCGTGCGGGGGCCCCCGGGGCAGGGGGCCTGCCGGCCGCGGGCCGCCTTCGTATAGTGCGGGCGTGGCCACCCACCCGGACAACCTGCGGGCTCGGTTGGAGGACCGCGCGGACCTCCTGGAGGCCACGCGGCTTCGCTACCGGGCGCTGCGCGGCATGCTGGACGCCTTCTTCTGGAAGGACCGGGTGCGTGCGCAGTTCGAGCTGCTCCGCGAGGTGGCCCAGGCCCAGCCGGAGGTGGACGCCGCGCTCGCCGCGCTGAAGCGCCGCGCCGCCGCGGAAGGGTGGCCGGGCGACGCCGCGCCCGTGAGGCTGATGGCGGAGGTGGAGCGGCTGCGCGAGGCCGTGGAGCATGCGGCCCTCAAGCGGCTGCCCGAGGAGGAGCGGCCGGCGACGCTCGGTGCGGCGCTGCTCCAACTGGAAGAGGTGGTGCTGGAGGCGGGGCCGCTGCTGGGCCGGCGCACCTGGGCCCGGGCCGTGGAGCTGCTGCCGCGCAACCTGCCGGAGCTGCGCGCCGCGTGCGCCGCCGCGGAGGTGTTCGAGCGCGTCTTCAAACGCCCCGCGCCGGAGGGGCCACTACCCTTCACCGTGGCCGAGGCGGATGAATTGCGTCGCGCGCTTCCGTTGGCGGAAACCGCACTGGCCACGTTGTGGGAGCGGCTGGAGCACTTCGACACCAGCGGCCGCGTGAAGGAGTTCTTGGAGAAGCGCGCGTCGCGGGTGCCGCTGCAGGTGCCGCGCAGCGGGCCGGAGCTGCTGCTGCACGCGGCCTTCTGGACGGGCGTCGCACGGGCCCGGCTGCGCGTGCTGCTGGAGGCGCGGCTGGCACCCGTGGTGCCGCACGACGCGGAGGTGCCGGAGCTGCTCGTGTGGCTGGCGGCTCGCGAGGGCGGCATGTCGGGAGCCGTCTCGGAGCCACGTGATGGCGCTGCCCGTGAGCTTCGTGAGGGCACCGCCCTGGGCTCAACCCGCGACGCAAGGCTCGAACCATGCGCGGCCTTCGGCGAAGGACGCGCGGCCCTGTTCGAGCTGGCCGCGGAGCTGGCGGCACTCTCCCGCGAGCGTCCCCAGGGCGCATGGGACGAAGAGGCCGCGTGGGTGCGGCTGTGGAGCGCCGCGCAGCGGGCTCGACGTGAAGACGGCCCGGATGTGGAGCGGCTGCGAGACGCGCTGCGCCTGTTCATCCTCCTGCGCGGTCAATCCCAGACGCCCGCGCGCCTGTTCTCTCCGGACCGTGCGCGGCCTCCCGCAGCGGACGTGGGCGCGGACGTGAGGGACCTGGCCGCGCTGGTCCACGCCGCACGCAACGCCGCGTCGCGCGGAGGTTGAGCGCTCCCTCTCGCGTCCACTCGAGGACGCGACAGGGAGCACCCTCCCATCCGTGGCGCCCGCTCCTCACTCCGCGCGTGCTTCCACCAGCGGCATCAGCCGCGAGGCCAGTGCCGCCACCAGGGCGTCCTCGGTGAAGGCCGCCGCCACCTTGGGCACCTTGAAGCGCGTCGTGGCCACCTTGCGCAGCGAATAGAACGCCCAGGTCGACGCCACCGCCGCCGCGCCGCCCAGCACTCCCGCCAGCGCCATCACGCTCCGCTTCTGGCCCGACACGGACGAGGCCGCGGCCAGCACGCCCGTGAGCACCCGGCCCGCCATGGGCAGGAACTTCACGCGCGCCGGTGTCGTCGGCAGCTTGTCAGCCACCAACTCACCCAGCGCGAGCACGCCCAGCACCTTGGGCACCCACGGCTTCGACAGCGCTTCCGCCAGTGGGTCCGTCCTCGGCCCCGGCGCCTGCGACAGCCGCCGGCTCACCAGCGTGGGAGCGCTCATGCTCCGCATCCCCGCCAGCACACCCAACCCCAGGGGAGTCAACCATTGTCCTCGATGCACGGCTTCTACCTCCTCGTCCACCTGCGTCTTCTGTCGCCCGGGCGCGATTTGCGCGAAGAACTGCACGGGCCCCAGCTCCAACTCGTGGCCGGAGTGCTCTATCTGCCCCGAGCTCGCCGGCTGCCCCACCAGGTCCGGGCGCCGCCGCGTCAGCTCGCGCAGGCGCACGTGGGTCAGCCGGTGCCACGCGCGCTGGTAGCGCCGCCCCACCAGGGCGAAGCCCACGCGGCTCCACCAGTTGGGGAACTCACCCGGGCGCCAGGCCGCCTCGATGTGGAAGCGCACCTCGCCCGTCTGGTGGTCCTTCTTCAGCAGGAACCACTCGCGTCCCGCCTCGATGTGGCCGTCCAGCGTCTCGAAGCTGAAGCCGTAGACGCTGCACTTCTCGCCATGCTCCAGGCGCGTGCCGCCCACGCGCACCGCGCACAGGTAGCGCAGCTTCTGTCCCAGCGACTTCAGCTCCAGCAGCACGGTGCGGCCCCGCATCGGCTCGTCGGCGGAGAAGTGCCAGCGGACGATGCGCGGGTCGGAGAAGTCGAAGGTCTCCAGCACCTTCCGCGCGCGCTCGAAGATGCCGTCGGACTGGGGCGGCCCGGGCAGCTCGTGGCCCAGCAGGCCCACGGAGTGCACCTGGCTCCAGCCCGTCTCCAGCGTCATCTCGCCCGCGCCCGCGGTGTAGTTGCGGCCCTGCGTGCGGGCCTCGTCCAGCCGGGGCACCAGCTCCTCTTCGGTCCAACCGGAGAGCCACCGCCACTCAATCATGTGCCTAGTCTCCCTTTGCGATGAACGTCGGGTCGTGCTCCGGGTCCGCACCGTCGGGCTCTTCCTCCAGCTCGGTGGTGTCGGCGTGGATGACGCCCACGACGCCCTCTCCGGCGGTGACGGCGGCGCGCAGCACGAACTCCGTCCAGGTGTTGGTCTGCATGGCCTCGCCCGCGGTGACGAACCCCACGTAGTGGAACGTCGAGCCGGAACGCGCCCGGCTGCGGATGTGGAAGATGACGTCGCCGTGCTCGTTGCGGTACGCCCCGAAGGTGATGCGGCCCGCCTCCGGGTGGCCCGGCAGGGTGGCGAGCGTGAGGCTCTGCGCGTCCTTGTGGATGACACGCACGCCAAAGGTCCCCGCGCCTTGAATCTTCACCGACAGCTCGTCGCCCAACTGCAGCGGCTCGCCCTCGCGCGATGCGTCCTCGTGTTTGAAGACACACAACTCCGAGGGCGCGAACTCCGCGAAGCGGCGCGCCACCCAGTCCATGAGGGTGGATGGCGAGTGCTGGCAGTCCTTGATGACCGCCCAGTAGTCGCGCTGGAGCAGCGGCCCCGCGCCATGCTCGGGGAGCAGGAGGTCGGCTGCCTGAGTGCTCTCGATGTCCGTCGACTCGCTCGCCATCTCGCCCTTTCCCGTGCTCGGCCCCACCATGATGGGGACCGCTCTGCCCGGCTGCATGGCGCGGCCGCGCTCCGGACAGAGGGTCTTCAATTCGAGGCGGGCCTGCCTGCCCGCTCAGGGAGGGAGCATGGGGATGGACGTCAATCCGGCGAGTGAGGTTTCAGAGAAGGAGTACGCGGCGCCTCCGGTGGTGCGGGCCGAGCACCTCGAAGGCTCGTTCACCCGCCTGCTGGAACAGCAGACGGCCAAGGTGCCGTCACACGTGTTCCTCTTCGCCAGCTTCTGCTCGATGGCGGTGTCACTCGGCCTGGAGCTTGGCGGCCGCGAGCGCCCGGCCCGCTTCGTGGGCCTGTGGGCGACGCCACTGCTGGTGATGGGCGTCTACAACAAGCTGGTGAAGACCCTGGGCCCGCGCTGAGCCGCGGGCATCCGGCTACAGGTGCGTCGGGTACGCGGCAATCTCGCAGTTGCGCAGCCGCACGCGGGTGCCGGGCGCGGGCGGGGTGCCCTTCGCGGAGAGGATGACCAGCGAGGGGCCCACGAGCAGTGTCACGGTGCCCTCCTCGTCCACCACTTCGAGCGTCCCGTCGAGGACGCCCAGCGTGGGCTCACCGGCAGAGGCCTCGGATATCGGCTCCAGCTCCTCGCCCCAGGTGAGCACCCGGGTGACGGCCAGCTCCACGTCGGTGAACTGCCCGCGCGAGGGCGGGTCTCCGCGCCAGTAGGCCCAGATGACCCCGCCCGGCGTCTTCAGCGCGACGCGCGGACCCTCCGCTCCCTTCTCGAGCCTGACGACCTGGACGTGCATCCGTGGCACTGCTTGTAACCACATGGGTGCCCGCGCGAAAGCCCGAATGTGCGCCCCGTGTGTGCCCACGGGCGGGGCTTCACCCGGTGACGTCCACAGTGCCCAGCGGCAGGCCCTGGCCATTCACGAAGGCCTCGAACCGGTGCGGGCCGGGGTAGTGCTTGCGCGTGGTGAGCTGTGCGAAGGAGACGCGCTTGCCCACCTCCTCCACCTGGCCGGGCTCCAGCGTGAGCGCGCGGACCTTGAACACCTTGGGCCGCGCCTCGCCGCTCGCCTTCTGGAAGTACACCGCGAGGTCCACCACCAGCGCCTGACTCTTCTTCGAGCGGTTGGCGACCTCGAAGCGGACGTCCACCGTGCCGCCCACCGAGGCGCGCTTCGGCAGCACCGTCGCGCGCACCTCGATGCCGGACGGCTTGCGCGCGCCGAGCACCTCCAGCGCCGCGGGCTCTCCGCGCTTGATGGCGGAGCGCAGCGCGTGACGGACGAGCCACTCGCGCTCCGGCGGCGCGTCCTTCATCCACGCCTTCGCCACCCGCACCAGCACGTCCGGGTGGTCCTTGCCGATGTCGTTGAGGTTGTTGGCCACCGAGCGGCGCACATACAGCTCCGGGTCGTCCTTCAGCAGCTCCAGCAGCGCCAGCACCGGCCGCGGGTCTTTCTGGAAGGCGCGCAGCCGGGGCGCCCACGGCAGCCGGGGCCGCGTGCCCTCCGACACGAGCCGCCGCACGTGCACATTCTCATCCGCCGCCCACTCGCGCAGGCGCGCCAGCGTCTTCTCCGGGTGGCGCTCCAGGTACGTGCGGATGGAGAACTCCGCGGTGAAGCGCCGGGTGAGCGCGTACTGCGCGCGCAGGGACTCCTCGAAGTGCTCCAGGCCGTGCTCGGCCACGAACAGCACGTGGGGCAGGTAGAAGAACACCTCCATGCCCGAGCCCTCCGTCCGCTCCAGCTCCGGCCCCAGCGAGCGCACCAGCACGTCCACCGCGCTCGGGTAGTCCCGGGGCAGCGCGCGCTGCATCGCGCCGGAGAGGTGTCGCGCGCGCCCGAGCAGCTCGTGCCCCTCCAGTCCGGTGGTGGCCTCGCGGACGAAGGCCGCGCGGGGGAACGAAGGGTGGGCTCCGTGCAGCGCCGCCGCGAGGCGCTCGACGAGCCGGGCGTTGAAGAAGGTCTTGAGGGGCTCCGCCATGGCCCGCGCATCCTGGCATGCGCTCCCCTGGGCGACAGCCCTCCCGACACCGTCTCCGCGACGCACGGCGTTGTGAAACGGCCACCCCACAGGAGGGGCAGCCCGCAGCGCGACCAGCGGGCGGGCGCCAGTGTCCCAGGCTACCCGGGCTGGGCAGGGGGCCTCCGGCTCTGGTACGCCATGGCCGGTGGCGAAGACGCACAACGGTCGGGGACAGAAGCGGGGCACGGGTCGGAGCAGGGCCAGCCCTGGGCGTCCCGCGCGCACGTCCTCCGGGACCAGGCCGTTGCGCGAGCAGCTTGCCTCCGTGCCGGACCCGCTCGCGCTGCTGGAGGGCCTCTTCACCCACTCGCCCGTGCCGTACTCCATCTTCACGGCGGACGGCCACTGCCTGCTCATCAACCCCGCCTACCGGAAGATGTTCGGCGCGGAGCCGCCGCCCGAGTACGACCTCTTCCATGACGAGCTGCTAGAGCGGCTCGGGTTCCTCGCGTACATCCGGCGCGCCTTCGCGGGCGAGACGGTGCAGACGCCGGTCTTCTGGTACGACGTGCGGGAGCTGGAGCACGTCCACGTGGAGGTGGCCAATCGCATCGCCATCTCCTGCCACTGCTTCCCGCTGGCACCCAATGGCGGCGAGGCCACCCACATCGCGATTGCCTACAAGGACGTGACGGCGGAGCTGGCGGCGCGCGAGGCGGAGCAGGCGGAGCGCAACAAGCTGCACCAGCTCTTCACCCAGGCCCCCGTGGCCATCAGCGTCCTGCAAGGCGCCGAGCTGCGCTACGCGTTCGTCAATCCGCTCCAACGGCGGTTGATGGGCGGACGGGAGATGGTGGGCCGCACGCTGACGGAGGCCATCCCGGATGTGTCGCCCGACGTGCTGTCACTCCACCGCACCGTGCTGGAGTCCGGTGAACGGGCCATCGCCAACGAGCTGCCCCTGGCGGTCGACTACGCGGGCGAGGGCCGCGTGGAGACGAAGTACTGGAACATCATCTACGAGCCGCTCCGGGACGAGCGCGGCCGGGTGGACGGCCTGGTGACGTTCGCCTTCGAGGTGACGGAGCAGGTGCTGGCGCGGCAGGCGGTGGAGAGTCAGCACATGTGGCTGGAGGCGGTGCTCGACCTGATGCCCCTACCGGTGGTGATGGTGGACCCGCGCACCGGGGAGCTCACCTCCTCCAACGCGGCGGCGGACCGGCTGCACGGCCAGTTCGTCTCCAGGGACATGCCCTCGGCGGAGGACTCGGAGGTCTTCCACGTCACGGACCTGAAGGGGCGGCGCCTCGACAGGGAGGAGATGCCCGCCGCGCGCGCGGCCCGGGGCGAGAAGCTGGAGGGGTTGGAGGTCATCTGGCACACGCAGTCGGGCGAGTTCGTGCTCAGCATCTCCTCGGAGTTGCTGCCCGCCATGCACGGGCACCCCGCCTCGGTGGTGATGCCCTTGCAGGACATCACCCGCCTGAAGACGGTGGAGCGGCACCTCCAGGAAGCCATCCGCGCGCGCGACGAGTTCCTGTCCGTGGCCAGCCATGAGCTGAAGACGCCGCTGACGTCGCTGGGGCTGCGGCTGCATGCGCTGTCGCGCGCCATCGACGCGGACCCGGACTCCGCGGTGTCGCGGCGGCACGGTCGCGAGGTGGCGGCGATGAAGCGGCAGGTGACGCGGCTGGCGGAGCTCATCGACGGCCTGCTGGACGTGTCGCGCATCAGCACCGGACGGCTGCGCATCCACCGCGAGCCGGTGGACCTGGCGGCGCTGGTGCAGGAGATGGTGGCGCGCTTCGTGCCGGAGGCGGAGCGGTCCGGGAGCGAGCTGGATGTGCGGCCGTCGGCTCCGTGCGTGGGGAGCTGGGACCGGCTGCGGATGGAGCAGGTGGTGTCCAACCTCCTGTCCAACGCGCTCAAGTACGGCGCGGGCCGGCCCGTGCACGTCCACGTGGAGGAAGTGGACGGGCGCGCGCGGCTGTGGGTGCGCGACGAGGGCATCGGCATCGACGCGGCGGCGCACGCGCGCATCTTCCAGAAGTTCGAGCGCGCCGTGTCCGAGCGGCACTACGGCGGCCTGGGCCTGGGGCTGTACGTGGTGCGCACGCTCGTCGAGGCCATGGAGGGCACCATCCGCGTGGAGAGCCAGCCGGGCGAGGGCGCCACCTTCATCGTGGACCTGCCGCTCCAGCCCGCCGAGGCCCCGGTGCAGGCGCTCCAGTCCGCCGGCTCCTGACAGAGCGTCACCGCGAGAATCCCGTGAAGCCCTCCCGCGCGGCATAAGCTGCCCGCGACGTTTCCCGCTTCACGGAGGTAGACCTTGCACGAGTTTCCGCTGCAGCTTCGCTGGGAGGGCTCCACGGCCTCCGAGTTCTCCCGGGACGCGGTGGCCAGCACCGCGGGCAAGCAGGACATCGCGGTGAGCGCCGCGTCGTCGTACTCCGGCAATGACTCGCGCTGGAATCCGGAGGACCTGTTCGGCGCCTCGCTGGGCACGTGCCACATGCTCACCTTCCTGGCGCTGGCGAAGAAGGTGCGCCTGGACGTGCGCGGCTACGAGGACCACGTGACGGTGTCGCTCGACACGGTGGACAAGGTGACGCGCGTGACGAAGGTCCGCCTGGCGCCCACCATTCGCGTCGCGCCGGGGACGGACGCGGCGAAGGTGCGGGAGATGTTCGAGAAGGCCCACAAGTATTGCTTCATCGGCCAGAGCATCACTTCGGAAGTGCTGATGGAGCCCGTCATCGAAGAGGTCCGCTGAAGCGCGGGCCAGCGGCCCCCGGGACTTCCCGCTAACATGCCCGGCTCCAGGGTGCCGCCGCCGGAAGTCCTCGGGTGGCGGTGCGAGAGGGAGGGGCCGTGCGCGCGACAGTGGGAGTCCTCGTGGGACTGTGGGGGCTGACCGCCCTCGCGCAGGCGGGCGGAAGTCTACCGATGCCGCCACCTCCGGCCGGAGCAGGCGCTTCGGTGGCCGCGCAGGGCGACAAGCCGCGACTGCTGGTGTCCGACCTGGTGGCGCAGGGCGCGGAGGCCAACGACGCGGCGGCGCTCACGGACGCGGTGGTGCAGACGCTCACGGAGCGCAACCTCTTCCAGGTGCTCTCCCGCCGCGACGTGCAGACGCTGCTGACCACGGAGCGGCAGCGCCAGCTGCTGGGCGCGTGTGACCAGGACGCGTCCGCGTGTGCCTCGGACCTGGGCGGCGTGCTGGGCGCGCGCTACGTGATGACGGGCTCGCTGTCGAAGCTGGGCTCCACGTATGAGCTGTCGCTCCAGGTGCTCGACACGGTGAAGAGCCGCACGGTGGGGCGCAGCACGCGGCTGGCGCGCGACGTGGAGACACTGCGGCAGGTGGTGCCCTGGGCGGTGGCGGAGGCGAGCGGCTCGCCCCTTCCTCCGCCGGCCTCGCGCGTGCTGCCGTACTCGCTGCTGGCGGGAGGCGGCGCGGCGGTGCTGGGCGGTGGCGTGTACGGCCTCATCGCTTTGTCGAGGCAGAAGGTGCTCAACGACGAGCTGTGCCCCGGTGGTGGCGGGCAGTGCGCGGGACAGAACTTGCGCCAGCTGTCGTACTACCAGGAGCAGGACCGCAAGCTGGGCCGCGACAAGACGGTGGCGGTGGGGGCGATGGCCGCGGGCGCGCTGCTGGTGGGCGCGGGGCTGTGGCTGATGCCACCGCCCGAGGGTGGACCGCGCGTGGCGCTGGTGCCCTCCACGAATGGGTTCGCGGTGGCGGGGGTGCTGCCATGAGCGCGCGCACGAGCCTGCTGGGCATCATCGCCGTCGTGGGCGCGCTCACCGTGACGGGGGCGTGCTCGGGTGGGCTGAAGGTGGAGGAGGGCAATTCCTTCCCGTGTGACTACGCGCAGGCGGAGGAAGTGCGAGACACCGCGTGCGCATCCGGCTGGCGCTGCGGCATCGACAGCCGCTGCCACGAGGACGTGCCGGAAGCGGCCGCGATGGGCCCCGTGCCCGATACGTCCGTCTCCACGTTGCTCTACCCGAAGCTGCTCACCGGCGAGGCCCGGTTCGTGGCCTCGGACCCGCGCGAGGGCCGCATCCTCGTGGGTCAGGGCAACGACACCGTCCTCTCCACCAACGGCTTTTCCGCGCGCCTGGTGGGAGCCCTCCCGGTGGAGCGTGCCGCCTTCGCGGGGGGGCGGGTGGCGCTCCACACTGTGTCGGTGGGGCTCGAGGGCCAGCGGAGCGAGTCACTCCTGCTGGGCACGCTGGAGTCCGGGGCCGGAGGGCTCACCACGACGAATGAAGTGCAGCCCCCGGTGAAGGACACCCGGGCGCTGCGCGCCGCGACGCTGCCGGACGGGGGCTCCAGCCTGCTGGTGCTGCGCACGGGAGGACTGGCCGGCGAGGTGGACGTCGCCACCGGCACGTACACGGACTTCCCTGGCGGCTTCGGCGTGCAGACGGACGGCGGCGTGTGCGTGCCGGGAAGCGTGCTGCCCGGCTGCCCCGGGAGCGCCACGGTGCTGCCCATCCTGGACGCAAGGCCCGTCCCCGTCAGTGACCTGACCCTCAACCGGAGCAGCCCGGACGGGGACGTGCTGGTGCCGGTGACGGTGACGCGCGACTTCTTCTTCTGGCGCAAGCCGGGGAGCACGCCCGGCGGTGACACGTGGCAGGTGCTCAACCCGGACGACCCGGTGTCGAGCGAGGGCCTGGCAGTCCCTGGCACGCCGCTCCTGCGCCACGGCGAGGGCGTCAGCGTGTGGGGCCTGCGCCGCTACGTGCGCGACTCCGCCAGCAGCGGCGCGAAGACAGTCGACGTGCTCAGCACCTGGACGCTGCGGCGCACGTCGCAGGGACCGCGCATGGAGCGCGCCTGGGACGACTGCGCGCCGTGCGCCAACGGCCACCTCGTCACCTTCACCCCCGTGTCGGACGGAGCGGTGGGCGTGGAGGTGCTGTGCGAGTCGGAGCTGGGCCCACGCGCCCTCTTCCGCGTGGTGGGCGCGTCGGTGACGTCTCCCGCGAACACCTGCCTGCGCCAGCCGCTGGACGCGCCGATGGACCTCTCTGAAATCGCCACCACCCTCGACGGCGAGAAGCGGCGCGTGACGCCAGGCGCGGTGGACGACTCGCTCGGGGCGGGGCTGGCCATGGGAGGCATGCACGGGCAGCTCTGGAAGGGCCGCTCGCTGAGCACCCTGCGCCCCGTCTTCCTGGACCGCGCGCCCCTGGAGGTGGGCATCCTGACAGTGCCCGTCCTGGGCGACACCCTCGTCGCGCTCACCCCGGACTTCCTCGCGCTGCGCTTCAACCAGAGCGTCGGCGAGCCGGAGGGGCTGACGGCGGTGGACCGCCGGCAGGGAGAGGGCGCCTCCGCGGAGCAGGCCCGGCTGGCGGCGCTGGTGCGCGGGGCCCAGGGCTGGGTGGTGCTGGAGTCGGGCCAGCTCGTGAAGGTCAGCCCGAAGGACGCGTCGCTCGGCAACAGCTACGGGCCGCAGCTTCTGGCACCCAATGGCGCGCCGGCCTCTGGGCCGTTCCTGGGGCAGGGCGTCCCCGCCTCCGGGACACTGGGGGCGTCGCTGGTGCTGACCGCGAACGACCAGCTCTACGTGCTGGACAGCGCGAAGCTGGAGGCCGAGCCGGGCGCGCAGCCGGGCCTGCTGCCCCGCCTCACGCCGGACCCGGGCTTCCCCATCCGCTCGCTGGCGCGCGACAGGACGGTGAGCGCGGCCAGTACCACCGGGCCCAGGGTGCGCGGCTGGCTGTCCACCGGGCGCAGCCTCTTCGAGTACCTGCAGTCCGCCGAAGGCCAGTGGAGCGTCACCCCGCTGCCGTTGGGCGACGGCGAGCCGGTGGAGGTGTGGGGACGCCAGGCGGGGACGGCCACCACCTACGGGCGCGTGGGCCTGCGCGACGGCCAGGTGCTGCGGCTGCCCTCGGGCGTTCCCCTGACGCAGCCGCTGCCCGAGCAGGACCTCGCGGTGGACTACGCGTCGCTCGATGGCTGGCCGATGGCCCTGGGCGAGAAGCACGTCTACCGCACGCTGAAAACCACGCGCGCCGACGGCCAGGAGGGGCTCCTGGGCTGGGGGCAGCTGGTGCTGCCCCCGGGCCTGCGGGAAGACGACCTGAAGGGCGCGCGCATCGAGGTGGTGACCGAGGCGGGCACGCAAGCCCTCCTCCTCTTCACCCGGACGGGCTTCGTCTACCGGCTCGCGACGGAGGCGAGATAGGTCCCCGCCGGGGCGCGCGGGAGGTTATACGGAGGAGGCCGTGCGCCTCCTTGCGCTCCAAGTCCAGGACTTCCGAAACCTCCCCCAGGTCCAGCTCTCGCCCAGCCCCCACGCCACGATTGCGGTGGGGCAGAACGGGCAGGGCAAGACGAACCTGCTGGAGGCGCTCTACTTCCTGGCCACCCTGAAGCCGCTGCGCGCGGGCCGCCTGTCGGAATTGGTGCGCTGGGGCTCGCAGGGCGCGCGCGTGACGGGCCGCTTCCTCCTCAAGGGAGCGGAGCGTGAAATCTCCGTCGAGGTGGGCGGCGGCACGCGCCAGGCCTTCGTGGACGGGAAGAAGGCGTCCAGCCTGGAGGAGTACTTCGGCGGCGTCTCCGTGGTGGCCTTCACCCCGGACGACCTCGAGGTCGTGAAGGGCGGCCCGGACGCGCGCCGCGCCTTCCTGGACCGCGCGGTGTTCAACCGCTTCCCGGCCTTCCTCCGCGAGAGCCGCGAGTACGCGCGCGCGCTGAAGAACCGCAACCGCCTCTTGCGCGATGGCCACTCCGTGGAGGCCGCCTACCTGGAGGCCTACGACGAGACGCTGGCCAAGGCCGGCGCGCGCATCTACGCGCGGCGGCGGGCACTGATGGCGGAGCTGGCGCCGCGCGCGCAGGCGACCTTCGCTTCCATCGGCCGCACGGTGGACCCGGCCATGTACGGCTACCACCCCGCGCACCTGGGCGGCGACTTCCCCACGGCGGACGAGGCCGCCCTCGCGGTGGCGCTGCGCGAGTCGCTCAACGAGCGCCTCCGCCGTGATTTGGACCGGGGCTTCACGTCGGTGGGGCCGCACTCGGACGACGTGTCGGTGACGTTGGGCGGGCGCAGCGCGCGGGCGTACGCGAGCCAGGGGCAGCAGCGGGCGCTGGTGCTCGGCTGGAAGATCGCCGAAATCGAGAACCTGGAGGCCGCGATGGGCTTCCTGCCGCTGCTGCTGCTGGACGACGTGTCGAGCGAGCTGGACCCGGAGCGCAACGCGTACCTGATGAACTACCTGGCGAAGAGCGGCGCGCAGGTGTTCCTCACCACCACGGACGGCTCGCTGGTGCGCGCCGCCGCGGCGGAGGACACGCTCTGGCTCTCCGTCCACGGGGGGCAGGTGGCGGTGCGCGACACCGCCGAGCCTCCCGCCGGCTGAAGCCTCACGGCGTCACGCGCCGCCGCTGCCAGGGCCAGTGCATGTGGAAGCGTCGCGCCTGGGCGTGGGCCTTGGCCTCCTCGGGCCCCACGTGCTCGAAGTAGGGGAAGCGGAACTCCGCCCACAGCACGCCGTAGGCCACGGCGAAGAGGAACGCGCCCAACGCCAGCCACCAGGGCACCCCCGTGGCCATGGCCACGCCGCTCAGCACGAGCAGCACCACGGACATGCCCAGCGACACCTCGCGAAGCCGCTTCGACTCGCTGAAGGCCAGGCCCATGGACACCAGCGAGAGGGCGAGCATCACCCACGCCATCCAGTACGACGTGCGTGCGTACAGGTTGGCGATTCCGAGGAGGAAGAGACCAAAGCCGAATACCGCGAGTCCGCCATCCATCGTGTCCTCCTTGCCCGGAGCATTCCTCCAGGAGGGAGAGGGCGGGAGACGGTTCGTCTCCTCGCACGCCTCCGCATTCTCATTCCGGGTCCTGGAGGGAAGATGCGAACCGCCATGGACGTGGGGGACTCCCCGGGGACGGCCGGACGTCGCGACCGACCGGGGGCCTGGCGGACGGCGCGAGCGCGGGAATGGGAACGAGGTGTGACAGTGGACGTTTCGTCACGCGGAAAACCTTGCAGGCAGGCCCTCGCTGACGCATGACTCATCGCGCACAGGGCCGGGAGCTCGTCACGAAGAACGGTGCCATGCGGTGGATGTTGCTACTCATGCTGGTCGCGCCCCTGGCGGGCTGCCACCGCGTGAGCTTCGAGGACTCGGTCCTCACCAAGCCCGCCGTGCGCTACCGCGTGGGCAAGCTGCCGGACGCGTGGCACCGCGTGTGGCTGGAGGGCAACGACCTGGCCTTCGCCGAGGAGGACACCGGCCGCGCGCTCTCCGTCAACGCCACCTGCGAGGGGCATGACGACCCGCCCCTGCCGGTGCTCACCCGCCACCTGCTCGCGGGCTTCACGGAGCGGCAGGAGGTGTCCTCGAAGCTCGTCCCCATGGCGGAGCGCGAGGCCCTGCGCAGCCGCTACCTCGCGAAGCTGGATGGGGTACCGGTGCAATTGGAGCTGGTGGTGCTGAAGAAGGACAACTGCGTGTTCGACTTCTCCTACGTGTCGCCACCGGGACAGGCGGAGGAGCGAATGGCGGACTTCGAGACGCTGATGGCCGGCTTCGAGTCGGAGCGCCCGAAATGACGCCCGAGGTGGAGGCCGGCGTCGCGGCACCGCCGGAGGAGCAGGGCGTCGTCGCGCGCGCGAAGGTGCGCCTGGAGTCGCTGGGCTCGCTGGCGCGGATGACGGGCCAGGTCTTCAGCCGCGCGGTGCGCCCGCCGTACGACTGGGGCACGCTCATCTACCACACCGAGTCGCTCGGGGTGCGCTCGCTGCCGATTGCGCTGCTCACGGCGACGTTCGCCGGGCTCGTCATCTCATTGCAATTCGGTTACTTCCTGGGGCGCTTCGGCGTGCAGTACACGGTGGGGCGCGTGGTGGTGCTCACGCTGTTCCGCGAGCTGGCGCCGGTGCTCACCGCGCTCACGGTGGGCGCGCGCATCGGCAGCGGCATGGCGGCGGAGCTGGGCGCGATGACGGTGACGGAGCAGGTGGACGCCATCCGCGCGCTGGGCGCGGACCCGCTGCGCAAGCTGGTGGTGCCGCGCGTGCTGGCGTGCCTGCTGGTGATGCCGGTGCTCACCGTGTTCGCGGACGTCGTCGGCCTCGTGGGCGGCGCGCTGGTGGTGAAGCTGCAGTACGCGCTGCCGCTCGACTTGTTCTTCCAGGGAGCGCTGGACGCGGTGCTGCTGGAGGACTTCGTCTCCGGCGTGTTCAAGGGCGCGGTGTTCGGCGTCATCATCGGGCTGGTGGGCTGCTTCAAGGGGCTCACCGTGGAGGGCGGCACGGAGGGTGTGGGCCGCGCCACCACGCAGACGGTGGCGGTGACGTCCGTCGCGGTGTGCCTGGCGGACTTCTTCATCACCAAGCTGACGCTGTACCTGTGAGGCCCCATGCGAGTCGCCCGCCGCCGCCCGGAGCCCTCCACCTTCGAGTTCCACAAGCCCACGTCGGGTGAGCAGCTCATCCACTTCGAGCACCTGACGAAGGCGTTTGGCCCCAAGCACGTCTACGACGATGTGGAATTGGACGTGCGCGCGGGGGAGACGCTGGTGGTGATGGGGGGCTCGGGGACGGGCAAGAGCGTGCTGCTCAAGTGCCTCATCGGGCTCTTGCGGCCGGACACGGGGCGCATCGTGTTCCAGGGCCATGAGTTGACGCACTTCACGGAGGACCAGTTCATTCCGGTGCGGCGGCATGTGGCCATGGTGTTCCAGGGGTCAGCGCTCTTCGACTCGCTGACGGTGGGGGAGAACGTGGCGTACCCGCTGCGCGAGCACTTCCCGGAGATGTCCGAGGACGAGCTGCGAAAGCGCGTGGCGGAGAAGCTGGCGCTGGTGAATCTGCCGGGCACGGAGCACCTGATGCCGTCGGACTTGTCGGGCGGCATGAAGAAGCGGGTGGGGCTGGCGCGGGCCATCGCCACGGACGCGGAGGTCATCCTGTGGGACGAGCCCACCACCGGACTGGACCCCGTGACGACGCAGTCCATCAACGAATTGATCAACTCGATGAAGACGAAGCTCGGCGTTACTTCCATCGTCGTGACGCATGACATGGTGAGTGCCTTCGCGGTGGGAGACCGGCTGGCGATGCTGGCCAACCGGCGCATCGTGCAGGTGGGCACGAGGGAGGAGATTCGGCGCTCGACGGTGCCGGAGGTGCGCGCCTTCCTGGATGCGCGCCGCGCGGAGCTCGTCCCTGGAGGCGCGTCATGAGCCTGTTTCCTTCCGCCTCGGGCGAGCGCCGGCTGGCGCTGCGCGCGGGGCTCTTCGTGGCCATGGGCCTGGCGGTGGCGGGCGTGGTGGTGTTCTTCATCGGCCAGGAGTCGCGCCTCTTCGAGCGGCAGGCCACGTACCGGGCCTTCTTCACCAACGTGCAGGGGCTGGGCGAGGAGTCGCCGGTGTGGATTGGCGGCCTGAAGGTGGGGAAGGTGACGGGCATCACCTTCTCCCAGGACCCGAACGACGCGCGGCTGGAGGTGCACCTCCAGGTGTCGCGGAAGTACACGGACCGCGTGCGCGAGGACTCGGTGGCGCAGCTGTCGAGCATGGGCGTGTTGGGGGACAAGGCGGTGGACATCTCGCTGGGCAGTCCCACGTCGCCGCTGGTGGAGTCGGGTGGGGTGCTGAAGTCGTCGGCGGGAGGGGACATCTCCGCGCTGCTGAATGGGGCGGGGCGGGTGATGGAGAACTCGATTGCCATCAGCAAGTCGCTGCGCGACGCGGTGGATGCGTATGCCGACCCGGCGCTGGCGAAGGACGTGGCGCGGGGCATGGCGTCGCTGCGGGCGCTGCTGGAGGAGGTGGAGAAGGGCGACGGCGTGCTGCACGCGCTCATCTACGACAAGAGCGCGGGGCGCGAGGTGCGCACGCTGATGGCGAATGCGTCCCAGGCGGCGCAGCGGATGGACGGCGCGATGGGGCACGTGGAGGCGCTCCTGCGCGAGGTGCGCGCGGGAGACGGCACGGCGCACCAGCTCATCTACGGTGAGGATGGGGCGAAGGCGCTGAGTGAGTTGGGTGAGGCGGCGGGGCAGCTCGCGGGGCTCATCGAGGACGCGAAGAAGAGCCCGAACGGGGCGGTGCACCAGCTCGTGTATGGCGACGCGAGAGGGATGTTCGCGGACCTGGGGAGCGCGGCGGCGAATCTGAAGACGATTACGGCGACGGTGGCGAAGGGGGATGGGACGGTGGGCGGGCTCATCAGCGACCCGACCGTCTATGAAGACCTGCGCGAGGTGCTGGGCAACGTGAAGCGCAACCGCATCCTCCGCGCGCTGGTGCGGTTCTCGCTGAACAACCGCGAGGACCTGGAGAAGATTGGCGAGCCGCAGAAGGAGGAGAAGCCCGTGGCGGAGAAGCCGGCGGTGCCTGCGGAGAAGCCGGCGGCGGCGGTGGCTCCCGCGGCGGCGGTGGCTCCCGCTCAGCCGGCCACGCCTCCGTCGCCCTAGCCGCTCGCACAGGGGCCAGGGCCAGCCAGCGGAGCAGGCGCACGCTCCGCGAGGTGCCGTTGCCACGATGAGCGGCCCGGTCCGTATCAGGGATGAACGCGCCACCCTTCCCGTGATACCGAACTGACCGTGCCTCGCTCCCGGCTCGCCGTCGCCCTCCAGCCGTATCCGCTCCGCCGCCAGCTCGAGGAGGCGGACTGTGGCCCCGCCTGCCTGGAGATGATTTCCGCGTACCACGGCGCCCGGCACGAGCTGTCCTCACTGAAGGAACTGGCCCACGTCCAGACGAGCGGCACCTCCATGGTGGACCTGCTCACCACCGCCCAGAAGGTGGGGTTCCAGGCCCGCGGCTTCCACGTGGAGGACTTCTCCGACCTCGACGACGAGGAAGGCCAGGCCCTGCTCCCCGGCATCATCCACTGGGAGGAGAACCACTACGTCGTCCTCTACAAGCTGACGCCGAAGGAGGCCATCATCGGTGACCCCGCCCTGGGCCTGCGCCGCATTCCCCGCGCGCGGCTCGGCGACCACTGGAATGGCATCCTCCTGTCGCTCGAGCCCACCGACGCCATCTTCCGCCCGCTGGAAGTCCCCGGCACGCCGGAAGCCTCCCACCGCCTTGGCGGCCTGAGGCGCTTCGGCCGGGGCCTGCTGCGCTACCGCCTGCTGCTCTTCCAGGTGCTCCTCACCACGGTGCTCCTCCAGGCCCTCGCGCTCGCGCAGCCCTTCCTCATCCAGGGCCTTGTGGACAAGGCGGTGGGTGGCCGCAACGTCACCCTCCTCGCCGCCGTGGGCGTGGGCCTGGCCGTGCTGCTCGTGGCCCAGGTGCTGGTGTCGGTGGCGCGCGGCGCGGGCCTCTTCCTCCTGTCCAGCGGCTACTCGGTGCTGCTGCTGGCGCAGTTCTGGAAACGCCTGCTGTCGCTGCCGGTGTCCTTCTTCGCGCGGCGCCACCGGGGCGACCTGCTCCAGCGCATCGAGGACCACCAGCGCATCCGCCGCATCCTCCAGGGCGCGTCCGTCTCCGTGCTGCTCGACCTGGTGATGCTGGTGGGCTACGGCGTGGTGCTCTTCCTGTACGACGCCACCGTGTTCGGCATCTTCCTCACGGGCGCGGCGGTGTACACGGTGTGGACGTTGGTCCTGATGCCCCGGCGCACGGTGCTGGACCACCAGCGCTTCCGCGCCGCCGCGGATGCCAGCCGCCTGGAGATGCAGATGCTCGGCGGCATCCAGACGCTCAAGGCGTGCGGCGCCGAGCGCCAGGCCCGCGCCCGCTGGGAGAAAATCCAGGCGCGCGAGGTGGAGGCCGGGCGCCGCATCTGGCTGCACGACACCATCCACAACTCCGGTGCGATGTTCGTCAACCAGGGCGTGTACGCGGGCATCCTCGTCTACGAGGCGCACCTGGTGCTCGCCGGCCAGCTCACGCTGGGGCAGATGGTGGCCACGCTCTCCATCCTCGGCCTGGTGCTGGCGCCGATGCAGAACCTGGTCATGTTCATCCACCAGGTGCAGGACGTGTTCATCTCCCTGCGCCGCGTGGACATCGTCTACGACGCCGAGCCCGAGCTGCGCGACGACACCGTGCCCGGCACGGGCGCACTCACCCAGGCGCCGGAGCTGAAGCTGGAGGACGTCACCTTCCGCTACGGCTCGCCCAACGACCCGCCCGTGTTGGACAACGTGAGCTTCACAATCCCCGCCGGGAAGATGACGGCGATTGTCGGCCGCTCCGGCGCCGGCAAGACGACGCTCACCCAGGTGCTCTACGGCCTCTACCGCGCGGAGCAGGGGCGCGTGCTCTACGACGGCAGGCCGATTGAATCCTTCGACCCCACGGCCCTGCGCCGCTCCGTGTCCTTCGTGTTCCAGAAGACCGACGTCTTCGACGGCACGCTCGCGGAGAACATCGCCCTGGGCGACGACACTCCAGATTGGGAGCGCCTGGAGCATGCCGCGCGCACCGCGTGCCTGGACGCGCTGCTCGCGCTGCCCAACGGGCTGAAGACGAAGATTGGCGAGGCCGGCATGCGGCTGTCCGGCGGCGAGGAGCAGCGCCTGCAGCTGGCGCGCGCGATTTATCGCAATCCACGCGTGCTCTTCCTCGACGAGGCCACCAGCCACCTGGACGCGGAGCTGGAGCGCGCGATTACGGAGGCACTCCAGCGCGAGGCCGCCGGCCGCACCCTCGTGGTGGTGGCGCACCGGCTGTCCACCGTGCGCCGCGCGGACAAGATTGTCGTCCTCGACAAGGGCCGCGTGGTGGAGGAGGGCACCCACGACGAGCTGGTGGCCATTCCGGGCGGGCGCTACCGCACGCTCGTCGAGAACCAGATGGAGCAGAGCTGAGCCATGACGCCTCCGAAGCCCCTGCCTCCCGATGAGCTGGACGCCGACCCCGCCCTCACCGATGAGCTGCGCGCGGTGATGCACCCGCGCCCGCACCGCGCCCTGGCCTTCACCGTGGCGCTGGTGGTGGTGCTCGGTGCGCTGGCGTGGGTGGCCTCGCGCACCGTGCTCGCCGTGCTGTGGAAGTAGGCGCTACGCCCGCCGCGCGTGTTTCGCGAGCGCGCGCGTGAAGTGGCCGGCGATGTCCGTGCCACCGCCCGCGTCGAAGCCGAGGAACATGGCGGAGCCGTTCAGCTCCAGGAACTTGAGCACGCCGTCCTGCCCGCGCTTCAAGTCCAGCCCCGTCCACCGCAGGCCGAGCACCTCGCACGCCTTCACGCAGTCGCGGGCCACCTCGGGCGGCAACTCCACCGGCTCCAGGCGCTCCTCGTTCTGACGGAAGTCGAGCGCGGAGGTGACGATGCGCAGGCTGGCGATGATTTCCCCGTCCAGCACGTACACGCGGAGGTCCTCCCCGGGCAGCAACTCCTGGAAGGTGACGGGCGCGGAGGACAGCGCGGAGAGCCGCTCGTCGGTGAGGTCCTCGGGCAGCAACTCGCGCGTGGCGGCGCCGCCGGTGACGGGCTTGTAGGCCACGCGCCCTCCCGCGGCGAAGCGGCGCACGGCTTCCGGGTCATTGGTCCACAGCGTCCGGGGCACCGGCAGGCCCGCGGCCTCGAGCGCGGCGAGCTGCACCGGCTTGGTCATCATCCAGTCGCTGGAGACGGGGTTGTAGAGCGGCACGCCGAGCTGCTCCCACCGGGCCACGAGCCCGTTGAGCAGGGTGGCCTTCTCGCGGAAGGCGGTGAGCGTGGTACGCCAGTCCTCGTCCATGGCCTCCTGTGCGTCCACCAGGTAGGCCAGGGGGCTGCTGTGCAGGCCGCGCAGGTAGACGGCGGCGGGCCGGCCCACGGTGCGCCCGTCGACGATGATGCCCGCCAGGTCCTCCGTGAGGGACACCCGCGTCTCGTCCGGGAAGGCCAGCGTGTCCACGATGACGGCGTCCACGCCCTCCACGCCCAGCCGGCGCGCCACTTCCTTGATGTGGAGGTCCTCGCGGGAGCCCACGAGCACCACCGTCCCAGTCTCTGTCGTCATGGTGCCTGTGCACCCTCCCACCGCGGGTTGTCCCCGCCTCACCTCCCATACGGACGAGGGAGGCCTGACGGGCTCTGGCCCGGGTGCGTACCTCGCGGACCCGGGCCATGCCAGCGGTGCGTCAAGCCTCGCTCCCGGTGTCCTTCTCCTCGCCCACCATCATCGTGGTGACCTGGGAGTCCCGGGGCGTCCCGGCCGGCCGGGGCACGCTCCGCACGGGAACGAGGTCCTGGACGAACAACACGCGGGGCCGTCTCTTGGGCTGGGGTTCACTCATGGTTCCACCCCGCAAGGTGCGACTGGCGAGCACCCGGCGCCAGGGCCCGGACTCACGCTGGAGCGGACGGGCGGGCAGTCGCTCGCATGCGGCGCCGCCACTCCCAGAAAAACAAAACGGCGAGCCCCCAGGTGGGAGCCCGCCGTTCATGTCAGGGACTGAAGCTGTCCCCGGCCGGGATTACTTCCCCAGGCGGTACGAGGTCCACATGCTGTTCATGCGGCTGTTCTGGCCCGCGCTGAAGTTGTTCATGCAGGAGTCGTAGCTGTAGTCCATGAAGTTGGTGATGGGGTCCACGCCGCCACCCGAGCAGGTGTCACGGCCGGAGGGGCAACCGGAGGCCGGCGAGGCCTCGGGCGCGGTGTCGCTCACGCTGTCGCCGGGGCTGGCGCAGCCGCCCTGGAACGTGTGGTACAGGCCCATCCAGTGACCGACCTCGTGGGTGCCGGTGTCGCCCTGGTTGTAGTTGGTGGCGGTGCCGCCGGGCAGCGAGGTCTGGAGGACGACCACGCCGTCCAGCTTCGGGCTGCTGGCGTAGCTCCAGGGGAAGGTCGCCCAGCCGAGCAGGCCGCCGCCCATGTTGTTGGTGTAGAAGTTCAGGTCGTCCGCGGTGCCCTTGCGCAGGGCGTTCTTCATCTGCGTCTCGCAGCTGCCGCCCGTACAGGTGTACCAGGTGCCGTTGTTCGTGGTGTCCGTGCCCGCCAGGGTGAAGGTGAAGCCGGCGGACCCGTACGCGGCGTTGAGGACGGAAATCTGGTTGTTGATCTGCGTGGCCGTCACGCCACCGGCGCCAGTCGCGCTGCGGATGACGTGGAAGTAGACGGGGATGTTCACCGCCATCGCCTGCACGTTGCCCTTCATCGCCTGGCGGGCCTTGATGGCCTCGAAGCGCGCCTCGATTTCGGCCACGGACTGCGCGTCGAAGTCGGGGTTACCGCAGCGGTCGAGGAGGGCCGCCTCCTGCGTGTCCGTCGGGGCCTGATTCATCTCCGACTCGTCCACGGGACCACAGCCGACCATCGCAGCAACGGCACCGAACGTCACAGCGGCCTTACCGAAAAGCGTACGCATGCGGGGCATCCTCTGGGGGTTGAGAGCGACGGCGCTTTGTATATGAATCCGTGAATTATTACAATGCGCGCAATGAATGGTAATATTTGGTTCAGGGATAGTCGGGTTTGACTCGATATGGGGTGTCTGCCACCCAGTGGCGAATCGCGCGCGAGCGTCTAGGCTCCCGCTCCTTCGAGGAGACGACGTGAAGGCCCCACTCCCGCTGATGCTGTGCGTTGCGTTGTTGTTGGCGGTGCAAGCTCATGCTGCGCCGCGGCGTCTGGTATTGCTGCTCACCGGAGACAACCAGGGTGAGATTGCGCCATGTGGTTGCAAGCAGGAGCCCCAGGGCGGACTGGCACGGCGGAAGACCGCAGTGGACGCGGAAAAAGCGCGCGGCCTGCCGGTGGTGCTGCTGGATGCGGGTAACGCGCTGTTCCGCAAGCCGGTGCGTCAAGACGAGCCGCTGGTGACACAGCGCGCGGAGCTGGTGCTGGAGCAGATGGAGGCGCTGGGCACCACGGCCATGGCGGTGGGACACCGTGATCTGTCCCAGGGGCTGGGGTGGCTGCGGAAGGCCGCGCAGGGGCCGAAGAAGAAGCTGAAGCTCCTGTCCGCGAACCTGGTGGACAAGGCCGGCAAGGCGCCCTTCGCGGCGTCCACGGTGGTGGAGGCCGGCGGCCTGAAGGTGGGCGTGGTGGGTGTGTCGCCCGAGGGCGCGCCGCCTGGAGAGCCCACGCTGAAGGGGCGCCCGCCGCTGGAGGCCGCGCTGGCCGAGGCGCGCAAGCTGCGCCAGAAGAGCAAGGTGGATGTGGTGGTGGTGCTCGCGGCGGTGCCGTACCAGGAGGCCGTGAAGCTGGCCATCATCGCCGGGGACGCGGTGGACTTCGTGGTGGAGTCGCACGAGAGCAAGGGCATTGGCATCGGCGAGCTGGTGGGCACCCACACCGCCGTGTTCCCCGCGGGGGAGCTCGGGCGGCAGCTGACGCGGCTGGAGCTGAGCGTGGACGGGCCGGGGCCCTCGGTGGACCTGGGCTCGGGGACGCGGGCGCGCCAGCAGCTGGTCGTGGTGGAGGGCAACCTCCTGAAGGCGCACGAGCGGCTGGCCGCCACCCGCGACGAGCCGACGCGCGCCGACCTCAGCCGCACCATCGTCGAGCTGGAGGGCCGCATGCGGCAGCTGGAGACGGAGGTGGACGTGAAGGCGCCCGCCGGTGGGCGCGCGCACCAGCTCTCGTACCTCACGCTGGGCCTGGCGGTGGCGGATGACCCGGCGGTGAAGCAGAAGGTGGAGCAGCTCGAGCCGCCCGGCTCGGCCACCGCCGCGCACTGACGCGGCCACTTCGTCCGGCTTCGTACGCGGCACCGACGCCGGGGCGCTCCACGCGCTCCGGCGTCGTCGTTTCCGGTGACTTCTCCGGGGGCCTGCGGTCCAATCCGCCGCCATGCAAGCGCTCGCCCTTCGTGAGGACCGTTTCCTGGATGTGCTCCGGCGGCTCATCGCCCTGACGCCGAAGCTGCAGAACAACCCCGGCGGGGGAATGGTGCCCGAGGAGCGGCTCGCCGCGCAGGTGGTGCTGGACGTGCTCGCCCCACATCTCAAGTCCGGCTTCATCCAGGTGGAGTCGCTCGCGGGCCCCGGCAACGAGGCGCGGCCCTGCCTGGTGCTCACCGTGAAGGGCACGGGCGAGGAGGGCACGCTGGGCTTCGTGGGGGCGCACTTCGACGTCGTGCCCGCGGACGAGAAGGGCGAGGGCTGGGAGCACAACCCCTTCGCGCTGTGGGAGGGGCCCGGCGGCGTGCTCTACGGGCGCGGCGTCACCGACTGCCTCGGCCACGTGGCGGTGATTACCGATCTGCTCGCGCAGCTCGCCGAGCGCAACGTGCGCCCGAGCCGCACGCTGAAGGTGGTGTTCATCTCCAACGAGGAGTCCACGGACCTGCCCGGCCTGGGCCTGGGCTACGTGGCGCAGCAGGGGCGACTGAAGGACCTGCTCGGGCAGCCGGTGTACTGGCTGGACAGCGCCAACTTCGGCCCCAACGTGGGCACCGGCGGCAACGCCATCTGGGAGCTGAAGGTGACGGGCGTGGGCGGGCACTCGGGCATGCCGCAGAACTGCGTCAACGCGCTGGAGCTGGCCATGGCCGCGTCGCTGGAGCTGGCCCGCTGGTTCCACGCGCGCTACCCCGCCACCGAGGACGAGAAGAAGTGGGGCTTCCTCTCCTCGTCCAGCCTCAAGGCCACCGTGGTGGAAGGCGCCAACACCAAGGAGACGAAGATTCCCGCCGACATCACCCTGCGCGGCGACATCCGCGTCACGCCCTTCTATGACTTGAAGGAGGTGATGCAGTCGGTGGAGGCCTTCGTGAGGGATTTGGATGCGCGTCTCGAACGCGACGAGGTCCTCGCCGGCTTCCCGCGCACGCGCACGGCGGCGGGCAAGCGCGGCTCGCTGGCGTTCCGCTTCCAGGGCGCCGGCACGGAGGGCATCGCCTGCCGGCTGGACTCGCCGGGGCTCCAGGCGCTGAAGGACGCGATTCAGCACGTGCGCGGCGTGGCGCCGACGCCGTTCTCCCTCACCGGCTCGCTGCCGCTCGTGCGCGACTTGCAGCGCCAGGGCTGCGACGTGCAGATAACGGGCTTCGGGGACATGGCGTACTACCACGCACCCAATGAGCAGGCCCGGCTGGAGGACTTCCGGCAGGGCTTCACCATCCTCCGCGAGCTGCTCGTGCGGCTGTGACTCGCACGGGCCCCGCGGCGCGCCGCTCACCGGGGCAGACCGGATGAGTGGGCACCTGCCCCGCGAGCCAGGGCCCGCGTCGCTCCTGCCACATCGGGCCCACATGGTCGTGGACAGCGGCCCGGCGGCTGGCCAGATTCAGGGCCGCGCCTTCGCGGCATCCATCAGGGGCCCTCGCGGGCTCCGGGCGCGCCAGGAGCGGTGACACCGTGAGAGACCTGCTGATGATTCCGGGGCCGGTGGAGTTCGAGCCGGAGGTGCTCCAGGCGCTGGCGGCGCCCACGCTCGGCCACACGGACCCGGCCTTCATCTCCATCTTCGGCCGGGCGCTGAAGCGGCTGCGCGAAGTGTGCCTCGCCCCCGGCGCGCAGCCCTTCGTGGTGGCCGGCTCCGGCACGCTGGCCATGGAGCTGGCGGGCGCCAACCTGGTGGAGCCGGGTGACCGCGCGCTCGTGGTGAACACGGGCTACTTCAGTGACCGGATGGCGAAAATCCTGGAGCGCCACGGCGCGCAGGTGACGCACGCGCGCGCGGCCCCGGGCGAGTCCCCTTCCGCCGACGAGGTGGAGACGCACCTGTCGCGCGGCGGCTTCAAGGTGATGACCGTCACGCACGTGGACACCTCCACCGGAGTCCTGGCGCCCGTGGAGGCGCTGGTGCGCGCCGGGCGCAAGCACGGGGTGCTGGTGGTGGTGGATGGCGTGTGCGCCACCGCGGGCGAGGCCTTCCACCAGGACGCGTGGGGCGCGGACGTGTACCTGACCGCGAGCCAGAAGGCGGTGGGCGTGCCGCCAGGCCTGGCGCTGCTCACAGTGGGGCCGCGTGCCATGGAGGCCTGGCGCAAGCGCAAGACGCCGGTGGCCAGCGTCTACTCGGACTGGGCGGAGTGGCTCCCCATCATGGAGGCGTACGAGGCGGGCAAGCCGTCCTACTTCGCGACGCCGCCCGTCAACCTCGTCTGCGCGCTGGACGTGAGCCTCGGGCAGATTCTCGCCGAGGGCATGGAGGCGCGCTTCGCCCGGCACCAGCGCATGGCGCGCGCCTTCCGCGCGGCGTGGAAGGCCCTGGGCCTGCGCATGCTGCCCACGTCCGAGGCCCTCACCGCCAACACCCTGAGCGCCGTCTACTACCCGGACGGCGTGGACGCGGCGCTGGTGGGGCGGGTGAAGGGCCAGGGCATCGTCATCGCCGGCGGCCTCCATCCGGAGCTCAAGACGCGCTACTTCCGCGTGGGCCATATGAATCGCGTCGGCCCCACGGACGTGCTGGCCGCGGTGGGCGCGGTGGAGCGGGCACTGCTCGCCGCCGGCCACCGCTCCGAGCCCGGCGTTGCCGTGGCCGCCGCCCAGGCCTCGCTCATCGCGGGCTGAGCCCCGCCTCCCGTGGGCTCCGCGAGAGCCCACGGGGCCCCTGGAAGATTCCGTGCATAGCCGACCTGGACGGTGGCTCCTCCCTTCAGGAGCCGTGGCGTTCCAGGATTCCACGGGCGCGGAATAATGATTCGACAGCAGCGTAAAAATATGAGAAGGTTGCCATCCCGGAAGTGGGGGGAATCGGGTCAGCCCGGAAATACCTGCCAGATACGCCGGCGGTGTGTTTCCGAGACAGACCTGGAAGGTCCCCTCGGGGGAGAGACCATGTACGTGGGCACGGAAGCGAGCAGCAGTGGAGCAGCCTGGGAGCTGGAGCTGCGACGCCTTGCCGCGAGCGAGGAGGACCAGGCTCGCGGGATGTTCTTCCAGGGCACGCTGGACGTGGTCGGCTTCCTGGGTGGGGAGGGCGCCGTGGCCCGGTGCAAGGGCGTGGCGGGCATCTGGGAAATCAACCCCGTGCACATGTACCCCATCAGCCGTTACCTGCGGATGACGTCCACGGCGGCGCGGCTGCTGGCGCCCCAATTGGACGGCTTCGAGGGCGTGCTGAAGCGCATGGGCACGCAGGCCACGGTGGACTTCCTGTCCTCCATGTTCGGCCGGGACTTGATGCAGACGGCCGGTGGCAGCCCGCGCAAGCTGCTGCAGTCGCTGGGCGACTCGTACCGCGCGGCGGTGAGCTACGGCGAGCGCTACCCGCTGTGGACGGGCGACAAGAGCGCCCGCTTCATCATGCGGCGCGACTTCATGCCCGCCGCGTACCACGAGGGCGTCCTCCGCGGCGTGCTCGAGGCCATCGGCGCGCAGGACGTCCAGGTGTACGGACGTCAGGTGGCGCTGCTCGACAGCGAGTACGAGCTGTCCTGGAAGTGAAGTAGCGGCAGGCAGGCGTTCGGCCCTGCGTGCGGATGAGGGCAGGGGGTTGCCGCCCCCGGGCATCGATGGCGACACCTCCTGGGGTCCGCCACGAATGGATGCTCGGAACGTGAGCCCCGTCCTGTCCACCGCTGAACGCCTGCGGCGGCACATGCCGCGAGTCCTCGCGATATGGGAGGAGCGGGTGCGGCGGGACGTGCCGGCCTCGAGGGAGCAGCCCGCGCCCGCCCTGCGCGACTCGCTTCCGGCGATGCTCGAGGAGCTGGTCACGACGCTCGAGGACCCCACGCCCCGGCGGGCCCTCGGAAAGCGGGAGCATGAGCTCGGCCGGGAGCACGGCCTCGAGCGGGCGTCCATGAAGGACTACTCGCTCGAGCAGGTCATGCACGAGTACCACCTGCTGCGCCAGGTGCTCTTCGAGGTGCTGGAGGAGGACGGCCCCCTGAGCGTCGCCGAGCGCGACGTGCTGCTCGACTCGGTGCAGGTCGGCGTGCGCAACGCGGCCAGCGAATTCTCCCGGCGGCGCGGCATGGAGGCCGAGAGCAGCCGCGCGGCCATCCTCGAGGCGCAGGCGACGCTGGAGCGCCGGGTGCTGGAGCGCACCGAGGCGCTCACGGCGAGCGAGGAGCGCTTCCGGACCTTCGTGGAGGGCGTGCGCGACTACGCGCTCTTCACCCTGGACACCGAGGGGGTCATCACCTCGTGGAACCTGGGCTGCATCCGCATGAAGGGCTATTCGGTGGAGGAGGCCGTGGGCAGCAACTTCCGCATGCTCTACACGGAGGAGGGGCGGGCCCGCGGAGACGCCGAGGACCACCTGCTCATCGCGCAGCGCGAGGGGCGCTTTCGCGGCGAGGGCATGCGCCGGCGCAAGGACGGCGCCATCTTCCTCGCCGACGTGCTCATCACCCCCATGTACCGGGGGGGCCTCCTCATCGGTTTCTCCAAGGTGGTGCAGGACCTCACCGAGCGGAACCTGCTGGTGCGCGAGCGCGACCTGTCGCGCGTCACGGTGGAGAACTTCCGGGTGGAGCGCGAGGTGCGCGAGCGCGTCATCACCATGGTGTCCCATGATTTGCGCACGCCACTGACCGCGGCGAAGGTGAGTGCGCAGCTCATCCTGCGCAAGCCCGAGGCGCACGAGCGCCACCTGGAGCTCGCGGCCCGGGTGGTGGGCAACCTCGAGCGGCTGGACCGGATGGTGGCGGACCTGCTGGACACCAGCCGCCTGCGCGAAGGCCAGTCGCTCACGCTCGCGCTGTCGCTCTTCGACCTCACGGACCTGGCCCAGGAGGTGGCTGACGAGCTCGCCACGGTGTACGGGGACCGCTTCGTCGTGCACGCGGAAGGGAAGGTGGAGGGACACTGGAGCCGCGACGGCCTGCGGCGGGTGCTGGAGAACCTGGCCACCAACGCGGTGAAGTACGGCGAGCCGGGCTCGCCCATCACCTTCAGCGTGCACCGCAGTGCGCACCGCGCCGGGCTGCGCGTCGTCAACCTCGGAAAGGGCCTCACGCCCGCGGCGCAGGCCGCCCTCTTCACGCACTTCCAGCGGGGCGCGGACGCCGAGCACAGCCCCCAGCCGGGCTGGGGCGTGGGCCTCACCGTGGTGCGCGGCGTCGTCGAGGCCCTCGGGGGCACTGTCGGGGTGTCGAGCACTCCGAACTCCGGCACCAGCTTCCTCGTGGACCTGCCCATCGACTCGCGTCCCTTCGCGAAGGAACGGCCAGAAGGGGCCTAGGCAGGGGCGGTATGCGCCACGCCAGGCCGCCTGCCCTGCGACACGGGGAGCGGGCCCCGGTACTCGCGTCACTTCTCCGGCGACTTCCAGGCCTCCGCGCCGGACACATGCGCATCTTGCGGTTACCCCACCGGGGTCCGTCTGGATGTCCGCCTTGGCCTACCTCGACCCGAACCGCTTCCGTCGCCTGCTGCTGCGCTCCGTGGTGCTGCCCGCGGTGCTGGGGACGCTCTTGGCCGGGCTGCTCTTCTGGGAGGTGCGCCAGCTCCTCCGGGCGGACGAGGCGGCGGACCGCTCCGACGCGGTGCTCGCGCAGGCCGTCCAGGTGCGCCAGCTCCTCATCGACCGGGAGACGGGCCTTCGCGGCTTCCTCCTCACCGGAGACGCCAGATTCCTCGAGCCCTACCACGCCTCGGGAGCGCGCCTGCCGGAGGCCCTCGGCCGGCTGGAGTCGCTCGTGTCGGACTCGCCGGACCAGCGCGCCCGGCTGGAGGAACTGCACCGGCGCCGGGCAGGCTGGGAGTCCTTCTCCGACGAGGAGCTGCGGAGCTTCAGGGACGGTGGAAACTGGCTGAAGCTGGTCGTCGAGGGAGAGGGCAAGCGTCGTATGGACAGCATCCGCCAGCTCCTCGACGAGCTGGCCTCCGTGGAGCGCGAGAGGGCCAACCAGCGCGGTGCCCTCGCCGAGCGCCAGGCGCGGATGGTGCTGTGGGGCGGCGCCGCCTGGCTGCTCGTGCTCGGGGCCCTGCTGGCGTGGATGGGCCGGCGCCAGCTCGTCGTCCTGTCCGACGACTACGAGTCCCTGCTCGAGCAGGCCCAGGCGCAGGCCAACGCCCTGCGCGCCAGCGAGGCGCGCCTGGAGCAACGCGTGGCCCAGCGCACCCAGGAGCTGACGGTGGCCAACCGCGAGCTGGAGTCCTTCAGCTACTCCGTCTCCCACGACCTGCGCGCCCCGCTGCGCGCGGTGGACGGCTTCAGCCAGGCGCTGCTGGAGGACGAGGGCGAGCGCATCTCCGAAGAAGGCCATGAGCACCTCCGGCGGCTGCGCGCGGCGGCCACCCGCATGGGGCTGCTCATCGACGACCTCTTGCGCCTGTCCCGCCTGTCTCGCGCCGAGCTGCGCCAGGAGCCGGTGGACCTGAGCACCCTGGCCCGGGACGTGGCGGAGGGGCTCACGCGCGGCGAGCCCGGTCGCGACACGACGTTCGACATCGCCCCCGGCCTCGCGGCGCGGGGGGATGCCCGGCTGCTCCGGGTCGTCCTGGAGAATCTGCTGGGCAACGCCTGGAAGTTCACCAGCCAGCGCTCCGGGGCCCGCATCGAACTTTTCGCTGAGTCGCAGGATGGGCGCCCCCGTTACTGTGTCCGCGACAACGGCGTGGGTTTCGACATGGCGTACGCGAGCAAGCTCTTCTCCCCCTTCCAGCGGCTGCACCGGCCCACCGAGTTTCCCGGCTCCGGCATCGGGCTCGCGACCGTGCAGCGCATCATCCACCGTCATGGCGGAGACATCACCGCGGAGGCGGTGCCGGACGGCGGGGCTACCTTCTGCTTCACCCTGGAGGAGTCGCACCCATGAATGGCTCCGAGCGTCCCATCCTCCTGGTGGAGGACAACCCCGATGACGCCGACCTGACCCTGCGGGCCTTCAAGCGCGCGGGCATCACCACCCCGATGGACGTGGCGCGCGACGGCGTGGAGGCCCTCGACTACCTCCATGGCCGGGGCGCCTTCGCGGCGCGCGCCGGCCAGCCGTTGCCGGTGGTGGTGCTGCTCGACCTGAAGCTGCCACGGCTGGACGGGCACGAGGTGCTGCGCCGCATCCGCGCGGACGCGCGCACGCGGCTGTTGCCGGTGGTCATCCTCACCTCGTCGGTGGAGGATGTGGACCTGGTGCGCGGCTACGGCGGCGGGGCCAACAGCTACGTGCGCAAGCCGGTGAGCTACACGGAGTTCGTGGAGGCGGCGCGCCAGCTCGGCCTGTACTGGCTGGTGCTCAACCACGAGCCGCCCTCCGTGCCTCCTGCCGGGACGGCGGGATGAAACCGCTGCGGCTGCTGGTGGTGGAGGACAACCCGGACGACGCGGCGCTGATGCTCCTGGAGCTGAAGCGCAACGGCTTTCGTCCGGAGTCCCACCGCGTGCAGACGGCGGCGGCGATGCGGCAGGCACTGGTGGGCGCGGACTTCGACATCATCCTCTCCGACTACTCCATGCCGGACTTCACCGCGCTGCAGGCGCTGAAGGTGCTCCAGGAGACGGGGCGGGACATCCCCTTCATCGTCGTGTCCGGCAGCATCGGCGAGGGCGAGGCGGTGGAGGCGATGCGAGCCGGAGCGCGCGACTACTTCGCCAAGGACCGGCTGGTGCGGCTGGGCGCCGCGGTGGAGCGCGAGCTGGCGGAGGCCCGGGCCCGGCGCGAGCGGGCACGCACGGAGCAGGACCGGCGGATGCTGGCGCTCGCCAGTGAGGTGCTCGCCGAGCCGGAGGACCTGGACGAGCGGCTGCGCCGGCTGGTGCAGCTCCCGGTGCCGAAGGTGGCGGACTGGTGCACCCTGCGCCTGTACGAGAAGGGGCGCGGCGGCCTGCGGCTGGTGGCGCTGGCGCACCCGGATGCGGAGCGGGCGGCGCGCATGTGGGAGGTGGACCAGCGAAACCCCCTCGAGGTGGGCATGGACTTCGGGCCGGCGCACGTGCTGGCCACCGGTGAGCCGGAGCTGGTGGAGGAGGTGGCGGCGCGGCCCCGGCCCGTCACCGACGTCTCGGAGTATCAGGAGGTTCTGCGCGAGCTGGGCTTCCGCTCGGCGCTGCACGTGCCCATGCGAGGCCGCACCGGCGTGCTGGGCGTGCTGTCGCTGGCCATCGACCGCGGCGACCGGCGCCTGGGACCGGAGGACCTGGCGCTGGCGCAGGAGCTGGCCCGGCGCGCCGGGCTGGTGCTGGAGAACGCGCGCCTGTTTCGCGAGGTGCAGGACGCGGTGCGGCTGCGCGACGACTTCCTCACCGTGGCGGCGCACGAGCTGCGCACGCCGCTCACCACGCTGCGCCTGCAGCTCGGCTCGCTGATGCAGCACGCCCGCGAGACGCCCATGGCCGAGGAACTGGAGACGCGGCTGGAGCGCAGCATGCGCCAGGTGCTGCGGCTGGGGACGCTGGTGGAGTCGCTGCTGGACGTGTCCCGGCTCACCAGCGGCGAGCCAGACCTGTCCCCGGAGCGCTTCGACCTGGTGGAGGCGGTGCGCGCGGTGGTGGAGCGCTACGGCGCGGAGGCGGAAGGCGTGGGCAGTGAGCTGCGCGTGTCGGCGGGGCCGGAGCTGTGGGGCCGGTGGGACCGGGCGCGGGTGGAGCAGTCTGTGGCGGCGCTGGTGTCCAACGCGCTGAAGTTCGGCCCGGGCCGGCCGGTGGAGGTGGAGGTGACGCGGGAGGGGCCCATGGGCCGGGTGCGGGTGATGGACCGGGGCATCGGGATTCCGGAAGACCAGCTGGAGCGCATCTTCGAGCGCTTCGGGCGCGCGGTAAGCTCGCGCTCCTACGGGGGACTGGGGCTGGGGCTGTACCTGGCGAGGCGTGCGGCGGAAGCCCATGGGGGCCGCGCCTGGGCGGAGATGCGGGAGGGTGGCGGAGCGCGGTTCACCCTGGAGCTGCCGTTGGAGAAGGAGGAGCGTGCGTGAGCCGGCCGTTGCTGGTGGTGGACGACGACGCGGACCTGCGCGAAGCGCTGGAAGAAGTGCTGCGCGACGCGGGCCACGAGGTGTTGGGCGCGAGCAATGGCAAGCATGCCCTGGAGGTGCTGGGCACCATGCCCGTGCTGCCGGGACTGGTGCTGCTGGACATGATGATGCCGGTGCTGGACGGCGGCGGCTTCGCCCGCGCCATGCGCCAGGTGCCCCAGTGGCGCGACATCCCCGTGCTCGTCTTCTCCGCGTCCGCCAACGCCCGTCAGGTGGCCGAGGAGATTGGTGCGTGCGGCCACCTGCGCAAGCCCGTGGACGTGGACACGCTCGTCGAGGCCGTGCGCAGGCACAAGGTGGAGTGAGTTGCCTGCCCGCACGGACAGTCCTCGTGAATTGACGATTCCGCGAGCGGGTTGATAAGGGGTTACTTAACACCCACCACCGGAGGGATGGATGCATTTCAACCCGCTGACGCTGCTCCTGGTGCAGCTCATCGTCATCATCGGCGCATCGCGACTCATTGGCCGGGGGGCGAAGTGGCTGGGGCAACCGCTGGTGATAGCGGAGGTGGTGGCGGGCATCGTCCTGGGCCCGTCACTCCTGGGGTGGTTGGCGCCGGGGGTGATGGGGGCGCTGTTCCCCGCGTCGTCGATGCCAGCGCTGACGATGCTGAGCCAGGTGGGGCTGGTGCTGTTCATGTTCCTCATCGGCCTGGAGCTGGACCCGCGGATGTTGAAGGGGCGGGGACACGCGTCGGTGGCCATCAGCCACACCAGCATCATCGTCCCCTTCGCGCTGGGCGCGGGCGCGGCGGCGCTGTGGCTGTACCGGAGCCTGTCGGACCCGGCGGTGCCCTTCTCGTCCTTCGTGCTCTTCATGGGCGTGGCGATGAGCATCACCGCCTTCCCTGTGCTGGCTCGCATCCTCACGGAGCGGGGGCTGCTCCAGTCGAGGGTGGGCACGGTGGCCATTGCCTGCGCGGCGGTGGACGACGTGACGGCGTGGTGCCTGCTGGCCTTCGTCGTCTCCATCGTCCGGGCGTCGGACCTGGCGCACGCGGCGCTCACCACGATGTTCGCTCTGCTCTACATCGGCTTCGTGCTGGTGGTGGTGCGCCCCTTCCTGGCGCGGCTGGGCGCGCGGGTGGCGAGCCGCGAGGGGCTGACGCAGAACGTGGTGGCGGGCACGCTGGTGCTGCTGCTGGCGTCCGCGTGGGTGACGGAGCTCATCGGCATCCACGCGCTCTTCGGCGCGTTCCTCTTCGGCGCCGTCATCCCCAAGGAGGGCGGGCTGGCGGAGGCGCTCGCGGAGAAGCTGGAGGACGTGGCGGTGGTGTTGCTGCTGCCCGTCTTCTTCGCCTTCAGCGGGCTGCGCACGCAGATTGGCTTGCTGAACAGCGTGGAGGCCTGGGCCACCTGCGGCGTCATCATCCTGCTGGCGGTCCTGGGCAAGTTCGGCGGCAGCGCGGTGGCGGCGCGGCTGACGGGGATGCCCTGGCGCGAGGCGGGCGCGGTGGGCGTGCTGATGAACACGCGCGGGCTGATGGAGCTCATCGTGCTCAACATCGGCCTGGACCTGGGCGTCATCTCGCCGCAGCTCTTCACGATGATGGTGCTGATGGCGCTGGTGACGACGTTCATGACCACGCCGCTGCTGCGCTGGTTCTATGCGACGGAGGAGATGGCGAGGGACAGGTTCTCCCCGCCGGTGTCGCTGGAGCCGGGCCCCGCGCCCTACAGCGTGCTGATGTGCGTGTCACATGGGCAGGCGGGGCCGGGCATGGCGTCCGTGGCGCGGGCGCTGGTGGGCGGGGAGCGGGCGCAATTGCACGCGCTGCACCTGGTGCCGCCCGAGCGCGCGCCGCTGTTGCCGGAGGCGGAGCGGAGTGTGCCCTCGGAGGGTGCGCTGGTGCCGCTGCTGGGGCGCGCGGAGAAGCTGGGGCTGGCGGTGCGGCCGCTGTCCTTCGTGTCCGCCGAGCCCGCCGCGGACATCGTGCGCACGGCGCAGGCGCGGCGCGCGGACCTGGTGCTGCTCGGGTGGCACAAGCCGCTCTTCAGCCAGACGGTGCTGGGCGGCACGGTGCACGAGGTGATGGAGGCGGCGTCGGGCACGGTGGCGGTGCTGGTGGACCGGGGGCTGTCGGACGTGAAGCGCGTGCTGGTGCCCTTCATCGGCAGCCGGCATGACCGGGCCGCGCTGGGGCTGGCGCGGCGGATGATGCAGCAGGCGGGCGCGGAGGTGACGGTGCTGCACGTGACGTCGGACCTGGGCGGCAGCGGCGCGCGGGCGCAGGTGGATGAGTTGTTCCCCTCCGAGGAAGGCGGCGTGCGGCTGAAGGTGGTGCGGCACGACGCGCCGGACGAGGCCGCGCTGGAGGAGGCGCGCCACGGGTATGACCTGGTGGTGGTGGGCGTGGGCGCGCAGTGGGGCCTGGAGGACCGGCTCTTCGGCCTGCACCGCGAGCGCATCATCCGGGACGCGCCGGGCTCGCTGCTCGTGGTCCGCCACCCGGAGCCGGCTCCGGCCGCGGAAGCCGCCGCCGAGGAGGCACGTGACTCGGAGCGCGCGATGCCGGCGCGGGGCTGAGGGGATGGGCGTGCACCCGCGCATCACCCCACGGCTGTTCCGCTCGTCGTCCGCGAGGAGCTAGAGGGGAGCCATGCACCTGGGCGCCACCCTGCGGCTGTTGCGTGTGGACGCGGGCGTGTCCCTCCGGGACATGGCCCGGCGCATCGGCGTGTCGAGCGCGTACCTCAGCCGTGTGGAGCACGGCCTGGACGCGCCGCCCACGGCCGAGCGGCTGGCGGCCATCGCCCGCGAGCTGGACGTGCCGCCCGCGCTGCTGATGGACGTGGCCCAGCGGGTGAGCCCGTATGTGGCGGGCTACCTGGAGGACGTGCCGGGCGCCGGGACGCTCTTCCTCGAAATCGCGCGGCGGCGGCTCGCGGGCGCGCAGCTCGCGAAGGTGCGCGCCTTCCTGGACGCGGAGTTCCCGGTGCGCGCCGGGCGTGATGACGGGCCTGTGCCGCCGCTGGCCCCGCTGCTGGCCCCGGAGCGGGTGGTGGTGCGGCTGTCCTGCACGGGCTGGGACGACGTGCTGGACGTGGTGGCCGGGCGCCTGGGCGCGGCGCTGCCGGGCACGGACGCCGTCCACCTGGTGGAGGAGCTGCGGCGCCGCGACGCGGAGTCCTCGTGCGCGGTGGGCGGCGGCGTGGCGGTGCCTCACGCCGTCCTCCCGGGCGCCGTGCCGGTGGCGGCCCTGGTGACGCTGGCGAAGCCGCTGAAGGTGGACACGCCTGACGGCCAGCCCCTGCGGCTCGTGGTGGCGACGGTGGACGGAGGCCGCTGCAGCGCCCGGCTCGTGCGCCTGGCCCACGTGGCGAGGCTTGCCGCCCACGGGCTCGCGGAGCGCCTGCTGGACGCGCGTCAGCCCCGAGAGGTGCTGTCCGTGCTGGAGGAGCTGGAGTCGCTGCGCTGACGCTCAGCCGGCGCGGTACACCCAGCTCACCCAGCCGCCCAAGTCGCGGTAGCCCAGCCGCCGGTACATGCCCTTCGCCTGCGGCGTCGCCTGGAGCACGGACGCCTTCATGCCCCGGGCTCGCGCCCCGGCGAGCAGCCCACGCATGACTTCCGATGCCAGCCCTCGCCCCCGGGCCTCCGGCGCCGTGGCCACCATGAACACGCCCGCGGTGTCCCCCACGTCCTGTGAGAAGCCGCAGGCCAGGGGGCGGCCCGCCTCGCACGCCAGCAGCGTGTGGACGGGCAGCGGGGGTCCCTGGTTCCACACCTCCAGCGTGCCGCTCCACTGGCCCCAGACGGCGACGTTGAGCGCCACCAGCTCGCGCAGCGTCTCTGGGACTTCGAGCGGAATCGAGGGCGGGACGTCCGGTGCCTCCGCCAGCACCAGCCCCATGGCGTCCGAGAGGTGCTCGTCGGGCCGGTAGCCGGCGGCGCCCAGCACCCGCCCGCCCGTTTCACTCCCGGGGGGCACCACCACGCGCCACGCCGGCACGCCCTGCGCCCGGAAGAAGTCCTCCACCGCGGGCAGGGCGGCGGCCAGCGCCTCCGTGTCCGTGAAGTACACCTGTTGGAAGTGCAACTCCTTCGCCAGGTCAGGCAGGCAGAAGGCGTCCACGGACGGCAATTCCAGGTGGCGCAACTGGCCCCGTTGCCGCTGGAGGTGGCGGAAGGCGATGACGTTGGTGAGCAGGCGCGCGGTCAGTTCGGCATTCGTCATTTGGACGCGGTGAAACGTAGAACATCCGGTCGCGCAAAAGCGCGCACCAGCGGGCCAGGGCAGGTAGGGTGCGCGCACGCACATGAGCAGCCCGCGCTTCTATGCCTTCGACCCTCGCATCACCCGCATCAGCCTGTTCCTCGGGGCCTGCGTGCTGGCGGTGCTCACCGCCTGGGCCCTGGCCGACTCCCGCTCCGGCGGAGGCACCCAGGCCATGGCCCGTGCAGGCGTCTCCGCGGGGTTGATGCTGGCCTTCCTCGTGGCCTTCCACCGGCTCCGGCCGCGCTCCGGCTGGGGCGTCACCGTGGACGCGCGCGGCGTGCGCGTGGCCCGTCCGTTCAGCAAGAGCGAGCTGGATTTGCACTGGGGCCAGATTGATTCCGTGCGCCGGCTCGGCCGGAGGGGGAACGTGCTCGGGCTGTTCCTGAAGGAAGAGGGAAGGGTGCTCGTGACGCGGCATCTCTTCGCCCGCAGGGCTGTTTTCGAAGAGTTGATCGCCGCGCTGGAGGAGCGACTTCCACCGCCGCGTTTCGACGCCTGAACCCCGGCTTTCCGGGGGCGGCCGTCCGAGGGGGCGGCCGAGCAAATTTCACGAGTGTTTACGCAGCCTTGCAACGCCTCGCCAACCTTGTTCGGTGGGGCCCGAAGTGGTAGGCACAAGCCTGTTGCAACGCTCCTTTTCCCAAGGACAGCTTCACATGGAAAAGACCCCCGCTACCGGCGCAGCGGTCGCCCCGCCGCCAGTGGAGTATGGGACTGACAGCATCACCAAGCTCGAGGGCCGCGAGGCGGTCCGGAAGCGCCCCGGCATGTACATCGGCGACACCATGACCTACGGGCTCCACAAGCTCGTGTACGAGGTCGTGGACAACTCGGTGGACGAGGCCCTGGCCGGGCACTGCACGGACATCGAGGTGGTCATCCACGTGGATGGCTCCCTGAGCGTGCAGGACAACGGCCGCGGCATTCCCGTGGGCCCGCACCCGGACCCGAAGTTCAAGGGCAAGGACACGCTGGAAGTCGTCCTCACGGAGCTGCACGCCGGCAGCAAGTTCGGCAACGGGGCCTACAAGGTCTCCGGCGGCCTGCACGGCGTGGGCGTCACCTGCGTCAACTTCCTCTCCGAGTGGTTCAAGGTCCGCGTCCAACGCAACGGCAAGGTGTTCGAGCACACCTACGAGCGCGGCATCCCCGTGAGCCCCGTGCAGGAGGTCGGCACCACCGACAAGCTCGGCACGTACATCGCCTTCAAGCCGGACACCACGGTGATGGAGACGACCGACTTCAACTTCGAGACGCTCAGCCAGCGCCTGCGTGAGCTGGCCTTCCTCAACGCGGGCCTGCACATCACCGTCCGCGACGAGCGCACGAACAAGGAGCACGACTTCAAGTTTGACGGCGGCATCGCCTCCTTCGTGGAGTACCTCAACAAGTCCAAGGAGGTGCTGCACGTCCCGCCGATTTCGTTCTCCACGTCGCGCGAGGGCGTCACGCTCGACATCGCGATGCAGTGGAATGACGGCTACGACGAGCGCATCTACACCTTCGCCAACAACATCAACACCCACGAGGGTGGCAGCCACCTGTCCGGCTTCAAGGCCGCGCTCACGCGCACGCTGAACAGCTACGCGGAGAAGGGTGGCCAGTGGAAGGACCTGAAGGAGACGCCCACCGGCGAGGACGCCCGCGAGGGCCTGTCCGCGGTCATCTCCGTCAAGATTCCCAACCCCCAGTTCGAGGGGCAGACGAAGACGAAGCTGGGCAACAGCGAGGTGAAGGGCCTGGTCGAGCAGATGGTGAACGACCAGCTCGCCACCTTCCTCGAAGAGACGCCCATGGTCGCCAAGAAGGTCGTGGCGAAGATTGGTGACGCCTGCCGGGCCCGCATCGCCGCGCGCAAGGCGCGTGAGACGGTGCGCCGCAAGGGCGTGCTGGACGGCGGTGGCCTGCCCGGCAAGCTCGCGGACTGCCAGAGCAAGGACCCCCACGAGAGCGAGCTCTACATCGTCGAGGGTGACTCCGCAGGCGGCTCCGCGAAGCAGGGCCGGGACAGGCGCAACCAGGCCATCCTCCCGCTGCGCGGCAAGATTCTGAACGTCGAGAAGGCGCGCTTCGAGAAGATGCTGACCAGCGCCGAAATCGTGACGCTGATTACGGCCCTGGGCACGGGCATCGGCGCCGAGGACTACGACCCGGAGAAGGCGCGCTACCACCGCATCATCCTGATGACGGACGCAGACGTGGACGGCAGCCACATCCGCACGCTGCTGCTCACGTTCTTCTTCCGCCAGATGCCGGAGCTGCTCCAGAAGGGCTACCTCTACATCGCGCAGCCGCCGCTCTACAAAGTGACGCGCAACAAGAAGGACCTGTACGTCAAGGACGAGCGCGCGCTGAACGAGTACCTGCTCAAGTCCGCCTCGGAGCACTCGCGGGTGCTGACGCCCGAGGGCGAGCTGGGCGGCGCGGAGCTGAAGGCGCTCCTGGAGAAGGTGATTACGTACGAGGAGCGCCTGGAGAAGCAGGCGAAGCGGCGCGACGCGCGGGTGGTGGACGCGCTGGTGCAGGCGGCGCGGGTGACGGCGGACACGCTGGCGGACGACGCGGCGATGCAGGTGGTGGTGAAGGACGTCTACGCCTACTTCGAGCGGCGGATGCCGGACGTGCTGGGCCGCGTGAAGCACGACCTGGTGCAGGACCCGGAGCACCACACGAAGAAGCTGGTGTTCCGCACGGACGTGAATGGCGCCATGCGCGAGACGGTGTTCGACCACGCCTTCCTGTCGTCTCCGGAGTACGTGGAGCTGGCGGCGCTGCGTGACGCCTTCGGGGCGCTGGGCAAGGCGCCGTACAAGGTGAAGGTGGATGGCGGCGAGCTGAATGCCTTCACGGTGCAGGAAGTCCTCGCCGCGGTCCGCAAGGACGCGCAGAAGGGGCTGGGCCTGCAGCGCTACAAGGGTCTGGGCGAGATGAACCCGGAGCAGCTCTGGGACACCACCATGAACCCGGCCACGCGCACGCTGCTCCAGGTGCGGGTGGAGGACGCGGTGGAGAGCGACGAAATCTTCTCGCTGCTGATGGGCGAGGCGGTGGAGCCGCGGCGTGAGTTCATCGAGCGCAACGCGCTCGACGTGCAGAACCTGGACATCTGAGGCTGTCGTGTCACCGTCCCCTCTCCCCTCGTGGGAGAGGGGACGTGTGTGGGTTGTCCCGCATCGAGAATGTGGGCCGCCCCCGGTTGAGTGGGACGGCTCCCGGGAGGCACCGCCGTTCATGTTGACCGCGCTGACGGTCCAGAACTTCAAGAGCTACTTCAGGGCGGAGTTGCCTCTGGCGGAGCTCACCGTCCTCATTGGGGCCAACGCCTCGGGCAAGAGCAACCTCATCGAGGCGCTGCAGTTCCTGTCGTGGCTCGCTCGTGGGCGGCGACTCTCTGAAATCCTCTACGCGCTCAAAGAGCGTCAACTGGACGTCCGTGGGCCCATCGCGCGGCTGGCGTTCGGCAGTGAGGATTCATTCATCCTCGGCTGCCAGATTCTCTCCGCGCCCCATCATGGCATTGCCATGGAGGTGGCCATCGGACTTCGGGAAGATGGGCTCCACGTCCTGGATGAGAGAGCCTTCGAATTCGATGGGCGCTCAGAAGCGTCTCCCATTGAAAAGGGAGATTGGCTCTACGACGGCCAGCTGCGCTCGCGGCTCGATATCTACAGCGGCGATGTCAATGTCGCGTACAGCATCCGTGAAGGCAGTGATTTCAAGGTAGCTGTCTGCTCTGACCAGCAAGCCTTCTTCACGCAGTTGACCACGCCCGCGCGCTTCGGTGGCGAAGATGGCGCACAGCACATCCCCAAGGCAGCAAAGCTGCTCCAGTCCACGCTGGAATCCATCCTGTTCCTGGACTCGGCTCCACGCAGGATGCGCGAGTACAGCTTCACGGTGGACCGTGTGCTTCAGGGGGACGGCTACAACCTGTCCGCCGTCCTGTATGACCTCTGTGAGAGGCAGCAGCGCAAGGCGCAGGTGCTGGACTTCGTGCGCGCCCTTCCCGAGCAGGACATCCTCGATGTGACCTTCCTCAAGACGCCGCGAGAAGAGGTCATGGTTCAGCTCACCGAAGGCTTCGGTGGGCAGTCCCGAACCTATGAAGCGGCGCTGCTTTCTGACGGCACCTTGCGTGTGCTCTCCGTGGCGGCAGCCCTGCTCTCCGTACCCGAGGGCGCGCTCGTGGTCATCGAGGAGATCGACAATGGCGTTCACCCCACGCGGGCGAAGCTGTTGCTCGACAACATCCAGCGTGTGGCTCGTGCTCGAAAGCTGCGCGTGCTTCTCACGACGCACAACCCGGCCCTGCTCGACGCCATCCCCACCGATGCCATTCCCGACGTCGTGGCTTGCTATCGCGACCCCAAGGATGGTGACAGCCGGCTGATGCCGCTGAGGGACCTGCCGGACTACCCGGAACTGGTGGCGCAGGGGCCTGTGGGGCAGCTCGTTACCCGGGGCATTCTGGAGCGCTACCTCAAGCATCCGAAGACACCCGAAGAAAAGGCGGCCCAGGCCCGGAAGGTCCTGGAGATGCTCCAATCTCCTTCGAGCGAGCCGTGAGCATCTGCATCGTCGACACGAGCATCTTCTGCAACCTGCTCTCCGTGCCGAACCGCTGCCAGCAGCGCGACGCGGTGCTCGTGCAGCTACGGGAGAAGCTCAAGGCGAAGGAAACCCTGCTGCTGCCGATGACCACCATCCTGGAAACAGGCAACCACATCGGTCAGAACGGGGATGGGAACGAGCGGCGACGCGCCGCGAAGCAATTCGCCGAGCAGGTCAAGCTCGCCCTGGATGGCGGATCGCCCTTCATCCCCACGCGCTTCCTCACACGGGAGTCGTTGGCGAAGTGGCTGGATGATTTCCCGAACTGGACCCTGCGCAGCGACTCCAGGGGAAAGGGTAGCGGGCTCGGGGACCTGTCCATTGTGAAGGACTTCGAGCAGCAATGTGAGCTGTCCCGTGGCCACCGCGTCTACATCTGGTCGCTCGACGAGCACCTCGCCAGCTACGACCGTGCTCCCACGGTGTGACGTCCTCGGGTTGGCCCTCCTGAACCCTCCCTGGTAGGTTTCTCCCCACCATGAGGAAGACCCTGTCCGGCGTGTACGTACTGCTTCTCTGCCTGGGGACGTCCGTGGCGGCGGCCAGGGAGCGGGAAGCAGCCGTCCGGAACATCTATCTCTCGGACCATCCGAACGACACTGCGCTCCAGGTGTACGTCACCGGCCAGGTGGCGACCGTCCTCCGCTTCGAGAAAACCTGTGACGCACAGGGGCCGAAGCTCCTGGGATGGGAAGGGCGGTTCGAGCCCCCGGTCGTCGGTGGCAGGTCCGTGCTCCTCGTGCCGCTCCAGAACCTTGAGCCTGAAGACCGGCTACCGCTCCTGGTGAAGTTCACGGATGGGGCGGAAGTACCGTTCATCGTTACTGCACGGGACGGCCAGGGGGACCATCAGGTGAATGTGTTCCCTGACCGCAGGGCCTCGAAGGCAGTGCATGCGGCCCTGGCGGATGCGCTCGTGCGCGAGCGGGTGCTCAGGGAGGAGAACGACCGGTACCGCAAGGAGAAGACCTCACCCGACCATGCCCTGGCCTCGCTGCTGGTCAGCGATGGCATCAGGCAGACCCCGTTCGTCGAGCGTAAGAAGTGGTTGTTCAGGGATGGCGGAGTGGAGATGGCCGTCCGCGTCTATTCGGGCAAGGCCAAAGCCGCCGTCGTGTTCCACATCACGAACCAGGACACGGAGCGTCAGTGGTCGGATGATGGCTTCACCAATCTCGCGTTGGAGTTCTTCCGCGATGACGGACTCCAGCAGGGATACGTTCTGCTGGATCACCACCTTGCACGTGAGTAAGAGCGGCGGCCATGCCTCCAACCCGAGCACGACGACCGGCCTGGGTGGCCCTGGTCCTTGCCATCGCAGGCTGCTCTGCTTCCGGTGTTTCGCTTCGGCCTGATGGGACCCCCGGACCGCAGGAGTGCTCGGAGGAGGCGCTCAAGACGATGCGCATCCTTCGTTTGCGGGTGAGTGACTCCGCAGACGTCGAGTTGGATGCCAACCAGATCGACGCAAGGCCCATCACGCTCTACGACGGCCCGGTGGAGAGCTACCTGGACAGCCAGCTCGGGACGCTCGAACCGGGAACGCGCCTGTATGGGCGGGTCTGGACGGGCGGGCCGCAGGTCGTCGTCCGATTCTACGAAGCACATCCGCCGGATGGAGACGCCGTCCCCATCTGCGCGGTGGCGCGCCTGGGGAATGGGCAGCTGCGCAAACGTCCTGACTCGAAGCCCGGCACGGCCATCCTGGACTACTCCGGCGCGTCGGTCTTCGTGGTCAACGCGTTCCGGTAGCCATCCCTCGGGCCGAGCGGGCGATGTTCCATCCGCCTGCCCCGGCTTTCCGTTCGCGGAACACTCCGGTGCGCTCAGGTTCCGTGGCGTGCCGGGCGGTCCGCGTACAGATACTCCTCAGGCCACGGTGAGGCGGGCCCCAGGCCCCTTCCCCTTCGCACCCGAGGAGACGCACATGGGCAGCGACAAAGCGGTAGCGGGCGGAGAGCGCATGCCCGTCGTCTTCATGCCGCACGGCGGAGGCCCCTGGCCTTTCGTCGACATGGGCATCGACGACAAGCCGGGCATCGCGGCGCTGACGGAGTACCTCCAGTCGGTGCGCACCCTGCCGAAGACGCCGCCGAAGGCGCTGCTGGTCGTCTCCGCGCACTGGGAGGAGCCGGTGCCGACGGTCATGACGAGCCCCCGTCCGCCCATCCTCTACGACTACTACGGCTTTCCGCCCGCCTCGTACCAGATTACCTGGCCGGCGCCGGGCCACCCCCAGCTCGCGGCGCGCGTCCAGGAACTACTCGGCGCCGCGGGCTTCCAGACGGCCACCGACGCACAGCGTGGCTATGACCACGGCACCTTCATCCCGCTCAAGCTGACGTACCCGGACGCGGATGTCCCCACGGTGCAGCTATCGCTGGTGCAGGGACTGGACCCCGAGGTGCACCTGGCGATGGGCCGCGCGCTCGCGCCGCTGCGCGACGAGGGCGTGTTCATCATCGGCAGCGGCATGTCGTACCACGACCTCCGGGGCTTCTTCGGCCCGGGGGCGCTGCGCACGTCGGAGGCGTTCGACGTCTGGCTGCGCGAGACGGCCACGCTCGACGCGAAGGCGCGGGACGCCCGGCTGGCTGCCTGGAACACGGCGCCCTCGGGGCGCCAGTCGCATCCCCGCGAGGAGCACCTGCTGCCCCTGATGGTCATCGCGGGTGCGGCCGGAGCGGACCGGGGCACCGTCGCCTACAACGGCACTTTCATGGGCGTGCGGCTGTCCGCGATTCACTTCGCCTGACGTCGTCCAACCCGCCCCCGCTGTACCTCTGTCCTGCGTGGGTTGACTGTGCCGTGGCTCCAGCGGCAACCATGGGCCATGTACGTCCCCCGCCACTTCCACGAGGAAGACCCGGAGCGCATCCTCGCGCTCATGAAGCAGCACGCCTTCGCCACGCTGGTGACGGTGGGCGAGGACGGCGCGCCCTTCGCCACGCACCTGCCCTTCCTCGTCGAGCGTGACGCGTCGGGCGCCACCCGACTGCTCGCGCACATGGCCCGGCCCAACCCGCAGTGGCGGGCCTTCGCCGCGGAGCGGGACGTGCTCGTCCTCTTCCAGGGGCCGCACGGGTACGTGTCCCCCACGTGGTACGCGACGGCGCCGCAGGTCCCCACGTGGAACTACGTCACCGTGCACGCCTACGGCCGTCCCCACGTCCTCGAGTCGCCCGACACGGTGCTGCGCGTGCTGCGCGACACCGCGGCCCTCTACGAGGCCGGCAACCCCGAGCCCTGGCGTCCCGAAGCCGTGGACGACTACGTGCGCCGGCTGATGGCGGGCATCGTCGCCTTCGAGGTCCGCGTGTCCCGGCTGGAGGGCAAGTTCAAGCTCAGCCAGAACAAGGGCGAGGAGGACCGGCGCGGCGTCATCGCCGGGCTGGAGCGCAGCCCCCTGCCTGGCGACCGGGAGCTGGCGGTGCTGATGCGCACGCGCGAAGGCTGGACAGCGGGCGGCTAAAAGACCCGTGGGCCCGGTGCCCGCCTCGGCCCCGCGCCCACGCGCCTTTCCCGTCCTTGTCGAACCGGGCCGCCGTGCTCCGCAGCCCACGCTGGCCCTTACGGCAGGAACCGGGCAACGGCTGCCCGCTTCGAAGAAGAACGCCCCGCGCGCATGTGCAGCAGCGCGGTGATGCCAATGACGCCCGCCACGGCCACCCGATTAGGTTAGGCATCGCCTCCACTACGGGAGCGTGCGCGGCCGGACGCCGGGAGCAGCGTGCAGGCGCAGGCCCGCCCACCGGGGAGCGGACGAGGCGCTCGCCCGGTCGCCAGCTCTCGGGAGTTGCGGCTACCGCTCGGAGCGGCGCGAGCCCCTGAGGGCCTCCGCGCGCTCCTTGCGGGACATCACCGTCACGTCGACGACGTCCACTTCGATGGCGCCCGCGTTGTCCGCCACCTTCGAGTCGGGGAAGGTGCAGCGCAGGTCCTCGGCACCGGTGACCTGGTAGCGCTTGCCCGTCTCCAGCAGGCGGTGGGTGGAGCGCACCGAGCCGGCCTCGGGGCCGCGCTCCACGCACAGCACCTGTCGCACGCGGCCGTTGCTGGCGCGCAGCTCCGCGAAGTCGTCGCGCACGGTGAACAGGTAGGTGGAGCGCGGGTTGAGGCCACGCAGCACCACCTGGTGCTCCGGCTTGAGCTGCACCGCGTTCTCCTTCGCGTCGAAGGTGAGGGAGCGCGGCGGTACGTACGCGGACTGGCGGAGGTTGACGCGGATGGTGCCGCTGTTGTCCTCCGGCCCGTTGTCATCCAGCGCGAAGACGTAGAGCCGCTTCACACCCTTGATGGTGCGCATGGACGCGCCGAGCAGACCGAAGCTGGCGTCCGCGGGCAGGTCGCCCTCGGCGAAGTAGGCCAGCGCGTTGGACGCGGTGCCGCGGCCCTCGGCGAGCGAGGCGCTGCCCTCCGTCCACACCGAGTACGCGGCGGCCGGATTCAGGTCGATGGAGGCGGTGGAGTACTCGGGGATGGGCACGGCGTTGTACATGGGCCGCAGCACCACCACGCGCGTGGGGTAGTCCACCTCGTGCATGGCGCGCAGGCTCGCGTCGCTCGGCGTGTCCTCGCCGGTCTCGGTCCCCGCGTCCGCCGTCACGTTGGCCACCATCACCGCACCGGCGTCCGCCGTGACGGTGGCCTGGGCCTCGACACCCGCGTCGGCGGCGGCCGCCGCGACGGGGAGCGGCTGCTCGGGCGCCACGAGCGGCTGCAGCTCCGCGTTCACCGGCTCCACCATCTTCGAGGAGGGAGTGAAGCGCCGCGTCCAGGCCAGGTGCCCGGGCAGCGTCAACACCAGGGTGTTGGCCTCGCCCACGATGACGCCCTCCACCATGAGCGGCGACCGGCCGGCGACTTCCCGGCCATTGAGCTTCACCTGGGCGCCCGAGGGCTTGGAGGTCACCCACAGCGTGGTGGTCTCCACGCTCTCGCCGGGGACGTAGTCCGCCTTGAAGACGAAGTTGTAGAGCAGCCCGAGGGCGAGCAGGACGCTGGCGATGCCGAAGATGTAGATGCTCAGCGTGCGCACCTGCTGCTGCCGCTTCGAGGCGCGCTCGGCCTCCTCGAAGGCCAGCTTCTCGCGGGCCTCGTCGGCGGCGGTGCGGAAGCCGTTGGGCCCGCGCGCGGTCGCGGTGCGCGTGGCACCTGTCGGCAGCTCCGGCGCGCCGTCGACGGCGGGCACCTCCACCGGGGTGTCGCGCGGCGCGGCGAGCGTGGGGAGGATGGCGGGCACGCCACCGGCGTCGGTGCTCGGCTCGTCGGGCAGCTCCGGCACGGGCGGGGCGGAGCGGTCGGTGCCGGGCCGGCGCGTGCCGGCCTCCGAGCGGGGCACGTTGGGGTTCGTCACCCGGCGCATGCCGCCGGAGCTGGTGACGCGGCGCATGCCCGGGTTGCTGGTGGTGGGGCGGCGCTCGCTGGTGGGGCGGCCGCCGTCGCTCGGGGGCTTGCGCACGCCGGGGCTGCCGGGCGTGGAGCGCGGTGAGCTGGAGATGGGACGGGCGCGGCCCTGCGAGGCCTCCGCGTTGCCCGTCTGCCACGAGGCCAGCTGCTCCTTGAAGGCGGGAGAAATCTCCGGTGCCTTGCGGCCTTCAGCGGCCAGCTCCTCGGCGAAGAGGAAGGCCATGAGCTGCGACAGCATCGTCGGCGTGAAGCGCGGGTTGTCGCGGTAGAGCAGCTCCACCAGCGACTCGCTCATCTCCTTCGCCGTCTGGTAGCGGGTGTCGCGGTCGATGGCCATCGCGCCGGAGATGATGTTCTCCAGCTCCGCGGTCACCGACGGGTTGAGGGACGACGGCGGCAGGCAGTCGCCGCTGATGATGCGGGGCAATACAGCAACGAACTCGCCCTCGTAGGGGCGCTTGCCGCAGACCATCTCGTAGAGGACGACGCCGGCGGCGTACACGTCCGTGCGGGCGTCGAGGTCCTGCCGGCCCTGGGCCTGCTCGGGGGAGAAGTACGGGTACTTGCCCTTGAGGGTGCCGGGGGACGTCTTCGCCTCGACGGCGCTGGTGGCCTTGGCGATGCCGAAGTCGATGACCTTGACCTCGCCCTCGTAGGAGATGAGGACGTTGTCGGGGGACACGTCGCGGTGGACGAGCCCCATCTCCACGCCGTCCTCGCCCACGTGGCGGTGCGCGTAGTCCAGGCCGTCACACAGCTTGCTGGCGATGTGCAGCGCGAGCGGCTCCGGGAAGAAGCCCATGCCGGCCTTCTGCGCGCGGCGGAGCACCTTGGACAGGGGCTGCCCCTGCACCAGCTCCATGGCGATGAAGTACTGGCCGTCCACCTCGCCGAAGTCGAAGACCTGGGCGATGTTGCTGTGGCTCATGCTCGCGACCAGCCGCGCCTCGCCGATGAACATCTCGACGAAGTCGGTGTCATCGACGAAGTGCGGGAGGATCTGCTTGATGACGCACGGCTTGGTGACACCCGCCGCCCCCGTCATCCGAGCGCGATAGGTGACGGCCATGCCGCCCGCGGCAATCTTCGATAGCAGGACGTATTTGCCGAATTGCTGAGGGCTGGGTTCCGCCACGGGTGCTGGGCCAGGGAATGAAGAGGGAGGTTGAGCATACTCCCGTTCCGGAGAAAGTCCCGGTTCCCGCTCGCGCGGCACGCGAAGTTTTCGCTGGGAGTGCTTGGATCAGAGGGAGGCCGTCCGGATTTCGGGGCGGGCGGGGGAAACCGGGTATCCGGGGACCCCGGCGCGGGCGGGTGCGGGAGACCCAGGACTCTCGGAGTGAGTTCTGTCGGGTCTCAGAATGATTGGTTGAGACGGGTGAAGTATCTCCCGGGCCAGGCAAGCTGTTGGAATCTGGGGGGATTCGGGGCGGCTTTGACGTGGTGGAGACAGCGGCGTGAGCAGGGCTGTCAGCTGGCTTCACACTTCTTAAATGCGCTCTGTGGGGCGCGCGGTCGGTTGGCGGTTATCTAGGCCGGCACGACCGGCTGCGCCGGCGGGTGGGGAGCGGCCGGCTCCTCGCGGGAGAAAGAGGCGAAGCCGATGGTGTCCGAGCTCCCCCTGCGCTCGCGGTGGGCCTCTCTGGCCTTGATGGGGTTTCTGGCGGCGCTGCCGTCGGTGGCCCGGGCGCAGTCCGCGTTCGACCTGCTGTCGGCGGGGCCGGAATGGGGCGGACAGGACGTGCCGAGGGATGTGCCGGTGCGGCTGCCCGCGTCCGTTCCGCCCATCCGCGGCGGTGTCGAGCAGGGGCTCGCGGCCCGCTCGGCGCCGGTGGGTGGGATGGCGACGGTGCGCGAGGGCGCCGCGTCGGTGTCGCGGGAAGCGGGGGAGGATGGAGCCGCGCGCGGTGTCCCCGAGTCCGAGGTGCGCGCTCATGCGGCGCTCGCGGGAGATGGTGCCGCTGCCGGTGCTTCGACGGTGCTCGCGGGGGATGTCTCCACGGCTGGTGCCGAGACGGTGCGCGCGGGAGGCGGTGCCGCTGCCGGTGCTTCGACGGTGCTCGCGGGTGACGGTGCCGCTACGACTGCTTCGACAGTGCTCGCCGTGAGCGACAGCGCCGAGGTGGTGCCCGGGATTTCGCAATCCGGCCCGCTCGCTCCGCAGATGAAGCCGGCACCCGTCTCGCCAGGCCTCGCTCCGCTCTCGCCGATGAATGATCGTCCCTTCAAGGTGATTCCTGTTGCGGCGTCGGTGCTGCCGGGGCTCGTCTTCCACGGGCTTGGTCCGTGGCTCGCGGGGGATGGGCAGACGGCGAAGCGGCTCTTCGCGCTGGAGGGCACGGGCCTGGGGCTCATCGCGCTGGGCGGCGTGCCCATCGCCTTCACGGGGGCGTCGCGGCGCACCATTGCTCCGCTGTACGCGGTGACGCTCGCGGGCTTCAGCCTGTTCGGTGTCTCCGCGCTCGCCAACCTCTACGCGGTGACATCGCCGGCCTTCGACCCGGGCGTGCCCGCGTCCTCGCTGCCGCCGCTGGAACTGGAGATGGGCTACCAGTACGTGAGCGACCCGTCCTTCGACTACGGCCACTTCGTCTCGCTGGGTGCACTGGCGCGCCTGGACACGGTGAAGCTGGAGGCCGCCGCGCGGCTGTCTCCGGGCGAGGGCAACACGCAGGTGCGTATGGGCGGTGCGTACCGGCTGCTGGGCGAGCCCGAGGGCGCACGCCGTGGCTCGGACGGCACCGCGCTGGACGCGGAGCTGTACGGCCTCTTCCATCGCTACCCGACGGAGGGCTTCACCGTGGCCGGCGCGGAGGTGGGCCTGCGAGGCCGCTACGCCATGGCGCGCGTGAGCCCCGCGCTGGCGGGCTCCTTCGCGGAGGCGAGCATCGGCACGTCGCTCCAGGGGTACAGCTACCCGGGCGCGGTGAACGAGGGGAACCTGGACGAGCAGCTCCTCTTCACCTTCGGCTACGGCGTGTGGCTGGGGCGTGGCGGTCCGGTGCGGGGCGACGCGCTCCTCTACTACGACCACCGCAAGGACGGCTTCGCGGGAGGCATGCGCACGCGCGGAGGCGGAGTGGTGGGCAGCTTCGGCCTGCGAGGCCGCGCGCTGCTGATGAATGACTGGGGCGTCGCCGCGGAGGTGCAGGCGGGCGGAGCCATCGTGGGACGGCTGTCCCTCATCTATGCCGTGGGAGGTGAGTCGTGAATGGCGCGAACGTCTGGGTCGGTATCGGTCCCTCTCCCCGCTACGTGGGCACGAGGCACGCGAGTGGACAGCACAACACCTCCGCCGACGAATGGGCGCAGCTCGGTCGTCGCTGGGGCTACCTGGCCGCGAGGAACGCGAGACGCCAGCGCGGCGAGGTTGCTGAATCGCACGAGGGCGCGGGGCAGACAGCACCCGCGGAAGGTGAACCGTGAGGCGAGCGCTCTACCTGGGCGCGGCGGGCGCACTGCTCCTGTCCGGCTGCATGCGGCCCGCGGAGAACCGCGCGGTGCGCGACTCCAGGGTGGGCCGCGCGGAGAGCAGCGGCCTGTCGCTGGAGGTCGAGGATGGGCTGGCCGCCGTGCGCAACCTGGCCCCGGGAGCGCTGATGCTCTGGGGCAACGCGCCGGTATTCACCGCGCGCGCCACGCTCGCTGCGGATGCGCCGTCGGACTGGGTGCTCACGGTGCGCAACGCCATGCCGGACGCGGAGCTGCACGCCGAGGTGGATGGCGGCGAAGCGCTCCCGGTGGAGCCTTTGTCCCAGGCGCTGCCCACCGTGAAGATGTGGCGCGTGTCCCTGCGTCCGGGAGCGACGGCGCGACTCACCGTGGCGCCGCCGGACTGGCAGACGCGCGAGCCCTTCCGCTTCGCCGCGCTGGCGGACGTGCAGGAAGCACTGCCGCGGGTGGGTGACATCTACGAGCGGATGCGCAGGGACGACTCGCTGCGCTTCATCCTCTTCGCGGGAGACTTGACGGAGGGCGGCAGCCGCGAGGAGCTGCTGGAGTTCCAGGAGCGCCTGGAGGCCGGCTCGCGGATTCCGCTGTACGCCACGCTGGGCAACCACGAGACCTTCGCGAAGGACGCGGAGGAGTACACCGCGCTGGTGGGGCGGGGCAGCCAGAGCTTCACCTTCCGTGGCGTGCGCTTCTCGGTGGTGGACTCCAGCAACGGCACGTTGGACCCGGCGGTGGAGGAGCAGCTGGAGACGTGGCTCGCGGCCTCGCGAGACGGAGTGCACGTGGTGGCCATGCACGTGCCGCCGCAGGACCCGGTGGGGCTGCGAGGCGGAGGCTTCGCGAGCCGGGGTGAAGCGGCGGGGCTCGTCGGAAAGCTCGCGCGCGAGGGCGTGGACCTCACGCTCTATGGCCACATCCACTCGTACTACTCGTTCACCAACGCGGGCATCCCCGCGTTCATCTCCGGGGGCGGCGGCGCGATTCCGGAGACGTTCGACGGCGTGGGCCGCCACTACCTCGCGGTGGACGTGGACGCGAGCGAGGGACTGCGCGAGGCGTCGCTGATCCGCGTGGACTGAGGCTCGTGCGCTGCCACTGAACGAAAGGGCGGTGGGCACCGTGCGCTTGAAAACGCGCGCGGGGCCGACTTTCCGGCCCGGCAGCGTACCCCCTTGATCTGACACTGAACCTATGTGCAGATGGGCGGACCTTCCCGCACGGAACCAGGAGGCCCGCCCATGTTCGATTCGAACGAGAACGACCCTATTTCCCCGGCGCTGCGCGCGCTGCTCGAGCTGTTCGCCACGGAATTGACGGAGGTGCGCTTCCCGGACGTGGACGCCGAGGTGTTGGACGACGCGGCGGCGGTGGTGCGGGAGAAGGCGGAGTTGGTGGCGAAGGCGCAGGCCGCGCTGGACGCCGCGCGCCTGTCACTGCACGAGAGCCAGGACGCGCTCCTGCAGAAGGGGCAGCGGGCGCTGGCGTACGCGCGGGTCTTCTCCGAGGACAACGCGGAGCTGAGCGCGAAGCTGGAGGGCATCAACCTGCCGCGCTCGACGCGCAAGAGCCCGCGCGCGGAGGGCACGGCGGCCGAGCCCGTCGCGGCCGCTCCGGGCAACGACGACAACGCTCCGAAGCGCCGAGGCCGTCCGCCGAAGGCGCGTCCCGCCACGGGAGCGTCGCTGTTCGCGGATGGTGCCACGCCCGAAGCGCTCGCCGCCCACGCGCACGAGACGGGCAACGGCGTGCTGCCCACGGCCTGAGCTACCCGCTCACCGTGAAGTGTCCTACGGCCCGGTGCCTCGTGGAGGTGCCGGGCCGTCGTGTCTGGAGCGGGTGCAATCAGTTGGGCAGGAACACCGCGCGCACGCACCCGTCCTGCTTCTTCTTGAACAGCTCGTACCCTCGCGGCGCGTCCTCCAGGGGGAAGCGGTGCGTGGCGAGGAACGACGGGTCCAGCTCGCCCTTCGCCACGTGCTCCAGCAGGCGCGGCAGGTATTTCTGCCCGTGCTGCTGCGCGGTGCGCACGGTGAGCCCCTTGTTCATGATGGCGCCGATGGGGAACTTGTCCATCACGCCATAGACGCCGAGTATCGACAGCGTCCCGCCCTTGCGGCACGCGAGGATGGCCTGCCGCAGCGCCTCGCCCCGGTCCGAGTGCAGGTGCAGCGCCTGCTTCGCCCGGTCATACGCGTACTCCACGCCCGTGCCGTGCGCCTCCATCCCCACCGCGTCGATGCACGCGTCCGGCCCGCGCCCGCCGGTCAGCTCCTTCAGCAAATCCAGGACGCTGTCCACCTCCGCGTAGTTGAGCGTCTCCGCGCCCACCTTCTCGCGCGCCAGCGTCAGCCGCTCGGGGAAGCGGTCGATGCCAATCACCCGCTCGGCTCCCAGGAGGAACGCGCTCTTCATCGCCATCAGCCCCACGCCTCCGCAGCCCCAGACGGCCACCGTCTGTCCCGGCTGGATGCCGCAGAAGTCCGCGCCCATGTAGCCGGTGGGCGCGGCGTCGGAGAGGAAGAGGGCCTGCTCGTCCTTCACGCCCTCCGGCACCTGGAAGCAGTCGGTGTCCGCGTGCGGCACCCGGACGTACTGCGCATGCGCGCCCGCGTAGCCGCCGAAGGCATGCGTGTAGCCGTAGATGCCCGCCGTCGGGTAGCCGAACACCGGCTCCTGCAGCTCCGCCTTCGGGTTGGTGTTGTCGCAGAGGGAGTAGAGGTCGTGCTGGCAGTACCAGCAACTGCCGCAGCAGATGAAGGACGGCACCACGACGCGGTCCCCCTTCGACACCTTCTTCACGTCGCGGCCCACGTCGACGATTTCGCCCATGAACTCGTGGCCGATGACGTCCCCCTCGCGCATCGTCGGGATGTAGCCGTCGATGAAGTGCAGGTCCGAGCCGCACGTGGTGGACATCGTCACCTTGAGGATGGCGTCGCGTGGATTGACGATGCCCGGGTCACCCACCGTCTCCACGCGCAAGTCATTGATTCCGTTCCAGCAGAGTGCTCGCATCGACGTGTCCCTCAGAAGGAGGAGAAGCCGCCCTCGCGAGCGGCGGGGTTGCGCTCCGTCGTCGCGATTTCGCCCGTCTCGACCAGGCTCTTGAACCGCATGAGCGCCTTGTGCGCGAGCGCGGTGGGCGCCTCGCCGAAGAGCTTCAGGAGGGCCTCTCCGAGCGCGCCACCCGGCGGGTTGAAGAGGAGTCGGAGCGTCACCACCGTGCCCCAGTCGCCCGGCGCGGGGCGGAAGCGCACCTCGCCCGCGCCAGGCAGCGGTGCGCCCTTCAGGGACTCCCAGCGCAGCAGCTCCCCCGGGTGCTCCTCCACCAGGTGCGAGTCCCACTCGAACGTCTTCCCGAGAGGGCCCTGCATCTTCCAGTGCCGGATGTCCTGGCCCACGGAGGTGACTTCGGCGAAGTGGGCCACGACCTTCGACAGGGTTTCGACGTCGCGCCACGCGCGGTACAGCTCGTGTCCGGGCTTCTGTATGGTGACGGAGCGCTCCATCACCATCCCTCCCGTCACCACGCCCTCCTCCCGGCCGGCGCGCCCGGTGAGGCGCCGCCTGCGGAGGTTCGGGATTCCGTCGATGAGCGAGCGTCCCCGGGTGCCACGGGAGATGAGCTCGCCGCCCGCGAGCGCCATCGCCATGCCGCCGAGCGAGCGGCGCTTGAGGCCCATGCTCACGAGCGCCCCGCCCACCACAGCGCTGGCCACCTGCCTCACGCGGAGGTCGCCCGCCACCTTCCACCCCGCCGCTTCGACGCCGTGCCACTCCCAGTCGCTGGAGGGCCCGGGGGATGGCTCGGCCTCTGTCGTGCTTTGGGGACGGGGAGTCGAGGGCTCCTGTGGTTTTTCGGCCATGGGCGCAGCCTCCTCGCGCAACGGGACGCGGCCGGAGCATGCGGCCCGGCGTCACCGTGAAACGTTGGGGGAGGCGCGGCCGGGGACAACCCCGGTGGGCCTCGCGGAGTGCGGCCCGGGCGCTGGTGCGGCCCGTGGCACGGCGAGGCGGCGGGCGAAGGCAGGCCCTCTCGAAAAACCACGGCCCGGCCGCGTGCACCCCCGGAGCCCCCTCCGCGAGTGACACGCAACCGGGCCATGGGACCGGGCCCCCACGTGCTCGGGGGCGCCGGCTCAGCAATGTGAAACGTGGCTCAGTTCACCGGGTAGGACGTCCAGCCCTTCGTCCAGTCCGTGGAGCCGATGGCGCCGATGAAGCGGGCGCTGGTGTCGAACCCGGACGGCGGCGTGAGGGAGGCGTCCGCGTTGAGCGAGGCGGAGCCGGCCTTGGGCGCGAAGCTCGGCGCGGTGAGGCTCAGCACGGCCTCGAGCTGCGGGTCCTGCATCTTCACGTTGTTGGCCGTGGACAGGATGACCTTGGACTCGTCGAGCTTCGTCGCGTCCGGGTCCGTGGTGGTGCCGTTGCTCACCACCGGGTTCGGCGCGAAGGGGAGGGCGGTGTTGCTGCCCGCGATGTCCCAGAAGAAGGTGTTCTTGAAGGACAGGCGCGCGTCGCCCGCCTCGTTGAAGAGCCCCGCGGACGCGGTGCCGTCGATGTCCACCGCCTGGTTCTTCCAGTGCGCGATGATGGAGTTGCGCATGCGGACGCCGGCGCCGGTGTTGAACACCAGGGCCTCCTGCGTGGGGTTGGCGGCCGTGGAGGCGCCACCGCCGATGAACGTCGCGTTCCAGATTTCCGGCATGGAGATGGGCTCCTGCGCCGGGGCGGACTTGTTGCTGGAGGCCTCGATGCCGCGGTCACCGCGGGAGGGGCTCTGCTGCACCACCAGGAACTGCACCTTGCCGCTGTAGCCCAGGTCGTAGTCCAGGCCGTCGTCGTCCGCCTGCGTAATCACGATGTGCTTCAGGGGCGCGGTGCCGCCGAACATCTCGATGCCGTCGTCCAGGCCCAGGTGGACCTGCACGTAGTCGATGGTCGTCGCGCTGCCGCAGCCGCCCATGGACAGGCCGTTCAGCTCGTTGTTGGGCGCCAGCTCGAAGCCGGCGAACTCGATGCGGGCGTACTTCAGGGTGCCGCAGTTGTGCGCGTCGTCCTGGCCGCCGTACTTCACCAGGTCGTTGCCGCTGGTGGAGAAGAAGCCCTCGATGGTCGTCTCGCCGCCGGAGACGTTGAGCTTCGCCTTGCCGAGCAGCACCACGCCGCCCCAGTCGCCGCCCTCGCGCTGGCCCACGGCCTTCGAGGAGGTGAAGACGATGGGCTTCTCCGCGGTGCCCACCGCGTTGAGCTTCGCGTTGCGGGTGATGATGAGCGCGCTGCCCTCGTCGCCCTTGACGGTGGCGCCCGCCTCGATGGTGAGCGTGCCGCTCTCCACGAAGATGTACTTCTTCAGGGTGTAGGTGCCGCCCGCCTTCCAGGTGGTGTCCTGGGTGATGTTGTTGGAGACGTCGGCCACCTCGGGCTGCTCTTCGGGAGGCTGCTCGACGGGCGTCTTCTCGTCGTCGTCACCGCAGCCGGCGGCGAGCGTCAGGCTGGAGAGGGTCAGGAGGGAGGCAAGGAGCCGCTTCATGGGAGGACTTCCTTTCGGGAGAGGCACTACAGGGAGAGGCCGAGCGACGCGGAGAACGCGATGCCCGGTCGGTATTGGAAGAGCGTGACGTCGCCCTGCTTGAGGGTGACCTTCGAGTCGAAGAGGTTGGCGGCGGTGAGCTTCAGCTGCGTGGCGGCGGTGAGCCGCTGCGTGAGCGCCAGGTCCACGCGGTGGAAGGGCTGCTCGTAGACGTCCGGCAGGGTGTTGATGCCCACCTCGCTGATGCGCCGGCCGTAGACGTTGTAGAGGAGCGCCACCTCGGTGCCGCTCTCCGGGCGCTCGTAGCCGAGGTTGACGTTGACCACGTACGGCGACTGCCCTTGCAGCGGCCGCTTCGCGCTCGTCTGCAGGCCCTGGAGCGAGCCCAGGTCGATTTCGGAGCGGATGAGGGTGAGGTTGGCGCCCAGTCGGAAGGCGCGCAGCGTGTCGGTGAGGCGGGCCAGCGAGGTGCGGCCCTCCAGCTCCAGGCCGTAGGTGTCGGCGCCCGCGGCGTTCTCGAAGCTCAGGTCGCCCGCGCCCTCGGAGTTGATGACGCGTTCAATCGGGTTCTCGAAGCGCTTGTAGAAGGCGCTGGCGGCGAGCACCTCGTTGTCGCCCACGAACCACTCCACGCGGGTGTCCACGTTGTGGATGCGCGTCTGCTTCAGCGCGGGGTTGCCGGACACGTTGCGGCGGCGGATGAAGTCGTAGAAGGCGAAGGGCGCCAGCTCGCGGAACGTGGGGCGCGCCAGCGTGTAGCTGTAGCCCGCGCGCAGATTCACCGTGGGGGTGAGCGCGTAGATGGCGTTGAAGGTGGGCAGCCAGTCCAGGTAGTTGACGTTGTTGGTGCTGGCCTCTTCGTTGGTGAACTGGTCCAGCGCCTTCAGCTCCTGGCGGGATGCCTCCAGGCGCACGCCGCCCACCAGCCGCAGCTTCTCGGTGGGCGTGACGTCCGCCGTCACGTAGCCAGCGTAGATGGCGAGCGACGCGTCATAGGCATCGCTGTCCGGACGGGTGCTCTCGCGCAGGCGCATGCCGTTGCCGAGCAGCTCGGCCCCGAAGAGCTGCTCGGGCGGGAGCGCGCGGTCCACCTCGGCGTTCGGGACGATGCTGTAGCGGAAGCGGCGGGCGCGGAAGTCGCGGCCGGACAGCTGCGCGAGGCCGCCCACCTTGAAGCGCACGTCGGTGAAGGGCACGGTGAGGTTGACGCTGCCGCCGCCGGACGTCTCGCCCAGGTCGGCGAAGAAGCGCTCGCCGCTGTTGGCCTGGTTGGGGAAGGACAGCGAGCCGGTGGGGGTGCTGAGGCTGTCGCTGTAGAGCGAGTCGCGCGTGTCCGGCTCGTCGCGGTCCACGCGGGACAGGTTGGCCTGCCAGTCCACCTCGGGGTCGCCGAGGAGGCCCAGGCGGTGGAAGCCGCGGAGCTGGTTGAAGGAGAGCTGGCGGACGATGAACTGGAGGCGGCTGCCCTCGTAGCGGTCGCCCTTGAGCGAGTCCACGCCCGCGCTGGTGACGGTGCGGGTGTCGGTGCCGCGCGTGTAGAGGCTGAAGGCGGTCAGCTCGTTGTCGCGGTCCAGCTGGTAGCCCACGCTGGCGAGGCCGCTCAGGTTGGCCGTCTCGATGCCCTGCGTGACGAGGGCGTCGTCGTTGCGGAGGAACTGGCCGTTCTCGTTGTAGCTGGCGCGGCCGAAGCTGCTGACCTGCGTGGTCTCCTTGTGGCCGTAGTTGGCGGTGGCCAGGTAGCCCAGGCGGCTGTTGCCGAAGCGCAGCGTGTCACCGACGGACGCGCTGAGGCCCAGGTTGGGCAGGGCCGTCTTGCGCTGCGCGCGCCACACGTTGGGGAAGCTCTCCCACTGCTGCTCCAGCGCCTCGGCGGACTCGCCGTTGGCGCCCAATTCGTGCTCGGTGGGGATGGCCTCGGGCAGGCGGCGCTGGCTGCCCGCGAAGCCGAGCCACTCCAGGCCGCTGGTCTTCTGCGTGTTGCGCTCCTGGCCCGTCGTCACGGTGTCGCCGCCGAGGGTGATGCGCGGCTTGAGCTCGAACTGGCTGGGGTAGGTGTTGGTCTCGATGAGGAGCGTGCCGCCGCCGAAGGTGCCGGGCAGGTCGGCGGTGTAGCTCTTCACCACGTTGAGGTTGGCGAGCAGCGAGGTGGGGAAGAGGTCCAGCGGGACGCTGGGCTCGTCGGGCTCGGGGCTGGGCAGGAGCGCGCCGTTGAGCAGCGTGGTGCTGTAGCGGCCACCGAGGCCGCGCAGGAGGACGTAGCGGCCGTCGACCACGGTGGCGCTGACCACGCGCTTCACGGCGTCGGAGGCGCTGGAGTCCGGGGTGCGGGCAATCTCCTGCGCGCTGATGGCGTCGGAGACGGCGGCGGCCTTCTTGCGCTCCTGGAGGAGGGCGCCCTCGGCGCGGCGGTCGGCGCGGGCTTCGACGACGACTTCCTGCACGGCGCCGGTGTCCGCGCTGAGCGCGACGTCCAGCTTCGTGGCCTTGCCCTGGGTGACGATGACGCCGGTGATGCGGCGGCCCTGGTACACGTCGTAGAAGACGCGCAGGTCGTACTTCCCGGGCGGCAGCGCGAGTCGGTAGTTGCCGTCGAGGTCGGTGAGGGCCTGCTTCTGCGCGCCCGTCACCACCTTCACGGTGGCCTCGATGAGGCCCTCGCCGTTGGCCCCGTCCGTCACGCGGCCGTGGATGCCGGTGAAGCCGGCGGGAGGCTCGGCGGACTCGGCGAGCATCGCGTCGTCGTCGGCCGTCGCTTCGGGCGGAGCGGTCTCGGTGGCGCCGTCGGTCGGAACCGTGGGCTGCTCGGAGGTGGCGCTATCGGTGGAGGGGGCCGGCTGTTGCGCGGTCGCGCCGGAAGGAACGTTCATTCCGGGCGAGGGCGTGGCGGCAGGTGCGCCGGAAGGAACGTTCATTCCGGGGGCGGGCGTGGCGGGCTGGCCGGAAGGAACGTTCATTCCAGGGGCAGGCGCGGCGGGCTGGCCGGAAGGAACGTTCATTCCGGGGGCGGTCGCGGCGGGCTGGCCGGAAGGAACGTTCGTTCCGACCTCAGGCTCGCGGGAGGTCCCCGTCTCCGCGGGGTCAGAGGGCTGCGCGGTGGAGGGCGACGTCACGGACGGAGCCGGCGCCACGGCATCCGAGCCGCCCGCCTGCGCGAGCGCGGACATGGCGAAGAAGGTGAGCGCAGCCACGAGGGCGCGCGGAAGGGCGTTGCGAGACAACACGACTCTCCTTGCCGGCGGTCAGCGCACGTAAAGAACGCGACACGCATGGCAGCTGAATGGATGACCTGTGACGATTCAGGCGGCGGACCGAAAACTCGGCGTCACGGTCCGCCGCAGGGCTGCTTCAATCCGCGAGCTTGTCCGGCAGCACGCCGACGGTGATGTTCCCGCCGCGCGCCAGGTCCAGCACGTCCATGGCGGCGCCGTACGGCACGTCGTCGCCAGCATCGAAGAAGACAATCTTGTCCGGACGCGCGTTGAGCATGCGCTGGAGGCGTGCCACCAGCTGCTCGCGAGGCACCTCCTCGCGGTTGATGCGCAGCACCCCGGCCCGGTCCACCGTGAGCACCACCGGAGGCAGTGCGTCGGGCGGGGGCGGAGGCTGCTCCGCCTGCTTGTCGTTCTTCGCGGGCACCGTCATCCACATCTGCTTCGTGAGCAGCGGGGTGACGACCATGAAGATGATGAGGAGGACGAGCACCACGTCCACCAGCGGCGTCACGTTCATGGTCGGGCGCAGCCCGCCTCTTCCGCCTCCGACGTCGAATGCCATGGCGCGCCCTCCTAGTGCTTCTGCTTGTCGACGACCTGCAGGTTGATGCCCGGGAAGCCGAGGTCCTGCATGGCCTTGAAGACGCCGCGCACCTCGGAGTAGCGCACGCCCCGGTCGGCCTTGAGGACGACGGGAGCGTCCGGGTCCTTCTCGTGAATCGCCTTCAACTCCGTGAGGAGCACGTCGCGCTTCAGCTCCTTGCGGTCGAGGAAGATGGCGCCGTTGGAGGCCATGCTCACCGTGGTGGGCTCGAGCTCCTTGTTCTCCTTGTCCGGGTTCGACGCGACGGGCAGCTCCACGGCGGCGCCGGCTTCAATCTGGGGCGTGACGACCATGAAGATGATGAGGAGGACGAGCACCACGTCCACCAGCGGCGTCACGTTCATCTCCGGGACGATGGCCCTACGCCGGGTGGACATCGCGCGACTCCCTGCGGGCAGCGAGCTCGGGACCGGTGGCCACCGCGGCGCCATTCGCCACGGTGGGCTTCTGCGCGCCCAGGTCCTCCAGGTAGTCCATGAACTCGCCACGCGCGGTGTCCAGGGAGAGCTGGAGCGCGTCCGCGCGGGTGGACAGGAAGTTGAACATCAGCACCGCGGGGATGGCGACGAGCAGGCCGAGCGCGGTGACGACGAGCGCCTCCGCGATGCCGGCGGACACCGCGCCCAGGCCGCCGGAGCCCTCCTTGGCGATGCCAGCGAAGGCCTCGATGATGCCCACCACCGTGCCGAGCAGACCGACGAAGGGAGCCACCGAGCCGACGCTCGCGAGCACGGACATGCCGCGGCGCACGTCGGCGCTGACGCGCTCGTTGAGACGGACCAGGTCGCGGCGGGTGAGCTCGACGGGGCCCAGCTTGCCGGCGGGGACGCGGCACTTCGCGAGGAACGTCTTCATGCCGCCACCGAGCAGCATGGCCAGGTGGCTGCCCTTGGTGGCCTCGGCCTCCTTCACGAGGGCCTCGTGCTGGTGCTGGGCGAGGAACTGACCGGCGCGGGCCGCGAAGCGCTTGGAGATGGAGCGGGAGCGGAAGAAGACGAAGAGGCGCTCGAAGAACACCGCGAGGGACGCGACGGCGAAGAGCATGAGCGTCCAGGCGATGCCCAGGGCGAACACGCCCATGTGGTTGTAGATGTCCCTGAGATTGAAGTTCATGACGGTGTGCTCCTGGGGGCAGGGCAGTTGAGGCCTACGACTTGAGCCGGAAAGGGACCTTGAAGATGCGGTAGACGGCGGTGGGCTGGCCGGACACGACGGCGGGCCGGAAGCGCCACGTCTTCACGGCGGAGAGGGCGGCGCTGGCGAAGGGCTCGTCACCGCGCATCACCTTGAGCTGCGTGACGCGGCCGTCGACCTCGACGACGCCCTTGAGGATGACCATGCCTTCGAGGCCCTTGGAGCGGGCGTCGGAGGGGTACTCGGGGATGAGGTTGGACTCGAGCGGCTCCGGAGGCGTGGCGGACTCCGGGAGGTTGATGGGCGCCGAGCGGCCACCGCCGCCCGCGAGGCCGCCGCCGACGCCGGTGCCGCCCACGACGCCGCCCGGTACGAGCGCACCGGTGCCGCCCACGGCGATGGGGGCCGCGGCGACGACTTCCCGCTCTGCTTCGGGAGGCTTCGTCAGCGGCACGGTGTCGGGCGCGACGAGCGGCGCGGGCGCCACGGTGGGCGCGGGAGGGGGCGCCTTGGCGACGGCGGGAGGCGCGGGCTTGGGGGCCAGCTTCGGCTTGGGAAGCGGAGGCGGCGGCGGAGGAGGCTGCACCTCGACGACGGGAGGCGGAGGCGGGCGGAAGACCACGTCCACGCCCTTCTTCTCCTGGATGACCTCGCGCACCTTGTTGGCCGCTGACACGACGGCGACGCCGATCAGCACGAAGACGCCGATGGAGGCCGTGGTGGAGAGCGCGAACCGGCGCGCGGAGCTGACGTCGGTAGCGCTGTCGAACGTTTCGAACATGGCTGGACCGCGTATAGCGGCGCCATGTCTCATGCATGTCCAAGCCCGGTGACATGTCACCCGCAGGCGGGTGACGGCCGGGTCACGCGGCGTGCCTGCTCGCTCGCGCGAGACACGCTCGTGACGAACGGGGCTTCAGCGTCACGGGCGCGACACGGAGCGCAGGCCGCGCGACTCGCGACGCGGACGTGACGGTGGCTTCAAGCCGAGGACGGAGCCGTCACGGCACGCGCATGCCGGGCAACGCGCGAGGCAGCCGTGACAGCTCTCCTCCTGCCGTCACGGCGCGTGGTGCTCCCGCGCGGCGCACCTGCCACAGCAGGGTGATGAGGAGCACGGAGTAGACGACGGCGAACGGGCGCCACAGGAGCACGTCGTGCGACAGCGCCGACCCGAACCCGGAGTCGGAGACGAGGACTCCGGTGAGGGCGATGAGCGCCACGAGCGCGAGGTTGGGCTTGTAGCGGCCCTCCGCGGCGGCGCGCACCAGGGGCCACGCGAGCACGTAGTTCGCGCGCCACGCGAGTGGGGACAGGAGCGTCACGCCCAGGCAGCACATGGCGAGCAGGTCCGCGGGGCCGGGCCGCGCCCAGACGACAGCCACGACGAAGAGCGCGATGGCGAGCCCCTGCGCGAGGGTCATGCTCCCGGGAGGAGGAATGGACTCGGAGGGCAGCACCAGCGAGAGCAGCAGCGTGGGCAGTCCCTGCGGATTGGCACTCAGGGCCCACGGCGGCGTGGTGCGCGCGAGCGTCTCGCTCCACAGCTGCATCTGCGTGAGCGTGCCGTCCCAGCCGTAGCGAGCCAGGGTGGGAAGCGCGAGCAGGACACCGATGGCGGCGGTGGCGCCGATGACGCGCCAGTGGCGGCGCCAGAGGAAGAAGAGGCCGACGAGCGCCGCGGGCGGCTTGAGGAGGAAGGCGAGCGCGAAGGCGGCGGCGGGGCGCCACACCTGGCCGCGCTCGGCGCCGAGGGTGGCGAGGACGAGCAGGAGCAGGAGCACCGCGTCGACCTGCCCGTAGAACAGCTCGAAGGTGAAGGCGGGGAGGAGGGCGACGGTGGCGAGGGCAGGGGCCCAGGCCCAGGGCGCGGCCTCTGAGGGGCCGGCGGGCACGCGCGTGGTGAGGCGGGCCACCGCGGCGAGCGCGAGGATGGAGCCCAGGTTCCACAGGGCGACGGCGACGCGCGCGGGGAAGAACGTGAAGGGAATGAAGAGGGGCGCGGTGACGGGCGCGTACTTGAACGGCATGGTGCCGTCGGAGACGCGGTAGAGGTCGGTGCCCTCGAGGAAGCGCTCGGCGGCGACGAGGTAGACGCGGAAGTCCACGCCGCGCCGCGGGTGCTGGCCCACGGCCACCGCGGCCACGACGAGCACGGCGAGCACGAGCCACCAGAACCAGCGGGCCCAGGTGTCTGAGGAACTTTCGTTACGCGAGGGCCCCGTTGCGGCGACGTTCATCGAGGAGGCGGGGAAGGGGGGAGGCGGCACCATTTCATGCCGGCTCTTCCACGGCAACGAGGCCATGGACGCGTAATTCTCCTGCCAATCTGGAAACGCTTGATACCGCGTAGCAGCAGTAGTTCCTGTTCCTGCAATCCCACTACGCTTGCAGACGCAACACGCGGCGGGGGCGGGTGTCGCAAGTGGTGCTCGTTCCTCGTCTCTCACACCCCGAGGAGCAGATGAACCTGAAGCGCCACCTGACTCGCCTCATTCCGTCGCTCGTTCTCATCACCTTCACCGCGGCCTGCGCGGGCCCCGAAGCGCCGGACTCCGGTGAGCTGTCGAACCCGTCCACGCCGGTTGCCGTGGAAGAGGGGGCCGCTCAGCCGGATGAAGTCTCCGTGGAGGAGACGCCCGGCACTGTCTCCCAGTTCGCGACCTACTTCCTCCACTGTGGCCTCGTCTGTCCCGCGGGCTCGCAGACGTCCCCCGGCACCTACCAGTGCACTCCCTCCTGCCCCGGGTACAACTGGCAGACGGGCCGGTGCACGACGGGCTGGTACAATGCCACGGGCTGCGTGTTCTACGCGTCGGGGACCATCTCCGCAGACCCCACGGACGTGTGGGTCAACACCAACGTCACCCACATCGGCTCGACGCAGATCTGCTGGGACGTCAATTACGCTTCCTCTGGCGAGATCTGGCTGAGCATGGATGGCCAGCCCGAGGTGCTCTTCGCCGGCGGGGCGGATGGCTGCCAGTCCGCGGACTGGATTCAGGTGGGGCACAGCTACAGCTTCAACCTGTATGAGGGCACGGCCCACAGCAACCAGCTCGCCAGCGTCACGGTGAATGGCTACGGCTATCAGGGCGTTGCCGCCGCCGCGGCCTGCGGCCCGTGCAACACGGGCTATGCGTGCCGCTGCGGCATGGACTTCTGCTACCCCGTCAACCGCCCCTGCCCCTGAGTCCGGGCACGGTGCTCACACCGCGCCGCCGGGCAGTCCCGGCGGCGCGGCTACAGCCCGTACGTCTCCAGCAGCCGCAGCCACACCTCGCTCATGGTGGGGAACGACGGCACCGCGTGCCAGAGCGTGTCGAGTGACACCTCACCGGCCACGGCAATCGTCGCGGCATGGAGCATCTCGCCCACCTCGGGCCCGGTGAAGGTGGCGCCGAGGATGATGCGGCGCTTCTCATCCACCACCAGCTTCGCGGTGCCCTTGAGCCCCCGGCCCAGCAGCCCCGTGCCGGTCACGTTCTGCAGTTCGTACTGCACCGTGCGAACCGGCAGCTTCGCCTCCCGTGCCTTCGCCTCGGTGAGGCCCACGCTCGCCGCCTGCGGGTGCGTGAAGATGACCTGCGGCGTCGCCTTCGTGTCCGCCCACGCCTGTGCCTTCTTCCCCGCGATGATGTCTCCCACCAGCCGCGCCTGGTACTTGCCCATGTGCGTGAGCAGGTTGCGGCCATTCACGTCGCCACACGCGTAGAGCCATCCGCCCTCCACGCCCTTCGCCCGGAGCTGGTCGTCCACCTCCACGGCCTTGCCCGCCGGAAGGCCCACCGTCTCCAGCCCGAGTCCCTCCGTGCGCGCCACGCGGCCCATCGCCGCCAGCAGCGCGTCCGCGCGGACCTCCTCGCCGTTCGTGAGCGTCACCGTCACCTCGCCCTTGTCCCCGCCGCGCTGCACTCGCGAGGCCGTGGTGCCCAGCAGCACGCGCACGCCCGACTCGCGCAGCGCCTCCGCGACCTGCTCACCGACGAAGGGCTCGAAGCGCGACAGCAGGCTCTTGCCACGCTGGGCCAGCGTCACCTCCGAGCCCAGCGAGCGCCACGCCTGCGCCAGCTCCACCGCCACCGCGCCGCCGCCCAGCACCACCAGCCGCTTCGGCACCTCCTTGGCGCCAGTGCCCTCGCGGTTGTCCCACGGCTTCGCCTCCTTCAGCCCCGGGATGTCCGGCAGGCGTGGCCGGCTGCCCGTGGCCAGCACCACCGCGCGCCGGGCCTCCAGCTCGCGCACCGAGCCGTCCTTGCCCTCCACGCGCACCTTGCGCGGGCCCGTGAGCTTCCCGTTGCCGCGCACCACCGTCAGCTTCGCGCCCTCCGCCCACTTCACCTGCGAATCGTCCTTGTAGTTGCCCACCATGTAGTCGCGGTGCTCCAGCACCGCTCTCGCCACGAGTGGGCCCTTGATGGCCTCGCGAGCCCCGGGCGCCTGCTGCGCCAGCCACAAGGCTTCCGCCGGCCGCAGCAGCGCCTTGCTGGGGACGCAGGCCCAGTACGAGCACTCGCCGCCGAGCAATTCGTGCTCCACCAGCGCCACCGACAGCCCCGCTGCCGCGGCACGCGCTCCCGCGTTCTCACCCGTGGGCCCCGCGCCAATCACCACCACATCGAAGGCTTCCGCCATATGCATGCACCCCGTGGGGTACGGCGTATTCGGAGCGGGCAGGCACGCCAATCCAGCAACGGTCTGCCGTCGGATTGTGGAAGAAGTGGCTGGTAGCCAGATGACACCTGCTCCGGCATGGCGACGTCAGGAAAACGGGGCGCCGTGCGTCCGTGCCCGGGTTGACGTGGGCGAGGTGTGCAGACACCTTGCCCTGGAACGAACGAGTGTCCGTGCCGGAAGCCGGAGCGCGGCGGGAGGTGTGCCATGGGGACTGCAATGAACGGTGTCTCGGGTCGCTCCTCGCCGTGCGCGCCTGTCCGGGTCTGACCTCCTCCCTCGCTGAGCCGAAGTGCTGAGCCGGATGGAGCGGGTTTGCGCCCCTCCCAGGACGCCTGCGCGCGGAGCCGTAGCCGCCGTGCAACTGGCCAGCGTGTGCCTTGCCGTGTCCCCCGTGGCGTGAAGCCCGGGAGTCCACGAGGCGCACGCGCGGCCCGCTGGGAACCGTTCGTCCACTCATGTCTTCTTCCAGGAATCGCCGTCCCCGAGCGTCTCGCAGTCGCGAGGGCTCTTCGCTGTCGTCGTTCTCGCAGTCGCCGTCCGAAAACCCATCCGCGCGCCACCTGCGCGTGCAGTCCACCCTGTTCCAGGAGGTGTCGCTCCTCTTCCGTGGCGGCCTGTCCGACCCACGGCTCGAAGGCGTCTCGCTGTCGTCGTTCGAGCTGTCCCCGGATGGCCGCCTCGTGCGCATCGGCTACACGCTGACGCCCGAGTCCGCGGCCTCCGGCACCCGCGCCGTGCAGGAGGCGCTCGAGCGCGCGAGCGGCTACGTGCGCTCGCAGCTCGCGGTCCACCTCGACCTGAAGCGCGTACCGCAGCTGCGCTTCATCTACATCGGCGTCGCGGAGCGCACCGAGCCCGACTCCGAGGACGAGGGAGGTGCGCGATGATGCCCCGCATCCTCCCGGTGGAGCCGGGCGCCGTGCCCATCCTCGTCTGGTCCCGCGCGCTGCCTCCGGGCGCGGAGAAGCAGCTCCGCCACATCGCCGCCCAGCCCTACGTCGTCGAGCACGTCGCCGCCATGCCCGACGTCCACGTGGCCTCCGGCGTCGCCGTGGGCACCGTCTTCGCCACCGAGCACCACGTCGTGCCCGGCGCGCTGGGCGGAGACCTGGGGTGCGGGGTGAGTGCCTGGCGCTTCCCCCAGCCCGCCTCACTCCCGGGGCGAGACGTGCTTGAGCCGCTGCTGGCCCGGCTGGCCCGCGAGGTGCCGGTGGGCGACGCCGTCCACCGGGGGCGCGGCGTGCCGCTGCCTTCCGAGCTGGAGTCCCCGTCGCTGTCCACCCAGAAGCTGCGCCACGCGTGGGAGCGGCTGGCGCCACGACACCTGGGCACGCTCGGCGGAGGCAACCACTTCCTCGAGCTGGACCGGGATGCGGACGGCGACGTCTGGCTGCTCCTGCACACCGGCTCGCGAGGCATGGGGGCCGCCATCGCCGACCACCACCTGCGCGTGGCGCGGGCGCTCGGACAGGGCGCCCTGCCCGCGCTGGACACGCACACCCCCGAGGGCATCGCGTGCCTCGCGGACACTCAACAGGCCTGCCACTTCGCCCGCGCCAACCGGGACGCCATCGCCGCGCGCGCGGTGCCCCTGGTGGCCGAGGCGCTCGGCTTGGCCCCGGACGCGGAGTCCACCGTGGACGTGCACCACAACCACGTCGCCGCGGAGGAGCACGGGGGCCGCGTGCTGCTCATCCACCGCAAGGGCGCGGTGGGCCTGGAGGCCGGGCAGCGCGGGCTCATCCCCGGCTCCATGGGCACGGCGTCCTACGTGGTGGAGGGCCGGGGCGAGCCGCGCGCCTTCCGCTCCTGCTCGCACGGGGCCGGCCGCGTCCTCACCCGGACCGAGGCCCGCGCCCGCATCCGCCCGGCCGCCCTGGAGCACGCACTGCGCCGCGTGGTGTACGAGCGGGGGCGCGCCGCCGCCCTCGTCGAGGAGGCCCCCGCCGCCTACCGCGACATCACCGAGGTGCTGGAGGACGAGGCCGACCTCGTCACCCCGCTCCTGCGGCTGACGCCCCTGGCCGTCCTCAAGGGCTGAGCGGACGCCCCGGCTCCGGTGGGGAGGGGGAGGGCCACCCCACCGGGCGCTCCCGGCGCCATCCGCGAGGCGGATCCACGCCATCCCGCTAGGGGGCCAGGGGGCCTGGGAGGCCCTCGGCTTCACTCGAAGTCCAGGCTGGCAGTGACGCCGGGCCCGGATTCTAGGGCTCCCGGCAGATCCTCATTGGCGCCGGTGCCCCGGTCGGGTCAGATGGCGGACAAGGCCGGGAACCATGTCAGGGTGGGTTCCCGCGCCCGTCGGGATGCCGTAGAATCGGGCACCAGACTCACACGTGCGAACCTGCTGGGGCGTCGTCTAATGGCAGGACATCAGACTTTGACTCTGATTATCAAGGTTCGAATCCTTGCGCCCCAGCCACTCCGCTCCGGGGGGACGCGGTAGCAAGCGCGTCCGTCCGCGTGCATGAAGGACGGTGGCCCGATGCCGCAGAAGACGCTCCTGCTGGTCTCCGTGGGTAGCCCACCGGCCACCCTCTTGAGGGACTTGCAGGACCCGCTGGCGACGCACATGGGCGTCCAGGCGGTGGTGCCGAAGACGGCGCTTCCCTCTCCGGCCTACGCCTTCAACAAGGACCGGGGGCAGTACCACTGCAACGCCATCATGCGGCGCCTCTCGCCGATGCTGGAGCCCGGTCAGGCCGCCGTCATGGGCATCACCGACGTGGACCTCTTCGTCCCCGACTCGCCCTTCGTCTTCGGCGAGGCGGACCGCGAGTCCCGCACGGCGGTGGTGAGTCTCTTCCGCCTGCGCCAGGGCGCGGACGGCGACCCGCTGCGGCGCCGCATCCAGGTGGAGGTGGTGCACCAGGCCGGGCACCTGCTGGGGCTGTCCTACTGCGAGGACCCCCGGTGCGTGATGTTCTTCGCCCAGACGCCCCAGGACTGCGACCGCAAGCAGTTGTCGCTGTGCAACATGTGTCGCAACGAGCTTCAGAAGCTCAACCGCTGACAGTCCACGGGGCACGTTGAATGTCCCGTGACGCGTTGACGTCCGACCCGGTGCGCCCTGTAGTACGGGGCACTCGGAGCGGCCGGAAAGCGGAGTGACTGCGATGACGGGCATGCGGCGTTTCATCGGTGGAGTGCTGGCGGTTGGATTGCTGGGGGCGTGCGAGCCCATCGACGATGGCGGTGGCGGCACCACCGGCGACGTCCTCTTCACCCAGGGCTTCGCCTTCGTGCGCGAGGACGACCGCAACGTCTACGTGGTGGACGACGACGGCGACCCCAACAGCCCGCAGAAGCTGACGACGACGGGCGGGGTGTACTGGCCCTCCGTGTCGCGCGACGGGCGCAGCATCGTGTTCGTGCAGCGCACCGGCACCGCCACCGCGCTGCGGACGGTGCCCACCTCGGGCGGCACCACGGCGACCCTGTTCAGCTCGGGTGACGCCTCGTGCCCGCGCGGCTGCACCAACTTCCGCACACCCACCTTCAGCCCGGACGGCCGCACCGTCGTCTTCGTCTTCTCCCCGGGGAACAGCTCCGTCACCTCGCTGGGCCGGGTGAACTCGGATGGCAGCGGCTTCGTGGAGCTCACGCCGAACACCACCGTCTCCTACGGCGCGCCGTCCTTCCTGCCCAACGGGAGCGCGGTGATTGCGCCTTCGGGCAGCGGGCTGGGCCAGCTCAACCAGATTGCGCGCGTGCCGCTCGACGGCTCCAGCCCCAGGTTCAGCTCACTGGGCAACGGGGTGCTCGCGGTGGAGAACCGCGTGGCGGTGTCACCGAACGGCTCGCAGGTGGCCTTCGACGGGCGGCTGTCCTCCGGCAGCGTGCGCATCTACGTGGCCTCGTTCGGGGACTCGGGGGTGAGTGGCGCGCAGCGGGTGACGGACCTCACCGCCGCGAGCGTGCAGGAGACGTGGCCGAGCTGGACGCGCTCCAACCAGCTCGGGTTCCTCTTCGTCGACGCCAGCGGTGGTGACCCGGGCATCTACCGCGCGACGACGGGCACGGGGACGCCGAGCTCGGTGTCGCTCGCGGTGCCCAGCGCGGCGGAGCCTTCCTACGGGCCGCTGTAGACGCGTGGTTTCCGTGCGTATCGCCCTTCTCTCGCTGACCCTGTGCGTCGCGTGCGCGTCAGGGCCGGGCGGATCGGGTCGGCCGATGTCCGAGCCACCCATGCTCGCGGAGCCTCCCGCCGGAATGCGCCTGCACACCGGTGCGCCGGAGGGAGGGCTGCCGTACCGGCTCTTCGTCTCGGAGGAGGCCACCGCCGCGCGCCCGCACCGGCTCCTGGTGTGGCTCCATCCCTCGGGGAGCGACGGCCTCGGGCTGGTGGAGCCGCTCGCGGCGGACTTCGCCAGGCGGGGCTTCGCGCTGCTGACGCTGTCCCAGAAGGACTTCTCCGGCTGGCGGGGCGCGGATGCCAACCGGGTGATGCTGAAGGTGGTGCCGGACGCAGCGCGGGTGCCGGGCGTGGATGCGCGGCGGCCGGTGCTGCTCGGCTTCAGCGCGGGCGCGCAGATGGCGCTGGAGTTGTGGTCCGCGCGGCCGGACTCCTTCGGCGGGCTGGTGCTCCTGGCCGGGGCGCCGCGCTTCTCGCGCGGGAATGAGTCCGCTCCACCCACGGGGGCCGCGTACACCCGTGTGCCGCTGCTGTCCCTGGTGGGGTCGGGCGATGGCAACGGGCCCTTCCTCTGGCTCCTGGCACTGGGGTCGTGGTGCGAGGCGGGCGTGCCGCTCCAGATGCGCGTCGTGCCCGGACGCGGACACGAGTGGCTCCTGGTGAAGCAATCCGAGCAGGACGCCGTGCTCGCCTGGCTGGCCGCGCTGCCTCCAACTGGGTGACGCGACTGCCCGCGCTGCCTCCGGTGGCCGGGGACGTAGCGCCTGGCTGGCCGCGCTGCCACCGGTGGACTGACTCGCGCCGGGGGCGGCTGGCGTCCGGGGCCGCGAGGCGCGATGCTGCCGGGGCTTGGAGGTGGGTGATGTCCCTGTTCGATGCAGTGCTCGCGGGCGACCGTGAGGCCGTGAAGTCCCAGCTCGCCGCCAGGGCGGACCCCAACCCGTTCGACGCCGAGGGGCGCACGCCGCTGATGGCCGCCGCCCGCGCGGGACGGGCCGACCTCGTGCGCCTGCTGCTGGAGGCGGGCGCGGACCCCGAGCTCACCGACAGCATTGGCGAGACGGCGCTCATCATGGCCGCTGCCCACGGCCACCCCGAGGTCTGCAAGCTGCTCCTCCCGCACGCGAAGGACGACGAGCGCGACCTCGCGCGCACGCTGCTGTCCGGTGTGGGAATCACCGACCTGCGCTCCGAGCCCTCCATCCCCGAGCCGGACAAGATGGACCGCAGGCTCGCCTCCGCGGGCGCGTACGTGGCCGGCAAGCTGGGGGATGACGGCCCCACGAAGCGGCTGGAGCGCGCCCTGCGCGCGGAGAAGACCCGCAAGCGCTGAGCCTTCGTCGGCTCCTGGACATTCCTGCACCGCGGGGCTGCACCCGTTACGCCAGTAACAGGGTTTCTTCACCATTTCACGGACAGCCTGCCCATCCGGGCCGGGCCGGTCGACGTGTGGCAGCAGGGTGTTTCCAGGGGGAGGCGCCAGGGCCGGCGCGCTTTCAGTTCGTCGCGGAGCCGTGACATGGAGACGCCGGACACGCGCCTCATCTACAGCGGCACAGTGCAGGGCCTGTTCCTCATCGCCCTGCGCGGCCGCCTGTCCGTGCCCGCGCGCGAGTTGCTGCGCTCGGCCGGGCTGGAGCTGGATGAAGACCTGCTGCCGGCCTACCCGCTCGCCTCGTGGCTGCGGTGGCAGGACATCGTGCTGCGGGACGTGTGGCCGGAGCTGTCGCGAGAAGAAGCCCAGCGGCGGCTGGGGCACACCGCCCTCGAGGGCCTGCTGTCGACGATGCTGGGCCGGGTGATGGCAACGGCCGCGCGGGCCCTGGGGCCACGGCTGGCCCTCGGTCAGCTCGACCGCGGGTTCCGGGGCTCGAACAACTTCCAGTCCTCGCGTCTGACGGAGCGGGCGCCGACGGCCTACGAGCTGTGGATCAACGACATCGCGGGCCGGCCCTCCTACTACGTGGGCATCCTGGAGGGCGCGCTCGCGGTGATGGGGGCTTCCCAGCCGCGAGTGTCGGTGCTCCGGCAGGAGCCCCCCGCGTGCACCTTCCTGGTGGAGTGGAAGGCGTGAGTGCCCCCTGAATGACGAAGGCCCGGGGCTTCGCGGTGGAAGCCTCCGGGCCCTCGCTCACGGTGACGGGCCTTCACGAGCCCGTCAGCCGGTTCAGCTCACTCCGGCTTGGCGCTCACCACCGCGCCGGGCGTCACGGTGCTCGCGCCGCCCCGCGTCTGGACGAGAGAGTCCGCCACCAGCTCGGTGATGTCCTTGATCTTGATGTTCTCGCCGCGCTCGGTGTCGTTGACCGCGTCGTTGAGCATCGTCGAGCAGAACGGGCACGCCACCGCCACCACGCCGCTGCCGCCCTTCTCCTTGTAGTCGCCCACCATGCCCGGCTTCTTCTTGTCCGCGGCATCGGGGTACGGCGTGGACGGGTCCTCGGCGTGCTTCAGCGTCAGCGCCGCCTCGTTCAGGCGGTTGTGGTTGATGCGCGTGCCGATGTGCTCCTCCATCCACATGCGCCCGCCGCCGGCGCCGCAGCAGAAGCCCTCGCGCTTGCTGCGCTGCATCTCCACCACCTCGAGCCCGGGGATGGCGTTGAGCACCTCGCGGGGCGCGTCGTACACGCCGTTGTGCCGGCCCAGGTAGCAGGGGTCGTGGTACGTGAGCTTCGTGTTCATCACCGCGGAGAGCCGGATGCGCTTCTCCTTCAGCAGCTCGTTGATGAGCTGCGTGTGGTTGATGACGCGGTACTCACCGCCGAACTCCGGGTACTCGTTCTTGATGGTGTTGAAGCAGTGCGGGCACTGGGTAATCACTGCCTTCACGCCCATCGAGTTCCACGTCTCGATGTTCGTCTTCGCCATCGTCTGGAACAGGTACTCGTTGCCCATGCGGCGGGCCGAGTCGCCGTTGCACATCTCCTGCTTCGACAGCGTGGCGAACGACACGCCCGCCTCGCGCAGGATTTTGACCAGCGAGCGGCTGACCTTCTTCTGCTTATCGTCGTAGCTGCCCGCGCAGCCCACGAAGAAGAGGTACTCGTACGGGCCGCCACCGTCACCCCAGGTGGGCAGCGCCAGGTCCTCGGCCCACTCGTCGCGCCGGTCCTGACCGATGCCCCAGGGGTTGCCCTGGCGCTCGATGCCCTCGAACACGCGCTGGATTTCCGGGGGGAACTCCGCCTTCACCTGCACCTGGTAGCGGCGCATGTCGATGAGGCGCGGGACGTTCTCGATGAACACCGGGCAGGCCTGCTCGCACCAGCCGCAGCTCGTGCACGCCCACACCGTCTCCGCCTTCAGCGCCGAGCCCACGATTTCCGGCAGCGGCTCCTTCGTCTTGCTGGGGCCGTAGCCCTCTTCCGCCCACTGCTCGTTCTCCCAGATCCAATGCTTCAGGTCCTGGTTGACGCCCTTGTGCGTGAGCGGCTTGCCGGTGATGTACGTGGGGCAGTGCGTCTGGCAGCGGCCGCACTCGGTGCAGGAGTACAGGTCCAGGCCCTGCTTCCAGGTGAGGTCCTTCACCGTCGCGGTGCCGAACTCCTCCTTCTCCAGGTTGGGCGTGGGCAGCTTGCCGGTGGAGTGGGTGCGCTGGAAGAAGACGTTGGGCAGGCCGGTGATGATGTGGAAGTGCTTCCCGAGCGGCAGGAAGTTCAGGAACGTGAGGATGATGACCAGGTGGGTCCAGAACCCGGCCACGCCGAGCACGTGCGCGGGGAACTCGCCCATGGGCATCATGGCCAGGCCCACCAGGCTGGTGACGGGCTCCCACCACACGAGCGAGGCCGGCGTCTGGGGCACCTGCGTGGCGCCCAGCTGCGCCTGCGCGGCGTGCGCGGCCACCATGTGGCTGCCGCCGAAGAAGAACTCCGTAATCATCAGCCCGGAGATGAAGCCCAGGATGAGGTACGCCTCCCAGGAGACCGTCATGCGGTCCGGCTTCACCTTCCAGCGCGTCCAGACGAAGTAGGCGCAGCCCACCAGGGCGAGCGCGGCCACCACGTCCTTGGCCAGCAGGTAGACCTTGTAGAGGCCGAGCAGCGGGCCCGCGTCCGCCCAGACGGGGTGGCCCAGGTCCGTCAGCACGTCCAGCGCCGTGGACGAGAAGCCCATGGCGAAGAGCATGACGGTGCGCACCGCCAGCACCATGAAGGCGGCGTAGATGAAGACGTGCATCAGGCCCGGGGTGAACTCCTCCGGATCCACCATGCGCTTCTGGCCGAGGCCGAAGAGCACGAGCCGCTTGATGCGCAGGGGGATGTTGTCGAGCCGGTTCTCCTTCTTCATCGCGAGCAGCACGCCCACGCGACCAGACATGGTCATCACGAAGATGGGAACGGCGACGGCGAGCAATAGGCCGGTGATGATGGGGCTCATGGGACTCTTGAGGACCTCAGGGGTCGCGCGCGGCTTGAGAAGGCCCGATGCCGCGGCGCGGCAAATCTCGAGTGCTGGTCAACCCTAACAGGGGTGATTCGCGAATCAAGCGCCGTGCGGCGGGCGGTGTCGCCCAGTGAAGCACGCGGCTTCGCCCCGCTGGTGGGGAACCGGCCGACGCACGCATTTACTGACTCCGTGCCCATCCGAGGACACGCTTGAAAATCGCCGCTCCGTGAAATCTGTACAGCTTCCCGCCGTGAGGCGGTGGACGTACCTTGTACGATTGCCGCGCGAAGTGTCCGACGGATGACCGTAGCCAAGTGCCTGGAATCACGTGCTTGGTTGGCGCAGGGCAGGCAGGCGGGCACGGGAGGCTGGACGGATTCAGAACTTTGCCGCCCCAAGGGCTTTACAACGCGGGGCGACATGGTCAATCTGGTTGGTAAATCGGTCAACGACTGTTTGTTCGGGCACTACATGGGGTGGGCCCGAGTCGACCGACAGAAGGGGCGCCCGAGGGGAGGCGAGCCGAGAGGCCGTCCACCTCCAGCAGGCCGGAGCGTCCGAAGGAGCCGAGCATGGTTCAGCACGACGACACCACGTACATGGACGATGAGGGGCTGCCCTACGCGGACCGCAAGGACGAGGGCGAGTCCGAGGGTGGGCCTCAGGCGGACGGCTCGGCGGGAAACCGGTGGGGCTACGGCGAGGAAGCGTGGGGCGGTTGGCACGCGGCGGAGTAGGTCGGAGCCCCCGCGGCCCACGGACGCGCGGGGGCATTCCTGTTGTACCTGTGACTGAGCAGCTTGAAGCCCGCGCGGCGGCTCCCCTCACGGTGAGCTCCCGGGCCTGAAGCGCGCTTCGCGGCCTCCTCGTGAGGCCCGTTCGTCATCCTCTCCAGGACAAGGACGTGCAGTCCGTTTCTCCGGAACCCGAGGTCTGGGGTCGGGGTGCCCCCCTTGCTCGAAAGCCTGACTCCCGACATTCTCGTGTCCAGAAGCCTTCCCGTGGGAGCCCCCGCTCCCGGGCGTTGTGGCCCATGAGACTTCCGGCAGCGAGGGGCGTCATTCCTCGCAGAGAGATTCGCGGCACAATGCCTCGTGACACCACGGGGGAGTTCGGATGAAGCAGACGGCCTGGGCAGTGGAGCGCGATGCCGAGCACGGCCGTGAGGTGCTCCTCCTCGTCACGCTGGAGGCGGACGCGGAGGCGCCCCGCACTCCTGTCGCCATCAACCTCGCACTGGACCGCAGCGCGTCCATGCGCGGCGTGCCGCTGCTGGCCGCCGTGCAGGCCGCGCAGACGCTGGTGGATCGCGCCAGCCCGCGCGACTACCTGGGCCTGCTCACCTTCGACGCCGAGCCCGAGCAGGTGCTCCCCATGCGCGCCATGGAGCCCAACGCGAAGGCCGCCTTCCTCAAGGTGCTCTCGCGCCTGGAGTCCGGCGAGGGCACCGCCCTGCACGAGGCCGTGGAGCGCGCCGCCGAGGCCGCCCGCCGCGTGCTCGTCCCCGGTGCCCGGCCCCAGGTGCTGATGCTCACCGACGGCGAGCCCTCCGTGGGCCCGTCGCAGCTCCCCGAGTTCAAGACGCTGGGCGCCCGCGTCGCCGAGTCCGGCGTGATGCTCCACGCGCTGGGCCTGGGCCGGCACTACCTGCCCGACATCCTCGAGGCCCTCACCAGCCCGTCCGGCACCGGCTTCGTCCACGTGGACGACCCGGAAGGTCTCCCCATGGCCGTGGGCCAGTTGGGCGCGGAGCTGTTCGGCGAGGTGGTGTCCGACGCGCGCGTGTACGTGCTGCCCACGGGCTTCGCCGACCTGCGCTGCCGCCACCGCTACCCCGCGCGTGTGGAGGGCGACGCCATGAGCGCCACCCTGGGCGCGGTGTCCCAGGCCTTCCCCCGCCGCGTCCTCTTCTCCGGCCTGCTGGGTAACGCGGAGTGGAACGTGGGCGTGTCCACGTCCTTCACCGAGCATGGCGACACGCGCCGCATCACCATTCCCGTGACGCGCATCCTCCCGGACAGCGACCAGGGCCGCTACGTGCGCGCGGTGTCCGCGGAGCTGGAGCTGGTGGCCGCCGAGGCCGCCGCGTGGAAGGCCCTCGGCCGCCGTCACCAGGAGTCGGCCGAGCGCGCGCTCGAGGCCGCCGACATGGCCCTCTACAAGCTCGCCCGGCTGGGTGCGCCCGAGGTGCCCCCGCAGCGCCACGTGGAGCGGCTGGCGGACCTGCGCCGGTTCCTGGAGCGCCGCGCCAACCAGCAGGTGCCCGCGCTGGTGATGCGCCGCGCCCACTCCGAGGTCTCCCGCATCACCATGAGCCGCGTGGGCCCCGCCGTGCCCGCCCCGGCGCTGGTGCCCTGGAAGTCCGAGGACTGAGCCGCCGCCTGCCTGCCCGCCTCCGGCGTCCCGCCATCCTGTAACCGCCCGGACTTCCGGCCCGTAGGGAGAGGCGGGCGGAGAGGCAGCGGGGAATGCCCGCCTGCCCGGATGGTTCATTCACGTTGGAGACCCGTGCCCTTCGCTGGCGGCCCGGCCTCCGGTGGGTTAACGGGAGGCGCATGAAGCGTCAGCAGGTGAAGAGGCTCGGCCGAGCCGCGGTTGTCGGAGTGCTCCTGATGGCGGCGGCCGCGTGGGCGGAAGTGCCCGCGTCCGCCGTGGGCACGGGCGCGCCCGATGAGGGCGACCCGCGCGTCGAGGCGACGCTGCTGGTGGACTCCACCCAGGTGAAGCCGGGCGACACGTTCCGCGTGGGCGTGCGCTTCCGCATGGACCCGGGCTGGCACATCTACTGGAAGAACCCGGGCGACTCGGGCCTGGAGACGGACGTCACCTGGGACACGCCGGGCTCCACCGTGGGGCCGCTGCAGTGGCCCTCCCCGAACACCTTCCGCACGCCGGACGGCTTCATCACCACGCACGGTTATGAGGGCGAGGTGCTCCTCTTCGCGCAGGCGCGCGCCGCGCAGGACGCCACGGGTCAGCTCCAGCTGTCCGCCGCCGCCGAGGCGCTGGTGTGCGAGGTGCACTGCATTCCCGCCGAGCTGATGCTCACGCGCAGCGTGCCCCTGGGCACCGAGACGGTGCGCGATGCCGAGGCCATGCGCGCCTTCGACGCGGCGCAGGCGAAGGTGCCTCGCCCGACGGCGGACACCGGTCACACCGTGCAACTCGCGCTGGACGCGAAGCAGCTCACCGCCGGGCAGGACTTCACCGGCACCCTCACCGTGACGGGCCCGGGCGGCGCGGCGCTGCCCGCGACGGAGGGGGACTTCTTCACCCCCGAGCGCATCGAAGGCGTGGCGAGCGTGGCGCTCACCCCGGCGGGCGCGGGCCGCTTCAAGCTGAAGGGCAAGGCGGAGCCGGATGTGCCGGGCGCCGAGCCGCGCCTCACGGGCGTGCTGCGCCTGGGCACGGCGGCGTCGGGCTACCAGCCGCTCGCGGTCGACGTGGCGATGGCGCCCGTGGTGGCCGCCGGTGGGGCCGTGGCCGCCGCGCCTGGCGTGAAGCTGCCCTCCGTGAAGGACAGCATCGCCGCAGTGAAGCCGGTGGCCGCCGTGGTGCCCGCGGCCGCTCCTGCGGACTCCTCCGTGGGGCTGGGGCTGGCGCTGCTGTTCGCGTTCCTCGGGGGCGCGCTGCTCAACCTGATGCCGTGCGTGTTCCCGGTGCTGGCGCTCAAGGCGTACGGCTTCACGCGCATGGTGCAGCAGGAGCAGGGGCGCGTGGCCTCGCACGCGGCGGCGTACGCGGGCGGCATCATCGGCAGCATGCTGCTCCTGGCCGGCGCGGTGCTGGCGGTGCGCGCGGGCGGCGCCAGCGTGGGCTGGGGCTTCCAGTTCCAGGAGCCGCTCTTCGTCGCGGCGGTGAGCGCGGTGCTGGTGGCCTTCGCGCTCAACCTCTTCGGCGTCTTCAACGTGGGCATGGACGGCACGGCGCTCGCGGGCAAGGTGGACAGCAGCCACGGCCTGCTGCACAGCGCGGGCGAGGGTGTGCTCGCGGTGGTGCTGGCCACGCCCTGCTCGGCGCCGCTGTTGGGCACGGCGGTGGGCTTCGCCTTCGCGGCGGGCCCGCTCACGGTGCTGGCCGTCTTCACCGCGCTGGGCCTGGGCCTGGCGCTGCCCTTCTGCGTGCTGGTGCTGGTGCCGGGGCTGGCGAAGAAGCTGCCGAAGCCGGGCGCGTGGATGGAGCGCTTCAAGCAGGTGCTGGGCTTCGCGCTGCTGGCCACCACGGTGTGGCTGGTGTGGGTGATGGGCGGGCTGGCCGGCGTGGACGGCATGGCGCGGCTGTTGGCCTTCCTCGTCGCGGTGGGCCTGGGCACGTGGGTGTACGGCCAGTCGCAGCTGCAGGAGGGTGGGCGCAGGCTGGCCAGCGTGGCGGTGGCCGTGCTGGTACTGGTGGGCGCGGGCGTGGCGTCGCTGCGCTTCGACGGGCTGGCCCCCGAGGCCCGCGCGTCCTCCACGGTGGCGAGGACGCAGCCGTGGGACTCGGCGGCCGTCACGGCGGCGCTGGAGGCCGGGCAGCCGGTGTTCATCGACTTCACCGCGGACTGGTGCCTCACCTGCAAGTTCAACGAGCGCACCGTGCTGTCGCGCGACGAGGTGCGGGCCGCCTTCACCGAGCACCAGGTCGCCTTCTTCGTGGCTGACTGGACGCGCCGGGACGCGCGCATCACCGCCAAGCTGGCCGAGCATGGCCGGGCTGGCGTGCCCATGTACCTGGTGCTGAGCCCCGGTGCTCCGGACAGGCCGGAGGTGCTGCCGGAGCTCCTCACCGCGGACCTGGTGGTGGACGCGGTGAAGCGCGCGGCGGAGTGCTCGCCCTCGCGCCGCAAGGACGGGTCCAACATCGTCTGTGCCGTCGGGTTCCCGCGGCCCTGAAGTGTGGCTGTCTGTCGTCGGTATTCCGCTGTCTCAATGCAGAGGAGGAACGCCATGAAGCAGATCTTCACCGCACTCTCGCTCGGCGCGCTGTTCCTGGGCGCCCCCGCCTTCGCCGACGCCGAAGTGGGCACGGCCGCGCCGGCCTTCACGCTGAAGGACGAGACGGGCAAGGAGCACTCGCTGGCGCAGTACAAGGGCAAGGTGGTGGTGCTCGAGTGGACCAACCCCGAGTGCCCCTTCGTGCAGCGGCACTACTCGGCCGACACCATGGCCAACACGCTGAAGGGCTTCGACGCGAAGAAGGTGGTGTGGCTGGCGGTGGACTCCACGGCGCACAACACGCCGGACAAGTCCGCGGCCTGGAAGAAGACGGAGGGCTTCAGCTACCCGGTGCTCCAGGACGCCAGCGGCACGGTGGGCAAGTCCTTCGGCGCGAAGACGACGCCGCACATGTACGTCATCGACGAGCAGGGCGTCGTGCGCTACGCGGGCGCCATCGACGATGACCCGCGCGGCAAGAGCGACAAGAAGGTCAACCACGTGAAGGCGGCGGTGGACGCGCTGCTTGGTGGCAAGGCGGTGCCCACCGCCACCAGCACGCCGTATGGGTGCTCGGTGAAGTACAAGAGCAGCTAGGTTGCGTCCCCTCGTGGGATGATGCCGGAGGCCCTCGTCCCGAGCGCGGACGGGGGCCTTCTGCTTTTCGCGGTGGAGGGACGCATGAGTACGTGGAGCATCCGCAAGGCGGGCGCGGCCGATATCGAGGACGTCGTCCGGCTGCGACGCGAGTTGATGAGCATCTTCGGCGGGCTGACGGAGGCCAACGCCGCGGCGTGGGAAGCGGCCACCCGGCGCTACCTGAAGACGGCGCTGCCCGAGGGGCGGTTCCACGTGTGGCTCGCCTTCGCGGAAGGGGAGGCCGTGGCGTGCAGCGGGCTGTCCCCCTTCGAGCGGCCTCCGGCGGCGAACCACCTGAGCGGGCTGGAGGGGTACATCCTCAACATGTACACCGCGCCCGCGTGGCGGGGCCGGGGCCTGTCTCGCGCGCTGATGAAGGAGCTGATGGCCTTCGCGCGCGAGGCGGGGATGGGGCGGCTGTGGCTGCATGCCTCGGAGGAAGGCCGGCCGCTGTACGAGAAGCTGGGCTTCGCGCCCAACCCGATGGCCCTCGAGTGGAGGCCCGGGGAGTCGTAGCGCGGACCTGCTCATTCCCGGCGGCATGCCGCTTCCTGGTGAAGGGAGCGGACAGTGGAACCCCGGCCGGTGTCTTGTCCGACACGCGCCGGGTTCGGACCTTTGGGCCCAGAGGAGGAACGACGCATGGCCGACAACAGGGGCAAGCCGGTGAGGGGTGACGAGCGGACGGACACGAAGAGCGCCGAGGAGCTCGAGCGGGCGGCGCGCCACCAGAAGGGCGCGGAGCGCCGTGACGTGACCGACGAGGACGTGGGCGAGGACCGCATCCTGCAAAAGGGGATTGGCGGCTACGGCGCCGAGAAGGGCACCGCACCCGCGCGTGAAGCACCCCCGCTGAGCGACACGAGCGAGCGGCACCGCTGAAGGCTTCCGAGCGGCGTCGCGGTCGCTAGGCGTGCTGTTCTCGCGGTGGCATTCCCCGGCGGTGCTGCCCTCGTGAGGGCGGTGCCGGCGTGGGCCCCTGCTTCTTCGCGCGGCCGGCCTCGCGGGGAATCGTGAGGAACGCGCACACGGCCCCCACGAAGCACAGCCCCGCGGACACCCAGAGCGCGCGCCGGGTGCCTTCGAGGAAGTCCGCGCCGGTGCTCCCGCTCAATCCGCCCAGCAGCGGCAGCAGCGCCACCGCGAGCAGGCCGGCGATGCGCGCCACCGCGTTGTTCACCCCGGAGGCGATGCCCGCGTAGCGGTCCTCCACCGCGCCGAGCACCACGGCGGTGAGCGGGCCCACGGTGATGGCCAGCCCCAGGCCCAGCACCACGACGCCAGGCAGCACGGTGCTCACGTAGCTTCCGCCCTGCCGCATGAGGGTGAGGAGTGCGAGTCCGATGCCGGCGAGCACCGGCCCCACCGTCATCAACGGACGCGCGCCGATGCGGTTCGCGAGCCGGCCCACCATGGGAGACAGCGCGAGCATCAGCAGGGTGATGGGCAGGAGCGCCGCCCCGGCCGCGAGCGCCGAGTACCCGAGCTGCTGCTGCAGCGCGAGCACCACCAGGAAGATGGCACCGCCCAACGCGAAGTACACCGCGAGCGTGGTGAGGTTCGCTCCGGAGAAGGTGTGCGAGCGGAAGAGGCCGAGCGGCAGCATGGGGTGCCGTCCCCGCGCCTCCACGAAGACGAAGGCCACCAGCAGCGCGGTGCCTCCCACGGCCGCGAGGATGGCGGGTGCATTCCAACCGTGCGCCGGGCCCTCGATGAGCGCGTAGATGACGCCACCCAGGCCGAGCGCCGCCGTCACTGCTCCGGCGAAGTCCAGCCGGTGCGCGTCCCCCGTCGGCGCGTCGTTGGGCACATGGCGCAGCGCCACCCAGACGGCGAGCGCCCCCACAGGCACGTTGAGGAAGAAGACGAGGCGCCAGGAGCCCGCATCCACCAGCCAGCCGCCGAGCAGCGGCCCCACCGCCGTGGTGACGCCGGACAGCCCTGCCCAGGCGGACACGGCGCGCTGGCGGTCCGCCTCCGCGAAGGAGGTGCGCAGCAGCGCGAGGCTCGCGGGCACGAGCAGCGCTGCGCCCACCCCCTGCGCGGCGCGGAACAGCGCGAGCGTCCAGACTCCCGGCGCCAGGCCGCACAGCACCGACGTCGCGGCGAAGGCCACCAGGCCCACGAGGAAGACGCGGCGCTGTCCCCACGCATCCCCCAGCGCGCCCCCCGTGAGCACCCACGCGCCGAGCGTGAGGAGGTACGCGTCCACTGCCCACTGGAGGCCGGACAGGCCCGCTCCCAGCTCGCGGCCGATGGCGGGCAGGGCCACGTTGACGGCGGTGCCGTCGAGGAAGGCCATGCCGCTGCCGAGCACGCTGGCGAGCAGCACGCCTCGGCCCTGCTTGCTCGCATAGGCCACGGAGGAGGGAGGAGCCGGAGTGTCGGGGGCCATATGGCTCTAGCGTGGAGACGGGGCCACGGACACGCCATGCCTGGGGGCACCGACGCGGAGGGATTCAGGGCACGCGCGGGAGCACGCGCACGGCTGCTCGGGCGCTGGGGATGCTGCGCGCTCGCGGCGTGCGTACGGTGTGGAGATGGAGGTGCACCATGGCGGAGACGTGTGACCACGTGGAAGCGGCGGGGGACCCCGCGCCCCGGTCGAGGGGCTGCGAGGAGTGCCTGAAGATGGGCGACCCGTGGGTGCACCTGCGGCGCTGCCTGTCGTGCGGCCACGTGGGGTGCTGTGACGACTCCAAGAACAAGCACGCGACGAAGCACTTCCACCAGACGCAGCACCCCGTCATCCAGTCCTTCCAGCCGGGAGAGGCGTGGCTGTGGTGCTTCGTGGACGAGCTCTTCGTGGAGAGACGGCCCCCGCCCGAGCACGAGGCGCGCCCGTAGCCAGTTACGGACACCCGGCACCAGGGGACATTGTCACGGGGCCGGGGCTGCCTTCTGGTGGGCGCGTTCATCCCTCACGAGGAGGCAGGCATGGCAGGCACGATTCTGGTGACCGGCTCGACGGGCACCATTGGCGGCGAAGTGGCGCGGCAGCTCATCGCGGCGGGCGTCCGGCCCCGCCTCCTGGTGAGAGACCCGGCGAAGGCGCGCGAGTTCGAGGGCAAGGCCGACATCGTGAAGGGTGACCTAGGCGACGCGGCTTCGCTGGAGCGGGCGATGCGGGGTGTGGAGAAGTTGTTCCTCGTCGGGTCCGGCGTGGATGGGCAGGCGCTGGAGGCGAAGGCGGTGGACGCCGCGAAGAAGGCGGGCGTGAAGCACGTGGTGAAGCTGTCGCTGCTCGGTGCGCAGGATGAGGCGATTACCTTCGCCCGCTGGCACCGCCCCGTGGAGAAGCAGCTGGAGGCGTCCGGCATGGCGTGGACGTTCCTGCGGCCCGTCAACTTCATGAGCAACATGCTTAACAACATCGGCAGCATCAAGGGCCAAGGGGCCTTCTACGAGCCCACCGGTGACGGGAAGACGTCGGTCATCGACCCGGCGGACGTCGGCGCGGTGGGGGTGAAGGCACTCACCGAGCCGGGCCATGAGGGCAAGGCGTACACACTCACCGGCCCCGAGGCACTGTCCAGCGCGGAGCAGGCGGCCGTGCTGACGAAGGCGCTCGGGCGTGAGGTGAAGTTCGTGGACGTGCCGCCCGAGGCCGCGAAGCAGGCCATGGCGGGCACGGGCATGCCGGCCGCCTATGTGGACGCGCTGGTGGATTTGCTCGCGGCGATGAAGGCGGGCAGGACGGCCACGGTGACGGACACCGTGCAGAAGGTGACGGGCCGCAAGCCGGGGACGTTCGCCGACTGGGCGCGGAGGCACGCGGCCGCGTTCAAGTGACGCGCGGCTCAGCGTGAGGGCACGGAGAGCCGGAAGCGGCGCACGAGGTCCTCGTCGCTTTCGTCTCCCCCGGGTTCCCCGTCGGCGCCGAGGGTCGACACCTCGGCCTGTCCGTCTTCGGTGACGGAGAAGGCGTAGGGGTTTCCCCATGGGTCCATCGGCATGACTTCCAGGATGCCGGCTTCCACGAGGACCCGCAGCCCTGCTTCCTTGCTCGGGAGTTGCCCTGTCCGATGGACGTAGAGCCTGAAGGCACTTTCGATGGAGCGCAGGTCCAGGAGGGCGCGGTCCAGCTTCCCGTGAGCTGGGGTCACGCTGATGAACAGGGGACTGAGCAGCGCCAGTCCCAGGAGGCCAACGGCGATGACGAGGATTGCCTTGGCGGCCTCTCGGAACGAGCGACTCAAGGACCGTCTGGGCATGGAGTCGTGCATGGCGGGCCGTCACCGCGTCATTCAAGCATCGTGCCTGGACTGCGTCGGCCCAGCGCGCTCCGGGCTCCTGATGGAAGCTCGCCAGAGTGGCAGTGTCATCGACCGAGGGTGGGTCATCCTGGCGCGGACGTCCGGTGCCTCTTCCCGGCTCCGGACCGACGGCTCGTGCTCCCACGGTGACGGTGGCTCCTGCCTGCTTCGGACCGGAGCCACCGTTCCTTCGCTCACGCGGCCACGGGCTCCACGCGCGGGCGGGTGCGCGCGGAGAGCTTCTTTCGGCCGCCGCCCTTGCGGAGGATGTCGAGCGTCACCTCCTCGTCCGTGGCCAGGGCCATCAGGCGCTGCAGGTCATCCACGCTGCTCACCGTCTTGCGGTTGATGGCCAGCAGCAGGTCATCCACCTTGAGCCCGGCGTCATGGGCCGGGGTGCCGTCCTGGACCTTGAGCACCTTCACCGCGCGAGGCTGGCCCGTGTCCTGCGCCAGCCGCGTGTCCAGGTTCACCGCCGTGGCGGCGATGCCGAGGAAGCGCCGCTCCACCTTGCCCCGTTGAATGAGCAGGCTGGCGACCCACGCCGCCGTGGCCGCGCCCACCGCGAAGCCGATGCCCTGGGCGTACGGCAGCACCAGCGTGTTGAGCCCCACCACCTGCCCGCGCGTGTTGATGAGCGGCCCGCCCGAGTTGCCCGGGTTGATGGCGGCGTCCGTCTGGAGCATGCCCTCCAGCACGACGCCGTTGGGCAGCGTGAGGCTGCGGTTGATGGCGCTCACCACACCCATGGACACCGACTGCTCCAGCCGGAACGGGTTGCCAATCGCCATCACGAGCTGGCCCACGCGCACGGACTGGGGCTCGGCCAGCGGCAGGGTGGGGAAGTCGGTGCCCTCTGCTCGGACCACCGCGAGGTCCGTGGGAGCGTCTCCGCCCACGAGCGTGCCTCGGAGCTCCTCGCCGTTGGAGAGCTGCACGGTGAGGCCGCGCGGGTTGCGCATCACCACGTGGCGGTTGGTGAGGACGTAGCCGTCCGGCGTGAGGAAGAGGCCGGTGCCGTGGCCTCGCGAGTGCTCCACGCCCACCACGGCGGGCGAGGCGCGCTCCACGAGGGACTCCAGGTCATCGGAGAACTGTTGCAGGAGTTTCATCGTGTCATTCCTTCCTTCACGTCAGGAGCGCTTGCCGACGGTGATGGGCACCTCGCGGAATTCACCGGCGCGCAGCACGCGGGCCTGGACGGTGGTGCCCACCTTCTCGTCGCCCAGGTAGCCGAGCAGGTCCTCCACGCGGTGCAGCGACTGGCCACCCAGGCTCACCAGCACGTCGCCGAGCAGCAGGCCCGCCTTGTGCGCGGGGCCGTCCGGGTCCACGGAGAGGAAGACGAGGCCCGCCTCGCTGCCGGCGCGCTCCACCAGGTGCTGGGGGATGCGCACGGGGTACGCGCCCACGCCGAGGTAGCCCCGGCGCACGCCGCCGTGCTCCTTCAGCGCGGCCGTCACGCGGGTGAGGGTGTCACCGGGGATGACGACGGCGGCCGTGCGCGAGAAGGCCGCGGTGAGCAGGCCCACGAGACGGCCTTCCGTGTCCACGAGCGCGCCGCCGGAGAAGCCGGGCGGGAGGTCCGCGTCGGTTTCGAGATAGCGGTCCACGCGGCCACCGGCGTGGGTGCGCCAGCCCTCGCCGTGGGTGCTGACCATGCCGAGCGTGGCGCGCGCGGTGCGGCCCGGACGGGCCACGGTGACGACGAGGTGGCCGACCTTTACGTCATCGAGCGGGGCCGCGGGGAGTGGGGTGAGGCTGGAGGCGTCGGCCTTGAGGAGGGCGAGGTCGGTGCTGGCGTCGCGGCCGATGAGCTCGGCGGAGACGGTGCGGCCGTCGGCGAGGCCCACCTGGATGTGGCCCTCGTGTTCGACGGCGTGGCTGGTGGTGACGATGTGGCCCTCGGTGCCCCAGACGATGCCCGAGGCCCCGCGACGGCGGCGCGCCTCGACGCGGACGATGCTGGGGGCGACGCGCTCGACGACGGAGGCGAGGGACTGGGAGAGGGACTGGAGGTCGGTGGACATGGCGGATTCCTTTCGAGGCTGAAGGTAAAGGCCTCGAAAGGGCGCCACATCGGCGGACCGGGCAGGACACGGAGCTACCCGTTCGGGTAGGTCGGCTGGCTATTTGGGGGAGGAGGCTGGTGGTTCGGGTGGGAGCTATTGGCCCCTGTGGAGCAGCTCCGCGGCGTGCGCGGCTTTCAGTTCCTCGCCGGCTTCATTCCAGCCCGCCCACTCGAAGCGGGTCAGGTCTTCGAGTGAGACATACTCGGCGAGCTGGGCCTGTCGGGCTGCATCGAACCTGCCGCCGAAGGTCTTGAGCAGCCGCTGCAGCTCGGCCTTGGCATCTCGCTTCAGTGCGGCTTCGTCCGGTTCGGGGACGGTGCAGTGCTCGCGGCCATAGACCTGCTCGATGGCCCGCTTGTACGCCAGCCAGGCCTGGATTTCCGGCATGGGTCGCAAGAGGGGGACGTATGCGCCAAGGCTGGAATTGACGACGCCGATGGCGCGGAGGGTGACATCCGCGTCCTCGCCATCATGGGTAGCAATGAGGAGGTCGGCGGGTGCGGTGCCACGCACGGGGCGGATTGCGGCGGAGATCAGGGGGGCCAGCGCGTTCGGGTCAGCGAGGACCGCGACCATACCGAGTGCTCGCGGCAGGCGCTGGGCCGGAGGCTGCAGGACCTGGATGCCATCGTTGTTCGCGAGCCCGCGGTGCCATGGCTGGCCGTCGTTCAGCAGCGGGTAGAGCGCGCGGCGGACGAGGATTTCCATCGCGCCCTGCTGAGAATGCGAGACGGCCTGGAGGGGAGGAATGGTGCGCGGCTTGCCGCGTTCGTCCTTGCCCTCGCCAAGGACGATGATGCGGAACGGACGTTTCATTCCCCCGTCCCCGGCGTGCCTCCGATGGCGCCCGAGTACCAGAGGTCCCCCGCGTTCGCCTGGAACTTGTCGGTGAGGGTCCGGAGTGTTTCCGAGTCAGGGATGGTGTGGACGAGCGTTCCCGTCTCGGGGCCGTACTCGACGACGCGAAGCTCCGAGGTGTCCAGCCACCGCACGAAGTCGACCGACTGGGTCGCGACGACGACGCGGAGCGGATGGCCGGTGAACTCTCCGTTCGCGAGCGAGCGGAGGAACTCGATGCGCCTGCCCATGAGGTGTGGGTGGAGGGCGGCCTCGGGTTCGTCGATGAGGAGCGTCCCGTGTGGAGGCGTCGTCGCGCCGGCCCACAGTAGGAACAGGGTCGTCAGCACGCCGTCCGCTTCCAGGCTCGCGGGGGTCGGCCGTGTCGAGCGGTGGGTTTGGAATACGAGGCGCCGGAGGTTCTTCCTGTCCACCTCGAAGCGGATGTGCTGGATGTGCGAGAAGAGGCTTTGCAGGCGTTCCTCGACGGCGTTGAACCGTTCGGGCTCGCGGTTCTGCAAGGCCGCCAGTGCGGCGACGAAACCCTCACCTGCGGGTTTGACCTCGGTGTCCTCGCTCGGAGCCAGCATCGCGGCGCTGCTGGGCCGGAAGTACCGGGCGGTTCCAAATGACTCCAGGAACTGGGGGAGTCCCGCGAGAATTTCCCTGGACACGGGAAGGGTCGCCAGACCTGAAATCGAGTTGGCAATGGATGTTGTGCGCGGCCCCTCTGGAGACATTTTGAGGTAACGGAGCATGTACGGCTCGGTACCGGCCTCAATCCAGCCTCCACGCGGGTCGCGGAGCCGCTCATGCAGGAACTCCGGCTCGGGCGGCCCCGGATGAGACTGGCCCCTGGTGATTCTCCTGCGGATCTGGTCCCAGTCGATGCCCAGGTGCATCTCGAAATCGGGCTCTGGCGCGTCCCGCTGGATGGACGCGCGGAAGATGAGCCGCCTTTCGATTTCGCCCTTGTGCAGGAGCATCGGCCAGTCTTCACCCTTCAGTGGATGGCCCGCATACATCGCCGACTGGAGCGAGCCCTGGCGCAGGGCGGCGAAGAGCTCGATGCCGCGCATCACCGTGGTCTTGCCGGAGGCATTCGCTCCGACGAGCGCCGTCAGGGGGCTGAGGGTGACAGCGGTCTTCTGGATGGCGCCGAGGTTCTCGATTTCGATTCGTTCCAGCATGCCTTGCCCCGCAGTCGTGCCGAACCATGCCTGAGCATGGGAGGTGCGGCAACGATTCGGGACCTGGACGCACCCAGACCGTCCAGGAGTGACGTCAGCTCGCCTTGCGGAAGCGCTCGTAGCGCTCTTCCAGGTAGTCCCCGCGAGGGCGCAGCTCCAGGGCTTCCGGCAGCATCCCAAGCCGCTTGCCCGCGAAGCCCTTGAGGCCGTGCTCCAGCGTGGGGCCGTCCTGCGCGTCGAGCAGCTGCCGGGAAATCTCGATGATGCCGTCCGGGGCCGGATGCCCAGCAGGTCCGCGTCGAAGGCGCCGTGGTGGAGCTTGCACAGCGACAGCCCGTTGGGCACCTCCGGCCGGCCTCGCACGTCACGGTCGGGGAGGATGTGCGCGGCGTCCAGCAGCTCCGTGCGCGGGAAGCGGCACACCGCGCAGCGTTGCTCGTAGGCGCGCAGCACCTGCCGGCGGAAGGCCACCTGGTGCAGGCGCTTCTTCACCTGCACCGTGGCGTACCGGCGCTCCAGGCTCAGCAGCTTCGGGTCCGCCGCGTAGCGGCCCGGCTCCTTCACCTTCGCGTCCGGCGCGTCAGAGACCACCGTGAAGGACAGCGCGGCCGGGTCCACCTCGGAGATGTAGACGGGCCAGATGGGGCGGTAGGCGCCGGGCTCGATTCCGTAGAAGTAGATGAGCGGCGCATCCAGCTCCATGGCCCGGACGAGGCGGCGGTTGTCCCGGCCCTCCACGTCGGTGCCCTGGAACTTGTAGAGGAACCCCTCGTCCGAGTGCAGGTCGTCGTACCGGGCCTCGCGCCCCTGGCGCGGAACCGTGGTCTTGATGGACAGCGCCGTTTCGCGCATCTGCCGGGGCCAGAAGATGCCTCGGGCCCGGTTGGCGAAGTGGAGCGTTTCCCCCTGGTACGAGAAGCCCGCGTCGATGAGCTCCCAGGGGAGGACCTCGCCGTACTGCTGCACCAGCCGCTGCAGGGCGTTGATGGCGGCAATGCGGATGGGCCAGTCGGGGTCCTGGTGCATGGGCGGCCGGCGCCGCGTCAGTCGCGGCGCCGGAACGGGACCAGGCTACCAGGTCAGGCTGAATTCACTGCAATCACCGCCTGTATGGGAAGGCTGCTCACTGCATTTCAGGGAACAGCGGTGGGGTGAGGGGACCTCCGAGGTCGGAGTCGCCGTGTCAGGGGCTGCCTATACTGTCGTTTGAAAGGGAAACGTGACAGGTAGGCAGGCTGGCAGCAGACCCAGCCGCACCTGAAGGGAGGGCGTGGAGGCATGGAGAGTCAGGCGGAGGCACTGAGGGAGCTGGGACGACGGCTGTCGCGGCGAAGGAGGGAGTCGGGGCTCGATATCGATGCCCTGGCTGCTCGCACGGCAGTCCCCGCTCGACTCATCGAAGGCTTCGAGCAGGGTCAGGGGGAGCTGGGCGCGGGCGCGCTCACGCGGCTCGCCAGTGCCCTCGGAGTCGCGCCCACGGCGTTCCTGCACACCTCGGCTCCCCAGGAGCGGGCACCCGTCGAACCCGGAGTTCTCTTGAAGGGCCGCTCCGTGGGCGCCTCACTGTCCCCCAAGGACCGCGAGTCACTCGCGAGGGGACTCCAGAAGGCCCAGGCGTTCTCCTTGCTCGGAGACCTCCTGCGCGTCGAGCGGCTCGCGGAAGGCTTCCACCCGAAGTCCGCGCCCACGAGGAACGCACACCGTGCCGGCTACGCGAGCGCGCTCCAGGTGCGTGCCCTGCTCCCCGAACGCCAGGGACCCCTGCGTGGGTTGGCGCGGCTGGTGGAGGGCCGCTTCGACATCCTCGTCCTCAGGCATCGCTTCGAGCAGGCCTCGGTCCTCGGCGCGAGCTGCCGCTCCGGGCGAGCACGCCTGATTGTCATCAGCACCCGCATCGAGCGCGAGCCCGTGTACCGCTTCGTCCTCGCGCACGAGCTGGCCCATCAACTCCTCGACCTCTCCGACAGCGGCATCACCACGGATGAGGGCCGCTTCGAGACCTCGGGCTTCTGGATGGAGAACCCGCCGGAAGAGAAACGGGCCAACGCCTTCGCGGCCATGTTGCTGGCACCCGAGGAGGCGGTGCGGCGGGAGCTGGGGCCGTCGAAGGCAGAGGGGTATGGACTCACGGATGCGAAGGCGCTGGTCACCCGGGCCCGGACGCGCTTCGGCCTCAGCTTCCCGGCCATGGCCTGGCACCTCTACAACCTTCGTTACTTCCGCTCCGCGGAGACTGTCGAAGCCCTGCTGACCACCCCGGACGAAGCTCCTCTCACGGGCTTCGAGGAAGAGTCCCGCTTCGACGGTCTGGAGCGCAGGACGTTGGAGGCTCACTCGCGGGAGCTCATCTCCGCAAGCCGTGCACGAGAGTTGCTTGGTGGCTCCCTGGAGGAGCTCTCTCTGCATGAAGCGGTACGCGGTGGATACGGACATCCTGGCCAACATCCAGCGGGCGGGTCACGCGGAGACCCTGGGAGGGCTGGGCCCGCTTCCCGTCGTCATCACTGACACGGTCTGGGACGAGCTCACGGTCAACGCCCGGTTGAACGGCGCCGCGCCCAGGCTGGTGAAGGAGGCCGATGACATGCTGCGGGCCATCGCGGGCGCACCCATGTTGCTGACACCGCAGAGTCCCGAGGCACGGACGCTCGTCCAGCTTCAGCTTCCGCCGCCGACCGAGGGACTCGGTGAGCACTCGGTCATCGCCTACGCCTTTCACCACGGGGACGTGACGGCCGTCCTCAATGACCGCAGGGCGCTCCATCGCGGCATCGAGGAACTTCACGGCCGCGTCGTCTCGTGGCACGGCTTCCTGGATGTGCTGCGCGCCGGGCATGGACTGACGAAGCGGGCTTCGGACGAGCTGTCCGACTGGTACTGCGCCCGCTTCGTTCCTCAGCGGGCGCCCATCTGGTGGTAGCCGCGCCGTGGGCTCAGCGCCCGGTCGCTACGAGACCTCGCCGAAGCTGTTCGAGCTGGAAGTCCGCGAGGTCATACGTCGGATGGTGGAAGGCGTGCGTGGCGATGGCGGCCTCGAAGTGCCGCTGCGCCGCCTGCTTGTCCGGGTGACCCTCGTGCCCCGGCAGCCGCCCTGCCAGGGCCGCCTCGCCCAGGTAGTAGTGCACCTGGATGCGGCGGATGCGCTCCATGTGTGAGTCCGCGTCCTTCGTCGCCGCCCACAGCGCCTGCTCGTCCAGCTCGCCCGTGAAGTGGCGTGCCACCGGCAGCGGCCAGTCCGCCGTGGCGTGCGCCGCCGTGAAGGACTTCAGCTCCTCAAGCCGCGCGGCCCCGGGTGCGGTCAGGTACCGCAGCAGCCAGGCCATGGTGTCGTCCGGGCTCTTCTCCACGAGCCTGTCCAGCACCGTGTTCGCCAGCTCCGTGCCGCTGTACGACGACACCACCGCCGCCACGTACAAACGCGCCGCCGCCGGGTTCTTCCCCTCGTTCACCAGCGGCAGCAGCACCACCGAGGGTTGCTGCGTGTCCCCCGTCGCCAGTTGCGCACGGGCGAGCAGCAGCCGTGACTCCAGGTCCTCGGGCAGGCGCTTCACGATGGGCTCCAGCGTCTCCACCGCGGCCTGGGGCCTGCCCTGCAGGAGGAAGCCCCTCGCGAGGCCCACGCTGTAGAAGGCCTCCTTCACATTCGAGCTCGGCGTCGCGGCGTGGTCCGCACGCCAGGCCGCCACGTCCGCCAGAGCGCCCCGGTAGCCCTTCTCCGTCAGGGCCCCGTCCCGCGTCAGGCGCCCCAGCATCCCCCAGCGGCGCTCGATGATGTCCCGGTTCCACTCCACCCAGTCCCGCGGGTGCTTCGACACCAGCGCCTCCAGCATCGCGCGCACGTTCGACGGCTGGTTCCGCATCATCATCGGCAGCAGCGACTCCTGCATGATGGCCTGCCCGAGGCGCAGAGCGTCCAGGTCGAGCTGCTCGCGCGCCTTCCCGTCACTGAAGTCGTACTCCATGGGCCAGAAGCTGGAGGGCGCGTCCACCGTCGACTCGTAGCTGTTCAGCTTGACGGTGAGCTTGTTGCCATCCCGCGACACCTCGCCCCAGACGAGCGTGTTCACCTTCGCTTCAGCGGCTCGCGCCCGGGCCTCTTCGAGATTCGCCGGCGCCTGTAGGGTGGGCTGCACCACGTCCATGGGCGTGTTCGCGATGAGCCCCTGGAGCGCGGCGCGGATGCGCGGGTCTTGCTCCTGGGCATCCAGAAGAGCCTCCGGCGTCGTGGGGCGCATCGGGAGCAGGCCCACGACGTAGCGGGGCTCGGGGGGCGGGGTGGTATCGGCCGCCGGTGCCGTGGCGGGCGCCTGGTGCGCGGTACACGCGGACACGAGGCTCGCGAGGAGGACGAGGCAGGTGCGCAGTCTCATGCCCCGCATCTTCAGCGAGAGCCGGGCCCGGCCACCAGCCAGCCTGGCGGGCGATGCCTCCTCCTCACGTCTCGTGGCTCGCACCGCGCGAGGGCATTCCTAGCTTGTCCTGGGTCCATTCCGATTCCGCGAAACTCCATCCCGGAACCGAACGCGAGGTGAGCCCATGGAACAGACGCGCGAGAACACGACGAAGCCGGCGCAGGCAATCGCTCCGGGAGACCGCCAGGAGTTCGAGTCCCTGCTCAAGGACTACGACGTGGCCCTCCTCACCACGCGCGGCACCGACGGGCACTTCCACACGCGGCCCATGGCCCTGTCCAGGAAGCGCAAGTCCGGCTCCGAAATCTGGTTCGCCACCTGGGTGGACACGCAGAAGGTGCAGGACCTCGAGACCGACCCGCACTGCTCGCTCGCCTTCCACTCGACCGAGAACAGCGCCACGTACCTCTCCGTGTCGGGCACCGTGGAAATCGTCCGCGACCGGAAGGTCATCCACGACTTGTGGGAGGCGGACTGGAAGCCGTGGTTCCCCAAGGGCCCCGACGAAGCCGACATCGCCCTGCTTCGCTTCGTCCCCGAGCACGCCGAGTACGTCCACCCCGCCGGTGGCAAGCTCAAGGTCCTCTTCAGCACCGCCAAGGCCCTGGTGACGAAGCAGCGCCCAGAGCCCGGGCAGAAGAAGGAGCTGGACCTGCAGCACTGAGCTCCAGGTACACCCCGTGCCTTACCGGGCGCGTGGCCCCGTCGGTGGCACGCGCTCGAACACGAGCGTGGTCTCACCCTTGTAGACAGCCTGCCCGGTCTGCCGGAAGCCGCACTTGTTGGCGACGCCGATGGAGGCCGCATTCTCGGGGGAGATGATGCACACCACGCGCTCGGGGCTGAGGCGGGCGTCGGCCCAGGCGAGGGCCGCGCGCACCGCCTCGGTGGCGTAGCCCTTGCCGTGCGACCAGGGCGACAGCACCCAGCCGGCCTCGGGCGCGTTGCCCAGCGGTGGCTGCATGTCGCGGTGGAAGTCGCCCAAGCCGACCTCGCCTACGAGGCGGCCCGTGGCCTTCTCGCGCACCACCCAGAAGCCGTAGCCCAACAGCTGCCAGTGGCCCACGTAGCGCAGGAGCCGGGCCCACATCTCCTCGCGCGTGGACGGCTTGCCGCTGACGTAGCGCACGACGGTGGGGTCACTCCACATCGCGAGGCACTCCTCGAAGTCCTCGAGACGGTGGCCCTGTAGGACGAGGCGCTCGGTGTCGACGGTCGGGATGGTGGCTGCGGGCATGGGCACTCCTCCTGGGGCATGGAACCCGGGGCGGACACTATCCAGGTCCGGGCGCCGAGTCCCTCCGCACAGCGCCTTCAACGCTCGAGCAGCGCCCCTCCCGGGCCGAACCCGAGCGTGAGGCACAACACGCGCTGGCTGTCTTCGAGCCGTGTGTCGTATCGCGCGGCCTCCGCGGCCAGCTCCGCGTCGTTGAGCACCAGCACCGTGCCGCCATCCTTCGGAGCCGTGAGCCCGGAGGCGTGGAGCAGGTCCGCCACCAGGGGCGTGTGTCCTTCCCAGCCGTAGGTACAGCCTCCGGGCACGAGCGCGGCATCGAGCGGACACGGGAGCGCGAGGCACAGCGCGTCCGGAGGCACTGCCTGCTCCACGAACGTGCGCAGGGCGTCTCCGATGAAGCGCACCGCCGCGGGCACGTGGTGGCCATCCTCCGGACGCGGCGTGCCGATGAGGAGGAACGGCAGCGCGGCGGAGTCTCGCTCGAAGACGCGCTGGCTGCTCGGGCTCGCGCACTTGATGCTGGTCTGTCCCACGTCGAGCGCCACGGGGCTCGTGGACCGCAGTGGCTCCAGCAGGCGCAGGCCCGCGTGCGCGGGGGCGAAGCGCGGGTCCTCCGCGACGTACACGGGGAAGGGGAGCGCCGCCGTGGTCTCCTCCACCAGCTCCGCGAAGCCTTCGAGACACGCCAGTCCGCCGCAGAGCCACACCGCGTCCGCGTCGTGCCGGGGCACCAGCTCCGCCAGCGCTCCGGCGAGCACGGGGAGCAGGTGGAAGGCAATCATCGACTCGGGGACTCCCTCGCTCCGGTCTCGCTCCACCCTCGCGGCGCCGAGCAGCTCCCACAGCTCGCTCCCGAGTACCGGGAGGTTCCACACCTCCAGAGGCGTCACCCCCTCGGGCACATGTCGCCGGGCGTCCCAGCCTTGCGGGCTCCGGCTCATGCCGCGAGTCCGGCGATGCGCTCGGCGGCCTCCTTCGCTCCGTCGCACGCCTGGTAGGTGGCGGAGATGGCGGCCAGCTTCTGGCGCAGCGGCGTCCCGGGCTCCAGGAGCTGGCGGAGCGCGGCGCGGCACGTCTCCACCGTGAGCGTGCGCGGCTCCAGCGCGAGCCCCGCTCCCGACTTCGTGAGGAAGTGTGCCTGGATGGGCTGGTCGTTGCAGATGGGCAACAGCAGCATCGGCACCCCCTCGGTCATCGCCTCCATCACCGAGTTGGCCCCGCCATGCGAGACGAAGGCCGAGGCTCTCGGCAGGAGCTGGCGCTGCGGTACGTACGGCACGGCAACGACGTCCCCGGGCAGCGCGCGGGAGAACTCCGTGTCGGCGAGCTCGCCCGCGCTGAGCACCAGCGTGACGCCGAGCGGGGCGGCGGCCTCGGCGATGGTGCGGAACAGCTCCGGCTGCCACGAAATCTGGCTGCCGAAGGACACGTACACCACGGGCTTCGCGCCCAGGCGCTCCCAGGGGAAGTCCACCTCGTCACCGCGCTCGGTGAGGGGATTCGAGGGGCCGACGAGGTGCGTGGCGGGCGGCACTCCAGCGTCGGGGCCCAGGAAGGCCTCGGTGGAGAAGATGACGTTGAGGCGCGGCGAGAGGCACTCGCAGTTGCGGAAGCGCGCGTCGAAGCCGTGCCGGGCGAACAGCGCCTGCCGCTCCGGGGCCAGTGCGCGCACGTTGCGCTTGAGGCCGTAGTCCATGGGCGGCTCCAGCAGCGAGAGCGCCGAGGACACGCCGGCCCACGGAATGCCCAGTCCTTGCGCGGCGAGCACGGCGGTGTACTGCATCCCGTCCAGCGCCATCACGTCCGGGCGGAAGTCGCGGACTGTCTGTCGCACGGGTGCCAGGAGCGCGGGCACCGCGTCGATGAGCAGGCCGCGAATCCACTTCCCCAGCGCCACCTCGTCGAGGACGAGCCGCGCCAGGGCCTCGCCACCCGTTTCAATTGCGGGGGCCGGGGCTTCGGGATGGGGCAGGTGGAGGACCTCTACTCCTAGTTTCGCGAGCTGCGGGGCGGGCTCGGGGATGCACAGCCAGCCCACGGTGTGTCCCAGGCGGCGCAGCCACTGCGCCACGCCAATCATCGGGTTGAGGTGGCCCTTCTCGGGCGAGGTGGCAATCAGGATTCTGGACATGGGGTGCCGGAGGCGCAGTGCGCGTGGAGCATGGCGAGGGAGACGAGCCGCATCAACAGCCGGTCCAGTCCGCTGGCCTCGGGAGCGTCGGGTGACAGACGGGTGTAGCGGTCCAGCAGGCCGAGCACCGCGACGGGGTCGATGACCTCCAGCGGCTCCAGCCGCGAGGGCGAGAGCCACGCGCGGTACAGCTCCAGCCAGCGCTCGCGCACCGGGCTGGACAGGGCCGTGTGCGCGTAGCGCGGCGTCTTGCGCGCGAGGCGCACCTCGTCGGGGACGAGCCCGCGCACGGCCTGACGGAAGAGCCACTTGCCGACACCATCGCGGACGAGCACGGACTCGGGCAGTGCCAGCGCCTCCTTCATGAAGTCCAGGTCGAGATACGGCGTGAGCACGGTGAGGCCGTGGGTCCGTGCGCCTCTCAGCTCGGGCGGGAGCACCAGCTCTCGCAGGACCCAGGCCGCGTAGCGGACCTCTTCAGGGCGCTTCACGTCCTCGGGAACCAGGCCCCACGGGGCACGGTCCGTGTCGTGCTTCGGTCCCAGGTCGTCCACGGCGGCAGGCCGAAGCACCTCGCGGGCGAGGTGCCGGTCCTCGTCCACTCGCGCCCGGGCTCCAGCGAGCGCTTCAGGATTGCCCAGCAGCACCTCGTCCGCGCCCGCGCCGCTCAGCATCACCGAGGCTCCGCGTCCGCGGGCCTCCGCGTAGAAGGCGAAGCTCGCCACGGCGCGGGCGTTGATGAGGGGCGTTTCATTGCTCAGGACGGCGGGCTCGAACAGGTCCGGCAGCACGGCGTCGGGGATGGGCGCATCCACCAGCTCCACGCCCGCCATCCGTGCCACCGTCTTCGCGTGGTTGCGTTCCACCGCATCGGCGAAGTGGACGTCCATGGTCCAGGCGCGCACCTGCCCGGGCGCCTCGCGAGCGGCCAGCATGCACAGGGCCGCGCTGTCCACGCCTCCGCTCAGGCTGACGTCGCGCGCGCCTTCCGCGATGCGGCGGCTCACGGTGCCGGAAAGGGCGGAGAGGAGGCGCTCGGCGAGCCGGTCTTCCTCATCGACGGGCGCCGTCCCACGCCGCACCCGAGGCAGCATCACCGGCATCCGGTCCACGTCCCGGAACAGGCTCTCCTCCGGAGGCAGCACGTGCCACAGGAACGCGGCCACGGACCACGGGTCCAATCCCTCCGGCGCGAGGCGCCACACGGACTCCGCCGTGGGCGCATCTTCCCGAGGCAGGTAGCGGGGCAGGGTGGCGAGCGGGCCGCCGGGGGCGTGGGGCACGCGGTGACTGTGACAAGCGCGGGGGGCCCGGGCAACCCCGCTATAGTCGCGGGCGTGCGCTACGAGCTCCACGACGACCGCATCCTCACCTGGTCCCTGGAGTCGCATGTCACCACGCACTGCAACCTGCGCTGCGTGCAGTGCTGCCCGCTCTCGCCGCACCTGCCCACGTGGGCCGTGGCTCCGGCCGCGCTCGGTGAGGACCTGCGCCGGCTGGCCCGCGTCCTCCACCCCAACATCTTCAAGCTCACCGGCGGCGAGCCCTTCCTCCACCCCGACCTTCCCGCGGTGCTCGACGCCGTGCGCGCCTCCGGCATCTGCGAGCAGGTGTCCATCACCACCAACGGCTTCCTCGCCCAGAGCGCGCCCGATGCCGTCTACGAGCGGCTGGACCGGATGACGCTGTCCGTCTACTCCTCCGCGCCGCTCCCGGAGCGCTCCATCGCCCGCATCACCGAGCGCTGCGAGCAGCACGGCGTCCACCTCTCGGTGAAGAACATCGACGCCTTCCAGCAGCTCACGCCCGATGCGCCGCACACCTCGGACACCGCCGTGCGCGCCGTGCACGAGCGCTGCTGGCTCAAGGTCCGCTGCCACCTCGTGCACGCGGGCCGCTTCTACGCGTGCACGCGTCCTCCGCACGTGGCCACGGTGCTCGGCGCGCGGTACCCGGAGATGCCCTCGCTGGCCGAGGTGGACGGCGTGCCGCTCGATGCGCCGGACCTGCTGGAGCGGATGCTCGGCTACCTCGAACGCGACACGCCGCTGGAGACCTGCCGCTACTGCCTGGGGGCCAGCGGTGAGTGGCGACCTCACGCGCAGTTGCCGCGCGCCCGCGTCTGAGCTTCAGCGCGCGGTCGCCTCGCTCGTGGAAGTCCCTCCGGCGTCCACCGGCAGCTCCACGGTGAAGGTCGAGCCCCTGCCGTGCTCGCTCTCCACCCGCACCCTGCCGCCCAGCGCCTCCACCAGCGTGCGGGTGATGTAGAGCCCCAGCCCCAGTCCGCCGTAGTGACGCTCGGACACGGCGCGCTCGAAGCGGCCGAAGATGCGCGGCAGGTACTCCGGCGCGATGCCGATGCCCTCGTCGCGCACCGTCAGCTTCGCCCCGCTTCCGTTCGGCTCCACGCGCACGTGGATGGGCCTGCCGCTGCCGTACTTCACCGCGTTGTCCACCAGGTTGGTGACGACCTGCTCCAGCCGGAGGCGGTCCCACCGGCCGGTGAGGCGCGCGTCGACGTCCTCGAAGTGGAGCGTGGAGCCGACGCGGGTCGCCGACGTCTCGTGACGGGCCAGCACCTCGCGCACGAGCGGGACCAGGTCCACGTCCTCCAGCTCCAGCGTGAGCCGGCCCGCGGTGATGCGCGACACGTCCAGTAGGTCGCCCACCAGCTCCGACAGCTTCTTCACCTGCCGCGCGCCGACCTCCACGTAGCTCTCCACCACGCGCCGGGGCACGGCCTCCGGGTGGCGGGCCAACTCCCTCGCGAGGCCTTGCAGCTTCAGGCTCAGCGGGGTGAGCGGCGTCTTCAATTCGTGGCTGGCGATGGACAGGAACTCGTCGCGCAGGCGCACGGCCTCCTGGGCCTCGCGGTAGAGGCGCGCGTTCTCCATGGAGAGCGCGGCCCGGTGCGCCAGCTCCCTGCCGAAGGACAGGTCCGCTCCCGTGTAGCGCCGGCCGGAGTGCGCGGTGAAGAAGGTGAGCACGCCCAGCGTCCGCCCCCGCGCCACCAGCGGCACGGAGATGAGCGAGACGAGGCCGGTGGCCACCATCACCCGGGCATGCTCCTCGTTGTGCGCGCTCTCGCGGAGGCGCTCGGGCGTCATGCCATCGACGAGGATGGCCTCTCCCCGCAGGATGGCCTCCGTGGGGGGATGGTGGCGGTTGCCCTCGGGGAGGAGCTGGAAGCGCTGGACGTCGCGTGCCAGGTCCGCGTCCTCCGGGCGGGCGTGGGCCACCTCCACCCGGCGGAACGTCCCATCCGGTTGCGCCAGGTCGACGAAGCACCAGTCCGCCAGCGTGGGCACCACCAGCTTCGCCATGTTGCGCAGGGTGGCTTCGTAGTCCAGCGACGCGGACAGCTCCGCGCTGGTCTCGGCGAGCACCCGCGCCCGGGCCTCGGCGTGCCTCAGCTCGGTGGCCAGCGACTCCGCCTGCTGACGGGCCTTCACCAGGTCCGTCACGTCGAAGCCGAACCCGGCGAGGCCGTCAATCCGGCCCTGCGTGTCCCGCGTGGGCTGGTACACGAGGTTGAGGAAGACGTCCCGCGCCGGGGCGTCCGGCGGTGAGAAGCGCACGGGCAAGGCGTTGACGCTGATGGGCTCGCCGGTGGTGTAGACGCGGTCCAGCATGGCGATGAGGCCCTGGGGCTCCGCCTCCGGCACCACCTCCAGGGCCGGCCTTCCCATCTCGAGCCGGCGGCCCAGCAGCGCGTCGTTCAGGGCGTTGGAGAAGGTGTAGACGTGGCGGGGCCCCTGGGTGAAGACGATGTGCACGGGGGCATGCATGAAGAGGGTGTTGAGCCGGGCCCGCTCGCGCTCCGCCTCGTGCCGGGCCGCGCGTTCGCGCTCCAGCAACTCAAGGCGCGCCGCGTGCGCCGCGCGGTGCATCACGTTCAGCTTCGTCATCAACACCGAGACGAGCGCGTAGAGGCCCAGCGCGAGGACGTTCTCCCGCGGGAGGTCGAAGGAGCGCAACGGCGGCAGGAAGTAGTAGTTCGTCGCGGCGAGGGACAGCACCACGGTGAGCAGTCCCGGTCCCATGCCTCCGTACCAGCCGGAGAACATGATGGCGGCGAAGAAGAGCACGAAGGGACTGGTGGCCATGTAGGGCCACAGCAGCAGCTGCACGAAGAGCGTGATCAGGAACGAGAGCAGGGCCACGCCATAGCGGCCGGCATGGGTGGCGAGCGGGGAGCCCCGTTCGCCTGGGGGAGTCGGGCGCCCATCCACGAGCGGCTCGGCGTTCCGAGGCGACATGGCCGCTCGATGGGGCTGTTCGTGCATGGAGATGTTTGGACCCGGGACGGTGGCCGGGTGTTCCCGGTGACCGATGCTCCTCGCCTAACACGCTCGGTGCTCGTGCGAACGATTCTTCCCGGAAGCGGTGTTGAGTGTCGTGCGGAGAGAGGGCTCAGCCAGAGCGAGGGCTCGCACGGAATGGCTGGGGCTTGGTGCCCGTGGCGAGCGTCGCGGGCTCCACGTGCGACACACGCAGTTGGGGGTCCAGCCATCCCAGGTTGCGGAGCGCCGCGGTGAGCCGCTCGCACAGCGGGCCCACGTCCGCTTCCGCCGCGCCTGCCAGCTCCAGCGTGAAGCGCGAGCGCTCCACCTGGGACAGACGGAAGGCGCGCAGCGCATGGTGTTTGAAGACCCAGGCCAGCGCCCACGCATCCACCGAGCGCCCGGTCGGCGTGAGGAAGTGACATGCGCCGCGTCCGCCGAAGTCCGCCAGCGTCCAGCCGTGGAAGCCACACGCGCAGGCGTCCCGCCGCACCGTGCCCGCGTCTCCCGGGAGGTAGCGCAGCAGGGGCAGCACGCTGGGGCGCAGCCGCGTCACCACCACCTCGTGCAGCCCCGGCTCCAGCCACACGTCCGGGGCGAAGACGTGGAAGCGGCCGGGAGCGTCCTCGCGCAGACACTCCCAGGCGAGCGGGCCCGTCTCCGTCGTCGCGTAATAGTTGAGGACGGGCGCGGGCACCTTGCGCGCCAGCGTGGCGCGCAGCCCGGCGGGCAGGTGCTGCGCGGAGGTGAGAATCAGCCGGGGCGTGGGCACGTCGCCCTGCTCCGCGAGCCAGCGCAGCCCCTCCGGGTCCGAGAAGAGCACCGCGGGGCGAACGCGGCACAGGCGCTCGCGCGCGTCGTCGCGCAGGGCGGACACGCGGTGCAGCGCGCCGTCATGGAAGATGGGCAACCGCACCGAGTACTCCAGCCCGCCCGGCAGCGCGTCCAGCAGCACCACGCGGGGACGTGGCGGCAGCACCGCGCCCGCGCGCGCCACGAGGAAGCGGAGCACGGCCCACATGTGCAGGCAGTCGAGCCTGTCGCGCACCACGCGCACCGGCGCGCCCGTGGATCCGGAGCTCTTCACCACCACGCACTCGTCATGCTCGGCCGGCAGCGTGGGCACCGCGTCCCAGTGCCGCGCCAGCGTCTCCCGCTCCAACGTGGGGAAGGCGCTCAGGTCCTCCAGCCGCTGGAGGTCCCCCGGGTGGAGCCCTGCTTCTTGCAGCCGCCGGACGTAATACGGAGACGCGAGCAGCGCGCCGCGCAGGTTCTCCAACCACGTTTCCATCCGCGCGCGGGCCTCCGGCTCATCCGCGACGGAGGCGAGGCGCGCGAGGCCCCTGGCGATGGCGTCGGCCCACGAGATATGGGGCCGCTGGGTGGAGGTGTCCCGCCGGATGTGGGCGCGCGGGGCGACGCGCAGGTCCGAGGGGAAGGACAGCGTCACTCGCGCCAGCCTCGCGCGTCGGCCTCGCGTTGCTGCGCCTCGCGGAGCAGCTGCTCGCGGCGCTCCGCCTCCTGCTTGCGCGCCTCCTCCGCGCGCTTCAGCTCTTGCTGGGCCTTGCGGTAGTCGAGCTGGTCCAGGCGCTTCGCGGACTCCTTCGCGGACTCGTTCAGCACCAGCCCGCCCAGCGCGCGCACCCACTTGCGCAGGAACTCCTCCTGCCGGAAGGCGTTGGAGCGCACCATCTCCGCCGTCAGCGGGGCGATGTCCTCGAAGAAGTGCCGGAGGACGGCCGTGGCCTCCGTGCCCTTCTTCAGCGCCTTCGCCGAGTCGTCTCTCAGCGCAGAGCCGGCCAGCAGGTGCGCGAGCATGACCACCTGCTCCTTCCAGAGCGGGTGGTGGGCGTACTGCTCCAAGGCGAGCCAGTCCTGCCGCGACGGCGGACGCACGTTCGCCAGCCGGAAGGTGTCGCAGATGATGGCCACCGCCAGCTCATGTGGATACGGCGAGACGATGGGCGCCGCCGCGAGCTGCTGCCGAAGGGTCGGGATGTCGAAGAGCATCAGTTCTCCAGCAGGGCCTGGGCCAGGGACGCGGCCGCGGGACCGAAGTCCGTCAGCCACGTCACCACCACGAGACGGAAGCGCCGCTCCGCCAGCACCGGCGCGAGCACCTTGCGCGCCGCTGTGTCATCCGGCAGCGCGAGGAACGCCACCACCAGGCGCGAGCGCCGCACCGCCTCCACCAGCCGCTTCATGTTGTCGTCCGAGGACACGTTCGCCAGGAAGTCGCTGTCGGAGATGATGATGCGCAGCCCGTCCGGCCGCTCCTTCGACAGGGAGGCCAGCAGCCCGAAGGGGTACTGCGTTCCGCCACCGATGTAGCCGAGCAGGAAGTCGCGCGCCGTCTCCTCGTCGTACATCCACGGCGACACCACGGGCGTGCCGTGCGAGTAGATGACGCCCTTCACCGTCGCCTTCTTGCGAATCGCCGAAGCGGACAGCACCTGCGCCGCCAGCGTCATCGCGTTGAACTGCATCGCCGGGTTGGGCATGGAGCCGCTGGTGTCCAGGTAGATTTCGACGGAGGGCACCCCCAGCTCCGAGGGCGGAGGCAGGTCCGCCTCCAGCTCCCGGCGCAGCGGCGACACCGCCGCGAGGTGGCCCTGGGAAAGCACCGTCAGCGTCCAGTCGATGGAGGACGGGTCATCGCCGTACTCCCACGCCTCGGGCGTGGTGCGCAGGTATGGCTCCGGCTTCGATGGCGCCGTCGGGAGCTTCAGGATGTGTTGGTCCACCAGTCGCTTGTAGTGCCGGCCCACCAGCGCCCGCTGGAGCTCACCGCCGCCGCTGCCGGGCAGGTGGTTCGTGACGCGGCGGATGGTCGTCAGCGCGTCCTCCGGGGACGAAGCCCCGGACGTGCCCTGCAGCCAGCCGCGCTCCTTCGCCTCCTCCAGCGCGTCCTCCCAGCGCCCCGCGCCGTGGATGGCCGCGTCGAGGTCGTCCAGGTCCGGCGTCGACACGTCCCCGCCGAGGGGCAGGCAGTACGTGAGCTCGTCGGGCTTGTCGATGTAGCGGATGAAGGTGGCGCAGAAGTAGAGGAACTGGAGGCGCGCGTCCGGCAGCGCGTAGAAGGTCTGCGCGAACATGCGGGCCTCGGCGCGCATGCCGGGGAAGCGCTTCTCCAGCGGCGCTTCCATGGCCGCGGGCGCGAGGGCTCCCGGGGCCAGGCCCCACAGCTCCTCGTAGATGGCCAGATAGAAGAAGAACATCGGGGACGTGTCCCCGGTGCCCCGGACGCGCTGGAAGCCGCGGTACACGTCGGCCAGCTCCACCGCGCGCGTGCGGCCCACCACCTCGTTCACCTGCAAGTCGTAGAAGAGGTTGGTGAGCGACTGCTTCAGCCCGGGGATGAGCCGCTGCTCCAGCACGCGCAGCTCCGCGTCCCAGCCCAGCGTGTGCGGGAAGCGCGCGTGGTGGCCAATCTCGTGCGCGAGCACGGCGGTGAGGCTGTTCCGCGCGCCCATCTCGTGCAGCAGGTCGAAGTGGACGTAGACCTGACGCTTCGCCAGGTCGATGTACGCGAGCGGCTCGTTCTGGTGGTCCGCGTCCGGATGGAAGGGCACGTGCGGCTCGGGCGGGCTGAGGTGCACGCGCACGTCCCACACGTCCAACGCGTCGGACCAGCACGTGGCCACATGCTCGGGTGTGAAGCGCGGCGGGCTCATGACGGCAGGAGCACCACCACGAACTGCGACGTGAACATCGTCCCCGCGGCGCGCCAGTCGTTGACGGTGGTGGCGAACCAGTCATCCACGCGCGGGTCGTTCCACGTCAGCCAGCCCAGGGCTGGCGTCTGCTCGTGGGTGGGCTCCGGCGTCTCGCGGCAGCCCATGGCGCCCAGGCGCATCGGCGCGTCGCCCGTCAGCCACAGGCCCTGCGTCGCGGCCTCGCGCCCGCCGGTGGCCTTGCGGTGCCTGTCGTGGACGCACAGCACCGTAGGGGACAGGAAGTGCAGGGCCCCGGGCAGGAAGCGGCTGTCCTCGGTGGCCATGTGGACGAGGAAGGGCTGCGACTTCTGGCCCAGCTTCGTCTTCGGCGGCTCCATGGCCCGGGACGCGGTGTCGCGCAGCCGCGCCTCGATGTCGGCGAGCGACGTGAGCCCCTCGCCCACGCGGCAGAAGATGCGCTGCACCCAGGGCGGGGAGGTCTCCAGGTTCTCCCCCAGGTTCCACAGCTGCGCGAGCGCTCCGGCGCGCTCGGCCTCGGGCGCTTGCGCGAGCAGCCGGGGCACGAGGTCCGACCACGCGAGGGTGAAGAAGTTCTGCCGGCCCGCGCTGGCCGGGTAGAGGTAGCCCAGGCCGATGGCCTCCGCGCCCAGGCGCAGGTATGCGCGCAGCAGCTCCTCGGAGGCCTTCGCGCTGGCGCCCGAGGCGGACAGTGCCTGGCCCAGCTTCGTCCCCGGGCCGTCGAGCAGCTCGCGCCACAGCGCGGGAGCCCACCGCACGAAGCGCCCTCGGGCATTGGCTTCCAGCTCTTCGACGAAGCTGCTCATGCCGGACCGCCCGGGTTCTCCTTGAGCCACGTCGCGTAGTTGCGGTAGCGGCTGTACATGGACTTGAGGTGGATGAGGTCCTCGTAGACGGGGCCGGACAGCTCCTGCTTCGTGAGCAGGCTGTTCATCAGCGTGGTGATGCCGGCGATGCGCTGCTCCGTGGTGGGCAGGTCCACGCCGGCCAGCCCCTGGTCCAGCTCGTTGCGCAGCCCGGCCACCTGGCGGCGGATGGGCTCGTGCGTCTCGTAGCGGAACATGGCCATGTCGAACATGTGGCGAATCCAGGCCACGCGGTCCTGGAGGAGCGTGCGGTGCCCCTTCACCTCGAAGAAGGCGCTGCGCGTGTTGGGCACCAGCTTCTCGTGCAGCACCCAGGGGGCAATCTGCCGGAAGTCCTCCAGCTCCACCGTGTCGTGGCCGCGGAAGAAGGCCATCGCCTTCGCGAAGTGGAGGATGGTCTGGTACGCGCGCACGCTGACGCCGTTCTCCGTCTGCGTGCAGAGGTGCACCCGCTTGTCGAGCGGACACTGCTCGTTGCACACCGCGGCCACCGACTGGCCGGCGAGCTTGAGCGTGTCCTTGTGCTTGAACTCGAAGCGCGGCGAAGCCATGCGGCAGAAGTCGAGCTGCCCGAGGAAGAAGGCGATGCGCTCCAGCACCGCCTTGGGCACCTCGACTTCGAGGATGGACGCGTAGGCGCGCTCCAGCTCGGCGGGGGTGAAGACGATTTCCTTCGGGAGCAGCTCCTCGGGGGACTTGTCCGCCTCCAGGCGCTGGAGGAGCTGGTCCATGAAGCCGGAGTTGAAGGGCACGGCGCGCACGACGACGTCGATGCGGTCCTTGAGGGCCTCGATGACCTGGAAGGTGCCGCCGCCCTGGTCGTCGTTGGCGGTGAGGAACCAGGACGAGCGGCCCGCGTAGACGTACTGGTCCATCATCTCCGCGTAGCCCTCGGCCATGAGGGACAGGAGCGCGGACTGCGTCTTGGTGGGGATGCGGTTGTACTCGTCGATGATCTTCACGCGCTGGCCAATCCACTTGCGCCAGCTCACCTTCACGGCGGACAGGTCCTCCGCCTTGAGCATGTCCGAGGGCAGCGGCGCGCCGAGCAGGTCGGCGATGGACAGCTGCGGGTGGCCGCGCTGGATGCCGCGGTGCACCTCGTCGCGGCTCATGCCGGAGAGCAGGGCCATGAGGACGGCGGACGTCGTCTTCCCGCGCCCGGGCCCGCCGACGAGCAGGGCGCGGCGGCAGGTGAAGAGGGTGAGCAGGGGGATGAGGACGAAGGAGCTGTAGCTGGTGTCCTCGGGGAGGTGGACCACGTCACCCGCGGGCGTCTTGAGGGACGTGGCCTGGCCGAACTCGAGGTCGTAGTAGGGACAGATGACGGCGTTGTTGGTGATCCACCAGTACGCCTGCCGCATCTTGTCGTGGAGACTGCCCCCGTCGCGCTCCGAGAGGTGGACGGTGATTCCCTTGTCCGTGTCCGCCGAAGCCCGCCCCAACAGCAGGCGCGATACCCAGTCCTGATTGGCCATTCGAGGGCGGAGCGTATCATCTCACCCGGGGCGGGTCAGAGGGTGACCAGGCCCAGCCGCGCGGCGCGGACGACAGCCTCGGTGCGGCGCTGCACGCCGAGCTTGGCGAGCACCGCGTTGACGTGGAACTTGGCCGTGTGCTCGCTGATGGAGAGCCGGTCCGCGATGGCCTTGTTGGACAGGCCCTCGGCCAGCAGGGCGAGCACTTCGCGTTCACGGGGCGTGAGTGAGTCCGGGCCCGGTGTGCTGGTGGCGGAGGTGGCGGCCCGGGGCGCGGCGCGGACCTCCGAGAGCCCCGGGTCGAACACGGTGAGCCCCCGGGCCACGGCGAGCAGCGCGGCGACGAGCGGTGCGGGGCCCACGTCGCGGAAGAGCAGCCCGCGTGCTCCCGCCGTCAGTGCGACCTCGCCCGCGGCCTCGTCCGCCACCAGGGCGAGCACTGGGGCACCCAGGTCGGGTGGCTCCACGCGGGCGTCGTGCTCGGGGAGGCGCAGGCCGGTGTCCCAGAGCACCACGTCCGGGGCCTCTCCGGCCGCGGACTCCAGCTCCGTCTGGGTGCCGGACGCCACCAGGAGCAGCTCGCCTCCCTGGTCGCTCAGCGCGCGGGAGAGCGCGCCCCGGGCGAGCGGGTCCTCGGCGACGAGGGCGAGGCGGAGGGGGGCGGTGGCTGCGTCCAGCACGGGACCTCTTCCTTAACCAGCGCCACGGGACTCCGCTCGTGCGGACGGTGGGGCTGGTAGCCTCAAGACGTCACGGGCGGCGGGCTCGGCGTCCATGAAGAAGTTTGAAGGAGGAGGCTTGGGCGACGGTTTCAGAGCGTGCGCCCGGTCCACAGCGGGACCAGCTTCGTGCGGATCTCCTGGATGAAGGCTGCCAGGCCGGTGTTCTGCCCTCGCGCTTCGAGCTGCTGGAACGCACATTCCTTCCAGCAGGTTGCCTCCCGGTCGATGCTGTTGCCTGTCAGAACGGAGAGGACACGCTTGGCGTCGCGCTTCGCTCCATCCTGCTGTGCTGTCAGCTCTTCGGCACAGAGACAGGGGTCGAAGCCCAGTTCCTGTTTCAGGGCATCGAGCTGCGCTCGCTCGCGCTCGTCCAGCGGGTTGAACCCCGCGAGGACCCAGCACTCGCGCTTGGTGTGCGCGACACCGATGAGGAGGGGACTGCTCGGATTGCTGACTTCCGCGCGCGCCTGCTCCAGGCCCCTCTTTCGTTCCTCATCGTTGTCGCTGTCACGAAGAAGGATGACGGCGTCGATGGGGTCTTCGCCTGCAACCTTGAGGAGTGCCAGAGCCTGGCGTGCGGCGTACGCGTCGGGAGCGCCCGGTTCTCCGTTGAAGAAGCCGTTGATGCGGATGTTGGCGGCTCGGGCAAGGGTGTGAACCTGCTTCCACGCGAGGAACGGCTCATGGCGCTTCAGGCCGCGCCACTCTCGAAAGGCGTGGAGCATCTCCGGGACCAGCCACTCCGCGGACGAGGAGAGCACACGGTCCGCGATGGCGGGGGCTGTCCGGTGGTCGGCAGGTCCCTCGCAGATGATGACGATGGAGTGCGACGCCTCGCTCATTCGTGCGGCTTCTCCTGCACCGAGCCCACCCAGTTCTCGCCCACGGTGCTCCAGAACTCGCCCGGGCGCATGACTTCCTTCCAGCGCTCGAAGTCCGGGTGCTGCATCAGCTCGGCGAAGCGGATGGTTCCGTCGGGGAGCACCGTGGAGAGACGGACCTCCTTCGGGTCGAGGTGGTCGACCAGGTACGGCGAGTGACTGGTGGCGATGATCTGCAACTCGGGGTCACGCTCCAGCAGCTTGCGGAGCTGGGTGACGAGGTCCTTCTGGGCCTTGGGGTGCAGGCCTCGGTCCAGGTCGTCGAGGAGGACGAGCTTGGGCCTGGGAGTGCTGAAGAGTACTGCCAATAACCCTAGGATGAGCAGGGTACCTTCGCTCGCGCCTTCGCTAGGGACATCACTGGCGCCCATCAGATCCAAGAGGATGCGGTGTCCGGAATACTTCCGGCTTACGGCTCGCGCGATGGGTTGCTCATCCAGCCGGATGGTCTCCATTTCCTGGCGTATTATCTCTGCCAGCGAGAGTCTCACCCGCACTACCTGGGGAACGATAGCTTTCAAGGCCGTCTGGAGTTCCGCAAAGTCATCCGGGCGGTTCAGTGCCATCTGCGCCAGCACGGATGCCAGACCTGAGCCATCAGACTGGATGCGTGGCGTGATCGACTCCGCATGAGACTTTTCCGCCAGCTTTCGAGATTCAAATCTAAGTAGCGAGCTGGCACCCCAGTCACGGAGCGCTTCTTTCGGTGGTGCTTCCGCGTCATTCCTGAAAGTAGCGGGTTTGGGCCTATGCGTTGGAAAGTGGAGTACGAACGCGTTGCCCTCCCAGCTCCCCTCTATCGCTATTGCCTCTGAAGGCTTGGCCGCCTCAGAAATTTGCGCTTGAAGAGTGAAGGGGCGGCCTCTCACTTGACCATTCGTACGGACAAGACCGGTCGCCTGCTCGCGCTTGAGTAGCATCGCGACGCTAGCTTGCACCGAGGTAGCGTCGTTGCGGCTCAGGTCCGGGTTGGCTATCTGGGAGAGCAGGTGCAGTGCCTGCAAGACGCTCGTCTTGCCGGAGGCATTGGGGCCGACAAATATCGTGAGCCGCTCCAGCCCCACCTCCGCCGACTCGATGCCTTTGAAGTTCTGCAGGGTCAGCTTGTGGATCATGCTCGTTCACTGGCGAGATACCCACCGAATGGCTCGTACGCTCTCACGGCGACGGGCCAACGGAGGTTGACCGACGTTCTACTCCACTCCGCCGGGGCCTCCCAGGAAAGCCACGACTCAGGTGAGCTGATACACCTGTACCGTCCAGTGGCTGTCGGCGTCCGATTCCGGGAGGTCAGATGGGGCACCAACGCATGTGGGGCCAACCGCCGCGCTGGGCCGTAGTGGCCTGCGCCCTCCTCGCCACCGGGGCCCCTGCCGCCGCCTCCGGGCCGTACGTGAAGCCCGGCGACGAGGTGGTGGAGTTCGTCCGCACCCGCTTCTACGAGGCGAAGAAGGCCGAGGCCTGGGCTGCGGCACACCGGAACTACGGCGCCGCCGCCACGAACGCGGAGGACTTCGCGAAGCGCACCAACGAGGCCCTCGCCGAACTGGGCGCCTCGCACAGCGTCCTCTACCCGAAGGGCAGCGCGGGCCACACCGCCCTGTCCGCCATCTTCCAGCAGTTCCTCAAGCTCCCCCGCGTCGAATACACCAGCATCGGCGCCGACCTCGTGGCGCGGCCCGACGGTGTCTTCTTCCGCCACGTCTTCGCCGGAGGCCCCGCCGCCCGCGCCGGTGTGCTCCGCGGCGACCGGCTCATCTCCTCCACCTCCTTCGAGGGCCGCGCCGGCAGGCCCACGCGAATCTCCGTGGAGCGCACCCGCGGCGCCGCGCCCCTCACCCTCACCGTCACCCCGCGCACGGTGAACCCCAAGGCCGAGTGGCTGGAAGTGCAGCGCGGCAGCTCACGCATCATCGAGCACAGCGGCCGTCGCGTCGCGTACCAGCACCTCTTCTCGTGCGCCGGCACCGAGCATCAAGAGACCCTCCAGGACGCACTGATGAGCACCTTCGCGAGCGCCGAGGCACTGGTCATCGACTTCCGCGACGGCTGGGGCGGCTGCAATCCCGACTTCCTCAACCTCTTCAACCCGCTCGTCCCCTTCTTCACCGACATCAATCGCGAGGGCCAGCGCAACACCCGCGCCACCACGTGGCGCAAGCCGGTGGTGCTGCTCGTCAACGGCAACTCCCGCAGCGGCAAGGAGATGGTCGCCTTCGCCCTCAAGAAGCACAAACGCGCCACGCTCGTCGGCCAGCGCACCGCCGGCGCCGTGCTCGCGGGCGCGCCCCTGTTCCTGTCCAATGGAGACCTGCTCTACCTCGCCGTCATGGACGTGGAGGTGGAGGGCGTGCGCCTGGAGGGCACCGGCGTGGACGTGGACATCGAGGTGCCGGACGCGCTGCCATTCGCGGAAGGGAAGGACCCGCAGCTCGACAAGGCGCTCGACGTGGCCGCCTCCGCTGTGGGCCGCCGCTGACTCACGTGCCGTGCGTCCGCCACATCCACAGCACGCCCACGACGAAGAGGACTGCCCCGCCAAACAGCGCCCAGCCGATGATGGAGCACCCCGGCGCCGCCTTCGACACGATGGGCAGCTTCTGCGTCTTCAGCTCCTCCACCAGCTCGGCGAGCTTCGCGGAGTCGAAGGCCACCAGCTCTCCGGCGCGCAGCTTCCGGCCCATCGCCTCCAGCTCGCCTCCCGGGAAGTACTTGTCGGTGAGCAGGAGGCTCTTGGCCTGTAGCTCCTTGTCCGTGCCGTGCGCGGCGGGGTCGAGGCCACAGCGGGCGCACGGCGTGAATGCACCCACCTTCGACTCACCGCAGCGGACACAGACAGCCAGGGTCATGCCCGCAGCGTAACCCGAACCCGAGCGCGTGTAATCACGGCGCGAGGTGGCCCACGTGCCGCCGGATGTTCGCGATGGAGGCGGGAATCGCCGAGCGGCTGACCACTTTCCGGTCATTCCATGCGTCACATGACCGCTTCCGGCCGCGCGGAGACACCGCGGCTCACGGGAGCGGCCTCACGGCACACGCGCTGCAAAGGCCCGCCGCGACTCATCCCCGCAGCGCAATCCCCTCAGGAGACCCCACATGGTTGAAACCCCGCGCACCTCCCGTCCACGTGTCTCGCGCTGGCTGCTCGCCGGCTGGATGGCCACCGCCGCCTTCGCCGGGTACCGCCTCATGCCCACCGCCGACGCGTCGCATACGCACACCGGCTGGGACCAGCGGCACGTCGCCACCATCCACGGCAACAACGGGCCCGCGAGCGGCGGCAGCGGCCCGGGCACGCAGGACGAGGAGTACTGCATCATGTCCGAGACGTCCGCGATGCCCGCCTCCTCCATCGCGCCCTTCATCCAGGAGACGCTGACGCAGCTGTCCTTCGACATCGTCTGGGATGGCTCCGCCGACTGGCGCGTGGACCTGTGGCGCACGCAGAAGTTCTGCAACGAGTACGCGACGGCCGACCGCAACCGCATCGAGCTGGAGTACCGCATCCGCGAGTCCTGGGCCTCGCTGTGCGGCGGCGAGCAGTACGCGTGCGTCACGGCGAGTTCCCCGGTGACGGACTCCAGCGGTGCGCACCAGCACTACCTCTACATGAACGCGCACCTGAAGCGGGAACAGCTCGCCGCGCTCGCCACCACCACGCGCGCTCGCAAGTTCATCAACCACGAGACGGGCCACCTGCTGGGCCTGAAGGACCCGGACTACTACGGGCACTGCATGCACAGCGTGATGCACAACGACCTGTACGCCAGCCTCGGGTGCACCGACCCCGTCTGGTACCCCACCACGTCCGACTTCGTGTCCGTGCGCTCCATCGCGGACCGCACCAACTGATGTCCCCTCACACCCTTTCGACTTCGAGGAACACCCCCATGAAGCGTTTCCCCTTGCGTGAAGTGCTCCACGTGGCCGCGATGTCCGGCATGGTGCTCGCGGCGGTCCGCTGCGGCGGCGAGGCCCCTCCCAATGTCCTGGACGGCGACGTCCACTTCACCAGCCAGAGCGCGCTGCTGACCACGAACCGCGACGCCCTGCGCCTGTGCGTCCGGGAGGCTCCGTCCCTGCGGGCCAATGGCTCCCGCGTCACCGAGCGGCTCACGGCGAGCCTGAAGGCCGTGGGTGCCCACCCCGACTGGGTCGCGGCGCGCTTCGGCTCGAAGACGCCCACCGTGGAGGCGGGCTGCCCCGGGCCGGAGTTGGCGCTGGAGCGGCTGGAGCCCAAGGAGTCCATCGTCGGCGTCGGCCCCACCACGAAGCCCGGCCGCTTCCGCACCGTCATCCATGTGCTCGACGAGAAGACGGCGGACCAGGTGCTGGGCGAGCGCAAGGCCGAGCGCGCTCCCTCGGAGTTCCTGCGCGTCGACGACCACATGCTGGTGGAAGTCACCACGGCGCTCGTCGTGCGCGAGTCCTATCTGGACGACCCGGAGTTCACCTCGCGCTGGCTGGCGCAGGCGGTGGGTTTGCAGCCGATGGCGGCGGGGTTCCAGCGCGCGTCGGAGGACGGCGCGCTGCCCGGTGTCCTCGGTGACGTGGTGGAGAAGCCCGTCACCGACGTGTCCGCCATGGGTGTGACGAAGCCGTCCTTCGAGGCGAAGTAGGCGCTCACGCACGGCGGGCCCGGGCCACCCGGGCGGTGGCGGGGGCAGCGAGTGCGTCAGGCTCCCTGCCCGACATGCGGCGCAGCTCCGCGTTGCCCAGCACCAGTTGGGTGAGGCGCGAGCGGGAGATGCGCAGCGCGGAGGCGGTGGCGACGATGTTGCCGCCGTTCTCCACCAGGCTCTGCGCGATGCACTGGCGCTGCACCTCCGTGAGGAAGTCTCGCAGCGAGCCTCCATGCTGGCGGTACAGGCCGTGGAGGTCCGTCACCCCCGATGGCACGGGGCGCGGCTCGGCGCATTCCAGCGCCCGCTGGAGGAGCGGCGCGAGCACCGCGGCACCGATGGCCGGCGTGTCGGAGAGGACGTCAGCCGCGCGCACCGTGTTGTGCAGCTCGCGCACGTTGCCGGGCCAGGGGTGGGCGCGCAGCAGGCGCTCGGCCTCGGGCGTGAAGGCGCGGGGCGGACCGCCGCGCTCCAGGGCGGCCTGCTGGAGGAACCAGGTGGCCAGCAGCAACACGTCGCCGTCTCGCTCTCGCAGCGGGGGCAGCTCCACCTGGATGCCGTTGAGGCGGAAGAAGAGGTCCTGCCGGAACTCGCCCGCGCGCACCGCCTTCGCCAGGTTGCGGTTGGAGGCGGCGACGACGCGCACGTCCACGCGCACCTCCTCGGTGCCGCCCACGCGCTGGAAGGCGCGCTCCTGCAACGCGCGCAGCAGGGCGGCCTGGCCTCTCGGGCTGATGTCGGCGACCTCGTCCAGGAAGAGGGTGCCGCCGTGCGCCTGCTCGAAGCGGCCGCGCTGGCGCGTCATGGCTCCGGTGAAGGCTCCGCGCTCGTGGCCGAAGAGGTCTGACAGGAGCAGTTCGTCGTTGATGGCGGCGCAGTTCACCGCGACGAAGGGGCCGGCGGCGCGGCGGGACAGGTCGTGGATGGCTCGCGCCGCCAGCTCCTTGCCCACGCCCGTCTCGCCGAACAGCAGCACGCTGGCGTCCGAGCCGGCCACGCGTCTCAGCTGCGCCACCACGGCGCGGAAGGCGGGCGAGCCTCCGCGCAGGTACTCCGGCGCGGACACTTCCTCCTCGGGTGTCTCACCCAGGAGTGACTGGAGCTGGGGTCTGTCGTACGCGCGCCGGAAGCGGTGCAGGGCTTCCGCGGGGAGCTGCGCGCCGAGCTGTCGCCACTCCTCGCGCGCGGCCTGCTGCGTGCGCTGGCGCTGGGCCTCGCTGCCGCCTTCTCCGGCGAGCTGGTGCGCGAGCAGTCGGGCTCGCAGGGCGAAGTCGTGGGCGCGCAGTCGCTCCGGCGAAGCTTCCGCGCGACGGAGTGCCCGCCTCGCGCGCGCCGCGTCTCCGTTCTCCAGGGCGACGCGGGCATCCAGCAGGTGCAGCCTCGCGGGCTCGGTGGAGCGGTTGCGCAGGTAGAGTCCCCGGGCGAGCGCATCCAGCACCTGCGCCGCCTCCTTCGCGCGGCCCAGCGCGAGCAGCACCTCCACGCGCAGCCAGCCGGCGGGCAGGGTGTGCAGGTCCTCGCGCCCGGCGTCGTCCGACGTGCCCAGGCCGTCCAGCGTCTCCAGCGCGGCCTCCCATTCACCTCGCGCGCAGTGCACGTGGGTCTGGCCCAGGCCGATGGCCCTCCGGCCCGACGGCGTGTCGGGCGCGAGGGACGTGAGCTCCGCCAGCTTGCGCTCCGCCTCTGTGGTGTCTCCGAGGAAGCAGTCGGCGGCGATGGCTTGCGGGTACGCGCGCAGCTGCTGGAAGGGAATGTCCAGGCCCGGCAATGCCCGGCTGAGCGCGGCCTGGGCTTCGACGGGGCGTCCTTCCTTGGCATACGCGAGGCCGAGCCCCAGCAGCGCCACCGACTCGAAGGGGACGTCGCCGCGCAGCAGCTCCAGCGCGGCGAGCCCGAGCTGGATGGCGGCGGTGTTCTGCTCCGCGCGCCGCGCGAGCGTGGCGAAGGCCACCTTGGCCAGGCCCACCATGTCTCCCAGGCCGGCCGCGCGGGCCTGCAATTCCACGGTGGTGAAGAGGCGGCGTGCGAGCTTCTCGTCGCCCGCGTCCATCGTCACGCGCCCGTCCAGCACCGTCAGCATCAACCGCGAGAAGGTGTCCTCTTGCGCGGACAGGTGACGGCACGCCTCGCGCGCGTAGGCCACGCCCTCTTCGCGCTGGCCGGTGTCGATGAGGAACTGGAAGTGGGTGGGGGCCAGGAAGTTCTGCGCGTGTGCCACGCGTCCCGCGAGTCCCTCCGGGCCCAGCGCCCAGGCCACCAGCGCGCGGCCCGACTCCGGGCGTCCCACCCGTACCAGCACGTGCGCCGCCGTGGACAGCAGCGCGCCGGCCCAGCGTCCCCGCTCGCCCCAGGCGTGGAAGTCCCACGGCGCGTGCAGGGGCGCGTCCAGCGGGGACTCGAGGGCATGGCGCAGCCCTTCGACCATTCCCGCCGCGCGCCCCTCGGCGTGCTCCAGATGCCTGAGTCCTTCACCCAGCGGGTCCGCCGCCAGCGTGAGCAGCAGGGCTTCGTCGGGGGACGCGGCCCACCGGGCGACGCGTGCGCAGGTGGCGCGCACCTCGGACACCTCCAGTTGGTTGATGGCCATGTCCAGCGTGGCCGGGCCCGCCGGCACCAGCAGATCGCCGGGGCGCAGCTCGCACAGGCCCTCGTCGCAGGCGAGCTCGGCGCCTTCCCGGAGACCCTCGCCGAGCTCCGTCACCAGCGTGCTCAGTGGAACGGGTCGGGGCAGGGCGCAGGCCACCAGCACGGCCAGGCGACGCCTGCGCGCGGCTTCACGCCGCTGGGGGTGCAGCAACGATGCGAGTGTTTCGTTGGGAGAGACGGGCATTTCAAGAAAGACTCGCGCCAACCGCGCCGGGGCGGCAAGGCACCCACCTGGCGTCTGATGCTGGGGCGCAGCGCGGGCGGAATGGTGCGGTGAAGCCCATGACGCGGCGGGCTGCGAGCCTGCGCGAGTGTCGTCCAGCGAACCGGGTCGCGATGGAAGGTGCGCTCCGGCGCGCGGGGGGACGGATTCAGGACGCGGATGGGTCCTGCCTGGGAAGGCGCATGACGGGTCCACCCCTCCGGGAGCAGGGTGGCCTGGAAGGAACGTTCATTCCGCCAGGTCGCCGCCCCGAGGGTGGGTCACCTGTTCGCGTCTTCCCGTGTCTCGCGTCAGTCGTTGGCCGCGCCCGCGCGTTCCCGGCGGTGGTCGATGACGACGCGGACCAGGACGGCCGTTGACGGCAGGAGCGCTCCACCCATGAGCGCACCCAGGTGTCTGCCCACGGGCACTCTGGCCCAGGCCTCGCCCACCGTCCAGCCCAGCCACACTCCGCCACCGGCCAGCAGGACGAAGAGGCACCCGACACCCTCGTCCGTCCGGGACGCCACCCACCCCAGGCCCACGCCCGCCGTGAGCGCCACCAGGACTCCCACGGCCGTGGGCACCGGGCCCGCGTCCATGAGCGCCAGCACGTTGGGCAGCGACATCGCCGCCCAGAGGAACAGGAAGATGGTGCGCGCCCGCATGCCATGGCCACCGAAGCGCGTGGGTTCAGTCATGGCAGCGGGCCTCGAGCCCGGGGAGTGGTTGGGAGCGCACCCGGGCAGCGTAGGTGATCTCACCGCCCGCCAGCATGCGTGGAGACCCGCCCAGGGCTCCGTGAGCCGAGGGCATGGGCACGCCGCGCCGTTCAGCGAGCGGTCGCTGCCTGGCCCGCCGGAGCCCCTTCAGCCGAGGCGGCAGGCGACACGCGGGCGCGCAGCATCGGCGCGAAGGCCGCGCGGTAGCTCCACGCGAGGTACAGCTCCAGCACGAGGAGGATGATGGGAACCGCGTACGCCGGCGCGAGCAGGAAGTGGAAGCCCGTGATGGTGATGATGATGGGGGCGAGCAGCGTCAGCGCGAGCGGGACGAACCGGTTCGTCAGCAGCGCGAGGCCGGCGGTCACCTCGATGACCTTGATGAGCGGGAACACGAAGCCGCTCGACATCAGCCCCTCGATGAACGGCGCTGCCTCCTTGGGATGCGGGGGCTGCGGCAGGAAGTGGAGGAAGAAGTTGAGGCCGAACACGAGGAACACGAGGCCGAGCAGGCTTTGCGCGACGCGCGGGCCCCATTTCGAAACGAGAGACATTGGGAACGCTCCAAGGAAGGTCGTCCCCGCACGCTAACGGCCTTTCCCGGTAAGCACTAGTCCATCGCCAGGCAACGTATTATTGCTGTGAGAGCAATGGACCTGAACCGCGTCGCCACCTTCCTCCGCGTCGTCGAGGCCGGCTCCTTCACGGCCGCCGCGACGCACCTCCAGTTGCCCACATCCTCGGTGAGTCGCAGCGTCGCGAAGCTGGAGGAGGACCTGGGCGTCGTGCTGCTGGAGCGCACGACGCGGAAGATTGCCCTCACCGACGCCGGCCGCGCGTACTACGAGCGCGCCCGCGAGGCCGTCGCCGGGCTCGACGAAGCGAACCTGCTGGCGGGGGAGGCCGCGCGTGAGCCGAGCGGCGTGGTGCACGTCGCGGCACCGCCCGAGCTGGGAGGCAAGCTCGCTGTCCTGCTGGGGGAGTTCATCCGCCAGCACCCGAGGATTCACGTCGACGTCATCACCACGGCCCGCGGCGCGGAGCTCGTCGGAGGCCAGGTGGACATCGCCATCGTCTCCGGGCAGCTTCGGGACTCGGACCTCATCGTCCGGAAGCTCGGGGTGAGCGTGCACCGGCTGTATGCCTCCGCCGCGTACCTCGAGCGGCGCGGGGTGCCTCGAACGGTGGCCGACCTGGCTCGCCACGATGCGGTGCTGTACCGGGGGAGCGGCGGCCACGCGACGTGGGAGCTCGTCGGCCCGCGCGGTCCCGAGAGCATCAAGGTCCAGGGGCCGCTGAGCGGGGACAGCGTGCAGTTCGTCTTCGAGGCCGTCGTGGGGGGCCATGGCATCGGCCTGCTGCCCGAGCAGCTCCTCTCGCGCCTCTCCGCGTCGGCCATGCCCATCGAGCACGTCCTGCCGAAGTTCAGCGCCACGGGCGCGCTGCAGTCGCTCGTGCATGCCTCCCGGCACCTGCCCAAGCGGGTGACGCTGCTGCGCGACTTCCTGTCCCAGCACCTCGTGTCCTGCGAGCGGGCGTGCTAGCGGCCCTCAGGCCAGCGTGACGCCGTGCCCCGGGGCGTCCGGGTCCAGGTCCAACCGCGCGCCGTCGTACCGCGCGCCGCCCTGGAACGGATGGCGCGCGATGAACAGCGGCGTGTCCAGGTCCGCGTAGGTGAAGCCGCCCAGGCCCGCGGCCAGGTGCGCGGAGGCCGTCATGGCCAGCACGCTCTCCACCATGCCGCCGACCATCAGCTCCATCCCCGCCGCGCGCGCCAGGCTCCACATCGTCAGGGCCTCCACCACGCCGCACTTCATCGTCTTGATGTTGATGCCGTGCGCGGCCCCCTCGCGGATGAGCCGCAGCACGTCCTTCGCCGAGCGCGCCGACTCGTCCGCGCACACCCGCACCTTCGAGCGCCGGCACACCTCCGCCATGCCGGCGAAGTCCGACGCGGCCACCGGCTGCTCGAAGAGGGCCAGCGGTACGTCCGCCCGCTCCAGCTCCTTCAGGAAGGCCAGCGCCTCGCCCACGTCATAGCCGCCGTTGGCGTCGGCGAAGAGCCGGGCCTGGGGGGCCACCTCGTGGATGGCCACCATGCGCGCCGCGTCCTGGTCCGGCGCGAGCGCGCCCACCTTCACCTTCAGCGTGGAGATGCCGCGCGCGAGGATGGCCTTCGCGGACTCGCGCGCATGCGCCACGTCCCCCGCCGTCACCGTCATGTCGATTTCCAGTGCCGTCCCCGCGCCGCCCAGCAGCACGTACAGCGGCACGCGGTGGTGCCGCGCCAGCGCATCCAGCAGCGCCATCTCCACGCCGGCCCGCGCGGACGGCGCCAGGGCCAGCGAGTCCCCCAGCCACTCCGACACCGGCCGCCACGCGCGCACGTCCTTCCCGAGCAGCCCCGCGCGCACCGTCTCCAGTGCGGCCAGCGTGCTGCCCTGCGTCTCGCCGCTGACGGCGGTGAAGGGCGCCGCCTCGCCCAGGCCCACGGTGCCGTCCGCCAGCGTCAGGCGCACCAGCACGTTCTCCGCGGCGTGCTGCGCGCCGGTGGCGATGGCGAAGGGCTCGGTGAGGGGCAGGTGCAGCGGCTCGAAGGCGACGGCGGTGATGAGGGTGGGCGTCATGTCGGAGGTCGCACCCTAGTCCGCTCTCCGTGAAGACGGGACACCCAAGAGAAGCCCGTGTCGCCGTCTGGCACCCGGGCGCCGCGCCACTCCTTCGCGTCACTCCGGTGGTGGGACACTCCGTGGCCGGAACCCACCGTGACGGGTCATCTCTCCTGGCCGGATTCGCGAGTTCTCGTGGTTTCACGCGGCAACCGGGTGGACGTCACGTGGCAACCAACTCCGGGGTGGCTTGAGAAAGCCCTCGGTTCGTGGCGACATACGGCGGGAACCCCTGCTGTTTCTGGACGCTGGCCTCCGGGCGCGCGTAGGTCGGAGTAGGCGGCGCATGGAGGAGACAGACATATCCCCGAGGACCCCGGCTCCGGGCGCGGACGTGCTGCTGTCCGCGCTGGAGGAGGCGGAGCGCTGCCAGCCGGAGGGCTGCATGGTGCTGCGCGCCGTGCGCGACGCGGGCGGCGCCATCACCGACTTCGAGTGGCTCTGGGCCAACCCCGCCGCCGCGCGCGCGCTGGGCCGCTCGCCGGAGACGCTGCGCGGGCGAAGGCTGCGCGAGGTGTCCGCGGACGCCGGGCTGGGCGGCCGGGTGGACGTGCTGCGCGAGGTGGTGGAGACGGGCCGGCCCGCCGCGGACAGCTTCCCGGAGGGCGAGGCCTGGCTGCAGGGCACCGCGGTGCCGCTGCGCGACGGCGTGCTCCTGCGCCTGCGCGACGTCACCAGCGCCCTGCGCGTGGAGGAGGGCGTGCGCGACACGCTGGCCTGGGTGCGCGACGTGCTCGAGGGCACCCCGGACGCCTTCTTCACCGTGGACCCGGACTGGCGCGTCACCTACGTCAACCACCAGGCCGCCGCCATCGCCGGGCGCACGCAGGAGCAGCTCTTCCGCCGCGTGCTGTGGGACGCGTGCCCTGAGCTGCTCGGCACCCGGATGGAGCGCGAATTGCGCCGCGTGGCCACCGAGGGCGCGGCCACCACGTTCGAGGTGCGCATCTCCCCCGGCCGCTGGCACGAGGTGCACGCCTGGTGCGCCAACGGGAACCTGTCCGTCTTCGGCACCGACATCACCGGCAAGAAGCACCTGGAGGCCGAGCGCGACATGCTGCTGGCCCGCGAGCACTCCGGCCGCCTGGAGGCCGAGGCGCTCGTCCAGGAGCGCACCGAGGAGCTGGTGGCCGCGCGCGAGCAGCTGGTGCGCACGGAGAAGCTGGCCATGGCCGGCCAGCTCGCGGCGGGCGTGGGCCACGAAATCAACAACCCGCTCTCCTACGTCACCGGCAACCTCCAGTTCGCGCTGGAGCAGCTGGAGGTGCTCTCCAGCAACCCCGGCGACGGCGAGGCGCTGAGCGAGGCGCTGGACGCGCTGCGCGAGGCGCGCGAGGGCGCGGAGCGCATCCGCGTCACCGTGCGCGACTTGCTGACGTTCGCCCGAGCGGACGAGCCGCACCTGTCGCCGGTGGACGTGCACGCGGCGCTGGAGTTCGGCCTGTCCATGGCCATGCCGCACCTGCGCTACCGGGCGCAGGTGGAGCGGCACTTCGCGGTCGTGCCCACCGTCATGGCGCACGAGGCGCGGCTGGCGCAGGTGTTCCTCCAGCTGCTCGTCAACGCCGCGCACGCGATTCCGGAGGGGGACGCCGGCCACCACCGCGTCATCCTCACCTCGCGCGTCGAGGGCGCCGGGGTGGTGGTGGAGGTGACGGACACCGGCCACGGCATGGCGCCCGAGGTGTTGGAGCGCGTCTTCGAGCCCTTCTTCACCACGCGCCCGGTGGGTGCCGGCACCGGCCTGGGGCTGTCCACCGCGCTGGGGCTGGTGCGCAGCATGCGCGGGGAGCTGACGGCCACCAGCACGCCCGGCGGCGGCAGCACCTTCCGCGTGCGACTGCCCACCACGTACGAAGTCGCCGCGCCCGCCGAGCCGGAGGCCGCGGAGGGCGCTGGCGAGCGCAAGCGGGTGCTGGTGGTGGACGACGAGCCGCAGGTCGCCTCGGTGCTGCGCCGCGTGCTCGGCGGTCAGCACGAGGTGGTGCTGACGCACAGCGGGCGCGAGGCCCTGACCCTGCTGGCGCACGACGACGCGTTCGACCGCATCTTCTGCGACTTGATGATGGGGGACGTGACGGGGATGGACGTGTACGCGGAGCTGGCCCGCCACCAGCCGGAAGTGCTGTCGCGCCTCGTCTTCATGACGGGCGGCGGCTTCACCGAGCGCGCCCGCGCCTTCCTGCAGACGGTGCCGCTGCCGCGAATCGAGAAGCCCTTCGAGCCGGCCACCCTGCGCGCGCTGGTGGAGGGCGCGCCGCTGCGCGCCGGGGCGGAAGGGCCACCGGCGCGCAAGGCGGAAGGGAAGTGACTACAGCTTCACTTCTTCGCGCTCGGGCTGGGTGATGTAGCCGCTGCCGGCCGCGACGAGCTTCGCCATCAGCTTGTCCATGCCGTTGGAGCGGGCGAAGGCCATCTCGTTCTTCGTAGCGCCCACCAGGGTAATCAGCTGCACCTTGCCGCTGGGCAGCACGAAGTGGTCCGGGCGGGACGGGTCCCTCACGAAGACGAAGCCGCCCAGCTTGGACTCGCCGCCATCCAGTGAGCCCTCCACCGGGTAGCGGTGGCCCATGGCGAAGGCGCGCAGGCACACGAGGTTGTAGGCCATCATGTCCAGCAGCCGGAACACCGGCCACTTCGCCTCTTCAGGCGTGTGGATGACCATCTCGTAGCCCAGCCCGCTGGGCGCGTCGTCGGGGAACTCCTCGCCGGGCGCCACGGTGAAGGGGTTGGACAGGCCGCTGGTGACATAGGTCCAGTACGGGTAGTCCGGGCTCGGCGGTGCCACGCGCACGCCCATGGGCTCCCAGTTCGGGTCCGGCTGCTCCACCTGCGCCAGCTCACTCTCCATCCACGCTTGAATGGCGTCCGTCTGGTCGAGCGTGAAGACGCCTTCGTCGATGGCGCCAAACATCTTGGGGTACTCGACCTCGTCGCGGTCCGCCCAGCAGTCTTCGTACCACTGGATGAAGTCTTCGGTCGTCTCCGGGGCTTTCATAGCGGGGACACTCTACGGACCTACCCAGGTTTCACAACTTCGTTAAGAGGGGGGACCGCCTCGGGGCTGACAATCCGGCCCGGCCCGGGGCCCCCCGGGCTCCCCGGCTCAGGTACCGGTGGCTCCCCCGGCGGCCGGGCTGCCGGCCAGGGGCCAGGGCTTGAGGCCGCAAATCTTCTCCGCCTCCTCGACGGCCGGAGCCAGGCGCTGGTGCTCACGGTGCAGGAAGCTGCGCACCGCGCCGTCCAGTCGCTTGTCGAACAGGAGGTGCGCGCTGTGCACGGCGGTGGGCTCGAAGCCGCGGGAGACCTTGTGCTCGCCGCCCGCGCCGGGCTCGAAGACCTTGCGGCCCGCGCGGATGCAGTCGTCCACGGAGTGATACAGGCACACGTTGAAGTGGAGGAAGGGGTGCTCCTCGAAGGCGCCCCAGTAGCGGCCGTAGAGCCGCTCCCGGGTGGCCAGGTTGAAGGCCCCGGCGATGACCTTCGGGCCCTTCACCGCCTCCACCATCTCCACGGCGTCGGGTAGGTCCCTGAAGACGCGGGCGAAGAAGTCCGGGGTGAGCTGAATCTGGCCCCAGGCGTGGCGCTCGCAGGTGGAGGTGTAGAAGCCGTAGGCGCGCTTCGCGTGGGCCTGTGTCAGCTCTCCGCCGCGCACGGTGCGCAGGGCGATGCCCTGGGTGGCGGCGGCGCCGCGCTCGCGCTTGAGCTGGTTGCGGCGCTTGGAGTCGAAGCGGGCCAGGTAGTCGTCGTAGCTGCGGTAGCCCGGGTTCTTCCAGTGGAACTGGAGGGTGATGCGGCGGGCGAGCCCCTCGCCCTCGAGGAAGTCCGCCTCTTCCCCGGTGGGGTAGAGGATGTGGACGGAGGAGCAGCCGGACTCGCGGGCGCTCTCGGTGGCGGCGGCGAGGAGGGCGCGGCGCAGGGCGGGCACGTCCTCGCCGGGGGCGATGAGGAAGCGCGGCACGGTGGCGGGGGAGAGGGGGCCGCCGACGACGAGCTTCGGGTAGTACTCCACGCCGAGCCGGGCGGCGGCATCCGCCCAGCCGAAGTCGTAGATGTACTCGCCCATGCTGTGGAACTTGCGGTACGCGGGCGCGGCGGCGACGAGCTGCTTGCCGCGCCACAGCGTCAGGTGGTGCGGCGCCCAGCCGGTTTCCTCGGTGGCGCTGCCGCTCTCCTCCATGGCCGAGAGCCACGCGTGCCGCACGAAGGGGGGCGCGTCGGGGCCGGTGAGCGCGTCCCAGGCGGCGGCCGGGACGTCTGTCACTGCTTCGAGGATGCGGAGGCGGAGCGAGGTGTCGGCGGGCACGGGGGCTCATTTAACGCGAGGCCCTGGCCCGTGCTGCGGACTGACTGCCCGGTCCGGTGCCGGGCGGACAGCGGGTGGGGGGCCTGCGCCCGTCCCAAGGTGGCCCGCGCGGCCGGCCAGCATGCCGGTGGGCGCGAACGGTGGAAGGGGCGGGGCGGTCCGCCCCCGGGTCCAGCTCAGGCGGCCCGCGCATCCGGCCAGTATGCCGGTGGGCGCGAGCCGCGGAAGGAGGGGCAGGGCCCCCTCCGGAAACATCAGGCGGCCTGGGCCGTCCCGGCCTCGCGAGCGGTCTCGCGGGGCTCCGGCCACACGGCGCGCTGCGGGGTGGCGATGCGGATGACGCCCAGCTTCGCCAGCACGCGCATCACCTGCCACGTGGGGTCCACCTCGAACCTGCGGGCCGCGAAGTTCGGGCTGCTGCCGTACTTGTGGTGGTTGTTCTGGAAGAGCTCACCCATGCAGAGCACCTCCACCGGCAGCGTGTTGCGCGACTTGTCGGTGCTGTTGAAGTTCCGGTAGCCGTACTTGTGCCCGCACCAGTTGACGATGGCGCCGTGCACCGGGCCCATCAGGAAGTGGATGGGCAGCAGCAGGAACTGCCAGGGCGACGTGGCGAAGGCCACGTAGAAGCCCGTGTAGAGCGCCACCCAGCCCAGCGTCGCCCACCACGAGGTGCGCAGCGTGTCGTCCACCAGCGGCCACTCCGGGTAGCCACCCAGGAAGCGGGCCTCGGGCTGACCGCGCCCGGCGCAGTAGTCGTCGTAGCGCTTCTTCGTGTGCAGCATCATCCGCGCCACGTCCTTGAAGAAGTGCGGGGAGTGCGGGTCCTTCTCCGTGTCGGAGAACGCGTGGTGCTCGCGGTGGAGCACGGCGTACGCGCGCGGCGACAGGTACGAGGAGCCCTGCACCAGGTACGTCAGCAGGTGCACCGCCCGCTCCGTGCGTGGCCCCATGGTGTACATGCGGTGCGCGGCATAGCGGTGCTGGAAGAAGCTCTGGAAGAAGACACAGAGCAGCCAGTGCGAAATGAAGAAGGCGATGACGACCATGATGTGTGAAGGAACACCCCCCATGTCATGGCAGCGTCATGGCCGGCCCCGAAGGACGTGACAGGGGACGGCGGAGCGGGCCCTGGCTTCAGGTTTCCATCAGAAGAACGCGGAGCCTCCCCGCGTGACGCACGGTGCCGTGGCCGTGTCTTTCCGGTACGAGGCACTCCGAGGAGCAGCAACCATCCCATGACCGGGAGCACACGCGTGGAACGGGCGGACATCGTCAGGTCGGACAAGGGACACGTCTGGCACCCCTACACCGCCATGGAGGCGTACATCGCGGAGACGGACCCGATGGTCGTCGCCCGCTCGGAGGGGCCGTACTTCTGGGACGTGGACGGCCGGCGGTACCTCGACGCCAACGGCTCCTGGTGGGTGTCCACGCTGGGCCACCGCCACCCACGGCTGGTGCGCGCTCTCACCGAGCAGGCGGGCAGGCTTCCGCACGTCTCGCTGGCCGGCGTCACGCATGAGCCGGCGGCGTTGCTCGCGGCGGAATTGGCCGCCATCGCCCCGGGCGCGGACCGGGACTCGCTGCCTTCGGGCGAGCGGCTGTCGCGCGTCTTCTTCTCCGACAACGGCAGCACGGCGGTGGAGGTGGCCATCAAGATGGCGGCGCAGTACTGGGCGCAGAACGGGCGCCCTGGCCGCTCGCGCTTCATCACCCTGTCCGGTGCGTTCCACGGCGAGACGATTGGCGCCACCAGCGTGGGCGGCGTGCCGCTGTTCCGCGAGGTGTTCGGTCCGCTCCTCTTCGACGTGGTGCACGTGCCGTCTCCGGCGGAGGAGGGCGGCTGGGAGCGCGCCTTCGAGCAGGTGCAGGCCGCCCTGCGCGCGCACCCGGACGAGATTGCCGGCGTCATCCTGGAGCCCGTGCTGCAAGGGGCCGCGGGCATGTTGATGTACTCGCCGGACTTCGTGCGCGCGGTGCGCGAGGCCACCCGAGAGGTGGACACCTTCCTCATCGCCGACGAGGTCTTCACCGGGCTGGGCCGCACCGGCGCGCGCTTCGCGGTGGACCTGGCCGGCGTGGTGCCGGACCTCTTGTGCCTGGCGAAGGCGCTCTCCGGCGGGCTGCTGCCGTTCGGCGCGACGCTCGCGTCCGAGCGCGTCTTCTCCGGCTTCCTCGGTGCGCCGCAGCGGGCGCTATACTACGGGCACTCGTACTGCGGGAACCCGCTGGGCGCGGCGGTGGCGCGCGAGGTGCTCGCCGTGTACCGCGACGAGGACGTGCTCGGGCAGGTGGCGCGCAAGGCGCCGCGCATCCGGGCCGCCTTCGAGCGGATGGCCGAGACGATTCCGGGGCTCGTGCGCCCGCGTGCGCTCGGCATGGTGGGCGCGGTGGACCTGGGTGGGGGCGGCTATCTCGCGCGCGGCGGTTGGCGCGTGTACGAGGCGGCCCGGCGGTGTGGGCTCTACCTGCGGCCGCTGGGGGACACCGTGTACATCGCCCCCGCACTCAACATCCCGGACGCCGCGCTGGACGAGTTGCTCACGGGCGTGGAGGCGTCACTGCGCGAGGTGGCGGGAGGCTGAGGCGGGCCGCGCGGATGCGCCAGTCATCCGCGCACCCGCTGGAGCCGGCGCCGGACACTCGACTGGCACACCCCCGCCGAGGTATTTGCCCGGGCCGTTGCGATGACCGGTTGAGAGCGCCGCCGCACAAAACCCCCGACATTTCCGAACAGCACGGTCTCGGCGCGCTTCCGGGAGGCGCCGCCCGCTGCCTGCTCCTCACCTCACGCCGTGTCCGGAGGGGCCGGGGCCTGACTCGCCGCGCCCCGGCGCTCCTTGCGGAAGCTCAGCACCTCGCGGGTGATGATTTGCGCGGCGGCCGCGACGGGCACCGCCACCACCGCGCCCACCACCCCGGCCAACTCCGCGCAGAAGAGCACCGCCAGCAGGACGATGAGCGGGTTGACGTGCACCGTGCGCCGGAAGACGAGCGGCGCCAGCACGTTCCCCTCCAGCTGCCCGTACAGCACGAAGTACAGCATCACCCCGAGCGCCATCCACATGCCGCCCGTGGCCCACGTCAGCAGGGTGATGAAGCCGCCGGCAATCAGCGGCCCCGCGTACGGCACCATGCTGGAGAACCCGCTGACGATGCCCAGCGGCAGGAAGTACGGCACCCCCAACACGGCCAGCACCGTGGTGGTGAGCGTGGCGTTGACGGTGCAGATGAGCGTGAGCCCGGCCAGGTAGCCGCCGGTGGCCCGGTACACGTTGCGCAGCACGCGCACGTAGCGCAGCCGGTGCTCGGGCCCCGACAGGTCCAGCAGCCGCTTCAGCATGCCGCCGCCGAACGCCAGCATGAAGCCCACCAGGAAGAACACGGTGAGCGCTCCGCCCGCCAGGCCCACCACCCCGCCAATCGCGAGCACCAACAATTCCGGCAGCGTCGTCCCCCCGGCCAGGCGGGACGCGGCGTCCTCCGGCTTGCGCGGCCAGCCCAGGGTGGAGAGCCGGCTGCTCACCAGCCGGAAGACGCGCGAGTCGCGCAGCTCCGCCCAGAGTTGCGGCCACTGCACCACCAGCGCGTCCACCTGCGCCACCGCGGCGGGCACCACCAGGAGCGCCAGCGCGGCAATCGCCGTCAACAGCCCCAGCATCACCACCGCGATGGCCAGCATGCGCGGCAGTCCCTTGCGCTCCAGCCAGGACACCCCGTGCTCCAGCGCGAGCGCCAGCAGGATGGCGATGCCCGTGAGGGTGAGCGCCACCGTCGTGCGCATCACCAGCGCCACCAGCGCCACCACCGTGAGCACGGCGAAGCACACGGTGAACGCCGTCTTCAGAGTTACCTGCGAAGGCTGCCTTCCCACTTCACGCTCCGCGGTCATCTTCCTCCCGCGCAAAGGGTCGGCATGCACCTGTGGAAAAACCATACCCACCCACGCCGCTACGGACGCGGAGGTGTCCGACACAAGACGTCCGTGGCGTGGCGATCCACTCGCAACGGCAATGCACAACATCTTCATGCCCGGATGCACCGGGCCTCGTTCGCCGGGGTACTCCACATGAAGCGGTTGAAGTCGCTGGGCTGGGCCGTCACCACCTGTGCCGCACTGGGCTGTGGCTCGGGGCAGCCGTCCGAGACGGTGTCCCCGTCGGCCGAGGCCGGCTCGGTCCGCGCCGCCGCGAGTCGCGCCTCGAAGAAGATTGTCGAGTCCCCGACGGCCGTCGCCCCCAGCGCCTGCACCGCGCTCTACTCCACGCCGCAGGCTCAGTCCGCGCTGACCCAGGCGGTGGTGGACCCGGGGCTGAAGGCGGACGGCACGACGCGCACGCTCATCCTGTCCTTCAACACCGACGAGGCGCTGGCGCCCGCGGTGACGACGCTGTCCGGGCTGCTGGGGCTGCAGGTCGGCAAGGGGCTGGGCACGCTGAAGGCCCTTCCCATGGTGGTGGTGAAGCTGCCCGTCACGCCGCTGGTGCTGACGCTGCTGCGCACGCAGCTCCAGCCGCTGGGCCTGCTCTCCATCTACGAGGACCGGCCGCTGCAGTACTTCCTGGACCAGAGCGTGGCGTACATCGGCGCGGACACCGCGCGCACCGCCTTCCAGGCCACCGGCTCCGGCATCGGCGTGGGCGTCATCGACTCCGGCATCGACGGCACGCACGGAGACTTCCCGAACATCGCCCGCAACGTGAAGGTCGTCGCCCCGGTGTCGGGCGTGCCGGTGGGCGGCGCGCTGTACCTGGACGTGCCGGACAGTGACTTGACGAGCGGCCACGGCACGCACTGCGCCAGCACCATCGCCGGCTCGGGTGCGCGCTCCGGTGGCAAGTACCAGGGCGTGGCGCCGGGGGCGACGCTCCTCGGCGTGGGCGCCGGCGAGGCCATCAGCATCCTCTACAGCGTGCAGGGCTTCGACTTCCTCCTGCACCCGGACGTGCGCGAGACGCACAACGTCCGCGTCATCTCCAACTCGTGGGGCACCACCGGCCGCTTCGCGCCGTTCAACCCCATCTCCATCGCCAGCAAGCGCGCCTACGATTTGGGCGTCGTCGTCGTCTTCGCCGCGGGCAACGAGGGCCCGGACGCGGACACGCTCAACCCGTACAGCGCCTCGCCGTGTGTCATCTCCGTCGCGGCCGGCACCGCCAAGGACACGATGGGGGCCACCAACCCGCTCGTGAGCCAGGACCTGCCCGGCGCGCTGGCGGACTTCTCCAGTCGTGGCGTGCCCGGTGACGCGCTCCACCACCCGGACATCACCCTGCCCGGGGTGAACATCGTCGCGGCGCGCGCCACCAGCGGCAACCCGGCCATCGTCCCGCCGTACCTCGGCCTGGACGCGCTGCACCCGGAGCCCTTCTACGCGTCCATCTCCGGCACCTCCATGGCCACCCCGCACCTGGCCGGCGTCGTCGCGCTGATGCTGGAGGTCAACCCGGCGCTCAACATGGACGGCGTGCTCGCCGCGCTCACCTCCACCGCGAAGCCCATGTTCGCGAAGAACGCGGACGGCACCCCGCGGCAGCTCGAGCTGTGGGAGGTGGGCGCCGGCTACGCGGATGCGTACGCCGCGGTGCGCGTCGCTTCCGAGACGGCGGGCACTCGCTACACCACGCAGACCACCGCGCTGCCGGGCTGGACGGGGAACGTGGACACCAGCATCAACATCCCCGTCGCGGACGTGACGCTGCTGGCCGCCGAGGACAACCACAGCGTCGTCGTGCCCGAGGGCGCGAGCGCGCTGCGCATCACCACCGACTGGGGCAACCCGGCGTTGGATCTGGACATGAACGTCTACGGGCCCAACGGCGAGCTGGTGGGCTCCAGCGCCAACGGCACCTCCACCGGTGAGTCGGTGTCGATTCCGCATCCGGTGGCGGGCACCTGGCGCGTGCAGCTCAAGGGCTTCCTCAACACGCCCACGCAGTACACCGGCACCGCGGCGGTGGACCGGCTGGTGCCGCTGCCGTAGTCCCGCCGCATAGAGGGGGAAACGTCCGGCGCGTCCTGCTCTCCGTCAACGGGGAGCGGGATGCGCCGGGTTGTTTCAGGAGGACTTCAGTTGCGCGACGGGTAGATGCCTTCCAGTGCGATGATGAAGTTGATGCACGTGAAGGGCGACATGTTGTTGTGGGGCTGGCTGCCGCCGGCGACGCCGATGGCGGCCGGGTTCATGGTGCCGTCGATGGGCGCCGCGCGGTAGTTGGTGATGGCCGCGGTGTTGTCCGCCGCCAGCACGGTGCCGACCGGAGTCTCCGTGTCGCCGTTCTGGCTGCTCACGTTGAGCGTGTGGTTGTGCGCCGGCATCTGCGTCGAAATCAGCGTCACCGTCTCGCTACCGCCCTGCTCGCCCAGCGTGCGCGGCGAGAGGCCCGGGCCCTGGCCGGGCTGCATGGGATAGCGGCCCCGCAGGTCCGGCAGGGCGAACGTCGTCTGCCCGTTGCCGCCGTACGTGGTGCCGAGGATGGAGAAGAGCGCGGTGTTCTGCGCGATGGAGAGGATCTGCCCCTGGCAGAACGCCCAGCCGCGCGGAGCGAAGTTCCCACCGAACATCATGATCTGACCAATGAATGGCTCGGACACGTACACCTTCCTTGAGTTGAGGAGCTTGATGAGTTGAGGAGCGTTGCAGACGCAGCAGAGACGCAGCAGAGCACGTCGGCTGCTCGCTGAGCAAAGGACCGGCCACACGCTCGAAGTCGGGATTCCGGGCGTCGTGATGCGTCACCTCCCAGGGGAGTGCGTCGCTCACGCGTGTGTCGCGTCGTGTCGCTGCGTCCGGCTGAGACGCAGCTGCGTTCATCGAGGACGGCGGGTTGGATTCAACCCATGTCGCGGCCGGACGCGTCGGGTCCAAACGCAACCGCGTTCCAAAGGGACGCGCAGGGGGGGGATGGCTCTCCGGGGTCAACTCGATACACAATCGCCTCATCATTGCTGAAGCACGCGCGCGGCGACCCCTGACCGCGATCTGGCGTGGGGCTTGCTCTGGCCCCCGGCACTGAGTCCCACGATGAGGAGATGCACTAGATGGCTCGACTGAACTGGCAGCGCCCCGCGCATTGGACATTCTTGAAGGCACTTCCGCTGGCGGCACTGCTGGTGCTGTCGGGATGTGACGAAAGCAAGGAGGGCCCACAGGGCCCACAGGGTCCCGCCGGCGCGCGCGGCCCGCAGGGTGAGCAGGGCCCCGTTGGCCCCGCTGGAGCGGACGGCGCCGACGGCGCGGCCGGAGCTCCGGGCGCCCCGGGTGAGAAGGGCGACAAGGGAGACACCGGTCCCGAAGGTCCCGCGGGTCCCGCGGGCGGCCCTCGCGGTGACACCGGCCTGGGCGCGCTGGTGCGCACCACCGCGGAGGCCGCTGGCGCCAACTGCGCCACCGGCGGCGTGCTGTTCGAGGCGGGCGTCGACGCCGACCGCGACGGCGAGCTGGACACCAACGAGGTGGACGCGGACCTGACGCGCTACGTGTGCAACGGCTCGCAGGGCGACCGTGGCCCCGCCGGTCCGGAAGGTCCGATGGGTCCGCAGGGCCTGCGCGGCGACCAGGGCCTCCAGGGCCCGCAGGGCGACACCGGTCCCCAGGGTCTCAAGGGTGACACGGGCGATGTGGGCCCCGTCGGTCCGCAGGGCGCCACGGGTCCCCAGGGCGTGAAGGGCGACAAGGGCGACACGGGCGCCGTCGGCCCCACCGGCCCGCAGGGCGCCACCGGGCCCCAGGGCCTCCAGGGTGACAAGGGCGACAAGGGCGACAAGGGCGACACCGGTTCCCAGGGCCCCCAGGGTCCCCAGGGTCCGCAGGGCAACGTCGGCCTGAGCGCGCTGGTGAACACCACCGCGGAGGCTGGGGGTGCCAACTGCGCCACCGGCGGCGTGAAGCTGGAGACGGGCATCGACGCCAACCGCAACGGCACGCTGGACGCGGGTGAGATCAACGCCGCGCTGACGCGCTTCGTGTGCAACGGCGCTCAGGGTCCCCAGGGCATCCAGGGTCCGACGGGCGCGACGGGTCCGCAGGGCGCCACCGGTCCGCAGGGTCCCCAGGGCGTGAAGGGCGACAAGGGCGACACGGGCGACATCGGTCCTCAGGGTCCGCAGGGTCTCCAGGGCCCGCAGGGCAACACCGGTGCGCAGGGTCCCACCGGTCCCATGGGCCCCCAGGGTCCCATGGGTCCGCAGGGTCCGCAGGGCGCGGCCGGTCTCCACTCGGTGGCGGCGACCGCCGCCGAGCCCGCGGGCGCCAACTGCGCCACGGGCGGCGTGCGGCTCCAGTTCGGCTCGGACGCCAACAGCAACGGCACGCTGGACGCGGGTGAGGTCAACGCCGCGCTGACGCGCTACGTGTGCAACGGCGCCCAGGGTCCCCAGGGCATCCAGGGTCCGGCGGGTGCCACGGGCGCGACGGGTCCGCAGGGCGCGACGGGCGCGACGGGCGCGACGGGCGCCACCGGTGCTCAGGGTCCGCAGGGGCCCGCGGGCTCGACGGGTGTCTTCGGTGACGGCTCGGGCGGTGCGTTCACCGTCAACTCGACGACGGACCTCACCACGGTCGCTGGCTTCAACAGCCTGGCCGGCCGGCAGCACCTGCAGTTCACCACCGTCACCATCAACAGCACCCTCATCGTCCCGAGCGGCACGGTCATCCGCGCCACGGGGGACTTCACCGTCAGCAGCACCGGCAGCATCATCGTGGCGCCAAGCGCCGAGGACAACGGCGCGGGGCCCGCGGAGGCGGGCGTGGCCCGTGCCCCGGCGGGTGAGCCCACGGCGGGCCGTGGACTCTATCCGCTCCAGGCCGCCCAGCTCGTGCGGCCCGGTGTCATGGGCGGCGGCGCGGGCGCCAAGGCGTCCGGCGTGCAGTTCGGCCAGGGTGGCGGCTCGCTGGTCGTCATCGCGCAGGGCACCATCCGGGTGGTGAGTGGCGGCGCCATCAATGCCAACGGCGACGCCGGTGGCAGCGGTGCCACCGTTGGCAACCTTCCGGGTGGCGGCGGTGGCGCGGGCGGTGTCGTCGTCATGGTGGGCAAGACCGCCATCACCGTGAGCGGAGCCATCCGGGCGGTGGGCGGCGGTGGCGGCGCCGGCAACAACGCGGGCGGCGCGGGCAAGGGCGGTGGCGGCGGCGGCGGCGGTGGCATCATCCACCTGCTCTCCTCCACGTCCCCGGCGGTGACCGGCACCATCGACGTGAGCGCTGGCGCGGCGGGCGCCACCGCGAACCCCACGGGGGCCAGCCAGGCCATCACCGCGGGCGGTGGCGGCGGCGCGTGCGGCGGCAACGGCGGTGATGGTGCCTCCGGCACCCTCACGGCTCCCGCGCCGTCCCAGGCGGGCGCGGCCGGGTACAGTCTGTCGACGGTGGTGCCCGCCCCGGAGAACATCTTCCTCTAGTTCCCCCCGAGTCGTCCCCTGACGGCACACGGCGGCCCGCGAGCAATCAGCTCGCGGGCCGTTCGTGTTTCAGGCGCATGCCGCGTCTTCTCGAAGCCCGGGCCCGGGAGCGTCAGCCCCCGCGCGGCCCCGGCAACCACTCCATGGCGAGGTACGGGTCCGCGTCCGTCATCGGAGCCGGGGTCGCCGGTGCCGACGCCGGCTCCGGCCGGAAGCCGAGCCGCTCGTACAGCGCGCGCGCCGGGCTGGCGGAGAGCACGCGCAGCCGCAGCGGGACGTGCGCCTTCGCGGCCTCGTCCAGCAGCTCGCGCAACAGCCGCGTCCCCACGCCCGCGCGCCGGTGTGCCGGCAACAGGGCGATGTCCACGAGGCGCCACTCCTTCACGCCGCGCGCCACCAGCAGTCTCCCGGCGGGCGCGCCATTCACCAGCACCACCCGGTGGTCCGCTCCGGCGTACCGCGTGGCCCAGTCCCGGCCCTGCGCCATCCACTGCATGCGCAGGAAGGTGTCCCGCTGCGCGGGCGCCCAGCCCCACATGGCCACCTCGCCCTCACGCGTGCTCGCGTACAGGGTGAAGAGGAACGCCTCGTCCGAGGCGGAGGCGGGGCGGAGGGTGACGGGCAAGGTGGCGCGAAGCATGGACTCCCGGGCAACCCCGCGTCCACCACCGCACTCACCCCACCCGCCGCGTCCTCCACCCGACGGCGCGGGCCGTCAGCCGTCAGCTCCGACACCCCGGGATTCACCGCTCAGACGTCAGACCCGGATGGGAGCCTGGGGGCACTTTTCATTCAGGAGCACGCCATGAAGAAGACGCGAGACGAGGAGCTGACGCTGGCCCTCCAGGAGGCCCGCGAGACGGAGGCACGGTGGCGGGGGCTGGCCGCGCGGCTGATGGAGCTGGGGGACGACGCCATGGACGCGCAGCTGCTGGTGGCCTTCCGCGCCGCGCGCGAGGAGGGCGTGGTGCCGCCGGACGCGGGCTTCTTCCTGGTGGCCCACATCCTCACCGCCATGGCGGACGAGGCCATCGCCGAGGACCCCCGCGTGCGCCGGCTCACCCGCGAGCTGGACTTGATGGAGGCCGAGTACGGCGTGGGCGACGGCGTCTGGCGCGACGACGAGGAGACGCCCGAGGACTGGGAGGCCCTGTGCGTGGAGTACGAGGTGGCCTGCGACATGGCCCGCGCCACCTTCTTCCGCGCCTACGGCGAGGAGGACATGGCCCGGCTCTACATGGAGGACCGCCTCTGCTTCCACCGCCGCTTCGAGAGCGGGCGCCGCTTCTTCCACGGCCTGCCCATGCACCCCGAGCACCTGCACTGAGCCGGGGCACCGCACTTCCGGGAAGATCCACGGGAAGGTCCGTTCCACTGCCACCGGCGCGAGCTCCGGTGTGGGAGTCCGCGCTGGCAGGGGGTGGGGACGGGCCTGGGGGCTCGTCCCCACTCTCGCCTTCATCCTCTCAAAGCCCAGCAGTTTCGCGGACATGGCGAGGGGGGCCTCGCGCATCCATGGCGTAATCTTACCGTGACGAACGTGTCAATTAGCTGAGCTTCAGGATGGCGCAATGCGCTGTTGGTGAAGGTGCTTGCCTCCCTCTGGCGTTTTCCCCTGGCACACCCTATTCCCGCGCTCGCTTCGGGCGGCGAGGAGTGGTGGCGGGAAGGATGTCAATGCATACCATCGGTGTAGAGACTCGAAACTCCAAGGCGAGTCTCTAGCAGCCTCCGGGCTGCACGGCGGCGCGCGATTCCAGCAGTGAAGTGTCCCCTCCAAGGACCTGGAACCGCGCGCCGCCGCTCTTTTTTTCTACACCGGCAAATATGGCCTGAGCTCCTCTTCGATGCCTCTGAGGTAGGCGTCCGGGTCGGCGCGGAAGCGTCGGCCCATGATGCGAGGGACGCGCCGCGCTTCAAGCTGGGCGCGTAGCCGCCGCCAGTCGTCGAGGTCCCCAGGCGCCAGGTGGGGGCCATCGAGTTCAGGCAGCAGGTGGGCCGAGGCGATGGCCGGCAGCCGTACCCCGCCGCGCACGACGAGGCCGGCGCTGCCGCGCACCCGGCCCGAGGCACGCCGCTCGTGGTAGCGGCAGGTGCCGAAGAGGTGCTCCAGGTCATTGTCGGTGCGGGGCAGGTCCGGCACGTCGTAGCAATGGAATAGGCCTTTCCAGTAGCGGCGAGTTTCGAGGAGGAAGTGGGCGAGGGCCTGGCGGATGACGCCCCGGTGATGTCGGCGCGTCCAGCGCACCAGGGCGGCCAGCAGCGCGGCGAGCCGGCGTCGCACCCCTGCGGCGTCCAAGCCGGGCTCGTTCTGGAGGATGGCTGCGGTGCGCTCCACCCACCGGTAGGCCTGCGCAAGGCCGGGCCACATGCAGGCCGTGGCCTTCAAGGCGTTGCGCAGCACCGCATGCAGGCGGCTCAACTCCGGTGGGCAGGCCCCCCTTTTGACACCCGCTCCAAGCTCTTCTCGATGGCGCCCAGGCGTCGGTGTAGCAGCAGGCCGGAGGGGTTGAGGGGCGGGCGGTGGTCGTCGGTGAGCGCGCTCCTGACCGCCGCAGCATAGGCGCGCGTGGCGCGGGCGCCCGCGTCCTGACGGCCTTCCACGGCCCGTTCGAC
>NZ_JAAIYA010000060.1 GCF_010894405.1 Pyxidicoccus caerfyrddinensis
GGAAGCCGCGAGCGAGAGTCCAGAGCAACTCGAGGACGGAGATGTCGAAGGACAGGCGGGTGACGGCGAGCCAGACACCGAGGGGGTGGGAGTGGACGCAGGCGTCCATGCCGGTGAAGAAGTTGGAGACGGTGCGGTGGGGCACCTGGACGCCCTTGGGGCGGCCAGTGGAGCCGGAGGTGAAGAGGACGTAGGCGAGGTTGGCGGAGGTGGCCAGCGGAGTGGGCGCGTGCGTGGGCCGGGCGCGCAGCGCTTCGTCCGAGAGAGACACCACGGCGGCCCCTGGAGTCTCGGGGAGGAGCTGCAGCAGGGAAGGCTGGAGCAGGAGCACGGCGGGACGCGCGTCCTCCAGCATCCCCGCCAGGCGCTCACGGGGGTAGGACGGGTCGAGCGGGACGTAGGCGCCGCCGGCCTTGAGGATGGCGAAGAGGCCGACGACCAATTCGAGGGAGCGCTCCGCGCACAGGCCGACGCGCACCTCGGGGCCGACGCCCAGGGAGCGCAGGTGGTGCGCCAGTTGGTTGGCGCGTGCGTCCAGCTCGCGGTAGGTGAGCCAGGCGCCCTCGAAGCCGAGGGCGTGCGCGTCTGGCGTGCGCTGCACCTGGGCCTCGAAGAGGTGGTGGATGCAGGCGTCGGCCGGGAAGTCAGCCGCCGTGTCATTCCACTCCACCAACAGTTGCTGACGCTCGGTAGCAGTGAGCAGGGGCAGGGCGGACAGGCGCGTGTCGGGGTGGGCGACGGCGGCCTCCAGCAGCACCTGCAGGTGCTCCAGCATCCGGGCCATGCTCTCCGCGTCGTACAGGTCGGTGCTGTAGTCGCAGAGGCAGGCCAGGCCCTCGGACGTCTCGTTGATGGAGAGCGTGAGGTCGAACTTCGCGGTGCCGGTGTCGGCCTCCACGCCTTGGAGGGAGAGGCCAGGCAGCTTCAACGCGACGGCCGGGGTGTTCTGCTGAACGAGCTTCACCTGGAAGATGGGCGCGTGCGCGAGGCTGCGCTCGGGGTTGAGCACGCGCACCAGCTCTTCGAAGGGGACGTCCTGGTGGGCATAGGCCCCCAGCGTCACCTGCCGCGTGCGGCCCAGCAGCTCGCGGAAGGTGGGGTCACCGGAGAGGTCGCCGCGCATGACGAGCTGGTTGACGAAGAATCCGATGAGGCCTTCGGTGTCGGCATGGGTACGGCCGGCGATGTCGGTGCCCACGACGACGTCCGTCTGTCCGGAGTAGCGGGACAGCAAGGACTGGAAGCCGGCCAGCAGCGCCATGAAGGAGGTGACGCCCTCGCGCTGGCAGAGCGACTGAAGTGCCCGAGCCAACGTCTTGGGCATGAGCCGCGAGAGGATGGCTCCGCGGTAGGACTGCACGGCAGGACGAGGCCTGTCGGTGGGCAGCTCCAGCACCTGGGGCGCACCTGCGAGCTGCTGCCGCCAGTAGGAGAACTGCGCTTCCAACGTCTCGCCCTGGAGCCACTGGCGCTGCCAGGCGGCGAAGTCCGAGTACTGCACGGGCAGCTCGGGCAGGGGCGAAGACTGGCCTTGGGAGAAAGCCTCGTAGAGCGCCGCCACCTCGCGCACCAGCACGCCCATGGACCAACCATCGGAGACGATGTGGTGCAGGTTGAGCAGCAGCACGTGCTCGGTGTCGGTCAGCTTCAGCAGCAGCGCACGAAGCAAGGGGCCTTGCGCGAGCGAGAAGGGCTTGCGGCACTCGGCTTCGATGAGCCGGCGTGCCTCGGCCTCGCGCGCGTCGGTGGGCAGGGCGCTGAGGTCCACGCGCTCCAGCGGAAGCGGCGCGGGCGGGGCGATGACCTGGAGGGGCTGGCCGGCCTCCTCGGGGAAGGAGGTGCGCAGCACTTCGTGACGACGCACGAGTTCCGAGAGGCTGCGCTCCAAGGCGGCGGTGTCCAGCGAGCCTTCCAGGCGCAGCGGCGCGGGCATGTTGTACAGCGCGCTGTCGGGGATGAACTGGTCGAGGAACCACAGTCGCTGCTGGGCGAACGACAACGGCAGCACGCCCGACCTGTCGACGGGCTGGAAGGGCGGCAGCTTCGGCCCGAGCCCCTGACGCGCGAGGGCGTCGATGGACGCAGCGAGGGCTTCGAGGGTGGGAGCCTCGAACAGGGCGCTGATGGGCAGGTCCACGCCGAAAGTGGCGCGGATGCGAGAGATGACCTGGGTCGCCAGCAGGGAGTGGCCACCCAGCTCGAAGAAGTTGTCGTGGGCCCCGATGCGCGCCGGTCCCAGCAACTGACTCCACAGCGACGCCAGGAGTTGCTGCGTCGGCGTGCGAGGAGCGACGTACTCGACGGTGGTCGTGAGCGCCGTGTCCAGCGCAGGCAGGGCCTTCCTGTCGAGCTTTCCACTGGAGTTGAGGGGCAGGGCCTCCAGGGTGACGAAGGCCGAGGGGACCATGTACTCGGGCAGCTTCGTCTTGAGGAAGTCGCGCACGTCCACGGTGGAGGGCGGCTGCTCTCCCTTGGGCGGCACCACGTAGGCCACCAGGTGTGAACCGTCACGCACCATGACGACGGCCTGGCGCACCTGGGGGTGCTTCTCCAGGGTGGCTTCGATTTCACCCAGCTCGATGCGCAGGCCACGCACCTTCACCTGGAAGTCGAGGCGGCCGAGGTACTCGATGTTGCCGTCGGCCAGCCAGCGGGCCTTGTCACCGGTGCGGTAGAGGCGCGCGCCCGGTGTGTCGCTGAAGGGGTCCGGGATGAAGCGCTCCGCAGTGAGCTCGGGACGGGCGAGGTAGCCACGGCCGACCTGGATGCCGCCGATGAAGAGCTCGCCGGGCACGCCCATGGGCACGGGCCGCAGGTGCGCGTCGAGGAGGCGAATGGAGGTGTTGGCGATGGGCCTGCCGATAGGAATGGAGCGGTGCGGCTCGTCGAGCACGCACGCGTAGGCGGTGACGTCGACGGCGGCCTCTGTGGGGCCGTAGAGGTTGTGCAGTTGGGCGGACGGCAGCCGCTGCAGGCAGCGCTGAGCCAGTTCCAACGGCAGGGCTTCACCGCTGCACACCACGCGCTTCAGGGAGGTGCAGCGCTCCAGGCCCGGCTCCTCCAGGAACACCTGGAGCATGGAGGGGACGAAGTGCAGCGTGGTGATGCGCTGCTCGGAGATGAGACGAGCGAGGTAGTCGGGCTCCTGGTGGCCACCGGGGCGGGCGATGACGAGGCGCGCGCCGACCATGAGGGGCCAGAAGAACTCCCAGACGGAGACGTCGAAGCTGTAGGGCGTCTTCTGCAGCACGACGTCCTGAGCGGAGAGCCCATAGGCCTGCTGCATCCAGAGGAGGCGGTTGACGACGGCGCGGTGGGCATTCATGGCGCCCTTGGGGCGGCCGGTGGAGCCCGAGGTGAAGATGACGTAGGCGAGGCTGTCCGGAGTGGCCAGCGAGACGGGCGCGTGCGTGGGGAGGCCGAGCGGCGCTTCGTCGCCCAGGGACACCACGGCGGTCCCCTGCGTCTCCGGGAGGCGAGACAGCAGCGAAGGCTGAGCGAGGAGCACGGCGGGACGTGCGTCCTCCAGCATCCACACCAGACGCTCGCGGGGGTAGGACGGGTCGAGCGGGACGTAGGCACCGCCGGCCTTGAGGATGGCGAAGAGGCCGACGACCAACTCAAGGGATCGCTCCGCACACAGGCCGACGCGCACCTCGGGACCGACGCCGAGCGAGCGCAGGTGGTGCGCCAGTTGGTTGGCGCGTGCATCCAGCTCGCGGTAGGTGAGCCACTGGCCTTCGAAGCCAAGGGCAGGCGCATCCGGCGTGCGCTGCACCTGGGCTTCGAAGAGGTGGTGGATGCAGGTGTCCACGGCCAGGGGCGCGCGGGTGTCGTTCCACTCCACGATCACCTGCTGCCGCTCGGCTTCGGAGGCCAGCGAGACGTCTCCCACGCGGGAGGCGGAGGCCAGCGAGAGCAGGGCATTGCGCCAGTGTTCGAGGAGCCGCCGCATGGACGCGGCCTCGAACCGAGGCGAGTCGTAGACAGCCCGGAGGCGCAGGAACTGCCCGGGGAGAACGGAGAGCGTGAGCGGGTAGTTGGTGCGCTCGTACCCCAGGACGTCCTTCACCCGGAGCGACGAGGCCGAATCCGCCAGCGATTCATCGACGGGGTAGTTCTCGAAGACGAGCAGCGAGTCGAAGAGCGAAGCACCGCGAGGTACCTGGCTGAAGGACTGGATCTGGACGAGCGGAGAGTGCTCGTACTGGCGCAGCTCGAGCTGCTGGGCCTGGAGTGACTGGAGCCAGGGCCGCAGGGGCGCACTGTCCGAAGGCATGCGGACGCGCGTGGGCAGCGTGTTGATGAAGAGGCCCACCAGACTGTCGGAGCCGGGCAGCTCGGGCGGCCGGCCCGCGACGGTGTTGCCGAAGACGACGTCCTGCTCGCCCGAGTAGTGCGAGAGGACGAGGCCCCACGCGGCGAGTGCCAGCGTGTTGGGCGTGAGCTGGTGCTGACGGGCGAAGGACAGCAGCGAGGCCGTGGCCTCGGCGGAGAGGCCCAGCTCGAGGGTGAGGTGCTCGGACTCCTGTCCTCGTGGCGGCGCGGCATGGGTGTCCGCGGGCAGGGGCGTGGGGGCGGAAAACGCATCCAGGTAGGCCCGCCAGAAGGCCTCATCGGTGGAGGCCTCGCGGCGCTGCAGCCAGGCGATGTAGTCGCGGAAGGGCGGCGTCCCGGTGAGCCGGGGCGGGGAGCCGGAGCGGAAGGCGCCGTAGAGGGAGAAGACCTCCTTCATGAGCACGCCGAGGCTCCAGCCATCCACCAGCAGGTGGTGATGGCTCCAGATGAAGCGCACGGAGCTGTCCGCCAGTCGCACGGCCGTCAGGCGCATGAGCGGCGCGCGGCGCAGCTCGAAGCCACGCTGGCGTTGCTCGCGCATGAGTTGCTCGAAGCGGGCGTGCTGCTCTGCCTCGGGTAGGGTGCTCCAATCGATCAGCTCGAAGGGCAGCTCCACCTGCGAGTGGACTACCTGGAGCGGTGCATCGAGGCCCTCCCAATGGAAGGAGGAGCGCAGGATGGTGTGGCGCTGGAGGCAGAACCTCCAGGCCCTCAGGAAGGCCGGCAGATCGAGGGCGGAGGTGACCGTCCAGGAGAGCTGCTCGAAGTAGGTCGAGGCCATGGGCGCGAGCAGGGCATGGAACAACATGCCCTGCTGCGTGGGGGAGAGCGGGTAGACGTCCTCGATGTCGGGCCCGGTCTGTTGCAGCAGCGAGTCGAGCGACGGCTGGGAGAGGGCCGCGAGGGGGAAGTCACCCGGAGAGAAGCGGCGAGCGTCCTCGGATGTGCGCAGGGAGATGAGGGCGCGCAGGTGGTGGAGGAAGCGCCCGGCCACCGACTCGATGGTGGCCGCGTGGTGCAGGTGCGTGCTGTAGCCGAAGGAGAACCGCAGGCGGCCCTGGAAGACCGAGCCGTTGATCTCCAGTGCATGCAGTCGCGTAGCGGAGGGGGAGATGGAAGGGCCGGAGGACTCGCTGGTCGGGGAGAAGAACCGGCTGGAAGCGACCGTGGCATCGAACTGGCCGAGGTAGTTGAAGGCCACCTGCGGCGCGGGCATGGCCTGGAGCCGCTGGGCGATATCGGTCGGTCCGAGCCACTGGAGCACGCCGAAGCCGATGCCGTGGTGAGGCAGACGGCGCAGCGAGTCGCGCACCGAGCGCAGGCACTCGCCCGCCGAGCCGCTCGACGGTACGGGCAGCAGCACGGGCGTGAAGGACGTGAACCAGCCCACGGTGCGCGAGAGGTCCACGCCTTCGAAGAGCTCCTCGCGGCCATGGCCCTCCAGGTGGACGAGGACCTGGGACTGGCCGGTCCACTCAGTGAGAGCGCGGGCGAGGGCGGTGAGCAGGATGTCGTTGATGTGCGCGCGCCAGGCGGAGGGCACTTCCTGGAGCAGCAGCTTCGTCTCCTCGGCATCGAGGGCGATGGCGACGGAGCGCTCGGAGTCTTGCGTGTTGGGGCCGGAGGCGTCGGTGGGCAGCGGGGCCACCTGCGCACGGGCCTCGTCCAACCAGAGGGATGTCTCGGGGGACAGTGAATCGGAGCGAGCGTAGTCCTGCAGGCGGCGCGCCCAGGACTGGAAGGAGGTCGTCTTCGCCGGCAGCCTCACCGTGAGGCGCTGCTGGAGCTGCTGATAGGCAGCCTCGAGGTCCTCCAGCAGCACGCGCCAGGAGACGCCGTCGATGACGAGGTGATGGGCGACGAGGAGCAGGCGCTGCTGGCCGTTGCCGAGGTGGAAGAGGGCAGCGCGCAGCAGCGGCGGCTGCGCCAGGACGAAGCTGGCCTGAAGACGCGAGGCCTCGGCTTCGAGCGCGGCGGGCTGCTCGGAGGCGGACGTGGCGGAGAGGTCCACCTGGAGCAGGTGGAGGGGCGCCTCGTCGGGGCCGACGTTCTCCTGCCGCCACTCACCCTCATGCTGGCGCAAGCGCAGGCGGAGGGCATCGTGGTGGGCCACGACGTGAGCGAGTGCCGTCTCCAAGCGAGAAGCGTCCAGCGGCTCGCGCGAGGCCAGGAGCATGGCCTGGTTGAAGTGGTGGGCGTGCGCCGCATCGTGCGCCAGCAGGTGGTGCTGGGCAGGGGTGAGCACCACCGAGCCAGTGACAGGGCCCTGCTCGCTGAGCGTGTCGGAGGAGGACTTCACCACGAGGGACAGCTGCGCCACCGTCTGGTGCTGGAAGAGCTGGCGGGTGGCGAGCACCAGGCCAGCCTGGCGCGCGCGCGCGACGACCTGGAGGCTGATGATGGAGTCGCCGCCCAGCTCGAAGAAGTTGTCGTGGATGCCCACCTGCTTCAGGCCGAGCACCTGCGCCCAGACGTCGCACAGCAGCTGCTCTGTGGCGTTGCGCGGAGCGACGTACTCGACGGTGGTCGCGAGCGCCGCATCCGGAGCAGGCAGGGCCTTCCTGTCCACCTTGCCGCTGCTCGTCAGGGGCAGGGCCTCCAGTGCAACGAAGGCCGAGGGGACCATGTACTCGGGCAGCTTCTGCCGGAGGAAGTCGCGCACGTCGTTGGTGGAGGGCGGTTGTGCGCCCGCGGGCGGCACCACGTAGGCCACGAGGCGCTTGTCGCCTCGGGGGTCCTCGCGCACCACCACCACGGCCTGACGCACCTGGGGGTGCTTCTCCAGAGCGGCTTCGATTTCACCCAGCTCGATGCGCAGGCCGCGCACCTTCACCTGGAAGTCGAGGCGGCCGAGGTACTCGATGTTGCCGTCCGCCAGCCAGCGGGCCTTGTCGCCGGTGCGGTAGAGGCGCGCGCCGGGCGTGTCGCTGAAGGGGTCCGGGATGAAGCGCTCGGCGGTGAGCTCGGGCCGGGCAAGGTAGCCACGGCCAACCTGGATGCCGCCGATGAAGAGCTCGCCGGGCACGCCCGTGGGAACGGGCCGCAGGTGCGAGTCGAGGAGGCGAATGGAGGTGTTGGCGATGGGCCTGCCGATGGGGATGGAGTGTCGGCCGTCCTGGGGCAGGCAATGGAAAGCGGTGACTTCGACGGCGGCTTCGGTGGGGCCGTAGAGGTTGTGCAGTTGGGCGGATGGCAGCCGCTGCAGGCAGCGCTGCGCGAGCTCAGGGGAGAGCGCTTCGCCGCTACACACGACGCGCTGGAGGGAGGTGCAACGCTCCAGGCCGGGCTGCTCCAGGAAGTGCTGGAGCATGGAGGGGACGAAGTGAGTGGTGGTGACGCGCTGCTCTGAAATGAGACGAGCGAGGTAGTCGGGCTCCTGGTGGCCACCAGGGCGTGCGAGGACGAGACGAGCGCCGGAGATGAGGGGCCAGAAGAACTCCCAGACGGAGACGTCGAAGCTGTAGGGAGTCTTCTGAAGCACGACGTCTTGGGCAGACAGGGGCTGGGCGTGCTGAATCCAGAGGAGGCGATTGACGACGCCCCGGTGGGCATTCATGGCGCCCTTGGGGCGGCCTGTGGAGCCCGAGGTGAAGATGACGTAGGCGAGGCTGTCGGGAGTGGCCAGCGGCGAGGGCGCGTGCGTCGGCAGGCCATGCAGCGCTTCGTCATTCAGGTCGAGAACGACGACGGACGCACCCGGAGCCTCTGGGAGGAGGGACCTCGAGGAGGGCTGTGCCAGGAGCACAGCGGGACGTGCGTCCTCCAGCATCCACTCCAGGCGCTGACGGGGGTAGGACGGGTCCAACGGGACGTAGGCGCCGCCAGCCTTGAGGATGGCGAAGAGGCTCACCACCAATTCGAGGGAGCGCTCCGCGCACAGGCCGACGCGCACCTCGGGACCGACTCCGAGCGAGCGCAGGTGGTGCGCCAGTTGGTTGGCGCGTGCATCCAGCTCGCGGTAGGTGAGCCAGGCGCCTTCGAAGCAAAGGGCGGGCGCGTCCGGCGTGCGCCGCACCTGGGCCTCGAAGAGGTGGTGGATGCACGTGTCCACGGCCAGCGGCGCGCGGGTGTCGTTCCACTCGACGAGGACTCGCTGGCGCTCGGCCTCGGTGAGAAGGGGGAGGGAGGACAGGCGGGTGTCGGGGTGGGCGACGGCGGCCTCCAGCAGCACCTGGAGGTGTTCCAGGAGGCGGGCCATGCTCTGCGCGTCGTACAAGTCAGTGCTGTAGTCGCAGAGGCAAGCCAGGCCCTCGGGCGTCTCGTTGACGAAGACGGAGAGGTCGAGCTTCGCGGAGCCGGTGTTGCCCTCGACGCTGCGGAAGGCGAGACCCGGCAGCTTCAGCTCCGAGGTGGGGGTGTTCTGCAGCGCGAGCTTCACCTGGAAGAGCGGAGCGTGGGCGAGGCTGCGTTCGGGGTTGAGCACGCGCACGAGCTCTTCGAAGGGGACGTCCTGGTGGGCGTAGGCGCCAAGCGCCACCTGACGAGCCCGGCCCAGCAGCTCGCGGAAGGTGGGGTCGCCAGAGAGGTCCCCGCGCATGACGAGCTGGTTGACGAAGAAGCCGATGAGGCCTTCGGTGTCGGCGTGGGTACGTCCGGCGATGTCGGTGCCAATGACGATGTCCGTCTGGCCGGAGTAGCGCGAGAGCAGGGACTGGAAGCCGGCCAGCAGGGCCATGAACGAGGTGACACCCTCGCGCTGGCAGAGTGCCTGGAGCGCTTGCGAGAGCGCCCTGGGCAGCTGACGGGCAAGGGTGGCGCCGCGGTAGGACGGAGTGGCGGGGCGGGGCCTGTCGGTGGGGAGCTCCAGCACCTGGGGCGCCCCGGCGAGCTGCTGGCGCCAGTAGGAGAACTGGGCCTCCAACGTCTCGCCCTGTAGCCACTGGCGCTGCCATGCGGCGAAGTCCGCGTACTGCACGGGCAGTTCGGGCAGCGGCGAGGGCTTCCCCTGGCAGAAGGCTTCGTAGAGGGCGACCACCTCGCGCACCAGCACGCCCATGGACCAACCATCGGAGATGATGTGGTGCATGTTGAGCAACAGCACGTGCTCTGTGTCGGCGAGCTTCAGCAGCAGCGCGCGCAGCAGGGCGCCTTGCGCGAGCGAGAAGGGCTTGCGGCACTCGGCCTCGATGAGCCGGTGTGCCTCGGCCTCGCGCTTGTCGGCGGGCAGGGCGCTGAGGTCCACGCGCTCCAGCGGCAGCGGCGCGGGCGGGGCGATGATCTGGAGAGGCTGGCCGGCCTCCTCGGGGAAGGAGGTGCGCAGCACCTCGTGACGGCGCACGAGCTCGGTGAGGCTGCGCTCCAGGGCGGCGGTGTCCAACGTGCCTTCCAGGCGCAGCGGCGCGGGCAGGTTGTACATCGCGCTGTCGGGCACGAGCTGGTCGAGGAACCACAGCCGCTGCTGAGCGAACGACAACGGCAGGGGCTGCTCGCGAGAGGCGGGGTGCAGCGGCGGCAGTGCAAGCGCACGCGCCGAGCCGGTGGCGGTCTCCACGACCCTGGCGAGGGCTTCGAGGGTGGGAGCCTCGAAGAGGGTGGGCAGGGGCAGCTCCACGCCGAAGGAGGCGCGGATGCGTGAGACGACCTGGGTGACCAGCAGCGAGTGGCCACCCAGCTCGAAGAAGTTGTCGTGGAGCCCCACGCGCTCGACGTGCAGCACCTCACCCCAGAGGGCGGCGAGCCGTTGCTCCGTCTCGTTGCGAGGTGCGACGTACTCGGCGCTGTCGGTGACCGCGGCGTCCAGTGAGGGCAGGGCCTTCCTGTCCACCTTGCCGCTGTGGGTCAGGGGCAGCGCCTTCAGGCCGACGAAGGCCGAGGGCAACATGAAGTCGGGCAACCGCTGCTGGAGGAAGGCGCGCAGCGAGCCCGCGTCGAAGGCGTGGTCCTCCTGGGCAACGACGTAGGCCACCAGCCTTCCGCCATTCCCGTCCTCGCGCAGCGTCACCACGGCCTCGCGCACGGAAGCGTGGGAGGAGAGCACGGCTTCGATTTCGCCCAGCTCGATGCGGAAGCCGCGCAGCTTCACCTGGAAGTCGATGCGGCCGAGGTAGTCGA
>NZ_JAAIYA010000061.1:0-225 GCF_010894405.1 Pyxidicoccus caerfyrddinensis
GCGCCGTCATCCGGCGCATTCTCCGTCACCTTCAGCTGCCCGAGCAGCCGCCGCGCCTGGCTCCGGCGCTGGGGCCACCGCAGCTGGCTCTCTGGGAGTAACTCTCGGCTGAGGGTCGCACCCTCTCAAGCAGCTCACGGCAACCGGTCGCCCGCTCAAGGCAGTGGTGCGCCTGGAGCGCGACGTGCAGGCCTCCTTGGGGGGCCTCCTTCTCCGTCCAGGGCA
>NZ_JAAIYA010000061.1:325-9200 GCF_010894405.1 Pyxidicoccus caerfyrddinensis
TAACTCTCGGCTGAGGGTCGCACCCTCTCAAGCAGCTCACGGCAACCGGTCGCCCGCTCAAGGCAGTGGTGCGCCTGGAGCGCGACGTGCAGGCCTCCTTGGGGGGCCTCCTTCTCCGTCCAGGGCATGTCGCAATGCCCTCCTGGCCCTCCACCTACCCCGGCCCTCGCACGCAACAGGGCTCCCATGCCGCCTATGCTCCGAGCCCCGAGCACTTCGAACGTGAAGCGCGCAAACTGGGCATCAACCGAGACAGCGTCGTGGTCGTTTACGACCGGGTCGGCCTGTATTCCAGCCCGCGCGCCTGGTGGATGTTCAAGGCGATGGGGCATTCACAGGTGGCCGTGCTCGATGGTGGCCTGCCAGCGTGGACCGCAGCAGGGCATTCGGCCTCAGTGGAGGCGGGACGCGTCGAGCGCGAGGGCGACTTCGTTGCAAGGCCGACCTGGAATGTGTTCTGCGATGCCGCAGCCGTCGAACGGGCTTTGGACGATGCGAGCTGCGCAGTGATTGACGCCCGCTCGCAGGGGCGCTTCGCCGGGCGTGACCCGGAGCCGCGCGCTGGGCTCAGGCAGGGCCACATGCCCAACGCGGTGAATCTGCCCTTCACGGACGTGCAGGTGAAGGGGCACGCGAAGAGCGCGAGCGAGCTCAAGGCCATGTTCGAGAGCAAGGTCGCCTCGCGCCGGAAGCTCGTGTTCAGCTGCGGTTCCGGCGTCACGGCCTGCGTGGACGCGCTCGCGGCGACGCTCGCGGGCTACTCCGATATCCGGGTGTACGATGGCTCGTGGAGCGAGTGGGGACTGCCATCGAGCCGGCCGGTGGTTGAATAGGCGCAGGCTCGTTGCGAAGAAGGGGCGCCATGCAGCGATTACGATTCCCAGTCGTCATGCCCTACGGACACTCTGGCTGGGTGGTGGAGTTTCCGGCGAGTCGCGAGCTGCTCCAGGTCTTGGGTGAACCTGGCTTCATCGAGGACGATCCCACTCGCACGGCGGGAGGTCGCGAGTTGTTCTGGGCATTCGAGATGGAGGGTGGGCTTCGTCTGGTGCTGCTCTGGGGGGAGTCGATGGAATACGCCTCTGTGAGTGCGGACCCACCCGAGCCAGAGCGGGTGATCGAGGCACTTCGAGCGCTCGGGCTGAACGCCCCCTTCCAAAAGCGCCAGCTGCCTGCGGAAGAGCAGCTTCCAGCCTTACAGGCGCGTGGCGCGGTCTGGGTCTTCACGGGCCGGGGCGCGTCGGAGCCCGCCGCCGTTTTCTCTCGTAAGCAGTTGGCGGACGCATGGCTCGCCCGGAATCGATTCTCTGGCACTCTCGTGGCCCATCCACTGGATATCTCGCAATACGATCTCGAAAGAAGATTGAGACCATCGATGGTTCCCGAGATCGAGCGAGAGGAGGCGCAGCGGTACGTCGGCGTCCTGGGTGAGCGCTATGAATACGTTGAAGGCAGTCAGGTCAAGGCAGGAGGCGCCGATGCCTGATTCCAGGTTGCCAGACGCGCTCCTCTCCGTGTCCGCGCTTCGAGCGATGCTCGGCGATCCGCGGCTCGTCGGTCTGTATGCCAGCGCGCGTGCCTGGTGGATGTTCAGGGCGATGGGGCATGGGCGGGTTGCCGTACTCGATGGCGGTCTACCGGCGTGGATTGAAGCCGGTCATCCGATGTCGCAGGAACCGGAGCGCATCGAACGCGAGGGCGATTTCGTCGCGGCGCCGACCGAGAAGACGTTCTGCGACCCCGCCCGCACCCACATTCCGATCGAACAAAAAAATGAGTAAGGGAACAGAAGATATCGATCATATTCGGCTTGTGGCTTCAGTATTGGTTGGGAATCCGCATGATGACGACGCATTGTCAGAGGCAATGCAGATAGTCAGCACAGGGGACGGTTCCGTTCTTTTCGATGCTCTTCGTGACCAGATTGGGCCTTGTGCGGAGAATTACGAACTCATGCGGCGAATCATGTCGTTCCTTGAGGCTGTCATGGACGTGAAGCCGGGTCTCTCTGCGTATCTCATGGGGAGGCTCTATCCTTTAGCAGACCGCATGCATGTGAATGATGTGTATGAGGCCATTGAATTGTGGATGTTTCACAGTGACAAAGTTGCCGTTGCGGATGCCTTGGCGGCGCTGGGTGCGGAGCCTGTGCGCCCTTTACTCCGGAGGCGTTACCAAGAATGGGCTGACGCGATAAGAAAACGTGCGCTTCAAAAGTCGTCTTGAGAAGAGATGGGTGTGGAATTGATCCGTTTTCTCGGCTCTCCTGCACGTTGCTTGGCGGCCGGCGGAGGAGTGGGCAGCCACAGCAAAATGCCGGACAAGTTATCGAGGCCGGGAAATTCGGATTCAGCCCCTCGTCGGCTGGTCGTCAGCAGTTTCTCGGAGAGCGAGTGGCGGGACAGCAATCATCGTGGACTTCAGCCCACCAAGTACGTCCTATGCAAGGCCGGCTTACGCCGCAAGCTCGTGTTCAGTTGCGGCTCCTGCGTCACGGCCTGTGTGCATGCACTCGCTGCGACGCTCGCGGGCTACGCCGATATCCCGGTGTACGGCGGCTCATGGAGCGAGTGGGGGCTGCCAACTCGTTCCGCCAAAAGCCCACGGTACTCCACGAGGTTTGAAGTGCAATTGACCCCAGGTGCGCACTACCCAGGAATGCGGGATGATATTCACTTTGCCGAGGCAAACAGGCAGCTGCATGAAGCCATGAAGGCCGATCCGGTGTTTGCAGCGCGGCTTGAACAATCTGGTCTAACGTGGCATCACGAGGCACTGCGGGCGGGGGTGATGAAATTGGTTCCGCTGGAGCATCATCAGGCACCAGGCCCCGTGCAACACACTTCATCCCGATCAAAAGGGCGGCATGGAGAACTGGGGAGGTGGACGTTGACGTCGAACTCTTCTCAAACTCTGGGCAGTGTGTTGACCGGCATCGGGGAGCGCACGCGAGGTTATGCGCTCTACATGCGAGGTCCTCCGCCGTGGACGGAGGCGAGCGAATGCATGATGCTGGAGAGAGATATTTACTCAGATGTTCTGCCGATACTTGCTGCGGAGAATGGATTGGTAAAGATTCTGTCTGCGGCGCAGGTTCGTCAGGTTGTAGTGAACGCGCGACTCCAAAGGCCTGATGCAACTACGGCTGATCTTGTAGACGCATTGGAGTTTTACTTCCAGCGTGATGCGTTTATCGATTTCGGGGACGAAAGGCGCTAACACGGTGATCATGGCGGCTGAGGCGGGTAGCCGAAGTAGGCGAACCAAGCGGCTGCATCCTGCGGCCGCACAGTCGAGAGCGCCTCGCAGGGCCTGAATGAGTTCGGCGTGGGTTCGTGCGCCGATGGCCCGCAGGCGCGTCTTCACCTTCAGCCAGCAGGACTCGATGGGGTTGAGGTCGGGGCTGTAGAGCGGCTCATGAGGTTGGCCTCGGCGCCGGCCAGGAACTTCTCCCGCCACTCGTTCAGCACCACGGCGGTGACGCCCAGTTCCCGTGAGAGGGAGTCGAGTTCCTCGCCCTTGATCAAGCGGAGCACGGGACTACCTTCGAGCGCCAGACGAACGGTTGATTAACTCTCGGCTGAGGGTCGCACCCTCTCAAGCAGCTCACGGCAACCGGTCGCCCGCTCAAGGCAGTGGTGCGCCTGGAGCGCGACGTGCAGGCCTCCTTGGGGGGCCTCCTTCTCCGTCCAGGGCATGTCGCAATGCCCTCCTGGCCCTCCACCTACCCCGGCCCTCGCACGCAACAGGGCTCCCATGCCGCCTATGCTCTCGGCAATGGTTATTGGGAGAGACATTGGGCGCTCTTTGCGCAGCGCCCAATGTCCTCATGGCTTTGGAGACTGGTGGTGGCAACTTCTCAGTGAATCGCCTATACGACGCTTCTCTGACGCAGCATTGCGCCTGTTAGCAACACCTGGTCTCGCAGATGCCTCGGTCGCTCTAACCTGCTAGGGCGCAATCGAGTAGGCGGTGAAGGTAAATGTCCCTACGACGGTTCCGCCGCCGTCAAGTGGGTTTGCGTGAAGGGGGAAGATGGTGAGCGTGATTGTGCCCGTGGCACTACCATTCGCTCCAAAGTGAATGGTGTAATCCAAGCGTCCAATGTCCGCGCTTGGGAAGTCGAAGTCGATGGTTCTGCCGGTTACCACTCCGTTGCGGCCCACACGCCACGCGCCGAGTTGGCTGCTGAAGAAGAATTGCGGGCCTCCTTGTGCGGAATCTATCACCGACATCGTGTGATCGCTGTGTAACGTGATGACACCGCGAGAGGCGAAATTTCCATTCGAATCCGTAATGGTTGCGATGTAGGACGTCCCGTTTGCTCCCTGATCGTTACCCTGATCGTTACCGTCGCCTGCGAGAGCTGATTGTACAAAACCGGCTACAACAAGTGCTATGCACGATATGGTCAATCTGAGGTTCATCTGACGTTCTCCTTCCAATGTGTTTACGCCGAGAAAAAGAAATCGCCTCTTGAGCCTGCGAAGCGTGCCGCGAATGTCTTGTCTATAGAAGCAGGTCGATGCAACAGCACCAGAAGTAAATGACGAAATAATGTAATTGCACTGCAAACATAAAACAACATAACCATAACGTATGATATGGTGCGATGGTGTTGAAGAGGTTACTTATCATGCAGGAAAACAGCACATGTAAGAACGTATCGGCGGAGGTATGGCATTTGAGAGGGTGATGGGCTGACACGTCGCGGACTCCGCCGCTACCGCCGTGTGAGAGGCGACAAAGCCTGTCAGCGCACAGACGGAGAGCAACAAAGACATACCGGTCCAATACCGAAGCATGTCCACCTTCCTATGGGGAGAGCAGGGGGCCGTAGTGTGGGGTACGGGTCCTGGCGGTACAAGCCGCGCCCCAGGGAGGGTTGGACTTCCGCTGAAGGACAGTTCACCCCAGCGCCGCTTTCTTATGCGGTGTTACTCGGCCTCGGCGGTGCGCGGCGCCTCGTGCCCAAGGTGCGCAGGCCAGCGACGGGTGCTGGCATACCTGATTCAGGGCGCCGTCATCCGGCGCATTCTCCGTCACCTTCAGCTGCCCGAGCAGCCGCCGCGCCTGGCTCCGGCGCTGGGGCCACCGCAGCTGGCTCTCTGGGCGTAACTCTCGGCTGAGGGTCGCACCCTCTCAAGCAGCTCGCGGCAACCGGTCGCCCGCTCAAGGCAGTGGTGCGCCTGGAGCGCGACGTGCAGGCCTCCTTGGGGGGCCTCCTTCTCCGTCCAGGCCATGTCGCAATGCCCTCCTGGCCCTCCACCTACCCCGGCCCTCGCACGCAACAGGGCTCCCATGCCGCCTATGCTCTGTCCGCTCCGTCGAGTGGCGCCCCGTCTACATCTCCGACGTCGAGCAGACGATGCACCGCCACGTGCTCGGCGAAACCGGCAGCGGCAAGACGGCCTCCGTTATCTGGCCTTCCGTCCTGCAGGACCTGCTGGACGGCTACGGCGTCCTCGTCATCTCCGCGAAGGGTTCCGACGAGGAGATTGTCGAAATCAAGGCCCTCGCCGCCATCACCAACCGCGTCCCCGAGCTTCGCGTCTTCGCGCTTCCCGCCTGGAATGACCCGGCCATCTTCACCCACCGCTACAACATGGTGTGGGCGCGTCCGCGCCGCGTGAAACTCGGCCCTCCCAACACCCCTCCCGTCGTCCTCGACGCGGGCGATGACCCGGTGCCCGTCGCCCAGCGCGTCATCTCCGTCCTGACGCTGGGAGACAACGTCTTCTACAACGTGCAGGCCGAAATCATGTGGACCAACCTATGCCGCCTTCTCCACGGCATGGTGGACGCGGACGGCAATGGCGTCGTCTTCACCATGCGAGACTTGGCCGTCTGCCTCAAGGGCATTGGCAACACCGGCGCGTATGCCGCGGCGCTCAACTTCTGTCTCAGCCGCTCTCTCGACAGGGAAGCCGCGCGTGAAATCTCCGCGCAGATTCAGAATCTCGGCAAGGACGTGCAGAAGTGCATGTCGGGCCTCATCGGCGCCGTCGACAAGTTCCGCAGCCCCCTCGTCAACGCCTACGCCCCCGACTTCACCTTCGAGGACCTCCTCGAGAAGAACCAGGTGCTGTACGCGCAGCTGCCCTCCAACCTCTTCCCCATACAGGCACCTGCCCTTGGCAAGGTGCTCCTCATGGACCTGCAGCAGCAGGGCTCCCTTCGCCAGGTACACCGCACCACACGCAACCAGACGTACTTCGGTGCCCACGTCGACGAGTTCTATACCTTCGCGGAAATGCGCGTCGTCGACTCCCTCAACAAGCTGCGCGACGCGAAGGTGCGCTTCCTCCTCGCCCACCAGTCCATTGCGGACTTGGAGCTCGTCTCCAAGGAGTTCGCCTCCGCCGTCTGGGACAACACCCTGTGGAAGGACGTCCTTCGCCAGTCCAACCCCGCTCTCTGCGATCAAATTGCCAAGTCCGTCGGCACGCACCAGGTGCACCAGTCCACCGTGCGCCGCCAGCAGGGGGCCCTGTGGACGTCCCTTCTCACGGGGGATGCCTCCGTGAAGCTCGTCGAGACGTTTCGCCTCCACCCCAACGAAATCAAAAATCTCTCTCCTCGCGGGCAGGGGTGGTGCGTGAGCAAGCAGGGCCCCATTCCCGTCAACTACGCCCGGCTTCCTCCCCTCATTGCGGACTTCCCGCTGCAGCGCCGCATCCAGGCCGGCACCCCGGGCCTCCGCCTCGAGGAGAACTTCCTCCGCGCACCGCCCTTCGACGCGGAGCCCATACCTCCACCTCCGTCCAACAACAGCACCAACAACAGTAACAGCCGGACGGCTCCACCCACTGCGCCGACTCCGTAGCAGCCCGAGGCCGTCCATTCGACTTCCCTGCCCGACTCGGCTGCCGTCCGCTTACGTTCACCCTCAAGCGTCTGGACTGCCTCAAAGCGCCGAGGTCCGTCGCTACGCCTAGAGGCTCCGCCCCCGACTCGACCCCGCATACGGCCCAGTCGCCTTCAGGCGAGGGTTTTCCAGCGCCTTTCGTGCGCCCGACGCCCGAGGCAGTTGTCGAACTGCTTCAGTTGACCGAACCGCTCGCGGAGGCCTCGCCCTATCACTCATGAGTACTTGGCCCCTCACTGCAAACGCCTGTGTAGTGCAAGGGCTCGTGCGCTCGGCATGCACCCTTATTTCGGCAGAGATTCAGCACCTGCACCTGCGTGAGGCGGTCCGTCATCGTCCCGTCGCCGAACTGACCGCTGCCGTTGTCGTCCCACGCCCAGAGGCCTCTGTCCTGCTTCAAGGCGAAGGAGAACTGCCCCTCGCTGCGCTCCTGAGTCCCCGACGCACCAGGGAGGTCGCGCAGACCCCTGCACTCCCTTGCCATGTTTGCTAATACTTCGATTCGACAACCATTAACATGTCTGCTAATCACTCGATTCGACCGCAAGCCCTTCAAGCAACACATAGCTTGCGGCGTGCACCGTCCTACCTTGGAGAACTCACATGAAGACGCTCTTTATGCGCTGGCTCGTGTCCTGCGCATTGTCCTTCACCGTCGTTGGCTGCGGTGGTCCAGACCCGACGGACCCAGCCAACAAGCTGGCCACCTCATCCTCCTCCCTTGAAGGCGAGGACGACTGGTACGACGAAAGCGGCAATGGCGGGGACTGGTACGACGAAAGCGGCAATGGCGGGGGCGAATACGGTTATTTTCCGGTTCCGGCTCCGTTTCCGCTTCCGCCATTGCCGCTTCCGGCTCCCGCTCCGGCTCCCGCTCCGGCTCCGGATCCCACCGAACCTCAGATTGTCAACGTAACGGCGCCGAGCCCAAACTTGTTTTGCACGTGGTTTGGCATCTTCTGCGGCGGCTCCAGTGAGCCTGAGCCTCAGCCTCAGCCTCAGCCTCAACCGCCCCCGCCCGAGATTCCAAATCCGATGCAACAAGAGCGTAGCGACGCCTACTGGGCGGAAGTCGATGTCTGCACGAACGATCACACTGCGAAGCTGGCCGATTGCAGCCGAATTTTCGAAACTGAAGGGTCCTCCGCCTATTGGGGGTGCAAGGACGACGCCGGACGGGAACTTGGGGCGTGCATGAAACGCGTCAGTGACCTTTTCGGCTACTGATGCTCGGGGGAGGCCTTCACGGTGCTTGGCGCCGTGAAGGTAGCTTTTCGGGTTGTCGGCGATGCGCGCCATGCTCGAGGTCCGCCATCCCGACACAGCGCGTTCCACCTTCCTCCGGAGGGAAACGCGGGGCGCCGGGCGATGCGGGCTGTCGCCGCGTTATCAGGCGGCCACCTCACGGAGGTGACGCATGGAACGCTGTCGGCCGGCTGTGGAGCAGGGTGCGCGGGAGCAGCTCCTGCTGAAGCTAGCGGGGAAGAGCAGGAAGCTTTTCGTCTTCCTTCGCTAGCCTCGGCACGAGCTGCTCGACGAGGCCTTTCATGACTCGCGCGAAGCGGTGTGCCGACAGACGGGCCAGCGACAAGAACCACAGCCGCCCGCGATGGCCAGAGTCGCCGCGCCGAGACGTCTCCTCTCTCTCTCTCTCTCCCTCGGCTCTAAATCCGGTCATTCCCTCTTGCCGGATTAGCGACCAGCAAAAGCCGGACGGCTCCACCCGTTGCGCCGACTCCGTAGCAGCTCCCCGCAGCGGCGGCCTCGGGCGAGGAGGAGGCACCCTCTGCTGGGGCGGCAACTGTGGGCAGCTGCGGGAGGCGTCAGCGCGCTCCGAGGCTGGACTGGGCCGGGTTGCTCCGCAGGACGTTCGCAGTAGATGCCCCCTGTGTCAGGGAAGTTGTCGCCTCGGCTGACGTGCCGAGCTGACGACGCCCTGGGGGCGAGAGCAGGCAGGACGCGGTGCCGTACACGGATGCATTCAAGGCGCAGATGGTGAAGCGGATG
>NZ_JAAIYA010000062.1 GCF_010894405.1 Pyxidicoccus caerfyrddinensis
ACGCCCCCCGTCGTTCTTCTCCAGGCACCAGCCCCGCATGGTGCCCGCGTGCACCACCAGCAGGGCCAGGAAGTTCACTTTCCCATGGCGCACGTACTCGAACTCGCGGTGCTCGATGTGAGCCTGCTCCGATTCCCTCTTGCGCGAGCGCGCAGCGAGAGTCCAGGCGCCACCCGAGCAGGCGTGGTGTTGGTTTTCAAGCAGTAACTGCCCCTGCGGCAGCATAGCGCTCCTGCCCGTTCACGCGCATTCATGTGGACGTCTTTCCCGACGCTCCATGCGCGGGTGGCCCAGATAGTACGAGGTGCACATGGCAAAGCTCACCACAATATTGGCGGCCCTCGCTGCTGCTGCGCCACTGACGAACTAAGCTGATTCCACCAGCGCTGCGGAGGAAACATGAAGGCGAAGGAAATAAGCCAGATGGTCGTGGCGGCAAGGGTCTTTGTCGAGCACCGCAGTTCGGCCCAGCAGGGTCTGGTCACGAAGTTCGCGCGCGATGGGCACCTGCCGATGCCGGGCGCCTGTTCGTGCTGCGGCTCGGGATGCTCGTCGACCAGCAGCTGTTCTTGCTGCTGGTGAGGCCAGAGTCGCGGCGGTGGTGGAAGCGGTCTGTCTAACAGTGGAAGGAGAACGGCAATGGCACAGCCCAAGGCGAAGTTCATTTTCTTTAGCGTGCCGACGATGAACTCGGTGGCCTCGCGCGCCTTCTACGGCGCGCTTCTCGGCAATGACGATTTTGCTCGGAGTCTGAACGACGCGGTGGAGTCGTACTATCAGCCCCTCCAGGACGGGCTCAATCTCAATATCACGCAACGCTTCGACTCGCGCGAGCCGATCACGCCATACTTTGCAGTCGACGATCTCGACTCGACGCTGAAGGCGCTTGAAGCAGCTGGCGGCCGGGTCGCGGTCGAGCCGCGTGAGGTCCCGGTCCAGGGCCCGCCCGCCGCCATGAAGGCCTACCGCGACCACGCCCAGCAGCGCGGAGACCAGCCTGACACCCGGCTCGGCCGCATGGCCACCGTGGTCGATCCCGACGGCGGTTACGTGGGGTTGATGGAGCTGACCAACACCGGCAAGAAGCACTTCCGGTTTGGAAAGCCGTTGCTCAGCCAGGCGCGGCAGGACGATCACGACAACTGGAAGAAGATCGCGCGCAAAGAGTTCAAGTAGCGCATCTCGAACATGGCGCGTGAACCCATCAATCCGCACCTGCTCCGCCTCGCGGTCTACTCGAACAGCTTCAGTTCGGTGACACCGGCGGCTAGGGCGACCGCGTTGCGGACGAACCCGTTCCGCTTCGGCGCGCTGCGCCAACTGCCGGAACCTCGGATCGCCGAGGATTTCTTGATCGCGTCGCGACTCAGGCGCCGCGATATCGATCTTGAGAGCTCGATCGGCGGCTACTACTCGCCCGATACCGGCCTCATGCTGGCGCTCATCGGCCGCGAGGGGAAGCGAGGGTCGCGCACGATCCCACTTCCGGCGTCGGCCCCGCTGCGCATGAACCTGGGGCACGCGCTGCACCAGCGCCGAAGCGTGCGGTCCTACACCGGTGACGCGATGTCGCTCGCGCACCTCGCCACGCTCGCGCGCGCCGCCGCCGGCAAGACCGGCGAGCTGGTCGGCGCCTCGGGTGAGGCTCAGATGCCGGTGCGCAGCGTGCCCAGCGGCGGTGGCCTGTATCCGATCGACCTCTGGTTCGCGGGGCTTCGGGTCGACAAGCTGCCGCGCGGCGTCTACGTCTACAGCTCGACCGAGGATCTGTTGTGGGCGGCCGGCGACGGCAAGCAGGTCGACGCCCTCGTCGCGTCGCTCGCCAATCCCGCCAACAACATCGGCATCGCCGAGGCGACGGCGATCTGCATCCTGGTGGCTCGTCCGTGGCGCAGCATGCGCAAGTATGGTGCCCGCGGGATGCGCAACGTGTTCCTTGAGGCCGGCGCCATCGCGGAGCACGTGAACCTCGCGGCCACCGCGCTGGGGCTCGGCAGCGTCGATTGTGGGAGCTTCTACGACGATGAGGCCAACGAGGCCCTCGGCCTGGATGGAGTCTATGAAACACTCGTGCACGCACTGGTGCTCGGCGTGCCCGCGTAGCGCGGCCGGCCCGGCACCGTGCGGGAGAACTCCGTGAGGATCAAACGACACTACGCGCTCGTCGCCCACAGCCCCGACGTGGTCGAGCTCCGCCACGGCGTCTGGAACCCGACGTCGATCACGCTGACCGACGAGAGCGGCTCGGGCCGGTTGTTCCGGTTCCTGCGCCAGCTCGACGGCACCGTGGCCCCCCGCGCGCTCGGGCATGCCGAGGGCATCCCGCCGGCTCAGATCGACGAGATCCTCGACCAGCTCGCCCAGCTCGACGTACTGGAGACCGGCGCGTCCCACGCGCTCGACTACTACCTCGACAATATCGTCCCCAACCTAGTGCCGTTCGAGAAGCCGGCCGCGCCGGTCCGCCCCACCGTCGTCGTGGCCGGCACGCCGCCGCTTGCCGACCAGCTCGCCGGCATCTTGGCCGCCAACGGCGCCCACGACCAGTACGACGTGCAGCGGATTGACGAGCGGCTCCAGCGCCGGTTGGTCGAGGGCGGTCCAGGCTGGCTCAGCGACCCCCTGGCCTTCGAGGAGCGCGCCGTGGAGTTCGCGCCGTGGAAGGGGCGGATGCTCGCCTTCGTCACCGCGTCGATAAACCCCATCGAGTTGCATGCGATCAACCGGATCTGCCTGCACCACCGCGTGCAGTGGATCCACGCCGCGATCGACGGGCCGTTCCTGCTCGTCGGCCCGGCCATCGTCCCGCACCGGTCGCCCTGTTACGAGTGCCTCGAGATGCGCGTGCTCATGAACATGCGCAACGGGGCCAGCTACCAGAGCTACAAGGCCGCGCTCGTCGAGGGCCGGGTCGTCCGCGCTACCGCTGCCCTCGACTCGGTCCTGTCCGCGATGCTGGTGTCACTGACCTCCTTCGAGGTGCTGAATCTGCTGTTGACCGACGCCACATTCACCACCGGCAAGATGCTCAGCGTCTACCTGCCGACCCTGGAGTTCAGCGTGAACGAGATCCTGCGCCTGCCGGGCTGCCCAGCGTGCAGCCCGCCCGTCGAGAGCGAGAATCGCGAGATGTTCTTCGACATTCGCGCGGTGCTGGGGCGGCAGGGCTGAGCGAATGAAAGCGCGCGTCTACACCGGGAGCCGGCAGCTGTCGCTGCGGACGCACCGGCTCCTCGACCGCATGCTGGCGCCGGCCACCGGGTTGTGCCAGCAGATCGGGTTCCTGATGCGCAGCCCTCTTGAGGCGCGGCTCGCGGTCGCCGGCGGCGACATGACCGGCGTGCACGTGCTGCGCGGGCTGGGCGAGCCGCGCTCGGGCTCGCACCACATCGGCGGATGCGGCCCCACGTACGACGAGGCCATCATCAAGACCCTTGGTGAGACCGTCGAGCGCTACGCGCAACAGAGCGTGATCGTCGACGGGCGGGTGCGGATCCAACGCGCGTCGTACCAGCAGATGCTCGCGGCCGGGCACCGCGTGCTCGGCGGCCCCGGCTTCGATCTATTCACGCCGGCCCAGCTCGCGCGCCCCGGCTTCCCGTTCACGGCGATCGACGCCCGCACCTCGATCGGATGGGTCGCGCTGTCCTCGCTGCCCGACCACGGCGAGTGCTGGGCGCCGGCACAGGTGGCGCTCCTTGGTTACCGGCGCGCGCCCGACGAGCCCCGCTTTATGCTCGGCGTGAGCACTGGGACGGCCGCGCATACCGACCCCGTACAGGCGCTCGAGCGCGCGCTCCTCGAGCTGATCCAGATCGACTCCGTGATGGGGCACTGGTACGGCCGCGGCGTCGCCGTGCCGCTGGCCGCCGACGAGCGCACCCGCGCGGTGACCGCGGTCGTGCAGCGCCACATCCATCGCGATGGACCGCGGCCGCGGTTCTACTGGTTGCCGAACGCCGATCTACCTGGCTTCACGATCGCATGCCTCGTCGAGGACGACGTCGTGCCGAAGCTGGGCGTCGGGCTTGGTTGCAGCCTCCGCCTCGATCGCGCCATCTACAGCGCGTTCCTCGAGGGGATGGCAGTCGCGCAGCTCGCCAAGGTGATCCTGTTCCGCCAGGCCGTCGGCGACCTGCCGCCGACGCCGACACCGGAGGCGCTCTACGATCTCGATCTCAACGTGAGCCACTACGCGGTCCTGGGCGCCGCTGCGGTACGGCGGAAGTTCCCCGACGGCCAGCCGGTGCGCACGTCCGAGCTGCCGGCCGACTTCGGCGGCGGCACGCGCTGCCTGATCGAGTCCTTCGCGAAGACGAACAAGGCGCTGGCGTGGCTCGACATGACGACGCCTGACCTCCGCAGCCTCGGCTTCTACGTCGCGCGGGTGTGGTCGCCCGAGACGCTGAGCCTCTGCTTCCCCAGCGCGCCGCCGCTACGGCACTCTCGGTTCGGCGCGTACGGTGCCGCGGACCATGAATCTCCCCACCCTTACCCCTGACGCGCAGATCTACGTCGTCGCGATTCTCGCGCTGTGCTGCGGGACCTGTGGTGAGCTGGCGTTCTTCGTCCAGCGCGTGATGGCGCGCCGGGCGCTGCGCCCGCCGTTCCTGCGCGTTTACGCCGCGGTGATGGCATGTATGGTCGCGGCGGCCGCGGTGGTCGTCGACCTGGCCTCGCTGGTGCCGCGCACCTGGCTCGGGGCCGCGGGGGCGGCTGGCGCCGGTCTGGTCGTGGGCGCCATCGCATGGCGGAGCGAGGTCGCCTTCAAGATGCGGTACCTGGTCGGACGCGACGAGCGGCGCGGGGGCGGCGTGGTGGCGCCCCGGTACGAGGCGGCGCCATCGGCCCTGCTCCTAGTCGCAATCGGCGCGCTCGAGGAGATCCTGTTCCGCGGCGTGCTGTTCGAGCTGGCGCGCGCGGTCGAGTCCGACGTCTGGGAGGTCGCGGCCCACGCCGGGGTGAACCTGATCTTCCTCGCGATCCACGTGCGGCTCGGCCGGCGCGAGATGATCAGCAAGATCCCGCTCGGCCTCCTCGCCTTCACAGCGACGCTGGTCACGGGCAACGTCGCGGCCGCGGTAGTCGGCCACGTCTGGTTCAACCTGCGCGCTGCACGCCGGCTGGGTGCGCGGGGATCGCGCTGGGAGCCGCGATGAAAGAGGTAGTGTACTGCGCCGCGGTAGTCGCGTTCTACGCGTTCTTCTACCGGAGCGTGGTGAAGCGGTGGGGCGCCGTGGTGCAGCCGCTCATCGATCGGCTCGGAATGCAGGAGTCGCACTCCACCCGCGAGGTCGAGGCGGTCGCCAAGCTGACCGCGGCCACCGTCGCGCAGCTCGGCTTCGCGGTGGTGCTGATCGCTGTGACCGGCGTTGGCACCCGCGACCTCGTAGGCGACTGGACTCGGGTCGACGTGCTGGTGCTGGCGGCAGTGCTCGGCATCGGAGAGCTGGCGCTATCGGGGCTCCTGTGCGCCGCGATCGTGGTCGGGAGCGGTGCCGACGCCGATCCGGCGCGGGGCGGCGCCGCCGCCTGGCTGGCGCAGGGCCGCGGCGGATGGATGTCGCAGTTCCGCGCCACCGTGCGGATCGCGCCGCGGTGGCTGGCGGCGGCCACCGTGATCCTCTACGTCTCGGTCGAGGAGATCGTCTTCCGCGGCGTCACGCTAACGGTGCTGCGCGGCGTCGATTCCGAGGTCGCGATCGCGGTCTCGGTCGCGCTGTTCATGCTGGTGCAGGTGTTCAACATGCCGTCGCTGCGCGGCGCGATCTTCCCGATGGGCGGCGCCCTCGTGGTCGGCGTCACCCACAGCATCATCTACACGCAGGCGCCGGGCGTGCTGCCGCTCGCGGTCGCCCACAGCACGTTCTTCCTGGGTGCGCTGGCGATGTTCTCGCCGCCGGCACCCGCAGGGCGCATGCACTGACGAGGATTTCCCGATGACGGTGTCACCAAGTGTCCGTGTACCGGACGAGCTGTGGCGAACCTGGCGGGCCCGCTGGGATCGATTCCAGTCCGCCTACGTGCCGCAGCGGGAGCAGCAGTGGCACCTGATGGGCGAGTACGTTTCGTCTTACTGGCCGCGGCCGGGCCTGCGCGTGCTCGATCTTGCGTCGGGGCCGGGCGCGATGGGCGTCGCGCTCCTGGCGCAGCGCCCCGACGCCGAGGTGGTCTGCCTCGACGTCGACCCGTGGCTCCTCGAGATGGGCCGGCGGACGATGGCCTGCGAGCCGCGCGTGACCTGGGTCGCCGGCGATCTGCGCGATCGCGACTGGCCGGCGGCGATCCCCGCCGGGGGCTTCCATGCGGTGGTCACCGGTGCGGTCTTGCACTGGCTAGAGCGCGACGAGCTCGCGTCGATCTATCGCGGCGTCCATGTCCTGCTGGTGGACGGCGGCATGCTGCTCTGCTCCGACGTGCTGCCGACCGGGACCCAGCGGATCGGCAACGCCGCGCGCGGGATGCTGCAGCGGCAGCTCGCCGATCAGGCTCCCGCCGGCGGCGAGAGCTGGCACTCGTTCTGGTCCGGCGCCGAGGCCGAGCCGGCGTTCCGCGAGCTGCTCGAGCTGCGGGCCCAGCGTCTCGGGCCACGGCGCCCGCGCGTGTTCCCGCCCATCGACGCCCATCTCGAACTGCTGGCGGAGGCCGGCTTCCGCGACCTCGGCGAGATCTGGCGCCTCCACGAGTACGCCATCCTCCTCGCGATCCGGTGATCAGAACAGACGGCCCTGCGACGCGCAGCCGATGGGGGTCTTTGGCGGAGGCGGACAGCCTTTGTGCGAGTAGCCGGCGGGGCGGTGGCGACCCGGCCGCTCCCCGCAGCAGCGGTCCCTGGCCAGCGGGAGGCACTCTCGGCGGCGACCTCCCACCAGAAGCGTCAGGCCCCTGCCACACACCTGATGGGAGCGAGGCCTGGGCAGGCGTGTACTGGGCTTGCCCCGGTTTCGTGGACAGGTTCGTTAAGCTGCTGCACGCCGGGTTGAGACGTCCCGCTCGTACTGCTCGGGGCTGACATAGCCAAGTGCGGAGTGTCTGCGGCGGCGGTTGTACCACGCCTCAATGTACTCAAACAGCGCCCGCCTGGCCTCCTCGTGTGTCTGGAAGCTGCGCTCGTAGACGAACTCCATCTTCAGCGAGGAGAAGAAGCTCTCCACGACGGCATTGTCCCAGCAGTTGCCCTTCCTCGACATGCTGCACGTGATGCCGTTGTGCTCCAGCAGCTGGCGGTAGTCCTCGCTCGTGTATTGCTTAGATTCAAGGAGTCGTCGCAACGCCACCTCGTTGGAGTGAGCATAGCTGGGCGTCGAGAGCCTCGGCGGGCGTTTTCCATCCAAGAGTCTTGCGAGGCCGGTGGTTAAGGGCAGCGGCGACAGTGGCGAGGTCCTCGCGGGAGTACCTGGCCAAGTCTGTTCCTTTCGGGAAGTACTGGCGAAGCAGGCCGTTGGTGTTCTCGTTCGTGCCTCGTTGCCATGGGCTGTGTGGGTCGCAGAAGTAAATGGCCAGGCCTGTGTCGACTCGCAGGCGCGCGTGCTGAGCCATCTCGGCGCCCTGGTCCCACGTGAGTGTTCGGCGCAGCTGTTCCGGCAGCGTGGTGAGCGAGGAGGCGACGGCGCCTCGGACCGCTTCGGCACCATGTCCTGCCAAGGCGGGACCGTTCTTGACGCGAGGCTGGCCGTGGGCGTCCATGCGGGGCAGGTGTAGTAGCATTGTGAACCGGGTGGTGCGCTCGACCAGAGTGCCTATTGCGGAACTGCCCAGCCCCATAATCAGGTCACCTTCCCAGTGCCCAGGCACTGTCCGGTCCGTGACTTCAACTGGGCGCTGGCTGAGTCTGCTCTCGGAGCTGACAAACTTCTTGCCGTGCCCACGGGTTCGGGCCCTTGGCACCCGCAGAGCCCGTCCGGTCCGCAGGCAGCTGACCAGCTCGCGTCGGAGTGCACCACGGCTTTGCACGTAGAGCGCCTGGTAGATGGCCTCGTGGGAGAGCCTCATCGACTCATCCTCAGGGAAGTCCACCCGAAGTCTGTTGGCAATCTGCTCGGGACTCCAGGAGGTTTTGCCCAACGTCGGTCTTTCCGTCGTCCGTGGCGCCGACCATTCCATCGCACCTCTGGGCCGGGCACGCCCGTCCCGTCGGTAGCGCTGAGCATGCCCGCCAGTCGCTGCTGCACGTACTCGCGCAGCTTGCTGTTCGCTGTGAGCTTCGCGACCTTCGGACGACTCGCGCGCCGGTCCGCATGCCACTGGGCGGTCGTGGCTCGATACTCCAGGGCGCCGCCCCGGGTTGCGGCATTGCGACGCAACTCCCGAGAGATGGTCGATGGAGAACGACGGAGCCGACGCGCTATCGCGCGAACCCCGAGGCGCTGGGCGTGCAGAATCGCGACTTCCTCTCGCTCGGCAAACGACAGGTACCGCCCCGACAGCGGGGCCAGACTGCTCGACGGCATGCCGCCACCTTCGCGGAACCACCTGCATCCCACCACCGGCGATACGCCGGCTTCTCTCCCGGCGTCTTCGCTCGAAAGTCCGCGGGCGATTGCTTCCCAGAATCGTTGCCGATGCTCACGCCTTCCCACGGATGGACGACCGGGCGACGGCATAGGAGGACGCCCAGCGCGGGCAGCCCGTCGATGCTTGTTTGCTCCCATCGCAACTCCTCAGATTCGAGCGTTGCGACGACCAGTTGAATCCACCGCCCCGTTGCAACCCGTGAGGTGAGGGTCGACAGCGAGCGCCGGCGCTGCGAGGCGTGCGGCACGCGGACGCGTGCGGATTGGCGCTCGCGGCGCTGCGTGACGACGCTCACCGGCTGCGTGGGGC
>NZ_JAAIYA010000063.1 GCF_010894405.1 Pyxidicoccus caerfyrddinensis
GGAGCAGGCGCTGCTGGCCGTTGCCGAGGTGGAAGAGGGCGGCGCGCAGCAGCGGCGGCTGGGCCAGGACGAAGCTGGCCTGCATGCGCGAGGCCTCGGCTTCGAGCGCGGCGGGCTGCTCGGAGGCGGGCGTGGCGGAGAGGTCCACCTGGAGCAGGTGGAAGGGCGCTTCGTCGGAGCTGGCGTTGTCCTGCAGCCACTCTCCCTCGTGCTGGCGCAGGCGCAGGCGGAGGGCATCGTGGTGGGCCACGACGCGAGCGAGCGCCGTCTCCAGGCGAGAAGCGTTCAGCGGCTCGCGGGAGGCCAGGAGCACGGCCTGGTTGAAGTGGTGGGCGTGCGCCGCATCGTGCGCCAGCAGGTGGTGCTGGGCAGGGGTGAGCACCACCGGGCCGGTGACGGGGCCCTGCTCGCTACGTGCCTCGGAGGAGGACTTCGCCACCAGGGCGAGCTGCGCCACCGTCTGGTGCTGGAAGAGCTGGCGGGTGGCGAGCACCAGGCCGGCCTGGCGCGCACGCGCGACGACCTGGAGGCTGATGATGGAGTCACCACCCAGCTCGAAGAAGTTGTCGTGGATGCCGACCTGCTTCAGGCCCAGGACGAGCGCCCAGATGTCACACAGGCGCTGCTCCACGTCGTTGCGAGGCGCGACGTAGGCGGGCCCCAGCTCGGAGCGGGAGAGGTCCAGTGCGGGCAGGGCCTTCCTGTCGAGCTTGCCGCTGGAGTTGAGGGGCAGGGTCTCCAGGGCGACGAAGGCCGACGGGACCATGTACTCGGGCAGTTGCTGCTTGAGGAAGTCACGCAGGGCGCTGGAGTCGGCGGGCTGCTCACCCGCGGGCGGTACGACGTAGGCCACGAGGCGCTTGTCGCCCGGGGAGGCCTCGCGCACGACGACCACGGCCTGTCGCACCTGGGGGTGCTTCTCCAGGGTGGCTTCGATTTCGCCCAGCTCGATGCGCAGGCCGCGCACCTTCACCTGGAAGTCGAGGCGGCCGAGGTACTCGATGTTGCCGTCGGCCAGCCAGCGGGCCTTGTCACCGGTGCGGTAGAGGCGCGCGCCCGGTGTGTCGCTGAAGGGGTCCGGGATGAAGCGCTCCGCGGTGAGCTCGGGGCGGGCGAGGTAGCCGCGGCCGACCTGGATGCCGCCGATGAAGAGCTCGCCTGGCACGCCCGTGGGTACGGGCCGCAGGTGCGAGTCGAGGAGGCGAATGGAGGTGTTGGCGATGGGCCTGCCGATGGGAATGGAGCGGTGCGGCTCGTCGAGCATGCACGCGTAGGCGGTGACGTCGACGGCGGCCTCGGTGGGGCCGTAGAGGTTGTGCAGTCGGGCGGACGGCAGCCGATGCAGGCAGCGCTGAGCCAGCTCCAGCGGCAAGGCCTCGCCGCTGCACACCACGCGTTGCAGAGAGGTGCAGCGCTCCAGGCCCGGCTCCTCCAGGAACACCTGGAGCATGGAGGGGACGAAGTGCAGCGTGGTGATGTGCTGCTCGGAGATGAGGCGAGCGAGGTAGTCGGGCTCCTGGTGGCCACCGGGGCGAGCGACGACGAGGCGTGCGCCCGTCATGAGGGGCCAGAAGAACTCCCAGACGGAGACGTCGAAGCTGTAGGGAGTCTTCTGCAGCACCGAGTCGGCGGACGTCAGGCCATAGGCCTGCTGCATCCAGAGCAGGCGGTTGACGACGGCGCGGTGAGCATTCATGGCGCCCTTGGGGCGGCCAGTGGAGCCCGAGGTGAAGATGACGTAGGCGAGGCTGTCGGGGGTGGCCAGCGAGACGGGCGCGTGCGTGGGCAGGCCGAGCAGCGCTTCGTCGGCCAGGGACACCACGGCGGCCCCCTGCGTCTCCGGGAGGCGAGACAGCAGCGAAGGCTGAGCGAGGAGCACGGCGGGACGTGCGTCCTCCAGCATCCACGCCAGACGCTCGCGGGGGTAGGACGGGTCGAGCGGGACGTAGGCGCCACCGGCCTTGAGGATGGCGAAGAGGCCGACGACCAATTCGAGAGAGCGCTCCGCACACAAGCCGACGCGCACCTCGGGACCGACGCCGAGCGAGCGCAGGTGGTGCGCCAGTTGGTTGGCTTGAGCATCCAGCTCGCGGTAGGTGAGCCACTGGCCTTCGAAGCCAAAGGCAGGCGCGTCCGGCGTGCGCCGCACCTGGGCCTCGAAGAGGTGGTGGATGCAGGTGTCCACGGCCAGGGGCGCGCGGGTGTCGTTCCACTCGACGAGCACCTGCTGCCGCTCGGCCTCGGTGAGCAGGGGCAGCTCGGCGATGCGCTGCTCGGGCCGGGCGAGGACACCCTCCAGCAACTGGTGCAGGTGACCCACGAGACGCACCATGGTGGCGGTCTCGAAGAGGTCGGTGGGGTATTCCAGCGAGCCGACCAGTCCCTGTGCGGACTCGGAGAAGGCGAGGTGGAGGTCGAACCGGGAGGTGCGGCTCTCCAGCTCCATCGAGTCCAACGTCAGCCCGGGCAGGGAGTGGCCGGGCAGCGGATCGGCCTGAAGCACCAGCATGACCTGGAAGAGGGGGCTGCGGCCGAGGTCGCGCACGGGCCGGAGCTGCTCCACCAGCTTCTCGAAGGGGACATCCTGGTGCGCGAAGGCGCCCAGCGTGGTCTCGCGCACGCGGTGCAGTACCTCGCGGAAGGACGGGTTGCCCTCCAGCCGGGTGCGCAGCACCAGCGTGTTGACGAAGAAGCCGATGATGCCTTCGAGCTCGGCATGACGGCGGCCGGCAATGGGGGAGCCGACGCTGATGTCCTCCTCACCTGAGTGGCGGTGCAGGACCACCTGGAAGGCGGCCAGCAGGAGCATGAAGGGCGTGACGTCCTCACGCTGGGCCAGGGCCTTGAGCGCCTCCCACTTGGACGCGGACACCTGCACCGGGACGCTGGCGCCACGGTGGTCTCGCACGGCTGGACGCGGCGAGTCGGTGGGCAGCTCCAGGTGGGCGGGAGCCCCGGAGAGCTGCTGCTTCCACCAGGACAGCTGGCGCTCCAGCTCCTCGCCTTGCAACCACTGCCGCTGCCAGATGGCGTAGTCGGCGTACTGGACGGGCAGTTCAGGCAGAGGCGAGGGAAGCCCCTGGGCGAATGCGGCGTAGAGGGCGGCCACCTCGCGCACCAGCACGCCCATGGACCAGCCATCGGAGACGATGTGGTGGAGCACCAGCACCAGCACGTGCTCGGAGTCCGACAGCCGCAGCAGGGTGGTGCGCAGCAGCGGGCCGCGTGTCAGCTCGAAGGGGTGCAGGGACTCCGCGTAGGCGACGCGCAGTGCCTCGGCTTCACGCTGCTCGGCAGGAAGCGTGCCCAGGTCCACCCGCGTCAGGGCCACGTGGCCTTCGGGGTGGATGCGCTGCGAAGCCTGTCCCTGCTCGGCGTGGAGAGTGGTGCGCAGCGACTCGTGCCGGCGCACGAGCTCGGCGAAGGTGCGCTCCAGGGCGGAGACATCCAGCACGCCTCGGAGGCGCACCGCCGCGCGCATGTTGTAGAGCGGGTTGCCAGGCTCCAGCTCGTCGAGGAACCACAGCCGCTGCTGGGCGAAGGACAGCGGCAGGGGCTGCTCGCGCGGGACGGGCCGCAGCGCCGGCAGGGCGGGCGCCGGAGTGGAGCGGATGGCGTCGTCGATGGCCCGGGAGAGCGCTTCGAGCGTGGTGGCCTCGAAGAGGGTGCGGAGGGGCAACTCCACGACGAAGGAGGCGCGGATGCGGGAGACGACCTGGGTGGCCAGCAGCGAGTGGCCGCCCAGGGACATGAACTCGTCGAAGAGGCCAACCTGCTCGACGTGGAGCACCTCGCGCCAGATGGAGGCCAGGCGCTGCTCGGTGTCGGTGCGAGGCGCGGTGTATTCGGACGCCGAGGCCGCGGCGGAACCGGACGGGGCCGGCAGGGCCTTCTTGTCCACCTTGCCGCTGGACGTGAGGGGCAGGGCCTCCAGGGCGACGAAGGCCGAGGGCACCATGTACTCGGGCAGCCGGGACAGCAGGGCGGTGCGCAGCGACTGGGGCTCCACCTGGGTGTCGGGCTGGGACAGCACGTACGCCACGAGTCGCCTGTCGCCGGGCACGTCCTCGCGCAGCATCACGAGGGCTTCGCGCACGAAGGGCTGCTCGCGCAGCACCATCTCCACTTCGCCCGGTTCGATTCGGAAGCCGCGCAGCTTCAGTTGCTCGTCCAGACGGCCGAGGAACTCCAGCTCGCCGTGGGGCAGCCAGCGCACCTTGTCACCGGTGCGGTAGAGGCGCTCACCCGGGTGTGTGGCGAAGGGGTGGGGAACGAAGCGCTCAGCGGTGAGGGCGGGCAGGCCGAGATAGCCGCGGGCCAGGCCCGCGCCGCCGACGTACAGCTCGCCTGTCACACCCACGGCCACGGGCCGCAGGTGCTCGTCGAGCACGTAGACCTGGGCGTTGGGCAGGGCGCGGCCGATGCTCAGCCGCAGCGGGTCCACCGGGCCGCTGATGGTGGCGCAGATGGTGACTTCCGTGGGGCCGTAGGCGTTGAGCAGCGTGCGTCCCTGGCTCCAGCGCCGCGCGAGCTCGGGCGAGCAGGCCTCGCCGGCGGTGATGAGGGTCCGCAGCCCGGGCAGCCCTTCGGGCTCGAGCTGGGCGAGCACGGACGGGGTGAGCGTCGCGGCCGTGATGGCTTGCTCCAGCAGTAGCGAGCGCAGGGGCTCGCCCGGGAGCAGTTGCTGCTGCGGGGCCAGCACCAGGCAGACACCCCCGACGAGGGTGGAGAACACTTCCCAGACGGAGGCGTCGAAGCTGGTGCTGGCGAACTGGAGCACGCGGCTGCCGGGCGGGCAGCCGTGAGCGAGGGCCGCCGCACGCGCGGTGTTGGCCAGGCCTCCGTGGGTGAGCTGGGTGCCCTTGGGGCGGCCAGTGGAGCCGGAGGTGTAGATGACGTAGGCCAGGTTGCTGGCGTGCGCCTCGGAGTCGAGGTCGTCGGTGGACTCGCGCTCGACGCGCTCCGCGTGCTCGTCGACGAGGAACACATAGCCCCGGCGGTCGAGCAGGTGCTCCAGCGACGAATGCGTGAGCAGCACGGGCGCCAGGGCGTTGGTGGCGATGAAGTCCAGGCGCTCGGAGGGAAGAGACGGGTCGAGGGAGAGCCACGCGCCGCCGGCCTTGAGGATGGCCAGCATGGAGACGACGAGCTCGACGGAGCGCTCGAGGCACACCGCCACGAGGACCTCGGGGCCGACGCCAAGCCGGCGCAGGTGTCGGGCGAGCTGGTTGGCGCGGGCGTTGAGCTCGTCGTAGGTGAGCGTCTCGTCGCCGAAGCAGACGGCCGGGGCGCCCGGCGTGAGGCGCGCGTGGGCCTCGATGACACGGTGGACGGGCTGAGCGGGGACGCTGCCCGGCGTGTGGCTCCACTCGTCCAGCACCAGGCGGCGCTCGGAATCGGAGAGCAGCGAGACGTCGTCCAGGCGCGCCTCGGGCCGGGCGACGAGGCACTCCAGGACGGTGCGCCAGTGCGCGAGCAGCCGCCGCATGGCGGGCGCGGGGAAGCGGGGCTCGTCGTGTGAGAGCAGCAGCCGCACCGACGAGGTGCCGGGGATGACGGCGAGCGCGAGCGGGTAGTTGGAGCGCTCGGCGGCGATGGCCTCGCGCACGTCCAGGAAGGAGCTGCGCTGACGCAGCGACGCGTCGATGGGGTAGTTCTCGACGACGAGCAGGGACTCGAAGAGTGTGGCGCCGCGAGGCAGCTGGCTGAAGGACTGGACCTGGACGAGCGGAGAGTGCTCGTACTGGCGCAGCTCGAGCTGCTGGGCCTGGAGCGACTGTAGCCACGGCAACAGGGCGGAGCCGCCCGAGGGGACGCGGACGCGGGTGGGCAGCGAGTTGATGAAGATGCCCACCATCGCGCCGGAGCCGGGCAGCTCGGGAGGACGGCCGGCGAAGGTGGAGCCGAAGACGACGTCCTGCTCACCGGAGTAGCGCGAGAGGACGAGGGCCCACGCCGCGAGGGCCAGGGTGTTCAAGGTGAGCTGATGCTCGCGTGAGACATCCCGCAGCGACGCGGCGGCCTCGGCGGACAGGAGCAGCTCGTGGATGGGGTGCGACGGGGCCTGCCCCTGCGGGGGCGAGGCATGGGTGTCGCCCGGCAGCGTCGTGGGAGAAGAGAAGTCGGAGAGGGAGTCGCGCCAGAAGGCCGCGTCGGCGGAGTCGTCACGCTGGCGCAGCCAGGCGATGTAGTCGCGGAAGGGCGGCCGCGTGGCGGGAGGCGCGGAGCGTGCGGAGAGGCAGGCGTCGTAGAGGGAGAAGAACTCCTGGAGCACCAGGCCGAGGCTCCAGCCGTCCAGCAGCAGGTGGGAGTGGCTCCAGTGGATCCGCCAGACATCCTGCTGGAGGCGGAAGGCCACCATGCGCATCAGGGGCGCGCGGCGCAGCTCGAAGCCGCGCTGCCTCTCCTCGAGGAGGAAGTGCTGGTAGCGCTCGTGCTGCTCGGAGGCAGGGAGGGAGCGCCAGTCGAGCACCTCGAAGGCGCAGGGCAGACGCGTGTGGACCACCTGGAGGGGCGCGTTGAGGCCCTGCCAGTGGAAGGAGGTGCGCAGGATGGGAATGCGCTCGGAGGTGGACTGCCAGGCCTGATGGAGGGCAGCGGCGTCCAGGGCGGAGTGGATGGCCCAGGAGTGCTGCATGAAATAGACGGTGGACTCCGGAGACAGGAGGGCGTGGAACAACATGCCCTGCTGCGTGGGGGAGAGTGGGTAGATGTCCTCGACGTCAGGCCCGGTCTGTTGCAGCAGCGAATCGAGCGACGGCTGGGAGAGGGCCGCGAGCGGGAAGTCACCCGGGGAGAAGCGGCGGGCATCCTCCGAGGCGCGCGTGGAGATGAGGGCGCGCAGGTGGTGGAGGAAGCGCCCGGCCACCGACTCGATGGTGGCCGCATGGTGCAGGTGGGTGCTGTAGCCGAAGGAGAGCTGGAGCTGTCCGCCGAGCACGGAGCCGTTGATCTCCAGCACGTGCGGACGTGCACCGGAAGGTGCGGTCCGGGCGCCCACGGGCTCGTGGCTCAGGGAGAAGAGGCGACTGGAGGAAGCCGAGGCGTCGAGCTGGCCGAGGTAGTTGAAGGCCACCTGAGGCACGGGGAAGGACTGGAGCCGCTGGGCGATGTCCGTGGGGCCGAGCCACTTCAGCAGACCGAAGCCGATGCCGTGGTGGGGCAGGCGGCGCAGCGAGTCGCGCACGGAGCGCAGGCACTCACCCGCCGAGCCGCTCGTAGGCACGGGGAGCAGCACGGGAGTGAAGGAGGTGAACCAGCCGACGGTGCGGGAGAGGTCGACGCCGTCGAAGAGCTCCTCGCGGCCGTGACCTTCCAGGTGAACGAGGACGTGGGACTGGCCCGTCCACTCAGCGAGAGCGCGAGCCAGGGCGGTGAGCAGGACGTCGTTGATGTGGGCGCGCCAGGCGGAGGGCACTTCCTGGAGCAGCAGCTTCG
>NZ_JAAIYA010000064.1 GCF_010894405.1 Pyxidicoccus caerfyrddinensis
CCGGCGCCCGCCGCAGCCAGGACAGGTGAAGACGTCGAAGTCGAAACTGCGCTTCAGTAGCGTCGCCCAGTCCAACCGCGCAACGCGCTGCTTGCTCTGCACCTCCGCAGCGCCAGCAGGGGCCTCATCGCCGCCGGCTTGCTCTTCTCGGCGCCCGGCGCCTTCTTCTTCTCCGGCGGCCGGATGACGGACTCGTAGTGCTGGATGTACGCCTTCGCGGGCGAACGGCGGATGGCCTCGCCAATCACGTCGAGCGCGACGTCCCCGAGCTTCTTGATGCGCACGCTCGACTTGCCCATGTCGAGCTTCTTGCCCGTCTTCGCCCACGCCTCGCGGAACCACTTCTCCTGCTCCGGCTGGCCGTAGTTGCACATCACCGTCGGAAGTCCGAGGGTATCCGAAACCGTGGCATTCCGATGCCTGGAGCGCCATTGCACCAGGCGGCGGGGGAGTTGGCAGGCGGGGCTTGCTCCTGTCGTTGCTCAGGCCGGTGTCCACGCATATCCAGCCAGTTGTGGTGCTCCGTGGAGAGCAAGGTACGTTCATAGGCCAGGGCAGAGATAGCTCCTTCCAGTGCAGCCTCCTTTGGGCACACGCCAACAAGGTGGAGCATTGGCGGCGAGGACCCAGCAGGCGCCGTTCAGCTCCACGTAGCCAGCGAGGCACGGCGGCCGGGCCCGGTTTTCCTGGGGCTTACCTCCGTGCTCGCCGAGACGAATGAGGAGAACAACCAGGTCGTCGTTCCCTTCACCGTCGACCCGTAGCGGGGCCCTGACCCGTTGACAGGAGGTCGACCTCGGGCCTCATCTGGGTGGCAGTTGCCATCCGGTGGGGCCCGAGGTGTTTTCCGCCTCCCCCCGCCTTGTGTCTGACAGGAGCCGCGAAGTAAGGACTCAAGGACAACCATGGCCATTCCCAGACAACGGCTCCGCCGGACGAGCTTCCTCCTCGCATTCCTCCTCTTCGCGTCCGGTTGTCTGCCGACGACGGACGCCCCCGCTCCCGACGCCCCTGAGTCCGCCTTGCGCACACGTGACACCCCCAGTTCGCGGCTCACGTACACCCATGTGCGCGCGGAGCTGAGTGGAACGCCAGGGCCGTCGGACATTCTCAGCTGGATAGACAAGGTGCAGGACCTGAGGGACTACGTCAAAGACTACAACCGGTGCGCGGGAGAGGGCTTCAACAAGACTGGCTGCACCGCGAAGGACATGACCTGGAAGGGCATCTGCCTGCTGATATCCTGGCAGGTAGGCGACATCATCGACTTCGACATCGGTATTCCCGTCGACAAATTGTGCCTGGGCGAACCGACGCTCAAGTGCTGCAAGTACGATCCAGCCACGGACACGAGCTGTCACACCGCCTTCAACACGAGAGCGCCTATCAACTGCGAGGGCAATTTGACCCGCCCCTTCGCGAAGTCCTACGGCGATTGCCTCGCTGCCAACCGCTACGAGGGAGACCCGGGCTGCTATTGCGACTACATCCCTGCGTGCGTCAGCTCCGGCCCAGTGGTCGAGCGGCCAGACGGGGGCGCATGGCGCTTCAATCAGCTTGGTGTGGGGCTCGCCAATGCCATCGCGGCAGGCCCGGACGCGCTCATCCGGCGGCAGCCGGGGAACTTCGTGGACTATGTCAGCTTCGTCGGCACCTGTCCGCACCGGGAGGTCATCCTCACGGGAGCCCCCTTCTCGAAGCCAGATGAGTTCCCGCCGGGCTACCCGCTGAGCCCCGCCTACCACGAGAGTGACAACGTCCCGGAGGCCCGCTACCTGCGCGGGCTCACCACGCTCGCCATCCAACGCGTGTTCGCGGGCATCCCGAACCTCCAGGCCCGATGGAACGCCATCTCCTCGCGCTACTGGACGGAGCCGGAGAAGGCGGCGTACCTCGCCAACATCCCGGACCCGGAATCCGTGCTGAAGGGCTGTGTGGGCGAGTTCGGCGTGGACATGCTCCGCAAAGCCTATCCGGGGGAGTATCTGCTGCTCGCGGCGCCCCTCCAGGGGGAGACCGAGCCCGACTGTCCCGACGGTTGGGTAGGTGGGGCCGCCATCTGCGCCGCAGCGTCGCTCAGCATGACAGCGAGTACCTCGGAGGCCACGGTGACGCTGGTGCCCACGGTGCAGGACCCGAACCCAAGCGGCAACGTCGATGGAACCTACGCCGTGCAGCTCGACTGGGGCGATGGCCGTGTAGAGGGCCGCGCCTATGGCGTGTCCGAGCCGTCCACCCACGCGTGGACGCACACGTTCGAGGCGGCCGGCACCTACACGGTGACGGCGCGCATCATCAACGCGTCCGGACTGGTGGGAGAGACCACCGCCCAGGTGACAGTGACCGAGGGCTCCGGCCAGCCTGTGCGGCGCTCGGTGGAGAGCGTCCAGTTCGCGCTGGAGGCCTCCGTGACCGCGTACATCCACGGGCGCATCCGCGTGGACGTGGAGGGCATTGACGCGGAGGGCAACGTCCACAAACTGGGCTATCACTGGGTGCCGCTGACCGGTGCGGGCTGGACGAATGTCACCGTTCCCATCACCACGGCGTTGAACCATGACGGCCTCACGGATCTCCAGTCGTTCCGCCTGAAGCCGAGCCACTACGATGGTTACTCTGTCTCGCTGCGCGCGCTGCGGCTGTCAGGCGTGACCCTGAACCTGCACGCTTCGCCGGGCATGTCGCCGCAGTCGCGCACGTACGTGCTGACGAACCGGGACGTGAAGGTCTATGCGTCCGGGGCCTCGGTCCCCACCGCGCCGCTGGTGGAGCGAGGGACGGGCAGGTTGGAGTTGCCGCTGATGAACGCGGAGATCGTCATCGACCTGCCGGCCAGCACGGAGCCGGACCCCGAGGCGAGCCATGGCTGCCGGCCGGTGTATGGCACGGACACTCCGCTGATGCGGACGGCCAATGGTGGCTGCGAAGACATCGCCAGCGGGCTGGTCTTCGCCGTCCTCCCGGCCTACAGCAACTGGCACGACGCCATCTGGGACTCGTCCGTTCCAGGCAGCGCCCCCCCGGATGCACACGACTACGGCCGACTCAATGAATACCCGGGCGGATACCCCGTTTCGCAGGGGCCGGACACCTCTGCCGCGGCCTATTGTCATGAGCTGAGCCAGGGTGGTTTCAACGACTGGCGATTGCCCTCCAAGGAGGAACTGGCCAGGGTGACGAGCGCCTCCAGGGCCGGGGCCTACTTCCCTCACGCCGTCTCGGAATACGCCTGGACCACACAGACCTGGGACACTGCGGCCGTGCTGCTCTCGCTCTCGTCGGGCGCCACAGACTATGGCAACAAGGCGACCGGCTCCTACCGTGTCGTCTGCGTGCGGAGCGCGCCTCCACCCATCGAGCATGCCTGTCGGGTGCCCGCCGACGGCGAGCAGCTCTTCGTGACGGGAAGCGGAGGCTGCATGGATACGCGTGCTGCAGGACTCGTGTGGAGCCGGGCCTCGGTGCCCGTGAAGACGTGGCACGCCGCCGTGTGGGGCTCCGAGCTGGCGGGCAACGCGTCGCCGGACGTGGACGATGGAGCACGCGCGAATGACTACACCGGTGGATTCGTTCCGGGCATCTCGGATGCTTCGCTGGAGAACTACTGCCATTCGCTGGTGGAGGGCGGATTCAGCGACTGGCGCCTGCCCACCTCGGCAGAGCTCCGGAGCGTGAGCGGCAGCGCCTGGGCGGTGAAGTACTTCGCCTTCGACACGAACGACTACTTCTGGAGCGCGTCCACCGACACCACGGCTGGCATCGCCGGTCTGAGCATCCACTTGGGTAGCGCTGGCTTCGGGTATGACGCGAAGACGGCGTATCGGCGAGTGGTCTGTGTGCGGACTCCGGTTTCCCTTGTGGCCGCGGACCTGACGCCTACAGCCTTCATCGGGCCTGCCGCGGCGGCGACACGGCAGACGGTCTCCTTATCCTGGACCGTCACGAATCAGGGCTCGGTGGGGGCCACGCCGACGTGGCGCGACGCCATCTACCTGTCGCGTGACACGTACCCCAGCAGCACCGACAGGCTGATGCTGAACGAGGATCGGAGTACGCTGCTCGCGCCGGGTGCCAGCTATACCGTCACGAAGTCTTTGACCTTGCCGGGCGTGCCAGCGGGTGACTACTTCCTGCTCCTGCGCGTCGACAGCACTGCCGTGCTGGTGGAGAAGGACGATGGGAACAACGGGTGGACCGCGCTGCCCATCACCGTGACGAACCCCGACCTGGCCATCACCTCGTTCAGTGGGCCGTCGGTGGCCGCGGTCCAGCAGCGGGTGCCCATCAGCTGGACGGTCACCAATGCGGGTACGGCCAGCGCATACTCCCCCTGGCAAGACTACGTCTACCTCTCCACGGACGCGACGTTCGGTGGGGGAGACGTTCCGGTGACGTACCCGCTGAGCTCGGGCGTGTTGGCGCCTGGGGCGAGCTATACCGTTACGAATACCGTGGCCGTGCCGAACGTTCCCGCCGGGAACTACTTCCTGCTCCTCCGAGTCGACAATCACGGTGAACTCTACGAGTCGGACGAGACGAACAACACCTGGACCGCGCTGCCTATCACCGTGACGAACCCTGACCTGGCGGTCACCGCGTTCAGTGGACCCTCGGCGGCCGAGGCCCGGGAGCCCGTGTCCTTCACGTGGACGGTCACCAACGCGGGCACGGAGGTCGCGCATCCGGACTGGTATGACTACGTCTACCTCTCCACGGACGAGACATACGACAGCGGGGACACGTCGGTGACGATCGGGGTTCGCACGAGCGCGCTGGCACCGGGCGAGAGCTACACCGTCACGAAGTCCGTGGCCCTGCCGAACGTTCCCGCCGGGAATTACTTCCTGCTCCTTCGGGTGGACCGCAACGGTGTGCTCCACGAGCCGAATGAGACGAACAACACCTGGACCGCGCTGCCCATCAGCCTCCGCGCCGCGGACCTCGTCCCAGGGGGGCTGTCGGCTCCGGCCTCGGCACGGGCGGGGTCCTCCATCAGCCTGACCTGGAGCGTGAGCAATGGCTCGGTGGACGTCGATGCGCATCCGAGCTGGGCGGATTACGTCTATCTCTCCAAGGACGCGACCTGCTGCACGGGGGATACGTCGCTCACGAACGCGTCGCGCTCGACGGTGGTGGCGCCAGGGGCGAGCTATTCCCTCACCAGGACCGTCACGCTGCCGGCGACTCTGACGCCCGGTGGCTACAACCTCATCCTGTCGGTGGACAGGAACGGATCGCTCCCCGAGACGAACGAAGAGAACAACCTGGTCGTCGTTCCCTTCACCGTCGACCCGTAGCGGGCGGGCTCACCGGGTGGGGATGGCTCCTGGGTTCATGGAGCCATCCCCCCGGGCTCAAGGGTGTAGTCGAGTCGGCGCATCGAGTGTGCCGAGGCTTTACGTATAACAGCGCGAGACACTGGGCGCAGGCGCTCGCCCTGCGGCCCGCGCCGCTGGAACTCCTCCTGCGCGCCCACCTTGCCCTCGACTCCGCCGGGCAGGTTCCCGGCTTCGACTTCCATTGCGAAGAGCACGAGAGTTCCCTGCCCTCGCAGATGGCGCCTGGAACTCCCGAGCAACCGCACATGGCTCAGACCTTACGACGCTCTTCGAGCGCGCTCAGGAACTGGAATGCCTAACACCAGGGGCTGCCGTCCGGGCATTCATACGGGCTGTAACTGCAGGCATTGTGCCCTTCATCTCTCGACCAGGCAGTAACGGTGCCGTAGGTGAGCGTAGGTCCGCTGCAGTTGTAGTACGTGATGCCTACGGCGCCCGCGTAGTCGAAGTCCGGTCCGTCGTAATACACGCGCTCAAACGAATACGCCCGGGCAGCATCCTCCCGGGTCTCGAGCGTGGACTGCTCATCCGCGGAGACATCGCCCCCGCCGCATCCGGCCGCCAGCAGGGTCATCGCCAGCAGCGCGATGACGGTTGTCTTGGTGTGCATTGTCGACCCCTTGCCTTCCATCTGGGAAAAGCCGCGTTGTGCTTCCCTGGGAGGAGCCACCTCGAAGAAGAATGATGCGGAGAAATCCGCTGCGCTCGGAGGACACGAGGAAAATCCCGTATTTACGCAGGCACGAGCCAAGGGAGCCCAGGCACGGGAAAAGCGAAGCGCCCTGAAACTTCCCGGCCCCGGGGAGTCCTCCCGGGGCGACACCGCTCCAAAGACAGTCATCTACTGCGGAGAAAATGAAGCACAGACGCGCACGCCAATCTTGACATCGCGTGCCGTCGGGTCGCCCGGTGAGAGGTCCGCGCTGGCCGCGAGGAAGGCGTCGTAGTACCAGGCGCCTCCCCGGTAGACGACGCGCCCGAAGTCCAGTGTCACGGACCGTGTGATCTCGTAGGCGTTGCCGGCCATGTCCTCCAGGCCGAAGGGGCTCACCGAGACCGGGTGGGAGCCGACCATGTCGGGCCCGTAGGCCGTGGGCAGCCGGCCGTAGGTCGCGTCGATATTGGCGTCGTCGGGCTCCAGCTTGTCGCCATGGGGGTATCTGCGCCCATCCGCGCCTCGGGCCGCATACTCCCATTCGTGTTGGGCGCACAGGCGCGCTCCCGGCAGACGCTTCGTCCGGTCGAGCCAGTAGAAGTAGTGCTCCAGGTCCATGGCGGAGACCCCGGACAGCGGGAACCGCCTCCAGTCGGCGGTGTTCCTCCGGGTCCGTGCCGTGTAGACGAAATCGTCGCCCTCCTTCGCCGAGCGGAACTCATCGCGCGAACGATAGAAGGTGAAGGTCCACCCCGCGGTGGGATGCTTCCGGAGCGTGACCGCCCCACCGTCGCCGAAGCGTGGCTGCTCGAGAATCCGCCTCGCGGGCGCGTCCGGGGGCAGGTCCTCCAGATAGGTCAGCCAGTCGCCGAACGTCACCTCGTGCCTGCCAATCAGATACCCCTCGTTGAGGCAGGACTGGTGAATCGGCGGCCTGTAGGTGAATTGCCTCACTTCCTCCGGCTCGGTGCCCCCCAGGAGGAAGCACCCCTGCGGGATGTAGACATACCCGTCAGGCACCGCAGTACGTATAGGCGGAATGGGCGGCCACTTTCACCTCGGCGTCCGGTAGCCGCTCTGTGCGCCCCCTCGGACGCAGGCGGGCCGTGGCCCTCGAGGGGTGCGCGGCCCCCCGCCACCTGCCTGCGCGCGCACTCCTTGCCTGT
>NZ_JAAIYA010000065.1 GCF_010894405.1 Pyxidicoccus caerfyrddinensis
CTCCGGGCGACAAGCGCCTGGTGGCCTACGCCGTGCCTCCTCCGGGAGCCCTGTCGCCCTCCGCCCCCGAGCTGCGTGACTTCCTCAAGACGAAGCTGCCCGAGTACATGCTCCCCTCGGCCTTCGTCCCCCTGGAGGCCCTCCCTCTCACCTTCAACGGCAAGCTCGACAGGAAGGCGCTGCCTGCTCCGGACGGAGTGTTCACGGCCGGCATCGAGTACCTCGCGCCTCGAAACGAGACGGAGCAGCGACTCGCCGCCCTCTGGAGCGAAGTGCTGCGCGTCGAGCGCGTGGGCGTCCACGACAACTTCTTCAACCTGGGCGGCCACTCACTGCTGGCCACCCAGATCGTCTCTCGCATCCGCGCCGTCTTCGGCGTGGAGTTGTCCCTGCACACCCTCTTCGAGGCGCCCACCCTCGAAGCCCTCGCGAAGGCCGTGGATGTCGCCACCGGCTCGGCACGCGCGCTCGCACTGCCGCCGCTGCGGCCCGTCGAACGGACAGGCGCGCCTCCACTGTCCTTCGCTCAGCAGCGGCTGTGGTTCCTCGACCAGCTCATCCCCGACAGCACGCTGTACAACATGCCCGCGCCGCTGCGCCTGGAAGGCACGTTGGACACCGCCGCCCTGGAGCGCAGCCTGTCGGAGTTGGTCCGCCGTCACGAGGTGCTACGCACCTCCTTCCCCGAGGAAGCCGGCCAGCCCCTCCAGGTCATCGCCCCGCCCGCGCCGCTGCCCTTGGAGCGCGTGGACCTCAGTGCCCTGCCCGCCGACGAGCGCGAGGCCGAGGCGCGCCGGCTCATCGAGGCCGAGTGCCGCAAGCCCTTCTCGCTCGCGCAAGGCCCCCTGCTTCGCGCGCTGCTGCTGAAGCTCGATGCGCAGCAGCACATGCTGCTGCTCAACCTGCACCACATCGTCTCCGATGGTTGGTCCATGGGCGTGCTGGTGCGCGAGGTCGCGGCGCTCTACGAGGCCTTCTCGCAGGGCCAGCCTTCGCCGCTGCCCGAGCTGCCCGTGCAGTACGCCGACTTCGCCGCCTGGCAGCGCCAGTGGCTGCAGGGCGAGACGCTCGAAGCGCAGTTCTCCTACTGGCGCCAGCACCTCGCAGGTGCGCCCCAGGTGCTGGAACTGCCCACCGACAGGCCTCGCCCCGCCACTCCGTCCTACCGTGGTGCCACGCTCTCGCGGCTCATGCCCAAGGAGTTGGCTCAGGCACTCAGTGCGCTCTGCCAGCGTGAAGGCGTCACCTCCTTCATGGCCCTGCTGGCCGGCTTCCAGTCCCTGCTCTCGCGCTACTCCGGCCAGACGGACATCGTCATTGGCACCGACATCGCCGGCCGCACCCACGCCGACACCGAGGGCCTCATCGGCTTCTTCGTCAACCAGCTCGTCATGCGCGGGGACCTCTCCGGTGACCCCACCTTCCGCGAGCTGCTGCGCCGCACGCGCAAAGCGACGCTGGGCGCCTACGCCCACCAGGACGTCCCCTTCGAGGAGCTGGTGCGCGTGCTCAACCCCGAGCGCAGCCTCGCCCACGCTCCGCTCTTCCAGGTGAAGCTCGCGCTTCAGAACGCTCCCACCTCGGAGCTGAAGCTGCCGGGTCTCGCCTTCCGCAGCGTGGAAGGCAACACCGGCGCCGCGAAGCTCGACCTCTCTGTCTTCATCAACGAGACGCCCGAGGGCCTGGCCTGCCTCTGCGACTACAGCACTGACTTGTTCGACGCGCAGAGCATGGCCCGCCTCCTGGAGCACCTCCAGGTGCTGTTGGAGGCCGCCGTCGCTCACCCCGACACTCGCCTGTCCTCCCTCCCCCTGCTCACCGAGGCCGAGCACCAGCGGGTCCTCATCGAGTGGAACGACACCCGCGCGCCACTGGCCGTGGACACGTGCATCCATCACCTCTTCGAGGCGCAGGTGCAGCGCACGCCGGACGCGCCTGCCCTTGGCTTCGAAGGCCAGTGGCTCACCTACCGGGAGCTGGATGCACGCGCCAACCAGCTGGCACACCACCTGCGCTCGCTCGGCGTCGGCCCCGAGGTGCGCGTCGGCCTGTGCGCGGAGCGCTCTCTCGAATTGGTGGTGAGCCTCTTCGCCATCCTCAAGGCCGGCGGCGCCTACGTCCCGCTCGACCCGTCCTATCCACGCGAGCGCCTGGCGTGGATGCTGGAGGACTCACGTCCTGCCGTGGTTCTGTCCCAGCCCGCCCTGCTCACCCGCCTCCCGGAGATGCAGGGGGCCGTCGTGGTGTCCCTGGGTGACGAAGCGCTGCGGGGCCTGCCCACGCACGCGCCCTCGCCGCTGGCCACTCCCGACAGCCTCGCCTACGTCATCTTCACCTCGGGCTCCACAGGCCGCCCCAAGGGCGCCATGAATGCCCACCGGGGCGTCGTCAATCGCCTCCTCTGGATTCAGCACGCCCAGCCCCTGTCTGCCCAAGACGTTGTGCTTCAGAAGACTCCCTACAGCTTCGACGTCTCCGTCTGGGAGTTCTTCTGGCCCCTCATCTGCGGCGCTCGTCTCGTCCTCGCACGCCCTGGTGGCCACCAGGAGCCCGACTACCTCGCTCGCCTCATCTCCGAGCAGCGCGTCACCACCACTCACTTCGTCCCCTCCATGCTCCAGCACTTCCTGGAGCAGCCCGGCCTGGAGCGCTGCACCTCCCTCCAACGTGTCGTGTGCAGCGGCGAAGCGCTCTCCCACGAGCTCGCGCAGCGCTGCCTGCAGCGGCTGCCGTCCGCCCAGCTGCACAACCTCTACGGCCCCACCGAGGCCGCCGTCGAAGTCACCGCTTTCCATTGCCTGCCCCAGGACGGCCGACACTCCATCCCCATCGGCAGGCCCATCGCCAACACCTCCATTCGCCTCCTCGACTCGCACCTGCGGCCCGTTCCCACGGGCGTGCCCGGTGAGCTCTTCATCGGCGGCATCCAGGTCGGCCGTGGCTATCTCGCCCGTCCCGAGCTCACCGCGGAGCGCTTCATCCCGGACCCCTTCAGCGACACGCCCGGCGCGCGCCTCTACCGCACCGGTGACAAGGCTCGCTGGCTGGCCGACGGCAACATCGAGTACCTCGGCCGCCTCGACTTCCAGGTGAAGGTGCGCGGCCTGCGCATCGAGTTGGGTGAAATCGAGGCCACCCTGGAGAAGCATCCCCAGGTGCGACAGGCCGTGGTGGTCGTGCGTGACGGCTCACGCCTCGTGGCCTACGTGGTGCCGCCCAGGGGTGAGCAGTCACCCTCCACCGCGGACGTGCGCGACTTCCTCCGGCAGAAGCTGCCCGAGTACATGGTCCCCTCGGCCTTCGTTGCACTGGAAGCCCTGCCCCTGACGAGCAGCGGCAAGGTGGACAGGAAGGCCCTGCCTGCTTCGGACTCGGCGCCCGCGACCACCGTCGAGTACGTCGCTCCGCGCAACGCCACAGAGCAGCTGCTGTGCGACATCTGGGCGCAGGTGCTCGGCCGGAAGCAGGTGGGCATCCACGACAACTTCTTCGAGCTGGGTGGCGACTCCATCATCAGCCTCCAGGTCGTCGCGCGTGCGCGCCGGGCCGGCCTGGTGCTCGCCACGCGCCAGCTCTTCCAACACCAGACGGTGGCGCAGCTCGCCCTGGTGGCGAAGTCCTCCTCCGAGGCACGCAGCGAGCAGGGCCCTGTCACCGGCCCGGTGACGCTCACGCCCGTTCAGCGCCAGCTGCTGGCGCATGATGCGGCGCACGCCCATCACTTCAATCAGTCGGTGCTCCTGGCCTCGCGCGAGCCGCTGGACGCCTCTCGCCTGGAGAAGGCCCTCGCTCACGTCGTGGCCCACCACGATGCCCTCCGCCTGCGCTTCCGACAGGACGAAGGCGCGTGGTCTCAGGAGAACGTCGGCCCCGATGAGGCGCCTTTCCACCTGCTCCAGGTGGACCTCTCCGCCACGCCTGCCTCAGAGCAGCCCGCCGCGCTCGAAGCCGAGGCCTCGCGTTTCCAGGCCGGCTTCGCCCTCGCGCAGCCGCCGTTGCTGCTCGCCGCCCTCTTCCACCTCGGTCGCGGGCAGCAGCGTCTGCTCCTCGTCGCCCATCACCTCGTCATCGACGGCGTCTCCTGGCGTGTGCTGCTGGAGGACCTCGAGTCCGCCTATCAGCAGCTCCAGCAGGGCCCGCACGCATCGCTGCCGGCGAAGACGACCTCGTTCCAGTCCTGGGCGCGCCACCTGCAGGCGCATGCCCACTCCGAGGCCCTGCTGGCCGAAGCGCCTCTCTGGTTGGACGAAGCGCGCACGCAGGTGGCCCCGCTGCCCACCGACGCCTCCGGCCCCAACACGCATGCCTCCGAGCGCTCCGCCTCCATCGCCCTCGACGCCGAGGAGACGAAGCTGCTGCTTCAGGAAGTGCCCTCCGCCTGGCGCGCCCACATCAACGACGTCCTGCTCACCGCCCTGGCTCGCGCGCTGTCCGAGTGGACGGGACAGTCCGGGGTGCTTGTCAGTCTGGAGGGCCATGGCCGCGAGGAGCTGTTCAACGACGTGGATGTCTCGCGCACCGTGGGCTGGTTCACGTCCTTCACGCCCGTGCTGCTGCCCGTGCCCCCGAGTGGCTCGGCGGGCGAGTGCCTGCGCTCCGTGCGCGACTCGCTGCGCCGTCTGCCTCACCACGGCATCGGCTTCGGCCTGCTGAAGTGGCTCGGCCCCACCGATATCGCTCAGCGGCTCCAGGCCATGCCCATGCCGCAGGTGGCCTTCAACTACCTCGGCCAGCTCGACGCCACGGCCGACTCCAGCCGCCTCTTCTCCCCTGCTTCCGAGTCCCCCGGCGCCATGCTCTCGCCTTCAGGCACGCGGCTGCATGCACTGGAGATCAACGGCTCGGTCTTCCAGGGCCGACTGCGGTTCTCCTTCGGCTACAGCGCGAACCTGCACCATGCAGCCACCATCGAGTCGGTGGCCGGGCGCTTCCTGCACCACCTGCGCGCGCTCATCTCCCTGCGCACGTCCGAAGACGCTCGCCGCTTCTCCCCGGGTGACTTCCCGCTCGCAGCCCTCTCGCGGCCGTCGCTCGACACCGTGCTGCGGCAGGCAGGGCCCGACATCGAGGACGTCTACCCGCTCTCCCCCACGCAGCAGGGCATTCTCTTCCACGCCCTGCTGTCTCCCGGGTCCTCGGCGTACTTCCAGCAACTGTCCTGGACGGTCACCTCCACACTGGACCTGCCGGCCTTCCTGCGCGTCTGGAAGGCCTGCCTCCAGCGCCACACCATCCTGCGCTCCTCCTTCCACTGGGAGGGGCTCGATGCGCCGCTCCAGGTGGTCCACTCCCACGTGGAGCTGCCCTTCGAGCAGCTCGACTGGAGTGAGCTTTCCGCCTCCGAGCAGCACCGCCGCTTCGAGCAACTCCTCCTCGAGGACCAGCAGCGCGGCTTCGACCTGCACCGTGCGCCCCTGGTTCGACTCACGGCCATCCGCCTGGCGGATGATTCCGTGCGATTCCTCTGGAGCCACCATCACCTGCTGGTGGATGGCTGGAGCCTCGGCCTGCTCATCAGCGAGGTCTTCTCTCTCTACGAGGCCTTCCGCTCCGGCGCCTCGCCCCAGCCCGCGCCCAGGGCGCCCTTCCGCGACTACATCGCCTGGCTGCAGCACCGTGACGCCTCCGCCGACGAGGCCTTCTGGCGTTCCTACCTGGAGGGCGTCACTTCACCCACGCCGCTCCCCACGGATACCCATGCCGTCGCGCCCCAGGGACAGCCGTCCACACACCCCGTCCTCGACGTAGACCTCTCCGCCGAGGCCACGGCCTCACTGCAGTCCTTCGCCCGCCAGCACCAGCTCACGTTGCACACGCTCGCCCTGGCGTCCTGGGGCCTCGTCCTCTCCCACTACGCAGGCGAACAGGACGTCGTCTTCGGCAACACCGTCGCGGGCCGTCCTCCGGAGCTTCCGGGCTCCGACACCCTCGTGGGCCTCTTCATCAACACCCTGCCCACGCGCATCCAGCTGTCCTCTGCGACCTCCCCCCTGCTGCCCTGGCTCCAGTCGCTCCAGGCCCAGCAGGTCGAGCTGCGCCAGTACGAGCACTCTCCACTCGTCCAGGTCCAGTCCTTCAGCCAGCTGCCTCGCGGTGCCGCGCTCTTCGACTCGCTGCTCGTCTTCGAGAACTACCCCGTCGATGAATCGCTGGCGGATTTGGCCTCGTCGCTCCGGCTGAAGGATGTCGAGGCCTACGAGCGCACCAACTACCCGCTCACCCTCTTCGTCCTCCCCGGGCAGGCCCTGCGCTTGCGGGCCGTCTACGACTCGCCCCGCTTCGAGCCCGCTTCCATGCAGCGGCTCCTCGAACACTGGCGCAATGCCCTGCTCTCTCTGGCCTCCGCCTCTCGCGTGGGAGACGTCTCCCTGCTGTCCGAGGCTGAGCGCCACCAGGTGCTGGTGGAGTGGAATGACACGGCGGCGGACTTCCCGACCGACGCCTGCATCCACCACCTCTTCGAGGCCCAGGCGCAGCGCACGCCGGACGCGCACGCCCTTGGCTTCGAGGGCGCCTGGCTCACCTACCGGGAGCTGGATGCACGCGCCAACCAACTGGCGCACCACCTGCGCTCGCTCGGCGTCGGCCCCGAGGTGCGCGTCGGCCTCTGCGCGGAGCGCTCCCTCGAATTGGTGGTGGGCCTCTTCGCCATCCTCAAGGCCGGCGGCGCCTACGTCCCGCTGGACCCGTCCTACCCCCGTGAGCGCCTGCAGGGGATGCTGGAGGACGCACGTCCCGCCGTGCTCCTGCTCCAGCCTTCCCTGCTGCCCCTCCTCCCCGAGACTCCAGGGGCCGCCGTGGTGTCTCTCTCGGACGAAGCGCTGCGCGCCAGGCCCACGCACGCGCCCGCCCCGCTGGCCACCTCCGCCAACCTCGCCTACGTCCTCTTCACCTCCGGCTCCACCGGCCGCCCCAAGGGCGTCCAGGTGCCCCACCGCACCGTTTCCAACTTCTTCACCGGCATGGACGCCTGCGTCCACTCCCACCCCCTCGGTGTCTGGCTCGCCGTCACCCGCCTGTCCTTCGACATCTCCGTCCTCGAGTTGCTCTGGACTCTCGCTCGCGGCTTCC
>NZ_JAAIYA010000066.1 GCF_010894405.1 Pyxidicoccus caerfyrddinensis
CGGAGGGGAGGGACGGGTCGAGGCAGAGGAAGGCGCCGCCGGCCTTGAGGATGGCGAGCATGCCCACCACCAGCTGCGCGGAGCGCTCCACGCACAGGCCCACGAGCACCTCGGGGCCGACGTGCAGGGCGCGCAGGTGGTGCGCGAGCTGGTTGGCACGCTCATCGAGCTGCCGGTAGGTGAGCTGCTCCTCGCCGAAGACGAGGGCCACCGCGTCCGGAGTCAAGCGGGCCTGGGCCTCGAACAGCGCATGGATGGAGGCCTCCCGCGGGGCGTCGGCGCCGGTGTCGTTCCACGCCACGAGGAGCTGGTGGCGTTCCGCGGCGTCGACCAGGGGCAGTGCCTCCAGACGGGCGTCGGGTGAAGCGAGCGCGCCGTCCAGCAGGGTGCGCAGGTGCTCCACCATGCGAGCCACGGTGGACGCGTCGAACAGGTCTGTGCGGTAGCTCAGGGTGCCAGTGAGGCCGCGAGGCGTCTGGGCCAGCGCCAACGTCAGGTCGAACTTCGTGACCTCGGCTTCGCGCTCCAGCGCCTGGAAGGTCAGGCCCGGCAGAGACAGGGCGGTGCCCGGTGCGTTCTGCAGCACGAGCATGACCTGGAAGAGCGGCGAATGGCCGAGGCTGCGCTGCGGCTGCAGCTCCTCCACCAGCTTCTCGAAGGGGACGTGCTGGTGCTCGTAGGCACTCAGGGTGGTGGCGCGCACCTGGGCCAGCAGCTCGCGGAAGGTGGCGCGAGGCCGCAGCTGGGTGCGTAGCACCAGCGTATTGACGAAGAAGCCGAGGAGGCCTTCGGTTTCCGAGCGCGTGCGGCCGGCGATGGGCGTGCCGACGACGACGTCGTCCTGGCCGGAGTAGCGAGCGAGCAGCACCTGCCAGACGGCGAGCAACGCCATGAAGGGCGTGACGCCTTCGCGCTGGCAGAGGGCGGAGAGGGCCGAGGCCACGGACTCGGGAAGGTGGACGGGCAGCGTCGTTCCGCGCTGGGACTGCACGGCGGGACGGGGGCGGTCGGTGGGGAGTTCCAGCAGCGCGGGTGCGCCGGAGAGCTGCTGCTTCCAGTAATCGAGCTGACGCTGGAGGACGTCGCCCTGCAGCCAGGCGCGCTGCCACGCGGCGAAGTCCGCGTACTGGAGGGGAAGGGCCGCCAGCCGCGGCGACTGTCCGGAAGCGGAGGCCTTGTAGAAGGACACCAGCTCGCGCACCAACACACCGGTGGACCAGCCGTCGGAGACGATGTGGTGCACCGTCAGCAGCAGCACATGCTCCCGTGCATCGAGCACCAGCAGCGAGGCACGCAGCAGCGGGCCCGTTGCGAGGTCGAAGGGCGTCATCGCCTCGGCGGCAGCCAGCCGGCGGGCTTCTGCCTCGCGTGCGCCTTCAGGCAGATTCCCCAGGTTCACGACGTCCAGCCGCAAAGGCTCGGGCGGAGAAATGACCTGGACGGGTTCGCCTGCTTCATCGCGGAAGGTGGTGCGCAGTGCTTCGTGACGGCGCACCAGCGCTTCGAGGCTCTGGCGCAGCGCCTCGGTATCAAGGGCCCCGGAGATGCGCAGGGCGGAGGGGATGTTGTAGGCGGGACTGCCGGGCTCCAGTTGGTCGATGAGCCACAGCCGCTGCTGGGCGAAGGACAGGGGCAGTCGGCCCGTACGCGACACCGGCACGAGGGGCGGAGCGGAGTCAGCCGTCCCCTGCGCATCGATGCGGCGTGCGAGGGCCTCCAGGGTGGGTGCCTCGAAGATGGTGCGCAGGGGCAGTTCCGTGCGGAAGGCGGCGCGGATGCGGGAGACCAGCCGTGTCGCCAGCAACGAGTGGCCGCCCAGCTCGAAGAAGTGGTCATTCACGCCCACGCGAGGCACGCGGAGTACCTCCGCCCAGAGGGCGGCGAGGAGCTCCTCGGTGGGAGTGCGCGGGGCGACGTAGGCGTCTTCCGGGCTGGAGGGGGCTTCCGGTGCGGGCAGGTCCTTGCGGTCCACCTTGCCGTTGGGAGTCAGCGGGAAGGCCTCCAGGGAGACGAAGGCGGAGGGCACCATGTGGGCCGGCAGTCGCTGCTGGAGGAAGGCGCGCAGGGACTCGGCGGGCACCGGCTCGGAGGACGGGACGACGTAGGCCACCAGGCGCTTGTCACCGGGGACCTCCTCGCGAGCTACCACCAGGGCCTCGTGCACGGCGGGGTGCTCGCGCAGCACGGTGGCGATTTCACCGGGCTCCACGCGGAAGCCGCGCACCTTCACCTGGAAGTCGGCGCGGCCGATGAACTCCACGCGCCCGTCGGCCAGCCAGCGCACCTTGTCTCCGCTGCGGTACATGCGCGCGCCGGGCACTGGAGAGTAGAGGTCCGGGAGGTAGCGCTCCGCAGTCAGCTCGGGCCGACGGAGGTAGCCGCGCGTCACCTGGGCGCCGCCGATGAACAGCTCGCCGGGGACTCCGACAGGCACCGGCTGCAGGCGCTCGTCGAGGACGTACAGGCGCGTATGGGCCAGGGGACGGCCCAGCGGCACGGTGGCCGGGGCGGAGCCTGCGGTTGGCAGCTCCACGCGGCCAGCGAGCACACCCACCGTCGTTTCGGTGGGGCCGTAGTGGTTGAAGACCTCGCAGTCGGGTGCCAGCGCGCGCACCTGTTCCATGAGGGCCCAGGAGGAGGACTCACCGCCGAGCACCAGCTTCTTGCGAGGCAGGACGTGGCGAGGCTCTGCCGCCGTCATGAGGGCTGCGAGGTGAGAAGGCACCAGCTTCATGCAGTCCACGGCGTGACGCTGGAAGTACTCAGCGACGGCGGCGGGGCTGCTGGCTATCTCCTGGGGCAGCACGTGCAGCAGACCGCCGGTGCAAAGGGCGGGGAAGAGGACGGTGTTGCCGAGGTCGGCGACGAAGGTGGAGACGAGGGCGAAGCTTTCGCAGTCCTTCAGGTCCAGCCGCTGGGTGGCGGAATGGACGTAGTGGGCGAGCTGCCCGTGGGAGACAGCGACGCCCTTGGGGCGGCCGGTGCTGCCGGAGGTGAAGAGGACGTAGGCGACGTTCTCCGGATGCACCTGGCGGGGAGGCGCCTCGGTGCTCAGGCCCGTGAGCAGTCTGGAGTCCTCATCCAGCAGCACCGCACTCACGTGCGAGGCAACAAAGGAAGCCGCGAACGCGGATACGGTCACCACCACGGGAGCGGAGACTTCCTCCACCAGGGCTTGCAGGCGCAGGGCGGGCTGGGCCGGGTCCAGGGGGACGTAGGCCCCACCGGCCTTCCACACCGCCAGCAGCGCCACCACCATCTCGACGGAGCGCTCCAGGCACAGGGCTACGCACGATTCGGGACCTACGCCCAGCGCGCGCAGGTGCCAGGCGAGCTGGTTGGCGCGGGCGTCCAGCTCACCGTAGGTGAGCACCTGGCCTTCGCAGGCGAGCGCGGGCCGCTCCGGGTGGCGCGCGGCCTGCTCCGCAATGAGCGTGTGCAGCGGCTCTTCGGACGAGAGGAGTTCCGTCGTGGCGTTGAAGGACTCGAGCAGCCGCGTGCGCTCGGAAGGGGAGAGCAGGGGCAGCTCACCCACGCGCGCGCCGGGCGAGGCGAGCGTGGCCTCCAGCAGGGTTTGCAGGTGCTCCACCATGCGGGAGACGGTGGAGGCGTCGAACAAGTCCGTGCGGTAGCTGAGACTGCCGGACAGGCCTCGGGGCGTCTGGGTGAGAGAGAGTGTCAGGTCGAACTTGGTGGCCTCGGCCTCGCGCTCCAGGGGGACGAAGGACAGCCCTGCGAGGGAGAGCTCCGCGGGGGGAGCGTTGTTGAGCACGAGCATGACCTGGAAGAGAGGCGAGTGGCTGAGGCTGCGCTGGGGCTGCAGTTCCTCGACGAGCTTCTCGAAGGGCAGGTGCTGGTGCTCGTAGGCGGCCAGAGTGGAGGCGCGCACGTGGGCGAGCAGCTCGCGGAAGGTGGCCTGGGGCTGCACGTGGGAGCGCAGGACGAGGGTGTTGACGAAGAAGCCGATGAGGCCTTCCGTCTCGCCCCGGGTACGGCCGGCGATGGGAGAGCCGACGGTGACATCGTCCTGGCCGGAGTAGCGCGCCAGCAGCAGCTGCCAGACGGCGAGCAGGGCCATGAAGGGAGTGACACCCTCGCGCTGGCAGAAGGCGGAGAGGGCCTCGGACAGAGGCAAGGGCAGGTGGACGGGTAGCAGGGCGCCGCGCTGGGACTGGACGGCGGGGCGGGGCCTATCAGTGGGCAGCTCCAGCAGCGCGGGCGCACCGGAGAGTTGCTGCTTCCAGTAGTCGAGCTGGCCCTGGAGGACGGCACCCTGCAACCAGTCGCGCTGCCACGAGGCGAAGTCGGCGTACTGGATGGGAAGGGGTGGCAGTTGCGGCGACTGGCCGGAGGAGAAGGCCCCGTAGAAGGAGACGAGCTCGCGCACCAGCACGCCCATGGACCAGCCGTCGGAGACGATGTGGTGCAGGTTGAGCGAGAGCACGTGCTCGGCCGGGCCCAGCTTCCACATGCTCGCGCGCACCAGCGGGCCGGTGGCGAGGTCGAACGGCCGCAGGGTGTCCTCGCGGAGCCGCCGCTGCAGCTCCTCCCTGGCGGCCTCGGGCTCCATTGCACTGAGGTCCACGACAGGCAGCGACAGCTCGGCATGGGATGAGATGAGCTGAAGCGGCTGGCCTTCTTGCTGGAGGAAGGTGGTGCGCAGGGCTTCGTGACGCCGCACCAGTTCCTCGAAGCTGAGGCGCAGGGCGCCCACGTCCAGCGAGCCCTGCATGCGAATGAAGCGGGGGATGCTGTAGGAGGAACCGCCGGGCTCGAGCTGGTCGATGAACCAGAGCCGCTGCTGGGCGAAGGACAGAGGCAGCGGGCCGGTGCGGGGCACTGGGACGATGGCGGGGGCCACGAGGCCTTGCGCGGACTCACGGGCGGAGTCGATGCGAGCGGCGAGGGCAGCCACCGTGGGAGCCTCGAAGAGGGCGCGCAGGGGCAGCTCGACGCCCAGGGAGGAGCGGACGCGAGAGACGACCTGGGTGGCCAGCAGGGAATGGCCGCCGAGCGCGAAGAAGTCATCCTGCGCGCTGACCTTCTCCACGCGCAGCAGCGCGGCCCAGAGGGAGGCGAGGATTTCCTCGGTGGGAGTGCGCGGGGCGACGTATTCGGAAGCGGAGGCAGAGGACTCCGGGGCGGGCAGGGCCCTGCGGTCCACCTTGCCGTTGGACGTCAGCGGCATCGTCTCCAGCGCGACGAAGGCGGAGGGCACCATGTACTGGGGCAGGCGGGCCTTGAGCGCCTCGCGCAGCACGCCCTCGGAGGCTTCGGCTCCGCCCACGACGTAGGCCACCAGGCGCTGGTTGCCGGGCACGTCCTCGCGTGCGAGCACCACGGCGCGGCGGACTCCCGCCACTTCCTCCAGCGCGGTTTCGATTTCGCCCAACTCAATGCGCAAGCCGCGCAGCTTCACCTGGAAGTCGATGCGGCCCAGGTACTCCAGCTCGCCATGAGCCAGCCACCGTGCCTTGTCGCCCGTGCGGTAGAGGCGGCCACCGGGCGTGGTGCCGAACGCATCTGGCACGAACTTCTCTGCGGTGAGCTCGGGGCGGTGGAGGTAGCCGCGAGCCACGCCGGCGCCGCCGATGAAGAGCTCACCGGGGACACCGGTGGGCACCGGCTGCATGCGCTCGTCGAGCACGTACACCTGCACGTTGGCCAGCGGGCCGCCCAGGGTGGGCCGGCCCGGAGCGCCATGGACCGCACGCGCGGTGGTGTCCACCGTGCACTCGGTGGGGCCATAGACGTTGAAGCCGCGGATGAAGGGATGGGCTGACAGCTTCGCCCACAGCGCCTCATCCACCGCCTCGCCGCCCACCAACACGCGCAGTGGACGGCTGGAGCCCAGGCCCTCTTCCAGCAGCAGGCGCAGGTGCGAGGGGGAGCAGTCCAGCGCGTCCACGCCGTACTTCTCCACCCATGACTTCAGCAGCGCGACGTCTTCGCGTGCCGCCTGGGGCACTACACACAACGCGTGGCCCTCCGCCACCTGGATGAGCTGCTGCACCGAGGCGTCGAAAGACAGGGGCGCGTTGAGGCTGACGCGCAGCGCGCCTTCGGCCCCCGCGTAGACAGCGGAAGCCAGCGCGGCGCGCAGGTTCATCACCGACGCGTGCTGCACCATGACGCCCTTGGGCTTGCCGGTGCTGCCCGAGGTGTAGATGACGTAGGCCAGGTGCTGGGGCGAGGTGACGTGAGGTGGGTTGGCCTCGGACTCGCGCGAGAGCTGCTCGCGCACGGCCACGTCGTCGAGGTAGAGGGCCTCCACGCCGGAGCCCTCCATGCGCTCGGACAGGTGGAGCTGGGTGAGGGCGAGCCGGGCGCCGCAGTCCTGGAGCATGAAGGCCAGGCGCTCACGCGGGTAGGCCGGGTCCATGGGGACGTAGGCGCCGCCGGCCTTGAGGATGGCGAGCACGGCCACCACCATGTCCACGCCGCGCTCCATGCAGA
>NZ_JAAIYA010000067.1 GCF_010894405.1 Pyxidicoccus caerfyrddinensis
CTGGAGCGCGACGTGCAGGCCTCCTTGGGGGGCCTCCTTCTCCGTCCAGGCCATGTCGCAATGCCCTCCTGGCCCTCCACCTACCCCGGCCCTCGCACGCAACAGGGCTCCCATGCCGCCTATGCTCCCCTCTTCACCATCCCGCCGCCCTCAACAGGGCTCCTATCCGTCCTATACTTCGCCCAAGGTTGAATATTCGCTCACCCAAGCGGGCGCCGCGCTCAACGATGCCGTGCACGCTCTGGCGGAGTGGGGAAAGAAATACGCCTCCCCTGTCGATGGCCATGCCGAACGTGCTGAAGCTGCCGAGGGTTCCGAGCCGGTGCCTTCGCACAGCGCGCAGGGCGATTGACCTGCCCCGCTCTTCGCCTCGTCAGCACCACTGGCCCTGCGCGTCCAGGCCGATGGGCCAGTACGGCATGGCGGTGGCGAGCCGCACGGCGTCGTGGTCGCCCGCATCGACGAGCCCTTGGAGGAGCAACGGAAGGACATGGAACTCAACGGGGAGGGCCCCGAGGAACCCGCGCGTATGGCGCCCCCGGACAATCGCGTTGCGATTGTAAAACGCTATCACCTCAGGTGCTCCCAGCCTTCCTGGGCATTCTATCGGGCCATAAATGCGCGGCTTACACTCCTGCGCGCCACACCCCTCCCCGGCTCGAATGCCTGGCCGGGGCAACCTGCTTCAGGAGCGTTTCATGAACAGATGTCTCAGCCTCCTCTGCGCGGTCTTCCTCTTCTCCAGCACGCTGGGGCCGAGCGTCGCGGCGGCCAGCCCGACATTCCCATATCCCTGGCCGGACTACTCGGTGGTCCCGGTGCTGTTCGTGCCCACCGACTGGAGCGTGAGCAGCGCCGAGGTGCAGGCAGAGGCCACCGCCATCAACAACGCGATGGCCGACATCCAGCGCTTCTACGCGGCCCACAACAACGGGGCCACCTTCGTGCTGAACCCGGTGCAGGTCATCCAGGCAAACGGCACCAAGGAGGCGTACGGCATCTCGTGGGGTCCGGGAAACATCTACGACGACGGGGTCATCACCATCACGGGCAACATGGAGGGGGCCGTCATGGCGGAGCTGCACTCGCGCGGGTTCCCCACTCCGCCGGCGCAGAACGAGAGCGGCTACGTCACGATGATCTTCTTCAAGGGCGCCGGCGGCTTCGCTGGAGGCCGTGGGTACACCGGTGGCAACGGCGGCCAGGCCATCGTCGGCGACTGGGCCATCGACAGCCTCCAGGGCCACGTGGCGGAGGGCGCCTACTGGTGGTCCGGCCAGCGTAAGCAGACCGGCGCGGTCGCTCACGAGCTCGGCCACGGCTTTGGCCTGCCCCACCCGGACAGCGTGGGCTGGGGGATGGAGACCTCCGTGATGGGCTTCTGGTGGGACTATCCGACCATCGGCCTGAACAACTACGACCGGAACTTCCTCGCCGCGAACAAGAGCGCGTTCTTCACCGTTCCGGCGGCGCCGACCGGCCAGACCGCGACCGCCATCAGCGGGACCAGCATCCGGGTCAACTGGACCGACAAATCCAGCAATGAGACCGGGTTCCAGATTACCAACGGTGTCACCACGCGGAACCTTGGCGCCAACACCACCACGTACACGTGGGGCGGCCTGTCTCCGAATACCTATATGTGCTTCGCCATCCGCGCCTACAGCGCCACGGGCACCTCTGCCTGGACGCCGTATGCCTGCACCACCACGCCCACGGTGCCCGCCATGCCGACGAACCAGACGGCCACCGCCATCAGCAGCTCCAGCATCCGGGTGAACTGGACGGACACCTCTGGCAACGAGACCGGGTTCCAGATCACCAACGGTGTCACGACGCGGAACCTCGGCGCCAACACCACCACGTACACCTGGGCTGGCTTGTCTCCGAACACGTATATGTGCTTCGCCATCCGCTCCCAGAACGCGGCAGGCGCCTCCGCCTGGACGCCGTACGCCTGTACGACGACACCATAGCCCCGGGCACTACACCCGAGGTGGCCTGAGCGAGGCTCAGGCGATCTTCAGTCTGGCGAAGGCTTGATTGAATCGCCGGGCCACTCCTCCGGACGAGGTCGTCACATCCCTCGTCCCATCAATGGGCCGAGCCTGCCGCCCTCCCCTGCGCGCGCCAGCACGGGCCGCGCGAAGGGGCCGTAGTGGGCACGAAAACCTAGGGGGCTACGGGCAGCGAGCCCTCCACCGCGATGCTGATGACCTCATCCGCGTAGGTGTGCGTCCCCGACGACGTGGTGAGCGTGCCCTTGATGTTCATGGAGACATTGCCCGTCGTCGCCGAAATCTCCGAGCCGCCCACCTTCAACGTCGCATTCGCGTCGAGGAAGTCGGTCACCTCTCCCGTGATTTCCACGCGCCCCTTCGACGTGAGCAGCACCTCCCCGGTGCCGCTCGCGGCGCTCACCACCACCGTGTCGGTCAGGGTGCCGTTGAAGCGGTTCTTGCCGTCCTCGGAGTAGTCGACGTACTGGATGACCGACTCCACTCGGATATCCCCGGTCGTCGCGATCTTGACGGTCTCCTTGACGATGGCCTTTCCACCGGCCGCGCCCGGCTCCGTGCGCTCGGAAGAGACATCCGTCTGCGCCATCGCCACGAGCCCCAGGCCGAAGCCGCTGTTCTCGCCACGCACCGGGCGGTTGGCCTGGTGCAGCGCCTTCGCGGCGCCCTGCTTGCCGCCGCCCAGCTTCGCGGAGCCGCCGCCGTTGTCGTCATCGTTGTCGCTGCCGCCACAGGCCATCGCCATCACGGACAGGACCAGCGGGATGACGAGCTTTCGGAACGAATTCATGGGTTCTTCCTCGGGTTGGAGTGTGGATCGTGTTGCGACAGGACGGAGTTGCACGCCCTGTGCCCCAGGTCCCACTCGCCCGAGCGCGAAGGTGTTTCGGCCATCATCTCGGGGGCTTGGCGCGTCGCCTCCGTCTCCGTGACGCGCGTCGCTGTCCCCTGCGAGGAGACAACTGGCCTTGAAGCGGACGCCACGACCCACAGGCGGGCGGCCAGCTTCTGGAAACGCGGGTCCTTGCGCACGTGCTCCAGGTCCGGGTCGCCCTGCGCCCACGAGCCCTTGAGCCCGGCGTCGATGGCCTTGCCCAGGTACTCGAGCGCGTGGCCCCGTCGTAGTCCTTCGACGCCAGCAACACCTGCCCGAGTATTGAATTCCTCCCCTATGGGCTCATTGCGATACGCCTGGATTTGCGTGCGCGATTTGTCTGACCCGTGCGGTCCATGATCCAGCCTTCACTCCTGCCAGCAACTTGTGTCGAAGCACCCGACGCGGGAAATTGCCTTATCAGAATATTCTATCGACACACGCATCACCCTGGGTGTGTCACTTTCCATTTCACGTATCAAATTGCCTTCCCGCCGGATCAGGAAGGAGCAGCCGCTATTCTCGTGCGGGGCGGCCCGCTCCAACATACCTACGCCGAGGCATCGCGCATCGCGGTGAAACACCACCCAAAGAGGCCCCAGAATGTGCACCAACCTGATGATCAGCGTCCCCGCCAATCCCGGTCAGACTTCTTCAGGCACGCCGCGGATATTCGTGAGCGGGAGAGCGCTGGAGATGCCGGGAGTGATTGAGCAGAGCGTCTACGTCATGCCCAGCAAGCAGTCCTGGCCGCTGACACCGGCCACTCCCGGCTCGCCAGCCCAGGGGTGGACGACGTTCAAATGGACCAATTCCTATGGCTTCGTGGGGATCGCCCCCTCCGGGAGCAGCTGGAACGCTCAGCCGACCTTCAACGACGGCATCAACACCGCTGGGCTGTCCGTCGGAGCGCTGTGGCTCGCCCCCGGTACCCAGTACGGCACCATTGCGACTGGGCCGACGAACAATCAGGTGTCGTTCCTGGATTTTCCAGCGTGGATCCTCGGCAACTTCGCGTCGGTCAATGAGTTCCTGTCAGCCTTCAAGGAAATCGTCGTCGTCGGGCCTCCGCCGCCTTCGCCGGGAGAGAAGAACTCCTATGTCCCGCTGCACTACATCGTGACGGACAACACCGGCCTGAGCGCCGTCATCGAGTTCATCAACGGCACGCCCAACATCTACACGTGTACCAACGGCGTCATGACCAACTGGCCGACCTACGACTGGCAGCTGACGAACGTCCAGAACTACTACAATCTGACGCTCGTCGGCACCGCCACCTCCACCACGGGTGCCGGCAATCCCGTCGGAGGCGGTCTGGTCGGACTGCCCGGAGACTCGCTGTCCGCCTCGCGATTCGTCAAGGCCACCATCCTCTCCCAGGGCATCAGCCAGCTCCCTGTGGACGGTATGGGCTGGCTGCCGGCGCCAGGCATCTTCCAGACGACGCCGCCGTCGAAGAACCCGCCCGGCTTCGCAGGTCCAGAGCAGACCGCGGTCACGGTCGCGCTGCAGCTCACGCAGATCTGCATGGGGACGCCGTACGGGATGCTCTTGGAAACGGTGAAGAACTCGCCGGCCACGACGGGCACCCCCGACACCCTGCCGCCCTCGTACACGACCACGTACGGCGACTACACGATGTGGACGAGCGTACGCGACCACACCAATCTCAAGTACTACTTCATGTCTGCGTTCAGCGGGATTCTCACGATGATTGATCTGAACTCGCTGAACTTCTCCACCACCCCGGCGTACCCGGGCGCCGCGAGCATCGCGATCATGCCCCAGGGGGGTGTGCCATGGAATGTGGATGCGACGAAGATGCTCACGCCCGCAACCGCGTGAGCTTCCCGTCGCGGGTTCATCCAGACCTGTCGTTGGAATGCCAGGCGACGGCACGTCGCCTGATGAGGACATGACCGCGAAGCCGCGGGAGACAGGGGGCGGTACATCGTCACGCCGTCCCCTGTCTTCGCGGCTCGAGTGTGCTCGGGGGCGCTGAGCGGCCCCAGCGGGGCCTGCCACGTCACCCCATGCCTGCCCGGCAGCAAGCGGCCCCGGGCCTCGTCGGGCCGGGACGCGCACTGGAGCAGCTGGGCCCATCCGTCCTGAACGCACCTCGAAGGGTTCATGTCTCCGGAGCGCCTCCCGCCTCGCACGCGGCTCGCGCTCGCATGCCCTCTCCCGCAGTGCATCCCGCTGGTGCGCTCCGTGCCGGCGCGGGCCTCCTTCTCCAGCCTCGCGGCGCCTGGGTGCCCCCGGAGTGAAACATTGCCGGGGCCGTGACTCCCCGAGTGCGAGACGCGGCTGAGTGGGGAGAAGGGGGCGGCCAGCCACCGTCACACGCGCCGCCCCCCGCCTGAATAACGCAGAGGGTCAAACCGTTTTCGGGCCGCCGTGGGTCTTCCCGGCGCCGCGTCTTGGAGCGGCCTCCCCGCTGATAAGGAAAGTCACACCGATGTCTTCAGTATCCCTCCTGCGCCTGCCGGAGACGGCCCAGGTCGTCTTCGCGCGCACGGTGCTTCACCGCACGGAACTGCTTCAGCGCGCCGCGGGCGTAGCCGCGCGTCTTCGCAAGGCGTTCGGCGTCAAACCGGGAGACCGCGTGGGCCTGATGATGGTCCCCGGCCCGGAAGTCGTCCCCTCCATGCTGGGCATCTGGATGGCCGGAGCGGCCTATGTCCCGCTCGATCCATTCCTTCCCGACGACCGGCTGCTGCGCATCCTTCACGACGCGGACCTGCGGGCCGTCGTCACGCAGCGCATCCACCTGCTCTCCCTGGGCCTGCTGGGGGCGCAGCTCGGCACGGCCCTTCCCACGCTCGCGGCGGATGCCCCCGCGCTCCCCCAAGCGTTCCCCCAAGCGAGGGCGTGGGCAGGGCCGAAGCCACAAGAGGCGAGCCCACCGCCTGAGGCGGCGGCGAAGCTGGAAGCGAAGAAGGAGCGGACGCCGCGAGTGGTTTGGGCCGGGCTGCTGCGCCGGACGGAAAGCGCTGGACGTCTTCTCCTGCTCTCGGTGTGCAGGCCGTCGGCGGGTGCTGGCATCCCTGACGGCCCCCGGTGGGGGGCACGCCATTCTGGAGCACCTGGCATGGCCCTCGAGGCCTGCTCGGTTGGCCCCAGCGCTTCGGGCCACCCCAGAGCTCGTGGTGTTGAGCCCCAAGCACCCGCAGGGAACCTGGACGCCCACACCCCTGCGCCCTGCTGCCTGGCTGGGCCTCTTCACCATCCCGCCGCCCTCAACAGGGCTCCTATCCGTCCTATACTTCGGGCCTCGGAAACCTGGCGCTGCCCATGACGCTCTATGTCGCCGTCATCTGCGCGATGGGCTGGCGCGCGGCGGCCAGGGTGGGGAGCCCGGTGCTGGCGCGGCGAGCGCAGTGGATTGCGCTCGCGGGCGCGCTGATGTTCGCCGCCAGTGATGGGCTGCTCGCCGTGAAGCACTTCGTGCGCCCACTGCCCGGCGCGAG
>NZ_JAAIYA010000068.1 GCF_010894405.1 Pyxidicoccus caerfyrddinensis
CCGGAGATGAAGATGCCCGTCTGCCCGGTGGCGCGGAAGTCCGCCTTCAGGCCGCGCGCGCGCATCTCCTTCTCCAGCGCGAGCACCGTGTACTTCTTGCCCACCGAGCAGTCCGTGCCCACCGTCAGGAGCCGCAGGCCCGGGCGCTTCGTGAGCATAGGAAGGACAGGAGCCCTCTTGGGCGTAGCAGGCGGGAGCAGAGCGGGAGGTGAGGGACGCTGACGGGGAGCCCATGAGCCGCACGCCGAGCCGGCGCAGAAGCCTTTCATCTCCAGCAGACACACGCCTGCCCAGCCCAGGCCGCCTTCCCAGGAGGGGAGAGGCAGGGGCCTGGCTGTCTTGGCTGGCTGTGGCGGCTTGAGCTTCAACACCCCGCGGCCTGGGGAGGCCCGCGCGCCGGGGCCAGTCTCGCACCTGCAGTGGGCAGGCCCCGGTGCTCCAGAATCGCTCGCACCCCTCCCGCCTCCTTCACGTACGCCAGCACTCGCCGCCTGCCTCCACCCCTCATGCAGGCGAACACGTCGACGTCGAACGTCCTGCTGAGCAACTCGGCGTAAGTCCACTCGCGGTGTCCTCTGCTTCATCCGCTCCTTCCTGGCCGCTGCCTCAAGCCCCGCGCTCGCCTCCTGCGCACCTGCTTGAGCGACAGCGTACTTGCGGTGACGAGCCAGCTTGTGCGGCCGTCAGGCCCCGTCACCCCAGTGCTGATGACGGACCCGGCGCACCTGTGTCAGCGGATGCCTCGCTCGCGCATCAGGGCGTCGCTGGTGGCGTCCCGGCCGCGGAATGCGCGGTAGCCCTCGAACGGGTCCACGGTGTTGCCCACGGAGAACACGTGCTGTCGCAGCCGTGCCGCCAGCTTGGGGTCGTGCAGTCTCCGGGCCTGCCTGAAGACCTCGAACGCGTCGGCGGCCAGCACGTCCGCCCAGAGGTACGTGTAGTAGCCGGCGGCGTACGCGCTGCCCGCGAAGACATGGGTGAAGTGCGGCATCCGGAAGCGCATGCCGACCTCCGCCGGGGCTCCGATTTGCTGGAGCGTGTCGCGCTCGAACGCGTCCGGGTCCAGGGGCTGCTCCTTCGTCAGGTGCAGCTTCATCTCCACCAGCGCGGAGATGAGGAAGTCCACCAGGTAGAAGCCCTGGTTGAACGTCGCGGCCTTCTGGATTTTCGCCAGCAGGGCCGGCGGCATCGGCTTGCCCGTCTTGTAGTGCACCGCGAAGCGCCCCAGCACCTCGGGCGTCGCCACCCAGCGCTCCAGCAGCTTGCCCGGAAACTCCGCGTAGTCGCGCACCACGCGGCCGCCGCTCAAGGAGGGATGGGACACGTTGGAGCTCAGCACGTGCAGCGCGTGGCCGAACTCGTGGAAGAGCGTCTGCGCGTCGCGCCAGCCGACCAGGGCAACCTCGCCGGGCCCTGGCTTCACGAAGGGCATGCTGTTCGACACGATGGGAGTGACTTCTCCCCGGAACCGCTCCTGGATGCGGTACGGGTCGGTCTGGCCGCCGTTGTACTTGCCCTGGCGCGCATAGGGGTCGAAGTACAGCAGCCCCACGTGACGCCCGCTGGCGCGGTCCTTCACCTCGAAGACGCGCACGTCCGGGTGGTAGACGGGCACGCCGACCGCGGGGGCGAAGGTGTAGCCGAACAGCTCGCCGGCCACCCAGAACATGCCCTCCCTCAGCTTCTCCAGCTGGAGGTAGGGCTTCACCTCGGTGTCGTCGAAGTCATACTTCGCCTTGCGCACCTTCTCCGCGAAGTAACGGTAGTCCCACGGAGCGATGTCCTCCGTCTGTCCGGAGCGCTGGGCCAGCGCCCGCATCGCGGCGACGTCCGCATGCACCTGGGCGACAGAAGGGGCCCAGGTGTCCATCAGCAGCTTCAGCGCGCGCTCGGGCGTGGCCACCATGGTCCCCTCGAGCTGCCGGTGCGCGTACGTTGGGAAGCCCAGCAGCCGGGCCTGCTCGGCGCGCAGTGAGAGGATTTCGCTGACGATGGCGTTGTTGTCGTGCGCGTCGCCGTGGTCGCCTCGGCTGTCGTAGTTGCGCCACACCTTCTCCCGCAGCGCCCTGTTGTCCAGGTACGTGAGGAAGTCCGCCACGGCCGAGCGCGTATTGGACACCACCCAGCGACCCTTCAGGCCGCGAGCCTCGGCTTCGGTCGCTCCTGCCTTGCGCAGAGGCTCCGGCAGCCCCGCGAGGTCCGTCTCGTTGTCGATGACCACCGCGCTCGCCTCGTCGGCGAGCACGTTCTGCGTGAAGGACGTGTAGAGGGCGGCGAGTCGCTGGTTGAGCTCAGCGATGCGTTTGCGGCCCGGGGCTTCGAGCTTCGCGCCGGAGCGGGCGAAGTCCCGGTAGTAATACTGGACGAGGCGCTGCTGCTCGGGCGTCAGCCGCGCCATCTCGGGCGAGTCATGCACGGCCTGGACGCGCTGGTAGAGAGCGAGGTCCTGTGACTGTTCGTCCCAGAATGCCGCCAGCCGGGGCGCCATGGCGCGCTCGACCTGCTGGAAGTCGGGCGTGTTCATCACCGTGGACCAGGCGTTGTAGACCTCGTAGACGCGGTTGAACGTCCGGCCCGCGTCCTCCAGCGCGGCGATGGTGTTCTCGAACGAGGGGGCATCCTTCGCGCGGAGGATGGCGGCAAGCTCGCGCCGGTTCTCCTCCATCGCGACCTCGAACGCCGGCTCGAACTGCTCGACCTTCACCTGGTCGAAGGGCGGCACTCCGCCATGGGGACCCGTCCAGGGCTCCAGCAGCGGGTTGGCGGGGGTGGCCGGGGCTGCGGACGCCAGGCCCGCCACGAGGAAGACGAACGCGCCGATTCTGTCCTTGGTCATGAAAACAGAATAGGAGTGCGAACTGCCGTCCATCCATCGAATGGAATTCGCCCGGGAGGCCCCAATGCCCCAGCTCGACCGAATCGATCGCGCGATTCTGACCGCCCTCCAGAACAATGCTCGGCTGTCCAACAAGGAGCTGGCCGCGCAGGTGGGGCTCGCGCCCTCCTCGTGCCTCACGCGGGTGCGGAAGCTGGAGGCGGACGGCGTCATCAAGGCGTATCAGGCGGACCTGGACGCCAACGCACTGGGGCTCGGCCTGCAGGCGCTCATCGCCGTCCAGCTCCGCCTCCACGTCGGCGAGGCCTTCGGCAACATCGGAGACCACCTGCGCTCGCTGCCGGAAACGGTGGCCGTCTACTGCCTCGGCGGCACCACGGACTTCCTCGTCCACGTGGTGTGCCGGGACACCGACCACCTGCGGCGGCTGACCATCCAGTCCTTCACGAGCCGGCCGGAGGTGAGCCGCATCGAGACGTCGCTGGTGTTCTCATACACGCGCCTGGGGCTGCCGGTGGACCATGCGCACGGCGACGGAATCCCTCCGCGCTGACTCCGCCGGAGCCTCCCGCACTCGAGAGTGAGGGAGGCCCGGTACATCAGGTACGGCGTCAGGCTTCTGGCGGTGTGCAGGACTGGGGGAAGAGGTTGCACGGGTAGCAGGTGCCGCTTCACAGAAGGAAGGACAGGAGCGCGATTGGGGGTAGCAGGCGGGAGCAGAGCGGGAGGTGAGGGACGCTGACGGGTCGCCCATGAGCCGCACGCCGGGCCGGCGCAGCAAGGACACGCGGGACTACTTCTCTCGGGTGAGCGAGTTGTTCGTGCCGCGCGTCTCCTGCTTCGGCTCGCCCCGCTTCCACGTCACCTTGTTGCCCACGCCCATGACGGTGATGGCCTTGGCGGTCTCCACCTTCACCTTGTTGTTGTTGCCGGACACCACCACGTCGCCGCATTCGCCCGACAGCTGGAAGTCATGGCTGGTGCCGGCGATGTCCACGCCCTGCCCGGCATTGCAGCTGACGGCCTCCTTCCGCATGGCGCCGCTGATCTGCAGCCGGCCCTCCGCGTTCGTCTGGACCGATGACGCGTCCGGGCCTGGCTGGGGGGCCATGGCCTTCGCCGCCGCGTCCTGGGCCGCCGTGCCGCCGTCCTTGCCCGCCTTGTTGCTGCCCTGGGCCCCCGCCACCAGCGGGCTTCCCAGCAGGCATGCCACCAACCCTGACAGCACCAGCGAACGTCCGTTCTTCGACATGGGTGTCTCCTCAGGCTCAGGACCGCGGATGGGCGAGGTGTGCCGCGCTCCACCCGGACGGAACATCCGGTTCCCGTCGCATGTATTCACCCGCCCTGGTTACCCGACCGGTGGGGGAGGGGCCAGCCGGGCCTCCGCGGTACTACGGAGTCGTGCCAGTGGATGACGTCCCGCGCGTCCGGGGGCTGCCATCGTGGTTAGAGACCGACCGCGACCGCGCCGCTGTCGCCACCCTGGGACATGAGGGTGGTGATGAACTGGTTCCTGAACACCGCGATACCGATGCCCGGGATGCCCACCTTGAGCGTGGCATTCAGGTGGGTGACCCTGCCCGTGGTTCGCTGCGTGGTGCGCCCCGTCTTCTGCACCTGCATGCCGATGCTGGGGGCCTGGGTGCAGTCGGAGGTCGCGAAGCGCACGCCGAGCAGGCTCAGCACCGTGTCGATGGGTGAGTAGAAGCTCAGGCTGACGCCGTCACCGCCCCACAGCAGACCCACGGCGGGATGCGCCTTGCTGGGCGCGGGCACGCTGTTGAGCGGCGTGTTGTCGATGGTGGACGCGTCGATGGGGGCCGCCAGCGCCGCATCCACGATGTTCGAGCCCTGGTCAGCGGAAATGATGGGGACGAACCTGGAGAGCCTGGCGAGGGTGTTGGCGGGCGCCACGCCACCGTCGTAGGGGCCCGGGTAGACGATGGGCGAGCCCATGGGCGCGGCGTTGTTGGCGGCGAGCACGTGGTTGTTCGACAGGATGCGCGGAGAGCCGTCCGTGTTGTCATAGACCACCGCGCCGAACGTGCCCGCGGTGACGCTCAGCTCGCCGATGCTGGTGCCCGGATGCGCCGGCAACTCGTTGGAGACGTTGGCCTGCTGGTAGAACGGCCCCGCCGCTTCGATGAGGTCGGTGGGGACGTCCAGACCGGAAACCGACAGCTTCGTGGGCAGCCGCACGCGCGAAGGCAGCGTCGCGGGCGGCACCTTCCGCGCGACGAAGATTGCCACCGCCGGGGCGCCGGTGTCCTGTCCGCCCACCATCTTGTGGCCCACCGCCACACCCAGGACGTTGGGGTCCTGCAGCAGCGAATCGCCGTGCATGTTGACGGCATGGATAACCACGTGAAGCGGAGTACCGGAATTCGAGGCCATGGACGTCTCTCCTTCCTCGCGCTCGGGCAAGGAGTTGCGAGGATACAGCGGAGATGCCTACGCCAGGAGGCGCTTTCGGAAGAACGCCAGGACCTCGTCTCTCGCGGTGGCGGTGGGCTCGCCCTCCCGGTCGACGAGGTGGACGGTCAGGACGCTGTGAGGCGTTGAGCATAGGAAGGACAGGAGCGCGATTGGGGGTAGCAGGCGGGAGCAGAGCGGGAGGTGAGGGACGCTGACGGGGAGCCCATGAGCCGCAGGCCGGGCCGGCGCAGAAGCCTTTCATCTCCAGCAGGCACACGCGGTGAGCGTCAAGGTAGTTGTCGCGTGAGAGAGTTCAGCCGGTGCGCTTCATCTCCTGCACTGCCGGGGTGAGGTTCGGAGAGGGGCCAAGGCGGACGGAGCCCGCTGGCGTCCAGTTGCGCGTGT
>NZ_JAAIYA010000069.1:0-3282 GCF_010894405.1 Pyxidicoccus caerfyrddinensis
CGCACTCGAGCCTCGGCCTTGGCCCCGAGTCCCTTACGCCCCTAGAGGAGGCATGGAAGAGAACGGGGAAAGTAAGCCGCTCGACCCATTAGTACCGGTTAGCTCAACGTGTTACCACGCTTACACACCCGGCCTATCAACGTCGTAGTCTTCGACGGGTCTTCAGGGGCTTGCGCCCGGGATACCTGGTCTTGAGGTCGGTTTCCCGCTTAGATGCTTTCAGCGGTTATCCAATCGGCACATGGCTACCCAGCGATACCTCTGGCGAGATAACTGGTACACCAGCGGTGCCTCCAACCCGGTCCTCTCGTACTAAGGTCAGAGCCTCTCAAGTATCCTACGCCCACAGCAGATAGGGACCAAACTGTCTCACGACGTTTTGAACCCAGCTCGCGTACCGCTTTAATTGGCGAACAGCCAAACCCTTGGGACCTGCTCCAGCCCCAGGATGCGATGAGCCGACATCGAGGTGCCAAACCTCCCCGTCGATGTGAACTCTTGGGGGAGATAAGCCTGTTATCCCCGGAGTACCTTTTATCCGTTGAGCGATGGCCCTTCCATTCAGGACCACCGGATCACTATGACCTGCTTTCGCACCTGCTCGAGATGTCTCTCTCGCAGTCAAGCTCCCTTATGCCATTGCACTCGCCGCCCGGTTTCCAATCGGGCTGAGGGAACCATCGCGCGCCTCCGTTACTTTTTGGGAGGCGACCGCCCCAGTCAAACTACCCACCAGACAGTGTCCCAATCCCGGATGACGGGACATGGTTAGACACCAGAAATCAACAGGGTGGTATTTCACCGTTGCCTCCACCGAACCTAGCGGCCCGGCTTCAAAGGCTCCCACCTATCCTACACAGTCAATCCCTAGTGTCACTGTCAAGTTGTAGTAAAGGTTCACGGGGTCTTTCCGTCTTGCTGCGGGTAAACTGCATCGGCACAGCTATTTCAATTTCGCTGAGTCCCTCTCCGAGACAGCGCGGAAGTCGTTACTCCATTCGTGCAGGTCGGAACTTACCCGACAAGGAATTTCGCTACCTTAGGACCGTTATAGTTACGGCCGCCGTTTACTGGGGCTTCGGATCATCGCTTCGCCTTGCGGCTGACGAATCCCCTTAACCTTCCAGCACCGGGCAGGAGTCAGACCCTATACGTCGGCTTGTCGCCTTCGCAGAGTCCTGTGTTTTTGGTAAACAGTCGCTACCGCCATTTCTCTGCAACCTCTCTCGGCTTCGGCTGTACGCCTACACCTACCAGAGGCCCACCTTCTTCCGAAGTTACGGTGGAAATTTGCCTAGTTCCTTGGAGGAGAGTTCTCTCAAGCGCCTTAGGATTTTCTCCTCACCCACCTGTGTCGGTTTACGGTACGGACACCCTATGAGCTCCCTACGGGACTTTTCTTGGAAGCAGAGCATCAGCGACTTACCCCTTGCGGGGCGCCATGGGGTCTCGGGGATGACTGCCGCGCCTTTAATCGTACGCGACACCCCTACGCCTTTAGACTGACACAACCACCGGTCAGCTCGCCTAGCTTTCTCCGTCCTCCCTTAGTTCAACGCTCACAAGATGGCGCAGGAATATTAACCTGCTTTCCATCACCTACGCCTTTCGGCCTCGGCTTAGGTTCCGGCTAACCCTGGGAAGATTAACTTGACCCAGGAAACCTTGGGTTTACGGCGAGGGGGTTTCTCACCCCCTTTATCGCTACTCATTTCGGCATCAGCACTCCCAGTCGCTCCAGCCGCCTTTACAGTCGACCTTCGCTGCAACTGGGACGCTCCCCTACCGCCATACGTTTTGCGTATGACCCGAAGCTTCGGCACTAGTCTTGAGCCCCGTTACATTTTCGGCGCGGCCTGTCTTGACCAGTGAGCTATTACGCTTTCTTTAAAGGATGGCTGCTTCTAAGCCAACCTCCTGGTTGTCAATGACCTGCCACATCCTTTCTAGTGTTCACTTAGACTAGATTTGGGGGCCTTAGCTGTCGGTCTGGGTTATTCCCCTCTTGCCAATGGACGTTATCACCCACTGACTGCGTCCCGGGATAACAATTGCCGGCATTCGGAGTTTGGTACGGTTTGGTAATCTGGTGAGACCCCTAGCCGTTCCAGTGCTCTACCTCCGGCATTGAATTGCCCGAGCCGATACCTAAATATCTTTCGGGGAGAACCAGCTATCACGGAGTTTGATTGGCCTTTCACCCCTACACACAGCTCATCTCAGAAATTTTCAACTTTCATGAGTTCGGTCCTCCATGCGGTGTTACCCGCACTTCAACCTGGCCATGTGTAGATCACCCCGCTTCGGGTTATAATACACGCAACTGAATCGCCCTTTTAGGACTCGCTTTCGCTCCGGCTCCACCTAACGGCTTAGCCTCGCTACGTATATTAAGTCGCCGAATCATGATGCAAAAGGTACGCCCTCGCACTGGCTTGCGCCGTAGTGCTCGGACTGCTTGTAGACATGCGGTTTCAGGTTCTTTTGACTCCCCTTACCGGGGTTCTTTTCACCTTTCCCTCGCGGTACTAGTTCACTATCGGTCGCCAAGGAGTATTTAGCCTTACCGGATGGTCCCGGCGGATTCAGACAGGATTGCACGTGTCCCGTCTTACTTGGGTAACCCACTCAGCTCCAACTCGCTTTCGCGTACGCGACTATCACGCTCTTTGGTGCCCCTTTCCAGAGGCTTCCGCTAGCAAGTCAAAGTCCTACCGTGGACCCACTACCCCGCAGCCACTTGCGTGGCAACGGTTTGGGCTTCTCCCATTTCGCTCGCCGCTACTTTGGGAATCACTCGTTGTTTTCTCTTCCTCAGGGTACTGAGATGTTTCACTTCCCCTGGTTAGCTCCTGCCAACCTATTTATTCAGTTGGAGGTAACACCGCTATTCGCAGTGCTGGGTTTCCCCATTCGGACATCTCCGGATCAACGCTCGGTTGACAGCTCCCCGGAGCTTTTCGCAGCCACCCACGTCCTTCATCGCCTCTTGGCACCTAGGCATCCACCGCACGCCCTTAGTAGCTTACTTGCCCTGATCTCTTTCAGGCCCACCTCTCGGCGGACTTGTTGAAACTCGAAACCAAGGCCCAGACCCCTGCTCTTCGCAGCAGGCCCGGAAGACTTCTTCTTCTATTTGATTCAGCACTTGATGGGACTGGCCCGCTCTGTCGGTACGTCGAAGCCTCCCGGCTCCATCGCACCTGGCGAAGCCAATCCCCTGCGAGAACTTCTCTCAGCAGAAATTGAACTTACCCTTCGTATGCACTTGTCAAAGAACGC
>NZ_JAAIYA010000006.1 GCF_010894405.1 Pyxidicoccus caerfyrddinensis
ACGTGTCGGGAGGCAGCGAGTCGTTGCAGGGCCTGTACCGCAACCAGTTCCACCTGCTGCCCAAGGCGGTGCCCTTCCGGCCGCGCCGGCTGACGCCGCTGCCGCAGATTGCCGGCCCGCAGACGGCCACGGTGACGGGCCCCGCGGGCGAGGAAATCCACACCGACGCGCACGGGCGCATCAAGGCGCAGTTCCACTGGGACCGCGAGGGCAAGAGGGACGAGAAGTCCTCGTGCTGGGTGCGGGTGGGCCAGCCGTGGGGCGGGCCGGCGTGGGGCGACGTGTGGCTGCCGCGCATCGGCCAGGAGGTGATTGTCCGCTTCCTGGAGGGAGACCCGGACCGGCCGCTGGTGGCGGGGGCCGTCTACAACGGCACCAATTCGGTGCCGTACGCGCTGCCGGACGAGAAGACGAAGTCGACGCGCAAGAGCGCCTCCAGCCTGGGCAGCGACGGCTTCAACGAGGTCCGCATCGAAGACGCGGCGGGCGAGGAGGAGGTCTTCACCCACGCGCAGAAGGATGAGGACCTGCTCACCGAGAACGACAAGGACCAGGAGGTGCGCGGGTACGAAGACCTCCTGGTGAAGAAGGACCGCAAGCGCACGGTGGAGGGCAACCAGAAGCTGCGCGTCTCGTTGGATGACGTGAGCGTAGTGGAGGGCAACCAGACGCTGCTGGTGCAGCAGAACCGTCGTACCCAAACCAAGGAAAGTCACTCGGAAGCCGTGGAAGGCAACCAGTCCATCACCATCGCCAAGAACGAGAAGGTCGCCGTTTCCCAGGCCGCGTTTACTTCCGTGGGAGCTGCAAGCGCACTGACAATCGGCGGCGCCTATTCCGTCAACGTGGCACTGGCGTCCAACGTGGCAGTCGGCGGAGTGAGTTCCGTCGAGGTTGGAGCTGCGCACATCGAGTACGTCCGCGGGACACGCCAGCTCGCGGTCTCCAAGGATTACGAAGTCAAGACGGGAGCCGATAACATCATCAAGGTCGCCCAGGGCATGAACCTCGTCGTGGGAAAGGACCTGCGGGAGGAGATTAGCCGGGACTACCTCACCCAGACTCGCCAGCCAGCCGCATGGCTGGCGAAGACTTTCGAACTCAAGGCAGACACCTTCTCGCTTATCGTGAACGATCAGCTCATCTTCAAGGTCGAAAAGTCAGGGAACGTGCAGCTTTTCGGGAAGACCCTTACCTTGGAAGGCTCTTCGATTTCAATCAAGGGAGCCAAGGTCCAGAAGCTGGGGGCCGGCTCCATTCCAAAAGACAAGCGTACGCTGGAAACAGAGCCAAAGCTCTACAATGCCCAGTTCTGTGCCGTGGATCAGGGCTCTGGCAAGCCATTGGCGGGTCTTCCATATCATCTTGAATTGCCTGATGGAACGACCCTGACCGGGGTCACCGATGAGGAGGGCATGACCATGCAGATTGCCACGGCGGCTCCAGAGTCGATCAAGCTCTACTGGGATGTGGTAGCTGAGGACGACGATTCTGACGACCTCGTGGCTGGGGAGGGTTGCTGAGCATGACCACGTCGCCCGATGCCAAGGCCCAGACGAGCATTGCACAAACGCCTGTCCAAAAAGTCGCGGTCACTCCCAAGCGCAAGGTTACCTATTCCTTCGAGTTCCCCAACGATAAAAACAAGCTTGACAAGGTGAGACTGCCCTATGCAGTGGCGATCAATGGCAAGGCGGTCAGCGCTGCGAAGCCCAAGAGGGTTGAGACGAGTTTCACGGTCATGGTGGAACCGGGCAGCCAGGTCAGCCTGTTTTTAAATAGTGATGCCCATCCGGCATACCGTAAGCAGTCGGTTTATGCAGTCACGCCAAAAGACAGGGATGTCCACGTCCAGATCAAGCAGAAATGGGGCAAGCACTCCAACTCGGACACGCCGCGTCTCGAGAAAACCGTCGGCGAGGTGGACTACTACTCGGCACTCCTGACAGGGGACATATGGATGAAGGTGTCGCACAAATACACAGAGCAGGAAGCCGATGCCTTCATGCCATCCGGCATTGACTCAGGGATTCGTGAGGCCGTGTTATCCATTTATCGCGGGCTGAAGCAGAGCCCGCTCATCGTGGCATGCACCGGGAATGCCGCAGCCCGTATCCCGGAAATCCTTCGCCCGCCTTCCTCTCTACCTTGGGAAGGGAAAGCCCGGCCGGCTCAAAACCCACTTCTTGAATGGACAATGCCATTGCTGTTCAACCCGGGTTCAGGTGCCCAGAAGAAGGCCCCGGCCGACTCAGGCAAGAGTCAAGCGATTCACAAAATCACGGTTGAGTTCGAGAATGCAGATAACCCGAAGAACAACATCACGCAGTTTTCGCTGCTGACCGATGGACTCTCCCGGGTGCATCCCCGGTGCTTTCTGGCGCTGTTTTCCTCGGCATTCGAGGCGAAAATTACTCAGATAGAGGTCTCGTCCAACTGGCGGCCCCTGATTGGGAGTATCGCCCATCGAGCAGGGCTCGGATTGGATGTGACCTACATAGAGAATGCAAATAGCAATCTCCACATAGTCCGATCAAAAGCGGCGCACCTGAATGCTCAGCAGGCGGAAGAGGCGAGTCGAATCGAAAAGACATATATTCAAGCGAAGCAGGCAGAGAAGGTGGCCAACAAGGCATGGCGGGATGCCGAAACGGCATACAAGTTGGCAAAGCTCGATCCGACCAAGGTTGTCGATGCGCAAAAAGTCAGAGACGTTGCTCTCCAAGAAAAGGGCTCGGCCATTGCGAAACGAGAAGAGTCGTGGAAGGCATGGCAAGAGGCCCGAACGGCGCACCTTCCTGCGGTATTGCGCTCGTTTCGTGCAGCTTTACAGGAGAAACATGATTTGGTTTATCAGGTGTTCGATCCGTGGCTCATGGACAGCGAAACCAGGGATGATACCCCTCCCGCTACCAATTTGATTCGACCCAAAAACAGCCTTGAGTGGACCCATAGACACCATCTGCATTTAACGGCGGTCGAGCCGGATGTGCTATGAGCCGCACGCCGAGCCAGGTCAGTCATGACGTGGCTATCCGCTAGCGAAGGCGATGGTGCGCACCGAGTGCTGACGCAAGTCCTGGCGCCTCCATCGCCCATCCAGGTCCGCATCGGTGGTGAGCGGGTTGATGAGGGTGATGCGTAGGTACCCTCTCTCTTGGGCAGTTTCGTGTGCACGAGGTAGCAGTCCTCGCGCGTGAGCCCCTTGAAGACACCGATGACGAGCACCCCGCCGAGCGCCTCGCCGCGCCGGGCGGCTGTCCTGTTCGCCGCGACCTGTGGCGGCGCGGTCCTCGCCGGCTGCCTCGTAGCCGCAGTTCATGGCGTCCCGGCCGCCCTGTGGGCGTGCAACGCCGGCGCGTGGATTGTCGGCGCCCTCCTGGCCACTGTGCTTGCAGGACCGCCACACCGCCCGCGGCACGGGTCTTCCTGCCGCCGGCCGCGGCCGTGATTGCGGCGACGCTCCTCAGTGGCGGGCTCTCGGGCGTGCACCGCTGGATTGGCTTCGGCCCGGTGAGGCCCAACGCCGCCGAGCTGTTCCTGCCGATGACGTTCGTTGCCTGGACGCATGTGGCCGCGCGGCGACACCCGTTGTGGCTCTTGGCGCCTGTGATTGCCATCATCCTGGCGCTCCAGCCCGATGCCTCACAGGCGGTGGCGCTGGCTGGCGCCGTCATCGCGGTGCTGCTCGCCCACCCGTTGCCCCATTCCTTCAGGCTCATGGCGGCGGTCATCCCGTGGCGGCGGCGGTGATGGCGGTCTTCCGTCCGGACCCGCTGCAGCCCGTGCCCGAGGTCGAGGGCATCATTGGCCTGGCCCTGGAGACGTCTCCGGCCCTGGCGCTGCTGGCGGTGCCGACGTTGGCCGGCGCGGTCCTGTCGCCGCTGGCAGCGGCTGGTGCCTCCCGTGCGGCGGCCCTCGGGCGCACCGTCTACTTCGCGCTCTCCGCGCTGGCGCCCTGTCTCGGAGCCTTCCCCATCCCGCTCGTAGGCATGGGAGTCAGCCCCATCCTCGGGGCGCGGTGCGGCCTGGGATTGCTGGTGGCCCTGGGCAGTCGCCAGACCTCCGGCGAGGCGCGCCCCATCGTGAGTAGGGCGCCTACCGCCGCGCCGCCGTCCTGAGCGCCTCCATCAACCCATCCAGGTCCGCGTCGGTGGTGAGCGGGTTGATGAGGGTGACGCGCAGGTACACGCCCTTCGGCAGCTTCGTCTGTACGAGATAGAAGTCCCCACGCGTCACCAGCCGCTCGCGCAGCCGTGCCTGCAACGCGTCCCACTCCTCCGCCGGTACATGCGCCGGGGTGTGGCGGAAGCAGAGGATGTTGCAGTCCGGTTGCACCGCCACCTCGAAGTCTCCAGAGGCGGCCAGGCGCTTCGCGAACCTGCGGGCCTGGTCATACGACTCCGTCACCGCGTCGGAGAACAGGCGCGTGCCCAGCACCGCGAGGCAGGCGTACACCTTCAGCGCCATCATCTCCTTGGTGCACTCCATCGTGCGCATGCCCACGTCGCTCCACGGCCGCTCTCCGTCACCGTGGAACAGGTAGCTGGCCTCCTGCGCGAACGCCTCGTACGAGCGCGCCCCGTCGCGGAAGAGCACCGCCGTCACCAGCGCCGGCATCAACAGACCCTTGTGCGCGTCCCACACCACCGAGTCCGCCCGGTCGATGCCGCGCACCAGGTGCCGGTGCGTGGGACTCAGCACCGCCGACGCTCCGTGCGCCCCGTCCACGTGGAACCACAGCCCACGCTGCTCGCAGAAGTCCGCCACCGGCTCCAGCGGGTCGAACGCACCCGTGGCCGTGGACCCGGCGCTCGCCACCACCGCAATCACCTTGCGCCCCGCCAGCGTCGCCGTCTTGAAGGCGGCGTCCAGTGACTCCGGACGCAGGCGGAAGTGCTCGTCCACCGCGACGGGCGTCACGCCGCCCTCGCCCCAGCCCATGATGCGCGTGGCGCGCGAGACGCAGTAGTGCGCCGTCTTCGCGACCAGCACCGTGAGCGGCGGGCCCGCGTGCGCGCCCTGGTTCCACGCGTCGTAGCCCGCCTTCGCCTGCCTCGCGGCGAGCAGCGCGGTGAGGTTGCCCAGCGAGCCTCCCGACGTCAGCACGCCGTCTGTACTCTCCGGCAGCCCCAGCCGCGCCGCCATCCACCGCAGCACGTTGCGCTCCATGGCGGTGGAGACGGGGCCCATCTCGTACACGGCCATGCCGTTGTTGAGCAGCGACGACACCGCGTCGCACAGGGCGGCCAGCGGCACCGGCGCCGTCACCTGGTGGCCCACGTAGCGCGGGTGGTGCAGGTGGTTGGAGCCCGACAGCACCCGGGCCACCAGGTCCGCGAAGTCGCCATTGGGCTCCTCGGGGAAGGCGGCGGCGAAGCGGTCCACATTCACGGCGGGCGCGGCCCAGGGCAGCACCGGCCCCTCGCCCCGCTCCGTCCCGGCGAGGTAGCCCGCCAGGGTGTCCACCAGCCGGTGCCCCTCGCGGCGGAACGTCTCTGCGTCGTATGCGGCGGCAACCCGCTCACGGAAGTCCGTCATGGCGCGCGGAACCTAGCCGCGCCACCACCACCGGGGGAATGCACCCTCCGTCCGTTTCCAAGAGTCCGGGACTCTCCCGTTAGGTGAGTTCTTGAGCGGGCGCGGACAGGAGCGAGCAGGCGGGCTGGCGTGGCGCCCGGAGGCGCACTAATTCAGGGGAGCGGGTGCACGCGCCGTGCGCCCCGTGTGCACGCAAAGGAGGCCCCTCATGGCCGACCCGAAGGTGTCGATTACGTACTGCAACTCCTGAGGCTACAAGCCCCGGGCCGCCCGTGCGGCGGCCGCATTGAAGGACGAGCTGGACCTGGAAGCGGAGCTGAAGACAGGCGCGTCGGGTATCTACGAGGTCGCTGTCGACGGCAAGGTGGTCATCCAGAAGCAGACGCTGGCGTTCCCCACCGAGCAGGAAATCGTGGACGCCGTGTCGAAGGTGCTGGGGAGGTAGCCCCGCTGACGGAGCCCAGGCTCGCGGCCGGCACGTCCCTCTCGGGCTTGCCGGCCGCGTCCGTTTGCAGCAGGGCCTCAGGGCTTCTTGATGAACTTCAGCGCCGGCCTGTCGTTGCGCCCCTTGCCCGCGGCCTTGAGCGCGGCCGGGTCCAGGCCCGACAGGTACAGCGCCGTCGAGTACAGGTGGCCCGCGTCGGTGATGAAGCTGGTGGTGCTCTTCGTGCGGCCGGGGACGAGCAGGCCGGTGTCCGGGTCATACGCCGGGTCCAACGTGCCGTCCGGCATGAGGGGGATGCCCTCCAGCGACGTGCGGCCCACGCGGCCGAACTGCGTGTTGCCGCGCACGGTGCCGCCGAGGAAGGCCGCGCTGCTGACGCGCCAGTGCTGGCAGCAGTCCTGGGCCAGGATTTCGTCGTACTTCTGCGTGTCCGTCAGGCCCGTGTTGGCGAGGATGGACTCCACGTCGCCGGAGATGGTGCGGCCCATCTCCGAGGCGAGGACGATGGTGGTGAAGTCGTAGTAGCTCTTCCCCGTCGTCTCGTACGGCGTGGACTTGAGCTTCGACACCAGCGTCTTCAGCGGGAGCCAGAGGTTGCGGCGCATGGTGTCGCGCTGGTCCGCCTGTCCCTTGTTGCTCATGATGAAGCGGCGGTCTCGGTGCGAGTCGAAGTGGCGCAGGCCCCGGTTCTCGATGAAGAAGCCGATGGACAGCCCCTTCGTCATCAGCTCGTAGGTCATCAGCGCCTGCACGTTGGTGTTGGGCGTCTCCTTCGAGCGGGCGGGATTGCCGTTGATGGACGAGGAGTCCGTCGCCTCGTCCGCCGCGGTGACGCCGAACTCGCTGCGCAGCGCGGCGTCGGTGAAGAGGGTGCGCGGGTCCAGGTTGATGCTGCCGCCCGCGGTGAGCGAGCGGTGGATTTCCAGCGCGGAGGCGAAGGCCTTCACCGACTCGCTGTTCTTCTCGTCGAGGAAGTTCTGCTGGAGGTTGTCGGTGAACTGGCGGATGCGCGCGTCGCGCTGGCCCTGGGCCACGCTGCCCAGCGAGGACAGGCGCTCGCGCATGGCGGCCGGCGTCTTGCCGTAGATGGTGTGCGCGTGCACCGGGCCCAGCCGCTCGTAGTAGCCGGTGCCGTCCGGATAGGACGGAATGGACAGCTCACCGTCCGACAGCCACCGGTGCCATGACACGTGCGGCAAGAGGAAGCCGTTGCCGTAGGCCTCGCAGAAGGCCTGCATGACGGTGCGCTCGTCCGTGCCGCGCTTGCCGGACAGGGACGCGCTGTACTTGCCGTAGTGGTACTCCCACCGACCGCCCGAGTGGAACGTGTTGCCGTTGTGGCTGGAGACCACAGACAGGTCGGGGAACAGCTCCAGCCCGTCCTGCGCGAGGTAGCCGTACTGGATGTTGCCCGACGTCTTCGGCGGGTCCAGCGGCGAGGCGCCGTAGCCCTTCGGACGGTACAGGTGCTGGCTCCACGTGGGGACGGGGCGCAGCTCGCCCGCGGGGATGACGCGGATGCCGTCGTTGGGCGTGTGGACGGGGTTGAACATGCTGTACCCGTCCCAGCCTCCCTCCTGAAACCAGTAGATGAGGAAGTGTGGAGCGGCGGCCTCGGCGGCGGCGGCCTCGGCCAGACCCAGCTCCTTCTTCGTGCCCGGGACACCGAAGGCCCGGAAGAAGCGGAGCCAGTCCAGGGCGCTGATGGCGGTTCCGGCGGCGGCGCCGGCGAGGAATTGGCGGCGGTTCATCGCAGGTACTCCGGTGAGGTGGCGACGGCCTTGAGCACGGCCTTCAGGTTGCCGTGGCTCTCCTGGGTGACATCCCAGAGACGCTTGTAGACGACGCGCTCGTCCTGCGTGTGGCGCATCTCCCGGCCGAAGAAGAGGGCGAACTGCGCATTGAGGGTGCGGCGCACGAAGGCCTCCTTCTTCACCGCCTGCGTGGCGAAGGCCTCCATGCCCTGGCCCTTGTACGAGTAGACGCCCACCAGCCCGCGGTCGCTGTCGTCCAGCGGCTTCCCCTCGATGTCCGTCGTGCGGTAGTTGCCCTCGTCGTCCCACTTGAGGCGCTGGTGCGCCAGCGGCGTGAGCGTCTGGTGGCAGGCGAAGCAGATGCTGTTGGGGTCCACCGTGGACGCGGCGGTGGCGGCGCCGCGCATGTCGAAGACTTCCGAGGGCACCTCGTACAGGGCGCCCATGAAGTCCGTCATCACCCGCGCCGCGTAGTTGTAGTGCGGCAGGCCGGGCTTGTTCTTGATGAAGCCCTTCATGGTGAGCAGGCCCGTCTTCCCGTGCTCCGGCGTGCGCGCCACCTGCTTGAAGCCGTCATCCACCGAGTAGTCGCCGGTGAGCAGTTCCTGGAAGGGCTTCTCCTCCAGCACGAGGTGCGTCCACATGCGCGCGGGCTCGTCCGTGTCGGGCGTGCCCTCGCTCTCCGTGCGCACCCGCATCCGCTGGAAGTAGTACGTCTTGAAGTCGGGCGACTCGAGGTAGTCGTCGACCATGCCCTCCCACGTCTTCGTGCCGCTCTCCAGCGCGGTGAACTCGGCGGCGGTGGGCGGGCGGCCCATCAAGTCCTGCGCCAGCTTCACCAGGAGCAGCCTGTCGCGCTCCTTGCCGCTCAGCACCTCGTAGGAGGGCGGCAGGGTGAAGAGGAAGTCGGGGGCGCGCATCAGCCCCTCGCACAGGCCGCTCCACGCCTTGGGGAGGTTGGGCTCGAAGTCGTTGAGGTCCCTCACCAGCGCGTAGCCGTTGGTGCGCTCCGTGGCGGTGGCGGCGCGGTACAGCATGCGCCGGTAGAGGGTGTCCACCTTCGCCTTCGCCGCGTCCGCGCGCTGCGTGCCGGTGGCGGCCTCCGTGGGGCCGTACACCTGGAGCGCGTCCACGTGCAGGTTGCGGTCGCAGACGCCCGTCTCGCCGTAGTCGTTGGTGAAGTGCACCGACAGCACGTGGCCGCCGGCCGCCACCGCCTGCGCGTGGACGAAGTCCGCGTAGGCCGTGTTGTTGGGCACGTCCCACTCCTTCACGATGACGCCGTCCACCTTGAGCTGCAGGTGCGGCAGGTCCGGGCCGCACAAGTCGCCCTTCGCCTTCACCGTGAAGCGGTACGTGTTGCTGGTGGGGAAGGGGTAGGGCTGGGCCGTGGCCAGGCTGCCCGTGGTGTAGAGGTTCCACCCGGTGGTGCCCGACTTTCCTCCGGTGCTGGCCAGAATCTGCGTGCCCGCGGGGATGGTGGTGGCGTCCGTGCGCACGGCGGCCTCCATCTCGTACTGCTTCGTCGAGGGAGCGGGCACGTCCACCAGCGGCTGCGCCAGGTCCAGCCCGGCGAAGGGGCCCGTCTTGTTGGTGGCCGCCATGAGGCACACGTCCCGGGACAAATCATCCAGGCCGAGGAAGAAGTCCGCGGTGGCCACGCGCGCCTCGACGAAGTGGTCCTTGTAGTCCACGCCCCCGAAGACGCCCACGTTCTGCGCGAAGCGGTCCACGCCGCCGCGCACCCACGCGTCGTTGAAGACGGACTTCACCTTCCCCTTGAGCTGGTCGAAGCCGAGGAAGGGGTTGTCATACGTGGCGACGGACGGGCCGGTGTAGGGCTGGAGGAGGGCCGGGGGGAACTCCTCGTCCGGCTTCGCCGCGGGCTGGCGCGCCTCCACCGCCGCCAACTGGCAGGTGAGGCGGGCGACGTCGGCGATCTCCTGCTTGCTCCACGCCGGCTGGGCCTTGGGCATGCGCACCGCCTCGTCCAGGGTGGCGAGGCGCGAGAGCAGCGAGCCGGACTCCGGCTTCATGAAGCCGGCCGCGCGCGCGGCGTAGAACGTCTCCACGCCCTCGTAGCTCACCTTGAAGAGGCGGGCGGTGGTGGTGGAGTGGCAGGAGATGCAGCCGGACGTCTCGCGCACCATGGCCGGGTGCACCGTCCGCGCGAAGTCCTCCGCGATGCCCTGCAGCGTCACGCTCTCGGGGACGACGCCCAGGTCGCAGTCCAGGGAGCCGTCCTGCTGCACGGGTGGGTCTTCATCGCCGGGCGTGTCGCCCTGCATGTCGAGGGACGCCTGGCCGTAGCAGCCAGCGGTGGACAGCGCGAGCACAGCGAGGGCACGGCACCACGGGCGCAGGGGGGATGCGCGCATGAGCCCTCCGGGTGGGGGGTGGGGGGTGACCCTAGGGTCTCATGATTGTCGAGTTCCGAACCAGTAGGGTTGCGTCGGAAAAATAAGTAATTCCCGCAAAATCTCTGGAACTTTTCAGTTGAAAGCATGGCGGGCAGGTGGGGAGACAGGCGCTGGCCGAGTGCTCGCGGCCGGGCGGGTGGGGCCCCAGCTTGAGAGGGCAGGAGGTGACAGCCATGGCGTGGCCAGACTCGGCGTCGCCGTACGAGCGGCGCTCCATCATCCAGGGCATGCGGGTGCGCGACGAGGACGGGAAGAAGCTGGGACACGTGGCCGTCATCGGTCAGGAGCACCTGTACGTGCGGCGCTGGCCCTTCAGCCCGCACTGGACGGAGCTGCCGCTGTCCCGGGTGCGGCACGTGGCGCGGGGCGAGGTGTTGCTGGAGGGGCGGAGCGCGGGCCGGCGGGTGGCGGCGGACAAGGGGCTGCACGGGGAGATTCCCACGCTGACGCACCCGCTGACGGAGCCGGCGGGGTGGGGCGAAGCGCGTCCGTGAGGCTGCATGGGGCAGTGCATACGCGGGCCCTCACGCGGGTGCGGCACGGCGCGCCAAAGTGTGATTCAAGGAGCCGCCATGTCTTCCTCCCTGTCACCCATTGACGAGCTGTCGCAGAGGGTGTCCGCCGCGTTCGCGGATCGGACGAAGCTGAAGGATTCGACCCACGTGGCCGCCGTGCGCGAGACGCTGGCGCGGCTGGACTCGGGCGAGCTCCGCGTGGCGGAGAAGGGCCCGGACGGGTGGAAGGTGAACGCCTGGGTGAAGGAGGCCATCCTCCTGTTCTTCGCGGTGTCGGAGATGCAGGTGATGGAGGTGGGCCCCTTCGAGTTCTACGACAAGGTGCCGCTGAAGAAGGGCCTGGAGGCGGCGGGCGTGCGCGTGGTGCCCCCGGGCACGGTGCGCTACGGCGCCTTCGTGGAGCGGGGCGCGGTGGTGATGCCCGGCTACGTCAACATCGGCGCGCGAGTGGGCGCGGGCACCATGGTGGACACCTGGGCCACCGTCGGCAGCTGCGCGCAGGTGGGCAAGCACGTGCACCTGTCCGGCGGCGTGGGGCTGGGCGGCGTGCTCGAGCCGCCCACCGCGTCTCCGGTCATCATCGAGGACGGCGCCTTCCTGGGCAGCCGCAGCATCGTGGTGGAGGGCGTGGTGGTGGAGGAGGAGGCGGTGCTGGGCGCCAACGTGGTGCTCACCGCGTCCACGCAAATCATCGACGTCACGGGCCCGGAGGAGAAGGTCTACAAGGGGAGGGTGCCCGCACGCAGCGTGGTGATTCCGGGCATGCGGGAGAAGCAGTTCCCCGCCGGGAAATACATGGTGCCGTGCGCGCTCATCATCGGACAGCGCAAGCAGTCCACCGACCAGAAGACCAGCCTCAACGCCGCCCTGCGCGACTTCGCCGTGTCCGTGTAGCCGAGCGTGAAATCCAACCGGGACCGCATTCCGTAGATAGGGTGGAGTGGGGTGGAATGTGACGATGAAGCACGTGGACGACATCCTGCCTGAGTGGGCGCTGGGCACCCTGGATGCTGGGGCCCGGGAGGCCGCCGAGCGGCACCTGGCCGAGTGTGCCCGGTGCCGTGCCGAGGCGGCCCGGCTGCTGCCCGTGCGTGAGGGCCTCACCGCCCTGGTCGTCCCCGTGGAGCCTCCGCCCGAGGTGCTGGCGCGGGTGATGGCGCAGATGGAAGGCCCGGGGCGGCTGGCCCGCTTCGCGGACCGCGTGGCCGCGTTCTTCGACCTGACGCGCGAGAAGGCGCTCGCGGTGCTGGAGTCCGTGAGCGACCCGTCCGCGTGGATGCCGGGGCCGGTGGACGGCTCGGAGCTGATACCGGTGGAGGTGGGGCCCGCGCGCGAGGGGATGCTGGCCGGCATCCTCCGGCTGAACCCGGGTGTGCGCTACCCGCGCCACACGCACCACGGCCGCGAGTGGAACCTGGTGCTGGAGGGCGGCTTCCGCGAGGACGACGGCCACGAGGTGTGGCCGGGCGAGGAGCAGGAGAAGTCGGAGAGCAGCGTGCACGGCTTCACCGCGCTGGACGGCCCGGCCTGCCTCTGCGCGTCCCTGCTGGAGGGCGTGACGAGCTTCGAAGAGGAAGTCGCTTCGCCCGCGTGAGCGGTGCTCCGCGTCAGGGCCGTTCGCGGAAGACGGGCAGGCCCTTGCGCAGGCGGTCGAAGAGCCCGAACTTGTCGAGCCGGGCCGGCTCTTCCTCCTCTTCCGCCTCGAACACCTCATCGACGAACAGCTCCTTCAGGCGCTCGGGCACCCCTTCGCCGTAGCCCTGGCTGTACGTGTCCATGTCGAAGTGATGCTCGGCCTGGACGGACGCCATGATGCCGTGGTCGTCCTCGATGACGACGCGCGCGTGGATGGTGCCAGCGGCCAGCGTGTGGTCGTTGTAATAGGCGTAGACGACGTCGCGCGCGTGGAGGTCTCCCTGGATGTTGATCTCCCCGTCCGTGTAGAGCGCGTGGCAGCGCACGTCCCCGAGCACGTTGACCTTCGAGTCGTTGTCCTGGTCCTTCAGCACGCCGTGGACGGTGAGGTTGCCCGTGACGCCGAAGGTCCTGCCGATGTCGAGGTCGCCGTCCACCTCCAGGTCGCCGTGGTGGAAGAAGGGCTGGTCCAGCCTCAGCGGGCCCGCGAGGCGCAGGGGCCGCGGCGGCACTCCGACCGTATCCCGCAGCGCCGTCAGGAGGGCCAGGGCCCGCTCGGGCTCGCCGTAGCCTTGGATTCCGGAGACGAGCTCCTGCGCCGAGTCCACCTCGTGCTCGAAGGGGAACCGGTTCTTCGGCACGGCGGCGCGCAGCGCGGCGCTGTCGACGGGGAGGGGGGCGAACGGGTCCGTCTCGCTCCGGGCGTAGGGGACGCGTGGCTGGCCTCCGGCGCGCTCCAGCAGGGCGATGGTGGCCTTGAAGCCCGCGGTGCGGTTGTTGGCCTTGACCCAGGGCTGGTCTCGCTGGCGCAGCGCGAGGCCGAGCGGGGTGCGGCCGAGCTTGTCGAGCGCGTTCACCTCGGCGCCCCGCGCGAGGAGCAGCTCGGTGATGGGCGCGTACCCATATGAGGCCGCGCTGTGCAGCGGAGTCCCTCCGCCGTTGTCGCGCGCGTCCACCGGGGCGCCCGCGTCGAGCAGTTCCTTGTAGAGCGCCGCGCCGCTGAGACGGAATGCCCCCGAGTGGGAGTCCTTCACGTCGGAGGGCACCGTCGCCCCCGCCGCGCGCAGCACTGCGATGAGCTCCAGGGCGTGCCGCTCGTAGGCGGTGTCCTCGTTGAGGGGGACGGCACGGAGGAGCGGTGTCTGGGCGTGCTCGTCGCGGGCATTGGGGTCCGCGCCCGCGGCGAGCAGCACGCGCACCACGTCGAGGCTGGGGTGCGGGTCTGACTTCGAGTAGGGCGCGAGCACGGCGGAGTGCAGCGGCGTCGAGCCATACTGGCCGCGCCCGTTCACGTCGGCGCCCTGGGCCAGCAGCTCACGCACGGCCGCCGCGCTCAGCTCCGCCTTCCAGCGTCGCTTGTCTTCACACAGGGAGAGCAGGGCCTGGGTCGCGTTCTCGGACATGCCACTGGATTACATTGCTGTCGCACCCCTGTCACAGGGAAACAGGCGCGGTGTCACGCCGTGCGGAGCGCGTGTTTCCCTCTGTCGTGACGGCTTCGGGCTTGTGCACGGGGGTTGCACATGGGGTGGCCGGCGCACGCGAGTGCCGGCGCACGCGCTCCTTTCCCACCGGCAGACCCAAGAAGACTTCCATGCGTCTTTCTTCCCTCATCGCCGCCTGCGGCTTCGGCCTGCTCTCCCTCGTTGCCACGGAGGCCCGCGCGGAGGACTGCGCCACCATGCTCCAGCCGCACCTCGAGTGGGTGCGCACCGGCGACGTCAACAGCCGCCTCTACGACGTGAATGTGCACGCCGTGTCCATCGTCAACGTGAGCGGCGGTGGCGCCCGCGGCCTCGCGTCGTCGCTCACCGGGCAGCTCACCACCTATACCGGCTCCATCTGCCGAATCGTGGGCGGCTACTGGAGCTGCTCCCCGGCGAAGATTGGCAGCAGCTCGGCCAATTCCAGCCAGGTCTTCAGCGACCGGGGCTACTGGACGGGTGACTGGAGCGTGGGCTACCAGGACTTCTCGGCGTACGCCAAGGACTCGTGGACCCTCTCCGTCAACTCGACGGGCGTGGTGACGATGCAGTCGAACACGTGGGGCTTCACCACCTCGGTGACGCCGACGGCCTGCGCGAATGGCGTGCTGTACGGCTTCGAGACGGGCGGCACCACGTTCTGGTCCTTCACCTTCGAGGACGTGAACAACACCATCTACTGAGTCACGCCGCGCGCACGCGGGGGCCGGGTGTCCCCGCGTGTCGCGCTCCGCTCACTCCGGCGCCGGGGGACGCGAGGCCAACTGCACTCCCGGGCGCCACGGCGGTATGGTGCCCGCCGCATGTCTTCCACCGAACTGGCCACCCGGCTCGCTCGCACCACGCTCGAGCTGTGCCGCATCCCCAGCCCCATCACCCATGAGGGCCCCATCGCCGACCACGTCGAGCGCTGGGCCCTCCAGCACTTCAAGCGCGACGAGGTGTTCCGCGTCGGGCACACGCTGCTCCTTGGACACCTGGAGGACTCGCGCCCCACGGTGGCGCTCATCGGCCACCTGGACACCGTGCCCGCGCACCCGAGCGACCAGGGCCGCGAGCCGCGCATCGAGGGTGAGCGCATCTTCGGGCTCGGCGCCTCCGACATGAAGGGCGGCCTCGCGGTGATGATGGCGCTGGCCGAGGACCTCCGCCGCGACACGCTCCCCGTCAACCTCGCCTTCCTCTTCTACGAGCGCGAGGAGGGCGCCTACGCGGAGAGCGGCCTCATTCCGCTGTTCGCCCAGCGCCCGGACCTCGCGCGGGTGAAGTTCGGCATCGCCATGGAGCCCACGGACAGCGTGGTGCAGGTGGGCTGCGTCGGCTCCATGCAGGTGACGGTGCGCTTCACCGGGCGCAGCGCGCACTCGGCGCGGCCGTGGCAGGGGGAGAACGCCATCCACAAGGCGGGGCCGTTCCTCACGGAGTTGCTCGGCCGCCAGCGGGTGGAGGTGAATGTCGCCGGCTTCCCCTTCTACGAGGTCATCAACGCCACGCTGGCCAAGGGCGGCCGCGCGCGCAACGTCATCCCCGAGGCGTTCGAGCTGAACCTCAACTACCGCTTCGCGCCGGGCAAGAGCATCGAGCAGGCGAAGGCGGACGTGCAGGCGCTCGTCGCCGGCCGCGCGGAGGTGGAGTTCACCGACGCCTCGCCCAGCGGCCCCGTGGCGGCCGACAACCCGTTGTTCAAGAAGCTGCTGGCGCTCACGGCCCTGCCCGCCGCGTCCAAGCAGGCGTGGACGGACGTGGCCCGCTTCGGCGAGTGGGGCGTGGACGCGGTGAACTACGGGCCCGGTGAGACGGCCCAGGCCCACCAGGCCAACGAGAGCGCGCCCATTCCTCCGCTGGCCGTGGCGTACGAGAAGCTCGCCGCGTTCCTCAAGGGCGCGGGCTGAGCGTGTCCCGGCCCTCGTGGCTGTTGCGTCTCGCGCCCGGGGGATTGAGAGCTGGCGTCCCACGACGCTGGCTCGGGCCCGCGCTGGTGCTGGCCGGATACACGGTGCTGGTGCTCGTCTACACCGCGCAGCTGTCCGTCTACCGCGCGTCGCGGGGCGAGCCCTCCGGCTTCGGCGACACGTTCGTCGTGGGCGCCGTCGAGTGGTACAGCTGGGCGCTCCTCACCCCGTTCATCCTCGCCGTCGCGCGGCGGGTGCGCGCCACCGGGCGACCGTGGCCCGTGCAGCTCGCGCTCCACCTGCTACCGGGGCTCCTCTTCGCCGTGGCGCACATGGCCCTGCACGCGGTGCTGCGCCAGGTGCTGCTGGCGCCCGTGGGCGGCTGGCCCGCCACGTGGACGTACTTCACGTACATGCTGTCGAAGACCACTGACTTCGACCTGCTCATCTACCTCTCCGTGGTGGGGCTGGACGCGGCCGTGCGCTACTCGCGGCAGGTGCGCGAGGAGGCCGTGCGCGCTTCGCAGCTCGAAGCCCAGCTCGCGCAGGCGCAGCTCCATCTGCTGCGCAGCCAGCTCCGCCCGCACTTCCTGTTCAACACCCTGCACGCCATCTCCGCCCTCATGCACCGCGACGTGGAGGCCGCGGACCGCATGGTGGGCCAGCTCAGTGAGCTGCTGCGCGCCAGCCTGGAGCGCGACGGCCGCCACGAGGTGCCCCTCTCGGAGGAGCTGGACCTGCTCGCGCCGTACCTCGACATCGAGCGCACCCGCTTCTCCGACCGGCTCCACGTGGAGGTGGACGTGGCGCCCGAGGCCCGGGACGCGCTGGTGCCGCCGCTCCTGCTCCAGCCGCTGGTGGAGAACGCCATCCGCCACGGCATCGCCCCTCGCCGGGGGCCTGGGCGGGTGTGGGTCCGGGCGGTTCGCTCCGGGGAGCGACTGTCCGTGGAGGTCCGTGATGACGGCGTCGGGCCACCGTCCTCGGGACTGGAGGGCCTGCGCGAGGGCATCGGGCTGGGGAGCACCCGCGCCCGGCTGGAGCGGCTCCATGGGGCCGCGCATTCGATGACGCTGGCGGCCAATGCGCCGCGCGGGTTCTCCGTGTCCCTCTCGCTGCCGTACCGGAGCGCCCGGCCATGACGGTCCGCACCCTCATCGTCGATGACGAGCCCCTGGCCCGCGAGCGGCTGCGCACCCTGCTGGCCTCGGAGACGGACCTGCACCCGCTGGCCGAGTGTGGCGACGGGGAGGAGGCGCGCTCCGTCATCGCCCGCGAGCGTCCGGCGCTGGTGTTCCTCGACGTGGAGATGCCGGAGCGGGATGGCTTTGGCGTGCTCGCGGAGACGGCGGGGACACCTCCGCCCGTGGTCGTCTTCGTCACGGCGTGGCCGCAGCATGCGGTGCGCGCGTTCGAGGCCGCCGCCGTGGACTATCTCCTCAAGCCCTTCACGGTGGAGCGCTTCCGGCGCACCCTGGTCCGCGTCCGCGAGCGCCTGGCCTCGCCTCCGGTGGATTTGAAGCAGCAGCTCGCGCACCTGCTTCAGGAGCTGCGGCCCGTGGCTCCGGGCTCCGAGCGCCTGGTGGTGAAGTCCGGTGCGCAGACGTTGCTGGTGCCGGTGGAGGACATCGACTGGGTGGAGTCCGCCGGCAACTACGTCACCCTGCACGTGGGCCGTGAGGAACACCTGCTGCGCGAGACGATGGCGGAGATGGAGGCCCGGCTCGCGTCGCGCCGCTTCGCGCGCGTCCACCGCTCGGCGCTCGTCAATGTGGACCGCATCCACTCGCTGTCGCCCACGCTGTCCGGGGACCACCGGCTGCTGCTGCGCGATGGGCGGGAGCTGACGCTGAGCCGGACGTACCGTGCGCGGCTGGAGCAGGTGCTCGGTCATCCCCTGTAGAGAGGCCGGGCCCGCCCCGTCCCGTCACCCGGGGCATGCGGCTCGTCCCTTCCTTCCGCGCCTCGTCCCACGGGCGCCCTTCCCGTCGGGCGTCTCCGTAGCTTCCCAGGCGTAGGGAGGCCGGGCGCCTCCCCGGGAGGAAGACATGCGGTGCATCATCGCTGTGGGACTGCTGGGACTCGCCACCGGCTGCGCGGCCGGGCGGGCGGAGCGGGGGAGCTCCACCTTCGCTCCGTCCGCCGTCGCCGTCATGCAGGCATATGACCTGGAGAGCCGCTTCCACGAGGCCACGGACCTGGGGCGCTTCGCCATCGAACGGGCCCGGCTGCTGAAGGACGCAGCCGGTGAGGCCCGCCTCCAGGCGGAGCTGGGCCGGGTCCTCACGCGTCAGCTTCGCCATGAGCCGGGGATGAAGGAGGCCGACGTGCTCGCCGTCCTCCTGCGCGCGCGGCAGCTCGCGGAGGCGTCGGGGGACCGGAGCGCGCTGGCCGCCGCGCTCGATGCGCACGGCATGTTCCTCTACTGGGACAAGGTCGTCGCGGGGCGAGGCGAATGGGCGCCGGTGGTCTCCCTCTTCGAGCGGGCCCATGCCCTGTCGGAGGAGGCCGGGGACATCCGTGGCGCCACCGAGATGCTCTTCCACCTGGGCCTCACGCGGCAGATGCGCGGCGACGCCGCCGGGGCGCGCGGCTTCTACGAGCGCTCCCTCGCGCTCGCGCGGGAGTCCGGAGACGCGCTCATGCAGTCGTATGGCCTGCGGCACCTGGGCGACCTCTCCGAGAAGGACGGGGACCTGGACACGGCGCTCGCGCGGCACCGGGAGTGCGTGCGTCTGCGCGAGCAGGTGGGCTTCCGCACCGGCCAGGTGTTCGCGCTGATTGCCATGGCCCAGGTGCTCACCCTGCGCGAGCCCCTCAGTGAGGAAGCGCTCTCCGCCGTGCAGCAGGCGCTGCGCATCGCCGAGGAGGCGAAGGACCCGGCGAGCCTGCGCGAGTCCCACGCCGCCCTGGGCCGCGTCCACCTGCGCCGCCAGGATGCCGCGGCCGCGCTCTCACACCTGGAGCAGGCCATGGCCAACGCCGAGGCCCATCAGGACTGGCTCACGCTGGTGGATGTGCAGCTCGACGTGGCGCGGACACATGCCCTGCGGGGCGATACGGCGCGCGTCGAGGAGTGGCTCCGTCGCGCCTGGGCCATCACGACGGCGCGAGGGCTGGACGTCGTGCTTGAAGACGTGGAGCGGCTCGGTCGCGAGCTCGGCGTCGCGCTTCGCTGAGCGGCGCCGCGCGCGTCATTCGTCCGCTGTCGTTCATCTGTATGGGTTCGCTGCACTGCTCGTGAGGGAATGGGCGTACCCTGCGCTGGCTTCACACGCTGTCTTCTCTTCCGGAGCCGATTGCATGACGAATGAGACCCTCGTGAACTCGCAGATCACCGACGCCGTGGCGTCCACCCCCAGCGCGGGCGGCACCGCCGGCACGGGAGGCACCACGCGGCGCCGTGGCACCTCGTCGCGCCGCACCACCCGCAAGACCTCCACCCGCGCCGCGGGTGCCCGCAAGGGCGCGCGCAAGACCTCCGCGAAGCGCACCACCACGCGTGGCAAGACGGCCGCCCGCGGCAAGACGGCCGCTCGCGGCAAGACGGCCACCCGCAAGAGCGCTGCTCGCAAGACCCCCCGCGTGGCGGGCCGGGGCGCTCGCAAGGCCACCACGCGGAAGACGGCCGCCGCTGGGAGGACGGCTCGCAAGACCACGACTCGCAAGACCCCGGCTCGCGGTGGCGCCCGCAAGAGCGCTGCTCGCCGCACCACCGCGCGCAAGAGCACGCGCCGCTAGAGCGCGGCCGCGAGGGCCTGGCCCCGCCTTCCGCCGGAAACACGAAGGGCCACGGGTCGCGGACATTCGCCGCGCACCGTGGCCCTCGACCCCGCGCGGGCGCCCCCAGCGGAGCGTCCGGACGTGTCGCGAATCGCACGGAACTGGGCTCCGACGCGGCCGGCTTCCGGAAGCGGTCGCCGGACGTCAGCGCTTGAGGCGCAGGAGGAAGATGTCTCCCCGGGCCGCGGAGCGACGGCCGGGGCCGAAGTCGCTCTCACGGTCCGTGTGGCCGAAGAGGAGGGCGTCGCCTCCCGGCAGCACCGCCACGTTGGGCATCGCCTCCAGGCCGGCCAGCTCACCCCGTGGCTGGGGCGGGTCCGAGAGGAACAGGCGGGTGGCCACCACCGCGCCGGTGGCGTCGTAGCGCAGGGCCACCGGTTGCGAGGAACCCATGCCGTCCGAGCTGGCGGCGCCGTCCTCGATGCGGTTGTAGGTGAAGCCTCCCACCACCACCTCGCCCGCGGAGTCCACCGCGAGTGCGCCCGCCTGGAGCCCGTCACCGAGGTTGCGGCCCCAGCGCTCCTGGCCGCCCGACTGCGTGGAGAGGAGGAAGGGGCTGTAGCGGTAGGGGTGGCCCTGGAGCTTCTTGCCCGCCCAGTCCACGGTGCCCAGGAAGGGGCCGGTGGCCACCACCTCGCCCTGGCCGTCCAGTCCCACCGCCGTCACGGAGCCGCGTGCGTGCTGCAGCGCCCTGGCCCATGTCAGCGCGCCGTCCGAATAGAGCGCGAAGAAGGGGCTGCCGTCGCGGGTGGACGCCACGCGCTGGTTGCCGAAGCGCACCGCGCCCACGTAGCGGCCGCCCACCGCCATCCGCCCACGGCCGTCCGCCGCCAGGGTGGTCAACTCGACGGCGTCCTCCTGCCCCTCGGGCCTGCCGATGGAGAGGGAGTGCTCCGCCTGCCCGTCCGTCGAGTACGTCACCACCACGGCGCCTGAGCCATGCGTGCCGCCGCCGAAGTCCGCGCCGCCGGGGCTGTTGAAGGCCACCAGCGCGCGGCCCTGCGCGTCCACCGCGAGGTCCACCACGGTGAGGCCGTTGCCCGAGGGCCTGCTCGCCCAGACGAGGGTGCCATTCGCGTCCAGCCGGGCCACGAAGGCGCCGTCGCCCAGCTCGCGCGTCTCGAAGTCCAGCAGGCCCTTCACGTTGCCCGCCAGGTAGAGGCCGCCCGCGGGGTCCACGGCCACCTGGGCGCGCACGTCGGCGTGCAGCTCCGCGGGTGTCTCGGGGGCGCGCACCTCGAAGGTCCGCTGCCAGCGCGTCTCGCCGTCGGCCGAGCGCCGCGTGAGCACCAGCGACACCTTGTCATCCGACCGGTTGCGGGTGTCCAGGTCGTCGATGCCATGGACGGCCGCCGTGAAGATGTCGCCGGTGGCGTCCACCGCCGCGTCCAGCGCCAGGTCGTCCTGCGGCGTGCCCTCGCGCGCCTCCCACAGCGTGGCGCCCGGGCCCGGCGGAGGTGGCAGTGGCTCCGGTGTGGGGTCCTGGCTGGTGTCCCCAGGATCCTCTTCCTGGGGTGGCTCTTCGACAGGCTGCGGGATGTCGCCACCGTCGTTCGGAGCCGGCTCGGGCGCCGCGGAGCAGTCCCCGTCGACCGTGTCCTCGCAGGCTCCCGTGTCGGGAGGCGCCTGCACCTCGCCGCTGCTGCAAGCCGTCAGCATCCCCACCCAACCCAGCACCGTCATCCCGATGACGGTCCGGGCCCAACGCCACCCCAGACGCATGATGAAAACCCCCTCCGCCGAGGAGGAGGGTCCGCATGCCACACGGTGCCAGCAACAAGGGGCTCGACGTCTGCCCGCCTGCCCGCTTCGCCGCGGAAGGCCGCCGCATCCCGAGTGGAACGAACGTTCCTTCCACCGCACCCCGCCGCGCCACAGGTGGGGCGCGTGCTTTACCCACCCCGGGCGCGCGCGGTCCGTGCGTACCCCCGCTCCACCTCAGTGACGGGTGGGCGGCGGCTCATCCCCCGACGGGGCCGGAGGGGCGAGCTTCTGGGAGAGGAGGGCGAGCAGCTCCTTCGTGGTGAGCCGGCCCGCCTGGTCCTTGCCTTCGAGCACGCCGGCCACCAGCGCGCGCTTGTGCTCGTGCAGCGCGAGCATCTGCTCCTCCAGGGTGCCGCGCGCCACCAGCCGGTAGACGGTGACGGGACGCTCCTGGCCGATGCGGTGGGCGCGGTCGGAGGCCTGGTCCTCCACGGCCGGGTTCCACCACGGGTCCAGGTGGATGACGCTGGTGGCGGCGGTGAGGTTGAGGCCGAAGCCGCCGGCCTTGAGGGAGATGAGGAACAGCGGCGCGGTGCCCTCCTGGAAGGCCCGCACCCGCTCCGCCCGCGCGCCCTGGGGGGTCTGGCCGTCGAGGTACTCGTACCGGATGCCCTGCGCGTCCAGCACCTCGCGCACCAGCGCCAGGTGCGAGGTGAACTGGCTGAAGACGAGCGTCCGCTGCCCTTCCGCCCGCAGCTCCTCCACCAGCTCCATGAAGCGCTTCAGCTTGGAGGACTCCAGCGTGGAGGACGGGTCATACAGGCGCGGGTGCGAGGCGAGCAGCCGCAGCCGGGTGAGCGCGGCCAGGACTTCGATGCGGCGCTCCTGCTCGCGCAGCTTCGCCTTGCGCGTCTCCAAATCCGAGAGCGCCGCGAGCCGCGCGTCCTCGTAGAGCTGCCACTCCGCGGAGGAGAAGACCACGGGCACGCGCACGTCGGTGCGCGGGGGCAGCTGCGCCTCCACCTGGGCCTTGGTGCGCCGGAGCAGGAAGGGTTGCAGCACGCGGGCCAGAGCGGGCGCGGCGGTGGGGTCGATGCCCTTTTCAATCGGCGAGGCGAAGCGCTCGCGGAAGGCCTCCCAGCTTCCGAGCAGCTCCGGGAAGACGACGGCGAAGAGGGCCCACAGCTCGCCAAGGTGGTTCTCCAGCGGCGTGCCGGAGAGGGCGAAGCGGAAGTCCGCCTCGAGCAGCCGCGCGGCGCGGAAGCGGTGCGTCGTCGCGTTCTTCAGCGTCTGGGCCTCGTCGAAGACGACGGTGGAGAAGCGCAGGGAGGACAGCCGCTCGATGTCGCGCGTGAGCAGGCCGTAGCTGAGCACGAGGACGTCCCTGGGCCCCAGGCGCTCCAGCGTGCCGCCCCGGTCCTCCGAGTCCGCGTACATGTGCATCCGCAGGGAGGGGGCGAAGCGCTTCGCCTCGTCCATCCAGTTGAAGGCCACGGAGGTGGGGGCCAGCACCAGCGCGGGGCCGAGCTTGCTCCTGTCCAACAGCACGGCCAGGGCCTGCACCGTCTTGCCCAGGCCCATGTCGTCCGCGAGCACGCCGCCCGCGTTCCACGAGGCCAGCCGGGTGAGCCAGCGGAAGCCGTCGAGCTGGTAGTGGCGCAGCTCCGTCTTCAGCGTCGCGGGCACGCGGGGGCGCAGCTCCTTCGCGGCGAAGATGCGCTCCACGAGCTTCTGCCACGCAGCGTCCGACTCCACCTTCGCGCCCGAGGCGCCGAGCGCGCTCAGGGCCTCGGCGGCGGACGGGCCCACCTCCAGGCCGTGGCGCGAGAGGTACGCGTGGTCCGACAGCTGCTCCAGGTGCTGGCGCAGGGCGTCTTCAATCTCCACGTAGGACTGCGCGGAGACGTGGATGAAGCGCTCCTTGCGGCGGGCCGCGTCCAGCAGCCGCGCCAGCTCCACGCGCTCTCCGTCCACGGACAGCCCGCCGAGCACGCCGAACCAGTGGCGCCTGCGCTCGATGGTGACCCTGAGGGCTGCGGGCCCGCGTCCGGCGAGCAGTCGCAGGGGCGCGCCGGTCCACTCCAGCTCGGGCTTCGGCTCCAGCGAGGCGCAGACCTTGAGCAGCGTCAGCGCGCCGTGGGCGCTGGTGTAGAGGAAGGTATAGGGGAAGACCTCATCCGGACTGGCGGTGTCGAGCGGGAGGCGGGCCAGGAGCGCCTCGGCGGCCTCGCGCTCCTGGACGAAGTTGCGCACCGCATGGAAGGGCGTGGTGCCGCGCCGCACGTGCACGTCGCGGGAGCCCTCACCCGGGATGAACGCTCCGCTGTCGGGAAGCGGACGCGTGCGGACCTCCAGGCGCACGCCGCCGCCGTGCTGGGCCTCGAGCCGTAGCACCATGAGGTTGCGCGTGGGGAGGGCCTCGCCCATGACGCTGCGGGGCATGGCCACGGGCAGGCGCTGCGAGAACTTCGAGAGGCGCTCCAGCAGCGCGCCGTGGCTCTCCGGAGGGAAGGCGTTGCCGTGGCGCTGGAGCACCCCGAGGACGGCGCGGGCCTCGGCGCTGACGTCGAGCACGGTGAGCCGGCGCGAGCCCTCGTCCCACAGGAAGAGGGCCTCATCGGGCTTCGACTTGCGCACGCGCTCCAGCAGCGTCGGAGGAAGTGTCGCGCCGTCAACGCCCGCGGCGACGATGACGGTGCCGTCGCGGTCCTCGGCGACGAGCCCCACCCGGGCGCGCTCGACGCGCACGAGCTCCGGGGTGTCCTCCAGGAAGATGCGCGGGTGGTTGGCCAGCTCGAAGAGCAGCTCACGAGAGGCGGGGGCCGCGGTCTCCGGCAGCAGCGCGGCGAGGCGTGCGTCGGTGGGGGACAGCAGCGAGCCGTACTCCTGGAGGAGCCGCCGCCGCGTGAGGCGCGAGCCGGTGCTGAGCTGTCCCTTCTTGTTGCGGCGGTGGAGGTAGGGGGCGAGCTCCACGCCGTAGCTCGGGATGACCTCCAGGCGCCAGGAGAGCTCCGAGCCCGTCGCGGCGCTCGGGCTCTCCTCGACGGCGCGCTCCAGGGCGCGCAGCGTGCGCTCCCAGGCGGGACGGACCAGCTCTTCGAGCAGGTCGCCGAGCTCGTCCGTCCAGGGCTGGCGCAGCCAGAGGAGGGCGGTGTCGATGGCGGCCAGGATGTGCACGCACGCCGTGGCGCCGCAGGAGCAGTCCGCCTTCACCTCCGTGGGGGAGAAGGTGAGGCGTGCCTCAGGGAGGATGAAGCCGGCCACGGCTCCGAGCGGAAGCTCCGAGCAGCGCGCCTCCTTGAGCTTGAAGCCGGGCAGGACGGCGTCGTGCTGGAGGCTCTCCGGGGAAAGCCAGCGCCGTGGGCGGGCAGCGATGGTGTCGGGGATTCGGGCGCGCAGGTCCACGAGGAGGCAGTGGACGGGGTGCGTGCGGGCTTCTTCGGGAGGACGGAGGCGCTCGGGGATGGAGGCGCGGGCGTCCTCGGCGGCGGCGCGCTCGTCTTCCAGGAAGCGGCAGGCGAGGCGGGGGAGCAGGTCCCGCATCTTCGGGGACGGTTGGACCTCGGAGGTCCAGCGCGCCACGGACTCCACGCTTGCCAGCTCGACGAGCCTGCGTCCGGCGATGGCCATGCGGAACTGCGGCACCAGCGGGGCCTCCACGCGGGGGCCGAGCATGACGAGGCTGAGGCGGGTGACGTGCTCGATGCCGTGCGCCCGCAGCCACGTGAGCAGCGCGCCATCCGTGTCGAAGGGAGGGCCTCCGGCCTCCTGCGAAGGGCGGGGGGAGGACGGCGCGGGCTCGGGAGGCATGCGGTGGCTGTTTCTTCAGGATGCGCGGGCGAATGGCAAGCAACCAGGCCCGGGTGTCACGACCATGTAACGGCGACGGCCGTGAATCTACCTCGGTAACGGAGAGGTAACGATCATGTAAACACAGCGGCCCCGCACTGGCCCTCATGCGTCACCGCTCTGTAAAAGCAGCCTATTCGCAGTCTGCGAATTTTACGGAGAGGTAACAGTGTCGGCCCCGCGTGATGCATCCACCCGCGCCAATCTGCTGGGCAGATACGAGCTCGTCACCGAGCTGGGTCAAGGCGGGATGGCAAAGGTGTACCGGGCGCGTGCCGCTGGCCCGGGAGGCTTCGAGAAGACGCTGGTGGTGAAGTGCATCCTGCCGCACCTGGCGCAGGACCCCCAGTTCGTCGAGATGTTCCTGGCCGAGGCCCGGCTGGCGGCGCGGCTCAACCATCCCAACCTCGTGCAGATTTTCGACTTCGGCGAGGCGGCGGGCGCGTACTTCCTGGCGATGGAGTACATCGACGGGCCGACGCTGCGCGCGCTGCTGCGGCGGCTGGCCGCGCAGGGCCAGGCGATACCGTATCCCCTCTGTGCGCGCATCGCGTCGGCGGTGTGCGAAGGGCTCACGTTCGCGCACGAGTTCTCTGATCCGGACACCGGCGAGGCGCTGCGGATGATCCACCGCGACGTCAGCCCCGACAACATCCTGTTGTCGCGCAGCGGCAACGTGAAGCTGGTGGACTTCGGCATCGCCAAGGCCACCAGCCAGGCGCCGCAGACGCAGGTGGGCACGCTCAAGGGCAAGGTGCCGTACATGGCGCCCGAGCAGCTGCGCAACGAGCCGCTGGACCCGCGCACGGACGTGTACGCGCTGGGGGTGGTGCTCTACGAGATGGTGGCGGGTGCCAAGCCCTTCGAGGCCAGCAACGAAGCGGCGCTGATGCGTGCCATCCTCTTCGAGCCCTTCATTCCCGTGGCCGCGCGGCGAGAAGGCGCACCCGAGGCCCTGCTGCGCATCATCCAGCGCGCCCTCGCGAAGGACCGCGAGACGCGGTACGCGGACTGCCGGCAGATGCAGGCGGACCTGGACCGGTACCTGCTGAGCTGCGGGCACCCGGTGGGCGCGCAGCACATGGCCCAGCTCATCAGCCGCGCCGGCGTGCCCGTCGGTGGGAGCCCCGTCGTGGGCACCCCCGTCTCCGGCGGGGTCAGCGTGCCGCGTGACGCGTCGCCGGGCTCCGGCCTGTCGCGGCCCGCCACCGGGCCGTCCATGCGCGCCCCGACGGAGGTCAACCCGGAGCCGCAGCCCACCGGGCCCACGCAGCCCCTGTTCCTGACGCGAGGCCGGGGTGTGCTCCTGCTCGCGGTGGGCGTCGGCGCGCTGCTGGCGGGCGCCGTCGCCGTGGTCTTGCGCCCCAGCGGTCATGACCTTCCGCCCTCCGCTCCCGTGGCCGCCAACACGCTGCCCTCCACGGGCGTCCCCGCCGCGACGACCTCCGCGCCCGGGGCCCACGGCGCGGGGCCCTCCACGGGAGGGGTGCCGGGCACGGCCCCCGCGGGCACGAACGCGGAAGGAACCGTCGTTCCGCCCACCGGCGTCGCCGCGGCCGTGCAGGGCGCCACCGCGGAAGGAACCGTCGTTCCGCCCGCCGGGGCCACGGGTCAGGCCCCCGCCGAGCCGACGGAGGTGGAGCTGCAGGTGACGGTGACGCCGCGCAAGGCCCAACTCCGCCTGGATGACCGGCCGCTGGAGGGCACCCCCTTCTCGGACACCTTCCCCCGGGATGACCGCGTGCACACGCTGCGTGTCTCCGCCCCCGGCTACACGACCGTGGTGAAGGAGCTGCGCCTCGACCGCGACCTGGCGCTCGACATCACCCTGTCCCGGCGCGGCCAGGAGTCGCGCCGTCCCGCCGTCGTGGAGACCCCGGCTCGCGAGCCGGCCCAGGTCCAGTCGCAGGAGCCGGACTTCGCCGAGCTGCCCGCGAAGCCGACCCGGCGCAAGCCGCCCCGGCGCACCCTCGACTCGGACAACCCCTGGGCCGAGCAGGGCGGCACCTCTTCCTCGGAAACCCCATGAACTCCATCTCGATGTGTCATCCGAAGCGGCTCGCCCTCGTGCTCCTGGTGGCGATGGCGGCGGGCAGCGCCAGCGCCGCCGCCCCTGCTCGAAAGACTCCCAGCGCGCGCACCCAGCAGATGGAGGAGGCACAGCGGCGCTACGAGCGCGGCAAGGAGTTCTACGAGGAGAGCGACTTCAGCGCGGCGCTCGTGGAGTTCCAGCGCGCCTACGAGCTGGCTCCGAGCTACCGGCTCCTCTACAGCATCGCCCAGGTCCAGTATCAGCTGCAGGACTACCCGGGCGCGCTGCGCAGCTTCCAGCAGTACCTGCAGGAGGGCCAGGCGGACATCACCGCCCAGCGCCGCGAGGAGGTGCAGCGCGAGGTGGAGCGCCTGCGCTCGCGCGTGGCGTTCCTGGACATCGTCACCCAGCCGGTGGGCGCGCGGGTGTCGGTGGATGACCAGCCGGTGGGGCGCACCCCGCTGTCCGAGCCGGTGATGGTGAGCGCCGGCCGGCGCAAGGTGACGGCCGAGCTTCCCGGTGAGCCTCCAGTGACGCGCATGGTGGACGTCGCGGGCCAGGACAGCGTGCAGGTGAAGCTGGACTTCGCGCCTCCGCCCGTCCAGAAGCCCGCCGCCGTCACGGAGTCCGTGGCCTCCACCCCCGTGGCGGCGACTCCCGGCCTTGCGGCCCGGGCCGAGCCGCGCGGCGTCCCCTGGAAGATGTGGACCGCCACCGGCGCGCTGGCGGTGGGCGCGGGTGTCACCGCCGTGCTCGCCAACGGCGCGGCCAGTGACTTGAAGACCCAGCGGGACACCTTTGGCGTGACGCGCGCCCAGCTGGACGACGCCAGCAGCAAGGCGAAGACGCTGGCCCTCACCAGCGACATCCTCACCGGGGCCACGGTGGTGGCCGCCGGCATCTCCGCCTTCATGACCTTCTCCGGCGGCTCCTCCTCCAACGCCTCCGCCCCGTCCGTGACGGTGGGCGTGGGCCCCGGCAGCGTCGGTGTCGCCGGTGCCTTCTAGCCTTCAGCCTTCCAGAGCCACACCCATGCCTTTGCCTTCCTTCTCCCGGAGCGGCCCCGCCCGGCTTCGTGCTTCCTCCTCCTTCCGCCGGGCGCGCCGCGTCCTGCTCGCCCCGGTACTGCTGATGGCGGCCTCCGGCTGCTCGCTGGCCCTGGATACAGAGTCCGCGCAGTGCTCCACGGACGCGGACTGCGAGCGCTTCGGCACCTACCCCATCTGCCAGGAGGGGGTGTGCCTGCCGTCCGGGCTCGGCCCGCAGGGCTGCTTCCGGGGTGCCGCCACCAGCGAGGAGCAGTTCCTCAACCAGTGCACCCGCGCCGACTGCGTGCCCTTCGACAACTGCGCGCGCCTGGGGCGGTGCAATCCCGACGAGGCGCTGCCCGACCTCGTTCCCCGGCCTCCCTGAGCCGCTCCGTCCTCTTCCCGCTCCCCTTCCGAAGACTGCCACCCATGAGACCTTCCGCCCTCCTCGGCGGCCCGGCGCGCGCGCTGGCGCTGCTCCTCGCCGCGCTCGCTGTCCCGGCCGCCCACGCGCAGACGAACACGCCCACCATCTCCTGCCCCTCCACCCAGGTTGTCTACGTGGCGGGCTCGTCGGCCGTCCGCTCCTTCCTCACGGTGGTGGCGCCGCTGCTCGCCCAGGACACGCCCGCCTACAGCATCGTCTACCAGTCCCAGGGCTCGTGTACGGGCGTCACCGCCATCTTCAGCACGGACCCGACGAAGCGGGTGATGAAGGACATCCCCGCCGCGGGGACGCGGGCCGCCAACTACGCCATCCTGCTCAAGGCGGATGGCTCGGCGCAGGAGTGCTCGCTGCCGCCGGAGGGCGTGCTGGTGGACATCGGCGTGTCGGACGTCTTCGCCTCCACGTGCGGCGTGGAGGCTCCCGCCGGGGTGCAGACCGCCGATTACGAGGGCCCCGTCCAGCCGATGACCTTCGTGGTGCCGGTGAACTCCACGCAGAAGAGCATCAGCGCGGAGGCGGCGTACATGGCCTTCGGCATGGGCGGCAATGCGGGCAAGGCCACGCCCTGGCTGGACGCCTCGCTGTTCTTCGTGCGCAACGCCAGCTCCGGCACGCAGCAGATGATTGCCCGGGCCATCAGCGTGCCGGCCGACAAGTGGTGGGGCGTGGACCGCGGCGGCAGCGACGGCGTGCGCAAGAACATGAAGCTGCTGCTGGACGCGAGCTCCTCGGAGAAGGCCATCGGCATCCTGTCCACGGACGTGGCGGACGAGGAGCGCTCCAATCTGCGCATCCTCGCCTTCCAGGCCCGGGGACAGAAGTGCGGCTTCCTGCCGGACTCCACCCCGTTCGCCAAGGACAAGGCGAACGTGCGCGACGGCCACTACCCCATCTGGGGGCCGGTGCACTTCTACACGCGGGTGGAGAACGGGCTGCCCACGGCCGCCGCGGGGGCGCTGGTGAGCCGCTTCGCCGCCCCGCAGCTCGAGCAGCCGCTGCTGGAGGCCATCATCAACAAGCACCTGGTGCCCAAGTGCGCCATGAAGGTGAAGCGCACCGCGGAGATGGGGCCGCTGTCGCCCGTCACCTCCGGCCTGCGCTGCGGGTGCTTCTTCGACAAGGTGGCCAACGGCGCGTCCTCGTGCACGCCGTGCGGTGGCCCCGGGGACTGCCCTTCCTCGGCGCCCTCCTGTAACTACGGCTATTGCGAGCAGGGCGGCTGAGGTCGCCGGGGCAGGGGCTTTCGGGAAGGAGCCTCCTCAGCCCCTGGCGATGCGCGTGGCGGAGTGGGAGTCCTGTTCCGCGCGCTCCAGGTGCTCCACCAGGAGGGCGTTGACCTCCGTGGCGCGGGTGATGGTCATGGCGTGGGCGGTGCCGCTCAGCTCGACGTAGCGCGCGCCTGGAATCCCCTGCGCGAGCTCTCGGCCAGAGGCGGGCGTGGCGATGCGGTCATGCTCCGCGCTCGCGACGAGCGTGGGGATGCCGGCGAGTTCGGAGAGGAACGGCCGTGCGTCCGCGCGGGCCATGGTCTTCACCTGCTGCATCAGGATGGGCGGCGACTCCGCGAGGTCGCGGTCGAAGAGCGTGCCGAGCTTCTTCGCCATGGCGTCGGGGTCGACGGTCGCCAGCTCCTCGTGGGTGAGCACCATCTCCATGAAGGCGCGCTGTCGCATGCGCCGCGTGCCAATGCGGGTGCGCAGGCCGACGCGCACCAGCCACGGCGTCAGCTTGGAGGGTGCCTTGCCATTCGCGAACGTGCACAGGAGCGCGAGGCTGCGCACGCGTGCCTTCGCGCGCCGGGCCACGTACTGCGCGATGAGCCCGCCCATCGAGTGCCCGACGAGGTGCGCGCTCTCCCAGCCCTGGGCGTCCATCAACGCGAGGACGTCCTCGGCCATGAGCTCGAGGGAGAGGGGCTCGGCGGAAGGAACGCTCCTTCCATAGGCGCGGTTGTCGAAGCACAGGAGCTGGAAGCGCGGCGTCAGCGCATCGAGTTGAGGCAGCCACCCATTCGCGCCGACGCCCGAGCCCTGGATGAGCACGACGGGCGTGCCCTGGCCCTCAATGAGCCAGCTCAGGTTGCAGCCCCGGTGCATCGTCGCGCGTCGTTCCACGAGCCTCTCCTCCGGTAGATGGAAATGACGCTGGCACGGCCCGGCGGAGCATTGCGAACAGGCGGCCATGGGCACGTCATGGCAGCCAGTAGGCGACGTGAGGAGGAGGGTGGAACTGAGGTGGTGTCAGACCCCTGGGGTAGGAAGTAGTGGACACGCAGTAGAGGGTGGGGTTCCACTCCAGGGAGGCAGGGTCGATGATGGAAGGGTGGGGAGTTGGCGGCCTGGGGAGTTCCGAGATGAGCAAGGAGACGAAGCGCCCGGCGACGTATGCCGACCTGGAGGCGCTGCCCGAGCACATGGTCGGGCAGATCATCGACGGCGAGCTCATTGCCATGCCGCGGCCGGCAGGTCCGCATACGGTGGCGCACACCGTGCTGATTGGTGAGCTGTACACACCCTTCCAGCGAGGAAGTGGCGGGCCCGGAGGGTGGTGGTTCATGACGGAGCCGGAGTTGCACTTCGGCGACGACGTCCTTGTTCCAGACATCGCGGGTTGGCGCATTGAGCGAATGCCGGAGGACCAGGAGGCTCCCTACTTCAGCCTTCCCCCGGACTGGGTCTGCGAGGTGCTTTCTCCCTCCACCGCGAAGCTGGACCGCCATCGCAAGAGTGAGATCTACGCACGCGAAGGCGTAGGGCACGTGTGGCTGTTGGACCCGGTCTCACGGACGCTGGAGGTGTTCCAGTTGAGGGACGGACAGTGGGTGCGGCGCGGAACCTGGTCGGGTGAGGTGAGTGCCAGGGCCGAGCCCTTCGAGGAGCTCGAACTGGAGCTCGCGAGACTGTGGCCGCGAATGCCTCAGTCACCGCAGCCTCCGTGACTCACGCCCGCGTCACGGGCGCACGGGCGCTGCCTTCGCCGAGAGCGCCAGCAGCACACCCACCAGCAGCGCCGCTCCCGCCAGGACCAGGCGCTGAGTCACGCTCTCACCGAGCAGCAACACGCCGCCCACCGCCGCCAGCACCGGCACGCAGAGCTGAACGATGGCGGCCCGTGTCGCCGTCAGGTGCGGCAGCGCCGCGTACCACAGGCTGTAGCCCACGCCCGACGCCAGTGCCCCCGAGCCCACCGCCAGCGCGACGCCGTGCCCCGTCGCATGCGGCGCCCCCTGCACCAGCATCCCCACGCCCGAAAGCGCCGCCGCCAGGGGCACGGAGCGCAGGAAGTTGTCCGCCGTCGCGGCCAGCGGATTGCGATTGCCCCGCCCCCGCAGCGAGTACACGCCCCACGCCACCCCCGCGCCCGCCATCAGCGCCGCGCCCACCGGGTCCGGCGCGGACACGCCGGGCGCCGTCAGCCCCACCAGCCCGCCCAGCGCCAGCACCAGCCCCGCCACCTCGCGCCCCTTCGGGCGCTCACCGCGCACCAGCCCCGTGCCCAGCATCGTCGCCTGCACGCAGCCGAACAGCAGCAGCGCCCCCACGCCCGCCGGGATGCGCACGTACGCCAGCGAGAAGCCCGCCGCGTACACGAAGAGCGCCAGCGCCGAGGGCCACGAGCCGCCCGTGTGCCGCCCACCCCGCGTCCACAGCAGCAATGCCAGCACCACCGCGCCGGACACCAGCCGCACCCCGGTGAAGGACGCCGCGTCGATGAGCCGCCCGCCTCCCGCCAGCGCCGCGCGGCACAGCAGCGAGTTGGCCGCGAAGCCCAGCAGCGCCAGCACCGTGAGCAGTCCCGTCCGCATCACCGCCAGAATCCCACGGACAGGCCCACGTTGGTGTACCGGCGCGCCAGGTCGAAGGACGCGGCAATCGCCCAGTCCTCCCAGTAGCGCAGGACGAACACCTCGAAGCCGCCCGTGACGTGCGGCCGCGCCGGCCTGCCGTCGAACGGCGAGGGCTCCGCGTAGATGCCCGCGCGCAGGCGAACCATGCCCGGCACCGTGTCGTGCTCCACGCCGATGCGGGGCGCGAACTCGGAGGCGTGGCCCACCGACTCCGTCTCCGCCGTGGAGGCGAACGAGCGCAACGGCACCGCGTTGTCCACGCCCGAGAAGAGGTCCACCTGCGCGCTGAGCAGCCACCGCCCCGCGGGGGCGTCCTTTGGCACCTCGTCCGGTACCGGCAGCGCGTCTCCCTCCACCACCAACTGCCGCCGTGCCGCCGGAGACAGGCGGTTGTAGCGCTCGGAGCCCTCGCCGAAGCGCCAGCTCGCCCCGAGTGAAAGCACCGCCGGCGCCACTACCGCGCCGAAGAGCGTGCGCCCCGCGAGCACCGGCGCCTGGCCCTCTTCCGCGCGCAGGTCCGCCACCACCTCCGGCCGCACCGTCACGCCCAGCCGCCACGCGCGCCCGTGCGGCCGGTACAGCATGTCCACCTCCACGCCCGTGTCGCCGTAGCGAATCTCGTCACCACCCGAGGAGAGGCGGAAGGACGCCTGCGCCGCGAACAGCCCCAGCGCGAGGATGAAGTCGTCCTGCCCGAAGGCCACCGCCCCCGCCAGCACCGACTGCGTCAGCGACACGCGGATGCGCTCACTGTCCCCGTTGCACGCGGCCGTGGCGCAGTAGGACACCTCGCTGTTGCGCAGCGCGAAGCCGATGCCGAAGCGCTTGTACTGCAGCAGCAGCCCGCCCAGCAGCTGCCGGCTGTCCTCGGACTCATCCGGCCGCCCGTCGTTGTCCAAATCCCGCTTGCGCCCACCCGTGAAGGGCAGGTCCAGCCAGGTCAGCGTGACGCCCAAATCCCAGTCCTTCTCCAGCGTGGCGCTCCGGTGCGCCAGCGCCGCCAGGTTGCTGGGGAAGCCCGCGGCGCCCTCGGCGATGCCCACGTACGCGCCGCCCAGCGCCACCACGCGCGCGGAGCCCAGCAGCGCGCCCGGGTTGAAGTACAGCCGCTCCGGGCGCGGCGCCTGGGGCTCTTCGTCCTGAGCCCACGCCGCTGGAGCGCCGCACAGCACCGCCGCGCAGAGGAGTGCCAGGCCGTACCTGTACGCCCCGGTGCTCACTTCGCCCGCACCACCTCCGCGAAGAGTCGGTCGGCCTCGGCGGCCAGGCCGGTGTCGCGGAAGGTGAGGCCCCCGGCGTCGTGGGTGACGAGCGCCAGCGTCACCTTCCTCCAGCGGATGTCGATGTCCGGGTGGTGGTTCTCCTTCTCCGCCGCCTGCGCCACCTTCTCCACGAAGGCGATGCCGGCGAGGAAGGAGGGCGCCTCGTACGTGCGGCGAATCATCCCGCCCTCGTGCTTCCACTCGGGGTGCTGGGAGAGGAAGGACTGGAGCGCCTCGGGAGCGAGCAGCGTGCGGTCATAGGCCATGCCCGCTTTCTACCCGCTCCCGCGCCCGAGGGAAGCCGTCAGTGCCGCGCCGTCAGCGGGTGGACGACCGCGGGTACACCGCCAGGCCGCTTCCATCGCGTGCGACCACCCAGATGAAGTGTTCATGGATGTGGGGCGACTCAAGCCCCGTCGGCGAGGGCCCCAGCTCCAGCTCCACCCGCCCATTCTCCGGGTTCCAGCGCAGCGCCACGTAGGCGCCGACGGCGCCCATCGCCCCCAGGTAGGGCAGCGAGGGGCCCGGGCGCAACGCGGTCGGGAAGCTGACGAGCTGTCCTTCCAGCGACAGCGCGCCGGTCTCCACCAGCCGGTCGCCCGTGACGGCGAAGCGGCGGAGCGTCTCCAGCAGCACCGACGATGACGTGTCGAAGGTCCGGGTCCACACCACGCCCTCCTCGTAGCCCACGGGCTCGCCCGGCAGGTCATGGCAGGCCTCGCCCGGCACGGAGACGTAGCCTCCCGCGGTGCCGGGCTGGAACGGGCAGGCCTGTGCCCGCGTCTCGAAGGTCCTCGGGTCCTGGATGAGGCCCACCACGAGCAGCCGTGGGCCCGCGCGCACCAGCACCCCGCCCACGGAGTCGTTGCCGAAGTAGCGCGTGTCTCCCGAGCGTCCCCATCCCGCCGTGGGCCCGGTGGCGAGGCCCCCGGCCTCGGTGAAGGTGTAGCGGTGCAGCAGCGAGTCGCTCAGCAGCGCCAGTTCATCCGGGGTGGCGAGCCGCGCGTGGGGGCCCGGATACGTGGAGCCAGGCGGGTTCGCGCCGGGAGGGTAGGGCGCGGTGCCGGCGGGCTCGAGCGCGCCGACGCCGGTGTCGACGTAGCGGCGCACCGTGTCCCCGTCCACCGTCCACACCACGTCTCCCGCCACCGCCGTGGTGACCGGCCGGGTGCTGAGTGACTGGGGCTCCGTGTCCGACTCCCGCCAGGCCTGGTTGCCACACACCCAGGTGCCTCGCGTGGTGCGGTCCAGGTTCAGGCATGACGGGGAGAAGGGGACGCGCGCCAGCTCGGGCTCGCCGCGGCGGTCCTTCACGATGAAGACGCCGAACTGGTGGAGGCTGCCCACCGGCGCGAAGGAGACGATGACGTGGTGGCGCCCCTCCACCGTGCCCGTGAAGCGGATGGTGGCCAACCTGCCACCCGGGTCCAGCACCGCCGTGGCGGGCACGGGCCGGTTCTCCGGGTCCTTGACCTCCACGGTGACGGACTCCGGCGCCCGCACCACCCCGTCCGCGTTGCAGGCCCGAACCAGGTCGGCGAGGACGTCGAAGGCCACTTCCTTGCCCACGCCGAAGACGCGCGCCTCTGGCCGCTGCGGCGGCGCACCGCCGCCCAAGCACTGCACGGGCTCGGCCGGGCAGCCGGTGCCGCCGCCCAGCGCGAGCAGGGCGGCCATGAGGCCCATCCAGCGCGGGGCCTTCATCACGCCCGCTCCACCGCTCGCTTCCACTTCGCCAGGTGCCGCTCGCGCACGTCGCCCTTCATCTTCGGCTTGAACACCTTGTCCGCCTTCCACGCGCGGCGGATGGCGTCCGGGCTGTCCCAGACGCCCGCGCCCAGGCCGCCGAGGAACGCGGCGCCCAGGCTGGTCGTCTCGAGATTCCGCGGCCGGACCACCGGCACGCCGAGGATGTCCGCCTGGTACTGCATGAGGAGGTTGTTGGCCGCCGCGCCGCCGTCCACCTTGAAGACGGGAATGTCCCGCCCGCTGTCGCGGCGCATGGCGTCCGCGAGGTCATGAAGCTGCAGGGCAATGCCCTCCAGCAGCGCGCGCGCGAGGTGGGCCACGGTGGTGGAGCGGTCGATGCCGGCGAAGAGGCCGCGCGCCTCGGGACGCCAGTGCGGCGCGCCCAGGCCCGCCAGCGCCGGGACGAACACCACGTCCCCGGAGTCCTTCACGCTGGCGGCGAGCGCCTCGATGTCCGGCGCGCGCTTGATGACCTTGAGCCCGTCGCGCATCCACTGCACCGCCGCGCCGGCGATGAAGCTGCTGCCCTCCAGCGCGTACGTGGTGGTGCCGGTGCCGCCCAGCCGCCATGCCACCGTGGTGAGCAGGCCGGAGTTGGAGCGCACCGGCGTGTTGCCGGTGTTCATCAAGAGGAAGGCGCCGGTGCCGTACGTGCACTTGGACTCGCCGGGCTCGAAGCACGCCTGTCCGAAGAGGGCCGCCTGCTGGTCTCCGGCCATGCCCGCCACGGGCACGCCGTCCGGCAGGCTGCGCATGCCGCGCGTGGTGCCGTACACCTCCGCGGAGCCGCGAATCTGCGGCAGGCACGCGGCGGGCACCGACAGCAGCGAGCGCATGTCGTCGTTCCACTGCAGCGTCTTCAAGTCCATCAGCAGCGTGCGGCTGGCGTTGGACACGTCGGTGACGTGCGCGGAGCCGCCGGTGAGCTTGTAGACGAGCCACGTGTCGATGGTGCCGAAGCACACGTCGCCCTTCTCCGCCCGGGCGCGCGCGCCCTTCAGGTGCTCGAAGAGCCAGGTGAGCTTGGTGCCGGAGAAGTACGGGTCCACGACGAGCCCCGTCACCTCGCGCACGCGCGGCTCCACGCCCTGCTCCTTGAGCCGCCGGCACATCTCCGACGTGCGCCGGTCCTGCCAGACAATGGCCCTGGCCAGCGGCTTGCCGGTGCCGCGCATCCACAGGCCCGTCGTCTCGCGCTGGTTGGTGATGCCCACCGCGGAGATGTCCCGGCCGTTGAGGCCCGCGTCCTTCAGGGCCCGGGCGATGCACCACTCGCTGGTGGCCCAGATTTCGTCCAGGTCGTGCTCCACCCAAGACGGCTTGGGGAAGTGCTGGGTGAACTCCTTGTAGGAGCGGCCCACCACCTGGAGCTTCGAGTCGAGGATGGAGACGTGGGTTCCGGTGGTGCCCTGGTCCAGGGCCAGCACGTACTTCGCCTTCGGCATGGGGTGAGTCCTCCCAACGGCAGACGGCCAGATGGGAGGAACCTACTCCAGCCTGGGGGCCGGACAGGCGACGTTCCTGTCCGGCGGGGGGCGAGTCGACGTACGGATGACGTTCCCGGTCGGCGCACCCTCCAGGGCCCACAGGCGGCCCCGGAGGGTGGCAACCTCACTTGCCGGTGTAGATGCCGACGGCGCCCCGGTGGACGATGTTGCCCGCCGAGTCCCGGTAGGCGGCGAAGGCCACCAGCACCTTGCGGGTGTCCCCGCTGCCCACCGTGCGGATGTCCCAGACGGGCAGGCCGGAGAGGTTGCCCAGCACGCTGTTGTGGCTGACGAAGCTGCCCTCGGCGTGCATCCGCATCAGGCCCCGGCCCCAGCGGTGGCCAATCCACAGGCTGCCGTCGCGGGGGTCTCGCTCGATGGAGGAGATGAAGCGGTCCTGCACGCCGTCCAGGTAGTACGCCGTCACCTGGCCCGCGTCGTTCATCTTCGCCAGGCCCCACGCGAAGCTGGAGAACCACACCGTGCCGTCCGGCATGAGCACCAGGTCGCTGACGAGGTCGTCCTTGCGCTGCTCACGGGTGGGAACCTGCGGCTCGGCCACCGCGTCCGGCCAGAGGTCGATGCGGTTGGCCTTGTACTTCTTCTCCTCCGACTGCTTGCGCGCCATCTCGAAGTTCCACGGCGCGCCGGTGCCGACGTGGCCCACCGCGTTGGTCATGATCTTGAAGCGCGAGCTGCGGATGTGGGTGCCCATCCAGATGTCGCCGTCGGGCCGCACCGCCACGCCCCACACGTCACCTGCGAGCCGGTGGGACTCGTCGGTGCTGTCGTCGCTCATTGCGATGGCCGGGTGCACGTGCTCCATGACGCCGAACTTGCAGCGCTGGCGCGTCTCGCGGCCCGTCTCGTTCCCCTGCGCGTCCTTGTAGATGTAGACCCACTCGTTGGCGGCGCGAATCGCCGGGTCCTGGCACTCCGTGCCGCCCTCGTAGTCCGGCTCACCCCAGGCAAGGCCATGGTTGGAGGCGAACCAGAGGCTGTTGCGCTGCTTGTCCCAGAGGATGCGATTCACCGAGCAGAGCTTCTCGCGGTGGCCGTAGCCGGGCACCGTGTGCTCCACCGAGTGGATGTCGTAGTGCACCACGCGAAGCGTGCCGTCACCCTGGAGCAGCACGCGGTCCGCGTCGCCGCTCTTGTAGATGGCGGGGTCCTCGTACTCGCCGGGGACCTTGTAGAACTCGCTCTCGCAGTTGGGGCGGCCTTCGTAGCCGACCCAGACGGTGCCCGCGGGGCCGCCCGTCACCGCCGTCACCTTGAGGTAGCGCTTCTCCGGCGCGGGGTCCTTGCCCTTCCACGGCGCCCACGGCTTCAGGCCGTCCGCCATGGTGTAGCAGCGGAAGGTGGCCGCGCCCGGACGCAGCAGGCACAGGCCGTCCTCGCCGCCGGCCACCCAGAGGTTGCCGCCCTCGTCCTCGGTGACGCCGAGCACCTCGCGCGGAGCGCCCTCGGCGGCGCCCAGGAAGCGCCAGTCCTTCGCGCTCGGCGGCACGTTGTCCCCGCCGTTCGGGTTGCCCGTGCCGCCATCCGGCGTGCCGGAGTCGGGAGTACCGGAGTCAGGTGTACCGGAGTCGGGCGTGCCCGAGTCCGGGGTGCCCGAGTCGGGCGCCCCGGCATCGGGCTCCTCCTTCGGAGGTGGCTCCTCTTCGTCGGGAGGCGGCTCCTCTTCGTCGGGAGGCGGAGTCGAATCATCTCCGGGGCTCTCATCGGGAGTCCCCGAGGGGTCTTCCACCGCGGGACGCGTCTCCGGTGTGCCGCCTCCGCCGCACGCCGCCCATAACGCCGCCCCCAGCAACCCCGCCCACCACCTGCTTCGTCCCAGCCAGCGCATACCCGGGTCCGCCTCCAACGTCCGACGTCGGACGTTCCACTCGTAGCCACTGAGCCCAGAGGCAAGCGGGGTGCCAGGGGTTGACGCGGGGTGAAGGGCGCTACACGCCGCAACGAGGGAAGCGCGCGGGGTGGAGTGGGGCGCCGCGTTTCCCACGCGCGGAAGTCCCGCGCCTGACCCGGCGGTGCTGGAGGTGCGTCCGGTGGAGGCACGCGGCGGGTTGGCGGATGGGAACAAATCCACGGCGGATGCGCGCAAGCACGCCAGGGGCCCGGAAGGCATCTTCCGCCTCGCTCGCCGGGACATGTGGCCCCGGCACTTCGACACGAGGACTGGGAACATGGCCTTCACGATGAAGCAGGTGGTGCTGTCGCTGGGTGCGGTGCTGGTGGTGGGGTGCGCGGGCTCGAGGGCGAACCTCGCGGACGCGGACGTGGCCCGGTACACGAGCGACGCGAGCGCGTTCGACACGCACTCGTTCTTCTATGACACGGGCGCGGAAGTGGTGGTCTTCGACGCGCAGTTCACCGAGGCGCAGGCGGAGAAGGCGCTCGCCGCCATCCGGGCGAAGACGGGCAACCCCATCCGCTACGTGGTGGTGACGCATCCGAATCCGGACAAGTTCAACGGCGTGGGCGTCTTCCAGCGCGAGGGCGCGAAGGTGGTGGCGAGCGAGGCCACCGCCGCGGCCATCCCCGCCGTCCACGCGTACAAGAAGTACTTCTGGGTCAACGTGGTGAAGGCCTTCACCGAGGACACGTACCCCGCGCAGGCGAAGGTGGACGTCACCTTCAGCGGCACGTACGCGCTGCCGCTGGAGGGCGGGGCGAAGGTGGAGCTGTCCGAGCTGAAGCACGCGGGCGTCGCCACGACGCAGACGGTGGCGTACGTGCCGGGCCGCAAGGCGCTCATCGTGGGAGACCTGGTGCACCACAAGGCGCATTCGTGGCTGGAGGGCGGCCTGCGCGACGGCAAGGCGGTGCCGGACGTGGCCGCGTGGAAGGCGGCGCTGGACGAGTTGGCCGCGTGGCCCGACGCCACGGTGTACGGCGGCCGGGGCGAGGCCGCGCCGGTGGCGGAGGCCATTGCCCAGGAGAAGCGCTACCTGGACGGCATGGTGGCCCTGGTGAACGCGTACGCGGCGGAGCTGGGCGGCCGCAAGGCGGAGCTGTGCGGTGACGCGGCGGCGCCGCACTACGCGGAGCTGGAGCAGCGCGCGGCGGCGGCCTTCCCGGAGTACGCGCTGAAGTACATGGTGGGGTACGGCGTGTACGGGCTGGTCAACCACCTCGCCTGCGGCGGGTAGTGGGGGCGGCCCGGGGCGGCAGCGTCACGCCCCGGGCGACGCGCTGGCGGAAGTCGCGGGGACGCTCGCCGGTGAAGGCGGTGAACGCGTGGGTGAAGGCGGCGAGGCTCTCGAAGCCCACCGCGTAGGCCGTCTGGGTGACACGGGCGCCGTCCTCGGCCAGCAGCTCCATGGCGCGCAGCATGCGGGCGTCGTGCAGGAAGCGGCGCCACGAGGTGCCGGCCTCGTCCTCGAAGCGCCGCGCGAGGGTGCGCTGGGACAGTCCCGCCGCCTTCGCCGCGCCCGCGAGGGTGGCGGGGCCGGTGAGCCGGGACAGCGTGTAGGTCATTGCCCGCTCCAGCTCCGGCGTGCGGGCGCGAGGCAGCCTCCACTCGCGAGGCTCCGCGGCCCACTCCGTGAGCAGGTGGGCGAGCGCGGAGAAGAAGCTCTCCGCCACCGCGTCGCGGGGCGCGCGCTCCGGTCCCCAGCGGGTGGAGTAGTGCAGCATCTCCCGCGCGAGCGGCGGCAGGACGAAGACGCGGCACTCACCCTCCGGCGCGGCGGGCACGCGCGAGGGCTCCAGGTACACGGTGCACAGCGTGGCGGGCTGCGTGGCGCTCACGCGGTGGCGGGTGCCTCCCGCGAGCCACGCGGCGCGCTGCGGCGGGAGCAGCCACTGCGCGTGGGCCACCTCGAGATGCAGAGCGCCCCGTGCCGCATAGAGGAGCTGGTGGCGGCGGTGCGCGTGCCAGCCGGTCGCGAAGGGCGTCAGCTCATCGGTGAGGCAGAAGACGGATGCGGGCACCGCATCCACGTCCACCAGGGGCTTGGGCAACCGGTCCTCCCTCCTCGCGCGTCGAGTCCCGCGAAGCGCGCGCGGCCGAGCAGGCCGGGAGTATATGTGGCCCCGCTCGCGCTCGGACGGTGAGCACCCCCGGCCTTCATCGCCATCGAAGGCCAGGGGTGGTGCAGCGGCAACCGGCCGCCGCTCAGCGCCTGCGGTAGTAGCTGCTCTCGCAGCCGTTGGCCCGGGTGGCGAACACCTTCCTGCTGTCGGCGCCGGAGCTCCACTTCGACTGGAACGCCAGGCAGCGGGCCTCCGGGTACTGGTAGCAGGTCAGCGGGAAGATGCAGTCCATGACGTCCCGGATGTGGCTCTCCATGGCCGTGGTGAAGCCGACCGCCGCCGCCGGGTTGCGCCCCGCCGCGCCCATGATGTCGCCGCCGGGCTGCGCCACGTTGACGGCGATGCGCCCGCCGTTGGTGCTGCCGAGGTAGCACCCCGTGTTGCCCGTGCAGCCCAGGCCGATGTTGTACTTCGTCACCGACGCGGGGATGCACGTGCGCCCGCCGTAGTACGCCAGGTCCGGGCTGCTCAGCCCGCCCAGCCAGAGGCACTGCGGGCTGCTCCCGCTCGCCTCGTGGGCCTGGCACGTCGCCGTGTCGTAGGTCCAGCAGGCCGCGTTCGGGTCCGCCGCCATCGCGGTGATGAGGTTGGTCACCGTCAGCGACGAGCTGCACCACGACGAACAGCCGGGCGCGTCCGTGTTGGGAGACCGCATCGTCAGCAGCGTCGCCCTCGCGTCCCACGGCAGGATGTATTCCTCCGTGAGCTGGCCGATGCCGTGGCCCATGAACTCGTGCTGGAGGATGCCTCGGGAGAAGTCGTAGTCCCACGCGCCGGAGGACGGACGCGGCAACTCGCCGCTGAAGCTCGTGGCGCCGTATGAGGCATACGAGCCCGTCTTGACGGAAATCTGCGCGTCGATGTTCGCGCAGTACAGGAAGCCCTTGGCCGCGCGCGGGTCCGTCGCCGGGTTCTCCACCGCGACGTAGAAGTTCATCTGTCCGTAGTACGCGTCATACGGCACCGTCTGGTCGAGCGGCGCCGTCGGCCGGCCCCCGGGCGCGGGCGGGCCGCTCGGGTCCTCGAGGACGCGGCGGAGGTTGTCCTTGAGCGCGGTGAGCGACGCGTCCGCCGTGTAGTCCGTCCAGAAGGAGCCCGTCGGTCCGGCGGTCCCCGTCTCCTGGACGATGACGTTGAAGTAGTTGCGCGGGTTCCAGGCCGTCTTCTCGGTGCCCACCACCTTGCAGCGCGCGGGGCACAGGACGTTGGTCGTCGGGGACGGGTACCACTCCTTCGTCTCCTCCACCGTGCCGTTCAGCATGAACATCACGTCGTCCTTCTTGGCGGGGAAGGCGAGCGACTGGATGGAGTCGGCGGTGAACATCCGGCCGTGCTCGTAGCGGGAGTTGTTGAGGACGAGCTGCGCGCTACCGCTCCAGCCGCCGTACTTCGAGGTCAGCTCCAGGTAGTAGTAGCGCCCGTGCTGGAGCGACACGCCGAGCGCGAAGTTGAACCAGTCCTGCTGGGGGCCGCTCAGCGTGAGGGCGAGCGGGTGGGTGCGCGAGAAGACCTCGTTGAGGCAGCCGTCGAGGACGCGGATGCGCAGCCAGTCGTCCTGCTTGGTCGCGTACACGGGACCGGCGAAGCGCAGCCAGACGTCGTCCAGGCGGTCCACGTGGTTCATGAAGAGCTGCAGGACGGGCCGGTCCGGAGTGAAGCCGACATAGGTCCGCGAGTTGTCGGGGCTGGCGTTGTAGTTGGTCCGGCTCACCGGCGCGGCCACGCTCATCATCGGCATCATCAGGACACATGCCACCGCGAGGAAACGACGCATGGAATGACTCCTCCTTCAGGGGTGCCCACCCTGAACGAGTCCCCCGGATTTCCTTCAGCGCGATTCACTCGGTGAAACAACGCGCGCGAGCTCGGCCAGGAGTCACCCATGACTCGGCCGTGGACCGGGAGGCCACTTCACCGGGCTGCTCGGGTAGAGTTCCTGCCCTTCTTTTGGCTCGTGCTCGCACCCGCGTCCCAATACCCGGAAGCTCCTCCATGCGTCTGCTTCACACCCTCCTGCTCCTGTTGGCCGTGCCCGCCTGTGTGACGGACCGTGCCGCCCGTGACTTCGTGAATCCGTGCGACGGCTCCGACGCCGCCGCCTGCGCCCGCTTCGTCGCGGCCGTGCGCGGTGCCGACACGGAGCAGCTCTCCGTCGAGCAGCAGGTGGTCCGCGCCTGCCTGGCCGGTGACGTCGAGGCCTGCCACCTCCACGCGAACACCCTCATGCGGAAGGACCGGAGTGAGCACGAGGAGGAGGCCCGCAGCGGCTTCATGCTCGCGAGCCGCCTCTGCGAGGAGGGCCATGCTCCGGCCTGCCTCAGCGCGGGCAGCTCGCCGCTGTGCGAGGTCGCCGCGGACTGCGCCGCCCTGCTCGGACGCGCGTGCGACGCGGGCGAGGGCCGGGCCTGTACCTTCATGGCCCACCAAGGCGTGGAGGAGGCGCGGCAGGTGGCCCTGCTCGGCCAGGCCTGCTCCGCGAACCGCCCGGATGCGCTCGCGTGCTACTCGCTCGGGAGCTGGTACCGGAGCCGCGAGCCCGCGGCCCCGGAGCGCGCGAAGGCCGCACCCCTGCTCGAGCGGGCCTGTAGCCTCGGAGTGCCCGCCGCGTGCCACGAGCTCGCGAAGCTGCTGCTCGAGTCGCCCGAGGGCGCCGGGCGGGCCGCGTCGCTCCTGGCGCGCGCGTGCGCGGCGGGGGAGGAGGCCGCGTGTGGCGAGGCCTTCCTCGAGCCCTGCCGCCGGGGAGAGGCGGCGGCGTGCCGCCGTCTCGGCGCGGTCCAGGTGAAGGACGAGGAGTCGATGAAGAGTCGCACCCAGGTGCTCGAGGCGGCCTGCTCCCGCGACGTGGCCGAGGCGTGTGCCGCGCTGGCCCGGCAGGGACGCGGAGGATGGGACCGCGCCTGCGAGCTGGGGGATGCGAGGGCCTGCATCGAGGCGGCGCGGAAGCTCCGCGTGGCGGGACCCAGAGCCTCGACGGAGTGGGAGCAGCCCGGCCTCGCGCTCCTCGAGAAGGGCTGTGCCTCCGAGCATCCGTCGCGGGCCGACGCCTGCGTGGAGCTCTCGGGCCTGCTCCTCGAGGGGGAACTGACTGCCAACCCGAAGCGCGCCGTGGAGCTGCTCACGCGCGGCTGCCAGGCGGGACACGCGCGCTCGTGCGAGGCGCTCGGAAGCGCCTGGTGGTCCGCCCGAGGTGTCGAGCGCGACCGGATGAAGGGGCTCGAGTACCTCGCACGGCACTGCGAGCTCCAGCCCGACAGCTGCGATGACGCCATCGTGGACTTCCGTGAGCGCTCCCAGTCGTGCGAGGAGGGCTCCGCGCGCGGGTGCCTCCAGCTCGGCAAGCTCCTCGATGCACACGGCGAGGTGCTGAAGGCGGAGGACCTGGCGACGGTCAGCAAGGCCTTCCAGCGGGCGTGTGAGCTGGGCGAGGCCGAGGGGTGCATGGCGCTGGCCCAGGCCTCCGTCGAGGGGCGCGGGCAGGACCGCTCGGTGGCTGGCGTCATCCAGGCCTATGCGCGCGCGTGCAAGCTCGGCGACGTGGAGGGGTGCGCCGAGGAGCAGGCGCTCGCGGCCATCCAGACGGGGTGCGCGGCGAACACGCCCGCCGAGTGCCGGAAGCTCGCCGACTTCCTGCTCGAAAAGCCGGCGAGTCCGGCCGACCAGGAGCGCGGGCTGAAGCTCCTGGAGCGCTTCTGCCAGCAGGGCGAGTTCACGGCGTGCCTGCGGCTGGCGGAGTTGTTCGAGTCGGACTCGTGGGGGTTCGAGCCCGACCTCCACCGCTCCCTGGGCTATGAGGAGCGGGCCCTGAAGGCGGGCGGCGGGTCCTACTTCAAGTCCATGGCGAAGGACGTGCAGGCCCGGCGCACCCGCTGTGACGCGGGGGATGCGGAGGCGTGCGGCACGCTGGCCGAGGTCTACCTCAAGCCGTTGCAGTGGGTGAGCAAACCGTCCACGTCCACGTCCCCTGACTGGGCGCATGCGAAGGCGGCGCTCGAGAAGTCCTGCACTCCGGGCCGCGCGGAGTCCTGCCTGACGCTGGCCCGCCTGCTGCTCACCGGCGCGCGCTCTGTCCTCGAGCCCACCCGGGGGCTGGCGTTGCTGGAGGCCCACTGCACGCAGGTCCCGCGTGCCTGTGCGCCCATGCTCGAGGCGCTCACGAGGGGGGAGCTGCCCGGCGCCTCTTCCCAGCAGACGCTCGGCCTGTTGCGCAAGGCGTGCGACGCCGGGGGAGGCAAGGCCTGCTTCCTGCTCGGTACCGCTCAGGAGGAAGGGCGGCTCGGCCTGAAGCCAGACGCGCCCTCCGCGACGGAGTCGTTCCGGAAGGGCTGCGACGCGCGCGACACCAGCGCCTGCGCGCGCGTGCGGTAGCAGCTCGCGCGCGGTGCACCGCTTCCGGGGGGACGCCGGTTACTTCACGGGGCTGCTCGCTGCGGCCTCGGCTTCCGGTGTCCCGCGCGCGCGTGTCCCGGCGCGCCCGGGAGCGTGCGTGTCCGCGTACCCCGTCAGCTCCACGTAGCCACGGCCCGTGAGCGGCTTCCCTTCGCGCGTGCCCTCCAGGCTCACGGCGCCTTCCCAATACAGCACGCTGACGGGCAGCTCCTGGTCCGCCAGCTTCGGCGTCACCGTGACGTCGAGCCCCAACTTCTCCACACGCAGGCGCCAGCGCGACGGGTACTGGCCGCCGCTGCGAGGGCTCTTCCACGTGTCCAGCACTTCGACTCGCACGTCCTCGCGCGACACGCGCACGGGCTCGCTCGAGGCCGCGCCCGGCGGAGGCACCCACGTGCCCGAGCTGAACCGGTCCGACGTGCCGTCCTTGCGGCGGAGCTGGTAGTACATCAGCTCGCTCCCGTCGGAGAGCTGCAGCGAGAACCAATCCCAGCCCACCTGGTCCGCGCCGAGCGCGCTGGTGCTCCACTCGCGGTCCATCCAGCTCTCGCCCTTCACCTCGTACGTCCGCCCGTCCACCCGCACCGTGCCCCGCGAGGGCATGCGCGTCATCGAGTAGTAGTAGGACGCGTTGCCCCGCTCCGGCCCCTTCTGGCTCAGGCCCCTGTCTCCCTGGAGCACCGGCGGCTTGCCCGGCTCCAGCAGCAACTCCAGCGCGACTTCGTCCGTCTCCGCGTGCAGCCGTACGGGCCACGTGGCCTCGCCCACGCTGGCGGCCTGCCAGTCCTCCAGCCACACCTTGAAGGGCCGCGCGCTGGCTCCGGCCAATTCCAGCGCGGAGCGGCTGAAGCGCTCCGAGGCATGGAACCCACTGCCCGCCACGTCCGACACGGTGAAGTGCCCCAGGTACACCTGCCGCGCGCCCCATGCGGACGCGCGCTGTGGGGCCTCGGGGGCGAGCGCGCTGCGGAACAGGGTGAACTGGTAGCCGAAGGCGCGCCCGTCCTCCGTCTCCAGATTGCCCGTCCAGTACCACCACTCGGTGCGGAACTCAGGGTGCGGGCCGTGGTCCTCGGGGAACTGGAACGCGCGGGGCTCCACCGCGCGCGCATAGCCCGCCGCGCTCGTGTCGCTCCCGCCAAGCGCGCCGCTCACCGTGAGCGTTCCACCGGTTGGCAGCGCGGGCGGTGCCGACTCGCGCGTGACGATGGCCACGGCCACCGCCAATCCCACCAGCACCACTACCGTCCCGATGACGAGCCCTCGGCCGCCGCTCATGCCTCACTCCTCCCGCAACGCGAGCGCGGGGTTGGCGCGCGCCATCTTCCACGCCGGGTACAGCCCGGCCAGCGCCGACGCCACCAGCGCCAGCAGCACCGCCTGCACCAACGTCGCCGGAGTCACCGCGAGCTGCAGCGTCCACCCGAAGGAGCGCTGGTTGATGACGTGCACCAGCACGTACGCCAGCGCCACGCCGAGCGGCACGGAGAACAGCCCCGCGAGCAGCCCCAGCAGGCCCGTCTGCAGGGACACCAGCCCCCAGAGCTGTCCCGGCGTCAGCCCGGTGGCGCGCAGCACCGCCAGCTCCCGGGCGCGCTCCAGCTGAAGCGACATCAGCGCGCTGAGCACACCCACGAAGGCCACGCCGATGGCCAGCAGCCGGAGCACCTGCGTAATCGTGAAGGTGCGGTCGAACACCTCCATGGACGCCTGCCGCAGCGAGCGGTTGGCGCGCACCAGCAGCGCCTGTGTGTCCCCGGCCCGCTCGCGCACCGACGCCACCAGCGCGTCCACGTCCTGCCCGGGCGCGGCGTACAGCGCGACGCCACTCACACCCCGGTCGTCGTACCAGCGCTCGTACGTGGAGCGCGGCATCAGCATCGTCCCCACGTCCGAGCCGTAGTCGAAGTACACGCCCACCACGCGGAAGTCGTGCGGCCCCTTGTCTGTCGCGAGTTGCACCGTGCTGCCCACGTCCACGTGGCGGTGGAAGCTGAAGGGCTCGGACACGAGGATGGCGTCCGGTGTCGCCTCCAGCTCGCGCCACACCGAGGCCGCGTCTCCCTGCTTGAAGCGATAGGGCCGCGTCTGCGTCCGCGAGAAGTCGATGGCCACCAGGTCCGTGGGCACGCCGTCCGCGCGCGTCGTCGTCACGCGGATGGTGCTGCTCGCGGCGACACCGGGCGTGGAGCGCAGGCGCTCATCCAGGCCCGGCATCAGCGTGGCGGTGCCGCGCCGTGCCACCAGCGACGGCGGGGAGATGAACACGTCCGCCTGCAGTGACGTGTCCAGCCACGACACCACCGTGCCACGGAAGCTGGACACCATGAGGCCCACGCCCACCGTGGTGGCCACCGCCACCATCAGCGCCGCCAGCGCCACCGCCGTGCGACTGAGGCTGGTGCGCACGCTGCGCGCCGCCATGCGTCCCATCAACCCGAAGGCCAGGCCCAGTGGCGCCGCGGCGGCCACCGACAGTCGCTCCGTCACCCATGGCACCAGCAGCGCCGCGCCCAGCAGCACGGAGAAGAGGCCCCCGTACGCCGGCAGCAGCGCCTGCGTGGGCCACGCCAGCAGCGCCGTGCCCGCGGCCAGCACTCCCAGGCCCAGCAGCGCCAGCTTCGGCGCGCGGCTTCGCGACACGTCCTCCACCGTGGAGCGCCGCATCGTCGTCACCGGCGGAGAGCGCGCCGCCTCCCACGCGGGCACCAGCGCGGCCAGCACCGTGGCGCCCAGGCCCAGCAGCAGGCCCTTGGCCAGCGTGAAGGGCTCCAGCGCCAGCCCGCGCACGCTCACCACGAAGTACAAGTCATTGAACGTCTGCGTGACGAGCCCCACCAGCCCGCGCGCCAGCAGCACGCCGAGCAGCAGCCCCGCCACCGTGCCCACGGCGCCGAGCACCGCCGCCTCGCCCAGCACCAGCCCGAAGAGCTCGCTCCGGGTGATGCCAATCGCGCGCAGCCGTCCCAGCAGCCCGCGCCGCTGCACCACGGAGAACGTCATCGTGTTGTAGATGAGGAACATCCCCACCACGAGCGCCAGCAGCGACAGCGCGGTGAGGTTGGTGCGGAAGGCCCGCGTCATCTGCTCCACCGTGCCCGCCCGCGCGGAGGCGCGCACCAACTCCGTGCCCGTGGGCAGCGTCGCCTCCAGCCGCTTCGCCTCCGCGTCGTCGCGCATCCGCAGGTCCACGCGCGTCAGCCGCCCCACCTTCCCGAGCACCTCCTGCGCGGTGGACACGTCCGTGAGCACCAGCGCCTCCAGCGCCCGCGCGGTGTCCGGGTCCGACGGCTCCAGCAGCGCCGACACGCGCAGCTTCTTGTCCAGGCCCTCCACGCGCACCGGCAATTCGCCCCCGGCGGAGACGCCCAGCGCCCGCGCGGCCCGGGCGCTCAGCAGCACCGAGCCCGGCTCGGTGAGCAGCGCGCCCACGTCGCCCACGGCCTCGCCCTTCGCGTACTCGCGGAAGGGAGCTTCGGCAAACGGGTCCACGCCCAGCACGGTGAGCGTGCGCTTGTCGCCCACCGCGGCCTGCACGTAGCCCTCCACCACCGGCGCGGACACCGGCGCGTCGCGGCGCAGGCGTAGGTCCCGGTACACGCGCTCGTCCACGCCCTGGGAGCCCGCGCCCACGAGCTGGTGCGTGGCCCGGCCGGCCACCGCGTCCGTGGAGCGCTCGAAGGCGCGCAGCGCGCTGTCGCTCGCGAGGTCGATGGACACCACCACCGCCACGCCCAACGCAATCCCCAACAGCGACAGCGCCGTCAGCCACGGGTGGCCGCCCAGGTGGCGCAGGCTGGAGCGGACCAGCAGCCCCTTCACCGCGCCTCCCTTCGCGCGTGCTCGCGCTCCACCAGCCGTCCGCCCTCCATCTGCAGCACGCGGTCCGCGCGCGCCACCAGCCCCGGCTCATGCGTCACCATGAGCGCGCACGCGTTGCCCTGCCGCGTGAGTCCCTCCAGCAAATCCAGCACCTGCCGCGCCGTCGTCTCGTCCAGGTTGCCGGTGGGCTCGTCCGCGAGCAGCAGCGGCGGCGAATGTGCCAGCGCGCGCGCCACCGCCACGCGTTGCTGCTCGCCGCCGGACAGCCGGTCCGGGAAGCTGCTCGCGCGCGCCGCCAGCCCCACGCGCTCCAGCAGCGCCCGCGCCTTCGCGCTGGACTCCGCGGCGCCGTGCCCGTTGAGCTCCAGGGGCAGCCGCACGTTCTCCTCCACCGTCAGCGTGGGCAGCAGGTTGAAGGCCTGGAAGATGAAGCCGATGCGCTCGCGCCGCAGCAGCGTGCGCTCGCGCTCGCTCAGCCGGCCCAGGTCCCTGCCGTCCACGCGCACCTCGCCCTGGCTGGGCACATCAATGCCGCTGATGAGGTTGAGCAGCGTGGATTTCCCCGAGCCGCTGCGGCCCAGCAGCACCACGAACTCACCCCGGTGCAGGGAGAGGCGGACGCCGGAGAGCACCTCTCGCACGGTGTCGCCTTCGGCATAGGCCTTCGTTACATCGCGCAGCTCGACGAGGGGCGGAGTGTCGGACGCAGGCATGGACGCGTCTCAAATACACGCATGGTCACCGGGCCGCCGTGTTTTGTGTCCCCCGTGCTGGAGTTCAGGCGCCCACGTGCCGGGCGTCCCATAAGTCCGAGTAGCGCCACTGCTCCAGGAAGCCCGCCACCTCCGACGCCAGCAGCGGGCCCGCCGTGTCCCGGGGGATGATGTGGTAGCCGTCGCGCAGGGAGAGGAAGCGCACCGCCGGGCTCGCCGTCAGCCGCCGGGCGAGCCACCGCCCGCCCTCCGGGTCCACCACGTGGTCCTGCTCCGCCACCGCCACCAGCGTGGGGCAGCGCACGTGCGCCACGTCCCGCACCGCCAGGTTCTGCAGGGTGCACAAGTCACGCAGCCGCGCCACCGGGAAGGCCGGGAGGACGGGCGCCTGGGCCAGCGCCTCCGGGTCCGAGAGGTCCGTGGCCGTCTTCTCCACCCAGGGGTGGGCCCACTCCAGCACCGGGGTGCGAGCCAGCTGCTTGATGAGGAACATGCGAGGCCCCCGGAAGCGCACCGCCGGGGCCACCAGCGCCAGGGCCTTCACGGTCTCCGGGTGCCGGGCCGCCAGCCCCAGTGCCAGCAGCGCGCCCATGGACAGGCCCGCGACGAAGATGTTCCGGTGGCCGTGCAGCGCGAGCAGCGCGCTGTCCGCCGCGGCCTGCCAGTCGCGCCAGTTGACGTGCAGCAGCGCCTGGGGCGTGGTGCCGTGCCCCGGCAGCCGGGGCGCCACCACGCGCATTCCGCGCGCGGCCAGGGCCTCCCCCAGCGGGCGCACGTCCCACGGGCTGCCGGTGAAGCCGTGCAGCAGCAGACACACGTCCTCGCCCTTGCCCAGGTCGAAGGGCGCCGTCTTCCGCGGGTCCATGGGCTCGGGGGGTGGCTCTGGCGTGGCGCTCACCCCGTGACGCTGGCCACGAACGGGCGCAGGCGCTATGCCCTCTGCCTCATGGCGGACACTCCGAAGCCCCCGGACATGCAGTTGCAGATACAGATAGACGAGGACGTGGCCAATGGTCAGTACGTGAACATGGCCCTGGTGAACCACTCCGACACCGAGTTCACCCTGGACTTCATCTACGTCCAGCCCCAGGTCCCCAAGGCCCGGGTCCGCTCCCGCATCATCACCAACCCCAAGCACATGAAGCGCCTGGTGGCGGCCATGCAGGACAACATCGCTCGCTACGAGGCGAAGTACGGCGCCATCGTCCTGCGCGAGGACGACAGCGGCATGCACTGACGGACGTCCGGCGCCCTACGAGTGCTGCTCGGCCGGCTGCCGGGGCGCGGCCGCGCCTTCCGGCGGCTGCTGTGTGGGCAGCGGCGGGGCGTCGGGCACCTCTTGCGGGGGCAGCTCATGCACCCCCTCTTCCTCCTCCTCCCGCATGGAAGGGTGCTGGCGCTCGGCGAGGTACGCGTCGACGCGCCGCTCCAGGTAGGAGGCCATCTCCGGGGACACCCGGGCCAGCAGGGCCCACTCGAAGTCGCCGGCGCGGTAGAGGTGGGGCTTCGTCGGGGACATGGGCTCACCCATCACATACGAGCCGGCCTGTCCCGAGGAGCCGGCGTTGCTCTTGCTGCCGCCTCCCTCGGACCCGCCCTCCTTGCCCTCCCGCGTGCCGGCGAAGCTGCCCGGGTGCGAGGGCGCCAGGCCGTTGGTGGTGTAGGCCATGCGGTACGCGCGCACCATGGTGCGGCCGTTCTCCAGCCGGACCGCCTGCACCAGCATGCGCGACCAGCTCGCGCCTATCTCGATGCTGCCCTCAATCTTCCACGAGGTGTGCACGTAGAGCGGGTCGGAGCTGGGGAGCAGCCGATACCCCCGCTCGCTGAGGATTTCCCGCGACGCCGTCAGCAGGGCCTCCGGCGGGAGCTTGTAGACGGCGTGGCTGCCGGTCCCCTCCAGCAACTCCTGGCGAGGGTCCCGGGTCGTGGCGCAGCCCGAGGCTCCCAGCACGAGCCCGACGGCCACCAGCAGTACGAGACGCCGCTTCATGACAGACCCACCTTGTCCCCGGCCCGGGGTGGAAAGGAATCCGGCGGCCTGGGGAGGCGGAGCCGGATGGCCTCGGATAGAACGCTCGGCCCCACGAAACATATCGCACAAGCCGCGCCCGTTTCCCCAATCACAGCGTGGCGCGGCGCACCGCGCTCACGGCGCCCGGGACACTCCCGGCCGCTGCCCCCTGGCCACACGGCCCGGGCCGGCGCAGACTCGGGGGTATCGTGCTCCGAATCCTCGTGCCGCTCTTCGTGCTGCTGTGCGCCTCTTCCGCGTCCGCCCAATGCCTGGGAGACGGCGTGCAGCTCTTCCCCACGCCGGGCGCCATCGTCCCCACCAACACGCGCTTCCTGCTGGAGGGCGTGGGCACCGCGCGCCCGCAGGTGGCGGCGCTGGTGGGCAAGAAGCTGCGGCTGGTGGCCGACAAGCACGTGGTGGAGGTGAAGGCGCTGCGCGGCTGGGAGAGCAGCCTGGGCCGGGCCACCGTCATCCTCAAGGTGAGCGGGAAGCTGGAGCCGGACACGCGCTACACGCTGCGTGTGGACGAGGTGATTCCCAACGTCATGGTGCTCAACGGCCCCAGCACGGTGCTGCCCGAGTGGCGCACGGGCAAGGGCCCCGACGGCTTCGCCCCGAAGTGGCTGAAGCGGCCCGCCGTGTCCGAGGGCATCCTCCGGCGCACGCCCCAGGGCACCGCCCGCTTCGTCCGGCTCAACCTGTCCTTGCGCGAGGAGAGCCCCGCCTACCTCGTGGTGAAGCTGGAGCCCCGGCGTCCGGGCCCCAGCGTCCAGCAGTACGTGGTGCCGGTGCACAACAACACCGCCTTCATCGGCCACGAGGCGTGCAGCGGCACCTTCGCCATGGAGGACGGGCGCAGCTACCGCGCCCGAATCGAGGCCTTCGACTCCGCGGGCCAGATGGCCCCACCCGTACCGCCCGTGGACTTCGAGGCCCCCGCGGAATGAGGCGGGGCGGGGGAGGTGACTCCCGCTACCGTAGGGGTGCGAAGATGCGGCGCTCCCTCTTCACACCCCGAGGTCTCCGTTCATGTCGCAGCGTCCCTTCCGCTTCCTCGCCGCCCTGTCCACCGCGTTCCTGCTCGCCGCCTGTGGTGGAGATGACGACGGCGACGGGGACTCCGGCGAGCCCACCCGCACCACGCTGAAGGCCGCGGCCGACCAGTACTGGGGCGCGCCGCGCTTCTCGCCGGACAGCTCCCGCATCGCCTTCGTGCGCGCGCTCCAGCAGGGCGACACGTACGAGGTGGCGGTGATGAAGGCGGATGGCACCGACGTCCGCATGCTGGCCGGCGACGGCACCTACCTGACGGGCCTCGCGTGGAGCCCGGACGGCACCCGCGTCTACTACTCCGGCGACGAGGGCATCTTCAGCATCCCCGCCGTGGGCGGCACGGCGGTGCGCGAGTACGACGCCTTCGCCGCGTCGGCGCTGGACGTGTCGCCGGACGGCAAGAAGCTCGTCTACGGCGTCAATGGCAGCGGGCTGTCCATCCTCGACCTGACCACGCACACGGTGCAGTCGCTCAACGACGACGGCTCGGCGCCGGCCTTCTCGCCGGACGGCAAGCGGCTGGCGTACGTCGACAGCCCGGAGTTCGACGTGCATGAGGTTCGCGTCCTCACGCTCGCCACGGGAGAGAGCACCCTGGTGTCGGCCGACGCCAGCTACCTGTCCACGGCGGACTGGCTGCCCGACGGCCGGCTCGCCGCCCTCACCGGGGACGGCATCTCGCTCTTCGACCTGTCGGGCGCGACGCCGCAGGGCACGCTGGTGCGCGACCAGTTCGCGGCGAAGGAGCTGGATGTCTCCCCGGACGGCAAGAAGATGGTGTACGCCATCAACGGGCAGGCCGACCTCTACGTGCTGACGGGCTTCTGAGCGGCGGGCCTTCCCCGGAGGGTGCATGACGACGGTGGACGTGGAGAGCCTCAAGCAGCGGATGGCCGCCTTCACGCTGACGCTGCAGGACGAAATCTGCGGCGCGCTGGAGCGGCTGGATGGCACGGCGCGCTTTCGCGAGGACCCGTGGACCCGTCCCGGCGGCGGCGGCGGGCGCAGCCGCGTGCTGGAGGACGGCGCCGTGCTGGAGAAGGCCGGCGTCAACACGTCCATCGTGTACGGCGAGTTGGAGGAGCAGTTCGCCCAGAAGCTCCAGGGAGAGGGCCGCACCTTCTGGGCGGGTGGCATCTCCCTGGTGCTGCACCCGCGCAACCCGCATGTGCCCACCGTGCACGCCAACTACCGCTTCATCCACCAGGGCGGGAAGGCGTGGTTCGGCGGTGGCGCGGACCTGACGCCGTACTACCTCTATGAAGAGGACGCGGCGCACTTCCACCGCACGCACAAGGCCGCGTGCGACAGGCACGACCCGGCGTACTACCCGCGCTTCAAGGCCGCGTGTGACAAGTACTTCCACCTGCGCCACCGCGAGGAGTCGCGCGGCGTGGGCGGCATCTTCTTCGAGAACATGGGCGGCGACTTGGAGAAGGAGTTCGCCTTCGTGCAGGACTGCGGCCGGGCCTTCCTCGCCGCTTACCTGCCCATCGCCGAGCGGCGCAAGGACACGCCCGTCACCGAGGCCCAGCGCTTCTGGCAGGAAGTGCGGCGCGGGCGCTACGTGGAGTTCAACCTCGTCTATGACCGGGGCACCGTCTTCGGCCTGGAGACGCGCGGGCGCACGGAGTCCATCCTCATGTCGCTGCCGCCGCAGGTGCGCTGGCGCTATGACCACCATCCGGAGCCCGGTTCCTGGGAGGCGCGGCTGGTGGAGGTGCTCCGCCACCCGCGTGACTGGGCGGGGCAGGGGGGCTGAAGGCGCATGCGCTCGCGCAAGAAGCTGATGGCCATCGTCGCCGGGCTGGTGGTGCTGGGCCTCGCCGTCTGGGGCTGGCTCTACTACCGGGGCATGCGCGCGCTGGGCGAGGGCCTGGCCAATGACGGCCGGGGCGGTGGCCTCTTCAAGGCCGACAAGCCCACCGACACGGAGGCGCGCATCAACGTGCTCGCGCTGTGTGACGCGGTGCAGAGCTACCGCGACGAGCACGGCACATACGTCGTCGCGGGCCCCACGCCGAAGGAGGTGCCGCGCGGCGGCACGCCGGTGCCCTTCCCCAAGGAGGAGCCCTTCCAGCACATCGGCTTCGAGCCGGGCGAGGAGGTGCGCTTCCAGTATGAGGTGGTGGTGCAGGAGAGCCCGGTGGGCGAGCCCGAGGTGTCCTGCCTCGCGCGCGGCGACTTCGATGGGGACGGGCAGAACTCCGTCTACCGCGTCCGTCTGGATTCGAACGGAATGACGACGCCCGTCGAAGTCGAGCACGAGGGCGAGTAGCCCGCCGCCGCAACCCCGGGCACGCTCCGCCCGAGAATCCGGCAACGGACCCTCTCGAAATGTCCGGTAACGGCACGGCACTCCCGCGGGAGTTAGGCTCCAGGCGTCCACTCTCCGCGGCTGGTGAGGCATCCCCCATGTCTGCCTTCCGAATCCCCTCCGCCCTCGGGCGCCTCCTCACCACCTCCCTGGGAGGCGGTGACGCCGCGCAGCGCGTCCCCCAGCCGAAAGAGGCCGCGCCCCGCCCGCGCCAGGGCGACATCTTCCGCAACCAGCCGCCCCCGCCCGCGGGCCGTCCCCCGCTGGCCGGTGACGAGCGCCCCCCGGTGAAGTCCGTGGAGGAGCTGGTGCCGCCCGGCCTGGAGGAGACGGCCGGCCAGGAGGAGCTGGGCCACCGCTTCGGCTCGGACGCCGCGCTGCTCGCCGCGCACCTCAAGCCCTCGCAGCTGTCCGGCTCGGAGCGCGCCACGCGCCTGTGGGCCTTCTTCGCCGCCTACGCGGAGACGGCCGCGGCCAAACCTCCTCAAGAGGAGGCGAAGGCCGCCTTCAAGGAGGCACTCGAGAGTCAGGGCTTCGCCGAGCTGCGCGACGCGCACACCCAGGAGAACGGCGTGGACCGGGGGCTGTGGGTGCTCAACGCCCGCTCCCCGGACGAGGCCCGCGAGCGCGCCGCCAGCGTCCGCCTGGAGCCCCCTCCGGACGTCCGCCACTCCGAGGCCGCCTCCCGTCAGGACAGCCCGGCGGCCGACCAGGCGACCGCTCTCCCGTCCGGCGCCCGCGCTTCAGAGGCCCTGAGGGGCATGCACGTCCCCATCGCCCTGGAGGCCCGCGAGGCGAACGTGGAAGCGGAGGACCCCGAGGAGGTCCACAAGCGGAAGACGAACCGCCGGCTGGGGAAGCGGATGCTGTGGAACGTGCTCCACCGCTTCCGCGCGGACCCGGAGGACGGCGCCGTGGCCGATGCCAACTGGGACCGGGCGACCTTTGGAGCCATGCTCGCCCTGGCCGCCATCGCCCTCATGGTGGCCGCGCTCGTGAGCCTCTAGGGCCGCCCACCGGCGAACCCCCCGCTCGCGCGAATCACTATGGCGGACGCCGGCTTGTGGTACGTTGCCGCACCCATTGGCTACCGACGACCTTACACTCGTCAAGCGCGTCCGGAGCGGCGACCAACGCGCATTCAAGCTCCTCGTCGAGCGTTACCAGCGCAAGGTGTACGCCGTTGCCCTGGGCATGCTGAAGGACAAGGAAGAAGCGATGGACGTCTCCCAGGAGGCGTTCGTCAAGGTCTACAAGTACCTGGACCACTTCAAGGGCGACTCGTCCTTCTACACCTGGCTCTACCGCATCACCGTCAACATCTGCATTGACGTGATTCGCAAGCGCGGCGGAGGCGGTGAGCACGTCGAGTTCGACGAGACGCAGGACATGGACCTGTCCGAGGCCCGCATCGGCGCGCTCGGCAGCCGCCTGGGCACCAACCCCCAGAAGAGCGCCCTGCGCCGCGAACTGGCGGAGAAAATCCAGGAGGCCCTGGCCACCGTGCCGGAGAAGCACCGCGCCATCCTCCTGCTCCGGGAGATCGAGGGAATGTCCTACGAGGACCTGGCCCGGACGTTGGATATCCCCAAGGGCACGGTGATGAGCCGCCTGTTCCATGCCCGGGCCAAGGTTCAGAAAATCCTGAGTGAATACCTGGAGTTGGACGAAGCGAAGAGCGGAGTGGGGAACGAGTGAGCGGGCCTCGAATATCTGAGGGAGCCCTGCGTCCCAATTTTCGCACTCCCCACCAGGAAGCAGGGTGAAGGTCATGGCCGGAAATCCCGCGTGTGAGCGTTTCGTCCCAATGCTCTCCCCGTACGTCGACGGGGAACTGACGCCCGCCGAGCGCATCAACGTGGAGCGTCACCTGGGCGCGTGTCGCGACTGCACCGGGCGCACGGCGGACCTGCGGGCCGAGTCGGGACTGCTCCGGGTGGGCCTGGACATGGCCGTGGACGACGTCGACTTCAAGGACTTCGCCCAGAAGGTCATGGCCCGGGTGACGCCGGAGAAGCCGCCCCTCATCGAGCGGATGAAGCTGGCGCTGTCGGAGATGTTCCTCTACCAGCGCACGGCGATGATTTCGTCGCTCGCCACCGCCGCCGTGCTGGTGCTGGTGGCGCTGCCGCTGCTGATGAGTGACAGGGCCCCGGTGGGCTACGCGGCCGAGCGCATGACGGTGAAGTCCATCCAGCCCTACCAGAACGCGAACGCGCGCGTCGCGCCGGTGGTGATGGAGACGGACAACGGCGGTACCATCATCTGGCTGGTGGATGAGGAGTCGGGTGACACCTCGTCTTCCGGCAAGGACGACGAGGAGCTGGAGGAGGAGATTGGCGGCGGCATGTCTCCGGACGGTGACGGGCTCAAGCGGCCCGCGCGCCCGGGGACGGACGCCCCACGGCCGTCGGGAGGTCCCCTGTGAGAATGCACGCTGTGTCGAGTCGCCTGGTGCTGGCCCTGCTGGGAGTCGGGTTGCTCTTGCCCGTGGCGGCCCGCGCCCAGGACGAGAAGGTCCAGGTCCAGGCGGAGGTGGTGCTCGCCTCGAAGAAGGGCTCCGAGGTGGAGCCCCCCGAGCTGGCGAAGATGAAGGAGCAGTTCCAGAAGCAGAGCCTGAACTTCACGTCCTTCAAGCGCCTGTCGCTGCAGGTGCTCGAGGTGTCGGCGAAGCAGCCCACCGAGCTGAAGCTGCCCAACGGCACCAACGCGACGCTGCAGCTGCTGGGCATGAAGGACGGCATCGCCACGGTGCGCATGTCCATCCCGCGCAAGGCCACGCTGGACGTGGAGCTGGGGCGGCAGGGCACCGTCTATCAGATGGCCGGCAAGTACGTGGGCGGCGAGCTCATCCTCGTCCTGGCCCCGCCGGCGAAGTAGTCGTTGCTCCCCGCGCGCCGCGTCCCTTCCAAAGGCGATGCGGCGCCCGGAGAGAGGGCCCTTCAGGCGGCGCGGTGGACGGAGACGTCCCGCACCCGGGGGCTCGGCGCCTCGTCCTCGTCCGTCAGGTCCACGTCGAGCTCCTCGGCGTCGTCTCGCGTCTCCAGCACCAATGGAGGCGGCAGCGGGACCTGGCGCGCGGCCACCGGCTCCTCGGCGCGCTCGCGCTCCAGATGGATGCGCAGCCCGTCGAACATCAAATCGAATGCGCCGTAGATGCGCTCCACCATGGCCAGCGCGTCGGCGCGGATGGCGGGCGCCAGCTCCATGGACTCCAGCTCCGCCGCCAGCTCCTCCTCGAACATGGCGTGCTGCGCCTCCGCCTTCATGTGGTGGTCGGAGAAGTACTTCAGCCGGTCGTCCGCGCCCTGCACCGCGGAGATGGTGGCGGTGCGGCCGAAGAAGACGTGGCTGGTGGACTCCAGCGCCCACAGCAGGACGATGCGCAGCCGGTCATCCACCTGGCGGTACACCTCGCTGATGATGGCGTAGGCCGCGTCGCGCGTCTTCACGTGCGCCTTGCCGTACATGGTGCCGATGCTCAGCGAGCCGCCGGTGAGCGCGGCGATGTCCTCCTCGAACCACTGGTCGTGGCCGCTCTCCTCCGAGTGGTGCCGCGTGGCGAGCGCCTTGAGGTGCGCGTCCTGGATGAAGTGCGCGTTGAGGCGCAGCACGTCCTGGAACGTCATCACCCAGAAGGTCAGGCGGGGGGCGAATGCCATCACCTGCTCGATGGGGCGGTCCATCTTCAAGTCGGAGAAGAACGGGTGTGAGGCGAACCGCGCCTCGCAAACGGCGATGTGTTGGAGCACGGCCTTCATGGTGATTCCTCACGGTGTTGGGTCTCCGCCCCGGCCAGGCGGAGATGTCGGGAGCACTCACCCGCCGCGGGGAGCAGAGCGGGCGTCAAGGCGTGCGGCGTGCGCTACCAGTTGACGGTGTACGAGCAGGAACCGTCTCCCCGGCGCCGGCAGCTCTTGGGGTCATGTTCAATACGCACCCAGAGCGAATCCTTGGGGCGGAACCTGTCACCAATGGCTTCGATGAGGCCCAGGTCCAAATCACATGGATAGGGATTGTCACACACCATGCGCGCGTTGCGCTTGTCGACGGGCTCGAAGCGGTAGCCGCCGATGGCGCCCTTGCCGCGGTGGTTCATCCGGTACGCCACGTCGATGGCGCGCAGCCCCTTCTCCAGCGTGTCGATGTCGGGAGGGAAGTGCGCGCTGTCGGGAATCTTCCTGCCAATCGTTCTCACGGTGCTCGGTCCAATCTTCTCGAAGACGAGCTGGAAGGACTTCAGCAGGGCCGGCATCGGGTACCACGCGTCCGCTTTCAGCGGGCTGATGCCGTTCTCCGCCAGGATTCTCAGCGCGCGCGATTGCGCGAGCTCCATTCCATTAACGATGGCCAGGATGGACTGCCCGATGACCTCTACACCCTGGTAGGCCATGGGCTGGAGCGTGACTGCGGTGACGGGGGGGGTCTTCAAATCCATACGGTGTACGCCCTCGCAATGAGTGCGAGACATTGAACCGGTTTTTTCCAATCTTTTCAAATTGACTGAGATGTCTGTAATTTTCCGGCGGAGGGACTAAGGGGAATCCCGCAGGTGTGGTTTTGACTCGCGCGCGCTGTGCAGCCGCGCTCGCCCGAGTCGCGCTGGAAGTATGGGCGGGCGGGCCGGCGAAGCATGTCTGGCTATGTCGGTGAGCCGCGCTCCGGTGTGTGTCGAATGCAGTGACAGTCGCTCGCGTGCAGCGGTGCTGTGCTGGCGTGACGGATGTCGGTGGTGCGCGCAGATGTCACCGTGTTGCGTGTGCCGGTGCCGGTGTCGCGCGCGGTTCACGCGGCGGCGCAGGCGGTCCGTGCAGCCGGTGTCGGGAGTCCCTGTGGGGTGCGCGCGGCGGTGTTGGGGGTCCATACCTCCGGTGTCGGAAGTCCGTGTGGGGTGCGCGCGGCGGTGCGGGGGGCCATACCTCCGGTGTCGGAAGTCCGTGCACGTGGGTGCCGGAGCTCCAGGCACCCGGTGTCGGGCGACCACCACGGGGCGCGGCCCACGTACGCGGGGCCGTGCGGCCGTGCATGCGGGTTTCGCACGCCAGGCGTGCGGTTCTGGCAGTCGCGTGTGCGGTGCAGTCGCTCCCGCCCGCGGCGGCGGTGGCTCATGCGTGCGGTGCAGGCGCCTGGGGCCCGCGGTGTGCCGTGGTGGGGCGTGCGTGTACCGCGCGTGGGAGCGGGTGTACGGGGCTGGGACGCCGGGCCCGGCGCGGGGGCGGACGTTTCGTCGGGCTTTCCGGACAGGGGCTGAAAAAAGGTCAGACTTTCCGTGCCCGGCAGGGGGTAGGCAGGCGGGCGACCCTCGTAATCCCGAGGGTTTAGTGCTCGGCATGGGCGTTGCTCTGAGGGAGAGGCGTGCAGGGCGGCGGCGGCGGGCTGATCGCAGGACTGGCAGACACCCTCAACCTTGGAGATGAAATCATGGCGAAGACGACTCAGCGTGGGCAGGTCATCCGTCGTAAGGCCCGGCAGGTGAAGGTGACGACGGCGCGTGCGGTGAAGGGCGCTGGCCGGAGCGCGCGTCAGGTGCAGGTGACGCTGGGCGACCTCATCGCCGCCGCGTTCGACACGGTGGGCGGCGAGGTGAAGAAGGTGGCCCAGGTGATGTCCTCCACGGACATGACGCTGGCCACCGGCAAGCACATCGTCTTCGTCGGCTGACACGCGGGCTTCGTGATGTGCGCCACCCCGTGGCGCCAGGGCGTTGGTGGCGACGGTAAGGGGTTGCACGGGTGAGACGCGTCATCATTCCTGGACGGAATTGCTGGACGGTAGAGGAGGCGAGCGACGCGGGCGTACTGGTGGACGCGCGCGCCTACTATCGGGAGCTGTACCGGGCCGCGCAGAAGGCCCGACGCTACATCGCGATTACGGGCTGGCAGTTCGACAGCGACGTGGCGCTGCTGCGAGGCGACGACCTCGGCGAGGCGCGCGGCGAAGTGCGGCTGCTGCCGATGCTGGACGAGCTGTGTCGTGCCAACCCGGAGCTGCACGTCTACGTGCTGGCCTGGGACTTCAGTCTGCTGCTCGCGATGGAACGCGAGTGGATGCAGCACCTCATCTTCAACTGGACGACGAACGAGCGCGTGCGCTTCCGCTTCGATGCGTCCAGTCCGCTGTACGGCGCGCACCACCAGAAGCTGGTGGTCATCGACGGCGTGGTGGCCTTTACCGGCGGCATGGATGTCTGTGATTGCCGCTGGGACGACAGAGACCATCCGGTGCGCTCGCCGCTGCGCTGTGACAGCGGGAGGGACCCGCACGGTCCCTATCACGACGTGCAGTCCGTGCTCACCGGGCCGGTGGTGGACAAGCTCTCGGAGCTGTTCGAGGCGCGCTGGGCGCACTCGGGCGGCGGTGAGCTGAAGCTGCCGAAGGTGGCGCGCGACGACGTGGGCTTCACCCCGAGCATTCCGGCGCCGCCGGGGCCGGTGGCCATCAGCCGGACCTTCGGCAAGACGCTGCTGCCTCCGCAGGAAGCCGTGCAGGAGGTGCGCGCCCTGTTCCTGGACGCCATCGCCTCGGCCGAGCGCTTCATCTACATCGAGAACCAGTACTTCTCCTCGCGCGCCATCTACCAGGCCCTGGTGAAGCGCATGCGCGAGCCGGGACGCGGCCGCCTCCAGGTCATGCTGGTGCTGCCGCAGCAACCCGAGGCGCTGCGCGAGCAACTGGCCATGGGCATTGCCCAGGTGCGCCTCTTGCGCGCGCTGGAGCGCGTGGCGCGGGAGATGGGCCATGACTTCGGCGCGTACTGCTCCGCGGGACGCGACGAGCAGAGCGGCGCGGACGTCTACACGTACATCCACTCGAAGGTGATGGTGGTGGATGACCGGTTCCTCACGCTGGGCTCGGCCAACACCACCAACCGCAGCCTGGGGCTGGACTCGGAGCTGAACCTGAGCTGGGAGGCGGAGGAGGACGGCGACGCGGTGTCGCGCGCCATCCGCCGCATCCGCGTGTCGCTGATGGCGGAGCACGCGGGCCTGGAGGGCGTGGAGTCCGTGCGCGTGCTGGCTCGCGCCGACGGCGACCTCGTGGACTGGCTGGACGGCATGGCGGCCGCGGGCCTGTACCGGCTCCGCCCGCACCCGATGCAGACGGTGTTCGACCAGAGCCCGCTGCTCAAGTCGCTGGAGCCGGAGGAGCTCATCATCGACCCGGAGGAGTCCGTGCTGGACGAGTCCCTCTTCGAGGCGCTCCACCGCGCGGAGGACGGACTCTTCGCCTCCGGTATCCGCCTGCTGTCCCGCTGGCTGGTGGGCACGGGCACCGAGCGGCCGCACCGCGCCATCTGCCCGACCAACTCGGAGGATGGTCGCTCCAGCGGCTGAGCCGGCTGTCCGTGAGTCCCGGGTGAAGCTCCGGGGACGAGGCGGATGCGAGCGCCCGTCCGCCCGGATGCCCTGGGGCGGGCCCGGAAGCGCGGGCTCGTGCGCCGGGTTGTTCGAGCCTCGTGGGTCGCCAACTTGTCGGGAGAGCCCTCTCGAGGCGTCCGACGTGGTGGACAACGCGCGCCGGGACCGCCAGGGCGCGCCCACCGTCTATGACGGCGAGGCGGCGGCCTCTAGCAGGTCGCTCCCGGCACGTGTCACCCGTCAGGTCTCCGGACACGGCGGGTGTGCGTGTGCCCACGCACCGCAGTGTCACCCACACGTTGCGCGGGTCGGTTGCTTCGTCCGACGGCGCGGCCGGGTAGAGTCGGGGGACGATGACTGGCGCCCCCTTCTTCGTCCTTCTCGCCCTCGTTTCCACCCAGCAACCCGAGGCTGGTTCCACCATCGAGGAGGTCCCCAACGAGGAGGCCCCCTCTTCCGGAGGCGGGGCTTCGTCCGTCACCACGGCACGGCTGGACGAGCCCGCTCCGCCGGGCGCGCGCACCGGTGGCGAGGGCTTCGGCTTCAGCGCCCAGCTGGAAGCGGGCGCGCTGAGCTTTCCCTCGGGCACGCCAGGGGGCGGGCAGGACCTGTTCGCGCGGGTGTACCCGGCGCTGGGGCTGACGAAGGGGGAGACCTTCGTGCTGCGGCTGGGTGCCAACCTGCGCCTGCGGGTGGTGGACGCGGAGCCGAAGCAGCAGGAGCTGGACTACGGCGGGTACCTGCGCCGCGAGGACTGGGATGAGCTGAGCGACGCCGGGCAGGTGGTGCGCATGCTGCGCATCGGCCAGGAGGGCCGGCCGTTCTTCCTGCGCGTGGAGCCCTTCGTCGACGAGACGCTGGGGCGCGGCTACCTGGTGAATCGCTACAGCAACGTGCTGTCGCCGGACTACCACCCGGCGGGTGGCACGGTGACCTTCGTCAAGGGCGCGGTGCGCGCGGAGGTGCTGGCCAGCGACGTGCTCGCCGCGCGCATCTTCGCGGCCGAGGCGCTGCTGGACATCGGCCGCATGGCCAGCGAGGACGCGAAGCGGTTCGACCGCTACCTGCTGCGCCTGTCCGCCGCGCACGAGGCGGGTCGCGCGGGCGGGACGTCGCCGACGATGACGCTGGCGTCGGTGGGCGGCGACGTGGCGCTCTACAAGGGCGAGCGCCTGCGCACGTGGGCGCTGCTCGGTGGCGGCGCGCGCTTCTCGGAAGGGCACACGCCGGACTTCGGCGGGCTGCTCGGCCTGGCGATGGAAGGGCAGACGTCGAGCGGCACGCAGCTCAGCGTCACCCTGCAGGGGCGGAAGCAGGGTGGCACCTTCCGCTTCGGCATGTTCGGGCCGGACTACGAGCTGGGGCGCTTCTCCGGCGTGGGCCTGTCGGAAGTGCCCCTGGCGGAGGAGGTGCTGCCCTCGGGCTTCTCCGGCTACCTGGAGCTGAGCGTGGCGCAGGGCGGCCCGGACCGGTTGATGCTGCTCGGCAGCCTGGCGGCGCAGTACTTCGGCTTCGGCCGCACGGACGCGGACGTGTCCGCGGGCTTCGAGCTGCCGGGCGCCCGGACGCGTGTCCTGGCGCACGCGGTGCTGACGGCGGTGGGGGACCGGCCCCGTTACTCGTTGGGCCTGGAGGTGCGCCAGCGTGTCCTCAACCACTTCTATGCCTGGGGCTCCGGCGGGACGGTGCACTTCCCGCAGCCGGACGGCACGCTCGTGCGAGGCGTCACCGCGGGCCTTGGCGTGGGCGTGGACTTCCAGCGCTGAGGCGCTGCGCCTTCACCGCGGAGGTCGGTGGTGAGGGCCTTCGCGGCGTGGCGCCTGGGCGCGTTGCTCGTGGCCGTGTCGGGCCCGGCGTGGGGTGAGCCCGAGGAGCACCCGCGCGAGGACTACCTGCGCACGCTGGAGCGCTTCGAGCAGGGCTGGGGCTTCTCGCTGGAGCGCGTCTTCGACTCCGGGCTCGTCGCGGCCCGTGCCCTCCGGGAAGGTCCGCCCGCGCCGCTGCCGGGCTTCCTCGTCAACGACGAGGATGCGCTCGACTTCCGGCCGGACCCCCGCTTCTTCCTCGACCTGGCGAAGCGGCGGGGCACCGAGGTCGACCAGGAGTTCTTCTCGCTGCTGGGCCGCACCTACGCCCATGACGGCGTGTCGCGGCTGTACCACGCGCCCGGCGGCTGCGACGCCTTCGACCACCCGGAGCTGGAGCCCCTCTACCGGAACTGGACGCGCTTCTGGGCCACGCACCCGCGCGCGTACACGGAGGCGGTGGACCGCGAGGTGGCGGCGCTGGAGGACCTGGTCGCCCGGAGCACCTGCGCCTGCGGCGACCGCGAGTCCGTGGAGGCCGGGCTGGAGCGCTTCCTGAAATCATTCCCGCGCTCGCCCGTAGCCCCCGATGTCCGCGCCCGCCTGGAGCAGGTGCGCGCGGGGACCAGCGACTTCCGCTTCCGCTGCCAGCCGGGCTGAAGCCGCTGCTTTGCGGGTGAGCACGTGCCTCCCCGCCTCGCGCGACACCCCCACAGAAGTCGACTTGACTACGACTGTAGTCACGCGTACCTTGCTTCGTGACTACAGTTGTCGTCACGGGAAGGTCGCATGAAGAAGCCGGTGGGAGACCAGGAGCTGACGGTGCTGCGGTACGTGGCGGAGCACGGCCCGGCCACCGTGGGCGAGGTGGCCGAGCGCTTCGGCGAGCCGCAGGGGCTGGCGCGCTCCACCATCCTCACGGTGATGGAGCGGCTGCGGCTGAAGGGGTACCTGACGCGGCACAAGGTGGAGGGCGTGTTCCAGTACGCCTCGCCGGTGCCGGCGACGGAGCTGCTGCGGGACGTGGTGGGGGACTTCGTGCAGCGGCAGCTGTCCGGCTCCCTGTCGCCGTTCGCCGCCTACCTGTCCGAGGCCGATGACGTCACCGACGAGGAGCTGGCGCAGCTCCAGGACGTGGTGGCGCGGCTGCGCTCGAAGAAGCGGAAGGAGTAGCCACATGGATACGGGCTGGCTGTCTCACGTCGGGGAGTGGGCGTCCGCGTGGCCCGCGGGGCTGTGGCGGGCCTCGTGGCAGGGCGCGCTGTGTGCCGCGCTGGTGTGGGCGCTGACGAGGTCCTGGTCGAAGATGCCGGCCTCGCTGCGCGCCGGGCTGTGGTGGCTGGTGGCGTTGAAGTTCGTGGTGTCGCTGGGCTGGCTGCGGCCCGTGCCGCTGCCGGTGCTGCCCGCGTCGCTCGCCACGCTGGTGCCGGGTGTGGAGGCGATGCCGTCCCCGGTGCGCGCGGAGGGTGCGCTGCCCGCGTTGGCGAGTGGAGTGGTGACGGCCGGGCGCGAAGAGGCGGCTGGCGCGGTGACGGGGGGGCAGGGCGCGCGGGGAGCTGTCCCTGTCGTGAGCTCCGCGCCGCGAGCCGCGAGCCCGTCGTCGCGTCCGGCGGGTCTGCCCGTCGTCAGCATCGTGACGGACGAGCGCATGGAGTCGCCGGGCAACACCGTCTCCGTTCCCGCCGCGCGCTCCTTCAGCAACAGCATGCAGTCGGTGCCCTGGAGCCGGGTGCTGGCGTGGGTGCTCCTGGCGGCGTGGGTGGCGGGCGTGGTGTGGCAGCTCCGGAGCCACGTGAGGGGCTGGGCCAGCATGCGGCGTCTTCGCCGGAGCGCCCGCCCGCTGGTGCACCCGGTGCTGGAGTCGGAGGTGCGCGAGCTCTCCGCCACCGCGAAGCTGTGGCGGACGCCGAGGCTGCTGGTGTCGGAGTCGGTGGTGAGCCCGTTGGCCACGGGGCTGTTGGACCCGGTGGTGGTGCTGCCGGCGAAGGCGGTGCGGCGGCTGCCGGTGGAGGCGCTGCGCATGGCGCTCGCGCACGAGCTGGCGCACCTGCGGCGGGGAGACCTGTGGCTCGGCTGGGTGCCGGCGCTCGCGGAGGCGCTCCTCTTCTTCCATCCCCTCGCGCGCCGTGCCGCGCGGGAGTACTCGCTGGCGCGGGAGGAGGCGTGTGACGCCGAGGCCCTCCGGCTCACCGGCGCGGAGCCCGCCGACTACGGCGAGCTGCTGATTGCCTTCGGTGTCGCCCGAGGCGCCGGTACCGCCGCCGCCATGGGCGCGTCGGCCCACATTCACGCATTGCACAGGAGGTTGAGCATGTTGGAGCACGTCGATGCAGTCCCCGCCCGTTCCCGGCGCCTGTTGAAGGTGGCGCTCTCCGCCCTCGGCCTCGCGGCCCTGGTGCCCTTCCAGGTCGTCGCGCAGGAGCCCGCCGCGAAGGCCGGGACGCCCGCGGGTGCAGCGCAGGCGAAGCCCGCCGCTCCGGCCTCCGCCGCGTCGGAGTCCAACGCCTCGTCAAAGGGAGCCAAGGTGCCCGTGCCCCCGGCGCCTCCCGCACCTCGCGTGGCCGGCGTGCCCCCTGCGCCGCCCGCACCTCGCGTGGCCGGCGTGCCTCCGGTTCCGCCCGTCCCGCGCGTGGCCGCGGTGGCCCCCGTGCCTCCCGTCCCGCCCGCGCCTCCTCGGGGCCGCGATGATGACGACGACGACAGCAGCTACGTGCTGCTGGCGGACAACATGGCGATGATGAACGGCAGCTCCGTGGACCTGAACCTCGCCGGCATGTTCAAGCAGCCGGGCAAGGAGCTGCTCTACGTGCGCCGCAAGGGCGAGGCGTTCATCATCCGCGACCCGGCCACGCTGAAGGCCGTGCGCACGGCGCTCGAGCCCACGCGCGAGCTGGGCAAGGCCCAGGGAGACCTGGGTGGGAAGCAGGGCGAGCTGGGCGGGAAGCAGGGCGAGCTCGGGCAGAAGCAGGGTGAGCTGGGAATGAAGCAGGGCGAGCTGGGCATCAAGCAGGCCGAGCTGGCGCACAAGCAGGCCGGGCTCAACCTGGAGGAGATGCGCCTGGAGCGCCTCCCCGAGGCCGAGCGCGACCGCCGCCAGGCGGAGCTGCGCAAGCAGGAGCAGGCGCTGGAGCAGGAGATGAAGGTCCTGGAGAAGCAGCAGGAGGCCCTCGGGGAGCAGCAGGAGGCGCTGGGCCGCGAGCAGGAGAAGCTTGGCGAGGAGCAGGAGGCGCTGGGCCGCGAGCAGGAGAAGCTCGGCGAGCAGCAGGAGGCGCAGTCGAACGAGGCCGAGAAGAAGGTGCGCGTCCTCATCGACGAGGCGCTCCGCAAGGGGCTCGGGCAGCCGCTGCCCACCTGAGGACGCTTCGCGGCGCGGGCCCGTGACGCCGGGGGCATCGCTCCTCTAACTTGAGGAGTTCCTCGCCCCCCGGAGGTCCCGATGAGCCTCGCCGCCGTTCCCCAGGCCACTCCCAGCAGCACGCTCGACTCGGTGGTGCAGCGTGTGAAGGAGGGCTCGCGCGCCTGGGTGAAGCTGGGCCTGCGCGAGCGAATCGCGCTGCTGGAAACCCTGCGCCGCGCCTTCGCCACCGTCGCCGAGCCGAGCGTCCGCGCCGCCTGCGAGGCCAAGGGCATCGACCCGGACAGCCCGCTGGCCGGCGAGGAGTGGCTGGGCGGTCCGCTGGTGGTGCTGCGCAACATGCGCCTGCTGGTGGACGCGCTGAAGGACATCGAGAAGCACGGCGCGCCGTACATCCCCGCCTCCCACCTGCGCACGCTGGAAGACGGACGGCTGGCGGCGCGCATCTACCCGAAGGACGCGCTGGACGGGATGCTCCTTCCGCGCAACGTGGGCGAGGTCTACTTCCTCCCCGGCGTCACCGCGTCCAACCTCCGCGAGCACCAGGCCTCGTTCTACCGCAAGCCCCACGGCGGGAAGGTCTGCGCGGTGCTGGGCGGCGGCAACGTCAACTCGATTCCGCCCGCGGACTGCCTCTACAAGCTCTTCGTCGAGGGCACCGCGTGCGTGCTCAAGATGAACCCCGTCAATGCCTACCTCGGGCCCTTCCTCGAGCAGGCCTTCGCCCCGCTGGCGAAGCACAACGTCTTCGCCGTCGTCTACGGCGGCACGGAGGAGGGCTCCGCGCTGGTGAACCACCCGGCGGTGGACGAGGTCCACGTCACCGGCAGCGACAGGACGCACGACGCGCTGGTGTGGGGCCCGCCCGGCCCCGAGTCGGAAGCGCGCCGCGCCCGCAACGCGCCGCTGATGACGAAGCCCTTCTCCAGCGAGCTGGGCAACATCTCCCCCGTGGTGGTGGTGCCCGGGCCGTACTCGGAAGGCGAGCTGCGCTACCAGACGGACAACATCGCCGGCATGGTGGCCAACAACGCGTCCTTCAACTGCAACTCCGCCAAGCTGCTGGTGCAGCCGAAGGAGTGGGCGCGCCGCTCGCAGGTCATGGACGGGGTGCAGGCCGGCCTGGGCAAGGCCGCCGTGCGCCGCGCGTACTACCCGGGCGCCGAGCAGCGCTGGAAGCAATTCACCGACGGCCGCGCGCGCCTGCGCCTGGTGGGCAACGCGAATTCGGGCGAGCTGCCCTACGCGCTGCTTCCGGACGTGGACCCGTCCGAGGCGCAGGACCGCGTCTTCCGTCAGGAGCCCTGGTGCACGGTGCTGTCGGAGACGGGCCTGCCCGGCTCGGATGACCCGGTGGCCTTCCTGGACAGGGTGGTGCCCTTTCTCAACGAGAAGGTGTGGGGCACCCTCAACGCCACGCTCATCGTCCACCCGAAGTCGCTCAAGGACCCGGCCGTCCACGCCGCCGTGGAGCGCGCCATCCGCGAGCTGCGCTACGGCACGGTGGCGGTGAATACGTGGCCCGCCGCGGGCTACGCGCTCGTCTCGCTGCCGTGGGGCGGCCACCCGTCCTCGTCCGCGCAGGACATCCAGAGCGGCCTGGGGTGGGTGCACAACACGTTCATGCTCGAGGACATCGAGAAGGCCGTCATCCGCGCGCCGCTGACGAACCTGCCGGCGCCGCCGTGGGTGCCGGGGCACCGGGGCATGCGGGACCTGGCGCGCAAGCTGGTGGAGTTCGAGCTGGGGCCGTCCTGGCTGAAGGTGCCGGGCATCGCCACGGCGGCCCTGCGGCGGTAGGCCCGGGGCGCAGGTGCCCCCTGGGGGCCCGGGCGGCCGGCCGGGCCTCGGACTGCGTGGACGCGGCGCCCCATGGTAAACCCGGGCGCATGGCATCAATGCACGCACGGGAAGGCGGGCAGTTCCTTCAGCAGGGGCGCCCCGAGGAAGCGGTGAAGAGCTTCCAGAAGGGGCTCTCCCTCGACCCGGATGACGTGGACTGTCTTCTGGGGCTTGTCCGCACGCACCTGAGCACCGGCGCGGCGGGCGACGCGGAGGCCGCCACGCTGCGGCTCCTGAAGGTGAAGCCGGACCACGCGGAGGCGCAGGCCCACCTGGCCATGCTGCGCGCGCAGGCCGGTGACGCCGAGGCGCTGGAGGCCCTCAAGACGCTGGCCGCGGCCCCCACCGCCGGCTACTTCGAGCGCTTCAACCTGGGCGGGCTCCTGCTGGACCGCGGCGACCTGGCCGGGGCGCGCGCGGCCTACGAGTCCGCGCTGGACGTCGCGCCCGGCAGCGCGCACGTGCACTTCGAGCTGGGCCGCATCCACCTCCAGCAGGGCAGCGTGGACGGCGCGGCGGCGCACTTCCAGAAGGCCTCGGAGTTCGCCCCTGCCGAGCCCATGCCGCTGCTGATGCTGTCGCGCGCGCACGCCGCCCGCGGGGCCCTGGGGCTGGCCATTCAAGCGGGCACCCACGCGCTGGAGAGCGCCCAGGGGGGCATGCGTCGCTCGGTGCTGGAGGACCTCTTCCGGCTGTACCTGACGGCGGGCAACCCGGAGGCCGCGAAGCGCACGGTGATGGAGTTGCGGCAGCTGGTGCCCGCCAATCACAACTACGTCTATCTGCACGGGCTGGCGGTGATGAGCGCCGGGGTCTTCCGCGAGGCGCAGGGCCTCTTCGAGGAGGCGCTGCGCATGGCTCCTCGGAGCTGGCAGGCGCTGCAGGCGCTGGCCCAGGTGCACCTCGCGCTGATGGAGCGGGGGCTCGCCCGGAAGCGGCTGGAGGAGGCGGTGGCGCTGGTGCCCACGGAGCCCGGGCCCGCCAATGACCTGGCGCTGCTGCTCCTGCAGGACGAGGCGCACGAGCGCGTCCGGCCGGTGCTGGAGCCCGTGCTGGCCGCGCACCCCCAGGACGCGGTGACGCACCTCAACCTGGCGGTGTCCTGGTTCCCCACCGACAAGGCGGCATGCGTCCGCCACGCGCGGCAGGCGCTCGCCCAGGGTGACGGCCCCGTGCGTGAGCAGGCGGAGCGGCTCTTGAAGCAGCTCGGCGGCTGAGGCCAGCGGTGCTCCGTGCCCTGCGGACGGCCCGGCCCCCGAGCCGAGGGCTGCCGGTGTCGGGGCGAGGTGCACCCTCGTGGCGTGTTACCCCATGAAGGGGGGAGCCTCGGCGCGGAGTTTGTGACGGACGCGCGTGTCCTCTCGCCCGGGGCATGGGGAGGCCCTCCGCCATGGAAGTCCCGGCGGTCCTCCAGGAACTGGTGGTGGTGCTCGGCGTCGCCGTGGCGGTGGTGCTCGTGCTGAGCCATGTGCGGCTGCCCACCATCGCCGGCCTCATCGCGGCGGGGGCGCTCATCGGCCCGGGTGGGCTGGGGCTGGTGCGCGACGCGGCCCGCATCACCGTGCTCGCGGAGATTGGCGTGGTGCTGCTGCTGTTCAGCATCGGCCTGGAGTTCTCCCTGGCGAGGCTGCGGCGGCTGTGGCGGGTGCTGCTGCTGGGCGGCGGGCTCCAGGTGGGGCTCACCGCGCTGGGCGTGCTGGCCGGCGCGCTGGCGCTGGGCGTCCCGCCGGCCCGGGGCCTCTTCTTCGGCTTCCTGGTGGCGCTGTCCAGCACGGCCATCGTCCTGCGCGCGCTGACGGAGCGGCACGAGGTGGACGCGCCGCACGGGCGGCTCATCATCGGCGCGCTCATCTTCCAGGACCTGTGCGTGGTGCCGATGATGCTCGCGATTCCGCTGCTGGCCGGTCAGCGGGGCGGGGCGGGGGCGCTCCTCGCGGTGCTCGTCAAGGCGACGCTGCTGGTGGTGGCGACGGCGGTGCTGGGGCGCACGGTGGTGCCCCGCTTCCTCAAGGACGTGGCGGCCACGCGACGGCGCGAGGTGTTCATCCTCGCCGTGCTGGGGTTGTGCGTGGGCATCGCCTGGGTGTCCGCGCTGGCGGGACTGTCGCTGGCGCTGGGCGCCTTCCTCGCGGGCATCGCCCTGGCGGATGGGGACTACGGGCACCAGGCGCTGGCGGACGTGCTGCCGCTGCGCGAGACGCTCTCCAGCTTCTTCTTCATCTCCGTGGGCATGCTGCTGGACGTGCGGGTGCTGATGGAGCGGCCGCTGCTGGTGGCCGCGCTGGTGCTCGGCGTGCTGGTGCTGAAGGCGCTGGTGGGCGCGGTGAGCGCCATGGTGATGCGCTTCCCGCCATGGGTCGCGGTGCTGGCGGGGCTGGGCCTGGCGCAGATTGGCGAGTTCTCCTTCGTGCTCGCGCACGAGGGGGCGGCGGCGGGGCTGCTGAGCGCGGACGAGCAGCGGCTGTTCATCACCATGAGCGTGCTGACGATGGCGGTGACGCCGGTGGCGCTGCACTTCGGGCCGAGGCTGGCTGCGGGGGCGGCGCACCTCAAGCGCCTGGAGGCGCTCATCGGCGCGCACGGGCCGCACCACCTGGAGCAGTCGCACAGCGAGGCGCTGAGCAACCACTACATCATCGGCGGGCTGGGCACGGCGGGGAAGCTGGTGACGCGGGCGCTGCGGGAGAGCCAGGTGCCGCACGTGTGCATCGACCTGGACCCGGAGGTGGTCACCGAGGCGCGGCGGCGGGGCGAGTCGCTGTACTACGGCGACATCACCAGCGCGGAGATTCTGGAGCGGGCGGGCATCCACCGGGCCAGGGCGCTGGTGCTGCTGCTGGACGACCCGGTGGGCGCGGCGAGGGCGGTGTCCACCGCGCGGCGGCTGCACGCGAGCGTGCCCATCCTGGTGCGGGTGCAGCGGCTGGGAGACATCGCGGACCTTCGCGAGCGCGGGGCCAGCGAGGTGCTCGCGGGAGAATTGGAAACGGCGCTGGAGGCGGTGTCGCGCGTGCTGAAGTCCACGGACCTGCCGGAGGAGGTGGTGGTGCGGCTCCTGGAGACGCTGCGGAAGGACCATCCGCACGGCCCGGAGTCGAACGGGCCACCTCCTCCCACGCTGCCTCCGCCGCCGAAGGGCCTGCCGGAGCGGACGGAGTACCGGCACTGAAGCAAGGCCGCTACCGCCCGAACAACCCCCGCTTCTTCTGCGGCTTTCCGCCCTGCGCGCGGGACAGGCGCTCGCCGAGGATGCGGCTCATCTCCAGCGCCACGGCCGGGTTCGCCATCACCACGCTGCGGAAGTCCTCGCGGCCCACCGCCGCCAGCTCGCACGCGGCGGCCGTCACCGCCGTCGCCGTGCGCGGCTCGCCCGTCAAGAGCGCCAGCTCGCCGAAGAAGCCGCCCGGCTTCACCGTGGCCACCACCTGCGCCGCCGAGTCCTTCAGCTGCACCTCGCCCGACAGCACCACGAAGAACGTCTCCCCCGGGTCACCCTGGCGGAACAGCTCCGTGCCTCCGGGGTGGTGCAGGTGCTCCGCGCCGCGCGCCACCGCCTCCAGTTCCTCGTCCCGCAGCGGTGCGAGGAAGTCCACCTTGCGCAGCGTGGCCGCCAGCACCGAGCCCACCCCCGCGCCCAGCGGCGGCTCGGCGCTGAGGAAGTCCACCGCCGCCCCGAGCTGCGAGCGCCGGGACACCATGATGACGGTGTGCCCCGCGCGCAGCATCGTGCTCCCCTCCGGCAGCGTCGCGTGGCCCTGCGGGTCCACCACGCCAATGAAGACGCACTCGCGCGGGAAGCCCGACGTGGCGCGCACCTGCGCCACCGTCTGCCCCGCCACCCGCGCGCGCATCGGGAGGGCCAGCTCGAACAGCAGCGTGTCCCCGTCTCCCAGGGGCAGCGTGCCCGCCACCTGCGGGAAGTCGATGGCCGTGGTCATCTTCGCCACCACCACCTCCGCCTCCGCCACCAATTCCTTCACGCCCGCCAGCCGGTAGGCCTCGCGGTAGCTCGTGTCCAGCATGCGCACCATGAGGCGCGCCCCGGACGTGCTGCGCACCAGCATGGCGAAGGCCAGGTTCTCCGAGTCGCGCGCCAGCACCCCCGCCGCCACGTCCGCCGTGCCGATGCCCGCCGCCTCCAGCACCCGCGGGTTGGTGGCGTCCCCGCACACCGTCACCGCGCCCACCTCCTCGAAGATGCGGTGGCAGACGGTGGCGTCCCGCTCGATGACGGTGACGGTGTGCTGCTCGGCCACCAGCCGCGCTGCCAGCACGCTGCCCACCCGGCCTCCACCCGCGATGACGATTTTCACGACGCCTTCCTCCCGTGGCCCGCGTCCCCTGTGTCGCCGTGCAGCACCTTCTCCAGCGAGAGCGTCCGCTCATCCAGCTGCGCCAGCATGTGCTCGGCCGTGGCCTCGGGGATGAGGCCGTTGCGCCGCGCCCCCTGCAGCGCGGTGCGCTCCGCGTCGATGAGCCGCCGCCGCATGGAGATGAGGTCCCTGGCGCCCTGCGCGAGGTGCTGCTCGTTGAGGCGCCGCAGCTCGCGCTCGGCGCGGGCGATGTTGACCTGGTACTCGCTGCGCAGGTGGTCATACGCGGCGCGGGGCACCAGCCCCTGCTCGTGCAGCACCTCCAGCTCCTGGTGCGCCGCGCGGCTGGCGATGAGGCGCCCGCGCTGCTCCGCCATGGACAGGGCCACCTCGTCCTGGTGGAAGAGGCCCAGCCACTTGAGCACCTGGCTGAGCATCAGCCCCTGGCCCACCAGCGACACCAGCGTGACGCCGAAGGCGATGGCCACCAGCTTCTCGCGCGCGGGCGTGGCCTCCGGGAGGCCCAGCGCGAGGCCGATGGACAGCGCGCCCTTGATGTTGCCGGCGATGAACACGTGCTGCCAGCGCAAGGGGAGCGCCTCGGCGGGGCGCAGCCAGCGCAAGAGCAGGAAGGGGATGTAGGCGCCCACCGCGCGCCCGGCGAAGACGCAGGCCACCGCCAGCAGCGTCTCCGGCACGTAGCCGCTCAGCGTCTCCGGCTTCGTGGTGAGCCCCACCGCCAGGAAGAGGAAGGTGTTCACCCCGAAGGTGGCGTACTCCCAGAAGGTGTGGATGGCCACCTGGCTCTGCGGGGCCACCTCGCGCCGCAGGGTGACGCCCACCGCGAGGCCCGCGACGACGGCGGAGATGGCGCCGGACAGGTGGAGCTGCTCGGCCACCACGAACGAGGCGAGCGCCACCGCCGTCGTCACCATGATTTCCGCCAGCGGGTCCTCGATGCGGCGGATGACGAAGCCGCCCAGCAGGCCCAGCGCCAGCCCGACCACGCCCCCGCCCACCGAAGCGAGCAGCACCCGCGCGCTCATGGTGGCGATGGACGGCGCCGCCTCCCCGGCCACCACGCTGGCGATGGCCGCGTAGACCACCAGCGCGGTGCCGTCGTTGAAGAGGCTCTCACCCTGCATGATGCCGGCCAGACGCGGCGGCACCGGGGCGCGGCGGAAGGCGTAGAGGATGGAGACGGTGTCGGTGACGGACAGCAGCGCGCCCAGCAGCAGCGCCGGCCACACCGGCAGGCCCACGGTGAAGTGGAGCGCGGTGCCCGTGGCGCCAATGGCCAGCACCATGCCCAGCGTGGACAAGAGGAAGATGGGCAGTGCGTTGGCGCGGATGCCGGACAGGTCCGCGGTGATGCCGCCTTCAAATAGCAGCGCCGGCAGGCAGACGAGGAACACCACCTCCGGGTTGAGAGGTGGGACGCCGGGCAGCAGGTGGCCCACGGAGATGACGAGCCCTCCCACCACCAGCGCGACGTTGTACGGCAAGCGCGCGCGCTTGGCCGCGACGGCCAGGACAATCGCCGCCACCATCAACCCGATGACCAGGGGCATCTCGACGTGCACGGCCGGAGTCTTCCAGAACCGGCGCGCCAGCGCACGGGGGGATGTGGAGGAACCCGCGTGCTGTCCTGACGGAAACCTTCAGCGCTTCAGGCGGAGGATGAGGTCCTTGCGCGGGCCACAGTCGCCGCGTCCGTCGCAGTTGCTGGTGGTGACGTACAGATGGCCGTCCGGACCCATGTTGACCTCGCGCAGCCGGCCGTAGGTGTCGCGCAGGTACACCTCGTGGCGAGCCACGCGGGCGGGGTTGTCCTGGGCGAACTCCACGCGGTGCAGGTGCTTGGAGCCCAGCGTGCCGATGAGCAGCGAGCCCTTCCACTCGGCAATCGCGGTGCCGGTGTAGAGCGCGGCGCCGCCCGGGGGCATGGCGTCCTCGAAGGTGAGCGACGGCGTCACCTGCCCCTGGCGCGTCTCGCACGCGTAGATGCCGGGCCAGCCCAGGTTGTCCCCGCGCCGCGCGAGGCTCACCTCGTCATGGCCCCGGCGCATCGTCTCACCGCTGGGTCCGTGGTCGGTGAGGTAGAGCGTCGTCGCGTCCTTCCAGGCCCAGCCTTGGAGGTTGCGGATGCCGGTGAGGAACGCGGGGGAGTTGGGGAACGGGTTGTCCTGTGGCACCTGTCCCTCGGGCGTCAGGCGCAGCAGCTTGCCGGCGGGGTCATTCACGTCCTGCGAGCGGTCCGGCTCTCGCGAGTCGCCCGTGCCCACGTAGAGCATGCCGTCCGGGCCGAAGTGGATGCGACCGCCGTCATGGTACGTGGCGGAGGAGATGCCGCCGAGGATGACCCGGTCGAAGGTGGCCGTGGCGTGGTCCTCGGACAGCGTCCACCGCTCCACGCGGTTCTCATCGCGGCCGCTCGCGTCGGTGGTGACGTACACGTAGAACTGCCGGTTCGTGGCGAAGTCCGGGTGCGCGGCGATGCCGAGCAGGCCGCCCTCGGCGGTGCTCGTCGTGCGGAGGGTGGCCACGGGATTCGGCTGGAGGGCGCCGGCCTTGAGCAGGCGCACGCGGCCGGGGCGCTCGGTGACGAGCGCGTCGCCGCCGGGCAGCCAGGCGATGCCCCAGGGCACCTCCAGTCCCTCCGCCACCACCTCCACGTCGAAGGGCACGGTGCCGTCGGCGCCCCAGCCGTCCTCCACCAGGATGCAGTCCTGCGGGGAGGCGGTGCCCTGGGCCTGACTCTTCCGGCAGGCGGACGCGAAGGAGGCGAGGACGACGAGGGAGGAGAGCAGCAGGCGGGGGGCGCGCATGCGGGGATTGATGTCAGCCCGGCGGCGGGCGCGCCAGCGTCACTTGACGCCGGCGTCATGCGGCTGACGAGCCCGCGCTCCAGCCTGGGGGCCGGTAGGGCGGGCGGACCACCCAGCGCGGGCCAGGACGACCGGACCGGCCCGACGCCGCCGAGCTGGGCGTCAGACGTGTGTCGTTTCGTCCCTCGGCTGGGGCATTCACAGGGGACGTGTATGCGCGTGAAGCGAAGTTGGGCCGCTGCGTTGCTGCTGCTCTTGCCGGGCGTCGCTTGGACGCAGGAGGAGGATGCCCCGGCCATCGAGTCACCGGAGGAAACGTCTCCCGCATCGGAGCCGGAGACGGACGAGCCAGACGCGCTGCCCCCGACGCGCCAGTGGCACTACCTGAAGCGACTGGATACGACGACGTGGGCGTTGCTGCCTCGCGCGGGCGTGGGGCGTGACGAAGGGTTCGTGCAAATCGAGCCCACGCTCATCATCGACGGCGGCGAGGAGTTCGGCGTCAACGTGGGCGCCCCGGTGCGGCTGCGTCTGTGGGGAGGTGGAGAGGGCGCGGGCCTCGTGCGGCGAGAGGACTGGGACACGCTCTCCGACTGGGGACAGCTCTTCCGTGGTCTGAAGTTCGGCTCGGACACCGCACCTCTGGCCGTGTGGTTCGGAGGGCTGGAGAACTACACCCTCCTGTCCGGCCATCTCGTGCGGCGCTACTCCAACCGGACGAATCCGGACTACCACCCGGCGGGAGGCTTCCTCCTCGGCACGCTGGGGCCCCTCTACACGGAAGCCTTCGCCTCGGATGTGCTGGGAGCGCGTCTCATGGGCGTGGAGCTCTCCCTGGACCTGGAGCATGTCTTCTTCGGAAAGCCGCGCATGCCCGCCTGCTACACGCTGGCTCTGTCGGCGGTGCATGACTGGGGGCGTGCCGGAGGACGCTCGCCCTCGCTGACGCTTGCGCACCTCGACGCGATGGTCGTCTTCCTGGTGCGTCCGACGTACGAGGCCTTCGTGTCCGCGGGTTGGGGAGGACGGCCCGGAGAAGGCGGCGCGTGGGGCGCGGTGGTTGGCGCTGGAATCGACGTGCTGACGTCCACGCTGGACATGAAGCTGCGGCTGGAGGGACGGCGCCAGCACGGCGGCTTCCGGCATGGCGTCTTCGGCCCCGAATATGAGCTGGCGCGCTTCCAGGCCTCGGGCGCGGACGGCATGCCGCGGGTGGCCGCCCCCTTCCCGGACGGCCATTCCCTCTACGCCGAGGCGGACGTGGGTTGGGATGCCGTCAGCTACGGCGGGCTCCAGAAGCACCTGAGCCTGTCGCTGGGAGTGGAGGCCTTCACCTGGGGCCGACTCGACGTGGACGGGCGCGTCGCGGTGCAACTGTTCCGGCGCAACCTGGAGCTGGCCGTGAAGGGACTGGGCGTGGTCATGGGGAAGTCTGGGGCGCGCTACCTCGGCGCGGCTGAGGCGCGGTGGCGCTTCCTCGGCGGGAAGCTCTACGCCATGGGCACGGGAGGCACGCTCCTCTTCCCTGGAGCGGAAGGGATGCTGCGTCCTGGAGCCTTCGCCTCCGTGGGCCTGGGGATGGACGATGCGCGCTAACGCCGTGCTCCGCGAGTGCTCCGCCTACAGCGCCGAGCAGCTCCTCATGGACCTGGAGCGCGTACAGAGGCGGATGGAGCCCACCCTGGCGGCGTTCGCTTCAGGAGACGCGGAGCAGGTGGAGGAAGCGGCCACTGCGATGCCCGAGCTGATGGGGCAGCTCACCCGCGAGTTCGGTGCCATCCGCGACGGCGCACGCAAGGCCACCGAGCAGAACGGGAAGTTCATGGCGGCGGCGCAGGCGATGGAGATGCTCACCCTGGTTTCGACGCTGAAGATGTCGCTGCCTCGCCTGCCGCCCGCCGCTCCCGCCACTGTCGGCGTGGGCCTCGTCATGGGCCCAGGCGGAGTGATGGCCGGCTCGCAGCTTGTCGTCTCCGCCGAGTGGGTGGAGATGATTCGGCGGCTGGCGCAGGCAGGCGTCATCTCCATCCCCGCCGTCAGCGCCGCCGTCCGGATTCACGGCGGGCAGGTGATGATGGCGCAGGCGAACGGGGACCTGCCGGAGGGGCTGCGCGACGCGCTGGGCGACAGCCCCGAGGTGCGCGGCATGAAGGTGACGGGCAAAGCCGGCGCGGGCATGTCCGAGCATCCGAAGCACCACGTCATGCCGAAAGAGCGCCGCACATGGTTCGAGGAGCGCGGCTTCAAGGGCGACATGGACATCGACCAGTTCTGCGTTCGGCTGGAGTGGGCACACCACGAGGCGATTCACGGAGGCGGCAACTGGCGCCTGGGACGCACGTGGCCCAACGAATGGAACCGGATGATCATGGAGGCGCTACAGCAAGCCGAGCGCAGGGCTGGCCAGATGTTGACGCGAAACGAGATCCTCAACATCGTCGCATCTCGAATGAAGCGCTACGACATCCCGATGAAGTTCACTCAAGGGAGGAGGCGATGACCGATGGACGTTCCTGGCGGGGAGATTGGAAGGCACGCCTGTATGAGCGCGTCCGCGAACGCGGTTACGACTCGCTCACCGCATTTGCCGAGGCACGTCCTGCCGTCCCGCTGAACCAGCTCGCCGAGGAGCTTGGCAAGGACGACGTCGCTGGGGTGCAGGTGTTGGGCGGATTGCATGCAGAGGCAGAGCAGCGCAGGAAGGTCACACGTTTCGTGCGCGACGTGCTCGTGCGTGAGCTGTCGGAGACCCTCCCAAATGGCTGGCCGGTCGTGCTGGACCGTGACTCCCGATTCGCGGTCGCCAAGGCGCTCGGCTGCTGGTACGCCGACACCCCTGATACTCACAAGGAGCGCGTTGACCGGGTTGGCGATGCGCTCTTCGCCAATCCACCGCCCGCTGGCTGGCGCCCGCTTGGCCCCGACGACGAGATTCTCCGGACGCTCTTGCCGGACGAAGAAGCCTGAGCGGCACCGGCGACCCCGCTCGCTGAAGAGCGGCGCTGCTCATTGCCCTCCTTGGTAACCGTTCACCGGCTCAAGCAGCGCTCGCGGGCTGAAGCCTTTCCGGAGTGCGCAGGAGCTGCCGCGGCAAGGGTCCGTGTCGGCTGTGCATCGCTGGCCCTGAATCGGGTGGCTCGATGGCACCCCTCGGCCTCCGCCCTCCAGCCCGGGGGGCCGGGGAGCGGGCAGGCGGGCGACCCTCCCGAGGCCGGCCCGCCCGCTGCCTCGTTGGTGCGCGCCGGGGCCGTGGGCACCTTGTCCGAACGGATCAGCACCACCACCCACATTTCAGGGAGACACCCCATGGCGCGCATCGCGTTCATCGTGGCCAATGACTTCGAGGACTCCGAGTTCCGCGTCCCCTACGACGCCGTCAAGAAGGCGGGGCACGAGGCGGTCATCATCGGCGTGGAGGCAGGCAAGGAGCTCAAGGGCAAGAAGGGCAAGGAGACCCTCAAGGCCGAGAAGGCCGTGAAGCAGGTGTCCGCGAAGGACTTCGACGCGCTGGTGATTCCGGGCGGCTACTCGCCGGACCACCTGCGCACGGACATCGGCATCGTGGGCTTCGTGCGGGACTTCTTCCGCGCGGACAAGCCCATCGCCGCCGTGTGCCATGCGGGCTCGCTGCTGGTGGAGGCGGACGTCGTGGACGGGCGCACCGTCACCTCGTGGCCGTCCATCAAGACGGACCTGCTCAACGCGGGCGCGCGCTGGGTGGACCGCGAGGTGGTGGAGGACGGCGGCATCATCACCTCGCGCAACCCCGGAGACCTGCCGGCCTTCAGCCAGGCGCTGCTACGTCAGGTGTCTGGAGGCATCGCCCCGCGCCTGGAGTCGCCGCTCGCGCCCGAGGCCGTGTCGGACCAGCCGCCCACCGTGCACTGACGGACGGGGCGCCTCTCCCGGCGTGAGACGGTGAGGCGCCGCGCGCTCGTCCGTTGTTGGAGGACGTGGGGCCTGCCCCGGGGAACAGGGGGCCGGCCGTACGGGCCATGGACACCCATTCGCACTGCCGGCGCCCGGGCTCTCCGGGCCGCCGGCTTTTTCGTTTCGTGCGGGTGGGAGGTAGCGGGATGCGGGCGACGGTGGGGTGGGCGCTGGCGGTGGTGCTGGCGGGGTGTGGAGGGACGCTGGAGCAGGATGCGGTTCCCCTCCACGAGGAGTCGCTGGGCACCATGCGGCAGGCCGAAGACTCCGGCGGCCCGGTGACATGGGTGCGCTTCGGCCGGGGCGAGGGACCGCAGCTCGGCTCGGCCGTCACGCAGGACCGGGACGGCAACGTGCTCACCACCGTGCTCTTCTCCGGGGGCGCGGACCTGGGGACGGGGCCGCTGGGCCTGGACGACCCGGAGGTGCCGGGCGTCGTGCTCGCGAAGCACGCTTCAGACGGGCGGCTGCTCTGGACGCGCGTGTTCCAGGGGCGCAAGGGCGGGTTGTTGTCCGTGAATGCGCTGGGCACGGACCGCGAGCGCAACGTGCTGCTCGCGGGCTGGAGTGAAGCGGGCGCGGAGTTGAGCGCGAGTGAAGGCGCGGCGCCCGTGAAGGTGGAGGGCGCCTTCTTCATGAAGCTGGACCGCGCCGGGAGGGTGCTCTGGACGAAGAGGCTGGCGGGGCATGGCGCCCTGTTGGCGAACGGGCTGGTGACGGACCACGCGGGCAACGTGTTCATGTCGGGCTCGCTGTACGACGGGAGCCTGGACTTCGGCGGGCAGGTGCTGAGCGCTGTCGGGCTGCGGGCCTTCCTGGCGAAGTACGGGGCGGATGGGACGCTGAAGTGGCTCCACGCGGAAGGCGAGTCCTCGCAGGGCGGAGGTGTCGCGCTGGACGAGCAGGGCGATGCGTACTTCTGCGGCACGGCGCCGAGCGAGTCCTCGGAGGAGCCGAGCACGGGGACGCGGACGGGGCTGCGGCGCCTTGGCTCGGAGACGGGGGCGGTGGTGTGGGCGCAGGAGCTGGAGGACGGGGACTGCTCGGGCGTCGCGGTGCATGGCAACCGCGTGGTGATGACGGGGAGCTTCCTGGGGGCCTTCACCTTCGGTGGGAGGACGTATCGCGCGTCGGACACGCCGGGTGTGTTGGACGCGGATGCCTTCCTGGTGGCGTACACGCTGGCGGGCGAGGAGCGCTGGGCGCGCCACTTCGCGCGGGCGAGCACCGGCGTGGCGATGGACCAGGCGGACGGGGTGCTCGTCACCGGGCACTACGAAGGCGGGGACAGGGTGGGGCGCACGGTGCTGCCGGGAGCGGCGGGCTCCTTCGACAACATCTTCGTGGCGAAGCTGGACCGCATCGACGGGACGCTGCGGTGGGTACGGGGCTTCCCCTCGACGGCGGCGCTGGCGCTGGACGTCTCCGTCACGCGGGAGGGCGAGGGCGCCCTCGTGGGCGCCTTCGGTGGACCCACGGACTTCGGTGCGGGGAGGGTGGGGCCGGAGGGCGGCTATGACGCCTTCATCCTCCGGCTCGGGAAGTAAGGCCCGGCTCCGGGCGCTGGTCTACACCGGCGCCCGTTGCGCGAGCGTCGTGACTGCATCGCGATTGCGCGCGCAGTGCTCACGAAGCTCGCCGCTGAGCGCGGGCTCCCGGGCCAGCCGGGCCCAGTACTCCACCGCGTGACGGGCGGCGTCGGGCCAGACGTCGAGGGTGTCTTCAGTAGGGGGCAGCGGCTCGAAGATGCGCACGATGACATTCGTGCTCACGGGCGCGAACACCATCGGCAGCATGTCGTAGACCGGCGCGAGCCGGAACTGCTTCGGGCCCTCCACGAAGAAGGACAGGTTGCCGAAGTGACGGTCCGTATTGCCGGTGAGCTGTCCGAAGGTGTCGAGCCAGCGGATGCGCCGTGCGTCCTCCTCGGAGATGATTCCGGCGTCGAGCATCCGCCGCGCCGCGCGAGTCCACGTGTCGCGGTGGCCGAAGTACTCATCGTCGATGGCGCCGAGCGACAGCAGCGCCTTTCTTCCCCGCACGCCGACGCGGTCGAAGCGCTCGGCCTCCAGGAACCGCAGGGCCCCCAGGTCCAGCGTGCGCGTGGACGAGGCCGGAATCCCGGCGGCGCGGACCGCCTCGTGCGCGAGGTGCTCGCAGGTCAGCAGGTCCTTCCACCTTCGCGCGGCCGTGCTGTCATCGCCTCCCGCGAACTTCACCAGGACGTGGCGGCCCTCCGCGTACGTGAGGAACTTGGGCTGCTCGCCTCCCGCCGAGGAGCCGGGCTGCCCCGCGAGCGAGGCCCGGGCCAGCTCGGGGTAGCTGTCGCGGCGGACCGTGCGTGGCTCCTCCGCGAGGAACCGGCTCAGCGACTCGTCGCCCAGGATGAGGTCGCCGACGCAGTCTTCGCCTCGGCGCGCCAGGGCGATGAGGCGGTGGTCGTCGTTCCAATCCGTGATGCGGACGGGGAGGCCCAGCTCCGGATGGCGCGACGTGAAGCTGCGGCCCACGTAGCCCTGCGGGCTCATGTCCGCGGCGAAGGGAGGCAGTCCCTCGAAGAGCTCGCCTTCGCCCGTCTCCCGTTCAAGGCAGTGCTGGCCGGCCGTGAGCAGGTGCAGCACTCCGTACTTCCGCGCGTGCCCCGCCTCATCCACCTGATGGACGGGGAGCTGCGTCCCCAGCCCCGGTAGCGCCCGGGTGCGCGCGTACCGTCTCGCCGGGCCCTGTCCCACCTGGAGAACGGCCTCCCCGGCCTCGGCGATGAGCCGCGTCAGCACCGGCTCGGAGATGCCGAGCTGGAGGGCCAGCGCGTCGGCCTGGACCATGGCCTGACGACCCAGCACGGAGAGGAGCTGCTCCACGGAGGCCATGAACGGTTTCCTGTCGCCGCGCCCTCAGTGGTCCCCGTAACGCTTCTCACCCGCCTCCACGCGGGCGGCGAGCCGGTTGCCGCGCGGGGGCAGGGGGCAGGTGGCGAAGCGCGTGAAGGCGCAGGGCGGGTTGTAGGCGCGGTTGAAGTCCAGCACCACGTGCCCGTCCTTCGGCGCGTCCGCGTAGAGGAAGCGGCCCGCGCCGTAGGTGGCGTCGCGGTTCGTCTCGTCCGCGAAGATGATGAAGAGCTTGTCGTCCTCCTCCACGGGCGTCAGCCGGTGCTCCTTGCCATTCACGGTGAAGACCAGCGTGCCCGGCACCTTCATCGCTTCTTCCGTGCCCAGCACGTTGGGCACCTGGATGGTGCGCGGCGTCTCCGAGGGCTCGAAGCGCGCGTCGAGGCGCCACGCCGCATTCGCCGGGTAGGTGGCGATGCCGTGGAACTGCTTGCGCGCGGGCGCCTCCTTGTCCTTCACGCGCACGCCCAGCTTGTCGCCGCGCAGAATCACCTGGAGGCTCATGCTGCCGAGCTTCAGCACGTCCGGAGCGCCCGTCTCATCCGACTTGAGCGCGCCCCCGGTGAAGGGCTTCCCGCCGAGCGTGAACGCGACGCCGGGCGCGGGCTGCAAGCTGGCGGTGTTCCCCTTGCGCGTGAAGGTGCCCAGCTTCGCGGGCGTGCCCTCCGGGAAGTCGAGGTCGCTCTCCGGCGCGGAGCCGGCGGTCTGCTCGCCCTCCTTCAGCCAGAACAGGCCCACCAGGGTGAGCCAGCCCTCCTCGGACTGGAGGTTCTTGAGGCGCTCGTCCTGCCAGGCGCGGGTGGACGTGGCGATGTCTTCGGTAGCAGCGGGCTTCGGAGAGGCGGTCATGGTCTTGTCGGCTGCGGGACGGGGCTGCGCGGGCGCGGCCTTCGCGGCCGGCGCGGCGTGGAGGGCGAGAGACAGGGCCAGGGCGAACGGCGTCATGTCGGGTGCCTCGGAAGGGGGAGCCTCAATTTGCGGCTCCGGTGGACCCCTGTCTAACAGGACGCCGGGCGCGGCGCAGGCGCTCGGTGCCGGCCACGGTTGCACGGCGCACACCCTCCGTGCGAAGCCGGGCTTTCGCGTGGACCTCGACCTGAAGCCAGCGCCGCCGCCCGGTGCCTTCCGCAAGCTCGCGCTGGGCACGTGGCGCTCGCCGAGAGACCCCAGCGCGTACGCGGCGCTGGAGGTGCGCATGGAGCGGGCGCTCGCGTACCTGGAGGCGTACCGCGCGCTCACTGGACGGCGCCTCACGGTGACGCATCTGGTGGCCAAGGCCGCCGCGGATGCGCTGCGCCAGTACCCCGAGGCCAACGTGCTGCTGCGGTGGAACCGGCCCTCGCTGCGCAGGGACGTGGGGGTCTGCGTGCTGGTGGTGCAGCCCGCGGAGACGGGCCGCGCGGACCTGACCACGGCCACCGTGCACCGCGCGGACACGCTGTCGCTGGGCGCCTTCGTGGAGGAGATGGAGTCGCGCATCTCCGACGTGCGCGCGCGCCGGGACGCCGTCATCGAGCGGGGCAAGCGCCGCTCCTACCGCATCCCCGGGCTGTTCATGGGGCTGGCGCTGCGGCTGCTGTCCTTCGTCTGGTTCACGCTGAACGTGGACCTGCGGTGGGTGGGGATGCCGAGGGACCCGTTCGGCTCCGTGGCGGTGACGAGCCTGGGCTCGCTGGGGCTGGAGCGGGGCTACGTGGCGATGGTGCCGTACACGCGGGTGCCGCTGCTGCTGGCCCCGGGCGCGGTGCGGCGCGTCCCCGTGGTGGAGGACGGCGTGCTGGTGCCAGGCCGTCAGATGGCGCTCACCTGCACGTGGGACGCGCGCCTCCTCGATGTGGAGCTGATTGCCCGGGTGCTGCGCCACATCGGCGCGACGCTGGAGGACCCGGAAGGCACGTGGGGGGCGCCGACCGCGGCTCCCGGTGGGGAACCCCGGGGGGCTGCGAGCGGGACGGCGGTGGGGTAGAAAGGGGCTCGTCGCTCCTGGAGGTACCGTCATGCCCGTGGATACGAACCGACGCATCAACTCCGCCCGCCCCGTGGGTCGCGCGCTGGGTGGGCAGGACCGCTACGAGAAGGAGGCCATCGAGGGCCCGGCCGAGGGCTCGCTCGCGATGACCCGCCGGCAGCGTCTGGCCGGGGGCCCCGTGAAGGCGGGCGAGGAGAGCCCCTTCGCCGCGAAGCTGCGGCGGCTCGCGGGTGGGACGCCCTCGGATGACGAGGGGCGCTGAACCCCTTGAGCCTCACGTGACGTGAGGGTGTACCTGGCTCGTTCCGCCGCACCGTCGTGGCGGGATGAGGTGGCGACCATGTTCGAGAAGCACGACTCCCCCTCGAGGGAGACTCGCGGCAAGGTGCTGGACGACGCGTCCCTCCACGAGGTCATGACCGAGTGGCCTCGGGTCATCGCGAGTGTTCGCGAGGAGATGGACCGGGGCACCGACCCCGCGCACGCCTCGGTGCGTTCCCTGGCAGAGCGGTGGATGGAATTGGTGCGGGTCTTCACTGGCGGAGACCCCGGCCTCGAGTCGTGGCTGCGCGCGGTGCATCAGCAGGAACCCGGTAGGGCCGCGAAGCATGGAGTGGACCCGAAGCTCTTCGGCTATCTCGGCAAGGCGATGGCGAGCCTGGATGAGCCGGAGTAGGGCCGCAGGTCAGCCGCCGTGTGCCGGGACGTCCCTGGACACCGGGCTGGGAGCGTCACGCTCCTGGCGGAGGAGTGGACGGCGATGAAGGTCTACCTGGATGACGAGCGCCCCACGCCCGAGGGATGGGTGCCGGTGCGGTGGCCCGAGGAGGCCATCACGTTGCTCGAAGGCGGGCAGGTGACGGAGCTGAGCCTGGACCATGACCTCGGGGATGACGCGCACGGCACCGGGTACGACGTTCTGCTCTGGGTGGAGGAGGCCGTGGCGACGCGGGGCTTCGTGCCGCCGCGCCTGCGCGTGCACTCGGCGAACAGCTCCGCGCGCACGAAGATGGAGTTGGCCATCGAGCGCATCGAGCGCTTCTTCCGTGAGCGCGGGGAAGGGTGAGGGTGTTCCTGAAAGAAGCCTCCGGGGCGCCAGGAGGGTCGACAGCTCCCTCCTGGCGGCCCGGAGTGGGACGCGCGTGGGGCGCGCTTCACTTCATCGGGTCCGGGGCCTGACCTGCCGGTTCTGGGGGGCCTGCGGGGCCTGCGGGACGACCTGGATGCGGGTCGCGTAGCTGTCGCCGTCGGCGGCGAGGTTGAACGAGGCCTGGACGGGAGTGCCCGCGCGGAGGCTCTGCACGGAGATGCTCCGGCCGCCTTGCGTGGCGCGCGTCTTGTCACCCACGAACAGCGTGTAGAGGTCGCCGGTCTCCGAGTCACGGAGCTGGATGCGGTCCTTCGACGTGGCGGCCACCTGGCCCTGCATGAGGACGCTCGCCACCACGGTGGTGTTCGGGTCCGCCGCGGGCGCCGAGCCCGCCGTGCCCGAGCCACCGGTGCCCGTGGCCGTGGAGGTCGTGCGTCGCAGCTCGTCCACTTGCCGCTGGAGCTCCTGCACCTGGGCGCGGAGTCGGGCCAGCTCTTGCGAGTCGCGGGTCATGCCGGCCGCCGCTGCACCCGCGGCGCTCGCGCTGCCACCGCTCGCTCCGCCACCGCCAGTGCCACCGCTCCCTGCCGCTCCGCCGCTGGCGCCGCCACCCGTTGCACCGCCACTGGTACCGCCACCCGTAGCGCCGCCGGACGCGCCTCCGCCGGTCGCGCCGCCACTCGTTCCTCCGCCGGTTGCGCCACCGCTGGTGCCGCCACCACCCGTGCCAGTGCCAGTCGTGCCAGTGCCAGTCGTGCCGGTGCCAGTCGTGCCGGTGCCAGTCGTACCAGTGCCAGTCGTGCCGGTGCCGCTCACGTCCGAGCTGCTAGTGCCCGAGCCGCCCGTGCCAGTGCCGCTCGCATCCGCGTCGCTGGTGCCCGAGCCGCCCGTGCCAGTGCCGCTCACATCCGAGTCACGGGTACCCGAGCCGCCCGTGCCGGTCGTCGCGCCCGTGCTCGTCCCCGCGCCCGTGGTGCCTGTCGTGCCCTGCGGTTCCGTCGTCTGGGATGTGCCCGCGCCACCCTGGGTGCCAGCGGCACCGCCGCTCGTGGCTCCACCTGCGGCCGCGCCGCCGCTTGAGCTGCCGCCTGCTGATTGGGCGAGCCCCACGGTCGAGAGCAAGAAGCTGAAGGCGAGGGCCGCAGTGGTAATCGCGCGTCGCATGGTCGGTTCCTTTCCCTTCCCCTCGCAAAGGTGAGGTCCGGGAGCGGGGCGACAAGCGCGCATCGAACGCGCCATGCGACAGCACGGCCGCATGCCAGGCCTCGGAGCGGGAGTCACACGGCCTGCGCTGGGGCACCTGTCACGCAGATGTGACACCCCGCTCCGTTGCCGAACCACGACATTCCAATATGCTCATGTCGTCATGCCAGCCGCCATCGCCGCCCTGGATGTTCGCTCCGCCTCCCGTCTCTTCAAGGCACTGGGAGACGAGACCCGCCTGCGCATCGTCGCGCTGCTCAGCCACGGCGAGTTGTGCGTCTGCCACTTCGAGTCCGCGCTCGGACTGACGCAGTCGAACACCTCCCGGCAGCTCGCGGTGCTGAAGAACGCCGGCATCGTCGAGGCCCGCCGTGAAGGGAGCTGGGTCTACTACCAGCTCGCGCCCCAACTGGACGAAGTGTGCAGGGCACAGCTCAAGGCGCTCGTGGCCGCCTTCTCCAGACGGGACGTGCTCCGCGAGGACGTGAAGCGCCTGCTCGAATCCCGCGGCCCCAACGCCTGCAAGTGACGAAGGACCCCATGAGCACCTCCGCTCCCGCCGACAGCATCGTCAGGAAGCTCTCCGTCATCGACCGGCTGCTGCCGGTGTGGATTTTCGCCGCCATGGCCCTGGGCATCGGGCTGGGCCGGGCCTTCCCGGACCTGGGCGCGCGGCTGGACACGGTGAAGCTGGACACCGTGTCGCTGCCCATCGCCATCGGCCTCTTGTGGATGATGTACCCGGTGCTGGCCAAGGTGCGCTACGGCGAGCTGGGCCGGCTGCGCGCGCGCGGCAGGCTCTTCACCACGTCGCTGGTGCTCAACTGGGTGGTGGGGCCGGTGCTGATGTTCGCGCTGGCGTGGCTCTTCCTTCCGGACCTGCCGCACTACCGCAACGGGCTCATCCTCATCGGCCTGGCCCGCTGCATCGCCATGGTCCTCATCTGGAACATGCTGGCCTGCGGCAGCAACGAGGTGGCCGCCGTGCTGGTCGCCCTCAACTCCGTCTTCCAGATTCTCTTCTATTCAGTGCTGGGCTGGCTCTTCCTCACCATCATCCCGGGCGCCCTTGGCGCGGATGTCACGGCCTTCGACGTGTCCATGGGGAGCATCGCGAAGAGCGTGCTCATCTTCCTGGGCGTGCCGCTGGTGGCCGGAGCGCTGACGCGGCTCGGGCTCACGCGACTCAAGGGCGAGGCCTGGTACGAGCAGCGCTTCCTACCTCGCCTGGGGCCCACGGCGTTGCTCGGGCTGCTCTACACCATCGTCCTCATGTTCGCGATGCAGGGGGACAAGCTCACGCGCCTGCCGCTGGACGTGGTGCGCATCTCGCTGCCGCTGCTCGTCTACTTCGGCATCATGTTCACCAGCGCGTTCTTCCTCTCGCGCCGGCTGGGCTTCAGCTACGAGGAGACGGCGTCCCTCTCCTTCACGGCGGCGGGCAACAACTTCGAGCTGGCCATCGCGGTGGCGGTGGGCGTCTTCGGCATGGCCTCGGGGGAAGCCCTGGCGGGCGTGGTGGGGCCGCTCATCGAGGTGCCCGCGCTCATCGCCCTCGTGTACCTCTCGCTGTGGCTCAAGCGCCGGCTCTTCCCCGCGTCGGGCGAGGCCGTCCTGCCCCGCCGCTTCGACGACAAGGCGCCACCGTCCCATACGAGTGAGGTCTCACGATGAGCACGGTCATCTTCGCCTGCGTGCACAACGCCGGCCGCTCGCAGATGGCGGCGGCCTTCTTCAATGCGCTGGCGGACCCGGAGAAGGCCCGCGCCGTGTCCGCTGGCACGCAGCCCGGCGAGCGGGTGCACCCGGAGGTGCAGGCCGCGATGGCGGAGGTGGGCATCGACTTGTCGGGTGCCCGGCCCCAGCGCCTCACGGACGAGCTGGCCCGGGACGCCCGGTGGCTCATCACCATGGGCTGCGGTGAGGCCTGTCCCTACGTGCCGGGACTGAAGCGCGAGGACTGGCCGCTCGAGGACCCCAAGGGCAAGCCCGTGGAGCACGTGCGGAAAATCCGCGACGAGGTGGCCTCGCGTATCGCGCGCTTCGTGGAGCGCGAGGGCTGGAGCCGCGAGGGACGGAGTGTCCCCGTGCGTCCCGAGTAGCCTCGCGAGCCTCAGAAGTCGTACCGCATCCCGAAGCGCACCTGACGTGGCGCCTGGTAGCGTACGGTGACGGGAGCCACACCCTCCGAGGCGTCACGCGCCTCCGCCTGGGCTGGCTCCTGGGCGTTGAGGACGTTGAACGCGTCGAGCCGGAACGTCACGTCATGTCCCTTGCGGAGTGCGTACCGCACGCCGAGATACACATCCAACGACTGCACCCACGGCGTGCGTTTCTCGGCGCCCTCCAGCAGCAGGCCCGACGCTCCCAGGTACGAAGCGCCCACGTCAGCCCGCAGCTTGTCATCGGGGCCGAAGCGGAACTCCCGGGCCCCGTAGGCGCGAATGACGTGGGGCCTGTCCAGCGGCAGTCGCTGTATCGGCGCGAGTCCGTCCCACACCGCGAACGGGCTCACGAAATTGCCGGTCAGCTTCGACCACGTGTAGCCCACCCGTCCCAGCCAGCCGTCGATGTAGGGCAGGCGCAGCTCCACGGTCACCGCATGATAGGTGCGAGCCGTGCGCTGCGAATCCGCGGCGAGTCCGGCGCCGGGATTGCCGAGCACGACACCGCTTCCATCCGTGCGGGGCACGAGCGCGAGCCCGTTCTCCAGCTCCCGGTACGTATAGGTTCCGCCGAGGACGGCCGTCGGCAGGACTTCGTACTCGAGTCCCGTGACGACCTCGTGGGAGGCCATGGGGGCGAGGTCCGGGTCCAGCGTCACCTCCGCCACCGGGTCGGACCCGCTGGCCGGTGCGTCCAGGAGCCCCAGCGGAATCAGCCCCTGGAACCTCCCGTAGTGGGCGAACACCTTCATCCAGCCGTTGCCCCCCGGGTCGAGAACCAGGCCCACGCGGGGCGACAGCCGGGAGCTGGTGACGGGGTCCGAGCCGGCCGCACCGCCTTCGAGGCGCTGCATGTCGTAGCGGGCGCCGACATTCAGGGTGAGGCGGTTGGCGAGGCTCCAACTGTCCTGCACGAAGCCGCCAAGGACGGTGCTGGGAGTCCGCGAACCCGCCCGCTCGTAGACGAGCCATTCCGTGTCCACGCCTGCCTTCACCGTGTGCGTTCCCAGCCATCGTGCCCACCAGAGGACCCTGGCATTGGCCTGATAGCGGTCCAGCGTGGGGTCCCCCATGCCGGTCACCCGCTGGGACAGCCAGCCCGCGTGGACATCGAGCAGCACCTTCTTGTCCACGAGCGCGCCGCTGTGGTGAAGCGCCGTCAGCATCGACTGTGCGCTCCAGTCCTCCCGCGAGGAGGGCGCGGTGACGAGTGTCAGCGACACGTTGTGGTCCTGGTTGATGAGATACGTCAGCTTGCCCACGGCCTGGAGGCTGCGCGCGTCGTCGAACGTGCGCGAGCTGCTCCCATCCTCGCCCGGAGCCTGGAGGATGCGCGTTCGCTCCACGCGGCTCAGTGCCGGGGTGACTCCCGCGAAGAACCAGAGCGTGTCCTCGAGCACCGGGCCGCCGAGGGTGGCACCGAAGTCCCCCTGGTGTTTGAGTGTGTCCTGGCTCGCGAGTCCTCTGCTCGCACGGCGCCCCTCCAGCAGGCCCGGCGTCCAGAAGGCGAAGACGGAGCCGTGCAGCTCGTTGGAGCCCGACCGGGTCATCGTCTCCAGGCGCCCACCTGTGGCATGGCCGGACTCCGGCAGGTATCCACCCGTGACGATGCTGCCAGCCCAGGTCAGCTCGGTGCCCAGGGAGAGGGCATTGAGTCCCAGCACCGCGTCGCGGATGGACAGGCCGTCCAGCCGGTACTCGTTCTCGAAGACGGAGGCGCCGTTGATGGACAGGCCCTCCGTCACGTCCAGCACGCCGGGGACGAATGGAGCGAGGTCTTCGGCCGAGCGCGCCGCGCCGAGAGGTCCCGAGGGCCTGCTCACCACACCGTAGAGGTCGAACTCGAGGAAGAGATCCTGGCCCGTCTTCGTGCTGCCGACGTCGATCGTCGGTGGGCCACAGCCAAACTCGACCTCTTCTCCGAGAGTTTCAGGAATGAGCGACGCGTCGAGGCGCGTGGAGTACCCCTCCCGTATCAGCACATCGGCTCGTGCGTAGGGCCGGAGCAGCTCCTTCTCGAACCGGACGGTGTACGTCCCCGGAGGCAGTCCCGGAATCCGGTACTCCCCCAGCGCATCCGTCACCACGGTCTGCTCTCCCTGCATCGACGGTGAGGTCGCCGTGATGACGACGTCGGCGACGGGAACCCACGTCGCGGCATCCTTCACCGTGCCGAAGATGACCCCGTGCCCCTCGGCGCCGAGCGCCCCGGACGCCAGGAACACCGCCAGGACTCCCACGGCCCGGCACCACTCCCACATGCGCATGCTCGAATCCCTTTCTGCGGACCGCGAGCGTGCTCCCGCGTGAGGGACGCATTCCTCACCGTTCCATCACGGTTGCCTCACGAAACCCGCAAGCAGCCAGGCATTTACGGGCGCCCACCGAGAGCCTTCGCGCCCGTTCTGTGCTGTCCTGCATGGGCGCGCGAGTGGACGCGACACAGGAGCCGCCGTGACGGGACGGGAGGGGCCGGTGACCGGGAGCAGGAAGGGAGGCCGCGCCTCCGCGAGGGCCGTGCGCCTGCTCAGCGCCCGTCCCTGGCCGCTCACCATCGCCATCGCCGCCACGCTCGGGCTGCTCATCTACACCGCCACCACCAGCCTGCCCTACCTCATCTCCTCGCCCACCACGGACCCGCACTTCGGCGCGCTCAACGACTGTCTCTCCCGCGCGCTGCCCGCGCCAAGGCTCGGCTGGGCCGTGTCTCCGGATGCCTCGCGCGCCGCCGTCTACGGCCCCCGCGCCGTGGCGGTCTGCGGCCCTGACGGAGTCCCCACGCGGATGGACGTGGCGGGCGCGCTCGCCGCCACCTTCGCCGGAGACAACCGGCTCTGGGTCTCCGCCGGAGGCCGCCTGCTGCGCGAGGAGCGTGGCGCCCTTCGTCCGGTAGGCGACTTCGCGCCCGTTTCACTCTCCGGCCATGCGGGCGGGGTGCTCGCCCTGGATGAGGCCGGGCAGCTCGTCTCCGTCTCGTCCGAGGGGAGTGTGCTCGGGCAGGCGACCGTCCCCGGTGCCGGAGCCCGGCTCTCCGTGGGAGCCTCCGGCACCCTGGCCGCAGTGCTCGACCACGGAGTCCTCCGCGTCTTCGACGCCCGCACGCTCGCCCCCCTTCCCGCCGAGCCCCCGTGCCCCGTGTCGGGCCTGTGGTGGCTGGATGCGCCGGACCGGCTGCTGATCGGCTGCGCGCCAGAGGGGATTCCGGCCTTCACGTTGGACCTGCGCACCGGGACACATGCCGCGGCGCCAGGCACCCCCTCGGTGCCTGCCCGCCGGCTCCTCGGCCGGGCCCTCTATGTCGAGGGTTGTGACGGTTTTCCATGCACGGCTCCGGCCCCCTGAGATGTTGGTAGAGGGTTCTGGCACCCCATGTTTCACGGGGTGTCCGAGCGTGTGAGCCGTCAGGGTTCACTACCGGACGGACAGGCGCCCTCGGGCCCGGCTTGGAATCGACAAGCCCGCGAACTCCCTGGAGATTCGCCCCCGTCGGGCGCCGCTCAGAGCACTGCTGCAGCGTTCATCCCGATCAGAGGTTTTACAGCGTGGACGACACCAAGCTCCCCAATCCCAACGCCAACGGCCGCAAGCGCGCCTCGCGGAAGTCTCCCAACAATGGGTCTTCCCAATCCGAGGCCCCCTCCAGCGCCGGCTCCGAGCGAGAGAATGTCGCGGCCAACCGGCTGCGGGCCGAGCGTGCGCGCACCCGCGCCGCCGAGCCGAAGGCCGAGGAGCCTGTCATTGGCCGTGGCGGCGGCGCCCGCACGCCTGGCACGGGAGCGCGCACGCGCAATGGCCACCCCATGCAGCCGCTGCTCGCCGCGCTCAGGTCGGTGCAGTCCGGTGACTTCTCCGTGCGCCTGCCCGGCGGCGGCGTTGACGCGGTGATGGACGAGATTGCTCGCGCCTTCAACGCGGTGGTGACGCTCAACTCCGCGATGACGCAGGAGATGGTCCGCGTGGAGCGCGTCGTCGGCCGCGAGGGCCGCATGGGTGAGCGCGTCTCGCTCGGCGACGTCCGGGGCGACTGGGCCACGAGCATCAACTCCATCAACGCGCTCATCGGCGACCTGGTGCAGCCGACCACGGAAGTCGCGCGCGTGCTGGTGGCGGTGGCCGAAGGCGACCTCACCCAGAAGATGGCCCTCGAAATCGACGGCCAGCCGGTGAAGGGCGAGTTCCTCCGCATCGGCACCACCGTGAACGCGATGGTGGACCAGCTCAACTCGTTCGCCGCCGAAGTGACGCGCGTCGCGAAGGAAGTGGGCAGCGACGGCAAGCTGGGTGGCCAGGCCGACGTGAAGGGCGTGTCCGGCGTGTGGAAGGACCTCACGGACAACGTGAACCTGATGGCCAACAACCTCACGGCCCAGGTGCGAAACATCGCCGAGGTGTCGACGGCCGTCGCCAACGGCGACCTGTCCAAGAAGATCACGGTCGACGCGCGCGGAGAGGTCTTCGAGCTGAAGAGCACCATCAACACGATGGTGGACCAGCTCAACGGCTTCGCCTCGGAAGTGACCCGCGTGGCCCGCGAGGTGGGCACCGAGGGGAAGCTGGGTGGTCAGGCCGCGGTGCCCGGTGTGTCCGGCACGTGGAAGGACCTCACGGACAACGTGAACTTCATGGCGTCCAACCTCACCACCCAGGTGCGCGGCATCGTCAAGGTGGTGACGGCCGTCGCGAACGGTGACCTCACCCAGAAGCTGATGGTGCCGTCGCAGGGTGAGATTGCCGCGCTGGGCGCGACGCTCAACAACATGACGGACACGCTCAACGTGTTCGCGCAGCAGGTGACCAGCGTCGCCCGCACGGTGGGTGTCGAGGGCAAGCTGGGCGCCCAGGCCCAGGTGCCCGGCGCCGCCGGCACGTGGAAGGACCTCACCGACAACGTGAACCTGATGGCCAACAACCTCACGGCCCAGGTCCGCAACATCGCCGAGGTCACGACGGCCGTCGCGAAGGGCGACCTGTCCAAGAAGATCACCGTGGACGTGAAGGGCGAGGTGATGGAGCTGAAGGACACCATCAACACGATGGTGGACCAGCTCCGCGCCTTCGCCTCCGAAGTGACGCGCGTGGCCCGCGAGGTGGGCACCGACGGAAAGCTCGGTGGCCAGGCCGACGTGAAGGGCGTTGCCGGCGTCTGGAAGGACCTCACGGACAACGTGAACTACATGGCCTCCAACCTCACCACGCAGGTGCGAAACATCGCGCTGGTGACGACCTCGGTGGCCAATGGTGACCTGTCCAAGAAGATCACCGTCGACGCTCGCGGCGAGATTCTGGAGCTGAAGAACACCATCAACACGATGGTGGACCAGCTGAACTCGTTCGCCTCGGAAGTGACGCGCGTCGCTCGTGAAGTCGGTACGCACGGCAAGCTGGGTGGTCAGGCGGAAGTGCGCGGCGTGTCCGGCACGTGGAAGGACCTCACGGACAACGTGAACGTGATGGCCGTCAACCTCACCACCCAGGTGCGTGGCATCGCCAAGGTGGTGACGGCCGTCGCGAACGGTGACCTCACCCAGCGCCTGAAGATGGAGGCCAAGGGCGAGGTGGCCGAGCTGGCCGACACCATCAACGCGATGACGCAGACGCTGTCCATCTTCGCCCAGCAGGTGACGGACGTCGCCCGCACGGTGGGCGTGGAAGGGAAGCTGGGCGCCCAGGCGGTGGTGCCCGGAGTGGCCGGCACGTGGAAGGACCTCACGAACAACGTGAACCTCCTCGCGAACAACCTCACCGACCAGGTTCGTAACATCGCCGAGGTGACGACGGCCGTCGCGAAGGGTGACCTGTCGCGCAAGATCACGGTCGACGCGAAGGGCGAGGTGCTGGAACTGAAGAGCACCATCAACACGATGGTGGACCAGCTCCGCGCGTTCGCTTCCGAAGTGACGCGCGTCGCGAAGGAAGTCGGTACGGAAGGGAAGCTCGGCGGTCAGGCCGACGTGAAGGGCGTGTCCGGCGTCTGGAAGGACCTGACGGACAACGTGAACTTCATGGCGTCCAACCTCACCAGCCAGGTGCGCGGCATCGTGCGCGTGGTGACGGCCGTTGCCAACGGCGACCTGAGCCAGAAGCTGACGATGGAAGCGAAGGGCGAGATTGCCGCCCTCGCGGACACCATCAACGCGATGACGCAGACGCTGTCCATCTTCGCCCAGCAGGTGACGGACGTCGCCCGCACGGTGGGCGTGGAAGGCAAGCTGGGCGCCCAGGCGGAGGTGCCGGGCGTCGCGGGCACGTGGAAGGACCTCACGAACAACGTGAACCTGCTCGCGAACAACCTCACCGCGCAGGTGCGAAACATCGCGGAAGTCACCACCGCCGTCGCGAATGGTGACCTCTCCAAGAAGATCACCGTCGATGCGAAGGGCGAGGTGCTGGAGCTGAAGAGCACCATCAACACGATGGTGGACCAGCTCCGCGCGTTCGCCGCCGAAGTGACTCGCGTCGCCAAGGAAGTCGGTACGGAAGGCAAGCTGGGCGGCCAGGCCGACGTGAAGGGCGTGTCCGGCGTCTGGAAGGACCTCACGGACAACGTGAACGTCCTCGCCGGCAACCTCACCGACCAGGTGCGAAACATCGCCAAGGTCACGACAGCCGTCGCCAACGGCGACCTGTCGCAGAAGATCACCGTGTCCGTGAAGGGCGAGGTGCTCGAGCTGAAGAACACCATCAACACGATGGTGGACCAGCTCCGCGCGTTCGCCTCCGAGGTGACTCGCGTCGCCAAGGAAGTCGGCACGGAAGGCAAGCTGGGCGGTCAGGCCGCGGTGCCCGGAGTCGCGGGCGTGTGGAAGGACCTCACGGACAACGTGAACGTCCTCGCCGGCAACCTCACCGACCAGGTGCGAAACATCGCGAAGGTCACGACGGCCGTCGCGAATGGCGACCTGTCGCAGAAGATCTCCGTCGAGGCGCGCGGCGAAATCCTCGAGCTGAAGAGCACCATCAACACGATGGTGGACCAGCTCCGCGCCTTCGCCGCCGAAGTGACTCGCGTCGCCAAGGAAGTGGGTACGGACGGCAAGCTGGGTGGTCAGGCCGCGGTGCCCGGAGTCGCCGGCACGTGGAAGGACCTCACGGACAACGTGAACAGCATGGCCTCCAACCTCACCGCGCAGGTGCGAAACATCGCGCTGGTGACGACGGCGGTTGCCAACGGTGACCTGTCCAAGAAGATCACGGTCGATGCGAAGGGCGAAATCCTGGAGCTGAAGGACACCATCAACATCATGGTGGACCAGCTCAACAGCTTCGCTTCCGAAGTGACGCGCGTCGCTCGTGAAGTCGGTACGGAAGGCAAGCTGGGTGGTCAGGCGGAAGTGCGCGGCGTGTCCGGCGTCTGGAAGGACCTGACGGACAACGTGAACTTCATGGCCCGCAACCTCACCACGCAGGTGCGCGGCATCGTCAAGGTCGTGACGGCCGTCGCCAACGGCGACCTGAAGCAGAAGCTCGTCGTGGAAGCGAAGGGCGAGGTGGCCGCGCTCGCGGAGACCATCAACAACATGACGGACACGCTCGGCACCTTCGCCGAGCAGGTGTCCACGGTGGCCCGCGAGGTGGGTGTCGAAGGGAAGCTCGGCGGTCAGGCCCGCGTGCCCGGTGTGGCCGGCACGTGGAAGGACCTCACCGACAACGTGAACTTCATGGCGTCCAACCTCACCACCCAGGTGCGCGGCATCGTGCGCGTGGTGACGGCGGTTGCGAATGGCGACCTGACCCAGAAGCTCATCGTCGACGCGAAGGGCGAGGTGGCCGCGCTCGCGGACACCATCAACAACATGACGGACACGCTGGGCACCTTCGCCGAGCAGGTGTCCACGGTGGCCCGCGAGGTGGGTATCGAAGGAAAGCTGGGCGGCCAGGCCCGCGTGCCCGGTGCGCGCGGCACGTGGCGGCAGCTGACCGACAACGTGAACCAGCTCGCCGGTACTCTCACCAGCCAGCTGCGCGCCATCTCCGACGTCGCCACCGCGGTGACGAAGGGCGATTTGACTCGCAGCATCACCGTCGTCGCGGAAGGCGAAGTCGCCGCGCTGAAGGACAACATCAACCAGATGATCGTCAACCTGCGTGAGACCACGCAGAAGAACCAGGAGCAGGACTGGCTCAAGACGAACCTGGCGAAGTTCTCCGGCATGATGCAGGGCCAGAAGAGCCTGGACGCCGTCAGCCGCCTCATCATGAGCGAGCTGACGCCGCTGGTCTCCGCCCACCACGGCGCCTTCTTCCTCGTGGACGGCGAGTCCGGCACGCCGCTGCTCAAGCTCACCAGCACCTACGCGTACCGGGAGCGCAAGCACATCGCCAACCGGTTCCGCCTGGGCGAGGGGCTCGTCGGTCAGGCCGCCCTGGAGCGGAAGACCATCCTGCTCACCAAGGTGCCCTCGGACTACATCACCATCTCCTCGGGCCTGGGTGAGTCCGCGCCGCTCAACATCATCGTCCTGCCCGTCCTCTTCGAGGGCGAGGTCAAGGCGGTCATCGAGCTGGCGTCGTTCCACCCGTTCAGCGCCATCCACCAGATCTTCCTGGACCAGCTCACCGAGAGCATCGGCGTGGTCCTGAACATGATCATCGCCAACATGCGCACGGAGCAGCTGCTGCTCCAGTCGCAGGGCCTGACGCAGGAGCTGCAGAGCCAGTCCAAGGAGCTCACGCAGCAGCAGGACCAGCTCAAGCGCACCAACATCGAGCTGGAGGAGAAGGCGAAGCTGCTCGAGGAGCAGAACCGGCGCGTCGAGGAGAAGAACAACGAGGTGGAGCGCGCCCGCGTCAGCCTCGAGGAGAAGGCGGAGCAGCTCACCGTCATCTCCAAGTACAAGAGCGAGTTCCTGGCCAACATGAGCCACGAGCTGCGCACGCCGCTCAACTCGCTGCTCATCCTCGCCAAGCTCCTGGCGGACAACAAGGACGGCAACCTCAGCAACAAGCAGGTCGAGTACGCCAACACCATCTACGCGTCCGGCGGAGACCTGCTCAGCCTCATCAACGAGATTCTGGACCTCTCCAAGGTGGAGGCCGGGAAGATGCAGGTGGAGCCGCGGGACATCGTCCTGTCGGAGCTCAACCAGTTCATCGACCGCGGCTTCCGCCCGGTGGCGGAGCAGAAGGGGCTGGCCTTCACGGTGGAGGTGGCACCGGGCTCGCCGCGGCACATCCGCACGGACCCGCAGCGCCTGCAGCAGGTGCTGAAGAACCTGCTGTCCAACGCCTTCAAGTTCACCGACGAGGGCAGCGTCCGGATGAAGGTGTCGCTGGCCGAGAAGACGGTGCGGTTCGACCACGAGGTGCTCAGGCGCTCGCGGCACGTCCTGGCCTTCTCGGTGACGGACACCGGCATCGGCATCGCCAAGGACAAGCAGCGCCTCATCTTCGAGGCGTTCCAGCAGGCGGACGGCTCCACCGCGCGCAAGTACGGCGGCACCGGCCTGGGCCTGTCCATCAGTCGCGAAATCGCCAAGCTGCTGGGCGGCGAAATCCACGTGCAGAGCGAGCCGAAGAAGGGCAGCACCTTCACGCTGTACCTGCCGCCCGAGTACGTCGGTCCGGAGGATGACGGCCTGCCGCCGCTGTCCGGTTCCGGTGACGGCATCCCCCGCGTGCCCGCGGCGCTCGAGCCCCTGTCCTCGGTCACCGTGTCGCCGGCTCCGGCCCTGTCCCTGGCCCCCGTGACACCGACCGCGGCGGAGAGCAGCCACGTGCTGGACGCGGCCCTGCCGCCGCAGGTGGAGTCCTCGCTCGCGCCCGTCGCGGTGGAGGATGACCGCGAGCACATCCGCGAGGGGGACCGCGTCCTCCTCGTCATCGAAGACGACGTGAAGTTCGCCCGCATCATGGTGCAGATGGCGCGGGAGAAGGGCTTCAAGGCGCTGGTCGCCACCCGCGGTGATACCGGCCTGTCCATGGCCAACGAGTACCAGCCGCACGCGATTACGTTGGACATCCAGCTGCCCGTGGTGGACGGCTGGAGCGTGCTGGACCGCCTCAAGCGCAACCCGCGCACGCGGCACATCCCGGTGCACGTCATCAGCGTCATGGACAAGCACCAGGGCAACGCGCAGGGCGCCTTCGGCTACCTCACCAAGCCCGTCAGCAAGGAGGGCCTGGAGCGCGTCTTCAACCAGCTCTCCAGCTTCCTGGAGCGCAAGGAGCGCAGGCTGCTGCTGGTGGAGGACGACGACGTCCAGCGCGACAGCCTCGTGAAGCTGCTCAGCGAGGGCGGCGACGTGGCCGTCACCGCCGTGGCCACCGGTGAAGAGGTCCTCCAGAAGCTGGAGGAGCACGAGTACGACTGCCTCGTCATCGACCTGCTCCTGCCCGACACGGACGGCACCAAGCTGGTGGAAGAGGTGAAGACGCAGCAGCGCTTCCGCGATTTGCCCATCGTCGTCTACACGGGCAAGGAGCTGACGCCCAAGGACGAGGCCCGGCTGCGCCGCTACACCGGCAGCGTCATCCTCAAGAGCGGCTCCAAGAGCCCGGAGCTTTTGCTCAGCGACACGGCGCTCTTCCTCCACCGCCTGGACCAGAACCTGCCGCCCCGCGCGCGGGCCGCCCTGTCCCAGCGCAACGAGAAGGACTCGGAGCTCACCGCCCGGAAGGTGCTCGTCGTCGACGACGACATGCGCAACATCTTCGCCCTCACCAGCGTGCTGGAGAACCACGGCATGCAGGTGGTCTTCGCGGAGAACGGGCGCGCCGCCATCGAGATGCTGGAGCAGCACCGCGACGTCGACATCGTCCTCATGGACGTGATGATGCCGGAGATGGACGGCTATGAGACCATGCGTGCGATTCGCAAGGACCTCAAGTACGCCAGCCTCCCCATCATCGCCGTCACGGCCAAGGCGCTGAAGGACGACCGCGAGAAGTGCATGGCCGCCGGGGCGAGCGACTACCTGCCCAAGCCGGTGGACACCGACAAGCTTCTGGAGCTCATCCGTCTGTGGGTGAGCGCCTGACAGCCTGAGTGATGGCTAGCACACGGCTCGTCTCCGTCGGGCTTGGGCCCGACGGAGGCTGCGCCTAGCCTGTGCCCCATCCCTTCATCCCATCTCCATGACGCCTAGCGAACACATCCCGGCCGAACGCACCCAGGACGGCGCCGCACGCCCACGGGCGAGCATCCTGATGGTGGACGACCACCCGTCCAACCTGCTCGCGCTGGAGGCCATCCTCGATCCGCTGGGGCAGGAGCTGGTGAAGGCCACCAGCGGTGAGGAAGCGCTCAAGTACCTGCTCAAGCGCGACTTCGCCGTCATCCTGATGGACGTGCAGATGCCGGGGCTGGACGGCTTCCAGACGGCGACCATCATCAAGCAGCGCGAGCGCACGCGCACCATTCCCATCATCTTCCTCACCGCGCTCAGCCGCGACGCGGCCCATGTCTTCAAGGGCTACGCGCACGGCGCGGTGGACTACCTGCTCAAGCCGTTCGACCCTGAAATCCTCCGCTCCAAGGTCAGCGTCTTCGTCGACCTGTTCCTCAAGGAGCAGCAGATTCAGCGGCAGGCGGCGCAGCTGCGCCAGCGCGAGCGCGAGGCCCTGGAGCGGCAGAGCGAGTTGCGCTACCGGCGGCTCACCGAGTCGCTGCCCGAGGTGATGTGGGCCGCGCGGCCGGACGGCTCGTTCACCTACGCCAACCGCGCCGGGCGCGACTACACCGGCATCGGGGAGGACGAGCCGCTGTCGCTGTCCACCTTCCTGGACTTCGTCCACCCCACGGACCGCGAGGACATGCGCAACGTGTGGGAGCAGGCCATCCGCCTGGGCCAGCGCGTGGAGCGCGAGTTCCGGCTGCGCCGCTTCGACGGCGTCTACCGCTGGCACCTGGCGCGCGCGGTACCCGAGCGCGACGAGACGGGCCAATTGGTGGGCTGGATTGCCATCGCCACGGACATCGACGACAAGCGCCGGGCGGAAGAGGCGCTGGGGCGCTTCAAGACGACGCTGGACGCCACGCTGGACTGCGTCCTGATGTTCTCCCCGGACTCGCTGACGCTCACCTATGCCAACGCGGGCGCGGCCAAGCAGCTCGTTGGCTCCGTGGACGAACTGGTGGGGCTGTGCGTGCTGGAGGTGGAGGGCGCCTTCGACGAGGCGGGCTTCCGCAAGCTGCTGGCCCCGCTGCTCAGCGGCACGCTGCCGAGCCAGACGTACTCCACCACCCACCGCCGCCGCGACGGCAGCGAGGTGCCGGTGGAGGTGGTGCTCCAGTACGTGGGCGCCGACGAGGGACCGGGCCGCTTCATCTCCGTGGCGCGCGACATCACCGAGCGGCAGCGCGCGGAGACGGCGCTGCGGCTGGCCAGCGAGGCCAAGGACGCCTTCCTCGCCGCGGCCAGCCACGAGCTGCGCACCCCGCTGGCGGCGGCCAAGGGCCACGCGCACCTGGCGCTGCTCAAGCTGGGCAACGAGACGGAGGCCGGCCCGGGCAAGTCGCTCAAAATCATCAACCGGCAGATAGACCGGATGGCCAAGCTGGTGGAGGACCTGCTCGACATCAGCCGGCTGCAGGCGGGCCGCCTGTCGCTGGAGCTGGAGCGGTTCGACATGAGCGACCTCGTGCGCGAGACGAGAGACCGCATGGCGGTGCTGTCCCAGGGCCACGAGCTGCACGTGGAGACGCCGGAGCACCTGGAGGGCACGTGGGACCGCGGGCGCCTGGACCAGGTGCTCACCAACCTCCTGTCCAACGCCATTCGCTACTCCCCCGAGGGCGGGCCGGTGCTGGTGCGGCTCAACGGCGAGGGCGACGAGGGCGTGCACCTGGCCGTGAAGGACCGCGGCGTGGGCATCCCCAAGGAGAAGCAGTCGCTCATCTTCGAGCGCTTCGGCCGCGCGCACGGCAGCAAGTACGGCGGGCTGGGGCTGGGGCTCACCATCAGCCAGGGCATCGTCGAGCAGCACGGCGGCCGCATCTGGGTGGAGTCCGCGGGCCAGCCCGGCGAGGGCTCCACCTTCCACGTGTGGCTGCCGCGCGAGACGGAGCCGCAGCTGGCCACCGTGCATCAGGCGTCCAGCACCCGCACCGCGAGCTGAGGGGCGGAAAACGCGCTACTGCACCCGGGGCGGGCCCCCGGGGCGCAGCGGGCTCACGCCCGTCACCCACAGCACCCGCGTGGAGGGCTCCAGCCGGTACGTCACCACGTGGCCGGAGCCGCGCAGCTCGAACTCCTCCGCCGCCTCCTCGTCGCTGACCCACTGGCGCAGGCCCACCGTCGCGGCGACTCCCGCGAGGAGCGAGTCCAGCACCGCGCGGTCCACCGGGGCCAGCGCCAGCCACGCGGCACGCGCCTCCCACGCCGTGGCGACCCGCCACGCTCCGCCCTTCTGCCGTCCCATGCTCACCTGGACTCGGGAGGGCGGCGGATGTCCACCAGGGTGAGCGTCCGCATCGAGTCGTCCCGCTCGTAGGTCACCACCAGCGTGGCCACGGTGAGGTGCTGCCGGGCAGGCTGCTCGGCGACGTTCAACCTTCCGTACTTCGCGGCCAGGTCATCCACGGCGTGCTGGAACGCGTCGAAGAGCGCGGTGGGCATCAGCCCGATTTCCTTCCACGTCTGAGGCGTGAAGACGACGCGGTAGGGGCTGGTGGCTCTGGGAAGGGTGCGGTGCATGGTGCGGGTCGGGCTGCGGGGACGCGGGCTGCCATCAGGGGGACCCGGTCCCCGACTCCCCGGCCACTGAGGGAAGTCGGTTTCCGGGCGACGGCTGTCATCAGGTGACTTCAGAGGGGGAGTGGCAACATCCGCCGGGTCCGGGTGGGAACATCCGCCCACCCGGTGGCGGGGCGATTCCGGCCGGCTTCTGGCCGGGTCGCGGGGCCCGCGCTACCGGGGGCCTGACGGGGGCGGAATGGTGGTCAGCCGGAGCGTGACTTCCGTCAGCCGGATGGCGGCCCGCGCGGAGTCCACCTGGTAGAGGAGGACGAAGTCCCCCACGATGAGCGACAGCGCCGTGTCCACCCCGGCCTCCGCGATGACGCGTGGATCCGGCAGCCGCCCTTCGGAGGCGAGCGTCGCCAGCGCCGTCAGCCGTTGCTGGAGGACGCCATAGTCTTGATGGGAGAGGTGGCCGAGCTGACGCCATGCGGACGGCGCGACCTCGACTGCGTACGAGGAGGAGAGTGAGTGGGGTGTGGGGGATTCCATGCGCACCCACCCCCTAAGCAACCTCCGCACCACCGTGAAGGTGCCAGGAATCAGACGTTTGGCGCGTGCCCGGTGGCCAGGGCCTGTAGGAATTCCGGAGCCGCTCGCGAGGGAGTCTGTAACTTTTGCGATTCGCGTGTCTCCGGAGCGCGGTTCGGCCCCGTGAGGCTGTTGCCTCGCGGACAGGCGGAAGATTTTGGGGTGCTTCGCCGCTCCCGCCGCGCGGCGCCGGCCCAATCATCCCCTGCCAGGCGCAGGGCCATCCGCTTCCGTATGCCGAGCATCGCCGACCTCATCGACCACCACCGAGAGCTGCTCGTGCGGCGCTTCCTGGAGGAAGCCAGCAAACTGGAGAGCGCCAGGGACCTGAGGCCCGCCGAGGTCATCAACACGTTTCCCGAGTACCTCTCCACGCTCTCCGCCATCTCCCGCCAGGGACACCGCGGGGACGCGGCGCGGACGAAGCAGCGGCTGGAGGACACGCACATCAACGGGCGCCTGCGGCTGGGCTACAACCAGGACGAGGTGACGAGCGAGTACGTCCTCATGGGCCGGCTCATCGCCGGGCTCTGGGAGGAGCTCCCGCTGGAGGCGCAGCCCTCGCCAGAGGACTCGCAGCTGCTCTTCACGGAGCTGGACGCCGCCATGGACTCCACGGTGGCCGTCTTCACCGGCTACTCCGTGGAGGACCGGCAGCGCGAGAAGCGCACCCTGCGGCGGCTGGAGGCGCTGGCACCCAAGGCGCTGGGGCGCGACGAGTCGGTGAGTCCCCACGTGATGCCCATGGTGCGGCTCATCCAGGAGGCGCTGGAGGCGGACGGGGCGGAGCTGTTCCTCGTCGGCGCGCCGGGGACGCTGCGGCACGTCGCCTCCACTGGCCGGTGCGAGGGGCTCACCGGCCCGGAGCGGGTGGTGCCTCTCGACGGGGACACCTTCCTCGCCCGGGTGGTGCGCTCCGAGGAGCCGCTCGTGCTGGCGGGCACGTCCGAGTCCCCCGCCGCTCTGCGCGAGGGGCTGTGCGGCGGCGGGCTGTCCACGCTGATGGGGCTGCGGCTGTGGCCGCACGGCGAGCTGATGGGCGTCATCTACGTCGGCGTCGCCCGTGCCCGGCCCTTCCAGCCGCAGGCCAAGCGCTACCTGGAGACGCTGGTGGAGTACCTCTCCGGCATCCTGGACCGGGCCCTCCTCTTCGGGCAGCTCCGCGACGCGCACGCGCGCCTGGGCACCTCCGAGGAGCGCTACCGGCTGGCCACCCGCGCCATCACCGACGCCATCTGGGACTGGGACCTCTCCACCAACACCCTCTTCTGGAATGAGGGCGTGGAGATGCTGCTCGGCTTCCTCGCGCACGAGGTGTCGCCCCACATCGACTGGTGGACGTCGCGCATCCACCCCGACGAGCGCGAGCGCGTGGTGAGGGACCTGCACCGGGCCGTCGAAGGAGGCCTGGCGCGCTGGCGCAGTGAGTACCGCTTCCTCCACCGGGACGGCCACTACGTGCACGTCACCGACCATGGCGTCATCGCCCGGGACGCTTCGGGCCGGGCGGTGCGCATGGTGGGCGCGATGCAGGACATCAGCGTGCGCAAGCAGGCGGAGGAGGCGCGCTCGCGGCTGCTCAAGCGCGAGAGCCAGCGCGCCGAGCAGCTGCGCGGGCTGGCGGCCGCGTCGGTGACCATCAGCGGCACGGCCTCGCTGGACGCGCTGCTGCGGGTCATCACCGAGCGGGCCCGGGAAATCATCGGCGCGCACCAGGCGGTGACGTCCATGACGGTGAAGGGGCGCGCGGGCGCGTCCATGCAGGCCGTCTCGCTCTCCGACAAGTACGCCGCGTGGCGTGCGGGCCCGGCACCGCTGGATGAGGGTGGCCTCTACACGTACGTGGCGCGGACGCTCCGGCCGGTGCGCCTGACGCAGGCCCAGCTGGATACGCACCCGTACTGGAAGAGCGCGGGCCCGCGGGCTGGCGGCCGCCCGCCGATGCGCGGGTGGCTGGCCGCGCCGCTCATCGCCCGCGACGGCACCCGCCTGGGGCTCGTCCAGCTCTCCGACAAGTACGAGGGCGAGTTCACCGAGGAGGACGAGGCCATCCTCATGCAGCTGGCGCAGCTGTCGAGCGTGGCCATTGAAAACGTCCAGCTCTACACCGCGCTGAGCGAGAGCGAGGACCGGGTGCGGCTGGCGCTGATGGCGGCGCGGCTGGGCACGTGGGATTTGGACCCGGTGTCGGGGGTGCTGCGCTGGGACGAGCGCTGCAAGGCGCTCTTCGGCCTGTCCGCGGACGCGGAGGTGACGTGGGAGACGTTCCTCTCCGGGCTCCATCCGGAGGACCGCGAGCCCACGGTGCTGGGCGTCCAGCGGGCGCTCGCGGGAGAGGCGGGCGGAGTCTTCAACCTCGAGTACCGCACCCTGGGCCGGGAGGACGGCGTCGAGCGCTGGCTGTCGGCGCACGGCCAGGCCTTCCTGGATGCACGGGGCCAGGCGGTGCGCTTCATCGGCACGGTGCTGGACGTCACCGAGCGCAAGCGCCTGGACGCGCAGCTGCTGCGGCGCGAGGAGGAGCTGCAGCGGCGCGCGGACCTGGAGGAGAAGCTCATCGGCATCGTCAGCCATGACCTGCGCAACCCGCTCAACGCGATTGGCTTCTCCACCACGCTGCTGCTGCGCCGCACGGACCTGGACGAGGCCGCGAAGCGAGGCATCGACCGCATCCGCAACGCCAGCGGACGCGCGGACCGGATGATTCGCGACCTGCTCGACTTCACCCAGGCGCGGCTCGGCGGGGGCATTCCCATCTTCCGCAAGCCGGCGGACCTCAATGAATTGGTGCGCACGGTGGTGGAGGAGGTGCGGCTCGCCAACCCGGGGCATCGCATCGACGTCACCACGGAAGGCAGCGGCGCGGGCGAGTGGGACACGGACCGGCTGGCCCAGGTCGTTACCAACCTCCTGAGCAATGCGCTGCGCTACGGCGCGGAGGACGCGCCCGTGCAGGTGCGGACGCGGGCGGAGGACGGCGTGCTGGAGCTGTGCGTGCACAACGCGGGAGAGCCCATCCACCCGGAGGTGCTGCCCATCCTCTTCCAGCCGATGAAGCGGGGGACGGGGCGCGAGCACGCGACGAGCCGTGGCCTGGGGCTGGGGCTCTACATCGTGGACCGCATCGTCCACGCGCACGAGGGCTCCGTCACCGTGAAGTCCACCGCGGAGGAGGGGACCACCTTCTCCGTGCTCCTGCCCCGGCGCGCGGGCCACCCGGGCTGAAGGCGCGCTTCAGTCCGGGCCGCAGCCGAGCCGCTGCCGGGAAATGGCCAGGTCGTCCAGCCACCAGTCGGTGGGCACCGTGAGCCCCTGGTAGAGGACGACGCCGGTCTCCAACACGGTGAAGTCAGTGGCCTTCTCGCGCACCGGCGGCGTGGCCGTGGGCGGGTCGGAGAAGACGAACTGCTCGGGCCAGCCGAGCTCGACGCCGTCGAGCCACACGCGCGGCGTGGCGGCCTCCGCGTGGGTGCCGTTGGCGCCGTCGAACTGCCACTCCAGGCAGGCCCAGGCGTCGAGCACGAGCGGCGTGCCGGAGACCTGCACCCACTCCGGGAAGCCCGGCGGCTCCGGGGGATGCCAGATGGCCATGTACTTCTGCTGGTACGTGGCGACCTCGTACCAGTCGAGGGTGTCGAAGGCTCCGCCCGCGCGGCCCGGCCGGGGATAGCGCGCGCTGAAGAGGCCCGCGTGCGACATGGGGCGCGCGGGCGTCGTGTACACCCAGACCCGGCCCCAGAGCACCGGCCCGAAGTGGGCGGGCAAATCGAAGCGGAGCGTCTTCTTGGGCCCGCCCTGCGTGCCCTCCCTACCTCCGGACAGCGCCTTCGCGTGCAGCGCGTACCGGCCCCGGTGCGCCCGCGTGTCGTCCACGAGCAGCTGGCCGCTGAACTCGTCGCGATGCGTCGTCCAGCCGGCCGGCACTGCGCCCTCCTCGAAGTCCCAGCACAGCGCTCCCGTCGCCGCGCAACCGGTGGCGGGGCCCGGGGCTTCATTGCCGCTCCGCGTTGATGGGCCATGGGCGCAGGCGGCCGCGAAGGTGAGGATGAGCAGTGCGCTCGAGGTTGTGATTGGGGTGTGCAATGCGGCCATCTCTTTCCCGTGTGACTCCCACCGCTGAGTCATTCGGTGTCTGTGATAAATGTATGGTGAATTGCAATTGTGTCAGAGCGGGTTCGTAATGTTTCCGCGACCCGCACTGGTGCGGGCGAACAGGGAGACACGATGAAGAACCTGCGAGGGTTGTTGTTCATGGTGGCGCTGTCTGTCGTCGGCTGCGGAGGCGCTCCCATGGAGCTGGAGGAGGAGACCCCCACGGAGGGCTCCGTGTCGACGCTGCCCGCTGGTGAGGTGTCGCAGTCCGCCGTGACGTGCACGGAGACCTACGGCCAGTGTCGCGTGGGACAGTGCGAGCTGGGCGCGAACGACACCTTCCAGGTCTACACCAAGACGTGTTGTGACTCGGCGACGGGCGCCTGCACGACGCAGCGCCTCCGCATCTGCGGCTGCTAGCGACGCCGTGCTTCGTGACTCACGGGGCCTGGGCTCCGTGAGTCTGGCGCGCGCCGCTATGGCGCAACCCGGGTCGTGGACCAGACCTCCGGGTTGCGCTGCATGGTGGGGGCGCTCGTCGTACCGCCGAGGACGTAGACGCGGCCTTTGGGGTCGCTCGCGGTGGCGAAGCCGTCCACGAGGTGATGGAGGCGAGAGGCCTGCCGCCAGTCCTTCACGGTGCCGTCCGGCTGGAGGCTCGCGGTGAGCGTCAGGCCCCGGGGCATCAGGAGGAGCAGCGTGTCGTGCAGCGCCACGAGGCGGACCAGGTGATGCCCGGAGGCGCCGAAGTCCACGCTCCCCTTCCAGGGCGGTGAGGGCTCCGCGCGCCAGTCCCGCCCCGCGTCGAGCGCGACGGAGGAGAGCTGCCCGCGGCCGTCCACGGCGTAGAGCCGCCCGCCCGAGAGCGCCACGCCCTGGTCGTAGTGGGGCGGGAAGGGTGCCTCGAGGGCCTCCCAGCGGGAGACGCGCGCGCCGGAGTCCGAGGAGACCTTCGCGCGCCAGAGCTGGCGTGTGCCCCGGGTGAAGTCCGCCTTGTCGAGTGTGCCCGCGATGACCCACAGCTCCCTGCCGTGGGCCACGAGCGAGTGCCAGGCGCGGGGCTGGGGCAGCGGGGCTTCCTCGCGCCACGGGCCCAGCGTGCCGTCCCCCTGGATGGGCGCGGAGACGACCTCGGCCGTGAAGTCACCCTGCCGCTGTCCCCCCGCGATGAACAGGCGTCCCGCGAGCACGGCCATTCCATGGTGGATGACGGGCACCGGAAGCGTGCCGCTCTTCGTCCATTCGCCGAGGCCGCCCTCCGCCAGGAGCGGCGCGGAGAACACCTTCGCGTTCTCCTCCAGGCTTGCGCCCGAGCCCGAAATCGCCTGGATGTGCAGCCCGCCGGAGACGAGCAGGCGCTCCGGGGTGGCGGTGGCCGCGTGGTAGTAGAGGTCGGCGGGCATGGCGCGCTCTTGCCGCCACGGCGCGAGGCCGCCCTCGGCGGGCCAGGGGATTCCGCCCGGTCCCCGCTCGGGGCAGTCCTTGCCGGCACACAGGCAGAGCGGGAGCTGTGCTTCGCCCGTGTCGCTGACGCCCACGGTGCGGCGCACGCATTTCTCGCCCTGGCCGCAGGCCCCATCGTCGCAGATGCGGTGGCAGCGCAGGTCTCCCGTCTGCGGCGTGTCGCAGCTGCCCGACACGCAGAGGAGGTCATACGCCGTGTAGTCACAGCCCTCGCCGTAGTCGCAGCCTCCGGCCGTCTTGCGGGGACAGGGGCGGAAGGAGGACGGCCGCGGCCCCTGCCAGGTCGGGGCCTCCGCTGGAGGCGAGGGGCTCACGGCCAGGCTACCGGCGTCGCTTGGAGCGACAGGCGCGGGGGAACTGGCGGGGAGGGGCCGGCTTCCGCTCGTGCAGGCGCTGAACCCCAGGAGGCCCAGGAGCAGGAGCCGGACACCGGTGGAGAGGCGTGGAGGCATGGCCGCAGCGTAGTCCAGTCACGTCACGTGACGCGCAGGGACCCCAACCGCACCAGCTCCCCCTGAACGTCAGCGCTTGCGCGTCAGCAGCACCACCGCGCCGAGGATGGCGCCCATGGCCACCCAGGCCGTGGGCTTCATCGTCTCGCCCGCGAGCACGCCGCCGAGGAACACCGCCACCACCGGGTTGACGTACGCATAGCTGGTGGCCAGCGACGGGCGCGCGTTGCGCAGCAGGTAGCCGTAGGCGCTGTAGCCCACCAGCGAGCCGAAGGTGACGAGGTAGAAGTACGCGAAGAGGGCGCGCGTGCTCGGCATCGTCGTCGGCAGGTGCTCGCCCGTCACCAGGCCGAAGCAGTACATCATCGCGCCGCCGCACAGCATCTGCGCCGCGGTGGACATCAGCCCCTGCGGCATCGGCAGGCGGCGGCTCCAGATGGAGCCGAACGCCCAGCTCAGCGGCGACAGCAGCATCGCCACCGTGGGCAGCCAGTGGCCGCCCAGGTTGCCGCCGAGGTTGAGCACCACGATTCCGCCGAAGCCCAGCGCCAGGCCCCAGCGCTCCGCGCGCCCCGGCCACTGGCCGAAGAGGCCGCCGAAGAGCGCCGTCCACATGGGCAGGCTGCCCACCACCAGCGCCGCCACGCCCGACGGCACCCATTGCTGCGCGAAGACGAGGCCCCCGTTGCCGATGCCCAGCAGCAGCAGGCCCACCACCGCGCTGGACGCCCACTGTCGGGCCGTGGGCACTGGCGCACCCCGCAACCACAGCACTGCGAACAGCACACTGCCCGCCAGCATGAAGCGGCTGCCCGACATCAGGAACGGCGGCAGGCCCCCCTCCAGGCCGAAGCGGATGGCCAGGTAGGTGGAACCCCAGATGAGGTACAGCGTCACCAGGCTGGTGATGAGCCAGCCCCGGGAGGCCCCCGAAGCGCCAACGTCCCCCACGGGCAGGACAGAGGGAGTGGACGGGGCGGAAACCAGGGGCTGTACGGGCGAAGAGACGGACACGATGCCGCCGCTTGTAGCGCCCGCTTCAGAGCGGGGCCATGTGCGCATTGCCGTACCCCACAGTCGGCGCGCTCGCAGTGGGGTACAGTGCGGAGGGGCATGCTCCCGGGCGCAGCGGCGCCTGCCTGCCCTCCTGCTGCCCTGGTATCAGGAATGTCTCCGCCACCTGGACGTACGGACATGGGGAACGCGCATTGAACGGCCGAGCCCGCTTTCTTAAACTTCCGGTGGAGCCGCGGCGGGCATCGTGCCGGGCCGCCGGCTCTGGAGTGTGAGCAGGGATGCCGTCCGAAGAGCTGGGAGAACGAGAGAAGGAAGTCCTCCGCGCGGTGGTGCAGGAGTACATCACCACGGGCGGGCCGGTGGGCAGTCAACAGCTCACCCGGCGGCCCGGGTTCGAGGTCTCCTCGGCCACCATGCGCAACGTGCTCGCCGACCTGGAGGAGCTCGGCTTCCTGGAGAAGCCGCACACCTCGGCCGGCCGGGTACCCACGGACCAGGGCTACCGGTTCTATGTCGACACGCTCGTCAAGCTGAAGGACCCGACGCCCCGTGACAGGGAGCTCATCCACGCGGGCCTCATCCAGGAGGCCAACCTGGAAGAGGTGCTGGGCGAGGCCAGCCGCATCCTCCACTCTCTCACGCGGCACGCCGGGGTCGTCGTCACGCCGCGCCCCGACGCGTCCGTGTTCCACCGCATCGAGTTCGTCCGCCTGCGCGAGGACCGGGTGCTCGCCATCCTGGTGGGGCAGAGCGGCCAGGTGCACAACAAGGCGATTACCGTCGAGTTCCCCATCACCTCGGACGAATTGCTCAAGGCGAGCAACTACCTGTCCGAGCTGTTGCGCGAAGTCCCGCTGGAGGAGGCGCGCGAGCGCATCCGCACGGAGATGGACCAGGAGCAGGCGCTCTACAACGCGCTGACGGCCAAGGCGCTGAAGCTGGGCGCGGCGGCCACGGATTTGCCCACCACGGAGCGGGTGCTCATCCAGGGCACGGGCTCGTTCCTGGAGGCGCCGGAGTTCGCGGACGTGGAGCGCATGCGCGCGCTCTTCAAGGCGCTGGACGAGAAGCACAAGCTGCTGTCGCTGCTGGACCGCGTCCAGCGCGCCAACGAGATGCAGATCTTCATCGGCGCGGAGAGCGACTTCTCCGCGGCCGGCGACGTCTCCGTCATCGCCAGCCCGTACGGAAACCAGGAGCAGGTGTTGGGCACGGTGGGCGTCATCGGCCCCACGCGCATGGACTACCGGCGCGTGATTCCGCTGGTGAACTTCACCGCGCAGGTGCTCTCGCGCGTGCTGGAGAAGGTGTAGCGCTTCCTACTCCGCGCGGGTGACGAGCAGCTCGTGCTCGCCGCCCGTGCGCCGCAGCTGGAGGCGCACCGGAGAGCCGGGCACGCCCTTGGTGCGGGACTCGGCCTCCGTCCTGTCGCGCACCACCAGCCCGTCCACCGCGAGCAGCCGGTCTCCCACGGAGACGCCCGCGCGCGCGGCGGGCCCGTCCGGCGTCAGCCAGGCGAACGTCACCAGGCCCCTGTCTTCACTGAAGCCCGCGCCCAGGGTGCCGGGCGCGGCGCGGCGCGGGGACACGGTGATGTCGCCCAGCTCGCTGGCCTCCGCCTCCACCACCTTCACCGTGCGCGTCTCCGTGCGTCCCTCGGGAGGCATGAGCCGCACGGTGTGCGCGCCGGGGCGCACGTCGTCGAGGCGGAAGCGGCCGTCCGCGCCGGTGCGCGCGTCCGGCTGCGCCGTCACCGTCCGGTCCAGGAACACCGCCACGCCCGGGGCCGGCCCGCCGCCCCGGCTCCATACCGCGCGCCCGGAGATGGAGGACGCGCCGCCGGTGAGGGGCACCTCCACCTCCGCGGAGCCGCCCGGCGTCAACGTCACCTGGGCCTCGCCCGTGCGGCCGTCTGCGGCGCGCACGGAGAGCTGGAGGCGCTGACCGGGCGCGTCCGGCAGGAAGAAGGTGTCGCCGGGGAAGCGCCGCGCGGTGGGGGACGCGCCGGCCCACGGCAGCTCCTCGCCATCCGGCTCGTGCAGCTCCAGGACGAAGCCGTCCGGCGGCGTGCCACCGGCGGACACCACGCGTCCGCGCAGCGTGGCCGCGGGCTGGAGGCGCAGGCTCTGGGGGCCCTGGTCCTCCTTCACGCCGGTGAGGCGGCCCACGCGTCCGCCGTTGTGCGCCACCAGCGTCAGGGGCGCGGCATTCTGGGGGCGCGGGAGCAGCTGGAAGTGGCCGGACTCGTCCGCACGCACTGTCAGGTTGATGGCGAACTCCCCGGGCTGGACGGCGACCACCACCGCGAGCGGGCTGGGTGCCCCCGAGGGCTCCAGCACGGTGCCGGAGAGGCCGTCGTGCTCCCTCAGCGTGAGGTCCAGCCGCAGGTTGCTTCCCGCCGTCACCGTCACCGCCGGGTCGTTCTCCACGTGGAAGAAGAGGGTGGGCTCCGCGCGCGCCTGCGTGGAGAACTGGTACACGCCTTCGGGCAGCTCCACCTGGTAGTGGCCCCGGGCATCCGTCTCCACCGTGGCCGCGCCCAGGCTGCCCTTGGGAATCGCGTGCACCAGGATGCTCCCCTCCAGGGGCGCGCCCGACGGCCGCGTCACCTGGCCCCAGACGATGCCGGACTCCGGCAGGGTGAAGTCCACGCGCGTGGTGACGTTGGCCTGGAGCGTCTCCAGCCGGAGGGTCCACCGGGAGGAGCGCTCGCGCCGGACCTTCACCGAGGACAGCCCCGCCTCCAGTCCCTCCAGCCGGTACGCGCCCGCGGCGTCCGTCAGCGTGGTGCGCGCGCTGCCTTCGCGCTGGCGGAGCGCCACGGCCACCTGGGCACCCGGGACGGGCCTGCCCTCCGTGTCCACCACCGTGCCCTCCACCACCGCCGTCGCGGGCACCAGCTTCACGTCGAGCGGCGTGTAGCGCTCCGCGATGACGACCACCGCGTCCGCCACCTGGCCCGTCATCCCCGGGGCCCGCGCGGCCACGTCGTACTCGCCCGGCGGCAGGTCCATCCGCCACGTCCCATCCACGGCCGACGTGGCGCGGCCCAGCTCGCCCGCGCTGCCCCGGGGCGAGGCCACCAGCACCGCGCCCCGCACCGGCGCGCCGTTCGCCGACACGGTGCCCTCGAGTCCACTGGCGCCGCCCAGCGTCACCGTAAGGCCGCGCAGCGTCTCGCCCGGCGCTACGGACAGGGGCGTGGCGATGTGGCCCACCGCGTCGCCCCGTCGCGCGGACACGCGCCAGGTGCCCGTGTCCACCTCCAGCGCGAAGCCGCCGCTGTCGCCCGTGGTGGTGCGCACCGGCTCGGCGCCGCCGACGGCCGTCACCTCCGCGCCCGCGACGGGCTGGCCGCGCGCGTCCACGACGAAGCCCTCCAGCGTGCCCGCGCCCCACAGTCCAACTACCAGTGCGCCGGCATGCGGGACCTCGAGCAGGCGCAGCATGCGGCGGCTGAAGCCCGGGGCCTCCGCGGTGAGCGCGTAGTGGCCCGGCGCCAGGTCGGAGAAGGCGAAGCGGCCGTCCGCGCCGCTCCGCGCCACCGCCGTCTCCTCCGGCAGGTGGGCGGGGTCCGCCCAGGCGACGGCCGTGCCGGCGTAGGGCCACAGCGTCACCTCCGCGAGCGGCACCGGCTCGTCGCGGCCCTCCACCACCGTGCGCCCCTCCAGGGACACGCCCGGAGGCAGGGACAGTTCCACCGCCGTCTCCGCCTCACCCGAGGGCCGCGTCGCCGTGCGCCGGGCGGGAGCATGGCCAGGCGCGTGCGCCGCGAGCAGGTAGTCCCCCGGGCCCGCGGGCAGCCGCACCGTGCCGTCCGCGGCGGTGGTGCCCTCGCCCGCGCGGCGCCAGGGAGGCGTCCCGGTGCCGTCGTCCGTCCCGCGCAGCCAGGCCCGCACGCGCGCACCCGCCACCGGGCCGGCGGCGTCCACCACGCGCACCACGAAGGCCCCGTCCTCCGGCGCCGCGGCCTCTTCCAGCAGCGGCGTGGGCGGTGCGCTCTCGCGAGGCGGGACTTCGGGCGCGGCCCCCGGCGCGGCGGCGATGGCGAGGGCCCCCGGCGTCGAGGGCGGATGGCCTCCAGGCGCCGGCATGCGGAACCACAGCAGCAGCACGGCCGCGATGGCGAGGCAGGAGGCGAAGAGGAGGGGAAGTCGGGAACGCTGGCGCACGGGCTCGGCCTCCCCACGGCGGAGGGGAGGCCGCCGCGGATGGCCCCAGCCTAGGCCAGACAGGACCTGAATCGAAATTCAGGATGGGGCGGGCGCGTAGACGCGCAGCGCCGCCGGGGCCACCTCGAAGCGCATGGGCGTGTGGCCGACGAGCTCTCCGTCCGCGTTCACCTCCTGGACGGGGTCGGCCTCCACGTAGAGGCGGACCGCTCGCAGCGACGTGACGGCCGGGTGGTCCTCGTGCTCGCCGGAGCGCAGTGACAGCGCCACGCGCGCCAGCGTGGCGACGTCCTGCAACTGGCCCAGGCCGGTGCCCTCGCGGCCATTGGCGGCGGACGGCGCGGTGATGGCGTAGACGTGGAGACGCCTGTCATCCAGTTGCGAATCCTTGGACACCACGTTGCCCGCCCCGTGGTAGCGGCCGTTGCCCACCACGAGCTGCAGCGCGTCCAGCTCCAGCTCCTCGTTGTCGGCCTGGATGCGCACGTGGAAGTGCTGGAGGTCCTTCACCTCCGCGGCGGCGGCCACCGGGTAGGCCAGCTTCCCCGCGCGCTGCTTGAGGCGCTTGGTCAGCCGCTTCGCAATCGCCGTGGCCAGGCCCAGGCTGGCCGCGTTGAGGAAGGGCCGCCCGTTGGCCAGGCCCACGTCCACGCGCGCCGTGTAGCCGTTGGCGATGACGTCGCACGCGGCCTCCACGTCCGCGGGAATCCCCAGCGAGCGCGCGAAGTCGTTGCCCGTGCCCAGCGGCAGCACGCCCAGCGTCACGTCCCGGCCCAGCAGCTTCGCCACCACGCAGCTCAGCGTGCCGTCACCGCCGCCCACGAGGATGCGGCGCGCGCCCAATTGCGTCATCCGCTCCAGCACGTGCTCCAGGCGCTCGGTTCTGGACAGGGCGTAGCTCTCCACCAGCGGGACGCCCCGGTCCGCGAGCGCGGCGCGCGCTTTTTCGAAGGCCTCCCGGCCCGAGCGTGAGCGGGTGTTCACCACCAACACCGCGGGCCCGTCGTCCAGGGCCCGGCGACGTGGAGGCTCGATGAGGGCGGGTTCCAGGACGGCCTCTCTTTCCATGACCCTTTCAAGCTGTGCACGACGGGGCAGGCGGGCCAGCGGTCCGTACGGGCGGTGCGGCGTCGGAAGTGTCTGAAAGGGAAACCCCCAGGACGCCGGGAGGGCGACCTGGGGGTCGGGGGCACGGCACGAGGGGGAATCCTCACGGGCTGCCGCGGCCCGGCGTGGGGGCTACTCCTCCGCGTCGCGGCCTTCGATGATGCGGCGCTGGATTTCCTCGCGCAGCGGCAGGGCCTCCGCGGTGCTCAGCGTGCCGTCGCCGTTGGTGTCGTACGTGGCCATCAGCGTGGCGCGGCGCGCCTGGGCGGCGGCCACCCGGTCCTGGCGCAGCGCGAGGCGCTCACCGTCTTCCAGCACGCCGTTGCCGTTGGTGTCGTACTGGGCCAGGAGCGCCTGGCGCTTCTGCTGCCAGCGGGCGCGCACGGCCTGCCGCGCCGCGAGACGCTCCGACTCGTCCAGCTTGCCGTCGTCATTGGCGTCGAACTTCTCCAGGCGCTCGTCACGCAGCCGCTCGCAGCGGGCCTCCATGGCGTTGACCAGCGCGGTGCGCTCCTCGGCGGACAGCGAGCCGCTGCCGTCCTCGTCGAAGGCCCAGCGCACCCGCCAGAAGGCCCAGTTGCGCGCGCGCTGGCGCAGCTGGGCGAGGCGCGGGCGGACGGTGTCGCGCCGCTCGCCCAGGTCCGCCCTCAGCTCGGCCAGCTCCGCGCGGCTCAGGGTGCCGTCCCCGTCCGCGTCGTACTTCTCCAGCACCTCCTGGCGGCGGGCGCTGAAGTCGCACAGGTTGCCCTCGTCGGTGGGCTCCTGGTTGACGGTGTCCACGTCCTCCGTGGCCATGGACTGCATCGTGGAGGTGTCCGCGTCGGCCACCGCTTCTCCGCCGATGTCGCCTCCCTCCTCGGAGGCGGTGAGGAAGGCGGCGGCCTCGCCGACGGCGAGGTCCTCCTCGACCGCGTCCTTCCCACAGGCGACGAGGCCCAGGGGCAGGGTGAAGCACAGCGCGGCGGCGAGCAGACGGCGGTGGGAAGAGATGAAGCGCATGGGGTTCCTCCAGAAGGTTCGTAGGTGCGGCGTGTTCCGGCCTCGCTCCTCCTGAACCCGGCCTCCGCGGAGAAGTTGCGGGGGGAATTTCCGCGCGCGCCCCTGGGGTCTGCGCGGTGCGGCCGCAAGGGCTGATGTGGGGCTTGACGTTCCCGGGTGGACACATGTGGCCCGGGGGCCGCTTCCATGACGGCAGGTGGCTGCCCACCTTGCAGGTAACGCTGGCTCCACACCGGCGCCGACATCTGCCAGGAGGCAACGCATGGCACGTGGAAGCAAGGCGAAGTACACGTCGAAGCAGAAGCGAATGGCCGAGCACATCGAGGAGGGCTACGAGAAGAAGGGCACGTCGGAGAAGACGGCCGAGGCCCGGGCCTGGGCCACCGTCAACAAGCTCACCGGTGGTGGGATGAAGGGCGGCTCCGGCAGCAAGGCCAAGGCCGCGCGCCGCCGTCCCGCCGCGCGGAAGAATGCGCGCAAGGCCGGCGCGAAGGGCGGCAAGGCGCGCGCCGCCGCCACCCGGAAGGCCACGCGCTCCACGCGCAAGGGCGGCAAGACCACGGTGCGCGGCACCGCGGCGCGCCGGGCCACCGCGAAGCGCGGCGCCACCACGAGCCGCGCCAAGAAGAGCACCACCCCGCGCGGCGGCACCCGCAAGAGCACCACCAGCCGGAGCCGGAGCGGCGGCCGCAAGAGCAGCAGCCGGAGCAGCACGCGCAAGTAGGGCACCCACCCCGTCCCCATCTCCCGTGTGGGAGATGGGGCGCGGGGCCCGGCGGCGTACGCCGAGCCCCGCGCTCGGAGGCGCGTTACTCGTCCTTGGCCGTCTGCGCGGCGCTGGCCTCGTTCCACGGCCAGTCGCGGTGCGAGGCCTCGAGGCGCGCGAGCAGCTCCGCCGGGTCCTTCACCAGCGTGCGGCAGCCCGCGGAGCGCAGGTCGTCCGGAGAGAAGCCGCCGGCCAGCACGCCCACCGTGGCCAGGCCCAGCTTGTTGGCGGCGAGCGCGTCATAGGGCGTGTCGCCCACCACCACCGTGACGCGCGATTCCGGCTTTCCCAGCCGCTCCAGCGCGGCCTCGAAGATGTCCGGGTGGGGCTTGCTCTTGTCCGCGTCGTCCTTGCTCGTCTTCGCCTCGAACAGGCCGTCGATGCCGCACAGCTTCACGTACTGCTTCAGCTCGTCCTCCTTGGCGCTGGAGGCCAGGGCGGCGCGGATGCCGGAGGCGCGCAGCCGCTGGAACAGCTCGCGCACGCGCGGGAAGGCGCGCACCTTGGGCAGGAACTCCTTCACGAAGAGCTGGCCGCGGTACTCCTCCAAATCCTTCCCGAAGCGCTCCAGCTCCTCGTCGTTGAAGAAGACGGGGATGAGCTGGTCGGCGCCTTTTCCAATCTGGCTGCGCACGTGTGAGAACGGAATGTCCCGACCGAAGTGCAGGAAGGCGCGGCGCCACGCCTCGGCGTGCTCGTCCACCGAGTCCACCAGCGTGCCGTCCACATCGAAGATGACGTTTTCAACCATGAGTGCCGTTGCTCCCGGCACCGAAGGTGGGGACGACGCGAGGGCCGGTCAACCGCCCGTGGGCGGCGCGGCGGGAGTGGACTCCACCAGTGTCCGCGACTGCACCGCGTATCCTTCCGGCGCGGTCAGGGTGAAGGCGTCATTGGGCAGCGGAGCGTTCAGCTCCACGCGGCCGAGCACCGTCTCTCCCACCTGCTTGCCGCCCAGCCACCGGGTGATGCGCTTGGGCACACACAAATCGAGCCCCTTGTCGCAGTGCTCGTCCTCCACGCGCTCCTCGGCCTGAGTGCCGTCCGGGGCGCGGGTGCGCTTGCCCAGGTAGTCCAGCCGCGGCCAGCGCAACACGTAGACCATCTCCGTGCCCAGGGCCTCGCCCTCCAGCGTCTGCACCAGCTCCACCGCCTCCGGGGCGCGCGGGTGCGTGGCGCGGCGGGCGGTGGCGCTGCGCAAGAGCAGCGGCGTGCGGAAGCCCTCCGGCGTGAAGGGGCTGAAGGTCTGGTTGAGGAAGCCGGCCAGCTTCGCCGGGGGCAGCTCCGACTTGAAGGTGCTGAAGGACTTCTCCCCGTCCACCTGCTGGAACAGGTGCGTGCCGTCCCACGAGAAGGTGCGCGAGGCCGGCGGGCCCAGCGAGCCGCGCATGCGCTGCGGGGCGCGGTAGTCGAAGGTGAAGGTCACCGCCTCCTGCCCCTCGTCCTTCACCGTGCCGGCGATGCGGTAGCTGGTGAGCTTCGCGTCGCGCCCGGCCAGCCGCGTCCGCACCTCGGTGGCGAGGTTGGTGTCCTCGCTCTTCCGGGAGCAGCCGGCGAGGGCCAGGAGGACACAGGGCAAGAGGAGGCGGGCGCGCATGGGAGGGCCGGGAAGAAGAGGGGAGTGCCAGAAAAGCAAGGAGGCCCGCCTGTCGCCAGGGGGCCTCCCGCGTACCGACCGCTTTCGCGGAGGGTGTGGACTACTTGACCGCCACGCCCGTCGCGCTGGACGAGGTCACGCCGATGATGGTGCCGGCCAGGGCGTAGATGCCGTGGCGGGGCGTGGTGCCGGCCGTCAGCAGCTCGACCTTGGAGGCGCCCATGGCCTTGGCCTCGGCGATGAGGAGCTTGTTGATGACGGTGTCCAGGTCGCTCTGGACGATATCGATGATGTGGAAGATGGCGGTCAGGCCCAGGGCGTTGGCCTGGACGACGGCAACGGCCTCTCCGTTGGAGGCGATCTCGGTACCGGAGACGACGGCGCTCTCAACGCTGGTGCAGGCAACCAGGCTGCTGGCGGCGATGGCGGACAGGACGAACTTCTTCATGGTCTTCCCCTCTCTAAAGGACGCTTGTGCGGTGGCTGAGCGCCTTGGAGAGCGCCCGGCCGTTCGATTGGAACCTCAAGCGGCCGGGGTCGTACCAGATGTCAACTCCATGTCAAGGTCCGTCCAGGACAGAGTGTCCCACGGGGGCTGGGCAGTGGCGCATTGCAATGCACACCTCCCCTTGCTAGCCAACCCCGAGGCTCTCTTCGCATGGACACCGTCCCCGTCGCCCGTCCCGCACCCCGGTACTGGGTCCACCTGTTGCTGCTCGTGTTGACGGTGGGGACCACCTTCACCTCGTACCTCCTCTACTTCCACTTCCAGCGGCCCTACTCGCCGTCGGAGGTGTCGCCCGACGCGGCCCTGCGCGCGCTGGCGTTCAGCCTGTCGCTCTTGGCCATCCTGGGCTCGCACGAGATGGGGCACTACCTGCTGGCGCGCATCCACGGGGTGGACACGTCGCTGCCGTACTTCATCCCACTGCCGGTGCTGGGCGTGGGCACGCTGGGCGCCGTCATCCGCATCCGCGACAGGATTCCGAACCGCAACGCGCTGGTGGACATTGGCGCGGCGGGGCCGCTGGCGGGACTGGTGGTGGCGCTGCCCATCCTCTTCTGGGGGCTGGCGCACTCCACGGTGGTGGACGCGCCCAGCCTGCCGCTGGCCTTCCCCGGGGACGACTCGCTGTGGGCGTACGGGAAGGAGCTGTTCGCCTGGGTGATGGAGAAAATCACCCACGCCCCGCCCGCACCGGAGGAGGCCATCCGCGGCGTGCACACCGTCTTCGGTGACAGCCTGCTGATGCAGGGCCTCACCCGGCTGGCGGTGGGCCCGGTGCCCGAGGGCAAGGACGTGCTGGTGCACCCGGTCGTGATTGCCGGCTGGTTCGGCCTGCTCGTGACGCTGCTCAACCTGATGCCGGTGGGGCAGCTCGACGGTGGGCACCTGGCCTACGCCGTCATGGGGAACCGGGCGCGGTGGGTGGGGCGCGCGGTGGCGCTGGTGCTGCTGTTCCTCACCGTCTTCGTCACCGCGTCCTGGGGCCTGTGGCTGTTGGTGACGAGCAAGCTGGTCGGTTTCGGGCACCCGGAGGTGGTGGAGCCGCGCGAGCCGCTCAGCCTCTCGCGTAAAATCATCTGCGCGCTGTGCCTGCTGGCCCTCATCGGCTGTGCCATGCCCATCCCCTTGAGACAGGTGGTGTCATGAAGTTCCAGTGCGAGGCGTGCGAGCGGCTCGTCCCCCTGGAGGTGTTCCGGGTGGAGGCGGGCGTGCTCGTGGTGAAGTGCGACCGCTGCGGCGCGGAGACTCGCGCGCGTGCCTCCACGGCCTCGTCCTTCGCGATGGGCGGCTCCTCGCTGGTCGGAGAGGGCCAGGGTGCGCCTCCGCCGCCGGAGCCCTCGCAGGGCATGAGCGCGCCGCTGCCCCCGCGCGCCAGCACGCCGTCGCTGCGCGTCCTGCGGGGACGGACGGCGGACGTGCCGCTGACGGGCGAGACGCTCTTCGAGGCGCCCCCGGGCGCTTGCCCCAAGTGCGTGGCGCCGCGGCGCGAGGACGCGGAGTCCTGCGCGCAGTGCGGGCTCGTCTATGTGAACTTCACCCCGGACGAGCACCGCCCGTCGGAAGTGCTGGCGGAGGCGTGGCAGTCCCTGGCGGCCGAGCACTGGGACGACTGGGAGGCGCACGACCGGTTGATGACGCTGGCCATGGGGCGCGGCGAGCTGGCCATGCTGGGGCGGCTGTACCGGCTGCGGCTGGCGCGGGCGCCGGACGACGTCATGGCCCAGCGCGGCCGTGACGAGCTGGTGCGGCGCGCCACCCTGGTGGTGCCCGCGACGGCCGAGGTGTCCTCCGGGCCCTCCGACATCCAGAAGCGCATGAAGACCCTCGGCATGGGGGTGCTGTTCCTGGTGGTGCTGGTGCTGGCCGTGCTCGTGTTCCAGAACCTGCGCGCGCTGATGGCGGAGGGCTGAGCCGCCGACACGGCGGCTCCCTGGCACTCCGCCAAGGCGGGTGCTTCCCCGTGGAGCGGCCGGCCGTACAGTGGAACGGGGCGGAAGGAGGACGGAAACGCGCCTGAAACGGGGCTCGCTGCTATCTTGTCCGGCCGCCTCCGTCCTCCTCCGGTGCCATGTCGCTCCCCAGGTCCACGTCCCACACCGTCGACAGCCTCCTCGGTCCCGGAGGGGCGCTCGAAATGGCGCTGCCCGCGTACGAGCACCGCCCCGAGCAGCTCCAGATGGCGCGCGCCGTGGAGCGCGCCTTCAACGAGCGCAGCTACCTGCTGGCCGAGGCCGGGACGGGCACGGGCAAGACGCTCGCCTACCTGGTCCCCGCGCTGCTGTCGGGGCGCAAGGTGGTGGTGTCCACCGCGACGAAGACGCTGCAGGACCAGATCTTCTTCAAAGACTTGCCGCTGATGCGGGAGAAGATGGGGCTGCACTTCGAGGCCGCGTACCTCAAGGGCCGCAGCAACTACCTCTGCCTGCACCGCTACGACGCCTTCTCCAAGGACCCGCAGTTCTCCTCGCGCGAGGAGTCCCGCCTCTGGCCGAAGCTGAAGAAGTGGGCGGACGCGACGGAGACGGGAGACCGCGCGGAGCTGGACCTGCCCGAGTCCTTCAGCGCCTGGTCCCGCCTGTCCACCACGTCCGAGACGTGCATGGGCACGAAGTGCCCGCTGTACGAGAACTGCCACGTCACGCGCATGCGCAAGCGCGCGGAGAGCGCGGACCTGCTGGTGGTGAACCACCACCTCTTCTTCGCGGACCTGTCGCTGCGCAGCTCCGGCAAGCGCAACGAGGGCGTGCTGCCCTGGTACGACGCCGTCATCTTCGACGAGGCGCACGCGCTGGAGGACGCGGCCAGCGGCCACTTCGGCGTCAGCGTCTCCAACTACCGGCTGGAGGAGCTGGCGCGGGACGCCGTCGCGGCGCTGAAGGACGACGACTCGCGCCACGCCATGCTGCGCGCGCTGTCGGCGCGGCTGCGCAGCAGCGCGGAGGCCCTCTACGCGCAGGCGCCCCGGGCGCTGGGCCTGTCCGGGCTCGAGTCCTCCGTGGCGCTCAAGCCGGAGACGATGGGGAAGCTGTCCACCGCGGTGGAGGGCGTGCGCGAGTCGCTGGGCGCGCTGTCCTCCTTCACCGTGGGCGAGCGCGAGCCGGAGCTGGCGGCGCTCACCCGCCGCGCCGACGAGCTGGATGAGCAGCTCGGCTTCCTGGAGAAGGCCGAGTCGGTGGACCACGTCTACTGGGCGGAGCAGCGCGGCAAGGGCCTCTTCCTGCGCGCCAGCCCCATCGACGTGGCGAAGGAGCTGCGCGAGCGGATGTACGGCGCGCTCGACACGGTGGTGTACACGTCCGCGACGCTGGCGGCGGACAGCCGCTTCGACTTCTTCGCCAAGCGCATGGGGCTGTACGGCGAGGACGGGCAGCCGGTGACGCAGGTGCGCACGCTGGCGGTGCCCAGCCCGTTCGACTTCCCCACGCAGGCGGCGCTGTACACGCCCACGCACCTGCCGGACCCGGCGGCCCCCGGCTTCATCGAGGAGGCGGCGGAGGAAATCCTCAAGCTGTGCGAGGTGACCGGAGGCCGCGCCTTCGTGCTCTTCACGTCGCTGCGCAACATGGTGCGCGCGTACGAGCTGACGGCGGGGCGGCTGCCCTACCAGGCGCTGCTCCAGGGCGAGCGGCCCAAGCAGCAGCTCTTGGAGTCCTTCCGCGAGACGCCGAGCGTGCTCTTCGCCGCGCACAGCTTCTGGGAGGGCGTGGACGTGCCGGGCGACGCGCTGAGCCTGGTCATCATCGACCGGCTGCCCTTCGCGTCACCGGGAGACCCGCTGGTGGCGGCGCGCATCAACCAGATTCAGCAGCGGGGCGAGGAGCCCTTCGAGCAGTACCAGCTGCCGCAGGCGGCGCTCGCGCTGCGGCAGGGCTTCGGGCGGCTCATCCGCACGCAGGCGGACCGGGGCATCGTCGCCATGCTCGACAGGCGCATCGTGACGAAGGGCTACGGCCGCGTCTTCCTCTCCAGCCTGCCGCCCGCGCGCCGCGTGGACGACGTGGTGGAGCTGAGCCGCTGGTTCAACGGCCCGGTGCGGCCGGTGCGCACGATTCGCTGAAGAGGGCCCTTCGGGTTCGAATCAGTCGAGATTTTCTTCCAGTTCTCGCGGGAGTGGGTTCCTGAGGAATCGAGCACCTTGGGGCAGGTTCACGACCTGGTAGCCTTTGCCTTCGATGCTGACGAGTTCACCGTCGGGGACATTGGCCCCTTTGAGCCATTCCTCGGCCTCCTCGCGCGTTCCGAATTCGTGGGAAGCCTTTACGCTCTCGATTGCTGGAGTCGTAATCTGCCGGAAGAATTCGCGGTAATCGTCGAGCTTGCCGAGTTCACGCACGTAGACCAGGGCCGTTGCGGCGGCCCGGAGTGACGCCTCCTCTGACGACCCCTCTCGAAATCCATGGCTGATGGACTCGAGAGTGCGGAGGGTCGCGTCCACATCAAAGTGATGGTCGTATTTCATGGCTGCTCCAGGGCTAGAGCGCGAGCGCGGCTGGGGCGAGGATCAACGCTCCGCTTCCGCCGGTGGCGATGACGAATGATACGCCAGCGACGACAACCACCGTGCCGATGATGAGTTCGGTCTTATGCGCTCCAAGCCAGTTCAGCGCTGAGTCCATGCTTGTGAAAGTCAGCTTGGGTGCTCCCGTGGTCATCGGTCCCCTCTCTTTGATGCATTCAAAATATTCCTCGCGGCACTTCTTCGTGCAGTACTTGTAATACCACTCGTCACGCTTGACGTAGGGATATGGGCGATCAGGGGCGTTCCAGCAGTTCTCGAAGCAGTCAACCTGTTCCTGGTTGCAGTCGTCCCCACCTGAGCCGCCAATGCCAGAGACATCATCCGAAATCACATGAATCTGGCGTTTCACCTGGGGTTGCGCATGACTGCAACCGAGGCTGGCCACCGCCACGAATATGAAGAGAGTCAGAACCTTCATCGGTGCTCCTCTAAAGGGCATTGAGGCGTGGGCACGCTCATCTGTAACGGTTCGCCCTGAAGTTCGGCCTCGCCGTGGCGGTGCTGAATCGCTCGGAGCTGGTGCTCCGCCGCCTTGTTTGCTGAGAAATGACTCGATGTCCTTGTCGATGCCGCTGAAGTCCTGTCTGGGTTTCTTGTGTGTTGAAGTGAAGGGGAGGCGGCTCCAACATGGGGAGTATGTTGTAAATCCAGTACGGGATGAACCGCTGCCTGACGCCGTCTCAGGGTTCGCCGTTCAGCGCAGCCTACGAAAGCGGTGGACTGCACGACCGGCTGCCCTTCGCGGCCCCGGTATGGTCGGTGATGGCTCCGGCGATGGTGGGCCAGTCCGCCTCGTGCAGCTCGTGTCCCGCGTCCTCGAGTGTCACCAACCGCGCGCCCGCGACCGCCCGGCTCAGGGCCACGCCGTGCGCGTAGGCGACGACGGGGTCCAGCGCGCCGTGGATGACGAGCAGGGGGGCTCGGAGCTCATGCGTCCGGCCGTACCACTGCTGGCCGCCGGTGAGGAGCGTGTAGTTCAGCATGCTCTGGAGGCGGGACGAGCGACGGAACTCCCCGGCCGCCACGCGGCGCGCGAGGGCCGCGTCGTAGGGCCTGCGCCCGCTGGCGTTCAGCCGCCCCGCCTCCACCATGAAGTCGAGCACGGCGGCCTCGTCGCTCCAGTCCAGCGTGGCCGCGGTCCCGAAGTGCGCGAGCAGCGCCGGGGAGAGGGGCGGAGGCGTGAAGTCCAGGTCGCCGAGGAACTCCGCGCAGATGAGGGTGAGGGAGAGGACCCGCTCCGGAGCCTTCAACGCCACGATTTGCGAGAGCATCCCCCCGAGCGACATCCCGACGAGATGCGCTCGCGCGAGGCCATGGCCGTCCAGCACGGCGATGACATCCTCCGCGAGGTCGTCGACGGTATAGCCCGGAGCCCCCGGGGGATACGTCGTGGAGCCGCCCATGTCGCGATGGTCATAGCGGATGACGTACCGTCCCGCCGCGACCAGCATGTCGACCAGCGGGTCGGGCCACCACTTCATCGACGACATCGCACCCATCACCAGGAGAATGGGTGGGTCGCCCGGTGAGCCGAAGGTCTCCGTACAGAGGCGGATGCCCCGGGTCTCAATCACGCGCTCGGCCATTCGCGCTCCTTTCCCACGTGGGAGGCTGATTGGCAGATTGATAACCGACGCGACGGTTATAAACAAGTCGCGGGTGGAGGACGCCCGACCCCGTGCGGGCGCTCAGGACTTCGGAAGCGGGAAGGACTCCCGAGGGAACAGCAGGCGGAGCACCCGGCGCAGGCGCTCCAGCACGTAGCGGGTGAGCGAGGGCTTGCGCTCCACCATCCACTGCATCGTCGCCCCGGCGATGACGTCCTGGAGCACGGCGGCCACCTCATCCCGCTCCGCGCTCTGGGGAAGGCGGGCGGCGATGGCCTCGCGGACCATGAGGTTGCGCTCGAGGGCCATGCGCCGCAGGGTGGTGTCCCGCAGGTCCTGCCAGGCGAGGAGCAGGTAGCTGTCGAGTCCCTCCCCCGCGCCCATCCCCGAGATGATCTCCGTCAGGAAGCGCCAGAGCCCCCGCGCGCCGACCTCCACGGGCATGCTCGCGAGGTAGTCGCGTCGCTGTTCTCCGGAGCGCTCCATGGCCCGCAGGTACAGCGTGTCCTTGTTCTTGAAGCGCTGGATGAGCGCGGCGCGGGACATGCCCAGCTCGATGGCCACGTCATTCAGGGTGAACTCGGCCGGCCCGCGACGCAGCAGCACCTCCATGGTGGCATCGAGAATGGCTTCGTCGCTGTGCAGCTTGGGGCGGGGCACGGTCCCGGTACCTATCACGTCGCGGAAGGTGGGAAACGCTTCCCACGGCGTCAGGCGGGCGCGCACCCTTCGTTGACAGCGCGCCCGGCGCGCGCGGCGTTCCTGGACTGCGAACGCCGCGGGCCGGGCCGAGGTGCATAAGAGGCGGGCGCCGGCTCAGGGCGTGACGGAGATGAAGCCCCACGCCAGCGTGTTGTTGTCCTCGAAGAACTCCACGATGGTGAAGCGCGGGTCCACGGCGGCGCCCACGTAGTAGCCGCCGGTGGACGGCACGGTGGCCCTCACCGAGAGCGAGCGCGTGGCGCACTGGCCGGCGGCGAGCGACACCCCCGGCACCGTGCCGAGGAAGGTGTCCTCGGGCGCGCGGGGGGGCGTGGGCAGGCGGATGGTGGTGTCCGCGGACAGGAAGAGGTCCACGTCCGTGGTAGCGGTGAACGTGCCGCGGTTGCACACGGCGACGCTGGCGGTGAACGTCGCGCCGAGCCGCACGCTGGAGGGCCCTGTCGCACTGGTGACGACGAGCTCCGGCCCGGTGCCCACGCCGATGCGGCTGCCCGTCAGCACGTTGTTGTCCTCGATGAGCTCCGCGCGGACCTTGAGCGCATCCGCCACCGCGCCCAGGAAGAAGGTGCCCGGCGGAGTCTGGCCAGGGACCGTCCCGATGACCGTGCGAGTGAGGCAGGCCCCGGCGGCGAGCGAGATGCCCGTCGTGCGGCCCACGGAGAAGGCCTCGGGGGGCGCAGGCGCCTGCGTGCCGGCGATGGCGGGGCTCGCGAAGAGGTAGAGGTCCACGTCCACGAGTCCGCCGAGCCGGCCCCGGTTGCAGACGGTGGTGGTGGTGGGGAAGCTCAGCCCCGGCCTGACGGTCATCTCCTGGCTGGTGACGGAGGTGATGACGAAGTCCGGCCCGTCACCCACGCCGAGCCGGTTGCCGGCCAGCGTGTTGTTGTCCTCGATGAGCTCGGGCCGGAGGTTGGCCGGGTCCACCACCGCGCCCAGCGTGTAGCCGCCTTCCGGCACTGACGGGAGCGTCACGCTCACCGAGCGGTTGACGCAGGCGCCGACGCTCACGCCGATGTTCGTCACCGTGGCCAGCAGGAAGTCCTCGGCGGGCTGGGGCGGGGCCGGCACGCGGATGGTGCCGTCCGCGGACAGGTACACGCTCACGTTCGCCGTCTGGGAACTCCGGCCGCGGTTGCACACCGTGAAGTCGGCGGTGAACGTGGCGCCCTTCGCGACGCTGTCGGGGCCGGTGACGGCGGTGACGACGAAGTCGGGCAGCGTGCCCACGCCCAGCCGGTAGCCGGAGGACGTGTTGTTGGCGGTGTTGAGCTCGTTGTTGGGCTCCACCATCGCGCCCAGGAAGTACGCGCCGCTGGCACCCGGAGGATACGCGGGGCCCGTCACCGGCACGGTGGTGCACTGGCCCGGGGCGAGGGTGCCCACGGTGCCCTTGCCCACGATGGCGTCCACGTCGCTCCCGGAAGGACCGGGCACGCCGATGAGGTCATCCGCGGACAGGAAGACCGTCACATTGCTGCCGCCGGACTGCGTGCCCTGGTTGCACACCGTCACCTGCGCCGTGACGCTCTGACCCGAGGCCGCGCTGGAGGGACCGGTGACGTCGGTGACGACGAAGTCCGGCCGGCTGCCCACGCCCAGCACGTAGCCGGAATGGGTGTTGTTGTCCTCGATGAGCTCGACGCGGCTGTTGCCAGGGTCCACCACCGCGCCCAGGAAGTACACGCCTTCGCCGCCCGGCGCGGGCGGGTACGCGGTGCCGGAGATGGGCACGGCGACGCACTGACCCGGGTTGAGGAATCCCAGGGAGGCCGCGTTCCCCACGCGCATGTCCTCCGGAGGCGGCGGCTGCCCCGTCATGGGACGGATGATGGCATCCGCGGACAGATAGAGCTCCACCTCCACACCGTCCCCCCGGGTGCCCTGGTTGCACACCGTCACCACCGCGCTGAGGGACTGTCCGGGCACCACGCTGGCGGGGCCCTTCACCGAGGTGACGATGAAGTCGGCCCGGTTGCCCACGCCCAGCACGGAGCCGGCGTTCGCGTTGTTGTCCTCCTGCAGCTCGATGCGCTGCCGGTTCGGGTCCACGAAGGCGCCCAGGCGGTATGCGCCCTCGGTGCCGGGAGGGGGCAGGGACGCGAAGCCCGTCACCGGCACGGTGGCGCACTGGCCCGGGTTGAGGGGGCCCACGGTCGCGAAGCCCACGGAGGCATCCTCCCCCGGCCACGGGCCGGTGCTCGGGACGATGGTGGCGTCGGCGGACAGGAAGACGCCCACGTCGGTGCTGTCGGCCTGGGTGCCCTGGTTGCACACCGTCACCTGCGCGGTGAGGGACTGGCCGGACATCACGCTGGGCGGGCCCTTCACCGCGGTGACGATGAAGTCGGCGCGGCTGCCCACGCCGAGCACGAAGTCCGCGTTCGCGTTGTTGTCCTCGATGAGCTCGACGCGGTTGTTGGCGGGGTCCACCACCGCGCCCAGGCGGTACGCGCCGTCGGTGGCCGGCGGAGGCGGGTACGCGCTGCCGGACACGGACAGGGTGCGGCACTGGCCCGGGTTGAGCGTGCCCACGGGCGCGAAGCCCACGGGGACATCCTCCATGGGCCCGGGGCCGGTGCTCGTCCGGAGGGTGGTGTCCGCGGACAGGATGACGCCCACGTCGCTGTCACCGGACTGGGTGCCCTGGTTGCACACCGTCACCTGCGCCGTGAGGAACTGGCCGGACAGCACGCTCGGCGGGCCCTTCACGGAGGTGACGACGAAGTCGGGGCGGCTGCCCACGCCCAGCACGGAGCCGGCGTTCGTGTTGTTGTCCTCGAGGAGCTCGAGGCGGGTGTTGCCGGGGTCCACGATGGCGCCCAGGAAGTACGCACCCTCCGCGCCCGGCGGGGGCGGATACGCGTTGCCGGACAGGGACACGGTGGCGCACTGGCCCGGGTTGAGGGTGCCCACGGGCGCGAAGCCCACGGCGGAGTCCTCCACCGAGCCGGGACCGGTGCTCGCGCGGATGGTGGCGTCGGCGGACAGGATGAGACCCACGTCCGTGCTGTCGGCCAGCGTGCCCTGGTTGCACACCGTCACCTGCGCCGTGAGGGGCTGGCCGGGCACCACGCTGGCGGGGCCCTTGACGGAGGTGACGACGAAGTCGGGCCAGTTGCCCACGCCCAGCACGTAGCCCGCGTTCGCGTTGTTGTCCTCGAGGAGCTCCGCGCGGTTCTTCATGGGGTCCACGACGGCGCCCAGATGCCACGCGCCCTCGAAGCCCGGCGGCGGCAGGTACGCGGTGCCCGACAGGGGCAGGGTGGTGCACTGGCCCGGGGCGAGGGGGCCCAGGAACGTCGCGCCCGCGATGGTGTCCTCCGGCGGCGTCGAGCCGGTGGGCGGGCGCATGACGGTGTCGGCGGACAGCAGAAGGACCACGTCGGTGTCGCCGGGCTGCGTGCCCTGGTTGCAGACCGTCACCTGCGCGGTGAACGGGTCACCGGGCCGCACGCTGGCGGGGCCCTTCACGGAGGTGACGACGAAGTCGGGCTGGTTGCCCACGCCGAGTGCGCGCACGGGCCCGGTGTTGTTGTCCTCGAGGAGCTCGATGCGGGTGTTGCCGGGGTCCACGAAGGCGCCCAGGTACCAGGCGCCCTCGGTCCCCGGCGGGGGCAGGTACGCATTGCCGGACACGGGCACGGTGACGCACTGGCCCGGGTTGAGGAGGCCCACGGGGGCCATGCCCACGACGCTGTCCTCGATGGGCCCCGGCCCGGTGGGCGGATGGATGATGGCGTCGGCGGACAGGAAGACGCCCACGTCGGTGCTGTCGGCCTGGGTGCCCTGGTTGCAGACCGTCACCTGCGCCGTGAGGGCCTGGCCGGACAGCACGCTGGCGGGGCCCTTCACGTCGGTGACGACGAAGTCGGCCCGGTTGCCCAGGCCCAGCACGAAGTCCGCGTTCGCGTTGTTGTCCTCGAGGAGCTCGAGGCGGGTGTTGGCGGGGTCCACCACCGCGCCCAGGCGATAGGGGCCCTCGGTGCCCGGCGGGGGCGGGGTCGCATACCCCGTCATCGGCACGGTGGTGCACTGGCCCGGGTTGAGGGTGTCCACCATCGCTCCGGCCACGAGCGTGTCCGGCGACCCGGGGCCCGGCTGGAGGATGGCGTCGGCGGACAGGTAGAGCTCCACCGTGGTGCCGTCGGCCTGGGTGCCCTGGTTGCAGACCGTCACGGACGCGGTGAAGGAGGTGCCCGGCTGCGCGCTGGCAGGGCCCGTCACGCCGGTGACGATGAAGTCCGGCCCGTAGCCGACGCCCAGGGGCGCGCTGAGCCGCGTGTTGTTGCCTTCGTCGGTCTCGGACTGGAGGCCATTCGGGTCCGCGAAGGCCCCGACGTACCACCGGCCCTGCGTGGCGCTCGCCACGGCGGTCGAGGTCGCGCAGGCGCCCGGGGACAGGTAGCCGAGGGACAGGTTGCCAATCTGCAGGTCCGCCATCACGGAGAGGTCGCTGTCCGCGGACAGCACCAGGAGCACCTCCGCGTTGGCGCCCACGTTCCCCTGGTTGCAGACCGTCGCCGTCACCGGGAACCCGGTGAAGGGCGTCGCGCTGGGCGGCGCGCTCAGCGCCGTCACCACCAGGTCCGGCCCGTCCAGCAGCCCCTGCTTCACTTCCCGCGGCTCCGCCTCCGGAGCCCTGTCCGCGTTACATGCCACGACGGTCCCCAGCGCCAGCGCGCTCAGGACCGCCCGATTGAATGCGTGTCTCATATGTCTCCCGTCCTCTGCCATGGCCACATGCGCGTGGCCTGACCGTCCCGCCTTCCGCGCCGGGTTGTGTCGGCGATGGCTGGCAGGAAGGCCCTTCTACAGGACGAGGGAGACATCCGTGCAGGGGCGGGGCGAGCGGGACTCAGGGCACGCCGCGCAGCCGCAGTCCCACGCGCGCCATCAGGGGTGGGCCGAGCGTGTCCACGCCGGCACGACCCGCGAGGTACTCGCGGTCGAAGAGGTTCTCCACCGCGGCGAAGAGGTCCAGCTTCCAGAAGAGGTGGCGGCTGGCGGCCACGTCCACCACGGCATAGCCGCCCATGCCGCGCTCGTTGAGGTCGTCCTCGTACTGGGGGCCGGTGACGCGCAGCTGCACCGTGGTGGTGAAGAGGGACGGCTCGTCGAAGGTGAAGATGGCCGTGCCTCGGTGCCGCGGGTCCTGCGCGAGCTGCTTGCCCACCAGCTCCGGTTGCCCCGGCGCGAGGGTGACGGTGGGGTCCACGAAGGTGTACGCGAGCAGCGCCGTCCACTGACGTGACAGCCGCCAGTCCAGGCCCGCCTCCACGCCGCGCACGCGCGCGCGGCCCAGATTCTCTCGTCGGCGCGTGGCGCCATCCGGCAGCGGCTCGGCGAGGGTGACGTTGGTGATGGCGTCGTCGAGCACGTTCCAGAAGCCGGTGACGCGCGCGGTGAGGCCCCGGGGAGACTCGGCCTCGAGGCCCGCCTCGGCGCCCCAGAGTCGCTCCGCGCGCAGGGACGCGTTGGCGGCGGTGAGCACGGTGCCCACCTGGAAGGGGCGGTACAGCTCGTTGAGCGTGGGGGCTCGGAAGGCGCGGTAGCCGGAGGCACGCAGGGCGAGCCACTTCGCGGGCCGCAGCCGCAGGCCCAGTCGAGGGCTGAGCTGCTGCTCGGTGCGGCTGTCGAAGGGGGTGGTCTCCACGGCGCCGCTGGCGCGCTCCACGCGCTGCTCGCCCTGCGTGTTGCGCCAGAGGTCCAGGCGGAGCGCGGCGGACAGCTCCAGCGCGGGGGACACGGTGTAGAGGTCCTGGACGAAGCCGCCGCCGGAGAGCTGGGTGCCGCCCGCGGCGCGGAGCAGGGTAGACGCGGGCGTGGGCTCGGGCGGGAAGAGGTGCTCCTCGGAGGTGCCGGCCATGCGCCGCGCGTCGAGTCCGGCGGTGAAGCCGTGCGTGCCGCCCCACGTCGTCGACGGGGCCGTCCAGACGAGTGAGAGGCCCTGGTCATCGGCGGGCACGTCTTGCGAGGCGGCGGTCGTTTCGCTGGAGCGGTCCTGGGCCACGCGCGCGCGTTGTTGCTCGAAGCGCTGGATGCGGCCGTAGAGGTCCAGGGCGAAGGTGCCGCGTGCTTCCGTGCGCAGCCGCGCGCCCGCGCCGAAGTGCGCCAGCTCCACGCGAGCGGTGGTGAAACGGGTGCCGCCGTTCTGGTTCTCCCGGAAGAGGCCGGCGCGGGCGGAGAGGGAGAGCGCGTCGGAGACGTCCGACTCCACGCGGCCGTTGAGCACGGCGTGGTTGCTGGGCGTGGCCGTGTCGATGGGGCCTCGCTGCGGGGCGACGACGAGGGGATAGCCGTCGCTGGTGAGCACCTCCGTCTCCAGCGAGGCCCGGACGGCGCCCCAGGAGTCGGCGCCCCGAGCGGCGAAGAAGCCGGTGTCCAGGTTGCCGAAGGCGAGGTCCGCCGCGAGGTCGGGGCCGGCGATGGGACGGGAGATGAGCTGTACGACGCCGCCGAGCGCGCCGCTGCCGTAGAGGGCGGAGCCGCCGCTGGGGACGACCTCGATGCGCTCCAGTCCGAGCCGGGGCAGCGAGCGCCAGAAGACCCAGCCGCCGAAGGGGTCATTCACGGGGATGCCGTCCAGGAGGACGAGGCTGCGCGCGACGCCCGAAGGCGCGAGGCCGCGGAGGTTGATGCCCTGGGCCGTGGGGTCGGAGACGAGGCTGGGCGTGCGACGGAACGTGGCGGCGGAGGGCAGGGTGCGGACGAGCGCATCCTGCGTGAGCGTGGGACTGCGCTCGATTTCCGCGCGAGGTATCACCACCGTGGTGGCGGGCACGTCGCGGATGGGGCGGGGAAGGCGGGTGCCCGTGATGACCGTGCCGGCGGGGGGCGGTCCTTCCTCTGCGGGAACGCCACCGTCGGGAGCCTGGGCTCCGGCTGCCGTCGAGAGACACAGCGAGAGGAGCGTCACCCACGGGAGGCGTCTCCGGGATGCGACGAGACTTCGGGGGCAGGACTCAGGCTCGGACGCAACGCTCGGTGCTGGCATCAGGTTGCTCTAGTGGATGGCCGACCATGCGGGCACGCGATGAGTTGTCAGGTCCGAAGCACCAGAAGTTTCACCGTCTGGTGCTGAACGGCGTCAGCACTACTTGTGTCGACGCCTGGCTCCCTTGCTTTCACTGGACCAGGACGTGATGTTCCGGATTGCGCTCCACTGCTCCATGAACTCCTGGACCATTTGCCGCAGCTCCGACGGGAATCGCCCCAGTATCTCCTTGAGCGCGGAACGGGAGGTGGGCTTCTTCAGAGCTTCCTCCAACACGCTCGATAACGTGGCCGACAATGCGTCCGCGAGAATGTGGTGGACATGGAGTGGAGCCTGCAGATCCGGCGGAAGCTGCTTCGCGAGCTCGTCGAGGAACTGGCGCAGTTGCGAGGGCTCCACGAAGAGATAGAAGCCGGCCGGGTTGGCCAGGAATGTCTCCGCGGCCACCCGGGGATTCTCCTCAGTCCATGCCTCTGCAACGGGTTTGAGGATGCGATACACCCTTCGAGCATCCTCGTTCATGTCATTCGTCGGGAAGTCACGAAGCCATTGCTCGTAGGAGGCGAGAATCTGAGGAGGCAGAAGCTCGCCGCGTGTCATTGAGAGCGTGACGAGCAGAAGCTTCGCGTAGCCGAGAATCTTGCGGTCATTTTCTTCCAGCTCAGAGCCATCTGCCAACTGGACCAGGGAGCGAAGTGCCTGCTCCGCTCCCACGTCGTCCTCTATCCTTATGCATAGGCTGCTGAGTCTGTGTGCGGCCCTGAAGCCGGCGACCGGCATGTCGATGGTGCGAGCCATGACCTGTCGGATGAATTCCTTGTATTCACGTACGGCTTCGGGAACGCGTTCCAAGTGCTCCAACAGAATCGCTCGTTGCCACAGTCCCAGTTCAAGGGGGATGTTGAACTTGTTGGGCGGGGCTCCTTTGGAATGGCGCAATGCCTCGTTGATGTGCCGCAGCCCTTCCTCATATCTGCCGAGCTGCTCAAGGCTCATCCCAAGTGCCAGATGGACAAGGGGCACCGCTCCACTGAGTGAAGGCGCATTCCGACCGTCGAGATGGTGTAGCAGGTGCGTCAGCGCTGCTGTTCCGGCCTGCGAGTCTTCATTAATGAGGAGCCACAGGCGTGCCATCAGACTTTCGGTACAGTCACGAGCCATGGGCTCGGGAAGGACCATCGCGGCATCCACGACCTGGGTGATGAGGTTGGAATAGGGAATGTCTCCCGCACCTCGTGACTCAGAAAGGGGAGTTGCCATGGATTGTTGTATCTGCTCGATGATGCGCCTGTATCCCGCGATGGCCTGACTCTGCTTCGCGTCTTCGAGGCATTCGCTCCACAGTCGCTCCCTGTCGCGCCGGCCATCTTCCGAGGTGGCAAGCCGAAGTGCTTCTTCCGTCTGTTGGAGTGCCAGCCGCGCCGAGTCTCGTTCAGGTCCCTCCACGGAGAGGTGCTGCTTCAGACTGCTAATGGTGTCCTGCAACTCGCTGGGTTTGAAGAGGTAGGCCAGGAGCCTGACGAGTGGCTCCAAGAGCAGCCGGCCCTTCCGGTACTGGTACCAGAGCCGGAAGAGTCCCTCGCTGAGCCCGTAGACCGTCCCCTTCCCACCCGTGCCCACCGTGATTTCCACGTGCCCATCCTGGACGAGGCGGGAAATCAACGTCGAGAGCGTCTTCTCCGGGAGCCGGCTCCTACTTGCAATCTCCTTGAGGGTGAGGTTCTCCGAAGCCAGGGCCATCGCGGTGACAATCGCGCGCTCACGCGGCGCGAGGCGTGCGAGCCGTGCCTCGAAGTAGGCGGTCTGCGCGTCGAGGAGCTTCCGGAGGTCCTCCACCAGCACCTGGATGCCGGACTTGTCTTGCATCACTCCGAAAGCCATCACCACGGAACGTGGAAGCCCCCCCGTGAGCTGATGGATGACCTTCTGTCGCAGCGCCGCATCCTGTCCCGTTCCCAGCACCTGCTCCATGCCGTGACGTCCGGTGAGGGCCGCGAGCTTCGAGAAGACCGTGCCGACCTCTTCCACGGTCAGCGGCTTGAGGTTCCGCTCCTTGAATTGGTTGTAGAGCGGCTTCTTCGGGTCCGTCAGTTCGGCCAGATAACGGGTCGGTGTGGTGCTGATGAACAGGAAGTGCGGGTCATGCAACAGGAGTGAGCGGAGCTGGCGGAGCTGCGCCGCACGCTCCTTGGGCGCAAATCCCTCCAGGAGCGCATCCAGGTTCTCCATCAGGACGAGCAGCGTCTGGTCCTGCCTCTTCGCTTCCTCCGACAGCAGCCGCACCAACTCCTGGAAGAGGCCCTCCTCATCTCCCACGCCCTCCAGCGCGCGCAGGGAGGCACCGAGTTCGGAGTCGGGCCTGGCCTCGACGAGACGCTCGGCGATTCGCTCCAGCAGCGTCGCGGGGGAGTAGACCTCGTAGACATCCGCTTCCCCGAGCCAAAGGGGAAGGTATGCACGCGATAGCTCCGCGTCTTCCTTGACGCGGTGGTGGATGATGCCCGTGAGGTGCGTCTTGCCCATCCCCCGGGGCCCTCGAAGCAGCCAGTGCTGGTGTGTCCGCGCCCGGGCCTGCTCCCGGAGGTTGTCGAGCACCTCCTTGAGTAACGCGTCCCGGCCAACGAGCATCGCTTCGAGCTGCTCGGGAGGCGTCGTACGCGGGTTGTAGAGCGATACCTGTCCCGTCATCGGGACACCTCCTGCTGCATCCGCCAGAAGCGCTGGAAGAGACGTGAGGCCATTCGGACCTGCTCCCCATCAAGGGTCACCGGGAAGTTCTCCATCAGCCAGGTGAAACGGCGTACCTGCTCCGTTTCGGTGTCGCCCAGCCATGCCCGCACATCCATGACATGGAGGGGACGAGGGCTCTGCGACAAGCGGTCGAGAACGCCTTCGACCGCCTGGGCCGCGGCCAGCTCCTTCTGGGCCATCCAGCGCAGCTGGTTGAAGAGGTCCGCGAACACCTCCGTCCTGGACAGGTAGTCCGCCAGTTCCTGCTCCAGCGCCGCTGTGCTCAGTGGGCCTTCGTAAGCCGAGGATGCGAGGTGTGCCAGGAAGCGAAGGGCGGGGTAGGGCATCCCCAGGTCGACGTTGGCCATGAGCCAGTCGAGGTCCGCCGGGTCGGCGACCAGTCCGGTTCCCATCAGCACACGCCGCAAGTCGAGTGCGAGCCGCCCCTGGGCCAGGGGAGGAAGCGGGAAGCGGCGGAGCGCTCCGAACACGCCGGGCAGGGCTTCAATCCCTATGTCCCGTGCGAGCTGTTCCAGGGACAGGGAGCCTGCAATCAGGAGTCGGGCTCCGGCTCCGGACACTGCTGAGTCAAGCGCATGGAGCAGTGCGAGGACGTCCGCGGGACGTCTGATGGTGTCGAGCAGGAAGACAAGCTCGTCCAGGATGAGCACCAGCGGCTTCGGGCCCGAAGCCAGCGCACGAACCGTGTCACGCAACGCCTCGGGCCAGCCTCGGGCGCGTACCTGCTTCAGCACCTCCGTGAAGCGCTGCCCCGTGAGCTGGGCCATGAGCCCTGCGGTAAGCGCCTCGGCCGATTGGAAGGGCTGTGCATCCACGAAGACCGGCTGAAGCTCCGGAGTCGCTGCTTCAGCGAAGCGGCGCAAGAGCGATGTCTTGCCGGACCTGCGCGGCGCCACGAGGAGCACATGCTCACCCCGGGTAAGAAGCTCCCGGAGATGGACCTGTTCCTCTTCCCGGCCAAGGAAGTCCACGCCCTGGGCCACGCCTCCCTCCACGCGCGTAGCGCTGGGAAAGCATGGATGCCCCAGTTGAAGCTGCCCGAGCGCGGGGGTGAGCAGCAGGCGTAGCTTTTCGAGGGAGAGGCCTCTCAATTCAGCGACCTCGAGCCGCGTCACGCGTGCAGGGTCGATACGAAGTCCCACGCTCGTGAGGTCCTGTTGGTTCGCTACGGTATGCCAACGATACCGGTCTCCCACGATGGAGGCGCAGGCAAGCTCAATGTCGCGCAGGGTCTGGATGTCGGCGGCGCCCTCGACGAGGAAGAGGAGGCTGGCGTTGTGATGAGGGCCGTCGGGGTGGGCGCGCACCAGCAGGCTGCCCGTTCCCAATGCTTCATTGCGCAGGCGCATGGGGGACCTCCTGGGACTTGTCGGACGGGGCGCTCGTACGCTTCGCGCGCAAGGCCTGAGCCTCGCGCCGGAGTTGGTCGAACTGGAGGTCCACGAGCCAGAGGGTTGCGCTCAGCTCGGTACAGAGGATGCGGTGGTGTTCGGGCACGGGCTCGCGCCTGCGTGCCGGCTCATAGAGGAGGCAGTGCTCCTTCTTGTCCCAGGACTCCTGGGAGAGGGTGAGGAGCTGCACTTCGACGCGGTACCCCCTCAAGCCCGCTTGCCTCGGACTGAACCAGCCCTTCATGCAGCGCTCCCCGCTGGTGCGCTGGTACGGGAGGACCGAGATGAGGTTCTCGAACTGGTTGTCGTGAAGCTGGAACTCGTCGCGAAGGCGGCGCTGCTCGGGCGTGAGGCCCTCCGCCTTCGTGGCGTTGTAGGGATCCGCGAGGTGCCGGGTGATGGCTTCGACATCCCCCAAGAAGTTGGCGGCGATGCGGAAGCGGCCCAGATCCTTGAGTTGGTCGAGGTTGTGGAAGCCGACCTTCGGTGGGGTCTCGGGCCCGCTCCAGGAGCGGGCCATCTTCTCCAGGATACTGTCGGGGGACTTGACGATGTGGCTTGCGTCGACCCGGGCGAAGAGCCGCTCGCGCTCACCCTCGGGAAGGGAGGCCCGCAGGGCGGTGAGGAGAGGCTCGATTCGGGCCAGCAGGCTGGTCGCTATGTTCCGGTAGATGCCCGTTTCCCGGACGAGCCACTGGTGCACATACGCAAGCCGGTCTTCCCACTGCGGAGGCCGGGGCGTCTGCTCAGCCCAGGGGAAATGCTCATCAACCAATCGGCGGATGGCCTCAGGTATCCAGTTGTCGGATGTCGCCACACCACTCTCCTCATGGAACCCAGCGCTTCCACAACAAGCCAGTTGTGCAACAAGCTTGTTGGCAAGTCCCGCTGTCATGGGCTCCCGAAAGCTCGGTCGGCAGAGCAATCCCTTGGCCATTCCAGGCTTTGGGGAGGCGTCCTCCTGAGGGCTCCGCCCGCGGAGACTCCATCCCGGCTCGGGGATTGTCTTCACGTGGGAGGCGGGTGCACGGACTGGCGCGAGCCGTGGCCTCGTCTTGCCCGGTGCTCCCGAGGACGTCGGCTGCTGGCTCCTGCCTGATGTTCTGAAGGTGCTTCGGACTGCTCAGCTTTCGCCGCTGTTCCCCACGACGCCCCGCACCGTGTGCACCGCCGCGTCGACCTCCGAGAGGATGCGGCGGGCATGCACCAGGAACGCCTCGCCCGCGGGGAGCAGGCGCATGCCGCGACCGGTCCGCTCGAACAGGGGCGCGCCGAGCTCGTCCTCGAGCGCGAGGATGTGTCGGCTGAGCGGAGGCTGCGTCAGGTGCAGCCGCCGCGCGGCTCGGCCCACGTGGCACTCCTCGGCCACGGCGACGAAGGACTGGATGTGCGTGAGGCTCACGACGCGAAGTCTACCTCGTGCACCAGCGCCCGTACACGCGAGGCCGCTGTCATGCCGAAACAGCATTGGACGCCGTGCCGGAGTGAACGCCACCTTGTCCGCCATGACGATTCCCCTGTTCAAGGGCTCGGACGTGGAGCGCCTGCGCCGAGCAAGCCAGGCGGCCGCCGGCACGCTGGCCCATGTCGCATCGCGCCTCGCCCCCGGCATCTCGACGGCGGACATCGACGCGTGGGTTCGCGAGGACACGGCGCGCCGGGGAGGCAAGCCGAGCCAGCTGGGCTTCCATGGCTTCCCCGCCACCGTCTGCACCAGTCGCAACCAGGTGGTGTGCCACGGCATCCCCCGCCCGGACGAGCACCTCGCCCCGGGTGACATCATCAACGTGGACGTGACGACGTTCCTCGACGGCTTCCACGGTGACACCTCGGCCACGTTCCTCATCGGCGAGGTGTCGGCGGAGGCCCGGCACGTGGTGGACGTGGCGCGCCGGTGCCGGGACGCGGGCATCGCGGTGGTGCGGCATGGCGCGAAGCTGGGCGACATCGGCGCGGCCATCGAGGAGCTCGCTCGCAAGGAGGGCTGCAGCGTGGTGGAGGAGTTCGGTGGTCACGGCATCGGCCACCAGATGCACGGGCCGCCCGTGGTGCCCCACACCGGGAAGCGCGGCACGGGCATCAAGCTGCGCTCGGGCATGGTCCTCACCATCGAGCCCATGGTGAACCTGGGCCGCCCCGGCATCCGCCTGATGCCGGACGGGTGGACGGTGGTGACGGAGGACGGGCGTCTCTCCGCCCAGTTCGAGCACACCCTCATCGTCACGGGTGACGGTTGCGAAGTGCTCACCCGGCAGGAGCTGCCGCTCCGCATCCCCGTACCTGGCACGATACGCCTGGAGGGCGGGCAGGCAGCCGTGCCTGCCGTGGCTCAGTGAGGTGCCTACCCTTCACCGTCGAAGCCAGGAGGGCGGGCGATGAAGAGAGAGATGCTGCTGCATGAGCTGCACCCGGCGGTGGTCCACGCGCCGCTGGCGCTACTGCCCACGGCGGCGGTGGCGGACCTCATCGCGGTGACGACGGGCGACCGGGCCTGGGCGAAGGTGGCCCGGCGGGTGTGGGTGGCGGGCACGCTGGGCGGCGTGTTCGCGGGAGTCGCGGGACTGGCCGCCAGCCAGGAGGTGCGGATGGATTCGCCGCGCGCCCGGGACATGACCTTCCTGCACGGCGTGGGCAACGCCGTCATCCTGGTGGGAGCGATGGGTGTGACGGCCTGGCGGCTGAAGCGCGAGCCCACCGTTCTCTCCACGGTGCTGGGCCTGGCCGCGTGCGGGCTGGCGGTCTACACGGCGTCGCTCGGCGGGAAGATGGTCTACGAGCTGGGCGTGGGCATCAACCCCATGCCCGAGGACTCGCCGCAGGGCACGCTGAAGGGCCCTCCGCTGCTGTCGGCCCGGGCGCCCGTGGTGCTGGTGAAGGACGCGCTCCAGGGCGTGAAGTGGCTGGTGTCGCGAGCCCGCGAGCTGCTCACCGGCTCGCGGCCGCTGGCTCCCGGCGCCGAGGGCCTTCGCTCCAGTGAGGACGCCACCCTGCCGCTGCCGCTCGACACGTCCTCCCTCTCGGGGCGCGCGATGCCGCAGGCGTAGGTCCGCGCACGGTGCGGTGTGCTCGGGAATGGGACAGCGTGTTCCCACTTCCGGGCAGGCCTGCTGGACGCCCGGGACGGCTCACCGCCGTCCCCGTGAGACGTGCGGCGTCGTCCTGAAGCGGTGGCCGTGGCACTCTTGTTGCTCACGTCCGTGAGACCCCTCCCAGGCTCTCACGGGCCTGCCCGCCCGCTCGCTTCAGCACCTCCCTGAATGTCCTCACTCCTCCTGGAACTCCGGCTCGCGGTCCGTTCGATGTTTCGCGAGAAGGTGTTCACCGCGGTCGTCGTCACCACGCTGGCGCTCTCCATCGGAGCGACCACGTCCGTCTTCAGCGTCGTGTACCAGGTGCTCTGGCGGCCTCTGCCGTACCCGGAAGCATCGCAGCTCTACCGGCTCTTCCAGACCACCACGCCGGGCGCGGGCGCGGGGCCCCACCGCGACAGGGCGCGAGTCATCCTCCCCGTGTGGAATGCCTGGCGCGAGGGCGCGCACGGCTTCTCCCGCATCGAAGGCTTCCAGGGCGGAAGGCAGGTGCTCAGCGGAACGGAGGCGGATGACCGACTGATGGTGGGCCGCGCCTCCGTCGGGCTCCTGCCGATGCTCGGAGTGCAGCCCTCGCTGGGGCGGCTCTGGGGAACGGAGCTGGAGGTGCCGGGACGGGATGGCGAGGCCGTGCTCTCGCATTCCCTGTGGCAGCGGCTGTACGGGGCGGACCCGGGTGTCCTCGGGCGGAGCATCGTCCTGGACGACCGGGTCCACACCATCGTCGGTGTCCTTCCCGCGAGCTTCCAGTTCGAGCCGGAGGTGGAGGTCTGGAAGCCGCTGGTGTTGGACCCGGCCACGGAGCAGGGCAGCGCGCTGCGAGTCTTCGGGCGGCTCCAGCCGGGCGTCGCTCCCGAGCAGGGACGCTCCGAGCTCGTCCAGCTCGCCATGGGTGCCGAGCGCGTTCCGGGCGTGGTGGTCACCGGGATGAGCCTGGAGCCGCTCCACCAGCTCTGGGTGGAGCAATCCCAGACGCAGCTGCAGGTGGTGAGCGCGGTGGCGGCGCTGCTGTTGCTGCTCGGGTGCGCGAACCTCGCCAACCTGCTGCTGGCGCGGGGCAGCGCGCGCATGCACGAGATGTCGGTGCGCCTCGCGCTCGGTGCGAGCCGGATGCAGTTGGCCCGGATGGTGCTCGTGGAGAGCGGAGTCCGGGCGCTGCTCGGGGGCATCCTCGGCCTGCTCATCGCGCTCTGGGGGCGGGACTTGCTGGGCACGCTCGTCCCGCCGCAGCTCGTGTCCGGGCCGGGTGTCGAGCCCTTCGTCCTGGTGACGGCCTCGGTGGTCTCCGTCGCGACGGCGGTGCTGGTGGGCCTGCTGCCGGCGCTCCATGTCTCGCGGGGGCCGGGGGCGCTTGCTCCCATGGCGCGGGGCACGCGCGTCACGTCGATGGGCTTCACCCGCTCCGTGCTCGTCGTCGTGCAGCTGTCGCTGGCAATGGTGCCACTGGTAGGCGCGGGGCTCATGCTGCGCACGGTGTGGAAGCTCCAGAATGTGCCCCTCGGCTTCGAGGCGCGCGGCGTGACGGTGGCGGAGGTGTTCCTGCCGCTGGAGAAGTACGCGGGAGAAGACGCCGCGGCCTCCGTTGCGCGGAGCCTCATCGCCCAGCTCGCGTCGATTCCCGGAGTGCAGGCCGTGGGCCTCACGGGCAACCTGCCCTTCTCGGGGAGCGTCTGGCGGCAGACCACGGGCGTGCACGTCATGGGAGAGGCCGCCCCCACCGAGGCATCGGCCCAGGCCGGGTACATGCCCGTCACCGGGGGCTACTTCCGGGCGCTCGGAATCCCGTTGAAGGAGGGGCGCTACCCGGATGCGAGGGACACGGCCTCCAGCCCGCGCGTGGTGGTCGTCACCGAGGCCTTCGCCCGCCGCTTCCTTCCGGGCCGGAGCGCCGTCGGCGCGCGCCTGGAGCTGGATGTGGTGGATGACGGCTCGCGAAAGGTGCACGAGGTCGTGGGCGTCGTCGGGGACGTGCCGATGGAGCGGCTGTCCACGGTGCCCTCGGGCGACGTCTACGTGCCCCTGGCCCAGGACCTGCGCCACACCCTGAGCGTCGCGGTGAAGTCCACGCTGCCCGCAGGTCAGCTCATGCCCCTGCTGCATCAGCGGCTGCGCGCGACGGATGCAAGCCTTCGCATGGTGAAGGTCCGCCCGCTGGAGACGGTGGTGGAGGAGAGCTACGCCCAGGTGCGCGTGGTGGGATGGCTGCTCGGCGCCTTCGCGGTGCTGGCGATGGTGCTGGCCGCGGTGGGCCTCTACGGCATCCTCGCCTTCTGGGTGGCGCAGCGCACCCGCGAGCTGGGGATTCGAAGCGCCCTGGGCGCGACACCGCGCCGCCTGCTTCGCATGGTCATCGGGCAGGGACTGCGGCTCACGGGGTTGGGGCTCGCGGTGGGGCTCTTGGGGGCGGCGCTGATGGCGCGGGCGCTCGCGGCGATGCTCTACGGCGTGTCCACGTACGACCCGCTCATCTTCCTCGGCGCTCCCGTGGCGCTGCTGCTCACCGCGCTCGCGGCGAGCTGGCTCCCGGCCGCCTCCGCCATGCGCGTGGCGCCGAACGAGGCGCTCAAGCGGGACGGGTGAGGGCCGTCCTCCCCGAGGTCTGGCGTCGAAGTGTTCACCCCGGGGCGCTCGGCGCCGAGGGGAGTGTCCTCGCGGACCATGCACTTCACGCGGCAGAAGGCCCGGCCCCTGGGGCCGAGGTGACGTGAGCCTCCTGGTGGCCCCTTCCTGTGACGCGCCTCTGGAGGCTCCTCGCGGCCCGTGCGCGTCACCCGACGGAGCCCTCGTCTTCCGGGAGGTTTGAAGTCACGGGGAAATGGCGCTAGAGCTGCGTGGCAGCGACCGGGGGACGCATGCGCGCACGGGTGGACATGGCAGGGGTGGGGGGCGCGGTGCTGGGCATCCTGCTGCTCGCGGCCGGAGTTCCGTTGCTGGTGCCCCGCTGGGTGCTCGAGGATGCGCCGGTGCGCTCGGGGATGGTCGCCGCGCCCCCGTCGGTGGCGCCCGCCGTCGCGCGGAGTGACGCGTCGCCCGCTCCTGACACCACGAAGGATGCGCCCGGTCCCCGGTTGCAGGTGGAGCTCGCCACGGGAAGCCAGGGCACGGTGGTGGAGGTGGCTCGTGCTCGGGCCGCGTCGCCCGCGCTGGCCCGGTTCGCGGCCCAGGCGCTGGTGCCGTTGACGCCGGACGAGGAAGCGCTGCTGCGCGAGGAGTCGGTGGACGACGTGGCGGCGCTCGTGACTCGCACGGAGCGGGCCTTCCTGGACGCGACGCCCGAGACTCGCGCGGCGAAGGAGCGGCGCTACCTGGCCGCGCTGAACCTGGCCGCGAAGCTGGCGGCGCCTCCCGAACCCTCCGCCGCGGACGCCCGCGCGCGGGAGGTGGACGCGCGCTACCAGCAGGCGCTCGCGGCGGAGCGGGTGAAGTGGAAGGACCTGTCTCCCCAGGAGCAGGCGCACCAGCAGGAAGTCTTCAAGGAGTGGTTCTTCGGCCGGGAGGAGTCGCGATGAAGGCGTACTTGAGAGTGCTCCATGCGCTGTTGCTGCTGGTGCCAGTGATGGCGATGGCCGGGCCCCACTACGTGGCCTCGCGCGACTGGGGCAGCTTCATCTGGCTGAGCACGTACCTGGACGCTGGCCAGACATACACCTTCGAGACGCGGGATTTGACGGGCACGTCGCCGGACACGGTGCTGCACGTGCTGCGAGACCGGAGCGGCTGGAGCCAGGTTGCGGTGGGGGACGACTGCGCGGGGGCGACGCGCTCGTGTGTGACTTTCGTCGCACCGGACTCGGGCTACTACCGCGTCTGGGTGCGCGCCTACGCGGACGGGCGCGGCGGCACGGCGAGCCTGTACCGCAACGGCACGCTGCTCCTGGCCAACCAGCCTTTCGGCGGTGTGCCCGTGGCCTTCTCGTGGAAGGCGAAGGAGACCTTCCGCGCCAACTCCACGACGCCCAATGCTGGAGACCACCTCCTCTTCCTGCTGCGCTCCAACACGGAGTTCCTGCAGCTCGACGACGACAGCGGGCCGAAGGCCTACCCGCGCGTCGTGGCGACGACCACGCAGAACGCCGGAGCCCAGCGCGTGGTGGTGGGCCGCTACCCGGGCAGCACGGGCACGGCGAGCTTCGTCCATGACGAGGAGCTGTGGTCCACGGTGTTCGACGACAACGACGGGGACGAGGACGGCCTCTCGGACGCGCTGGAGCCGCTGGTGGGGCTGAACGCGGAGGAGACGGACTCGGACGGGGACATGGTGCCGGACGCGCTGGAGCTGTTCGGCAACGACGGCTTCTCCTTCTCCGAGTGGGGCAGCCCCACGGCGCGGGACATCTACGTGGAAGTGGACTGGATGCAGCACCCGACGAACCCGTACCTGACGCGGCAGCCGTACCCGGCGCTGGTGGCGGACGCGGCGGCGGTGTTCGCCCAGGACTCCGGGGTGCGGCTGCACGCGTTCATCGACGGGACGCTGCCCTGGTACGAGGTGGTCTGCTACGGCGCGTGCAGCGGCGGGGTGGACTTCTACACGCTGAAGGGGAGCTCCTTCTCCACGGCGAACCCGGAGCGGCGGCCGTACTTCCACTACGTGATGTGGGCCTACAAGCACACCAGCAGCACGTCGTGCTCGTCGGGCCGGGCGGAGATGCTGGGCAACGACGTCATCATCAGCATGGGGTGCTGGAGCAGCCCGAGCGCCGGAGAGCAGCGCGGCACCTTCATCCACGAGCTGGGACACAACCTGGCGCTGGACCACAACGGCAACGACGTGGTGAACCAGTACAGCGTCGTGCACGACAGCGTGATGAACTACCGCTACCAGCTCACGGGAGTGAGCAACTCGGGGTGGTACTCGTATTCGCGCGGGAGCAACGGGTGCGCGTCGTGCGGTACGTCGCCGAAGGCGGCGTGCGCCGCGTGCCGCGACGGCTTCCTGGGGTGTAGCTATCCCGGGTGCGGTGCGTGTGATTGCGATGTGAATGAGTGGGGCTCGCTGGCGCTGGACTTCTTGGATGACGGTGACGCGGACGACGGCACGGGCCCGGTGAAGGGGCGCACGCTGCTGGCGCGCTACGCGCCGGACGACAAGGGCGGGCCGGCGCGGCTCCAGCCCTTCGTTCCGCATGCGGAGCGGCCGGCGGAGGCACGTCGCGAGGCGGTGCGCCGCAAGCGGGAGTTGCTGCTGGCGCGAGGGCAGGTGGAGGGCAGGGACTTCCAGGTGTCGGCGGACGGCACGGTGCTGTACGCCGAGTGTCCGTGAGGCTCGGGGCCTTCCTGCTGGTGCTGTTCTTCGCAGGGTGTCGGGCGCGCTCCGAGGCCACGACTTCGGACGCGGGCACGGCCGTGTTGCATGCGCCCACGGCCGAGCGGACACGGCACGTTTCCACAGCGGCCCCGGTGGGCCCTTGTGATGAAGTCTGGCGCGCAGCGCAGGTAGATGTGGCCTTCAAGGAGGAGCCGGAGGACGCGGCCGGACAGCGCACGGGGCCACGGCTGGAGCGGCGCTTCACGGTGGCGCGGCAGCTCCAGGGGGCGTACCGCCATCAGGACCAGTGGGCCTCGGTGCTGGAGTACGAGATGGGCAGGGTGCGCGGAGGCGTGAGCTACAGCCTCACGGTGCCGGACGTGCTCGCGGACCTGAAGGGGCGCACGGTGACTTGGGTGAGCCACCGCGAGCCGGCGGGGTGCCTCTCCAGTGATGGTGAGGAGCCGGTGCTGCTCGCGGGTGACACGCTGCGAGACGAGAAGGGACGGCTGTTGCTGCTCACGGTGCCGAGTGCGCCCACGACGCCAGGTGGTGAGGTGTTGTTGCCAGCGGGCCTCGTGCCGGAGTTGCGGGTCTACTGGGAGGAGACGGGCTGTGCGGCGGGGCAGGGCGCTCGCACCCGAGGCGTCCGGCTGCGCTTGGAGGATGCAAAGACCCGGGGCGCATTGTCCGCTCGTGTTGGCGAGACAGTGCCGCTGACGCTGAATGGTATCCGCTACGAGGTCCGCGTGGCCCGTGCGAGGGCGGATATTTCAGGCCACTGCGGACAGGCTGTGTTCACGCTGTTTCGTGAGGGGATGCGCGAGCAGCGACCCGCGGAATGAGGATGCCAGGGTTTGCGGACGATGCGAACCCTCCGGGCTGACTGGCTGTCGTTGTTCGCAGTGTCCTGGTTGGCCTGTTCAACCGTCACGCCGCCCTACCAACAACAGTGGGACGGGGCCGAGGCGGGTAATGAAGCCACCCGCTGAGCCCTCCAGAGGGCAGGCGAGCACGGCCCTCCGTCACAGCATCACATCCGCGCGGCGCCCACTCGACCGAGATGGGAGGTCTGCCCGATGCCCGTCGAACCTGCCAGCTCGCCGCGCCACGAAGAGGTCGTCCCGTTCCTCGCGGGTGATGGGCGAGCACTCAACCTCATCCACGTCCACGCAGAACAGGAGGCACCCAAGGGACCGGTGGTCCTCGTGCACGGCGCCGGAGTCCGCGCCAACATCTTCCGCGCCCCCGTCCGACAGACCCTGGTCGATGCCCTCATCGATGACGGCTACGACGTGTGGCTGGAGAACTGGCGCGCGAGCATCGACGTGGAGCCCAGTGAGTGGACGCTCGACCAGGCGGCCGTCCATGACCACCCCGCCGCCATCCGCACCATCGTCCGCGAGACGGGCCACGACACCGTCAAGGCCATCATCCACTGCCAGGGCTCCACCAGCTTCGCCATGTCCGCCGTCGCCGGCCTGCTGCCCCAGGTGCCCCTCATCATCACCAACGCCGTGTCGCTGCACCCGGTGGTGTCCCACGCGGCCGAGCTGAAGCTGAAGTTCGCCGTCCCTCCCGTGGCCCGGCTCACCGAATACCTGGACCCCCAGTGGAGCTTCGGCGCTCCCACGCTGACGGCCAAGGCGCTCAACCTGCTCGTCCGCGCCATCCACCACGAGTGCGACAACCTCGTCTGCCGCTGGTCCAGCTTCACCTACGGCGTCGGCTTCCCCGTGCTCTGGCGCCACGAGAACCTCAACCCCGAGACGCACGAGTGGCTCCAGCACGAGTTCGCCAAGGTCCCCCTCACCTTCTTCCTGCAGATGGGCCAGTGCGTGCGCGCCGGACACCTGCTGCCCGTGGAGGACTTCCCCTCGCTCGACGAGGACCTGGCCGAGCGCGAGCCCCAGACGGACGCGCGCTGGGTCTTCCTCGCCGGCGCGGAGAACCACTGCTTCCTGCCGGAGAGCCAGCGCCGCAGCTTCGAGCACCTGGAGCGCTTCCGCCCCGGTTACCACTCGCTGCACGTCGTCCCCGACTACGGCCACCTGGACATGTTCATGGGCCAGGACGCCTCCCGCGATGTCTTCCCCCTCATCCTCGCCGAGCTCGACAAGCCGGTGTGATGGAGCCCCACCATGTTCCGCATGCCACGACGCATCGACACGCAGACCGGCCGCTTCTCGCGGGTCGATGGCATCCCCTATGAGCTGCCCATCAACTCGAAGGACTCCCCGGCCCTGATGGCCGCCTTCCCCATCGACGCGGAGAAGGCCGCCCGCCTGCTGCCCGGCGACGAGCTGCACCCGCTGCGCATCAGCCGCAAGAAGGGCGTGCTGATGATTACCGTCATCGACTACCGCACCACCGACATCGGCGCGTACATCGAGTTCAGCGTCGCCATCGCCTGCACCTTCGGGCCTCGCCGCGCGCCCCCGCTGCTGCCCGTCCTCTTCCAGAAGAAGTACGGGCTGGGGCAGTACGTCGTCGACCTGCCGGTGAACACCGAGGTCTCCGTCAAGGGCGGCAAGGGCATCTGGGGCATGCCCAAGCACCTGGGCAACCTGGACTTCCGCATCGAGGACGGCACGGTGAGCAGCCGCTACGACGAGGGCGGCAAGCGCGCGGTGCGCATCGAAATCGAGCGCCCGAAGAAGGCCTGGCTGCCCGTGCGCATGGCGGCCGCCAACTACTGCGCGTTTCGCGGCATGTTGATGAAGAGCTACATCTACTTCCGGGGGAAGCTCGGCTTCCGGCTGGGCCGGCGCGCCCGGGCGCGGCTGGAGCTGGGTGACCACCCCCGCGTGCAGCCGCTGAAGGACCTGGGAATCTCGTCCAAGCCCCTGTTCACCGGCTTCTTCCCCAAGACGAGCGGCGTGCTCGACGACCACTTCGAGGCGTGGTTCCTCAGCCAGCCCACGCTGCCCGCCGACACGTACCCCGAGGGACTGGAGAGCGTCTTCCCCCTGGGCCAGAGCCAGACGCCCATGCCGCCCCCGGGCGAGGCGCCCGCGCTGTCGTCGAGCACCGCACCCGAGGGTGAGCTGCTCACCATGGAGCAGGAGTTGGTGGAGGAGGTCACCCACCCGCACGCGTCCGAGCAGGAGGCGCATCCGTGAGCGCGCGCTGGCTCCAGGCCCATGAGCGGCAGTGGCGTTGGGTCCTCCAGGCCATTGCCTGGGTCACCATCGTCAGCGGCGTGGGGATGATTCTCATGCCCGGCACGTTGCTCGCGTTCCTCGAGGCCGGGACGGACCTGACCAGCCGGCACACCTTCGGCATCGAAGGCATGTTCATGGTGCTGTTCGGCGGGCTGCTGCTCCACGGCTTGAAGTCCCCGCGGGAGAATGGCGTGGCCGTGCTGTGGGCCGGCGTGCAGAAGCTGGCGGCCTTCGGCGCGGTGTCGCTGGGCGTGCTGCGCGGCGTCTTCTCGCCGCTCGCGCTCACCGTGGCCTTCTTCGACCTGCTGTCCGGCGTGGTGGTGCTGGGCTACCTCGCCTTCCTGCGCCGGGAGCAGCGGGCCTCCGTGGCCGGCCGCACCGGGGCGCTCACCGCGAGCGGGGCCGTGACGGAGCCGCTCGGGATGAGCGCACCCGGCGTGGGCGTGCCTCCATCCGGGCGGCCCCGGCCGATGCCGGCGATGCCCGGCGCATCCGTGGCGGAGGTGTCTCCGTCCGGCCCGGCACACCCCGCGGTGGCGGAGGGTGCGCCCATGACGGACGCGGCGCCTTCCCCAGCGCCCCTGCCCTTCACCGCGAGCGGGCGGAAGCGCTCGCTCATCCTCGCGGGCGGCGGCATGCGCGTGGCGTGGCAGGCGGGCGTCCTGCGCGCGCTGTCGGACGCGGGGCTCACCTTCCAGCATGGCGACGGCACGTCGGGCGGCATCATCAACCTGGCGATGCTGCTGTCCGGCCTGTCTCCGAAGGAGATGTGTGAGAGGTGGCGGACGCTCCGGGTGAAGGACTTCGTGTCCTTCGTCTCGCCGGAGCAGTACCTGCGCGCCTGGAAGATGGAGGCCATGGGCGACGCGGACGGCATCGTCCAGCACGTCTTCCCGCACCTGGGCATCGACGTGGAGGCCATCCGCGCGCACGACGGAATGGAGGGCACGTTCAACGTCTGCGAGTTCACCCGGAAGACGAACGAGGTCATCCCCCACACGCACGTGGACCGCGACCTGCTCGTGGCGGGCATCTCCCTGCCCATCTTCATGCCCCCCGTGCGGAGGGCCGGCGCCATCTACACGGACTCGGTGTGGATTCAGGACGCCAACCTGCTGGAGGCCGTGCGCCGGGGCGCGGACGAGCTGTGGGTGCTGTGGTGCATCGGCAATACGCCCGCGTACGAGCGCGGCGTCTTCCGTCAGTACGTCCACATGATTGAGATGAGCGCCAACGGCGCACTCTTCGCCCAGCTGGCGCAAATCGAAGACATCAACGCACGCATCCGCGCGGGCGAGGTGGTGATGGGGCACCGCGAGCCCATCGCCGTCCACCTCATCAAGCCCGAGCGTCCGCTGCCGCTGGACCCGGACTTCTACGCGGGGCACATCACCGCCGCCTCGCTCATCGACATGGGCTACTCGGACGCCTGGCGCTACCTCGCGGTGGCCGGCGACCGCGGCCTCCCCCTCACCCCGGAGATGACGCAGATGACCGAACCCGCTCCCGACCTGACCTTCCGCGAAACCATGTCCGGACCCCTGGCCCTTGGCGTCACCGACCCCGTGGCCGGCGCCCGTCAGGGCAAGGACACCGCCTTCACCATGCACTGCACCATCAGCGTGGATGACATGGACGCCTTCATCCAGGACGCCAGTCACGCCGCCCGCCTGGTGGCCCACGTCAGCTACCCGCCCTTCGGCGAGGACCTCCCCGTGCGCCAGGGGTACTTCAACCTCTTCCGCTCCACCGATGACCCGAACACGCGCCTGATGACATACGGCCTGCGCTTCGAGGCGAACGGGAAGGAGTACTACCTGGAGGGCACGAAGACCATCCACGACGACCGCGGCCCCGACCTGTGGAAGGACACCACGCGCCTGTACTCCCAGCTCCACGAGGGCCCGGATGCGCGCGGCCCCGTGGTGGGCGCGGGCGTGCTGAAGCTCGGCGTGGGGCAGCTGCTCAAGCTCATCTCCAGCATGCGCTCGGCCCGCGAGGGCACCGAGGGGCTCCGGGCCGTGGGCCGCTTCGGCAGGCTCTTCCTGGGCACCCTCTGGGACCTCTACGCGCCGCGCGCGCGGAAGGAGGAACCCGAGCGGGCCCCGGAGGGCACGGAGCGCGGGCAGGAGCCGACGGCGAACGTGTGAGGAGGGGACACCATGGACGCTGGCAATGCGCACTACGACGTCATCATCGTGGGCTCCGGCTTCGGCGGCTCGGTGATGGCCTGGCGGCTGGCCGAGGCCGGCCTGCGGGTCTGCGTGCTGGAGCGGGGCAAGGCGTATCCGCCGGGCTCCTTCCCGCGCAGCCCCTATGGGATGCGCCGCAACTTCTGGGACCCGAGCCAGGGCATGTACGGCATGTTCAACCTCTGGTCCTTCCGGGGACTGGGAGGCGTGGTGTCGTCCGGGCTGGGCGGAGGCTCGCTCATCTACGCCAACGTGCTGCTGCGCAAGGACGAGAAGACCTTCGTCCACGAGAACCTGCGCGACGGCGGCTACGAGTCCTGGCCCGTCACCCGCCAGGATTTGGACCCGCACTACGACGTCGTGGAGCGGATGATGAACGCCCAGCGCTACCCGCTGGAGCACGCGCCCTACGCGTCCACCGCCAAGACGCTCGCCATGAAGCTCGCGGCCGAGCGGCTGGGGCGGGGCGCGGACTGGCAGCTGCCTCCGCTGGCCGTCACCTTCAGCAACCCCGGGGAAGCGCCAGTGCCGGGCGAGCCCATCCGCGAGGAGCACCCCAACCTCCACGGCCGCACGCGCACCACGTGCCGGCTGTGCGGGGAGTGTGACATCGGCTGCAACTACGGCAGCAAGAACACGCTCGACTACACGTACCTGTCCGCCGCGAAGCGCCACGGCGCCGAGCTGCGCACGCTCGCCGAGGTGAAGGAGTTCTGGCCCGGAGAGCACGGCGGCTACGTCGTGCAGTACGTGGACCACTCGGACGCGCGCGAGGGCGAGCGGCGGGAGGTCTCCTCCGAGCTGCTGCCCCGCACGACACTCACCGCGGACCGGCTGGTGCTGTCCGCGGGCACCTTCGGGACCACCTATCTGTTGAGGTTGATGGAGAGGCGGGGGCACTTCCCGGCCCTCAGCGCCCAGCTCGGCACGCGCTTCTGCGGCAACGGAGACCTGCTCGGCTTCCTGCTCCGGTGCAGGGACAGCAGCTCCGGCACGCCGCTGCCGCGCGTGCTGGACGGGGGACGGGGGCCCGTCATCACCAGCGCCATCCACTTCCGGGGCGAGGAGGAGGGCGGCACCGGGCGCGGCTACTACGTGGAGGACGCCGGCTTCCCGGAGTTCTTCAACTGGCTGTACGAGGGCGCCCACCAGATTTCGCTCCTCAAGCGCAGCGCGCGCCTGGCGGGCCGCATCGCCAAGGGCTGGCTGCGGCTCACCCGCGACTCGGACGTCAGCGAGGAGATTGCCGAGGTGCTGGGCGACTGCACCGGCTCGGCCACGTCCCTGCCGCTGCTCGCCATGGGCCGGGACATCCCCGACGGGCACATGCGCCTGACGGACGACGGGATGCTGGACATCGACTGGCGGGTGAAGGGCTCCAGCGAGTACTTCCGCCGCGTGCGCGAGTCCATGCGGGAAATCGCCGACGCGCTGGAGGGGAAGATGGTGCAGAACCCGCTGGGCTACTTGAGCCGCGTCATCACCGTGCACCCGCTCGGCGGCTGCCCCATGGGCAACTCGCCCGAGGAGGGCGTCGTGGATGCCAATGGCGAGGTCTACGGCCACCCCGGCCTCTTCGTGGCGGACGGCTCCGTCATGCCCGGGCCCACCGGGCCCAACCCCAGCCTCACCATCGCCGCGCTCGCGGACCGCTTCGCCGAGCACCTCCTCGCCGGGCGCTCACGCCCCGTGTCCACCCCCGCCCACGCGCCCCAGGACGTGGAGGTGCCCGCCGCTCCCGTGTGAGCCCGTGTCGGTGATGCCTGTTATTTTCAGTATTGTTGCTTTCTCGTGATTCGAGACAGAGTGCGGCCCCTACCTTGGAGGGGAGTCAGCTTTGTCTACACGTGCAGGTCTCGCTCGCGGGCTATGTCTCGCGATGTTGCTATGGGGTGCGGGGGCGTTTGCCCAGGGCACCTCGGTCATCACCGGAACCATCTCCAACGCGGCGGACCAGAAGTCGCTCGCGGACGCCGTGGTGACGGCCACGTCTCCGAAGCTGCAGGGTGAGCGGACCGTCGTCTCGGACGCGAGCGGCCTGTACCGGCTCCCCCAGCTTCCCCCGGGCACGTACACCCTGCGCGTGGAGCGCGAGGGCTACGAGCCCTTCGTGCGCAGCGACGTCGTCCTGCGGTTGGACCGCACGGTGCGCGTCAACGTCCAGCTGCTGCCCAGCTCGCTCGGCGAGGAGATTTCCATCACCGCCACGCCGCCCACCATCGACGTGGGCAGCAGCACCGCGGGCCTGAGCGTGGACGCGGACTTCATCCGCAACATCGCCGTCATCCGCCCGGGCACCAAGGGCTCCGCGTCGCGCTCCTTCGAGTCGCTGGCGGAGCTGGCGCCGGGCGCCACGGAGGACCGCTACGGCGTGAGCGTGAGCGGCAGCTCCTCGCCGGAGAGCCAGTATGTGGTGGACGGCCTGTCCGTGAATGACCCGGGCGTGGGCACGCTGGGCACGCCGCTGTCGGTGGAGTTCGTCCAGGAGGTCAACGTCATCACCGGTGGCTACATGCCCGAGTACGGCCGCTCCACCGGCGGCGTGCTCAACGTCGTCACCAAGTCCGGCTCCAACGAGTTCCACGGCTCCGTCTTCGGCACCATGGCGCCGGGCGCCTTCCAGCGCGCGGGCACGGAAATCCGCCAGGAGGGCAGCGTCGTCTCCGCCACGGGCACTCCGTGGAACCAGGGTGACTTCGGCTTCGACCTGGGAGGCCCCATCGTCAAGGACAAGCTCTGGTTCTACGTGGGCGTGGCGCCGTCCTTCAACCGCATCCGCGTGGACCGGCAGTTCAGCAAGCTGGAAATCTGCGACGAGGTGGACCCGGCGAACGGCTGCGCGTCCGTGGGCGCGCGCCGCAGGGACCCGTCCACCGGCTTCAGCGTGGTGACGCCGATTGAGGGCAGCCAGGTCAGCCGCTTCGCGGACGAGCGCAGCGTGCAGTACATGAGCAAGCTGACGTACCTCTTCAACTCCGACCACAACCTGTCGGTGTCCGTCTTCGGCACGCCGCGCTCCTCCGGTGGCGACGGCCGGTACTCCTTCAGCCGCGACGGAGACCCCGAGGTGTGCGTGGGCCTGTCGTGCACCGGCTTCGTCCAGGGCACCTACGAGTCCATCGCCACGCGGCGCTCCAACAGCGTGATGGACATCGTCGCGAAGCAGCAGTCGTCGTTCTTCGACAAGAAGTTCCTCGTGGACGCCACGCTGGGCTGGCACCACCAGGCCGACTCCACCCTGCCGTCGGACGGCTCGGAGCTGGGCTCCAGCCAGGGCCTGGCCGGGCAGTCCAACCTGGCCTGGCGCCGCACGCGCACCCCGCACTCCATCACCGAGTTCGAGTCGCTGCCCGACCCGTCCGTCTGTGGTGCCACGCCCGCCGAGCAGTCGCGCAACTGTCCCGTCACCTCCTATTCCACGGGTGGCCCCAACACCATCAGCGAGGCGGAGCTGGACCGCGTGCAGGGCAAGGTGCTGGGCACGTACCTGATGCAGGCGCTCGGCCACCACATCTTCAAGGCCGGCTTCGACACGGAGCGCACGAGCTTCTCCCTCAACCGCGCGCGCACGGGCCGCACGCCGTGGCAGGAGTGCACGAGCGGCAACTGCTGGTTCAGCCTCAACGAGTACGGCTACCTGTCCGGGCCGGACACCCCGGTGTTCCTCGCCAGCAAGCAGGGCACGTCCACGTCGCTGACGGTGGGCGGCTTCGTGCAGGACAGCTGGTCCGTGCTGGACAAGGTGACGGTCAACGTGGGCCTGCGCTACGACGTGCAGACCATCTGGGGCCTGGATGACCAGGTGGGCCTGCACCTGCCCAACCAGTGGTCGCCGCGCATTGGCGCCATCTACGACTTCACCCAGCAGGGCCGCTCCAAGCTGTTCGTCAACTACGCGCGCTTCTACGAGAACGTGCCCCTGGACATGGCGGACCTGTCCTTCCCGCAGCAGCAGCTGTTGTCCGCCACCTACACCGCGCCGGCCTGCAACCCGAGCAACCGCGAGTCCCTGCTGACGGGCTGCACCGACGCCAACCGCCAGCGCCTGGGCAACGCCAACGAGGGCCCCAACCAGACCTGGGACGCCCAGGGTGGAGACCGCGTGCCGGTGGACCCGAACATCCGCGCGCAGTCCGCGGACGAGTTCATGGCGGGTGCGGAGTACGACTTGATGGTGGGCCGCGTCGGCCTCGCGTACACCCGGCGCGTCCTCAATGACGTCATCGAGGACATGAGCCGGGATGACGGCAACACGTTCTTCCTGGGCAACCCGGGCAAGGGCTTCTCGTCCGACTTCCCGGAGGCGCGCCGCCACTACGACGCGGTGAACCTGTACTACCAGAAGACCTTCTCCAACGGCTGGCTGGCCCAGGCCAGCTACACGTGGTCCAAGCTGCGCGGCAACTACTCCGGCCTGTTCCGCGCGGACACCGGGCAGCTGTCTCCCAACCTGACGCGCGACTTCGACCTGCTGTCGCTCACCACCAACCGCGACGGCCCGCTGCCCGGCGACCGCACGCATTCCTTCAAGGCCTTCGGCGCGCGCGAGTTCGTGCTCACCAACGCCACCAGCTTCAACGTGGGTGGCGGCTACCGGAGCCGCTCGGGCACGCCGCTCAACTACCTGGGCCTGCACCCGCGCCGCAGTGGCTCGGAGACGTTCATCCTCCCGCGTGGCAGCGCCGGCCGGCTGCCCTGGGTGCACAACGTCGACACCCACGTGGGCGTCAGCCAGAAGCTGTCGAAGGACTACACGCTGAGCGTGTCCATGGACGTGTTCAACCTCTTCAACTTCCAGCAGTACACCAACGTGGACCAGACGCTGGCGCTCAACCGCGTGTACGCCATCGAGCAGGACGGCAAGCCGGCGGACCTGTCGGCGTGCCTCGATGCGTACAACACCGCCTGCCGCATCGTCCCCGTCTCGGACACGGAGTACACCGTGCTCCCCGACGGGACGAAGCTCGCGCGCATCCGCACGTCCGACATCAACCCCAACTTCAAGCGCCCCACGGCGTACCAGGCGCCGCGGTCCATCCGCTTCGGCGCGAAGCTGAGCTTCTAGCCCGCTCCCCAGAGAGGACACCTTCCATGAAACTTCGACTGATGGGACTGAGCGTGGGCGTGGCGACGGCCGCCGTGGCCGTATTCGCATGCGGCGTGGACGAGCCGGAGCCGCAGTGCGTGGTGGCGCGCGCGAGCATCGACGGCTCCACCGGCTCCTTCGCCGCGACGTACACCCTGAAGCCCGGACAGAATCCGGACCAGCAGTGCGCACGGCTCAAGCCGGAGCGCGTGGGCCTGCAGAAGTACTTCGGTGAGACTCCGAGCGCGCCGGACTCCGTCGCCGTGCGCAGCGCCCGGTTGGGCAAGCTGGGGCGGGACTTCGCATCCACGCGGCCGGACCCGGACCCCACGCATGCGACGTACTCGGTGGGCCCGTTCGCCAGCGAGGCGCCGGGGCCGGACAACTTCTGCAACGTGCCCACGCTCACGCCCTCGCGGCTGGACGTGCCCGCCACGGCACCGGGCCTGCCCGACGGCGGGGTGCAGCCGGACGGCGGCCCGCCCGCCCAGGCGGCGCAGACCTTCACGTACGAGTGGTCCAACCTGCGCATCTACAACTCGCCGGGGACGCCGGGCACGCAGTTCACCGCGGAGCTGCGCTACACGGAGAACGGCTGCACCGCGGAGTACAGCGCCAAGGGCATCTGGCCCGTGGTGACGTGCGGACTGAGCGACGGTGGCGTCAACGAGGTGGCGTGCGACCCGTACGCGAACTTCGACGCGGGGCGGCTGCGCGGCTCGGGCATCAACCCCATCTTCCCCGTCAAGTGCGACCCGGACGCGCTCATCTGCGTGCTCACGGGCGAGGTGCCGTCGGAACAGCAGCAGCCGTGACACGGATGCAGTGAGCTCGTCAACGGGCCCGGTGGAGACTTCGTGCTCCGCCGGGCCCGTGCGCGCTTCCTGACCCATCTCGACTTTTCAAACGCGGGACGCTACATGGTCGCGGCGCTTCAGCGAGCGCATTGGCGGCCACGGTCCTGCGCATGCTTTCGGTTCCCTTCTTCGGCACCGCCACGGAGCTCAGTCGCTTCACGCAGCGCACGGGCACGTCCGTCGTCCTGGTGGGCACGGGCGGCACGGAGAGCGCCTTCCCGCAGGACCTGGCGGAGCGCATCTTCGCGTGGTCCCCGGACGTGAAGCTGGCGTCGGCCAGTCCCGAGGCGCTCACGCGCGTCTCGGGGGACGCGATTCAGCCCGGTGACGTGTTCATCTTCGCGGATGGCAAGCTGAGCTGGCGGAGCGAGCCGGCACTGAACCTGGACTCACACGCGCTGGCGTCGCAGGCCGTGTCGCTGTTCATCAGCGCGCTGTCACAGCAGGGCTATGTGCGGCTCAAACAGCGCGAGCGCAACGACGCCATCTTCACGCGCGTGAAGCTGGTTGCGATGGAGCGGTTGCTGAAGAACCGGGCGAAGCGGGCCTCTCGTGCGAAGGCCGCGCCGGAGCCGGAGCCGGCTCGGGTGGAAGACCCGTACGCGCTGCTGGGGCTGACGCCGGGGGCTTCCTTCGAGGAGGCGCGCGCGGCCCGCAACGCGCTGCTCCTGCAGTACCACCCGGACAAGGTGGCGGGGCTGGGGCCGAAGCTGCGCGAGGTGGCCGAGGCGGAGACGAAGCGCATCAACGCGGCGTTCGCGAGCCTGACGGCTCCGGCGCGCGCGGGGCGGGGACCGCGGGAGTAGACGCGCGCTCTGTGTCGTCTAGCGAGTGGGCAGCTCACGGAAGGTGAGGCCGTCCAGCTCCAGGCGCTGCACGGCGTTCATGAGCCGCTCGGTGCCGACAATCATCGTGGCGAAGTTGCCCACGCGGAAGAGGTCCAGGTCAGTGGGCAGGGTGGCGGCGTCCAGGATGGGGTTGTCCGGCCATTTGAAGGCGTGCCGGCCACAGGTGGCGCACGGTGGAGGAACATCCGGTGGAATGCAGTCCGGGTGCAGCCGGCCGTGGGGCTCAATCTGGAGTTCCATCAGCTCCGGCGGGTTCTTCTGACGGAACCGCAGCTCCGTTCGACAGCCCAGCAGCCCCCGGACGCCCGATGCCTGGAGGCGCTCCAACACGTCCCGGTGCACGAGGAGCTTCAGCCCCCCCACCCAGGAGATGGGGCCAAACTCCCCATGGGCACGGCCCACCAGCGGACCGAAGCCCGTACCGGGTGGTAGCTCCGCGTCCCGAGGTGCCAGGGGGCGCACCAGCTCGCGCAGGCGCGCGAACTCGGGGAAGGGCTCGGGCCTGGCCTTCTCGAACTGCTTGCGCTCTGGCAATTGTGACAGGTCAATGCACGGGTACTCGTGGCCCGCATCGGTCCAGGTGGCGCCGCAGGTGTGGCACCTCACGCCTGGCAGCCCCAGCTTGTGCCACGCGTTGACTACTCCGCCATGCTTCGCTGCCGCCGCCCGGTCCTCGTCCAGCAAGAAGTACCTGCTCATCGAACCTCACGCTCCCGGACGGGAATGGTAGGGCTGAACGGGGCCACCGATGAGTTCGAAGCGGTGGATGAGTTCCCCTGCGTGCTTGTAGATATCCTCGGGGGTGGCTCTGCGGTTCGTCTTCATGAAGTCCCGCCAGGCCTGGTTCCACGGCCCGCCACGCCCGTCGTTCCCGTGAATCCTCCGGTGGAGGGCACGCGGAATCGGCATGGTGTAGTCGTGAATCTTGATGCCTCGCCCAGTGAACCACAGCGAGAACTCCTCGGCCTGGGGGAAGATGTGGTGCTTCTCCCAATGTCCGGGCGTGAGCTGGCGTGACGGCGGGATGAGCCTGTCAGGGGCGCCATTCCAGTTGGGAAACACCATGACGGCGCCCTTCGGCAGATTCTGCGCGCCTCCCCAGTTCCTCCGCGGGCCCATGCCCGGTGCCGCGGCCGCAGCGGGCGGACGCGAAGGAGGGAAGCGCGCCAGCTCGACTTCTCCGGGCAGGTCCTCACAGCGGTAGAAGCCGCAAGCGTCACCCAGGCAGAGCAGGGTGACGCACTGGTCGTCCCCTGGTTCGTCGCACTCCAGCTCCGCCGCATCCCGGGCCTGCTGCATGGATGGCCTGGCGGCGGTGGCGCAGCCCAACAAGGACACGGCGGATATCAAGACTGCGATGGCGAGGGACAGGCGCATGCCCCACGAACGTCAGCGGGAATCGTCCCAGCCACGGTGGCCCATGCGCGCTGGGCACCTGTGTGAACCCGCACGTCTGGAACGCACCGTGCTTGGACGACTCCGGTAGTCCTGTTACGGGTGGAACTCCCGTGACAGGCGGGGCCCGTGGCCCGCGCTTCGGAGCGGGTCATGAGGATTCAGCCTTGCGACGAGAGCCCACCCCGGAGCCGCCGACGTACGCGACGGTGCGCGCCATCGCCGAGGCCACTCATCGCGTTGTCTGGCTCCTCACCCCGGACGGCGCGCTGGCGGACGACAGCCCGAGCTGGTGCTCCTTCACGGGCCAGTCCCCGGAAGAGGCGGAGGGACATGGGTGGCGTGACGCCATCCACTGCAACCGGGTTCCCGAAAGCAGTGACGTGGAGGCCCGCATGGAGGCCAACCGTCAGAGTGAGGCCCCGCGGGCCGGGCTGCCGTGGTGATGCCTCCGGTGCCCGGGACGTCAGGCGACGGAGGCGAGCGTGGGACCGTCCCTTCCTCCGCCGAGGCTGCGTCTCACCTGCCCCAGGAAGCGCGACAGGTCACCGTCCTTGTGCAGGAAGACTTCCCCACGCGGGGCGAGCATGGCGTGCTCGCTGCTGTGCAGGATGAGCGGCGTGTTTCGCAAGCGCTCGTCGGCACGCAGCCGGTGACACAGCTCCAGCCCGGTCATCCGCGGCATGCACACGTCGGTGATGATGAGGTCGGGCCGCAACACCAGGGCCTGCTCCAGCCCCTCCTGACCGTCATGGGCGACGGTGACCGCGCAGCCCAGCTCCTCGAGGGCCCACGTGTAGATTTCGAGGAGGTCCGTGTCGTCGTCGATGAGGAGGATGTTGGGCTGGAAGTTCATGCTGCGCCTCATTCCGGTGATGGGCGGCCGTGCGCCCCGTCTCATATAGACAGGTCCTCCTGGGCGAGAATGTGAACGGCGGTTTCAGCGTGTGCTGATGATGGGAGCGCCCGACCGGTGCCACCGGAGCGCGTGAGGCGCTGGAGTCGCGGGTCCCGAGGAGCAGGCAGGCAGGCGGAGCGACGCGAGGCTCCTCGCGTGCGCCGCTTCAGCGGTACAGGGACGGAAGGCGGGGCCTGGGCGGCACGGGGAGCGCCTCGAGCGTGGCGGCGAGGTCCCCGCGCTGCTGATGGAATACACGCAGGAAGCCATGCGCCGCCTGGCGGGCCTCCGGCAGCATGGGCGGGGCGTCCGTCGGGGGCGCGCCCCAGGTGGGGCGGGTGAGCGCGGCGAGGAAGGGCCGCACGTCGTGCGTGCCCAGCAGCAGCCGGATGGGACCCCGTCCGTGCAACACCTGGTGGTGCCGTCCGTCATGTCCGCGCTGGACGGTCTGGGTCATGGCGCAGGCGCGCTTGAGGTGGTCGTTGAAGGCCCGCTGGCCTCCGGGCAGCAGCAGCAGCCGGCGCAGGAGCGTCGCGAGCAGGCCACGGTCAAGCTCCGAGGCATTCCACCGCCGCTGGAGCCGCCATGCCCGCTGGCGTGCCTCGTGAAGCTCCCTCTCCGTGGTGCTCTCGAAGTGCGTGTCCCAGCTCAGGTGGCTCAGCGCGTGCTCGCCGATGAGGCCCTCGGGGAGGACGCCTCGCACGTGCGACAGGCGCTCATCGCGCGGTAGGTCCGCGGTGACGGCGCGGGCCCAGCGCTGGAAGGGGTTGACCTTGTCCCGCGCACGGCGCCCCCACACGACGCGGCGCATCTTGCGGGTGGAGTCCGCGTCGAGGTCGGGACAGTCGTCCGCGAAATCCGGGTCGCGTTCGAGCCCGGTCATGCGGCCACGGACGGCGTGCCGGGTGCTCCGGCTGATGGCCGCGCGTGCCTTGCGAGCCGCCTTTCGTCCGGTGGAGGGCAGCAGGCTCCGGGCCATCTCGTACGCTTTGTCGTCGCCGTGGACCAAGGGACCCCCGTTTCTCCGCGAAGGACGCCAGGGGCTTCGCTTCCTGACGCGGGGGCCCGAGCCGTGTTTTCGTGCGACCGCCCGCGCGGCGCTTGCCTCGGGGGCTCCGCTCCTCCGAGGCTGCGCCCATGCTCGCGAGGATGTTGCTTCGAAGGTGCTTCGCCTGGGCCCTGGTGGCCACCGCCCTCACGGGCTGCTCCGTGGCCCGGGTGAATCTGGCTCCGCCCACTGGAGACGAGGTGACGCTGCTGGTGCCCGGCTACCGGGGCAGCTTCCTCTTCACGGAGGGCGCGGAGCCCGAGCGCGCGTGGTTCTCGCCGGGGGATGTCGTCACCCGCGGAGAGCGCTCGCTCGCGCTGCCGTTTCCGGGACAGCGCCCCGCTCCCCGCTTCGGTCCCCTGGTGCCGGACGGGCCGATGACGAAGCTCACGCTCATCCCGCTGCTCGCGTCCATCGACGTGTATCGCCCGGTGATGGAGTTCGGCCGCGAGCGGCTCCCGGGCTTCACCGCGTTCGGCTACGACTGGCGGCGCGACGTGCGCGAGAGCGCGGGGAAGCTGTGCGCGCGCATCGAGCAGCTCGTGGCCGAGGGCGGGGGACGGCGCAAGGTGAACCTCGTGGTGCACAGCATGGGCGGGCTGGTCGCGCTGCACTGCCTGCTGCACGGAGGCTCGGAGCAAGGCACGCAGCCGTGGGCGGGTGCCGCGCACGTGCAGCGCGTGGTGTTCGTGGGCACGCCCTTCCGGGGCTCTCCGGGCATCTTCGACGACCTGCTCGAAGGCACCGCCACCGGACGGAACACGGCGCTGCTCCGCCCCGAGGCCCTCTTCACCTTCGCGTCCTCCTTCCAGCTCCTGCCCTGGCGGGGCGACTTCTTCGTGGACGGGGCCGGCGCGCCCGTTGCCCTGGATGCCTTTGCGCCGGAGCAGTGGTGGACGCGGGGCTGGGGCGTCTTCGAGGAGGCCGCGCTGCGCGAGGATGCGGCCTACCGCGAGCAGCTCACCCGCATGCTGGAGGCCCGCCATGCGCTCGCCGACGCGCTGGCGCCGCGCGAGGGACTGCCGCCGCCTCCCTTCCAGACGCTCGTCGTCGTCGGCACGGGACGGCCCACCACGAGCGGGTTCCGGATGAAGGACGGCGCGCTGGACGTGGATGACGAGACGAAGGCGGATGGGGATGGCGCCGTGCTCGCCACGAGCGCCGTGCCCGCGCTGCCCCTGCCGTTCGAGCGCCTGGACAGCCGCGCCGAACACGTGGCGCTGATGTCCGATGACGAGGTGCTCCGCGCCATCGCGCGGTTCCTCGGACATCCCGTGCCGTGACGGCGCGCCCTCTTCACGGTTGCGGTGTCGGGGCTCCGGTCCGCCCACGCGGGGGCTACGCGGGGTCCGAGTCGATGACCTTCTTCGCGATGCCGAAGGGGAAGCCCGCCCTCGCGAGCGAGGCGAGGTCTTTCTGCCGGTACTCCTCACGCGTCTGCGCGTTCTTCCGGAAGGGGCCCAGGCGCTTCTTCCTCGCCCAGATGCGCGCGGCGTCCTCGTCGGAGACCTCGGACGTGGCGTCCGCGACCTTCCGGGCGACGAGCTCCGAGGAGACGCCCTTCATCCGGAGCTTCTGGGCAATCATCCGGGTGCTGCGGCCGGAGGCGCGCAGGGACGTGGCCTTCATCCGCGCGTAGGCCTCGTCATTGAGGAGCCCGTTGCGGACGAGCTTCGCCATGAGCGCGTCCATCCATCCGAGCGCCTCCGCGCGGTCTCCTCCGTGGAACTTGAGGGACTTGTCCACCCGGCGCATCAACACGCGCTGGAGCTGGCTCTGCGTGGCCGCGTACCGCTTCAGGTAGTGCAGCGCGGCGTTCTCCAGGTACGTCGGCGACACCTTCCGGGGCTGCTTCTGCTTCTGTGGGCGCGCCGCCTTCCTGCCCTGGTCGTCCCGCGACTCGTCCATGACAGCGGGTCTACCACCCGGGTCTGACGGGCTGAAGCGTGGTTGCGAAACCGGGGAGGTGGGCTCGCGAGACACCCCGCCATCCGCCCGCCCGGCCGCATGCTCCACTCACGTGCCGACGTGCCTTCCCGATGCTCCGCGCCGTCTCCACCCATGAGTGCACTCCCACCTTTCCCATCGTGAAGGACGCACCCATGGCCACGAAGAAGATGACCGCTCCCGACTCCCGTCCCCTGGCCCTCGTCACCGGCGCCTCCAGTGGCATCGGCCTGGAGCTGGCGAAGCAGTTCGTCCAGAACGGCTTCGACCTGCTCATCTGCGCCGAGGACACCGGCATCAATCAGGCCCGCACCGACTTGTCGACGAATGGCGCTCGCGTGGAGGCCGTGCAGGCGGACCTCGCCACGTACGACGGCGTGGAGCAGCTCTACAAGAAGACGCAGGAGCTGGGGCGCCCGGTGGACGTGCTCGCCGTCAACGCGGGCGTGGGTGTGGGCGGCGACTTCGCGCGTGAGACGGACCTCAAGGCGGAGCTGAACCTCATCCAGCTCAACATCACGTCAGCCGTCCACCTCACCAAGCGCGTGGTGAAGGACATGGTGGCGCGGGGCGAGGGGCGCATCCTCTTCACCTCGTCCATCGCCGCCGTCCTGCCCGCGCCGCTGGAGGCCGTGTACGGCGGGTCGAAAGCCTTCCTCCAGTCCTTCTCGGAGGCGCTGCGCAACGAGTTGAAGGACGTGGGCATCACCGTCACCGCGCTGATGCCCGGCCCCACGGAGACGAACTTCTTCCACCGCGCGGGCATGGACGACACCCGCGTGGGCCGGCAGGAGAAGGACGACCCGGCGCAGGTCGCGAAGGAGGGCTTCGAGGCCCTGATGGCGGGCAAGGACAAGGTCGTCGCCGGCGCGCTGACGAACAAGGTCATGGCCGCCTCCTCCCGCGTCCTCCCCGACGCCGCGAAGACGGCCATCCACCGCCACATGTCGGAGAAGGACCCGAAGGCCTCTCACGACTCGTGAGCCGGCGTCAGTCCTTCTTCGCCGCCTCGAACAGCGCGGACACCGCGCCGGACGGGTCCTCGATGAGGCAGAAGCGGCCCATGCCTCCGGCGGACCGCACCTGGCCGCGCACCTTGCCGCCCATCGCGGTAACGCGCTCCAGGCTGCGGTCCAGGTTCTCCACGGTGATGTAGACCACCCACCCGCCCGGCATGTCCGCGTTGGAGCCCCGCGCGTGGCACACGCCCCCGGCGGGTGACTCGCTACCGGGCGGAGTCATCACGAAGTCCTCGTACCCGCCCATGTCCAGGCCGCTCGCCGTCCAGCCCACCACGTCCCGGTAGAAGTCCTTCACCTTCACGGCGTCCTTCACCGTGAGGTCCATCCAGCCCACGCTGCCCACCGCCAGCTTGCCTGTCTCGCTCATGTGCGTGCTCCTCCCGGCGGCGCACTCTACTTGTCCGCTCACATACGCGAAGTTCTCCTGGTTCCGAATGGCACGCTCATCTTCGGCAGAGGGGTGTGCTTGCACCCTGTCCCGCGCCCTCGCTACTGCCCGGCGTGTCGCAGCCACTTTCGCTCGCAGCGGTGCCTCCGTGGACGCTGAGCAGGAGTGGTCCTGTCAGCTTCGACTGGTATTCCTGGCGTGAGGGCCCGTCCTCCATGGGTGCTCGCGCTGGAGGATGCCAATGCCGCTTCGATGGGCTGTTTCGCTGCTCCTGGTGCTCGTCGGCTCTGGATGTTCAGCCACCCGCGTCGTGCGGCTGAACACCGGCGATGACGTCTTCGTCGTCACTCCTCGTGAGGCGGAGGGGGCGGAGCTGGAGGCGGTGGAACTCGACGCGGACGAGTTCGAGGAAGCCGTGGTGCAGCTCGCGCGGGACGTGCGGCCCTTCCGCAATCCGATGCTGGAGGCACGGGCGCTCTTTGGCGTCCCTTCCCGAAGCGGGGTGTACCGCTATGAGAGTCGCAGCCGGCGGTTGCTCCCCGAGGGCCCGGAGGACACGGACGGGTCGCGCCTCCTGGAGTCCTACGCGGACGAGGCGCTGACGCGTGCCTATGGCCAGTGGTGCCAGCGCAAGTCGCAGCCGGGCGACTGCCTGCGGTTGTTGGACGAAGGCCCGCTGCTGGCCAGCGACGGCAAGTACACGCTGGCCATGGCCATTGCCATGGACTCGGTATGGGAGGAGACGGCCGAGGCCCTGGAGGACATGGCGGACCCCAATGCCCTGCGCGCCACGCTCACCGCCTCGGTGACGATGTACCTGCTGCTGTGGTCGCTACCCGAGCCGGTGAGCAAGGGCGTGGCCGCCACACTGACAGCCTTGGCCATTGCCTACCTGGGCGTGGACACGGTGTGGCGCCTCATCGACGGGTGGCTGACGCTGGTACGCGAGGTAGATGGGGCCACGACGTTCGAGCAGCTCAGCGAGGCGGGCGAGGCGTACGGCGAAGTCCTTGGCGAGAACGCGGCACGCATCTTCGTCATGCTGGCCACGGCCGCCATCGGCAACACAGCGGGGCTGGCGGCGAGGTCGGCGGGGCTGCCCGGCTCCGCACAGGCGGCGCTCGCCGTGGAGTCGCAGGCGGGCTTCCAGTACGTGGCGGTGGGCAGCGTGCAGTCGGTGGCGATGACGGCCGAGGGCTTCACCATCGCGCTCGCGCCCAATGCGCTGGCCATGGCGGAGCGGGGCTCTAGCAGCGGAGGCCCGAGGAGGAGCCGACGTCATCACCTCGCCACGGACAAGAACGAGATTTCCACCGCGCGGGGAGGGCCGTGGACGCCGGAGTTCAGAAGGCTCTTCAGGAAGGCCGGGATGGAGCTGAGGGACCCCGAGAACATCGTGGATGTCCCAGGCCACAAGGGCCCACATCCGCAGAGGTACCACGAAGAAGTCTTCGAAAGACTCAACGACGCTACGGCTACGTGCCGCACCGTGGTGGCGTGTCGGGAGATGCTCACGGCCGAGCTCAAGCAGCTTGCGAAGGAGGTTGCCACGAAGGGAACGAAGCTCAACAAGCTGGTGACGCGGAGCAAGTGAGGTAGAGAGGACATCCATCATGCCGACGAAGCGTTACTTCCGGCTCAAAGAGGACATGCAGGTCGGGAACTGGGACCTGGGAGACCCCCTGGATGAACGAGGGCGGGAAGTGGATGACCCGTATGTCTTCAGGGCGGGGCGGCCCGTCCACGTCAGCGGACGCCTGACCATCCCTGTTGATGAACCTGGAAAGCGTCTGGAGTACTGCACTGCGGGCCTCGGCATGGCTCCCATCGTCCACGTCCGGGTGGCGTCCCTCTTCGCGGAGCTGGCTCCCGACGACGTGCAGCTCATCCCGGTGGACGTCCAGGGGCAGCCGGACCAGTACCTCATCATGGTGGCCACGAAGCTCATCCGCTGCATCGACGACGCGGCGTCCGAGGAGGTGCGTTTCTGGCTGCCGGAGCACGGGCAGCCCGAGCGGGTCGGCGACTACAAGTCCGTCTCCGAACTGCGCATCGACCCGACGAAGGTGGGGGATGCCAAGGTGTTCCGTACTCGGGGGTGGAACCTTGCCCTCATCGTCTCCGAGGACATCAAGCAGGCGCTGGAGCGCGCCCGGGTGACAGGCGCGCAATTCACCGAGGTGTAGCCCCGTCAGCGCCGGGCGCTCAAATCGACTTCAGCGCCTCCGGCACTTCCCACTCGGGCTTCAGCCGGGAGATGACCTTGGCGAGGTTCTCCTTGTCCTGCGCCTTCTCCAGCGCGGCCTCGGGCGTAATCACGCTGTCCTTCACCAGCCGCTCCAGGTGCATGTCCAGCGTCTGCATGCCCTGGCCCTGGCCGGCCTGCATCTTGGACGCAATCTGGAACACCTTGCCCTCGCGAATCATCGAGGCAATGGCGCTGCCGCCCACCAGGATTTCCAGCGCCGCCACGCGGCCCTTGCCGTCCGCCGTCTTGATGAGCTGCTGCGCGACGATGCCCGCCAGGCTCTCCGCCAACATGCCTCGCACCTGCCCCTGCTCCTCGGCCGGGAAGGCGTTGATGATGCGGTCGATGGTGGCCGGCGCGCTGTTGGTGTGCACCGTCGCGAACACCAACACGCCGAAGCTCGCCAGCTGCAGCGCCAGCTTCATCGTCTCGTTGGTGCGAAGCTCGCCGATGAGGATGACGTTCGGGTCCTCGCGGCCCGCCGAGCGGATGGCCGTGGCGAAGCTGGACGCGTGCGGGCCCACCTCCCGGTGCGTCACCTGCGCCTTCTGCGACTCGTGGACGAACTCCACCGGGTCCTCGATGGTGAGGACGTGCGCCGGGCGCGTGTGGTTGATGTAGTTGATCATCCCCGCCAGCGTCGTGGACTTGCCGCTGCCCGTGGGGCCCGTCACCAGCACCAGCCCGCTGCGCCGGTCCGCCAGCTTGCGCACCACCTCCGGCGTCTTCAAATCCTCCAGCGACAGCACCTTGCTGGGAATGGTGCGGAACACCGCGCCCAGGCCGGTGAACTTGTAGAAGTAGTTGGCGCGGAAGCGGGCCTTGGTGCCGTAGCCGTAGGCGAAGTCCAGGTCCAGGTCCTCGGTAATCTGCCGCTTCTGCTCCGGGTTGATGAGCTCGAAGAGCAGCGCCTCCATCTCCGGCACGGTGAGCGGCGCCTCGCGCAGCGGCACCAGCTCGCCGCGGATGCGGCCCAGGGGCGGGTAGCCCACGCTCATGTGCAGGTCACTGCCCTTCTGCTCCAGCAGCGAGTCGAACAAGGAGGCGATTCGGGGGGTGGCGTTCATCTCAGGAGCCCTTCCTGCCCATCAGCGAGCCCATCTTGCTGAGCAGCCGCGCGCTGTCCTGCGACGTCTCCGGCGCCGCCACGGTGCCCTGGCGCTTGCCGGTGACGACGGCCTCCAGCTCGTCCGGGTTGTCCGCGAAGCCCTTCGCCACCTCCAGCTTCACCTTGCCGGAGCGCACCAGGTCCGCCAGCGAGTCCTCGAAGCGGACGATGCCCAGGCTCTTGCCGCGCTGCTGCAGCGACGGAATCTGGAACGTCTTGTTGTCGCGGATGAGGTTGCCCAGCGCGACCGAGCCCGGCAGTACCTCCGCCGCGGCCACCATGCCCTTGCCGTCCGCGCCCGCCATCAGCCGCTGGCTGACGATGAGGCGCAGGCCGCTCGACAAAGACAGGCGCACCTGCTGCTGGTCCGCCGGAGGGAAGAGGTCGATGAGCCGGTCGATGGTCTTCGCCGCGCTCGGCGTGTTCATGGTGCTGATGAGCAGGTGGCCCGTCTCGCTGGCCGCCAGCGCCATGCGCACCGTCTCCGTGTCGCGCAGCTCGCCCACCACGATGACGTCCGGGTCCTCGCGGAGGCTGCCCTTGAGCGCGCTGGCGAACGTCTTCGTGTGCGAGCCCACCTCACGCTGGCTGATGAGCGCCTTCTTGCGCGGGTGGACGAACTCCACCGGGTCCTCCACGGTGAGCACGTGGTGCGTCGTCTCGCGGTTGATGATGTCCACCAGCGCCGTCAGCGTGCTCGTCTTGCCGTGGCCGGACGGGCCGGTGATGACGATGAGGCCCTGGTGGTGGTGCACCGCCTTGGCGATGTCCGCCGCCGGCAGGCCGAGCGACTCCAGCGTGGGGATGTCGCGGGGAATCACGCGGAAGGTGCCCTTGAGCCCCGTGCGCTGCCGGCCCACGTTGACGCGGAAGCGCCCCATCTCCGGCGACTCCAGCGAGAAGTCACAGCTGCCCTCGCGCTCCAGCACCGCGCGCAGCCGCTGCGGCACCACCGGGAGCAGCAGCTCCTCCACGCGCTCCGCGTCCAGCACTCCACCCTGCGGCAGCAGCTCGCCGGAGAGTCGGAAGAGGGGAGGGCGGTCCGCCACCACGTGGACATCGCTGGCGCGCTGGCTTCGGGCCTCCTCGAGCAGCCCGGCCAGCTCGCGCCACACGCCGCTCGACGCGCGGGGCATGGCGCGGGCCGGCGCTGCCGTCGTTACCGGGGCTGGCGCTGCCGCCGGAGCCGGCCGGGCGGCGGGGGCACTGGGGGCCGCGGGCGCGGGTGCCGCCGCCGGAGGGACGGGCGCGCGCGCGGCGACGGGCGCTGGCGCGGCGGCTGGCGCTGGCGCAGCGGCGGGCTGCGCGGCGGCGGGCGCGGCGTCCGTCACCCGGGACAGCCGCAGGTGGAGGAGGTCCCCCCTCCGCATGGCGGCGATGGAGAGCGCGCCGAGCCCGTTGGCGTTGACGGACCACTGCACCGGCGTCTCCGCCACACTGGAGGCGCGGGCCAGGCCCACCATGGCCTGCAGCGCGCGGGTGACGTCTTCCGTCGTCACGGCCGCGGGGTCCACCGGCTCGTAGCCGTTGCTTCCACGGATCATCGGCGGGCGGCCGGTCGCCAGGGTCAGCTCCGTGACTCCGGGACGCGATAGGTGCCGCAACAGCTCTGCGAGGGGTTTCATGCGGTGTCGGTTCAGACCGCGACGGGCGCGGGGCGGCGGGGGCCGCAGGATAGTCGACAATCCGCCGAAAGCGGTTCACCCCCGGGTCGTCCGTCTCCTCACGCCCGGTACCGGCGGCCCGGGCATCCGCGCCCACACCCGCAGTCCGGGCAGGCTGGCGCCCTGGCGCACGCGCCGCCGCCAGTCCAGCGGGACCGGAAACAAACCTTCCGATGAAAGGGAGTGAAGCGTGCTCCGGGGCCGAAAAGGGGCCCGCGCGGAGCGGGGGGCGGGAGGAGCGACCTCCCGCCCGGGAGCTACAGGGTGACTACAGCTCTCGGGACATCAGGAGCCGGAGCTTGCCGGACTTCTTGGAAACCACCGTGGCCACGGTGGTGAAGCCTTCCTTCCGGTAGAAGCTCACCGCGGCCGAGTTGGACGGGTCCACCCGGAGGGCGATGGTCTTCCGGTACATGTCGCGGGCCGCCTTGAGCGCCTGCTCCAGCAGCACCTTGCCCAGGCCCTTGCGGCGCACCTCGGGCTTCACCACGATGTTGCGCAGGTATGCCGCGCCCGGCACCGGGCCGTCCCGCTCCACCGTCACGTAGCCGACCAGCTGGTTCTGCACCTTCGCCACGTGGACGTAGGGCTTGAGCTGGGTGAGGGCCTTGAGGCTGTCCTCCTGCGTCTCACCCCGGCTCTTCCAGGGCTCGGAGCCAGCGCGCAGCGCCGCCACCTGGGTCATGTCCTCGTCGGTGGGCAAGGAGAACTTCACCGCCGTCATCAGGTCGTTCGGCAGGCCCGCCACATCCAGCACCGGCGCTGGGGCCATCTCCACGCCCGGGTCCACCTGCTTCATCGTCATCGCCTTGCTCCTCCGTCGCGCTGCGATCCTAACCGCTCCCCCGGCACCCGTGCACGCGGTGATTCCGCGCACATTGTCCTCTCACGTGAGGAGACTGCCTTCCCCAAGTGTGAGGAGCCGGACCTCGCCAAACCTTCCATGCGCCCGGCCCATTCCTCGAATGAGCCCCGCTTCCACGCCCGGAACCCGACCGGCCTTCCGCGCCGGGCCGCTTCCCACTATAAAAACGGGCGTCGTGTGCCAGAGGTCTACCTCCTCACACGAAACGGTCAGCCCGAGCTCCCCCCTTGCAACTCAATCACGCCCAGCGAGAGCTGACGCTCAAGATCGTCTACTACGGGCCCGGGCTGAGCGGGAAGACGACGAACCTGCGCCATCTGCATGCCCGGGCGTCCGCGGAAGTGCGAGGTCGCCTGCTCACCGTGGAGACCCACGACGACCGCACGCTCTTCTTCGACCTGCTGCCCGTCTTCTTCTCCACCTCCTCCGGCTTCAAGGTGAAGGTGAAGCTCTTCACGGTGCCCGGCCAGGTCATCCACAACGCGACGCGCCGCATCGTGCTCCAGGGCGCCGACGCGGTCGCCTTCATCGCCGACAGCCGGCGCAGCGCCACCGCGGACAACAATGCCTACTGGCGCAACCTGCAGGAAAACATGAAGGAGAACGGCCTGGACGTGGACCAGGTGCCGGTGGTCATCCAGTTCAACAAGAGGGACCTGCCGGACGCCCGGTCGGAAGCGGAGATGGACGTGGCGCGCAAGCGGGGCCGCGAGGCGGTGGTGGGGGCCGTGGCGCTCAAGGGCGAAGGCGTGCTGGAGACCTTCCACGCGGTGGCCCAGGCGGCCTACCGGCGGCTGGACGCGCGCGCCCACCTGGCGCGCAACCTGGCGCTGACGGAGGAGGAATTCCTGGGGCAGATCTTCCGGAGGATGGACGTCACGGGCACGGAGCTGGAGGCCCGCTATGGGCAGCCGACCGGCGGTGAGCGCAGCGGCAGCGGGGGCGCGCGATGAGCGCCACGAGCGGGCCGCCCGAGGGCTCCCAGCGCCGCGAGTCGGTGCTCCAGCGGCGGCTGTCGCTGGCGGACATGCTGGATTTGCCCTCCTTCACCGAGGTGGTGAAGAGCTTCAGCGAGCTGTACCGCGTGGGCATCAAGGTGCTGGACACGCGGGGCACCAAGCTGGCGGACGTGAAGGTGGGGCACGGGGACTTCTGCTCCTACGTCTTCACCTTCCCGGACGGGCGCGCGCGCTGCACGGCCACGGTGGCCCGGGTGAAGGACGGCCCGGTGGCGCCGGTGCACGGGGCCCGGCCCGCGGTGGGCGAGGGCGTGGAGGAGGCGGGCATCGTCGCGCTGCCGTGCTTCACCGGCCTGCGCTACCTGGTGATGCCGGTGCGCTGGGAGGGAGACCCGCTGGGCCGGGTCATCCTGGGGCCCTTCTCGCCGGAGGAGCTGCGCGACTTCCCGCCCACGCTCACGGACATCGCCGGGGTGGACCTGGCGCGGGCGCACGAGCTGGTGGGCAAGGTGCGCCGGGCGCCCGAGCGCACGGCGGCGCAGGTGCTGACGCACTTCGGACAGGTGCTGGGCGCCCTGGTGGCCAGCGGGCAGCGGGCCTACCTGACGACGCAGCTGCACATCGAAGCGATGCTGGACACGCACCGCGAGCTGGAGGCGCACAACGCGCGGCTCGCGCAGGCCAACACGCGGCTGAAGGAGCTGGACCGGCTGAAGTCCACCTTCCTGGGCACGGTGAGCCACGAGCTGCGCACGCCGCTGGCGTCCATCATCGGCTACTCGGAGATGCTGGCCGAGGGGCTGGCCGGGGTGCTCAACCCGGAGCAGCTCTTGTACGTGCGGACGATTGTGGAGAAGGGCGAGTCGCTGCTCAACCTCATCTCGTCCATCCTGGACCTGAGCCAGATCGAGGCGGGCAAGCTGCGGCTGGCGATTGCTCCGGTGGACCTGACCGGCGTCATCCAGACGGCGGTGTCGAGCGTGGCGCCGCAGGCGCAGCGCAAGGGCGTGGAGCTGGAGGTGCGGCTGCCGCACTCGGCGCAGCCCCGGCTGGCGGCGGACGCGGACAAGCTGCGGCAGGTGGTGGTGAACCTGTTGGCCAACGCGGTGAAGTTCACCTCGTCCGGGGGCCGGGTGTCGGTGGTGCTGTCCGAGGCGGGCGCGCAGGCGGAGCTGGGCGCGCAGGGCTACCGCATCTGCGTGGAGGACACGGGCGTGGGCATCCGTCCGGACCAGTTCGAGAACATCTTCCAGAGCTTCTACCAGGTGGACGGCAGCTCCACGCGCGAGCACGGCGGCGCGGGGCTGGGGCTGGCCATCGTGAAGAGCCTGGTGGAGGGACACGGCGGGCGCGTGTCCGTGGAGAGCGAGTTCGGCCGGGGCTCGCGCTTCACGGTGGTGCTGCCCCTGCACCCGCCGATGCCCGAGCACGGCGTGCTGTCCGCCGTGGCGCCGCTTCCCGAAGTGCCGTCCGGGCAGGACCGGTTCTGACGGTGCGGGTGCCGGAAGGAACGTTCCTTCCGGCCCGCTCCACTGGCCTCAGGCCCGGCGACGGCGCCCCATCCACGCGCTGAACACCAGCATCAGCCACGGTGGGCCCACGCTCGTCGCACCGCAGCCGCAGCCACTCTCCGATGCGTCGGGGTCCGGGGGCGGCGTGCCCGCGTCGGTGGCTCCGGCGTCGGCCGTGCCCGCGTCGTCGGTCGTGCCCGCGTCAGCCATCGAACCCGCATCATCGGCGACTCCGGCGTCGTCGGTCGTGCCCGCATCAACCGCCGTACCCGCATCGGCCTCGGTGCCGTCAGGCCCCGGGGCCATCAGCGCGGAGACCGGCACCTTCCACAGCTCGAAGCCGAGGGTCCCGTTGTCGGCCCCGAAATACACGTGGTCTCCCAGTCGCGAGAAGCCGTGGGGCGTGGAGCCCGGCGTGCCCGGGTACAGGTCCTGAATGGGCCGGGTGCCTTCGGGCGTGCCGTCGGACACCCAGGGCTCCACGCCGGACGCGTCCGCCGCCGCGAAGATGAGCCGTCCCTCGGGCTCCACGGCCAGCATCTCCGACAGGGACGAGCCCTCGAGCCACCAGATGCGCGGCAGCTCCTTCACCCGCCACGTCCCCGCCTCCGTGCCATCCGTGCGCCACAGGGCCTGGGTGTCCAGGGGCTCTTCCTCGAAGAAGTACAGCACGCCCCCCATCGCCGTGGGTTGCTCCACCCGCAGCGTGGAGTGCACCTGCAACGTGCCCTCGGGCGTGCCATCCGTCTTCCAGAGGTAGCCCGACGCAGGGACTCCGTACGTCACGGAGCCCCCCACGAGGAAGTAGAGCGTGGAGCCCACCACCACCGGCTTCATCGCCGTGCCCCGGCCGACGTCCTTCACGACGAGGGTGCCCGCGGGTGTGCCGTCCGACTTCCACAGCCGGCTCCCGTCGAAGAGGTAGAGCGTGTCCCCCACGGTGGCCAGGGGCCACGCGCCGCTCGACGCGGTCCCCGGTGCCAGGTCGCCCAGCATGCGCGTCCCCTCGGGCGTTCCATCCGTGAGCCACGGCTCCTGGCCCGCGTCCGCGGTGGTGGCCTGGAAGTACACCGTGTTCCCCACCGCCAGCGCGGGAGGCCACGCCGCGCCCAAGCCCCCGGGCAGGAGCGTCCGCACCGGCCACGTGTTCTCGGGGGTGCCGTCCGTGCGCCACAGCTCGCCCACGTTGGCCCCCTTCTCCTTGGCCCCGAAGTAGAGCGCGCCCCCCGTGAAGGCGAGCGGCTCCGGCCATGAGCTCCCCACGCCCGGCACGATGTCCTTCACCAGCCGCGTCCCCCCGGCCGTCCCGTCGGTGACCCATAGCTCCTGGCCCACGGTGGCATCCAGTGGCCGGAAGAACACCCGTCCCTGCGTGCCACCGAAGACGGGCAGCGGGACGAAGCGGGAGACCTCGGGATGCAGCGCCACGGTTCCCTCGGCCGTGCCGTCCGTGGTCCACACCCCGTACTTCGTCCCCGGCCCGAGCCCGAGAAAGTAGAGGCGCGAGCCGATGACGGCGAGGTTCCTCGGCGCCGAGCTGTTCGTTCCGTGCGCATCCACGAGCGGCAGGGTGCCTTCCTCCGTGCCGTCACTCCGCCAGGGTCCGAAGCGGTCCTCGGCGTCCCTGCCCCGGAAGACGAGCGTCCCATTCACCTCTGTGACGCTCGGCAGGTAGGGGCCCGTCTCGAAGTCGTCGCCGAAATCCAGGCGTCGCACCAACCGGGTGCCCTCGACCGTGCCATCCGTCCGCCAGAGCTCCTGCTCGAGGCTGGACGTCAGGTGCTGGAAGAAGAACACGCCGCCGACCACCTGGCCGCCCTGGGGCGTTGGCGTCGCCTTCACGAACACGGTGCCGGTGGCGGTGCCGTCCGTGCGCCAGACGCCGAAGCCCTCGGGCGAGCCCGCCCAGAAGAGCGTGCTCTCTCCGAGCCGCACGAAGCCGGAGGGACTCGAGCTGGCCGTGCCGGGGACGAGGTCCTTCACGAACACGGTGCCCTCGGCCGTGCCGTCCGACTTCCACAGCTCCACGCCCGTCTCCGGGGTGTGGTGCGGCATCCAGAGCGTGCCGCCCACGGGGAACAGCCCGCAGGCACAGGTGGCCTGCCCGGCGAGCTGTTTCACCCGGACGGTGCCGCCGGGTGTGCCATCCGTGCGCCAGAGGCTGGCGCGGTCCTCGGCCGCATCGCCGCCCCGGAAGTACTGCGTCCCCTGGAAGGACGTCAGCGAGTGGGCTCCGCTCGACAGCCCCGGCAGCAGCTCCACGAAGAAGCGGGACGTGCCCTCGGGAGTGCCGTCCGTCCGCCAGCCCTCGTGCGACAGGCCCACGTCGAAGTATGCCACCCCGTCCAACACGCTGAACGGGGAGCTGAAGCTGTCGGTCAGCTGTTCCCAGGCGCCCGGGATGCGCACCAGCTCCTGGGGCGTCTGTCTCGCGCAGAGAAGCGCGTCCGCGCCTCCGAAGCCATGTGACACCAGCGACAGGCACGGCCCGTTGTGCGTGGGGAAGACGGAGTCCACGAACCTCGTCACCCCCTGGCCTTCGGGAATGATGACCGCGTGCGGGAGCGTGCCAGCGGCCGTGCCGTCACTGACGTAGAGCGTGATGCCACCCCACGGTAGGGAGACCACGAAGTACAGCCTGTCCCTCCACACCGTGAGCAGGGACGGGTTGGAGCTCCAGGGCCCCGGGAGGATGTCGCGCACGAGGGTGGTGCCCTCGGGGGTGCCATCCGTGCGCCACAGCTCCTGGCCCACGCCCACCCCCGTCGCAGAGAAATAGACGGCGTCCCCCATGCGGACGAACGGGGCCGCGAGGGAGAGCTGGCGTCCCAGCGGCGCCGGGTTCAGGTCTGTCACGAGGGTCACCGGGCCGGTGGCGGGCGCCATACCCGCCGCCCGCGAGTGGGTGGGGCCAGCGGCTGACGGAGCGGATCCGCAGCCGTGGAGCGCGAGCAGGGTGAGTGCGGCCAGGGTGACGAGGAATGACAATCGAACGGACAAGAGCGGACTTCCTCCGGACTTCCGGCGTCAGGGAATGACGGAGATGAAGGCCCGGCTGTCCGGCCGGAGCATCATGGTTGGGTCATGATTGGAGCATCATTTCCTTGCGGCCGAGGCCGCGGGTGACGAGCCCCTTGCGCCAGGTGCGGCCCGAGTGACCAGCGCGCGCTGGTATTGCCACGAGGTGCTCCCCGGCCTCGCCCACGCCGCCCGCCTGGTCGAGCAGGGCAACCTGGACCTGAGTCTGCCCCAGTTCCGTGGACACCCGAGATGTGATGAAGGGGGCCCTTTCGAGCGCAGGAACAGACCAGGGAGCGCAGGTCCGTACCGTGTTTTCGAACTGCCAGGGTTGGGCGAACGCCTGGGTCAGGCGGTGAGCCCGGACGCCCTGACCGCGCCGAGACTGCGCTTCGCCGACGACCGCCTCTGGACGCTGATGCGCCTGCTCGCCGGAGCGGGTCTGGCTATCGTTGGCGCATGAACCGTGCGTCCTGGGACGCGGAGCTTCCAGGTCGCGCGCCAGAGCGGTCGTCTTGCTCGTCCGACATCCCGCCGGTCCCGGGGCGCAGCAAGCAGGAGATTGAGCGTGACGAAGAGAGCACTCGTTCACCAGCGAAGGCCGCCGCGACCAGGTGCGCAACACCACGACGAGCGTGAGCACGCAACGGGTGGGCGGCCGCAACCGCACCACGGTCACGAAGACGACCACGACCTCCACGGTGGACGCCGATCGCAATCAGCTGCGCAGCGACCTCGATGGCGAGATCGAGGCCGCGGTCGTGAAGCTCGCTCCGACGGGAAAGTGGCTCGACTGACCCAAGGTGGCCCGTGGACTGGTAGCGGGCCTGGAGCGTGATGGTGAAGCCGGCGCGGTGGGGGAGTTGAAGCCTCGTGCCGTCGGCGCAGGTTGGGTGGATTCAAGGGGTCATCGGCAACGTCCTCGGTGCCGCTCAGGACGCGCGGGCGCCGGTGCGCTGGCGCCGGCGAAGGGGCAACCCGGCTACGAGGACCTGGGCGTGGCCACGGTATTTCCCGCGACCACGCCCTCCCAGCCGCGTGTCTGCCTTCGCACGGAGCTCCTGGGCCCTACCCCAGGTCGTCCCTCACTCGAAAGTGATGATGAACTGCTCCCAGGCATCCACGGAGGTGCGGTTGGCGTTCACCGGGCCGCCGCCGCCGTCCTCGGCCACCACGTAGCGGGGGTTGCCGAAATCGAGCGTCGCCAGGGCCACGGTGTCTCCGGTGCCGATGGTGAGGAGGCCCGTGCCGGCCATCTTCCAGATGCGGAAGGTTTCATGGTCGCCAGGCGCCGTAGGGGAGGCTGTCACCCCCGAGCCGCCACTGGAGATGATTTTATTTCTCATATCTTGCTCGGCCAAGCCCGACTGCACGACCCACACGGTCGCGCTCGTACTGCAGTGAGGAGTTGAGCCACGCTCCATTTCCGGAACACGGTTGGGTCCTCCGCCGTGTTGCACGCACAGCGACGCCGGCTCGCTTGGCAGGCGGAACGATGGAGTGCACACTCCGGATCGACACGCACGGAGTGCGCTCTCAGGCAGACCCACGTCGGCATCGACAATGACCAAGCCAGACAAGCTCACCGAGGTTTTCGAGAAGCTGCACGAGCCCTCTGGGCTGGAGTCGCGGCTCCAAGAACGCGACGAGACGCCTCTGATCTGGGCCGTGAGCGAGGGGTATCACGACATCGCGCTGACCTTGATCGAGGCCGGTGCCGACCTGAACGCGCGGAACACCGATGGCAACACGGCGTTGCTCCGGGCCGCCTGCGAGAATCGCGCGGAGCTCGCCAGCGTCTTGATCAAGGTGGGCGCGAAGCTCGACGTCCAGAACAACGACGGGTACTCCGCGCTCATCCTCGCGCGGCGCCGGGGCAACAGGGAGATCGTCGACAGCTTGCAGGCGGCAGGAGCGGATCCGAGCCTGGTCACGCGACTCGGGACGACCTTCGGCAACCCGGGCGACTCGCGGAAGACTTCGCTCGAGGGCCGCCGCGATGCGGTTCTGGAGAAGAAGATCATCGACGCCATCTCGAAGTGCCGCGACGGCAGGATGGCGGGCAGGGAACTCGAAAAGTACGTCAACCTGAATCCCGAGGACCGGTTCATACCGACCTCCGTCCTTCGCCGCGCCTACGTCCGCTACGACGGGTCCCACAATCCCTCGGCGCCCAATCATGTGCTCCTCGACGATGACATGGAGCTCGGCATCGTCTCGAGCGCCGTTCCCGAAATCGCGCGCGCAGTCTCCTCGCTGCTCAGCCGCTCACTCGAGGACGCGCGCAACGACCGCGAAGGCCAATTGCCCGCGGCGGTCGTCAGGCGCGTGCAACTCGAGATCATCTCGCCATACGGCGTCGCGCATATCTGGGGCGTCACGGGCCATCGGTTCGTGCTGTCGCGGCGCGTGAGTCACGATCGAAGCGAGCTCCTCGCGACCATCCTCGTCGGACGGAGCAAGGACACGGTGTTCTTCTTCACCGGCCGTTACAACAATCTGAGGCACTCGACGATCCGCGAAACCGTCGACTTCGACCAGCCCGATGGCGACGATCCCGCGCACAGGTGGTTCGAAAGGTTCGCCTTCCCCGAGATCCGTCGCTTCAAACCGAAGGGCTACCACCACATCGCGAACTTCGTCGTCTGCAAGGAGGAGCGCGGGCGCAAGCTCGCCCAGTTCCTGCTCGACAAGATCGTGGAGAAGTACGCTCGCGACCACCTCGACAAGCACCAGCGTGCCGTCGAGCACTCGCAGCACCTGCTGTGCGGTAGGGGCTTCTGGCAGATCGGCGACCCGCCCTGGCTCCCGCGCATGGAGAAGCTCGGCTTCCGCCTGCGGTGGGGCGCTGAGAGCTTCTTCATCGAGCACGACTGGACCCGCTTGCCCGCGATCTTCGACCGGAAGACCGGCGAGCCGATCTCCAACGTGGCCTACAACACGTTCTACGGGCTCCCGCAGCGATATCTGAGCTCGAAGCCGACGGGAGACACCTCCGAGTATCTTCTCGAGCGGGTGCCCGAGGTGATCCGGCTGTCGCAGGACCCCAAGGCCAAACTGCAATACTTCCAAGCCATGTTCGACTTCGTATGAACCTCAAACACCTTCGACAAGAACACACTCTCGACTCGCAGCAGATCGCCCCGTTCACCGGCGAAGGCGCCTACCACGGGTCGACCCGCAAACGAGCGGCCCGAGCCGCGAGCGCACCGCAGCCGGTCGTCGTCGAGGAGATGCGACCCACCACGCTCGACGCGTATCCGCTCGACGGGTCGCGCCCGATCGCAGAGTTCGAAGCCACCTTCCCGAACCTCTACACCGTCGAGCGCGTCCTGCCGGTCCCGACGCAGGACGAGGTCCGCGGCGATGGTGTCACGCTCTGCTGGTGTCCCCTCGAGGAGGCCCTCGAGGTGGCGGGACCGCTGACCCGGCGCGTGCTCGAAGCGATGAAGGAACTGCTCATCGGCGACAAGCGCTTCGTCTACGTCGACTCGAAGATCCAATATTTCGAGCCGGGTGACGTGCCTGTCGACAGCCAGCACTGGCACGTGGATGGGAGCATCGTGGCCCGAGGTCCCGCGGTCGAAGCGCTCGGCCACAACCTTCTGCACGACATGAAGGCGAGGCTCGCGAGCGGCGTGGTCCCGCCTCGGTATCTCGCCTATCAATCCTCCGAGCACTGCGCGACCCTCTTCGCGACCTCGCCCGTCACGATGACGCTGCCCGAGCTCATTCCCAACTTCGACGGCCTGGACGCTCACATTCGCGCGCTCTCGCCGCCCATCGTGGCGCAACCGGCGTCCTCGATCGTGCGCACCGACGGGCTCTCTCTGCATCGCGCGCAGGCCGCCTCGGGCGCAGGCTGGAGACTCTGGGTTCGTTGCGTCGAGACGGACCGCGAGGTCCTGCTCGATTCGTCGATCATCGGGTGTTACGGCACGGTGTTCAGGCCGAGTGCCGTCACGAGATGACCCTTGTGAGCCGACCCGGTGCGCTCGCTCGGCAAGATACCCAGACTCGTTTCATGACAGCGCTCCAGGCTGTGGACGGCCCCGCGAAGCCACCGACCAGAGCGGAGACTATTGCGACTGACGGCGAAGGCCGCGCCCCGTGTCAGGGAAGATGTCGCCTCAGCTGATGGGCTGAGCTGATAGCGCCCTTCGCGGCGACGCACCTGTCAGCTCGGCACGTGGAGTGGACGGGTGGCCTCCTTCGGAGCGGGGAGGCTTCGCAGTCCGCGCAACGGGGTAGGCAGCAGCCCGAGCGCGCACAGCCCGGTGCGCGGGCGCGCGAGGGCTTCATTCCTGCCAGACGCGCTGCTTGCAAAGCCGGGAACAATGGAGCTCGCGAGTGACGCTGCCCTCGCAGCACCGCGCCGTTTCGCCCTCGGGGAGGAAGCAGCCAAGGGTATTCGAGCTACAAATGTCTAGACAACCCCCGGAGCCGTGGGAACTCACGCCGCGCGAGCGCAGACCGGTGAGGGGCTCAGTAGCAAAGCCACCGCGCCGCGGAGGACGGGCTGGTGCGTGCGCAGATGAGGTCGCTGGTGGTGCCGTTGCTGGCGCAGCAATGCGTCGTCGCGCCCACGGGCGAGCAGAACGTGTTCGCAATCGAACTGCACGCCTTGTAGCCGATACAGGCCTCGAACTGGGAGACCGTTGAGGCGCCTGCTGGCGCTGCGGAGGTGAGGAGGAAGCAGCGCGCAGCGCGGTTGGATTCAGGCGACACTGGTGAAGCGCAGTTTCGACTTCGACGTCTTCACCTGTCGTGGCTGCGGCGGGCGCCGGAGGGTAGTGGCGGTGCTCAAAGGCCCCGGCGTCAAGGAGGTGTTGAGGCACCTGGGGTTGCCCACCGTCCCCTTGCCCCTGGCCTGTGCACGAGGCCCGCCCCAAGGGGTTGGCGAAGGGTGAGAAGCAGAGCCGCGGCGTGCAGATCTGGGACGATGCATCCCGGGTTCGTTTGTATCTGGGATTGAGCGCAACCGGCGAGCCGTCGCTGTTGCTGCGCGGATCGGAGCTGGTGGCTGATGCGTTCCTCAAGGTCACCGACGAGGACGTGCCGATGCTCGGACTCACCCGCGGTCGAGGACAGCCGGCGGTCTCGGTGAAGAACTCCGCGCAATGGGCTGGCATCATGGCCATGGGGAAGGACGGCAAGTCCGAAGCGGATCTCTACGTGTTGTCGGACGGAACGCCGCTGGTGAACCTGAAGACGCCGCGCGGAAGCACCAGGGAGGTTCGGGCCCAGGGAGAATGAGGGGCCGCCCCACGACTGGCTCAACCGTCGCCCGCTCCCCCCCCGGTGCTGGCGCGCGTTCAAGTGCGAGGTGCAGCGCGTCCAGGTACCGAGAACCTCAACCGGGAACTTCTCTCGAGCCCTTTCAAGTACCGCCCGATCCAACTGAGGGCACATAGGGGGACGGAGGAAAAAGAAAAGCCCAGCAACCCCTGAGGATTGCTGGGCTCTCAATGGCGAGGAGTACGGGACTTGAACCCGTACTCCCGCGACCGACGGTGTCTGTCTACGACACGGCGGAACGGGTCGATGGGCAGCGCGCCCACCACCGGACGCCCGTTGATGAAGAAGGTGGGCGTGGCGGAGGCCCCGATGCGCGCACCCTCACCCTGTTGCGGGCGGTGGGCGGTGGGTGGGGGCGGGCTCACGCCGCGGTGTCCGCGCCGGGGGCGAGCTCCTTCATCTGTTCGACAAAGCTCTTCCAGTCGTCGTCCCCGATCAGCCCGCTCGCCAGGGCGACCATCCGGTGGTCGATGAAGATGTAGAAGGGCGTGGATTGCCGGGGGTTGAGCCCGTCGCGCACGGCGGGCTCCAGGACGAGCACATGCTCCAGCAACGCCGAGCCCTCCAGCAGCTCCGAGATGTCGTGCCGGGAGTCCGCGGGGATAATCCACAGGCCAACGCCGGCGCCGCGGATCGCCGGGAGCATCCGCAGGAGCTCGGGGATGGTTCCACGGCATTTCGGGCATCCGCTGGACAGGAACAGCAGGACGGCGGCCTGTCCCGCGAGCTCCGAGGAGGTGATGCGTCGGCCGTCCGCCCGCGCCCGTCCCTCGAACGCCGGGATGACCTGCCCGAGCGGGAGGGTGAAGGGCGGCTCCGCGGCCCCCGCGCGTCGCACCAGGCGCAGCAGGGGCGCGAGCCAGTGCAGGTTCGTGGAGAGCAGGAAGGCCAGTACGGCTGCGCCAAGCACAAGAAGCCATTCGCCCGGGGCCAGGGCGACCACCGCCGGCCCCATGAGGAGCCAGGTCGAGCAGGCGGCAATCAGCAGCAGATTGCGGACGAGGTCCCAGGCGGAGATCCAATGGTTGCCAGCGCCAAAGCAGTTGCAGTTCACCGCCCGCCGCTGGATGAGAGCGACGAGCAGCACGGCGGTGAACGCCAGGAACAGCCCCAGGGCCGCGGCCATGCCGAGATGGGCGGCTGCTCCGCCGACGACGAGCGCCAGCGCGACGAGGAGCTCCGAAGTCGCGATGGCGGCGGCGGCGCTTCGGCTCCAGCGGGCGGGGAGGTGGACCAGCGCCTCGAGAGTCTCGGCGAAGCTGCCAATCGCGCGGGCCTTTCCGGCTGCCGCGGCGACGAGCACGACGAGGATGTAGAGGCGACAGGCCTCGGAGAGCCAGGTGGCCGTCATTCGAGCTCGCCGGCCTCCCATTTCGGCTCCAGCCCGCCCTGGCCGCGCCGCCGCCGCCGCACCCCCTCACGGGTGGCGAAGATGGCGTCGACCCAGTCGTCCTCCACGCTGCGCCGCACGCCGCCACCGAGGGTGCCGCGCACGCCACGGGTCAGCTCCCAGGCGAGGTCCTCGGTCGGCGCGTCGCGGCGGATGGGCAGCCCGAGGGCCGCCATGTTGTCGCGGGTGAGGGCGTAGGTGTGGGAGTGGTGGCCGAAGAGGAGCTGGTCGGCGATGTGGGTCCTCTGCGCCTCCGGCGCATCGGCCAGGTGCAGGGAGAGCAGCTCCGCGCAGATGGCCCGGGCCTCCAGGATGGAGCGGTAGAACGACGTCAGGGTCGTCGGGAAGATGTTCTCGAACAGCACCGACATGGCCTGCTTCTTCGCCTCGCCTTCCTCGAGGCCAAACCATTCCCTGGCCATCTGACTGAACAGCCGCACGTCCTGCGAGGAGATGGCGAGCGGCCCCTCTCCCTGGGAGGACGGGGCGGTCTGCAGCAAGGGGTCGATGGGCGAGAAGACCGCGACGGGCCCGGCGACGATTTCCCGCGCGGCCAGCGCGGTGATGGTCCCTGCGGACTCGCAGCGGTGCGGCACGATGAAGGCGAGGTGGTCGGTGAACTCGTGCAGCAGCAGGGCAATGCGCCGGGCCGCGTTCACCACGCCGCCCCTGCAGTAGAACACCACGTCCAGGCGCGCCGGGCGCCCGAGGCCGCGCAGGGCGTCGTAGAGCTCGGGCAGCAGCTCGAGCTCGAGGTGGGAGGCCGCGAGGACCAGCACCCTGCTGTCCCTTCGCGCTTCGAGCTCTTCGATATGGCGGCGGATGTTCACGTGGCGCGCTCCCTCGCCCGCGCCCCTTGCACCAGGCACGCCGCCAGGGCGCCCGTCATGTCCAGCTCCGGCACCAGCTCCTCGATGAACAGGAACTGCCCGCCCGGATTGTTCTCCAGGAAGACGTACTCGCCCCCCGGGGTGACGATGAGGTCGATGGCGCCGTAGTTCAGGCCGTAGCTGTGCACCAGCTCCAGGCAGCGGCGCTCGACTTCCGGCGGCAGGCGCTCGGCCGCGTAGCGGATCTCCGCCGAGAAGTCGCGGTAGTCGGTCTCGGTGCGCGGGTCCTCCTGGGAGTCGATGCGCGCGGCGAACACCCGGTCGCCGATGACGGTCACCCGCAGCTCGTGGCGCTTGGGCACGTGCTGCTGGAAGAAGCAGGGCAGCTCCACGACTGCATCGAGCGCCGCCGCGTGCTCGTCCGTGATGCGGGTGGTGGGAAGGCTTCCAGCGCTGCGGTCCTCGAGGGCGACCTCCGAGGCGGCCAGTGTGGGCGAGGAGAGCGCCTTGAAGATGATGTCTCCGTCCAGCTTCGCGCGGAAGGCGTCGACGTCGCCGCGGCGGTTGGTGACCAGGGACGGCGGCACGCAGAAGCCCAGGCGGGCGGCGCGCAGCAGTTGCTCTCCCTTCCAGCTTGCCCCGCGCAGGGCGACCGGGTGGCTCATCCAGTAGCAGTCGAGGGAGTAGAGCATGCTGAACAGCATGTGCTCCATCTCGCCCTCGGCGTAGGCCTGCTCCTGCGGCGAGAGGTCCGCCGAGAGGAAGCTGAAGCTCGCCTTCTTGCGCATCCAGACGGCGCCGATGTCGGAGACAGACAGGGCCTCGCCGGTGGGGAGGTGGGTGAGCTCACCCTCCCAGCGCCCGCGGGCGAACTCCAGCGTCAGGGCGAAGTGCTTGGGAAATTCGTCGAGATTCAGCCGGAAGGGATTGCCGCCAGCGGTCGCGATCTTCGTCGAGACGATGTCGGCATGCAGGTCGGCCCGTTTCGTGACGATCAGAACGCGTTTGGGCATTCGGTGGGGCAGGTCATCCGTCAGGGGAGGGGTGGCGTGTTCGAGTCCGGCTCAGGGCTGCCATGAGCGACATCGCCACGGCCCCCGAGAGACTCGGAGGCCGTGGCAAAGGGCGTCGGCTAGCACCAATAGCCTTGGTCGGCGCCCCACCAATCGTCGTCCACACGGGCGTCGGGGCCCGAGCACCCGGCCACCGAGACCCCCTCGCGGGCCTTCCACTTAGTGGTCTTTGCCTCCTCCTTCTTCTCCTTCTTCTCGGCCAGCTTGAAAGCAAAGACCTTCTTGTCGCTGTTCATGACCGGATCCTCTTGAGCCGAAATGGCGCGGCGCGGCAGCCAGCACGTCGCGGCGTTGTGTGGCAACGCTGCTGCAAACGCTGGCATTGGTCATGAACAAAATCAAGCTGGCATGAGCTTGCCTCCAGTTTGGGAGGCATTCTCGTTACAGAGCTCGGAGCAAGTCTCATACGCCAGCCAACGCCTTCATGGCTTCTCCTTTGGAGGTGCTTCCCGAGCCTGTCGTGGACTGCTTGTGAATATCGCGGCGGTCGACCCCGCGGGGAGCGCCGACACGCCGGAGTACGAGTGGAACGTGTTTGTGTTCCCTGGGCCCTACCCGAGCGGCGGCGGGTCTGGCTATAGTTGGCGCATGAACCGTGCGTCCTGGGACGCGGAGCTTCCAGGTCGCGCGCCAGAGCGGTCGTCTTGCTCGTCCGACATCCCGCCGGTCCCGGGGCGCAGCAAGCAGGAGATTGAGCGTGACGAAGAAAGCACTCTTGTTGGCGGCGGTCCTGGCCGCGGGTTGCGGCGGTGAGGCCAAGAAGGCAATCGAGCAGCGACGCATGGCCGTGGCCCAAAAGCTCGCCAAGGTGACGTCGATCGCGGACCAGGCTCGGGCGCTGCCGCCGGTGAATGAGGGCTCGCTCACGCTCGGCGCGGCGCCCCTCGTCATGGCCTTCCTCACGACCACGCCGCTGCGCACCGGCACCGTGGTCTATGCCGAGGACCTCGACGACCTCTCGGTTTTCAAGGACGAGCCTCCGCACTACACGATGCGCGTAAGGCAGGCCGAGCTGGTTCAGTCCTGCGGCCAGCTGCTCGACAAGGGCACCTACGGCCTGCAGACCGCCGCCAACGTGCACGCCAACGTCGCCATCGAGTACCTCGATGCCTGCGCCAACCTCGCCTACGTCTTCGTGCTGCGCACCCGCGAGGTGAAGGGGCGCTCCTTCGAGGGCGACGTCGTCGCCTTCGACCTTGCCGACGGAAAGCCCATCGGTGGCTTCCCCATCTCGTTCACCAGCGAAGGCCGCCGCGACCAGGTGCGCAACACCACGACGAGCGTGAGCACGCAACGGGTGGGCGGCCGCAACCGCACCACGGTCACGAAGACGACCACGACCTCCACGGTGGACGCCGATCGCGATCAGCTGCGCAGCGACCTCGATGGCGAGATCGAGGCCGCTATCGTGAAGCTCGCTCCGGCGGGAAAGTGGCTCGACTGAACCAAGGTGGCCCGTGGACTGGTAGCGGGCCTGGAGCGTGATGGTGAAGCCGAGGCGGTGGGGGAGTTGAAGCCTCGTGCCGTCGGCGCAGGTTGGGTGGATTCCCCCCGTGGCCAAGGGCACGCTTTCAGGGGCGCAGAGGAAGCGAGAACAACAACAAGCACTCCAGCGTCGTCACCAAGCGGCCTGGCACGACCTGCGGCACACCTACGGCAGCCACCTCGCCATGAGGGGCGTCCCGCTCAAGGTCATCCAGGAGCTGATGGGCCACGCCACCATCGAAATGACCATGCGTTACGCCCACCTCGCGCCGGAGGCCCGGGAGAGCGCGGTGCAGCAGCTCGACCGGCCGGAGCATCAGGGTCGGGTCATGATTGGAGCATCTCTGATGCATCATTTCGGGGGGGAGAGGTGGCGCCGGAGAAGACGGGGCCACCGTGGACACCGGGCAGGCTTTCGAGCCTGGGACTTCACTGAGTCTCCCCGGACACCGAAGTGCCGCATATCCTGCCGGCCATGCTGACCGGACGTCCCCCCGCTGCTTCCTACGTACTCATCGACGCCGAGAACATCGACTGGGCCGTGTCCAACGTGGTGGGCCGCAAGCCCGAGCCCCAGGACCGCGTGCAGTTCGACCGGCTGGTGTCCTTCTGTGAAACCAACTTCCCGGCGCCGGTGCGCTGCGTGGTGGTGCTCAACGCGCGCGGCGAGCAACTGCCGGATGTGATGATTGGCTTCGTGCGGGCGCTGAAGTCCGCCGGGTGCGAGGTGGCGCTGCTGTACGGGCGGCCGGACCAGAAGGTGGTGGACCTGGGCATCCTCAAGCTGCTGGAGAACATCCGCACGCAGCGGCCGGGCGCGGCGGTGGTGCTCGCCAGCCATGATGGGGCGGACTTCGCGGAGGCCCTCAAGCCGATGCTGGCGGAGAAGCGACAGGTGGCGGTGCTGGGCCTGCGCGAGTACGTGAGCCAGAAGTTCCGGGAGCTCGTCCCCTCCGGGTTGAAGATCCTGGACCTGGAGATGAACGCCCGCGTGTTCCAGCGGCCCCTGCCGCGCATGCTCCCCGTCAACGTGGACGAGTTCGACGCGACGATCTTCCTGTAGGCCGGGGCTTCGGGCCGCCTGCCTGGAAGGAGGGCTCCAGCTCCAGGAAGTGTGCGCGAGGGAACAGCCCCGCGCCCGGTGCCAGCCGGGACGGGGGTGTTCCTGGTAGGGAGGCCTCCTGCGTCTCCCTCCCCGCAAGGCGCGCTCTTCATGACAGGTGTACACCAGTATCCCGAGTGCGGATGGCACGTCCGCACGGTGCGTGCAGTCCAGGGCCCCAGCTCCCGCGATGAGTGGGGGCGGCCATGAGTCCGGCCACGCAGGAGGCAGCGGCTTCGCGCGCCTCCCGGTTCGGTCCGCCGCTGCCTCCGGCGACCTTCGCGGGCTTCGTGGTGGCGGCGCTGGCGGTGCTGCTCATCGCTGTCCTGTCCTACAACTCGCTCCAGACGAACGCCGAGACGGGGGCCCTGGTCCGCCACACCCTGGAGGTGGCCGAGCGGCTGGAGGCGCTGCTGTCCACGCTGAAGGACGCGGAGACGGGCCAGCGCGGCTACCTGCTGACGGGCGAGGACTCCTACCTGGGGCCCTACGCCGATGCCAGCCGCGGGCTCGAGGAGCACTTCACCCGGCTGCGGGCGCTGCTGGACGACAACCCGAATCAGGTCCAGCGGCTGGGGGAGCTGAAGGCGCTCGTCACCGACAAGATGACGGAGCTGCGGCGGACCATCGACCTGCGGCAGGGCGGACAGACCGAGGCCGCGCTCACCGTGGTCCGCACCGACCAGGGCATGGTGCTGATGAACCGCATCCGGGCCCTCATCCAGCAGATGCAGGGCGAGGAGCGGCGGCTCCTGGAGACGCGCAGCGGCGACTTCCAGCGCTCGGCCACCATGTCCCTGGCCGTCACCTGGCTGGGCTCCGCGCTGCTGCTCGTGCTCATCACCATCTCCGGGTACATGACCTCGCGCGACTTCCGGGCGCGCTCCCTCCACGCGTGGCTCCAGCAGGGCCAGACGCTGCTGTCCCTGCGGATGCAGGGCGACCAGCGCCTGGAGCAGCTCGGCGACAACGTGCTGCGCTTCCTCACGGAGTACCTGGATGCGCAGGTGGGCGCCATCTACCTGGTGGACGGCGCGCAGCGCTTCCGCCGCTTCGCTGGCTACGCGCTGCCCGCCGCCTTCCTCCAGCAGCAGGCCGCCCCGCGCCCGGGGGAGGGGCTCGTCGGCCAGGCCCTCCAGTAGAACCGGACCTTCCACCTGCGCGACGTCCCGGAAGGATACCTGCCCGTCAGCTCCGGCCTGGGACAGGGCACCCCGCGCCACCTGCTCGTCGTCCCGGCGCAGGCGGACGGGAAGGTGAACGCCGTGGTGGAGCTGGGCTTCCTCCACCCCGTCCACCCGTCGGACCTGGAGCTGCTCCAGCGGGCGGCGGAGTCCATCGGCATCGCCGTGCGCTCGTCCAATGACCGCACGCGCCTGGAGGAGCTGCTGGAGGAGACCCAGCGGCAGGCCGAGGAGCTGCAGACCCAGCAGGAGGAGCTGCGCGTCTCCAACGAGGAGATGGAGGAGCAGAGCCGCATCCTGAAGGAGTCCCAGCGCCGCCTGGAGCAACAGCAGGCGGAGCTGGAGCAGAGCAACTCCCAGCTGGAGGAGCAGACCCTGCTGCTGGAGAAGCAGAAGGACGTGCTCACCCAGGCGCAGGTGTCCCTGACGGAGAAGGCCACCGAGCTGGAGCGGACCAGCCGCTACAAGTCCGAGTTCCTGGCCAACATGAGCCACGAGCTGCGCACGCCGCTCAACAGCTCGCTCATCCTCGCGAAGCTGCTGGCCGACAACAAGGACGGCAACCTCACCGCGGAGCAGGTGAAGTTCGCGCAGACCATCTCCTCCGCGGGCAATGACTTGCTCGCGCTCATCAACGACATCCTGGACCTGTCGCGCATCGAGGCGGGGAAGGTGGAAATCCAGCCCGAGGTCGTCAGCCTGCCCCGCTTCGTGGAGAACCTCTCCCGGACCTTCCAGGCGCAGGCCCAGGACAAGCGCATCGGCTTCTCCGCGCGGGTGGAGCCGGGCGCCGCGGAGTCGCTGGAGACGGACCCCCAGCGGCTGGGCCAGGTGCTGAGGAACCTGCTCGCCAACGCCTTCAAGTTCACCGAGAAGGGCGAGGTGGACCTGCGCGTCTTCACCCCGTCCCCGGGACGGGTGGCGTTCGCCGTGCGCGACACCGGCATCGGCATTCCCGCGCAGCTCCACGGCGTCATCTTCGAGGCGTTCCGCCAGGCCGACGGCAGCACCCACCGCAAGTACGGAGGCTCGGGGCTGGGGCTGTCGATTTCCCGCGACCTGGCGCGGCTGCTCGGCGGTGACGTGTCCGTGGACAGCACGCCGGGACGCGGCAGCACCTTCACCCTCACGCTGCCCGTGGCCCTGGCGGCGTCCGCGTCCGGCCCCCTGCCCGGCGAGGCGTCCGGAGCCTCCCGGACCGGCGAGGTGTCCGGAGCCTCCCGTCTCGCTCCGGGCCCGACCGCCCCGCCTCCGCCCATGGAGTTCCCCACCCTCCGCGCCGAGGCTTCCGGTGCGCCCATGCGCGCGCCCGTGGAGGACGACCGGGAGCGGCTCACCCCGGGGGCGCGGATCATCCTCGTCGTGGAGGACGACTCGCGCTTCTCGGAAATCCTCCGGGACCTGGCGCGCGAGCTGGGCTTCCAGTGCATCGTCACGGACACCGGCGCGGACGCGTACCAGGCCGCGGACACCTACCGGCCGAGCGCCATCCTCCTGGACATGAACCTGCCGGACCACTCGGGCCTGGCGGTGCTGGACCAGCTCAAGCGCAACGCGAAGACGCGGCACATCCCCGTCCACGTCATCTCCGTGGCGGACTACTCGCGCGAGGCGCTGGAGTTGGGCGCGGTGGGCTACGCGCTCAAGCCGGTGAAGCGCGAGCAGCTGGTGGAGGCCGTGCGCAAGCTGGAGGTGAAGTTCTCCCCGGGCGAGCGGCACGTGCTGGTCGTCGAGGACGACGCCCGGCAGCGCGACAGCATCCAGCGGCTGCTGGAGAGCGAGGACGTGCACATCCACGGCGTGGCCACGGCGGGCGAGGCGCTGGAGCGGCTGCGGGAGCGGACCTTCGACTGCATGGTGATGGACTTGAGCCTGCCGGACCTCAGCGGCTACGAGCTGCTGGAGCAGATGGCGGAGCTGGAGAACGTCTCCTTCCCGCCCGTCATCGTCTACACGGGCCGCTCGCTGACGCGCGACGAGGAGCAGCGGCTGCGGCGCTTCTCCAAGTCCATCATCATCAAGGGCGCCCGCTCGCCGGAGCGCCTGGTGGACGAGGTCACCCTCTTCCTCCACCAGGTGGAGTCCAAGCTCCTGCCGGAGCGGCAGCGGATGCTGCGGGTGGCGCGCGACAGGGAGGCCGCCCTGGACGGCCGGCGCATCCTCGTGGTGGAGGACGACGTGCGGAACATCTTCGCGCTCTCCAGCGTGCTGGAGCCCCGGGGCGCGAAGGTGGACATCGCCCGCAATGGCCGGGAGGCGCTGGAGCGGCTGGCCCACAGCCTCGCCCAGCCCGCGCAGGGGGTGGACCTGGTCCTGATGGACATCATGATGCCGGAGATGGACGGGCTGACGGCCATGCGCGAAATCCGCAAGCGCGCGGAGTGGAAGCGGCTGCCCATCATCGCGCTGACGGCGAAGGCCATGCGCGACGACCAGGAGAAGTGCCTGGCGGCCGGGGCCAACGACTACATCGCGAAGCCGCTGGACGTGGAGAAGCTGCTGTCGCTCATCCGCGTCTGGATGCCGAAGGCCTAGGGACGGGTTGACGGCATGTCCATCAAGGATGCGGACATCGAGCTGCGGCTCCTGCTCGATGCCATCTACCTGAAGTACCACTACGACTTCCGCGGCTACGCCATGGCGTCGCTCAAGCGGCGCATGACGCTGGCCGCGAGCCACTTCGACTGCCGCACCCTGTCGCAGCTCCAGGACCGGCTGCTGCACGAGCCGCCCCTCTTCCCGGCGCTGCTGGACTACCTCACCGTGCAGGTGAGCGAGATGTTCAGGGACCCGTCGTACTTCCGCGCGCTGCGCACGAGCGTCGTCCCCTTCCTGGGGACGTACCCGTCCCTGAAGGTCTGGGTGGCGGGGTGCAGCACCGGCGAGGAGGTGTACTCGCTGGCCATCCTCCTGCGCGAGGAGGGACTGCTGGAGCGCACGCTCATCTACGCGACGGACATCAACACCAACGCGCTGCAGAAGGCGGAGGCCGGCGTCTACCCGGTGGACCGCATCGCCACCTTCACGCAGAACCACGCCGCGTCCGGCGCACCCACGTCGCTGTCCGACTACTACACGGCGGCCTATGGCAACGCCGTCTTCGACAGGTCCTTGAAGAAGCACATCGTCTTCTCGGACCACAGCCTCGCCACCGACAGCGTATTCGCGGAGGTGCAGCTGCTGTCCTGCCGCAACGTGCTCATCTACTTCAACAGCGAGCTGCAGGAGCGCGCGCTGGGGCTGTTCACCGAGTCGCTGTGCCGCAAGGGGTTCCTGGGCCTGGGTTCCCGCGAGTCCCTGCGCTTCTCCCAACATGCCTCGTCCTTCACGGCGGTCGCCCGCGAGGACCGCATCTTCCAGAAGGGGTAGGCCGTCGTGGAATCCGACAACGCCTCCGGCCTCCGCCCCGAGTCGCTCCGCGGCCGCATCGACGCCGTGGTGGTGGGCACGTCCGCGGGAGGCGTGGAGGCCCTGGGCGTCCTGCTGCCCGCGCTGCCCCGCGGCTTCCGGCCCGCCGTCTTCGTCGTCGTCCACCAGCCCCGCGAGCGGCGCAGCCTGCTGGCCGACATCTTCGCGCCCCGGTGCGCGCTGCCGGTGTTCGAGGCGCAGGACAAGGAGCCGGTGCGGCCCGGCACCCTCTACTTCGCGCCGCCGGACTACCACCTGCTGGTGGACCGGGGGCCGAGCCTCGCGCTGTCGGCGGACGAGCCGGTGCACTTCTCCCGGCCCTCCATCGACGTGCTCTTCGAGTCGGCCGCGGACTTCTACGGCGAGCGCCTGGCGGGCGTCGTGCTCACGGGCGCCAACTCGGACGGGGCGCAGGGGCTGGTCGCGGTGCGCGAGGCGGGCGGCGTCACGCTGGTGCAGGCGCCCGCCACCGCCCAGGTCCCCACCATGCCGCTGGCGGCGCTGGCGCGCGGCCCGGCTGATTTCGTTCTCTCACTGGAACAACTGGCACGCGTGCTCGCGGCCATGGGGGGCGCGCATGTCGGCTGACGCGAGCGTCCCCGGGAAGGAATCCGTGTCCATGACTCCACGGGTGAAGTGCCTGCTCGTCGATGACCTCGACGAGAACCTCATCGCGCTCGGGGCGCTGCTGCGCCGGGACGACGTGGAGGTGCTCCAGGCGCGCTCGGGCGCCGCCGCGCTCGAGCTGCTGCTGGGGCATGACGACGTCGCGCTGGCGTTCCTGGACGTGCAGATGCCGGAGATGGATGGCTTCGAGCTGGCGGAGCTGATGCGGGGCATGGCGCGCACCCGTCACATCCCCATCATCTTCGTCACCGCGGGCGCCAGCGACCAGCGGCGGCTCTTCAAGGGGTACGACGCGGGCGCGGTGGACTTCCTCTACAAGCCGCTGGAGCCGCACGTGCTGCGCAACAAGGCGGAGGTCTTCTTCCAGCTCCACCGGCAGAAGCAGCAGCTGGCGCACCAGCTCCGGGAGCTGACCGAGACGCTGCGGCTCAACGAGATGTTCACCGCGGTGCTCGGGCACGACTTGCGCAACCCGCTGAGCGCCATCCTCACCGCGGCGGACCTGCTGCAGCGCCGCTCCGAGGACGAGGCCGTCCGCCGGAGCGCGGGCCGGATGCTGGCCAGCGGCAAGCGGATGGGGCGGATGATTGAGGACGTGCTCGACCTGGCGCGGGCGCGGCTGGCGGGTGGCATCCCCCTGCGGCGCGGGGAGACGGACTTCGGGCAGCTCGTCCTGCGCATGGTGCAGGAGCACCAGACCTCCTTCCCGCAGCACCCCATCGACGTGCGGCAGGAGGGCAACCTGATGGGCGACTGGGACGCGGACCGGCTGGCGCAGGTGGCGTCGAACCTCATCGGCAATGCGCTCCAGCACGGCGACGCCAGCGCGCCCGTCCAGCTGCGGCTGGACGGGACGGACGCGGAGTCGGTGACGTTCACCGTCGCCAACAAGGGCGTCATCCCGAGTGAGCTGCAGCCCTACCTCTTCGACCCGTTCCGGGGCGGTGCGCAGCAGCGGGGGCGCACGGGAGGGCTGGGGCTGGGGCTCTACATCGTCCAGCAAATCATCCAGGCCCACCACGGCAGCGTGGACGTGGAGTCGGGGGCGGGGCCGCACACGGTGTTCCGCGTGGTGCTACCCCGCCGGGGCAGCGAGGTCGTCAGGCTCTGAGGCGCGCGGCTCATCGGACGGGCGGGGGAAGCTGGAGGGGCGCGTTCCTGCCCACCGCGATGAACGGTGCCCAGTAGTAGGGGTGGGAGTACTTCTTGCGCACCTCGCGCATGGCGAGGTGCAGCCCCACCGTGCGTCCCTCGCCGGCCCGCAGGTGGCGGTAGTAGGCCTCCATGAGCAGGCGGGTGCTGGTGTCGTTCACCTTCCACAGGCTCATCACCACGGTCTCCGCGCCCGCGATGAAGAAGGCGCGGCGCAGGCCGTAGACGCCCTGGCCGGGCTTCACGTCGCCACGGCCGCTTTCACACGTGGACATGACGACGAGCTGGGTTCCCGAGAGGTCGAGGCCCGCCACCTCGAGGGCCGTGACGCGTGTGCTGTCGCCCTTGTCGCCGGAGAGGATGAGGCTGGAGCGGAGCATCGGGTCGGCGGGGGGCAGGCGCGGAGCACCCCCATGGAGGCCACCGAAGTGGCCCAGGGCCCGCGTGCCGAGCGCCGCGACTTCGTCTCCCTCGAAGGTGCCATGGCTGGCGATGTGGAGGACGGCGGGCCCGTGGAGCTGGAGGAGGTGTTGCTTCGTGGCTTCAGGGCCGAGGTAGAGCCGGGCCCCGGGGAGCTGGCGCTGGATGGCCAGGGCCTCCTCGCGGGTGCCGGGCAGGGACGCCAGGGTCTTCTCGCCAGCGTTCCGCGTGGCGTCGAAGCTGGGGGCGAAGACGGCCACGGAGCTCGATGGGGGAGCGCTCTGGGGGCGTGGCAGCAGATACCTGCCGGAGGGGACATAGGTGAGCTCGAAGCGGTCCATGAGGAAGCGCTGGCCGTCGTGAAGCGCCTCGAAGGACACCTGGCCGAGCTCGCCGTCCGGTGCGAGGACGATGCGCCGGACCTGTCCCAGGTGCGGCAGCAGCGGCTCGAAGGCCAGCGAGTAGAGGGCGCGCGTCGGGCGCCGGTAGTCGCTGTCGCGCCAGACCATGGCTTCGCGCAGCTTCATGACGGCGCTGTCGATGCGGTCCGCGGGGCCGAGGTCGACGGCGCCGATGCTCGCGTCCGGGAAGAGCACCAGGGCGAGATACCGGAGCTGACCGCGAGCCTGGGATGGAGCGCCGCCCGTCACGCGCGGCGAGTCCAGGTACGTCACCCATTCCACGAGCGCGCTGTTGGAGGGGAGCGCGGCGGCGACGTGGTCGACGAGGTCCGCCGGGGGCAGCCGTGTGGTGAGTGCGCGCAGAGGCGCGGAGCGCTTCGCGAGCTCCGCTTCGAGCGCGTCTCCCTGGTCCGCGAGGTCCGTCAGTCGCCGCTGGTACTCGGCGGGTGACAGCTTGCAGGGTCCTTTGAACGAAAGCCCGGCCCGCTGGCTCCGGAGCTCACGCAGTCGCTCGAAGGCGTCGCGGTCCCCGGGGTCGAGGCTGTCGTGGATGGCGCGAGAGCGGGCGGCGAGCTCCTCGGCGGAGCGGCCTTTTCGCAGCAGCACGGAGGTGAAGACCAGGCGCTGCACGCTGGCGTCCGAGGGGTGCTCACGCAGCAGGGCGTGGAGGCGCTCCTCGCTCTCACGGAGGCGCTGGAGGTAGGGGGCGAGGCGCGACTCGGAGAGGAACGGCGCCTCGCGGCGCAGGAACTCCTCGGAGAGCTCCAGCGCGCGCATGAGCAGCGGCACGGCCTCGGTGAGCCGGTGCTGGGAAATGAGGACCCAGGCGAGGTTGCCGAGCGTTTGCGCCACATCCGGGTGATTCCTCCCCAGCGCCGTCTCCTGGAGGGCGAGTGCACGGGTGAGCAGCGGCTCCGCCAGGGCGTGGAGCCCCAGCTTTGAATAGGCGATGGCGAGGTTGGTGAGTGTGCATGCAAGGTCGGGATGCTCCTTGCCGAGCGCGTTCTCCAGGATGGTGAGCGCGCGCAGGTACAGGGGCCTGGCACGGGCGTACTGCTCCTGGCGTGAATGGATGTTGGCCAGGTTGATGAGCGACCACGCGACGTAGGGATGGTTCTCTCCGAGCACCAGGGTCCGGATGCGGAGCGCTCGCAGGTGCAGCGGCTCGGCTCGCGCATCCTGACCCTGGCTGGAATAGAGCCGGGCGAGGTTGGAGAGCGTGTCCGCCAGGTCCGAGGGATTCCCACCGCGCGCCGCCTCCTGGAGCTGGAGCGCGCGCGCGTACAGCGACTCGGCGCGCGTGTTCATCCCCTGGTTCGCATGGTGACGGCCCAGCTTGTTGAGCATTCGCGCCACTTCGGGGTGGTTCTTTCCGTAGGCGGTCTCCTGAAGCTGGAGGGCGCGCTCATACAGAGGCTCGGCCCGCGAATGGAATCCCTGGCCGGAGTAGACGAGGGCGAGGTTGACGAGCGCGCGCGCCACGTCCGGGTGGTTCGGTCCCAGCGCGGCTTCGAGGATGGGAAGCGCGCGCTGCTGGAGCGGCTCGGCCAGGGCATACCTGCGCTGGTCGATGTAGAAGACCGCGAGGTTGTCGAGGGCCCTGGCGACCTCGATGGAGCTCGCGCCCTGTGTCGCCTCGAGGATGGAGAGGGCCCGCGCGAACAGCGGCTCTGCCTGCTCCGCATTCCCCCGGTCATTGTGGAGGATGGCGAGGTGGGTGAGCGTCTGGGCGACCGAGGGATGGTTCTTCCCCAGCGTGGCTTCCTGGATGGCGAGTGCGCGCTGGAGGTAGGGGCCGGCGCGCTCGGTGTCTCCCATTCTCACGAGCAGGTGGCCCAGTTGGTCCAGGCTGATGGCCACCTCCGGATGCGCGCCGCCGAGCACCGCCTCTCGCAGCGCGAGCGCGTGCTCACTGCCTGGAATGGCCTCCGCGTACCCTCCCGCCTCCTCGAGATGCGTGGCCTCGTCGAAGACCGCGCGGGCTTCGAGCAACCTCGCATCCGGCCGTGCCACGACAGTCGCCAGTCCCGCCAGACAGCACAGGATGACGACCACCGCCCCTCCGAGCACTCGCCACATGTTTCACCACTCCGTGAGCCCATGGCGGCGCAATGCGCCGCGGGTCATCGCGGGGGCTGGCTGGCGGTGACCCTGAGGCTGTCTTAAGCCTCGCAGGACGGGGGCGCTGTTACGGAGTTCACACCCCTTTGACAGAGGGCTCAGAGCTGTTCGTACGAGCGGTTGCGCAGCATCACCGTGCCGGCGCTCACGCCGTTGCGCCGCGCGATGCAGGAGTCCCCATCTCCCAGGTCCACCGCGCGGTCCACGTGGAAGCGTCCGGGGCACTCGGCGAGGATGGTGTTCAGCGAGCGCCCATCCCGCGTGCGTGAAAAGCAGGACGCCCCGTCCGGAGCCCAGGCGGCTTCGAACGAGGCGCGAGCGAGGTCCCAGGCGGAAGAGGACTCGGTGGTCCGCGAGAGCACGCCGAGCGCGTCATACATGTCGATGGTGGTGTACTCCTGCGTATGGCTTCGCCCATCGCCGCAGTAGTCCGCGCGGGCCATGCGCGTGCAGGCCTGGTGGAGGTCCGCCAGCGACTTGCCGTTGCGCTGCTCCCACGGCTTGTATCCCCAGGCGACGCACTTGCTGATGGCGCCCGTCTCGCATGCCAGCGTCAGCTTTCCGGGCACAGCCTTGCGGTCTCCGTTGGCATCCCAGACGCCCTGCACCGCCATGGCCCGAGGGTCTGGGATGCGCCCGTCAGGGACGCAGGGGTTCTCCCACTGCTGGGCCACCGGGTTCCAGGCCTCGATGCGGTACCACATCACCTCGGGGGATTCGTGCGCGGGCTCAGCGCCGCAGATGGCGACCTCCACGGGCCTGCCATCACTGGCGGAACCTTCGAGCACGGTACCCACGAGACCTCGGGTTGAATCCGGTGAGGCGACGAGGCGACCTCGGAGCAGACGTACGGCCTTCACGAGGGCTTTCTCCAGGCGGAGACGTTCGCTGTTGATGGAGACGAGGACACTGCGCCGCTCGTCCGTCTTCTGCCCGCCGTCCCAGGAGCGCCGGGTCCCCCACAGGAGCGTGCCGGCGGGGGCGACACTGCGCTCGGAAGTCAGGCCCTGACACCTTCGCTCGTATCGCTCCGAGGCTGCCTTCGAGCTCCCGGAGGCGGAGGCGGAGGCGGCGAAGGCGGAGGGGGTGAGCAGCAGGCAGACCAGAGTGGGCAGTGACAGCTTCAGCGCATTCATTGAGAAACCTCTCGTGGGTGGGGCGGCCGACATGTGGGCCGGCGCCTTCTCAGTTGAGGAGCGGCTGAGACTGTGAGTTATGCAGGAATTCCTACCGGCCCCGTGGCACGGCGGAACTGTTCGGGAATGCCCCACCGCGGGCCCTATGGGGCCGGTGTGGCCAGATACAAAATGAACGTGGACCCGCGGGTTGCCTCGCGGGTCCACGCAATGCGCTCTCAGTGGTTGTGATTCAGAGAGGTCCGTACGAGCGGTTGCGCAGCAGCGCCGTCGTGGGGCTCACGTCCCCGCGATGCACCGTGCAGCGGTCGTCGTCACCGGGGGCCGCCGTCGCGCTCGTGCTGAAGCGGCCGGGGCACTCCGTCATGATGCTCTCCAGCGACTGTCCATACCGGGTGCGCGCCAGGCAGGTCGCACCATCGGGCGCCCAGGCGGCCTCGAACGACGCGAGCGACGGGTCCCAGCTCTCCGAGGACTTCTGCGTCAGCTTGAGCATCCCGAAGCTGTCGTACATGTCGATGGACGTGCCGTCCCATGTGTGGCTCTGGCCGTTGCCGCAGTAGTCCGCGCGCGCCATGCGAGTGCAGGCCTGGTGCAGGTCGGCCAGCGACTTCCCGTCGCGCTCGGCCCACGGCTTGTACCCCCAGTCGACGCACTTGCTGATGGCGCCGGTCTCGCACGCCAGCGTCAGCTTTCCCGGCGCAGCATGGTGCGCTCCCGTGGCATCCCAGAGACCACTCACCGCCAGCGCTCGAGGCGACGGCTTGCTGGTGTTGCCCTGGCACGGGTTCTCCCACTCCTGTGCCACCGGGTTCCAGGCCTGGATGCGGTACCAATCCACCGAAGGGTCGTCGGCGGGCTCAGTGCCGCAGATGGCGACCTCCACCGGATTGCCGTCGCTGTTCGTGCCCTGGAGCACCATGCCGACGATGCTCCGGGTGGCATCCGGCCAGGCCACCAGGCGCCCTTCCTGGAGCCGCACCGCCGTCACTCCGTCGGGGGCCTTCCGCAGGGTCTCCCCGTCGACGGAGGTGAGCACGCTGCGCCGCTCGTTCAGTTCCTGCTCGGAGTCCCAGGCGCGCTTCGCGCCCCACAGCGACACGCCCTGGACCCGGACGTCTCGCTGGGGCGCCTCGCTCTGGCACCGGAGCGCGTACCGCTCGGCGACCGCGCTCGCGGTGCTGGCGCGGGCTGGACGGGCCTTGGATGCGGGGCTGCGCGCCGGGGCAGCAGCGAACACCGGCGGCGTGAGCATCAGGCATACGGAGGTGAGCAGGGACTTCTTCAGGGCTTTCATCGGCGTACCTCTCCGCTGGGTAGAGGCGGCCGGCTCGTCACCGGCGCCTTCAATGGAAGGAGCCCGTGGGACGGAGAGCTATGCAGGAATTCGGATAGGGCCTACCGCGGCGGAAGCGAGGCGCAGAGGCGTGCCCCCGTCAGCGGGTCGCCCTGCTTTTCGTCGCCCGTGCTGCGGTTGGCCACACGCGCGGTGTCGGAGTCCTGGTACCAGGCGCCGCTCTTCAGGACGATGTGTCCCAGGTCCATCGTCACGGGCCGGGTGAGCTCGAAGACGTTGCCCGTCGTGTCCATGAGTCCGAAGGGGCTCGCTGACGCCGGATGCGCGCCCACCTCATCGGGGCCGAAGGCCGAGGGCACACGGCCATAGGTCAGGTCGAAGTTGGCGTCGTCGGGCTGCAGACTGTCGCCGTGGGGGTAGGTGCGGCCGTCGGCGCCGCGAGCGGCGTACTCCCACTCCTGGTCACTGCACAGGCGCGCGTCTGGAAGTCTTCCCGAGTCCGACAGCCAGAAGAAGAAGCCTGCGAGCTCCTTGGCGGAGACTCCGGCCAGGGGGAAGTTGCGCCAGTCCGCAGATTGTCGTTTCTCCCGCCCCGTGTACTGGATCAGCTCGCCCTCACGGGCGGAGTAGACATGCTCGCTCGAGAGGCGCAGGGAGAACGTCCAGCCCGTGGCGGGCTCGTACTTCAGCGAGACGGCCTTGCTGCCGCTGTTGGTGAGCGGAGCCGCGAGGAGGTGCCTCGCCCTGGCTTTGGGCTTGAGGGACTTCAGGTAGGCCAACCAGTCGCCGAACGTCACCTCGTTGCGCCCGATGAAGAATCCCTTCTCGAGGCAGCGCTGGTGGAGAGGCGATGCGCGCTGGAACGTCCGCATCGGTTCGACGTCGGCGCTACCCAGCAGGAAGCACCCCGGCGGCACATACACATAGCCCTCAGGCACGGAGGTCAGTAGCGGGAGTTGGACCTTCGCGTGTTCCTTGCGCCTGAGGAACACCGGCATGTCGACCGGAGCGTAGCCCTGCCGGGTGATGCGCAGGAGATATGAGCCCGCGGACAGACGCCCGGCGGAGATGGGAGTCGTGCCAAGCACCGGCTCGGGAGTGAGGCGGCGCGTGCCGTCGTCGTTCTTCACATAGCGTCGTACTTCAACGCGCGCGCCCGGAGGCTCGGTCTCCACATCGATTTCAGCCGAAGCGTTGAGGTTGTACATCCAGCTGCCCTGGTCCATCTCATCCAGCTCCGCCACCAGCCGCACAAGTTTCTCCCGCAGCTCGTCGGCTGGCTCTTCCAGGTGGAAGTCCTCGGCGAGCAGCATCCGCTCGTAGACGGCCTCCGCGAGGAGCTGGCGCGCGCCTTCGTGACTCCGCTGGCGCTCGAGCGCCTTCTCCATCTCGGTGTTGGCACTGGCGAAGGCCCGGTCGGCCTCCTTGCGAAGGTTGCGCGCACGTTCCCAGAGCCTGTCGGGACGATGCCAGAGCTCCTGGTCCTTCGTGCCAGGTTGAGTGCGTTGGCCATTGTAGAGCGGGAGCGCCTGCTCTCGGTGCTCCCGGGCCTTCTTCGCGAGGTCACGAGCGACCGAGAGTTGTTTGTTGGCCTTTGCGAGCTGGTCCTCGATGAACCGCGCATCCTCCAGCGCTTCATGCAGCCGAAGCCCGGCATACACAGCCACGAGCGCGAGCCCCACCCCGAGCGCGACGAAGGACCGCCACCACCGCTGCAGCCGCAACGCCCGCTGCGACGCGGAGAGGAACGCCCGCTCGCGGGTCCCCAGCGTGGTCGGATCCAACGGGCGCGCCTCGTCGATGTGCCGCTGCCCCCACAGTGCCTCCGGTGCACGCGACAGCCGCTCCCACTCGGCGCTGGCCGCCTCCACGCGCTCGCGCACCGCGCGCTGGCCGATGTCCCGGTCCCTCCAACTGCGCAGCGTGCCCCAGCTCTCAATCAGGGAGTCGTGCGCAATCACGTACCGCGCGACCCCGCCCACGGTATGCGCGTGCAGCAGCCGTCCTTCCGTGAGCGCTCGCAGCGCCGCGCGCGGCGCTTCATCCTGGGTCGTCAGCAGCTCCTCCTCGCCCAGCTCGATGCGCGTCCCTTCCTCCGTCACCAGGTGCAGCATCAGCCGGCGCGCCGCCTGCTTCTCCACAGGGGTCAACCACGCGAGCACCCCATCCGCGTGCCGCGAGAGCGCTCCGGCCACGCCGCCCATCTCCTCCAGCGCCTCCTGTGTAATCCGGCTGTGCGCCGGGTTGCGCTGCTCCCACAGCTCGGCGAGCGCGAACTGGAGGAGCGGCAGGCTGCCCTCTCCGTGCTCCATGGACTTCACGAGCGTCTGAACCAGCTCCTCGGACTCGAAGGCCACGCCCCGGCTGCGCGCCGGACCGACGATGGCCTCGCGCACGCCCGCGGGTGTCATCGGGCGAAGGATGTAGAGGGCGCGCTCGGCCTCTTCCCCCAGGCCCGGCAGCGTGCAGATGCCCGTCAGGAAGTCGCCTCGCACCGACATCAGCACGCGGACCCCGGGACAGGGCAGGGTCAGCTCTCCCAACAGCTGCGCGAAGCGCGAGGCCTGCAAGGGCTCGGACTGGGTGAGCAGCTCTTCGAGCTGGTCGATGAAGATGATGAGCCCGCGCCGCCCCTGGTGCGCCTTGCGCAAGGCCGGCCCCAGCCAGCCGTCCACCCCCGTGAGCGCGAGGACGACGTCCGCCTCCTTCATCTCCAGCCTTGGCGCCAGCGCCGCCGCCAGCGCCTGCAGCGGCCGGGGCCCCGGCCACAGCGTCACCGTGGCCATGTCCCGGTTCGCGTCCAGCTCCCCCGCCGCCGCCCGGGGCAGCACTCCCGCCCGGCACAGCGAGGACTTGCCCACCCCCGAATCCCCAGCGACGAGGACCATCGGCTGCAAGCGCAGCCGCTCGATGACGGCGCGGATGTCCGCGTCACGTCCGAAGAACAGCGCGCGGTGCTCCGCCTCGAAGGGCGCCAGGCCCCGGTACGGATTGCCCGCCGCGAGCGGCGTCGCCGCGTGCAGCTGCTCCAGCCGCTCCAGCGCCTCGCGGACGAGCTCGGCCGACGCGGGCCGCTCGGCGGCGTCGGGCGCGAGGCAGTGCTGGATGAGCGTGGCGAGCTCCGCGTCCATCTCCGGCGGGAGCGGTGGTGGCCCGCTCACCGTTTCCGTGACCACCGTGCCCTGGGGGCCGCTGGACAGCACTCGCGCGGAGGCTCCCGGCGGCACTCTGCCCGTGCACAGCTCGTACAGCGTGACGCCCAGCGAGTAGAGGTCGCTCTGCGGAGACGCGGGCTCGCCCCGGAACAACTCCGGCGCCATGTAGCGCGGCGTGCCCGCGTGCGCCTTCGAGCGCGTGGACGGCGCGAACGTATTCAGGTCGAAGTACTCGGCCAGCCCGAAGTCCAGCAGCTTCACCACACCGTCATCCGTGACGAGCGCGTTGGACGGCTTCAGGTCGCGGTGCAGCACCCCCTGCCGGTGCGCCGCCGCGAGCCCGCGCGCCAGGCCGAGCCCCAGCGTCAGCACGCGCCGCCACGGCAACGGCAGAGGCAGGTGCGCGAGGCTCCTGCCGAGGACGTACTCGGAGACGATGTACGGGTGTCCTCCCGCCGTGCCGACGCGGAACACCGTGACGACGTTGGGATGCTGCAGGCGGGCAATGGCCCGCGCCTCCGTCTCGAAGTGCGCGCGGACCCGGGGCCTGGGCTGCGAAGAGGCGATGAACTTCACCGCGACGCGCCGGTCCAGCGAAGTGTCCTTCGCCAGGTACACGACGCCCATGCCGCCGCGCCCCAGCATCGGCCCGAGCTGGAACTCGTCGAACTCCGCGGGCGGCGTCCAGGGGCCCGGAGGTGCCACCACGGCTTCGGGTTCGGGCTCGGGCTGCGGCGCCGGCACAACGCCGGGCAGTGTCTGGGTATGGTCCTCCGGGCGGACATGCGACACCTCGGGGGTCGCGGTAGCCGGGGCCACTCCGCCCCGGGCGAGGGCGACCATGAGCGTCCGGCAAGGGTCGCACCCGGCTGCGTGGTGATGGACGCGGGTCAGCATGTCCGCGGACAGCCGGCCCTCCATCAGTTCGACCAGGAGCTCGTCTGACAGACATGGGAGGACGGCCACCCCCGCTTCACTGGCCGCGTTTGACGAAGTCATGGTGATTGGTGCGAGAGTCTCGCAAATAGGCTGACGGAGTTTCAACACCCCCTCCTCCATGACTGGAGTGCGAGGGGATGGGGCTCACATGGCAGACGTGCCGGAACTGGTTGCAACACTTCTCACCCACGCCCGGGTGCGTTTGACACCACCCGGGGATGCCGCCGCGCTCGAAAGCCTTCTCAGCCGCGCGTGGGAGGCCGCGCGCTCGCAGTGGAATCCCGTGGAGCTTCCCGCCGGCCTCTTCGTGCGCCACCTCGCCGAGCGCCTGCCCGAGGCGAGTCCCGGCAGCTCCATCGAAGCGCTCCTCGAGCCGCTGTCCCTGTCAGAGCTCTACCTCACCTGCGCATGCGCGCGGGGCCTTCCCGCCGCGGCGGAGGTCTTCGAGCAGCATTACCTGGCGAAGCTGCCCGCGCTGCTCGCCTACCTGAAGCAGCCCGCGGCGTTGGTCGATGATGTCTGTCAATTGGCGCGGGTGAGGCTCCTGCTCCGCACGCCGGAGAGCGAGCCGCGAATCAATGACTATACGGGCCGGGGCGCGCTGCTGAGCTGGGTGCGCGTCACCGCCGTGCGCATCGCCCTCAAGCTCCAGGCCGCCGACAAGCCCGCGCCCGACGAGGACATGGCCGACGTGCTCGACGCGCTCCCCGCGCCGGGCGTCGACGCGGAACTGGACCTCATCAAGCAGCGCCACCAGTCGGAGCTGCGCCAGGCCCTCCGCGAGGCCTTCTCCACGCTGTCTCCCGACGAGCGGCACCTGCTCCGGCTCTACTTCGTCGACCGGCTGTCCACCACCGAGCTGGGCGCGCTGCTGCGAGTCAATCAGTCCACCATCTCCCGCTGGGTGAAGAGCGCGCGGCAGAGCATCTACGAGGAGACGCGGCGCCGCCTCCAGGCCCGGCTCAACCTCTCCGCGGGCGGCTTCCAGAGCTTCCTGTCCGTGCTCGACAGCCAGCTCGACGTGAGCCTCAGCCAGCTCTTCGGCGAGGAGGACCGGCGGCCCGGCGACTCCGTGATGAAACGATGATGGAGCGCTGAGCCCGCCGTGCGGTGGGGAAGAGGGCACCCGTGGAACAAGGACTCATTCCGATGACGGAGGTCCTCCCGGATGATGCCCTCGCTCCGAAACGCCCTGCTGTGTGTGCTCTTCCTGCTCGCCCCGTCCGCCCGGGCGGATGATGGCTTCGGCATCATCATGGGCACGGTGCTCTACGCGCAGGACGAGGGGACGCTCTCGGACGTCGTCGTCACCATCACCTCGCCGGCACTCATGGGCGAGCGGACCACCGTCACCGGGGACGATGGCCTCTACTGGTTCCCCCAGCTGCCGCCGGGCAGCTACATCCTCCGCTTCGAGCGCGAGGAGCTCCAGCCCTCCGTGCAGTACGTCGTGGTGCGGCTCAACCAGACGTACCGGATGAACGTGGTGCTGTTACCGGACGGCGTCTCGGAGTGCTTCATCATCCCCGCTGGCTCCACGAGCGTCCCCTGGGGCGCTCGTCCGAGCAGCATCAACCGCCGCACGGACCGCCTCGAGGCGGTGGCTCCCGTGCGGCGAGTCGAGTCGCGGCAAGAGGCTCCGCGCTAGATGTTCCCCAGGGCGGTGCGCAGGCCGTCCTGGATGAGGTACTTGAGGTCCTCGGCCGTCATGTCGGGCTTGTTCGCGAGCTGGGTCCTGGCGTACGCCTCCCACTCGCGAATCTCGCGGTCGGTCGGCTTCCGGGGATTGTTCGTGGGCTGGTTGCGGTACAGCTCGAACACCCACTGGTACGCTTCGGTGATGAAGCGCTTCAGGTCGGCCGACCCCGCCGGCCCGCCCACGCCGCGCGCTTCGTCTCGCACCGCGTCCTGGATGGCGTACTTGAGCTGCTCGGGCGTCATGTCCGGTTTCTCGGCCAGCTTCTGGTCGGCGAACGCACGCCAGCGGGCCAGCTCACCCGTCGTCGCATCGCGCGGGGCGCCCTGGTAGCACGTGGCCACCCAGCTCACCGCGTCGTTGATGAACTTGTCGATGTCCGGCTTGCCATTGGCGCCCACCTCCATGCCGGTGGCGCGCGCGCGCACCGCGTCCTGGATGGCGTACTTGAGCTGCTCCGGCGTCATGTCCGGCTTCTCGGCCAGCTTCTGCTCGGCGAACTGGCGCCAGTCATTGAGCTCGTTCGTCGTCGCGTCGCGCGGGGCGCCCTGGTAGCACTGGGCCACCCAGCTCACCGCGTCGTTGATGAACTTGTCGATGTCGGGCCGGCCATTGGCGCCCACCTCCATGCCGGTGGCGCGCGCGCGCACCGCGTCCTGGATGGCGTACTTGAGCTGCTCGGGCGTCATGTCCGGCTTCTCGGCCTGCTTCTGCGCGGCGAAGGCACGCCAGTGGGCCAGCTCGCCCTGCGTCGCGTCGCGTGGGCCGCCCTGGTAGCACTGGGCCACCCAGCTCACCGCGTCGTTGATGAACTTGTCGATGTTGGGGCCGCCGCCGGCCCCGGTCGTCATGCCGGTCATCTTCGCGCGGATGGCGTCCTGGATGGCGTACTTCAGCTTCTCCGGCGTGATGTCCGGTGTCTCCGCCAGCTTCTTCTGCGCGAAGGCCGACCACTCCGCGATTTCCGCGGGAGATGCGCCGCGCGGGGTGCCCTCGTAGCACTGGGACGTCCAGCTCACCCCGTCCTGGATGTACTTGATGATGCTGTCCGGGGTGATGGAGTCCAGCCCGTCGCGCTGCTTGCGCAGCTCGCTGGCGATGACGGACCGGAGCTTCTCGGCGGAAATCGTCGGGTCCTTGCCGCGCAGCTCAATGGCGAAGGCCATCCAGCTGTCGCGCTCCTGCCGGTTGGGGAGCTTGTCCCCCTCGAAGACCTGGATGAACGCCTGGTTGATGCAGTCGTACATCTTCGACTCGGGCAGCGGAGCCAGCAGGACGGGCAGCACCTCCTGCGGGGCCGCCATGGGCTGGGCCAGGGCCGCCGTCATCGCCGGGGAGGCGCTCACGGTGGAGACCTTGCTCGCCACGGGGGGCGTCGGCACCGCCGCGGACTTCAGCGCTCCGAACATGGAGTTGAGCTGCTGGGCCGAGACCTGCTTCACAGTCGTGGCCTTGGACTGTGAGGATTGCGGCTTCGGCGCGGAATTGACAGACGGACCCTGACCCACCTTCGACATGGATGCTTCCCCCGCGGGGTAGAAAAACCCCAACTCTCTGATTCTCATTAAATCGAGAAAGAAGTTGCGCCAACTGCAAGCGCATTGCCCAGGGACTCCGAGTGGTCTTTCCTCCACCGCGATGCCCGGTGAGTTCGACTTCATTCGCAGCTTCCTGCGTCATTTCCCCCGGGCCCGCGTCCCCGTGGGGCCGGGTGATGACTGCGCCGTGCTCGCGCCGCAGCGCGGTGCGTTGTGCGTCACCACCGATGCCGTGGTGGAGGACGTGCACTTCACCCGCGCCGCGTTTTCACCGGCGGATATCGGCCACAAGGCACTGGCGGTGAACCTCTCGGACCTCGCGTCCATGGGCGCCACGCCGCGCTGGTTCGTCTGCGCGCTCGCGCTGCCTAGGGGGTTTCCACCACGCGAGCTGGATGGGCTCGCGCGCGGCATGGCGGCGCTGGCGCGTGAGCACCGCATCGCGCTGGTCGGCGGCAACTTCACCTCTGCCCGTGAGCTGTCCGTCACGCTCACCGCCGCGGGAGAGCTGTCGCGCCCGCCGCTCACGCGCGCCGGCGCCCGGCCCGGAGACCTGCTCTACGTGTCCGGCACGCTCGGCGACGCGCGCCTGGGCCTGCAGCGGCTGCTCGCGGGCGTGAAGCGCGGCGCCGCCGTGCGCCGCCAGCGGCGTCCCGAGCCTCGCGTGGCGCTGGGGCGGCTCGCCGCGCGCTTCGCCTCCGCGGCGCTCGACGTGTCCGACGGGCTGGCGCAGGACCTGGGGCACCTGTGCGCCGCGTCCCGCGTCCACGCCACGGTGGAGCTGGAGCGCCTGCCGATGACGGCCGCGGTGCGCGCCGCGCTTGGTGCCGAGGGTGCGCTGGCCGGGGGCGAGGACTACGAGCTGCTCATGTCCGTTCCCCCGCCACGCAGCCGGGCATTCGAGCGCGCGTGCGCCAGGGCGGGCCATTCCGTGACGCGAATTGGCCTCATCTCCGAGGGAAGAGGGTGGGTTTGCCGGGACATGACAGGCCGCGTTCTCCCACCGCCGAGGGGGTTCGACCACTTCCGGTAGTCCTTCGCCGGATTGACCCTGCGGTACAGCAAGGCTAAACCCGTGACGCTTCTTATCCCCTGAAAGCAACCCGTGCGCCGTCCCCTTCGCGACGACACATCCCCCGGACTCACTCCCCGCCGCGAGCCCGTGCAGCGTCTGCTCCGGGCCGTGGACAGCCCCCGTGCCACGCGTGAGGTCTCCCTCCACCGGAAGATTCTCAACGGGTACGTGGTGCTTGGACTGCTCCTCACGGTGTGGATGTTCTCCTCGGACATCATCTTCCGGGAGCTGAGCCCCGAGCCCTCCATCTGGAAGGACCTGGTGCGCGGCGGTGTCTCCATCTTCATCACCGGCGCGGCCGCGGCGCTGCTGCCGTCGCTGCTCGCGCGCGTCACCCGCGTGAAGGTGCTCAGCCGCTCCGCGTACGAAATCTCCCAGGGAGATTTGTCCAAGCCGGTGGCCGCCGAGGGCGGCAGCACGCGCGACGAAATCGACGAGCTGACGGGCGCCATCACCCGCATGCAGGAGAACCTGCGCGAGCTGGTGGGCAAGATTCAGGAGACGGCCAAGAGCGTGGCCGACACCGCCATCGACCTGCAGCGCTCGGCGGAGAACGTCAACGGCTCCACCGAAGAGGTGGGCTCGTCGATGAACAAGATTGCCTCCGGCGCCGAGTCGCAGTCGCAGCTCGTCTCCAAGGCGTCCAAGGTCATCACCGAGATGGCCGGCAGCATCCAGCGCACCACCGCCAGCGCCGAGGACGCCGCGAAGACGGCGGCCGAGACGAGCGGCGCGGCCGAGGACGGCTCCAAGGCGGCGCGGCTGGCCGGCGACAAGGTGAAGAAGGTCTTCAACCGCATCGAGTCCGCCAGCCAGCAGGTGTTCGCCTTCGGCGAGAAGACGCAGGAAATCTCCAAGATCGTCGACGCGATTACGCAGGTGGCGCAGCAGACGAACCTGCTCGCGCTCAACGCCACCATCGAGGCGGCGCGCGCGGGTGAGTACGGCCGCGGCTTCGCGGTGGTGGCCGACGAGGTCCGCAAGCTGGCGGAGAGCGCCGGCCGGTCCGCGGAGCAGATTTCCAAGCTGGCGCGCGACATCTCCGGTCAGTCCACCTCCGTGGTCAGCGCCATGAAGGAGGGCATCGCGGAGCTGGCCGAGGGCCGCGAGGACCTGGGCAACATCGTCCGCTCCATGGGCGCCATCACCGACACCGTCCGCAAGGGCGCGGAGAAGGTGCACCTCATCTCCGAGAGCACCCGCGAGCAGCTCAAGGGCGGCGAGGAGATGGTGAAGGCCATCGAGGAAATCAAGCTGGTGGCGCGCAACAACGCGTCCTCCACCGAGGCCATCCAGGAAGTCATCCAGGAGCAGACGGCCGCCGTGTCGCGGATGACGTCGCTGGCCAGCGAGCTGACCAACCTCTCCGTCGAGCTGCAGAGCGTCGTGCGCAGCTTCCGCCTGAGCCCATGACCGCCCTTCCCGCCCCGAATGCGGACCCGAAGCTGAAGGCCGCCGAGGACCGCCTGCGCGAGGTGATGCTCGCGCTGCCCGAGGCCACGGAGGACTTTCCCTGGGGCCACCGCAGCGGCAAGGTGAAGGGGAAGATGTTCGCCATCCTCGTGCTCGAGGACAGCGGGCTCACCGTCACCACCAAGCTGCCGGACTCCAACCAGGCGGCGCTGATGCTCCCCTTCACCGCGCCCACCGGCTACGGCATGGGCAAGAGCGGCTGGGTGACGGCCACCTTCAAGTCCGGTGACGCCGTCCCCGTGGAGCTGCTCAGCCAGTGGATCCACGAGAGCTTCCGCGCCGTGGCGCCCCAGAAGGTGCTCAAGGCGATGGCCGCGGCTCCGGCGAAGGGCGCGGTGGTGAAGGCCAGCGCCCCGGCTCCGAAGAAGGCCGCGGCGAAGAAGGCCGTTGCGAAGGCCGGTGCCGTGAAGAAGGCGGCGGTGGCGAAGGCCGGTGCGGTGAAGAAGGCGGCGGTGGCGAAGGCTGGGGCCGTGAAGAAGGCGGCGAAGAAGGCCGTTGCGAAGGCGGCGGCGAAGAAGACGGCTTCCGGGAAGTCCCCCACGGCGCGGCGCGGCGCGGCTGCGTCGAAGCGTTAGCTCGAAGCACCGGCCGCTCCGGCCATTTCAAAGCTGATAGAACGTTACCTCTGTGCGGCACGTCATCTTCCGGGTGGAGAAGGAGCGCTACGGACTGCCGCTGTCGGCGGTGCGAGAGGTCGTCGTGCCTCCGGAGCGCTTCACCCGGGTCCCCCGCGCGCCTCCGGCGATTACCGGGGTGATGAACCTTCGCGGCAGGGTGGTGACGGTGGTGGAATTGCGGCAGCTCCTGAGCCTGCCAGAGGGGCCCACGCCCTCGGCACGGGTGGTGCTGCTGGACCGCGGGCGCCGCGATTTGGGCCTGCTGGTGACGGATGTAGACGGTATCGAGGCGGTGGAGAGGGTCAGCGCGGCGCCCGGGAAGTTGACGCCGGCCGTCCGGGGAGTCGCCCGGCTGGGTGGTCTGGGGGTAACCGTCCTGGACCCCGAGGGGCTGGATGCCGCGGTGGTTGCCTTGTTCACCCATTCCAAGTGAGTAGCCCCCTGGAAAGCGCGGGTGCTAGTGTCCGCGCTCCTCTAGGTGATTCGGAGGCGGAGTTCTTCACATGGCTAAGCGGGTCCTGGTCGTCGACGACGCCATCTTCATGCGCAACATGATCAAGGACATCTTTGCGTCTGGAGGTTTCGAGGTCGTCGGCGAGGCCGCCAACGGGCTGGAAGCTGTCGAGAAGTACAAGGAGCTCAAGCCCGACCTCACCACGATGGACATCGTGATGCCGTTCAAGAGCGGCATCGAGGCGACGCGGGAAATCATCAAGGCCGACAGCAGCGCCGTGGTCATCATGTGCTCGGCGCTCGGTCAGGAGAGCCTGGTGATGGAGGCCATCGAGGCGGGTGCGTCCGACTTCATCGTCAAGCCGTTCCGCGCCGAGGACGTGCTCGCGGTGGTGAAGAAGGTACTGGGAGAGACGTGAGCGGACTCGCCCCACGGCGGCCGTTCCCTTCGTCCTGACGAGGCCGGGCCATGACCATGGACATGTCCCGCTACCTCGGCCTCTTCATCTCCGAGGCCACCGACCACCTGGAAGCGCTGGGGCGCGACCTCGTGCAGTTGGAGCGCGAGAGCAGCGCCGGCGTGGTGGACTCCATGTTCCGCCATGCGCACTCGGTCAAGGGCATGGCGTCGTCCATGGGCTTCGAGTCCATCGCCATCCTCGCGCACCGCGTGGAGGACCTGGTGGACGCCGTCCGGCAGGACCGCGGCCGCCTGGACCGGGACGTGGTGGACCTGCTCCTCACCGCCGCGGACACCATGCTCGCGCAGGTGCGGGCCGTGGCGGAGAACACGCCGCCCGAGGATGCCTCGGCGCTGCTGACGCAGCTCGGCAATCGCGTCACCGCCATGACGGGCCAGGCCCTGGCCGCCACCCGCGTCGCCAGGGTCACCGCGCTGAAGCCGGCCGGGGGTTCTTCCGAGGACTCGGACGGCAGCGTCGTCTCGGTTCCGGCACGGACCGGTGGCGCGGCTCCCCCGGCTCCCCCGGCTCCCTCGACGGGTACGGACTCCTCCGGCGGTGTCGGAGGCGCGACGACCCAGGTTGGCGGTGCGAAGACCTCTGTCGAGGGCTCCCCGGAGGCTTCCGGCGCTTCGTCCGCCCCCCGTTCCGTGGTGGGAATGGCGGGCGCCTCCGTGGTGGTGGCGGGCCTGGACCTGCCGCCGGATCTGCTCGCGCCAGTGGTGCCTTCCCCGGACACGGCCGGTTCCACGGCTGGCGCGCCCGGGGTGGACGCCGCTTCGAGTGCGGTGGCCGCCGTCGCGGCGGCGATGGGGCTGGTGGCTCCGGCCACGACGGACCTGGGTGACGGGCTGAAGGCGTCCGCGGGCGCGCTGCCCGTGGCGACCCCGCCCGCCGTGCCGGACGCGCGCGTCGCGTCGCAGCGCTGGGCGGTGCGGTTGCGAATCGCCCCCACCTGCCAGGTGCCCGGCGTGCGCGCGTTCCTGGTGCACAAGCGGCTCACCAACCTGGGCTCGCTGGTGGACCTGCGGCCCGCGCTGGAGGAGCTGAAGGCCGGCCGCATTCCCGACGGCTACATCCAGCTGGAGCTGGAGACGGCGGCGGGCGATGCCGGCATCCACGCGTCGCTGAAGAACGTGGCCGAGGTGGAGGTCATCTCGGTGAAGCCGGCGGTGGCCGCGCCCGCCCCGGTGGTGACCCCGCTGCCGACGGCCGAGGGCAACCGCCCCGCCAATGACTCCTCGTCGCGCACGGTGCGCGTGCGCACGGAGCTGCTCGACTACTTCCTCGACACGGTGGGCGAGCTGATGCTCGCCACGGCCCGCCTGCGCGAGGTGAGCAAGGTGCTGCCGGAGAACACCCGCCCCGCGCTGGAGGAGGGCGTCTACCGGCTGCACACGCTGGTGAAGGACCTGCACGACAAGGTGATGACGGCGCGCATGACGCCGCTGTCGCTCATCACCGACCGGCTGCCCCGCGCCGCGCGCGACATCGCCCGCCGCAAGGAGCGCGAGGTCGACCTGGTCATCACCGGCGCGGAAATCGAGCTGGACCGGGCCATCCTCGACGAGCTCGCCGACCCGCTGATGCACCTGCTGCGCAACTGCATCGACCACGGGCTGGAGTCCCCCGAGGAGCGCATCGCCGCGAAGAAGGGGCCGCGCGGGCGCGTGCTGGTGGCGGTGAAGCGCGCCAGGGACCGGGTCATCATCGAGCTGGAGGACGACGGCCGCGGCATGGACCCGGCGAAGCTGAAGACCTCGGCGGTGGCCAAGGGGCTGCTCTCCGTGGAGAACGCGGCGCGCCTGACGGACCGCGAGGCCTTCCTGCTGTCGTGCCTGCCGGGCGTCTCCACCGCCAAGGACATCACCGACATCTCCGGCCGCGGCGTGGGCATGGACGCGGTGAAGCGCGTGGTGGAGAACGTCGGCGGCACGCTGGAAATCGACAGCGAGAAGGGCCGCGGCACCCGCTTCACGCTGCGCCTGCCGCTGACGGTGGCGGTGGTGCACCTGCTGCTGGTGGAGGTGGGTGAGGAGGTCTTCGGCCTGCCCATCGCCAAGGTGGTGGGGGCGACGGAGGCGGACGGCGACCTGCTCAGCCGCAGCCGCGAGACGGCGCTCCTGCCCCATGGCAACTCGCTCTTGCCCGTGCACTCGCTGGACACGCTGCTGGGCGTCCCCGCACCGGCGCGGCAGGGGGCGAGACCCTTCGTGGTGATGGACGCGGACTCCGGGCGCGTGGCGCTGGCGGTGGACCGGCTGCTGGGCCAGGAAGAGGTGGTGCTCAAGCCACTGTCCCGGCCGCTCGACTTGCTGCCCGGGCTGTCTGGCATCACCATCCTCGGAAGTGGCCGGCCGGTGTTCATCCTGGACGTGCCGAGGTTACTGTCCGCGTGAGCCTCCCCCTTCAAAACGACCCGCGGGTGGACACCCTGCGCGAGGTGGCCAACATCGGCTGCGGCCACGCGGCCAATGCGCTCTCCCGGCTGATGGGCGGGCGGAAGGTGGACCTCTCCATCCCCCGCGTGCTGCTGACGGGCGGCGCGATGGGTGCCGCGTCGCTGCTGGACGGAAACGCCCCGGTGGTGTCGGCGTCGCTCGGCATCCAGGGGGATGAGCTGAACGGGGATTTGCTGCTCGTGCTGCCCCGCGCGGACGCGAGCGCGCTGGAGTCGATGCTGCTGGGCGGGCATGACGCGGAGCCGGCCGAGCGCGACAGCGTGATGGCCGAGGTCGCCAACATCGCGGCGAGCGCCTGCCTTTCCGCCCTGGGACGGCTGACGGGCTGGAAGCTGATGCCCACGGTGCCGGAGCTGCACCGCTGCGGCGCGCGCGAGGCCCTGGAGGCGTTGGTGGCTCACAAGGTGGACGCCAGCGACATGGTGGTGCTGGAGGCCCGCTTCCAGGCGGCCTCGGTGGCGCCGGTGGGTGGACAGCTGTTGCTGCTGCTGGAGCGCCGGAGCGCCGACGACCTGCTGGCGCGTCTACTGGGCGAGTAGCCCGTTTCGCGGTAGACGGGCGCCATGGACGAGAAGGCGCTGAAGCAGCTCCTCGGGAGCGTCAAGTCGGGCCGCGTGTCGGTGGATGACGCCGTCGGCAAGCTGAAGGATTTGCCCTTCGCCGAGCTGGGCTACGCGACGCTCGACACGCACCGCAACCTGCGCTTCGGCTTCCCGGAGGTGGTGCTGGGCGAGCCGAAGACGGTGGAGCAGCTGCTGGGCATCGTCGGCGCGCTGGTGGAGCGCAAGCAGACGGTGCTGGTGACGCGGCTGCAGCCGGACAAGGCGGAGGCGCTGGTGGCCCGCTTCCCCAAGGGCGTGTACCACTCGGTGGCGCGCATCTTCCACCTCAAGCAGGGCAAGGTGCGCGCGGGGAAGGTGGCGGTGGTGACGGCCGGCACCAGCGACATCCCCGTGGCGGAGGAGGCGGCCATCACCGCCGAGGCCATGGGCGCGGAGGTGCGGCGCGTCTACGACGTGGGCGTGGCGGGCATCCACCGGCTGCTGCGGCGGCGGGAGGAAATCCAGGAGTGCCACGCCGCCGTCGTCGTGGCGGGCATGGAGGGCGCCCTGGGCAGCGCGCTGGGCGGGCTGGTGGGCATCCCCGTGGTGGCGGTGCCCACGTCCGTGGGCTACGGCGCCAACTTCGGGGGCGTGTCCGCGCTGCTGGCCATGGTGAACTCGTGCGCCGCCAACGTGGCCACTGTGAATATCGACAACGGCTTCGGCGGCGGCTTCTACGCGGCGCTGATTTCCCGCACGAAGGGACGGCGGTGACATGCGGCGCGTTCTCTACCTGGAGCCGGTGGGCGGCATCGCCGGGGACATGTTCCTCGCGGCCGGTGTGGACCTGGGGCTTGCTCCCGCCGACATCGAGCACGCGCTGAGCGGGCTGAGCGTGCCGGGGTGGAAGCTGGCGGTGCAGCGCGCGGTGCGCCACGCCATCAGCGGCACGCACCTGGACGTGGTGCTGGACGCGCGTGAGGCGCACCCGCACCGGGCCTATGCGGACATCCGCAAGCTGATTGAAGCCGCGCCCACGCTGCCGGCCCGCGCGAAGGAGCGCGCGCTGGCGGTGTTCCGCGCCATCGGCGAGGCCGAGGCGAAGGTGCACGGCGTGTCCATCGACGACATCCACTTCCACGAGGTGGGGGCGGTGGACTCCATCGTCGACATCTGCGGCGCGGCGGTGGTGCTGGAGCTCTTGGGCAACCCGGAGGTGTACGCGGCGCCGCCTCCGCTGGGCAGCGGCACCATCCGCGTGGCCCACGGCAACATGCCCATCCCCGTGCCCGCCACGCTGGAGCTGCTGCGCGACGTGCCCGTGCGCTTCGAGGGCGTGGGCGAATTGACGACGCCCACCGGCGCGGCGCTGCTCAAGGTGCTCGCGCACATCGGCCACCCTCCGGACTTCATCGTGGAGAAGGTGGGCTACGGCGTGGGGACGAAGGACTTCAAGGACAGGCCCAACGTGCTGCGCGCCTCGCTGGGGCGCATGGAGGAGGCGCGCACGGAGGGGCTGTGGGTGGTGGAGGCCAACCTGGACGACTCCACGCCGCAGCTCCTGGGCTACCTGGTGGAGAAGCTGCTCACGGTGGGCGCGCTGGACGCGTGGGTGGCGCCGGTGGTGATGAAGAAGAGCCGGCCCGGGCACCTGCTGAGCGCGGTGGTGGAGGGCGGCAGGCGCGAGGAGGTGGTGGACACCGTGCTGCGCGAGTCCACCACGCTGGGTGTGCGCTACCACCGCGTGGAGCGCCAGGCGCTGGAGCGCGACTGGGTGGAGGTGGAGACGCCGTGGGGGACGGTCCGCGTGAAGCGCGGGCTGCGCGGCGGCGCCGTGCTGAATGCGCACCCGGAGTTCGAGGACTGCCGCAAGGTGGCCGAGGCCGCGGGCGTGCCCGTGAAGCAGGTGATGGCCGCGGCGGTGGCGGCGCTCGGCCGCGCGGGCTGAAGGCTCAGCGCAGGCCGCGGGACTTGGGGGGAATGAAGAGCAGGAGCAGCAGCAGGGACAGGCCGCCCCCCACCCACTGCGCCCGTCCGTGCCCGTAGCGCCACAGCCCCACCGACAGGCCCACGGCTCCGGCGAAGGTCAGCCACCGGATGAGCGGGTGGGGGATGAGCGACAGCAGGGCGGTGCCCAAGGTCGAGTGCTGGGAGAAGGCGCGCACCCAGGGGTGCATCCCCTCCTCCGCGCGCAGTTGCGCCAGCTGGCGGGCGAGCTGCTCCGCGTCGTTCTGTCGCCGCTGGGCCTCGAACTGGCGCAGTGCCTCGGCTTCGTCCGCGCGCGTGCGCGTCAGCTCCTTGCGCCGCTCCTGCCAGAGCCGCTCGTTGAACTCGAGCTGCTGAGGCGTGCCCAGGTCCGCGCCGCACATGCGGCACGTCTTGGCGAAGCGGCCATTCTCGGACTCGCACAGCATGCAGCGGGGGAAGCGCCGTGCGTCCTCTTCGGGCGCGTCCGCGAGGGCGATGGGCTCCTGGGCCCTGAAGCGCTCCAGGTGTGCGTCGGGGACGCCGGCCTCCTGGTGCTCCTTGCGCTCCTCCATGGACTCGAAGCGGTTGCCGCTCTGGAGCTGGGAGGACGTCTCCGACTCGGGGCGCTCGACGCGCGCGCGCTCCAGGTGGAGGAAGCGGGAGAGCTTGGACGTCACTTCGGGCCCCCGGGCGGCGCGCTGCTCGAGGCCGGGCGGGTGCGGCCCCGGGCCCACTCGCGCAGCCGGCCAATCTCGTCACCCATCGTCACGGAGAGAGGAAAGGTGTCCTGGATGACGCGCACCAGGTGCGGCTGGGCGAGCTCCTTCCCCTCGGCGAAGGCCTCGTACAGGCCGGCGATGACCACCTGTTCTATCTCCGCGCCGCTGAAGCCGTCGGTGAGCGTGGCCAGCTCCTCCAGGCCGAACGCCGCGGGCTCGCGCTTCCTGCGGTGCAGGTGGATGCGGAAGATGTCCTGGCGCTCGGCCTGCTCCGGCAGGTCGATGAAGAAGATTTCGTCGAAGCGCCCCTTGCGGAGCACCTCCGGCGGCAGGCCGTCGATGCGGTTGGCGGTGGCCACCACGAAGACGGGCGCCGTCTTCTCCTGCAGCCAGGTGAGCAGCGTGCCGAACACGCGCGCCGACACGCCGCTGTCCCCCGTGCCGGAGGAGGCCACGCCCGACAGGCCCTTCTCGATTTCGTCCACCCACAGCACCACCGGCGCCACGCTCTCCGCCACGCGGATGGCCTTGCGCAGGTTCTCCTCGGACGAGCCAATCAGTCCGCTGAAGATGCGCCCCATGTCCAGCCGCAGCAACGGCAGGTTCCAGTGCGCGGAGACGGCCTTCGCGGTGAGGCTCTTGCCGCAGCCCTGCACGCCCAGCAGCAGCAGGCCCCGGGGCTCGGGCAGGCCGAACTGGCGGGCGCGCTCTCCGAAGGCGGCGGTGCGCTGGCTCAGCCAGGCCTTGAGGTTCGTCAGCCCGCCCACGTTCCCCAGGCTCTCCTCGGGCGGGTAGTACTCCAGCAGGCCGCTCTTGCGAATCACCTGCCGCTTCTCGTCCTGGATGCGCTTGATGTCCTCCGGGCCCAGCTTCCCGTCCGCGGCGATGGCCTTGGCGAAGGCGTTCTCCGCCTCCGACAGCGTCAGCCCGAGCGCGGCCTTGATGAGCTGGTCGGCATGCTCGCGCGACAGCTCGATGGTGGCCGTGTTGCTCCTGCGCACCAGCGCGACGATTTCCTTCAGCAGCCGCAGCAAATCGTTGTACCCGGGCAGGGGCACGTCGACGACGGAGACCTCCTTCTCCAGCTCGATGGGGATGTTGAGCGCGGGGGACAGGAGGATGACGGTGGTGAAGGTGCTCTTGAGGAAGTGGGCCAGCTCCCGCAGCGCCCGCACCACGCCCTTCTCCTCCAGGTAGGGGTGGAAGTCCTTGAGCACCACCAGCGCGGGCTCGCCCAGCTTCTCGATGGCGGCCAGCGCGTCCACGGGGTTGCGCGTGTCCTCGGGCAGGGGTGCGGTGCGTGAGGTGCCCACGCTGCGCAGACCCTTGGTGATGGACCAGGTGAAGAGCGCCTTGCCGTGCGCGCGCGCCAGCTCCGTGAGGATGGCGTCCACGCGGTGCTCTTCCCAGGACACGAGGTAGAGCAGCGGGTAGCGGGCCCGCACGAGGATGTCGAGCTCCTCGAGCCAGGGCTCGGCGAGACGGGCTGCGCGGGCAGGGTCGGAGGGGGTGGACGACAATGTCGGCTCGCGGTCGCGGTGCGCTACGTCAGGGGGCCATCACGCAACGAATGGGGGCGCGACGCAAGGTGCCCGCCCGTCCGCATAAGCAGGCGGGGGCGCGGGCGAAAGCGGCCGGGTGCAGGACAGGCGGGGAAGCCCGGGCCGGCGAGGCCACCCTGTGGCGCCCGCCGGCTCCTGGAGTCTGCCGAGGACTACATGTTCTGCGCGAGCGGCGACAGCTTGATGACGGTGAAGGCCGCGCCGGCCGGGTCCGTGACGGTCGCCATGCGGCCGTAGGGCGTGTCCATGGGCGGGACGTGCACCTTGCCGCCCATCTCCGTGACTTTCTTCACCGCCGCGTCCGTGTCCGTCACGGCGAAGTAGTTCATCCAGTGCGCGGGCACGCCCGAGGGCCACTTGCTGTCCATCTGGAACACGCCGCCCACGGTCTGCGGGCCCTTGTGCAGCGTCCAGTACTCCATGCCCTCCATCTTCTTCGGCTCCAGGCCGAAGACGGCGGCGTAGAAGTCACGCGCGCGGGCGGCGTCGCGCGTGTTCACCTCGTGCCACGCCATGCTGCCGGGCTCGCCCACCAGCTTCGCGCCCTGGTGCTTCTTCGACTGCCACATCCCGAAGTGCGCGCCCGTGGGGTCCGAGCAGAACGCGAGCCGCCCCTCCTCCATGACGTCCATGGGGCCCATGCCCACGTGGCCACCGTGCTTGCGCACGCGCGAGGCATACGCGTCGATGTCGTCCACCTCGAAGTAGAGGCTCCACGCGGGAGGGAAGGGCGCGTCCGCCGGACGCTGGCCCATGCCGGCGACGTTGCGGCCGTCGAGCTGGCACATCGTGTAGTAGCCCGTCTCCTTCGGGCCGATGAGGAACTTCCATCCGAAGAGCGCACCGTAGAAAGCGCGGGCCTTCTCCAGGTCCGTCGTCATCAGGTCCATCCAGGTGGGGGTTCCTACGTTGTGCTTGTCCACCACGGGCATTGTGCGCTCCTCGGGAAAGGGAAGGTGCCCGGCGACTTCGGGCGCGCGGAAACTACCAAGCCCCTTCTTCACGCGGTGCGCGATGCGTCTGTGTCGCGAGTGCTGGATGGTTGGCGGCGCTGGACGGCGTTCATGCCCCCGGGCGCGATTCCAGGTGGACTCGCCGACCTGTCTCCTCGGACACCATGGCCGCCGCGAGCACCTCCTGCACGGTGGCACCGTCCTCCAGCGTGGCCAGCCCATCCCGTGGCTCGCCTCGCAGCAGCGCGAGGAACCTTCGCGCGCCCTCCACGTGCGCCTGGGCCCACGGCTCCCGCTCGCCGGGACGCGGCTCCAGGCCCGGAGCGATGTCCCTCCACGTGCCGTGCTCGAAGCCGCGCACCGGAGACACGCACCAGCCTTCTCGCGAGGGGACGTAGCCGCCCGAGAAGCCGGCCTCCCAGCCTCGCCCGAGCAGCGTCCAGCCGCCATGAATGCCCGGCTCCGGACACGCGGCGTGGGTGAGCACCAGCACAGCACCGGAGGACAGCCCCACGTGCAGCGCGGCGGTGTGGACGGGACGACCGGACAGTGACGCCTGCACCCAGACAGGGACGGCGCCCGCGAGCCACAGCGCCGCGTCGATGACATGGGACATGCCGCCCCAGTCACCGGAAGCGCCGAGCAGGGGCCCGGTGCTGTCGCCTTCATCCACGGCGAAGCCGTTGCGCAGCGTGAGCGCGAGATGGCGCACCGGCCGCTCCGTGAGCCACGCCTTCAGTGCGCGCAGCGAGGGCAGCATGCGGTAGGGGAAGTTCACCGCGACGGGGCTCATGGCGGAGCGCGCATGGGCGAGCAGGGCACGTGCCTCCTCCGCGGTGCGGGTCAGCGGCTTCTCGCACAGGACGGGACGGCCCGCGCTCAGCGCCAGCTCCACGTGGGTGCGGTGGGCCGCGTCGGGAGAGGCCACCACCACCGCGTCCACGGCGGCGCACAAGTCGCGCACGTCCGTGGTGGCCAGGGGGATGCCCTCTCGCGCCGCCACCGCGCGCGTGTTGTCCGGACCCTGCCCGCAGAGGGCCGTCACCTCCGCGCCCGCCGCGCGGAAGGCGCCCACGTGCATGAGGCCCCACTTCGTTCCGATGACGCCGATGCGCACCATGAACGCGAGCCTGCCAGAGCAGGCGCCCGCGTCACATCCAGCGCAGCGAGAAGCGCCGGGTACCGCCGCGGGTCGTCACCTTGACCTCCGTGACAATCTTCCCGAAGCCCATGAGCAGGCCCCGGAAGGTGCCCACGAGGAGCGAGGTGGGCAGGCGCGACTGCGTCTCCAATTCCGCCGCCACGGGCGTGAAGGACACGGTGCGCGTGGAGTCCGCCGCCGGCAGGTCCCTCACCATGGCGTGCAGGAGCGCGTCGAAGTTGCCGAACACCTTCTCCACCGAGTCGAAGCCCAGGGAGCGCGCCAGCGGCAGCGTGCGCATCGCCGAGCGCTGCGCAATCGCCTCCACCGCCCTGTCCCCCAGCGCCGCCTGCAATTCGCCCGTCATCCGGACGTAGTCCTCCCACGCGTACCAGGTGTCGTCGCGCATGCTGTTGATGCGCTGCTGGTGCTGCGGGAAGCGCGAGGACGCAGCCGTCATCGAGCCGAGGATGGCCTTGAACCAGGCGCCCTGAATCTCACCGGACATGCGAGCCTCCTTCCGCGATGAAGCGGACGCCGCGACTCCACCAGTGTACACGCGGGCCCGCGCGACACAGGGGCGCGCGGGGAGTCCACGCCTCCAGCGCGCCGCGGACCATCCACCCCCGGGCCGTCCGTGAAGCGGGTGACGCTCCGGCCCCGCTGGCACGCCGCATCCGTCACCGGTTGGATGCCGCACCCGTGCGCCGGCTGACATCCGGACACCTCTCCCGGGTTTCCCTCTACACCGGGAGGCGCACCTGGACGCGGGTGCCGCCGGGCTCGGACAGGACGCGGAGGTCTCCGCCATGCCGCTCGATGACGCGGCGGCAGACGTCCAGGCCCAGGCCCGCCGCGTGCGGCTTCGTGCTGAAGAAGGGCTCGAAGATGCGCGGCATCAAGTCCTTCGGAATGCCCGGCCCGTCGTCCGACACCTCCACCACCGCGCGCCCACTCTCGGCCCATGTGCGCAGCCGCACGCGGCCGCCGCGCTCGCCCAGCGCCTGCAGCGCGTTGAGCACCAATTGCGTCCACACCTCCTCGAGCGCGCCGTCCTCCGCCTTCAGCCGCGGCAGGCTCCGCTCATACTGGCGCTCCACGGTGACGCGGCCGTCGGCCAGGCGGTGGCCCAGCACGGACAGCGTGCGCTCCAGGCCCTCGTGCAGGTCCACTTCCTGCGCCGGCATCGGGTCCAGGAAGCTGTAGGCCTTCATCGCCTCCACCAGCGTGGACACGCGCGCCGTGCCGCGCTCCACCTCGGCCAGCAGCACGTCGCACGTCACCGCGGCCACCAGCCACGCGAGCACGTCACCCAGCAGCCCCTCGCCCACGCGCCTCGACACCGACTCCAGCCACGCCACGTCCAGCCCGGAGGCCACCAGCACGGGCGCCGCCTCCCACGCCTCCGCCACGCCGCGCGCCTCCAGCCAGCTGCCCAGCGCCTCCTCGCGCTCCGCCCGCGCCACGGGCTCCAGCAGCGGGGACGTCCTGCCCCGCTCGGCCGCCTCGCGGGGCAGGGCGAGCAAGGCCCCGCGCTGCGCCGGGGACAGCCCGTGCTCGCCGAGCGCCATGGCCCGCGCCGACACGGCCTTCAGCGTCTCGCGCAGGCGCGCCGCGCTCCGCCGCGACGACGAAGCGGGGTTGTCCAGCTCTCCCGCCACCCCCGCCGCCAGCTGCCCGGCGGACAGCAGCTCCGACTGCTGCCGGGAGCCCGTCTCGTGGGGCTGCGAGCGCTGCGAGGCCAGCTCCATCAGCCCGCGCATGAGCACCGGCGCCACGCGCAGCAATTCCCAGAAGGTGGCGGGCTCCAGGCGGAACAGGCGCACGTCCGTCACCGCGCGGCCGGTGGTGGGGTGGGGCGAGTTCAGGAAGAGGATGAGCTCGCCGAAGAGGTCGCCCGCCTCCAGCGTCGCGGCGTGCACCTCCTGTGCGCCCACGCGGCGCGTCCACTCGGTGCTGCCCTCCAGGATGACGGACAGCCCGTCGGCCGGGTCTCCCTGCGCGGCGATGCGCGAGCCCGCCGCGAAGTGGAGCTGCCGGCCGTGGTCGGCAATCCACCGGAGTTGCTCGTCGGTGAGCCGGGAGAACAGCGACACCCGGCGCAGCGCTGTGACGATGTCCTCGCTTCCCATACGTCTCCGATGCTGCCTTTCCCTGAGAGGGTGTCCATCTTTCCTGACCACCGGCCGTGTCCGGACGGCGGGAGGAGCGCCCGGTCGCCCGGTGACTATCGCAGCGGTTGGCGCTCCAGCGCCCGTGCGAAGGCGTCCGTCCGCTGCCCCGCCACGCACACCGGCAGCCCCTCCAGCACGCCGCAGCGGGCACCCTGCTGGAGGAAGGCCCCGAGCGCCTCGGGCGCGACCACGTAGGCCGTGTCCGCGTCCACGCCCCCGGGGGGCAGCCGCGCCTGGCACTCCCGCGCCAGCTCCGGCGGCGTGCGTGACGCGTAGCCGCTGTTGAAGGTCAGTCCCAGTCGATAGGCCGTGTAGCCGAGCGCGTTCACCAGTGGCTCTTCATAGCGGCATACCCACTGGACGTGGGGCGGGAAGAGCGCGAGGTGCTGGTAGGCGCCGCGCAATTCCGCCCACTCGGGGGCCTGGAGGCGGCGGAAGCTGCCGGGCCGGTGCAGCGGGCTGCGCTCCGCGCGCCAGTCATACGCCTGCACCGCGACGGCCAGCACCAGCGCCGCCGTGCCCACCCAGGGCCGTGCCCGCCACAGCCGCAGCCACAGCAGCACCGCGCAGGCCACCAGCAGGTAGCTCAGCGGCCACACGAAGCGCCCCGACGAGCGGAACGCCGACGTCAGCCGCGAGAGCGGCGCGTACAGCGCGCCCAGGTCCGCCACCTGCCGCCCCGTCCACGTCACGCGCCAGGACAGCGCGTAGACGGCCATCAGCAGCACCGTCACCGCCACCGGCACGCCGCGGCGCCAGGGCACGCCGCGCAGCGCGGAGAAGCGGAACACGGTGGCGAGCAGGGACAGGGCGAGCAACAGCAGCGCGCCGGCCCCGAGGTAGCCGAAGCCCTCGCCCTGTCTCGGCGCCGCGTTCAGCGAGGGCAAGAGCTTCGACCAGCCCATGGGGTTGAACAGCGTGGCCAGGTCCGCGGAGAAGTCACCGAAGCCCTCCGCGCCCAGCCCGCTGCCGCCGAAGTAGCCGAAGAGGGCGAAGACGCCCACGTCCAGCACGAGGAAGCCCACCGCGGCCGCCACCGCCGCGCCCCACCCCAGCACCCGGCCGAGCGCGAGCCGCACCGCCAGCGCCACCGCGAGCGGCGCGAGCATGGCCACCAGGTACGGGTGCGTGCCCGCGCCCACGGCGTTGAACAGCGCGGCCAGGGCCAGGGCCTTCCTCGCGGCGTGGGCATCCGGCGTGTCGCGCAGGTGCAGCCACAGCATGGCCACCAGCAGCCAGTGCGCGCACAGCGTGGGGTGGCCGAAGCGCGCCGCCATGGGCGGGGCCAGGGCCAGCAGCGCGCCGCCCAGCACCTGGTGTACGGGGCGCGGCGACACCACCGCCACCAGCCGCGCGCCGAAGTACCCCATCAGCACGAAGCACAGCCCCAGCCACGCGCCGGTGTACTGGAAGTCCGCGGGCAGCAGGGCGCTGAAGGGCTTGAGCAGCACCGCCACCAGCGGGTTGCCGTCCGTGAGCGCCACGGAGGTGCCGTAGGGGTAGAGCTGGTTGGGCGAGGACGACAGCGGCAGGCCCCACGGGGCGTTGCGGTAGAAGAGCCAGCCGAAGATGTGGCCCGCCCAGTCCTCGCGCATCATCCAGTCGATGCGCGTGGGCGGCAGCACGTTGCCGCCGCCCAGCCACAGGAACCAGCCCAGCCCTGCGAGGGCGGCCACCCAGGGTGCCCAGCGGCTCGTGCGAGTGGGGACGGGTGAAGGCGGCGCGAGCGCCGGCGGGGAGGGCTCCATCAACGCCGGCGGACTCGGGTTCGGCATGGCGGCCTTGGCACGGACGGCACTGTAGGGCCGTGCTTCCGGCACGGGCAAGCGCCGTGCGGGCCTACGGGCCGCAGGCCGTGTCGGCGTTGCGCTCGATGGCGAACTCGGTGGCCGGGCCGGTGTAGACGCCCGTCGCGAGCGACGTGGCGAGGCACCCCGGGAGCTTCGGGTTGTCCGTGACGTTGAAGTGCCCGGACACCTGGACCAGCCCGTCCAGGTCCAGCCGGACGAGCTCGGGGTTCTCCTGTACGACCAGCCCATTCAGCTCGCGCAGGGCGCGCAGCTGCGTCAGGCTCGTCAGGGCGCCGTTGCGCACCACCCAGAGGTACCTCAGGCTCACCAGCTGGCTGAAGCCGGAGAGGTCCGTCAGCAGCGGGTTGTCGGCGAGGTTGAGCACGTTGCCCACGTTGCGGAGGCTGGGGGCGCCCGACACCTCCACCAGCTTCGGGTTGAAGGTGAGGGTGAGCATGGTGTCCACCGACTCCAGCAACGGCATCGGCCCCACCGTCTCCAGCCCGTAGTTCCCCTCCACGGACATGTAACCGGCGTGCTCGAGCCGGCTCAGCTCCAGCACGCGCAGGCTGCGGTTGCTGGCCACCTGGAGGCTGCCGACGACGCGCTCCAGCTTCGACAGCGCCGCAACGCTCTCCAGGGCGTCGTTGGCTTCGATGCGGAAGTGCCCACCGACGGTCTTCAGCTGCTCCAGCCCCGCGAGCGAGCTGAGCGTCCAGTTGTTGTAGATGCTCACATCGCCCTCCACCTTCTGGAGATTGCCGAAGGTCAGCAACGACTTCATGGCCGAGTTCTCCTGGAAGGTGAAGGAGCCGGACAGCTCCTGGACGTATGGCAGCGCCGGCCCGCCCGCGAGCCGCGTGTTCCGCGACACCTTGAGGTCCCGGCGCGGGGACACGGCCGACAGCCCGAACAGCGTCCCCAACTGGGCGTTGAGCTCCAGCTTCAGGTCGGTGCCAATCCGCAGCACGTGCTCCGGAATGGGACCGGGCGGGCCGAGGGTGAGCACGTCGAGACTGTCGTTGCTGGTGATGACAACGGCCTCGCTCACGGAGCGCAGGCCCATCAGCTCCACCCGGGTCAGTGCCGGGTTCCCGGAGATGCTCAGGGAACCCTCCACCGAGACGAGCCCGGGCAGCACCACCTGCGAGAGGTCCGTGCCGTTGATATCGAGCCCGCCCCGGATGTGGGAGATGGCCTGGAGCGCCGCGAGGTCCGCGGCGTCCCGCACCTGGTACGTCCCCTCGTAGGTGGCGGTGGGCTGGCACACGTACGCGGTGACGAGCACCTCGTTGGCAGACAGCTTCGCGTCCCCGGTCAGGTCCAGGCCGGCCCCCACCGAGGTGCCTCCCGTGGGGCACCGCGTGCCCGCGGGCTCGGGCCGCAGGAGCAGGAGCACCGCTTCGGGCGCCATGCACATGCGCACGGAGGTCCGCGCCTCCGCGTCGTCGAACACCCCATCCTCGTCCACGTCCACGCCCGCCTCGAGGAGCGCGCCGGTCTGCTCGCACCCGGGCGGGGGCTGCGCCAGCGCGAGTACCCGCGCGAGCACTGGCGCCGGCTCCATGCAGCCGTACACCTCGCGGGAAATCTCCACGTCGTCCAACAGCCCATTCCCGTCCACGTCTCGCCCGGCGTGGGAGACCTGGCCGCCATTCGGGCACTTCTCCCCGGGTGGCACCTGCCGCGTGCGCACCAGCACGTCCGGGATGGCCGTGGCGCAGACGTACTCGGTGGCCGTCACCTCGCCGTCGTCGAGCTGCCCGTCCGCGTCCGTGTCCGGACCGGTGCGCACCGCCCGCCCGCCGTGCTCGCAGTGGAGGCCTTCCGGCTCCTGCTGGCTGTACGCGAGCACCGTGGTGCAGGCGTACTCGGTGGCCGTCACCTCGCCGTCGTCGAGCACGCCGTCGTCGTCGAGGTCCAGGCCGGAGTGCACCGTCTGGCCGCCCTGCGGGCAGTGCGCGCCCGGAGGCTCCGGGGTGATGCGCGTGCGGGCCGCGTGCGAGGGGACGATTTCCCCCAGGTCGATGCCGTCACAGCCCGCCACCAGCGCGAGCACCACCAGCCATGTCGAGCGCATCGTCCAGGTCCTCCCCCAGGGCGCGCGGCCCTTCCCACCGTCAGTTGCCGCAGGTGGCCGTGTCGTCGTTGTGGGTGATGTGCCGCCGCGCCGGAGTGCCCGTGTAGACCCCTTCCGCGAGCGCGGTGACCAGGCACGTGGGCAGCTTCGCGTTGTCGGTGACGGTGAACTCCTGCGACACCGTCTGCAGCGCATCCAGGCCGAGCCGGGTCAGGTTCGCGTTCTCCGTCAGGTTCAGTTCCATCACCTCGCGCAGGTCCGCCAGGGCCCCCAGGCTCGTCAGCGCGGGGCTGCGCTGCACCGTCAGGACCTCCAGGCGCGTCGTCCGCGAGAGCGGCGACAGCTCGGTCAGCAGCGGGTTGTCGGCGAGCGTCAGCTGGGAGATGTACAGGAGGCCGCCCAGGTTGCGCAGGCCGAGCAGCTTCGGGTTCTCCCGGATGTCGAACTGGAAGTCGACGGACCGCAGGGCGGGCATGTCACCCACCCACTCCAGCTGGGGACTCAAGCGGACGACGAACCCCTGCATCTGTTTGAGCGCCCACATGCCCTCGGTGGTGCGCATCGAGTCGTTGGCGCCGAGGTTGAACCAGCCGGCGATGGTCTGCAGGGAGGACATCCCCGACAGGTCTTCGAGCAGGTCGTTGTCGATGACCGACAGGCCCGAGCCGATGAGGGCCAGGTTCGTCCCCGACAGGGACCGCAGGCCGCCATTGCCGCTGATATGCACGTTGCCGCCCACCTGCCGCAGGTTGGGGAAGGGAAGCGCGTGCAGCGAGGCGTTGTCCGAGACGACGAGGCCGCCCGGGAGCGACACGATGTTTTCGAAGCCCGGCTCCTGGAACTCGACGAAGTCCAGCGCGTCGTTGTCCTCCAGGGCCACCGCATGCGGGACCACGAAGTGCAGCCCGGCCATGCTCTTGAGCTGCGTGTTGGAGCGGAGGGTCAAGACCGTCTCCACCCACAGCCGCTCACCCCAGGCGCCGCCGAGTACCAGCGTCTCCAGCACCGGGTGCGAGGACACCTGCAGGTCGTAGTCCACGAAGCGCAGGCCCGGCAGCTCCAGGCGTGTCAGGAGGTTGTTGCCGTCGATGGTCACCCGCCCCTCCACCACCGACAGGCCCGGGAGGACCACCTCGGTCAGCGCGGTGCCCAGGATGGCGAGGTGGCCCTTGATGTGGGAGATGCCCTGGAGCGCCGCGAGGTCCGCCGCGGTTTTCACCGAGTAGTCCCCGAAGTACGTGTGCAGCGGCTGGCACACGAAGGTCTCCGAGGTGGCCTCCGCCTCGCCCAGCTCGCCGTCCTGATTCGCGTCCTCGCCCGCCTGCACCCGCGTGCCGCCGGCGGGGCACCGCGCGCCCACGGGCTCCGGGAGCAGCTTCACGACCACCCGGTCGACGTCCACGCAGAGGTCCACCCGGGCCCGGCTCTCCCCGTCGTCCAGCTCGCCATCCCGGTTCGAGTCCGGCCCAGCCTCCACCGACGTCATCGTGCCGACGCAGACGAAAGGCTGCGGCTCGAAGCCGCGCACGCGGGCGAGCACCGTCTCCGGCTGTGTGCAGCCGTACACCTCGCGCGTGACTTCGCCGTCCTCCAGCTCGCCGTTGCCGTTGGTGTCGTGCCCGGCGCGCGACAGCTGGCCGCCATGCGGGCACTTGTCCCCGGGCCGCACTTCCTGCGTGCGCACCAGTACGGCCGGGACGGCGGTGGCGCAGAGGTACTCGGTGGCCGTGACTTCGGCGTCGTCGAGCGCGCCGTCGGCGTCCACGTCCACGCCCGTCTGGACCGCCTGCCCGCCCAGAGGACAATGCGCCCCGGCAGGCTCCGCCGCCTGGCGCGTCAGCGCCGTGGCGCAGGCGTACTGGGTGCTCGTCACCTCGCCGAGGTCGAGCACGTCGTTGTCGTTCAGGTCCAGGCCGGACAGCACCGCGCTGCCGCCGTGCGCGCAGTGGACGCCGGGAGGCTCCGCGGCCACGCGGGTGCGCGCCGCGTGCTGCTTCACGACGTCGTCCAGCTGGATGCCGTTGCAGCCGGCCGCCAACGCGAGCACTGCCGTCCAGGTCCATCGCATCGGTGTTTCTCCTCGGCGCCCGGGGCAGCCGCTCAGTCGCAGGTGGCCGTGGAGTCGTTGCCGGCGATTTGCGGCGCGCCCCCGCCGCCCTTGTACGCAAGCGTCGCGAGCGCGGTGGCCAGGCACGTGGGCAGCTTCGGGTTGTCCACGATGGTGAAGAACATGTCCACGCGCTGCAGGCCGGTCAGGTCCAGCCGGGTGAGGTTGAGGTTGTCGACGAGCGTCAGCTGCTCCAGCGAGCGCAGGTGGCCCAGGTCGGCCAGGGTCGTCAGGCCGCTGCTGAACTCCACGCCCAGCACGCGCAATGACTCCAGTTGCTCCAGGCCCTTCAGGTGCGTCAGCAGCGGGTTGTGGCCGACGAACAGGGTGTCCAGGCTGCGAAACTTGAAGGTGCCCAGGGAGGTGAGCTTCGCGTTCTCACTGATGCTGAGGTGGCTCGCGAACCTCAGCATGGGGAACGCGGCCACCGTCTCCAGCAGGGGGTTGCGGGCCACGTGGAGCAACCCCACCGAGGACAGCGTCTCCATCCCCGCCGTGGAGAGCAGGCCGTCGTTCTCCACCACCGTCAGGCCGCCGGTGACGGACTCGAGGGCCGGCATGCCGCTCAGGTCGGTCAGCGCGGCGTTTCGGGAGATGTCGAGCCTGTCGCCGATGGTCATCAGCGAAGCGCACGTCAGGGTGGGCAGCACCTTGTTGGAGGTGATGGTGAAGCTGCCACCCACCCGCCACAGGCTGGCGAAGGGCAGGCTCATCAGCGCGTCGTTGTCGCCGACGAGGATGGAACCCTTGAGCTCATGGAGCTCATCGAAGGACCCCGACGTCACCATGGCGTCGTTGTCAGAGAGGGTGATGTTGCCACCGGGGACGATGCTCCTCAGCCCGAACAGCGTGGGGAGGCTGGCATTGCTCTCCACGTTCAGGTCGCCCGCAACCCAGAGCCGGCTGCCCGAGCCCATCTGGTTTCCGAGCTTGAGCGTCTCCAGCGCCGAGTTGTTGATGATGAGCAGGTCCTGCGCCACGAAGCGCAGGCCGGTCAGCTCCATGCGGGTCAGCGAGCCGTTGTCGGTGATGACGAGCTGGCCCTCCACGGACTGGAGACCGGGGAGCACCACCTCGTTGACGACAGAGCTGTTGATGCGGAGGGAGCCCCGGACGCGGCCGATGCCCTGGAGCGCCGCGACGTCCGCCGCGCTCTTCACCTCGAAGGTGCCGTCGAACGTGCGCGCGGGATGGCACACGGCCGTGCTGGCGCCCACCTCCTGGTCCTCGAACGTCCCGTCGCCGTCGTCGTCCGCGCCGACCTCCACGCGAATCCCCCCGGCGGCGCACGCGGCGCCGATGGGCTCCGGGCGCTGCCGGACGCGGAGCTGCGGGATCTCCGTACAGGCGATGACCGAGGCCCGGCGCTCGTCGTCGTCGAGCACGCCGTCGCGGTCCAGGTCCACGCCCGCCTCCACCAATGAGCCCTCGGGGAAGCAGGGTGACAGCCGCGAGGGAGCCTGGCTCGCGCGGGTGACGACGGTGTCCGGCTCCGTGCAGCCATACACCTCGCTCGAGACTTCGGCGTCCTCCAGCTCGCGGTTGTCGTTGGCGTCGTAGCCGGCGCGCGACACCTGTCCGCCCAGGGCGCACCGCTCCCCGGGAGGCACGGCCTGGGCGCGCATCAGCACGCGCGGAATGGCCGTGGCGCAGAGGTACTCGGTGACCGTGACTTCGGCGTCTTCGAGCGTGCCGTTGCCGTCCACGTCCAGGCCCGTCTCCACCGCCCGGCCGCCATTCAGGCAGTGCGTGCCCGCCGGCTCCTCGCGCGTGCGCGTCAGCGCGCTCGGGGGAGCGTCATCACAGTCGTACGTGGTGCTCTTCACCTCGTCGTCGGCCAGCACGCCGTCGTCGTCCAGGTCCAGGCCCGTGAGCACCGCGCTGCCGCCGTGCTCGCAGTGGGGGCCCGCTGGCTCCTCGGTGATGCGGGTGAGCGGAGCGTGCTGCCGCACGAGCCGCTCCAGGTCGATGCCGTCACAACCCGCCGACAGCGCGAGCACCACCATCCAGGTCCATCTCATGGCTACGCTTCTCATGGGCCGCCTCGCGCTGCCTTCAGCGCCTCAGCGCCAGCTCCAGACCGTAGGAGCGGTCCCAGTGGTCATCCCCGTCGAGCGTGACGCGGTCCGCGGACAGCGTGGCCGCCAGCCGCAGCCGCAGCCCCGCCACCGTCGCCGTCACGCCCGCGGCCGCGTGCGTGGTGAGCATCACCGGGTCGCCCATGCGCAGCGCGCCCTTCGTCACGCCCAGCATGCCCCAGCCGGCCCCGGCCTCCAGGAACAGCGGCGCGCGGTACAGCCCCTCGGTGCCCACCAGCCCCTGCACCGTGGCGCGGTGCAGGCGGAAGCCGTCGCGCGCCACCGGCGTCAGCGCGTAGGTGCCGCGCACGCCGTAGTAGAGGAAGGGCGCGAACTCGTTGCGCCAGCCCACGCTCGGGCCCAGGGCGAAGGTGCTCAACCCCAGCGGGGCCCGCAATGCCGTCAGGCCCAGGTCCCAGCCCGTGGTCTTCGGAGAGCGCAGCACCAGGTGCGGCAGCGAGCCCCCTTCCGCGGGCGGGAAGGCTCGGCCCAGGTCCACCGGCACCAGGCCGGCGGCGGCCACGTATTGCTCGTAGAAGCCCTTGTCCAGGGGCACGGCGAACAGGCCGCGCCGCAGCGCCTCCTCGGCGGGACCGCGCTCCTGCAGCTCGCGCGAGGACATGTTCACCACCCCGGTGGACAGCTCCGCCAGGGTGATGCGCGCCTCCGCGTTGGGGGTGCGCACCCAGTACACGTCGCGCTCGGGCAGCCGCAGCAGCACGTACTGGTCTTCCGCGCGCCGCACGTCCGCCAGGCGCCGACCGTCGGCGTCCTCCACGGAGATGCGCGAGTGCTCGAAGCCGGAGGGCAGGGTGAGGCTCGGGCCCTTCGGGGCCGGGCCCACCAGCGGGCGCCGGGGCTCGGCGAGGGGTGCGAAGGCGTGGATGGTGAGCCGCGCCGGCAGGCCCTTCACCGCCTGGAGTGACGCGGAGACGAAGGCGCCCAGCTCGCTGTACTCCACCCGCCCGTCGCCGTTGATGTCCGCCGCGCCCATGAGGCCGGAGCGCGCCACGTGGCTGAAGACGCCGGCGCGGATGCGGGACCACTCGTGCGTCTCGCCGTCGTCGCTCTCCGCGAAGAGGGCGCCCACGGTGGGCCGGGTGGCCAGTTGCTCGCGCGCGAGCATGCCGCGCAGCTCCGCCAGCACGGCCGCGTCGGTGCCGCCGCCGCGGCTGCCCACCACGCCCGAGGCGCGGCACGCATCCACGATGACGTGCACGTAGTCCGCGCCGAGCGGGTCCACCACGTCGGAGTAGAGGCTCGCCTTGTCCAGCCGCCCCCCCGCGAGGGTGAAGTAGGCGCGGCCGGCCTCGTCCGTGTTGCCGTGGCCCACGTAGATGACGAGCACGTCCGTCTGCCGGCCCAGCTCGTCGTCGGCCAGGCTGGCCGCGCGCAGCCTTGCCACTTCGCGCTTCACCTCGTCCGGCGTGGGCGGACGGGCCCCGGCCAGCACGGGCCGGCCGCCGGCACGCGTCGAGGCGTCCGCGTCCACCAGCAGCGTCGTCTCCACGCCCAGCCGCTGGAGCGTCTCCGCCCACAGCACGCCGTCGTCATCCGCGAAGCGCAAATCCGGCAGCGACGGGTCATCGCTGCCGTTGTGGGCGATGACCAGCGCGCGGCGCACCACCCCTTCCGCCGAGGCGCCGCGGGCGAACAGCAGCGCGACAGCCCCGAGGAGCAGTCCCAACTTTCTCATGGACCCTCCTCTACCTTGACCTCCTGCTTGAGCACCACGGACCCTTCGTGCTCCTCCCCACGGAGGGCCGCCAGGGCCGCGGTCGGGCGGTCCGCGAAGGCCGCGGCGACTTCCACCGCGCCGGCCTGCCTGGGCATGGGGACGGTCAGCTCCAGGGTGCCTTCCTTGCCGGGCGTGCCGGACAGGGAGAAGGGGCCCGCCACGACTTCGGCCTTCTTCGCGCCGCGCACCTGCACGGCCACGTGGGTGTAGGGCGCGTTGCCACCGGCGGCGAAGGCCAGCATGGCGCCTGCCCGGCAGCTGTCACCCGCGTGCAGCTCGCGGATGGGCTGGCCGGCTGTCGCGCAGAAGATGCGCAGCGCCACGCCCGGCGGAGGCGTGCCCTCGCCGCGCGAGGTGAACTCGTTCAGTCCCGTGGCGTGCGGAGTCAGCACCACCGCCAGGAAGACGGCGGCCAGCGCGCCGCCGAGCACCGCCAGCGAGGGCCAGCGCGACGGGGCCTCCTGGGGTTCCGCCGCGGCCAGGGCCGCAGCGAGTCCGGCGTCACCCAGCGCCTGAAGCTCCACGGAGGAGGGCTGGTCCACGTCGCCCTCGAGGGCGCGGTGGGCCTGGGCCCAGCGCTCGTACCGGGGACCGCAGCGTGTGCAGCCATGAGCGTGGCGCAGCAGGCGGGCGGACTCGTGGGAGGACAGCGCTCCCAGCGACCAGCGCGTCAGACTGGCGTCGATGTGTCTCTCGTACCACCTCATGAGGGCATGCTCCCTATCGCGCACAAGGCGAGCGAGGCCAGGAGGACTCCCAGCTCCATCCGCCCGGGCTCGGCCGATGCTTCCAGCCAGCCCGAGGCCTTCAGATGCTCCGTGAACTGCGTCCGCAGCCGCTTCTCCCGCACCCGGACCTCTCCCCGGGTGAGCTGGAGCTGCTCGGCGGCGGATTCCTGCGACAGCCCTTCCACGAAGCGCAATTGCGCCAGCGCGCGCCCCTCTTCCGACAGCGCCTCCAGGAAGCGGCGCACCAGTGTGCGCACCTCGGTGCCCAGCGCCTCCTCCTCCGGGCTGCGGCTCTCGGTGGGCAGGTGGCTCAATTCCGGAGCGTCGTCCATGGGGACGGCCTCGCGTGCCACGCGCCCCGACGCCCGCATCAGGTCGATGGCCGTCGAGCGTGCCACCGTCAGCAGGAAGCCGAGGTAGGGGCGCACCCCGTCGTAGGCCTGCCGCATGTTGGGGCGGAAGGCGCGCACGAAGGTCTCCTGGTGGGCCGCGTCCAGGTCCAGCGCGGACAGGGCCACCGTCCGCGTCCCCGCCTCCCCGCCCACCGCGAACTTGCGCGACAGGTAGCGCAGCACCTCCGGCGAGTACGACCGATAGACCTGGGTGAGCACGGCCGCGTCCCCCCGGCGGAACGCGTCCAAGACGGACCTGTCGTTTCCTGGCAGCACGGATTCTCCGTCCCAGCCGAGCCGGCGCGGGCTCCGTGCCCGCGCCGTCCGTCACCCTCACGAAAAGGGATACGGAGCGTGCTCATAATCTGGGTCGTGCCAGGAACGACGAGCGGCCGATTCCTTGACCCGGAAGGCCGAATTCGTTGCGCGGACGCGGTTGTCAGGGCTCAAACGACCCGGCGAGGACTTCCGTACGTGCGGAAGCAGGGCCTGCGCCGGCGGGGGGCCTTACTTCTGCACGTGCAGAAGCAGGGCCTGTTCCGGCCGGGGGCTTCACTTCCGCACGTGCGGAAGCAGGGGTGCCTCACTTCTGCACGTGCAGAAGCAGGGCCTGCGCCGGCGGGGGCTCACTTCTGCACGTGCAGAAGCAGGGCCTGCGCCGGCGGGGGCTCACTTCTGCACGTGCAGAAGCAGGGCCTGTTCCGGCCGGGGGGCTTCACTTCCGCACGTGCGGAAGCAGGGGGTGCCTCACTTCTGCACGTGCAGAAGCAGGGCCTGCGCCGGCGGGGGGCTCACTTCTGCACGTGCAGAAGTGAGGCCTCATCCGAGCGGCCCGCCGGTCCTCTACCGCCGCGCCGGTGGTAGGTGCCCCTCGGGCTGGGGCTGCTGTCCGGGCAGCGGCCACCCCGGAAATGTCGTCGCCCACGCCGTGTGCACCCGGGCGAGCAGGCCGTCGCGGACGCCATCCTCCAGCCCCTGCGCCCGGGCCGGGGTGGTCTCCCACCAGCCGGCGTTGAAGAGGACCACGGCCGGACAGGCGCGGAGCACCTCCTGGAGCCGGGCGTCGGACGCCCCCGCGCGCTCGTGCAGGGCGCGGAGCTGCGACGCCAGCGGCCCCAGCGGCGAGTCCACGCCCCGGTAGGCCGGGCCATACCAGGCCTCGGTGAAGCGCACCGGGCCCACCAGGTGGGCATTGAAGTCCGCCAGCTCCTCCGCCGGCACCCACAGCTCCTGGTGTCCCCGGCTGCCCACCGTGCGCACGGGGAAGCGGGCGGCGTACGCCGCGTCCACGTCGAAGGCGGTGACGAAGCCCACGTGCCCCGAGCCCGCGTCCGGCGCGTTCCAGTCGCGGGCAATCTGCCGCGCGTAGGCCGCGTTCATGACGGGGTAGAAGATGGGCTGGTCCGGCAGCCGGGGCGGGAAGCCCGAGCAGTCGCTGGCCAGGACGAGCTCCGCCTCCTTCAGCCCCACCGGGCGGTACAGCGTGAGCGTCTCCACCATGGCGACCCCCCTCCTTTATATACGGGGTGGGCCCGGCCACTCTGAAAGGTGTCGCTGACGCCGGGCTGGCCCGGGCGGACGGGGGCAGAGCGCGCCCCCTGACCGCCGCGCCGCCCTAGAACGCCGTCCCGTTGGCGCGCTTGCCGGGCGAGGCGGTGAGACTGGCGTTCAGGGCGCTGTGCTGCACCCAGGTGCCGCTGCTGCTGGCATCCGGGCTCCGGTTGTAGGAGACGCCCTGGTAGGTGTCACGGTAGCTGGAGCTGTCCTGCACGGTGCCGTTCGGCAGGACGAGGTACACCACGTCTCCGCTGCTGCCCACGTTGACGCCCCGGTTGAAGCGCAGCCCGTCACCGCCGCTCGCATAGGCGACGTTGCTCGTGCCCGAGGGCACCGCGGAGGCGCCTCCGTAGACGACGTACGCCTTGCCCGGCTGCAGCACCGTACCGGCGGGGAAGACGTGCCGGGTGGGCTCCGCGCCGCTGTACGACTTGTCGTCGTGAAGCTTCCAGCCGCTGATGTCCACCGCCGTGCTGCCGGTGTTGAGCAGCTCCACGAACATCTGGTCGTAGTCCGGGGTGCTCGTCCCAGGCACGTTGTTCGGGATGGGCAGGTACTCGTTGATGAAGACCTGCTGCGCGGCGTGGTTCAGCACGAAGGTGTTGTCGCTGACGTCGAACACGGTGGCATCCCCCGTGTCGCTCACCCGCACACGGCCACCGCCGGACGCATCCGCGGGCACCGTCCACGTGTAGCTCCCGGAGGCGGCGGACACGGACGCGGCCAGGTCGCGCCAGGTGCCCCCATTGTCCACCGAGTACTGAAGCTTCACCGTGTCCACGCCGCTCGCCGTCCAGGTGATGGCGTACTGGGTGCCGGCCAGGAGCGTCTCCCCGCCGTTGGGCGCGGTGACCTTCAGCAGGCGCCCGCCCTGCCCGAAGTCGTAGCGGCTGATCACCGGGTAGTGGTCGGACGTGGACGCGCTGTAGTTGGAGATGAGCGGCTGCAGCACCCGGGTGGAGTTGGCGACGTAGTTGGCGGCCAGCTCGTTGGTGACGAGCTGATGGTCGATGAACGTGCTGCGGCCCACCGTGCTGCCCACGTTGGCCAGCGACAGGGCCTGGGTGACGAAGGTGTAGCGCTGCGTGTCGTTGACGAAGTTGCGGAAGGGGGTGTCGTACTTCTGCTGGGTGTCCGGGTCCGTGGTCGTGGACTTGTCCACGTCGTCATTCCAGTCACCCACCACCATGGCCCGCTGCGTGGGCAGCGAGGTGTCCAGGTAGCCCTTGAGCCACCCGGCCGAGGCCAGGCGCCGCGCGTACTCCTCCGCGCCCGCGAGCGCCTTCAGGTGCACGACGAGGGCGGTGACGTCCACGGTGGAGCTGCCCCGGGTGACGCGCAGGTCCACCCGCAGCGGGGGCCGCCCGGCGAAGTCGAAGTCCTTGTCCGTCAGGACGACCTCCGCCCGCAGCACCCGCACCACGTCCGACTTGAAGAGCACGCCGAGCTTCTGCTCGCTGGCCGTATAGGAGCCCGAGCCGGCGGATACGCGCGTGCTGTCGTCCGAGAGGAAGCCGTCGTACCCGGGCAGCCGCTTCTTCAGCTCGTTGAACTGCGCCGTGCTGACGATTTCGCCCACGCCCCAGAAGTCCACGCCCGCATCGGCGAGCACGGCCTGGACATTGGCCAGCTGCAGCGGGTCGTCCGTCGGACCGTAGGTGGCGTCGCCGAACCACTCGATGTTCCAGTTGCCCACCGACAGCGGGAAGTTCGACGGCAGCGGGCCGCCGTCGGTCTGCTCTCCCGGCGCGAGCACCGGCAGCCCGCGCCGCGCCTCGGACGTCGCCCCGCTGGCGTCCTGCACGCGCAAGGTGAAGGAGTAGGAGCCGCTGCCCAGGGGAACGCCGCTGACCACGCCTTCCGGGCTGAGCGACAGGCCCGACGGCAGCTGTCCGTCCGCCACGGACCAGCGCAGCGGCGGCCGGCCGCCCGCGCAGACGAAGGTGTACTCGTAGCTGCTGCCCACGACTCCGTTCGGCGCGGTGTCCTCGCCCAGATAGGGCGCTGGCCACACCTTCAGCGCCCAGGTGCGGGTGTCCTCGCTACCGGCCGCGTCCCGGACGTTCATGGTGAGGGTGAACTCGCCGGACTCGGTGGCCGGGCCCGTCAGCTTCGCCTCGGACGAAGAGAAGGCGAAGCCCGGCGGCACCTGGCCCCCCACAATCGTATAGGTCAGCGGCTGCGCGCCCCCGGTGGCAGGGAGTGCGGCCTCGTAGGGGGCGCCCACCGTGGTGGGGGACAGCTCGATGGCGGGAAGCCGTGGACCGTCCGTCGGGTCTCCACGGCCCTCGGAACAGGCGCACAGCAGGACGAGGACGGCGAGCGTCCCAGCCAATCGGGCAGACGACATGTCAGCGGGCTCCGGGGTGGGCTCCGGGCAGGGGACCCGAAACGCACCCGACACTCTAGCGCCACCTCGCTCCCGCTTGCACGAGGCGCGTGACACCTGCCCGCGCCCCACTGCCCGCACGGAGGCAATCGGCGCCGCCCTCGTGCGTGATTCCAGAAAGCCCGGGAAGGTTTTGCGCCCCCAACGGGCGTGGAGTGCCATGATTCACAGGGGGGCCCCGCTGCCCCACGGAGGACACAGCAATGGCCGAGAAGTGGGACAAGCAGCTGATGGACTTCCTCAAGCGCACCGGTGACGAGCTCAAGCGCACCACCGATGACCTGCGCGGCGAGGCCCAGCGCCTCCTCAAGGAGGTGAAGGACCCGCAGAACCAGACCAAGGTGAAGGAGGGGCTGGAGCAACTGCGCACCTGGGCTGCCACCACCAGCAAGGCGGCGACGGAGAAGATTGAGGGCGCCGTGCGCCAGGTCGAGGGCGCCGTGGAGCGCGCCTTCAAGCCCGAGGAGGGCGGGCCCCAGGCCCCGGCCTCGAAGGCCAGCCCGGCCTCTGGTGCTGCTTCCGCCGCGCCCGCCGCGGCTCCGAAGTCGGAAGGCCGCGCCGCGAAGAAGGCCGCCCCCAAGTCCATCGGCCGCAAGAAGGCCGCCGCAAAGAGCGCGGCCAAGGGCGCGGCCAAGGGCACCACCGCCAGGAAGGGTGCTTCGACTTCCAAGAAGACGATTGGTCGGTCGAAGAAGCCCACCGCAGGAGCGTGAAGTTCCGCTGCGTGTGAAGCCAGCCCGCTCGGACCCCGGGGCTGGGTTCTGCCAGTCGTTTCCCTGAGTTGGAACGGCCCCGGGCGCGTGACATAGTGCGCGCCGTGGCCGGCTCGAACGAGAAGGGCAGCATCCAGACGGACATCGGGCAGGACGTCATCGACGCGGCGGTCCGCAGCGTCGAACGTCACATGGACGATGATGACGAGGTGACGGTCATCGAGATGGAGGCCCCCGGGGCCCCCTCCGAGGACGTCGCCGAGGCCCCTCCTGCCGAGGAGAGCGCCCCCGCCGCGGCGGCGACGCCCGAGGAGGTGGCCGCCCTGCGCCAGGAGGTGGAGTCCCTCAAGGCGCAGCTCGAGTTCAGCCAGGCCAAGGGCCGCGAAACCATGGAGCGCCTGCGCGAGACGCACGAGCGCACCAAGGACGCGCAGGAGCGCACCCTGCGCGCCGCCGCCGACCTGGAGAACTACCGCAAGCGCGCGCAGAAGGAGAAGGAGGAGGTCCAGCGCTTCGGCTCGGAGAAGCTGCTCAAGGACCTGCTCCCCGTCCTGGACAACCTGGACCGCGCGCTCGACGCGGCGGCGAAGTCCCCGGACATCGACAGCTTCCAGAAGGGCGTGGCCATGACGCGCAAGTCCTTCGAGGACGCGCTCGGCCGCCACGGCGTGAAGGCCTTCAGCGCGAAGGGTCAGCCGTTCGACCCGCGCATGCACGAGGCGATTCAGCAGGTGGAGACGGCGGACGTGCCCGCGGGCCACGTGGCCCACGAGGTGGTGCGCGGCTTCTTCCTGAATGAGCGCCTGGTGCGTCCGGCCATGGTCGTCGTCGCGCGCCCGCCCGCGCCCGTCGCCGAGCCTGCTGCCGCGCCCGCCGCAGTCGAGTCCAAGGAGGCCTCACCGGCCTCCGCGTCCGCAGCCGAGGGGACCACCGTGCCCCCGCAGCCCGAAGATTCTTCCGGGGGGAGTCAGTAACCGTCATGGGCAAGGTGATTGGAATCGACCTTGGGACGACCAACTCGTGCGTCTCCGTCATGGAGGGCGGCGAGCCGGTGGTCATCCCCAACAGTGAAGGCAGCCGCACCACGCCTTCCATGGTGGGCTTCACCGACTCTGGCGAGCGCCTCGTGGGGCAGATTGCCAAGCGGCAGGCCATCACCAACCCGGAGAACACCGTCTTCGCGGTGAAGCGCCTCATCGGCCGAAAGTTCGACTCGCCCGAGGCGAAGAAGGCCATCAGCGTCAGCTCCTTCCGGGTGGCGCCCAGCCCCAACGGCGACGCGTGGGTGGAGATTCGCCAGAAGGGCTACAGCCCGCCGGAAATCTCCGCCATCGTCCTGATGAAGATGAAGCAGACGGCGGAGGACTACCTCGGCGAGCCCGTCACCGAGGCCGTGATTACCGCTCCGGCCTACTTCAACGACAGCCAGCGCCAGGCCACCAAGGACGCGGGCCGCATCGCCGGCCTCAACGTCCTGCGCATCATCAACGAGCCCACAGCGGCGGCCCTGGCCTACGGCCTGGACAAGGTGAAGGACGGCGGCACCGAGCGCATCGCCGTCTACGACCTCGGCGGCGGCACGTTCGATATCTCCATCCTGGAGCTCAACGCCGGCGTGTTCGAGGTGAAGAGCACCAACGGCGACACGTTCCTCGGCGGCGAGGACTTCGACCAGCGCCTCATCGACTACCTCGCCAAGCGCTTCGCCGAGCAGAACAACGGCCTGGACCTGCGCAGGGACCGCATGGCCCTGCAGCGCCTCAAGGAGGCCGCCGAGCGCGCCAAGCACGAGCTGTCCAGCGCGCCGGAGACGGAGGTCAACCTTCCCTTCATCACCGCCGACGCCAGCGGCCCCAAGCACCTCACCGAGACGGTGGACCGCACCACCTTCGAGGCGCTGGTGGCGGACCTCATCGACCGCACGATTGAGCCGTGCCGCATTGCCCTGAAGGACGCGGGCGTGCCGGCGCAGCAGATCAACCAGGTGCTGCTGGTGGGCGGCATGACGCGCATGCCGCGCGTGCAGCAGAAGGTGAAGGAGTTCTTCGGCAAGGAGCCGCACAAGGGCATCAACCCGGATGAAGTCGTCGCCGTGGGCGCGGCCATCCAGGGCGGCGTGCTCAAGGGCGAGGTGAAGGACGTCCTCCTCTTGGACGTGACGCCCCTGTCGCTGGGCGTCGAGACGGCGGGCGGCGTCTTCACGAAAATCATCGACAAGAACACCACCATCCCCTGCAAGAAGAGCCAGGTGTTCTCCACCGCGGTGGACAACCAGCCGCTGGTGAGCGTGCACGTGCTCCAGGGCGAGCGCGAGATGGCGGCGGACAACAAGACGCTGGCCCGCTTCGAGCTCGTCGGCATCCCCCCCGCGCCGCGCGGCGTGCCGCAGATTGAAGTCTCCTTCGACATCGACGCGAACGGCATCGTCCACGTCAGCGCCAAGGACCTCGGCACCGGCAAGGTCCAGCAGGTGCGCGTGGTGAGCAACTCCGGCCTGTCCGAGGCGGAAATCCAGGGGATGATTACCGACGCCCAGTCGCACGCGGCGGACGACAAGAAGAAGAAGGAGCTGGCGGAGCTGCGCAACAACGCGGACGGGCTCATCTACACGACGGAGAAGAGCCTGGAGGAGTACGCCAGCCTCCTGTCGGAGAAGGACCGCGACGAAATCAAGGCGGACCTGGAGCGGCTCAAGGGCCTGCTCAACACCTCCGACGCGGTTGCGCTGAAGGACGCCTTCCAGCGACTGGAGGGCAGCGCCTACCGCATCGCCGACGCCATCTACACGGGTCAGGCGAGCTGAAGCCGGCGCCTCCACCGGGCGCGCGCAATCGTTCGCGCGCCCGGTCGTAGACCGCGGTACCCCCGCGGTCCGCCCGAGGCAGCCTCCATGGAAAATATCGCCGAAGCCGTCACCACCGTCCTCATCGTGACCATGGTGGTGGGAGTCCCCATGCTGGGGCTCACCATCCGCTTCTCCCTCAAGCCCCTGGTGGAGGCCTTCATCCGCCTGCGCGAGGCGCAGCTGGGCGTCACCGACACCACGCTGCTGCGTGAGCGCATTTCCTACCTGGAGCGCGTGCTGGAGGCGCATGGCCTCATGGACGAGCGCAACCTGCTGCCGCCGCGTCAGGGCGCGCCCGAGCGTCTGCCCTCCGGCGTTTCCCTGAAGGACCGCGAGCGGGTGTAGTCCCGGGTTACCCGTCTTCCACGGGTGGCGCCCGCGGGTGTTGAATGCACCCGTGGAATTTCCCTCTCTGCAGACGGAAGTCGCCTTCCTGCGCGGCCTGGTGGCCGTGCACCGGATGGCGGACGACATCCTCGAGGACTGCCTGGAGCGGGGCCTGGACCTGGACGCCGGGCTGGACGTGTTCCTCACGCAGTGCGCGCGGATGGTGCATGCGCCCGCGGGCTTCGTGTCCCTGCGGGGCACGCGGGGCCCGGTGCTGACGCGTGTGCTGGGCGACCTGGGCGTGGACGTCTTCGAGGCGGCGCGCTGGACGGGGCCGCGCCGGCTGAAGGACGGGCGGATGCTCTTCTGCACCCGGCTGACGCTGGGGAAGCTGGAGCTGGGGGGCCTGGGGCTGGCGGTGGAGGGTGGCTTCGAGGACGGCGGCGGGCTGGTGATGAAGCTGGTGGAGGCCATCGGCGAGCAGCTCGACTCGGCGGTGCTGGGCTTCCTGGCGCTCACCGACGGGCGCAACGCGCTGGAGCGGCTGGACGAGCTGTCCCTGGACGAGACGCCCGCGCCGCGCGGCCGCATTGGCAAGTATGAAGTGGTGACGCCGCTGGGCACCGGCGGCATGGCGCAGGTGCTGGTGGCGCGGGCGCGCGGGCCGGAGGGACTGGGCCGGCTGGTGGCGCTCAAGCGCATCCTCCCACACCTGACCGCGGACCCCTCCATCATCCAGCAGTTCCTGGACGAGGCGCGCATCGGCCTGCGGCTGTCGCACCCCAACCTCGTCCACGTCTACGACTTCGGCGAGGCGCAGGGCGCCTACTACATCGCCATGGAGCTGGTGCGGGGCGTGGACCTGGACCGGCTCATCCGCGCGCTCAAGGGCCCGCTGGAGCCGGCGCATGCGGTGGCGGTGGTGGTGCAGGCGCTGCAAGGCCTGCAGGCGGCGCACGGCCTGAGGGGCGAGGACGGCGCGCCGCTGCAGCTCGTGCACCGCGACTTGTCCCCGCACAACCTGATGGTGGGGTTCGACGGGCGGGTGAAGGTGCTGGACTTCGGCGTGGCGAAGGCGCGCGCCCAGCGCACGGTGACGCTGCCGGGAATCGTGAAGGGCAAGCCGCTCTACATGTCGCCGGAGCAGGCGCGGGGCCAGCGGCTGGACGCGCGCAGTGACTTGTTCGCCATGGGCCTCATCCTCTACGAGGCGCTCACCGGGCGCCGCGCGTTCGACCGCGGGGACGAGCTGGCCTCCATGCAGGCCATCTGCGACGAGCGGCTGCCCCGGCCGGACTCGCTCCCGCGCCCCCTGTGGGACGTGCTGGAGGTGGCGCTGGCCAAGCAGCCCCAGTCGCGCTTCGGCAGCGCGCAGGAGATGGCGGACCGGCTGTCGGACGTATGCCGCCCGGCGAAGGACGTGGAGCTGTCCCGGCTCACCTCGAAGCACTTCCCGGACCGGCTGCGCGAGTTCAACCGCATGGACCGGACGGAGGCGGCCGGAAGGCCCGGCGTGCCGGTGGCCGACGGGAATGAGGAGACGAACGTGCGCCCTCCGCCCCGCAGGCCCGAGCGCTGAAGCGCGGGCGTCTTCCGGACATGAAACGCCCCCGCCTCCCTCGCGGGGGCCGGGGGCTGCTTCACGACTCGGCGTCGGAGCCCGTGGCGCTAACCTCAGTAACCGCGCTTCAGCGGGTCATCGCTGGGCGACTCCAGGGAGCGCTTGCCCTCCACGTCCCCGTCGGTGCGGATGCTGACGTCCTCGCGGCGGACGCTCTCCGCGACGCGGCGCTCCTCCTCGATGTCGTCCTTGTGGATGACGACCTCCTCATCCACCACGGCGCGCTTCCGGACCTCGACCTCCTCGGCGCGCAGCGGGACGACGACCGTCTCTTCCTGGAAGGAGGCATTCATCGCCGGGCGGTCCGGACTCACGTCGCGGCGCTCCACGCGCACGCGCTCGCGGCGCACCGGCACGTCCATCACCTTCTCCTCCTCGACGACGTCCTTCTTCACGCGCACCTCGCCGGCCTGCACCTCGCGCTTGACGACGTCCAGTTCCTCCTTGTGCACGGGGATGGAGATGTCCTCCGTGCGGCCCGTCACGGTGCGCTCGTTGCCCAGGCCCATGCGTGTGTCGGTGCCCAGCCCGCTGCCCGACAGCGAGGCATCCCGCTCCCCCAGGCCGCGCGTGTCCGCGCCCATGCCCAGGCCCGCCGTCGTGGCGTAGCGGTTGTCGTCGCGCGACAGGGTGCTCAGCGCTTCCTTGCCGTGGTTGAGGATGATTTCCCCGGCCCGGATGTCGCTGATTTCGGAGTACCGGACGAGATAGTCCTTCGGGAAGAAGAGGCCCTTCTCGATGTGGAACTCGCCGTCGCCGATGGCAAACACCTTGCCGAGCTTCTCGCCGTCGATGCTGCGGACGACCATTCCTTCTCTCACATCGGTACGCTGGAACATGGCTGACTCCTTGTGACCAGGGTGGGGTGCCGGGGCGGGACGCCCCCTCGGCCCTGGTGACTGCCTGCCTCGCGCGCCTGCACGAGGCCTCGGGTGTCCTGCGCCCCGGGTTTCATCGGGAAGGTGGGAGCGGGTGGGCCAAACGACAGGGGACGGGCAGTGCGGCGAGAGGGCCCGGTCAGGTGCCTGCCCACCCGAACGCGGGCACGGCCCCTTGCTCCCTCTCAGGGCGAGGAGCGCGACGGCAGGCGGGCATTCATCCCCGAGGGGTTTCATTCCGGAGACGGCCCACCCCACTTTCGTACGCGCCCTGAAGGCGCCGTGAGTGCCCACGCGGGAGACCTTGATGAGCACCAGGCAGGAGAGCACGCGGAAGGGACGCTGGAGCGAGCTGCTACTGGGCGGCGCGGCGGCGGGCCTGGGGGCGCCCCTCATGCTGCGCGGCCTGCGCCGCTTCCTCCACCTGGGCCAGGGGGGCTCATCCGCCAGCATGGGCTGGGCGGCGGGGCTGCTGGGCGCGCTCGTGGCCGGAGGGCTCGCGCGCCGCCGGCTCCACGCCGGCTCTGGAGGAGAGGAGCGCGAGGCTTCAGCGGCGTCCGGACAGGAAGTGCGCCAGGCAGTGGAGCGCGGGCCCCGGCGCGGGCCCAGCGGCAGGGAACAACCCTGGCACGAGGCCCTGGCGTCCACCCCCGGGTGAGCGCGGGACGTTGCCGGACTCGAGAGGAGCGGGGATGCGCACGGACGTAAGGGAAGGCATGCGGGTCTTCACGGCGGAAGGTGTGAAGCTGGGCAGCGTGGTGGGGTGCGGTGAGGACACCTTCGTCGTCGAGGGCGGGTTGCTCCGCGCGCGGGACTACGTGGCCCGCTATGGGGACGTGGTGGCGGTGCGCGACGGGGAGGTGCACCTGGGCCTCACGCGGGACGAGCTGACGCCCGGGCCTGGCAGCCGTGCGGAGCTGGAGGCCCACCGTCCGGAGTCGCGAGTCACCGAGAAGCTCGGGGAGGCGCATGACCTCGTCATCCCGCTGGCCCACGAGGAGGCCCTCCCCCGTGCCGTGGTGCACGAGGTGGGACACCTGCGTGTCCGCAAGGAGGTGCGCACGGAGGTGAAGCACTTCTCCATCGCCGTGCGGCGTGAGGAATTGGTGGTGGAGCGGATTCAGTCCGAGGACGGGGAGGGCGGCGCGAGCCCCCGGGCGGCACGGGAGGGGACGGTGCCGGGGGGGCTGGTGCCCTTCGAGGAGGCCACCCTGGTCATCCCCCTGCACGAGGAGCAGGTGGAGTTCACCAAGACGGCCCGCGTCTGGCAGGAGGTCACCATCGCCAGGACGACCCAGGAGGAGCTGCGCCAGGTGCACACCACCGTCCGCAGGGAGACAGCCCGGGTGGAGGAGCAGGGGGAGGTGCTCCACGACGGCCCCCCGGACGGGCTGCACTCCTGACTGACGCACCGCACGCAGCGTGTGGGAGCGGGCCGGCTCGGCTGCGAGCTTGACCCATGGAGAGGGCTCCCCTAGAAAACCGGGGCTTTGCCGTCATCCCCCCTTGGAGGGAAGCCCCGCATGCGACGCCTTGCCCCGATGCTGCTCGCCGCGCTCGCCGTCCTGGCGGCCGCCTGCGAGAAGAAGACGCAGCCCGCCCCGTCCGGTGAGGGCGGCGCGCAGACCGCGCAGCAGGCACAGCCCGCCCCTGGTGGTGAGACACCCGCGGGCTCCGACGTCATCCTCCTGGGCCAGGTGGGCGCGCTCACCGGCGGCCAGGCCACCTTCGGCATCTCCACGCGCAACGGCATCGAGATGGCCATCAAGGAGGCCAACGCCGCGGGCGGTGTGAAGGGCAAGAAGCTGGCCATCCGCGTCTACGACAATCAGAGCAAGCCGGAGGAGGCCGCGCAGGCCGCCACCCGCCTGATTACGCAGGACAAGGTGGTGCTCATCCTCGGCGACGTGGCCTCGTCCAACTCGCTGGCCATGGCGGAGAAGGCGCAGGCGGCGGGCGTGCCGATGATTACGCCCTCGTCCACCAACACCACCGTCACGCAGAAGGGTGACTTCATCTTCCGCGTCTGCTTCATCGACCCGTTCCAGGGCTACGTCATGGCGAAGTTCGCCCGGGAGAACCTGAAGCTGGGCAAGGTGGCGGTGCTCCAGGACAACAAGAGCGCCTACTCCATCGACCTGTCGGACGTCTTCACGCGCAAGTTCACGGAGATGGGCGGCAAGGTCGCCACCACGGAGAGCTACAGCCAGGGCGACACGGACTACCGCGCGCAGCTCACCGCCATCCGCAAGACGCAGCCGGAAGGCATCTACGTACCGGGCTACTACAGCGAGGTGGGCATCATCGCCCGCCAGGCGCGCGAGGTGGGTCTCAAGGTTCCGCTGATGGGCGGCGACGGCTGGGACTCCGAGAAGCTCTTCGAGCTGGGCGGCACCGCCATCCAGGGCAGCTACTTCTCCAACCACTACTCACCGGACAACCCGGACCCGCGCGTGCAGAAGTTCATCTCCGAGTACAAGGCCGCCTACGGTGGCGTGCCGGACGCGCTGGCGGCGCTGGGCTACGACGCGGCCCGCGTGGCGATTGAGGCCCTCAAGCGCGCCAAGGACCTGAGCGGCCCGGCCGTGCGCGACGCCATCGCCCAGACGAAGGACTTCCCCGGGGTGGCGGGCACCATCACCCTGGACGACAAGCGCAACGCCGTGAAGTCCGCCGTCGTCCTCAAGGTCGGGGACGGCAAGACCGAGTACGTCACCACCGTCAACCCCTAATGGCGCAGCTCCTCCAGCATCTCATCAACGGTCTGGCCTCCGGCACCATCTACGCGCTCGTCGCGCTCGGCTACACGATGGTCTACGGCGTCCTCAAGCTCATCAACTTCGCCCATGGCGACGTCATGATGGTCGGCGTCTACATGGGCTATGCCACCGCGTTCGCCCTCGGGCGCGAGGTGCGCGGCTCCCTGCTGGGCGTGGCGCTCATCTTCGCCGTGGCCATGCTGGGCTGCGCGCTGCTCGGCTTCCTCATCGAGCGGTTCGCCTACCGGCCGCTGCGCGAGAAGCCCCGGCTGACGGCGCTCATCACCGCCATCGGCATCTCCTTCGCGCTCTCGTACGGCTTCCAGCTCGACATCGGCTTCCTCCCTGGCGCGTCCCCGCGCGCCTTCCCGGAGGTCATCGAGCCGAAGGAGTGGATCATCATCGGTGACCGCGACGTCGTCGTGTGGAACTGGCAGATCATCAGCTTCCTCATCGCCGTGGGCCTGATGGTGGCGCTCCAGTACCTCGTGTTCCGCACGCGCTTCGGCCGGGCGATGCGCGCGGTGTCCTGGGACCACCGGGTGGCGGCGCTGATGGGCATCCCCACCGACCGCGTGATTGCGCTGACGTTCATGCTCAGCAGCGCGCTGGCGGCGGGCGCGGGGCTGCTCTACGCCATCAAGGACACGTCGGTGAGTCCGCTGATGGGGCTGTACGTGGGCCTCAAGGCCTTCGTGGCGGCGGTGATTGGCGGCATCGGCCACGTGCCGGGCGCGGTGGTGGGCGCCCTGGTGCTGGGTCTGGTGGAGGAGTTCGTCGTGGGCTACGCGGCCAGCACCTGGCGTGACGCGGTGGCCTTCGGCTTCCTCATCCTGGTGCTGCTGGTGAAGCCGGGCGGGCTGTTCGGCCGCGTTGCCGCGGAGAAGGTCTGATGGAGACCCCGGCTCTTCCGGTGCCCGAGGCGCGCTCCGCCATTCCGCCCGCGCTGCGCGGCATCCTCCCCGTGCTGGTGGCGCTGCCGGTGCTGGCGCTGTTCCAGTGGGTGACCAACGAGTCCCCCTTCGCCGTGTACCTGCTGTCGGTGATGGGGGTGAACATCATCCTCGCGGTGAGCCTCAACATCGTGAACGGCATGACGGGCCAGTTCTCCATCGGCCATGCGGGCTTCATGGCGGTGGGGGCGTACATCTCTGGCGTGATGTCGCTGAACCTCAAGGAGGTGGCGCTGTCCTTCCTCCCGGTGGCGGCCAGCGACCAGGTGCTCTTCACGCTGGCGCTGCTGGTGGGCGGCCTGGCCGCGGCGGCGTGCGGCTTCCTGGTGGGCCTGCCCTCGCTGCGGCTTCGCGGTGACTACCTGGCGATTGTCACGCTGGGCTTCGGCGAAATCATCCGCGTGGTGGTGCAGAACACGGACGCGTTCGGCCGCGCGCTGGGCCTGTCCGGCATCCCCCAGTACTCCAGCCCGTACATGATTTATTTCTGGGTCTTCCTCACGGTGCTGGTGGCGCGGCGCATCGCCGGCAGCAGCCACGGCCGCAGCCTGTGGGCCATCCGCGAGGACGAAGTCGCCGCCGAGGCCATGGGCGTGGACACCACGGGCTACAAGGTCCGCTCGTTCGTCATCTCCTCGTTCTTCGCGGGCATCGCCGGCGGGCTGTTCGCGCACTTCGTGCCCATCATCAACCCCGGCTCCTTCACCTTCGTGAAGTCGATGGAAATCGTCGTCATGGTGGTGCTGGGCGGCCTGGGCTCCACCACGGGCGCCATCGTCGCGGCCATCTTCCTCACGCTGCTGCCGGAGGGCCTGCGCTCGGCGTTCAACCTGCTGGGCACGGAGAGCACGCTGGCGCAGAAGGTGGACCAGATTCGCATGCCCATCTACGGCCTGCTGCTGGTGGTGCTGATGTTGTCGCGGCCGCAGGGCCTGTTCGGCACCCGGGAACTCTGGGACGTGCTGCCGCGGTGGATTCCGCGCCGGCGCAGGGGGCTGTCGTGAGCGCGGCGGTGCAGGCGAATCAGGACTCCCGGGCGCCGCTGCTCCAGGCGGACGGGGTGAGCATCCAGTTCGGCGGCCTCAAGGCGCTGACGGACTTCTCCCTCACCGTCCGCCAGGGAGATTTGCTGGGCCTCATCGGTCCCAACGGCGCGGGCAAGTCCACCGCGTTCAACGTGCTCACCGGCGTGTACCAGCCCTCCCAGGGCGAGGTGCGCGTGGCCGGGCAGCGGGTGAACGGGCGCAAGCCGCATCAAATCAACCACCTGGGCCTGGCGCGCACCTTCCAGAACATCCGTCTGTTCCGCGCGCTCACCGCGCTGGACAACGTGAAGGTGGCGTGCCGGGCGCAGGGCGCGCTGCACCCGACGGGGATGGGCGTATCCGCGAAGCTGAGCAACGCGCTCGTCAACTACCGCGACTGGTGGCGGGCGCTGATGCTCACCCCGCACTTCCAGGCGGAGGAGCGGGAGTTGACGCGGCAGGCGGAGCACCTGCTGGAGGTCATGGGCCTGTCGCACCGCCGCGACGAGGAGGCGCGCAACCTGCCCTACGGCGAGCAGCGCCGGCTGGAGATTGCGCGCGCGCTGGGCACCCGGCCCCGCGTGCTGCTGCTGGACGAGCCCGCCGCGGGCATGAACACCCGCGAGAAGGCGGACCTGATGGTGCTCATCCGCAAGCTGCGCGACGACTTCAAGCTCGGCGTGCTGGTCATCGAGCACGACATGAAGCTGGTCATGGGCATCTGCGAGCACATCACCGTGCTGGACCACGGCGAGACGATTTCCCGGGGCGCTCCGGCGGAGGTGCGCGGCGACCGGAAGGTCATCGAGGCGTACCTGGGCGACAGCTACCTGGAGAGCCACGGAGGGGCGGCGTGAGCGAGGCTCAGGTGAAGACGCTGGGCGAGCGCCGGGCCTTCCCGCCGCTCCTGGCGGTGGACGGCATCAAGGTGCACTACGGCGCCATCCAGGCGCTCAAGGGCGTGTCGCTGACGGTGGGCAAGGGCGAGGTGGTGGCCCTCATCGGCGCCAACGGCGCGGGCAAGACGAGCACCCTGCGCGCGGTGAGCGGCATGCTCAAGCCCAGCGCCGGCCGGATTACGCTCGAGGGCAAGGAGACCACGTCCCTCAAGGCGCACCAACTGGTGCCGCGCGGCATGGCGCACGCGCCGGAGGGGCGGGGCGTGTTCCCCAACCTCACCGTGCTGGAGAACCTGGAGCTGGGCGCGTACCTGCGCAAGGACGCGGCCGGCATCCAGCAGGATTTGGAGAAGGGCTTCACGCTCTTCCCGGTGCTCAAGGAGCGCCGCAAGCAGTTGGCGGGCACGCTGTCCGGCGGCGAGCAGCAGATGCTCGCCATTGCCCGCGCGCTCCTGAGCCGGCCCCAGCTGCTGCTCCTGGACGAGCCCTCGCTGGGCCTGGCGCCGCAGGTGACGGAGACCATCTTCCGCACCCTGCGCGAGGTGAACGCCACCGGGGTGAGCGTGCTGCTGGTGGAGCAGAACGCGCACCTCGCGCTCAACTGCGCCCACTACGGCTACGTGCTGGAGACGGGCGAGGTGGCGATGGCGGGCCCCGGCAGGGCGCTGCTGGAGAGCCCCGAGGTCCGTCGCGCCTACCTGGGCGAGTAACGGAAGGACGTAGGGCCAACCCCTTACGTCCTCCCGCTGACGCTCCCCGACCGCAGAAGTCGCATTGAAACTGGCAAGCCCCCGAATCTCGGGTAGTCAGCAGGCAAGCAGTTCGTCTAGCGTCCGAAGACGCACCGCGTTCAACCTCAATTAGGAAGCGTGCCCATGCCTTCGTTGTCCCGCCTCCTCGCCGCCGTTGCCACAATCGCGCTGATTGCCGCCGCGTGCGCCGGTCAGCAGAAGACCGACAACCAGCAAGCCTCCTCCACGATTGAGGAGATTCCCAACGAGGGCGGCGACAACTCGGCCCCCCCGGTGGACACCGGCCCGCAGCTGGCCACCGTGAATGCGGAGGAGGGCTTCTCCGTGAAGATGCCCGGCCAGCCGCAGGTGCAGCGGCAGAAGGTCACCATTCCGGCGGGCGACGTGGCCACGGCCGCGTACTCGCTCCAGACTCCGGAAGGCGTCATCTTCTCCGTCAGCATCGCGGACTACCCGGAGAAGGTCGTCGCCGCGCGTCCCGCGGAGGCCTTCCTCAACGAGGGCCGTGACGGCCTCACCAACCAGCTCAAGGGCACCGTCAGCAACGAGCAGGAAGTCACTGTCGACGGCTACCCCGGCAAGTCCTACACGGTGTCCTCGCCCAACGGCGAGGTGAAGGCGCGCAACTACCTGGTGGGCCCGCGCCTCTACACCATGCTCGTCCTCTACAACCCGAGCATCGGCGCGCCGGGCTCGGACGACTTCCTCGGCTCGCTGGCGCTCGTCAACCCGCCGCCGCCGGTGCAGCGCGCGGGTGCGGCTGGCGCGGATGCCGGCACGGCCGACGGCGGCCTGGTGGCTGCCGACAGCGGCACGAGCGTGGAGCCGGCGGCCGACGCGGGCACCACCGCGCCGGACGCGGGCACCACCCGCCGCCGCCGCGCGAAGTAGGTCGTCACCCCGGGCACGCTCCCTCGCGGGGGAGCGTGCGCCAGGTACGCTCCCACGAGGAAGCGTGGGCCGGGCGGCAGGCAGCCTGGCGGGCTCGGCGTATGGGCCCATGTGGTTGTTTTGACCCGGTTTCCTTCCCTATGCCCCGGTCCTAGCTTCCTTCCGGGGAGTTGACAGGGAGGGGGACAGGAATGACGGGGCTGGCTGGTGCCCTGCTCGCCGCGGTGCTCGCGGCAGGCGGGACGTCGCTGGTACCGGTGAGCGGGGGCAATGCCCTCACGCTCCCGGCACAGCGACACATTGTTCGCATCGAGACGGGTTCAGGGCGTCCTCCTTCGTTGCTGGTGGCCATCCAGCACGGGGGCAGGGACGGCAAGGGGCTGGTGCTGTACCGCTCCGAGGACGGGCTTCGCTCGCTCCGGCGCGTCGCGGACATCCAGTCGGACCCGACGCACGCGGACCGGGCGGAATTGCTCGCGGTGGGGCGGGACGTGGCGCTCGTGTACTCGTACGAGGACCCGTCGCTGGCGCCCTCGCGGCGGCATGACGTGTACTTCCAGTGGTGGCGCTACCAGTCCGGCTCGGACACGTGGACGCCGCAGCCGGCGGTGCGCGTGCTGGACACGCCGGACGACAACACGGGCTTCTCACGGGCGCTGCTGGCGAGGGACTCGCGCGGGCGGTTCTGGGTGCAGGCCTTCCGGCTGGAGCGGGACGGCACCTCCACCGCGGTGGTGTCGGTGTCCACGGACGGCGGCGCCAGCTTCACGCGGCAGCCGGACCTGGGGAAGGTGAAGCACCGGGGCGGTGGGCGGCTGCTGAGCGTGGGCTCGCGGCTCGTCTTCTTCTACGCCATGCACGACGGCTTCGAGCCCACGCGCATGCGCATCCGCAACGACTCGGACCCGCTGGACACGTGGGGCTCGGTGCGCGACGCGTTCTCCGACGGCATCTACCACGGCGCCGCGCTGAGCGCGGTGGAGGACGGGCAGGGCGGCATCGACCTCGTCTACAAGGACGAGACGGAGAAGCTCTACTACCGGCACTTCGACGGCACGTCCTTCGGGCCGCGCGTCCTGGTGGAGGGCACGTCGGACTGGGCGATGCAGGCGGCCACCACGCGCATCGGTGACACGCTGTATGTCTTCTACAACCGCGTGCGCGTGCTGAACGAGCACTACGAGCTGCGCGTGCGCGTGCTGAAGGACGGGAGCTTCGGCAACGCGGTGACGCTCGACGGGGACGAGACGTTCAAGGGCTACCTCAACGCGGTGGACGTGCTGCCCGCGGACAGCACCGAGGTGCCGTGCCTCTTCGGCGAGGCGCCCGATGCGAGCAATTGGGGCACGGTGTCTCGCGTGGCGTTGTCCGTCACGCCGCAGCCGGTGCCGGATGGTGGGACGGATGGAGGCACGCCGCCGCCGGATGGTGGGACGGGGACGGATGGGGGGACGCCGGGAACCGACGGAGGCACGAGCACGGATGGCGGCACTCCAGGTACCGACGGAGGCACGAGCACGGATGGCGGCACTCCAGGTACGGACGGAGGCACGAGCACGGACGGGGGCACCCCGGGCACCGACGGAGGCACGCCGCTGCCGGACGGGGGCACGTCGGGGGCCATCACGCTGGAGCCCGTGTACACGAACACCACGCACGAGGTGCTCGCGGTGGATGGCGCGGGCACGGTGTATGCGCTGGCGCTCGACGGGAGCCGCTCGAACCTGGTGGCGAGCACGGACGGCGGGCGCACCTTCACGGCGCGCGGGCAGAACGGCGGCAACCTCTGGGTGATGGCCGCGATGAAGAACGGCACGCTGCTCGCGGTGGCGAGCCGCAGCGGCGTCTACCAGCTCCAGCGCTCGACGGATGGCGGGCGCACGTGGGGGAGCGCGGTGAGCCTGGGGAACTACCGCGCCTACGGCCCGCGGAGCTTCGCGGAGCTGGGGAGCACTTGGTTCTTCCTCGAGTACCAGACCTTCACCTCGTCCAACACGCCGATACGGCTGTGGGCCAGCAGCGACGGTGGGGCCACATGGGCGGTGCGCTCCACGCTCACCGCGCACCGGCATGGCTACTCGCTCTTCGTGGACGCGACGACCAACGTGCTGTGGGCCACGATGGGCAGCAGCAAGGCGCAGTCGGCGGTGCTCCGCTCCACGGATGGCGGGCGGAACTGGACGACCCTCTTCAGCGGCTACGCGGCCAATGGCGTGGCGGGAGCGGTGCAGTCGGACGGCGCGCTGCTATTGGGACAGTCCACGCTGTTCGAGCCCGAGCACCCGAAGCTGCTGCGCCTCTTCCCGAGTGGCCGCGTGGACGCGCTGCTGGAGCTGCCCGGCCCCGCGTACTCCTTCATGCCGGTGCCCGGCGGTGGCTGGGCCATGGGCACGGGCTGGGCAAGCGCGGGAGACGTCCAGGCGCCGGGTGACCTCTACGCCCGCCTCTTCACGAGCGGAGACGGGGTGACGTGGCGAGAGGCGCTGCGCTACGAGCGGCTGAGCAGCAGCGCCTTCGCACAGGCGGATGTGTGGGGCGTGCTGCCCTCGGGAGACCTGGTGGTGCGGATGGACAACGTGCGTGGCTTCGGCACGTCCGGCCGCGGCTTCCAGGTGCTGAGAGTGAAGCGCTGAGCAGCCCATTGGGTTACACCTCCTGGCGCGCGGTGCCCGCGGCACCGCCAGGAGGTGGTCGCCATGTGGGACCCGACGCAGTACTCGCACTTCCGTGACGAGCGGAAGCGTCCCTTCTTCGAGCTGCTGATGCGCGTGGACGTGGATGCGCCCGCGCAGGTGGCGGACCTGGGCTGTGGCACCGGTGATTTGACGCGCGTGCTCGCCGGGCGGTGGAAGGACGCGCGGGTGTACGGCGTGGACTCGTCGGATGCGATGGTGGAGGAGGCGCGCCGCCGTCCGCCGCCGGAGTCCCTGCGCTTCGAGGTGGCGGACCTCGCGGGCTGGGAGGCTCCGGCGCCGCTGGACGTGCTCGTCTCCAACGCGGCGCTGCACTGGGTGCCGGACCACGGCGCGCTCTTGAAGCAGCTGGTGGCGAAGCTGGCGCCCGCCGGGGTGCTGGCCTTCCAGGTGCCGGCCAACTTCGAGGCGCCCTCGCACCGGCACATCGACGAGGTGCGGGCCCTGCCGCGCTTCGCCCCGAAGCTGGAGGCGGTGCGCCGGGGGCACGCGGAGCCGCTCGCCACCTACGAGGCGTGGCTGTCCGACCTGGGAATGACGGTGGACGCGTGGGAGACGGCGTACCTGCACATGCTGCCGGGCGAGGACGCGGTGCTCCAGTGGTTGCTGGGCACCACGCTGAGGCCCGTGCTGGCGGCGCTGGGGCCGGAGGAGGGAAGGGACTTCCTCGACACGCTGAAGCCCCTGCTGCGCCAGTCCTACCCGAAGCACGCGCGAGGCACGCCGTACCTCTTCAGCCGCCGCTTCGTGGTGGCGCGGCGGATGCGCTGAGCCGCGTCACTGGGGCCAGTGGAGGATCTTCCCGTTGTTGCCCACCACCCACAGGTCCGCGGGGCTGGTCCCGGCGATGTCCTTGAACTGGACGTTCGCGACCTCGTGGATTTTCTGCCAGTCCACGCCGTTGTACCGGTAGATGCGGCCCTTGGTACCGCTTTGGGCGGTGGCGTAGGCCGAGTTCGCGCCAAAGGCGACGACGGAGGTGAGGTCGTCGCTGTTGGGGAAGGTCAGCTTGCTCCAGGTCGTGCCGTTCCATTTCAGGGCGGACCCGCTATCGCCTACGGCGAAAGCGACCTTGTCATTCACCACCCAGATGCCAATGAGGCGCCCCAGCCCGGAGATGGCCTGCACGTTCTGCGTCTGCCACGTCCCATCGCCAGGCATGTAGCGGTAGATGCGAGGCCCGACCGTGCCAGTGGAATAGCCGCCGGCCGCGAAGAGCGTGTTCCGGGTCGTTCCGTGGACGTCGAACACATAGCTGATGTCGTTGGCGGTGGGGTTGAAGGTCACCGTGGTGGTGGCACCGTCCCAGAGGAAGGCCGCACCTTCGCCAACGGCGCTGCTTGCACTGACTCCGTAGAGCTCGAGGACGGAGTTGTTCCGGACGCCCGTGATGCCGTAGGTGGCCAGGTCCGTGACGGTGACCTGGGTGCAGCTCGTGCTGGTCGAGTCCTGATTGGCCAACCGGCCACTGGCGGACGTGAAATAGGCGCGGCCATTGTTGTTCGGGTCGGCCCACACGGCATACCAGGCGGTAGACGCATCGCCACACCCGGACGTTGTCACGGTGAAGCCCGAGTCTCCCGGCCTCATCACGGCGCGGCGATTGTTGTCCCCCGTCGCCCATACCCCACCGGGCGTCCAGGTGGAGACCGAGTGCCATATCTGCGTCCCCGAGCCTTCGGTGCGCGTGTTCCACGTCCCTCCACCCGCCGGGCACGCAGCGGCGGTCTCGACGAGGGTGTCACAGTCATTGTCGAGCCCATCGCACAGCTCGGTCGCGTTGCGGTACGTGAAGGGATTGCCGTCGTCGCAGTCCTCTCCCTGGCTGACGAAAGCGCCCGCGGGCTGCACACAGGTCTGCTGCCGATCGCTGGTCCGGCCAAACCCGTCGCCGTCATCATCCGGGTACCAGCTGGGCACCGGCTGGGGAATCACGCACGTGAGGGCCGTGCCTTGCGCATTGCACTGCTGCGTACCGTTGCACTGCGTGCCCGGGTCATTGCACGCCTGGTTGAGTTGCGGGAAGTCCTCGTCACTCGGGCCGTCGCAATCATTGTCCTTGCCGTCGCAGCGCTCCTGCGCGCCGGGAAACACGTTGGCACCGGTGCCGACTCTGTCGTCGCAGTCATCGTTCGGGCTGGTGACGAAGCCCGTGGGCACGCCGTTGCAGAAGGCCGTGGCAGTGGCGTTCTTGTCCCCGTGCCCATCCCCGTCCGCGTCCGGGTACGCCATGGCAGCGCTCGGCACGTTGCAGACGACCTTGCCGTTGTCGCCGCAGGCGCTCGTGCCCTGGCAGTTGGTGCCCGTCGTGCACGACTGTCCCAGTTGGAGCTCCACCGCATCCGCCTGGTCATTGCAGTTGTCGTCCACGCCGTTGCACAGCTCTTCCGTCACGCCCGGGTTGATGGTGGGCCTGTCGTCATTGCAGTCCGTGCCGCCGGTGAGCCTGGACACGTAGCCGTCCGCGTCCTCGTCTTCCGCGAGCAGCAGCAGCGTCGTGGACGTCGACTCGCCTCGCGTCATGGTGACTGCCTGCGACCTGCGCACCACCGGTTCGCCGTCGCAGGTGCGCTCGAAGGCCTGCGCTTCCACCTCCACCGCGCTGCTCCAGTTGTCGGGCGGGAGCACGCCCACGACGATGCTGCCGCCAGTGGCCTCGCCCCTGACCTTCTCGGCCGCCACGTCCTCGGAGAGCGGGTCGTGGCCACCTTCCACGTCGCGCGCAATCACCCGCACGCAGCCGGGCTTGAAGCCATCGTAGCTCACGGTGACCTTCACGCCACCCTGAGGAGTCTCTTCCTTGCAGCCAGCAAGCGCGAGGAGGGGGAGGAACAGCAGGACGCGTCGCATACCGCGCATCCTAGCTGTGTGCTCCCGCAATTCCACAGCCCCGCCCCCCTCCCGCCCGCTCGCCTCGAGGTCCGGGTGTTCGGGTGGGAACTATCTCACCGCGGGGAAGTCCGAGTGCACCACCTCCAGCTTCTCATCGACGGCCAGGCTGGCAGGCGTCACCAGCTCCAGGTCCAGCGGAACCTTCACGCCATAGCGCTCGCGCATGACCTTCTCCAGGCCCTGCACCTTGAGCGAGCCCAGGCGCTCCATCTTCCCGTACTCCACGCCCGCGCCCTGGGCGTACGCCTTGCGCACCAGCTCCGAGCAGTACATCGCCTCGTCATCCCAGCCGAACTTCCAGTCGTACGGCTTGCCCAGGTGCTTCTTCGCCGCGTCCACCGCCTGCTGCCGCTGTGCGTCGCTCAGCTCCTTCGGCCGCAGCACCAGGATGTGGCCCTTCAACCCGCGCGCCTTCCACTTCGCGAAGGGCACGCGCTGCACCGGCTGGACGGCCTCCACCACCCAGGCCCCCTGGGGCGTCACCTCCACCATGCCGACATGGGACAGCGGGCTCTCCGTCGCCGCCCGGATGGCCTCCGACTGACGTGAGCGCGAGGTGTGCAGGACGATGTCTCCCGTCCGCAGCGACGCCTCCAGCCGTGGCGCCGCGACCGCGCCGTGCGCTCCGAGCCACACCGCCACGAGGACACTCCACCGCATCATCCAGTCCTTTCCGGCGCTTGCCCGCGCCTGCCCGGAAACAGTGCAGACCCGGTGCCAACCGGCCAGGACAGCGCTCGTACCGCACTCTCCGCGTGCGCGCCTCACCCCGCGCGCGTGAGCGGTACCTCCAGCCGGGAGTGGTAGTGCCCCCCTTTGCTCTCGAAGAGGATGAGCCGGTCCACGCGCCCCTCGCCGAAGTCCGCCTCCGCCAGCGTCTGCGAGCACCGCGCGAGGGCCGGGTCTCCGCGCGGGTCCTTCGAGCGCGCCAGGGTGAGGTGCGCGGTGTACTCGCGGTGCTCGGGCTCGAAGCCCAGCGGTTGCAGCGCCGCGGCCGTGTCCGCCTGCAGCACCTTCAGCGCCTCCGTCGCCCCGCGCACGTCCGCCCAGAGCACGCGCGGGTGGGACGGCGAACCAAAGCTCCCCCCGCCTCCGACGGACAACACGAAGGGCGCGTGTCTCGGGCCCACCGGCTCCAGCGCCGCGCGCAGCTCCGGCAGCCGCGCCTCGTCCACGTCGCCCAGGAACACGAGCGTGAGGTGGACGCCCTCCACCTTCACCCAGCGGGCATGAGGCGCCAGGACGCGCAGCCGCTCCAGCCCGGCGAGGGTGCGCGCCTCAATCGTGCTTCCCAGCGTGACGGCGGTGAACAGGCGCATGGCTCAGGACTCCTGGCGGCGCCCACGCGGCCAGAGCGCGTAGGCCCAGAAGGGGATGAAGGCGAGCAGCTCCACGCCGACGACATACAGGCCGCGCGCGGACAGCATCCTCGCGCCGATGGGCGACACCGGCAGCGGATGCACCGGCGCGAAGTAGCGCCCCTCCGAGAAGGGCCACAGCAGCGCCGCGCCCAGGCCGCCATCGGTGAGCGCGTCCAGCAGTCCGTGGCTCGCCACCGCGAGGAGCGTGAGCGCCCCCCACCGCGCGGCCGGAGCGCGCAGCGCCCGCGCCACCATCATCGCGACGAGCGCCACGCCCAGGGCGAACACCAGCGAGTGCGACGCGCCCCGGTGCCCCCACGGCGCCGCGTAGGCGATGCCGAACTTGAAGCCCACCACGTCCGCGTCGGGCAGCAGCGCGAGCAGGGAGAGCAGCGCCATGGCGCCCGCCTGCCTGCGCAGGGATGCGCCGCCCGCCTCGTACCTCCCCAGGGCCATGCCCACCGCCACGTGACCGATGCTCGCCATATGCCGGAAAGATAGCCCACCTGGACGCGGTGGCCCGTGACTGGAGGGGGCGCAGCACGTGGGCTAGCGTCCGGGCTCCATGTGGAATCGCTCCCATGTCGAGGACACACTCCAGCGGCGCCTGAGGGGCTGGCGCTCGCAGGTGGGTGAGTGGCTCAACCGGTTCCGGTTCGCGGGCGGGGCGGGCTGGCTGTTCGTGGCCTGGCGGTACGAGTGGCAGGTGCCCCTGGACAGGTTGGCCCTCTACCCGGGATTGGCCTTCCTGCTGTGGCTCGCCGCGCGGCGCTTTCCCGCGCTCCTGCGCCGGTCGGCCCTGCTGCTCGCCTTCGTGGACATGCCCGCCGTCTTCATCATCCAGAAGATGGCCGTCGAGCGGCTGGCCCTCCAGCGTCTGACCGACCCCTCCGCGACGGACCCGGGCTTCGTCGCGGTGATGTCGCTGGGCGTCTACATCACCCTGGTGGTCATCGTGGCGCTGGTGACGCTGTCGCGCGTGAGCGTGGTGGCGGCCGCGGCGGTGGCCATCGCCCTGCAGACGTTGCTGGCGGACGCTGCCGGCCTGCCGAGGGAGTCCTTCTTCTCCGGCGTGGTGCTGGTGCTGTCGCTGGCCGCGCTGGCGGCCGTCTTCATCGGCCGGCAGGTGCTGGGCCTGGTGACGCAGGTGGCCCAGGAGGAGGTGCAGCGCGAGCGGCTGGGCCGCTACTTCTCCCCGGAGGTGGCCCGCCATCTCGCCGAGCGTGGCGCCGAGGCGGGCGGCGGCGAGCACCGAGAGGTGACGCTCCTCTTCTCCGACATCCGCGGCTTCACCTCCATGTCCGAGCGCATGGACAGCCCGCAGGTGGTGGCGCTGCTCAACGAGTACCTCTCGCGCATGGTGGAGGTGGTGTTCCGCCACGGAGGCACGCTCGACAAGTTCATCGGCGACGGCATCCTCGCGTACTTCGGCGCGCCGCTGGAATTGCCGGGGCACCCCAAGGCCGCCGTCGCCTGTGGCCTCGCCATGCTGGAGGCGCTGGAGAAACTCAACGCCGAGCGCGCCGCGCGGGGCGAGGAGCCGCTGCGCATCGGCATTGGCATCCACACCGGGCGCGTCGTCGTCGGGGACGTGGGCAGCGAGCAGCGGCGCGAGTACACGGTGATTGGCGACGCAGTGAACCTGGCCAGCCGGATTGAGGGGCTCACCAAGAAGGTGGGCGTCCCCATGCTCGTGTCCGGAGCGACGATGGGGGAGTGCCAGGCAGGCTTCGACTTCGAGCCGGCCGCCCCCCTGCCCGTGGCTGGCAAGGCCGAGCCCGTGGCCACCTTTGCCCCCCGCAAGCCGGGCCTGCTCGCCGCGAACTGAGCGCCCGGCCGCCGCCCCGCTGAGTCACAAGGTCCGCACCCGCGCTCCATCCGGACAACCACGGAGGAGTGTGACTCATGGCGCAGGGATATTCGTTGAACATCGGCTTGAACTCGGTGGACCCGGCTCACTACGCGGGCTGGGACGGGGCGCTCCTGGCCTGCGAGGCGGACGCGGACGACATGGAGGCCATCGCCCGCGGGCAGAAGTTCGGCAAGGTGACGAAGTTGCTCACGAAGGAGGCGACGCGCGCTCGCGTGCTGAAGGAATTCGACGAGGCGGCCCGGGTGCTGGCACCCGGCGACTTGTTCCTGCTGACGTACTCGGGGCACGGCGGCCAGCTTCCGGACATGAACGGCGACGAGGTGGACGGGCGGGACGAGACGTGGGTGCTCTTTGATGGCGAGCTCGTCGACGACGAAATCTACGCCGCGCTCTCGAAGCTGAAGCAGGGCGTGCGCGTGTTCATGCTCTCCGACAGCTGTCACAGCGGCTCGGTGAGCAGGACGGCCTACGCGGCGCTGCGCAGCAGCGGCAACCTGGCGATGCTGGCGGACTCGGTGCAGGACACGCACGAGGAGGAGCGGCGCTTCCGGAACATGCCGGAGGTCATCGCCCTGCGCACCTACCGGAACAACCGCCCCATGTACGACGCCATCATGAAGGACCTGCCGAAGGAGGACCCGCGCGCGACGATGAAGGCCACGGTGCTGCTCATCTCCGGGTGCATGGACAATCAGCTCTCCAGCGACGGCACGTTCAACGGCCTGTTCACCGCCAACCTGCTGCGCGTCTACAACGGCGGGAAGTTCCGCGGCAGCCACAACACCTTCCACCGCCGCATCTGCCGGCGCATGCCGCCCCTGCAGTCGCCGGCCTACTCCATCGTCGGCGTCCCCAGCCGCGAGTTCGAGCGCCAGACGCCGTTCCATCCCTGACGCACGGGCCCTGAAACGCCAAAGGGCCGCGGGAGTGACTCCCCGCGGCCCTTCGTCAACGACTGGAGGCGTGGCTCAGTACGACTTGGAGAACACGATGCGGCCCGGCGAGGGCTCGCCGGTGACGACGCACTTGCCCGGCTCCTGCTTGAGGCTGAAGGGGCGGCAGCGCGTGGTGAGCCCCGTCTCCTCCTTGATGCGGGCCTCCACCTTCGCGTCCCCGTTCCAGTGGGCCAGCAGGAAGCCGTCGTCCGCCTTCGCCTTCAGCTCCTCGTAGGAGTTGACCTCGAAGGTGTGCGAGTCGCGGAAGGACTTCGCCTTGTTGAACAGGTCCTTCTGCATGGAGTCCAGCATGGACTGCGCCTTGGAGACGGCCTCGCCCAGCGGGATGAACTCCTTCTGCTTCAAGTCGCGGCGCACCATGACGCACGAGTCCTTGGCCAGGTCCTTGGGGCCAATCTCGATGCGCACGCACGTGCCGGTGAGCTCGTGCTCGTAGTACTTGAAGCCCGGGCCCTTCGACTCGTCGTCGTCCACCGTGACGCCCAGGCCCTGCTTGCGCAGGTCCGCGGCCAGCGCGTGGCTCTTCTCCAGCACCTGCGTCTTCTCCGCGTCGGACGCCTTGCCGAAGATGGGGATGATGACCACGTGCGTGGACGCCAGCTTCGGCGGGACGATGAGGCCCGAGTCATCCGAGTGCGTCATGATGAGGCCGCCGATGAGGCGCGTGGACGAGCCCCAGGACGTCTGCCAGACGTAGTGCTGCTTGCCGTCGCGGCCCTGGAACTGGGTGTCGAAGGCCTTGGCGAAGTTCTGCCCCAGGTTGTGGCTGGTGCCCGCCTGCAGCGCCTTCTTGTCCTGCATCATCGCCTCGATGCTGTACGTGCGCAGCGCGCCGGCGAACCGCTCCGACTCCGACTTGCGCCCCGGCAGCACCGGCATCGCCATGTAGTCCTCGGCGAACGTCCGGTAGACCTCCAGCATCTGGAGCGTCTCCTTCTCCGCGTCCTCCTCCGTCTCGTGGCAGGTGTGGCCCTCCTGCCAGAGGAACTCGGTGGTTCGCAGGAACAGGCGCGTGCGCATCTCCCAGCGCATCACGTTCGCCCACTGGTTCAGGAGCAGCGGGAGGTCCCGGTAGCTTTGAATCCACTTGGAGAACGAGCGGTTGATGATGGTCTCACTGGTGGGCCGGATGACGAGCGGCTCCTCCAGCTTGGCGCCGCCCGCGTGGGTGACGACGGCCAGCTGCGGGTTGAAGCCCTCGACGTGCTCGGCCTCCTTCTTCAGGTAGCTCTCGGGGATGAGCAGCGGGAAGTAGGCGTTCTTGTGCCCCAGGTCCTTGAACATCTTGTCCAGGACGCGCTGCATGTTCTCCCAGATGGCATAGCCGTTGGGCCGGATGACCATGCAGCCCTTCACGTCCGAGTAGTCGGCGAGCTTCGCCTTCTGGACCAGGTCGACGTACCACTCGGAAAAGCCCTTCTCGCGGGTCGTGAGCTTCTCGGCCATGTGCTGGGCACCCTTCTTGAAGTCGTTGAAAGAGGAGGGTTGCCTACGACGGGCCCCCCCGGAAATCAACGGCCCCGTCGCCCCTTGCGTTCCCTGCCCCATGGAATGGGTTGCAGTATTTTCGACCGACGGTCAAAATACGGAACACAGGTTGGATATCCCCGTATTCCGGAGGCGCCATGCTTCGTCCCCTGGCCGACGACGTCCACATCCTCACCGTCCCCTTCAAGCTGGGGAGCTTCGACCTGGGGGGCCGGATGACTGTCGTCCGCCTGCCGGACGGAGGGCTGTGGGTGCACTCGCCCGTCCGCTTCACCCCGGAGGTGCGCGCCCAGGTGGACGCGCTGGGCCCGGTGCGCTTCCTGGTGGCGCCCAACCTCATGCACCACCTGGCCATGCAGGACTGGGCGGCGGCGTACCCGGACGCGAAGGTAGCGGCGCCCGCGGGCCTCAAGCGCAAGCGGCCGGACCTGCGCATCGACCTGGAATTGGGTGACGCGCCGGACGCGGGCTGGGCGGGCGTCATCGACCAGGCCTTCATCCGGGGCATGCCGAGGCTGGACGAGTCCCTCTTCTTCCACCGTCCCAGCCGCACGGTGCTCGTCACGGACATGGCCTTCAACGTCCACCGCACGGGCTCGTGGTTCACCCAGACGTACCTGAAGCTGTGCGGCGCGTGGCAGCGGCTCTCGCCCACGCTCATCACCAAGGCCATCATGAAGGACAAGGCGGCGGTGCGCGCCTCGCTGGAGAAGGCGCTCGCGTGGGACGCGGAGCGGGTGGTGGTGTGCCACGGCTCGGTGGTGGAGACGGGCGGCAGGAAGGCGCTGGCGGATGGCTTCGCCCGGCTCTAGCGGAGGCGGGCGGAAGTCCCCGGCCGGGCGCCGTCGCGCCTCGCCTCGCGCCGAGGCACCCGCTGCCGACACGGAGGAGCGCGAGGCCCGCAAGGCGCGGCGCCAGGAGGGCCGGCGCAAGGTCATCCTCACCGCCGCGCGCACGGTGCTGGTGCGCGAGGGCATCTCCGGGCTGACGCTGGACGCGGTGGCCGCGGAGGCGGACCTGAGCAAGCCGTCGCTCTTCTACTACTTCCGCTCCAAGGAGGAGCTCGTCGGGGAGCTGGCGGTGGAGGGCCTGGCCCGCGAGGTGGAGGTGCTGGAGGCGGCGGTGGCCTCCGCGGACAGCGGGGTGGAGGCGCTCGCCGCGCTGGTGCGGGCCCGGGTGGACCTGTACGCGGAGGACCTGGACGCCTTCCGCGTCGTGTACCTCTGGCCCCAGCTGCTCGGCCGCCAGTCCGACGCGCAGCGCGAGCGCGTGTATGCGCTGAGCGCGCGGCTCAACGACGCGCTCGAGGCGCGGCTCCAGACGGACGCGCGCGCGGGCCGGCTCGCCCCGGGCTTCCAGCCACGCCGGCTGGCCAACGTCGCCTGGACGGTGGCGCACGGCCTGCTGTCGCTGGTGGCGGGGCTGGAAAATGCCGGTGGAAGCACGCGGCACACGTTGTCGCAACTGCGTGACGAAGCCTGTGCGCTGCTGCTGCGGACCGCCGTGCGCTGAGTGTTGCTGTGAACGCTTGCCGCGTCGCGCTATGAAGGGCCTTCATCCCAGTCGTTCGCCTTCAGGAGGCTTCATGCGGTCGTCTCGTTCGTCTCTCTGGATTGCCGGCACCATGGCGGCGTGCCTCGTCTCCGGCTCCGCCTTCGCCTACGCCACCGGTCAAACCGGCTACAGCGGCAAGCAGTCCGGCAACACGTGCATGAACTCGACCTGCCACACGGGCGGCACGCCGCCCACGGTGACGCTGGAGGGCCCGGACACGCTGGCGGCGGGCACCACCGGCAACTACACGCTCGTCATCAAGGGCGGCGCGGGCGTGCGCGGCGGCTTCAACGTGGCGGTGGACACCGGCTCGGTGGAGGCCGGCTCCGACTCCAGGAAGACCAGCGGCGAGGTGACGCACAAGGCGCCCAAGGCCTTCTCCAACGGCGAGCTCCGCTTCGACTTCACCCTGGTGGCGCCTTCCAGCGGCAAATTCATTCTGCTCTACGGCGCGGGCAACTCCACCAACTTCAACAACGAGCCCACCGGCGACGCCTCCGCGCAGACCACGAAGACCATCACCGTGACGGGTGGCGCCGTGGACGAGGGTGACGACGGGGGTGGCTGCTCGGCCGCCGCGGGCGCGCCGCTGCTGGGCGCGGTGCTGATGCTGCTCGGCGCCCGCTCGCGCCGCCGCAAGTAGCCCGCGCTGCCGCATCGCGTAGGCGGCCGCCTGCCCTGCGAACGGGCCCGGCGGGGTGGGGCGACAGCCTCCGGGGGCGCGGCCTAACATCCGCGCCCTTGTCCATGCACCTCCGCCGACTCCTTCCCATCCTGTTCCTGATGGGGCCGCTCGCGTGTGTGAGTGGCCCCGGCCTCCGTCCGCCGGAGGTCCCTGTCTCTTCCGTGCAGCGCAAGACGGGGGAGCTCCGGGTGATGACCTTCAACATCCAGTCCGGGGCGCACGGACTGGAGGGCGTGGCGGGCGTCATCCGCGCCTCGGTGCCGGACGTCGTCGCGCTGCAGGAGGTGGACGTCGGCTCCACGCGCGCGGGCGGGGTGGACCAGGTGGCGGAGTTGTCCCGCCTCACCGGCCTGCCGTACCGCGCCCACTTCCGCACCACGGAGCTGTATGGCGGCGCCTATGGCATCGCCCTGCTGTCGCGCTTCCCGCTGGAGGCGCTGGCGCAGTACCCGCTGCCGGTGCCTCGCGGCGCGGAGCCCCGCACGCTGGCCCACGCGGTGGTGCGGATGGACGGGCGCGAGGTGAGCATCTACCTCACGCACCTCATCCGCCGTCCCTTCAACGGGGATGCGCGCGTGCGCCAGAGCGCCCTGGTGGCCCGGCTGATGGCGGCGGACTCGCGGCCCAAGCTGCTGATGGGGGACCTCAACGACGACCCGGACTCGCGCCCCATCCGCCTGCTGCGGCGGGACATGCGCGACGTGGTGGCCGCCACCGGCGGGGCGCGCGGCACGTACCCCATGCCGTTCATCCTCCCCACGCTGCGCATCGACTACGTGCTGGCGTGTGAGGCCTTCACCCCGGTGTCCAGCCGCGTGCTGCACGTGGCGGTGTCGGACCACTACCCGGTGGTGGCGGACCTGCGGCTGAAGCCGGAGTCGCTTCCGGCGGTGGCCGAGCGCCCCGCCGAAGCGGGCGCCGTCGGCTCCGCGCCCTGATGCGCGAGGCCGCCTCGACAGCGCGCGGGGCGGCCGGGTGCGTCAGCTCGCGTTGAAGCGGTACAGCACTTCCTTGTCGCCCTTGCTGTAGCCCTTGAGCACCTGGTGCTGGAGATTCTTGGCGCCCAGCTGCGTCAGGCCGCCGAAGGCGAAGCCCATCACCGACAGCTCGAAGTACACGTGGGGCTTGGGCACGTTGGTGATGCTCAGGTCCGTGTGGCCCTGGCCGGGATGGACGTTGAGCTCTCCCTCGGTGAAGTAGCCCTTCCAGATGCCGGGGGTGAACAGGAGGAAGCGGCGCAAGTCACCCGGGCTGAACATCGTCTTGAGCTGGCCCTGGCTCAGCGCGTACTCGGCGGACTTGATGCCGAACTGCCACCAGGCGCTCTTGTTGCCGCCGTAGAAGCGGGCCAGCAGGTCCTCATTGAGATGGAGGAAGGCGTCCACCGGCATGCGCGTCACGGGCATCACCGGGTTGGCGAAGAACGGCTCCTTCTTCGCGAACTCCGCGAGGAAGGCCTTCCAGGCCGCCTCGCCGAAGGTCTGCACCATCATCTGCTGCCGCGCCAGGAACGCGACGCCTTTGACATCCATGCGTTGTCCTCCACCGCGGGCCCCGAGCGCGCCCGTGGACGTGTTCCCGGCGTGCTCCGGGCGCAGCCATTGTGCGCCGGACCTTGGAGGGTGGGAAAGAGGTAATGGTGGAAAATTGCAGCCTGTTTGCTAGTCGAGCTGGAGACCGCAGTCGGCGCAGGCCCCGGCGACGAGGGGGGCGGCGGTGCCGCAGGCGGGGCAGGGCGGCTCGCCCTCTTCGTCCTGGGCGGGCGGGGGCTGCATGAGGGTGCCTCCCGAGCCGAGCCCCTCGGCCTGGATGCTGTCCAGCCAGCGCTGCTGGAGGAGCGTGGCCACGCGAGGGCCGTCCTCGGGGCGCACCAGCACCTGGAACTTCGGGGTGCAGCCGACCTTGGCGCACGCCTCGCGGTGGACGAGCGCCGGGACGTCCGCGCCCAGGCAGGCGTCCACCAGCCGCCGTGCATCCATCAACGGCATCTCCGCGCAGGGCACCAGCTCCGCGTCGGACAGCACCTTCGCCGCGTCTTGCTCGGTCATCATGCGGCGGATTGGAGCGCAGCTGGGAGGCGCCCGTCTACTGTGCTCGTACGTTCGCCTGCCCTCCCGGCATGAGGGCGCGGGCGTGTGACAGTGGACTGTCAAACCCACCCCCGGAGAGGTGGCGCTGGGACGGCTGAATCCCCACCGTGCGTGCGATGTGACGCCCGCTGCCCGTGGGCCCGGGCGCCGCGGTGGGGGAAGCAACATGCGTCGTGGATGGGGATGGAGTGCCTGCGTGGCACTGGTGCTGGCGGCGTGCGGTGGGCCGGTGGAGCAGGGGGACGAAGGTGACTGGCAGGGGCCCTCGGAGACGGCGCCGCTGACGCCCGCCGAACCGATGCGAGCCCAGGCGCAGGCGACCTCGGCGGGTGGTGGCTCGCGCTGGCTCCAGTCGATGAAGGGCGTGGGCAAGGAGTTCATGGCCGGCGTGGGGCATGACTCGGAGGGCAACGCCGTGGTGGCGCTGAACGTGGCGGAGGGTGCCCCCAGCGACAGCCTCACGGACGGCGAGGGAGCGCTGGCCTCGTACCTGCCGAACACCTTCGTGGTGTCGAAGTACGGCGCGAGCGGCGAGCGACTGTGGTCCTTCCCCCTGCCAGGCTTCGCGGAGGCGCTCACGGTGGACTCGCAGAGCCACGTGCTCATCGCGGGCCGCAACCCTGCGGGCGTGGACTACGGCGGAGGGCCGCTGCCCGCGGGGCGCTTCATTCTCAAGCTGGACCGGGAGGGTGACTTCCTGTGGGCGTACAGCCTGGAGTCGCTGGGGGTGTCCTCGGGCTTCGTCATCCAGCGGATGGACGCGGACCGCTGGGGCAACGTGGCGGTGGCGGGCACGCTGCCGGACCTGGTGCTGCGCGACGTGCCCGCGCTGCTGAAGCTGGGCCCGGACGGTGACTTCCTGTGGCTGCACGCGGACAACCGGCAAGGCCGCGGGCGGAGCGTGGCGGCGGACAGCGAGGGCAACGTCTACCTGACGGGCTTCCACTTCGTGCGGGTGCGCGGGGACACGAACTTCCTGCCGTTCCTCCGCCGGCTGGACGCGGAGGGGAACACGGTGTGGGAGCGGACGCTCGCCACGGACTACGGCAATGCGAGCGGCGTCGCCGTGCACGGCAACCGTGTGCTGATGACGGGGGACTTCCTCAAGCCGCTGACGTTCAAGGGGCAGCGGTACAAGGCGAAGGGAAGCTGGAGTGATGCGTACGTGGCGGCGTTCGACCGCGACGGCAACGAGCGCTGGGTGCGGGTGCTCGGCTTCTCCGGGCTGGACGTGGCCATGGACTATGACGACGGCGCCGTCGTCGTCGGCCGGTACGAGGATGGGGATGACCTGGGCACGGGCCCCATGGCGGGCGTGCCGGGCGTGCAGTCCAACCTCTTCGTCGCGAAGCTGGACCGCGTGGACGGCGCGCTGCGGTGGGTGCGCGGCTTCGCCATGAACCACCCGGCCGGCACCGACGTGTCCGGGGACCGCTACTTCGTCTCGTCGCATTCCACCACCGGCGTGTGCGCCGTGGCGGGCTCGCGAATCGCGGCGGCGGACCTCGGCATGGGCATGATGCCGTCGCCGATGGGCGGCCGGCGTGACGCGTTCCTGGAGGGCTTCGACCCCTGAGGCCGGGGCGGAATGAACGTTCCTTCCAGCCACACCGCGCTCGCGACCCGGCCGGGGCGGGGCTACCGTGCCGCCGGTGCCGCCTTCCTCGCTGTCCCCCAGACAGGGTCTCCTCCGCCGCCTCCTCATCGTCGCGGCGGGAGCGCTGACGTGTGGCGTGTTCGGCCTGGCGTGGGTGGTGGACCGCTTCGGCCAGCGCGAGCGGGCGGAGTCCGCGGACGCGGTGGTGGTGCTGGGCGCTCGCGTGCTGCCCGGCGGCGTGCCCTCCGGTGCGCTGCGGGCGCGCACGGAGAAGGCCGTGGAGCTGTACCAGCGCGGCGTCGCGCCCCGGCTCGTCTTCTCCGGAGGCGTGGGCGTCAATCCCCCGTCGGAAGCGCGGGTGATGCTGGCGCTCGCGATGCGGCTGGGCGTGCCGGCGGAGGCGTGCATCCTGGAGGAGGAGAGCCACTCCACGGAGGACAATGCGCGCCTCGCCGCGAAGCTGCTGCGGACGCTGGGCGCGCGGCGCGTGGTGGTGGTCTCCGACCCGTACCACCTGCTGCGGGCGCGGCAGTACTTCCGCCTCAACGGCCTGGACGTAGCCACCAGCCCCGCGCTGGAGACCGAGCGCAACCTCAACGCGGTGGACCGCTTCTACTGGACGGTGCGCGAAGCCATCGCCCTGCTGCTGCACCCGCGCGTGCTCCTGGCCCGCGCACCCGAGGACGCGCCTACTCCGCCGGCACCGTGAGCGCGCGCAGCTCGCGCACGCCCCCCGGCAGCGCCACGCGCAGCAGCACCGTCTGGCCGGGCTTCGCCTCCCGCAGCAGCCGCATCAAGTCCCCGGCGCGGTGCACCGGCTTGCCGCCGGCCTCCACCACCACCATCCCCGGCGCCAGCTCCGAAGCCCCGGCCGCCGAGCTCTCGTCCACGTCCGTCACCAGCGCGCCCGTCGCCGGCAACCCCTGCGCGCGCGCGAGCCGTGCGTCCATGTCCGCCAGGCCCAGCCCCAGGCGCTGGTGCGCCGGCTGCTCCCGCTCCTCGGGATGGCTCCGAGACGCCACGCCCTCCAGGTCCGGCCGCGTGCCCAGCGTCGCCTTCACCTCCGCCTTCTTCCCGCCCCGGTAGACGGAGAAGGTGAGCGGCGTGCCGGGAGCCGTCAGCGCCACCAGGCGCGTGAGCGTCCTGCCCGAGTCGATGGGCTTCCCGTCCGCGGCGATGATGACGTCATCCCGCTGGAGTCCGGCCTTGGCGGCGGGCGTGTCCTCGGAGACGTCGGTGACGATGGCGCCCGTGCGCGCCGGCAGGCCGAGCGCCTCGCCCAGGTCCGCCGTCAAATCCTGCACGGACACGCCCAGCCAGCCGCGCGTGACGGCGCCGTTCTTCTCGAGCTGCGGCACCAGCGCGCGGACCAGGTTGCTGGGCACCGCGAAGCCGATGCCGGTACCCCCGCCGATGATGGCGGTGTTGATGCCCACCACCTCGCCCCGGAGGTTGAAGAGCGGCCCGCCGGAGTTGCCGGGATTGATGGCGGCATCCGTCTGGAGGAAGTCGTCGAACGGGCCCGCCTCGATGTCGCGGGCCTTGGCCGAGACGATGCCCAGGCTGACGCTGGAGCCCAGCCCGAAGGGGTTGCCGATGGCCACCACCCAGTCGCCCACGCGCAGCGCCTCCGAGTCGCCCAGCCGCACCACCGGCAGCGCCTTCGCGTCGGCCGGAAGCTGGAGCCGCAGCACCGCCACGTCCGTGAGCGGGTCCGTCCCCAGCACCTTCGCGCGCAACGTGCGCCCGTCGGGCAGCTGCACGTGAATCTCCAGCGCGTCCTGCACGACGTGGTTGTTGGTGAGCACCAGCCCCCGGCCGTCGATGATGAAGCCCGAGCCGACCCCCTGGCGCGGCGTCTCCTGGGGATGCGGGGCCTGGCGGCCAAACGGCGTGAAGGGCCCCCAGGGAGTGCCACCGAAGGGGGTGTCGCCCTCTTCGCCCCAGGGCGAGTCCTCCGACCCGCGGCGCGACGGCGCGGCCTCGCGGACCTCGACGTTGACGACCGCGGCCCTCACGGACTCCACCAGCGGGGCGACGGACGCGAGCGCGGAGCTCATGTCTGGAGGCATCGGCTGCTCGGCGGGAGCGCGGCCCCTGGTGTCGGACGAGGCCTCTTCCCGGGCCGCGGGCGGCGGAGCGGAGGAGGGCTCCTCGCTGCTCCGGCGGCAGCCCGCCAGCATGAGGACCAGCCCCAGCCCCGCCGTGAGCGTGCGTGTGCTGCGCTTCATGGCCTTCCTCCCTCCATTCAACGCCCGGCCCCGCGCGGGGCCGCCCTGCCCGCTCCTCCAGCGAAGCCCCGCTCGGGGACTCGTCCCGATGAACGCGCCCTGGCGCCGATGCGCACCGCCCGGGGAGTGCCTACGAGCTGAACCCTGATTCACCCTGCATGCGAAGGTGGGCAGGCGTGCCCGGAGCGCGGAAGGTCGACGGCCTCAGGCCGAGCGCTCGCGGGAGCTGGGGGGGGCCCCCGCCTGCGAGTCGATGCGGCGCAGGAGCTTCTCGAGGATGCGGAAGAGGGCCTTGCGGTCGCTGGTGTCGAGGATGCTGAGCAGCTGGCCCATGCCCTGGAGCGTGAAGCGCTCGAGCTTCTGCCAGGTCGCCTGCCCGTCAGGCGTGAGGCGGCAGCGGACGACGCGGCGGTCCGACGCGCTGCGCTCGCGCATGAGGTGGCCCTCGCGCTCCAGCCGGTCCACGACGCCGGTGACCGTCTTCTCCGTGACGCCCAGCCGCCGGGCCAGCTCGCCCATGGTGAGCGCGCCGTCCTGACCCAGCCACAGCAGGGCATGCACCTGCGGCGGCGTGAACTGGAGCTGCTCGCACGTGCTGGCGATGGGGTCACGGAGCGAACGACGCCGGCCCAGCGCGAGCAGCAGCTGCTGCAGCTTGTGCACGTCGGTCGAGACGTCTTCTTCCTCTTTATGGATATTCCGTGACACGGAGTATGCCTTAGCGGCCTGGGGGTTGCGGGTCAACCCGTTGTCGCGGCGGGGGCGCTCATGTGGACAATGAGCCCTCGCCTGCCCTGGAAAGTGAGAAGCACCCCATCATGCGTCCCTTCTCCCTCCTCTGCTCTCTTCTTCTCTCGCTGACCGCCATGCCCGCACTCGCGGAGAAGGCGCTGGTGTTCGCCGCGGCGAGCACCACCAACGCGCTCCAGGAGCTGGCGCCGGCCTTCACCCGGGCCACCGGCCACGAGGTGGAGTTCGCCTTCGGGGCGTCCAGCGACCTGGCTCGGCAGGCGGTCGCGGGGGCTCCGGCGGATGCCTTCCTGTCGGCGGATGCGGTCCGGATGGACACCCTGGAGAAGGCGGGGCTGGTGCAGTCCGGCACCCGGGTGGACCTGCTTTCCAACCGGTTGGTGGTGGTGGTGCCGTCCGACGTGAAGGGTCGGCTGGCGGGGCCGGAGGGCTTGAAGGGGGTGAAGCGGCTGGCGCTGGCGGACCCGGCGGCGGTGCCCGCGGGGGTGTACGCGAAGGCGTGGCTGGAGAAGGCGGGGCTGTGGAAGGCGCTGGAGCCGAAGGTGGTGCCGGCGCTGGACGTACGCGCGGCGCTGTCGGCGGTGGAGTCGGGGCGGGTGGACGCGGGCGTGGTGTACGCGACGGACGCGGCGCAGTCGAAGAAGGTGAAGGTGGCCTTCGCGGTGCCGGACGCGGACGCGCCGCGAATCACCTACCCGGTGGCGGCGCTGGCGAAGGGGAAGGTGCCGGAGGCCGGTCGGGCCTTCGTGCGCTTCCTGCAGACGGACGAGGCGCGCAAGGTCTTCGCGCGGCAGGGCTTCATCGTGCTCGGTGGGAAGGAGCAGCGCGCTCCGTGATGGAAGGCACGGCGGGGCTCGTCTTCTTCACGGTGACGGTGGCGGCGGTGGCCACGCTGCTCATCCTCCCGCCCGGGGTGGCGGTGGCGTACGCGTTGGCGCGGTGGGACGGGCCGGGCAAGGGGCTGGTGGAGACGGTGCTGGCGCTGCCCATGGTGCTGCCGCCCACGGCGGTGGGTCTGGTGCTGCTGGAGTTGCTGGCGCGCAACGGGCCTTTGGGACGGGTGCTGGATGCGTGGGGCGTGGAGGTGGTCTTCACGCCGAAGGCGGTGGTGCTGGCGAGCGCGGTGATGGCCTTCCCGCTGCTGGTGCGCTCGGCGCGCTCGGGATTCGAGGAGGTGGACCCGAGGCTGGTGGCGGTGGCGCGCACGCTGGGGGACACGCGGGCGAGGGCATTCTTCCGGGTGACGCTGCCGCTGGCGTGGCGCGGGGTGCTGGTGGGGGCGCTGCTGGCGTTCTCCCGCGCGCTGGGCGAGTTCGGCGCGACGGTGCTGGTGGCGGGCAACATCCCCGGGCGCACGCAGACGCTGTCGCTGGCCATCTTCCACCGCACGCAGCTGGGCGAGGACGCGGAGGCGTTGCGGCTCGCGGGCGTGGCGACGCTGCTCGCCTTCGTGGCGGTGTACGCGACGGAGGTGGTGACACGGCGGCGGGGACGGCGGGGGCGGGCGTGAGCCTGGTCCTGTCCCTCCGGCTTCCGTTGGCGCGCTTCACGCTGGAGGTGGAGACGCGCCTGTCGGGCGCTTCCGTGGCGGTGTTGGGGCGCTCGGGCTCGGGGAAGACGTCGCTGCTGGAGGTGCTCGCGGGGCTGCGGCGCGGAGCTCGGGGACGCGTGCAAGTGGGAGGGCGGGTGCTGTTGGACAGCGCTGCCGGCGTGGACGTGCCGCCGGAGGCACGGCGCATGGGCTACGTGCCGCAGGACGCGCTCCTCTTCCCGCACCTCACCGCCGGACAGAACGTGCGCTTCGGTGAGCGAAAGGGCCGGCCCTCCCGAGCAGAGGAGGCCATCTCCCTCCTGGAGCTGACGCCGCTGCTGCACCGCTATCCACCGACGCTCTCCGGTGGCGAGAAGCAGCGCGTGGCCCTGGCGAGGGCACTGGCCACGGACCCGGCGTTGCTGCTGCTGGACGAACCGCTGGCCGCGCTGGACGTGGCGCTGAAGGAACGGGTGCTGCCGTACCTGCTGCGGGTGCGCGACGAGGCGAAGGTGCCGATGCTGTATGTGACGCACCAGCTCGGCGAGGCACGAGTCCTCGCGCATGAAGCGCTGCTGCTCGACGAGGGCCGGGTCCGCGCGGTGGGCCTCGCGTCCGAGGTGCTGGGCACGACGGCACGTGGGCTGCTCGCGTCGGAGGGGGAGGGCGAAGAGAACATCCTGGAGGGCACGCTGGAGCGACCGGAGGGTGGCGGCCTGCGGTTGCGAGTCGCGGAAGGACTGGCGCTCTGGGTGCCGGACGCGCTGGAGCTGTCCGTGGGTATGCGCGCGGCGTACGCGGTGCCCTCCGAGGACGTGTTGCTCTCCATGGGCCCGCTGTCCGGAGTCTCCGCGCGCAACGTGCTCATGGGGACGGTGGCGAAGGTGGAGCCCGCGGCGTCGGGAGAGGATGCGGCCACGGTGGACGTCGCCGGCGTGAGCTGGGTGGTGCGGCTCACCGCGGCCTCCGTGCGTGAGCTGGGCGTGGTGCCGGGGGCTCGCGTGTACCTCGCGGTGAAGACCGCCGCGTGTCGCCGGCTGCGCTGAGCGGCGCTCCAGACTCGCCGCCATCGGGTAACAGAAACGCAGTCCTCCGGTGTTCGGGTGCTCGCACCACGTCACTCACTGGAGGACACGAAATGGGCAGGTATCGTTCCGGTCGGCTCGCGCTCGGCGCATCGCTGTGGTTGTTGCTCGCGGGATGCGGCAAGGACGAGCCCGAGGGCACCCGCTGCGAGCAGCTCGCGCCCCGGCTGCAGAGCGCGCTCGAAGAGGCGGCCGCGGCGGAGGACCTCCCCGGCATCACCGTCTCGCTCCGTCTCCCGGAGTGCACGTGGCATGGCGCCACGGGCCTGTCCCGGGTGGAGTCCGCCACCGCGATGAAGGCCGAGGACCGGCTCCGCGCGGGAAGCATCACCAAGACCTTCGTCGCCGTGGTGGCGCTGCAGCTCCAGGCCGAGGGAAAGCTGTCCCTGGACGCGCCGCTCGCGACGTGGCTCCCGGACTTCCCCCGCGCGGACCGCATCACCGTGCGCCAGCTCCTGAACCACACGGCCGGCACGGCCAACTACACCCAGAACCCGGACTTCCTCGCAGAGGCGATGGGCAACCCCGGCAAGGTGTGGGTGCCCGAGGAAATCATCGCGTACGGCGCGGCCCGTTCACCTTCCTTCGAGCCGGGAGCGAGCTGGGAATACTCCAACACCAACTACATCCTCGTCGGCCACATCATCGAAGCCGTGTCGGGCACCTCGCTGGCACAGCAGCTCCGCACGCGCATCATCGAGCCCCTGAGCCTGACGAGCACGGGGCTGGACGGAGCCGAAACGGTGCCGTCCCTCGCCGTGGGCGGGTACACGCGAGACCCGGAGAATGGCGCGTGGACGAACCTGGAGGGGTTGCTCCACCCATCCGCTGCGGGTGCGGCAGGCGCGCTGGTGTCGAGCGCGGACGACCTCAGCCGCTTCTTCGAGGTCCTCCTCTCGGGGGACCTGCTCACGGCGGAGCAGCGCGCGGAGATGTCCCAATGGGTACTGGCCCGGGATAACGAGGCGTCCGGCTATGGACTGGGCCTCGTGCAGTGGACGGACTCCGTGGTGCCGATGCAGGGCCACGACGGCAGCATCCCCGGCTTCAACGCCCTTGCGGCATGGCTGCCCACGCGGAAGGCCTCGCTGGCGGTAATGACCAATCACGAGGGCGCCCGGTTGCCAGGCCTCACGACGCAGAAGCTGCTGAAGGTCCTCACCGCGCCGTGAGCCCCCGCGTCAGCTCTCCAGCGTGGCCCCCAGCTTGCGCGCCCGCTGCTCGACGGCCTTCCGATGCCCGGTGCGCAGCTGATGGGCGACGACGAGGCTCGCCGGCTCGAGCCTGGCAATCTGGTCCAGGCCCCGCAGCACATCTCCCTGCACGAGCGCCTCGTGGGGCTCGTTCATCGACGTGGTGAAGACGCGGACCGAGAGCCTGCCCGAGGCGTCCCTCACGAAGTGGTAGCCGCTGCTCCAGTCATTGCCATCGTGGCGGACCATGCGGAAGGTGAGCTCGGGGACCTTCAGCTTCGGCACGAGCGCGAGGAGGGACATCGAGGACTCGGCACCGGAAGGGTCATGGCCGGAGAGGCTCATCCTCACCTGGAGTCGCTCCAGGCGCGCGACGAGGGGCGACGTGAGGAACTCGCGCGCCTGCCGCGGGTAGACCTGGAGGTCGAGCTCGCGAAGCCGCGGAAAGGCGTCCTTCGCCCTGGCGAATTCGAGCCACTCATCGGAGGCACTGCCATCCACGAGCGCCTCCAGCTGCGGCATCGCGGCGAGCGCCTCGAGGCCGACGTCGGTATGAGCGAGCGAGCGCAGCGACCTCATGACTTCATGCGTGGTGATGTCGTAATCGCCTTCCCCTTCGAGGTGCTCGACGGTGGCCCAGAGCGGGTGGCCGGCGGTCTTCTCGATGGCGCTTTCGAGCGCGCGTGAGTTGCCCTGCTTCAGCGCCGCGTGGGAGAGGAAGCCGCGCGAGAAGGTGCAGTCGGGCTTCAGCACGCCGTCGAGAGGACCGAGCAGCTCCTTGCGAGCCGTCTTGATGAGCTGCCGCTCCCGCTTCACCTCGGCCGGCGTGAGCGGGCGCCGCGCCGCTTCGAGCTGGAGGGCGATGAGCTCACCGCGAGGATGGCCCGCTTCGAGCAACACGTCCGCGAGCACGGCGCGCGCCTCGTCGTCTTCCGGCTTCGCGAGCACCTGCGCGAGGAGCGTCGCGGAGTCTGCCGAGCGCGCGGGCTTCGCGGCCTCGGCTTCTGTGCGGAGGGCCGCGTCAATCACCGTGAGCATCTTGCGGGTGTCGGCGGAGAGCGCCGTGTCTTTGACCGCGTCGAGCTGCGGACTGATGCGGTCGAGGTGCGCCGCGAGGAACTCCTCATGGGCCACCGCGAGGTCGTAGCCGGCGCGCGCCTTCACGAGACTCTCGGCGGCCCGGGCATCCAGGATGCGGCGCGCGAGCGGCGCCAGCCGTGTCCAGAAGGGACGGGCGCCGGTGCTCGTGAAGGGAGGGTCGGCGTACCGGTCCGCGACCCAGCGGTCGATGCGAGGGTCCATCGGCCAGCCTTCCAGCGCTTCGAGGCGCGGGCGTGCCTTGACCGACCCCTTGTCGAGCAACGTGTCGAGCAACGCCGACAGCACGGCGGCGTCCGGCTTGCTGGCGACGGCTTCCCACGCACCGGAAAGCGGCTGCCCGCCGGAGACCTTCGCGCCCACCGACACCACGCGGTCCGCCAGCTCACGGTGCGGCGCGGCCCGCCAGGCGTCGAGGAGCCCCGCGAGCACGGTGCCCCACTCGCCGCTGCCCGCGGCCGCCACGAGAGCAGCTTCCTTCGACTCGCTCTTCTTCGACATGGCCCCGCACTTTCCCTCGAAAGGGGGCCCTCCCGCTCGGAATCTCAGTGCCGTACCGGGCGCCGCCGGGACCGCGTGTCACCGAGCAGCAGGGCTCCTTCCGCGCGGCACTCGCGGGGCGTCATGCCGAACGCCGCCTTGAAGGCGCGGCCGAAGTGGGAGAGGTCCTGGAATCCCCACCGGAAGGCGATGTCCGCGATGGTGCGCTCCCGCAGCTCCGGGGCGAGCAGCGCCTGCCGGCACCGGGCGAGCCGCCGTGCGAGCACCCAGCGCATGAAGGACTCGCCTCCTTCCGCGAACAGTCCATGCAGGTAGCGCGTGGAGCAGCGGAAGTGGGAAGCGACGGTCGCCGGGCTCAGCGCGGGGTCCGCGAGGTTGCGCTCGGCGTAGTCGCGGATGGCGTGCCGCCGGGCCTCGCGCACACTCCTCGTGTCCGGCCGGGGTCCATCCTCCTTCGCGTTGAAGCCCACCGCGAGCAGCGACACCAGGATGTCCGAGAGCGAGCCGGAGACAGGCTCCGCGACTTCGTTGCGCGCGAAGGCGTTCACGTACGCGGACACGAGCGCGCCCGTGCCCTCGTTGGCCCGCAGCACGCTGCCAATCGACTTGTCCGCGTCCACGAGTCGCGGCCGGAGCGCGGCGTACGGCACGAGGATGACGACGCGGCGATACGCGGTGTCGAAGGAGAGTTGGCCGGGCCGCACCCCGTCGAGCAGCTCCACGTCGCCCGGCTGCGTCTGATACTCCGGCCGGCGCGGCTGCCGCACCGTGCAGACGCCCTCCAATTGCATGCAGATGAAGAAGCACTCGCGCGGCGCCCGGGCGATTTCCGTCTCCCCCCGGTACACCCGCTGCGAGGCCGAGTGCACGTGCGTCACCGACAGCGGCCCCGCTTCCCGATGGTCCAACCTGCCGAAGAACGGCTCGTTCCTGCGCTTCTGCTCCGTGCGCAGGCCGAGGAAGACCCGGCTCGCCGTCTCCTGCCAGTACTCCATCCGCTCCTTGGCGGAGACCATGTCGGTAGTGAAGACAGCAGGCAACGCGCACCCCCGGGCCGAGGAGACGGACGAGACCGCTGGCACATCATGGCCAGCGACCCCGTTCGCTTCCAGCATCCCCCAGGTACGGAGGTGTGCGGCAGCCATTGCCTCCTACCCGGGGGCTATGGGCCCGTCAGGCGGCTGAGCGTGAAGGGCGAGCGGTACCATGTGCCGCCCGGGAAGCTCACCTGCGTGGAGGCCGTCGCCGTCGAGGGCACCCCCGCCGAGCCGCTGACGGTGAACGTGCCCGCGGGCTGCACCGCCGTCGAGGGCGTCCCCGTGCACCCCGGGCACAGGTTGGTACCCGTCACGTAGCTCAAGCTGAACGAGAGCGACGTCGAGCCGCTGTCCACCACGCCCTGCACCCACGTCGGACGGGTGCCGTTGTAGATGAGGACGTTGGCGACGTGCACCGTCCCCCGCGAGTCGAAGAGGATGCCCCAGCCGGACTCCTGGGCGTTGTACCAGTTGCCGCTCAGGTTCATCGTCGTGAAGCCGCCGCCGAAGGCCAGCGGCTGGATGGGCTCGTTGCCCGACGCCGCGCCCTTCGTCCACACGTAGCGCCACTGCCCGGCGCTGAGGGTGAGCTTCGCCGTCCCCACCTTCGTGGCGGACGCACTCGAGCCATTCCAGTACGACTCGTAGAGGTCACCCGCCCACACGCCCGTCTCGGCGGTGAGGGTGCTCATGTACCAGATGGGCGCGCCAGCAGAGGTATAGGTGAGCCACGTGAGCGAGAGCGAATCGGTGGCGGCGTACTGGATGTCCAGGCCGTTGCCGTTGCGCGCCGGGTTGTACCAGTTGCCCTTCGCGGGCTTCGTCGGCAGCGGCGGGTAGATGGCGGCGGCGGCGTTGATGAGGCCCGTGCCGCACGCCTTGCACGGCAGCGGCGTGGCGGTGCCCTTGATGCGCGCGGTGACCTGCGCGGGCGTCATCGACGGCCGCTGGGAGAGGATGAGCGCCGCGAGCCCCGCGACGTGCGGTGACGCCATGGACGTCCCGCTGAGGTAGCGGTAGCAGTAGTCCCCCGGCAGCAGCGTGGTGCCCGCCTTGTACGCCGCCCACGTGGACACGGCGCCGTCCGTCCCGCTGTACGTCGTCCCGTCCACGGGGCAGCCGATGCCGTCGCCGTAGAAGGCGGGGCCGCCGCCCGGCGCGGTGACGTCGACCCGCTCCCCGCGGTTGCTGTAGGGCGCGAGCTGTCCGTCCCGTCCGCTCGCGGCCACGGCGATGACGCCGGTGCACGAGGCGGGCGTCACGTTGGCGGTGTCCGCCGTGTTGTTGCCAGCGGCGGCGACGACCACGACGTTCTTCTGCACGGCGTACGTCACCGCGCTCTGGATGTAGGCGTAGCCCGAGCACGGGGCCGTCCCGCTGGTCGTCCCGAAGCTCATGTTGATGACGCGCGCGCCGTTGTCCGCGGCCCACCGGATGGCGTTGCCCACGTTGCTCAGCACGGGCGCGTTGTTGTTGGACACCTTGACGGGCATGAGCTGGCAGCCCCAGCAGACGCCGGCGCCGCCGATGCCGTTGTTCGCATTCGCGGCGACGATGCCGGCCACGTGCAGGCCGTGGTGGTACGTGTCGTCGTCCGTCGGGTCCGCGTCGTTGTCACCGAAGTCGTAGCCCGCGGTCCACTTCCCGTTGAGGTCCGGGTGCGAGAGCCTGCCGGTGTCCAGCACCGCGACCTTCACCGAGCCGGTGACGCTGTTCCACGCCGTGGGCAGGTTGATGGCGGGGTAGTGCCACTGCTGCGCGTACAGCGGGTCGCTCGGCACCGCGAAGTACTCCATGTAGAGGTCCTCGTGCGCGTACTCGACGCGAGGGTCCGCGCGCAGCGCCTCGATGGCGCCGAGCAGGTCCGCCTCCTCCTCGGCGATGGACGCGCCCAGGCGCCGCTGCTCCGGCTCCAGCGACCAGAGCCGCGCGCCCCCGGCGAGCGCCTTGTCGTCCTGGGCCCGGAAGCCGCGAAGCGTGGGCGGAGAATCGCGCAGGCTCGCCTCGGCCGACTCCCGGAACTTCACGATGACGTGTCCCGGGACGAAGCGGCGCGCGGGCTCCCGCAGCGAGGCCTGTGCGTGGGACGGCGGAGAAGACGGTGGGGTGGGGGCTTCGCCGCACGCGACGAGGGACAGGGACAACGCCAGGGCACCGAGCCAGGGCGCTCGAGACAGGGACTTCATGACGACCTCCAGTGACGGCCGCGGAGCGTCAGCGCCCCGGACCGTGGAGGCAGAGATAGGGCGGGGCGCGCACGGGGAATCGGCCAGGAGTGCATGCGGATTCGACCGGGAGCGCACGCGGGGCTCCCTGGGGTCCCGGGTCTCTGACGCACGCGGCCACGCCGGACGCCCGCCCCTGAAACCAGACAAACCCGAGTTGCCCCCTATACTGCGCGGCGGGAGGGACACTTCACCGCATGGGCACGCGCATTCTCGGGATGGTCCTCGCAGGGGGGCAGGGAACGCGGCTCGCGCCGCTCACACAGCGGCGCTCGAAGCCAGCGGTGCCCTTCGGGTCGAAGTTCCGCATCATCGACTTCGCCCTCAACAACTTCATCAACTCGGGCATCTACTCCATCTACGTCCTGACGCAGTTCAAGGCGCAGTCGCTGACGGAGCACATCCAGCGCGGGTGGCGCTTCGGCTCGGTGATGCTGTCGGACTACTTCATCACGCTCGTGCCGGCGCAGATGTACCTGTACGAGGAGCTGGGGCCCGTGTGGTACCGGGGCACGGCGGACGCCATCTACCAGAACATGCACCTGGTGGAGAACCACCTGCCCGAGCACATGGCCATCTTCTCCGGCGACCACATCTACAAGATGAACGTGGCGCACATGCTGGAGATGCACGAGGACCTGCGCGCCGACATCACCATCGCCGCGTACCCTACGCCGCTCGCGGACGCGCACCGCTTCGGCGTCATGCAGGTGGACGAGCGTGGCCGCGTGACGGAGTTCCAGGAGAAGCCCAAGGACCCCAAGGCCATTCCGGGCCGGCCCGACACGGCGCTGGCCAGCATGGGCAACTACATCTTCCGCAGCAAGGTGCTGGCGGAGTTGCTGGAGGTGGACGCGAAGACGGAGGGCTCGCAGCACGACTTCGGCAAGGACGTGCTGCCCCGCGCGCTGCGCGACGGCTACCACATCCAGACGTACGACTTCGCGAAGAACCCCATCCCCGGGCAGACGCGGCCCAACACGTACTGGCGCGACGTGGGGACGCTGGACGCGTACCACGAGGCGTCCATGGACCTCGTCTCCATCAACCCCGAGTTCGACATCTTCAACGCCGAGTGGCCGCTGCGCACCGCCAACGAGTACAGCCCGCCGGCCAAGTTCGTCCACGAGTCGGGCGAGCGGGTGGGCCGCGCGCTCAACTCCATGGTGGCCGGAGGCTGCATCGTCTCCGGCGGTGTGGTGCGCGAGAGCATCCTCTTCCGCCGCGTCCGGGTGAACAGCTACGCGAAGGTGGAGCGCTCCATCGTCTTCGACGAGGTGGACATCGGCCGTCACGCGCAGGTGAAGAACGCCATCATCGACAAGGGCGTGCGCGTGCCGCCCAACGCGAAGATTGGCTTCGACCTGGAAGCCGACAAGGCGCGCGGCTTCACGGTGACGGACTCCGGCATCGTCGTGGTGCCCAAGGGCTACCGCTTCGAGTAGGCCGCGTTCAACGCCTGTTCAGGCTTTGGGGTGCATTCCTTCAACGGGACTGCGTCTTGTCGCCCGTGTAACAGCGCTCTCCCGGTGACTTCTCGGAGGGTGGCTGCGAGTCTACCGTACGACACTGGCGCGGGGGGCGCGTCCGGCGGAGTTCATCCAGGTGCGACGCGTCTCGCGTCGCACCCGGCCTCCGGGTAAGCCTCATCCTGAGCGCGTCGCGAAGGACTCGAGAACTTCATGCATAGCAGCGCACCCGGCCAGGACACCTCGCCCTTCATCCGCGCGGTAGGTCGTGCCCTCCCTCCGCACTACGCCACACAGGAGCAGCTCATCGCGGCCTTCCGCGAGCTGTGGGCCCGGAAGCACTTCAACCTCGAGCGGCTCGAGGACCTGCACCGCGCCGTGCAGGTGGGCGGCCGCCACCTCGCGCTGCCGATTGAGGCGTACCCGCCGCTCACCACCTTCCAGCAGCGCAACGACGCCTGGATTCGCGAGGCCACGGCGCTGAGCGAGGTGGTGGTGCGTCAGGCGCTGGACAAGGCGGAGCTGGCGCCTTCGGACGTGGACCACGTCTTCTTCGCCACGGTGACGGGCATCGCCACGCCCAGCATCGAGGCGCGGGTGGCCAACCGAGTGCGCTTCCGCGAGGACTTCAAGCGCACGCCCCTCTTCGGTCTCGGGTGCGTGGCGGGCGCGGCGGGGCTCGCGCGCGCGGCGGACTACCTGCGCGCCTTCCCGACGCACACCGCGCTCGTCATCGCCACGGAGCTGTGCTCGCTGACGTTGCAGCGCGAGGACCTGTCCATCCCCAACATCATCGCCTCGGGCCTCTTCGGGGACGGCGCGGCGTGCGCGGTGCTGCGCGGCGCGGCGGCGCCCGGCGCGAAGGGCCCCAGGGTGGTGGCGTCGCGGTCCGTCTTCTACCCGGAGACCGAGCGCGTCATGGGCTGGGACGTGGTGGACTCGGGCTTCAAGGTGGTGCTGTCCGCCAAGGTGCCCAACCTGGTGAAGGACCACATCCGGGGCAACGTGGACGGCTTCCTCGCGGAGCACGGCCTTGGGCGCAAGGACGTGCGGCACTGGGTGGCGCATACCGGTGGGCCCAAGGTGCTCAAGGCCTTCGAGGAGGCGCTGGAGCTGGAGGCGTCCACGCTGGAGCGCTCGTGGGCGTCGCTGCGCGAGGTGGGCAACCTCTCCTCGGCGTCGGTGCTCTTCGTGCTGGGCGAGACGCTGGAGGACGCGGGGGCGCGTCCGGGTGACTGGGGCGTGATGATGGCCATGGGGCCGGGCTTCTGCGCGGAGATGGTGCTCTTGCGATGGTGACCTCCACCCAAGCCGTCTTCCTGGGCTTCATGGCGCTGCTCGTGGTGGAGCGGCTGGTGGAGCTGGTGCTGTCCAAGCGCAACGCGGGACGGGCCTTCGCGCGGGGCGGCGTGGAGACGGGGCAGGGGCACTACCGCTTCATGGTGGTGTTCCACACGCTGTTCCTCGGGGCGTGCGTGGCGGAGGTGCTCGTCCTGGAGTCGCCCTTCCCGGGAGGGTGGGGCTGGGCGGCGCTGGGCGGGGCGGTGGCGGCGCAGGCCTTGCGTTACTGGGCCATCGCGACGCTCGGGGACAGGTGGAACTCGCGCATCATCGTGGTACCGGGGCTGCCGCCGGTGACGGGCGGGCCCTACCGCTTCCTGCGTCATCCCAACTACGTGGCCGTGGTGCTGGAGCTGGCGTGTGTGCCGCTCATCCACGGCGCGTGGCGGACGGCGCTGTGCTTCTCGGTGGGAAACGCGGCGCTGCTCTTCGTGCGGATTCGCGCGGAGGAGGCGGCGCTCGGCGACGCGTACGCGCGCGAGTTCGCCCACCGTCCCCGCTTCATCCCGGAGGTGCCCCGTGACTGAGACCGAACTGCAGGTGCTGGCGGAGATCCGCCGCATCGCCGCCGACGAGCTGGAGTGGAAGGGCGCGGTGGAGCCGACGCACGACCTGCTGAAGGACCTGCAGCTCGACAGCCTGGGGCTGACGGTGCTGGCGGTGGGGCTGGAGAACCGCTTCCGCATCCGCCTGTCCGAGGAGGATGCGCAGGAGGTGCGCACGGTGGAGGACCTGGCGCGCCTGGTGGCGCAGCGGGCCGCGGCGTCCGGAGCACCGGCCCCGAGGACCCCGGAGGTGCGCCCGTGAAGGGCGCGGGCTCTGAAGTTACGCCCGTGACGGGGGCCGTGAAGGGCGCGGTCCTGCCCGCGCTGAAGCACCCGACGGTGAACGCGATGCTCGCGGCCACGGCGCGCACCACGTCGCACGGGCTGACCTTCGTGGACGCGAGCGAGCGGGAGGTGTCCGTTCCGTGGGCGGAGGTGTACCGCCGCGCCCGGCGCACGGCAGCGGGGCTGGCGCGGCTGGGCGTGCGCGAGGGCGAGCGGGTGGCGCTGCTGTTGCCCACCTCGCCGGGCTTCATGGACGCGTACTTCGGCACGCTGCTGGCGGGAGCGGTGCCGGTGCCGCTCTACCCGCCGGTGCGGCTGGGGCGGCTGGAGGAGTACCACCGGGCCACGGCGCGGATGCTCCAGGTGACGGGGGCGGCGGCGGTGCTGACGGACTCGCGGGTGCGGCTGCTGCTGGGGCCGAGCGTGGAGCGCGCCCGGCCGCGCCTGGGCTGCCACACCGTGGACGAGGTGTCGCGCGGGGACGAGGAGCTGGAGGTGCCGGTGCGTCCGGAGGGGCTGGGGCTCATCCAGTTCTCGTCGGGCTCCACGGTGGACCCGAAGCCGGTGGCGCTGACGCAGGGGGCGCTGATGTCGCAGGTGGCGGCGCTGGAGGTGGCGATGCCGCTGCGGCCGGGGACTCCGCCGGTGGGCGTGAGCTGGCTGCCGCTGTACCACGACATGGGGCTCATCGGCTGTGTGCTGTCGGCGCTGTACTACCCGGGGAACCTGGTGCTGATTCCGCCGGAGGCATTCCTGGCGCGGCCCGCGCTGTGGCTGCGCGCGCTGTCGCGGCACAGGGGCTTCATCTCGCCCGCGCCCAACTTCGCGTATGGCCTGTGCCTGAAGCGGGTGAAGGACGAGGACATGCAGGGCATGGACCTGTCCTCCTGGAAGCACGCGCTCAACGGCGCGGAGCCGGTGTCGTCGGACACGCTGCGCCGCTTCGCGCAGCGCTTCGAGCGGTGGGGCTTCTCCGCGCGGGCGCTGCGGCCGGTGTACGGGCTGTCGGAGGCGTCGCTGGCGGTGACCTTTCCACCGGAGGGCCGGGGCCCGCGCTCGCTGGGCGTGGATGCCGGAGTGCTGGCGCGCGAGGCGCGGGTGGAGACGGGGACGCGGGAGTTGGTGAGCGTGGGCGGGCCGGTGGCGGGCTTCGAGGTGGAGGTGCGGGACGCGGCGGGCGCGGCGCTGCCGGAGAAGCGGGTGGGGCGCGTCTACGCGCGGGGGCCGTCGTTGATGTCGGGCTACTACGGCGACGCGGAGGCGACGGGCCGGGCGCTGTCTGCGGAGGGCTGGCTGGACACGGGCGACCTGGGCTTCCTGGCGGACGGGGAGCTGTACCTCACGGGCCGGGCGAAGGACGTGGTCATCATCCGGGGGGCCAACCACGCGCCGCAGGCGTTCGAGGAGCCGCTCCAGGCGGTGGACGGCGTGCGCACGGGCTGCGCGGTGGCGCTGGGCTTCACGCCGGAGGGCGGCGAGGACGAGGCGCTGCTCATCCTCGCGGAGCGCGCGGGGCCGGGGGCGGCGGAAGAGGTGGAGGAGCGCATCCGCGCGGCGGTGGTGGAGGCCACGGGCGTGCGGCCGCACACGGTGCGGCTGTTGGAGCCGGGGACGCTGCCGCGCACGTCGAGCGGCAAGCTGCGCCGGACGGAGGCGCTGCGGCGCTACCTGGCCGGAGAGCTGGCGCCGCCGAAGAAGGTAGGCATGGTCGGCATGGCGGTGGAGATGGCGAAGAGCGCCATCGCCATGGCGAGGGCGGAGCAGGACTCGTGAGCTGGAGCTCGGCGGAGTCAGGACGCGATAGCCCGCAGCGCGCCGCTCCGCCCCAGCTGGAGGATGCCTCGCGGAATGAACGTTCCTTCCGCGGCTCCCGGCCGCCGGGAGGCAGCCCCCTCCGTGCTGCGGGCCAGCCCCGTGCCCAGGAGGATGACTCGTGGAATGAACGTTCCTTCCGCTGCCCCCGGCCGCCGGGGGAGACCTCAGTCCATACGGGCCGCTCCCTCGCCCAGGAGGAGGACTCGCGGAATGAACGTTCCTTCCGCGGCTCCCGGTCGCCGGGGGAGACCTCAGTCCATACGGGCCGCCCCCACGCCCAGGAGGAGGGCTCGCGGAATGAACGTTCCTTCCGCGGCTCCCGGTCGCCTGGGGAGATCTCAGTCCATACGGGCCGCCCCCTCGCCCAGGAGGAGGACGCGCGGAATGAACGTTCCTTCCACGGCAGCCGGCGGCCGGGAGGCACCTCCCGCCATGCGAGTCGCCCCCGTGCCCTGAAGGACTCGCGGAATGAACGTTCCTTCCACGGCCACCAGCCACCGGGAGGCACCCCCCTCCGTGCTGCGATCTACCCCCGTGCCCTGGAGGAGGACGCGCGGAATGAACGTTCCTTCCACGGCAGCCGGCCGCCGGGAGGCACCTCATCGGACGCGGCGTGGGCGGAGAGCGCCACGTGAAGCGGTATGACGTCGCGGTGGTGGGCGGAGGACCGGCCGGGCTGGCCGTAGCCATCACCACCACCGCGCGAGGGCTGAACACGGTGGTGCTGGAGCGCGCGACGGTGCCCGCCGACAAGGCCTGCGGCGAGGGACTGATGCCTCCCGCGCTCGCGGTGCTGGACCGGCTCGGCGCGCTAGCCCTCCTGGACCGCCGCGAAACCTCGCCCTTCGTGGGCATCCGCTACGTGCAGGAGGACGGCTCCACGGTGGAGGGACTGCTACCCGGAGCCGGAGGGCTCGGCGTGCGGCGCGTGGCCCTGGCCTCCGCCCTGGTGGCGCGAGCCCGCGACGTGGGCGTGGAGCTCCGTGAGCGCACGCAGGTGTTGTCCCACCACCGCAGCAGCGAAGGCATGACGCTGGAGACCGCCGAAGGCCCGGTGGAGGCACGGATGCTGGTGGCGGCGGACGGGCTCGGCTCACCGCTGCGGCGCGCGGAGGGCCTCGACGTGGAGTCCTCGGGCCCGAAGCGCTTCGGCCTGCGCCGCCACTTCCAGCTGGAGCCGTGGACGCCCTACGTGGAGGTGCACTTCGCGGACGGCGTGGAGGCGTACGTCACCCCCGCGGGAGCCCGGCGAGTGGGCCTCGCCTTCCTCTGGGAGGACGGCGTCGTCGAAGGCCGCGTGGGCTTCGAGACGCTGCTCACACGCTTCCCCCGCCTCGCCGAGCGGCTGACAGGCGTGGAGCCAGACTCCCAGGTGCGAGGCGCAGGACCCCTGGCGCGCGTGGCCCGCGCGCGAGTCGCGGACCGCTTCGCACTGGTGGGAGACGCCGCCGGCTACGTGGACGCGCTGACAGGGGAGGGGCTCTCCCTGGCCTTCGCCTGCGCGGAGTCCCTGGGCACGCTGCTGCCCGACGCGCTGTCGAAGGGCGCGACCCCGGACGCCCTGCGCCCCTACGAGGCCTGCTTCCAGCGCGTGTTCCGCAAGTACGCCTGGACGACGCGAGCACTGCTCATGCTGGCCCGCCGTCCCCGGCTGCGCCGCCCGGTGGTGCGTCTGCTCGCGAAGACCCCCTGGCTCTTCGAGCGCATCCTCCACGCCGTGGTGACCTGAGCCGGCGGTGCGGCTGCTGTCGGAGCGTTATTGCTTCGCGGCCGGGCCCGCGAGCAGCCGCATGATGACCTCGTCCGCACGAACGTTCTTCATCTTCTGTTCGAAGAGCTTGCTGTCGCGCGCCCACTGGTCGGAGACACTGGTGGTGACGGACGGGGTGGCGTCGCAGTGGGTGAGCCGGACGTGGATCTCGCCAAGATAGACAGCCTTGCCTGCGACCACGTCGAACGTGGTCCGGGTCTCCCTGTAGAGGGACGGGCCGTTCTTGACCTCCAGATGTCGGAGCCGATACGTGCCCTCGAAGAGTGACTTCACCGAGAAGTGGCCGGGAGGCGCTTGAAACGCCTGTTCGATGGCCGGGTCATTCAAGGGAATCTCACTCACGCCGCTGTACATGGCATGGGAATCCATGAACCCGAGATTCGCGGAAGGGTTCTCGCCATTCTTGCAGTCGGTGGAGAAGCGGGTGGAGACGATGATCAACCCCATCTTCGGGTTCTCCGAGAGGCGGTAGTCGCCAGCGACATCGTTGATGGTACTGGCGCGTGTGCTGCCGCATCCCGCGCCAATCAGCACGCACAGGGCTACCCCGAAGAGACGAAGACGCATTCACTGCTCCTGGTGTGAGGACCGGATTCCGGGCCTCTTCTATCGCATCCGACGCGGGCTCCCCGCCGTCCGTGGACCGCGAGTCCACAGCGCTCCGGTGCCGTTGCCTGTGAGGCAACACGCCGACGCCTGCGCTGAAGCCTCCCTCCCTCGGGAAGTGCCGCGGGCCCGGTCCTTGCTCAATGGCCGGCTCGTCGCATTCCCGTACCCGACTCCCAAGCCCCGCTCCCGGTGACCATGGAAGCCACGCCTTCACGTCTTCGTCCTCGAACTCCCGCGCGCCGGTGGCTGCTCGCCGCCAGCCTGCTGCCCATTGCCCTGGGTGGGTTCGCGGCCCTCTCCGCCTCGAGCCGGCTGGACCAGCCGGAGCAGCAGGAGGTCGCCCTCGTCAACGACAAGCCCGTGTCGCTGGAGCGGTTCAACCGCCTCCTCGCCTTCACCGTGGCGCGCGCCACCTCCACCGATGGCCGCATCCCGGACGCGGACGCGCTCCTGCTCAAGAACGCCATCACCCAGAAGCTCGTCGACGAAGCCGTCACCGACGCGGCCGCCAAGGAGCAGGGCGTCGAGGTGTCGGAGAAGGAAATCGACGCGGCCTTCGCGGCCTTCGCGCAGACCTTCCCCACCAGCGACGCCTTCAAGCAGCACGTGGAGAGCACCCCGGACGGCGCCACGGCCCTCCGCGGTGACATCCGCCAGCGCCTGCTGCGCGAGCGGCTCGCGAAGAAGGACGCGGGCTGGACGCTCCCTCCCGACGAGGTGAAGCGCTACTACGAGGACAACGTCGCGACGTTCCACCAGCCCAAGCGGGTGCACGCGAGCGAGGTGCTCGTGCTTCCCGGCAAGGACTCCCTGACCCGGGCCAAGGAGCTGCTGGAGAAGGTGCGCAAGGGCAACGAGGCCTTCGCCGACGTCGCCCGCAATTCTTCGGAAGGCTCCACCCGCGCCCTCGGCGGCGCCCGGATGGACCTGACCGAGGACAAGCTCGAGGCCCACGTCTGGAAGGCGCTGGTGGAGCGCAAGCCCGGAGAGCTCACCGACGTCCTCGAGACGAAGGAGGGCTACTGCTTCCTCCTCGTGCATGAGGTCGTCCCCGCGGTGGACCGGAAGTTCGAGGACGTCCAGCCCGAAATCCAGGCCTGGCTGGAGCGGCTGTACGCGGAAGGCCGGCTCCAGGACCTGCTCGCGGAGCTGCGCTCCAAGGCCGTCATCAAGAACCTCTTCGCCGAGCGCTACGCGGACCTGCTCAAGGACCTGCTGAAGCCGGGCACTCCCGCCGCGCAGCTCTCGTTCAGCCTCCCGTCCACCTCGTCGGCGCCGGTGCCCGTCCCGTCCGGCGTGCCCGCCACTTCCGCCTCTCAGCTGAGCCGCCCGCGCCCATGAGCCCCGCCCCTATCTCGAGAGTCACTTCGATGCGCATCCATTGGCTCGCCTGTCTCCTCCTGGTCCTGGGCGCCTTCGCCAGCCAGGCCGGCGACTTCGCTGGACCCCAGCAGGTCAAGACCACGCAGGGTTATTTCGAGTTCGCGGAGGGCGGCTACCTCTGGCCCTTCCAGGTCAACTGCGCCCAGACGGGCTTCTCGCCCGGGCCCTCGGTGCAGATTGCCCCGGGCTCCGGAGACCCGGGCGTGGCGACGTCCAACCCGCTCTCCTCGCCCGGAGGGTGCCCCATCTTCGACTCGACGGGGGACGGCCAGCCCGAGTTCCACTTCAACATGAGGTTCAACTCCCTGCGGGACCTGGGACTGAAGACCATCACCTGCAACGGCACGCACGTCGACCCCGCCTACTGCGTGAGCGCGTCCTTCCCGCCGTGCAACGTCGTCTGTGACCTGGCGGGCGTGAGCAACTTCCCCGCCCCCGTCACCTTCCGCATCACCGTCACCAACTCGCCGCCCACCGCCAGCCTGAACCACACGCCCACGCCGGCGTGGAACGCCACCGTCACGCTGCGCTCCAACGCGTCGGACCCGGATGGCGGCGGGCTGACGCACGCCTGGCGCATCGTCAGCAAGCCGCCCATGTCCACCGCGACGCTGGCGGCCGCCAACACCGCCAACCCCACCATCACCTTCACCAGCGACCGTGACATCGGCAACTACCAGTTCGCGGTGGACATCGCGGACAACGAGGGCGAGCTGAAGTCCTTCACCTACGCGTTCTCCGTCCCCAACGTGCCGCCGAACATCAGCGTCGCCGGCGCGACGACGATTGACGCCAACACGCCCATCGCCCTCACCGCGTCGCCCACCACGGACGTGGACGGCGGCGCGCTGACCTTCGTGTGGGACTTGCTGGAGGCGCCCACCCGCTCGGGCCTCGCCCCGCAGAGCAACTACGCCACCACCGCGGGCATCAACATCCCCACCAACGGCAACCACGTGGGCACCTGGCGCTTCCGCGTCACCGCGAAGGACAACGAGAACGCCACCGACTCGGAGACAGTGACTGTCACGGTGCGCAACCTGAAGCCGCGCATCTCCTTCACCGGCCCCACGGAAATCGACGTCGGCCAGGCGCTCCAGGCGGCGACCAGCATCACCACCGATGACGACGGCGGCAACCTCACCTTCAAGTGGGAGCTCATCCAGGCGCCCCAGTCCGCGGGCGTCTCGCCGCTCACCGTGCTGTCCACCAGCGCCTCCGCCACCCGCGCGACTTCGGCGAGCTCCGCCGGCACGTGGATTCTGCGCCTCACCGCCACCGACGACGAGAACGAGTCCGTGAGCCAGGACCGCGCCATCGTCGTGGATGGCCTGCCCACCGCGGACATCGCCGGGCTGGACGTGGCCCACCTGCTGGAGTTCCCCCTGTTGCTGGACGGGCGCGGCTCCGTGGACCCTGACTCCCCGTGCCCCAGCCAGGCCAACCGCTGCCACGTGACGGACGGCAGCGCCGTCTCGGGCATCTCCGCGGGCATCGTCCGCTACACCTGGTACGTGGTGGACATCCCGCCGGACGCGTGGGGCCCCTACACCACCGGCCGCGTGGACGAGGTGTTCAACATCCCCGCCAACACCTCCACGCTGTCGCTGGACTGGTCGGACCTGCAGCCGGGCCAGTGGCAGTTCGAGCTGGAGGTGCAGGACGGCGAGGGCAACGTCGCGACCACCCGCCACACCGTCGTCGTCGTGCCGCCGCAGACCGTGCCCGCCGCCGTCGTCAGCGGGTCCGCCTGGTACCTCGTCAACCTCGCGGGCGTGCTGCCCGGCGCCATCGTCGTGAATGGCGCCGCCAGCTTCGACCTGGACAACGCGGTGTCGGGCCCTCCCGGCTCGGGCCTGGGAATCACGAACTACGCCTGGTCCGCGGTGCCGCCCGCCGGGTGCGCCGTGCCGTCGCTGCCGAGCGGCCCCTCGGCCAGCGTCCTCACCCTGTATCCCGCGGGCGCCGCCGTCCCGCCGGTCTGCCAGGGCTTCTGGAAGATTCGCCTCACCGTCACGGATGACGACTCGCCCGCCCAGACGAACTACGCGGAGACGGGAGTCACCATCGGCAACTGCGCGGCCGGCGTCTGCGTGGATGCGCCCACCACCGGCACGCCCGCCATCGTCCAGTCCTTCGACAGCGCGGACATCGACGTCTACTACCACATCGACTCCACGCTCTACGAAGACCCCATGTTCATGCTGGGCATGTACACGCTGCTGGAGGTCCTCCCCACGGGCAGCACCACGCCCGTCTACTCCGCGGTGGAGCTGAATGTCCCGCCGATGAGCAAGGGCCTGCCCCTGGTCTTCAACTGGAACGGGTTCACCAACGGTGGCACGCGGCCTCCCACCGGCCGCTACGACGTGCGCGTGACGCTGCTCGACTTCACGCTCTCGCCCACCCTCTTCTCCGGCTTCCAGTCGCAGGCCATCCAGACGGAGACGGTCTCCCTCCAGCTGGCCAGCACCGCGCCCTACGTCGACCGTGACGCCGTGGTGGCGGGCACGGGCAACGTGACGTTCGACTATCGCGTGGATGGCGCCCTCTCCATCTCCAGCCTGGAGTGGCGCGTGGTCAACCCGACGGGCAGCGTGGTGACGCGCGGCAACACGCCGAGCGCCGCCGCCCTGGGCACCTTCTCGTGGAACGGCCGCGTGGGCGCCACGCCCCAGGCCGCGGGCCGCTACCAGATGGAGGTCGAGGCGTTCCGCGGCGGCCGCTCCCTGGGCGTCTCCCCTCGAGTTTCCTTCACCCTCTACGACATGGCGCTCGAGGTCCCCGGCCACGCCATTCCCGCCAGCGGCCTGCCCGTCGCAGTCAACTCGGATGATGACGACGCGAACGGTGTCGTGGACTCCGCCCAGACGCCCGCGCCCGCCGCGGAGAACGACCTGGTGGCCGTCACCCTCCGCTTCCAGCCCCGCGTGGACGGCACGCTCACCCTGAGCTCGGACGCGCCGGCCCAGCTCAAGGTCTGGACCACCGCGAACAAGACCGGACAGCTGGTGCTGCCCAAGACGTTCAACCTCCCCGCGGACGCCGTCCCCGCCCAGGTCTACGTCGAGGCCCTCACGCCCGGCGCGCCGAAGCTGCGGGTGCAGTACACGCCCCCCGCCACCGCCGCGACTCCGCAGAAGGAGCTGAAGCTCAACCTCTGGAAGCTGGACACGATGCAGGACACCAACGGCGACTTCCGCATCACCGCGGCGGACGCGTCCACGCTCTTCGTCCGGGTGGGCCTGTGGGACTTCGCCTTCCGGGTGGCGGCGGATGCCTTCGGCGCCATCAACACCCTCTACAACGAGTCGGACCAGGTGCGCCTGGGGGCCTCCGCCAACCCGGACAACTTCGTCGGGCGCGACTCCCGCCGCTTCTACTACCAGCTCACCGACGCGGCGCGGAACACCAACGCCGCCACGGCGGAGGAGTACGCCCTGGAGTGGTTCACCACGGAGGCGGACGGCGTCACCAACCAGGACGCCCCGGCCACGAAGACCCTCACCCTCACCGAGACGGGGCCCAACACGGGCATCTTCGTGTCCCAGGCGGTGATGGTGGTGGCGGACCAGATTGACCGGGACGTGCCCACCAACACGGGACTCACGGCCCACGCGGGCAATGCGGCCTACAACGCGGCGGACCACCGCGTCCGTCAGGCGAAGAACCCGGACGGCCGGGTGGTGGCCAGGTACCAGTCGGCCGACCCGGCGACTCCGGCCAGCCTGCTCAAGACGCCGCTCTTCCAGCGCGCTCCCGAGGAGCGCCGGGTGATGACCGTCCGGGTCTTCAACTTCCAGGACCCCAACAACCTGAACATCCCGGCCGTCCCCGCGGCGACCGTGGACCTCGTCACGCAGATTCTCCGGGAGCAGTACATCCTCATGGGGATTCGCGTGGAAATCGTCCACACCGCCGCCACGGACGTCATCACCCTGCCCGCCGGCAGCCCGGTGAACCTGAACAGCGTCGCCAGCTTCGGGGGAGGGTACGGAGGCCTCGCGCCCTCGGCGGACCAGCTGGCGCTCATCAACCTGGTGCGCGGCGTGGACCCGGCCAGCCCCGCCAACACCAACACGGTGTACCTGCTCTTCGTGGGCAACCTGAACACGGGCAACCGTGGCGAGTCCTTCCCGGATGGGTGGATTCCCGCGGGCTCTCCCGCCAGGAACTTCGTCATCGCCGCGGGCCGGGCCGCCGCCATCGGCGACACCGGCGCGCACGAGGTGGGCCACATGCTCACCAACGCCACGCTGACGCTGGCCGAGGCCAGCGGGACGCAGGCCGGCTGGGCCAGCGGCGGGCACTACGGCGGTACCCACGACATGTTCAACCTGATGCGCAACGGAACCATCATCACCAGTCCGCGCCTGCACACGAACACCAAGCGGCTGTGGGACGACACCGCCGTCCACACCGTGCAGCAGATTACCCGCGCGCGCACCACGCGCTTCCTGAGGACTCCATGAACCGGCGCCTGCTTGCTGTCCTGGCACTCACCCTCTCCACCATGGCCTTCGCCCAGACGGCCGCCGTGGAGCTCGGCCGCGACTTCGCCACGGATGATGGCCTCGCGCGGCTCTCCGCCTACTCCCGCTTCGAGAAGGCGGTGGCACCGGCGGCGCGAGCGTCCGCCCTCTCGGACATCTGGGAGTCGGTGGAGGGCAAGCCCGAGGCGGAGGCGGTGCGCTCCAGCGTGCTCGCCTACCTGATGTCGCAGCCGGCGCAGAAGATGCCGTGGGACGCGCGCCTGGGCGGCCACGTGGCCGAGGCGGGCAAGGCCAAGAGCCCTGCCCTGAGGCGACTGTCGTTGAACACCTTCTCGCGCCGCGGTCCCGAGCTCGCCAAGCAGGAGACGCTCACCTTCCTGGACGACACGGACGACAACGTCCGCGAGCTGGCCCTGATGGAGGTGTCGCGCTGGTCGGACGGGAAGTCCGTCCTCACCGACTACGTGACGAAGCACTCCAAGTCCACGCTGCACAAGGGCTCCGTGGCTCGCGCCCGGTTCCTCCTCGACAAGTAATCTCCTGAAAGGACTCCACTCGTGAGCCCCACACCTTCCACGCACCGCCTGAGGGCGGTGCGGCGTACCCTTGTTGTCTTCGTAGGTCTCGTCCTCGTCTGGAGTCAGACCTCCCTGGGCGGCGGCGCGGCCGATGCCGGCGCGCCCAATCCCGTCACCGGCGGCTTCCTCGTTCCCTTCGGCGTGGGCGTCGACGAATTGAACGGCCGCGTGCTGGTGGCGGACACCGCGCACCGGCTCATCAAGTACACCGCCATCTCCACCCTCTCGGGGGGCGCGCCCACCTGGTCGGAGGTCGGCTTCGTGGCGGACCCCACCCAGGAGCAGGCCCTCAACCAGCCCCAGGGCGTGGCCGCCGACGCGCAGGGCAACCTCTACGCCCTGGACAGCATTGGCGGCGAGGTGGAGCTGTACCGGTGGAACGCCGCCACCTCCAGCTACACGTATGACCCGGCCTTCGCATCCACCACGCGCAACAGCGTGGCGGGAGTGAATATCACCCAGCCCAAGGACCTCGCCGTGGGGGCCATGGGCAAGGTGTACCTGCTCGACTCGGGCAACAACCGCATCCTCGTGGCGGACGGTCCGGACGACACGAGCTGGTCGGTCGCGCTCTCGGACCCCACGTGGTTCGGCGCCAGTGGCTTCGACGTGGGCGCGGACGGCACCTTCTACGTGGCGGACACCGGCAACAACCAGATTGTCAAAGTCCCGCCGGTGGGCTCGCCCCTGCGCTTCGGCTCCATGGGCTCGGGCACCTCGCAGTTCCGCAGCCCGCGCGACGTGGCCGTGGCGCCGGACGGGATGATGTGGGTGGCCGACACGCAGAACCACCGCGTCACCGTCTTCCGCCCGGACGGGAGCTTCGACTCCACGCTGGGCATTGCTCCGCTCTTCACCTCGCCGCAGAAGCTGGAGATTGACGGGCTGGGGCGCGTGTTCGTCATCGACTCGGACGCCGCGCGGCTCGTGGCCTTCCTGGGCTCGGGCGCGCCGATGCCCTTCGACCTGTACGCGCGGGACTACCTGGGTGACACCGGCACGGAGCCCTCCTCCACCGCCATCACCCTGTCCTCGCCGGACATCCTCGTGCGCCACCGGCCGGATGTGAACCTGGCCACCGCGGCGCAGTTCGGCCTGGGCTACTACGCCTTCGAGCAGCCGCGCTACGGCACCAACAACTACGTCTATGTGATGGTGCGCAACCGCAACACCGCGCCGGCCACCAACTCCGCCGTGCGGCTGTACTGGGGTGACCCGGCGTCGCCGCTCGCGTTCCCCACGAACTGGAGCCTGGACGGCTTCTTCGAGAGCTTCTCCAGCGACACCGTCAACGCGCCCGCCAACGCGCTCGCCGTCCCCACCGTGCCCGGCTCCACGATGGCGGGCCATGGCGTCACCGTGGTGGGCCCCATCGTCTTCCGGCCGCCGGCCCCCGAGTCCGCCGCCGCGGCGGATGGCCGCTTCCTGCTCTCGGCCCGGGTGTCCAACCTCTATGACCGGCTGACGCCCGCCACGGGGCTGGACGAGGTGCGCAAGAACAACAACATCGCGCTGCGTCCCGTGCAGGTCGCCCGCGGGCCATTCCCCGACGGCATCCAGGACACGCTCGTGCTCCGGGTGAACTTCTCGAACGTCACCGGCACCGCGGACCAGGCCACCGTCACCCAGCGCATCGACGCACTGACGCAGTGGATTTCCGAGGTCAGCTACAACCAGGCCACGCTGGTGCCCGTGTACAAGGAGCCCCTCGCCCTGGGCCGCCCCAGCACCGACTACTATTCGGGCAGCGTGACGCCGCTGGTGGAGCTGGCCACGGACTCGCTCAACGGGCTGGTCGCCCTCGAGCCGGGCGCGCTGGACGGCCCCACGGCGGACCCGTCGGACGACATCGACCGCGTCATCCTCGTGGTGAACGACCCGGCCTTCACGAGCGACTGGGCCACCACGGGCAACTGGCCGTACACCGTCGGCGGCAACACCCGCTACCTCTCCGTCTCCATCCAGGGGCCGACGAACACGCTGCCGCAGTACGCCCACGGCTACTCGCACCAGTTCGGCCTCGTGGACCTGTTCGCGCACGAGAACGTGGAGTTCCCCATCGCCGAGCCCGCCAACAAGTGGGACAACATGGCGCTGCCCTTCGAGGGGGCGCACCCGCTCGTGTGGTCCAAGCAGTACGCGGAGTGGGTGACGAGCAGCGGCGGGCAGATTTTCTTCATCCCCCGTCCGCCGGGGACGTCGCCGCGCACGGGCCAGCCGGCCATTCCGGTCAGCTTCCAGAGCTCACTGGCGGCGGGGCAGTACGGCGCCATCGCCATCGGCCTGACGCCGGGCGTGACGTCCTTCGAGGACGAGACGAACTTCTACTGGGTGGAGGCGCGCACGCCGACGCTGGCGAACCGGGACCAGACGGTGCCGGGCAAGGGCGTGCTCGTGTACTCCGCGAACAAGGCGATTCCGCAGGGCCAGGTGCCCGTCGTCATCCGGGACCGCACGCCGGCCACCACGGTGGGTGACGCGGCGCTGGGCGTGGGCGGCACGGACGCGCCTCCCGGCACGGGCATCAGCGTGCGCGTGACGGCCGAGCGCCCGTCCAACGGCGGCTATGACGTCACCGTCGATTACACGCCCCCCGTCGACTACAACGTCCGCATCCGCGTGGGCGACCCGGTGTGGACCAGCCCGGACATCTGGGTGGACAACCAGGAGGACGGTGGCGGCTACAACACCACGCAGGTGGACGAGCAACCCATCGGCGACCAGGACAACCGCATCTACGCCCGCGTCTACAACGACGGCCCGGCGGACGCGTACGACACGGAGGTCCGCTTCCTGCTCTCGGCGCCGTACCACACGGTGGATGGCGTGGGCTCGTTCGACCTCTACAAGAGCGTCTTCATCCCGGTGATTCCCGCGGGCGAGTTCCGGGACATCTACGTGGTGTGGAGGCCCGTGGGCGCGGACGACCCGCACAACTGCGTGAAGGTGCAGCTGCGCCGGATGACGTCCGACACCAACGCCAACGACAACGAGGCCCAGCAGAACCTCCACGTGAAGCAGTCCAGCCACGCCAGCCCCTATGACGTGGTGGACTTCGGCTTCCAGTTCAAGAACGCCGGCGAGAAGGAGCAGCTCGTGTACTTCCGCTACGAGGGCGTGCCGGGACACTGGGGCCAGTCCTTCGGGCCGGACAAGGCCGTGGTGAAGCCGGGCGAGCTGCTGGAGGGGCACCTGAAGTTCCAGCCCGACGAGAAGGACAAGGACTGCGTCAGCCACGACGCCCACGTCACCGCGTGGACGCCGCGCGGGGACACGCTGGTGCGGATGGGAGGCGCCACCGTGCGCGTGCCGCTGCGCCGCCGCACCACCGTGGAAATCGAGACGGTGGAGGTGGTGAAGGTGAGCTGCAAGGAGTTCCCCGCGTATCACCTGGAGCCGGACCAGAAGCGCAAGGTCTACTTCTACGACCCGAAGAGGCCGCCCGAGACGTGTGGCCTCATCCGCGTGAAGGGCTACACGAAGCCCTCGCGGCCCGGCCAGACGTTCCTCCTGCGCTACACGGACGATGCCGGCAACCCCGTCTACCAGACGGTGACGACGAGCAGCACCGGCACGTTCGAGGACTACCGGCTCACCGTGGCGGGAGGCAAGTGGAGCGCCACGGCCATCTACCCGGGTGACGGGAAGTGCAGCGGCTCCACGCGGACGAAGGTGGAGCTCGAGGTCCCGCTCGACAGCAAGGGCGACCAGGACCAGGACGGGCTGCCGGACAAGTACGAGGTCCAGGGCGACGCGGACGGGGACGGCCTGCCCAACGTGCTCGACACGGACAGTGACAACGACGGCCTCCCGGATGGCAAGGAGCCGCCGGGTGACGACGACAAGGACGGCGTGGACAACGTCGTCGACAAGGACAACAAGGGCTAGGGCCGGAGCAGGGCGCCCCGGGTTCGAGGTGAACCCGGGGCCGTCCACTCTCAGCCCACTCCCCAGAGCCGGCGCGCTTCCTCGGCAATGAGGTCGGGGAACTCCTCGGGGAAGAAGAGCTTCGCGCCCGGGACGCGCCGCACGCCTCGCGAGTTGGGGAGCGTGCGGTCCAGGTAGTCGGCGCTCGCCTGGGAGAAGATGGTGTCCCCCGTTCCCCAGAGGATTCGAGTCGGCACGGTGCAGCGCTTCAGTGCCGGCTCCAGGCCCGCCAGCGGGTTGGGCGCCAGCGCGACGGTGTACGCGTGTACCTGGTCCTTCCCGCGTGGAGTGACGAGGGGCGCGAAGTAGTACTCGATGGCCTCGTCGGTGGGCTGGGTGGGATGGGTGTACGTCATCCCGCCAATGCCCGCCTCCGAGCGCGCCAGGGGCTTGTCGGCGAGCCACGGCGCGAGCCACTGGTCCACGTACGTCCCGGCACGCGCCATCTCGATGACGGGAAGGACGGCGGCGGGAGGGCACTCGTTCTCCACGTCGCAGTTCGTCAGCAGCAGCGTCCGGACGCGCTCCGGGTAGCGGGTGACGAAGAGCTGCGCGACGGCGCCGCCGCTGTCATTGGCGACGAGGTCGACGGTGGAGATGGAGAGCGAGTCCAGCAGCGCCACGAGCATGTCGGCCTGCGCACCGGCCGCGACGCTCTGCCCTTCGGCGACCTCCGTGTAGCCGAGCCCCATGAAGTCGGGAGCGACGCACCGGCGGTAGGGAGACAACTGCTCCAGTGCGCCGCGCCACTGGAAGCCGTTCAGCGGAAAGCCGTGCAGGAACAAAGCGGCGTCCCCGGTTCCGCGCTCGACGTAGGCGATGCGTCCGAAGCGCGTCTCGGCGAAGCGTCGCGAGGCGCGGAAGGCCGCGGCATCCAGTGTTTCGCGAGTCCCTCCCGTCGTCGGGCGTGGCCCGCCGCCAGACGCGCAGCCGGCGAGCGCCCCCACCGTGAGCGCTCCGGTTGCGAGGAGGAACTCCCTGCGGCGCATCCGCGCCACCGGGCCGTGCTCCTGTTCCATGTTCTTCGAGCCCATGTCGTCTGCCCTCTTTGAGCGGCGGAGGCCGCGCTGTGAGACGAGCGGGGCTTGTAGCGAGGCCGCCTCCGCGCCCACTTGGCGAAAATTGCGGTGGAGGGGCCCTGCGTCGGGACTGCTAGGCTGGCGGCATGAGTCGCTCGCCGGGAAGGCCACCGTCGGCAGCTCCAGCCATGTCCCGCCGCGAGCTGGCGCGCGACGGGCTGGTGCGCGTCTTCGACTACCGTTGCACCGCGGAGAAGGGGGCACCGAGCGAGCCGGAGCAGTTCACCTCCGCCTCCATCGCGGTGGTGCGCTCGGGCGTGTTCAGCTTCCGGAGCGAGCGTGGGCCGCAGTTGCTCACCACCGGCTTCTCGCTGCTCGCCAACCCGGGCCAGCAGTACGAAATCTCGCACGAGCACGCCGGTGGGGACCGCTGCCTCATCTTCCGCTTCGATGAGGCCACCCTCGAGCGCCTGGTGGGGAGCGGCCCGCGCGGTGCGTCGCGGCGTTACTTCGCGCGCTCGGTGCTTCCGGCGATGCCGCGCATCGAGGCGCTTGGGCACCTCGCCGAGCAGCGGCTCGACGAGGGAGGAGTGACGCTGGGCCTGGAGGAGCTGGGGCTCGCGCTCGCCGCGAATGTCTCCGCGCAACTGGGCCGCGCGCCCAGGGGCGAGGTGACGCGTGACAGCCGGGCCGCCCGGGACAGCGTCTACGCCGCGCTCGCGCAGATTGAGCACGCCTCGAAGGACGAGCTGCGCCTGGGCGACCTGGCGCGGGTGGCGGGCCTGAGCCCGTACCACTTCCTCCGGGTGTTCAAGCGGGAGACGGGAGTGACGCCGCACCGCTTCCTGATGCAGGTGCGGGTGCGGCGCGCGGTGGAGCTGCTCCGCGACACGGACCGGCCGGTGACGGAGATTGCCTACGACGTGGGCTTCGGCGACCTCTCGAACTTCATCAACACGTTTCGCCGCGAGCTGGGCTGCTCACCGGCGCGCTTCCGCAAGGTGACACCGGAGGACTGGGCGCGCGGCACGGGGGGGAACGTTTCCCAGGTGGCAGCCCACGTACGAGTAGCCGCCATGTGACCTCCAGGATTCCCTGACCCCATCAGGATGTCAGGGGTATGATGCAAGCTGGACACATGAGCGACAAGACGCGAACAGAACGCGCATACGAAGCGCTGGAACGCCTCCCGCCGAACGTGGTTGGGGAGATCATCGACGGAGAGCTGTACGTGACGCCTCACCCCGGTACGGTCCATGTAAGGACAGCAGGCCAGGTGGCGAGGGCACTGTGGCCATTCGATGAGGAACCGGAGCAGGAGGGACCCGGTGGATGGGTCCTGTTGCCCAAAACCGAATTGCACCTCGGCGGTGATGTGTTGGTGCCCGACCTCGTGGGGTGGCGGCGTGAGCGCATGCCGGAGATACCGGATGTCGTCGGTGTGGAGCTCACCCCCGACTGGCTCTGCGAGGTGCTGTCTCCCTCCACGGAGCACCTGGACCGGACCCTGAAGCTGGCTGTGTATGCGAGGGAAGGCGTGAAGCACCTCTGGCTCGTGGACCCACGTCCCCAGACGCTGGAAGTCTATCGACTGGAGGGAAGTCGCTGGGTCCTCCTCGGCACGCACCCCGGCAATGGTCCGGTCCGGGCCGAGCCCTTCGAGGCCATTCCCATCGAGCTGGCCGCGCTCTGGGAACGCTGACTCACACCACCCCGGGGTGCAGGAAGCCGTGAATCGCCTGCACCACCACGGAGCCCTCGCCCACGCTCGACGCCACGCGCTTCACCGAGCCCGAGCGCACGTCCCCCACCGCGTAGATGCCCGGCCGCGACGTCGCATACGGTGACGCGAGCGCCCGGCCCTCCGGGTCCTGCCCCGTCCGGATGAAGCCCTTGCCGTCCAGCTCCAGGCAGCCATTGAGCCACTCCGTGTTCGGCTCGGCGCCAATCATCACGAAGATATTCCCGATGGGGCGCGTGGTGGCCTCCTCCGTGGGCCGGTGCACCCACGTCACCTCTTCCAGGAACCGTCTCCCCGCCAGCCGCGTGATTTCCGTGCGCGTGTGCAGTTCGATGCGCGGCGAGGACTCGATGCGCTGGACGAGGTAGTCGGACATCGTCGCCGCGAGCCCTCCGCTGCGCACGAGCAGATGCACCTTCGACACCGTGCGCGACAGGAAGACGGCGGCCTGTCCGGCGGAATTGCCACCGCCCACGACGATGATTTCCTCGCCGTTGCACAGGTTCGACTCCATGGCCGTCGCGGCGTAGTGGACGCCCTGGCCCTCGAACTTCGCCAGGTCGGGCACGTCCAGCTTCCGGTAGCGCGCCCCGGTGGCGATGACCACCGAGCGCGCGGACACCACGCGGCCGTCCTCCAGGAGCAGACGGTAGGGCGTGCTCTTGCAGTCGATGCCACTGACGGAGCGGGAGACGATGAGCCGCGCGCCGAACTTCCGCGCCTGGACCTGCGCCCTGCCCGCGAGCGCCTGGCCGGAGATGCCGGTGGGAAAGCCGAGGTAGTTCTCTATCTTCGAGCTGGTCCCCGCCTGTCCCCCGGGCGCCAGGGCCTCGACGACGACGGTCTCCAGTCCTTCCGACGCCGCGTAGACGGCGGTCGCGAGCCCCGCGGGACCGGCGCCGACCACGGCCACGTCATGCACATGCGCGGGGTCGACGGCCTCGCTGAAGCCCAGGTCATCCGCCAGCGCGGCGTTGGACGGATTCCGGAAGACCGTCCTCCCCGGAGCGATGACGACGGGGAGCTGGGCGGGGGTCAGCGAGAAGCACTTCAGGAAGCCGCTCGCGCCCGGGTCGACGTCGATGTCGAGGAGCCGGTGGGGATAGCCATTGCGGGTCAGGAAGCTCTGCAGCCGGAGCGTGTCCGCGCCATGGCCGGAGCCGATGAGCACCACCCCGGCCTGCGCATGACGGATGAGGCCGACGCGGCGCAGGATGAACGCGCGCATGATGATTTCGCCGATGTCGGCCTCGGTGCTGACCAGCCGGCGGAAGTCGTGCGGCTTGACGCGAACCACCCGGCAGTCGCCGCGGGTGCGGCCACTCACGAGAATCTGGTGGTCGGTGAAGAGGTCCAGCTCGCCGGTGAACTGCTGCTCGCCCTGGACGGCGAAGACGTGGGGGGCGCCTTCGGAGTCCAGGTCGAAGAGCTCGACCGCGCCTTCGACGACGAAGAAGAAATCGACGTTCCGGTCTCCCCGGCTGAAGAGGGGCGTGCCACCCGTCACACGCTCCTCGGTGCCGTAGGTGGCAACGCGCTCCGCCATCTCCGGGCTGAGCTGCGGAAAGGTCTGCGCTTCGCGGGCATAGGGGTCGGAGGGGTCCAGGCCCGGCTCGCTCGTGACGGGGAGTACGTCCATGCCTCGAACGTGGGAAGGCCCCCGGGGTGTCGCAATGAATCCCCGGCCGCCGGGCGTGGGGGCGTCGACACTCCGCCCGTGGGGCGGCCGGCCGGGCCGGCGCCGGCTCGCACCCTTCGGCGCCCTTTCATGATTGAAAGCAGGGTGGGAACCCGGGGCCGCGCCGGGCCTCCTTCCTTCCTCACGGAGCGCCGGAAACCATGTCGCACCTTCAGGACACTCCTCCGCCCATGGCGAAGCGCCTCGCGCTCGTCCTCCTCCTGTGCGCGCCGTGGCTCGGCGGCTGCCTCTTCGCCGGGTCTCGCCACGAGGGCCCGGCGACGGACCACTTCGACGGCGAGCAGTTCCACAACCTGGAGCCCGTCCGCCGGCTCGGCCCGGGAGACGTCCTGGAGGCGCTGCGTACGGAGCCTCGGGGCGAGTGGCGCGACTACGAGGACCTGGCTCCCGGCAGGCCGCCGCCGGAGCGCGTGGGGCCGGGGCAATTGCGCGTCACGTTCATCAACCACGCCACGGTGCTGCTCCAGGCGGACGGGCTGAATGTGCTGACGGACCCCATCTACTCGGACCGGCCGAGCCCGGTGTCCTGGCTGGGCCCGCACCGGGTGCGCCCGCCGGGAATCCGCTTCGAGGACCTGCCGCCCATCGACGTGGTGCTGGTGAGCCACAACCACTACGACCACATGGACCTGCCAACGCTGCGGCGCCTGGAAGCGGCGCACCACCCGCGCTTCATCGTGGGCCTGGGCAACAAGGCGCTGCTGGACGGCGAGGGCTTCCAGCGCGTGGAGCAATTGGACTGGTGGCAGTCCACGCCAGTCGCGCCGGGGCACACGGTGACGGCGGTGCCGGCGCAGCACCGCTCCAACCGCGGGCTGACGGACACGTCCGCGACGCTGTGGGCGGGCTTCGTGCTCTCCACCTCGGGCGGGCCGGTGCTCTTCGCGGGAGACACGGGCTACGGCCCGCAGTTCGCGATGATGGCCGAGCGCTTCGGGCCCATGCGGCTGTCGGTGCTGCCCATTGGCGCCTTCCGGCCCACCGCCTTCCGGCCGGTGCACATGGGCCCGAGGGAGGCGCTCCAGGCGCACCACGTGCTGCGCTCGGCCACGTCGGTGGCCATGCACTACGGCACCTTCGCGCTGGCGCTGGATGGCCAGGACGAGGCGAAGTACCTCCTGCTGCGACTGGTGGCGCGCGAGCCGGTGCGCCCGCGCTTCTGGGCCCTGGGCTTCGGCGAGGGCCGTGACGTGCCCCCGCTGGAGCCGGCTCCTGCCGCGCGCCGGGACTGACGGCTCAGCGGTTGAAGGGGAACTCCTGAATCCAGTTGAAGCCGCGGTTGACGAGCAGGTGCTTGGACTCGTCCACCTTCTTGAGGCGGACCTCGAGGGGGGCGCCCTGGAAGGTGCCCTGGAAGACGAAGTGCTCCGCGTCCGGCTGTGAGTACGCGAGCACCATCGTCTTCTGCGCGTCTCCGGCGCCCTCGGTGACGGTGACGGTCGACTTCGACGGGTCGTGCTCCATGCGGAGGCGCTGTGCGCGGTCATCCATCGTCCGGACGGTGAACCGGTTGTAGCGACTGATGGCCAGGTAGCGCCACCGCAGCGGGTCCCCCAGCAGCGGCGGCAGCGTCTGGCCGTCGCGGGTGAAGGACTCGACCTCATAGAGGCCGTAGAGCGCGGGCCTGGGCGCGAAGTCGCTGGACCCCGCGAGGCGGCTCGTCCCCTCGTTCCAGAAGGACCAGCCCATGGTGGCGAGGAAGAGCACCTTCACGGCGAGGAAGCCCCGTGCCTCCCGCGGCGAGAGCTGGAAGGGCATGCCCAGCGCCCGTGGCTCCGTGGCGCGGTTGAGGAGGAGGACTCCGAGGAGCCGCTGGACGTCGGGCAGCAGCAGGAAGAGCGCCATCAGCACCAGGTGCGAGGAATAGATTTTGACCGGGACGTCATAGAAGAAGTTGAGCGCCACCACGTTGACCATGACGGCGGTGACGACCAGCGCGCCCAGCGTGGTGGTGCGGCGCAAGAGCAGGAGGAGGCCGCCGAGCATCTCCGCGCCGCCGGTGAAGAGGTTGTAGCCCTTCGAGTACCCCATGAAGGTCCACAGCAGTCCCATGGGGGAGAGCTCACCCAGCGGCTCCACCAGCCGCTCGGGGAACGGAAACTGGAACTGCGACTTGAGGACCTTGGCCATGCCGTAGGACAGCATGCTGCTGGCCAGCACGTAGCGGAGGAAGACGCGCAGCACGTCGTGGGCCTTCACGTACTGGGTGCGGCGCCGGTCGACGACGGACCAGACGGCGGCCACCAGCGCGCTGACGGCGAGGAACACGGGCAACTGCACGTAGTTGTACGTGGTGTCGCCGCTGCCGTTGGTGAACACGGTGATGTCCGTGCCCAGGCGCAGCACGTGCTTGCCCACCCAGGGCACGACGGCGTGCCAGACGAAGTTGAAGGCATCGCCGAGGAACGCCGTGTCCGGGAGGGAGTCCAGCGGGGAGGGGAGCGAGTAGAGCAGCAGGTACGCGAAGGCGAAGCGGAAGGCGATGCGCCGCGCCAGGCCCCAGGGCTTCGGCGCGGGGGCCGCCGGCTCGGGAGCGGAGGAGACGGGAGCGAGCGGCTCGGGGACGGGAGCAAGGGGAGAGGCGATGGTCATGGCGGGCGGGCCGCAAGCCTACCCAAGGAGGGGAGGGCGCCCCAAATCACCCTCCATTCCGCAACCATGTCATCGGTACTCCGGGTGCTGCTGAAACCCGATGGCGTCTTGGCGAACCGGTGCCCCAGAGCGCTGCGTCACTCCTGCCGGGACGTGTCGATGACGGGCCACAGCTCGCCCAGCTTGAGCTCGAGGGCGTCGAAGGGCGCAGCGCGGATGACGTCGTCCTCGCCGTACACACCCAGCTCCAGCCAGTGGCCTTCCCTCAGCTCGCTGACGGAGAGTGTCCGGGCCTCCAGGTCGATGAACCACAGGTGACGGATGCCGATGCGCGCGTAGAACGGTCGCTTGATGCGCTGGTCATAGGCGCGAGTCGAAGGTGAGAGGACTTCGCAGGCCCAGTCGGGAACCAGCGTCCACGAGCCGTCGGGAATCCCACGGGGAACGCGCTCCCTTCGCCAGCCCGCGAGGTCCGGCACGAACTCCGGGGCTTCCGCGAGCCGGATGCCGGGCTCGCCGTGGATGATCCACCCGCCCGGTCCTCCGCGTCCCCGCTGAAAGGGGCCTCGGAGCTCCGAGGACAGCCCGGTCAGGATGTCCGTATTCGCGGCCCGGGGCCGAGGATGCACGTACAGCGTCCCGTCGATGATTTCCCCCACCACGCCCTCCGACAGGGCCTCGATGTCGGCGAGGGTTGCGGGACCGTCCTGCTTTCGCGCGCCATAGGCCATGCTCGAAGTGTGGGCATATCAACCACGTCTGACAAGCGGCGTCCCACCTGTCAGGTGAGACGGGCCTGTCGCCTGGCCAGCGCCCTCTGCCGGCGTCGTCCTCAGCGCCTGCCTCCGACGGACTGCCAGAGCCAGCCCAGCCGCAGCTCCACGTCCTCGAACGGCGCCACGCGGACGCGTGTGTCGTCTTCGCCGTAGACGCCCGTCTCCATCCAGAAGCCGTTCACCTGCGTGTTGACGGAGAGCGTCCGCTCCTCCAGGTCGACGAACCACAGGTGCTGCACGCCGATGCGCGCGTAGAAGGGGCGCTTGATGCGCCGGTCATACGCGCGCGTCGAGGGTGAGAGCACCTCGCAGACCCACTCGGGTGCGGTGGTCCACCGTCCCTCGGGAGGCTCGGGGACCCGCTCCCGCCTCCACCCGGCGAGGTCCGGGATGAACTCCGGCGAGCCCGCCACCTGCACGCCAGGCTCGACCCGGAGCCACCATCCGCCCGGCCCGTTGGCGCCCAATTGGAAGGGGCCATCCAGCTCTCCGAAGAGCCGCAGCCCGAAATAGATGTGCCCGTCCCCAGGCCGGGCATGCGTGTACAGCGTCCCATCGATGATTTCCCCCACCACGCCCTCCGGCAGGGCCTCGATGTCGGCGAGAGTCGCCGGACGCTCCTGTTTGCGCGCGCCGTAGGCCATGCTCGAAGTGTGGGGATATCAGGGGCGTCTGACAAGCGCCCCACCCGGCAGGTAGTCTACAGCTTCATCCGCTTGAACACCGTCTCCGGAATCGTCCGGATGATGAGCATGATGAGCGCCCAGATGCCGGGGACGTAGACCTCGTTCTTCCGCGCATCCGCGGCGCTCAAGAGCCCGCGCGCCACCTTGTCCGGCGAGGCGAACAGCTTGTTCTTCGGCAGGTGCGCCGTCATCGGTGTGTCCACGAAGCCGGGCTTCACGGTGACGACGGCCACGTTGGACTTCGCCAGCCGGTTGCGCAGGCCCTGGAGGAACACGTTGAGCGCGCCCTTGGACGCGCCGTACACGTAGTTGCTCTGTCGGCCGCGGTCTCCCGCCACCGACGAAATCACCACCAGCGTCCCGGCCTTCTGCGCCTCGAAGCGGTTGGCCAGCACCGTCAGCAGCGACACCGCGCTCAGGAAGTTGGTGCGCAGCACCGCCTCCGTCGCCGCCCAGGACTTCTGTGCCTCCGCCTGGTCTCCCAGCACGCCGTGCGCCAGCACCACCCCGTCCAGCCCGCCCAGCGCCGAGTACGCCGCGTCCACCAGCGGCTCGTGCGCGTCGAAGTCATTCAGGTCCACCGCGCGCGACTCCACCTTCGCCGCGCCGCGCGTGGCGGCGTCCTTCGCCACCGCCTCCAGGTTCGCCGCGTTGCGGCCGACGAGGTACAGCGAGGCACCGCGCGCGGCCAGCAGCCGCACCGTCGCCTGGGCAATGGCGCTGGTGGCGCCGAGGACGAGCACTTTCTTCATGGGGTCGGCAATCTCGGAGAAGACGTCAGCGAATCGCAAGCAGGGACTGGGGCTGAGTGGCCGCCGGGCCGCGCTCGGACTCCAGGGAGAAGGGCAGGGTGACGGGGTTCACCCGCCGCCAGAACGACGAGGAGAAGGCCGGGTCCAGGTAGCCGGAGAACTCATCGCGCCGGGGGAAGTACGCCGCGAAGCTCTCGGGGCTCATGCGCGCGTCCTTCGCCGGGTACACCGCGCCGCCCGCCTCGCGCGTCAGCTTGTCCAACTCCTCCACCAGCCGCCACGTCTTCTCCCCGCGGTTGGCGAAGTCCATGGCCAGCGTCACGCCCTGGCGCGGGAAGGACATCCACCCCGGCGAGGGAATGTCGCCGAACGTCTTCAGCACGGAGAGGAAGCTGGGCAGCCCGCCGCGTGAGCTGCGCTCCAGGATTTCCTTCAGCGCGTCGCGCGCGGTGGCGTACGGCACCACGCACTGGAACTGGAGAAAGCCGCGCTTCCCGTAGATGCGGTTCCATCCGTAGATGGCGTCCAGCGGGTAGAAGAACGGGTCGTAGTGCGTCAGCTGCGCCTTCGGCTTGCCGTTCTGCCGGTGGTAGTAGAGCCAGTTGAACGCGGACACCGACAGCCGGTTGAGGCAGAAGGCCGGCATGTCCATGGGCACCGCCAGCCCCACGCCGTGGGACAGGTGGCTCTTCTTCAGGGGCAGCCCGTCGAACTGCGGCGGCGCGAAGTTGCCCCGGTACAGGAGCCCCCGCCCCACCTTCTTCCCCCGGGCCAGGCAGTCCACCCAGGCCATGGTGAACTCGTAGTCGGCCTCGGACGCGCGAGCCACCTCGATGAACCCATCCAGGTTCTCGAAGGGCACCGTCTCCTGGAGGATGTACGGGTTGCTGATGGGCTTGAGCTGCACCTCCGCCCACGTCACGAGCCCGGTGAGTCCCAGGCCGCCAATCGTCGCGCCGTACCAGTCCGGATTCTCGTCCGGCGCGCACACGCGGCGGCTGGCGTCCGAGCGCAGCAATTCGAAGCGCCGCACGTACCGGCCGAAGGTGCCGCCCCGGTGGTGGTTCTTCCCGTGCACGTCATTGGCGATGGCGCCGCCCACCGTCACGAACTTGGTGCCCGGCGTCACTGGCAGGAACCAGCCGCGCGGGGCCGCCAGCCGCAAGAGCGTGTCCAGCGTGACGCCCGCCTCGCAGCGCACCACGCCCGTGCTGGCGTCGAAGGAGATGAGCTTGTCCAGCCCGGCGGTGAGCAGCAGCGTGCCGCCCTCGTTGAGGCACGAGTCGCCGTAGCTGCGGCCCAGGCCGTGCGGCAGCAGCGTGCCGCCGGGCCGGGGCAGCGCGTCCGTGCGCCACACCAGCGGGTGCGTCCGCTGTTCCACCCGGGGATAGCGCCCCCACGACTCCAGAGTCTTCATCGCGGAAGTCCTCTCACCGGGCGACCCATAGCACCACGGCCGCGGCGAGCCCCACCACGTAGCTCACCCGGTCCCTCAGCGCGAAGACGAGCGGGTCCTCGTTCACCAGTCCGCGGTGCGCCAGCACCCATACCCGCCCCACCCAGTACAGCATGATGGGGCACAGCAGCCAGAGCCACTCATGGTGCGAGTACAGCGCCGTCACCTCCTTGGAGGTGATGTAGAGCGCCAGCACCAGCACGGACACCTGGCCGGCCGCCGCGCCCAGGCTGGCGAGCTGCTCGTAGTCCTGCGCCAGGTAGCCGCGCCCGTGCGCCGACGTCTCGTTGGCCTGCCGCAGCCGGCGCACCTCGCTCAGCCGCTTCACCAGCGCCAGCGAGAGGAAGAGGAACATGCTGAACATCATCAGCCAGCTCGACGTGGGCACGCCCACCGCCAGCGAGCCGCCGAAAATCCGCACCGTGTACAGGCCCGCGAGCACCAGCACGTCCAGCATCACCACCTGCTTCAGCCGCAGCGAGTACGCCAGCGTCAGCACGTAGTACGTGGCGAGCAGCGCGGAGAAGGCGGGCGGCAGCAGCAGGCACACCGCCGCTCCGGCCAACAGCAGCGCGGGCGCCAGCACCACGCCGGTGCTCACCGGCAGCGCGCACGCGGCGAAGGGACGCTTGCACTTCGTCGGGTGCCGCCGGTCCGACTCCAGGTCCAGCATGTCGTTGAGCACGTACACGCTGGAGGCGCACAGGCTGAAGGCGACGAAGCCGAGCACCGCCTTGAGCAGCAGGCCCGGCTCCATCACCTTGTGGGCCGCCAGCACCGGCACGAAGACGAGCGCGTTCTTCGCCCACTGGTGCACGCGCAGCGCCTTCACCCAGACGCGCGGGCCCACGCGGGGGCGCTCGAAGACGCGGTGCACCTCGCGGCCCAGCCCGCGCGCCTGCTTCAGCACTCCGGCCGGGGCGTGCACCACCACCACCCGGTGCGACTCGCGCCACAGGGGCAGGTCCACCCCGTCATTGCCCGCGTAGTCGAAGGTGCCCAGCGTCTCCTTCAGCCGCGCCAGCTTGCGCGCACCGGACAGGTTCACCGTCCCGTCGCTCGCGTACACGTCGGAGAAGAGGCCCAGGTGCGCGGCCACGCCGTCGGCGATGCGCCGGTCCGCCGCGGTGGCCAGCACCAGCCGGCGGCCGCGCGCCTGCTCCTCGCGCAGGAAGGCCAGCAGCTCCTCGTTGTACGGCAGGCGCGACGCGTCCAGCGCCGCCCGCCGTGCCACCTCCGCCTTGAAGAAGGCCTTGCCCTTGAGCACCCACAGCGGCAGCAGCAGCAGCACCCAGGGCGCCAGCTTGAAGAGGGCGAGCAGGTTCTCGTGCAGCGTGTCCGTGCGCACCAGCGTCCCGTCGAGGTCGACGGCGAGCGGCACGTCCGGAGGGTCGGCGGGGAGCGGTTTTTCGGGAAGCATCGGAAGAAGGGGCACGCTAGCGCAGCGGGAGGACAGGCCTCCAGGAGGGCGGGGGGGATGGGTCCGGCCCCGCCGGAGGCCTGCTCACTCCGGCCGGGCCAGCAGCAGCGTCTGCAGGGGGAGGTGGCGGATGGGGCGACTCTGGGCGATGCGGAAACCCGCGTCGTCGAGGAAGCCCTCCACCTCCGCGGGCGTATAGGCCGCCGCGCCGGACGTCAGGAAGTAGTGCAGGCCGATCAGCGGCGCGGAGCTGGCCGGGTCGTCGATGTCCTCGCGCAGGTACTCCAGGACGGCGAGCGTGCCCTTGGAGCCCAGCGCGCCGCGCACCCGGCGCAGCAGGGCCACGTTCTGCGCGGGCGACAGGTGGTGCATCACCTGGAAGAGCAGCACCGCGTCGTACGGGCCGCCCAGCTCCGCGGTGAGGATGTCCCCCTCGCGGTGGGTGACGAGGTGGCTCAGTCCCGCCGAGGTGATGATGTCCCGGCCCACGCGCGCGCTGCCCTCCAGGTCCAGCACCGTGGCCTTCAGCCCCCGGTGGCGCAGGCACAGCTCCGCCGCGTACCAGCCGTGCGCGCCGCCCAGATCCAACAGGCTCTTCGCCCCGCGGGGCAGGGGGATGGCCGCAGCGACTTCCGGGGCCGCCAGCCGCGCCAGCTGGTGCATGGCGTGGATGTAGTCCCGCCAGCGCGGGTCCGCCGGAGCGAACTGGTGGATGTCCACCGCCTCGCCGGAGCGCACCACGCCCTCCAGCCCCGTCCACCAGTCCCACTGGGAGTAATTGAACTCCAGGAAGGCGCCCACGTACTTCGGCGAGTGCGGGTCCAACCAGCGCTTGGCCCGGGGGGCCAGCCGGTAGCGGCCGCCGCGCTGGCGCTCCACGGCCTCGCAGGCCACCAGTGCTTCCAGCAGGGTGCGCGTGCCCTCGGGCGACAGCTTCAGCCGCTCCGCCAGGGTCTCCGCCGACGCGGGCCCTTCCGCCAGCGCCGCGTACACCCCCAGCCGCACGCCGGCCATCAGCGTGCGGGACGCCATCATCCCGAAGAAGGCATGCGCCAGGGGCTGGGGGGCCAGGTTGAACCAGTCCGCCACGCGCTCCAGCAGGTTGTCCGCCTTGAGCCCCAGCCGCATGCGCGTCCTCTATCGTTTCTTCCGGCGGGGCGCGGCCACCGCGGCCAGCCCCACTATCAGCAGGGCCGCCTCCGGGCCCAGCAGGCAGCCCGCGCGGTCCGCCTGCCGCACGCCCGTGTAGCGGCACCTGCCTTCCTGACAGGTGAAGCGGGCCGCGCAGTCCCCGCTCTTGCGGCACGTGACGGGCAGGTGGCCGTCCTCGCCCTCGGGGTTGTCCCGGTCCGGGCCGCCCTCGCCCACGGAGGCGTCGGGCAGGGGGATGTAGATGCCTCCGGCATCTTCGGACCCCGCGTCAGCGGCGTCCTGCGCCAGGGCCGCGACGGGCAGCAAGAGGGGGAGGCAGGCCAGCAGGCCCACCATCCGGGAGCGGAGGGGATGACGGGTGGGAGACATCACGGGGCAGCCACCCTAACGCTCCGGCGGGACGGATGCATCCTCCACGGAAACGGGGCCGGACGGGAGGCGGATTGTCTGACCCTTCAGCCCGCATCTGGTACGGTACGCCCCGCGATGGCACCCCGAATTCTCGTCGTCGACGACAACCAGGAACTCCTGTCCCTCCTCACCCAGCTCTTCGAGGATGCGGGCTACGAGGTTGTCGGAGCCAACCGTGGAAAGCAGGCCATCGAGGTGGCCAAGGCGAACCCGCCCGCGGCCGCCGTGCTCGATATCCTGCTGCCGGACATGATGGGGTACCACCTCGCGGACTCGCTGCGGAAGGACAACCCCCAGCTCCCGCTCCTCTTCATCACCGGCGTCTTCAAGGGCGGCAAGCACGCCGTGGAGTCGCGCACGAAGTACCAGGCCGCCGGCTACTTCGAGAAGCCCTTCGAGGCCCAGAAGCTCCTGGAGGCGATGACGAAGGTCCTCCCCGCGGAGAAGAAGGCGCCCGCCGCCTCGCTCCAGGACGCCTTCGAGGTGGAGCTGGACATCGACGTGGAGGACGAAGGTCCTCAGGACGTCATGGAGCTCACCGGCCGCATCAAGGTGACGGGCGGCGGCAACATCACCGCGGAAATCCGCGGCGCCAACCTCACCGCCAGCCCCATGCAGAAGGTGCCGGCCACCCAGGTGCGCCCGCCCACCCCGGGCCGGCCGCCGGACCCGGTGCCCGCGGGCGGCGGCGCTCCCGGCAGCCGCCGCGGCGAGCTGAAGGACAACCTGCCCTCGCTGCTCACCGCCTTCTACCTGTCGCGCGAGACGGGCGAGCTGGGCATCCAGAAGGGCAAGGTGAAGAAGGTCGTCTACTTCGAGAAGGGCACCCCGGTGTTCGCCCTCTCCAACCTCCTGGCGGACCGCTTCGGCCAGTTCCTCGTGCGCGTGGGCAAGATCAAGCCCGAGCAGCTCCAGGACGCGTCCGCGGTGGCGGCCCAGACGAACCGCCGCACCGGCGACGTGCTGGTGGAGCGCGGCCTGCTCAAGGACACCGAGCGGCTGTACTACGTGGGCCAGCAGGTGAAGGCCGTCATCTACTCGCTCTTCGCGTGGGATGAAGGCACGTACGTGATGAGCTTCAAGGAGAAGGCCTCCTCGGAGTCCATCAAGCTGGACGTCCACCCGGCCAACCTCATCGTCCGGGGCATCAAGAAGCTCTACAAGCCGGAGCGCCTGCGCCGCCTGCTGCAGCCGGAGGACAGGCTCATCCCCGCCGTGGCCCCGGCCTACCAGCTCAACGAGGTGGAGCTGGAGCGGTGGGAGGCGGAGCTCCTGCCGAAGATTGACGGCAACCGCACCGTGGCGGAGCTGCTGGCCTTCGCCAACCGCCCCGAGCACGTCGTCTACGGCTTCCTGGTGGCGATGATGTCGCTGGGCATCCTGGACAAGCGCTCGTAGCGCCCTCTCCAGCCCGCGGGTGCTCCCCCAACGCGCCGACGGCGCCGCGGGGGAGCTGTTCATCGTCCGCGCTGACGCCGGGCGTCGGCGCGGCGGGTGGAGGACGCGGCTAGTGACAGAGCCCGTCCCAGCGGACGTAGCCGTAGCCGCCGGTGCAGGTGTAGGGCGGGTAGCAGTACAGCTGGCCCCGGACCCAGTAGTCACCATTCGCCCAGAACACCGAGCTGTCCGTATTGAAGTGGTTGCCGTACTGGAGCACGAACACCTTCAGGCTGGAGGTGGACGGGCTCTGGTAGATGCCGAGCTCCCCCCAGCAGACCGAGTAGACGGCCTGCTGGTGGACCTCGCCGGGCTGCTCCTCGGACATGGGCGGCTGCTCGGCCGCGGGCGGCTGCTCCACCTCTGCCGGGGTCTCCTGGGGCGCGCCTCCGCACCCCATTCCGAACAGGGCACCGCCAGCAAGGCACACGAGCATTCGCAGGCTCTTCTTCATCTGGTTTCTTCTCCGTGGGTGTGGGGACGCCGTCACGCAGCGTTCCCGCGGAACGGCGAGGCCGGCGTCGGAGGAGCACGCAGCGGCTCCCCGGACCGATATTGAACCTGGCCCGGAGCGCTGGATCCTCAACGCTTGTAGTTCATGGGCCCGGGCAGGCCGCACACCTGGATGAGCGCCCGCCGCCCCGGCTGGCGCGGCTCAGCCCGCGAGCCGGGAGCCAATCCAGAACAGCCCGAGCGCGCCGGAGCCCAGCGCCACTGCGCGGTGCACCCACGCCACCAGCCCGTCGCCCAGGCGGGACATGCCTTCCGCGAAGAGCAGGCCCACCGCGCCCATCCCCAGGAGGATGCCGAGCGCGAAGCCGGGCAGGTACGTCCACGCGGCCAGGCTCATGCTGCCGCCCATCAGCAGCGGGGGCAGCGCCAGCAGCAGCGAGCGCACACCGCTGATGGCCATGAAGGCGCCGGCCGCGGTGCTCACTGTGTGCACGTGCTCGTGCGGCTCGCGCGAGTGGCCGGGCAGGTGCGGGTGGCCGTGGTTGAGGCTGTGGGGGAACAGCAGTGCCGTCACCGCCAGGGCGACGAGGATGCCGCCGCCGAACACCTCGGCCCAGCGCTCGAATGTCTCGGACAGGCCCACGCCGGCCAGCAGGCACACGGCGGCGATGCCACCCAGCATGGCCGCATGGCCCAGGGCGAAGCGCAGGGCCGTGGCGAGGGCGAGCCGCTTGCGGCCGCCGCCCAGGGTGCCGAGCGTGGCCATGGCGGCGCAGTGGTCCGGCCCCACCGCGTGGAGCAGGCCCTGGGAGAGACCGACCAGGAAGGCGAGGAGGATGGACGACACGACGCGGCACCCTACCCGTGCTTCAATCGGGAGGCCAGCAGGACAGGAGACCCACCCTTCATGAGGATTGCCACCCGACGTCTCACCGCGTTGTCGCTCGTGCTCTGCCTGCACCTGGCCACCGGGTGCGACAAGGGCCCGGAGCAGCTCCAGGCCGCGGAGGCCGACTACAAGGCGCTCGTCGACCGGGGCGTGCCCCCCCGCAACCCGGAGTGGGACGCCGTCATCGCCGCCTTCGAGGCGGTGCCTCGCGACTCGAAGGCGCGGCCCGAGGCGGAGGCGCGGCTCGCCGCCATCCGCACCCTGCGCGGCACGCTGCCCCCGCGCCCCCTGGCGACGCCGGGCGCGACGGGGCCGGGCACCGACGCGGCGGACGTGAAGCGCGCCGCGTGCGAGGCGCTGGCGAAGAAGCTGGGAGAGACGCGCGAGGAGTCGGCCCGCGAGCCCCTGAAGCAGGCGCTGCAGCAGTGCCGCGCGGAGCTCATCAAGTACGAAGCGCACGCCCACCCCGAGGGTGAAGAGGGCTCGGCCCACGCCGGTGAGCCCGCCGCTCCCGTTGATGCGGGCAACCCGCGGTAGCGGACGCCGGAGGGACGACGCTGGACGTTGAGGGCGGCGCCGTTTGTCGTTAATGAAGCGGAATGCCCATGCCCCAAGCAGGTGACCAGGCCCCCGGCTTCCAGCTTCAGGACCAGGACGGCAAGTCCGTGACGCTCTCCCAGCACGCGGGGAAGAACGTCGTCCTCTATTTCTATCCGAAGGACGACACTCCCGGCTGCACCACGGAGGCGTGCAACTTCCGCGACGAGCACTCGGCGCTGGGTGCCGCCGGCGCGGTGGTGCTCGGCGTGTCCGCGGACAGCGTGGACCGCCACCGGAAGTTCGCGTCGAAGTACAGCCTGCCCTTCCCGCTGCTCGCGGACCCCGAGCACAAGGCGCTCGAGGCGTACGGCGTCTGGGGTGAGAAGTCGCTCTACGGCCGCAAGTTCCAGGGCATCACCCGCACCACCTTCCTCATCGGCCCGGACGGCCGCGTGAAGCAGGTGTGGCCCAAGGTGAAGGTGAGCGGCCACGTGGACGAGGTGCTCGCCGCGCTCGGCGCGAAGGGCGGCTCCGGCACGGCTGCTCCCACGAAGAAGGCCGCGTCCGCGAAGACGCCCGCTCCGGCGAAGAAGGCCACGGGTGCCAAGGCCGTGAAGAAAGCTACATCGGCGAAGAAGGTCACCTCGAGCAAGGCGCCCGCGAAGAAGTCCGCCGCGCGCAAGGGCGCCGCGAAGGTTGCTGCCCGCGCGCGTCGCTGAGGCTATACCTGGGCGCGGGCGGCCAGGCGGGCCGCCGTGTAGCCGCCTCGTGGTTCGGACACCCGACGTGCCCAACTCCTCGGGGTGACGGAAAACCGATTGCAGGGACTCGGAGGAGTGGACATGCGCGAGCGGAGTTTTCGGCGGTGGACCCAGGCGGCGGCGCTGGTCGTGGGCGTCGTACTGGGCGCGGGCTGCCGCGGGCTGCCCGAATCAGGCGGCAAGCAGCCCGATGAGAACCGGGGCAATGTCTTCGCCCAGCGTGGCCATCAGCCCGAGGCCATGCGGACCATGGAGGGCGGCGAGCCCCCGAAGGGGCAGCTCGCGCCGTGGACGCTGCCGGCGGACCGTGGCTACAACTCCACGATTCATCAGCTTGGCTCCAGCATCGACCCGCGCACGCCCCAGACGGACGGCAAGCAGAACAACTCCATCCACGATGATGCCGGGAAGATGATGCAGGACCGGTACTCCGGGCTGGGCGGCGCCAGCTACGCGCCCACCTCCCAGGGCCTGGGCGGCGAGGACGGCGCCGAGCAGGGCAACATGGCCCCTCACGCAACGCGTGCGGGCTTCGCGCCGCTGGGCTGGCAGGACCGCAACGACCACAACCGTCGCTGAGTCGGGTCGGCTGGGGGGCGCCTGTCCGCCCCCTCGCCAACTCCCGGCGGACCGGGCGGGTGCCCATCCCTCTGGAAGAGCACAGGGCTCCACCAGAGGAGAGGCATATGCACCCAGGAGGTTTCCGCCGCTGGCTGTTGCTGCCGGGCGCGCTGGCCGCGGTCGCGCTGCTGGGCACGGCCTGTGAGCGCGACAAGCCGCTGCCGAAGACGGGCGGCGAGTACGAAGGCGTCGCGAACGAGCAACAGCCCCTCGAGAGCTTCGGCCCGGCCAATCAGCAACCCGCGTCGCAGCTGGGCGGCAAGCCAGCAACGGGCTCCACCCCACCACCCGCGACGGGGGGCTCGGGCACGAGCAGCCCGCGGGAGCAGCCCTCCACGGACCAGGGCGGCACGCGGCAGTTCGAGGAGCAGGGCGGCCCGGGCAACTCCACGGTGCAGCCGGGCACCGAGCAGGGCCCGCGCAGCCCTCCGAAAGTCGACACGGAAGAGCCGGCGCCGAAAGAGTAGGGCGCCCGCGCCTCAGCGGGATGCCAGCATGACCTCGGTCGGGTCCTTGCCAGCGAAGGAGCTGGCGAGGCCCTCGGCGAGCGCGCGGTGCTCGCTGTCGCCCAGCGTGGCGAGCCGGTCCTCCGCCGGGTGCGCGAAGCGGGCCGCGAGCGCGTCGAGCCGCCGGTGCGCCTCCGTGATTCGCGCGCGCGGGACGCGGCCGGACTCCACCGCCTTCACCAGCGCTTCAATCGCGCGGCGCTGCACGTCCGCGCGGTGGCACACCAGGAACAGGTCCACGCCCGCGAGCGTGCCCTGCACCGTGGCCTCCTCCACGGAGTAGTGGTCCGCGATGGCCTTCATCTCCAGGTCATCACTGACGAGCACGCCGTCGAAGCCCAGCTCCTGGCGCAGCACGCCCTGCAGCACGCGCCGGCTCATGGTGGCGGGCACGCCCGGGTCCAGCGCGTCGAAGAGGACGTGCGCCGTCATCAGCGAGGCCAGCCCCGCCTGGGCGAAGGCGCGGAAGGGCACCAGCTCCACCTTGCGCAGCCGCTCCAAGTCGTGCGGCAGCCGGGGCAGCGTCAGGTGGCTGTCCGTGGTGGTGTCGCCATGGCCGGGGAAGTGCTTCCCGCAGGACGCCACGCCACCGGCCTCCAGCCCGCGCGAGAGCGCCACGCCCAGCCGGCCGACCTCGTCCGCGTCCCGGCTGAAGCTGCGGTCGCCGATGACGGGGTTGCCGGGGTTGGTGTCCACGTCCAGCACCGGCGCGAAGTCCCAGTCGAAGCCCACCGCGCGCAGCTCGTGCGCCAGCAGCCGGCCCACGCGCTCCACCTGGGCCGCGTCCCCGCGCTGTCCCAATTCGCGCATGGGCGGCAGCGTGGTGAAGGGGGCGCCGCGCAGGCGGGCCACGCGGCCTCCCTCCTGGTCCACCGACAGGATGAAGGGCCGGCCGGCGCGCACCTTCAGCTCGCGGCACAGCGCGGCCGTCTCCTGCGCGGTGCCGACGTTGCGCTTGAAGAGGATGGCCCCGTAGATGCCGTCGTCCATCAGCGCGGCGAGGTCGCCGTCGATGCGGGTGCCGGGGAAACCCACCATGAAGAGGCGGGCGCAGTCGCGGTAGAGGGCGGAGGCAGTCACGGCGCGCAGTCTGTCAGAAGGCGGGCCCGGGCTGGGCGCTGGTGTGGAGGCGCCCAGGCGGATGTCGGCTGCCTGTCAGGACGCGGAGCGGTGGAGCACGGACCGGGCTAGGACTCGGAAGGGGACCCGGCGAGCCGGAGGACGGTCTTCATGAGCTGGTCCAGGGTGAAGGGCTTGGGCAGGAAGGCGGCGCAGCGCAGGTGCCGCCAGTGCTCCGGGGTGCTCGCGCTCATCATCACCACGGGCACGTCCCTCAGGGAGTCATTCCCCAGCATCGCCTCCAGCAGCGTGGGGCCGTTCATCACCGGCATCATGTAGTCGAGCAGCACCAGGCTCGGACGCTCCTCCGCCATGCGCTCGAGGGCCTCCCGGCCGTTGAGCGCGATGGCCGTCCGGTACCCCTCGTCGGTCAGCAGGTCCCGGATGGCCTCGACGATGCCGAACTCATCGTCGACGATGAGGATGAGCCCCATGGCTACTTTCCCCGGCGTCCACGCGGGCGCGGGGCCGGCGCGGTCACGCGGGCCAGGCCTGTCATGAGCTGCTGGGCATCCTCGAAGGTTGCTCCCACCTCCATCCCCTTCGCGCTGATGAGCAACTCGCGAAGGGCCGGGTCGAACCCGCTGCCGCGCACCTTCAGCGCGCAGATGAAGCGGCGCAGCTCGGAGCGCAGCTCCGCCAGGCGCAGGAAGAGGAGGTTCTCCGCCACCATGGAGATGCCCCGCATCGGGAACTCCACCTGCGGGCCGAAGGCGGTCGTCGTCTCCACCGTGTAGACCAGCGTCACCCCACGCACGCGGCACTCGTTGACCAGCGCAGTGAGGAAGCGGGCCGAGCGGCTGGGCCGGACGGCGGCCTTCTGGAGCGCGTCATAGCCGTCCAGGAAGAGCCGCTTCACCCCGCGCTCGCGGATGGCCTCCAGCAGCTGCATGCCCAGCTTGTCGAGGATGTTCTCCATGGGCGCCCGGAAGCTCACCTCCAGGTCCCCTCGCGCGAGGAACGGCGCCAGCTTCATCCCGACTCCGGCCGTCTGCAGCAGCATCCGCTCGGGGGAGTCGTAGAAGGAGAAGTAGTGGCCGCGCTCGCCCTTGCGGACGCCTTCCGCGAGGAAGTTCAGCCCGAGCAGCGTCTTCCCGCTGCCGGGAGGGCCGAGCAGCAGCGTCGCCGAGCCGGCGGGAAGGCCGCCGGACAGCATCTTGTCCAGGCCCTTGATGCCGAAGGCGCTGCGCGCGTTGCTCAGCGGGAGCGGGGTCGCCCCCTCGTCCACCAGCGTCTCCAACCGGGGGTAGAGGACGATGCCGTCATTCGTGATTTCGAAGCTGTGCTTGCCGAGCAGGTGGGCGCTTCCGCGGAACTTGCGGACGACCAGCTCGCGGATGCTCCGGGCGCCGAACATCCGCTGCTTCAGGATGAGCAGCCCGTCCACCATGGTGTGCTCGGCGCGCAGGCCGCGCCCACCGCCCGTGGTGAGCACCAGCGTGGTGCAGCCCACCAGGTTCGTCACCACCTGCAGCCCGTGGATGAACTTCTTGAGGGCCTGCGGCGACGGCGCCGCCTCCTCCGCCGCCACCAGCCCGTCGAGCACGATGAGCGTGGCCTTCTGGGCGCGAATCTCCTTGCGGATGAGCTCGGCCAGGGCCTCCAGCCCGCCCTGCTCCAGCACGGTGAAGGCACTCAGGTAGGTGACGGACTCGGGGAGTCGGGAGCTGTCGAAGAAGCTGAGCGAGCGGAGGTTGGCGACCAGCTCCGTGTGGGACTCGGCCAGCAGCGTGACGTAGAGCACGCGTCCGCCGTCGGCGGCATGGTGGAAGCAGACCTGGTTGGCGAGGATGGTCTTCCCCGCTCCCGGCAGGCCCATCACCATATAGGTGCGGCCCGGCCGGAAACCCCCGCGGAGGACCGTGTCGAGGCCGGGGATTCCCGTCTGGAGCCGTTCCTCGCCGCGTGGACTGCTGTCGGTCATCTCGCGTTCCCTTCGTGGGGCCGGCCCGCCGCGCCCCTGCTGGAGGCGGCGAGCCTATCGCCCGGGACTCCAGGGGGACACGGATTCCAGCGGGCCGCCGGCCTTCATCGTCCACCGGCGGCCACTCACGCCAGGGATTAGAAGGCGCGCTGCACGGTGCGCGTGGCACCGCCCGCGGGGCCGGCGCCGAGCGCGACGCGGTACCAGCTCACGCCGTCCGTGGAGTAGCGGAAGGCGTACGCGTACTGCGCCCACGTCGTGTACGCGAGCGGCTCCGAGGCCAGGTCCCAGCGCCAGCGTTGGTTGTTGCCCACGCGGCCCTGGTAGCTCAGCCACTTGTACTGGAGCGGACCGCCGTCGACGCTGAACTCCACCTGCGCCTGGACGAGCTCCGGCCGCGCGGTGGCGGCGTCCGTCACGCCGGGCACGTACACGTCCGCGTCCACCCACTTGCAGGCGCGCTGCATGACGTAGCTGTCGATGACGATGGGGTCCTCCATCCCGTCGCGGTGCACGCAGTCGCGCGAGAGGCTGCCGCCCCAGTCACCGGCCCACCCCACCGCCGCGGGGGACTGCGCCTCCACGGGGAAGGGATAGTTGGCGCCATAGTTGCTGTCGTAGCGGCTCTGGCAGGTGCGGCCAGAGGTGAAGAACCACGTCTCCACGCTCGTGGCGTCCGAGGGCACCGTCACCACGAAGGGCTTGTTCACGAAGGTGGTGCTGCCGGTGGCCTGCTTCACGCTGCCGGAGAAGAGCTGGCCGCTCGGCAGGAAGCGCACGTAGGCCAGCGTGTCCCACGCCTGCTGGCCGGCGTAGGTGCTGTTGTGGCAGTCGGTCATCCGGTAGAGGTCGTAGTCCACCACCAGCTGGCCGCCGCGGACGATGGCGCCGCGCTGCTCCTGCGTCCAGCCGGTGAAGAAGCGCACCGTGGCGGTGGGCGTGGTGAGCGGGGCGGCCTGCGTCTCGGCGGCCGGGTCGGCCGGTGCGTGCTCCGGCTGCGGCGGGCTGCCACACGCCGCGAGCAGCGGCAGCACGAGGGCCAGGGACTTCCATGCGGGCTTCATTCGGGAATCCTCCAAAGTAGGGGGGAATCCGCATCTACCAGGAGTTCCTGACGTGTGTTGAGGGCCCGCTCCCGGCCCGGGTCGCCCCCGCCCCGGACCTCCCTGCTGTTCTGTGATGATCTGGAATTGCGCGATACGCCTTTTATTCGAGCTCACTTCGTGAGGTGCTCCGGGGTCCCCCTCACGGAGGTCTCATGCACCTTTCATCCAGAAAAGGCTGGGCGCTCGCGGCGGTCTGCGCGGTGTTGCTCGGCGCGAGCGGTGACGCGCTCGCCAACGCGGGCGTCGTCTTCGTCCATGGCACCGGCGACCAGTCCCCGAGCTCGGCGGTGGGCTACTGGACGCAGTCGTCCATCGACACCATGCGCAACGGCCGGCCCTACCTCGTCGTGGGCTATCCCGGCGCGAGCTGCCCGGGCTACAGCCAGTGCAGCTGGGGCGCCATCGTCGACCAGATTGTCCCGTGGGTGAATGCCAACGGCATCACCAGCTTCACCGTCATCACCCACTCCAACGGCTCCAGCCCGCTGCGGTACATGCTGGGCCACACCGGCGCGGTGAGCGCGCAGGGCCGTGCCGTCAGCCTGGTGACGAGCAAGATTTCGCAGGTCATCTTCTCCGCGCCGGACCTGACGGGCACGCCGCTGGCGGACCAGGTGACGACGAGCGGCTCGTTCCTCAACATCGCCAACAGCGTCGTCGAGTTCTTCGGCGGTGGCAGCTACAACAACCCGGCGGTGGTGCAGCAGCGCACGGACAACATGCGCGTGTACAACTCCAACGGGACGTTCGCCGGCACCCTGGGCGCGACGACGGTGGGCGGCAAGCCCATCTCCGTGGTGCGCGGCAACCGCGTGTACGCGAACCTGTTCTCCAGTGATGCGCACTGCGGCGGCTACCTGACCACGATTGGCCTCAAGGCGGCGTCGCTGCTCGGCTGGGGCAGCTTCAGCGCGGCCACGGACGGCTTCATCGGCACCGACAGCTCGGGCTACTTCGGCAACATCATCATCGACGACAGCCGGCTCAACCACAATCAGTCGCGCCGCAGCTGCCACAACAGCGGCAACCTCATCGGCCAGAAGGTGGCCTCCGCGCCCATTCCTCCACCGGCGAACCAGACGTACACGCCGGAGACGAACGTGGCCGCCGCGGGCCAGGCCTGCAACAACTACTACTCGGGCTACGCGACGGACTTCATGACCAACCACACCGTGTGGAAGTACGGGTGCTCGGCCAGCCAGCTCAACAACGGCTACCCGGAGCCGGACTGCCTCATCGCCTACGGCTACGCGAGCAGCTACAAAATCCCCAGCACCGCGAGCTGGAATCCCTATCTCAATTCCTATTACTACCCGACGTGGAGCCAGGTGTGCCCCGACTCGTGGGCGGGCGACGGCATCTGCGACGCGTGCCTCGTGGCGAAGTACGGCTTCGACGCCACCACCGGCTCCACCGGTGCGAATGACTGTGCGCAGGCGCCGCCGGGTGGCTCGAACTGGTGCGGTGCGCTCGCGTACGACTACTACTGGGGCCTCGACAACTACGTCGTCGTCCAGGCGCTTCACTGATGCGGACCCGGAGACCGAACATGAACTTCCCTCACTGCTTCGTCAGGTCCGCTGGTTTCGCGCTGGCCTTCGTCATCCTCGGTGGTTTCACGCAGGGCTCCGCCATGGCCGCGGACATGCAACGCACCACCGGCGCCTCGCTCGCGCCGGGGGACGTGTCTCCCGGACGGCTGTTCGGCCGCGACGCGCGCGAGGGCATTGGCCCCGGGCTCGTCTCGGTGTCCAACCCGTCATCGCCCAAGCAGCCGCTGGCGGCGCCGCTCGCGCCGGAGACGCGGCGCTCGAAGTCCACGATGCTGCACGTGCCTCCGGGCTCGGCGGCCACGCAGCTCGTGCTGCCCATCGACACGCCGGATGACGCGTGGGTGATGCTGATTCCCAAGGGCAACAACCCCAAGGCCGGCGAGGAGGCGCTGCGCGAGGTGACGATGCTGGACGCGAAGGGCCTCCGCGCGGACCTGAAGGCGGCGCGTCAGGGCAACGCGCAGCTGGGCGTGGACCCGGAGAAGCTGAAGGCCGAGGGCGTCACCCGGCCCATCTCCATGCTCCGCCTGGACAAGGAGATGGGGCGCGGCGGCTACCTGGTGCAGGTGGGCCGCAAGGCCGCGGAGCTGGGTCTGGCCGTGGAGGTGCGCCTGCCGTCGTCCAGCATCGAGCTGTCGCTCACGTCCTCCGCGATGCAGCTGTTCCCCGGGGACGACGGCTACGTGACGGTGGGCCTCCAGTCGGGCGAGAAGGTGGACCACGTGCGCTACGAGGCCGTGCTCTACACGCCGCGCTTCGAGAAGGACCGCGTGGTGCCGGTGGTGAAGGTGGGCAAGGAGCACCGGGCCATGGTGTCGCGGGTGCTGAACGAGAGGGACGAGCCGGGCGCCTGGGTGCTGGAGGTGCGCGCGGTGGGCTCGGCGGGTGGGCAGTCCTTCGACCGCCTGGCGCAGACGTCCTTCGGCTTCGCGGTGCCGACGGCGCGTATCGACTCGGTGGGGCGCGCGCGGCTGGTGCGTGACGCGGCCGGGAAGGTAGCGGCGCTGGAGGTGGACGTCGCGCTGGAGAGCGCGGCGGTGGACCGGTACGAGGTGACGGGCACGCTGGTGGCGACGGACGCGCACGGCGTGGAGCGTCCGGTGGCCGAGGCGCAGGTGACGGACCAGCTCGGCGCGGGCACGCACACGCTGACGCTGCGCTTCGAGGCGGGGCATGCCGGCCTGTCGAAGCTGGACGGCGTCTACTCGCTGCGCGGGCTGCAGCTGTACTCGCTGGGGACGAACACGCTGTACCACCGGCTGAACCAGGGGCTCGGCGTACGCTTCCCGGCGGTGCGAGTGGCAGACCTCGCGGCGGCGGAGCGGACGCCCGCCATCGACAACCTGCTGCGCGAGGGTGAGCTCAACTTCGTGCCATAGTCGTGGGCGCCGGGGGCCCGTTCACACGGGCCCCCGCGCTCCGTTCGTCAGCACCCACTTCCCACACCCCGAGCAGGAGGCTTCAGAACATGCGTCAATTCTTCGTGATGGCTTCACTGGTGTTCGTGACCGCGTGCGGTGGCCCGCCCAACGAGCAGACTGCTACCGAGCCGTCCGTATCCGAGGAGGCACCGACGTCGGGGAGCGCCACGGCGGACGACGTGAGCGCCGCGTCCGTGACGCCGGGCCCCGGGAGCTGTGGGCTGCTCCCGCCTCGGGAGTGCTTCTGCGCCCAGTACAAGACGGCCGCGACGTGCAACGCGAGCGGCGCCTGCGTCTGGAACTACAACTGCCAGCCGACGTACGAGTAGCCCGTCCTCAGCGCTCAGCGAGGTCGGCGCTCTGCAGGTACTCGGACGCCTCGACAATCGACGCCGCGGTCCAGCCCCAGTTGTGTCCGCGGCCGTTTTCTTCGCAGTCGCCGTCGGTGTGGACGCCCACCAGGTGGCCTTGGCGGTTGAGCACGCCGGCGCCGGAGCTGCCGACCAGGGTGTCCAGGTCCGTGTAGTAGATGAGCTGGTTGCACGAGTCCAGGTACCGGCCCTCGGCGATGACCTTGGGATGGCCCCGGGGATGCTGGACGATGGCCAGCTTCGCGCTGGCCTGGGTCGTCAGCAGGAGCGGCGTGACGGCGGGCAGCGTGTCGAGCTTGATGAGCGCATAGTCGGGTTCGAGCGATTGCTCGATGACAGTGCCCTCGGCCATCAGCTCGTCACCGTCCGGCGCGTCCTCGAAGTTGAAGAGCACCAGCGACCGGTCGCCGACGCCGACACAGTGGCCCGCGGTCACCACCACCGGGCCCGCGAGCGCTTGAATCAGCGTTCCGGTGCAGCGCCCGTCAATCAGGGCGACGGCGTCTTCCTTCTCCTGCGCGACGTCCGCGAACTCACCCAGGTAGAAATTGATGGGGGTGAAGTCTTGCGTCGGACCGCACTGGACCTGGCCGCGAACCTCTGGCTTCGCCGGAGCTTCGCAGACCGGGGGATCCGCGGGCACCGGCTCTTCTCCACAGGCCAGGATGCCCAGGAGGACGGTGCCCGCGAGGATCTGGCCCCACGGACTCATGAATGGACCATGGGGCCGCTGAGTCATCGCTTAGTAGAGGTAGTTCAGCGCCGTGATGTCAGAGCTGGTCCACTCGCCAGTCTCCGTCGAGCGGAAGCAGGCGTTCATGATGGAGCCGCCCACGGTCGCCGTGCTCGGCGTGCCGGGGATGAGGTTGGCGCCCACGCCGGCCGTGCCCTCGTTGGAGGCGGCGCCGCCGCAGCTGATGGCGCGGTTGTAGTAGTCCGAGTGACGGAAGCCGATGGTGTGGCCCAGCTCGTGGGTGATGACGTGCTCGTTCACGTCAACGCTGTAGCTGTTCAGGCCGGTGCCGATGTTGATGGTCCCGTAGGGCTTGCCGCCCGAGGGGAAGCCCGCGGAGCCGCCGGTGCCGGAGCTGGCATTCGCGGTGATGTTCGCGGTGCAGCCCGTGCCGCCGCGCTGGAAGGTGATGCGCAGGCCCCGGCCGTTGTAGTTGGCAATGGCCAGGTCGAGACCCTGGCTCAGGCGGGTGTAGCTGTTGAAGGCGGAGGTGGGGTTGACGCAGATCTTCGTCACGGACGTGCCGACGAGGTTGTTGGTGCTGTACTGCTCGTGGCCACCCGGGCCCGAGATCATCTCGCGGGACGCCTCGAGCGTCACGTGCGCGTCGTTGCCCACGTACACGTTGCCGTCGACAACGCGGATGTCGTCGGCCTGGTAACCGGCCTCGATCAGGTTGGCGGTGATCTCCTCGTTCTCGCCCATGGCATCACCGCAGCCGGCCAGCACGCCACAGCTCACCGCGAGGACAGCAGCTCCCTTGAACATGTTCTTGAGCATTTGGATTTCCTCGTACACCTGACTGCGGGGGGACGCGTCGTCCGCCTGGCTTCCACCAGCCACGGCACGGCGCTTCCCAGAACTTGAGCAAGTGACGGGCCAAGCACGCTCATAGAGTGAAAAAGCTGAAATCGAAGCTTTACCTGGACTGCCTGTGCTCCAGGTCCCGACGCCGCATTTGTAAATAGACATGACGTTCGCGGTCGCAAGCCCGCGCCGCTGCTACGAATTCCTCGTGGAATCACGGGGCGTTGCGGAACCACACAGTGATGTCTGGTTATCGGTCACCGGCCCCGGGGTCTCAGACACCCCGAGCCAGGTTGAGCGCGACTCACCGACAGCACCGCACCCGGGCGGGGTGCGTCATCTCCTCACGACGCACCGCAGCCGGATGAATTCATTCTCGGCGCATCGCGCCAGGAGTTTCGTGGGGACGGGCGAGTGCTGGGGATGAATGCACTCCCGGTGTATCCCGTCTCCCATGCAAATGCGCCAATTCCCACTCCCCATTGCCGCGCTGCTGGGCGCGGCCCTGTCGTTCCTCCCGGGCTGCGAGAGCACGAAGTCGAGCAGCCCCTCTCCGTCCGACTCGCAGACGCAGGAGTCCGCTCCCATGCAGGCCGCTGACGCCTGGAAGCGCGCCCGCGTGGGCGACCGCGTCACCTATGCCTTCTCGGCGACGCAGGGCACCGAGCCCCGCGGCGGCGGCACCGCGCGCACGCTCGGCGGTCAGCTGACGCTGGAGGTGGTGGCCGTGCAGCAGCCCTGGGTCTGGGTGCGCGTGGCCTTCACCGACGAGGCCGGGCGGCCCCTGGCGCAGCCGCGGCTGGCGAAGGACCTGCTCCTTCCCGTGCGCGCGGACACGACGCGCCCGCTCGACGTGCCCCATGGGGGCCAGGCCACCGCCGAGAATGCCTCCAGCGCGGGCCGCACCTGGGAGGCGCTGCGCTACGTCAGCGACCAGCGCCCCGTGGACGGCCCCCTGCGCACGCGCGTGTACGCCAACACGCCGGGCCCGCTCTACCTCACCCACGGCCTGCTCGAGGCGAGCACCGAGGCGGCCGGCTTCCACACCCCGGGCGGCTTCACGGTGACGCTGCGCGAGTTCCGCGAGGGCACGGCCGACGCCAACGCCCCCGTGCCCGCGCTGGAGCGGCCCCTGGGGCCGGGCGCGTACTACGACCTGCGCGTGGACGTGGGCCCCACGCCTGGCGTGCAGCGCGTGTGCTTCACCGCCGAGCGCGGCTACGTCCTGCGCACCGAGGCCCCCGTGGACGGCGCTACCGGCGCGCCCTGCTCGGACTTCTCCCAGGCGGAGCCGGAGCCCCTGGAGGAGCTGCTGATGAACCTGCCCTGGAATGCGCTGTCCTCGATGGAGGGGCCTCCGACCGCCGCCGCGTCCGCAATCCGTGGCACCTTCACCGCGGAGGCCGGCACCGTGCCCGCCCTCATCACGCAGAGCACCGAGGACGCGGATGGCACCCAGCTCGTCCTCTCGGAGACCTACGCGGCCGACCCGTGGGCCCCGGGGCTCGCGGGCCTGCCGTATGAGGCGCGCTTCCAGCCGCTCTCCGGCAGCAGCGAGCGCGTCGCCACCGGTGGCAAGCGCGAGCCCCAGGGCGGCACGCGGCTCGTGCGTTGGGGCTCGTGGCTCGCGGGCCAGAAGTAGCGCCAGGCCCCAGGGGTCGTGCGCCGGGCGGGGGTAGGGGCCGTGCCCTCGCTCTCGGGGCATGACTCCCCCCGAGCGCCGGGGGGGCCGCGGCCCTTATGCTGCTGGCGCGATGAGCGGACCTCCTCCTTCCGATGAAGACGTCGCCCACCCTGGCGAGGAGGGCGTGACGGAGCCCGCCGCTCCGCCAGTCCGGCGGGGACTCCAGGAGCGACGCCCCAGCGCACCCGACGCCTCGCCCCCTCCCGGGGGCACCGGGCTCGTGCTGGAGCGAGGCACCCACGTCGAGCGCTACCTCATCCTCAATCCCGTGGGGCAGGGCGGCATGGGCGTGGTCTACGCCGCCCATGATCCGGAGCTGGACCGCAAGGTGGCCCTCAAGCTGTTGCGCCCGGACAAGGCCCGCCCCGGCGACCCGGATGAAGCGGCCGGGCTGCTGCGCGAGGCCCAGGCCATGGCTCGCATCTCCCACCCCAACGTCATCACCGTGCATGACGTGGGGACGGTGGGCGGCGGTGTCTTCATCGCCATGGAGTTCATCCAGGGCCAGAATCTCCACGAGTGGGCCCGCCAGAAGCCGCCTCCCTCGCCTCAGGAGGTGCTGCGCGTGTTCCTCCAGGCGGGGCAGGGCCTGCTCGCCGCGCACCGGGTGGGGCTGGTGCACCGGGACTTCAAGCCCGCCAACGTCCTCATGGGCCGCAACGGCCGCGTCTGCGTGACGGACTTCGGACTGGCCCGGCTCACGCCCCTTTCCCACGAGGACGAAGCGACACGACTCGACGAGGAGGCGCTGTCGGTCCGGGCGGGAAGCCTCCAGTCCGCCACGCCGCTGACGCAGCCGGGGCTCGTGATGGGCACTCCCCACTTCATGCCGCCCGAGCAGTACCTGGGCCGCGGCGTGGACGCACGCGCGGACCAGTTCAGCTTCTGCGCTTCACTGTTCTGGGCGCTGTATCGCAAGCACGCCGTGGAGCCCCGGCGCATGGTCGAAGCGGCCACCCAGGCGGTTCAACACCAGGGCAAGGCGCCCCCTGGCACGGAGGCCTGGCGGCTGCTGCCTCATGGCACCGCGAAGGTGCCTCCCGCGGAGCCCCGCGTCTCCGCCCGGGTGCGGAACGCGCTGATGCGGGGCCTGTCCCTGCACCCGGAGGACCGCTTCCCTTCCATGGAGGCCCTGCTGGAGGAGCTCGCCTGGGAGCAGCGGCGGAGCAACCGCCGTGGAGCCCTGGCGGCCCTGGGCCTGCTGACGGCGGCCACGGCGGGCCTGGGCCTGTACCTCCACCGCCAGAGCCAGGTGTGCGCGGGGGCGGACTCCCTCGTGGCTTCTGTATGGGGGCCCGGGGCGCGACAGAAGCTGGAGGCCGCCTTCGGCGCCACGGGCAAGCCCTTCGCCACGGAGAGCGCCCACGGGGTGACGCGGCTGCTGGATGCCTATGCCGGCCGGTGGGCCCGCCTGCACACCGAGGCCTGCGAGGCCACCCGCGTGCGCGGCGAGCAGACGGAGGAATTGCTGTCGTTGCGCATGGTGTGTCTGGAGCGTCGCCGCAAGAGCCTGGGCGCGCTGGTGGACCTGCTCACCAGCGCGGATGGCAAGGTGGTGGAGCGCGCCGTGGATGCCGCCTCCGCGCTCCCGGGACTCGAGGAGTGCCGCGACATCGAGTCCCTGGCCGAGCAGCCCGCGCTGCCCGCCGACCCCTTGCGCCGCGCCGCCCTCGAGCAACTCGGCGGGCAGCTCGCCCAGGTCCGCGCGCTGCTCGATGCGGGCCGCTATGCCCAGGGGCTGGAGCTGGCGCACAAGCTGGAGCCCCAGGCGGCCCTCACCGCCTGGCGCCCGCTCCAGGCCGAGCTGAGCTACCTGCTGGCCTGGCTGCTTCACCAGCAGGGCGAAGCGGAGGAGAGCCTGCGCCAGTTCGAGCATGCCCTCCAGGGTGCCGAGGCGAGCCGCGCGGACCGGCAGCGCCTGGAGGTGCTCACCCGCTTCACCTACGCGCTGGCCAACAACGGCCATCCGGAGGAAGCGCGCCGGTGGGGCGACCTGGCGCGAGGCGTGCTCGAGCGGGTGGGCAGCGAGCCGCTCGCGGCCTTCGACCTGAACGTGAACCTGGGCTACACCGCCCTCTTCGGCGGGCGCTACCAGGAGGCGTGGGACTCCTTCTCCAAGGCCCGCGCGCTGGAAGGGACGCTCGCGCCGGAGGACCCGCGCCGGGCCAAGGTGAGCCACGCCCTGGGCCTGGCGGCGCTGCGCCTGGGAGACCTTCCCAATGCCATCGCCATGCTCAGCGAGTCGCTGCGGCGCACGGAGGAACTCAAGGGACCTCAGCACCCCGAGGTCGCCATCCGCCGGAGCATGCTGGCCACGGCGTACCGGGAGAGCGGCGAGCCTGAGCAGGCGCTGGAGTACGCCCGGACGGCGCTCGCGGTCCGCCAGGCCGCGCTCGGGCCGGAGCACCCTTCCACGGCGGACGACCTGGACGAACTGGGCGAGTGCTTCCTCCAGCTGAAGCGCCATGACGAGGCCCTGAAGTCCTTCCGCGAGGCCGAGGCGCTCAAGCGGCGGGTGCTCGGGGCGGAGCACCCCGACCTCTCCTATTCGCTGGATGGCGTGGGCAAGACGCTGCTGGCCCAGGGCCACCCCGCCGAGGCCATCGGGCCGCTACGGCAGGCGCTCTCCTACGAGAACACGGACCCGGAGGCGCTCGCGCAGACGGGCTTCACCCTGGCCCAGGCGCTGTGGGCCGCGGGCCAGCAGCCGGAGCAGGCCCGCGCGGAGGCGCGGCGGGCCCGGGAGCGCTACACGGCGCTGGGCCAGCAGAAGCAGGCGGCGGACATCAGCGCCTGGCTCGAGGCACGGAAGGAGCGCCCTGTTCCCCAGAGCGCCCCCGACCGTTCCATGCCGCACTGAGCGGGCGCGACGACTACACCCGGATGCCGTCGTTGTGGCGCGCGTTGAAGATGCTGATGCTGGCCTCGCGCTGCAGCTGCCGGAGCTGGTTGTACTCCGCCTCGTCAATCGTCCCGTCGGCCATCGCCTTGCCCTTGGCCTCCGCGACGCGGGTCTGCTGCTCCATCAGGGAGCCGGCCTCGCCGGCGCTGACGGAGCCGTCACCGATGCCCTTCTGGATGCGGTTGCGCTGGCCGGTCTGGTGGCCTTCGATGTTGGAGCCGCGCTGCTCGGGCGCGACGGGGGCCTCGGACCCGTTGTGCCGCTGCTCGAAGATGTCGCGGCTGGCCTCCCGCTGCATCTTCCGCAGCTCCTTGCGCTCCTTCTTGTCAATCTTGCCATCGGCCATGGCGCGGTCCTTCGCTTCCGCGATCTGCGCCTGCTTCGCCTTCAGGCCGCTGGCCTCCTCGGAGGTGAGGGAGCCGTCAGCGATGCCCTTCTGGATGCGGTTGGCCTGGTTGCCCTGGCGGGTGGCGAAGGAGGAACGCTGGGCGTGGGAAGCAGCGGAGGAGCCGACAGAGGAGGAGCCGATGGCGCGCATGGGGGTTTGCCTTTCAGGTTCGCAGCGTCCGGAGGAGCGCTGTTGTGTGTGCCCATGCCTATTGCGAGGGGCATGCCACACACCCGCCGGGCTTGCGGCACAAGGTGCGCTCGTCTCTTCAGGGGTTTAGCGCGGGGGGCAGGGCACTCGGGCCCGGGCGGCGGGGGGCGTCCCTGGCGAGTCGCGTTGCCACCTGGCGACTGGAGTCGCCACCCCGGCCTCAGTTCGCGTCCAGCCCGTGCTTCTTCATCAGCTTGCGCAGGTAGAACCGGTCGATGCCGGCCTCGCGCGAGGCGCGGGAGAGGTTGCCCTCGCACCGCTCCATCAGGCTCCGGAGGTAGTCGCGCTCGAAGCCCTCGATGAGCCGCTCCTTGGCTTCCTTGAAGGGCAGCTCCAGTCCGGCCGAGCCCGCGTCGACGGAGTGCCCGAGCGGGTCCGGGGTCAGCTCGGGCAGCGTCTCCTCGCCCAGGTTCACCACCTGCTCCACCACGTTGCGCAGCTCGCGCACGTTGCCCGGCCACGGGTACTGGGCCAGCAGCGCGCGCGTCTGCTCCGACAGCGCGCCCGGGGGCTTGCTCATGCGCCGCAGCACCGTGTCCACCAGGAGGGGAAGGTCCTCGGGCCGCTCGCGCAGGGGGGGCAGGGTGACGCGCAGCACGGCGAGCCGGTGGAACAAGTCCCTGCGGAACTTGCCGGCCTTCACCGCGGCTTCCAGGTCGACATGCGTGGCGGCGACCACCCGCATGTCCACGGTGCGGTAGTCATTGGCGCCCACCCGCTTCAATTGGCGCCGCTCCAGCACTCGCAACAGCCGGGGCTGGAGCTCCAGCGGCAGCTCCCCCACCTCATCCAGGAAGACGGTGCCCCCGTGGGCCCGCTCGAAGGCGCCGGCCCGCTCCCCATGGGCTCCGGTGAAGGCCCCCTTCACATGGCCGAACAGCTCGGACTCGATGAGCGAGGGCGCCACGCCGGCCAGGTCGACGATGACGAACGGGCCCTGGCTGCGCCGGCCCTGCTGATGGAGCGCCTCGGCGCACAGCTCCTTGCCCGTGCCCGTCTCGCCCTGCACGAGCACATCCGCGTCCCCCGCCGCCAGTCGCTCCAGCAGGGTGAACAGCTCGCGCATGGGCCGGCTGTCGCCCACCAGCGCGCCAAAGGACTCGCGCGCGGAAGGCGGGATGATGCGCTCGCGTGACTCCTCCGGCACCAGCTTGAACTCGGTGGTGCCCACCTGGAGGACCGCGCCCACGCGGACCTCGAGCTCGGAGAAGCGCATCTGCTCGCAGAAGGAGCCATTGCGCGAGCCCGCGTCCACGGCCCGCACGCCGTCCTCACGCACCTCGAGCCGCAGGTGCTGGCGCGAGACAGTCTTGTCGCTCAGCGCAATCTCGCACGAGGGGGACGAGCCAATCCGGTACTGGCCTGGCTCGAGCGGCACGCTGCGGCCCACGTCGGGCCCGGAGATGACCAGGAGCTTCAGGCGGATGCGCGTGGGGCCGCGCACCTGCTCGAGCGGAGTGGTCTCCGACCCCGCGAGCTCCTCATCTTCCTCTGGAGGCACCGATGCCAAAGCGCCTGGAGGCTAGCACACGCGGTGTGCCCGGCACCCGCGGCGAGCGGAGCCCGGCACTGCCGCTCAGCAGGGGTCGCCGAGTATCTTCTTGCCGATGCCGGGCTGGCGCAGCTCCGCCCGCATGACGCGCGCGAAGACGCGCTGGTCCCTGGGGTAGGGGCTGGACTGGAGGAGCTCCAGGACGTGGAGGGCCTTGGGCTCTCCCTTCCGCTTGAGCCACAGCAGCCGGCCCGCGAAGTCCTCCGCGGAGAAGCGGTCCGGGGTCACCGGTCGGCTGGAGCCGTAGCGCATCGCATCGCGGCCGATGCTGGCCAGGTCCATGGAGAAGTTGCCGTGCGACCCGAAGCCGATGGGGCTGACGGAGCTGACGACGGGGCGCACCTCGCGGCCGCCGTAGTCGATGCCGAGCTTGAAGTCGTTGCGCGCCTCACGGCGGGCCATGATGCCCATGGGGCCGTCGTTCCGTCCCGGCGTGTCCAGCCGCGCGGGCTTGGGTGTGACGGCGCCGGTGCCCTTGGGGATGTTGCGGGGCTGGGCCACGGGGATGAGCATCCCTCCATCTGGCGGCGCCCGGTTCACGAGGCCACGGAGCCGGTTGGGAGACAGCACCTGGGGCCCGTTGGCCATCGGATTCGAGATGCGGTACTTGCCGTCGGGCGTCATCCCGCGCACCACGATGTAGTGCGCGCTCCGCTCCCCCGTCTTCGCGTTGACCGACTCCACCTGGGCAATGAGCTTGTGGCCCTGACGCAGGTGCTGTTGCAACTGGGTGTCCGAGTAGGAACCGGACAGCGCCGGGCCGCCCAGGGGGAGGTTGACGCGCTCCAGCATCTTCGTCAGGTCCTGGGGCGACGTCCCGTTCCGGGACACCAGGCCCTCGGAGAGCTCCTGGATGAGCCGGGCATCACTCAGACCGGGATACCTGTTGGCCCCCCGGGCGAGCATCGCCACCACGGCGGGGCCGCAGAAGGAGGCTCCGTTGACGTAGCCCTCGTTGGCGCCGTCCGGGCGGAGCTGATTGATGTGGGGGATGTTCAGCCAGTCGCGGCCCTTCGCGCCGCCCTTGCTCGAGGCGGCATTCTGCGTCGCGGACGGCTGGGTACCTGCACGGTGAACGCCCACGGGTCCGCTCCTCTTCGCATCACTCCACCCAGGTATTGTCTCGAGAAGGCGCACAAGGTTGCCTGCCGCGTGTACGAGTGCGCCTGGACGTCCTGGCGTCGGGGGTTTCCCGTATCCGGCCGCTCAGGAAATCTGCACCCCCGGCGCCATCGACATCTTGAACCAGAGGTGGAGCGTGGTGTGTCCGTTGGCGGGCAGCTCCACCTTCCACGTGACGAAGCCGTTCTCATCGAGCACGGGCCCGCCGGTGGTCTTCTTCGTGTCCAGCTCCACCTTCACGTGCTCGATTTCCGCCACGGGGATGCGCTCGGTGACGGTGACGGTGCGTGCTTCGCCGGACAGGTTGGACAGGTAGATGAGCCGGTGCAGGGTGTGCTCGGTCCACTTGCTCACCGCGTCCACCTCCTCGCGGTGCTTCTTGTCCTCGCGCTGGATGCGGATGGCGTCGTCCGGGCCGAAGCTCAGCTCGAACTTCTCCTGCGGCGCCACGAACAGCGTCTGCGTCCAGCCCACGAAGCCGTTGTCGCGCAGCAGCTCCACCGGGCCCGCCAGCACCGGACTGACGGAGGTATTGCGCGCCACCGCTCGCAGGAACGCCTTGGACTCCAGCTCCGGGAAGGCCACCAGCTCCGAGCGGGCCGCGTCCTCGAAGGTGAACAGCGGCACCACGTTGGGCCGCCCGTCCGAGGGCACGGTGTTCTTCCCGGGCGCTTTCAGATTTCGCGTCTCGCCGCCGTCGTCCACGCCCGGCAGGTCCACGGTGGCCGGCGCGGAGCCCTTCGCGGGAGCGCTGCCCAGGCCGGCCTTCTGCACCGCCACCTGCCGCGCCTGCACCAGCACCGTCTCGTTCTTCTTCTTCACCGTGAGCAGGTCGTCGCCCAGCAGCGGCGGCTCGATTCCCAGCGAGGAGCGCGCCGTGGAGAACTGGAGGTCCACGTCCTTCCAGTCCTCACCCGTGTCCTGCCACACCGCCGCGGACGCGGTGAAGCGCACCTGCCCGCCCTCCACCAGCCGTGCCGTGTGCAGCGGCCGCCACATGGCATTGGGCACCACGTAGTCGATGCGGACCTCCACCTCGCCGTCGGCGGTGGCCAGCAGGTCCGCCTCCAGCCAGGACACCACCTGGTGGTCCACGCGGTCCATCGCCTGCCGCTGGCGCGCCACCGCGGTCAGCTCCTCCGACAGCCGCTCCATCGTGAAGCTGGCCTGGAGTGCGTCCTCGCGCAGCTGGCGCGCCCTGCGGAACATCGACTCGAAGGTGTCCTGCCACTGGGCCGCGGTGCCCATGCCCCAGCCGGCGTCCTCGGGGATTTCGCCGGCGCCCAACTCCAGCATGTTGCCCACGCGCTCGAAGCGGAGCCTGCCGCGCACCTGGTCCTCGAGCACCTGCCCGTACTCGCGCTGAAGCGCGCGCAGCCGCTCCTCCAGGAGGCGGGCCGCCTCGGGCTTGTCCGCGGTGCGGATGCGAAGGGCCCGGCGGAGGCGGGCGTCCGCCACCCGTGCGGGGCCGGAGAGCACCTCGGCGCGCAGGGACACGTCCTGCAGCACGGGCGCGATGCCCGGGAGCACGACACGGTTCTGCCCGGCGCGCACGCGCACGGTGCCCTGGCGCGTCACCTGCGCGCGGTCCTCCAGCAACGTCACGCCGCGCACCGGCGCGTCCAGCCGCGTGGCCCCGGTGGGCAGCGGGGGTTCCTGACGCTCCACGCCCTGGGTCTGAATCTCGGTGCTCATGTCAGGCCTCGCGGCGGTTGCCGCCCTCGAGCTCGTTGTTGGCGTACAGCTTCACCACGTACTGCGCGGAGAGCTGCTGCGTCTGGTTGGCCGGCACGGTGAGGCGCCAGCGCCGCCCGCCCTCCAGCGCCTTGGCGCCGCGCTCCTGCTGCGTGTAGGGCTCCCACGCGGGGGTGACGGTGCCCTCTTCCACCACCACCTCCGCGTCGGGCGCGGGCTGGGGAATGCGCTCGCGGACCTCGCAGGTGATGTCCCGGTCCAGGTTGTTGGCCAGGTCGATGGTGAGGTCGTGCCACAGCTCCGTCGTCGCCACGATTTTGGAGCCGCTGCGCTGCTCGCGGTAGCGGGTGTTGCGCGCGCAGCGGATGGCCTGCTCCACGCCCAGGCCCAGCTTGAAGTTGCCGCGCGGGGCCACGGTGGGCAGGGTGGTGGACAGCACGTACTCGCCGCCCACGTACACCTCGGCGGGGCCGGCCAGCATGGGGGCGGGCAGCGGGTTGTTCACCTCGGCCTGACGGTAGACGTTCGAGTCCTCCCGGGGCACGGCCACGTAGAGGACGCTGGCGTCACCGGTGCGCGCACCCAGCGCCACGGAGTGGAAGACGCCGTCCGAGGGGACGTCCACGGTGGCCTCGGCCGTGTAGCTGAAGTCGAAGCGGCTGGAGGCGTTCCGCACGTCGGCGGTGCCGCCGGGCAGCGGCGTGGAGGCCATGCCCTGGGCGCGTGCCTCCGCCCCGGCCACCGCCGCCATGACGTCGAACGTCACCTCCACCTGGAAGCGCGCCAGCGTCTCCAGGTAGAAGCGCCGCGCGTCCATGGGCTGGAGCCGGTTGCGGTGCGCCCCGTCCGATGCGGGGGCGAGCCGCAGGTGCGTGAAGACCACCGCCTCCAGGCCGGCCTGCGTGGGCCCGGCGCCATAACCCCCCGAGGCGGGCCCGCCCCGGTCCATCTTCTTGGACATCTCCTTGCGGCGCGCGGGTGCCCCGGCGGATGCGGGCATCATGGACCTGCTGGGCGCGGGAGGAGGAGGGGCCATGGGGCCGGCGGCCACCGCCATGGGCTCCTCGGCCATCTCCTCCATCTCCGCGTCCCGCTCCGCGAAGGCCTTCATCGACGGGGCGGCGAGCCGCTCCACGCCCCCTTCGTCGGCCATGACCTCGCTCATGAAGACGTCCGGGTCCGACGGGACGGGGGGCTCCAGGCTCTCCAGGTCCATGGGCGAATTGAGGGTGGGAAGCGGGAAGGGCGAGGGCGTGGGCAGCGCGCGCAGCAGCGCCTGCTGGTCCCGGTCGAAGTCGGAGAAGAGCGAGGCGGCGCCCTGCGGCGGCGGCCGGAAGCCCGCGCGCGCGGGGGGCGGGGGCTGCGCGCGGCCGATGCGGATGGAGGACAGCTCCGGCAGCTCCGTCCAGCTCAGCGGGGCGGCGGTGGAGAGCACCAGCTTCACCCCGCTCCAGTCCTCGCCCGAGTGCTGGCCGATGAGGGCGCGCATCACCAGCTCCATCTGCCGGCAGTCCCGCGTCAGGCGGCACTGGTAGCTGGGGGCCCAGCGCGCGCCGGGGACGAAGTACTCCACGGAGAGGCTCGCGCGGGAGAGCGCGGCGCCCTGGTAGCGCAGCTTCACGTGCACGGACTTGTAGAGGTCCTGGGCCGTCACCTGCCGCGCGGTGGAGGCCAGGGCCAGCCGCTGCTCGAGGACGGCCACTTCCTCGCGCAGCGTGCGGAGCTGCTCGCCCAGGGCGCGCATCTCCGCGAGCCGGGCCTGCGCCCCGTCATGGGTGAACTGCTCCAGCGCCATGCGCGCGCCCAGCGGCGAGGCCGGAGGGGGCTTGCCCTCCTCGGGCTTCGGGCGCGGGGGCACGGTGATGCCACCGAAGACGTTCAGCTCCCACTGGCGCTGGCGGATGTGGCTCTCCACCGTGCGCACCTGCTGCCGCAGCGTGCGAAGCGCGGCCTGGTCCACCGTCTCCAGGGGCGCCTCGCGGGGCGGCAGCCACAGGCCCACGCGCACGTTCGTGGCCGTGACGTCCGCGCCGTCGCCGCCGGTGGACAGCACCCGCACGCGCACCGTGGGGTCGAACAGCGCCAGCGGCAGCCGGGGGATTTCGAGCTCCCCGGGCGCGCGGCCCTCGGGGCAGTCCAGCGTCAGCAGCCGCGTCACCCGCGCGCCCTGCTGGTAGAGCGTCACGGTGTCGATGCGGGATTCCACGACGGGCATCGGTGCTCCCGGTCAAAGGTGGGGCCGAGGGCTCACCGCCCGTCAGCATGCGCCCACTTTCTTCCGGAACGGTCCGTGGCCACAAGGTGACGCACGGCGCTTCGCGCTCGGTCAAGGTGGGCAGTATGTCGAAAGACGCCCATGCGCGGCTGCTCGGCCTGCCTTGACCCCGGAGCGGCGTCGGGTGGTGGAACCGCTCTTTCGGTATGGTGGGAGATTCCGGCACCTGGATGACCTTCGGTCCAGGGACCGGCTGACCCAATCTCAAGGAGACCTGTCATGCCTCGGAAGTTGATTCGCTGGGTGTCGGCTTCGTGCTTCGTGTTGGCGCTCTCGGCCTGTGGTCCGGCGGAGACCCAGGAACAGACGCCTTCGACGGTGGATGAAGTCGAGCAGAGCATCGGCTCGACGCCTTCGTGCACCAGCTCCACCACCGTGGTGGGCTTCATCCAGTCCAAGACGGACTGGGCCGCGGCCTGTGGCAACTGCGCCACTGTTGCGGGCGGAGGCTTCGGGCTCCCGGGCACGTACTACGAGCGGTGCTGCCAGCAGCCCCGCAGCGGCGACGGCCCGACGACGTGCGGGAGCTGGAAGCTCATCAAGCCCGTCTGTTCCGCCTGCTCGCCACTCTGATTCCGCAACGCGGGCCCGCGGCCTGATGTTGCCCGGCCGCTCCGAGTCCTCGTCGGAGCGGCCTCGAGCCCGCCTGACTCCGCGTGGCGGGCAAAGGATCGCTACCTGGGCTCGCGAGGTGACGACAGGCTTCGTCGTGTCCCCCAGCTCGGCCAGCCCTCGGGCAGCCCTAGCGGCGTGCCCCGATACACCGCGAGGTCCTCCGACGGCGGTGACACGAGCGTGAGCCACGGACACGGCGGGAGGGGGAGGTCCACCGTGCAGACGAGAATCTCTCGCGTGCGCGCGATGGGCTCCAGGTCGGCCATGACCTTGGCCAGTCGCTCTCCGTTGAAGGGGCAATACAAGAAGAAGACCGAGCCGATGACCATGTGGCCGGCGAGTGAGGCCGCATCGCCCTGGACGAACGAGACGCGCGAGAGGTTCAAGCGCCGGGTGAGCTCACGTGCCGCGAGGACGAGCCCGGGCTGAATCTCGAGCCCAATCGCCGAGGCTCCCGTCAGGAGGTGTACGAGCGCGGCGGCCCGGCCCAGGCCGGCGCCAACATCGACGAAGACGTCTGATGCCTGGACGCCCGCGAACTCCACCAGTCGGAGCAACGCATCGACAGGGCAGGGCAGGTAGGGAACACAGCCCGGTGGCAGCTCGGGTCCATCATCGGGAAGCGCGTCGAGGCCGAAGACCTGATTCACCCACGCATCCCGCTCCAGGGGAGGAACACCGAGGAGGGCCGAGCGGAAGCCTGCCGGGGACACCTGCGCGTTCATGAGCAGGGATTGAATCAACTCGGCGCTCGCGCGGTGAGTCTCTTCCATGCGCCCAGTATACGGGAGGTGCCCGGGAGTGACGCCACCCGCCTCAGGCTCTCGCCACCAGTCGGGCCTCGTGACGCCCTTCTTCGGTCCAGCCCTCGGTGTACGAGACGCACGTCAGCCCGTGGAGCAGCCCGGGCAGCTCACCGTCCTCCAACAGGAAGCGGGCGGAGGGATGCGCATGCCGCTGGAGGTTGCTCCGGGTGGGCTGTGCGAAGACGAGCAGCCCGCCAGGCGCCAGCACCTTCGGGAAGCCGGCGAACAGCGGCCGCCAGAGGAAGTTCAGGCAGAGCACGACATCGAAAGGTCCGGGCGGGAGCGGCTCCACCTCCACGTCCAGACGCTGCGTCCGCAGGCCCACGCCCGCTGCCCGTGCATCCTCGGAGGCCCGCTCCAGCGCCACCTCCGAGATGTCCAGCAGGGTGACGTCCAGGCCCCGCCTCGCGAGCCACAGGGCCTCCCGTCCGGTGCCTCCCGCCACGTCGAGCGCACGGCCCGTGACGGGAAGCAGGTCCGCGAGCGAGCGCAGGAAGGCGGAGGGCTCCCGGGCTTCCTGCGGCTCGCGGTAGCGCGTGTTCCACCGCTGCCGGTCTTCCTCGGACATGGTTGTTCCTGGGTAGATGGGGAGTACGGAACCTCCGCCTACCATGTCCGAGGCGACGGAAGGACGCTCAGGGCTTGCCGAGGTTCGTCCAGGTGTTGGTGGCGGGCTCGTAGCGCTCGATGGTGTCGTCGGGGTTGGTCGCGAAGAGGAAGCCGTTCGAGCCGAAGATTCGCGTTGCCGGCCCGTGGATGGAGTTCCACTGCGTGCCCGCGTACTTCATGACCCACGAGCCATCCGGCCGCAGCCCGTAGACGTTGGCGCCGGTCGCGACATAGCTCCTGCCCGTCCCGCCGATGGTGGTCCACGTCGAGCCGCCGTCGTAGCGCTGGATGGCGTTCTTGACGTTGGTGAGCCGGTACATGCTCGTGCCACCGCCGATGAGCTCACTGGCGCCCCCACCGACGATGGACCAGCCGGTGCCCGAGCCGCTCCAGCGCGCGACGTAGTCGTCCTGCCAGAGGCCGATGCCGAACACCTCGGTGGTGGTCGCGGCGAAGCGGGAGCCGGGCCCGCCGATGGTCGTCCACACGCCCGTGGTGGCGTTGTAGCGGACGACGTTGCCGGTGGTCGGGTCGGTGCCGCAGAGGGCGCCGGCGCACGCGAAAATCTGCCCGGCCGGGCCGCCGATGGTGACCCACCCGGTGCCCACGAACTTCACCGGCGCGCCGCGGCCCGGAGCCTGCCCGTAGAGCGTGTTGCCCACCGCGACGAAGGCCTGGCCCGGGTTGCCCACCAGCGTCCATGCGCTGGCGTCGCGCCGGTAGAGGTTGCCCGTCGAGCGCTGGCGGGCGAACACCGTGCCGCTGGAGGTGGCGAGCACGTTGGTGGGCGCTTCATAGAGGGACTGCGCGCCTTCCACGTCCCACTGCGAGATGAAGTTCAGCGTGCGGGATGGGTCGAGCCACCCTCCTTCGGACGGGTAGTGCATCGCGCCGCGGCCGTCGTAGCAGGTGAGGGGACGGTAGCTGCCGGTGGTCACCATGCCGCAGCCCGACGCGGTGTCGTGCTCGTGCACGAAGCCCAGCGCATGGCCGAACTCGTGGGTCAGTACGGCAATGAACTCCGCATCGGTCCATTCGTGGGTGGGGCCGAGCTCCAGGTACCGGGTGGGCCGGGAGTACGTGGGGAAGCCCATGCCGGCCGAGAGGCCCGTGAAGGCGAAGTTGCGCTCGACGTTGTATTTGACGCGGGTGTTGCTGCGGTTGCAGGTGCTCGAGTCCTCCGCCACGACGTGCACGAAGCGCACGTTGGCGGCGGCCTCCCAGCCCGAGGCGGCGCGCTGCATGAAGTCGACCACGCGGTCGTACTCGGTGCCGAAGTCGCTCGGTCGGATGCAGTAGGTGATGTTCCCGCGGTCGGTCCGGTTCCACGCCGCGTCGGCTCCCCCCACGCGGAAGACGGAGAGCGCGTTGGGGTTCTCGGTGAAGTCCTGCCAGTACTGGCGCACCGCCGCCAGGTCGGGCATGCGCATGTCACCCTCGACCAGGAACTGGCCGTCTCCAGTGGGGACGACGTGCTTCGCGCGCCAGGCCTCGAAGGAGGCCGTGGTGTGCTCTGCGGTGGAGCCGAGGTGGTCCGGGTCCTGGCCGGGCTCGGCCAGCTCCGGTCCGCAGCCGCCCAGCAGCATTGCCAGCGCCGCCGCGCCAATTGCCGCCGTCCGACTTCCGTGGTGTCGCGTGTGAGTCCTGAGCTTCATGTGAGCATTCCCCCGCGCTTCGAGGCTGTGCCTCGGCGCCGTGTTCTCGATGTGCCCCTGCGAATCGAGAACGAAGGGGGCGCGCGATATTCCCGCCACCGTGGCGTGCCCACGACCCGCCTCACCCCGTGCGGCGCCGCCGCGAGGACTTGCTCCTCGGCCGGATGTCCGAGATGGCGCGTCGATTCAGGGGGACCTCGAGGCGATGAGCGAGCCACTGCCCCAGGTGGTCGATGAGCTCCGGCTGCAACCAGTCTTTCTCCAGCCTCACGGGGCCCGTGGACGTGTGCAGCCACAAGGAGAACGACTCCCCAGAATCCTCGGACTCGTCCTTCCGCACCTCGAGCGACTTCGCGCGGTGGCTCACACGCTCGGGACGTCCAATCCGGTACCGGACCCTGTCGAGGACTCGCGGCCGGACCTGCCACTCCCACCGCGACTGGAAGGAAGGCCACGCCTTCAGGCCCACCCAGCCCGCGAGCCCCGCCAGGGCCACCGCCAGCAGCGGTCCCTCCACACTGGCTCCGTCGATGCCCTGTCGCCACATCACGACGGCCGCTGACACCCCGAGCAGGAGCGCCACGCCGCCCAGCACCCAGGCGCGATCGCTCGGGTCGCCCCGGCGGAGGCGAAGCGCCACCCCTCCCCCGGGAACCGACACCGCTTCGCGGTCCTTCGGGACGCAATCCGAGAGCACCGCGGGCGTGCCGCCCAGCTCGGAGCGTCCACGCAGTCGCTCCCGCAGCTCCTCGAGCTCCGACACTGTTCCCAGCGACGCCAGCACGACGGTCCTCCCGGTGTGCAGCAGCGCCATGACGTCCCCCACTCTTTCGGGAAACGCCGCCACGTCGGAGTACGGCAGGGAGTGCACCTGGCTCCAGGGGACCCGCCACCGTCGCCACGTCACGCTTTTCGAGTCCATCGCGAGCTGGTCCTCGCCCAGGACCGAGCGCAGCAGGAACCACGCGAAGCGGAAACCCACCCACATCCAGCCCGTCAGCACGGCGGCCAGCAGCAGTCCACCGAGCACCAGCCCCACGGCCGGGACATTCGTCATCGATTGCCGGCTCCCCATGGGCACGGGGTCCACGAGCACCTGGAGCACCGCGACGAGCACATCCATCATGACCTTCGCGCCCGCGACGCCAATGGCGCACCAGACGAGCAGAAGGACACCATGCCCCAGTCGTCTCTGATTGGGGGTCCGCAGCCGCGTCTGCCAATCTGGCTTCCCCCTTGCGTCAGCCATGTCCCGCTCCCTCCCGCTCGTGCTCGACGTTCCACTGACTCGAAAGGCTCGTCACCACTCAAGCGCGCGGGCCCCGGACGGAAAGTACGTCACCGCATTGTCACCCGGAAAGGAGCTCCTGGCCGGTCGGGTACCGGGGGGCGTCAGGTGAGGTCGGAGGGTTTGCTTGTCACGGATGGGACTTTACGACGAGGGTGCCGACGATGAAGTCATGGAGACACCGGCACTTCCAATCTATGCTCAGCGCAACCCAGGGAGAAATCGATGCAAGTTCATATCTTCAGAGGTCCGGGACGCGTCTTCGGTTTCACTCGGGATGAGGCAGGAACAAACCTTCCTTCCCGCTACGCGCCATGGACCCCTTTCAAAGTTGTCGAGATGACGAAGGGGAACGTGACGCCGGGGGTGAACGCCGACGAGTGTTTGAATGACATCGAAACGCACGGCTATCATCTGACCGATGCCCACGTGCGGATTACCGAGGACAAGCAAGCCTGACGCAATGCCGTTCACTTCAGGTGCGGACGCGACGTAGCGGCCTGCGGGAGCGTGCTCGTCGGACCGGGCGAGGACGACATCAACGGCAGACCAGATGTCCAGAAATCACGAAGTCTGATATAGGCTGGACGCCCTTCGATTGCGAGGGGTCTCCCAGGAGAGCGCATGCGAGTGATGCTGGTCATCGGCGTGCTGTGTGGCGCAGTGGGGTTGCTGAGTGGATGTGGCGGCACTTCGATGCCCGAGGAGGAGTCGTCCCCACTCACCACACGAGAGGATGCCATCAACGAATGCAACCTGGGCGCGCCTCAAGGGTCGAGTTGCCCCGGTGGCGTCTGCGTCTACGCTGACTACCAGTACGCTCCGGGATGCCGTCCCTTTTGCAACGTTGTCGATAGTCCCTGTCCGTCAGGTGGACGCTGCTGCCCGGGCATCATGAGCCCGGACGGGCAGCTGACGCGGAACTACTGCATGCTGGCCTACCTCCCATGCACCAACGAGTAGCCCGGTTGCGATGCTGCTCACTGAGCTCGCGGCGAGAAACGCTCGCGAGCCCAGCGCGAGGAGCGAGCAGCACCAGCGATCACATTCTCTGAGAATGCGTCGGTTCGCGATGGCCACCCCGGTCCTTTGAGGGGCCGGGGGCGGCATCCAGCGTTCGAGGATCGTGAGCGGTGGTCTGGCGGGCGTGCAACCCGCGTGGGGCACACGCCTGTCCTGGGCCCTGTCCGCTGTGCGGCGGGGGGCGTTGTGGACGTATGGGCAATTGCTGCCTGGCGCCCAGCACCTACTGGGATGCTCCACCCAGCGGGAGCCGGAGGATGAGCGGCGGTGCCAGGGCAGCGCCGTCGCGAAGCCGACCCTCGTCGTCGTAGTGCTCCCACTGGCTGTTGGCGACATAGCGCAGCTCATCGCCGACCACCGCGCCGACGGTGGGCTGGTCCGCCTCCGGGAGGTGACGGTCCAGCAGCTCCACGGCCCGGATTCGCAGCGGGTCCTCGTCGAGCCGCATGCGGATGACGCGGGCGGGCTGGAGCCCGTTCTGGATTCCGATGAGCGTGTCGCCGTGACGCGCGAGCCCGTCGATTCCGAGCACCGTGGCGCCTCCGGCGGGCGGCGTGACCTCCGAGACCTTCCGGCTCGCCCTGTCCACGGCCAGGATGCCGTGGGAGTAGTCGGCCACGTAGAGCCTGCGGCCGTCCGCGCTCTCCGCCATCCCTTGCGGCGACCGGAACAGCGGGTCGCTCGCGAAGACCTCCAGCGTGTCGCCAGTCACAGGCACCCGGTAGAGCACGGGCTGCTGGCTGTCGGAGACGAACACCTCTCCATTCGAGGTGACCTGGATGTCTCCTGGCGCATGCGGCCCCGCTCCGGCGGGGAAGCCAAGGCGCCGCTGGAGCCGGCCTGACGGGAGGTCGAAGGCGTGAACCCAGGCGAGGTTCTCATCCGCCTTGGCGAAGCCCTGCATCTGGGGAATGGCGGCCGACGTCACCCACAGCGTGCGCCCGTCGCGCGACACGGCCACGGCGAGCGCCGCCAGCACTCCGTCCTGGCCCGGGGGCACGACTTGCGTGGCCCGCCCGTCGCGCCCGACGCGCACCACCTTGCGGTGCCTCACGCTGGTCACGTAGCACGCCTCCCCCCGTGCATCGCAGGCGATGCCCTCGGGGAAGAAGTCCGCCTCGTCGAGCCGGAACGCCACGCGGCTGTGTGCCAGCGGCTCCAGGTTCCGGGCCAGCCGCTCGGCGGCGGCGCGGACGGGGGCGGAGTCGAGGACCTTGGCGAAGCTGTCATCACGCGTGAGGTCGACGCCCAGCCCGAGGTCGGCACTCACGTCGAGCCAGCGCGCGGTGGCGGTCGCGTCGCCAAGGCGGGCCGACAGCGCGGCGAGCCCGTAGGCGTAGGCAGCCTGGGTCGGCCATGCGGCCTGCGCCTCCGCCGCGAGCGCGTGGGCCTTCTCGAGGTGTCCCTCGCGACGGGCGGCGGCCGCTTCCCTCCAGCGCGTCCGCGCCAGGTCGGCGCGCGTCCGGGCCGAGGGAGGCGCACCCGGCTCGGTGGCGGACGCGCCAGGGGCAACGGCTTGCGGCGCGCCTGCGTCAGCAGCGGTGTCGGCCGTGGGTGCCTGGGCCCCACTCGCGCCGCCTCGGCATCCGACGAGCAGGAGGAGGACGAGGCCCGTGAGTGGAAGGCAGCGGAAGGACGCGTGAGGACAGTGAGCCTGGCGCATGGAGGTGCCAACGATGAAGGGACGCGGCATGCACGGCAAGAGCGCCCCCTGTGAGGGACTCGCAATCCCGACGGTGCTCGGGCGTAATGGTGGCTCCACCCCAGGGAGAACGATGAGCCGCTACTCGCTCGAGCAGTTCGTGCAGGAGACCGCGCAGAAGGACCAGAACCAGGGCGTCTTCGAGCTGGAGTCCAAGTACATGCTCGAGGTCAACCTGCGCGGGCGGGTGTGGACCAAGACGGGGTCCATGGTGGCCTATCAGGGCGGCGTGAAGTTCCGGCGCGAGGGCGCCTTCGAGCACGGCTTCTGGCGCTGGTTCAAGCGCTCCTTCACCGGCGAGGGAACCAATCTCACCAAGGCGGAAGGCGTGGGGCGCGTGTACCTGGCCGACTCCGGCAAGACCATCTCCATCCTCGGACTGCAAGGCGAGGCGGTGAGCGTCAACGGCAACGATTTGCTCGCCTTCGAGGACACCATCCAGTGGGACATCCGGATGATGCGCCGCGTGGGGGCGATGATGGCCGGTGGCCTCTTCAACGTGCGCCTGGAAGGGACGGGGATGGTGGCCGTCACCAGCCATGGCCAGCCGCTCACCCTGCGCGTCAGGCCGGGCAAGCCCGTGGTGACGGACCCCAACGCCACCGTGGCCTGGTCCGGCAACCTGGAGCCCGAGCTGAAGACAGACATCAACCTCAGGACGCTGGTGGGCCGAGGAAGCGGCGAGGCGTTCCAGATGCACTTCGAGGGTGACGGCTTCGTCGTCGTGCAGCCCTACGAGGAGCAGGGCCCCCAGGCCCGCGGACGCTGAAGCTCCGCGGTGACAGGAATAGGAGCGGCGGGCCGGAGGCGGCTCACCGCAGGAGCAGCGTGCGGATCCGCTGGGCCACGCGCTCGGCGGACGGCGGGTCTTGGTTCGACATCACCGCGACGGTGTAGCCCTTGCCCAGGTAGATATCGAGCTTGCTGTTGATGCCCGGGAAGCCGCCTCCGTGGCCGATGATGCGGGCTCCCTGGAGCTGCTCCTCGAAGAAGCCGTAAGCATACCTGGTGTCCTTGTCCTCGGGACGATGCTGCACCTTGCCCGTGGTCACGAGCTGCGTGGTCTTGGCGCCAAGCAGCTTGTTCGCCTGGAGCGCCTGGGAAAAGCGCCACAGGTCTTCGACCGTCGAGTACCCGCCTCCGGCCGGGCCTCCCTTGACCATGTGGAGGTAGAGGTTGTTCCAGTCCCGCTTGCGGCTCTCCTGCTCACCCGGGCCCTGGCTCGTGTATCCCACGGCGAGGTTTGGCGGATCGCGGTCGAGCTCGTAGCAGTCCGAGTTCGTCATGCCGGCGGGCTTGTAGATGTGCTCGCGCACATAGTCGAAGTAGCTCTGTCCAGAGGCCTTCTCGATGAGCAACCCCAGCAAGAGGAAGCCGGAGTTGCTGTAGCTGTAGCGCGCCCCTGGCTCGAACTTGGGGGGCTCATCCATGAACAACGGGAGGAAGTCCTTGGGTTCGCGCAGGCGGCTCTTGTCCGTCGCGGCGTACTTGTCATTGAAGAAGCTGCCGAGCCCGGACGTGTGGGTGAGGAGCTGATGGACGGTCACCTTCTCGGCGACAGTCTTGTTCGGGTAGTCCGGCAGCACCTTCCCCACCGTGTCCTGGAACGACAGCTTTCCGGCCTCGACCAGCTGCGCGATGGCAATGGCGGTGAACATCTTGTTCATCGAGCCGAGGTTGAACTTCGTGTCCAGCCGGTTGGGCACCTGAAAGCCTCGGCTCGCCAGGCCAAACGCCCCTTGGTAGATGAGCTTGTCCTCCCGCGCGATCAGCACCGTCCCAGAGAAGGCCTCCGCCGCGGCCAGCTTCTCGACGTAGGCCTGCGTGGCCCTGGCCACCTCCTCGTCGCTCAGCGGACGGCCGCTGTCGCCCGCGATGGGCTGGAGCTTCACGGCGGTGATGCCGTGCGGCGCCTTCGCCTCGACATCGACCTGCAGCCGCACCGATTCACCGGCCAGCTTGTCCTTCGCCACCAGGATGACCGTGCGCTCGCGCGACGACTCCACCTTCTGGAGGGGCAGTCCTTCCGTGTTCATCCACAGCTCGCCGTACGTGCCAAGGTGCTGGTCGGCGGGGCGCTGGGTCAGGGCCGCCTTCGCGTAGTGCTCCTGGATGAAGGCGAGCATCTTGGGGCCGTCGCCCTCGTTGAACACCTGGAGCAGCGCCGCGGCCTGCCGTCCCGCGGGTGTGCCCGGCAGCCCGGCTGGCGCCTGTGCGCGTGGAGCGTCCGCCGCCCGCGCTGGCGCCGCCACGAGCAAGGCGAGCGTCGCCACCATCACCACCACGGGACGCAGCAATGATTGCTTCGGAAGTCGCATCGGTCTGTCCTGTTGGAAGACGGGTTCCAGCCTTGGAGAGCCGGTCCGCGCGGAAATGATGCGCGAGGCACGGCTTCTCCTGTGCAGCATGACAGCACCATGACGAAGAAATGGGGCGCCCATGGCACGGGCCCTCCCGCGGTCGCCGGTCGAAGTTGGATGGATGGAGCAGCGGCCCGCATGCCGGGCCCTCCTCGTGCTCGAGCTGTGTGGCTATCCGCCGTCCGCGCGGTGTGTGGGACCCGAAGTGGCGGGACGCGGGGGCCCGTAGGCGGGCACGTAGCACGCGCCCCGGTACACATAGGCGCCGTCGTCACAGTCGTTCATGTCTGTGATTGACAGCTTCCTCCAGCAGCCGCCATTGATGGCCACCTGCTGCCTGCCGAGACAGCGGCCCTTGGCATCCGGGCGGCGCTGCCCGGGTACGGGGCTGGGGGGCAGGTTCTCGGAAACCGCCGACCACACGGAGGGCGCTCCCTCAGGCGCTTCTGGGGCTGTCAGGGCGGAGTCTCCCACCGCCACGGTGCCTCCATCCTTCGAGGCGTCCTCCTCCGCGAGCAGCCTTGTCACGGGCGTCTCGGCGGCCAGGGCGCTCAGCAGTCCTGCGGCGCACAGTGCCAGTGCGCCTCCCAGTCTCGCGGCGGTGAACCCGTACCGCCTCGCCGCGCGAGGAGGTGGCCGCACGGTGACGCGCTGGAGAGGAGGGAAGAGTCCCGCGGGCCGGGGCTCGTCTCCCGTGAAGAGGGGCGCATCCGCCTCGGGCCCCGCCTTCCATGCGGCCTGCTCCAGCGCTTCCGCCACGTCGCGCGCACTCCCCCGCGCTTCGGGGTCGGGCGAGAGCATCCGCGACACCTGGGCGCTCAGCTCCTCGGCGCAGCGGACATTGCACACTCGCGGGAGCCAGGCGCTCCGCGCTTCCGTGCGCCAGAGCCAGGCGTCCTTGTCATCCGGGTGGGTCGAAGGAGGGTACTTCCCGGTAATCAGCCGGAAGGCGGTGACGCCCAGGGCGAAGACGTCATCGGTGGGCCCTGGCGCATACGGAACGGCCGGGGGCCTGCGGGAGCGGAGGGCGAAACGCCAGGCCTCGGGCGCGCGGTAGGCCGAGGTACCGGGAGGAAACGGCTGCCACGTCAGCGTGGCGGCGCCCAGGTGGTGTCCGGAGCCGAAGTCCATGAGGAAGGGCTGGCCGTCCGCGCGCCGGACGCGCACGTTTTCGCCCTTCACATCACGGTGGAGACCTCCCGCCGCATGGGTGGCCTCCAGGGCCCGAGCCAGCCGCGCGAGGACCTGAAGCACCTGCCGTGAAGAAGGACGCTGCGCTCGCGCCCAGTCATAGAGCGTTGCGCCCTCGACCAGCTCCATGACCAGCCAGGCGTAGGATGCTCCCTCTCGGCCTTGCCATTGGCCGTGGTCCAGCAGGCGGGGGACGGCGGGGTGGTGGAGACGGGAGAGCAGCTCGGCTTCCCGCGCGAAGCGCGCATCCCCGGGGTACAGGGCCAGCTTGAGGGCCACGAAGCCCGCCGCCTCCCCCGGCCCCACGGCGCGATAGACGACTCCGTAGGCGCCCCGGCCGTGCGGCTCCACCACACGCCACGGCCCGATATGCGTCCCGGAGGGCAGACTTGCCGGATTCAGGTGGCCTGGTTCCATGAAGTGCCTCGTGAGGAGGTACGCGGTCTGCTCCGCGTACCACGAGACTGCTCGCGGGGTCGGCAGGTTCCAACTCGAGCCTCAAGCGGAGGGCCTGCTCGCCATCGACACCGCCGGCTGCACCCGGCCACAGTGACGCCGAGCCGTTCTTCAGCGCGCCTCAATGCGTTCGATTGCTCGCGTTGCGTCCGCCCCCATCGCTGGGTGCGTCTTCATCGCGCGCAGCGCATCCAGCGCTCCCGATGCCTCACCACCCATGAGCCCGAGCGTGATGATCGCAAGCTGGCGTCGTGCCACGGCCGCGGAGTCATCTCCAATGAAGGCCGCCAGCGCGGCCGCACTGATGGGGCCTCCACTTCGCAGCGCGAGCCAGATGGATTCCGTGTCACCGAGCTTCCGTGCGAGCGGCGCGTAGTCGGGTACATATTCCGGAGCCAGGACACGCCCTTTCGGCGAGAAGTGAATGAGTCGTTGATTCACCTCGAGCTCCAGCACGCTGAAGTCTCCCCCTGGACGTTCGAGGCGCCGGGTGATGACGAAAACCGACGGTGACGGAATCGACTTCGTGTCGAGGAACACCACGTAGCGGCGCTGCGCATCGTCGAGTGACAGGCTGTGCGAAGTCCGCCGTGCCTCGGTCACCGCCAACCGCTCATCGAGCGTCCGTGGGTACGAGATGCGTGTCGCGGGATTTTCTTTCGGCGGAGGTTGGGCGACCTGCTCTTGCGCCAGCTTCAAAGCCTGCTCTGGCCCGAAGAAATCGCCAGACTCGTCGCCGTACGCAATGCCGTCGGTGAGCGAAGCGAGCACACCCCACACGGCCACCGCACTCGCGAGCTGATTCGGGTCGGTTCTCGTCACGAGTGAAACGACGAGCTCCTGCTTCGCCACGCGCTTGCGGACCTTCGCCTCCAGCTCCGCATCAGCAATCGACTCGACCAGCCATTCGAAGCCCGCGGCGTAACCCTGGAACGTCGCCGGCCAGAACCCACTGTCGTCGCGAGTGTTCCACTTGGGGTCGAGTCGGAGGGCGATCTTCGCCTTCCCGAGCGCCTCATTGAGTTGGGCCGCGGTCGGCAGTCGCCCTGTGCGCAGAAAGACGGAGTGGGTGACGGACATGCTCGGGTTTTCTCCTTGGACTCCGGAACCTGTCAACACGGATGAGACAGTGGGTTCATGAGATGAGAGCCCATCTCAGAATGGGTGTGGATTCAGTCTCGCCGCCGACGCCTCGCCACGACGGCGGGCATCGGCCGGCGCCGCCCGTGCTCCATGAGCCAGGGCGTCAGCGGGTGCTCCCGCAGGGCCTCCACCATCCGCGGGAGGAGCTGGTCGCGCACGGCGTGCGCGAGGTCTTCGACGTCGAGCCGGTCCTCGGTGGGCCACCAGTACGCCGTCATCGTCCCGGGGCCCTCCTGGGCGATGATGGCCCGCAGCCCGCGCTCGAGACTCGTCCTGGAGAACGCGCGGGCCTGCGCACCCGTGAGCACCGAGAGGGCCTCCTGGAGGGCCAGGAAGACGCCGTCCACGTGCACGCCGTGCCTGCGCGTGCGCACCGATTTGACATACGAGTACACGCCGCCCTCGGCTTCACACCACTGGAGCGCGCACCGGACGCGGAAGCCGTCCCACGGGACGTCGAAGGCCAGCGGCTCGGGATGATGGAGCGGCACGTCCCCGGTGAGCTCCCGGAGCCGCTCAATGATGCCTCCGGCGCAGTGCAGCCGCGTGCTCTCTCCCGTCCGGTGGTCCGTGAAGAGGACGCGCAGCCCGGGAGCGAGGAACGCCATTTCGCGGCAGCGGCGCGAGAGCTTCTTCGCGTCGAACGTCGTCGTGTCGAAGAGGGTGGCGTCAGGGACGAGGCGGATGCGGATGCCCTTCTCGGCCGCGATGGGCAGCGGCTCCGCCGGCTGGACCTCCCGGGGCTTTCCCACGGGACGGCCCTCGATTCCAGACAGGTGCCACTGACGCGCTCCGTCCCACGTGTCCACCTCGTAGCGGGACGAGAGCGCGAGGGCGACGGGCATGCTGACGCCCCAGCCCCAATCATCCAGCATGCTGTCCCAGCCCAGCTTCAATTCCATCCACCGCGAGGACTTCTGCCCGGTGCGTCCCAGCACCGCCTCGGCCAGCTCCGCCGGGGACGCGGAGCGTCCGGTGGAGAAGACGGAGAGGGCGCCATCCGCGCCAACCTCCAGCGTGAAGTCCCGGCAGGTCCCCCGTCGCGCATCCGACCAGGCCCCGTCCAGCATGGAGCAGGCGAGCTGGTGCAGCCCATTGGCGCCCGTGTCCCCGACGACGCGCCCCGGCTCCATGCGGTTGGCCAGGATGTTGAAGTGGTCCGACACGTTGCCCTCCGTGACCCGCGTTCCTTCCTGATGCCAGTCTACCCGCCGGTCGGCCGGCCACCTTCGCTGGTGTGCGCCTGGCTGGAGCGCTGGCTCCGCGGCCAGTCCGTGTAGGGAACAGTGCCGCGAGACGGCTACGACAACGGTGGCCGGACTCCCTCATCTCCATTGCACATGCAACACGCATGACGGAAAGCGCGGGCGTCGCTGGCGTCCAGGTCGGAGGGACACGCAAAATCAATCGTCCCCCTTCCGACAGGAGACACGACGATGATGCGTCTTTCGCTGAAGAAGTCGTCCCTCGCCGCCCTCTGCGCCACCTCGCTGCTCGCCGGCTGCGGCGGCGCGCCTCAGGAAAGCAACGAACCGGAGACGCCGCGGTCCGGACAGGTCACCGCGCAGCAGTACCCGGACTGCGACCCGGCCTACGACTGCTCCGTCCCAACTCAGTACGTGGCCTGCTTGGACGGGATGATCATGTTCGCCTGGGCCACGCCCGAAGGCGGCTACTGCATCCAGCGTGGCGTCTGTGCCAGCCACGGCGGCCCCACCGTCTGTCCGTTCGAATAGACGCAGGGCGCCGCTTCGTTCGAGGATCCGGCCCATGGGCTTCGAATACGTGATTGCCGGTCGACGTGCGCTCCCTCCTCACGAGGGAGCGTGGGTCTACGAGCTCGAACACGACGAGGACGGGGACGAGGACGACGAGGACGACGAGGACGACGAGGACGACGAGGACGACGAGTTCAGGGATCGGTTCGACGAAGGCTCGCTGCAGTCCTGCGAGATATTGCCCAAGGGCAACGATGAGTTCCTCGCCGAGGTCGAGCGCCTGGTGGGCTTCGTGCCCGCGGTCGTTATCGCGATCGATCCTGCGGCATGGGAGGTGAGTACCCTTGTCGCGGAGGTGCTGGCGGAAGCGCTCGACGGCGTCATGTACTGCGACGGAACGGTGAACGAGTTCGGTCTGGAATATGTGCCAACGGCGGCCGCGTCGGCTGTGTCCACGATCGATGAGCTGGAGGCGCGAATCTTCGCCGCCTACGAGGATCCCAAGCCGTACGTCACCCGCAGGGCGGAGCGCTGGGCGGCCAGACAGGCCGAAGCCGATGCGCGCGATCCGGTCGGAGCCGCGAAACGAGCTGCGGAAAACGACTGGGGAGATGTCTGACCCAACGCAGGGCGCGCGCCGCCTGACCGAGCCGTGCTCCAGGGGTTCAGAGTCCGGCAGGCCTCCGGTGATGGTGGGGCTACGCCGTCAGCGAGACGTCGAGCGGCTCGAGCTGCGCTGTGAGGACGGGCATCGGTGTCACGGCGCCACCGAGGCGTGCGTAGACCTTGCGCCGGGTCGCAATCGGGAGCCCGTTGACCGTCTTGTATTCCGACGTGAAGTGCGCGCCAGTCGCCCAGGCGCCGACGACGTCGGCCCTGTAGTCATGGCGCAGGAGCAGCCCGTCGCGGTCGAAATAGAACTTCTGTCGCGGGCTGTGTGTGTGGATTTGCTCCGGAAAGAGGGCGCTGATTTCGAAGCCCTCGCGGGTCTCCACGGTGGTGGTGCTCAGCTCGCGCAGCAGGAACGGAATGCTGAGGTAGGTCGTGATGGCGTAGCCAAAGAAGTAGACCGCATCGGCGCTGCTCCACCGGCGGTACTTTCGAAAGCCCTCGAAGGTGCGACGGTACGCGTCCTGGCCGTCCACACGCCCCGCGCTGAAGGTGCCCAGGCCCTCGAACTCGGCGCGGAACTGCTTCGGATACACCCGGACGAGCCCTGGGGTGGGGAAGGTCCTGCCCAGTCCCTTCATCGCCGGGAGTGGCCCTCCGAGCGCGAGCATCCGGAGTGTCACGCAATCCAGCCGCCGCCAGAGCGAGTCACCTCCGTACCGGGCAATCGCCTTGTCGAGTGGAGTCATCGCATCCTCGAGTCTCACGGGGAGGGCCTGCTCGCCATCGACACCTCCGGCTGTACCCGGCCGTAGGGAGCATGGGGGAGATGGAAGGGCTGTTGAGGGGGGCGGGCTGGAGTGCAGGGGCCGAGGAGGGCCGCTGACACTCTCCGAGCCGCTCCGCACGCTCCTGCTCAGGGCTCCAGCTCCGGCGGCTGGCATGACTCGCGCCCGAGCGCCGCGAGGCGGCTTCGCAGCACCTTCTCCAGCTCGGGCTGGCGGTGCTCCTGGAGCAGGTCGATGGCACGCCGCTCGGCCAGGATGGCCTCTGCGCAGGCGCCGACGCCCGCGGAGGCCATGGCATAGGTGTCCAGCACATGGGGGCTCCAGGGCGCCAGCGAGACCGCCCGCTTCGCGATGGGGAGCGCCTCCGCGAAGCGCCCCTCGGTGACGAGCATCCACGCCAGCCTGTTCGCCGCGCTCACGTGCCGCGGAGCGAGCGCCAGGGCCTTCCGCAAGGCTTCCTCCCGCTCGTTCCGCGAGGCCGCGTCGCGAGGCAGCGAGGTGGCCAGCAGCAGCCACGCGGCGCTCTCGTCGGGATGGGCAGCCACCGCCGCGCGGGCAATTCCGGCCCGCTCGTGCTCGGGCGCGATGGCTGCCTTCGTGCGCAGGGCCAGCACCCCCTGGGGCTCCAACCGGATGGCCTCGGTGAGCTCGGCCTTCGCCAGCTTCTCCCTCGTCTGCGCGCGAGTCTGCTGCTCGGCCATGCCCGCGGCCATCGCCGCCAGCTTCGACCGGGTGGCATGGACCTCGGCATCCTCCAGCGGCCGCTCCGCGAAGCTCGAGCTCACCGGAGGCACCTGGACCGTGAGCTCCTGGTAGGAGCCCCGCTTCAGGTACTCCAGCAACACGGAGTCCAGCGAGCGGGCATACAGGTCCGGAAGCGTCGCCCGGAGGGACGAGTCGGGGTCGTCTCCCTGCGCGAGCTGGGCCTGGTAGTCGGCGAAGGCCTCCGAGCGGGTGTTGTAGAGCCAGTGCACCAGCAGCCAGCTCCCGGAGTACCGGCCGGCCATCACCAGGTCCGTGTCCGACTCGCTCGACGAATCCCACGCGAGCACATCGCTCATCGTCCAGTCGTCCCGCAGCAGCCCGCGCTCCGACGCGTCCAGGAGGAGCTTCATCTGGGACGTGGCCTCCAGGTGCGGCGTGCCCAGCACGGCCGTCTTCCCGTCCTCCGACAGGTGCAGCGTTTCCAGGAACTGGGCCAGCCCCTCGGCCAGCCAGCGCGGCTGGCGGATGAGGACGTAAGTGCTCAGGTGATGGGCCAGCTCATGCTTCAGCGCGGACGAGGAGATGTCCGACAGCCCCGTGAAGCGGCGCTGCCACGTGTCGGGCGAGCCGTGCAGGACGATGACCGGCTCGTTGTCGTCCTTCAGGAAGAAGGCCTCCAGCCGCCGGGGGAAGAGGCCCTCGAACTCGGAGCTGTCCGCGAGGACGATGACGGAGACCTTCACCATCTCCTTGCGGAGCGCGGCGGGCCAGGCGGCGGCGAGGATGGCCACGTGCGTCCGCTCCAGGTAGCCCATGGCCTTGCGCGCCTCGTCGGCCGGCAGGTCCGTGTGCAGGGTGTAGCGCTCGCTGTCCAGCTCCATCCACTCGCGCCCCCCTTCTCCAGGGCACCGGGTGAAGCGGGGGCCCGCGACGCAGGCGACGTTCGACACGACCAGGACGCCGAGCAGCGCGCCCATCCAGACACTCTGACGCATGACAGGCACTCCCCCCGGAGTCACCGGCTCCGGCCTGCGAGTGATTGCGCCTGGCAGTCTACCCGCACGTGCCGGGGTTGGGCACTGTGCCTTCAGTCGGTGAACGACCCGGGCTCCTTGCTGAAGCCCGCCTTCGCATGGCGAGCCCGCCGCTCGGCGCGGGAGGCCTGCTCGAGCGAGGCGACAACATCCCTGATACAGGGGGGCCCCACCAGCGCCGCTGCGCACCCGCCATCAGGCCTGGGCGCCCCGCGCCGCGAGGGACTTCGCCGCGGGCTGTTCCGGGAGCTCGATGATGAAGCGGGCGCCCACTCCCACCTGCCCTTCGGCCCGGATGGTCCCTCCGTGCCGCTGGATGACGTTCGACACCGTCGCGAGTCCCAGCCCGGTGCCGGCATAGCCCGAGGCCGAGGGGAGCCGGACGAAGGGCTCGAAGAGCTTCGACGCGGCATGAGTGTCGAAGCCGATGCCATTGTCCTCGACGACGAGCGAAGTCGGCGTCGGGCCACGGGTCACCGCGATGCGAGCGCCAGGCCGGCCCACGACGAACTTCCACGCGTTCTCGAGCAGGTTCGTCAGCGCGACGCGCATCAGCCCTTCGTCGACGGTGAAGGCCAGCCCCGGCTCCACGTGGGTCTCCACGAGAGACGAGGCATGCCGCGCCCGGAGGGAGCGGATGATGTCTTCGCTGACGGCCGACAGGTCTGTCGGGCGCGGAGCGAGCCCTCCTATCTTGGCGAAATGGAGGCGGATGAGGCTCTCCGTGATGTCGTTCATGCGGTTGGCGGCGCCTCGGATGTCCTGGGCGGCATCGTTCTGCGCATCGGGGAGCGGCTCGCTGGCCAACCAGTTCGCGCTGCTCCGAACGACCTGGATGAGGTTTCGAAGGTCGTGAGCCACCGTCGCGGCAAAGGCCTGGAGCTGGGTATTGGCCGCTCGTAACTCGACGGTGCGCTCCGCCACCTGGCGCTCCAGCGAGCGGCGCAGGGCGATGTTCTGGAGGCAGGAGGCGACCACGGTGGCGAGCGAGTCGAGCCGGGCGAGCTGGTCGGACGTGGGCTCGACGCGCAGCTGCCAGTAGGCGCCGATGGCCGCAGACACGTCGCCCTGACCCACCGGCACCATCGCCATGCTCTTCACGAAGGTCGGGGCGTAGGCCTCCACGGGCACGCGCGGGTCGGCGAACACGTCGGGGATGACGGTCCGCTTGCCATTCATCATGCACCAGCCGCTGACGCACGCCGTCAGTGGAAAGCGGCGCCCCTTGAACAGCGGACCAATCGCGTCCTCGTCGACATAGAAGCACTCGGCCCCATCACGAATGACGAAGGTGACGCCGTCGCAGCCCACCCACTTCCGGGCAGCGCGACGAATGACGGCGATGACGTCCGCGTCGGTCTCTGCGTTGCCCAGCTCACGTGCGATATGCGCAAACTCCATCCACGCCCCCTCGTCCCAGGGATACTACTGGCATCAGGTCTCCCGGGTGTCATGCCGAGACCTGCCACGTGGAACCCACCCCAGACGCCCAGTGCCCCCTGCGCCGGCATAGGGGATTTTCACGGGGTCAGGCGCAACCCACATCCAGACGCTTGCGCGGCATTGGGTTCTGCGCGCGATGGACGAGCGGGTGTGCGCCTACTTCCGCAGCAGCGTGCCCTCGAAGAAGAACGCGAGGCACGCGGCGAGAATCAGCCACGTCCACAGCGGCACGGCCGGCTTGTCCGTGTCGCCGCTCGACGCCTTCACCGTGTCCTCACCGAAGTACGCGGTGAGGGTGTCCTGCGGCACGCGGCTCAAATCACTCTCCGACGGGTCCAGCGACGCGGCGAAGGACAGGGCCGGCATCAGCTTGCCGTCCGCGCCCAGCACCGAGTACGCGCCCGGCTCCGTCACCGGGCCCGCCACCAGCGAGCCGTCCGGCTGCTCCTTCACCGGCACTTCACTGCCATCCGGCGCGCGCACGGCGGACACCTTCTGCGTGCCCTCGGGCCGCAGCGTCGCGCCCTCGCCCACGCGCACCCGAATCTCCTCGCGCTCCTCCAGCGAGCCCGTGAGGTATGCGGCGAAGCGCTGCATCAGCGGCAGGAATGAGGTGCGGATGGCGAAGTCACTCCAGTCGCGGTCCACCGTGCTGGTGAACAGCGCCACGCGGCCCTTGCCCTTGCGCATCACCGCCACCGCCGGAGCGCCGTCCTCGTACGTGGCCAGCACCTGACTGGCGCCCGGCGAGCGCGGGTTGTCCGCCTCCAGCAGCATGTACTTGAAGAAGCGCGCCCCGATGAGGCCCTCCTCCGCGCGCCCCGTGAAGGGCGAGAAGAGGACGTGCTCCACCGACACCTTCGCCAGCCGCGCCGTCTTCGTATCCGCTTCCGGGTCCTCGCGCTCGGCACTGGTACGGACGAGGCGCAGCGGGCGGGGCAGCACGCCGCTCAGCCGCTCGTTGTACTCCTCCGTGTTCACCCGGTCGCCCATGCTGATGAAGAGGCCACCGCCGTTCTCTACGAAGTCCGCCAGCCGCTTCGCATCGTCCGCGCCCGGCGCCGCCACGTTGAGCAGCAGCACCAGGTCGTACGTGGAGAAGTCCTCGCGCAGCCCCACCTCCGCGTCGCGCGTGGCCACCTCCACCGGCGAGCCCGGGGCGGTGAGCGCCGCGTCCACGAAGAAGGCCTCGTCCCGGTAGCGCGTCGCATGCGGCGCCCCGTTCACCACCAGCGCCTTCAGCGCTCGCGGCACCGGCAGCACGAAGGCCCGCTTGTCATCCTCCGCCAGCGCGTCCGGCGCCAGGGACACCTGCCCCACCACCGTGCCGCCCTGCGGGAAGCGCACCGTCAGTGCCTTCTGCGTGGTGCCGCCCGCGGGCACGTCCACGAAGCCCTTGGCCAGCGTCTGCTCGCCCACGCGCACCGTGGCTTCCAGGTCCTTCACCGCCTCCGCGCCGAAGTTGCGCACCGTGAAGGTGAACTGGAACGAGCGCGGACCCGCCTGCAGCGCGGGCTCCACCTTGAGGTCGACAATGGCGTGGTTGTTCAGCACGTCCCGGCCGCTGGCCGCGTCGCGCAGCACCACCTCCGGCTTCACCGGCGCGCCCGTGGGGCCCTTCATCGTGGGCGGAGGCGCCTCCAGCCGGAACGCGCCCGCAGTCATGTCGGAGACCACCACCAGCCGCTTGCCCGGCATGGGGTTCTCCTCCAGCGCCCGCGCCGCCATGTCCATGCAGCGCGACAGGTCCGCCGCGCCGTACGTGGGCTTCGCCTCGTCCACCAGCCCGCGCAGCCGGCCCCGGTCGAAGCCGGGCGGTGGAGGCGCGGCCGGCGACTGGGTGCACACCAGCACCGTGGCGGGCTCTTCCGGGAGCAAGTCCTTCAGTGCGTCACGGGCCTCGTCCCGGCCGCGCTCGAAGAGGGACGTGCCGTCCGACCAGCGCATGGACAGCGACGCGTCCAGGATGATGGCCGTGGCGGCGGGGCCCTTCACCACCTGGGCGGCCGCCGCGTCCGAGCGGAATTCAGGCCGGGCCAGCGCCAACGGAATGGCGAGGAGGATGAGGGTGCGCAGCGCGTACAGGAGCAGGCGCTTGAGCTTGAGGCGGCTGGCGGTGCGCTTCTGGCTGCGCAGCACGAAGGCCAGCGGACCGAAGGGGTGCGGCCGGGGACGGCGCCGGTCGAACAGGTGCACCAGCAGGGGGATGAGGGCGCCCAGCGCGCCCAGCAGCATCCACGGATTGCCGAACGTCACGCGCGCCTCCCGCGCCGCGCGAGGTAGCGCAGCAGCACGTCGTCCAGCTTCTCGTCGGTGCGCACCAGCTCGTAGTCCACGTCCGCCTCGGCGCACGCGGCCTTCGTGCTCGCGAGGAAGGCGTTGAACTCCTCCAGGTAGCTCTCCTTGATTTCGCGCGGGTTCACCTCGATGCGGCCCTCGCCCTCCATGTCGAGGAACAGCGTGGGGTCATCGAAGGGGAACGTCAGCTCCGCCGGGTCCACCAGGTGGAACACCGAGACGTCGTTCTTCCGCTGCCGCAGCGCGAGGATGCGCTTGAGCGCGTCCTGGTTCTCGTCGAGCAGGTCGGACAGGACGATGACGGTGGAGCGGCGCGGCAGCACCTCCACCAGGTGGTCCGCGGCGCTGCCCAGGTCCGTGGCGCCGTTGGGCTGCGTGGACTCCAGCGTGTCGAGCAGCACGTTGAGGTGGCCGGCGGACGCGCGCGGCGGCACGTCCCGCCACTTGCCGCCCGTCATCAGCGCCAGGCCCGCCGCGTCCTGCTGGCGCACCAGCAGGTAGCAGAGCGCGCCGGCCAGCGTGTTGGCCACGTCCAGCTTGCTCAGCGCGCCGCTGCGGTAGCCCATGGAGGCGGAGGCATCCACCACCATGACGGCGCGCAGGTTCGTCTCGTGCTCGAAGCGCTTGACGTAGTACTTGTCGAACTTGCCGTACGCCTTCCAGTCGAGGTGGCGCAGCTCGTCGCCGGGGGCGTACTCCTTGTGCTCGGCGAACTCCACGCTCTGCCCCTGATGGGGGCTCTTGTGGAGGCCGGACAGCACGCCCTCCATCACCGCGCGGGCGCGCAGCTTTACACCGCGGAGGCGGGCCAGCGTCTGGGCGTCGAGCAGCATGGCGTTCGCGCGCCTAGCCCTTCACCACCGCGAGGAGCTGGTCGATGAGCTTCACCGAGGTGATGCCCTCGCTCTCCGCGGTGAAGTTGGGCAGCACGCGGTGGCGCAGCACGGGACGCGCCAGCGCACGCACGTCCTCGACGGTGGCCACGAAGCGGCCGTTGAGGATGGCGCGCGCCTTGGCGGCGACCACCAGGTACTGGCTCGCGCGAGGCCCCGCGCCCCACGACGCATTCTTCGCGATGAAGTCCGGCGCGCCCGGCTCCTTGGGACGCGTGTGGCGCACCAGGTCCACCGCGTAGCGCACCACGTGGTCCGGCACGGGCACCCGGCGCACCAATTCCTGCAACGCGAGGATGCGCTCAGGCGAGAGAATCTTCTCCAGCTTCGGCTGCGGGCCGCCGGTGGTGCTCTTGACGATCTGCACCTCCTCCTCGGCGGTGGGGTAGCCCACGTCCACCAGGAACATGAACCGGTCCAGCTGCGCCTCGGGCAGCGGGTACGTGCCCTCCTGCTCGATGGGGTTCTGCGTGGCGAACACGAGGAAGGGCAAATCGAGCGGGTAGGTGCGGCCGCCGGCGGTGACGCGGTACTCCTGCATGGCCTGGAGGAGCGCGGCCTGCGTCTTGGGCGGGGTGCGGTTCACCTCGTCCGCGAGGATGATGTTCGCGAACAGGGGGCCCTGGAGGAAGCGGAAGGTGCGCCGGCCGGTGGTGCGGTCCTCTTCGAGGATGTCCGTGCCGGTGATGTCCGACGGCATCAGGTCCGGGGTGAACTGGATGCGGTTGAAGGAGAGGTTGAGGACGTCCGCCAGGGTGGAGATGAGCAGCGTCTTGGCGAGGCCGGGCACGCCGACGAAGAGACAGTGGCCGCGGCTGAAGAGCGAGATGAGCAGGTGCTCCACCACTTCGCGCTGGCCGACGACGCGCTTCTCGATTTGAGCGACGATTTCGTTCCGGGCCTGGGAGAGCTCCTCGACGGCGCGGAGGTCGTCGCTCGAGGCGTCGGGCACGGGGCGTGGGGCAGGGGCGGCGCTTTCCATGGAAGGGTTCTCTTAATTCGCGGGCGGCGCAGGGACCAACGGTTTCCGTCACGAGAGCGGCCGAGGCGTGCGCTGGCAACCGTTGGGGCGCAGACCTATTCCGCTGCCGTACATTCCGGCACGTCCGGGTACAGACGGGCTTCGGGCTCCGGCCGCCTGCACGCCCCCCGGCCATGTATGGCCATCCCCAGGGGCGGGGGAATGCCGCTCCCAGAACACGCTGCTTACGTTCCCGAGGCCCTGCTGCCAGTGACGGAGAGCGGGTCCTTGGAGCGCGCATGCGGTCAGAGCGAGTGGGCAACCGTTGGCTGGGGCTGTTTCCCATGGCCCTGCTGTGGCTGGGGGCGGGGTGCGGCGGGAGCGCGGAGGCGACCCCCTCGGACGACGGGCAGCCGGCCTCGGACGCGCTGGCGCCCTCGCTCCCGGAGGGGGCCGGTGAGTCCCCGCAGACGCCCCGGGAGCCGGCGACTCCGGAGCGGCCCGCGCCGTCCGCGGGGCTGGCGTGGAGCCAGCTCGTCGGCGGTCCCCAGGACGACAGCGGCACCGGGGTGGCGGTGGGGCGGGATGGGGATGTGCTGGTCGTGGTGTCGAGCACCCCGCGCTCGGACGAGGACCGTGAGTCGGTGGAGGGGGAGAAGCTGGCGCTGACGCTGGCGCGGTATGCGCCGGATGGGAGGGTGCGCTGGGCTCGTGAGTTCGTCCGCAACCGCCTGTCCGGGACGCGAGTGGCGGCGTCAGCTGGGAGCGACGGTGCGGTGTTCCTCACGGGCAATGCGTTCTTGTACACGGCGGACTTCGGGCTGGGCGAGGCGCAGGACGGCTTCCTGGTGAAGTTCTCCGCCGAGGGCACGGCGGTGTGGCAGCAGCGCGTGGGGCAGAAGGCGCACGCGGTGGCGGCGGACGCGGCGGGCGGGGTGCTGGCGGCGGGCGAGGAATGGACGGCGGAGGCGCATGACCCGGTGCTCACGCGCTACGGGGCGGATGGCTCCGTGCGGTGGACGCGGCGCTTCGCGGGAGCGGGGGAGGGCACGTTGCTCGATGCGGTGGCGGTGACTCCCGCTGGGCTGTCGGTGCTCGCGGGGCAGCTCGTGGGCGCGCTGGCGGTGGAGGGCCGGACGTTCGGGACGCCGAATGTGCGGAGCCTGGTGGTGTTCGTGTTCGATGTGGACGGGCGGCTGGTGTGGGGCCGCGAAGTGCCGGGCGCGAAGGGGCGGGTGACGTCGGTGGCGGTGGGGCCGGATGGCGCGGTGGCGGTGGCGGGTGACTTCGCGGGGCTGATGGTGTGGGGCGAGGCGTCGCTGGGCAGCTCGGGGGCGTATGTGTTCACCGTGGGGGCGGACGGGAGCGAGCGCTGGCTGAAGCAGCCGTCGTGTGGCCCGGTGGCGCAGGTGGGGCCGGCGGTCGCGGTGGACGGTGAGGGCACGGTGGCGGTGGCGTGCGGCGACGTGCTCACGCGGTACGGCGCGGATGGGGCATGGCGGGATGAGCGGCGGTTGCCCGTGGCGCAGTGCCAGCGCGGCGAGTGTTCGCTCGCGGCGGCGGGGATGGCGGTGGTGCCCGGGAAGGGGCTCGCCGTCACGGGGTGGCAGCGCGATGGTGCGGGCAAGGCGTGGAACCAGGATGCGTTCCTGCGGGTCGTGGTGCCGTAGCCGTGCGCGGGCCGCTACAGTGCGCGCCCATGTCCGCTCCTGCCGCTGACGTACTGCTGGAGGTAGAGGGTGCCATTGCCACCCTCACCCTGAATGACACCGCTCGCCGCAACGTGATGACTCCCGAGCTGGGGGCCGCGCTGCGGACCCATGTGGAGTCGCTGCGCGGGCGCACCGACGTGCGCGCCGTGGTCCTCACCGGCGCGGGGGGCGCGTTCTCCGCGGGCGGCGACTTGAAGATGCTGGAGCGGCTGCGCAAGGCCTCCTTCGAGGAGGCTCGCGTCTTCATGCTCGACTTCTACGCGCGCTACCTGAGCGTGCTCGATTTGCCCATGCCCACCGTGGCCGCGGTGGAGGGGCCGGCCATCGGCGCGGGCCTGTGCGTGGCGCTCGCGTGTGACGTGTGCATCGTGGGCGAGGACGCGAAGCTCGCGCTCAACTTCGTGCAGCTCGGCTTGCACCCCGGCATGGGCGCGACGTACTTCGTGCCCCGGCGCGCCGGTGCCCAGGCCGCGGCGGAGCTGCTCCTCACCGGCCGCCGCTTCGACGGGAAGGAAGCGGCGCGCCTCGGGCTCGCGCTGGAGGCCGCGCCCCCGGGCACCGCGCTCTCGCGCGCCCGGGCCCTGGCCGTGCAGCTGGCGGGCAATGCGCCACTGGCCATGCGCGCCCTCAAGCAGCGGCTGGCTCCGGACCGGGCCGCGCTTCAGGTCGCGCTGGAGGAGGAGGCGCGCTTCCAGGCGGAGAGCTACGGCAGCGCGGACCTGGGTGAGGGGCTCGCGGCCGCGGCGGCGCGCAGGCCGCCTGTGTTCGAGGGGCGCTGACTCCAGATGCGCGGGTGGCCCGTGCCTGCGAGCAGGCGCGGGGCCGCATTTCGAATCAGTACACGTTGTACTTTTTGCGGAGCGCCTCGTGCTCGTCCGCGTTGCGCGAGGGGTGCAGCTTCCGCTCGGCGTCGTGCAGGTAGTACCAGAAGTCGCTCGGCTTCGGCGTCATGGCCGCCTGGAGCGACGCGACGGTGGGCGCGCCGATGGGGCTCGGCGGCAGGCCCTTGCGGTGCCGGGTGTTGTACGGGTCCTGCGTATCGCGCAGGCGCTTGAGGAAGGCGATGCGGTCGTTCCACTGCGCCAGCTCGTAGCGAGACGTGGCGTCCACGCCGAGCGGGAAGCCCTTGTCCACGCGCTTCCAGAGGATGCCGGCCACCAGCGGGCGCTGCTCGGGGAGGGGCTCCTCGCGCTCCAGCATGGAGGCCATGATGACGACCTCGTGCAGCGTGCGGCCGCTCTTGGTGAGCCCGGCGCGGTTGGGGGCGAAGAAGCGCTCGGCGAACATGTCGAGCTGGCGCTGGATGAGCTGGTGCACGTCCAGCTTGCCCGGGAGGATTCCGTAGGTCTCCGGGTAGAGGTAGCCCTCCAGCGTGCCCGCGGAAGGCAGGGGGAACGGGGCGGTGAACTTCCCGGGGGTGCTGGCCTCGGCGATGTACGCCCCGGCGGTGATGAGGCCCGCCGCCGTGAGCGCCGCGTCGGTGTCGCGCAGGCGCCAGCCTTCCACGACGACGAAGGGGACGTCCTCGGGAATGGGGTTGTCCTCCAGCGCGGCGGCGAGCTCCGCCATCGTCATCGAGGGGCTGACCTCATGGCGCCCGGCCTTGGGCGAGAAGGCGCCGCGGCGGAACAGGAGCCAGCGCCAGATGCGCGCGTCGCGGATGAGTCCCTGGGAGGCGAGCAGCGTGCCCAGGCCGCGCCCGGACGTGCCCTTGGGGACGGTGAACTCCACGGGGGCCGCCCCGGGGGGCGCCATGGGGCTCCGCAACTGACCTTCGGCCCACAGGAAGGCACCGGTGCCGCCAATGGCCAGCAGTACGACGACCACGCACAAGAAGAGGACGAAACGCTTCATCGCGACGCAGGGTAGCACCGGACTTTGGCTTCGCACCGATTCGTGTCGCGGGTTGTCCGGTCCCGGGCGCTGGCCAGGCGGGAGGCCAGGCGGTGTGCGGCCTACGCCGCCGAGGGCGTGCCGAGCTTCAAGTCCTTGTTCAGCCCCGCGTCCCGGCTCACGCGCCAGATTTTCTGGTCCAGGTAGTAGTGGTGGAGGGCGAAGCCCCAGATGAAGCCCCCCATCAAATCCCTCAGCGTCAGCCCCGCCGCCAGCGGCAGCCGCAGGTCGAACCCGCCGCAGCCCGGGTGCGCGCCGAAGCCGCAGCCCAGCCCGCGATACAGCAGCGTGAAGACCACGCCGCACACCGCGTAGATGACGAAGCGCCGGCTCACCTGCGGCGCCCAGCCGAAAGCCTTCGGGTCCACCCCGGCCGAGTGATAGCGGTTGCGGTGATAGAACCAGACCACGCCGTGGTACTGCACGTTGTGGAACGCCGTCACCGCCACGGCGAACATGATGAAGTCCATGCGCGCCGACACCGACGGCCAGAACACCACCGCCGTCAGCCCCAGCGCCGCGCCCATCATCAGCATCTTCGGCCCGTTCACCCGCTGGCCCGCCCGCCACCGCAGCACCTGCCGCACGGCGTAGAGCACCACCAGCGCCCCCACCAGCGCGAAGCACGCCCCCGCGACCACCGGCTCCCACGTGGGCTCGCCCGTCAGCCCCAGCTGCCTGCGCGCCGTCGGGTGCGTCACCGCGAACGCCACGAACGGCGCCAGCAGCCCCGTGTACAGCGTCACGCTGTCCAGCTTCCGGTCCACCGCGGACGACTCGCCGCCCTTGCGCTGGTACAGCACCATGATGCCGTAGTGCTGCCGCACCACGTGCCAGTACGCCCACAGCGACGCGAGCGTCAGGAACACCACGAAGGGCACCTTCGTCCCCAGCAGCGCCGACACCCCGAAGCACAGCGGCCCCGACGCGAACCACCCCAGGCTGCCCAGCAGCAACCGGCGCCGCGTCTGCCACTCGCGCGCGTCCAGGTACGTGCGCGACACCGTGGCGAAGAGGTGCGGCCCATCCAGCGCCAGCACCCACGCCCACCACAGCACCAGGCTGCTGACACCTCCCCAGACATGCAGCCCGACCAACGCCAGGCTCGCGGCGGCCCCGCCCACCGTGGAAATCAGGTCGTGCCGCCGGTCCACGAGCCAGCCCGAGCGGGCCGGCGCGGCGGCGGTGAGGGTGACAGCGCTCATGAAAGGGCTCCCGCGAGGGTCAGCAAGATACAGGAAGGTGCAGGTAGGAAACTGCGCACCTGCTGTCGTCCAACCGCCGGGCGGCCAGCCGAGGGGTCAAAACCCTCTTGAGCGCGGCGTCATGTACCGCGATTGTCGGGCGCTATGGATCAAGGCAGGCGCACCACGGACCGCAAAGCAGTGGGTCTGCTGGTGAAGCTCAAGCATGAAACGGTGGGGAGCTTCGCGGAGGAGTTCGCCACCAACCTGAGCCCGGGTGGGATGTTCGTCCGCTCGCGCACCCCACAGCCCGTGGGGACACCCGTCAAGTTCGAGGTACAGATCGCCGGAGGCGTGCGCGTGCTGCGCGGCGCCGCCATGGTGCGCTGGGTCCGCGAGGTCGGAGACCCGGCCGGGCCTCCCGGCATGGGACTCCAGTTCGAGGAGCTCGACACCGCCAGTCGCGCGCTCGTGGACATGATGCTCCTGCAGCGCAAGCCGGACGCCGCCGCGTCCGCCGTGACGCCGCTGCCCTCCATCGCGCCCTCGGTGGCGCCCGCTGTCGCTCCCGCCGTGGCGCCCGTGGCCCCCCGCGCCGCCCCCGTGCAGGCGCGCCCCGCGCCGCCGCCCGCCCCCGTGCCTCCCGCTCCCGTGCGCCCCGCGGCGCCGGCCCCGGCGCCTGCTTCGCGCGCAGCGGGGGGCATGGCGCTCGACTCGCTCTTCGATGACCTGGAGTCGTCGGACGGGCCCGCCACGTCCATGGCGGACGAGACGTTCGACTTCTCGCCCCCGACGCCCGCGCCGGCCTCCGCCGCGTACACGCCGCCGCCCGCCGCGGACGACGACGTGGACATCCCGCTCGACGAGCTCATCGCGAGCACGCCGCCTCCGCCCGCTCCGCTGGACGGCGACGAGCCGCTGCCCGGGTTCGACTTCGAGATGGAGGCCCCCATCACCGGCACGCCCGTGGCCATGGGCCTGCCGCTCGACGAGCCGCCCATCGAGGTCGGCATCACCATGGAGCTCGAGCCGTCCTCCACGGACCCTTCGCCTTCGGGCGGAGCCCTGGAGTTCGAGCTGGACCTCGGTGATGCCGTGGAAGAGGCACCCCGCGCCGCGGCGCCTCCGCCTCGCGCCGCGCCGCGTGCCGCGCCTCCACCCCCGCCCCCCGCCCAGGCGTCGCCCAGCGCCGGCATCGAGTTCGAGCTCGACTTCGGCGATGTCGTGGAAGAGGCGCCTCCGTCCCGCGCGGTGGCACCGCCTCCGGCCCCTCGCGCCGCGGCCGCTCCGCCTCCGCCGCCTCGCGCCGCGCCGGCTCCCGTGGCGCCGCCTCCGGCGCCCGCCGAGGCCCGCTCCTCGGGTGGCAGCTTCGAGTTCGACCTGGACCTGTCCGACGCCATGGAGGAGGCACCTCCCGTGGCGCCTCCGCCGCCGCCCCGCGCGGCCATGTCGGCTCCGGCTCCGGTGACGCCGCCTCCGGCCCCTGCCGCGGCCCGCTCCTCGGGCGGCAGCTTCGAGTTCGACCTGGACCTGTCGGACACCGACGCGTTCGAGCCAACCAGCCCTACGCCCGCTCCCGTCGCGAAGGCCGCACCGGCGCCGGCCCGGCCCGTGGCGCCTCCGCCCGCGCCCCAGGTGGCCGCCCCGGTGGCCCGGCCTCCGCCTCCCCCCGTGGCGCCGCCTCCGCCGCCCGCGCCGTCGCTGCCCAACGTGCGCCGCGAGGCCCCGCGCGTTCCCGAGCCCGCGGGCACGCCCACGCTGCTCACCCCGGCCGCGGCGAAGCAGGCGCCCGTCGCGCCCGCGCTGGACGAGCGCGGCCTGCCGAGGACCATCTTCCTGCCGCCGCCCGGGCAGCTCAGCGGTACGGGCCCGGTCATCGGCATCGACCTGGGCACCACCAACTCGTGCGTGGCGCTGCTCACCAACGGCCGGCCGCTCGTGCTGCGCTCGCGCGAGGGCTACAACACGATTCCGTCGGTCATCTCGCTCAACGCGCAGAACAAGCTGCTCGTCAGCCACCGCGCGAAGAACCAGCTCGTGCTGCGCCCGCAGCAGACCATCTACGGCGCGAAGCGACTGGTGGGCCGTCCCTACGACAGCGCCGTGGTGAACCAGGTCCGCGAGCGCTTCCACTACGAAATCGTCCCCGACGCCGCGGGCCGCGCTGCCGTGCGCCTGGGCGACAACGTGCTGTCGCTCGAGGAGGTGCAGGCCATCATCCTCCGCGAGTGCAAGGAGATGGCGGAGGCCCACCTCAACCAGAAGGTGGAGCGCGCGGTGGTGACGGTGCCCGCGTACTACTCCGAGCCGCAGCGTGAGGCTGTCCGCAAGGCCGGCGTCCTCGCCGGGCTCAAGGTGGAGCGCATCCTCAACGAGCCCACCTCCGCGGCGCTCGCCTACGGCCTCAACCGCGAGCTGAACAAGAAGGTCCTCGTCTACGACCTGGGCGGCGGTACCTTCGACGCCACCATCCTCAAAATCGAGAAGAACGTCTTCGAGGTGCTCGGCACCGGCGGCGACATCTTCCTGGGCGGTATCGACTTCGACAACCTCATCGTCGACTGGCTCCTCGGGCGCTTCCAGGAGAAGGAGGGCATCGCCTTCTCCGGTGACGGCATCGCCCTGTCGCGCGTGAGCGACGCGGCCGAGCGCGCGAAGATGGCCCTCTCCGAGCGCGCCAGTTTCGAGGTCCACATCCCCATGCTGATGATGGACGACGCGGGGCGGCCCCGGGACCTCCGCGTCGTCATGACGCGGCAGGAGCTGGAGAAGATCTGCGACCCGCTGCTCAGCCGCACCGTGGACGTGGTGCGCGACGTGCTGCTGGACGCGAAGCTCAAGGCCTCCGAGGTGGATGACATCATCCTCGTGGGCGGCATGAGCCGCATGCCCCTGGTGCGCGACAAGCTCAAGGGGCTGTTCGGCAAGGGGCCGCAGGCCAGCGTCAACGCCGACGAGGCGGTGGCCCTGGGCGCGGCGCTCTACTCGGGCTCGGTGGACAAGGTGAGCAGCGTGGTGCTCATCGACGTGCTGCCGATGACGGTGGGCGTGGCCATGCCCGGCGGCGCCTTCAAGCGCGTCATCGAGCGCAACAGCCCGCTGCCTGCGCAGCGCTCCTTCGCCATCAACACGACGAAGGACAACGAGGACTTCCTCGAGCTGTCCATCTTCCAGGGCGAGGACAACCACATCTCCGCCAACGAGTACCTGGGCACGGTGCGCATCGAGGGCCTGCCGAAGGGCCCCAAGGGCGCGGTGCGCGTCGCCGTCACCATCAAGCTCGACTCGGAGTGCGTGCTGCACGTGGAAGCTCGCGAGTACTCCACGCGCAAGGAAGTGAAGGCCACACTGGCCACGCGCTATTCGCCCGAGGAGCTGCAGAAGCAACTCCAGGTGACCAAGGAGTCGGTGAAGGCGGCGGAGGACCGGCGCGGCGCCGACCTCAAGGAGCGCGCCGGCGGGTTCTGGGGCTTCGTCAAGAAGGCGCTGGGCCGCAAGTAGCGCTCCTTCCATGACGGCCACCGCGCCCCGGTACATGACGCGGTTCAGGTGCCTCGCGGATGCGTGCGAGGACACCTGCTGCGCGGGGCTCGTCGTCACCGTGAGCGAGGCGCGCTGGAAGCGCCTGCGCGACGCGGTGGCGGGCGGCCCGGACGCGGCGCGGGTGGAGGCGTTCATCCGGCCGGACGAAGGCAGCGGCCCCGGCGCGGAGGCCGCGGTCATCGCCAAGCGCGAGGACGGGCACTGCGCGTTCCTGGATGAGCGCAAGCTGTGCTCGCTGCACCGGGCGTATGGTGAGGCGGTGCTGCCGGATGCGTGCGCGACGTTTCCCCGCGTGGCCACGCGGTGGGGCGAGCGGCTGGAGGTGGCCGGCTCGCTCGCGTGCCCGGAGGTGGCACGGCTGTGCCTGCTTGCCGAGGACGGTGTGGAGCCCGTGCCCGTGTCCGAAGATGTGGCCGCGCGTCCGGAGATAGCGCGGCGGCTCGGAGGCGATGCGTGGACGGGGCACGCGGAGGCCGTGCGTGCCGTGGCGATGCGACTGCTTCAACGGCGAGAGGTCCCGTTCGCCTCGCGGCTGTTCGCGCTGGGCCAGCTCGCGCTCCGGTTGGATGGGTTCTACTTCCAGGGCACGGAGGCGTTCAGCGATGAGGCCGAGGCCCTGCTCGCCGACGTGCTCCGCTCCTTCGACGCGCCAGAAGTGCTGGCGGAGCTTCATGCCGGCTTCTCGGACATTGCACTGCCAGGAGGCCCTTGGGCGGCCATCTGCGCCACCGTGCTCAAGGCCCGCCTCGGGTTCGTGCGCAGCGAGCGATTCGCCGTGCTCGCGCGCGCGGTGCTCGCGTCCTACGGCGGCGCGGAGTCACCGGACGACGTCTGGCGCATCCACTCGGAGCGGCGCGCGCAGCTGGCCCCGGGACTGGCGGAGCGCGTGGAGCAGTACTTCCGCCACCACGCGGTGAACCACTGGCTGCGCCACCCCTTCACCGATGCGCCCACGCTGCTGGACTACGTGTTCCGCCTGACGTTGCGCGCGGCGGTGCTGCGGTGGACGCTCTTCGGCCACCCGACGGTGGTGTCGCTGTGCGGAGTGGAGGACTCGCCGGACGCGCGGACCCGGCTGGACGCCGCCGCGGTGGAGTGCTTCCAGCTCATCGCGAAGCACGTGGAGCAGGCGCCGGAGCTGCACTCGCTCGCGCAGGGGCTGGCGGGGAAGGGCGGCGCGGAGACGCTGGGCCGCATGCTGGTGCTGCTGAAGGGACTGTGAGCCCGCGGCTCAGCCCGTGACGCCGAGCAGCTCGCGCAGCTGCCGCAGCATCTCGATTTCCTCCCCATGCACGTGGCTGTCACTGGCCATGAGTCCCTGGGCCGCCTGGATGGCCGCGTTCGGGTTGGCGCGCAGCACGCCCAGGTTCGGCGCGGGCAGCGGCTCGCCGTTCTTCAGGCACCGCGTAATCGCGGCCAGCTCCTCCAGCGGCACGCTCATGCCGCGCGCGGCCGCCACGAGGTGCTGGATTTCCTCGTGGGTGACGCGGTCGTCGCTGGTGGCGACCTGGAGCAGCAGCTTGACGACCTCGATGTGGAACCGCGACTCGGAGCTCGGAGGGGTGGTCATCGCACCCCCACTCCTAAGTCACTCCCGGGGGACAGGAAAGCCCCTCAGGACTCCGAGCGGGGCTTCACGCCCAGCCGCTGCATCGCCTGCTTGAAGACGGCGTAGTCCTGCGCGCCCTGGAGCCCGAACTTGTCCCCGAGGATGAACGTGGGCACCGCGTTGATGCCCAGCTCATGGGCCTGCTTCACGGAGTCCTCCACGGCCTCCTTGTAGCGGCCCTCCTCGACGGCGCGCTGCACCTCGTCCGGATTCAGCCCGGCCTCCTCGGCCGCGCCCCGCAGCGTGTCCCACTGCCAGAGGTCCTGGCCCTCGCTCCAGTAGCGCCGGAGGATGGCCGCGTTGAAGGGCTCCAGCTTCCCCTGCTCGCGGGCATACTCCGCGGCTTGGTGGGCGCGCCGGGTGGAGGGAATGACTTCCCGCTCCACCATGGTCAGCCCGGCCGCGGCCGCGCGGCGCTTCAGCGGGTTGTTGGGGTCCTTCATCCGCTCGCGCACGTAGGCCGGTAGGGGCAGTCCCTCTGGCGGCGTCTCCGGGCGCAGGAAGAATGGACGCCAGTCCACCTGGACGTCGTATTCCTTCTTCAGCTTCTCGACCTCCACGAGGCCGACGTAACACCAGGGTCAGACGAAGTCGGACCAGACGCGGACGATGATGGGCTCGCTCATGTCCCTGCCTGTAACACCGTCGCGCCGCGGCGTCATGGCGACGTGAAGGCCGCGGCGCGTCACGCCTGGTCCGGGTGACGCATGGTGGACAGCGCCCGGCCGAGCGGGCAGCGTCCACCCCCGAAAGCACGCCCGCGCCCCACCCCCCGTCGGACGCGGTCCCACCCAGGAGGACTCACCTTGCCGCTGTCGCTACTCGCGGCCCTGGCCCTTGGCGCCACCCCGGCGCCGGCCCGGCCCCAGCCGTACACCATCCAGGACCAGGTCACGATGCGCCGGCTGAGCAACCCGCGCGTCTCGCCGGACGGGCAGCAGATTGCCTACGCCCTGCGCACCACCGACATGGAGGCCAACCGCGGGCGCAATGACCTGTGGCTCGTCAGCCTCGACGAGAAGGACAAGGGCGCCCCGCGCCAGCTCACCTCGCACCCGGACTCGGACTCGGATCCCATCTGGGCTCCGGACGGCAAGAGCCTCTTCTTCCTCTCCTCGCGCGGCGGCTCCTCGCAGGTGTGGCGCCTGCCCGTGGACGGCGGCGAGCCCCAGCAGGTGACGAAGCTCCCCCTCGACGTGGGCGCCTTCCGTCTGTCCGGCGACGGCAGCCAGCTCGCCGTGGCCATGGACGTGTTCCCCGACTGCGCCAACCTGGAGTGCAACACCCAGCGCGACACGGAGCGCTCCAACAAGAAGAAGTCCTCCGGCCGCAGCTACGACAAGCTCTTCGTCCGCCACTGGGACACGTGGAAGGACGGCAAGCGCTCGCACATCTTCGTCGTCCCCGTGGCCGGCGGCACGCCCGTGGACGTGATGAAGGGCATGGACGCGGACGGCCCCTCCAAGCCCTTCGGCGGCTCGGAGGAGTTCACCTTCACCCCGGACGGCAAGGGCGTCGTCTTCACCGCTCGCGACGTGGGCCGCGCCGAGTCCTGGTCCACGGATTTGGACCTCTTCCTCGCCCCGGTGGACGGCAAGGCGAAGCCGCGCAAGCTCACCGAGAAGAACCGCGCCACCGACACCAGCCCCGTCTTCAGCCCGGACGGCAAGACGCTGGCCTACCTCGCGATGTCCCGCCCCGGCTACGAGGCGGACCGCTACCGCGTCATCCTGCGCACGTGGCCGGGCGGCCAGGAGCGCGTGCTCGCCGACGAGTGGGACCGCTCCGCCTCCGCCCTCGCGTGGAGCGCGGACGGCAAGACGCTCTACGCGGTGGCCAACCACCTCGGCATCCAGCCCGTGTTCGCGCTGGATGTGGCCAGCGGCAAGGTGAGCCAGCTCACCAAGGACGGCACCGATGACACGCCCCAGCCGGCCGCTGGAGGCCGCGTCGTCTACGTGCATGACGACCTGGACTCGCCCGCGGACATGTTCGTGATGAACGCGGACGGCACCGGCACGCGCCAGCTCACCCACGTGAATCAGGACGCGCTGGCCCGCATCCGCTTCGGCGCCTTCGAGCAGTTCGAGTTCCCCGGCTGGAACAACGAGACGGTGCGCGCCTGGGTGGTGAAGCCCGTGGACTTCGATGCGAAGCGCCAGTACCCGCTGGCCTTCCTCATCCACGGCGGCCCGCAGGGCTCCTTCGGCAACCACTTCCATTACCGGTGGAACCCGCAGGTGTACGCGGCGCGCGGCTACGTGGCCGTCATGGTCGACTTCCACGGCTCCACCGGCTACGGCCAGGCCTTCACCGACGCCATCCGCGACGACTGGGGCGGCAAGCCGCTGGAGGACTTGAAGAAGGGCCTGTCCGCCGCGCTGGAGCGCTACCCGTTCATCCACAAGCAGCGCCGCTGCGCGCTGGGTGCGAGCTACGGCGGGTACATGATCAACTGGATTGCCGGCAACTGGGCGGACGGCTTCCAGTGCCTCGTCAACCACGACGGCATCTTCGACGAGCACATGGGCTACTACGACACCGAGGAGCTGTGGTTCCCCGAGTGGGAGCACAACGGCACGCCCTGGGACAAGCCCGAGGCCTACCGCAAGCACAGCCCCAGCGAGTTCGTGGCGAAGTGGAAGACGCCGATGATGGTGGTGCACGGCGGCCAGGACTTCCGCGTGGTGGAGACGCAGGGGCTGGCCACCTTCACCGCGCTGCAGCGGCGGGGCATCCCCTCCAAGCTGCTCTACTTCCCGGACGAGAACCACTGGGTGGTGAAGCCGGCCAACAGCGTGCAGTGGCACGAAGAGGTGCTGGCCTGGCTGGACCAGTGGACGCGCAAGTAGCCGCGTGAGTCACGCCGTCCGGGGCCCGTTTCACGAGGGCCCCGGCGGCGGCAGGGCCTCACTTCAAGAGGGAATGTCGAAGCACTCGTCGAGGCAGCTCTCGAGGACCTCCGCGCAGGAGCGGTCGTCGATGCAGCGCGCGCAGTCCTCCACCTTTTCCCTCCGCTTGTCCTCGTCCTTGTCCTCGACCCACTGGTCGATCTTCTCGGCGCACTTCCCGGTGTCGAGGTTGTCGTCGAAGCAGCTCTGCCGCTTCTCGCAGATGGAGTCGGCGTTGTTGGAGCAGCCTGTCAGCAGTGAGCCGAGGGCGAGGAGCGTGGTCAGCGTCAGGGTTCGAAGCGTCATGGCGCGGCATCATGCAACGAAGCCGCGCCTCCCGGAACGTCCCGGAAGTGCGGTGCGTCATGGGTGAGAAAATGCGCCCCGATTGGCGTGTTGCCGGGCTTCAGCGCCCCGCGTCGGGCTTCGCCACGGGCGGCTGCGCGGCGGGCGGCTGCGCGGTCGGCTGCTGTGCGGCGGGGGTGCCGCCGACGTTCATCTCCGACAGCTCATCCTCATCGTTGAGGAAGGCCTGGGCCACGTGGTCCACCTGCTCGGGCTTGAGGTTGGTGAGCTGCACGGTGGCGGTGCGGGTGCGCGTGGCCAGCGCCGTCTCGCCCAGCGCGCCGTGGATGCGCGTGAGGGCCACGTGGATTTCCGGGTCGAACGGGTCCGAGGCCAGCGCCTCCAGGTACGCCACCTTCGCCTTCGGGTAGTCCTTGCGGAACAGCAGGATGCGGCCCAGGTGCACGTTGGTGGACGGCGAGCCCGGGTACACGCGCAGGCTGCCGCGCAGCACGCTCTCCGCCTCGTCCAGCCGCCGCAGCTCCAGCAGCGCCAGCGCGTACTTGTTGGAGATGGACTCGTACTTGTCGCCCACCAGCTTGTGGGCCTTGGCGTACTCCTCCGCCGCGGCCTTCACGCGGTTGCGCTCGCGCAGGAGCTCACCCAGGTGCGCGAAGCGGCGCGCTGGCACCTCCTCCACGTTGTCGAAGTCGCCGAAGGAGATTTCGCGGCCCTTCTTCTCGCCCTCGTCCTTCACCTTGCCCTTGGCGTCCTCCTTCAGCACCACGCGGTCCTCGCGCGGCAGCAGCTCTTGAGGGAAGGGCTGCTTCTTGATGTGGGCCAGCCAGGACTTCTCGAAGAGGGCGAAGGGCATGCCCATGGCCGCCTCCACCGCCTTGCGGTCCTTCTGCCCGGCCTTCAGCTCGTGGATGATGGCGCGCAGCCCCGCCGAGCCCTTCGTCTGGTGCACGTAGTCGATGGCGTAGTACACCTCGGCGAACGCGGTGGCCGCGTCCTCGGCGGTGGGAAGCAGCGCGATGGACGGGTGCATCTTCTCGAAGGGGATGAGCGTGTCCGCCTTCACGCGCTTGCCCAGCAGGGCCAGCGTGGAGGGCGTCATCGCCATGCCGCCCTTGCCGCGCCAGCGCGACTCGAGGAACTTGGCCATGCCCTCGTGCAGCCAGATGGGCACAGTGTTGTGGCTCGACTGGCTGATGACGAGGTGGATGTATTCGTGCGCCAGCGTGTCCTGCCAGTCGTAGCCCTGCGCCACGGCCTTGGGACTGGTCACCATCAGCTTGTTGAACTTGCAGATGGCGATGGTGCCGGTGGTGCGAATCTGCTTCTCCGTCAGGGTGCTCACCCGCGCCAGCTCGCGCGCGTTGTTCACCACCTCGACGCGAATCTTCCCGTTGGGCGGCGTCCAGCCCAGGTCCTCCGCCATGGCGCGGTGGATGGACTCCAGCGTCTCCAGCGCGTAGGGCACCAGCACCTCCTCCTTCCCCCTCGGGTAGAAGAAGATGAAGTGCTCGCTCTCCGCGCGCTTGTGGTTCTTGGTGATGTCGCGCGAGTCCTTGGCCAGCCGCAGGTAGCTGCCCGGCTTGTCCTCGATGTTGGCGCCCTCCAGCAGGGACACCGCGTCGTCGTAGCGTCCCTCCTCGAAGGCCACGCGGCCCTGGTAGTACTTCAGCGGCTCCAGCTCCGCGGGGACGAGCGGCTCCACCTCGGACAGCTCGCGCTTGGCGCCGGGGACGTCCCAGTCATCCAGCGACTGGTCCACGCGGCCCAGCCGCTCCTTCACCTCGTCCTTGAGCGCGGCGTCCTGCGCCAGCGCCACGGGAGGCACGCAGAAGAGCGTCACGGCCAGCAGCACGAAAGAAGCTCGGACGACGGTGCGCACGGGCGCGTGGGGCTTCATGGCGGGGCTCACTTCACCAGCTCCTCGTAGTAGCGCTTCACCTGCTCCCGGTACTTCTCCGGAGCGCCCTGCTTCATCGCGTCGAGCAGGTCCTTGCGGAACTCCTTCGGCGCCTGGAAGGCGTCTTCATCCGGCAGCTCCACCTGGTTGCGCGGGTCCTTCCCGTTGCCTTCCTGGCGGCGCGCGCCCGAGCCCATGGGCATGGGCAGGCCGCCCTTGCCGCCCTTCTGGCCCTCCTGCATCTGCCGCTGGAACTGGCGCAGGCCTTCGAGTGCCGCCTGCTGCTCGCCGTAGCCGCGGCCCGGGTCCTTGCCCTGCATCCGCTGCGAGGCCTCGCCCATGCGCTGGCCCACGCCCTCCATCTGCTGCGTGGCCTCTTCACCGAAGAGCGGCGCCATCTGCTGCATCTCCTCCATCTGCTGGCGCAGGCCCTGGGCGCGCTGCTCCAGCTGGCCCTGCTGCTGCGCGAGCTGCTGGAGCTGCTGCTTCTCCTGCTGCGACAGCTGCGAGCCCGGCGGCGGGAAGAGGGACTGGAGCTGCTTGTTGACCTCCTCCACGTTGCGCGCGTCGCGCTCCAGCCTCTGCGCGAGGTTGGCGGACTGCTGCCGCACCTCGGGCGGGTTGCCGAACATCTCGTCGAGCTGCCGCTGCTGCTCGCCCATCATCGACAGCTGCCGGGCCGCGTCCTCGGCGCGCGCGGCGGCCTCGGCGGCGAGGTCGAAGTCGTTCACCTTGAGCGCGTTCTCCACGTTCTGCAGCTCGGACTGGGCCTCTTCCAGCGGGCGCGCGGCGCGGCTGTTGAGCTGCTCGGGCTGCAGCTTCTTGTAGTCCTCCTGCGCCTGCTGGACCTTGCGCATCAGCTCGTCCTTCGCGGCCTTGCCCTTCTCCGCCAGGCGCTCCCGGTTCTGCGAGCGGGCCTGGTCTCTGAGCTGGCGCGTCTGGTCCGCCACCTTCTGCTGCTCCTGCACGGTGCTCTGCAGCTCCTCCATGAACTTGCCGAACTTCTCGGCCAGCTCGGGGTACTGCTCGGAGCCGACCTCGCTGCTCTCCTTGTCGAGGTTCTGGAGCATCTCGTCCATCTGCATGCCGAGCTGCTGGAGCTTCGCCAGGGCCTCGTCCGTCTTGCCCTCGCGCATCAGTTTCTCCACCTCGTCCATGGCGCTCTGCAGGTCCTGCTCCTTCATCATCTCGGAGAGGGCCTCGGCGTTGTAGTGCTCGTCGCGGATGCCCTTGCGCATCTCCGCCATGCGCTGCATCAGCTCGTTGATGCGATTCTTCAGCTGCGCAATCTGCTCCATCACCAGCTGGCGCGACTGCTCGTCGGGGTTGTTCTTGTACTGCTCGACGAGGTTGGCCAGCTCGCGCCGCTCGTTGGCGAGCTGCTTCGCCAATTCCTGCAGCGCCTCCAGCTTCTGCCTGTCCAGCAGCGACTCCAGGTAGAGGATGTCCTTCTCCGCCTCGTCCACCTCTTCGTTGACGACGGCGGTGAGGCGGTTGCCGGTGCCCCAGTCCTCGCCCCGCGCGCGCTGGGTGCGCAGGTAGAGGCGGCGGAAGTCCGCGGTGCCGGAGATGTGGCTGCCCAGTGACTCGGAGATGTGGCTCAGCGCGGAGACCAGCTCGCTGGGGACGTCGCGCTCGCGGGCCAGCTCCTGGGCGAGCGTGCGCATGTCCGTCATCAACTGCTGGCCGCTGGTGTCCGCGGAGGCCGCGGCGGCGACGGCCTGCGGGTCCTTCTGCTTCGCGCGGTCCGGGCCCTCCAGGCGGTCGGCGAGGTGGTCCACCATGCGGCCCCAGAGCTGCTCGGCCTTGTCCAGCGCGGCGCGGCGGTGCTCGGCGGCGGAGTAGACGCGCAGCACCTGCGTGCGGCTGACGCCCTTCTTGGGGCCCTCCACCGCGTCGTTGTCCTGCGCCTCCACGTAGTAGGTGACCCGGTCGCCCGGCTGGATTTTCATCGTGCCGAGGTCCCACGTGAAGGTGGCGCGGTTGCGGCGGCCGTCCTCGCGGGGCAGCGGCACGCGTGTCTCCTTCTGCGAGCCGGGCGTGCGGAAGACGAGCGCGAGGCCGGACAGGCCGTAGTCATCCGTGGCCTCGTACTTGAGCGTCACCTTCTGGCCGGGGTCCACCTCCAGCTCCGTCGCGGGCGTCATCAGCGACACCTGCGGCGCCTTGTCCGCCTCCACGTTGAGGGCGATTTCAGGCCCGGTGACGAGCAGCTTGTCGCGCGGCCCGTAGAAGACGAAGTGGTAGTGGCCGGACTGCCTGGCGACGAAGGCGCCCTCCAGGTCGCGGTTCTCCGTCACCTTGAGGGGCTGCGGCTGGCCGTTGACCACCACGTCCGCGCGCTCCACGGCGCGGTCCGAGCGCGTCTTGAGGAGCACCTCGGTGCCCGCGGGCGCACTCACCTCGCCGTTGGTGCCGGGCACGGTGCGCTGCGCGAGGCCCGTGTACGCGGGGTAGCGGTACGTCAGCTCGATGTCGCCGGTAATCGGCTCGGCCTGCGCCTGGGCCTGGGGGCTCTTGGCCAGCTCGCGGATGCGGGCCATGCCCGCGCTCCACCGTCCGCCCACCAGCACCATCAGCACCGCGAGCGCCAGCAGCACGCCACCGGATGCGAGCGCGGCGCGGCGCACCGGGCGCCCGTCCACCACGGAGCGCACGTCCACCGTGCGCACGCGGGTGTCCATCTGCTGGAGGAAGGCGCCAGCCAGGTCCGAGGACCAGCCGGCCTGGGGGCCGCGCTCGTGCTTCAATTCCACGGCGGCGAGCACGTCCAGCGACAATTCGGGGCGGCGCTGGCCCACCAGCCGCGCGGTGCGGGCATCGTCGCCCACCTGCTTCTTCGCGAGCCACAGGCCGAAGACACACGCCACGGCCACGCCCACGGGAAGGGCCAGCCACAACACCGGGCCGCCCAGGCGCGGGGCCACGAGGCCGAGGAAGCCCGCGGCCACGAAGAGCACCAGCGCCGCCGAGGCGCCCAGCATGCCGCCCTGCGCCCAGAGGTGCCGGCGCTGGCGGGTGCGCACCGCGACGAGGAGGGCCTCCACCCCCGGCGAGCCCCGCCCGGTGGCCCGGGAAGCCGGCGCGGAAGGGGGCGGGGGCGGCGGGGGCGGCAGCTCGGGGCCTGGGGTCTGCGGGGTGTCGAGGTTCACGCTGTCCTGTCCGCTCAGTGACGAGCCAACCCGTGCCAGGGCGGCCTATTTCCCGATTCTCTAGCAGCCTCACGTCCGGCGCGAGGCATCCGGGCCCGGGGACTCACGGGAGGGTGCCCACGGTGTCGGGCTTCGGAAGGAGGCAAAAGGGGGAGGGTCCGGGAGGCAACGCGAGAGGGGACCCGGCCCTTCCAGGGCGTCCCCTCCCAGGGGCAGGGGAGGGGGGCGGGCGGCCGGTCAGCGCGTGGCGGGCTTCCGGGCACTGGCCTCGGAGGGCTCGTCCTCCGGCATGGGGACGCCGCCCAATTCCTGCGCGAGCGCGGTGAGCACGTCCTGGGTGCAGAGGATGCGCGTGCGGGACATGCGCGAGAGGACGCGCTGGACGGCGGACTCCACCGTGCCCTCGGAGGGGATGTCGAGCGAGCGGCCCGTGTCGGTGAGGGCGAACAGCGCCTTGCGCCCGTCGAGCGGGTCCGACTTGCGCTCCAGCAGGCCCCGCTTCTCCAGGCGCTTGAGGACGCCGGTGAGGGTGCTGGGGTGGACGTGGAGAATCTGCGCGAGCGTGCCGGCGGTGATGCCCGGGAAGCGGCCCACCAGTCGCACGACGAGCCGCTGCGGGCCGGTGAGCCCGAGCGTGGACTCCATGCGCTTGGAGGTGGATTGGAGCCCGTGGTCCACGGCCCAGAGCAGGCGCATGAATTCGAGCACCTCTCCGAGCGGGGGACCCTTGGGGCGCTCGCCTTCCTGCGGTTCCGGCTCGTCGCTGGCCGTGTCCTTCATGGGTACATCATCCTTCACCTGCCGCCTCCCTGTCTCTCCGGTCGTTTGTGTTCCACGAGGTCTACCGCTTCACGGCGTCCCCTGCTGAGCAAAATCCGTTGTCTGTCGGTCACCAGCAAGCGACGGGCCGGCCTTCCGCCTGCCGTGGAAGCCCCCATCCGTCCCCTCCGCGCGGCCCTTGCACGGGTTCCAGGGGATGACGCCCGGGCGGCAGGGGTGTGAAGGGAGGGGCTCGCCTGCCCGCCTGCCGGGTGTAGAGAGCCCTTGGGGGCGGCTGAACCGGGCTACCCTCAACCGGGAAATGACCGAGCGACGAAAAATCCTCATTGAGGGCTACAGCCCGGAAGAGCTTCTGGGCCTGTTGGACAGCGAGGATGGGGCATGGGTGTTCACGGGAGAGCCCGTCATCTTCCAGCTGGGCAGCGCGCAGGTGCTCGGCCAGTTCGCGCTCACCGATACGGCGCTGGTGCTGGAGCTCGCCCAGATTGACGGCGGGGGCGAGGGCATCCTCCCTCAGCTCGCGGCGCTCGCTGAGCGCTTCGCACGGAGGCGGGGATTGCGGTCGGTCGAGTGGCTCGTCTACGCCGTCCACTGCGCCCAGCCGAACCTGAAGCTGCGCCGGGTGCTCGAGCGCCGGGGCTTCACGCTGCGGACGCCCCCGGGCAAGGGGGAGTGCTACTACCTGCGCGTCGACGTCTGAAACGCGAAGGCCCTTCCCGATACGAGCTGGGAAGGGCCAGGGGTGACACTGCGGTCCGCCTACGGTGCCGGAGCCACGGTGGGCTTCGCCGCGGGCTTCTGGGCCGGAGCGGTGGGCGCGGCCGGAGCGGCGGGCGCGGCGACGGGGACCGCCGGCTCCTCCTTCTTCGGCTCGGGCGGCATCTCCAGCGCCTTGCCCTTCTCCCTGGCAATGCGGCGGTACCACTCGTCCGAGTACTTCGGGTGGTTCACCTTGCCCTGCTCGTCGCGGACGTTGCCGTCGATGTACTTCACGAGCAGCGTCTCACCCAGCTTGCGCCACCGGTTGTGGACCTTCTCGCCCTGCTTGACGGAGTAGTCCGTGAGGTACTGGCGCGCCTCCTCGGGGCTGCGCTTGTACAGCTCCATGGCGGCCTGCTCGATGGCGCCCTGGTCCGCGAGGAACTGGCCCTCCAGCGCGCCCTGCTCGCGCTGCACGTCCACGGACATGTCGCTCCAGCGCGCGTAGGCCTGGTTCGACACCCAGTTGAACACCCAGAAGGACGAGTCCCAGGAGAACTGGCCGCGGCTCGCCACGCCCTGGGCGAAGTTGTGCGGCACCTCGCGGATGCCCGCGTACATCGGCGTGTAGACGGTCATCGACGTGTCATCCACGCCGAACCAGAGCACCCCGCCGATGGCGGACGGCAGCGACGAGCGCATCTGCGCGACGAGCGAGAAGCCCGTCTGCTGCGTGGAGATGGCGCGCTCGTGGACGTACTTCTTCCCGTCCACCTCCCACGTCATCGGCCGCCAGCGGTAGGGCGCCGCGTACGGACCCGCGCCCACGTCCTTCGTCATGTCCAGCGGCGTGCCCTCGAAGTGGTCTCGCATCAGCGCCATGGCGTCCTGCACGGACACTTCCTTGTCCGGCTTCACCCACAGCGGCAGCCGCTTGCCCGGCGCCGAGCCGTCCGCGTACTCCGCGCCCAGCTTCAGGGAGGGCGCCGCGCGACGGAAGATGCTCCACACGCGCCCCTCGGAGAACCGCTGCCCGCCGAAGTCGAGCGGGTGGTACGCGTCCGCGAAGCTGAAGTCCTTGTCCGCGCCCTTGAACCAGCCCTTCTCGCGCGCGAAGGAGATGACGTCCGGCGCGTAGAGCGTGTCCTGCGGCTCGTTGAGCGGGAACTTCGTGATTCGCGCCTGGTTGGCGTGCGCGGTGATGTAGCCCTCGGGGAGCTTGCGGGCGACCCACACGGCGCCCTTCTGGCCCTTGCCCTTGCCAATCATCTCCATCAGCCACGCCTCCTTCGGGTCGGCGATGGAGAACGTCTCACCGGTGGAGGCGTAGCCGTGCTCGGCCACGAGGCTGGTCATCACCTGGATGGCCTCGCGCGCCGTCTTCGCGCGCTCCAGCGCGATGTAGATGAGCGAACCGTAGTCGACGATGCCCGCCGGCCCTTCCAGCTCCTCGCGGCCCGTGAAGGTGGACTCGCCGATGGAGACCTGGTGCTCGTTCATGTTGCCGACCACCGAGTACGTCTGGGCCGGCTGGGGAATCCGGCCGAGGAACTTCCCGGTGTCCCACTCGAGGATGTCGCGCATGGCGCCCGTCGCATGGCGACGCGCGGGCGTGTAGTACAGCTCGCCGTACAGCTCGTGCGCGTCCGCGGAGTAGGTCATCAGGGTGGCGCCATTGGCCGCGGCGCCCTTGGACACCAGCATGCTGGTGCACGCGAGCACGGGCTGGGCGACCAGCGCGGCCGTGACGGGCAGCGCGGTGAGCAGATTCGCAATGCGTCGGTTCATGGCGGCGGAGAGTACCAAGATGCCCCGGGTTGGCTACCGCTCCCGGCGGACGCCTCCCTGGCTGCTTCGCGTTGACGCGGTGTTGCACGACAGGGCCGCCGCTCCAGACCACGAGAGGAGCAGATATCCAGCGCGGCGGCCCCTTATGCCGGGGTTCCCTTCAGGTTCTCAGTTGTTCGTGGCGACCACCTCCTTTCCCTCGGGAGGGGCGGGCACCTGCTCCACCCTCAGGGTGGTAGGCCCCGCGAGCGCCAGGTGCGCCTTGAGCTTGAGGAACTTCTTCTTCCCGAAGCCCTTCACCCGAACCAGCTCCTCCACGCGCTGGAAGGGCCGCTTCTTGCGATGCTCGATGATGCGCTGCGCCGCCTTCTCACCAACGCCCGGCAGCAAATCCAGCTGCTCCGCCGTGGCCTCGTTCAGGTTCACCATGCCGGTGTACTGGGTGCGCAGCTTGCCGGCCTCCGCCACGCCGGGCCCGCACAGCAGCAGGCCCAGCACCAGCGCTCCCAGCGCCCTCACGAGTGGCCTCCGACCGGCATCGCATCCAGTCCCGGCTCGCCCGCGTACCGGCTGCTCGCCGCCGCCGTGTCCCGCTTCTCCGCCGCCTCGCGCACGTGCAGCTTCCCGTCCAGGGGCAGCACATCCAGCAACACGTTCAGCGAGCCGTCCTTGTTCACGAAGGCGCTCCCCGCCCGCACCCAGATGCTCCCGCCCTTGCCCTCGCGAATGGAGAACACCGCCAACCGCTTCCCCGCCGTCAGCATCAACCACCTCCACACTCCTCACCGCGCCACCACGGCGCGGCCGCCTCGTCAGCTCGACCGCCTGAGGTCGCTCGCACCATGAGCAGCCGGCGTGCCAGCGCGTCCCTCCTCGGAAGACCCGCCCCACCCACCGTGCACGCTCGCGAAAACCGTCCCACCCCGAGGACGGGCGCGGATGCTCCAGTGGCTTCTCAGGGGCCAAGAGCGGGCTTCATCCCATCCGCGTCCCATGGGAGAGTCCTGCACGTCCCGTCTTCCCAAGGTGCCCGAGTGAACCGCTCCGTCCTCGCTTCCGTGCTCCTGCTGGGGGCACCCGCCCTCGCCGCGACGCCCACTGCTCCCGCCGCGCCCACGCAGGTCTCCGCGAAGGCCCGCGCCGTGCACGAGTCCGCGCTCATCATCGACACGCACGTGGACACGCCGCTGCGGATGCTGGAGGAGGGCTTCGACCTGGGCTCCAAGCCGCCCAACGGCGTGGGCCACCTGGACTTCACCCGCGCTCGCGCCGGCAACCTGGGCGCCGCCTTCTTCTCCATCTGGGTGGAGCCCAAGGAGTTCGCCGGCCAGTACACCCACCGCGCCCTGCGCCTCATGGACGCCGTGCTCCAGCAGGTGGAGCGCCACCCGGATGAGATGGTGGTGGCTCTCTCCTCCAAGGACATCGTCGCCGCGCGCAGTGGCAAGCAGAAGAAGCTGGCCACGCTGATGGGCGTCGAGGGCGGCCACGCCATCCAGAACGACCTGGGTGTGCTGCGCGACTTCTACCGCCTGGGCGTGCGCTACATGACGCTCACCTGGTCCAACACCAACGAGTGGGCCGACTCGTCCGGCGACATCAACGACGCCAACGTGAAGCACCACGGCGGCCTCACCGACTTCGGCCGCGACGTCGTGCGCGAGATGAACCGGCTGGGCATGCTCGTGGACATCTCCCACGTGGCCGACTCCACCTTCTTCGACGTGATGAAGGTGACGAAGGCGCCGGTGATTGCGTCACACTCGTCCGCCCGCGCGCTCACCGACCACCCGCGCAACATGACCGACGAGATGCTCAAGGCCGTCGCCGCCAATGGCGGAGTGGTCATGGTCAACTTCTTCTCCGCCTTCATCGACGACGACTTCCGCAAGGGCTACGCCGCCATGGCCCCCGAGCGGAAGGCCGCCACCGAGGCGCTGGAGGCAAAGAACAAGGACAAGGACCCCGCCACCCAGTTCCGGCTGTCCCAGGCGGCGGACTGGGAGTGGGCGGGCAAGGTGAAGCGGCCCCCGCTCGACGCGCTCATCAACCACATCGACCACATCGCCAAGGTGGCGGGCGTGGACCACGTGGGCCTGGGCTCGGACTTCGACGGCATCACCTCCACGCCCGAGGGCATCGACTCCGTGGCCGACCTGCCCCGCATCACCGAGGCCCTCATGGCCCGGGGCTATACCCGCGAGCAGCTCCACAAGATTCTCGGAGGCAACCTGCTGCGCGTCTTCCGCGAAACCGAGCGCGTCAGCCGCGAGCTGCGCGCGGCCCCGAGCGCCTCGCGTTGAGCGCCGGGCGTGAGGACTTCCGGCACGTCATGAGGGGCTTCCCCGCTCCGCCCGCGAGCGTTAGCGTCCGCGCCATGGCATCGGGCACCAGGTGGCTTCGGCTCGTAGGGGTGGTGGCGCTCCTCGTCGGTTCCGGCTCGCGGGCCGAGGAGACTCCGCCTCCACCCGTGAAGGACGCCCCCACGGCTCCGGAGGCCGCGCCAGAGGGCTCGTCCGTGCAGTGGCAGCTCATGGTGGGCGCCCAGGCCGCGCTGGATGGGTACACCTCGACGGGCCATCAGGGCCTGCTGCTCGGTTCAGGCTGGGAGGGCCGGTTGCTGCGCCTGCGCTTCCAGTTCCTCGCGGGCGTGCCGGACAACATCTTCGACGAGCGGACCCAGGTGAGGCTGGAGCAGTACACCTTCGGCTTCTGGCTGGACACGCCGGTGCTGCGCTCCGGGCCGCTGCGGTGGGGCGTGGGCGCGGGGGCAGGGCTGCTCGTCTTCGCGCGGACCACCTTCGCCCTGTTCCGCGGCGTCGAGGCCACCAGCCCGCGCTTCATCCCCTCGCTCCTCGCCGGCCCCGATACCTCCGTGCGCTGGCGCCTGTCGCGGCGCTTCGCGGTGGAGAGCACCGCCGCCGTGGACGTCGTCATGGGCCGGCCCACCCTGGGCTACGTGGACAGGAACAGGGAGAACTTCGTGCCGCTGCACCAGGGCTGGGCCGTGCAGCCGCGGCTGACGGTCGCGTTCATGATTCTTCCGTGAGTGGCGCTCCCATCATGGCTGCGCGAGAGTGAGAGGCGATGAACCGGACCTCCAACGTGCCGAGCTTCTGTTTCCGCTGGTGCCCCTCCATCGGCCCTCGAGGGTTTCTCCTCGCGGGCCTCCTGGCGTTCGTGGGGGGCTGTTCCGTGGAGGACCCGGTGGCCCGCATCATCACCCTGGACGCCGGCTCCGGCCCCCTGTTCATCGGGGACGAGGCGCCCGAGGCGGAGTGGCTCCCCGACGAAGAGGGCGCGCTCCCGGACTGCGCCCCGGGAGCTCCGGACTCGGGCGTACCGTGTGCCGACGTGGAAGCAGGTGGTTGCGAGTCCCACGGAGGGCCCGTGCGTCAGGGCCCTTGTGTCCTACGAAAATGAACGGGAGGGGGTGTCCGGATGGAACCCCCGTGCACAGGTTCGCTCCGCCTTTGTTCGCGCTGGAGGAACGTGCCGGTGCTCCATCGCCTGTCCACCCTGGCCTCGCAGCTGCTGGCCGACCGCGAGGCCTTGCTGCGCACCCTCCACTGGCCCGTGCTGGTGTGGGAGTCCGTGCCCGCGCTGCCGGCGTCCGTGGCGCGCACGGAGAGACTGACGCAGACGGGGCGGCGGCCCCAGGCCCGCTCCATGGAGCCGCTCGTCTTCGAGGTGCGCCCGCGTCCGCGCGACGGCTCCACCGAGGTGACGGTGGGCCGGAGCCCCGAGTGCGACATCGTCCTGTCGGAGCCCACCGTGTCGCGCATGCACGCGCGTTTCCGGCGTGAGCCGCACACCGGCATGTGGAGCGTGACGGATTTGGAGAGCCACAACGGGACGTTCCAGGGGGGCGTGTTGATCGTCCCCGGCCGGCCGGCGCCGCTGTTCCAGCGGGACTCGCTGCGGTTGGGCGGAGTGGAGCTGGTGTTCCTCCAGGCGTGCGCCTTCGAGCACTACGTGCGCACGTCGGGGCTGCGCTCCCCGGCTCGCTTGACGCGAGGGGGGTGACCCCCTAGAAGGGGTGCGCCCTTGGGTGCCCATGTCGGGCTTTCAAGAGGGAAGCCGGTGCGAATCCGGCGCGGTCCCGCCACTGTGAACGGGCAGCCCTGAGGTCAGGGCCGGGGACTTCGGTCAGTCGCCACTCCGGCAGCGGCCTCGCGGCGCTCCGGGGGAAGGCGGAAGGCCCCTTCCGGAACGGCGCGGCGTGCGCCGGCCTCCGGAGCCCGTCAGCCAGGAGACCTGCCCAGGGGTTCGACCGTGCCCTTCACCGGCACGGGCGGGTGGCCTTCTCTCTTCGATGGAGAGAGCGGAAGGCGGAGCATGCGGTGGACCTTCCTCGCCGGGCCCGTGGCGTGCCTGGCGCTCAATATCCCGCTCTTCGCGCATGCGCAGGCCGGTGGCGAGGTGCCGCCTGGCGACGCCGCTGCGCCTGTGTCCGCTTCGGGCTCCGGGGCCGGGGCGCCCGCACCGGGGGCCGAGGCGAACTCTGCCGTTGAAGCGAGTCCACGGGCCGATGCTCCTGCGCCGGACTCCGAAGCGCGTCCGGCTCCTGAAGCGAGTCCACGGGCCGATGCGCCTGTGCCGGGCTCTGAAGCGCGCTCGGCTCCTCAATCGAGTCCACGGGCGGATGCGCCTGCGCTGGACTCCGAAGCGCGTCCGGCTCCTGAAGCGAGTCCACGGGCCGATGCGCCTGTGCCGGGCTCTGAAGCGCGCACGGCCTCTGATGTGACTCCACGGGCCGATGCGCCTGTGCCGGGCTCCGAAGCGCGCTCGGCTCCTGAAGCGAGTCCATCCGGCGATTCGCCCGCGCCAGGCTCCGAGGAAGGTGTCGGTTCCAGCGCGCCCGGGTCGGACGTGGCTCCCGCTCCGCGCACCACCGTGGTGCGCGGGAAGACACCGCCGCCTCCGGAGTCGCCGGAGCGGCGAGACCCCACCGGCGCCATCACCGTCATCGACGCTCGCGAGCATGCGGGCGAGGCGCGTGACACGGCGGAGCTGCTCGTGGGTACCGCGGGCCTCGCGGTGCAGGACTCCGGCGGCTACGGGCAGAGCAAGAGCCTGGTGGTGCGCGGCGCCGCGGCCAACGGCGTGCTCGTCTTCCTGGACGGCATTCCCCTCAACGGCGCGGGCGGCATGGCGGATCTGTCGCAGATTCCCGCCGCGCTGGTGGAGCGCTTCGAGGTGCTGCGCGGCGGCGCGGGCGCGCGCTACGGCTCGGGAGGACTGGGCGGCGCGGTGAACATCATCACCCGCTCGCCCGGCCCGAACCTGCGCGCCAGCGGCGAGGTGACCTACGGGAGCTGGGACACGGTGCTGGGCCACGTCGCAGCCACCGGCCCGCTGCTCGATGGACAGGCGCTGTTGCTGCTGCATGCGGGGCGCTCGGACGGGGACTTCGCCTACGAGGTGGATGAGCTGCCCGCCGTGGATGACAACCCGCTCACCCCGCAGGTGCGTGCGCGCAACGACGCTCGGGGTGGGGGTGGGCTGCTGCGCTACCGGCGACGGCTGCCCGGGGGCTCGCGGCTGGATGCGCTCGCGGAGCTGTCGCTGGAGGACCGCGCCATCCCCGGTACGGTGCAGAACCCCCAATCCTCCGGCAACCAGGAGCTGGGACGGCTGGCGCTGGGACTGCGCTGGTCGGGCCTCCTCGGCACGGTGGGGCAGGGCAGTGCGCGAGGCTTCTTCCGTCGCGACGGGCTGGAGGTGACGGGCGACCTGCCGGGCGCGGGCGGTGCGCAGCGGCACTCGGTGGGCGGCGTGGAGCTGGAGGGACGCCGGATGCTCGGAGCGCGGCAGGCGCTCACCGTCACGGTGGCCACCTCCGGCGAAGGCGTTACCGATGCTCAGGATGCGCAGTCCGCATCCTGGTGGCGCGCGAGCGTCATGGCCATGGACGAGGTGCGGCTCTTCAGTGGCACGGTGAATGTGGTGCCCTCGCTGCGGGTGGAGCGGGTGGGGCCGTACTGGCTGCTGGCTCCGAAGCTGGGCGCGTCCGTGGCCCTGGGCGGCGGCTTCGACCTGCGCGCCAATGTCGGCCAGTCCCACCGCGCGCCGTCGTTCCTGGAACTCTACATCCGCCAGGGCACGCTGCTGCCCAACCCGGGGCTCAAGCCCGAGCGCGCTCTGTACGCGGATGCGGCGGTGTCATGGCACTCCGAGTCCGGTGTCGATGCGGAGCCCCTGTGGAGCGCTACTGCTGGCGGCTTCGGCGCGCTGTACGAGAACCTCATCGCGTATGAGCTGTACCCTCCGCTGCTCGCGCGGCCGTACAACTTCGACGCGGCGCGCGTGTGGGGCGTGGAGCTGGAGGGTGAGGCGCATCCGCTCCCGTGGCTCTCCGCCAGTGCCAGCTACACGTGGCTGCGCACGCAGAATCGCTTCGGGGACCCGCGCTTCTTCGGCATGGACCTGCCGTATCGCCCGCGACAGAAGTGGGTGGGGCGCGTGCGCGCGGGGCCGGCCTGGCTCAATGCTCGCACCGAGGTGCTCTACCAGTCGTCGCAGCTCGTCAATCGCACGGGCTCGCGGAGTCTGCCCTCACGCACGTTGCTGAGCGCGGGCGCGTCCAGCACCTTCCTGCACGGGCCGGAGGTCACCCTGTCCGTGGAGGTGAAGAACCTCCTCGACGTGCGGGCCTATGACTTCACCGGCTTTCCGCTTCCGGGGCGCGCCGCGTACGTGACGCTCGCGGTGGCGCTGGACCGGGATGCCTCCACGCCTTCCGCATCCGCTTCCGAGGAACCACATGCCTCGACTCCCTGATTCAGGACGCGGTAGCCCCATGCCCTCCGCTCCGCCTCCGCGGGCGGAGGGCTCGCGGAATGAACGTTCCTTCCGCGGCCCCCGGTCTCCGGAGGGCACTGCCCCCCCACCCCAGCGGGCGGAGGATTCGCGGAATGAACGTTCCTTCTGCCGCAGCCAGCCGCCGGAGGACGCAGCGCCAACTCCCCGAGCGGAGGGCTCGTGGCATGAACGTTCCTTCCGCCGCTCCCTGTTGCTGGAGGACGCCGCTCCATCCCAGCGGGCGGAGGATTCGCGGAATGAACGTTCCTTCCGCTACGGCCAGCCGCCGGAGGACTCCGCTCCACTCCAGCCGCCAGAGGGCTCGCGGAATGAACGTTCCTTCCGCTGCCCCCGGTCTCCGGAGGGCACTGCCCCCCCACCCCAGCGGGCGGAGGATTCGCGGAATGAACGTTCCTTCCGCCGCTCCCTGTCGCCGGAGGACGCTGCTCCGCCCCAGCCGCCAGAGGGCTCGCGGAATGAACGCTCCTTCCGCCGTTCCCTGTCGCCGGAGGACTCCGCTCCACCCCAGCCGCCGGGGGGCACGCGGAATGAACGTTCCTTCCGCCGCTCCCGGCCACCGGAGGGGACCTCCCCCCGCGTCCCGGATGCGTCGCTGCTCCCCGCCCTGCTCATGGCCGTGGTGGCCCTGACGCTCACCGGCTGCCCGGAAGAGGGCGTGGTGTGCACCTCCGGCCTCACCGTCTGCGGCAACGCCTGCGTGGACCTGGGCGGTGACACCGCGAACTGCGGCGCTTGTGGCAACGCGTGCGGCGATGGTCAGTCATGCCAGTCGGGAACCTGTGCCTGCCGCCCGGGCACGGAGTCCTGCGGTGGCGCGTGCGTGGCCACGGCGACGGACGTGGCGCACTGCGGTGCGTGTGGCAACGCGTGCCCCTCCGGACTCGTGTGCGAATCGGGCACGTGCCGCGAGGGCTGCTCCGCGGGCACGGCGCGCTGCGGGGACTCGTGCATCGACTTGAGGGTGGATGCGCTGAACTGCGGCGCGTGTGGCAACGCGTGCCCGGACGTGCAGACATGTCACTCGGGCCGGTGCGCGTATGACGTGGTGACGGCCTGCTACACCAACGGGCAGCTCGTGGGCATCCAGGCGGGGACGGATGGGCTCGGGCCTCGGCGGCAGTTTGGTGGGGGCGTGCAGTCGCTCGCGGCGTGGGACGGCTTCGTGCTCGCCGCGGACGCGACGAACTCCCGGCTGCTCCAGGCCGCGGGCGGCGAGCTCGGCACCGTGGCGGAGGAGGACTCGCTGGGCTCGGTGTCCAGCTCGCCCAACGACGTCTTCGTCGACCCGCCGTACGTCTACATCGCCGACTCGGTGAACAACACGCTCCAGGTGCTCAAGCGCGAGGGCCCCTCCCAGGGTGGCGGTCTGGGCCTGCGCACCGTGACGCAAATCAACCTGGGGCCCAACACCAGCCCGCAGGCCATCGCGAAGTGGGGCTCGACGCTCTACGTCCCGCTGTTCGGCACCGCTGGCTCCAACTTCCAGCAGGGCAACGCCGTGGCCCGCGTGGACGTCTCCAATCCCGAGCAGCCTCGCAAGCTGGACACGCTGTCCCTCACCGGCCTGGACTTGAAGTCCTTCGACGGCGGCACGGTGATGCCGCTGCCGTACTCGGCGACGGCGACGGATGGCGGGGTCTACGTGGCCCTCACCAACCTCAACCCGTTCAACAACTACCTGCCCAACGGCCCGGGCATGCTCGCGCGCATCGACCCCTCGGACGGCGGAGTGCGCGCCATCGACCTGGGCGCGAACGACTGTCTCAACGCGGGCTATGTGGAGGCCGTAGGGAATCAGCTCGTGGTGGCCTGCCTGGGCGAGGCCCGGTTGGACCGCGCCAATGGCAGTCGCGCCGACTCCGTGCGCGCCACCGGGCTGGTGCTGGTGAAGGACGACGTGCCGGTGGCCTCGTACGCGCTGAGCCCCGGCTGCGAGCCCGGCACGGAGGGCTGCCGTCTCGCCGTGGCCGGCCGCTTCGCCGTGGCGGGCGGCGCCGTGTATCTCGGAGACACCAACGCGGGCCGCGTCTTCGTGGTGGAGGTGGAGGAGGGTCGCCTCGTCGAGCGCCGTGGCAACACGACGCCCCAGGCGAGAGGCCCCGCGCTGGACACGTGCCCCGTGGACCCGCGCCGACCCGTGTCCAATGCCATCGACGTCACCGCGCTGCCGTGAATGCGCGCCCGGGCGCCGCGTCCTTCGCCTGGAAGAGCATCAGGCCGCCGTTCGTTGAAGTCATGAGTGCGAGTGTCGAGTCATCCCCTGTCGCAGCCCCCGCGCTGAAGGTGAGTCCGCCGTGATGATGAACGTGAGCCCTTCCACTTCGCGCCCCAGGGGACTCGCCCTGCTGGCCACCGTGCTGTGCCTCGTCGCGGGCACGGCGCGGGCGGCGACAGTCCCCACGCCCAAGGGGCCGCACCGGCTGGGGCCTCCCGCTCCGGCGCAGGTGCGGCGCGTGGTGACGCTGGCGCCCTCGCTGACGGAGATGGTGCTCACCCTGGGCGCGGGCAGCACGCTGGTGGGCGTGTCTCGCTTCGACGCGGCGAAGGAAGTGGAGAAGCTCCCTCGCGTGGGCGGCTTCGTGGACCCGTCCGTCGAGGCCGTGGTGGCGCTGAAGCCGGACCTCGTTCTGGTGCAGCCGGGGCCGGGCAACCAGCGTCCCGTGGAGAAGATGGCGGAGCTGGGTGTGCCCGTGCTGCTCCTGCCCCTGCACTCCGTGGCGGACGTGCTCGCCGGCATGCGCGAGGTAGGCAGGGCGCTCGGCCGCGAGAAGGAGGCGGATGCCGTCATCTCCAGCATCGAGGCCACGCGCACCCGCATCCGCGAGGCGGCGAAGAAGCTCCCCGCGCCGCGCGTGCTGTTCGCCTATGGCTTCGAGCCGCTCGTGGTGGCGGGGCCCGGCTCCTTCGCAAACGAGTTGCTGAAGGATGCGGGTGGCATCAACGTGGCGGCGGATGGGGGCTCCGCGTATCCCGTGTACTCGGTGGAGCGCGCGGTGAGGGCGCGGCCCGACGTGGTGGTGGACGCCGCGGACGTGGACGTGGGCAAGGACAAGGTGCGCGCGCTGCCGGGGCTGTCGGGCGCGCGCTGGGTGGAGGTGCCCTCGCTGGCGCTCCTGCAGCCCGGCCCGTCCCTGGGCCGGGGACTGGAGGAGCTGTTCCGGCTGCTGCACCCGGAAGGCGCCGCGAAGCCGTCGCCGTAGCCCTGGCCCTGGCGTGTGGCCTCGGACGCAACAACCGGGGCACGGCTGTGGCCTGAGAGGCCACACCGGCTCGCGATAAGTGCTGGAGATGACAGTGTGTCGGGGCGCGGGCGCCTCGGTACGGCCCTTGCTCATGTGGAGGGCGTCGCCAATCACTCCAAGGTGCGCGGCACCGGATGCCTGACACGCATTGGGGGGGCCGGTTCGGTCTTGTTTCAACCCGTGATGGAGGGGGGCACGGTTCGCGGCGCCGGGGGGCGCTTCAAGCCGTGAGCGGGTGTCAGGCCCGAGGTTCAACGCACCGGAGCGAGCCCATTCGCTCCGGTGCGGCGACTTCGTTCCGGCTCAAAGCGTCGAGTGCTCGGGGACGGCATGCCCCGGGCCTCGCGGTGCCCTTCCGAACGGGCCCGTGCGCGGAGGGCTTTCGGGGCGGCGGCGGCCGGAGTAGATGCGTGGCCGTCTCCCCCTGGAGTGCGCTCCCATGCTCCGCAGTCTCCCGTCACTCCTCGTCACCGCGTGCCTCGTGTCTGGCGCAGTGGGCGTCTCGCTGGTGCCGTGCGCCGCCCTGGCGCAGGCCGCGGCTCCCGCGCCCGCAGCACTCCCTGACGCCTCCACGCCTCCAGCACCGCCCGAGGCCCGGCCCGCTGCTCCGGCTCCCGCGCGCGTCGCCGTTCCGCCCGAAGCGCCCTCGCGTGCTTCCTCGACACGCACGCCGGCGTCCCATCGCAAGGCCGCGCCCGCTGAAGCTCCCGCGCCCGTCGCGGCGCCTCCGGCGCCTCCGACCGTGCAGGCCGTGGAGTACACGTTCCTGCGACGCGAGGACCCGGAGGCGGACCTCGTGCAGTTGCAGCAGCTCGGCGCCGAGGGGTGGCAGGTCGTCGCCACCGTCGTGGTGGACGGCAGCACGCGGCGCTACGTCCTCATGCGGCCCAGGCGGTGAGCCGGTTGGGTGCTCGCACTTCATGTCGTGAAGGCCACTCGCGCCCCACTTCCGTCCGGAGCGGGGCAGGGTGCGCCTCATGAGCGATGCGCGCGCCTACGGCTTCCGGGCCTCGCGAGTCCTCGCGCTCTTCGGTGCCTTCCTCGCGCTGGCCTGCGTCGCCTTCGCCGTGGCCGTGCGCTTCGGCGAGCAGCCCATCTCGCTCACCGCCGCGCTGACGGACCCGACCTCCACCGACGCGGTCATCTTCTGGTCCCTGCGCCTGCCGCGCGCGCTGCTCGGCGCCATCGTGGGCGCGGGGCTCGCCGCCTCGGGCACCACGCTCCAGGGCCTGCTGCGCAACCCCCTGGCGGACCCGTTCGTGCTCGGTGTCTCCGGCGGCGCCGCGCTCGGCGCCACGGTGGCGCTCGCCGTGGGCCTGGCCACCGTGGGCGAGGTGGCTCCGGGGCTGGGCGGCGCGCTGTCCCGCCTGTCCGCCCCCGCGCTCTTCTCCTTCTTCGGCGCGGGCGCCTCCATCCTCTTCGTCCTCTCCGCCAGCCAGGGCCCCGCCGCCCGCGCGCCCTACGCCGCGCTCCTCACCGGCGTCGTCTTCAACGCCTTCGCCTCCGCCGCCATCACCCTCGTGAAGACGCTGTCCGACCCGGACCGGCTCGGCGAAATCCTCTACTGGCTCGCGGGCGCACTCGGCTACGAGCGCGGCGCCACGCTGGCCCTGTCCGCGCTCCTGCAGGCGGGCGTCATCGGCGTCATGTGGGCGCTGTCCGGGCGGCTCAACCTCCTGTCGCTCGGAGACGATGACGCGGCCACGCTCGGCGTGCCCGTGCGCGCCACCCGCCGCTGGCTGCTGCTGGCCTCCAGCGCCAGCGTGGCCGGCGCGGTGGCCCTCACCGGCCTCATCGGCTTCGTGGGGCTCATCGTCCCGCACCTGCTCCGGCTCGCCTTCGGTCCGGACCAGCGGCTCCTGGTGCCGCTGTCCGCGCTGGGGGGCGCCGCCTTCCTCATGCTCGCGGACCTGTTGGCGCGGCTGGCCTTCCCGCTCTTCGGCGCGGAGCCTCCCGTGGGCGTCGTCACCGCGCTCCTCGGAGGTCCGCTCTTCCTCGTCCTGCTGCGGCGCAGGGCCCGGCTGGGGCAGGTCTGAGGGTGTGACACCGGACGGGAGTGCCCTGTCCGAGCATTGACAACGCCCGCCACCCGCCGTACTTCCCGCCCGTCCTCGGTGCCGCCGTGATGCAACGGCGGCTCAAGGGAACCCGGTGTGAATCCGGGACTGCCCCGCAGCGGTGAGCAGGAACGAACGCCGTCGAGAAGCACTGGCCCTGAGGGGCTGGGAAGCGACGGCCATTAGGTGGGCGCCCGTGAGGGCTCCCGCGCCTGCGAGTCCGAAAACCTGCCTTGGACCCGTGCTCCATGCACGGACATCACCGAAGCCTCCGAGGGGAGGCGACGGAGGCCTCCGCTCCCGCGCGCCTTCGCGTCGGGGGCCGGCCTTCGTCCCCGCTCCTCGCACTTGAGGCTCAGCCCGCCCGTGGGGGCGGAGAGGAAGCAGGACGCCGATGAAGACCGCCGACCTGAAGCGCGCCGCACCCTGGACGATGCCCGCGGCGCTCGCCGTGGCCACGCTCGCCCTGGCCCTGACCGCCACCGGCTGCCGCCCCGAGTGCGTGGATGCCTACGACTGCCGCGCCGACAACGGCCAGCCCCCCGCGGGCGAGCGCTGGGTCTGCCGCGACGAGAAGTGCGACACCGCGCCCATCGACGAGGAGGTGCCCGAGACGGACGCCGGGACGGACGCGGGCACCCAGGTGGATGCCGGCACCGACGCCGGGACGGACGCGGGCACCGATGCCGGCACGGACCCGTGTGCCACGGCCACGTACGACGCGAAGCTGGGCACGCTGCAGCTCCAGACGGGCTTCCGGGTGGCCGAGGCCCCCGCGCTTCCGGCCGACGTGGAAGCCGTGACCTCCACGCCCGGGCCCACGTACTCGCTCTATGCGGTGCGCGGCACCACCGGCAAGGACTCCGCGCTGTACTCGCTGGGCACGTGGCCCGACCTCCAGCCCACCACCACGAAGCTCTACGATGTGGTCACCACCGCGGACCGCTCGGCCGCCGCCGACGTGTACTCCAGCGGCTTCCTCTCCCATGACGGCCAGCGGCTGTTCGCCGGGTACACCACGCAGGCGCAGGGTGCGCCGGGCTCCATCGTGGCCTACGACATCGCCACGCCCGGCGACTCGACGTACGTCTCCGCGCCGAAGAACTATACCGCCGCGGCCTTCTCCTCGGACGCCACCACCGCGCTGCTGGTCAATGGCGGCGGCGTGGGCTCGGCTTCGGGCGGCCTGGGCGTCTACGCCCTGGTGACCTCCGCGAAGCCCTTCACCGCGACGAAGGTGGCCACCCTGCCGGCGAATGCGGGCGCGAGCGGCTACACCGCCGTGGCGAACAACGGCATCACCGTGCTGGGCTATGCCGCGACTCCGGATTACGTGAACCAGGTCCACGCGGTGGCGCCGTCGAAGGTGGCGCAGGCCATCTCCTCGGGCACGCCGGTCGACCTGGGCGCGCAGCCGAAGTTCGACGTGGGCAGCAACTTCAGCGGCGTCACGGCCTTCGGTGACGGCGTGGCCCTCAACCGCGGCGACTTCAACTCGAGCTTCCAGTTCATCGCCACGGACGTGTCGCGCTACGCGCTCACCATCGGCATCAACGACGTCGCCATCAGCTCCGGCGTGCCGGTGCTCATCTACGCGGACCAGTGCACCTCCGTGAATCTGCTGTCGTCGCTCGGTCCTGACCTGTTGGTGGGTCTGAAGGACAAGAACGGCCGCCGCCTCGTGCGCATCCAGCAGGCGCCGTGAGCTCGCGCCGCTCCATGCCGTGGTGCCGGGGCGCGGTGCTCGCCGCGCTCCTGGCCCTCGCCGCCTGCGGTGGCGAGGACGGCCCCGCCACGCCGGACGCGGGCACCGGGACGGATGCCGGCACCGACGCGGGCTCCGACGCTGGAGTCCGCCCGTCGGACCCGTACGCCGACGAGGTGGTCGAGTACGTGCCCGGCGAAGGTGCCGGCTTCGGACAGGACCGCTTCCCCTCGGTGGTGCTCGGGCCGCCTGCTGGCGTGGGCCCGGACAACGGCTCGCTCGACGTGCTCTCGTTGGGGCGAGGGGGGCACATCACCCTGCGTTTCACCGACGTGGCCGTCATCGACGGGCCCGGCGTGGACCTGCTCGTCTTCGAGAACGCCTTCGCCACCCCTGGCGGAGGCTCCTACGCGGAGACGGGCTTGGTGGAGGTGAGTGACGACAACGTCACGTGGAAGGCCTTCCCCTGTGCCTTCCGGGACGCGGCCGCGCGCTACCCGGGCTGTGCCGGCGTCCACCCCGTGCAGGCCAACCCCGCCAACGGCGTCAGCGCCACGGACCCCGCCGTGGCGGGCGGTGACAGCTTCGACCTGGCCACCGTCGGCCTGGCCCGAGCCCGCTACGTGCGCATCACCGACAGCGGCGCCAACGGCTACGGCGACACGGCCGGAGGCTTCGACCTGGACGCCGTCGCCGTCGTGAATGGCGAGCCCCTTCAGGGGACCTCGCCGTGAGTCGCGCTCCGCCTCCTCCCCATCTCGAGGAGGTGGACCGCCGCTCCGCGCTGCGCACCCTGCTGCGCTGCACCTGTGCCCTGGCCGCCGCCGGGGCCGGGTGCGGCGGGGAGTGGCGCGAGGCGGTGGTGCTCGACGCTCCGGCACCGGATGCCGGAGCCTGCTCGGAGGCGCCCACGCCGGGCACCGCCGAGGAGGGCTGGGTGGAGGTGAAGCTCGACGACTTCCCCGCGCTCCGCGAGCCGGGTGGGGCCGCCGAGGTGCGCGTCCCCCAGGCGCTGCTGGACGTGGTGGTGGTGCACACCTCGCCCGGTTGCTACGCGGCGCTCTGGCGCATCTGCACCCACGGGGACTGCCCCGTCGGATGGAAGCCAGCGGAGGGGCTGCTGGAGTGCCCCTGCCATGGCTCGCGCTTCGGCCAGGACGGCCGGGTCCTCAACGGGCCTGCCACCCGCCCTCTCACCGCCTTCCCGGCCGTGAGGGTAGGGGAGGCCGTCTTCATCCACCGGCCCCGCTGACCCCCCGGCCCCCGGAGTCCCATCCCCAGGCCCCATACTGACAGTCATGACGCGGCGCGGAGTCCCTCGCCGGGAGTCCGGGTTCACCCCCACCTGGCCCGGTATTCACCTCCTTCTCTCAAGAGTCGGGAGAGTCGTGTAATGTCCGGCCTTCGATGTGGCAGATCATCATCAACGGGCCCGGCTACTTCGACACGTCCTACGATCTGCCCGAGGGCGTGACGAGCCTCGGCCGCGCGGACGAGAACGACATCGTCCTCGGCGGCGATCTCGTCTCGCGCCGTCACGCCCGGCTGTACGTCGAGGGTGACATGCTGCGCATCGAGGACCTGGGCAGCCGCAACGGCAGCCGGGTCAACGGCGCGCCGCTGCAGGGCTCGCGCACCCTCACCCCCGGCGACACGGTGGCCCTGGGCGAGAACACGCTCTCCGTCCGCCAGCCCAACACGGTGGAGAGCGCGGCCACGGAGATGGTGGACCTGGGCGCGGGCGGGGTGGTGCGCTTCGGCCACGGGCAGGACGTGGGCCCCGGCGTGCTCCTCGCGAAGAATGTGAAGGACGCGGACGTGCTGCGCCTGCTGGACAACGTGGGCTCCCTCCCCTTCGACGACACCTTCTCCACGGCCTCGCCGGTGCCGCCCACCGCCAGCCCGCGCGTGGGGCAGGAGACGCTGGTGCTGCTGTTCCGCACCGCGGAAGCGCTAGCCACCGCCACCACGCTGTCCACCTTCCTCGACAACACCATGGACCGGCTGCTGGAGCGCACCGGCGCCACCACCGCCGTGGTGCTGCTCAAGCACTCCTCGGGCGCCCTCGTCCCCGCGGCCGTGCGCCACCGGGGCAAGCTGGCCAAGGGCGAGGTGCCCGTGTCGGACGCCATCGTCGAGGAGGCCCTGCGCCAGGGCCGTGCGCTCGCGGTGGACGACGTGCGCGACGACCGCCGCTTCGCCGGCCGCGAGAGCGTCATGCTCTACGGCGTGGACCGGGTGCTGTGCATCCCCATCGGCTCCGAGCCGCCCTATGCCGGCGTCCTCTACGTCAACACCGCCGCCAAGGGCGACACCAGCGTGGAGGTGATGCTGGACGCGTGCACCGCGGTGTCGCACCTGGTCGCCACCGGCGTGCAGAAGTTCGGCCCGCGCGACGGCTCGCCCGCGTCGGAGCGGCTGAAGCGGACGCTGGAGCGCTACCACCCGCCGGACGTCGCCGAGCGCCGCGCCGCCGAGGCCCAGCGCCAGGGCGGCCGGCTCCCCGGCCTGGAGGAGCGCAGCGTCACCGTGTTGCATGTGGAACTGGTGAACTTCACCACCGTGGCCACGAAGCTGGGCGCGCAGCGGGCCACGCAGATGCTCAACGACTTCCACTCGCGCATGAGCGGCATCGTCTTCAGCTTCGATGCCACCGTGGAGGGCTTCCAGGGCGACTCCATGCGCGCCCTCTTCGGCGTGCCGTACGCCAAGGGCGAGGACTCGGTGAGGGCCGTGCGCGCCGCCCTCGCGGTGCGCGCCGACTGGGAGCGGGCCAACTTCCGCCGCGCCCAGGACGAGCGCTGCGAGCTGCGCATCGCCCTCCACACCACCCGCGCGCTGGTGGGGATGATCGGCAACGAGGTGCGCTCGGACTACACCCTGGTGGGGGAGGGGGTGGGAGTGGCCGGCTGGCTGGCTGCTACCGGCAGCCCCGGGCAGGTCCTGATTACCGGAAAGGTTTTGGCCTCCGTCGGGGCCCGCTTCGACGTGCAACCCCTGGGAGAGAGGCTGCTTCGCCCTCCCAAGGACAGGATGGCCGCCTTCGAGGTGATTGAAGAGGATGTAGGCCAGCTCACCAACCCCGGCCTGCGGTGAAAACCCCCCGCGTCCGGTTGACGGGTTGATGGAACGGGCCAGACCGGGGTTCAATGCCCTCCCCGCCCAAGTGGTGCCTCCCCACACCGCATGAACGCCTCGACCCAACCCGCCCGGCTGAGACCCTTCCGGCCCCAGCCCTTTGGCCGGTACACGCTCCTGTCGCACCTGGCGACAGGCGGCATGGGGGAAATCTATCTCGCGAGGCTGGAGGGCGCGCAGGGCTTCGAGAAGCTCTGCGTCATCAAGAAAATCCTCCCGCAGCTCGCGGCGGACCAGGAGTTCGTCGAGCGCTTCGTGGGCGAGGCGCGCACGCTGGTGCGGCTCAGCCACGGCTCCATCGCCCAGGTGCTGGACATGGGGCTGCACGAGGGCGAGGCCTACATGGCCCTCGAGCACGTGGACGGCAAGGATTTGCGCAAGGTGGGCGCGCGCGTGCGGGACAGGCAGGTGCCGCTGCCGCTCACGTTCATCCTCTACACCATGGGCCGGGTGCTGGACGCGCTCGCCTACGCGCACCGCAAGAAGGACGACGACGGGGAGGACCTGAAGCTCGTCCACCGGGACATCTCGCCGCAGAACATCCTCATCTCCTACGAGGGGGAGGTGAAGGTCATCGACTTCGGCCTGGCCAAGAGCCGGCTGTCGGCGGCGAAGACGAACCCGAGCATCATCCTGGGCAAGTTCCTCTACATGTCGCCGGAGCAGGCGCGGCACCAGCCGGTGGACCGCCGCAGCGACTTGTACGCGGTGGGGCTGTGCCTCTACGAGCTCATTTGCGGGAAGAACCCCTTCGACGGCGTGCACCCCGGCGAGCTGATGACGGTGGTGGCGCAGCCGAAGATTCCGCCGCTGGACGAGGTGGAGCCACTCACCCCGCGCGCGGTGACGGCGCTGGTGGCCAAGGCGCTGGCGGTGGAGCCGTCGCAGCGCTTCCAGACGGCGGAGGAGTTTCGCGGGCGGCTGCAGACCTGCCTGATGGAAATCGACGCGAGCGCGGGGCCGGAGAGCGTCAGCCGCTTCATGCGCGAGCTGTTCGCCGCGGACTTCCAGTCCGAGCGCCGGCTGCTGGCGACCCTCAAGGAGGTGCCGCGCGTGCCCCCCGGCGAGGCGTGGCCGGAGGAGGGCGGGCCGCCGCGCCCGGCGATGCAGGCCCTGCTGCCGCCGAAGACCATCCGCCTGGACGGGCCGGTGCAGCCGCTGTCCTTCCAGCCCACGCCGCGCAGCCGCGACGGCAGCGGCCCGGTGACGGACGGCGAGACGCGTCCCGGCGTCATGCTGGACGAGTCCACCCGGCCCGCCTTCCCGCTGGAGGCGCTGGAGGAAGAGGCCCGCGCCCGCGCCGCGCGCCAGCAACCGGCGGACGGAGCGGAGTCGGCGTCCTCGGTGGAGGTGCAGCCCGAGGCCTTCGTGCGCCAGGGCGCCGCCGAGCCCGTCCCCGCTCCCGTCGCCGTCCCCGTTGCCCGCCCGCCCTCGCTGACGCGCGAAGTCCCCATGGCGGTGCTGCCACCCGAGGCGCTTCCGCCCGTGCCCGCGCCGCGGCACGTGCCGCACGACCTCCGCCCCACCGAGCTGGCGCTGCCCAGCGTCGGCTCCCTCACGTCCCCGGAGATGCCCTGGGATGACGCGGCAGAGGCCCCCGCTGCCTCCGCCACCGCGGAGTCGACGGACCCTCGCGCCGAGCCGCTCTCCGCCGAGCCGCGCGCCTTCACGGTGCCACCGCCGCCGCCTCCGTCGCGCGCCGCGATGCCGCCCGTCGCCTCCGCGCTCCCCGCGGTGGGTGCGCCCGCCCAGGCCCCCCGCCCGCCGATGGTGCCTGCTCCGGCACAGGCGGCGGGACCGCGTCCGGGTACGCCGCCAGCCGCTGCTCCGGTGCCGTCTCCCATGGCGCCCGCGCAGGCTCCCCGCCCCGGTGCGCCCGCGGCCGTCGCCTCGGCGCCTCCTCCCCCGGGGGCGCCCGCCCGTCCGGCGATGGGCGCCACGCCTCCGCCGCCTCCTCCCGCGGCCTCCACCGAGCCGCCCCCGCGTCCGTCGGTGAGCGCCGGGCCTCCTCCGCCGCCTCCGTCCGTGGCGCCGATGCGTCCGGGCATGGCCGCCGCGCCGCCTGTGCCGCCGTCCCCGGCGCCCGTGGCGGCGCCCCAGCGCACGGGGGCGGTGATGATGCCCGCGGTGACGCTGGTGACCCCGGCTCCTCCGCCGCCGCGCACCGCGTCCCTCACGGCGATGCCCATGGTGGTGCCACCGCCCGCGGGCTCCACGCCGTCCAGGGGCTCGCCCTCCGTCGCTCCCAACGCCGAGCTGGACGTGGTTCCGGGCGTCGCCGAGGACGATGACGCCGGGCTCGCCGCGACCGGTGACGGCGAGGCGAGCGAGGGCGAGGCGGAGATGCCCGTCCTCACCCCCGAGGAGATGGGCCACGCCGAGGATGCGCCCCGGCCCGGCGACGGGGACACGCACCCGCGTATCTCCCGCCCCTCGCGCACCGAGCGGAACGAGGACACGCAGCCCCGCGTCACGCGCGACGCCGACACGGACCCGCGCGTCCAGCAGCAGCGCCACGACGACACGCAGCCCCGCGTGGTGCTGGACGAGGGACTCCTGCGCGACGTGGAGGGCGCTGACCCCGGGGCGGAGGAGAAGTCCGGGCCGAACCGTCCGCGCGCCTCCCCGCGCCGCGCGCGCGCCTCGTCCGTGTCGATTCCCGCCCAGGGCGCCGTCCGCCGCACGGGCTCGACTCCGGCCGTCCGCTCCGCGCCTGCGCCCGCCCCCGCGCCGTCGCGGGTGGACGATGAGGAGGACGACGACGTCCGCGTGTCCCTCACGTCGCACGAGGAGACGCGCCGCACGCCCTTTCCCGTCCGCCCGGGCTCCGAGCCCGACACCGCGCGCCACCCTGGCGAGAACACCCGCCGCACGTCGTTGCCCGAGCGTCCCGCGCGCAAGGGGACGGGGTTGCTGGCCGTGGGGCTGGTGGTCGTCCTGCTGGCCGGCGCCATCCTGACGCTCGCGCTCAGCCCCGCGCTCCGCGTGTCCATGGGGCTGGAGGCGTTGCCCGAGGACGGGCCTCCGTCTCCGAAGCCCGTGGTGCCGGCGCGCAAGGCGCCCGCGAGCAAGCCCTCCAGCGCCGTCACGGCCGAGGCCGGCGCCGAGGGAGCCGCGCAGGCTCCGGCGGAAGCCCCCGTCGTACTGGCCGCCGCCCCCGCCGAGACTGCTCGCGTCGAAGCGGCCGTCGGCGCGGAGACCGCTCCCGCCGAGGCGCCCGCCGCCGCGAAGGACGGTGCGCAGGCCGTCGAAGCCCCCGTCGCCGCGAAGGACGGTGCGCAGGCCGTTGAAGCTCCCGCCGCCGCGAAGCAGGCCGCCGAGGAGCCCGTTGCCGCGAAGCAGACGGCCGAGGCGCCTGGCACCGCGCCGACCCCGGCGGCGCCCACGGCCGTGGCGGCGGAGGACGCGGACTCGGACCTCCTCGCGCCGCTCCCGGCCCCGACGTCCCCGCCGAAGGACGCCGCGCAGGTGAAGAGGGCGCCGCCCCCGAAGAAGCCGGGGCGGCCCGTCATCATCCGGGGAGGAAGCAGCCGCGAGACCACGCTGCTGCAGCGCGAGTGGCGCGACACGAACGCGCTCTACAACCGGCTCAAGAACCAGTACTCGTGCCTCCAGCTGGGGCTCTGGTGCACGCGCTACACGAGCATCAAGAACGAGGTGGAGGCCGCCGGCGACGTCAACGACCCGGACACGCTGGCCAAGGTGCGGGACATGAAGCGCGACCTCAACTCCCGGCGCAAGAACCTGGAGTAGCTCCGTGACGTCGCTGCTCGTCACCCGGGGGCTGCAGGCGGGCTACGGCCCGCGCCCCGTGCTGCACGGCGTGGACTGCGAGGTGCGCCCCGGCGAGCTGTGGGCGGTGCTCGGGCCCAACGGCACGGGGAAGAGCACGCTGCTGCGCGCGGTGCTCGGGGTGGTGCCCTGGGTGCGCGGCGAGGTGCGGCTGCTCGGCCGGGAGCGTGCGGAGTGGGAGCCGCGCGCGCTGGCCCGCAAGGTGGCGTGGGTGCCGCAGACCTTCGAGCCGGCGGAGGGCTTCAGCGGGCTGGAGTTGGTGCTGATGGGCCGGGGCCCGCACCTGGGCCTGTGGGGCCTGCCCTCCGCGAAGGACGTGGCGCTGGCGCGCGCCGTGCTGGAGGAACTGGATGTCGCGTACCTCGCGGACCGGCCCGGTGAGGCGCTCTCCGGCGGTGAGCGGCGCATGTTGCTGCTGGCCCGGGGCCTGGTGCAGGCGCCGGAGCTGCTGCTGCTGGACGAGCCCACCGCCTTCCTCGACGTGGCCCACCAGGTGGGGACGCTCGCCCGGGTGCGCGCGCGCGTGGACGCGGGGCTGGGCGCGGTGGCGGTGCTCCACGACGTCAACCTCGCCGCCGCCTTCGCCACCCACGTGCTGCTGCTGCGCGACGGGAAGGTGCTCGCGCAGGGGCCGGCGGACACGGTGCTGGAGCGGGGCGCGCTGGAGTCCCTCTATGGGCTCCCCATGGAGACGGCGCTGGCCCCCTCGGGAGCGCGCCTCTTCGCGCCCCGCGCGCCCTCGCGCTGACGCACCCTACTTGCGGCCCTGCTGTCCGCCCTTGCCACCGCTCGCGGAGCCCGCCCCCTTCCCCGGCTTCGCCGCGCCTCCTTGCGAGGCCGTGCCACCTTCCTTGCCGGAGCCGCCCGTGGCCGTGTCACCCCCAGGAGGGCTGACCCGGTAGGCATCGGCCAGGTTGGTCCCAAGCCCGGCCACGACCATCCGGGGCAGGCCTCCCGCGGGCTCTCTCCGCCGTTTGAAATTGGGGGCCGCGGTGCCGCCACCCAGCGGCGTTCCCCGGGCAAGCTCCCCGGAGACGGACTCCTGGTCGTTCGTCGCTGGATGCTCGTTCGAGGCGCCGAGCGGCCGGGCAGCGTCCTGCTGCATCGGTTGGTTCTGCCGGTGCTGGGGCGTCTCCAAAGCGCGGCCCTCCCGGCCCTTCTCGTTCCCCTCGCCGCCCCTGCACCCGGCCGCCGCGAGCGCACCGCCCGCGAGCAGCCCCACCACCCATCGTCTCGCGCCTTGCTTCATGTCGTCGCTCCCCTGGCTTTCGACAAAGCTAGGGACGCGAAACGGCGGCTCCGGGCACGGAGTCCACCGGGGGGCCGGCGGTCCGCCCGGCCCACCGGGAAGTCGCGGCTTTGACAAGCGTCGGAGGGCGGGAAACCCTGGGGGTCCCCATGCTCCGCTACGCCCTGGCCATCTTCACCAGCGCCTTCCTGCTGTTCGGCGTGCAGCCGCTCGCCGGGCGCTATGCGCTGCCGTGGTACGGCGGCACGCCCGGCGTGTGGACGGCGTGCATGCTCTTCTTCCAGGCCGCGCTGCTGGGCGGGTACGCGTACGCGCACGGACTGGCGTCACGGCTGGCTCCGCGCACACAGGCGCGGGTGCACCTGGGACTGCTCGCGGTGGCGGTGGCGGTGCTGGGCGCGCGGGCCTTGTGGGAGGGCTCACCGGTGGCACCGGGGCCCGGGTGGCGCCCGACGGAGACGGACCTTCCGGTGCTGCGCCTGGTGGTGATGCTGGCGGCCACCATCGGCCTGCCCTTCTTCGTGCTGAGCACCACCGGGCCGTTGCTGCAGTCGTGGTTCGCCCGCGCGCGGCCGGGCCGCTCGCCCTATCCGCTGTATGCGCTGTCCAACGTGGGCTCGCTGCTGGCGCTGCTCGGCTATCCCTTCCTGGTGGAGCCGTGGGTGGGGCGCGGCGCGCAGGCGTGGGGCTGGGGCGCGGGCTTCGTCGTCTTCGCGGTGGCGTGCGCGGTGTGCGCAGTGGACGTGCTGCGCCGCGCGGACGCGCAAGTGGGCCCGGAAGGTGCCAGCCCCGCACCGGCGGAAGCACCCGCCAGGAGTGACGAGGGCGGGGCACTGTCCGCTCATCCGACTGCCGCGTCCGGAAACGCCCCTGTCGACCCGGAGTCCGCGAGCAGCCCCGGAGGTACGAGCGACGAGGAGTCCCGCCCCGGTGTCCGCCGCACGCTGACGTGGCTGGGGCTGAGCGCGTGCGCGTCGGTGCTGCTGCTCGCGACGACGAACCAGCTCTCCCAGGATGTGGCCGCCGGCCCCTTCCTCTGGGTGATGCCGCTGGCCCTCTACCTCATCACCTTCATCCTCGCCTTCGCGCGCGAGTCCTTCTACTCGCGCACGCTCTGCACGGTGCTGCTCATCGGCTCGGGGGCGGGCGTCGCGCACGTGCAGACGGCCGGGCCGCACGCCCCGCTCTCGGTGCAGCTCGCCTCGTATGCGACGGCCCTCTTCGCCGGCTGCATGGTGTGCCACGGCGAGCTGTACCGGCTGCGGCCCGCGCCGAGGCACCTGAGCGCCTTCTACCTGTGGGTCTCCGCGGGCGGGGTGCTCGGCGGTCTCTTCGTCAGCGTGGTGGCCCCGGCCATCTTCCGCGCCTACTGGGAGTACCCGCTGTCGCTCGTCGCCTGCTTCCTCCTGGCGCTCGCGGGCATGGCGAGCCAGCCTCCGGCGGAGACGCGGAGCCTGCGCATGCGGCGCATGTTGCGCGGCGCCATGTTGCTCATCGTCGCGGGCAACCTCGTCTACACCGTGGCCCGCGAGCTGGGCCGCGCGCGCTTCAGCGCGCGCAACTTCTTCGGCGTGGTGCGGGTGATGGAGCAGAACCGGGACGATGCGGAAACGCACTTCTACAGCCTGCGCCACGGCTCCATCACCCACGGCTGGCAGTTCGTCGCCCCCGAGCGCCGCTCCGTGCCCACCACCTACTTCACGCGCGAGTCCGGCCTGGGGCTCGCCATCGCCGAGCAGCGCCGGCTGCGCGAGGCGGTGGGCCTGCCCCCGGGCCTGCGCGTCGGCATGCTGGGGCTGGGCGTGGGCACGAGCGCGGCGCTCCTCGAGGCGGGGGACGTCATGCGCTTCTACGAAATCAACCCGGTGGTCATCTCACTGGCGCAGGGCGAGGGCGGCTTCTTCTCCTACCTGAGCGACACCCCCGGGAAGGTGGAGATGGTGGAGGGCGACGCGCGCATCTCCCTGGAGCGCGAGCTGGAGCGCGGCGAGCCCCAGCGCTTCGACGTGCTCTCGCTGGACACCTTCTCCTCGGACTCCGTCCCGGTGCACCTGCTCACCCAGGAGGCGGTGGCGCTCTATGTCCGGCACCTCGCGCCGCACGGCGTGCTCGCGATGCACATCAGCAACGTGCACCTGGACCTGCTGCCCCTGACGCTGGCGCACGCGAAGGCGCTGGGCCTGCGGGCCACCTTCGTGTTCCACGAGACGACGGGCCCCGCGCTGCGCAGCAACTGGATGCTGCTGAGCCCGGACCGGGAGTTCTCCTGGGGCCCCACCTTCGTCCAGGCCGATGCGCGGGTGCGCCGCCTGGGCCTGCGCGGCGAGCCGGACTTCACGTGGACGGACGAGCAGAGCAGCGTGCTGCACGTGCTTCGCAAGCCGGGCCCCGCTCCAAGCGTCATGGACGTGGAGGCGTCCTCTGGAACGACGCCCCCGGCTTCCGTATCCCAGCCCGAGCCGGAGTGACGTCAGGCGCGAGGCGCGGGCTGCGGACTCGCGGCGGCGCTCAAGTCCAGCACCACCAGCAACAGCAGCACCGCGCATGGCAGCGCCAGGGTGGCCGGGCCGTACTGGAGGAAGAGCATCGGCCCGCTGGTGCAGCCGAAGAGGAAGGCGGCCCCCAGGCCCAGGTGCAGCCGGGTGCGCTCGAACTGGATGGCGGAGGGCAGCTCACGCACCTGGCGCAAGAGCCCCCGCGCGCCGTGGCCTCGCGCGCCCTCGCGCACCCACGTCACCATCTGCACCAGCTGGATGCCGATGTCGGTGATGACGCCCGTCATGTGCGTGGTGCGCACCACCGCGCCGGACACGCGGGTGACGAGCGCGTTCTGCAACCCCATGGCGAAGGCCAGGCCCCACATGAGGGTGGGCTCGCGCGTGCCGGGCACGGACGAAAGCCAGAGGCCGATGCCGCCCAGCAGGCACACCTCGAGCAGCAGCGGCGCCGCGTGACGGCCGCGCGCACGGTGGCGCGAGGCCTCCAGCAGCGCCGTGGCGGCCACCGCCCCCAGCAGGAAGGACAGCAGCAGTTGCCCGGCCAGCTGCACCCCGTGCCAGTTGCCTGTGGCGAGCGACTCGCCCAGCGTGGCCACGTTCCCGGACATGTGCGACGTGTGCATGCCGAGCGCCACGAAGCCCGTGGCATTCACCGTGCCCGCCACGCCCGCGAGCAGCACGGAGAGCAGCGTGTACGCGCGGCGGTTGCTTGGCGGTGACTGGGGACTGAAGGGCATGCGGCGGAAAGAACCCTGAAGGCTTTCGAACGCTAACACGCGGCCCCAGGCTCCGTGGGGCGCGCCGCGCCCGGCTGCCCGGCGGGGCAGGAGCCCGGCCGGGCGAGAGCGCTCAGCCCGGCGGCCACATGAGAGGCCGGCCCGCCAGCAGGTGCAGGTGGATGTGGAACACCGTCTGCCCCGCGTCGCGCTGGGTGTTCATCACCACCCGGTAGCCGTTGTCGGCGTGGCCGCGCTCACGGGCCACCTTGGCGGCGGCGGTGAGCAGGTGGCCCACCGTCTCACGGTCTTCCAGGGTGATGTCGTTCACCGTGGGGATGTGCTTCAGCGGGACGAACAGCACGTGCGTGGGCGCCTGGGGATTGATGTCCTCGAAGGCCAGGCACACCTCGTCGCGGTAGACGACCCGGGCGGGGATGAGGCCGTCTCGGATTTTGCAGAAGAGGCAGTCGGACATGACTCGCGGCTTAGCAACGCGCGGGCCTGGGGGGAATGGCCTCGACGGGCTTCCGTTGGCTCACGGAAGTCGCCACGAGTAGCCCGGGTCCGGCACGCAGCCCTCGCGCAGGCGCGCCAGCACCAGCGGCCCGGAGCGGGCCACCACCTCGCCGGAGGCATGCTGGGCCGGGGTGATGACGTGGCTGTAGAGGCCCGAGCCCCGCGGCGGCCCGTTGTGCGGGTACAGCGGCACCGGCTGGTGGAAGTAGCTGTAGCCGCCCGTCCACGCCAGGTGCGCCGCCTCGATTTTCAGCCCGCACACGTCGCGCAGCCCGCTGGCCGCCAATAGCAGCCGGTTGACGTCCCCCGCGTCGTCCCAGGCGCTCGCCTTCGGCCGCGAGTCCTCGTACTGCCCCACGTCGCCAAACGTCAGCCGCCCCGCGCGCAGGCCGGACACCGCGGCCACCGCCACCACGCCCAGCGCCGCCATGCTCGCGAGCCGGGAGCCCAGGCCCGTGAGCACCGTGTCCAGCCCCACGCCCGCGAGCGCGGCGAACAGCGGCAGCACGGGCACCAGGAAGCGCAATTCCTTGTGCGGCTGGAGCGCGTGCAGCAGGAAGAAGATGGCCGCGACGGCCATGAGCCCCGGCGCCCGGCGCGCGGCCACCAGCACCAGCACGCCCGTGAGCAGTGTCACCGCCGGCATGCCCTGGAAGAGGACGCGGCCGTAGTAGCTGAAGGGCGCCGTGCCCCAGCCGGCCGCGCCGTTCCGCAGGATGTTGAAGTCCAGGTACACCAGCGCCGAGTGGAACCAGCGGCCCCACGTGAGCCAGTCCAGGAGCCCATAGGCGAAGGCCCACCCGGCGAGCACCGCCAGCGACTCGCCCGCCGCGCGCCACCGCCGCTGCGCCACGAGGACGCCCAGCAGCCCCACGCAGAAGATGCCGTTCTGCAGCCGCAGCAGCACCGCCACGCCCAGCAGGCACGCCCCCGCCAGCACCGCCCGCCGCGTGCTCGCCTTGGGCAGGGCCAGCGCCAGCCCCAGCACCACCGGCAGCGCGGAGGCGTTCTCACTCAATGCCCGCGGCGCGAAGTAGAGGGGCACCGCCGCCAGCGCGAAGAGGGACGCGCCCGCCGCCGCGGCCAATTCCGACGCGCCCTGCGAGCGCGCCAGCCGGTAGCTCCCCCAGGCGGTCGCCACGCCCAGCATGCCGAAGAAGCCCTTGATGACGCCCAGGTACGCGCCCGGCGCCGTCACACCGAGCAGCCGGGCGAGCCCCAGGACTCCCGCCACCAGCCCGGGGAGCACCCAGTTGCGCGCGCCCTCGACGAACTCCCAGGCCACCAGGCCGTACCCGTAGACGAGCCGATGCGCCGGCTCCAGGCTCTGGTACACCTCGTCCGGCCAGTACAGCCCGTCATCGTTGAGGGCCCAATGAATCCGGAAGGCGGCGCCCACGGCGAGGATGCCCACGAGCAGGGCCCGGCCGAGATGGCGCTCGGCCAGGGCGTCCGAGGGGGCTCCAGGGGAGGCTTCGGAGGAGGCGCTGGAGGTGGGAGCGGGTGGCTGGGCAGGGGGCACGGTCAGCGGACACCTCAAAAGGGCGCTCCGGTGATATCCACGTCCTGACGATGAAATCCATCCGCATTTCCCAGCTGCTGGAGGACCGCGACTACGACCTGCGTCTGACGCTGGTCGCCGGGTCGGGCGGCCTGACGCGCACCGTCGACTCGTCGCGCATCCAGAAGCCGGGCCTGGCGCTGGCGGGCTTCACCGAGCACCTCCACCCCCGCCGCGTCCAGGTCTTCGGCAACACGGAGATTTCCTACCTGCGCACGCTGCCGGAGGACAAGCAGCACGAGTCGCTCGCCAAGCTCTTCGGCGAGGAGGACCTGGCCTGCGTGGTGGTGACCAAGGAGCTGGAGATTCCGGACGCGCTCGTCGCCGCGTGCGAGAAGGCGGGCCTCGCCCTGATGAAGACGCCGCTGCTCTCCAGCGACTTCATCATGCGCGTGCAGACCTTCCTGGAAGAGGCCCTCACCGAGTCCAGCAGCCTCCACGGCGTGCTCATGGACGTCTTCGGCGTGGGCATCCTCCTGCTCGGCAAGAGCGGCATCGGCAAGAGCGAGATTGCCCTCGATTTGGTGATGCGCGCCCACCGGCTGGTGGCGGACGACATCGTCGACGTCACCCGCCGCAAGGGGGCCGTCTACGGGGCCGGCAACCCCGTCATCAAGCACCACATGGAGATTCGCGGCCTCGGCATCATCAACATCAAGGACTTGTTCGGGGTTGCCGCGGTCCGTGAGCAGAAGAAGATTGAATTGGTCATCGAGTTGCAGGAGTGGGACCCGCATCAGGAGTACGACCGTTTGGGAGTGGACGACAAACACCTGCAGATTGTGGGCGTCGACATCCCGCTGTCCGTGGTGCCGGTCCGTCCGGGCCGTAACATGGCAACCATCATCGAAGTGGCCGCGCGCAACCAATTGTTGAAGCTGCAGGGCCACCACTCCGCGCGGGAGTTTGCCGAGCGGCTCAACCGGGCCATCGCCGAAGGGGCGATGCGCCGCACCCTGGGAGAAGAGGTCGAGTGACCGCCCCCTCTAAGCAGATTGTCGTCATCACCGGCATGTCGGGCTCCGGAAAGTCCACGGCCATCCGGGCGCTGGAGGATGCGGGCTTCTTCTGCATCGACAACCTGCCGGTGCTGCTCCTGCCCAAGCTCACGGAGCTGGCGGGCGGCGGCCACTTCGAGCGCATGGCCCTGGTGATAGACGTGCGCGAGGGCGTCTTCCTCAAGGACGCCCCCCGCATGCTGGCCGAGGTGCGCCGCGCCGGACACCAGGTGGAGGTGCTCTTCCTGGACTCCAGCGATGACAGCCTCATCCGCCGCTTCAGCGAGACGCGCCGCCGCCACCCGCTGGCCCCCAGCGGCACCGTCGCCGAGGGCATCAAGTCCGAGCGCGAGGCGCTGCGTGACTTGCGCGAGCTGGCCGACCAGGTCATCGACTCGTCCGCGCTGAACGTGCACGACTTGAAGCGCATGGTGCAGGCGCGCTTCAGCCCGGAGCCGGCGGCGGGGCCCAGCCTGTCCATCATGTCCTTCGGCTACCGGTACGGAGTGCCGCCGCAGGCGGACCTCGTCCTGGACGTGCGCTTCCTGCCCAACCCGTACTTCGTCCCGGAGCTGAAGGGGCTGACGGGCAAGGTCCCCAAGGTGTCCGCCTACGTGCTGGACCGCGAGGAGACGCAGCAGTTCCTCGACAAGGTGGTGGACCTCTGCCGCTTCCTCTTCCCTCGCTACCAGAAGGAGGGGAAGGCCTACCTCACCGTGGCGCTCGGGTGCACGGGTGGCAAACACCGCTCGGTGGCGATTGCAGCCGAATTGACGCGGCGCCTCCAGGACGCCAACACCCGCGTCCAGCTCTGGGACCGCGACATCGAGAAGGAATAGCCGCGGCGGGTCAATTCCTACCTTTGCAACCTCAGGCGAGACCCTGTTTGGTTTTGAACAGGGCTTCGCCTAAAGTCCGGAACTCCCCGCAACCGGAGTTTCGTTCATGCAATTGCTCAAGCGCGCTGTCTGGCTTTGTGCCGCCGTCTCCCTGTCCGCCTGTGGAGGGCCGGAGGAGGCCTCGCAGCCGTCCGACGGGTCCGAGCCCGTCGGGACGTACGAGGGCACGCTGCTCACTGGCACGTCGAATGGGTGCTCCTTCGCCATCGACAAGTTCAACGTGCCGCTGTCCCCGCCCTACTACAACATCTACCTGCGGCGGTCGGCCTCGGCGACGTGCGCCTATCCCGCGTCCAGCATCGTGATTGGCACGTCGTACACCAACCCGCCCATCTCGCTGGCGGCGAACAACCTGGGCGTGGTCACGGGCTACTCGTACAAGGGTACGCCGAGCGGCTCGGCCAACATCCAGTGCCGCGTCCGCCACTACGACCCGGCCACGATGACGGTGGTGCGCGAGTCGGACATCGTGGTGCTGTACGGCGCGGGCAACGTCAACGGCTGCAACGTGGCCATCTCCAGCAACGGCACCACGGTGACGGTGGGGGGCACGAAGACGGGACCCCTGCAGGGTGAGACGGGCAGCGGCAGCAACTACGTGGCCACCTACCTCGACTTCTTCACCAGCACGACGGCGCCCACCTACTTCGCGTACTGAGGCGAGCGCCCCGTGGGGCTGAAATGAAAGGCCCCCGCACTCCTCGAAGGAGGCGGGGGCCGGTGACGCGGGAGCGGCGTCGCGACGCTAGCTGGACTCGCCCACGCTGAGGCGCCGGCTGCCGTGTCCGTTGCCCTTGCCCAGGCCGTGCGTGCGGTGACGGTTGCTCTCGGCGAGCGACTCGCGCTTCTCGCGCGTGTCCACGTCCTTGCGCTTCTCCACCGCGAGCACGCCGCCGCCGCCGTGGCTCTGCTTGCCCTGCTCGATGGCCTTCTCCAGGTCCTTCGCCTTCACCCAGTACTCGCCGTTGACGGGGTCCTTCACGCGGTACTTGTCGTCCGAGGCGTCCTTCTTGTTCCTGCCGCTGTTGAACCCGTCGATGGTCACCCAGTGCAGCTCGCCGGGCTCCTTGCGCTGCTTGTGGGCGGGCAGGGCGGAGTTGAGGATGGCGTTGGAGTCCACCAGGGCCAGGCCGAACTCGCCCCGCTTCAGGGCGGCACTGATGGCGTTGGCGTCGTACTTCTCGAAGCCCTCGGTGACGTCGATGCCCATCTCCCCGAGCACCACGCCCATCTCCTCCGCCGTGGCGCCGTCCTTGAGGTTGACGTCCACCTTCTTCTCGGTGGTCTTCGGCTGGTTGATTTCCGAGGCCTTGGCGCGGACCTCCTTGAGCTCCTGGTCCGCCGAGCGGGGCGGCTCGTCCTTGCGGCTCGCCTTGTTCAAGTAGGCCAGGCTCGCCTCGCCGCAGCCCGTCTCGGTCTGCTGGGCCACGGCGTCCTCGTTCGTCTCCCAGCCCTTCTCGGCCTGGGCCTCGGCCGCCTCGTTCACCGGGGCCGCGTCCGGGTCCTCCATGCGCGGCAGCTCCTTCGCGCCCGGCGCGTCCGGCACGATGAGCTTGGGCAGGTCATCCCGCTTCACGGGCGCCGCCTCGAAGGTGTCCTGGACCCGCCGCGCCACCTGCACGGTCCGCCCCGGGCGCTCCCGCTCCACGACGGCGGGCACCTGCTCCTGGACGGGGCCCTGAACGGTGGCCGCCTCCCGGTTGCGCGCGGTGAAGATGTTGAAGTTGACGCCCATGGCGGTCCCTCCCAGACGCTCTACGCCTGACTCATTATCGGTCCGGGTTTTCGCAAGTTGCCGAATTAATCCGGACTGAGGGTGTGGCCCGGGGGCCGGTGCGTGGGAAATCGCACGATTGCGGGCGGACCTGACACATGTAGGGGATGGAAGCAGGCACACCCGGACTTCACCGCTAGACTGGCCCCCATGGTCGAGCGAGATGACACGGGCGCCGAGCCTGGAACCGGGCCGGAGCTGTCGACGAAGGTGACGTCTGACGACGGTGCGTCGCCGCCGCGCAGCGTGGCGCCGGTATCGCGGCCGGATACAGGACGCGACGGGCCGCTACCGCCGGCGCGGGTGCGCTCGCTGGGCGCGCGAGTGGGGCGCTTCATCCCGCTGAAGGTGCTGGGGCAGGGCGGCATGGGCGTGGTGTACGCGGCCTATGACCCGGACCTGGACCGGAAGGTGGCGCTCAAGCTGCTGCGCGTGACGAGCGCGGACACCGACCTGGAAGCCGGACGCACGCGCCTGTTGCGCGAGGCGCAGGCCATGGCGCGCGTCTCGCATCCCAACGTCATCCCCGTCTTCGACGTGGGCGAGTGGGACGAGCAGGTCTTCGTCACCATGGAGTTGGTGGAGGGCGGCACGCTGCGCGACTGGCAGCAGGCGAAGCCGCGCTCCTGGCGCGAGACGCTGGAGACGTACCTGTCCGCGGGCCGGGGGCTGGAGGCCGCGCACGCGGTGGGGTTGGTGCACCGCGACTTCAAGCCCACCAACGTGCTGGTGGGCCGTGACGGCCGCGTCTTCGTCACCGACTTCGGGCTGGCGCGGCCGGTGGGGAACCCCGGGCGCGAGGACGGGCTCCCGGAGCTGCCGTCGCCGAGCTCCGAGGGCTCGGGGCGGCTGTTCGAGCCGCTCACCCAGGCGGGCGTGGTGCTGGGCACGCCGCCCTTCATGTCGCCCGAGCAGTTCCGGGGCGACGCGGTGGACGCGCGCAGCGACCAGTTCAGCTTCTGTGCGGCGCTGTACCGCGCGCTCTATGGCTCTCGCCCGTTCGACCCGGATCAGCTGTCGCGGGCGGCGAAGTCGAAGGCACGGAGGCTCGCGGCGGGGGAGCAGGCGCTCGCGCGTCAGGTGCTGCCGCCGGACCTCATCCAGGAGCCGCCGCGCGACTCGAAGGTGCCGGCGTGGGTGCGGCGCGCGGTGATGCGCGGGCTGGCGCTGGAGGCGGACGGCCGCTTCGCCTCCATGGGCGAGCTGCTGGAAGCGCTGTCGCAGGAGCAGCACCTGGCGCGGCGGCGCAGGCTGGGTGGCGGCGCGGTGGCGGCGGCGGCGCTGGTGGCCGCGGTGGGAGGGGTGGCGTGGTGGCAGTCGCGGGTGTGCGCGGGCGCGGAAGGGTTGCTCGCGGACGCCTGGGGCCCCGAGGCGAGGCAGCGCGTGACGGCGGCCTTCCAGTCCACGGGAAGCCCCATGGCGGCGGACATGGCGACGCGCGTGGGCGGCGTGCTGGACGCTTACGCGAGCACCTGGGCGAAGCAGCACACCGAGGCCTGTCAGGCCACGCGAGTGCACGCGGTGCAGACGGAGGCGCTGCTGTCCCAGCGCGTGGTGTGCCTGGAGCGGAGGCACAAGGACTTGCGGGCGCTGGTGGGCGCGCTGGCGAGCGTGGAGAAGCCCGGCGTGGAGAAGGCGCTGGACGCGGCGTACGCGCTGCCGTCGCCGCAGGACTGCGCGGACGTGGAGGCGCTCAGCGAGCAGCAGCCGCGCCCGGCGGACCCGACGAAGCGCGCGGAATTGGACGCGCTGGAGGGACGGCTGTCGGAGGTGAAGGCGCTCCTGGACACGAGCCGTCAGCCGCAGGCGCTGGAGAAGGCGCGCGTGCTGGAGCCGCTGGTGGTGGCGACGGGGTACCTGCCGCTGATGGCGGAGCTGCGCTTCCACCTCGGGTGGTTGCAGGCGTTGCAGGGGCAGAAGGAGCAGGGAGCGGGGCTGCTGGAGCAGGCCGTCTTCGACGCGGAGGCGGGGAGGGCGGACCGGCTGGAGGTCTCCGTCCTCAACAAGTTGCTCTTCGTGGAGGGCGAGCGGGAGCGCTTCGACCTCGCCACGAGGTGGGCGCGGCTGGGGAAGGCGACGCTCCAGCGGCTCGGGGGCGACGCGTTGCTGGAGAGTGACCTTCTGGTGAACGGGGCCAACCTCTCGCTGATGCAGGAGAAGCCCGAGGAGGCGCGCGCGCAGTTGCAGGAGGCATCGGCGCTGCTGGCGAAGACGCTGGAGCCGGGTCACCCCAAGCGGGCGCGAGTCACCTTCACGCTGGGCCGCACGCTGCTGGAGTCGGGCGCGTACGCGGAGGCCGCGAAGGTGCTGGAGGAGGCGCTTCACCAGACGGAGGCGGCGGTGGGGCCCCGGCACCTGGACGTGGCGCGGCGGCACCAGGCGTTGTCCATGGCGCTGCGCGAGCAGGGTGACTTCACGAAGGCGCTGGAGCACGCGAAGGCATCGGTGGCCATCCACCGCGAGCTGCTCGGGAACGACCACCTGAAGGTGGCGGAGGCGCTCGACGAGGAGGGCATGAGCCTGCTCGGGCTGAAGCGCTACGAGGAGGCGCTGAAGGACTACCAGGAGGCGCTGGCGGTGAAGCGCCAGCACCTGGAGCCGGGCGACGAGGAGCTGCACTACTCCTACGACGGCGTCGGGCAGGCGCTGCTGGGACTGGGGCGCACGCGCGACGCGGTGGAGCCGCTGCGCCAGGCGGTGGCCTTCGCGAGTGCGCAGGAGGACTCGCTGGGCGAGTCCGGCTTCGCGCTGGCGCAGGCGCTCTACAAGGAAGGCCAGCCCGCCGAGGCGCGGACCGAGGCGTCGAAGGCAGGGGACCACTTCAAGGCCTCCGGCCGGGACGTCCGCGCGGAGGCGGTGCGGACGTGGCTGGAGTCACTGCCGCCGGAGGGGAAGGCGAAGCCCTCGAAGGCGGCGAAGAAGCCCGCGCGCGCGGAGCGCAAGCGGCACAAGTAGGAGCAGCGGGTGGAGCTTTCGGGCGCGCAGGTCGAGCGGTTCATCGAGGACGGCTTCATTCGCATCGACGGGGCCTTTCCGTCCGAGCTGGCGGCGGAGGCCCGCGAGCTTCTCTGGCGTGACACGGGCAGTGCGCCGGACGACCCGGCGACGTGGACCCGCCCCGTCGTCCGGCTGGGCGAATACGCACAGGAACCCTTCCGGCTCGCGGCGAACACGCCCCGGCTCCATGCCGCGTTCGACAGACTCGTGGGCCCCGGAGGCTGGCTGCCCCGAATGAGCCTCGGCTCGTTCCCGGTGCGCTTCCCGAGCAGCGAAGCGCCCGGTGATGACGGCTGGCATGTGGACGCCAGCTTCCCGGGGAAGGACCCCTCGTCGTTCTTCGACTGGCGCGTGAATGTGGCCTCGCGAGGCCGCGCGCTGCTGATGCTCTTCCTCTTCTCCGATGTGGGCGAGGACGATGCCCCCACCCGCATCCGCGAGGGCTCGCACCGCCAGGTGGCGCGGCTGCTCGAACCGGAAGGGGACGCGGGCCTGTCGTTCATGGAGCTGGCGAAGAAGCTGGACGCGACGGAGGGGTGCCCCGTTGCGTTCGCCACGGGAGAGGCCGGCACCGTCTACCTCTGCCACCCCTTCCTGGTGCACGCCGCGCAGCCGCACCGTGGAACCCGGCCGAAGTTCATGGCCCAGCCGCCCCTGTTCCCCAAGCAGCCCTTCCAGCTCCACCGCGAGGACGGCGCTGGCTCACCGGTGGAGCGCGCCATCCGGCTCGCGCTGGGGCGCTGAGAGAGGACGGGCAGGGGAGGCGGCCGTCAGTCCTGACTCTTCGGGGTGGCCTTCACCGGGGCAGTGTATCAGCCCCGGTGGCCGTCACTTCGAAGTGCGACGGCGCCTCGGCGACTCGCGCCGCGCCGCCTCCATGGGACGCGCGCTGCCCGCGGTGACGGCTCTGAGCTCGTCGAGCACCGTTCGGACGTGTTGCGAGAAGTCACGCGGCTCGGTGCCGGTCACCCAACGCTCGAACGCCACCTTGAAGACCGCGATTCCCGCCTCGGCGGTCAGACTCGCGGTGGGCTCGGCGACGCCGCGCTTGCGAAGCGCTTGCGCGACGGCCGACGTGAGCGACGCGAGCTTGATCAGCTCCCGCTCTCGAAGCTCCGCGTGAGCCGTGAGGAGGGCGTGCCGTGCCCGGACGTAGCTCTCGTCACGATGCTGTTGGAGCGCGGCCGCGGCGGCTTCGAGTGCGGCAGCGACCGCGTCGAGCGGTGCCGTCGCTTCGGGGGCGTCGGTGGTGGCGTCCGTCATGCGCTTCTGGAGGTCGCTCGAGCCGGAGAACAGGACCTCGCGCTTGTCGGTGAAGTAGCGGAAGAAGGTTCGCTCCGTGAGCCCCGCGCGCGCGGCGATCTCCTCCACCGTCGTTCGGACGTACCCGCGCTCTTGAAAGAGCTCCATCGCGGCCTGCTCGAGCCGTCCGCGTGCGTTGGGTTCCCAGCGGGCCATCGGCTCCGAGCATACCTGATTGCAGGGACTGACATCACCTGTTAAAGGTGATGTCAGTTTCTGCCATCAGGAGGTTTGCCATGCGTGTCTTCGTCACCGGAGCAACCGGTTTCATCGGCTCAGCGGTCGTCCCCGAGCTCCTCAGTGCGGGCCATCAGGTCGTCGGGCTTGCTCGCTCGGATGCCGCGGCTCAGGCCCTCGCCGCGGTCGGAGCCGAGGCGCATCGGGGTTCGCTCGATGACCTCGACAGCCTGCGCGCCGGCGCGGCGAAGTCGGACGGGGTCATCCACCTCGCGTTCGTCCACGACTTCTCGCAGTACGAGGCGGCGCAGCGCACCGACACGCGCGCAATTGAGAACCTCGGTGCCGCGCTCGAGGGCTCCGATAGACCCCTCGTCATCACCTCGGGCATGTTGGCGGCCACCGAGACCGACGCGGCGCCCGCCGGCTCGCCGCGCGGCCTTTCGGAAGAGACGGTGCTCGCGATGGCCGCGCGCCGCGTGCGTACATCCATCGTGCGGCTCCCGCCGTCGGTCCACGGTAAGGGCGATTATGGCTTCGTGCCGCGCCTCATCGCCATCGCGCGCGAGAAGGGCGTCGCCGCGTACGTCGGAGATGGCGCGAATCGTTGGCCTGCCGTGCACCGGCTCGACGCGGCGCGCCTCTTCCGGCTCGCGCTCGAGCGCGCACCGGCGGGCACGAGGCTCCACGCTGTCGCCGACGAGGGCGTGCCCACCCGTGACATCGCGAGCGTCATCGGTCGCCGACTCGGCGTGCCGCTCGTCTCGAAGTCGCCCGAAGAGGCGAACGAGCACTTCGGCTTCTTGGGAAGGTTCTTCTCGCGCGATATCCCGGCATCGGCGGAGCGTACGCGCGCACAGTTCGGCTGGCGCCCCGCCGAGCCCGGGCTCATCGCCGACCTCGACGGCGAGCACTACTTCGCGGCAGCCACGTGACTGGAGGCTCGATGAACGCGATGAAGAACAAGCGGGTCCTGGGAGCCACGAGTAGGAGCAGAACCACAAACCTGGCAACCCGTTGAACGAGCGGACCTCTTATTCGTCAACGTGCGCGTGCGCCTCAGCCAACGGCGCATTCCCGCAAAGGTCCAGGAACGAATAGCTTATATTTCCTGATTTCCATGCTATCCGCTCAGGCATGTCGAAGCTGACGTGCACGGTACTGGCGGTGTTGCTGGTGGGCGCGGCGGGCTGTGGCTCGGCCACTGGCGGCAGTGCTCTCCGCCCGCCCGCATCAGCGAAATGGGTGGGGCCATCCATGCCAGGTCCCGGCGGCGGTATCGTGGAGACGACCATCTACTACGGGCCCTGGAGCTGCAACGCGAAGCTGATGGCAAGCTGCCAACGGCGCTGTGCCGCATCTGGGCGCATGCTGATGGGGTGCATCTGGCTTGCCGACGTCAAGGGCGATTGGCGCGGCCGGTTCTTCTCCCTCACTGCTGCTGCGACTACCCTGAGCTCCCGCTAGGCCAGACGGAACTCCTGAGGAAGACATGGGAGAATGCTCGCCGTAGCTTTCGGAAAGGGTGGGGCGAAGAGTTCGGCGCGTGGCCGAAGACAGGTGGAGACAACTGGCCCGGGCATCACATCTTCGACCTGCTGCATGGCGGCGCCCCAACGACGCCCGGCAATGTCCTACCGGTTCCTCCGGATGTCCACGAGGTCATCAACAAGGCGTACCCCGCGTGCTACGCCAACGACGGCAAATGGCGAGCCATCGGGCCTGACCTGCCGTACTCGGACTAACCCATGCGGCAACTCATCGAAGAGATTTCACGCAGCCACTTCCCGAATCCGCCGGCAACGCCGGCTCAGGTCGCGGAGTTCGAGGCGCAGATGGGCTGGCAACTCGATGCAGACCTGCGCACGTTCTACCTGCACTGCGACGGCGCGACGCTGTTCGTGCCACGGGATGACGACCCCAATTACCGCATCCTCTCCCTGGCAGAGATACCGCAAGCTACCGCTCGACTTCGGCGGAGGGATGACTCGGAAACCACCACTTCCTGGTACCCGGTGGTTGACTGCCAGGACTCAGACTTCGTGCTCGTCGACGTCGCGAAGCCTGCCCCCTTCCCTCTGCTGGACGCGTGGCACGAGGCGTACCCGCGTCGCGTGCGGCAGATTGCCGCGTCGTTCAGTGAGTTTCTCGAACGAGCCCTGAGCAGCAATGACCACCTGTACTGGCTCGGAGAGTAGAGCGCCGAACCGGAGCCGGCGCCCTCGCGCCGGAGCAGGAGCGGGTCATCCAGGTCCGGGCCCCGGTGGCCGCCGAGAACTTCGTGCACGACTGGCTGGCGAGCCCCTCCGCCCACGGGCAGGACAGCGCCACGCGGTCACTCATCGCAGCACCACGGCGACGGTGACCGTGCCCTGAGCTGCGCCAGGGAGTCCCGGGCCGCCCGTGGAGGCCGCAGCCCGCCCTGTCGGGTTTTCGCCGCTGGAACTGTCGAAAGCCCGACAGGAATTGCCGTCCTGGGTCAAAATCGCCCCGGCGTCCTGGTGAATTGCAGGCTTTGAAGTTAATCCCGGACCTGCGGTTTCAAAGGAGGCATTGCCATGAAAATGAATATGACCTGCATGTGCTTCGGTCTGCTGACCGTTGCCATGGGATGTGGAAACACCCCGCAGGACGATTCACCGGCGCAGCCGCCTTCCAATGTCCAGGCTTCGCCCGCCCGGGACCTGCCTTCTGCACAGGAATTGGCCGCGACGGCCACGTCGGCGCCCGTGACTGCGGTTCCGGTGCGGTACGTGGTCGACCCCTCGACGACGACGCAGCTCTCCGTCTCCGCGGGCGCGGAGCGGGCGAGCCCCTCCGCGTCTTCCGAAACCCAGACTCCCGGCGCCATGCGGCGCCTCCTCAAGTAGTGCACCCCGTTCGAGATTGAGGAGACCCCATGACGACGAGAAAGCTTGCGATGGCAGTCACGGTGGCCGCCGGGCTCGGTATTGCCGGGCCGGCCCACGCCTGGGTGCAGTTCTGCAATGGAACCAGCGTCACCATCTGGACCGCCTATTCCTGGTACAACCCCGGCTGCGTTGCCGAGGATGGCAGCAGTTGGAGCAAGGCGGGCTGGTGGGAACTGACGCCAGGGCAGTGCAAGATTGTCTATGGCTCCGCCATCACCAACACCATCTCATACTATTACGCCGAGGGCGGAGGGCTGACCTGGGCCGGCCCCTACTTCACGTGCACCCCGTGGAGCGGCTTCAACTGGTGTGACAACACCTGCAATACCAACTCCCGCAACCTGGGTTGGCGAGAGCTCAACACCGGCGGCGCGTCGAACTACACGCTGACCTTCAACCCCTGACCTTCCGTCAAGCCGTCGGTGGGCGGCACCTCGCCCACCGGCGGCCGCTCCGGCTCATTGCGTTCGGAGCGGGTAGAAGTCGTCGTACGCGTTGAAGTTCGCGCTCCCGTTGGGGACGTCGATGAAGTGGATGCCGTCGCTGCCGTGGACGACGTTGAAGACGTGGCTCACCTGCTCACCCTCCACCAGGATCCTGGACGAGGAGACCCGGGCCGCGACGAGGCCCCGGCTACCAGGCCCCACTGCCTCATGAGCTGCTCCACCTCGGCCTTGCTCCCGACGGGCCGCCATCGGGAGAGATAGCGTATCGCGATGTGCGAGGTCTTCATGGCGCCCGGGCTGAGGACGCCCACCGGCCTTCCCGCGACGCCCTTGAACGTGAAGTCCCTGCAAGCAAGGACGGGTGGAAACAGTGCGTCAGCGACGCCGGGCGAAGTCGCGTCCCAGTGGCCCTGAGACTCGGCCTTCAACTTCGCGTAGCCACCGTGAGGTGAGTATTTACCCGGCGATGCAGAAGGCGACGAGAAGTTCGTCCTTACAACGCTTGCAGCGCAACCGCGCGAATCCGTGCACCAGCACGCCGCACTCCAGGTACCTGGCGAAGTCCCGCTCTACGTACCGGAGCAGGCCGCGCCCCACGTCGCTCGCCTCCGCCAGCAGCGTGGCAAGGTTCTCCCTCACCCCCTCGTACATCACCGTCCCCTCCGGCTTGCTTCACGTGCGCCGATGCCGGAGAGGCCCGCGCCGAGGGTGGGCTCCGTTGTCGGGTCGAACCTGCTCGGGTGAACGGCAGCCGGGCAACCACCGTGGGGTTGCAGGCATCCATCGCAGTGCTCGGCGGCTGCATGGAGTCTAAACTGCCTGTCGGGACCGCTCGCCTGGATAAAACGCAGGGGACGTCTGGTTTGAAGATAGGGAAACAGACTCCCGCACAGCCAAAGGTTATTCATGAAAAACTTCAAGCTAGCCGCAGCGCTCTCGGCGGCCGCACTGGGCATGGGCTCTGCACAGGCGGCGACCATCACCTTCACCATTCAGAACAAGATCACCACCAGCGCGATTACGAATAGCTACCAGAACACGTGCGGGACAATCATCCCGAGCCTCGGACCGGTTCCAGCCAATTCGGTTTCGACGCCGCACCAGACGGATTGCGGTAACAACACCGCGCTCGCCTTCAGATACACGAGCGGCACCAAGACCTGCAGCTTCAACCTCAGTAGCCTCTACACCCCACCGAACCCGATTCTGGGCACCTCCGGGTACTGGACGCCGAATGGAACGGGCACTTCACAGGGCAGCACGGCCGCGACTTGCAAGGCGACCCTGACTTCCATTGGAACGAACGGCAACTACTCCTGGACGGTGTCAATGCAGTGAGGCGACGAGGGGCCCGCCGCGTCACGGCTGCACGGGCGCCAGGTGCGCGTCCCGGGCGCTGGACGCGTGGCTGTCCGGCGCGTTCTGAAAACGGCATGGGGCCCCGTTCCAGGTGGAAGGGGCCCCGCGTCGTCACGTCGTCAGGTCAGTGGACGAAGACCTCTGGCGGCCGCAGGAAGCTGAGCGGCAAGTCCCGGGGCTCCTTCGCGAACTCGGAGCGCAGCTCCAGCAACTGCTGCACCCTCTCCAGGTCCTGGATGGGGCCGATCTTGAACTTCGTCTCCTCCGCGCTGGCGAGCCCGTCGAAGGGCACCACCCCCGCGACCTGCTCCATCCGAGCCAGGAAGGCCACGTCGAAGCCGAAGAAGGGACTGCAGGTGGTGCAGGTGGCGATGTCATAGAGCCGCTGGTGGCGGCGCAGCAGGTCCGCGAACGGCCACGACGTCAGCCCGGCGCCAAACTGCGTGTCCGGGACGCCGAACATGAAGCCGACGCCGCCGCCCGTCAGGAACTTCGACGGCGTCGCCGGGATGCCCGACGTGGGGCTGATGTGCGTGAAGGCGTTGTTGCCGCTGGTGCCATCCAGGGCGGTGTCCCCGAAGTGGCAGCCGTTGCAGGTATTGCCGGAGAACTCCTTGCGCGCGCAGACCTCCTGGGCGACGCCCGAGTTCACGCCGAAGGCCTCCCAGTGGGTGGGCGGGTTCACCAGCGCGCTGCCGCCCAGGAAGAAGTTGCCATTGATTTTGTGGGGCGCCTTGAAGCTGGAGACACACGCGGTCGGCACCGTCACCGGCAGTTTGACTCCGACCTTGACGTCGTTCAGCACGAACTGGTTGACGTCCGGATCGATGTCGGGGTCGTGGTTGCCAGCGTCACTCGGCGTCAGCGCCACCGTATGCGGCCGCAGGAGCCCGTTGGTGCGCGCGTCGGGGGCGGTGTCGGTGAGGTTCTCGTCCGCCAGTTGGAACTCGCGCAGCTCCCACTGGGGGCTCGCGCCGCCCAGCACCAGGGAGATCTCATTGGTACGCAGCTGGTTGAGGGCGTTCTTGTTGCCCTTGGCCGGGGCGCTGCCGTGCAGGACGACGCTCTCGGTCATCGACTCGAGCTTCGTGAGGTAGGTCGCGTCGAAGCTGGTATGGGTGCCCAGCTGTGCCCAGTCCCGAGCCCAGTCGATGACCTGCTGGCAGCCCGTGCGGGGCACGCCGTACTCGATGATGGTGGTGAAGAGCTTGAGGTTGCACGTCGCCTCCGTGCCGGCGCCCCAGTTCGTGGGCTTCGTCATGCCGAACACGAAGCGCAGCTCGCCCGCGGTGGAGGACCCGCCGTAGCCGCCCGAGCTGCCGGCCAGGTCGATGCGGTTGACGATGGCCAGCAGCCGGAAGGGCGCGATGTCCAGGTTCAGCGGGCCGGTGCTGGACACCTGCCACTTGTTCGTGGAGGTGTTGAACACGAGCGAGGCCACCTGCCCGCTGGCGGTGGCCCAGGGCTGGATCACCTCGCTGAACATGTTCTGGCGGGCCTGCACGAGGTCGCCGTTGACCGTGTAGTCATTGAGCCAGTTGGACAGCCACTTCATGACGAAGTCCTCGGCGGTGGTGCCCGAGTCCTGCGCCATCTCCTTGATGAGGTGCGAGAAGGTCCACTTGCCGCCCTGCGTACCAGCGCCGGTGCAGGGGTCCCACGTGCGCGCCGGATTCTGCACGACGGCCGGGTCGCGGATGAGCAGCGCCTTGTCCCAGACGTTCTGGCTGGTGGCGGGCAGCGCCGGACAGCCGGCGATGGGCACCATGCCGCCGCCCCGGATGGCCCGGGCATCCAGCGAGAGGCCCTCGAAGCGGGCGGCCGGGTGGCGCCCGTTGAACAGGATGGTCTCCTTGGTGATTGGGCCGAACTTGCCCTCCGCCACTTCCTTCTCGCTGTTCGTCCGGCGGTCCAGCTCCGAGTCCTTCAGCGACGAGAAGAGGGTGAAGAACCCCGGGCCCGGGCTCTTGGGAATCCGGCCCAGCTGGGCCAGGGCGTCGGAGCTGAACAGGACCACGGGGTCCTTCGGGTCGCCCACGACGCGCACGAGGCTGCTCTCCAGCTCCTTGTTGGCGGGAGGCGCCAGCTTCACGTGGATGGCCGTCGTCTCCTCCAGGGGTGTGGCCTGCGCCAGTCGCTGGGCGAAGACCGTGGTGGTCGACAGGCCTGTCACCGCGGGCAGGTCGCTGAGCTTGGAGGTCGTGCTTCCTCCCTCGGCCCGCGCTTCGGACTGGGTGGTGGGTCCTCCCGATGCCTCGTCGGACGAAGACGCCTTGGAACATCCACTGACAGCCAGCATGGCGCCCAGCAGCCACACCGACCCGCGCTTCCCGCCCGTTGAATCCCTGCCCTTTTGAGACATGCACGCCCCGTGGTGAAGCCATCCTTCCCGGATGGCCGGCGTGCACCCTATGAATGGCGGATCAGGGCGGAAGCGGACCTTGCCCTCGCACACTGAGTCAAAGTCAGACATGCCACAGGGGAGGGTCTCATTTGACGGCTAGTGTATCCTGTCTCCGTCCAACTCCAGACATGGAACGGCCCTGCGGGGCCCGGGCAATATTTGTCTGTTACCGTCCCCTTTCAACCAGAAACCGGAGAATGCAAGGCTTCACTTCACCCGGGCGTGCTGGTGGGCCAGGGCTGAGTGTCCCACCGCCGGGAAGGTCCATTCCTCCCGGCGGTGGCCCTTCGACTACTCGCCGCAGTGGAGCGAGAAGCCGTCCGTGAGCCACCCGTTGCGGAGGTACATCCCGTCAACGGGGCGGAACAGGGGGCAGCGCTGGGTGCGGAAGGTGCCAGCACTGGCGTTGCCTACGGCCACCGGCTTCCGCGTGTACTCGAGAATCGTGCTGCCCTCGCTGCACAGCAGGTTGTCGATGTTCCGGACGAAGGTGTCGGTGCGTCCCTGGATTCCGAGCAGGTACCCGTCACAGCGCTTGATGACGGCGGAGGCCGGCAGGTGTGCGCTGGAGAGCGGCTCCACCATGGCGGGGACTGGCAGCCACGCGCTGTAGTGCCAGTAGCCACCCCGCGCAATCACGACCTGGTTGTCGGGCGTGGCGCTGCCGCTCAGGGCGCTCGGGCCGCACAGGAGTCCGAAGGCGTTGATGGCCTCGCTCTCGAAGTTCTGCACGGTGCCAATGGCGCGGAAGCCGGTCGGGCAGCGCAGCACCGTGTCACCACCGCCCTGGCCTCCCATGTAGGGAGTGAAGCGCTTCAGGTCCGTCGAGCAGATGGGCTGCAGCCCCGTGACGAAGCGGCTGTCACGGCTGCGAGCCTGGAAGCCCACCAGGAACTGGCCGCTCGCGCAGTTCCGCTCCGCGGGAGAGCCCCAGGCAGGGTTCCCGCCCCCTGGCAGCTGGACGGGCGTGGGGCTCCCGGACATCACCGAGCTGAACGGGGCACAGCGCGGCGCCAGCGAGTGGACCCAGCCATCCACCGGGTTGTCCGTCGCGCCCACGCCCATCAGCACGTATCCGCTGGGGCACGAGGCGGTCCACGCCCCGCCACCCTCGCCACCGAACTCATCGGTCCAGTGCTCATACCGTGTGTCGCCCGCGCACTGCGCATCCGCGTTGCCGAAGCAGGAGAATGCGCGGCACTGCACGGCCAGGCGGTCAATCAGGTCTCCCGAGCGGCCGCGGAGTCCCACCGCCGCGTAACCGGGCCGGCACGCGAGCTGGGCCACGGGCATGGAGCCGATACCCGTTCCACGAGGCCCGCCAAGGGGCGCCGGACAGAGGTTGTCCGAGGTGGGGTTTGCCTGCGCCGGGTTCGCGTCGCAGGCGCTCGGCAGGCCGTCGCCGTCCGCGTCGTCAGCGCGTGCCTGCGCCCAGAGCGAGTTCAGGCGCACGGTGAGGCGCTGGTTGGCCGTCATGGTGATTCCCGGGTCGTAGGCCATCGGCGCCAGGTCGAGCGGCTTCGAGGAGGTGGTCCCCGCCTCCATGCCGTTCTGCACCGTGCCGACGACATACCGCTGGGCCTCCAGCAGGGAGCCGTCCACCCACGAGTAGCGGAACGCACCAATGGAAGACCCTCCCGAGTCTCCGCCGTTGGCGTTGCCGAAGTTGGCGGTGGCCGTGTCCGTGCTGAGGTAGCCGTCACGAGGTGCCAGGGTGATGGTGTTGGGGCTGGCTGGCACGTAGCGCTGGGCGATGGAGTCACGGAACGCTCCGCCCGTGCTTCCCACTCCGACCAGCGTGAAGTGGGCCGCGCCCGCGTACGGGTTGATGTCGACGGGCTTCAGGCCGTGCTGGCGCAGGAACTCCGGCGTCAGCCCGGGCACGAAGAGGAGCAACTGGTCGTGCTGCGCGGGCCAGTCATCCTGCCTCCCTCCCGCGGCTTTCTGCTGGGCATCGAGCGCCGTCCACCAGGCCGGCCGGTACGACGCACCGAGATAGGGGTTGGTGTACACGGCCCCCACGGACAGGCCGAGCCCCGCGTTGTCCCAGCGGACCTGGCCGAGGTCCGTCCCGTTGGGAGCGCAGTGGCTGGCCGTCAGCACGGCGTAGGGCGCGATGACGGTGCCCGTGCAGTTCCACCAGCGGGTGGTGGTCACGCCGTTGCTCGTGGAGACGGACGGGTACAGGAACCGCACCACCTCCGGGAACCTGCCGGTGGTAGTGGTCGACTCACGCGCCGGGCCCACCGTGCTGCCCGGGTTGGCGATGATGCTGTCGGTGCGCTGCTCGAGCGGTTCGGTGGGCACCTCATCCGCGGGCCCGCACCCGGACGCCAGCGTGGCGCTGGCGAGCAGCACGGCCGCGCCGCGCGTGAAGGTGGATGAAAGGGACTGAGACATTGACGCTCCTCGAAGGACGGTTGGGTGAGCTCGCGGGCGTGTGATGCACGGCTGGCCGCGGCCCTGGGCGCTCAGCGCATCCGGGCGCGTGGCCCTTCAGCAGCCGGCGTGCCAGGCCTGTCCCGTCTCCGGGCGGAGACCCGTCTCCGAGGGGAAGGGCCTCCCTTCGCGACCTCGAGGCACGGACGCGGTGCTTTCTCCGGGCGTGACCGCCCGCGGGCCGCCCGGGCTGTCACACGTGATTCCCGGGCAGGTCCGCTATCGTCGCCGGCTCATGGACGAGGGGCTGGAGCACCTGGGACAGCCCTGTCGGCCTGCGCAGCGGGCTGCAGCAGCGGGTGGGGTGGAGGGTGGCTGGTATATCGCTTGCTGTTGCAGTCGAATGGCGGCCCGGGCCATGGGGCCCGCTTTCGTGGAGAGACACGCATGCGCTACAGGGCCCTGGCCTTCACCGTGGTACTGGTTGTCGCGGGCTGCAAGGAAGGCCCCGGAGAGCAGTCTCCGCCCACCGAGCAGCGCACGTCGGACGCGTTGAGCGTGGCGCCTCCCATCCCCCCTGGTTTCGACTACCCGCTGTCGGCCCAGGTGCTGGAGCAGGCGGTGGCCACGCGGAACGAGAAGTTCATCCGCCAGCACGGCTGGAATCTCTTCGCCGGCATCAACTCCCCTGCCAAGGAGGGCCTTTCCCTCTGGCGGAGCTGGCACACGTCGACGGAGGCCTACGCTCCGCCGCCCCAGGCCACCCCGCAGGACGCGAGCCCACACCGTGCACGCTCGCTGATTCAGGCGAACAAGGACAATGTCCCGGTGTTCCTGCCGGGGCCGCAGTACCCGGTGCCGAAGGACGTGTGCACGAAGTACGGCCTCTCCGGGTGCCCGGGCTCGCCCGGCTCGCTCTACCAGCTCGCCGACGGCCTCACCTTCCAGAACAACGGCGACATCATGATTGCCGGCGTCATCTACAACGAGGACGCGTTCACCTGGCTTCGCGGCAACAACGGGACGGGCAATCCGCCGTTCTACAAGGGCTCCGTCCTCACGGGCCTGATGCCGCCGAAGGGCCAGACGAAGGAGGTCTTCCCCTTTCCCATCCACTCCGTCGTGCTCAAGCACATGTACTGGCCGGTGCCCGGTGATGCGTGCGGCGCCCTGCCTGTCTGGGACAACCCCACGCCGCCCACGCCCTCGACGTACATGGGCTATGAGAACAACACGACGGCGTGGACCCGCGCAGTGGCCGTGGCGACCCCGGGCTGCCCGGTGCCTCCCGGCGGAACCACGGAGGTCTCCTTCCTCTATGGGGTGCTGGACGCGAACGGTGCTCCGCTCGCGCCCATCCAGTTCAAGGACGCGAAGGTCGTCCCGCTCACGGACTTCTTCCACCAGACCTTCTCGAAGGAGGCCCTGGACGCGCTGAGTCCGCAGGACCGCGCCATCCTCGACGCGTCCGCGTGGTGGGCCTATGGCCGCGAGTTCCAGGCCGGTGACGCCGTGGTCTCCATCGCCACGCACATCCTCACCAAGGAGATGCCCAAGTGGACCATGCAGACCTTCTGGTGGCACGACGACGCGGACTCGGGGCCGTACGCGAGCGACCGTCCCAGCATTCCGCAGGTGCCGCCGACGTGGCGCAACTACCTGATGGTCAGTGAGTACGGTATTCCGTACCTCGGGGCGCCCTCGCAGCTTCCCGCCCACTTCAATCCGTACATCGAGCTGGTCAGCCACCCGGTGGAGACGAACTGCCGCAACTGCCACCAGCGCGCCGCCTGGCCGCGCGGGGGGCTGGGCATGAGCCCCTCCGCGCAATACCAGCTGAGCGCTGGCGACCCGGGCCTGCTCACGCTCTTGAAGCCGACCGACCCCATCTTCCAGAGCCTGCTGCTGCTGGACTTCCAGTGGGCGCTGAGCGACCGCGCCCTCGCCCCCACGGCGCCTGCCGCGCCGTAGCAGGCGCGCTCATCTCGCCCCGAGCCACGCAGTGGCTCGTTGCCGTTCCCCGAGGCGCTGCGCGCCTTCGCGGTGCGCCACGCCGAGCACACCGTCGCGGCGGGTGGGACGCGGAAACGGGGCAACTTCACTAAAGGGAGGGGCGCTCCGAGAAGAGCGCGGGAATCGAGTAGGGCGCCCACCGGTCCTTCCACGGGCGTGCCTCCTCGAGCTGGTACGCGAGGCCGAGGAGCAGCGCGTCCTCGCCGGGCGCCGCGGCGAAGTGCATGCCGATGGGGAGCCCGCCCTCCGGGAAACACAGAGGCACGGACATTGCGGGGCAGCCCGCGATGTTCTGGATGGGCGTGTACCCGACGGAGCGCGCCGTGCGTCGCAGCAACTCCTCACGCTTCAGCACCGGCGACAGGTGCCCGATGCGCCACGTCTCGGTGGCCAGCGTCGGCGTGAGCACCACATCGCACCCGCGCGCCGCCTCGCCATACGCGTGTATCGCCTTCGCGAAGGCCGCGCGCGACCAGGGCAGCGCATCGGGCCCAAACGCGAGCACGTTCTCCACCAGCTCCCAGGTGAACGGCTCCAGTTCATCGGTCTGCACGGGCACGTCCCGCGTCTTGTCCACCATCTCGACGATGCCCGCGATGGCCGCACCCGCGACGAGGAAGAACGCATCGCGAAGCGCGGGCCCGTCGAAGTCAGGAGGCGCAATCGGCTCGACGTGGTGGCCCAGCTCCGTGAGCAGCGCCACCGCTTCATCGTACGCCCGACGCACAGAGGGCTCCGGCTCCTCGCCCATCATCGTCCGCGTCCACGTGGCGATGCGCAGTTTGCGTCGAATCGGCTCGCGCACGAAGCCGACGGGCGCGGTGGCCGAGCGGTCCTCGGTGAGCGACAGGAACAGCGCGCTGTCCCGCACCGAGCGGCTGATGCAGTGGTCGCTCGTCATCTCCAGGAAGTCCGACGTGCCGAAGGCCGCGGGCACCGTGCGGCCCCGGCTCGGCTTGAACCCGAAGAGGCCGCACGCTGACGCGGGGATGCGGATGGAGCCACCACCATCATTGGCGTGCGCGAGCGGCACGAGCCCCGCCGCGACGGCCGCCGCGCTGCCTCCGGAAGAGCCCGTGGCCGAGAAGGACAAGTCCCACGGGTTGTGCGTCACGCCCTCCAGCAGTGTCTCGGTGCTGCCGAGCAGGCCAAACTCGGACAGCGCGCTCTTCCCGACGCACACGAGCCCCGCCTCTTCGAGCCGCCGGCCATACGGCGTCTGCTGCGGCACGATGTTGTTCGCGAACAGCCGCGAGCCCATCGACCAACGCATCCCCGGCCACGGCGTCGCGTCCTTGACCAGGAACGGCACCCCGGAGAACGGCCCCGGCTTCGCCGCACCGGGCCGTTCGCGAGCAACGGTGACCACGGCACGCAGCAGCGGGTTCAGCGCGTCGATGCGCGCCAGGCACGCCTCGAACAGCTCCTCCGCGGAGACTTCTCCCCGCGCACACAGCTCCGCCTGCGCCATGCCGTCGAGGCGGGCAAGTGACACCAGCTCCGTCATGGGCCATCCATGCCTGAAGCCGGCGCGGGCCTCAAGGCGCTGCCCACTCCACGCGCAGCCGGTGTCCACCCACGAGCAACGCGAGCCCCTGGCCCTCGCACAGCGCGGTCCACAGCGCCTTCGAGGACGCAGGCGAGAGGCTCCAGATGAAGCCATCTTCATGGACCCGCGCCTCCTCTTGCTCCATCCCCGGAAGCACGAGGAGGAAGCACCCGCTGATGCGCTCGCCCCGGCCTCCCGGCGGGGTGATGGCCACCGGCCCCGTCTGTCCCGGCGCCCAGGCGAGACACCCATCCGCGGCGTCATCAATCCCGGTCAGCAGCGCGAAGGGCTGCGTCTCCTCGGAGCGCTGGTCGAACAGTTGTCGGAACTGCGTGTGCTGTCCGGGGGCGATGCGCAGGATGATGTCCTCGTCCTGCTTCATCACGCGCGCGCTCCACACGCGGGAGTGGCTGACCCGGGGCAGTAGGCTCTGCTCCAGCATCGCCGCCACGGGCAGCTCGGGCCGCTGGACGTCCGACCAGGAGGGGCAGGGATAGTGGCTGTACGCCTTGCCGAGCGCCGTCATCATCCGCGCGGGCCCGCAGCGCTGGACCAGCTCCAGCTCGCGGTCCGTGATGAGCAGGAGCGAGAGCGCGCGGGACGGCACGGGCAGGCCGGGAATGGGCGAGGCCCGGGTGTAGAGCACGTGCATCCCCGGGACCAGCCGGTGCTCACCGAAGATGGTGACGTCGCCCACGTCCACCGTGCGGCCTTCTTCCGCCAGTTGCCGGAAGCGGGAGAAGAGCGAGGCCAGCTTCCGGAGGAGGGCGTCTTCCGACACGGTGCTGTTCTCCCGCAGGGTGAAGACCATCTCCAACTGCCCATGCGCCGCGAGCCCCCGCGTCACATACGAGCGGCACGCGATGCGCGCGCCCTGCACCTGGAGCGTGTGGCGCGTCGCCAGCACCACGAGGCCGCCGGGCTCCACCTCGAAGCGGTCCACCCGCCCGGAGGTCCGGGGCGCTCCGAGCAGGTGCTTCCGCAGTGAGGCCCACAGCGACATGGTTGCTCCAGGCCGGTGGGCGGCGGGCCCACCCGGTGGAGCCATTCTTCCACGGAGAGGGCACGGCGCGACGGCTGCTTCACGCTGTGCCCCCACAAGTCGAAGGAAGGGGATGGCGGAGCGGGCTCGCGAGGGCCGTACCACCAAATCAATACGGCGCGCTGCCGCGGGTGCAATGCCCCGCTCCCTTCTTCGTACCCGTACCCACGGGCGTCAAAAGGCGAATCAGGAGGACATGGTGCGCAAGGGATTGTTGCTGCCGCTGGTGGCGCTGCTTCTGGGGAGCCTTTCGGCACAGGCGCAGGAGGCGCAGGAGGCGCCGGGCCCGCATGGCCGGGCCGAGGCCATCAAGATCATCTCGGAGCTCCGCAAGATTGTCGCGCCCGGGGGGATGGAGCGCACCGAGAAGGTCCGCATCGGAGGCATCGACCAATGGGTCTCCATCCGCAGCCGAGACCTGCGCAATCCGGTGCTGCTCGTCATCCATGGCGGCCCCGGCTGGGTGGCGATGCCGACGAGCTGGTATTTCGCGCACGGCTGGGACGAGTTCTTCACCGTCATCCAGTGGGACCAGCGCGGCGCGGGGAAGACGTATGTCGCGAATGATGCGGCCACGGTCACCCCGACGCTCACGGTGGACCGGATGCATGCGGATGCCGAGGAGCTCGCCAGCTGGGCGCGAAAGACGTTCGGCAAGCAGAAGCTCTTCGTCCTCGGCCATAGCTGGGGCAGCCTCCTCGGGCTCACCCTCGCGGAGCGGCACCCCGAATGGCTTCATGCCTATATCGGCGTCGCGCAGGGCATCGACGCGGGGGAGAGCGAGCGGCGCGGCTGGGCCTGGACGATGGAACAGGCGCGCGCGGCGAAGAACGAAGAGGCCATCCGCGACCTCGGCTCCATCGCGCCCTATGCCGTGGGCAAGACGCCAGTGCCGGTGAAGGACATCCTGCTCCAGCGCCGCTGGCTCAACTTCTTCGGAGGCGCCGCGTATCGGCGTCCCGACGCGAGCTTCGAGGGCGCGGCGGTGAACCTGTCACCCGAATACACCGACGAGGACGTGCGCCAGGTCTGGAAGGCGCAGGAGCTCTCGGTCGAGAAGCTCCTCTCCGCGGTCCTGACGGCGGACCTGTCGCACGTGAAGCGGCTGAAGACGCCGCTCATCCTGTTCCTCGGACGCCACGACTACAATGTCTCGTCGACGGTCGCCGCCGAATGGTTCGCGGGCGTGAAGGCGCCGTCGAAGCAGCTCGTCTGGTTCGAGCAGTCGGGGCACGAAATGATGGCGGAGGAGCCGGGCAAGGTGCTGCTCTCGCTCGTCCGCCATGCCCGCCCGATTGCCGAGCGCGCCGGCGATGTCGCTCCCGTCGGCGCCCGGTAGTTCCGCGGGCGCTCGAGGAGCGCCCGCGGCCCCGCGGACCGGAACTCAGTCCGCGGTGAAGTACAGGTTGTCCAGGAGCAGCTTTTCCGCCGGCTGTCCCTGTCCCGAGAAGAGGGCGAAGGGCGAGTTGACGGCATTGGGCTTCAGCCCGGCTGCCACGTAGTCCGCCAGCGGAATGGCCAGGTGGTGCCACTCGCCGTCGTTCTTGTACCCGTACTTCTTCGCGTCCAGCTGGAAGCTCTTGGCGGTGTCGTTCATCGCCACCGTCACGTTGGCGAAGCCGGGGTCCGCCGACTTCAGGCTGACGTGCAGCGTCTTCCACGTGTCCAGGTTGCGCGCCGCGTCCCAGTGCACGCCGAAGCCCAGCCACGCTTTGCCCGCATGCACCACGAGGTCCGCCGCGCGCCCCTCCACGTGGTCCTCGGAGGGCTCAATCGTGACGGTGCTCTCGTACAGGTAGACGTGCGTGGTGGTGTTGTCGATGGCGATGTCCTCGGAGCGGCCGCCCTCGTAGAAGCCCACGCCCAGCCGGCGCTGCCCCTCCTGGAAGGGGAAGGGCCCCGGCAGTGCGCCCGCGTTCGGGTCGGTCCCCGCGTCCGGCCGGGTGGACTGCCCCTGGTTCTCGTAGTCCGAGTCCCCCGGCTCCGGCCGGCACGCGGACATCAGCAGCAACAGCGCGAATACGGACTTCTTCATGGCTTCACCGCCCTGTCCTGGCCATTGGCCGTCTGCACCAGCACCCAGCCTCCCTGCACCGTCCCACCCATCTCGACGATGCCCTTGTACGAGGGCGTCACCAGCTCGTAGGGAATCGTCCCCGTCGCGTCGTACGTCACCGCGTCGGGGAAGTTGTCGAGCACGGACTGATACGCGCGGATGGCCTGCGCCCGAATCCTGGGCAGGTCCTCCTGGCTCGCCTCACCGTTCTGGTAGACGGAGAGCAAGTCGGTGCCCACGTAGAACTGGGCCTCGCCGTACGGTCCGCGCGCGAGCAGCGTGGCCCACGCGTAGAACGCGGCCACGTGGTCTCCGCTGCCCTGAATCTGCCACTTCGTCTCCGCGCCGGGCGAGTTGAGGCGGAAGGGGTTGTTCGGGTCCTCCAGCACGGACTGGTCCGGGTAGATGCCCACGTCCTCGCTGTGGAGCTGGAGCGTGAGCCCGTCCAGTGACTCGCCATACACGTAGGTTGCGCGGTCGTAGCACCCGCAGATGCCCACCGCCGCGGCCAGCAGCAGCCATGTCTTCATACGGCTTCCCTCAGAGCGAAAGGATTGCATACGCCCCCACCTCGTACTCGCGGCCCTTCAGCCCCTCTTCGAGGGCCGCCGCGCTGAGCCCCTCCGAGTACTCATTCAGGTAGCGCACCAGCCCACGCAGGCCGAAGCGCGTCGTCACCGCGCCCAGCACCGGACGCTTGAGGCCGTACGACACGTCGCCTCCAAGCTGGACCGGGTACGTGAGGTTGAAGACGCGGTGGTAGTCATACGGACCCCAGTCGTTGAAGTGCGCCTGCGCGGTGAAGAGCAGCGTGTCCAGCAGCACGGAGCCGTCCAGGCCGAAGCGGTGCACCTGCCGCGCGTCCTCGCCCGGGGACTGGTTGCTGCCCACGAAGGCCGTGCCGTACAGCTTCAGGCGCGGCGACGGGTTGCCCACCAGCCGCAGCGTCGTCTCCCACTCGTCGCGCGCGGGAGGCGCGGCGCCGAAGGCCACCGTGCTGCCGTCCGCCAGAATCGCGATGCCCGCGTCACGTGACGTCGGCTGGCGGCGGTACACCAGGTCCAGGCCCGCGGCGAAGGGCGCGTCCTCGCGCATCTCCCTGTCCCAGGACCAGAACCACGTGCCCGGCGTCGGGTCGAACGTGAGCAGCAGCTCGGCGCCCAGCGTCTCGCGGTTGTCGAGCACGGTGAAGGCATCCGTCAGCACGTTGCGAGGCCGCACGCCCGGGGAGTACTGCCCCGACACCGCGTCGTACGAGTCGCCGATGGTGGGGTTCGGCCCGATGAGGGGCTTCTGGTAGAGCAGGTTGGGGGACACCTGGAAGGTGCTGCCCACCTGCACCGTCATGCCGGCCTGGCCGGCGAAGTGGTTGCCACGGCCGCTCTCGCGCAGGCTCCAGCCCGTGAGCACCGTGGTCTGCTCCGGCCCGGCGTCCGCCACGAGTCCCCGGAAGGAGGACTGGACGAACCAGCGCACCGCGCCCATGTCGTAGGTGAGCCGCGCCTTCGCGCCGAGCGTGTCCAGGAACTGCACCTTGTCCTGGAGCACTTCGTAGCCGGTGCCCAGGTAGCTGGGCCCGTCGGTGCGGCGCGTCCAGGTGAACTCCTCGCCGATGCGCTGGGGCGCGGCGAGGATGCCGCCGACCTCCAGCTCCATGGGGCCGCGCGTCCAGTCGAAGCTCAGCGCCGTGCGGCGCGCCACGCGCTCGCGGATGACGGAGCTGGTCTGCTGCGAAGAGCCCCGGGCGATGTCCTCCTGGTGCATCAGCGTGATGCCCACCTGGCCCACGCTCTTCTGGTACTTGGCGACGATGGACGGGTTGGCGCCCCAGTACAGCTCCGGGCCCACCGCGACCTTGAGGCCTTCCAGGGTCTTCTTGCCGGCGAAGACGACGCCGAAGGGCGCATTGCCGTGGTAGATGTCGATGTTCGGCCCGTAGTTGGCCTCGCGGTAGAGGTTGAAGAAGTCACCCTCCTCGCCCCAGTGGTAGTGGCCGGTGCGGTAGAAGCCCTCGAGCGCGAAGTCCTGCCGGTCCAGCTTGAACTCGGCCTGGTACAGCGCGAAGCGCTCCAGGCCCAGCGACTGGCCCACGGCCCCGCCCGTCGTCGGGGGCGCGGCGCCGGTTACGCCCTGCTCGGTGGAGGGCTGCGTGCCCCGGTTCTCGTAGAAGAGGTTGTTGAGCCGGTTCTGCGCCACGTTGCCCACGACGTTGAACGAGGCACGCCCGTACACGCCGGAGGCCGGCTGGAGCGCCAGGTCGAAGAAGATGGACTCCGTGTGGTCCGCCGCCGTCTGGTTGGCCCGCGTCGTCGCCAGGCTCCCGCGAGACAGCGAGCTGTCCAGCAGCAGGCGCAGGTTGGACACGCGCACCGCGGAGAGTTCCTCCGCGCGTGCCAGCGCCACGGAGGACTCGTAGCCCCGGGACATCTCCGTGGGGTGGATGGCCGCGAAGTGCTCGCGGATGGTGTCCAGGTTGGTGGTGGCGGCGTACGGGTCCAGGCGGAAGGCGGCCTGGAGGACGTAGTACGCGGTGCGCGGCTGCACCCGGGCGATGCCGGCCTCGTCGTCGGGGCCGAGCGCGCAGATGCCGAACCACTCCTCGTTCATGTTGTTCTGGCCGTCCACGAAGTCGGCCGGGTAGCCGCCGTTGGGCCACGAGGCGGTGGTGTCGTGGATGGAGAGGTTGGCCTCCTGGCCATGCTTCCACCAGCCATCCACCCACTGGAACACGAAGCCGCCAAGGGCGTTCTGCGCGCGGCCCTGCCCGTAGCTCTGCGTGTAGATTTCCTCCCACTGCTTGCGCAGGTACTCCGCCTGCGCCAGGTGGTCCTCACGGCCGGCCTTCGCGTCGTACGCGTCCGCGCCGAACTCGGTGAACATCACCGGCTTGTCCAGCTTGCGTGACACCTCGTCGAAGAGGTCCCGTGCGGAGGGACCGCGGTAGACGTTGGAGCCGAAGATGTCCAGGTCCGGGGCCAGCCGCGCGATGAGGTCGATGTACTGGAGGTCGCCGTTGGCGATGGACACCGGGTGGTGCGTGTCGCGCGCCTTGATGGTGCGCGCCGCTTCACCCATCAGCGAGTAGAGGGACTCCGCGCGCGCGGCGTCCTCCTGGCCGGGCAGCGGCTGGATTTCGAACCCCGTCCAGTGCAGGCCGTAGTTGTTCTCGTTGCCCAGCATCCACATCAGCACGCCGGGCGTGTTGCCGTACTTCTCCGCCTTCGCCACCAGGTCCCCGAGCAGCGCCTGGCGGTGCACGGGATTGGAGTAGTCCGTGTTCGGCACCATGACGCCGTTGACGTTGGTGCCGTAGCGGCCCATCAGCGGGTTGAGCACCGTGTAGATGCCGTAGTTCCGGTAGATGTATTCCACCCAGCGCGGGGGGATGTCATCGAACTGGCGGATGGCGTTGACGCCCATGTCCCGCAGCAGCGTCATCTCCCGCGCCAGCACCGCGCGGATGAAGTCGTCCGTCTGGTTCCACAGCGAGTAGCGGTAGTTCTCGCCAATGGGCGTGTAGCCCCAGTTCATGCCGTGGATGGGGAAGTCGCGCCCGTCCACCTGGAGCTTGAAGCCGCGCTCGTCGCGGTGGACGCGCACGGTGGACACCGTTGATGCGGAGACCTGCACCTCGGCGGGCCGCACCGTGGGGGCGGGCTGTGCCACCGGAGCGTCGGCCGGAGGAGCCGCGGTGGGAGGCGCAGGCTCGGTGGCCTTCGGCTCGGCGGGAGCGGGCCCGGCGGCCGTGGGGTTGGTGGAGTTGGGGCCCGTCGTCGCCGGGGCGGCGGGGGCCGGCGTCTGTGACAACGACGCCGCCAGACACGTCACGAGGATGAGAGAATTCATGCCGCCAGCTCCACGTCCAGGCCGTTGCGCGCCACCACGGCGCGGTAGAGGTGTGCGCTGTCCTTGGGGATGCGCTTCTGGGTGGCGTAGTCGACGAAGACGAGTCCGAAGCGCTTCTGATAGCCGTAGGCCCACTCGAAGTTGTCCATGAGGGACCAGGCGAAGTAGCCGGCGAGCGGCACGCCCTGCTGGATGGCCTCCAGCGACGCCTCCAGGTGCGTGCGCAGGTAGTGGACGCGCTTGGTGTCGCGCACGCGGCCGTCGGCGTCGGGGCCCGTGGCGTAGGCGGCCCCGTTCTCCGTGATGTAGATGCGCTGCGGCTTGTAGTCCTGGTGCAGGCGCACCAGCAGGTCCTTCAGGCCGCCCGCGTAGACCTCCCAGTCCATGTCCGTCTTCTCTGCCTCGGCATGGACGGTGCGGGGCGCGTTCTGCGATTCAGGGATGCGGTCGCTGCGGATGATGCCGCGCGAGTAGTAGTTCACGCCGAGGAAGTCGGTGGGCGCGGCCATGGCCTCCAGGTCGCCGGGCTTCACGAAGTCCAGCTTCTCGGAGGGGATGCGCCCGGCGGCCACGTGGTCGGCGATGACGTCCTGCGGGTAGCCCCGGCCGTAGATGGGGTCCAGGTACCAGCGGTTGAAGCTGCCGTCGAAGGCGCGGCACGCGTCCTGGTCCTCGGCGCTGGGCGACGCGGGCTGAGCGGGGACGAGGTTGAGGGTGATGCCCACCTCCGCCTTCTTCACGTTGGCGCGGATGACGGACACTGCCTGCCCGTGCGACAGCAGCACGTGGTGGGCTGCGGCGAGCATCTCGCCCCAGTTCTTGTGGCCGGGCGCGTGCTCGCCGTTGCCGTAGCCCAGGAAGCTGATGCACCAGGGCTCGTTGTGCGTAATCCACTTCGACACGCGGTCGCCGAGCACCTGGCTGACTTCATCCGCGTACTCGACGAAGGCGCTGACGGTGTCACGCGCCGTCCAGCCGCCCTTGTCGTCCAGGGCCTGTGGGAGGTCCCAGTGGTAGAGCGTCACCATGGGCTCGATGCCGGCCGTGAGCAGGCCGTCCACCAGCCGCGAATAGAAGTCCAGGCCGGCCTGGTTCACCTTGCCCCGGCCCGCGGGGAAGATGCGCGGCCAGGCGATGGAGAAGCGGTAGGACTTGATGCCCAGCCAGCGCATCAGCTCCACGTCGTCGCGCCAGCGGTTGTAGTGGTCGCACGCGACGCTGCCGTCCGTCCCGTCGGCAATCTTGCCTGGCGTGGCGGCGAAGCGGTCCCAGATGGACTCGCCACGCCCGTCCGTGTTGGTGGCGCCTTCAATCTGGAAGGCGGAGGTGGCCACGCCCCAGAGAAAGTCATGAGGGAACTGCCGCATCGTCAGGGACTCCTTTCGAGGATTCGAGGTGGCAGCGGACGAGGTGGTCCGCCGCGGGGAGGTGTTCAGCAGGGAGGGTGTCGTGACAGCGCGCGTCCGCGTGGGGACAGCGGGGCGCGAAGGCGCAGCCGCGCGGAGGCGCCGGGCCCGCGCCGGCCTTCACCGGCAGCGGCGTGTGCAGGAAGTCCGCGCCATCCGGCACGGCGGACAGGAGCAGCTGCGTGTACGGGTGCCGGGGGGCGGCGAGGACTTCCGAGGTGCGCCCGGCCTCGACGACGCGGCCCGCGTACAGCACGAGGATGCGGTCCGCGAGGTGGCGCGCGCTCGCCAGATCATGAGTGATGAAGAGGATGCCGATGCCGCGCTCGCGCGTCAGGCCGCGCAGGAGCTGGAGCACGCCCCGGCGCGTGGACACGTCCAGCATGGAGGTGGGCTCGTCCGCGATGATGACGTCCGGCTCCACCGCCAGGGCGCGCGCCACGGCCACGCGCTGGCGCTGGCCGCCGGACAGCTCGTGCGGGAAGCGGCGGGCGAAGGATTCGGCCGGCGTGAGGCCCACGGACTCCAGCAGCGCGTGGACGCGCGACGTCAAGTCCGCCGCGGTGGCCCGCCCGTGGCGCAGCAGGGGGCGCTCCAGGTGGTAGGCCACGGTGTGGACGGGGTTGAGCGAGGCGAACGGGTCCTGGAACACCATCTGCACGCGGCCCCGGTAGGCCAGCGATGCGCGCTTCTCACCGGCGAGCACGTCGGTGCCGCCCAGCCGCAGGCTGCCGCCGTCGGGCGAGTCCAGCCGAGCCAGCAGGCGGGCCAGGGTGCTCTTGCCGCTGCCTGACTCGCCCACGAGCGCGACGATTTCGCCGCGCTCCAGGGTAAGGGACACCTTGTCGAGCAGCGTGCGCCGGGCGCGCGAAAGGAAGCCGCCCACGGGGACGGTGCGCGACAGCGCGGTGGCCTCCAGCAGGGGCGTGCTCATCGGTGACCTCCACGCAGCGCGGTGCGCGCGGGCGCCAGCTCCGTCGCCGCGAGCGCCGCGTCGGGCAGCGCCCCGTCCGAGTCGGCGGCGGTGAGGTGGGGGAAGGACGACAGCAAGAGGCGCGTGTACGGGTGGCGCGCCTCGGTGCGGATGCGCTGCGCGGTGTCCACCTCCACCAGCTTGCCGCCCTGGAGGATGCCCACGCGGTCCGCCAACGCGAGCAGCAGCGGCAAATCGTGGGTGATGAAGAGGACCGCGAAGCCCAGCCGGCTCTTCAATTCCAGCACCCGCTGGAGCAACTCCTTCTGCACCACCACGTCCAGCGCGGTGGTGGGCTCGTCCATCACCACCAGCTTCGGCTGCAGCGCCAGCGCCAGGGCAATGCCCACCCGCTGCCGCATGCCGCCCGACAGCTGGTGCGGCCACGCGTTCACCAGCTTCGGCTCCAGCCCCACCATGGCCAGCAATTCCCGAGCGCGGGCGTACGAAGACGCGCGCGAGCTGGGTCCATGCGCCGCCAGCGTGTCGTGGAACTGCTCGCCCAGGGTGAGCACGGGGTTGAGCGCGCTCATCGCGCTCTGGAACACCATGGACACCTGCGCCCAGCGGAAGGCGCGCAGCGCGTCGGCACCCAGGGCGGTGACATCTGTGTCGCCCAGGAGGATGCGCCCCTGGGAGATGCTCGCGGCGGGAGGCAAGAGGCGCAGCAGCCCGTAGCCGATGGTGGACTTGCCGCTGCCGGACTCACCGGCCAGGCCGAAGACCTCGCCGGGCGCGATGTCGAAGGACACGGAGTCCACCACCCGCGAGCGGCCGCGCTCCGTCGCGTAGTCGACGCACAACTCGCGCACGCTGAGCAGCACGCCGGGCGGGAGCGGCTCGGTCTGCGCCGCCGTCACCGCGGGCGTGAAGGGCGCCACGGCCGGCGGAGCGCGGAGCGCCGGGTTGGTCAGTTCGTCGATGGCGGAGGAGAGCAGCGTCAGCGAGAAGCCGACCAGCGCGATGCACACGCCGGTGGGTACGAAAATCCACCACGAGCGCGTCAGCAGCGCCGCGTCGTTGCCCGCCCAGTAGAGGTTGGTGCCCCACGTCACCGAGCCCACGTCGCCCAGGCCGAGGAACTCCAGGCCCACCTGCGCGCCCACGGCGTACAGCGTGTTTCCAATGAAGGAAGAGCCCACCAGCGACGCCATGTTGGGCAGCAACTCCCGCGCGACGATGCGCGAGCGGCTCTCGCCCACCACCACTGCGGCGGCCACGAAGTCGCGATTGCGCAGCGCCAGGGCCTCGGCGCGGAAGACGCGCGCGTTCCACGCCCAGCCCGCCACCGTCAGCACCGCCACCATGCGCATCGGCCCGGACGGCAGGTACGCGCCCAGCACGATGGCCAGCGGCAGCCCGGGGATGACGAGGAACACGTTGGTGGTGAGCGACAGTGCGTCGTCCACGCGACGGCCGAGGTAGCCGGCCGTCACGCCCACCAGCGCGCCCACCAGCGTGACGAGCGCGCCCACCGCGAAGCCCACCGCGAGCGTCTCTCTCGCGCCCACCACCGTCTGCGCGAGCACGTCCTGCCCCTGGCCCGTGGTGCCGAACAGGTGCGCGCGCGAGGGCGGCTGGTGCGGCCGGCCCACCAGGTCGGTCGGGTCCATGACGAGCCAGGGCCCGACGAGGGCGAGCACCAGGAAGAAGAGCAGGATGCTCCCACCCACCGCGGCCTTCCGGTGGCGGAGCAGGCTTCGGATGGAGTCACGCATGGGCGCGGGTCCTCGGGTCCAACCAGAGGCAGAGCAGGTCCACGGCGAAGTTGGCGGCCAGCACCGCCAGGGTGATGACCAGGAAGAGCCCCTGCATCAGCGGGTAGTCCTGGTTGCGCACCGCGAGGATGAGCAGGTACCCGGTGCCCGGATACGAGAAGACGATTTCCGTCAGCAGCGAGCCGCTCAGCACGAAGCCCAGTGCCATGCCGAAGCCGGTGACGTTGGGCAGCAGCGCGTTGCGCGCGGCGTAGCGCAGCATCACCTGCCGGGGCGGCAGTCCCTTGGCGTGCGCCAGCCGCAGGGTGTCCGTGCCCAGCGTGGCCACCATGGTGTTGCGCATGCTCAGCATCCACCCGCCCAGCGTGGCCACCACGATGGAGGCCGCCGGCAGCACCGCGTGCCGCGCCACGTCCGCCGCGAAGGCGAACGACAGCCCCGGCTCCATGTCATGTGAGTACGCGTGGCGCAGCGGGAACCACCCCAGCCCGAAGCCGAAGAGGTACAGCGCCAGCATGGCCAGCCAGAAGTAGGGGAACGCGCCCAGGAAGGCGAGCACGGGCGTCACCACCGAGTCCAGCCACCCACCCCGGTTCCACGCAGCCAGCACCCCGAGGAACGAGCCCAGCACGAAGCTGAAGATGACCGCGCACCCGGCCAGCCCCAGCGTCCACACCAGCCCGGTGCCGATGACCTCGGACACGCGCGACGGGTAGTACGCGTAGGACAGGCCCAGGTCGCCGGCGAACAGGTGGCGCAGGTAGGTGAAGTACTGCACGGGCATCGGCGCGTCGGTGAAGCCGAAGGCGGCGCGCAGCGCGTCCATGGCCTCGGGCTGGATGCGGCCCTCGAAGCGCGCGAACATGGCCGTCGCCGGGTCGCCGGGCGCGAGCCGGGGGATGACGAAGTTGAGCGTGAGCGAGGCCCACGCCGCGAGCAGGTAGAAGCCGAGCCGCCGGAGGGCGTAGCGCATCGTCAGTGCTCCCTCGGGGCGAGCGACGTCAGCACCAGCAGGCTGTCGGGCTCGGCATGGGGGGACAGGCGCGCGTAGGGGCGCTCCTGACTGGGCCACCCGGTGAAGCGGCGCGAGTTGGACTCGCCCCAGGACGGGTTGGGGAAGAGGGGAATGGCGGGCGCCGTCTCCGAGAAGCGCCGCTGCACCGCGGCCATCAGCGCCTTCTGCTCGTCCACGGACGTCTCTGTCTCGAAGCGCGTGAGCAGCGCGTCCGCCTCCGCGTCGCCGAAGCGGTGCCAGTTGGCCGCGGCCACCTCGCCCACCGGGCGCACCGTGCGCGGCGACAAGAGCCACTTGTAGAAGATGTACGGCGTGGGCCCGTCCAGCGACCACGAGATGGCCAACTGGAACTCGCCCTTCTGCAGGCGCGCGTACCAGGCGCCGAACTCGTACGTCTTGAGATGTGCCTGGACACCGAGCTTGCGCAAATCCCTCGCCAGCACCTGCCCGGCGCGGACCCAGTCGGACCAGCCGCCCACCACCTCGATTTCGAGCTCCAGCGGCTTCCCGTCCGCCAGCCGCCGCACGCCGTCCGGCCCCTTCTTCAGGCCCGCCTCGTCCAGCAGCGCGTTGGCCGCCGCCTCGTCGTGGCGCACCCACGCGCCCTTCGCCGCTTCCGCGTCGCGCCAGCCGGTGTACGAGTCATTGAGGGCCGTGGCGTCCGCCGGGCGCGTGTAGCCATACATGGCGATGTCCACCAGCCGCTCGCGGTCCAACGCCATGCTCAGCGCCTTGCGCACGCGCACGTCGTCCAGCGGGGGCCGGGTGGTGTTGGGGTAGAGGAAGACGGTGCTGCCGAAGAGGGGGAACCAGCGCCCGTGGTGCTGCGGGTCCTTCGACACGAAGGTGCGGTCCACGGCGGGCACGAAGTTGCCGGCCCAGTCCACCTCGCCCTCCACCAGCGCCAGGTTGGCCTGGTCATTGGTGGGGAAGGCGAGGAAGCGCAGCGCATCCACCGCGGGCCGGCCGGGCTGCCAGTAGTGCGGGTTGCGGCCCAGCTCGTACACCTGGTTGCGGAAGACGCGCACCTGGGTGAAGGGCCCCGTGGCCACCGGGTCCGGGTTGGTGAAGGTCACCGGGTCCGCCACGTGCTCCCAGATGTGGCGCGGCACCAGCGGCTGGTGCGCCAGCTCCGTGAAGCCGGGGATGTAGACGCGCGAGAAGTGGAAGGCCACCGTCTGCGGCCCCTCCGCGCTCACCTCGGAGAGGAAACGCCACGCGCCGCCCGCGTCCAGGGCGGGATGCTGCTTGAGGAGCTGGAAGGTGTAGGCCACGTCCTCCGCGGAGAAGGGGCGGCCGTCGGACCACTGGACGCCCTCGCGCAGCGTGAAGCGCAGCGTCTTGCGGTCCTCGGACCAGGCGTGCGCGGTGGCGAGCCACGGGTGCCACTGCCCGGTGGAGGGGGTGAACACCTCCATGCACTCGTAGATGCCGGCCCGCGTGGGCCAGCGCGCGCCCGCCCCGGTGAACAGCGGGTTGAAGTTTCGCACCCATGCGCTCTGCATCTCCACGGAGACGAACAGCACGCCCGGAGCGCGCGGGCGCGGCTCCGACGAGCAGGCCATCAGCAACACGGGGAGCAGCCAGAGCGCACGCCTCATGTGCCCCTCGAGTAGACGCGGACGTAGTCCACCTTCATCTGCTGGGGGAACACGGTGGTGCGGTCCGGGGGCCCCACGAAGTTCCCGCCCACCGCCACGTTGAGGATGATGAAGTGCGGATGGTCGAAGACCCACTTCTTGCCGGCGGGCAGCTTCGCGGGCGTCGCCTCGAAGAACGTCACCCCGTCGAGCTGCCAGCGGATGCGGTCCGGGTCCCACTCCACCGCGTAGATGTGGAAGTCCTCGTAGAGCTTCCCGCCGCTGACGACGTGCTCGGCGCCGAGGTTGTTTCCGCCCGAGTAGCCCGGGCCGTGGAGCGAGCCGCGGATGATGGCCGGCAGCTGGCCCCGGTACTCCATGATGTCGAGCTCACCGCAGTCCGGCCAGCCCACCTGGCCGACGTCGGCGCCCAGCAGCCAGAAGGCCGGCCAGATGCCGCGCCCCACCGGGAGCTGGATGCGCGCCTCGAAGCGGCCATAGGCACGCGAGAAACGCCCGCTCGAGTTGATGCGCGCGGACGTGTAGTCCTTGCCCTCGTACCGCTCCTTGCGCGCGGTGAAGACCAGGTTGCCCGCGCCGTCGAGCGAGACGTTCTCCGGTCGCGCCGTGTCGAACTCGAGCTGCTCATTGCCCCAGCCTCCTCCTCCCACGTCGTGCACCCAGCGGTCGGCGGAGGGCGGGGTTCCCGCCGGTCCATCGAACTCGTCCTGCCACACCAGCTTCCATTCCGAGCCCGGCTGCTGGGTGGTGTCGGGCGGCGCCTCGGGCTTGTCAGTGCGAGGGCTCGCCGGGTCACACGCGAGGACTCCCAGGCTCAGTGCCGCGAGCCAGGGGAGGAGACGGAGAGAGGTCATGCCGTTTTTCCTACGTGTTGAATTGGAAAGAGAGAGCGGTTGCGAAGCGCTGCCTGGAGCACAAGCGTGGCCGCGCCGACGGCGATGGCGCGGTCTCCCAGCGCGGAGGTGACGATGCGCGTCTCCGCCATGGAGGTGGACAGCGCCCGCTTGCGCACCGACGCGCGAAGCGGGTCCAGCAGCAGGTCTCCCACCGAGGAGATTTCCCCGCCCAGCACGACGATGGCGGGGTTGAGCAGGTTGAGCAGACCCGCCACCGCGATGCCCAGGTAGTGCCCCAGGCTGTCGATGACCTGCCGCGCGGCGGGCTCGCCCGAGCGGGCGCCCTCCACCAATTCCTTCACGGTGGGCGAGCGGCGGCTCTTGGTGCCCATCAGCTCCCGCGCGCGCTCCAGCAGCGGGCCGGTGCCGATGAGGGTGACGAGGCACCCGCGCAGACCGCAGACACACTGCGGGCCGGACGGGTCCACGGCGATGTGGCCAATCTCACCGGCGGTGCCGCCCGAGCCACGGTAGACGTCCCCGTGGATGATGAAGCCCGAGCCGATACCGGTGGCCAGCTTGATGTACGTCAGGTCCTCGCCGCCGATGCCCGCGCCCCAGTAGCACTCCGACAGCGCGCCCAGGTTCGCGTCGTTGTCCACGAACACCGGCATGCCGAACGCGGACTTGAGCCAGTCCTGCACGTCGTAGTCCTTCCACGCGGGGACGATGAGCGGCGACAGCCGGCCCGGAGCGGACGGGTGGACGGGGCTCGGGACGGCCACGCCCATGCCCACCACCGAGCGGCGCGGCACGCGCTCCGCCTCCAGGCACTCGTGCACCAGCTCCTTCACCTTCTGGAGCGTGCCCTTCGGGTCGTCGCGCACCGCCTGGGCGGCATGCCGCTGCACGCGCACGCGCCCGCGCAAATCCGTGAGGATGACCGTCACGTGGGTGGCGCCCAGCTCCACGCCGAGGATGCTGTACGCGTCGTCGCAGAAGCCGATGAGGGTGGGGCGGCGGCCGCCACGGGACACTCCGGCGCCAATGCTGCGCACCAGCCCGGAGTGCTCCAGGTCCGCGACGATGGCCGACACGGTCGACGGGCTCAGCTCCGTCCGCCGGGCAATCTCCGCCCGGGAGATCTGCCGCTCCCGCCAGATCATGTTGAGCAGCAGGCTGCTGTTCTGCGCGCGCATGCCCGCCGCGTCGACCGTCGTCTCCACCGTTCCCATCCTCATCGTGCCCCTACGCTCCGTTCGGCCGCGGGGAAGGTGCCGTGGGTGTCAGCGCCACTGGATGTCGTCCATCCAGTCGAAGCCACCCACCACCTTCCGGTCTCGGACGCGGCTGCCGCCGATTGTGTACTGCTTCGGCGCCATCGTGAGCGCGACGTCATTCAATTCGGGCGCCTGGCCGTCCGCGGTGGCGAGCCTTCCCGCCGCCCGCCTCCACGCGAAACGCTGGTGCCGCTGCATGGTCCCCTCCGCTGCTGGGTGACTTTGTACGTACGACGAAGAAATACAGTGAAGCCAAGAACCGTGGTCTGCGTTGCGCGCCGCGTTGCCCTCGCTGCGCTGCGTCAGGGGAGTGCTCCCCCCGTCACGCGCCTGCTCGGGCCGACTGCGCCTCCGGGTTCCCGCCCCCATCCCGCCGCGAACGCATCCGAGTTCGTTCGAATGGTGAAGAAAGTAGCAGCGTCTTCGACTTGATTGCAAGCGGGGCGCTCCCGGCCACCTGACGCAGGGGGTGGGAGGGGTGGGCCTGGGCCGGGCGCGGCCCGGGCGGTAGGCTCCAGCGGCAGGATGGGGCTCGGAGGCGCACCGCCATGGCGCAGGACCTGAACTCGCTGCTCAAGTCGCTGCAGGAGCTGACGCGGGCGGCGCAGGAGGGCCGGCTGTCGCGCGCGGAGCTGGAGGTGGAGGTGCGCAAGGTGACGCTGGCCTTGCAGCAGGTGCTCACGCAGCTGGGCGGTCAGCTCCAGGCCAACGCCTCGCCGGGGACGGCGTCGCTGGTGGAGGTGTTCCGCTCGCAGCTGGCGACGGTGCTCCAGCAGAACGGCGTGGAGATGGAGCAGACCGACGAGATGAAGAAGCTCAGCGAGGAGCTGGAGCGCCTCAAGCGGGGCTACATCCGGAGCTGACGCGAGGCCAGGCACGGCCCCGAAACGCACGACGGCCCGCCAACCCCATGGGGGTGACGGGCCGCCTCACTTCAGCGACGTGGATGCTCAGGCCGCGGCGGCGGGAGCAGCGCCACCGGTGGCACCGCCCACGGGCGCGGCGCCCTGGCTGCCCATGGACTGCAGGAGCTGGCCGATCATCTGCACCATCTGCTGAAGCGTCTTGAGCAGCTTCTTGATGGGGTCCTTCTCGTCCTCGTCCTCGGCGATGCCGCCCGCGCCCTCGGCGCCACCGGCCTGCTGCGCACCCTCGGCGCCGCCGGGCTGCTGGGCGCCACCGGCCTGCTGGGCGCCGCCGGGCTGCTGGGCGCCACCGGCCTGCTGCGCGCCCTCGGGGCCGCCGGCCTGCTCCGCCTCGCCGCCCTCTCCGGCCTTCTCGCCGGCCAGCGTCTTGAGCACGCTCACCAGCTGCTGGAGGGTGTCGAGGATCTTCTGGAGGGCCTCCTGCGGGTTGGCCTTCTCGGACGCGCCGGCCTGCTCCGCCTTGCCCTTGCCGGACACACCCTCGAACGCGCTCTCGCCCAGCAGCGAGCGGAGGATGGGGTTCTGGCTGAGCGCCTTCAGCGCCGTCTGCGCCGTCTCCATGCCCGGAATCTTGCCGGCCTCGGGCGTGGAGCCGATGGAACGGAAGGAAGCCAGCGAAGGACCCGCGGACAGCTTGGAGATGCCGCTCATGGTTATGCTCCGGGCGAAGAGAGGGGGTGGTTGGGTAGGGGCTTAAATCCAACCCCTGCAACCATTGTCGTACATGAGGGTTTTTGGTTGCTTATTGCCTACATTTTCCCCACTCTTCTCCCGGAAGCCCTTTGGCCGCAGGGGTTTAGGCCGCTTGCCCTGCCCCCTGAAAACCGGCCCGGCGCCGTCTAGCGCGTTGGCAGTTCGTGGAATGTGATGCCGTCCAGCTTCAGGCGGCGCACTGCCTCCATGAACTGCTCGGTGCTCACAATCACCGTGGCGTAATTGCCCACTCGGAACAGGTCCAGCTCCGGGGGCAGGGATGCCGCATCCAGGATGGGTTCATCCGGCAGCCGGAAATAGACCCATCCACAGGTTGCGCACGGTGGCGGCACCTCCGGCGGAATGCAGTCCGGGTGCAGTCGGCCATGCGGTTCAATCTGGAGCTCCAGCAGTTCCGGCGGGTCCTTCTGCCGGAATCGCAGCTCCGTCCGGCAGCCCAACAGCCCCCTCACAGCTTCCGCCTGGAGGCGCTCCAGCGCATCCCTGCGTAGGAGCAACAGAGACGACCCCTGCCATGCAGCCGGGCCGAACTCCCCGGAGGCAGGGCCCACCAGAGGACCGAAGCGGGTGCCGGGAGGCAACGCGGCATCTAGCGGCGCCAGGGGGCGCGCCAGCTCCCGCAGGCGCGCGAACTCGGGAAACGGCTCGGGTCGGGCCTTCTCGAACTCGCGGCGCTCGGGCAGCTGTGACAGGTCCACTGCGGGGTACTGGTGCCCTGAACTCGCCCATGTGGCGCCGCACGTGTGGCACTGCGCGCCGGGCAGGCGCCACTTGTGGGTGGCGTCGAAGCTCCCGTTGAAGCGGACCCTTTCCGCCTTGTCCTCGCGCAGCCAAAAGAACCGGGTCATCTGTCTGAGGCCCTCACGCTCCGGGGCAGGAATGGTAGGGCTGAATGGGGCCGCCAATAAGCTCGAAACGATGAATGAGCTCCCCAGCGAACTTGTAGATCTCTGCTGGAGGGGCATTCTCGTTTCTCACCTTGAACTCGCGCCATGCGTCGTTCCATGCGCCTCCGCGCCCGGTGCCGTCGTGAATCCGTCTGTGGACGTGAAGCGGAATGGGCATCGTGTAGTTATGGATTTTCACGCCCTGCTGCTCGAACCACTCCGCCAGGTCCCGAGACTGGGGAAAGATGTGATGCTTTTCCCAACGGCCGGGCGTGAGCTGGCGTGACGGCGGGATGATGCGGTCCGGGGCGCCGTTCCAATTGGGAAAGACCATGACGGCGCCCTTCGGCAGGTCTTGCCCTGCACCCCAATTTCGCTGGGGGCCCATGCCCGGCGCCGCGGCAGCCGCGGGCGGGCGCGAAGGAGGGAAGCGCGCCAGCTCGATTCCACCGGGCAGGTCCCCACACCGGTAGAAGCCGCAGGCGTCCCCCAGACACAGGAGCGAGACGCACTGGTCATCCCCTGGTGCGTGGCACTCCAGCTCGGCCTCGTCCCATGCCTGTTGCATGGGTGGATTGGCGACGGTGGAGCAGCCCTGCCAGGAGACGGCAAACAACGAAAGCCAGAAAGCATGAAGGGCTCGCATAGCCAGCGAGCCCTATCATTCCAGTCTGTCCTGACGAGAGGTGCGGCAAAACCCTGTCGTGGCGCCTGCCCAGCACGCCACGACGAATCAAGGACTTAGCTCGGATTAGTCACACCGGGCCCGAAGATAGGGCTGGTGTCGCAACGTAGCTTGCCGGTGGCCTCGCGTAGGTTCTGGTTTCGGCAACGGGCAAAGCGCAGCCCTCTCCCGCCGGAGTCGGGCCCGCGTGAGCTTGTCAAAGAGCGGCGGACGTTAGGAAGGAGCGGAGACGGTGCGCAGCTGTTCCGCGATGCGCGCGAAGAGGTCTTTCACCGGGGCGGCGGCGCTCAGGGGCAGGACGACGCGGCGGAAGCTCACCGCCATCGTCCCCTTGCCCTGGCATCTGCACGAGGCCGGCCCTAAGGGGAGTGGCTGCACTGAAGGGCAGAGGCCCCCCGACACCTCGGTTTCAGCGGCACCGGCTGGGCCAGAGAGGCCGCCCGACGGGCAAGGAGTGCGCGCGCAGGCAGGCGGCGGGGGGCCGCGCACCCCTCAAGGGCCACGGCCCGCCAGCGTCCGAGAGGGGCGCACAGAGGGGCTACCGGACGCCGAGGTGAAAGTGGCCACCAATTCCGCCTTCTGTGAAGCGGGCCCTGCAGAGGGAGGAAATCTTTCGGGCGGATTTGCGACAATCCGAAAGGACGCCATCACCTACGCCCAGGAGGCCCCCGATGAGCATCAACAACGCGGCGGATCGCGCCGTCCTGGCCGGGCTGAGTGCCAGCCAGCGTCTGAGTTCGCTGGAGGAGAAGGCCCTCAGTGGCCTGTCCGGTCCGGACCGTGACCGCGCCGAGGTCCAGCTGATGCTCCAGAAGCAGCAGGAGACGGTGGCCTACGTCACCAAGATTTTGAAGGACTCCGGCGCCATGGACGTCATCGGCAACACCAAGTAGCGGCGCTCGGGTTCGCGCGGGGCGACTACACCGTGTGGGTAGACGCCCTCGGCTGATTTTCCTGCATCATTTTCCTCCTCGTCGGCTCATCCCATTGAACGCCTACCGAAAGGGTCAATGGGATGAACATCAAGACAGGTTCGTCGCTCGTGGTTTCCATCCTCGCCATCGCGGCGCTGTGGGCCGCGCCAGTGGAAGCCGAGGCCGTGGTGGAGACGCAGGCTCAGGAGGAGACCTGCTTCGAGGCCTGGAGCTCCTGCGCAGCGGCAGCGAACGCGGAGTCCGATGAATGGGTTCGGGCAAACTATCGGGACTATTGCACATCCTATTTCGGCTACTGCGCCGGATTAACCGGCTGCGGCGATGGCTTCTGCGACACCTATCAGAACTGGGAGAGCCATCAGTCCTGCCCGGATGACTGCCCGTAGTCCACCCGGGTCGGAGTCGCGGCCTGGTACGCGAGCCGCAACATCGCCTTCGGCGCGCCGTGAAGCCTCGGAGTGGAGCGGTGCACGTACCACTCCGAGCCCACCTTGACGCGGTCCGGCTCCCCCGAGCGGGGGCAGGGCAGCTCCCCTGGCGGAGGTGGTGCCCCGCGTGAGGACCGCGCCGGGGCGGACCTCCAGCTCGCGGAAGCGCCTGCCCTCGCAGCAGGAGCCGTTGCGCGAGCCTGGGTCCACCGCGCGTACGCCCTCGCCTCGCACTTCCCGAGGCCGGACGCACTCGTCCCCCGGGCTTGCCACGGCGCGCGCCATGCCACGGGACTCGCCAGGTGCAGCGACCGGGATTGCCCGTATATGGGATAAGGTGGGCTCCGGCATGGCATTGCAATCCGGAGATAGGTTCGGCCGATACGAACTGGTGTCGTGGCTTGGGCGGGGGGAATGGCGGAGACTTGGCGCGCCCGGCTGGTGGGCGATGCAGGCGTCACCAAGCCCGTGCTCATCAAGAAGGTGCTGCCGGAGTTCTCCGGCGACGAGGCCTTCATCGCCATGTTCATCAGCGAGGCGCGCATCTCCGCCACGCTGAGGCCCCTGCTGGCGCTGCGGAGGAGCGGAGCAAGCAGCGCGCTGCGCGGTTGGACTGGGCGACGCTGCTGAAGCGCAGTTTCGACTTCGAGGTCTTCACCTGTCCTGGCTGCGGCGGGCGCCGGAGGGTAGTGGCGGTGCTGAAAGGCCCCGGCGTCCAGGAGGTGTTGAGGCACCTGGGGTTGCCCCCCGTCCCCTTGCCCCTGGCAATTGCACGAGGCCCGCGCCAAGGGGAGTGGCTGCACGGAAGGGCAGAGGCCCCCAGACACCTCGGTTTCCGCGGCACCGGCAGGGCCAGAGAGGCCGCCCGACAGGCAAGGAGTGCGCGCGCAGGCAGGCGGCGGGGGGCAGCGCACGCCCTTGAGGGCCACGGCGCGCCAGCGTCCAAGGGGGCGCACGCCCCCTGTGTCAGGCGTGACGTCGCCTTCGGGCGTCGTCTACTGGGGCAACAACGGCCTGCCGGCGGGCAGCCTGTCCACGGAAGCGGAGGACTCTCACTTTGATGCTGGCATGGAGAGCTGTACGGCATCTCAGTTGTGCAGGAACTGGCGGGCGCGCGCCCAGAGCCCGGGCTTTCGCATGTCCACCTGGACCACCTGCGCGGAGGCGTCGGTGGGGGACGGCACGTAGCGCACCTGCAAGCGCTCCTCGGCGGTGCGACCCACCGTGTCGCCATCCGGCAGCGCCTTCCCGCGCTTGAGGACGTAGCCCTGCATGTCGAAAAGGAACTTGATGGCCTCGCTGCCCTGGGCCTTGTCGGCGAGCACGAGCATGTTCGGCAGTTCGAACTGCTCCATTCCCACGCTCAGGATGCTGAGGCCCTTGCCGTCGCGCACGATGCTCAGGCCAATGAGCGCGGGCAAAGGGGGGGGGCCAGGTCGCGCACGGCATCCATGAAGAACGCGGCGGGATGCGCCACGTGGCCCATGCCCCAGTACACCCCGACGGCTCCGGTGGCGTGCGCCACGGCCGCCGTCACCTGGGCGAGCACCAGCGCCTCGGCGGCCGGTGCGCGCCGGGCCTCGTCCCTGAACGTCACGATGACGTGCGCAGCGTGCGGCGCGAGCCCGGGCATCGACGCGAAGGACGCGAGGCTCAGGGCCGCTGCCGCCTCGACCTCGCCCGTCGCGATGGGGGCCGGGACGGGCGCGAGGATGACGTCTCCCGAGCCGTCCTGCAGGCGCAGGCTCGTGATGCCGTCCTCCCGCGTCTCCTCCGGGACGAGCCGCGTGGCTTCGGAAGACAGCTCGAGGTGGCTGCGAGAGATGGCCTCGCCATCCATGGGCACTGCCATGGAGAGAAGGACGAAGGAGACGCGCATGAGGCGACTCTAATCCCGGACGGGCTCGGCTGACGCGAGCGACGTGGCTGAGCTTGATGGGGATTCGAGGCCGTGACTGGCGCCAAGGCGCCCCTGGTGTGGCGCAGCGGCGCCTCAGCCCTCCAGGTCTTCCGGCGTCAGTCCCGCGGCCTCGAGGTCGAGTTGCTCCAACGGGATGCGCTGGATGTGCGTCCGGGGGGCGTCGACCTTGTCCTTGTACTTGTCCGAGCCGCTCTCGTACGTCACCCAGACCTCACCATCGATGATGTTCAGGCCCTGCGCGTATGGGTCAATCAAATCGTTGCTGATGTCGTGCCGGTCGTCGATGTCCGCCGTGAAGGTCTTCTCGTCGAACGGCTGGTACACCAGCTCGTGCTTGCCGGTGGTGAACAGCAACGCGCCATCGACGACCGCAATCCCCTGCGCCTGGTCGGGCGCGCGGATGGGCCCCTCGGGGTTGGGCAACAGCCCGCCCGTGGTCTCGTCGAGTTTGTAGCGCCACACCGCGCCAGCCTTGCCGTCGCCGTCTTCGCTGTACCCACCCACGTACGCGTAGCCGTCCTTCACGGTCATGTAGCTGCCGTTCGAAATCAGTCCGGTGTCCGGGTCCGCGGGGTCGACCGTGTCACCGGGCACGGGCATCACCTGCGATGGCTCGGCGCGAGTCCCTTCCCTGGCGGCCCGCTCGAGCTCCTCGCGGGAATAGACATACACTGCGTCCGTGTCGGAGACGTAGACATGGTCCCCGTCCGTCGAAACGCCTCCGCCATGTGAAGGCGGCGGGAACTCGCCCTTCCCACCCAGCTTCACCTGGGTCGTCTCCTCACCGGTCTTCTTGTTCTGGATGGAGAGCAACACGTCGGACTTGCCGTCGCATGACTCGTCGTTCTCCTTGTAGTACGTCGTGAGCACTTCGCCGCGCCCGGCGTCATAGCCCTGGCCCTGCGGAGTCCATCCGTCGTCGAGGTGCACCAGTTCGGGGCCGATGGGAGGAATCAGGCGCTCGAGGAAGGGCGGAAGGATGGAGGACGCCTTCGCGCTGCCGTCGAGGCTCACCGGGGCCGCCTGGGCCGTGTCGAAGCCGTCCTGGAAGCGCGAGGCCGGCGCGGGCGGGGCCGGCGGCGGCGCGGCAGGCGCCGCTGGCTGGGGGGATGTCGTCGAAACGGTGGGGACGAGCCGGCGAATGAGTGAGCTGATCATGGGAACCTCTTCGAACTCAGGGGGACATCTCCGCAGCGTACTCCTGGGTACGCCCATCGCCCCGAACGGGTTACAGCGTGGGATGCATCGTCGAAGCGTGCCTCCGGGCTGGACTCCTGGAGGTCTCCCGCTCATCCATGGCGGCCCATCGGCGCGTAGGGGGTCGTGTCCTTTTCGGGTTATCGGAAATCCGTCCGGAAAGTTTCCTCCCGTGGAAGAACGACCCCGCGGCCTGGGGATGAAGCCGGGGCAATGACAGAGTCGAATCGGGTCAGGCTGACGTGACTCGCAAGGCCCGCCCGGGCGTCGGCGTGACACACCTGCGCTACCCGGTACGCAATGCGTAGTCGGCCCCTGGCGGAGCTGGGCGCGGCGCGCTCCGGCTTTCTACTGGCGGCAACCTCCCGCTCAATATGTCTGCGTTACTCGTGCGGTGTCTCAGCGCACGCCTGCCGCGTCGTGCATTCTCCGACTACGAGTCACTCCCTGGGTCCAACAGGTAGCTCACCCGCACCAGGAACTCTCGGGAGAACACGGGCAGCGGCGCATGGCCGCCGTTGTACGGCTGGGCGAGGCGGAAGTTCGTGCCCATCAAGTTGTAGATGCCCGCGCCCAATTCCAGCCCTGGCGTGCCCACGTTCTCCGCGCTGACGAAGAGGTTGAGGAGCAATTGCGTGGGCAATGCCTCCACCGCCGAGTCCCCCGCCTCGTCCGGCGCATCCACCGCGTAGCGCTTGCCAACGACGACCGCGGTGGGGCTGACGGTGAGCCACGGCAGCACCTTCACGTTGCCGGCGATGGAGGCCTTGTGCGTGGGCATCGCGGTGAAGGCATTGGAGTGCCCGGGCACCTGGTAGTCCTCCACGTCGTTGCGTCCGGACGGCGTGTAGAACGAGTAGTTCAGCGCGACCCGGCCCCAGCCCGCGCGCAGGTGGTAGTCCAGCTCGAGGCCCCGGCTGCCCAGGCGTCCGAGGTTGCGGTACGCCTCCGTGTTCGACACCGCGTCGTACGAGTAGATGATGGGGTCCGTCACGCCCATGTCGAAGACGTTGGCGCTCACCGTCTGTCCTTCACCGAGCCGCAGCGTGCCCTCCAGCTCGAACACGGTGGTGCGCTCCGGCCGGACGTCGTCGCCCAGGCTGATGTTCTCGATGCCCGGCGCGCGGAACGCGCGGCTGAAGAGCGCCTTGGCGCTGAACGGCCCGAAGGCGCGCAGCAACACCAGTCGCGGCACGAACGAGCCGCCGAAGGCGCTGTGGTTTTCGTAGCGCGCGCCGGCCACCACGGTGGCGATGGGGTTGTCCAGGTAGGCCTCCATGAAGCCCGCCAGGTTGAGGTACGAGACGCGCTCGGCGCCCTCCTCACCGAAGGCCGTCTGCAGGCCGACGTCCGCGGGTCCGTTGAGCCGGCCCTCATCGGACGTCACATCCAGGCCGCCGGTGAGCTGGAGGAAGTCCAGCGCCGCCCAGCGCGCCATGGCCCGGCCGCGCAGCCGGCGCACCTGCTTCTCGTAATAGAAGGGCGACTCCTGGTTCGAGTCGCGGAAGGGCTCGGACAGGGTGAGGTTGAAGCGCGAGACGAGCTCCAGCCGCTCGCTGGGGCGGAACTTGTCGGTGAGCTCGGCGTGGAAGGCCTCGAACTGGGTGGGCGCCGGGGCGGAGAGCACCTCGTCGAAGGCGACGATGGTGGACGTGGTGCTTCGCTGGTACAGCACGCTGAGCTGCAAGTCCTTGTAGCCCACGCCCGCCTGCACCGTCGTCGGGTCCAGCTGGCTCTGCCCGCCCATGCTGGCCGAGTTGCCGAAGTAGTCGCGGAACTCGGCGTCGCTGCGCTGGCCCTGGCCCAGTGACGCGGAGGCGAAGACGCTCAGGCCCGGCGCGGACTCGAAGACCTTGCGCCCGGAGACGGTGACGCTGCGGCGGCCGTTGACGGTCTCCATCTCGCCGTAGGTGCCCGTGAGCTGCAGGTCCGTGCTGCCCTGGATGCCACGGGTGATGACGTTGATGACGGCCAGCTCCGCGTTGCCGCCGTAGATGACCGAGCCCGGGCCGCGCACCACCTCGATGCGCTCCACCAGTTCAATCGGGAACTCGTGGCCGAGCTGCATCGTCGAGTAGAGCTGCTCGTTCATCTCCTTGCCGTCGATGACGAGGAGCACCTTGCCCTCGTAGCCCCACAGGCCGCGGAAGCCGGGGCCCACCGAGCCCTGCACGTCGACGCCGAAGAAGAAGCCCGGAACCTGGAGCAGCAGGTCCATCAAGTCCCGAGCGCCGGACGCGCGAATCTCCTCCGCGTTCATCGCGGTGACGACGGCGGGGGACTCCTGCAGCTTCGTGACGGCGAACGAGGCCACCTGACTGTGGACCTCGGGCTCCTCGCCAGTCGGCGCGGCGTCCTCCTCCGGAGGAGTGGACGGCTCCTGCTCGGCGGACGCGGAGGAGGGCTCCTGGGCGAGGGCAGGGCTGGTGCACAGGAAGAGGGACAGGGCCACGGAACCGACGGGCCTCCAGGGGCGGACGCGCATGGGAACCTCGAACGAAGGTGAGCGCCGGCCCTTCTCGGGGCTGTCGCTCGGGGGTGTGGGGAAGGGACGGGGAGCGCTGCTACTGGCGCGGTGGCTCAGCGAACGCGGACGGCGGTGAGGCGGTCGGGCTCGACTTCGACGGTCAGCTTGCGCTTCACCACGCCGTTGACGCGGACCTCGACGCGGGCAGGCCCGGCCGGAAGGCCCTGCGCCTTGAGGGGCGGGAAGCCATAGGGACGGTTGTTGATCCACACCTCGCCGTAGAGCGAGGGAGACGTGACGTCGAGGTCTCCCTTGCCCGTCGCGGCGCGGGCCACCGTGGTGGGCGCGGCGGTGGGCACCGTGGTGGACGCCGGCTGCGCGGCCGCCGCCGCGGGACTCGTGGGCGCCGGCGCCACCGTCACCTGCTGCGGCGCGGGCGCGGGGCGGGACGGCGGCGGGGCCAGCTCGGCGGTGAGGTCCTTGTTGATGGAGTGGACATCATCCTCGCCCAACTCCACCGTCTCCTCCGCCAGCCGGCGCTCTCCCTGTGCGAGCGCCACGCGGTACGTCCCCGCGCGCAGCGGCACGCGCGCGGGCGTGAGGTCCACCGTCTTCCCATCCACCAGCACCATCAACCCCGGCGGCGTGGACGTCACCAGCAGCAGCCCGTTCCGGGGCTCCTCGGCCGCCGCGACGGGCTCCTCGTGAGGCTGCGAGCGCGACGCCACCCGGACGGGCCGCGCCTTCGGCTCCTTGCGCGTCGGCGCGGAGGGCTCGCGCACGGCCCGGGTCCCGCGCGTGCGGCTCTGCTCTCGCGTCCGCAGGTCCGCGGCGATGCGCAGCAGCTCCACCAGGTCGCCCTTGTCGTCCTTGCGCAGCCGCAGCGCCTCGGTGAACTCGGCCACGGCCGTCTCGTAGTCGCGGTCCTCCAGCGCGGCCAGACCCGCGGCGCGCCGGGCGCGGGCGAGGCCGGAGCTCGAGTCCTCCTCGGGAGCAGGTGCCGGCGCGGGCGTGACGGAGGCCACCGTCACCGGAGAGGGGGGCTTGGGCGCCTCGACAACGGCGGGCGCAACGGGGCTCGCGGCGCGACGGCTCCGCAGCACGCCGTAGACCACGCCATTGGCGGCGACGGTGACCAGCATGATGACTGCAATCCAGGTCGACTGTTTCATCGGCGTCTCACTGCGGCCCGAGGGAGCGGAGGGAGTGCCCCGTCAGGCCGCGGCCGCTCAGGCGGCGAAGTACCAGAACAGCGCGGTGCCAATCGCGGAGACTCCCGCCGCCACCGCGATGCCCCAGGGAAATCCCGCCGCGCCCACCTGCGCCGGAGCCGCTCCACTGGGAGTCAGCCCGAGCAGTCCGGTGCTCTCTCCGGCGGGAGGCGCGGGCTTCGCGCTCGGGGAGCCGCTCGGCGTGCGGGCGGTGGCGGAGCCGAACGCGGGCAGGGCCGTGGGCATCTGCCCCGACGGGTCCGGCGGGCACAGCTTCGTCACCAGCATGGCCAGCTCGCGCCCGCCCGACGTCCAGTGCTGCGAGGAGCGGAACCGCTCCAGGTCCACGTGCAGCTCGCGCGCGCTCTGGTACCGCGCATCCGGCTCCTTCTGCAGCAGCTTGAGGAGGATGGCCTCCAGGCCGGGCGGGAAGTCCGGCTTGAATTCCGACGGCGGAGGCACGTGCGCCTGCGATGCGGCGACGATGGTCGCCTCCACGGTGTCTCGCTTGAACAGGCGCTTCCCGGTGGAGGCCTCGTAGAGGACGATGCCGAGCGAGTACAGGTCGGAGCGGTGGTCCAGCTCCCGGTTCGTAATCTGCTCCGGCGACATGTACGGGTACTTCCCCTTCACCACGCCGGCCACGGTGCGCTCCATGTTGACGGAGCTCTTCACGATGCCGAAGTCGGCCAGCTTGACGATGCCGTCGCGCGACACCAGCACGTTGCCGGGCGTGATGTCCCGGTGCACCAGCTTGAGCGGCGTGCCGTCCGGCAGCGTCTTCGCATGCGCGTACGAGAGCGCGTCGGAGATGGCCAGCCCCACGTCCACCGCCACCCGCGGCCCCAGCGGGAAGGCGCCCTTCCACGCATGGCGCAGCACCCGGTCCAGGGACTGGCCCTGAATCCACTCCATGGCCAGGTAGTACTGCCCGTCGATTTTGCCGAAGTCGAAGACCTGGACGATGTTCGGGTGCGTCAGCAGCGCGGCGACCTTCGCCTCGTCCGCGAACATCCGGCTGAAGGCCTCCAGGTTCGCGTACTCCGGGAGGATGCGCTTGATGACGCACGGCTTGGAGAAGCCGTCCGGCCCGTCGATGGACGCCAGCAGCAGGTGCGCCATCCCTCCAGACGCGAGCTGCTGGAGAATCCGGTATTTGCCGAAATAGCTCTCTCCTGTGTCCAACGCGCGCCTCAAGCTTTGCTGGAAAAAGAGGAACGTACTGGAGAGACGGCCTACCCCACAAGTTTGCGACCTTGTGTCAATCAGATTTGAACACCTAGGGTATGGGGCCCGGGCTCAGCTCGGCTTGGGTGACTTGCGCCGGGCGTTGCGGTGCTGCTTCTTGGGCGGGGCCTCCGTCACCTCGGCGAAGCGCGCGCCGGTGATGCCCGCATGCTCGAGGGCTTCCTTGATGCCCTCGGAGACGATGAGGCTCACCGGCCAGCCCCAGGAGCGGAAGACGCGGGCGCCGTCCGTCTTCTCGGGGTCGATGCGCAGGCCGCGCACGGTGCGGTAGTGGCCCACGCGCTCGGGCCGCCCGTCCTCGGGCGTGTAGCGGCGGACCTCCGCGCACTTGCGGTCGTCGATGCAGTGCACCAGCCGGGTGGCGACGAGGATGAAGTACGGCTCGTCGCAGTCCTCCACCTCCACGGGTAGGAGCTGCACGTCGTCGGGCGCCAGCTCGCGGAAGATGGACGCCACCCGCGCGTGCACCACCGGCGTGAGGCCGGCGCCGGCGAGGGAGAAGTCGAGCGGGCGGCCCGGAGGCTGGACGGTGGAGCGCAGCTTGCCCAGGCCGCGCACCGGCGTGCCGGAGGTGAACTGCCAGACGGAGTCCACCTTCTTCTTCCGCTCCAGGGAGAAGGGGTCCCCCAGCTCGCGCCGGCCGGGGGCGCGGAAGTCGTCGTGCAGGTCGAAGTAGCGCACGGGCCGGGCCGCCCGGGAGGGGGCCCGGCGAGCGGCCGACATCCGGCGGGAGGGCGCCTCGGGAGACACCTCGGTCGGAGTCTCCCACAGGGTGTCGGCACGGGGGCCGTCAGCCTGTCTCGGGGAGCGTCGCGCCAGAAGGCGAAGCGCCTCGGTCAGCCGCCTGAACATCCGCCGATTTTACCCCCTCCCCGCCAGGGAGGGAGCACGTCGCATGCACCGCCCTGGCTCCCCTGCCTCCTCCCCGGGCGGCCGGTGCCCGCGGGCCGTGGCTACCAGCGGGTGTGCAGGGAGTAACCCGCGGTGCGGGTGTCCAGGCTGAGGAAGGAGAACTGGCCCTCCGAGCACGTGCCGCTGTTGAGGAACAGGCGGCTGCCGTGCTCCACGCGCATGCCCAGGTGGGTGTGCCCGGTGACGACGATGTCCGCGCCGCTGTCGTTGGCGCGCGCCAGGGCCCACTGCTGGAAGGAGCAGTGCGCCGGGTCCGGGAGTGCGTTCGTCAGCCGCGCGTCCAGCGTCTGGAACATGCGGAACATGGCCCGCAGCCGCATCCGCCGCAGCCAGGCGCCCGCCCACACCGCCGCCTCGGACAGGAAGCGCGCCTTGCGGATGACCCAGTCGTGGTGATGCCCGTGGGTGAACAGCATCCTCACCCCGTCGGCCTCCAGGACGAGCTGCTCGGGCGCGCCGAGCAGCGTGCCGGCCACGAGGTCATGGTTGCCGTGGATGTAGTGGTACTGGGGCCGCGCGAAGCGCTCGACGATGTCCGGGTGGGCCGCGCGGGCGGCGGCGAGCTCGGCCACCTGCCTTCCCGGAGTCCGCGAGGTGAGTGTCTCGAAGATGTCACCGAGCAGGACGATGCGCTCGAAGTTGCTCTCCAGGAAGCGGAGGAAGCGCAGGAAGCCGGACTCGTCGTGCCCGAAGTGGTCGGCGGCATCGCGCCGCCCGAGGTGCAGGTCCGAAATCACCGCGATGCGCATGGGTCTTCCTCGCTCCTCTCGTTGGTAACGCGCTCGGGGATTTCCAGCCACGTGACTCTTGCGGGCGGGTGTGTACCGTGCGCCATTTGCATGGGTCTTCGCGTCGTCCCGTTCACGCTCTGCATGTTGCTCCTGGGGGGCTCGCTGGCACACGCCCAGGTTCCGGGGCCTCGCCGGAAGACGGCGGCAGTGCGCGTGGAGCAGCCGCCCGTGCTGGACGGCGTGCTGGACGACGAGGCTTGGAAGCAGGCCACCTTCACCACCGACCTCATCCAGAAGGAGCCGGACCAGGGTCTCCCCGCCACCCTGCGCACGGAGGTCGCATTCGTCTACGACGAAGACGCGCTCTATGTCGGCGCTCGGATGTTCAGCGACTCGCCAGCGGACATCGAGACGGTGATGACGCGCCGTGACGAGAGCGGTGTGGCGGAGCGGCTCATCGTGTCGCTCGACACCTGGCATGACCGGCGCACGTCCTACAGCTTCGCGGTGACGGCCGCGGGCCAGCGCGTGGACTGGTTCCACCCGGTGGACAGCGAGTACGAGCGCGACTTCTCCTTCAACCCTGTGTGGCAGGCGCGCACCCGACTGACGGGCGAGGGCTGGGTCGCGGAGCTACGGATTCCCTTCTCCCAGCTGCGCTTCAACGACGGGGACGAGCAGGTGTGGGGGCTCAACCTCAACCGCTACGTGCCGCGCCGCAACGAGGACGACTTCTGGGTGGCGGTGCCGCGCCACGTCACCGGCTGGTCCTCGTGGTTCGGTGACCTGACGGGCGTGCGCGGCGTGCGGCCCTCGCGCCGGCTGGAGCTGCTGCCGTACGTGGCGGGCGACTGGCAGGTGAACTCCGGGCGCAACCCGCGAGCGGGCACCCCGTTCGACGCGCGTCGCGACTATGCGGGCAGGGTGGGCGGCGACGCGAAGGTGGGCCTGGGCCCCAACCTCACGCTGGACGCCACGGTGAACCCGGACTTCGGCCAGCTGGAGGCGGACCCGGCGGTGGTGAACCTGAGCGCCTTCGAGACTGTCTTCGAGGAGCGCCGGCCCTTCTTCACGGAGGGCGCCCAGCTCTTCACCGGCAACGGCCCCGCGTATTTCTACTCGCGCCGCATCGGCGCCTCGCCGCGCCTGCTCGGGGACCTGCAGTCGCAGCGCGACTTCGTGGAGGCGCCTCGGGCAAGCACGCTGTGGGGCGCGGGGAAGCTCACCGGTCGGCTGGCGTCGGGCCTGTCCGTGGGCGCGCTGGCGGCCGTCACCGGCCACAGCTTCGCGGACGTCTACGACTTCGACACGTCGGAGGAGGGCCGGGTGAAGCTGGAGCCCTTCACCGGCTACGGCGTGGTGCGTGTGCAGCAGGAGCTGGGCGAGGGCTCGATGGTGGGGGCGATGCTGACGGGCGTGAATCGCTCGCTGACGACCACGGGCCAGGGCGAGAGCCTCGCCTTCAACCTGCCCCGGCAGGCGTACACGGCGGGCGCGGACGCGTCCTTCCGCCTGGGCCCGGGCAGCGAGTACGCGCTCACCGCCTACGCGGGCGGCAGCTACGTGAGCGGCACGCGCGACGCCATGCTGCGGCTGCAGCGCTCCAGCGCGCGCTACTACCAGCGGCCGGACCAGACGTACGCGACGCTGAACCCGGAGGCCACGTCGCTGTCGGGCTACACCGCGGGCGCGACGCTGGAGCGGCTGAGCGGCCGCAACTGGCTGTGGAGCGTGCGCGGCTACGCGGAGTCCCCGGGCTTCGAGCTCAACGACGTGGGCCGGCTCCAGTCCGCGGATGAGCTGACCGCGGAGGTGAGCCTCACGTACCGGGACACGGACCCGGGCCGGTGGCTGCGCGGCCTGGAGGCGACGCTGTCGCTGTTCAACAGCCTGAACTACGGCGGGGTGCGCCAGTCCACGAGCTTGTCCTCGACGGTGAATGCCACGCTGCCCAACTTCTGGACGGCGGCGGTGACGGCCACGTACCTGCCGCGCGCGCTGTCGGACGTACTGACGCGCGGCGGGCCGCTGATGCAGACGGGGCAGGGCGTGGACGTCATCGCCGAGCTGGCCAACGCCTTCAGCGCGACGACGCGCTGGAGCCTCGAGGGGAAGGCGTGGCGCTACGAGACGGGCAGCCACGGCTACACGGTGGGTGGCAGCCTGGGCGTGCAGCCCACGCGGCGGCTGCGCCTGGCGGTGGAGCCGGGGCTGTCGCGCTACACGGAGGAGCCGCAGTACGTGGCCACGGTGGCCGGCGGCCGGCCGGAGACGTATGGCTCGCGCTACGTCTTCGGCGCGGTGGAGAGGCGCGAGCTGTTCGCCCGGCTGCGCGTGGACTTCTTCGTCACCCCGGACCTGAGCGTGGAGCTGTACGCGGAGCCCTTCGCGTCCAGCGGGCGCTACAGCCGCTTCGGTGAGTTGCTCCAGGCGCGGGGCCGCGCGCTGCTCCGCTATGGCGATGAGAACATCACGCGCGCGGAGGGACAGCTGCGGGTGGTGGACGCCACGGGGACGACCTTCGTGGTGGACGACCCGGACTTCAACCTCCGCTCGCTGCGCAGCAACCTGGTGGTGCGCTGGGAGTTCCGGCCGGGCAGCACGCTCTTCTTCGTGTGGCAGCAGGACCGCTCCAACGAGCAGGCCCTGGGAAGCGTGCTGGAGCCGGACGCGCTGGGCAACAGCTTCTCCGCGCCGGGCAGCCACACCTTCGCGGTGAAGCTGGCCTGGTGGCTGCCGGTGAACTGACGCCGTCGCGGCTCCCTACGCCTTAAGTGGTACAGCCCCCATGAGCGGATTCCCTCACGCTGGCGGCCGTCCGTGCATGTCGCGTGGACGCCGGGGGCCTCGCCAGAGACTCCCACTGGCCACACCTGGGAGTCCTGAATGCCGCTGTCCCACCGCTCTGCCCTGGGGTTGCTCACCACGGCCGCCCTGGCCCTCTTCGCCATGGCCTGTACCTCATCGGAGCCCGCGGACTCCGACTGTCCCGAGGCGCAGACGTCCTGTGACGGCGCCTGCCTCGACCTGCGGACGGACTCCCGCAACTGCGGCGCGTGCGGTTACGCCTGCTCGGCGGGCACCACCTGCACGCAGGGCGCCTGCGCCGTTGAGGTGGCGTGTGGCAACGGCCGGCTCGACACGGGCGAGGCGTGTGACGACGGCAACCGCCGGGGGGATGACGGCTGCACCTCGCTGTGCGCGCTGGAGCCCGGCTACACCTGTCCTGGCACGCCCGGCGTCTGCGCCACCCGCTGCGGCGACGGGGTGCGCGCGGGCGGCGAGGCCTGCGACGACGGCAACACGGCCGCGAGTGACGGGTGCTCCGCCGCGTGCGCGGTGGAGCCCGGCCATACCTGCTCCGGCACGCCCAGCACCTGCGCCACGGCCTGCGGCGACGGCGTGCGCGCGGGGAGCGAGGCCTGTGATGACGGCAATGCGGCCGCCAATGATGGCTGCTCCACTGCCTGCGCGCTGGAGTCCGGCTACGACTGCACCGGCACTGCGCCCACCGTCTGCGCGGCCCGGTGCGGAGACGGGCGCGTGAGGGGCGCCGAGTCCTGCGACGACGGCAACACCACGCCGGGGGATGGGTGCAACGCGTCCTGCAACGTGGAGGCGGTGTTCGAGTCCGAGGCGAACGAGACGGTCGCCACCGCGGACGTGCTGCCCTGGGTGCCGGCGCGGGCGTTCGGCGCGCTGGCGTCCGGGACGGACGTGGACGTGTACCGCTTCACCCTCGCCGCGGTGTCCGACCTGCGCATCACCACGGACGACAGCCGGGGGCCCCAGAGTTGCACCAACCTCGACACGGCCCTCGAGTTGCTGGACGCGGACGGCCACGTCCTGGCGAGCGACGACGACGACGGGCTGAATCTCTGCTCCCTGCTGGAGCCGGCAAGGGACCCTCAGCTGACGCACCTGCGTCCCGGGACGTATTACGTCGCCGTCAGGCCCGTGTTCTTCAGCGGCACCGTGGCCCTCCCCTATGGCCTGAGCATCCAGCGCGTTGCCACCTGCGGCGACGGTGAGCGCACGGGCAGCGAGACGTGTGACGACGGCAACACGGCGGACGGCGACGCGTGCAACCGCTTCTGCCAGGTGCCGCCCACCCTGGAGGCGGAGCCCAACGGCACGACGGCCACCGCCAGCGGCCCGCTGACGCCGGCGGTCCTCTTCGGCGGCGCGATTGCCTCCTCGGGTGACGAGGACTTCTTCCGCTTCACCCTCACCGCAACCAGCGACGTGTCCCTGGAGGTCTTCGACGAGGCCGGGCCGTCGAGCTGCCTGGACATCGACCCGGGCATCGCTCTGCTCGACGCGAGCGGCGCGGTGGTCGCCTCCAACGATGACGGAGGTCCGGCGGACTGTCCCCTCCTCTCGGCGGAGCAGGGAGACCGTGCCCTGCGGCGGCTCGCCCCGGGCACCTGGTACGTGCGCGTCCGTTCTTCCACGGGCGAGCCCATCCCCGGTTACACCGTGCGCATCGGCTACGAGGCCGTGTGCGGCGACGGCCGCATCACTGGCAGCGAGGAGTGCGACGGGAGCAGCCTCTGTACCAGCACCTGCGAGCGCGTCGCGGTGTGTGGCGACGGGCTCCTCGACGCGCCCGAGGCCTGCGAGGACGGCAACACCACGGACGGCGATGGCTGCGGCCGGACGTGTGCCGTGGAGGGCCTCACCTCCGTGGAGGTGGAGCCCAACGGCACCCGTGCCGACGCGGATGCGCGCGCCACCGGCGACTCGCCCGTGCGCATCACCGGCGGTGGACGCCTCTCCGGTCTCCTGTCCGGAGCAACGGACGTGGACCTGTACCGCGTGGAGGTCTCCGCGCCGGGCGTGGTGCGCTTCGAGACCTTCTTCGGAGGGCTCCTGCGTTGCGAGGCGGGAGGCGACACGCGGGTGCGGCTGCTCGGCGCGACGGGCACCCTCGTCTCGGAGTCCTACGACGAGGGCCTCCGCACGTGCGCGGCGCTCCTCTACCACCTCGCGGCGGGTGTGTATTACGTGGAGGTCTCCGCGAGCCCGGGCGCGGAGGTCCCCTTCGCCTACGTCCTGGAGACGACCGTCCTGGCCAGCGCGGGGTCCGAGGCGGAGCCCAACGAGGCGCTCGTCAGCGCCACCGTGCTGAACCTCACGGACGGGGAGGGCTCCATCCTCGCGACCCACCCCACCGCGAGCGACGTGGATGTCTTCCGCATCACCGTGCCCGCGGGCGGCCGCTCGCTGCGCGCGGAAATCAGCGAGGGGACCGGCACCGAGACCTGCGAGTCCAACGGCGTCGACAGCCAGCTCACGCTGCTCGATGCGAGTGGCCAGCAGCTGGCCTCCAACGACGACGGAGGCCGGGGCTTCTGCTCGCGCCTCGACGGCCTCGGCCAGACACCGGATGACTCCGGCGCGAGGCTCCTGGCGGCGGGCACCTACTACCTGCAGGTGCGCGCAGCGAGCCTGGCGACGGGAGAGGACGCCCTCTTCAACTACCGCCTGTCCGTCACCCTGCGCTGAGCCCGGGCCGGGGCGCACCCGTGAGGAAGCGGCGGGGCCTACCACCGGTGAAGCCACCTGCTCTACCGTTCGCCCTGCGCTCCAGGGCGGGGGGCGAAGTCCTCCCGTCTCACGGAGCTCCGTGCCTGGTTCCAGGGGAGAACTCCATGCCGCTCCGCTCGATGCGTCCGCTGTTGTTGCTGGCCTCGCTGGTCATCGGCTGCTCACCCGGCCTCCGGGTCAACGTCCTCGAGCCCGCGCGGGTGAATGTGGGTGCCTCGCGCAAGCTCGTGGTGGTGCAGACGGAGGGGCAGTCCATCGTGCAGGACGTCGTCCTCCAGGAGCTGTACCGGCAGAGCCGGCAGGACGGCTACTTCTCGTTCGCGGACCGCACCCACGCGGGCGGCACCGTGAAGCGCACGGGGAGCGAGGTGCAGCTGCAGGGGGACAAGGCCATCGCACTGGAGCAGGGCGAGGTCGGCCTGCGCATCGACGTGCTCGGCTGGGACACGGACCTGGAGAAGCGCCAGCTCGTGGTCAAGGATGAGAAGGGCAGGATGCCGAAGAAGACCCGGAACCAGGTCTTCGTCGCGAAGCTCATCCTCGGGGTGACGGCCTTCAACTCCGCGGGCAAGGTGCTGCTCGCGGAGGAGGAGTACGCGGGCGAGTTCGAGTCGGAGCGCGTGGACATCCTGCTGCGCACGGTAGCCGGGCAACTGGTGGACCGCGTGCTCCGGGACCTCACCCCGCGTCAGGTCTCCCACTACCTGCGCATGGATGACGAGGACGCGGCGCAGAAGGACATCGTCAAGGTGGCGGAGAAGGGCGACGTCGGACAGGCCATCACGCAGCTGACGTCCTACGTCGAGCAGCATCCGGACAACGCGGGTGGCTGGTACAACCTGGCCGTGCTGCTGGACGCCAGCGGCGAGTACGAGAAGGCGCTGGAGCACTACTCGCGCGCCATCTCCCTGACCTCGAAGGACTTCTATGTGAAGATGCAGGAAGCGTGCTCCAGCCGGCTCGCGAGCCGTCAGGCGCTGCGCGAGTGATGTGGCTGTTGGGAGGAGTCGTCGTTGAGTCCGGAGTCCACCGCTCCCCGGGGAGGTCCCACCGCGCGGGCGGCGTCTCCGGCCTCGGACGACCTGACGGCGCTCTACCGGCGCTTCGGCCCCGCCGTCCACCGCAGGGCGCTGTCGCTCACCCGTGACGCCGAGGAGGCGCTCGACGTCACGCAGGACACCTTCCTGGCGTACATGAAGGTGCGGGGCACGCCGCGCGACGAGGCCTCGCCGTTCACGGTGCTGTATCAAATCGCCACCTATCGCGCGGTGGACCGCGTGCGCCGTCGCGCGCGCTGGTCCGGCAGCCTGGGCCCGCTGTCGGTGGAGGACGAGGACGCGGAGGACCGTCGCCAGGAGGCGGCGACCTCGCACACGGGAGGGCTGGAGCGGGTGGAGGCCCTGCAGGACCTCGCGCTCCTCACCCAGGGCGAGGACGAGGACGTGCTGACGGTGGCGGTGCTCTACTTCGTGGAGGGGCACACCACGGAAGAGGTGGCGCAGGTGCTGGACATGTCGCGCAAGACGGTGTCCCGGATGCTGGCGCGGTTCGCGGAGCGCGCGCAGAAGCGCAGCCTCCGCCTCTCGCCCGGAGCGACGCCATGAGCGCGGGTGAGCGCCGCATCAAGGATGCGTTGCTGGAGCGCTACCTCTCGGACGCACTGGCGCCGGAGGCACGCGGTCAGCTGGAGTCCGTGCTGGCGGAGTCCGCGCCGGACCGGGCGCGGCTGGAGGAGCTGCGGGCGGACTCCGCGGCGTTCCTCGTCCAGCACCCGCCCGGGCCGCTGGTGGCCCGCTACGAGGCCGCCGAGCCCGCGCGGCGGCGGCCCTGGTGGCTGCTGCTGGTGCCGGCGCTCGCGGCCTCGGTGCTGGTGGGGGTGTGGCCTCGCGAGAACCCGTACACGGTGAAGGGCACGGTGTCGCTGGTGCTGCACCGCAAGGCGGGCGACGGCAGCGCGCGGGTGGAGCCGGGCGCGACGCTGGCCCCGGGAGACGTCCTCCAGTTCGAGGTGAAGGCGGCGGAGGACGGCTACGTCGCGGTGCTCAGCCGTGACGGGCAGGGCACCGTCACCGTGTATCACCCGTTCGGAGGCACGGAGGCGGCGCGCTACCAGGCGACACGTCCGATGCTGCCGGCCGCGATCGAGCTGGACGAGGTCCGAGGACACGAGGAGGTATACGCGCTGCACTCGCGCGAGCCCTTCGCGCTGGACTGGGCCGTGGCCGCGCTGACGGAAGGCAAGCGGCTGGACGCGGTGGCGCCCCGGGGCGTGGCGGTGGAGCACGTCGGCTTCGACAAGCGCTGACCCGGGCCCGGAAGCACCGCGAAGAAAAAAGTCCCACGGAAAATCCCCCGCGCGATGAACGAGAGGCGGGGGCGCGATGGTGGGCTCGGGTCCTTGGGGGACCCGTGCCGCCAGTCCTGTCGGGCGCCCTCCGCCATGCAAGGGGGAAGGTGAAGATGACCACGGTGCGGTGTGTGATTGCCACGGAGCAGCGCCAGTTGGACGACGCGCTCCGGGTGCGCTGGGCGGTGTTCGGCACGGAAATGGGGCTGCTGGGGACGCCTCCTCCGGCGCCACGGGACGTGAGCTGCTTCGACACGTTGGAGACGACGCTCCACTTCGTCGTCTACGCCGGAGACACGGCGGTGGCGACGTCGCGGCTGCTGCTGCCGAACGCGGAGGTGGCGCGCGCTTCCGGGCAGCGGCTGGGCATCGAGCTGGAGCAGAAGCTGGACCTGCGCCAGGTGGACGCGCCGGGCATGCGGCTGGCGGAGACGACGCGCTACTGCGTGCTGCGCGGCTATCGCGGCTCGGAGGTGCTGCTGCGCCTGCAGGCGGAGATGTACCGGGAGAGCCGCAGGCGCGGGGTGACGCATTGGATTGCGTCCGCGAACACGGAGACGGACTGCGCGCAGGACGCGCTCATCGCCTTCCAGGTGGCCGCGAGGATGCGGTGCGTGAGTCCCCACTGGAAGGTGACGCCGCACGAGCCCGCCCACCCACCCGAGGTGCCCGAGGCCCCGCTCTACACACCCGAGGAACGCCTGCGCGCGTGCGAGGGCCGCTTCGACGGCCTGCGCCTGCCGCGCACGCTGTCGCTCTTCGCGAAGAAGCTGGGCGCGCGCTTCATCAGTGAGCCCCTCTACGACGCGCGCTTCCACCGGTACGCCACGCCGCTGGTCGCCGCGCTGGACGCGATTCCCGCCAGCACGCTGGCCTGGTTCGACGCGTTATCGGTGAGCGCTTCCCGCGCCGCCTGAAGTTCCCACTCCACCACCACTCACTTCAACAGCGGGCGCGCCACGGGTGCGCCCGGACGGGAGAAGCACATGTCGACGAAGCTCATCGTGAAGCTGGAGCAGCAGGCGAACCGCCTGGTGCGCGAGCTGGATGGCCACCCGGAAGCGCGGAGTCTCTTCGAGGGCACGGCGGACGCGGCCTCATATGCCAACTACCTCGCGCAGTCGTACCACTACGTGCGGTGGACGGCGCCGCTGCTGGGCCTGGCGGGCCGGCGCATGCAGCGGCTGGGGCATCACCCCACGCTGGCCGCGCTGCTCGTGCAGAAGGCGAAGGAGGAGTCGGGCCACGAGCGCTGGCTGCTCTCAGACCTGCGCGCGCTGGGCTGGACGAAGGAGCGGGTGGAGGCGACGCCCGCCTGCGCGGCCGTGCGCGCGTACGTGAGCTGGAACCGCTTCACCGCGGAGGCGGGCGTGCCCACCGCGTTCCTCGGGACGGCCTACGTGCTGGAGCACCTGTCCGTGGTGCGCGCGGGGCTGGCGGCGGAGCGCCTGGTCGCGCGCGGAGCCATCCCCGACATCCACCGCGCCGTCACCTTCCTGCGGGGCCACGCGGGCGCGGACGGGGACCACGTGGCGGAGCTGGCCAGCGTGCTGGACACCCTGCAAGACGCGGCCGAGCAGGAGGCCATCCTCCTCTCCGCCACCGCGACGCGCGCCCTCTATCCGGCCCTCTTCATCCCCGCCATGGAGGCCACCGACCACGTCGTGGGCTGACCACCGACACCCGCCCTCTCGCACTTCGACTTGCGAAAGTGTCGAAAGGACACTAACAATGTGTCGAAGGTACACGAAGCGAGAGGGCGGGCCCAATGGTCATCGGTTACATGAAGGCGGCACCGACGACGTACGTCATGCAGTTCGAGGGGGGAAAGGTGGTCCGCGAGGGGGCGGGGCTCTCGTTCTTCTACTGGAAGCCGTCCGCGACGTTGGTGTCGGTGCCGCTGTCGAGCGCGGACGTGCCCTTCGCCTTCAACGAGGTGACGCGGGACTTCCAGGCGGTGACGCTGCAGGGGCAGCTCACGTACCGGGTGGCGGACCCGAAGCGGCTGGCGTCGCTGCTGGACTACTCGGTGGGGGTGTCCGGGCGCCACCGCTCGGACGACCCGGAGAAGCTGGCGGAGCGGCTGGTGCAGGTGGCGCAGGTGCGCGCGCGCACGGTGGTGCAGGGCATGCCGCTGCGCGAGGTGCTGGTCCACACGGACACGATTGAGGCCCAGGTGCTCGCGGCCCTCGCGGTGGCGGAGCCGGTGCGGGGGCTGGGCGTGGAGGTGATGGCCTTCTCGCTCCTGTCGGTGAAGCCGACGCCGGAGATGGCGCGGGCGCTGGAGGCGGAGGCGCGCGAGGGACTGCAGCGCACGGCGGACGAGGCCATCTACGCGCGCCGCAACGCCGCCGTGGAGCAGGAGCGCCGCATCAAGGAGAGCGAGCTGGCCACCGAGCTGGCGGTGGAGGAGCGGCAGCGCCAGATTCGCGAGGCGAAGATGGCGGCGGACATTGCCGTGGAGGAGCAGCGCGCGGCGCTGATGGAGCGCTGGAGCCAGAACGAGCGCCAGGCGGCGGATGCCCGCGCCTACTACCTGGAGAAGACGCTGGCGCCGGTGCGCGGGGTGGACTGGAAGACGCTGATGGCCACGTCGGCGGGGGGCGCGGACCCTGCGCTGAACATCGCGCTCGCCTTCCGGGAGATGGGGGAGAACGCGCAGCGCATCGGCGAGCTCAACGTGTCGCCGGACCTGCTGAGCTCGCTGATGGGCGCGCCGGGCAGCGGAGCCAGGCCCACCGGGCCCCGCAATCGCTGACCGGAAGAGAGGGCGGCCATGTACGAGAAAATCGTCCTCGTCACCCGCCGCACGCGGCTGGCGGGCCTGGTGGAGCGCTTCAACACGAAGAAGCAGGCGAAGTTCTACGTGGAGCACGCGGGGCAGGACTTCGAGGAGTTCTCCCGCGAGGACGAGTCCTACCGCCGCGCGGTGGACGCGCTGCGCGACACGCTGGGCCTGGGGCTGCCGGTGCAGCAGGTGGACCGGAGCCTGGTGCCCACCTTCCTCTTCACGGGGAAGGAGGTGGTGGTCGTCGCCGGGCAGGACGGGCTGGTGGCGAACGTGGCGAAGTACGTGGGGGAGCAGCCGCTGGTGGGCGTGAATCCGGACCCGGAGCGCTTCGACGGCGTGCTGCTGCCCTACCGCGTGGAGGGGGCGCGGGGCGCGGTGCGCAAGGTGCTGGAGGGGAAGGCGGGCTTCCGGCAGGTGACGCTGGCGGAGGCGCAGCTGGAGGACGGGCAGCGGCTGCTCGCCTTCAATGACTTGTTCATCGGCGCGAAGTCGCACGTGTCGGCGCGCTACCGGCTGCGCTACGGGGACACGGAGGAGTCGCAGTCGTCCAGCGGGGTGCTGGTGTCCACGGGGGCGGGCTCCAGCGGGTGGCTGTCGTCGGTCTTCACGCTGGCGCGGAGCCTGACGCAGCAGACGGGTGGGGTGCCGGGGCAGCCGTGGAAGCTGGCGTGGGAGGACCCGAAGCTGGCCTTCGTGGTGCGAGAGCCCTTCATCAGCCGCCACTCGGCCGCGGACGTGGTGGGCGGCTTCGTGACGGCGGAGCGCGAGCTGGTGCTGGAGTCGCGGATGGCGTCGGGGGGCGTCATCTTCAGCGACGGCGTGGAGGAGGACTTCCTCAAGTTCGGCGCTGGCGCCACCGCGCGCATCCGTCCGGCGAAGCAGCGCGCGCGCCTCGTGGTGGGCTGACGCGCGCGCGGCCTGTCTGGCTTTGGCGCTCGCTCAGGGGGCGAGGACGGACGTCTCCACCTCGGGGCACTTCACCGGCAGCTCGCGGAACCCGTCCAGCGTGTGCGGCACTTCCGCCTGCTGCGTGGCTACATCCATCAGCCGGCCACGGAAGGCGATGCGGTAGCGGCCCGGCTGCGTGAAGTCATACGCGAGCGCGACATTCACGCGGCCCTCCACGGAGGCCCCCGGCGCCACGGCGACGTAGTCATCCGCGCCCGGGTTGCCGCGCTTCAGCATGGGCCCCGCGTAGGACAACTCCGTGCCGTCACGCGTAATCTGGAAGATGTCGTTGAGCAGCCCCTCCAGCGGCGTGTGCCAGTCGAGCACGTACAGCGGCTTCGCAGTGGGGTTGGTCAGCCGGAAGACCACCTCCACCGGCTCGCCCGCCTTCACCGTCTTGGGGGCGCTCAGTGCACACTCCAGCGTCGTCGCCATGGCGGACTCCTCCTGCCTTGCCGCAGCTGGCGGCGGTGTTCCCTCGGAAGAACGTGACGCGCATGCGCCACCCATGACTCCCAGGCACAGCAGCGTGACGCGACCCAGCTTTCCACGTGTCATCAGAATGGGGCTCCCGGCTCCGTAAAAAAAGAAACGGGGGCGTCGCCGCCCCCGTCCCGACTTCACATCATGTCACCGCGCCGCGATTACGGCAGCGACGGCGTGTTCTCGGCGAAGTACTCGTGGCTGTCCGCGTTGTCGCGGGCGTTGGTGGGGCTGGACTTCGCCAGGTTCTTGGCGGCGGTCTGGCCGTAGGCGTGGTCGTCCGTGTCCGCCACCACCGTGAAGTGGCTCATCTCGTGGATGAGCGTGCCGGCCTTGGAGTCCGTGCCCGTGTTCGGCGCGCTCCAGAACGCGTTGCACACGTAGATGCGGTACGGCGAGTTCTTGTACACGTACGCGTAGGCGCTGTCCGTGCAGCCGCAGTCGACGATGACGGACTTGGTGTCGAAGGCGCTCTTGATGGACGTGAAGTGCGTCTTGATGGTGCTCCAGCCCGAGCTGCTGTAGGTGCCGAACCAGGTGGTGTAGCGCGTGGTGGCGCTGGGCGTGCCGCCCAGGTAGGTCACCGCGCTGTTCGCGTAGGTCTTCGCGGAGTTGAACGCCGTGGTGACGGACGTCACGCGGCTGCTGGTGCAGTTCGCCGTGGACAGCGCCATGGCGTTGACGGTGCCCGGGGCGGCCTCGGCCTCGGGGCTGACGAAGGGACGGCCCTCGATGAACACCGTCAGGCTGTTGGAGCTCAGCTCCGACACGCCGTCGTGCGCCGCGGAGGCGAAGCTGATGTCGTAGGTGCCCGTCTTGGACAGGTCATAGACGGACGCCAGGTCCACCTTGCTCGACACGCTCTCGCCCGGCGCCAGGTTCAGGTAGTCCGTCGCCTGCGGCGCGGCCCACTTGTAGTGACGGCCGTTGTACTCCGCCGAGATGCCGTTGGCGGTGACCTTGAAGAGGTCCTCCTTCAGCCCATCCACCGGCGTGTTCCACTTGAGCAGGCGCACGGCGCGCGACGAGACGTTCGTCATCGTCACGGAGACGAGCACGTTGTCGCGCGCGGCCAGGGACGACTTCTCCACGGACAGCTTCACGGCCACATCGCCCGCGACCGCGTCCTGCACGGTCTCGTTCGACTCGAGCGCGTCACCGGCACGCTCATCCGGCGCTCCGCAAGCACCCAGCAGGGAAACGCTGGCAACAGCACCCATCCACCAATTGAGGCGACCGCGGGGGTTCAGGCTCATTTCGGGGACTTCCTTTCAGCTCGGGGGGGAACTCAGCGGCAGCGCGGCGGCGTCATCGGCAAATGCCTGCCTGTCGCGCTATTCCGTTTATATCGAGCTGAAACCAGTCCCGTCCAGGGTCAACATGTTACGTGATGTTACGGGCACTGCTGACGCAGGTGGCTACGGGTGTGCATAGGTGACGACCATCATCACCAGCACGAACAGCTGCAGCGCCATCAGCGGGCTGACGGCGAGGACGACGACGTCGAAGAAGCTCTCGTCTTGGGTCTTCATGGCCTTGCTCTCCCTGCCTCGCGTGTGTCGCGTGGCACCCATCGCTTGAGCAAGGCATGGGCCAGCGCGTGGAACACGCGGCGCGGCGCGCAGGAAGTGAAGCACTACGCGGGGTTGCGTCTGGGGCGCCGCCCTCCGGGCGAGGTTTCGACGCGCGTGCGGGACAGTTTGTCCGCGGTGCGTGTTCGCGCGTGGGACGCGGGCGTGCGGCTGCGGCATTGCGGTTCTCGGAGTGGCCTCGAGGTCGCGTTGGACCTCTGGACCGCGCGCCATGCTGTCCCCTCCGGGCCCGCCTGTGCCGGGCCCGGTGCCGCGGGGCGCCTACTTCGCGGCGGACGTGCCCGTCGCCGCCTCACCCTCGTGGGCGAGCGTGCGCACCAGCTCCAGCGCACGCCGCACGTGCTCGCCCACGCGCAGCTGCGACTCGAACGCCTGTCGGATGACGCCCTTGCGGTCCACCACGAAGGTGACGCGTCCGGGGATGAGCCCCAGCAGGGAAGGGGGCACGCCGAACGCGTCACGCGCCTCACCGCCCGCGTCGCTCAGCAACACGAAGGGCAGCCGGTGCTTCGTGGCGAAGCCCTCGTGCGACGTCACCGAGTCGCCGCTGATGCCCACCACTTCCGCGCCCGCGGCCACGAAGTCCTCGTACTGGTCCCTCAGGCTGCACGCCTGCACGGTGCAGCCCGGCGAGTCATCCTTCGGGTAGAAGTAGACGACGAGCACCTTCTGCCCCACCAGGTCGCGCAGCCGCACCGGGCGGTCTCCCGCGCCCTTCAGCGTGACATCAGGGACCGCATCGCCTTCCTTCAGCAGCTTCGACCGCGCCATGACGCCTCCATCCGCCCCGGGACGTCACACCGGCGCGTGCGATTCGCTGGATGCTGAGGATTGACTCACATGTCAATTCATTCACGCGGCCCTGCCTCGGGCCCGGAAGGCGGCGCCTGGCCCTCGCGGGCCATGGGTCATGCGTGTCCCCTCTATCGTTCCAGTCCCGACTCGTTTAATAGGGCGCCTGCTTCCTTGCTGTACGGGCGGTGGGACGGGGTGTGCGAGGTAAAGGCGACGGCGCGCATCGCGCATGTCACCGTGGCATCCGATAAGGTGTGGGGGGAACGAAGTCGCTCCCCCGTCCGGCAGGCGACAGCCCTGCACGCGGCCGGAACCGAAATTTCGGGCATGGGAGCCACTGTCGTCTTACCTTTCGACACAGGAAGTGGGAGCGTGGGTCTGGGGTTCAGGGCGGAAACTTTCGCCGGAGTTGCGCAACGCGGCGTTCAGGCGTAGACCGCAAACTTCGGGGGGTTGGTCAGGAGCGGACATGGTCGGCCTCGTCGTCGCATCGCACGGGCGTCTAGCGGAGGAGCTGGTCTCCACCGCGGAGCAGATCGTGGGAAAGCTTCCCGCGGTGGCAACCTGCAACATCGAGCCGGGGACTCCCGTCGAGGAGCTCCGCGCGAAGATGAAGCAGGCGGTGGCCCGCGTGGATGAGGGGGAAGGTGTCATCATCCTGGCGGACCTGTTCGGCGGCACTCCGTGCAAGGAGTCGCTGATGATGTGTCAGCGGATGAACCTGGAGGTCCTCGCTGGCGTCAACCTGCCCATGCTTCTCAAGGCGAACTCGCTCCGCAACGAGCAGCTGTCGCTTCCGGAGATGGCCAACCAGCTGGCTTCCCATGGCCAGCGCAACATCACCTGCGCATCCGCCCTGCTTCGCGAGGCCCAGCAGCAGCCGCGAACTTGACGGACCCGCGCGGGTCGGCGATTCGAGACTGCCGTGATCACCCTGGTCCGCGTCGACAACCGCCTCATCCATGGTCAGGTCGTCGAGGCCTGGCTGCCCTTCCTGAAGGTCTCCCGGGTCGTCGTCGCGGATGACGAGGCTGCGTCCAGCCCCCTCATCCGGGCGGCCATGGCCCTGGCCGTCCAGAGCGCCATCGAGGTGCAGATCCTCCCGCTCGCCCAGGTGGACTTCGCCGCCCTCTCCAAGGACGGGGTGCGCACCCTGGTGCTCCTGCGCGACGTGGCGGCCGTGCCCTTCGCCTTTGCCCACGGCCTGTCCATGGACGAGCTGAACCTGGGCAACGTGCACTTCGGCACCGGGCGCCGGCAGGTGTCCCCGTCCGTCTTCCTGGCGGAGGCGGAGCTGAAGACGCTCCAGCAGATGTCCGAGCAGGGCGTGCGCGTGGAGGCCCGCGCGGTACCCTCGGAGAGGCCCGTGGAATTGCTGGACCTCACCGACCGGTGGGCGAAGGCCGGGTGAGCGCGTGAGCGTCGTCTGGACCCAGGTGGCGCTCGCGGGGCTATGGGGCGGACTGGTGGCCTTGGAGCGCAAGGCGTTCCTGCAGGCCATGCTGTCCCGCCCCCTCGTGGCCGCCACCATCATGGGGCTGCTCCTGGGGGACGTGCCCTCTGGCCTGTCCGTGGGGCTGCTACTGGAGCTGTTCTTCCTGGGCACCGCCAACCTGGGCGCCGCGCTGCCGGAGAACGACACGCTGGCCGCCACCGGCACCAGCGCCGCCGCCGCCACCCTCACCACCGCCACCGGCGCCGGGTCCACGCCGGCCATCTGGTCCCTCGCCGTGCTGCTGTTCATCGGCCTGGGGCGGGTGGGGCGCCGGGGGGACCGGCTCCTGGAGGGCTACACGGCGAGGCTGGCCCGGGTGGCGCTGGCCTCCGCGGAGGCCGGCAACCTCACCCGCGCCGTCCGGCAGAACCTGTGGGGCATGTGGCCGCACTTCGTGCTGTACGGCTGCCTCACGTCGCTGTGCGCGCTGGCGGGCTTCTTCGTGGAGCCCCTGCTGCAGGCGCTGCCCCCCCCGGTGGTGCGCGGGCTGGCATGGGCCTGGCCGGCCATGGCGTCGGTGTCGGCCTCCCTCGCGGCGCAGGGCAGCCACGCGCGGCGCGCCCCCCTCTACGCGGCGCTGGGCGCGGCGGCGGTGACGGTGGCGGTGGTCCTCCTCCTGCTCCAGGAGCACCGGTGAGCGCCCCCGACCTGCCCCTGCCGCCGTGGGTGCTGGTGCGCGTCTTCCTGCGCTCGCTCTTCCTCCAGGCGTCGTGGAACCCCAAGGGCATGCAGAACCTGGGGCTGGCCTACTCCGTCTTCCCCGCGCTGGAGCACCTGTACCCGGACCGCGCCGCGCGCGAGGAGGCGGTGCGCCGGCACCTCGTCTTCTTCAACACCCACCCCTACGTGGCGGCGGCCATCGTCGGCGGCGTCGTCAACCACGAGGTGCGCATCGCCCGGGGGGAGGAGACGCCGGACAAGGTCGTGGCCTTCAAGGCCGCGCTGATGGGGCCGCTGGCGGCGCTGGGGGACGGCTTCTTCTGGCTGTCCCTCAAGCCGGCGGTGGGGGCGGTGAGCGCCGCCATGGTGCCGCTGCTGGGCGTGTGGGCGGTGCCCCTCTTCCTGGTGCTCTACAATCTGGTGCACGTGCTGTTGCGCGTGCGGCTGTACTGGCTGGGCCTGTCCCTGGGGGACCGGCTGGTGGAGGCGGTGGCCCGGGCCAACCTCCCCTCGCGGGGGGCGAAGCTGCGGGCGGTGGCGGCGACGAGCGCGGGCGGCCTGGCCGCCTGGCTGTCGGTTTCCTTCGGGACCAACGCCGGAGGGGTCCGTGCGCCCTTGCTGGCGGCCGGGTGTCTGGCCCTGGGGGTGGCGTCCTACGTGCTGGTCAGCCGTCGGGTGCCGAACTACGTGGTGCTCTACCTTGCCGCGGGGCTGGCCTGCGCGGCGGGGGCATTCCTTTAAGAAGAGAGGTGGGAGTCGCGATGGCAACCGTGGCCGAAGGGACATACGAGATCATCAACGCGCTGGGGCTGCACGCCCGGGCCGCGGCGCAGATGGTCAAGGTGGCCAACCGCTTCAAGAGCGAGGTCACCCTCGAGGCCCAGGGCCAGCGGGCCAATGCCAAGTCCATCATGGGGGTGCTGATGCTCGCGGCGGCCCAGGGCACCCAGGTGAAGGTGGTCTGCAAAGGTGATGATGCCGACGCCTGCCTCCTGGAATTGGCAAAACTCATCGGGGACCGTTTCGGCGAGGCCCAGTGACGGGTGAGAATGGGAACGCGGTAGAGCCACAGGAGAAGATGGGAACGTGAGCAGCCAGGCCACCCCCACCCTGAGGTTGTTGGGCATCGGCGCCTCTCCCGGCGTGGCGGTGGGCCACGCCTTCATCCTGGACCGCAAGCGCATCCGCACCCCCAAGCTCCGGCTGGCCGAAGCCGAGGTCGAGCCCGAGCGGATGCGGATGAAGACGGCGATTGACTTGTCCGACCGCCAGCTCGCCGAGCTCAAGGACCAGATTACGCGCACCGAGGGCAGCGACCACGCCCTCATCCTCGAGGCCCACCGGCTGATGCTCCACGACCCGATGCTCGTGGACGAGGTCAACCGGCTCATCATCGAGGACCGCATCAACGCCGAGTGGGCCGTCCGGCGCGTGGCGCGCAAAATCAAGCACCTCTTCGACAACATCCCCGACGAGTACTTCCGCGAGCGCCGCTCGGACGTGGACTACGTCGCCGACCGCATCATCCGCAACCTGATGGGCCAGGTGGTGGACGAGGAGGTGGAAGTCCCCGCCGAGGCCATCGTCGTCGCGCATGACCTGTCCCCCGCGGACGCGGCGCTGATGGCGCGCAGCGGCCGGGTGGCGGGCTTCGTCACGGACCTGGGCGGCCAGACAAGCCACACGGCGATTGTGGCGCGGGCGCGCGAGACGCCCGCGGTGGTGGGCGCCGGCCGGGCCAGCGAGCAGATTTCGCCGGGCGACCTGGTGGCCATGGACGGCATCCGGGGCGTCATCCTCGTCAACCCGTCCGACGAGCAGCTCGCCGTCTTCCGCGAGGACCAGCGCCGCTACCAGGAGACCGAGCGGCTGGCGCTGACGACGAAGGACCAGCTGGCGGTGAGCACGGACAACTACCGCATCCGGCTCTACGGCAACATGGAGTTCCTGGAGGAAATCCCCTCCCTGCTGGCGCACGGCGCGGAGGGCATCGGTCTGTACCGCACCGAGTTCATGTTCCTGGACCGGAAGACGGCGCCGACGGAGGAGGAGCACTACCGCGCCTACCGGCAGGTGCTGGAGGCCATGGGCGGGCGCCCCGTCACCATCCGCACGCTCGACTTGGGCGGCGACAAGGTGCCGGGCAAGACGAAGCACGAGAAGGAGCCCAACCCGGCCATGGGCCTGCGGGCCATCCGCTACTGCCTGTCCAACCGGGAGCTGTTCCGCACGCAGCTGCGCGCCCTCTTGCGCGCCAGCGTGCACGGCAACCTGCGGCTGATGTTCCCGCTCATCTGCGGCGTGAGCGAGCTGCGCGAGGCGCGCAGCGAGCTGGAGGCGTGCCGCACGGCGCTGGGCCGCGCGGGTGTGCCCGTGGGCAAGCGCTTCCCGGTGGGCATCATGGTGGAGACGCCGAGCGCGGCGATGATTGCCGACCGCCTGGCGCAGGAGGCGGACTTCTTCTCCATCGGCACCAACGACCTCATCCAGTACTCGCTGGCCATCGACCGCCAGAATCGCGAGGTGGCCTACCTCTACCGGCCCCTGCACCTGTCCGTGCTGCGGCTGCTGAGGACCATCATCGACGCGGGCAAGGCGGCGAACATCCCGGTGTCCATGTGCGGCGAGATGGCGGGAGACCCGCTGTACACGCTCGTGCTGCTGGCGCTCGGCTTCGACGAGCTGTCGATGACGTCGGGGCAGATTCCGGTGGTGAAGCGCTTCATCCGCCGGGTGAGCCGCGCGGACGCCGTGGAGTTGCTGAAGGGCGCCATGGAGCTGACCACCGCGGAGGAAATCGAGCGCTACGTGCGCACGGAGATGGACCGCCGCTTCGCGGAGGTCATGGAGCCTCCCTCCCATCCCGGCGAGCCCGAGCCCGCCGAGCACCAGCCCACGGACCGCACCACGGGCTGAAGCCCGCCTCCCTCCCAGTCGTGGAGGGAGGCAGGGCTCGCCCGCCCGGCCGCGCGGCGGGGAGGGGGATGCCGGGGGCTTCCCACCATGCCCAGCTTTCCCCAGGACGCGCACACGACTCGGGGGAGCGAGCATGTTCAATCCAGCGAACATCCAGATGGGCATGACGGCGAGGGACCGGGACGGCGAGGTGGTGGGCACCGTCATCGCCGTGGACGCGGGAGGCTTCTTCGTCGGGAAGAGCCGCTATTTCACCCGTGACCTCCGGGTGGCCTTCACGGACGTGATGGACCTGGACGGGGACGACGTCTACCTGCGCGAGGCCGTGTCCAACATCCCGGGCGTCAACCGGGAGGCCCTCTCCGACGAGCGGCGGGGCGGGGCGGCCCCGGAGCGGGCCCTGGCGCACGACCTCACCGGGGGCCTGGGGCTGGAGCCGAGGGACCTGGAGCAGGCCCGCATGGACAGCGCGAAGTTCCAGGACCACAGCCAGTACAGTGTCGGGCCGGGCGCCACGGCGCACCCGGAGCGGGCGCACCGCAAGGACGACCTCGTCAGCGAGGTGGACCCGGCCGTGGTGGCGGTGCGGCAGCCACCCGGGGTGGTGGAGCGGCGGGCCGCGCCGGACGAGGACGAGCCGCCTCGCCGCGAGGCGCCGTCGAGCCGGGACCCGGACACGCGCCGCTGAAGCCTGGGGCCGCTCATTCCCCGTCGAGGGACGGGGGCTCGGGGTGGATGGAAGCGGCGACGTCCTTGTCCGCCTTCAGCCCGCGCCGGGAGCGGTAGCGGTGGATGGCGCGCTCCAGGGGGCGCAGGCCCACCAGGCACAGCATGGCGATGGCCATGGTGGTGGCCGCCGCCGTGAAGAAGCCCAGCCCCGCGGCCAGGCCCACGGAGGCGGTGAGCCACAGGTTGGCCGCCGTCGTCAGCCCCTTCACCTGCCCGCCGTGGCGCAGGATGACGCCCGCGCCCAGGAAGCCGATGCCCACCACCACCTGGCTGGCGATGCGGCCGATGTCACCCCGCGTGCCCTCGGGGGCGCCCGCGGCGAGCACCACCTCGACGAAGACGCTGGCCAGGGTGAAGCAGCACGCGCCCAGGGACACGAGGATGTGGGTGCGCAGGCCGGCGTCCTGACCGCGCACCTCACGCTCCAGACCCAGCACGCCGCCAAGCAGCGCGGCCAGGGCCAGTCTCAGGGCGATGGTCTTCTCATCCACGAGGGACGAGCCTACTCACCCAGCTCTATTTTCTCGTCCGTGTCCGCGTCGTTCAGTTGGGGATTGGGCAGCGTGTCCAGCGTGGCCCTCAGCAGCTTCGCGGAGGGAACCACGTAGGGGCGTACCTCCTCACCCAGCTCCTGGACGTACTGCTCCACGCGCTGCGCGTAGTCCTCGTCCTTGGAGTCCCAGCTCCCGCCGGCCTCGGCGGCCCAGACCTCTTCGCCGTCGCGGCAGCGCGTCAGCCGTGCCTTGACGGAGGCCTCCGCGCCGCCTTCCTTGTTCTTGAGCGTGATGCTCGGGTCCAGCCAGAGCACGCCTTCCAGGCCCTCCACGCACAGGCCCTTGAAGGACGTATCCCCGGGCCGGTCCGGCAGCGCCAGGTTGGACTTCGCGATGAAGTTCCGGTTCTGGTTCACCCACTGGCGGGCGAGGAGGCTCCACAGCTCGCCCACCGCGGGGATGCCGTTCGGCAGCGGCTGCGTCACCACCACCAGCCGCTTCACCTGCTGCTTGTCCACCTGCTCATAGTCGGGGCGCACCCGATGGCTCTTCACCGTGGAGCACGCGGACAGCAGGCCCAGCCCGAGCACGGGCAACAGTCGCTTCGTGTTCATGTCCCTCTCTCCCGGCCCCCTTCATGGGAAGGGGGCCTCCTTCAAGCACACCGTGGCGTCAGGCCGCCTTGTGCTCGCTGCTCTCACCGTCGGACGTGCCGCCCGTGCCGGACGACGCACCGGCCTCGCGCTGCCGGCGGTCATGCATGAGCTGCATCACCGCGGCCAGCACCGTGAAGGACACCACCAGCGTGGTGATGAGGCCGATGCACGCCACCAGACCCATGGACCGCAGGCCGTTGTGGGCGGCGGCCAGCAGCGCCGCGAAGCCCGCCACCGCCGTCAGCGTGGAGGACGCCACCGCCGCGCCCACGCTGCGCAGCGCCACCAGGGGCGAGGTGCCCTCCAGGAAGCGGTGCAGCAGGTAGAGGCCGTGACTCACGCCGAAGCCCAGCAGGATGGGCAGGATGATGATGTTCATGAAGTTCAGGCGCAGGTCCGTCAGCGACATGATGCCCAGCATCATCGCCACGCCCACCCCGAGCGGAATCACCGACGCCAGCGCCAGCTTCGCGTTGCGGAAGTCCAGGAAGTGCATCAGCAGAATCCACAGCGCGGTGAGCACCACGGTGACCTTGCCGTCCCAGAGCACGATGCTCGCCAGCTTCGCGTAGAGCTGCGTGGCGCCCGCGGCGCGGAACTCCTTCTCCGCCGTGGGGCCCGGCGCGTCCCAGGCATCCTTGTCGAACACGCCCGGCGAGTACGTGGCGCGGATGGAGCGCGTCTCGTCCGCGAACTGCATCATCTTCTTGCCGTCGAGCAGGTCCACGCTCGCGTAGATGTACGTGAGGTAGCCCTGGTTCTCCGGCTGCGCGGTGGGCAGGTTCTTGAACTGGGCGGTGTAGTTGGCCGGCACGCCGTGGACGTCGAAGGGCTTGGCGTCCAGCACCTTCTTGAAGAACTCGGCCTTGTCCTGCATCTCCGGCGGCAGCGCGGCGGTGGAGAAGCCCTCCGCCTCCAGCTGCGCCAGCTCCGCCTTCCACTCCTCGAGCACCTTCGCGTTGGCCTCGGCCGTCTTCGCGGGCGGCACGAAGGTGAAGATGCTCACCACCTGGTCGATGGACGGGTACTTCTCCGGGTGCTGCGTCAGCTCCCGGTAGACACCCTCGGCCTGGTCCAGGTCCTTGGTGTAGATGCCCATCGGGTCGCTGGAGATGTTGAAGCGCTCGTTGATTTCGTCCTGGAGCACCACGGAGGACATGCCGTCCGGGATGAGCGCGCGGGTGTTGTAGTTGAAGCCCACGCCGTACTTGAGGCGCTCGAGGAAGCCGAGCTTCACGCCCTTGGGCGCCTCCGCGTCCAGTCCCGCCCAGGGCACCGCGGCGGCGCAGATGAGGGCCACCGCGAGCGAGCTGATGGCCAGCACCAGGCCCGGCTTCGGGATGCGCAGCTCCTTGCCGGTGGCGGCGGAGGTGTTGGGCGGCGGCTTCATGATGCCGATGAGCTTCTGCGGCAGGGCCGGGTTGATGCGGCCCGCCAGCGCCAGCAGCGAAGCGCTCCACAGGAACAGGGTGAGGCCGAGGATGAGCGTGCCGCAGCCGGCCAGGAAGCCGAACTGGCTGAAGCCGCGGAACTCGCTGACCATCAGCACGAAGAACGAGCCACCCGTCACCACCGCGGCCACCGCCGCCGGGCGGCCCGCGTTGACGAAGGCGTCGCGGATGGCCACGTCGTACGGCTTGCCCGCGCCCAGCTCCAGCCGGGTGCGGAACATGAAGTGGATGCCGTAGTCGATGCCGAACCCCATCAGGATGCCGCCCAGGATGGAGGTAATCATGTTCAGCTCACCCACCGTCGCGTAGGTGAAGCCGAGCGTATAGATCGTCCCCATCACCGTGCCGCTCACCACGATGAACGTGGGCGCCAGCTTCCGGAAGAAGAGGATGGTGATGAAGAAGATGGCGACCAGCGCGATGACCGTCACCGGCTGGAGCGACTCCTCAATCGCGAACGAGTCGTCCACCGTCGTCTTGTACGAGCCGGTGAAGCCGTAGGCGATGGTGGTCGCTCCCTTGCCGTCCTTCGAGCCGTCGCGCTGGAAGGACGCCTTGTCGTAGTCCTCGACCAGCTTCACCTTGCCGGGCTGGGCGGAGTACGCGTCCAACTGGAGCTTGAGCTTGTCGAGATACTCCTTCGTCTTGCCGATCTCCGTGGTGTCCCACATCGGCTTGATGAGCATCAGCACCATCTTCTTGTCGGTGGAGATGTTGTAGTCGTCGCGGATGCTCTTCTTGCCGACGGAGGAGTACTTGTCGACGAGGTCCTGCATGTCCAGCTCGACGGGCTTGGTGGCGCCCAGGTCGATGAAGAACGGGTTGCTGCGCTTCAGCTTGTCGCGCAGGAAGGCCATGATGCGGCGCTTGCCCTCGACCAGGTCCTCCGTCTTCACGAAGAGGACCATGTTCTGCTGGATGAACTCGACGGGCAGCTTGTAGGAGACGTTGCGGACGTTCTCCTTGTCCGCCTCGAGCATCTTCGCGATGTCATCCGCGGTGCTCTTCATGGCGGCTTCGTCCGAGGAGCGCAGGGCGAGCATGAGGAAGCCGCTGCCGCCCACCATGTCGATGACCTGCTTGACGTCCTTCACCTCCTGCAAGTCCTGGGAGATGAGGTCGAGCTGGTTGGAGTTGATGCGCAGCTTCGACGTGCCCCAGGCGGACAGGCCCAAGAGGGCCAGCAGGACCAGGAGGACCGCCCCGGGCCGGCGAACCAGCAGGCCGGCGAAGGCGTAGGCGAAGCGGGAGTGGGAGTTCGGGTTTCGGGTGCCGCTGCTCATGCGGCGGCGACCCTACCGGCAAACGCCCCGGTCAGGAAGCAGAGCCCGTCAGCCCGGCCGGTCCCCGGTCGCGGGCACGCCGGGAATAATTCGTCATCCGTGTGTCACGGCGGGGCCTGGGGGCGCCCGTATCAGGGGGCCGGCGGCACGGACACCTGGAGCACGTCGGGGGCGGTGTCCCGGGGCGGCAGGAGGAACGAGCGCGGGTCCCTGGCGAAGCGCAGGAGGGCGCTGCGCAGGAAGGGCAGCGCCTCCCGGGTGGATACGTCGCGGGCGCGCAGGGCCACGCCCAGGGCGAGCGCGAAGGAGACGCCGAAGTTGAGCAGCCCGATGACGCCCACCCCGGCGAGCGCGGCGAGGAAGTCCGGCTGGAGCACCGCCGCGGGCCCCAGCGCACACCCCGCGAAGGCGAGCGAGCCGAAGGAGAGGGTGACGTGCCGCACGTCCAGCGGCAGCCCGAAGAAGCTCGATACCACCGGCACCATGGCCAGCAGGAAGCCGAGCGTGACGCTACCTCCCACGCCCGCCACGTGGTGCAGGAAGCCGTCGGCGAGCCGCTGCGCGCGGGACTCGCCCAGCATCGCCTTGAGCACGCGGTGCCGCGCCAGCGCCTCCGGCAGCCGCCGGTACACCACGAAGTTCTCCAGCCACCCGGCCGCCACGCTGGACACCCACAGCAGCACGCCGGTGAAGGCCGCCCACAGCAGCGTGGCGCTGCGCCAGGGGTGCAGCGAGTGCACCACGTAGTGGGCCTTCTCCTCGCTGAGCAGCGGGTGGTGTGACACCAGCCCGTACACCAGCGCCAGGGCCACCGCCGCGGGGAGCACGCAGCCCAGGTTGCCCAGCACCGCCGCCAGCTGCGAGCGGGTGATGCGCGGCAGGAGCGCCAGCAGTCGCTCCTGCCGTCCCTGCGCGGCGTCCGTCTCGCCCACCGCGCCCGCCAGCGTCGCCGCCGTCATGGACGGCTGCTTTGTGGCCAGCGTGAAGCCGAGGAACTGCATCAGCACGAAGCTGCCGGCGTAGTTGAGCGAGGAGAACAGGCCCGCGAAGAAGGGCGCCAGCGCCAGGCCCCCGAGGAAGAACTTCAGCGCGGCGGTGAAGGCCGTCAGCAGCCCGCCGCCCGCCGCCGAGTGCACCATGGCGTGGAACTCGGCGCGGGTGCTGGTGATGTAGTGCTCGCCGGAGTGGCCGGCGCGCTCGATGATCTTGCGCGCCAGCATCCGCACGTTGCGCTTCACCAATTCGCGCACCGAGCGGTCCGCATGCGACCGCCGCAGCAGGTCCACCAGCAGCGTCATCGCCTCGCGCCAGCGGGGCTCGCCGCGCGGCGCGCCCAGCACCCGGGCGATGGCCTCCATGCGCTCCAGGCTCCGGCGGATGCGCTCCAGCCGGTACACCAGGTCCACGCTGACGCCCGCCTCCTCCAGGTGGCGCGACACGCTGGACACCACCTGCCGGCAGTCCGCCACGCAGGTGGACAGGTCTCTCAGCGTGTCGTGCGCCGCGTCGCGCGCGAGCACCGCGTCGCAGACCAGACGCAGCCGCAGGAAGGGCGAGCCCCGGAAGGACGTCTCGGGGCTGCGGTCCCTGATGTCCTCGGCCGTGCCCAGGCCGGCCGTCTGCACCGCCAGGAGCAGCAGCGCGTCCATCATGTCCGCGCGCACGCGGGTGGCCGGCACCGGCTCGGGCGGGCGCGCGTCGCCCACCAGCGAGGCCAGCTTCGCCAGCAGCGCCGGGGACAGCGCGGCCAGCCAGTCCGCGTCGGCGGGCACCGGGAACAGCCGCAGGAGCAACTCGGACAGCTTGCCCGGCTCGGGGGGCGCGGGGAGCAGCGCGCGCGCCAGCCGGTCGGAGGCCTCGGAGATGAAGCCCTGGCCCGCGGGCAGCCCCACCTGGGCGAAGAGCTTCAGCCCGCGGCTGCCGTCGCACACCGCGGACACCAGCCGGGTGACGGCGGCGCGCATCGCGGGCTCGCCCTCCATCACCCGCACCATCAGTACCAGGCGGCTGTCGGCGGCGGACAGTGGCGGCTCGTCGGCGTCCACCAGGGCATGGGCGGGGATGCGCTCGTGCAGCCACAGCATCCACCGCTCCACCCACTCCAGCCGCGCCTCCAGGCCGCCCTCGGGCACGTCGCACAGCAGCCGGTACAGGTCGCGGACGGCGGGGTTGCCGGGAGAGCGGGGGGCGTACTGGACGCAGAAGGCGTCCACCTCGCGGGCGGACGGGCCGGTGCTGCGGACAGGCGTGGGCTGGACGGGGGCGGGGGCGGTCATCGGCCAGTCACTCGGGGGGAGCGAGAGCCTAGTCGATGACGCACAGCCCCGGAACCCTTCCGGTGGCCGGGCGCCTGCTGGCCCGGCCGCCGGGTTCGGCCAGGGACTACTTCTTCTTCACCTTCGCCAGCTCCGTGCGCATGCGGTTGAGCAGCAGCTCCCACCCACCCTGGGTGAGCAGCGGCTGCACCTGCGAGTCACGGATGTCCTGGAGCATGGAGGAGCCGAGCACCGTCACGTCCACCACCTTCCACGCGGCGGCGTCCTTCGTCAGGCGGTACTTCAGCTTCATCTCCTGCGTCTTCAGCGGGTGCTTGATGAAGATGGTGGAGGCCACCGTCGCCTCGTTGCCCTTCACCTCGGCGGGCTCGTAGGTGATGGAGTCCAGGTTCTTGAAGTTCTCACGCACGCGGGGGAAGGCGATGCCCGCGAAGAGGCCCTGGAACAGCTCCACGAACTCCTTGCGCTGGGCGTCCGTGCCCTTGGCCCAGGCGTCGCCGAGCAGGAACTTCCCCTGCTCCTCGCTGCCGAAGAGCTTGAGGGCGGCCGCGTCGCGCTCGTAGCGCACGGACTGGACCACCGTCTTGACCGGCTTGGCGACGGCGTCGTCCTTCGGCGCGGCGAGCGCGGGAACGGCAAGGGCCATGGCGGCCAGGAAGGTGACGGTACGGAAGCGGGCGTTCATGTCGGGCGGTCCTCCAGGAGGGAATTCGCGTGCTGCCTGTTAGCGCAAGGGAACGGCTGGCGCCTGATGAAATTCACCGGCCCCGGAGGGAGCGGCCGTGCGGCGGGGGTCGCCTGCCCGCAGGGCTCGAAAAGGGCGCGTAGGGTGAATGAAGAGGACCCTCCAGGCGTTTGACTCCTCTAGGACACGACGTTTAGTGTCCGGACCCTCGCGCACTGTTCCGCGCCAGTTCAGAGACGACATGCCTACCGACTATTTGTTCACGTCCGAATCCGTCACCGAAGGCCACCCGGACAAGATTGCCGACCAGATCTCCGACGGTGTGCTGGATGCCATCATTGCCAAGGATCCGCAGGCGCGCGTCGCCGTGGAGACGCTCGTCAAGACGGGCCTCGCCATCGTCGCTGGCGAGGTGACGACGAACTGTTACGTGGACATCCCGCGCATCGTTCGCAGCACCATCTGCCGCATCGGCTACACCGATAGCTCCATGGGCTATGACGGCAACACCTGCGGCGTCATGGTGGCCATCGAGGGCCAGAGCCAGGACATCGCCCGCGGCGTGGACAACAAGAAGGACCAGGGCGCCGGCGACCAGGGCATGATGTTCGGCTTCGCGTGCGACGAGACGCCGGAGCTGATGCCCGCCCCGCTGCACTACGCCCACGCGCTGACCCGCCGCCTGGCGGACGTGCGCCGCAAGCAGCACGACTGGATCCGCCCGGACGGCAAGAGCCAGGTGACGGTGCAGTACGTGGACGGCCGCCCGGTGCGCATCGACGCGGTGGTGGTGTCCACGCAGCACGCCGAGGACGTCTCCAACAAGAAGATCCAGGAGGCCATCCGCGAGGACGTCATCGCGAAGGCGCTGCCCAAGAAGCTCATCGACAACAAGACCAAGTTCTTCATCAACCCCACGGGCCGCTTCGTGGTGGGTGGCCCCATGGGCGACTCGGGCGTGACGGGCCGGAAGATCATCGTCGACACCTACGGCGGCATGGGCCGTCACGGTGGCGGCGCGTTCAGCGGCAAGGACCCGTCCAAGGTGGACCGCTCGGCCGCGTACATGGGCCGTCACATCGCGAAGAACGTGGTGGCCGCGGGCCTGGCGAAGCGCTGCGAGGTGCAGGTGTCCTACGCCATCGGCGTGGCCGAGCCGGTCAGCGTCATGGTGGAGACCTTCGGCACCGCCACGGTTCCCGAGGAGCGCATCGCCAAGGCCGTGCGTCAGGTGTTCGGCCTGCGTCCGCGCGAAATCACCGAGTACCTGGACCTGCTGCGGCCCATCTACCAGAAGACCGCCGCGTACGGGCACTTCGGCCGCTCCGAGAAGGAGTTCACCTGGGAGCGCACCGACAAGAAGGACGCCCTGCGTGAAGCCGTCGGTTCGAGCCGCCTGAAGGCGGTCTGATTCCGGAGCTGCTGCTGGCTTGAAACCGCGCGCCTGTCCCGAGAGGGGCGGGCGCGCGTTTTCGTTTCAGGGCTTCTACAGCAGGCCCTGCGCCTTCAGCGCGTCGATGGCGGCGGCGAGCGCGGGCGGTGGCGACGGCCGCTTGCCCGGCGGTGACTGCACGGCGCTGACGAAGACGTAGTTGCCGCGCGGCGAGGCGACGTGGCCCACCAGCCAGGTGATGTCACCCTCGGACTGGGGATACGTGCCCGTCTTGCAGCTCAGCACCGCGCCGTCCTTCCACGGGCCGCCCATGTTGATGCCTTCGCGGATGCTGGCCACGGTGTCCGGGCCCTGCACCAGCGTGGCCTTCACGGCCTCCAGGTTCTTCGGGCTCACGGGCAATTCGCCCCGGTACATGCGGGCGAGGAAGTCGAGCTGCTCGTCCGGGGAGATGCGCAGCGGGCCGCCCAGCCAGAAGCGGGTGATGTCGCCAGAGGCGTCCGCGGTGCCGTAGTGGAAGCGCTTCAGCCACTCCTCCATGCGCTTCTTCCCAATCTGCTTCGCCGTGCCCTGGAAGAACCAGAGGGCGGAGCGGCGCATGGCCGTGTCCATCGTCTGATCCTGGTTCCACATCGCGATGGCGTGCTTCGTGCCGTCCCACTTGCGCACCTCCGAGGTGCTGGAGACGACGCCCGTCTCCAGCGCGATGAGGGCGTGGGGCACCTTGAAGGAGGAGGCCGGGACGAGGCGCTTCGCGCACTTCTCCGCGTCGTTGCGCGTCACCGTGCCCGTCTTCAGGTCCATGAGCAGGAAGCAGCCCGGATGCGCGGGGGCGGGCTTCGGGGTCTCGGCGGCGGAGAGAGTGGAGGCGAGGGTGGTGACGACGAGCAGCGCGGCGCGTGCGAAGCGGTGGGGTTGCGGCATGCGGTGGCTCCTGGGGGGCTTGGTGGGCAGTGGACCTGCGGGGTGGGGCCTGGAGCAAGGTGTGGGCCAGTCTGTGTGCGGGTGGAAGGGGTTGTCGGCCGTGGCTGCTCGGACACGGGGCGTGTGTCTCCACCCGCACGCGGCCGTTGCCGTGGGTGACTCGACATGGGGTTGCACCTGTTTCGCCTTCCACGAATGAGGAACCGCGCACCGGGCAAGTGAAAGTCGCGGCGGCAGGGGAAGGGGCGTAGCTTCGAGGCAGGAAGATTCACGGGTGTCGTCGTTGGATGGGCGTGGGTTGCCTTGATGCTCAGGCAGGGAGTGCGGAGTTGGTGGAGGACAAGCCTCGTTCCTGGAGGCCGTGGCTGCGCCGGGCCGTACTCGTGGGCCTGGTCGCCATGGCGGGAGTGGTTGCTGTTTCGGTGGGCCTGCCGTCCTCGCGGAGCGCCGCGAGCGAGCCGGTGCCTCCGGCCCTGTTCCTGACGGACGCGCCCACGCGCACGATTGAAGCGCGGGTGAGCTACCCGGGAGCGGACGTCCACCGTCCCTATGGGCCGTTGCGCTCGGGCGATGCCGGGGCCGTGCCGCCCGCGCCCCTGCGCGAGCTGGCGCGGATGGAGGCGCAGGGGGATGTGCACGGGCTCGCGGCCGCGTACCTGGTGCGCGGCAACACGCAGATGGCGGCGCCGTACCTGGCGAAGGCGGTGGAGTCGCCGGACGTGGCCAGCGACAGTGCCATCCTCGCGCTGGACCGGAAGGACTTCGCGAAGGCGCTCGAGTTGCTGGAGGGCGCGCTCAAGGCGGACCCGAAGCATGCGCAGGCGCTGTGGAACCGCGGGCTGGTGCTGAAGGAGCTGGAGCTGTGGGCGCTGGCGGCGCAGTCGTTCGAGGCGGTGGCCGCCTTGGGAGAACACGGGTGGGCGGGGGAGGCGAGGACGCGGGCGGAGTCGCTGCGCGGTCGGCTCGTGGACCACTGGCAGGAGACGATGGATGCCGCCAAGGCCCTGGTCACCGATGCGAGCACCGTTACCCCGGAGCTGCTCCAATCAAAGCCTGGGGTCTTCCGCGCGTATCTGTATGAAGCAATACGTGTAGCAGGCTCTGTAGCGCGGCTCCGGGAGTTGGCGCCGTTGGCTGACGCACTCGACGCGCGTTACGGGGGCACGGCCCTGCGTGATGCCATCCGCTGGGCGCAGTCTCGAAACTTCCGCAGTCGAGGACCGTTGGCCGCGCGCTACCTGGAGCTGTATCGCACGCATCAGGTCGCGGGGGGATTGCGGTCCTATCTGGAGGAAGTGCTGCGAGCGGGAGAACGTGACCTGTACATGGGCGCGGTCTTCCACGAGAAGAAGGTGGACGAGCATCTGGCCACCTTCGCGGAACTGGCCGCACAGGTGGGGGACCCGTGGTTCCTGTTGCTGGCGGACCACGAAAAAGCCCTGGCCTCCATCCGGCGCGGAGAGCTGCTCCATGCGGAGCAGCTCCTGTTGGGCGCCGTGGCCCGCTGCCAGGCGCAGCCCATCGGCTACCGCTGCATCCGTATCGAAGCGGACCTGTCCGACCTCTACCGCCAGCTCCACCGGCTGGCGGAGTCGAACCAGCACGCTCAAGCGGCGCTCTCCAGCTATCGCGGTGACAGTCGCTGGAGCGAGGAGCAACACCTGCAGCAGTTGGGGCAGAACGCTCGCTATCTCGGTGAGGCCGCGCTGGCGCGTGCGTATCTGGAAGAGACGATCGCCCGGAACCCGAGCGACTGCAGGATGCGTCACTTCGTGCGGTCAAACGATGCTCTGGCGCGGCTGCAAGCGCTGGACGTAGTGGCGGCTCGCGCGGATATGACCGAGGCGTTGTCGTGCGAAGCCCCACTGTCCATCACGGGAGCGGGGACCCTGGTGGACCTTGCCCGCTTGCGTCCCGATGCCGAGCAGGACCGCAAGCTGTTGGAGGGGCTCAATGCCCTCCGTAGCCCAGGAAGGCTCCCTCCGGGACAGTTGGCCCTCGTCACGCATTTCGAGGGGCGCTTCCATGTAGAGCGGGACCGGGCGCGGGGCGAGGCACTGCTCCGGCGTGCCATCGCCGAGGCGCGGGAGTTGCCCTCGTATGACGTGGACGCGCGGAAGGCGCGGGCCTACAGCCACACCTCCTTGCTGTTCTCCGCCGGGAAGGCCGGTGAGCATGCGCGGGCCCTGGCGCTCTTTGGTGAGGAGCTGGGGGAAGTGCTTCCGCGGCAGTGTCTGCTTGCGGTGACGGTGGATGCCGAGCGGACCCTCATCCTCACGCTGGGCAGGGATGGCCAGCTGCAATCCCACTACGACGCGAGCCGCACCATCCCTTTGGGGGAAGACCTCCATGGACTCGTCCCCGAGCCGCTGTTGGTGTCGCTTCGTGCGTGTGAGCAGGTGGCCGTCGTGGCACGTCCTCCGCTGCATGGCCGGGCGGGCCTGTTGCCCGCCGACATGGCGTGGTCCTACTACGTTCCGCGTCCCCATCCCGGAGCGCCCGTGGTCGGTCCCACGCGGCGTCTCGTGGTGGCTGACGTCGTGGCGCCCCGCGCGCTGGGGCTGCCTTCACTGAATGCCTGGGATGGCACGGTGGAGGCGGGAACCACGGTGCTATCCGGTCAGGATGCAACGCCCACCCGGACGTTGGCGGCAATGGCGGATGCCACGGAGGTGGAGGTCCACGCCCACGGGCTGGTGAACCCGAACCTCTCAGAAGCGTCTTTGTTGGTGCTGTCCCAGGAAGATAACGGGCGCTACGCGTTGACTGTGGGAGAGGTCCAGGCACGTAGGCTTCGGGGGCAGCCGCTGGTCATCCTGGCTGCGTGCCGTGCGGCGCATGGGGCGCCATGGACATATGAGCGATTCAGTCTGCCTGTTGCATTCATCAACGCGGGAGCTCGCGCGGTGCTCGCCGCCACGGTGGATGTGCCGGATGCGCAGGCGGGCGCGTTCTTCAATGCCGTGCGGGAGCGTATCCGGCATGGCGCGCACGCGGCAGTCGCGCTTCGCGACGTGCGGATGGTTTGGCTGAGCCGCGACCCGGAGAGCTGGGTCCGCTCGGTGCTCGTGTTCGATTGATGATGGGATGGTCCCATCCTGAGTGAGGAGGGGGATGCCAATGATGAAGAGATTCTTGCTGTGTGTCGTGTTGGCGGGTTCGTTGGCTGGTTGCCGCATCCTGGGGGAGCCCAAGCCCACGCCTGATAGGTGCCCCGAGCCGGGCCCGGTGCCCACTGCTCCGCCGGTGAAGGAACTGCCTCCGGGTTCCACTCCGCCGCCGGGGTCGACGCATGTCGTCGCGGCGTTGTGCCAGGAAACGGGCGCGTTCCATGCAGCCGGCGTCAACGTGAAGACCCGCTCCTTCACATACCTCGTGTCGGGCAACCGGGCCTCGCGGGAGTCGTTCCTCGCCAATGCCTACAGGTCGGGCGTTCCGGTCGTGCTCTACACCGGTCCCGTGAAGGTGCCCGGGGGCAAGCGTGCGAATGGCAATGCCGCCGCGGTCTCCTCCGGGGCCACGGCCGCGACGCCGGATACCGGTTCGGGTGAGGACGCGGTGCTCGACCCCTGCCACCTGGACAACGAGATTGGAGACAAGCCGCCGGAGACCCCGAAGGACCCCGGCAATTCCAACCCGGATCAGATTGCTGCCTTCACCCAGCTGGCGTGGACGTCGGCCAACGCGGTGGACGGCGTCAGCGACCCAGCGGCCGCATCCAGCACGCAGCCCGCGCCAGGGACGAGCGTTCCCCGGTAGTTCGTGAACGCAGGGCCGCCTTCCTTCGGGAAGGAAGGCGGCCTCCGCTACTCCGGAAACGTCGCCAGCGTGAGGGCCTCCGGAGGCCCCTTCACATCCTTCGGCAACACCGTGACGCCGGACAGGTAGCGCCAACCCGTCCCGTCGTGTCGGAAATCCGAGCGCTCCACGAAGGACTGCTCCTTCCCCTTCTCGAACACCTTGGCGAAGAACAGCACCTGCGCCAGCCCGGACTCGTCCGGAGCCTTCCGGTCCATCACCACCAGCTTCGGGAACTGGTGGCCCTGGGCGTAGGCGCGCAGCCCGCGCAGGTACTCCTCCTGGGGGCGCGCGCGGTCCGGGTGGTCCGGGTGCAGCGTCTTCCACAGGTACGCCACCTCCCGCAGGGCGAAGGCGCTGTAGCGGCTGCGCATCAGCCGTTCGGCGTCGGGCGGCTCCGCCTCACCTCGGTGGAACGGGGCGCAGCACTCCTTGTAGCGGAGTCCGGAGCAGCAGGGACAGGGTGGGGCAGGGGGCATGGCGCGCCGTTCAGCCTACCCCGGGGGCGTGCCCGTGCGTGTGGGCCCGCACAGTGGTGGAGGAACGCCCTTGCTGGCGGGGGAGAGCGGGCATACATCCGGGAGCCTCGCCCCTATGAGCCTCCTCCAAGCCATCGTCCTGGGACTGGTCCAGGGCCTCACCGAGTTCCTCCCCATCAGCTCCACCGCGCACCTGCGCATCGCGCCGGAGCTGTTCGGCTGGAAGGACCCGGGAGCCGCGTACTCCGCCGTCATCCAATTGGGCACGGTGGCCGCCGTGCTCATCTACTTCCGCAAGGACATCGTCTCGCTGACGGCGGCCTTCTTCCGCGGGCTGGCCCGGCGCGAGCCCTTCGGCACCCTGGAGTCGCGGCTGGCGTGGTTCGTCCTCGTGGGCACGCTGCCCGTGGGCATCTGCGGGCTCCTCTTCAAGAAGCTCATCGAGAACCAGTTCCGCTCGCTCTACATCATCTCCGGCAGCCTCATCGTCCTCGCGCTCATCCTCTTCCTGGCGGAGCGGTTCGCCTCCCACAAGCGGACGCTGGAGGACATGCGCTGGAAGGACGGCATCATCATCGGCCTGTGGCAGGCGCTGGCGCTGATTCCGGGCTCATCGCGCTCGGGCACCACGCTGACGGGCGGCCTGTCCCTGGGCTTCAAGCGCGAGGACGCGGCGCGCTACTCCTTCCTGCTGTCCATTCCCGCCACCACCCTGGCCGGCATCTTCGAGCTCAAGCACCTGCTGGAGGCCACCGAGCGGCCGTCCGCCCTGTCCCTGTGGGTGGGCACGCTGGTGGCGTTCGGCTCGGGCATGGCGGCCATCGCCTGGCTGTTGCGCTACCTGCGCACGCGCACCACGCTGGTCTTCGTCGTGTACCGCGTTGCGCTGGGCGTGCTCCTGCTGGTGCTCCTGCAGATGGGCAAGCTCCAGCCGCGCTCCGGCCTGGAGAACATCGACCTGCCGAAGGAGCCGGGCACGCAGCAGATCGAGAAGCAGGTCACGGACTAGGGAAGGGTGCCGTCGTGAGCGTGGAGGCGTTGTTCCAATCGCTGGAGTCGCGGCTGTCCGCGCGGCCGGCTCGCACGGTGGACCTGCCGGGGCTGGTGCTGCGCGAGGCCGCGGTGCTGGTGCCGGTGTTCGAGCGGGACGGCGTGCCGCACGTGCTCTTCACGCGCCGGCCCGCCAACCTGCGCACCCACGCGGACCAGTACAGCTTCCCCGGCGGCGGGCGGGACGCCGAGGACGCGACGCCGCTGCACACCGCGCTGCGCGAGACGGAAGAAGAGCTGGGCATCGACCGGCGGCGCGTGCGCGTGCTGGGCATGCTCGACGAGGTGCCCACCATCTCCCAGTACCGCGTGCGCCCCTTCGTGGGCGTCATCCCCGGGGACGGCCAGTACGCCCCGAGCCCGGAAGAGGTGGCCTTCATCCTCGAGGTGCCGCTGGCGAGCCTGCTGGACCCCGCCATCCTCCGCACCGAGCGCAAGGAGGTCTTCGGCTCCGAGCGCGAGCTGTACTTCTATACGTACGGCACCCACGTCATCTGGGGCGCCACGGCGCGCATCCTCCGTGACTTCCTCAACCACGTGACGCAGGTGTCCGAGCGGGCCCGCGCGCCAGGCTGAAGCGCTAGAACTGCAGGTACACGTACGGGCGCGTCTCCACCGAGGACAGGTGGCGGATGCCCAGGCCGAGCAGCACCAGGGCCACGGCGCGCACCGGCACGGGCATGCGGACGAAGAGCTCCGACGACACGGTGTAGAGCTTCAGCGGCACTGCGTGGAAGAACACCGCCGCCGCCAGCATGCCCCACACCAGCGGGCTCACGTTGGCGATGCCGGGCACGCCCTCAATCATGCGCGCATAGAACTCCCCCGCGTGCGTCATGTCCGGCGCGCGGAACACCACACGCGTGAGCACCACGATGGTGAAGGTGGTCAACATCCCCAGCGCGACGCGGGGGATGCCCGGCGACTCCGGCTTGCCCACCCACCACTCCCAGCAGCGCGACACGCCCAGCGCCACTCCATGCACCGCGCCCCAGACGGCGAAGCGCCAGTCCGCCCCGTGCCACAGGCCGCCCAGCACCATCACCGTCATCAGGTTGAAGAGCACCCGCGGCTTCGACACGCGGTTGCCGCCCAGCGGCCGGTACAGGTAGTCCCGCAGCCACGTGGACAGGCTCAGGTGCCACCGGTTCCAGAACTCGCCGATGTTCTTCGCCAGGTACGGGCGGTTGAAGTTCTCCGGGAACTTGAAGCCGAACAACGCCGCCACGCCAATGGCGATGTCCGAGTACCCCGAGAAGTCGTAGTAGAGCTCGAAGGTGTAGGCCACCGCGGCGACGATGCACTCGGCGGAGGCGTACTTCTCCGGCGCGCCGAAGACGGGGTCCACGAGGGCGCTGCCCAGCACGTCCGCGATGACCAGCTTCTTCACCAGGCCCACCGCGATGCGGAACAGCGCATGGCCGCCCTGCTCGGGCGTGAGGCTCGGCGTCTCGCGGAAGTGCGCCATCAGCTCCGACGCGCGGACGATGGGGCCGCTCACCACGCGTGGGAAGAAGAGCATGTAGAGCAGGTGCTCGATGAACGAGTGCTCCGCGCTCGCCTTCCCCCGGTACACGTCCACCGTGTAGCTGATGGCCTGGAAGACGAAGAAGGACAGGCCCACCGGCAAGAGCAGGTGGAAGGGCTCCGTCCGCACGCCGATGCCCAGCGGCGCCAGCAGCGACACCATCGTCTGCCGCAAGAGCTCCAGGTACTTGAAGCCCGCCAGCAGTCCCAGGTTGCTGACGATGGACAGCGTGACGAGCGCCTTGCGCACGCCCTGCGACTGCGCGCGGGCCATGCCCTTCACGCACAGGTGGTCCACCGTGACGCCCGCCAGGAAGATGAGGAGCGGGAAGGGCGTGAAGACGGCGTAGAAGTAGACGCTCGCCAGGAGCAGCACGGCCATGCGCCCCCAGTACTGGCGATGCACCGCCCAGTAGGTGGCGAACACCACGACGACGAAGGCGAGGTATTGGAGGCTGTGGGACAGCACGTCAGTTGTCCTCCACGCGCGCGGTGGGCTGGGCCTTCTTGTGCAGCTCGTAGGCGGCGAGGAAGTCGCGCACGAAGGCGCCCGCCAGCCGCGCGTAGCCCTCCTGTGTCAGGTGCACGCCGTCCGCGTGGCCCAGCGCCGGCTCCGCGTGCTGCCAGCGCAGCATGGCGCGCTCTCCGCCCATGGCCGCGCGCGGAGACCAGTACGCGCAGCCCGCCTCCTTCGCCACCTGGGGCAGCGTGCTCAACACCGAGGCCAGCGCGGGCGCCTCGTGCCACTGGCCATTCGCGTCCTGCTCCAGCCGGTCCGTGGGGCCCAGCAGCAGGCACTCCGCGTTGGTGGCCTTGCGCAGCCGGGCGATGAGGGCGGGGTAGTCGCGGCGCAGGCCTTCCGCTTCCAGGTCCGCCTTGCCGGCCTCGTTGGTGCCGTACCAGAAGACGAGCAGGTCAGGCCGGCGCGAGGTGAGCTGCGCGTCCACCGCCGCCGCGTCCATGTCCCGCAGCGTGAAGGCGGTGGCGCCGGGCAGCCCCAGCGCGTCCAGCACCACGCCGGGCGTGTCCTGCTCCAGCGCGGCGCCCAGCACGGTGACGCCGCTGTCGGCCGGCGCGGACACCTGCACGGTGTGCGCGGGGCCGCTGACGGGGAAGGAGCGGATGCGCACGGTGGGCGCGGCGAGGGGCTCGGGCAGCGGCGCGTCCGGCGGCACCGGCTGGCCGTCCACGAGGATGTCCGGCGCGCCCGCGTTGGGCACGTCCAGCGTGTAGAGGTCCAGCCGCCCCGCGGGCGTCTTCGCGTCCGGGCAGCCCTTGCAGAACTGGATGCGCAGCTTCGCGCCGGGCGCGCCTACGGCGCGGACGCCGGTGAGGCCCCAGAGGCCGCCGGGGGCCGCGTCCAGCGCGTCCTCCACCGTCCACTCGCCCTCCAGCTCGCGGGCCACGTGCGCCGTCTCCAGGCGCGGGGACGGCTTGCCAGCGGCGATGAAGCCCCGGCCCGCGTCGCCGAAGCGCTTCGTCAGCACCTCGCGCACCGCGTCCGTGAAGTAGTGCGAGGCCGTGTGCGAGGCGCCGAGCTGGGCGATTCCCACGCGCATGGACTCGCCGGCCTCGCGGCGGCCCAGCCGCTCGAAGGTCTTCACCAGCGCCGCGTCCGCGCCTTGCAAGCCGGGCGGGTCCGCCACGGCCACCAGCGGCGCGTGCGACTTCGCGAAGACGCGCTGCAGGGACAGGTCGAAGAGGTGGCCCAGCAGGTCCGAGCCCTTCACGCGCGGGTGGACGAGGTCCTCCAGCATCAGCCCCTCGTCCAGCCAGCGAATCGCGGAGCCCTCGCCACCCATGGCGGTGAAGGCGTCGTAGAAGGCGCAGCCACCCGCGCGGGCCTCCTCGCGGAAGATGTCGCCCACTTCCTTGGAGCCGCGGCGCGGAATCACGTCACCGCTCAGGGTGCGCACGCCCGCGTCGATGGGGGACATGACGAGGCACGCGGAGTCCGGCACGTTGGCGCGCACGCGGGCGATGAGGTCCTTCATCTGCTGGCGCACCTGGTCCAGCGTGGTGCGCTCGCGCGAGTAGAAGAAGGCCTCGTTGCCGCCCACCATCAGCACCACCAGCGACGGCTTGCGCTGGCGTAGCTGCGCGCGGAAGGCGGCGGGCTGGGCGCGCAGGTACACCTCCGCCATGCCGCCCAGCAGGCCCACCGTGTCGTAGACGACGCCGGGCGTGCCCGTCTCCAGCGACACGCCGTGCAGCTCCACCTTGCCGGACGTGGTGAGCGACAGCGTCTTCGCGCCCTCGGGCAGCGAGACGCGGGCGAAGGCCGCCTCGGACTTCGTCTTGGAGAAGCCGCGCGTCTGGATGCGCTGCACGGGCTTGCCGTCCACCGACAGCTGCACGGAGCCGCTGGCGGGCTGGGCGAGGAAGAACAGCTCCGCCACCCGCGAGCCCTCCACGTCGTAGCGCGTGCTCTGCGCGCCGCCGCCAGAGGTGAAGGCCACGCCCGTCCAGCCCACCCTGTCGCGGGGCCACTTCGTGTCCACGAGCCGCGCGATTTCCCAGCCGTCCGAGCCGCGCCCGGAGCGCGTCCAGCGGCCGGCGCTGGCCGGGCGGGTGATGAAGAGGAAGCCGCGGCCGCCCGCGCCGAAGCGCTCCTGGAGGCGGTCGCGCACCATGTCGGTGATGTGGTCGGACGCGACGAGCGAGTCCCCCAGATGCACCACCCGCACCGGCGTGCGGCGGGTGTCGGCGCGCAGGTCGGCCAGCGCGCGGGTGAAGGGGGCGAGCCCGTCCTCCAGGCACGTGCCGTCCGGAGCGGACTTGCGGCAGTTCAGCTCGATGTCCACGTGCTGGGCGCCCATGCGCTCGCGCAGGGCTTCCAGTTCCAGCGCGCGGGCCAGGGTGGGGGCGCTCAGCTCCTCCAGGCCGATGCCGGGCGTGGTGGGCACGAGGGGCAGGGTGGGCACGGTGTCCGCCACGGACGTACCGGCGTCGGGCTCCTCCTCTTCGGGAGGGAGGACGTCCGCCACCGCCGTGTCCACCGGGGGCGGGCGCGCGGGCTTCTTGCCCGTCAGCGACGCCGGCAGCACGAGCGCCACCAGCTTCGGCCCGAGCGGGCCGCTGCGTTGCAGGCTCGGGACGGGGCGGAGCGACTCGGGTACCGGTGCCAGCGACAGCCCCAGCGCCAGCGCGACGGTGAGGAGGAGCGTCAGCCCGGTGGATCTGGCCTTGAGGAAGTCCAACAGCGCGGCATGAGACTGGCTTTTTGGGGACCGGTCAAAACTCTCACCTACATTCGGAGTCTCCCCGGGCGGGGAGCAGGCAGGCTGCCGTCGGACGCTCCAGGCCGGGAAGAGGCCCCGGGCGGCGCGTTCCCCTTTTCCCGAGGGGCCGAAACGGTATGTTGCGCCGCCATCGGCGCCGGCACGGACCCGCGCGCCCTCAGGAGTTCGACATCCGCATGGCCCTCTACCCCGTCATCATGGCCGGTGGCTCCGGCACCCGTTTCTGGCCGCTGTCCCGCCAGGCGCGCCCCAAGCAGTTCCTGCCGCTGGCCTCGAAGCAGCCCCTCATCACCGACACCTCCGCGCGCCTCAAGGGGCTCGCCTCGGTGAAGGACACCTTCATCGTCTGCGGCCCGCTGCACGCGAAGGCCGCCGCGAAGCTGGTGAAGGGCCTGCCGAAGGGGAACATCCTGGTGGAGCCGGTGGCGCGCAACACCGCCCCCGCCGTGGCCCTGGCCGCCGTGCAGGTGGCCGCGCGCAACCCGAAGGGCGTCATGGTGGTACTGCCCTCCGACCACCACGTGGCGGACGTGCCCGGCTTCAAGCGCACCCTGGCCGAGGCCGCGAAGCTCGCCGAGGCGGGCCACATCGTCACGCTGGGCATCAAGCCCGCGCACCCGGAGACGGGCTACGGCTACATCCAGGTGGGTGACGCCCTGGAGGGCGGCGGCCGCAAGGTGCAGGCCTTCAAGGAGAAGCCGGATTTGGAGACGGCGAAGGGCTACCTCGCCTCCGGCGACTACCTGTGGAACGGCGGCATCTTCGTCTTCCGCGCGGACGTCATCCTCGAGGCCTTCGCGAAGCACATGCCGGAGATGCAGAAGGGGCTGGACGCCCTGCGCAAGGCCGCGGGCAAGCGCACCTTCGCGTCCGTGCTGAAGAAGGTGTTCCCCAAGCTGCCGTCCATCTCCATCGACTACGGTGTCATGGAGAAGGCCTCCAACATCGCCGTGCTTCCGGGCGACTTCGGCTGGTCCGACGTCGGCTCCTTCGCCGCCATTCCCGAGGTGCGCCCCGCGGATGCCAACGGCAACGTGGTGTCCGGTGACGCCGCGGTGGTGGTGGACTGCAAGAACTGCGTGGTGCTCGCCGACAAGCGCCCGCTGGCCGTGGTGGGCCTCACCGACGTGGTGGTGGTGGACTCCGGCGACGCCGTCCTCGTGGTGCCCAAGGACAAGAGCCAGGACGTGCGCAAGGTGGTGGAGGCCCTCAAGGCCCGCAAGATGACGAAGTACGTGTAGCGCCGCGAGCGACTCCCCACGGCCCGCGCTTCACGGCGCGGGCGTGTGGAGGACCTCGACCTCGTCGAGCTGCGCGCCGTCGAACAGCTTCCGCAAGGCGCGCGCCGCCTTCTCCTCGGCGACCTGCCAGCGGACGCGTGCTCCCGCAGCCAGCGCCGCCTGCTGCTGCTTCCGCGCTGCTTCAACGAGCGCCTTCGCGCCCCACCGCGCGAACCAGGGCTTCGGCGTGAAGTCATCGTTGAAGCGGCTCGCGAAGCCCGGCCCCCGCGCCTCCAGCAGCATGCCCTCCGCGACACCGTCGAACTGCGTGGCGTCCTTCCGTCCCGGCTCACCCAGCCAGTACGCCTCGCTCGCGGGGTGACCGGCGACGTGCTCCTGGTAGCGCGCCGCGCGCGGGGACAGCAGCTCGCGCGACGGTCCCCACCTGCCGGGTCCACCCACCGGCTCGGGCTTGCGGCGGGGCTCCGACAGGGAGGCTTCCAGATGCAGGACGGCGGCAGCGCCCGGCCCGTCGCCCAGCACGGTGACGGCGCGGCCCACCGGCACCGCGACGCGCTCCACCACCAGCGTGCCGTCCTCCGCGAGCGACACCACCGGCACGCGGTGCGCCTCCCAGCCCCGGCCCAGCGCCGCCAGCGTGCGCGGGGTGCCCACCACCGTGCCCCACGTGCACAGCAGCGCGGCGCTCAGCTTCGACAGCTCGCGGACCTGCTCTCCGCGCGTCAGCTTCTGGAAGCGCGCCAGGTACTCGGGCGAGGACGTGACGAGCGTGGCGAGCCCCTCGGGGAGCTGGGCCAGCGCGGACGGGCTGTCTCCCGGCTGCGTGAGGAGCTGCCCCAGCGCGAGCACCAGCTCGATGAAGGTGTCCTCCGCGCCGTCCTGTGCCACGGCGTCGTCGCGCACCTCCGCCAGCACCGGGCTGTCCCATCCTCGCTGGAGCGCGGCGTCCACGGGCCGCCACACGCCCGTGGCCCCCGAGTAGAGCGCGCCCACCACGAAGCCTCCCGCGCGGAAGGAACCCTCCCTCCACTGCACCTCGCCCACGCGCTGGCGCGCCGCCCCCGTGAGGGCCATGGCCAGGGTGCCATCCGGACGCAGCACCGCGAGGCGCTCATAGCGCTTCACGCGCTCCAGCAGCTCCGCGCGCGACACCTCCTCGTCACCCTCCACCACCTCGCGCAACAGCCGCGAGGCGACGAGCCGCGGGCCGAAGCCCGCCACCGTGACGGGTTGCTCCAGCAGCGCGCCGAACAGGACCGACGCGTCCTCGGGCGACAGCGGCGCGGTGTCGGGCAGCCGCTCGTGCGCGAGGGGCAGCCCGGCCCGCTGCAGCACCTGCACGAGCGCATCGCCGCGCACCAGCTTCTGCTTCACGCTGCTCGCGGCCAGGCTCGCCCGGGCCGCGGTGTCTCCACCGTCGGCGGTTGCTGGCTCCTCCGTCGGCGTGAAGGAGGGCGGCGAGGCGGAGCGGTAGCGAAACGCGCCGCTGTCCAGCTCGCTCAGCGGCATCTCCTTCAGGTTCAACGTGCCGCATCCGGTGACGGCCAGGAGCGGGATGAGCAGGGTGCGGGGCCGGCCGCTGTGCCTGTGGGTGCTACAGCCGCGACGGCCGGGGTGATGGACGAACATGGAAGGCCTCCCGTCAGTACCGGAGTAGCAGGCGGGGGTGACAGCCCTCGGAAGCGCCGGGATGGCGCGGATGTGCGCGGGAGAATCTTCGCTTTGGGCCCTGGAAGAATTACGGGTGCGTTCGGACCCGCACACCCGCGCTTCTCGTTCTCCCGGGAGGTTGTCCTGTCCACTCATGGACGAAGGGGGGCTGCACGAAGGTTGCAGAGCCGACGCCGCCCGCCCCGCTTTCCGGGGCGCAACGAGGTGGCTTCGATGGCATGCAAGCACTGCGCGGTGGCTCATCCGGCTGGGACTCGCTGCCCGGCCGAGCAGGCTGCCTCCACCACGTCCGCGGAAGTGTCGCTGGAAGGGCAGCGGCACGGGCCGCTCGTCCTGAAGCGCCGGCTGGGCGCGGGGGCCCTGGGCACGGTGTACCTCGCCGAGCACCTTCCCTCCGCGCACCGCTTCGCCGTGAAGGTGCTGCACCCGCACCTGGCCGCGCGGCCCGCCATGCGCACCCGCTTCTACACGGAGGCCCGCGCCCTGCGCGAGCTGACGCACCGCCATGTGGCCCGCGTGCTCGACGCGCGCCCCGGCCCCGGCGGCCTGCCGTGCCTGCTCATGGAGTACGCGAATGGCGAGCCCTTCTCGCGTCTGCCCATGCCGCTGGCGCCGGTGGAGGCCGTGGAGTTGCTCGCCCAGGCGCTGGAGGGCGTGGAGGCCGCGCACGCGCGTGGGCTCGTGCACTGTGATTTGTCCGCCGACAACCTCGTGCTCACCCGCGACAAGCGCGGCGAGCGGCAGGTGAAGGTGCTCGACTTCGGCGCCAGCGCCGTCCTCAGCGCCAGCCTCTCCAGGGAGGAGCGCGCGTGCGGCATGGTGGTGGGCTCGCCCGCGTTCATCGCGCCCGAGCAGTGGTCCGGCGAGGCCGTGGACGGCCGCGCGGACCTGTACGCGCTGGGCGTGGTGGGCTACCTGCTCGTCACCGGGCGCCTGCCCTTCGGCTTCGGCCGCGTGGGCGAGCTGACCCCGCCGCAGCCGCACCTGCTCAACCCCGGCGTGCCGACCGCGCTGTCCGCCGTGCTGCTGCGCGCCCTGGCCCAGCGCCCCGACGAGCGCTTCCCGGATGCCCGCGCCTTCCGCGAGGCGCTCGCGAGCTGCCTGACGTCCGCGGCCGAGCCGCGCTCTCCGTTCGCCGACGAGGAGGAGCCGCTCGCCGACATCGAGGTCGTGGTGGACGAATTGGTGGAGGGCCCGCCCGCCGTCGTGTCCGCGCCATTCCCCGACACGGGCGTGCCGTGGGACATCCTCCCGCATCCCATTCCCCTGCTGTCCTCCATGGCGGCCCCGGGAATGAATGCCAGCATCTCCATCTTCGGGCAGCCGATTCCCGCGGACGGGGCCACGCCGCTGCACCTCGCGCTGCGCGAGGCCGCGCATGGCGCCGCGCGGGTGCTGGAGGTCTCCGCACCGTGTGTCCCCGCGCCCGCCGGGCTGCGCGTGCGCGTGGGGCTGGATGCCGCGTCGGGGCTGGTCTCCGTGGACGCCGGTGACGTGACGACGGACGGCTTCTTCGCCGCGTCGCTGGGGACGCTGCCGCCGCTCGCCGCGCGGGTGCCGGTGGAGCTGAGCTTCGCCGGGCGCACGGTGGTGTGCGAGTGCGACGTCGTCCGTCACGTCACCCAGGATGAGGCCCGCGTCTGGAACGTCGCCGCCGGCATCTTCGTGCAGTACGCCGAGCCCGGTGAGCCGCTGCTCCAGTTGCTGGCACAGGCGCTCGCGAGCGGGCAGCGGCCCGCCCCGCTCCGTCCGGACGCGGAGCTTGCCCGCCTGCTTTCGCGCGCCGCGGGCGTGGCGAAGGACCCGTACGCCCTGCTGGGCGCGCCGCCGAACGCGGACTTCGACGAGGTGCGCCGCCGCGCCAGCGCCGCGCTGCGCCGCCTGGACGGCTTCCGCCAGCGCAAGCTGCCCGTGGAGCAGCGCCGCGCGCTGGAGTCCCTGCGCCAGCGCGTGGAGGCCGCCCGCCGCACCCTGGGCGAGCCGCTGAACCGCGCGGGCTTCGACGCCGTCCGGCGTAACCTCGCCGGGCTCGCGCGCTGCGTCGACGCGGGCCTCACGGACGAGGCCGTCGAGCCGCTGCGCCGCGCCTGGCTGGCCGCCCGTCCCGACGCTGAGGCCCGCGCCCGCACCCTCTTCACCCAGGGCCACGCGATGGAGGCCCAGCGGGCCCTGCGCGCCGCGCTCTCGCGCTACTCCCAGGCGCTCGCCCTGGACCCGCTCAACGTCTCCTGGCTGCGCCACGTCCAGGAGCTGCGGCGCGGTGTGGCCCCGGCGACTCTGTCCCTGTCCTCCGGGGCTCCTGCCTGAGCGGGCCACCGCCCGTGTCGGGGCAAAGCCTTTCCCTCTGTAGCCCCCCGCGCTTCGCCTTCGCTGGCAAGACGCGGGCCAATCGCCCTGGCGTGCGAATTGCTCTCGCACCCAGGCGACATGAAACGTTTTGCCCTCCTCACTGGAATGCTGTTGCTGCTGGGCGCGTGTGGAAGCGCGTCCTCGAATCCTCCAACGCCAGACACTCCGCTGGACGACGCGGGCCAGGACGAGCGGCCCTCGGCTGATGCGGGTCCTCCCGATGCGGGGGCTCCGGATTCCGGCACCTCCGGTGAGGAGGACGCGGGGATGGTCGACTCGGGCACGCCGGATTCAGGCGCGCCGGACTCGGGCACGCCGGACGCGGGCCCCACGAAGCCGCCGCCGCCCGACTGGCCCGCGCTCCAGACGTCCATCCCCGAGTACCGGCTCACGGTGTCGCCCGAGCACCTGCAGGCGCTGAACGACAACATCGAAAACCGGGACTACGAGGTGCCGGCCTCCTTCGCAGCGGACGGGCGCACGTACGCGGTGGACCTGAGCTACCGCGGCCGCTCCACCCGCTACGAGGTGAAGAAGCCCTGGCAGGTGCACTTCGACAAGGAGGACCGCTTCCAGGGCGTGAAGCGCATCGAATTGCTCGCCGCGTACAAGGACGGCGGCTACCTCACGGAGAAGCTCTGGTACGACACCGCGGCCAGCCTGGGCCTGGAGGTGCCTCGCGTCCGGTACGTCCACCTGTATCTCAATGGCGGGTACGAGGGCGTCTACGTGGAGGTGGAGTCCATCACCAAGGACTTCCTCGCGGCGCACGGCCTGGACGACGACGGCGACATCTACCGCTGCGGCATGCACGACTGTGAATTGAGGCCGCCGCCGAAGCAGCCGTACATGGAGGACTGGGAGAAGAAGACGAACGAGAAGGAGCCCTGGGACAGGCTGTGGACCTTCCTGGACGGGCTCAACCGCACGCCGCCGGACCGCTTCGAGGCCTTCGCGCGAAAGAATGTCGAGCTGGACGACTACATCACCTGGATGGTGCTGGACTCGTTCATCGTCAATCACACACACCAGGACGCGCGCAGCTACCTCGTCTACAGCCGCGAGACGGGCAAGTGGACGTTCGTCCCGTGGGACTTGAACAACGCGCTCAGCCTCTACAACCGCAAGACGCCGCACATCCAACAGGGCGTGAAGGAGGACTACCCGCACCCGGGCTTCAGCGGGTACGACCCCAAGGTCTACGAGCTCTACGTCCACCGCCGGGATGACCTGGGCTACACGGACATGCGGCCCACGTGGAGCACGCTGACCACGCGCATCCTCGACGACCCGAAGCTGCGCGCGCAGTACCTCCACCGCATGCGCGAGCTGCTCGACACGCGCCTCACCGAGGAGAAGCTGGGCGCCCGCATCGACAAGATGCACGCCTTGCTGGCCCCCTTCATCCTCCCGGACAAGGACGGCCACGTCGCGGACAAGTACGTCAGCCCCGCGCACGCCGCGGAGAGCGCGAACTACCTGCGCCGCTTCGTGCGCGAGCGCCGCGCCTGGCTGCTCGCCCACCTGGACGCGCTGGAGAAGCATGGGCAGGGCCCCCTGGTCATCGACCGGGTGGGGCGCAGGGCCTCCGGCGCCTGGTGGGTGCAGCTCTACAACCGGGGCAGCGAGCCCGCGAAGCTGGACGGCCTGCGCCTCTCGGCGGACACCCGGGTGCCCTTTGCCCCCCAACTGTCCCCGTGCACGCTGGCGCCGGGGGAGCACATGACCTTCGACCTCGCGGTGGACCCCCTCCGGACGGAGGTGGGCCTGTTCGACGCGGCGGGGATGAGGGCCCTGGACCTCTGGTGGTTCGCCCCGCTGGCCCCCGGGGAGGCGTACGGCCGGGAGCCCCGGGGGGCCGAGTCGTTCAGGAGTCAGCCCGGGCCTTGAGGCTTGTGCCGCCCGGCCCCGTGCTCGTGTAGAGTCCGCCGCCCTCTGCCATGCCCTCTGGCATCCCGGGGGCGGGGACACCTTCATGAACACGCATATCTTTCGCGAGTACGACATCCGGGGTCTGGTCGACAAGGACCTCACCGCCGAAGTGGTGGAGCTGCTGGGCAAGGGCCTGGGCACCATCATCCGGCGCCAGGGCGGACGCTCGATTGTCGTGGGCCGGGACTGCCGCGAGTCGTCCACGCGCTTCCGCGACTCCCTCTGCGCCGGTCTCACCTCCACCGGCCTCAACGTGCTCGACGTGGGCGTGGTGCCCACGCCGCTGACCTACTTCGCCGCCAACACGCTGCCGGTGGACGGGCTCGCCATGATTACCGGCAGCCACAACCCGCCCGAGTACAACGGCTTCAAGATTGGCGCGGGGAAGACCACCTTCCACAGCCACGAAATCCAGGCCCTCCGCAAGCTCATCGAGGCGAAGGACTTCGAGGTGGGCTCGAAGAAGGGCCGCGTGGAGCCCTACGACATCATCACCTCGTACAACCACTTCATCCACCAGACGGTGAAGATGGGCCGCAAGGGGATGCGCATCGTCATCGACGCCGGCAACGGCACCGGCGGCGCGGTGGCGGTGCCCCTGTTCGAGGCCATGGGCTTCGACGTGGTGCCCCTGTTCTGTGAGATGGACGCCACGTTCCCCAACCACCACCCGGACCCGACGGTGGTGGAGAACCTCGAGGACCTCATCGAGGCGGTGAAGCGCGAGAAGGCCGAGGTGGGCATCGCCTATGACGGCGACACCGACCGCATCGGCGTCATCGACGACAAGGGCAACATCCTCTGGGGCGACCAGATCATGGTGCTCTTCAGCCGCTACGTGCTGAAGGAGAGCCCGGGCGCGGCCATCGTCGGCGAGGTGAAGTGCAGCTACACGCTGTACGACGACATCGCGAAGCGCGGCGGCAGGCCCATCATGTGGAAGGCGGGCCACTCGCTCATCAAGTCGAAGATGAAGGAGGAGCACGCGGAGCTGGCCGGGGAGATGAGCGGCCACATCTTCTTCAAGAACCGCTACTTCGGCTTCGACGACGCCATCTACTCCACGGCGCGCCTGCTCGAAATCCTCACCAACGAGAAGCAGCCGCTGTCCGAGCTCCTCTCGGACGTGCCGAAGACGTACGCCAGCCCGGAGCTGCGCTTCGACACGAAGGAGGAGAAGAAGTTCGAGATGGTCAAGCGCGCCACGGAGACGCTGCGCGCGGCGGGGCACGACATCATCGACGTGGACGGCGTGCGCGTGACGTTCCCCGACGGCTGGGGACTCATCCGCGCCTCCAACACGCAGCCCATCCTGGTGCTGCGCTTCGAGGCCAACACGCCGGAGCGCCTGAAGGAAATCCAGGCGCTCATCGAGGGCACGGTGGCCAAGGTGCAGAAGGAAGTGGGGGGCTGAGATGGCCGGCCCGCACATCCTCGCCGTGAGCGGAAGCCTCCGGACCGGAGCCTTCAACCGCAAGCTCCTGGAGGTCGCCGTCCAGCACGCCCGCTCGCTCGGGGCGGAGGTGGACGTGGTGGACCTGAAGGCGCTGAACCTGCCCTTCTACGACGGCGACGTGGAGGCGGCGGGCCTGCCGGCTCCCGTCACCGAGCTGCGCGAGCGGCTGGGGAAGGCGCAGGGGCTCATCATCTCCAGCCCGGAGTACAACTCGTCCATTCCGGGCGGGCTGAAGAACGCCATCGACTGGGTGTCCCGTCCGCCGGGGCGGCTGTTCCAGGAGAAGTGGGTGGCGATGATGGGGGCCACGCCGGGCGTCTTCGGCACCTCGCGCATGCAGCCGCACCTGCGGCAGGTCCTGTCCTCCACGGGGGCGCACGTGCTCCCCGCCCAGGTGCACCTGCCGAAGGCGATGGAGGCCTTCACGCCGGAAGGGAAGCTGAAGGACGACGCGCGCCAGAAGGAAGTGGAGACGCTGGTCGCGGCGTTGGTGTCCAGGCTGAAGGGCTGAGAAAGGAATGTCGCCGATGCCGACGCTGGGAATCGACCTGGGAGGGACGTTTGCCCGTGCCGCCGTGGTGGATGGCGGCGGGAAGATGCTGGCTTCCGCGAAGGTGGCCCTGGCCGAGCGCAGTCCCGCCGGGGTGGTGGAGACCATCGCCCATGCCGCGGCCGCGGCGGTCAAGGGCGCGGGCGTCCCGGTGAGCGCGTGCGGGGTGGGCGCCGCCGCCCAGATTCACAAGGACTCGGGCGTGCTGTCGGTCGCTCCCAACCTGGGCTGGCGCAACGTGCCCCTGGGGCAGATGCTCACCGCGCGGCTGGGCCAGCCGGTGCGTGTGGTGAACGACCTGGCCGCCGCGGCCTGGGGCGAGCTGCAGGCCGGCGCGGGGCGCGGGGCGAGTGACTTGCTGGTGGTGTTCGTGGGCTCGGGCGTGGGCAGCGCCATCATCGCCAACGCGAAGCTGCTGGACGGCGCGGGCGGGGTGGCGGGCGAGCTGGGCCACATCAAGGTGGTGCCCGGCGGGCGGCGCTGCGGCTGCGGTGAGCTGGGCTGCCTGGAGGCGTACGCGGGGGGCCACAACCTCATCGCGCAGACGCGCGAGCTGCTCGCGGCCGGGCGCTCTCCGAAGCTGGTGGAGTTGTCGGGCGGCGACCCGGCGCGGGTGACGCCGGTGACGCTGGAGCAGGCGGCGGAGGCCGGCGAAGACGCGTCGCGCGAGGTGTACGAGCGGGCCGCGCAGTTCCTCGCCCTGGCGGTGGCCAACCAGGTGACGGTGCTCAACCCGGCGCGGCTCATCCTGGGTGGCGGCGTGCTGACCCACTGCGTGGGCCTGCGGCGCCGCGTGGTGGAGGGCGTGCAGAGCTGGTCGTCCCAGGTGTCGCGCGAGGGCCTGCTCATCACCGAGTCCGAGCTGGGCGACGACAGCGGCATCATCGGCGCGGCGCTGCTGGCCGGGTAGTCCGCCAGGGCATCCGTCGACTCACGAGGCGGCGCTTTCCCTCACGGGGGCGCCGCCTTCTTCCTGGGCCCACGTCATCTCAGGCGTGCACCACCGTGCTCGCGCCGCGCAGGCCGAAGTACTGGAGCCCGGCGAAGCCCGCGACGGCCACGGCCTGGAACACGGTAAAGGCGTAGCCCAGCGTGGTGGGTGCCACCCAATCCGTCGTGAGCAGCAGCAAGCTGTCCACGGCCCACAGCACGTTGACCACGAGGATGCCCCAGACGAGCGGCTTGGACACCGTGGGCCGCACCGCGAGGAACACCAGCAGCGCGGCGAAGGGCAGCAGGCTGAAGCCGGCCACGCGCAAGAGGCGCTCGTGCAGGCCCAGCAGGGACGCCAGCGGTGAGGCCGCCAGGAACATCAGTGCGCCGGTGGCACCGCTGACGACACCATCCAGGAGCAGGGTGCGGCCGAGCAGGGACTTGGAAGAAGAGAGAGCAGTCATGTGCGGGTCCTCGCAATGCGGGTAGGCACGAGCGGCGGCGATTCGTGTTCCGCCGTCGTGATGAACCCAAATTGCGCTTCCCGCTGTCCGGTCTCAATTACGTCCGAGGTAATTGGAGGCCCTACCCCGCGCTTCTATGTTTCCGGACATGATGACCCAGAGCCGTCCTGTCGGAGAGCTGCTGCGCACCTGGCGCCAGCGCCGGAGCCTCAGCCAGCTCGACCTGGCGCTGCGCGCGGAGGTGTCCGCCCGCCACGTCAGCTTCATGGAGACCGGCCGGAGCAAGCCGAGCCGGGAGATGCTGCTGCACCTCGCGGAGGAGCTCGACATCCCCCTGCGCGAGCGCAACGCGCTGCTCGTCGCCGGAGGCTTCGCCCCCGTCTATTCGGAGACCGGCCTGGACCAGCCCGAGCTCGACGCCGCGCGCGAAGCGGTGGACCTGGTGCTCACCGGCCACGAGCCGTATCCCGCCCTGGCCGTGGACCGATACTGGACGCTGGTGGCCGCCAACAGCGCGGTGGGGCTCCTCCTGGAGGGCGTCTCACCCGAGCTGCTCCAGCCTCCCGTCAACGTGCTGCGGCTCAGCCTTCACCCGGAAGGCCTGGCGCCGCACATCGCCAACCTCGCGCAGTGGCGCAACCACGTGCTGGGCCGGCTGCACCGGCAGGTGGACGTCACCGCGGACGAGCGGCTCGCCGCGCTCCATGAGGAATTGCGCGCCATGCCCCCTCCTGGCGGGGGCACCTGGCCGAAGGGACACGGCGCGCATGAGCCGGTGAGCGTCGTCGTGCCCCTGCGCCTGCACACGCGTTTCGGGCTGCTGTCGCTCTTCAGCACGACGACGGTGTTCGGCACGCCCGTGGACATCACCCTGTCCGAGCTCGCCATCGAGTCCTTCTTCCCCGCGGACCGGCCCACGGCCGAATTGCTCCGGCGCGTGTCCTCGGAGGGGAAGCCGGCGGACGCGTGAAATGAAGACCCCGCCCCCGCGCGGCCCGGCTCAGCTCCCGGCGGCGGGCGTGGGCGCCTCCGAGATGTCGCGGATGCGCGAGGTGGCCATCGCCACCACCACCACCGCCACGAGGCAGCCTCCGCTGACGGCGAACACCTGCTCCAGCGTCACGCCCCGCATCAGCCAGCCCGTCACCGCGGCGGAGATGGGCGCCAGTCCCATGAAGATGAACATGAAGATGCTCATCGCGCGGCCCAGCATGGCGGGCGGCACGCGGCGCTGAATCCACGTGAAGACGGCCACGTGCATGAACCCGCTCAGCAGGCCGATGGCCAGCAGCAGCGAGGCGCCCTGCCACAGCGCGGTGACCAGCCCCATGGGGATGAAGAGCAGGCCCACCACTCCGTCCACCAGCAGCAGCGTGGTGCCCAGGTTGCGGGCCCGCATGCCGGGCCGTGCGCCGGCGACGCCCATCCCCAGCAGCGTGCCCGCGCCGTGCGCGCCCATCAGCAGGCCGAACCCCGCCGCGCTCGAGCCGGGCAGCCGGCTCGCGAGCACCGGCAGCGCAATCTGGATGGGCCCTGTAATCAGCAGCGCGACGGCCGACCAGTAGAGGAAGCACGTGCGCAGGTCCCGGTCGTTCCAGCACCACTTCAGGCCCTGCATCACCGACTGCCATACCGCCTGACCTGCCGGGGCCCCGGTGCGGTCCGCCGGAGCGAGGGTCCTCACCCGCGACAGCGTCCACGCCGACACGGCGAAGCTCACCGCATCGAACAGGAAGGCGATGCCCAATCCCCGCGTGTCCGACACGCGCTCGCTGTGGCCATCACCGAACGCGGCGATGAGCCCACCGGCCAGCAGGGGGCCCGCGAACATGGAGAGCTGACGCAGGCCCAGCACGATGCCGTTGGCGGCCTGGAGCTGCTGGACCGGAATCACGTGCGGCAGCAGGGACGTGCCCGACGGAATGCTGAAGGCCATGGCCAGGCCGAGGCCGAACGCGAGCAGGGAGAGCGAGCCCGTCGAGATGTTTCCGGTGAAGACCAGCGCGGCCAGGGCCAGGAGCAGCACCGTGCTCACATGCTTGGTCCACATCAGCACCCGCTTGGGCGAGTACCGGTCCACCACAGCGCCGCCTACCAGCATGAACACCGCGCGGGGCACGCTCATCACCCCGAGCACCAGGCCCAGCACCAGCGTGTCGCCGGTCATCATCAGCACCAGCCACGGCAGGGCGATGATGGTGAACTGGTCGCCCAGCATCGAGATGATGCTGCCGCTCAGCATCCACTTGAAGTTGCGGTCTTGAAACAGGCCGGCGCGTGGCGGGCCGCTTGGATTCGTAGTCATGGTGTCTCTGACTCCTTGGGAACGGAGCCTCCAGCCTCACGCTGCGATAGGGTCAAGCACGGATTGCACCGTGCGCTGCAGGTACTGCCGCACCGCCTCTTCGCGCACCGACGCGGCGGCCACCAGCGGCTCCTGGCAGTAGGCCGCCAGCAGCTTGTCGAACAGCACGGCGTCATGGTCCGCCACGCGCTCCAGCAGGCCCAGCCACTGCTTCCCGAGCGCTCGCGCCCGGGAGGCGCCGGGTGCCACGCCCTGTCGCATCAGCTCCGCCGCGGAGCCCGCCAGCGTGTCCCAGGCCTCGGGCGGCACCTGCTTCAGGCGTAGCAGCTCGTCGATGCTCAGGTGCCGTCCGAGCGCGGCCATGCGCAGCTGGATGGCCCGGTCCATGTACGCCACCATGCCCAGGTCGGGCCCCTTGCCGGTCAGCGCCGACGGCTCGCGCCTGTACATCTCGCCCCACCGGTAGATGAGGTCGAGGTTCCCATCCATCCAGATGCCCATCAGCGTCATCCAGCGGTGCGCGAGGGGCTGCACCTCCAGGCTGTCCGCTGGAACGCCGGCCTTCATGGTCCGCCGCACGTCGGTGATGAGCGCCGCCCAGTCGGTGTAGATGCGCCGCCAGTTGCCGAAGATGGTCTTCAGCTCGTCGGCGCTGAAGTACTTGTCGCAGGTGGTCATCATCCGGATGGTGGCGAGCCAGTCGTCCATGTCCGGCACGCTTCCGGTCGCCAGCTTGGCCTGGAGCATGCCCAGCCGCGCACGCAGCTTCTCGGCCTGCTCTATCTGCACGTCGATGGCTCGCAGCTGCTGCTCCACGATGACGGGCAGGGTGGTGCCGCCACCGTCGTCCAGCAGCCGGCCGATGTCCTCCAGCGACAGGCCCAGCTGGCGCATCGCCTGGATGGCGTGCAGCCGTGCGATGTCCTCCGGCCCGTAGAGCCGGTAACCACCCTCGGAGCGGGTCGAGGGCGTGAGCAGACCGATGGCGTCGTAGTGGTGCAGCGTCCGCACCGTCAGCCCGGCATGCCTGGCGAGCTCCCCGATTCGCATCCCGTGTCCTCCCGTCCTGGCTTCCAGGATGAACCCTGACGCTACGTCAGGCTCAAGTCCTCAATGCCAGGACTGGGGGCCCATGGGAAGGCGGGGTCACGCCGTGTCGGACGGGGTGTCCGGCTGCTCCTGGGAGACGATGGGCTCCTGGAGGCTCCGCGTGACTTCCGGGACGAGCTCCTCGGTGTCGGGCCGCCGGGCCCACGCGGTAACGCGTCTGCGCACTTCAGCCTGTCGGGTGTCCTGGTCGAGTTCCATGAAGGCGCATCTCCGCGTACGGACCCGGGGACACCCTGGCCCGTCACGAAGTGTATGGATGGCACCTGACGACGCCGTCGCTCAAGGCTCCAGCACGTTGCTCCAGGCGGCATTGCCCTCTACCCACTGGGAGACCCAGTCCTCGAGCGCCACCCCGGTGGTGCTGGTCGTGGTGTCCAGGCTGCCCAGGAAGGTGTGCTGCGTCCCGCGCTTCAGGAAGTACCTCGCGTTGTCCTTCCCGTCGTACGACGCCGTGAGCAGCTGGAGCGTCCGCGTCTCGAAGTCCGCGGCGGAGTAGCCGAAGAAGTTGCTGAGCACGCCGTCCCGGCTCCACGCGAGCAGCCCGAAGCGCGACTCCGGATAGGTGTCCGCCAGGTACGCGGGGAAGCGAGTGAAGTCCGTCCCGCAGTTGGTGCACGAGGCGGGAATCGTCACGCCCCAGTTCGTGAGCCACGTGTCGAGGAGCGTGCCCGCGGGCGTCACCATCTGCCCCGAGTCGGCGAGGACGTGCACCTCGGCCGTGGGGAACGCGGCGGCGACGCGCTCGTAGTTCAACTGCGCGCCGAACGCACCCGCGCTGCTGCCCGCGAGGAACACGCGCTTCACGTTCGGGAAGGTGGAGACGAGCCGGGGGAGCCACGCCTCCACGTTGCTGGCGCCCTTGTGGTGCACCTGCTGCGTGCCGTAGGTCTGCACTGCGTTGCCCCCGTGGACGTCGCCCGTGCAGTAGGGGACGAAGACGTAGGACATGTCCCGGAAGGGGTTTGTCGGCTCCGCCCGGTCGAACATGTACGCGTTGCGGGTGCTGTCGGTCTGGAACTGGGCCGCCTGGTAGCCCGTGGTCAGGTTGCTGGCGCTGCGCAGGACGAAGCACGTCCGCTCGTCCCAGCAGGCGCCGCCTCCCTGCAGGTAGAGGTAGAGGTCCGTGCTCGCCTCGTTGGGGTTGACCGCGATGCCCGTCTGCTCGCCGTTGCCGCACTCGGTGCCGGGGACGTCCACCCAGGTCCAGGACTCGGGCGTCGCGTCGATGGGCGTCTTGTCCTCGTCATCACCACAGGCGGTGAGGGCGAGCGGGAGCGAAGCGAAGAGGAGGGTCAGCAGGAGCTTGCGCATGGCGGCGGTAGTGTCCCCGCCGCCGGAAGCTTCGGCAATCACCCGCTGGCGGCACGGGGGAGGGCCGTGGACTTCTGCACGCTCACGCCCGCGCGTACTTCTTGCGCAGCTCCACCTTGATGACCTTGCCCGAGGGCGTGCGGGGCAGGGTGTCCGCCACGTGGAAGACGCGCGGCGACTTGTACCGCGCCAGGCGGGCCTCGCAGTGGGCGCGCAGGCTGTTCTCGTCGAAGGTGGCGCCCGGCTTCAGGACGAGGACGGCGGCGACCGTCTCGCCCCAGTCCGTGTGCGGAAGGCCGATGACCGCCGACTCGATGAGGTCCGGATGGCTGGCGAGCGCGTCCTCCACTTCCTTCGAATAAACGTTCTCCCCGCCGGTGATGATCATGTCCTTCAGCCGGTCGACGATGAACAGGTAGCCGTCCGCGTCGATGCGGGCGACGTCCCCCGTGCGGTACCAGCCGTCATGGAACGCGGCGGCCGTGGCCTCCGGGTCGCGGTGGTAGCCCAGCATCATCGACTGGCACCGCATCCAGATTTCGCCCACCTCGCCCGGCTTCGCCTCCGTCTCGGTGTCGCGCATCACCTTCACGTCGCAGCCGCTGACGGCATACCGGCCGATGGAGCCCGCCTTGGCCACCTGCTCCTCCGGCCGCAGCAACGTGCCCGTGGGGCCCGTCTCCGTCATGCCGAAAATCTGGAAGAAGCGCTCGGTGCGGTAGCGCTTCGCGAGCAGGCGCGACGTGTCCGCGTCGATGGGGCCGCCGCCATACAGGAAGGTCCGCACGCTGCTGAGGTCGTACCGGTCGAAGTCCGGCACGACGCGCATGGGCATGAGGAAGGCCACCGGGGCGCCGAAGAACAGCGTGCACCGCTCGCGCTGAATCGTCTCCAGCATGCCGAGCGGGTGGTACTCCGGCATCATCACCACCGTGGCGCCGACGTAGAGGCTGCCCAGCAGCAGGTTGTTGAGCGGGAAGCTGTGCCACACCGGCATCGCCAGCAGGACGCGGTCGGTGGGGTCCAGGCCATAGGCCAGGCTGCTGGCGATGCCCGCGAACATGACGTTGGCGTGCGAGTGCAGGCAGCCCTTGGGCAGCCCCGTCGTGCCCGACGTGTAGAGAATCTCCGCGACGTCGCCGGGGGCACAGGCCCGCGAAGGGCGCGTCGCGGGCGCCGGAGCCCCGAACAGCGTCACACCGTCGAGCGTGTCATCCCCGCCGAGCAGCAGGACGCGGCACTTCTCACGGCTGCTGTCGGGCACGCTCGCGGCCAGGTCCTTGTCGGCGAGCAGCACCTTGCTCTCGCTGTGCCCCAGGATGAAGGCCAGCTCCGGCGGAGCGAGCTTGTGGTTGAGGGGCACCGTCGTGCCCCCCAGCCGCAGCGTCGCCAGGAAACCCACCACCCACGAGATGGTGTTGCGGCCGAAGACGGCGACCTTGTCGCCCGGCCCCACGCCGTACGTCTGCAGGTGGCCGGCCATCCGGGTGACGGCCGCGTCGAGCTCGGCGAAGGTGACGCGCCGGCCCGTGGTGACGAGCGCCTCGCGGGGGCCGTACTTCCGCGCCGCCGTCGTGAGCACTTCATCGAGCGTCCACATCACGCCGCCTCCGCGTTGAAGGCGCGCTCGATGAGGGCCTGCATCGGCGCGTGCGCGGGCAGCGTGCCGAACGTCTGTCCATGGGCGCCGCCCAGGCGCGACTCGCAGAAGGCGTCCGACACGGCGGTGTTGCCCGCGCGGATGAGCAGCGACGCCTGGAGCGCGACGGCGAGCCCCTCGACGATGAAGCGCGAGCGCGTCTCCATGGAGTCCGTGTTGGCCAGCTCCTTGTGCAGGCGCGCCGTCGCCGCGTCGTACGCCGCGTGCCCACCCTGCGCCGCGAGCAATTCCGCGAAGAGCGCCTCACGGCTGGCCGGCTCGCGCGAGGCCGCGCGCAGCACGTCCAGGCACTGGATGTTGCCGCTGCCCTCCCAGATGGAGTTGAGCGGCGCCTGGCGGTAGAGGCGCGCCAGGTTGGCCTCCTCGACGTAGCCCGCGCCGCCCAGGCACTCCTGTGCCTCGTTGACGAAGACGGGCGTGCGCTTGCAGACCCAGTACTTGCCCACGGCGGTGGCGATGCGCGCGAAGGCGGCCTCCTTCGCGTCGCGGGGGCTGGCGTCCACGGCGCGGGACACGCGCGCGGTGAGCGTCAGGTGGGCCTCGGACTCCAGCGCCAGGTCCGCGAGCACGTTGCGCATCAGCGGCTGGTCCACGAGTCGCTTGCCGAACGCGGTGCGGTGCCGGGTGTGGTGCAGGGCCTGCACCAGCGCCTGTCGCATCTGCCCGCTGGAGCCAATCATGCAGTCCTGCCGCGTCATCGCGACCATCTCCAGGATGGTGGCCACGCCGCGTCCCTCCTCGCCCACCATCCACGCGAAGGCGCCGTGCAGCTCCACCTCAGAGGAGGCGTTGCTCCAGTCGCCCAGCTTGTCCTTGAGCCGCTGGATGCGGATGGCGTTCAGCTCACCGTCCGGCGTGAAGCGCGGCATCAGGAAGCAGGAGATGCCGCCCTCGGCTTGCGCGAGCACGAGGAACGCGTCACTCATCGGCGCGGAGAAGAACCACTTGTGGCCCACGAGCGCGTAGGGCTGCCCGGGTCCGCGCGCGCTGCCCATCGGCTGGGCGCGCGTGGTGTTGGTGCGCACGTCGGAGCCGCCCTGCTTCTCCGTCATGCCCATGCCGACGGTGTTGCCCGTCTTCTGGGACGCGGGGATGAAGCGGCTGTCATAGGTGGCGGAGGCCACGCGCGGCACCCACTCGCGCGCCAGCTCCGGCTGGTGGCGCAGCGCGGGCACGCAGGCATACGTCATGGTGAGCGGGCAGCTGGTGCCCTGGTCGGCCTGGTTGTGCAGATAGAAGAGGGCCATGCGGGCCACGTGGGCCCCGGGCTTCGCTTCGTTGCGCCACGCGAAGCCGGACACGCCGTGGGCCATGCCCAGCTCCATCAGCTGGTGGTAGGCGGGATGGAACTCCACCTCGTCGCGGCGGTGGCCATAGCGGTCGAACGGGCGGAACTTCGGCTTGTTCTCGTTGGCCAGCACCGCCAGTTGCTGCATCTCCCCGCCCACCAGGGGGCCGTACTTCGCCAGGTCGGCCTCGGCCCAGCCGCCGCCCTCACGGGCCACGACTTCGCGCAGGACGGTGTCCGTCTTCCAGGCGTCGTAGACGAGCGGCGGGGGCTGGTTGGTGACTTCGTGGGTGACGAAGCCAGCGGCGATGGAGTGGGGGTCGGTCATGGTGGAGGTCCTCCCTCGGGCCGGGGCCCAGGCGTCCCTTGCTTACCGTGAATGGGGACCTCAAACCACTGGGGCCCCAGGGCACCCGCACCCCCGGCGTGGCCGGAATTGACGCCTGTTCGTCCGGCGTTTCAGCTGTTGCCCAGGAGCAGCAGGCTGGTCATCAGGTTGCCGTGCTCCGGTCGCTGCGGCATCACGCAGCCCTGCTCGCCAAAGGTGAAGACGGAGACGAATGGCGTCTGGCCCACCGTACGCTGGAAGTCCCGCAGCATGTCGGGGACCTGCTTCTGGATGGTGAGCATGCAGCCCGCGCAGTAGACGAGAAGCGCGCCGGCGAGCTTGTCCGGGGTGAGCCCCGAGCTGCCCAGTGCCCACTCCGCGAGCTGTCCGCTCTGCTTCACGAGCGCCCCTTCCGTGCTGCGCATCAGGACGAGCTGCTCACCTTCCTTCACGTCGGCGAAGAGCGTCAGCGCGCGCTCGGGCAGGAGGACCTTCTCCGGATGCACGACGACGTGCGTCTCGAGGCCGTCCATGGTCCGGGGCACGCCGAGCGGACAGAGCGTCGTGTTGCCCAGCACCGTGCCACCCGTCTGGAGGAACGGCTTCAGCGTGCCGCCGAGCCACTCGTTGTAGACCTCGGCCGCCGGCCGCCCGTCGATGGTGTACACGGTGCGTCCGCTCGCCCGGGTGACGACGCCGCGGTGACGCGTGACGAGATAGCCGCCCTGGCACATGGCCGTGAGCCGCCAGGGCCAGTCACACACGGCGAGCACCGCGCCCGTCCGGTGGACTCCCGCTGAAGACCAGACGGACCACTGTCCGGTGATGTCATTGTCGGCCGCGCTCCCTCCGACCAGGAGCGTGCGCTTCGGCAGCACGTCGTAGAGCCCGGCGAGCAGCGACTCCTCGCTGCCCGGTGTCGCGTGAACGATGGCGAAGCGCGCCGCCTCGGGCGGGATGTGGCCATCCTTCAGCGCGTTGCTGGCGAGCTCCCGGCCCTGGCCGCGGACATCGCCGTTGCGAGCCAGGGCACTCACGCCGAAGCGGAAGCCTTCTCCAACGAGCCAGAGCGCGCTCACGATTCGCTCGGTGCGAAAGCCCTCCGCCGAACCGACCCCCAGGCACGACGTCGCGCCGACGAAGGGCACTCCGGGGAGCTGCTCGACGAGCGCCTTCTGGAGTGCCGGCGTCTGGATGCCGACGGTGCAGTAGACGAACCCGCCCCGCACTCGCGCGCCAGCGGCCTGCTGACGCAGTTGCGTGACGAGCTCTCGCGCGGCGCTGGCCTCATCCATCGCGGTGGAATGGGTGACGACGATGCGAGCCGACATGTTGTCTCTCCGGGGATGTGCGGGACGACCGGGTCCGCGGACGCCGCCGCCGCTCGACGCGAGCGTACCACCCACGGATGCAGCGTCCGGAGACGCGCGGAGTGTGGCTGAGGGGCCTGCTCGACCCCCTCCTGGACCGAAAGTTCAAAGGACCCCGCAACCATTTTTCACGGGCCGTGTTGAAGGACGTGGCGCTCCGTGGGAGCGGCCGTCGCCAGCGGGAGTGAGCCGGCTGGCCATCGAGGAGGCAGCTGCTTGAGCAAGCCGAGGACGTGGATGCGGTGGTGTGCCCCGATTGCGCTGGGGCTGGGACTGGCCATGGGCTGCGGAGCCGAGCCCGCCGTGGAGTCGGGGACGGCTCCACCCGTGGAGAGTGTGCAGCAGGGCGTGACGACCTGCACCGGCCCCACGGGGGCCATCTGTCGCTTCGTCACTCCTGCGGAAGCGGGGACGCCGGGCTCGGGCAACTACCCGGACCCGCACGTCGTCATCCGCCCTGCGGTTCCGACGAAGGCGGAGCTCGTCGTCTTCCTGCCCGGCACGGGTGGCAAGCCGGAGAACTCGCTCAGCGGCAACTACGCGGATGCCGACCACAGCATCTATGCGAGTGCCAGCTCCAAGGGCTACCGCGTCATCGGGCTCACGTACCAGAACTCGCCGGCCATCGGCATGCTCTGCGGGAGCAATGATGGCTGCTTCCTCCCCACCCGCCGCACCCTCATCACCGGCGACGTCCAGCCCGGCAGCGCGGTGACCACGATGAACCGGGAGGACGCCATCATCCCCCGGCTCACCCGGTTGCTCGTGTATCTGCGTGACACGGGGGACCCGACTGGCGGCTGGGGCAGCTTCCTCATGAATCCCTCCTGCATCCCGCTGTTGTGCCGCCTCAACCCGGCGAAGGTCATCGTCTCCGGGCACTCGCAGGGCGGTGGCCACGCGGGCGTCATCGGCAAGGACTACGGCGTGCGCCGCGTGGTCATGCTCGCCTCGCCCTGCGACGCGCTCGGCAACCCGGGGCCCGCCGCGAGCTGGACGCTGCCGCCGTTCACCACGCCCACGGGCGCCGACACGTACCGCGGCCTCATCGCGCGCGGCCAGACGGGCACCGGCTACACCCTGGACCTCTGCGACCCGGATGCGCCCAGGCACTGGGCCCCGGAGCGGATGAACGCGCAGTGGAGCCGCATCACCAGCTCCACCGGCCTGTGCCCCACGGACCCGCACGCCTGTGTCATCCGGGACGCGCAGTTCTTCACCGAGTGGCAGAACCTGTGGCCGTAGCACCGTGAGCCGTGTCGCGAGGACACGCCCGCCGAGGGGCGTGTCCCCGCGGGACTCACGGCGCTGGGTCACCCTCCGGCTACGGCGCGAACTTCAGGAACAGCAGCTCCTCCTGGACGAGTCGTCCGCGAGGCCAGGGTTCATTCGTGGTGCCAGTTGCATTGGCACCTGAGATGCGGAATCGGCGGGGCGGCGCGTGAGGGCACCTCAATGTCCACCGCGCCCGCTCCCGGCCCGGGCGGGAGGTTCCAGCCGCCGAGCTTCCCCCTTGAGATGGAACTGGCGGCCACCATCACCAGATTGGTCGAGGAGGAGCCGCCCCATGCACGACCCGCCCCCTGCCAGCACCCTGGTGCGCACGCCGCCGCCCGCCGGGCCGCCCGCTACCCAGGCGTCCCCGTGGCATGCCCTGCCCCCTGACGCGGTGCTGTCCCAGGTGGAGAGCAGTCCGCGGGGCCTGACTGAAGGGCAGGCACGCGAGCGGCTGGCGCGCTTCGGCCCCAACGTCATCCAGCGCCAGAAGGGCGAGGGGCCGCTGAAGCTGCTCTGGCGGCAGGTGAACAGCCCCTTCATCTGGGTGCTCATCGCCTCCGCGGTGCTGGCCATCGCCATGGGCAAGGTGACGGACGGCCTGGTGGTGGCGGCCGTGGTGGTGCTCAACACCTTCATCGGCTTCGTGCAGGAGTACCGCGCGGGCAAGGCCATCGAGGCTCTCAGTCTCATGGTGCCGGAGAGCGCCACCGTGCTGCGCGGGGGGCAGAAGCAGTCGGTGCCGGCCGCGCAGCTGGTGCCCGGGGACGTGGTGGAGCTGGCGTCGGGTGACAAGGTGCCCGCGGACATGCGGCTGCTCGCGTCGCGCAACCTCCAGGTGGAGGAGGCCGCGCTCACGGGCGAGTCGGTACCGGCGCAGAAGCACGTGGCCCAGGTGGAGGAGGCGGCGGAGCTGGGAGACCGGACGAGCCTCGTCTTCGGCGGCACGCTGGTGACGTCCGGCACGGGCTCCGCGGTGGTGGTGGCCACCGGCCATGCCACGGAGCTGGGCCGCATCTCCACGCTGCTGAGCCAGGCCGCGGACCTCCAGACGCCGCTGACGAAGGCGCTGGCCGTCATCGGCAAGTACATCACCGTGGGCATCCTCGCCGTGTCCGTGGTGCTGCTGGGCGTGGGGCTGTGGCGCGGCTACGAGGTCAGCGAGGCCGTGGTGGTGGCGATTACCCTGGCGGTGGCCGCGATTCCGGAGGGCCTGCCCGCCATCGTCACCATTGCCCTGGCCATCGGCGTGCAACGCATGGCGGCCCGGCGCGCCGTCATCCGCAAGCTGCCCGCGGTGGAGACGCTGGGGAGCACCACCGTCATCTGCTCGGACAAGACGGGCACCCTCACGCGCAATGAGATGACGGTGCAGGCGCTGTGGACGCCGTCGGGCCGCTACTCGCTCAGCGGTGTGGGCTACGCGCCCACTGGCGAGCTGCGCCAGGACGGCCAGCCCCTGGGCGCGCTGCCCGACGACGTGCGCGAGCTGCTGCTGGCCGGCGCGCTGTGCAACGACGCCGCGCTCCAGGGGCGGGGCGGGCGGTGGGAGATGACGGGCGACCCCACCGAGGGCGCGCTGGTGGTGGCGGCGGAGAAGGCCGGCCTGCGCGTGGACGAGGCGCGCACGAAGTACGCGCGCCTGGACGCCATCCCCTTCGAGTCCGAGCACCAGTTCATGGCCACCCTGCACGACGACGGGCCGGAGCGCCGGCGCATCCTCCTCAAGGGCGCGCCGGAGGTGGTGCTGGGCTGCTGCGCTTCGCCTGACGGCGCCACTCCCGAGGCGGTCCTGGCGGAGGTGGAGCGGATGGCGCGGCAGGGCATGCGCGTGCTCGCGGTGGCGGGCCGCGACATGCCCGCCTCACACGCGGGCCTCTCCGAGCAGGACGTGGCCTGTGAGCTGCGGCTGCTCGGGCTGGAGGGAATGATTGACCCGCCGCGCGAGGAGGCCATCGCCGCGGTGCGGGCGTGCCACGAGGCGGGCATCGTCGTGAAGATGATTACGGGCGACCACCCGGCGACGGCGGAGGCCATCGGCGTGCAGCTCGGCCTCCTGAAGGAGGGCACCCCGGGCATCACCGGCGCGCGGCTGGCCACCATCGACGACGCGCAGCTGCCCGAGGTGGCCGTGGAGACGAACGTCTTCGCGCGCGTGGCGCCCGAGCACAAGCTGCGGCTGGTGCGGGCGCTCCAGGCGAAGCGGCACGTGGTGGCCATGACGGGGGACGGAGTGAATGACGCGCCCGCGCTCAAGCAGGCCAACATCGGCGTGGCCATGGGGATTACGGGCACGGCGGTGTCCAAGGAAGCGGCGGACATCGTGCTCACGGACGACAACTTCGCCTCCATCGCCGCGGCGGTGGAGGAGGGGCGGCGCGTCTACGACAACCTCATCAAGTCCCTGGCCTTCGTGCTGCCCACCAACCTGGGCCTGGCGCTCATCCTCCTGTTCGGCGTGGCCTTCTTCCCCATCCACGACATCGGTGGGCACCGGGTGCCGCTGATGGCCATGCTCCCCACGCAGCTGCTCTGGATAAACCTGGTGGCCACCGTGTCGCTGGCGCTGCCGCTGGCCTTCGAGGCGAAGGAGTCGGACATCATGCGCCGCTCCCCGAGAGACCCGGACGCCCCGGTGCTCAGCCGCTTCGTGGTGAGGCGCACCGGCCTGGTGGCGCTGGTGATGGCCGCGGGCGCCATCGGCCTGTTCCTCTGGGAGTACCGGCGCGAGCTGCCGCGCACGGGCCACGCGATGGCGCTGGCCGAGGCCCAGACGATGGCCGTCAACACCGTCATCAGCTTTCAAATCTTCTACATGCTGATGTGCCGCACCCTCACCGGCTCGCTGCGGAAGGTGGGCCTCTTCAGCAACCGCACCATCTTCGTGGGCATCGGCGTGCTGGTGCTTCTGCAGGTGGCCTTCATGTACGCGCCCTTCATGCAGCGGGTGTTCGGGAGCGCGCCGCTGTCGCTGGAGGCCATCGGCCTGTCCGTGCTGCTGGGGGCGGTGGTGCTGCCGGTGGTGGGCCTGGAGAAGTGGCTGCTCCAGCGCAGCGGCACCGAGGTGGTGAAGCAGGTGCACCGCGACAGGGAGGAGCCGCCACGTCCGGGGCCTCGCGAGCGGCTGCCCGCGTGACGCCTCAGGGCCGGGGCTCGCGGGCGGCGGCGTCCGGGAGCGTCCAGTCCTCCGGCGTGTAGACGATGTGGCAGCGGTCCAGCCGGGGGCCGCAGGCGCGGTCCAAATCGCCTCGCGTGGCGCAGCCGGGCCGCTCCTCGCAGGTGTCTGGCAGGAAGGCCCAGACGAACTGGAGCACGTTGCCGCCTCTCCCCTCCGGCAGCGCGCGGAGGAAGTCGTCGCGGTGCGTGTCGAACAGGCGCGCCAGGTGGACGGTGTCGCCGTCCAGCTCCACGTGGTGCTGGTCGGCCATGAAGCGGCGGCTGGCGTCGTTGAGCTGCGCGTCCAGGTACTCCGGCTGGAAGTGGGAGCCGTCCAGCCGGGGGCCGCCGCGCGCACCCTGGAAGAGGGCGAAGTGGATGCGCGGGTCGGCGAACTCGGCGTGCAGTACGCGGTTCTCCAGCGCCCACAGCGTCAGCCGTTCGCCACCCACCGGCCAGGCGCGGCCCCAGAAGAAGCGCCCCAGCCAGGGCTGGCGGACGCTCTCCAGATACGGGTAGCCGTCCACCACCTGCTGGAGGACGAGCGCGTTGTAGGCGTTGAGCCAATAGGCGAGCGCGTCCTCGGACGTGGGGAAGACGTCCGGCCGGTTGTGGGGTGAGAAGGAGGCCAGCGACTCGACGAAGCCGTCCAGCACCTTTCGCTCGCGGCCCACCGACGCGAAGTCCACGTCGCCGTCCGACCGCACGTGCCGCAGCACCTGCTCATAGCCGCTGTAGTGGAAGGGCTCCGCCGCCGCAGGCACCCGCGCGGGCAGCAGGCCCTGCACGTGCAACGCCGTGGTGGCGACGACCAGGGCCGTCACGGCGAAGAGCAGGGCGGGCACCCGGAGGCGGCGCAGGAGGGAGGGCGAAGCGTCCACGGGACACCATCATAGATCAGGCGCGCCCAGGGTTGACGCACGCCGCTATACTTGGGGCGTCATGGTGCCCACGCCCGACGTCATCCGTCACTTCCATCCCGTGCTCCCCGCCCGCTCGCTCGGCAAGAAGCCCGTGCGCGTGGAGGTGGCTGGCCGTGCCTACGCCCTCTTCCGCGACGCATCGGGGAAGCCCGCCGCGCTCGCGGACGCCTGTCCCCACCGCTTCGCGCCCCTGTCGAAGGGGCAGGTGCGCGCGGACGGGCGGCTCCAGTGCCCGTACCACGGCTGGCGCTTCGACGCGGAGGGCAGGGGCGCCAACCCCAGCCAGCCCGAGTTGCGCCACTGCGACGCGAGCAGCTTCCAGGTGGTGGAGCGCCACGACTACCTCTGGCTGGCCGAGCGGGACACCCCGCTGTCCGCCATGCCGGACATGGAGGTGGATGCCGACGAGTACGTGTACGGCGGGGCCTTCTCGCAGGTGTTCGAGGCGCCGCTGCACGTGTCTCTCGACAACTTCAGCGAGGACGAGCACACGCCCTACGTCCACACCCGCCTGGGCTGGGACGACCCGCGCGCGGACCAGGTGGAGTTCGAGGCGCACAACTTCGATGACCGCACCGAGGTGCACTACCGCGCGCCCCAGCGGGCCGCGCCCCTCATGAAGCTGCTCGGCGTGCGCGACGGGGACTTCTTCCAGAACGACTGGGTGACGCGCTTCGACCCGGTGCGCAGCCAGTACACCGTGAGTTGGGTGTCGCCCACGGGCAAGCAGCGGCCGTTCATCACCCGCGCCAACATCTTCTTCGTGCCGGAGACGGCGACCACCACGCGCCTGCACGCCTTCTCGTTCCTCAAGTGCGTGGTGCCCGCGATGCGCCCGCTGCTGCCCGTGGCGGCCCGCGCGGCCGCCGCGCTGACGTGGTGGGAGGTGCGCGATGACGCGCGCTTCATCCCCACCGTCGCGGACACGCCCTACAGCCACAAGGGCATGCGGCTGGACAAGTACGACAAGCCGCTCGTCCACCAGCGCAGGCTCATGGAGCGCATCTACTACCGCACCGGCCCCAGCGTGGCGTCGGTGCCGCTCGCGCGCGAGGCGTCCAGCGGCTGAAGTCGGCGGCCGTCAGTGCACGGAGGGCGCGGGCTCCTGGTAGGGCGTCGCCGTGCCGGCGATGCCCGCGCGGGCCTCCCAGGCGTTGCAGCCGCTGTTGCCGGAGACCTCGAGCTCGAACTCCGCCAGCTCCGGCTGCATGCAGCGGCTCGTCTCGTCGCCGCCCGGCTGGGGATGGTGGCTGTCGAAGTACTTGCAGCCCTTGCAGTTCCCCCACTGTCCGTCCGCCATGACGTCCTCCTCGGGAAAGGGTGGATGCCTCTCCCCCGAGGGTGGGGCTGGTGGTGGGCGCTCACAAGCGCCGCTCGCCACCCGCGCTCCAGGGCAGGCGGCCCGGCGCCCGGGAATGGGCGCCGGGGCCTTGGAGCCCGACGATTACTGCTGGGGCGCCGGCTGCTGCTGCGCGGGCTGCTCCGACTGCGGCTGCGCGGGCTGCTCCATCTGCTGCGGCATCGTCTGCCCCGGCAGCGGCTGGAGGTGCGGCGGCACCGCGTTCGGGTCCTTCAGGTCCGAGTCCAGCGCGCGGGCCTCGAAGGCGCCCACGGAGCGCAAGAGGCGCAGCGCCGCGAGGGCCGACTGGAGGCGCTCGTTGACGAGGCCAATCTCCGCGCTGGTGAGCGCGGTGTTGGCGTCGGCGACCTCCAGGTAGGTGGCCACGCCGGCCTTGAAGGAGACGTCGGTGAGGCGCTGGGACTCGCGCGCCAGCTCCACCGTCTGCTCCGCCTTGAGGCGGTTGGCCAGGGCGCTCGCCAGGTCCAGCTGCGAGCGCTTCACGTCCTCGCGCGCGGTCAGCTCGGCCTTGCGTTGGTTGGCCAGGCTTTCCGCGATGCGGGCGGAGGCCTCGGTGAGGTTGGCCTCGCGCAGGCCGCCGTCCCACAGCGTCCAGGACGCCGCGAAGGTGATGAGCCAGGTGTCGGACTGGCCGGTGAAGCCGCCCGAGTTGGCGATGCGGTACGCGCCGTTGACGCCCACCGTGGGCAGGTAGGCCAGCCACGCGCCCTTCTTGTTGGTGCGCGCCAGCTCCACCGTCTCACGCGAGGCGGCCACGTCCGCGCGCGCCTCGAGCGAGCGCTGGTAGAGCTGGTCGGCGTCTGTCTTCACGGGCACCTCCGGCTCGGGCGGCGCGGCCACGTCGAAGTCGGCGTCGTCGAACGCCAGCAGGGTGGCGAGCACCAGCCGGGCGGAGGAGTACGCGTTCTGCGCGCGGATGAGGTCCTGCTCGGCGCGGGACAAGTCCTGCTCGGCGCGCAGCTGCGCCACGCGCGTCACCGTGCCGGCCTCGAAGCGCACGCGGGTGTCCTTGGAGCGCGCCGCGTTGAGCTCCACCAGCCGCTCCTGCACATTCACGGCCTTCGCCTGCGCCGCGGCGCCGTAGTACGCCTGCGCCACGCCGAAGAGGATTTCGCGCCGCGCCTGCTCCACGTTCAGCGCCGCCACGCGCTCGGACTTGTAGGCGGCGGAGATGCCCGCCCACAGCTGCGGGGCGATGATGGCCTGGCGGATTTCAATCTGCGCCTGGCGCTGCACCAGCGGCTGGATGGTGATGGGCACCGGGGCGATGGGGCCCGGAGGGATGATGGCGGCATCCGAGTTGCGGATGATGACGCCGCTGGCGGTGATGGTGGGCAGGTAACCCGCCCAGGCCTTGCGCGAGGCGGTGTCCGCCTGCTCCAGGCGGGCCTGCGCGACCTTCAGGTCCAGGTTCTCTTTGCGGGCCCGGGAGAGTGCGTCCTCCAGGGTCAAAACGGGCGGCGGTGCCGCGGCCAGGGTGGCCGCCAGGGTCAGCGCCAGAAGTGAGCTCATACCGCCTCTACCTCCTCAGGGGCCCCGCGTCGGCGCGAGCCCACGACGTCCATAAGGACTTGCTACGGGTTGTCTCTGCACTGCGAGCGTCCGGGCTTCTCACCCGGGTGCCCCGGAAACGACAGGAAATCAGCCGTGCGCACCGTGCCGGGGCTAATAGGACTCATCCGCGGCATGGCTACCCGACCTCCTGCCCTCCAGGGCCCGGGACGAATAGGCCAGGGCGTCCGAAATTGGAAGCTCCGGAATGTATTAATCGTCAAAGGTTGATGAAGTCAATTGTTTAGGTGCTCGTGGGGAATTACATTGAAGGCATGAGCAGCGAGCATCTGGAGCGGAAGACGAGGCCGGCGGACTCGCGACGACGTGGCGAGTCCGTCACGGAGGTGGAGGAGCACGATTTGCCACGGCAGGCGTGGACGCTCCTCTTCGAGCTGATGCACGCGCACATGCGCAACTTCCCGGCGCTGGCGGCGGAGTTCGAGCTGTCACCGGTGCAGGCGCACGTGCTGCGGCAGCTCGGCGAGGCCCCGCTGGCGATGAGCACCCTGGCCAACTACCTGTCCTGCGACGCGTCCAACGTGACGGGGCTGGTGGACCGGATGGAGGCGCGGGGGCTGGTGGAGCGGCGCAGCTCCGAGCAGGACCGGCGGGTGAAGATGCTGGTGCTGACGGACGCGGGCGCGGCGCTGCGCGAGCGGCTGCTGGAGCGCATGGCCGAGCCGCCCGAGGCCATCGCCGCGATGGGCGACGACGACCTGCGCGCCCTGCGCGACATCATGCGCCGGGCGCTGAAGCCGCAGTGAGGACGCGAGCGGGGCCACTCCCCGAGAGGAGGAGCGGCCGCTTCAGTCCAGCAGGAAGGTGTACGAGTACTTCATCTCCGTGGAGACGGCCTCGCCGCCCTTGATGGCGGGCTTGAAGCGGAAGCGTTTGATTGCGTCGCGCGCCGCTTCGTTGAGGCCGTAGCCCGGGCCGTTGAGAATCTTCGCGGCCACCACCTTGCCCTCGTTGTCGATGGTGATGGACAGCGTCACCGTGCCCTCGACGCCGGCGCGGCGGGCCTCCTCCGGGTAGGGAATCTTCACCTCGGAGGCCACGGTGGGCTCGGAGTCCACCTGGTAGATGGGCGTGTACTTCGGCGCGGAGTACCCCTTCACCTCCTTGGGGTCCTTCGCGGTGCGGTCCACCCGGCCATAGGACGTGTTGCCCACGGGCGCGGCGAAGGCGCCGGCGCTGGTGGTGGACGACATCGTCATGCCCACCACGAGCGGCGGCGGCTTCGCCTGCGGCTCCGGCGGAGGCGTGTTGTTGGGGGGCGGCGGGGCCTCCACGGGCGGCGGCGGCTTGGGGGCCTCGGCCACCTTGATGGGCGGAGGCTTCACCGGCTTCACCTTGGGCGGAGGCGGCTTGGGCTCCTCCTTCTTCTCCTCGGGAGGCGGCGGCGGGGGCGGCTTCTGCACCTCCACCATGACCAATTCCACCGGGCGCTGGGCGACGGGGCGGGGCCGGTCCGCGATGCGGGCGAGCATCCAGAAGCCGCCAGCGTGCAGCACCAGCGACACGAGCAGGAAGGCGACCACCGCGTTCTGCGAGCGGCGGGGAGGCAATGACGAGCTGTCGAGGACCGCCTGGCTCATGGGCTGACGTCTCGCTTCAGGGCGCGGCGGGCGTGGCCGCGGGAGCCACGTCCTTCTCGATGTTGAGGGCGAACTTCGCGATGCCCTGGCCCTTCACCACGTCGATGAGCCGCATCACCCGGCCATACGCGAGGCTCTGGTCGGCGCTGATGATGGCGCGGGTGTCCTTGTCCTTCGCCACCTGCTCGGCCACCTTCGCGGTGAGGTCCGCCTCGCTCACCTCGGTGCCGTCGAAGAAGAGCTTGCCCTCCTTGTCGAGCACCACGTTGACCAGGCCCTGCACCGTCTCGCCGCCGTTGGCCGCGCGGGGCAGGTCCACCTCCACCGTCTCGCGGACGATGAAGTTGGCCGTCACCATGAAGATGATGAGCAGCACCAACACGATGTCCACCAGCGGCGTGACGTTGATGCCGGTGATTTCCTCGTCGTTGTCCTGCGGGGCGCCCGCCGCCATGGCCTAGCGGACCTCCGCGGCGCGCGGGGCCGCATCGGCAGCGGGACGCTCGGCGCGCAGGCTGCCCACCAGGGCGAAGCCCAGGGCGTTGGCGCGGCTGGTGAGCGTCTTGAGCTGGCGGTTGAAGACGTTGAAGGCCACCACCGCCGGAATCGCGACGGCCAAGCCCACCGCCGTGGCGACGAGCGCCTCGGAGATGCCGGCCATGACGGTCTGCTGGATGGCGGCGCCCTTCGAGGCGGAGGCGCCCAAATCGTGGAAGGCCTTGATGATGCCGAGCACCGTGCCGAACAGGCCGATGAAAGGGGCGTTGTTGCCCAGCGTGCCGAGGAAGGACAGGAAGCGCTCGTACTGGGGACGCTCGCGGGCCATGGTGGAGGCAATCACCTGCTCCACGGTGTCCGCGCCCTGGGCGGTGGACGCCAGCGCCTCGCGGACGACGGCGGCCTCCATGCCGCTCTTGCCTTCCACCGCCTTGCGCGCCGCCTCGAAGTCACCGCGAGCCAGGCGCACGGCCAGGGCTTCGGAGTCGGGCAGCCGGTGGCGGGCGAAGTACACCGCGCGCTCCAGCATGATGGCGATGGAGAGCACCGAGAGGACGACGAGAATCCACAGCACCCACTCGGCGGAGCTGAGCGTCACGCCGAGCAGCTTGCTGCTGAGCCAGCCAAGCTCGGGTTGACCCGTCTGGGACAGGAGGAGGTAGGGCGTCATGAAGGTAGGCCTGGGTGTAGGTGGGCTACGAGCCTGAAGTAACCCGGTTGCCAACTCGCGCGCCCATCTCTTGTTCCCCGAGCCGGGAAAGTCAAATGGAAGGGCGGGTTTGGTGCCCATCCGCTCGGTGGGGGACGGGGACCTGGCGCGGAAGTCGAAGGTGTCACGCTCCCGGTACGCCCCGGGGCCCATCGTGTTACCGGCGGGCGGTGGACGGTGACGGACGCTTCTCCGGAGCACGCTTCATCCTGCCCGCCCGCCCCCTGTATAAGAAGGCGCACTTCGTCACGGGGGAATCCATGATGTTCAAGGGCTTCAGCTTCGCGGTGATGGTGGCGCTGGTGGTCACGGGCTGTGGGCAGTCATCGACCCTGGTCTCCGCGGATGGGCGCTCGGAGGCGGAGGAGTCGGAGGTGACGCCCGAGCTCCCGCACCCGACGACGAACGAGCCGGTGGATGGGGGCTGTGGCGAGCCGGTGCCCCGGCCTCCGCCCGACTCCGACTCCTGCTCCTTGTCCCGGCCGGTGCTGCGCATCGAGGACTGTCCGACGGAGCAGGGCTACCGGGTGACGGGCTACACGAAGCCGGACCCCCGGGGCCCGGAGCTCGTGGTGCTGGGCATCTACGAGAGCAGCAGCGACCACTCGGCCACGGGCGAGGCCACGGTGCACGTGAAGCGGACGACGCCCCATGTGCTGGTCCTCTCCTCCTACGAGCCCACGCGGTGGACGCTCGACGTGGCGCCCGGCGCTCGGCTCGAGCGCGTCATCCTGAACGGGTACCACGCGCAGAGCCTGGCCTCCGTGCCCGCCGGTGTCGCCGTGGAGAACCGCAGCGAGGTGGGCCACTACCTGTCCGCCTGCGCGTACAAGTGGCCGGATGACAACCAGGGCTGCAATACGCAGGGGCTGATGACCGGCTTGCAGCGGCTCACCTCCCACGAGGTGACGGACTTCGCCGGGTGCTACCGCGCCACCCAATTCACCGTGGAGGACGGGCCGGGCTCGTGCCCTCCGCCGCCGCCGCCGCCTTCGCCCGTCAAGCATGAGGCCGTCTGCACGCCGGGGCAGGGCACGCTGTCCACCTACGTCGCGCCGGCCCTGGGCTCGCCCGAGCTGCACCTGCTGGGCGTCTATGAGTCGCACTCCAACCACGGCGGTGGCACCCACCCGGAGGGCGCGGCCACCGTGGACGTGACACGGAAGGCGCCGCTCATCCTGACGCTCTCCTCGTACGAGCCCATCCACTGGACGGTGAACGCCGCGCGGGGGGCGCGCATCCAGCGCATCATCCTCAATGGCTATCACGAGCAGCGCGTCACCGCGCCGGAGGGGATTCCCGTGGAGAACCACAGCGGCCCCGGCAAGTCGCTCGGCGCGTATGCCTACGCGTGGCCGGCCACCTCGGGCGGCAGCGACACGCAGAAGCTCGTCACGGCGTTGGAGTCGCTCACGTCCACGCGGCTGAGCTCCTTCGCGGGCTGCTACCAGGGCACGTACTTCAAGCTCGGCGAGTGAGTCCCGCCGCGCGGCCCCGTCTCTCCAGGAGGCGGGGCCGCGGGTGGCCCTACGGGCGCTGGGGCGGGCTCTCGGTGAGGGCCGGGTCCTTCTGCACGACGGGGCCGAGCACCGTGTCGATGCGGCGCAAAAGCTCCGCCTCCAGCTTCACGCCGGCGGCCTTCACGTTGTCGTGCACCTGCTCCGGACGGGTGGCGCCGATGATGGCGGAGGAGACGCCCTTGTTCTGGAGCACCCAGGCGACGGCGAGCTGGGCCATGGTGAGGCCGGCCTCCTTCGCCAGCGGCTGGAGCTGCTGCACGCGGGTGAGCACGTCGTCCGACAGCAGCCGCGACATGAAGCGCGAGCCATTGGGGTCCGTGGCGCGACTGCCGGCCGGCGGCGGCTTGCCGGGGAGGTACTTGCCGGTGAGCACGCCCTGGGCGAGGGGCGACCAGACAATCTGCCCCAGGCCCTCCGCGTCCGAGGCGGGGATGACCTGCGACTCAATCACCCGCCACAGCATGGAGTACTGCGGCTGGTTGGAGATGAAGGGCACGCGCAGCTCGCGGGCCAGCGCGGCGCCCTTGCGAATCTGGTCGGCGGTCCACTCGGAGACGCCGATGTAGAGCGCCTTGCCCTGCCGGACGAGGTCGGCGAAGGCCAGCATCGTCTCCTCCAGCGGCGTCTCGAAGTCGTAGCGGTGGGCCTGGTACAGGTCCACATAGTCCGTCTGGAGCCGCTTCAGCGAGCCGTCGATGGCCTCGAGGATGTGCTTGCGCGACAGGCCCCGGTCGTTCTTCCCGTTGCCGGTGGGCCAGTACACCTTGGTGAACAGCTCGTAGCCGGCGCGGCGCTGGCCCTTGAGCGCGCGGCCGAGCACCTCCTCGGCCCGCGTGCCCGCGTAGACGTCCGCGGTGTCGAAGGTGGTGATGCCCGCGTCCAGCGCCGCGCGCACGCACGCCAGCGCGGCCTCCTCCTCTACCTGCGAGCCGTGGGTAATCCAGTTGCCGTAGGAGATTTCACTGACGACCAGACCACTGCGTCCGAGATGGCGAAAGTGCATAGGCGCGCGAGACTAACCATGCGCCGGAAGCCTCGCACGGCCGAAGGTGCGCCACAGTCCACCGGCCCACGCCACCCAGGCGATGTAGACGAGCTGGAAGGGGATGCGCAGCCAGAAGTACCAGTCCGGCAGGGGCAGCACGTGCGAAGCGCTGTTCGCCGCGGCCTCGTGGATGTTGGCGGGGAGGATGGCCACGAGCAGCGCGATGAGCCCCAGCGCCGCGAGCCGCCGGGTGCGCTCGAGCAGCATCCCTACGCCCCCCGCGACCTGGAAGGCACCGGAGAGGAGGACCCAGAAGTGCGGGGACGGGAGCTGCGGCGGAATCATGGCCTCGTAGCGCGCGGGCATGAGGAAGTGCATGACGCCGGCCCCGATGAAGAAGAGGCCCGCGGCCACGGCCGCCCTATCCCTGGGCGTGGCGAGCGCCGGGAGGCGGCGCAGCGGGGGCAGGTGCAGCAGCGCGAAGAAGGTGAGCAGGACGAGCGAGAAGGTCATGACGGGCTCCTTGAAGGGTGGCGTCGGACGGGTTGTCCGTCGCTGTGCCTTCAAGATGCGTCGGTGGGGCGGGCCTTCGCTTGAACGAACTGGCTACGGCGTTGGAGCGACGAGGGCGTGGTGCCGAACATGCGCCGGAACGTCCGCGTCAGGTGGGCCGAGTCCGAGAAGCCGGCCGCGTGTGCTGCCTCCCCGAGCGTCCTGCCCGCGGCGATGGCCCCCGCCGCGCGCTGGAGCCGCAGCCAGAGGAGGTAGGGCCGCAGCGGGACGCCGAGCGAATCCGTGAAGGCATGCATCAGCCGCCCGGGTGACAGGCCCGCGACTTCGGAGAGGGCTTCGAGGGACGTGTCCTCGGGCGCGGGCTCGGCGCGCAGGTGGCGCAAGAGCTTGCGCACGCGCGGGTGGACGCGGTGTGGAGCCTCCGGCGTGCCGGAGAGGGCTTCGAGGGTGGACTCCATCCACGGGCCCACGGCGTCGTGGGGGATGGGGCCGGTGCGGGGCAGGGCGCCCAACAGGGCGTCGCGCCGGGCCTCGTCGAAGAGGCGCACCGGACCTTCGAGCGAGGCCTGGAGCCGGATGCCGTCGTGGCTCTCCGGCTCGATGAAGAGGAGGAGGACCTCACTGCCTCGCGCGTCGAGCGAGTGGGCGGCATCGGGCGCCACCAGGACGCCGGCCGCGCGCTCGGCCGGCTTCATGCCCTGCGCGCGGACGGTGAGGGTGCCCTGGCGGCAGAGCACCAGGTGCATCGCGTGGTGGGCGTGCTTCGTGGACTGGTCACCCGGGCCCCACATCGCGAGCGCGGCGGGCCAGACCACCAGCGGCATGTCCGGCCACGGAGCCCGGGGCGCGAGTTCTGGAGGTCGGGCGAGCAGCATGGGAGGTGAGGTCGCTTCCTCGTGTGGCCGGATGACGTCTGAAGTTAGCGCGGCCTCCGTGGGAGTGCAGGAGTCAGTCCTTGCTCGGGGCTGCGTCCGGAATCCCGGCGAGAAGGTGCTCGCGCACGGCGAGGCGGGCCCGGTGGAGTCGCGTCTTCATCGCCTCCAGAGTGAGGCCCATCGCCCGGGCCACCTCGGGCCCGCTGAGGCCCTCGATGTCGCGCAGCACGAGGACCTCGCGATAGGGGGGCTCCAACAGCTCAATCGCCTCGCGCACTCCGCGGACGACCTGCTCGCGGCTGACGGCCTCCTCGGGCGTGGGAGCCGGGTCGGGCAGGTCCAGCGCCTCCGGTGCGTCCACGAGCGAGCCCAGGGCCTTGCGTGCGCTGGCGAAGGGCCGCATGAGCCGGAGGCAGGCGTTCCTCACCACGGTGAGCAGCCATGTCCCCACGGAGGTCTCCTCGCGCAGCCGGGAGACTTCCCGGCTCAGCGTCACGAACGCTTCCTGCACGGCGTCCTCGGTGTCCACGGCGTCGCGGCACACGCGCAGGCCGAAGCGGTAGACGCGCGCCTGGTAGAGGCGCACCAGTTCATCGAGCGCGGCACGGTCCCCTTCGCGGGCGGCCTGAAGCAGGGTTGCGTGGGGCAGGGGGTCCATCCCGTCCCTGGATAACCGAGCCCGCGCCGGGCCGCGAGGGACGTCCGCGAAAAATCCCGCTGAATCCTTTTCCCGCCTCACGGGCTCTCTGGGGCACCCACCCTTTTCAGACGGGAGTGACGCGATGACTCGCAATGTAGGCAACGTGGACAGGACGCTGCGCGCGGTGGCTGCGGTAGGGCTCGGAGTGTGCGCGGTGGTGGCGCCGGTGGATGGCTGGATGCGTGGACTGATGGCGGCCCAGGGGCTCTACTTCCTGGGGACTGCGCTGGCGGGCACGTGCCTGGGCTACCGGCTGATGGGGAGGTCCACCTGCCCGGTGTCGTCCCGCGGTTGAGGCCCTTACGCCGGGCGTGGAGCGCCGGGCCTCCGGATGGGAGTGGTCATCCCACGGAGGCCCGCACTCATCCGCCGTGTCCGCGCATCACCAGCGGTCCTTCGACAGGATGACGGCGCTGTAGCTTCCCAGCGCGAGCCCGCCGTGCGCGGGCATGCCGTCCCGCCCGCCCCACGAGGCCCAGAAGTCATTCGTGGACGTGTTGCCGAAGTCGGGCGCGTAGCCCTGCCAGTCGCTGTTGAAGCGCACCCGCCACAGGCCGTCCGTGGGCAGGCCGAACTCGTACCAGGAGAAGGCACGGCTGCCGAGGTTGACCAGCACCACCACGTCGTCGCCGGGGCCGCCGTGCTGCCAGCGGTGGAAGGCCAGCACCTTGTCCGCGTGGTTGAGGTGGAAGACGTGGATGTTCTCACCGCGCAGGCCCGCGGTGGTGTCGTGCCAGTTGCGCCGCAGCTGGATGAGGTCCTGGTACGCCTGACGGATGCCGGTGAACCAGCCGGCGCGGCTCCAGTCGAGCGGGCTGCCGTCATCGAAGTGGCCGTCCTGCAGGAACTCCTGCCCCATGAAGAGCATGGGGATGCCTGGCGCGGTGAGCGTCAGCGCCGCGCCGAGCACGGACTTCTTCTTCGCGCGCCAGCTCCCGGTGTCGCCCGGCGCCACTTCCGACGGAATGCGGCTCCTGCCGTTGGCCACCTCGTCGTGGCTCTCCGTGTAGATGACGCGCTGGGTGGCCTGGCCGTTGTAACGGAAGTACAGCGCGTCACGGACGGCGTTGAGGTCTCTCGCTTCATCGAACGGCGTGGTGAGCGCGGCGCGCACGGGGTGGACGAAGGACGGGTCCCACTGCGAGTCGCAGCCGGCGCCCTGGGGATGGGTGAGGGCCGCGTCTCCGCCCATGTCCTCCGCGATGACGAGCTTCCATGGGAACTCGCGCTTCACGGCCTCGCTGATGGCGCGGAGCACGTCCCAGCCGGCCGGGTTGTCCACGCCGTTGGCGGTGCGAATCTCCTTCGTGGCGTCCAGGCGCAGGCCGTCCATGTGGTACTCGCGCAGCCACATGAGCGCGTTGTCGCGCAGATAGTCGCGCACCTCGGGGCGGCCGTAGTCGGGGCGTGTCTGGCCCCAGGGCGTGTTCGCGCGCTCGTCCGTGTAGAAGTACATGCCGCCCCTGCCGAACGTCTCGCCGTCGAAGTCCCAGTGGGGCAAATCGCTGGGGCCCAGGTGGTTGTAGACCACGTCCAGGATGACGCCGATGCCGCGCCGGTGGGCCTCGTCCACGAAGCGCTTGAAGTCGTTCGGCGTGCCGTACGAGCTCTCTGGCGCGAAGGGGAAGGTGGGGTTGTAGCCCCAGGAGAAGTCCCCGGCGAACTCGGAGGAGGGCATCAACTCCACCAGGTTGACGCCGAGGTCTCTCAGGTAGTCGAGCTTGTCGATGGCGCTCAGCCAGTTGCCGGGGCCCCAGCCCGGCGCGTCGTGGAAGGTGCCCACGTGCAATTCGTAGAGCACCACCTCGTTGAAGGCCGGCATGCGGAAGTGGTCGTCGAAGCGCCAGAGGAAGTCGCGGTGGTCGACGATGATGCTGTTGCCGGTGGAGGTGGTGACGTCCGCGGCACGCGGGTCATTGCGCCAGCGCCAGTCGCCGTACTTCCCCTGGATGACGTACTGGTACTGGTGCCCGTTCCAGGCGCCGGGGACGTCGCGGGAGAAGTTGCCCGAGGGCTCGCGGGCCAGCTCTATCGCGTGCCAGTTGCTGAACTCGCCCACCACCTGCACGCGCTGCGCGTGGGGAGCCCAGACGCGGAAGGTGGTGCCGCCGTCGTAGGGGATGGCGCCCATGCCGCCGCGCCAGGACGGCTCGGGCCAGGACTCGGGGACGAAGGTGGTGAGGTTCGACGGCGCCTGGAGCTTCTCCGCCGGGCCGAACAGCTCCGGTGCGGAGCGCGTCCGGGGTGTGCGCTGGAGGACTTCGTTGCTGCGTGCCTTGCAGATGGACTCGTGGAAGTCCTTGCGTGGCCGCTTCACCTCGTCTGGCTTCACCTTGTTCGTCGCCATGTCGTCCCCCGGGATTTCGAGGGGCGGCATTCCGACAGCGCGGCCGGGCGAGGGCAACCCGGCGCAGGTACGAACGCGTTCAGTTCAGGGCAGTGGCAGCGAGCGGAATCAGGGCATCGGCCCTCCGCGAGCCTGGCCAGCGCCAATCCCAGACAGAGTGCTTACAAATCTGAATTCATTGCTTAAGCTGTCGTGCTGCGGCAACTCGCGTTCGCCGCGCTTCCGCGCAGGGCGGAAGTCACTGGAGTCACACATATGCTCATGCCAACGCTTCGACTGACTCTCTCCTGCAGTGCCGCGCTTTTCCTCACCTTCGCCACCGCCGCGATGGCCGAATCCACCGGGGCTGCTCCGCAGGCCGTCTGTGAAGGCTCCGCGCAGGTGGCTTCCCGTGAAGGGGATACCCAGGAGTCGTCGTTCCTGTGTTACGAGGCGCTCTGCGAAAGCGACTCGGATTGTCAGGCCGCCTGTCCCACTGCGCAGACCGCGACGTGCGTCCAGTCCAGCTGCCAGTACACGTACTCCGGTGGTGGCCCTGGCGGTGGTGGCGGGCCTTTCTGTTCGGCGCGGTTCTGCTCGGATGATTGGGACTGCGAGTGCAATGGCCGGTATGGCTACTGCGGTTCCGACTCGACCTGCCACTTCTGAGCGCTAGTGGCGACAGCCGGCCCGGCTCGATGCCGGGTCGCGCTGCTCGAGCGTGGCACGGCCTCTTCGCTGGCGGATGCCTTCAATGGCGTGTGTCCTTCAGGAGGCGCATCGCGACGTCGTGCGCGTGGATGGCCCGCTCATGACTCCCTGGGAAGGGATTGGGAGTCCGGGGAGCATGGTGCGGAGGTGGGCCTGGCAGCCGACCGCTCGCGGCGGTGAAACGACGGTTGCCGGTGGGTCCGTGACGCATCAGCCGGGCGTCGCTTGTGGGGAGTGGGCCGAGTGTCCGACACTCCCTCTCCTACATGGCCGCCAGCGAAGAACGCCGCTTCCAGGCATTGGTGCTCGCGCCCGTCCGGCGGGTGCAGCGGCGTCTCAATGCCGTGGCCTGGGCCGAGGCCGGTGTCGCTCCGGTGTGGGCCACCGCCACCGCGTGCGTGCTCGCCCGGCTGCTGCTTCGCGGCGCCGTGGTGTGGGCCTTGCCCCCCTTGCTGGCCGCGGGCTTCGCGTGGTGGTTCTGGCGTGCGCGCTCGCGCGGCGTGTCGCTGGAGCACGCCGCCGTGCTCGCGGACCGCTCGGCGAATGCGGGCGGACTGCTGCTCACGCGTCTGGAGCGGCCTGTTGGTGAATGGGAGCTCACCGTCAACCAGCTCGCCGGTGCGGTGAAGACTCCCGAGGTGCCGTGGCGCAGGCCCGCGGGCGCGCTGCTGGGCGCGATGCTCTTCGCGGGCGTGGGTTTCGTGCTGCCGCTGCCCGCGCCGCGCGTCCGTCCCGCGAATGCCGCCGCCGCCGCGAAGGTGGCCGCCGTGCAGGCCCAGGCGGAGGCCCTCGCGAAGGAGGAGGCGCTGGACGAGGCCGTGCAGGACGAGCTGCGTCGGCTCGCCGAGGAGGTCGCCGAGGGCCGCTTCGACTCCGGTGACTGGGAGGCCGCCGACGCGATGGAGAAGCGGCTCGCGGAGAAGGCCGCCGAGGCCGCCGCCGAGCTGTCTCGCGCCTCCGAGGCCGCGCGCGAATTGGAGGAAGCTCTGGGCGCCGCCGGAGGTGCCGAGGCCACGTCCCGCGAGCGCGAGGAATTGGAGCGCGCGCTGATGGAGCTGAGCGGCGGAGACCCCAGCGCCTCCGAGGATGGCAGCGAAGGTACGGAGCAGGCCCAGGGCGACACCGGTGCGCAGGGACAGCAGCAGTCCGGCGACTCCCAGCAGCAGGGACAACAGGCCCAGGCACAGCAGGGGCAACAGGGACAGCAGGGCCAGGGCCAACAGTCGCAACAAGGTCAGCAGGGGCAACAGGGACAGCAGGGCCAACAAGGGCAACAGTCCGCCTCCGGGCGGGCCCGCTCGCAGGCCTCGGGCTCTCCGGACCAGATTGCCAACCTCCGCCAGTCCCTGGAGCGACGTCGCCAGGCACTGGAGAACCGCTTCGACCCGCAGAAGAACAACGGCTCCGAGGCCCAGGCCCAGCAGGGCTCCGGGCAGGGACAGAAGGGGCAGTCCGGCAGGGGCCGTCCGGGGCGCGAAGGCTCCGGTGAGGGCGAGGGCTCCGAGGGACAGGGCTCGAAGGGACACGCGAGCCGGGGCGTGGGCAAGGGCGCCGGCGCGGGGCGCGGTGGCGAGAGTCAGCCGCTGGTCTACGGAGACCAGGCGGAGATGGACCCGGAGCGGCTCGCCTTCGAGCCGCTGCCTCAGGGCAAGGGCGGTAACGAGGCCGAGGAGCTGTGGGGCCTCCAGGCCGCGGAGCCGTTGCGGCACGCGGGGCCCGCGGGAGCGGGTGGAGCACAGGGCACCAGTGCCCGGGGCGATGCGACGGCGGGGCCCGGTGCGGCGCCGCTGCTGCCTCGCAACCGCGACCTGGTGAAGCGGTACTTTGGGGGCGAGTAGTCGGGGTGTCGTCCAGAAGGGGAGAACACGTGGCAGCGGAGCTTCTCAGTCCCGTCGAGGCGCAGGGTGCGGCGGAGGTGGCGGCGCGGCTCAAGGACGCGCTCAACACCGTGATGCTCGACCAGGAGTCCGTCGTCGAGCAGGTGGTGGTGGCGGTGCTCGCGCGCGGGCATGTGCTGCTGGAGGGCCTGCCCGGCCTCGGCAAGACGGAATTGTGCAAGGCGCTGGCGCGGCTGCTCTCGCTGCCGTTCCGCCGCATCCAGTTCACCCCCGACCTGCTCCCCGGCGACATCACCGGCACCTACGTGCTGGAGGGCGAGGGCCGCCGCGACTTCGTCTTCCGCGAGGGGCCCCTCTTCGCCAGCCTCGTGCTCGCGGACGAAATCAACCGCTCCAGCCCCAAGACGCAGTCCGCGCTGCTGGAGGCCATGCAGGAGCGCAGCGTGACGGTGCTCGGGCAGACGCGCTCCCTGCCCGACCCGTTCTTCGTGCTGGCCACGCAGAATCCCATCGAGCTCGAGGGCACCTACCCGCTGCCCGAGGCGCAGCTGGACCGCTTCCTCTTCCGCGTCCAGGTGCCCCCCGTGAGCGCGAAGACGCTGCGCACGCTGCTCACCACGCGCGTGCGCGGCACCCCTCCGGAATTGTCCCCCGTGCTCGACGCGAGCGGCCTGGCGCGCCTGTTCACCGCCGTGGACCGCGTCCACCTGCCCGGCCCCGTGGCGGACTTCATCGGCCGGCTGGTGGAGGCCAGCGACCCCAGGCAGGCCTCCGCGCCGGACGCGGTGCGCCGCTTCGTGCGCTATGGCGCGAGCCCTCGCGCGGCGCTCGCGCTCGCCGCCTCCGGGCGGGCCCTGGCGCTGCTGCGCGGCCGTCCCAACGTGGGCTTCGATGACGTGGTGGCCACCGCGTCCGCCGCGCTCAACCACCGGCTCGTGCTCGCGTACGAGGCGTCGCTGGAGAAGGTCACCGCCCCGGACGTGGTGCGTGCCCTCCTGCAGGCGGTGCCCGAGGTGCCTCGTGGCTAGCACCCTGACGGTTGCGGTGCTCCTCGTGCTGCTCGGGTCCTCGCCCGCCGTGGCGGACGAGGAGCGCGTGCGCTCGGGCTACCGGAATGCCTCGGGCAAGAGCGAGGTCCTCCAGGAGGGCAACCTGCGCGTCTCCATCCGCACCGGGGTGCTGAAGCCTCCGCGGGGCTACACGCCGGTGGAGGTGGTGCTGCAGAACACCGGTCCACTCCCACTCCAGGCGCGGCTGTCGTTCCAGGGGCACTACGGCTCGGGCTCGCGCACCTCGGAGCGCACGGTGGAGGTGGGCCCCCGTGCGCGCGTCGTCACGTGGCTGCCCGTGCCCGCGGTGCAGCAGGCGGGCAACCTCCATGTGGATGCGCCCGGGCTGCCGAGGATGGTCCAGCCCATGTACCTGGACGACTCGGGTGATGGGGCCGCGCTGGTGCTGGGCACGGTGAAGGACTTCGAGACGGACCTCGGCCTGCGTGAGACGCAGTCGGAGCAGGAGCCCCTCTTCGCCGCCCGCTTCCTCGAGGAGCGCGAGGCGCCCCGCGAGCTGTCCTCGTACGTGGGCTACCCGGCGGTCGTCGTCGCCATGGACGCCACCCGGCTGCCCGCGGACGTGTGGGCCGTGCTGGAGGCGTACGCCGCCACCGGAGGCCGGCTCGTCATCACTCGCCCTTCACGGGACGTGCTCGAGCGACTTCCGCTGCTGCCCGCGACGGGCCGCACCGATGAGTCCCCGTATGGCTTCGGCCGCGTGCGCCTGGGCACGCGGTCTGGAGGCGACTCCCATGGCCTGGTGTTCGAACCCACGGGGAGCGGGACTGCCCTGGGAATGGTGAATCCCGTGGGCCCGCCGCCGCGCTGGGAGCGGGGCAGCGCGCTCCGCAATGGTGCCACGCCGCTGCTGGAGAGCGCGCGTGCGCCGGTGGGGCGCTTCCTCTTCCTCATCTTCGCCTTCGCGCTGGCGGTGGGCCCGGGCGGGCTGATGCTGGCGCGGCGCCGGGGGCCGGTGTCCGTGCTCGTGGCGGTGCCGCTGATATCGCTCGTCACGTGCCTGGCCCTCGTCGCGTGGTCGGTGCTGGTGGACGGCTTCGCGGTGCACGCCGCGCGCTACAGCCTCACGTGGTTGGACGGCGAGCGCTCCCGCGCGGTGACGCTGGGCGTGGGCGCCTGGTACGCCAACCTGACACCGGGCTCGGTGAAGCTCCCCGGCTCCAGCACGCTGCTGCCTCCCGGCGACGCGGAGGAGCCGCCCGCGGACCTGGACTGGACGGAGGGGCTGACGGTGACGGACGGCTTCCTCACGCCGCGCACCTACCGCGAGTGGGGCGAGGTCTCCGTGCTGCCCACGCGCGCGCGACTGGTGCTGCGGCAGGAGGGCAACGCGCTGCGAGTGCAGAACGCGCTGGGGGCGGCCATCGAGGAAGGTTACATGCGCCGGGGCAACGCGACGTACCGGCTGCCCGCGCTGGAGGATGGAGCGGAGGCGGCGCTGCAGGGGCCCGTGCCCGAGAGCGAGCTGGCCCATCCGACGGAAGTGTTGATGGACCAGCTGGGCGCCGCTCTGTTCGACCGGCTCCTCAAGAACAAGGCCGCCTTCCGCGCGGACCTCCCCGAGGGTGGCTTCATCGTGCGCACCGGGGGGCGGGGCATGGCTCCCACGTCCTCGGTGAAGGTGGAGCTGGAGGCCGGCATGCACCTGGTGCGCGGTCAGGTGCAGGAGGTGCGGCCATGAGCCTGCTGGAGGTGAAGGGGCTGCGGCGCGACTTCGGGACGCTGCGCGCCGTGGACGAGGTGTCCTTCAAGCTGGAGGCCGGCAGCATCCTGGGCTTCATCGGCCCCAACGGCGCGGGGAAGAGCACCACGCTGCGCATCCTCGCCACGCTGGACGTGCCCACCGCGGGCGAGGTGCTGCTCGACGGGCACTCGCTGGTGGACGCGCCAGACAGGGCCCGGCCGCTCATCGGCTACATGCCGGACCGGTACGGCACCTATGACGACGTCACCGTCTTCGAGTTCCTCGACTTCTTCGCGCGCGCCTACGGGCTGAAGGGCGCGCAGCGCAAGCAGCGGGTGGACTCCGTCATGGCCTTCGCCGGCCTCACCCCGCTGGCGCAGAAGCTCACCACCTCGCTGTCCAAGGGCATGCGGCAGCGCGTGGCGCTCGGGCGCACGCTGCTGCACGACCCGCGGCTCCTGCTCCTCGACGAGCCGGCGGACGGGTTGGACCCACGCGCCCGCATCGAGCTGCGCGAGCTGCTGCGCGCCCTGGCGGACCAGGGCAAGGCGGTCATCATCTCCAGCCACATCCTCACGGAGCTGGCGGAAATCTGTGACACGTGCGCCATCATCGAGCAGGGACGCCTGCTGGCCACGGGCAAGGTGGAGGACATCCTCCAGCAGGGCGGTGGCCACGCCGTGGCCCCGGAGCTGACGGTGCGGCTCGCGACGGGCGCGGAAGGCGAGGCCCTGTGGGCACGCGCGGAGCGGCTGCTGCTGGAGCAGCCGCGGGTGGCGCGGGTGGCGCGCGAGGGTGAGTCGCTGCGCGTGCGGCTGGAGCTGGAGGCGGGCGCCGGGCCCGCGCAGGCGGACGCGGCGGCGGCGGTGCTGCTGGCGGCGCTGGTGTCCGCGGGCCTGCCGGTGTGCGCGTTCAACGCCCGGGAGCGGAACCTCGAGGATGCGTTCATGACGGTGACGAAGGGGAGGGTGGCGTGAGCACGCCCGTGGACACGGCCGCGAGCACGGCACCGGAAGCGGAGGCGCCCGTGGCGGGAGGCACGGCGGCGAGCGTGGCGCCGTGGTGGGAGCGGTGGGGCGACAGGCTCAACCCGCTGGTGGTGAAGGAGGTCCGCCAGGGCCTGCGCACGCGCATCTTCTGGATGTGCTTCGGGTTGATGCTGCTGGCGTGCGTGGTGCTGTCACTCATTGCCTACGTGGAGGTCCGCGAGGCGGCCTTCGCGCGCCATGGCCGGGGCTTCTTCTTCTCCTTCTTCTTCTGCCTGGGCGTGGTGCACTTCTTCATCATCCCCTACAACGCCTACCGCTCCCTCGCGCGCGAGCGGGAGGACGAGACGTGGGTGCTGCTGGTGCTCACCGGCCTGGGGCCCCGCCGGATTCTGCGCGGCAAGATGACGTCGTACCTGGTGCAGGCGGGCCTGTATGCGTCGGCGGTGGGGCCCTTCCTCCTCTTCAGCTACTTCCTCAACGGCATCGCCCTGCCCACCATCCTCATCATCCTGGCGCTGGGGGCGGCGTGGCTCGTCTTCCTCACGGTGGTGGGCGTGTGCGCGGCGACGCTGGCGGACGGGCGGCTGGGACGCGCCTTCATCCACTTCACGCTGCTGGCCGCGCTGGCTACCGCGCTGGTGCAGGGGCTGGTGGCCGCGTTCGTGATGAGCGACGACGGAGACCGGCTGCTGCGCGATGACGATTTCCTCTACGCGGCGGGCATCTCGCTGCTGTTGATGCTCACCGACGGGTGGTTGCTCTTCGAGGCGGCCGCGGCGCGGCTGTCGCTGCCGACGGAGGACTACACGCGCGGGCCGCGCCGGGCGCTGCTGGCGCAGGTGCTGCTGGGCATGCTCGGCGGCGTGGCGGTGTGGTGGGTCGAGGGGCGCGACCACACCGTGTCGGAGGTGTTCGGCATCGTCGGTGCGCTGCACCTGCTCGCGGTGGGGCTCTTCGTGGCCACGGATGCGGACGGCCAGGCACGGCCGCTGCGCGCGGGCACGCGGCCATGGTCGCTGCTGCGGCCGGGCGCGCTGCGGGGCTTCCGGTTGGTGGTGCTGTTGCTGGTGGCCTGGGGATTGTTGTTCGTGGGGCTGGAGGTGCTGTCCGCGGACATGCCGCTGCGCGGGGAGTCGATGCGGATGGCGACGGTGGCGATGCCCACCTACGGCATCCTCTTCCTGTCGGTGGCGGTGCTGCTGGGACGGATGTCGCGCTCGGACCGGCTGTCCTCGCCCGCGGCGGTGCGCCTGCTCTTCGTGGCGTCGGCGGGCCTCGCCGCGGCGCTGCCTCCGCTGGCGGCCGTGTTGATGGAGTTGGAAGGGGATGACGGGCTCATGAACCTGCTCAACCCGGTGGTGGGCATCGTCAACTTCGGCTCGTATGACTACTCGACGTCGGGCCCGAAGATGACCTGGGCGCTGCTGGGCTTCGTGGTGGGCGTGGCGGTGCTGGCCGCATTCGCCGCGGACCGGGTGCTCGCCGAGCGCGAGAAGCGGGCCCACGCCTCGTGAGCGCGAGGATGGACGAGGCAGCCGTCGCGCGGCTGGTGCCAGGGCTGGCACTGGCGCTGCCGCGTGTGCCCCACCGGGGCCGGGTGGGCGAGGTACGCGCCACGTCCGCCGGAAGCTCGCTGGAACTGCACGACTTCCGCGCGTACCAGCCGGGCGATGACCTGCGCCAGGTGGACTGGAATGCGGTGGCCCGCACGGGGGACCTCATCCTCCGCATCCGCCAGGACGAGGTGTCTCCCCGCGTGGAGGTGGTGCTGGATGGCTCGCGCTCCATGGCGCTGTCGCCGCGCAAGGCGGCGTGCGCGCGCGAGGTGGCGCTGCTCGCGGCGGAGGTGGCGGCGCGGCAGGGACTGTCGCCCACGTTGATGGTGGCGGGGGCGCGGCCGGAGCGGGCGCAGGGGAATGCGTGCCGGGCGGCGCTCCAGGTGGCGGAGTTCGACGCGCGGGATGACTTGTCGGCGTCGCTGGGACGGCTGCCTCCGCTGCGCCCGTGCGGACTGCGGGTGGTGGTGAGCGACTTCCTCTTCGAGGCGGACCTGCCGGCGCTGTGCTCGCGGCTGTCGCGGGGGGCGTCGGGGTTGTTCCTGGCGCAGGTGCTGGACGCGGAGGACCTGGACCCGTCGGGCGGCGAGGGCGCGCGGCTGGTGGACGCGGAGAGCGGCGCGGCGCTGGAGGAGTTGCTGACGGAGGATGTGCTGGCCGCGTACTCGCGCCGGTTCGCGGAGCACCAGCGTGGGTTGAGGGCTGCTGCGATGCGGGCGCGCGGGACGCTGGTGACGGCTCCGGCGTCGGAGTCGCTCGCGGCGCTGGTGGCCGGGCCGCTGCGGCCCCTGTTCCTCGCGGGAGGTGGCGCGTGAGCTTCGGCTTCCCGTGGGGATTGCTGGCCCTGGGCGCGCTGGCCCCGCTCGTCGCCGCGTACTTCCTGCGTCGTCGGCAGAAGCCCGTGGTGGTGAGCGCGCTGTTCCTGTGGCGCACGCCGCGTCCCCGCGCCGAGGCGGGCCCTCGCTTCGAGCGCTTCACGCGCGAGGCCTCGCTGCTGCTGGAGGCCCTGGCCGTGGTGGCCGTGGCGCTGTTCCTCGCGGACGTGCGGCTCGGTGAGACGGCGCGGACGCGGCACCTGGTGCTGGTCGTGGACGGCAGCCTGTCCATGTCCGCACGCGGCCCGGACGGCGTGACGGTGCTGGAGAAGGCGCGCCAGGAGGCCGCCAGGCGTGTGGAGGAGGTGGATGCCACCCTGGTGACGGTGCTGGCCAGTGGCCTCGCGCCGCGCGTGTTGGCGGGTCCGGAGGCGGAGCCTTCCCGTGCGCTCGCGGCGCTGGAGTCCTTCCACGCCCAGGGCTCGGACCATGACCCCATGCCCACGTTGATCTGGGCGCAGGAGCTGGCCGGTGCCGCCAGACGCGTGGTCTTCCTCACCGACGTGGCTCCGGAGAACGCGGCCCTCGTGCCGGAGTCGGTGCGGTGGATGGCGCTCGGGACGGGGCGCGACAACGTGGCGCTCGTCTCCGCGCAGCGGCGCGACGAGGGCAACACGGCCACGGTGACGCTGCGGGTGGCGCGCTTCGGCGCGGGGCCCCAAGAGGTGGAGGCACGGGTGCGCGCGCAGCCCGGCCCCGGCGCGAAGCAGGGCACCGAGCGCGTGGAGCGCGTGCGCCTCCCCGACGAGGGCACCGCCACCGTGCGCCTCACCTTCCAGGGGGCGGGGGAGGTGGAGGTCTCCCTGCCCGACGATGCGCTGCCCGAGGATGGACGCGTCCGCCTGCCGCCCGCGCCGTTGCGTCCCGTCGCGGTGGGAATCGCGGAGGGACTCGCGGCGCCCGAGCGTCAGGCCGTGGAGCGCTTCCTCGCGGTGGCGCCCGAGGTGGAGAAGGGCGCTTCGACAGGAGAGACGCTGCTCATCGGTCCCCGGGGGACGGATGCGCGGGTGACGGTAGGCGCGGCGGGGACGCTGCGCACCTTCCTGGGGCCGTTCTTCTCCGAGAAGGGACACCCGCTGCTGGATGACGTGCAGCTCGCGGGCGTGCGGTGGACCGCGGGGGACAACCCGCCCGGGCGTCCGCTGGTGACGGCGGGTGAGGCGGTGCTCGTGTCCGAGGAAGAGGGCGGACGAGTGCACCTCAACGTGGACCTGACGCGCTCGAATGTGCAGCGCGTGACGGCGTGGCCGGTGTTGCTGGGCAACGTGGTGCGCGAGGCGCGGCGCACGCGTGAGGGCTTTCCCCGGCGCCAGCTCACCCTGGGCGAGCCGCTGCCCGTGGTGACGGTGCCCGGCGCGCGCTACACGCTGGTGGGCCCGGAGGGTCGCCGCCCCGTGTTTGGCGCGGGGGCGGTGGACCTGCCGCCACCCTCGGGCCCGGGCCGCTACGTGCTGGAGCGCGACGGAGACGAGGTGGACACGGCGGAGGTGCTCGCCCTGGACGCCCGCGAGTCGGACCTGCGCGGGCGTGGCGCCGTGGACGTCGCGGCGCGCGAGGCCGGTGACGACGAGGAGCACGGCGCGCCGGGACGGGCGCGCTGGCCCCTGGTGCTGTTGCTGGCTGCGCTGGTGGCGGACTTCTACGTCACCCGGCGCGTGTGAGTTGAGTGCCCAGGCCATGCAAGGGAACGAACAAGGGGCCGCGTCCGAGCTGAGTGATTTGAGCCGGCAGCTCGAAGGGGGCCTCGAAATCATAGAGGCGGCCTTCGAGTGCTACCGGCTGCTGTCCGCCGCGCTCCGCAAGCGCCGCTGGAAGTCCCTGCTGCGCCTCCAGCCCGCCCTGTTGGAGGCCACCATCACCCGGGAGCCGGAGGTGCTCGAAGCGCTGGAGGCGCTGGAGCGGCGTGCGGAGCGCGAGCCCGACGGAGCGGGCATGGCCAGCGCGCTCCTGCGAGAGCTGGATGAAGCCCGCGTGGCCCTGGCGAGAGACCTCGACCGAAGACTTCCGGCGGACCCGGGCGCGCTCTTCGTGAGCCGGCTGGAATCATTGAAGGCCGTGGTCCTCCGTCCGCTGCCGCTTCCCCCCGGGGCGGGTGAGCAGCGATTGCTGGAGGGCACCGCGGTGCTCCCGCCGCTCCGGATGTCCCTGCTCCTCATCGCGCTGTGCGCGGGGGCGGCGCACTTCGTCGGTCCCCTCTGGGCCACGCTGCTACTGGCGGCCCTGGGTGCCAGCTTTCCGCTGCGCTCCGGCCGGTACTGGCTCACCACCGAGCGACTCCTCTGGCAGTCCCGTGGGGACGAGCCGGTGCAGGTCTCCCTGGAGGCCATTGGCGAGCGGAAGCTCACACCCTCCGGTATCGAGCGGAACCTCGCCGTCAATCGCCTCACGGGAAGCATCACACTGCACCGGCAGGGGGTCCTGCTGCGCCATGTGCCGCGAGCGGGCCAGCTCGCGGCGCTCCTGTCCATCCGGCGCCGCAAGGAATTCCAACGCGCTGCCGCCACGAGAGACCCGCACCGCGCGGTGGCGGTCATCCCCGTGTTCCGCACCACGCCGGAGAAAGCCTTCGGCGTGACGGATGACCGTCGCGCGGGACTGGTCGTCCTGCGGCCCGGCTTCATCGCCTTCTTCCCGTACGTGCCCGCCGCCCCGCTCCTGGATGCCATCACCGAGCCGGAGGGCTCCCCGTCCCAGCTGCTCGGCGACAGCCGGGATGAAGTGCCCGTGTCCATGGAGCTGCTCGTGGAGCAGCTCCTGCTCCTCCCGGAGGAGGACATGGACCGGATGCTCCGACGGGCGGCGGGGACCGGGTATCGGGGCGCGCTGCTGTGGAAGCCGTCCGAGGTGCGCTGCACCTTCAAGCCCATCATGTTCACCCTCAAGCTGGCCCAGGGGGCCATTGCACTCTGGGTCAACCTCTCCTGGACGGAGTGCAGGGCCGCCGAGCGCGTCATCTCCCGCTGGCCGGGACAGGCCGTGCTCGGGGGCCCCCCGGAAACCCCTCCCACAAGGCGATAGGCTCTGCCCTCGATGACCTTCTCCCTTCCCCAGGCGTGGGTGTTGCTGCTGCCGCTGGGCCTCTTCCTCTGGAAGTACGGCCGGCGGCCCGGCCCGCCCATGTGGCTGCGGGCCGCGCTGCTGGTGCTCGCGGTGGGCGCGCTGTCCGGCCCCGAGCTGCGGCTGGCGGACGCGGGCAGTGACGTCGTCGTGGTGGTGGACCGCTCCGCCTCCATGCCCCGCGACGTGGACCGCACCGCGCAGGAGCTCATCACCCTGCTGGAGGCGCAGCGCCGTCCCGGAGACCGCGTGGGCGTCATCACCTTCGGGCGCGAGCCTCGCGTGGAGCAGTCGCTGTCCGCCGCCGGCCGCTTCGGCGGCTTCTCACGGCCGGTGGACGTGGAGGCGTCCGACCTGGCCGCCGCGCTGGATGCGGCGGGCGGCCTCATTCCCGACGAGCGCACCGGCCGGGTGCTGGTGCTGTCCGACGGGCGGGCCACGGGCGTGGACGCGCGCGGCGCGGCGCGGAGGCTGGCGGCGCGAGGGCTCGCCGTGGACTGGCGCCAGCTCGCCCGGCCCGAGCCACCGCTGGATGTCGCCGTCGTCTCGCTGGACGTGCCCGGCTCCGTCGCCGTGCGCGAGCCCTTCCAGTTCTCCGCCGTGGTGCACGCCACGGCGGCCGTCACCGGCACGGTGCGCCTGGAGCGCAATGGCCGCGTGCTGGTGAAGGGCCCCTTCGACTTCACGCCCGGCGCCAACGTGCTGCCGCTCAGGGATTTGGTGGAGGAGCCGGGGCTCGTGCGCTACCAGCTCACGGTGGAGGCCCCTGGCGACGGCGTCACGGAGAACGACAAGGGGCTCGCGGTGCTGCGCGTGGAGGGGCCGCCGCGCGTGCTGCTCCTGACGAACCAGCCCCGGGGCACGCTCGCGAAGGCGCTCGCGGAGACGGGCATGCAGGTGGACGTCCGAGCGCCCTTCCGGCTCACGCTGGATGATTTGGATGGCGTGGGCTCGGTGGTGCTGGAGAACGTCGACGCCAACACGCTGGGCGAGCCGGGGCTCCTCTCGCTGGCGTCCTACGTGGAGCAGGCCGGTGGCGGGCTCGTGATGACGGGCGGGCGCAGCAGCTTCGGCGAGGGCGGCTATCGGCGCTCTCCGGTGGAGCCGCTGCTGCCGGTGTCGCTGGAGATGCGCGAGGAGCAGCGCCGCGCGGCCGTGGCGTTGAGCGTGCTGATGGACTGCTCATGCTCCATGGGCGTCACCGTGCCCGACGGGCGCACGAAGATGGAGCTGGCCGCCGAGGGCGTGGTCGCCGCGCTCACGCTGCTCAATCCGAAGGACGAGGTCTCCGTCCACATGGTGGACACGAAGTCCCACGAAATCTTCCCGCTCAGCTCCGTGGAGGCGGGCCTGCCGCTGAACGAGGTGGCGCGCGGCTTCAGCGGGGGCGGCGGCATCTACGTGGGCGAGGCGCTGCGCACGGGCCGGAGCGAAATCCTCCGCAGCGACAAGCCCACGCGGCACGTGCTGCTCTTCTCCGATGCGGCGGACTCCGAGGAGCCGGACGACTACCAGCGCACGCTGGCCGAGCTGCGCGCGAAGGACGTGACGGTGTCCGTCATCGGCCTGGGCTCGCCGAAGGATTCGGACGCGGACCTGCTGAAGGAGGTGGCCTCGCGCGGCGGCGGGCGCATCTACTTCGCCGAGGATGCGATGAGCCTGCCGCGCATCTTCAGCCAGGAGACGCTCACGGTGGCGCGCGCCACCTTCGTGGACGAGCCCGCCTCGCTGGAGGGCGCCCCGGACCTTCCGCTGCTGGGCCGCCTGTCACCGCAGGGGCTGCCGCAGGTGGGCGGCTACAACCTCACGTACCTCAAACCGCGCGCCAGCGTGGCGCTGCGCACGCTGGACACCAACAGCGCGCCGGTGCTGGCCATGTGGCCGCGCGGCGCGGGCCGCACGGTGGCCTTCACCGCGGAGGTGGATGGGCCGTACACGGGCGAGCTGCGCCAGTGGAGCGCGCTGCGCGCGGCGCTGGAGGCCATGGTGCGCTGGACGCTCGTGGGCGCGACGCCCGTGGGCGAAGCGGTGGTGCGCTCCGAGCGGCGCGGCCACCTGCTGCGCGTGACGCTGGACCTGCCTCCGGGCGAGCCGCTGCCGGGCGCGCTGCCCACGCTGGTGCTGCTGCCGGGAGACGGACGCACCGCGCAGGTGGAGAAGCCCATGCGCTGGGAGGACGAGGACCGGCTGGTGGCCGAGTACCCGCTGCAGGGCAGCGGCACGTGGCACCCGGTGGTGCGCCTGGGCTCGCGGGTGCTGCGCGCGCCGCCGGTGACGCTGCCGTACGCGCCGGAGTTCGAGCCCGGCAGCGCGAAGGAAGGACTGGAGCTGCTGCGCGCGGTGGCGGCCGTGGGGGGCGGCGTGGAGCGCCTCTCCATGACGGGCCTCTTCATGGAGGCGCCCGAGTCACAGGGCCGACTCGCCCTGGCGCCGTGGCTGGCGGGCCTGGCGCTGGCCGTGCTGCTGGCGGAGGTGGCCGTGCGCCGCTTCCTCTCCGGGCCTCGCGTGCGCAAGCCGGCCGTGGTGTCGGTGGCGAAGCCAGCGTTCGCTGGCGCGCCGGCCATCAGCTCCGTCCCTGTTGGCGCGGCCCCCGCCGTGGAGCGGAAGCGCGACTCGGAGGGGCAGGGCGAAGGCGTGCCGGTGGCCACGCCCACGGAGGCCGAGGTCGCGAAGCCGAAGGAGGGCGGGGTGGACTCCGCGCTGGAGGCGGCTCGCGCCCGCGCCCGGCGACGGCTGGACCGGTAGCCGCTCGGAGGGCTGCCGTGCGCTCACGGCAACCGCGTGACGACTCCACGGATGGAAGGTGCGGGCTGGCCGGACTCGGAACGAAGGATCAGCGGTGAGGCACAGCCCGCGATGAAAAAGTGCAGGCCGCCCCGGGTTCGAGATGGGCAGTCAATGGTGTGGGGCGGCCCGCGGTGAAACGGCGCGGGTCGTCCCGGACTCAGGATGCAAAATCACAGTTGGGGGGCGACCTGCGGTGAGGCACGGATGACCCCATGCTTGGAGGGGGAACACAGATGCGGGGCATTCCGTCCCCGTGGTTCTCACAGGGCGAAGAGGAAGATACACGCGAGGTGTACGGAAGGCAACAGAATTGGAATATTCCTTCTGTGCGATAATTCATGAGCCTCACGGCGCGAGGTGTCACCCGTCACGGGCCCATTCCTCTCCGGGGGGGCCGTGGCAACCTTCACCGCCATGGACCTCCAAGAGACGATGCAGGAGTTGGAGTCATTGGGCTCGGAGCAGACCCGGAAGACGTTCCTCCGTCACGGCGCGCCGGAGCCGCTCTTCGGCGTGAAGTTCGGGGACCTGGAGAAGCTGCGCAAGCGCATCAAGACGAACGCCGGTCTCGCCGAGGCGCTGTGGGACACGGGCAACGCGGATGCGCGGATGCTGGCGACGATGGTGGCCGACGCCGCCGCCATGTCGTGGGAGCACCTGAATACCTGGGCGCAGGCGCTCAACTGGCACTCGCTCGTGGATGTCTTCGTCAGCAACGTGGCGCTGCGCTCACCGCACTTCAAGACGGCGGTGGAGACGTGGACGGCCCAGGCCGGGGAGCTGCAGAGCCGCGCGGGCTGGCAGTTGCTGGCGGCGCTGGCCACCAAGACGACGAACCTGGTCGACGAGGAGCTCGCTCCCTGGCTGCCGCGCATCGAGCAGGGCATCCACACCGCGCAGAACCGCGTGCGCGAGGCGATGAACACCGCGCTGATTGCCATTGGCGGGCGGGGTGGGGCGCTGCGTGAGCCGGCGCTCGAGGTGGCGAAGCGCATCGGCAAGGTGGAGGTCGACCACGGTGACACCGCCTGCGAGACGCCGGATGCGGCGGAGTACATCGAGCGGATGCGTGCCCGGAAGGAGGGCGGCATGGCGAAGGCCGCCGCCGTGGCGAAGAACGCCGTGGACAGCGTGAAGGACATGGCGGCGAAGGCGCAGAGCGTGGCGTCGGGCGCGAGGAATGCCGTGGCCAACGCGAAGAACGTGATGGCCGGCGCGAGGAGCGCCGTGAGCAACGCGCAGGGCGTGGTGTCGGCGGTGGCGAAGAAGGCGGCCGACGGTGCGCGGAACGTGGTCTCCGGCACGGCGCGGAAGAGGTCCGCGGACGCGAAGACTGCGGTGGCGAAGAAGGCCCCGGCTCGTGTGAAGCAGAGCGGTGTGGCGAAGGCTTCGGGCGGCGCGAAGAAGAACGGGGCGGCGAAGGCTCCGGCAGGCGCGAAGACTGCGGTGGCGAAGAAGGCCAGCCCGGCGCCCGCGACTCGCAAGGCGGCGGCGGTGAAGCGCACCTCCACCCCGGCGGCGAAGAAGGCCACCGCGAAGCGCGGCGCCTCCACGCAGACGAAGAGGGCCACGGTGAAGCGAGCCGCTCCCGCGCCGAAGCTGGCCACCGCGAAGCGCGGCGCCTCCACGCAGACGAAGAGGGCCACGGTGAAGCGCGCCGCCCCCGCGCCGAAGCGGGCCACGGTGAAGCGGGCCGCTCCCGCGCCGAAGCGGGCCACGGCGAAGAAGACGACGACTTCGGCCCGGAGCAAGACCGGCGCGAAGAAGAGCGCGCGCTCACGCTCCTGATTCGCGCGGAGCGGAGCCCCGGCGCTCCGCCCGCACCGGATGACGGCGGCTCCCGCTTGGAGCCGCACACCGAGGCCTCAGTCCACTACGGCGTGCACAGCCGCTGGCCACCGGCCTGCTTGTAGGCCCGCACGCGGCCCACCAGGTTGGCGTTGTCCGACTCCGGCGTGGTCGTCCCGTCGATGCCGGCGCCGAATGCGAAGCCCACGGTGTGGGCCGCGGCCAGCTCGGCGGTGTGCGCGAAGAAGTAGTCCACGCGGTTGTCCTTCCACGAGTCGCCCGAGTTGGGCAGGTTCGGATTGCCTACCGGCAGCTGCCACCAGAAGTTCGGCTTGTTCAGCCGCTCGGAGAGGACCCTGGCCCAGGCGAAGGCCTGATGGAAGTGGGGCAGGGTGGCGTTGGACGCGTCCCACCACGTGTCCTCACCCCGGTTCACCTCGTACCAGCCGGCGTCGCGGTCCGCCGCCTCGATGACGATGAAGTCCGTGTCGGCCGCGCCCAGCTTCAGCAGGAAGTCGGCCACCTTCCGGGCCTCGCCCGCCACGTCGAAGGACGCCTGCGTGTTGAGGTACACGTCCATCTTCGTGGCCCAGGGGCTCGCGTGCAGGCCCACCTTCGCGTTGGGCGCGTACTTGCGCACCATGGCCACCATGCACTTCGCCAGCCCCGCGGCGTTGTTCTCCTGCGTGCCGCAGTCCGTGGCATTGGCGGTGGCCACCTGTGCCGGCACCGTGCGCGGGTCTCCATTCGAGTTGAACTGGAGGTAGCCCCACAGGTCTGGCTCGAGGTGGAGCAGCGCGCGCTCGGCGCCCACCTGCTGCAGCGCGAAGCGCCAGTCGTTCAGGTAGCGCCGCATGAACGCCACATCGTTCAGCTTCGTCAGCTGCGCGGCGCCCTCATTCTCACGGCTGCCCAGCAGCTCCACGTAGTAGGTGATGAAGGGAAGCTGGCCCCGGCCCTTCGCCACGCGGATGAAGTCGCGCACCATGGCGCCCGGGGTGGCGGCGATGTCCTGCCAGCAGCCCCACCACTGGCACTGGTACTGCCCGCAGGAGCCCTCCTGCGTCGTGCAGCTGCTGTTGCAGGCGGTGCAGACGTTGGTCGAGTCCACGAGCCGGCTCGACACGTAGAGGTAGTGGACGTCGAAGGGCGCGCTGGCCGCAGTGGCGTCCTCCATCTTCGCGCCCACCAGCAGCCGGTCCTTCCCCAGTGACTTCAGGAGCGAATCCCCCAGGCACGCCGAGGGCTGGGTGCCGCCGTCGGTGCCCGCGTCGGTGTCGCCATCGGTGCCCGCGTCCGTCCCTGCATCCACGCCCGCATCGGACGAGGGCTGCTTGTCGCCGTCATCCGAGCTGGAGCAGCCCGCCAGCGCCAGCAGGCCGAGGGTGAGGAACGCGAGTCGCTTCAGCCGCTTCGGAGGAGGAGTGCGCATACGGCTCCCGACGCTACTCCGTCGCCACGCCAGGGCGTCACTGGACGCACGCACTTGGGGACGGCCCGGCCGGCCTGCTCGTCCATCCGCCCCGCGTCCAGCCAGGAGCCAACAATCCGCCAATCTTTCAAATCAAGAAATTCTTGAGAATTGCTCAGCGCCCCGGCTAGACGCTCGGCTCCCTTATTCCCCCCGAGGATTCTTGATGAAGACGCGAGTGTGGATGCTCCTGGTGCCCGCGCTGCTGGCGGCTGGCTGTGGCCCCGTCGACGAAGCGGAGGCGCCCGTCATCGACGAGCTGACCGGTCAGGTGCTGCAGGAGGCCACGACGAAGTACGACATGCACCGGCTGATGGAGGACGCGGACATCGTCGGCGGCCAGTGGATTACGCCCGCGCAGGTGCAGGCCTTCCTCCAGCAGAACGGCTCGTACCTGGCCACGTACAAGGACCCGGCCTGGGGCAACAAGACGGCCGCCACGCTCATCGTCGAGCGCTCCAGGGCGTACACCATCAACCCGCTGTACATGCTCGCGCGCATCCAGGGCGAGTCGAGCCTCATCCAGAGCGGCACCTCCACCAACCTGTCCAAGGCCACCGGCTGCGGCTGTCCGGACGGCAGCGGCTGCGACGCGCAGTACACGGGCTTCGGCAACCAGATTGAGTGCTCGGCGAAGAAGATGCGCGGCTACTTCATCGACCTGGACGCGGGGCGCACCACGGTGTCCGGGTGGAAGGTGGGCCTGACGAAGAACACGTCGGACCCGTGCACGGTGACGCCCGCCACCAAGGCCACCGCCGCGCTCTACACGTACACGCCCTGGGTGGGCGCGTATGCCCTCCAGTGTGGCCGCACCACCGTGGGCGGCTCGTCGCTGATGGCCTCCATCTACAACCGCTTCAAGTCTGCCTATAACTGGGGCAGCGCCCCCACCACCTGCTACACCGAGACGGCGGGCACCTCGCTGCCCGTGAATGGCTGCGTGCAGAGCTCGTCGGACGCGCTGTGGCGGCAGTGCCTGTCGTCCGGGGCCTTCACCGCGGGCAGCACGACGAAGCCCACGACCTGCACCGTGTCCTATCCGTGGTGCTCCTCCGCCACGCTGGGCCGCTCCGTCCCCGCGCGCACCTGCGTGCAGTCCTCCGGGGACTCGCAGTGGCACCAGTGCGGCGTGGAGGGCGCATGGCAGAGCGCGCCCACGGCGCCCACCACCGGCTCGGGCCCCGTCGGCACCTGCTTCGAGCTGTACGCGCTGTAGCCTGAGCGAACGCTCGAGCACGGGCTCCCGTCCAAGTCACGGACGGGAGCCGCCCGGGCGCGTCAGTATTCCTTGCTCCAGATGAGGTCCAGGCCTCCCGAGCGCGCGTCGCCGTACTGGCCTTCCAGGCTCCACCGCGTGCCGAGCTGGTACTCGAAGCGCACGGCGTTGGCGTTCTCTCCCTGCTGGAGGTTGGCGCCGACGCGGCCGGTGTAGCCCACGTAGATCTTGTCCGTCACGTACGTGCCCACCTCCAGCTTGGTGCCGGCGAGCCCGGAGTCACCGGCCTCGATGGAGAGCACGTCCAGTGGGAGCTTCGCCGCCAGCGCCTTGCGCGCCTCGTTGGCGACGAGCGAGCCCACCACGGAGGCCGCCTGGGCGCTGGCCGTCATGGACGCGCCCGAGCCGCGCTCCAGCGTGCGGCGGCCGGTGGCGAGCAGCGTATAGATTTCCGACTCCGGCAGCGGCGGGTCGCTGGTGGGCTTCAGCGTCAGCTCCCGGCCCTGGCCGCGGATGGTGACGAACACCGTCACCTTGGCGCTGTCGTTGCGGTGCTCGGCGGTGACGTTGATGTACGGCACCGTCGCGGGCCCGGTGAAGCGCACCTGGCTGTCTCGCTGCACGTCGAAGCGGCGGCCCAGCACGTCCACGCGGCCGCGCAGCACGCGCACCTCGCCGAACAGGCGCGCCTCCTCGCGGTACTCCACGCGGAAGTCCTCGGAGAGGCCCAGCTCGACATTCACGTCCGAGCCCTTCACCCAGACGTTGCGCGGCGCATTCACGTTCACCCAGTACGTGCGCAGCGGTGCCTCCTGCGGCGTGCCGACGTCCTCGTCCTCTCCGGCCTCGTCCACGGCCTTCGCGAGGTCCTCCGCCTGCGCCCCCACGCCGCTGCCGCCCACGGCCGTGCGCTTGCGGTCGCTGGGCGTGGCGTCGGGGATGTTCTCCTCCTTGTCCTTCTCGGCCATCCCGGCTGCCCCCGGTGTCCCGGGCGAGGCCTGCTGTTGCTTCTTGCGCTTCTTGCGCTCCACGGGCACGCCGTTGCGCACGAGGACGACGTCACCGGGCCGCTCCAGCGGCTGCAGGTCCTTCCGCTTCAGCTCCGGCAGGGTGATGGTGGCCTCGGGGATGGAGACGTTGCGCAGGTTGACGAGCCTCTCGGACAGCGTGCCCTCCACCTTCGCGCGCAGGCTCACCAAGGCCATGAGCTGGTCGTCGAAGATGATGGGGAAGTCCTGCGTGACGAGCGGATGCTCGTTCCCCTTCGGGCTGGACAGCTCGTACTCCCCCGCGCGGGTGCGCACGGCCGTCAAGGGCGCCTCCAGCCGCAGCGAGCCATTGCCGGCCTTCGCCGACAGCGTCCGCAGTGCAATCGACTCCTGGCTGGCCTCCAGGGCGAGCTGGATTTCGCGGTACTCGCCCAGGCCCATCAGCCCCAGCACGCCGTCCTTCCACGCCAGGGTGCCCTGGAAGGTGGGCGCGCCCACGGTGCCGGCGAGCTTCGCGTCCGCCTGCACCAGGCCGCCCAGGCTGCGCACCATCTCCGTGGCGCCGGAGAGGAAGGACGGGTCGAAGTTGCGCGCCTTGAGGGATACCTCCAGCGGCGCGCGCGTGTACTGCAGGCCCTTCTCGAAGGCGGGCAGCGACACGTCCAGGTCCACGCCGCCCGTCACCAGCATGGTGCCGCCCGCCGGCGCGGTGAGCATCGCGTCGAAGGCGGAGTGGATGCCCTTGTACGTGTAGTGCAGCCGCGCCTGCCCCAGCCCCAGGGCGCCGACGCCCAGCTTCTGCACGCCCGCGGTGAGGTCCACCTCCGGCGTGTCCAGCGTGCCGCGCGCGGCCACTTCCATCGCCAGCACGCCCTGCAAGCCCTGCGGGTTGGTGCCCGGCGTGGGCGGCGGGCCCGACGTGCGGGCGCGGGCGAGGCCGGGCAGCTCTTGAATGGCCACCGGCATCAGCCGGCCGCGGATGCGGAAGGGGATGCGGCCATAGACTTCACGGTCCTGCAGCGCGCCCAGGGGCGCGAGCAGCGTGGCCTCCAGCTGCGCCAGCGGTCCTTCCTGGCGCTGCACCGCGAGCGTCACCTTCACGTCCTTCTCGCCGCCCGTCACGGTGAGCTGGCCGTTCTGCGGCGGAACGCCATTGGCGGTCGCCCCCGCCACCTGCACGGCCAGCCGGCCCTGGGGCACCAGCACCGAGCCCTTGATGTCCACCTGCGCGGACACCTTGCCGTCCGGCCTGTCCACGCCCGGCATGCCTTCGAGCAGCTTGAGGGGCAGGTCCGCCACGCGGGCCTCCAGCTCCAGCGCCGCGCTCAGCGCCTCCTCGGGCGTGGGCGGCTTCGCCATCAGCCCGCCCAGCGTGAAGGGCGTGCGCAGCGCGACATACGCCTGCGAGGCGAGCCCCTCCAGATTCAGGCGCGCGTCCAGCGTGCCGTCCTGCGCGTCGGATGCGGCGGTCAGCTCGAAGGCCAGCGGGTCCTTGAGCGAGAAGCCCGGCGGGGGCACCTGGTAGCGCATGTCCTTGCCGCGCAGGACGAAGTCCAGCTTCGGCTCGCGCGCCGGGCCCACCACCGCCAGAGTCCCGGAGAGATGGCCGCTCGGGCCCTCCGGCTGCTTCACCAGCTTCATCACCCCGGCGACGTCCAGGTCCTCCAGGTTCACCTTGAGGGACATCGGGTCGCGGCGGCGCTTGAGCACACCCTGCACCGGCACGTCGAAGTCCGCGGTGAGCTTCGCCACGGGCAGGTTCGCGGCCAGCTTCCCGGTGGCGCGGTCCTTCACGTAGCGCGCGTTCACCGACGCCTGGAGCCCCTCGTAGCCCTGCACGCGTCCGTCTTCCCAGCGCAGGTTGGCCTCCGCGTCCGGACGTGGCAGCCGCCCGCGCGCGGCCACGTGGCCCGTCACCGTGCCGCCCAGGCCGAGCGACTCGGGGACGAAGGCGCGCGGCAGCGTCGTCAGGTCGAACGCGCCCAATTCCACGCGCGCCGTCACCTGCTCGCCCTCCTTCGCGCCGCGCAGCGACAGCGACTGCGGGCCGGAGGTGAGCGTCAGCGCGGGCTCCACCTCCACGCGTCCCCCGCCAAAGCCCACGTGCGAGGGGCGCTGGAGCTTCCAGGTGGCCTCCGGCCAGGACAGCGACAGCGCGTCCACCGCGAGCCCCTGGCCGTCCTCGTCCACCATGCCGCCCAGCGCGAGGCCCAGCTGCGCGTCACCCTGCACGCGCACGGTGGCGTCCAGCTTCCGCTCGCGCGTGGCGACGGTGGCCGCCAGGTCCTTGAAGTTGCGCCCGCCCGTGCGCAGCTGGGCCACCACCACCGAGGCGTCCGTGTCCAGCGGCCGGGTGACGTCCGGCAGCTCCACCTTCACGGACAAATCCTTCAGCGCCAGGTCCGGGCCATACGCCAGCGACGCGAAGCTGCCGTGCGCCTCCAGGCCCGGCGTGCGCAGCGGGCCCTCCACGACGAAGTCCAGCGTGCCGCTGCCCGACATCGGCGCCACCGTGCCCGGCAGCAGCTTCGTCAGCGCCTGGGATAGCAGGGCCAGGTTGCCCGCGGTGAAGCCGCCGTCCACGCGCATCTTCTCCTGGGTGCCCTGGCCCTTCGCGCGCAGCGAGGCGCCCGGCAGCAGCACCTGGAGCCGCGACAGCGTGTACTGGCCGTTCTTCGCGCTGGCCTCCAGCTCCACCGGGCCCAGCGGCTGGCCCTGGTACTCGGACGGGGAGATGGTGAGGTCCACCTCGCCGTCCAGCGTCTCCAGGCTGGTGCCGCCGCCCTTCGCGGCGAGGTCCGCGTGCACGTTCGTCTTCGGGCCCTCCGCCACCAGCTGCGACAGGTCCACGTCCCGGGCCTTCGCGGTGAAGCCGCGGGTCTTCATGTGCTCCAGGTCCAGGTCGCCCTTCAGCTCCAGCTTCGCGTCCGCCGCCTGCGCCCGCGCGTCCGCGTTCACCAGGTCGCCGTCCATGCTGGCCGTGCCCTCCAGCGACACGGGCACCAGCAGGGGATAGGTGGGCACGAAGCCCTTGAGGAACGCGGGCGGCGCCACGAGGCGGCGCACCGTCACCTGCCCTTGCAGCTTGCCTTCGGGCTGGCCCGGGGGCGGCTCCGGCGGCAGCTTCACGTTGCCGCCCGCGTCCAGCACCAGCCCCGCGGCCTCCAGGCCCAGGTCCGCCTGGAGCGCGCCCTCCTCGCCACCGCCCTTCAGCGACAGGCGCACCGGACCGGACACGGGGAGCGCGAGCCCGCCGGTGGCCTCCAGGGTGGCGTTGAAGCCCTGCGTCGCCGCCGCGTAGCTCGCGGTGCCCTTCGCGTCGAAGTCCTCCAGCCGCACGTGGCGCTCGGGGCCGTCCTCCACCTCCTGGCGGAAGTCGACGTAGCCGTCCTCGAGCACCAGCTCGTGCACGTCCAGCTTCAGCTTGCCCCGGCCCTTGGAGGGCTCCTCGGGCTTGGGCTCGCGGGGCTCCAGCGCGCGGGACAGGTTGAGGCCGCGCTCGTCCTGCGCGAGGTACAGGCGCGGGCGCTCCACCTTCGCCAGCGAGAGGTCCACGTGCTGGCGCACCAGCTGGCTCAGGCCCAGGCGCGCCTCCACGCGGGCAATCTCCGCGACCAGCTCGCCCTCCGGGTCATACAGCTTCAGGTCCGTGAGGATGATGCCGCCCGGCCACAGGTCCAGGCCGCCCAGCTCCAGGCGGCCGGAGAGCTGCTCGTTCGCCAGCGCGACGCCCTTGCGGACGAGCCACGCCTCCCCGCTGGAGCTGGTGAGGAAGACGAGCGCGCCCACCACGGCGAGCACGAGCACCGCCACGAGGCCGCCAAGCCCCCACAGCAGCCTGCGTCCCCAGCGCTTCCGGTCGCTCAAAACGCCTCTCCAATCGACAGGTGCAGCGCGCACAACCCGTCCGGGGCGCCCGCGAAGGTTGCTCCGCGAGTCTTCGGGCCGGTGGTGCTCCAGCTGCTACCAATCCCGAAGCAGCCGCCGGAGTCCGGATAGATGTACCCCGGGGTGGCGACGGGCAATCCCCTGCCGATGTTCAACCGCCGCGCGATGTCCAGCCGGATGGGTCCGACCACCGTGAGGTAGCGCAGCCCCAGGCCCAGCGCGTGGTAGTGGTCGGGACCGAACAGTTTGGGGCTGCCGGGCGAGCTGAAGTCGGCGATGCCCACCAGGCCGGAGTCATAGAAGGCCGCCACCACGAGGCTCTCGCTGAACTGGTAGCGCACCTCCAGCGAGCTCTCGAAGAGGCTGTTGCCGCCCACCGGCACGGTGTCCCACTGCTCGTTCTGCGACAGCACGATGTTGGACTGGCCGTCTCCAATGGGCTCCTCCACCGTCTCGGGCAGGGCGGCCATGGGGGACAGGCGCTGGCCGTTGAAGCCGCGCATGGCGGTGGCGCCGCCGGAGAAGAAGCGGGTGACGACGGAGCTCTGCCCGTTGCCGGCCGGGTTCAGCGTCCCCAGCCGCACCTTCACCGCGAGGATGAGCCGCTTCTCCTCGTCCAGGGGCCGGAAGAAGCGCACGTCCGGCAGCAGGCGCACGTAGGTGTAATCGCCGAAGAAGAGGCCACCGCCCTTCTGCACGGACAGCGCCAGGTAGTAGCCGTCGCGGGGCTCAATGGGGTCGTCCCGGCGATCCCAGGCGAAGGCCACCTCGAGGTAGCTCAGCGCCACGTCGCACTGGGTGACGTTGTTCGGGCAGCCCAGGACGATGGGCGGCACGGCCGCGTCCGCGCTGACGCGCCCGGTCAGCCGGTACACCTCGAGGTTGTACGAGGGGAAGATGGAGAAGCTGGCGTGGGGCTGCCAGATGACGCCCGCCTGGAGCTTCCCGCCCCAGAAGTCGTACGCCTGCTCCAGGCCGCGCTCGGCGGTGAGCGACGTCTGCAGGCGTAGGTCCCGGAAGAGGAAGCGCGGCTGCTCGAACTCGGTGGTGACTTCGAAGACGGGGCCGGCCTTGCTCCGGTTGAAGACGTTGGGGATGAAGGCGTAGCCCAGGCGTCCGCGCACGGTGAAGCGGCGCAGGCCGCCGCGGAAGTTGCGGTGCGTCCACTCGCCCAGCACGCGCGCCTCCTGCCGCGCGGCGTCGATGCCGAGACCGCCACCCAGCCGCACCGAGCGGAAGGGCGACTCGCGCACGTCCACCACCACCGGCACCGTTCCGGACTCCCGGTCCGGCGCCCCGCGGTTCACCTTCACCGCGCCGAACACGCCCATGCGGAACACGCGCGCCTGGGCCTCGGCCAGCGCCGTCTCGCTGTACCAGTCCCCCTTCTTCAGGCTGCCCTGCACCTGCTCGATGATGCGGCGCGGTGGCACCTGGGGGTTGGCGTCCGTGGCGACGAAGGTGTTGCCGAAGCGGTAGCGCGGGCCCGGGGTGATTCGCAGGTCCACCGTGGCCTGCTTCGTGGCCAGGTCCACCCGCACCTCGCCGCCGGCCTCCGCCTCCGCGTAGCCCAACTCCCGCAGCCGGCCCTGCACCAGCCCCTTCGTCTCCTCCCAGGCCGCCTCGCGGAAGATGTCCCCCTTCTTCATGGGGAGGTCCGCCATCACCCGCTTCCGGTGCTCCTCGCGGAACTCCGGCGGCAGCGCGTCCAGGCCGGACTCCTTGATTTCGCCGATATGGGTGGGCTCGCCCTCCTTCACCTGCACCGCGAGGGAGACCGCGTTGGCGCCCTGCGGCTTCACCTCGCTGGAGACAATCTCCGCTTCGTAGAAGCCCTGGGCCTGGTAGTAGCGCTGGATGCGGCGCAGGTCGGCCTGCCAGGCGTTGGCGTCGAAGTAGCGCGGGCCGCCAAAGGGCCAGAAGCCCCACCAGGGCGTCTCCGAGGTGAGGATGCGGTCCTTGATGTCGCCTTCACCGACCTCCTTCGTCCCCTCGATTTTGAGGTCATTGACCTTGGGGCCCGGAGGGCGCTCCTGCGTGGTGGCACAAGCGGCCAGCAGCAGCAGCAGCGCGGCGGTGGTGGCGAGGCGGAGGGTTCGGGGATGGGCGGCGGCCACGGGGGCGTTCTTAATCCGTGTGCCCGCCGCTGACTCGCCTCTTGCCAACGGAAAGTCGCCCCACTGTCGCATTCCGAGACCTGCGCGAAGTCAACAGTGTCCGGTGTCTCGCGCCGACAACCCCTCGTAATACAGCGACACGTGCAAGGCGGGCCGAGGTGCGCAAGATTGGCGCCCTATGTCCCTGTCCTGGCGAATGAGAGTCCTGGGGTTCTCCGCGCTGGCGGTGTTCAGCTCCGCGTGCGGCGTGTCCGATGACGAGGTGGTGAAGCTGAAGGAGGGCGAGAGCTTCGCGGACGCGCCCTACTGTGGCTCGTTCGGCTGCGAGGACCCGTACCAGCTCTGCGCCGAGGTCTTCCTGGAGTTCGGCCGCTCGCCCGCCATCTGCGTCTCCGACAACATCTGCGAGCGCCTGGAGTGCGCCAACCCCAACCGCCGGTGCGCCGTGTTCGACGGCTTCCCCGGCCAGGTGAAGTGCATCGACTGAAGGCCGCCTGGGCGCCCGGAAGCGGATTCCGGGGGGCAAGGTATTCCCTCGCCAGCGCCTTCCCGGCGGAGACCTCCTCGCGGAGGTCGTCCGGTGGGAAGGGGTGTTCCTCTAGCGCCGCGCGGAGGCGGTGAGCCAGGCCAGGCGCTCGGCGGCGCCGCGGGTCTGCTCGTCCTTCAGCAGCGCGTCCGCGTCCTGGCTGATGCGGTAGGCCCAGTTCGAGTCGCTCATGGAGCCGGGCAGGTTGATGCGGTCTCTCGTGCCGAGGATGTCCTGCCAGGGCAGCACGCACAAATCACTGCCGGAGTTGAGCGACGATGCCAGCATGGCGCGGTGGACCTCCGGGGTGAACTCGCGCGTGACGGGCACGCCGTTCATCTCCGGCCACGCGCGGGCGGCGGCCTGGCGCTCGTCGTCGCGGGCGCCCTCCCACCACTCGGCGACGGTGTCCGTGTCATGGGTGCCCGTGGTGACGAGGGACACCGCGGGGAACTGGTGCGGGTTGCGGTAGGTGTTGTCGTCGCGCTCCCAGCGCATCACCCGGTAGCCCGGCAGCTTCAGGTCCGCGAGGATGCGGCGCACGAAGGGCGGAATCACGCCCAGGTCCTCGGCGACGATGCCGGCGCCTTCCGACAGCAGGCGGAAGTGCTTCTCGCCCAGGCGCTTGTGGCTCTCCTCGTCCGGAGGGACGAAGCGGCCGGTGGGCGTCTGCTCGTCGCGAATCCACTGGCGGAAGTAGCCCACCGCGTGGTCCACGCGGCGCAAGTCATAGTAGCTGGCCGCCTTCTTCGCGCGCTTCTTCAGCCACGCGTAGTCGTCCTTCTCCATGGCGGCGAAGTTGAAGTAGGGCAGGCCCCAGTCCTGGCCGGTGGCGGAGAAGTCGTCCGGAGGCACGCCCAGGCGCGCGTCGCGCGGGAGGATGTCCGGGTGGGCCCAGCAGTCCGCGCTGTCCTGGCCGATGATGAAGGGCTCGTCGCCGCACAGCAGCACGTTGCGCGCCTTCGCCTGCTCGCGCACCGCGTCCCACTGGACTTCCGCCACCCACTGGAGCCACGCGTGGTAGCGCACCCGGCGCTCCAGCTCCTTCGCCTTCGCGGCCAGCGCTTCCGGCTGGCGGTGCTTCAGGGCCTCCGGCCACTCCCACCAGGGCCGGCGGTCCTCCTGCTCGCTGATGGCGGTGAAGAGGGCGTAGCTCTCCAGCCACTCGCCCTGGGCGTCGCGCCACTTGCGGAAGGCCTTCGCGCGCTCGGACTGGGGGCCCCAGTGCTGGGCCTCGAAGGTGTCGAAGGCGCGCGCGAAGGCGGCGTCCTTGAGCGGGAAGACCAGGTCGTAGCGGACGCGCGGCGCGGCACGGGCCTCGGAGAGCTTCTGGCGCTGCTCCTCGGAGAGGGCGGCCTCGCCACCGGAGGCGGTGAACTCCGGCAGCTTCTGCAGGTCGATGAAGAGCGGGTTGAGGCCGAAGGCCGAGCGCGTGGAGTAGGGGGACGGGTCGCCCGGCGCGGTGGGCAGCAGCGGGAGCACCATCAGCAGGCGCTGGCGCGCGGCCTTCATCCAGTCGAAGAGGCCGTCCATGGCGCCGAAGTCGCCAATGCCAAAATCCGTCTGCGAGCGGAGCGAGAAGAGTGGAAGCAGGAGACCGGAGAGCCGGCCAGGTGTGGACATGGTGCGGCGCAATCTGCCCCAGCCCCGCTCCGGTGTGAACTGCTCCGACACCGAGCAGTGCGCGGGGGCTCCACTGCCTGACGGAACAGACTGCAGGCGGCGCCGCCAGCTGGCCCCGGGTACTATCCGAACGTGAACTGTCTTTCGGAGTCCTTCTATGCGCGGCCCGCGCTCACCGTCGCCCGGGAGCTGCTCGGCACCCTGCTGGTGGTGGAGGGAGGCGGAGTGCGGCGGGTGGGGCGCATCGTCGAGACGGAGGCCTACATCGGCGAACACGACCTGGCCTGCCATGCCGCCAAGGGCGTCACCCCGCGCACGGAGGTCATGTTCGGGCCGCCGGGGCGGGCCTACGTCTACCTCATCTACGGCATGCACAATTGCTTCAACGTGGTGACGGACGCCGTCGGGGTGGGCGCGGCGGTGCTGGTGCGGGCGGTGGAGCCCGTGGACGGGCTGGCCGAGGGGGAGCGCACGGACGGGCCCGGGAGGGTGTGCAAGGCCCTGGGCCTTACCCGGGAGCACAACCGAGTGGAGCTGTTCTCACCCGCGCTGCACCTGTTGCCGGGGGAGCCCATCCCGGAGGCCCGGGTGGCGCGGGGGCCCCGCATCGGCGTGGACTACGCCGGGGTGTGGGCCGCGGAGCCCTTCCGGCTGTGGGTCCGGGACAGTCAACACGTCAGCCGGCCCCCCAAGGGAGCGCGCAAGCAGCCTTGACGGAAGTCGTCGCGGCTGGTTGGGTGCGCCCCGCCATGTCCGACGAGGCCGCCAGGGAAGAGGACCGACAGCTCCTCGAGAGGGCACAGGATGGGGACGTTTCCGCCTTCGAGGCCCTGGTGGATGCCCACCGGGACAAGGTGTACGGCCTGGCCCTGCGCATGACGCGCTCCGAGGCCGACGCCGCGGAAATCACCCAGGATACCTTCCTGTCCGCCTACCAACACCTCAAGGATTTCCGGGGGGATGCCGCCTTCGGGTCCTGGGTGCACCGCATCGCCGCCAACCACGCGCTCATGCGCCTGCGCCACCGCCGGGTGGCCCAGGCGGCCGAGCAGGAGCTCCAGGGGCCGGAGTTCACCGAGCGGGGCTCCCTGGCCGAGTACCCCATCTCCGACTGGAGCCGGGACGCCGAGGAGAAGGCCCTGGACGCCGAGCTGGGGACGGCCATCCAGCAGGCGACCGACCAGCTTCCGCAGGGTTATCGGGAAGTCTTCCTCTTGAAAGACGTGGACGGCCTCAGTTACGAACAGATTGCAGAGACGACGGGGGACTCCATCCCCGCCATCAAGAGCCGTTTGCACCGTGCCCGGCTCGCGCTCCGTGAAGCCATCGATGATTTCTACAACCGGGACAGTCGCGGGGCGTGAAACGCGACGAAGCGTCCGGCATCTTCGAGAGGGACAAGGGCGCGCCGCAGCCAGCCGAGGTTCGGATGTATAATTGCAAGGATTCGATCAACCTCCTGCTGGAATTCCTCGATGGCGAGATGTCCGCCGAGGAGGCACAGCACGTGAAAGAGCACCTGCGCGGGTGCAGCCCCTGCCTGGACTTCCTGCGCACGTACCGGGCGACGCCCGGGCTGTGCAAGAAGGCCCTGGCGGCGAAGATGCCGAAGGAAGTCTCCGAGAAGCTGACCGAGTACCTTCGCTCCAAGATCAAGTCCGCCTCGTGAACCTGAAGCAACTGTCGCTCCCGGAGCTGGAGGCCGCGCTGGCCCCGCTCACCCCGTCGCCCGCCGCCGTCCGCAAGGTGTTCGCGGCCGTCTTCGCCCATGGAGCCCAGACGGTGGAGGACGTGGCCGGGGCCCGTCAGGTGCCGCGCCGCGTAGGAGACTACCTGCGGGAGCACGCGGAGCTGCCGACGCTGCAGGTGGTGGAGCGGCGCAAGGCGGACGACGGCTTCGTGAAGTACCTCTTCGACTCGCCGCTGGGCGGGCGCGTGGAGGCGGTCCGCATCCCCATCTTCGACGAGAAGTACGTCATCTGCGTGTCCAGCCAGGTCGGGTGTGCGCTGGCCTGCGACTTCTGCATGACGGGGAAGCTGGGCTTCAAGCGCAACCTCCAGACGTGGGAGATCCTGGACCAGGTGCTCCAGGTGCGCGCGGAGGCGGACCGGCCGGTGCGCGGCGTGGTGTTCATGGGGATGGGCGAGCCGCTCCTGAACTACAAGGAGACGCTGCGCGCGGCGGACATCCTGCGCACCCCGGCCGGGTTCTCCATCTCCGGCGAGGCGATTACCTTCTCCACGGCGGGCCACGTGCCGGCCATCCGCCGCTACACGCGCGAGGGCCACCCGTACCGGCTGGCCTTCTCCGTGACGAGCGCGATTCCGGAGAAGCGCGCGCAGGTGCTTCCAATCGAGAAGACGTACCCGCTGCCGGAGTTGATTGAGGCCATCCGCGAGTACAGCAGCGTGCGGCGCGAGCGGGCCATGATTGCGTACGTGGCCATCAGCGGCTTCAACCTGGGGCGCGAGGACGCGGAGGCGCTGAAGGTGGCCTTCGAGGGCATCCCCATCAAGGTGGACCTCATCGACGTGACGGACCCGACGGGGAAGTACCTGCCGCCCACGCCCGAGGAGCTGAGCGCCTTCCGCGACTACCTGCAGATCCTCAAGTCGCCGGTGGCGCGGCGGTACTCGGGCGGCAAGGAGATTGGCGCGGCGTGCGGCACGCTGGCGGCCACGCAGTACGGCGGCACGGTGATGCAGCGACCCGAGCCCACCGCCTCGTGAGCGCGGCTCACGCGCTCCGGAGCAGCTCCTCCAGCAGGGCCTGACCTTCGGGCCACGAGCCCAGCTTCGCCGCGCTGCCCAGGTGGCCCTTCGCGCCGACATTCACCAGCCGGGCACCCCAGTCCGCGGCGAGGCCGGTGACGCGGTCCATCGTGATGTAGTTGTCATCGGTGCTCGCGACGACGAGCGAGCGAAACGGCAGCCGCAGGCGCGGCATGGGCGCGAAGCCCACGGTGCCCGAGGGGAAGTCGGGGGCCTCGGTGTCGCTGGGCGCGACGAGCAGCGCGCCGTGCACCCTGCCAGCGCTCGCCGGATGGGCCGAGGCCCAGTGCGCCACCAGGATGCACGCGAGGCTGTGCGCCGCGAGCACCACGGGCCGCTGGGCGCCCGTGATGGCGCGCTCCAGCGTGGCCACCCAGTCGTCGCGCCGGGGTGTGTTCCACTCCGCCTGCTCGACGCGCTGGCAGTCCTTCCGCTCCCGCTCCCAGTGGGTCTGCCAGTGCTCGGGCCCCGAGTTGTAGAGGCCCGGCAGGAGGAGCACGGTGGGAGCGGTGGCGGTCGACATGGAGTCCCCGGACGTTACCGGGGACCCCCGTCAGGTCAAGGGACGAGCGGCACGGTCCAGAGCTGGTTGGCCGCCGTGTCGTCGAAGGCGCCGAAGAACACCCGCTGGCCCACGCGGGTATAGGCGTACGGATAGGAGCTTCCGTCCGATGAGATGTCCTTCAGCAAGCGCGTGCCCGCCACGGTGCCGTCCGTCACCCAGGGCTCGATGCCCGAGGCGTTGTCGTACGCGGCGAAGAAGACGAGGCCGGACTCCACGGCGACGATGGGCGAGCCGTACTCGTCGGAGAGGCTGAGCGGCCGGCGCAGGAGCTTCGTGCCGGCCTTGGTGCCATCCGTCACCCACAGCTGCGTGTCGCGCGGCGCGGGGCCCCCGCTGCCAATGGCCAGCTCGAAGTAGATGCGGTCCGCCGTGGCGCTGAAGTTGTTGAGGTAGGGGAAGGCGTCCCCCTGGTCCGCGTAGGGATTGGGCAGCGTGGCGACGTGCTCCTTGCCGCCCGCGCCGTCCAGGCGCAGACGGAAGATGGCGAGCCGCTGGTCCACCGGGTTGGACAGGGTGACGTAGAGGTACTCGCCCAGCGTGGTCATCAGCTTCGGGTAGCGGCCGTCGTTGACGAAGGTGTACAGGCGCACAGTGCCCGCGCGGGTGCCGTTCGTCTTCCAGACCTGGGTGGCGCCCTGCGCGTCGTACGAGGTGAAGAACGCCAGTGGTCCAGCGCTATTCACCTCGATGGGCGCGTAGCCTCCCGCCGTGGAGAGCGAGCGCAGCGGCTGCGTGCCCGCGCTGGTGCCATCGGTCCTCCAGGCCGTGGTGGTGCTGCCGGCCTCGTCGCGGACGAAGAAGATGAGCACGTTGCCCGCGCGCGCCGTCCGCCAGTCGACCTCGACTCCCGTCCCCAGGTCGCGGATGCGGACCGTGCCGGAGGCGGTGCCGTCGCTCTTCCACACCTCCATGCGCGCGGGCGTGGAGTTCGTGGCCGGCACCTCGCGGAAGAAGGTCAGCGTGCTCCCGAGCGCGGTGAGGCTCGTCAGCCGCGAGTCCCCGGCGCCCGGGGTGAGGTCCTTGACGAGCCGGGTGCCGCTGGTGGTGCCGTCACTCACCCACAATTCGTTGCCGTACACGGGCTCGCCCACGGTGAAGAAGAGGCGCGTTCCCGCCGGGGCGAGCTGCATCACGTGGGTGTTGATGGCGGGGGGAGGCGCCGCGGGAAAGCTCTTCACCGCCACGGTGCCCGCCTCGGTGCCGTCGCTCGTCCATAGCGCCCGGGTGCCATCCTCGAAGTTGGCGGCGAAGGCGAGTCGGCCGCGGAAGTCCACCAGGCTCGCAGGCCCCTCCGCGTAGCGCGGATTCATCTGCGTGGGCGGGAAGATGACCTTCACCCGGCTCGGTGTGCCCGGAGCAACGGCTGCCATGGCGGCGGAGGCCGGTTGCCCTTGGACGTCCCCCCTCGACTCCGCCGAAGTGCTGGGGGGCAGACCCTCATCCGGCACCATCCCCCCGCATCCCGCGGCCAGCCAGCCCACCAGCACCCCACCGCACCATCCACGCATCCGCCACCTCCATCCAACTGCCTTGCGCGAGGGTAGGGAGCGTGGGTCATGCGGACCACCGCGTGCGGGAGGGCGTAGCGCGCGTTGCGTGCGCTGGCCGACGGATGTGCTTCCCCTCTTGCTCCATGAGTGGGAACGCGAAGGGCCACACCGTGAACTTCGTGCGCCACGAGCAGGCAGGAGCACGGGCCCATGCCTTCATGGCGGCCCGCCATGTCACAGCATCTTCCCGCTGGTGCTGGAGTGACGGAGCCGTCACGAAGGTGGCACTGCGTGCGCGTGACGCTTTCCGGGGAGTGCCTCGCGGAGAATGCTGCGCCCATGTCCGCGCCATCCACGCTGGAGGCCCATGCGAAGCCCGTCGGGCTCCGGCTCATCATCGCGTACAAGGTCATCAAGGCGGCGCTGGTGCTGGGGGTGGCGGTGCTGCTGACGCTCGCCCCCGAGAAGGCGAGCGCCTTCACCGAGCACCTCATCCACGCGCTCGCCGAGCGTGGGGCCCTGCTTCATCGCATCGGGGAGTGGCTCCGCGCGCACGGTGCGGCGACGCTCGTGACGGATGCCCGCATGGTGGCGTGGGTGGACGGCGTGACGACGGGCCTCGAGGGTGCGCTGCTCATCTCGGGCAGTGCGTGGGGCGAGTGGGTGGTCGTCGGAAGCCTGGCCCTGCTCATCCCCGCAGAGCTCATCTCGCTGGAGCGGAGTTTCTCGCTCGCGAAGGTGGTCGTCATCGTCGTCAACGTGGCCATCGTCGCCTACCTGGTGCACCTGCGGCTTCGTGCCCGGCGCGGCGGCGTGCCCCGCGCGTCCGCGTGAGTCAGCGCCGGGGCTCCGGCGGACGGTCGTGGGCGAGCCGCTCGGTGAGCAGCTCCACTTGGAGTTGCTGCAGCTCCAGCATGCGCTCCCACTGCATGTGCATCAGGTGGTCCAGCTTCTCGTGCAGCGTGGCCACTTCGAGCTCGGCCTTGAGGTTGACGCGGTAGTCCTGGTCCGCCTGGCGCCTGTCGCGGAGGGCCTGGCGGTTCTGCGACATCATGATGATGGGGGCCTGCAGCGCCGCCACGCAGGAGAGGACGAGGTTGAGGAGGATGAAGGGGTAGGGGTCGAAGGGGCGCGCCGCCTCCCAGCCTGAATTGAGAAGCACCCAGAACAGGATGACGGAGAGGCCGCCGATGACGAAGCCCCAGGAGCCGCCGACGCGTGCCACCGCGTCCGCCGCGCGCTGACCGAAGGTGAGGTTGCGAGTGAACTCGCGTTCCAGGTCCTCGGCGACGGTGGAGTGGATGGCCGCTCGCCGCGCGACGTCTGCTTCCACGGCGGTGAGCTGGCCGCGCTCCTCCTCGAGGCGGGTGGTGACGAGGGCGAGGCGCTCGGCGTCGCGGCAGCTGCGGCAGATGAGGGCGCCGGGTGCGGCGGCGTCTGGATTGCGCTGGATGATGAAGCGGGACAGCTCGATGCGGAGGGCGTCGAGGCGCATGCGCTCACTGGAAGGACGCTCCCGGTGGCAGACGCTGCACGTGAAGTTGGGCGGATGATGAGGCCCGTGGTGGTGATGTCCCGCGTGTCCGCCCCCGGTACTCGTCGTCATGGATGCCTCCCGCCGGAGCGGCTGTGTCACGGAGGGCCGCCCACCCGGTTCCACCACTGTGCCACCGTGAAGGTGCGCGTGGGAGCGCTACGGCCCTGACCACCACGTGACACCTGCCCCGGAGGAGGGCGCTGCCGCTTCGCGCCGCCGGGTAGGGTGCCGTCACGGGAGCCGGGCCGCCGGCCGTCGCCGCGCGGTGCGCGGGCTCCCGAGGAAGGGCCTTTCCGTGTCCGTGCTCTCGGAGTTCAAGGCGTTCGCGCTGAAGGGCAACGTGGTGGACCTGGCGGTGGCGGTGGTCATCGGCAACGCGTTCACCGCCATCGTCAACGCGGTGGTGGCGGACCTGGTGATGCCGGTGGTGGGGCTGGTGCTGCCGGGCGGAGACTGGCGCAACGCCACCTTTACGCCGCTACAGCTGCGCCTCGGTCACCTGCTGGGCGCCATGCTCGACTTCTTCATCATCGCGATGGTGCTGTTCATCGTGGTGGTGAAGGTGGGCGCGCTGTGGAACCGCAAGGCGGCGGCGCCTCCGCCGCCCACGACGAAGATGTGCCCGGAGTGCCGGGAGACCATTCCCCTGGACGCGCGGCGCTGCCGGGCCTGCACGTCCGTGCTGGAGCCGCTGGTGTCCGGCCGGGCGTGACGCTGTTCACCGCTCCCTGCGCCAACCGGAGGCCGACAGGTTCAGGGCGCCTCTGCCGGCTACCGGTCCCGCGCTGGCTCAAAGCGTCGTGCGGTTGAAAGCGCTACTCTGTTCAGCATCAATTCATCTCGTCCGTCGAAGAAGAGAATGGCACTGAAATCAGAGTCCCCGGAGACTCGCCATAGGGACGGGCGCTGACGCTGCCGCACGCATCGAAACGTCCGATGTCGCGGCGCGCCGTGGCGTAGCCGGGTATGAAGCGACGGGCGATGGCGCTCTTGCCCTCGCCCTGCTGCCAGGCTGCAATAATGCGCTTGCGCAGATCGAGCGAATGGGTGCCGGGCATGACTGGCGACCTCCCTCCCCAGTCAACAACCTCCGCCTGCTCACTTCATCCGAACACCGCTGTCAGTCAGATCTTGAGTGTAGATCAATGGATGCTATCGCGCAGGTCAAATGGAGACATGGGGCCGAACGTCTTTGTGGCGGTTAGCGACATCCACTCAAAGTTCCGATCAGTCGCCAGATGCTGAGAGCAACACAGTGACAATTTGAAGTCGTCATCAAGCCAATCCCAGCATTCAAGCACATCCCCTCCTCCAGGGAGCCTCGGGTGGTACTTTCTAGACGGACCGAACTTGACCTCAAACTCCCCCCTCGCAGCAGCAAGCGCTTCGCCACACTTCGCTTCTCGACGATAGACAAGAATGGCCACTTGACGCAGTTTCCCGTCTCGAGTGAAATCCGATGTCACTCCTCCCTTGAAGCTCGCGAGCGTTGCTGTTGTTCCGAGACGCATTAGCCTTTCGAAGGTGGTGTCAGCATGTACTCGTGAAAGCAAATCAGCTCCTGTCATGATTGCAGGCACCGCTCCCGTGGAACCGCCATCAGAGGTTCCGCCTGCTGAGCAGCAGGCGACCAAGAGAAATGCGAATGTTCCCGCGCTAATTCTTCTATGGCACATCGAAAACCTCCTCCTTGAAGCCCATGGTCGTGCTCTGAGCCTCGACTTCCCAGGCATTGGCCAAATCTGCGCTGAGCCGCACCACCGTAGGATTCTCTGCAAGCTGCCGAGCATGCCATAGCTCATGAAACAGCACTGCTTCCGGTAGAGGACTAACCGCTTTTGTGTAGTCGAGATCCAGCGAGCTGAAAATGGGAAGTGGTCCTTCAAATTTGCGGTTAACACAAACTTGTTCGGTGCTGCGACGCGCCGTTCCTCCGGCTATTCTCTTGTTTCTTGAATCGTAGAGAGGCCCCCCCACATCAATCCGCACGTCGTCCGGGCTACTCTCCAAGAAATCGACCAGCCAGCGACCGAGCTCCGTCGAACGGATGTTGTTAAACGCGGTTCGGAGTCGTGGATCGACGCTCGTGATGCGAAGACCCTCTGGGTCGATCCATGTGACGGGGCTTGCCCTCACATACGCATATAGGTTGGTGTCTCCGCCGTTGAAGCGAATGGGATCCCTTGCCGTCCAGCGGCCGGTTTCGGCGTCATGGTCGCGAGCACCGAAGCGTGTCAGCTTCGTGTCCCTGTCGTAGAGGCCGCCGGCGAAGCCGAAGGGCTGAAAGCCGGGGTTGGAATCCGTCAGCACGTTGCCCCAGGCGTCGTACGTCAACGCCTGCACCACCGTGCCATCCTGGGTGTTGACGATGAGGCGGGGGCTTCCAAGGTGGTCCGAGACGAATCGGTAGGTGATGCCCCCCTTCACCATGTAGTCCGGTGAGTGGCCGCGCGTGCCATAGACGAAACGGCTCACCACACTCCCCGCCCCGTCCAGCTCCGCAACGACGCGCAACTGCCCGTCATAGAGGAAGCCCTGGGTAAGGGTGCTATTGACGCGCTTGCCCACGCGGCGGTTGGCGGCATCAATGACGTACGTCACCTGGGTGCCATCGGGCAGGGACACCGCCGTGAGGTTGCCGGCTGTGTCATAGGTGTACTGGGTGGCGGCCGTGCCCACCGTTTTCGTTTGCAAGTCCCCACGAGGCCCCCACGTGTAGTTCGTCGCACCGCGCGTCAGCAGGCGATCCTGCGCGTCATAGGTGGCGGCGATGGCAATGCCTGCTTCCGTGTGAGAAGTGCGGTTGCCGTTGTCGTCGTAACCGTAGGAGGCGTGCACAGTGCCGTTGAGGGTGACTGTCTCGAGGCGTCCCGCCGCATCGTACGTGTATCCCCACGTCTGGGTGGCAACGCCCTGTACCGTCTCGGTGCGGCTGGTGATTCGGCCCGCGTTGTCGCGAACCAGTGTCACGGAGTAGAGCGTCGCCGTGCCATGTTTGGCACCTAGGCTCGTGACTTCCCCGAAGAGATTGTAGCCTTGCGTCGTCGTAACGCTGCCCAGCGTGGTGCCGGTGAGAAGTCCGTTGGACGTATTACGCGTCGTGGTGAGACTGCCCGCGGCGGACAGCAGCATGTCGTTGTCATAGGTATACGCAATGGGCGTCTCACCATTGACGCTGACGGAGGCCACGTCGAAGTTGGTGTTGTACTTGTATCCCACGCTACCCGAGATGCCGCCTGCCCAGGCGACACTCGTTACCAGAGGGCCATCGCGGTTGAAGGCGAGGCTGGCTCCACTGGCGTCCGCCGCTGCACTGTCGGCAAGACTCACCAAGTGACCAGTGGTGGGCGAGTACCCGGCCGTTACTGTGTGGCGGGGCGTCGTCACCGTCGCGAGGCGCCCCCCGCTCTCATAGGTGAAGGAGGCCGAGGTGCCATCCGGGAAGCTGGTGAGGGTGGGCTGCTCATCCAAGTTGTACGTCTTCAGGGTGCTGAGAGTGCCGGTGTTAGACGCCATGGGCGGCGTGTAAACGTCCTCCACGTCATTCGGCATATAGCCGAAGGTGTGCGCGGGCTTGCCGGGAGGCGTGAGGGAGGTGAGGTTCCCCGCGGCGTCGTACCCAAAAGAAAGCGCACGGGGGCCTGGCAACGTGGAGCCCGTGAGGCGGCCCGCGGAATCCTGAGTGAAGCTGGTGGTACGACTCAAGGCATCCGTCGTGGACGCCAGCCAGCCTTTGGCCGCCCCACTTGCGTGATAGTAGAAGGTTTGAGTGCGCGCCCCCTGCGTCACGGAGGCGAGCCGACCATCCGGGTAGTAGGCATACGTGACAGGCGTGAGGTTTGGCACCTCGAAGCGAGTCATGCGGCCTTGCGCATCAATGTCTGTGTATGCCTTCTTCCCCATGGGGCTTGTATGCGTGAAGCGCCCGGTGGCCTTTGTGAAGACAGTGCTTGAGGACCTGCCGTTGAGGACAGATGTCCACGTCGCGGTGGTGTACGCGAAGGGGTCCGCCGCGTTGGCTCCCGTGGGCAGGGTGAGGGACTGATTGGCCGTGTAGACGCGAGCCAGGCCCGAGGGCAGCGTGGTTGTATGGGCTGCCACAAAGGGGGCCCCCGCTCCGAAGCGGATGTCACTGCCGGGGCGCACTGTTTCCGTCGTGCCGTCCGGGTACGTCGTGACGTCCAGCCCGTTGTCCCCTCTATCCGTCACCGTGGTGACTCCCGCGGGAGTGCGAGTGGTGCGCCGTTGCAGACTCCCCACCCTTTCTGAAGTGTGCAGTATGACGCGGCCCTCGGCCGTCGTCACCTCCACCGCAAAGCCCGCCTTGCCAGCACGGGCCCCCGAAGACGGCTTGGAGCGCGTCAGCGTCTTGAAGCCGCCGCCCGGGTTGCTGTCCTTCAGCAGCCGGCCGGTCGCGTCGTATTCGAAGGGGTGAACGCCGTTTCGCGCATCAGTGAGTTTCGTCAGCAGTCCACCGGCGCCGTACTCCAGCGTCACAGCCTCGTGGCTGGGGTTTTCCACCCGACTCAGCAGCCTTTCTGGCGAAACTTCCAACCCCGTGCGCTGCCCTCCTGGCGCCACAATGGCCGTTGGCCGTCCATCCGCCTGCCTCTCAATGGTGGTGACCTCCCCATTGGCGTCCGTCAGGGTGACGAGGCGCGCGGCCGAGTCATAGCCAAACGTCAGCAACGTCGCACCCGTCAGCGCGTCCAGCGTGCGCAAATGCTGGCCCTGCCGGAAGACATATGCCGCACGCCCGTCTTCGGAGGGCACGAGGATTTCCCCCAGGGAAATGGTACTGGAGGGCGAGACGAGCTTGTACACACGGTGTGGATAGGTGGTGGCTTCGAAGGCAATGTGAAGCGCCCCATCGGGCGCGACTGCAAGGTTCATGGGGGTGGCGTAGAGGTCTGTCTGGAGGGCATTCGCCCCTGGCACCGGCAGTCTTGAGCCGTTCGCCCCTGTGCCCGCGACCGTGGTGACAACTCCATCGGGCCCAATGCGTCGGACACGGCGGCCATCGACAAAGTACAACGAGTCGTCCGGCCCCACTGCAATCCCTCCCTCAGGGGAGAGACGCTCTATGGTTGCAAGTGCAGCTGGCCCATGGTCGCCCGAAAAGGAGGAAGTCCCATTCCCCACGACGCTGCGCACCAGCCCATCCCTGTCGAGCTTCCGAATGCGGTAGTCGTACGTCCCCGCGAAATAAAGCGCCCCTGACGAGTCAAGGCCAGCCCGCTGGTAGGTGCCGAGGCCCGCACTCAAGGCAGGAACGGGCGTCGCGCTCATGGAGTTCGTCCCATTCCCCACCACCGTGAAGATTAGCCCCTCCGCATCCACTCGCCGTATCCGTGCGGCCGTACCCCCGCCCGATGCGGTGCCGAGGTAGACCTCCCCAGCGGGTGAAGCCTTGATGAAATCAATGTCTCCAGTAGCAGCCTGAGTTGCCGGACCGCCCTCCCCGTTCGTTGCGTTATCGCTGAATGCCAGCTGCCCATTGCCGGCAAAATGGTGGACAATTCCGTCAGGAGTAATTCGGTAGACGCGTTTGTTGTTTTTGGCAACATAGTGGCTGCCGTCCGGCCCCACGTCGTGGGCCGTGAGAATTCCGAAGTCCGTCTTGGTGGCGGGCGCCCCAACACCACCGTCCGTGACAGTGCACCCACTCTTGCAACCCACCACGGTGTAGACGCGTCCATCCGGCGCAATGCGGCGAATGACCCCCTGGTAGGTGTCCCTCGTGTAGACCGAGCCGTCGTCGCCGGCAACGAGCTGATTCACGCCGAAGCTCGACTCTGTTGCAACGCCGCCATCCGTCACGCCGTAGCCGGCCCCAGCCACCAACTGCCAGACAGCGCCAGTGGCCTTGGCGGACTGCCTCTCACCGTCTCCGCGGAAGAGGGTACCGCTGCCGGACTCAAACGTGTGGTGCACGTTCAGCGTCCAGCCTCCCAGGGCCTGGGCCAGCGCGTCATGCGCCACCAATTTTTGCGTCCAGTTCCGCCAGAGGAAAACCTCCATTGTCTGCCGATTGGAAGACGCCGTGTAGGCTCCCCCAGGGGCGTTGAAGCTGCGCCACAAGTCAGCCGGCTCTCGGTACCGCGCCCTGTATGCAAAGCCCACGTCGATGCGGAAAGTCTGGACGCCCTGCAGCTTGCGACCCCACCTGTCGAGGCCATCCCACTGGAACGTGAAGCGCTGGTTGGGAAGGCGATTGAAAGTGTAGTGCCAGGAGCGGCCAGCGCCTTGGATGTCGACAATTGCGTACCTGAGACTCTGAGGTACCGAGGCCCCCGTGACAGGCACTTCGAAGCTGTAGCGACTGGTGCGCCCGGGCACTCTGTCACTCTGGTAACGCAGCGTGTAGGGCGTTCCGACAATTGGCACCGCCTCGCCGAGCGTCTGGTTTTCACACTCAATAATGCTACCGGACGTCTTGCACGGCTTGGGCTCGGGCTCGTCGCCTTCGGGCTCCTCGTCGGGCGGGGCGGTGGCGTCGTCAGGGAAGCCGTAGGGCCAGTTGCAGTCCCACGGCGTCAGGTGCGTCAACGGCACGCGCCAGAGGGACGCCCCCGGCGAGTAGAGAGTGGCCAGGCGCTGGCGCTCCTCATTCGTGAAGCCCAGCGCCGTCAGCGGGGCGCCCACGTCGGCCACCCCGTCACCGGTGACGTCGACGTCCGCCATGCCGCTGGTAATGCTGACAACCTTGACGACGCGCCCGTCGGCGTCCGCCTGCCACGTACCTGCCTGCCTGTCGTAGTAGCCCGTGGGCACGTCCTTACCGGCCGGGAACCCCAGGAAGTTCTCCAGGTAGAAGTACACCGACTGGCTGAAGGAGACGCGAGTGGCCCCCGCGGCGAGGGCCTCGTCCAGACTCCACTCCACGGCGTACGTGTAGCCACTCAGGGGCGGCAGCGCCCCGGGCATGGCCCTGGGCCCGTCCGTGCCCACGGTGTACTCCGTGGCCCGTACCGACATACTGGAGAGGGGTTGGGTGGTACCATTGGGCAGCGTCAGCGTAACGCCGGTGCCGGCAGGCACCAGGAGGGTGGCCTGCCGAGGGCCGTCCGCGTCCGACACCGCGTGGCCTCGCGCCACCTGCAGCGTTGCCGCCTGGGCGGTGAGGACGGTAACGGCCGTGTCGAGGGCCGTCAGGGCTACGTCCTCCACTGCCACCCAGTCGCGCCAGGGCGTCTTCACGCTCCGCTGCACCGGCAGCAATCCCTCCTTCTCGAATTGGAGAATGACGGTGCCGCCCCCGTTGAGGGCAAACTCGTACGTGCCGTCCCCCCGCGTCAGCGTCTGCCCCCATTCTGGGTGGGAAAGGGTCGTCACCTTGACACCGGATAGGGGAGCACCTACCCGGTTCAGCACGCGCCCGTAGGCCACCGCCACCCGTCGAGCGTCCATGGTGCCCGGCGCCACCCCCGTCTGCGGAGGGGTGCTGCCCGTGTAGAGGAACGAGGTGGCGTCGGCAAAGTCCGTTGGCGTCCCCGTTTCCTCCAGGGGTGGCACCCGGTGAGCGTCAAGGTAGTTGTCGCGTGAGAGAGTTCAGCCGGTGCGCTTCATCTCCTGCACTGCCGGGGTGAGGTTCGGAGAGGGGCCAAGGCGGACGGAGCCCGCTGGCGTCCAGTTGCGCGTGT
>NZ_JAAIYA010000070.1 GCF_010894405.1 Pyxidicoccus caerfyrddinensis
TGGAGCGCGACGTGCAGGCCTCCTTGGGGGGCCTCCTTCTCCGTCCAGGCCATGTCGCAATGCCCTCCTGGCCCTCCACCTACCCCGGCCCTCGCACGCAACAGGGCTCCCATGCCGCCTATGCTCTAGGCAGGCTGTCGAGCCAGTACGCCCGCGGCCCCCGCCACCCTGGGGCGCAGGCCCTGTGTGCCGTGCACGCAGCCCAGGGGCGCCCGGGGATGTATCATCGTCGTGCATGGATCTGGAGCCGTCGGAGCGTCCCTTCCTCAAGCAGTTGTTCACGCCGCACTCGGCTGCCGGGTTCCTGGCGGAGTACTGGCCCCGGCGGCACCTGGCCTGCCACGGTCCGCTCGAGCGGCTCGGGGAGCTCGCGCGGCTTCCCGAGGTCCTGGACCTGGAGCGGCTGCTGCACACCTACCGCGGGCAGGTGATGGTCGCGCTGCCGGACCGGCGCGATGAGCACAGCGTCATCCGGGTGGACGCGCAGTCCGCCGGGGCGCTGTACCGCAGCGGCATGGCGCTCATCCTCGACTCGGCGGAGCGCTACCTCCCGCTGCTCGAGCAGTGGCTGCACATGCTGGCCTTCGAGGTGGGGCTGGCGCGCAACGCCGTGGCCCGGACGATTTTCTATGCCTCGCCGCCGGGCGGCGGCAACAGCCCCCACTTCGACGCGAACGCGAACATCGTCGTGCAGCTTCGCGGCACCAAGCGCTGGACGCTCGCGCCCAACACGCACGTGCCCTTCCCCACGGACCGCTGGGCGATGAACATGGGCCCGCCCTCGCCCGAGCTGGCCGGCTACCTGGAGCAGCCGCTGCCCGAGCAGATGCCCGAGGGCGCCGAGGTCATCACGCTCGAGCCCGGCTCGGTGCTCTTCGTGCCGCGCGGCTACTGGCACTCCACCGAGGCCTCGGAGGACACGCTGGCGCTGAACTTCACGTACAGCCAGCCCACCTGGGCGGACGTGGTCAGCGCCGCGCTGCGACAGCAGTTGCTGAAGGACGCGCGGTGGCGCGAGCTCGCGGATGGCATCGGCTCGCCGGACCCCGAGCGCAACGCGGCGTGCGGCGCGCGCCTGTCTGAGCTGCTGCATGAGCTGCAGGCCCACGTCCTCGAGCTGGAGGCCCGGAAGATAATGGAGGAGAGCTGACCCACGCCCCCGGCGCGGAAGGTCCTGCCTCCCCATTCCCCGGGGGCGCGAGTGATTCCCGAGCCTGCTCGCGCTCACAGGATGTAGCCGCCGTCGCTCAGCCGGCCCGGGCCCGCTTCCGGTACTCGGTGCTGACGAACTTCCACTGCATCCGGGCGTACTGGCGGAACAGCTTCCGCCGCCGCGGGTACGGCAGCTCGAGCAGCTCCCCGGGTGGAATGACCTTGCCGGGCTCGGGCGGGGGCACGCTGATTCCCAGGCGAGAGGCCAGCACCTTCAGGGTGACGGGCATCAGCACGGCCTCGCTGTCGGGGGCCGTCGACAGCCATGCGTCCATGCTCGCGACGGCGGCCCGGTCCACCGCGGGGTCCGGGTAGCCCTGCAGGGCCATCAGCACGAGCCCCAGCTCCTTGGGGTTGCCGGGGCTGGCGACGAAGCTGGCCGCGATGCGCCGCTGCTCCTCCTTCGTCAGGAGCGGTTGCTTCGGTAGCGGGAGCCGCGGCGCCGGAAGGGACTCCGGGAAGCGCACGTTGTAGGGACCGAAGAGATGGTAGAGCCCGTGCCACCGGGTGGCGGGCTGTGAGGCCGCGAGGAGGCTCCACTCCCGAGGCGGCGCCTCGAGGGGCGAGGCCTGGGCGGCGATGGCTTCCTTCAACCGGGCGCGAAACGCGGCGATGTCATCCTCCGTCTTCACCGGAAAGACCCCGAAGTCGTGGCCCCACCAGATGTCCTGGACCGGGCCCATCAGGAAGGCCACCACCGTCTCACCCGGAGGGAACGAGGGAGGGATTGCGCAGCCGAAGTCGATGGGCGGCTGCCGCACGCGGAGCGTGTCTCCAGGCGTGCCCTTCCAGCGCTCCACCACCTGGAGGTCCACGACCCTCCTGTCCTCCGAGTCGCTCGGGACGCGCGCCAGGACAATGGTCTCCGCGCTGGCGAGCTTCCAGAGTGTCTTGGGCGGCGTCGTGAGGCAGGCCTCGGAGACGTCCGGTGGCAGCAGTGCCGCCCCCATCGCCAGGAACCAGGCCAGCACCTTTCGCTGAAGCATGCGTGCTCCCTCCGCGTCGCGCTCGAAGTGAGGCTACGCGGAGGGAGCACGTGGCGTCCGTCATGGTTCAGCCATGCCTCCGCCATGCGACTTCAAGGGTGTCTTGGCGCACGCAGGAGACGTTGCTGACGGTGAACTTCGAGCCGTCCGCCTTCTCCACATTCGTGTAGGGCAGGTACACGCGCGAGCAGAAGGTGTTGGCGGCGGTATTGCGCAGCCGTTGCTGTAGGCAGTGCGCCTGGTATGCCTGCAGCGCGTCCTGCCTGGGGTTTCCTAGCGCCTTGTCCTCGCGCGGGTTCGACTGCCGCCGCCTCCAAGCAGCAAGGAGCCCCGTGGCGCCAGCAAGGCTCTCACCTTCAGCTGCCCGAGCAGCCGCCGCGCCTGGCTCCGGCGCTGGGGCCACCGCAGCTGGCTCTCTGGGCGTAACTCTCGGCTGAGGGTCGCACCCTCTCAAGCAGCTCGCGGCAACCGGTCGCCCGCTCAAGGCAGTGGTGCGCCTGGAGCGCGACGTGCAGGCCTCCTTGGGGGGCCTCCTTCTCCGTCCAGGCCATGTCGCAATGCCCTCCTGGCCCTCCACCTACCCCGGCCCTCGCACGCAACAGGGCTCCCATGCCGCCTATGCTCGGAAGGACCCGGCGATGACGGGATCTTCGAAGCTCCCGTTCACGATCAGCGAGCCCGACGGAGCCGACGCCTGGGCCACGGAGGCCGCACAGACGATCAACACCGCCGCGAGCAGAGACAAGAGAGAATGCTTTTTCATCGGGTGGTGGACTCCGCGACGCAGCCCACGGCCACGGCGCCCGCCGCCAGAGAGGCCAGGACGAGCATAGAGAGGCGATTCGAAACGGATGCGCCGAAGGGATGAATGCGCATTGATATCCTGTCGATTGAGGCAATGAGAGCCCGCGCCGTGCCCTGGGGGACTCGGTGTTGTGGACGACCCAGGGCGTGCTGTGAGGATCAGCTATGAATTCTGCGCACCGCCGCCAGGACCGGACACTAGCAGAAACGCTCAATGGCATACATGGGCGCGAGCGGGGCTCGTGCACATACCTGCCGTTTCTGCACAGGGGTCTGCCGTTTCTGTATACCCCGGAAGAGTGCCGCTCAGGCGCGGGGCGTAAGCGAGGTGTTTCAGCGCGGGCCGCGCCGCGACGGACTATCTTTCACGCGGCGACCGATTAACGTGTCTGCAGCGAGGGGTCTCCGGCCTCCTCGACGACGCCGCCGCGGGGCTGTACGAGCCCACGTGGGTACAACATTGATTGAACCAAGGAGGTCACCCGAATGACACGCAGGCTTCACCTTCGGATCGTTTTCGCCGCTTCGCTCTCGCTCTCGTTCGCCGGAATCCGCGCGAGCGCCGCCCAATCGAGCTTGCCCTACTGGACCGAGATTCCGCAGGGCGGCGCCATCCCCGACCCCACCTGGGACGGTTCGAGCGCCTATGACCAGGGCCTCTTCTACATCTTCGGCGGGCTGAACGGGACCTACCCGAACGACGAGCCCGTGGCCGACTTCAGGGCCTTCGACGTCGACACGCTGACCTGGTACGACCTCAGCCAGTACCCGGGCGGGCCGTCCGCGAGGGCCGAGTCGATGATGTGGTGCGTCTCCGAGGACGACGCGCTGATCGTCTCCGGCGGGAGAGGTCCTTTCCGGCGCGGGCTCGACCTCACGCACCAGGACACGTTCCGGTTCGATCCGGTGCACGGGTGGACGCAGATCGCGCAGAGCGCGGCCGAAATCGGGCGCGCCAACCGCTCCACGGAGGCGGCCGTCGTGCGCGATAAGGAGACGCACAAGACCGTCGCGTACGCCTTCTCGGGCTCGTCGTCGACTCTTCCGGCCTTCATCAACCGTCCTGATGGCCTCCAGCACGACCTGGTCCGCTACAAGAACGGTTGGAAGCAGGTCTCGACCGGCTCGACCGCCCCGCGCGCTCGTGCCCATCATCCGCTCGTCTACGCCGAGGGCTGGAACGCGCTGCTCGTCTACGGCGGTTACACGAACGACGCCGTGAACGGGACCGGTGTGTTCTCGCCTGAGAACTTCCTCGGCGACCTCTGGATGTTCGACGTCCACACCAAGACCTGGGATCAGATCGTCTTCGACGAGGCCGACGGACCGGGCCACCGCGACAACGCAAAGCTGATCGCCGATGAGCACAACGACCGCATCTGGCTCTTCGGAGGCAGCCAGTTCGACGGGACCACTCTGTCCGATGTCTGGTACTTCGATCTCCACACCGGGACCTGGACGCGCGTGGACACCGCAATGACGGGGCCCGCGCCGGCGCCGAGGTTCGGCCAGTTCTACTTCTCCCGCAAGACCGCCACGGCCTACGAGCTCTACATCTTCGGAGGAGCGACCGCGGAGTTCGCGCCGGTGCTGCTCAACGACATGTGGAGGTTAACGATCCCCCTCGCCGGCGGCTAGTGGAGTGTCCGCGAAGTAATCCAACATAGTCAGCGGCGGTGCCGCTCGAACCAGTCGTGCATCTTGGCCCGAGTCCAAAGCCAGGTGAAGGGATGGGCGTAGAGGCGGTTGTACTCGGGCCAGCTTGCATCGAGGTGGGCGATGAAGTCGGAGCGGCGCTTCCAATCGCCGCGCTGCAGATAGCGCGCGCTGAAGGCCCGCAGTAACAACTCGGCCTGGTTGAGCCACGAGGCATGAGGTGGCGTCACGAGGACACGCACGTGGTGGTCCCGCAGCGGCGGCCTCGGGCGAGGAGGAGGCACCCTCTGCTGGGGCGGCAACTGTGGGCAGCTGCGGGAGGCGTCAGCGCGCTCCGAGGCTGGACTGGGCCGGGTTGCTCCGCAGGACGTTCGCAG
>NZ_JAAIYA010000071.1 GCF_010894405.1 Pyxidicoccus caerfyrddinensis
AGTACCTCGGCTCGCTGATGTCGCGGCAGAGCGTCACGGTGCTGCCGCAGGTGGGCGGCTACGTGCGCCGCATCCACGTGAAGCCCGGCCAGCAGGTGGAGGCCGGAGCGCCCCTGCTGGAGGTGGACGCGCGCGAGGACACGGCCGCGCTCGACAGCGCCCAGGCCCAGCTCAGCTCCACCAAGGTGAACCTGGAGCTCTCCCGCCGCACCCTGGCCCGCACGGAGGCGCTCCAGAAGGAGGGCCTCGCGAGCGCGCAGGAGCTGGAGGCCGCCCGCGCCCAGGTGGAGGCCGCCGACGCCGCGTCGCGCTCCTCCGCCGCGCAGGTGACGCAGCGCCAGGTGCAGCTGCAGTTCAACGTGGTGCGCGCGCCCTTCGCCGGCACCGTGGGTGACGTGCTGGTGCGACTGGGTGACTTCGTCAGCGCCACCACGCCGCTGACCAGCGTGGCGCAGGCGGACGTGCTCGAGGTGAGCGCGTCGGTGCCCTCCTCGCGCGCCCGCGCCCTCAAGCCCGACACGGCGGTGGAGCTCCTCGACGCGAAGGGGAAGGTGCTGCTCACCAGCACCGTCTTCTTCGTCGCGCCGCAGGCCGACCCGCGCACCCAGCTGGTGGAGGTGAAGGCCGCCTTCCGCAACACGGTGGGCATGCGCCCCAGCGAGCTGGTGCGCACGCGCATCGTCTACTCCGTCCGGGACGCCCTGCAGATTCCGGCGCTCGCGGTGGTGCGCCAGAGCGGCCAGCCCTTCGCGCTGGTGGTGCAGGAGAAGGAAGGCAAGACGGTGGTGGAGCGTCGCCCCATCACCCTCGGCGCGCTGGGCGAGCTGGCCTACGTCGTGGAGAAGGGCCTGAAGGCGGGAGACCTGGTCGCGGTCTCCTCCATGCAGGCGCTGCGCGACGGCATGGCCGTGAAGGTGAAGGTTGCGCCCCACGCCGAGGCGCCGGCCGAGGCCCTGGGAACCACGCCGACGGCTGGCGGCACAGGAGGCGGCGCGCCCGTGGGCGGCAGCCGCTGAGCCGGAGAACACCATGTTCGTCGACTTCTTCATCCGCCGGCCCGTCTTCGCCATCGTCTGCTCCATCCTGCTGACGCTGGTGGGGGCCATCGCCATCCCCACGCTGCCCATCGCCCAGTACCCGGACCTGGCGCCGCCGCAGGTCACCGTCACCAGCACCTACGTGGGTGCCAGCTCCGAGGTGGTGGAGAGCGCCGTCACCATCCCGTTGGAGCAGGAGCTCAACGGCGTGGAGGGCATGCGCTACATCACCTCCACCAGCAGCAATGACGGCACCAGTCAGATCACCATCACCTTCGAGCCCACGCGCGACATCGAGGTGGCGGCGGTGGACGTGCAGAACCGCGTCAGCCGCGCCGCCGCGCGCCTGCCCGCGCAGGTGAACCAGACGGGCATCGTCGTCAACAAGGCCTCCAGCCAGATGCTGATGACGGTGGCGCTGTTCAGCCCCGACGAGCGCTACGACGCGAAGTTCCTCAGCAACTACGCCGATGTGAATCTCAAGGACGCCATCAAGCGCGTTCGCGGCGTGGGCGAGGTGCGCATCTTCGGTGAGCGCAAGTTCTCCATGCGCCTGTGGCTGGACCCCACGGAGCTGGCGCGCCGCAAGCTCACCCCGCAGGACGTGACTCGCGCCCTCCAGGAGCAGAACCTCCAGGTGGCCGCGGGCTCGGTGGGCCAGCCGCCGTCCGCCGAGGACCAGCCCTACCAGCTCGCGGTGCGGGCGCGGGGCCGGCTCGTGGAGCCGGACGAGTTCGGCGAAATCGTCCTCATGCGCCAGAACGACGGCAAGAGCGTGCGCGTGAAGGACGTGGGCCGCGTGGAGATGGGCGCGGAGAACTACGGCACGCTGCTGCGCTTCGGCGGCAAGCAGGCCGTCGGCCTCGCCATCTTCCAGCTGCCCACCGCCAACGCGCTCGACGTGCGTGACGGCGTCTACTCGGAGCTGGAGCGGCTGTCCGCGCAGTTCCCCCCGGGCATGGTGTTCCAGACGGGCACGGACACCACGCTCGCGGTGCGCGCCTCCATCCACGAGGTGCTCCAGACGCTGGTGGAGGCGATTGCGCTCGTCATCCTCGTCATCTTCCTGTTCCTGCACGGCTGGCGCAGCGTGCTCATCACCGCCTTCACCCTCCCCGTCTCGCTGGTGGGCACCTTCGCCTTCGTCCAGTTGATGGGCTTCTCCATCAACACCCTCACCCTCTTCGGCCTGACGCTGGCCACGGGTCTGGTGGTGGACGACGCCATCGTCGTCATCGAGAACATCGAGCGGTTGATGGTGGAGCGGCACCTGACGCCCGTGCAGGCCGCGCGCGAGGGCATGAAGGAAGTGTCCGGCGCGGTCATCGCCATCTCCATCGTGCTGGTGGCGGTGTTCGTCCCGGTGGCCCTCTTCCCCGGCACCACCGGCGCCATCTACCGGCAGTTCGCGCTCACCATCGCCGCGTCGGTGGCCCTCTCCACCTTCTGCGCCCTGACGCTCACGCCCGCGCTGTCCGCGCGGATGCTCAAGCACCAGCAGGGTGAGAAGTGGATCTTCTTCCGCTGGGTGGACAAGGCGCTGGATTGGACGCGCGCCGTGTACGGCCGCAACCTGCGCAAGCTGCTGAAGCACCCGCTCATCGTCCTGGTGGCGTTCCTCCTCTGCATCGCCGGCACGGTGGTGCTCTTCCGGGCGGCGCCCACGGGCTTCATCCCGGATGAAGACCAGGGCTACCTCATCATCTCCGTGCAGGGCCCGGAGGGCATGTCGCTCGCCCAGACGGAGAAGGTGCTGGCCGAGGCGGAAGCCGTGCTCGCCAAGCAGCCGGAGATTCGCGCGGTGTTCGCCATCGGCGGGTTCTCATTCCAGGGCACGGGTCCCAACATGGCCACCATGTTCACGGCCCTGAAGCCGTGGGAGGAGCGGCCGGGCAAGGAGCACACCGTGGCCGCGCTGGTGGAGCGGCTGCGTGGGCCGCTCGGCCGCATTGGCGGAGCGCGCGTGATGCCCTTCCAGCCCCCGGCCATCCGCGGCGTGGGCAGCGTGGGCGGCTTCCAGTACATCGTCGAGGACATCGCCGGCACCAGCTCGCTGGACCAGGTGGCCGCAGCCGTCCAGGCGCTGATCGCGAAGAGCAACGAGAACCCGCAGCTGCGCGGCGTCTTCACCGCCTTCAACGCCGACACGCCGCTGCTGGACGTGGAGGTGGACCGGCAGAAGGCCAAGGCGCTCGGTGTCCCCATCGAGCAGATCTTCGGCACCATGCAGGTCTACATGGGCAGCCAGTACGTCAACGACTTCAACTACGCGAACCGCACGTACCGCGTCTACGTCCAGGCCGAGCAGCAGTTCCGCGACAGCCCGCAGGACATCGGCGCCTTCTACGTGCGCAGCGACAGCGGGGACATGATTCCGCTGGAGTCGCTGGTGCAGGTGGAGCCCACGGTGTCCGCGCAGGTCATCCGGCACTACAACCTCTTCCGCGCGGTGGAGGTCAACGGCCAGGGTGCACCGGGCGTGTCCTCCGGTCAGGCGCTGGAGGCGATGGAGGCGCTGTCAGCGCAGGTCCTGCCCCAGGGCATGAGCGCGGAGTGGACGGGCATCAGCCTGGAGCAGAAGCAGAGCGGTGGTCAGACGCTGATCATCTTCGGCCTGGGCCTGCTCTTCGTCTTCCTGGTGCTGGCGGCGCAGTACGAGAGCTTCAGCCTTCCGCTGGTCATCATCTTCTCGGTGCCGCTGGCCATCATGGGCGCGCTCGGGCTGCAGTTGCTGCGCGGGTACGCCAATGACGTGTTCTGCCAGGTGGGACTCGTCATGCTGGTGGGTCTCGCCAGCAAGAACGCCATCCTCATCGTGGAGTTCGCGGAGCAGCTGCGCGAGGGCGGCAAGAGCGCCATCGACGCGGTGGTGGAGGCGGCCGAAGTGCGCTTGCGTCCCATCCTCATGACGTCGATTGCGTTCCTCCTCGGCGTGGTGCCGCTGATGACGGCGTCGGGCGCGGGCGCGGCGTCTCGCAACTCGCTGGGCACGGCGGTGTTCGGCGGCATGCTCGTGTCCACGGTGGTGAACTTCGTGTTCATCCCCGGCCTCTACGTGCTGATGCAGAAGCTGCGCGGCGAGGCGAAGCGGTCCACGGGCGAGGCTGAAGCGGTGCCGACTCCGGCTCCGTCGCACTGAGACGCGAGCCTTCGTGAGTCACCTACGCGGGGCCCGGGTTTCTACCCGGGCCCCGTTTTCATTTGCGGCGCGCGGCCTCGATGAGCTGGGCGAGGAGCGTGCGGTGGCAGATGGGCTCGAGGATGCAGTCCTTCGAGCAGAGCAGCGTCACCGACTCGCCCTGATCCACCCGGGCGGCCAAGGCGGCAATCTTGTCCTGCTGGGCCTGCATCTGCTGGACGTACCGCTCGCGGTAGGCGTCGAGGGTGATGGGCGACTGGCCCTTTCCGTAGAAGGCGTCGAAGAGGTCCGGGCTGGGCGCCAGATCGCTCATCCACACGTCCCACGTCTCCTTGGCCTTGGGCAGGCCGCGGGGGCGGTAGCGGCAGACCAGGACCCGGTAGCCGTCATCCGGCTCCGCTGGCACACACCAGCGCTTGGTCTTGAGGGGCATCTCGGATCAACGCCAGGACGGCTGCTGGGTATTCCGCCAGGGCTTACCGGAGATCTTACTGGCGCATGAATGAATACAAACATGCGACATGCCTTCAAGTACCTGTAACTGCTTGGCTTCTGTCATGGATCAAGGTCGGCACGCGCCCTGCTATGGGGTACCGCGGGCAGCACGGGGCGGTACGGGGCGGTGGGCAGGACGGGCGGCGGGTTGGGCGGGCAGGACGGGCGGCGGGTTGGGTGGGCAGCACGGCGGTACGGGGCAG
>NZ_JAAIYA010000072.1 GCF_010894405.1 Pyxidicoccus caerfyrddinensis
CGACGACGTCCGTCTGTCCGGAGTAGCGGGACAGCAAGGACTGGAAGCCGGCCAGCAGGGCCATGAAGGAGGTGACGCCTTCACGCTGGCAGAGCGCACTGAGCGCCTGTGAAAGCGTCGCGGGCATTAGCCGTGAGAGGGTGGCACCGCGATAGGACTGCGTGGCGGGACGCGGCTTGTCGGTGGGCAGTTCCAGCACCTGGGGTGCACCTGCGAGGTGCTGGCGCCAGTAGGAGAACTGCGCTTCGAGCGTCTCACCCTGGAGCCACTGACGCTGCCAGGTAGCGAAGTCGGCGTACTGCACGGGCAGCTCGGGTAGCGGCGAGGGCCGGCCTTGCGAGAAGGCCTCGTAGAGGGCCACTACCTCGCGAGCCAGCACGCCCATGGACCAACCGTCGGAGACGATGTGGTGCACGTTGAGCAGCAATGCGTGCTGCTGGTCGTCGAGCTTCAGCAGCAGTGCGCGCAGCAAGGGGCCTTGCGAGAGCGAGAAGGGCTTGCGGCACTCGGCTTCGATGAGCCGGCGTGCCTCGGTCTCGCGCTCGTTGGCGGGCAGGGCGCTCAGGTCCACGCGCTCCAGCGGCAGCGGCGCGGGCGGGGCGATGACCTGGAGCGGCTGGCCGGCCTCCTCAGGGAAGGAGGTGCGCAGCACCTCGTGACGGCGGACCAACTCCGACAGGCTGCGCTCCAGGGCGGCGGTGTCCAGCGAGCCTTCCAGGCGCAGCGGCGCGGGCATGTTGTACAGCGCGCTGTCGGGCACGAGCTGATCGAGGAACCACAGCCGCTGCTGCGCGAAGGACAGCGGCAGTGCGCCCGACCTGTCGGCGGGTTTCAGCGGCGGCAGGACGAGCGAACGAGCCGAGCGGGCAGAGTCCTCCACGGCCTGGGCCAGTGCCTCGAGGGTGGGCGCTTCGAAGAGCGTGTGCAGGGGCAGCTCCACGCCAAAGGAGGCGCGGATGCGAGAGACGACCTGGGTGACCAATAGCGAGTGGCCGCCCAACTCGAAGAAGTTGTCGTGGAGGCCCACCTGCTCGACACGCAGCAACTCGCTCCAGAGCGCTGCGAGCCGCTGCTCCGTCTCGTTGCGAGGAGCGACATACCCGGCGCTGGCTGCGACCGCTCCGTCCGGCGCGGGCAGGGCCTTCCTGTCCACCTTGCCGCTGCTTGTCAGAGGCAGGGTGTCCAAGGCGACGAAAGCCGAGGGGACCATGTACTCGGGCAGCCGCTGCTGGAGGAAGGAGCGCAGCGAGAGCGCGTCGAGGGACTGGCCCTCCTGGGTGACGACGTAGGCCACCAGCCTTTCCTCGCGCAGCGCCACCACGGCCTCGCGCACGGAAGCGTGGGAGGAGAGCACGGACTCGATTTCACCCAGCTCGATGCGGAAGCCGCGCAGCTTCACCTGGAAGTCGATGCGGCCGAGGTAGTCCAGCTGGCCATTGTCGAGCCAGCGGACCTTGTCGCCGGTGCGGTAGAGGCGCTCGCCGGGAGTGGAGGAGAAGGGGTGGGGGATGAAGCGCTCTGCGGTGAGCTCCGGGCGGCCGAGGTAGCCGCGAGCCAGGCCGGCACCGCCGATGAAGAGCTCTCCCGGCACGCCCACGGGCACCGGCCGCAATGAAGCGTCCAGCACGTACGCGCGCACGTTGTCGAAAGGCCGGCCGATGGTGATGCGCCCTGCGTCCACCTCGGCGTCGAGGGTGGCGCAGATGGTGGTCTCGGTGGGGCCGTAGGCGTTGATGAAGCGCCGACCGGGCTGCCAGCGGGCGACGAGCTCCGGAGTGCACGCCTCACCGGCGGAGGTGAGCGTCTGGAGGGCTTCGAGGCCCAGGGGCTCGAGCTGGGCGAGGACGGAGGGGGTGAGAGTGGCGGCGGTGATGGCGCGCTGGCGGAGGAGTTGGTGCAGCGGAGCGCCGGGCATCAACTCGTCCCGAGAGGCCAGGTGCAGCTCTGCGCCTGCCATCAGGGTGGGGAGCGTTTCCCAGACGGAGGCGTCGAAGCCGATGGAGGCGAACTGGAGAACGCGGCCGCCGGGACGCAAGTGCATGGAGTGGATGGTGCTGCGAGCGGTGTTGCACAGGCCGCGGTGGCGCAGCAGGGTGCCCTTGGGGCGGCCGGTGGAGCCGGAGGTGTAGATGACGTAGGCGAGGTTGTCGGGCAGCACGCTCACGTCGGGGGCGTGGGTGGGCTGGCGGGAGATGAGCGAGTCCCACTCGGAGTCGAGAAGGACGAGCAACTCGCTCTGCACGGGCAGCTCGTCGGCGAGCTTCTCCTGGGTGAGGAGGACGGGAGGACGGGCATCGCGCAGCATGAAGGCGAGCCGCTCGGTGGGATAGGAGGGGTCGAGCGGGAGCCAGGCACCGCCGGCCTTGAGGACGGCGAGGATGGAGACGACGAGCTCGGGGGAGCGCTCGACGCACAGGCCGACGAGGACTTCGGGGCCGACACCCAGCGAGCGCAGGTGATGCGCCAGTTGGTTGGAGCGCTCATCGAGCTGGCGGTACGTCAGGGACCGCTCCCCCATGCGCACGGCCGGGGCGTCCGGGGTGCGCCGCGCCTGAGCCTCGATGAGGGCGTGGGCGCTCGTGTCCTGGAGCTGCGCGTCCGTGTCGTTCCAGTCCAACAACACACGGCGCCGCTCAGCCTCGGTAAGCAGGGGCAGGGAGGACAGGTGCGTGTCGGGGTGGGCGACAGCCGCCTCCAGCAGCACCTGCAGGTGCGCCAGCATCCGGGCCATGGTGTTGGCCAGGAAGAGGTCGGTGCTGTAGTTGGCCATGCAGGCCAGGCCCTCAGGGCCTTCCTGGATGGAGAGGGTGAGGTCGAACTTGGAGGAGCCGGTGTCGTTCTCCGCGCCGCGGAAGGTGAGCCCGGGCACGCGCAGCTCGATGGTCGGGGTGTTCTGCAGCACGAGCTTCACCTGGAAGATGGGGGCGTGGGCGAGGCTGCGCTCGGGGTTGAGCACGCGCACCAGCTCTTCGAAGGGGACGTCCTGATGCGCGTAGGCGCCCAGCGTCGCTTTGCGCGTGCGGCCCAGCAGCTCGCGGAAGGTGGGGTCACCGGAGAGGTCCCCACGCATGACGAGCTGGTTGATGAAGAAGCCGATGAGGCCCTCGGTGTCGGCGTGGGTGCGGCCGGCGATGTCGGTGCCCACGACGACGTCCGTCTGTCCGGAGTAGCGGGACAGCAAGGACTGGAAGCCGGCCAGCAGGGCCATGAAGGAGGTGACGCCTTCACGCTGGCAGAGCGCACTGAGCGCCTGTGAAAGCGTCGCGGGCATGAGCCGTGAGAGGGTGGCACCGCGATAGGACTGCGTGGCGGGACGCGGCTTGTCGGTGGGCAGTTCCAGCACCTGGGGTGCACCTGCGAGGTGCTGGCGCCAGTAGGAGAACTGCGCTTCGAGAGTCTCACCCTGGAGCCACTGACGCTGCCAGGCAGCGAAGTCGGCGTACTGCACGGGCAGCTCGGGCAGGGGCGAGGGCCGGCCCTGCGAGAAGGCCTCGTAGAGGGCGACCACCTCGCGAGCCAGCACGCCCACGGACCAACCATCCGAGGCGATGTGGTGCACGTTGAGCAGCAGCACGTGCTCGGCGTTGGCCAGCTTCAGCAGGAGGGCGCGCAGCAAGGGCCCTTGCGCGAGCGAGAAGGGCTTGCGGCACTCGGCTTCGATGAGCCGGCGTGCTTCGGCCTCGCGCGCGTCGGCGGGCAATGCACTGAGGTCCACGCACTCCAGCGGCAGCGGCGCGGGCGGGGCGATGACCTGGAGCGGCTGGCCGGCCTCCTCAGGGAAGGAGGTGCGCAGCACCTCGTGACGGCGGACCAACTCCGACAGGCTGCGCTCCAGGGCAGCGGTGTCCAGCGTGCCTTCCAGGCGCAGCGGCGCGGGCATGTTGTACAGCGCGCTGCCGGGCACGAGCTGATCGAGGAACCACAGCCGCTGCTGCGCGAAGGACAGCGGCAGTGCTTCTGTCCTCTCGATGGGCTGGAGGGGCGGCAGCTTCGGCCCGAGCCCCTGACGCGCGAGCGCATCGATGGAGGCGGCGAGGGCTTCGAGGGTGGGAGCCTCGAAGAGCGCACCAATGGGCAACTCCACGCCGAAGGTGCCGCGGATACGTGAAGTGATCTGGGTCGCCAGCAGGGAGTGGCCACCCAGCTCGAAGAAGTTGTCGCGGGCTCCGATGCGCGCCAGCCCCAGCAGCTGGCCCCACTGCGAGGCAAGAAGCTGCTGGGTGGGCGTGCGAGGCGCGACGTAGGAATCGCCCTCCTCCAGCCCCTGGAGCTCGGGAGGCGGCAGCGCCTTCCTGTCGAGCTTGCCGTTGAAGGTGAGTGGGAGGGCCTGGAGGGGAACGAAGGCCGAGGGGAGCATGTACTCGGGCAGCTTCGTCTTGAGGAAGTCACGCAGCTCGGGGGCGGAGGGCGACAGGGCTCCCGGAGGAGGCACGGCGTAGGCCACCAGGCGCTTGTCGCCCGGAG
>NZ_JAAIYA010000073.1 GCF_010894405.1 Pyxidicoccus caerfyrddinensis
AAGGTGGACCGCAAGGCCCTGCCCCCTCCGCAGTCGGTGTCCTCCTCCCCGGCCGGCACCTACGTCCCCCCGCGCACTCCCACCGAGGAACTGCTGGCCGGCCTCTTCGCCCAGCTGCTGCGCGTGCAGCGCGTGGGCGTCCACGACAGCTTCTTCGAGCTGGGCGGCCACTCCCTGCTGGCCACCCAGCTCGTCTCCCGCGTGCGCTCCACCTTCGGCGCGGAGCTGCCCCTGCGTGCCCTCTTCGAGGCCCCCACCCTCCAGGGCCTCGCCTCCCGCATCGACTCCGCACGCACGTCCGGCCCTGGAAGCCAGGTGCCCGCCCTCGTCCCCCTGCCACGCACGGGCCCGCTGCCTCTCTCCTTCGCCCAGCAGCGCCTGTGGCTCCTCGACCAGCTCGAGCCCGGCACCCCCGCCTACAACATGCCCTCCGCCCTGCGAGTGTCCGGCGTGCTGGACACCGAGGCCTTGCGCCAGAGCCTCGAAGCGCTGGTGCACCGGCACGAGTCGCTGCGCACCACGTTCCGCGAGGAGCCCTCGGGCCCCGTCCAGATCATCGCTCCGTCCACCGCCCTGTCGCTGGACGTCGTCGACCTGAGCCAACTGCCCGAGGACACGCGCCAGCCCGAAGCACTCCGTCTGGCGACCGCCGAGGCCCTTCGTCCCTTCAACCTCGCCACCGGTCCGCTGCTGCGCGTCTCGCTGCTGCGCCTCGATCCGCAAGAGCACGTGCTGCTACTGACCCTGCACCACATCGTCTCCGACGGCTGGTCCATGGGCGTGCTGGTGCGCGAGCTGGTCTCCTTCTACGAGGCCCTCTCGTCCGGCCACACGCCTCGCCTCGAGGCCCTCCCCGTCCAGTACGCGGACTTCGCTTCGTGGCAGCGCTCCTGGTTGCAGGGTGACGTCCTCCAGGGCCAGCTCGACTACTGGAAGCAGCAGCTCTCCGGTGCTCCGGCCCTGCTGGAGTTGCCCACCGACAAGCCCCGCCCCGCCGTCCAGTCCCAGCGCGGCGCCCTGCTGCCCGTCCACCTGCCCCTGCCTCTGGCCGAGGCCCTCTCCGCCTTCTGCCAGCGCGAGGGTGTCACTCCCTTCATGGCCCTGCTCGCCGTCTGGCAACTGCTGCTGGCGCGCTACTCCGGCCAGGACGACGTCACCGTCGGCTCTCCCATCGCCGGCCGCACCCGCGGCGAGACGGAGGGCCTCATCGGCTTCTTCGTCAACACCCTCGTCCTGCGCTCCCACGTGCAGCCCCTCGCCACCTTCCGCGAGCTGCTCGCCCAAGTGCGCGCCTCCACCCTGGCCGCCTATGAGCACCAGCACCTGCCCTTCGAGAAGCTCGTCGAGGAACTGCAGCCCCAGCGCAGCCTCAGCCACTCGCCTCTCTTCCAGGTCATGCTCGTGCTCAACAACGCTCCCCCTGCGGAGCTCTCCCTCTCGGGGCTGTCCTTCGTCCCCCTGGAGCGCGAGGCCGAGGCCTCCAAGTTCGACCTGACGCTCTCGCTGACGCAGACCCCTCGCGGGCTGTCGGGCAGTCTGGGCTATCGCACGGACTTGTTCGACGCCTCCACCGTCTCCCGCATGGCGGAGCACCTGCAAACCCTGCTGGAGGCCGCGCTGGCCTTGCCCGATACCCGCGTGGGTGAGCTGCCCCTGCTCTCCCCTTCCGAGCGCCAGCAGGTGTTGCTCGACTGGAACGCCACGGGCTCCAACGACGCACGCGACACCTCCATCCACGAGCTGTTCCAGGCCCAGGCCCGCCTCACTCCCGACGCGGTGGCCCTCGTCTTCGGCGAGCAGTGCCTCACCTACCGTCAGCTCGATGAACGCTCCAACCAGCTCGCCTGGCACCTGCGCTCGCTGGGCGTCGGCCCGGAAGTGCGCGTCGGCCTCTTCCTGGAGCGCTCGCTGGAAATGGTGGTGGCCCTGCTCGCCACCCTCAAAGCCGGTGGCGCCTACGTGCCCTTCGATCCGGACTACCCGGCCAAGCGCCTCGCGTGGATGCTCGAAGACGCGCGCCCCGTCGTGTTGCTGGCACTGCAGCGGCTGCTTTCGCGCCTTCCCGCGCATGACGCGCGGCTGCTCTGCCTGGACTCGCCCCCGGATTCGCTCGCCCTCCAGCCCCGTCACGCGCCCCCGCCACTCGCTTCCGCGGACTCATTGGCCTACGTCATCTTCACCTCTGGCAGCACCGGCCGCCCCAAGGGCGCGATGAACTCGCACCGCGCCGTCGTCAACCGCCTGCTGTGGATGCAGCAGGAGTACGGCCTCTCTGCGGCCGACACGGTGCTGCAGAAGACGCCCTTCAGCTTCGACGTGTCCGTCTGGGAGTTCTTCTGGCCTCTCATGACGGGCGCGCGCCTGGTGCTGGCACGACCCGGCGGACATCAGGAGCCCGCGTACCTCGCGCGGCTCATCGCCGAGGAGCGCGTCACCACCGTGCACTTCGTCCCGTCCATGCTCCAGGTGTTCCTGGAGGAGCCAGGGCTGGAGCGGTGCACGACGCTGAAGCGCGTGGTGTGCAGCGGTGAGGCCCTGCCACTGGAGCTGGCGCAGCGCTGCCTGCAACGGCTGCCCGCCGCCGACCTGCACAACCTCTACGGCCCCACCGAGGCCGCCGTCGACGTCACCTATTACGCGTGCGTGCGCGAGGAGCCGCACCGCTCGGTGCCCATTGGCCGCCCCGTCGCCAACACCCAGATTCGCATCTTGGATGTGCACCTGCGGCCGGTGCCCATCGGCGTTCCGGGGGAGCTGTTCATCGGCGGTGTGCAGGTGGGGCGCGGCTACCTGGGCCGCCCGGAGCTGACAGCGGAGCGCTTCATTCCGGACCCCTTCAGCGACACGCCGGGCGCGCGGCTGTACCGCACCGGCGACGTGGCGCGCTGGCTGCCGGACGGCCTGGTGGAGTACCTGGGCCGCGCCGACTTCCAGGTGAAGGTGCGCGGCCTGCGCATCGAGCTGGGCGAAATCGAGTCCGCGCTGCAGCAGCAACACTCCGTGCAGCAGGCGGTGGTGCTGGCTCGCGAGGACCGGGCTGGCGACAAGCGCCTGGTCGCGTACGTCGTGGGACGGGGGGACACGCAGGCCGTGGAGGTCAGCGCGCTGCGGGCGCGCCTGCACGAGAAGCTCCCCGAGTACATGGTGCCGCAGACCTTCGTCGTGCTGGAAGCCTTCCCCCTGACTCCCAGCGGCAAGGTGGACCGCAGGGCCCTGCCCGCCCCGGAGGCCTCTGCCTCCGCTTCCGAATACGTCGCCCCACGCACTCCCACCGAGGAAATCCTCGCCTCCCTCTGGGCCGGGCTGCTGCGCATGGAGAAGATCAGCGTGGAGGACGACTTCTTCGCCCTCGGCGGCCATTCCCTGCTGGCCACCCAGGTCATCTCGCGCATCCGCTCCACCTTCGGCGTGGAACTGCAGCTTCGCGCCCTCTTCGAGGCCCCCACCCTCGCGGGCCTCGCCGCTCGCATCGACTCCGCCCGTGAGTCCGCGCATGGCCTCGTGGCCCCCGCCATCGTCCCCGTGCCCCGCACCGGCCCGCTGCCTCTGTCCTTCGCCCAGCAGCGGCTCTGGTTCATCGACCAGCTCGAGCCCGGCGGTTCCTCCTACAGCATCCCCCGCTTCATTCGCATGCAGGGCCCCCTCGACGTGGCCGCCCTGCACCGCGCCTTCGAGGAACTGGTGCGGCGTCACGAAGCCCTGCGCACTACCTTCGTCCAGCAGGACGGCCAGCCGCTTCAGCTCATCGCTTCCCATGCCGAGCTGCCGCTGCCTGTCGTGGACCTCAGTGCAATGGAGCCCGAGTCCGCCCGGGAGGAGCTGCAGCGACGGCTCCGCGAGGACACGCTGCGGCCGTTCGACCTCGCCACCGGTCCGCTGGTGCGCGCGGGCCTGTGGAAGCTGGGTCCAGTCGAGCACGTGCTCTCGCTCAACCTGCACCACATCGTCTCCGACGGCTGGTCCACGGGCGTGCTCGTGCGCGAAGTCGCCGCGCTCTACAACGCCTTCGTCCAGGGCGGGCCGTCACCGCTGCCGCCGCTGCCCATCCAGTACGCGGACTATGCGGTGTGGCAGCGCCAGTGGCTCCAGGGTGCGGTGCTCGAAGCGCAGCTCGCCTGGTGGAAGCAGCAACTCGCCGGCCTCACCGTCCTGGAGCTGCCCACGGACAAGCCCCGCCCGCCCGTGCAGACCTTCCGCGGCGCCCAGGTGCCCGTCCGTCTCCCGCTCCAGGTCTCCGAGGCGGTGAAGGCGCTGTGCCAGCAGGAGGGCGCCACGCCCTTCATGCTGCTGCTGGGCGCGTTCCAGGTGCTGCTGGCGCGCTACTCCGGCCAGCAGGACATCTCCGTCGGCTCGCCGGTCGCCGGCCGTCAGC
>NZ_JAAIYA010000074.1 GCF_010894405.1 Pyxidicoccus caerfyrddinensis
CCCGGGGGCCCACGGGCGCGGCGCTCAGCTCGGGCAGGGCGGAGTTGCGAGTGGCCTGCTCCACCCGCCTGGCGAGGCCCGCGAGGGTGGGGGCCTCGAAGAGGGCGCGCAGGGGCAGCTCGACGCCCAGGGAGGAGCGGACGTGTGACACCACCTGGGTGGCCAGCAGGGAGTGGCCGCCGAGGGCGAAGAAGTCATCCTCCGCGCTGACCTTCTCCACGCGCAGCAGCCCGGCCCAGAGGGAGGCGAGGATTTCCTCGGAGGGAGTGCGCGGGGCGACGTATTCGGAAGCGGAGGCAGAGGACTCCGGGGCGGGCAGGGCCCTGCGGTCCACCTTGCCGTTGGACGTCAGCGGCATCGCCTCCAGCGCGACGAAGGCGGAGGGCACCATGTACCCGGGCAGGCGGGCGGCGAGTGCCTCGCGCAGCACGCCCTCGGCGGCTTCGGCTCCGCCCACGACGTAGGCCACCAGACGCTGGTTGCCGGGCACGTCCTCGCGTGCGAGCACCACGGCGCGGCGGACTCCCGCCACTTCTTCCAGCGCGGTTTCGATTTCGCCCAACTCAATCCGGAAGCCGCGCAGCTTCACCTGGAAGTCGATGCGGCCCAGGTAGTCCAGCTCACCGTTGGCCAGCCAGCGCACCTTGTCGCCGGTGCGGTAGAGGCGGCCGCCCGCAAACATGCCGAACGGGTCCGGGATGAACTTCTCTGCGGTGAGCTCGGGGCGGTGGAGGTAGCCGCGCGCCACGCCCGCTCCGCCGATGAAGAGCTCACCGGGGACGCCGGTGGGCACCGGCTGCATGCGCTCATCGAGCACGTACACCTGCACGTTGGCCAGCGGGCCGCCCAGGGTGGGCTGGCCCGTAGCGCCATGGACCGCACGCGCGGTGGTGTCCACCGTGCACTCGGTGGGGCCATAGACGTTGAAGCAGCGGATGAAGGGGTGGGCTGACAGCTTCGCCCACAGCGCCTCATCCACCGCCTCGCCGCCCACCAACACGCGCAGTGGACGGCTGGAGCCCAGGCCCTCTTCCAGCAGCAGGCGCAGGTGCGAGGGCGAGCAGTCCAGCGCGTCCACGCCGTACTTCTCCACCCAGGACTTCAGCAGCGCGACGTCTTCGCGTGCCGCCTGGGGCACCACACACAACGCGTGGCCCTCCGCCACCTGGATGAGTTGCTTCACCGAGGCGTCGAAGGACAGGGGCGCGTTGAGGCTGACGCGCAGCGCACCCTCCACGCCGGAATACACGGCGGAGGCGAGCGCGGCGCGCAGGTTCATCACCGACGCGTGCTGCACCATGACGCCCTTGGGCTTGCCGGTACTGCCCGAGGTGTAGATGACGTAGGCCAGGTGCTGAGGCGAGGTGACGTGAGGCGGGTTGGCCTCGGACTCGCGGGCGAGCTCGAGACTCATACCCGCGTCGTCCAGGAACACCGCTTCGACATCGGAGCCGTCGAGCCGCGAGGCGAGGTGGCGCTGGGTGAGGACGAGACGCGCCCCGCAGTCCTGGAGCATGAAGGCCAGGCGCTCCCGTGGGTAGGCCGCGTCCATGGGGACATAGGCGCCGCCGGCCTTGAGGATGGCGAGCACGGCCACCACCATGTCCGCGCCGCGCTCCATGCAGAGTGCGACGCGCACCTCGGGCCCGGTGCCGCGCTGGCGCAGCCACGAAGCCAGTTGGTTGGCGCGGCGGTTGAGCTGGGCGAAGGAGAGCTGCGAGGAGTCATCGAGGACGGCCAGGGCGTCGGGAGTCAGGGAGGCCTGGGACTCGAAGCGCTCGTGGAAGGCACCTTCCCAGGGCAGCTGCCGGTGCGTGTCGTTCCACCGCGCGAGCACCTGCTGGCGCTCGGAAGGGGAGAGCAGGGGCAGCTCACCCACGCGTGTGCCGGGCGAGGCGAGCGCGGCCTCCAGCAGGGTTTGCAGGTGCTCCACCAAGCGGGAGACGGTGGAGGCGTCGAACAAGTCCGTGCGGTAGCGGAGCGCGCCCGACAGGCTCCGGGGCGTCTGGGTCATCGAGAGGGTCAGATCGAACTTGGCGGCTTCGGCCTCGCTCTCCAGCGGGAGGAAGGACAGGCCGGACACGGATAGCGCCGAGGTCGGTGCGTTCTGCAGCACCAGCATGACCTGGAAGAGCGGCGAGTGGCTCAGGCTGCGCGCAGGCTGCAGTTCCTCGACGAGCTTCTCGAAGGGCAGGTGCTGGTGCTCGTAGGCACTCAGGGTGGTGGAGCGCACCTGGGCGAGCAACTCGCGGAAGGTGGCTCGAGGCACCACACGTGCACGAAGCACGAGGGTGTTGATGAAGAAGCCGATGAGGCCTTCGGTCTCCGCGCGAGTACGGCCGGCGATGGGGGAGCCGACAGTGACGTCGTCCTGGCCGGAGTAGCGCGCCAGCAACACCTGCCAGACGGCAAGCAACGCCATGAAGGGCGTGACGCCTTCGCGTTGGCAGAAGGCGGAGAGCGCCTCGGACAGGTGCACGGGCAGGTGGACGGGCAACGCGCCACCACGCGGGGACTGGACGGCGGGACGGGGCCTGTCGGTGGGCAGCTCCAACAGGGCGGGCACGCCGGAGAGCTGCTGCTTCCAGTAGTCGAGCTGCTCTTGGAGGACGTCGCCTTGCAGCCAGCCGCGCTGCCACGAGGCGAAGTCGGCGTACTGGATGGGAAGCGGGGCGAGCTGCGGCGTGCGGCCTGAAGCGAAGGCCTCGTAGGCGGAGACCAGCTCGCGCACCAGCACGCCCATGGACCAGCCGTCGGAGACGATGTGATGCATCGTCATCAACAGCACGTGGTGCTCGGACTCCAGGCGCAGCAGCGAGGCCCGCAGCAGCGGCCCGTTGGCGAGGTCGAAGGGACGAAGGGCCTCGGAGGCCGCCAGTCGGCGCACTTCGGCCAGGCGCGTGTCTTCGGGCAGGTGGCTCAGGTCAACGACATCCATCGGCAGCGCGGCGGGCGGGGCGATGACCTGGACGGGGCCCGAGGCGTCCTTGCGGAACGTCGTGCGCAGCGACTCGTGGCGATGCACCAGCGCTTCGAAGCTCTGACGCAGGGCCTCGAGGTCCAGCCGGCCCGACATGCGCAGTGCGAAGGGGATGTTGTAGGCGGAGCCACCGGGCGCGAGCTGGTCGAGGAGCCACAGTCGTTGCTGCGCGAAGGAGAGCGGGGGCGGAGTCGTGCGCGGCACCGCGACCAGGGGCGGCGCGGAGTCCCGCGGCGCCGCGACTTCGAGCCGGCGCGCAAGCGCCTCCAGCGTGGAGGCCTCGAAGACCGCGCGCAGGGGCAGTTCCACGCCGAAGCTGGCGCGGATGCGGGAGACGAGCTGGGTGGCCAGCAGGGAGTGTCCGCCCGCCTCGAAGAAGTTGTCGCGGACGCCCACTCGGGGCAGGCGCAGCACCTCGGCCCAGAGGGCGGCGAGCTGCTCCTCGGTGGGAGTGCGGGGGGCGACGTACTCGGCAGCGGAGGACGTGGCGTCCGGTGCGGGCAGGGCCTTGCGGTCCACCTTGCCGTTCGCCGTCAGCGGGAAGGACTCCAGCAGGACGAAGGCCGAGGGCACCATGTACTCGGGCAGGCGGGCCGCGAGGGCCTCGCGCAGCACGTCCCCGGAGACCTCCGGTTCGCCCACGACGTAGGCCACCAGTCGCTTGTCGCCGGGGCTGTCCTCACGCGCCAGCACGAGCGCTTCGCGCACGCCGGGCTGGAGCCGCAGCACGGCCTCCACCTCGCCGGGCTCGATGCGGAAACCACGCAGCTTCACCTGGAAGTCGGCGCGGCCCAGGAACTCGAGCGTGCCGTCCGCCTGCCAGCGCGCCACGTCGCCACTGCGGTACAGGCGCGCGCCCGGCGTGTCGCTGAAGCCGTCGGGGATGAAGCGCTCCGCCGTCAGCTCCGGCTGGCCCAGGTAGCCCCAGGCCAGACCGTCTCCGCCCACGTACAGCTCGCCGGGCACGCCCACCGGCGCCGGCCTGAGCGAGGCGTCCAGCACGTAGGCGGTGGACTGCGAGAGGGGCCGCCCAATCGGAACGGAGTGGCCCACCGCCGAGCGCGGGCGAAGGGTGTGGGTGGTGGAGAAGGTGGTGTTCTCCGTGGGGCCGTAGCCGTTGACGAGCACGGCGTCCGGCGGCAGGCGCGCGAGGTGCTCGCGCACGCGCTGGGCGGGCAGCACGTCGCCACCGGCCAGCAGCTGGGACACGCGGGCCAGCGCCTCACCCTGGTGCAGGGCCATCTGCTCGAAGAGCGCAGTGGTGAGCCAGAGGGTGGAAGGCGCATGCTGGCGCACCAGGGCGCCA
>NZ_JAAIYA010000075.1 GCF_010894405.1 Pyxidicoccus caerfyrddinensis
AAGGGGAGAGCAGGGGCAGCTCACCCACGCATGTGCCGGGCGAGGCGAGCGCGGCCTCCAGCAGGGTTTGCAGGTGCTCCACCATGCGGGAGACGGTGGAGGCGTCGAACAAGTCCGTGCGGTAGCCCAGCGCGCCCGACAGCCCGCGAGGCGTCTGCGTCAGCGAGAGCGTCAGGTCGAACTTGGAGGCCTCGGCCTCGCGCTCCAGGGGGACGAAGGACAGCCCCGGGAGGGAGAGCTCCGCGGGGGGAGCGTTGTTGAGCACGATCATGACCTGGAAGAGGGGCGAGTGGCTGAGGCTGCGCTGGGGCTGCAGCTCCTCCACGAGCTTCTCGAAGGGCAGGTGCTGGTGCTCATAGGCGGCCAGGGTAGAGGCGCGCACGTGGGCCAGCAGCTCGCGGAAGGTGGCGAGGGGCTGCACGTGGGAGCGCAGGACGAGGGTGTTGACGAAGAAGCCAATGAGGCCCTCCGTCTCGCCGCGGGTGCGGCCGGCGATGGGAGAGCCGACTGTGACATCGTCCTGGCCGGAGTAGCGCGCCAGCAACAACTGCCAGACGGCGAGCAGGGCCATGAAGGGAGTGACACCCTCGCGCTGGCAGAAGGCGGAGAGGGCCTCGGACAGAGGCAAGGGCAGGTGGACGGGTAGCAGGGCGCCGCGCTGGGACTGGACGGCGGGGCGGGGCCTGTCGGTGGGCAGCTCCAGCAGCGCGGGCGAACCGGAGAGCTGCTGCTTCCAGTAGTCGAGGTGGCCCTGGAGGACGTCACCCTGCAACCAGTCGCGCTGCCACGAGGCGAAGTCGGCGTACTGGATGGGAAGGGGTGGCAGTTGCGGCGACTGGCCGGAGGAGAAGGCCCCGTAGAAGGAGACCAGCTCGCGCACCAGCACGCCCATGGACCAGCCGTCGGAGACGACGTGGTGCATCGTCACCAGCAGCACGTGGTGCTCGGAGTCGAGGCGCAGCAGCGAGGCGCGCAGCAGCGGGCCGGAGGCGAGGTGGAAGGGACGAAGGGCTTCGGTGGCAGCCAGACGGCGCACTTCGGCCTGGCGCGCGTCCTCGGGCAGGTGGCTCAGCTCGACGACGTCCAGCGAGAGTCCGGCGGGCGGAGCGATGACCTGGACGGGGCCCGAGGGCTCTTCGCGGAAGGTGGTGCGCAGCGCCTCGTGCCGGTGCACCAGCGCTTCGAGGCCGAGGCGCAGGGCCTCGGTGTCCAGCACTCCGGACACGCGCAGGGCGGAGGGGATGTTGTAGGCGGGGCTGCCGGGCTCGAACTGGTCGAGGAGCCACAGGCGTTGCTGGGCGAAGGAGAGCGGCAGCGCTTGCGTGCGAGGCACGGGGACGAGGGCGGGCACCTGGCTTCCAGGGCCGGACGTGCGTGCGAAGTCGATGCGGGAGGCGAGCTCCTGGAGGGTGGGGGCCTCGAAGAGGGCGCGAAGCGGCAGCTCCGTACCGAAGGTGGAGCGCACGCGGGAGACAAGCTGCGTGGCCAGCAGGGAGTGGCCACCCAGCTCGAAGAAGCTGTCGTGGACGCCCACGCGCGGTACGCGCAGCAGCTGGGCGAAGAGGCCGGCCAGGAGCTCCTCGGTGGGAGTGCGCGGGGCGACGTATTCGGGTGCGGAGGCAGAGGACTCCGGCGCGGGCAGGGCCTTTCGGTCCGCCTTGCCGCTGGGGGTCAGCGGGAAGGCTTCCAGCACGACGAAGGCCGAGGGCACCATGTACTCGGGCAGCTTCTCGAGCAGGCGCTCGCGCAGCGCACCGGCCTTCACCACCTCCGGGCCCCCACGTCCCAGGACGTAGGCCACCAGGCGCTTGTCCCCGGCCTTGTCCTCGCGGGCCATGACTACCGCCTGCTGCACGGAGGGCTGCTGCTCCAGCGCGGACTCGATTTCCCCCAGCTCGATGCGCAGGCCGCGCACCTTCACCTGGAAGTCGGCCCGGCCGAGGTATTCGATTTGGCCGTCCGCCAGCCAGCGCGCCACGTCGCCGGTGCGGTACAGCCGCGCTCCCGGCGTGTCGCTGAAGGCATCCGGGATGAAGCGCTCTGCCGTCAGCTCCGGGCGGCCCAGGTAGCCGCGCCCCACCTGCACACCGCCGATGAACAGCTCCCCCGGAACGCCGATGGGCACCGGCCGCAGGTGCACATCCAAGATGCGAATCTGCGTGTTGGCGACAGGGCGGCCGATGGGCACCGAGCGGTGCGGCTCGTCGCGCACGCACGCGTAATAGGTGACTTCGACGGCGGCTTCGGTGGGGCCGTAGAGGTTGTGCAGGCCGGCGGCGGGCAGCCGTTGCAGGCATCGCTGGGCCAATTCCAGCGGCAGGGCCTCGCCGCTGCACATCACGCGCTTCAGCGTCGTGCACCGCTCCAGCCCCGGCTCCTCCAGGAACACCTGGAGCACGGAGGGCACGAAGTACACGGTGGTGACGCCTTCTTGTTCGATGAGGCGCACCAGGTAGTCCGGCTCCTGGTGGCCGCCGGGCCGAGCCAGCACCAGGCGCGCGCCCGTCATGAGGGACCAGAAGAACTCCCAGACGGACACGTCGAAGCTGAAAGGCGTTTTCTGCAGCACCGTGTCCGAGGAGGACAGGCCGTACTCCTGCTGCTCCCACAGCAGGCCGTTGACGACGCCGCGGTGGGAGTTCATCGCGCCCTTGGGGCGGCCGGTGCTGCCGGAAGTGAAGATGACGTAGGCCAGCGCATCCGGGCCGGCGAGCGGCTCGGGGCGGGATTCCGGCTGGCGGGATACTTCCTGCCACTGCGAGTCCAGGCAGAGCAGTCGCGCCTCATGCGCGGGAAGGTGTGGCAGCAGCCGCTCCTGCGCCAGCAGCACGGCGGGGCGTGCGTCTTCGATCATCCACGCGAGGCGCTGGGCGGGGTAGTCCGGGTCCAAGGGGACGTAGGCGCCACCGGCCTTCAGCGTGGCGAGCAGTGCCACCACCATCTCCAGCGAGCGCTCCAGGAAGAGGCCGACGCGCACCTCGGGCCCGACGCCCAGCGAGCGCAGGTGCCAGGCGAGCTGGTTGGCGCGCGCGTCGAGCTGCCGGTAGGTGAGACTCTCGCCCTCGAAGCACAGCGCCACCGCGTCGGGCGTGCGCTCCACCTGCGCTTCGATGAGCGTGTGGAGGCACGCGTCCGCCGGGTATTCGGTGCGGGCACCGTTCCACTCGCGCAGCAGCTGGTGGCGCTCGGCGTCGTCCAGAAGAGGCAGCTCGGACAGGCGCGCTTCGGGCCTGGCCACCACGCCTTGCAGCAGCATGCGCAGATGGGTGACGAACCGGCGCACGGTGTCTTCACGGAACAGCGCGGTGCTGTAGCTGACCGAGCCCACCAGCCCCTGGGACGACTGGGTGAAGACGAAGGAGAGGTCGAACTTGGCGCCTACGTCGTCCTGCTCCACCGGGAGCACGGACAGTTCGTCCGGGAGCGCGGAGGCAGGCACAGACGCATTCGCATTCTGCAGGATGAGCATCACCTGGAAGAGCGGGGTGCGGCTCATGTCCCGCTGGGGCTGCAGTGCCTCCACCAGCTTTTCGAAGGGGACGTCCTGGTGGGCATAGGCGCCGAGCGTCGACTCCTTCACCTGAGCCAGCAGCTCGCGGAAGGTGAGGCCGGGCGTCATTCGTGCCCGCAGTGCGAGCGTGTTGACGAAGAAGCCGATGAGGCCTTCGAGCTGTGCGAAGCGGCGGCCTGCGATGGGAGAGCCGACGACGATGTCGTCCTGGCCGGAGTAGCGGGCGAGCAGCGAGTGGGTGGAGGCCA
>NZ_JAAIYA010000076.1 GCF_010894405.1 Pyxidicoccus caerfyrddinensis
ACGTGTCGGGAGGCAGCGAGTCGTTGCAGGGCCTGTACCGCAACCAGTTCCACCTGCTGCCCAAGGCGGTGCCCTTCCGGCCGCGCCGGCTGACGCCGCTGCCGCAGATTGCCGGCCCGCAGACGGCGACGGTGACGGGCCCCGCGGGCGAGGAAATCCATACCGACGCGCACGGGCGCATCAAGGTGCAGTTCCACTGGGACCGCGAGGGCAAGAGGGACGAGAAGTCCTCGTGCTGGGTGCGGGTGGGCCAGCCGTGGGGCGGGCCGGCGTGGGGCGACGTATGGCTGCCGCGCATCGGCCAGGAGGTGATTGTCCGCTTCCTGGAGGGAGACCCGGACCGGCCGCTGGTGGCGGGGGCCGTCTACAACGGCACCAATTCGGTGCCGTATGCGCTGCCCGACGAGAAGACGAAGTCGACGCGCAAGAGCGCCTCCAGCCTGGGCAGCGACGGCTTCAACGAGGTCCGGATTGAAGACTCGACGGGCGAGGAGGAGGTCTTCACCCACGCGCAGAAGGACGAGGACCTGCTCACCGAGAACGACAAGGACCAGGAGGTGCGCGGGTACGAAGACCTCCTGGTGAAGAAGGACCGCAAGCGCACGGTGGAAGGCAACCAGAAGCTGCGCGTCAAGCTGGACGACGTGGGCGTGGTCGAGGGCAACCAGACGCTGCTGGTGCAGAAGAACCGGGACACCCGCACCGCGGGAAGCCACGACGAATCGGTTGAAGGCAACCAGGCGATGACGGTGGGCAAGAACCTGACGGCCACCATCATCCAGGGGGCGATGGAGAACGTGGGGGCGGCGAAGGCCACCACCATTGGCGGCGGCTACAGTGTCAACGTGGCGCTGGTCTACAACGAAGCCACCGGTGCGGCGAGGGGCGTGGAAATCGGCGCGGCCCATATGGAGTACGTGATGGGCTCCCGGCAGGAGACCGTCGCCAAGGACAAGCAGTCCAAGGTGGGCAGCACCTTCCAGCTCGAGGTGAAGGGCGCGGTCACCCAGACGATGAGCAAGGACCTGAAGGAGGAGGTGGGCGCGAAGTCCTACCTTCAGGTGGAGCAGCCCGTGGCGATGCTGGCGAAGTCCTTCGACCTCAAGGCCGACAAACTCTCCCTCATCGTGGGAGACAAGCTCTACCTCAGCGTCGAGAAGTCTGGCGCCGTGAAGCTCTACGCGAACAAGCTGACCCTGGACGGCTCGGACATCAAGTTCAAGGGCGGCAAGGTGCAGATGCTCGAGGGTGGCTCCGTCCCGGGCAAGAGCGTCCCCAAGCAGAACGTGGACGCGCTGGTCGCCGCGGAGAGTCGCAAGGCCTTCAACGTGGGCTTCTCGCTCAGCGATGGCGAGACAGGTCAACCCATCCAGGGCCGCCGCTACCGCATGGAGACCGCGTCGGGTCAGGTGGTGGAGGGCATCCTCGGAGAGGATGGCAAGACGCTCCCCATCGGCAACGACCAGGAGGACGAAGAGGTGACCCTCCACGTCGAGAAGCAGACCCGCATCAGCATTGCTTGAGGACGCCATGGCAGACCAGTCCAGCCAGCTCCAGGAGCTCGCCAAGACGAAGATGGCGGCGGGCGACGAGAAGGAAGCCGAGAAGCTCGAGCTCAGCGATTTCAAGCTGACGGACATTCCCAAGGTGATGGACGCCTTGTCTTGGAAGGAGGCCGCGCGCTTCCAGCGCAAGTGGTTCGACGCGCCCGCCTACGAGCTGCCGCGGGACTACAAGACGGGCAAGAAGGACGCCCGCACGCTGGACAAGTCACACGTGGTGGAGGACCTGTCCTTCGACTGGTTGATGAGCGCCTCCAAGCGCGCGAAGCCAGAGGTGGACGAACTCATCGCCGAGTTCTCGGACATCCGCGAGTACAGCCACCGCGTAGGCAAGGTGAAGGGCATCCTGAGCACGCTCTCGCCCGGCCTCATCGTGCTGCTGGCGCGCATGGACAAGATGGGCCTGGTGGACACGAAGCGCATGTCGCTCAAGGAGGGCTTCCGGGACTTCGGGGACCTGCCCGCCATCGAGCTGGAATACACGAGCCAGTTCAACTTCATCCCGATGAGCGCTGACTTCTGGAGCCAGGCCACGGACAAGATGGATGACGTCTACGGGGCCCTGGGGGCGTTCTCCCTCAAGATTGCCGCCACCACCATCCGGACCCACTTCCGCCACAAGGACTTCCCCGCCCTCGAAATCGACGAGCTCGGCTTCTACGTGCGCGACACGTTCGAGTTCACCAACACGGGGAAGGACCAACCCCTGGGCTACTGGAGCAAGAAGGGTGTCCGCAAGCCGGGCCCGATCGACTACCTGCTCGACCCGGACTACATCGACCATGACGACGTCCGTTACTTCAAGGTCACCAACAACAGCTACAACGACTACCGCAACAAGTGGAAGAAGGGCGGCGACTTCATGGTCTTCTCCACCGTGAAGAAGGTTCCCGTCTCCATCCAGATTCACATCGACCGCATCGACATCCAGGAGTACCTGGACCGCAAGAAGGACCTGGGGCTGTGACACGGCAGCGGCCGTCCCGCTCGTGGCTCTGGGGCGCCGCCATCCTGGGACTGCTCGTGCTGGCGCCCATGGCCATGTACCTGCTGCTGAAGCAGGAGGCCGGCCGCAACGCGAAGCTGCTGAGCGAGGACTGGAACGCGGCCCACACCTGCGCCGTTTCCACGTACGCCCCCTACCTGGAGGGCAACTCCGTCCGCAGCCGCCTGTTCTACCTGTTCAGCGCGTCCACCTTCTTCCGCGTGCACGACGCGAGGGGGCAGCCCCTGAAGAGCACGGAGTGGCGCCTGTGGGAGCGGGAGTTCGGCGACCAGGAGGCGCCGAAGTGGATCCACGACGGAAGCCTGGTCTACCCGACGACGGACGGGTACGCGCATTGGGAGCTGCCGGAGTGCGCCCCTCCCTGAGGCGAGGCCTGGCTTTCCGGCGCCCCGCGGTGGCCCTCCAGGGCGGTACTACCGCTCGCGGAGCGCCCCTGTAGTACGATTGCCCCTTGGTTCCGTCGGTGGCTGCGCACCGCCAATGTAGGGGGAGTCATGTCCAGGCAGAGCACAGCCGCGTTCTCGGTGCAGATTGGAGCGTTCGGTCCCGACGCCTTGAGCGTCTCGGGAGTCAGCGGCGCCGAAGGCATCAGCCGGCTGTACGACTTCCGGGTGGACTTCTTCACGAAGGATGGCGAGCCGCTGGTGGTGGCGGACCTCGTGGGGAAGGACGCGCTGGTGACGCTGTCGGTGCGCGACAGCGACGCGCGCTACGTGCACGGCCAGGTGCGCGAGGTGGAGTCGCTGGGGATGAAGACGGGCCGGCGGCGCTACCGGGCCCACGTGGTGCCAAAGCTGTGGCGGCTGTCCCAGGTGCACAAGAGCCGCATCTTCCAGAGCAAGAGCGTGCCGGACATCCTCAAGGCGGTGCTGGGGGAGGGAGGGGTGGAGGTGCGGCTGGCGCTCTCGGGCAGCTACGCGGCGCGCGAGTACTGCGTGCAGTACCGCGAGAGTGACTTCGCCTTCGTCAGCCGGCTGATGGAGTGGGAGGGCATCTTCTACTTCTTCGAGCACACGGACTCGGGACACACGCTGGTGCTGGGGGACAAGCCCAGCGCGCACGCGCCGCTGCCGCAAGGGC
>NZ_JAAIYA010000077.1 GCF_010894405.1 Pyxidicoccus caerfyrddinensis
ACACGCGCGACTGGACGCCAGCGGGCCCTGTCCGTCTCGGCCCCTCTCCGAACCTCACCCCGGCCGTCCAGGAGATGAAGCGCATCGGCTGAATCCTCTCACGCGACATCTTCCTTGACGCTCACCGGCCGCGAGTGTCTGGCCATCGACGTGGCCGGGCGCATCAGCGTCCGCACAGCAGTCTGGGCTACAAGACACCCGCGGAGGTCGGAGCTCGCCGTGCCCATGCCGGCCCGCCGCATCATCCCCCGAGCACGGTATCAGCAGCGCCGCAGGACTCTCGTAACTCATGGCCCGAAGAACGGGGCAGATCACAGGGAGTGCGCCTGATACGCTTGGCGCCTTGTTGGCGCGGTGGTGGTGGTCACAGGCTACTCTTCCCGAACAACCTCTGCGTCACCCATGGACCCGTTCTGGGGATGGCAGCTCAGCCGTGGGAAATTACATAGCGGTGTCCGAAGGAACCGTCGAAGTTCCTTGCCATCCCACGGCCAAATCCCGCAGCGAGTCTCAGCGGCAAGGGGCGAGCCTTTGGAAATGAAGCCTGCTCACCCGTATCAGGATTGAGGAGCAAGCGTTCAATGGTGAGGTGTCCGGCAAGTGCATCATTCAAGTCATTCTGAGGTGCATTTCCCCGCGTGACCACAATGAGCCGCTTGATTCCTTTAGTGGCCAGCAACTCCTCGCTCGGGAAATCACTCTTGAAAACGTACCACCGATTGTCGAAGTCGCCTTCCTCTAGGCGAACCTTGCACAGCACCTGACGATAGGCGTCCAGAAGAAAGGCAGGCGGACCAGAGGGTGTTTGAGGTAGCTCAGGGACCGCGCCCCTGAGTGCTCGGATTAGCTCGATGGTGGGCAGAACCTCAGCTGCACCCCGAGTGGTGTTGAACATGGGGATGATACACCAGCCTTTGCAACCCAGGGCGGTACCGATTGCGAGGGATTCGATGCCGGGCAGATCAATAACCAGAGCGGTGTCCGACCCCGTTGGTATCCAGTTCAGTGTCACACTCTTGGGCGCCACCGGTGCCACGTCCACGACGCTGGCAACGAGTAAAGATGGTTTCAGAAAGTGCGCCCATGGACCAGCAGCCGCACGCCATCGCGTAAGTGACTCTCGCTCGGTCATTGCTCCTCCACCAGAACAACTGCCTCCTGGGCAGCATCGTCTATCACTGGTTTCTCGCTCAGTCGCGCGTAAGCCCCTGCCGCTCTTCCATCGACCACGAAGACGCCAATGCAAATGAAGCGCTGACCTTCAGGCGTTTCGATGGGCACCATGTCGAACCTACGTTGAGCGATCCAGAGGTGAGGCTGGCGACGGATGACGCCTCGCAGAGCGGAGGCACTCATTTCTGGCGTGACTCCGTCCATGAGGATGTTGGCGCCTTCATGTCCCAGCGCGGGCTTGAAAACCCAACCTCCCTCGAAAAGCTGGTCCTCAGATGGCTCAGTGGTCTGCGGCAGAAGTTGCTTCCACGTATTCATCGGAGACGCCAGTTCAGACCAAACTAACGGGAACCGCTTGGACTGGACCAACATCGTTGTGAGCGGATTGGAGACCCGATCCGAGCAGAAAAGCTCAGACCAGCCAGTAGTCGCAGGAAGTTGTTGAAGCCAGTCACCAGGGAAGAATCGATACAGCGCATCCAGCTCAACGAGCCCTGACTGCGTTACGGCTCGTAGGCCAGGTCGAAGCTGCGCGGGTTCAAATAAAATTGTCGCAAGCCCACGCTCCTCCATGCGTTGCTTGAGGTAGAGAACTACCTGCCTGTCTTCGGAGTATGTCCCAAGGTGTCCAAGACCTACTCGTGCACCACTTCCAAACCGGCGCAGGAAGGACTCCGCATAGGCAGCGGCAGGATCATCGGGTGGCTTTCGACCGAGGATGTTGGCGAGAATCGACCCAACTCCCGACGCTTCGAGAAGCCCACCTGCAACGTCGGAGTTGCTCTCAGTGATACGAAAGCCATCGTGGGTAAGATGAAAATCGTAACGTGTGTACCTCGGTGCATTCGACCATTTAGCCTTCGCTAGGTGAGCGGCTGTCTTCTTGGGAAAGCCCAAGCGCCCATGAACGTCGGGGCGGTCAATCAGTTCACGCTCCGCTGCTCCGGATTCCTGCTCCAGCGACTCAGACAGCGAGGCGAGTTGGTTCCATTGCTGTCGTCCAAGTACGACCGGATAACGACAAGTGGTCGGGTAATCTCCAGCCCCGAGATTCCATTTGAAGCATTCGACCGCTGCCCGCTCGGTCAACTCCTCATAGATCCAAGCGTCGAATGGCTTGCCAATGTGAAATTCAGGCATCATCGAGGGCGAGCTGATTGAGGGACCTACGGTTCGTTTGGATGCACCGAGGCAGGTAACTTGTGAACGGAGGAGGAGCAGCTACGCCCTCACCGAGGATTCGCTGATTGGAAAATGCTCCAACCGGAACGGCGGAAAATTTCGCACAAGCCATGACTGCCATCTTGGCTCTGGACTCAAACTCCAGCCGTGCCCAGGCCGGATGATCCGCGAGTGCGCCAAGGTCCAGGTGCTCAGTGGTCGGGAGGGCTTCCCCGAAGCGGGCAAATGTCTCGTGGATTGACGCCCATGAAACTGCTGAGCCCTCCCCCGCTGAAAGATGGTAGCGCCGAAAATGAGGCTGCGGCAGGAACAGTAGATGGATAATCGCTGCTGCCACCCAATCCACCGGCACAATGTCACGTCTCCGGGTTGGTACGAATGGCGATACACCTGCTCGCGCTAGCGCCCAGTAGTACCAGTACAAGCTCGCTGAGGGGACAACGCCCAAGGTGGTATGCCCAATGATAATGGAAGGACGTGCCACGATTAGCGGCAAGTCACGGATATTTTCGAGAACGGCTTCGGCATCGGCTTTGGTTCGTGTGTATTCAGCAACATGAGAGTCGGACGGGGGCACGTCCTCACCGAGGACCGACGCCTCTACAACGCCACAACGATACGCAGTGCCAATGAACAGGAAGCGCTCCAGCCTTGGTGCCGATGTGACCACCTCAGCCAAGGCTCGGGTGCCTTCCACGTTCGTTTCCCTTGAGGTCCGAACAGAGAGGAACGAAGTGTGGGCGGCCGCGTGAACAACGTGGGTCAGCTGAGTGCGCACCTCTTCTAAAAGGTCGCAATGAGCCAGGTCGCCACATATTACGTCCAGGCGTTGGAGCACCGAACGGTCAGAATCAAAGCGCTCCAAGGACTGACGAGCACGCTGGCGAGCCTGGTCGAGGTTCTGGGCCCGGACAAGCAGAACCAATCGTTCCACTCGCCGATCCTTCCGGTGAGCGTCAAGGAAGATGTCGCGTGAGAGGATTCAGCCGATGCGCTTCATCTCCTGGACGGCCGGGGTGAGGTTCGGAGAGGGGCCGAGACGGACAGGGCCCGCTGGCGTCCAGTCGCGCGTGT
>NZ_JAAIYA010000078.1 GCF_010894405.1 Pyxidicoccus caerfyrddinensis
TGGCCTCCACCCACTCGCTGCTCGCCCGCTACTCCGGCCAGGACGACATCGTCGTCGGCTCTCCCATCGCAGGCCGCCGCTTCGCACAGCTCGAAGGCCTCATCGGCTTCTTCGTCAACACGCTCGCGCTGCGGGCACGATTGACGCCCGGCCTCACCTTCCGCGAGCTGCTGGCTCAGGTGAAGGAGTCGACGCTCGGCGCCTATGCCCACCAGGACGTCCCCTTCGAAAAGCTGGTGGAGGCGCTGCAGCCCCAGCGGGACATGAGCCGCACCCCGCTCTTCCAGGTGATGCTCGTCCTGCAGAACGCGCCCCCGCCGGCCTCCGCGGACACAGAGGAGCTGTCCGTGCTCCCCGTGGAGCAGGAGGGCATAGGCGCCAAGTTCGACCTCACCTTCACCTTCACCCACTCGTCCCAGGGGCTGGTGGGCTCAGTCAGCTACAGCACCGCGCTGTTCCGTGAAGACACCGTGCGCCGGCTCGTCACCCACCTGCGCATGCTGCTGCAAGGCGTGGTGGCCAGGCCCGAAACGAGCCTGTCCGAGCTGCCTCTTCTGGACGACGCCGAGCGCCACCAGCTGCTGCGCGAGTGGAACGGTGCCCACGCCGAATACCCGGCGGACGCGTGCCTCCATACGCTCATCGAAGCGCAGGTGGAGCGCACGCCCGACGCGGTGGCGCTGTGCTTCGAGGGCGAGAGTCTCACCTACCGGCAGCTCGACACGCGCGCCAACCAGCTCGCCTGGCACCTGCGCTCGCTGGGCGTCGGCCCGGAAGTGCGCGTCGGCCTCTTCCTGGAGCGCTCGCTGGAATTGGTGGTGGCCCTGCTCGCCACCCTCAAAGCTGGTGGCGCCTACGTGCCCTTCGATCCGGACTACCCGGCCCAGCGCCTCGCGTGGATGCTCGAAGACGCGCGCCCCGTCGTGTTGCTGGCACTGCAGCGGCTGCTTTCGCGCCTTCCCGCGCATGGCGCGCGGCTGCTCTGCCTGGACTCGCCCCCGGATTCGCTCGCCCTCCAGCCCCGTCACGCGCCCCCGCCGCTCGCTTCCGCGGACGCATTGGCCTACGTCATCTTCACCTCCGGCAGCACCGGCCGCCCCAAGGGCGCGATGAACTCGCACCGCGGCGTCGTCAACCGCCTGCTGTGGGGGCAGCAGGAGTACGGCCTCTCTGCGGCCGACACGGTGCTGCAGAAGACGCCCTTCAGCTTCGACGTGTCCGTCTGGGAGTTCTTCTGGCCGTTGCTGACAGGAGCGCGCCTGGTGCTGGCTCGGCCCGGTGGCCATCAGGAGCCGGACTACCTGGTGCGCCTCATCGCACAAGAAGGCATCACCACCCTGCACTTCGTCCCGTCCATGCTCCAGGTGTTCCTGGAGGAGCCGGAGCTGGAGCGGTGCAACGCCCTCCAGCGCGTGATGTGCAGCGGCGAGGCCCTGCCGTTGGAATTGGCCCAGCGCTGCCTGCAACGGCTGCCCTCCGCCGACCTGCACAACCTCTACGGCCCCACTGAGGCCGCTGTCGAAGTCACCTATTACGCGTGCGTGCGCGACGAGCCGCACCGCTCGGTGCCTATTGGCCGCCCCGTCGCCAACACGCAGATTCGTATCTTGGATGTGCACCTGCGGCCGGTGCCCATCGGCGTGCCGGGGGAGCTGTTCATCGGCGGCGTGCAGGTGGGGCGCGGCTACCTGGGCCGCCCGGAGCTGACGGCGGAGCGCTTCATTCCGGACCCCTTCAGTGACACGCCGGGCGCGCGGCTGTACCGCACCGGCGACGTGGCGCGCTGGCTGCCGGACGGCCTGGTGGAGTACCTGGGCCGCGCCGACTTCCAGGTGAAGGTGCGCGGCCTGCGCATCGAGCTGGGCGAAATCGAGTCCGCGCTGCAGCAGCAACACTCCGTCCAGCAGGCGGTGGTGCTGGCCCGCGAGGACCGGGCTGGCGACAAGCGCCTGGTCGCGTACGTCGTGGGACGGGGGGGCACGCAGGCCGTGGAGGTCAGCGCGCTGCGGGCGCGCCTGCACGAGAAGCTCCCCGAGTACATGGTGCCGCAGGCCTTCGTCGTGCTGGAAGCCTTCCCCCTGACCCCCAGCGGCAAGGTGGACAGAAAGGCCCTGCCCGCACCGGAGGCCCCCTCCGGCTCGGCCGCCTACGTCGCCCCGCGCACTCCCACCGAAGAGATTCTGGCCTCCCTCTGGGCCGGGCTGCTGCGCACGGAGAAGGTCAGCGTGGAGGACGACTTCTTCGCGCTCGGCGGCCACTCGCTGCTGGCCACCCAGGTCGTCTCTCGCGTCCGCTCCGCCCTCGGAGTCGAGCTGCCACTGCGCGCCCTCTTCGAGGCCCCCACGGTGGCCGCCCTCGCCGCTCGCATCGACTCCTCCCGCGAGTCCGCCACGGGACTTCTCGCACCCTCCATCGTCCCCGTGCCGCGCACGGGCCCGCTCCCGCTGTCCTTCGCCCAGCAGCGGCTCTGGTTCATCGACCAGCTCGAGCCCGGCGGTTCCTCCTACAGCATCCCCCGCTTCGTGCGCATGGAGGGCCCCCTCGACGTGGCCGCCCTGCACCGCGCCTTCGAGGAACTGGTGCGGCGTCACGAAGCCCTGCGCACCACCTTCACCCAGCAGGACGGCCAGCCGCTTCAGCTCATCGCTTCCCATGCCGAGCTGCCGCTGGAGCTGGAGGACCTCAGTGGACTGGAGCCCGAAGCCGCCCGTGAGGAACTGCAGCGACGGCTCCGCGAGGACACCCTGCGGCCGTTCGACCTCGCCACCGGTCCGCTGGTGCGCGCGGGCCTGTGGAAGCTGGGCCCGGCCCAGCACGTGCTCTCGCTCAACCTGCACCACATCGTCTCCGACGGCTGGTCCACGGCCGTGCTCGTGCGCGAAGTCGCCGCGCTCTACGACGCATACGTCCAGGGCAGGCCGTCACCGCTGCCGCCGCTGCCCATCCAGTACGCGGACTATGCGGTGTGGCAGCGCCAGTGGCTCCAGGGCGCGGTGCTCGAAGCGCAGCTCGCCTGGTGGCAGCAGCAACTCGCCGGCCTCACCCTCCTGCAGTTGCCCACGGACAAGCCCCGCCCGCCCGTGCAAACCTTCCGCGGCGCCCAGGTGCCCGCCGGGCTGTCACTCACCACCTCCGACACGCTCAAGGCGCTGTGCCAGCAGGAGGGCGCCACGCCCTTCATGCTGCTGCTGGGCGCGTTCCAGGTGCTGCTGGCGCGCTACTCCGGCCAGCAGGACATCTCCGTCGGCTCGCCGGTCGCCGGCCGTCAGC
>NZ_JAAIYA010000079.1 GCF_010894405.1 Pyxidicoccus caerfyrddinensis
CCTGGGCAAGGTCGTCGTCCCGGCGCTCCGGGGCGTGGACCTGCAGGTCCACCCGGGGGAGTTCATCTCCATCGCCGGGCCGTCCGGCAGCGGCAAGACGACGCTGCTCAACCTCATCGGCTGCGTGGACACCGCCACCACCGGCGTGGTCAGCGTCGCCGGGCAGGACACCAAGCAGCTCAGTGAGCGCCAGCTCACCGACCTGCGCCTGCACACCATCGGCTTCATCTTCCAGAGCTTCAACCTGGTGTCGGTGCTCACCGTCTTCCAGAACGTGGAGTTCCCCCTGCTGCTCCAGCGCAAGCTGGACAAGGCCCAGCGCCGCGAGCGCGTCATGCAGCTCCTGGAGCAGGTGGGCCTGGCCAGCCACGCGAAGCACCGCCCCAACGAGCTGTCCGGCGGCCAGCGCCAGCGCGTCGCCGTGGCGCGCGCGCTCGTCACCCGGCCCCAGCTGGTGCTCGCGGACGAGCCCACCGCCAACCTCGACTCGGTGACGGGCCAGCACATCATCGACCTGATGAAGGAGCTCAACCAGAAGGAGGGCACCACCTTCATCTTCTCCACCCACGACGCCAAGGTGATGAACCACGCGAATGCCGTGTGGCGCCTGGCGGACGGCAAGATTCTCGACCGGCTCAGCGCCGCCGAGGCGCAGCGGGCCATGGCCTCGGGGAGTCACTGACATGGGAGGGCACTTCCGGCTGCTGCTGCAGGTGGCGTTCCGCAACCTGTTCACCAGCAAGATCAACCTGCTCATCGGCGGCATCATCTTCTTCGGCACCCTGCTCGTCGTCGTGGGCGGGGCGCTGTTGGACAGCATGGACAGCGCCATGAGCCGCAGCATCGTCGGCAGCGTGGCGGGGCACCTCCAGGTCTACTCGGACGAGTCCAAGGACGAGCTGGCCCTCTACGGCGGCATGAGCGGCGAGCCGGACCTGGCGGCGCTCGACGACTACAGCCGAATCAAGCCGGTGCTGGAGAAGCACCCCAACGTGAAGACGGTGGTGCCCATGGGCACCAGCGGCGCGCTCATCACCTCCGGCAACACCGTGGACCTGACGCTCGCCCGCATGCGCGACCTCTACAAGCAGCGCGCGGAGAAGGGCGAGACGCCCGAGTTGAAGGCGAACATCGACAGCGTCAAGGCGCACGTGCGGCAGATGGTGGCGCTCATCGAGGAGCAGAACGCCAAGGGCCGGGTGATGCTGAGCGAAGCCGCGCAGGACCCGGCCGAGGTGGAAGCCCTCGCCCGCGCCCGCACGGACGCCTTCTGGGACGCCTTCGACCAGGACCCGTTCGGCTCGCTGGAGTTCCTGGAGAACCGCATCGCCCCGCAGATTCCGGACGGGGACATGCTCGACATGCGCTACGCGGGCACGGACCTGGACGCCTTCCAGAGCACCTTCGACCGCATGGAGCTGGTGGATGGGCAGATGGTGCCCCGGGGCAAGCGCGGCATGCTGCTCTCCAAGTTCTTCTACGAGAACGCCCTCAAGCTGAAGACGGCGCTGCGGATGGACAACCTCAAGCAGGAGCGGGACGTCAACCAGAAGCGCATCGCCACAGACCCGCAGATGCAGCGCTGGGTGAAGGAGAACCAGACGCAGACGCGCGAAATCCTCTTCCAGCTGGACCCCATCAAGACGCGCCAGGCCACCGAGCGGCTGCAGAAGGCCCTGGGCAGCCAGGAGCCGAAGCTGGAGAAGCTGCTGGTGGACTTCTTCGCCACGGACGACGCCAACTTCGACACCCGCTACGCGCAGTTCTACTCGGAGCTGGCGCCCCTGCTGGAGCTCTACCGCATCCGTATCGGGGACTCCCTCACCATCAAGGCCTTCACGCGCACCGGCTACGTCCAGAGCGTCAACGTGAAGATTTGGGGCACCTACCGCTTCAAGGGCCTGGAGAAGTCCGCGATGGCCGGCGCCATCAACCTGATGGACCTGATGTCCTTCCGGGACTTGTACGGCTACCTCACCGCGGACAAGAAGGAGGAAATCGCCGAGCTGCAGAAGCTCAACGCGGTCAAGGCGGTGGCCCGGGAGAATGCCGAGGAGGCCCTCTTCGGAGAGGACAGCGGCAACACGCTGGTGGCCAATGCCACCCCGGGGCTCATCGACGAGAAGGACTCCTTCGACGGCTCGCTGGGCTCGCTTCGCCGGGACGACCTGGCGGCGCGCGTCTACTCCCAGGAGGAAATCGAGAAGGGCGTGGCGCTCAGCGCGGCGGTGATGCTGAAGGACCCGGAGAAGCTCCAGCAGACGATGGCGGAGCTGAAGCAGTCGGCCACGGACGCGGGGCTGAAGCTGCGGGTGGTGTCCTGGCAGCAGGCGGCGGGCATCATCGGCCAGTTCGTGCTGATGGCGAAGCTGGTGCTCTACTTCGTGGTCTTCATCATCTTCGTGGTGGCGCTGGTCATCATCAACAACGCGATGATGATGGCCACGCTGCAGCGGGTGCGCGAGGTGGGCACCATGCGAGCGATTGGAGCGCAGCGCTCCTTCGTGCTGGGCATGGTGCTGGTGGAGACCGTGCTGCTCGGCCTCGTCTTCGGCGTGGCCGGCGCGCTGGTGGGCAGCGGCATCATGGCCGCGATGGGCAGCGCGGGCATCCCCGCGGCCAACGAGTGGGCGTACTTCTTCTTCTCCGGCCCGCGGCTCTACCCCACGCTGAGCGTGGGCAACCTGGTGGCGGCCTTCGTCATCGTCCTCGTCGTTTCGGCCATTTCCACCCTCTATCCCGCGTTCCTCGCGACGCGGGTCTCGCCCCTCCAGGCGATGCAGACGGACGAGTAACGACATGCTCCAGCTCTTCCTCATCGCATTCCGCAACCTCGGCACCCACCGCCGCCGCACGCTGCTCTTGGGCGGGGCCATCGCCGGTGTCACCGCGCTGCTCGTCATCCTGATGGGGCTGTCCACCGGGATGAAGGACACGATGTTGCGCTCGGCCACCACGCTGTCCACCGGCCACGTCAACGTGGCCGGCTTCTTCAAGGTGTC
>NZ_JAAIYA010000007.1 GCF_010894405.1 Pyxidicoccus caerfyrddinensis
GCCCTTGCGGCAGCGGCGCGTGCGCGCTGGGCTTGTCCCCCAGCACCAGCGTGTGTCCCGAGTCCGTGTGCTCGAAGAAGTAGAAGATGCCCTCCCACTCCATCAGCCGGCTGACGAAGGCGAAGTCACTCTCGCGGTACTGCACGCAGTACTCGCGCGCCGCGTAGCTGCCCGAGAGCGCCAGCCGCACCTCCACCCCTCCCTCCCCCAGCACCGCCTTGAGGATGTCCGGCACGCTCTTGCTCTGGAAGATGCGGCTCTTGTGCACCTGGGACAGCCGCCACAGCTTCGGCACCACGTGCGCCCGGTAGCGCCGCCGGCCCGTCTTCATCCCCAGCGACTCCACCTCGCGCACCTGGCCGTGCACGTAGCGCGCGTCGCTGTCACGCACCGACAGCGTCACCAGCGCGTCCTTCCCCACGAGGTCCGCCACCACCAGCGGCTCGCCATCCTTCGTGAAGAAGTCCACACGGAAGTCGTACAGCCGGCTGATGCCCTCCGTGCCGGACACTCCGGAGACACTCAGCTCGTCGGGGCCATGGGCACCGAGCTGCACGGAGAACGCGGGCGCACTGTGTCGCGACATGACTCCCCCTTCGCCACCTGTGGGCCTCCACCGGCGGCCGGGAACGGCGGCGAAAATTCTACCATAGGGGAGTCACCCCGGACGCATCCCCGGGACCGGGGGCGGAATCAGCCGTCGAGCGGGTCCGTGGTCCGCACCACCCGCATGCCCGCCGCGCGGAAGTCCCTCAGGGCCGCGTCCGCCACGCGGGGGAAGTCCAGCGCGGGGGGCAGCGGGTCCAGCGGAGGCGCCGGCACCGGGCTCATGGCGTCCTCCAGGATGAAGACGCGCCCCATCTTCGAGCGGTCCGTCCGCTCGATGTGCTGCCGCAGGTCCTGCAGCGTGGACAGCACGCAGTGGGACTTGGCCTGGCCGAAGACGTACACGCGGTCGAACGACATGAGGTGCTCGAAGAGGCGCGTGTTGAACTCGCCCACCTTCTGCCCCTTCACCTCCGTCACCTCGGGGGAGAGGACGGAGTAGTTCTCGGTGAGCGGGTGCTCGCCCTTGAGCTCGAACCAGGTGGGCGTGTCACGCACCAGGGCGTGGAAGAGGCTGGCCTCGTAGACGGCGGGCACCAGCGCGTGGCTGAGCCCACCCAGCAGGGCGTGGAAGGGCCAGATGGTGAGCACGTACCGGCCGGTGGCCTCCAGCCGCTCGCAGTAGGCGAGGCTCTCCTCCGGGAAGCGGGTGGCCTGCCAGCGGCCCGAGCGCACGTCGGCCACCGTAATCACCGACAGCGGCGCGGGAGGCCGCCCTTCCGCGTCGCGCCACCAGGCGGGGTGGAAGATTTGAAACGCGCGGTGGGTGTCGAGCGAGAACACCAGCTCGGTGATGCGGTCCAGGTGCGAGTAGAGGAAGCGCAGCGCGCGCTGCGTGTCCTCGACGGCGCCGGGGACGAAGAGGCTGGCGCCGGGAGTGCAGAAGGCCACCTGCACATCGATGCCGAAGGCGGCGATGCGCAGCCGGTCTTCTCGGGCGGGACGGATGCGGTGCTCGGCGGCGTAGCGACGGGCCTCGTCGGCCACCTCCGCGCCGCGCTCCAGGTGGAGCTGGCCGACGCGCGCGTCCTCGTGGAAGCGGGGCATGGGCAGGGGCATGGCGTCCTCTCTAGCGGCCCTTGGGGAAGTGGCGGCGTGTCAGCTCGTCCACGAGCTCTTTCGTGGCCTGGGTGTAGCCGATGCGGGCGTCGGTGGCGGACTCCTGCGCGCCGACGAGGGACGGGGCCTCGGCCGTGCTGTCCATGAGGGGGAAGTAACCCTCGGGTGCCGGCTCGCCCTCCTGGCCGACGAGGCCGATGGGCCCCGAGCCATGGCGGCGGCGGAAGAGGACGGGCGTGCCGGGGATGCTCTGCTTGCCTTCCGCCAGCTCGTTGCCGAACTTCATCACCGGGGTGCGGCCGGTGCTGGACAGCTTGTAGATGGCGGCGACGCGGTCCCGGGTGAGGGGGCAGTCCATGGTGCGGGCGACGATGTGGCCGCCATAGCCATAGAACTGCGCGGACGGCTCCCAGCCCACCTGACGGCGCAGGTCCTCGAACTCGCGGGTGGCCTGGGCGTCCAGGCCGTCCTCGAGGATGTTGACGGGGCGGATGCCCACGTCGCGCGCGCGCGTCACGGCGTAGAGGTACTGGAGCTTCTTGTTGCCCGAGTCGAAGCGGATGGAGTCCTGCGCGCTCGGGTCCTCGCGGATGAGCTGGAAGGCGGCGGGGATGCCGGAGGTGAGCGTGTCGAAGGTGTCCAGCAGGTAGCTGGAGCGGCCGGGCCGGCGCTCGCGCATGGCGCGGAAGGCGGCGTCATCCGAGCCGTAGCGCTGCACGTGCTCGTGGCCCATGGTACCCACGGGAATCATCCCCAGCTTGCGCGCGCCCTCGACGTTGGAGGTGCGCTGGACGCCGACCTCCTTGCAGGCGCGCAGGGCCAGCTCGTGGTGCTCCATGCAGGTGGCGGCGCGCAGGCCCACCTCGAAGATGCGGGCCGGGTCCTCGACGATGTCGATGAGCTCCTGCACGGTGGCGCGCACGCGGCGCAAGTAGCCCTCGGAGTCGACGGTGATGGGGACGGGCTTCACGCCGACGGCGTCGAGCGTCTCCAGGGCGATGGCCTTCTGCTCCTCGCAGGTGACGGTGGCGAGCGCGCGGGCGAGCGCGTCACGGTCCGCGAGCGCCTGGGTAGCCACCTGGACGCGGTAGTTGAGTTGCAGGAGCAGCGGCTCTACCCATGACACGAGGGCGGAGGGGCCGGTGACGGTGAGGATGGGCTCGCGAGGGAAGAAGAGCGCGCCGCGGGGGATGGCGCGGACGGTGAGCCTCTCCTTGCGGAGGATGGCGGCCTTGAAGCCGACGCCCATCTCGTAGTCGTAGCGGGCGAGGAACTCGTAGTCCTCGGGCTTGGGGTCGGGGAGCAGCGCCTTGACGTAGGCGGCCAGGTCGAGCGGCATGACCTGAAGGCCGCCCTTGCGGTGCGAGTAGTAGAAGGTCTCCTGGCGCAGGGGCCAGCCCGCCTCCGCCATGCTGAACTTGTAGCCATCCGTCGCGAGCAGCGAGGTCGCCATCCTGGGTGTACTCCTCCGTGTAGGAGGAGCCTAAGCGCGGGAGGGTGCTCTTTCCTACCCTTCCACCCGTTTCCCCCATGTTTCACGGGCGCGGCGAGGGAGCGGGGTTAAAAGCAGGGGCCATGTCGCCGGCTCCCTCTCGACGACTCCTCTTCGCGCTCGCCGCCAGCCTGGGCGCGCATGGGCTCCTATGGCTCCTCATGCAAGGGGAGGAGCGCGAGGTGCGCCGTCCTCCGGCGCCGGTGCCGGCCCCGGTGGAATGGGTCGAGGTGGAGGTGGCGCCTCCACCGCCACCTCCTCCCGAGCCCCCTGCCCCGGAGCCCTCCCGCACGGTGAAGCGTCCGCCGCCCACGCCAGCGAAGCCGGTCGTGCCCCCTGAGGCCGACGTGCCGCGAGCGGAACCCCGTCCCACGGACATGCCCCGCGCGGAGGCGCAGCGAGCGGACCTGCTGCCCTCGGACATGCCGCGTGCCGAGCCGACAGGCCCGCGGCTGTTGCTCGCGACGCGAGCGGTGACGGCGCCGGTGGACCGGGGAGACCCGGTGGCCACGCTCGACGCGGGAGTGCCGGACCCGCAGGCCTCGGCGCAAGCGCTCGTGCAGGACCTCGTCTCCGAGGGCATCGGCCGAGGCAAGGTGGAGCGCGGGCTCGTGCACCCGTACTTCAGCCAGCTCGGCAAGGCACTGATGAAGGCGTGGGACGCGGACCGCTCGGTGAAGGAGCACGGCCTGCAGGGCTACTTCGACATGGGCATGGAGCGCGGCCGGGCGTACTCGCGCATCTGGCTGGAGCGCGCGGAGCACTACGGCGACTCGGGCTCCTTCGGCGCGAAGGACGCACCGGAGGCAGACCGCCGCAGGCCCGCGAGCACCGTGGGAGACCCCACGCTCCAGGCCCGCCGCGAGCTGCGGCAGAAGATGCGCGAGGAGTTCCGCGCCACCCGCCGCGCCACCATCCGCGTGGTGCAGGACGCGCAGGGTCAGCTCCTGGACGTGAAGCTCGTGAGCCCCAGCCACCAGCCCGAGGTGGACCAGGAAGCCATCAAGGACGTGCGCGCCGCGGCGGAGAAGCTGCCCCCACCACCCGCCGAGGCGGTCGGCAACCGCGAGCGCATCACCAGCCTCTGGCAGTTCGAGCTGATCATCTCCATCAGCCCGCCCATTCCGTCCTTCACCTTCGAGTTCGACGAAGCGCTCGGCTTCATCGACACCCGCATGCCGCTGGACCGCCGCATCTACAAGCGCGTGCGGCTGCTGGAAGTTCGCTAGCTCGCGCGAGCCCGCGTCCGGGCCTTGCGCGCCGGCCGCGAGCGGCTCTCCGTCATGTTGGCCTTCGTGCCGTACAGCCTCTCGTAGTCCTTCATGCTGCGCTTGATGACCTCGAGCGCCTCGGGCTGGTCATAGACCTCGGCGATTTCGACGCTGCGCTTCCCCTCGCCGGGAATCTGCTTGTACGTGAGGAAGTAGTGCTTGAGCCGGTCCAGCAGCGCGCGCGGCAGCTGCGCGATGTGCTGCAGCTCGCCGTACACCAGGTCCGACTCCAGCACCGCGATGATCTTGTCGTCGGCCTCGTTGCCGTCGACCATCCGGAAGCCGCCAATCGGCACCGCGCGCACCAACAGATTCCCGTTGGAGATGACCTTCTCCGTCAGCACGCAGATATCAATCGGGTCGCGGTCGCCCTGGATGTCCTTGCGCCCCGTGCGCTCGGCGCAGCGCTTCGCCACCAGCTCGTCGCAGTACGTCTGCGGGATGAAGCCGTAGAGCGTGGGGCACTGGCTGCTGAAGCGCTGCGGCCGGTCCAGCTTCAGGATGCCGGACTCCTTGTCCAGCTCGTACTTCACGGCGTCCGTGGGGACGATTTCGATGTACGCGGTGACGATGGAAGGAGCTTCTTCCCCGGGCGTGATGCCATGCCACGGGTGAGCCTGGGATGTGGTCTGTACGGGCTTCTTCATGGAACGTCTCCCGAGCGCTTGCACGCCTCGGCATAGAGTTGAGCGACCGCGTCCTCCAGCCGGCGCGTGAGCGCGTCGCGGTCTTGAATCGTCAGGCCCTCGGTGGGGATGGGCTTGCCCACCACCAGCGCCACGCGCTGGCCCCACCGCACCGCCCGGCCTCCCTTGGGAAGAATGAGCCGTGTGCCTGACACGGCCAGGGGCACCACCGGCACGCCCGCTTGGATGGCGAGCGCCGCGGCCCCCTTCTTGAACGGCCGCAAGAGGCCGTCCTCGCTGCGCGTGCCCTCCGCGAAGAAGAGCACGCTCACCCGCTCGCGCACGGCCTTCGCGGCCTCGGACAGGCGGGCCCTGTCTCCGCCGCCGCCCGTGCGCTCCACCGGGATGTTGCCCGCGCGCCGCAGCGCCGCGCCGAACACCGGAATCTTGAAGAGCTCCGCCTTCGCCACGTAGCGCGTGTGCTTGCGGATGTGCGCGAAGTTCAGCGGCGCGTCGAAATGCGACTGGTGGTTGCTCACGAAGACGACGTGGCCTTCCGCCGGGATGTTCTCCAGCCCCACCGCCTCATGCCTCACCCCCGCCGACGCCAGCACCGAGCGCCCCCACAGCACCAGGGCCTGGTCCGCGCGCTCCACGTCCTTCCGCAGCGACAGCGCCGATACCACCGTGGAGAACACGCCCGTGAGACCCACCGCCGCCGAGCCGGCGAACGCCGTCTGCAGGAGTTTGCGAATCACACGAACTCGTGGGCGGGGAACAGGAGGACATCCGAGATGCGCTGGACCCCGAGCAGCAACATCAGGATTCGGTCGAGCCCCACGGCGATGCCCGCCGAGGGTGGCATTCGACCTACCGCGTCAAGGAACCGCTCGTCCAGTGGATACACGGACCGCCCCAGCCGACGCCTGAGTTCCTGTTCTTCCACCAACCGCGCCCGCTGCTCCTGAGGGTCCGTCAGCTCGGAGAACCCGTTCGCCAGCTCCAGGCCCTTCGCGTACAGCTCCACCCGCTCCGCCACCGCCGCGTCCCCGGGCTTCAGCCGGGAGAGCGCCGCCATGGACGCAGGATACTCAATCAGGAAGGTGGGCCGCTCGTGGCCCAGCCCGGTCTCCACCCGCTGCAGGAAGAGGTGGAAGAAGATGTCGTCGAAGCTCTCCGAGTCGCCGGTGCGCACGCCCGCGGCCTCGGCAGCCCGCTTGAGCGAGGGCCCGTCCGCATGCACGCGGATGTCCACGCCCGTGGCGCGCAGCACCGCGTCGCGCACGGTGAGCCGCTCGTAGGGCGTGCGCGTGAAGAAGGCCGGGTCCGCGCCGGGCTCACCCTCCGTCGCGCTGCGTCCTGCCTCGGCGAGCGCACCCTCCAGGTCGTCCATGATGCCGTGGTAGTCCGCCCGGGGCCGGTAGAACTCCAACATCGTGAATTCCGGGTTGTGGGTGGGGGACACCTCGCCGTTCCGGAACACCTTGCAGATTTGGAAGAGGGGCCCCGCCCCGTCGGCGAGCAGGCGCTTCATCGCGTACTCGGGGCTGGTGTGGAGGTAGAGCGTCCTCGCACGGCCGATGTCGGTCTCCGGGATGAAGCCGGCCTCGAAGGCGTTGATGTGCGGCTCCATGCCGGGCGCGGGGATGAGGAGCGGCGTTTCCACCTCCAGGTAGTCATGGGAGGCGAAGAAACGTCGCAGGGCGGAGTAGAGGGCCTGACGCCCCCGGGCAGCCCGCCATTGAGAAAGGTTGGGCATGGGCAGCGCGGAAGTAACATGAGGCCCCACATGCACCCAAGGATTCCCCTGCTGCTCGCTGTTGCCTTCTGCATCACCGCCTGCCCCAAAGGTCCACCGGCGGATGCCCGGAAGGCGCTCACCGAGCAGCAGCAGCTCACCGCCGACGTGAAGGACCTCACCACGCAGGCCGAGGCGCTCCTGGAGGCTCAGCACCGGCTGGTGTGGGTCTTCTGGACGGAGGGCCGCCACGTGGACGTCGCCGGGACGTACGCGGGCAAGGAGGCGCTCTTCAGCATCGAGAACATCCGCAAAATCGACCGGCTCCGGCAGCTCACGACGGACGCGCGCGAGGTGCGCGCCCTCACCGCGCTGCACTCGCACTTCGCCGGCGAGTACCTCTCGCGCGCGCTCGCCGAGTTCAACGACGCGGCCGCCAACCTGGAGGCGTCACTCACCTTCAACGTGGACGGGAAGGACCTCCGCTACCGGGATTTGGAGCGACTGCTCGCCAACGAGCGGACGGTGGCGCGGCGGCACGCCATGTACACGGCGGCCACGCCCGCGCTCGAGCGGCTCAACCAGACGCTGCGGCGGCGCGAGGAGCGCGCGGAGGAGCTGGTGCGCGAGCTGGGCTTCTCCTCGTACGAGGCCTTCGGCGGCGAGCTGCGGCAGGCGGACCTGGGGAAGCTGAGCGTGCTGGCGGAGGAAATCCTCCAGGCCACGCAGGCGCCGTACCGGGTGGTGATGGAGCGGCTGAGCCAGCGCGAATTGGGCATGCCCTTCAAGGACATCACCCGCGCGGACATCCCCCGGCTGTTCCGCTCGCGCGAGGTGGAGGACGCCTTCCCCAAGGGCGAGTCGCTGCTCAAGGCGCACGGCACGTTGTCGGGGATGAACATCGACCTGGCCGAGCTGCCCAACGTGAAGATTGATTCACGCGATTTGCCGCGCAAGAGCTCGCGCCCGCTGGCCCTGGCGGTGCGGGTGCCGGACGACGTGCGGCTGTCGTTCAAGCCGGGCTCGGGCGCGCTGCACCAGGCGCGGGTGCTGCATGAGTTCGGGCATGCGCTGCACTCGGCCTTCACGAAGGAGACGCGCTTCGAGCTGGCGCGGCTGGGCAACCCCACGGTGGGCGAGGCGTACTCGGCGCTCTTCGAAGATTTGGTGGAGGACCCGGTGTGGCTGGAGGAGCACGCGGGCGTCGCGGGCGAGCAGCGCTCGAAGTACCTGGCGGCGTCCAGCGCGCACAAGCTGTACCTCATCCGTCACGCGGCGGGGCGGCTCCTGTACCAGCTGGAGCTGCACCGGCGCGTGGAGGCGGACCCGAAGGAGCTGTACCGCGAAATCATGTCGCGCACGGACGACATGCCGATGACGGACGAGGACATCGCGCGCTACCTCGTGGACCAGGAGGACTTCTTCCAGTCCGCGGACAGCTTCCGCGCGTGGTTCCTCGCGGGGCAGCTCCAGGCGCAGCTCAAGGCGCGCTTCGGCCCGGCGTGGTGGCGCTCGCCGCAGTCCGGCCAGTTCCTCAAGGACTTGTGGGCCAAGGGCAACGCGCTGTCCGCGCGCGAGGTGGCCGAGGCGATTGGCGAAAAGACCATCTCCCCGGACGTGCTGCTGCTGCGGCTGGGCACCACGCTCCAGGTGCCGATGAAGCTCAACCTGGAGGGAGTGGAGGACGCCATCCTCCCCGCCGCGCCCGGGCTGGAGGACTTCACCCAGCCGCCCCCGCCGCCAGGCCTGGAGGAGTTCACGACGCCGCCCGAGCAGAAACAGGCCGCACCGAAGGCGCCGGTGCCGCAGGCGGGCGACGGGCGCTGAAACGAACAGGGCCCCCATCCGCGGTGGATGGAGGCCCTGGAATCGCATTGCTTCAGCGCGGCACTACAGGAGCTTCATCAGCTCCGCGCGCTTGGCGTTGTACTCCTCGTCGGAGAGCACGCCCGCGTCCTTCAGCTCCTTGATTTCCTTCAGGCGCTGCGCGGGGCTGCGCGTGTCGGCGGGAGCCGCCTGGGGCGAGGGCTCCTGCGGGCGCTGCTGCTGGCCCTGCTGGTTCATGAACTGCTGGGCCATGCCGAAGCCCATGCCCATGCCCATGCCGCCCAGCGCGTTGCCGGCACCGCCACCGCCGTCGCCGCCGCCCTTGGCCATGCCCTCGGCCGCGCCGAGCATCGCCTGACCCTGCGCGTACTGCTGGAAGCCGCCCGCCAGGCGTGAGTACGCCACGTCCTTGGACAGCTTCTTCAGCGTCGCCTCGTCCTCCGGCTTGATGCTGACGTGGAAGTTGCCCATCCGGACCACGGTGAGACCGTAGCCGTCCACGTGCGGCTTCAGCCCGCCGATGACCTCGGTCTCGATTTCTTCCGTGTACGCGCCGCTCGTCACGTCGAGCAGGGGCCAGCGCTTCTTCACCAGGAGCTCGGCGATGCGGTCGCGCGTCACCTTGAGCACCTGGTTCTTGAACCAGCCCAGCAGTTCGTCGTTGCTGGTGCGGCCCATGCCCACGAGGCCCACCACCAGCTTCTCCGGGTCCGTCACGCGGATGGAGAAGTCGCCGTACACCATGGTGCCGATGCCCAGGCCCGTCTCCGGGTCTCGCACGTCACCGATGGGGCCGCCGAACTTCACACCGGCCACCTCGCGCACCGAGACGAAGAAGACCTCGGAGATGAAGAGGTTGCCGCCAGTGAAGCTCTCCATCAGGCGGGCGAGGAAGGGGATGTTGTTGGTGTCGAGCGTGTGCCGCCCGGGCCCCAGCTTGCCCTCGACCTTGCCGTCCTTCACGAAGAGGGCGACCTCGTCGGCGTCGACGGTCAGCTGGGTCAGCATCCGGATGTTGTTCTCCGGATACTTGTAGATGATCTCGCCCTTCGCCGAGTCCGCCCGCGCGATGAAGTTGCGCTTCGCCTCGCCCTTGATGCTGTCGAAGATACCCATTGCTCGTCAGCGCCTCCGTGGCCGCGTCGGCAGCCGGTCAACCCGCACCGCCTCCCGCCCCTCTTAAGAACGTGGCACCCACGACGAAAGCGCGCCCGCCTTCGCCCGGCTGCTTGCTCGCAACATGCCAGTTTCACTGGCCATTGCCTAGCCGCTCGCCCCGCTGGCGGCCTGTCTCGGCCCGGTAGCGGACGTCAGCCCCAGCGGCTGACGAGGCGCTCGCGGTCCAAGAGGCGGATGCTCGCCCACAGCAGGATGGCATCCAGCACCAGCACCACGGCGCCCTGGAGCGCGTAGTAGGCCAGCCCCGCCTTGAGGAAGCCGGCCACCTGTCCGCCCACCATGCCGACGAGGGGCAGCACCACCAGCGCGGAGAGCTGCTGCGCCATGCGTGCCTCGCTCACCCGCGCGGAGATGAGCACCGCCACGCCGTTGCCGAAGAAGGCGAACAGCGGAGCGATGACGAACACGCCGAAGGTCCACAGCGCGTTGGGCATCAGCGGCATCTGCACCAGCGGCCACGCGACGATGTCCACGCCCACGCAGAAGCAGATGAAGGCCGCCCAGGTAATCACCACCGCGGGCACCAACGCCGCCAGGCTCTTGCCCGTCACCAGCTCCGCCGCCGTCACCGGCGAGGCGAGCAGCGGCTCCAGCGTGCGCCGCTCCTTCTCTCCCGCCACGCTCTGCGAGGCGATGAGGATGGGGACGAAGACGGGCATCACCAGGAACATGCCGAACCAGTCGGTGAGCGTCTTGTCGATGAGGAAGCGCGCCGCGCTCGCGCCCAGCGGCAGGTTGGGGTCGTAGAACATGGCCACGCTGCGCAGGTCCGCGTGGTTGGGCGTGCGCACGTAGGACCAGACGACGCCGATGGGCACCAGCACCATGACGGTGGGCAGCACCGCCATGGACACCAGCAGGCCCAGGTTCTTCCGCAGGTCCAGGAAGTCCTTCCAGAAGACCGCCATCGCCCGCCGGGGACGGAACGCCATGGGCTACCCCCTCCCCTCTTGCAGCAGGTCCAGATACACCTCTTCGAGCGGCCGCTGGGCGGGCACCGCGCTGTGCACTCGCGCGCCCGCGCCCACCAGGCATGCCAGCACGTCCGGCGCGTGCGCCTCGTCCGCCAGCATGACGCGCAGCCGCGCCCCTTCCGCCAGCACGTTGGGTGCGAAGGGCAGCGACGCCAGCACGTTGAGGAAGCGCTCCGCCTCGCCGTCCACGCGCACGTCCAGCGCCTGCCCCGCGCGCCGCAACTCGCGCACCGGGCCAATGGCCAGCAGCCGGCGCTTCACCACGCCCACGCGCTCGCACAGGCGCTCCACCTCCGACAGGTTGTGCGAGCACAGGACGATGGTGCGCCCCTCCGACGCCAGCTCCGCCACCGCGTCGCGCACCGTGCGCGCGGACTCCGGGTCCAGGCCGCTGGTGGGCTCGTCGAGGAAGATGACCTGGGGGTCGTGCACCAGCGTGCGGACGATGGCCAGCTTCTGCCGCATGCCCTTGGAGAAGCCGCCCACCGGCTCCGCGTCGCGCCCGCCCAGCCCGAAGCGGCGCAGGTAGTCCTGCGCGCGAGGCCACGCCTTGGCTTCGTCCAATTCGTGCAGCTTCATGAAGAAGCGCAGGTTCTCCCGCGCGGTGAGCCGGTCGTAGAGGCCGGGCTGCTCGGTGAGCAGCCCCACCACCTTGCGCAGCGCCTCGCCGTCGCGGTCCACGCGGTGGCCCCACACGGTGGCCTCGCCCTCGCTGGGGCTGAGCAGGCCGGTGAGCATGCGCACCGTGGTCGTCTTCCCCGCGCCGTTGGGCCCGAGCAGGCCGAACACCTCACCGGGCCGCACGTGGAAGGAGAGTCCCTCCACCGCCGTGCGGTCCCCGAAGCGCTTTCCCAGGCCCTCGACGTGGATACCGCTCAATCGACCGTCACCAGGACGAACTTGTTGTTGATGTCGCGGTCCACGGGCGTGACGACCTTGTCCGCGCCCACCGCGTTGCGCAGCAGGTTGAGGCGGTTGTGCTCCACCAGCACCCACTCCCGGCCGGGCCGCGCCGCCAGGTTGCGCATGCGCGTGTTGGAGTCCGTGCTGCGGTACTGCTCCACCGTGTTGCGCGAGTAGAACGTCTCACCGCGCCAGTTCATCATGAACGCGACGATGGGCTCGTCCGGCTTGCGCTGCTCGTAGTACCGCCAGAACAGGTCGCGCTGCGTCCAGTGGTGGGACAGGTCCACCCAGTGGCTCCAGTTGAACCAGAGGGCCACGCCCGCGGCCAGCGCCCAGAAGGTGCCGAACAGCATCACCCGCGCGCGCATGATGGCCGCCACCACCGCCAGCGCCCCGGCCACCGCGAAGGTGAAGCCCAGGGTGCTCTTGATGTTGACGGGCTCGGACAGCGCCTTGAGCAGCGAGTCCTCCGCCACCGGCTGGCGGAAGCCGCGCACCGCGAGCGCTATGCCCGCCACCGCGATGAGGCCCGCCACCGCCTGCAGCGTGGAGCGCGCCTCCGTGCCCGGGCGCGAGGCCTGCCAGGCCAGGAAGCCGGCCACCGCCAGCATTGCCAGGCCCAGCAGCGCCTCCGCGGACACCTGCGCCTGCGACGCCACCGCGCCCAGCGTGGCCACGCCGGACAGCAGGAGCAGCAGCGCCACCGCGCGAGCCCCCGGCGTCGCCTTGTCCTTCGAGCGCGCGGAGAAGGCGTCGAAGGAGAGGTACACACCGAAGGCCAGCAGCACCAGCGTCACCAGGTCGCCCGTCCACAGCGGGCGCGAGGCGAAGAAGGCGATGGGCTTGGTCACCAGTTCCTGAGGGTACGGACGGTCGTAGTTGTAGACGAACAGGTCGGTGAAGTTCTTCGGGTTCTCCGCCAGGTCCTTGCCCACGAGGATGAAGAGGACGAGCCCGAAGATGAGGCTCACCGCGTGCGCGGAGATGCCCTCCTCCCACAGCCGGTCGGCGAAGAGCGCCAGGAGGATGGCCATGCCCGGCAGCACCGGGAAGACGTAGTGGTGGAACTTGGTGGCGCTGGAGGCCAGCAGCCAGAAGGAGAAGGCCACCCACAGCACGGCGATGATGGCCAGGTGGTCCGCCTTGCTCGCCGAGCGCAGCTTCAAGCGCGAGACGACCGCGAAGGCGCCCGGCAGCAGGGCCACCCAGGGGAAGATGGCGTAGCCGCCCTGCTCGATGAAGTAGATGAACGTGCCACCCGGCGTGGTGGTGTGCACGCCCGCCGTGAGGCGGTTGAGGTGGTCGTGGATGAAGAAGCGGTACCAGAAGAGCTTGCCCTCATCGTCCACGTTCTTGAACAGGGACATGGTGAGGTACCAGGGCACCGCCACCGCGAGGAAGACGAGGATGCCCGTGCCCAGGTGCATCCGGAACATCTGCCCCCACAGCACCGGCATGGCCTTGCGGCCCTCGCGCACGTCCTTGCGGAAGCCGCGGTCCGTCAGCCACTTGAGGTGCGAGTCCAGGCTGGCGCCGTCCCAGGGGATGACGGCCAGGATGGCGTACAACGCCAGGATGACGGCGGGCAGGCCCACGCCGAGCAGGCCCTTGGCCAGCGTGGACAGGCCGGCGAAGAAGTAGAAGCCGTACCACCAGGCGGCGCGGTGCTTCGTCGTGTCATCCAGTTGCGCGATGAGCGCGCACGCCATGGCGCAGATGAACGTGGTGACGAAGGGAGTGTCCGTCACCGTCTGCCGGGTGAGCAGGAAGTACAGCGGCATGGTGGCCAGGATGAAGCCGGTGGCCAGGCCCGCGCGGCGGCTCACCACGCGCGCCACCGCCAGCGACAGCAGCGCCACGGCGGTGATGCTCAAGAGGGCGAAGGGAACGCGCATGCCCCACTCGGTGTACAGGCCCAGCGCGCCTTCGGTGCGCACGGTGCCCACCACCTCCATCCCCAGCGCCTGCATCCACATGGTGAGCGGCGGCTTGGAGAAGAACCAGGAGCCTTCCCAGAAGGGGTACACGTAGTCGCGGCGCTCGATCATCATCCGAGCCACCTCGCCGTAGTGCGTCTCCCAGCAGTCCCAGAGCCCCACCGCCCCCAGATAGGGGAGGAAGAGCAGGGCCGCGAAGCCGGCCGTGGCCACCACGACGCGCGTACTGAAGGGCAGCGCCAGCCACCGCTTCATCCAATTCGCCGAGAGGGTCTCCTTGCCGAGGATGGCCTCGGTGAAGGTCTGCTCTCCCTGCTGTTCGCCTTCGCTCGCCACGGGCTGAAGCTCCTTGAGTCGTTTCGGGCGGATGGCCCGCGCACAGGGCACGGGCCGCGGCCTTATATCCCCGCCGCCCCCTCCGGTCGACCACGGGGGCACCGCGGTGTGCAGGGGGACGCGCCATTGTGCAGGAGCCTGCACGCCGTGGGGAGTCCAACCCCGCGAAAGCCCGACCTCCGGCCGGGGGCACGAGCCTTGTAATGGTTGGTGGCCGCCCTTTTCGAGGAGACTTCATGCTCGCACCCGCCGTGGCCCTGGGATGTGCCCTCCTGCTCGCACAGGCAGGAGGCGGCGAGGAGGAGGACACCGAGGCCCGGGCGCGGGAGCTTCTGTCCCACCTGGGCGAGAAGCCCGCCAGCCCTCCCGTCATCCAGCCCCCCGCCTCGCCCCTGCCCATGCAGGACCCGAACGCCGCTACCGTGTGCCTGACGCTGCCGCCGACGAAGGCGGTGCCCTCCGGGAGGTGGCGGGCACAGTGTGACGATTCGACGAAGCGGTGCCTCGTGGCGCCGATGTACGAGCTGGACGCCGACGGCGTGGAGACGGAGCGCACGCTGGAGCGGGTGGGGCCGTGCACCGACGAGTCGTACTTCTCGGACGCGCTCCGGCTGAAGACGTACCGGCTGGAGCCCGCCGTCGCCGACGCGCCCCCCGGCTGGTACCGCGACGAGCGCGGGCGGGTGATGCAGTTCAACTTCGACCTGAACCGGCGCCTGTGGCTGGGCGGCGCGTGGGCACCGCTCCTGCGCGACGGTGAGGTGGAGGGCCGCATGCGCGCGGACTTCGGCATCTCCGTGGAGGTTCCTGGCGAAGGCAAGCGGCTGCACCGGCTGCGCTTCCTGGAGACGGAGCTGTTCCTGGGCGAGCCGTCCTTCGAGACGACGCTGCTGCGCTACGACTTCAGCGTGGAGCGCGCCGAGCCGCTCTTCCGCGTGACGACCTTCTTCGGCAAGCCGCGGCGCTACGACATCGACATCAACCTGGGCCTGTGGATGGAGGTGCTGCACGCGGAGGAACTCGAGCGCGAGGACACCAAGGCCGGCTTCCTCACCTGGGGCGCGGTGCATGCGACGTTGGACCTGTGGCACTCGAAGGACCTGGTCTCCTACGTGCGCGTGCGCGCGGGCCCTTCCGTGGAGCGCGACTACAAGAACGGCTTCACCACGCTGGTACCGGGCGCGGCGCTGGAGGGGGATTTGACGTTGGACCGGGACGGCTTCCACCACCTGCGCGTGGGCGTGGAGGCGGAGAAGGTGCTGCTGGCCCAATCGGTGGAGGGACGCCCGCTGCGGCCGGAGCGGCTGCGCGTGAATGCCGGCTACGAGCTCATCCTCCTGGCCATCAACGACCAGCCGCTGAGCCTGGTGGTGGACGGGCGCGGCGCCTGGCGAGAGGACCTGCAAAACGTCCCGGCGCAGTGGGAGTGGTCCGGCTCGGCGGGGCTGCGCTTCTCGCTGTGGGCCCCGGCACGCCGCTCGGCGCCCTTGGCCACGGCCGCGAGGGAGTAGGCGCGTGCTCGCGCTCGGACTGGCATTGCTGCTCGCCTCCGCGGCCACGGAGGCGTCCCCGGACTCGGAGGCGGAGGCCTGCCTCCGCACGGACGAGCGGGGCGAGCAGTTCCCCATCTGCTTCGACCCGGGAGACGGGCTGCTGCTGGGCACCGGCCTGCGCGTGCGGGACGGCGAGCGGGCACAGTCGCTGCGGGCCGGAGTGCTCATCCGCACGGGACGCACCAGCCGCAGCAAGGGCACGCCCTGGTTCAACAGCCACCGACTGCTGGGCGTGGAGGCCTGGGGCGGCGAGCAGCGCGGGCTCATCGCCACGGCCTATGACGGCACGCTGCGCCGCCACCTGGAGGAGGGCTTCATCCTCCTGCCCACCGCGCGCCCGGTGCGCATCCCCTTCCCTTTCGACGTGACGCTGGCGCCGCGCCTGGGACACCTGGAGCGGCGCGTCTGGGAGGGTCCGGGCTGGACGCTGGAGACGGCACGTGTGGGGCTGCTGGTGGACCCGGTGCGCGCGGAGACGGGACGCATGTGGCTGGGCGTGGGACCGGCGGCGAGCCACACGCTGCGGCATTCGCCCGACGGCGACGAGCACACGGTGTCGCCCTTCACCACGCTGATGCTCGACACGGGGCTGGAGTCCGCCGACGGGCTGTGGGCGCTGCACGCGTCCGGGCTCGCGGGCTGGAGCCTGGGCTTCGAGGGCGGCACGTACTTCCGCGCGCGGGCCGAGGCGGGCCTGGAGCGGGTGCTGTTCGCGGTGCAGGACCAGCCGGTGGTGCTGCAGGTGTCCGGCGCGTACGTGCACCGGGACGCGGGGCTCGCGAGGGGAAGCGAGTGGACGGCGGGCGCGGGGCTCGCGGTGCGCGCCTTCAGCGCGCGGTGGTGACGTGTTGCCAGACGGGTGCCGTCGAAGGTGGCCCTGGCCGTCGCGTAGATTGCTGTCAGTCCGGGTGGAGCCTCTCGTCCCCTGGGAGCCCCGGCGCTTTTCGCCGGCGGGAAGGAGGGCGACATGGAGAGAAAGCTCGTCTCGATTCAGTGCATCGACCACCTGGAGCCCATTCCCGGAGCCGACAACATCCTGAAGGCGCGGGTGATGGGCTGGGACGTGGTGGTCAGGAAGGGCGAGTTCGCCCCGGGGGACGCGTGCGTCTTCTTCGAAATCGACAGCCTGTTGCCGGAGGGCCAGCCGTGGGCGGAGTTCCTGCGGCCGAGGGGCTTCCGGGTGAAGACGGCGCGCCTGAGGGGCGTGCTGTCGCAGGGGCTCGCGCTGCCCACGTCCATCCTCTCCGGCGAGGTGCCGGCCCAGGGGACGGACGTGCGCGACGCGCTCGGCGTCGTGAAGTTCGAGCCGGCGCTGCCCGACACCCGAGAGGTCGCCGGGCCCTTCCCGGGCCAGGTGCCGAGGACGGATGAAATCCGACTCCAGTCCGCGCTGGGCGTCCTGGACGAGCTGCGCGGCCACGACTTCTTCGTGACGACGAAGCTGGACGGCTCGTCGGCGACGTTCTTCCGGCCGCTGGAGGGCGAGCTGGTGGCGTGCTCGCGAAACTGGGCGCTGCGGCGAGGGGCGAACCCGGTGTGGAGCGTGGCGGCGAAGTACGCGCTCGACACCGTGCTGCCTCCGGGCTTCGCGGTGCAGGGCGAGCTGTGCGGCCCCGGCATCCAGAAGAACCGCCTGGGCCTCACGGAGGCGGAGTTGTTCATCTTCAGCGTCCACGACACGCGCACTGGCCGCTTCCTGGGCCACGCGGAGTTCATCGCCTTCTGCGCGGAGCACGGACTGCGCACCGTGCCGGTGGAGCACGTCGTCACCGGTGAGGCGGCGCGGACGTTCGACCACGGCCTGGAGCACTACCTGAAGCTCGCCCAGGGCTTCTACCCGGGCACGAAGAACCGCAAGGAGGGCATCGTGGTGAGGCCCCTCGTCGAGCGGCCCTCGCCCACGCTGGGCGGCGGCAGGCTGTCGTTCAAGATCATCAACAACGACTTCCTGCTCAAGGACGAGGACTGACGGCACCCGGCCGGGCGCTCCACTGCACGGAGCGCCCGGTCGCCCTCATGGGCGGGCCGGTGACTCCAGCACGGCCCGCAGCGACACCTCCGCCGCGCGCAGCCGCGCGTCCCGGGGGTCCAGCCGCCGTGCTTCCTCCAGTCGTTCCAGCGCGCGCGCCACGTCGCCGCGCGCCAGCTCGCAGCGCACGCCAGCCTCCAGCGCCCCCGTGTCCGAGGGCCCGTACACCCGCGCCTCCGCCGCCGCGTGGCAGCCCTCGTCCACCCGTCCCGTCTCGAAGAGCGCCCGCGCCAATTCCACGCGCGTCTCCACGTGTGAGGGCGCCAGCCGCACCGCGTCCGTCAGCGGCGCCACGGCGGCCTCGGCCTGTCCCCAGCGGCGCAGCTCTCCTCCCAGCACCCGCAGCGGCCCCGGCGCGCCCGGCACCAGCAGCGCCCGCGCCCGGGCCTCGCGCAGCAGCGCGGGCTCGCCGAAGCGCAGCTCCGCCACCATCCGGTCCACCACCGCCTCGTAGGCCGGGTACGCCGCGGGCCACGTGAAGACGAGCCGGTACACCCACTCGCCGCGCGGCACGAAGAAGGCCATCAGGTACGTGTCCCCGCCCGGCCCCTCCAGCTCCGCGCGCACCCGCCGCGCGTCCCTGCCGCCCACGCGCGTCGGCACGGGCCCCGCCACCTTCAGCGTCCGTCCCTCGGGCCCCGGCGCGCCCGGCACCAGCGTCTCCTCCTGGAAGTGCCGCGCCTGCACGGCGCCGTCCCCGGGCTCACCCACTTCGATGACCTCCGCGGAGAAGGTGGCCCGCCCCAGGCCCGGGAGCCCGTTGGAGAAGGAGCGCCTTCCCTGCCCGTCCTCCTCGCCGCGCCAGCCCTCCGGCAGCAGCACCGACACGCCGAAGGTGTCGTCGCGCTCCAGCCGCCAGCCGGAGCGCTCACCCACCACCAGCGCCGCCACCACGCCCGCCACCACGACGAGCCCCACCGGCCGGACGAGCCCCCGGCTGAGCGCTCGCGGCTCCAGGAAGGCGCCCACGAGCAACCCGGTGAGCAGCCCGCCCAGGTGCCCGGCGTTGTCCACGCCCACCGACGTCCAGCCCATCCACAGGAAGACGAGCACCGTGGGCAGCGCGCTCTCCCCCGACATCCACCGCGACTTCGCGAGCCGCCCCCGGTAGCGCCGGCTCAGCACCAGCAGCGCGCCCACGCACGCGTAGACGAGCCCCGAGGCCCCCACGCTCACCGCGCCCGACCACCCCAGCGAGCCCGCCATGGTGATCAGCCCCGCGGTCACCAGCAGCGCGGCGTAGTCACGGCGCCGGCACACCCGCTCCAGCGCCACGCCGGCCGCCACCAGCACCAGCAGGTTGAGCCCCAGGTGCGGCCAGTCCCGGTGCAGGAAGTTGGCTGTCACCAGCCGCCACGGCTGACCTGCCTCCACCACCAGCGGCCCCGCCTTGGCCCCCCACCGCACCAGCACGTCCACGTCCACCGGCCCGGCGAGGGCCAGCACCGCGTGCACCCCCACCAGCACCACCGCGAGGGCCAATGTGACCCAGGGCCACCCCGTCACGGCCGACTGACCGATGGACAACAGGCTCGGTTGCCCCTCCTCTTGGGGAGAAAGCCCTGTCTTTTGAGGGGGATACATGGCTTGTACAGGTAAAGCCCGTTCTGCTATGACTGTACGCGGATCGGACCCGTGCTGAAGCTCATCATCGAAGACGACGAAGGGCGCAAGACCGTTGTTCCCTTCGTGCGTGACGAGATCACCATTGGCCGTCAGGAGGGAAACACCATCCGCCTGACGGAACGCAATGTGTCCCGTCGTCACGCACGATTGGTACGACTGAATGGCCACGTCGTGGTGGAAGACCTGGGGAGCTACAACGGCACCCGGATCAACGGAGAGCGGATCGCGGGTCAGTCGCCCCTGAAAGAGGGCGACCTGATCCAGATCGGCGACTACGACCTGGCCCTGCAGACCGCCGAAGGCGCTGCCAGTGTGTCAGGCCCCATCACGACCAAGGTGCCTTCCGCGCTCCGCAAGACGGAGCCCGCGCTCGAACCCATGGGCGCGCAGGAGCAGGAGGAGCCAGAGGAGGAAGACGACGCCTCCGCCTCACCCGGCGCCGAGGACGACGCGGACGGGGACGAGCACGACCACACCCCGCCCTCCTCCGCCGAGGTGCGTCGGCACTCCACCTCCATCATCCGGTTGGATCAGGTGGAGGCGGACCGCCCCCGCAAGTTGATGGACGTGCCCGCCGAGGACGCGCCGCGCCTGCTGGTGCTGACCCCGGATGAGCTCAAGGGTCAGGAGTTCGCCTGCATCCGCACCGAGCTGCGCATCGGGCGCACCGACGACAACGACATCACGCTGGATCATCGCTCGCTGTCGCGCACGCACGCCAAGCTGGTGCGCGAGGACGGCGGTGAGTGGCGCGTCATCGACATGCAGTCCGCCAACGGGCTGACGGTCAATGGCGAGAGCTACGCCCAGGCCACGCTCGGCTCCGGTGACATCATCGAGCTGGGGCACGTGAAGCTGCGCTTCCTCAACGCCGGCGACGCCGCGGACGACCTGCCCGCCGGTGAGGGTGGCTCGCGCTCGAAGATGCCGCTGGTGGCGGGGCTCGTCGCCGTGCTGCTGGGAATCACGGCCGCGGGCGTCTACTTCATGCGCACGCAGCCCTCGGGCCCCCCCGTGCCTCCCATGGCGCAGCAGGGGACGGACCCGGAGCCGCCCGTGGTGGAGCGGCCGACCCCCGGCACCGAGCCGGATACCGTCGCGAAGCCCCCGGACGCGCCGCCCGAGACGCCTCCCGAGCCGACGGGCCCCTCGCTCGAGCAGCGGCTGGCCCTGGCCCAGAAGGCCATCGACGCCCGCGAGTTCGACAAGGCCGAGGACTACCTCTCCAACGCCAAGGACGCGCAGGGCCGGCGGCCGGCGGAGGCGGAGAAGCTGCTGGACCTGGCTCGCGCGGAGCAGATGGTGCAGGAGCGCCTGGCCACCGCCCGCACCGCGCTGGCGGGAGGCAAGCTCGCCGACGCCGAGACGGCGCTGAACGAGAGCTCCGGCACCCGGCTCTTCGCGTCCGAGCACGCGAAGCTGCTGGCGCAGTTGGGCGACGCCCGCAAGAAGGAAGCCGCCGCGGCCGCCGTGACTCCGCCCGCCGCCACGCCCACCAACACCGTCCCCGAGCCTGAAGTCGAGGAGCCCGCGACCGGTCCCTCGGTGGACAAGCTGCTCGCCGACATCCGCGAGCTGCTGAAGGCGAAGCAGGACGCGAAGTACCGCGAGGCGCAGCGGCTCGCGAAGGAGTGCACGCAGGTCGCTCCCAAGAACGCCGACTGCTACCTCATGCTCGGCACCGTGGAAGCGCGCCTCGGCAACATCGACAAGGGCGCGGACCATTACCGCCGCTACATCGAGCTGGCTCCGGAGAACCATCCGCTTCGCGCGGGCGTGCTCGAGCGCCTGCGTACGTACGACACGGGTAAGCAGCAGCAACAGAAGAATCCGGGAGGCTGACCCGTTCACGGCCGGCTGTGGGTGCTTGCCCCTCCCCGAGCTCCACATCCCCCCTACCGACGCTGTTCACCTGCAGCGAGGAGACGCTGTGCAGATTCGCATCCTGGTGGTTGATGACGAGCAGGACAACTGCGACTACCTCAAGCTGGTGCTGACCCGCGAAGGTTACGAGGTCGTCACCACGACGGACCCCACGCAGACCGTGGAGATCCTCCGCGGCTCCGATTTCCACCTGGTCATCCTGGACATGATGATGCCCCAGATGTCCGGGACCGAGGTGCTGGAGCAGATTCGCAAGTACGACACGGACGTCGCCGTGATTGTCGCCACCGCGTATCCCACGGTGGACACGGCCGTCGCGTCGCTGAAGGCCCAGGCTTCCGACTACGTGAAGAAGCCGATGGAGCCGGAGCAGTTCATCACCGCGGTCCGCAACGCCCTCCAGAAGAAGGGCCTGTCCCAGGACCCGGAGGCGGACCTTCACCGCGCCATCGGCCGCACCATCCGCGACGCGCGCAAGACGCAGGAGCTCACGCTCAAGCAGCTCGCGCGGCGCACCGGCCTGTCCGTGTCGCTGCTGTCCCAGATTGAGCGCGCGGAATCCTCCGCGTCCATCTCCTCGCTGTACAAGATTGCCTCGGCGCTCCAGCTGCGCATGGGCGAGCTGTTCGGCGACACCTGAGTCCCAGGTGAAACCCCTCTCCCGGCCGCCGTAGCTAGCGGCCGGTGAAGCGGGGCGGGCGCTTCTCCAGGAAGGCCGCCCGCCCCTCCTTCGCATCCTCGCTGCCGAAGGCCGCCGCGCGCAGCTCGCGCAGGCGCGCCCGGTCCGTGTCCTCCAGCGGGGCACGCGCCAGCCGGCCGAAGGACTCCTTCATCCCCGACACCGCGAGCGGTGCATGGCCGGCCAGCGTGGCGCACAGCGCGAGCGCGCGCGCCTCCGCGTCGGCGGGCTCCAGGCACTCGTCCAGCAGGCCCCAGGCGAGCGCCTCGCGCGCATCCAGCCTGCGGGCGGTGAGGAAGAGCTGCTTCGCGCGGGAGAAGCCCACCAGCCGCGCCGCCCGGGCCAGCCCCTCCGGCGAGTAGACGATGCCCAGGCGCGCCGGGGGCATGAGGAAGACGGCGTCCGGCGTGCCGATGCGGAAGTCACACGAGGCCGCCAAATCGAAGCCCGCGCCCACCGCCGCGCCCTGCACCAGCGCCACGCTGGGCACCGGGTGCCCCTCCAGCTTGAGGAGGCACGCCACCAGCGGGTCATCCGGCAGGAGGCCGTCCTCACCGGGCGGCCCCAGGCGCGTCAGGTCGTAGCCGGAGCAGAAGGTGCCGCCCGCGCCGCGCACCAGCAGCGCACGGACGTGCGGGGCCGGCTCCAGCGCCGCGTCCAGTTGCGCCAGCAGCGCGTCGTTGAGCGCGTTGCGCCGGGCCGGGTGGGACAGCGTGAGGACGCGGATGCCGCCCTCACGGTCCTCCACGTGGAGCGACGGCTCCGACGAAGGCTCCACTGCTAGCCGAGCACCACGAGGACATCACCCTCGTTGACGGACTGGGCCTCCTTGCAGCGAATCTCCTTCACCGTGCCGCCCTCCTCCGCCTCCACCGGCATCTCCATCTTCATGGACTCGAGGATGACGAGCGTGTCGCCCGCGTTGACCTGCTGGCCGACCTTCACTTCGATCTTCCACACCGTACCGGTGATGTGCGCCGCGACGTCCGCCATGGAACCTTGCCTCCTCAGGGGTGGGATGGGGCTGGAGCTGCTGCCCCGGCTGCTCTACGCCGGCTTCGCGTGGTGCTCCAGGAAGTGCGTGTCCAGCTCGCCGGCCCGGAAGGCCGCATCCTGCACGATGCGCAGGTGGAGCGGGATGTTCGTCTTGATGCCTTCGATGCGGAAGCTCTGCAGCGCCGCGATGGAGCGCTCAATCGCCTGCGCGCGCGTGTCGCCGCTGATGATGAGCTTGGCAATCATCGGGTCGTAGTTCGGCGTGACGGTGTTGCCCTCGCCGTAGCCCGAGTCCAGCCGGACGCCCTCGCCCGTGGGGGGCTGGAAGACCTTGAGCGGCCCCGGCGAGGGGAAGAACTTCACCGGGTCCTCGGCGTAGATGCGGAACTCCAGCGCCGCCCCGCGCCGCTTCACGTCCTCCTGCTTCACCGTGAGGCGCTCGCCCGCGGCGATGCGCAGCTGCCAGCCGATGAGGTCCAGCCCCGTGGTGAGCTCCGTCACCGGGTGCTCCACCTGGAGGCGGGCGTTCATCTCGATGAAGTAGACCTGCCCGTCCGAGTAGAGGAACTCCACGGTGCCGGCGTTGGCGTAGCCGAACGTCTTCGCCGCGGTGACGGCCGCGGTGAACAGCGTCTGCGCCAGGGCCGCGTTCTTCCCATCCGCGAACAGCACGGAGGGGGCCTCCTCCACCACCTTCTGGTGCCGGCGCTGGATGGAGCACTCGCGCTCCAGGCCGTGGATGAGGTGGCCGTGGTGGTCCCCCAGAATCTGGACCTCGATGTGGCGGGGCGCGGGGAAGTAGCGCTCCAGGTAGACGCCCTCCTTGCCGAAGGCCGCCTTCGCCCGGTCCGTGCACTGGCGGAAGACCTTCTCCAGCTCCGCGGGGTCCTTCGCCACCGCCATGCCGATGCCGCCGCCGCCGCTGGCGGCCTTGCACAGCACCGGGTAGCCGATGCGCTCCGCCGCCGTCAGCGCGCTCGCCACGTCCGGCACCACGCCGTCGCTGCCGGGCACCACCGGGACGCCGGCCGCGGCCACCAGCTTGCGGGCCTGGCTCTTGTCCTTCATCCGCGCCATGGCCGCCGGGGGCGGGCCCACGAAGATGAGCCCCGCGTCCGCGCAGGCCTGGGCGAACTCACCGTTTTCGGACAGGAAGCCGTAGCCGGGGTGCACGGCCTGGGCGCCCGTCTGCCTGGCTGCTTCCAGGATGGCGGCGGTGTTGAGGTAGCTGTCCTTGGCTGGGGCGGGGCCGATGCGCACGGCCTCGTCCGCTTCCTTCACGAAGGGCAGCTCCGCGTCCGCGTCCGAGTAGACGGCGACAGTCTTGAGCCCCATCCCCCGCGCCACCGCGCTGATGCGGCGGGCAATCTCTCCCCGGTTCGCGATGAGCAGCTTCTGGAACATGGCGGTCGGCCTCCCCTTCGAAGGGCGGCGAACCTAACCCTCGACCCCTCCCATGACAAGGGCGCGGGCGAGCGCGCAACAGGTCGGTACAATCCCGTAAATTTGCGGCCTTGCGAGGGCCTGACGTACCTTGCCGCCCGTGAAGCCCCCCTCTTCCCAAGGCCCTGAAGGCGTCGTGGATCTGCACCGCGCGCGGCGCGCCAGGCGGCTGGACCTCTACCGTTCCCGGCAGGCGGACCGCGTCCGCAGCGTCCGCACCACGCTCGAAACGCTCACCCAGAGCGGCACCCTCTTCACGCCGGACGGCACGCAGCGCGGCCTGTCCCTGCTGAAGGCCCTCCAGTTCCTGCAGCGCGCCAGCGCGCGCCTGGAAGAGCTGTCCGGTGGCGGCGTGCTGCCCGCGCCTCGTATGCCGGAGCGGGTCGACGCGCTGTACGAGGAGGTGGACGACCTCTTCGACCGCGCGGACACGCTGGCAGGCCGCGACGAGGCGAGTGTGGCGCGGCTTCCGGGCCGCTAGCACCGGCCCCCGCGCCTCTCTCCTTCCTACCTACGCGCTACGGCAGCTCCGTCTGGCCCTGGCGCCGGAGGAAGGTGGGGATGTCGAACTGGTCCTCGTCCAGCGGCAGCGCGGCTTCCTTCACCACCGAGGTGCGGGTGCTCATGGCCTTGCCGCTCTCCACGGCGGGCAACGGCCGGGGCGCGCTGCCCTTGGTGGGCACCAGGCTGGCCACTTCCTCGCGCGTGGCGGCGAGCACGGACGGCGCCGGGCGGGACAGCGGTACCTGCACCACCGTCGGCGCCGCGCGAACCTTGGGCGCGTCGCGGTGGACGAAGCCCGTGGCGATGATGGTGATCTTCACCTCATCCTGAATCTGGTCGTCGATGAGCGAGCCGAAGATGATTTCGGCCTCGCTGTCGGCCGCGTCGTGCACCAGCGTCAGCGCCTCGTTGACCTCCTGCAGGGTCATGTCGCGGCCGCCGGTGATGTTGATGAGCAGGCCGGTGGCACCGTCGATGGACACGTCCTCCAGCAGCGGGCTGGAGATGGCCTGCTGCATGGCGGTGAGCGCGCGCTTGTCACCGGACGAGTGGCCGGTGCCCATGAGCGCCAGGCCCTTGTCGCTCATGATGGTCTTCACGTCCGCGAAGTCCACGTTGATGTAGCCGTGGTACTGGATGAGGTCGCTGATGCCCTGCACGGCGTTCAGCAGGACCTCGTCCGCGCGCTTGAAGGTCTCCAGGAGCGGCATCGGCTCGTTGGAGAGCGACAGCAGGCGCTGGTTCGGAATGGTGATGAGGGTGTCCACCGCGGCCTTCAGCTCCACGATGCCCTGCTCGGCCTGCTTGCGGCGCTTGTTACCCTCGAAGAGGAAGGGCTTGGTGACGACGCCCACCGTGAGGCAGCCCAGGCTCTTGGCGATGTCCGCGATGATGGGCGCGGCGCCCGTGCCGGTGCCGCCGCCCATGCCGGCGGTGACGAACACCATGTCGGCGCCCTCGAGCACCGCGGCAATCTGGTCCCTCGACTCCAGCGCGGCCTCGCGGCCCATCTCCGGGTTGGCGCCCGCGCCCAGGCCCTTCGTCAGCGTCTGACCGAGCTGGAGGCGCGTCGGGGCCTTGCTGGCCGCGAGCGCCTGCACATCGGTGTTGGCGGCGATGAAGTCGACCCGGTCGAGCTTCGACAGAATCATCGTATTGACCGCGTTGCAGCCGGCCCCACCTGCCCCCACGACCCGAATCTTGGCGGCCTGCTTGTTCTGATCGAACTGATCCATGGCGGTCCTTTCGGCTGGAGCGGCGCGGTGCAGCGCGCGCACTCCCAACCTCCACAATCATCAGCAAGTCCCGCGCTTTGGCAAGTATTCCGCTACGAGCCTGTAGCGGGATGAGGCGCCGCCGAGTCCTGACGCGCACTTACGCAGCGGGCTGGCATGCACGCGGTGCGGCGTGGTGGGAGCACTTCGCCTCTTGACTCGCGCAAAGCGGTACTCCTCGGCAGGTCGGAATCACGCGTCGCCACCAACGCAAAGGGTGGTCCCGGAGCATTGTCCAGGACCACCCTCGCGCATCATCCGGTGGTGTTCACCGGGTCATCAAAGCCGGTGACTCAGCGGGCGTCACGCTCCACTTCGACCTTGCCCACACGGAGGATGGTGAACTCCACGCGGCGGTTGTTCTCACGGCCCTCCGCCGTCTTGTTGGTGTCCACCGGCTTCGTCTCGCCGTAGCCCGCCGACTCCAGACGAACCGGGAGGATGCCCTCGTTCACCAGGAACTTGCGGACGTTGTTGGCGCGGCGCTTGGACAGGTCGAGGTTCTTCGCGTCGTTGCCCTGGTCGTCGGTGTGGCCCTCGATGCGGAGCAGCTCCACCTGCGGGTTGGCGCGCAGCACCGCGGCCACCTGCTTCAGCAGCGGGAAGGAGCGCGCGAGGATGACGTCCTTGCCCGTGGCGAAGTAGACCTTCTCCAGGATGAGGATGCGCTCGCCGTCGACGAGCACCTTCACCTTGCCCTTGTCGGCGCAGCCGTCCTCGTCATCCACGCCGTTGATGACCTCGGGCTCGAGGGGGCACTTGTCCGCCGTGTCGGCGATGCCGTCCTTGTCGTTGTCCGGATCGGGGCAGCCGTCCGCGTCCTCGAAGCCGTCCTTGTCCTCGGCCTGCGCGGGGCATGCGTCGTTCGGGTCCATGAGGCCGTCACCATCCGAGTCCACTTCCGGCTCCGGCGCCGGGCACCCGTTCTGGGTCCCCGCCTCGTTCACGCACGGATCGACGCCGTCGACGACGCCGTCATCGTCGTTGTCCAGGTCCGGGCAGCCGTCCGCGTCCTCGAAGCCATCCTTGTCCTCGGCCTCGACGGGGCAGCGGTCCTGCGGGTCCATCAGGCCGTCGCCGTCGGTGTCCACCGGCGCGGGCGTGACGACGGGCTTCGGCTCCTTCGAGGGCGGCGGGCTGTAGCTCAGGCCCGCGAGCACGCGGAAGCCCGGCGTGCCGTAGCCGCGGGTGAGACCCGGACCGGCGCCCAGGTGCGCGGACAGGCCCCCCAGAGAGCGGTACTTCAGCGCCGCCAGCAGCTCCAGCGGACGCTCCTCCGTGTCCTGCTCCTCGAAGCCCAGCGCGCCCACCACCGTGGCCTCGGCGGCCAGCGGCAGCTCGCCCAGGGTGAAGGGGAGTTCCGCGCCCACGCCGAAGGCGAGCGCGTTGCCGGTGTTCAGGTTGCGAAGCTGCTGCTGCTTGCGGATGTCGACGCCCAGGTTGGCGGCGAGGCGCAGCCGCTGTCCGTACTCGGCCACCAGGCGAGGCTGCACCGCGACGCCCGAGCCACCGAGGAAGTCCGAGCCGCCGCCCGTGGGCAGCACCACCGGCACCACCAGCGCGAGGCCGAAGGACTCACCGTCCACCAGCCGCGCCTTGGGCACTACGCGCAGGTCACCGATGCCGCCCGAGCCCACGCCCTGCGAGAAGCTCGGGTCCACCTGCGGCGCCGGCTCCGAGTCCTGCAGCGTCACCGGCAGCACCAGGCCCACCTCGAGGCGGTCGAACAGACCCACCGCGCCCATCAGGTCCAACCCCACCTGGCTGCGCACCAGCGCGGTGATGAACCGGTCCTGCCGCGGGTCCAGGAAGTTGAGCGGCTTGTCCGCGTAGTTGAGGGACAGGCCCACGTTCCAGCCCAGGTGCCGCTGCACGCGGGCGCTGTGCACGCCGAGGATGTCCCCGGCGCCCGGACCCGGCTTGTACTGCTGCACGTCGATGGCCTGCGACGCCGTGGGCGCCGTCACCTGCGCCTGGGCCGTCGGGGCCACCAGCGCCCCGGTGAGGGCAAGGCCCCCGGCGGCACCAGCCACCAGCGCCCGCGAGGGACGCCGGCCCGAGCGGCGCAGGCGGCCCAGCATGGGCAGCGCGAGGAGGAGCAGCGCCAGCGGAGCGAAGGTGCCCGCCCCGCCCGTGCTGCAGCCACGGCCCACGACCACGAAGTCGTCGTTGCCGTCCAGCGGGTTGCCACCGCCGGTGACTTCCTCACCGTCGCTGGCACCGCCCTGGTCCGTGTCCCGGTTCCTCGGGTCCGTCTCGCCATTGTCGAAGCTGCCGTTGAGGTTGGCGTCCTCGCGACCGTCGTTCAGCCCGTCACCATCCGTGTCGGGGTTGAGCGGGTCCGTCGAGTTGCGGCCCATCACCTCGAGGCCGTCGTTCAGGCTGTCGCCATCCGTGTCCGCCTTGTTCGGGTCGGTCTCGGTGGAGCTCACTGCGCCGTTGGAGTCCGCGTCCTCCGCCCCATCGGTCAGCCCGTCACCGTCCGTGTCCGCCTTCTTCGGGTCGGTGGTGGTGCTCGGGTCCGCGTCCGGGACGAAGTTGGGCGAGCTGGTGTTGGTGCCCGCCGGCGCGTTCTCCAGCGTCACGCCCCGCTCCGTGCCGTCGAGCAGGCCGTCGTTGTCGCTGTCCGGGTCCAGCGCGTCGATGATGCCGTCCTTGTCGGTATCCGTGAGGCCGTCGGCGCCGTCCTGCACGCCGTCGTCATCCGTGTCCGCGTCGTGCGGGTCGGTGCCCAGCTCGATTTCGGTGGTGTCATCCACGCCGTCACCGTCCGAGTCGGTGTCGTCGGCGGCCACGAGCGGATTCGTCTCGCCCGCGTCCACGCGGCCGTTGTGGTTGGCGTCCTCCACCCCGTCGCGCACGCTGCCACCGTCGGTGTCGACGTTGAGCGGGTTCGTCGTGGTGGTCGGGTCCGCGTCCGGCGTGAAGTGCGCCGGGTCGGTGTCGTCGCCCTCGGGCTCCGTCAGGCCCAGCTCCAGGCCGTCCGTCAGGCCGTCGCCGTCCGTGTCCGCCTCGTTCGGGTCGGTCTCGTTCGCATCCACGATGCCGTCGTGGTCGGCGTCCTCCGTGCCGTCCATCACGCCGTCGTCATCCGAGTCGTCGTCGAGCGGATCCGTGTCGCCGACGTTGACCTCGAGGCCGTCCGTCAGGCCGTCACCGTCCGTGTCCGGGTTGTTCGGGTCCGTGCCGAGCGTGACTTCCTCGGCGTCCGTGAGGCCGTCGCCGTCCGTGTCGACGCTGACCGACCAGTTGTACGTGGCCGGCGTCGCGTCCACGTTGCCAGCCGCGTCCACCGCGCGCACCGCCAGGGTGTGCGGGCCCGAGGCCAGGCTGGTGAAGGTGACCGGGTCCGGGCACGCCGCGAAGGCCGCCCCGTCCAGGCTGCACTCGTACGACACACCGCCGCCCGTCTGGTCGAGGTCGAAGGTGGCCGTGCTCGGCGCGTCCGCCAGCGGCGGGCCGCTGACGATGAGGGTGTCCGGAGCGGTGACGTCCACCGTCCAGGTGTAGGAGGCCGGCGTCGGGTCCACGTTGTCGTCCGTGTCCCGCGCACGCACCGCCAGGGTGTGCTCACCCTCCGCCAGGCCGTTCAAGTCGAAGGGCGTGGCGCAGGACGCGAAGGCGGCGCCGTCCAGGCTGCACTCGAACGTCACCGGCGACTCGTCCGAGGTGAACTCGAAGTGGGCCGTGGTGCTGTTGGTGAGCGCGGGCGGCGTGGAGGTGAAGCTCGTGTCGGGCGGCAGCGCGTCCACCGTGAAGTCGTGCGTCACGGGCGGGCTGGTGTTGCCCGCGGGGTCCGTGGCCGTGACGGTGACGGAGTGAGGTCCATCCGTCAGCACGGTGCCCACGGGCAGCGTCCAGTTGCCCGAGGCATCCGCCGTCACCGGACCCACCTGCACGCCGTCCACCACCACCGACACCGTGGCACCCGGATCCGTCGTGCCCGAGTACGTCACCTGCGGCGTCGGGAGGACCGCGCCATCGGCGGGCGTGGTGAGCGTCACCACCGGCGCCACCGTGTCCACCGTCCACGTGTGCGTGGCCGGCGTCGGGTCCACGTTGCCGGCCGCGTCCACCGCGCGCACCGCCAGGGTGTGCTCGCCGTCACCCAGCGGGCCGAAGCTCGTCTGGGCCGGGCACGCCGTGAAGGCCGCGCCGTCCAGGCTGCACTCGAACGTCACCGGGGACTCGTTGGAGGAGAAGACGAAGTCCGCCGTCGTCGCGGTCGTCACCACCGGCGGGCCGCTGTCGATGGCCGTGTCCGGCACGCCCGTGTCCACCCGGAAGGTGGAGGTCGCCGGGCCGCTCGTGTTGCCCACCTCATCCACCGCGACCACCGTGACGGTGTACGGACCGTCCGCCAGCGTCACCGGCGGCGAGAAGGTCCAGTTGCCCGCGCCATCCACCGGGATGGGACCGTAGGTCGTCCCGTCCAGCGTCAGCGTCACCGACGTGGCACCCACCGCCGTGCCGGTGATGGTGACATTGCCACTGGGCAGCACCGCACCGTTGGCCGGCGTGACGATGACCGGAACCGCCGGAGCCGTGAGGTCCACCGTCCAGCTGTACTCGGCGGGAGACGGGTCCACGTTGCCGGCCGCATCCACCGCGCGGACGGCCAGCGTGTGCTCACCCTCCGCGAAGCCGTTGAACGTCACCGGGTCCGTGCACGGCACGAAGGCTGCGCCATCCACGCTGCACTCGTAGGTGGAGCCCGGCTCGGAGGCCGTGAACTCGAAGGTCGCCGTCGTCGCGTTCGTCGGGTCGTTCGGGCCGGAGTCGATGAGCGTGTCGGGCTCCGTGGTGTCCACCGTCCAGCGGTGCTCCGCCGGGGTGAGGTCCACGTTGCCCACCGCATCCACCGCGCGCACCAGCAGCACGTGCTCGCCATCCGCCAGGCCCGTGAAGGTCACCGGGTCCGTGCACGGCACGTAGGAAGCGCCGTCGAGGCTGCACTGGTAGGAGACGCCACCGCCCGTCTGGTCGAAGTCGAAGGTGGCGGACGTCTCGCGGGTGAGGGCCGGCGGGCCGGAGACGATGAGCGTGTCCGGGGCCGTCAGGTCGACGATGAAGGTGCTCGTCACCGGGCCGGCGCTGTTGCCGGCGGCGTCCACGCTGGTGGCGGACACCGTGTACGGGCCCTCGGCCAGCGGCACGGGCACCGTGAAGGTCCAGTGGCCCGAGCCATCCACCGGGATGGGGCCATAGGTGGCGCCGTCCAGGTCCAGGTAGATGCTGCTGCCCGGCTCACCGGTGCCGGTGATGGTGGGCGTCGCGGTGCCCACCGTGTCGCCATCGGCCGGCGAGTCGATGGTCGGCAGCGTCGGCGCCGTCAGGTCCACCGTCCAAGCGTAGGTGGCCGGCTCCGGGTCCGCGGTGCCGAGCGCATTGACCGCGCGCACCGCCAGGGTGTGGTTGCCCGCCGCCAGGCCCGTGAAGGTCACCGGGTCCGTGCAGGGCGCGAAGGCCGCGCCGTCCAGGCTGCACTCGTAGCGCACGCCGCCGTTGACCTGGTCGAAGTCGAAGGTGGCCGTCGTCGAGTTGGTCCTCAGGTTCGGACCGGAGACGATGACCGTGTCCGGGGCCGAGGTGTCGACGAGGAAGTCATGCTCCGTCGCCTCGCTGATGTTGCCCGCGGCATCCGTCGCCGTGGCATCCACCGTGTGCGGGCCGTCGGCCAGGTCCCCGTCCTCGAGGATGCTCCAGTGGCCGTCCACGTCGGCGGTCACCGTGCCCAGCACCACGCCGTCCACCGTCACCGTCACCTGGGCGCCCGGCTCGGCCGTGCCCTCGTAGGTGGGACGCCGCGTGGCCACCGTCGCCCCGTCGGCGGGACGATCGATTTCCGGCGCATCCGGCCGCACCGTGTCCACGATGAAGGTGGAGGGAGCGCTCGGCTCACTGACGTTGCCCGCCGGGTCCGTGGACGTGGCGACCACCGTGTGCGGGCCCTGGTCCAGAACCACCGGGCAGGGGAACGTCCAGTTGCCCAGGCCGTCCACCGGCGCGGTGCCCAGCACCACGCCGTCCACAATCACCGTCACCGTCGTGCCCGGGTCGGCCGTGCCGGCGAAGGTCGGCTGCTGCGTCGGCACCGTCGTGCCGTCGGCCGGAGCCGTCACCACCGGAATGCCGGGGGCGGTACGGTCCACCGTCCAGTTGTAGGTCGCGGGAGTGGGGTCCACGTTGCCGGCCGCATCCACCGCGCGCACCGCCAGCGTGTGGCCACCCTCCACCAGGCCCGTGAAGGTCACCGGGTCGGTGCAGGCCGTGAAGGCCGCGCCGTCCAGCGAGCACTGGTACGTCACCGGGCTGTCCGGCGAGCTGAAGTTGAACGTGGCCGTCGTCGCGTTCGTCTGCGCCGCCGGGCCCGAGTCAATCACCGTGTTCGGCGGCGTGGTGTCCACCGTCCAGGCGTGGGTCGCCGGGCTCGCGTCCACGTTGCCGGCCGCATCCACCGCGCGGACAGCCAGCGTGTGGTTGCCGTCCGCCAGGCCCGTATACGTGCGCGGGTCGGTGCAGGCCACGAAGGCCGCGCCGTCCAGCGAGCACTGATAGGTGACAGGGCTCTCGTTGGAGCTGAAGTCGAACGTCGCGCTGTTGCTGTTCGTCAGCGCGGGCGGGCCGGAGACAATCGTCGTGTCCGGAGCAGTGGTGTCCACCGTCCACGCGTACGTCGCGGGAGACGCGTCCACGTTGCCCGCGGCATCACGCGCGCGCACCGACAGGGTGTGGTTGCCCTGCGCCAGCCCGCTGAAGGTCACCGGGTCGGTGCAGGCCACGAAGGCCGCGCCGTCCAGCGAGCACTCGTACGTCACCGGGCTCTCGTTCGAGGTGAAGTCGAAGGTGGCCGTGGTGGCGTTCGTCACCGTCGCCGGGCCACTCACGATGGTGGTGTCCGGGGCGGAGGTGTCCACCGTCCACGCGCGGGTGGCCGGCGTGGGGTCCACGTTGCCGGCCGCATCCACCGCGCGCACCGCCAGCGTGTGGTTGCCCTGCGCCAGGCCCGTGAAGGTCACCGGGTCGGTGCAGGCCGTGAAGGCCGCGCCGTCCAGCGAGCACTGGTACGTCACCGGGCTGTCAGGCGAGCTGAAGTCGAACGAGGCGCTGGTGGAGTTCGTCACCGCCGCCGGGCCGCTCACGATGGTGGTATCCGGAGGCGTGGTGTCGACAGTCCACGTATACGTGGCCGGCGTCGTGTCCACGTTGCCGGCACTGTCCACCGCGCGAACCTCGAGCGTGTGGCTGCCGTTCGACAGGCCCGTGAAGGTCTGCGGGTCCGCGCACGCGGTGAAGAGCACCGCGCCGTCCAGACGGCACTCGTAGGTGACGGGGCTCTCGTTGGAGTTGAAGTCGAAGTTGGCCACCGCCGAGTTCGTAATCAGGGGCGGCGTGCTGGTGAACGTGGTGTCCGGAGCCACCGTGTCGACCGTCCACGCGCGGGTGGCGGGCGTGGGGTCCACGTTGCCGGCCGCATCACGGGCGCGCACCGCCAGGGTGTGGCCGCCCTGCGCCAGGCCGGTGAAGGTCACCGGGTCCGTGCAGGCCGCGAAGGCCGCGCCGTCCAGCGAGCACTCGTACGTGACGGGGCTGTCAGGAGAGCTGAAGTCGAAGGTGGCCGACGTGGAGGCCGTCAGTCCCGACGGGCCACTCACGATGGTGGTGTCCGGAGGAGCGGTGTCCACCGTCCACGCGTAGGTGGCGGGCGTCGGGTCCACGTTGCCCGCAGTGTCACGCGCGCGGACCGACAGCGTGTGGTTGCCGTCCGCCAGGCCCGTGAAGGTGCGCGGGTCGGTGCAGGCCACGAAGGCCGCGCCGTCCAGCGAGCACTCGAAGGTGGCGGTCGCGTCAGGAGAGCTGAAGTCGAACGTGGCGCTGTTGCTGTTCGTCACCGACGCCGGACCACTCACGATGGTGGTGTCCGGGGGCGTGGTGTCCACCGTCCAGGCGTGGGTCGCCGGGCTGCCGTCGATGTTGCCCGCGGCATCCACCGCGCGGACCGCCAGGGTGTGATTGCCGTCCGACAGGCCCGTGAACGTACGCGGGTCGGTGCAGGCCACGAAGGCCGCGCCGTCCAGCGAGCACTGGTAGGTGACAGGGCTCTCGTTGGAGCTGAAGTCGAACGTCGCGCTGCTGCTGTTCGTCAGCGCAGCAGGGCCGCTCACGATGGTGGTATCCGGGGCCGTCTGGTCCACCGTCCACGCGTAGGTAGCGGGCGTCGGGTCCACGTTGCCCGCGGTGTCACGCGCGCGCACCGCCAGGGTGTGGTTGCCCTGCGCCAGGCCCGTGAAGGTCACCGGGTCGGTGCAGGCCGCGAAGGCCGCGCCGTCCAGCGAGCACTCGTACGTCACCGGGCTATCAGGAGAGTTGAAGTCGAAGGTAGCGCTGGTGGAGCTCGTCACCGCCGCCGGGCCGCTCACGATGGAGGTATCCGGAGGGGTGAGGTCGACGGTCCACGCGTAGGTGGCGGGCGTCGGGTCCACGTTGCCAGCCGCATCCACCGCGCGCACCGCCAGGGTGTGGTTGCCGGCGGCCAGGCCCGTGAAGGTGACCGGGTCGGTGCAGGCCGCGAAGGCCGCGCCGTCCAACGAGCACTGATAGGTAACGGGGCTGTCGGGCGAGTTGAAGTCGAACGTAGCGCTGGTGGAGTTCGTCACCGCCGCCGGGCCGCTCACGATGGAGGTATCCGGAGGAGTGAGGTCGATGGTCCACGCGTAGGTGGCGGGCGTGGGGTCCACGTTGCCAGCAGCGTCACGCGCGCGGACCGACAGGGTGTGGTTGCCCTGCGCGAGGCCAGTGAAGGTGACCGGGTCGGTGCAGGCCGCGAAGGCCGCTCCGTCCAGCGAGCACTCGTACGTCACCGGGGTCTCGTTCGCGGAGAAGTCGAACGTAGCCGTCGTGGCGTTCGTCACCAGAGCCGGTCCGCTGACAATCGTCGTGTCCGGCGGCGTGGTGTCCGTCGCCACCGTGAAGCTGTTGGTGTTGCTTCGGGGGCCGGCAACGCCCTGCACCTCGGCCACGGCGCTGATGGTGTGCGCACCCGTCGTCAGGTCGGCCGGCGGGGTGTAGGTGAAGTTGCCAGCGGCATCCGCCGTCACGCGGGCGTACTCCACGCCATCAACGAAGATGACCACCGTTGAATTCGCCGGAGCCGTGCCGCTCATGGGCGGGCGGAGTCCGGTGGTGGAGCCGTTGGCCGGCGTCGTCACGACAGGCGCGGCCGGAGCCGCCGGGAAGGCACCCGCCAGGGTGGTGACGAGACCGACGCTGCCAGGCGCAGCGCCATAGGTCAGACCGTCGGGAGCAGCCGCCGTCGGCTGCGTACCCGCCGCACCACCGGTAACGGAGGGCGTGCAGCCCACCGTGCCGCCCTGAATCAGGCCGCGACCACCACCGCCACCACCGCCCGTGCCGTGCTGGTCGAAGTCGGTGCTGCCACCGATGCCACCGCGCGCCGTCACCTGATTGGCGTTACACGTGAAGTTCCCCGTGAAGCGCAGGTACAGCGTACCGCCCGCGCCGCCGCCGCCCGCCGCGTCGTTGCCCGGCGGCGTTGCATTCACACCCGCCACGCCGTTCGCCGAAATCGTTCCAGCCCCCGTCAGCGACGCCGCGCGGATGAACACGATGCCGCCACCGGCGCTGCCGCCGCCGCCCAGGTCGTCATTGCTGTGGCCCGCGCCGCCACCACCGCCGAAGAGCAGGTGGTCCTGCGGAGTGAAGAGCATCTGCGCGCCGCCGCGACCACCCACGGTTCGCGAGGCCGGAGCATCGCCGCTCCACGTGCGGCCACCCACACCACCCACGCCATGGCTGCTGCCACCGCCACCGCCCGAGTTGTGGCAGATGCCGCCGCCACCACCATTGAAGATGTTGCCGTAGCCCGTCGTGCCCGCCGCCGGAGGAATTGCAAGGGAGTAGCGCGCCGGCACGATGCCCTCGCCCTTCGACGTACCGCCCGGGAAAGCCTGGTCGATGCCGGTGCACCCATCACCGTTGCCGTTGAGGAACTGGCCGCCGCGGAATCCCAGTCCGCTCGCGGAGATGGCGCCCGCGTTGCTCACCGCGCCCGTCGCCAGGAAGATGACCACGCCACCCGTCGTGCCATCCCAGGCCTGGGCGACGATGCTGCCCGCGGCGTTGACCGTCACGGTGGTGTACTCGGGCACCCGGATGGCCTGCGTCATGTTGGCTGCGAAGCTCATCGTGAGCGGCTGGCCGAAGGTGAGCCGAGTGCCGGTCAGCGCGGTCACGCGTGCGAACTGCCACCGGCCCACCGTGTTCCCCGTCAGGTCGAGGGCCGTCTGGCTGCCCGACGTCACCGTCCCGGTGTAGCCCGTGCCCTGGTACACCAACACCAGGTCGCCCACCGCGAAGCCCGTCGTGGAGGCCACGTTGGCGAAGCTCTGATTCGCCGGAACGGCCGCCGTCACCCGCGTGTAGGTGTTGACGACGGTATTGGCGGCGTTGACCGTCAGTGCGCCATTGTGGCCGTTGCCCAGCTGGAAGGTGTCGGGCTCGGCCTGGGCGGCGGGGGCCACCAGCACGGCGCACAGGAGCGCCAGCAGGCCAGCAGCAGGCAGGCGAGCTCGGAGGCGTCGCGCAGGTGCCTGCGGAGGAGAGGTGTGGGTGTGGTCGTTCATGAGGGCGTGGCCGCGCGAGGTGGGATGGGGTCCCGGCGGCAATGGCCGCACATAGCAATCCTGAAGCCATCCCCCGTCCAGTTCCCAACCCTCACAGTTCCAAGGGCTTCTGGGACCCACCACCCTCCCCTCCCAGAGGGCAATCCGAATCACGGATCTGGATTCTGGAAATCAGACAGCTTGGCGTCCCAACGGAACGCGTCCGAAGCTGCTCCTGACGCGTCAACGCTGGACGCGGGGAGGAGCCCTGACGCGTCCACGCCAGACGCGGCCAGGGCATGACGCGCCCGGCCAGAATGCAAAAGGGGCCCCCCTTCCGGAGAGCCCCTTCGCATGCGGCGGGCGCGTGGCCTCAGCCCGTCAGAAGATTTCCTCGAGCCACTCGCGCATGCGGCCCTTCACCTTCTTGTACACGTTCTCCTCGCGGATGCGGAACATGCGCCGGTCCAGGTGCTTGGCACCGTAGACGACCAGGCCCACGCCCGTGGCGTACATGGGGCTCTTCACCACGTCCACCAGCCCGCCGATACCGCGCGGCATGCCGCGGCGCACCGGCAGCCCGAGCACCTCTTCGGCCAGCTCCGGCATGCCGGCCAGCAGCGTGGAGCCACCCGTAATCACCACGCCCGAGGCCAGCAGGTCCTCGTAGCCGCACTTCTGGATTTCGCGGTGCACGAGTTGGAAGATCTCCTCCACGCGCGGCTCCAGAATCTCGCAGAGAATCTGCCGCCCCAGGACGCGCGGCTGACGGCCGCCCACGCTGGGCACCTCAATCGTGTCGTCCTTGTTGATGAGGGACGCCAGCGCGCAGCCGTACTTCTGCTTGATGCGCTCGGCCTCGTGCGCGGGCGTGCGCAGGCCGATGGCGATGTCGCTGGTGAGGTTGTTGCCGCCCAGCGCAATCACCGCCGTGTGGACGATGGAGCCGCCGGAGAAGATGGCGATGTCCGTGGTGCCGCCGCCGATGTCGACGAGGCACACGCCCAGCTCCTTCTCGTCCTCACCGAGCACCGCCTCCGCGCTGGCCAGCGGCTGCAGGACGATGTCGGAGACATTCAGCCCCGTGCGGTTGGCGCACTTGACGATGTTCTGCGCGCTCGAGACGGCCCCGGTGACGATGTGCACCTTGGCCTCGAGGCGCACGCCCGCCATGCCCAGCGGCTCCTTGATGCCGCCCTGGTCATCGATGATGAACTCCTGCGGCAGGACGTGGATGACCTCCCGGTCCAGGGGGATGGCCACCGCCTTCGCCGCGTCGATGACGCGGGCGATGTCCGCCTCGCGGACCTCCTTGTCCTTCACCGCGACGATGCCCTGGGAGTTGAAGCCCTTGATGTGGCCGCCGGCGATGCCCGTATAGACGTGGGAGATTTCAGCCCCCGCCATCAGCTCCGCCTCTTCGACGGCGCGCCGGATGGAGGAGACCGTGGCCTCGATGTTGACCACCACGCCCTTGCGCAACCCCTTCGACGGGTGCGTACCGATGCCGATGATGTCGATGCCGCTGTCGGTCAGCTCTCCGACGATGGCGCAGATCTTCGTCGTGCCGATGTCGAGGCCGACGATGATCTCCCCCGACTTCTGCTTCGCCATGACAACCCTCCCAGGCCCCCCACTCTCGTGAAAGGGGCATCCGCTTACCGCGTCGAGACCCCGTTCCTCTCGGAGACAGGGCTCGAAAGCTTCACCGCCACCCAACCGGGTCGGGCACGGTTATCCAGGTGAATGATCTCCGCTGCAAGCCCCCTCGCACCCAGCTCTCGCCGGACGCGGGCCAGCCGCTGCAGCTTGACCTCGGAATCTCCTTCTCCCAGGCGCACTTCCTGGCCGGACGCCGTCACCAGCGCCACGGTCTGCGCCTCCATGCGGACCTCGGACAGGCGCTCGGCCTTGTCGGTTGACAGCCGCGAATAGGCGCTCGCCACCTCCAGCGCCGCGCGCAGGCGCTCGCGCGCCACCGTCGGGTCCGTCACGTACCCCTCGCGGTCCAACCCCGTGACGAGCGGCAAATCCAGCCCGTCCCCCGGCGTCACCCGCTTGAAGGGCTCACCGTCCTCATCCAGGACGTACAACTCTCCCAGCACCGCCAGGGCCACCGGCGCGTGCTCGGTCACCTCCACCGACACGCGGTTGGGGAAGCGCCGCGTCACCTCCACCGTCTTCACCCAGGGGTGCTGCGACATGGCGCGCTCCAGGGCGCCGGGGTCCAGGGTCCACAGGTTCTGCCCCTTCGTCAGCACCGCCAGCCGCAGCAATTCCACGCGCGAGGCACGCTGGAGGCCGGAGAAGGACACGGCCGCGAGGTCGAAGCGGGGCGACGTCAGCGCCCAGTGCCGCAATTCCACCCCGCCCCACACCAGCAGGCCCGTGGCCACGGTCAGCGCGAGCACCTTCAGGACGCCGGGGCCGTGCGAGCGCACGGCGCCCTTCACCGCCTCCTTCTGCTGGGCGGTATCCTGACGACGACGATTTCGCGCTCTGCCAAAGGCCATGGGTCGGGACGGTCGCACGCATGCTGCGCGCGGATGGATCTCCACGCCAGTTTTTGGCTACAGGCACGTCGCTGTAGCGCTGGCGGCGGGTGCGGGGCCAGGGACTTCCGGGGGTTTTCGACGAAGCCCGACGCCGAGTTGCGTCGGGCCCGCGAGGGGGGCGCTTCAGGCCTTGAGGGAGGCGCCCAACAGGAGGCGCTCACACAGGGCCGGGAAGTCGATACCACGTCCGGCGGCAATCTTGGGCAGGAGGCTGGTGGCCGTCATGCCGGGCAGCGTGTTGATCTCCAGCAGGAACACTTCTCCGCCCTCGGTGATGATGACGTCGGACCGGGAGCCGCCACTGCAACCGAGGGACTTGTGCGCGGCCAGGCTCACCTCGTTCACCCGGGCATACTGCTCAGGGGGCAGGGGCGCGGGGAAGAGATACTGAGTACCGGAGCCCGCCTTGTACTTGGCCTCGTAGTCGTAGAACTCGCGCGCGGCGCGCACCTCGATGACGCCGAGGGCCTCATCGTCCAGCACCCCACCCTGCACTTCACGTCCCTTGACGAACTGCTCCACCAGGAGGGTGCCGGCGTACTTCGCCGCGTCCTTCACGGCGGCGTCGTAGTCCTCACGCTTCTTGCAGATATGAACGCCCACGCTGCTGCCCTCGCGGCTGGGCTTCACCACCACCGGGAAGGGGAAGGGCAGCGAGTCCGCCGCCGCCAGCGCCGACTCCGCGTCCTTGAAGGCGCGGTACGCCGGGGTGGGGATGCCGTGCGCGACGAAGACCTGCTTGGCGTACACCTTGTCCATGCCCAGCGCGGAGGCCAGCACACCGCTGCCGCTGTAGGGGATGAACATCGACTCCAAGAGGCCCTGGAGGCACCCGTCCTCGCCATAGCGGCCGTGCACCGCCAGCCACGCCACGTCCACCTTCTCCGCGATGAGACGCGCGGGCAGGTCCTTGCCGACGTCCACCTCCACCACGTCGTAGCCCAGCGAGCGCAGCGCCCCGGCCACGGCGGCGCCGGTGCGCAGGGACACCTCGCGCTCGGCGGACAGGCCGCCAAACAACACGCCCACGCGCTTCGTCTTGAGCTCGTCCTTCGTGAAGGCGCCGCGATTCGGGGTCATGGCAGGAACTCTCCCACGCGCTTGACTTCGGGTTTCATGTCGACGCCGGTCTCCTCGCGCACCCGCTGCTGCATGAGGGTGACGAGGCCCAGCACGTCGCGGGCGGTAGCTCCGCCCAGGTTCACAATCCAGTTGGCGTGCAGGGTGGAGACCTGCGCGCGGCCCAGCGTATGCCCCTTGAGGCCGACCAATTCAATGAGCCTGCCGGCATGGTCGCCCGGCGGGTTGGTGAAGACGCTGCCGAAGTTGGGCTGACTCAGCGGCTGCGTGCGCTTGCGGTAGCCCAGGTCCGCGTCCATGGCGGCCTTGGACGCCACCATGTCCCCCTTGCGCAGGAGGAAGCGCACCCGCGTCACCACACTGTCCGGCGGCAATTCCGAGTGGCGGTAGGCGTGCGGCACCTGCGCCTTCGTCAGCCACCCCACCCCGTCCGCGGTGGCGACCTCCACCGATTCAATCGCGCGGAAGGCCTCGCCGTTCTTGGTGCCGGCATTCATCGCCACCGCGCCGCCCAGCGTGCCGGGAATACCGGCCAGGAACTCCGCACCCACCAGCGCGTTGGCGCGCATGACGTTGATGAGCCGGACGATGGCCGCGCCCGCGCCCAGCGTGAGGCGGCCCTCCTCGGGGCCCACGTCCGCGACTTCTGGAAACAGGTCCGAAGGCAGCTTCACGGTGAAGCCCGGCACACCGCCGTCGCCCACCAGCGTGTTAGCGCCGCCGCCGAGGATGGAGACGGGCACGCCCTCGTCGCGCGCCAGCTTCAACAGCGCCACCAGCGCCTCCGGCGAGCGAGGACGCACCAGGGCCTCCGCTGCGCCGCCCACCCGGACGCTGGTGAGCGGAGCCAGGGGCTCGCCCGGCTTCACCTCACAGCCGGACAGCCGCGCCACGCGCTCCGCCAGCGCCGTCCTCACGCCCGCTTCCACCATGGCGGCTCAGCCCTTCGACAGCGAAGAAGTGCCCAGCAGGGTGAGCAGGTCCGGCCCCACCTGGGTGATGTCGCCCGCGCCCAGCGTGAGCACCAGGTCGCCCTCGCGCAGCCGGGGCAGCAGCGCCGCCGGCAATTCGGTGCGCTTCTCCACGAAGGTGACGTCGCGGTGGCCGTGCGCACGGATGGCGTCCGCCAGCGCGTCGCCGGTGGCGCCCGGAATCTTCTCCTCGCCCGCCGCGTACACGCTGGTGACGAAGAGCACGTCCGCGTCGTTGAACGAGGTGGTGAACTCCTTCATCAAGTCGTGCGTGCGCGTGTAGCGGTGCGGCTGGAAGGCCACCACCACGCGCCGGCCGAAGGCCTTCCGCGCACCGGCCAGCGTGGCCATGACCTCGGTGGGGTGGTGCCCGTAGTCGTCCACCACGGTGATGCCCTGCGCCTCGCCGCGCACGGTGAAGCGCCGCTGCACGCCGCCGAACTCGGCCAGCGCGCCGCGCACCGTCTCCAGCGGGATGTCCATCTCCTCCGCCACGGCGATGACGGCCAGCGCGTTGAAGGCGTTGTGCGCGCCCACCATGCGCACGCGGAACTCGCCCAGCGGCTCGTCCCGGCGGAAGGCCTGGAAGGTGGTGGTGAAGCCGTCGAGCTGGATGTTCTCCAGCCGGTAGTCCGCCATGTGCGAGCTGCCGTAGGTGACGAAGCGCTTTTCAATCCGCGGCAGCAGCGCCTGGACGTTGGGGTTGTCCAGGCAGAGGACGTTGAGGCCGTAGAAGGGCACCCGGTTGCAGAACTCCACGAAGGCGGACTGGAGCGCGTCCAGCGTGCCGTAGTGGTCCATGTGCTCCGGGTCGATGTTGGTGACGATGGAGATGGACGGGTGCAGCTTGAGGAAGCTGCCGTCGCTCTCGTCCGCCTCCACCACCATCAGCTCGCTCTTGCCCAGCTTGGCGTTGGAGTCGAGCACGTTCACCTTGCCGCCCACCACCGCCGTCGGGTCCAACCCCGCCGCGCTCAGCACGGTGGCCACCATGGACGTCGTCGTCGTCTTGCCGTGGCTGCCCGCCACCGCGACGGCGTACTTCAGGCGCATCAGCTCCGCGAGCATCTCCGCGCGGGGGATGACGGGAATCTTCCGCTGCCGCGCGGTGACGACCTCCGGGTTGTCCTTGCGCACCGCGGAGGAGATGACCACCACGTCCGCCTGGACGAGGTTCTGCGCCTTGTGTCCCTCGAAGATGGTGGCGCCCATGCGCGTCAGGCGCCGGGTGATGTCGCTCTCCTTCAAGTCGCTGCCGGACACGCGGTAGCCCAGGTTGAGCAGCACCTCGGCGATACCGCTCATGCCGATGCCGCCGATGCCCACGAAGTGGACCTGCGCGGCGTGGCGCGTCTTGAAGAGGCTGGCGGGCTTGTTCTTCGTCACGAGTGGCTCCTCGGCGCCTTCTTCGGCTCGGCGGGGGCGCGCTCCCTACCATTGGGGCCCCACGCCTGCACCATTAGGTCCACGCAGACGTCCGCCAGCTCCTTGGCGGCCTCCGGGCGGCCCAGCAGGCCCGCCTTCTTCTCCATGTTCTTGAGCTTCGCCGGGTCGCTCTTCAGCGCGCGGATGGTCTCCGCCAGCTTCGTCCCGGTGAGCTCCGACTCGCGGAACATCAGCGCCGCGCCCGCGTCCACCAGCGCCTTCGCATTCACCGCCTGGTGGTCATCCGTGGCGTGCGGGAAGGGAATGAGGATGCTGGCCTTCTTGCACACCGTCAGCTCCGCCAGCGTGGTGGCGCCGGCGCGACAGACGACGAGGTCCGCCTTCGCGTACGCGCTCGACATGTCGTCGATGAACTCCACCACGTCCGCCTGGAAGCCCTTCTCCGCGTAGCCCTTGCGCACCTGCTCCAGGTCGTTCTTCCCCGTCTGGTGGACGAAGTGCAGCCCGTCCTTCAAGTCCCCCAGGGAGTCCAGCGCCTCAATCATCCGCTGGTTGATGCCGCGCGCACCCAGGCTGCCGCCGAAGACGAGCAGCGAGAACTTCTCGTGCGCCACGTGGCTGCGCAGGTAGTTGTCCATCAGCTTGCGGCGGATGGGGTTGCCGATGAGCTGCACCTTCTTCTCGGGGAAGAAGCGGCTCGCGCCCTCGAAGGCGGTGAAGACGACGCGCACCACCTTGCCCAGCACCTTGTTGGTGAGGCCCGGCAGCGCGTTCTGCTCCTGAATCGCCGTGGGGATGCCCATCAGCCACGCGGCCAGCACCACCGGCCCGCTGGCGTAGCCGCCCACGCCCACCACCACGTCCGGCTTCTGCCGGGCGAGGATGCGGAACGACTCGATGAAGGCCAGCGGCAGGGCGAAGAGCGCCTTGATGAAGGCGAACAGGTTCTTCCCCTTGAGGCCCTGCACCTTCACCAGCTCCAGCGGGTAGCCCTCCTTCGGCACCACGCGCGCCTCGAGGCCCCGCTCGGTGCCCACGAAGACCACCTCGTTGCCGTGGTGACGCGTCGTCACCTCTTCGGCCAGGGCGATGCCCGGGAAGAGGTGGCCACCGGTGCCGCCGCCCGCGATGAGGACCTTCACGCCGTCACCTCCCGCATGTCCGTGCCCGTCCGCGTGGCGCGCGTTGCCGGTTCGGCATTCGCGCTCAAGGACAACAGCACCCCCGCCGCGCCCATCAGCACCACCAGGGAAGTTCCTCCGTACGACACGAAGGGCAGCGTCAGCCCCTTCGTGGGCAAGAGCCCCATCGCCACGCACATATTCACCGTGGCCTGGAACGCGATGATGGAGGTGATGCCCAGCCCCAGGTACGTGCCGAACGTCTCCCCTGCGGCCAGGCTGGCGCGCACCCCACGCCACAGCACCGTTCCGTACAGCGCCACCAGCAACCCCACGCCTATCAGCCCCGTCTCCTCGCCGATGATGGAGAAGATGAAGTCGGTGTGCGCCTCCGGCAGGAAGAAGAGCTTCTGCCGCCCGTCCCCCAGCCCCAGGCCCAACACACCGCCCGAGCCGATGGACATCAGCGACTCGGCCACCTGGTAGCCCACGTCGTGCCGGTGCGCCCACGGGTCGAGGAACGCGAGGATGCGCTTCATGCGGTACGGGCTCGTCGCAATCGCCACGTACGCCAGGGGCAGCGCCAGCAGCACCGAGCCCACCAGGTAGCTCAGCTTCGCGCCGGCCGCGAAGAGCAGCACGAAGAGCATGAACACCAGCAGCACGCTGCTGCCGAAGTCCGGCTGGAGCATGCACAAGAGGACGAGCACGCCACACAGGGCCAGGTGCGGGAGGAAGCCCACGGAGAAGGTGGCCACCTTCTCGCGCTTCTTCGCCAGCGAGTAGGACAGGTAGACGACCCAGGCGAACTTCGCCACCTCCGCGGGCTGCAGGCTGAAGCCCGGCAGGCGAATCCACCGGCGCGCGCCGCCCGCCGTGGTGCCGACGCCGGGAATGGCCACCGCCACCAGCAGGACGATGGCGACGAGCAGCAGCGGGTAGGCCCAGCGCGCCAGCTTGCGCCAGCCCACCTTCATGGCCACCGCCATGGCCACCACGCCCATGCCGGCCGCGGTGAGCTGGCGCTTGAAGAAGTACAGGCTGTCACCCAGCTTGTCCTGCGCCAGCACCGCGCTGGCCGAGTACACCATCACCAGCCCGAAGGTGACGAGGCCGAGCACTGCGCACAGGAGTATCGGGTCGAACCGCACGGAGGCGGACGCGGGAGGAGTGGTCTTCATGTCCATCACAGCGCCCCGACGAGGCGTTTGAAGGTGTCGCCCCGGTCCTCGAAGTTCTTGAACTGGTCATACGACGCGCACGCGGGCGACAGCAGCACCGTGTCCCCCGCCTTCGCCACTTCACGCGCCTTCTTCACCGCCGCGTCCAGCGTGCCGCACGCATGCACCGGCGCCTGCCCGGCGTACGCCTTTGCAAGGACGTCCGCGTCCTGGCCGATGGTGAGCACGCCCTTCACCTTGCCCCGCCCCTCCTCCACCATGGGCGCGTACGGCGCGCCCTTGCCCTTGCCGCCGGCAATCAGCCACAGGTCGCCCTTGAAGGCGCGCAGCGCCACCAGCACCGAGTCCACGTTGGTAGCCTTGGAGTCGTTCACCCACTCCACGCCGTCCAGCACGCGCACGCTCTCCATGCGGTGCGGCAGCCCGGGATAGCTGTCCAGCCCCGCCTGCACCGCGTCGGCCGGCACGCCGCCCAGCCGCGCCAGCAGCGTCGCCGCCATGGCGTTCTGCGCGTTGTGCGCGCCGCGCAGCGCGCGGTTGGTGAGCCGGTAGTGCTCGTTCAGGAAGTCGAGCCGGAAGCCGCCCTCCTCCGCGATGGCCTGCCCCGCCAGCTTCGGCGCGTCCGCTACCGGGCGCCCCGTCATGCCGAAGCCGTACACGGGCACCTTCGCCGCGCGCGCCAGCCCCAGCACGTCGGCGTCGTCCGCGTTGACCACCGCGAAGTCTCCGGCCTGCTGGCTCTGGAAGATGCGCGCCTTGGCCGCGCCGTAGTCGGCGTGGGTGGCGTACCGGTCCAGGTGGTCCGGCGTGAGGTTGAGGATGGCGGCGCCGCGCGGGCGCAGGGTGCGGATGCCCTCGAGCTGGAAGCTGGACAGCTCCACCACCAGCGCGTCCCAGGCCTTCGGGGCCAGGGCCGCTTCGGAGAAGGGCCGGCCCAGGTTGCCGCCCACGAAGGTGCGCCGGCCGCCGCGCAGGAACAACTCGCCGGTGAGCGCCGTGGTGGTGCTCTTCCCGTTGGTGCCGGTGATGCCGAACAGGGGCACGTCGGTGAGGAAGCGCGAGGCCAGCTCCACTTCGCCCCACACCGCCACGCCCGCCGAGCGCGCGGCCTCAATCTCCGGCAGCGCCAGCGGCACGCCGGGGCTCACCACCACGAGGTCCTGCGACGCGAGCAGGCCCGGGGGCACGGGGCCGGTGACGAGCGACGCGCCGAGGGACTTCACCTCGCGGCCCACCTCGCCCAGCGCGTCCTCGGTGCGAGCATCCAGCGCCGTGACGTGGGCGCCGTGCTGGCGCAGGAGGCGCAGCGCCGCCACGCCACTCTTCGCCAGCCCGTATACGAGGACCTTCTGACCGGACAGCGACAACGACATGGCCGAGCCCCCTTTGCCGCGGTTTCAGCGCAGCTTGAGCGACAGGAGCGCCACGCCACCACAGAGGATGGAGACGATCCAGAAACGGACGATGATCTTCGGCTCGGCCAGGCCCTTCAGCTCGAAGTGGTGGTGCACCGGCGCCATCTTGAAGACGCGCTTGCCCGTCATCTTGAAGGAGGCCACCTGAATCATCACGCTCAGGGCCTCCGCGAAGAAGATGCCGTGGATGATGGCGGACACCACCTCGTTCTTGGACAGCACCGCCAGCCCGCCCAGCGCGCCACCCAGCGCCAGCGAGCCGATGTCGCCCATGAAGACGGAGGCCGGATAGGTGTTGAACCAGAGGAAGGAGATGCCCGCGCCGACAATCGCCGCGCAGAACACGGCCAGCTCCGCGCCACCCGGCACCTGGAGGATGCCCAGGTACTGGTACAGCGGCGTGGCCACGAGCTTCGGCACCCCGTTCACCAGCTCCGAGTCCGCGATGCTCAGCGTGGTACCGGCCACGTAGCAGAGCACCGCGAAGGTGATGGCGGAGACGATGGTGGGGACGATGGCCAGACCGTCCAGGCCGTCCGTGAGGTTGACGGCGTTGGAGGTGCCGACGATGACGAGCCACGCGAAGACGACGTAGAACCAGCCCAGGTCCGGGTTGAACCAGCGGGTGGGGATGAAGGGCACCGTCAGCTTCGTGTTGATGAGCAGCGTGGGCCCGAAGGAGCCGTCCGGGTGCGTCCACGTGGTGAGCAGGCCGAACACCGCCACCAGGAAGAAGAAGGTCTGCAGCACCATCTTGTAACGGCCCGGCAACCCCTTCGAGTTGCGCTTGGACAACTTCAGCCAGTCATCCAGGAAGCCGATGAAGCCATAGCCGAAGGTGAGCAGCAGCATCACCCACACGCCACGGCTGCCCAGGTCCGCGAACAGCAGCGTGCCGGCGGCGATGCAGATGAGGATGAGCGCGCCACCCATGGTGGGCGTGCCCTTCTTCTTCTGGTGCGAGTCCGGCGTGTCCTCGCGCACGTTGCTCTGCCCGTGCTGCTTCAGCCGCAGGCGGGCGATGAGCCGGGGACCGATGAGCATGCCGAGCAGCAGGGCGAAGACGCCCGCGGCGATGATGCGGAAGGTGGGGTAGCGCAGGAAGTTGAGGACGCGCCCTGCTTCCGTGTTCTGGATGAGCTCGTAGAGGAGATACAGCACTAGTGATGTCCTCCGGGGGCTGGCGCGCCCGTGAGCGCCGCCACCACCCGCTCCAGCCGCATGCCGCGGCTGGCCTTCACCAGCACCACGTCACCCGCGCGCAGCTGGGGCGACAACCAGGCCACCAGCGGCTCGATCTCGGTGAAGTGGGCAGCGGAATTGCCCATGGAAGCGGCCTCCCACCCCTTGACGGAGCGGGGACCGAAGAAGGCCGCGAGCTTCGCGTGCCCGGGAACGCGCCCGCCCAGGCGCGAGTGCTCTTCCAGCTCGCCCGGACCCAGCTCCAGCATGTCCCCCAGCACCACCACCGGACGGCCGCCAGCGGGCACCAGCGTGCCCAGCGTCTCCAGCGCCGCGTCCATGGACGCCGGGTTGGCGTTGTAGCAGTCGTCAATCACCGTCACGCCGCCCTTGCCGTCCAGCACGTTGAGGCGCCGCGCGTACGGCCGCGCCGTCTCCAGGCCGCGCACGCACTCCTCCGGCGAGTAGCCCAGCGCCAGCGCCAGCGCGAAGGCCGCCGTGGCGTTCTGCGCATTATGCGGACCGATGAAGTGCAGCCGCACCGGCCAGTCACGGCCCGCGTACCGCACCGTGGCCACCATGCCGTCACGGCCGTGCGTCTCCACGCCCGTCAGCCGCACGTCCGCGCCCTCCGCGCGGCCGAAGGTCAGCCGCTTCGCCTTGCTGCGCGCGGCCTGCTTCGGGATGAGCGGGTCATCCACATTCACCACCACCGTGGACGTGGGGCCCAGCTCGCGGAACATCTCCCCTTCCGCCTCCGCCACACCCTCGATGCTGCCCAGCCCTTCGAGGTGCTCGGGCTGGACGACGGTGATGACACCGGCGTCGGGGCGCACCACGCGGGTGAGCCGTTCAATCTCACCGGGGCGGTTCATGCCCACCTCGATGACGGCCGCCACGTGCTGCGGCTCCAGGCGGAAGAGCGTCAGCGGGACGCCCACCTCGTTGTTGAGGTTGCCCTCCGTCTTCAGGGCCGGCCCGCGCGTGGCGAGGATGGCGCCCACCATCTCCTTGGTGGTCGTCTTCCCGTTGGAGCCGCCCACCGCGCAGAGGGGAATCTTGAAGCGCTGCCGGTGGTGACGGCCGAGGGCCCCCAGCGCCATCAGCGTGTCCTCCACCTCGTAGAGGGGGAAGCCCTCCGGCAGCACGGGCAGCGTGCGCCCGCGGGCGACGACGGCGCCGGCCGCCCCGCCCTTCGCCGCCGCGTCCACGAAGGCGTGCGCGTCGAAGCGCTCGCCGACGAGGGCCAGGAAGAGACAGCCCGGGGTGAGCGAGCGCGTGTCGGTGCAGACCGCGGAGAATTCGGCCGGGGCCGCGCCTCCGCGCCGGGTGGCACCGGTCGCCTGCACCACCTCATCGTCGTTGAATCGGGCTGACATAGGGGTGTGGGGTGCGAGCGCGGCCGGGGCCGGACCGCGCTCGCGCGACTTCAGCTAGGGGGTGCGGTTGGCCAGCGCCTTCGCCGCCACCTGGCGGTCGTCGAAGTTGTGCTTCTCCGTGCCCACCTGCTGATACGTCTCGTGGCCCTTGCCGGCGATGAGGACGACGTCGTCCGCGGTGGCCAGACCGATGGCGAGCTCGATGGCGGCGCGGCGGTCCGCGTCCACGAGGTAGCCCTTCTCACCCGACTTGGCCTTGCCCGCGGAGATGCGGCGCAGGCCGCCCTTCTCCAGGCCCGGCGTCACCTCGGAGATGATGTCGTCCGGGTTCTCGGTGCGGGGGTTGTCGCTGGTGACGATGGCCAGGTCCGCGGCCTCCGCCGCCACCGCGCCCATCAGCGGACGCTTGCCCTTGTCCCGGTCTCCACCGCAGCCGAAGACCGTGATGACACGGCCCTTGGCCAGCGCACGCGCGGCCTCCAGCGCGCGCTTGAGCGCGTCGTCGGTGTGCGCGTAGTCCACCAGCACCGCCGGAGCACCGCCGGGGCCGTAGTTCTCCACGCGCTCCATGCGGCCGGCCACCGGCGTCATGCGCTCGATGCCTTCCTGCACGTCGCGCCGGGCGAAGCCCGCGCCCAGGCCGATGCCCGCCGCCAGGAGGATGTTCTCCAGGTTGTGGGGCCCCAGCAGCTTGCTCTTGATGGGGATGTCACCGGCCGGCGTCTTCAGCGTGCCCTTGATGCCCTGGAGCGTGAAGGTGACGTCGGCGGCGGAGACCTCCCCGTTGCCCACGCGGCTGAACTTCCACGCCATGCGCTTCTGGCCGCGCAGCTCGTTGTAGATGCGGCTGGCGTAGGTGTCGTCGCCGTTGACCACGGCCACGCCGGTGGCGGACAGGTTCTCGGCGAACAGCTTCCGCTTCGACTGGAAGTAGTCCTCCATGTCCTTGTGGTAGTCGAGGTGGTCTCGGCTCAGGTTGGAGAAGCCGGCCGCCTTGAAGGTGAGCCCGTGCACGCGCTCCTGCGCGAGCGCATGGCTGGACACCTCCATGATGACCGTCTCCACCCCCGCGTCGACCATCTCCCGGAAGATGCGGTGCAGCTCCAGCGCATCCGGGGTGGTGTTGGCGCTCTCCACCGTCTTTCCGGAGAACTTGTAGCCCAGCGTGCCGATGACACCGGTGGCCGCATAGGCCGCCGTGCTCATCGCCTCCAGCAAGTAGGTCGTCGTCGTCTTCCCGTTCGTCCCGGTGACACCGAGCAGCGTGAGCTGGTCGGCGGGACGGCCGTAGAAGTTGGCCGCGATGATGGCCAGGGCCTTGCGCGCGTTGCCCACCTTGAAGAAGGGCACCTGCGAGGAGGGCACCGGCTTCTCGGAGACCACCGCCACCGCACCACGGGACACGGCCTCGCCGATGAACTGGGCCCCATCCTCCTTCGTGCCAGGAATGGCGACGAAGAGGTCCCCCGCCTTCACGCGCCGCGAGTCCTGCGTCACACCGGTGACGTCAACCGCGGAACGGCCGCCCGAGGTCTGCTCGGCACCACATCCTGCGAGGACATCCGTCAGCTTCATCTCTTCCCCTTCACACGTCTTGCAAGCGCGGGTCCTGGAGCGAGCGCGGCCTCATTGCCGCGTCGCGAGCTCCAGCGTCACCCGGGCCCCCTTCTCCACCAGTGCGCCGGCGGCGGGGGTTTGAGACACCACTCGTCCACTGCCCATTACTTGTGGCTCGAGAGCCGCGGCGAGCAGCTTCACCACGGCTTCCCGTCCTACCTGTCCCTGGACGTCCGGCACACGCACCGTGCCGGGCTCCGGGGTCTCCGTCACCGCCTCCGCCAGCACCGGACGCGCGGGCACGACGGCCTTGACGGCCACCGGCTTCGCCGCGACAGGCGCGGGGGACACGGCGGCCACGGCCACCTCGGGTGCCACCGTCCGGGACGGGGGCACGGCCAGGTGGGCCATGGCGGCAGTCGCAATCTCCTTGAAAGCAGGGGCAGCCACGAGCCCCCCGTATACGTCGGTCTTCGGTTCGTCCACTACGACAAGAATCACCGCGCGCGGTGACTCGGCCGGCACCATGCCAGCGAAGGAGGCGATTCGCTTGTCCGAATACCCCCGGGCGACGGGGTCCGCCTTCTGGGCCGTCCCTGTCTTGCCCGCCACCCTGTACTCCTCCATGGCGGCCCTGGGGGCGGTCCCCTCCTTGGTCACCACACTCTCGAGCATGCCCACCACCTGCCGGGCAACCTTGGATGAAACCACCCGGCGAATCTCCGTGGGGCGGTTTTCCAGCAGGACTACCCCATCCGGGTCCACCACCTTCGACACGAGGTAGGGCCGCATGAGCACGCCATCGTTGGCCAGCGCACCATAGGCGGACGCAATCTGGACCGCCGTGGCCGTCATCCCCTGGCCGAAGGACTGGGTGGCCAGGGCCACCTCCGCCTTCGGGAAGGGGATGACGCCGCGCCCCTCGCCCGGCAGCGCCAGGCCGGTGCGCTCGGCGAAGCCGAAGGCGTGGTAGCCGGCGACGAGCTTCTCGCGCCCCAGCGCCTGGGCAATCTTCGCCATGCAGATGTTGGAGGACACCTGGAGGATGGCGCGGGGGGCCAGCCAGCCGTGCGGGTGGGTGTCGTTGATGGTGTGGCGGCCAATGGGCCAGGCGCCGTTCTCACAGAAGAAGACGCTGTCGGGCGTTATCGCCTGCTGATCCAGGGCCGCGGCCACCACGAGGGGCTTCGTCGTGGAGCCGGGCTCGAAGGTGTCCAGCGCGGCACGGTTGCGCATCTCGGCGCGCGTGCCGGCCCCGGGGTTGTTGGGGTTGAAGCGCGGGTGGTTGGCCACGGCCAGCAATTCGCCGGTGCGCGGGTCCAGCACCACCGCCATGCCGGCCACGCCCTTGGCCTCCTCCACCGCCTTGGCCAGCGCCTTCTCCGTCACGTACTGGAGGTGGCGGTCGATGGTGAGGGTGACGGCGGCGCCCTGGCGCTCCAGCGGGTCCATCGCGCCCTGCACCAGCAGCTTGCGGCCCTTGGCGTCGCGGAAGCCGGACATGCGCGAGTTCTGCCCGGACAGCTCCTCCTCGAAGGCCAGCTCCAGGCCCTCCAGGCCGTGGCCGTCCATGCCCACCATGCCCACCACGTGGGCGCCCAGCTCTCGCTGCGGGTAGAAGCGCTTGGGCTCCTTGGTGAAGCCGAAGCCGGGCAGGCCCAGCGCCTTCACCGCCTCCACCTCCTGCGGCTTGGCCTGGCGCTTCACCCACGCGAAGCGCTTGGCGCGGCCCAGGCGCGCGGCCATCTCGTCCGCGTCGACCTTGAGCGCCTTGGCCAGCGCGCGCGCGGCGGCCCGCACGTCCGGCAGCATCGACGGGTCCACCCAGATGGAGTCCACCTCCACGCTCTGGGCCAGGGGGGTGCCACGCCGGTCGAAGATGTCGCCGCGGCGGGCGGGGATTTCAATCTGGCGGACGTACTGGTCCTGCGCCAGGCCGCGCAGCTTCTCCTGCTCGAAGACCTGGAGGAACACCGCGCGACCGAAGGCGACGCCCAGCAGCGTCAGGAAGAGGCCGAACAGCAGCTGCACCCGCAGCCTCAGCCACTTCGCGTTGGGCTCGGGAGCCCGCGTCGCCTTGAAGTCCCTCACCGCACCGCCCCCGTCGCGTCGCGCCCGGCCACCCGCACGCCGGGCAGCTCGGAGCCACGAGCTTCGGCACGGGCGTCGCCGCGAGCGGGCTTCTCCGCGGCCAGCGACACCACGGCACCACCGTTGGGCATGGCCATGCCGAGCTGCTCGCGCGCCACGCGCTCCAGCCGCGCCGGGGCCTTGAGCGTGGCCAGCTCCAGCTTCAGCCGGTCATTCTCCCGGGTGAGGGTGCGGCTCTCGGCCTCCTCGCGCGACAGGCGGTAGCCCATGTCCACCACCAGCACGCGGCTGGTGACGTGGAGCATGCCCACCGCCGCGAAGAGGGCGAAGAAGAGGACGGCCGGCAACAGGTGCAGCAGCACGCCCGTCAGCGAGACGGAGCCACGCGTCGAACCCAACCTGGAAGTCGCCTTGCTCATCGGAGTTTCTCCACCACGCGCAGGTGCGCGCTGCGAGAGCGGGGGTTGGCCTCCACCTCTTCATCCGAGGCGGCCACGGCCTTCTTCGTCACCAGGGCGAACGCGCCCGAATAGCCACAGGCGCACACCGGCAGCCCCGGCGGGCAGGTGCACCGGCCCACCATGTCGCGGAACGCCTCCTTCACCTTCCGGTCCTCCAGGGAGTGGAAGGCGATGATGGCGGCGCGGCCCCCCACCTTGAGGAGGCTCGGAATGGCGGCGAGCAGCGCATCCAGCGCCTCCAGCTCACCGTTGACGGCCATGCGCAGCGCTTGAAACGTACGGGTGGCCACGTGGATGCGGTTGGGCCACGCCTTGCGAGGCACCGCCCGCTTCACGACCTCGGCGGCCTCCAGGGTGCGCGTGGGCAGCGCGCGCTTCAATTCACGGGCGATGGGCCGCGCGAAGGGCTCCTCGCCGTACTCCTTGAGGATGTGGGCCAGGTCGCGCTCATCCATGGAGGCGATGAGCTCCGCGGCGGTGGGCCCCGTGTCGCCCATGCGCATGTCCAGCGGGCCCTCCTTCATGAAGGAGAAGCCGCGCTCGGCCACGTCGAGCTGCGGGGAGGAGACGCCCAGGTCCACCAGCACACCGTCCACCGGGAGCAGGTCCGCGGCCACGCGGGGCAGCTCGGCGAAGTTGCCCTGCCGGGCCTGGAAGCGCGGGTTGCCCCCCACGCGTGAGGTGGCCGCCGCGAGCGCCACCGGGTCGCGGTCCACGCCCACCACGGTGGCGCCCCGAGCCAGGAGCGCCTCCGTGTGGCCACCGCCGCCCAGTGTGCCGTCGATGATCACCTTCCCCACTCCCGGTTGGAGCAAGTCCACTGCTTCCCGCAGGAGGACGGTCTGGTGCTGGAAGTCCAAGGCCTCCACGCGCCGTCAGACGAACGGGGCCCGCGCGAGCGCGAAGGCGGCCCGGGCGTCGTTCATGTGCGGGTAGATTTCGAAGGCGTCGTGCGCGCCGGCCGCGCGGAAGATGGCGGCCAGGTACGGCGACAGGCCGGACAGCTTCAGGTCCCCGCCGGTGCGGCGGAAGGCCTCGGCGCGGGCCATGAGCGGCTTGACGCCCCGGTAGTTCAGGTGCCCCACGTCGGCGAAGTCCAGCACCACCTGGCGCAGGCCGCGCTGCATCTTCCGGGTGAGGTCCTCGCAGAGCTGAAGCAGGTCCTGCTCGCTCAGCTCGCCCTCGAGCATGAGCGTCTCCACGCGCCCGGTGGCCACCGCCGCGCCCGCCTCTCGCCGCACCTCCAGAACCTGGTTCATACGCTTGCCACCCTCCCGGGACTTCTGAGCCCTGTCGACTTTCCCGCTACTGCTGGCGCAGCTCCGACAGCACCTTCATCACATCCGCGGAGGTCGCCTCCTGGCGGGCCTCCTCCTGCGCCTTCGCCCAGCCCTCGCGACTCCACAGCTCAATCACCTTCACCATCCCCGCCCACACCACGTCCTTCTCCAGCCCGGCATAGGTGCGAAGCGTGGGAGGGATGAGCAGGCGCCCCAGCTTGTCCAACGGGCACTCCTGCGCGCTGGCCACGTACAGGCGCATCAGCGTCTTCACCCCCGGCTCCATCGGGTTGCGGCGGGCCAGGGAAGCCTCCAGCGCCTCCCACTCCCGCACCGGGTACGCGTGGAGGCACCTGTCGAGCGCCGTGGTGATGATGAGCCGCTCGTCGTAGGCGCCCACCAGCGTTTCCCGGAGCTTCGCCGGGAGGCTCGTCCGCCCCTTCGCGTCGATCTGGTGCTCATAGACGCCTCGGAACACGCGGGACGATCCACCTTTTCAACCCGCCAGGGGACTGAACTCCACTCCTTCCCACTCCTTGCCACTACCGGGCGGCATACATACGCGTCCCCCTGGGGGGGGTCAAGAAACCGCAACAGGTTGGAACAGCGGTTCGTTGGCGCCAGACACCTGGACGGGTGCGGCACGGCGCTCGTGGCCGGATTCCGGCAAGGCCCCCGCACCACGGACGGCCGATTCCAGGAGGCCCCGCACCGCGAGTGCCCGATTCCAGGAGGCCCCGCACCGCGAGTGCCCGATTCCAGAAGTCCCGCCACACCTGGAAGGTCCGGTGGTTGCCGCGCCGCAGCGCCCTACCCAGGGAGATGGGGCCCGCTTGAGTTCCACCCGGAGACAGGCGCAGAGTGCCTTTTGCGTGAATACGAACGTACGACTGAAGGTGGCCTACAAGACCCCGCAGTCATTGGTGGGGGAGTACACACGCAGCGTCGGGCAGGGCGGCGTCACGCTGGAGACGCGCCGCAGCCTTCCGCTCGGGACTCGCTTCACCTTCGAGCTGCACGCCGGAGGCGTGCCCAGGCCCGTGGAGGTCCTCGGCGAGGTGGTGCAGGTGGAGCCGCGCGAGGCACAGCGCTACCTGCTCACCGTGCGCTACGGCATGAGCCAGGACCGCAGCGCGCTGGACGCGATGCTCCAGCGCATCTTCTCCACCCAGGAGCAGGAGGGGCTGCGCCGCTTCCCGCGCCTGCCCCTGCACCTGCGCGCGGTGGAGGCGGCGCCCATGTCGCCCATCTTTCTGGTACGTGACATCTCCAAGGGCGGCGTGGGGCTGGAGGTGCAGGCCCCGGCGCTGCCCCGCAAGGTGCACGTGGGCACGCCCTTCCTCCTGGAGATGGACCTCCAGGGGGGACCGTTGATGCTGCACGGCGAGGTGGTGTGGACCTCGTCGGTGCCGAAGAAGCACTCGGAGACGGTGATACCCGGCTTCGGCGCCACCTTCGGGCGCTTGCGGCCGGAGATGGAGAAGCGCCTGGAGGCCCTGCTGGCCCTGGCGTCCCTGCCCCCCGCGCCCTGGAAGGCGCGCGTGAGCTTCGGCATGGACGCCGTGACGCGGATGCCGTGAGGCGCACGGGGCTCCGGCTGTTCGGGAGCCCCGCCCTGCCCCGCTACTCCTGGCTGAGCGGGTAGCTGCCCGCAGACTCGAGCGCCGTCACCACCGTCTCGCGCAGCTCCGCGGGGTTGTACGGCGTGAAGACGTCCAGCGAGGCCAGGCGCTTCAGCTCCGTGTCGAGCGCCTCACCCTGGAGTGTGGCGCACAGCGCGCGGCGCGTCCTGTCGAAGGCGCGAGGGACCGCGTCCAGCGCGTACAACTGCGTCAGCGCCACGCGCACCGGGTCCAGCTTCCCCTGGCTGGCGGCCTGGCGGGTGCGCGTCACCATGGAGTCCAGCGCGAAGGCGTCCATCACCACGTCCGACAGCGCGGCGAGCACCTCCTGGTGCTTCTCCAAATCGGTGCCGAAGGTCTCCGCGGCGATGCGCAGGCCGTGGAGGGCGAGGTGCTTGGCGGACTCGGCGGCCACTTCCTGCGGGGCCAGCGCGTCCTGGCCGCGCGCGCGGGGACGTTCGCCCCGGGACAGCTCGTCGGCCACGTTGCCGGCGACGGCGAACAGCGGCAGGTCACCCTTCACCGCGCGCTTGAGGAGCATGCCGACGATGAGCATGCGGTTGATTTCGTTGGTGCCCTCGAAGATGCGGTTGATGCGCGCGTCGCGGTACGCGCGCTCCACCGGATACTCCTCGATGTAGCCAGCGCCGCCGTGGAGCTGCACGGCGTCGTCCACGAGGGTGCCCAGCGACTCCGAGCCGTGCACCTTCATGATGGACGACTCAATCGCGTACTCCTCGACGGCGGCGAGCAGGCGCGTCTCGTAGTCGGCGGCGGTCTTGTCGTGTCCGGCGAGGCGCGCGTCCACGAGGCCCGCGGTGCGGTACGTCATGCTCTCCACGGCGTGGATGAGCGCCGTCATGCGGGCCAGCTTCTCGCGGGACAGGGGGAACTGGACGATGGGGGTGCCGAACTGCTTGCGCTCCTGCGTGAAGCGCAGCGCGTTCTGGAGCTGGAGCTTCATGCCGCCCAGCACGCCCGCGCCCAGCTTGAGGCGGCCGTAGTTGAGGATGTTGAAGGCAATCTTGTGGCCCTTGCCCACCTCGCCGAGCTGGTTCTCCACCGGGACGCGCGCGTCCTCGAAGTAGAGGGGGCACGTGGACGAGCCGCGGATGCCCATCTTGTGCTCCTCCGGGCCCACGGTGAGGCCGGGAGTGTCCTTCTCGACGATGAAGCCGGTGAACTTGTCGCCGTCCACCTTGGCGAAGACGACGAACACGTCCGCGAAGGCCGCGTTGGTGATGTAGAGCTTGGAGCCGTTGAGAATCCAGTGCTTGCCGTCCGGCGAGCGCACCGCCTTCGTCTTCGCGCCGAGCGCGTCGCTGCCGCTGCCCTGCTCCGTGAGGGCGTAGGCGGCGACCCACTCACCGGTGGCGAGCTTGGGGAGGTACTTCTGCTTCTGGGCCGCGTTGCCGAACCAGACGATGGGCAGCGTGCCGATGCCGGTGTGCGCACCGAACGTCACGGACCAGGAGCCGTTGAGGCTCATCGCCTCGGCGAGCAGGAGGGATGTCGTCTTGTCGAGACCGGTGCCGCCGTAGGCCTCGGGGATGTCCACGCTGAGCAAGCCCAGCTCGCCGGCCTGGCGGAGGAGGTTGCGCAGGAGGGCGTTGTCCTTGGCCTCGATTCGCTCGGCATGGGGGAGCACCTGCTCGCGGGAGAACTGGAGGGCCGTCTTGAAGAAGAGGCGCTGGTCCTCGGCGAATGTCTCCGGGGTGACGATGCGGGTGGCGCCCACTTCCTGGAAGAGGAACGCGCCGCCGGCGGGAATCTCCTTCGAAGGGGCGGGCTCGAGTACGGCAACCATCAACGACCTCCAGGTGCGCGGAGAGAGCGTCCCTCCGCCGGGCGGGCAAGCTCCCGCCGCGGGCAATCTAGGGTGTGGCGGGACAGGGAGGTAGTAGCAACCACGGCCGTTGGCTTCATGCGGATGCGCAGGTCCGACGGCGGGGCGGGCGGCGCTCCGGAGTGCTCAGTCGAGGAAGCGGCGCTCCCAGCGGCGCATGTCCTCCGGAGTCATCCGGCCGAGCGGGCGGGTGTTCCGGTAGAGGTACGGTTCGAGGAGCCGGGCGAGCGCACGGTGGAGGGGGAGCGTCTCTCCGGCCTCTGTGTCGCCCGGGTTCGGCGCGTCGCCCAAGGAGATGAGGAGGCGGTCTCCGCTGAGTTCCTGGATGGAGATTCCGGGGAGATTCAGTCGCTCGCGAAGGGCGGCGATACCGCCGAGTTTTCCAAGTACCGGTTGGCTGAGGAAGTTCATCCAGTGGACGCCGTCGACGTGGGTGTCCATGTCGAGTTGCGGACCCTCGCGATTCAGATGAAGGCCCGGATAACGTTTGTGAATCAGGTCAATGGCATCCTCGACGGGGTTCACCCAACCGAAGCTCAGGTCCACGAACCCCGAGTTGAAGGGAAGCTCATTCGCGACCGCTACCGCCAACTCACGGACCTGACTCGGCCCCCGCGCCTCTAGAAACTCCGTAGGCAGCCGCAGGTACAAGCTGCACGCGTCGTGCTGTCGCGCTGGCCAGCGCGAAGGAATCCTCAGACCCTTGTACTCGACGTAGAGTCCTCCAACTCGCTCAGGAGTGCCTGCAAACCGAGGAAAGAAGTTCTCCTCGGGCCCCACCATCTCCTTCCGGATGGACTCCCACTGCGTTCCATCCAGAGGATGGGTTTGAGCGTCAGGATCGATGTACCAATCGAGCGTGAGGGGCTGGATGCGCTCACGGAAGATATCGAGCGCACGCAGGATGAGTGGCGCGATCTGCTCATGGGAATGCTTCATGTAAAAACAAATGAGCAGCGCATCACTGGCGGCCTCCCCAAGGAACCGGTCGGCAAATCGCAACCTCGGATATTGCATCGGGCGCATCCTCACTTCTTCCAACGCTTCACGCCCTCTCTCGGAGAGATGAGCGTTGGTTCGGCATACAGTGCATCGAGATAGAGACCGCCCTGGGTTGAACCCAGCCACGCACCATTTCGATAGGTCTCCCAACGAGCGAGATTCGTTTCCGGGCAAGGGAACTTCATGTCGTACACATGAATGATTACGCCGTGCGCATCCATGATGACGATGTCCGGCGCGATGGTCCCTTCCAGCCCCTTCCATCCCTGCTGTGAAACAATCTGATTCACCATCTCTCGGGTGAGGAACTCCCACCTTCCCGTCCCCTCGTTGAACTGGAAGCGCGGCTCGAACAAGTAGCGGCACGGCAGCAATTGTTTGAGGGCCTCATGGAGGCAGTCCCATGCCAGATTGTGCTTGAAAGACCCCAGGTACATGGCCCAGGTCTGCCCCTCTCTCTTGAGCTCGGCGCACTGCTCCCGACTCGGGCTCTCGCCGTCGAAGTGCTGGTCGTTCGCCTGTCGCTCCACCCTGCGCACGCACTTCAAGATGGCCGCTTCGACATCGGAGCGCAGGTCCGTGGCCAGTTCCACGCCCCGGCGCTCGGCGGAACCGATGATGGGCTGGAGCGCGAGTGCAGCGGCAGCCCCCACGGACGCGATTTTCATAGCCACGGAAATGCCCGCCTCGGTTGGACCTGAAGCACCGGTACACTTCTGCCAATCACCGGGGTTCTGCTTCAGACAGCACTCGGGCGTGAGGTCCCTCGGGCCGCATTTCAGTTCCCCGCCGTCCAGCGAGGACTCCGCCAGGCACCCACCCTGGAGCAGCGCCAGGAGCACCAGCAACGGCACCACGCCATGCCTCACGGTGGGAATCATCGAATCGAGGGTAGCATCGCGACCTGCCCCCGTGTCCCCCACACCCGAGCCCTCCGTGAGTAACGACAACGTGCCCCCCGAGCCGCGAGACGCCACCGCCCCTGAGCGAAAGTGGTCACGCCGTCGCGTGCTGCACTGGTCGCTCGGGCTTACTCCCATTCTCGCGGGCGGAGGCGTGGCCGCCTTCAATTGGCGGGAACACGTGAAGGACGATGCCCTGGCCGCCCGACTCGTCGCGACCGCCGCGCCCTTCTGCTTCGCGGGTGCCCCCGAGGCCCGCGCGGAGGCGGACTCGGCACTCCGTGTCTCCAGGAACTTCGCGCCGGCCTTGTTCCTGTTCGCATGTATCGACATGGAACAGGGCCGCTGGGACGCAGCGCGAAGCACCCTCTCGGCGCCGGGGCTGAAGGGGACGCCGGAAGCAAACCTCCTGCTCGAGCTCATCGCTCGCCGGCTGGGTGCACCCGATTGGCGACATGCCTTCTTCGATTCATGGCTGGCGCTCGGCAAGCCCGACTTCTCCAAGAGCCCGCTCCTTCCCGAGGCCATGGGCATGGAGTACCTGCTCGGCGTCCCCGAGCAGAACTGGGACCAGGCCAGCGACGAGCAGCGCTTCGCGCTCGTGGCACTCGACGTCACGCTGAGCAAGCGCAGGGCGAACATCCTCTGGCTCGTGAAGCAGATTGCCGCCACGACCTCCGTGCCGCTGTTGATGGCGCTCCAGGCCCAGCTCAGCGCGCCCGAGACCGACCCCGATATCGTGGCCCTCCTCCTCGACGACGTGGAGAAGCGGATCCAGAAGGTCGCCGACGCTTCGCCCCCGACGCAGCAACTCGCGTTGTTCTCGCTCCTGAAGGGCAGCACCGCCACGAAGCCCTTCCAGCGCTCGGACCTGGAGGCACTCGAGCGGGTGTCTGCGATTCCCGCCTGGAAGCAACACTCGAATGGAGCCTTCTTCCAGGAGATGCGCTCCCTCTTCGACGGCCTGATTCTCGCGCCGGGCCATCACGCGTGGCGGCTCGTCATCCTGGCCCAGGGAATATTGCTCGGTCTCCTCCTCCACCAGCGCGCCGACGTCACCAAGACGCACCTCTCCGAGGATGAGCAACGCTGGATGGGACGGATGCTCTGGGACGTGGGCGCGCGCCTGCGCGAGCAGCGCTCGCGCCTGGAGATGAGCCGGGGAATGCGTCTGCAGAACTTCAGCTCCGAGCTGACGCACCATGTCCCGGACATGGAGAAGGCCGTCAACCGCTGGGTCGAGCTGGGCGTCTGGGAGGAGGCCGTGCAGAAGGCGGCCTGCTATCGCTGGCCAATCCCTTCGCTCCAGGACGAGTTCTACGCGGCCCGGGCCCGCGATGAAGCCGCGTGGATGACGACCTTCGCGGGCGTGGGCGAGCTGCCCTGACACAGCCCTCAGCCTCCGTCCTTCACTCCGCGCGGCGTGGGGAAGATGAAGCACAGCGTCTCGAACAACGGCTCACCATTCGCCGTGTACACCGCGCCGAGCGCCCGCACCGCCTGAGCCACCTCGGTGCCGAACGACGGCACGAGGCAGATGTCCTCCGACGTCTTGAAGCGCCGCTTCAGCAACCCGAGCGCCCGGCGCAGCGTCGCCAGGTCCTGCCGCCCTCCACGCACCGGCACCGAAGGTCCGTTCGCATCGGGCCCGGGCAACTTGCCCACACTCGTCATCAACTCGAAACCATCCGAGCGCTGGATGATGCGCAGCTTCCCCGCCGCCACCTCCTCGAGCCACGCGCGGAAGCCCGCTTCGTCGCGCAGCACCACGGGGTACGCCACCGGCCCGTCCGGGTGCTTCAGCCACACCGCCTTCGCCGAGTCCCGCAGCACCATCAACAACTCGGACACCTGCACCAGGTACGTGTCCGCGTCCGGTACCAGCAACACCTCGCGGTCCTTCACCCGCTCCGCCAGGCGCGCGGCCTCCGCGGGACGCTCGGCCTCGAAGGACTCCTGCCCCAGCCGCACCTGCTCTCCCGCCAGGTCGAGGCGCAGCGCCTCCTCCGGCAGGGCCTCACCGTAGACAGGCGCGGACTCCACGGGCGGCGCGGACTCGTCCCGCACCACCGCCCCCGCGTCTCCGACGGGTGCCCCGCTCCCCGAAGCGAGCGACGGCAGCGGCTCCGGCTTCAGGGACTGCAGCGGCTCGGCGGGCTTCTCGTCGCGGCACCCCACGCCCACCGAGACCAGCAGCACGGCCCCGAGGACACGCAAGAGCCCCGCGGACCGCGTTGGAGCTCCAACGCGCCGCCCTGGCGGCACCGTCCTCCGTGCCCAGGCCCCGCGCCTCACGGAGGTGTCTGCTTCACGGTGGCGCCCGCGGGCGCGACGACGGGAACGGCCTTCGGGAACGCGGCGGCCACACAGGCGGCATCCGCCAGCCCGGCACTCGCGGCGTGCACGGCCGCATCTTCCGACTCCTTGAAGAGCACCATGTCCTTGAAGCGCTTCGCGTCCTCGGTGCGCCCCGCGTCGCGGATGTAGATGGCCTTCACGCGTCCGGGGAACTCGTCGCGAATCTGCGCGTACACCTCCGGGTCCTTCTCCCCCGAGTCCCCCACCAGCACCACCGGCTGGGAGAACTGCTGGAGCAGGCGGCGGATGGCGGGCTGCTTGTAACCGGACAGCGTCCCCGGGCCGATGTCCCGCAGGTACACCCCGAAGCCCGCCGGAAAGCCATGGCGCGACAGGAAGGTCCGGATGCGCGGCAGGTACTGCACGGGCGAGCCACTCACCAGCGCGAAGGCCGGCGGCGACGGGCTCTTGAGGCACCCGTAGAACGCCGCCATGCCCGGCACCACCGCCTGCGTGTCCGAGTCCTTCAGCAGCGCCGACTCCACCAGCTTCACCGGGCTCGTCACGTTCGTCACCGCCACGGTGTCGTCGAAGTCCGAGACGACCAGCAGCGGCGCCGTATCCGGGATGACCTCCACCGGCGCCTTCGCGCCCGCCCCCGCCACCTTCGCCTCCGCCTCGCCCGTCCCCACCGTGAAGCGCTTCCCCTCCGGCGGCCGCAGGTTCACCTCGAAGCCGCCGTCATGGCCGCTTTTCACCGTGGCCACCACGCCCTGGAAGGACACCTCCACCCGGGCGCCCTCCCAGTTGGCTGCTGTCAGCCGTCTCACATTCCGAGACAACGCGGTGCTGCCTCCGGAAGGTGCCTCTTTCAACACCCGGCCCTGAAGGAGTACCCCCTCCGGCCTCCCAATCGTAGGGGCCAAAAGTACCGCCGGCTCCGCCGATGCGGCGGTGGATGTAGCGAGGAGTAGGACCAGCCCCAGGGGGCAGATAAGCGGTTTCAACGGAATTTTCCTATTACATTGTTGGCCATACCCCATGATAGCCTGCCTCGACTCCGCGGAGGCAGTGTGGAGGGCAGGTGCAGGTGCTACGGCCCGGAACGCCCGAAGGAGCCGGAACGAACGTGCAGCAGCCTTCCGAAGGGCTCCATTTCGGCAAGTACAAGCTGCTCGAGCGCATCGCGACGGGCGGGATGGCGGAGATCTACCGCGCCCGGATGACCGCCGTGGCGGGCGTCACCAAGCCCGTGGTCATCAAGAAAATCCTCCCCGGCTACGCGGGCAACACCGCCTTCGTGTCCATGTTCGTCAACGAGGCGCGCATCGCTGCGGGGCTGAGCCACGGCAACATCGCCCAGGTCTTCGACTTCGGCGAGGTGGACGGCCAGTACTTCATCGCCATGGAGTTCGTGGACGGCCAGCCGCTGTCACGCGTGCTCCGGCGCGCGCGGGAGAAGGGGCTGTACACCCTGCCCCAGCCCCTGGCGCTGCTCATCGCGGTGGAGGTGCTGGAGGGGCTGGCCTACGCCCACACCCGCCTGGACGAGCGCGGGCGCCCGCTCCACATCGTCCACCGGGACGTCAGCCCGCAGAACGTGCTCCTCGGCTACGAGGGCCAGGTGAAGCTGGTGGACTTCGGCATCGCCAAGGCCCGGCTCGCCGGCCGCAATGAGGCCGAGGACGGCGAGGTCATGGGCAAGTACGCCTACTTCGCCCCGGAGCAGGCCCGCGGCCGCGAGCTGGACGCGCGCACGGACGTCTTCGCCGCCGGCGTCGTCCTCTACGAGATGCTGTGCGGCCGGCTTCCCTTCGAGGGGAAGATGTCGGACGTGCTGCGCAAGGTCGCCCTGGGCGACTTCCCGCGCCCCAGGGACCTCAACCCGGACCTGCCTCCCGCGCTGGAGCGCATCCTCCTCACCGCCCTGGCCGTGGAGCGCGAGCAGCGCTACCCCACCGCCGAGGCCTTCGCGGAGGCCCTCACCCGCCACCTCCACACCGCCGCGCCGGACGTCTCGCCCCGGGCCCGGGCCCACTTCATGGGCTTCCTCTTCGAGGCCGAGCTGGTGGAGGACGGCCGCCCGGTGCTGCTGCCGCGCGAGTTCCTGGCGCAGATGACCCGCTGGACGCAGGGCCCCGCCGAGCGCCGCGCCCCACGCGAGCCCACCCACCTGCGCGAGGCGCCTCCGCTCCCCGAGGCGCCGGGCCAGGGAGACCGCACCACCCAGCCCATCACCCTGGAGCCGCCCTCCGCGCAGGACGCGCGCGAGCCCGGCCCCACCACGCAGCCCATCTGCCTGGAGCCGTTCCCCGTCGAGCCCTCCGTCTACTCCACCGGGCGCATCCCCCTGGCGCTCGTCCCCACCGAGGGCCCCGCGCCGGAAGAGGCCCTGGCGCCGTCCCCGTCGAGGGGCCCCGGCCTGCCGCGCAGCGTGGTGCTGGGGGCGCCGGTGGCCCTGGTCCTGGTCGCCATGGCGGTGATGCTGCAGATGGGCAACACGGGCACCTTCTCCGTGGAGCTGAGCTCCACGCCGCCGGGCGCCACCATCCGCGTGGACGGCCGTCCCCTGCCCTCGCGCACCCCCGCCCTCATCACCCACCTGCCCGCGGACGGCGAGCACCTCTTGGAGGTGCACGTGACGGGCATGGTGCCGTGGAGCCAGATGGTGCGCGCCGAGCGTGGCACCACCCTGGCCGTCCATGCCCGCCTCCGCCCGAGGGCGCAGGGAGGGACGGCGTCGAAGTCCGTCCGCGCCCCGCCGCCGCAGGAGGCCACCATGCCCGTGAGTCGGGTCACCCTGTCCGCCGTGGGACACGCCTTCCGCGTCCCCTTCGAGTCCGCGGCGGAGGTGAAGCTGAACCCGGCGCGCACCTACGCCGTGCGCGTGGAGGGCCGCCTGTCCACGGGCGGCCCCGCGACGGTGGAGCAGGCCGGCTACTTCCTGGAGGGCACCGAGCAGCTCCCCGCGCACGAGTCCTTCGGCCTCGTGGGCCCCGAGGAGCGACTGGTGCGCAACGCCTCCATGCTCTACGTCTTCCTGCTGGACGCGCGGAAGGAGGACAACCACGGCTCCCTCCAGGTGCGGGTGCGCGAGCGGGACAGCGGCACCGTCACCATCGTCCGGCTGGATGCGCGCACGCACGCCCTGAAGCTGTCGCGCGCGGACCGCTTCCTGCTGCGCCAGCTGGACCCGGACACCACCTATGAAGTGGTGCTGCGCGACAGCCCCGAGCCCGCGCGCACCCGCGGCTACGAGGGCGGCCCGGTGGGCCGGGTGCTCGGCCTCCACGGCACGGGCGAGGGCCCCGACTCCGCCCCCGGCGTCCTGGAGCTGCTGGAAGTCGGGCAGCCGGTGCGGCTGCGGGGAGCGTCGTGGTTGCAGCTCGCCTTCCCGGACGACCACCTGGCCGACAACACGGGCACCCTGCTCCTCGAGGTGTCCCCCGTGGTGCCGCCCGCCCGCCCGCCTCCCGTGCGGGCGCCGGGGCGCATGTTCGACACGCCCACGCGTTAGGCCCCTGGCGCTACAGCGGTGCAGCGACGTGTTGCAGAAAAATTGATCATCCGGGGCAGCCCCCTACCCTGGGCGCCCTGGAGGCATCACCATGAAGAAACTGGTGGCAGTGCTGGTGTTCGGGGTGGCGGTGATGGGGACGCTCGGGCTGTCCGCGCGCGTGGACGCGCAGCCGGGGAGCGTGGGGCTGGAGCCGACGGAGGCCCAGGTGGAGGCGGCGCTGGACGCGCGGCAGAAGGAGCTGTTGGGCTCCCTGCTGCGGGCCCAGGTGACGGACGCACGGACGGCGGCACTTCACCGGTAAACTCGTAGCGTCCGGCGCGGCTCGGTGCTAAGCCCGGGCCTCCGCTGACGTTTACCTCGCCCGTGAGGGGGACATGCCTGAAGGGTCCGCGTCACTCCAGCTCGCGGTCGGCGACCGGGTCGTCTATCCGAACCAGGGGGTCTGCCGCGTCACCGCCATCGACGTGAAGGAGGTGGCTGGCCAGAAGCTCACCTTCGTCACGATGCGCCGCGAAGAAGACGGCGCGGTCGTCATGGTGCCATCCAACAAGGTGGTCGCCATCGGTGTGCGCAAGGTCGCCACCGCCGAGGATGTGGAGAGCATCTTCGAGTTCCTGCGTTCGGACAGCGACAAGGCCGACCTGGACTGGAAGCAGCGCGCCCGCACCAACCTGGACCGGATGACCCAGGGCGGAATCCTGGGACTGGCCGAGGTGGTGAAGGGCCTCCAGGTCCTCAGCGAGCTGCGCCCCCTGCCGACCAAGGAGCGTGAGCTCTACGACAACGCCCGGCACCTGCTGGTGATGGAGGTCGCCGCCGCGCTCGGTACCGCCGAGGTCAACGCCGAGGACTCCATCGACGTCGTCCTCTTCCCGCCCGGCCGCGAGCGCCCCAAGCGCACCGCCGCCGAGTTCGCCCGCGACGAAGAGGACCTGGGCCTCGACGGCGACCTCTTGGGCCTGGATGGCGACCTCGACCTGCCGTCGGACGAGGAACCGCCCGCCGAGCCCGCCGAGGAGGAGGCCTCCGAAGAGGGTGAGGAGGGCGAGGCCGCCGAGTCGACCGAGGAGGCCGCTCCCAAGAAGCGGGGCCGCCCGCCCAAGGCGAAGCCCGAGGCCGCCGAGGGTGGCGAGGCTGCCGCGCCCAAGAAGCGCGGCCGTCCGCCCAAGCCCAAGCCGGAGGCCACCGCCGCCGCCGAGGGTGCCGAAGCTCCCGCGCCCAAGAAGCGCGGCCGTCCGCCCAAGCCCAAGCCGCCCGAGGCGGAGGGGGCTGCTCCCGCGGCGCCGAAGAAGCGTGGCCGCCCGCCCAAGGCGAAGCCTTCCGAGGGCGAGGACTGACAACCGACGGGCCCATCCGGGGCGGGTGCGCACAGGCCGCCCCGCCCGCCGTGAGGGCCCTCCCGCCGAGGTGACGCAACGTGATTCGCGTCTGGACGCTGGACTCCTTCGACGACAAGCAGCTCGCGAAGTTCAACCGCACGCTCTACACGGCGTTCGGCGTGGGCAGCGAGCACTCCGGCAGCGCCGAAGTGCCCGCCGGCATGCCCGAGCCGCTGGATGCGGAGAAGCTGCTCCAGGAGGTGAAGGGCATCCGTTCGTACAAGGATGACAAGGTGCTGCTGCTCACCACGCGCAAGCTGAAGGAGCGCGAGCTGCCCAGCGGCGTGGCGCCGACGTCCGGCTTCGCGTGGCACGGCAAGGACCGCGCGGTCCTCAGCATCGCCCCCCACAAGGACCTGGAGACCGGCTTCAAGCCCGTGGCCCGCCACGCGCTCCACCAGCTGGGACACCTCTGGGAGCTGCACCACTGCCTGGACCCGCGGTGCTCGATGTACCCGCCCTGGACGCCGTCGTTCGCCCAGGGCGAGCCCATCTTCTGCACCTTCTGCCGGGAAAAGAGCGAGCAGAAGATCCGCCTTGCGAAGTCCTAGCTTCCTGCGTGCGCTGCCCCTCGTGGAGCTGGGGGGCCTGGTACTCGTCGCGCTCCTCTGCCTCGTCTTCCACCTGCGGCTGCCGGGCCACCTTCCCTCCGAAGGTGACTACCGCGCGGTGGCGGAGCGCCTGAAGGCCGAGGCCCGTCCTGGCGACGCGGTGCTCCTCTTCCCCTGGTGGACGGAGCACGCGCGCCTCTTCGTCCCGCCCGACGTGCCGGTGTACGGCTATCTGGGCTCGGACCGGGACGACCTCTCCGCGCACCCGCGCATCTGGGTGCTGGGGCAGCCGGAGCTGCCGCGCTCGGATGAGGACGGCTTCCTCGCCACCTTCCTGCCCGAGCGCCGCGTGGTGGGCACGCCCGTGCACGAAGGGCCGCTGTCGCTGGCGCTCTATGAGAATGGCCGCTACCGGCCACGCCGCTTCACGGCCTCGGACGCGTATGCGAAGGCGCGCGTGTACCTGGAAGCGCAGGACGGCACGCGCCGCGACTGTCCCTTCGACGGGCAGGCGCACCGCTGCCCCGGCCCCAACTACCTGTACGTCGCGCCGGAGTGGCACGAGCTGTTCTACGAGCCGCGCCGCTGCCTGTGGATGCACGCGCCGGGTGGCCCGCAGCGCCTCGTCGCGGAGTTCGACGGCATCCCCGGTGGCGTGGGCCTGCGCCTGGAGGGCGGCATCATCTGGGAGCAGGCGCACCTCAAGGACGCACGGCTCACCCCGGCATACCTGGGCGTGGACGATGCGCGCAGCGGCGTGCGGCTGCTGGAGGTGGTGGTGCCGCCGGGCCTGGAGGGCGTGCAGAAGGCCGAGGTCCGCCTGCCCGAGGGCGAGCCGCGCACGGTGAAGGTCTGGGTGCAGTCGGACAACGCGGACCGGCGGCAGGTGTGCCTGGACGTGCTCGCGGTGGAGCCCGCGGTGGGGGTGCGGTGATGATGGGCCGGGCTCCCACGCGGGACGAGAAGTGGCTGGCCTGGGCGCTGTGGGTGCTGGCCTTCGTGGCGCTGCTGCTGACGGAGTCCGCGGTCGGCTTCACGCGCGACGAGAGCGTCTACTTCGCGGCGGCGGAGGGCTACGCGAGCTGGTTCCGGCTGCTCTTCCACTCACCCACGCAGGCCTTCACCGACGCGGCCATCGTCCGGGCGTGGGACTACAACCACGAGCACCCGGCGCTGATGAAGACGCTGTTCGGGCTGAGCCACCTGCTCTTCCACGACGGGCTGGAGTGGACGCGCTCGGCCACGGCCTTCCGGCTGCCGGCCTTCGCCTTCGCCGCGCTGATTCCGGCGCTGAGCTTCCTCTTCGGCAGCGCGCTGTACGGACGCACCGCGGGGCTGTTCGCCGCGCTCGCCTTCATGCTGGTGCCACGGCAGTACTTCAACTCCGAGCTGGCGTGCTTCGACGTGCCGGTGGCGGCCATGTGGCTGCTCGTCGTGTACTGCTTCTGGCGCGCGCTGGAGGACGTGAAGTGGGGCGTGTGGTGCGGCGTGGCCTTCGGCCTGGCCATCGCCACCAAGCACAACGCGCTCTTCCTTCCCTTCGTGCTGACGCCCTTCGCGCTGTGGCGCGCGTGGACGGCGAGCGAGGGCCGGCCCGAGGCCCGCACCTGGCTGTTGCGCTTCGTGGGGCTGTTCGCGGCGGTGGCCGTGCTCTACGGGTGGCTGCTGGTGTCGCTGGGCGGGGGCGAGGACTTCCAGAAGAAGTTCCTGCTGCTCAGCCCGCACACACTGCTCTTCGTCGGGCTGGCGGCCGGCGGAGCGTGGGTGCTGAACGGACTGAAGAAGGTGGACGGGCCGGTGACGCGCGCGCTGGTGCCGGTGCTGGCCATGGCGGTGCTGGGGCCGGTCATCTTCTACCTCCACTGGCCGTACCTCTGGCACGAGCCGGTGGAGCGCACGGCGTGGTACCTGGCCTTCCACGCGAAGCACAACCACTACGCCTGGTTCTACCTGGGGACGCTGCTGCGCGAGCCGCCCTTCCCGCTGACCTACGTGGTGGTGAAGACGGCGCTGACGGTGCCCACCAGCCTCTTCGTGCCCATGGTGACGGGGCTGGGAGCACTGGCGGCGCGCGCGGTGCTGGGACTCTTCGCGCGGACGCGCGCGTGGGTGGCGCGGCCGGTGACGCTGACCGAGGCGCTCGTCGGCGTGAATGCGGTGACGTCCATCCTCATCATCAGCCACCCGCAGGTGCCGCACTTCGGCGGGGTGAAGCACTGGTTCCCGTCCATGGTGTTCCTGGGCATCCTCGCGGGCGCGGCGGTGGCGCGCGGCTGCGCGGCGCTGTGGGACGTGCTCAAGGCGAAGCGCCCCGCCCTCCCCTTCGCGGTGGTGGCGGCGCCGGTGTTCGTCGTGCTGCTGGTGCCGGCGCTGGTGTACTCGGTGCGGGTGTTTCCGTATGGGACGGCGGCGTACTCGGAGCTGGCGGGTGGGCTGCCGGGCGCGGCCACGCTGGGCATGCAGCGGCAGTTCTGGTCCAGCCACGTGACGGGCGTGCTGCCGTGGATCAACGAGCACGCGAAGCCGGGGGCGCGGCTGTTCCTGCATGAGGTGCACAGCGGCTCGTTCCGCGACTACCAGCGCAACGGCATGCTGCGGAACGACCTGCGCCCGGTGGGCAGTCCCTTCGACGCGGACATCGTCGCGTACCAGTACCACCAGGAGTTCCGTGAGCAGGAGTTCCAAACCTGGCAGGCCTTCGGCACGCGCACGCCGGTGACGGGGCTGTACCTGGACGAGACGCCGCAGGTCATCGTCTACGTCCGGCCCGAGGGACGTTAGGCCTCGGGCCGCGCTCCGGCCCGACTACGCGACCTCGGCCAGCGGAGGCTGCGCGGGCGCTTCTTCGGAGTGGGCCCGTGAGCCCTTCCAACGCGCCAGCCCCACCACGGCCAGCCCGAGGACTCCGATGCTGACGGCGGACGCCTCCAGGCCATAGTCGCCTCCCGTCAACCAGATGGCCTTGCCATGGAACACCGGCGTCCACAGCCCATGGGCGGCGGTTCCACTCACGCCGAAGCCCAGGCCGCCCAGCATCCAGTTCCATCCCATGTGCACACCCACGGGGAGCGCCAGGCTGCCGGTGCGCAGGTAGCAGAAGCCCAGCAGCCACCCCGCCAGGAAGATGTTGAGCATCGCCACGGCGATGACGCTTCCCTCCATCTCCGGGCCGAAGTTGTGCGCGAGGGTGAAGATGACGGCGAACAGGAGCTGGGCCCCGAGCGGCCCCATGCCGCGGACCGCACGTTGGAACGCGTAGCCGTGGAACACGGTCTCCTCGAAGAGCGCGACGGTCAGCATCATCCCGGCCCCCTTCACGAGGCTCGACGCGCTGCCCTCCGGAGCCCGCACGAGATGGAAACCGTCGAGCAGCCAGACGGCGAACGCCACCAGCCCCACCAGGAGGGCCCCACCGGCCACGCCGAGCCCGAAGTCGTGAGCCGCGCGCCGATGGAGCGCGAAGCCTTGTGACGCAAGGGAGGTGCGCTCCAGCCGCGCGCAGAGCCACGAGGGGATGAGCGCGCCCAGGAACGCGAGGAGCGGCTCCGACACGAAGGGGCGCACGGCGTCGGGCAGCGCCCTGCGCAAGAAGATGAGGCCTGCCACGCAGAGGGCCGTCAGGACGAAATAGCCCAGCACCTTCCAGCCGTTGCGCAGGCTGTTCTCGGCATTGATGAAGAGGGACTTCATGGTGACTCGCTCCGATGCGGGTGGCCGTCGCGGCCCTGTTCCTCCGTACGGCGGAAGCGCGTCCGTCATTTCGCGCGATTCAACAGTGCTTTTATATAAGCACTTATACGAAGTGCCAAGAGCCTCTTGACGGCTGCCGGAGGGAAGCGCGCTTCACCATGCTCGGGCCGGAATGGGCCCCCTCATCCTCGCTGGCGCCGGTGGCTCCGTTGGTCGTGTGGACCATCCAGCTGGACGGCGGCGGGTCCGCCACGCTCGTGCGAAGCAGCGCATCCGGACACGTCCAGCACGTCAACGCCACGAGCAACTTCCGCCTGCCCTGGTGGGAGCGGCCCGTGGCCAATCACCTCGGCATCATCGCCCGGCCGCTGGGGCCTTGAGTCGCCCTCCGCTGCGACGGCGCTCGCGCGGCGCGGTGGAAGCGCGCACCTTCCGGGCGGGGAGCGGCCGCCGGGAGTCCTTCGCCCCGGCCTTGCCGTCCACCACCGTGAGGCGTCTGGGTTTGACGGGACGACTCGCCCAGGCCAGGGGCACGGGCAGGAAATACAGCAGGAAGATGTCCACGACGGAGTCCTCGGGGAGCGGGCGGAGGATCAACACCGCTCGGGGGTGGCATGTGTCACTTCGGCCTCGTCACGGATGACGATGGCGACCAGCCTGCGAACGTGCTCGCGGATGTCCCTGGGCCACGGCTGCGTGAGCTGCTCGAAGCGCTCTGGGTTCCGGGCGTAGAAGGCGCGAGACGCCTCCTCGAAGGCAGGAAGGTCTCCGGCCACGGCGAGCATGAAGCGGCCCGCGGCCTCCTGTGACTTCCGGGCCCGCTCGCGCCCCTGCCCTTCACGCATCTCGTTCTCGACGAGCTTGCGCAGCGCCGCGGACGCGCCGCTCGGCTGCGCGTTGAGCCACTCCCAGTGGCGAGGCAGGAGCGAGACTTCACGGGAGACGACGCCCAGCTTCGGCCGCCCCGGCCCGCTCCTTCGCGGCTCCTCCGAGTCTTCACTGGAGGCAGCGGACCGTGCGCGCCGCGCCTCGAGCCCCCGCAGCACGTCCTCGCGAGTCCCCCGCAGGTCCGGGTGGACGGGCAGGCCCGTCGCATCCTCGTAGATGACAACCGGCGCCTGCTCTCCCCCGTCGACCCACGCCTTCACCTTCAGCGCGACCTCCTCCAACCCTCCCGAGGCGATGCAGCGCGGCCCCGCGAACGCCATGTACCCGCCCTCTTCCCCCACTGGCTTCTCCTGACGCACGTGTCCTCCTCACTTCGGCGCTCGGGTTATTACCCGGGCAATATTCACCCGTCAATATCACCCGGGTAAAATTACTCAGAGTGCGGGCAGGCAGGCTTCGCTCAGGGCGCCGACATACCTGACACAAGGCTGTCATCCCCGAGGCCCAAGGTAGCCCCGCGCCCTCGAAAGGCGGCGCCCACCCCAGCCCGGTTCGAGGCCGTCATGCTCTCCTTCTTCTTCCCGCTCCTGCCCGTCGGCCTCTCCACTGGCGCTTCCAGGGGTTCCAGCGCGGTGCGCTCCGTGGCATCGGTGGGCGGAGCGAGGATGACCATGCCCACCCGAAAGCCCGTGGCGGCGCCCGCCCGTCGCGGAGGAAGCCGCCCGGCGCAGGTGCTCAGCCAGCGCGCCCTCAACCGCGCCCTGCTCGAGCGGCAGCTGCTGCTCCGCCGCTCGAAGCTGCCGGTGCTGAAGGCCGTGGAGCACCTCGTGGGGCTCCAGGCCCAGGCGCCAAACGCGCCGTACTACGGCCTGTGGACGCGGCTGCAGGGCTTCCGCCAGGAGGAGCTGTCCGCGCTGCTCATCGACAAGCAGGTGGTGCGCCTCGTCCTGATGCGCGGGACGCTCCACCTCGTCACCGGCCGCGACGCGCGGATGCTGCGACCGCTGGTGCAGCCCCTGCTGGAGCGCGTCCTCAAGACGGGCTCCGCGCATGCCCGGAAGCTGGTGGGCCTGGACCTGGAGGCGCTCGTCGCGGCGGGGCGGGCGCACGTCGACGAGAAGCCGCTCACGTACACGGAGCTCGGCGCACGGCTCGCGGAGCGCTGGCCGGACCGTGAACCCACGGCCCTCGCGCAGGCCATCCGCCTCCTGGCACCACTGGTACAGGTGCCACCTCGTGGCGTCTGGGGCTCCGGTGGACAGGCCCGCTGCACCACCGTCGAGGCCTGGCTCGGGCAGCCGCTCGATGCCGCCCCGTCGGTGGACGAGATGGTGCTGCGCTACCTCGCCGCCTTCGGCCCGGCCTCCGTCATGGACGTGCAGGCGTGGTCCGGCCTCACGCGGCTGGGTGAAGTGGTCGAGCGGCTGAGGCCCGGCCTGCGCACCTTCCGCGACGAGCAGGGCCGCGAGCTGTTCGACCTGCCCGATGCGCCGAGGCCCGACCCGGAGACGCCCGCTCCGGTGCGCTTCCTGCCCGAGTTCGACAACCTGCTCCTGTCCCACGCGGACCGCACGCGCGTCATCTCCGACGAGGACCGCAAGCGCATCATCACCGCGAATGGCCTGGTGCCCGGCTCCCTGCTCGTGGATGGCGTCTTCCGTGGCACCTGGAAGCTCCAACAGGACCGGGGCTCCGCCACCCTGCTCCTCGAACCCTTCAAGCGACTGTCCCCCCGCGAGCGCGCGGAGGTGACGGACGAAGGTGAACGGCTGCTCACCTTCGCCGCCGCCGATGCATCGCGCCGCGACCTCCAGCTCATCCGTCCGAAGTAGCGCGGGCTTCAGTCCTCGACGTCCGGGAAGCACGCAACCGGCAGGGCCCAGGGCTCGCGGCCGTGCACGCCATCCTCCGCCGTGAAGAAGACCTGGTCCCCCACGCGCGTGAAGCCGTAGGGGTAGGAGTTCGCCGTCCCTTCGTAGAGGTCCGCCATCCGTGTCCCCGCCGGGGTGCCGTCGGTCCACCACAGCTCGTCGCCGTGGACGGGCTCGAAGGCGTTGAACACGAGCCCGCTCCCCACGGCATAGGGCGTGTTCGGGTCGCCGGGGAAGGCGCTCTCGGGGCCGGGGTTGATGTCCTTCACCAGGTGCGTGCCGGAGCGGGTGCCGTCCGTCACCCACAGCTCGTGGCCGTACGTGGGATTCCGGCCGAAGAAGTAGACCTTGTCGTCGGCCGTCACCCCGGGGCCGACGCCGGAGTCCACCCCCGGCCACACGTCCGCCAGCAGCAGCGTGTGCCGCGAGGAGTCCTCGCCGCGCCAGGGCTCGCGACCATGGATGCCGTCATTCGCGTCGAAGAAGACCTGGTCCGTCCCCACGGGCAGCAGGAAAAAGGGCGCGGAGCCCAGGGGACCGGGAAGGATGTCCTCGACCAGCCGCGTTCCGCGCGCCGTCCCGTCGCTCTTCCACAGCTCCAGGCCGTGCTCGCCATCATCGGCGCCGAAGTAGAGCAGCCCGTCCACGACGGCGAGAGTCAGCAAGCCGATGCCCGAGCCCATCGGCCCCGGGTAGATGTCCTCGACCAGCCGCGTGCCCCCGGGCGTGCCATCCGTCGTCCACAACTCGGGGCCGTGGCTGCCGTCATCGGCGACGAAGAGGAACTGGCGTCCCGTCAGCCGGTAGAAGAGCGGGACGTTGGAGCCGGAGCTCGCGGCTCCAGGATAGACGTCCTCGATGAGCCGCGTGCCTGCCCGCGTGCCATCGCTCCTCCACGGCTCGCGCCCGTGCGTACCGTCGTCGGCGGTGAAGAACAGCGTGCGCGAGTCCACCGCGGTCAGGAAGTCCGGGAAGCCACTCCCGGCCCCGGGGTAGATGTCCTCGACCAACCGGGTGCCATTGCGCGTGCCGTCGCTCTTCCAGAGCTCGAAGCCGTGCTCGCCATCATCGGCGACGAAGTAGAGCGTCCGTCCCACGGTGATGAACCGCAGCAACTCCGAGCCCACGGGTCCCGGGCGGATGTCCTTCACCAGCACCGTGCCCTCGGCCGTGCCATCCGTCTTCCACAGCTCGCGGCCGTACCCGCCGTCGTCCGCGGCGAAGTACAGCGTCCGGCCGATGACGGCGGAGCCGAAGACCAGCGGAAGGCCGCCGAAGCCGGTCTTGATGAGGACCGCTTCCCATCGGCCGCATCCGCCCCTCCGCTCCAGCCTCCACAGCGTGTTGATGCCGCCGTTGTAGCCGTTGACGATGGGCGTGCCGTCCAGGTCGATGAAGCTGCGGACGTCCGTGCCCTCGAGGCCCGGAGTGAGGTCCGCCACGAAAGCGGGAGGCCGGCATCCGCAGTCGTGCTCCCGCGCCGCCTCCCCGCCCGACGTCGTGTCCGCCACGGGCTTCGCCTCGCTCGGGAGCACCACCTCGGCCTCGCGCGCACGGGCGCCCTCCCTGGCTTCTTCCGTGGCCCCACAAGCCGCCAGCAACGCGGTGGCCCCGCACAGTGACAGCCACGTGTTTCGCTGCTTCATCGTGCCCCCTCCTTGCCGCAATGGGTTCGCGGCGGCGCCAAATGTGACGAGCCCTCCCGGCCCACCCAGCGCACCCGGGGTGCCACGTCGCGTCGCACAGCGCACGCGCACCGTGCCCTTTCGGCCTCACGAGCGCCGAGCAGGTCCTGTTGCTCAAGGGTCGTCCAAGCCACGACGCGCGGTGACAACCCGCCTGCCCTCCGCGAGGGACGTGTACATTCGGCCTGCTCACACAGGAGTCCGCCCATGTCCCCGCCCCCTCCCTCCGACGACATCGACCCCCGAGCGCTCGCGGCCGCCCGCGAGGCCTTCAACCTCGCTCGCCAGGGCAACGCCGACACGCTCCGCCAGATGCTCGACGCGGGGCTGCCGGTGAACCTCACCAACGAGGACGGGAACACGCTGCTGATGCTCGCCGCGTACTCGGGTCAGGCCGACGTGGCGAAGCTGCTGCTCTCACGCGGCGCGGATGCCACGCGCGCCAACGACAAGGGACAGACGCCGCTGGCCGGCGCCGCCTTCAAGGGGGACGTGCGCATGGTGGAGCTGCTGCTCGACGGCGGCGCGCCGGTGGACGGTGCCGGGCCGGACGGGCGCACCGCGCTCATGTTCGCGGCGATGTTCGACCGCATCGAAGTGCTGGAGCTGCTGCTCTCGCGCGGCGCGGACCCCGAGCGCCAGGACGCCAGCGGCAACACCGCGCTGATTGCGGCGGTGATGATGGGCGCGCCGCGCGCCGTCGCCCGGCTCGACGCGCTGGCGAAGTAGGGCGGTACGGACCCGTTTGACACTCGGGGTGTTCTTCGCATTCCATGAGAACATGCGAAACAACTTTTCCCTGATTTGCGCCTTTGCCCTGGCCTCCGCCGCGTGCGGTGGTCCGGAGGCGGTCGACAACGCGGTGTCCGGAGAGGGCCTCGCCACGCAGGAGCAGGCCGCGTACTCGGGCGTGAATGGCACGTACTGCCTGGAGAGCCCGTACAACTGCAAGCTGCAGGACCCGGGTGGCAACCGCGTCCCCACCAACGACCCGGCCGACGACAACTGGGGCCTGGTGACGGGCGTCCCCATCCGCGACGGCAACGGCACGGTGGTGGGCACCAACACCCGCACCAGCTCCGCGTTCAACTACGGCCAGACGCGCACCTTCGCGAACGAGCTGCACGCCTTCGCGGTGTCCACCTCCAACTCCAGCGCGGGCTGGCTGCCCATGTCCGCCATCCTGGGGCGGACGTCCTTCGAGCAGAAGGTGGGCCACGTCTCGGCGCTGGGCTCGGGGCTGGCGAAGATGGCCTGCTACGCCGTGCGCAACTGGCATGACCCGGCGCTCGAGGTGAAGAAGGTGGTCTACGACACCACGTCGTCCAACGAGCGCGCGGGCGACTACCTGCCGCTGGTGCGCGCCAACGGGCTGCGCTCGGTCAACCTCATCTTCAACGTGCCGGGCCTGGCCCTGGGCGGCCCCGCGGTGGACCACTTCCCCGCGGGCACGAAGTTCCAGCGCCTGGACGTGCCCACCGACAACGGCGCGCCGTCCATCGACATCCCGCTCTGGGTGAAGGACAGCGCGGGCCGCTACCGCACGCAGTCGGGGACGATGAAGTTCATCTACGGCTACGTCATCGCCACCACCGGCACCAAGCGCAACGGGTGGATGGCCTACGACGCGCTCGAGGTCAGCTCCGGCTGCCCGTAAGCCCCTGAAGCACCGGCCCGCCCGGGCGCGTCAACCCGGGCGGCACAGACATCTCCAGCCACCTGGGACACGATGCACGCCATGCGCCCTTCCCTGCTGCTGTGCTCCCTGCTGCTGTGCCTCGGCTGTGCGCGCTCGGTGGAGCCCGTGAGCCGGCCGGACGACGCGGCGTCGCAGGAGAGCGGTGCCGCCGTGCCCTCGGCCCAGACGGAGGGCCCGGAGGCAACACCCTCCGCGAGCGGCGGCACTTCAGCGGCCATTCCCACTACGGACGGCGGCAACAAGGGCCCGTCGCCCACCGCCCAGGCGGCCGAGTGCCGGAGCGACGCGGACTGCGCCATCACCCTGGTGCCCGAGGGTGAGTGCTGCGCACGGCTGTGCACCGGCCGCGCGGTGACGGTGGCGGAGGACCAGGCCCTCGATGTGCGCGAGCGCGAGTGCCGGGAGCGCGGTGAGCGCTGCATCATTCCCCCGTGTGCGCCTCCCAGGACACGCCCGGTGGCGGTGTGCACAAGCGGGCGTTGTGGTGTTCGAGAAGTGCCACGCGAGGTGCCATGACCTCCCCACAGTCCGATGCCCCGAAGTAGGCTTGCCGCGCAGACGGTGGTTCTTCCACGCCCCTCGGGAGGGACACATGAAGCGCTGGAGTGCGGTGTTGGCGGTGTCGACAGTGTTGGCGCTGTGTGGGAGCTGTGACGGGAAGAAGGCGGACCGGCCCGCTCGCGCGCAGTTGCGGAAGACAGGTGCGGCCTTGGTGGAGGTCATCCCCTCGGAGGGACAGCTCCCCTATTGCATGCTCTACACGGTGTCGGAGAAAGGCATCATCCGTCAGCTCACGCTGACCCGGGAGAACCGCTCCATCCGGTGCGACCCGAACAGGCCCGTGGCCAACACGAGCTTCCGCATCCCCGTCCAGGAGGGGAAGGTGCGGATGTACATCTTCTTCTCCGATGACCGCATCCCCGCGGGCCCGGTGGCGCAGCAGCTCTACGATTTGCGCGGCCAGGACCGCATCAACGCCATGGACCTGCGGCTGCCCGGGCGCGTGTACGTGGAGACGCTGGAGTTCAGCCCCGAGGAGTCCGCCCCACCCGTGACGGGAGCGGTGGTGGGCTCGCACGGCGAGGTGGATGCCGGCACCACCAACGGCAACGGCACGGGCGGCGCCCCGGTGCTCCCGGATGGCGGCACCCTGGATGGGCCGGGCGCTTCGGAAGTCTCGCCCTGAAGCACCCGGGGGAGGCACTCCGCCTCCCCCGGTCCGACGTCCGCGAGCCCTATGTCAGAAGGCCTCGCGGGCCATGGCCAGCAGGTCGGCCTCGGTCACCTTGCGCGGGTTGCTCAGGTGCGAGGCGTCCTGGAAGGCCTTGTCCGCGATTCTCGGCAGGTCCTTCTCCTGCACGCCCGCGTCACGCAGCCGCGACGGGATGCCAATGGCCGCGTTGAGCCGGCGCACCCGGTCGATTGCGTTGCTCGCGAGCACCTCCTCGCGCGCGTTGGACGTGTCGCCCATGGCCTGCGCGACGCGGGCCAGCCGCGCCGTGCACACCGCGCGGTTGAACTCCATCACCACGGGCAGGACGATGGCGTTGGACAGGCCGTGGTGCACACCGGAGATGGGCGTGAGCGCGTGAGCCAGCGCGTGGCAGGCGCCCAGACCCTTCTGGAAGGCCATGGCGCCCTCCATGGCGGCCACCATCATGTCCGTGCGCGCGGCCAGGTTGCTGCCCTCCTTCACCGCCGTCACCAGCGAGCGGCTCACGCGGTGGATGCCGTCGATGGCCACCGCGTCCGCCAGCGGGTGGAAGCCGTTGGCCAGGTACGCCTCCAGGCAGTGCGTGAAGGCGTCCATGCCCGTGGCCGCGGTGACGCCGGGAGGCAGGCCCAGCGTCAGCTCCGGGTCGCAGATGGCCGCGCGAGGCAGCAGGTGCGGGCTGAAGATCACCGTCTTGCGGCCGGTGTCCTCCAGCGTCACCACACCCGAGCGCCCCACCTCCGAGCCCGTACCCGCGGTCGTCGGAATGGCGATGAGCGGCGGCAAATCATCGCGCACGTACTGGTCGCCGCCCTTCGCGTCGTCGTAGCGGCTGAGCGGCGGCTCGTGCGTGGTGAGCAGCTGCACCAGCTTGCCCGCGTCCAGCGCGCTGCCGCCGCCGAGAGCGACGATGCCGTCACAGCCACCCTTGCGGTACGCCTCCAGGCCGGCGAAGACGTCGCGTTCGGTGGGGTTGGGCTCCACGCGGTCGAAGACGGCGCACTCCAGGCCCGCGCCCTTCATGACGTCGAGCACGCGCGCGGCGAGCCCCGCCTTCACCACGCCCGCGTCCGTCACCAGCAGCGGGCGCTTCATCTTCAGGCGCTGCGCCTGGGCAGGGAGCCGCTGCAGGGCGCCCGCGCCGAAGACGATGCGCGTGGGCCAGGCCATCTCCGTGACACGCGGCTCGGTGGGGATGTCGAACGGCTTCATGACTGCTTCCTCCGTCGTGTTCATCAGATGAGCTCCAGGTAGCGCTCCAGCTCCCAATTCGTGACGGCGCGCTCGTACTGGCGCACCTCCCACTCGCGCGTGCGCACGAAGTGGTCCACGAAGCCCTCGCCCAGAATCTCCCGCGCGCGCTCGCTGTTCTTGAGCAGCGCCACCGCATCCCGCAGGTTGCGAGGGAGGGGCCGGGCGTCGGCCTCCGCATACGCGTTGCTGTTGCAGGCCGCGGGCGGCTCCACCTTGTTCTGGATGCCCCACAGGCCCGCGGCCAGGCTCACCGCCATGCCGATGTACGCGTTCATGTCCGCGGCGAGCTGCCGGTATTCAATCCGCATCGCCTTGGCGTTCTCGCCGATGACGCGGATGGCGGTGGTCCGGTTCTCCAGGCCCCACGTCGCGGTGGTGGGCGCCCACGTGTTCTCCACGCTGCGCTTGTAGCTGTTGATGGTGGGCCAGTAGAGCGCCGTCAACTCCGGCATCAGCTCGAGCTGCCCGCCGATGTAGTGCCGCATCATCCGGCTCATGCCGTGCGGCGAGCCCTCCTCGTGGAAGAGGTTCTTCTCGCCCTTCAAGTCCCACAGCGACTGGTGCACGTGCCCCGAGCACCCCGGCAGCTTCGCGTTCACCTTCGCCATGAAGCACGCGGTGAGGCCGTGGCGGGCGCAGATTTCCTTCACCACCGTCTTGAAGAGCGCGGCCTTGTCGGCGGACTTCTCGATGTCGTCGTAGCGGATGGCGGCCTCGAAGACGCCCGGGCCCGTCTCCGTGTGGAAGCCCTCGATGTTGAGCCCGAAAGCGTTGCACCCGTCGATGAGCGCGTGCACCAGTGGCGCGTTCTGCGAGGTGCGCAGCCACGAGTAGCCGAACATGCCCGGCGTCAGCGGCGTCAGCGACTGGAAGCCCTTCTCCTTCAGGCTCTGCGGCTGCTCCTTGAAGATGAAGAACTCGTACTCGGCGCCGCAGCGGGGCAGGTAGCCCATGTCCCGCGCGCGCGCCGAAATCTTCTGCAAGAGCTGGCGCGGGCTGGCCTCGAAGGGCGAGCCGTCCGCGTTGACGAAGTCCAGCAGGAAGGCCGCGGTGTCCGGCTCCCACGGAATGATGCGCCCGGTGGAGGTGTCCACCTTCGCGTGCGCGTCCGGGTAGCCGGTGTGCCAGCCCGTCACCTGGGTGTTGTCGAGCAGCTCGTCGCTCAAGTCCCAGCCGAAGACGACGTCACAGAAGCCCAGCCCGCTCTTGGCGGCGCTGAGGAACTTCTCCAGGGAGATGTACTTGCCGCGCCAGACGCCGTCGATGTCGACCGCGCCCACCTTCACCTTCTTCACGCCCTTCTCGTCCAGCCAGCGGCGCAGGGTGTCCGTCCCGTTGTCTTCGCGGGAGACGCTGCCGCGAGTGTGCTCGCGCTCCTTGGTACGGGCCCTCCGGGCCATGGCTGGATGCGTGAGGACCTTCGCCTTGGGACGCGTCGGCATGGATTCATTCCTTCCAGCCACCGTGCCGGGTGGCCTCGTCGAGCGGGCTGTCGACGTGCAAGATGTGCAACTTGAGGGCGGGAAGCCGAGGAGTGAGCGAGCAAGCGTCCATCATCGGGATGCCCCGGGTCACACAGGCGGCCCCCTCCCAATGCTCAGGAGCGGACACGCGTGGCACGAGACGTTAGGAACGAGGCACGGATGCGGCAACCTGCCGCGGTGAAGAACGTCCTCTTGCTGAAAGCAGGCGACGCGGCCGAGTCCGTGCGCCTCTCGGTGGGCGACTACGAACGGTGGTTTCTGCAAACCATCGGACTGTCCGGCTACCGCTTCGACATCCTCCACGTACACCGCGACGCCCCGCTGCCCAAGAGTACGAACGGCTACGACGCGGTGATGATGACGGGCTCTCCCCTGTCGGTGACACAGCTCGCGCCGTGGATGGAGCGCACCGCGGCCTTCATGGTGGAGGCGGGCGAGCGCGGCACGCCGGTGCTCGGTGTGTGCTTCGGCCAGCAGCTGCTCGCGCATGCGTACGGCGGCCGCGTGGCCCGCAACCCGAGGGGCCGCGAGACGGGCACCGTGGAGGTGGCCCTCACGGAGGAGGGCCGGAAGGACGCCCTCTTCGACGGACTGCCCGAGCGCTTCGCCGTGCAGGCCACCCACGAGGACATCGTCACCCAGCTTCCCGAGGGCGCGCGCGTGCTGGCGGGCAACGCCAACACCTCCGCGCAGGCGCTGGCCTTCCGGCCAAACGTGCGCGGCGTGCAGTTCCACCCGGAGGCCCCCACGGACGCCATCCGCGCGGTCATCCTGGCGAGGCAGGAGAGCCTGGACCGCGACGCCGTCGCGCGAGGCGCCGCGCCGGGAGAGCGGGTGCCTCAATTGCTCGCGGGCATCATGCCCACTCCCTCCGGGAGGCGAATCCTGGTGAACTTCCTCGAGCGCTTCACCTGACCCGCCCGAGGCCCCACTTGCCGCGTCCCGCACCTCTGCTCGTCCTCCTCGTCGTCCTCACCTCCGCCTGCTCGGGCGGAGACCTGTGCGCCCAGGCCCCGCGCTGCGACGACACGGAGGCCCTCAACTGTGAGACCGCCTGCGCCGTGGGCCCCTGCTCCACCGGGCCCACCGTGCAGGACTGTGGAGAAGGCGCCACCTGCACCGTCGTCCCCGGCAACCGCAACGACGCGCGCTTCTACCGCTCGCGCGCGGTGTGCGCGCTGGAGCTGACGGCCTGCAACCCGGCGGACGCGGGCACTCCCGTGTGCGAGGGCAGCCGCCTGGTGCGAGGCTGCAGCGCCTACCTCCGCGACATCCGAGTCCCCTGCTCCCAGGCGGGCCTGTACTTCGCGCAGGTGCCGGCGTGCTGCCAGGGCGGCGATGGCGGCACGGACGCGGGGACTCCGGACGGAGGACGCCCGGACGCCGGTCCGGGGGATGGTGGGATTCCCGACGGTGGTGCCCTCGGGGGCGACGCAGGACGTTGAGCATTCCTCGTTGCACCACGCCTACGTGGCGGGCAGGCCGGCACGCGAAGCACACGCTCTCTATCCTGCTCACATGCGGCGCCACGAGGGCCTGGGTGAGACATGAATCCTCTCGTCTTGCGTTACCGCCGGTGGAAGCGTCAGCTTCGGGACCTCGCGGGCTATTTGCACCTGGACCCGAACGCCAACCGCGTCGTGCGGCGGACGGACTTCACGGACTGCCCCAAGCCGGTGCTGCTGCTGTACGGCTTCTTCAGCACCCGGCGCGTCTTCGAGGTGCTGGAGCACCGCCTGCGGCGTGACGGCTACTGCGTCTGGTCCATCCACCTGGGTGGGGCGCTGGACCGCTTCAACACCTACGGCATCGACGTGCTGGCCAGGAAGGTGCGCGAGAAGGTGGAGCGCATGTACTCGCGCTTCCCCGGCATGGGGCCGCTCACCATCATCGGCCACTCGAAGGGCGGCCTCATCGGCAGCTACTACGTGAAGCGGCTGGGTGGGGACCAGCGCGTGCGCAGCCTGGTGACGCTGGGCACGCCGCACCGGGGCTCGCGGCTGGCGTACCTGGGCTGCGCGACGCTGGGCTGGTTCAGCCGCAGCATGTGGCAGCTCACGCCGGTGTCGCCCTTCCTCAAGCAACTGCGGATGGGGGCCTTCCCGCGAGACGTGCGCCTGGTGTCCCTCTACTCGCGCGAGGACGGAGTGACGCGCTGGCCCTCGGCCGTGGTGGACGTGCAGGAGCAACCCAACGTCTTCAACGTGGAGGTGCCCGGCGTGGACCATGGCGAGCTGCTCACCAAACGGGCGGTGTACGAGGTCATCCGCCGCGAGCTGGCCCTGGGCTATGGCGAGCCCGCGCCGGCCCCGGTGCTGCGCTCGCTGTCGCTGCCGGCCTCCGCGTCCTGAGGTAGAGAGGAAGGCATGCCGTCGCGCTGGGACCACCTCTTCGACCTCAAGCCCGTCACCCTGGTGGACCACCTCCTGGAGGAGGTGGCGAAGCTGCTGGCGAAGGACCTCCAGCAGTGGCCTCCGCCGGTGGAGGAGCTGGACCTGGACACGGGCGGCAGCTTCGCGCCCCTCTTCACCGAGCCCCGCCCGCGCCCCATGCCGGCCGTCTACACGGAGGCCCTGCGACTGGCGCGGTGGGAGCTGGCGCACGAGGCGGACGCGTACGACGAATACATGCGCAACAAGCGCTACCTGGAGCGGGGCCTGGGTCCGGACGACCGGCTGCCGCTGCTGTTCCTCAGTCGTTGGCTCACCGAACAGATGGCGGGCCTGGGCGAGGCCACCGAGGGCCGCGTCAAGCGCAAGCACATGCGGGACTGTCTGGACCGGCTGGAGGCGAAGCTGCGCCTCGTGGCGGGGCCCAGCGCCTGAACCCGCCTGCCCGCCTGCTCCCACGGGGCCGGCTCCGCTGTAGCGCTACAGCGACTCCGGATTGACGCGGGCGTGACGAGGGGCCGCCGGAGCGCGCCTGCTCTTGTCAGGGGAAGGGCACTGCCATAAGCCCGTGCCATGTTGCAGCCCCTGGACCCTCCTCCCGGCCTCCGCACCCCGACGGCCGAACGACGCAAGCGACTGCTCATCCTGGCGGTGCTGTGGTTGGCCATCGCGGTGGCGCTGGTCACCTTCCGCTCGGTGGTGATGCCGTTCGCCGGCGCGGCGCTCATCGCGTACCTCGTGCAGCCGCTCGTCGCGCGCATCACCCGCGTGAAGGTGGCGGGCCGGACCGTGCCGCGCTGGGTGGCGATTCTGCTCATCTACGCCGGCTTCTTCGTGGGCGTGTACCTCTTCTTCGTCGCGCTGGTGCCGCAGCTCTACCGCGAGCTGGCCCGCGTCAGCCGCGACGCCATGGCCTTCGCCAACACGCTCACCCCGGAGCACGTGCAGGAGCTGGCCCAGCGCGGTGAGACGTGGCTCAGCAACCGGGGCATCCCCGTGGCCCTCTCCACCCGTGCGCTCGAGGGCGCCGACGACGCGGCCCACACGGGGCAGTTCAGCCTCGCGTTGGATTTGGAGCAGCTGCTGGGCGACACGGTGAAGCGCGCCTCGTCGCTGGTGCGGGAGAACCTGGGCGACATCGTCAACGTGTCGCGCAGCATCGTCGCCGGAGTGGCCGCGGGCGTCTTCATGCTGTTCTTCGTGCTGATGGTGGGCGCGTTCTTCTCCATCGACGCACAGGCCATCCGCCGCTACGTCGGCACGCTGATTCCGCCCGAGTACACCCACGACGCGCGCCAGCTCGTCGAGCGCATCGACCGCTCCCTGTCCGGCGTGGTGCGCGGCCAGGTCACCATCTGCGTCGTCAACGGCACGCTCACCTTCGTGGGGCTGCTGCTGTTCGGCGTGAAGTTCGCATTCCTGCTGGCCACCATCGCCACGCTCTTCAGCCTCATCCCCATCTTCGGCACCATCCTCAGCTCGGTGCCCATCGTCCTCATCGCGCTGGCGGATGACTTCCGGAAGGCCCTGGCGATTCTCGCGTGGATTGTCGGCATCCACGCGCTGGAGGCGTACTTCCTCAACCCGAAAATCATGGGCCAGGCCGCGCACCTGCACCCCGTCATCGTCGCCTTCTCCCTCATCGCCGGGGAGCGGCTCTTCGGACTGGTGGGCGCCCTCTTCGCCGTGCCCGTCGCCTCCATCCTCGTGGCGTGCTTCGACTACGCGCGCCTCAAGGCCCAGCCGGCGCCCGTGGTGGCAACGGCGGAGGCCGAGGCGACGCGGACGCCCGCGGCCTGACGAGGGCAAGGCCGGGCCTCAGCTCGGTGAGGCCTCACGCACCGGCGTGACGAGGGCATGGGCCAGGCGCGCCTGGCCCACGGCGGGCTCGGGACGTCGAGGGCGTGACACACGCCCACCGGCTGCTCAGGCCCTCACGGGCTCGAGGTACAGGCGGCGGAGCAGCGCGAGCCTCGGCAGACGGGGATGCAGCGGCCACAGTCGATGGAGCCCGCCGGGCAGCCGCCCGTGCATGAGACGCCTCCGCAGCTCGGGCCCTCTTCCGCGTGGGTGACGGCGGTGCCGAGCCCACAGCAGGCGTCGGCCACGCAGTCGTCATCGCTGTAGCAGGTGGCGCTGGACAGCACCGGCGGAGGGTCCTCCGTCGGCGGGTCCAGGGTGCCCAGGTCGCACCCTGCCAGGGCTCCGAGTGTCATCCCCACGACAAGGGTGGACAGGCGGACCAGCAGGGGGCGGCGCATGGGCGCTCCTTTTTTCCGGTGGCTTACCGGTTCATCGAGCCGAGGAAGTCGGCGTTCGACGGCGTCGGACGCATGTGCTTGAGCACAAATTCCATCGCGTCAATCGGCGTGAACGGGTGCAGCACCTGACGCAGGGCGGTGATGCGCACGAGGTCGCCCGGCGTCAACAGCAGCTCTTCCTTGCGTGTGCCGGACTTGTTGATGTCCAACGTCGGGAAGATGCGCTTCTCCATCAGCTTCCGGTCCAGGACGATTTCGGAGTTACCGGTGCCCTTGAACTCCTCGAAGATGACTTCGTCCATGCGGCTGCCGGTGTCGATGAGCGCGGTGCCGATGATGGTCAGCGAGCCGCCCTCCTCGATGTTGCGCGCGGCGCCGAAGAAGCGCTTCGGCTTGTGGAGCGCGTTGGCGTCCACGCCGCCGGACAGAATCTTGCCGGACGCGGGCACCACCGTGTTGTAGGCGCGCGCCAGACGCGTAATCGAGTCCAGGAGGATGCAGACGTCGTACTTCTGCTCGACGAGGCGCTTGGCCTTGTCGATGACCATCTCGGCCACCTGCACGTGCCGCGTGGCGGGCTCGTCGAACGTCGACGACACCACCTCGCCACGCACGCTGCGCTCCATGTCCGTGACTTCCTCGGGGCGCTCATCCACGAGCAGCACGATGAGGTACACGTCCGGGTGGTTGCGGCTGATGGCGTGCGCGATGTTCTGCAAGAGCACCGTCTTGCCGGCCTTCGGCGGCGCGACGATGAGGCAGCGCTGGCCCAGACCGATGGGGCAGAACATGTCGATGATGCGCGTGGTCATCTCCGACGACTCGTGCTCCAGCTTGAGCTTGCGCGTCGGATAGAGCGGCGTGAGGTTGTCGAACAGGATGCGCTCGCGCGCCGCGTCCGACATCGGGTCCGCGAAGTTGACCTTGTCCACCTTCTGGAGCGCGAAGAAGCGCTCGCCCTCGCGGGGCTGGCGGATGGGGCCCGTCACCGTGTCGCCGGGCCGCAGGTTGAAGCGGCGCACCTGCGACGGGGACACGTAGATGTCGTCCGGGCTGGGCTGGTAGTCGCTGTCCGCGCTGCGCAGGAAGCCGAAGCCGTCGCTCAGGAGCTCCAGCACGCCTTCCGCGTGGACCTCGAAGCGCTTGTCGGCGATGCCGCCCAGCAGCGCGAAGATGAGGTCCTGCTTCTTCAGGCCCTGGTAGCCCTCGATGCCCGTGTCGTGGGCCATCTTCGCCAGGTCCGTGATCTTCATCCGCTTCAGGTCGTTCAGCTTGATGACCTGCATCGGCGCGCCGTCACGCGTGACTTCCGTGAAGGCGGGGGCTTCGGGGGCCTCTGGAGGAGGCGCCAGGGTGGCGGCCGGCTGCTCCTCGTCACCACCGGAGATGCGCGCCTCCTGGATGTCGTCGTCGCGCACGGGGCGCGAGATGGGGGTGAGTACCGGCCGGGGCGGCTCGGGGGCCGCCGCCGGCTCGGCCGCGACCTCGTCGTCGCGGCGGGTACGCCGGGCACGGACGGGCTTCTCCGTGTCGTCGCGGTCGGCCGTCTTCGCCGCGCGCTTGCGGCGAGGCTTCTCCACGTCGGCCTCCACGGCGACCTCGGTGGCGGCAACCTTCTCTCTCGAAGTACGGGCTTTACGCATGTCTGTAACGCTTGGGGAGGAGCGGGGCGACCGAGGCGTCGGACGGGGGGAATTGCTGCGGAAATGTCCGCGGCCCTCGGAAGCACCTTCCAGGAGGACGGCCCCGCCGGAATCCCTGAACGGGACTGCGCGGGCGTGAGCCTGTTGGTTGGGAAGAGACGGCGCCGTCGAAACTCCTGCGCCATGAACCGCCGGGGGACGTTATTGACCCCCTCCGGACCTGTCAAGGCATCCTTGCTGTCCGGGGTCTCTCTCTTCCTGATGACCAACAGGAGAGCGGGGCCGGCACATTTCCGCGAGGGGCCTCAGGCTGCATGTCACGCCCCGTCCCGGAAGCAAGGACCCCACGGGTTGCCGCACGGCGCCCCCCGCATGGGAAGGCAACACGCCGGCCCGTCCTCCCCTTCCCCACCCGCCCCGGCCGGACGTCCCGGCCTCCCGGGCCGGCCCATCTCCACGGGTTCGCCCCGCGACGGCCTCCACCCCGTGCGGTGCACCGGGCCCCGCTCCGCCATCCGCGTCCTACTCCACGGGTGGTGGCTCCGGGCAGGCGCCAGCGCATCGTGGGAAGGCCATCACGTCATGTCGGTGAGGCGCTCTAGATTGCGCGGACACCGGAGGCCCGCGCGTGGCGCATCCTCCGGTGGTGGGATTTGAGGTAAGGACCGCACATCGTGGACGACTTCAAGAAAGCCGAAGCCCGAGCCCGCGAGCTCCGCCAGGAGCTGGCGCACCACAACTACCGCTACTACGTGCTCGACTCGCCGGAGATCAGCGACGCGCAGTACGACAAGCTGATGCGCGAGCTGCAGGGTCTGGAGGAGAAGCACCCCACCCTGCAGACGCCGGACTCGCCCACCCAGCGCGTGGGCGGCGCGGCGGTGGAGGAGTTCGGGGAGGTGGTCCACCGCGTCCCCATGCTCTCGCTGGCCAACATCTTCGACGACGAGGGCCTGCAGGAGTTCGACGAGCGCATCCGCAAGCTGGTGAGCCTGCCCTCCGTCACCTACGTGTGCGAGCCGAAGCTCGACGGCCTGGCCATCTCCCTGCGCTACGAGAAGGGCGTCTTCATCCAGGGCGCCACGCGTGGCGACGGCACCACCGGCGAGGACGTCACCGCCAACCTGCGCACCGTGCGCAGCCTGCCCATGGAGCTGCTCCCGCAGGGCGGCGTGAAGGTGCCCGGGCTGCTCGAGGTGCGCGGCGAGGTCTTCATCCGCAAGGCGGACTTCAAGAAGCTCAACGACAAGCGCGAGGAAGAGGGCGAGCCGCTCTTCGCCAACCCGCGCAACGCCGCCGCGGGCAGCCTCCGCCAGCTGGACCCGAAGGAGACGGCCGCGCGCCCGCTGTCCGTCTACTTCTACGAGTGCGTGCCCGGCGACGGCGTGCCCGACTTCAAGTCGCACATCGAGAAGCTGGAGTACCTCAAGACGCTCGGCCTGCCCATCAACCGCTACGTCCGCGCCGAGGGCCTCGACGGCGTGCGCCAGGCGCATGACGCCTCCCTCAAGGGTCGCCACGAGCTGCCCTTCGAAGTGGACGGCATGGTGGTGAAGGTGGACGAGGAGGACCTGCGCCGCCGCCTGGGCCAGGTCTCCAAGAGCCCCCGCTGGGCGGTGGCGTACAAGTTCCCCCCGGAGGAGGAGTCCACCCTGGTGGAGGACATCGGCATCCAGGTGGGCCGCACGGGCGCGCTGACGCCGGTGGCGCACCTCAAGCCGGTGAAGGTGGGCGGCGTCACCGTGGCGCGCGCCACGCTGCACAACGAGGACGAGCTGCGCCGCAAGGACGTGCGCCGGGGCGACACCGTCTTCGTGCGCCGCGCCGGAGACGTGATTCCGGAAATCGCCTCCGTGGTGCTGTCCAAGCGCCCCGGAGACTCCAAGCCCTTCGAGTTCCCGAAGCACTGCCCGGTGTGCGGCGCGGTGGCGGTGAAGGACGAGGACGGGGCCATCATCCGCTGCACCGGCGCCTCGTGCCCCGCGCAGCTGGTGGAGAAGATCCGCCACTTCGCCAGCCGCATCGCGATGGACATCGAGGGCCTGGGCGACAAGCTGGCCGCGCAGTTGGTGGCCACCGGCACGGTGAAGACCTTCGCGGACCTGTACGCGCTCACGAAGGAGAAGCTCCTGACGCTGGAGCGCATGGGCGACAAGAGCGCTGACAACCTGCTGGCCTCGGTGGAGCACTCCAAGCAGACCACGCAGCGCCGCTTCCTCTATTCGCTGGGCATCCGCCACGTGGGGGACGCCACGGCCAAGGCCCTGGCCGAGGCCTTCCCGGACGTGCGCCAGCTCTTCACCGCCAGCCTGGACGAAATCACCCGAGTGAAGGACGTGGGCCCCATCATGGCCCAGGTCATCCACGCCTTCTTCCAGGAGCCGCAGAACCGCGAGGCGGTGGAGGAGTTGCTGCGCGCCGGCGTCTCCCCGGCCCCCCCCCAGGTCGCCACCGGAGGCCCCTTCGTGGGCAAGACGGTGGTGCTTACCGGGGCCATGACGGGTATGTCGCGGGAGCAGGCGAAGGAAGAGGTCGAACGGCGTGGTGGCAAGGTGGCGGGAAGTGTCTCGCGCAAGACCGATTTTCTCGTTGCCGGCGACGATGCCGGTAGCAAGCTGAAGAAGGCCCAGGAACTCGGGGTAAGAATCCTGGACGAGCAGGCGTTCCTGCAGCTGTTGCAGGCCAACGCCAGAGGGTGAGGCTTGGGTTCATGAGTGGCGGCGCGCGGCGGGTGACGCTGCGAATCGAGGGCAAGGTGCAGGGCGTCTTCTTCCGGGAAAGCGCCCGCGGCGAAGCCTCGCGCCTGGGCCTCACCGGCTGGGTGCGCAACCGCTCCGACGGCGCCGTGGAGGCCGTGGCGGAGGGTGTGCCCGCCGTGCTGGAAGAGTTCATCCGGTGGTGTCAACGCGGTCCGCAGCAGGCGCGCGTCACGGACGTGGCGCGCACGGACGGCGAGGCCACCGGCGAGTTCAGTCAATTCATCGTGGAGCGCACGTCATGACGCCCTACGCGCTGGCTTCCCTGCCGGCCATGCTGGGCATCCGGGCCGGGTCCAAGGTCTCCGTCATCAACCCGCCGCGGGGCTTCGTGCAGAAGCTCAACCCGCTGCCGGATGGGGTGGAGTTCCTCATCACCGCGCAGACAGGCCTGGATGTCATCCTCTTCTTCACCTCGGACGCCCAGGAATTGGTGCAGCGGTTGCCCGCCCTGGCACGTGCCATGGCGCTCACCGGCGGCATCTGGGTGTGCTGGCCCGGCGGCGAGGGCGTCAAGACGAGCCTCTCCGAGGACTTCGTCCGCCACGCGGCCCTGGACATCGGCCTGGTGGACAACAAAATCTGCACCATCGACGCCACGTGGACGGGCCTGCGGCTGGTGCGCCGGCCGCGCGGGCGGCTGGACAAGCCCGAAGGCCGCAAGCAGGCCCCGGCCCAGGCCTGAAGCCCGGCCGGGCAGGCGCCCATCATCTGCCAGACAGTGGATGGAAGCCGTTTCTCGGCTTTACACCACGGGCAGGGGGTGGAAAACTCTCCGTGTTTCTGGACGTTTGTATGACGCCCCGCGTTGTCGGGGGTCATGTCCGGTAGGGATTTTGACGGGTTGCGTCTCCGGTCTCCTCCGGGCGCGCCGGCTGCACCGAGGCTCCAGTCGCCCCCCCAAGGTGGCCCCAGACGGGCACCGACCGGGTGCGGATAGAAGAGCGGGTGGCCCGCACGTGGTGGAGGGACTCGAGCGCGTGTGAAGACAAGGCCCCGCCCGGTACGGTGCCGGTCGCAATGCGGGGCGACATGAACTCGGAGGAGCAGGCGGTGGTCCCCTCGGTCCTCGACAGTGCGACACGAACCCTACCCGGACAGTCCGGGCGGGGCCGGTTCGCTGGAGGTCCGCCGGAGGCCGCCTCTCCCTTCGCAGCGTGCTCGGAGGCGCGGCGTCTTGCCGCCTCCCGTCCGGTGAGGTCCGCCCTACCGCGCGCGCGTGCAGGATTCATCCATGAGCAGCATCCTGGTCATCAACGCCGCGGGTCGCGAGACTCGTGTGGCGCTCGTCGAGGGCGGCCACATCGCGGAGTTCTACCTCGAGCGTAAGAAGGACAAGGGAGTCGTCGGAAACATCTACAAGGGCCGGGTCGTCCGGGTGCTCCCGGGCATGCAGGCCGCCTTTGTCGACATCGGCCTGGAGAAGGCCGCCTTCCTCTACGTCAGCGACGTCGTCTACGACCCTGACTTCGCGCGCGCCCAGTTCGAGCTGACCGAGGGCGAGCACGAGGACGCGCCGGAAGTCCCCACCGAGTCCGAGGCCGACGCGGCCGAGGCCGCCCACGTCCATGGCCCCGTGGTGGAGGCGGAGGTGGAGGAGCTGACCGGCGAGGCCGCCCTGCACCTCGCCGAGTCCCTGCCGCGCGACACCGTCATGGAGCTGGCCGCCAACGCGCCGGCCTTGATTCTTTCGGACACCCCGGCCGCCCCGGCCGAGGCCGCGGCGCCCACCGCCGAAGAGGCCCCCGCGGCCAGCGCGGCGCCCGAGGCGCCGGCTTCGGCCGAGGCCCCCGCCGCGGTGGCGGAGGTGACGGAAGCGACGCCGGTGGCCGAGGCCGCCGCGCCGAGCGCTCCCGAGGGCGCCGTCGCGGCGCCGGCCCCTGAGTCGGGCTCCACGGAGGGCACCGACGCGGGTGCCACCGCCGCGGCCCTGGCGGCGGCGATGCTGCAGGCGGAGCCTCCTCCGGCGGCGGCCACCGCGCTGGGCGAAATCGTTCCCCCTCCCGCCGGTGGCGAGTCCGCGCCGGCTCCGGCCGCGCGCCCCGCCGAAGTCTCCGGTGAGCGCCGCACGCCGCGCGAGGCGCGGGAGGCCCGCGAGCCCCGCGCCCGCGAGGGCCGTGAGAAGGACCGCGAGAAGGACAAGGGCCGGCGCCCGGAGGAGAAGCGCCGCGACAAGCGCGACGACGAGAAGGAGAAGCCCAAGCAGCGCCGGACGGACAAGATCGAGGACCTGCTGAAGGTGGGCCAGGAAGTCGTGGTCCAGATTTCGAAGGACCCCATCGGCACGAAGGGCGCGCGGCTCACCTCGCACATCTCCATCCCCGGCCGTCACCTGGTGTTCATGCCCACGGTGGACCACGTGGGCATCAGCCGCCGCATCTCCAACGAGAAGGAGCGCCGGCGGCTGCGCGACATCGTGGACAAGATGCGGCCGCCCGGAACGGGCTTCATCGTCCGCACGGTGGCGGAGAACGTTCCCCAGGAGAAGCTGGAGAGCGACATCCGGTTCCTCATCGAGGTGTGGAACCAGGTGGTGCGCCGCAACGAGAAGCGCGGCGGCCCCGGCCTGCTGCACCCGGACCTGGACCTCATCCTGCGCGCCACGCGAGACCTCTTCGCGCACGACGTGGAGAAGCTCGTCGTCGATGACCGCGAGGAGTACGAGCGCATCCTCGGCTTCGTCACCGCGCAGGACCCCGCGCTGAGAGACCGCGTGGCGCTGCACGAGGGCGACGACACCGTCTTCGACGCGTACGGCATCGAGCAGGAGCTGCAGCGTGCCACCCAGCGCAAGGTGTGGCTGAAGAGCGGCGGCTACCTCATCATCGACCAGGCCGAGGCGCTCACCGCCATCGACGTCAACTCGGGCCGGTACGTCGGCAAGAAGAGCCTCGAAGAGACGATTACGAAGATCAACGTCGAGGCCGCCAAGGAGATCGTCTACCAGCTCCGGCTGCGCAACATCGGCGGCATCATCATCTGCGACTTCATCGACATGGAGAAGGCGCAGAACCGGGACAAGGTCTTCAAGTCGCTGCAGGAGGCGCTGGGCCGCGACAAGGCGAAGACGAACGTGCTGCGCATCTCCGAGCTGGGCCTCGTGGAGATGACGCGCAAGCGCGTGCGCGAGTCCATCGGCCGCATGCTCCACGAGGACTGCCCGTACTGCGACGGCAACGGCTTCGTGAAGACGGCCACCACCGTGGCGTACGAAATCTTCCGGGAGATCCGCCGCGAGGCGCCGGGCTACAAGGACTCCACGCTGGTCATCAACTGCAACGCGGAGGTGGCGCGCCTGCTCCAGGGCGAGGAGCGCAACGAGCTGCGGCACCTGATGGACCGGTACAACAAGTCCATCCAGGTCAAGGCGCAGCAGAACTACCACCGCGAGCAGTACGACATCTATGGCCGCTCGGCCACGGGCCCCGAGCACAAGGTGGCCTCGTCGCCGGGCTCCGGTGACGGTGAGCTGGCCATGCAGCAGCGCAAGCCGGACAGCAACGGCGGCGGCGGCGGCTACGGACGCCAGGACCAGGGCCGCCGGGGCGGCGGCAGGGACCGCGACCGGGGTGAGCGCAGCGACCGCGGCGGTGGCGAGCGCGGAGACCGCGGTGGCGGTGGCGGCGACCGGCGTGAGGGCCGTCGGCCCGACCGTGGCGGCGACCGTCCCCGGGGCGACCGGGGCGGTGAGCAGCGCGGTGGCGAGCGTGGCGGTGAGCAGCGCGCTGACCGGGGCGGCGAACGCGGTGAGCGCGGTGACCGGGGCGGCGAACGCGGTGAGCGCCGGGGTGGTGACCGGGGCGAACGTGGTGAGCGCGGCGGTGGCCAGGGCTCATCGGGTAGCAGCGGCGGCTCGGGCGGGAATGAAGGCGGTGGCGGCTCGACGCCTCCGGCTTCGCCCTCGTCGTCGGGCGGCGGCTCCGAGCCGTCGGGCGGCGGCTCGACCTGAAGTCCAGGCGGTTGATTCCGGCTCCCGGCCCCGCGGCTGCGTGACAGACGCAGGGCAAGCGAGCAGGCGTCCTGCCCCATCCGCGCCGTGGATACTCCCGGCGCGGTTTCCCGTTCCACTCCGCCGCGCCTCACGGCTGTGTCGGATGGGATGCGCTGGCCGCCCACGCCCCCTGGGGTGGGCTGGCCCCGGGGGCCTCGAATTGGCTAGCCTTGGGTCCCATTGCCGCGGGGCGTTGTCCGCTCCGGGCCCGGCCAGCTCCCACGGATGACTTCTCCCTTTCCCCTACGCGGGCCGACCCTTACGAGGCGCCGCATCGCCTGTCGCGAGCGGGCTCATGCCCACCCGCCTCGCAGCGCCTGGGGGGAACCGTGACGGCCAATCCGCTTCCGTGGCTGCGGGCGACGCGGGACAGGACGGTGGGCTGGGCCCTCCGGGTCTGGGCGCCAGCGCAGCGCACCCAGGTGGGGCGCTTCGCGACGGACACCTTCATGGCCGCGCGGACCGTGGCCCAGGGCTTCCGTGGAGAGAACCTGCGGCTGCGGGCCGCCGCGCTCACGTACATCAGCATGTTCTCGCTGGTGCCGCTGCTGACGGTGGCCCTGGTGCTGCTCACCGCCTTCCACCAGGACGGGTTCAAGGCCGAGCTGCGTCGGGTCGTGGGCGAGCTGCTGGACCCGGGGGTGGTGGGCAAGACGTCCGAGTTCCTCGACCGGTTCCTGCAGCCCAGCAACCGCATCGCCATCGGCAGCGTGGGCTTCCTCGCGGTGATGATGTCGGCGGGCTCGCTGCTCCGGCAGCTCGATGGCGCGGTGAACGAGCTGTGGGGCATCCGCCGCCAGCGCCCCTGGGGCGTGCGCCTGCTCATCTACGGGGGACTGCTGCTGCTGGGCCCCTTCTTCCTCGCGGTCTCCTTCTCCGGGACGGGCAAGGTCCGCGACTTCCTGCAGACCCACGCGCCCCACGCCCACGCCTTCATCTTCCTGGGCACCACGCTCGTCGCCATCGCCAGCCTCACCCTGCTCTACTTCTGGACGCCCTACTCCCACGTGCGCGTACGCTCGGCCCTCGCGGGGGGGCTGGTGGCGGGTCTGGGGTGGATGGTGGCCAAGCAGGTCTACGCCGAGTTCGCGCTCCGCAGCTTCCGCCACAACCCCCTCTACGCCTCCCTCAGCGCCCTGCCCCTGTTCCTCGCCTGGGTGTACGTGAGCTGGTTGCTGCTCCTCTTCGGGGCCCGGCTGTCCTACGCCGTGGAGCACGCCGCCTTCCGGGACTCGCTCTTCGCCTTCGGCACCCACCCGCGCGCGCATGAACTGGTGGCCTCCCGCATCGCCCAGGAGACCACGCTGGCCTGGGTGGACGGGACTCAAGCCCCCACGCCCCGTGAGCTGGCGACCCGCCTGCGGGTCCCCGAATCGCTCGTCCACGAAGTCGTGGACCGCATGGTGGAAGCGGAGCTGCTCGAGCGCCTGCGCCGGGGCGGCCTCCGTCCCGCCAGGGACCCGGCTACCCTCACGCTGGCGGACACCACGCTGGCGGTGCATGGGGTGATGATCAGCGGCGGCTCGGAGACCTGGAACGGCCCTCGCGCCCCGGGCTTCGAGCAGATGGAGCCCCTCTTCCAGGCGGCCGACTGCGCCGGCATCGACCTGCTGCGCCGCACCCGCTGGCTGGACCTCGTGGTGCATCTGCGCCCCGGACTCGCCGAGCCCGTGGCCTCCGCGCCCCCCAGGGTTGCGGCCGGCGGAAATCCGTAGAGGTTCTGGGTGGTTGGCTGTCCACCTCGCTTGCATGGGGGATGCGTTCTGCTATGTTTTCAGGATTCGACCGAGGGCCAGAGTGCCCTGTTTCCAAGGGGTCACCGGGTTTGCGGGAGCGTCCGATGCTCAAGTCCGATCTGATCAACATCCTCGTCGCCAAGCGGGGCGTGACGCAGAAGCAGGCTGAGGCCACCATCGAGACGATCTTCGAGTCGATGAAGGATGCCCTCTGCCGCGGGGAGAACATCGAGATTCGCGGCCTGGGTGCCTTCCACGTGAAGAACTACCAGGGCTACCAGGGCCGCAATCCGAAGACGGGGCAGGTCATCCCGGTGAAGCCCAAGCGCGGCCTGCTCTTCCGCACGGGCAAGGAGCTGCGCGACCGGGTCAACCGTCCGCCGCCCCAGCAGGCCCAGACGGACCTGCCCTCCGTCTCCGAGAGCAAGGGCCCCAGCACCGGCACGGGGCTCTGAGCCCTGCCGGTTGCCTCAGCGTCCCATCGGCACGGGCGACAGCCGGCCGATGGGGCGAATCTGCAGCGCCCCGTCCAGCTCGCCGTAGGTGAGCACCGCGACGTCCGGGAATGCGCCCTCGCAGAGCCTGCGCAGCGGCCTGCGCACGTCCGGCGCGGTGAGCAGCACCGCCCGCCCTCCCGTCGCCACCTGCCGCACCCCCTCCAGGATTTCCGCCACCCGCTCCGGGTCGGGCGAGGGCCCGCGAGGCCCCGTCGCCCGCAGCACCTCCTCCACCTCCGGGTCCACGAGGTAGGCGTACAGCGGCCCCGTGGGAGCGAACTTGTGGCTGAGGTACCGGCGCAGTGCCTGACGACAGCGCTCGGCGAGCGCCACCGCGTCCCCCTCGGTGGTGGGTGAGACGAGCGCCTCCAGGATGGCGCGCAGGTCTCGGATGCTGACGCCCTCCTGGAGGAGCTTGCGCAGCACGTCCGTGAGCAGCGGCAGCGGCACCTTCTGCAGGGCCTCCTTCACCAGGACGGGTGACTGGGCCTCCAGTCCCTCCAGCAGGCCCTGAACGTCCTGGAGCCCCAGCAGGTCCGCGGCGCGGGCCCGCAGCACGCTCCTCAGGTGGTCCGCCAGCAGACCCGCCGGGCGCCGCAAGGGGACCTGCGCCGCCTCCAGCAGGGCCCGCCCCGCCTCCGTGATTCGGCTGATGGCCGTGCCGGTGGCGGGCTCCACCGCGGGCTCGGCCTTCACCTGGAGGAAGGCCAGTTCCTCCGGGGGCGCCAGCGCGTAGAGCGTGCCCGGGACGACCTGCCCTCCGCCCGCGGGGACCTCGTCCACCTGGATGCGGTACTCCCCGGGCGACAGGTACGCGGCCTGCGTCCGCACGCGGATGCCGGGGATGCGCACCCCCAGCTCGAAGAACAGCTCGTCCCGCACCGCGTTCAGCGTCTTGTGGACGAAGGCCCCGCCTTCCTCTTCCGCCAGCACCGTCAGGTCCGGCGCCAGGTCCAGGGTGAGCGGCGAGACGCCCACGGGCACCGCGGCACTCTCCGGCGGCGCGCCCGCGGCGGGGCCTGGAACCGCCGCGCCAGGGGTGGCGCCCTCCTTCTCCTCGGGCCCCACGGGCCCCCGCTGATTCAGCGCATGGCCGAGCCCGCCCAGTCCCGCGGCCAGGATGAGGAACGTCAGGTGCGGCATGCCCGGCATGAGGGCCAGCGCCACACAGAGCCCCGCCACCACCCAGAGCGTCCGGGCCTCGCCGAAAAACTGCGAGCCAATCTCCAGGCCGAGCGAGTCGTCCTCCTTCTCCGAGGCCACCCGCGTGACGACGAGGCCCGCCGCTACCGCGATGCAGAGCGAGGGGACCTGCGACACCAGCCCATCGCCAATCGCGATGAGCGCGAAGGTCGACGCGGCCTCCGACAGGGACATGCCGCCCTGGAGCACGCCGATGACGGTTCCTCCCAGCAGGTTCACCGCGACGATGACGAGGCCGGCGACCACGTCGCCCTTCACGAACTTCATCGCGCCATCCATGGCGCCGAACATCTGCGACTCGCGCTCCAGGTTCCGCCTTCGCTGCCGGGCCTGCGCCTGGTCGATGGCCCCCGCGCGCAGGTCCGCGTCGATGGACATCTGCTTGCCCGGCATCGCGTCCAGGGTGAAGCGCGCGGACACCTCCGCGACGCGCTCGGCCCCCTTCGCCACCACCAGGAGCTGCACCAGCGTGAGGATGGCGAACACCACGGCGCCCACCACGTAGTCCCCGCGCACCACGAACTCACCAAACGCCTGGATGACCTCGCCCGCGTGCCCCTCCGCGAGCGCCAGCCGCGTGGAGGACACATTGAGCGCCAGTCGGAACAGCGTGGTGAACAGCAGCAGCGTGGGAAACGACGTCACCTTCAGCGCGTCCTTTGCCCGGAGCGCCGCCACCAGCAGCGCCACCGCCGCGGCCAGGTTCACCGCGAGCCCCGCGTCCAGCATCCAGGCCGGCAGGGGAACAATGAGGGCACCCAAAACGGCGGCCATCGCCACCGCGAGCACCACGTCCGAGGACTTCCGGGCCTTCAACAAGATTTTCGAGAGCGGGTTCATGGCGTCTGTCTCCGTGGATGGTCGTCCGCGCTTCGCGTCTCCATCGCCGTGCGCAGGACGACCGCGGCCGCCTGGTACAGCTCCTCGGGGATGGACTCCCCGAGGTCGTAGTGGATGAGGCTGCGCGCCAGCGGGATGTCCCTGACCACCGGAATCCCGAGCCGCCGCGCCTCCTCCCGAAGGGCGAGGGCGTCTTCCTCGCGGGCCTTGGCCACGAGATAGGGCGCCTCACATTCCCGGGCGTCGTAGCGGAGCGCGACCGCGAGGTGCGTGGGGTTGATGACCACGGCGGTAGCCTTCTGCACTCCACGTGCCGGTCCGCCCTGTGCGAGCTGCCGCTGCAGGGCCCGCCGCTGTCCCTTCTGACGCGGGTCGCCCTCGCTCTCCTTGTGCTCGCGCTTCACCTCCTCGCGGCTCATCATCAGGTCCTTCACGTGGCGCCGGCGCGCGAGCGCGTAGTCCCCCACGCCCAGCACCAGCACCACCCAGGCGAGCCGGATGGCGAGCCCGCCCAGGCGATGCACCAGCAGGGTCAGCCCCTGCGCGCCGCCCAGCCAGGTGGCACGCAGCGCGTCCGGGCCGACCTCCTCCACCTCGCTCCAGACGAGCGCCGCCACCAGCGCCACCACCCCCAGCGCCTTCGCCACCTCCACCAGCGGCCGCATGCTGAACAGCCGCTTCAGGCCCGCCGCGGGACTGATGCGCTCCAGCTTCGGCGCCGCGTGGCCCGACTCCAGCTCGAAGCCCACCGTGGCGACGGACACTCCCAGCGACGCCGCGAGGGCGCCCCCCAGCGCCGGCCCGCACAGCCTCGCGGCAATCCACAGCCCCTCCCGCCACGCTCCCAGGTCGCGCTGCTCGAGGAACAACCGCGCGGTCCAGTCCTGGAGTCGAAGGAAACCCTCGGGTGCGAAGGCCGTGAAGCCCAGCAGCCCTCCCAGCGTCACCGCGCTGGACGTCAGCAGCCGGCTGCGCGGAATCTGTCCCTTGCGCCGCGCCTCCCGAAGGCGCTTCGCGGTGGGCTGCTCCGTCTTCTCGCCACTCATCGCGCCACCTCGCCCAGCATCGCCAGCGCGCCCTCCGTGGAGAGCACACCCGCGAGAAGTCGCTCGCAGAGCACGCCCACGCCCAACCACAGCAGCGCGCCGCCGCCGAGAATCCGCAGTGGCGCTCCCACTTCCTGCAGGTTCACCTGGGGCGCGGCTCGCGAGGCCAGTCCGAGGAAGCAGTCCACCGCCAGCGCCGCCGCCGCCACCGGCGCCCCCACCGCCAGGCCCGTGGCCAGGGCGCCTCCCGCCAGCACGACGACGTGCATCGTGGCCGCTTCCGTCGGGACGAAGGCTCCCAGCCGTACCACTCCGAAGCCGCGCAGCAGCCCGGAGAGCACCTGCGAAAACAGGCTCCCCGACACCACGAGCGCCACCAGCAGGTGGTAGAGCCCATCCCCCGTGGCCGACTCGCGGCTGCCCGCGGCCGGCAGGCTGGCCTCCGCCGACGTCCCCCGGAACAGGTCGATGAAGCGGCCTCCCATCCGCGCCGCGTCGAAGGGCAGCGCAGCCACGAGCCCCACCGACATCCCATAGCCCAGCTCACGCACCACCAGCGCCGCCAGCTCCAGCGAGGACTCCACCGGCGTCACCAGCTCCACGCCCGCCTCGAGGCGAAGGAAGAGCGACAGGGCGAGCACCAGCGCCAGCCGCACCGTCGTGGGCGTGGCCTGCCCTCCCAGCAGCGGACACAGGAAGGCGATGGGCACCAGCCGCGCGGCGCACAGCGCCACCACGACGATGTCTGGCCCCAGCGCTTCGAGCCAGAGACGCAGCGGCTCCAGGTTCATGCCGCCACCTCGGCGATGAGCATGAGGAGCTGGTGCGTGAAGCGCGTGAGCTGGCCGGCAATCCACGGCCCGGCGAGCACGAGCGCGAGGACCGCCGCGCACAGCTTGGGTACTACCGCGAGCGTGCTCTCCTGGAGCTGCGTGGTGGCCTGGAAGAGGCTCGACAGGAAGCCCACCACCAGGCTCGCGCCAATGGGAGGAAGCGAGGCGAACACCATCAACAGCAAGGCCTCGCGCCCCAGGGTGAGCAGGACGTCCGGAGTCATGGCGTCACCGGTAGCCGAGGATGAGGCCCCGCGCGAGCAGGGCCCAGCCATCCACGGCGACGAAGAGGAGGATCTTGAAGGGCAGGCTCACCTGGCTCGGTGACAACGTCTGCATCCCCAGCGCGAGCAGCACGTTGGCGATGACCATGTCCAGCACCAGGAACGGGAGGAAGACGAGGAAGCCAATCTGGAAGGCCTCCTTCAGCTCGGTGATGACGAAGGCGGGAATCACCACGAAGAGGTCCGTCTCGTGCACCGCGTCCGCTTCCTCCGGCGGCCGGAGCTCGCGCGCCAGGTCCACGAAGCGCGCCCGCTCCTCCGGGCTGCCGTGCTTCACCAGGAACGAGCGCAGCGGTTCCGATACCCGCGACGCGGCCGACAGAATCTGCGCCCCCGAGCCCGCCTCCACCTCCGCGTACGCCACCTGCCCCGCGTCGTACATGCGCTCCATGACCGGCGCCATGATGTGCCCGGTGAGCACCGCCGCCAGTCCCGTCAGCACCAGCGTCGGCGGCGCCTGCTGCGTCCCCATCGCCGAGCGCGCCAGTGACAGCACCACCGCGATTTTCGAGAAGCTCGTCAGCATCAGCACCGCGAACGGCAGCAGCGACATCAGCGCGAGCATCCCCATCATCGACAGCGGGCTGCCCGCGTAGGACATCCGCGAGAGCGACGTCTCCGCCGCGGATGCCAGGGCCGGCGCCAACAGCCCCGCGCCCATGAGCACGCGCTTCATCGCCCCACCCCCTTGCCCCGCCCCGGCACCCGGCGCTTCGGCATCGGCCGGCGGGCCTGCGCCAACGCCTGCGCGAACACGTTCCCCTGCTCCTGCGTCTCGCGGATCTCCGCGAACGAGTCCCCGAAGGCCACCAGGTAGCCGCGTCCGTCCACCTCCACCAGCGCCACCCCGCAGCGCGGGGAGAGCCCCGCTCGTGAGACGACGTGCAGCCGTGCCACCTGGGGCCCCTCCGGTCCCGAGGCGCCTCTCCGTCGCAACCACCAGCCCAGGCCGCCCAGCGCCAGCGCGCCCAGCAGCCCCCGTGCGGCGGAGGTCATGGACAGTCCCCCCAGCGGCCCGAGCGCCGCCAGCCCGAGCAAGAGGGCCCCCGCCGCCAGCAGGCGCGCACGGGGAGACATGGATGAGAGGAGGCTGTTCATGGGTGGCCTCATGGCAGCAACGCCAGGACCCGGGCTCCGACCTCGCCCTCGATTTCCACGAGCTCGGCGCGAGCCACCGCACGGTCGCCCACGCGCAGCAGCACCGGCTCGTTGGCGCTGATGTGCAGCGGCAGCAGCGCGCCCGGCTTCAGCGCCGCCAGCTCCGACAGCGGCACCATCACCCGCGTCAGCTCGATTTCCACGTCCACCGGCAGCGGGGGCATGCCCTCGCGAAGCTCCTTCAGGTCCACCATGTCCGACTCCTGGGAATGCGCGCTTCCGTGCGCGCGCGTCAGCGAAAAGCCCTCGGCGAGGAAGTTCCCCACCAGCGCGAAGCCACGGGTGACGAGCCGGCCCTTCCCCAGGAGGCATCCGCCCTCGCGGCGCACCCCCTCGAAGAGGACGACGTCCCCCACCGCGAGCGACTCCAGCGCCATGGCCGGCAGCGGCGTCTGACCGATGAGGCACCGCGCCTCCAGCGACGCCGCGAGCACCTCCGGCGCAATGCCCGGCCCGCGCTCCACGGGCAGCTCCTGGAACACCGTCTGGAGCACCGGGGCCGGCAGCAGCAGGCGCGCCCCCGCGCTCACCGGCCCCACCGTCAGCGACAGCTCGATGGCCACCAGCGACTGCCGCCCATCCAGCCGCGCCACCACGTCCGCCCGCCGCATCGTCACGCCCGACAGTCGCGGCCCCAGCTTCGGGTTCAGCACTCCCTGGGAGCGCACCGCGGAGAGCGCCAGCAGCAGCAGGTAGGCCAGCGTCGCCTCCTCCAGCCGCGCCAACTCCGTCACCACACCCGGCCGCTGCCCCGCGCCAGCGATGCGCTCCAGCGCGGCGAAGGCGAGCGCCGGCTCCAGTTCCAGCACGCCCGTCCCGCCCACCGCCGACAGCTCCAGCAGCGCGAACACCGCCGGCTGCGCCAGCCCCTTCGCTGGAGAGATGGCGGCCTCCAGGAGCCGCGCCTCCGCCTTCACCGGACAATCCAGCTCCCGGGACAACACGTCCGCCACCACTCCCAGCGCTTCCCGGCCGAGCTCCGCGACCCGGGGCCGCTCCGAGAGCGCGACGTGCGCGCGGGTCAACCGGCGCGAGCCCAGCCCTCGCAGCGGGCGGACCTTCCGGGTGGCGGACTGCTCGACATCGGTGTTCATCGAAAGCTCCCTGGCGGTGTTGGGACACTCCCCACCCGTGCACGGCACCCGCCAGGTGCCGCGCCCGTGAAGTCGTGGGGTTGAAGAGACGTGGCATCCGGATGCGGGATGCCGGGTACGCGGGCCGGGACGGCTCCGCGGAAAGGCTCAGCGCGTGGCCTCGCGGATGAGCCGCTCGGCCAGGGCTCCCAGGGCGGACGGCGTCTGTTCCCCAGGCTCCACCTGACGTCCGGCGAACAGGCTCCGGTGGTAGGGCGGAAGGCGCCGGAAGATTTCCCGCCGCAGCGGCTCCGACGCCTCTTCCATCAGCGCCTTCAGCCTCCCGGCGGCGTCAGCGCGCTCTCCGAACTCCACCGCGACCTTCGCCTGCCGCTGCGCCGACGGCATCCCCGCGAGGCGCAGCAGGTGCTCCTTCGCGCGCTCCGCCTCGCGCACGCCCAGCCCGCTCAACAGCTCCGCCGCCCGCTCGCGTCCGAGCACCCACGCCACGAGCGCGTAGCGCTCCAGCGGAAGGGCCAGCGGCGGAAGCGGCATGGCCTGAGGCGGCGGCTCCTCCCGCGCGGGAGCCTGCACCGGCGGCTTCGCCCTCTTGTTCGGCCGGGCGGCCCGACCCACACGTGTCGCTTCCATGGTGACGTCCTCCCCTGGCCTCTCACGCCACCTTGCGCGCCGCGCCCGGTGTCAGCACCGGCCGCGCGGGCGATGGCGGAGCGGCCACTGTCGAAGCCCTGTCCCGGTAGTGGCGCATCCGCAGCGTCACCAGCACCAGCGCCACCGCTAGCCCCGTCACCACCACGCCGAGCACCGCGAGCAGCGCGCGGAGCCTCGTCAGGAGCGACACGCCCCCTCCCACCGGTACCTCCACCCGCGTGGAGACCTCGTCCACCAGCAGTGACACCGCGTCCGGCGACAGCCCTTCCACGCCTCCCGCGATGAGGGACCGCAACGTCTCCGAGGACTTCCGCACCCTCGCCGCGGTTCCCGGGGCCACGCGCAGCATGGCCGACGCCTTCGAGGGCGTGGAGGCCTGACCGGGCCTTGGCGGCGCGGGCACCACCAGGTGGACTCGCGCCAGCAGCACGCCCTCCACCGTCTGCAGCGTCTTCTCCAGCCCCCGCTCCAGCACGCGCACCCGGCAAACCCCCTCTTCCACCGGTGTGCGCATCAGCCCTCCGCCCCCGAAGACGTCGCACCCCACCTCCTCCGCGGGCCTCGGGAGCCCCAGCTCCGCGAGGATGCGCACCGCGTCCGAGGAGTGTTCGTCGGTGACTTCGATGGACCAGGTCGGCTTCTTGCCGGACTCCGGCACCTTGCGCGCGTCGAGCCCGCGCTCGATGAGCACCGCCTGCAGCTCGTTGGCCTGCCGCTCGTCCAGGCCGTGCTGGATGCGCTCCCGGCACGCGGTGACGCACAGGAGCAGGAGGAAGATGAGACAGCGTCGGGGAGGGAATCGCATGATGGGGGCTCCTCAAACCTGCGTTTGCAGGACCTGCTTGACGCCGCCGGTCGCCTTCTCGACGACCTTTCCGGCAAGGTCGAGCTCCTGGCTCGCCCGGTAGACGTGGGCCTGCAGCGCCAGCAACTCCGCGGGCCTGAAGGTGCGGCCGGACTCCGCGAGCTTGAGGATGTGGTCCAGCCGCTTCTGCGCCTGCCCCACCCTGTCCAGCACCTGCGCCGCCTGCTGCTCGCGCGCCGCCTGCACCGAGTCCACCCGCGACGCGCCCGGCTTCACCTCCGCACAGCCCGGCGAGGCCCGTCCCACCGCCTCCGCCCTACCGGGCCCTCGCGGGGCTTCTGTCCGCGCGCTTTGGGGCGGCCCTTCCGTGGCCACCGGCAACCCGGCGCCCCGAGCGGGACCCTTCGCCTCTTCCAGCACCTTGCCGAACCGCTCCCGCGCGGGCTCTACCGAGGGCGACACGCCCGCTCCGCCCACCGGGCTCAACTTGTCCATGGCCATGGCTCGCCCCACTCCTCAGCGGATGTTGTTGATGGCCGCTTTCGCGGAGTCGTGGCGGACCTTCATGATGTTGGAGATGGCGTTGTGCTCGCGGCTCTCCTTCTGCATCTCGTTCTGGAGCGCCAGGTAGGCCATGTTGAACTTCTGGCCGTCCGCGCTGAGCGCCCGCTGCGCCTCCAGCAAGTCCCACGCGTCCCCGTTGCCCGTCGCCGCGCCCACGCTGCCCGCCGCGCCACCTGTGCTGCCCCCCGCCACCGGCACCGTGGTGCTGGACCCGCCGGTGGAAGCCACCGTCGACACCACCGCCTTGGTGCTGGAGACGGCCGCGCTGACGATGGGGCCCGCCGGAATCATTCCCCCCACGAGGCCCGCGCCCGAGCGCACCACCTCCTGCGCCGCACGCGCCAGCACCGTCCCGAATTCGTTCTTCGGCGTCTGCCGCGCAACGTTGTGGGTGACGGTCAGCGAGGGAATCCGGTTGTCGTTGTCCAAGGGCAGCCTCCTGCGGCGGGTTGCGGGAGGCCTTCTTCAGCCGGCATGCCAGGACACAACTCCAGCAATCCCGAGCACATGGCCCGGACGCCAGGGGACGGGGCCCTCCGCGGAGCGGGAGCAGGGTCCGTCCAGCGGGACGGACGGGACGGACGGAAACTTGCCTCTGCGTCCCCGTGCCTCAGAGTTGTCGCACCCTGTCGCACGAAGAGGAGCTGCACCGGTGATGACTCCCACTGGCAACCCCAAGGCAGTCGAACGCTTCCATCCGCGCGTCGAGGCGCAGCTCACCGTGAAGGTGCACCTGTCGGGCCGGACGGTGACGGTGCAGGCGCGCGACGTGTCCATGGCCGGCCTGTTCCTCCAGGCGCACGCGGCGGACAGCCTTCAGCAACTCACCATCGCCGTGCCCCTGCCGGGGGACCGCGAAATCGTCACCACCTGCACCATCCGCCGCCGTGAGGTGGATGGCGTGGCACTGGAGTTCGGTGAGCTGGACTGGGACGACTTCCTCGCCCTGGCGCGCTTCCTCCACCCGCGCCTGCCCTGAAGGCTCGCGAGCGGCTCAGGCGGGCTCGGTCTTCAGCGGGCCCGCGCGCAGCCGCTCCACCAGCGCCATCAGCTCCGCGCCACGGAAGGGCTTGTGGATGTAGCCGTCCGCACCGGCCAGCGTGGCGCTCTCCATGTCGGACTTCTTCGCCTTCGCCGTGAGCATGTAGAGCGGCACCTCGGCCGTCACCGGGTCGCTCTTGAGGATGCGGCACACGGAGATGCCGTCGAGCTGCGGCAGCACCACGTCCATCAGGATGAGGTGGAACGTCTGGCTGCGCGCGAGCTTCAGCCCCTCCAGCCCGTTGGCCGCGCACACCACGTCCACGGTGCCATCGCTCAACATCGAGCGCACCAGCTCCCGGATGACCGGTTCATCCTCGACGAGCAGGATGTGGAAGGGTGCCTGGGAATTGCCAGCCATGGTTCTCCGGGTGCGACTCGAGACCACTGCGGGACAGCTCGCGGGCCCGTGCATCAACCCCCGATGCCGGTGCCACCTGCGGCGCGCGGTATAGCCCCGCGAGCCCCCCTCGCAACAGGGTGGTTGCGTCGATTGTCGGGTGCACCCCGCATCGCCCTTACGTAAGCCCTGCCCCGTGCGGTTGCCTCACTTCCCACGCCCCCACCCCACCCGGCTCCCGCACGCCTGCTGATTAGCCGGACTGACAGGCGGGTGAAGCCCACATGCGACGCCCGGGTGTCACGGCGCTCCCGCCCACCCGGCGTTATGATGGGTCGGAAATGGCCGCAAAGCTCGAATGTCCGGAGTGCCAGGGCCCGGTGGGCGAGGCCGACTTCCAGTGCACGCACTGCGGGCTGCTGCTGGACGCGGAGCAGGCCAGTGGCGAGTACGTCGCCCACGAGCCCACCATCGTCCGGGCGCTGTTGTCGCCGCTCCAGCGCTCGCGGACGCTGGAGGTGCCGCTGCCGCCACTCCAGCAGCCCACGCCGCATGACCTCGCCACGGCGCGCTTCACCGTGCCCATGGACGCGCACACGGTGCCGCACCTGCGCGGCGGGCTGGACATCGCCCTGCAGCCGCTCCACCCGTTCGAGGCGCACATCGCGTCCTTCATCGACGGCGTCCAGCCGGTGCCAGAGCTGGCGCGCGCGGCGAAGCTGCCCGAAATCGAGGTGAAGGTCGTCCTCAAGGCCCTGCTGGAGCGCGGTGTGGTGGAGCTGCACCGGGTGCCCGGCGCCCCCGGCCTGCACATGCTCGCGGAGGAGCTGCCGGTGCTGGATGGCAACGACTTCCTGGTGCCGGAGCCCATGGCGCTCGGGGACGAGGAGCCCGCCCCTCGCCCTCTCCCTACCCTGGCGGTGATACCGGACCTGTCGGGCCCGCCGTCCCGGCCCGGCCTCGCGTATCCCCCGCCGCTCCCTCCAGCGCCCCTCGCGGCGACGCCTCCGCCGCCCCGCGCCACCGTGCCCCCGCCCCGGCCCCGCCCCCGGGGCAACGAGCCGGCCACGGCTGAGGACTTCCTCCAGCGCGCGGTGCGGCTGGAGCGCGAGGGCCAGGTGGAGCGCGCCATCGAGGTGCTCACGCGCGCCATCGACCGCGTGCCCGAGGCCGCGGTGCTCCACAGCAAGCTGGCCCTCATCCTGGTCCACCAGCGCAAGGACTACAGGACCGCGGCGGCCCTGCTGGAGCGCGCCGTGGAGCTGGAGCCGGGCAATGCCGTCTTCCAGCAGAACCTGCTCAAGGTGACGGGCCTCATGGCGGCCGCCGCGGGCGAGAGCCAGGAGCCCAAACGCGGCCTCTTCGCGCGCCTCATGGGCCGGCGGAGCTGACAGCCTCCGCCCTCAGGCGGACCAGCCGCCGTCCAGCAGCCGCTCGGCCTCCTCCAGTGAGAAGGCCAGGTGCGCCTCATGGCCGATGGCGCGGCTGATGCGCTCGAACTGGAGGGCCGCCGCCGTCGAGCGCCCCACCACGCGCACCACCCGGCGGAAGCCCCGCGCCCGCGCCGCCTCGACGATGCGTCGCAGTTGGGCCAGTCCCTCCGGAGGCACCGCCGTCAGGCCGCTGAGGTCCGACACCATGTCGAGCCCCGGCCGCAGCCGGTCGATGGCGGCCACCGCGGCGTCGCCAATCCGGCGAGCCTCCGCGTCCTCGACGTCTCCCCAGATACGCACCACCAGCCGATTCTTGCCGACGCGCGCCTCGACCTCGAACACGGAGCCACGACCTCCAGGAAGAAGTCGCCTTCCCTCCGCCCGAGTCTAGCTGCGGGACAGCGCGCCCTTCCACGCCCCGCCGCGCCCGAAGGCGCGGGTCCGCCCGGACTTCAGATTTCCGCCACGCCTTCGCGCTCGGCCCAGCCCTCCAGGCCATTGGGAAGGCGGATGCGGACGAAGCGGCCCGTCTCCTCCAGCAGCCGAACCTTGAGGCCGGCGTGGACCTCGAAGATGGAGCGGGCGCCAGCCTGGGGCAGCTCGCGCGCCACCAGCGTGGGGGCGAGGACGACGGCCTCGTGCACCGTCTCGTCCACCCACGCGTGCGCGGCCAGCAAGAGCCCGGAGGGCACCGCCACCGTGAAGAGCAGCGCGGACATGATGCCCACCGCCGTGCGCCGGCCCGGGCGCAGCGCGCGCCACAGCAGCACCAGGGCGAACGCCGCCACCCAGGTGCCCAGGAAGGTCCACGCCACCACCGTGCCGTCCGTGGCCGCCGTCACGCGCGGGAGGAACTCCTCCTCCGCCGTGGCGCCCACCACCTTGTCCACCTGGCGCGCGCGGGCCACGGCCAGGTTGGCCTCCAGGTCCGGCGCGCGGCCACCCTCCTTCTTCGCCTGCTCCAGCGCCAGCACCGCCCGGCCCAGGTCTCCCCGCGCCAGGTGCGAGGTGCCCAGGTTGTAGAGCACGTCCGGTCCGCCGTGGCCGTGGGACAGGAGCTTCTCGTAGCCCTGCTGCGCCGCCGCGTAGTCCTCGCGCGCGTACGCCTCGTTGGCCTTGAGGAAGACGTCCTGCGCCTCTTCCGGCGTGTAGTAGCCGCTCACGCCCAGCCCTCCATGGCCGCCATCGCGGTATCCATCACCTTCTGCCGCTCCGCCGGGTTGCCGCCGCCGCCGTAGCGGCCGAGGTCACACGCCTCCAGCACGAAGAGCACCCGCGAGCGCCGCTCCGCGTCCGCGCCCGCCGCCGTCAGCCGCTCGGCGAGCACCTCGCGGGTGAGGCCGCCCACCGGCACGCCCAGCCGCGCCTCCAGGAAGCCGTGCAGCGCCTTCTCCACCTCCGCGTAGAAGGCCCCCACGTTGGTGCCGCCCTGCAGCTTCTCCGCCGCCGCCAGCCGCTTGCGCGCGGCCTTCGCCTGCTGCCGGCCGCGGTCCGCCTCCGTGCGGGTGGCCAGCCTGCCGCGCACCCCGCCGATGAGCGCCACGCCCAGCAAGAGCCCCAGCGGCGCCAGCACCGCCGGCACGAAGAAGCCGCGCTTCCACGGGGGCTCGGACGGGGCCACGAACTTCGCCTGGTAGCGCACCGGCCGCAGCCCGCCCGCCGTCAGCACGTTCTTCTGCTCGTTGGCCGCGTCCGCCACGTGCGACGGCGACGAGGGCAGCGCCGACACACCGCCCGCGCCCGCCTCCACCGTAATCGTCACCGCGTCCGTGCGGGCGACCTCGTAGGACTGCTCGCGAGGGTCGAAGTAGGGGAACTCCAGCGCGGGCAGCGTGAAGGTGCCCGTGCGCTGCGGCATCACCAGGTACTCCACCACGCGGCGCCCCTGCACGCGGTTGCGCTGGGGCGCCACCTTGTCCGTCGTGGTGGGGTCGTAAATCTTGAGCGCCGCGGGGCCAGTGAGCTTCGGCGGGGTGACGTTCTTCACGTTGCCCACGCCCTCCAGGATGACCTTCACCGTGACGGGCTGGCCCAGTTCCACGCGCGTCTGCGACACGTCCATGGACAGCCGCCAGCTGCCCACCTGCGCGTTGGCCATGCCCGGGGGCGCGCCCGGCGGCAGCGGCCGCACCTTCACCTTCAGCGCGTTGGAGACGCGGTGCACGCGGTGGCCCGCGAAGAGGAAGCCGGTGGTGATGTCCGCCTCCGCGGCGGTGATGGACAGCGTGCCGGGCTTCACCGGGAAGAGCGCGCGGCGGCGCAGCAGGTAGGCGCGGTAGGGAATGCCGTCGACAATCTTCTGCTCGCCGGACAGCTGCGTGGGGCTCTCCACCTCCTCCGTCCAGAAGCCCTCCAGCTTGGGCATGGTGACGGAGTCCACGCTCGACAGGTCCACTCGCGAGTAGATGTAGAGCGACAGCGTCACCTGCTCGCCGACGTACACCTCGTCGCGGTCCAGGCTCGCGCGCAGGAACAGGTCCGAGTCCCCGCGCGGAATCGTGGGCTCGTCCGCATCCAGCTCCTCGCCGAACGGGTCTTGCCGCTGCTGCGAGGGCGCGCTGGCGAACGGGTCCGGCAACGAGCCTCCGGAGCTGCCCGAAGGAGGCGAGCCCAGCCGGCCCGTCCTCACCGACAGCTCCACCGGCTGCGTGCGGTACGTCTTCCCGCGCACCGTGATTTGCGAGGGCGGAATCTTCAGCCGCCCGGCGCGATTGGCCCGCATCACCAGCACGTACCGGGTGACGTCCTGGATGACGGCCGGGCCGCCGCCGGACAGGGAGATGGAGCGCTGGCTGCTGCGCGAGCTGGAGAGGACCTCGAAGTCGTCCGACTCCGGCAGCTGCATCTGCGCGTTGGGCGGCGCGTCCACCACCACCACCGTGAGCCGGAAGGTGTCCTGGCTGCCCACCTCCTCGCGGTCCACCGTCTGGTAGAAATCCAGGTCGTCGTTCGCCCAGGCCGGCGCGGTGGCCAGCAGGGCGAGCACGGCCAGCAGGGCCCCGCGGGCGCTACCAGTCCTTCTCATTGGGCTTCCTCTGCTTCTTCTTCTGCTGGAAACGCCAGAGCTGGAGATTCTTCTCGTTCTGCTTCATCGCATCCAGCAGGCGCTCCGCCTCCTGCCGATCGACGTCCGTCGGGCTCGCCCCGCCATCACGGGACTCCTCCGCGTCCTCTTCTCCCGCGCTGCCCCCGTCACTGCCACCGTCCTTCGATTCACCCTCACCGTCGTCCTGCCCACCATCCGCGCCGCCGTCGGCACCGCCGTCGCCCTTCTGCTGCGGACCCTGCTGCCCGCCGTCCGCGCCACCATCCGCGCCGCCGTCACTGCCGCCGTCACCCTGGCCACCATCCGCGCCGCCGTCACTGCCGCCGTCGCCCTGGCCACCATCCGCGCCGCCGTCCGCGCCACCATCCATGCCCCCGTCCTGCGGGGTGCCGCCATCGCCGCGCGTGCCGCCATCCGCGCCCGCATCCGGGCGCCCGCCGTCACTGCCTCCGTCGGCGCCACCATCCGCGCCGCCGTCGGGCTGGTTCTGCTGCGGGGGCGGCAGGTTGCGCAGCACCACCTCGTAGTTGTGCCGGGCCTGCACGTCCTGCGGGTCCAACGTCAGCGCGCGCCGGTAGGACTTCAGCGCCTCCTGCCGGTCTCCCGTCGTCGCGTGCAGGTTGCCCAGGTTGTACCAGGCCTTCTGCCGCAGGTCGGGACGGTTGGACTCCGTCACCCCGCGGAAGGCCTCCTGCGCCTCGGGGATGCGGCCCAGCTTCGCCAGCGCGTCCGCGCGGTTGAAGTCCACCGCCGGGTCATTGGGCCGCTCCTTCTTCGCCGCCTCGAAGGCCGCCAGCGCGTCCTCGAAGCGGCCCGCCGCGTACGCCTCGCGGCCCTGCTCCACCAGCGGGTGGTCCTTCTCCAGCGGCCCCGCCGCTCCCGCGGATGTCGGCAGCGCGAGCGCCACCACCAGCGTCCAGGTCAGCAGGCGCGCGGCGCGGCTCGCGCGGCTCGCTCGGCTCGGAAACTCCAGACGCGCGCTCACGGCGAGGACCTCCGGCGCGAGGACGGCAGCAGCAACATGCCCAGCGCGAGCAGCGCCAGCCCCGGAATGGCGAAGGACTGGAAGCGCTCGTCGTAGCGGACCGTCACCCGGCTCTCCAGTTCGCTCTTCTGCATCTGGTCGATGCGCTCCACCACCTGCGCCATGGCCACACCGCGCGGCTGGTAGAAGAAGGCTCCGCCAGAGCCCTCGGCGATGGTCGTCAGGCCCGCGCGGTCCAGCCGCGTAATCACCGTCTCGCCGGCCGCGTCCTTCTTGTAGTCCACGAACTCGCCGCGCCTGTCGTAGACGGGAATGGGCTCACCGGACTCGGAGCCGACGCCCACCGCCAGCACCGGGACATTCGCTTCCTTCAGCGCCTCGGTGGCCTCGGCCACCTCGCCGAAGAGGTCCTCACCGTCCGACAGCAGCACCACCACGCGCTCCTTCGAGCCGCGGTCCGCGTTGTCCAGCACCTGCTTCGACAGCTTCAGCGCCGCGCCCACGTTGGTGCCGCCCTGGGGCATCACCTCCGGGTCCACCGCGCGCAGGAACAGCTTCACCGCCGAGTAGTCCGACGTCAGCGGCGACTGGATGAACGCATCGCCCGCGAACACCACCAGACCCACGCGGTCGCCCTTCAGCTCATCCAGCAGCGTCGTCAGCTCCAGCTTCGCGCGCTCCAGGCGGCTGGGCTGCACGTCGCGCGCGAGCATGGACTTGGACGCATCCAGCGCCACCACCACGTCGATGCCGCGGCGCTTCGTCAGCTCGCTCTTGGTGCCACACTGCGGCTGTGCGAGCGCGAAGCCGAAGAGCGCCAACCCCAGCCCGTACATGCCGCTCTGCACCGCCGGCCGCCACACCGAGACGCCCGGCGTGAAGCGCTCCGCGTGGCGTTCGTTGAGCAGCGCGCGCACGCGCGAGCGGCGCCGCAGCGCGCCCACCAGCGCGAGCATTCCCAGCAGCACGCCCAGCAGCATCAGCAACAGGAAGAAGGGCTGGGCAAGCCCCACCTGGTAGCCGAGCAGCGTGAAGCGCCAGGGTTCCACGGGCGTCACGGGAAGACCCTCAGGAAGGAGGCGCGCAGGAGCAGCTCCAGCGCGGCGAGGCCGAAGGCGGCCAGCAGGAACGGATGGAACTCCTCGCGGTAGGTGGCGCTGGCGCCGCCCTCCATCAGCTTCGAGCGCTCCAACGAGTCGAGCACCTTCTGCAGGCCCGCGCGCAGGCCCTCCGGGTCCGTGGCGCGGTAGTACTCGCCGCCGGTGCGGTCCGCGATGTCCTGCATCAGCTCCGGGTTGATGGGAATCTCCGTCTCGCGCCACACGGTGTTGCCGAACAGGTCCGTGCCCTGCGGGAAGGGCACCTTGCCGCCCTTGCCCACCAGAATCGTGTAGATGGGCACCTTGAGCGAGTGGGCCATGTTGGCCGAGTCCATGGGGCTGATCTTCCCGGCGTTGTTGTCGCCGTCCGTAATCAGCACCACCACGCGGCTCTTCGCCTCCGAGTCGCGCAGGCGGTTGAGCGACGTGGCCAGCGCGTCGCCAATGGCCGTGCCGTCCTCCAGCACGCGCGTGCGCAGCTGCTTGATGACCTCCTTCAGCACGCCGTAGTCCAGCGTCAGCGGCGCCTGCGTGTAGGCCGCGCCCGCGAACACCACCAGGCCGATGCGGTCATTCACGCGGTTGGCGATGAACTCGCTGAGCACTTCCTTCGCCACGTGCAGACGGTTCTGCGGGCGGAAGTCTCCGGCCTCCATGGAGGTGGACAAGTCCAGCGCCACCACGATGTCGATGCCCTCCACCGACAAGTCGCGCACGCGCGAGTCGCGCGCCTGGGGCCGGGCGATGGCGAAGATGGCGGCGGCCACCGCCACCGCGCGCAAGAGCGGGAGCAGGGGCAGCAGGTACGTGCGCAGCCCCTTGCCGTTGCGGGCGAAGACGTGCGCGGCGGAGAAGCTCAGCGTGGCGCGGGCGCGCCGCTCCCGCCACGCCTGCACCAGCAGCAGCGGCACGAGCAGCAGCCCCCAGAGCGCCTCGGGGTTATTGAACGTGGGGAGCGGCGGCATTGGCGGGAGCCTGGGGCGGGGGCGGAACGTACGTCTTGTCGATGAGCGCGTAGCCGAAGGCGAGCGCGTCGCGGCAGGACTCGGGCGAGGACTCCGCGCGCGCGTACTTCACCATGTCCGACTCGGACACGAAGCGCATCAGCGCGTCCTCGGGGAGGCCGGGCGTGGGCAGGCGGCGCAGCGAGGCCATCAGCTCCGAACTGGTGCACTCCAGCGCCTCGAAGCCGTAGCGCTCACCGAGGTAGCCACGGACGATTTCGGAGAGCCGGAAGTAGAAGTCCTTCGCGTGGCCGCGCGCGGGCAGGTCCTCCGCCTTGAGCGCGTCCAGCGCCTTGCGCGTGCGCACGTCCAGGGGCTGCTGCGGCACCACCACCACGTGCTTCGGGCGGTTCTTCCACCAGCGATACAGCGCCCACGCCAGCAGGCCCGCGGCCAGGGTGCCCAGCACCGCCAGCACCAGGCGCCACGAGCGGATGGGCACCTCCTGCGGCGGCTGGTAGTCGAAGAGGTCCGCGCCCTGCCCGTCCGCGTCCGGCGGCAGCGTGGACGTCACCTCCACCTCGCGGCCCGGCAGGGAGAACTTCTTCGGGCCGTCCGGCGTGGCCACGTCGAAGGTCAGCGCCGGCACCTGCACCAGCCCCAGCGAGAAGGCGGACATGCGCACGCCAATGGTGGTGGTGGCCGAGTCCGGCCCGTCCTTGCGCTGGCGCGTCTGGTCCAGCACCTCGAAGTCGCCCGTCTCCTTGGGCAGCACCAGTTCGTAGCGGTGCTCCTTCGGGTGGGTGATGACCACCTCGTAGAGGAAGGGGTCGCCGATGCGCACCTGCCTCGGCTCCACGCGCGCGGAGACGTTCTGCGGCTGCACCGTCTCGGCTGCGGGCGCACCGGGAGGCTGCGGCGCCGCCGCCACCCATGACGGGAGCGCGCCCACCAGCAACAGGGCCAGCACGGGAAGGAGCCGCGTCACGCCGCCATCCTCCGGGCCCGCGCGCGGAAGAACTGCGCGAGCGCCTTGCCGTGGTCATCGCCCGCCCGCAGCTCCACGTGGTCCAGCTCCAGCTTCTTGAACAGCTTGCGGCGCTCGTCGCGCGCGACCTGCATGGCGCGCGCGAAGCGGCCGCGCACGCGCGGGTCGCTGGTGTCCACCACGAAGCGCTCGCCCGTCTCCGGGTCCTCCATGTCCACCAGCCCCAGCCTCGGAAAGGCCTCCTCCAGCGGGTCCTCCACCACCACCGGCACCAGGTCGTGCTTGCGCCCCACCAGCCGCAGCGGCTTCTCGTAGTCGCGCGCCTGGAAGTCGGAGATGAGGAACGTCACGGCCTTCCGCTTCGCCACCTGCCTCAGGTACGAGAGCCCCGCGGACAGGTCCGTCCCCTTCCCCTGCGGCTTGAAGGTCAGGATGTCGCTCACCAGCCGCAGCACGTGCGTGCGGCCCTTGCGCGGCGGCACCACCTTCTCCACCCGGTCGGAGAAGAGGATGAGCCCCACGCGGTCGTTGTTCGCAATCGCGCTGAAGGCAATCTGCGCGGCGACCTCGGCGGCAATCTCCGCCTTGGTGCGGTCCTTCGAGCCGAACTCCTTGGACGCGGACACGTCCACCAGGAGCATCACCGTCAGCTCGCGCTCCTCGGTGAAGACCTTGACGTAGGCCTCGTTCATGCGCGCGGTGACGTTCCAGTCGATGATGCGAATCTCGTCACCGGGCTGGTACTGGCGCACCTCGGAGAAGGCCATGCCGCGGCCCTTGAAGACCGAGTGGTACTGACCCGCGAGCATGTCGGAGACCACCTTGCGGGTGCGTATCTCCAGCTTGCGGATGCGGCGGATGAGGTCCTTGGGAAGCACGGGGGCGCCTGCGGTTCGGGAGGGTGCGTCAGGGGACTTCGACGCGGTCGAACACGCGCTGGATGATCTTCTCCGTGGTGAGCTCCTCCGCCTCCGCCTCGTACGTCATGGCGATGCGGTGGCGGAGCACGTCGAAGGCGATGGCCTTCACGTCCTCGGGGGTGACGAAGCCGCGGTGGCGCAGGAAGGCGTGGGCGCGCGCGGCCTGCGCGAGGGAGATGGTGGCGCGCGGCGAGGCGCCGAACTGGATGTAGTCCGCCAGGTCCTTGAGGCCGTACTTGTTGGGCTCACGCGTGGCGAACACCACGTTGAGGATGTACTCCTTCACCTTCTCGTCCATGTAGATGCTGTGGACGAGCTCGCGGGCGCGGACCAGGTGCTCCAGGTTGATGACCTTCTGGGCCCGGGGCATCGTGCCGCCGGACATCCGGTCCATGATGACCTTCTCCTCGTCGCGCGTGGGGTAGCCCACCTTCACCTTGAGCATGAAGCGGTCCACCTGCGCCTCGGGCAGCGGGTAGGTGCCTTCCTGCTCGATGGGGTTCTGGGTGGCCAGCACGAGGAACGGCGAGGGCAGACCGAAGGACTGGTCGCCGATGGTGACCTGGCGCTCGGCCATGGCCTCCAGGAGGGCGGACTGCACCTTGGCGGGGGCGCGGTTGATTTCGTCCGCGAGGACGATGTTCGCGAAGATGGGGCCCTTGCGAACGGTGAAGTTCGCGGCCTGCTGGTTGTAGATCATCGTGCCCACCACGTCCGCGGGCAGCAGGTCCGGGGTGAACTGGATGCGCATGAAGGTAGCGCTGAGCGCGTCCGCCACGGTGCGCACGGTGAGCGTCTTCGCGAGGCCGGGGACACCTTCGAGCAGCACGTGCCCGTTGCAGAGCAGACCGATGAGGATGCGCTCCAGCATGTAGCGCTGGCCGACGATGACCTTGCCGGTCTCCTGGTTGAGGATCTCGACGAAGCTGCTTTCCTGCTGCACGCGTTCGGTGAGCGCGCGGATGTCGGTGTTCAATGTCGCCTCGTGTCGGACTGGCGGCGGCAGCCTAGGGGTTACCGGGTATCGGGCTCAACACCGCAGAAGCCCGGCCATTCCAGTAAGTTGCGCGTCCGACCGCCCCTGCTGGAGCCCCTTTTCCCATGTCCCACCCTGCGCCGTCCCACCCCCGGACGTTCCACTCCCGGTGGAAGCCGGTCCGCCCCGCGTGTCCTGGGGGACGGCCGTGAAGGCCCCGGCGAAGGCTCCGGCGGTGGGGGCCGTCGAGGCGGGGCTGCTGGGACAGCTGGCCCCGGCGGTGACGGCGACGGTGCGCTGGCTGCCGGGGGGCGGGGCCCTGCGGGTGCTGGAGGGGGGCCAGGGCCGCACGGTGGTGCTGCTGCATGGCCGCGGCGGGGCCGCGTCCACCTGGTTCGTCTATCTGACGGCGCTGGCCCGGGGGCACCGGGTGCTGGCGGTGGACCTGCCCGGTTTTGGGATGTCCTCGGCGACGGAGGGGGCGCTGGAGTCGGCGGAGGACGGGGTGCGCTTCTTCACGGAGCCGGTGGAGGAGCTGTTGCTTCAGCTGGGGACGGGGCCGGTGGCGGTGGTGGGCCACTCGCTGGGCGGGCTGGTGGGGCTGGAACTGGCGCTGCGCGGCCGGGTGCCGGTGGAGCGGCTGGCGCTGGTGGATGCGATGGGGCTGGGGCCGGAGATGGTGCGCAAGGCGCGCCTGTTCTTCCGTGCCGGACCGGAGCGGCTGGCACGCTCGCTGGGGCCGTGGGCCTGGTCCCGGCTGATGCCGCCGCCTCCCACGCCGCTGGGCGAGCGACTGGGGGCGCTGGACTATGAGCTGGTCGCGGTGCCGGAAGGCCGGGACGCGGGGGCTCGGGCGTTCAACACGCTGGTGCCGATGACGGGGCCTGTGTTCCACCGGCGTGAACGGCTGGGCGAGGTGAAGGCGCCGGTGCTGCTCGTGTGGGGTGAGAAGGAGGATGTGCTGCCCCCGTCGCTCGCGGAGGAGGCGGCGCGGCTGTTTCCGACGGCGCGGCTGCTGCGCGTGGACGCGGGGCACAGTCCGCACCAGGAGCACCCCGAGCGCGTGCTCCCGGAGCTGAAGTCGTTCCTCGATGAGGGGCTGCCCACTCGCGAGTCGTAGCGACTGGCGGCGGACCCCAGCATCGGTGGAGCCCACGCCATCGTTTCCCACGCTACTTGTCGACTCGCTCCCTGACGTCGAACCGGCCCGCCGTCACCTGATGACGCTCCACCGTCAGCGTGTCGGCCTTCAGCACGCCACGCACCTCCAGGCTGTAGTCGTTGTAGTAGGCGTCGACGGCTCGGGCCCGGAGGTCTCCTCCAATCACCACGGGCCCCTCCGTGTAGAGCGTGTCGCACTCGAAGTCGCCGCCCACGAACAACTGGCGCCCCTGGCGGTTCGCGGCACTCCCCTTCACCGTCAGCCTGCCCGTCACCATCAGCGAGCCCACGCTCAGACTCCCATCCACCTCCAGGTCGCCATGGTGGATGTAGACGTTCTTGGAGACCTTCTTCACCTTCTTGGGCTTGGGCTCACGCGTCGAGACCTGCCGGATGAGGTCGATGCAGGCGAAGACGAAATGGGGCCGCGTACCGCCGTGCTCCTCGATGCTCTCGTAGAGCTGGTCGATGGTGACCGAGTGCTCCTCCACGAAGACGCTGTCCATGAACGCCCGGAGCGCCTCCCACTCACGGGGCTCCAGCGTCCCCGGCGCGGGGCCGGACAGGTAGCGGGTGACGCTCTCCTCGGAGAGTTCCTTCAGCTTCTTCGGAGGCGGCGGCCGCTCCGACTTCGTCTTCTTCAGGAGCTCGACCAGCAGGGGGACGACGTTCTTGCTGTGGCGCGAGCCGCGCGCTGTCGACAGGACGGACCTGCCTCCCGGAGTCCTTCCTCGCGGGTCCATTCCTTGTTCGATGAGGAACCGGACCACCCGGTCGGCGCCGAACTCCGCCGCCCGGTGCAGCGGCGTGTCGTAGCCCACCACCTCGTGGATGTCGGCACCGTGCTCCATCAGGAGCTGAATCAGCTCGACATTGTTGTGGGTCACCGCGACGGCCAGGGGCGTGTGGCCGTTGATGGTCTTGAAGTCGAGGCTCACGCCCTCAGAGAGGAGCTGCCGGATGCGCTCGAGCAGCGAGGCATTGCCGTCCTGGGCCTTGCGCAGGACCGCGAGGTACTCGGCCTCCGCCATCTCCACCCGGTCGTAGGTCTCGATGTAGTGAAGGTCGTTGACCTTCTGCATGAGGTGCGTCAGCTCGTTCTGCTGCTCCGTCATCCCCGGGAGTGTAGGCGACCGCGCGGCCCGTCCTGCATCACTTCGAGTCAGGAGGGCGCTTCACCGGCGTGCGCCGCCGCTTCGCGCTCAGCTTCAGCTCGTCGCTCCGGCAGACGCGCACGCGCAGGAAGCGCTGGAGCTGTGACAGCGCGAGGTCGTGGTCCTCGTCGCTCTCGGCGGCGCAACAGTCGCTCAGCACGGTGAGATTGTACTCGTGCATGTGCGCGTCGTGCGCGCTGAAGAAGATGCAGAGGTTGGTGGCCATCCCCGCGAGGATGAGCTTCTTCGTGCCCAGGTACTCCAGCAGCGGCACCAGCGACGTGGCGAAGAACGCCGAGTGCTTGGGCTTGAGGATGAAGTAGTCATCCGGCCCGGGCTTGAGGGCCCGCGCGACGTCGCGGCCCCGCACGCCCGGATGCGTACAGTGCTTGTAGATGTCGCTGAAGTTGCTGCGCCAGTAGCCGAAGTTGTCGTTGACGTAGATGACCGGCACGCCCGTCTTCCGCATCCGGGCGGCGAAGGGCCCCAGCCGCTCCACCATCTTCAGGGCCCACGGCAGGACCTTCTCGCCCCCGGGAAAGTCCAGGTCGTTGATGACGTCGATGATCAACAACGCGGTGTCGGAGCGCTTCCCGCTTCGCGGCTTCGCCTGCTTCGTCACGTCCACCTCACGCGGAGAAGAATAGTCACGCGGCAACGGGACGCAGGTGCTTCCCAGCAGGACGCAGCCTCCTTCCGTCCACTGCCGTGCCCAACAGCCAACGCCCCGAATTCCCTGGAGCCACTCCCTGGCAGGGAAGCTGGTGCGGCACGTGCACAGGGCCCCGGCATCGTGGACGACCCCGCCCCCGCGGGAAGGTCGGCTCCACGCAGGAGCCCTACACATCATGTGCACCGACTTCCTCATCACCGCCGCGGACAAGAGCGCGGTGAATGGCCGCAGCATGGAGTTTGGCGTGGACCTTCAATCCATGCTCCTGGTCCGCGCGCCCGGTACGAAGTTCCAATCCCTCTCACCGACGGGCCTCAATGGGCTGTCGTGGACGGTGAAGTACGGGTACGTCGGCCTCACCGCGTACTCCGACTTCCCCATGATGGTGGATGGCCTGAACACCCACGGGCTGTCGATTGGCTGTCTCTGGCTGCCCGGCTCCACCTACCAGAAGGTCACCAACACCTCTCTCGCCCTGGCCCTGGAGGACTTCGCCGGGTGGGTGCTCGGCAACTTCAAGGACGTGGACGAGGTGCGGCTCGCGCTCTCCACCGGACAGGTGCAGGTCTGGGAAGGCACCTGGCTCGCCAGGATGCTGCCGCTGCACTTCCCCATCCACGACGCCCGCGGCCAGAGCATCGTCGTGGAGTTCATCGACGGGAAGGCCAACGTCTACTCCAACCCCGTGGCCGTCCTCACCAACGACCCGCCCTTCCCGCAGCAGCTCGAGAACCTCGGCGGCTATTCGAATCTGTCGCCGTGGGATGCCCGGCCCGTGGAGATGGGCGGCAAGTCCTTCGCGCCCTCGGGACATGGCAGCGGCCTGCGCGGCCTGCCCGGTGACTCGACGCCGCCCGCGCGCTTCGTGCGCGCCGCCTACCTCAAGCAGTTCGCCCAGACTCCCGCGAACGCGGCGGACGCGTGCAACCTGGCGTTCCACATCCTCAACGACGTCGACATCCCGCTGGGTACCAGCCGCTCGCTCAGCCTGAAGACAGGCAAGGAGGAGGCCGACTACACGCAGTGGGCCGTGGTGAAGGACCTCACCCACACCGTCCTCAACGTGCGCATGTACGGCAACATGCTCGTGTACTCCGTCGACCTGAAGACGCTCGACTTCGGCAAGGCCGCTGGAAAGACGTTCGCCGTGCCGGCGAGCCCCACCTCCATCGATCTCACCGCGAAGCTGTCCGCCTGAGCTGCCCGAGGGCTCCCCGGCTGAAGGGGCGGGGAGTCCTCGGCGTGCGGGCAACCGACAGGTCCACCCGCCGACACCTTTCCAGCTTCTGTTACTTTGAGGTCACAAGAAGCGCCGGACCGGCATACCATGGGGCGCAATCGTCCCATGCGCATTCTTCTCGCGAATCATCAACTCGATCAGCGACAGGGCTCCGAGCTGTACTGCCTGGAACTGGCGACCGCGCTGACCCAGGCCGGTCACCAGGTGGCTCTCTTCACCTTCCGTCCTGGAGCCATCGCCGAGGCGGTCCGACGCCGCGGCGTCACCGTGTTCACGGCGGCGGAGGCCTCGGCGCTCGAGGCCTTCGATCCGGAGGTGCTCCATGTCCACCACGCGCCCTGTCTCTACTTCCTGGGTGCGCTCCGGCTGCGTGCCCCCGTGGTGTACTCCACGCTGGGCGTGCTGCCTGACCTGGAAGGGGCGCCCATCGTCTGGGCGGGCGTGGCCCATGGGCTCGCCGTCTCCGAGGAGGTGCGCGAGGCGCTGACGCCCACTCCCTATGGCGCGGCGGTGCCCATCTCGCTGTGCCGCAACTGGTTCGATGACACCGGCCTGGAGAAGCCCGCCCCCGCACGGGCGCGCCCGGCGCGGCGCATCGCGGTGGTGAGCAACCACCTGGAAACGCGGCTGGCGGAAGACCTGGACGCGGTGTGCTCGGCGCGCCCGGGGGTTTCGTGGACGCACCTGGGCCTGCCCCATCACTCCACGGAGATAACGCCGGAGCTGCTGCGGGACTTCGACCGGGTGGTGAGCATCGGGCGCACGCCGCTGCTCGCGGCGGCCCTCCAGGTGCCGAGCCTCCTCTACGACCTCCACGGCTGCGACGGCCTGCTGTCCGTGGAGCACTTCGACGCCCAGGCCCGCGTCAACTTCTCCGGCCGCCACACGCGCGCGCGTCCCTCACGCGAGGAGCTGGGCCACCTCCTCTTCGAGGAGGCAGAGCGGCTGGACGTCGCGGCCCTCGCGGACCGCGTCTGGCGCGACCACCGGCTGAGCCGGCGCGCGGAGGAGCTGGTCGCGCTGTATGAGCAGGCCCAGGCGGGGGCAACGGCGATGGGTGACACGACCCGGGTCGCCTACGGCCGCACCGGACGGGCATACGCAGAGGCGGTGGACCCCCGCCATACCGCCCGCCTGGTCCAGTTGGAGAAACAGCTCACGGAGGCGCAGCAGCTCGCCGACGCGCGGCAGGTCCACCTCACCGCGGTAGAGCAGCGTAACGCAGCCCTGGGTTCCGCCCTGGAAGCGGAGGCCGCCAACGCCGTGCAACTTCGCGGCGAGCAGGAGCAGGCACGCGCACGAATCGAGCAGCAGGCCACCGAGCTGGAGCAGGCACGCGCACGAATCGAGCAGCAGGCCACCGAGCTGGAGCAGGCACGCGCACGAATCGAGCAGCAGGCCACCGAGCTGGAGCAGCTCCGGTCCTCCCTGGCGTGGATGGAGACCCACGTTTCCTGGCGACTCTTCACCGCGCTGCGAACAGCGAAGGAAAGGGTTGCGCCGCCCGGGACACGCCGGCTGGCGCTCTACAAGCGGGTGCGCCAGCGGATCCACGTGGCAATCACCGGGGAGTCACCGGACGGACGCCTCTCCTCCGGGTAGACCCACGCAGGGGAGGCGACACCGCGCTTTGCCGCGAAGACGGGAGGCGCCCGTGCCGAAGCTCGGCATGCCTCCTGACATCGTCGCGGTGAAGCAATCCCTCAGCAGCAACCTCCGGCCAGGCAACCCGTCTCCGCGCTGACCGGCTCCGATTCCGGCACGGCGCGCGGTGCGGCCGCCCGCCTGCCACCCGTGGGGCGGGGCTCCGCCGCCCCGGCGCCGCGGCCCCTCGGCTCGTCGTCGACGCGCTCGACAGTGGTCAGATAACCCTCCAACATCAACAGGCCCTTGTAGATGCTCATGTGCTGCCTCCCCAGGCGCTTCGTTGAACTGTCCTCAAGGTACGGACATGCTCCCCGGGGAAAAAGCGATGATTTTGCAACCCTGCTTTGAACTTTCCTCAAGGTGCTGACCGCGATGTCCCGCCCGTCCTTGTACGCCCTGCAGGGCTTCGTCAGTGCCGCCCGCCACGGCAACCTGTCGCGCGCGGCGAAGTCGCTGCACCTCACCGTCAGCGCGCTGAGCCACCAGATTCGAGGCCTGGAGGAGCAGCTCGACCAGCGCCTCTTCGTGCGCAACGCGCGCGGCGTCGAGCTGACCGCCGACGGCCGGCGACTCTTCGAGCACGTCGCCGAGCACCTCGATGCGATTGAGCACGCCATGCGTCCGTACCGCGCCCGGCGCGATGACGTGCTGACGCTCACGCTGCTGCCCTCGCTCGCGACGAGCTGGGTCGTGCCGCGCCTGCCGGGCTTCGTCGCCCTCCATCCACGGCTCGAAATCAACCTGCAGTCGACCGTGGAGGTGGTGGACTTCGAGAAGGAGACGGACATCGATGCCGGACTGCGCTTCGGCCGTGGGCCCTGGCCGGGGCTGCGCACCGTCCACCTGTTCGACGACTGGGTCACCCCATCGGCGAGCCCGGCGCTCCTCGAGCGGCTGGGGCGCCCCACCCTGCGGACCCTGGAGCGCTTTCCGCTGCTGGGCTCCACCGCCACCTGGAGCCCGTGGTTCGAGCGCTTCGGCGGCACCCCACCCCGCCGCTTCGTCGCCAACTTCGACGACACGGAGACGCTGAACCGCGCCGCGGTAGAGGGGCTCGGCATCGCGCTGGGCCGGCTGACGCTGATTCGCCCGCTGGTGAAGGCGGGGCTGCTCGTGCCGCTCTTCACCGAGTGCCTGAAGACAGACCGCGCGCACTACCTCGTGTATCCGCAGCGCTCGGACGACCACGCGGGACTCGCCGCGTTCCGCGAGTGGCTGCTCGCCGAGGCCCGCAGCTACTCCGCGCAGGACTCCGCATCCCCGCCGCCTGTGGAGGCCCCGGCGCCCCCGGTGAAGCGCGGCGGACGGAAGCCGGCCCGTGGGTAGCGGCTCCCGTTACACGAGCCCCTCTCGCACCAGGCTCTCCGCGCAGTCGACAATCGACTCCGCCGCCGGGCGCGCGCGCCAGCCCAGCATCCGCTCGGCCTTCGCGGTGCTGAACTCATTGCGTCTGCCCAGGCTTCCAGTCAGCTGACGCATCTCCGGGTTGAACAGCGCCCCCACGCGCACCAGGAAGTCCGGTGCCAGGCCCGTCGGCACCTTCGCCGCGCGGGCGCCCAGCCGCTCGCGCAGCATACGGGCCATGTCGGTCATCCACAGGAAGTCGCTCGTCCCGGCGAACCGGTGGCCCGCCGCCTCGGGCGTCCGCATCGCCAGCAGGTGCAGGTCCACGAGGTCTCTGACATCCACCACGCTGAACCCGAGCCTCGGAAGGCGGGAGAACTCTCCGCGCAGCATCCGCGCCATCATCTCGATGGAGCCGCCTAGATCCTTCCCGAGGACAGGCCCTTGAATCATGCCGGGCAGCACCGTGGTCAGCGTCATCGGCCCCCCTGACTGCCGCGCGAAGTCCCAGGCAGCCTGCTCGGCCAGCGTCTTCGAGTGCGTGTAGTGATTCACGCCCTTGCCGGTCAGGTCCGTCCACACCGTCTCATCCGTCGGCGTCCGGCCCGACTCGCGCGCCGGTGGCAGCGCGGCCAGCAGCGACGACGTCACCACCACGCGCTTCACGCCCGCCTTCGCACCGGCCTTCAGCACGCGCAGGGTGCCCTCGCGGGCCGGGCGGATGAGGTCCTGGTCCTTGAACTCGCCCACGCCCATGGGCGAGGCGACGTGCAGGATGAAGTCCGCTCCGTCCGCCGCCTGCTCCCACCCCTCGTCCTTCAGGAGGTCGGCGGCGAAGAAGGACAGGCGGTCCTCCGCGTCCACCTGGCGGGCGATGGCGGCGCGAACCTCGCCTTCCCGGCGCAGCGCGCGGACCGTCGTCCGGACCCGGTACCCCTGCTTCAGCAGCGCGACGAGGGTCCAGCCACCCACGTACCCGGTGCCGCCCGTCACCAGCACCACTTCGCCATTCCCGGTTCTGTTCATCGCTCACCCGCCATGTCGGTCCGCGCCCCGCTCGGGACTTGGTATCCAAAGGAGAGTGAGTGAGTATCGGTGACCACTTTTCTCCGCAAGAAGGCACCTGGATGAAACTCGGTAACCTGGACCTCCCCTCCGACGTCTGCCGCTCGGTCGGCGACGTGCTCGCGCGCATCGGCGACAAGTGGTCGGTGCTCGTCATCGTCCTGCTGAAGGACGGCAGCAAGCGGTTCAGCGAGCTGCGGCGCGAGATTGGCACCGTGTCCCAGAAGATGCTGACGGCCACCCTGCGCGGGCTGGAGCGCGACGGCTACGTGAAGCGCACAGTCACTCCCACCATTCCCCCCCGGGTCGACTACGAATTGACGGGGCTGGGGCGCGATGTGCTGACGCCCCTCGACGCCATGGCCCGGTGGGCCCTGTCACGGCGCGAGCAGGTGGAGGCCGCGCGAAAGGCCTACGACAAGCGCAACCGCTGAGGGCCCGCGCTGAGTGGGTTTTGAATCGAAGTCACAGGTGCTGGTCCCCAGAGAGGGTTGCAGGACGGGCCCGTGCGCGACACCTATGGGGGCATGAACCTCCAGCTCGACAACAAGCTTGCCCTCGTCACCGCCTCCACCGGCGGCATCGGTCGGGAAATCGCCACTGCCCTCGCCCGTGAGGGCGCCACGGTCATCATCAATGGACGCACGCTGGCCAGCGTGGAGGGCGCCGTCGCCGACATCCGCGCCCGCGTGCCGGGGGCGAATCTCGAGAAGCTGGCCGCCGACAACGGCACCGCCGAGGGCACCGCCGAGACGGTCCGCCAGTTCCCCGCGGTGGACATCCTCATCAACAACCTGGGCATCTACGAAGCGGTGGGCTTCTTCGACGAGACGGACGAGGCCTGGCAGCGCCTGTTCGAGGTCAACATCCTGAGCGGGGTGCGCCTCGCCCGGCATTACCTCAGGGGAATGCTGGCGAAGAAGAGTGGCCGCGTGCTGTTCATCGCCAGCGAGGCGGCCATCAGCCCCTCGCCCGAGATGGCCCACTACAGCGCGACGAAGACGATGCAGCTCTCCGTGTCGCGCAGCCTCGCGGAGCTGACCAAGGGCACGGCCGTCACCGTCAACACCATCATGCCGGGCTCGACGCGGACAGAAGGCGTCGCGAAGCTCGTCCAGGACATCTTCCCCGGCCTGCCGCTCGCCGAGGCGGAGAGGCGCTTCATGCGGGAGAACCGCCCCACCTCGCTCATCGAGCGCCTCATCGACCCGAAGGAGGTGGCGGACTTCGTCACCTACGTGAGCAGCCCGCTCGCCTCCGCCATCAACGGGGCCGCGCTGCGCATCGACGGCGGGCTCGTGCGCAGCGTGTTCTGAAGCACGGGCCAGGGGCGGGCAGCGCCTCCCCTGGCCCGCGACGTCTTCAGGCCGCCGCGAGGCTCAGCGGTAGTCCCACTTCTGGTTCGCGCCGCCGGTGCAATCCCAGATGATCAGCCGGGCGCCGCTGGCCGAGTTCCAGTCCTTGATGTCCACGCACTTGTTGGCGAGCACGCTGACGAGGTCGCCCGCGCCGCTCAGCACGAACTGCTGGGCCGCGTTGCCATTGCAGTTGGCGAGCTGGATGGTCGTGCCGCCGGCCGTCGAAGCCCCGGCCACGTCCATGCACTTGCCGCCGGCCTGGAGCGTACCGTTGATGAAGGTCCACTTCTGCGCGCTGGTGTTGTTGCAGTCCCACATCTGGAGCGGCACGCCGTCGGAGAAGTTGGAGTTGGGCACGTCGATGCACTTGCCATTCCAGCGCGAGATGAACGACGCGCCGCTGCTGCCGCCGCCCGTCGTGCGGAGCGTGAGGCGGTAGGTGTTCAGGATGGGGTTGATGGGCTGGAAGAACGTCTGCGGAGGGTTGCCGTTGGCACACGTGCCCGCCACGCCGGACGTCACGCCCTGCGCCTGGTTGCCGGAGATGAACGAGCCACCCGAGTCACCGCCGTCCGCGCACGCGTTGCTGCGGCTCAGGCCGTACACGGGGCCGTTGGAGTAGTTGACCGTCACGTTCTTCGCGTCGAGCGTGCCGCAGCGCCAGCCGGTGGTGTAGCCGGAGCGGCAGATGGAGGCGCCCAGCGGGGCCTCCTGCGAGCCCGCCACCGTCACGTTGCCGCCGTTGTAGTTGTAGACCCACGGCTGCGGCGTCCACGAGCCGTTGGTCGCCACCCAGCCGAAGTCGTTGCCTGGGAAGGTGGACGCCTGGATGGTGCCCAGCGCCACGCCGTTGTAGCCGGTGGTGGCGGTGCCCGCGCCGCCACAGTGGCCCGCGGTGACGAAGCCGCCATTCACCGCGAAGCCAATCGAACAGCGGAAGTTGCTGAAGTAGTACGGGTCACCGCCGCGCACGTCGTAGACGACCTGCGGCGCCTGCGTGGAGGGGAGGACGCGAATGGAGCCGTCCTTCGCGCCGCTGCTGCCGGCGACGAAGGCGTCCGCGCGGAGCTTCGTCTGGCTGGATGCGTCCGCGAAGACGACGACGGTGTTGGTGGGCAGGTCGACGTACCAGGAGTGGATGGCGGGAGAGAGCTCCTTCACGTTGAGGTCCAGCTCCGCCTTCACGCGCTCCAGCTGCGCCTGGCTGCGGGCCACGCGCTGGGGCCGCGCACCGGCGAGGCGAGCCTTCGCCGCGCTAGCTTCATCGGTGACACCGACGATGAGCTGGCCACCTTCCGCGTCGAGCCACGCGCCGCCGAACTTCGCGCCGAGTTGCTCACGCAGACTCTTCTCGAGCTGGGGAGCTTTCGCCTCGAAGGCGAGTCGGCGGTGAACCTGCTCCTCGCTGAGGCCCAGGTCACGGCGCATCGCGGAGACGATTTCCGGAGACACGTCCTGCGCGGCCTCGGCGGACGACGGGATACCAGCCACGGCGGCCAGGCCAGCGAACATCGCCGTCACGGAAGAAAGCCAATCGAACTTTCGGGTCATGGTTTGGAGGAATCAGCCCAGAGCAAAGGCAGACGCCAGGGTGAGGGGTTCCCCTGCTCGTGGGCATTGAGGGTGTGCCCTGGCGTTTCGGGTTTTCCCTGAGCAGGGGACATGCCAGCCCTCTCGCGGGACGCGAGGGACGGTGCTTCAGAGGGAAGCGGGCCCTCTTGCCGGGCCTTCACGCCTTCGGCGGGTGGTAACTCGAGAGACCAGCTGGTTACACGGGTTACCACCTACCCAGGGGTACTGGGGTTACAAGAGTTACCACCTTGCCAGGGGATGCGGGGATGGGTGGTGGTGTGGCAACGTCAAGCCCTCGCATCTCGGCGGGCGAATCCACGTCCGGAGGTGAGAGGGGGAACATCCATGCTCGGACTCAAGCGTCTTCCCATCGTCGCCCTCATGCTGGCACTCGTCGCCGGCTGCAGCCCGGAGTCGTCCACGGGCTCGGTGCAGTTCGTCGTCGCCTCGCAGGAGTTCGCGGCGAACGGCAGCTCCGTCGTCCGCATCCAGGTCACCGTGTCCGGCCCGGACTTCGCCAGCATCAGCCAGGACCTGGTGAAGACGAGCGGGACCTGGGGCGGCACCATCAACGGCATTCCCGCGGGCACCGGCCGGAGCTTCCTCGCCACCGGCTTCAGCTCCCAGGGTGGGCGCATCTTCGAGGGCCAGGCGACCAACGTCACCATCGTCTCGGGCGAGACGGCGCTGGTCGCCGTCACGCTGCAGGACCTGAGCGTTCCGGTGACCCCGACCAACGACGTGCCCATCATCGACGCGGTGACGGTGTCGTCCACCACGGTGGAGGCCGGCGGACAGCTCACCCTGAGCGCCACGGCGCATGACCCCGTGGTGAGCGACACGCTGTCCTACGCCTGGACGGCCAGCGCGGGCTCGCTGAGCAGCGCGAACACCGCCAACACCGTCTGGACGGCGCCGTCCACGGCGCAGACCGTCACCCTCACGCTGACCGTCCGCGACGTGCGCGGCGGCGTCAGCACCGCCCGGGTGAGCGTGGAGGTGGTGGCCGCGACGCCCGTGGGGGGCAGCGCCACCATCCAGGTGAGCTTCAACACCCCGCCGATCGTCTCGGTGACGGCGACCGAGGGCCGCGTGCGGCTCGGGACGGACACCACGCTGTCCGCCAACGTCGTGGACGTGGACTTCGAGCCGGTGACGTACCAGTGGACCGCGACCTGCGCGGGCACCTTCTCCACGCCCAACTCCCAGGGCTCGCGCTTCACCCCGTCCGCGCTTCCCTCCGGGAGCTGCAACAACTGCAGCGTCACCATGACGGCCAAGGACGGCCACGGCGGGCAGAACGCCGCCACCCTGAACATCTGCGTGGTGCCGGCCGACTCGCACGCGCCGTAGTGCGACGGAAGGGAAACCGTGGCGGAGCGGCTGCTCCGCCACGGGCTCACCCGGGACGAGGCGCGGTGCCGCATCCCGCACCACCGAGGCGAGGACGGCCCAGAGGCGGTGAATCTTCTGGATGAGCAGCGTGGGCCCGGTTGCAGGCGGATGACCCCACGTGTGGGGCTGGCGTGTCATGGAGGCCCGTACCTTGAGAGTTCCGTCCCTGAGCTGGGGAGTCCTGCTGCTGCTGCTCACCTCCTGTGCGGCGCACCGGTCCTCCACCGGCGCCACGGAGCAGGAGCTGCGCGCGCGCATCTACCTGGCGAGGGGCGACGCGGCCGTTGAATCGAAACAATGGGGCGTGGCGGCGGCCTCCTACGCGGCCGCGCGGGTGTCATCGGATTCTCCAGCGGCACGGTGGGGGCAGGCCTGGGCCACGGACCGTGCCTCCACCCAGCGGTGGACGCAGAAGCTCACGGGTTCCGTCCTCGCGCTCGCATTCTCTCCGGATGGAGAGGTGCTGGCCTCCGCGGGCAGCGACTTCATCGTTCGCCTGTGGAGTGTGAAGCGTGGGGAGCTGCTGACGGAGCTGAAGGGCCACCCGGGTGAGGTGCTCGCCCTCGCCTTCTCTCCGGATGGCGGACGGTTGGCCTCGGCGGGGCTGCCTGGAGAAGTCCGTGTCTGGGACTGGCGCAATGGCAGACAGGTGGCGTTGTTCCAGGGGCATTCCGACGCCGTGCGCGGCCTGGCGTTCTCACCCGATGGGCGCCTGCTGGCGTCCTGTGGCCTGGACAAGACGGTGCGCGTCTGGGACGCCAGCGGGGGGACCGAGCAACTCCGGTTCGAGCACGACGCGTACGCCATCGCCGTGGCCTTCTCTCCCGAGGGCGGACAGCTCCTCTCGACGAGCATGGACCGCAGCGCGCGGGTGTGGGACCTGGGGACGCGCAAGGAGGTCCACCGCCTCGTCGGGCACGAGGAGAAGGTGGAGTCAGGAGCCTTCTCGGCCGATGGACGACTCATCATGACCGCGGCGGGCGACCGCACCGTGCGCCTCTGGAGCGCGCAGTCGGGACAGCTCGTCAACGTCTTGCGAGGCCAGGGTGATGTCTCGGTCGCCGCCATCGACGCCGGGTTCCGGCTCGTCGTGCAGGCGGGATGGGACGGGCGCGTGCAGCTCCTCGATGCTCGCAGCGGCGAGCTCTTGGAGCGACTGGACGCGCATCGCGCGTTCGCGATGAGCGTGGCCCTTTCACCCGACGGGCGCACCTTTGCCTCCGGTGGAAGGGATGGCGTATTGAACGTCTGGTCCCGACCGGTCACGCCCGCGGAGGTGGTCCTCCGTGGACACTCGGAGTGGGTGGAGACGCTCGCGTTCTCCGGGGAGCGCGAGCTCGTCTCGGGCGCCGAGGACGGACTGTGCAGGTGGAGCCTCTCGGACTGGAACGAGCCGGTGTCGCGCGCGGAGGGGACGGAGGCGGTGGCGTCCCTGGCGGTGAGCCCCGACTCCAGGCTCATCGCAGTGGGAACCCTGAAGGGCACGGTGCGGGTGCTGGAGGCGGCTTCAGGACGACAGCTCCTGGAGCTCTCCGGGGTGAAGGGGTCCGTACGGGCACTGGCCTTCAGTCCTGATGGACAGACGCTCGCTGCGGGTGGCGACCCGGACATCCACCTGTGGTCAATCCCTTCGGGTGCGGCCGTGGGTCGGCTCGCGGGCCATACCGGGAAGCTCTGGGCCCTGGCCTTCGATGGGACGGGGAAGCGACTCGCGTCCGGCGGCGCTGACAAGACGGTGCGGCTCTGGGACGTGGACCGGCGTCAGCAGCTCTTCCGGCTCGATGCGGGTGAGCGGGTGCGAGCGGTGACCTTCACCGCATCCGGCGACGCGCTGGTGACGGCCGGGATGCAGCAGCCCATCCGGATGTGGAGTGCCACGGACGGGCGCCTGCTGAAGTCGATGGATGAAGGCACCGTCGGCGTCATGTCCCTCGGCCTGTCACGGGACGGCCGGTTCCTCGCGTCGGCGGGAATGGACATGGTCGTGAAGGTCTGGAGTCTTCCTTCGGGAGCGCTGATGGGAGGCGTCCGCCGGCAGCAGGGCTTCCTGTCCGCCGTGGCCTTCTCGCCGGACGGGTCGGTCCTGGCCTCGGGGGCGTCCGACAGGACCGTCCTGCTGCTCCGGTTCGACGGTGTGGCGCATCCACCTCCGGCAAGGAGGGAGCCCGTGGAGGAGACGCTGCTCCACTACGGGCTCACCTGGGACGAGGCCCGGCTCCTCATCCAACCTCGCTGAGGGACGCTCGCGACCGAATCAGTCGTGGTCGAAGCGGAGGATGCGCTCGACGCGATAGGTGGACGCGGGCTCCAGCGGCTTCAGGAGCAGCAGCTCCCCCGACTGGCCTGTCTCCACCGCGTCCTTCCCGGGCTTCTCCAGGCGCAGGGTGTCGCCCTGCTTCGCGGCATGGCCCGCCAGCGGCACGGCGAAGAGTCCCCGTCCGTCCACCGACTCGATGGCGCCCAGGACGCGCAGGTCTCCCAGCTCCTCCACCTTGCCGACATGCATGAGCGTGAGCTGGCCGCTCTGCTTGCGCACCTCGCGCGTGACGGCGATGCCCACGTCCGCGGTGAAGGGCTTCCCATCCGCGCCGAACAGGCCCACGTCCTTGAGCAGCACCTGCACGAGCCCCGAGCTGAGGTTCTCCGGGATGCAGTCGTAGCGCGCGACGTCCGCCTCCGCGGCCTTCCCGGTGGCCAGCGCGTCCAGCGCCGTGGCCAGCGCGACGAAGTTGAGCCGGACCAGCGGCTCGTCCGGCGGCATCGCGCTCCAGGCGCCCGTCTCGATGAGCACGGAGGGCGTCCCCCAGCGCGTCATGTTGTCGCCGAAGGCGCGCACCTCGAAGGAGTCGTCGTAGCGCCCCACCTGCCCCGGCGCGAGCGTCTCCACCGCGTCGCGAATCACCGCGCACACCTTCTTCGCCAGCAGCCGGCCCGGGTTGTCGCTGCGCTTCTCGTCGAACGCCGCCGCGAGCAGGGAGATGGACGCCGGGCGCCCCGTGCGGCCCACCGCATGGCGCCAGCTCTGGTTGTGGAGGTTGAAGCCGATGAAGGGCTTGAGCCTGTCCCGCAGTCCCTTGAGCGTCCGCGCCTCCGGCGTCTGGAGCGCAAGCGCATCACGGTTGATGTCGATGCCCTGCGCGTTGCGGCGCTGGAAGCGCTCGGCGCCGTCGGGGTTGAGCAGGGGCACGGCGTGGAGGGTGAGCTCGGTGAGCATCCGCGCCACCCACGGCTCCTGACGGTGCGTGCGCACGTACTCGAAGAAGTCCAGCAGGGCCGTGGTGGCGGTGGGCTCGTCGCCGTGCATCTGCGACCAGAGCAGGACGTGTCGCGCGCCCGTGCCCAGCGACAGGTGGTACAGCGCGCGTCCCTCCACCGAGTGCCCCACCACCTCCAACTGGAAAAGGTCCGGTGCGCGCTCGCGCAGGGCCTTCAGGTGCTTCTCCACGTCGCCGTGCCGCACCAGCGGGGCCACGGGGAGCGCCTTCGAGTGCACCTCCGGCCACAGCGCCGCGAGCGCCTTCGGAGGGGGAATCGCCTGGGTGGGGACGGCAGGAGGAGAGCTCATGGGAGTCTGGGGAGACGAGGCGCCCAGCAGAAGAAGGGAGGACAGCAGGAGCAGGAAGCGTCGCGGCCGGGGGTTCTGTCTGACGGAGTCCATCACCGTGTCCTTGTGTCCCCGGGATGCTACCAGCCGCGCCCCCGGGTTGAGGCAAGATGCACGCTCATGGAAAAGCCGCGAGAGCCAGCCCGTCACTTCACCCAACAAGAGGCCGAGCTCATCCTGCGACGTGCGGCGCACCTCGGCACGCGCGAGGCCTCGGCCGAGCTGAGCCTGGAGGAACTGGAGCGCATCGCCGCGGACGCGGGCATCTCGCCGGAGAGCGTCCGCCGCGCCGCCGAGTCCCTGGAGGCTCCGGCCACCCTCGGGACGAAGAGCCTCTTCTTCGGTGAGTCCCTCTCAGTCTCTCTGGAGCGCACCCTCTCCGTGCAGCTCATGCCGAAGAACCTCGAAAGACTGGCCGTAATGATGGATGACCTGATGGGCGGAAAGGGCACCGTCTTCCATTTCCGTGATGAACAACGGCTGACCTGGACGCGGAAGGAACAGGACGGCTCGCTCCCGGAGAAGGTCGCCCTCTGGAGCAACGGCGGGCGCCTGCGCGTGGAGCTGATGGCCTCGCAGGGCGCCCTCGCGGGCGGGCTGTATGGCGGCGTCTGGGGAGGCGTAGGTGGCGGCCTCGGCATTCCCCTTGGGACACTCACCGCCATCTTCACCTCCTCGGTCTTCACGGGACTCGGCGTGTTCCTCGGCGTCGCCGCGGACGGCTACGCGCTGGCCCGGATCCTCTTCACGAGCGCCGCGCGGAACCGGCGCGCCCGGTGGGAGCACAAGATGCGGACCCTCTGCGAGCACATCACCAGCCTGGGCACCTAGGGAGCGAGACGGACCATGCGAGCGCCACTTCGAGCACAACCCCTCACCCGCGAGGCCTTCGCTCCCTTTGGGGACGTCATCGGCCTGGACCTCTCCGGAGGCTCCAGCGCCAACCAGGGCACCGCCACCCGGTTCGACAGGGTGGCCCAGCTCGGCGGCAGCCGGGAGCAGGCCCAGCCCAACCTCGCGGTGTTCCGCTCGGTGGCGAAGACACTGCCCTTCGAGGTGCGGCTGCTCGAACGGCACCCGTGCTCGTCGCAGATGTTCGTGGCCCTGAAGTGCCAGCGTTTCCTCGTCGTCGTGTGCCCGGACGATGCGCGCGGCGAGCCGGACCTGTCGCAATTGCGCGCCTTCGTGTGTGGCCCGGGCCAGGGCGTGAACTACCGCCCGGGACTCTGGCACCACCCCATCATCGCGCTCGACGGGCCGGCGGACCTGCTGATGCTGGCGTGGGAGGACGGCACGGCGCTCGACTGCGAGGAGCGTCCCCTCCCCGAGTCCTACCTGGTCACCAGCGACTGACGGAGCTGCTCGCCTTCATTTTGGAAGGTGGCCACCGGGTGGCGCACAGGCTCCAGCGTCCCATCCGGGTGGACGAGGGCGCCGCCTCCCAGCGGGATGCCGATTCCACGCGCCCCCGGGCCCGCGGCCCGCATGGCGCGCTTCAGTTCCTTCCACTCCGGTGCTTCGTGGACGCCAACGACGAAGGGCGCCAGGCCGAGGACTGGGAACAGGGACAGCTCGCCGGGAGGCGGGTCCTCGCGCCAGGCCCGCGCGCCGAGCTGCATCGCGCCCGCGGAGATGCCCATGAGGATGGCGCCCTCCCGGTAGCGCTCGCGCAGGAGCGACTCCACGCCGTTGCGCTGGAAGGTCTCCCAGCCCAGCAGCGGGTCTCCTCCCGCCAGCAGGATGACGTGCGCACGCGCCAGCCACGCGAGGTCCTCGTCCGAGGGCCGTGAGGGAATCATCCGGCAGTGGGAGATGCCCGCCAGCTCCATGGCGCCGACGAAGAGCTCGTAGAAGGCGGGCTCGTCGCCATTGGACGCGCCCAAGTACGCGGCCTGGAGCGGAGCGGCTCCCGCGTCCGCTCGCATCAACGTGTGGAGACAGTCCAGGAACGGCTTGTCTCCCCTGCGCCAGAACAGGAGCGAGCTATCCGCGAGCAGGAAGAGTGGCTTGGGCGTGGGCTTCATGGGCGGAGAGATGAGAGCCCATCCCTTGTTCGGCGAGAAGCGAGGAACGCGCCGCGGCTGGAGGGATGCACGAAGCAGTGTGCCCCGGCCGTCGCGGCAAGTTGCGTTCTTCGCTCGCAGATGCTGGCCGCCTGCACCACGACCAGGCAGGCCGCCTCTGCTTCCTGGATTGCTCGCCAGTATCTTTTGAGCGGGTTCAACGAGGGCTCCAACTCATGGCGAAGCTCTTCTTCTCCTACAGCCACGCCGATGAGGCGCTCCGCAACGTGCTGGAGGGACACCTCACGATGCTCAAGCGCCAGGGACTCATCGAGCCCTGGCACGACCGTCGAATCACGGCGGGCAGCGAGTTCGACGCAGCCATCAGCACGCATCTCGAGGAGGCGGATGTCATCCTGCTACTCGTCAGCGTTGATTTTCTGGCCTCGGAGTACTGCTACTCCAAGGAAATGATGCGCGCCCTTGAGCGTCATGAGGCCGGCAATGCAAAGGTCATCCCTGTAATTCTGCGTCCGTGTGATTGGCACTCCGCACCGTTCGGCAAGCTGCTGGCTGCTCCTCGAGATGGGAAAGCAGTCACGATGTGGCCCAATCAGGACGAGGCGTTCACGGACGTCGCCGTCAAGGTCCGTGAGGCGGTCAAGGCGCTCGGAGGGACTCCGGCTCGCGGTATCGCTGGGCGGCCAGCAACGCCGAGCGGGTCAACCGCCGGCACGTCCCCCGCCGTGACGGCAGGTCCTGAGCTGCCACGGTCGAGCAACCTGCGCGTGAAGAGGGAATTCTCGCAGCTCGATCGAGATCAGTTCATGCACGACTCTTTCGAGTACATGGCCAGGTTCTTCGAGGGTTCCCTGGACGAGCTTCAGAAGCGAAACGCCGACATCAAGACCCGGTACCAGCGCATCGACGCACGGCGCTTCGTCGCACACATCTACAGGCACGGCCAAAAGGTAACGGAGTGCGCCATCAGCCTGGGTGGTTCAGGCTTGGAGAATGGCATCGCCTTCTCGTACGACGCGTCCGCAAGTGGCGGCTTCAACGAGATGCTGAGGGTCGAGAACGATAGCCAATCGCTCTACCTCAAGGGCTTCGGGATGCAGACCCACGGCCCTCAGCGCAACGAGAAGCTCTCGAACGAAGGCGCTGCCGAACACCTCTGGACGCTGCTCATGGAGCGGTTGCAGCGCTAAGGGCGCCTCCCATACGCGATGCCGATGCCGCCCCTGGACACCAGCAGGGGCGCCCCTAGCGTTTGCCCGCAAACGGGACGTCAGCGCCTCACGTGCGCGTGTCGTCCACGAAGTGCAGGGGGACGCCGGGCTCGGCGGCCTCACCGTCCTCGGCCTGGAGGTCCAGCGGTCCGGTGGAGATGACCCAGACATCCAGCGTCTCGTCGTTGTCTGTGTTCGCCGCGCACGCCATCGTGATGTTGCACTCGGGGCACGTCCCGGAGACGCCGAGCCGCTTCTTCACAGGCGCGGGAAGCGCCTCCAGGTCGACGGCGCGCGACTCCGTGAACCGGAAGGTGTCCACGCCAATCGACACCGCGCCCTCGGGCGTCTCGTTCCGCTCCGTGTCGCGGACCTCCATGGGCCCCGGGCCCACGAAGTACGCGTAGCGGTTGCTCCGCTCGGGCGCGAAGCCCACCTTCGAGAAGACCGGCTCGTAGGTCCGGGTGTCCTGGAAGTGGTACCGCTGCGCCGCGTACCAGCCCTTCAGGTTCGACTTGCACTCCGCCGTTTTGGCGCGCTGGCCGAAGCGGACGAAGTTGGGAATCGTGATGGCGGCGACCGCGCCGATGCACGGACAGGCCAGCAGCCCGAGCGCGAGAAAGAGCCACTTCCGATTGATGCGGGACGGAGCGGTCGTCACGTTGCCACACGGGCAGGTGATGAGGGTGCCCGGCGCAAGCCCCGTCACGTCGAGAGGCCGGTCGCACTTCGGGCAATCCACGGTCGCCATCGGGAGCGTTCCCCTTCCTTCGTGTCCAGCAAGGTTACCCCGGCCCCCGGGACGGCTACACTGCCCCCGTGCCGAAAGACCTGCTCGACCTGGATGCGACGCCCGAGCGCCTGCGCGCGCTCGCGGACGCCGGAGTCCTTCCGCCCGCCGCGATGGAGCGCGCGCTGCACCTGTCCGTGGCCTCGCCGCCCCGGACCGAGTGGCGGAGCTTCCTCTCCACCACCCTGATGGCCCTGGGCACGCTGCTCGTGCTCTCCGGCGTCATCTACTTCTTCGCGTACAACTGGGCGGCCCTGCACCGCTTCGGGAAGCTGGGCCTCATCGCCGCGGCGCTGGTCGGCACCGCGGTGGGAGCGTGGCGGCTGGGCGAGGGGCTCGCCGGCCAGCTCTCGCTGCTGGCCTCGGCTGTGCTCGTGGGGGCGCTGCTGGCCGTGTACGGGCAGGCCTACCAGACGGGCGCGGACCCGTATGAGCTGTTCGTCGGCTGGGCGGTGCTCATCCTCCCGTGGGTGCTCCTGGCCCGCTTCGCGCCGCTGTGGCTGTTCCTGGTCCTGCTGGTGAACACCGGCATCGTCCTCTTCTGGGTACAGGTGCTCGACGGCGACGAGGACACCGCCGCGTGGCTCGCGGTGGTACTGGGCCTGCTCAACGGCTTCGCGTGGGCCACGTACGAGCACTTCGCCAACGCGGGCCTGTCCTGGCTCCAGGGACGGTGGGTGCCCCGCGGGCTCGCGGTGATGACGGTGGCCCCGCTCATGGCGGCGGCGGTGGCCTTCATCGTCGCGCCGTCCGAGGTGGGCCCGGGGGCCGGCGTGGCGCTGCTGCTCGTGCTGGGCTCGCTGGCGGCGGAGTACGCACTGCACCGCCACCTGCGCGGCGAGCTGTTCCTGCTCACCCTGGGCGTGCTGTCCGCGATGACGCTCGCCACCACGTTCGTGGGCCGCCTGCTCATCGTGGACGCGAACGTGGACGAGTTCAGCCTGTTCATCCTGCCCTTCGTCGTCATCGGCGAGGTGGCGCTCGCGGTGTGGTGGCTGCGCAACGAAGCCCGGGCCACGGGCGCGGCGGAGGAGGCCTGACATGGCACGTCCCACACTGCAGGACGTCTTGAATGGCCTCCAGGCCGAGGGCCACCTGGCCCCCGACGCCGGGGAGCGGGCCCGCACCACCATGGAGGTGTACCGGCGCACCGACGTGGCCACGCCGTGGTTCGTGAAGGCGCTCGCCGGCTTCGGCGCATGGGTGGCCGCCGCGTTCCTCCTGAGCTTCTTCGGCTGCGTCGGCCTCTGGAACGAGGAGGCGCTGCTGGCCGTCCTCGGGCTCATCATCGGCGGCGGCGCCACACTGCTGCGGCGGAGCACCCGAGGGGCCTTCATGGAGCAGCTCGCGCTGGCGCTGTGCCTGGCCGGCGTCGCCATGGTGCAGACGGGCATCGCCATGATGACGGAGAGCGAAATCGCGCCCGCCGTCATCCAGCTCGTGCTCGGCGCGGTGCTGCTCGCCCTCTTCCCGGATGCCATCCTCCGCTTCCTCATGGCCCTGGGCATGGCGGGGGCGGCGGTGTTCCTGCTCTGGAAGGGGCTGGGTGAGCTGGGCATGCAGCTGGGGTTGCTCGGCGGCGCCGTGCTCGTCCACTGGCTCCTCCTGGAGCAGGCCCGGCTGCGGCGCGGGCGCTGGGGCGAGCTGGTGGGCCCGGTGGCCTTCGCGCTGGCCTGCGGCGTCATGGGCGCGCTGCTCACGCTCAACTTCGCTGGCGCCTTCGTCCGCGAGCTGCGCATGCACGGCATCTCCACACCGGATGCGGTGCTCACGCTGGGGCTGACGGCGCTGACGCTCTACACCGCGTGGCGGGTGATGAAGGAGCTGGGGCTGGAGGCGTCGGGGGTGGCGGGCGCGGCGGTGTTCGTCGCGCTGGGCGTGACGGCGCTGATGACGCTCCACACGCCCGCCGTCATCACCGCGGTGGGGATGATGGTGCTCGGCTTCCACCGGCGCTCGGCGGTGCTGCTGGGGCTGGCGGTGGCGTTCCTGCTCGCGGCGGGCGGCTGGTACTACTACGACCTGGGGCTCACGCTGCTGGCCAAGGCGCTCGCGCTGACGGGCAGTGGGTTGGTGTTCCTGGGCTTGAGATTGTTCCTCCTGCGGCGCTTCCCCGTCGCGGCGGCGGAGGTGCGGTGATGCGCGCGGCGGTCATCTTCGGCGGGCTGGTGCTCGCGCTGGGAGCCCCCGCGGGGCTCGTCGTCCAGAAGGAATACGTGCTGTCCACCGGGCAGACGGTGCTGCTGGAGCTGGCGCCCAGGGACCCTCGCTCGCTGATGCAGGGCGACTACATGGTGCTGGACTACGCCATCAGCCGCGAGCGGTGGGAGGACCTGGCGCAGCGCCCGAGAGATGGAAACCTGGTGCTGCGCCTGGACGAGCAGGGCGTGGGGCGCTTCGTGCGCTACGACACGCCGGAGACGCCGCTGGCGCCGGGTGAGTTCAAGCTCCGCTACCGCGTCCGCCAGGACCGCGTGCGCCTGGGCGCGGAGTCCTTCTTCTTCCAGGAGGGTCACGCGGACCGGTATGCGCGGGCGCGCTACGGCGAGCTGCGCGTGGCGGGCAGCGGCGCCAGTGTGCTCGTGGGCCTGCGCGACGAGCAGCGTGCCCCCCTGGGCGCCGACGCGCCGTAGTCCCCCATTCCAAAGACGCAACACGATGGCGCTTGCCCTCGGCACGCGCTTCGTGCATCATTCTGTTGATTTCGATAATCAAAATCAAAATCAAGGAGGCACGATGCTCGGGCAGGGATGCGGCAAGACGGTGCTGGCGCGGGGGCCGTGTGCGGAGGTGACGCGGTGCTCCTGTGGGCACATCCACCTGGCGATGGGGCCGGTGACCATCCGTGTCGAGGAGGACGTGCTCCGGGCCATCGGGATGACGCTGGCCGAGGCGCTCCAGCAGCTCGGCGAGCGGGAGGACTCCCCCGTCGAGACGGCGGATCCCGCGCTCACCTCCAGCGGGTGGAAGCAGTGAGCGCCACCGGCACCCTGCGCCTGCCCCGGACGGAGCAGTCCGCGCGCGTGCGGCGCCTGTCCGACGTGGAGTCCGCCGCGCCCGTGCGCGAGCCCGGCGCGGCCCCGCTGTCCGTGCTGCTGGAGGAAGGCACGGCGCAGGCGCTCCAGCAGGGGGAGCGCTCGCTGTTCCTGCAGACGCTCTTCGGGGACGCGTGGGAGGGCGGCGTCTACGGCCAGTTCGTCCGGGCGCAGCACTACGTCAGCTACCTGCGCCAGCTCCACCACCTCTACTCCGCCTTCGAGGCCCTGCTGCCGCGCGTGGTGGACACGCCGCTGACGCCGGTGCTGCTGCTGCCGGAATTGCGCCGTGCGGACGCGCTGGAAGCGGACCTCGTCTACTTCTGCGGCGAGGCACGCTCGGACGCCTTCGCCTGCCTGGAGGCCCGCCTGCACGCGCAGCGGCTGCGCGAAATCGCCGGGGACGCGCCGCACCTGCTCGTGGCCCATGCGTATGCGCGGTGCATGCTGGACGTCTTCACGGCGCCGTCCCGGGCCCGGAGTGTCTCAGAAGCCTTCGAGCTGGAGGACGGCCAGGGCACCCGCTTCTACGACGCGCTCACCGCGCCGGAGCTGGCGGCCTTCCGCGTCCGCCTCCACTCGCGCATCGACGGGCTGGAGCTGGACGCGGACGAGGTCCAGGAAGTCGTCCAGGAGGCACGCATGGCCTTCCGCCTTCACGCGCTGGTGTGCGACGAGCTGGCCCGGGGCGCGCCTGGAATCATGGCGCGGGGTGGCGGCGCGGCGCCCTGCCCTCCCCGCTGAGTGCCGGTGTTCCGGGCGGTGCCTGTATGAGCGGGCACCGCCCCTTCAGTCAGTCGGCCTCGGCCTCCGTCAGCAGGTCGGCGAACGGAGACGCGTCCTCGCCCAGGGCCTTGTAGAGCGACTCCACCTTCTCCAGCTCGCGCTTGAGCGCCTTGTGGTGGTTGCGGTTCTTCACCAGGCTCTCGCGGCCCAGCAGACGGAAGCCCTCGTCGCGGCCCACCTGGCGGATGGCCATGCCCAGCACCAGCCCACGGAAGGCGTCCGCGAGGTCCAGGTCCAGCGGGGCGTTGCGCTTGCGCGCCTCGGCGACGAAGGCCTGCGCCGCCGCGCGCAGCGCCTCCGGCAGCGGCTTGCCACCCGGGGCCTGCTCGTAGTCGAGCGCGCGGGCCACGTGCTTTTCTTGAAGGACCAGCTCCCCGGTGGGCGTGGTCTGCTCCACCATGGCCAGCGTGTAGGCGCGGCGGACGATGTTGTCGAGCTGCCGCAGGTTGCCCGGCCAGTTGCCGCCCACCAGCAGTCGCTCCGCCTCCTGCGTCAGCCGCGCGCTGCCCTCGGGAGAGCGCTCGCGGTGCCGCCGGTTGACCATGTACCGCCCCCACATGGGGATTTCGTCCGTGCGCTCCTGCAGCGCGGGCATGCGCACCGGCAGCACGTTGACGCGGTAGTAGAGGTCCTCGCGGAAGCGGCCCGCGCGCACCTCCGCGTGCAGGTCCGCGTTGGTGCCGATGATGAAGCGCACGTCCGCCTGGCGCTCACCGGTGCCCTCGCCCAGCGGCCGGTAGCTGCGCGACTCCAGCAGGTGCAGCAGGCCCGCCTGCGCCTTGAGGGACAATTTGTCGATTTCGTCGATGAACAGCGTGCCACCGTCGGCCCGCGCCACGCTGCCCGGCGCGTCGCGCACCGCGCCGGTGAAGGCGCCCTTCTTCCAGCCGAAGAGCTCCGCCATCTGGAGGTCCTCGGGCACCGTCACCAGGTCCAACGTCTCGAAGGGCTTGCCCCGGCGGTTGGAGCGCTCGTGGCACCAGCGCGCCAGCCGCGACTTGCCCGCGCCGGTGGCGCCGCTGATGAGGATGGTTTCATCCTGCAGCGCGAAGACGCGGAGGATGGGCAGCAGCTCCGCCATGGAGCGGCCCACCACCGGGAGGAACTCGTCCACCTCCGGCGTGGCCACCGGGCGCTGCGGCAGCCCGGCGAGGTACGGCGCGGCGACGTCCGCGAGCAGCTGCAGCTTGTCCCCCGCCGACAGCCAGACGAACTCCTGGCCCATGGCGGCGAGGCAGTCCGCCTCCAGGGAAATCATCCCCTCGATGCTGCCGCCCGGCGTGCGCAAGGGCAGCACGCACACGTGCGTGGCATGGCGCCCGAGGAAGCGCTGCCGGCTCTCGTTGCTGTGGAAGCCCGCCAGTCCCGGGTCCCCCGTCACGGGGGCGTTGGGCGCGTGCGGCTGCACCGTGCCCACGTTGACGTCGATGGACACCGCGCACCGGTGCTCCACCACCGCGCGCCAGGCCGTGGCCGACGTGAAGAAGGGCGTTCCCACACTCGCATCGGTAATCTCCGAGGCCCCCACATCCAGCGCGGCCAGGCGACGGTAGGCCTCGCCGGGGCGGAGGTGGACGATCCCGCGCAGCACACGGGCCCGGGCTGCGTACCGACTGGACGCAACGGCTTCCTGGGCCAGGGCCAACATCCGGCGAAGCGTGGCCGCCGCGGCGGTCTCGAAGTCCTTCGCCCCCCGCAATGCGGTCAGGAGCTGCGCCATCTCGTCATGCATCCACTCGCCTCCGTCTGGAGCCATCCGAGCCACCCCTCACAGGGCCGAATCGGAAGAAGGACAGAAGTGTAGCGGAGATGGAGATGAAGAACGCGGAAGGAGCGGCCCCTCCTTCCGCGCTCTCGGACCTCCATGACGGCGGGGCGCCCCGGTTTCCCGTGGCGCCACGCCCATTCCTCTTGCGGACTTCGTGCCAACCACCCTGTTTTCAGTGTTTTCAGGGAGTTGGCCCGAAAGGGGCCCCGAAACGACCCCGGGACGCGTCCAGAGGGGACGCGAGCGCGTTCTGACGGGACGCACGTGCGTTCCAGGCGGACGCAGCGGGTAGCGCCCGGTATGCTGCGCCCCCCTATGACGGCTTCAGCGTGGCTCCACTCCCTGCCTGGGGTGGGGGCGACCATCGGTCCCTACCGGCTGCATGAGGTGCTGGGACAGGGCGGCATGGGCGTCGTCTACCGGGGGGAGCACCCGGAGACGGGCGAGGCGGTGGCGGTCAAGACGGTCAGGGCCGCCTCCGAGGTGCCCCTGGCCAGCATCCGCCGGGAGATTCACGCGCTGCGTCGGCTGCGGCACCCGGGCGTCGTCCGCATCGTCGCGGAGGGCGTGACGGACGGGCTGCCCTGGTACGCCATGGAATTGCTGCGCGGGCAGACGCTGCGCGGCGCCAGCGCGGGGCAGGAGCCGGGGCCGGTGTCGCCCGAGCGGCTGCGCTTCGTGCTCACCCTGGTGCGGCGGATGTGCGCGCCGCTGGCCTTCCTGCACGCCAACGGCCTCGTGCACCGGGACCTCAAGCCGGAGAATGTCTTCCTGCGTCCTGACGGCACGCCGGTGCTGGTGGACTTCGGCATCGCCGCGCGCTTCGGCGGCTCGCGGGGGCGCGAGACGCTGGACGTGGGCGGCGCGGTGGTGGGCAGCGACGCGTACATGGCCCCGGAGCAGCTGCGCGGCGGCTTCGTGGACGCGCGCGCGGACCTCTACGCGCTGGGTTGCATCTTCTACGAGTTGCTCACCGGCCGGCCGCCCTTCCTCCCGGGCCGGGAGGGGCCGGTGCCGCACCAGCACATGCACGTGGCGCCGGTGCCTCCGTCGCGGCGGGTGGAGGGCCTGCCGGACGGCGTGGACGCGCTGGCATTGCGGCTGTTGGCGAAGAAGCCCCAGGAGCGGCCGGGCTACGCGGAGGACGTGGCGGCGGCGCTGGACGCGCTCGGCGCGGAAGGCGGTGGCGACGGCGGCGCGGTGCCCCGGACGCCGGCCTACCTCTACCGGCCTGATTTGGCCGGACGCGGCGGCGAGCTGGGGCGCCTCATGGTCGCGCTGGACGCGGCGTCGCGAGGCCAGGGCGGGCGCGTGTTCCTCGGTGGCGAGAGCGGCGCGGGCAAGACGCGACTGGCGCTGGAGCTCGCGTCGGAAGCCACGTGGCAGCGCATGGCGGTGGTGACGGGCGAGTGCGTGCCGCTGGACGCCGGGGGCGCGGACGTCCACGCGGCGCCGCTGCAGCCGCTGCGCCCGCTGCTGCTGGCGGTGGCGGACCGGTGCAACGAGCGGGGCGCGGCGGAGGCGGACCGGCTGCTGGGGCCGCGCGGGCGCGTGCTCGCGGCGTACGAGCCGTCCCTGACGCAGCTCCCCGGCCAACAGGAGCAGCCCGAGCCCCCGCCCCTTCCGGCCCCCGAGGCCCGCGCCCGCGTGCTGGCGGCGCTGCGCGACACGCTGCGGGCCTTCGCGGAGGTGCAGCCGCTGCTGCTGGTGCTGGATGACCTGCAGTGGGCGGACGACCTGACGCTGAGCTTCCTGCAGGAACTGGGCGCCGAGCACCTCGCGTCGCGGCCGGTGCTGCTGGTGGGCACGTACCGGATGGACGAGATGGGCGCGGCCCTGCGCGCGCTCGTGGGCGCGCCGGACGCGGTGCGCGTGGAGGTGGGACGGCTGAACGCGGCGAGCGCGGGGGAGATGGTGCGCGGAATGCTGGCGCTGCGCGAGGTGCCCGCGCCCTTCGTGGACTCGCTGGTGCAGGAGACGAGCGGCAACCCCTTCTTCATCGCCGAGTACCTGCGCGCCGCCATCGACGCGGGCCTGCTCTTCCGCGCGCCTTCCGGAGAGTGGCTCTTCGAGGCGGGAGGCAGCACCGCGCACCGTCCGCTCCCCCTGCCCGGCAGCATCGTCGAGCTCATCGAGCGGCGGCTGGCCGACCTGGGCGCGGAGGGACGCGCGCTGGCGGAAGCCGCCTCGGTGCTGGGACGCGAGCAGGACGCGGAATTGCTGCTCACCATCGCCGCGCTGTCGGAGGCCGCGGGGCAGGAGGCGGTGGAGGAGTTGCGCCGCCGGCAGGTGCTGGAGGAGTCCGGCAGCGGGCGCCTGCGCTTCGTGCACGACAAGCTCCGCGAGGTGGCCTACGCGCGCATCCCCGCCGCGCCCCGGCAGGCGCTGCACCGGCGCTCGGCGGAGTGGCTGGAGCACCGCTACACCGGCACGCCGGAGGTGGAGCGGCACGCCGCGGCGCTGGGCCACCACTGGTCCCGCGCGGGCAGGCCCGGCCGCGCCAGCGGGTGGTTCTCACGCGCGGCGGACAGGGCCCGCGCCGCGTACGCCAACGGCGAGGCCATTGCCTTCTACGAGGCCGCGCTGCGCGAGGCGGCGGCGTCCGCGCAGGACGCGAGCGCGTCCCCGGGGAACGCGGGCGGCGCGGGGGGCCTGGCGCTGGAGCGCGTCTGGGAGGGACTGGGCGAGGTGCTGGCCCTCACCGGCCGGCAGGCCGAGGCGCGCACGGCCTTCATGGAGGCCCTGGCACGCATTCCGCAAAGTGCGCGCGTCCGTCGCGCCAACGTCCTGCGGAAGGTGGGCAAGGCCTTGCAGACGCACCATCTGAACGAGGAGGCGCTGCGCGTCTACGCGCGCGCGGAGGCCGAGCTCGGCCCCGCGCCGGACGCGACCTCCCCCGCATCTGGTGAGTCCGAGGCCTGGTGGCACGAGTGGGTGCAGCTCCAGGGCGAGCGCATCACCGTGCACTACTGGCTGGCGCAGCTCGACGCGATGAAGGCGCTGGTGGACGGCGTGCGGCCCGTGGTGCAGGAGCACGGCTCGCCGCTGCAGCGCGCGCGCTTCTTCAACTCCCTGGTGCAGATGCAACTGCGTAGCGAGCGTTATCAAGCCTCCGCGGAGACGGTGGCGCACGCGCGGGCCTACACGGACGCGGCGCTGGAGGCGGGCGGCGACCTGGAGCGCGCGGGCGCCCGGTGCGTGCTGGCCTCGGTGCTGCTCTTCCACGGCGCGCTCGAAGAAGCACAGGCAGGCATGGAGCTGTCGCTGCGCGAGGCGGAGCGGCTGGGCGACGTGACGCTGCAGACACGCTGCCTCACGTACCTCACCGTCATCCTCCGGCTGCGCGGGCAGGTGGACGCCGCGCGCGAGGCGGCCGGGCGCAGCCTGGAGACCGCCTCCACCGCACGCATGGCGGACTACGTGGGGGCGGCGCACGCCAACCGGGCGTGGGTGGCCCTGCGCTCGGCGGACGGCGCGGCCGCGCGCGAGGCCGGCTCGCAGGCCCTGCGGCTGTGGCAGCCCCTGTCGCTCGTCTACCCCTTCCAGTGGCTGGCGCACTGGCCGCTGCTGGCCGTGGAGCTGGCGGACGGCCGTGTGCCCGAGGCGCTGGGCCACGCGCGTGCCATGCTGGCGCCGAGCCAGCAGCGGCTGCCGGACACACTCTCCGCGCCCCTGTCCGCGGCGCTGGCGGCGGAGCCCGACTCCGCTGCCGCTCGCGAGCACCTCCAGGTAGCGAGCGACGCCGCTCGGCGACTCGGCTACCTGTGACGGTTCGACCTTCCGCCGTTCACCCATAGCCACCGAGGACGCATGGCCGCCAAGAGCCCCAAGGAATACGTCTATCTCTTCTTCCAGCCCAACGAGGTCAACATCCTCGAGGGCTTCACCACCGAGCTGAAGGTGATGGGCGTGCCGAAGGACAACCCGAATGTCCCGGAGAACGTGACGCAGTTCGTGGATTTCAAGGTGAATCCCAAGAAGTCCTCGGAAGAGAAGGAACCGCGCGCCCAGGTGAAGATTGTCAGCCGGACGGACGAGGCCGTCACCGTGAAGGGCGTCAAGCCGAGCGGCGCGCCCGCCGACCTCCTGGCCACGCCCAAGAAGGACTCGCCCCTGCCCCGCGGCCTGGAGGCGCGGGCACGGCTGTGGGTGGACGAGTCGGACCTGCTCCTCTACGCGCCGGACGGCAAGGTCTACTGGCTGCCCACTGAAACGTGGATGAAGGCGAAATCCTTTGATCCCAAGCATCCCCAGGACATGAAGAAGCTCGCGAAGGCCATCCTGCCGCTGCTCAAGAACGAGACGGTGGTGGCCAACATCCCGCACCATGTCGAGCACGAGCGCGCGGGCTCCGCGGGCGCTAACATCTCCGCACCCTCCGTGCCGGCCGAGCCCGTCACCTGCTTCCTGCTCAACCTCAACAGCATCCTGTTGAGCTACACGCCCAGCAAGGACCTGGAAGCGAAAGAGCAGGACGCCTCTCCCTTCGAGTCCCGGAAGTACTGATGCCCCTTCGTCCCGCCCGTCGCACCCCGGAAGCGGCCCTGCCCTCCGGCACCCTCAAGCACTTCCGCCACGGCACGCACCGGGTGGTGACTCCCACCGAGACACTGGAACGAGTACGGCGGCTCATGCCGGTGCTGGGCATCACCCGCATCGCCAACGTCACCGGGCTGGACACGATTGGCATCCCCGTCGTCATGGTGGCGCGGCCCAACGCGCGCTCGCTGGCGGTGTCGCAGGGCAAGGGACTGACGCTGGACGCGGCGAGGGCGTCCGGCCTCATGGAGTCCGTGGAGGGCTACCACGCCGAGCACGTCTCCCTGCCGCTGAAGCTGGCCACGTACAACGAGCTGCGCTTCCGCGAGGCCGTGGTGGACGTGGCCGGCCTGCCCCGGCTGTCGGTGAGCCTGTTCCACGAGAACTGGCGGATGCTCTGGGTGGAGGGCGTGAATCTCATGCAGGGCAGCCCCCTGTGGCTGCCCTTCGACCTGGTGCACACGGACTACACGCTGCCGCTGCCCACCGGCAGCGGTGCGTTCCTGATGAGCAGCAACGGGCTGGCCTCCGGCAACCACGTGGTGGAGGCCACGCTCCACGGGCTGTGCGAGGTGGTGGAGCGCGACGCCACCACGCTCTGGCACGCGCGGGGCGAGCGGGCCCAGGCGCGCACCCGGTTGGACCTGGACTCGGTGGACGACGCCGGGTGCCGGGAGGCGCTGGAGAAGTACGCGCGCGCGGGCATCGCCGTGGGTGCGTGGGAGACGACGAGCGACGTGGGCGTCCCCGCCTTCACCTGCTCCATCATCGACCGCGAGCCGGAGGCCTTCCGGCCCGTGGCGGTGGCCAGCGGCATGGGCTGCCACCCGTCGCGCGAGGTGGCGCTGCTGCGCGCGCTGACGGAGGCGGCGCAGAGCCGGCTCACGCGCATCAGCGGCGCGCGGGACGACCTGCACCGCAAGGCCTACGAGTCCGCCCGGGACGGCGTCGCGGCGGACCGGCTGCGGACGCGGCTGCGCGAGGAGCCCGCCGTGCGCCGCTTCAACGATGCCCCCTCGTATGACGGGGCGACGCTGGAGGACGACCTGGCGTGGGTGCTGGGGAGGCTGGGCGCGGTGGGGGTGAGCCAGGTGGTGGCGGTGGACCTGACGAAGCCGGAACTGGGAGTGCCCGTGGTGCGGGTGGTGGTGCCGGGGCTGGAGCCCACGCACGAGGCCCCGGGCTACATGCCCGGCGCGCGCGCGCAGCGGGCGATGCGGGAGCGCGAAGAGTCATGACGAAGGTGTTCATCTTCACCGGCCCCACGCTGCGACCCGAGGAGGCGCGCGCGGAGCTGGAGGCCGTCTACCTTCCGCCGGTGCAGCAGGGCGACGTGTACCGGGCCGCGCGGGAGGGGCCGGTGGCCATCGGCATCATCGACGGCTTCTTCGAGCACGTGCCGGCGGTGTGGCACAAGGAAATCCTCTGGGCGATGTCGGAGGGCATCCACGTCTTCGGCGCCGCCAGCATGGGCGCGCTCCGCGCGGCGGAGCTGGAGGCCTTCGGCATGGAGGGCGTGGGCGCCATCTTCGACGCCTTCCAGCGGGGCGAGCTGGAGGACGACGATGACGTCGCCGTCGCGCACGGGGGCGAGGAGGACGGCTGGCGCCCGCTGTCCGAGGCGATGGTGAACATCAGCGCCACGCTTTCGGCGGCCTGGGTCGAGCGCGTCGTGAGCCAGGACACCACCAGGACCCTGGAGCAGGTGGCCAAGGGACTCTTCTACGTGGAGCGGGCCTGGCCGGTGCTGCTCGCGCGCGGGGCCCGGGAGGGCGTGCCGGCCTCGCAGCTGAAGGCGTTCGAGGCGTGGCTGCCGACGGGCCGCGTGGACCAGAAGAAGGCGGACGCGCTGGCCCTGCTGCGCACGATGCGCGAGCGACTCGAAGTCGGGCTGTCGCCCAAGACGGTGAGCTTCCCCTTCCAGCACACGGATGCGTGGGAGGAGGCGCGGCGGCGCGCGGGCCGGCTTCCCTTGCGCAAGGACACGCGGCCCCTGGAGGGCGTGGCGCCCGAGTCGCTCCTCGACGAACTGCGGCTGCGTGGCGAGCTGGGCGCGGCGCGGCGCTCGAGCATGGCGCGGGCCCTGGCGGTGGAGCAGGCCCGCCGGCTGGGACGCGAGCCCGGCGAGGACGAGCTGCGCTCCACGGCCGAGGCGCTGCGACAGGAGCGGGGCCTGGAGCCCGAGTCCTTCGAGCGCTGGCAGGCGGAGCAGCAGGTGGATGACCTGGGGCGGCTGCTGCGCGACGAGTCCCACGTGCGCTGGGTGGAGACGCTGTTCGAGCCGGACGTGCTGCGGCACCTCGCGGACCACCTGCGGCTGACGGGCGAGTACGCCGGCCTGCTGGAGCGGGCCCGGGACAAGGAGCGCGTCCTCACGGCGGCGGGGCTGGCGACGCCCCGGCCGGAGGACGCGGGCATCACCGAGGACATGCTGTGGCGCTGGTACTTCGAGGAGCGCCAGGGCCGGATGATGCCGGAGTCCCTCGGCCGGGCCGCGCGCGACGGCGGCTTCTCGGACGTGGACTCCATGCGCCGGGCCGCGCTGCGCGAGCTGTGCTACGTGCTCGCCAAGGCCGAGGCGCCGGAATGAAGGCCCGGCGCCCCGCGCGCATCAGGCCGGCTTGAGGACGAAGACGCGGTCCAGCCGGCGGCTCCCCCGGGGCACGGGCGAGGCCAGGTCGTAGTCGAAGTCGTACGCGGCCACCACGCGCAGGCCGGCGTCCCGGAAGAGCTTGCTGGCCTGGGGCGCGCTGTACGTGCGGAAGAACCACGTCGTCTCGATGAGCCAGTCCTTCCCCGGCCCGGTGACGCGCAGCCGGTTGCGCATGGGGGAGCGGCGCGCGCGGCGCTCGGGCACGCCCTCGTGCGTGTTGCAGACGACCTTGTCCTTGCCCACGTGGCCCACCCAGCGCTCGTGCTCCGGCGTGGTGCGCGCGTAGTCCGTGAGGTGGAAGCCGAGCACGTAGATGCCCTCCGGCTTCAGCAGCTTCCGCGTGCCGATGAGGTGCTCGCGCGCCGCGGCCTCGCTGTCCAGGTAGCGGAAGGTGGAGACGAGGCAGTGCGCCAGGTCCACGCGCCCCTGCAATGACGGCTCGGCGAAGGCCTCCATGCGCGACTGCGACAGCCGCACGCGGCGGCGCTGCGCGGGCGTGAGGCGCTTGCGCGCGTGGGCGAGCATCGCGTCGGAGATGTCGTAGCCCACTACCTGGTGGCCCCGGCCCGCGGCCTCGGCCACCAGTCGCCCGGCACCACAGGCGGGCTCCAGCCACAGCTTGCCGCCGGTGCCATGGCGCTCGCTGAGCGCCTGGAGGAAGTCCACCTCGCGCACCGTGTCGGTGCCGAAGATGGCCTCGTAGTACTCGGGGTGCTCGTACCAGTCGGTGCGCTTTTCCATGAGGGCGCGCGCATCCTCCAGGCGCCCGTGGAGAAAGCAAGAAGAAGCCCGGCGCTTCAGGACGCGGTGACACCCGCTTCCGGCGCCGTGCGTCCCTCCGACTCCGCGGCGTCGAGCAGCCGCGAGGCCAGCCGCATGAAGTCGGACTCGGTGATGATGCCCACCAGCGTGTCGTCGCCGTCCACCACGGGCAGGCAGCCGAAGCGGCCGTCGAGCAACTTGTGGATGGCGTGACGCGCGGGCACGTCCGGCGTCACCGTCTCCAGCCCGCGCGTCATGATGTCCGCGACGGCCACGGGCTGCAGGGTGGACGCGGGGTGGCGGCCCAGCGCGCGAATGAGGTCGCGGTGGCTCACCAGTCCCACCAGCTTCCCGTCCCGCACCACGGGCAGGTGCCGGATGTGGTGGAGCTTCAGCAGGTCATCCCCGTTCAGCAGGCCATCCGTCTCCTGCAGCGTGACGACGTCGCGGGTCATCAGGTCCCCCACGGTGAGCATGGCGCGGCCTCCTCGGTGTCGGCCCGTGGGGTGAGTCGGGGTCCACACGGGCCGGAAGATGCGGACCTCCCCAAGGAGGGTGCACCCGTCTCCCACACCGTGCAGCCGGGAGCGGGCGGGCCACCGGGCGCCCTCGGGCCCCCCTGGACTCACGGTGGGCAGGCGCTGCGCCACCACCCGTTCACATCCGCCGCGGCGGCCCCCCATCCACCAGCACGGCGGCAATGCCGCCCCTACCCGCTTCGAGGAGCGACATGCTGCATAGCGTCCTGCTGGTTGACGATGACCCCACCCTGCTCCGCCTCTACACCCGGGTCCTGGAGAACATGGGCTGCGCCGTCGCGACCGCTCCGGATGGACAGGAGGCGCTGATCATGGCGCCGCACCTGCGCCCCCACCTCATCATCACCGACCTGACGATGCCGAGGATGAACGGGCTCGAGCTGTGCAAGGCCCTGCGCGAGGACGCGTGGCTGCGCGACGTCCCCGTCATCCTCCACAGCGGGCTGGACCTGCTGGTGCCCCCACCGGGCGTCGTCTACCTGCGCAAGACGGGAGACCTGGCGGAGTTCGGCGCCCAGGTCATCCGCAGCCTCTCGGGAGCGCCGACGACGCGACGACTCACCCCAGCCGCCTGAGCCGGTGGGCCGCTCCACCGCCCCCCCTCCGAAGGAGCGGCCCACCGGTCCCGGCGCATGCGCCGGGACGGCGGACGTCAGGAGCGATGGGCCCCGGCTCAGTGTCCGGCCGGGTGCCCCATCATCCGCGCGAGGACGAACATCAGGGCCAGTCCCGCGAAGAGCGCCAGCACGTTGCGCCCCGGGTTGTCCTTGCCGTGCCGGTGCACGTGCGGCAGCAAGTCGCTCACGGCGATGTAGAGGAACGTCCCCGCGGAGAAGGCCAGCGCCTTGGAGGCGAGGCTCTCGAAGTTCAGCACCGCGTCGAAGAGGAAGTAGAGCGCCGCGCCCGCCGGCACCATCGCCCCGTAGAGCGTGGACATGAGCAGGATGGAGCCCCGCGAGCGCCCCTCCGTCTTGAGGATGGAGGCGAGCGACAGCGCGGACGGCACCTTGTGCGCGACGATGGCCAGCATCGCCATGAAGCCCACGCCCTCCTCCACCGCCGAGCCCAGGGCAATCCCGTCGAACAGCGTGTGCGTGGACAGCCCGAGGAACGCCGTGAAGCCCAGCAACTGCCCGGGCGCCGCCGGCTCCCCGGTGCCGGACATGTGGTCTCCCGGCAAATCCTCCCCCGCGTGCGCCACCAGGTAGCGCTCCAGCACGAGGAGGAAGGCGAAGCCCGCCGGCACCAGCGCGAAGGCCCACCACCCGCCGCCGGTGTACGCCTCCGGCAGCATGTGGAAGAAGGCCGCGCCCAGCATCACCCCCGCCGCGAAGGCCAGGAAGCGCACCAGGTGCGTGGGCCGCTCGGTCCACACCACCCCCACCGCACCCAGGAGGGCGCCGAGGACGATGATGAGCGAGTAGAGGGCCACCGTGGCCAGGACTGGCGACATGGGGCGCGCACCCTACCTCAATCGGATTCCAGATTCGCGAATCTGGAATCCGACCGCCGGGCCGTGCTTCGTGAAGCGCCGCTCAGTAGCGCCGGACGACGATGACCCCGACCCGGCCGGGCTTCACGTCCACCGTGTGCTCCGTCGTCCGGCCATGCGCCTCCACACGCACCGTGTGGCTGCCGCCCTTCACCCGGAAGCGCGCCACCTGGAACTCCGCGGGCAGGGACAACCAGGAACGCAGGTCTGGCGCGTTCACCGCGTTGAGCAGCAGGAAGGTGAGCACCCCCGCCTCGTCGCTCTTCGTCAGCGCGCCGATGCCCGCCGCCAGGCCGGCCTTCACCGCCACGCCCGCGAGCTGCTTCGCCAGCATCCGGCCGAGGCGCTCGTTGAGGTGCACGCGCGCCACGTTCGCAATCGACGTCACCGTCACCGCCCGCTGCGACTCCTCGCCCAGCGACACCCGCACCACCGGTGCGCTGCCGCGGTCCCGGTACGCGGGCACCTCAATCAGGTTGCCGCCGTCGGAGTCACGCGAGGCGCTCTGCTTCTCCGGCGACAGGCCCGCCTCCACCACCACGACGAGCTGCGACTCGCCCGGCGCCAGCGGCGCGTGCGGCACGTCCGGGTACTTCTGCAAGAGCTCCGCGTACGCGTCGTCCCGGCCCGCCTGCTTCGCCACCCTCAACAGCGGCTCCACCAGCGCGCCGGGCCAGGACTCCAGCGCGTACGCCTTCGCGTAGTCGATGTAGGCCCCGTCCCAGTCGCGCTGGTCCTCGCGGAGGACGCCGCCGAGGTAGCGCGCAATCGCGAGCTGCTCGTACGATTTCTTCTCGTCGGAGACCATCTTCTCCAGGCGGTCATTGACCTGGCGGACCTCCACCATCGCGCTCTCGTCCTCGCCCAGCTCGGCGTAGTTGAGCGCCTGGAGGACGGAGATCATCAGCTTCTCGAAGTCCTCCCCGCGGTAGGCACGCTGGCGCTCGTTGGTGAGGAGCGCCCCGGCCTCCTCGCTGACGGAGACGGCGTCGAGCTGCTCGCTGAGCCGCTCGGCCTGCTCCAGCACGGTGTTGCTCTCCGTCCACTGCCCGGCGGAGTGCAGCACCATGCCCTTGTCCAGGAGCACCAGCAGCCGGTCCTTCTCCACGCCCGCCTTCGCGGCGGCCTCCAGCGCGTCCAGCGCGCGCGCGTAGTCCTCGGACTGGTACGCCATGCGGACGCCGCGCGTGCGCGCGACGTAGTCACCCGCGCAGCCGGACAGGAGCACCAGGCTCAATAGCACCAACCCGCCCCACCGGATGCGGTGGGACGGGCCAGGAGTGAAGAAGCTCATGGAGTTACCAGCTGACGCCTTGCTTCTCGAACTTCTTGCGGATCTGCTTCTCGTCCGTCCACTCGATGAGGCCGGTGCGCACGTTGCTCAGCTTCGCCGTCATCTTGTAATAGACGAGCTTGTCGTTGCCGACCTCCTGGATGATGGAGGCGAGGTCGCCCGTCATCAGGAAGTCCACCGACGTCTGCTGCCCCGGGCCCTTGGCGGCGTTCGGGTCCACGTAGCCGGACTGCTGGTACTCATACTCCTCGGCGATGTCCTGGCGCGCCGCCTGGTCCACCAGCGCGAAGCGGCCCGTCTGCGCGAGGGCCGTTTGAATCTTGTCACCCAGCGAGCGCATGTCGATGTGCTCGGAGGTGCTGTTCTTCAGCTTGCCCACGAGGACGATGGGCAGCGAGCCGTCCTGCCGGGGCTGCTGGAAGCGCGCGGACTCGGCCAGGGAGTTGGCCATCTTCTTGGCGATGAGCTGCAGGTCGTTCTCGTTGAAGCGGTCCGACAGCATCTCGATGGTATTCGGGTCCTCGTACGTGCCACGCGTATAGGCGCGCGGGCCGTAGCACGCGGAGAGCGTGAGGGCGAGGCAGGCGGACAGAAGCAGGCGGTGGGGGTTCATGGTGCGTTGACTCCTAGTTCCATTCGCATTCGAAGCGGCTGCCTTCGAAGTTCCACTTGTAGTTGAGCACCGCGTCGCGGCGGTAGCCGGCCGTCAGGCGGCAGAGGCTCTGCAGCGAGGCGCGCGGGTAGTCGAAGGTGTAGGTCTGCGACTTCGCCCGCTCCTGGTCATTGAGCTGCGAGGGGTGCGTGAGCGTGGGGCTGCCGCTGGCGGCCACCAGCACCTTGTGCGGGCCGTACGTCTTGAGCTGCACCTTGCCCGCCAGCTGCACGCGGCGCACGGTGCGGGCGATGACGATGTCGCTGCGGTCCACCATCGTCTCGTGGCTGTTGCGGCGCTGCAGCAGCTCCGGGATGTTGGCGGTGAAGACGCGGGTGACGTCGCCGTCGTCCACGAAGAAGTAGAGGAACGCCTCGCGCGCGACGCGGCTCTCGCCCGTGAAGTCGAGCGTCACCAGCAGGTCCAGCGCCCGGTTGGGCGCCAGCCCGTGCCGGGACACCGCCGCCAGCACGTTCTTGTCCACGCCCGCCTTCTTCAGGCGGATGAGGCCGTCGGCGCTGGCGTCGCAGGCGCAGCGGCGCTCTTCAATCATCTTCACCAGCTGCGCGGGCTCGAAGCCGGCCTGCGACAGCTTGGTCAGCTCCTCGTCGGTGAGCGGGAGCTGGTCGGAGCGCTCGTAGATGCGCGGGAGCTGGTTCGGGTCCCACTGGATGATGTTGTAGGTCTGCACGTCGCCCGTGGGGAACGGCAGGGCAATCTGCGGACTTCCGCGGCCGGCGGGAGCCACGACGGGGGCCTGGCTGGCGGCCACCGCGAGGGTGGCGGCGAGGATGTGGGCAAGCATGGTGGACCCCCTCTAGAACTTGTAGCCGACGGACATACCCATGCGGTGCGTGACGCCGCCGCCGCCAATGGGGATGTCCGGCATGTAGTTGAGGCCGAGGAGGATGTGGTTCTCGTCGCCCAGGAAGAACTCGGCGCCCACGTTCGGCTCGATGCCGAAGCGCAGCCCCTCGCCCTCGGGAATCACGATGGCGCCCGCCTTCAGGCCCGCCGTGAAGACGACGGGCCAGCCCCAGGTGCGGAAGCGCGGGCCCACCATGCCGATGAAGCGGCCGCCGTCGAAGACGTAGGCGCCGCTCATGTCGAGCTGGAACCAGTCATCGCCCCACAGCGACAGGGTGGCGCCCACGTACAGCGGCGGCCCCTCGGGGGCGCCCCGGGGCGACTCCACGGAGTTGACGGCGGCGCCCCAGTCCAGCTGGAGCGAGACGCCCCGGCCACCCGGGTCGTCGTAACCACCCTTGCCGTACTCCGACTCCTCGGGACCATCCGTGCGGCCGCGCTCCTGCGCGCCGGCGGTGAGTGGCGCGGCGGCGGCCAGCAACGCGAGGGCCCCGCACAACCTGGCATGACGCTTCATCTCGAAGACTCCCCCGAGCAGTAGGTGCGTGAATTCGTGCGCTCTGACGGCGCGCTGCGCCGAATATTCAAGGGCCCCTGCCCGGCAGGCAAGGACTCCCTGCACCTCGTGCCCCGGACCCTCCCTCAGGCCCGGGGGGGCGTCGAGGGAGCGGGGGGCGTCTTGCCCTCCGCCGAGGGCTGCGGTGAGGGCACCTGGCGGGCCTCGGTGCGCGTAATCGGCAGCCACTGCGGGTTGCCGCGGAGGAACTCCACCAGTCGCTCCCGTACCAGGGCGCGCAGGTCGAAGAGCAGGTCCGAGTTGGCCACGCTCACCAGGGCCCGGACGGTGAGCGTCCGGTCCTCCACCTCCAGCACCACCACGTTGCCCACCCGGCCATCCCACATCTGCCGCCCATCGGTCTCCAGGATGCGCGTCAGCTCCGCGCGCAGGGCGTTGATGTCGGTGAAGTAGTCCACCTGGAGGGTGACGGCGCCGAGCATCTCCGAGCTCCCCTTGCTCCAGTTCTGGAAGGGCTTGTCCAGGAACTGGGTGATGGGGATGACCATGCGGCGCTGGTCCCACACGCGCAGCACCACGTAGGTGAGGGTGATTTCCTCCACGGTGCCGAACTCGTTCTCCACCACCACCTGGTCGCCAATGCGGATGGGCTGGGTGATGGAGAGCTGGATGCCGGCCAGCAGCGTGGAGATGGACTTCTGCGCCGCGAGGCCGAGCACCAGGCCGGCGATGCCGGCGGAGGCCAGCAGCGACACGCCCACACTGCGCACCACCTCGAACTGGATGAGCAGCAGCGCGGCGGCGATGACGTAGGTGGCCACCTCGAAGATGGAGCGCAGCACCACCAGCTGGGTGCTGACGCTGCGCGCGCGCGAGGCGTCCTTCATCTCCACCGACACCCGCTTCTGCACGAAGGCAGCGGACACCCGGAGGAAGCGCAGGATGAACCACGCCAGGGAGGTGACGCCCAGCGAGTAGCCCACCCGGTTGAAGAACGTCTGCACCGGCTGTGGCAGACGCAGGAAGGAGGTGCCGGCGGCGAGCAGCGCCGCGAAGACGACCAGCTTGAGGGGCCCCTTGCCCGCGGCCACCAGGTCGTCGTCCCAGGTGAAGCGCGTCCAGTGCGCCAGCCGCAGGGCGAACGCCAGCATGAGCCGCTCCACCACCACCGCCAGCACCAGGGCGCCCAGCAGCGTCACCAGCAGGCCCAGCCACTGCCAGAGCTCCAACCCCAGCACCGGGTTGGAGAAGAAGACGGGCGGCAGGAACTCGGCGACGCGGGGGCCGTACTCCGCGAAGAGCGGGTCCACCTGCCGCACCGTGGACTCGCTGAACACCCACACCAGCGCGCCTTCCGACGTCACCCGCTGGACGCGGATGGAGACGTTGGCGCCCTCCAGGGGGATGGTGCCCAGCTGCTGCGTCCGGGAGTTGGGCGGCTCCCCCTCGGGGGCCTTGCTGAGGGAGGACAGGTCCACCGGCAGCTTCCGGTCCAGCACGAACTTCAGCCGGCGGGCGAGCTGGGCGCCGCGCACCGGCTGTTCGGCGCGGGGGATGAAGTCCAGGTCCAGGTAGTGGGCGGCCAGCGCATAGTTCCCCCGATGGGCGGCGGCCAGGAAGCCCTGCACGGTGGCATGGGGCGTCTGCCGGTCCACCTCGGGCGGAGGCTGCCCCAGGCCATTGTTGAGCGCGGCGGCGGGCAGGCTCCACAGGACGCAGACGAGGACGAGGGCTCTCAGGCCCCGACTGTCACGGTGCATCATGGGGTCCTTCCATACTCCTTTTCGGGCGTCACGCCGGAAGAACCGGGTCCTACCCCTCGGGCGGCCGAGCGTGCGACGGTGGACAGGCCAACCTGGGAGCATGCGGCCTCATCTCAGGGCTTGGGAAACCGTTGGTGCGCCGGGTGGGGGTAGGATAGAAACGGCCCCAAGGAAGGTCGCCGTGTCCGAGAAGCGAAGAATCCTCCTGATTGACGACAGCGAAATCACGCTCGCCATGGAGAAGGCGGTGCTCGAGGCGCGGGGCTATGAGGTCGTCGCCACCTCGACCCTGATGGAGTTCGAGAAGACACTCCAGAGCTGGCGGCCGGACCTCATCCTCACCGACATCCACATGCCCGAGGCCAAGGGCACGGACATCTGCCGCACGCTCAAGAACGAGTACGGCACGCAGGACATCCCCATCGTCCTGTTCTCCAGCCTCCCCGACGACGAGCTGTCCAAGCTGGCCGAGCAGGTCGGCGCCGACGGCTCCCTGTCCAAGGTGAACGGGCTGGAGGCGATGGGCGAGAAGATCGACGAACTGGTGCAGAGCATCCTCTGGTGAACCCCATGCGCCGCGTCCTCGTCGCCGCGCTGCTGGGCGCGTCGCTCGCCGGGTGCATGCGCAAGGAGTCGGCGTCGCCCGCCGCACCCGAAGCCGGCACGACCGCGGCGACACCGAGCGCGGCGGCCCCGGCGTCCAACAGCGCCCCGGGCGCCATCCTCTTCGTCTCCGCGGACACGCGCGGCTACCTGGGCCCGTGCGGCTGCAGTGAGAACATGCGCGGCGGCATCGCCCGCGCGGCCTCGCAGGTGCTGGAGGCGCGCAAGGGCCCCCTGCCCGTCCTCTACATCGACGGCGGCAACAGCCTCTTCGGCGAACCCGAATTGAAGCCCGGCCAGGTGCCCCAGGAGGAGCGCAAGGCCAAGGCCCTGTCGGACGCCATGCGGCTGATGGGCCTGGCCGTGCGCGCCACCGGCCCGCTGGACGAGACGCGCGGCGTGCAGTTCCGCCAGGGCCTGGGGCTCCCGGAATTGGCGCCCGGCGCGGTGAAGGTGCTGCCCGCGGGAGCGCGCAAGGTGGGCGTGGTGGCGGCCGAGACTCCGGAGCAATTGGTGGAGGCCAGCGCCCGGGCCCGCGCGGAAGGGGCGGACTTCGTGCTGGCCCTGCTGGACGCCACGCTGGACGCGGCGCAGGCCGCGGTGGACCGGCCGGGCCTGAAGGCGGACGTGGTGGTGGCCACCCGCACCGCCACGGAGTTCAGCGGCGAGCAGAACAAGCTGGTGCGCGCCACGGTGCCGGTGGTGGCCTTGCAGAGCAAGGGACGCTCGCTGTTGCGCGTGGACCTGGGCTACGCGCCGCAGCCGGGCGCTTTCACCCTGCTGAAGGGCCAGGGCGACACCGAGCGCGAGGTGGCGGCGTTGGACCAGCGGCTCGCGCTGCTGGACAAGGACATCAACCTCCCCGGCGTGGACCCGAAGCTGAAGGCGCTGAAGCAGGGCAAGCGGGACGAATTGGTGGCGCGCAAGCAGGCGCTCCTGACGGCGCCCTCCGCGCCCCCCGGCGACACCAACGGCTTCACGCTGCGCTTCGTCCCGCTGGAGTCCGGCCTGCCCTCGAATCCGGACGCGCAGGCGCTGGTGGCGGCGTACGACGCGGACGTGGGGAAGATGAACCTCGCGTGGGCGAAGGAGCACGGCCAGGACTGCCCCGCACCGAAGAAGGGCCAGGCGGCCTTCGTGGGCAGCGACACGTGCCGCACCTGCCACGAGGAGGCCTTCCCCGTCTGGGAGAAGTCCAAGCACTCCCACGCGTGGGACACGCTGGAGGCGCAGGGCAAGCAGTTCCACCTCAACTGCGTGAGCTGCCACGTGACGGGCTGGGAGCAGCCCGGCGGCGTGTGCCGCCTGGACAAGGTGGCCGGCCGCGAGGACGTGGGCTGCGAGAGCTGCCACGGCCCGGGCTCGGAGCACGCGGACGCGCCGTCCAAGGACACCATCATCGCCTCGCCGGGCCAGTCGGTGTGCATCACCTGCCACAACCCGGAGAACTCGCCCCACTTCGACTTCGCGACCTACCTGCCGCGAATCCTCGGGCCGGGGCACGGAAAGCCGGTGGGGAGCGGGAAGTCCACGCCGTAGGTCGTGCTCGCCTGGACGCTTGCTCCCACGCGGCGTCCACGAATGAGCCACACGGCGCGACTCGTTGTTTGACTGTCAAGAAAAAGCGCGAATACTTCGGCCTCCGCCTGCTTCTGGGCGCTTCTGGGTTCGCGACTCCATGCCGCCTCTTCCGCTCCTGCTGCTCGCCCTGGCCTCGCTCCCAGCCTCGGAGGGCGCCCCTCCTCCCATGCCCCCGCCTCCTCCCGGCATGCGGGTGCTGGCCGCGGATGAGAAGCGCCTGCTGACGGGCGAGGCCCCTCCCGCGGGCGGTGAGCCCACCGCCGCCGAGGAGCCCGCGCCCGAAGAAGAAGAGGCCACCAGCGAAGAGGTGGAAGCCGAGTCCGCGGAGCTGGAGGAGATGCGCGCGCTGGAGGGCGCCGCGTTGGACCCGCAGGCGCGTCCCAACGCGGAGGTCATGCAGTCGCTGCGGCGGCTGGGGCTGGCCAACCCGCTGCGGATGCGGATGCTGGACGCGCTGGACGAGCCGACGTTCCGCGAGGACGACACGCCCGCGGAGCTGCCGCTCATCACCGACCTGGCCAACTTCGACGTCGCGCAGATTCAGGACCGCTACGACATCCCGGTGGAGATGCAGCCGCTGGTGGCCCAGTACATCCAGTTCTTCCAGGGCCCGGGCCGGCGCTGGTTCCGCAAGTGGATGTCGCGCGGCGCGCGGTACATGCCGGTGATGCAGCCCATCCTGGAGCAGTACGGGCTGCCGAAGGACACGGTGTACCTGGCGATGATTGAGAGCGGCTTCTCGGCCAACGCGTACTCGTGGGCGCACGCGGCGGGGCCGTGGCAGTTCATCTCCAGCACGGGCAAGCAGTACGGGCTGAAGCAGGACTTCTGGGTGGACGAGCGCAGAGACCCCATCAAGGCCACGCGCGCGGCGGCGTCGTACCTGAAGGACCTCAAGCGGGAGCTGGGGCACTGGTACCTGGCGTGGGCCGGGTACAACACGGGCTCCGGGCGCGTGCGGCGGATGGTGGAGCGGCACGGCACGAGCGACTTCTGGGTGCTCTCCGAGGAGCGCGGGCTGGCGAAGGAGACGAAGCACTACGTGCCCAAGCTCATCGCCGCGGCGCTGGTGGCGAAGAACCCGAGCGCGTTCGGCTTCGCCGAGGAGGAGTTCGAGCCCGAGCCGGTGCTCGAGTTCGACGAGGTGGAGCTGACGGACGCGGCGGACCTGGACGTGGTGGCGCGGGCGGCGGGGGTGAGCGTCAAGCTGGTGCAGGACCTGAACCCGGAGCTGCGCCGCTGGTGCACGCCGCCGGCGAGCACGAAGAACCCGTACCAGCTGCGGGTGCCCCGGGGCGCGGGGACGACCTTCGCGGAGAACTACAAGAAGATGGCCCCCGCCGAGCGGCTGGCCTTCCGCGTCCACAAGGTGAAGCGCGGGGACACGCTGTCGCAGATTGCCGAGAAGTACGGCACCGCGTCCGAGGCCGTCCTCCAGATGAACCAGCTCAAGTCGGCGCGCACGCTGAAGCTGGGCCAGGAGCTGGTGATTCCGGTGCCCACGGGCAAGGGCGGCGGAGGCGGCACGACGGGCGGCGCGCTGGCGAGCAAGGTGGCGCAGGCGCGGCGCAGCGGCGTGGTGGTGCGGCCCGAGGACGAGGTGCCGGCGGGCGCGCCCAAGGGGCCCGTGGCCGCGGGTCCGGTGAAGACGGAGAAGCTGAACGGCCGCACGCGGGTGACGTACGGCGTGCAGTCCGGCGACAGCCTCTGGGTGGTGGCGACGAAGTTCAACGTGTCGGTGGACGACCTCAAGAAGTGGAACAACCTGACGCGGCGCAACCCGACGCTGCAGGTGGGCTCGCTGCTGTACGTGTGGCCGGAGGGGAATGCGGCCACGGCGCAGGTGCAGGAGCGCTCCGGCACGGTGGTGGCGAAGACGGTGGCGGCGAAGGCGGCCGGCCGGACGCACGCGCTGGCCGAGGGTGAGACGCTCTGGTCCGTGGCGCAGCGCTACGGCGTCTCCGTCGAGGACATCATGCGGTGGAACAACATCAAGGACCACCGCACCATCCCCACGGGCAAGCTGCTCAACCTGAGCGCGCCCTGACGCCGGGCGGGTGATTTGCACTGCGGCGGGGGATGACCACCACCCTTCCGCCGCAGGACGCTCGCTCGCTGCTTCCCCTTCCCGCCTCGCAGGACGTGCCTCCGACGGAAGGCGTCGCGCCCGTCGCGCCCAGGCCGCCTCCGCGTCAGGCGAACGCCAGCCAACCGCTGGATGGCCGTCCGTCGTACGGGATGCCGCCGCAAGCCCGCGCGCTGGAGTCCTCGGGAGCCAACCTCGCTGCCGCCCTGCCCCGCCTGCCGGAGCCGCCGTCCAACGCCCGCTTCACCGGCCTGCCGCAGCTCGCGGACGTGGCCTCGGGGCAACAGGTATTGGGGCCGGGCACGAAGGGAGACGGCCTGCGCGCCGTGCAGTCGGCGCTGCTCGACCTGGGCTTCTCGCTCCACGGCGGCGCGGATGGCCGCTATGGCCAGCAGACCGAGCGGGCGCTCCGCAACTTCCAGGTCCACGCCTCGCGCACCTTCCCCACCGTGCGGCCCACGGGCTCGCTGGACGCCGCCACCCTGCGCGCGCTGGACGCCCTGGCCCCCGCTCCGGGCGCACGTGGCCAGTCCCGCAGCCTGCCCTCCGCCTTCTACGACGGCCAGCCCGTCCGCGTGGTGGTGGCCCTGCGCGAGCACCGCACCTTCCTCTTCGACCCGGAGGGGCGCCTCGTGGACATCTTCCCCAACGCCACCGGCACCGCCGCCACGCCCACGCGCACGGGGCTCAAGGTCGTGCGCTCGAAGCTTGACCAGGCCGCCGCTGAGTCCGCGGGCGCGCGGCTCTGGAACGACCGGCACGTCTTCGGCGCGCGCATCCTCGATTTGTCCTGGGCGGACGGGCGCCACTCGGGAGAGGAGCTGCATGGAACCAACGCCCCCGCCCTGCTGGGCTCGGACGTGTCCCACGGCTGCATCCGTCACTCGAATGAGGCGGTGCTCGTGCTCCACGACGCGCTCTCCGCGGGGGACCGCGTGGCCATCGTGGAGCACGTGGACGACCCGCACCTGGGTGTCCCGGTGCCGGTGTCCTGAGGCTCGCTCCGGCTACCCTTCGAGCAGCGCTTTCAGCTCGCGCACGCGGCGGGTGATGAAGTCGCGGTCCAGCTTGCGGAAGCCCTCGGGCAGCAGCTCGCGGCTGGTGCACTCCTGCACCGCCACCAGGTTCTGCAGCTCGATTTCGAGCGGGTAGCTGGGGGGCACGAAGTCCGCCAGCACCGCCGCCACGTCGTCCTTGCCCACCGACTCGCGGCCCGCCGCCAGCGCGCGGAACTTCGAGCGCACCATGACGGCCTCGATGTCCGCGCCGCTGAAGGCGCGGATGCCTTCCGGAATCAGCGCGGCGAACGAGTCCACGCCCTCCACCGCCACGCCCGTCTTCTTGGACATGACCCGGAAGAGCTCGTCCCGCTCCGCGTCCGACTGCGGGTAGAAGAGCGCGATGTGCTCCTCCGCGCGGCCCTGACGCTTGAGGTCGATGGGCAGCAGGTCCGGGCGGGCCGTCATCAGGAACCAGACAATCTTGCCGCGGTACTGCGTGTTGCCCATGAAGGAGGCGATGGAGCCGAACACGCGGCTGCTCGTCCCCGAGTCACCGCCGGAGTCGCGGTTGCCCAGGAAGGTGTCCGCCTCGTCGATCATCACCGCCACCGGCCACAGGGCCTTGAGCAGGTTGAAGATCTTCTCCAGGTTGGACTCGGTGACGCCCTGCCACTGGCTGCGGAAGTTGAGGAACTTCACCACGGGGATGCCAATCTCCCCGGCGAAGCAGCTCACCATGAACGTCTTGCCCGTGCCCACCGGTCCGGTGAGCAGGTAGCCCATGGGCATCACCTCCATGCGTCCCTTCTTCAGGGCGCTGGCGGCCTGCCGCAGCATCTCCTTGGCCTTGGTGTGCCCGGCCACCGAGTCCAGCGAGTGCGACGGCTCGATGAACTCCAGCAGGCCGTGGCACTCCGCCTGGATGATTTCCTTCTTCTTCTCCTTGAGGAGCTCCGGAGTAATCCGAATCTCGCGCTCCAGCGCTTCGGTGAGGACGCGGTCCAGGTTGATGCGGGACAGGCCCGCCGTCATCTTCGCCAGGCCCGCCAGCGGCACGTCCGACAGCGACTGCAGCCGCTTGCCCTCCAGCTTGTAGCGCACGTACTCCAGCCGCTCCTCCTCGTTGGGGAGGGGCAGCTCGATCGGCGCCGCGTAGGGGTTGCGGCTGATGCGCGGGGAGATGTCCGCCAGGTTCTCCGCGAGCAGGACGACGGAGACGTCGCCCGCGAGGAACTGCGGGTCATGCGCCCACTTGTCCAGCGTGGCCAGCACGAAGCGGTCCTCGGTGGAGAGGTGCGAAATCTCCCCGCCCGGCACCAGCGTCTCCGCGAAGTCGATGATGAGCGCCAGGGACTTGCCCTCGCTCACGCGCATGCGGAGGAAGTTCTCCAGAATCTGGAGCGCCCGGCCCGGATCTCTCGGCATGACCTTGGCGTAGTCCGTGCCGTACATGGCGTCGTAGCCGGACATCGTCCGCATCAGGTCCTTCTGCGTCTCCGGGGTGGCGGAGCGGACGCCGGACGAGCGGTCGTAGAAGAGGACGTGGTCCCGGCCGCCGAAGAGCTCCTCGGAGAGGAACGTCTTCAGGGTGCCGAAGCCGCGGCTGCCGTCCTCCATCTGCAGGGGCTGCAAGTCGCGCACGGCCCCGTACAGCAGGAAGGTGCTGACCGTCTTCGTGTAGTACTTCCGGGCCAGCTGCTGCGCCCAGCGGGGCAGATCCGCCAGCGGATCCGCCTTGTTGACCTTGCGCACCTTGCTCACACACGCCTCCTCTGGCTCCGCCGTTTGCGGGGAGCCGGCCCGCCCGCTCCCGAGGGGAGCGGGCGTGGGGCTAACGGCAGCCGCGCTGCCGCTTGAGGGAAGCCCGCGCGGTCGCCGGTCCCTGCCCCGACTGCGACTCTGTCACGTCCGCCTCGGCCTCGTCGTGGCACTTCAGCTTCAGCTGGAGCTGCCGGGTGCTGGCCGGCACCTGGACGACCGCCGGGGTGACCGCTCCCAGGTCCTGGCCATCCACGAAGATGGTGGCGCCGGTCGGCTTGGAGTCGACCTTGACGGACACCTTCTCCACCCTGGGCTTCAGCTTGAGGCTCACCTCGGCCGGGCCATCTTCCGAGACGGCGACCTTCTGCGACGCCGTCTTGTACTCCGGAGCGCTGACCTCCACAGTCCACTCCTGACCGGTGATGGGCACGCTCTTGATGAAGCGGTCCTTGCGGCCTCGCGGGCGCACCACAATGCCGTTCACCGTCACCTCGGCGTCCTCGGGCTCGGTGTCGAGCATCAGGGACCCCGTGCGCGACAGGCTCTCCAGCACCACCTGGACGGGGGTGACGTCCTTGCCCTTGGCGACGTCCACCGTCTTCGTGAAGGGCTTGAAGTTCTCCGCGCTCACCACGACCATCACCTGGCCGGCGGGGACCTCGCGCAGGAGCGCCGTGTCCTTGCCCACGGTCACCTGCTGCGTGTCCAGCAGCACCTTCACCGAGCCCCGGGCGTCCACCGGGACGCCCTGCAGGTCCACCAGGATGTAGCCGGTGCCCGGCCGCGAGACGGCCCAGCCGACCCCGACCAGCAGGAGCAGCGCCAGCACGCCCAGCGCGCCGAAGAGCGCCACGCGCTTGTCCAGGCCCCGGCCCGCCAGCGCGGGCACCGCGGCCGTCGGCCGCTCCTGGTCGTCGTCCTCGTCCTCCTGCCGGGCGGCGCCGCGAGCACCCGGGCCCATGACGGGCGGCGGCGGACGCGACATGCCCTGGCCCAGGTCCGGCGGCAGCGCCGAGCGCGGAATGCCCTGCGACACGTCCGGCGGCAGCGCCGAGCGCGGAATGCCCTGCGACACGTCCGGCGGCAGCGACGTGCGCACCATGCCCTGCGACATGTCCGGCGGCGGCACGTCGCGAACGATGCGCGGCAGGCCCTGGCTCTCGGGGCCGCGGCCGGGCCGCAGCGTGGGCGGCGGCGCGTCCACCGGCGACAGCGTGGGCACGCTCATGGACGCGCGCGGCGGCATGGCGGGCGAGAGCGGCGGCGACACCGTGACCGGCATGTTCGCCTGGGACAGACGCGGCGCCGAGGGCGGCAGCACGGCCGTCTTGCCGGTGATGGACTCCTCGTCCTCGCGCGCGGGCACGGCCCGCGTCTCCAGCGGGGTGACGGCACGGCCGACGTTGGCGCCCGGCTGCGTGGTGGGCTCGGGGCTGTCGTCGAAGACGTGGTCGCTGGACACCAGCTGCGTGGCCAGGTGCTCGTCCTCCTTGGGCGCGGGCGCGGCGGTGGCGGCCGTCAGCTTGGGCAGCGCGGCCAGCGTGGGCGAGCGGCGCACGCCGTTGTTCGCGTTGTTCCCGCTGGACGTCACCGCGCCCATGGCGGCCGTCGCACGCGGCGGCTGCGGGGCCACCTGCGGTACCACCGGAAGCGCCGCGGGGGGCGGCGCTGCGGCGGCCGCGGCGGCGGCGGCGGCGGCGGAATTGGCGGCAGCGGCGGCGGCGGACTGGCCCGGCGTGCTGTTGAAGGACGCGGCCTCCAGGGCGGCCAGCATGCCGTCGGGCGGCTTGATGTCGGCGTACTCGATGAGGCGCTGCTTCTCGCGCTCCACCTCTTCCGCGAAGGTGGACTTCATGTACTGCATGAGGTCCTTGCGGCTGAAGATGGTCTCGCTGGTGATGAGGAAGCGCTGCAGGTCGTCGCCCAGCTCGCTGGCGTACTGGTAGCGCTCGTCCACGTCCTTCGCGAGCGCCCTGAGGACGATCTTCTCCAGCGCCTCGGGGATGCGCCGGTTGTACGTGGAGGGCGGCGGCACCTCGGCCTTGCGCACCTTCTCCAGGACGCTGAAGTCGCTGTCGCCCACGAAGAGGCGCTCACCGGTCAGCATCTCGTAGAGGCACACGCCGATGGCGAACACGTCCGAGCGCCGGTCCAACGGCAGGCCGCGGATCTGCTCCGGGCTCATGTAGCCGAACTTGCCCTTGAGGATGCCCGCCTGCGTCTTGGTGGCCTTGCCCGCCGCCTTGGCGATGCCGAAGTCGATGACCTTCACCTCCCCCTCGTAGGAGATGAGGATGTTCTGCGGCGAGATGTCGCGGTGGACGATGTTCATGTCCCGCCCCATCCCGTCCTTCTTCCGGTGGGCGTAGTCCAGGCCCTCGCACATCTTGGACACGCAGAAGGCCACCAGCGGCACCGGCGCGGGCTCGCCCTTCTTCCGGCAGCGGTCGAAGATCGCCCGCATGTCCTTGCCGGGGATGTACTCCATCGAGATGAAGTAGCTGCTGGTGATGTGGCCCAGCTCGTAGATGCTCGCGATGTTGGCGTGGGTCAGCTGGACGCTGATCTTCGCCTCGTCGATGAACATCGAGATGAACTCTTCGTCCTCCGCGATGTTCGGGAGGATGCGCTTGATGGCCACGAGCCGCTCGAAGCCGCTCGCGCCGAACTGCTTCCCGCGCCACACCTCCGCCATGCCGCCGATGTTGATGCGGTCGAGAAGGAGGTACTTCCCAAACGGGATGGGCTGCCGCTTCGGTTGAGTGGTCGTCACGTGGGGGAGGGTCCGTTCGCAGGGAGCCTAGCGATCGCCACTCCACAGGGTCAACCACGGGTGCGACTCCCGCACCCGGGCAGGCAGGCTGGCCGCCCCCCCTCCGTCCGGCCGTGGCGGCTCAGGGGGAGACGCTGGAGGTCCCCGCGTCGGCGTCAGCGGGCTGCGCTGCTACATCCCCGTCGCGGAAGGCGCCAGTCTGTTCCTCGTCCGGAGGCGTGGGCCGCACCAGCAGGAAGCGCGCCTCGCCCCGGGCGGACACCACCGCGGGCACGCCGAAGCGGTGCTCCGCCGGCAGCCCCACCAGCGTCACCCAGGCGCCCTTTCGCTCCGGGGCGACGCAATACAGCAATGTCCCCGGGAGAACACCCGGGGCCTCGCGCACGGGGCCCTCGCAGTCCTTGCGCACCTGCAGCGTGTAGGCCGCCACCGGCTCGCCCCGGACGAGGTACGGCGGCTTGCCGAGCTGCTCCAGCAGCGGCTGGAGGATGCGCGGGTCGTCCGGGACGGCCTGCTCCGTGGCCAGCTCCTGCGCCAGCTGGTGGAAGCGCTGGAGCGACACGGAGGCCACGTCCAGCGAGGACAGGGGCACGCGGCTCTCCGCCAGCACCAGGTCCACGAAGAGCGAGCCCACCAGCAGGATGGGCAGCAGCCGGTAGCCCTTGAAGCCCTCCGCCCTGTTTCCGACGATGCCGCCTACCACGACGAGTGTGGCCAGCACGGTCAGTGCGAGCACCACCGCGGGCCCCACGGGCGAGGGCAGCGAGGTGAAGGCGGCCACCTCCGCGCTCCGGGCGCGCACGGCGTCCGCGAGGTCGCCGCCGTAGATCCAGGCGAGGGCGGCCAGGCTCAGCACGTTGCCGAGCAGCGTCTTGCGCGAGGGGAGCGTCATCCGGCGAGCGTGCGCGCCGGGTCGGTGGCGGCCGCGCGGCGGGCGGGGAAGTAGGCGCCGGCGAGCGCGGCGAGCAGGCCCAGCAGCACGCCTCCCACCACCACCGGCCAGGGGAAGGAGAAGAAGCTGTCGGGCTTGAAGGGGAAGTTGGGCAGGTAGCCCGCGGCCAGCCGGTTCACGAGGAAGGCCAGCAGCAGGGCGATGGCGGTACCGGCGGCGCCGCCGAAGAGGCCCACCACGGCGGCCTCGGCCAGGACGATGCCGCGCACGTCCGCGCGCGACGCGCCCACCGCCTGCATGACGCCAATCTCCTTGGCGCGCGCCCGCACGGAGGCCGACAGCGCGTGGGCGATGTTCACCGCCGCCAGCAGGCAGATGAGGATGGACAGCAGCGCCAGCGCGGAAGTGACGAGCGCCACCGCCGCGCCCGTGTTCTCCGCCATGCGGCGCTCCTGGTCGTCGATTTCCAGCCCCATGCCCTTCACCGCGTCCACGATGCCGGGCACCTGCGAGGGGTCCTTCGCCACCAGGGTGACGCCGGTGAAGCTCTCCGCGTCCACGCCGGCCTCGCGGTTGATGCGCACCGCCGTCTCCAGCGGAATGGTGATGCCGGCGAGCATGGCCCTGTCGGACGCACCCACCACCTGCGTCGTCGCGGTGCGCGTGGGCCCCCCGCCGGTGGCCGCCACGTAGGAGCGGTTGAACTCCACCGGGAAGCCGAAGCCCACGAGCATGTTCGCGGACAGCTGCGGCAGCTTGCGCGCCGGGGCGAACGTCTTGTTGTACAGCTCCAAGAGCCGCGTGGACACGAGCGCCGGAATCGGCTGGCCCTCGCCCGGGTCCTTGAACTCACCGAGCTGCACGTCGCCCTTCACCAGGCCCGGCTCCACACCCACGGCGAGGACTTCCATGCCCATGCGCAGCTTCGTGCCGAAGAAGACGCCGTCGTAGCGAGTCACCGCGGGCACGCGGACGTTCATCTTCCGGTACGCGTCCTCCACGCCGGGCAGCGCGCGCAGGCGGTCCACGGTGGCCGCGTCCAGCTTGCCACCGCCGAGCAGCGAGCCCAGCGACACCGCCGCGGGCACCACGTCCACCAGCCGCGCGTCGGTGGGGAAGATCTTCTCGCGGATGACGCGGCCCACGCCCAGGCCCATGCCCACGAAGAAGACGAGCGCGCCCACGCCCATGGCCACGCCGAAGGCGGAGAAGAAGGCGCCCTTGCGCTCACGCGCGAGGCTCAGCCGCACCAGCCGGGACAGCGCGTCCAGCCTCACGGGGCACCTCGGGTGGCCAGGTGCAGGTCGGCGCGCTCCTCCACGAGCCGCCCCTCCTTCAGTCTCAGCACGCGGCGGGCCGCGGCGCTCATGCGCTCCTCGTGGGTGACGGCCAGCACGGTGAGCCCCTCGCGGTGCAGTTCCTTGAACAGCTGGATGACGCCCTCGCCGGTGGCCGAGTCCAGGTTGCCCGTGGGCTCGTCGCACAACAGCAGCTTGGGCCCGCTGTAGAGAGCGCGGGCGATGGCCACGCGCTGGCGCTCGCCGCCGGACAGGCGCACCGGCGCGCGGTCCTTCTTCGCGCCCAGGCCCACGCGCTCCAGCATGGCCTCCGCGCGCTTGCGGCCGTCCGCCTGCGGCGCGCCGAAGTGCGAGGGCAGCAGCACGTTCTCCAGCGCGGAGAGGTTGGGGATGAGGTGGAAGGACTGGAAGACGAAGCCCACGTGCGTGTTGCGGAAGCGCGCCAGCGCCTTGTCGTCCAGGCCGCGCAGCTTCACGCCGCCCACTTCGACCTCGCCCTGGTAGTGCACGTCCAGCCCGCCCAGGAGGTGCAGCAGCGTGGACTTGCCGCTGCCGGACGGGCCGACCACCGCGACGAAGTCCCCGTCCTCCACGTCCAGGGACATGCCGTCGAGGACGCGCACCATCGTGCCGTCCCCGTCCACGTACTCCTTCACGATGTCGCGAGCGCGAATCACGGTGTGGCCGGCTGGGTGGTGGTGGCGGCCGCCGCGGCCGGCGTCAGGCGCAGGGACAACTCCGCCTGCAGCGCCTTCTCCTTGCGCGACACCGCAAGCGTCACCGCGCGCAGGTCATCCGTGGCCTCCAGCCAGCGCACGGTGGTGGCCTTGATGGCGAAGCCACCGATGCCCCAGGCCTCGGAAGGCAGGTTCTTCACCGCGTCCGACAGGCGGCGCAAATCGAGCACCAGCGTGAGAGCGGCGTCCTTGCCGGCGTCCTTCAGGTCCGCGGCCACCGGGCCCTCACCGGCGGGCTTCGCGAGCGAGGCCAGCGTGGACTCCATCTGCACCTTCGGGGCGGCGACCACCAGTCGCCCGTTGGGAGCGAGCGCGAAGTGGGCACCCTCGCCCGCGCGGTAGGACGTGAGGTAGACCTTCTGCCCCTTGAGGTCGGCCGGCTCCACCTTCGCGCCGAAGTCCTCGGCCATGGCCGGCAGCTTCTCCAGCGTGGCCTGCGTCTTCGCGGCGTCCTCGGTGTCCGCCAGCGCGACGAGGTGCACGAAGCGGAAGGGGTTGGTGCGGCGGAAGTCCAGCGCGGGCATGCCCGAGCCGAGATTCACCGTGGGCGACAGCGACATGCCCAGCACCATGCCGGGCTTGAGGTTGTCGAGCACCTCCGTCTTCATGTCGAGCCCGCTCTTCTGCACCGCGCGGGTGATGTAGCCACCCAGCAGGTACGGCCACGCGCCGTCGAGGTGCGACGGGTCACCCCGGAAGCGCGCCACGAGGAAGCTGTCCGCGGGCAGCGCGCCCGTGAGGTCGGAGGCATCCTTCATCGGGTCCAATGCCGCGAGCGACGCCTGCGTGTCCGGCCACGGCGCGTCCGCGTGCACCGTCACCGCGCGCTCTTCGATGCGGCCCGTGAGGGTGATGCCCTGGACGGTGCCAGCGGGCACGAGCAGGCCGCTGCCGCCGGGCAGCCACACGTGGAAGTCGCGCTCGGACGGGAGGCGCTTGAGGGACGCGGCCAGCACGGGCTCGGTGGCAAGCGACTGCTCCGGGGGCATCGTGGCCAGCGTGCGCAGCGTGGCCACCGAGGAGCCCGCGCCCAGCAGCGCGTAGTCGGTGCCCTTCAGGAAGAGGATGCCCAGCGCGGGCTCTGTGGAGCCAGGGCGGCTGAAGGTGACGAGGTTGCCGCCATCCACAGAGGTCTTCTGCGTTTCCGAGGCACCCAGCCGGCTGCCAGCGAACTTCGCGAAGGTCGCCTGGAGCGCGTCCGCGTCCTTCACGCCGACGATGGAGACGGCACGGTTGCCGCCGAGGAAGGCCGCGCCCGCGCCGCGTCCGGGGGCGATGCCCGCGGCCTCCAGCGCCTGGCGGCTGCGCAGGTCCACGCCCACCTGCCGCATCACCGCGGAGACGTAGCCCTCGGCAGTGGAGAAGTTCTGGAGCTGCGCGGCGAAGGAGGCGACCTTGAGGTTCTGGAAGCGGGCCAGCTTCTCCCCGAGCGAACCGAGGTCGTTGATGACCACGGCGGCCTGGGCGTCTCGCGGAAGGTAGCGGGCGGGACCCGCCGCGGCGCTCGAGCCGGTGGGGCCGGCGTCCTTGCCGCAGCGGGAGCAGCCCGCGACGGCGAGCACGAGGAGGAGGGTCGGAAGCCAGGCTCGGCGGAACATCCCGGCAGGACAGGATGCCTGGGCCGGAGAGTCAATTTATTCGTGGGTGCCGTGTAGGACCGACCCCAGGGCAAGGGGGCGGATGACGGGCAGGCAACGTCCGGGTCCGGGTTTCACGCGTGGCGTGGGTTGCCGGGGTGGCCGGGGACTCTCTTGAGCGGTCCCCTCCCCTGCTGGAAGCCTGCCCGCCCTCACGCACCACGGAAGGACACCCACCCCATGCATCCGTCATCCCCCCGTCCGGCGCTCGTGCCGGGCCTGCTGCTGGCATTGCTGCTGAGCTCCGCGGCCAGCGCCACCACCCTCCGCGTCCACTACGACGTGGGCTATGGCAACCGGATTACCGTTCGCGGCAGTGCGGCGCCGCTGTCCTGGACGGCCGGGCAGAACGCGACCTGGACGTCGGGCAACGTGTGGACGTACTCGTGGCCCAACAGCGCCGGGGACGTGGACCTCAAGCCGCTCATCAACGACACGCAGTGGTCCACCGGCGCCAACTACCGCGTGCGCTCGGGCACCACGGTGGACGTGTACCCGTTCTTCGGCACCGCCGTGGGCACGCGGCAGCAGTTCGACAACTTCTGGTCGCCGCAGCTGGGCAACACGCGCACGCTGCGCTTCTACCTGCCGCCCAGCTATTCGGCGAACCCGCTCAAGCGCTACCCCGTGCTCTACATGCACGACGGGCAGAACCTCTTCGACGCGGCCACCGCGTCCTACGGCGTCGAGTGGGGCGTGGATGAGACGGTCAACAACCTCATCGGCTCCGGGCAGATGGACGAGGTCATCGTCGTGGGCATCGACCACACGGGCTCCAACCGCATCTACGAGTACACGCCGTGCTGTGACTCCACCTACGGCGGCGGCGGCGCGGACCTGTACGAGCGCTTCATCCTCGAGAGCGTAAAGCCCTTCGTCGACGCGAACCTGCGCACGCTGCCGAGCAAGGCGAACACCGCGCTGATGGGCTCGTCGCTGGGCGGGCTGGTGTCCTTCTACATCGGCCGCCGGCACCCGGAGGTCTTCTCGAAGGTGGCCGGGCTCTCCAGCTCGTTCTGGTGGAACAACCAGGCGATGACGGTGCAGGTGGAGCAGTCCACCGTGAAGCTGCCGCTGCGCTTCTACCTGGACGCAGGCACGAACAACGACGGGCTGACGGAGACGACTCGCATGCGCAACGCGCTGGCGGCCGACGGGCACGTGCAGGGCGCGGACCTGTACTACTACGTGGCCCAGGGCGCGGGGCACACCGAGTCCGCCTGGGCGGCCCGGGTGTACCTCCCCCTCACGTACCTGTTCCCCTGGCAGAGCACGGTGTACTGAGCCGGGCTCAGCGACCCCGCCCCAGTGAGGCGAGGTCCGCTTCGAGCGTCGGCCGGGAGCGGTACGGCTCCCAGCCGAGCTCGGAGCGGGCCCGCACATTCGACACGCGGTTGTCCACCGCGAGGAGCGTCGCGAAGAACGGGCCGAAGTGGTCCACGGCCTGCTCGGGCAGGAGGCCCTGCGCTGGCACCCCGAGAGCCCGCGCCACGCCTTCCGCGAAGTCGCGCAGGGAGATGTCGGAGCCGCAGCCGTTGTAGACGCGGCCCGACGGCGCGGCCTCCAGGGCCCGCCCGTAGAGGTCCGCCAGGTCTTCGAGGTGGACGCACGGCAATCTGTTTTCACCCGAGCCCATCCAGCACGACCTGCCCGTTCGGCGAGCAGTGGCCAGGAGCCGCCCCAGGGGGCCGCCCCCCGCGGCCGTGTGCACCAGGATGGGCACACGGATGACGCTGGCGCGCACGCCCTTCGCGGCCTCGGCGAGCACGTCCACCTCGATGCGGTGGCGAATCGCCAGGCGAAAGTTCTCCTGCGGCGGGTGGTCCTCATCGACCGGTGTTGAGCCCGTATTGCCCAGCAGGCCGGTGGCCGAGGTCACCACCAGGGGCTTGCTCGTATTCCGAAGCGCCGAGGCAAACGCCGCGACCACCGACTGGTCTCGCGCCACCGCCGCCGCGAGGTCCGTCGAGTGTTCGAACGCGAGGTGCACCACGCCATCGCAGTCCCTCGCGGCGTCCGCGAGCCTGTCCGGTTGCTGCAAGGACGCGACGAGCGGTTGGGCCGGAACACGCTGGTCCTTCAAGCGGTCCGCCGCGGCCGCGTCTCGCACGGCGGCAACCACCGTGTGACCTCGCTCGATCAAGCGGGCCGCCACCCGTGAGCCGATGAAGCCCGTTGCACCTGTCATCAAGACTCGCATCACCCTCGCGCCTCCGTGCTTCGCGGCGAGCTCGCCGCGCAGGAAGCACAGTGGGCCGTTCGCCCTGGAGCGTGAATGCTTGCGGGTACGGATTTCCTAACCCATCGTCCGGGACATGGACCTGCTGAGCGACGTCCTGCGTGACTTGCGGCTCGAGAGCGCCGTGCTGAGCCTGGGCGAGTTCCGCGCGCCATGGGGCTTCGACAAGGGCACCGCCGGGGGCGCGCCGTTCCATGTCGTCGTCGAAGGACGCTGCCTCCTGCAAGTCGAAGACAGCGCCCCCATCGAGCTCACGCCGGGCGACCTGGTCGTGCTCCCGCAGGGGACCCGCCACGCCCTCATGTCGGACCGCCGTGCCCCGCGCACGCCCTTTCAGAAAGTCTTGGAGGCCAACGGCCATGACGGCGCCTGGACGCCGGACAGCCGCATCGAGGGCCTGAACCGGCTTCGCCTCGGCGGCCAGGGCCCGCTCACGCGAATCATCAACGGCGTCTTCAGCTTCCGTGACGGCCGTCGCAATCCGTTCCTCGAAGCGCTGCCCACCGTCCTGCTCGTGCGGGGGCGTCCGAGCTGGCTCGAAGGCTCGCTCCGCCTCCTGATGGATGAAGCCATCTCCGGACGGCCGGGGTTCCAGACCATCGCCGAGCGCGTGGCGGACATCGTCTTCGTCCAGGCCGTCAGAGACCATGCCGCGAACCTGCCTTCGAATGGGAGCGGCTGGCTTCGCGGCCTCACCGACCGGCAGATTGCGCACGCGCTCGCGCTGGTGCACCGGCGGCCAAGTGAGGCGTGGACGGTGGCTTCCCTCGCGCGGGCCGTGGCGCTGTCACGCACCGTCTTCGCCCAGCGCTTCCGAGGGCTCGTGGGCTCGGGCGTCATGGAGTACGTCACCGCCCGGCGCATGCACGTGGCGGCGGGCCTGCTGACGGGCTCCACGGAGACGCTGGCGGACATCGCCAACACCGTGGGCTACGAGTCCGAGATTTCCTTCAGCAAGGCCTTCCGGCGCTGGGCGGGAGTCCCGCCCGGGCAATACCGGCGCCGCGCGAATGGCGCTCCGCTCAGCGCACCCGAGTCCCGTGCGGCAGCGGGCCGCGCGTCTCCTCGGAGAACTCCAGGAACTGCTCCATCTGCCGCACGGACTCCTCGGTCGCCTCGGCCTCCGCGCTCAGCACGGTGAGCTGGCGGTTGACGCTCTCCGGGTCGCGGATGGCAATCGACTGCTCGTGCGTCAGGCGCATCAGATCTTCGATGCCCGCGAGCTGGTGGCTCACCACCTCGCGGCTCTCGCCCGCCTGCTCGAAGCGCGCCAGGCGCTTTCGGAGGATGTCCACCCGGTTCGCCTTCACGTCCTTCAGGCGCGGGTTCGTCTCGCGGGCCAGGTCCTCCTCCAGCTCGCGCACGTCGCGCTCCAGGTGCTCGCGGTCCGAGCTGTTGAGGAACGCGCGATACTGGTTCAGCGTGGAGATGAGCCGCAGGAAGGACGTGAGCAGCGCGTCCAGCCGGGGCTCGCTGTCCGCCTCCAGCACCTTGCCGCCCGGCAGCTTCCGGTAGTTGGCGAGGATCTTCTCCTTCAGCCCCAAGAGCTGCTGGTAGTGCTCGCGCTGCGACGGCGCCAGGTCTGACTGGAGCGCGTCCACCGCCTTGCGAGCGGCCTCCGGGTCGTCGGGCGTCTTCGCTCGCACCGCGCGCTGGAAGCGCGACATCGACGAGAGCACGCCCAGGTAGAGGCCCTCCAGGCCCAGGGCCACCAGCATCGGCAGCGGCTCGCCTGTCATCGCCGCCGAGGCCGCCGCCGTGCCCAGCCCCACCAGGTTGGCGGGCATCAGGAATGCGGCCTTGATGTAGTTGGGCGACTTCGCCACGTCCGTCCATCCCTTCCCCGTGTCCCGGGGTTCGACTCAGGGGCCTCGCGCCTCCGACACATACTTCAACGCGCCCAGGTCCCGCGTGTCCTCCGCGGGAGGCACCCGCGGACCCTGCTTCAACTTCTGGAAGAGCGCCGCGGCGCTCTGGAAGAGCTCGTCATAGGTGACCGGCGCCTCACCGGAAAGGCCGAAGAAGGCTCGATTGTCCGCCAGCGTCGCCGGCGGCGCGCTGCGGATGGCCTCAATCGGGTCTCCCAGGTACGGCGCCACCTCGCCCAGCATCCTCGCCCCCGCCGTGGGGTCCTTCAGCACGCTCTGCCCCGCATCCAACAGTCCGCGCAGCACCCGGCGCACCGCATCCGGGTAGCGCGCGGCGAAGTCCCCGCGAGCCACCAGCACCGTCGCCACCAGGTGCGGCGCGTCCGCCGTCGTGGCCAGCACCGCCCCGCCCCTGTCCCTCGCCGCCAGCTCCACGTCGCCCCACAGCCCCACCACCGCGTCCGCCCGGCCCTCGCGCAGCGCGCGGCCCGCGTCCAGCGTGGAGGGCAGGTCCACCCAGCGCACGTCCGTCGTCCTCAGCCCCGCGCGCGCCAGCACCCACAGCGCGAAGTAGTGCGAGGAGCTGTACGGGTACACGCCCACCCGCTTGCCCCTCAGCGCGGCGAGGTCCGACACGCCCACCGCCGCCAGCGCCTCCTGCCCGCGGCTGCGCCCCACCAGCAGCAACGTGCGCGGCGCCGCGTCCCGCAGCGCCGGAGCCCACGCCGCCAGCCGGTCCACGGACAGGGCGGCCATGTCCACGCCGCCGTTCTCCGCGCCAATGGCCAGCGCCTGCCGCAGCTCCTCCTCGCGCGCGAAGAGCACCGCGCGCGCGTCCAGCGCATAGGCCGTCTTCAGGAAACCCTGCGCCGCGCCCGGCGGAGGCACCGGGTTGTCCAGCGTCGTCGCGCCACCGGTGGCCACCAGCAGTGCTGACGCGGAGCCGCGCGGGGTGAAGCCGATGAGCACGGGCCGCAGCGGCACCGACGCGACGTCCGCCACGGGGGCGGCCACTCCGGCGGGGAAGTCACCCGGGGACAGCCGCACCGCTTCGCGCGCGGCGGGGAAGAAACGCTCCTGGAGCCGGTCCAGGTAGCCCAGGCGCGACGCGAGCACGTAGCCCGCGCCGAGCGCGCAGAGCATGAAGAAGAGGAAGAGGCCTGGCCCGCGGTGGAGCTTCATCCCGAGTTCCGTCGACCTCTTCCCCTGGGGGGAGGACTACTCCACCCCGACCTTCTTGCCGATGGTCTTCTCGGCGCCGCCGCTAACATCCGACACCGGCGCCGGGCTCTCGAGCAGACCCATCTCCATCTTCATCTGCTTCACGAGCTCATTGGCCTGCATCTTCTCGGCCTCTTCCTCGATGTTGACGGCCATGTGGTCCACCGACTCGAGGGCCATCTGCATGCGGGCCTCGTTGACGGCGGACTTCTCCTGCACCTTGCGCAGCATCTCGTCGTGCGTCGAGTCGATGCCCGCGACGGTGAAGGACTCCATGGTGTCGGCCACCTTGGCCTGCCACTTGGCGCGGCGCGCCTCGCGGATGGCGTTCATGGCCTCCTGCGTCTTGCGCTCCTTCTCGCGCATGAACGCCTTCTTCACCGTCAGCGCCTTCTCGTAGGCCTGGCGAGCCGTGGACAGCTGCAGCTCGTTGCGGCCCAGCGCGTCCTTTTCGATCTGGAGCTTCGCGGCGTACTGCGCGGCCAGGTCGTCACGCCCCGCCTGGATGGCGGCCTTCACCTTGGCCGTCAGCGAGCGGACGTCCTCGGAGTACTTGGCGTTCTCCTTCTCGAGCAGCGTCACGTTCGCCCGAACCATGGCGATGGACTCGTTCATCTTCGGGACCTGGTCGTTCAGGTCTCGGACGTTCTGCTCGAGGATGAGCTCCGGGTCCTCGATGGAGGAGACAAAGAAGCCGGCGAAGCTGCGCATTGCCCTCTTGAATCGTTCCCACATGTCGGCGGTCTACCTCCATCCAGCCCTACTTGCATCCACCTTATACGATTCCCTGGGGAGCAAGCAGCCACAGTCCCAACACTCTGACAACTGCTACGCGCTCCTACCTAAGGTCATTGCCTGACGCGTGAAAGTCACGCCCGGCCAGCCGGCGCGGAAGCCCCCGGCGCCCATGCGCAGCGCCGCCCGGCTGCCCGGCCCGGCTGCATGGAGCTTGCCCCTCGGAGAGGAAGCGGGGAAAACCCAGGCTCGCGTGTCCACCTCCCCGGTCCCCCAGTCCTTCGATGACGCGCTGACGCGGGCGGTGGACTCCCAGCGGCGCGGTGTGCTCGGCGCGGGCGCGGCGGTGCGACTGGTGGGCACGGCCGTCTTCCTGGCCCTCAGCACCGGCCTGTGGCTGGCGGGCGGCGAGGACTGGGCGACGTACCCGCCCGTGCTGGCGGCCTACCTGCTCATCGCGGGGGCGCTGTTCGTGCTGCGGCACCGGCCCGTGGCGCGGTGGCTGGGGGTGGTGCAGGCGCCGGTGGACGTGGGGCTCGTGTACTGGCTCCAACACATGGCGCTGCCCCGCTCGCCCTTCCCGTCCGGCGTGGCGGGCTTCAGCCTGGGGCTGTTCGCGCTGGTGGTGGCGCTGAGCGGACTGACGCTGCGGCGCAGCGTCGTCTATGGCACGGCCCTGCTGGCCTGGGTGGCCCAGGCCGCGCTGATGCGGCAGGCGGGCGTGGGCTGGGGCGCGGTGGCCATTGCCCTGGTGGCGCTCATCATGGTGGCGGCGGTGAGCCACTACGGCACCGGCCGGCTGCGGCAGCTCGCGGTGGCCCTCTCCCGCGCGGAGGTGGAACGCGCGCTGGAGGCACGGCGCTTCCAGGAAGTGGAGGAGGCACGGCGCACCATTGAGCGGATGCTCAGCGACGCGCAGGCGCACAACGACCAACTCCACGCCCTGCAGCGCGACAAGGAGCAGCTCACCCAGTTCCTGGTGCATGACCTGCGCTCGCCCCTGTCCGCGCTGACGATGACGCTGTCGTGGATGGAGCAGGAGGTGCCGGGCGGCAAGGGCGTGCTGATGGAGTCGGTGCGCACGGGCCTGGCCGTCACCGCGCGTCTGGACAGGATGATTTCGGACCTGATGGACGTGCCCCGCCTGGAGCAGGGCCGGCTGGAGCCTCGCAAGCTGCCCTTCACCGCGTCCATCCTGCTGGAGGAGGTGCGCCGCTCGCTCGACGGCGTGGCTCGCGCGCGGCGACTGACGCTGGACGTGGCGGCGCCGCCGGAGCTGGAGCTGGTGGGCGACACGGAGCTGCTCGTGCGCGTGGTGGAGAACCTGGCCAGCAATGCGCTGCGGTACGCCCCCACGGGCGGCCGGGTGCGGCTGGAGGCGGGCACCGCCCCGGACTGCCGCTGGCTGGCCGTGCGCAACGACGGCCCGCCCATTCCGCCGGAGACGCGCGCCCGCATCTTCGACAAGTACGTGCAGGGCGAGGCGGAGAAGGACAGCCGCCGGGGCTACGGGCTGGGGCTCTACTTCTCCCGCCTGGCCGCCGAGGCACACGGCGGCCAGCTCGCGGTGGAGGACGCGCCCGGCTGGTCCACGTCCTTCGTGGTGCGCCTGCCGGGCTGAGGCCTTCAGCCCCGGGCGCGCTTGCGGCGCCGGAGGATGCGCTCCACGTGGGCGTTGGCGCTGGAGAGCACCGCCGGCGCGTCCAGCGTGGTGAGCACGCCGTCCTTCAGCACGGGCTTGCCGTCGATGAAGACGTGCACCACGTCGCTGCCGCGCGCGGAGTGGACCAGCGGGGCCAGCACGTCCTCGGCGGTGGGGCCCGCGTGCAGGCCGCTCACGTCCACCACGGTGAGGTCGGCGCGCTTGCCGGCCTCGATGGAGCCCACCTCGTTCTCCAGCCCGAGCGCCCGAGCGCCGTGCAGCGTGGCCATCTCCAGCACGCGCATGGGCGTCATGGCGCGAGGCCCCACGCGAGGGTTGTGCAGCACGGACGCGAGCCGCATCTCGTGGAAGATGTCGAGCGTGTTGTTGCAGGGCGCGCCGTCCGCGCCCAGCGCCACCGCCACGCCGGCCTCCAGCAGCTCGGGCACCTTGGCGATGCCGGAGGCGAGCTTGAGGTTGGAGCCGGGGCAGTGGCACACCACGGTGCGCGTCTCGCGGAGGATGTCCTGCTCCTCCTGGGACAGCCACACGCAGTGGGCCAGCGTCACGTGCGGCCCGGACAGGCCCACCTTGTGGAAGAAGGCGACGTTGTCCTGGCCGCCCGTGTACTGGCGCACCGCCTCCGTCTCCTTCGCATTCTCGCTGGCGTGGGTGTGGATGCGCACGCCGTGCTCGCGGGCGAGCTTCGCCACCTCGCGCAGCAGCTCCGGCGTGCAGGAGAGGACGAAGCGCGGGGCGAAGGCATAGCGCAGCCGCCCGTCGTGCTTGCCGTGCCAGCGCTCCATCAGCGCCAGGCTGTGGGCGAGCGACTCGGTGGTGCTCTCGCGCAGCCCCTCCGGCACGGCGGCGCCCGCGTCCATCATCGCCTTGCCGCCCACCAGCCGGAAGCCAGAGTCGCGCGCGGACTCGAAGACGGCGTCGTAGTGATGCACGCTGCCCATGTCGAGCGCCGCCGTGGCGCCCGAGCGGATGAGCTCGGCGAAGGTGAGGTCCGCCGACGCGCGCATGGACGCCGCGTCGTGCGAGGCCTCGAAGGGCCAGATGCGCTCGCGCAGCCAGTCCAGCAGCTCCAGGCCGTCCGCGCGGCCGCGGAAGAGTGTCTGGCAGGCGTGCAGGTGGCCGTGGATGAGGCCGGGCAGCACCACCTTCCCCGCCACATCCACCACGCGCCGGGTGTTCCGGGACTTGAGGCCCCGGCCCACCTTCGCGATGCGCCCGTCCTGGACGAGCACGTCCGCCGCCACGAGCACCTCTCGCTCGCGGTTCATCGTCACCACGGTGCCGCCAGTCAGGAGCAGGTCCACGGGGGTGCTCGAGTCGCTTTCTAGAGAAAGTCCTTCGTGAAGGCGTGCGGCAGCAGCTCGCCCAGGGTGTAGCGCGCCTCGCCACCCTTTGGCGTGCGGCTGCGCACGGGCAGCGCGGGCGGGCCGAACTCGGCCATCACCTGCCGGCACATGCCGCACGGCGGGCACGGCTCGGGGGTGTCCACGACGATGGCGACGGCCACCGGCTTGGAGTGGCCCTGGGCCACTCCCGCGGCGAAGGCGTTGCGCTCGGCGCAGACGGTGAGGCCGTAGGTGGCGTTCTCCACGTTGCAGCCGGCCACCACCGCGCCGTCGGCGTAGAGGACGGCGGCCCCCACGGGGAAGTGCGAGTACGGCACATGGGCGCGCGAGCGCACCCGCGCGGCCTCCTCGAACAGGCGCTCCCAGGGAATGTCGTCCGCCATGACGCCCTTTCGTGAATCGCCGGTCCGGCAGTGGACCTAGCGGGTGCCGCCGCCCTGCGCCAACACGTCGTCCAGGTGGCGGGCAATGGCCAGCTCGGCCTCCACCGGCAGGTCCGCGAAGCGCACGTGCGCGAACGGGCCCTGCGGGCCATTGGTCACCTGGAGCACCTCGCCCGTCGCCTCGACCTCGTCGGGGAGGATGGGGAGCAGGAAGCGCACCTCCACCTTCGCCCCCGCCTCCAGCCCGGTGCCCTGCCAGGCGCAACCGCCCAGGGACAGGTCGCCGTCCCGCGTCTCGAAGTCACCCGTGCTGCCCGCCCGGCGCACCTTCAAGCGCATGGGCACCCGGGGAGAGTCGCGCCGGTCCTCGGCCTTGTCGCTCATCGAGTCGTTCCTCTCGGCCATCGCCGTTGCCTCCCTGCCGCTCATGCTCGCGTCACCGCCCGAAGAATGTGCCCCGGGGGCTGGCGGAACACAGCCGCCACCCGGCTGGCCGTCCTGGCCACGTCCGCGGGGGACGCCGGCTGCTCGCCGACAGGGAGACCGGCCTCGTGCTGGAAGTTGTTCGCGCAGGCCCCCACCGTGGCCTCCGCCTGTTCGTCACAGTGCATCGTCGGGGCATCATACGCGGACCTTTCCCGACAAGAGGCCCCGAAATGCACGGGGGGACGGTGTACGGGGCGTTCCACCGGCGGTGCCACGGGGCCACGCCCCATGTCCTACCCGTCGCGTGGGCGGAAGGCACAGGTAGAGCGGTGCAATGCAGCCCAGATGAACCGGAGCCCGAAGTCCTCCCTCAGGTCTCCGGCAGGCTCTGGCCCCGGGACTTCCACCAGTCCTCGCCGTAGCTGATGCAGATCTGCTCGCCGGGGTGGATGTCGCGCAGCGCGTGGAAGCAGAAGAGGTCGCGGTCCACGAGGCGGTAGTACGCGGCGTTGGGTTCCTGGGAGTGGTTGTAGATCATCCCACAGCCCATCACGAGGGCGACCCAGTCTCCCTCGCGGCGCTCCTCCTTCTCGCCCCACTTGATTTGAAAGACGTAGTCATCGAGCGGTGGCATCCGCGCGTGCTTGTGCAGCACCTTGAGGTAGTGACACTCCTCGATGAGCTCTCCGGCGGGAATGAGCTCATCGGTGAAGACACCGTAGCCCCACTCGCACGGCCGGACCTTCACACCCGGATGGGTGTACAGCGCTGCGCCCTGGTTCATGTCCCCTGCCTGTTCCTCCGGAGGGCAAGGATGGCGCGTTCGGTGCGCGGGGTGAAGTGCTGGATGCGCTAGTCGGCCCCGAGCGCTACTCCACCCGCTCCCGCACCAGCGGCCGGGCCACGGGCGCCGCGTCCCCGAACTTGTACGCAGCCAGCAGGCGAGCCTTCACATCCGCCACCGGGCCCACGTCGTTGTAGTGCACGCGCACCACCGGCTCGCCCTTGGTCACGGACTCGCCCGTCTTCTTCAGCAGCGTGAAGCCCACGGCAGGGTCGATCTTGCTGTCCACCCGCTGCCGCCCCGCCCCCAGCGCCACGCCCGCCAGGCCCACGCCCTCCGTATCAATCGCCGTCACCCACCCGTCGCGCGGCGCCACCACGTCCACCATCGACTTCGCCTGCGGCAGTAGCGAGTAGTCATCAATCGCGCGCGGATCCCCACCCTGCACCTGGACGATTTCCTTCAGCTTGCGCACCGCGCTGCCGTCCTCCACCACCTTGCGCAGCTTCTCGCGCGCCTCCTCCACCGTCGCCGCCGCCTTGCCCAGCACCAGCATCTCCGCCGTCAGCGCGTAGGTGATCTCCGTGTAGTCGTCCGGAGCCTCGCCGCGGAGCATGTCCACCGCCTCCATCACCTCCAGCGCGTTGCCCACCTTGCGGCCCAGCGGCTGGTCCATGTCCGTGAGGAGCGCCACCACCTTCTTCCCCATCTCCGCGCCCAGACCAATCATCGTCCGCGCCAGCGTGCGCGCGTCCTCGTCGCGCTTCATGAAGGCGCCACTGCCCACCTTCACGTCCAGCACCAGCGCGTCGATGCCCTCCGCCAGCTTCTTGCTCATGATGGAGGACGCAATCAGCGGGATGCAGTCCACCGTCGCCGTCACGTCGCGCAGCGCGTAGAGCTTCTTGTCCGCCGGAGCCACCTGCGCCGTCTGCCCAATCAGGCAGCAGCCCACCTCGCGCACCAGCCGCCGGTACTCGGACGTGGGCAGGTTGACGTTGAAGCCGGGGATGGACTCCAGCTTGTCCAGCGTCCCACCCGTGTGGCCCAGGCCCCGGCCGGAAATCATCGGCACCGGCACGCCGCAGGCGGCGGCCAGGGGCGCCAGGCTGAGCGACACCTTGTCCCCCACCCCACCCGTCGAGTGCTTGTCCACCTTCACGGCGGGCGTGTCCGACAGGTCCAACACCTCGCCGGACTCGAGCATGGCGCGGGCCCAGGCCCCCAGCTCCCGGGAGTCGAGTCCCTTGAAGAAGATGGCCATGCACATGGCCGCCATCTGGTAGTCCGCCACCGTCCCCGCCGTATACGCCTGGATGAACGCGCGGATGTCCGCCGGGTCCAGCCGGCCACCATCCCGCTTCGCCTTGATGAGCTCGTAGGGTTGCACGGGCCAGCCCATACCAGGAACTCGCCCCCCCATGCACTCCGGGAAAGGCAGGGCTTCATCTGGTAGATAGCGAGCCATGATGCTCCGCCTCCACGTCCTGGCCCTCGCCGCCCTCCTGTGCGCGTGCTCCAAGAAGGAAGAGCCGCCCCCCGCCGGTGCCCCGGGCACCGCCACCGCCCAGCAGCCGGCCAAGGCCCCCATCCCCGTGGGGCTCGTCATCGACGTGGGCGGGCGCGGCGACCACTCCTTCAACGACGCCGCCCTGCGGGGCCTGGAGCTGTACGCCGCCGGCAAGCGCTACGAGGGCGGCAAGTACGTGGACGCCTCCCCCGAGGAGATCCGCCAGTCGCTCCCGCCCTTCCTGGCCTCCCTTTCCTCCTCCATCCAGCCCCTGCCCGTGAAGCCCATGGTGCTCCAGAGCAAGGCCCAGGAGGACTACGCCCCCAACCTCCAGCTCCTCGTGGACCAGGGCGCCCAGCTCACCATCGGCAATGGCTACATGCTCGCCAACGCCGTGCGCACCGCCGCGCAGGAGAACCCCAAGTCCCAGTTCCTCCTCATCGACAGCCAGGTGCTGGACGCGCAGGGCAAGGTGCTGAAGCTGCCCAACGTGCGCACCGTCCTGTTCAAGGAGCAGGAGGGCAGCTTCCTCGTGGGCGCCCTGGCCGGCCTGGTGACGAAGACGAACAAGGTGGGCTTCGTGGGCGGCATCGAGGTGCCCCTCATCCAGCGCTTCGAGGTGGGCTACCGGGCAGGCGTGAAGACGACCAACCCCCAGGCCGCCCAGGCGCTGATGGCCGTCTACACCGGCAGCTTCAACAACATGGCCGCCGGCAAGCAGGTGGCGCAGGACCTCATCGCCAAGGGCGCGGACATCCTCTTCCACGCCGCGGGCGCGGACGGCATCGGCGTCATCCAGGCGGTGAAGGAGGCGCGCGCCGCGGGCAAGAGCGTGTATGCGATTGGCGTGGACTCGGACCAGTCGCACGTGGCGCCGGACGCCATCCTCACGTCGATGATGAAGTTCACCGACCTGGCCATCTACCAGGCGACGAAGGACCTGGTGGACGGGAAGTTCTCTGCGGGCGAGCAGGTGGTCGGCCTCAAGGAGAACGGCGTGGGCATGGCCGAGGTGCGGGTGGACTTCCCCAACAAGGCGGAGGCGCTGCAGAAGGTGGACGCCCTGCGCCAGCGCATCGTCTCCGGGCAGCTCCAGGTGCCGGCCGTGCCGGGTGACCTCGCCACCTTCCAGGCTGCCGCGCCCTGATTTCCCTCCGGCACATCCGCAAGGCCTTCGGCAACTGCGTGTCGCTGGAGGACGCGTCGCTCGACGTGAGCGAGGGCGAGCTGCTCGCCGTGGTGGGAGAGAACGGCGCGGGCAAGACGAGCCTGATGAACGTCCTCTACGGCCTCTACCAGCCGGACGCGGGCGAGCTGTCCGTGGGCGGGCAGCCCGTGCGCTTCAAGAGCCCCCGTGACGCGATTGCCCGGGGCATCGGCATGGTGCACCAGCACTTCATGCTCGTGCCCACGCTGACGGTGGCGGAGAACGTGGTGCTCGGCCGCGAGCCCACGCGCCGCGGCCTCTTCGACCTGGAGCGCGCCATCAGCGAGGTGGCCGCCACCTGCGCCCGCTTCGGCTTCCAGCTGGAGCCGCGCGCCCGCGTGGACACCCTCACCGTGGGCTCGCAGCAGAAGGTGGAAATCGTCAAGGCGCTGCACCGGGGGGCGCAGGTGCTGGTGCTCGACGAGCCCACCGCCGTGCTCACGCCGCAGGAGTCGGACGAGCTGGCCCAGGTCATGCGCGGCCTCGTCGCGCAGGGGCGCACCGTGGTGCTCATCAGCCACAAGCTCAAGGAGGTACTGGGCGTGGCCGACCGCGTCGCCGTCATGCGCCGCGGACGCGTGGTGGCCGAGGTGCGCGCGGCGGAGACCACCGTCGGGCAGCTGGCCAACCTCATGGTCGGTGAAGGCCCACGGCATGGAACGGAGGCGCGGGCTCCGACGTCCCTGGCCGGGTTGTCACCGGCAGCTTCCCGGGTCGAAGCCATTGGCGCCGCATTGCCGGAAGCGGCCGTCCCCATACCTGGGGGCCAGGTCACGACGGGCATGTCGGCGCTCGCGCTCATGGGAGGGGTCCCGCCGGGAGCCGCCACCGAGCGGCCCGTCCCCTCATCGGAGGGCACGGGCCCGACGGGAACGGTGGCACTCGCGATTACGGGCGGGACGCCGCTGGAAGCCTCCAGTGAGCGGGCGCCGGCGACGTCCGCGGGCGAGGCACTGCTGGAAGCCAGCGGGCTCCAGGCCGTGGGAGACAACGGCCGCCCGGCGCTGCGCGGCGTGGACCTCACCGTGCGCGCGGGCGAAATCGTCGGCATCGCGGGCGTGGACGGCAACGGACAGCGCGAACTGGCCGAGGTCGTCACCGGCCTGCGCGCGCTCACGTCGGGAAGCGGCACGCTGCTCGGAGGACCGCTGGCGGGCCTCACCCCGGCCAAAGCGCGCGAGCGCGGCGTGGGCCACGTGCCCGAGGACCGGCTGCGCCGCGCGGTGGTGAAGGCCCTCAGCGTGGAGGAGAACGTGGCCCTCGGCCGGCATACGCGGCCGCCCTTCGCCAGGGGCCCGTGGCTCGACTTCGCCGGGCGCCGCGAGCGCACGCTCGCCCTGCTCGAGGCGTACGACGTGCGCCCTCCGGACCCGACGCTGCCCCTCGCGAGGCTGTCCGGCGGCAACCAGCAGAAGGTGGTGGTGGCGCGCGAGCTGGACGCGAAGCCCCGCCTGCTCGTCGTGGTGCAGCCCACGCGCGGCCTGGACATCGGCGCGGTGGCCCACGTGCAGGCGAAGCTGCGCGAGGCGCGCGCCCACGGGGCCGGCGTGCTGCTGGTCTCCCTGGACCTGGAGGAGGTGCTCGCGCTCTCCGACCGCGTCTACGTCCTCTTCGAGGGGCGCGTGACGGGCCACTTCACCCGGCCCGACTACGACGAGCGGGAGCTGGGACGGCGCATGCTGGGAGCGGGGACGGGACATGCCTGAGCGTCTGAGACAAGCCCTGCCGTCGGTGCTCTCCGTGCTGCTGGCGCTCGCGGTGTGCTGGAGCCTCATCGCCCTGACGATGACGCCCGGCACCGCCACGGCCGCCTATGTGGAGATGTTGTGGGGAGGCATCGGCAACTGGCCGGCCTGGCTGAACGGGGCCGCCGCCACCGTCATCACCCGGCCCCTGGGCGAGGCCGCGATGAAGGCCGCGCTGCTCACCCTCACCGGCCTGTCCGTGGCCGTGGCCTTCAAGGTGGGCCTCTTCAACATCGGCGCGCAGGGGCAGATGATTCTGGGCGCGCTGGCCGCCGCGGTGGTGGGCGCCCACGTGTCCCTGCCCGCGGTGCTGCACATCCCCGCGGCGCTCGTGGCCGCGGCGCTCGCGGGGGCCGCGTGGGCGGGCCTCGCCGCGCTGCTCAAGCTCTACCGGGGCGTGCACGAGGTCATCTCCACCATCATGCTCAACTGGGTGGCGCTGCGCCTCGTGGACAACTGGCTCGTCATCGGCCCGCTGCGGGGCGTGGCCGAGGGCGGCCAGTCCATCACCGGCACCGCCGAAATCCAGGCCACCGCGACGCTGCCCCGGCTCCTCGGGGAGCTCTCCCGCCTCAACCTGGGCTTCCCGCTGGCGCTGCTGCTGGCGGTGGTGGTGTGGCTCTGGCTGGAGCGCACCCGCACCGGCTTCGAGACGCGCGCGGTGGGCCTGGGCGCCGAGGCCGCGCGCACCGCCGGAGTCCCCGTGGCGAAGCGCACCGGCGTGGCCATGGCGCTGGCCGGGGCCATGGCGGGCCTTGCGGGCGCGGTGCTGGTGCTGGGCACCGAGGGGCGCTACCCCGGCACGCTGGGCGCGCCCTACGGCTTCGACGGCATCGCCATCGCCCTCATCGGCAACAACCACCCGTTGGGCGCCATGGGGGCCGCGCTCTTCTTCGGCGTGCTGCGCGCGGGCGGCACCCGCATGCAGCTGCTGGACGTGCACAAGAGCTTCCCCGAGCTCATCCAGGGCCTCGCGCTGCTCTTCGTCGCCGGCCGCATGGTGTGGCTCGCCCTGCTGCGCCGCCACGAGGCCGCCGCCTCCGTCGCCTCCGTGGAGGTGCCCCGTGCTTGAGGTCCTCCACGCCCTGCTCTTCTCCACCCTGGACGCGGTGCCCGCGCTCGTCTTCGCCGCGCTGGGCGCGGTGCTCTCCGAGCGCGCCGGCGTGGTGTTCGTCGGCCTGGAGGGGATGATGCGGGTGGGCGCCTTCTGCGCGGCGGTGGCGGCGCTGGTCATGCCCATGTCCCTGGCCGTTGGCGTGGGCATGCTGGCGGGCGCGGCGCTGGCCGCGGTGCATGGCTTCCTCAGCATCCGCTGGCGCTCGGACCAGGTGGTGTCCGGCATCGCCCTCAACCTGGTGGCCCTGGCCGGCGGCACCTTCCTGCTGGAGTCCCTCTACGGCCCCAACGGCACGCCGGCCCTCCCGCAGGCCGCGCGCTGGGACGTGCCCGGCCTCGCGTCGGTGCCGGTGCTGGGCGCGCTGTCCGGCCACTCCGCTCCCACGTACCTCGCGCTGGTGCTCCCCTTCGCCCTCCAGGCCCTGCTGACGCGCACGCCCCTGGGCTTGAGGCTGCGCGCGGTGGGCGACAAGCCCCACGCCGTGGCCACGCTGGGCCTGAGCGTCGCGGGGCTGCGCTGGGGCGCGGTGCTGGGCGGCGGGCTCCTGGCGGGCCTGGGCGGCGCCGTGCTGTCCACATGCGTCCTGGGCCGCTTCGAGCAGCACACCCCCGCGGGCCTGGGCTTCATCGCCCTGGCCGCCATGGTGTTCGGCCGCTGGACGCCCGTGGGCGCCTTCCTCGCCGCCCTCTTCTTCGCCTTCGGCGATGCGCTGCGCATCGGCCTCGCCTCCAGCGCCCCCGGCTTGCTGGAAGTCGTACCCCAGGGCATGTTGCAGGCCCTCCCCTACGTGCTCACCTTGGCGCTCCTCACCCTCCAGGGGCAGCGCAGCAGCGCCCCCGCCGCACTCGGCGTGCCCTATGAGCAGGAGTCGCGCTGAGGCCCCTCCAGGCCCTGGGTATTTTTAAACCCGGGTCAGGAATGATTCCTGGTCAGGAGTGACCCCCACCCGTTACTTGAGCAACACCGCAAGTACGGGTTCCGCGAGGGAGTAGACAGTCCAACCCCCCGCAGTTGCTGGACTTATCCGCCTCTCGTTTCGTCGGAATCCGGCGAAACTCCCGCCACTCATCCGGCACGCGCCTCGCATGGTGATCGGTCAGGTTTCGGACCGCGTACCGGACTGGAAGCAGGCTCCGGGGGGGAAGTCGCATCCAGTCCGGTATGCGGTCCGTAGGGTCTACTTGGGAACTTCCGGGTGTCGCTGCCCGGTCTCACCTGGTGGGGGTGGCGTGATGCTGGAGACGACGGGAATGACCGCGACGTACCGGCCTCGGGTGCTGGCTGTTGATGTGCAATCGGGCGGAATGGAGCGGCTGTACTCCATCCTCGCACCGGCGGGTTACGACGTACTGCCCGCCAGCGGCAAGGCGGCGGCGGCGGCGGCGTCCCGGCAGTCGGCGGACCTGGTGCTGCTGGACGTGCAGCGGCCCGGCACGGACGGCCTGGCGGCCTACCGGCGCCTGGTGGCGGAGCTGGGCGGCCCTTCGTCTCCTCCAGTGCTCATGCTGACGCCCCGCGCGGACCGGCAGACGCGCCGCGAGGTGCTCGAGGCCGGCGTGGATGACCTGCTCATCACCGAGCCCTTGGACCCGATGGAGCTGAAGGTCCGCGTCCACACCCTGCTGGAGCTGAAGGCCCACCGCGAGGCGGGTGGCCAGCGCGCCGAGGCGCTGCTGGACCCGCGCATGCGCTGGGTGGAGATGGAGCGGCTGGCGCGCCTGGGCACGCTGGCGGCGGACGTGGCGCAGAGCCTGGGCCGCGTGGGCGAGGGCCTGCAGCGCGCCCTGGCGCACGTGCAGAGCCGGGCCCGGCAGGGCCTGCCGCCGGACCCCGCGGAGCTGAAGAACCTGGGCGTGGCGGGCGAGCAGATGCGGCTGCACGGCCAGCACCTCCTGTCGCTCGGCCCCACCAGCCCCAAGGACATCCAGCGCTTCGACCTGCGCGAGCTGGTGCCCGGCGTGGTGGAGCGGATGCGCGCCGCCGGCCGCCTGGGTTCCGCCGAGGTGATGGTGCTGCTGCCGGAGGACCCCATCGCGGTGGTCTTCAACCGGCGCCAGCTGGAGCAGGTGCTGGTGGAGCTGCTGGCCAACGCGGCGGACGCGGTGGAGGACGTGAATGACCGTCCGCGCCGCATCCACGTGGGCGTGGAGCTGCCGGACATGTTCGGCGACTTCGGCCCCCGCCTGTTCGTCAAGGACACCGGCATCGGCATCTTCGAGGACGAGGTGGGGGCCGTGTTCGAGCCCTACTACACGACGAAGTCGCCGGAGAAGGGCGCCGGCCTGGGCCTCACCGTGGCGCGCGCCCTGGTGGAAGCCATGGGCGGCAAGCTCACGGTGCAGAGCCGCGTGAACCTGGGCAGCACCTTCACGGCGGAGCTGCCCGAGCAGACGTCCTCCTGGTAGCCGGCGCGCCTGCCGCTAGAAGCGGTAGGCGACGCCCATGAGCGCCTCCAGGGTGAACTCCGTGGCGTCGAAGTCCGGAATCAGCGAGGGGCCCATCCGCACGTTGAAGTTGATGGCGAGGCTGCGGTCGATGAAGTACTCCAGCCCGCCGCCCACGAGGATGGGGAACACCGGGCCGATGCCCTCCCCGAAGTAGACGTGGAAGGGGAGGTCCAGCCCCAGGTTCACCATGACGGCGCTGCCGGCGGGGATGCCCACCACGAAGCCCACGGGCAGCGCCAGGCCCACATCGGTGTCGCCGTTGTCGAAGTAGAACAGCGGCCCCGGCTGGAAGGTGAGCGCCAGGGAGACGTTGTTCGTCTGCGCCAGCATCAGCCGCATCCACGCCTGGAACTTGATGCCGGGGTCCGTGAAGCGGACCCAGCCCTCGCGGCCCCAGTTGAAGGTGAACTTGCCGCCGATGTCGAAGCGCTCCGAGCCGCCGTGCAGCAGGCCGAGCGTGAGGCCGGGCCAGCCAATCTGACCGGAGAAGGCGGTGTTGCCCCGCCCCAGCGTGTCGGCGGCGAGGATGGACCAGCCCTGCCCGCGCTGCGCCAGCGCGGTGCCGGGAAGAGCCAGGAAGCAGGCGAGGAGGAATCCGGGAACGAGACGCTTCACACGGTGCCTTTCTGCGAAGGCCGCACGGGGGCGCGACCTGTGGAGTGAATCAGGACTCAGGTGGGCTGGCCGCGCTCACGCGCGAGCGCGAGAAAGTCGTCGATGAACCGGGCCAGCCGCGCTTCCGCGCGCTCGCGGGCGCGGGCCATGGGCTCTCCGGGGGCGAGCGACTCCTTGTGCTCGAAGTAGTACTTGATTTTGGGCTCGGTGCCGGACGGCCGCAGGGTGACGCGGCCGCCGCCCTCCATCTCGAAGGCGAGCACGTTGGACGGAGGCAGCCCGGCCCCGCCCTGCTTGTAGTCGCGCACGGCACGCACCGGGTCTCCGCCGATGCGCGCGGGCGGCGAGGCGCGGAAGGCGTCCATGATGGCGCGGATGGCCTGGGCCCCCGCGGCGCCGGGCAACGTGACGTTGCGCTGGGCGCCCACGTACAGGCCGTGGCGGCGCTGGATTTCCTCCAGGTAGCCGAGCACCGTCGCACCGCGCGACTCGCACCACGCGGCCAGGTCCGCCATCACGAGCGCCGCGCCGACGCCGTCCTTGTCGCGCGCCACCGTGCCCACGGTGTAGCCGAGCGCCTCCTCGTAGCCGAAGACGAACTGCGTGCCCTCGGAGCGCTCGCGCTCCAGCGCGCGGTTGGCAATCCACTTGAAGCCGGTGAGCACCTCGTCATAGGCGGCGCCCAGCGTGCGGGCGATGTCGCCCAGCTGCGTGGACGAGACGATGGTGGTGACGACGTGCGGCCGCGCGCGCTTCGTGCCCTGGGTGAGCACGTAGTGGCCCAGCAGCACGCCCACCTCGTTGCCGGTGAGCATGCGCATGCGGCCGTCCGCGTCGCGCGCCATGACGGCGAGCCGGTCCGCGTCCGGGTCATTGGCCAGCACCAGGTCCGCCTTCACGCGCTCGGCGGTGGCGAGCGACAGGTCCATGGCGCCGGGCTCCTCCGGGTTGGGGAAGCGCACGGTGGGGAAGCGGCCGTCGGGCATCTGCTGCTCGGACACGGCGGTGAAGCGCGGGAAGCCGGCCTCGCGCAGGGCGCGCTCCGCCCAGACGCCGCCCACGCCGTGCATGGCGGTGTAGACGATGGACAGCGTGTCCGAGCCGCGCTTGTGCACGCGCAGCCCTGAGATGGCGCGCAGGTACTCCTCCCCCACCCCGTCCGCCAGATCCTTCCAGAGCCCCTTCGCGCGCGCGTCCGCCGGCACCAGCAGGGGCACGCGGTTGGCGGACTCCACCCGGGCGATGGACGAGGCGATGCCAGTGTCGTGGGGCGGGATGATTTGCGCGCCGTTGCCCCAGTAGACCTTGTAGCCGTTGTACTCGGGCGGGTTGTGGCTGGCCGTCACCATGATGGCCGCGGCGGCGTTGAGGTGCAGGGCGGCGAAGGCGACCACCGGGGTGGGCACCGGGTGCGGGAAGACGTGGGCGGGGATGCCCTCCGCGGCGAGCACGGCGGCGGTGTCCTCGGCCAGTTCCGCGCTGAGGCGGCGCGCGTCGCGGCCCACGACGACGCCTCGAGAGACAACGTCCGGCACCTGCGCCTTGAGGTAGCGCGCCAGGCCCGCGGTGGTGCGGCGCACCACGGCGCGGTTCATCCGGTTGGGGCCGGCGCCCAGCACGCCGCGCAGGCCCGCGGTGCCGAACTCCAAATCCCCCACGAAGCGGTCGGCCAGCTCCGTCCAGTCGCCCCGGGCCAGCAGCTGTGCCAGCTCCGCGGCGGTGGCGGGGTCGGGGTCCGCCTGACGCCACGCCTCCGCCCGCTCTCTCAGTCCGGTGGTGTCCATGCGCGTAGAGACCTCGTGTAGCCTTGGAGGGCGCGGCGAGCACGCGGCTCGCGCGCCGGTTGTTCAGGTGTAGTCGGTAAGCTTCTTGCGGGTGGCGCGGCCCTTGGGGCCGTCCTTGGCGCCCTGGCACGTCACGCAGTACTCCGCGTAGGGCATGGCGCGCAGCCGGCCCAGGGGCAGCTCATCGCCGCACTCCTCGCACTCGCCATAGGAGTCCGGGTCGTCGCGCAGCTTGCCCAGCGCCTTCATCACCCGGGCCAGCACGCCGTCCATGTTCCGGTTCCGGTTGGAGGCGATGGCCTGCATCATCTCGTTGAGGGGCTGCTCGTCCTCGTCGCCGCCGATGCGTGCGTCGTCGGTGCGGTTGGGCTCGATTCTGGCGGGCGTCTTCTCCGTCAGCTCGGAGTGGAGCGCCAGCAGCAGCTTCTTGAATTCCTCTCGCTGTTTCGCGTTCACGTCTCGCCGCCGTGTGTCAGTACTTCGCCGTGGAGGCCTGGCCGCTGACGATGGCCACCGACGCGGACGCGCCCAGGCGGTTGGCGCCCGCGCGCAGCATCTTCATCGCGTCCTCGGCGGAGCGGATGCCGCCGGACGCCTTCACGCCCACGTCGTCGCCCACCACCCGGCGCATCAGCGCCACGTCCTCGGCGGTGGCGCCACCCCCGCCGAAGCCGGTGGACGTCTTCACGAAGGCAGCCCCCGCCGCCTTGGACAGGGCGCAGGCGAGCACCTTCTCCTCGTCGGTGAGCAGGGACGTCTCCAGAATCACCTTCACCGGCAGCGGGCGGGCGGCGTCCACCACGGTGGCGATGTCCTGGTGGACGAGCGCGTAGTCGCGCGACTTGAGCGCGCCCACGTTGAGCACCATGTCGATTTCGCGCGCCCCGGCGCGGATGGCCTCGCGGGCCTCGAAGGCCTTGGCGGACGGCAGCGACGCGCCCAGCGGGAAACCCACCACGGCGATGGGCACGGTGGTGGCGCCGGCCAGCACGCGCGCGGCGGTGGCCACGTGGGTGCTGTTGACGCACACGGTGGCGAAGCCGTGCTTGCGGGCCTCCTCGGCCAGCTTCACCACGTCCTCGGCGCGGGCCTCGGGCTTGAGCAGCGTGTGGTCGATGTAGGGCGCCAGGTCCGCCGGGGAGCGGATGGACTCCATGTCCACGCGGGCGGTGGACGTCTGGGAATCCGGAGCGGGAGCACCGGGCTCCGTGGGTGAGGTCTCCTTCCAGGCATCCATGCGACGGCGGGCCTGGTCGGCGAGCTCCTCGAGGAACTTCGCGAAGACGTCCTGGGAGTCGGACATGACGCGCCCCTTAGCCCACTTCCCGCCCCTCGGGAAGCGGTCGCACGGGGAGCACGCGTCCGCTGCCCTCCCGCAGGTGCCGAAGACAGGAGCGGAGCGCTAGAGTCCGCTGCGTGACGTCTTCCGCCCGGCTGCTCACCCTCCTCGTCCTCCTGCTCGCCTCGCTCCCGGGCCGGGCCGCGCCTTCGCCCGCCGTGAAGCCGCTCACGGTGTACTTCTTCGACGTGGGCCAGGGGGACGCCGCGCTCATCGTGTCGCCCACGGGCAAGACGGTGCTCATCGACGGAGGCCCGCCCGAGGCGCGCGAGCACCTGGCCCGCAGGCTGCGCCAGCTGGTGAAGGAGCCGCTGGACCTGGTCATCCTCACCCACCCGCACCTGGACCACCTGGGCGGCATGGCGCACGCGCTGAAGGCGGTGGGCGCGAAGCGCTTCATGGACCCGGGCTTCGACCACCCGAGCGACGCGTACAGGGACTTGCTGGAAGCAGTGGGCAGCTCGGTGGGCCAGGTGATGAACCCGGAGCCCAACCCGCAGGCGCCGCAGACGCTGCTCACCATCGGCCTGGGCGAGGGCACCTCGCTCACGGTGCTGTGGCCACGCGTGCCGCAGGAGCCCTTCCTGGACGACACGCGCTCGGACCCGAACTCCAACTCCGTCATCACCAAGCTGACGTACGGGAAGACGGCGTTCCTCTTCACCGGCGACGCCGAGCCGGACACGGAGGCCGTCCTCCTCCAGAAGCGCATCGACTTCTCCTCCACCGTGCTCAAGGTGGCCCACCATGGCGGGCGCTACTCGTCCACCGCCGCCTTCCTCGCCGCGGTGAAGCCGAAGGCCGCCGTCATCTCCTGCGGCGCCGGCAACGACTACGGGCACCCCACCCAGGAAGCGCTACAGCGCCTGGACGCGTCGGGCGCCCGCGTCTTCCGCACGGACCAGGACGGCGAGGTGGTGGCGGTGAGCGACGGCAACACCGTCACGCTGCGCTCCGAGAAGGGCCGCGCCGCGCCCCTGGCCGTGCCCGGCGTGGTGAGGCCCGGCCCCGTCGCGCTCGGCCCCATCCTCCCCAGCGCGAAGCGTGCCCGTGGCGGCTCGCGGGACAAGGAGCCCGAGCCCGGCGCGCGCGACGTGGCCACCGTCACGTCGCGGAGCACCGGGGAGTCCGCTCCGGCGTCCTCGCGGGGCGATGAGGGAGCGGGGCCCTTCGTCAGCCTGAAGGGCAGCAAGGTGTTCCACCGCGAGGACTGCGCCACCTTGAAGCGCTCCAAGTCCGAGCGCACCGTCTATTCCAGCCGCGCCGCCGCCCAGCGCGAGCGCCGCCCCGCCGAGGACTGCCACCCATGAGCCCGCGCCTGTTCTGCCTCCTGGGAGTGCTGGTGGCCGCGGCCGCCTGCGAGGAGCCTCCGCCGCCCGCGCCGCCACCGCCGGCCGCCGTCACCCGTCCCGTCGAGGCGCGCCGCTACTTCGGCGCGGCCCCGGACGGGAAGCTGCACGTCTACTTCTTCAACGTGGGCCAGGGGGACGCGGCGCTCATCGTGTCGCCGGAGGGGCACACTGTGCTGGTGGACGCGGGCCCCGCCTCCTCGGCGGACCACCTGCTCAACCGGCTGCCGGAGTTGCTCACGCAGCGGCTGGACCTGGTCATCCTCACGCACCCGCACGCGGACCACCATGGCGGGGTGGAGGCGGTGCTGCGGCGCGTGGGCGCGAAGCAGTTGATGGAGCCGCAGCTCGAGTCCACGCCCCCCGACTACGACGCCCTGCTCACCCGCCTGGGGCGAATGGGCGTGGAGTTCGTCTCCGCGGCGCCGCCGCAGAACACGCCCAACGCGCCGCTGCGCCTGCCGCTGGGCCCGGGCGTGGAGCTGAACGTGCTGTGGCCGCGCCACCCCACCGAGAAGCTGCTCGACGTGCCGGAGGCTCCGCTGGAGGCCAACTCCATCGTCCTGCGCCTCACGTACGGCGACACGGCGGTGCTCTTCGCGGGGGATGCGCACGCGAAGACGGAGGCGTCCCTGCTGGCGCGCGGCACACCCATGCGGGCCACGGTGCTCAAGGTGGCGGCGCACGGCGCGGACGGGCCGACGACGAAGGCCTTCCTGGAGGCCGTGCGGCCCCGCGCCGCCGTCATCTCCACCGGCGACACCCCGGCGGCCGCCACGCTGGCGCGGCTCAAGGCCGTGGGCGCCCAGGTGTTCCACACCGACGACGCGGGCGAGGTGCAGGTGGTGAGCGACGGGAAGCAGCTCGTCGTCACCCCGCAGCGCCTGCCCGACGACGTGCCGGAGGACACGCGCTACACGTTCCACGGGCTCGGCGACACCGACACCCTGCCCGTCGCCCAGGCCCCGAAGCAGGACACAGCGAAGCCGGACGCCACGAAGGCCCCGCCCGTCCGGGGCACGACGCCGGGAGCCCGGGGCTCGACGAACCTGGCGCGCTACGGCCAGGTGGTGGACATCGACGACCTGCCGGCCCCGGACGCGCCGCGGCCCTCGCGCTCGGAGGCGCGCCCGCCTCGCGGCGGTACGGAGTCGCGCGAGGGGGCTTCGGAGGTGTACGTCGCCAGCAGCAAGGGAGACGTCTTCCACCTGCCCTTCTGCCGGAACGCGGCGAAGATCAAGCAGTCCAACCGCATCGTCTTCAAGTCCCGCGAGGAAGCCGCCCGCGGCCGGCGGCCGGCCAAGGACTGCAACCCCTAGAGGAGCCCCGCGCATGACTCGCGCCACGCTGGACCGCATCGAAGGCGACGTCGCCGTGCTCGTCGTGGAGGGCCAGCAGCAGACGCGCCCGCTGAGCGATTTGCCGGAAGGGGTGCGCGAGGGGGACGTGCTGGACCTGGACACGCTGAGCGTGGACCGCGAGGCCACCGAGGCCCTGCGCGCCCAGGTGCGCGAGGCCCGCCAGCGGGCAAAGCAGGGCAAGAAGAAGCCGCCGTCCGGCGACTTCGACCTGTAGCCTCAGGCCAGGGGCGCCGTCACGGCGGGACGGGCCCGGGGCAGCAGCACCGCCAGCAGCACCGCGCTCACCGCCGCCAGCAGGCCCGCAGAGAGGAAGGCCGGCGCGCTGCCCCACCGAGTCCACACCGCGCCGAACAGCAGGCCCGCGGCCAACGAGGCCCCGCCGGTGAGCCCGTTGTAGAGGCCGAACGCGCGCCCCCGGGCGGACGGTGGCACCAGCGAGGTGAGCAGCGACTTCTCCGCCCCCTCCGCCAGCGCGTGGTACAGCCCGTAGACGGCCATGACGGCCAGCGTGCCGGGGATGCTGCGCACCAGGGACAGCGCCACGTAGCTGAGCGCGTACAGTCCCCACCCCGCCAGCACCACGCGCGACGAGCCCAGCCGGTCCGCCAGCCAGCCCGCCGGGTAGGACACGGCCGCCTTCACCACGTGCAGCATCAGCCACGCCATGGGCAGCAGCGCCGCCGGCGCGCCCTCCTCGGTGAGCTTCAGCAAGAGGAAGGCATCCGTGGAGTTGGCCACGCCGAAGAGCACCACCGGCGCCAGGTAGTAGCCGAGCCGGCGGGGCACCGGCACCAGCGCCGCGCCCGTGCCGTGGGCTTCTGGTGAGCGCTCGGGCTCCTTCACCACGAGGAGGCACAGCAGCGCGACGAAGCCCGGCACCGCCGCCGCGAGGAACACCTGCTCCGCGCGCAGCCCCAGCGCCACCAGCGCCATGGCCACCAGCGCGCCCAGCGCCGCGCCCGCGTGGTCCATGCCCCGGTGGAAGCCGAAGGCCCGCCCCCGCGCGCCCTCCGGCACCGAGTGGGCGATGATGGCGTCGCGCGGGCTGCTGCGCACGCCCTTGCCCACGCGGTCCAGCGCGCGGATGAGCAGGGGCTGCCATGCGAGGGTGACGAAGGCCATCAGCGGCCGCGCCAGCGAGGACACGCCGTAGCCCATCAGCACCAGCGGCTTGAGCCGGCGCGCCCGGTCCGCCCACAGGCCGGAGCGGTACTTGAGGAGCGCGGACACCAGGTCCGACAGCCCCTCCATGGCGCCCAGCAGCAGCGGCGCCGCGGGGAAGCGCGCCGCGAGGAACGCGGGCAGCAGCGGGAAGATCATGTCGCTGCTCACGTCCGTGAGCAGCGACACCAGCCCCAGCAGCACCACCGCGCGGGGCAGGCGGCCGCCCGCCGCCCGAGACAGCTCCGCCCCCTGGCTGCTCACGGGCGCGGCCGGCTACAGCGTCCCGGAGAGGACGAGCGGAATCTCGAGGTCCACGTCATCACCGGCGAAGGCGGAGAACACCATGCTCTTCGCACGGTCGCGGATGCAGGAGCCCACGGGGGAGCGGCTCAGGTCCTTCTTGTCGAGCGTGACGGCCTTCACCTTGCCGGAGCTGCCCACCGTCGCGGTGAGCGTCACCTTGCCCACGCGGAAGGACGGATTCTTCCGCAGCTCGTTCTCCACGCAGGAGCGGAACGCGTCCTGCGCCTTGTCCACCACGCGCTCCACCTCCTCGTCCGAGGGGCCACCCACCTCGTCCGAGTCCGTCGCGGCCACCTCCGCGTCCTTGCGCACGTCGGGGCCCACGTCCTTCTTGTCCGCGTCCGCGTAGACGGCCTGGAGCTGCTCGGCGGACGGAGCCGGCGCGGCGCCCGTCGGCGTGCCGGTGCCCGTGGGGGCCTGGCCCGAGGGAGCGGGAGCGGACTCCGGCTCCGGGGCGGGCGCGGCCGGACGCTTCTCGGCGGGAGGAGCCACGGGCTTCGGCGCAGGGGCCGCCGGCGGCTCGCGCCCCAGCAGCTTGTCGCGCAGCGCGCCCACGCCCCGGGTGGAGAAGATGGGCTGCTCCACTGGATGGCCCTCGGCGTCCACCGTCTTCACGCGCAGGGGCACCACGCCCAGCGTCTCCGACAGCACGTACGCGCCGCCGAGGGGGACGAGGAGCAGCAGCAGCACCGCGACGGCGTACTTCCACGCGGGGTTGCGCCGCGTCACGCCCGACTTCGCCGCGAAGTGGCGGGTGTCCTCCACCGGCTGACGCTCGTTCGGGTCGCCACCGCCCAGCGCGGCCAGCGGGTCGTCGTACTGGCCCTGGCCATCGTCCTCGTTCCCGTCGCCCCGATTGCCGGGCAGGTCCAGGTCGGAGAACAGGTCGTCATTGAGCGGCGCGGCGGCCTGCGCGGGGGCCTGGCCCCGCCGGCCCTGGGCCTGGACGCGCGGGTCGGGCTCCTCGAAGAAGGTCCGCTCCGGCTCGTCCTGCTCCGGGTCCCAGGCCTGCTGCTGGGGCTCGGGGGCCGCGGGCTCCTCGGGCTCCGGCACGAAGGCCTGGGGCTCGGGCTCACGGCGGGCCGAGGCCGCCCGTGCGCGGGATGGCGCGGGCGCCAGAGGTGGCTCCTCCACCGGAGGAGGCGGCGGCGGGGGCGGCTCGGGCGCGGGGGGCGCCGCGAAGAGGACGGCCAGCTCGGGGATGTCCGAGCCGCGCTTCCAGTCCGCCATGCCCTGCTGCCAGAAGAAGCTCCGTCCACTGACGGTTCCAGTGGCCACGAGCTCTCGGAGGGCGCCCTCGTCCAGCGGCCCCTCCTGCTTGTTGCGCACCATGACGAACCAGGGCGAGCCCGCTGGCTTCAGCGGCACCGCACGGGTCGGCTCGTCGTCCCAGGGAGTCTGGAGGGCGGCTGCAGGGGCGCGGGCCACGGCAGGTGCCGCCGCGACGGGCGCGCTCGGCTCGGGCTCCGCGAGGGAGCGCTCCTGGGCGCGGATGCGCTCCACGTCCGCGAGAGACACCACGCGGGTGCTCTCCTCCAGGGGCAGGGACGGTCCTTCGACGGTGATGACGTTCTGGCAGTTCTTGCAGCGGACCTTGACCGTCTTGCCGCGGACCTTTTCGTCCGCAATGGAATACCGCTTCTGGCAATTGTCGCAGGTGAAGTTCAAGGGGAGCGTCCGACTTCCGGGGGAAAACTCGGGGGAAAGCGCGGGTCGGATGCTACCGCTAGAAATCTCCCGCGCAAACCACAGGTTGACTCTGTCCGACAGCCCAACTATTCAGCCGCCCTCTCGTGTCTCCACTGGCCTTTCCAAAGGTGGCGAATGCCGGCGAAGGATCTTGGAACGAAGTACGTCTGCTACAAGTGCCAGACGAAGTTCTACGACATGAAGAAGCCGGACCCGCTCTGCCCCAAGTGTGGGGCAGATCAGCGGGAGAGCCCGGCCCTCAAGCCTCAGCCCGAGGGACGCCGTGGCCGTCTGGCCGCTGCCCCGAAGGTCATCGAACCCATCGAGCCGGAGGAGCCAGCCGCCGCGGGTGAGGAGGAAGAGGAGGAACTGGAGACCTTCGACGACGAAGAGGCCGCCGCGGAGCCAGAAGAGGAAGACATCTAGTCCTGAAGCACCGAGGGGCTCCACGGCACATGCCGGGAGCCCCTTCGCTTTCTTCAGGACATTGCTGTCGTGCTGCCCGGCGGGCGCCCCATGACGGGAGCGCCCCGGGCCGTGCGCCGCCCTCAGGTTCCCGAGACGGGCTTCAGCTCCAGGAGTGCCCGGCGGATCTGCTCGTAGAGGCCGGGCCCCATCTCCTGCATGCCCACCGGTCGCGCGCTCGCCTTTCGGGGCGACTCCACCGTGCTCAGGTCGCTCGTCAAAGTCGTCCGCTTCTTCGGCTGATGCATGACTCGGCCCCCCTTCGTCTCGTTGACAGCAATCTTATAGCAATATTTCCACCAGAACGGAAACGGCATTCGAAAATCCGCCTCTCACTCACTTATACGTCGAGCGCCGAAATTATTTCCGCGACGCCCGTCGCCCCGCACCGGATACGGCCGGGGCGCCTGCACCGGGTTGTCCACCCGGACCTACTTCAGCTGGTCCACCGCCCACTCCAGGTCCACCTGGACGGTTTCGCCGTTCTTCACATTCACGGTGCGTGCCAGCTCCGGCAGACGCTCGTGCCAGAAGACGAGGGTGTGGGCGCCCTCGGGCACCTCCAGGCGGAAGTGTCCGTCGGCGCCGCTGGTGGTGAAGTACCCGTGGTCGAAGGTGCGCACCATCGCGTGCATCCAGGGGTGGACGTCGCAGCGGATGGGGACGGCGCCCGGCGCGGCGGGCAGGGGACGGCGCACCGTCATCCCCTCCAGGGGCATGGCCACGTTGAAGAAGGCGCGGTTGGCACCGGAGGCGGCGCGCACGTTGTGGACCAGGGGGTCCGAGTTTCGCAGCGCCAGCGTGCCGCCGGCCCGCGCGGCCAGGACAGGCGGGTCATAGAGACAGCGCTTCTGGTCCAGCACGGGCTCGGGTGGGGACTGGCGGGACGCGGGCAGCGAGGCCCCCTCCTTCAGGGACACCACCACGTAGGCGAGCGAGCCCTCGCCTCCGACGACGAGGGAGCGGTCCTCCGCCTGCTCCCCGCACACGGACACGACGGTGCCGCTCGTGGGGCTGCGTGCAGGAGGGGGCGGAGTCCCGGAAAGCCGGATTCGGCCCTCGACGGTGCCCCACCCGGTGGCGGCGGGTGCCGGAGACGCGACGGGCGTGTCCGGGTTTCCGGCGGAGGGGGCCACGGGCGGAGGGGGCGCGGACTCGCGGCAGCCGGGGGCCAGCGCGAGCAGGAAGGAGCAGAGCAGGAGGGGGCGGAACACGCGCCCGGTCTAACCGGTGCGTGAAGCTGTTTCAAATGCAGCACGCCTGCCCGAGGCCCAGGGGATGACTCATGGGCCATTTGGGCGTTGGACCCCCATCACCCTTGTTGGTACAAGAGCGCCGCCGTACACGGTGCGGCCCTGTGGGAGGCAGCAACTTTGCGGGAGAAATTGAAAGCGCTGGCGGAGCTGCAGAACGTAGACCTCGAGGTCGCTTCGCTCCGGAAGGCCGCGGACGTTCACCCCCGTCAGATTGCCGAGCTGGAGCGGGAGCTGGGCGTGGCCCGCAGCGCCATCGAGGCCGAGCGGGCGCGGCTTACGGACATGGAGCGCCAGAAGTCGCAGCTCGAGCAGAACATCACGGACGAGAAGGACAAGGTGAAGAAGTGGGAGGCGCGGCTCAGCGAGCAGCGTTCCACCCGCGAGTACTCCGCCCTGGCCCGTGAAATCGACATCGCCAAGAAGGCGAACCTCACCATGGCGGAGGAGCTCGCGGAGCTGACGAAGCAGCTCGGCGCCGCTCGCGAGGCCATCAAGTCCAAGGAGTCCGACTTCGCCACGAAGCAGCAGGGCCTGTCCGGCCGCATGGCGGAGCTCAAGGGCAAGCTGGGCGAGGCGGAGGCGCAGGTGAAGTCGCTCGAGGGCCGCCGCTCCGGCGTGTCCGCGGGCGTCGACGCCAACCTGCTCCGCCGCTACGAGGCGATTCGCAAGAAGAAGCTGCCCGCGCTGGTGGGCGTGGTGGCTGGCACCTGCCAGGGCTGCAACATGAACGTGCCCCCGCAGCTCTACAACCAGCTGCGCACCTCGCTGGGCACCGACGTGTGCCCGTCCTGCAACCGCATCATCTACGCGGTGGAAGCCCTCCAGGAAACGCCCGCGGCGACGAAGTAGCGCTCACCGTCCCCGCCGTCATGCCCGCGCCGTCCGTCATCGACATCCTCCGCCACATCGCGCGCGAGGAGCCGTTGCCGTCGACGGTGCGCGCCTTCCGCGGCGTCACCCGCGAGCACCTCGGGCAGCTCCTCGAGGAGGTCGCCGGGCGCCTGGCCGAAGCCGCGGTGCTCGCGCCGGAGGCGCGCGAGAATTCCCCTGCCCAGCCCGCGCCTCGGGACGCCGCCGTGCCGCTGGAAGGCCGGGGTGAGCCCCGTCCCCGTGCCGCGCGCGCCGAGCGCCGGGGCGGCTGAGCCGCGCTCCCTGACTCCCGACAGCTGCTGACGGGCCCCCGCCCCCCGGAGTGGACCTGCGCCGTCCGCCTGTTGTAAGGGCACGGTGCCGGAGTGGTCCGGGTGAACGCCGGCCACCGCAGTCACGGGTGGCGGGAGGAAAGTCCGGGCTCCGTAGGGCAGGGTGCTGGCTAACGGCCAGTCGAGGCGACTCGCAGGAAAGTGCCACAGAAAACAGACCGCCCGTTCCGCAAGGGGCGGGTAAGGGTGAAACGGTGCGGTAAGAGCGCACCGCGTCCGGGGTGACTCGGACGGCACGGTAAACCCCACCTGGAGCAAGAGCCAATAGGAGCGCGTCCCTCGCAGTCCGGGGGGACAGGGATGGCCCGTCCCAAGCGTTCGGGTTGCTCGCTGATGAGGTCCCTGGGCAACCAGGGCCCTAGATGAATGTTCACTGCCCACCTCGAAAGGGGTGGTGACAGAACCCGGCTTACAGGGCCACTCCGGCTTTTTTCTCCCCTGCAAGCCACTCCGTCGCGAGGCGCGCCGTCAGCGCGCCACGGGCACCTGCCCCAGCAGGATGCGGTCCCTACCGTCGTTGCGGACGGCATCCGGGTTGGTGAGCCGCAGACGCGAGTCCGTGCGCGGCTCCCACAGGCCCAGCCAGATGTTGAGCGCGCGCGGACCGGCGCCGGCCGGCACGTAGATGGCGAACTCGTCCTTCACCGTCTCGCCGGGCTTCCACTGCGACGTCGCGTAGAGGCCACCCGCGGGCTTGTGGTCCACGTTCATGCGCTCCATGCGCCCCTCGGCGTCCTCGACGTGGACGAAGACGAGGTAGTCCTCCTCGAGGGGCTGGAGCACCTTGAAGTAGAGCGTCACCTTGGCCTGCTCCCCCGGGGTGAGCCGGCCGGGCTGCACGGTGGCGCCGACCAGCTCCACCTTGCCGCCGAGGTTGGCGCCGTTGCGCAGGGACAGGGGCGGCACCTGGGCGACGGTGGCCGCGCGGCGCTCCTGCGGGCTGGCGCCGCCGGGCGCCTCGACGATGCAGGCGGGGCCCAGGAGGAGGACCGACGGAAGCAGGACACTGGAGAGCTTGAGGCGCATGGCCTCGGGTTTCTACCCGGCCACGGGCGCTGCATCCACTTGCGCGTTGGTGTATGCGAGGCCGCGCACATGAAGACGCCCAACGCCCTCGACGCCCTGGCCGCGCAGGTGCCGCCCGCCCCCTCCCCCGCTCCCACTCCGGGCGGGGGCACCACGCAGCCGGGCACCGGCACGCCCCCGACTGAGGGCTTCCCCATAGGCGATGCCGTCGGCATTGGCGCCGCGGGCCTCTTCGTCCTGCTGATGGTGCTGGCCGCGCGGAAGATGTTCTTCCGCAAGCGCGCGCCGGAAGCGAAGAAGCCCACCGCCGTCCCCGGAGAGAAGCCCGCCCTGCCGGCGGAGCGGCCCCAGCTCCGGGTGGAGCTGCCGCCCTCGCAGGCGGAGGCCGCCCGGCTGCGCGAGGCGGAGGAGGCGCATGAGCGCGCCGCCACCCTGGCCCGCCAGCGCGAGGAGGCCGCCCGCGCCGCCCGCACCACCACGGACACCGCCGAGCGCGCCCGGCTGGAGGCGCAGGCCCGGGACCTCAAGGAGCGCGAGGAGGAGGAGAAGCGCGCCGAGTACCGCGCGAAGAAGGCCGCCGACGACGAGGCCCGTGAGCGGCGCAAGCGCGAGCAGGCCGAGGCGCAGCGGCTCGTGGAGGAGGAGCGCGCCCGCGAGGCCGCCGCCGTCGAGGAGGCCCGCCGCGCCGAGGAGGCCGCCGCGCGCGCCAAGGTGGAGGCCGAGGCCGGCCGCACGCTGGCGCAGGGCCTGGACAAGACGAAGAGCCAGGGCTTCATGGCCCGGCTCAACGGGCTGTTCGGCCAGCAGCGCCAGGTGGACGAGTCCGTGCTGGCGGAGCTGGAGGAAATCCTCTTCACGGCGGACATCGGCGTGCGCACCGCCAACCACCTGGTGGAGGTGGCGCGCGAGAAGCTCAAGCGCAACGAGCTGAAGGACCCGGAGCGCATCAAGGCCCTCATCCGCGACGAGGTGGCCCGCATCTGCGACTTGCCAGTGCCGCGCTCGCTGGAAGGCGGAGGCCCCCCGCACGTCGTCATGGTGGTGGGCGTCAACGGCGCAGGGAAGACCACCACCATCGGCAAGCTGGCGGCGAAGCTCACCGGCCAGGGCAAGAAGGTGGTGCTCGCCGCGGGAGACACCTTCCGCGCCGCCGCTACCGAGCAGCTCGACGTGTGGGCGGACCGCGCGAAGGCCCAGCTGGTGAAGGGCGCGGAGGGCGGAGACCCCAGCTCGGTCATCTTCGACGCCATCAAGAAGGCGAAGGACGAGGGCGCGGACGTCGTCATCGCCGACACGGCGGGCCGGCTCCACACCAAGGCGCCGCTCATGGAAGAGCTGAAGAAGGTCAAGCGCGTCATGGACAAGGCGCAGCCCGGCGCACCGCACGAGGTGCTGCTGGTGCTGGACTCCACCAACGGCCAGAACGCGATTCAGCAGGCCAAGCAGTTCCACGAGGCCGTGGGCGTCACCGCGATTGCGCTCACGAAGCTGGACGGCACCGCGAAGGGCGGCGTCATCATCGGCATCTGCGACGAGCTGAAGCTGCCCGTCGTCTGGGTGGGCGTGGGCGAGAAGATCGCCGACCTGCGCCGCTTCGAGCCGCGCGAGTTCGTCCAGGCCCTCTTCGACTGACGGCCGGGCTCACTCCCCCAGCAGGCCCGGCATCAGCTGCTCCAACAGCTGCTTCGACGCCGGGTCCAGCTCCATACCCTGCAAGTCCCCCAGGTCCCCGAGCCCCTGGGCGCCCAGCATCGACGCCAGGTCGGCCTTGCCCAGGTCCTCGTCGCCGTGCGCCTCCAGCCACCAGCGCACGCGCAGGGCCTCCAGTCGCTTCGCGTGGGCGGGACTCGCCTTCGCCAGCTCGCGGGTGAAGCCGTCCCCGCCGGCCCACTTGAAGCGGTACGTGTCCACGTACGCGCGCAGCGCCTGGAGGAAGGCCGCGTCCCCCACGAGCTGCCGCGAGGCCTGGTGCAGCAGCGGCGCCTTGCCGTAGACGAGCGCGCCGTACTCGAACTCGTCCGCGAAGTCGCCCGTGGGCCGGTCCGCGCGGCCGTCCTTCCCGCCCGACAACCGGTACAGGTGGTACGACGACACCAGCGCTTCCTTCCGCTGCGCGTCCGCCGCTCCCTTGCCGTGCTTCCATTCGACGTAGAGGAGCGCGGTGTACTGGGCCAGCGACTCGTCCACGACGGGCATGTGGATGGGGTCCGAGCCCACGAGGCCGGCGAAGTACTGGTGCGCCACCTCGTGCGCCACGGTGAACTCCAGCGTGCGCTCCAGCACCTCGCCCAGGTGCGCCATGACGGGGTTGCCGCCCTGCCCCATCGCCCCCAGCAGCTCCTCGAGCCCCTCCATCCCCTGGAGGCCGGCCAGCGCCTCGGTCGGGTCCGCGGAGCCGCGGTACAGCGACGTGGCCACCGTGACGAGCCCGGGGAACTCCATGCCGCCCGCGCCGCCGGACAGGGGCGCCTCCACCACGCGGAAGTGCGTGTAGGGCAGCGGCCCCAGGCGCCGCTCGTACTCCTCCAGCATCGCGCTGGCGTACTTCAGCACGCGCTCGCCCGCGGCCTTGTCCCGCGCCGCGTAGTGGCTCTCCACGGTGACGCCGCCCACCGTGGCCGTGGAGCTCTCGTAGCCCCTCGACACGAGGATGGGGAAGTCGCGCACCGCGGCCGCCGCGAAGGCGAAGCGCATCCGGCCGTTGCGCTCGGGAACCTCGCCCATGGGCGCGCCCGTGGCGTGCACCGTCCAGCCCGAGGGCACGGTGATGGTGGCCAGCACGTGCGCCGGCTCATACAGCGCCAGGTCGCCAATGCCCTGCGGCCCGTCCCAGGGGCGCCCCACGGCGTCCGTCGGCGGCACCTGGGGCACCACCCCCACCAGGCTGAGGAAGTCCTCCGTGGCGGAGAAGGCGCCGTGGTCTCCGCCACCGCCTCGCGAGCCTCCGCCCAGCAGCCCCGACAGCATCCCTCCGCCTCCCGCCGCGGCCTGGGGCACCGTGGCCTTCACCGCCACGTCCACCACCGCCGCCGCGCCGACAGGGACCGGCTCCTCCAGCGGCACGCGGTACAGCGTGGGCTCCGGCCGCTCCAGCTTCACCGGCCGCCCGCCGACCTTCGCCCCGGACAGCGTCACCCGGCGCCCCTGGGCGTTGGGCGTCAGCCGCAGGTACAGCTCCGTGAGGGGCGTCTCGCGAGCCAGGACCTCCACCTGCACCCGGCCTGTCACCTCGCGTGCGGCCGGGTCCACGTCCAGTTGCACCCGGTAGCGCGGCAGCTCGTCCAGTGGCCCCAGTGCCTTCGTCGCCCTCGCGCGCTCGGAGGGCTTGAGGTGCTGGAGGCAGAGCTGCACCTCGGGGGAGAAGGCCGGGGAGGCCGGGGGCACCGGGGGCGCTGGGGATGCCGGAGGCGCTGGAGCCGGAGGCGGACCGCTCCAGGCGGGGACACCGGAGAGCACGCCCCACAACAGGCACCCGCGCAGGAAGGTCCGCATGGGAGCCATGCTAATTGACCGGGTCCACCACTGCTCGTCTAGCCTGGAGGTCCATGCACTCTCGAACGCTCGTCCTGGCTGCCGCCTGGGGGCTGGTGGCCTGTGCGCGGCACGTCCCCGCCACCCCCACTTCCGCACCTGCGGCTCCCCGCTCCTTACGGCTCCTGCTGGACACTCCCGCGCAGGAGACGGAGCTGCTCACGAAGCTGCGCGACGACGTGGAAATCGACACCTCCGAGGGCGAGCGCACGCCGCACGTCGTGACGACGGGGCAGACGCCCGTGCTGCGGCTGGAGGGAAGCCGGGCCCGCCTCTACGGCGACGCCCGGGGCACCCTGGGCATCTCCGTGGACAACTTCCTGCTGGTGGAGGTGCTGGACGCGAAGGGCAAGCTGCTGCGCAGCGCCGTGGTGGGCTTCACCGAGGGCGTCCACATGGGCAAGGAGCAGGTGGACAGCCTGGGGCGCCGCGCCTTCAGCTTCGAGCCCGGCGAGGTGGACCTCACGAACCTGCTGCCCGAGTCCGAGCCCTTCCAGGTCCGCGCCACCGCGCTGGACTACTGGGGCGTGGGCCGGGTGAGCGACGTGTACCTCGTGCTCGCCCCGGATTCGCGCTCGTCCGCCGACGACGACCTGCGCGGACAGTGAGCCGTGCGCCGCGCCCGCCTTCGAGCAAGGCGGGCGGGACGGCGAATCAGCAGCGCATCAGAAGTGGAAGGCGTTGGCGGGAATGCGCAGAGCGCCTCCCGAGCCGCCACCGCGCACCGGGCGCGCGCCGCCCAGCACGGCATCGCAGTCGCCGCCGCACACGTCCCTGGAGTTCAGGGCAGGAGCGGTGTTGCCCTGCGTGGCCATCACCGCGCCCACCGTGCCCGCGGCCACCACCGCGCCGACGCCGGCCCACACGTACCAGCGGCCGTACCAGGGCTTGCCGGAGCTCACCTCCGTGTCGGGCTCCGTCGTGTCCGTGAGCGACAGGCCGGGCGACGTCTCCTCCGGCGTGCGCGACGGCTCCAGCGTCGGCTTCTTCGGCGAGTCCGCGCTGGCCACCGACGAGTCCACCAGCGGCCGCAGCGTGCCCTCCACCGCGTAGCTCCGGCCGGCGAAGACGGTGATGTTGTGCACGTCGGGCTTGAAGCCCGGGGCCCGGAACTCAATCTCGCGCGAGCCCGGCTTGAGCAGCACATTGCCCTGCGGCACCGGTCCCACCTCGTCGCCGTCCACCACCACCACCGCCTCGGCCACGTCCGCGGTGAGCGTGGCGAAGCCCATGGTGGCATCCAGCGACACGGACACCTCCTGCTGCGAGCCCTCCTTGACGTCGATGCGCCGCGTGTAGTCGGCGAAGCCCGGCTTGCGGACCACCAGCAGGTGCTCGCCCGGCGTCACCGTCACGGGCATGGGGGCGGCGCTCAGCGTGCCGGCGTCCTTGCCGTCCACCTGCAGCTTCGCCCCGCGCACGCCGCCCGAAATCCGCACCATCATCTCCGTCTTCCGGGGCGACAGCGGCGCGAGAATGTCGTCGTCTTCCACCACGGGCTCCACCGGCTTCTTGCCCGCCTTGCCTCGCGCCGTCGCGCCGCTCTTCGTCTTCGCCGGCTTCTTCGTCACCTTCGCGGGCTTCTCGCGCGGCGTCTTCTTGCGCACCACCTTCGTCTTCCCGGCCTTCGTCTTGGAAGACTTCGACTGCGGGGTGAGGGGAGCGAGGAGGTCATCGTCCTGCGCGAACGCGGAGGACGGCGCCGCCAGGACGGTCACCAGGGCGAAGAGGACGAGGCGGTGAGGGCTCATGACGGATCGAAGGTTAGAGAGTCATCCCTGGGGAATCAAACAGAGTCCCGCCCGCCGTGCCGTTGGGCGAATATCCGCGCCCCATGCACCGCGCCCTGTCCTCCCTGGCATTCGGCCTCAGTGTTCTCTCCCTTACGGCGTGCCCCGCCAAGACGCCTCCGCGCACGGAGGTGCAGGTCCCACCTCCCCCTCCCGTGCGCGTGCCTCCAGGCTGTGAGAGCAGCCAGGCAGGCGAGTACTTCCACGCCGAGAATCCCGCCTTCCGCTACCACGGCGAGGACGACGGCGGCACCCTGTCGCTCTCCGTGGTGCGCGCCCACGGAGATGGCGGCACCGACGCGCCGGATGCGAGCACCGCCACCATCGTCCTGCAGCGCACCCCGGACGGCTTCGTGGGCCAGACGCACGCCACGGGCTTCGCCGGCTCCGGCGCGCCCTGCCCCGTCGTCTTCCCCACCGAAGTCGAAGCGTGCGCCGACGCGGGCCTCACGCTGCGCTCGGCGGCCAGCACCTCCATCGACGAGGGCTGCCGCGCCGCGCCCTCCGGCGCGCCCACCGTGCGGCTGCGGCAGGTGCTCCTGCGCGGCGAGCCGGACGCGGGTACCTGAAACGACAAAGGGGTGAGGCCCGCGATGGACCCCACCCCTCTCGCTTCCCCGAAGGGAGTGTCGCTCAGGCCGCGCGGCGCGGCTGCTCGCCGGCGGCGTTCACCGCCGGAGCGGCGTCCGTCAGCTTGAGCTTGCCGGACAGCCCCAGGCCCTGCAGCAGGCTGGAGACGCCGACGTACAGGAAGCCCGCCTGGAACAGGATGATGAAGGGCACCGACGTGTAGATGCGCGCGTCGATGGCGAACCACAGCGCGCCCGTGAAGTAGGCCGCGAAGAGCAGCTCCACCACCGGCATCAGCGTCTTGCTGCCGCGGTACGTCTTCTTCACCGCGACGACCTTCTTGCCCTCGGCGCCCGTCTTCGGCGTGCGCGCGAAGCCGGACTGCTGGTTGAGCAGCGCTTCCAGCACCGCCTTCGCGTTGTTGATGGCCAGGCCGATGCCCAGGCTCATCAGGAAGGGCAGGTACTTCACCCGCGCCCACCCATTCACGCCCATCTCCCGCTGCGCGGCCACGTAGAACACGCAGACGCTGGCGGTGGCGCTGATGAAGAAGGGCAGGTCCAGGAACAGCGTGCCGTACAGGCCGTGCTGGAAGCGCACCACCATGCTGATGGGCATCAGCACGGACAGCAGCACCATCAGCAGATAGGCCATGTTGTTGGTGAGGTGGAAGAAGGCCTCCCGCTTCACCGCCATGGGCAAATCGCTCTTCAGGATGGTGGGCAGCAGCTTCTTCGCCGTCTGGATGGAGCCCTTCGCCCAGCGGTGCTGCTGGCTCTTGAAGGCGTTCATGTCCACCGGCACCTCGGCCGGGGAGATGACCTCGGGCAGGAAGATGAACTGCCAGCCCTTGAGTTGGGCGCGGTAGCTCAGGTCCAGGTCCTCGGTGAGCGTGTCGTGCTGCCAGCCGCCCGCGTCGGAGATGGTGCCGCGGCGCCAGATGCCCGCCGTGCCATTGAAGTTGAAGAAGCAGCCAGAGCGGTTGCGGGCGGTGTGCTCGATGATGAAGTGCCCGTCCAGGAAGATGCTCTGCGCCTGCGTCAGGATGGAGAAGTCACGGTTGAGGTGACCCCAGCGCACCTGAACCATGCCCACCTTGTCGTCCGCGAAGAACGGCACCGTGCGCAGCAGGAAGTCCGGGCTGGGCACGAAGTCCGCGTCGAACACCGCGACGAACTCACCGCGCGCCAGCTTCAGGCCGTTCTCCAGCGCGCCCGCCTTGAAGCCCTGGCGGTTGGTGCGGTGGATGTAGACGATGTCGTGGCCCTTCTGCTTGTGACGCTCCACGCACGCGCGGGCGATGCCACACGTCTCGTCCGTCGAGTCGTCCAGGACCTGGATTTCCAGCAGCTCGCGCGGGTAGTCGATGCGGCACACCGACTCGACCAGGCGCTCCACCACGTACATCTCGTTGAAGATGGGCAGCTGGATGGTTACGCGTGGGAGCGCCTTGAGAGGGCCCTTCGGCGTCGGCAGCTTGAACTTGTGCCGGTAGTACAGGAACGCCATCCGGTACCTGTGCGAGCCGTAGACCGCCAGCACGCACAGGACGCTGAAATAGACGCCCAGGAAGATGATCTCGACGGTGGTCATCGGTGACGCTCAGCCCCTCCCGCTCGGCCCCCGTGGCCCGCGGTCCTTCTCTGCGCGGCGGCACCGACACCCTTCTCACGCTGACCGCCGCCAGATGGGTCTGGTGAGCCCCCGCTCCGTATGTGCCCGAAAAGACGAGGTTTTAGCCTTCCGGGAGTGATCGGCGCCGGACAATAGGGACGCGTCAAGGTCGTGTCAAACTATTCCCCGGATTTGAACGTTCCGTTCACGGGGAACTGACACCCTGCGTCACAGTCGTCTCGGAGGTCTGTCGGGGCCGGCGCCGGGGCTGAGGCGGCGCCGGTGAGAGGGCCAACCCGCAGGGTCAGCTCACGGCGCGGCGGGGCTCGGGGGTGGCGGGGACGGGGGCCACGGCGGGGGCGTCCATGACGCCGGCCTCGTCGCGGGTGGCCAGCGCGAGGATGCGCTCGGTGAGCTCCGCGAAGTCCAGGCCGCCCTGGGCGGCAATCTTCGGCAGGAGGCTGGTGGGGGTGAAGCCGGGCAGCGTGTTCACCTCCAGCACCACGTCATTCTCCGTGTCCGAGCAGAGCAGGTCCACCCGGCCGTAGCCGCGGCAGCCCAGCGCGCGGTACGCGGCGAGCGCCAGCGACTCCACGTTGGCCACGCGCGTCGGCGACAGCCGGGGCGGGACGAAGTAGCGGGCGCCGCCCTTGTACTTGGCCTCGTAGTCGAAGCCCTCGCGCGGGGTGGCAATCTCGCAGCTGCCCAGCACCGTGTCGCCGAGGATGCCCACCGTCACCTCGCGGCCGGCCACGAAGCGCTCCACCAGCGCCTCACCGCCGAAGCGGCACGCCTGCGCCACCGCGGGGGCGAGCGCCTGGGGCTCGTGCACCAGCGCCAGCCCCACGGAGGAGCCACCGCAGGCGGGCTTCACCACGCACGGGAAGCCGAGGTCGCCGTGCAGCTCCAGCGCGCGCGCCGCGTCGTCGCGGCCCACGCGGTAGCCCTGGGGCGTGGGCAGGTTGTGCAGCCGGAAGAGCTTCTTCGCCATGGGCTTGTTCATGGCCAGCGCCGAGGCCAGCACACCCGAGCCGGTGTACGGCAGCTCCAGCAACTCCAAGAGGCCCTGCACCCGGCCGTCCTCGCCCATGCGCCCGTGCAGCGCGATGAAGGCCACGTCCAGCTCCGCCGCGCGCAGCGCCCTGTCCAGGCCGGGGCCAGCGAAGATGCGGGTGACCTGGTGGCCGCGCGACTCCAGCGCCCCCACCACGGCCTCTCCCGTCTTGAGCGAAATCTCCCGCTCCTCGCCCCACCCACCCATCAGAACTCCGACGCGCTTGCCCATGTCGATGATGCCTCCTGGACACGGGACAGAGCACGGAGGATGCCAACCACACCGCGTCCGGCCCGGGCCGGACGGGCAGCCCGGGTTTCCCCTCGGAACAAGGGGTTGGACGGACGCCCGGGCAGGCGGGCAGGCGTGGTCCTCGGGACACGGCGCGGCCCCGAGGACACGCGGGTGGGACTGTAGAAAGTCCCGTCCCCGCGCGCGGACTCAGGGGCCCGCGTCGGTGCCGGCGTCCACGGTGGTGCCGGCGTCCGCGCGGGTGCCGGCATCACCGGTGGCGGAGCCGTCGGAGACGCACGCCTCATCCTGGCAGACGTAGCCCGGGAGGCACTGATTGCGCTCGTCGCAGGGCTGCCCCTCCTCGTCGAAGTCGAGGAGCAGGCTGCACGCGGACAGCCCCAGACAGAGGGCCGCGAGCGGGACGAGGGAACGCAGGGGACGACGCATGGCTAGTAGTTCCGGAGATCGTCTTCGTCGAGTGAGGGCTTCTTCTTCTTCTCCTCTTCCTTCTTCCGCCGCTCCTCCTCCTCGCGCTTGCGCTTCGCTTCCTCCTCACGCTTGCGCTTCTCCTCCTCCTCGCGCTTCGCCGCCGCCGCCGCTTCCTCCTGCTTGCGCTGCTCCTCCAGCTCGCGGCGCTGGCGCTCCACCTCCTGCGCGCGCTTGCTGTCCGTCGGGCGCGCGGGCGCGGGGGCGGGCGTCTCCTCCTTCGGAGGCGGCGTCGAGGGCGTGGTCTTCGAGGGCGGAGGCGTCGTCGAGGGCGTGGTCTTCGAGGGCGCAGGCGTCGTCGAGGGCGTCGCCTTCGAGGGCGGGGGCGGCATGGGCAGCGACTCGCTCCGGGGCTTCGTGCTCGCCGGAGGCGGCGGCATGGGCAGCGCCTCGCGCTTCGGGTCCTGCGGTGCCGGCCGCGGGGGCTCGGCGGGGCTCACCGGGGCGGGGGCCTTGCTGCTGCTGCTTCCACCGCCACCGTCGGCGAAGGCGAAGTAGCCACCCAGGCCCGCGGCCGCCAGGCCCGCGATGACGCCGATGTCCGCCACCAGCGCGTACGTCTTGCCGGTGTCCTTGAGGTCCTTGGCGCGCGCGCTGTTCTGCGGGGCGCGCTGGAAGTCGTCCTCCTTCGCGGAGGCCTCCATGCCGAAGTAGACGCCGCCCGCCACCATGGCCACGCCCGTGGCCATCAGCACGTAGCCCACGGTGCGGCGCGTGGCGCTGCCGCCCGAGAAGTGCGTCACCGGCTTGCCGCCCTGACGGGGCGCGTCCGCGGACACCAGCTCCGTCAGCAGCGCGTCCGCGCCCGAAGCCATGCCGTCCCCGCGCGGCACCATGGCCAGCGCATAGGCCTGGTTGTGCCCGTCCGCCACGTCCAGCCGCAGCGCCGTCACGTCCAGCGGTCCCGCCCCTGCCCCGCCCCGGACGAGCAGCGCCAGCACCTGGGACACCCCGGCCAGCGTGCCCAGCTCGCGCAGGGCCTTGTCACGGTCCGGGCCCTCCGGCTTGCGGGCCGCCTTCTCGGTGGCGGTCTGCAGCGCCTTCTGCGCCGCCACCGGCTTCAGGGTGAGCACCGTCTCGCCCTCGCGCCCGCGGCGCTGCTCCAGCGCGTAGCCCGGCGCCACCGCCGTCACGTAGTGGTCCGCGGGCGTCAGGTCCGTCAGCGACACCGGCGACACGCCCCGGAACTCGCCATTCACATACACCTGCGCGGGCACCGGCTCCGTGCGCACCGACAGCGACGTCTTCGCGGCGGCCAGCGCGGACTTGCGCTCCTTCTCCACGAAGGCCATCTCGTCCGGCGGGAAGAAGTTGGGCGAGAACTGCGCCCTCGGGTCCATCGCCAGCACCGAGCGGATCTCCAGCTGGGCCGCCGTGTTCTCCCCGTTGGCCACCTGCGAGGCCGCCTTCATCACCCGCGCGCGGATGAGGTCGCCGAAGTGCCGGGACAAATCCCCCGCCTCGTACGCACGCACCGCCTTGTCGAACTGCTGGAGCGCCTGCTGCGTGTCCAGCTCGTCGTAGGCCTTCTGGCCCTCCTTCATCGCGGCGGCGGCCTCGGCCGCACGGGCCTCGCGCTCGCGCCGGCCGCTCGTGTCCAGGGCATCCGTCAGCCGCACCAGTTCCAGCCGGCCGGAGCGCACCACCGCCTGCTCCGCGAAGTGCGTCAGCCGAGCCGCCTCGGTACGGGCCGCCGCGTCCAGCGGAATGGCCACCACCGTCACCGTCGGCGCCGTGGAGGCGGCGGAAAGGGCCCGGGGCACCAGCCGCGCGGGCATGGACGACTGCGCCGCCGCGGGCCCTACCGCCAACAGCCCCACCAGCCACCCGCTCAGGGCCGCTTGCAGCGCGCGAATGCTCGAAGGTCGCATCACTCGTTCACCCATTGTTCGTTGCGCATCAAACGGAGTACGCGGCGAAATGCAAGCGGGAACGAGTCATCAGCGACCCGACGTGCGCGCCGGCCCACGCGCCTGGGCCGGGGCCAGCCCATGGAGGTAGTCGAGGGCCACCTTCAGCGGGTAATCCTTCAGTGCGGCGGTGACGTCCCAGTCCTTGAGGCCCTCGGGCAACCCGTGCGGCGCGGCGGCGGGCGTCTCGGTGACGGCGGTGGGCTCGGCGCGGAAGTGGCGCTGCAGGTCCTTCTCGCGCACCACATCGCGCGGCGTCTTGCCGCCCGGTTCGTCGGGGACGAGGTAGTCGGGGGTGATGCCGCGCTCCTGGATGCTGCGCCCCTTGGGCGTGTAGTAGCGGGCGATGGTCAGCTTCAGGCCCGAGCCGTCCTCCAGCTCGATGACCGTCTGCACGCTGCCCTTGCCGAAGGTCTGCGTGCCCATGATGGTGGCGCGGCCGTGGTCCTGGAGCGCGCCGGCCACGATTTCGGACGCGGAGGCGCTGCCAGCGTTGACGAGCACCACCACGGGGTAGTCCTTCTCCGTGTCGCGGTCCTTGCTGCGCTCCTCGGTGGCGTTGCGCCCGTCGCGCCCCCGCGTAGAGACGATGGGCAGGTTGCCCGGCAGGAAGCGGTCGCTCACCGCCACCGCCTCGTCCAGCAGGCCGCCGGGGTTGTTGCGCAAATCCAGCACCAGCCCGCTCAGCTCCTTCCCGCCGTTGAGCGCGCGCAGCCGGTCCAGCTCCTTGCGCAGGTACAGGCCCGTGCGGTCCTGGAAGTTCTTCACCTTCACGTGGCCGATGCCGCCGTACAGCGCGCCCTCCACGGAGACGATGCGGATGTGGTCGCGGATGATGGCGATTTCGCGGGGCGCGCTGAAGCCCTGGCGCATGATGGTGAGCAACACCCGCCCCCCCGCCGGCCCGCGCATCTTCTGCATCGCCCGGCCCACGTCCATGCCCTCCGTGGACTCGCCGTCGATGCCGACCAGCTCGTCGCCGGCCTTGATGCCCGCGCGCGCCGCGGGCGTGTCGTCGATGGGGGCCACCACGACGATGCGCTCACCCTTGCGCGCAATCTCGATGCCCAGCCCGCCCCACTCTCCCGAGGTGTCTATCTTCATCTCCCGGAACACCTCCGGGGGCATGTAGACGGTGTGCGGATCCAACGTCTCCAACATGCCTTGGATGGCGCCCTGGACCAGCCGCTCGCGGTCCGGCGGCTCCACGTAGTTGTTCTCCACGTAGGAGAGCACGCGCGCGAAGAGCTCGAGCTGGCGGAAGGTGGCGTCGTCGTGCTCGGCCCGCTCCGCGCGGCCGGTGGCGGCGGGCGCGCTGGAGGCCCGGGCGCCATCCTTCGTCTTCTCGTCAGCGGCTGCGGGTCCGGTCAGGAGGAGGAAGGCGGCCAGCGCCGCGCGCCAAGGCTGGGAGAGACCCGTCACGTCGGTACGTCCTTTCGAAGGCCGAGTCGGAGTCTACACCCGGCCTCAGAGCCCGGACGTGTCCGCGAAGCGCACCAGGTGCGACACCAGCTCATCCGGACGCTCGAGCTGCGGCACGTGGCCGAAGCCGTCCACCACCCGGATGCTGGCGTGCGCCGGCAGGTGGGCGCGGTACCACTCCAGCGTCACCGAGGGGAGCAACCGCTCGCTGCCGCCCCACAGAAAGAGGACGGGCATGGCCAGGTTGCGGACCTTCTGCGGCTCCAGGCTGGCGCGCGTGGCGAGCGCCTCGGCGGTGAGCGCGCGCACCGTGGGCGTGTCGTAGAAGCGGCGCAACTCGTAGGCGAACAGCAGCGCGGGCAGCGGCGGCCGGTGGAACAGCCTGCGGGTGAAGGCGCGCGCCTCCGCGGGCGAGCGCACGACGAAGGAGTTGAGCAGCGCGGTGTTCTCCGCCTCCGGCAACTCCGCGCCCGCCGGGGCCACCAGCGCCAGCGCGCGAACCCAGCTCGGGTACTCGGCCGCGAGATTCACGGACATGGCCCCGCCCAGCGAGTTGCCCACCACGAAGGCCGGCTCACCCACCACCTGCTCGACGTAGGCGCGCAGCACGTCGAACTGGTTGCGCACGCACAGCTCGCCGCCGCAGTACTCCGTCGAGAAGCCATGGCCCGGCAGGTCCGGCGCCACCACGCGCGAGAAGCGCTTCGCCAGGCCGAAGAAGGTGCGCCCGAAGCCGTTGGCCGAGCCGCCCAGCCCGTGCACCAGCACCACCGGCGGCCCCTTGCCCTCGCCCTTCAGCGAGTAGTGGTGCAGTGCCTGCCCGGCGACGTCCACGGTGGTGGACTCGACGCCGCGGGCCACCAGCATCCGCCGCATCACCTTCTGCATTCCGCCCATCAAGTCCATGCGCCTGCCTGCTCCTCGCAAGGGGATGCGGGAAAGGATAACAACCTCGACGAATCTTCGCCGCAATGCGTCAAGAACCAGGGGCCAGCCAGGGCGCCGGGTCCACGGCCTGTCCGGTTCTGCGCACCTCGAAGTACAGGTAGGCCCCCTTGAGGGAGCCGGTGTCGCCCACCTCGCCCACCACGTCGCCGGCTGCCACGGTGGTGCCAACGCCGAGCTCGGGGGTAATCGTGGCCAGGTGGGCCATGAGGGTGTGGAAGCCGTCGCCGTGGTCCAGGATGAGCAGGTTGCCGTAGCCGCGCAGCGAGCCGGCGTAGGCGACGGTGCCCTCGGCCACGGCTTGCACGGGCGTGCCCGCGGCAGCGCGGATGTCCAGGCCCTTCTGCACGGTGACGGTGTTGAAGCGCGGGTTGACCACCTTGCCGAAGCCCACCTCGACGACGCCCTTCACCGGCCGGGGCAGCTTGCCCTTCAGCGCGCCGAAGCCGTGCGTGGCGGGCAGCTCCTTCAAGTCGCTCACCACGCGGGTCAGCTCCGCGTCCGCCTGCTCCAACTCGCGCACCGCGCGCTTCGCCAGCTCCGCCTCGCCGGCCAGCGAGCCGACGACTTCCTCCAGCGCCTCCTGCTGCGCGCGGGCCAGCTTCTCCTGCTCCTGGAGGAAGGCCACGCGCGCGGACAGCGACGTCTGCAGGCGCTTCAGCTCGCGCGTCGCCTGGCGCTGCAGGTGGGCCACGCGCTGCACCGTGCGCAGCAGCTCCAGGTCGCCGGACATGCTGGCCTCCAGCGCCCGGGCCCGCCACACCAGCGCGGCGAAGTCGTCGGCGGACAGCAGCACCTCCAGCGGCCGGCGGCGCATGAGGCGGTAGAGCGTGCGCAGCCGGGGGGACAACCGGCGAAGCTGCAGCCGCAGCGCCTCGCGCAGCACGGCCTCCTCGCGCTCGGCCAGAATCACGCGGCGGCGGAACACCGCCAGATCTCCCTCCAGCGAGCGCACGCGCCGCCGGGAGAAGGCCGCCATCTCCTCCATCAGCTCCACGCCCTCCAGCACGGAGAGCTTCTTCGCCTCGATGAGCGCCAGCGTCGCGCGCTGCGTGGCCAGCTTGTCGCGCAGGGCGGCCTGCTCGGCCTCCTCGTGCGCTTGCGCGGACGCGGCGGAGGCCGCCAGCACCAGGGCCAGCGGCAGGTGGAGGAACGCCCGGCTCATACCCGGAGGAAGCGTCCCACCGCGACGAAGCTGCCGCCCAGTCCCAGGCCACACCCTGCGCCCACCAGCTCCAGCGCCAGCCGAGGCTCCACCCACGGCGCCGCCACACCCGGTCCCAGGAGGAATGCGAACAGCGAGCCCAGCGTGGGCCCCAGCACGTGCCCGAAGGCCCACAGCCCCAGCAGCGCCACGCCCGCGCCGAGCAGCCCCTGGAGCAGCCCCTCCAGCAGGAAGGGCGCCTTGACGAAGCGGTCCGTGGCGCCCACCAGCTTCTGGATTTCAATCTCACCGCGCCGCGCGTAGATGGCGAGCTGCAGCGTGGCCGCGACGATGATGACGGTGGCGCCCAGCACCACCGCGAAGGCCACCAGCGCGCCGAAGCGCAGCGCCCGGGCGATGGCGGACAGGCGCTCCACGGCCGCCTCGCCGTAGTCCACGCCCGACACGCCCGGCTGCGCGCGCAGCTCCTTCGCCAGCGCCTGGAGTGAGGCCGGGTTGCGCTTCTCCGGAGGCACGCGCAGCTCCAGCGTCGCCGGCAGCGGGTTCTCCGGCAGCTCCGCCAGCGCGTCGCCCAAATCGCCCAGCTCCGTGCGCAGCCGCGTCAGCGCGGCGTCCGGGGGCACCAGCGTCACCTCACCCGCGCTCAACTCCACCACGCGGGTGCGCACGCCATGCACCTCGTCCTCGCCTAATTCGGGGGCCAGGTACACCGTCACCTCCACCTCGCCGCCAAGCGACGACAGGAGGTTGTCCAGCACCCGCGCCGCGCCCCGGGCCATGCCGGCGGAGAACAGGGCGATGGCGATGGTGGTGACGGCGATGAAGTGCACGAAGGGCGAGTGCCGCAGCCCCACCGCCGCCGAGCGCCAGAAGTACCGCGCCTTTGCCGTCACGCTCATCCGGCCACCATCCGCCGCGCCGCCTTCACGCCGTCCTCGTCGGAGACAATCTGCCCGCGCTCCAGCCGCACCGTGCGCTTCTGGTAGCGCGCCAGCAGCGTCGCGTCGTGCGTGGCCACCATCACCGTGGTGCCGCGGATGTTGACCTGGGTGAGCAGGTCCATGATTTCCACCGTGAGCGCCGGGTCCAGGTTGCCGGTGGGCTCGTCCGCCAGGAGGATGGTCGGGTCATTCACGAGCGCACGCGCAATCACCACGCGCTGCTGCTCTCCACCCGACAGGCGCAGGGGGAACGAGTCCGCCTTGTGCTCCAGTCCCACCAGCTTCAGCATGCGGCGGACCTTCTCGCGGGCCTCCGCGCGCGGCACGCCGAGCACGTCCAGCGTGAAGGACACGTTGTCCTCCACCGTCCGGTGCGGCAGCAGCTTGAAGTCCTGGAACACCACCCCGATGTTGCGCCGCAGGTACGGCACGGCGGACTCGCGGATGCGGGCGATGTTGCGGCCGCCCACCAGAATCTGCCCCTTGGTGGCCTTCTCCGCGCAGAAGATGAGCTTGAGCAACGTCGTCTTCCCCGCGCCGGAAGGGCCGGTGAGGAAGACGAACTCGCCCTTCTCCACGTTGAGGTTGATGTCCGAGAGCACCGGCGGGTCGCCGGGGTACGCCTTGTACACGTGGAAGAACTGAATCATGGCGCGCGCGGGAGGGGCGCCAACCTACCACGGCCGGGCGGAAGCGCCCCACGCACGCCCGGCGAGAGGGCGGGCTTCCCCCTCCCACCCGTGGCGGCGCCTGTGCGAGCGTGGAGGGCCATGAGCCAGCAGGCCGCTCCGCGTACGACAACGGGACAGTGGGTGGGGCGCATCGCCGGGCCCGTCGTGGCGGCGCTCGTGTACTTCATCCCCTCAGGGCTGCACTCGATTGAAGGCATGGGCCACCGTCCCGCCGCGGCCGCCGCAGTGGCCGCGTGGATGGCCCTCTGGTGGTTCACCGAGGCCGTCCCCATGGGGTGGACCGCCCTGCTCCCGCTGGTGCTCTTCCCCGCCCTGGGCGTGTTTGGCGACAAGAGCCTCGTGGCGGCGGTGGGCCACTCCGCGCAGCCCTTCGTGGACTCGTACATCTTCCTCTTCATGGGCGGCATGGCCCTGGGCGCCGCGCTGGAGCAGTGGGGCCTGCACCGGCGCATCGCCCTGCTCATCATGCACGCCATCGGCACCAGCCCCAGGCGCCTGCTCTTCGGCATGCTGGCCGCCACCGCCGCCGTGTCGCTCTGGATTTCCAACACCGCCACCGCAGTGATGATGGTGCCCATCGGCATGGCGCTGGTGGCCCAGCTCGAGGCCGCCGAGGGCCGCCGGCTACAGCACTTCGGCGCCGCGCTGATGCTGGCGGTGGCCTACGGCTCCAACGTGGGCGGCATCGGCACCAAGATTGGCTCGCCCACCAACTCCGTCTTCGCGGGCGTGGTGTCGCGGCGGCTGGGCAGCGACGTGGGCTTCATGGAGTACATGGTCGCCGCCCTCCCCTTCGTCATCATCTTCCTTCCCATCGTGTGGGCGGTGCTGTGGCGCTGGGGACGCAAGGACACGCTGGGCCCCGGCCAGGGCGGGGACGTCATCGCCAGTGAGCTGGCCCGGCTCGGTCCCCTGTCCGGGGGCGAGCGCGTGGTGGGCGGCGTGTTCCTCACCGCGGCGGTGCTGTGGATTCTCGGCGACCCGCTGCGCGACCTGCTGGCCCCGCTCGTGGCCCGCGCCTTCGACGGCTTCAAGCTGGCCGGCAAGCACTATGAGGCGAGCGTGGCCATGGTGGGGGCGCTGGTGCTGCTGGCCCTGGGCCGGCTGTCCCTGGCGGCCCTGCGCCGCGTGCCCTGGGACACGCTGCTGCTGCTGGGCGGTGGCTTCGCGCTCGCGGCCGGAATCGAAGGGAGCGGCCTGTCCGCCTGGCTCATCACCCGCCTGTCCGGGCTGGAGGCCCTGCCGGCCCTCGCGCAGCACGGCGTGGTGGCCACCACCACCATCCTGCTGTCGGCCATCGCCTCCAACACCGCCACCGTGAATGTCATGCTCAACGTGCTGCCCGCCTCGCGGCCGCTGATGGCGGTGAGCACCTTCGCCGCTTCGTGCGACTTCGCCCTGCCGGCGGGCACGCCGCCCAACGCCATCGTCTTCGGCAGCGGGTACGTGCGCCTGCCGGTGATGATGAAGGCGGGGGTGATGCTGGACGTGCTGGCCGCGCTGACGCTCACCCTCTACGGGCGGTTCTGGGTGCAGTGGGTGCTGCCGTAGTCAGCCGCCGTCCGGGCCCGTCAAAGCGCACGAGGCCCGCAAGCCCTTGACTCGACTCGAGGAGTCCAGGGCTTGTTCAGGGTCTGTCGAGGCCGATACTGCGGGAGGGGCGGTGCTACTGCTCGCCCTCGCCGGCGAGGTAGCTGAGGATGACCTCGTCGAGGCTCTTCTCGGAGATGAGGTCCTCGCCGAAGAGGGTCTCCACGCCGACCTCGTTGATCTTCGGCTTTTCCTTCATGGCGCGCGCGGCGGCCACTTCCGGGGGCAGCGCCGCCACGGCAGGCACGACGGGCGCCTGCGGCAGCGGCTGCGGCGGGGCCATGGACTGCCCCGGCTGCATCTTCACGGGCGCCGAGTCCGTCTCCAGCTGTCCGGGCTGGTAGCTGCGCGCGGTGGACTCGAAGGTGTCGTACACACCGTTGATGAGGTTGCGCAGCATTTCCTTATGCTGCTCCTCCATCAACTCGCGCACGACCTCCGACAGGTTCTCCGCGTTGAGGATGTCCGCGTAGGACGTCTTCTTGGACGCGAGGATGTTCCCACCCACGAACAGGTGGGTGATGATGTGGGGGTTGTTGACGCCCGAGTCCTCGGTCTGGACGTGGTAGACCTTCCCCTTGTGCTTGATGTTGTGGTTGAAGCCGGTGACGGCTTTCTCGAAGGTTTTCGTCATCGCCGAGGCGGCGGAACGTACCAGCCGCACCCCCACGACACAAGGTAAGCGTGACTGTGTTCGGCGCCCGCCTCCGTGCGCCTGCCCGCCGGGCTCGAAGCGGGCCTGCCCGGGCCCACCAGCCGTGCGAGCCCTCGGGAACTTGCGACCCGTCCGTTGAAAAGCCGAAAGCGGCTGGGGTACGTACTGACTGACGGGAGCGGTTTCCAACGCCGCCGACGTCCAGGACCCCACGGATGAAGAAAAACGAGATCAAGAACAAGGTGCGCCAGCAGGACGCTCAGGTGCTGGCCCAGGGCTACTCGCCCGCCATCCGCGCCATGGAGATCAGCTCCATCGTCGCGTTCATCTCGCTGGAGCTGGCGCTGGTCTACCGGCTCTGGGGCAGTGCCTACACGGGCACATGGCTGCTACTGAGCGCGGTGCTGCTGGGCTACCTCGCCGCGGACTTCGTCTCCGGCTTCGTCCACTGGATGGGCGACACCTGGGGCTCCACCAAGATGCCGCTGCTGGGCAAGGCCTTCATCCGCCCGTTCCGCGAGCACCACGTGGACGAGAAGGCGATTACGCGCCACGACTTCGTGGAGACCAACGGCAACAACTGCCTCATCTCCATCCCCGTGGCCATCATGGCCGTGGCCATGCCGATGACGGGCCCCGGCTGGGTCTTCGCCTCCGCGTTCCTCGGCGCGATGATCTTCTGGGTGATGGCGACCAACCAGTTCCACAAGTGGTCGCACATGGACGCGCCGCCGCCGCTCATCGGCTTCCTGCAGCGCGTGCACCTCATCCTGCCGCCGGACCACCACCGCATCCACCACACGGCGCCGTACAACAAGTACTACTGCATCACCGTGGGCTGGCTGAACTGGCCGCTGCAGGTGGTGCACTTCTTCCCCCTGGCGGAGCGCCTCATCACCTGGGCCACCGGCCTGCTGCCGCGCCAGGACGACATCGGCGACGAGGCCGCCCTCGCGCTGGTGGAGGCCCAGGTCGCCACCGAGGCCCCCGTCGTCCAGGTGGCCAAGGAGCTGCTCACCAAGGCCACCGAGGAGTCCTCGGCCCCCGTCTCCACCCGCCCGTCGGCCTGAAGCCCCGGGCGGTACGGCCCGGGTGACGCCGCCTTCGCAATGGAGGCGAGGACGTCACCCGGTCCCAAGTCAGAAGGTCAGGTCCACCTGCTCCGCGGCGGGAATCGGCCGGCCGAGGAAGCGCGCTCCCACCTCGACGAAGCGCTCCGGCACGTCGGTGACGTAGTACGAATGCGTGGGCGCGGTGTGCGCCGCCGAGGCCAGGCCGCCGCGCTCCGCGAGCAGCGCCGCCACCGCCTCCGCCGTGGCCTCCGCCGAGTCCACCAGCGCGACTCCCGGCCCCACCACCTCCGCGATGACGCCCTTGAGCAGCGGGTAGTGGGTGCAGCCCAGCACCAGCGTGTCCACGCCGTCGCGGGCGAACTCGGACAGGTACTCGCGCGCCGTGAGGAAGGGCACGTCGCCCGTGGTCCACCCCTCCTCCGCCAGCGGCACGAAGAGGGGGCAGGCGCGGGCCTTCACCCGCACCCGCGGGTCCGCGGCCTCGAGCTCGCGTTGATAGGCGCCCGAGCGGATGGTGCCCGGGGTGCCGATGACGCCCACCCCGCCGCCCCGGGTGCGCCCCAGGGCCGCGCGCGCGCCGGGGGCGATGACGCCCAGCACCGGAATGGGCAGCGCCGCCTCCAGCGCCGGCAGCGCCACCGCCGAGGCGGTGTTGCACGCCACCACCAGCAGCTTCACGCCGCGCTCCAGGAGGAACTCCGCGTTCTTCAGCGAGTAGCGCGTCACCACCTCGCCGGACTTGGTGCCATAGGGCACCCGCGCGGTATCCCCCAGGTACACCGTGCTCTCGTGGGGGAGGTGGGCCATGAGCGCCTTGAGGACCGTCAGCCCTCCGACACCCGAGTCGAACACGCCAATGGGACTGTGGCTGCCTTGCCGCATGCGCTGTGTCCCTATCACGTTTGATGCCAGCCCCCGCGCGCCCCCGGAAACGACGAAGGGCCGGGGCACCCCGCCCCGACCCTCCGTTCACCTCACGACCAGGCAGGCGGACTGCCGGTAACCGTTACAACCGGATGAGCGGCACCGGGAGCGAAGCATTCGGGCCGGGGAACTGGTGGGCCACCACGTCGAGGAAGGGCCCGTTGTCCGGCGACAGGTACTCGCGGCCGTTCGAGGCCTGCGCGTACATCTCCACCTTGTAGCGACCCGGCCGCAGGAACTCGTACACCACCGGGGCGTCGTTGCAGCCGTGGGCGTCACCCATGATGCCGTACACCAGCTCGTTGGTGAAGGCGTCGCGGAAGTTGATGCGCACCGTGGTGATGCCAGCCTGCGCGCACGTCTGCGTCTGGCTGTTGGCGACGATGTCCCAGCGGATGGAGGCCCCGCCAATCGCCCACATGGAGGCCGTGTGCGAGGTGGGCGTGCCGGACTGCGTGTTGATGGTGCCGCTGTAGTAGTACCAGGGGTTGCCATTCACATCGACGGCGACGAACTCCAGCGAGTGCGTACCGGGCTCCAGGTACGGCGTCTTCACGCTGTTGGCGCCGTAGCCCTGCGCACAGTCCAGGCGCACCCATTCATCGTCGTCCACGCGGACGTCCACGGAGGCGATGCCGGCCTGGTTGCAGTTGGGGCTGGAGCTGACGTTGTTCGGGGGGAACAGCCAGCTCACGTAGGCGAACGAAGGCGGCGTGCCCGTCGGCGTCATGTCCACGGTCACCGTCACGTCGCCGTCCACCCGGAAGGTGCCGCTGGCGAAGTAGAGGCGCTCGTTGGAGTAGCTGACCGCCTCGATGGTGAAGCTGTAGACGCCCGGCGCGAAGTCGTGGAGGACGATGCCGTCGAAGCCGTTGGCCTGGCAGGGATAGCGGCCGTCGTTCTCGAGGATTTCGCCGGGGATGTCGATGTTGACGCCCTTGATGTCGCGGTCCTCGTCGCAGCGCAGCCCACCGAAGGTCCACCGGAAGGTGGCGTCGCCCGGGTAGTCGGGCGTGTCGTCGTGGATGATGCAACCGGGGGCAACCGCCGCCAGGCAGAGGAATGCGACCAGCAGTCGGGAGTTCATGGGGAACCTTCGTGGGGTGGTAGGTGTTCGGCCCGTTACAACCTCTCCGGACGGCCACCCTCGGGAATTATTCACCCACGACCGCATGCTGCTTCAAGCAACCGGGCGTCCCTCCTTTGTTTGACCCTGTTGTATCGGAGTGTTACGGCCTGCACCCCATGACGCCCCACCTACCCCTGGCGCTCGGCGCCATGAACTACGTGGAGATCATCCGCGACGCCTCCTTCATCGAGCTGGCCGTGCTGCTGCTCCTGATGGGCGTGTCCGTGGCCTCCTGGGCCCTCATCGCCATGAAGGCGGCCCAGCTCACGAAGGCCCGCGCACAGTCTCTCACCTTCCTCGACACCTTCTGGAAGGCCTCGCGCCTGGAGGCCATCTACCAGACGGCCCAGAAGCTCGACGGCTCGCCCCTCTCCAAGGTCTTCTGCGCCGGCTATGAAGAGCTGAGCAAGCTGGCCCAGTCCAAGGAAGGCGGCGCCGAGGGCGCCATGGCCGAGCGGCTGGGCGGCATCGAGAACGTGGAGCGCGCGCTGAACCGCGCCTCCACCGCGCAGATCACTGAGCTGGAGAACCGGGTGTCCTTCCTGGGCACGGTGGGCGCGGCGTCCCCGTTCGTGGGGTTGTTCGGCACCGTCATCGGCATCCTCAGCGCGTTCAACCAGATTGCCGAGCAGGGCAACGCGACGCTGGCCACGGTGGCCGCGCCGGTGGGCAACGCGCTGTTCGCCACGGCGGCGGGCCTGTTCGCGGCGATTCCGGCGGTGGTGGCCTACAACTCGTTCGTCAGCCGCATCAAGGTGTTCGACACGGAGATGGCGAACTTCTCCGCGGACTTCCTCAACATCATCAAGCGGCACTTCTTCCGCTAGGCGAGGACTGCCATGGGAATGGGCGGAGGCAACCGCGGCGGTGGCCGCACCACCATGAGCGAGATCAACGTCACGCCCATGGTGGACGTGATGCTGGTGCTGCTCATCATCTTCATGGTGACGGCGCCCCTCATCCAGCAGGGCGTGAAGGTCAACCTGCCGGAGACGAAGGCCGCGCCGGTGGAGGCCACCGAGAAGAAGCTGGTGCTGTCCATCGACGCCGGGCGCAAGGTCTACATCGGTGATGCCGAAGTCGCGCTGGAGGAGCTGGCGGAGAAGCTGACCGCCAACGCGAAGGCCCAGGCCGACAAGGAAGTCTATCTCCACGCGGACCGGGACGTGCCGTACGGCGTGGTGGTGGAGGTGATGGCGGCGGCGCAGCGCGCGGGCATCAACAACGTGGGGATGATCACGGACCCTTCGGGTGGGGCCAAGACGTCCAACGAGAAGAAGGGCAAGTCGAAGGAGGCGAAGCGCTAGCCCATGACGGACTCCGCGGTGGCCCACAGCCTGCTCGTCTCGCGTCCCACGCGGCTGTCGCGCTTCGTGGGGGCCTCCGTCGTGGGGCACATCGCCGTGCTGCTGGCGGCCGTGCTGTACGCGCGCTTCAATGCCGGCCCGACGGTGGACCTGGATGCCAAGCCCATTCGCGCCACGCTGGTGCGGCTGGGCAAGCCCCGGGACTCCAAGCTGCTGCCGCGCAAGGAGCAACTGCCGCCTCCGCCCAAGCAGGTGGACGCGCCCAAGCCCGCCCCGGACGCGCCACCTCCGCCTTCGTCGGCCGCGGTAGCGGTGCCCATTCCGGGCGTAAAGCCCGAGCCTTCTTCCGCACCGAAGCCCACGCCCGTGAAGGGTGAGACGTCGGGCGAGGACCGGCGCAAGCGGCTGTTCGGCGCCTTCGACAAGACGGCCAAGGCGGCCGAGCCCGAGGAGGCCGAGGGCGCCGAGGATGGCGACCCGGACGGCGACTCGGCCACGGCCGAGGGCGAGCGCTACTTCGGCCTGCTCCAGTCGCAGGTGCGCCGGCACTACAGCGTGGCGGACACCATCCCCGAGTCCGAGCGCCTCCACCTCAAGGCCATGGTGGCGGTACGCCTGGGCCGCTCCGGCGAGGTGCTGGACGTGAGCCTCACCAAGGCCAGTGGCAACGACCTCTTCGACTCCGCCGTCGTCACCGCCGTGCGCAAGGCAGCGCCGTTCTCGCCTCCGCCGGACCACCTCCGAGACGCTCTGCAGAAGAGCGGCGTCAACCTGGTGTTCAACGCCCTATGAAAGCCCTGCTCCTTTCCCTGGTCCTCCTCCCGCTCGCGGCGCTCGCCCAGGCGCCGACGATTGAAATCTCCGGCGCCAACTTCCGCCCGCTGCCGGTGGCCGTACCCGCGCCGGTGACGCAGAACGAGGGTGGCAAGAAGCTGGCGCCCGCCTTCGACACGGCCTTCAGCTTCGACCTCGCCGCCTCCGGCATCCTCCAGGTGCTGGACCGCAAGGGCTTCACCGCGGACGCGACGGAGGGCATGACGGCCGGCAGCATCAACTTCAGCCGCTGGGCGGATGTGGGCGCCGAGGCGCTCGTGAAGGTGTCGCTGGCGCAGGACGGTGGCGTGCTGCGCGGTGAAATGCGCCTGTTCAACGTGGGCACCGGCCGTGAGGACTTGAAGGTGTCCAAGGACGCCCCGGCGGACAACGCGTCGCTGCTCGCGCACCGGCTGGCGGACGCGCTCTACCGGCACTACACCCGCGAGCCCAGCCCGTTCCTGTCGCGCATCACCTACGTGCGCAAGTCCGGCCAGAATCGCGACGTCGTGGTGTCGGACTGGGACGGCGGCAACGCGCAGTCGCTCACCAAGGGCGGCATCAACATCCTCCCCGCGCTGAGCCCGGACGGTGCGCAGGTGGCCTTCACCACGTACCGCAAGGGCCAGCCGGACCTCTTCGTGCAGAAGCCGGGCGGCGAGGCCCGCTCGCTCGTCTCCGCGGGGCAGATGGTGACCGGCGCGGCGTACTCGCCGGACGGCAAGCGCCTGGCCTACGCGGTGGCGGACGGGGAGAGCGCGCAAATCTACGTGGCCAACGCGGACGGCAGCGGCGCGAAGGCCGTCACCGACACGCCCTATGGGCTCAACACCAGCCCCGCCTGGTCGCCGGACGGCAAGCGGCTCGCCTTCGTGTCCAACCGGGGCGGCAGCCCGCAAGTCTATGTGATGAACGTGGACGGCTCTGGCGTGCGGCGGCTCACCTTCCAGGGCAACTACAACCAGACGCCGGACTGGTCCCCGCGCGGAGACCTCATCGCCTTCACCGCGCGCGACGAGCGCAACGCCTTCGACCTCTTCACCGTCAACGTGGAGACGGGCAAGGTGACGCGCCTGACGCAGGACCAGGCCAACAACGAGGAGCCGGCCTTCTCTCCCAACGGGCGGCTCATCGTCTTCACCTCCACGCGCAACGGCGGCTCGCAGCTGTTCGTGATGACGGCGGACGGCAACAACCAGCTCCCGCTGCGCGCCGAGAAGGGCGCCCTGCAGACGCCCGACTGGGCGCCGCTCGCGCAGGCGGAGTAGCCCCGAGGCACTGGCATCGGGCCCCACCCTGGGTGGGAGCCCGGTGCGCCCCTCGACGCCGGGGCGGGGAGCGGGTGTAGCCTTTCCGCTCTCCGCTTCCGCTCGAGGTCGCCGTGATGAAGCCCGCTTCCCTGTTGTGGGTTGCCGCCGTGACGTTGCTGGGCGCATGCGCCACCGTCCCGCCGCCCACTCCCGCGCCTCCGCCGTCCGTCACCTACACCTCGTTCGGTGATGCCCAGCTGTCGAAGGACGCGCACGTGGTGCAGCGCTATACGGGCGACTACATGAAGCGGAACCCGGGCACGCGCACCGAGAACCGCCTCGCGCGCATGCGCACGCCTCCGGGCGAGGAGCTGCCCGTGCGCGTCCTCATCGACGCACTGCCCGAAGGCATCGAGGCCCGTGAAGGCAGCCTCCGCGTCTCCGAGGGCTCTCCCCATGTGCTGCTCGGGTCCGTGGTGCTGCGCGCGCCCGGGGCCTTCGCCATGTCCCGCGAGGAAATCGTCGAGGAGCTGAAGCACCTCGCGCTGGAGGCCGGTGGCAATGTCGTCGTCGTGAGCTTCCTCGGGGGAAACCAGCAGGAGGCACCCGGTGCCACCGGCTACGTGCTCAAGTCCGACCTCTCGCAGGTGGACTTCCGGAAGAGCCGCCCGGGCAAGCTGCCCGTGGAGATCTGACGGAGTGGCGGCAGGCGGAGTGGCCGCCCTGCGAGCACGCCCCGTCTCCGCGCGTTGACAGGGGGCGCCGCGTCGGGTCGAGTGCCCGCGCATGAGCACCTCCTTCCGCACGCACTGGAGCCTGGACCCCGAGGTCCTCTTCCTCAACCACGGCTCCTTCGGCGCCTGCCCCACCGCCGTGCTGCAGGCGCAGTCCGAGCTGCGCACGCGCATGGAGGCCGAGCCGGTGCGCTTCCTCCACCGCGAAGTCGAGCCCCTGCTGGACGCGGCCCGCGAGGCCCTGGCCACCTTCGTCGGCGCGGACGCGGACGACCTGGCCTTCGTCCCCAACGCCACCTCGGGCGTCAACACGGTGCTGCGCTCGCTGCGCTTCGCCCCCGGTGACGAGCTGCTCACCACCGACCACGAGTACAACGCCAGCCGCAACGCGCTGGAGTACGCGGCCTCGCGCTGGGGCGCGAAGGTGGTGGTGGCGAAGCTGCCGTGGCCCATTCCGTCGCCCGACGCGGTGGTGGACGCGGTGCTGGCGCACGTGACGCCGCGCACGCGCCTGCTGCTGGTGGACCATGTCTCCAGCCAGACGGCGGTGGTGATGCCGGTGGCGCGGCTCGTCGCCGCCCTCCGGGAGCGGGGCGTGGAGACGCTGGTGGACGCCGCGCACGCGCCGGGCATGCTGCCCCTGTCCCTGCGCTCGCTGGGCGCGGGCTACTACACGGGCAACTGCCACAAGTGGATGTGCGCGCCCAAGGGCGCGGCCTTCCTCCACGTGCGGCGTGACTTGCAGGCGGAGCTCAAGCCGCTGGCGGTGAGCCATGGCCACAACTCGGGACGGACGGACCGGTCGCGGTTCCGGCTGGACTTCGACTGGACGGGGACGCTGGACCCTTCCGCCGCGCTCTGCGTCCCGCACGCGATTCGCGTGGTGGGTGGCCTGCTACCCGGCGGCTGGCCGGCGGTGATGCAGTCCAACCGGGAGAAGGCGCTGGCCGCGCGCAAGCACCTATGCGCCCGGCTGAAAGTAGAACCCGACTGCCCGGAGGAGATGGTGGGCAGCATGGCGACGGTGCGACTGCCGGACGGCTTCCCCGTGCCCCCCCAGCCTCCGCTCTACGTGGACCCACTCCACCTGCGCCTCTTCGATGAGCACCGAATCGAAGTGCCCATCGTCCCCTGGCCGAAGGCGCCCGCGCGTCACGTGCGCGTCTCCGCGCAGCTCTACAACACACACAATGAGTACCAGGCCCTGGGCGATGCTTTGGAAGCGCTGCTGCGTTGAGTAGGCTCCCGCGCATGCCGCGTTTCGCCACCATCGACGTCGGAACCAACTCGGTGCTGTTGCTGGTCGCCGAGCGCACCCCCGAAGGCCGTTTCGAAGCCGTGCGCGAGCGCGCGGAAATCACCCGACTGGGACGGGGCGTGGACGCGACGCGACGCCTGTCGCCGGAAGGGATGGAGGCCACGCTCGCCGTGCTGGAAGCCTTCGCCCGCGAGGCGCGCGAATTGGGCGCACAGGACATCGCCGTCTCGGCCACCAGCGCGGCGCGCGACGCGGAGAACGGCGCGGAGTTCCTCGAAGCGGCGAAGACGCGCGCGGGCGTGACGGTGGAAATCATCTCCGGCCAGCTGGAGGCGGAGCTGTCCTTCGCCGCCGTCCACGCGGACTTCGCGTCGGAGGCGGCCGGCCCGCTGCTGGTGCTGGACATCGGCGGCGGCTCCACGGAGTTCATCTACGGCAACCCCGCCGGGCACGTGGACTTCCGGCACAGCTTCGACGTGGGCGCGGTGCGGCTCACTGAGCGCTTCGTGCGCTCGGACCCGATGAGCGCCGAGGACCGCGCCCGCATCGAGGCGCACCTGCGCGACACCTTCAAGTCGCTGCCGTCGCCGCCGCCCGGCGCGGTGCTGGTGGGCGTGGCCGGCACCGTCACCACGCTCTACGCCGTCGAGTACGGCATCGACCCGTATGACGCCGAGGAGGTCCACGGCGGCACCATGTCGGTGTCCGAGCTGGCGGCGCTGGCGGACCGGCTGTGCGAGATGCCGCTGGAGCTGCGCCGCACCCTGCCCGGCATGCAGCCCAAGCGCGCGGACGTGATTTCAGCGGGTGCGCTCATCCTCCTCGAGTCGGTGAAGGCGCTGGGCCTGGACGCATGCCGCGTGAGTGACAGGGGCCTGCGCTGGGGATTGCTCGCGCACCGCTTCGGAGCCGGAGCCACCTCGACATGAACGCCACTTCCGCCACGGCCTCGCCGGCGGTGCCCACCGCGCCCGCGGCGAACGCCGGCTTCGCGCTGTTCATCCTCACGCTCATCAACCTCGTCAACTACCTCGACCGGTACATCGTCGCGGTGGCGCTGCCGGACATCCAGAAGGAGTTCGGCATCAACGACACGCAGTCCGGCCTGCTGGGCACCATGTTCATGGTGGTGTTCATGCTGGCCTCGCCGCTGGGTGGCTACCTGGGAGACAGGTATCCCCGGAAGCTGCTGGTGGCGGGCGGCGTGCTGCTGTGGAGCCTGGCCACCGGAGCCAGCGGACTGGCCACGTCGTTCATCACGCTGCTGGTGGCTCGCTCGGTGATTGGCATTGGTGAAGCGGGCTATGGCGCGGTGGCACCGAGCATCATCTCGGACCTGTACCCGCGCGACATGCGCACGCGCATCCTCGCGTTCTTCTACACGGCGATTCCGGTGGGCGTGGCCGCGGGGTACGGGCTGGGCGGGTGGCTGACGGAGCGCTACTCGTGGCACGTGGCCTTCTACGTGGGCGGCGTGCCGGGGCTGGCGCTGGGACTGATGGCCTTCTTCATGCCCGAGCCCCAGCGCGGCGCCATGGACGGGCCGGACGCACAGACGAAGATGCCCTTCCTCGTCGGGCTGAAGGGGCTGGGGAAGAACCCGGCGTTCTGGGCGGTGACGGCGGGCTACACGCTGATGACGTTCTCCATTGGCGGGCTGGGCTTCTGGATGCCCACGTACCTGGTGCGCGAGCGGGGCATGGCCCAGGGCGACACGGGCACCACCTTCGGCGCGATTACGCTCGTGGCGGGACTGGTGGGGACGCTGGTCGGCGGGTGGCTGGGCGACAAGCTGGACCGCAAGCGCGAGGGCGGCGGGCTGTGGATGTCGGGCATCGGGCTGCTGCTGGCGGCGCCGGCCATGTACCTGGCCACGAACATCCAGAGCACCGTGTTGACGTTCGCCGTGATTGGCGTGGCGCAGTTCCTCATCTTCCTCAACAGCGGCCCCATCAACGCGGCCATCGTCAACTGCGTGCCGCCTGCGTTCCGCGCCTTCGCCATGGGGCTGAACGTGCTCTTCATCCACATGCTGGGCGACGCGATTTCCCCCACGCTCATCGGAAGCATCGCGGACGCGTACAGCCTGCACACCGCCATCGAGCTCAACGCCCTGCCCGTGCTGCTGGGCGGTATGGCCTTGCTGGTAGGCGCGAAGATGTTCCGCGAGGCCGTTCCGCGCGCGCGGTGACGTCTCAGGGCGCCACGGGGGCGGCCGTGCCTTCGAGCTTCGGCCGGTACTCGCCGGCCAGGCGCTCCACCTCCGAGGCCAGCCGCTCGCCGTCAGCGAGTAGCAGCGCCTTGAGGCGCGCGCGATTGCCCAGGGTGAAGAACACGCTGATGTCGCGACGGAGCGACTCCCAGCGCTCGGCGAAGTAGAGGGTGAAAAGGGCCAGCGGCGGCACCGAGAGGAAGGTGGCCACGCCCCAGGGCACTCCGGCCCACCAGCCCGCCGCCACCGTCAGCGCGCCCCACCACACGAGGGCCACCACGAAGGCGGTGAGGAACTTCACCGTGGCCTGCACGTCCAGCTCCGCCTTGCGGCTGGCGGTGCGGGGCAGCTGGTACGGAAGCCAGAACAGCACCACCCCGAGCGCGAACAGCGGCAGCCCCAGCACCAGCGCGAGCAGGTTCTTCACGACGAAGGGCACCACGTTGCCGGGCCGGTACACGAGCGCGAGGTCCTTCGGGCCCGCCGCCTGCACCAACTCCATGCGGTGCTTGAAGGACGCGAGGTGGGCGCGGATGCCCTCGAAACGCTCGGGCTCCTGCGCGCGGAAGAGCTGCACGCCGCGAGCCCACAGTCGCAGCCGCTCCGCATCCAGCGCCCCACCCTGCTTGAAGGCGTAGAGCTGCTCGGCGAGCTGCACCAGCGGCAGGTCCGCCCACTGCTCCAGGTTGAGCGTGACGGCGCGAAGGCCTTCCGCGATGCGCTCGGTGAGGCCCCGCACGGCGTCGGGCTCGGATGCGGCGTCCTTCGGGAGGAAGGCCTGCACGTCGATGGCGGGGCCCACGTCGATGAGCACCTCGCTGCGGAAGACGTGCTTCTCCGCGTAGGTGAGGCCCACGGGGACGATGCGGACGGGAGCGCCCTCCTTCGCCGCGTTGAGGGCGATGCGCGCGGCACCGGTCTTCAGCTCCGCGAGCCCGGGCTCCGAGTGGCTCTTGCCCTCGGGGAAGATGGTGATGGCGCGGCCGTGCACGAGCGCGCCCTTCGCGGCGTCCAGCGTCCCTTCGTTGCCGCCCATCTTCGAGGGGTCATCCTGCTTGCGGTACACGGGGAGCGCGTCGAGCCCCCTGAGCAGCCAGCCGATGACGGGCATCTTGAACAGCGGCGCCTTGGCGAGGAACGTCACCTTGCGGCGCGTGAGGATGAACACCAGCGCGGGGTCGATGAGCCCGTTGGGGTGGTTGCCCACGAAGAGCACGGAGCCTTCCGGCTCCGTCGCCAGGGCATTCACCTTCACCCGGTAGAAGAGCCGCAGGAACAGCGCGACCACCGCACGTACGCACGCGTAGAACACGGTGGGGACTGTAGCGCAGGCAGAGGAGACATTCCCCGGGGCCTCCCGCTACCACTGCCCGCTTCGGGACTTCCCCATGAGTCCTGCCGGCCTCCCGTGGAGCCCCTGCTACGCTGGGAGCATGCGCGTATCCCTGCGAGTCGCACTCTGCTGCTTTTGGCTCGCGGGCTGTGCCAGTGGCTCACGTCCACTCCGACAGAGCGTAGGCCCCGGTCCGGGGCCGGGTTGCGCGAGCTCGCTGGACTGCTCATGCAAGAACGGCTCGGAGGCGGCCTGTGAGCAGTTCGGGACGGCACCCAAGACGCCAAAGCCAAAGGCACCCAAGCCACCCAATCCGGGCCCGGTCATTCCGCCACAAGCGGCGGAAGGCCAGGGTGAGGGAGACAGTAAGCCCTACGACCGCTGCACGGACCTGTACACGAAGTGTATGGAGCAAGCGAAGGTGGCTAACCGCCCGAACTCGGGTGACTGGGGAGGGACCGTCTGCCAACAGTGCCTCAAGCTCTGCAGGGACCGTGGCTACTGGCCAACCAGGACGATAGGCGGAAGAAAATGCCCCGAAGTCGAATGAGCCCTCAGCGAAGACTCGAACTGGAATTCACTGACGCGAGTATTCGTCTGGAGATTTCCCTGCGCAATCAGGGGCACGAACCCTTCAGGGCCGAAATGCTCCGGTTCCTCCGGAGAATGCAGGCCCGGGCGCACTCGACCTTCGTGAAGCGAGAAATGGCAAGGCGGATTGAAGAGGCCATTTTGTCCAGGGCCTGCATGCTGCCCGAGCCGGAGGCGACCCTGCTTGCTGAGCTCAAACGCATGACCCGGCTTGGGTTCTCCAGCGTCGAAAAGAGAGTACACATCGCCGCCATGCTCGGCAGGTGGATTCAACTTGGCAAGCTGGATTCGCCCGTGGTCCGGCCGTTCATCGCGGAGGCTGCTTCACGGGTTCAACGGGTGCGCAAGGGCCGCTACAGGAGGGCCCTGCAGGAATCCATCGAGCTCGCCATGGTCCGCACCGGCATGAAGCCGGGCTGAACCCCGCCACGGACTCACGGATACCGGTCCACCACCTGGATGATGCCCGTGTTGTCCTGCACGACGGAGAAGCCCTTCATCGGGCTCGGGTAGGCAATCAGCCCCTCGCCGTCCCTGTCCCACCGTGCGTCGAGCAGGACTCCGCAGAAGGGCACGGACATCGCCCCGCTCTCTGGCAGGAAGATGCGGTCATACCGGCCGAACACCCGGTGCTTCGTCACGTACAGGCGCCCGCCGATTCGTGCCCCCGGCAGCTTCTTCTCTCCATCCTCCCGGGGCAGCGCAATCACGAAGCTGTAGTTGTATCGCGCCGGCCCCGGGTGGTCCTGGATGGCGTCCACGATGACGGGGACCTTGTCTCCCGGCTTCAACCCCAGCCGCTCCATCTGCAACAACGCCCCGCGTGGGCAGTCGCCTTCGGGTGGCATCCACTTCGGACGCTCCGCCTTCACGCCCTCGCCCTGGGTGTGCCGGCAGCCCGCGAGGAGCCCCAGCACCACCCACGCCGCCATGTATACCGGCCCGCGCATGCGCACCCGTGTGCCTCCTTCAGAACGTGCCGATGCTGAAGTGGAACTGCGTGGTCGCCTCGTTCACCGCTTCGTCCGGGTCCAGGTTGAAGCCCACGTCGAACGCCAGCGGACCCACCGGCGTCACGTACCGCAGCCCCGCGCCCGCCGCGTACCGCAGCCGCCCCGGGTCGAACGACGTCCGGTCCAACCACAGGTTGCCCGCCTCGAAGAACAGGCCCAAATCCAACGACGTCAGCGCCGGCAGCCGCAGCTCCGCCTTGCCCAGCGTGAAGAGCTCACCACCCTGGCTCGCCGGCACCTGCCCCGCCAGCACCGCCTTCAACTCCGCCGAGCACCCCGCCGGCGTAATCAGCGCCCGGCACTCCCGCAGCCGCTGCTGCAGGGCGCCGCGCACGTCCTCCGGCAGCACCCCGTCCTCGCGGAAGCCGCGCAGGCTGGACGAGCCGCCCAGGTAGAACAGCTTCGAGCCGATGGCCTGCGCGTCCTTCTCCAGCGGGATGATGGTGCCCGCGCGCGCCGACAGCGCCATGCTCGCCCGCCGTCCCAGGGGGATGTAGCCGCTCAGGTTGCTCGACAGCTTCACGCCGTCAATCGGGTACCCCTCCACGCGGTTGCCCGCCACGTCCGTGGGCTTCACGCTCAACCCCCGCGTGAATTCCGCGCTCGAGATGAACACCACGCCCCTGCGCGGGTTCGCCGGGTCGTCCCGGAAGTCCAGCGTCGCCGAGGGCCGCAGCGAGTGCAGCGCGAAGTCTCCGAACGGGTAGCGCAGCCGCTCCTGGTCCGCGCGGTTGAGCAGCTCCAGCACGCCCGCGCGCGAGCGCAGCCGGTTGTTCTCCACCTCGTACGACAGCGACACGTTCAGCCAAGGCGCCGCTGCCCAGTCCAGCGCCGCCGCCGCGGCGAAACGCGTGGACACGTACGACGGCCGGTGCACGCGCTCGCCAATCAGGTCCAGCCGCGCGCCCACCTCCAGCGGCAGCATGAAGAACAGGCGGGGCTGCGCCAGCGCCAGGTTGCCGCGCCCGCCCAGCCCGTTCAGCCCCTGCAATTCCGCATCGCAGCCCGGAGCCGTACCGCCGTCCACGCCCGGCTGCGAGCAGGCGATGCGCCGGTCCGCGGACAGCGCCTCCGCGCTCCAGCCCGCGTAGTTCACCTTCCCGCGCGCCAGCAGGCTCAGGCCCATGCCGTCCAGGTTGCGGTAGGCCGTGTCCAGCGCGATTCGCGGACCGTCCACGAGGAAGTAGCCGCCGGACACCTCGCCATCCAGCCGGGGCCGCTCCTGCACCGTCACCAGGACGTCCTTCGTCTCCTCACGCCGCGTGGGGTCCGCCAGTGAAACGTCCACCTGCCGGAACACCCCCAGCCGCGCCAACCGCCGCTGGCCCTCCGTCAATCGGTCCAACGCAACGGGCTTGCCCTCCTCCAGGGCCAGGTTCGCCAGCACCAGGTCCGGGTCCGTCCGCGTCAGCCCCTGCACGAGAATCTTCCCCACCCGCACCTGCGGCCCCGGGTCCGTGCGGAACACCACCGTCGCCGCCTGCCCGTCCTCGCCCACGCTCGTCTCGGTGGTGGTCCGTCCGAAGAGGTAGCCCCACTGGGCCAGTCCGTGCTCCAACGCCTGCCGTGCCTCCTCGACCTTGTCGAAGCTCAGGGCCTGGCCCTTGCGCAGCGACAGGCCCACCGGCACCAGGGACACGTCCTTCGGAACGCCCTCGAAGCGCAGGTCCGTGACGCGCGCCTGAGGGCCCTCCTCCACGTCGAAGTCGGCCACCGCCGTGTGGCCCGTCACGTCCACCGTCAGCCCGCGGAACGACACCGCCGAGGAGAGGTAGCCCCGCTCCCGGTACAGCTCGTTCATCGCATCCACGGCGTCCAGCCACGCGTCCTCCACGTACACCGTGGACGGGTCCGGCGGCGGCTCCAGCGAGCCCTGCTCCGGGCCGAGGCGCCCCTCGGCGTCCAGCGGGTCATCCAGCAGGCGCAGGTCCAGCTCCGGGCGTGGCACTCCCGCGCGCACACGCTCCGTCAGCAGCGCGCGCAACTGCTCCGACTCCAGCCCCTGGTTGCCGTGGAAGCGCACCTCCGTCACGCGCAGCGGGTGTCCCTCCTCCACGTCGAAGGCCAGCGCGGCCAGCTCTCCGTCCGGCCGCACCACCTCACGCGGCCGCACGTGCACGTCATGGAAGCCGCGGTGCCGGTAGAAGGCCTCCACCCGCCGCGCCAGCCGGCCCGCCACCACCTCGTCCAGCGACTCCGCCACGTCGTGCGCCAGCACCCGCTCCAGCAGCGTCGCCGGGAAGCGGCGGTTACCATGGAAGCGCACCAGGTACCGGGGCCCCGCCGACAGCGGCACCGCCACCGTGGCCGCGCTGCCCTCCACCAGCACCGAGGGCGTTCCCACCTGCGCGCGCCAGTGGCCCGCCTCGCGCAGCAGCGTGCGCAGTCGCTCCAGGCCCGCGTCCAGGCGCACCCGGTCGAACACCTCGCCGGGCCGCATCTCCAGCACCTCCAGCAGCCGGGGCAACGCGAAGCCCGGGCTGCCGGAGAACGTCACCATCCGCACCCGCGTGGGCACGCCCTCGTCCACGGTGAGCGACACCGAGACTCCGTCCGTCACCGGCTCCTGCCGCACCGTCACCTTCGCCGAGTCATAGCCCTTGCGCTGGTACGCCTGGAGGACGGAGGACACCGCGCCCTCCAGCTCCTCCGCGTCCAGCGGCCCGCCCTCGAGCAGGCCGCTCGCCTCGATGAGCTCGCCCTCGGACAGCACCGCGTTGCCCAGGAAGCGCAGCCGCGCCAGCCGCGCCACCGGCGTGAGCTGGAACACCAACCGCACGCCGCCCGGCACCTCCACGGTGCGCGCCACCACGTCCGTGAAGCGGCCCGTAGCCCACAGTCGCTCCAGCGAGCGCCGCACCGCGCCGGGCGCCAGCGTCTGCCCCTTGCGCACGGCCACGAGCCCCGTGAGTCCCTGCGCGTCCGCGCCGCCCGGCAGGTGCAGCTCCACGGCCACGACTACCGGCTGGGACTCACCCTCGGGCTGCGCCGCCGCCGCGCCCGCCACGAGGACGCACAGCAGCAGCACCCACGCCATGAGGGCGCGGGCTACTCGACCTCCCAGCTCAGCTTCAGCTCGAGCCCGAGGTTGCCAAACGAGGCTTCGCTGTTCTCGTTGTCCCACTGGGCCTGAGCGGAGAGTCGGTCGTCGAAGCGGTACTCGGCGCGCGCCCGCGTGCCGCGCCCGCTCACCGGTTGTGTCATGCCGATTTTAAGCTGCTCGCTCAGGAACTTCGACTCCAGTTGTGCGGTCGGCTCCGCCTGCCGGGTGGCGTCGTTGTAGGTGGTGGCGATTTGTAGCGACAAATCCCGCAACACCGGGTTGCTGGGGAGGAAGCGCTGGAGCTGCCGGTCCAGGCCCGACACGTTGAAGAGGGCCTCGGCCGCCAGGCCGGCGCTCGCCGTGGCCGCCGTGTCCCGGTCCGACGAGGTGAAGCCCAGGGTGAGCAGCGAGACGATGTCCCCCTCCACCAGCGCCGGCTCCGAGGAGAGCAGAATCTGCGGGTCCGCCGGCTTGCCGAAGGCGTGCAGCTTCACCGTGTACTCGCGCACCTGCGTCTGGGCCTGGACCTCGAAGACGGGGTCGATGCCGGTGGCGTCCTGGAACTCGACCTGCCCCTGGTTGATGGTGAAGGGGTTGTTGCGGAAGAAGGCCTGGCTGCCCTCCGCCAGCTCCACCCGCCCCAGCAGGCCCGGCCGCAGGTCCGTGCCCGTCAGCCGCACGTCGCCCAGCAGGCGGGCCTTCGCCAGGTTGTTGTCCACCCGGACGTCGCCGAAGTGCACGTTGACGTCCCAGATGACGAGCGGCTTCGGGGGCTCCCCCGTGGAGGACGTCACCGGCGCCGAGGGCGTGTAGGTGCGCTTCTGGAGGGACTTGAGCATCGACTCCACGTCCAGGGCCTTCTGGTAGCGCATCTTGACGATGTCCAGCCCGCCCGTGACGGTGAAGCCGTGGGGCGGACCGCTCACCTGGAGCAACCCGGAGAAGGTGGCGGGCAAATCCTCCGTGAGGCGGTAGGGCACCTCGTCGAGCTGCACCGTGAGGCCCAGCCGCGTCGGCAGGAAGCGCTCCAGCCGCACGTCGCCGCGCGCGGACACGCGCCCCTCGTTGAGCTGCCCCTGCAGGTGCTCCAGCAGCACGCGCTGGCCGGTCAGCTCCAGGCGCCCGGACATACCGCGCACGTTGACGGGCCAGTCCCGCAGCGCCAGCCGTAGGTCCAGCAGCTCCGCGGTGCCCACCACGGACGGTGACGCCGGCGTGCCGGTGACCTCCGCATCCACGGTGACGCGGCCGGTGGCGCGCTCCACCATGGAGGGCAGGAGCGACTCCAGCATGCGGACGTCCCAACCGCCGCGCAGGGTGACGTCCATGCCACGCGGCCCCATCCACCCGCCCAGCGACAGGTCCACGTACGGCCCCAGGAAGCGGAAGGGCTGCACGTCCAACCGTCCCCCCGCGTAGGCCAGGACGATGGGGACCGTGTTCTCCCCGTGCACGTCGTCGCGCGAGAGCACCAGCTTGTCCACCGTGGCGCTCACCTCCGAGCCGGCGGGCTCCAGCAACTGCCCCTTCGCGCTCAGCGTGCCGGAGAGCGAGCCGGACACGCCGGCCCACAGCGGCTCGGCGGGCAGCAGCGGGCGGATCTCCGGCAGCGACAGCGAGCCCTGCGCTTCATAGGGCCAGTTGTCCTTCACCTTGAAGCCCAGCCGCCCGGTGGCGTCCTGGAACGGATGGCCCCGCACCTCGAAGTCCTTGCCCACCAGGCGCCCGGTGAGGTCCATGGCGCCCAGGTTGCGGTCGGCGAAGGTGACGCGCGGCGCGCGCAGCGTGGCGTCCACCACCGGCACGTCGGCGGTGCCGGACACCTTGCCGTCCATCACCATGGTGCCTTCGATGCCCATGCGCTCGGCCAGCTCCGGCCCCACCGTCTCCGCCAGCGACAGGCCGTCGCCGCCGAAGCGGTAGTCCAGCCCGCCCGCGAAGGTGAAGGTGCCGTCCGCCCACGTGCGGCCCAGCGGGCCCTTCAGCACGGTGCGCTCCAGCACCATCGCCTTGCCGTCCACGAAGCGCAGGCGCATGGCGCCGTCGCCCAGGCGGCGGTCGTAGTAGGTGGTGTCCTTCACGTCGAAGGCCACCAGCCCCTCCAGCTTCTCCACCGGGCTGTCCACCTCCACGCGCCCGGTGGCCGTGCCGCCCAGCGTCCCCCGCATCACCTCCAGCGAAGGGCTCAGTCCCGCCACCACGTCCACCAGGTCCTCGGTGCGCCCCTGCGGGACATTCACCTCCAGCCGCAGGCCGAGCAGCCGCCCGAAGGACACCCCCGCCTTGCCGTAGTACTGCGTGCGCCCCTTCTGGCCGGTGAAGGCGGGGAAGGCCAGCACCCCGTCCGAGTACCCCAGCTTCCCCTGCAAGACGCCCAGCGAGAGGTTCCAGAAGACGAAGTCGCGCATGGACAGGCCCGCCTCCACCTTCACCTCCGAGGCCGGGCCCGTCACCGAGTACGTCGCGCTCCCCCGCCCCGCCCACTGCAGGCCGGCGATGTGGCCGAAGTCCGCGAGGTCCAGGTCGCCGTGGCCGTGGATGTCCAGCCCCAGCCCGTCGCCGATGAGCAGCCCCACGTCGCCGTGCACGCGCGAGCGGCCCGACTCCGCGGTGACGTGATTGAACGACACGCGGTCCGACTGAATCTTCACCTGCGCCTGGGCGCGGCCCTTGTCGAACTCGAGGATGGTGAGCCCCGTGTCCTCCGGCGCGTCGTACGCGCGCGTGGCCAGCACGAAGGGGCCGGTGCGCAAGTCCAACGGGCCTGCCAGCGAGAAGCGCGGCAGCAGATTGCCGTTGAGCTGCGCGTCCAGCGTGGCCGGGAAGTCCACCCATGAGCCCTTCACGCCCGCCCTGTCGAGGATGCGCCCCAGTGAAGCGTCCTCGGTGGACAGCGACACCTCCAGCGGGAAGTGCGGCGTCAGCCCGAGCCGCGCCGTGGCGCGAACCTTCCCCGCGCCCACCGGCACCACCAGGTCCTCCACCCGCACCTCGTCGCCCGAGTACGACAGGCGCGCGGTGAGGTTGGTGGGGCCGAAGCGGTCATACCCGAGCCCGCTGCCGGACAGCTCCAGCGACACCGCGGGCGCGGACGGCTTGCCTGCAATCGACACGCGGGACCAGAGGTGGCCGGTGGCCGGCTTCGGCACCAGGTGCGCCTGGGACAGCGTGCGCAGCGGGAGGAACACCTGCGCGTCCAGCGCCAGGTTCGGGTCGCACAGGTTCTCCACGCGGCCGGACACCGTGGTGGTGATGTCGTCGAGCGACACCTCCGCGCGCTCCAGCTCCAGCAGCGCCTCGTCCGGGTCCACCGCGCCCGCCACGGCGAGCTGTCCCAGCGCCAGCTCCTGCCCGTCCGGCCCCAGCCGCACCAGCCCGCGCCGCGCCTCCACGTCCAGCTCGATGACGCCCCAGCGCTCCGCCCAGCGCACGTCCAGCTCGCCCACCTCCACACGCCGGCCCTGCGGCAGCGCCAGCCGCAGCTCCGCCCCGGTGATGTCCAGCTTCGCCACCCGCAGCCGCTCCAGCGGGTCCAGGAAGCAGCCCTCGGACTTCTTCGCGGGCTGCGCCGACGGCTGCGACAAGTCGAGCGTCACGCGGGGCCGCTGGGCCCGCACCAGCGCCAGCGACAACCGGCCGGAGAGCGGACGCAGGAAGCCCAGCTGCACCTCCGCCATGTCCGCCGCGACGAGCGGCGTGTCCGTGCCCGGAAGGAAGAGCGAGAAGCCGTGCACGAGGACGCGCGAGTTCAGCGGGTCCAGCTCACACCGGCCGATGCCCACGTCCAGCCCCAGCACGTCCGGCAGGTTCCGCCGCGCCAGCGTGCAGGCCACGTCCCACGACACCTGCATCCGCAACAGCAGGATGCTCCCCGACAGCAGGAGGAGCACCACCAGCAGCGCCCTGCGCGCACTGTTGCGATTCGGGGAGGACAAAGCCCCTACAGCTTACCCAGCCCTTCGAGGTAGCGGTCGATCTCCGCCAGGTCCACCTTGCTGTTCGCCGTCCGGGGCAGCGCCGTGACGGAAGCACCCGCTCGCTCGCCTGCCCCACTGGCGGGCGTGTTCACGCCCTGCAGGCCCAGGTTCTTCCCGATGCGGTGCACCAGCTCCCCGGAGACGGTCTCCTGCCGCGCGAGGAAGGCCTCGAAGAGGGCGTTGTCGCACAGGGTGTTGATGACGCGGGGCGAACCCGACGAGTGCTCGTGCACCGCGAGCAGCGCCTCCGGAGAGAAGGGCATGCGCGGGCACCCGGCGAGCCGCAGGCGGTGCTTGACGTACGCCTCCGTGGACTCGGCGGTGAAGGGCTCCAGCTTGTAGCGCATGGCCACCCGCTGCGCGAGCGGCGGGTCCAGCTTCAGGTTCTTCTCAATCTCGGGCAGGCCGAAGAAGACGAAGGAGATGAGCTTGCGCTCCGGCACTTCCAGGTTCAGCAGTCCCCGGAACTCCTCCATCAGCTCCCGCGTCTCCAGCATCTGCGCCTCGTCGATGAGGACGACGGCCTTCTTGCCGGACTCATAGATTTGCAGGAGGCGCTGGTAGAGCTGCGACAGGAGCGCGAGCTTCTCCTGCGCGGGGTTCTCCACGCCCAGCTGCAGGGCGATGCGCCTCAGCAGCCAGTTGGCGGTGATGCCGGAGTGGATGATGACCAGCAGCGCGGCCTCGTACTCGGACTCGGGCAGCGAGTCGAGCATGCGGCGCGCCAGCGTCGTCTTCCCCGCGCCGATGTCCCCGATGAGGATGGACAGGCCCTTCATGTAGCTCACCGCGTGCATCAGCCGGGTGAGCGCCTGCGAGTGCTGCGCGGAGTTGTAATAGAAGCGACTCACCGGAGCGTTGGAGAAGGGCTCCTGGGTCAGCTCGAAGAAGTCGAGGTAGGTCGTCATGGGCTCGCCGGACCTCGGGGGTGACTACAGGTAGCCGACCTTGCGCGCCTTGGACGCGCCAGCCGCCGGCATCGGGGTGGGCGCCACGGCCGCCGCGGGAGCGGGGGTGCCGTTCGCCTTCGCTCCATTGCCCGCGTGCGACGGCAGCGGGTCGTCCTCCGGCTCCACCGAGGCAGCCAGCCGGTTCATCTGCGACGACACGTCGCGGTACTTCGCGTCCACCGCGGAGACACGCTGGTAGTGGTACAGCGCCTTGCCCGGCTCGCCCAGCGCCTCGTAGGCCGCCGCCAGCTCGAAGCCGAGCGCCTTCGTCTGCTCCGCCGTGGCCTGCGCGCTGGACAGGCCCTCGCGGAAGACCTCCACCGCCGCCGCGGCGTCACCGCGCAGCAGCTGCAGCATCCCCATCATGGTGATGCAGTCCAGCTCGCGCTTCGTCCCCGCGCTGCCCTGACGGGCCACGTCGAACTCGTGGAGCGCGTCGTCGAGCAGGCCCATTTCCTTGTAGGCGATGCCCAGGTCGTAGTGCGTGTCCACGTCCTCGGGCTTCACCACCTTGGCGAGGCCCTTCTTGAACTCGGAGAACACCTCCTCCACCGAGTACTGGAAGTCCTCCTCCACCGGCGCGGCGGCCGGGGAGTCGTCGCCCAGGTTGTCGATTTCGCCGGCCAGCTCCGCCGCCAGGTCGAACGCGTCGCGCTCGCCTTCCGCGTCGAGCACGGGCTGCACGTGCGGCACGGACACCGGCTCCGCGGGGGCCTCCTCGGCCTCCACGCCACCGCCGGCCTCGAGCGCCTCCAGCCGCGCCATCAGCTCGCTGGCGCGTGCGTGGCCCGGGAAGGCAATCATCACCGTCTCGAGGATTTCCCGCGCCTCCTCCAGCAGGCCCTGGTCGAGGAAGAAGGACGCCTCGTCGCACTCCTCCGCCGCCGGCTCCTCCTCCTCGGGCACGGCCTCGGCTTCCGCCTCGGGCGCATCCTCCAGCGCCGGCTCCGAGACGGCCTCGGCTTCCGCCTCGGGCTCGTCCGCGAGCGCGGGGATGGCGTGCGAGGCGGTGGGCTCCTCGTAGTCCAGCGGGTCGCCCAGCGCCGTCGCCGTGACTTCGGCCTCGTCCTCCTCCAGCATGGACGGGTCCAGCGCGGCGATGCCCACGCGCGTGGGCATGTCCTCCATGTCCAGCGGAGGCGGCTCCGCGAAGGCCTCGTCCGCCAGCGCCTCGTCCTCCTCCAGCGCGGGCAGCTGCCGGGTCTGCGGCACGGCCTCCTGGAGCAGCGCCCGCGTGGGCGCGCGAATCATGGTGGGCGGCGGGTCGTCCTCGTCCCCGAGCGACAGCGCCTCCATGGACGTGGCCGTGGCCTCGCCCCCCAGCGACTCGTCCTCGAGCGAGTAGCTCGACGTCGCGCCCAGGTCGTCATCCGGGGCGACGAGCGGCTCGTCGTCCACGAGCGACATGCCGGGCTCGTCGGTCAGCACCAGCCCGTCGTCCTCGGCCACCAGCGTCTCGTCCGAGTACGCCGCCGCCGCCAGGTCCTCCGGCGCGGGCGTGCCGTACATGTCGTGCTCGCTGGAGACGGCCTCGCCGACGAGCGCCTCCTCGCTGACGACGGCGGAGTCACCGTCGTCGTCGATGACCTCGTCGGAGTCGCTCGAGGGCAGCGTGGTCAGCGCCAGCTCGTCCCCGGGCGGGTGCAGCAGCGCGTCTTCCGGCGGAGGGGCGACGAGAATCTCGTCATCGCTGGAGTCGACGAGGATGGCGTCCTCACCCACCGACTCCACCACCGCCACCGACGGAGCCGCCGCCACCGGGCCGTCCGTGCGCAGCACCGACAGGAACGCGGGCACCTCCGGATGCGCCGGGTTCTCGTTGAGGATGGTGGCCAGGTACGGCTGCGCGCGCTGCACGTCCGCGGCGCGCGTGCACAGCCGCAGCACGTTGAGCAGCTGCTCGGACGCCTGCGCCGCGTTCCCCGAGGCGACGTAGATTTGATACGCCTTCTCGTGCGCGTCCAGGTTCTCCGGGTCGACCGTGAAGACCTTGCGCAGGTGCTCCAGCGCTTTGTCGTGGAGCCCGTACTTGACGTAGACGTCCGTCTCGGTGAGCAGCTTGGCCAGCTGCTCCCGGTTCATGCCCGACGCGGGCGGCGGCGCCACCGGGGCGGGCGTGGGCTGCGGCGCGGGCGTGGCCGCCTGCGGCGCGGCGCGCGGCGAAGGCGTGGGCTGCGGGGCCGCCGCGACAGGCTGGTGCTCCACGGGCGCCGAGGCGGGCGCGCGGCGCGCCTGCAGATCCGGATCCTCGGGGTCCAGCACCTCAATCTGCGTCCAGACGGCCTCGGCCTCGGTGAGCCGGCCGCGCTCCTGGTGGATCTTCGCCAGCTCCTTGTAGACGGACACCGTCTTGGAGGTCTGCCCCAGCCCCTGGAACGCCTGGGCGAGCAGCGTGAGCGTCTCCACGTCCCGGCCGTCCGCCTTGAAGCACACCTGCAGCTTCGCGAGCGCGCGCTTCTGGTCGCCGCGCTGCAGGTAGGAGACGGCCAGCTCCTTGGCCAGCGGCAGGTTCTCCGGCTCCAGCGTGGACAGCCGCTCCGCCACACGGAGCCAGTCTTCCGCGCGGGCATTGCGCTTGAGGTACTCGGCGGCGCGCTTGAACTCCTGCGCGGCCTCGCGCGTCATGTTCTCCCGCGCGTACAGCTCCGCCAGCTTGATCTTCGACGCCACGTTCTCCGGGTCGAGATCCACCATCTTCTTCAAGGTATCGAGCGACGCCTTGGTGTCGCCGGCCTTGTCGTAGTGGTTGGCGACAATCTGGAAGTACGCCATCGCCTCGGACATCAGCCCGAGCTGCTGGTGGAGCTCCGCCAGCTTGAGGTTCACCTCCAGCAGGTTCGGATTGAGCTTGAGGACCTGCTTGTAGAGGGCGACGGCCTTGAGGAAGAAGCCGTCGGAGGAGTAGCTCTCCGCGACCTTGGTGAAGAAGTGCGCCGCCTGGGCGTTGTCGTTCTTCTTCTGGTACAGCTCCCCCATCTTCTGGAGGACCCGGATGTCCTTCGGGTCGACCTCCAGGACCTTCTGGTACTCCTTGATGGCCTTGTCGTAGGCGCCCTTCGCGACCAGCTTCGCGGCGGCTTCGATGATCTTGTTCTTGTCCATCGAGCGGTGGGCTTCCAACAGGCCGAAACCCCTTGAACTTCGCGGGTTTCCATCCTCAGTGGTGGGGAGTGTCGGAGGCTAACGGAAAGCTCCGACGCGGGTCAAGAAACAGCCCGGCTCCCCCCGGTGCCAGATCACCTGCTCGCGCGGCCCCCCGACAGGCAGGAGGCCGTAGTAGGTGGACGTGCGCTACGGCGTCTCTTCAACGGCCTTCTTCAGCCGGCGGGTGCCCGTCTCGCTCGCCAGGAGGCGCTCCACGAAGCGGGTGTCGTAATGGCCTTCCTGGAAGGACTCCTCCGCCAGCGCGGCCCGGTGGAAGGGGATGTTGGTGCGGATGCCCTCCACCACGTACTCGCCCAGCGCGCGCTGCATGCGGCGGATGGCCGTCTCGCGGTCCTCGGCGTGGACGATGAGCTTGGCCAGCAGGCTGTCGTAGTACGGCAGCACCGTGTAGTTCTCGTAGGCCGCCGAGTCCACCCGCACGCCGTAGCCGCCCGGCACGCTGTAGCCGGTAATCTTCCCCGGCCAGGGGGCGAAGGTGATCGGGTCCTCCGCGTTGACGCGGCATTCAATCGCGTGGCCGCGAATCTGGATGTCCTCCTGCTTGAAGCGCAGGGGGTGGCCGTAGGCCATGCGGATCTGCTCGCGCACCAGGTCGATGCCCGTGACGAGCTCCGTCACCGGGTGCTCCACCTGGATGCGCGTGTTCATCTCCATGAAGTAGAAGTCGCCGCGCTCGTCCAGGAGGTACTCGATGGTGCCCACGTTGTTGTAGGCGAGCTTCTTCATCGCCTGCACGGACACCTCGCCCATCTTCCGCCGCAGCTCCGGCGTGAGCGCGGGCGACGGGCTCTCCTCGATGAGCTTCTGGTGCCGGCGCTGCACCGAGCACTCACGCTCATTGAGGTGGATGATGTTGCCGTGCTCGTCCGCCACAATCTGGATTTCGATGTGGCGCGGCTTCTCCACGTACCGCTCGATGTAGAGGTCGCCGTTGGCGAAGGACGCCACGGCCTCCGCCTGCGCGGTGGAGAACGCCTGGGCCAGCGCGCCCGGCTCGCGGACGATCTTCATCCCCTTGCCGCCACCACCGGCGGCCGCCTTGAGGATGACGGGGAAGCCAATCTCCCGGGCAAAGGCCTCCGCCTCACGCGGGTCCTTCACCGTGCTGGGGCTGCCGGGCAGCAGCGGCAGGCCCGCCTCGCGCGCCGCCGCGCGGGCACGGACCTTGTTGCCCATCAGCCGCAGCATCTCCGGCCGCGGGCCGATGAAGCGAATCTTGCAGTTCTCGCACACCTCCGCGAACTCGGCGTTCTCCGACAGGAAGCCGTAGCCCGGGTGGATGGCGTCCGCGCGGGTGATTTCGGCCGCGGAGAGCAGCTGCGGGATGTTGAGGTAGCTCTCCTTGGACGACGGCGGGCCAATGCACACCGCCTCGTCGGCGAAGCGCACGTGCAGCGCGTTGGCGTCCGCCGTGGAGTGCACCGCCACGGTGGCAATGCCCAGCTCGCGGCAGGCGCGGATGACCCGCAGGGCAATCTCCCCGCGGTTGGCGATCAGCACCTTCTTGAACACGTGGGTGTCTCCCCGTCAGGGGCCGGGCCTGGGGCGCGCGCCGCTCGCACAGGACGCGAGAGCGGCGCGCCAGGCGCTCAGGCCGGCTCGATACGGAACAGCGCCTGGCCGAACTCCACCGGGCGGCCGTTCTCCACGAGGATTTCCGCCACGCGGCCGGACACCTCGGACTCGATTTCGTTCATCAGCTTCATTGCTTCGATGATGCAGAGCACCTGGCCCTTCTTCACCACCGAGCCCACATCGACGAAGGCGGGCTGGTCGGGCGCCGGCGTCCGGTAGAACGTGCCCACGAAGGGGCTCGTCACCTGGTGGCCGGGCTTCTCCGCTGCCGGCACGGGAGCCGCCGCCACGGCGGGAGCCGGTGCGGGCGCGGTAGGCCGGGAGGCAGTGGGGGTGGTGTACTCCACGCCCGGACCCACGGGAGCCGAAGCCGGCGCCGCGTGGTGGACGATGGTGGTCTCCGGTGCGTGGCCGCGGCGGATGAAGAGCTTCTCCTCGCCGCGCTTCCACACCAGCCTCGTCACGTCCGAGGCCTCGAGGATTTCGACGATCTGCCGCAGGGCATCCACGTCCAGGGACGTGTTGCCTGAATCGCGCGCGCCACCGGTCGGCGCGCTCGCGGGCGCGTCCGCCCGGGTCGACTTGCGCTTCGTTGCCATTCTCGCGTTCCCCTCCGTCCGAAGTCGCCGTGCGCGGCGGGCTAGCCGCCGGTGGCCACGCGCGTCAGGTACTTGCCGTCACGCGTGTCGATCTTGAGCACGTCGCCCTCGTTGATGAAGAGCGGGACGCTGACGGTGTAGCCCGTCTCCAGCTTGGCGGGCTTGAGCGCGCCGGACACCGTGTCACCCCGCACGCCCGGGTCGCATTCGGTGACCTTCAGGTCCACCGAGTTGGGCATGTTCACGGCGATGGCCTTGCCGTTCCAGAAGACCACCCCGACGGTGATGTTCTCCTTCAGGAAGTTCTTTGCATCTCCGAGCACCTTCTCACCGAGGAAGGTCTGCTCGTAGTTGCGGGTGTCCATGAAGTAGAAGTCCTCGCCCTGGACATACAGGAACTGCATGTCCTTCTCCTCGATGTCCGGCACGCCCACCTTGTCGCCGGACTTGAGGGTGGGCTCCAGGACGCGCCCGGAGAGGAGGCTGCGAATCTTGGTGCGCACGAAGGCGGAGCCCTTGCCGGGCTTCACGTGCTGGAAGTACTCGATTACGAACGGCTCACCGTCAATTTCGATCTTCAGACCATTGCGGAACTCGGACGTATCGACAAACCCGGCCATGGGGAGCCACTCCTTCACACTCAAAGCTTCGAAAGCTTGAAAAGTCGGGGGTGTGTAGCCCATGCCCCCCTTCCATGGGAAGGGGAAAGGAGCGACCGGTTCTGTCGTCCGGACGACTGCCTGACAGGGCGCGCGGCTAGAGCTCGGCGCGCACCTTGGGGGCCGTCACACGCAGCACGTAGCGGCCCTTGCCGAAGTTGCCGTCCGCGCGCAGGGCGAGCACCAGGAAGTACTCCGGTGACACCAGCCGCATCACGGTCAGCACCTTCTCACTGTTGACGCTGACCTCGCTCACCGCGCCCGTCTTGAGGACTTCCGCGGCATGGCGGAGCTGGGTGAGGAGGTTGGCGTACTCCACCCAGGCGCCGCCCAGGTCCAGCTCCGCGGCCTCGTCCCGCTGGAAGGTGTCGACGGAGATGCCGTCGAAGCCCATCACGCTGCAGGCGAGGGCTCCGTCCACCTGGTTGACCACCGACTCGAGGTGCGTGCGGAAGGACATGGTCTTGGGCTCTTAGGAGGCGGGCGGCGGCCGGTCAAGCGCGATGGCTCAAGGAGTCGTCGGGATGTCTTCGCACACGGGCACGACGTTGTTCAGACCGCGCTGGTCGCAGGGCTCGGTCGGCGCCGCGAACCGCTTGCCCGGCCCGCAGACGCCGGCCTCGAGGCTGGCGGCGGGGACGTTGTAGACGGTGACGGGGAAGACGATTTCGTTGGAGTCCAGCTCGTCGCCCGAGGCGCGCTCGCCCTTGAGCTGCACGGTGACGAGGACTTCAGCGGACTCCCCGACCCCCACGAAGTCCTTCACGTCCTGGAAGGTCTCCGCCGTGAACAGGTTGATCAGGAGGTTGCCCTCGTCGGTCAGCGTTCCGTAGATGGGGACGCTGGAGCTGGAGTCGGTGAAGGTCAGGCCCGCCGTCGGCGACGAGTAGCTCAACACGAGGTGGGTGATGTAGATGGTGTTGAGGTCCTCGTCGGCGCCCACCGGCTGCTCCCCCACTTCAAGGGGGATGCTCTGCAGGTTGGAGGTGACGGCCAGCACCAGCGGGTAGCCCCCCACCGGGAAGCCCAGGTTGACGGTGCCCCGGAGGAGCCCGGTTCCGGTAGCCGTCGTGATGTTGCAATTCGCAGCCTGCGCGGAGGCGCTTCCAATCTGGAGGGAGGGCGTGCTTTCGACACAGGCGCTCATACCAAGCGCCAGCAGGGCCGAGATGACCGAGTGCTTCATCTTCATAGGGCGAACGCTTTCCTGGAGAGGCCGCACAAGCCCTTAGAGGCTCTGCGCAATGGTCTGCCGGTTGAGGATGCGGGGCGTGATGAAGATGAGCAGCTCCTGCCGGTCATCCCGCTCCGTGTGGTTCTTGAACAGCAAGCCCAACACCGGGATGCTCGACAGGAACGGAACCCGCGAGGTGGAGGTGCTGCCACGACGGACATAGATGCCGCCGATGACGGTGGTGTCGCCGTCCTTGACCAACACCTGCGTGTTCGCCTCCTTGCGCTGGATGGAGGGCTGACCATTGGCGCCCGTGCTGCCCGGGTCCGGCTGGTTGTTGGAGGCGTTGATGGACATCAGGACGCTGCCGTCCTGGGTGATGTGCGGCGTCACCTCGAGCGACAGGCGGGCCTCGATGAAGGTGGTGTTCACACCCTGGGCGGACGTCTGGCTGAACGGAATGGACACGCCCTGGCTGATGCGGGCGGTGTTGTTGTCCAGCGTCGTCACCTTGGGCGCGGAGATGGTCTTCACCGTGCCCTCGTTCTCCGCCGCGGACAGCCGCAGGTTGAGCTGCAGCGCTCCGCCCGCGGAGCCGAACACGAAGCCCAGCGCGCCACCGGCGCCCTCACCCACCGAGGCCGGCAGGTTGACCGCGAAGTTCGGCGTGGAGGGCAGGCCGTTGCCGCCCGTGCCCGGCGAGCCACCGGTGACAGCCACCGAGTTGGGGAAGATGAGGCCGGTGGAGTTGCCGGCCGCCGCGGTCGCGAGTGCCTGGCCACCCCACTGCACGCCCAGCTGGCGGCTGAAGGTGGTGTTGGCCTCCACGATGCGGCTCTCGATGAGCACCTGCGGCGTCTGCGTGTCCAGGCTGCGCACGAGCGCGCGGGCCTTCTCCGTGTTCGAGCGGACGTCCTTGACGATGAGCACGTTGGTGCGCTGATCCACCGTCACCGAGCCGCGCTCGCTGAGCACGTCCTTCACGCGCGAGGCCATGTCGCCGGCCACCGCGTAGTTGACGGGGATGAGGTTGACCAGCAGCTCCTCCAGCTGCTGGAGCGACTTCTTGCGCTCCTGGCGCAGCCGGGCCTCCTCCTCCAGCGTCTTCAGCGGGGCAATGCGGATGATGTTGCCGAACTCCTCCTTGCCCAGCTGCTTCGTGCGCAGGATGAGGTCCAGCGCCTGGTCCCAGGGCACGTTGCGCAGCCGGATGGTGACCTTGCCGCTCACGTCATCCGCCAGCACCACGTTGCGCTTGGAGATCTCCGCGATGACGCGCAGGAGGTTCTGGATGTCGATGTCCTTGAACTCGAAGGAGACGCGCTTGCCGCGGTAGCGGGCCTGCTGCGGCGCGCCCTCGGCGGCGTAGGCGGGCGCCTCGGCGGTGAAGCCCGCGGTGCGCGGCGCCACGGCCACCTGCTCCGTCTTCACGCCCTGCACGTCCAGGCGCCAGGACAGCGTGCCACCGTTCTGCGTCACCTTCTCTTCGATGGCGCCGTCGGCGGCCACCACCACGCGCACCCGGCGGCCCTCGCCCGGCACGCTGAAGGCGCTGACCATCTTCACCGGCGTCTCCAGCGCGCTGGTGTCCAGGCTGCGCTCGAGCTTCTTCGGCAGGCGCGCGTTGTCCAGCGTCAGCACCGCGCTGCGCGGGTCCGGCCGGTCCACCTTCCACGCCGCGGTTCCGGACAGCTTCAGCACCACGCGGCCACCCGCGCCGCTCTCCTCGAAGGAGAGGTCCTTCACCTCGACCGCCGCCGTCGTGGCCGGCGCCGCGGTCGGCTCGGGGGTGGAGCGCAGGGGCTCCACCTCGGTCACCGAGGCCATCATCTCCGTGGGCTCCGGCGCGGGCGCCGCCTTGCGCGCCACCGCACCGCCCAGCACCACCTCCAGGCCCCGGGAGGCCCGGTCCACGCGGTAGGCCGGCATGTTGCCGCGCACGTCCAGCACCAGGCGCACCTTGTCCGAGTGCGCGCCCACGCGCACGTCCTTCAGGGCGCCGCCGCTCACGCGCGGGGCACGGGCCGCGAGGCCCACGCCGTACAGGTCCACCGCGAGCCGCGGCGGGTCCGCCAGCTCCAGCACCTCGTAGCGGGCGATGTCGCCGTCCGCGCGGATGCGCAGGGTGTCGTCGGCGAAGGTCAGGCCGGTGATGCGCTGCGCCGGGTGGGCGACCTCGCGCTCATCGGCCTCGGCCGCCACCACGTTCTCCGGCAGGGCCTGCTTCGCGGCGGGCGCCTCGGGCTTCACGGTCTCCCGCGGGGCCTCGGCCACGACGACGGCGGGCTCGGCCGGCTTCACGGCGGCGACAGCCGCCACGGCCACCGGGGCCTTGATTGCCTCGGGCTCGGCGCGCTTCGCCGGGGTGGGCGCGGACGCGACGGCCGCGGGCGCCTTGACGGCCTCGGGCTCGGCACGCTTCGCCTCGGCGGGAGCAGGCTGGGCGACACCGTCCACGGAGATGACGATGCGGTTGCCGTCGGCGCGGACGTCGTACTGGGACGCCTTGTCCAGCGCCAGCAGCACCCGGCCGACGCTCGCGCGCTCGTCCGAGAACTGCGACGCCACCACGCCCGCCACCGGGCCGGAGCCCTCGTGGTGGCCCTTGATGCCCGTGGCGTCCGCGGACGACAGGTCCACCACCAGCCGCTCCGGTCCGCTCAGGCGGAACACGGTGAAGGTCGGCGGACGGGTGCCGGTGACCACGACCTGGGCCCCGGAACCCGTGCGCGACACATCCAGGTCGCGCAGCGTATTGAGCTCGGCGCCCTGTACCCTGGCGCCCACAAGAATGACGGCCCACGCGGCCGCCAACATCCACTTGCCCCTCGTCACAGCGCTCTTCTCGAGCATGCGTCCCCTCAACAAGTTGGAAGCGGGCGACCGCCCGCGGGAGCGCCTTTGGGGGCGCTACTCCCCGTAGTTCTTGCCCGTCATCATGTTGTAGGCGGGGTCCTGCTTATCGTCGGGCTTGAGCTGCAGCGTCACCGGATTCTTGATGATTTCGCCGTTGCCCGAGAACACCTCGGTCACCGTCACCGAGTCACGGAGGATCTGCGTCACCTTCCCGCCCTGGCGCCCCACGCGGGTGTTGCGCCGCACGATATGGCCGCGACCCACCGGGTCCTCGACCATGGCGATGGGGTTGGCGTCACCCGTCACGACCGCCACCAGCTTGAGCTGGTCCAGGTCGAAGGCGCACAGTGGCTCGTTGCACGAGGTCACCGGGCTGGGCGTGATGGGCCCGATTTCATCCACCGGGCTGCGGAACGGGTCTCGCTTGCCCACCGGGTTGTACGTGTACACGTACGGGACTGCCGCGGGCTCCGCCACCGCGACGGGTGCCGCCTTGGCCGGAGCAGCAGCCGCGGCAACGGGACTTGCCGCTGCCGGAGCCGGCGGCGGCGCGTCGTCGCATGCCGCCAGCGAAAGCGCCAGCGCCGCGGTGGTCATGGTGGCCTTGAACGTCTTCATCCTCAATCCCCTTGTCGCCCTACTTTCCGGGCGGATCAAGTTTCTAGTTCTTCTGAGACCCGTTCTTGGGCTGCTCGACGAAGCGGAACGTCGTGGCCAGGAAGCTGCTCTGGAGGACGACCTTCTCGTTCTTGAGCGCCGGCGAATCGAGCTTGATGTTGTTGACGTTGACGATGCGGCGCATGTTCGCCATCTCCTGAAGGAAGAGGGCGATCTCGTGGTAGTTGCCGCTGACCGTCATCTTCAGGGGGATGCGGGCGAAGAACTCACCACCGCCCACGAACTCCTTGTCCGGCGTCACGCTGGAGATCTCCAGCCCGCTCTTCTTGCCGATGTCGTTGATCTGCGCGAGCAGCTCCTCGATGTCCTTCTTCTCGGGCAGCTCCGTCAGGGCCTCGGCGAGCTTCTGCTCCAGCACGTCCATCTCGCGCCGGCGGTCGTTGAGGTTCTGGGCGATCTCGCTCTTCTCCGCGAGCTCCAGGTCCAGCGTGCGCCGCTCGGAGATGACGATCTTGATGGCGTCCTCGGTGGGCGAGACAGCCATGAAGAAGTTGGCGACGGTCATCAGAATCACTGCGATGGCCAGGCCGCCGAACTTGGTGGCAGGGGGCGCCTTGGCGAACTGATCCAGGTACTTGTCCATGGCGTGGGGCCTTTCAGATGGCGTAGTTGGCCTGCAGCGTGATCTTGAAGTCGACCAGGGCGGGCGCGCCGGGCTGGGCCGCCGCCGCCTTGCTCTGGACCGCGCTGGTCAGGTCGATGTTCTTGAAGAAGGGGGTGACCTGGGTCGCCGGGAACTCCTCGATGGTGGCCTCGGCCGTGAGCAGCTCCACGCGCGCCGTCTTGCTGTCGCGGCGCTGGTCGACGAGGCGGCCCATGCCCTTCGGCGTCCACACCACGCCATTGAGGCCGCGCATGAACTCGGCGACCTCGTCGTGGCTCACCGCGGCGCCGTCAATGGCGACCGCGTTGTTGGACTCGTTGAAGGTCTTCAGCCAGACCTTCTTCGGGGTGGCGGACGCGAGCGCGTCCAGCATGCGCACCGGCCCGTTGCGCCCCTTGCGCAGCGAGTCCAGCACGGCCAGCTTCTTCTCCACCTCGGCCTTGCGGGCGTTGATGTTCTTCACCTCGCCGATGACCTTCTCCAGCTCGGCGATCTTCGCGCGCGTCTGGGTGATGCCCTGACGGTGGCGTGTGAGCTCGTCGTCCCGGTCCGCGTACCAGAAGTAATTGCCAACGCCCGCGCCCACCAGCACGAGGGCGAAGAGGACCAGCACCTGCCGGCCCATCTCCCGCTTCTTCACCGCCCGGACGGGCAGCAGGTTGATGCGAATCATCATGTGCGTCGTCTCCTAAGGGGTGGACCGGTCAGGCAATCTTGTCGCCCGGGCGCCGGAGCGCCAATCCCACGGCCACCGCTGCCATGGGCGCCACGTCCATGATGAACGCGGGGTCGAACTTGCGGTTGTCCACTTCAATCTTGCGGAAGGGATTGAGGATCTCCACCGGCACGCCCGTGCGCGCTTCGATGGTCTTGAACAGCGCGGGAATCTTCGCCGTCCCGCCCGACAGGTACACCTTGCTGAAGTTCGAGTCGGCGGCGGTGCCCGCGTAGAAGTCCAGCGAACGCTGGATTTCACCCGCCACCTGCTCGGCGACGCTGGAGAGCACGCGCTCGACTTCCTGGGGCACCACGGCGTCCGCGTCCGAGCTGTTGCCGCCAATCTTCAGCGCTTCCGCCTCCTCGTAGGAGACGTTGAGCTGCTTCTGGATTTCTTCGGTGAACTGGTTGCCACCGATGGTGACGTCGCGGGTGAACACCGTCACGCCGTTGGCGATGATGTTGATGTTCACCACCGAGGCGCCCGCGTTGATGAGCACCACGGTCTCCTTCTCCGGGAGGTCGTAGTTGACGGAGAACATGTTCTGGACGGCGAAGGCGTCCACGTCCACCACCACCGGCGCGAGGCCCGCCTCGGAGACCACGGTGGTGTAGTCGTTGATCATGTCCTTCTTGGCGGCCACCAGCAGCACGTCCATCTGCCCGGTGGCGTCGTTGCCGCCGCCGTCGAGGATCTGCGTGTCGATGTTCACGTCCTTCACATCGAACGGGATGTACTGCTCCGCCTCCCACTGGATGCTCTCCTCGAGCTCGTCCTGGGACATGCGGGGCATTTGAATCTTCTTGATGATGACCGAGTGGCCGGACACGCCGATGGCGACGTCCTTGCCCTTCACCTTCAGCTCGGACATCAGCTCCTGCACGGCCTGGACGATGGCCGTGGAGTTCATCAGCGCCCCGTCGACGATGGCCTCCGGCGGCAGCGGCTTCATCCCGAAGCTCTGCAACGCGAAGACGACCTCGCCGCGCTTGCGCTGCTCCTTGAGGAGAATCATCTTGATGGACGTCGAACCGATGTCCAGGCCGAGTGCCAGTTTGCCCTTCGCCATGCTTGACTCCGTCGAGAGGCGGCCAGCGTAACACTGGCCGTCAACCCCTCCTAAAAAGTGCCTGGAGCCCGCCTGCCCTCCGGACGGACGGAAGCCGCGCACCAGTCCTGCGTCGGGCCCCTCAACACCGTCGCGAAGGCCCGATTTTCCGGCCCCGGGCGTGTTCCGTCAAATGCAGGCAGGCAGGCGATGTCCGGGGAGAGGCCACGCCCCAGGCCCTTCAGCCCCGCTCCGCCTCGGCGTCCGGGTCGATGCCGTACTCCTTGATCTTGTACAGCAACGCACGGTGGCTGATGTCCAGCAGCTCCGACGCGCGGGTGCGGTTGCCCTTCGTCTTGCGCAGGGCCGCCCGGATGTAGGACTCCTCTAGGTCACGGATGGCGCGCTTGAGCGACAGGTCCGTACCTGCCTGTAGCGCGGCGCCCGCCGACGCACCCGCGGGCCCCGACGCCGTGCCCGTGGGTCCGGGTGGGGGCGCGGCCCACAGCTTGTCGGGCAGATTGGACGGAAGGATGAGGGGTGTGTCCGCCAGCAACACGGCGCGCTCCATGGCGTTCTCCAGCTCGCGCACGTTGCCGGGCCAGGCGTACGCGGCCAGGAGGGCCTCGGCGTCCGGGGAGAGCCCCTCGACGGGCGGCTCGCGGTTCAGCTCGCGGTTGAAGCGGGAGATGAAGGCGCGCGCCAGCAGCGGCACGTCCTCGCGGCGCTCGCGCAAGGGCGGCATCCGGAGATTGACGACGTTGAGGCGGTAGTAGAGGTCCTCGCGGAACTCGCCCTTCTCCACCAGCTTGCCCAGATCCCGCAGCGTGGCGGCCACCACGCGCACGTCCACCTTCTCCACCCGGCTCTCCCCCACCGGACGGATTTCCCCCTCCTGGAGCACGCGCAACAGCTTCACCTGGGCGGACAGCGGCAGCTCGCCCACCTCGTCCAGGAAGAGGGTGCCGCCGTCGGCCTCGGCGAAGAGGCCGCGCTTGGCGGAGCGCGCGTCGGTGAAGGCGCCCTTGGCGTGGCCGAACAGCTCGCTCTCGATGAGGCCAGAGGCGATGGCGCCGCAGTTGACGGCGACGAAGGCCATGGCGGCGCGGCGGCTGCGCGAGTGCAGCTCGCGGGCGATGAGCTCCTTGCCGGTGCCGCTCTCCCCGCTGATGAGCACCGTGGTGTCCACCGGGGCCAGGCGCGCCACCTGCCGGAGCACCGCGTGCAGCGCGGCGCTCCCGCCGAGGATGTGGCCGTCCGGCGCGGAAGGAAGGCTGGCCTCCTTCAGCCGGCGGTTCTCCCGCACCAGCCGCTCGCGCTCCTCCGCCTTGCGGAGGACGAAGACGATTTCCTCCGGCTTGAAGGGCTTCTGGACGTAGTCGAACGCACCGGCGGAGACGGCCTCCAGCGCCTGCTCCTGCGAGCCGTAGGCACTCATCACCACGGCGGTGAGGCCCGGGTGCAGGGCGAGTGCCTCGCGCAGCACGGTGAGGCCGTCCTTCTTCGGCATCCGCACGTCGCACAGCAGCACGTCGTAGTCGCGCGCGGCCAGCTCGCGCAGGGCCTCGTCGCCGTCCGCCACCGCGCGCACGTCATAGCCGCGGTCGGTGAGCACCAGCGTGAGGATGTGGCGGATGGAGGGCTCGTCGTCGGCGACGAGGATGGTGCGGAACAAGGACATGGCCGTCTCCGGGGCATCATCCCCCAGCGCGACGGGGGCCGATAGCTCCTGGCCGGTAGGGGGGCCCTTTTCCCCTCACGGGGCAGGCAGGGACACGGTGAAGCGAGCGCCGCCTTCCGGGGCATTCTCCGCCAGCAGCCGCCCGCCCATCACCTGCGCGAGGCGCAAGGACACCGCCAGCCCCAGCCCGGTGCCCTCCCGGCCCTTGGTGGTGAAGAAGGGCTCGAACAGGCGGGGCATGACGTCCGCGGGGATGCCCGGCCCCATGTCCTCCACCACCAGCCGCGCTTCGTCCCCTTCGCGGTGCGTGCGGACGCGCACGCTCCCCTGCCCTCCCATGGCCTGCGCGGCGTTGAGCAGCAGGTTGATGACAATCTGGGACAGCGGCCCCGGGTCCGCCCGGGCGAGCAGCCCCGGCTCCAGCGCCAGCTCCACATGCACGCCGGTCAGCTCCGGCGCGGCACGCACCAGCCGCACGCACGTCTCCACCACCGTGCCCAGCTCCACCGGCCCCAGCGAGGCAGCCCCGGGGCGCCCCAAATCCAGCAGCCCGCGGATGATGCGGTCGATGCGCTGCACCTCGTGGTCGATGCGCTCCAGGAAGTCCTTCAGCTCCGGCGTGGTGGCCTTCATCCGGGCCAGCGCCACGTAGCCCAGGATGCCCGACAGCGGGTTGCCCACCTCGTGCGCCACGCCCGCGGCCAGCCGGCCCACCGTGGCCAGCCGCTCCGAGGACACCAGCTCCGTCTGCGCGCGCGCCAGCCGGGCGTTGGCCTCGCGCAGGGACGCCATCTGCGAGCGCGTGAGGGATTGCTCCGTGCGCAGCGCCTCCGCCATGCGCTGCAGCGCGCGCTGGATGCGCGACATCAGCGGGCCGCCCTGGGTGGGCACCAGGTGCGGGTCCAGCTCCAGCCGGCCGAACTGCTCCACCACCGCCTCCGTGCTGCGCAGCGGGCGGCCCACCGTCAGGTCCAGCACCACGTACGCCAGCACCGTGAGCACCACCAGGTCCAGCCCGAGCGCCAGCGGCAGCAGCGCCTTCACCCGCCCCAGCGCCTCCGCATCCGCGCTGCCGTGCGGCGCCAGCCGGCGCACCGCGTCCATCAACCGGATCAGGAGCGGCTGCACGGACAGCCAGGTGAGCCCCGTGGACAGCGAGCCCAGCAGGAAGGCCACGCTGGCGATGCGCCACTTCATCCGCCGCCCAGCATCATCGCGATGTCCGGAGGCAGCACCCGCGCCAGCCAGGGGCCCAGCAGCAGCAATTCCAGCCCCGCCAGCGCCAGCCACGGGCCGAAGGGAATGCTGGTGCGGTCCGGCACCCAGTCCTCCTCCTGCCCCTCCTCGTCCAGCGGCGCGTCGGGGATGGGCTGGAACAGCAGGCAGAACGGCACCAGCACGAGCCGCTTCCACAGGGGAAGTCCGGGCCGGGTGAAGTCCCAGGTCATCGTGAGCGGAGGCCCGTCTCCTGACGCTTCGTCCGCGGACGGCTCGTCACCGGACGGCTTCACTGGGGCCGGCGGCTCCTCGGTGCGCGGCCCGGCCCGGCCCGTCAGGGCCAGCATCAGGATGCCCACCACCGCGCCCTGCATCGAGGCGAAGAGGAGGATGCCGAGCAGCGCGCGCCAGGACAGGAACGCGCCCAGCATGGCGACGAGGTACTTGTCCCCCGCGCCGAGCGCCTCCTTCTTGAAGACCTTCCAGCCCACGTACTCCATCAGCCGGAAGGCCAGGAAGCCCGCCGCCGCGCCAATCACCGCGTCCCAGAAGGCCCCCATGCCCCTTGGCACCGCGAGCGCCACGCCCGCGAGGGTGCCCGACACCGTCATGGACAGCGGGAGAATCCAGTGGTCCAGGTCGATGAAGGTGAGCGGCACCAGCAGCGTGACGAGCACCAGCGCGGGGACCAGCTCATACGTCCAACCGAAGCGGCGCAGGCACGCGAAGTAGAGCAGCCCCGTGAGCAGCTCCACCAGCGGGTAGCGCGCGGAGATGGGGGTGGCGCACCCGCGGCAGCGCGCCCTCAAGGCCAGCCAGGACAGCAGCGGGATGTTCTCGTACCAGGCGAGGACATGGCCGCACTTCGGGCAGCGCGAGCCCGGCCGGACGATGCTCAGGCCCTCCGGGACTCGCGCGATGACGACGTTGAGGAAGCTGCCGATGCACAGCCCGAGCACCAGGAGGAAGAGGGTGAAGATGGGCTCAATCCAGCCTGATGGGAGGGTCGGCATCGCGTGGCCGCGATTCTACAGCGCGCTCAGCGGAAGTCGCGCCGCTCGAACACGAGCGTGGCCAGCACGCAGAACAGCGCGCCCCAGCCCAGCGCAAAGAGCGTGGCCGTGGCGAGCTCGGACGCCGCCACCGGCAGCACGTACGTGGCGCGCGGCCGGAAGTTCAGCCGCTCCAGGTTGGGCAGGGCGTAGTAGGTCGCCTTGCATATCCACGCGACGAGCTCGCTCTTGGACCTCGTGCCCAGGTTGTAGATGTCCGCGCTCAGGTGGCCCGCGAAGTACAGGCCCGTCGTCACCAGCGCGGACACCAGCTGGCTGGCGAAGGTGGACAGCAGGAAGCCGGCACTGGTGAGCACGAACAGCTCCAGGTACAGCCCCCACAACGCGGCCAGCTGCGGCTGGGTGATGGGCGCGAGGTTCAGCACGAGCTGCAGCCAGAACAGCAGCGTCATGGCCACCAGCAGCACGCCCAGGGTGAGCATGTTGCCCGCCAGCCGCGCCAGCAGGAAGCGACTGCGGGACATGGGCTTGGACACCATCAGGAAGATGGTGCGCCGCTCGATTTCGCGGCTGAGCAGCCCCGACGACAGGTAGATGGAGAGGAAGACGAGCAGCAGGCTCATCACCCCCAGGCCGAAGTCCGTCACCACGCGGTCGAACGTGCTGACGGTGACCTCGGTCACCAACGTGGTGGCGAACAGCAGCACCAGCGCGAAGGCGCCCACGAGCACCGTCACCCGGTTGCGCCGCGCCTCGCGGAAGCCGTTCCACGCCATGGCGGTAAAAGCACCCATCACTGAATCTCCCCACCCACGGTCTGTCCACCCGCCTGCTTCATCGCTTCCAGGAAGAGGTCCTCCAGCGAGAAGCGCGCGGGCTGCACCCGGTTGATGCGTCCGCCCCGGTTGATGATGGCCTGGAGCAGGGGGTGCGCATCCGCGTCCGGCACCCGCAGCATCACCCGGCCGTCCAGCTGCTGGGCCTGCTCGTACACGAAGCCCAGCGACTGGAGCTGCTCCAGCGGCAGTCCCTGCACCACCATCTCCACCGAGGGCGCCCGTGCCGAGACGAGCTCCTGCACGCTGCCCTCCTGCACCCGCCGCCCCCCCACCAGCACCGCCACCCGGTCGCACAGGGCCTCCACGTCCGAGATGATGTGCGTGCAGAAGAGGATGGTCGTCCCCTTCTCGCGCTCGGCGAGGATGATGTCGCGCATCTGCCGGCGGCCCAGCGGGTCCAGGCCGGAGGTGGGCTCGTCCAGCACCAGCAGGCGGGGCCCGCTGATGAGGGCCTGGGCCAGCGCCGTGCGCTGCACCATGCCCTTGGAGTAGCGGCGGATCTGCAGGTCCGACGCGCGTCCCATGCCCACCTCGCCCAGCACACGCTCCACGCGCTGGTCCAGGTCATGCCCGCTCAGCCCGAAGATGCGCCCCGCCAGCGTCACGAACTCGCGCCCGGTGAGGTACTCGTAGAGCGAGGGGTTCTCCGGCAGGAAGCCCACCTGCCGCCGCACGTGCGGGCGGTCCGGGGACTCACCGAAGAGCAGCGCCTGCCCCTGGGACGCGCGCACCAGCCCCATGAGGAGCTTGATGGTGGTGGACTTGCCCGCCCCGTTGGGACCGAGCAACCCGTAGACCTGCCCCGACATGATGTCCAGGTCCAGGCCCTGCAGCGCCTTCACCTGCTTGTTGAGGAAGAAGCCCACCCGGTACGTCTTGGACAGGCCGCGGATGCGAACCGGCGCGCTGCCCTCGGACACGAGGGGCTCCGCCGGAGCCGCCATCATCGAAGCCGCCGTCATCGTGCATCCTCCGACTCGCCGAACACGATGCCACCGGCGGCAAGGTCTTCCTTCAGTTCCTTCTTCTTGGTGTCGTCGTACATCTCCAACCTGTACAGGCCCGACGTGGAGCGCGCGCGCCCCCGCCGGTCGATGAAGAACTGGCCCTCCAGTGGGTCTTCGGGCGGGGCCTTCAGATAGCCCGTGCGCACCAACTCCGGCACGGTGCGCGGGCGCTGGCCGCGGTCCTTCGCGAAGGACTCGATGGCGTGGTCAATCTCCGTGAGCACCCGCTCACGGAGGATTTCCTTGATGCGGTACTCATAGAAGGCCCGCGACTCTTCGTCCTCGGCGCTGTCGCGCAGCATCTCCGCCATGCGCAGGCCGGAGTCGAAGCTGCCGGCCTGGGCGTACAGGCGCGTGGCGAGATGGGCCACGTAGGGCGGCGTGTCCGGGAACTTCGAGAGGGCCGTGAGCAGCTCCGCCGCGCCCTTGTAGTCCCGATCGTACGTCATCTTGTTGTACGCGAGCTGGAACAGGAAACGGCGGTCGTCCGGGAACACGGACAACCCCTTGCTGAGCAGCCGGGAGGACAAATCCGTGTTCACCCACTGCTCGCGCCCCAGGTTGAAGGGCGTGGCGACGCCCCCCCACTCGTAGACGTAGCGGAACTTCGGGTCGAGGTCGGTCGCCAGGTCCGCGTAGAAGAAGACGTCGCGGTACTCGGTGTCCGTATTGGCGCGGCCCATCTGCTGGATGGCCTGCAGCCAGTAGAAGTCCGCCAGCAGCGGCTTCTGCGCGGCCCCCAGCACCTCGAGCATCTCCCGCCGGGGCAGGATGGGGCCGTCCTTCGTTCTCAAGGGCTTGGCCGGCTTGTCCGCCATCAGGGCGATTGAGCAGACAGCCAGGCACAGCACGACAATCCGCATGAGCATCCTGGAACTCTGAAAAGGCGAAGGGCCGCCCTCCGGAAGGAAGGCGGCCCGAAGAACAGTGGTCGGGCCACCGTTCATTCCATATCAGTCGCAGGCGACGTCGTTGCGCGTGTTGTACGGGGTGCCGGAGGAGACGTTGCCTTCCTCGGAGCAGCCGCCCACGATGCCGTGACCCTCGAAGCCGGCGATCACCCAGTCATCGAAAGTGGGCTCGTTGTCCGCGTTGCCCTGCGCACCCGCGAAGAAGTTGCAGTTGGGGCAGGTCGCCACGTCCGGCTGCACGCCGAAGATCTTGGTGGCGTTCGCGGTATCCGGGGCGTAGTTGGCCACGGAGGGGGCCGGAATCGAGGTGGTGCCCTTGAAGCGGAACACGTCGAAGGAGATGCTCGACACGCCCTGGCCCGCGGGGTTGGTGATGGTGGCGAGGGAGCGGTCCTCGTTCGCACCGTTCAGGCCGACGAGGTAGCCGTAGCGATTGCCGCGCTCGGGCGCGAAGCCGAGCTCGTTGGCGAACATCGAGTAGCGGTCCTTCTCGGAGAAGAACGACTTCTGCGCGGTGTACAGGGCCTTGAGGTTGGTCTTCGCCTCGGACTGCTTGGAGCGCGCCTGGAACTTGAGGAAGTTCGGGATGGCGATGGCGGCCAGGATTCCGATGATGGCGACCACGATCATGAGCTCGATGAGCGTGAAGCCACGGTTGCGGGGGTTGAAGCGGGAGACGCGCATTGGGGGTCCTCGGGGAGGTTTTGGCAAGGGCACTGCGCCCGGCGCGAACATTAGCACTCGGCATGCCAGGAGGATCAACATGCCCAAGTGGCTGAATTCCGTGGAGCGAGAGCCGGGGCTCAGGAATCGGGAATGCAGGGCTGACAAAATTGGGCAGCGGGACTGACGAGAACTGTCGCTCGCCACGTAAGCGGCGGTCGTCCCCGGTGACGTCTCCTCGAGATGCGGCGGCGAGTGCCCGGGGCCGTGCGGGTGTTTCGCGCCTGCCGGTGGTGCGGGCCGACAGGCGGCCCGCACCGGTCACGGGACGCATCAGGCAGGAAGAGAGGACATAGGATGCGGGCCACCTTGTCCGCACCCGAGCCGCTCGTCCCAGAATCCCCCGTCATGGACCCTCTCGCCGAGCCACGGTCCGCGGCCGGCGTGCTCCCACTCCGGTGGGTGGCGCCGGTCTTCTTCGCCTCCGGCTTCTCCGCGCTGCTCTACCAGACGGTGTGGCAGCGGGCGCTCTTCACGCACTACGGAACCAACGTCGAGTCGGTCACCGTCATCGTCACCGCCTTCATGGTGGGACTTGGCGCCGGGAGCCTGCTGGGGGGCGTGTACTCGCGCGACCCGCGGCGCCCGGCGCTCCTGGCCTTCTGCCTCGTCGAGGCCGCCATCGGGCTGTTCGGGCTGGTGTCCCTGCCCCTCATCGAGAAGGTGGGGGCGCTCACGCTGGGCATGGGCACCCTGGGGACGGGGGTGGTGTCGCTCCTGCTCGTGCTGGTGCCCACGACGCTGATGGGCGCGACGCTGCCGGTGCTGGTGGCGTTCGCGGTGCGGCTCTGGGGCAACGTGGGGCGGTCGGTAGGGGCGCTCTACTTCGTCAACACGCTGGGCTCGGCCGCGGCCTCCTTCGCCGCGGCCTTCTTCGTCATGAGCCACCTGGGCCAGGCGGGCACGGTGCAGCTCGCCGCGGGGCTCAACCTGGGCGTCGCGTTGCTCGTCTCCCTCGTCTTGCGGCGGGGGCGGGCATGAGACTGCTCGTCGCCCTGGCGGTGGCCGCCTTCTCCGGGTTCGTCTCGCTCTCCTACGAGCTGCTCTGGTTCCGCGTCTACGGCGTGGCCAACGGAGCGCTGGCCTCGAGCTTCCCGCTCCTGCTGGGGACGTACCTGCTGGGGCTCGCGCTGGGCTCGCTGTGGAGCCAGGTGCTCTGCCGCGACACGAGCCCCACCACCGGCACCCGCCCGCTGCGGCTGGTGACGGCCTTCTTCGTCTTCGCCAACGGGGTGGCCTACCTGTCCATCCCCGGGTTCGCGGCCGCGTGCACCTTCACGGAGGGCTCGCCCGCGCCGTGGATGGGGCTGCTCACCATCTTCCTCGGCGCGCTCTTCCCCCTGGTGGCGCACTTCGGCGTCCCCGCGGACACCCGGGCGGGCGCGCGCGTCTCGTACCTCTACGTGGCCAACATCGTGGGCTCGGCGGCCGGCAGCCTCCTGACCGGCTTCTGGCTGATGGACGTGCTCTCCACGGCGGGAATCTCCGCGGTGCTGCTGGGCGGCAGCATGTTGGGGGCGGCGCTCCTGCTCGCGGGCTGCGGCCTCACACGCCGCCAGCTGGCGGGGGCGCTGGTGGCGGTGGGGGTGGGAGGCGGCGGGCTGCTCGCGGCGGGGCCGGTCCTCTTCGACCGGCTCTACGAGCGGGTGCAGTTCCAGGCGAAGACGGAGCCGGGCTTCCGCTTCACGCACGTGGTGGAGAACCGCAGCGGCGTCATCACCGTGGCCCCCGACGGCACCATCTACGGTGGAGGCACCTACGACGGTGTGTTCAACACCGACCCCCGGGGCACGGACAAGAACCTCATCTTCCGCGCATACGCGCTCTCCGCGCTCCACCCCGCGCCGCGTCGCGTGCTGATGATTGGCCTGAGCTCCGGCTCCTGGGCGCAGGTGGTCGCGAACCTGCCGGGCGTCGAGGAGCTCACGGTGGTGGAAATCAATCCCGGGTACCGGGACCTGCTGGCGCACTACCCGCAGGTCGCCTCGCTGGCGCACAACCCCAAGGTGCGAATCGAGTTCGACGACGGGCGGCGCTGGCTGACGACCCATCCCGACGCGCGCTTCGACATCATCGTGGCGAACACCATGGTGCATTGGGCGGGCGGCTCCGCGCACGTGCTCTCGCGCGAGTTCAACGAGCTGGTGAAGGCCCACCTCTCGCCCGGCGGCGTCTACTTCTTCAACACCACGGCGTCACACCGGGCCTCGCGCACGGCGACGGACGTGTTCCCGTACTCGGTCGGGGTGGCGCATTGCCTCGCCGTCGCGGACACCCCCATCCAGGTGGACCTGGAGCGGTGGCGCGCGGCGATGCTGCGGATGCGCATCGATGGCGTCCCGGTGTTCGAGGCCGGGCGCGAGGAGGACCGCCGGGCGCTCGACGCGCTCGAGGCCCGCGTCTCCGGGTCGTTGGAGGCGCGTCCCCGGATGTTGCGCCGCACGGACGCCGCGGTGCCGGTGACGGACGACAACATGGGGCATGAATGGGACTGAGGTGGCGCGGTGGAGGCGCGCCCCGGCCGGGGACCGCGCTGGCCGTGCTCGCCGTGCTCCACGCGCTGGCGAGCGGAGCCCTGCTGTGGGGTTACCTGGGCTACGCGGACCTCGCGGGGCTGCCCTGGCCCGTGGCGGTCGCCGTGAAGGTGGTCCCCGTCACCCTGGGGCTGCTGCTGGGGCTCAGCGTGCTGCTCGCCGGGCTCGTGGCGCGGCCGCTCCTGCCCGGGTGGGGCGCGCTGGGGGCGTCCGCGGCGCTCGCCTGGGGCGAGCTGTGGCTGCTGCTCCTGGACCGTCCGCTCTTCCACCTCACCCGCCTGCACCTCGATGGCCAGACGCTCCAGGCGCTGCGACAGCCGGACGCGCTCGCGCAGATTGGCCTGCCGCCCACGGCCCGCGCGCAGGCGCTGCTGCTTGGGGCAGGGGCCCTGGCGGCGGCCTGTGCCCTCGCGGCCGCCGCCGGGTGGTTGTCCCGCTCCGCGCACGCCACGGCGATGCGCACCTGGGCCCGGAGGCTCGCGCTCGTGGCCACGGCGGTGGCGCTCGCCGAGCGCGGGGTCTCCGCCGCGGCGTCGGTGGGGGTGTACACGGAGCGCTCGGACCCGGCGACGCTCTTTCCGCTCGCGAGCTGGGTGGCCTTCCAGTTTCCCGCGGACGCGGTGGAGGCCGTGCTCGGGTGGAAGGGTGCCTATGGCCGGGACGCGGCGGTGGACCGGGAGGCGCAGCCGCGCCCCAGCACCTTCCGCTACCCGGCCCCGGAGCTCGAGGCGTGGCGGCCGCCAGAGGGGGCTCCCCGCTACAACATCCTCCTGGTGGGCATCGAGAGCCTGCGGCCGGAGCAGGTGGACCCGGAGACCATGCCCCACCTGGCCGCGCTCGCGCGCCGCTCCTGGTGGGCCGAGCAGCACTACTCCTCCTCGAACTGCACCCACCTGGGGCTCTTCTCGCTGCTCAGCGGCCTGTCGCCGCGCGCATGGGGGCCGATGACCGACGCGCGCCGGCCTCCGGTCCCCTACGCGCTGCTCGAGCGCGCGGGCTACCGGGTGACGGCCACCAGCTCGGTCGCGCCCACCTGGTTCGGGCTGGACCGGCACGTGCTGCGGCGGGAGCTCGCGCTCGGGGGGCACTGGGGCTTCCCGAATCAGGACCGCGGTATGGTGGACGAGGCGAAGCAGTTCCTCGTCTCGCGGCCCGAGCCCTTCTTCGCCTTCCTCTTCTTCAACGGCACCCACTTTCCCTACGAGGTGCCCGCGGACGGGGAGGTGTTCCGGCCGAGCGCGGGCGCTGACGTGGCGCTCTCCGACCCGGGGCTCGTCGAGCGGCGGACCGAGCTCCTCAACCGCTACCGCAACGCCCTCCATCGGGTGGACGCACTGCTGGGGGAGCTGCTCACCCGGTTGCGCGAGAGCGGGCTGGAGGAGCGCACCATCATCGCGGTGACGGGAGACCACGGGGAGTCGTTCTGGGAGGATGGACGCTTCAGCCACACCTCGCTCCTGTCCCGGGCCCAGCTCCACGTCCCGCTGGTGCTCTCCATCCCCGGCCAGGCGCCGCGCAGGCTCGAGCAGCTCACGCATCACGTGGACGTGATGCCCACGCTCCTGGACGCGGCGGGCATGTCACCTCCGCCCTCGCAGTACTCGGACGGCGTGTCGCTCCTGCGCGAGTCGGGCAACCCCCGCGCGCTGTCCATGCAGTACGACCGGGAGGAGCCGAGTGAGTACGCCCTCCTCAGCCCTCCGCTCCTGCTGCGCTTCCGCCTCCGCCACGGCAGCGTGCGGTGGGACGGCGGGGAGTGGCTCGACGGGCGGCGGAGCACCCCGGAGGAGCTCCAGCGGGCGATGGAGTCAGGAACAGGCGCGCAGCTCCTGCCGGCACTGAGGGACGCGAACCGCTGGTGGCCCTCGTCCCCGTGAGCCGCGATCCCCGGGCGCCACGCCCCTTCCCCATCCTGGTCCGGGCTCAGGCCTCGGCGGACCCGCCCGGCTCCAGGTCGTCGGTCAGGCCGTGCTTGGCCAGGCGATAGCGGAAGGAACGGAAGGACAGCCCGAGCAGCTCCGCCGCGCGCGTCTTCACCCCGCCGGCCTGCTTCAGCGCGACGAGCAGGTAGCGCCGCTCGCTGTCGTCCAGGTGGCGCTCCAGGTTGAAGCCCGCGCCCAGCCGCGGCTCGCCGCCATCGTTGGCGGTCACCGCCGGCTCCGCCTCACCGCGCACCGCCGGGGGCAGCGTGGCGGGGCCCAGCAGGTCCGTGTCGGACAGCGTGGCCGCGCGCTCCACCATGTTCTGGAGCTGCCGCACGTTGCCGGGGAAGGAGTAGCGCTCCAGCAGCGCCAGCGTCTCCGGCGCGAAGCGCAGCGCCGGCCGCCCCAGCTCTTCCGCCAGGCGCGACAGGAAGTAGCTCGCCAGCAGGGAGATGTCCCCGGCGCGCTCGCGCAGCGGGGGCAGCTCCAGCGTAATCACGTTGAGGCGGTAGAAGAGGTCCTCGCGGAAGCGCCCCGCCTTCACCTCCGCCTCCAGCCGCCGGTTGGTGGCGGCGATGACGCGGGCCTTGAAGGGCACCTCCGCCGCGCTGCCCACCGGCTTCACCTTCCGCTCCTGGAGCACGCGCAGCAGCTTCACCTGCGTGGCCGGCGGCATCTCCCCCACCTCGTCCAGCATGACGGTGCCCTCGCCCGCGGACACCAGCAGCCCCGCGCGCTCGTGCGTGGCCCCGGTGAAGGAGCCCTTCATGTGGCCGAACAGCTCGCTCTCCAGCGTGCCCTCGTTGAGAGCCGCGCAATTGAACGGGAGGAAGGGCTGCGAGGCCCGGCTGCCCCGCATGTGGATGGCGCGGGCCACCAGCTCCTTGCCGGTGCCGCTCTCGCCCGTCACCAGCACGGTGCTGCGGCTGGGAGCCACCTTCTCCACCAGGGCCCACACCGCCTGCATGCGCGAGCTCTGCCCCACCGCCACGCCGAGGCCGGGCAACAGCCGCGCCCTGAGGCCGCTGTTCTCCTGGCGTAGCAGGCGCTTCTCCAGGGCCTTCTGGACGAGCAGCCGCAGCTCCTCGTTGTCGAAGGGCTTGCAGATGTAGTCGTACGCGCCCTCGCGCATGGCCTCCACCGCGGCGGCCGGCGAGCCATAGGCGGTGATGAGCACCACCTCGGGGGGCTCGGGGCGGGACCGGGCGGCGCGCAGCACGTCCAGCCCGCTGCCGGTGCCCAGCTTCATGTCACAGATGACGAGGTCCACCCCTTCCAGCGACTCACACGCGGGCTTCACGCCGGGCACGCTCGTCACCGCGTAGCCGTCGCGGTGGAGCAATAGCTCCAGGTACTCGCGCATGGACAGCTCGTCGTCCACCACCAGGACGTGCCCGCGCACGCCGCCCTCCACTGCCTGCGGAATCGTCACAGCGGCAACTCCACCACGAACTCCGTCCCCTCGTCCCGGCTCGAGCGCACGCGAATGGCGCCACCGTGCGCCCGGACGATGGAGTGCGCGGTGGACAGCCCCAGGCCCGTGCCCCCGTCCCGGGTGGTGAAGAACGGCTCGAACAAGTGCCCCATCATCTCCTCCGTGATGCTTCCCCCCGAGTCCCAGACGCGAATGCGCGCCTCCTGCTCGGTCCGCGCCAGCGCCACCTTCACCTCACCCCGGGGGCCCGCGGCCTGGAAGCCGTTGCGCACCAGGTTGATGAGCACCTGACGAAGCTGGTCCGGGTCCACCGGCAGCGTCAGCGGCTCCGGAGCGGCCACCTCCATCCGCACGTCCCGCGCCAGCGGGTCCACCCGCAACATGTCCACCGTCTCCACCAGGAGCGCGTCCAGGGCCACCGGGCGACGCATCGGCTCCGGCGGGCGGGCGAAGCGCAGGAACTCCTCCACCAGCCGCGCCAGCCGGTCCGACTCGCGCAGCAGGATGTTGGTGAGCTTGTGCCCCATCTCGTCCCGCGCGTCCTGCGCCAGCAGCTGCGCGGAGCCTCGCATGGCCGCCAGGGGGTTTCGCAGCTCGTGCGCCAGCTGCGCGGAGAGCGCGCCCAGGCTCGCCAGCCGGTCCGCGCGCTTGAGGTCCTCCTCCATGCGCCGCAGCCGGGTGAGGTCCTGGAACACCATGAGCAGCGCCCCCTGCTCACCCTCCAGCGGCGTCACCGACAGGCCGAGGATGCGCCGGCCGCTGCCCGTCCCCACGACGAGCTCGCTGCGGGGCGAGCGGGGCGCCAGCCCGGACACGCCGGGCATCAGCATCTCCAGCTCCATGCCCACGCTGCCCGCCTCCTCCACCTGGAGGATGGCGCAGCCCGCGGGGTTGACGTACGTGACGCGCCCCCGGGCGTCGCACGTCACCAGCCCCGAGGGCATGGAGGAGACAATCTGCCGCTGCAGCCGCCCCAGCCGCCGCAGGTCGGCCTCGCGGGCGGACAGGGCCCCGCCGGTGGCGGAGAGCTGACGCGACAGGTAGCCGGCCAGCACGGCGATGAGCGCGAGCGCCAGCAGGTTGCTGCCCAGCACGAACAGCCCCCGGCTCGACAGGAGCGGGGCCACGGGCGTGCCGTCCGCGAACAACGGCGCCATCACCAGGCCGGAGAAGGACAGCGCGGACGCCGCGGCCACCCAGAGCGCGCCGCGCCAGTCGAGCACCACCGCCGCGCCGATGACGGCCAGGCTGTAGAGGAAGGTAAGGGGCGAGTCCGCGCCGCCGCTGAGGTACACCAGCCCGGTGGCGATGACGATGTCACCCACCACCTGCACCCAGGCGTCCAGCTTCCCCGCCCGCCCCCACCGCAGCCGCAGGCCCACCACCACCGTGGACACGTACGCGGCGATGATGACCGCGAGCGACAGCGTGTCCGTGCGGCTGGGCTCCTGGTAGGGCTGCAAGAGCAGGCGCGCCACCGTGATGACGAGCGAGAGGCTCGCCGCCACGGTGCGGAACAGCACCAGCCACACCAGGCGCGAGCGGACACCTCCTGCGTCCACCCCGCGCGCGCCTGGAGCCGGAGAACTACTTGATGGCACCGGCAATGGAGAAGATGGGCAGGTACATGGCGATGAGGAAGCCACCGACCACGCCGCCGAGGAACACCATCATGATGGGCTCAATCATGGAGGTGAGCGCACTGATGGCGGAGTCCACCTCGTCGTCGTAGAAGTCGGCGATCTTGTTGAGCATGGTGTCCATGGCGCCGGTGGCCTCACCGACGCCAATCATCTGCACCACCATGGAGGGGAACACCTTGGTGTCCGCCAGCGGGCCCGCGATGTTCTTGCCCTCGGAGATCTTGCCGCGCACGTAGTAGATGGCCGCTTCCACGGTGCGATTGCCGGCCGTCTTCGCCGTCACGTCCAGGGCATCGAGGATGGGCACGCCCGAGGAGAGCATGGTGCCCAGCGTGCGGGTGAAGCGCGCCACCGCGACCTTGCGGAGCACCGGCCCGAACAGCGGCATCTTCAGGAACACCTTGTCCCAGAACACGCGCCCCCGGGGCTGCCGGTAGCTCCAGGTGAAGGAGACCACCACCGCGGTGACGGAGCCGGCGACGTGGAGCCAATACGTCTGGGCCCATTCGGACATGTCGACCACGAACTGGGTGGGCCCCGGCAGCTCCGAGCCGAAGTCCGCGAACATCTTCGCGAACGTGGGCGTCACCTTGATGAGCAGCAGCGACACCACGCCGAGGGCCACCACCAAGACGATGGCCGGGTAGGTCATCGCGCCCTTGACCTTGGCCTTGAGCTTCTCGCTCTTCTCACGGTAGGCCGCGAGCCGGTTGAGGATGGAGTCGAGGATACCGCCCACCTCACCCGCGGCGCACAGCTGGGTGTAGAGCTCGTCGAAGACCTTGGGGTGGTCCTTGAGGGCATCCGCGAAGGTGCTGCCCTGCTCCACCTTGGCCTTGATGGCGAACAACACCTTCTTGAAGGCGGGGTTGTCCATCTGGCTGGCCAGGATGTCGAGGCACTGCACCAGCGGCAGGCCGGCGTCGATCATCGTGGCGAACTGCCGGGTGAAGATGAGGATGTCCTTGCCCGTCACCCCGCCGATGCCGGGCAGGACGATGTCGCCGTCCAGGGCGCCCTTCCTGCGCACCTTGGTCGGGTTGAGGCCCAGGGACTTGAGGCGCGAGTTGACGGCCTCGGAGTCCAAGGCCTCCATCTCGCCCTTCTTGGTCTCTCCGCCCTTGGTCTTCGCCTCCCAGAGGAACTGGGACGTGTTCTTCTTGGGGGCTACGGCCTTCTGCTGCACTGCTGGTGCTGCCATGAGCTGGACCTCCGCGGACGCCGCGCGAGTCTAACCGCTGAATCCAAATTCCAGGAACTAACGACCGCCCGCTCCCCCGGCAGGTCGCTGCTGGGGCAGTCCCGGGAGGCCCTGCCCACCCGTGGCGAGGATGTTGCGCAGCTCTTCCGGGTCGCTGGAGCGGCCGAAGGCCTCGTCCTGGGAGATGAGCCGGCGGATGAGGAGCGCCGCCAGGGCCTGGTTGAAGGTCTGCATGCCGTACTTCGCCTGACCGACCTGCATGGAGGAGTAGATCTGGTGGACCTTGTCCTCGCGGATGAGGTTCCGGATGGCGGGGTTGGGCACCATCACCTCCAGGGCGAGGATGCGGCCCGGGCCGCCCGCCTTGGACACCAGCGCCTGGCTCATCACGCCCTCGAGCACGAAGGACAGCTGGGCGCGCACCTGCGGCTGCTGGTACGGCGGGAACACGTCCAGCACGCGGTTGATGGTCTGCACCGCGCTGTTGGTGTGCAGCGTGGCGTAGCAGATGTGGCCCGTCTCGGCGATGGTGAGCGCGGCCTCGATCGTCTCCAAGTCACGGAGCTCGCCGACGAGCACGATGTCCGGGTCCTGGCGGAGGATGTACTTGAGGGCCGTCTTGAAGTTGCGCGTGTCCGCGCCGACTTCCCGCTGGTTGACGAGGCAGTTCTTGTGCGGGTGCAGGTACTCGATGGGGTCCTCGATGGTCATGATGTGCTCATGACGCTCGGTGTTGATCTTGTCGATCATCGAGGCCAGCGTGGTGGACTTGCCCGAGCCCGTGGGGCCCGTCACCAGGATGAGGCCGCGGGGCTTCTTCACCAGCTCCGCGACCACCGGGGGAAGGCCCAGCTCCTGGAACGTCAGGATCTTGAAGGGAATGGTGCGGAAGGCGCCGGCCACCGCGCCACGCTGCATGAAGATGTTGGCGCGGAAGCGCGACAGCCCCTTCACGCCGAAGGACAGGTCCAGCTCGTTGTCCTCTTCGAACTTGTGCTTCTGGGCGTCCGTGAGGATGGAGTAGCAGAGCTGCTTGGTCTCCACGGGGGTCAGCGGCGCCGTCTTCAAGGGCACGAGCTCGCCGTCCACGCGGAGCTGGGGCGGTGAGCCAGTGGTGATGTGGAGGTCGGAAGCGCCCTTCTCGACCATCGCCTTGAGGAGCTGGTGCAGGTTGGCCACGGGGGGATGTCCTTCGGTGAGGCGTGGGAGGAGGAGTGACTAGAAGCGGTCCGGGGCGGTGTTGCCGACGACCTCTTCGAGGGTGGTGGCGCCGTCCATCATCTTGCGAAGGCCCGACATGCGCAGGCTGCTCATGCCCAGGCGGATGGCCTCCTGCTTGAGCTCGGCGGCGGAGCCACCGTTGATGACCAGCTCCTTGAGGCCGTCCCAGAAGGGCATGACCTCGTAGATGGCCACGCGGCCACGGTAGCCGCGGTCATTGCAGTCGCGGCAGCCGACCTTCTCGTACATGGTGAAGGTGCCAATCTTGTCCGGCGGGACGCCGGCGTCGATGAGGGCCTGCTCGTCCACCTTCTGCGCCGGCTGCTTGCAGGCGGGGCACAGGCGGCGCGCCAGACGCTGGGCGAGGATGAGGTTGAGCGAGGCCGTCACGAGGAACGGCTCGATGCCCATGTTGAGCAGACGGCTCACCGTGCCCGGGGCGTCGTTGGTGTGCAGCGTGGAGAGCACGAGGTGGCCGGTGAGCGCCGCCTTGACGCCGATTTCCGCCGTCTCGAAGTCGCGGATCTCACCAATCATGATGATGTCCGGGTCCTGGCGGAGGAAGGAGCGCAGGCCCGCGGCGAAGTTCAGGCCGATGTCCTCGTGCATCTGCACCTGGTTGATGCCGGCGAAGTTGAACTCGACGGGGTCTTCCGCGGTGCAGATGTTGGTGTCGATGCCGTTGAGGCTGGCCAGCGCCGAGTAGAGCGTCGTCGTCTTGCCGGAGCCCGTGGGGCCCGTCACCAGCACCATGCCGTAGGGCCGGTCGATGGCCTCCTTGAACCAGGCCAGCGGCTGCGCGTCGAACCCCAGCTTGGTCATGTCCAGCTGGAGGTTGCTCTTGTCGAGCAGACGCATGACGACCTTCTCGCCGAAGAGCGTGGGGCACACGCTCACGCGGAAGTCCATCTCCTTGCCGCCGCCAATCTTGATCTTGATGCGGCCGTCCTGCGGCAGGCGCCGCTCGGAGATGTCCAGATTGGCCATGATCTTCAGACGCGACGTAATCGCGTTGCGCAGCTTCATGGGCGGGCGCATGACCTCGTACATCACACCGTCGATGCGGAAGCGGACGCGGAAGTCCTTCTCGTACGGCTCGATGTGGATGTCGGACGCGCGCTTCTTGATGGCGTCCATGAGGATGAGATTCACGAGCTTGACCACGGGCGCGTCGTCCGCGGCCTTGGTCATCTCATCGAGGTTCTCCGCCTCCTCCTTCACGGTCTCGATGTCGTCGGTGACGTCACCGACGATGTCCTCGAGGGAGGGGCCCTTCTCCGCGTAGTAGCGCTCGATGGCCTCGCGGATGGAGACCTCGGAGGCGACCACCGTCTCGATGTTGTAGCCGGTGAGGAACTTCAGGTCGTCCACCGCGAAGATGTTGGACGGGTCGCACATGGCGGCGATGAGCGAAGGGCCCGCGCGGTTGACGGGAATCACCAGGTGCTTCTCGGCCACTTCCTTGGGCACGAGCTTGATGATTTCCGGATCAATGTCGAAGTCCTTCAGGTTGATGGCCGGCACGCCGTACTGCTTGGAGAGGAAGTCGGTGAGCTTCGACTCCTCGATGGCCCCCGTCTTGATGAGGGCGGTGCCGATGCGCGTGCCGTTCTTCTGCTGCTCTTCCTGGGCCTTGCGCAGCTGCTGGATGGAGATGAGGTTCTCGCGAACCAGCAGTTCACCGAGTCGACCGGACATTCGTTGAAGCCTCTTCCTTGAGGAAAAGAAGAACGAGACAGGCTTGAGGGCCCGCCCCGAACTCAGGAGACAGGGGGAGATGCCAGGGGCCACGAGGGCCTCTGGCACGGTTCCTGATACGAATTAGAGGGGAGCCGCGCGCGCGCGTCAAGGCGGGCCCGCCTGCTCCCTTGGCAGGTCAACCCGTTGAAGAGACACGGGAAAAACGCTCAGTCACCCACACCGGCGATGACGGTGCGCGCGGCCTCCACGTCCCGCTTTATCTGCCCGACGAGCTCCGCCACCGAGCCGAAGCGCTGCTCGGGGCGCAGCCGCTCCAGGAACTGCACCCGGAGCTCCTTGCCATAGAGGTCGCCGGAGAAGTCCAGCAGGTGCGCCTCGATGGTGACCTCGGTGCCGCCGAAGGTGGGCTTCACACCGATGTTGGCGGCGCCCGCGTGCCATGTGCCCCCGGCCTCGCCGGGCAGGTGCACCCGGATGGCATAGACGCCGGGAGCGGGGCGCAGCTCGTTCTGCGTGTCCACGTTGGCGGTGGGAAAGCCGATGCCCCTGCCCCGCCCCGCGCCGGCCACCACCGTGCCGTCCAGATCAAACGGGCGCCCCAAGAGCCGCCGCGCCGCGGACACGCGGCCCTCGAGGATGTACTCGCGCACGCGCGAGGACGAGGCCACCACGCCGTCCACGGTGACGGGCGCCACCACGTGCACCTTCGCGCCGCGCCGGGCGGCCGCCTCGCGCAGCGTGGCCACCGTGCCGCCGCGGGCCGCGCCATAGGTGAAGTCGCTGCCCACCACCACGTGCGCCACGCCGAGCGCGTCGAACAGGGCGGCCTCGAAGTCGGACGGGGGCGTGCGCGCGTAGTCGCGGGTGAAGGGCTGCACCACCGCGGCGGACAGGCCGCACCCGGCGAACAGCTCCAGCTTGCGGGGCAGCAGCGTAATCAGCTTCGGCGCCAGGTCCGGCTGGAGCACCTTGCCGGGGTGCGGGTGGAAGGTGAAGGCAGCGGCGCTGGCGTGGCGGCCGGCCTCGGAGAAGAGGGCCTGGTGGCCCACGTGGACGCCGTCGAAGTTGCCCAGCGCGAGCGCCTGGCCGGCCAGTGCCCGGCCCGCCTCGGCCACCGAGTGGAAGACCTTCATGCCCTTCCGTATACCGCAGGCCCGCGGGCAAAGGCCCCAAGCGTTTTTCCCTGGCCAGACCCGGCACCGCCGTGGTTGGAGGCGGCCCTCCCATGGCCCGTCCCCGTCTGCTACCCGAGCCCGTCGGGCTCAAGTTCGTCACCCTGGAAACGCCCCCGGACTGGGACGCGGAGTTCGGCTTCGCCGGCCCGCTGGAGCTGGAGATTGGCTCCGGCGCCGGGGGCCACGCCCTGGAGTACTGCCGGCGCAACCCCGGGGTGCGCTTCGTCGCCTTCGAGTGGCGCAAGAAGTACGCGCGCGACACCCAGTCCCGCGCGGACAAGGCCGGCCTGAAGAACCTGCGCGTCATCGAGGCCGACGCCACCTTCGTCGTGCCCCGCATCTTCGCCCCTGGCTCCCTGGCCGCCATCCACCTCCAGTTCCCCGACCCCTGGTGGAAGCGCGCCCACGCCAAGCGCGCCGTCATCCAGCCCGCCTTCGCCCAGTTGCTGTACGCGAAGCTCGCACCGGGCGGCCTCTTCGACATGCGCACGGACGTCCAGGACCGGGGCGAGTCCATGCTCTCCATCCTGGAATCCGTGGGTTTCCAGAACCCCCTGGGTTCAGGAGTGTTCCATCCTTATGACCCCGAGGAGGTGCCCTCCACACGGGAGCGGCGCTACCTGACGAGCGGGGAGCCGGTGTACCGGGCCCGGCTGCGCAAGCCTGTCTGACATTCGTGAAGACGGGCACTTGCCCGGCCTCTTGGCTTCCTCATCTCGACAGGTGAGAATTGCAGTCATTCCCGCGACGCGGGAGGATTGCACCGGGGGCGAAACACGATGGCGGACGGCGAACGGAAGAGGACGCTGGAGGTCGCGCGTCGTGCGTCCCCCGGAGGCGAGCTCAGCGGCCGCACGGTGCTCATCGTGGATGACGACCCGGCGCACGTGCGGCACGTGCGCGAGGGGCTGACGCCACAGGGTTACGTCTTCAAGGAAGCCAACGACGGGACGCAGGCGCTGTCCGCCATCCGCCAGGCGCGGCCGGACCTCATCCTGATGGATGTGGAGATGCCGGGGCTGGGCGGGGTGGAGGTGTGCCGCATCATCAAGGCGAACTCGGGGGAGGACGGCTTCGGCTTCATCCCGGTGATTCTGATGACGGCGCGGCAGGCGGCGGGGAAGGTGGAGGGGCTGGAGCTGGGGGCGGACGACTACCTGGTGAAGCCCTTCGACATGCTGGAGCTGTCGGCGCGGGTGAAGTCCATGCTGCGGCTGAAGGTGCTGCAGGACGCGCTGGTGGAGAAGAACCGGGAGTTGGACAAGGCCAACAAGGAGCTGGCGCGGCGGCGCGAGGAGCTCCTGGCGCTCAGCCGCACGGACGCGCTCACCGGGCTGTTCAACCGGCGCTACTTCGAGGAGCGGCTGCACGAGGAGTTCGCGCGCTCGCGGCGCTACGGCTCGCCGATGTCGCTGGTGATGCTGGACATCGACCACTTCAAGCGCATCAACGACACCTTCGGGCACCCCTTCGGGGACCAGGTGCTCAAGGTGGTGGCGCAGACGGCGCGCACGCGGCTGCGGGAGGTGGACCTGCTGGCGCGCTATGGCGGCGAGGAGCTCATCGCCATCCTGCCGGAGACGGGGCCGGTGGACGCGCTGAAGGTGTGCGAGCGCGTGCGCGAGGCGATTGCGTCGCTGGGGCTGGAGCCCCCGGGCGCGGACGGAAAGGCGGAGCCGGTGCGACTGACGGCGTCGCTGGGCGTGGCCACGGTGCCCTCGGCCGACCTGGCGAGCGCGGAGGCCCTGCTGATGGCGGCGGACACCAGCCTCTACGTGGCCAAGGGAGCGGGCCGCAACCGCGTCCATCAGCACGCCGCGTGACAGGAATGAAGAAGCTCGGGCTTTCCCCCGGAGGCGCTTTGACCTAAATCCCTGTTTCCATGCGCCTGACCGTGACGATGCCCTGGCTGGTGGCCCTGGTCCTGCTCGGCCTGGGCATGGGCGGCTGCAATCGCCAGGACACCCCGCAGGGCGCCTACCGGGCCTTCCACGAGGGTGTGCGCAAGGGTGATGAGCGCGCGGCCTGGGCGGTACTCTCCAAGAGTACCCAGGACGCGCTCACCGAGCGGGCCCGGGCGGTGGGAGAGGCCTCCGCGGGCTCGGAGAAACCCGAGCCGCAGGACCTCTTCTTCGCGAATGTGCCTCCCCCTCCGGATGTTACGGAGGTCTCGCTGGTCCGGGAGGAGGGCGACACGGCAACCGTGCTCGTGCGCTCGCCCGGCAGCAACCACGAGGTCCGGATGGTACGGGAGCCATCCGGATGGAAGGTGGACCTTTCAGCCTCCCTCCAGCCGTGAAGCCGGGCATGCCCGGAAAACTCGCATCAGGTAACGTACGACTGTGAACGACAGGAAGACACGGCGGGTGGTCCCCGCGGTTGAAGTCATTCGGCGCCCGGCCTCGACGCCCGGCAGCGCACCGGTGACTCCGACCCCCACGGCATCCTCCACCCCGGCGCCAACGCCGCGCCCCACCCCCACGCCCCGACCTCCCGCCGCGGCGCCCACGCCCCGGCCCGCTGTCGCGGCGCCCACGCCCACTCCCGCCCCCCGGCCTGCTGGTACGGCCCCGGCTCCCCTGCCAACCCCCACGCCCCGGCCGGCCGCCGGCGTGGCTCCGACGCCCGGGCCCACGCCCGCGCCGGGTGCCACACCCGCGCCCACGCCGCGGCCATCCACGGGTCTGCCTCCCACGCCCCGGCCCGCCGGCATGGCGCCGGGTGCGGCGGGCGCGCGCCCCATGGGTCCGCGTCCCGGCGGCCCCGGCGGTCCGCCCAGGTCGGGTGGCTTCGGAGGACGCCCCGGCGGCTTCCGTCCCTCCACGCCGCGCCCGCCTCCCACGCCGGAGCAGATCCAAGCGCTGGCGGTGCGCGAGCACGTCCCGGCGCGCATCGCCAAGGGCGAGCTGGAAGGGAAGATGAAGGCCCGCATCTGGCGCAAGCTGCACGCCGAGGAGGCGAAGCGCTTCGACCAGGTCTACGAGCTCATGGGCCAGACGCCCAGCCTGTCCCTGGGTGACGCCTTCGGCGTGCTCCAGAGCGGCATGACGGTGGCGGAGTTCATGGCGCGCAAGGAGCGCACCCAGCGCAAGGCCGCCATCAAGCAGGCCCGCGGCGAGGTGGAGAACGCCATCGTCGCCGAGTTCCTCGCCCACCTCATCAGCGCGAAGGCGGAGGTCTCCGTGGTGCTGGCGGAGCGCTCCCTGCTGGACACGCTGCTGGTGGAGGAGCCCATCGCCTTCACGCTGGAGCGCACCGGGCGGCTGGAGAAGCTGCAGGTGGTGCTGCTGGCCCGCCGCGCGGACTGGGAGCGGCTGCTGCCCGGACTGGAGCGCGACGCGAAGCTGACGCAGAAGCCCGCGGCCGTGGCGCGCCAGCCGGACAAGCGCCCGTACTCGGACCCGCGCGCGTTCCTGGACCACCTGGGCCAGACGGTGAAGCTGGTGCTGCGCAACGGAATCACGTTGCAGCTTCCGCTGATGCACGTGGGCCGGTTCGACCTGCTGCTCGGCGAGAAGGAGCACGAGGTCTTCGTGCCGCTGCACGCCCTGCTCCGCTTCGAGCCGCCGCCGGCCGAGAGCGCGCCCGAGGAGGGCGAGTCCTCCGAGGCCGACGAGGCCTGAGGACCTTCACCTCGCCGGGGCGCCGTCCCCTTCCTTCTACGTGAGACACGCCATGCGCCCCTTCCTCTCCCGCATCATCAAGCCCTGGCTCGCCCTGGCCGCGACAGCCGCCATGGTGGGCGCCACGCAGCAGGGGTGCGCCAAGGACGCGGGCGCTCCGAAGGCGGAAGCCACCGCGCCCTCGGCGCCTTCCGTGCCCGAGAAGCGCGAGGGCGGCGTGCGCGTGGTGGAGCTCACCGTCACGGAGAAGGGCTACGAGCCCAGCCCCGTGAATCTCAAGAAGGGCGAGCCGGTGAAGCTGGTGGTGACGCGCAAGACGGACCAGACGTGCGCCACCGAAGTCGTCATGGACGGCTACGACATCAACACCCCGCTGCCGCTGAACACGCCGGTGGAAATCGCCTTCACCCCGAAGGAGTCCGGCAAGCTCGTGTACGGCTGCGCCATGGGGAAGATGGTTTCCGGCGTCTTCATGGTGGACTGACGCCGGCCGTTTTCTGTCCTCCGCCGTGAGTCGGCCTTACTGTCGGCGCCCTGCATGGGCGGCGCGGCGGAGCTTTTCACCCGGCATGTCTTCCTCGACCTCGAGACCACGGGGCTGGACCCGCGTGTGGACGAGGTCATCGAGCTGGGCTGCATCTTCTACGAGGGCGGGCGCGAGGTGGACCGCTTCGCGCGCCTGTACTCGGCGTCGAAGCCCCTGCCCCTCACCATCCGACGGCTGACGGGCCTGACGGACGCGGACCTCACGGGCCGCCCCCGCTTCGGCACCGACGCCGCGGAGCTGCGCGAGAAGCTCACCGGGTGGACGGTGGTGGCGCACAACGCGCCCTTCGAAAAAGGCTTCCTGCCGGACGTGCTGGGCGCCATCCGCGCCCCGGTGCTCGACTCGTGCGAGCTGATGCACTACCTGCACCCGGAGCTGCCCAGCCACTCGCTGGAGTCGCTCCTGCGCTGGGCGGGGCTGGCCCTGCGCCAGCCGCACCGGGCCCTGTCGGACTGCGACGCCGTGCAGTCGGTGCTGGTGCACGCCATGGAGCGCTGCATCCGCGAAGGCCGCGGCGATGACGTGGCGGACCTGCTGGCCACGCTGGACCCGCGCCCCGGCGCGGAGCTGCGGCTGTCCCAGGTGGACGCGGGCCTCGAGGAGGACGCGCACGGCGCCTTCGACTACGAGGAGTGGCCGCTGGTGGACCTGCTGGCGCGGCTGCGCACGGCGTGCCGGGCGGTGTCCACGCCGCTGAAGCTGGAGGCGCAGGGCTTCTTGCGCGGACGCCCGGAGCGGCGGCGCGCGGGGGGAGCGACGGCCCCGCCCGAGCCGGACGCGGACACGCCGGTGCTGCCGGTGCGCCCGGACGAGGTGGCGGCGGTGCTGGGCGCGGGAGGCTCACTGGAGCGCGTGGGCGAGGGCTTCGTGAGCCGGGCCGCGCAGTTGGACGTGGCGCAAGCGGTGGCGCGCGCGCTGTCGGACGGCGGGCAGGTGGCGGTGGAGGCCGGGACGGGCACGGGCAAGTCACTGGCGTACCTGGCGCCCTCGGCCCTCTTCGCCGCGCGCAATGGGCGCAAGGTGGGCGTGGCGCCGCACACGAAGACGCTGCAGGACCAGCTCCTGGAGAAGGACCTTCCCCGGCTGCACCGGGCCATGAACGGCGGCTTCGGCTACGCGCTGCTCAAGGGGCAGACGAACTACCTGTGCCGCCGCCGCACGCTGGAGGCCACGCGAGTGGAGCCCGGCATGGGCCACGCCGCGCGCGCGCCCCGGGCGTACCTGCGCGCGTACATGCGCCGCAGCGGCGAAGGGGATTTGGACCGGCTGAGCCACTGGTTCCGCGAGCGCTTCCCCGCGATGTTCGGGCTGGTGCCGGCGGTGCGCTCGGAGGCGGCGACGACGCTGGGCGAGAAGTGCCCGCACTTCCACAAGTGCTTCTACCACTCGGCGGTGGCGCAGGCCCGCGAGGCGGACGTGCTGGTCATCAACCAGTCCCTCGCCTTCGCCTGGCCCGCGCGCTACCCGAAGCTGGAACACCTGGTGCTGGACGAGGCGCACGAGGTGGAGGACGTCGCCACCACCGCGCTGGCCGTGGAGCTGTCGGACCTGGCCTTCCAGCGCCTCACCGAGCGGCTGCACGGGCGCGACGGACGGCGCGGCCTCTTCGCGGAGCTGCGGCGAGCCCTGGGCGCACGGGCCGAGTCGCGCACGCTGATGGGCGAGGTGGAGGACGGGCTGCGCCGGCTGCTGGACGAGGCGCGTGGCCTGGGCACGAGCGTGACGGCGCTGTGCGAGCCGGGCGCCACCGCCGTGGGCGAGGACCCGGACGAGAGCACCTACGCGCCGGAGCTGCGGGTGACGGAGGCGGTGCGCGCCCTGCCCGCCTGGGAGCCGGTGAGCGACGGGCTGGTGGCCGTGCGCGACGCGCTCCAGACGCTGCACACGCTGCTCGCGGTGCGGGTGCTGGCGGCCCTGCCGGAGCTGGCGGCGCGCAACCCCGCGCTGGAGCGCGAGCTGTCCGGCGCCACCACGGAGCTGGGCGAGCTGGCGGTGCTCTCGGGAGAGCTGTCCGGCGAGCCCGCGCCGGGGCGGTGCTACGCCGCCACGGCCGAGCCGAAGCGGCAGCGCTGGAGCGTGGGCGCGCAGCCGGTGGATGTGTCCGCGTACGTGTCGCGCGACTTCGCCGCGAGCAAGCGCGCGCTGGTGCTGGCGTCGGCCACGCTGGGCACCGGAGACAGTGTGCCCTTCGTGCTGCGGCGGCTGGGCCTGGACGGGCGTGGTGAGCAGCCCGCGCCCCGCCTGGTGCGCGCCCCCTCCCCCTTCCGGCTGCGGGAGCAGGCGCTGGTGGTGCTCGTCACGGACGCGCCGCGCGCGCACGAGGAGGCCTTCGTGGAGTGGGCCGCGCTCCGGATTTCGGGGCTGGCGCAGACGATGGGCGGGCGCGTGCTGGGACTGTTCGCGTCCACGCGGCGCATGGAGCGCGTGGGCTCGGAGGTGCGCTCGCGGCTGGAGCCGCTCGGGATTGAAGTGATGCGGCAGTCGCGCGGGCACAGCCGCTCTCTGGCCGCGCGGCAGGAGCGCGACACGGGCACGGTGCTCCTGGGCACCAAGAGCTTCTGGCAGGGCGTGGACATCCCCGGCCGCGGCGTGGGCTGCGTGTTCATCGACAAGCTGCCACTGGAGCCCGCGCTGCGCCCGCTGGTGGCCGCTCGCGAGGAGCCGCTGTCGCGCAACGGCGGCGAGTACCTGGGCTTCCTCCACTACCGGCTGCCGCGCGCGCTGCTGCTCCTGCGCCAGGGCGTGGGCCGGCTCATCCGCTCCACCACGGACCGGGGCGTCGTCATCCTCGCGGACCCGGGACACCCCAGCTACCGCGCGCACCTGATGAACGCGCTGGACGGCTACCGCGTGGAGGCCCTCCCGTGGGCCCAGGCGCGCCTGCGCATCCACGGGGTGCTCAAGGAGACGGGCCTCACCGTGGACCTGGACTCCGCGCGCTCCTGGGGCTGACGCGAAGCTGCGCGTCGCTTGAATCGAGATTCGCTCGAAAATCAGGGCGCGCGGGCGCGTGCGAAGTCCGTGCGGCTGGACGCTTCCGCCCGTTCTGGATGGAGGCGTCGGTGCGGTGATGCGGCGCTTCCTCGCGGCGTGTCGTCTCCTCGATTGGCGCGCGCCTTGCCATGAGCCGTGAGGCATTGACGCGCGAGGATGCCGGTCGCACGCTCTCTCGGCATGGGATGGCACGCGGATGACAAGCGTCGTGGGCAGGCCTTCCCTCGGGCTCCCACGCAAGAGGAGTGGGACGCGATGGGGCCCGAGGAGCGGGCGGAGGTGGTGGAGTCCCTGCCCGACGAGGTCACGGACAGGGAGATGTCACCGCCGGAGGGTGACAGGCACCAGGAGGGCAAGCACCGCGCCCTCGACGTGCTCAAGGGCTACTTCGGCCACCGGCGGCGCAAGGTGTACGTGGGCTCGGAGCTGCCCGTCTATTACCCCGCGGAGCGACGCTTCGCGCCCGACGTGCTGGTGGTGTTCGACGTCGAGTCACACAGCCGCGGAAAGTGGCTCGTGTCCCACGAGGGCAAGGGCCTGGACTGGGTGATGGAGGTGCACTCCGGCGGAGACCGGAAGAAGGACGCCCAGTACAACGTGGAGCGGTATGCGCGGCTCGGCATCCCCGAGTACTTCATCTACGACCGCGCGCGGGAGCAGTTGCTGGGCTACCGGCTGAAGACGCGCTCGGCGCGCACGTACACGCCCATCAAGCCCCGGAAGGGGCGCTACACCTCGAAGGTGCTGGGGCTGGAGCTGGAGGTGCGGGACGACCGGCTGCTCCTGTGGGCGGACCAGAAGCTGCTGCTCGAGTCCTCGGAGATGCTGGAGCAGCTCCGGGAGAAGGTGGAGAAGGCCCAGCAGCGCGCCGATGCGGAAGCACGGCGGCGCAGGAAGGCGGAGCGGCTGCTGGCGGACGAGGCACGGCGCCGTGAGGAGGAAGCCCGGCGCCGTGAAGAAGCGGAGCAGCACCTGTCCGCGTTGAAGGCGGAGCTTCGAAAGCTCCGCCCACGCAAGCACTGAGACAGCGAGCCCGCTACTGCGCCAGCCGCGAGCGGTAGCGGGCCTCCAGCGTGCGCAGCTCCGCCAGGGCCTCCGGAGAAGCGCCAGAGCCCTCCGCGGCGAGCAGCGCCTTCGCCAGCGCGTTGGCGTCCTCCTCGTGCTGGTCGCGCAGCCGCTGCACCATCTTCCGCGTGTCGTCGAAGAGCTCGCGCAGCTCGTCGCCGTCGCGCAGGCCGTACTGCGGGGGCCGCAGCTTGCCGTCGTGGACCTCGTTCACCATGCGGCGGATGCGCAACAGCGGCCCCGCCAACCGGTGCGTCACGACAATCGTGCCCAGCGCCACCACCACCGTGAAGCCCGTCAACAGCCCGCCCAGCACCCACCACGTGAGCTGCTGCTGCCGCTCCAGCTCCGCGCGCTGGGTGACGATGGCCGAGCGCTCCGCCTCGTACGCCGCGTCGATGGAGCGCGCCTTCTCGCGGAAGGTGGCCTCGAAGGTCGGGTCATCCATCCGCGCCAGCAGCTCGTTGGAGAGCGTGGCGCCCGACAGCTCACGGCTCACCTCCGCCGCTCGCGAGCGCGCCTCCACCGCCGTCGCCGTCTCCCGCATCAGCGTCCGCGCCGCGCGCACCAGGAACACGCCCAAGAGCCCCGACAGCACCAGCGTCACTCCAACCATGTACGCCGTCAGCTTGAGCTGGAAGCCCGTATCCAGAAGGAAGTTGCGCCAGCGCCGCTTCGCCGTCGCCATGGGAGCCGTCGTCGTCGTCATGTCTCGCTGCTCCACTCGAAGGTTTCCGCCGCTTCCTCCACCGCTTTCGGCACCAGGGCCTTGAGGAGGTCTCCGGGCTGCGCGCCCGCGGCGTTCACTTCCACCTGCCCCATCAACGACAGGTCCGGATACGTCAGGCAGACGATGGCCACCTTCAGCCCACCGCTCTCCGTCGCCTGAATCTCCGGGGTGATGCGGTAGCCGTGCACGCCCAGCTTCTTCAGCGCGCCCTTCGCCGCCGCCTTCGACTCCTTCGCCGGCGCCACCAGCCCGCCGCTGCGCACCAACCGCGAGCGCAGCCGCGCCTCGGTCGCCTTCACCAGGTCCGCCGGCAGCTTCCCCGTGCGGTCCTTCAGCGAATCCATGGCCACGTAGAAGCGCGGCGGGCGCGCCTGGTACTCCTTCAGCACCGCCACCGCGTCGTCCACCGCGGACTTCGCCGCCGCGTCCGCTTCGCCCTTGTGCGCCTGGAGGCAGGCCAGCCCGGACGGCTCCAGCAGCTTCGCCAGGCTCTTCGCCACCGCCGCGCGCACCAGCTCGCTCGCGTCCTTCAGGGCGCCGCACAACAGGGGCACCGCCTCCGGGTCCTCCGTGGCGCCCAGCACCAGCGCCGCCTGTGAGCGCGTGCGCGGGTCCTTGCCCTGCTGGAGCTGACGCCCCAGGAACGCAAGACGGGTGTCACCCTGGGCCAGGGCCGCGCAGGGCGCGAGAAGGAGGAGGACGAGGGCAGTGGGCAGCAGCCGCATGGGGGGACGCGTCCGCGCACTCTAGCCGCGTCTGCCCGCTGGCGAACAGTTGCACACCCTCCGCGTCGCACCCACCTTCCCTCCGGCAGTCATGCCGAGGGCCCTCCGAGAGGAGGGCGGGATGGGAGGCGGCCGGCCGGTAGGGGCGCGCCGCACGGGTGGGGGAGCACATCATGAGAGGAAGCATCCTTGCGGGCCTGCTGGTCCTGACGGTGCTCGGCGCCGCCGGCTGTCGTGACTCGGACCGGCTGGTGTCCGTCGCCAGGCCGAGCGGCACCAATCCCGACGAGCCGGTTCCACAGCCCGCGCCCACGCCCACGCCACAGCCGGAACCGCCGCCACCACCGCCACCTCCCGAGCCGCCGCCACCGCAGCCGCCTCCGCCAGACCCGGACGCCCCGCCGCCGGTGGGCGACCTGGACGAGACGCCCGCGCCCACACCGGACGGCGTGCCCGGGCCCATGCCCGGCGTCTACACGGACCTGGGCCCCGCGCCCAACACCGACCTCATCCGCGCCCTGGTGGCGCTGCCCATCCGCAACCGCTCGGAGCTGGAGGCCACCCTCAAGGACCTCTATGACCCGAAGAGCGAGCGCTTCCGCCGCTACATGACGCCGCAGCAGTGGAACGCCCGGCACGCTCCGTGGGAGCAGGACGTGAAGCTGGTGACAGACCACCTGCAGTCGGTGGGCCTGAAGGTGGAGCGCGTCGCCACCAACCGGCTGCTCATCCACTTCAGCGGCACCGTGGCCCAGTTCAACGCGGCCTTCGGCGTCCAGCTCATCATCCTGGAGCGCAAATCCCCTCAAGGCGGCAATGACCCGCACAACGTCTACGGCCTGCCGCCCAACGTCGAAATCAAGGCGCCGCAGTACGTGAAGGACCGCATCGCCTCCATCGTCGCCGTGGACCTGCCCCCCGAGCCCGGGCCGCTGCCCGGCGAGTTCGGCGAGGTGCCCACCCATCAGCCGCAGCCCATCACCGACGGCCTCACCCCGCAGCAGGTGGCGAGCGCGTATGGCATGGCGCCACTGTACCAGCGCGGCTTCCGCGGCAAGGGCGTGAAGCTGGGCGTCGTCATCGGCGCGGGCTTCCGGTGGAAGGACCTGCGCGCCTTCTGGAAGATCTTCGGCGTGCAGCGCGCGGACCCCACCGTGGTGCAGACCATGGAGGCGCCCGGCACGCGCTACCGCGAAGGGCAGCTCGACGTGGAGTGGGCCAGCATCATGGCCCCCGAGGCAGACGTGTTCGTCTACATGGGCCCCGACGCCCGCAACACGTCGATGATCTACACCTTCAACGAGGCCATCGCCCGGGGCGAGGTGTCCGTCATCACCGACTCGTTCGCCCACCGCGAGGACTCGGAGCCGAAGGCGGTGCACGAGCAGTACAACGCCTCCGCGATGATGGCCGCCGCGCTCGGCGTCACGGTGGTGGCGGCCGGCGGTGACTCGGCGGGCGTGGACGTGCCCTCCTCCAGCCCCTACGTCACCTCCGTGGGCGGCACCCAGCTGAAGATGAATGGAAACACGGTGGCCAGCGAGGTGACCTGGCTCTACTCGGGCTCGGGCATCAGCGCGACGTTCCCCACGCCCGCGTGGCAGCAGGGCCTGCCCAAGCCTCCGACCCGCCGCGCCGTGGCGGACGTGGCCCTCAACGCGGACACCGGCTACTGGTACACGTGGCTGGGCACCACCAGCCCCAACACGGGTACCTCGTTCGCCTCGCCCGTCTTCGCGGGGCTGGTGGCCGTGGTGAACAGCGCGCGCGTGGCGGAGAACAAGCCGGTGGCCGGCTGGCTCAACTCGACGCTCTACACGACGCCCGCCGTCCAGGGCACCTTCCGGGACATCACCGTGGGCGTCTCGGACCGGGGGTATGTCTCCGGACCCGGCTGGGACATCCCCACCGGGTGGGGCGCCCCCAACGCGCTGGGCCTGTTCAACACCCTGCCGTGAGACGGGGCTTCCCCCTCTGGGGGAGCCCGCAGGAAGCGCCTCCCCCACCCCGAAAGATCCGGGGTGGGAGCCCTTCGTTCGGGGCCTGATCCGGATCAGGCCCGTCCTGGGGTAACGTGCGCGGGTCCAGGAGGGCTCGCCAGGTGTCTTTCACTTCCCGGTTGGAAGGTCTGCTCCAGAACGTGGGGTTGGGCGGTGTCGTGGGTGAGGTGCGCGCGCTGCTGGGGTATGCGCGCGAACCGGATTCGCCGCGGAACGAGGCCGTGAGGCCGGCCCCGCCGCCGCGCGCGTCGGCGCCGGCTCCAGCGCCCGCGCAGACCGTGGTCGAGCGCACGCCTCGCCCGCGCCCCGTCGCCGAGGCCGCGGCTTCAGAGGCCGTGGACCCCGAGGCGGAAGCTCCCGCTCCCGCGAAGGCCGCGCCCGCCCGTCGCGCGAAGGTGAAGAAGGCCCGTGCCGCGAAGGGTGCGAAGGCCCCCGCCCGCGACGGCGCGGAGGCCCCGAAGGCGCGCAAGGGCGCGGCGTCCCGAAGCCGCGCGAAGCCGAAGAAGGCCGCGCGCAATGGAGGCGAGGCGGCCGCGCCGCAGGACGCGTCCGTGGTGGTGGCCCGGCTGGTGGAAGCGCTCAAGGCGCACCCCCGGTACGAGGCGCTGCTCTCCGCGGGCCGGCAGAAGGACCAGCTCGTGCGCTCGCTCATCCCGCTCTACCTCGCGCGCGCCGTGGAGGCGGACGTGGAGGTGACGTCGGGGACCATGTCGCGCTTCTGGGGCGAGCTGGGCGTCACGTACGCCGCGCCCAACGCCGCCAAGGCGCTGCGCCTGCACAGCGGCTACGCGCAGGACACGAAGAAGGGCAAGGCGATTACGCCCCGGGGCATCCAGTACGTGGAGGAGGCCCTGAAGCGCGCGGGTGGGGCGGCGTGATTGCGCGCGCGCTCGTCGTGGCGGCCTTCGCGCTGGCACTGGCGTGGGCGCCCCAGGCGCGGGCCGAGGAGGCCGTGGCGCTCATCTGGAAGGGCTCCAAGAACAAGGCGGACGTGGAGTCGCTGGAGCCCACGTGGAAGCAGCTCGAGACGCTCCTCGCCGACGGAGGCGTCGTCGTTCCGGAGGGCTTCCCCACGCTGGTCCAGAGCAACACCGTGCGCGGCCTCAAGCCCGGGTTCTGGGTGTGGGTCATCGGCTTCTGTCCCGCGGACGAGGGCGGGCGCGCCCTCGAATTGCTGAAGCTCGTCGCGCCCGACGCCTACTCGCGCGACGTGAAGGTCCCCGCGAAGAAGCTGGCCTGCCCGAAGACGGAGGACGCGACCCTCCAGGCCGACTCCCACGAGTTCAAGCTGCCGGAAGGCCGGATGCTCCGCGTCCTCACCTACGAGGAGTCCAGCGAGCCCGAGGGGGACGAGCCCGGCGACTCGTACACGCGCACCCACTATCTCTTCGCGCTCACGGACAAGTCGGGGGCGCTGCTCGACACCGGGGACGTGGTGGGCCAGGAGCGCTTCTCGGGCGACGTGCGCAAGGGCCCCCTGGGCTTCGCCTGCCACGTGTCGGACATCACCCGCGACAAGAGCGGCGTCGTGGAGTTCGTCCGCTCGTGCTCGGCGATGGTGGCGGAGTGCGACTCGGTGGTGAGCGCGGACGAGGTCACCCGCCTCACCGTGTCCGGAGACTCGCTGACGCGCAGGGAGCTGCGCCGCAACGAGCAGCGCATGGACTGCGCAGAGGAGTAGTCGACAGCCTCGCGGCACCCCGGGGCGTGGTGCTGCCCCGGCGGTGACTCCGCATCCTCTCCCTCCACTTCCCCCTCGGAAGCCGGGAGCGGGCCCCATGCGGAGCGTCGGCCAGGTGGTGCTGTGCGCCCTGTCGCTCGTCGCGGACGGCGCCCTTGCCTTCCCCTCCCCCGGCCCCGCCGACACGGCCTCCGACGCGGGCACGGCCCCCGACGGGGGCACTCCCATGGCCGAGGAGGCCATCGAGTCCGAGCAACCCGAGCCGCCCACCACCGAGGCGGAGCCGGAGGAAGTCCCGGGCGCCCTCATCGACCCGGACCTCACGGGCATCGTGGTCAAGACGGGGCCGGCCACCGAGGAGGACCTGAAGCGCGGCTACGTCACCTTCCGCGTCCGCATCAAGGTGGACCTCAACTACGACTTCCGACCCATCACCAACGAGGAGGACTTCGTCGCGTCCTCCATCCCCATCGGCTCGCAGCTGCGCGGGCCCAACCTCAACTTCAACGCGAAGCAGAGCCGCCTCTTCTTCGAGGGCGGCAAGCTGTCGCGGCTGGGGCCGCTCATCGGCCACGTGTCCGGCGACTTCTACGGCGAGGGCTCCAGCGGCGGCGACTTCCGCGTCTACGAGGTGTACGCCGCCGTCGGCCCGTTGCTGACGGGACGCAAGTGGTCCACCTTCATGGGGCTGGAGTCCATTCCCGACACGCTCGACTTCCAGGGGCCGGGCTCCATGCTGGCCGCGCGGCGGGAGATGCTGCGCTATGGCCCCACGCTGGGGCCGCTGCTCGTGCTGCTGTCGCTGGAGCGGCCGGAGCCGGACATCACGCTCGCCGACGCTGAAGCGGAGGCGGTGCGCACGCCCCTGCCGGACGTGGCGGCCGCGCTGGAGTGGAGCTTCGGCGCGGGGCGCAACCTCCGCGTGGCCGGGCTGGCGCGGTGGTTCTCCTACTACGAGCTCGAAGGCGATACCGGCGACAACGCGTTGGGCCGCGGCGTCATGCTGAACGGGCTGTGGACGTGGGCGCCCTCGAAGTGGCGCGCGTCCGCCCAGGTCCACTACGGCAGCGGCCTGGGCAGCTACATCAGCGACCTGACGGGACAGGGGCTGGACGCGGTCGTCGTCGCACCGGGACGGCTGGAGCCGGTGACGTCGCTCGGCTTCTACGTCGGACTCGAGCCGCAGTGGACGGAGTGGCTCGCCTCCACGTTCGCCTACGGCTACCTGGACGTGTCCCCGCCCGCGTCGCTCCCCAGCACCACGCTGGAGACGACGCACTACCTCTCCGGCAACCTCAAGGTGCGGCCCATGCGCTCCTTCGAGATTGGCTCCGAGCTGCTCTTCGGCCGGCGGCAGGACCAGAACGGCCGCGCGGCCAATGCGGTGCGCCTCATCCTGTCGACGCGCCTCTTCTACTGACGGCCCGCCAGCCGTGGGGCGGACGGGCGGGCGACCGCCCCGTGGCCCGCTCCGTGCCGGACTCGGTCGAAAGAATGGTCGCCACCGGTCGGCTGTTCGGTTTCGTCAATGACGACGACCTTCCCCAAGCGCTCGCTCGCCCTCTCGTTGCTCCTCCTCGCCGTCGTCGGCTGCACCGGCGGCGCTGTCGGTGGTGGAAGTCCGACCGACGCGCCGGGTGCCGTGGAGTCCCCCGCGCCCTCCACGCCGTCCCAGCCGGTCTCGGGCACGACGCCTGAAACCTCCGTGCCCTCGGTGCCAGAAACGGGCTCGGAGACGGGCTCGGAGACGGGCTCCGGCGAGGCCACCCCTCCCACGCCGGAGACGTCGCCCGCGCCGCTCACCCAGTGCGCGCTGCCCGCCGGTCTGCCCGTCCAGCAGGGAAGCCTGCGCACGTGGCTCGGCACGGTGCCCATCACCGCGGCGAAGAGCGAGGGCTTCCGGGAGCCGGGCGGCACCGAGCTCACCGCCTTCGAGCGCGCCTTCCGGGAGCTGCTCGCCACCGGCGCCTCCGCGGAGCGCGTGCTGGACTTCGCCCAGCTCGGCTACTCGCTCTCCACCTACCGTGACGACGACAGCGGCCATGGCTGGCTCGTCCTCGCGGACACGACCCCGGGCCGCGGGGGCGGCACCTTCATCATCAACCTCGCGCCCGCGCGGGACTTGTGGCTGGAGACGCCGCACGCCGACTCCGACGAGGGCACCCTGCGCCAGGGCGCGGAGCAGCTCGTGGCGCTCGGCGCCCGCGCGCTGCTCATCACCGGGTCCAACCGCTGCGCCGGCGCCGCGACCAGCCCGTGCAGCGGCACCACCGGCGTGTGCGGCACCACCGGCCTGCGCATCTCCGACACCGCGCACTACGCCAACAACTTCTTCACCTCCGCCCACCGCGCCCTGCGCGACACCTTCCCGGCCGGCATCGCGGTGAGCGTCCACGGCATGGATGTGGAGGGCAACGGCCCCGAGGCCGCTGTCGTCAGCGACGGCACCTCGACGGACCGCGCCGGCTCGCTGTCCGTGCGCCTGCGCGACGCCCTCAACCAGCACCTGCCCGCGGGCCCGCGCCGCGCCTTCTCGTGCAACGCGCCCGACGACTCCGGCAAGCACCGCACGCTGTGCGGCACCACCAACGTCCAGGGCCGCATCGACAATGGCGCCGGGGATGCCTGCTACGCCGACGCCCTTTCCGCCAGCGACCGCTTCCTCCACCTGGAGCAGTCCGCGACGCTGCGCGGCACCGGCGCCGCGGCGGACGCCGTCATCCAGGCGCTGGCCGACACCGTGCCGTGCTCACTTCCGGGCAACGGCCTGGGCTGCCCCGTGGCGGCCAGCTCCACCGCCTGTCTCTGATCCACCCGGGCGCGCGGTGCGTGCACTCCATGTGCCGCTGAATCGCTGACGCACGCGCTTCCGCGCGCCCAAAGACTCCCGGCTGCACCTTCGGGCGGTGGCACTGTCCACCGGCCAGCAGTCGGACGTGTCCCGTCGGTTCCCTGGCCGACGGTACGCACGTCCCCGGGAGGGCGTTACTGGCCGGTGAGAAGAGGCTCCTTAGCTTGGCGCGGAGCGACGTCATGGCGCTCTTCTCCACATTGACCCTGTTTCCGGCCTACAGCCTCGACACCTCCATTCTGGCGGCGGTGCTCGTTGGCGTGCTCATCCTCGCCCTGCTCACCGAGATGTTCGGGTGGGTCTTCGTGGGCCTGGTGGTCCCTGGCTATCTGGCCTCCGTCTTCGTCATCCACCCGGAGGCGGGCGTCACCGTCGTGGCGGAGGCGATGCTCACCTACGCGCTCGCGCTGGGGCTCTCCTCCTGGGTGAGCCGGACGGGAGCGTGGAGCGAGTTCTTCGGAAGAGACCGCTTCTTCGCCATCGTCCTCTCCAGCGTGCTGGTGCGCGCGCTCAGCGAGGCGGTGCTGCTGCCGCACGTGGGCCGCTGGCTGGATGCGCGGTGGGGCACGTCGTTCGCCCTGGACCGCAGCCTGCACAGCATCGGCCTGGTGCTGGTGCCGCTGACGGCCAACGCCTTCTGGAAGCTGAAGCTGCGACGCGGGCTGTGGCAGGTGGGCGTGCCGGTGGTGCTCACCTACGCGCTCCTGCGCTTCGTGCTGCTGCCTGCCACCAACCTGTCCTTCTCCAGCCTGGAGCTGATGTACGAGGACGTGGCGCAGGACTTCCTGGCCAGTCCCAAGGCCTACATCATCCTGCTCACCACGGCGCTGCTGGCCGCGCGCTTCAACCTCAACTACGGCTGGGACTTCAACGGCATCCTCGTGCCGGCGCTGCTCGCCCTCACGTGGCTGGAGCCGGCCAAGCTGGTGGCCACGCTGCTGGAGGTGCTGCTGCTGGTGGGTGGCACCCGCGCGCTCTTGGCCATGCCGGGCCTGCGCACCCTCAACCTGGAAGGACCCAGAAAGACGGTGCTCGTCTTCTGTCTCGGCTTCGTCGTGAAGTGGGGTATCGGCTGGGCGCTGGGCGGACGCGTGCCGGGGCTGAAGGTGACGGACCTGTTCGGCTTCGGCTACCTGGTGCCCACGCTGCTGGCGGTGAAGATTCTCCAGAAGAAGGCCGTGGCGAGGGTGATGCTGGCCACGGTGCACACGTCGCTGGCGGGCTTCCTCGTGGGCAGCCTCGTCGGCTTCGGCCTGTCGCTGGTGGAGCCGCGCCCCGCCACCGCGCTGCCCGCGGAGCAGCTCACCGCGCGGGCGCCGGGGCTGGGGCTGGACAAGAGTCCCCTGGGCGTCATGGCGCTCGCTCGCGCCACCGCGCGTGAGAACGACGCCAGCGGCGTGCCGCTGCGCCGCCGCAACAGCGAGCTGCGCCAGTACGTGGCGCTGTGGCGCGACGTGGGCACGTGGCTGGAGTCGGGCGGCATCGAAGGAGAGCGCACGGTGCGCGAGCGCGCCCAGGCGCTGGGCCTGGAGCTGCGCGCGCTGCCCAACACGCCCGCTGGAAGGCCCGAGCGCTTCGCGCTGGTGGAGCGCGAGCGCGTGGAAGGCAAGCTGGGCTGGGACACCGCGGTGCTGGTGCCGGGCGCGCCCGGGCCCGTGCTGGAGGTGCCTCGTCCGCTGACGGAGGCCCCGAGCGCCGAGGCCGCCGCCGCCCTCTGCGAGCGCGTGCGCTGCCGCGCCATCATCGCCAGCGGACTGGACACGGTGGGCGCCGGACTGCCCACGGGTGACGCCCTCATCGAGCCGGACGCGCCCCTGCGCAACGCGCACGTGGCGCTGTCCTCGAGCGAGCGCGTGCAGGTGCGCGCCGACGCCGCGCTGGCGCCCGGCAAGGCGCAGCTGCATGTGCCGGGCGGCCAGGTCCCCGGCGCGCTGGAGCGCCTGTGGCCCGGTACGACGGTGACGGACGTGGCCCCGCCCGAGCCCGGCCAGTCCTGGGGCGAGGCGCGGCTGAGCGTGCTGCGCGCACACCCGCATGACCTGGCCACGATGGCGCTGGAGGGACTGCCGGAGCTGCCCGCGCCCCTCACGCAGGCGCAGGCCCGCGCCGCGCTGCTGTCGCCCCCGGAGTCCTCGCCGTACGCGGAAGGGGCCGCGCCGCAGCCCTCCGACGCGGAGCTGCTGGTGCTGGAGCAGCAGGTGGCCGCGCCGCTGCTGGGCGGTGGTGGGACGACGGTGCCGGAGCCGCTGCGCGCGCGCTGGGCCGCGGCCATGGCGGGCCTCATGGGCATGGAGGTGCGCCCCGTGGAGGGCTGCGCCGACAGCGGCCCCTGCTGGTGGGTGACGGACACGGAGGGCCAGTCCGGCCGCGCCGGTGCGGCGCTGCTGGTGCGCCCGGGCGCGGGGACGCTCGCCTTCGGGGTGCCCGCGCCGGACCGTGAGCAGGGCACGCTCGCCGTGGCGCTGGAGGCGTGGCAGGAGGCACGCGGCCGCGCGCTGGTGGTGGCCATGCCGGGCGCTTCCGCGGAGGCGCTCCACCCGGCCACCCAGGGCCAGCTGCGCACCACCTTCCAGGCCTTCCACCAGGCCGTGCACCGCGCGCTGCCCGAGGGGAGCGGCCTGGTCCTCCAGGTGCGCGGCTACTCGGGGCGGCCCGCCGTGAATGCCGACGTGCTGGTGGACGTGGGCGGCCCGGTGCTGCAGCCGGACCAGCGCCCCGCGGACCTGGAGCGGCTGCTGGCGAAGAGCGGCCCGCTGGGCTGGCTGTCCTCGCGCGTGCGCTACCACGACGGCTCGCCGGAGCTGGCGGGCTTGTCGGACGCGAGCCCGCAGGCGGCCTTCTCCCGCACCTTCGGCGGGGCGCGCGTCGCCACGCTGTGGCTGTCCGAGCCGCTGCGCGGCGCCTTCGTCGGCCCTCGCCTCGTCGCCTCGGAATTGGCCCTCGCGGGCCTGGCGAAGCCGGCGCCGGCCGAGGACACCCCGCTCCAGGCGCTGCTGAAGCCCGGCTTGCAGGTGTCGACACGGCCCGTGCCCGCGGCGCTGCAGGAGCGCTTCGCCGCGCTCACCGCGAGCGCCGAGCGCTACGTGCTACAGCAGAACGTGCATGAGCTGCGGATGCTGGCCCGGGCGGGCCGCTCCGGCGCGGTGACGCAGTCGGTGCGCGCGGGCTACAGCGCGACGTACGGACTGCCCTGGCTGGTGGTGGAGGCGCGGCAGGGGCGGCACGTGCTGCGCGGCGTGTACTTCCTCCAGCAGCACCCGGCGCCGCAGAAGCGGGTGGACCTGGTGGCTGGAGTCGACGGACTGGAGGAGGCCGTGGACGAGGCCCTGCGCCACCGCAGGCCCGTGGTGCTCACCGGCGAGCTGACGTCCTCGGAGGGACGGCGATGAAGACGAAATCTCGCGCCCTGCTGGCCCTGGTGGGCCTGGTCGTCACCCTGGGACTCATCTACGCCGCGAGCGCCAGCGTGGTGAAGAGCGCCGGCTCCACCACCGCGCTGCGCGACGACAAGTTCGCCCGTGCCGAGCGGCTCGTCTTCTACCGGCTGAAGCCGGGCGAGGAGATGCGCGTGAAGGTGCCCTCGGACGCCGAGGAGCTCCGCGTCGTCTCGCACCTGATGCTGCCCGAGGGCACCACCTACGGCCCCGAGCGCCAGTACCAGTACGGCCTCAAGGTGCTCTTGCGCGGCCCGGACCAGGTGCTGATGGAGAAGCCCCTCTTCACGCGCACGCGGCAGAGCAAGGCCCAGCCCCAGGAGGACGGCACCTGGCTGCAGGAGAGCGCCTTCGCCACGGACCCCAACGTCCAGGTGACGGACGAGCGCGAGTTCCTCGTGCGCCTGCCGCCGCCACCGCGCCCGGAGCCGGCGGTCATCTACCTCAAGCCGGCGGGCATCCACGGCACGCTGCTGGTGCGCGTGTACGTGCGCACCCAGCGGAGGCTGCCGCTCCTGTCCTCGCAGCGCGCGGACGACCTGCGCGCCGAGGAGCGCGTGGAGCGGACCACCTTCCTCCCCTTCGAGAAGCTGTCCGCGGCCACGCGGCACAAGCTGGCGGAGGAGAAGTGGGAGCGGCTGAGCGCCGAGGGCGAGGCCGGCACCGACTACTTCATCGAGCCCGTCTACCGCACCCCGTTCCGCCTGCCGCTGGTGGAGGTGGCCGAGTCCGCGCAGGAGCGGCTGGGCGCCGGCAGCGCGGTGGCCCTCAATGTCACCGGCCCCACGCAGGCGGTGCTGTGGCTGTGGAGCACCACGCCGGACACCGAGGGCGGCACGCCCACGCCCGCGGGCCCCGTGACGGTCCGCGCCCTGGGCCCCACTGGTGCGGAGCACACCTGGGACCTACCCGCGCTGAGCAGCGGCGCCCCGGTGTCGCACGTGCTCGACGTGCCGGAGGGCCTGCACACGCTCTCCCTCCACAACGTGGGCAAGGAGGACCTGCGCTACACGGTGGAAGGGCCGGCGGGTGCCTGGCTCGCGCCGGATGAACTGCGCCCCATCGCGCAGCCCGACGCGCGCATCGCCTGGCTCCCCGACACGCGCCGCACCGAGGCGTTCGTCACCGGCCCGGGCTGCGCCACGCTGGAGCTGGACCTGGACACCAACATGGACTCCGCGGGTCGCCTGCTGCGGCTGGACGCGCGGCGGCTCGGCGTCACCGGGGCCGCGGGCGAGAAGGCCTCGGACCTGCTGCTCACCGTGCTGGACGCACGCGGCAAGGTGATGGACCAGACGCGCATGGACGTGGCGGCCCAGCCTGCCACCTTCGAGAGCGCGGACCTGCCGCAGGTTCCCGGCCAGCTGCTGCCCTGCTCCGAGGCGCACGCAGCGGCCACGGGCGCGAGCACGGGTGAGGTGACGGACCGGCCGATGCCGGTGTCCGTGCCCACCAGCGCGCGGGTGTTCCTGCCGGCCGGAGCGCGCAAGGTGCGGCTGCACGCGTCGAAGCCGACGGCGGTGTTCCTCTCCACCTTCCTGCAGCCCCAGGGCGGGCTCGCGGGGCTGGCGCCGTACCTCGATGACGGCCTTCAAGGCGTGCGCTGGCGCAACGCGCCGCTGGACCGGCGGACCTGGTACCCGTTGCGCCCGGCCAACGTGACGGAGCTGACCCGGCGCGGGGCACGGCTGGAGCTGCTCAGCCAGGTGCGCCTGGAGCCGGAGGGACTGGAGACGGTGTCCGCGCCCTCGGGCACCACGGTGGTGCTCAAGCCGCTGGGCAGCCCCGACACGCAGGAGGTGCTGGAGCCGGTGCAGGGTGCCGCGGACGCGACGCGCGCACTGTCCACGCTGCTGACGCCGGGGCGCGCGGTGCGCACGCACTTCGACGTGCGCTCGCCGTCGCGGCCGGAGCTGCGCCTGTCGCTGGAAGGCGCCGAGGGCCTGGGCAGTGAAGTCGAGGTGGTGCTGGACGGAGAGCCGGTGCACCGCTGGACGCTGCGCTCCACCCGCGCTCGCGAGCTGCTGCCGCCGCTGCCGCCGGGTGAGCACGAGGTGATGCTGCGCACCACCGTCGAGGGACTGACGGCCACGCTGAACCGGCCGCCGGTGGCGGGCAGCGGGCTGGGCGCCCGCACCGTGTACCGGATGAACGGCGAGGGCCTGAGCGTGCCGGTGCGCAAGCCGGGCCCGGGCGCCGTCACCGTCAACATCGTCGTCTACACGCAGCAGCCGGAGAGCGGCCCGCAGCAGCGCCTGTCGGTGACGCTGGACAACGGCCAGCCCCACCGCCGAAGTGGCGTGCTGCTGCCCCGTGTCACCCGCGCGGAGCGGGTGCTGCCGCTGCCGGCATCTTCGCGTGCACCGGCCACGCCCGCGGGCCGCCCGCAGGCGCGCTGGTACGCGCGCACCGTGTCGGTGACGCTGGGTGAGGACCTGGCGCCGGGCCTGCATCACGTACGCGTGGTGCCGCAGGGCCTGGGGGACGCGCCGCTGTGGACGCGCTTCTTCATGTTCGGCCACGAGAGCAGCGAGCAGCCCACGCAGGAGTGGAACCGCACGGGCTGGGAGCTGGAGGACGCGCTGTGAGCCGCTGCCTGTTCCGAGGGGCCGCGCGCTGGCTGGCGGCGGGTGTCCTGGCGGCGCCCGGCCTGGCACCGCTCGCCATGGCGTCCGAGCCCGTCGACAGGCCCGTCTCCAAGCACGAGGAGCCCACGCGCACCGCGCCGCGAAGCACTTCGGAACAGGACGAGGAAACCGTGGGCACTGAGTCCGGCACGGACGGAGCGGCCACCTCCGCCTCCGAGGCGGACGACGCCACCCCGCCGGTCCGCCCCATCAAGGGCTGTGCCCCCGACGCACGCTTCGCCGGACTGTGGCCGAAGCTGGCCGACGTGAAGTTCCACCCCACCACGCTGGAGGAGCGCGCCGCCTTCGCGAAGCTGCTCCCCGCGCTGCTGAAGGCCGCGCCGGAAGCGACGACGCTGCCCGCGGGTGCGGAGAAGCTGGCCTCCTCCGTGGGCTTCCGCCTGGAGGTCTGGCAGGGGAAGCATGACACCTTCTGGGTGCTGCGCGAGAAGCCCGAGCGGCTGCGCGGCGCGGGCGCCTACGTCATCCGCACCGGGCCCGCCACGGACGACGTGGTGCAGGTGCCGCATCCCTGGTTCGACAAGGGCACCGAGGGCATCGGCGTCGGGCTCTTCACCTGTGGGCTCAAGAGCGAGCGCCCTCGTATCTTCATGACGGCCACCGCGCACCGCTACCACGGCAGCCCGGGCGAGACGCCCGAGGACCCGGAGCACCCGGCGGACGTCGCGCACAACCCGGACCACCTCTTCCAGGAGGTGACGAACCAGGTGGCGCGCACGCTGGCCGCGCCGCGCGTGGTGCAGCTCCACGGCTTCGGCACCGCGAAGGCGGAGAGCGGGCTGCGGGAAAAGTCTTTGATTGCAGTGGTCAGCTCCGGCACGCGCGAGCCCACGACGTGGGCGCGGCGGGTGTCGAAGCGGCTGGTGAAGTTGTGGGGTGAGGGAGTGCGCCTGTACCCGGAAGGGACGCAGGTGCTGGGCGGGACGCAGAACGCCCAGGGTCGGCTGCTGCAGGCTTACGATTGCGCGCGCTTCCTCCATCTCGAGTTGTCGGCCCAGGCCCGCAAGTCCCTCTCCTCCGGAGAGCGGCTGGCGCGGCTGGGGCACGTGCTGTTCGCACCCTTGGAGGATTGAGCGCCGATGTTTCCGCTTCGACGCCGCACCCGTCTCGTCTCGCTGGCAGGGCTCGTCGCCCTGCTGCCGGTGGCAGTGCTCGCCGCCTCGCCGTCGGAGGCGCTCCGCTCGGTGGAAGGACTGAGCTGGGAGCCGCGCCCGGTGCGCGCCCCCGTTCCCACCGCGGACGTGCGCGCCGTCGCGCCGTACGTGCCGGACGGGGTTCCGCAAGTCACGGGTGCCGTGGAGGTGGGGCCGGAGCGCGGCGCCGCGCTGTGGCTGGGTCCGCTGGACGTGGCCCGCGTCACCGGCGCGCCCGGCACGCTGCGCTTCGTGCGCGTGCCCGTGGCGACGGACGCGCAGGGCTCGCACCTGAGACTGGAAGAGGAAGGCGTGCCGGAGAAGCCCGGCCGCTGGTACCTCGCCGAGCCCATGGGCCCGGGCAGCATCTGGGTGGTGACGGCCACGAAGCCCGGCCGCGTCTGGGTGGAGCGTCCCACGCCCTTCGAGACGACGCACACCGACGAGGCCATGCGCGAGGCGCTGCTGCGCTGGGTGGACGGCCAGGGCTCGCGCCCGCCCCTGCCCTTCCAGGCGTCGCTGCGCACGCGGCTGGATTTGGACGCGGAGCTGGAGGCCGCGCTCGCGGAGGGCGTGCCGGAGAGCGCGCCGCTGCGCACCGCCCTGCGCGACTGGCGCAAGGCCGCGGCGCTGCGCGAGTGGACCCAGGTGTCCCCGCTGCGCGGCCCGAGCCTGCGCGTCTCCCGTCCCCGCCCGCCCGGCGCGGAGGTGTCGCTGGAGGGAATGGACGCGCCCTGGGTGCGCCCCGAGGAGGGCACCGGAAGCTGGGCCGTGGAGCTGGAAGGCCCCGGCGTGCTCGCGCTGGAGGTGCGTCCGGTGCTGCAGGGCACGGAGACGCCGCCCGTCGCGGTGGAGGTGCGCAGTGAGGGCGCGACGCTGGCCCTCGCCGACGTGGCGCCGGAGCCGGCCTGGGTGGAGGGCGCGGCCGACGTTGCGCTGCCCGAGGACCGCCGGCCGCGCCTGCTCCCCACGGGAGAGCGGGTCGGCATCGAGAACGAGGTGCGCGTCGCACTGCGCCCGGGCAAGCACGCCTACCGCGTGTTCTGGGACGGCAGCAGCGTGCTCCTCCGCGCCCGCGTGGTGTCGCGCCGTCCGAAGCTGGGCGAAGCACTGGCGCACGAGGCGACCTGGGTGGACCACGCGCGCAAGGCGTGGGACGCGGTGAAGGCGGAGGCCTCACCGCGCGCCGCGCTGCTGCGCCGTCAGCTCGTCGTGCTCGCGCCGGAGCTGGCCTCGGGAGATGCCGGACTCACCGCCGTCACCGACACGAAGGACCTGTCTCCCCTGCTCCGCGCGCTGGTGGCGCTGGACGAGGCGAGTGGAGACCGGGTGCCGGAGGCGGTGGAAGCCCTTCGCGCGCTGGAAGGCAAGGCGGCCCCCACGCCCCTGGCCTGGCACCTGCGACTGCGCGCTGCGCGGATGCTGCTCGACATGCGGCAGACGGACGAGGCGCACGCCCTGCTGGGCACGGCGCCGTCCTTCCCGGAGCCGGGCTGGCTCGCCGCCGAGGCCGCCGGGCTGGTGTCGCGGCTCCCGCTGGGAGACCCGCTGCGCAGCCGCGAGCTGGCCGCGCTGGAACTCGCATGGCGTGCCGAGCCGCTCTCCGAGGAGATTCGCCGCCGCTACCGCTCCGCATGGTGGCGTGCGAGCCGGTGGTCACGCGTGACGCCCACGCCGGAAGAGGACGCCCCCACCCTGCTGCCCACGCGCTGGCTGGACGTGCAGGCCATGGATGACGACGAGGGCACGCCCGCGGGCGGTGCGCTCTGGCCGCTGACGCCGGGAGCCACCACCCACGTGCACGCCACCGGCCCCGCCGAGGCGCCGACGCTGCTGCGCGCGTACGTGGTCGCCCCATCTCGAGCGGGCACGCCGATGGTGCTGCGCGTCGGCGAGCAGGCCTTCCCGCTGCTGCCTCTGGCCGCGGTGGAGCCCGTGGAGATTGCCCTGCCGCCCGGTGACCACACCGTGCGCCTGGAGGGCGGAGCCGACGCGCGCGCCTTCCTCTCGCTGCCGCCGACCGGGACGCCCGGCGCGGTGGCGGAGGTCGGCTACATCCGCACGCAGTGGCCGGTGCGCGTGGGCAAGAAGGCGGTGCGATTCCTGGTGCCGGACGCGAAGCTGCCCACGCCGGTGCGGCTGCAATTGCGCGGGCTCGGGGATGTGTCGAAGCCGGTGACGCTGCGCCTGCACACGGACGTGGGCCGGCCGCAGAAGCTGGTGCTGATGCCGGGCCGCGCGGGCTCCAGCCACCACGCGCTGGAGGGCGCGGAGGGCACGTCCGCCGCGCCGGTGTCCGCGGTGGTGATGCTGCCGCCGCTGGCGCGCGAGGTGTGGTTCGAGGTGGAGGGCAAGGCCCCGTCGCTCGTCGCCTCACTGTCGGTGCGCCGGAGTGCGGCGGGCTCACTCGACGCGGTGGCGCCCGCCGTGGCGCTCGCGGGGGCCTCGGCCATGGACACGCTGCTGACGCTGTCTCGCCGGCTGCGCGATGCGCCAGAAGACGCGGAGCCACGGCTGGCCCGCGCGGAGCTGCTGCTGTCGCTGCAGGAAGACGGCTTCGCCCGCGCGGACCTGGTGCCCCTGATGAAGGACCAGCAGAGGCTGTCGCCGGAGCAGTCCCGGCGGCTGCTCGCGTTGCTGGGCCGCCTGCAGGACGACTCGCGCGAGGGCGTGCGCTTCAGCCAGGCCATCACTGCGCCCACGCTGATGTCGCCCGCGTACTCCGTGCTCCCGGGCGCGGAGAAGGAAGACCTCACGGCGCGCGTGGCGAAGGCGCGCGAGGTGGGCACGAAGCGTGCGCTGGAAACGCTGACCGCCGACGGCACCGGCACGGTGGCGAAGCGCTACCTGCGCGCGCGCTGGCTGGCGGCGTCCGGCCAGGACGAGGCGGCGGCGCTCGCGCTGGTGGCGCTGTACCGCGAGACGGGCCTGCCGCAGGTGGGCCTGGAAGCGCTGGGACTGCTGGAGCGCCTGGAGTCCTCCTCCAAGGCGTGGAGCGAAGGCGGAGCCCCGCTGGGCGCCGCGCTGGCCGCGCAGCTCGAGGGCTGGGCGGACCACCCGCGCGTGCGCCACATGCGCGCGCTGGCGGGACGCTGGACGCACTGGGAGCGGCTGCGCGACGCGGAGCAGGCGGCGGGCCTGCTGGACGCGCTCGCCGACGGTGACCCGGAAGAGCCGGAGACGGGAGACACGGTGCGCAAGGCGCTGCTGGCGCCGCCGTGGCCGCTGGAGCAGGGCCGGCTGTTGCCCTCGGGCCGCTCGCGCGTGCTGAGCATGGACGTGCGCGAGCCTCGTCCCGTGGGTGCGCAGGTGCTGTGTGGCTCCACGCCGCGCGTGGGCGTGGACGGCCCCCGGCCGCCGTGCACCTTCGCGCTGCGCGTGGACGGCCGCACCGTCGTGGAGCAGCAGGTGGAGGACGGGAAGACGGCGCTGCTCACCTTCGTGCTGGACGCGCGCGGCCGGCACCAGGTGGAGGTGCTGCACGGGCGCAACGCGACGCCGGCCCTCGGCCTGGTGCGCTTCGTGGACCCGTCCGTGGCAGGTGGACAGGCCGCGCTGTCGTCGCAGCAGCCGCTGACGTTGCTGCGCAGCAAGCCGGGCACGCCGGTGGTGATGACGGTGCTCGGGCCGGGCGCGCTGCGCATCCAGGCTCGCGCGGTGTCGCCCCAGGCCGGACGGCACGTGCTGCTGTCCAGCGTGGTGGTGCCCTCCGGTGACGGCACGGGCGGCGCAGGCACGGAGGACGGCCCGCCGGTGCGCCTGGGCCTGCCGGAGGACGCGGACCCCACGGTGACGGGCCTCGCCGGTCCAGTGGGCCGCGCGGGTGAGACGTGGCTGCTGCTGCCCGGCAAGGGCCCGCACCAGGTGCGCCTGGAGTCCCCCGAGGGCGAGGCGCTGGTGCGCGTCGAGCTGGGCGTGACGGAGCCGCCGGCTGCGGCGCCGGGGCGTTGGTGGGAGCAGGCGTCCTCCGGGCTGGAGCCGCTGCCATGGCCCGCGCTGCCGCCGCGCCTGTCGCTGCTGCCCGAAGGCGTGCCGCCCGCGGAGGCGCCGCACGGCCTGGGGATGATTTCCGCGGAGCTGGCCTTCCGCCGCGAGGAAGTCGAAGAGGGCGAAGTCATCGGGCGCCCGCTGCGCTCGGGCATGGACGTGCGCCTGGGCCTGCGCCGCGAGCTGGTGGAGGACCGCGCGTGGCTGCGCTTCGAGCCCGAGGCGCGCTACCCGGTAGGCCAGCCCACGGTGTTCGGCGCAAACACCAACCTCTACCTGACGCGACTGCCACTGAGCCTGCGGCTGAACCTGCACGGCGCGTTCTTCACGCAGTCGGTGGAGGACACGCTGCGCTGGAGCGCACGCGGCCGGGCCACGGTGGACCGGTGGGTGCGGCTGAGCCCGGACCTGGGGCTGGTGCCCTCGCTGGGTCTGGCGGTGGAGACGTCGCACGGCGGCTCGGCGGTGGATGCGGACCGGTATGACCAGAGCGTCTTCTGGCGCTACGGCGAGGACCACCCGCGCCGGCTGATGCCGAAGCTGACGCTGCGCTGGCAGCCCTTCCAGGACCACGTGGGCTCGCTGGGGACGTTCGCCACCACCAACGCGGACCTGGGCACGCTGGACCACGCGGGCGGCGCCGCGAAGTGGGCGGCCCTGCTGGGAGGGCCGCTGCGCGGCACCCGGGCGGAGCTGGGCTACGAGCTGACGTACCGCATGCAGGACGAGCACCGCGCGCAGGCGTACCTGAGGCACCGGGTGGCGGGCAGGTTGGATTGGAACGTGTGGGCGGGGACTGGCAACCGGCTGATGCTCTTCGCGGAAGACCGGGCGCTGCTGTCGGACCCCTTCGGGTTGCAGAACGTGTTCTCCGTGGGCGCGCGCTGGGACTGGATGGGCGGCCGTGGCCTGCGAGACATCACTCCTCCCGAGGAGGAGTTCGAGGAGCTGCTCGATGCAGGACGTTCGCTCGACTGAAGTGTCCTCGGCCCAACGAGGCGGTGGTCCCCGGGAGCATCTCCCGGGGGGAGTGCATAGCTCTCCCCGCGACATGCGACCGTCGTCTGATCCGCTGGAAGACCTCCTACTCGAGGCCCTCCCCCCGCTGCACCGCCGCATCCGCCGCGCCGTTGTGGCCCGGCTGGCCCACCGGCTGCGGGATTCGTGCCCGCGCCCGCACGGCGGCGGTGATGGCCACGCGCTCTGGCTGCGCGAGGCCGTGCAGTCCCTCGTCGCCGAGGTCGCCGTGGTCGACGCCGAGTCCGCCGCCCTCACCCGCCGCTACAACGAGGCGCAGGGCGAGGAGGAACGTCGCCAGGTCCTCGTCGAGCACCTCACCCAGACGGTGAAGAATCGGAAGGACCGCCGCGAGGACCTCCGCGCGCTGGACCGGTGGATGGGCCTGGACGCGCTGCGCGAGCGGCTGGAACGCCAGCGGCACCAGTTGCTCCAGGAAGAGGAGACGGCGCTGCGCTGCCTCACCGGCGCGCTGGGCCGGCTGGACGACGACACCCGCGTCACCCACGCGGAGGCACTGAAGTCCCTGGCGAGCGAGCTGCTGGAGCGCGCGGCGGGAGCCCCCCGCGCGCAGAACCGCCTGGCCGCGCTGGAGTGCTTCCACGCCCTGGCCCTCCAGGAGCCCGCGTCGGTGGCGACGCTGCTGGAGGCCGGCCCCACGCTGTCGGGCCTCGTGGGCCACGAGGACGCGAGCCCCTTCTTCCAGGCGGAGGCACTCCGAGCGCTGCTGGTGACGGACAGGCTCGCGGGCCTCGCGCTGCTGCGCCAGCGCATGCGCGGCCCCTACCCTTCCGCGAAGGACTTCCTCTTCCGCCGCCAGGCATTGGAGCTCGCCGCGCCGCTGCTCCCCGCCGAGCACCTGCTGCCGCTGCTGACCGAGGTGGCCTCACACGACCCGAGCGAGTTCGTGCGCATGGGCCTGTGCGTCCTGCTGGCCTCGCGCGTGGAGGGCCAGTCCCTCTTGCGCAAGCTCGCGGGACTGGATGGCGCACTACAGACGCCCCGCGTGCGCACGGCCGCGGTGCTCGCCGCCGTGGAGGCCACGCGCCAGGAAGCGCCGGTGCGGGACCGCGTGCTCGCCCTGTTGGTAGACGTGCTGCATGGGGACACCGACGCGCTCGTGTTGCGCGTGGCGTGCGAGCAGGCCGCCGCGCTGGCGGAGGCGCTCGGCCCGAGCCTGGGTGAAGCCCACACACGGCTCACCGACGCCGTCACCGCGCTGCGGACGCGCCCGGACACGGCGGGGCTCGTGCTGGAGACGGCGGCCAACGCCGAGCAGGTGCTCCGCCGCACGGCCGACCCGGCGCGACTCGCCTGGACGCGGTACCTGGCTCAGCGCGTGGAGAAGCTGCGCCCCGGTGGCCGCACGAAGGTGACGCTGGAGCCGCTGCCGGACGGGCTGCCGCCGATGCCCGAGGAGCCGGCCTGGCTGGGCGCCATCCTCGCGGACCTGTCGCGGGACGGGTATGGCCTCTACGCGGAGCGCTCGGAGCGCACGCTGACGCTGTGGCAGGGAGACCGGCAGAAGCGCCGGCTGTGGCGCATCCTCCACGAGATGCGCACGCCCGCGCCGAACAAGCGCCAGGCCTTCCAGCACACCATCGGCCGGACGATGCCGGGCACGCTGCGCGCGCACCCGGGACACCTGGACGAAATCACCGAGACGGTGGTCCCCGGCGAGCGCGTGCACGTGGCCAGCCAGGGCGGCTGGGGCCGGCACCTGCCCACCGTGGATGACCTGTTGGATTTGCCGCTGCGGGCCAACGGCAAGGTGCACCTGTTCAGCAGCCACGGCACCACGGTGCTGGTGCCTCCGCCCTCGCTGGCGCGGCGGCTGCGCAACCGGCTGCGCGTGACGAAGGACTACCGCCAGCTGTCGGCGCTGCGCCTCTCGTCGCTTCAGGGCGAGGAGCCGCGCGAGCGCCGCCGCTTCGTGGAGCACGTGGAGAAGGACCTCGGCGTCCTCGTGCACTTCTCTCCGTACGAGTCGCAGGCGCCGGTGCCCGGCCCGCTGTCCACCCTCTTCGGAGAACCGGACGACGGCAAGGGCCCGCGGCTGCACACGCCCGCGCTGATGGGGCTGGAGAGCGGCATCCTCGCGCTGCTCACCGAGCGCATCATGGAGAGCGAGGGCTACTTCCTCGGCGGTGGCGGCAACGGCATCGCCGCGCTCGGCATCTTCACGGCGGCGCTGTTCACCGTCTTCCTGGGGGAGACGTACGTCAAGCGGCAGCGGGTGCGGAAGGCGCGCGCGCAGGTGCCGCTGTGCATCGGCGGCTGGGGCACGCGCGGCAAGTCCGGCACCGAGCGCCTGAAGGCGGCGCTCTTCACCGGCATGGGCTTCGACGTGTTCGCGAAGACGACGGGCTCGGAGGCGATGTTCGTGCACTCCGCGCCGGGAGGCACGCCGACGGAGTTCTTCATCTTCCGTCCCTACGACAAGGCCACCATCTGGGAGCAGAAGGACATGGTGGAGCTGGGCGCGCGCCTGGGCACGGAGGTCTTCCTCTGGGAGTGCATGGCGCTGCAGCCCAACTTCGTGGAACTGCTCCAGAACGACTGGATGAAGGACGACGTGGCCACGCTGACCAACGCGTACCCGGACCACGAGGACATCCAGGGCCCGGCCGGCATGGACGTGGCCACCGTCATCACGAAGTTCATGCCCAGGGGCGGCAAGGTGGTGACCACGGAGGACCACTTCCTGCCCCTCTTCCAGCGCGCCGCGAAGGACGGCGGCACGGCGCTGCACCACAGCGCGTGGTGGGAGGCGGAGCTGATTCCCGAGGAGCTGCTCTCGCTGTTCCCCTACCGCGAGCACCCGCGCAACATGGCGCTGGTGGCCACGCTGGGCGAGCAGCTCGGCGTGCCGCGCTCGTATGCGCTGGCGCTGATGGCCGAGCACGTCCAGCCGGAGATTGGCGTGCTCAAGGTGTTTCCGAGCGCGAAGGTGCGCGGGCGGAAGCTGACCTTCATCAACGGCCACTCGGCCAACGAGCGCACGGGCTTCCTCAACAACTGGCGCCGCACCGGGCTGGACACGGTGGAGCCGGAGACGCAGCCGGACCGCGCCGTCATCACCGTCATCAACAACCGGTGGGACCGCGTGTCTCGCTCGGAAGTCTTCGCCCGCATCATGGTGGAGGACGCGGCGGCGGACCGGCACGTCCTCATCGGCACCAACCTGGAGGGCCTCCAGAAGTACGTGCGCGACGCGCTGGACCGCCAACTCCAGCGCACGGAAGTCGTGGCCGCGGAGGACCTCGTCGAAGGCGCGGACGCGGGCCGTCCCGAGGTGCGCCTCACACGCGAGCTGGCGCGGCTGAAGATTCCGCGTCCCACGCCCAGGGAGTTCTTCGAGCGGCTGGCGCTGTACGCGAAGGGCGCCGGGCTCGCCGCGGCGCGCACGCCAGAGCTGGTGGCCGCTGTGGAGTCCGCGCTGAGCACGCCGGACGCGCACGTCGCGGTGGCGAAGGTGCGCTCCGCACTGGAGCGTGAGGTGGGGCCGCTGCTGGACGCGGCGCTGCGCGTGGAACCGGTGCGCGAGGACGCGTCGATGCCGGAGGTGCTGGCCCCGGCGACGAAGGACGAGGTGTGCGAGCACGCGCTGTACATGCTGGCGCGGCTGGTGGTGCACGCGCGGCTCAAGGCGGCGCTGCCCCGGGCGGGCGCGGACGACGGCGAGGTGGCGGCGTTCCACCGGAAGTTCCGCGACGCGTACCGGGACTTGTACCTGGAGCAGCTCATCCCGGTGAACGACGAGGGAGCGACGGGCGACCAGGTCATCGACGCGTGCGCGCGGGCAGTCCCGCCGGGCCTGAGCGTGAGCATCATGGGCGCGCAGAACATCAAGGGCACGGGCCTGGACTGGGTGTACCGGTGGCTGGCGCTGGACAGGGTGGGCTCGGCGCTGGAGGCCCTGCAGAAGGGCTCGACCGAGCCGCGGCGGCGTGCCCTGGAGTCACTGGAGACGTTCGCGGACTCCGGACTGGTGGACTCGGGGCTGGCGCGGGTGGCGCTACCGCGGCTGGCGCTGAGTGCCCAGACTCCGGAGGAAGCGGAGCGGCTGCGGAGCCTGGCCGAGAAGGCGCGGGCCACGCACGAGGCGAAGCTCGCGGCGCTGAAGCACACGGGGACGGCGACCTTCACGCAGTCCGTCACGCGCAAGGTGGAGAAGGTGTTCGACTACCTGGACAGCGTGCAGCGGCGCCGGCTGAGCGAGATGCTGCTAGAAGACCTGGTGAGCGGCCGCGTGTCGCACGCGCGGGCTGCGCTGGAGACGCGCAAGCTCTACGAGCGGCAGAAGGGCGGCTGGCTGTTCTCGGGCTTCGGCTCGGGCAAGCCGGAGGAGGCGCCCGCGCTGCCGGCACCGACGCAACCCGAGGTGGGGGAGCCGGTGGCTCAGCAGCCGCTGCGAGACGTGTTCGACGAAGCCTTGGGGACGAAGCGCGACGATGTGGCGGTGCCGGTGCCAAGGCCCGCGTCCGGAGCGAACACCCAGGTGGTGGCGGCACCGAGGCCACCGTTGGAGGGGGGGCACGCCAGGCCTCGCGAGGAGCGGGAAAAGGCGGCCCAGGACGCACCGGTGCCACGCGCACCGGTGGACGACGCGGGGGATCCGGCGAACTGAGCCGGCGGCGTCGCGACAACCTGAGGAGGGACTTTCATGGAGGAGCTTCCCACCCCGGATGCTCCCGGCGTCGCGAGTGTGCCACCGGGCACACGCGTCGGAGTCGGAGTACCGGGACACAACGAGACCACACCGGGAGCCCGGCGGCGCGCGCTGTTCTACGCGCGCCAGGCCATGCGTGTGAGCGAGGTGCGCGACCTCTCCGGGTTCGACGCGCTGGAGTCGGAGTGGAACGACCTGGTGTCGCGCACGGACGACCAGGTCTTCTACCGGCACGAGTTCCTTCGCTGCTGGCTGCGGCACTTCGCGCCGGAGGGCCGGCTGCGCATCCTGACGGGGCGTGACGCCGAAGGCCGGCTGGTGGCGGTGCTGCCGCTGCGCGCGCAGCGGGGACGGCAGTACGGGATGCCGGTGCGGCAGTTGCTGTCGCTGACGAACAAGCACTCGTGCCGCTTCGACTTGCTGGCGGAGGACCCGCGCCGCGCGGCGACCGCGTTCCTGGCGCACCTGATGGAGGACCCGAGCTGGGACGTGCTGCGGCTGGCGGATGTGCCCGACGGCGGCGCGGCCTTCGCGGTGCTCGCGGCGGCGCGCCGGGTGGGCCTGCCCTGCGGGACGTGGGAGAGCGCACGCTCGCCGTACGCGAAGCTGCCGGACGCGGTGGACACGTGGCAGCGCGAGCGGGGACGGCAGTCCAAGCCGCTGCGCCGTCGGCGTCGCCGGCTGGAGGAGCGCGGCCGGGTGACGCTGGAGCGGGTGACGGGCGGAGAGCGCCTGGCGGAGCGGCTGGAAGAGGGCTTCGCGCTGGAGCGCAGCGGCTGGAAGGCGCAGCGAGGGACGGCGATTGCGCAGAGCCGGAAGCGGCTGGCGTTCTACTCGGACCTGGCGGAGGTGGCGGCGAAGGCCGGCTGGCTGGGGCTGTACTACCTGCGGCTGGGCACGCAGGCCATCGCGTTCCAATACGGGCTGGAGTACGGCGGCCGGTACCTGGCGATGAAGCCGGGCTACGACGAGAGCTTCGCGGAGGTGAGCCCGGGGCAGTTGCTGACGGAAGGGCTCATCCAGGACTGCATCGGCCGTGGAGTGACGGAGTTGGATTTGCTGGGGGACGACGCGCCCTTCAAGCGGGAGTGGACGGACACGGTGCGTCCGCACCACTGGTTGTTCATCTACCGGAACTCGCTGAGAGGCCGTGCGATGTATCGGGCGAAGTTCCGCTGGGCCCCCGTGGCCCGGAGAATGGTGGGGAAATGGGTCCGACGGCGCTGACGTTCTACCGGGCCGCGAAGCGGCTGAAGACGTGGCGTGTGCCGGTGCTGCCGGATGTGGTGGCGGCGGTGGGCACGCGCATGCACCAGTGTCACGTGGACCTGGAGGCCGAGCTCCATGCGAGCGTGGAGCTCGGCTACGGCGGCATGGGCGTGGTGGTGGCGCCCGGCGTGGAGATTGGAGAGGGCAGCTTCCTCTCGCAGAACGTCAGCGTGGAGCCGAAGCCCGGCGTGGCGGGTGCGCCGCGCATTGGACGCAACGTCTACGTCGGAGTGGGCGCGCAGATTCTCGGCCCGGTGACGGTGGGTGACGGGGCTGTGATTGGGGCGAGCGCGGTGGTGACAGCCGACGTGGCGCCCGGTGCGGTGGTTGCTGGGATTCCCGCGCGGGAGCTGAAGCGCAATCCACGATGAGCGTGAAAGGGCCTGGCGCCAATGTTTCAAACCCGTGTGGAAGCACCAACGCCATACATACATTTACGCATCCGCTGAAGCGGGCACCCGTCTACGATGCGACCTTTTGCCCCTCCGCGCTTGCCAATGCCGTCGCGACCGCCAGGGTGCGCACGTCCCGCGCGAACGCGGAGAGCCTGAGAGGCAGCTCCCCCCGCGCGATGTCCGCCGGGTCGAGGACGGTCGCCCAGAACTGCTTGCCCTCACCAATGACGATGCGCGCCAGGAAGGCCGCCTCCCCGAGCGCCTCATCCTTCAGCGCGCGCTCTCCCTGGAAGGGGTTCAGCGCGAGAACGCGGTAGAGGTCGATGAGGCCATCGAGACGGGCAGACAGGGTCTGCACCAGCTTCCGGCTGTCTGACTGCGCAATCATATACATCGTGGCCTTTCCGCCCCCCTCGGAAGGCACGGAAATCATGGCGACATTCTTCGTATCCACGAGGACGTCGAAGCCCGAGCCAGGCTGGGTCGCCCGGTCCACGACGGTGAGGTGCAGAAGGGGCGGGCGAGCGCCCTCTGACTTGATGGCATCCGGAACCATCTGCATGCCCAGCGCACGCATGTCCAGCAACAGCTCCAGGAGGCTGGCCGGAAGCCCCTGTCGCGTCACCGCCTCCGCGTCGTACATGCCCACCCAGCGCCGCCCGTCCTCGAACAGGGCACGAATGTGGACGGAAGGCGTGCGGAGGGTGTGAGGTTGGAAGGCATCCTGGGAGCGCGGCGACGCAAGGTCGAGCAGGCCGGCCGCGATGGCGCGCTCGGCGAGGTGGTCGAAGAGCGGCCCCGTGTTGCTCCCATCCTCGTCCAGGCCCTGCTCGACTCCCACGAGCCTGTCGGGCGCGTAGGGATGATAGACGAAGACGAGCCGCCGACCGAGCGTGGCGACGAAGTGGAACCGATGCACGTTGTCGATGATGTGCAGCGAGGTGAGCCGGGGCGTGCTGACGGCAGGGACGGCCGGTCCCCGGGTGTCCCTCAGGGCCGCCGTCCACGCGAGTTCCTCGGCCGGATCCAGGTCATCCACGGCGGGGGCGGGTCCAGGAGGTGGAGGAGGCCGGTCTCCCATGGCAGGGGCGTTCCCCTCCAACGAGAGCGTGTCGCTCGTGTGGCGCCTGTTGCCGGACATCACGAACACGGCCACACCCGCGGCCACTGCTGCCAGGACGAGAATCAGCACCATCAGATGTCCCCCTATTGAGGGAGCGGAGCCTTCCTGAGGCCGTTGCGCGGTGTCAAATCACTCTGCGCCCTGGCCCGGCAGGAACCTGCGGACCGCCTGGCGTACACGCTCGAAGCATGCCTGGATGTCGTTGGGCGGAAATGGGATGTGCCCGAGTCCGGCGATGTTGGAGAACTCGGCGCACCCCTGCTCCACCAGGATGAGGGTTCTGTCGAAGCCGAGCCGCCCCTGGAACAGCCCGATTTCATGAATCACATTGGGACGCGCCTGGCGCCCGCCGCCTGTCGCCAGCTCGACCTCGGCCGTCATCACGAGAAAGGCCAGGGTGCACTCCTCCAGGACATCCTTGAGCCGCTGCACCGTGAGCTGTCCGGCCATGGGTGTGCTGTTGAATTCGACGGGCTCCAGCTCCAGCTCGCTCCGGATGAACTCCTTCAAGACGAGCCACACGGGGGAATGGCCGTGGCCCAGGAATACCTTGGGCCGGGCGGTGACGGTCCTTCTTCCAGGTGGCTCCTTCTTGCGCTGACGCACGGCTCGCTCATCCAGGACAGCCTCGCTCACCGTCGCAGCCGCATTCTCCGAGGGAGACAAGGATGCGTCGAGGTCCAGTTGCTGCTGGGCGAGCTCATACCCCGGGCAGTGCTTGCTCCGGATGGCGACGTACTCCTTCCAGCTTTGCACCCCGATGAAGTGCTGGATGACGTCTTCATGAACCATCACGTACCAGCCCGAGTCATCCGCTCCCCCGGGGTTCCCCCACCCCCAGGGCTGGTCTTCGAGGAGCCTTGCCACGGAGAGCACCCGGGCCTCGGGAAGTCGTAGCTTGGCGGCAATCTGCTCGATGGTGAATGTCTTGTCTGATGGGGATGCGGCATCGAACCAGAGCTCGCCTATGGCTCGGACGATGCTGGCGGCCAGGGCCAGCCCGGGCTCGCCCTCCACGTACGGCAGCGCGCGACTCGTCAGGGCAATCCGCCGGGGCACTCCGTATCCCAGGGACTCCTGACGAATGAAAGCGGGCGTCAGCTCGTCCACGAGCTCTGGGACGAAGCCGAGCGTGTCCCTGTTCTCGATTGTGAACCGCACCAGCTTCGGCCAACGGCCCGTCTTCTGGACGGACGCATGGACCGCCTTCAGCAACTCGAGGTGTACTCCTTGCGGCTCATGCCTCACCCAGCCGTGGCGCACGGGCTGGAGCGCCATGAAGTCATCGATGGACCCCACATGCTCATAACGGAGGTTGCGGAGCTCGGGGATGAAGTAGAACGTGTCGGAGTCCAGGGACCCCGCCCTGCTCACGTACCACCCCAGAAAGCGTTCGATGAGCCGCGCCGCCATCGCGGCATGGGCTGGCTCCCTCCAGAGCGCAAAGAACTCCGCGGCCTCCACCCGGGGCCTGGGAGCATCCAGCCCTTCATCGGGGTCCGCCTGCTCAAGGAAGCGCCGGGCCAGAAGCCGCAGGAAGCTGGGAAGGGGTTCCAGAAGATGCCGCACCTCGGGCAGCGTCACCAGGGCTGCGAAGCCGGCCCTGACCTTTTCAGAGTCTACTGAAAGCCAGGAAGCGCTCGCCGCCAGCTTGTCCAGCTCGAGCCCCTGATGGCGAAGCTGGACCGCGAAGCGCGCCTTCGGAGGCCAGTCCCCGTGTTGCTTGTAGTGGGACCAGATGAGCTCCAGGACCGTGACTTGCTCGGGTGGCATCACGGCTCGGTTCTACCCAACGTCCGCGTCAGCGCGAAGGTGCTTTCTCCCGAGGGGGAGCGGTATGAGTGGAGTGGCTCCGCTCTCGTTGAGTCCGTTCAACCGTGGGAGAGGGGCCCAACGATGTTGAAACCGAAGCCGCCATACCCCGTCGAGTTCCAAGCTCGAGTCGCCGGGTGGGTGCGGGCGGGATGGACGCACGACGTGGCCTTGCTCGGACGGGGGGGCCTGGAAGCTGGCAACGGAGCAACCTCGACTTGAGAGCGTCGGCCTGCACCCATCCCTATCCTCCTGGATGGAGGGGGATGGCTTCCCATGTGCTCAACCCTTGAGGCGCTTGCATGCCCCATCGCGCCTCCAGGGGGCCCCTTCATGGCACGAGGTCACACCATCCACCATCCAGGCCATGCCGGCCGGACCTTCTTTGGTGGGAAACGGAGCCCCCTTCCCCTCCGCACGCTGAAGAGTCTCGGTCCTCAACCACGGGACTGAGAAGGGAGCTTCGTCGTGTCTGACAGTGTCGATGCAGTGACCCGGTTGATGACGGGAAACCTGACGCTCACCCTCCTCCTCGCCGCCGTGCTCACCTGGCCCATCAGCGTCGGGCTGCTGGCGCTGTACCGCCGCGCGGTGCGCAACTCGATGGCCCGCCAGACGCATGTCACGAATACCCCTCCCACGCAGCCTGCGCCCGAGCCGCCGCCAGGTGAACTCCCAGCGCCAGCGAGCGCTCTCGTCAACCTGAACGACAGGTCTTCGAAGCCTGCGCATGCGAATGCGGAGCACTTGCTTCGGCGCCTGCTGGTGGAGCCGTGGCGTGTCGCAGCGGTCTACACAGCGGCGGCCTGTGTCTACGCACTCATCCTGGCGTTGGCGGAAATAGCCTCCTTGGGCCTGGAGGTACTTCCCCTCCGGCTCACGATGCTGTTCTGGCTCAACCTCTGGCCACTCGTCCTGACGATTGGCGTGGTGGCCGCCTCCGTTCGTAGCGCGAAGGCAGTGACCACGGCCGTCTACTTCACCGTGCTGATGGTGCTCGGCATGCTCAGCCTGCAACGAAGCCCGGATTTGACTTGGAGGCAGATCGCGACGCTCTGGGCGCTAATCAACCTTCCCACCACCCTCGTGCTCCTGACATATCTCAGCCGCCGGGTGCGCGCGGTCGGCCCGCTGGTGCTGTCGTTCCTGTTCGTGGCCGTGCTGGGCAGTGCCGTAGCCATGTCGCTTGCCATGAGCACGCGTTTTTTCAAACCAACGTTCGCCGCGGGGGAAAGGGTGGGTCTCGAGGTGCGGAGCACCATCATCGCCCTCCTCGTGATTGGCTTCACGGTGTTCGCGCTGTTCGGTGGGCTCGTGCTCGCCGTGCTGCGTCGGCGATATGAAGCCAGGCGCCTCAGCGATGAGTCCCTGACGCTCGGCAGCATCTGGCTGCTCTTCACGGCCACCTACTCCATCAACATCGCGTTCAGCCATCCCGCCTGGGTGCTGGCGGGCGTCGTAGCACTTGCCGCTTTCCACGCCTGCGTACGCATCGGATTCTCCGGGCTCGTCGGTGGTACGCCCCTTGAGAAGAGTTCCAGGCTGCTGCTGCTCCGCTCGTTCTCCATTGGAAGAGACAGTGTGCGCCTGTTCGATGCGCTCCAGAAGCACTGGAGACGCGTTGGCAGCATCCAGCTCATCGCGGGCACGGATCTCGCAAAGACAACCGTGGAGCCGCATGAGTTCCTCGACTTCATCTCCGGGAAGCTCTCACGCCGATTCATCGATGGCCCACGAACGCTCGAGCGGCGGATGACGGAAATGGACACGGCGCCCGACCGTGACGGTCGGTTCCAGGTCAACGACTTCTTCTGCTACGACGATACGTGGAAGATGGTCCTGTCCCGCCTCGTGAAAGACAGCGATGTCGTGCTCATGGACCTGCGAGGCTTCTCTCCTCGAAACGCCGGCTGCATCTTCGAGATACGCGAGCTGGTCAACCTCGTGCCGCTGCAGCGGGTCGTGTTCCTTATCGATGACCGGACCGACGAGCCGTACCTTCGCTCGGTGATGAGTGACTCCGCGTTGGCCATCGGTCCGGCGTCGCCGAACCGCGCCGCACCCGCGTTTCAGGCCGGCACCTTCCGGTTCGCGTCCATGTCCCTCCGCGAACTCCGGCAGCTGCTGCGGACCCTGGCCGCGGCGGCACGAGCCCAGCCCATTCAAGCGCAGGCAGGTTCCCCGGGGGTCGGATAGGACAGGGAGGGAAGCGGGTGAGAATCCCCCGCTTCCGTGCCTCTTCCGCGCTTCGTGTGGTGCCCCTCAAAGAAGTAGAAGGTCGTTCACGAGAACGGGACAATCCTCGAGCTTTCCCACGAGCTGGAGCTGAGTCGCCGGCCCGTGAAGACATGAAGAGCTGACTCACCTACCGGAGACCTGCCCGTATGACGCTGCCCATCTGCTTCATGGTCATGCCGTATGGCAAGAAGGAGACGAGCCTTCCCATCGGCCAGCAGCCTCGCGAGGTCGACTTCGACCGGCTGTGGACGCTCGCGCTCAAGCCGCTCCTCGAGCAACTGGGCTACACGGCCGTGCGCGCGGACCAGGATCTCGGAGCCTCCATCATCCGGGAGATGATCGAGCGGCTGGCCCTGTCCGACCTGGTGGTCGCGGACCTCAGCATCCCCAACGCCAACGTCTTCTACGAGGTGGGCATCCGACACGCGGCGAAGAAGAAGGGCTGCGTGCTCATCGCCGCCGACTGGGCCCGCCCGCCCTTCGACGTGGCGCAGATGCGCCGCGTGTCGTTCCCCCTGCCCGACGGCACCGTCCCCGACAGCGCCGTCCCCGCCATCCAGCAGGCGCTCCGGGAGAAGCTCCTCGAACTGCGTGACTCCGCCACGCCCTGCCACGAGCTGGCGGGGTTCCCCGAGCTCACCTTGGAGCGGAGCACGGCTTTCAAGGAGTACCTCCTGCAGCTCGCCGCCTTCGAGGAGAAGGTCAACGCCATCCGGTTGAACGTCGACTCCAAGGTCCGGGCACAGAAGAGTGAGGAGCTTGCCCAGCAGTACGTGGGCAGGCCCATGGGCACGCCCGTCGCGATGGAGCTGCTGCTGCTGCTTCGGGACTGCGCTCCGAAGAACTGGCAGCAGGTGGTCACCTTCATCGACGCCCTGCCACCCTCCATCCAGCAGCTCCCCCTGGTCCAGGAGCAGCGCAGCCTGGCCGTCTCGAAGCAGGGCGACCATGCAGCCGCCATCGCCGCGCTCGAGAGCCTCATCAAGCAGCATGGCGAGACGCCCGAGCGCAGGGGCCTGCTCGGAGGCCGGTGGAAGAAGCGCTACCAGGAGGCCATCAAGAACGCCGCCGGAGCGACGGCCATGGCCCCCACCTTCCTGGCCGAGGCCATCAAGAACTACGAGCGCGGAATGTGGCTCGACCTGAACGAGTATTACTGCTCCTCCAACCTGCCCCGGCTGCTGCGGCTGAGGAACCGACAGGGAGACCAGGAGAAGGCCGCCCACATCGCCCACGGCGTCACGCTGGCCTGCGAACGCAAGCGCCAGGGCGGCACAGGGGACGAGTGGCTCAAGCCGACCCTGCTGGGTGCCGCCTTCGATTCGGGAGATGTCGAGAAGGCACGAAGTCTGGCCGACGAGATCCGGGATGAGGGCGCCAAGGAGTGGCAGCTGGAATCGACCCTCTCGGACCTCGAGGTGGCGGTGGCGCTCCAGCCAGAGGGAGCCCCCCGGGCTGGGCTGACAGCGGTACTCAACGAGCTGAAGGCCCTGCTGCCTCCAAAGGCCTGACCCCGGCGGCGCCCACGGCACGCGCGCCGGGACCAGAACTCCTGGCGCCTGGCTCTACCGGGTCGGCCAGCTCCGAACGATGTCGGCCAGCTCCGGGGAGTTCCACTCCACGACCCGCATTCCCTTGATGAAGATCTTCTTGGCCATACATTCCCCCCAGGGTTGGTCTCGAGTGCGGACCCACGAATGGTGCCACGGATTGGGTCAGCGGTTCAGTCAATTCGCTAACGATTGTCATTCCCATTCGTTCGGTCCATCGTTCGCGGGCTGCTGGAATCAGCCGAAACGCCGACAGGAGCAGGAACCGATGCCAATGTCTCGATGGGGCCATCTGGAAGCAAGGTTCAAGGGTGCACCGCGTCCGAGGAAGATCCTCTCGCTCGACGGAGGTGGCATTCGCGGCGTGCTCACGCTGGAAGTGCTCATCCGGATGGAGGAGTTGCTGGCGAAGGCGACTGGAGGGGGCGCGGCCTTCCGCCTGTGCGACTTCTTCGACTACATCGGAGGAACGAGCACCGGGGCCATCATCGCGGCGGGGCTGGCGAGGGGCATGAGCGCCCGGGACCTGCTCACGTTCTACAAGCAGACCGGCCCGGCCATGTTCGACAAGTCGTTCATCCTGTTCCGGCTGCGCAATCTGTACGAGTCGAAGCCCCTGGCGGAGGAGCTGCAGAAGCAGTTCGGTGAGCACACGAATCTCTTCCCTGAAAACCTGCGCTGCCTGCTGCTCGTCGTCACCCGCAACGTCACGACCGATTCGCCGTGGCCCATCAGCAGCAACCCCGATGGGAAGTACAACGACCCTGCCCGTCCTGACTGCAACCTCAGGATCCCGCTCTGGCAGCTGGTCAGGGCCAGCACCGCCGCCCCCATCTTTTTCGCGCCCGAGGTATTGCCCTGGGACAAGGACAACCCGGCGAAGACCTTCGTCTTCATGGACGGCGGACTGACGCCCTACAACAACCCGGCCTTCCTCCTGGTGCGCATGGCGACCCAGAAGCCCTACAACCTGAACTGGCGCAAGGGTGAGAAGAACCTGCTGGTGGTCTCCGTCGGCACGGGTGCGGCGCCGCAGCTCGATGCCGAGGTCTACTCGCCGGGCAAGAATGCCCTGTCGAACCTCGCCACCCTTCCCTCCGCCCTGATGTACGGGGCCCAGGTCGATCAGGACATCAACTGTCGGACCCAGGGGCGCTGCGTCTACGGGGAGCCCATCGATCGTGAGCTGGGAGATCTGATTCCGCGCGACGAATCCGGGCATGAGATTCCCCTCACCCAGGACCTGGGGCGCGAGTTCCTCTACGCCCGCTACAACGTCGAGCTTGCCAGCAAGGCACTCAATGCCTGGGGGCTTGGTGACATCGACCCCAGCAAGGTCGGGAAGCTCGACTCGGTCGAAGCCATCGACGACCTCTGCCGTATCGGCCAACGGCTGGCGCAGGAGGTCAAGCTCGAACACTTCGGAACCTTCGTCGACTCCGGAGGCCATTGATGCGTTCGTTCATCATCCGCCCCTTCGGTGAGAAGAATGGCATCAACTTCGACATGATCGAGCGGGACCTGATTGCCCCCGCGCTGAAGGCGGCGGGATTCACCGGCGGGACGACCATCGACATCCTACGGGCGGGCAACATCCGCACGGACATGTTCCAGCGCCTGCTGACCGCCGACCTGGTCATCGCCGAGCTCTCCATCCACAACGCCAACGTCTTCTACGAGCTCGGCATCCGCCACGCGCTGCGCGACAAGCGGACATTCATGCTGCGCGCCAATCTGGACAAGTTCCCCTTCGACCTGCAGACGGACCGTTACTTCGCCTATGACCACACCCGGCTCGCGGACAGCCTGCCGTTGCTGACCGAGGCGCTCCGTCAGACGAAGGCTTCGGAGGCCCAGGACAGTCCCATCTTCAAGGCGCTGCCCAGGCTCGCAGCGCAGGACCGCTCCCACTTCCTGGCGGTGCCACCTGACTTCCGCGAGGAAGTCGAGCGTGCCGTCGCTGACAACCAGGTGGGCGACCTCGGGCTGCTCGGGTCGGAGGTGCATGGGTTCGAATGGGAGAGTGAGGGCTTGCGCGTGGTCGGCCACGCCCTGTTCAATCTGAAGGCCTTCGATGGCGCCCGTGTCATGTGGGAAGCCGTCAGGGAACTCGATCAGCTGGACCTGCAGGCCAACCTCCTGCTCGGCACCATCTACCAGCGGTGGGGTGACCTGACGCGCTCCATGCAGGCGCTGAATCGTGTGCTCAACCGCGAAGGCGTGGACCGGAGCAGCCGAGCCGAGGCGTACGCACTGCTGGGGCGTAATGCCAAGACCCTCTGGAAGAAGGACTGGCGGCAGGCACCGAGCGACAAGCACCGCCAGCAGGCCCTGCGCTCCCCCCATCTGGACGAATCACTCAAGGCCTACGCAGAGGCCTTCGATGAAGACCTGAACCACTACTACTCAGGGCTCAATGCCTGCGCCATGCTGAACATCCAGGTTGAGCTGGCACAGGCCCATCCCGAGACGTGGGCCGAACGCTTCGAGGATGAGCACGAGGCGCAACGCGAGCTGTCCTCGCGGAGGCTCCGCCTCGAGAAGCTCCTGGCGGCGGTCGAACTCTCGCTGGGAGCCACGCTCAAGCAGCTCGAGCGGGAGAAGAAGACGGACATCTGGGCGCGAATCAGTGAGGCCGACCTATGCTCCCTGATCTCCAAGAAGCCCACCAGAGTCGCCAGTACCTATACAAGCGCACTCGCGGGAGCACCGGAGTTCGCCGCGGACTCAGTGAGGGACCAGCTCGAACTCTATGCGGAACTGAAAATCCTGGAGGGAAACGTCAAGGCCACCCTGGAGGTCCTGCCTGCCAGAAGTAAAGCAGAAGGGCCCGCGAAGACCGGACGCGTGCTCCTCTTCACGGGGCATGTGATCGACGCGCCTGGACGCGAGCATCCGCGCTTCCCACCCGATAAGGAAGGAGCGGCGCGACAGCGGATCCGTCAGGCCCTCGAGGGCGAGCTGAGGTTGGCAGGTGGCATTGCCTACGGGATTGCAGGCGGCGCGAGTGGAGGCGACATCCTCTTCCACGAAGCCTGCGAGGAGTTGGGCATCCCCACCCGGCTCTACCTCGCGCTCCCCAGGGAGCCATTCATCGAGGAGTCGGTTCAGCCCGCCGGCCCGCAGTGGGTGGAGCGCTTCAACCAGCTGTACCGAAAGCTTCCCAGGCGGGAGCTCGGCGAGTCGAAGGAGCTGCCGCGATGGCTGCGGGAGAAGCCCGACTACGGCATCTGGCAGCGCAACAACCTCTGGGAGCTGCACAACGCCCTGGCCGCGGGCAGCACGAATGTGACGCTCATCGCCTTGTGGAACGGCAAGAAAGGAGATGGGCCGGGCGGCACGGAGGACATGGTGAAGGTGGCAGAGGCGCGCGGTGCGAAGACCCTCATCATCGACACGAACACGCTCTAATGCCCGCGCTCACTCCACGCCGCTAAAACCCGGAGGCCCCTCCTGTGCCTGCTTCCAAGGCCCCGGAGGATTCGGGTGCTGCCCCGTCGATTGAAACCCGATTCCGGCGCATGGTAGGACGGTGGGGCCGCGCGCTCCCGACCGAACACCATGGAATCCCCCGGATCCGGACGACCTCGCCGGCGGTTGGCTCGAATCATCGCAGGCGTCCTCCTGGTTCTCGTTGCGACCCCTGTGCTCGTGCTGGTCGCCGCGGTGGCCGCCCTGCACAACCTCGACAGCCCCTGGCTGAAGCAGCGCATCGTCTCCCGGGTGGAAGCGGACACGGGGGTTCGGCTGGACTACCAGGTGGCCCGGGTCGACGTGCTCTCGGGGCTGCGCCTGGAAGGGCTGGTGGTGCAGACCCCGCCGCCGTTCCAGGGCGTCGCGCCCGAGCTGCTGCGCGTCGGCAAGCTGGAGGCGCAGTGGTCGCCTGGCTCCCTGCTGAGCGGCCCCAACCTCGTCGAGCGGGTGGCCGTACGGGATGTGGCCTTCACCCTGGTGGCCGACGAGCAGGGCTCCACGTCCCTCACGGGCCTGGCGGGGCCGAAAGCCCCAGAGCCGACGCCCATGGAAGAGCCCCTCGGAGCCTCCCGGCAAGCCGCTGCGCTCCTGGCCTCCGCGCCTCCCGTCGGGAAGGTCGAAGTGTCGGGCGTGTCGTTGAGCTACGTCCGCACCCGCAACGGTGAAGTGCTCGAGCGCTGGTCCCTGCGTGGGCTCGCAGTGGAAGTCGAAGCGAAGCATCATGACGACGGCTGGAAGCTCTTCGCGCAGCTGGGCAAGGTCGGCGCGCCGCTTCCACTGGAGCTGAGCCGTGAAGGCCCGGCCATTCCGCCGGCACTGGCCGCGCTGGAGCTGGCCCTCTCGGCGGAGGTGGGGGCGTCGGCCGCGCGCGCGCAGGTGGACCTCGATGTCGCGCGGCAGGACTTCGATTCGCGGTTCACGGTCCGCAAGCTGCTGCACGGCGCGGCCTCGGCGAAGTTCGATGGTGAGAAGCAGCACATCGCCCTCGAGCTGGACCGCACCACGCTGACCGACAGTGCTGAGGTGCAAGCGCAACTGGTGCTGCCGGATGCGGAGGAAGTGCCGCCCGTCCTGACGCGGGCCCTGGCGGAGGTGGACCTCGGACGGCTGCTGCAATGGGTCCCCGCCGATTTGCGTCCGTTCTCGGTCGAGCGCGGCAAGGTGCACCTGGGCGCCCGGGAGGTCACGCTCAGCGGAATGCCGCAGCTGGGAGCCCAGGGCAGGCTCGGGCTGGATGTCGACGTCGCGGAGCTCCTGCTCGTACAAGACGGGCTTCGGGTGGCACTCGGCGGTGGACGCGTCTCGCTGGTGGCGACTCCTGATTCCGAGAAGAGGCTGGCCGCTCAGCTCACGCTCGCGCTCACGGGGCTCGCTGTCGGTGGGCCCACCCCGCTTCGGGTTCCAAAGGCCTCCTTCGAGCTGAAGGGGCAGCAGCTGCGGACAGACCTGTCCTCCCCCATCAGGGTCGCGGGGGAGGTCGCGCTGTCCGGAATGGTGGATGCACTCGACGTCCGCGCCTCCGGGCTCCGTGCGACGGCGCAGCGTCTGGGACTGCAGCTCCAGCTCTCACTGCCGAGTGAGCCGCCCTTCGCGCTGAAAGCGGACGTGCCCGTGGGGGCACTTCAGGTCGCCACGGCGGATGGACGCGAGGTGCTGAAGGGCCCCGTGCACGTGAAGCTCACCGCGTCGGAGGTGTTCCCCCAGATGGATGATCCTCGGCTCAGCCGTGGCCGCGTCCGGCTGGAGCTCGACGCGGGCACGCTGCACGCGTCGCTGGATGCCACCAAGGGGACCGAAGACGTGGCGTACACCGTGGACGCCCAGACGCCGGACCTCGTCGCCGCCCGGCCCTTCATCCCCGAGTCGGTCGCCGCACGCGTTCCCTGGAAGCAGCTGGGCGTGAGCGTGGAATCCAAGGGCAGACTCGCGGCGCTCTTCTCCCCCTCGCCACGGCTGGAGCACCGGACGGAGCTGCGCCTGCAGCGGCCGGGCTGGGACGACGTGTCGGCCACCAGCGTCGCCGTCGTGGTGCGCTCGCAGGGGGATGCGTGGCGGCACAAGGGCGAGCTGGACCTTCAAGTCGAAGGGCTGCGCGCCGGTGCAATCGACGCCGGTCCTCAGCACCAGACGCTGACGCTGGACCTCGATCGCCGGAAGCCATCGCTCCGACTTGGGCTCACCAGCCAGGCGGGACTGAAGCTGGCACTCGATGCCGCGCTGGCGTTCGACCGGAAGACCCGCGCGCTTCGCCTGGATGTGACGAGCGACCTTCCGCCCATCGGAGCACTGTCACCGCTCCTGGCCAGGGCTCGGGTGCCCAAGGAGCTGGAGGCCTCGAAGCTCGCGCTGAACGTGGAGCTGCACGGCACGCTGCGCGGCGTGCTCACGGACATCGCCGCCGACGGAACCGCGAGCCTGGGCCCCACCCCACTGCGGACCGCCAGCTTCGAAGGAAAGGCGGTCGTGGGCGCGCAAGGCATCCGCTGGCGGCAGGATGCCCTGTCGGTCAACGTCCCCGCGATGCGTTGGCAGGTCGAGTCGCTCGTCGACGGGCCACGGCGAACCGTCCACAGCGACCTGACGCTGGAGAGGCTCAGCGTGGGCATGAGCGACCGCCGGGTGTCACTCACCGACGTGTCGAGCGCCACCACCGCCACCTTCACCGAGAAATTGGAAGCGGACGAAGTCGAGCTGAAACAACGCCTGAAGGTCCGCACGCTCGAACAGAAGCCGGTGCTGCCCTATCCGGTGCAGGACCTCGAGGGGTCGTTCTCCGTTCGCCGCAAGCCCAATGGCGTCATCCACGTCCCCGACCTGCAGCTGTCCATTGCCAGCACCAGCACCTCGCTGACGGCCCAGGGCCGGCTCGACCTCAGCGACGACCGGCGCCTCCTCGCGGTCCGGGGTGAGCTGGCGCAAGACCTGTCCAAGCTCGCGCAGCCCGGCCGCATCGAGAGCAGCGGCAAGGTCACGGCCAACTTCCAGGTGGCCTCGCCCGACCTGGTGGTCTTCCGCACCCTCTCCAACCTCCTCTTCCAGAACGTGAACCTGCGGATGCCCGACGCAGGAGTCGAGATCGACACGCTCGACGGCAGCGTGCCGCTGACCGAGAACGTGGAGCTCACCGAGGGACAGGTCCGGCTGCTGAGCGACATCGACGTGAATCCGTACTCGATGCTTCGCTTCGCCGACCAGCACCCCCTGATCTCGCGCGGCGGCTTCATGTCGGTGGCCCGCATCATCACCCCGCGCATCTCCATCGCGCCCCTGGCGGGCAACCTGTCCATCAACCAGAGCGTGGTCTCCATCAGCCAACTGGAGATGGGCGTGCGCGGTGGACGCATCACCGGACAGTGCGTGCTGGACTACCAGGGGAAGCACTCCACCCTGGAGGCCCACGTGCGGGCAACCGGCGTGCAGTCGTCCCGGGGCGAGCCCTTCGACGGCAATGCGGCCGTGGTCATCTCCGCCAAGGACCGCAGCGTCAACGGACGCGCGGAAATCCTGCGCATCGGCAACCGCCACCTGCTCGACCTGCTGGACCTCGAAGACCCTCACCACGCCGACGCCGCCACCAACCGCGTCCGCTACGCGTTGAGCCTTGGCTACCCGGAGCACGTGCGGGTGAGCTTCAACAACGGCTTCGGCAGCCTGCGCATCACCATGGGCGGTCTGGCCAGGCTGGTCAGCATCGACGAAATCCGGGGCATCTCCATGGGCCCCATCGTCGACCGTGCCATCAACTCCATGTCTCCTCCGGAGGCCGCGCCATGAAACTCCGCGGGTTGCTGCTCCTCGCCGTCCTCGCCGCTTCCGGGTGCATCCGCGCCCCGCAAATCGTCATGGTCGACCGTGCGACGGCGCTCGAGGAACAGGCCGCGGGCTCGTTCAAGGAAGTGGAGCAGCGGCTGGCTCGCGCGGGCATGAGCCCGACGCCGGTGCCACTCACACCCAACCAACTGGAGGACCTGGGCATCCGGCCCACGCCGCTCGTCGAGAACCTCGGCAAGACGCAGGCGGACCGCGTCGACGAGCTGCTGTTTCGCCACTGCGTGGGCGAAGGGCGGGACGGACTGCTGGTGGACACCCGGCGCAGCTGCCTGGCCGGACGCCTGACCGCCGATGACGTCGCGCTGGTGGAGCGGGTGAACCGGGCCCGGCAGCAGCTGTGGAAGTGGATGCGGACGGTCCGCCCGGGAGTGTCCGAAGAGGCGCTGCGGCGGAGCTGGCACCAGGTGCACACGGAGGGGGTCATCTGCGGCGGCTGGGTCGAAGGCGCTGACGGCGTCTGGGGAGAGAAGAAGTGCTGACGCCCCGTGGCCGGTGGCTCCCGGTCCTGGCCGTCCTCCTCGCCAGCGGCGTCTGGGCCCAGGACGACGAGAACGACGGAGGCTTGCGCACGCTCCTCCGGCTCACCGTGGGCATGGGAGATCAGTTCCTGGGGCAGCTCGCGCCCGATGGGAACACGCTGATCTTCGTGTCCAACCGAAGCATCGCGACCGAAATCTACGGCCAGGACGTGGACACGGGCCGCGAGCGCCGCCTCTTCGACGAAGGCGCGGACGTGACCTGGCCGCGCATCAGTCCCGACGGCAAACACCTGCTCTACATCTCGTTCCGGAACCAGGCCAGCGGCCAGCTCTGTGTGCGGACGCTGCCCGATGCGGAAGACCGCCGCTGCCTCGAAGAGGAGACCAGCGCGCTGCAGGCGGAGTGGATCGACGCCTCGCATGTCGCGCTGGTGAGCCGGGCGACCATCCAGGGTGACCTGCGCTTGTCGCGAGTCACGGTGGGGCCGAAGCTGAGCGTGAGCCCCCTGCTCGAGCGCAACCTGACCAGTCCCACCCTCTCACCCGATGGGCGCTGGCTGGTGTACGTCCCGGTGGAGCGCTCCGTGCAGCAGGTGGGCCCCGGCTTCGCCGCGCGCGCCTCGCGCCACCTGGAGGCAATCCGGCTGAATCTCCCCGGCGCGGTCCCCGTACCTCTGGCGCTCGAGCTTCCGGGACAGACGGGGCAGCCGGTGTTCTCGCTCGATGGGCGCTCCCTGTACGTGGTGCAGTTCTTCACCGACTCCAACGCGGACGGGGTGATTGACGCTGGCGACCGCGGGATGCTGTTCCGGGTGCCTTTCGCCACCGAGCGAGACGACGCACCCGAGCTGGCCGCCGCCTCCAGTCCTGACCAGCTCACCAGCGAGACCTGGAGCTGCGAGTACCCGGCGCCCGCGGCCGCGACGCTCATCGCGACCTGCTCGCGCGATGGGTCGCTGGATGTGTATCAACTGCCGCTGGATGGCCAGGTTCCCAGCAACTGGGATGTTCCTCGTCTCAACGAGGAGCTGAACATGGTCGGCCGGCGCGCGGACCTGCTCCTGCTCTACCGCCAGCGCCTGCTGCGCGAGGCCCGGCCCAAGCCCCGCCGTCTGCTGATGATGCGCCTGAGCCGGCTGCACCTGGCCTTCGAGGACTTCGATGCGGCGGAGTTCTATGCCCGCCACATGCGCTCGGTGGACGACCCCGCCACCGCGGGACTGGCGGAGCCGCTGCAGCTCCTCATCGACCACCGCCGCGACATGAAGGAGCGCGAGCGCGGCCGCATGATGGACGAGCTGAGCGAAGTCGAGCGGCAGCGCATGGCCGCGCTGGACCCCGCCGCCGCGCCCAGCCCGCCCTCCGCCGTCTTCCGGCACGTGGTGCGCAGTGAGCTGGCGGAGTCCGCCGGAGACTTCACGCTGGCGCGTCAGGAGCTGGAAGCAGCCCAGGTGACGGACACCACGCCGCGCGGGGTGCTGGAGGCCTGGTACGACAGAGCGGACGCGCTGTACCGCGCGCTCGACGACAGGGAGGCGCTGGTCGAAGCCGCCCGCCGGCTTTCCACGAACAAGGTCTTCAAGGAAGACGACCAGCTCGACTTCGCTCGCGCCGCGGTCCGCGCCCTGTACCGGGGACGTCCCTACGAAGAGGCGGATGCCGCCATGGCCCGGGCACTCGCCTCGGAGCCCGCGGGCTCGGCCTATGCATTCGCCCTGGAGTCGGGCCGGCACATCAACGCGTTGCACGAAGAGCGCCCACCGCGCCCCGTTCGGGATGCACTGATGGCGTTCTACCATCAGCAGAAGGACCCCATCCGTCGGCGCGCGCTGGTGCAGGACGCCGTCGAGCGCGCGTCGGGGCTCGGCGCCGACGGCGTGCTGGAGGCCTTCGCCACGGCCTACGTCGACGACGTCGCACCCGGCACCGAGGAGCGCCGCCGGGCCGAGCGGTTGTTCCGCCGCGCGCTGACGGGCCGCGCCTACCGCCGATTGGGCCGGGAGCGCCTGGACGACGCCCGCGCCGACTTCGACCTGGTGACGCAACGGACCGGCTCACTGGAGAGCGCCGTCGAGTCCATGAGCCTGCGCCTGCGGGCCGGTGTCAGCCCCGAGGTGGTGGAGAAGGAAGTCACCACCACCTCCGCGAAAATGGCGGAGCCGCTCAGGCACTTCGTGAAGGCCTATCTCACCGCGCGCAAGCTGCCCGAGCTGGATGACCGAGCTCATGCCCAGGCGGTGAAGGCGGCCGTGGAGGAGCTGCGCGCCTCGTGGCAGGAACTCAAGAACCAGCGCGCAGTGCAGGCCCTCTACGGTGCCATCCAGCACGAGGACTTCCTCCGCGGCCATGACCCCGCCTCCGCCGAGCGCGCCAACCGGCACTACCTGGTGGCCCTGGACCTGGTGCGCAACAACGTCCGCTACAAGGCGATGCTCCTCGGCGCGCTGGGGCTGCTGCACACGCAGGTGGGCAACTTCCACATCGCCCTGGGCTACCTCGAGCAGCGGGACAAGTACCCCTACGTGGACAACGCGGCGGGGCTGGCGGTGGCCCTCGCCCGCGCCCGGGCGCTCCTGCACGTCGGCCGCGAGGCGGAGTCGGCGAAGGCAGCGGACCAGGCCCTGGCCATGGTGGACGCCTCACCGACGCTGGCCCCGTTCGCCTCCCTGACGTTGGATCGCGCGGCGCTCTACAACCTGGCCGCGGGCCGGTTCGACCGCGCGTTGGCGCTCTACGACCGCGAGCTGCCCACCGTGGAAGCAGGCCCCCCCGACGCGGAGGGGCTGCGCAACCGGCTGGTGGTGCGGCTGGCCCGCTGCGCCGCGGCGCTCGGCGCGGGTCATCCCCAGCAGGCGATGGAGGACCTGGACAAGGTGGACCGCGACCTGGCGACCCCGGCCGTGCAGGCCACGCTGAACCAGGCACACGCCACACGCGAGCATGTGCAGCGCGCCTATCGCATCATCGCCGCGGGACTGCGCGCGAATGTGGAGGGCAAGCTCGGGCACCTGGAGGCCGCCGCCCAGGCACTCGAACAGCGGCGCGCGCTGTTCCTGGAGCAGTTCGATGAGACGGACCGCGATGAGGACCTCCGCGCGGTGATGCTGGCGGAGCTGCGGCTGGCCGAGAATGCCGTGGACCGTCGTGACACGTCGCTGGCGGCCCGGTGGTTGGGACAGACGTTGGGGCACGCGGACACCCTGCACGCCCGCACCCACGCACCGGTCGAGGCCGGCCAACTGGACGTGCTCTGGTTCGCGGCGCAGCTGCACCTGGATGGGACGACGCAGCTGCCCTTCGACGTGCCCGGGCGGATGGGCCAGGCGCAGCGAACCCTCATCGACCAGCGCAATCCCACCTGGCGCTCCTATCTGGCGTGGTTCGAGATCTACCTGGCGCTCAGCACGGACGTGCCCGCGGAGGTCCGGGAAGCGCTGCTGCTGCCGACACAGCCGTAGCGACCGGCTGTCCCCCACCCGACAGCGCCCGCCCGGACACCGTCCAACCGTCCCGGCCCGCCGTCCGTCCCTCCCCGGGCACGCCACCGGACAAGGTCAGCCACAGGGCGCGTGGGCCGTCCTCCTACCCCATGCACCCTCCAAGAACTCCTGCGCCGCCCCGCGTTGTGGCATATACCCACACCATGCCTTCCGCCCTCACCGCCTCCCAGATTCGCGAGGCGTTCCTCAAGTTCTTCGAGGAGCGTGGTCACCGCCGCGTTGCCTCCTCCTCGCTGGTGCCCGCCAACGACCCCACCCTGCTCTTCACCAACGCAGGCATGGTGCAGTTCAAGGACGTCTTCACCGGCCGCGAGAAGCGCGACTACAAGCGCGCCACCACGTCGCAGAAGTGCGTGCGCGCCGGCGGCAAGCACAACGACCTCGACAACGTGGGCTACACCGCCCGTCACCACACGTTCTTCGAGATGCTCGGCAACTTCTCCTTCGGCGACTACTTCAAGCCCGACGCGATTGCGTACGGCTGGGAGTTCGTCACGAAGACGCTCGGCCTGGACACGCAGCGGCTCGCCGTCACCGTGTTCAACGGCGAGGGCGGCATCCCCTGGGACGAGGAGGCCTTCGAGCTGTGGGCGAAGCAGGGCGTGCCCCGTGAGCGCATCTACAAGCTCGGCCTGAAGGACAACTTCTGGGCCATGGGCGACACCGGCCCGTGCGGCCCCTGCTCCGAAATCCACTACTTCCAGGGCAACGACATCGCCTGTGTAGAAGAGGCGGCGGGCAAGACGTGCCAGGGCGTCGCGTGTGACTGTGACCGCTGGCTCGAAATCTGGAACCTCGTGTTCATGCAGTTCGAGCGCAAGGAGAAGGACGCGCCGCTCATTCCGCTGCCCAAGCCCTCCATCGACACCGGCGCGGGCCTGGAGCGCATCGCGTCCGTCGTCCAGGGCAAGCGCTCGAACTACGAGACCGACCTCTTCCAGAACATCATCGCGAAGGTCAGCGAGCTGTGCGGGAAGACGTACACGCAGGAGGGCGGTGCCTCCATGCGCGTGGTCGCGGACCACAGCCGCGCGGCGGCGTTCCTCATCTCGGACGGCGTGCAGCCCTCCAACGAGGGCCGCGGCTACGTCCTGCGCCGCATCATGCGCCGCGCCATCCGCCACGGCACCCAGCTGGGCCTGGACGAGCTCTTCTTCTTCAAGGTCGTCGACCGCGTCATCGACCTGATGGGCGACGCCTTCCCCGAGCTGCGCGAGAGCCGCACCTTCGTGCTCGAGGTCTGCCGTCACGAGGAGAGCGGCTTCCGCCAGACTCTCAACCGCGGCCTGAAGCTCATCGACGAGGAGCTGGCGAAGCTGCAGAAGTCCGGCGGCAAGCAGCTCTCCGGCGAGGTCATCTTCCTGCTGCATGGCACCTACGGCTTCCCGTGGGACCTGACGCAGATCATCGCCCGCGAGCGCGGCTACGACGTGGACCTGGAGGGCTTCAAGGTCCTCATCGGGCAGGGCGGGCCGACGGGCCCTATCGGCCCCGGGCAGGGCATCGCCGACGTCTACATGAAGCTGGTGGAGCGGCTCGGGCCCACGCAGTTCCTCGGCTACGAGGGCGAGGGCCACGAGGGCGAGGGCAGCATCCGCGCCATCCTCAAGGACGGCGCCGAGGTGACGCAGGCCTCCCAGGGCGACAAGGTCGAGCTGGTGCTGGACCGCACGCCCTTCTACGGCGAGTCCGGTGGCCAGGTGGGCGACACCGGCCGCGTCGTCGGCCACGGCGGCAAGTCGGTGGCGCAGGTGGAGGACGCGCAGCGTCCGGTGGCGGGCCTCGTCGTCCACACCGTGAACGTCACCGAGGGCACCTTCAAGGTCGGCGACATGGTGCAGGCGGGCGTCAACGTCGAGCGCCGCAAGTCCATCCGCGCCAACCACTCCGCGACGCACCTCTTGCACAAGGCGCTGAAGCTGGTGCTGGGCGAGCACGTGAAGCAGGCGGGCTCCGTCGTGGCGCCGGACTACCTGCGCTTCGACTTCTCGCACTTCTCGCCTGCGACGCAGGAGCAGCTCGAGAAGGTGGAGGACCTGGTCAACGGCTGGATTCGCGACAACGCGGCGGCGGAGACGCGCGTCATGAAGCTGGAGGACGCGAAGAAGTCCGGCGCCGTCGCCATGTTCGGCGAGAAGTACGGCGAGACGGTGCGCGTCGTCACCGTGCACCCGGAGTCCACCGAGCTGTGCGGCGGCACCCACGTGCGCCGCAGCGGTGACATCGGCCTGTTCAAGGTGACCAGCGAGAGCGGCGTGGCCTCCGGCGTGCGCCGCATCGTCGCGCTCACCGGCATCGGCGCGCTCCAGTACGTGCGCGAGCAGGAGCACGAGCTGCGCCGCGCGGCCGAGCTGCTGAAGACGTCCCCCAAGGACCTGTCCAAGCGCGTCGAGGCCACCCAGAAGCGCGTGAAGGAGCTGGAGCGCAAGGTGGAGGAGGTCGCCGTGAAGGCCCAGACGGCGGGCAGCAAGGACCTCCTGGAGCAGGCGCGCGAGGTCAACGGCATGAAGGTGCTGGCCACGCAGGTGGACTCGGCGGACGACAGCGTGCTGCGCGGCATGGCGGACCAGCTGAGAGACCGCATCCGCTCGGGTGTGGTGGCCATCGGCGGCGAGAAGGACGGCCGGGCCATCATCCTGGTGGCGGCGACGAAGGACGTCGTGGCCCGGGGCATCAACGCCGGCGCGCTGGTGCGGGAGATGGCGAAGGAAGTGGGCGGCAAGGGCGGCGGCAAGGCGGACATGGCTCAGGCCGGTGGTCCGGATGCCGCGAAGCTGCCCGCGGCGCTCGAGAAGCTGTACGAGCTGGTGAAGGGCGCGGGCGCGGCGTGAGTCCCCGGTCCTCCCCTTCCCTGGCGCCGACGGCGCTCCTCACCGCTGCGGCCCTCCTGTTGGGGGGCTGCACGAAGGAGGAGTCCGCGCGGGGTGCCGAGGGCGGGGGAGATGACCGGACGCTGCAGAAGCTCCGCGCCGAGGTGGACCGGGTGAACCAGGGTGGCCATCCCACCCGGGGGCCCGAGTCGACGCGGGGCGACCCGAATGCGCAGCTGGCGGGACTGGCCGCGGGGCTCGACGAGTCCGCGGACCGCCCGCTGGCGCTGCCCGAGCCCAACGCCACCGTGCACGTGGACACCCTCGCGGTGAAGCTCACCGGGCTGGAGTCCTCGCACTCGGTGAAGGGCTCCGGGAAGGTGGCCCTGACGACGGAGGAGTTGTTCCTCCGCGTGCGGCTCGTCACGCAGAACGTGGGCGCCGCGCCAATGACGTTGGACCTGGACGGCGCGCAGGTGATGGGCGCGGGAGGCCAGCCGTATCCGCTGGCCCGTGACGCGCAGGTGGTGGCGGGCACGCGGCCCCTTCGGCGCACCTGGGCGCCGCAGGAGCGCACCGACGTGGTCCTCCTGTTCGAGCTCCCCCCGGCAGCCTTGCTGGAAGACGGCCTGCACCTGGTGATGCAGGGGTCCGGAGGGGACGTACGGATTCCCCTGCGATGAGCGGGCTCGCGTCCAAGCTCCTTCCCCTGCGAATCCGTCTTCCGTACACGACGGAGGACGAGTTCATCGAGAAGTACGGCTCGAACGTGGCGCGCGGCGGCGTGTTCGTGGCCACGCGCGCGCTGAAGCCCGAGGGCACCGGGCTCGCGTTCGAGTTCGTGCTGGCGGACGGCACGCGGCTGCTGCGCGGCGAAGGCGTGGTGGTGAAGGCGCAGGTGGACGCGGGCGGCGGGCGCGCCGGAATGACGGTGCGCTTCGTGAAGCTGGACGCCGCGAGCAAGGCGCTCATCGACCGCGTGGTGGCCCGGCGCAGCGGCTCGGCCGAGCCTGCGCGACGCGTGACGGAAGCGGCGCCCGCTCCGGCGCCCGTCGAAGAGCAAGCCGCGACACCGGCCGAGGCCGCGACGAGCGAAGAGGCAGGGACCGCCGAGCGTGGGGAACCCACGCCGTCCGAGGAGTCCGGAGCGGCCGAAGCGGCTCCGTCCGAGACACGCCCGGAGGCCGCCGCCGCGTCCGAGCCGTCGCCCCGGACAGAGGAGGATGAAGACCTCGGCTTCGACATCACCGCGAGCCTGACGGAGCCGGAGTCGGAAGAAGCGCCAACGTCTCGCGAGTCGGCTGCGCCAGCTCCCGAGTCCGTCCAGGCGCCCTGGGAGGCGCCTCCTCCCGCGGTGAGCACGCCCACGCCGGCTTCCGAGCCGCTCGCGGCGACCGCGCCGCCCGTCGCGAGCGAGGGCATCAAGCCTGCACCATCCACCGAGGCCCGCCTGCCCACAGGCCAGCCTTCTGCCCCGACTGGCCCCATGGCCGAGCCGGCGGGAGCCATCACCGGCGACCGTGCCGAGCCGCCGTCCACTCCGGCAACCGTCGAGCGCGCGGAGGCACAGCCCACCACGCCGCCCCCCGTGGACCGCACCGCGCCGGCCACCACCGAGCCTCCGCCCCAGCCCACCGCGCCGGCCACTCCCACCGAGCCCGAGCCTACGTCCTCCGCCGCCCAGGACGCCGAGGCGGTGCGCAACCGCCGCCGCGCGCTGCTCGACGTACCCGTCACGTCGACCACGCCGGTGCCTTCGGTACCGGAAGTCATCCTCGGCATCGACCTGGGTACCTCGCACGCGCGCGTCGCCGTCTTCCACGAGGGCACCGCGAAGCTCGTCCCGCTCCCCGGCACGGACGGCACGGAATTGCCCGCCCTCGTCGCGGTGGACGGCAGCGGCGAGCTGCTCGTCGGCCCGGGCGCGCAGGTGGAAGCGGACCGCGCTCCGCGCCGCGCCGCCACGGGCCTCAAGCGGCTGCTCGGCCTGCGCGCGCGCTCGCCCCGGCTGCGCGAGCTGTCCCCGCAGCTCCCCTTCCCCGTCGCGTCCGACCCGAGCGGTGACGCGGCCGTCGAGCTGGGCGGCCGGCTCATCGCCCCCACGCTCTTCACCGCCCTGCTGCTGCGCGAGCTGAAGCACGCCGCGGCGACCTTCGTCGGCCGCAAGGCCACGCGCGCCGTCATCTGCGCGCCCACGCACTTCACCGACCGCCAGCGCGCCGCCCTGCGCGAGGCCGCGACGCTCGCGGGGCTCGACGCGCAGCGCATCCTCACCGCTTCCGCCGCCGCGGCGCTCGCGTACGGCCAGGGCCGGGGGCTCGCCCGCAAGCGGGTGCTCGTCGTGGACCTGGGCGGCGGCGGCCTGGAAGTCTGCGTCGTCCAGGTGACGGGCGACGACCTCGAGGTCATCACCACCGGCGGCGACCCGATGGTGGGCGGCATGGACTTCGACGCCCGCATCGCCGAGGCGCTCGCCTCCGACCTCGCCGACCAGGGCGTCCCCCGGCCGCAGCACCTGCTCGACTGGGCCCCGCTGCGCACCGCCGCCGAGGCCACCAAGGTGGCCCTCTCCGAGCGCGAGCAGGTGGACGTCTCGCTCGCCTCGGGCACGGTGCCCCCCTTCACCCGCGAGCGCGTGGAGGCCCTCACCGCGGACCTCGCCCAGCGCGTGACGGCCGTCGTCCGCGAGGTGCTGGAGTCCAACGCCCTCTCACCGCAGGGGCTGGACGCGGTGCTGCTCGTGGGCGGGCAGAGCCGCACGCCGCTGGTGCGCCGCCGGCTGGAGGAGAGCCTGGGCGTCCCCGTGCGCGACGACGTGGACCCGCGCGGCGCGGTGGCGCTCGGCGCGGCGCTGCTCGGTCAGGGCCTGCTGCTGGCCGAGGCCGGCAAGCCCGCCGCCACCGTGTCCGAGGTGCTCTCCGCCCCCATCGGCGTCGCCGAGCGCGGCGGCACCCTGCGCCGCGTGCTGGAGCGCAACACCCGCCTGCCCACCAGCAAGACGTTGGTGCTGCCCATCCCCTCGCCTGGCGCCCTGGAGCTCGCCCTCTTCCAGGGCCCCTCCCCCCTGGCGACGGAGGACGAATACCTCGGCAAGCTCTCCCTCTTCGTCGAGCGGCCGGGCGAGGCCGAGCTGCACTTCGCCCTCACCGCGGACGGCGCCCTCTCGCTGGAGGCCACGCTCCCCGGCGCGAAGCGAAAGCCCGTCTCCCTGGCCGGCGACGACCTGGACGACGCGGCCCGCGACACGCTCATCGCCCGCTCACCCCTGGAGGGCGAGCCCGAGGCGCGTCCGGGCGGCCTGCTGTCCGGACTGAAGAAGCTCTTCGGCCGCCGCTGAGCGCCCGGCCCCTCCAACGCTGGAAGGCACCTTCGCGTCGCGGCCCTGCGAGCCACCGCCAGCCGCAGTGTCCCTCCCTGTAGCCTTGTCGACGGATGCCCACCTTTCCGCTGACCGATTCATCGGGGAGGAATGCGATGCGACGTTCGATTTGGGGAGGAGCCGCCATAGCGGCCGCATGCCTGGCAGCGCCAGCGTTCGCGATTGAAGCCCAGCAAGTAGGCCCGAAGCTGGGCGTGAAGGAGAACCCCCCGGTGGGGCTCGACGTCAGCCTGGGCGTGGGCGGCTACACCGGCGACCTGGCCGACAACACCAACCCGGGCCCGCTGCTGGGCATCGCCGCCACCGCGCAGCCGTGGTCGCTCATCGGCATCGAGACCGGCTACCAGGGCCAGCGCCTCGCCATCGACGACAGCCGGGTGGACAGCGGCGAGGGCATCTGGCGCCACAACGGGACCATCCTCGGCAAGGTGGGGCCGCTGCTCAACGAGAAGTGGCGGCCCTTCGTGGGGGCCGGCTTCGGCCTGAGCTACCTCAACCCCTCGAACGGCGCGGAGGACGTCTACGACAACGACGTCCAGACCGAGATCCCGCTGGCGGCCGGCCTGGACTACCGCTTCGGCAACATCGTCGCCGGCGCGCGCGCCACGTACAGCCTCGTCGGCAACGAGGAGCTGGTCCAGTCGCCCGGCGGAGGTGACGAGACGGGCAGCCTGTTCAACGCCAACATCACCGTTGGCGGCCGCTTCTAGCTCCGCGTCACAGCGAGAAGCGGGCCAGCACCGACTCGGGGCGGGGGTCCTTCTCCCACGCCTCGAGCACGGCCACCGCGGGCGAGCGTCCCGAGGCGGCCACTTCCGCCAGCGGGTCCAGCAGCGGCGCGTCCGCCGCGTCCAGCCGCTGCAGGCCGCGCCGGGAGATGGCCACCATCTCCGCGGCCAGCCGCTTCAGCTCCTGTGAGCCCAGCTTCCCGCCCAGCCCCTCGCGGCGCGCGGTGTCGTGGAACGCCTGGTGCTCGGCGAAGCTCAGCTTCGGGAGCAGGCGCTCCGCCTCGTCCAGCGCGGTGGCGTCGTAGAGGATGCCGCGCCACAGCGCTCCCAGCGCGCCTGTCATCGCCGGATTCACGCAGTCCGCGCCGCGCACCTCCAGCACCTTCTTCAGCCGCACCTCGGGGAAGAGCGTGGACAGGTGGTCCGTCCAGTCGTCCAGATCGGGCGGCTTGCCCTCGAACCCCTCCTTCAAGAGCTGCCGGAAGGAGAGCTTGGGGTGCAGGTACTGCCCGTTGCGGCGAAGGAAGAGCAGCGGCGCGTCCAGCGCCCAGTCCACGTAGGCGCGGTAGGAGAACGAGCCGTCGAAGAACGCCGGCAGGTAGCCACAGCGCGTCGGGTCCACCTCGTCCCAGACGCGGTTGCGGAAGGACAGGTAGCCGGACGGCTTGCCCTCCACCAGCGGGCTGTTGGCGTAGATGGCGTTCATCAGCGGTGACAGCCGCGCCACCACCACCGTCTTGCGGACACAGTCCGCCTCGTCCGCCCAGTCCAGGGACACCTGTCCGGTGGCGGTCATCAGCATCATGTTCAGCGCCAGCCGGCCGCGCTCCGGCAGCGTGCGGCGCATGACCAGGTAGCGCGTCTTCGGCATCCACGGCATGTCCGCCGGGGTGACGGTGGGCCGGTAGCCCAGGAAGACGATGCGCAGGCCCAGCGCGTCCGCCGCCGTCTTCACCTCGCGCAGGTGCGCCAGGTTCTCCTCGTGCGCCTCGCGCGCCGTGTGGAAGGGGCTGCCGGACAGCTCGAACTGTCCACCCGGCTCCAGGGAGATGGTGGCCATGCCGCGCTGCAGGGCGATGACGGGCGACTCGGGCGTCTCCCGGAAGGGCGTGTAGCCCCCCGGCGCCAGCCGGCCCAGCAGCGCACCCACGCCCGACTCACCCTCATAGGGCAGGGGCTTCGCGGACCCGGCGGGGTAGATGAACTTCTCGTGCTCCAGGCCGAGCCGGTGCTCGCCCCGGGGCTTCTCGGCGGCCCGGAAGCCGGCCACCAGCATGTCGACGGAGGTGATGGGCTCGGAGGCCGCGCGCTTGAGATCGAGAGACATGAGCGCGCCCTATATAACGTGGGACATTGGACCCGCCCTGATTTGCGCACGGCCCCTTCATGACCCCACATTCCGCCGTCCCCGCCATCGCCCCCAGTGCCCGGCTGTCCGATTTCTTCCAGGGCCTGGGGCTGCTCGGGCGCGCCTTCTCGCTGCTCTTCCGCTCCCGGCGCCTGTTCCTCCTGTCCCTGCTCTGCGCCGCCGTCACCGCCGTGGCGCTGGTGGGCCTGGGCTGGGTGCTATGGAGCCACGCCCCCGGCCTGCTCGCCGGGTACTGGCCCCTGCCCGAGTCCTGGTACGGCCGCTTCGGCTGGTACACGGTGCTGGTGCTCTCCTCCCTCGTCGTCTGGGTGGTGGGCGCCAACGTGGTCCCCCCGCTGCTGCTCGCCCCGCTCCAGGACCCGCTCTCCGAAACGACCGAGGCCGTGGTGGGAGGGGACGAGGGCCCGCCCTTCACCCTGGCGGGCTTCATCCGTGGCATCGTCACCGGGGTGGCGCACACGCTGGCGCGCCTGTTCTTCCTCGTGGTGGGACTGGCCATCCTCATGCCCCTCCACCTGATACCCGGGGCGGGCAGCGTGCTGTGGACGGTGCTCGGCAGCCTGTGGACCATGACGTGGATGGCGGGCGAGTTCCTGGCCGCCCCCATGACGCGCCACCTGTACCCCTTCGCCGAGGTGCGCCGCATGCTCCGCGAGCGGCGCGCCCTCTGCCTCGGCCTGGGCGCGGGCGTCTATGTCCTGCTCTGGGTGCCCATCCTCAACACCTTCTTCCTACCCCTGGCCATCATCGCCGGTACGCTGCTGTACCGGGGCCTGCGCGAGGCCCGGCTCCTGCCGCCGCCTCCGGACGGCAACCCGGTTGCCCTGAAATAAACGTCCGCGCTGGCTGTCCTCCCGAGGTGGCGGGAACGCAATGACCGTCAGGGACGTTCTGCATCCTCAGCAGCAAGGCGATGCCTTGAAGCACCCGGCAGGCGTGATTAGGCTTGCCCGGCCGCTCCCAGCGCTCGTTTTTCGCGTTACAAACGTACGGAATCTCAGGGCATTTCTCGCAATACCCAGGGGCGCTTCGGCGCTCCAGCTTGGATGAATCACATGCCGCGTTTCTTCCGCCGCATCACAGCCGTTGCCGTGCTTCTCGGCGCCTGGGCCCTGGTGGGCAGCAACCGGGCGCCCTTGCCGCTCACCATGGGCGCAGCCGAGGCCGGGCAAGGCTCCTGGGACGGCAGCCTGCCTGCCGCCAAGGGCGAGAAGGCCCAGCACGACCTCAACAGCCTCCGGGTGCTGACGAAGGTCATCCTGTACGTCAAGGAGAACTACGTCGACCCCAAGCGCGTGCGGCCCAAGGAGATGATGATCGCCGCGCTGGAGTACGTGGAGAAGAGCGTCCCCGACGTGCTCGTGGACGGCAACGCCGAGTCGGGCAAGCTCAACGTCAACGTCAACGGCAAGCAGCGCGAGTTCGACATCGCCCACGTGGACTCGCTGTGGAAGATGTCCTTCGCCCTCAAGGACGTCTTCGACTTCCTGTCGAAGAACATGCGCCCCATCGAGGAGACGCGCGACATCGAGTACGCCGCGGTCAACGGCATGCTGTCCACGCTGGACCCGCACTCGGTGCTGCTGCGCCCGGAGCTCTACCGGGAGATGAAGCTCTCCACCAAGGGTGAGTTCGGCGGCCTCGGCTTCGTCATCCAGATGCGCGAGGGCAACCTCACCGTCGTCAAGGTGCTGCCCAAGACGCCCGCGCACCGCGCCGGCATCCAGAAGGACGACCGCATCAAGAAGATTGGCGAGGAGTCCACCGTCAACATGGACCTCAACGAGGCCGTGTCCAAGCTGCGCGGCCCGGTGGACAGCCGCATCACGATTACCGTCGAGCGCGATGGCTGGGACAAGCCCCGCGCCATGACGCTGGCGCGCGCGATGATTTCCATCGAGAGCGTCCAGCACAAGCTGCTCGCCGGCAACGTCGGCTATGTCCGCCTGAAGAACTTCCAGGGCAACACCACCCGCGACCTCGAGTCCGCGCTCACCGAGATGCGCAAGCAGGCGGCGGCCAAGGGCGGCTTCAAGGGCCTGGTGCTCGACTTGCGCGGCAACCCGGGCGGTCTGCTCGAGCAGGCCATCCAGGTCTCCGACACCTTCCTCTCCAGCGGCACCATCGTCGCGACGGTGGGCCTGTCCGACAAGCTCCGCGAGGAGAAGCGCGCGCGTCCCACCGAGGGCGAGGACGCGTACCCCATCGCCGTGCTGGTGAACGCCGGCAGCGCCTCCGCGTCTGAAATCGTGGCCGGCGCGCTGAAGAACCTGGACCGCGCGGTCATCATCGGCCGCCAGACGTTCGGCAAGGGCAGCGTGCAGGTGCTGTACGACTTCCCGGATGACAGCGCGCTGAAGCTGACCATCGCCAAGTACCTCACCCCGGGCGACGTCTCCATCCAGGAGGTCGGCATCGTCCCGGACATCCAGCTCGTCCCCACGCGCGTCACCGACGAGCGCCTGGACGTGTTCGCCCCGCGCCGCTCCATGGGTGAGGCGGACCTGGACCAGCACTTCGGCAACCCGGACTCGTCCACCGTCGCCAAGAAGCGCGAGGACGTGCTGGACCGCGAGAAGCCGCTGGACAGCCTCAAGTACCTGAAGGTCGACGAGAAGCAGCAGCAGGTCGCCGCCGCCAAGGAAGAGACCAAGAACCCGAAGGTGGCCGCCAACGAGAAGGCCGCCGGCGAGAAGAAGCACGGCGACAAGGAGAACCCGCTGCTGGACGTGGACGTGGCCGGCCAGGGCGAGGACCTGGACGACCAGCTCGACGCCGAGTCCCAGGACGAAATCAAGGAGGACTTCGAGGTCCAGTTCGCGCGCGACTACGTGCTGAAGGCTCCGGCCACCACCCGCAAGCAGCAGCTGGCGCAGGGCAAGACCTTCGTCGAGCAGAAGCGCAAGGACGAGGAGGGCCGCATCAACTCCGCCATCGCCGGGCTGGGCATCGACTGGAGCGCCGGCCCCACGCCGAAGAACGTGCAGCTGGCCGCCACCCTGAGCCCCGGCGCCGACGCGAAGATTGCCGCCGGCGAGGTGCTGGAGATGGTCGTCACCGCCGAGAACAAGGGCACCGAGCCCCTCAAGCGCGTGCGCGCCTGGACGGAGAGCGACAACGCCTTCCTGGACCGCCGCGAGTTCCTCTTCGGTGCGCTGAACCCGGGTGAGAAGAAGTCCTGGAAGGTGAAGGTGCGCCTGCCCAAGGACCTCACCAGCCGCCGCGACGACGTGACGGTGCGCTTCTTCGACGACCAGGGCGCGCTGCCCGAGACGCGCGTGGCCGAGCTCAACTTCGTGGAGCTGCCCCGCCCCGCCTTCGCCTTCAACTGGCAGATCATCGACGACTGCGCCACCTGCAACGGCGACGGCACCGTGCAGCGCGGGGAGACGGTCGCGGTGGTGCTGGACGTGACGAACGCGGGCACCGGCCCGGCGCTCGACTCCTTCACGCAGATCAAGAATGGCGGGGACGCCAACATCTTCATCGAGAAGGGCCGCTTCAAGCTGGGCGAGCTCAAGCCCGGCGAGACGAAGTCGGCGCGCTTCAACCTGGAGGTGAAGAAGGGCTTCAAGGGCGACAGCTTCCCGCTGAAGCTGGCCATCATCGACGAGCCCCTCGAGGAGTTCGTCATGGAGAAGCTGGAGCTGCCCGTGCGTGACGCCGCGGTGGCCGCGCTGGAGCCGAAGAAGTCCTTCGTCCGGGTGAACGACAAGGCGGAGCTGTTCGGCGCCCCGTCGGCGGACGCCCGTCCGGTGGCGAAGGTGGGCGGCGTCACCGTGCTGCCCGTCGAGGCCGTCACCAAGGGCTTCTACCGCGTGGAGATGGAGAAGGGCCGCTTCGCCTTCGTGCGCACCCAGGACGCCCGCGAGCAGAAGTCCGCGGGCCGCGCCACGGCGCCCAAGCTGGCGCTCACCACGCAGCACCGTCCGCCGGACATCCGTCTGGACGTGGACCCGGCCGCCGGTGGCCTCGTCGCCAGCGGGGACAAGTTCACGCTGTCCGGCGCGGTGAATGACCCCAACGGCCTCCTGGACGTCTACGTGCTGGTGAATGACCAGAAGGTCTACTTCAAGGGCGTGGACCCCAAGGGCGGCGAGCCCAACACGCTGAAGTTCTCCACCGAGTTCGCGCTCAAGGAGGGCAACAACAACGTGCTGGTGGTGGCCCGCGAGGACAGCGACTTCGCCAGCCGCCGCACGCTGGTCATCCGCCGCCGTCCGGCCGCGGTCGCCCAGAAGATTGCCGCGCCGGGCACCAGCGCCACCACGGTGAAGCCGCAGCAGCAGTAGCAGTACCAGGCGCTTTGCGCGCCCCACGCGGCGCGCCGGACTCTTCCGGGCGGCTCTTCCTTCGGGAGGGGCCGCCCGTTTTGTTGACGCTCCTCGCGGGCAGGCGTTAGCGTCCGACGCGTTGGGCGCCCCCCGGCCGGTCGCGCGCCCCCGGAGGCGGTGACTCGAATGCGGACGTTCAGTCGGTGGCTGGTCCTTGCGGCCTGTGCTTCAGGGGCGACGGCGTACGCGGACGACAACGACCTGCAGATCTACCGGTTCGGCAACCCGGACCGGGACGAGTTGAACTTCAGCGTGTCCGCCAACGCGGACTTCCAGGCCTTCGCGCGCGTCATGGGCGCGGCCATCACCTCCATCAACCTGATGCCGCCGGAGACGACGGGCCACTCGGCCTGGGCCGTCAACGCGGAGCTGTCCGTGGTGTCGCTGCCGGACAGCATCCTCATCCCCACGGAGAGCCCGCAGCCCTCCACGGTGCTCATCCCCTCCTTCCACGTGCGCAAGGGCCTGCCCTTCTCGCTGGAATTGGGCGGACGCGTGGGCTGGATGGAGAAGAGCCGGCAGGTGGTGGCTACGGGCGAGCTGAAGTGGGCCGTCAACGAGGGCTTCACCTGGCTGCCGGACCTCGGCGTGCGCGGGCACGTGACGCACCTGTTCGGCGCGCGGGACTTGAGCCTGACGGTGATGGGCCTCGACTTCGGCGTGGGCAAGCAGTTCCCGCTGGGCGGCATGGTGACGCTGACGCCCTACGGCGGCCTGGACCTGGGCTTCGTGGGGGCCACCTCCAGCACCCTCGACTTCAACCCGAACCGCACCTTCGACGACTCGACGGCGAACAACTCGCGCGCGGCGCTGGAGGACACCGCCGAGTACGCGAAGGTGTCCTTCGGCGACAATGTGAATCAGCGCCTGTACGGCGGCGTGCGGTTCATCGGCGGCGTGCTGCAGCTGGGCGCGGAGCTGTCGCTGACGCGCACGGGCAGCGTTGCCCCGGACCCGGACTCCGAGGAGACGCGCGGCGTGCCGGCGGTGTTCGCCTTCAACACCACGCTCGGCTTCGACTTCTGAGTCGTCCTCAAGACTTCTGAGTCGTCCTTAAGCTGCGGCCCTGAGGGCCTCGCGCACGGCGCCGGGGCGGTTGGTGATGAGGTAGCTGACGCCCATCCGCTCCAGCGAGGCGGCGCGCGCGGGGTCATCCACCGTCCACGCGGCCACGCGCAGGCTGGCGGCGCGCCACGCGGCCACGCGCTCGTGGGTGCACGCCTCGTGGAAGGGGTGGACCGAGTGTGAGGACACCAGCGGGCTCACCCCGTACGCCTGCACGGCCCAGGGCTTGTCCGGGTCGATGAGGAAGCCCCGACGCAGCTCGGGCGCGACGGCGGCGAGGCGGAAGAGGCACAGCGGGTTGAAGCTGGAGATGACCACGCGCTCGGCCAGCCCGCGCCGGCGGACCAGGTCCGCCACCTTCTTCGCGAGGCCGTCGTCGTCGAAGCGCTCGCACTTCAGCTCGATGTTGACGAGGAAGTGGGCGGGCAGCGCGTCGAGCACCTCCTCCAGCAGGGGGATGCGGGCAGGCGCGAAGCCCAGCGGCGAGCCCACGTCGGCGCGCTGGAGCTTCCACCATGGCGTGACGCGCACCTCCCAGGGCAGGCGCGCGAGCCGGTCCAGGCGCTCGTCGTGGCAGACGACCACCTCGCCGGAGCCGCACACCATGGCGTCCAGTTCCACGCCGTCGGCGCCCTGGCGGGCGGCCTCGGCGAAGGCGTCGAGGGTGTTCTCCGGGGCATCGGCGCTGGCGCCGCGGTGGGCAAGCAGGAGCATGGGCCGCCAGTCTGCGACGGATGGGCCCGCCGCGCAGCAACGGTGCGGGCGGGCGCGTCCGGAGGTGGACGCGCGGCTTGCCTCCCCCGCCCCTTTGCTGCACTGTGCCCGCACCATGCTGGGCCTCGGCCTCGGAGAAATCATCGTCCTCGGCTTCATCCTGTTGGTGGTCTTCTCGGCCGCCCGCATGGGTCAGCTCGGCAACGCCGTGGGCAAGTTCGTCTACTCGTTCAAGAAGGCCTCCAAGGGCGAGGACCTGGTCGACGCGAACTCGAAGTCGCTCACCTCGTCGCGCCGGGGCAGCACGGACGCCGAGTTCAGCGACCCGAACCACCCGCGCCGCCGCTAGGCCCGCGCCCTTCCAGCCTCAATCCAGTCCGTGAGGTCCGGGGCGCCGCGCCGGGGCCGGGCTGTCGGGCACCTGACGCTCGTCCGCTGACGCGGTGAGCAGCCGGGTGGCCTGCTCCCGCAGGGCCGGGTGCAGGGTGGCGCTCGTGGCCACCTGGCGCAGGTCCGTGCTGCTCAGGAGCGGGACGATCTTCGCGCCAATCTCCGGTGGCAGGTACGGATTGAAGACGAGCGCCCGGCGCACGCCATGGCGCACGGACCAGCGCGGTGACTTCCAGATTTCGATGAGCGGCTCGGGACGGGCCGGGCGGCGGGCGGCGATGCGCACCACCAGGTCCTCGGTGAGGCGCGGGTTGATGAGCACGTTGCGCAGGACGGACGGGTTGCTGACGGTGGCCAGGCGGGACAGCGTGTCCGGGTCTCGCGTGAGGCGCGCCTGCTGCTTGAGGTGGCCCAGGGACTGGGAGAAGGCGGTGGCGTCCGCGCGGGCGGCGGCATCCGCGTCCATCTCCTTCTTCGCGGGGCCCTGGGCGAACAGGTCCGCCACCGTGTCGAGCGACTGCACGTGCGCGAGCCGGCGCAGCGCGTCCACGTGGGGGATGTGCTCGGCCTCCTGTGCCAGCGCGGCCATGAAGTCAGTCAGCACGCAGGAGGCGGGCGCCCAGCCGCCCCGGGCCAGGGAGATGAGCTCGCCGACCAGCTCGTTGGCGTCGAGCGGGTCTCTCCGGGCCAGCTCGCGCGCGGCGGCCTTGCGGCGCACCTCGGCCCCGCCGCTCAGGGCGTGGAGGAAGCGGGCGACGGTGCGTGCCTCGTCGAGCGTGCTCATCGTGGCTTACTCCGTGCGGCCCCCGGCCTCCGCCGTCGCGGGCGGTACCGGCTCCAGCGTCACCTCCAGCCGGAAGCTGCCGAGGTCCGCCGGGTACTCCTGGAACATGACGAGGAAGGGCACCTTCGCGCCGGGCGCCACGGGGGTGGCCGCCGCGTCCATGCGCTGGCTCAGCGCCGTGGCCGCCTCCGAGTTGCCCACGGCGTGGAGCTCCTCGGGCGTGGGCACCGCGCCTGCGAGCGCCTCCGCGGAGCGCACGCGCTGGTTGCCGTCATACAGCGCGGCGCGCACGCGGATGCGGGTGGCGGTGCCGGTGCGGTTCTCCGCCTCGCCCCGGACGAAGAAGAGCGGCCGGCCGGACTGCGTCTCGTAGAGGGCGTTCGTCACGTCCACGGCCACGAGCGGCCGGGACGCGGGGACGACGAGCGTGCGCAGGCGGTCCGGGGAGAGCACGGACAGGTCCACGCGGCCCTCGCGCAGGTAGACGCGGCCCACGGCGGCGAAGGCCACCACCAGCACGGCGGCCACGACGAGGTTGGCGAGCAGCGCGGTGGCCTTGCGGGCGCGGCTCGGAGGCCGGCTCTGCGGAATGCCCACGTCCTCGGGCCGGGCGGTGGGCCGGGCCACGGTGACGGCGGGCGAGGCCGGCACGGTGCCCACGTCGAGCACCTCGACGGAGCCCGCGCCGGGGGCGCCGACCTTGCCGAGGGTGACGCTGAACTCCTGGGCCTCCGCCACCGGGGGCACGTCCCCCAACAGCGAGCCCCCGCCGGACTCGGACAGGGAGGCGAGGTCCTCCAGGCCGTCATCGTGCGGAGGCGGCGCCCCGAGCAGCGCGGCGCGGCCGGTGTCGGTGGGCTGCACGCCGGCCTGCTCGCCGAACGGGTCCACGTCCGAGGAGAGGTTGAACAAGTCACTGGCGCTCGAGGCGGGCCGCGGGGGCGGAGCGGGAGCCCTGGCCGGCGGTGCCGCCACGGGAGCGGGCGCGGCGGCCCTCGCGGGCGACGCGGCGGAAGGCGCGCCTCGAGCACCGCCGAGGTCGATGGACGCGAACGGGTCCTCTCCCGGGGGCGCGGTCAGGGACGCGGGAGCCGGGTGCGCAGCGGTGACGGTGGCGTCATCGACGTCGATGGAGCCGAACGGGTCCGCGCCCGAGGGCGCGGTCAGGGACGCCGGAGCCGGATGCGCGGCGGTGACGGTGGCGTCATCGACGTCGATGGAGCCGAACGGGTCCTCGCCAGCGGGAGCCGGCAGGGGGGCAAGCGCGGCGGGCCGCACATCGGTGACGGTGGCGTCGTCGATGTCGATGGAGCCGAACGGGTCCTCTCCCGGGAAGGAGGCGGCGGGAGGAGCCCCCGAGGGCGCCGGTCGCACCGGGCCCAGCGCCACCGCCCCCGTGGGAGCGGAGGCCGGAGGGGCCGCGGCCCGGCGAAGCGCCTCGGCGGGAGCCGTGGGCGAGGGCCGCGGGGCCTGAGCACCGGCGGGTCTCGCGGCCGCGGGGGCCTTGGGTGCGGGCAGCAGGTCGAACGCCCCGGCAGGCACGGGCAGCGCGGAATCGCCAGGAGCCCCGAGGAGGTCGGCGAACGGGTCATCGCCCCCCAGAGGGAAGGGAGGCGGCGGCACGGCGGCGCCGGGAGCGGTGCCCCTGCGTGCATTCTCCGGAGGCCCACCGGCCGGGCCCACCGCCGCCGGAGGAGCGCCAGGCTCCGGAGGTGGCCGGCTTCCCGGCCCCCCGCGCGCGGCCATGGGCGCCTGGGCGCCCCCCTTCGGCGGACCGAACATCGTCACCGGAGCAGGAATGGCCGGGCCCGCGGCAGCGGCGGGCGCCGCACGCCCCGGACTCGAGCCAGGGGGAGGCGGAGGCGACGCGCTCCTCGCCCCGGCCACGCCCGGCAGCGGCACGGCTCCGGAAGTCGCACCCGGCAGCGGCACGGCCCCATCCGACAGGTAGGGAAGTGCCTCCGACGGGGGCACCGCGCTCCCATACAGCCCCGTCGGGGACCGGCCCGGAGCACCTGGCCCTCCCGTGGGGGCGGGCAGCGGCACGGCCATCCCCGGCCCTTCGGGCTCGGACAAATCGAACGGAGTCGCCGCGGGACGGGCGGCGGGAGGCAGCGGCATCGGGCCGATACGGGTCGGCTCCTGGAAGACGCCGGCCTCCGTGTCGATGTCGCCGTCCACGCTGTTCCACGGCGTGGAGGGCGGACGGGCAGGTGAGCCCCGGGTGGCCTCCACGCCCTGCGCGAAGTACCCCGGCTTCGTTATCTCCACATGCTGGGGGTCGGGAGCGACCCCGAACTCGGCGAACGGGTCCGCCTGCCCCGTCGGAGGGGGCGCAGGCGACGCACCCGTCCCGCCCGCGGCGGTCTCTCGGGTCACCCGGAAGGTGTTCTGACATTTGGTACAGCGGACCTTGACCCCCTTGTCCGTCACCTTCTCATCGGGGATCTTGAACCGCGTCTGGCACCGCTCGCACTTGACGATCATTCAGCAGGCCCGGCTGGGAGCGCGAGTATAGGGGCAGTAGGCGGACACGGCGAGCCGGGTTCTCGTTGCTTGCTCGCTATCAACCCCTCTGCTACGAGGTTCGCCCCTGCGAGACTCAGGCGGGGCACGTGGCTTGGAGTCGAGCCCAAAAGGGGCGGAGAGACACATGAGCGAGGCCGAGCAAGCAGGCGCTCCGAGCAAGGAGCCCAAGATCATCAAGCGGTACACGAACCGGAAACTCTACGACACCGTGGAGAGCCGGTACGTCACCCTGGATGAGATCGCCGCGATGATCAAGGAGGGCACCGAGGTACGGATTGTCGACAATCGTACCAAGGAGGACCTGACCTCGGTCACGCTCGCGCAGATCATCTTCGAGGAGGAGAAGAAGAAGAACCAGATGCCGCTGTCGGTGCTGCGGGAGATCATCCGCCACCCCGGCGAGTCCATCTCCGGCTTCATCCAGAAGGAAGTCACGCCGCGCGTGGCCTCCATCCGTGAAGAGGCCGAGTCCCGCCTCGACAAGCTCCTGCGCCGCGACGAGACCACCGGCAAGACGGACGCCCCCGCCGCCGAGGAGCCCGCCGCCGCAGCCGCCGCCCCCGACACCGCGGGCGCCGCCGGCCTCAACCCCGCCGACCTGCTCAAGGCCAGCCAGCGCGCCTTCGAGGACTGGCAGCGGAAGATCGACGAGCGCGTGAAGCACGTCGTCGAGAACCTCACCGGCAACCTCCCCGCCCTGGGCCGCGACATGGCGTCGCTCACCCAGCGTCTGGAGGAGCTGGAGAAGAAGCTCGAGCAGGTCGAGCAGCAGAAGAAGCAGTAGCCGTCCCCAGGGGCGTGAGCCGCTTTCGCGGCCGCGCCCTACGCCACCTTCGGCGTCCGCCCCTTCTTCCGGGGGGCGGGCCCGCCGTGGAGCTCGGCTGCGATGGCCGCGAGCATGCGGGCCCCCCGGCTCTTCGGCGCGTACTCCCAGATGGTCTTCCCGTGGCTCTGGGCCTCGTCCACCTTGACGTCGTAGCCCAGCGGCGTGGCCGCCAGCGCGTCCGGGAAGTAGGCCTTCAGCCGCTCCAGGATGGCCGTGGCCAGCGCCGTCTTCCGGTACAGCGTGGGCACCACCTTGGTGACGCGCAGCTCGGGCCTCCCCTCCGCCTCGCCCACCTGCCGCACGGTGTCCGCCACCTCCGCGCAGCCGTCCAGCGCCAGGTACGTCAGCGCCACCGGCACCACCACCTCCGTGGAGGCCACCAGGATGTTGCGCGTGGTGAGCCCCATGGACGGCGGCGCGTCGAAGACGATGGCGTCGTAGCCGGCGTCCTCCGCCGCGCGCAGCCGGTCCGCCAGCCGGTGCGCCCGGCGCGCGTCCCCGGCCACCACCACCGGGAAGTCCGCCATCTCCTTGTACGCGGGCAGCACGTCCAGGCCCTCCACCGCCGAGCGCTGAACCACGTCCCCGAGTCGCACCGCCTCGTCCGTCAGCAGATGGAAGACGTTGCGCGGCAGCGTGCGCACGTCCACGCCCAGCACCTTGCCCGCGTGGCCCTGCGTGTCCAGGTCCACCAGCAGCACGCGCAGGCCCTTCTCTCGCGCGAGCCACGCGGCGGTGTTCACCGCCAGCGTCGTCTTGCAGGTGCCGCCCTTCTCGTTGATGAAGGCGATGCGCCGCATGGCCTTGGGCGCGACTACTTCTTCGAGGAGGACTTCGCCGCCACCAGCGTGTCCACCTTGCCCTCGACCGAGGCCAGCATCCGCTCCAGGTCGTCCACCTTCGAGCGCAGCTGCTCCAGGTCCGCCGTGGACGGCAGGTTCATGGCCGACAGCGCCGTGCGCAGCGTGCTGTCCAGCGTGCCCTTCGCGGCCAGCGAGCGGGCCACCAGCGTCTGCACCGTCGCCACGAACTTCTCGTTCGAGAGCAGCTGCTGCGCCAGCTTGCCAATCCGCTCCTCGCCCGTCTCCACCAGCTTCTTCATCACCGGGTTGTTCTTGAGCATGGGAAGCGCGTCCTCGCGCGCGAGGCCTGCACGGCCTTCAGGAAGTCAGGAAAAAGACGCCGCACTCTGCGAGTTGCCAACGCGACGTGTCAAGCAGCGCAACAGAACGCGGCCAAACGCGTTGACTCCTGGAGACACGATTCCTACGGTTCGCCGCTCTCTTTTATGGCCGGACTACTCGACAAGCGTCTGTGGATCGTCTCCGGCAAGGGCGGAGTCGGCAAGAGCACCATTGCCGCGGCCCTCGCCCTGGCCTCCGCGCGCGCGGGGCGCAAGACGCTGGTGTGCGAGGTGAATACGCAGGAGCGCGTCAGCCGCTTCCTCGAGCGCCCGGCAGCCGGCCCGGAAGTCACGCTGCTGGAGGACAACCTCTGGGCGGTGGACGTGCGCCCCCAGGAGGCCATGCGCGAGTACGGCCTCATGGTGCTGCGCTTCGAGGCCCTCTACAAAACCGTCTTCGAGAACCGGCTGGTGCGCTACTTCCTGCGCTTCATCCCTTCCCTGCAGGAGCTCGTGCTGCTGGGGAAGATCATGTTCCACCTGCAGGAGAAGGGGCCGGACGGCCGCCCGCGCTTCGACACCATCGTCATGGACGCGCCGGCCACGGGGCACGCCATCTCCTTCCTCAGCGTGCCGCAGGTGCTGGTGCAGACGGTGCCCCCGGGGCCCATGTCCCGCGAGGCGCAGAAGATGAGGGATTTGCTGGTGGACCCGGCGGTGACGGCGATGGTGCTGGTGGCGCTGCCGGAGGAGATGCCGGTGAACGAGGCGCTGGAGCTGCACGCGGCGCTGCGTGACAAGGTGAACATCCGCACGCACTCGGCGGTGCTCAACCAGGCCTTCCCGGAGCGCTTCACGGAGGCGGACCTGGAGGCGCTGCTCGGTCACCCGGAGCTGCACGCGGTGGCCAAGGCGCACCATGACCGGGCGGCGCAGGCGGTGCTCGCGGGGACGAAGCTGGAGCGCAACCTGCACGCTCCGCTCTTCACGGTGCCGCGGCTCTTCACACCCGAGTTCGGACGCGATGCGATTGAACAGGTCATGGGGCATCTCGAACCGATGGTGACGGGGGAGACGTGAGCACGACGGCCCTGGCGTCCGCGCTCGCGGGCAAGCGCGTCCTCATCTGCGTGGGTTCGGGAGGCGTGGGAAAGACGACGGCGGCGGCCTCGCTGGCCCTGCGCGCCGCGGTGGACGGGCGCACCAGCCTGGTGTGCACCATCGACCCGGCGAAGCGGCTGGCCAACTCGCTGGGCCTCACCGGACTGGGCAACACGGAGACGCAGGTGCCCGCCACCGCGTTGGAGCCGCTCGGCATCAAGGCCCGCGCACCGCTCTACGCGATGATGCTGGACATGAAGCAGACGTGGGACGACCTGATTACCCGCGTCGCCCCGCCGGACCAGCGCGAGCGCATCCTCTCCAACCGCTTCTACCAGTCGCTCTCCACGGCCCTGGCGGGCAGCCAGGAGTACATCTCCATGGAGAAGCTGTGGGAGCTGCGCCGCCGCAACTCCCACGAGCTCATCGTCCTGGACACGCCGCCCACCGCGCACGCGCTGGACTTCCTGGACGCGCCCAACCGGGTGCTGGACTTCCTGGACAACGAAGCCGCCAAGTGGCTGCTCGCCCCCGCGCTGAAGGCGGGCAAGCTGGGCATGTCGCTGTTCAACCGCAGCGGCTACGTCATGCGGGCGCTGGCGAAGTTCACCGGCACGGAGATGCTGCAGGAGCTGTCCAACTTCATGCTCGCCATCTCCTCCATGAACGAGGGCTTCCGCGAGCGGGCCCGCGGCGTGAGGGAGTTGCTGGAGGACCCGAGCACCGGCTTCGTGCTGGTGACGAGCCCCCACCCCGAGCGCATGGACGAGGCCATCCACTTCCACACGCTGCTGAAGCAGCACCGGATGGGCGTGGTGGCGCTGGTGGTCAACCGCGTGCACCCCATGCCCCCGGAGGCGCTGTGGGAGGACGCGGCCACGCTGACGCCCACCCGCCGCGCCAAGGTGGAGGAGACGCTGCGCGAGCTCCAGGTCCTGGCCGAGCAGGACGGGGCTGGCATCACCCAGCTCCAGGCTGCCTGCCCGGGCGTCCCCATCATCCAGGTGCCCCGCTTCGAAATGGACGTGCACGACATCACCGCCCTCTGGCGCACCAGTCGCTACCTGCTGGGTGACGAGTCGCTTTCCTGACGGAAGCGGCCTGCCCGGAGCCCGGTTCGGCCTCGGTGCCCTTCCCGTCCGGAGGGCAGGCGACCGGGGAGGCGCGGGCGGCGGGGGCGCATTAAGCTGGGCGCGCCCACCGCGGGTGGTGGGAACTCCCCGGGCCTCCGCGATGTCGGGGAGTAGGGCCGGTCCTCCGGCCCAGGAGGACGCACTTCGTGATTGGCAGAGAGCGGGCGCACATGTCGGTCAGTCGGTGGTGGTGGCTCGCGGCGCTGGGGCTGGCGGTGTCCGGGTGCCGGACGACGGGTTCCGCGGCGCGGGCCGACGGGCAGGAGACTCCGCCCAGGCAGGAGCTCCAGTTCGACGCGGTGACGGTGACGGCGGACCTGGAGCTGGACAAGCTCAACGACGAGGAGCTCTTCGCGGGCGGCACCTCGGCCTTCGCGGCCAATGACTTCAAGCAGGCGGCGCGCTACTTCGGCCGGCTCGCGGACTTCCACCCGGACAGCAAGCACCGCCGCGCGGCCCTCTACAACGCGGGCCTGGCCCACCAGCGCCTCAAGGAGTGGGAGGAGGCCGGGCACCGCTTCTCCGAGCTGTCGGACCCCGCGAAGGGCACGGGCGACGCGCTCGACGCCGCCTTCCGCGTGGCGGAGACGCAGTACCACCTGGAGCGCTTCGACGACGCCGTCGCCCTGCTGGGCGTCATCGCCGAGCGGCAGGACCTCCCCCTCAACCGCCGGCTGGAGGCCCAGGTGCAGCAGGGCATCTGCCAGCTGGAGGCCGGCCGCTCCGAAGAGGCGGAGAAGACGCTGCGCAAGTCGCTCTCCACCTACGACGGCCTGGCCGACAAGGACGAGGTGGACGACTACTTCCCCGCGCAGGCGCACTTTTTCATCGGGGAAATCTACCGGCTGCACTACGACGACGTGAAGCTGGACGCCACCCGGGGCAGCGACAAGCTCGCCGAGGACCTCAACTACAAGGCGGAGCTGCTGCTCTCCGCGCAGGGCCACTACCTGCGCTCCATCCGCGTGGGCAACGGCTACTGGGCCACCGCCGCGGGCGCGCAGATTGGCGCCCTCTACGAGAATCTCTACGAGCACATGGTGAACTCGCCCGCGCCCGCCGAGCTCGACGCCAGCGAGGCCCAGGTCTACCGCCAGGAGCTGCGGAAGAAGATTCGCGTGCTGCTCACCAAGTCCATCAACATCTACGAGCGCACCCTGGAGACGGCCGAGCGCATCGGCTCGCAGAGCACCTTCGTGGACCGCACCCGCGAGAGCCTCGCCAAGGTGAAGGCCCTGCTGCTGGCGGACGCGGAAGCCGAGCCCGACTCCACGTCCACGCCGCCCTCGGCGGACGCCGAGCCTCACTCGTGAGTCCCGGCCCCGGCTGGGCAGCCGGGGCCCGTGCGGCGTAGCCTGGGGCGCCCCATGGAGCCCCTCTTCACCGCCGAGCAGCTCGCGGAGATTCACGCCTACCACCTGCCCTACTACATCCGGGCCGCGGTGGACCCCTTCGCGCGGCTGGCCCTGCAGGCGCTGCTGCTCGGGGTGCTCGTCCAGCCCCTGTACCGCGCGGCCCGCGCATCCTCCGCCGGGCTGGAGCGACGACTTGGGGTGCTGCGCACGGCCCCCGTCAGCCGCGCCTTCTTCCGCGCCATGGACCGGCTGTGGGGAGAGGCAGGCTGGGGCACCGCGGTGCTCTTCGCGCTCTTCATCGACCTGTTCGTCAAGCTCGTCTACCTGCCTGTGGACGTCTGGTTCACGTACACGCTCGAACACCGCCACGGCCTGTCCAACTACACGCCGGGCTCCTATGCGTGGGATTTGCTCAAGGGCCACCTGCTGGTGGCGTTCTGCCTCGCCGCGCTCGTCATCGGCATGTATGGGCTTGCCCGTCGCTTGCGTCACTGGTGGCTGGTGCTGGGCGTGCCCGTGGCCCTGCTCATGCTCGTGTCGTCGGCCCTGGACCCGTACCGCGACCTGCTCTACTTCAAGCAGAAGCCGCTGCCCGCAGGCTCCCTGCGCGAGCACATGACGGCGCTGATGGCGCGGGCCGACATTCCCTTCTCCGACGTGCTGGTGGCGGAGACCTCGGTCGCCTCGCGCCGCGTCCAGGCCTGGTTCGCCGGCCAGGGCCCCACGCGCGCCATCGTCCTCAACGACGTCATCCTCAAGGAACTCTCCGAGGATGAAGTCCTCGCCGCCGTGGCCCACGAGGCCGGCCACGTCCAGGAGCCGAAGTGGCCCGGCCGCATCACCGCCTCGTGTGCGCTGATTGCCCTGCTCTTCGCCATCGACCGCATCCTGCGGCTGTCCGCCCGCCGGGGCTGGTTCGGCACCACCCGCTTCGCGGACATCCGCACCCTGCCGCTCATCTCCCTGCTCGTCATCGTCGTCATCCTGCTGGGCAACCCCATCTCGGCCGCCTTCTCGCGCGAGCGCGAGCGCGAGGCGGACCGCTACGCCCTGCGCCTTACCGGTGACGCGGAGTCCTTCCGCCGCATGCTCGTGAAGGCCGCCCGGGTGAACAAGATGGACCCCGAGCCGCCCCGCTGGGTCGTCCTCAAGGGCATGAGCCACCCACCCATCGGCGAGCGGCTCGCCGATCTTCCTCCGCCAACGCCGTAGCGCCGCGCTCCCTCGAAAAAGCGGCCGGCAGGTGGACTCCCCGCGACTCCCGCCCTCACCCCTCGCGAGTCCACCCGCCGACAGCCGCCGCCGGTCCGCTCCCCGACGTCCCGGCGGCCCCTCGTCACACCCGCCCTACGGCTGCGAGTCCTCCTTCAGCTTCTCCACCGCCACCAGGGCGATGGCCTTCACCAGCGCCCGCGCCCGCCGTCCCGCCGCCGTCTCTCCGTGCGGGTCCGCGTCCACCGCGTTGGCCAGGTCCGTGAAGCCCTGCCGGTCTCCCTTGCGTAGGTAGAGCTCGCCGCGATTCGCCAGGGCCACCGGGTTGCCCGGCTCCTTCGCCAGCGCGGCGCTGTACTCGGAGATGGCCTCCTCCAGCCGACCGAGCTTCTGGTACACGGTGCCCAGCGCCGCTCGCGCCGCCGTGTCCTTCGGGTTTCCCTCCACCAGCCCCTCGAAGAGGATGCGCGCCTCCTCCAGCCGGCCGGCGGCCGCCAGGTCGCAGCCCACCTGCGCAATGGCCTTCGCCTCCTCGAAGGTCATCCCCTCCACCTCCGCCCACGTCGACTCTCCGCGGGCGAACGCCTTCAGTCGCCGCACCGCTCCGCTCTCCATCTGCATGGCCGTTGCTCCCTCGTGCTTGATGACGCGTCCCATGGCGGCTCACGCGCTCCGCAGGTTGGAGATGGCCGTCTTCGCCATCTCGTGGAACTTCGAGGACATGTTGCTCATCAGCTCGAACATGGCCTTGCGCTTCTCCATCAGCTTCTGAAGGCGCAGCTCCAGCTCCTGCATGCTGCTGTCGATCTTCGCGGCCTTCTGCTTGTCCGCGTCGCTGGTGCCGAGCGTGGCCCGCTGGTCGCGCTGGTCCGCCATGTCGTTCAGCACGCCGAGGAGCTCATCGTCCGTGTTCTCCGCGATGGACATGAGGATGGCTTGAATCTTGTCCTCCACGCTCATGTTCGGGTTGTCGAGGATGCTCTTCACGCTCGAGCCACCGCTGCCCACCGGCTTGCCCCCGCCCGTGGTGGACGGCGTTCCCGAGGAGCCCTGCACCGCGCCCGCCTGCCGCAGCGCCGCCGTCACGTCCGGCCGCCCCACGATTCCGTCGCGCCCGCCCACGCCGTTCGCCATCTCCAGCCGGTCGTAGTACTCGGGGTGGTCCTTGAAGAACTGCGCGGCGCGCTTCAGCGTCGACGAGGCCGCCGGGCTGTTCAGGATGGCGGCCAGGTTGTCGCGCGTCAGCACGTTGTCCTTCGCACCCACCGCCGCATCGAACGTGTCCCAGTTCGCGTTCAGCACCGACAGCGCGTCGCGGTACTCGGCGAAGTCCGGGTCCAGCCCGCTTCCCGACGAGCCGGTCGTCGGCGTGGTGGAGGGAGTGTCACACGCGGGCGAAGGCCCCGAGCCGGTCGTGGGCGAAGGCCCCGAGCCCGTCGTGGGTGTCGGCCCCGTGCCGGGAGTACCACCGCCGCCGGGCACGCCGCGGCCCGGGCGCTCGGGACGGCCGTACCGGGAGAACTCGCCTTCCACCCGCTTGAGCTCGCTGCTCAGGTCCTTGAGGTTGAAGCGGTCATTGGTCAGCAGGCCCATCACGCCGAGGTTGAGCAGCTTGTTCCCGTTATCGAGCCGCTCGAACAGCGCCTTGTTCTCCAGCATGAAGCGGGCCGCGTTGCGCAGCTGCGGCGACAGGCTCGCGTCGCTGGAGACGCGCTCCAGGTCCTTCTTCGACAGCGAGCCGTCCTTCTTCCCATCCAGGTAGTCGAGCTGTGCGAAGTTCGCCTCCAGCACCCGCAGCGAGTCCGCGTAGTCCAGCATCTTCGGGTCCAGCGGACTCGTGCCCGAAGGCAGCACGGGCGAGGAGGACGCATAGCCCTCGCCCACCCTGGCGTCCCCACCCGAGGGCGGGCGGTACTCCGTCTTCGCGGCCGGGTTCTGGGACAGCTCCTTCGCCACGCCCATGGCGCCGCTGGCCACCATCATGACGTTGCCCGTCGCAACCCCCGTGGCGGCCTTGATGGAGTTGGTGATGAGCGGTGGCAGTCCCAGCGCGTTGCCGGCGAGGTCCACCGCGGCGGACATGGGGCCGGCCAGCAGGTTGGCCGCACCTTTGAGGAAGTCGAGCATGAGCCCTCTGGCGCGGCGGGGTTGGATGGACGCCGCGCAGTCACTGTCCGGTTTGCAGCGCCGGTGCCGCCCGCCGTCCCGCCCGTCCCCCAGCGAAATCCACGGGTTGGCCCGGCCACCGTCCAAAGCGCGTCCCCGCACGCGGACGGGGCGGTCCACGGCGGGGGATTGGGGCTAGAGTCCCGCCGCCATGCGGACCATGGGCCTGGACCTGGGCACCAAGACCATCGGAGTGGCCGTCTCGGACGGACTGGGCCTGACGGCCCAGGGCGTCACCACCGTGCGGCGCACCTCACTCAAGGCGGACCTCGCCGCCCTCGCCACCCTCGCGAAGGAGCACGAGGTGAGCCGGGTGGTGCTCGGCCTGCCGTTGAACATGGATGGCAGCGAGGGCCCGCGCGCGGAGGCCTCCCGCAAGTTCGCGGACACGCTGGGCACCACCCTGGGCGTCCCCGTCGAGCTCTGGGACGAGCGGCTGTCCACCGTCGCCGCCACGCGCACCCTGCTGGAGGCGGACGTCAGCCGCGCCCGCCGCCGGGAAGTCATCGACCAGGTGGCCGCCCAGTTCATCCTCCAGGGATGGCTGGACGCCCACCGCCCGTCTGACTCCGCCTACCACGCGGACGACGACTACGACTCGGAGCCGTGAGCCGCCGCGCTGACTACGGGCGGCGCCGGTACACGTGCAGCGGCGCCGAGAAGCCGTCCTGCTCCTCGTAGGCGACGCCGTCCAGCACCAGGGAGCGGCCCTCCAGCTTCACGCCGGAATCCTTCACCAGCGTGCCCTGGTCGAAGCGGATGAGCACCTCCGGCCGGGCCTCCTGCAGACGCTTGCGGAAGGTGTCCCAACGCACGCGCGCCAGCCGCTCCTCGGGCAGCCCGGAGAAGAAGGCCAACTGCAGGTCCATGTAGCTGGGGTCGTCGTCGAGGGCCACCGCCCCACCCTTGCTGGCCACCTCCGCCTTCACGAAGTCCGCCACCTGCATCACCGCCACCGGGTTGGTGGAGGTGGGGCTCACCGGCCGCATCGAGTCTTGGAGTCGGCCTTCCGCACGGAAGGTATAGAGGCCCATGGCCACCGGCACGGCCACGGCGAGCACCGCCGTCACGCCCGCCAGCGCCTTGCGCACGCCGGCGCCACGGCTGCCCACCAGCGCGGCGAAGCCGAACGCCACGAACACGGGCACCACCGCGATCTGCGTCACCGTGAAGCGACCCAGCGGCACGAAGGTCAGCAGCACCACCGCGCGGAAGGTGAAGTACGCCGCCGGCACCACCGCCGCCGCCACCAGCCAGCGCGTGTCCGGGCGCGCACGCCACGCCTTCACCATGCCCCACATGCCCAGCAGCGCCACGCCGGGAGACAGGGTGAGCAGGGCAATGCCGGGCCAGAACCCGAGCTGCTGCAGGCGCCAGCCGATGGCCGCGCCCGAGCCCGCCGAGGACTGCACCCAGTTGCGATGGAACTCCTCCACCGCCTTCACCGGGAAGAACGGGTCCCCGTGCATCAGCTCGTTGCCCTGCATCCACAACAGGGGGAACGGCAGACACACCAGCCCGAAGCCCACCGCCCGCGTCACCGCCGCCACCTTGTCCTCGCTGCTGAAGCACAGCGCGAGCGTGAGCAGCGGGATGTACATCCACGCGTCGTAGCGCAGCGCACAGGCGAGGTTGAGCATCAGCCCCGCCTGGAACAGCGGCGCGAAGCGGTTCTCGTCCACGCCCTCCGCGTACAGCGCGAAGGTGGCCAGCATGAAGAAGAGCGACACCGCCTCACTGCCCGCGGTGGTCGCGAACTGCATGTGCATGCCCCAGGCGGAGAAGGCCAGCCCGCCCACCACGCCCGCGCGCCAGCCGAAGAGCCGCCGCGTCAGCGCGAACAGCGGAATCACCGACAGCACGCCGAACAACAGGCTCACCGCGCGGCCCGCCACCTCGCGGTCCATCACCGACAGCGCCGCGCCCACCAGGTACATGTGCAGCGGGCCGAACTGGTAGGCCCCGTCGCCGTACGCGGTAATCACGTGCGGGTCGTTCAGCCAGCGCTCCGCCAACTCCGTGCGCACGACGGCGTCGCCGTAGAGGTTCTCGTTGACGGTGAACACCAACAGGCGCGGCACCAGCGCCGCCACCAGCATCAGCCCGATGAGGAGCCGGTTGCTCGGCTCGGGCGCGGGGGCGGGCACCGCCGAGAGATTCGGCGCGTGGGACGGCGGAACGGACAGGGGGGAGGGGGCGGTCGCCATTTCGCGCGGCAGGATACGCAGGCAGGGGCCAAAGCCAAGCCAGCGACCCCTGCTCCCCTGCTTGCAGGGCTTCCCCGGCTTCACCCACCGCGAAGCTCCGCTCTCCCAAGCACCCCGCTTTCCCTGGAGCCGCAACCATCGATTTCCGGGGGACAGTCCTCCGCGCCCGTGGTCCGGGCCCTCCACTGCCCCCTCTCACGGAGGCACCGCGACCCTCACCCGCTGCGCCAGCGGCTGCAGCCCGCCTGCCTCCAGCGTCACCCGGGTGCGCCGCACGACCTCCAGCCTCCGGCCCTCCCGAAGGCCCGGCGTCGCACGGGAGGTGAAGAGGGCCTCCATCCGCTCGGGCAGGGGCCGGCGCAGGTCGAAGCGCAGCTCCCCCTCCGCCACCGGCTCCCGCGCGCCGCCCGCCTGTCTCGAGTGGAGCTGGAACCGGAGCCGCCCATGCGGGCCGCGCAGCTCCACCAATTCGTAGGTGATGACGGACAGCACTCCGGGTCCATGGGCCCGGGCCACCGTCCAGCGCGCACCGGGTCCCACCGGCTCGTCCGGGAACTGCGGAGTCGCGAGCCAGTCCGAGGACATCCCCTCGCCCAGCAGCGCGGCCAGCTTCGGCGACGTGCCTCCTCGCAGGTCCATCCGTGCCTCGACGAGCGCACCCGTCGAGGCCAGCACCACCTCCCCTTCCCGCCCGCTCAGGCCCCGGAGCGCCTCCGCCAGTCGCAAGGCGTCCTCCACCCCATCCTCGTCCGCGGCGCGCACCTCCGGGCGCCCCACGCGCAGGCGATACCGGGCCACGCCCTCGCTGGCCCACGGGTCTGGTGGCGCCAGGCGGCCCGGGCCCCTCCTGAACCGGACACCTCCCTCCACCAGCCCCGACGCCGGAAGCGCCAGCCGGAGTGGCACCACCACCTCGGGCCCATACTCCGTGCGCAGCTCCCCGCCCGACACCGTCTCTACTTCCGACGCCAACGACAGCCGCGCCCGCTGCGCCCACCCCGGCCTGTGCGCCAGCGCCAGCGCCCTGCGCGGCTCCGCGCCTTCGTCGAGCAACGCCATGGCCACCACCTCCTCGGCGGCCACGGGCGGAAGGCTTTGCAGCAACGAGCCCAGCAGACATGACGCGGCAAGCAAGGCGGACACGACTCGACTCCCTGGGTTGGGTGACGGCCGGGCCCATTGCACGCCCCATGCTCACCGCCCTCCCGAGGACACCCGCGCCCCCGGGCCGTCCAGCATCAGAGACACCGTGCGGGATTTCGGCTCCAATGCCCCCGATGCCGGAGGTCGAAGTCTCTGCCCTGGAGAAGACGTACCCGCCGCCCGGCCCCTGGGCGCGCCTGCGCGGCCGCGCGGCCCCCTCCCGCCCGGCCCTGCGCGGCGTCTCCTTCCACGTGGACGCCGGCGAAGTCGTCGCGCTCATCGGCCCCAACGGCGCCGGCAAGTCCACGCTGCTGCGCATCCTCTGCGGCTTGCTGCTCCCCGACGGAGGCACCGCCCGGGTGGCCTCGCGCGACGTGGTGAAGGACAGGCCCGAGGTCCGCCGTCACGTGGGCGCCGCGCTCAGCGATGACCGGGGGCTCGCGCCGCGCCTCACCTCCCGGCAGAACCTGCGCTTCTACGCCGCGCTCTACGACGTGCCCCACCGCGAAGTGGATGCCCGCATCGACGAGCTCGCCCACACGCTGGAGGCCCGCCGCCTCCTGGACCGCGAGACGCGCACCCTCTCCAGCGGAGAGAAGGCGCGCGTGGTGCTGATGCGCACCCTGCTCCACCGCCCGCGCGTGCTGCTGCTCGACGAGGTGACGCGCTCGCTGGACCCGGGCGCCGCCCGCCGCGTGCGCAACCGCGTGCTGACGGACGCGGCCTCGCGCGGCGCCGCCGTCCTCTTCGCCAGCCATGACCTGGCCGAAGTCCAGGCCGTGGCCCACCGCGTCCTCCTGCTCGACGCCGGGCGCATCGCCGCCTCGGGCACCTTCGCGGACGTGTTGCCCACCGCGGAGGCAGTCTTCGCGTCCGCCCCCCCGGAGGACGCATGAGGCGCCTGCTCGCCTTCCTCCGGCGGGACTTCGAAATCGCCACCGCCTACCGGCTCAACGGGCTGCTCCTGGCGGCAGGCGGACTCTTCACCCTGACGCTCTTCTACTTCCTCGCCCGCACCGTGGGAGAATCCCCCACCGTGCGCGGCCGCTACGGCGCGGACTACTTCTCCTTCGCGCTCGTGGGCCTGGCCACCGCCACGCTCCTGCGCAGCCTGCAGCGCGGCTTCGGCAACGCGGTGCGCGCCGCGCAGAACGACGGCTCGCTGGAGCCCCTGCTCGCCGCGCCCCTCTCCACCTTCCACGTCATCGCGTTGATGACGGCCGGCACCGTCGCCGGCTCGCTCGTGCGCGCGTGCGGCCTGCTCGTCGCCGGCTCGCTCCTCTTCGGCGCCCGCCTCTCCGTCCACCCGCTGACCTTCGGCGTGACGCTGGTGTTGAGCGTGCTGGCATTCAGCGCGCTCGGCCTGCTGTCCGCCGCTTTCGTGCTCGTCTTCAAGCGCGGAGACCCGTTCGCCTACGCGCTCGACATGCTCAGCTATCTGTTCGCCGGTGTGCTCTATCCGGTGGACGTGCTGCCCGACGCGCTGCGCATGGCCGCCCGGCTGCTGCCCGCCACGCATGCCCTGCATGGCCTGCGCGCCGCGGCACTGGAGGGCGCCGGCATGGAGCGCCTACTACCCACCTGGGGCGCCCTGCTGGCCTTCAGCGCGGTACTCTGGCCGCTCGCCGCATGGGCGGTGCAGGCCGCACGACGACATGTGGAACGTACGGGCACGCTGCCCCACAGCTAGGTAACAGTCCGGCCTCGGCGGGCGCACGGAAATCCACTGCCCGGGCGTTCAATACCCTTCGCGCGAAGGGGGGCACCCTACCCCCGTGGGCGAGGCACCTTATAATCAAAGTGCCTTTTCACCCCGTGGAGGGGGTGCGCCTTCAGGGCGTCCATCCCCGACACGAGCGTAACGCGCGGTCCCACTCCGCGGCGGGGTCCCGAAGGGGCAGCAGGGCTGTTTGTGCCTGGGACCTCGGCGGGGTGGTTGTGGAATGGCAGTCCAGCCCTCCAGGTTCACCACTATGGCCCCCTGTCGGCGCGGCTCATCCGCGCCCCGGGGCGGCCCCGAGGGAGAGACATGAAGGACGCTGAGAAGGTTTCGTGGGTCTCCAGAATCGCCGCGCTCCAGGACGCGAAGACCTACGCTGAGCTCACCTGGGACGGCTCGTTCGAGGACTACCTCGAAATCGTCCGCAAGAACCCCAAGGTCACCCGCACCGCCTTCCAGAGGATCTACGACATGATCCTCAGCCACGGGAAGACGGAGTACATCGACAACAAGAAGAAGCTCATCCGCTATCACTTCTTCAGCGACGAGAAGTTCGGCGGCCGCGACGCCATCTTCGGCCTCGACGTCCCGCTCATGAAGCTCGTCAACGTCTTCAAGTCCGCCGCCCAGGGCTACGGCACCGAGAAGCGCGTCATCCTCCTCCACGGCCCCGTCGGCTCGTCCAAGTCCACCATCGCCCGCCTGCTCAAGAAGGGCATGGAGGACTACTCCAAGACGCCGGACGGCGCCGCGTACACCTTCTCCTGGACCACCGACCGCAAGCTGCCCGACGGCACCACGGTGAAGGAGAAGATGAAGTGCCCGATGAACGAGGAGCCGCTCAACCTCATCCCGCGTGAGTGGCGCCCGAAGATCTACGCAGAGATTTCCCCGCCGGAGAGCGGCTACACCATCCCCGACGGCTCCGAGCTGTGCCCCGCCTGCCGCTTCGTCTTCAAGGACCTGATGACCCAGTACCAGGGCGACTTCGCCAAGGTCATGGGCCACATCCGCGTCAACCGCCTCGTCTTCAGCGAGAAGGACCGCGTCGGCATCGGCACGTTCCAGCCCAAGGACGAGAAGAATCAGGACTCCACCGAGCTCACCGGTGACATCAACTACCGGAAGATCGCCGAGTACGGCTCCGACTCCGACCCGCGCGCCTTCAACTTCGACGGCGAGTTCAACATCGCCAACCGCGGCATCATCGAGTTCGTCGAGGTCCTGAAGCTCGACGTCGCGTTCCTCTACGACCTGCTCGGCGCGTCGCAGGAGCACAAGATCAAGCCGAAGAAGTTCCCTCAGACGGACATCGACGAGGTCATCCTCGGCCACACCAACGAGCCCGAGTACAAGAAGCTCGAGAACAACGAGTTCATGGAGGCCTTGCGAGACCGTACGGTGAAGATTGACATCCCGTACATCACCAAGCTGTCCGAGGAGGTGAAGATCTACGAGAAGGACTTCAACTCCCGGGCCATCAAGGGCAAGCACATCGCTCCGCACACGCTGGAGATGGCCGCCATGTGGGCCGTCCTCACGCGCCTGGAGGAGCCCAAGAAGCACAACCTCTCGCTCCTGCAGAAGCTCAAGCTCTACAACGGCAAGACGCTCCCCAACTTCACCGAAGACAACATCAAGGAGCTGCGCAAGGAGAGCAACCGCGAGGGCCTGGAGGGCATCTCCGCCCGCTACATCCAGGACAAGATCTCCAACGCCCTGGTCAGCGACAAGGGCGAGGGCTGCATCAACCCCTTCATGGTCCTCAACGAGCTGGAGGCCGGCCTCAAGACGCACTCGCTCATCAACAGCGAGGATGCGCGCAAGCGGATGAAGGAGCTGCTCACCTCCGTGAAGCAGGAGTACGAGGACATCGTCAAGAACGAGGTCCAGCGCGCCATCTCCGCGGACGAAGACGCCATCAGCAAGCTGTGCGGCAACTACATCGACAACATCAAGGCCTACACCCAGAAGGAGAAGGTCAAGAACAAGTACACCGGCCTGTACGAGGAGCCCGATGAGCGCCTCATGCGCTCCATCGAGGAGAAGATCGACATCCCCGACAGCCGCAAGGACGACTTCCGCCGCGAAATCATGAACTACATCGGCGCGCTGGCCGTCGAAGGGAAGACCTTCAACTACCGGACCAATGAGCGGCTCCACAAGTCACTGGAGCTGAAGCTGTTCGAGGACCAGAAGGACAGCATCAAGCTCAAGAACCTCGTCTCCTCCGTCGTGGACAAGGAGACCCAGGAGAAGATCGACCTGGTGAAGGACCGGATGATGAAGAACTACGGCTACTGCGAGATCTGCTCCACGGACGTCCTCAACTTCGTGGCCAGCATCTTCGCCCGAGGCGACGCGAAGGAGTAACACCCCAGGAAAGAGGCGAGCCGTCGTGACCTTGAAGATCCACCAGGACCACTCCCGCTTCAAACAGATCGTCCGCGGCAAGATAAAGGCCAACCTGCGCAAGTACGTGCAGAAGGGCGAGATGCTGGGGAAGAAGGGGAAGGACGCCATCTCCATCCCCATTCCGTTCATCGACATTCCCCGCTTCAAGTACGGCCACAAGGAGCAGGGCGGTGTCGGGCAGGGAGATGGAGAGGTGGGTCAGCAGCTCGGCCCCGGGGCCGTCGAGCCCGGGGAGGGCCACCAGGCGGGACAAGGCGAGGGCGACCACGCCCTCGAGGTGGATGTCACCCTCGACGAGCTCGCCCAGATTCTGGGTGAGGAGCTGCAGCTGCCCAACATCGAGCGGCGGCAGAACGAAAAAATCGTCACGCAGAAGATCCGCTACACCGGCATCAACACCACCGGTCCGGAGTCGCTGCGCCACTTCAAGCGCACCTACAAACAGGCCCTGCGGCGTCAGATTGCCGCGGGGACGTATGACCCGAACCGGCCCATCATCGTCCCCATGCGCGAGGACCGGCGCTACCGCAGCTACAAGCTGCAGAACCTGCCGGAGACCAACGCGGTCATCATCTACATGATGGACGTGTCCGGCTCCATGGGTGACGAGCAGAAGGAGATCGTCCGCATCGAGAGCTTCTGGCTCGATACGTGGCTGCGCCATCAGTACAAGGGTTTGGAGTCGCGCTACATCATCCACGACGCCGTGGCCCGCGAGGTGGACCGGGACACCTTCTTCCACACCCGCGAGTCCGGCGGGACGATGATCTCCAGCGCGTACAAGCTCTGCCGCGACATCATCCTCGCGGACTACCCGAAGAGCGCGTGGAACATCTACCCGTTCCACTTCAGCGACGGTGACAACTGGAGCGCGGACGACACGCGCCAGTGCATCGACATGCTGCGCAACGACGTGCTGCCCAACGTCAACCAGTTCGCCTACGGCCAGGTGGAGTCGCCCTACGGCAGCGGGCAGTTCATCAAGGACCTGCGCGAGGCGGTGGGGGACACGCCCAACGTCGCGCTGAGCGAGATTGCGGACAAGGACGCCATCTACGCGTCCATCAAGGACTTCCTCGGCAAGGGCCGCTGACGCGGACTCGACGCCCACCGGAGCGATTGCCCCATGCCCAAGAGCCTGACACCCCGCCTCGCCGCGCTCAGGGACGAAATCCACGGCTACGCCAAGGAGTTCGGCCTCGACTTCTTCGACACCATCTTCGAGATGGTGTCCTACGACGAGATGAACATGGTGGCCGCCTACGGCGGCTTCCCCACGCGCTACCCGCACTGGCGCTGGGGCATGGAGTACGAGCAGCTGGCGAAGGGGTACGAGTACGGGCTGAGCAAGATCTACGAGCTCGTCATCAACAATGACCCCTGCTACGCCTACTTGATGGAGAGCAACCCGGAGGTGGACCAGAAGCTCGTCATGGCCCACGTCTACGGACACTGCGACTTCTTCAAGAACAACTTCTCCTTCCGGCACACCAACCGCCGGATGATTGATGACATGGCCAACCACGCCACCCGGGTGCGCAGGTGGGTGGACAAGATTGGTGTGGAGAAGGTCGAGGACTTCATCGACCGGACGCTGAGCCTCGAAAACCTCATCGACCAGCACGCGCCGCACATCCGCCGCAACCCGGACCCGAAGAAGGCCGAGGAAGAGGTCAAGGCCAACGAGCGCGTGGAGGGCTTCAAGGTGGGCCGCGAGTACATGCGCGGCTTCATCAACCCCTCCGAGTTCCTGGACTCCCAGCGCAAGCGGGTGGAGGACGAGAAGCTCCGCGCGAAGAAGTTCCCCGAGCGCGCGCAGCGCGACGTGCTGCTGTTCCTCCTGGAGCACGCGCCGCTGGAGCCGTGGGAGTCGGACATCCTCGCGATTCTCCGCGACGAGGCCTACTACTTCGCGCCCCAGGGCCAGACCAAAATCATGAACGAGGGGTGGGCCAGCTACTGGCACTCCACCATCATGACGCGGCGGGCCCTCAGGGACGACGAAATCATCGACTACGCGGACCACCACTCCGGCACCATGGGGACGCGCCCCGGGGCCATCAACCCGTACAAGCTCGGCATCGAGCTGTGGCGGGACATCGAGGACCGGTGGAACAAGGGCCGCTTCGGCAAGGAGTGGGACGAGTGCGATGACCTCCGCGCGCGCCGCTCCTGGGACAAGAAGCTGGGCGCCGGCCGCGAGAAGATCTTCGAGGTCCGCAAGCACTACAACGACATCACCTTCATCGACACGTTCCTCACGGCCGAGTTCGCGATGGAGCAGAAGCTCTTCGTGTATGGCTTCAATGACAAGCGCAACTCGTGGGAAATCATGGACCGCGAGTTCCGCAAGGTGAAGAGCAAGCTGCTCCAGGGCCTCACCAACTTCGGCCAGCCCATCATCGAGGTGGTGGACGGCAACCATGAGAACCGCGGGGAGATGCTGCTCGCGCACAAGCACGACGGGCAGGACCTCAAGGGCGACTACGCCCGCGAGACGCTCCGCAACCTCCAGTCCCTCTGGCGCCGCCCCGTCAACATCATCACCCGCTACGACAACAAGGGCATGATGCTGCGCTTCGACGGCACGACGCACTCGGAGAAGAAGGTGGAGCTCTAGCCCTCCGGGCGGTTCAGCCTCGCGGTAAGAATTTCATGTCCGGCCGTGCGGGGGGCCCTACCCGGCGGGTTCCTGGCCTGTCGGGCGGGCGAGCGCGGGAATTGTCGGGACGGCAGTTGGGCGCGGGCGCGAGTGTCCACTAGACTCGCTCCCCGCCCCATGCGACTCGCCCCCCTGCTCTGCCTGGCCGCCCTGCTGGCTGCCTCCGTCTCCGAAGCCAGCACCCGTTACGTCATCAAGAACCGCCGCATCGAGCCGCGCCAGAACCTCGCGCAGGCGCTGCACGATGCGCAGCTGCCGGACACGCAGGTGACGGCCGTCATCTCCGCGCTGGAGGGCGTGTTCGACTTCCGCAAGTCCCGCGTGGGCGACCAGTTCCGGCTCGTCATCCGCGGCGGGGAGCTGGACTTCTTCGACTACCGCCAGAGCCTGGTGGACGAGTGGCAGGTGCGCCGCGACGGCGAGAAGTACGTGGGCAGCAAGCGCGCCATCGAGGTGGAGAAGCAGGTGTCCGTCGTCACGCTGGACATCAACTCCTCGCTGTACGAGGCGGCCATCGAAGCGGGTGAGGACCCGGCCATCGGCATGGTGCTGGCGGACGTGTTCGCCTGGGACATCGACTTCTACCGCGACGTGCGCAAGGGCGACCGGGCGCGCGCGCTGGTGGAGAAGTTCGTCTCCAAGGGCCGCGTGCTGCGCTACGGCGAGGTGCTGGCGGCCACCTACGCGGGCGGCCTCGTGGGCAACAAGGAGGTCTTCCGCTACCTGCTGCCGGACGGCCAGCCCAACTTCTTCACCAAGGATGGCTCCAGCGCGAAGAAGACCTTCCTCAAGAGCCCCCTCAAGTACGCCCACGTCACCAGCAAGTTCGGCAGCCGCTTCCACCCGGTGCTCCAGTACATGAAGGCGCACAACGGCGTGGACTACGGCACGCCCATCGGCACCCCGGTGTGGGCGGTGGCGGACGGCACGGTGACGCAGGCGGGCAACGCGGGCGCCGCCGGCAACATGGTGGTCATCCGCCACGCCAACGGCTTCGAGACGCAGTACATGCACCTGTCGCGCTTCGGCGACGGCATCCGCGCCGGCGCGCGCATCCGCCAGAAGCAGGTGATTGCGTACTCCGGCAACACCGGCCGCTCCACCGGGCCGCACCTGCACTTCGGCCTCAAGCGCAACGGCGGCTACACCAACCCGCTCAACCAGGTTTTCCCCCGCGCGGACCCGCTGCCCAAGACGCTGCTGCCGGACTTCCTGGCGAAGGCGCACGAGCTGGCGGCGCAGATGGAGGCCGTGTCCGTGGCCGCGGTGGCCGGTCAGGCCGCCAGCGCTCCCGTCGCACCCACGCAGCCATAGCCCCTCGTAGGAGGCCTATGTCCTCCGTCGCCGACTTCATTGCGTTGTCGGAGCAGCTCCACACCGAGCTCCTCGGCCTGGATGAGGAGCTGTCGCACGGCCTGCCGGATCGGCTGTCGCGCTTCCCCAGGGACCCGGAGCAGCGCCGCGCCGTCCAGCGTGAGCAGGCGGAGGCGCTGCGGCGCATCCTCCCGGTGCTCACCTCCCGCCTGGACGCGGCCTACGCGCGCCTGACGGCGCTGGACGCCAGCATGTCCGACGAGGAGCGGGAGGCCGCGCTGGAGCACCACCGCGCGCGCGTGCAGCCCTTCTTCCTCCAGTGTCCCTTCATCCGCCGCTCCGCGGACAAGCCCCTGGGCTACCCCGGGGACTACCTGATGGTGGAGATGCTCTTCAACGAGCAGGACGAGGGCGTCTCCACCTTCGCCCGTCTGCTGTCGCGCTATGCGCTCCAGTGCGGCCCCGCCCGCGCGCACCGCGCCCGCCCGCCCTGGCTGCTCGGGCACCTGCGCCAGCACGAGCTGGAGGTGGGCCGCCCGCTGCGCGTGCTGTCCTTCGCCTGCGGGCCGGAGCACACGCTGCGCGAGTACGCCACCGCCGGGGCCTCGGGCCACTTCACCCTCTGCGACTTCGACCCGGCGCCGCTGGAGCACTGCCGCCGCCAGTTCCAGGTGCTCACCCGGCGCGCGGCGCCGCCCCCGCCCACGGTGGACTACGTCCAGCTGTCCACCTACCAGCTGCTGAAACAGAAGGACCTGCGGGAGCAGCTCCGCCACCCGGAAGGCCACGACGTGCTCGTGGTGGCCGGACTGCTGGACTACCTCAAGGCCCCCGTCGCCGAGCGCTTCCTGGACATCCTCACGCCCCTGGTGGCACCGGGCGGGCGCGTGCTGCTGACCAACCTCCACGCCCACAACCCGTGGCGGGCCTTCATGGAGTACGTGGGGGACTGGAGCGTGCTGCACCGGGAGCGGCAGGAGTTCCAGGCCTTGTGCGAGGGCCGCCCGGAGCGGGGCCTGGCCACGCTCGAGCTGACGAGCGACGCCTCGGACACCAACCTCTTCTGGGCCGGGCGGCGGGGCTGAAGCGACCGGCGGCCCGCCGGGACGACTACCACCGCACCAGGAACTCCGAGTGGTCCAGCGCGCAGGCGGTGCCTTCCACCGCGCTCTGCTCGCCGCCGCCCACGGCCACCAGCGCGGCCCTCAGGCTGCCCTCGTGGAACAGCATGGGCTGCATGTCCCCGCGGAAGACAATCTTCACCCGCCGGCCCTCCATGGGCTCGCAGTCGTGGGAGCCGTAGCTGACCAGCGTGCGGTACACGGTGGGCGTGCTGGCGAAGGCGCGCTTCGGGTCTCCCCGGCCCACCAGCTTGGTCAGCGTGTTGCCCACGTGCGACTCGAAGAAGCCGCTGACGGTGGCCGCACCGCAGGCGCGGAAGGCGTCATCCACCGAGGCGCAGTGCGGCTCCAGCACGTCCACCGCGGCGTAGAGCAGGTGGAGGAAGTCCGCCGCCGGGTAGGAGAAGAAGTCGATGGGCCTCTTCATCTTCACCAGGTCCGCCAGCCGGGCCACGGCCTCGCTGCCCGCCCGCTGCGAAACGAGGGTGAGGACGGAGTTGAAGATGAAGCCCCGCACGGTGTGGTCGGGGCGCGTCAGCGCGATCCGCTGGGCAAGTTCGCTCTTGTCGCTGGGCATCGAGGAGGGGTCTCCAAGCTGTGGAGTGCAGGCCCGCTGACCTTGCAGGCGTCTTGTACCAGACTCACGACACGGCAGTAGAGCCCATGGCTCCAATCGCGATAAATGAAGGTCTTCCGGAGGACTCCCTACCCGATGGCTGAATCCATGAGGACGCAGACCCCTGTCACGCAGCCCCGCGCCGCGCAGGCCGGACCGACCGATGACAGCGGCCGCACCGGTGAGGACGCGGCCAGCATGCGCCGCTCCTTCCTGGACCACGTCCGCTACTCGCGTGGCAAGAACTACGAGACCTCCACCCCGCATGACCGCTTCATGGCGCTCTCGCTCGCGGTCCGCGACAGGCTCGCGGACCGGTGGGTGAAGACGGCGCGCACCTACTACGAGCAGGACGTGAAGCGGGCGTACTACCTGTCCGCGGAGTACCTGCTGGGTCGAGCGCTGGGCAACAACCTGCTGAGCCTGGGCATGCACGACGCCGCCTCCGAGTGCATGCGCGAGGTAGGGGTGGACCTCACCAACCTGCTGGAGATGGAGCCCGACGCCGGCCTGGGCAACGGCGGCCTGGGGCGCCTCGCCGCGTGCTTCCTGGACTCGCTGGCCACGCTCGCCTACCCCGGCATGGGGTACGGCATCCGCTACGAGTTCGGCATCTTCACGCAGGACATCGTCGACGGCTACCAGGTGGAGCGCGCCGACGAGTGGCTCAAGTTCGGCAACCCGTGGGAAATCGTCCGGCCGGAGAAGGCGGTGCCGGTGCGCTTCTTCGGGCGCGTGGAGCACCACCAGGGCCCCGACGGCCGCCCCGTGGCCCGCTGGGTGGGTGGCAAGACGGTGGTGGGTGTCCCCTATGACACGCCCATCGCCGGCTACCACAACAACACCGTCAACACGCTGCGCCTGTGGCAGGCGCGCGCGTCGGAAGAGTTCGACCTGCTCTTGTTCAACGCGGGCGACTACGAGCGCTCGGTGGTGGAGAAGAACGACTCGGAGGTCATCTCCAAGGTCCTCTACCCCAACGACGCCTTCCAGGCCGGCAAGGAGCTGCGCCTCAAGCAGCAGTACTTCTTCGTCGCCTGCTCCATCGCGGACATCGTCCGGCGCTACCTGAAGAACCACACCGACTTCAAGGACTTCCCCAGCAAGGCGGCCATCCAGCTCAACGACACGCACCCGGCCATCGGCGTGGCGGAGCTGATGCGCGTGCTGGTGGACGAGAAGCGGTTGGTCTGGGACGAGGCGTGGGGGATTACGCAGGCGGTGTTCGGCTACACCAACCACACGCTGCTGGCCGAGGCGATGGAGAAGTGGCCGGCCACGCTCTTCGAGCGGCTGCTGCCGCGCCACCTGGAAATCATCTACGAAATCAACCAGCGCTTCCTGCGCCAGGTGCAGATCCGCTACCCGTACGACGTGGAGAAGATGCAGCGGATGAGCCTGGTGGAGGAAGGCCCGGAGAAGAAGATCCGCATGGCCCACCTCGCGGTGGTGGGCAGCCACAGCGTCAACGGCGTGGCCGCGCTGCACACGGACCTGCTGCGCCGGGACGTGCTGACGGACTTCGCCACCATGTACCCGGAGCGGTTCAACAACAAGACCAACGGCGTCACCCCGCGCCGCTGGCTGGCGTGGTGCAACCCGCGGCTGTCCAAGCTGATTACGTCGCGCATCGGCGACGGCTGGGCCACGGACCTGGACCAGCTCCGCAAGCTGGAGCCGCACGCGGAAGACCCGGCGTTCCGCAAGGCCTTCCGGGACGTGAAGCGCGCCAACAAGGAAGACCTGTCCCAGTACATCCGGGACTTGCGCTGGGTGCAGCTCAACCCGGACGCAATCTTCGACGTGCAGATCAAGCGCCTGCACGAGTACAAGCGCCAGCTGCTCAACGCCGTCCACATCGTCGCGCTGTGGATGAAGGCCCGCAGGGACCCGTCCTCCATCATCCACCCGCGCGCGTTCATCTTCGGCGCCAAGGCGGCGCCGGGCTACCACCTGGCGAAGCTGACCATCCGCCTCATCAACGGCATCGCCGAGGTGGTGAACAGCGACGCGGGCACCACGGGGCTCCAGGTGGTGTTCGCGCCCAACTACCGGGTGAGCCTGGCCGAGCGCATCATCCCGGCGGCGGACGTGTCCGAGCAGATTTCGACCGCGGGCATGGAGGCGTCCGGCACGGGCAACATGAAGCTGATGCTCAACGGCGCGCTGACGCTGGGCACGCTGGACGGCGCCAACGTGGAGATTCGCGACGCGGTGGGCGATGAGAATTTCTTCCTCTTCGGCCTCACGGCGGACGAGGTCATCGCCCGCAAGCGCGAGGGCTACCGCCCGCGCGACGAGTACAACCGGCACCTGGAGCTGCGCGAGGCGCTGGACCTCATCTCCACGGGCTTCTTCTCGCCCGAGGACAAGCACCTCTTCAAGCCGCTGGTGGACAGCCTCCTCGACGAGGACCGCTACTTCGTGCTCGCCGACTTCATGTCGTACATGGCGAAGCAGGACGAAGTCGTCCGCGCCTACCAGGACACGGAGGGCTGGGCGAAGAAGTGCATCATCAACGTCGCCCGCGGCGGCATCTTCTCCTCGGACCGCACCATCAAGCAGTACGCCGAGGAGATCTGGCACATCCAGAAGACGCCCGTGGAGCCGTGACGGGCGGGCCGGCCGGCCGCGGGTGAGACACGGAACACCCTGACGCGGTGCGCGATATCGCACCGCGGGGCGAGGCGCCTGTCCTTTGACGCACAGCGCCACGCGATAACACAGCGCACCGTATTGACTGGAAAATCAATCGCGGGCACTAACACTCCCGGTGTTCCGGTTTCTCCTTCCTGTTCTGGAAGGCCCGGACACGCCTGGGATTGCTCCCTTCCGCAGTGCGCAGTGCTTCGTTCCCCCCGTGCAGGAGTCCGTATGAAGCAGCAGCGCCCGCTGTTCCTGGCCGTCCTGGCCGTCCTTGGTCTGTCCCTCCCGGCTTCGGCCGCGGCGGAGCGGACCACCTATCCCGTCGTCTTCGCGCATGGCCTCGGCGGCTTCGACGACATCCTCGGCCTCGACTACTGGGGTGACGACTACGGCACCTTCGTCGGGGACCCGTGCAACGAGTTCCTCGAGGTGAGCTGCAACGGCGACATCGACAACGGACAGCAGTCGTTCGTCGCCGCGGTGCAGCCGCTGCAGAGCTCGGATGTCCGCGGCCTGGACCTGGCCAACGACATCGAGAGCTACATGACCACGAAGGGCGTCCGGTACGTCAACCTCGTGGGCCACTCGCAGGGTGGCATCGACGCGCGCAAGGCCGCGCGCGTGCTGCGCGAGCGCAAGGGCTACGCGGTGGTGAAGGTGCTCTTGAGCATCTCCTCGCCGCACCGGGGCTCGCCGGTGGCCAAGTTCATCCTCGACCTGGGCCCCGGCGTCACCAGCGTCATCGACGCGCTGTTCCGCATCTACGGCGACGTCGTCTACGGGCCGGGCAATGACGGCTACGCGGCCACCAAGGCGCTCGTCTACAACGACTATGACGCCAACGACGGCAAGGCGACGGGCGCGAAGCTCTTCAACCAGAACTACCCGATCAGCGCCTCCTACGCGTCCCACTACGCGTCCATCATGACGGCCCAGTCCGGCCTCAGCGTGAATCCCGCGCTGTACCTGCTGCGCGGCTTCTTCTTCGACATCGACGGAGACGGCTACTGCGTCGACGACTGCGAGAATGACGGCGCCGCGGGCAAGGGCGACGGCTGGAAGCAGGAGGATGACGACGACGGCCTGGTGGGTATCAACTCGCAGCAGATGGGCTACCGGCTGCACTACACCGACCAGCTGTTCGTGCTGAACTCGCTCAGCATCGACTCCGCGATGGGCTACGTCTCCAACATCAACGCGCCCAGCTCGCTCCAGATGACGTCCTCGTCGTCGCTCATCAACCAGGACCACCTGGATGTCATCGGCCTGGGGCCGGACACGTTCGACGAGATGGAGTTCTACGCGGCCATCTTCAATTACGTCGCGAAGAACGACTAGCCGCACGGGAGGGACGGGATGCGAACGCGGACGAAGGTGATGCTGGGCGGCGTGGTGGCGGTGCTCGGACTGCTGGCCAGCGTGGCGCTCCTCGCGCCGGGCCAGGCGGCCGTGGAGCCCACACCCGCCCGTCCCTCTTCCCCGGACCCCCGTCCGCGGGCCGCCCTCCCCTCCCCCGCGCCGCTGGCCACCACCGCCAGCGGCGCCGCCGGGGCCGCCCCCGCCGCGTCCCCCCAGGAGTCCGGGGACGCGGAGCTGGAGGCGCTCGTCACCGCCATGCGCGAGCGCTATGGCGCGCGGCTGGACGAGCCGTCCGTGCAGATGCGCATGCTGGAAGACCTGATGCGCTTCTTCCAGAAGCGCAGCCCGGACCACTGGCGCGAGGAGCTGCTGGCCTTCCTGAAGAAGGCCTTCCCCGAGCGGTACGAGGAGCTGGCCGCCATGCTCCGCAACCGCGAGGACTACGAGAAGTGGGTGAAGGACAATGACGCGTACCTGCGCGGGCTCGGCGAGAAGGAGCGCCGCGCCGCCGTCTGGGACGCGCGCAACCGGCTCTTCGGCAAGGACGTCGCGGAGCGCCTGTGGGCCGCCGAGCTGAAGAACCAGGCCCTCGCGGACACGCTGCGCTCGCTCGACACGCTGGAGGGCGCCACCGTCACGGAGAAGCTGTCCACGTACAAGCAGGCGCTCAAGGAGACCCACGGCGTGGCGGCCGACGCGTTCCTCGCCCGGCACCAGCAGGAATTGATGAACCGCTTCCTGGACCTGTCCTCCATCCAGCGTGAGCTGACGCAGATGCCGCCCGCGGAGCGCTCGCAGAACCTGCGCGCCATCCGCAAGGAGATGGGGATGGACGAGGAGGCGCTCCAGCGCTGGGACTCGCTGGACAGGACGCGCGACACGCGCTGGGACGCGGGCGCCCGGTACATGGCGGAGCGCGCGACGCTGGCGAAGGAGCTGTCCGGCGAGGCGCTGGAGACGCGCCTCCAGGAGGTGCGCACGCGCTACTTCGGCACCGAGGCGGACATCATCAGCCAGGAGGAGGCGGGAGGCTTCTTCCGCTACGAGCGCCCCCGGGTGTGGGGACGCAACTGAAGCGGGGCCGCGCCCGCTCATCCGATGAACACCGTGTGCCCGCTACACCCTGACGGCGAGCGCACACGTCAGCTTCCTGGCCTCTCCATGGGAACGCGGGCGAGCGGAGGGCAATATTTGAAGTACGCCTCGCGGATGGGAAGGCCCGCCCGCTCCCAGAGGCGCAGCAGGGCGAGCCCTTCGAACCAGAGGTACCGGTAGGGAGCGAGTTTCTCCGCCGAAGCCGTCATGGAGCGCGCCCGGGTCTCGATTTCCTCCTCGTGCAGGACGAGCAGCCTGCCGAATGCATCCGTGAGCGCATTCGCATCCGACGCGAGCAGGCTCCGGACCCAGGAACACCGGAGCTCATTCTCCTCCCCTCCCCGTTGCTCCAACTTCGCGAGCAGCCCGTCGATGCGCAAGCGCCCCTCGCCCCGGGCAAGCACGCACTCCTGGAGGAGGATGGCCCAGCTCGCATCGTCTTCGTACTCCTCGCCATCCTGCCAGGTGGTTGTCGACAGCGCGGCCACCTCACATGCCAGCTCCCAGTGTCCTGCAAGGACGGCCCCCAGCAGCGGCATGTTCCGGGTGACGGGAGGAGGCAGCCACCCATGGGAGTGCTGGTACTGCAACAGCCGGCGCCACTGCGAGGCGGCACGGCAGAGCTCCTCATGGAACACCTGTGGCTCACCTTCGACCAGCAGGGAGGCGGCGGCCAGCGTGTGCAGGTGCAGGCACAGCTCCTCGAACTGCCTCAGGGTCCTGTCACGACCTCGCCCCGGATCGATACGGGAGAGCAGGGAGTCGACTGCGTGGAGCGAGCGCTCCCCCTGCTCGGCGAGGTCGAGCCTGTTCATATATCAAACCCGTTCCACCCCTCCGCGGGGAAGGCCTTGAGTCCGGTCACCCCTGCTTGCACGAGCGCCTCATGGAGGGAGGCATGCATGAACAGCTCGCGCATGCTGGTCCGGGCCCGGAAGAGCAACGCGCCGGGCGCGACTCCGTCCTTCTGCACGGCCAGCCGCTTGATTCTGGATACCTGACTCTCGTCAAAAGGGCTGAGCTCATATTCGGACCGCTCCATGTCGATGATGTCCTGGACGTCCAGCACATTCACGATGCAGTGGTCCTTGGAAGCCACCTGTCCCTTGTGGTCCTGAAGGGTCACCGGCAGGAATTCGCACTGGCGCACCTCCAGCGCGGTGAGCACCTGCCGCACCCTTCCCGAGACGATGGGGAGGCTAAAGGTATTGGCGATGAAATCGAAGACCCGGATGTAGTCGGGGAAATCTTTCGAGAAGCCCATGACCCCACCGTGGGGGAAGTCCGCAGTCAGGGGGATGGCCTCGTAGAAGTCGGGCTTGCTCGGACTGTTGCTGGGCAGCTTTTCCAGCACCGCGCCCCCGTTCAAGCTCGAAGGAGTCAGGACCCAGTAGCTCATGGCACGAACCTCTCCTGTCATCTCAGGACCGCGAAGCGTCGCCGGGTGACCTTGCCCTTCTTGTCGGTCGTTGCGTAGCTGAAAGTACCGCCGTGCTCCTCGACGGCCTCCTCGTGAATATCCTCGAGAGCTGCTGCGATGGAGGCCGCGCTGAGGGCGATGACGAAGTCCCAGAACTCATCCTCGAGCTGGTAAAGGCTCTTCAGAACGGCCTTGAACATGGAGAGGTGCTCCTTCGCCTTCCTCGCCTTCTTGAAAACCCCCTCGAGCTCCGTCGACAGCCTTTCCATCCGCAACTTGACCCGAAAGGTGTAGTTGGGATGACTCGAGGAGTGCGCAATCAAACCGTGGACGGGCACATACCGGTCATCCGAGGGCAACATCATGATGTTGTGCCCGTTGTTGATGTTGTAGAACGAGCGATCGAGCACCTGCATCTGCTCCTCGGTGAACTTGGAGTTCTCCTCGGTGAAGGTGGACTCCGGGAGCAGGTGATGCGCCTGCCAGGGATAAGGGCGTCTCTGCCCGACGTCAGACAGATAGTAGAAGACTCCCGCGTCTCCTGGGAACTTGTCCCCTGCCTCGGGAAACGTGGCTACCTGTTTCCACCTTGTCTCGTCCGCCCAGACATACAGGGGTGGCTTGCACCCCTTGTATGACTGTCCATTGAAGACACCCAGGGTATTGAACAACGAGCGGCCGTAATCGCTGTATATCTTCTTCCGCGCGGCTGTCTGGAAGACGAACCTGGGGCCTCGGTATTGATAGTAGTCCCCTGTGGCGAGCATCGAGGTGACGGGCTGTTGCTTGTCCATGTGGAAGGACTTGGCGTCAGCGTGCTCCTGGATGAAGGAATCAGGGTAGCCCGCCTTCAGCTCCGGGAACTTGCTGTCCTCTGGAGGCTTGAGCGTCTTCCACTTCTTCTTCCGCTCCTGCTTGAGCTGGCTCTTGAGGCTCGACATGAGCAGTTCCCCTTCCCTGGCTTAGGACTCCGCTGAGACGAGGATGGCCGCGCGCTCGCCTCCGTCCGAGATTGAGACGACAAGGGGGGTCGGAGAAGGGCTGTAGCGGCGCTGCAGCCCACGCACCGCGGCACAGAGTCCGAGCGCTCCCGAAGCGGCTCCAGTCTCCCCGAAACCATCCGCAGGGAACCAGGAGGTCACCGCCTCACCGAGCCGCAGGGTGCGCAGTTGCACGAGCAACATGCCCCATTCCCTGGCCCGATACTCCTCACCATTGAGGTCCCCGATGAGAGCAAGGCGCTGCCCCTCCACTCCCGCGGCCCGAAGCGCGGAGGCCACGCACCCCGAGAGCACGCGCCCATCCGGCGGCAGCTCCGCACCTCGAAACCTCGAATCCTCCCCGAGCTCCACGGCGCGAATGACGATGCGCGGCTCGGGTCCACCGGGAGCGGAGACCTGACCTCGGGAGGTCAGCAAGAGCGCCACCGCCCCCTCGCCGGGAATGAAGCCCGTCGGCCTGTCCCCCTTCTTGAGCCTGCGTGCCTCCAGGAACTCCGGCAGCACATCGGGGCCCGCGAGACTGTCAACTGCGATGACCAGGCACGCCTGGCAGTGACGCTGGGCGACAGCGTCCACGGCCGCCCCCAGGGCCTGGGCGAACGCGGCATTCCCGCCGCCGAAGAAGCGCCAGGCGCCTCCCGTCCAACGAAGGCCCAGGCCCTTCAGCGCCCGCTCCATGACCCGACGCCCGAGGACCTGATACCTCCTGGGCTCATCCTCTTCGAGCTCGGGGCCTACGGGCATGGCGCGCTCCAAGGGGTCCGGCAGCGCCATGAAGAGGAGGGTGTCCGCGGGGAGCTGGGAAAGGTCCACCCGCGTCCCCAGGTCTTTCAGTGCTTCGCTGACGAGCGCCACCAATCTCCCGAGGTTCGAGAACCCCAGGGTCGCGATGAAGGCCTCACAACTCACGAGAGGTTGGGGGCGACTCTCACCCTCCACAGCACAGGTCAGGTAGGGAGAGGGGCTCCTGCGGGAGATACCCGCCCGAAGCGCGGCGCAACCCTGGATGAGTGCCCCCAAGGGGCTGACCATGCCAAGGGCCTGAATCACAGGGGCGCTCATTACGGCACCTCCGAGAGACGCTCAGTTCCATTCCACCATGTTGGGTTGAGCAGGCTGGCCCAGCTCCCGTCGCCGCGGACCTCGCTGCACGCGCCGCAGGTGGCTTTCCACGTCACCTGCGCCTGGAGGTAGCCATCGATGGCGCAGTTCGAGAACCCGTGAACGCATCATGCTTCGCATGCAGGCTCTCCAGGGATGAGGGCACGCTTGCCTCACGGAAAGCCTGACAGATGGTGGCGGTTGCCGCAAACGCCTCGAGGTCAGGAGTGTCACCTCACCCCATCTGCTCGAGCTCCTTCCCCTTCGTCTCGCGAATCTTCCGGACGGTGAAGTACACGGAGAACGCGGCGGCGGCGGTGTAGAGGCCATACGCCCAGCCGAGCCCCGCGCGCGCGAGGACGGGGAAGGTGGCGGTGACGACGAAGTTGGCCACCCACTGCGACATGGCCGCCAGCGACAGCGCCAGCGCGCGGATGCGGTTGGGGAATATCTCCCCCAGCAGCACCCAGACGACGGGGCCCCACGAGAAGCCGAAGAAGACGACGTACAGGTTCGCGGCCACCAGCGCGGCAAATCCCGGCGCGCCTTGCAGCACCGGGTTGCCCAGCGCGTCGTGCGGGGCGGTGGCGAACAGGAAGGCCAGCGTCCCGAGCGTGAGCGTCATCCCGAGCGAGCCCGCGAGGAGCAGCGGCTTGCGCCCGAGCCGGTCCACGAAGGCAATGGCGACGAGCGTGGTGAGGATGTTGGTGATGCTGGTGATGACGGTGATGAGCAGCGAGTCGTGCTCGGAGAAGCCCACCGCCTGCCAGAGCACGCTGGAGTAGTAGAAGATGACGTTGATGCCCACGAACTGCTGGAGCACCGCGAGGACGATGCCCACCCAGACGATGGGCAGCAGGCCGAAGCGGGGGCCCTTCAGGTCCGCGTGCTTCGGCGGCCGGTACTCGCGCAGCGACGCCCGGACCTCCACCAGCCGCATGGGGGCCGCGGAGCCCAGCATGTCCCGCAGCACGTCCAGGGCTTCCCGCTCACGCCCCTTCGCCACGAGGTAGCGCGGGGACTCGGGGATGATGAGCGCGCCAAGGCCATACGCCAGCGCGGGCGGCACGCCCGTCCAGAACATCCACCGCCAGGCGGCGAAGTCGAACCAGTGGGGATTGGCGGCCCCACCCGCACCCAGGCTGAGGGCGTAGTCCCCGAGCAGGGCCACGAAGATGCCCACCACAATCGCCATCTGCTGCAGCGAGCCGAGCCGGCCGCGCAGGTGGGCGGGCGCAATCTCCGCGATGTAGGCCGGTGCGACGACACTCGCGCCGCCCACGGCCACGCCGCCTACCAGGCGCCAGAGGCCCAGGTCCCACAACGAGAACGCGAACCCCGAGCCGAGCGCGCTGACGCCGAAGAGCGCGGACGCCACCATCATGGTGCGCGTCCGGCCGAAGCGGTCCGCCAGCCGACCGGCATAGAAGGCCCCTACCGCCGAGCCGAGCAGGGCCGAGGAGACACACAGGCCCAGCGCCCAACCGCCCGCGTTGAAGGTGGTCCGCAGCGCGCCGATGGCGCCGTTGATGACGGCGGTGTCGAAGCCGAAGAGGAAGCCGCCGAGCGCCGCCACCACAGTGACGAGGAAGACCCGCGTCGCGGAGACCCTGGGCGAGACTTCCGGCCGCCTGCCTGCCGGGAACTCCATCACCTCGGACATGCGTCGCGCCTCCCCGTGAAGGGTGAGGCTGGCTCCCGGCGGAAGGGAGCGCACCCGAGCCCCTCTCCATCAGGATAGGTCTCGCGCGCGAGGCGGCACGCACGGGAAGCGGGCTCCCCGAGGGTGGGCCCGGGGGCAGGCGTGCTGCACCGTGACATCGCCTTCGGGGAATGATGGGAGGCGCGCCGCCGCTCGCGGCAGGTGGAGCGGCTCGGACGCCCGCTCCGGAGGTCCGCTCCACCCGCGCATGCAGCGCCCGCCGCCGCTCAGGCCGCCTTGTTGAGCCACTCCTCGTACGCGCGGAAGTCGTAGTCGCGGCCGAGGAAGGCGTGCACCAGCTTCGCGGCGTCGTCCGAGCCGCCCGGCTCCAGTACCTCGCGGCGATACGCCTGCGCGGGCGCGGGCTCCAGCATCCCCTTCTGCTGGAACACCGTGAAGAGGTCCTTCGCGATGACCAGCGACCACATATACGTGTAGTAGTTGGACGAGTACCCGTCGAGGTGCCCGAAGGAGAGGTGGAAGTGCGTGCCCTCCACGTACGGGAAGGGCGTGTACCTGCCCTGCAGCTCGCGGACGAGCGCGGTGGCGTCCACGCTCCCGGGCTCGCGCCGGTACAGCTCCAGGCTGAGCGCGGCGTAGAACATCTGCTGGCGCACCCACAGCCCCTTGCCGAACTCCTCCGCGCGGCGCATGCGCGCGACGATGTCCGCGGGAATCGGCTCGCCCGTCTGGTAGTGCCGGGCGAACGTCTGGAGGCACGCGGCGTCACGCGCCCACTCCTCCAGCATCTGCGAGGGGGCCTCCACGAAGTCCCACTCCGTGCGCACGCCGGACACGCCCGCCCAGCGCGTGTGGCCGCCGAAGATGTGGTGCAAGAGGTGGCCGAACTCGTGGAAGAAGGTCTCCACGTCGCTGTGCTGGAGCAGCGCGGGCTCCGCGCCGGGCCGGGGGAAGTTGCACAGGAGCACGCCCTCCGGCAGCCGGCGCCCCGTCTTGCCGCTGGTGAGGGTGAACTGGGCCGCGTGCTTGTACTTGTCCTCGCGCGGGTGCATGTCCAGGAAGAAGCGCCCGCGCAGCGTGGCGCCCTCGTAGACGTCGTAGGCCTCCACGTCCGGGTGCCACACCGGCGCGTCCGGGACGTGGCGGTAGGTGACGCCGAACAGGCGCGCCGTCAGGTTGAGCACGCCCTGCTTCACGCGCGTGTACTCGTAGTAGGGCCGCACCACCTGCGAGTCGAACGCGTACTGCTCGGCGCGAATGCGGTCCTCCAGGAAGGCCTGGTCCCACGGGTCCACGCGCTGGGCGCCGGGCACGTCGCGGCGCTTGCGGGACAGCAGCATGTCGTAGTCGCGCTTCATGCGCGCGCCGGAGGCGGCGGAAATCTTCTCGATGAAGTCCGCGGCGGCCTGCTCGTCGCGAATCATCTTGTCCTCGGTGGAGTAGGCCGCCCAGTTGCGGTAGCCCAGCAGCGTGGCCAGCTCGTGGCGGCGGGCCACCATGCGCTGGAGCACGTCCACGTTGGCGGGGTGGCCGCGCAGGCGGAACAGGCGCCACATCGTCTCGCGGGCCTTCGCGTCCCGAGAGTACGTCATGAAGGGGACGATGTCCGGGTAGTCCGTGGTGATGCGCACCTGGCCGTCCGCGCCGGGCGCATGGGCGCGCACGTAGTCGTCGGGCAGTCCGTCCAGGGCGGACGGAGGCAGGGCCTCGGTGCGGGTGTCCTGGCGGATGTTGCGGCTGAACTCCTGGCCGATACGGACCAGTTCCTCCTGCAACTCCTTCACGCGGGCGCGGGTGGCGGCGTCGCGGTCCACACCGGCGCGGCGGAAGTCGCGCAGCACCTTCTCCATCCACTTGTGCGTGGGCGCGTCCTCGCCGGACAGGTCCAACGAGGCGAGCACGTCGTAGACACCCCGGTCCATGCGGATGTCGTTGATGAGTGTCTCGAGCGCCTGCTCGGCCGCCTCGCCGGCCTCGCGCATGGCGGCGTCCGGGTGGGCGTGGCGGGCGACGGCGGCGCGAGAGCTGGCGTCGTCGAGCGCGGCCATCGCCTCGTCGTACACCTCCAGCACCTCCCGCACGGCGTAGGGGGGCCGGAGCGCCTTGAGGCGGGCGATGCCGGAGCGGGCCGCGGCGATGGCCTCTTCTCCGGAGCGACGGAACTCGGTCGGCGGGCAGGTAATGAGGCGGGCGGCGTCGGGGACGAGCGTCTCGGCGGGCACTGTCTTCTCCTGGACCTGGTGACAGGAAGCTGGGGCGCCAAAGGTAATGCGCATGCCCCGGCATGGCAGCAGCCTTCCGTGCCTGAAAAGCAGGAGGCCGCCCCGGCGTGGTGCCGGGTGCGGCCTCCTGGACGACTCAACGGTTCAGTGGACTACGGCAGCTCGGTCGCGCTCTGCGAGCTCTGCGGCTGGCGCGCGGCGCGGGTGACGAAGTCCTGGCTGTTGTTGTCCGAGTCGGTGCCGTTGCCGCGGGCGGCATCGGTACCGCCGACGGCCATGGTGGCCGAGGTGGAACTGGACACCGCCTTGCGCTCGAGGCTGCCGCCGACGGCCGGGTGGGCCGGAGCCGCCGTGCCCTCGGGGCTGTTGCCGGTGCCCCACGCCAGCTTGTCCACCGCCACGTCCGTGGTGCTGGTGGTGAGCCCCGGACCGATGCGCACGTGGCCACCGGCCGTGGTGGAAGCGGACGTGTCGAAGGTGTACGACAGGTCCGCCGCCTGGCTGCCGGAGCCGCTGTAGTTGGCGCCCGCGAGGAGGAAGTACCCCCGGGCCTTGATGACCTTGCCCGCGGGGATGGTGACGGTGGCGGAATAGGTGGTGCCGGTGGCGGACTTGTACTGCACCAGCCAGTTGCCGATGTTCACGTCGCTGTTGGTCGGGTTGTGGAGCTCGATGAACTCGTCCGTCGCGGCGGTGCCGGAGCCGTTGCCCCCGCTGAATTCGCTGATGACCACGTGGTTGGTCAGCGGCGTGGGCAGCGCCGGATTCACCGTCACCGTGCCGTACTGCGGCGACCCGCCCGACACGACGCCGTTCTGGTCGCAGTACACCCAGTCCTGCGCGCCCGCCGGCCCCTTCGTGAAGCGGTAGCGGAAGCCGTACAGGTAGCTGCCGGCCGTGCCGATGTTCAGCGTGCCCACCATCTCGTCGTTGCTGGAACCCGCCGGGCTGTAGGCCGCGTTGAACGGCGCGGGCACCCACGTCCAGCCCTGCGGAGCGCTGGCGTTCGTGCCGTAGCCCAGCTCGGCGACGATGAACGGGAAGTTGTCGTTGCCGAGCTGGTTCCGGTTGGAGATCTGGTCGTCGTAGAACTGGCTGTAGATGGTCTGCGGCGTGTTCGTCAGGATGGGCGCGGGGATGGTCTTCGGGAACTGGATGGCGCAGTAGTCCACCGGCGGGTTGATGGCCACGCCGCACGTCTCGTTGGGCTGGCCCGGCGTGCCCCGGCCTCCACCATCCAGTAGCGTGACGGTGTCACACCAGTACCAGGGGTACTGATGCGCCGGAGTTCCCAGCACCGCCAGGGACAGGTTCATGGAGCGGCTCTCCGACTGCGGGAACGAGAGCGTGTACACGAGGTCGTCCACCACGGTGCCGCCCATCGCGACGGTGAGGTGCCCCCTGCGTTCGAGGAAGAAGCTGGCGGGCGTTGCATAGTCCGCGTGAACCCCTCCATTGCTGAACGGGTTCGTGTCGCGCGCGATGACGAAGGCGCCTCCCCCGGCAACGATGCGCGGCTGGTTCCCCGATGCCGGATCCACGGTGAAGCTCTGCACGTTGCCCGCGTCGTCGTCGTAGGTGACGACGAGGTTCGTGACGTCGACCAACCCGCTCGTCGGGTTGGTGAGCTCGAAGTACTCGGTGGTGCCCTCGAAGACGGTGTGCATCACCTCGCTGATGGCGAGCTGCCCGGCGGCCGGCGGAGGCGCCGTGTCACAGGCCCCCTGGAAGCAGACCGCGTTCTGACCGGGGCAGGTCGTGAGCCTGGGGTTTTCGCTGCACACCGCCTGGCCGTTCTGCACGGTACACGTCGAATCCCATACGTAGAGGTTCCGATTGTCCGCGCTGCACTCCGAGGGAGGGGGCGTGCAGACGACGCCGGCGCACAGCCCGGGCACCTCGATGGAGGTCACCCCCAGCGAGCTGGCGTTCCCCGCGCCGTCGTGGACGCGGAGGCCGAAGTACCAGGTCGTCGCCTGCGCGGTCGGGAGGTCCACGATGGCTTCTTCCTGGGTGCCGGACGGCTGCGGCGGACTGGTGGCCACCAGCGTGGCGTTGCCGAAGTTGCCAGCATCGATGGGGCTGGAGCTCCGGCGCAGCTCGTAGCTCGCCGCCAGGCCAGCGCTGCCATCATCCCCCGTGGCCCGCCACGTCAGGCGGACGGTGTCGTTGTCCACCAGCGACGCCGTGAAGGAGCCGGCCGGGGCCGGGGCCTGGTCATCGGAGATGACGAGCTCGGCATCCGTCCCGGCGACGCTCAGGTCCGCCGCCTCCACGACGAGGTTGAACGCGCCCTCCTGGTCCACGGTGAGGTTGGAGAAGGTGGCCACGCCGTCCACCGGGTTCACCGTCGTCGTGCCGCCCAGCGTGGTGCCCAGGGGCCCGCCGACGAGCCGCACCGTCAGCGCGGGGGTGGTGACGAGCGGGGTGTTGTCGAAGGCGTCGCGCAGGGCCGCGCGCAACGGCGCGAGCGGCTGGCGCACGGAGCCCGTCGCCGGCGCACCCAGAATCACCAGTCGCACCGGCTCCGCCGCCTCCACCGTGACGTGGACGTCCGTGCTCACGGACAACACGGTGTCCTGGAAGGTGATGGTCTGCGGCCCCGACGTCTGCAGCGTGGCGCGGAACGGGAACTCGCCCTCATCCTCCTCGCGGAAGGTGTGGTACTCCATCAGCCCCGGGTCCGGGTCCGAGGTGGTGGTCCTCACCATGCCGGTGTAGTTCGTCTTCCGGTTGCCGGCGCTGTCATACGCGGTGACGAGGAAGAAGATCGTCTGGCCCGCGATGACGGGCCCCGGTCCCTGCTCCACGCGCAGCTCCGCGAGCGCGCCGGGCTGCACCGAGACGGGCTCGCTGTCCTGCAACGTCGAGCTCGCGAGGTCCCGGGCGACGAGCACCTTGTTGCCCACCGACGCGAACGTCACGCTGAAGGTGTGCCGGCCCGCGTCCGCCTCGGTGAAGGGGTAGTTCGCCGGCACCGTGGCCTGCGCGTCGCCCTGGGCCTCGAAGCCCACCGTGCCCCGATAGCCCGAGACCCGGTTGCCGAAGGCGTCGAGCAGCGTCACCGTCGCGTCCACCGGCTGCCCCGACACCGGCAGCGGAGTGGAGAGCGCCAGCTCCATGTGGTCCGCGGCGGCCGCGGCCACGCGCGTGCTCGCCGTGACGCTCCGTCCCGAAGCGCCCTGCTCCGTCGCGGTGACGGAGCGCGTGCCCGCCGTGCGCAGCGTCACGGGGAAGGCGTGCTGGCCGTGGTCGCCGGACACGAAGGTGTAGTCCGCCGGGAGCACCGCCTGCGCGTCATCCGACGTGAAGTGCACCGTGCCGGCGTAGCCCGTCACGATGTTGCCGAAGCGGTCCCTGGCGCTGAAGGTGAGCAGGTGCGACTCGCCCGCCGTCACGTCCGCGGGAAGCCCCGCCAGCTCCAGGTGGTCCGCCGCGTCGCTGGTCACCTCCACCTCGAGCGAGGCGGTGAGCGGGTTGGCATTCAGCTCCGCCACCGTCACGCTCTGGGCGCCCGAGGTGGTCAACGTCACGTTGCCGAAGACGTGGTGCCCCGCGTCCTGCGCGGTGAAGGTGTAGTCGCCCGGCAGGGCCGCCTGGGCGTCCGTCGACGTGAAGTGCACCGTGTGCGCGTAGCCGGTGGCCACGTTGTCGTAGGCGTCATACGCGGTCAGCTCCAGGCTGCCCTGCGCGCCCGCGGCGACGGGGCTCACGAGGCCGGTGAGCGCGAGGCGGTTGGCCGCGGCCGCCTGGACGGTGAACGGGTTGCTCGTCGCCGACAGCGAGTTGGCGCTGGCGGAGAAGCGGTGCGCGCCGTCCGCCTTCTTCACAATCACGCCGGTGAAGGCCGCCACGCCGTTGACGGGAACCACCGTCACCGGCTGGAAGCCGGGGTCGCTCGACAGGGACACCGTCACCGGAGAGGTGGCGGTGGGGACGATGTCGCCATTCGCGTCCTGCAGGGCGACGCGGAACTCGGCCAGCGCCTGGCCGGCGATGCCGCCGACGGGCTGCGCGGTGAAGGCCAGCTGCGTCACCGCCGGGTCCTGCGTCTGCACCGCCAGGCTGGCGGAGCGCGCGGAGTTGCCGCGGTTGTCCGTCACCTTCAGCGCCACGTGGTAGGTGCGGCTGGGGAGCAGGTCCGTGAGGGTCGCGGACTCGGCGGTGCCCGGCGCGGCCGGAGCGCCGACACCGGCCACCGGGGTGGCCGCGTCGAACTCGGCGTCGCTGGTGATGGCGCTCGTCGAGTAGCGCACCTGCTGCGAGGTCGCCCGGCCCTCGGTGCCGTCGTCACCCACGGCCTGCCACGTCACCGTGGCGCTGGTCGACGTGGACGCGCCCGCGGCGAGCGACGGCGTCGCGGGGACGACGTCATCCACCACGTCGATGGCATCGCTCGTATCGGAGGTGAGGCCCTGCGCGGAGGCGACGAGCGAGACGCCGCCCTCCTCGTTCAGCCGCACGTTCGAGAAGGTGGCCACGCCGTCCACCGGGGCGGCCTCGAGGACGCCACCGAGCCCGGTGCCATTCCCCGCCAGGCCCACCGTCACCAGGGGCGCGCCGACGGCCGCGTGGTTTCCGTACGCGTCCTGGAGCGACACCGTCACCGGGGACAGCGCCGTGCGCACGGAGACGCGGGTCGGCGTGTGGGTGAAGACGAGCGCGGCGGCCTCACCAGCGACCACGCCCACGTCATGGCTGGACGTCAGCGCCGCGAGCGTCCCGTCCTGGACGGTGACGTGCTGGGCGCCCGCGCGCTTCAGGGTGATGCCCGTGAAGGTGAAGTGGCCCTCGTCCGTCGCCGTGAAGGCGTGGGCGGAGGGAAGCGCGGCGGTGGCGTCCGACGAAGTCACCGCCAGCGTGCCCGCGTAGCCGGTGGCGACGTTGCCGAAGGCGTCCCGCAGCGTCACCTGCGCGCTCTGCGCGGCGCCCGCGGTGGCCACGGCCGGCAGGCCCGTGACTTCCAGCGAGGCGGCCGCGGCCGGAGCGACGGCGAAGGTGGGGCTGGTGGCTCCCTCCAGGTCCGCGGCTTCCACCTTCAGCTGGTAGCCGGTGCCCGCCTTCTTCAGCACCGCCTCCGTGAAGTGCACCACGCCAGCCACCGCGCTCGCCTTCAGCGTGCCCTCCAGGGCGGCGGCGCCCGGGCCCGCGGCCAGTGACAGCGTCACCTCGTCGGTGGCGCTCGTCACGGTGCGGCCCTTGGCGTCCTTCAGCGACACCTCCAGGTCACCGATGGGCGCGCCGGCCGTGGCCGACAGCGCGGTGGCGGAGAAGGCCAGCCGCGTGGGACGCGGGGCGACGAAGGCGACGACGGGACGGGTGCCGAGCACCACCGCGCCGCCCTCGGCCTCGACGGAGGCCGTCACCGTCTTCGAGCCCGCGCCGGTGGACACCACGGAGGCCGTCGTCTTGCCCTCGGCGTCCGTCTTCGCCGCCGGCTGCGTCACGGTGTTGCCGTCGCCGGACACCTCCACGCGCACCGTGCGCCCTTCCAGGGGCGAGCCGTCCTTCTGCTTCACGGTGACGGTGACGGTGACGCGGTCCTCGCCGTCGGCGAGCACCTGCGCGGCGCGGCTTACCTCCACCCGCGAGAGGGCCGCGTCAGGCAGCGGCTTCGGTGTGGGAGTGGGCTGCGGTTCGGTGCCATCACCACAGCCCAGGGCGACGCCCAGGCACAGCACGCTCAGCCCAAGGAGCCGGGCCAGCGAGAAAGACGGACGGGACATGGATGTCTCCGGAAGCGAGCGGACCCCGCGCGAAAAACTTCCCCCCGCGCGGGGTTGCATCGACTTCTAGCAGACAGTCCACCCCCGGAAGTAGTACCTGACCGCAAACTTGCAGCACCAATAGAAATCCACGGTGCCGTGACGGGGGGTTACATGAGGGCGGCCATGAGGGCGCCGCCGCCCAGGAGGGACTGGCCGCCGTCGCAGACCATGATGGAGCCGGTGATGTAGGACGCGGCGTCCGACGCGAGGAAGAGCGCGAGCCGGGAGATGTCCTCCTTCTTGCCGAAGCGCTGCAGGGGCAGGGCCTGGATGAGCTTGTGCTTCCCCTCCTCGCTGGGCGCGAGCCGGCGCATGCCTTCGGTGTCGTCGATGGGGCCGGGGGTAATCGCATTGACGCGCACGCCGGAGCCGCCCCACTCGATGGCGAGCACGCGGGTGAGCATGTCCACGCCGGCCTTGGCGGCGCACACGTGGGCCTGCATGGCCATGGGCAGGTAGGCCTGGGGCGCGGAGATGTTGATGAGACAGGCGCCGGGCTTGCGCAGGTGGTCGAAGGCGGCGCGGCTGATGTTGAAGGTGCCCAGCACGTCGATGTCCATCACGGCCTTGAAGCCATTGGAGGACATGCCCAGCACGGGCGCGGGGAAGTTGCCGGCGGCGCCGCACACGACGATGTCCAGTTCGCCGTACGCGTCGCGCACCGTCTGGAGGGCCTTCTCCACGGCGGCGTAGTCGCGCACGTCGGCGGCCACGCCCATGGCGGTGCCGTGGGCCTGGAGGCCCTTCACCGCGCCCTCGAGCTTCTCCACGTTGCGGCCATTGATGGCCACCTTCGCGCCCGCCTTCACGAAGGCCTCGGCGATGCCGAGGTTGATGCCACTGCTGCCGCCGGAAATGAACGCCACCTTGCCCGCGAGCAGCCCGTCCCGGAACACGCCATCAGCCATTGACTCGTCTCCTTTGGAAGCAACCAGGCGGCGACTTGACCAGAACCTGCCGCACCGCGCCATGGCCTTCGCGTGACGGACGGCAGGGCCCGGGGTGCTGTGTTAGAGGACGCGACATGACTCGTCGCCGTCCTGAAATCCTCGCTCCCGCGGGGGACCTCGACTCGATGAAGGCCGCGCTGGCCAGTGGCGCGGACGCCGTCTACTTCGGGCTGGATGAAGGCTTCAACGCGCGCGCCCGTGCGGAGAACTTCTCGCTCGCCACCCTGCCCCAGACGCTGGCGCTCGTGCACCGCGCCGGGGCTCGGGCCTATCTGACGCTGAACACGTTGGTGTTCGAGCCAGAACTGCCCGTGGTGGAGGACATCCTGCGCCGGGTGGCCGCGGCGGGCGTGGACGCGCTCATCGTCCAGGACCCGGCGGTGGCGCTGGTGGCGCGTGCGGTGTGTCCGCAGATGGAGGTGCATGCCTCCACGCAGATGACGATTTCGAGCGCGGAGGGCGCGCGCTTCGCCCGGGGCCTGGGCGCCACGCGGGTGGTGGTGCCGCGCGAGCTGTCGGTGGCGGAGATTCGCCGGCTGGCGTCGGAGACGGACATCGAATTGGAGGTCTTCATCCACGGCGCGCTGTGCATGTCGTGGAGCGGCCAGTGCCTCACCAGCGAGGCGTGGGGTGGGCGCTCCGCCAACCGAGGCCAGTGCGCGCAGTCCTGCCGGCTGCCGTATGACCTGGTGGTGGATGGCCAGACGCGCGAATTGGGAGACGTGCAGTACCTCCTGAGCCCCAAGGACCTGGCGGGCGTCATGGCGGTGCCGCGGCTCGTGGACATCGGCGTGCACTCGCTGAAGATTGAAGGCCGACAGAAGGGGCCGCAGTACGTGGCCACGGCGGTGCAGGGGTACCGGCGCTGGGTGGACGGCGTGGCGGCGGGGAAGCCGGACGCGGGCGCGCTGAAGAAGGACCTCGCGGACATGACGCTGTCGTACAGCCGGGGCTTCTCGCACGGCTTCTTCGCGGGCTCGGACCACCAGACGCTGGTGGAGGGGCGCTTCCCCAAGCACCGCGGCGCGTACCTGGGCCGGGTGGAGTCGGTGCACGGGCGCGACGTGCGCGTGGTGGATGACCCGGAGGGGCGTCCGTGGACGGGCGGGATGGGACAGGAGGAGCAGGAGCGCCCGGCGGAGCCGCAGGGCAAGGTGTCCTCGCCGCTGGAAGGCGAGGCGCCGGTGGCGGCGGAGCTGTCCCCGCGCCCCGGCATGGGCGTGGTGTTCGACGCGGGCCATCCGGAGGACAAGCACGAGCCCGGCGGTCCGCTGTTCCGCGTGGAGCGCAAGGGACGCGGCTGGGTGCTGGGCTTCGGCAACCCGGGGCCGGACCTGGCTCGCGTGGCACCGGGCCAGCGCGTGTGGGTGACGAGCGATCCATCGCTGGCGAAGCGCACGGAGGAGCTGCTGGCGCAGGGCGAGCCCGAGGGCCGCGTGCCGCTGGAGCTGGTGGTGTCCGGCACGGCTGGTGCGCCGCTGGCGGTGACGGGCAAGGCGCGCGGCGGGCACGTGTGCACGGTGTCGAGCGAGGTGATGCTGGCGGAGGCACGCGGTGGCGGCCTGGACGCGGCGCTGCTGAAGGACAAGCTGGCTGCGCTGGGCGGGACGCCGTTCCACCTCGCGGGGCTCGACGTGTCCGGGCTGGCGCCGGGGCTGCACCTGCCGGTGTCGGAGCTGAAGGCGCTCAGGCGCAGGCTGGTGGCGGAGCTGTCGGAGGCAGTGGCGCGCGGGCCGGTGCGCACGGTGCACGAGGGCTCCACGCTGGAGGGCCTGCGTGCGTCGCTGCGCGAGCGCGTGACGGCGACGCCGGTGCCCGAGGGCGCGCGGCTGTTGCCGCTGTGCCGGACGGACGAGCAGTTGGAGGCCGTCATCGCTGCGGGGCTGCCCGAGGTGGAGCTGGACTGGATGGAGCTGGTGGGCCTGCAGCGCGCAGTGGAGCGGGCGCGCGCGGCGGGGCTGAAGGTGACGATTGCGACGGTGCGCGTGCAGAAGCCCGGCGAGGAGGGCTACGACGCGCGCATCCAGAAGCTGAAGCCGGACGCGGTGCTGGTGCGGCACTGGGGCGCGATGATGCACTTCCTGGAGCGGCCTCCCGCGCCCGGGGAGCCGCGCCCCGCGCTGCACGGGGACTTCTCCCTCAACGTCACCAACTCGATAACGGCGCTGCACCTGCTCGGCCTGGGGCTGGACTCGCTGACCTTCGCGCACGACCTGGACGCGGTGCAGCTGGAGGCCATGCTGGAGCACCTGCCGGCGGAGCGCTTCACGGTGACGGTGCACCACCACATCGCGACGTTCCACACGGAGCACTGCGTGTACTCACACACGCTGTCGCACGGGCGGGACTACCGCAGCTGCGGGCGGCCGTGTGAGCAACACCGCGTGTCGCTGAGGGACCACAAGGGACTGGAGCACCCGGTGGTGGTGGACGTGGGGTGCCGCAACACGGTGTTCAACGCGCAGGCGCAGAGCGCGGCGTCCCTGGTGCCCCGGCTGCTGGAGCGCGGCGTGCGGCGCTACCGGGTGGAGTTCGTCCGCGAGTCGCGCGAGGAGGCCACGCGTGTGCTGTCCGCGTACCAGGACTTGCTCGCAGGTCGCATCGGCCCGGCGGAAGCCGTGCGCCGAGCGGCAGTGCACGAGCAGTTCGGCGTGACGAAGGGCACCATGAAGGTGCTCAACCCCACGTTCACCGTGCAGCGCTGACGTCGCGTCTCGAAGGGAAGCCATGGCGCTCAAGAAACGCGGCAAACACTTCTACGGAGACTCACAGGTGGACATCCGCGATGAGCTGCGTCGCTATGGCACTCTCGCCGGGTACCCGCCCGTCCAATTCGCGGATGCGGTGTGCACGTGCGGCTCGCGGCACTTCCGGCTGAGCGTCGACGACGAAGAGGGCGTGGCCGTCCGCGTGTGCTCGGCGTGCGGACACGAGCACCCCATGGGCGACAGCGAGGAGTATCTCGATGAGGCCTCGCCGGGAGAGTGCGAGTGCCCCTGTGGCACCAACGTCTTCGAGCTGACGGTGGGGGTCGCCCTCTACGACTCCAGCGATGATGTCCGGTGGTTGTACGTCGGGTGCCGCTGCAAGGCGTGCGGACTGACCGCGTGCTACGGCGACTGGAAGAACGAGTTCAATGGCTACGCGGAGCTCCTCCGCCGCGTCTGAAGTCGCCCACTGAATCAGTCCCGCGACGTCCGGCGCGAGAAGCGCAGCACGGCGCGGAACACGTCCTCCACCGCGTCGGCATCCACCTTCTGCTCCGAGGCCCACTGGCGCCGGAGCTTCAACAGGCTCTCTTCCCGCGCCAGGTCCGGAAACGGCAGGCCGTTCTCCGCCTTCACCCGGGCCGCCTCCTGCACCAGCCGCGCGCGGCGCTCCAGCAACTCCACCAGCTCGCGGTCCACCGCGTCGATGCGCTCGCGAATCTCCGGCAGGCCCTGAGGCGTGGGAAGGGCTTCGGAGGCCGCGAGGCTGTCCGAGGCCTTCGTGGCTTCGAGCTCCAGGTGCAGCCGCGTGAGTGCGTCCATCAGCCCCACGCGCGCGTCGCGGCCGTAGGGGTTCTCCGACTGCACGACGCCGAGCAGGTGGGGCACCTCCTGGCTCGCGTACTCCACCAGGCGGGCAATGGGCAGGAAGCTCGGCGGCGCGAAGGGCAGGCCCTTCCCCGCGTCGGCGCGCATCAGGCCGTGCGCCAGGAAGAACGTGAGCACGTGAGTGCGCGCCATCAGCGTGTCGTGCTCGTCCGGCGTCATCTCCGTCACCTCGCACCCCAACCGCTCGAACAGCGCCCGGGCCCGCCGCACGGCGTCCGGGTGCAGCTCGTTGGGGCACACCACGGTGCGCCGGGGCCTGTCTCCACGCGCGAGGCTGGCGGGGCCGAAGAGCGGGTGCGTGCCGGCCCAGGGAATGTCCCGGCCCAGCACCGAGGCCAGCACCTGCACCGGCTTCACCTTGACGCTCCCCACGTCGAGCACCGTCTGCGAGGGCTTCAGGTGCGGGCGCAACTCCTGGAGCACCGCACGCATGGCCCCCACCGGCATGGCCAGCACCACGAGGCTCGCGCCGCTCACCGCCTCCGCGAGCGAGCCCACGCGCAGCTCCGGGGGCACCTCTGGCTGCCGTGGGTCATGCACCCGGTGCGGGACGCCTGCTTCGAGAAGCAACCCCGAGAGGGCGCGACCGAAGCGCCCATATCCCAGCAACGCGATGCTCTCCGTCATTGCGACAGGCTCCCGCTGCACGTGCACGATGATGATGAGGAGATCCTCGCATCGACGTCACCCTCGCGGAAGCCCCCCACCCGGGTCCGGAATCACCGCCCCTGGAAGCGGGGAGGCCGGCGCTCGGCGAAGGCGGAGAAGGCCTCCGTGAGGTCATGCGACTGGAGGAACGCCGAGTTCCACACCGCCACGTAGCGCAGGCCGTCTGCGATGGACTTGTCCGCGCAGTACTCCATCACCTGCTTGGCGCCCTGCACGACGAGCGGCGGGTTGTCCGCAATCCGCCGCGCCGTGGCCCGCGCCTCCATGAGCAGCGCCTCGGGCGTGGGGAACACCTCATTCACAAGGCCCATGCGCAGCGCCCTCGCCGAGTCCACGTCGCCGCCGGTGTAGGCCAGCTCGCGCGTGTTCCCCTCGCCGATGATGCGCGGCAGCCGCTGCAGCGCGCCCAGGTCCGCGACGATGCCGACCTTCACCTCGCGCAGGGAGAACTTCGCCTCTTGGGAGCAGTACCGAAAGTCACACGCGGCGATGAGGTCCATGCCCCCGCCGATGCACCAGCCGTGCACCGCGGCGATGACGGGCTTCTTGCACCGGGCCACGCCCTCCGTGGCCTGCTGCATCTCACCAATCAGCTTGAGCAGCTTCGTGCGCTCCAGCGCCAGGTTGCCCTCGGCGGTGAGCAGCGGTCCGAGGGACTCCATCATCCCCATCAAGTCCAGGCCGTAGGTGAAGTGGCTGCCCTCGCCGCGCACTAGCACGACACGCACGCTGTCGTCCGCGTCCAGGGCCTTCAGCGCCTCGGGCATCTCCCGCCAGAAGTCGGGGCCCATGGCGTTGCCCTTGCCCGGGCCGGTGAGCACCAGCTCGGCGACGCCCTCGCCCTTCTCGATGCGCAGTGACTTGTACGTGCCGTCCATCCATTCCTCCGGGGAAATGAGCTGGACGGCACTTGACCAGATGCGGCGCCAGCGGTCAGCCGAACTCCACCACCCGCATGCCGAACAGCCGGTCCACCGCGTGCAGCAGGTCGTCGTTCACCTGCACCTTGATGGACGTGTTGCCGATGAGCGCTTCGCCTTCGCCCTGGAAGAGCACGCTGACGGCCACCGGCGTGGCGCCCGCGTACTTCTTCGCCAGCTCGTGCAGCTTCGCCACCCGCTCCTCGGTGAGCAGGTCCGCGGGCACGCGCAACTCCAGCCGCTTCGTGCGCTTCTCGCGCACCGACTTGAGGCTCTGGATGTCGTCCACGATGAGCTCCGGCGTGGGCGACTCCTCGTCGCGCTGGCTGATCTGCACCGTACCCGTCACCAGGATGGGGTCGTCCGACTTGAGCAGGTGCTCCCAGTTCTCGAAGCCCGGCTTGGGCCCCTGCTTGGACCACTTGCCGTCCCGGCCCATGACGTTGCGCGTGCCGTCCTTGCCCGGGAAGCACACCAGCTCAATCGAGCCGGACAGGTCTTCAATCGTCACCCACGCCATGCGCTTGCCCGTCTTCGTGGGCCGCTCGCGCAGCACCGTGACGACGCCGGCCACCGTGAGCTTGTCGTCCTTGCGCGCCCGCTGCACCGCCGTAATCGGCTTCGCGTAGCGCTTCAGCTCCTTGTCGTACGCGTGCAGCGGATGGCCGGACACGTAGAAGCCGATGGCCTCCTTCTCCAGGGCCAGCCGCTCCTTCTCCGTCCACTCCTCCACCGCGACGTACTCGTCCTTCATCCCGCCACCGCCACCGCCCGAGGCCGGGCCGGCCAGCATGCCGAACAGCGAGCTCTGCCCCGCGGCCTTGTCCTTCTGGCTCGCCGAGCCGCGGTTCATCGCCTTCTCAATCGTGTCGAAGATCTGCCGGCGCGGGCGCTTCTCGAAGTCGAAGGAGCCCGCCTTCACCAGCGCCTCCAGCACCTTCCGGTTGACCTTGCGGCCGTCCACGCGCTCGCAGAAGTCGAAGAGGCTCTTGAAGGGGCCGTCCTTGCGCGCCTCCAGAATCGACTCAATCGCGCCCTCGCCCACGCCCTTGATGGCGCCGAGGCCGAAGCGGATCTTCCCCAACACCGCGCCGAAGTGCAGGTCCGACTGATTCACATCCGGCGGCAGCACCGCGAGGCCCGACTCGCGCGCCTCGCTGATGTGCTTCACCACCTTGTCGGTGTTGTCCTTCTCGCTGGAGAGAAGGGCCGCCATGAACTCGCACGGGTAATGCGCCTTCAGCCACGCCGTGTGGATGGTGACGAGGCCGTACGCCGCCGAGTGGCTCTTGTTGAAGCCGTACTCGGCGAACTTCTCCATGAGGTCGAAGATTTCGCCGGCCACCTTCAGGTCGACGCTGTTCTTCGCGCAGCCTTCGAGGAAGCCGGCCCGCTCGGCCTGCATGACCTCGGCCTTCTTCTTCCCCATGGCGCGGCGAAGCAGGTCGGCGCGGCCCAGGGTGTAGCCACCCAGGACCTGCGAGATCTGCATCACCTGCTCCTGGTACACGATGACGCCGTACGTGTCCTTGAGCACCGGCTCCAGCGCGGGGTGCGGGTACGACACCTTCTCCCGGCCGTGCTTGCGGTTGATGAAGACGTCCACCATGCCGGAGTCCAGCGGACCCGGGCGGTAGAGCGCGCCGGCGGCGATGACGTCTTCGAAGCAGTTCGGCTTGAGCTTCACGACCATTTCCGTGAAGCCGCTCGACTCCATCTGGAAGACGCCGGCCGTGTCGCCCTTGGCCATCAGCTCCCAGACCTTGTCGTCGTTGAGCGGAATCTCGTGCCGGGGGATGTCCTTTTCGTGGTTGCGCTTCACCAGATCCAGCGCGTGCTGGATGACGGTGAGCGTCTTCAGGCCGAGGAAGTCGAACTTCACCAGGCCCGCCGCCTCCACCTCGTCCTTGGCGAACTGGGTGATGAGCGTCTTCTCACCCGGCGGCTGGTAGACGGGCACGAACTCCCACAGCGGCTTGTCGGCAATCACCACGCCGGCCGCGTGCATGCCGGGCTGGCGGTGCAGGCCCTCCAGCGCGAGCGCGATTTCCAGCACGTCCTTGGTGGTGACGGGCCGGCCCTCCACCTCGCCGAGGTTGGTGGGCGTCTCCATCATCTCCTTGAGGCGAGGCTCCATCTCGATGGCCTCCTTCAAGGTGATGTTGAGGACCTCGGGCACCAGCTTGGCGATGCGGTCACCCTCGCTGAACGGCAGCGCGAAGACGCGGCACACGTCGCGCAGCACGCTCTTCGCCTTGAGCGAGCCGAAGGTGATGATCTGCCCCACGTTCATCTCGCCGTACTTGCGGCCGACGTACTTGATGACCTCGTCGCGGCGGTCCTGGCAGAAGTCGATATCGAAGTCCGGCATCGACACGCGCTCCGGATTCAGGAAGCGCTCGAACAGGAGGTTGTACGGAATGGGGTCCACGTCGGTGATGCGCAGCGCATAGGCCACGAGGCTGCCGGCGCCCGAGCCACGGCCCGGCCCCACGGGGATGTTCTGCTTCTTCGCCCAGTTGATGAAGTCCTGGACGATGAGGAAGTAGCCGCTGAACCCCATCTTCTGGATGACGCCAATCTCCAGCTTCAGGCGGTCCAGGTACACCTCGCGGTCGATGGGGTACGTGACGGTGGCGGCCAGCTCCTGGAAGCGCTCGCGCAGGCCCTCGTAGGCCAGCTCCGCCATGAAGCTGTCCGGGGTGTGGCTGTCGGGCACCTTGAACGTGGGCAGCATGGGCTTGCCCAGCTTCAGCTCCAGGTTGCACTGCTCGGCGATGCGCTGGGTGTTGTGGACGGCCTCGGGGATGTCCTTGAAGGCCTCCAGCATCTCCGCGGGGCTCGTGACGTAGAGCTTGTCCGTGGAGTGCTTCATGCGCTTGCCGTCCGCCAGCGTCTTGCCGCTGGCGATGCACATGAGCAGCTCGTGTGCGCGCGCGTCCTCGCGCTTGATGTAGTGCGCGTCCGCGGTGGCGCACAGCGGGATGTCCATGTCCCGCGAGAGCTGCTTGAGGTTCTCGTTGGCCTTTTCCTGCTCGGGCATCCCGTTGGACTGCACCTCGAGGAAGAAGTGCCCGGGATCGAAGATGTCCTTGTACTCCTGCGCGGCGCGGCGGGCGTGGTCCATGTCGCCGCGGAAGCACGCGCTCGTCACTTCACCGCCGAGGCACGCGGTGAGGGCGAAGAGCCCCTTGCTGTGCTCGGCCAGCACCTTCTTGTCGATGCGGGGGTGGTAGTAGAAGCCCTGCATGTACGCGGTGGAGGAGAGGTAGCGGAGGTTCGCGTAGCCCTCCGCGTTCTTCGCCACGAGGATGAGGTGGTGGGACACCTTCTCCGAGCGGTCCTCACGACCCTTGGGGCCCGCGACGTAGGCCTCCATGCCGAGGATGGGCTTGATGCCGGCGTCCTTGGCCTTCTTGTAGAAGTCGATGGCGCCAAACATGTTGCCGTGGTCCGTCACGGCAACGCTGGTCATCCCCTTCTCCTTCACCGTCTTGATGAGGTCCTTCATCCGAATCGCCCCATCGAGGAGCGAATAGAGCGTGTGCAGGTGGAGGTGGGTGAAAGACATGGGCTCGTGCCACTCCAGGAGGAGAGATGCTGAACACTAGGGCCGCGCTCCCCTGCTCGCCAGTCCAGTATCGAGACTCTGGAGGTAGGCGACGGCGGAGCCGATAAATCGGCCCTGGAGCCTCTTCTGCCATGGGCGGAAGCGGGGGCGAAGAAAGTAACGACGCGGCCCTGCTGGCGCCCGTTACCGTGCCGCCGTCCAGGCGGCCTCCGCTGCGATTTCGGGGTGTTGCGAGGCCTCCTGCCGGGCGGCCGGGCAGGCCCGGGTGTCAGTCCGGGTGTCGGCCCGGCACCCTTCACACTTCTTCACGCCCCGTACAGGCCCACGAAACGGGCGACCGGCACATTGAGCACTGTCGACAACCCCTGCCGGGCCCGCTGGGCCCCGGAGACAGTGCCATGATGAAGAAGCTCGCCATTGCCGGTTCCGCCGTCCTCGCCGTCGTCCTCCTCAGTGGCTTCGCCTTCCGCGGCGGCCATGGCTGGGGCCACAACCCCGAGCGCATCAAGCAGATGGTGACCTGGCGGCTGAACGACAAGCTGGAGGACCTGGACGCCACCGACGCCCAGCGCCAGTCCATCAACGCCGTGAAGGACCGCCTGTTCGACGACGGCGTGCAGCTCATGGAGGAGCAGCACTCGGCGCGCGATGAGGCCTTCGCCCAGCTGGCGTCGGACGCCCCGGACGCGCAGAAGCTGCACTCGCTGGTGGATGCCCGCATCGACGCCATGCGCGCCTTCGCCCACAAGATGACGGATGCCGCGCTGGAGGTGCACGGCACGCTGACGCCGGAGCAGCGCAAGGAGCTGGCCACCGAGTTCCGTGAGCGCACGGGCGTGAAGTGAACGCCCGGACGGGCCCGCCCCTGAAGGCGGGCCCGTGCGCCGTGGGGCACTGAACGCCCCGGCCCTGTACGGAGGTGGGAATGGGTGGGCGGCAAGATGCGCCACGGCTAGTTTCAAGTCCGTGAACTACACCGACTACGCCCAGCGCATCCGCTCCTTCGTGACGCTCGCGGAGGTCGCCGAGTACGGCCGCGTCACGGAAGGCGGCCTCGAGTACCCGCTCTTCCGGCTCACCGTGCCGGGCGAACGTTGGCTGGTCATCACCTCCGGCTTCCATGGGGAGGAGCCCGCCGGCCCGCTGACGCTGGCCGAGCACTTCCCGGAGGTGGTGGCCTACGCGCGCGAGCGCGGCGTGGGGCTGCGCGTCTACCCGTGCATCAACCCCTCCGGCTTCGAGGACGGCACCCGCTACAACCGCAGCGGTGAGAAACCCAACAACGACTTCATGCGCTACGAGGTGACACCCGGCGAGTGGAAGGGCGAGCTGAACCGCCCGCAGCCCATCCTCCGTTGGGTGCTGTTCGACGGCGGCCCGAAGGAGACGCGCGCGGTGCGCTCGGACCTGGCGCGCTTCCCGCCGCCGCACGCCGCGCTCGACATCCACCAGGACAACTACCTGGGGGGTGAAGCGACGTACGCGTACACCTTCGGGAACAAGGCCGCCTATCGGCCCATCGTGGACGCGGCGGCGCGCCACGTCACCGTGGTGCGCAACCAGAAGGTGGACGAGGTCAACGTCACCGACGCGGACGGCCTCATCGAGTACCACGATGGCAGCGTCACCGACTGGTACATGCGCCAGGGCGTCCCCTACGCGGCGACGTTGGAGACCACGACGCCCGCGCCGCTGGCGAAGTGCCACGCCGTGAATCTCATCTGGATTCGCGGCTTCATCGACCTGGCGGCGCGCGGAGGCCGGTGACGCCGTGACATGCTGGGGACCTCATCTGGAGCGCGGCCCCGTGGGCCCCGCGAGGAGGTTCCATGGAGCGTCGCCCCCTGGGAAGGACGGGACTGCATGTGTCCGTGCTCGGCTTTGGCGCGGGGCACGTGGGCAGTCCAGACCTCGCGGAGACGGACGCCGCCGCGCTGCTGCACGGTGTGCTGGACTCGGGCATCAACCTCGTCGACACGGCGCCCGGCTATGGACTGTCGGAGGAGCGCATCGGCCGGCACCTGCACGGCCGCCGCTCCGAGTTCGTCCTCTCCACCAAGTGCGGTTACGGCGTGCCCGGCGTGGAGGACTGGACGCCCGAGTGCATCACCCGCGGCGTGGACCTGGCCCTCCAGCGGCTGCGCACCGACGTGCTCGACGTGGTGCACTTCCACTCGTGCCCCGTGGAGGTGCTCCAGCGGCCCGGGTTGATTGAGGCCCTGGTGCGCGCCGTGGAGGCGGGCAAGGTGCGCGCCGCCGCGTACTCCGGGGACAACGCCGCGCTGGAGTATGCGCTGGGCACGGGCGCCTTCACCGTGGTGCAGACCTCCGTCAATCTCTTCGACCAGCGCGCCATCGACCGGGGCGTGGCATGGGCCCGGGAGAAGGGCGTGGGTGTCATCGCCAAGCGGCCCCTGGGCAACACGCCCTGGCGCTTCCACGAGCGTCCCAGCGCGCATGACATCGGTGAGTACTGGCACCGGATGAGCACCATGGCACTGGACTCGCGCGGCCTGGACTGGAGCGAGCTGGCGCTGCGCTTCGCCGCCCACGTGCCCGGCGTGTCCACCTGCATCGTGGGCACGGGACGACTGGACAACCTGCGGCGCAACCTGCGCACGCTGGAGCAGGGCCCGCTGCCCGCGGACTTCGTCGACGCCATTCGCGACGCCTTCCGCCGGAATGACCACGGCTGGGACGGGATGATTTGAGACGGCGCAGCCTCCCTCCGCGCGCACATCGCGGAGGGAGGCCGGACTCAGCCCGGACTCAGCGCGACGCGCGCCTGCGCCGCAGGGCCAGGCCCGCGAGCGCGAGCAGGGCCAGCGGGAGGGCGGCCGCCCCCGTGACGCCGCAGCCACCGCTGGGCTCGTTCCTCACCACGGCGGGCACGCCCTCGTCCGGAGCCGGGACTGGCGGCGACGTGGCGTCCTCCACCACACCCGGAGGCCCGTCTCCCTCGCGCGGCGCCGCGGCGTCGCCGTCCTCCCGAGTCGCATCATCCCGCTCGGAGCTCCCCATGCGGTCCAGCAGCGAGGCCGTGAGCACCTCGACCTCGGGCTCGGGCGCAACCGCCGTCGCGGACGAGCCGGCGACCACCGTGTGCCGCAGCACGCGGAAGTCACTGTCCTCGATGACCGTCCGCACCGACGCCCGGCCGATGTCGTTGATGGCCGGGGCCCCGGTGCGGAAGACATAGCGGTCGGCAATCCGAATCTCGCTCCCTCCCGGCGGGCGGACCCAGACGCTGTAGCGCTGCGCCGGCAGGTCCACGAGGATGCGCACGTGGTACGTCTGCCCCGAGACGTACGGCACCCGCGTGAGCGTCGAGTAGCCGCCTCCGTTGCGCACGTCGAAGTAGCCATCCGTGTTCATGCGCACCGTCAGCGGCTGGCTTCCGTACCCGGCAATCTCCGTGGAGCTGTCCGCGTAGCCCACCGTGCCGTCCTGCGGGAAGGCGCGCGGATTGATGTCGAACTCGATGGTGCGCACGCCGGTGTTCGTGGTGCCGAGCAAATGCTGGCTCTGGAAGAAGGACGTCTTCGAGTACCAGGGGTACGGCGGCTTCGGGTTGAAGCGCAGCACCGCCTCCAGGAAGTAGTAGTCGCCGTAGATGAGCGTGGTGTTGATTTCCCGCCCCGCCGGGAAGTTCCCCACGCCGTGCAGCAGCAGACCCGGGCTGTTGGTGCCCTCCGCGAAGTACGCGGGCGACACCAGCGAGTCGAGCATGCGCAGCGCCGCGTCGCGGTAGCGCGTCCTGCGGGTGGCATCCGTCTCCAGGGCGCTCAGCTCCAGCAGCCCGGAGGCGACGATGGCCGCCGCGGACGAGTCCTTCGACATGCTGGGCGCGTTGAAGTCCCAGTTGGGCACCATGTCCGCCGGCAGCCGGGCCAGGTACCAGTCCGACACCTTCCGCGCCGCGTCCAGCATCCGCACGTCCCCCGTGTACCGGTACACCATGGTGTAGCCGTTGATGAGCCACGCATGGCCGCGCGCCCACGTGGAGCTGGCCGAGTATCCCTGGAAGGTGCCCTTCGAGCGGATGGCCCCCGTGGTGCGGCTGTAGTCCACGTAGTGGAACGAGCTGCCATCCGGCCGCACCGCGTCCTGCAGCGTCCGGAGCGCGTGGTTGACGGCCATCGTCCTCCACTCCGGGCGGCCGCCGTTCTGCGACGCCCACAGCAGCAGCTCCAGGTTCATCATCGTGTCGGTGACGAGCGGCACCTGCCAGGCGGAGTTCCAGTCGCAGCAGCTGATGATGCCCACCTGCGAGTTGTACCGGGACGCGAGCGACGCGGCGGCCGTGAGCAGGACGTCGCGGTAGTACGTGTCACCCGTGAGCCGGTACGCGTTGCCGAAGCTGAGGAAGAGCTTGAAGCCCAGGTCGTGCGTCTGCCGGTTCGTCTTCTGCAGCTCCAGCGCGCGCGTCCAGCGGTCCGCGCGGTCCCTCCACAGGGGCTCGCCGGCCACCTGGAACATGAACCACATGCTTCCGGGGAAGAAGCCCTGCGTCCACTCGATGAGGTCCGTGTTGGGCTCCCGGCTCCACGTCCCGTCCGACAGGCCCGCCTTGGGCGACCACGTCGAGTCCGGCATCTCCCGCGTGGTGTCCGCGAGCTGGCTGCGCGCGAAGCCAATCACCTTCACCGCGTCCGTGTCGCTGAAGGCCTCCGCCCGAGGCACCAGCGCCAGCATTCCCAGACACAGCACCGCGACAAATCGTTTCACATACGGACTGGATGTCATGCGTCCCCCTCCCATACGACCCCGGCAAGGTGACGGCGTACGCACGGTGCGGCCAGGGACACACCCTGACGAACCGTCCGGCTGCTCGGTCTACGAAGTGGCGGGCACCTGGATGGGGCGCATTCCAGGCCGATGTGAAGTCCGGCTCCGTGACTTCTTCCGGACTCCAGGGACGAGGGTCCCCGGGCCCGTGTCAGGGATTGTCACGATGTCGTCGGCCTGACAGCTGGCACTGGCCGCCTGGCCGGCCTACCGCGACGCGGCCACCACGCGGGACCACATGGTGAGCAGGTTACGGACGACGGGCCCTTCGGGCACCTCCGCGACTGGCGGCACGTCCACCTGGATGCCGTGCGACGCGAGCCGCGTGAAGGGGTTGCTCGCGTCCTGCGTCTTCAGCGGCACCGCCGGGTCCGCGGGCCGGAAGCCGAAGGTCAGCGCGCGCTCCTGCACGGGCCGGCTGCGCAGGTAGCGCAGCCACTCCAGCGCCGCCGCCTTCTGCTTCGGCGTCACCCAGTCCCCTTGCAGCACCGCCGCGGGGTGGTCGCTCCACAGCGTGAGGGCCGGGTAGTAGACCTTCAGGTTGCCCCAGCGGCCCTGCGCGTTGGCAATCTGCGAAATCGCCAGGTTCTCGTACACCACGGCGATGTCGTACTTGGACGGGCCGAAGCGAACCATGTCCGTCATGAAGGTGCCGGTGGACGTCTCGAAGCGGGTGACGCCCTTCTCGAGTTGCTTCATCCACTCCTGGTACTTCGGGTCCAGCAAGTCCCCCACCGTCAGCCCGCTGCGCTTGTTGTAGTACTCCAGCGTCGCCAGCAGCAGCGCCTGGAGGCCGGAGTTGGAGCGCGTCGGGTCCGTGTGGCCCAGCTTCACGAAGCCCCACTCCGGCTTGCCGCCAATGGCGGGCCAGCCCTGGTCGCTGGCCACCGCCTTGTGGATGGCCTTCCACGACACGGTCTTCCCCTCGTTGGCCTTCTGCAGCACCTCCGCCCGGTCCTCCCACACGACGAAGACGAGCGGCGTAATCACCAGCGGCTGCGGCGCGCCCTCGCCGTCGGTGGCGAAGAGCGGCCCGCGCGAGGGGTCGGTGGCCCAGTCCGACTCCAGCATGCGCAGCACCGCGCTGTCCGCGGGGCTCCACACGGTGGGCTTCTCGCGGCCGTCGAGGATGGCCTGCGCCGCGTCCAGCGAGCCCTTGCCCACGAGGTTGACCTTGATGTCCGGGTGCTCGCGCTGGAACGACGCCGCGGCGGACTCCACCCAGTCCTTCTTCTCCGTGCTGTAGAGGAAGGAGATTTCCGTCACCTCACCGCGCGCGGCCGGCTCGGAGCCCTGAGGGGCGGTGCCGCCCTGGGGCCCCACGCCTCGCTGGGAGGTCAGATAGAAGACCCCGCCGACCGCGGCGAGGAACCCGATGATGATGAGGACCTTGGGCTTCATGTGCCGACTCGCACCTCATGGAAGGACTTCAGGGTCTCCTCGAAGGCGCCGAGCTCTCCATTCATCCGGCCCAGCTCCTCGTTGAGGTCCCCGTACATGCTCTCCGTGGCCTGCGCATCCAGCGCGTGCAGGCGCATCACCTTCGCGGGCAGCCCCTGGTACGTGGCGGCGATGCGCGACAGGTTGGCGAGCACCCGCTCGCGCGCCGCGTCGATGTCCACCAGGGCCGACAGCTGCTCCTCGCGGGCCGCGCGGGCGCTCTCGTACTGGGCCCGCGCCTCCGCGTCGCGCGTGCCCGCCGCCTGCTGCGCGGCCAGGCGGAGCTGCTCGCGCACCGCCCCCGGGTCCACCTGGCCCAGGAAGCGCGCCAGCTCCTCGCCCCGCACCGCCAGCCGGGCCGCGCGCCCCTCCAGCTCGTGCAGCGAGGAGAGCACCAGCTCCAGGTGCGAGCGCACCGACTCCGGCGCCTCCTTCAGCGTGCGCTCCAACTGGGCGCGCGCGGCGGCGATGGCCCGCACCGCGTCGCGCACGCGGGCGTCTCGCAGCGAGTCCGCGTCGGGCAGGCGGGCGGAGACCTCCTCCTTCGAGTTTCCGCTGAGCGTCTCGCGCCAGAAGCCGGGCGTGGCCAGGTCCCACGCCACCAGCGCCGCGTAGGCCACACCGCCCAGCGCCAGCACGGGCCACGAGTGGAGCGCCGCCGCGCTCAGCGCCCCGGCCCCCGCCACCGTCAGGTTGACGGCGCCTGCCGCCGAGCGCGCCAGCACGCGGGGGAAGTGCCGCACCAGCGCGGACTCACGCTCGGCCATTGCGTTCCCTGTCTCGTGCGCCGCCGGCCATGTCCGTCCCGTGCCCTTGCCCGTCCTAGAAGAACGACGCCATGTCCCGGTACACCTGGACGATGTCCTCGACGCTGCCCTTCGCGCTGGAGCCCTTGCCCGCCTCCGCGATGCCGTCCAGCACCCCGCCCTCCGCGCCGTCGCCGTAGGCGATGGTGAAGACGCGCACCGCGGCGTCCTGCTCGTCGCTGGAGCCAAGGCCCTGCTTGAGCTGGGCGAGCGTGAGGGTGCTGCTCTCATCGCGCCCGTCCGTCATCACCATGACGGCGTGGATGCGGCCCGGGGACTGCCGCGCGCGGGCCAGCGCCGCCTTGTAGGCGGCGTCGGTGGCGCCGTACAGCGCGGTGCCTCCCGAGGCGATGGTGTTGTCGATGCGGCTGGCCAGCTCCGCGCGGCCCTGGGCGTCCAGCGCGAGGGGGCCCACCGGCTGATAGACGTTGTTGTCGAAGAACAGCAGCGTCACCTCGTCCCGGTCCGACAGCGTCTCCAGGAAGCGCTTCGCGCCGACCTTCGCCTCGGCGAGCGGGCGGCCCTGCATGCTGCCGGACTTGTCGAAGACGAAGATGACGTCGGTGGGCTTCTTCGTCTGGCGCCACACCGCGAGCAACTTCTCCAGCACGTCCGCCTCCGGCACCTCCAGCAGCGTCTGCGGCTGCTTCGGGTCCGCGCCATGCGCCGCGTCCACCGGCGCGCCAATGGACACGGCCGGGTCCGCCGGACGGAAGCCCAGCGCCAGCGCGCGCTCCTGCGCGGGGCGGCCCTTGAGGAAGCCCAGGAAGGCGTCCGCGGCCTCGCGCTCCTCGGGGCCCACCCACTCCGCGTCCAGCGTCGCGTAGGGGTGGTCCGACCAGAAGGTGCCCTCCACGGGGTAGATGGACACCAGCGGGAAGGGCGCATCCGTCTGCTTCCCGTACGACTCGATGACGAGGTTCTCGTAGAGCACCGCGGCGGAGATGTAGCCCGGGCCGCGCTGGAGCATCTTGTCCGCGAAGAAGCCGGTGGACTTGCCGTAGTGCACCACCGTGCCCTCAATCTGCTGGAGCAACTCCAGCGTCTTCGGCGACTCCACGTCCGCGGCGCGCAGCCCGCGCGTCTTGGCCGCGCCCGCGTACGCCTCGGCGAGCACCGACAGCAGGCCGGAGTTGGAGAACTCGGGGTGGGTGTGGCCCAGCTTGAAGCGGCCCCACTCGGCATGGCCGTAGGCGGACCAGCCCTGGGGGTTCGCGGCCACCTTCATCAGGTCCGCCCAACCAATGGGCTTGCCGGGCCAGCCGAGCGCCTCCGCCATGGGCTTCCACATGGCGATGACGATGGGGGACAGGAGCACCGGCTCGCCCGGCCCCACCACCGGCTGCGTGCGACCGGTGCCCTGCATCCACGCGCTGTTGAGCAGGGGCAGGTAGGCGCTGGAGGCGGGGCTGTAGACGTGGGCCTTCAGCCGGCCGGAGACGATTTCCTGCACCGCCTCGCCCGAGCCCATGGCCTTGCCCTCGACGCGGATGGGGCGGCCGGACTTCGTGGTGGCGCCGCTGGCCTCGAAGGCGCGCGCCTGCTCCTCCAGCCAGGTCTTCTTCTCGCTGCCGTAGGCGACGGTGAGCACCACCGCGTTGGCGGGCTTCGCGGCCGCACGGCCGGTGGAGCCCGTCTCACCCGACGAGCCACCACCACCGCACTTGCAGGCCGCCAGCAGTGCCAGCGCGAGACATCCCAGTTGAAGCTTCCACATCGGCGGGTTCTCCCCCTGCGGCGTCGGTCACCACTGTGAAACGTCCCGACGTCACACCACAAGGAGCCCCACCTCTAGCTCACCTCGTCTTTGCACCCCTGTCACAGCAACGTCACGAAAGGGGCCTGCCCGCTTATGGGGCGTAGGTGACCACGACGTGGTTGCCCGTCACCATGAGGCGGCGCGGCGCGGCACCGCTGGCCTGGAGCGTCATGTCGAACACCAGCGGCAGGCGCAGCGCCTTGTTGTTCATCTCGCTCTGGAGGCGGCTCTCCGCGCTGGAGTCGCGCTTCGCCTTGAGGCGGATGTCGGTGGCCTGGGCGCGGGCCAGCACCCGGGCGCCGTCCAGCGTGAGCTGCACCTCCAGGTCGGCGATGGCGCCCTTGGTGACGGCCTGCTCGAAGTCCTTCACCTGGCCCTTCGCGAAGGACGGCACGCTGCCGGTGTATTTGATTTTCTCGCCGCGCATGTGCGCCTTGCAGCGCAGCCGGTTGCGGGAGAGGAACTGGAAGTCCGTCACGCGCTCCACGACGATTTCGCCCTGGAGCTTGCTGTTGAAGTCGCGGCCGGGCATCCGGTACGGCACCATCTGCGTCGCCATCCGGTCCAGCGCCTCGGGCGTGAAGTAGAGCGAGAAGGCCCCGTTCGCCTTCGCCGGGGACTGCAGCTCCTCGAGGTACGCGGCGGAGGCCTGCACGGCATTGTCGGCGGCCTGCACCTCGCGGGTGAGCTGCCCGTTCTCGTCCTTCAGTGCCTTCATCCGGACGCGCGGGTCCGCGGCGCAGCCCCCGAGCAGCACGGCGGCGGTGAGCAGCCCCCACGCGGCGCACAGCTTCGTTCGCGCGCTCATTGCGGGGACACCTGGCAGTTGCCCGGGGACACCTTCCAGCCTCCGTTGGTGCGGGCGGCGGAGAAGCTCGGCGTCATCTGGAAGGCGCGGTGGCTCAGCTTCACCTTCGAGTGGACGGTGCCGGAGCGCGGCTGGCCCTTCGCGGGAGCGCTAGCGGGGGTGACGCCCGCGCAGTCCAGTCCGCGCAGCCCGGCGGCGGCCTCCGCCTGGGTGGTGGCGGCGAAGGACTGCTCGATTTCCGCCTGCTTGCGGCGCAGCTCCTCGCGCAGTGCCTGGTTGCGTGCTTCCAGCTCCTGCGCGGCGGAGTCCGTCGTGTTGCCTCCGCGCGTCGCGCCGCTCTCGGAGGCACAGCCTGCCGCCAGCAGCAGCAACGCCGCCAGCAGCCCTCGTGGGGTGGTGCTCGTCATGCACCCCACGGTAGCACCGCCGGCTCAGGCCTCCAGGCGGGCCAGTCGCTTGGACAGGTGCGCGTCGCTCCCGGCGTCCACGCCCTTCACCCAGGCCGCCAGCGAACCACCCGCGGAGGTCAGGTGTGACTCCACGTGGGGCCGCAGCTCCGCCCAGCGCTTCGCCCAGCCCTCCTCGGACAGGCCGCCAGTGAGGCCCGGGCGCTCGGCCAGCAACATGCCCAGGCGCAGCGCCAGCTCGGGCTCGCCCAGGGACGCGGCCTGCTGGGAGACGGCGGTGGCGGCGGGGGCGGCCGGTGCCGTGGCGCGCCGCCAGACCTCGGTGGCACGGATGAAGGCCGCCACGTCCACCGCGCCCAGCAGCGACAGCGCGTGCCGCAGCGGCAGGCGGCCCTCCTTCGGCGGCGCCACCACGCGCTCCATCAGCGCGGTGAAGGTGGCCCCGAGCTCCGGGTGCGCCGCCGGGTCCACGCCGCCGAGCGCGCGCAGGGTACGACGGGCGCGACGGGCACGGGACGTCACCTCCCAGCTGCGCCACCCGAGCCGGGCGCGCAGGGCGGCGAGCGCGTCGGCGGCGGCCTTCACGGCCTCGGGCGTGGGGCTGGCGCGCGGCACGCGGCGGGGCAGCGGGGCCTTCTCGGGCTTCGGAGGCGGCGGGGGCGCGGCGGGGGTGGCCGCGGCGCCGGCCGTCACCTCGACGTAGCCCTCGCGCTGCTTCTCGGCGACTTTCTTCTCGTACTCGCGGCGGGCGGAGGCCTCGTCGGGGAACGCCTTCTCCTTGCGCTGGCCCGCGGTGCCGATGCGGCCGAACGTGACGGTGAAGGTGCTGCCCTTGAGCTCCGGCTCCCAGAACTTGGAGCTGCTGCCCTCGACGAACTCGAACCTGCGCATGGCGCTCCCTCCTCGGGCGACGGCGTCCGGCTCACGCTAACCTGCTTCAGGGAAGTCCGGTAAGGCTCAGGCTCGGCATTGCGATTCGGGAGGTGGGCCGGGGGTGCCCCGGTACGTGGAGCGGGACTTCTCGAAGTACCTGGAGTGCGGCGTGCTGGCGCACGGCTTTGCACGGGTGCGGTGCGAGGGCTGCGCCGTGGGCCTTCATCCATTCGACTGGAGGATTTGCGCAATCCCAGGGGGCCCGGTGTTGATAGAGAACTGCCCCGCTGGGCACCACCATGGCCGACGAACGCATCCTCGAGCTGTACCGCACCTACGGACCCTTCCTGTACGCCCGGTGCCGGCAAATCCTCGGTGACGAGGCCTCCGCCGCGGACGCGGCCCAGGAGACCTTCCTGCGCCTCCAGCAGCGCCTGGACCGGGCTTCGGATACCCAGCAGGCCCTCGCGTGGATCTACCGCGTGGCCACCAACTACTGTCTCAACCAAGTGAGAGACCGCGGCCGCCGCGCGGAGTCGATGGGCGACCTTCCCGAGGTCCCGGGCCGCGATATGGAGCGGCTCCTCGAGGACCATGACCTCGCCCGCCGCCTCATCTCCACCGCGACTCCCAAGGTGGCGGAGGTGGCCTGGCTCCACCACGCAGACGGAATGACCCAGGACGAGGTCGCCCAGGTGCTGGGCATCTCGCGACGCACGGTCGTCAACCGCCTCGCGGACTTCCAGCGCCATGCCGAAGCCTTCACCGAGAGAGGCCCATGATGGACCCCACCTCCGCTCATCTCTCCCCATTCACCCTCGATGCCTTCGCGCTGAACGCGCTGCCCCCTGACCGGCATGCGGCGGCTGTGAAGCACCTGGAGACCTGTGCCACCTGCCGGGCCCGCGCGGAGGAGCTCGCATCCCTGCGCCAGCACTTCACGACCCACGTCGTGCCGCACACCGCGGCCGCGCTCCGGCGCGCTCCCGCCTGGCACACTGCGTGGCGCTGGGCACTCCCCGCGCTGGCCGCCGTCTCCGCCACCGTGCTGATGCTGGTGCACCCGGTGGCACCGCCGGTGGCACCGGAGGAGGAGCCCGAGTATGGCGTGAAGGGCGCTCCGGTGCTCCAGGTCTTCGCCCATCGCGGCGAGCGCACCTGGCAGGTGCAGGATGGCGAAGTCCTCGCGGCGGGAGACCAGGTGCGCTTCCGGGTCGGCTCCGGTGGCCTGCCCTATGTCCTGCTGGTGTCCGTGGATGGGACCGGCCAGGTGAGCGCGTACCATCCCTTCGGTGCGGACCAGAGCGCCTCCATTCCGCAACAAGAGCTGGTCGAGCTCCCGGGCAGCGTGGTGCTGGACCCCGCCCCCGGCCCCGAGCGCCTCTTCGTCCTCTTCTCCCGCAAGCCCCTCTCCTTCGCCGCCGTGAAGCCAGCCCTTCACGAGCTCGCGGCCGGCGGTGCCCAGGCCATTCGCGCCCGCACCCGGATTCCCATTGCCGTCGCTGCCCAGGACTCCTTCCTCTTCGAGAAGGCCCGGGAGAAAACCCCGCCGTGACTCCGCTCGCTCGCAACCTCCTGTGCGTCCTCGTCATCCTCACGGCCCGCGGGCCCGCCCACGCCGAAACGCTGCGGCTGGCCGTGCTGGTGGGCAACAATGGCGGCAGCGGCGAGCGTCCCTCCCTGCGCTACGCGGAGAAGGACGCCGCCAAGCTCGCCGGAGTCCTGACCGAGCTGGGAGATGTGGCGCCGGAGAACCTCCACCTCCTGCAGGGACGCAACCTGGCCTCGGTGCGAGACGCGCTGGCCCAGGTGGCACGGCGCGTGTCCGCCGCGCGCGCGACACCCGACACCCGCGTGGTGGTGCTCTTCTACTTCTCCGGACACTCGGATGGGGCCTCGCTGGAGCTCGGTCGCGAGCGGCTGCCCTACGCGGACCTGCGGCGCTGGCTGGCGGAGACGCAGGCCGACGTGCGGGTGGCCATCGTCGACAGCTGCCGCAGTGGCGCCCTGTTGCGGCTCAAGGGAGGGCGTCCGGGGCCGGGCTTCGAGCTGCAATTGACAGACGAGCTCCACAGCACGGGCCAGGCACTGCTCAGCTCCAGCGCGGAGAATGAGATGGCGCTCGAGTCTCGCGAGGTGGGCGGCTCCTTCTTCACCCACCATCTGGTCTCCGGGCTGCGCGGAGCGGCGGACGTGTCGGGGGATGGGCTGGTGACGCTGGCGGAGGCCTATCAGTACGCCTATGCCCATACCGTTTCCGCGACGGCCGACGTGCTCCTGGGCGGACAGCACCCCGTCTATGACTATCAGCTCACGGGCAAGGGCGATTTCGTGCTCACCCAGCTCACCCGCCCGGGCGCGGTCCTGGAGCTGCCACCGGACTTCCAGCGTGTGCTGCTGCGTCGGCCGGGCCAGGGGCTGGTGCTGGCGGAGCTCGGCCCGGGGGCGGTGCCGCGGCTGGCCATCCCTTCAGGTGATTACGAGCTCCGGATGTGGAGGGGCGGCCAACAACACAGCGCGACCGTGAGCGCGCCCGCGGGCCAGGTGCGGCGCGTGCGCTGGGAGGAGCTCGACCTGGTGGCCCCGAGCGACACCGTGGCCAGAGCCAAGGGCTCCGAGACACCTTCCGCCCCCGTGCTCCCGGCGCTGCGCATCGCCCTGGGTGGAGGCATTCGAGACGCCGCGGCCAGGGGCCTGGGCCCCTTGCAGGCGTTGCGCGCAGAGGGGAGCGGCATGGCTCCGACCGGGCCCACGGTGGCCCTGGAGCTGGCCCGCGGCGTCCGTCCCGAGGGCCGCGAGTTCGCAGCGGCCCTGGTCGTGGGCTACCAGTGGGGCGCCCGGCGTGGCGCCTTCGAGGCCTCCGCGGGCCCGGAGGCGGGCGTGCAGTTCTTGCGGCAATCCTCGGAGGGACAGGTGGGCTGGACGCTCGCGCCATCGCTGGGCCCCGCCGCCGCGCTCTCCTGGTGGCTGTTTCCCCGGGTGGCCCTGCACGTGGGTGGCAGGGTGCCGCTGGCCATCATGCGTCGGGACGAAAAGCCGACCCTCGGTCTCTTCCCTGGCATGGACCTGGGGCTGAGGGTGGGACTCAGGTGAGGACCCTCCCGGCGTCGCTGCGCAATCTCCTGCCCTCAGGGGTTCTTCTCGGCGAGACACGTTCATTGCCATGAGAGGGAAGCCGTGAGGCAACATTGGATGGGAATGCTGTGGGCGCTGGCGCTCGGGCTGCTGAGCGCATGCGGGCCCGGGGTGAAGGGCTGGCTGGGCCCCCAGCCACAGTTGGAAGCCGTGACCACGACGTTCGAAAACGTGGACGGCACGACGGTTCGGGTGCAGGTGAGAGGCTCGCGGTTCACCGACGCCTGCGCCGTGTATTGGAAGGACCGGGCACTGCCGACCACCTTCGTGAGCGCCGCGGAGCTGACCGCCGTGCTGTCGGTGACGACGGACATCTGGTCGGACGAAGTCGTAGATGAAGTCACCGTGCGGAGTGCGCAGGGAGCCTCGTCCTCGGCCAGGTCGCTGCCCTATCCCAGGCAGGAACTCCTCTCCATCAGCCCGGAGGCACTCCCAGCGAAGCCCGAGGGGCCTGTCCGTTTGACGGTGACGGGCCGCAACTTCGTCATCGGCACCCAGGCCGAGTTCGAGCAGAGCACCTATCCCACGACGGTCCGGAGCACCGACACGCTGGAGGTGGAGATCCCGGCCGCTGCACTGCAAGACCTCGGGAGCGCTTCGCTCCAGCTCAGTTCGCCCTGGCCCATCTGCGGAGGAGGCGGAGGCATCTGTGGATTCATCTTCAGCGACATCCATATCCTCCCGGTGGTTCCCTCCGGACTGTGCCAGGACGTCACCTGCAACCAGCCTCCGGCCTCCACCTGTCTCGACGCCACCACGGTGCAGCAGTACGTCTCGCCCGGCACCTGCGCTCCGTCCACCGGAACGTGCAACTACTCCCCTCAAACGGTGGCGTGCGCCGGCGAGTCGGTATGCCAGGCAGGGGCGTGCGTCAACCTGTGCCAGGACGTCACCTGCAACCAGCCTCCAGCCTCCACCTGTCTCGACGCCACCACGGTGCAGCAGTACGTCTCGCCCGGCACCTGCGCTCCGTCCACCGGAACGTGCAGCTACTCCCCCCAAACGGTGGCGTGCGCCGGCGAGTCGGTATGCCAGGCGGGGGCGTGCGTCAACCTGTGCCAGGACGTCACCTGCAACCAGCCTCCGGCCTCCACCTGTCTCGATGCCACCACGGTGCAGCAGTACGTCTCGCCCGGCACCTGCGCTCCGTCCACCGGAACGTGCAGCTACTCCCCCCAAACGGTGGCGTGCGCCGGCGGGCACACCTGCGTGAACGGAAGCTGTGCGACGAACAGCCCGCCATGGAGCCAGGCCCACCCGTCCACCGTCCCCTCCATACGCAGAGGCTCCGCGATGGTCTACGACCCGGCCCGTCAGCGCGTCGTCCTCTTCGGGGGGTTCGACGTGCAGCTTGCTCAGCCCCTCAACGACACCTGGGAGTGGGACGGCACGAATTGGGAGCAGAAAGCTCCCGCCGCGGCTCCCAGGTCACGCGCCTACCACGCGCTGGCGTACGACTCGACCCGTCAGCGCGTTGTCCTCTTCGGAGGGTCTCGAGAGAGCGACCTGTTGGACGACACCTGGGAGTGGGACGGCACGAACTGGGTGCAGGCATCTCCCAGCAATCCTCCGTACGCACGCGACCGCCACGCGCTGGCGTACGACTCGGCCCGTCAGCGCGTTGTCCTCTTCGGGGGGCAGAGGTTCAGCGTCCCGGTGGGCGACACCTGGGAGTGGGACGGCACGAGCTGGGTTCAGATATTTCCCGCCACTGCGCCTGGCGCTCGCCAGGGCCACGCCCTGGCGTACGACTCAGCCCGTCAGCGCGTTGTCCTCTTCGGAGGGTCGGAGAGAAAGAGCGTCAGCGAGTTCGTCGTGCTCAACGACACCTGGGAGTGGGACGGCACGAACTGGGCGCGGAAAGCTCCCGCTGCTGCTCCTGGCGTTCGCACGGGCCACGCCCTGGCGTACGACTCGGCCCGTCAACGTGTCGTCCTCTTCGGAGGGTCAGGGACGGAAAGATACTGGGACGACACCTGGGAGTGGGACGGCACGAATTGGGAGCAGAAAGCTCCCGCCGCTGCTCCTGGCGCGCGCAGGAACCCCGCGCTGGCGTACGACTCGGCCCGTCAGCGCGTCGTCCTCTTCGGGGGAATGGAGAGGAAGAGCGCCAACGTGTACGTCGATCTCAACGACACCTGGGAGTGGGCCCCCCAAGGCTCCTCTGACTGAAGTTTGAGCAGAGGCCCACGTGGTGTCACCGAATGGCACCACGCGGGCCTGCGCTGAAGCAGATTCGCTCTGACTGGCGGCGAGCATGCCGGTTAACGCTTCTTCATACACGCGCAACACCAGGGACAGCCGGGGACGGCAGTCTCCCGCTCATTCCTGGAGCGCGAAGGCGCTCCCGACCGAAAGAGCGACCTCATGACACTGGCAACGATGCGGGCCCCCTGCCGCGAGCCCATGGTGTTCGGCTACGCGCTGGACACCCCTGCTGGCGACAGCAGCGCCGCTGATGCCCCTCACCCTCAAAGCCCTGGAGCGGCAGGGCGTCTTCGCCAGCCGCCCCCTGTACGCGGCCTACCCCTGCTCGGTGTGGCCGGCCACCATCCGCATGCTGGCGGGCACCACCCTGCCCCACCTGGAGCGCGACGAGGCGGAGTACGCCCTGGGCCACGCCTTCGCCGCACGATTCATCCAGGCGCGCATGGGCACGGTGCTCCAGGGCTTCGCCCAGGTGGTGGGCACCGAGCAGATGCTGCTGCGCCTGTCTCGCACGCTGCGCTCCACCAACAACTTCCTCGACGTCTCCGTGCGTCCCCACGGCGACGAGGGCGGCTGGGAGCTGCGGCTGCACCCGGTGCTCGAATTCACCCACCACCCGCGCCGCCTGGCGGACCCACCCCACTTCGCGCGGGGCCTGCTCACCTACGCCTTCCAGCACGGCGGAGCCCCCACCGCGCGGCTGACCCTCGCCGACCACGACGAGGGCCGCGCCCTCACCACCTTCCACGTGGGCCTGTAGGGCCCGACGCGCGCGGACGGGTCGACTCCGCGACTCGCTGGCTCGAGTGGGTCCTGACCATGGGAGGCGCGCTCCCCGCCACGAGCAGCGCCGTCCCGGACACGGTGCGGACCCTCCAGCCGTGGAGGCCCACCATGGGGCACGGGCTTCCGGCTCAGGGATGGGCAGCGTCCACCATCCGCTGGATTTCCTCGAAGTGCCCGAGCACGTGCGCGAGCGCGTGCTCCGACACGAAGTCGAGCCCCTCCATCGCGCCCGCCGCTGCTTCGGCGGCCCGCGCGAACATGCGCGCCTCGTAGGCCGCCACCGCGCGACTCCAGTCGGAATCCTCGACGAGCCCCAGCGCCAATTCCGCCGCATCCAGCATGGCCATGTTCACGCCCTCGCCGGAGAATGGCGGCATGACATGCGCCGCGTCTCCCAGCAGCGTCACGCCCGGCCGGTGCGTCCACCGGTGCCCCACCGGGAGCGCGATGATGGGTCGCGGGACGATGGTGTCATTGCACACGTCGATGAACCGGAGCAGCGAAGGCGACCACCCGGCGAAGCGCGCCTTGAGCGTCTCGCGAGCACGCCTGGGGGAGGACAGGTCCACCCCGCCCTGCTGGAGCCAGTCCTCGGCCACGCGGAACATGAGGTAGACGCGGACGTGCGCGTTGCTGCTGCGCTGCGCGATGAGGCTCAGGCAGTCGCCGACCACGGAAACCTTGCCACGAGGGATGAGTGCGGCGATGTCGGGATGCCGCGCGTCCACATCGTCGATGCTCAGCTCGACGAACAACACCCCCGTGTAGCGAGGCTCCTCATCCGACACGAGCGGTCGCACCCTGGACCGCGCACCGTCCGCGCCCACCACGAGGTCGAACTCCCCGAGCGAGCCGCGGGCACCCACGACGCGATGGCGCCCATCCGGCAAGGGCTCCACCGCGCGCACCTTGCTTCCCCACCGAATCGTCTCCGGCGGCAGGCTGTCGAGCAGGAGCGTGCGCAGGTGCTCGCGGTCAATCTCGGGCCGGTCACCGTCCAGGTCTCCGCCCAGGGAGAAGCGCAGCGTCCCCTGGTCGTCGTAGAGCGCGTCGCCCTGGTCCTCGTAGCGCGCGAGCGCCTTGAACCCCGCTTCGAGCCCGGCGTGGCGCAGCGCGACCAGGGCCGAGTCCGCGTGCAGGTCCAGCGAGCCGCCCTGCGGGCGCGACAGCCGGTGCTCGTCCAGCTCGAACACCGTGGAGCCGATGCCCCGCGTCGCCAGGATTCGCGCGAGCGTCAGCCCTCCCGGCCCTCCACCCACGATTCCAATGCGCTTTCCAGTTTGCATAGGCCCCTTACTAATAATAAATAGGTACCTATGCAATCGGATCGAAAGCCACGCGCCTGGAACCCCGAAGCCACGTCGGCGTATTGGATCAACCGAGCGTCGCGGCTGCTCATGCGCCTCCATGAGGCACGCCTGCGCCCGCTGGGTTTCGGCATGAGCCAGCTTCCCGTGCTGATCGCGCTCGAGGACGGAGGAGCGCTGTCGCAGAAGACACTCGCGGAGTTGGCGCGCGTGGAGCAGCCGACGATGGCGGAGATGCTCGCGCGCATGGAGCGCGACGGCGTCATCCGGCGCGAACCCAACCCGGAGGACAAGCGAGGGAGCCTCACCTCGCTCACCTCCCAGTCCCGCGCCCGGATTGCCGAGGCGAAAGCGGCGCTGCTGCGAGGAGAGGACGAGGCGACCGCGGGCTTCACACAGCAGGAGAAGGCACTCCTGCGCGAGTTCCTGCAGCGCGTCGTCCGGAACCTTGAAGCAGAGGGTTGACGCCATCCCGACAGGGTCTCCACCGGGCAGGGCATTGGCGGAAACCGGCTGGAGCCTTCCCGTGACGCCCCACCCGCGCGTCACGGTGGGCCTGGGCTTCAATCTCACCTATGACAGCGCCCCGCCCGCGACGGTGCCGACACCGGACACGCAGCTGCGGACCACCGTCGGAGTGAAGTTCTAGCGAGGAACATCTCCACCATGATGACCCCACCTGTCCCCACGCCCATCGCCCTCCTCGGCGGCGGCAAGCTGGCCGAGGCCCTCATCCGGGGCCTGCTCCGCTCCGGCCAGGTGCGCCCGTCCGACCTGCGCGTCACCGTGCGCCGGACCGAGCGCGGCGAGGAGCTGCGCTCCCGCCACGGCGTGCACGTCCTCACCGACAACGCCCAGGCGGTGCGCGGCGCGGCGGTGGTCCTGCTCTCGGTACGCCAGGCCCAGATGGCGGAGCTGATGGCGGTCATCGCCCCCGCGCTGGAGGAGGGCCAGGTCGTCGTGTCGCTGGCCGCGGACGTGCAGCTGGAGCAGCTGGAAGCGGCGCTGCCATCCCGGGTCGCCGTCCTGCGCGCCATGCCCAACACCCCCGTGGGCGTGGGCGAGGGCGTGACGCCGCTCACCGAGGGCACCCGGGGAACGGAAGCCGCGAGGAGGGCGGCGGAGGCGCTGTTCGCGGCGACGGGCCGGGCGCTGTGGGTCTCCGAGGCCGAGCTCACGGTCTGCACGGGCGTGTCCGGCACGGGGCCCGCGTATGTGTTCCGCTTCGTGGAGGCGCTGGCCCGGGCCGCGCGGGACCACGGGATGGAGGCCTCGGAGGCGGAGGCGCTGGCGCGGGGCACGCTCATCGGCGCGGCGAAGCTGCTGGCCGAACCGGGCGCCACCACGGCGAAGCTCATCGCCGAGGTGGCGACCCCGGGTGGCATCACCGAGGCGGGCCTCGTCGCGCTGGAGACCCATGGCCTCTCCCGCGCCGTGGGCGAGGCCGTGTCCGTCGCCATCCAGCGCGCGAAGGAGCGCGCGGACGCCTCCGCCCGTCACGCCAGCGCCGTCACCACCGCGCCGAAGTGACGCCGAGGCTCCCCGCAGCGGCGAGGCCGAGCGAGGAGGAGGCACCCGCGGCAGCGGCAGCAGGGGTGGGCACGCGCAGGAGGCGTCAGCGCGCACCGAGGCTTGTTCACCCATGTGGACGTGGGTCACGATCGGGTCCTCGTCGTAGACGACCACGAGTCGATGCACCTCGGGGCCGAGCGCCTTTACCTTGTCGAGGCCGCGCTGCACGATGCCGATCCGCCCTATACGTGCCACGCCCTCTGCTCCCGATGCCCCCTTCGACCTTCTCCTTCGTTGGTCACTCGCTGCTCCGGCTCGAGGGCCACGAGCTCGGGCCCGTCGACTTCGGCGCCGACGCCGAGGTCCCCTGCGTGCACGTCACGGCGGGAGCCGGCACCCTCCTCTCGATGGCCGGCCAGGAGGTGTGGACCTCCCGGGACGGCGTGGCGTGGACGGCGTTGGTCGGATGACCTGCGGCCACGTCGCCTGCCCGAGCCCGGACAGAGGAGGAGGCACCAGCGGCAGCGGCAGCAGGGGTGGGCGAGCTCACGTGCCTTTCGCTACAGCTCGTCCTTGTCCATCTTCACCCAGACCCCCGCCTGGTATTTCTCCCAGTAGCCCTTCGTCTTGTCGAAGCGCTGCAGGTTGCGGATGGGAGTCCCTCCGGGCGGCTGAATCTGCACCTCGCCCGCCATCTTGCAGTCGCGCAGCCCGAGCAACGGGGACTGCGGGTTCAACTGGAACCGGTAGACGACGTTGCCGAAGCCGCTGGCGACGGCATAGTCGAGCGCGACGGAGACGAACTGGCTGGGTGGCTCGTCGCTGCTGGAGGTGGCGAGCATCTGCAGCGACAGGCTCGTGGCGTCACGCTGGGAGGTATTCACCTGGGGTCCATAGGACGCCCAGAACTCGGCGGGAGTCCCCGTCCAGCGACTCAGGCGCCGCTCCGACTTGGAGGTCAGCTGCCCCGCGGTGAGCTTGGCCTCCTCTCCGCCGATGGTCGCCGCCCGGTAGCCCCACGTGTCGGGGTCGGTGACGTCGACGCGGGTGGCCCAGCCGTCCCCACCGCTGAAGCTGGAGAGCTTCGTCCGGGTCGTCGTCCCCAGGTCGCTCCGGGCGAGCGTCTGACTGACGAGGGTGTCGATGTCCGCCTTGCCGCGGCAGCCAGCCGCCAGCGCCTGGTTCACGGTGACGACCTGGGGTGGAGGCGTCGCCGTCGCCCTGCAGACCTGCGTTTCGACGACCTCGCCCGTCAGCCACAGGAAGGCGTACTCCGTCTTCAGTTGGTTGCCGGCGTGGCAGAAGTGCGGGTCTCGGCTGCACCAGGGAATGCAGAAGGGACAGTAGCCTTTGGCAATCCAGTTGCAACTACCTCCGCAGGGGCTCTGGCCGTCGTCGCCGCAGGCCCACGCGTTGGCCGGCAGCAGCGCCAGCACCATCAATGACAGGAGTCCGATGAGCTTGCTCATGGCGTCTCCCACTCCTACAGGCACTTCGCGGGCTGGCCCGCGGCCACCACCTGGCCACCGGGGCCCGGGGTGAAGGTGAAATGCCTGTCGGGGTCGATGTTGATGTCCAGCCGGGTGCCGGTGTTGTAATAAAATTCCCAGGCTTGGTTATCGAAGCGAATCTCCGCCCGCCACACGGGGTTGGCGCAACCCGAGGTGTTGCCGCGGGGGTCGATGCTGAGGATGCCGTAGTCGTTGATGAGGATGCCGGCCATGGTCATGGCCTTGAGGGCGCCGGAGTTGGAGGAGCCGAAGGTGGGCACGTGAAAGCTGAACATCACGTGCTTGTCCGTGTTGTTGGTGACCGTGCCCAGCTCCCACTGGCCCTGTGCGGGAGGCGGCACGTACAATTCGTCCCACGTCATGGTGAAGGTTCCATTGGCCTGGCCATTGAACGAGACCGTCTTGTTCGTCGCGTTCACCGTCATCTGCCAGAGGTAGCGTGCGCCCGACTTGTCCCAGCGCTTGATGGACTTGCCGTTGGAGTCATAGGCAATCACAGCCATGCCCACCCGGTTGTCGATGTAGCTGAACGCCCAGTAGACGTAGCCGTTGCGCAACAGCACCGGGCATGTCGGGCTGGACTCGAAGGTGTTCGGCCCCGTGAAGCAGACGCGCTTGAGGTCGGAGGGAATGGCCAGGACGCTCGTCGCGGGCTCCGCGCCCACCACGGGCGAGGCCTGGGCCCAGGCGGGCGAGGCCTGGAGAACGGGCAGCAGCAGTGACAGCGCCAGCACGAGATTGAAGTGCGGTTTCATCAGCGTCTCTCGAATGTGTGAGTGGTTGCCTTGGGTGGTGCGCCGCTGCCCGACGCAAGCGGTGTGCCACGAAGGACTCCCAGGTGTTGGCGCGAAATCCTGGCGCACGGAACGTGCTCCCGGGACGCGCCCGCGTGCGCGGCGGACGCGGCGCACGCCTGTACCGCACCGGATGGATGAGACACCCGGTTGGCCTGCAAGGACTTACTTCAGATGGCCTGGCGCACCGCTTCGCCGCGCGCCCGCACGGACTGACGCTGCCGCTGCGCTCACAGCGTGCTCGGCGCCTTCGCCTTGTAATCCGCACGCATCTCGCGCAGTCCCTCTTCGCGCGTCATCCGGCCCTCGTAGCCCAATTCCTGGCGGGCCTTCGCGTCGCTCACCGTCACCTCGCGCCCCACCAGCAACAGCTCGGCGCGGGTGAGGGGCGGCCGGCTGCTCAGGTGCAGCGCGCCCCACAGGAAGTCGCCCACGGTGGCCATCGTCGCCGCCAGGCCATACGGCACCGTGCGCGTGCCCGCGTCCACGTGCTGCGTCTGCAGCATCTCGGTGATGAAGTCGCGGAACACCACCGGCTCGCCGTCGGTGAGGAAGTACGCCTGGCCTCCGCGGCCCTTCTCCGCCGCCAGCAACATGCCCTCCACGCAGTTGGACACGTGGCAGGTGGAGGACAGGTAGCGCCCGCCGCTGAACCATGCGAAGCGCTTCGCCTTCACCGCGTCGATGATTTCCGGCAGCAGCGAGGTGTCGCCCTTCCCCCAGATGAAGCGCGGGCGCACCGCCACGGTGACGAAGTCCGCGGAGCTGACGCTCAGCACCCGCTTCTCCGCCTCGGCCTTGGTGGAGGGGTAGTTGCCGATGGGCCGCTCCGGAATCGGCCAGGTCTCGTTCACCTGCACGAGCGGCGTGCCGTCCACCAGCACCGCCTCCGTGCTGACGTGGACCAGCCGCTTCACGCCCGCCGCGCGCGCCGCCTCCAGCACCCGCTCCGTGCCACGCACGTTGGCCTCGTAGAACTCCTCGCGAGGCCCCCACCCCTTCACGTACGCCGCCGCGTGGAAGACGGTGTCGCAGCCCTCCATGCCGGCCTTCAGCTTGTCCGCGTCGGACAGGTCTCCCTCGAAGGGCTCGGCGCCGGACTCGGTCACCGCCGCCACGGAGGACGGCGAGCGCGCCAGCGCACGCACCGAGTCCCCGCGCGCCTTCAGCGCCGCGATGAGGTTCCTGCCCACGAAGCCCGAACCGCCGGTGACGAACGCCCGCATGGACCGCTCCCTGTCATGAAGTCCCGGCGCTCCTAGCACCACCCGAGTCCAACGGGGTAGCCGACGGCTGGACGCGCCGTTGCACCCTACCGGGCACTCTGCCGTCGCCCGAACGCCTCCGCGAACCACGCGCCGTACACCGTCCCCACGGTCGACACATAGGGCCGGAACCCCCGGAGGCCGTACTTGATCAGGCGCAGGGCGGTGCGATGCGGGCGGGCCATCTCGACCACGCGCACGCGGCGGTCGAGGAAGTCCCCCCAGGAGTGCGGCCCCGCATACAGGTGGCGGTCGTCCAGGGTGAACTGGCAGATGCTGAGGTCGGTGAAGGCCATCTGGTTGCGCAGCGGGACGCCCTCGCGGAAGAGCGACGGGAGGTGCACCAGTTGGAGCGTATGTCCCTCGGGCGAGTGGAACTGCAGCACGTACATCTCGCTGCCGTCCGAGAAGCGCCGGAGCCGGGGCAGCTCCTGCCCGGGCGTGACGCGGTTTTCGTCGCTGACACATCGGGCGTGCGCATCGCGGCCGAGCGCCGTTCCCACCAGCCACTGCCCCAGGTTGGCGTACGCCCTCCCCCTGCATGGCTTGTAGCCGCTCTCCAGCATGCGCCGCGCCGTCCGCTCGAAGGCAGCGACCGAAGCGCAGAACAAATCGTAGTCACCGCTGTCCCGCCCGCCGCGCATCTCCCCGCTGAGCCACCTGAGCACTCGGCCGCCGAGCAACCAGGTGTCCTCCGCCAGGAGGTGGGCGTGGGGCATCTCCCCCAACCCGAGGATGCGGCGCACCTCGGAGATGGGAATGGGCGCTCCCGCCTCGAGCAGGGGACGCAGTTCCTTCTCCTCGGTGGACGTGAGTTGACGGGCCATGAGCGGACGGGACAATACCATGCCGCGGAGACCCCAAGCCGGCCCCAGGTGGCCTCCGCCAGCGGAGGACGGACTGGCCGTGTGGCGTCCTTCGTGACAGCCATCACCGTGGCCTTGCGGCCCTTGGTGCCGCCCGGCGATGCTAGGCCCCCCGCAAGGACTTCCTTCGGATGGCCTGACTCTCGCGCCCCGACTCCAACACCGCACATTCCGACGAAGGACCCCGATCCATGATGGAAGTAGAAGACGTGACGCTGGTGGGCATGACGGAGGACATGGACGTCAATGCCACCCTCTACGGTTTCGTCGGGCTGGCGCAGATGGCCTTCCCGGGCCGCGTCCTCTCGTACTTCATGGTGGGCAGCCAGGCCACGAGCGAGGCCGTGGGGGCCAGCGACATCGACGTCGTCATGGTCTTCAAGGACCGGTTCCACGAGAGGGAGCAGGAGCGCTTCGAGCACTTCCGCCGCTACGTCGGCCCGCTGTGCCGGATGCCGCTGGACGTCACCGCGACGGAGGAAGCGCGGCTGCTCGAGGATGGGGAGGTGAACCTCAAGGAGTCCTCCCTGCTGCTGATGGGCGAGGACATCCGGGAGCGCATCCCCCTGATGCCCAAGGACAAGTGGCTGCGCTACTGCATGCACCGTCCCTTCATCTTCATGGAGCGCAGCCGCGCGCACGCCGACGATGAGCCGCTTCGCCATCCGTTCTCCTTCCCGGACGCCCAGGGCGAGTTCTACGGCTACGACCACCGCGAGCACGTGGAGGCGGACGGCACCCGGCACCGCAGCATCAAGGAACTCGTCACGCTCGCCTGCCGACTGGCCACGGCGCTGGTGTCACTGCAGGCGGGGGCCTACACCTTCTCCAAGCGCTCGGCCATCGAGGCCCACCGGCAGCTCATCAACGACGAGTGGACGTCGCTGTTCGAGGAGATCTACGCGTGCCGCACGCGCGGGGGCTACCGGGTGCCCGCCGAGCCGAAGGAGCGCGAGCACCTGCGCGCGCTGTGCGCCCGCATGCTGGAGGCGGAGAACCACTTCCTGGGCCTCTACAAGGACTACCTGCTGGCCGAGCTGCGGCGCGGCGAGATGCGCGACCGGGTGATGGCCGCCCGGCGGCTGGGGCTCATCCTCTACGCCGGAGACGAGGTCCTCACCGCGCTGCGTGAGCAGGCGGCCACGGCCGAGGAACCCCTGCGCGAGGAGGCCCGGGAGGCCATCTCCCGCCTCGAGAAACACGGCGCCCCCGTGCGCCCCGCGGCCTGAGCCGAATCACCTCTTGATATGGACCGCAGGCCGGTCCCCACACCCCAGCCGTTCCGAGAGAAACACCGATGTCCGAGCCGACGCTGTACCTGAAGCAGAACGTCATCACCGAGCCGCTGTACAACCAGTGGTACGCGTGGTGGTACCTGGTGTCCCCGATGACGGCGCCACTCTTCGTGGCCAACCTCCATGTGAAGATCATGGAGTCGTTCGTGGCCAACCCGGCCATCCACGTGGCGGCCCTCAAGAGCCCGGCGCTCCGCGGCGGCCCCTACCTCAACTACGGCGTGGACCGGGTGGAGGGCGTCAAGGCGCTGCTGGAGCGCACCCTGCGCGAGGAGGCCCTGTCGCTCAAGTACGCCCAGGCGATGCTGGACCTGGACAAGCTGCTGGCCAGCGCGGAGGGCTTCTCGCTGGAGGAGCTGTACCCGCGGGTGCCGGACCTGCTGCGCGGCTACGTGGAGCTGACGTACGACCTGAACAACCGCGCCTCACCGCGCTTCTTCGAGTCGCTGCTCTACCTCAGCCCCTTCCACCGCGAGTCCTCGCAGAGCCTGTCCATGCGGCTCATCCACGGCGACGCGCGCCCGTATGTGTTCAGCACGCCGCGGCTGGACACGGACGACGGCAGCCTTATCGTCAAGACGCCCTTCCGCAACGAGGCGATTGATCAGCTCTTCGCCATGCGGCGCACGCCCGGGCCGGTGGGGCCGGTGCGCGAGGCGCTGGGCGTCGAGGCCAAGGACCACGAGACGTTCTCCACCTTCTTCACGGACCAGCCGCCGCGCCCGGCCCCCAGATATGACGGCGAGGGCGTGCGCATCCGCTACTTCGGCCACGCGTGCGTGCTCATCGAGACGCGCGAGGTCAGCATCCTGACGGACCCCGTCATCAGCTACGACTTCCCCTCGGAGCTGCCGCGCTACACCTACGCGGACCTGCCCGAGCACATCGACTACGTCCTCATCACCCACGGACATGCCGACCACCTGATGTTCGAGCCGCTGCTCCAGCTGCGCCACCGCATCGGCACCCTCGTGGTGCCGGCCAGCAGCGGCGGCGGGCTGGTGGACCCCTCGCTCAAGCTGATGTTGCAGAACACCGGCTTCCGCAACGTGGTGGCCCTCAGCGAGATGGAGACCCTGCCGCTGCCGGGCGGACGGCTCATCGGCCTGCCCTTCATTGGCGAGCACGGCGACCTGAACATCCAGGCGAAGATTGCCCACCTCGTCCAGCTCGGGGGCAAGTCGCTGCTGATGGCCGCGGACTCCAACGCGCTCGAGCCGCACCTGTACGAGCACCTCCACCGGGCGGTGGGCAACATCGACGTGATGTTCCTGGGCATGGAGTCCGAGGGCGGCCCGCTCAGCTGGATGTACGGCCCGCTGCTGCCCACCCCGCTGTCGCGCAAGATGGACCAGTCCCGGCGGCTCAACGGCTCCAACGCCGTGCGGGCCATCGAAATCGTCCAGCGGCTCAAGCCCCAGCAGGTCTTCATCTACGCCATGGGTCAGGAACCCTGGCTGGGCCATGTGATGGTGATGGGCTACCACGAGAACTCGCCGCAGCTCGTCGAGTCTCGCAAGCTCATGGAGTACTGCCGCGGCCAGGGCATCACCACCGGCCTGCCGTACGGCCAGGCGGAGTTCTTCCTGCGCTGAAGGACCTCGGCGTGCGCGCCGGGCTCGCGTCCAGCCGCTGCGGGTACCACTCCTGCGAAGTGCGAATTCGAGCCCTCCTTGCGGATGAAACCGCATGGGGGGTCGATGCCGTATTTGCGGGGCAGCTCCGCCTTTTCTCTTCCTGAGAAAAGCTGAAAGCGCGCCCCGTGCAGCTCGACGGCAGGCAGCCAACCTTGCACCGAGCTAGCAAATTTTTCAGGTATTGCTGGAAACAATACATTCGTTTAAATCAACAGACATCTTCGTGCCGTCGCGCCGCCCGTTCCAGGCGGGGCCGGCACCGTCGTCTCGAGGCCCCCCGACATGAAGCCGTCCGTCGCTGCTACCCAAGCGAATACGCTGCTGGAGTTGCTTGAGCAGCGTGCAGAGTCGCGCCGTGAGGCTCCGCTCTTCACCTTCGTCGAGGACGCGCCAGGGGACGAGACGGTCCTCAGCAACGCGGAATTGTTGCGGCGTGCGCAGCGCATCGGTGCGGCGCTGCAGCAGGTGGCGGCGGCCGGCGAGCGCGCGGTGCTGCTCTACCCGCCGGGGCTGGAGTACGTGGCGGGCTTCTTCGGCTGTCTGGCCGCGGGCGTGGTGGCGGTGCCGGCCTATCCGCCAGATCCCACCCGGCTCGAGCGCACGCTGCCGCGCCTGCGCGCCATCATCCAGGACGCCCAGGCCACGGTGGTGCTCACCACCTCGTTCATCCTCTCCATGGGGGAGATGCTCTTCGAGACGGCGCCGGACCTGAAGGCGCTGCGCTGGATGGCCACGGACGAGCTGCCGGAGGGGACGGAGGCGGGCTGGAAGCGGCCGGAGCAGGGGCGCGACTCGCTGGCCTTCCTCCAGTACACGTCAGGGTCCACGGGCACGCCCAAGGGCGTGGAGCTCAGCCATGGCAACCTGCTGCACAACCTGAAGCTCATCCACGGCGCGTTCCGGATGCACGAGGGCAGCTCGGGCGTCATCTGGCTGCCGCCGTACCATGACATGGGGCTCATCGGCGGAATCCTCGGCACGGTGTACGGGGGCTTCTCCACCTCGCTCATGTCGCCGATGACGTTCCTGCGCCGCCCGCTGCGCTGGGTGGAGGAGCTGTCTCGCATCGGGGGCACCATCAGCGGCGGGCCCAACTTCGCCTTCGACCTGTGCGTGCGCAAGACGACCGAGGCCGAGCGGCAGGCGCTGGACCTGAGCCGCTGGGAGGTGGCGTTCTGCGGCGCCGAGCCCATCCGCCCCGAGACGCTCGAGCGCTTCGCCCAGGCCTTCGCATGCAGCGGCTTCCGCCGCGAGGCCTTCTACCCGTGCTACGGCCTGGCCGAGGCCACGCTCATCGTCTCGGGCGGAGACGTGGGCGTGCCCACCGTGCTCCAGCCGCTGGACGTGGAGCGGCTGCGTGAGGGCCGCGTGGTGCCGGCGGAGCCCACGCATCCCAAGGCCCAGACGCTGGTGGGTTGCGGCGTGTCGCTGCAGGACCAGGAGGTGCTCGTCATCCACCCGGAGACGCACGCGCGCTCCGCGCCCGGTGAGGTGGGGGAGATCTGGGTGAAGGGCCCGAGCGTGGCCCGCGGCTACTGGGGCCGCCCCGAGGACACCGTGCGAGACTTCCACGCGCGGACGGCGGATGGCGCGGGGCCCTTCCTGCGCACCGGAGACCACGGCTTCCTGCGCGACGGCCAGCTCTTCGTCACCGGCCGGCTGAAGGACCTCATCATCATCCGCGGGCGCAACCACCACCCGCAGGACATCGAGCTGACGGCGGAGCAGGCGAGCCGCGCGCTGCGGGCCGGGTGCGGCGCGGCGTTCTCGGTGGAGGTGGAGGGCGAGGAGCGGCTGGTGCTGGTGTACGAGGCGGACACGCGCCAGCAGCTGGAGATGGACACGGTGGTGCGGGAGCTGCGCCAGCAGGTGGCGGAGGTTCACGAGCTGCAGCTCCACGCCCTGGCGCTCATCGAGCCCGGCAGCCTGCCCAAGACGTCCAGCGGGAAGATTCAGCGGCGCGCCACCCGCGCGGCGTTTCTGGCCGGAGAGCTGCGCCTCGTGGAGGCGTGGCAGGCGCGGCGGGACGCGGACGCCCCCGCCTCCGGGCAGCCGGCGCCTGCCACCGGGGAGGAAGCGGCCCGGCCCGAGACGCTCGAGGCGCTGGAGCAGTGGCTGCGCACGCGGCTGGCCCAGCGGCTGAAGGTGGCCCCGGAGGAGCTGAAGCGGGACGAGCCGCTCACGCGCTACGGCGTGGACTCGCTGACCGCGGTGGAGGTCACGTACGAGGTGGAGAAGGGGCTGGGCGTGGCCCTGCCCATGGAGGCGCTGCTGAGCGGGCCCTCCCTGGCCGAGCTGGCGCGGCGGCTGTGGCAGGGCGCGCGCACGGACGTGCTGGTGCCGCGGACGGCGGAGGCTCGCGCGCGGCCGCTGCCGCTGTCCTTCGCCCAGCAGCGGCTGTGGTTCCTGGAGCAGCTCGAGCCGGGCAGCCCGCGCTACAACCTCCCCGCCGCCGTGCGGCTGGAGGGCACGCTGGATGCCGCGGCCCTGGAGCGCTGCTTCGCCGAGGTGGTGCGGCGCCACGAGGTGCTGCGCACCACCTTCCTCGCCGGGCAGGAGCAGCCCGTGCAGCACGTGCGGGATGAAGGCACGGTGACGCAGGCGCGCGTGGACCTGAGCGCCCTGCCCGCCCCGGAGCGCGAGGCCGAGGTGCTGCGCCTGGCATACCAGGAGGCGCTGCGCCCCTTCGACCTCGCCCACGGCCCGCTGCTGCGCACCACGCTGCTGCGGCTCTCCGACAGCGAGCACGTGCTGGTGCTGTGCATGCACCACATCGTCTCCGACGGCACATCCATGGGCGTGCTGGTGCGCGAGGTGGCCGGCCTCTACGAGGCCTTCTCGCAGGGCCGGCCCTCACCGCTGCCCGCGCTGCCCGTGCAGTACGCGGACTACACCCTCTGGCAGCGCCAGCGGCTCCAGGGCGAGGTGCTGGACGCCCAGCTCGCGTACTGGAAGCAGCAGCTCGCCGGAGCGCCCGCCCAGCTCGAGCTGCCCACCGACAGGGCCCGTCCGCCCGTGCAGGACTCGCGCGGCGCCAGCCACCCGGTGCGCGTGTCGCGCGAGCAGTGGGAGCGGCTCCAGGCGCTCGCGCTGCGCGAGGGCGTCACGCCCTTCATGCTGCTGCTGGCCGCGTTCCAGACGCTGCTGCACCGCTACTCCGGCCAGGACGACATCAGCATCGGCTCGCCCATCGCCGGCCGCGGCCTCGCCGAGACGCAGGGCCTCATCGGCTTCTTCGTCAACAACCTGGTGCTGCGCACGCAGCTGGGCGGCAACCCCGCCTTCCGCGAGCTGCTCGCGCGGGTGCGTGAGGTGACGCTGGGCGCCTACGCCCACCAGGAGGTGCCCTTCGAGAAGCTGGTGGAGACGCTGCAGCCCGTGCGCGACATGAGCCGCAGCCCCCTCTTCCAGGTGATGCTCATCCTCCACCCGGATCCGCTGCCGGGCTTCCGCCTGCCCGGACTGGCGCTGCGCGGCGTGGAGCTGGAGAGCCACAGCGCCAAGTATGACTTCACCCTGCAGCTCGCGGAGTCGGAGCAGGGACTCGCGGGCTCGCTGGAGTACGCCACCAGCCTGTACGACGCCGCCACCGCGGCCCGTCTGGTGGAGCACCTGGGCGTGTTGCTGGACGGGGTGCTCGCCCACCCCGAGGCGCCCCTGTCCGAGCTGCCCCTGCTGCCCGAGGCCGAGCGCCGCCAGGTGGTGGAGGTGTGGAACCGCGCCCTGCCCGCCCCCGTCGTGGACGTGGCCCTGCACCAGCTCTTCGAGCGCCAGGTGGAGCGCACCCCGGACGCCACCGTGCTCGTCGCGGGCACGCGGCGCCTCACGTACCGCGAGCTCGAGCAGCGCGCCAACCAGCTCGCCTGGCACCTGCGCTCGCTGGGCGTGGGCCCCGGTGTCCCCGTGGCCCTCTGCCTGGAGCGCACCGAGCTGCTCCCGGTGGCCCTCTTCGCCATCCTCAAGGCCGGCGGCGCGTACATGCCGCTGGACCCCACGTACCCCACCCAGCGGCTGGCCTTCACCCTCGAGGACTCGCGCAGCCCGCTGCTGCTCACCCAGCACTCGCTGGTGCCGCTGGCCCGCGAGCTCAACGCCCCCACCCTCGTGCTGCTCGACGAGCCCGCGGCGTTCGAGCAACACCCCGCCACGCGTCCGCCCTGCCTCAACGGGACGGGGGACCTGGCGTACATCCTCTACACCTCCGGCTCCACCGGCCGCCCCAAGGGCGTGGCGCTCGAGCACCGCAGCGCGGTGGCCTTCGTGCGCTGGGCGCTCGACACCTTCACCCCGGCGCAGCTCGCCGGCGTGCTGGCCTCCACCTCCGTCTGCTTCGACCTGTCCGTCTTCGAGCTGTTCGTGCCTCCGGCGTGCGGCGGCTGCGTCTACCTGGCCGACAACGCCCTGGCCCTGCCGTCGCTACCCGCCGTCTCCGAGGTGACGCTCATCAACACCGTGCCCTCGGCCATGGCCGAGCTGGTGCGCCAGCGCGCCGTGCCCCACACGGTGCACACCGTCAACCTGTGCGGCGAGCCCCTCACCGCGCCGCTGGCCCAGGGCATCCACGCCGCCGCCGCGGTGAAGGTGCTCTACAACCTCTACGGCCCCACCGAGGACACCACCTACTCCACCTGGACGGCTGTCGCGCCCGGCGAGACGGCGACGCCGCACATCGGCCGCCCGCTGCCCGGCACCCAGGCCTACGTGCTCGACGCGCGGCTGCGGCCGGTGCCCATCGGCGTGCCCGGGGAGCTGTACCTGGGCGGCCTGGGCCTGGCCCGTGGCTACTTCGGCCGCCCCGACCTCACCGCCGAGCGCTTCGTGCCGGATGCGTTCTCCCCCACGCCGGGCGCGCGCCTCTACCGCACCGGTGACCGGGTGTACTGGCGCGCCGATGGCCAGCTCGAGTTCCTGGGCCGCATCGACTTCCAGGTGAAGCTGCGCGGCTTCCGCATCGAGCTGGGCGAGGTGGAGTCCGTGCTCCTCCAGCACCCCTCCGTGCGGTCCGTCGTGGCCATGGCACGCGAGGACGTGCCGGGCGACAAGCGCCTCGTGGTCTACGTGGTGCCCCAGGACGGGCAGGTGCTGGACGTGGCCGCCCTGCGCTCCTTCCTCAAGGAGAAGCTGCCCGAGTACATGGTGCCCTCGGCCTTCGTGCCGATGGCGGCCTTCCCGCAGACGCCCAACGGCAAGGTGGACCGCAAGCAACTGCCCGTGCCCGAGGGCTCCGGACTCGTCCCGAGCCACGAGTACACGCCGCCGCGCACCGCCACCGAGGAGCTGCTGGCCACCCTCTGGGCTCAGGTGCTGCAAGTGCCGCGCGTGGGCCGCCAGGACGACTTCTTCTCCCTGGGTGGCCACTCGCTGCTGGCCACCCAGGTGGCCTCGCGCATCCGCTCCGCCTTCGGCGTGGAGCTGCCCCTGCGCGCCCTCTTCGAGGCCCCCACCCTCGAGGCACTCGCCACGCGCCTGGACGCCGCCCGCCAGGGCCAGGCCTCCGGTCTGCCGGCCCCGCGCCGCATGGAGCGCTCGGGCCCGCCGCCCCTGTCCTTCGCCCAGCAGCGGCTGTGGTTCCTCGACCAGCTCACCCCGGGCACCGCCACCTACAACATGCCCGCCGCCGTGCGGCTGCAGGGTCCCCTGGACGCCCCGGCCCTCCAGCGGAGCTTCGATGAGCTGGTGCGCCGCCACGAGCCGCTGCGCACCTCCTTCCGCTCCGAGGGGAGCCAGCCCGTCCAGGTCATCGCGCCCGCGGCCCCTCGGCCCCTCGCCGTGGTGGACCTGACGGAGCTGCCCGAGGAGCAGCGCGAGGCCGAGGCCCTCCGCCTCGCCCGCGAGGAAGCGCAAGCCCCCTTCGAGCTGTCCACCGGTCCGCTGCTGCGCACCACGCTGCTGCGGCTCTCCGGCACCGAGCACGTGCTGCTGCTCAACATGCACCACTCCGTCTCCGACGGCTGGTCCCTGGGCGTGCTGGTGCGGGAGCTGGCGGCCCTCTACGAGGCCTTCCGCCAGGGCCAGGCCTCGCCCCTGCCCGAGCTGCCCCTGCAGTACGCGGACTACGCCCTCTGGCAGCGCGAGTGGCTCCAGGGCGAGGTGCTCGACGCCCAGCTCGCGTACTGGAAGCAGCAGCTCGCCGGGGCGTCCATGGCCCTGGAGCTGCCCGGCGACAGGCCCCGCCCCGCGGTGCTCTCCTCGCGCGGTGCCAGCGTCCCCGTGGTGCTGCCACGGGAGCTGATGGAGTCCGTGAAGGCCCTCTGCCAGCGCGAGGGCGTCACGCCCTTCATGGTGCTGCTGGCCTCCTTCCAGACGCTGCTCGCGCGCTACTCCGGCCAGGACGACATCAGCGTTGGCACGCCCATCGCCAACCGCCGCCACGCCGGGCTCGAGGGCCTCATCGGCTTCTTCGCCAACACCCTCGTGCTGCGCTCGCGCCTCTCCGCGGGCGGCTCCTTCCGCGCGCTGCTGGCCCAGGTGCGCGAGACGACGCTCGGCGCCTACGAGCACCAGGACGTGCCCTTCGAGAAGCTGGTGGACGAGCTCCAGCCCGTGCGCGACCTCAGCCGCACCCCGCTCTTCCAGGTCATGTTCTCCCTGCAGGACGCGCTCGTTCCCACCCTGCGCGAGGCGGCACTGTCCCTGACGCCCCTCCCGGTGGACACCGGCGTGGCCAAGTTCGAGCTCACCCTGGACGTGGGCTTCCTCGCCGATGGCGGGCTCGCGGGCGGCCTGGCGTACAACACCGACCTGTTCGACGAGAGCACCGCCACGCGCCTGGTGCAGCACCTGCGGGTGCTGCTGGAGGCCGTGGTGGCCCGGCCCGAGGCCCCGCTCGACAGCCTCTCGCTGCTCACCACTGAGGAGCGCCACCTGCTCCTCGGTGAATGGAGCGGCGGCGCGCCCTCCGGCCTCACCCACGACACCCTCGCCCACGAAATCGTGGCCGCGGTGGCCTCGCGCACTCCGGACGCGCTGGCCGTGGTGTGCGGCTCACGCTCGCTCACCTATGGCGAGCTGTCGCGCCAGTCCCGTCAGCTCGCGCACCACCTGCGCTCGCTGGGCGTGGGCCCCGAGGTGCGCGTCGCCCTGTGCATGGAGCGCTCGACCGACCTGGTCGTGGCGCTGCTCGCCATCCTCGAGGCCGGCGGCGCCTACGTGCCGCTGGACCCGGCCTACCCGCGCGAGCGGCTGGCCCTGCTGCTGGAGGACTCGCGGCCCCGCGCCGTCGTGACTCGCGGCGCCCTGCTCGACCTCTTCCCGTCCGCCGCGTGCCCCGTGGTGTGCGTGGACACCGACGCGGAGGCCATCGCCGCGTGCGCCGCCGGGCCGCTTGCCCCCGCGCAGTCGCCCGACACCGCCGCCTACGTCATCTACACCTCCGGCTCCACCGGCCGGCCCAAGGGCGTGGTGGTCAGCCACCGCAACCTCGTGCACTCCACGCGGGCGCGCAACGCGCACTACGGCGCTCCGCCCTCGGCCTACCTGCTGCTGTCCTCCATCGCCTTCGACAGCTCCGTGGCGGGTGTCTTCTGGAGCCTGTGCGAGGGTGGCACCCTGGTGCTGCCCGAGGGTGACACGCAGCAGGACCTGCACGCCCTCACGGCGCTCATCGCCCGCGAGCGCGTCTCGCACCTGCTCACCGTGCCGTCCTTCTACCGGGTGCTGTTGGAGCAGGCCCGGCCCGGAGAGCTGGGCACGCTGCGCGCGGCCATCGTCGCTGGTGAGTCGTGCCCGGCCGAGCTGGTGGAGCACCACCACGCCCTGCTGCCCGAGGCCGGGCTGCACAACGAGTACGGCCCCACCGAGGGCAGCGTGTGGGCCACCGTGCACCGCTTCGCCGCCAGCGGCCCGTCGTCGCCCCGCGTGTCCATCGGCCGCCCCATCCGCGATGTCCGCGTGTACGTGCTGGACGAGGCGCTGCGGCCCGTGCCCGTGGGCGTGCCCGGCCACCTCCACATCGGCGGCGCCGGCATCACCCGCGGCTACCTGGACGCGCCCGAGCTCACCGCCGAGCGCTTCATCCCGGACCTCTTCAGCGCCCGGCCCGGACAGCGCCTCTACCGCACGGGCGACCGGGTGCGCTTCCTGGCCGATGGCTCGCTCGACTTCCTGGGCCGCATCGACTCCCAGGTGAAGCTGCGCGGCTTCCGCATCGAGCTGGGTGAGGTGGAGTCCGCCCTGCTGCGCCACCCCGCGGTGCGCGAGGCGGCGGCCGTGGTGCGCGAGGACGCTCCGGGCGACAAGCGCCTGGTGGCCTACGTCGTGGCGCGCGAGGGCCAGTCCGTGGAGTCCTCCGCGCTGCGCTCGCTGCTGAAGGAGACGCTGCCCGAGTACATGGTGCCCTCGGCCTTCGTCCCGCTGGAGGCCCTGCCCCTCAACCCCAACGGCAAGCTGGACCGGAAGGCGCTGCCCGCCCCCGCCGCCACGCACCTGGCCTCTGGCCGTGCCTTCGTGGCGCCGCGCAACGACGTGGAGGAGCGGCTGGCCTCCATCTGGAGCGCCCTGCTCGGCGTGCCCCGCGTGGGCGTGCACGACAACTTCTTCGAGCTGGGCGGCGACTCCATCATCAGCCTCCAGGTGGTGGCCCGCGCCCGTCAGGCCGGACTGCTCCTGTCCGCGAGGGAGCTCTTCCAGCACCAGACCATCGCCGGGCTCGCCCCGATGGCGCGGACGGCCGCTCCCGTGGAGGCCGCCTCGCAGGGCCCCGTCTCCGGCCCTGTGCCCCTCACCCCCATCCAGCTCCACCTGCTGCATCACGACGCGGAGCACGCCCACCACTTCAACCAGTCCGTGCTGCTGCGGGCCCGCCAGCCCCTCCAGGCCCCGCTGCTGCGGCAGGCCCTCCAGGCCCTCGTCGCGCACCACGACGCGCTCCGCCTGCACCTGACGCGGGACGGCGACACGTGGCACCAGGAGCACGCCGCCCCCGAGCAGCTCTCCGTGCCGCTGCACGTGCACGACCTCTCCGCGCTGCCCGCCCATGAGCGGCCCGCGGCCCTGAGGGACGAGGCCTCGCGCCTGCAAGCCTCCTTCCGTCTCTCCGAGGCGCCGCTGCTGCGCGCCGCCCTCTTCCTCTCCGGCGAGGGCCAGCCCCAGCAGCTCTTCCTCTGCCTCCACCACCTCGTCGTCGACGCCGTCTCCTGGCGCGTGCTGATGGAGGACCTCGAGTCCGTCTACCAGCAGCTGGCCCAGGGTCGGCCGGTGGCGCTGCCGCCCAAGAGCACCTCCTTCCAGGCGTGGGCGCGGCACCTGGAGTCCATCGCCCGCTCCGAAGCGCTCGCCGCCGAGGCGCCGCTGTGGATGGAGCCCGCCCAGCGGCAACTCCCCGGACTGCCGCTCGACACCTTCGGCATCAACACCCGCGCCTCCGAGCGTGCCGTCTCCGTCCAGCTCGAGCAGGACGAGACGCGCCTGCTGCTGCAGGAGACGCCCGCCGCCTGGCGCGCCCGCCTCGATGACGTCCTGCTGACGGCGCTCGCGCAGACGCTCGGCGAGTGGACCGGACACGCCGAGATGCTCGTGGACCTCGAGGGCCATGGCCGCCAGGAGCAGCTCGCCGAAGGCGTGGACCTCTCGCGCACCGTGGGCTGGTTCACCTCCGTGGCCCCCGTGCTGCTGCGGGTGCCCGCCCAGGGCACTCCGGGCGAGGGCCTGCGCTCCGTGCGCGACTCGCTGCGCCGCCTGCCACACCACGGCATCGGCTTCGGGCTCCTTCAGTGGATGGGCCCGGACGCCATCGCCCGGCCCCTGCGCGCGCTGCCCGCCGCCCCCGTCCTCTTCAACTACCTGGGCCAGCTCGACACGTCCGCCGCCGCCAGCGCCCTCTTCATCCTCACCGACGAGGACACCGGCCCCCACGCCGCGCCCGCGGGCACGCGCGACCACCTGCTGGAGGTGATTGGCTCTGTCCTCGGCGGGCGCCTGCGCCTGGCCTTCCGCTACAGCGAGCACCTGCACTCGGCCGCCACCATCGAGCGGCTCGCGGGGCGCTTCCTCCAGCACCTGCGCACCCTCATCTCCTCGCGCCACTCCGAGGACGCCCGCCGCCTCTCCCCGGGCGACTTCCCCCTGGCCCGCATCACGCCCTCCGCCCTCCAGTCGCTGCTGGCCGTCACCGGCCCGGAGCTCGAGGACCTCTACCCCGTCTCCCCGCTGCAGCACGGCCTGCTCTTCCACTGGATGCTGTCGCCCGGCTCCGACGTGTACCTGGAGCAGATGGCCTGGACGATGGAGGGACGGCTGGACCTGGAGTCCTTCCGCGCGGCGTGGCAGGCCAGCCTGGATGGCCACCCCATCCTGCGCACCAGCTTCCACTGGGAGGGGCTGGAGTTCCCCCTCCAGGCCGTGCACCCGCGCGCCACGCTGCCCTTCGAGACGCTCGACTGGCGTGGCGTGCCCGCCGCCGAGCAGCAGGCCCGCTTCCAGCAACTCCTCGAGGAGGACCGGCGGCGCGGGTTCGATCCACGCCGGGCGCCCCTCATGCGCCTCACGGCCGTGCGCCTGGGCGAGCACACCCACCGCTTCCTCTGGAACCACCACCACCTGCTGCTGGATGGCTGGAGCCTCGGCCTCATCTTCCAGGACGTGCTGGCCCACTACGAGGCCGCCCTCTCCGGCGGCGCGGCCCGGCTCGACTCGCGCCCGCCCTTCCGCGACTACATCGCCTGGCTGGAGCGGCGCGAGGCGTCCGCCGACGAGAGCTTCTGGCGCTCCGCGCTCGCCGGCTTCACCGCGCCCACGCCCCTACCGGGCGACACCCATGCCGCCCCCCCCGCGGGGCAGACGCCTACCCTGCACTCCCACGAGCAGGAGCTGGGCGCCGAGGCCACCGCCGCCCTGATGGCCTTCTCGCGCCAGCACCAGGTCACCCTCAACACGCTGGTGCTCGCCGCGTGGGCCATCGTCCTCTCGCGCTACAGCGGCCAGCGCGAGGTGGTCTTCGGCACCACCGTCTCCGGCCGTCCTCCCGAGCTGCCCGGCTCGGGCGCCATGGTGGGCGTCTTCATCAACTCGCTCCCCACCCGCGTCCGGCTGCCCTCGGACGCCTCGCCGCTGCTGCCCTGGCTCCAGTCCTTCCAGGAGCAGCTCGCCGAGCTGCGCCAGCACGACTTCGCCTCCCTGGTGGACATCCAGTCCTGGAGCCAGGTGCCCCGCGGCACCCCGCTCTTCGAGTCGCTGCTCGTCGTGGAGAACTTCCCCCTCGACGCGGCCCTGCTGAAGCACAAGGCCTCGCTGGACATCCGCGACGTGCTGACGCACGAGCGCGCCAACTACCCGCTCGCCCTCGCCGTCGTCCCCGGCGAGCGCCTGCGGCTGGGCCTGTCCCATGACGAGCCGCGCCTGCGCCGCGACGACATGCGGCGGCTGCTCGCGCACTGGCGCACCGCGCTCGAGGGCCTGGTGGCCCACCCGCGCGCAACGCTGGGTGCGCTCTCCCTGCTGTCCGACGCCGAGCGCCAGCAGATTCTGGGCGCGTGGAGCCGCACGCCGGGCAACCAGACAGAGCAGCTCGCCCACCACCTCTTCGAGGAGCAGGTGCGCCGCGCGCCCAACGCCCCCGCGGTGAGTGCCGGTTCCGAGACGCTCACCTACGGCGAGCTCAACGAGCGCGCCAACCAGCTCGCGCGCCACCTGCGCCGGGTGGGCGTGGGCCCCGAGGTGCGAGTCACCGTGTTCCTCGAGCGCTCCGTGGAGCGCGTGGTGGCCATGCTGGCCATCCTCAAGGCCGGCGGCGCCTGGCTGGCGTTGGACCCCACGCTGCCCGAGGAGCGCCTCGCGTACATCACCTCGGATGCGCTGACCCCGGTGCTCCTCACGCACTCGTCGCTGGAGCACCTGCTCGACAGGCGCGGCTACGTCTTCCTCATGGACGAGCACTGGGAGCGCGTGGAGCGCGAGTCCGAAGAGGACCTGGACACCCACGTGGTGGCCAGCAGCCTCGCGTACATCATCTACACCTCGGGCAGCACCGGCCGGCCCAAGGGCACGCTGCTCACGCACGGCGGCCTGGCCAACACCGCGCGGCAGGTGGCCGTGGCCCACGGCTACCGGCCCGACAGCCGGGTGCTCCAGTTCGCCAGCGTCGGCTTCGACGCCTCCGTGTGCGAGGTGTTCTCCACGCTGGTGGCCGGGGCGTGCCTGTGCATCGCGAGCCAGGAGCAGCTCATGCCCAGCGAGCCCCTGCGCTCGCTGCTGGAGGCGCAGTCCATCACCGCGGTGACGCTGACGCCGTCGGTGCTGGCGCAGCTGGAGCCGGAGGGCCTGGCGAAGCTGGAGACCGTCATCTCCGCGGGCGAGGCGTGCACGCCGGAGCTGGCGCGGCGCTGGTCGTCCGGGCGGACGCTGCTCAACGCCTACGGCCCGACGGAAGTCACCATCTGCGCCACCGTGAGCGGGCCGGTGCGGCCCGAGCAGCTCGGCATTGGCCGGGCCCTGCCCAACGTGCAGGTGTACGTGCTGGACGAGGCGCTGCGGCCGGTGCCCGTGGGCGTGGCCGGAGAGCTGTACGTGGGCGGCTCGGGCGTGGCCCGTGGCTACCTGGGTCAGCCGGCGCTGACGGCGGAGCGCTTCGTCCCCCATCCCTTCAGCACGGAGCCGGGAGCCCGGCTCTACCGCACCGGAGACGAGGTGCGGTGGATGGCGGACGGGGAGCTGGAGTTCCTCGGCCGGCGCGACGAGCAGGTGAAGCTGCGCGGCTTCCGCATCGAGCTGGGCGAAATCGAGTCCGTGCTCTGCGAGCACCCGGCGGTGGCGCAGGCCGTGGTGGCGCTGCGCGAAGACGCGCCGGGTGACAAGCGGCTGGTGGCCTACGTGGTGCCGCGCTCCGGCGAGCAGGTGGAGCCGCAGGCGCTGCGCGCCGCCCTGCTGTCGCGGCTGCCCGACTACATGGTGCCCGCGGCCTTCGTCCCCCTGGAGTCGCTGCCGCTGACGACGAGCGGCAAGGTGGACCGCAAGGCCCTGGCCGCCCTGGAGGGCGCGCACACCGCGGCGGCGTCCGAGTACGTGGCCCCGCGCACGGATACCGAGCGGCGGCTGGCCGCCATCTGGAGCGAGCTGCTGGCCGTGGAGCAGGTGGGGCTGCACGACGAGTTCATGGCCCTCGGCGGCCACTCGCTGCTGGCCACCCAGGTCATGGCCCGCATCCGCGCCGGCTTCGGCGTGGAGCTGCCCCTGCGCGTCCTCTTCGAGGCCGCCACCCTGGAGAAGCTGGCCGCGCAGCTCGAGGCCGCCATCGCCAGTGGCTCGCCGGGGCCACGACTGCCGCCCCTCGAGCGCGCCTCGCGCGAGCAGCCGCTGCCGCTGTCCTTCGCCCAGCAGCGGCTGTGGTTCCTCGAGCAGCTCGAGCCCGGTCGCTCCACCTACAACATGCCCGCGGCCATCCGCGTGGAGGGCCCGCTCGACGTGGCGGCCCTGGAGCGCTGCCTCGAGGAGCTGGTGCGCCGCCATGAGGTGCTGCGCACCACCTACCGCACCCAGGGAGGTGAGGCCGTCCAGGTCATCGGCGCGCCCACGGCCCGGACCCTGAACCGGGTGGACCTCAGCGCGCTGCCCGCCGCCACGCGCGAGGCCGAGGCCCTGCGCATGGTCCGCGAGGAGAGCGAGCGGCCCTTCGACCTGGCCACGGGCCCGCTGCTGCTCACCACCCTGCTGAAGCTGACGGACACCGAGCACCTGCTGGTGGTCGTCATGCACCACATCGTCTCGGACGGGTGGACCATCACCGTGCTCATCCGCGAGATGAGCGCCCTGTACGCGGCCTTCGTCCAGGGACAGCCCTCTCCGCTGCCCGAGCTGCCGGTGCAGTACGCCGACTACGCGGTGTGGCAGCGCCAGTGGCTGGTGGGCGAGGAGCTGGAGCGCCAGCTCGCGTATTGGCAGCAGCAGCTCGCCGGCGCCCCGCCGGTGCTGGAGCTGCCCACCGACAGGCCCCGTCCCCCGGTCCAGTCGTTCCGCGGCACCTCCTTCCCGCTGGCCTTCTCCCAGGAGCTGTCCACCGGGCTCAAGGCGCTCGCCCAGCGCGAGGGCGTCACCCCCTTCATGCTCGTGCTGGCCGTGTTCCAGGTGCTGCTGCACCGCTACTCCGGCCAGGACGATGTCAGCGTCGGCTCGCCCATCGCCGGCCGCCGCCTCGCGGAGCTCGAGGGACTCGCCGGCTTCTTCGTCAACTCGCTCGTCCTGCGCACCCGCATGGAGGGCAACCCCTCCTTCCGCGAGCTGCTGCGCCAGGTCCGTGAGACGACGCTGGGAGCCTACGCCCACCAGGACATCCCATTCGAGAAGCTGGTGGAGCAGTTCCAGCCCGAGCGCAACCTCAGCCACACCCCCCTCTTCCAGGTGTGGTTCATGCTGGGCGAGCCCCGGCTGGCGGACTTCCGCACCGGGGACCTGAGGATGCACGTGCTGGACGGCGCCAGCACCGTGGCCAAGTTCGACCTGGCGCTCTTCCTCACGGACTACCCCGAGGGGATTGCCGGCACCTTCGACTACAACACCGACCTCTTCGACGAGAGCACCCTGGTGCGCATGACCGGGCACCTGAGGATGCTGCTGGAGGGCGTGGTGGCCTCGCTGGACACCCGCGTGTCCGAGCTGCCCCTGCAGACCGAGAGCGAGCGCCAGCAGGTGCTCGTCGAGTGGAACCAGGCCCGGCGCGAGCTGCCCGAGCCCGCGCTCGTCCACCGCCTCTTCGAGGAGCAGGTCCGCCGCAATCCCAACGCCCCCGCGGTGAGCTTCGGTGCCGAGACGCTCAGCTACGGCGAGCTCAACGCCCGCGCCAACCAGCTCGCGCGCCACCTGCGCCGGCTGGGCGTGGGCCCCGAGCTGCTCGTGGCCCTGTGCCTGGAGCGCTCGCCCGAGCTCATCGTGGCCATGCTCGCCACCGTCAAGGCCGGCGGCGCCTGGCTGGCGTTGGACCCCACCCTGCCCGAGGAGCGCCTCGCGTACATCACCTCGGATGCGCTGGCCCCGGTGCTCCTCACGCACTCGTCGCTGGAGCACCTGCTCGACCGGCGTGGCTTCGTCTTCCTCATGGACGAGCACTGGGAGCGCGTGGAGCGTGAGTCCGAGGAGGACCTGGACACCACGCTCACCGCGGACAACCTCGCCTACGTCATCTACACCTCGGGCAGCACCGGCCGTCCCAAGGGCACGCTGCTGCAGCAGCGGGGCCTGACCAACACCGCCCTGCAGACCCTGGACTTCATGGACCTGGGGCCGGGCCGTCGGCTGCTCCAGTTCTTCTCCATCAGCTTCGATGCCTCGGTGTCGGAGGTCTTCCCCGCGCTGCTGTCCGGGGCGTGCCTCGTCATGGCCTCGCGCGAGGAGCTGATGCCCGGGGCCCCGCTGCTCAAGGTGGTGCAGGAGCAGTCCATCACCACGATGAAGCTCACCCCGTCGGTGCTGGCGCAGCTGGAGCCCGAGAGCCTGCGAGGCGTCCAGACGCTCGTCTCCGCCGGAGAGGCGTGCACGCCCGAGCTCGTCGCGCGCTGGAAGCCGGGGCGGCGCTTCGTCAACGCCTATGGCCCCACGGAGACCACCGTGTGCGCCGCCGTCAACACGGACGTGGACCCCCGGCACGTCACCCTGGGCCGCCCCTTCCACAACGTGAAGACGTACGTGCTGGACGCGGGCCTCAGGCCCGTCCCCGTGGGCGTGCCCGGCGAGCTCTACATCGGCGGCGTGGGCCTGGCCCGTGGCTACCACGGCCGCCCCGAGCTCACCGCCGAGCGCTTCGTGCCGAATCCATTCTCCGCCGAGCCGGGGGCCCGCCTCTACCGCACGGGTGACAAGGTGCGCTGGCTGGTCCAAGGCGAGCTCGAGTACCTGGGCCGCGTCGACTTCCAGGTGAAGCTGCGCGGCTTCCGCATCGAGCCGGGTGAGGTGGAGTCCGTGCTGCTCCAGCACCCCCTGGTGCGCGAGGCCGTGGTGGTGGTGCGCGAGGACGTGCCCGGCCGCAAGCGACTGGTGGCCTACGTGGTGGCGCGCGAGGGCCAGGAGGCCGACACCTCCGCCCTGCGCTCCGCCCTGGCGGGCAAGTTGCCCGAGTACATGGTGCCGGCCGCCATCGTCTCGCTGGAGGCCCTGCCCCTCAACTCCAGCGGCAAGGTGGACAGGAAGGCCCTGCCCGCGCCGGAAGCCACGGCCGGCGAGGGGCAGTCCACCCACGTCGCCCCTCGCGACGACATCGAGCAGCGCCTGGCCGACATCTGGGCGCAGGTGCTCGGCATCCCGAAGGTGGGCGTGCACGACAACTTCTTCACCCTCGGAGGCGACTCCATCATCAGCCTCCAGGTGGTGGCCCGCGCCCGTCAGGCCGGCCTCGTGCTCGCCCCGAGGGACCTCTTCCAGCACCAGACGGTGGCCCAGCTGGCGCAGGTGGTGAAGACCGCCTCCGCGTCCACCGCGGAGCAGGGCCCCATCACCGGCCCGGTGCCCCTCACCCCCATCCAGCGCTACCTGCTGGACCACGACGCGGAGCACGCCCACCACTTCAACCAGTCCGTGCTGCTGGCCACCCGCTCGCCGCTGGAGGCCTCGCGGTTGGAGGACACGCTGCGCCACCTGCTCGGCCACCACGACGCCCTGCGCCTGCGCCTGCGTCAGGTGGACGGCGAGTGGCGGCAGGACAACATGGGGCCGGAGGAGCTCTCCTTCCAGCTCCTCCAGGTGGACCTCTCCTCGCTCCCCGCCGACCAGCGCGCCGCGGCGCTCGAGGCCGAGGCCACCCGCCTCCAGGCCAGCTTCGTCCTGTCGGAGCCGCCCCTGCTGCGCGCCGCCCTCTTCCACCTCGGAGAGGGACAGCAGCGCCTGCTGCTCGCCGTCCATCACCTGTCGGTGGACGCCGTCTCCTGGCGCGTGCTGCTGGAGGACCTGGAGTCCACCTACCTCCAGCTGGAGCAGGGCCAGCGGGTGACGCTCCCGGCCCGGAGCACCTCCTTCCAGGCCTGGGCCCGCCGCCTGGAGTCCCATGCCCGCTCGCCGGCCCTGGAGGCCGAGGCGCCTCTCTGGCTGGACGAGGCCCGCCAGCACGTGGCGCCCCTGCCCACCGACGCCACCGGCCCCAATACCCGCGCCTCCGAGCACTCCGTCTCCGTCTCCCTGGAGACCGAGGAGACGAAGCTGCTGCTGCAGGAGGTCCCCTCCGCCTGGCGCGCGCACATCACCGAGGTGCTGCTGACGGCGCTCGCCCAGTCCCTGACCGAGTGGACCGGACAGTCCCACGTCCTCGTCGACCTGGAGGGCCACGGCCGCGAGGAGCTCTTCCCGGACGTGGACCTCAGCCGCACCGTCGGCTGGTTCACCAGCCTGACGCCGGTGCTGCTGCCGGTGCCCTCCGGGAGCTCCACGGGAGACGGCCTGCGCGCCGTGCGTGACTCGCTGCGCCGCCTGCCCCACCACGGCCTCGGCGCCGGTCTGCTGCGATGGATGGGGCCCGACGAGACGGCCCGACGACTGCAAGCGCTCCCCGCCGCGCAGGTGGCCTTCAACTACCTGGGGCAGCTCGATGCCACCGTGGCCTCGAGCCGCTTCTTCTCGCTGGCGGACGAGCCCATTGGCCCCCTCACCGCCCCCTCCGGCACGCGCTTCCACCCGCTGGAGGTGAATGGCTCCGTCCTCGGCGGGTGCCTGCGGGTGTCCTTCGGCTACAGCACCCACCTGCACTCGGCCGCCACCATCGACCGGCTCGCGCGGCGCTTCCTCCACCACCTGCGCACGCTCATCTCCGCGCGCCACTCCGAGGACGCCCGCCGCTTCACCCCGAGCGACTTCCCCCTGGCCCCGCTCACCCAGCCGGCGCTCGACGCGCTGCTGCAGCGGACCGGGCCGGACGTCCAGGACATCTACCCGCTCTCCCCCATGCAGCAGGGCATGCTCTTCCACGCACTGCTGGCTCCCGAGTCGGGCGCGTACTTCGAGCAGCTCTCGTGGACGGTGCGCGGCGGCCTGGACCTGAAGGCCTTCCTCCAGGCGTGGGAGACGTGCCTCGGGCGCCACCCCATCCTCCGCTCCTCCTTCCACTGGGAAGCGCTGGAGACGCCGCTCCAGGTGGTGCACGCGCACGCGGCGCTGCCCTTCGAGATGCTGGACTGGCGCGAGCTGACGGCGTCCGCGCAGCAGGCCCGCTTCGAGCAACTGCTGGGCGAGGAGAAGCAGCGCGGCTTCGACCTGAACCGCGCCCCGCTCACGCGCCTGACGGCGGCGCGGCTGACCGGGGACACCTGGCGCTTCCTCTGGAGCCACCACCACCTGCTGGTGGACGGCTGGAGCCTCGGCGTGCTCATCGGCGAGGTGTTCTCCCTCTACGACACGCTGCGCGCCGGCGGCTCGCCGCCGCCCGTGTCCCCGCCTCCCTTCCGCGACTACATCGCCTGGCTGCAGCGGCGCGACACCCAGGCGGACACCGCCTGGTGGCGCTCGTACCTGGAGGGCTTCTCCGCGCCCACGCCGCTGCCCGCCGACACGCGCGCCGCGCCGCTCGCGGGAGTGTCCCCCACCCCGCACACGCTGGAGCTGGAGCTGTCCCGCGAGGCCACCGCGGCGCTCCAGGCCTTCGCCCGCCAGCACCAGCTCACCTCGCACACGCTCGCGCTGGCCGCCTGGGCCCTCGTCCTCTCACGCTACAGCGGCGAGCAGGACGTGCTCTTCGGCAACACCGTCGCCGGCAGGCCCGCGGAGCTTCCCGGCGCCGAGTCCATGGTGGGCCTCTTCATCAACTCGCTGCCCACCCGCGTGCGGATTCCTTCCGCCACCTCGCCCCTGCTGCCCTGGCTCCAGGCGCTGCAGGCCACCCAGCTCGAGCAGCGCCAGTACGAGCACACCCCGCTCGTCCACATCCAGTCCGCCAGCACCCTGCCCCGCGGCACGCCGCTCTTCGAGTCGCTCGTCGTCTTCGAGAACTACCCGCTCGACACCTCCGTGCTGTCGTCCCCCTCGCTGAAGGTGGAGGACGTGCAGGGCTTCGAGGCCACCAACTACCCGCTCACGCTGTCCGTGCTCCCGGGCGAGGCGCTGCGCCTGCGCGCCGTCTACGATTCGCCCCGCTTCGAGCGCGGCGGCATGGAGCGGGTGCTGGGCCACTGGCGCAGGGCGCTCGAGGGACTGGCGGCTTCCGGCACCCGGTGCCTGGAAGACGTCACGCTGCACTCCGAGGCCGAGCGCCGCCAGGTGGTGGTGGAGTGGAACCAGACGCGCACCGACTTCCCGGGCGAGTCCTGCATCCACCACCTCTTCGAGCAGCAGGTGGCCCTGCGCCCCGAGGCCATCGCCCTGGAGTTCGGTGAGCAGCGCCTCACCTACCGGGAGCTGGACGCCCGCGCCAACCAGCTCGCGCACCTGCTGCGCGCGCACGGCGTCGGGCCGGATGACCTCGTCGCGCTCTGCCTGGAGCGCTCCGTGGAGCTCATCGTCTCGCTCCTCGCCATCCTCAAGGCGGGCGGGGCCTACCTGCCGCTGGACGCCTCCTACCCGGCGGAGCGCCTGGCCTTCATGCTGGAGGATGCGCCCCCCCGGCTGCTGCTCACCTCGCGCGCGCTGAGCACCCAGCTCCCCGTCTCCGCGCAGCTCCCCTGCATGATGGTGGAGGAGCTGGCGCTGGAGGGCCAGCCCACCACGGCACCGGACTCGGGCGTCGGCTCGCGCAACCTGGCCTACGTGGACTTCACCTCGGGCAGCACCGGCCGGCCCAAGGGCGTCGCCATCGAGCACCGCTCCGTCATGCGGCTGTTCCACGGCAGCCACTACGCCCACCTGGGCCCCGAGGAGACGTTCCTCCTCATCGCCCCCATCTCCTTCGACGCCTCCACGCTCGAGGTGTGGGGTCCGCTGCTCTTCGGCGGACGCCTCGTCGTCTTCCCGCCCCAGTCCCCCAGCGACCTGGAGCTGCTCACCCAGGTGCTCACGCGGCACCAGGTGACGACGCTCCACCTCACCGCGGGCCTCTTCTCGCAGATGGTGGACCTGAAGCTGGAGGGCCTGAAGGGCGTGCGCCAGTTGCTCACCGGCGGCGACGTGGTCTCCGCGCCGCACGTGCGCCGGGTGCTGGAGGAGCTGCGCATCCCCATCACCGCCTGCTACGGCCCCACCGAGAGCACGCTCTTCACCTCCTGCTTCCGGATGACGCGGTCCGAGCAGGTGGGGAGCGCCGTGCCCATCGGCTCGCCCATCGCCAACACACAGGTGTATCTGCTGGACGCCGCCTTCCAGCCAGTGCCCGTGGGCGTGCCCGGGGAGCTGTACATCGGCGGCGAGGGCCTGGCGCGCGGCTACCTGTCGCGTCCGGACCTCACGGCCGAGCGCTTCGTCCCCGATACCTTCTCCAGCGAGCCCGGCGCCCGCCTCTACCGCACTGGAGACCTGGCGCGCTGGAGGCCGGACGGGGTGCTGGAGTTCCTCGGCCGCCTGGACAACCAGGTGAAGGTGCGCGGCTACCGCATCGAGCTGGCCGAGGTGGAAGCGACGCTGCTGCGCCACGCCTCGGTGCGCGAGGCCGTGGCGGTGGTGCGCGAGGACGCGCCCGGCGACAAGCGCCTGGTGGTCTACGCCGTGCCGGCTCCCGGCCAGCGGCTCGACATCGCCGCGCTGCGCGCCTTCCTGCAGGGGCACCTGCCCGAGTACATGGTGCCCTCGGCGATTGTGGAGCTGGAGGCCCTCCCGCTCACGGCCAACGCCAAGGTGGACAGGAAGGCCCTCCCCGCTCCGGAGGGCTCGCGCTCGCAGGCGGCCACGTACGTCGCCCCGCGCGACGAGATGGAGCAGGAGGTCGCCCGACTCTGGAGCGAGGTGCTCGGGGTGGAGCGCGTGGGCGTCCACGACGACTTCCTGTCGCTGGGCGGCCACTCGCTGCTGGCCACGCGGCTCGTCTCGCGCGTGCGGCAGGCCTTCCAGGTGGAGCTGCCCCTCAAGGACTTCTTCGCGGCGCCCACCGTGGAGAAGCTCTCCCTGCGTCTGCTCGAGGCCATGGCCCAGGTCCCGGGCGACGAGCTGGCCACGATGATGGCCGAGCTCGAGAAGATGGACGGCGACGAGGTCCAACAGCTCCTGGCCTCGGAGCCGTCCGACACCGGCAAGGCGGAGTCACAGGAATGACGATGAATGCTCCGAAGAAAGCCGTGCTGCCGCCCGGCCACCATGGCCACTGGCTGCTGCGCCTCAACGAGCAGGTGAAGGACCCCCTCGGCGCGCTCGTCCGCACCCAGCAGAAGTACGGGGACATCGCCTACTTCAACACGCAGCAGGGCCCGCTCTACATGCTGGCCCACCCGGACCATGTGCAGCGCGTGCTCGCGGACAACGCGCGCAACTACCCCGCGCCGGAGAAGCGGCCCAGCCGGCTGATGGGCAATGGCATCTTCCAGAGCAGCGGCGCCGTCTGGCTCCGCCAGCGCCGCATGGTGCAGCCCGCCTTCCATCGCTCGCGGCTGGCCCGCATGGTGGAGGACATGGTGCGCGGCACCGAGGCACTGGCCGAGCGCTGGGAACAGCCCGCCCGGACCGGCGAGCCCGTGGAGCTGCTGGAGCAGATGCGCCTGTTGGTGCCCACCCTGCTCGGCGCCTCGCTGTTCTCGCGCGGTGTGTACGAGCGCGATGCGGGGCTCCAGGCGAGCGTGGCGTTCCTTTCCCACAAGTCGCATGCCAAGGCCCGCGACTCGCTCTGGAAGCTCGCGCTGCGGCGGCTGGGGTATCCCCGCTCGCGGCGCCAGCAGTTCGACGCCGCCACGGATGCACTCAACGCCTCGCTCCATGGCCTCATCGCCGAGCGCCGCAAGGCCCCATCCGCCGGGGACGACATCCTGGGCATGCTGATCGAGGCCCGGGACACGCAGGGCGAGCCCATGACGGACACCGAGGTCCGCGACGAGCTGGTGTCCCTGCTCGTCGGCGGCCACGAGGCCACGTCGGTGGCGCTCACCTGGACCTGGTACACGCTGATGAGCCACCCGGAGGTGGAGCAGCGCGTGCGTGAGGAGCTGGCCTCGGTGCTGGGGGGAAGTCCCTCGGCCAACGGCGAGCAACTCCAGGCCCTGCGCTACACGCGCGCGGTGGTGGAGGAGACGTTGCGCCTCTACCCGCCCGCCTGGCAGCTCATGCGCCGCGCGCAGGAGGACGACGAGATTGCCGGCTTCACCGTCCGCGCCGGCAGCCTGGTGCTGATACCCACGTGGCTGCTGCACCGCCACGCCTCGTTCTGGAAGGACCCCGAGCGGTTCGACCCCGAGCGCTTCCTCCCCGAGCAGAAGGAGCAGCGACACCGCCATGCCTGGATGCCGTTCGGCGGCGGCCAGCGGATGTGCGTCGGCAATGGCTACACGCTGACGCTCATCGTGGCGGTGCTCGCCACGCTGCTGCCGCGCTTCCAGGCCCGACTCGTCCCCGGCCACCCCGTCACGCCCGTGGCCAGCAACACCTACCGTCCCCGTTTCGGCCTCAAGGCCACCCTCCATCCAGCGCCCTCCGTGGCGCGTGACTCCTCTCCGTCCCCGAAGGCCGTCTCGTCATGAGCGACAGCGACATCCTCAAGCGTCTGGCCAGTCTCCCCCCCGAGAAGCGCAACCTGCTCCTCAAGCAGCTCCGCGCCAGGCAGCAGAGCTCACCCCAGTCCGCGTCCGCGCTCCCGTCCCTCTCGCCCCAGCCCCGCGGCGACGGCCCCCTGCCGCTGTCCTTCGCGCAGCAGCGCCTATGGTTCCTCGAGCAGCTCGAGCCGGGGACTGCGCTCTACAACCTGCCCTCGGCCCTGCGCCTGGAGGGCCCGCTGGACACCGGCGCGCTGGAGCGCGCCTTCACCGAGCTGGTGCGCCGCCACGAATCCCTGCGCACCACCTTCCAGGCCCACCAGGAGACGCCCACCCAGACTGTCTCGGCCCCCACCCCCGTCACCCTGACGCGCGTGGACCTGAGCGCGCTGCCCGCCGCGGAGCGCGAGGCCGAAGCCCTCCGGCTCTTCAAGGAGGAGGTGCTCCGGCCCTTCGAGCTCTCCCAGGGCCCGCTGCTGCGCACCACGCTGCTGCGGCTGTCCGCCACCGAGCACGTGCTGGTGCTCGTCATGCACCACATCATCTCCGATGGCTGGTCCATGAACGTGCTGGTGCAGGAGATGGCCGCCCTCTACGCCGCCTTCTCCCAGGGCAAGCCCTCTCCCCTGCCCGCGCTGCCCGTGCAGTACGCGGACTACACCCTCTGGCAGCGCCAGTGGTTGCAGGGCGATGAGCTGGCGCGGCAGCTGTCCTGGTGGAAGCAGCAGCTGGAGGGAATGCCGGGCCTGCTGGAGCTGCCCGTTGACCGCCCCCGTCCGCCGATGCGGGCGTTCCGCGGCGCCAGCGTCTCCTTCGAGCTGCCCCGGGAGCTGTCCGAGTCGGTCCAGGCGCTCTGCCAGCGCGAGGGCGTCACCCCGTACATGCTCCTGCTGGCCGCCTGGCAGGTGGTGCTGCACCGCACCTCCGGCCAGGATGACCTGGCCGTCGGCTCGCCCATCGCCGGCCGCCGCTTCGTCGAGGCGGAGGGCCTCATCGGCTTCTTCGTCAACACCCTGGTGCTGCGCGCGCGCCTCTCCGCCCAGCTCACCTTCCGCGAGCTGCTGGCCCGGGTGCGCACCACCATCCTGGAAGCCCAGACGCACCAGGACCTGCCCTTCGAGAAGCTGGTGGAGGAGCTCCACCCGGAGCGGGACCTCAGCCACAGCCCGCTCTTCCAGGTGTGGTTCGTGCTGGACCAACCCCAGCCCCAGTCCATGGGGGCCCAGGGCCTGACGCTGCGCCCGCTGGCGGCCGAGAGCCACGTGGCGAAGTTCGACCTGGCCCTGTCCATGGTGCAGAGCCCGGAGGCGCTGATCGGCAGCCTCGAGTACAACACCGACCTGTTCGACGAGAGCACCGCGTCGCGGCTGGTGGGCAACCTGCGCGTGCTGCTGGAAGGCATCTGCGCCCGCCCCGAGGCCCGCCTGTCCGAGCTGCCGCTGCTCGCCCCGACCGAGCGCCAGCGGCTGCTCGCGCAAGGGAGCCCGGCCCCGCGGGAGCTGCCCGAGCCCGCGCTCGTCCACCGCCTCTTCGAAGCCCAGGTGCGCCGCACCCCCGACGCCGTGGCCCTGCGCTTCGGCGGTGAGACGCTCACGTATGCCGAGCTCAACGCCCGCGCCAACCAGCTCGCCCGGCACCTGCGCCGGCTCGGCGTCGGTCCCGAGGTGCTCGTCGCCATCTGCCTGGAGCGCTCGACCGGGCTCATCGTGGCCATGCTCGCCACCCTCAAGGCCGGCGGCGCCTGGCTGCCCCTGGACCCCGGCCTTCCTCCCGAGCGCCTGGAGCTCATCACCTCGGACGCCTTCGCACCGGTGACGCTCACCGACTCGGAGCGCGAGCTGCTGCTGGAGCGGCGCGGTGCCGTCATCCTCCTGGACGAGCAGGCGGAGCGCGTGGAGCGCGAGTCCACCGAGGACCTGGAGGCCTGGGGCGACGAGGGCCAGCTCGCCTACATCATCTACACCTCGGGCAGCACCGGCCGTCCCAAGGGCACCCTGCTGCACCACCGCGGACTGGCCAACACGGCGCTGCAGACGATTGACGCCATGGGCCTTGGCCCCGGCAGCCGTGTGCTGCAGTTCTTCTCCGCGGCCTTCGACGCCTCGGTGTGGGAAATCTTCCCGCCCCTGCTCGCCGGAGCGGAGCTGTGCCTCGCCCCCCGCGAGGAGCTGATGCCGGGCACGCCGCTGCTGAAGGTGCTGCGCGAGCAGGCCATCACCGCCGCCACCCTCACGCCGTCGGTGCTGGCCCAGCTGGAGCCCGAGGGGTTGGAGACGCTGAAGACGGTGGTGTCCGCGGGTGAGGCCTGCACGCCGGAGCTGGTGGCGCGCTGGCAGCCGGGCCGGCGCTTCATCAATGCCTATGGCCCCACGGAGACCACCATCTGCGCCACGCTGACGGACGCGGTGGACGCGCGGCGCATCACCATCGGCCGTCCCTTCCACAACGTGCGGGTGGCCGTGCTGGACACGCACCTGCGGCCGGTGCCGGTGGGTGTGGCGGGCGAGCTGTGCGTCGGCGGCGTGGGTGTGGCCCGCGGCTACCTGGGCCGCCCCGAGCTCACCGCCGAGCGCTTCGTGCCGGATGCCGACGGCGCGCCGGGAGCCCGCCTCTACCGCACCGGTGACAAGGTGCGCTGGCTCGCCGACGGCCAGATCGAGTACCTGGGCCGCGCCGACTTCCAGGTGAAGGTGCGTGGCTACCGCATCGAACCGGGTGAAGTGGAGGCCGTGCTGCTGGGACACCCGGCCGTGCGCGAGGCCGTGGTTGTCGCGCGCGAGGGCGCGTCCGGCAACAAGCGGCTCGTCGCCTATGGAGTGGTGCGCGAGGGCCAGACGGCCGACGCCACCGCGCTGCGCACCTGGCTCAAGGGGAAGCTGCCCGAGTACATGGTGCCCTCGGCCTTCGTGCCCCTGGAGGCCCTGCCCCTCACCTCCAGCGGCAAGGTGGACCGCGACGCCCTGCCGGAGCCCGGCTCGGAGCACCAGCCCGCGAGCGCGAGCCAGGTGGCCCCGCGCACGCCCCTGGAGACGACCCTGGCCGCCATGTGGACGGAGCTGCTGGAGCTCGAGCGCGTGGGCGTGCACGACAACTTCTTCGAGCTGGGCGGCCACTCGCTGCTGGCCACCCAGGTGGCCTCGCGCCTGCGCGCCACCTTCGGCGTGGAGCTGCCCCTGCGCACGCTCTTCGAGGCCCCCACCCTGGAGGCGCTCGCCGCCCGGGTCGAGGCCGCGCTCGGCAACGCCGCCTCCTCCACTCGCGTCCCGGCCCCGCGGCGCGCGGAGCGGACGGGCTCGATTCCCCTCTCCTTCGCCCAGCAGCGCCTGTGGTTCCTGGACCAGCTCGAGCCCGGCACCGCCTACTACAACATCCCCGCGGGACTGCGCCTGGAGGGAGCGCTCGACGTCGGGGCGCTGCAGCGCGCCTTCGACGAGCTGCTGCGCCGCCACGAATCGCTGCGCACCACCTTCCACGCCGAGCAGGGCGAGCCCGTCCAGGTCATCTCCCCCGCCCCCTCGATGCCGCTGGCGGTGGTGGACCTGTGCGACGTGCCCGCGCCGGAGCGCGAGGCCGAGGCGCTGCGCCTGGCCACCCAGGAGGCGCGGCGGCCCTTCAACCTGTCCACCGGCCCGCTCTTGCGCGCCACCGTGCTGCGGCTCGAGGAGCAGCGGCACGCGTTGCTGCTCACCATGCACCACATCATCTCGGATGGCTGGTCCATGGGCGTGCTGGTGCGGGAGATGGCGGCCCTCTACGAGGCCTTCCGCCAGGAGCGGCCCTCGCCGCTGCCGGAGCTCGGCCTGCAGTACGCGGACTACGCCATCTGGCAGCGCCAGTGGCTGCGCGGCGAGGTGCTGGAGGCGCGGCTGGAGTGGTGGCGCAAGCAGCTCGAGGACGCCCCTTCCGTGCTGGAGCTGCCCACGGACAGGCCCCGGCCGGCCGTGCGCACCTACCGCGGCGCCACCCACCTGTCGCTGCTGCCCGCGCCCCTGGCCCAGGCGCTGGAGTCGCTCTCCCAGCGCGAGGGCGCCACGCTCTTCATGACGCTGATGGCCGCCTTCCAGGCGCTGCTGCACCGCTACAGCGGGCAGACGGACATCGTGGTGGGCACGGACGTGGCCAACCGGGACCACGCGGAGACGGAGTCCCTCATCGGCTTCTTCGTCAACCAGCTCGTCCTGCGCCTGCGCCTGGAGGGCAACCCCACCTTCCGCCAGCTCCTGGCGCAGACGCGGCAGGTGTCGCTGGACGCCTACGCGCAGCAGGACCTGCCCTTCGAGGACCTGGTGCGGGCGATCAACCCCGAGCGCAGCATGGCGCACGCGCCGCTCTTCCAGGTGAAGCTGGTGCTGCAGAACACGACCCGCTCCGTGGTCGAGCTGCCCGGGCTGCGGCTGGAGTCGGACGCGGTGGACCCGGCCACCGCGAAGCTGGACCTGACGGTGCTGGTGAGCCCCTCCCCCGAGGGACTGTACTGCGCGTGGATGTACAGCATGGACCTCTTCGACGCTCCGACGATGGAGCGCATGGCGCTGCACTTCCAGCGGGTGCTGGAGGCGGTGGTGGCCATGGGCGGTGAGCAGCGGCTCTCCACGCTGCCGCTGCTGTCGGAGGCGGAGCGCCACCGGCTGCTGGTGGAGTGGAACGAGACGGCGGCGCCCCTCCCGTCGCGCTGCTTCCACGAGCGGTTCGCGGAGCAGGCGGCGCGCGCGCCGGACGCGGTGGCGGTGGTGGCCGCGGACGGGCAGCTCACCTACGGAGAGCTGGACCGCAAGGCCAACCAGCTCGCGCACTACCTGCTGGCCCTGGGGGTGATGCCCGAGACGCGGGTGGGCCTGTTCGTCGAGCGCTCGGTGCAGGCGCTGGTGGGCCTGCTGGGCATCCTCAAGGCGGGCGGCGCCTACGTGGCGTTGGACCCGTCCCAGACGCATGCCCAGGAGCGGATGCGGCACGTGCTGAGCGACGCGAAGGCGCAGCTCATCGTGACCCAGGAGTCGCTGATGGACGACCTGCCCGCGCAGGGCGGGTTCCTCGTCAGCCTGGACGCGGGGGACGGAATGCTGGAGGCGCAGCCGGAGGAGGCGCCGGCCATCCGCGTGGAGCCGGGCCACCTCGCCTACGTGCTCTACACCTCGGGCAGCACGGGGCAGCCCAAGGGCGTGTGCATCGAGCATCGGCATCTGGCCAGCTACGTGGAGGGTGTCACCCGCCGGCTGGAGCTGGCGCCGGGAATGAGCTTCGCCTCGGTGTCCACGCTGGCGGCGGACCTGGGGCACACCGCCATCTTCCCCACGCTGAGCTCGGGAGGCGCGCTGCACCTGGTGGACAAGGATACGGCGGCGGACCCGGGGCGGATGCGGGACTACGGCGCGCGGCACGCGGTGGGCGGCCTGAAGATCGTCCCCACGCACCTGGGCGCGCTGCTGTCGGCCCCGGGAGCGGAGAAGCTGCTGCCGCGCCAGCGGCTGGTGCTGGGCGGAGACGTGTCGGACTGGGCGCTGGTGGAGCAGGTGCACGCGCTGTCGCCCACGTGCGAGGTGTTCAACCACTACGGCCCCACGGAGACGACGGTGGGCGTGCTGTGCGGCCGGGTGGAGCGCGGGGTGCGCGCGCCCGGCGCACAGTCGGTGCCGCTGGGCCGGCCGCTGGACAACGTGCGGGTGTACGTGCTCGACGGGAACGGGCAGCCGGTACCGGTGGGCGTGCCGGGCGAGCTCTCCATTGGCGGCGCCAGCGTGGCCCGCGGCTACCTGGGCCGGGCGGACCTGACGGCGGAGCGCTTCGTTCCGGATGCCTTCAGTCCAGAGCCGGGCGCGAGGCTGTACCGCTCGGGAGACAAGGTGCGCTGGCTCGCGGATGGGCGCATCGAGTTCCTGGGCCGGGTGGACCACCAGCTGAAGATTCGCGGGTACCGCGTGGAGCTGGGCGAGGTGGAGGCGGCGCTGGGAGCCCACCCCTCGGTGCGCGAGTGCGTGGTGGTGGCGCGCGAGGAGCAGCCGGGCGACAAGCGGCTGGTGGCGTACGCCGTGGCCCGCGAGGGGCAGGCGCTGGAGGAGCCGGTGCTGGCCCGCTTCATGGAGAAGCGGCTGCCGGAGTACATGGTGCCCTCCATCTTCGTGGTGCTGAAGGCGCTGCCGCTCACCTCCAACGGCAAGGTGGACCGCAAGGCGCTGCCGGCTCCCGTACGGGCCCGGGAGGGCGCGGACCACGTGGCGCCGCGCACCGCCACCGAGCTGCGGCTGGCCGCCATCTGGGAGGAGCTGCTCAAGCTGCAACGCGTGGGCGCTCGGGATGACTTCTTCGACCTGGGCGGCCACTCGCTGATGGCCACGCAGGTGGTGGCGCGCGTTCACGGAACCTTCGGCGTGGAGCTGGCCGTCATCGACCTCTTCGAGGCGCCCACCCTGGAAGGGCTGGCGGCACGCATCGACGCGGGCGCACCGTCGCAGTCGGCCCTGGTGCCGCTGCGGCGCGGGGGCTCGCGGACACCCTTCTTCTGCGTGCACCCGGTGGGCGGCGGCGTACTGGCCTACCTGGAGCTGTCGCGGCGGATGCACCCGGAGCAGCCCTTCTACGGCCTGCAGGCTCCCACGGGGCAGGAGTCGCACGACACGCTGGAGGCGATGGCCACGCGCTACGTGGACGCCATCCAGGAGGTGCAGCCGCACGGGCCGTACCTGCTGGGCGGCTGGTCCATGGGCGGACGCGTCGCCTACGAGATGGCCCGCCAGCTCCAGCAGCGCGGAGAGACGGTGGCGCTGCTGGCCATCATCGACGCCCGGAGCCGCGAGGACGGGCCGCGGCTGGAGGATGCGGAGACCCGCGCCAGGGAGGTGTTCCTGTTCGCCGATCACCTGTCGCGCCTGTCCGGGCTGAACCCCGAGGCCGCCGGGCTGCTGGGGCAGATGGACGCGGAGGAGCTGAAGGCGCTCCTGGAAGACACGCCGGGAGCGGGGGCGAGCCTGCCACCTCGAGCGCTCGCCGAGCTGCGCGCGCTGTGGCGGGTCTTCTCCCTCAACCTGCGCGCCTCACACGCGTACCTGCCCGGGCACTACCCGGGCCCGCTCGTCCTGCTGCGCGCGGCGGAGGGGCCGCGGGAGGGCCTGGAGGAGGACCTGGGCTGGGGCGCCCTGGCCTCGGGAGTGGAAGTGCACGAGGTGCCCGGAGACCACTTCAGCCTCATCGCCCCACCCCATGTGGAGCAGGTGGCGGAGCGGCTGCGGGATTTGTTGGAGCGAGCGCGAGAGGGGAATCCCTCCTCCGCGTCCAGTGCGGCCTGAGCAAGGGGAACCCATGACACTCATCCAGTTCTTCTTGCGTGTTTCGAAGCGCAGCCTCGTGCTGCCGGTCCTCTGCGGCGTGCTCTCCGGCGCCGCCAGCGCGGGGCTCATCTCCCTCATCAACTCCCTGCTGGAGCGCTCCGTCCCCGCCACCGGCGCCACGGCCCTGCGCTTCATCGGCATCGGGCTGGTGGCGCTGGTCGCCCGGGTCGCCTCGCAGCTCTTCCTGAACAATCTCCAGCAGGAGATGCTCCAGAAGATGCGCATGCAGCTGGCCCACCAAATCATCTCCACCCCGCTCCGCCGGTTGGAGGAGTTCGGAGGACATCGGCTGCTCGCGGTGCTGACGGATGACGTGAACACCATCAGCAACAGCCTGCTATGCATCCCCCACATCCTCATCAACTCCGCCATCCTCGTCGGCTGCCTGCTCTACCTGGCCTGGCTGTCGCCGACGGTCCTGCTGGCGCTGCTCGCCTTCATGGCGGTGGGCTTCGTGTCGTACCGGCTGCCCATGTCGCGGGCGCTCCGCTTCATCCGCGCCTCCCGGGACAAGCAGGACGGGCTGTACAAGCTCTTCGAGGCCATCATCCACGGCATCAAGGAGCTCAAGCTGCACCCGGGCCGGCGCGAGGCCTTCCTGGACAAGAACCTCACGGGGCTCACCAGCGAGCTGCGGCGGCTCAACGTCCTGGGCTTCAGCCTCTTCTCCGCCGCGAGCAGCTGGGGGATGTTCCTGTTCTTCGCCTTCATCGGGCTGATGCTCTTCGTCCTTCCCGTGTACGGGCCACAGGGCGGCGCGGGTCTGCTGGTGAGCTACACCCTCACCGTGCTGTACCTGCAACAGCCCCTGGATGCGCTCATGACCAACGTGCCCTTCCTGAGCCGCGGCCAGGTGGCACTGCGCAAGGTGGAGCAGCTCTCCGGCCTGGTCGAGGGCCTGTCGGAGTCCGCTCGCGCCCTCCCCGCGCCGAGGGCCTCCTTCACCCGCCTGGAGCTGCGCGGCGTCACCCACTCGTACCACCGGGAGCGCGAGGACAGCAGCTTCACCCTGGGGCCCATCTCCCTGACGTTGGAGAAGGGCGAGCTCGTCTTCCTGGTGGGAGGCAATGGCAGCGGCAAGACGACGCTCGCCAAGCTGGTCACCGGGCTCTACTCGCCGGAGTCCGGCGAGGTGCGGCTCGATGGTGTCCCCATCACGGTGGACAACCGTGAGGAGCACCGCCAGTGCTTCTCGACGGTGTTCTCCGACTACTACCTCTTCGACTCCCTGCTGGGACTCGCGCCCGCCGGCCTGGTCCCCAGGGCCCGGCAGTACCTCGAGCGGCTCCACCTGAACCACAAGGTGCAGCTCGGCGACGACGGCTCCCTCTCCACCACCGAGCTGTCCCAGGGCCAGCGCAAGCGGCTGGCGCTGCTCACCGCCTGGCTGGAGGACCGCCCCATCTACGTCTTCGACGAGTGGGGCGCGGACCAGGACCCCATCTTCAAGACGGTCTTCTACGAGGAGCTCCTGCCGGAGATGAAACGCGCTGGCAAGACGGTGCTCGTCATCAGCCATGACGACCGGTACTTCCACGTCGCGGACCGGCTGCTGCACCTCGACTCCGGCAAGCTGCGGTCCGAGACGGAGCCGGCTCCCGCGGGAGCACGGCAGCTCGCGTCGTGAGGCGTGCCCATTTCCCACAGTCCAGCTGAAGCCCCACAACCCCAAGAGCAGCTCCACCCCACCCGCTGATACCCGCTATGTCCGAGTCCACCTATCGATTGGCTGATCACACCTGCGTCGCACCACTCGTTCAGAGCTGGACCGCGTGGTGGATGAATGTGGCCCCCATTCCGGCCAGCCTGCACGTGCACAAGTCCCAGGTGCCGCTGCTCAAGGCCTACCTGCAGACGCCCGACTTCCACGCGCGAGCGGCGAAGGACCAGGCCCTCAGCGGCGGCACCTTCGTCGGCATCGCCCCTGAGCGAGCGGGCGAGGTGAAGGCCCTGCTGCAGCAGATGCAGGAGGCCCAGGCCGACCGGGCTCGGCTGGCCGAGGCCCTCGAGGAGTTCCAGGGCTGGCTGGTGGATGAAGCGAAGGGCCAGTCACTCGAGCCGCTCTACGAGAAGCTGCCCGAGCCGCTGCGCGGGCTGGTCGAGCTCTCGTACGACTACATCAACCGGCCCTTCGTCCGGGTGATGGAGGGCGCGCTGTACCGCAGCCCGTACCACAAGCCGCAGCTCCAATCGCTGCGCCTGCTCCCGCTGGCGTCGGACTCCAGCCGCCCCCACCTCTTCACGACGCCCTACCTGATGGAGCCCGGGCAGATTGACTGGGCGGTGCCCTTCTCCGAGGAGCGGGTCAGCCGCCTCTTCGAGACGGACCTGTCGCCCCGGCCGCTCGGCTACCTGCGCGATGTGCTGGGCCAGGCCGTCACCTCTGACGAGCAGCTGCTGCCGCTGCTCACCGAGGCGCCGCCCTCGCGGTACACGCCGTGGGAGGGCCCGGGGCCGCGCGTGCGCTACCTGGGGCACGCCTGCGCCCTGGTGGAGTGGAAGGGCATCACCATCCTCGTGGACCCGGTCGTCAGCGCGAAGCCGAGCGGCGGAGGCATGTCGCGGCTCACCTTCCACGAGCTGCCGCCGCGCATCGACTACGCGCTCATCACGCACAGCCACCCGGACCACCTCGCCATCGACACGCTGCTGCGGCTGCGCCACCGCATCGGCCACCTGGTGGTGCCGCGCTGCAATGGCTTCCTGGTGGGTGACTACTCCCCCAAGCTGCTGGCCCGCTCGCTGGGGTTCCAGAACGTCCTGGAGCTGGACACCTACGAGTCCATCCCCCTTCCGGACGGTGAGCTCATCGCCGTGCCCTTCCTCGGCGAGCACGGTGACATCGGCCACGCCAAGTCGTCGTACGTCGTGCGCACCGGCAAGGAGCAGCTCCTCTTCGCCGCCGACTCAATGTGCGTGGATGACGCCGTCTACCGGCACATGCGCCAGAACCTGGGCCCCGTCCAGACGGTGTTCATGAACACCGAAATCGAAGGCGCCCCGCACACCTGGACGCTCGAGGCGCTCTTCCCCAAGAAGCGCGACCGCAAGCTGGAGAAGAACCGGCGCTGCCGTGGCAGCAACACGGGCGAGGGCCTGCGAATCCTCGAGCTGTTGGGCTCCACGCGGCTCTACAACTACGCCATGGGGCTGGAGCCCTGGATGGAGCACATCATCGGGCCGGCCAGTCCTCCCGAGGCTCCGCGCATGAAGGAGTCGGAGCGGCTGCTCACCGAGGCCCGGGCCCGAGGCCTCACCGCGGAACGGCTCCACGGACCCACCGAGCTCCTGCTCGGGTCCTGAGGACGGCCAGGAAGAACGCCATGCCCTCCGCCACGCACGACAAGACGCCCCCGATTCAGGCGCTCAGTGGACTGCGCTTCGTGATGTCACTCGTCGTCCTGGGGTGCCACTACCTTCCAGTCCTTGCCGTCCCGCCCCTGGTGAAGACGCTGCTGTCGCAGGGCACGGCCGCCCTCAACTGCTTCTTCATGCTGAGCGGTTTCCTCCTCACCTATAACTACCGCGACGCTCTCGCATCCGGCCAGCTGCGGTGGCGCGACTTCATGCGGATGCGCCTGACGCGCATCTTCCCGGTCCACCTGGTCACCCTGCTGCTGGTGACGCCCATCACCCTCTACCTGCTGGACGTGTACCCGGCGCTGATGGCGCGCGACCTGGGCATGGAGGTCACCCAGGCGCAGGTTGCCGGCTCCTGGCTGTCCAACCTGCTGATGGTCCAGGTCTTCATCCCCCACCGGCTCTCGCACATCTGGAACGGGCCCTCCTGGAGCATGGGGGCCGAGCTGTTCTTCTATGTCCTCTTGCCCTTCTTCGCGCGGTACGTGCTGGCGCGCCTGCACGACGTGAGGAGCATGGCGCGGACGGCCGCCGTGCTCTTCGCCATCCAGGTGGTGGCGGTGATCGCCACTGCGCTGGCGATCTTTCTCCTCAGCCCTCCCGGCAAGGAGATGGAGAGCCGCATCTACCACATCGTCTGTATGTCGCCGCTGCTGAGGGTGTGGGAGTTCTTCCTGGGCTGCGTGCTCGGAGCGTTCTTCCTGCACCACCAGCGGCAGGGGGTGTCCCCCCGGCTGACCGCGGTGCTGACGCAGGCGAAGGCGCACTCGTGGGCCCTGGGCCTGGTGATGCTGGCGGCGCTGCTGCTGGCGCTGCCGTCGTCCCGATTCGCCGGCGGGGTGCTGCAGCTGTTCCGGTGGTACGTGCTCTACACGCCTTTGTGCGGGCTGTTGATACTGCTGCTGGCCTCGCGGCGAAGCTTCGTGAGCAGGCTGCTGGAGCACCGCTGGATGGTGTTCATGGGGGACGCGAGCTACTCGCTGTACATGATCCACTGGCTGCCGTGCATCCTGCTGGTGATGTACAAGCGCAGCGGGGGGGAGATGGTCGCCTGGTGGCCGTACGCCGCCATGGCGGGCACCCTCGTCGCCACGGTGGGCTTCTTCCAGTTCGTCGAGCGCCCGGCCCGCAAGCTGTTCAGGCCTGGCGTGCCGGCACCGGTGCCGGGCACGCTGCTGGCGGCAAGCGCGGCGGAGTAGGGCCCAGGCCGCGCGAGTGCGCGGCCCGGGCTGCCCGCCGGCACCAACGTGCCGGCCTACCCGGCCTTCTGCAGCGCATCCCCCGAGCGGGCCCGAGCCAGCAGGGCCCGCAACCGCGCGGCGAGGTGCTCCACGTGCGGCAGGGCCACGAGGCTGAAGTGGTCGCCCGGCACTTCGAACACCTCCACCCCACCCCGCGCGAGCCCGCGCCACCCGAGGTCCTCCTCCTGTCCCGGAGGGCCTTCCGCGGCGCGCAGCAACACCAGTGAGCCCTCGAGAGGCTGGGGCACGTACCCGCGAGATGCCCGCCGGTTCCGCGCGAACACCGTCCAGAGGGTCCGCAGCTCCGCGCACGCCTCCGCGTCCAGGGCGGAATCCGCGCCGGGCCGCTCCTCCAGCACCGCCGCCAATTCCGCCGCGTCCACGTGGTCCAGCACCTCCGCCGCCCTCGGGTGGAGGCTGGAGAGCCGGGTCAGGTGGCTGGCGAACTCCAGCACGACCTCCGCTTCCATCTCCTCGGCGGGGACTTCGTCGCGGCCTCGCGCGTCGATGACGACGAGCAGGCCCACGTCCTCTCCACGCTCCCGGAGCTGCCGCGCCATCTCGTACGCCAGCCGGCCGCCCATGGACCAGCCGCCGAGAAGGTACGGGCCTTCCGGCTGCACCGCGCGCACGGCCTCCAGGTAGCGCGCGGCCATCTGCTCCACCGTGTCGCCGGAGCCGCCCGTGGGGACCTGCAAGCCATAGAAGGGCTGGTCCGCGTCCATCCGCTTCGCCAGCTCCAGGTAGGCCAGCACGCCACCACCCACCGGGTGCACGCAGAAGAACGGCCTCGCGTCGCCGCCCTTCCTCAGCGTCACCAGCGGCGAGTCCGATGTGGTGCCCGCTTCGATTCGCGCGGCCAGCCCCTCCAGCGTCGGCGCCTCGAACAGGTCGATGACGGCGAGCTGCACGTCGAACAGCGAGCGGACGCGCGCCACCACCTGCGTGGCCAGCAGCGAGTGGCCACCCAGGTCGAAGAAGTCGTCGCGCACGCCCACGCGGGGCACGTTGAGCAGCTCCTTCCACAGCCCGGCCACCCGCTGCTCCGTCTCCGTGCGCGGCGCCATGTACTCCGCCTCCGAGCCCATCCGCGACGGCGCGGGGAGCGCCTTGCGGTCCACCTTTCCGTTGGACGTCAGGGGCAGCGCCTCCAGCACCACGAAGGCCGAGGGCACCATGTAGTCCGGCAGCCGCGTCCCCAGATGCTCGCGCAGCGCGGGCTCCTCCAGCGTCCGGCCCGCCCGGCCCACCGCGTACGCCACCAGGTGCTTGTCACCGGGCACATCCTCGCGAGCCACCACGACACACTCGCTGACGCCCGGATGCTGCGCGAGCGTGGCCTCCACCTCGCCCGGCTCCACGCGGTAGCCGCGAATCTTCAGCTGGTGGTCCACGCGGCCGAGGAACTCGATGCGCCCGTCCTCCAGCCAGCGCACCCTGTCTCCCGTACGGTACAGGCGCGCGCCGGCCTCACCGCTGAAGCCGTCCGGAAGGAAGCGCTCCGCTGTCCCGTCCGGCCGGCCCACGTAGCCACGGCCCACGCTCTGGCCGCCGACGAACAGCTCGCCCGGCACGCCCGGAGGCACCGGTTGCCCGTACCCGTCCAGCACGTACACGCGCACGTTGCCCAGCGGCCGGCCCAGCGGCACCGAGCGTGTCCCCGGCACGCGCTCGCCGCGCTCCACCTTCTGCGCGAGCACGCCCACTGTCGTCTCGGTGGGACCGTAGTGGTTGAACACCTCGCACTCTGGCGCCAGTGCGTGGACCCGCTCCACCAGCGACCACTCCGCCCGGTCTCCACCCAGCACCAGCCGGCGGCGTGGCAGCAAGTCACGCGCGCTCTCGTCCAGGAGCAGCGCCTCCAGGTGCGTGGGGACGATTTTCAGTCCCTCCACCCCGTGCTTCCGCCCGTAGGCCCACAGCCGAGCGGGGTCCGACGCCGCCGCGGTGCCCACCAGGTGCACCGTGCCTCCCGCGCACAGCGTGGGGAACAGCGCCGTGTGTCCCAGGTCCGCCGCCAGCGTGGACACCGAGGCGAAGCTCATGCCCTGGGGCAGCTCCAGCCGCCGGCTCACGCCCGCCACGTAGCAGGCGAGCTGTCCGTGCTCGATGCACACGCCCTTCGGCTGGCCGGTGCTCCCCGACGTGTAGATGACATACGCGGCATTGCCCGGCACCACGCCGCTGTCGGGCGCGTCCTCGGGCTGCGACTTCAGCAGCCCGTCTTCCGCGTCGAGGCTGACCAGGAACTCGCCCTGCGAGGGCAGCTCGCTGGCCAGTGCCTCCTCGGTGACGATGACCTGCACCCGCGCGTCCTTGAGGACGTGCCGCACGCGCTCGCTCATGTGCGCGTGCGCCGGGTCCAGCGCCACGTAGGCGCCGCCCGCCTTGAGGATGCCGAGCAGGCCCACCAGCGCATGCGCCCGGCGCTCCACGAACAGGCCCACCCGCGCCTCCGGCTCCACGCCCAGCGACTTCAGCCAGTGCGCGAGCTGGTTGGCCCGCCGCTCCAGCTCCGCGTAGGTGAGCCGCTCGTCGCCAGCCACCACGGCCACCGCGTCCGGCGTCCGTGCCGACTGCTCGGAGATGAGGTGGTGGATGCAGTGGCGCGCGTACGGCGCCGCGGTGTCGTTCCACTCCACCAGCACCCGCCGCCGCTCCGCGTCCGTCATCAGCGGCAGCGCGGACAGCCGCTGCCGGCCCTCTTCGGCCACCACGGCCTCCAGCACCCGCTGGAAGTGCAGCGACAGGCGCTCCATCGTGGAGGCCTCGAAGAGGTCCGTGCTGTACATCCACGAGCACACCAGCCCCTCGGGCATGGGGCTGACCAGCACCGTCAGGTCCAGCTTGGACGCGGCCGCTTCGGACTCTCCGACGTGCAGCTTCAGGCCGGGCAGCTCCGGCGGCTTCAGCGGCATGTTCTGCAGGACGAACTTCACCTGGAAGAGCGGCGCGTGCGCCAGGCTCCGCTCCGGGTTGAGCGCGCGCACCACCTCCTCGAAGGGCAGGTCCTGGTGCGCGTACGCGTCCAGCGACACGCGCTTCGCCTGCTCCAGCACGTCACGGAAGACGGGATTGCCCTCCAGCCGCAGGCGCAGCACGAGCTGGTTGATGAAGAAGCCGATGAGCCCCTCCGTCTCCCCGTGGTTGCGGTTGGCCACGTCCGTGCCGACCACCACGTCCGTCTGACCGCTGTAGCGGTGCAGCAGCGACTGGAAGCCCGCCATCAACACCATGAAGAGCGTGGCCCCTTCGCGCCGGGCCAGCGCCTCCAGCTTCTCCGCCAGCGCGGGGCTCAGCGTCGCGACATGCCGCGCGCCCCGGTACGTGCGCGCCGCGGGACGGGGTCTGTCGGCGGGCAGCTCCAGGACGGCGGGTGCGCCCTCCAGTTGCTGGCGCCAGTACGCGAGCTGCGCCTCCAGCACATCACCCTTCAGCCACTCCCGCTGCCAGGCGGCGTAGTCCGCGTACTGCACCGTGAGCTTCGGGAGCGGCGCGGGCCGGCCCTCGCGGTGCGCGGCGTAGAGCGTCACCACCTCGCGCACCAGCACGCCCATGGACCAGCCGTCCGAGGCGATGTGGTGCATGGTCAGCAGCAGGAGGTACTCCTCCTCCTGGAGCCGCAGCAGCGTCGCGCGCAGCAACGGCCCCCGGGCCAGGTCGAACGGGCGCAGCGCTTCCTCCGCCTCCAGCCGGCGCGTCTCCTGCTCGCGGGCCTCCACCGGGAGGATGCTCAGGTCCGCGCCCGCCAGCAGCAGCTCGACGTCGGAGACCACCGTCTGCGCGGGCCCCTCGGGTGTGTCGACGAAGATGGTCCGCAGGGCCTCGTGCCGCCGCACCACCTCCTGGAAGGCATGCTCCAGCGCCGGCACATCCAGCGCGCCCTCGATGCGCAGCGAGATGGGGATGTTGTACGTGGGGCTGCCGGGCTCGAGCTGGTCCAGGAACCACAGCCGCTGCTGCGCGAAGGACAGCGGCATGCGCTCCTGACGAGGCATGGGCCGGGGGTGCGCCGCCTGGAGCCGTGCGTCGTGCTGCGTGAGGGCCGCCACGCGCGCCGCCTGCTCCGCGAGGGTGCGCGCCTCGAAGACCGCCTGCAGCGGCAGGTCCACGGAGAAGGCAGCCCGGATGCGGGACAGCAACTGCGTGGCCAGCAGCGAGTGGCCGCCCAGCTCGAAGAAGTCGTCGTGAATGCCGACGCGCGGCGTGTGCAGCACCTCCATCCAGAGGGAGGCGAGCTGCGCCTCCACGGGCGTGCGCGGCGCGACGAAGCGCGCTTCATCGGAGACGGGGGCTTCCGGCGCGGGCAGGGCCTTGCGGTCCACCTTGCCGTTGGCGTTGAGGGGCAGCGCCTCCAGTCGCACCATCGCGGAGGGCACCATGAAGTCGGGCAGCTTCCGCCCGAGGAAGGTGCGCAGCGCACGGAAGTCCTCCGCCGCCGGACCCACGACGTACGCCACGAGGCGCTTGTCGCCAGGCACGTCCTCGCGCGCCAGGACGACGGCGTCCTCCACGCCGGGCGCCTGGCGCAGTGTGGCCTCCACCTCGCCCGGTTCGATGCGGAAGCCCCGCACCTTCACCTGGAAGTCGAAGCGGCCCAGGAACTCCAGCGTGCCGTCCGAGCGCCAGCGGGCCTTGTCGCCGGTGCGGTAGAGCCGCTCGCCGGGGATGGTGCTGAAGGGGTGCGGGATGAACGCCGAGGCCGTGAGGTCCGGGCGGTGGAGGTAGCCCCACGCCAGGCCGTCACCGCCGACATACAGCTCACCCGGGACGCCCACCGGCACGGGGCGCAGCGAGGCATCCAGGACGTAGGCCGTCGAGTTCCCGATGGGCCGTCCGATGGGCACCGAGACACCCACCGTGTCCCCGCGCCGCAGCGTGTGCGTGGTGGAGAAGGTGGTGTTCTCCGTGGGGCCGTAGCCGTTGACCAGCACCGCGCCCTCGCCCTCCGGCAGGCGCGCGAGGTGCTCGCGCACCGTCTGTGCCGGCAGCACGTCGCCACCGGCGAGGACCTGGGACACACGGGCCAGGGCCTCGCCCTGGTGCCGCGCCATCTGCTCGAACAGGGCCGCCGTCAGCCACAGCGTGTTGACGCGGTGCCGGGTGAGCAGTGCACCCAGTTCCTCCAGCGACAGCTCGCCGGGCGGTGCCAGCACCAGCCGTGCGCCGTGCAGCAGCGCGCCCCAGACCTCCAGCGTGGACGCGTCGAAGGCGACGGGCGCGAGCTGGAGGAAGACCTGCTCGCTACCGAAGTGGATGAACGGGTCGGACTTCACCAGTCGCACCACGCCCCGGTGGGGAATGCAGACGCCCTTGGGCTGGCCCGTGCTGCCCGAGGTGAACATGACGTAGGCCAGCGCCTCGCCACCGAAGTCGAGCGCGAGGTCCGTGTCCGGCCAGGTGGAGATGAGCGCGGCCTCCGCGTCCACCAGCACGAGCAGGCTGGAGACGGTGGGCAACGCATCCGCCAGCGCCTCGCGCGTGACGAGGACGCCGGCATCCGACTCCTGGAGCAGGAGCGCCGAGCGCTCCGCGGGCAGGCCCGGGTCGATGGGCACGTAGGCCGCGCCCGCCTTGAGGATGCCGAGCAGCGCCACCATCAGGTCGACGGAGCGCTCCAGGCAGACACCCACGCGCGCGCCGCGCCGCACGCCGCGAGAGCGCAGGTGCCAGGAGAGCTGATTGGCCCGACGCTCCAGCTCCGCGTAGGTGAGCTGGACGTCTCCCGAGACGAGCGCCACCGCGTCCGGTGTCCTGCCGGCCTGGGCGGAGAACAGCGCGTGGATGCTCGTCCCCACCGGGTGGGACGTCACGCGGGTGCTCCACCGTCCGAGGATGCGCTGCCGCTCCGCCTCGGTCATCAGCGAGAGCTGGGACAGGCGCTGGTCGGGCCGGGAGACGGCCTCCTCCAGGAGCACGCCCAGGTGCTCCACCATCCGCGAGACAGTGGCCGCGTCATACAAGTCGGTCCGGTACTCCAGCATTCCGCGCAGCCCGGCCGGCGTCTCGTTGAAGACGAGGGAGAGGTCGAACCGCGAGGAGCCGTTGCCCGTCTCCAGCTTCTCCATGCGCATCCCGGGCAGCTCCAGCTTCGCCTCGGGCATGCTGAGCATCGCCAGCACCACCTGGAAGTACGGCGTGCGGCCCGGTTGTCTCGGAGGCTGGAGCGCTTCCACCAGCTTCTCGAAAGGCAGGTCCTGGTGCGCATACGCGCCCAGTGTCACATCCCGCACGCGACCGAGCAGCTCGCGGAACGTCGGGTCTCCCTCCAGCCGCGTGCGCAGGACCAGCGTGTTGACGAAGAAGCCGATGAGCCCCTCCGTCTCCGCCTGCGTGCGGCCGGCGATGGGCGCGCCCACGCAGACGTCGTCCTGTCCCGAGTAGCGCGACAGCAGCACCTGAAGCCCCGCCAGCAGCCCCATGAAGAGCGTGGCGTCCTCGCGCTGGCAGAGCGTCGCCAGCGCCCGCGTCAGCCTCGGCGGCAGGTCGATGGGCAGCGAGGCCCCCGGGCTTGCCGTGTCCGCGGTGCGCGGCCGGTCCGTGGGCAGCTCCAGCGTGGGCGGTGCGCCTTCGAGGTGCTTCCGCCAGTAGCCGAGCTGCGTCTCCAGCACCTCGCCCTGGAGCCAATCGCGCTGCCACGTCGCGAAGTCCGCGTACTGGATGGGCAGCGGCGGCAGCGGCGAAGGCCGGCCGGCCACGAAAGAGTCATACAGCGCGGCCATCTCCCGGATGAGCACCGCCATGGACCAGCCATCCGTGACGATGTGGTGCATCGTCACCAGCAGCAGGTGCTTCTCTCCAGAGAGACGCAGCAGCCGCGTGCGCAGCAACGGGCCGCGAGCCAGGTCGAACGGCAGTCGCGCCTCCTCGCGCGCCCGCCTCAGTGCCTCCCCTTCCCGCTCCGCTTCCGGCAGGTGTCCCAAGTCTTCGAGGTCGAAGTGACGGGACGAGGCGGGAGCGATGACCTGGACCGCCCTCCCCTCGTGGGTGCGGAACGTGGTGCGCAGGGCCTGATGCCGGCGGACCAGCTCGGTGAAGGCCCGCTCCAGGGCCGCCACGTCGAGCACGCCCTCCAGGCGCAGCGCGGACGGCATGTTGTAGAGCGGCGTGCCCGGCTGCAGCTGGTCCAGGAACCACAGCCGCTGCTGCGCGAAGGACAGCTCCGCTTCCACGGTGCGCGGGACAATCACCGGGGCCGACATCCCCCGCGCCTCGGTGGAGACCTTGCCTTCGAGCCGGCGGGCCAGCGCCTCCACGGTGGGCGCCTCGAACAGCTCGCGCAGCGGCACCTCCAGCTTCAGCACGCCGCGCAGGCGCGAGACGACCTGCGTGGCCAGCAGCGAGTGGCCGCCCAGGGCGAAGAAGTTGTCGGTAACTCCGATGCGCGGGACGCCCAGCACGCTGGCGAAGACGTCCGCCAGCGACTGCTCCAGCGCGCTTCGCGGCGCGATGAAGGGGGCCTCGCCACGCAGGCTGTCGGCGTCCGGCGCGGGCAACTGGCGACGGGCGAGCTTGCCGCTCGGCGTCAGCGGCAACACGTCCAGCCGCACCAGCGCGGAGGGCACCATGTACTCGGGCAACCGGCTCCGCAGCGCTTCGCGCAGGGACTCGGGCGCCCAGGGGGCGTCGGGCGGGAGCACCACGTAGCCCACCAGCCGCTTGTCACCGGGCACGTCCTCGCGCACCACGGCGGCGGCGTCGCGCACTCCGGGCGCATCTCGCAGGGCCGCTTCCACCTCGCCCAGCTCGATGCGGAAGCCGCGCACCTTCACCTGTCCGTCCAGGCGGCCGAGGAACTCGAGGACGCCGTCCGCCTTCCACCGCACCCGGTCTCCGGTGCGGTAGAGGCGCGCTCCCGGATTGGAGGAGTACGGGTCCGGCACGAAGCGCTCGGCGGTCAGCTCGGGGCGTCCGGGGTAGCCATGCGCCAGCTGCTCACCGCCGATGAACAGCTCTCCCTGCACGCCGACGGCGCAGGGCTGGTCCTTCGCATCCAGCACGTAGAGCCGCGCGGCCGGCAGCGGCGCGCCAATGGGAGGCAGGCGCGGCCAGGAGGCTGGCGCCCCCTGCAACCGGTGCGCGCTCACCGCGTGTGTCTCGGACGGGCCGTACTGGTTCTCCAGCTCGCATCCGGGCAGCCGCTCGAAGAGGGACACCAGCGCGGGCGTCACCTGGAGCTGCTCGCCCGCCGTCAGCACTTCGCGCAGCTGTCGCGGCAGTGGCGCGCCCTGGGCCACCGCGTCCGCCAGGGCCTGGAGCGCGACGAACGGAAGGAACAGTCGTTCCACGCCCCGCCGCTCCATGAGCCCCAGCAGCGCGGGCATGTCCCGCCGCACCTCGGCCGTCGGCACCACCAGCGTGCCGCCGGCGCACCACGTGGAGAACAGCTCCTGGAAGGAGACGTCGAAGCTGAGCGCGGCGAACTGCAACGTGGTGGCGTCGGGCTTCACCGACTGCCCGAGCTGCCACGTCAGCAGATGGAACAGCGCGCGGTGGGGCATCGCCACACCCTTCGGCCGCCCCGTGCTTCCGGAGGTGTAGACGACGTAGCAGGCGGACTCGGGCGACACGTCGAGCGCCGGAGCCTCGGAAGGCTGGCGGGCAATGGCCGCCGCCTCCGTGTCCAGCAGCAGGCGAGCACCCGCCGGGAGCACGGGAGCCAGGCGCTCCTGCGTGACGACCACCGGCACGGCCGAGTCCTCCAGCATGAAGGCCAGCCGCTCCACGGGATAGGCCGGGTCCAACGGCAGGTAGGCGGCCCCCGTCTTCAGGATGCCCAGCACGCCCACCGCCAGCTCCAGCGAACGCTCCACGCACAGCCCTACCCTGTCTCCAGGGCGCACGCCCCGCGCGAGCAGGTGGTGCGCGAGCTGATTCGCCCGGCGCTCCAGCTCCGCGTAGGACAGCTGCTCCTCCTCGAAGACCACGGCTGTTGCATCTGGAGCCCGTGCCACCTGGGCCTCGACGAGCCCATGCACACAGGCCGCGCGAGCGGTGTCCGCTGCCGTGTCATTCCACTCCACCAGCACCTTGCGGCGTTCCGCCTCGGTGAGGAGCGACAGCTCGGACAGGCGGCGCTCGGGATGAGCCACCGCGTCCTGCAGCAGCGTGCGCAGGTGCTCCATCATCCGCGCGGCAGTGCGGTCCTCGTACAGGTCGGTGCGGTACTCCAGCGCGCCGCGCAGGCCCTCGGGCGTCTCGCTCACCGTGAAGGTGAAGTCGAACTTCGCGGTGCCGCTGTCCAGCTCCATCAGCTTCAGGGTGAGCCCGGGGACGGTGAGCTCCGTCGTGGGCGTGTTGAGCATCACCAGCGCCACCTGGAAGAAGGGCGTGCGCTCGGGCTGCCTCGGGGGCTGGAGCGCCTCCACCAGCTTCTCGAAGGGCACGTCCTGGTGCTCGTACGCTCCCAGCGTCACGTCCCGCACGCGGCCGAGCAGCTCGCGGAACGTCGGGTCCTTGTCGAGCCGCGTGCGCATCACCAGCGTGTTGACGAAGAAGCCGATGAGCCCCTCCGTCTCCCCCTGCGTGCGGCCGGCGATGGGCGCGCCCACGCAGACATCGTCCTGCCCCGAGTAGCGCGACAGCAGCGCCTGGAGTCCGGCCAGCAGGCCCATGAACAGCGTGGCGCCCTCGGCCTTGGAGAGCGCCGTCAGCGCCTGCGTGAGCTCCCGCGACAACTCCACCCGGAGCCACGTGCCCGGGTTGTTCGTCTCCGCGGTGCGATGCCAATCCGTGGGCAGCTCCAGCGCGGGCGGGGCCCCGTCGAGCTGCTTCCGCCAGTAGTCGACCTGCGAGCCCAGCACCTCGCCCTGGAGCCACTCGCGCTGCCACACCGTGTAGTCGGCGTACTGGATGGGCAGCGGAGGCAGCGGCGAGGGCCTGCGAGCCAGGGCCGCCTCGTACAGCGCCACCATGTCGTGCGTCAGCACGGCGATGGACCAACCATCCGAGATGATGTGGTGCATCGTCACCAGCAGCAGGTGGTGCTGCTCGGCCAGACGCAACAGCCGCGTGCGCAGCAGCGGCCCCACGGTGAGGTCGAAGGGACGGCGCGCCTCCTCGCGCGCCTGCGTCATCGCCTCCTCTTCCCGCTCCGACGCCGGCAGCCAGGACAGGTCCTCCACCTCCAGCGTCCAGTCCGGCGCGGAAGAGATGACCTGGACGGGGCGGTTGTCCCCGGCGTCGAAGGTGGTGCGCAACACCTCGTGCCGGCGGACCAATTCGGTGAAGGCCTGCTCAAGGGCCTTCACGTCGAGCACACCCTCCAGTCGCAGTGCGGCCGGCATGTTGTAGAGCGCACTGTCGGGCTGGAACTGGTCCAGGAACCACAGTCGCTGCTGGGCGAAGGACAGCTCCACGTCGCCGGTGTCCTTGCGAGGGACAATCCTCGGAGCGGACGCCTTGCGAGGCCCCGCCGGAATCCGCGCTTCGAGCCGCCGTGCCAACGACTCCACCGTGGGCGCCTCGAACATCTCCCGCAGCGCCACCTCCACGCCCAGCGCGGTGCGCACCCGCGCAACCACCTGTGTGGCCAGCAGCGAGTGCCCGCCCAGGGCGAAGAAGTTATCCGTGACGCCAACGTGCGAGAGGTTCAGCACGCTGGCGAAGGCCTCCGCCAGCGCCTGCTCCAGCGGGTTGCGCGGCGTGACGAGGGGCGCCTCGCCGCGCAGGCTCTCCACGTCCGGCGCTGGTAGCAGGCTCCGCACGAGCTTGCCGGTGGGCATCAGCGGCAGCGCGTCCAGCCGCACCAGCGCGGACGGAAGCATGTACTCGGGCATCCGGCGCGCGAGCGTCTGGCGCAGCGCCTCCGGCTCCCACGCGGTATCCGGCTGGAGCACCACGTAGGCCACCAGTCGCTTGTCGCCCGGCGTGTCCTCGCGGACCATCGCCGCGGCCTCGCGCACGCCCGGGGCGTCGCGCAGCGCGGCCTCCACCTCGCCCAATTCGATGCGGAAGCCCCGCACCTTCACCTGTCCGTCCAGCCGGCCGAAGTACTCGAGGACGCCGTCCGCCTTCCAGCGGGCACGGTCCCCCGTGCGGTAGAGCCGCGCGCCCGGCACGCCGGAGAGCGCGTCCGGGACGAACTTCTCCGCCGTCAGCTCCGGCCGGTCGTGGTAGCCGAGCGCCACCTGAACGCCGCCCACGTACACCTCGCCGGGCACGCCGATGGCGCAGGGACGGCCGTGCACGTCCAGCACGTACAACCGCGTGCCGGGCACCGCGCTGCCCACGGGCGGCAAGAGCGGCCACGTGGACGGCGCACCGCTCAGCCGGTACGCGCTCACCACGTGCGCTTCCGAAGGGCCGTACTGGTTCTCCAGCACGCACTCCGGCAGTCGTTCGAAGAAGGACACCAGCGCGGGCGTCACCTGGAGCTGCTCGCCCGCCGTCACCACCTCGCACAGGCGCGGAGGGAATTGTTTCGCGTGGGCCACCGCCTCCACCAACGCCCGGAGCGCGATGAACGGAAGGAACAGTCGTTCCACGTCATGGCGCACCATGAAGTCGAGCAGCGCCGGCATGTCCTGGCGCACCTGCTGCGTGGGCACCGCCAGCGTGCCGCCGACGGACCAGGTGGCGAACATCTCCTGGTAGGACACGTCGAAGTTGAGCGAGGCGAACTGCAGCGTCGTGGCCTTCGCACGCACGGAGCGCGCGCGCTGCCATGCCACCACCGTGGACAGCGTGCGGTGCGGCACCGCGATGCCCTTGGGCCGGCCCGTGCTGCCGGACGTGTAGATGATGTAGCAGAGGGCATCCGGCGACAGCGGCCAGTACGGGGCGTCGTCCGGCTGGCGGGCGAAGGCCTCCGCCTCCGTGTCCACGCAGACCACGCGCGCCTTCATGCCCTGCGGCAGCGACGGGAGCAGGTGCGACTGCGTGAGCACCAGCGGCGCGCTGGAGTCCTCCAACATGAAGGCCAGGCGCTCGGTGGGGTACTGCGGGTCCACGGGGACGAAGGCCGCGCCCATCTTCAGGACGGCCAGCACGGACACCAACATCTCCGACGAGCGCTCCAGGCACAGCGCGACGCGGTCCCCGGTGTGCACGCCCAGGGAGCGCAGATGCCAGGAGAGCTGGTTGGCGCGGCGCTCCAGCTCCGCGTAGGTGAGCTGGCCACCGTCGAAGACCGCCGCCACCGCGTCGGGCGTCCGCGCGGCCTGGGCATCGAAGGACTCGTGGACGCAGGGCTCGTCGTTGGAGTCTTCCGCCGCGGCGTTCCACTCCAACAGCACCCGGCGCCGCTCGGCCTCCGGCATCAGCGCCAGCTCGGACAGGCGCCGCTCCGGGTGGGCCACTGCGTCCTCCAGCAGCGTGCGCAGGTGCTCCATCATCCGCGCGGCCGTCGAGGCCTCGAACAAGTCGCTGCGGTACTCCAGCACGGTGCTCAGGCCCCGGGGCGTCTCGGTGCACACCAGGGTGAAATCGAACTTGGACGTGCCGCTGTCCACGTCCACCGGGCGGAAGGTGAGGCCGCGCGCGGCCAGCTCCGTCGAGGGCGTGTTGAGCAGCACCAGCGTCACCTGGAAGAAGGGCGTGTGCCCTGCCTGCCTCGGCGGCTGGAGCACCTCCACCAACTTCTCGAAGGGCACGTCCTGGTGCGCGTACGCGCCCAGCGTCACCTCGCGCACGCGTCGCAGCACGTCCAGGAAGCTCGGGTCTCCGTCCAGCTGCGTGCGCAGGACGAGGGTATTCACGAAGAAGCCGATGAGCGCTTCCGTCTGCGGCTGCGTGCGTCCGGCGATGGGCGAGCCCACGCACAGGTCTTCCTGCCCGGTGTAGCGGAACAGCAGCCCCTGGAGCCCTGCCAGCAGCCCCATGAACAGCGTGCTCTTCTCCCGCCGACCCAGCGCGCGCAGGCCCTGCATCAGCTCCAGCGGCAGCTGCACGCGGTGCGATGCACCGGGGCTGCTCGTGTCCGTGGTGCGGGGTCGGTCGGTGAACAGCTCCAGCGCGGGCGGCGCGCCTTCGAGCCGGCCCTTCCACCAGGAGAGCTGTTCCTCCAGCACCGGGCCCTTCAGCCAATCGCGCTGCCAAACTGCGTAGTCCGCGTACTGGATGGGCAACGCGGGCAGCGGCGACGGCCTGCCGGCCACGAAGGCCTCGTACAGCGCGACGACCTCGCGGATGAGCACGCCAATGGACCAGCCGTCCGAGACGATGTGGTGCATCGTCACCAGCAGCAGGTGCTCCGACTCCGACAGGCGCACCAGCCGTGCGCGGAGCAGCGGCCCCTTGGACAGGTCGAAGTGGCGGCTGGCCTCTTCACGCGCCAGCCTCAGGGCCTCCTGCTCGCGCGGCTCCGGCGGCAGGTGGTTCAGGTCCTCCAGCTCCAGCGTGGTCGCCACGCTGTCGGGAGCGAGCACCTGGATGGGCTCACCCTCCCGGGCCTGGAAGGTGGTGTGCAGCGCCTCGTGGCGGCGCATCAACTCGCCGAAGGCGCGCCCGAGCGCGTCCACGTCGAGCTTGCCCTCCAGCCGCATCGCGGAGGGGATGTTGTAGAGCGCGGTGCCCGGTTGGTACTGGTCCAGGAACCACAGCCGCTGCTGCGCGAAGGACAGCGGCAGCGCGCCGTCTCGCGGCACGCGGGGAATCAGCGCGTCCGCTCGCACGGGGGCGGCAGCGGGGCTGCTCGGTGCCGTCCGGGGGCGCGCGGTGGGGGTGAGGCTCCCCACGTTCCCATGCGCGGGGACGGGGGACGAACCGCTCCGGACCGACGCAGGCGTGCTCCGGCGGATGGTGGGCGTGAGGACCTCCACGGCCCCGTCCGCGCGGTAGCGAGCGGGCGTGCCCGTGCCGAACAACTGAACACCCGCGCTCTCGGGCGACACGCGCAGCCGTGCACGCGACACCTCCGGCGCCTTCCAGAAGCCCAGCGGCACGGCGTCTCCGCCGAGGAACAGCTCACCCACCACGCCCACCGGGACGCGGCGGCCGGCGCCGTCCAGGACGACGCGAGGCGCCTGCGTCGAACCCTCACGGGCTTCCGGGAACACGGACACAGGAGAGACCACGCGCGCCGACGTCGCGGCCTTCAGCGCGGCGGCGAGGTCCACGAGGAGCCGCTCCGCGTCCTCGAGCACCAGCGTGCGGACGGGCGCGAGCACCGTAGCCGCATCCGGCATCCCCGCGAGCGTCCAGGCCAGCGCGGCCGTGAGCCGCAGGTGGCTCGGAGTCTCGCTGCGAAGCGCCTCCTCCAGCGACGAAGCCGTGAGGCCATGGGCCGCGGTCCGCTCCAGTTCCTCCCGCGACGAAGCCGTGCGCACCTGCCCGCGCTGGCTCTCACGGCGCAGCACGTCCAGATGGCGCAGTCCCTCCATCGCGACCTCGTGGCCGAGCCCGAAGTCGACGAGGCAGGCCACCTCGTCCACGTCGCACTCGCGCAGCTGCTCCACACGCGCGGCGAGCGTCTCCGGCGTGCCGAAGAGTCCGCCCGCTTCCAGGTAGCGCGTGACGCCCTGCTCCAGCAGCACGTCCATGTCCGCGGGCGTGAGGCCGCGCACGTCGAAGCCCGGGCCCTGGCTCGCCACCAGGCTGTTGAACAGCTCCACCGAGCTGCGGAAGTAGCGGATGAGCGGCTCGCGCGCCTGCCGCTTCACCTCTTCCACGCTGTCAGCCACGAAGGTGTGCAGCATCAACACCACGTGGCCCCGGTCGTGTCCCGCCTTGCGACGGGCCTCGCGGTACAGCGCAATCTTGCGCGACAGCTCCTCGAAGTCCTGGCCAAGGCCGAGCACGTTGGTGAGCAGGCCCGCACCCAGCTCTCCGGCCAGCCGGAAGGTCTCCGGGTTGAAGGCGGCCGTGAGCCACATGGGCAGCTCGGGCTGCACGGGCCGGGGGCGGATGGAGATGTCCACCTCGGCGCCGTTGCCGTTGGTGCGGCGCACGGTGCCGCCCTTCCACAGCGCGCGCACTTCCTCTACTCCACGCCGCACAGCCTCGGGGCGCTGGTGGAAGTTCTCCGGCGCGAAGACGAAGTCGTTGACGTTCCAGCCCGTCGCGAAGGACACGCCCGCACGGCCGTTGGAGAGGTTGTCGACGACGGACCACTCCTCCGCCACGCGGATGGGGTCATGCAGTGGCAGCACCACGCTGCCGGCGCGGATGGCGATGCGCTCGGTCACCATGGCCAGCGCGGAGCTGGTGGCGACGGGGCTGGGGTACGGCCCGCCGAAGGCGTGGAAGTGCCGCTCGGGCGTCCACACCGCGCTGAAGCCATGGGTGTCCGCGAACTTCGCGCCCTCGATGAGGAGCTGGTAGCGACCCCGGCCGGACACCTCCGTGTCATTGGCGAAGTAGAAGAGGCTGAAGTCCAGCGGCCTCCGGGCGCTCTCCGCGCGCGGTGCCACGGTGAGCCCCGAGGACTTCGAGGAGAACACCACCGTGAGCCCTCGCGTGAGTGCCCACAGCAGCTCCAGGTCTTCCTCGGCCGCGCTGAGCCACGTCTCCCCCGCCTTCGCACCCACGCGCGAGTCCAGCGCGGCGAAGTGGTGCACGAGGTTGCGGTGGCTGAGCATCACCCGCGTGCGCTGTCCCGCCTCTCCTTGCGGCACCAGGCAGGCCAGCGTGTCCGCGTTCACGGAGGGAAGCGCGGAAGCCGGGCGTGGCTCACCGGAGAGGGCCAGCCGCAACACACGCGCCGCCTCCACGCCGGGAGGAACGGTCAGCGACTCGGAAGCAATCAGGAGCGAAGTGCCCAGCGCCGACAGCCCACTGAGGTCCTCCGTCGTGACGGGCGCGAAGGCGCCACCGGAGGCCAGCACGGCCCATAGGGCCACGGCCCGCTCGGGCGAGGACTCCAGGCACACGGCCACCGGGACACCGAGTCCCACGCTCCTGGCGCGCAGCTCCGTCGCCAATGCGTGCGCCCGCGCGCGCAGCTCGCGCCAGCTCAGGCTCCGAGCCCCCGCACGGAGTGCCACCGCGTCCGGCACCTCTTCCGCCCGCGCCGACAGCAGCGCCGGAGCGAAGCCACTGTCTGCCACAGCCGTGTAGGAGGACCGGCGGTCCTCGGCCGCGTCCTCAACGGAGCGCCGCGACGGCGACTCGCGCGACAAAGACCCTGCATCCGCCGCAGAGGACCGGCGCTCCTCGACCGTGCCCTCCAGCGAGAGCTGCGACAGCGGCCGGTCTGGCGAGGCCACCGCGTCCGACAGCAGCGCCTCCAACTGGGACAGCAGGCGCTCGATGGTGGAGACGTCGAACAGGTCGACGGCGTACTCCAGGGTGCCCGAGAAGCCGTGCTCGTCCTCGCGCATCAGCAGCGTGAGGTCCGCGAGCGAGGTGCCGTACTGCGCGGGCAACCCGGTGACGTCGAAGTAGCCCAGGCGCAGGCCGGGGAACTCCAGCATGGGCGCGGACACGTCCTGGGTGTGCAGCAGGAAGATGGCGTCGAAGAGGCGGGAGAGCCGGGACTCCTCGCCGGGCTCCAGCTCGCCCAGGAGCTGCTCGTAGGGCACGTCCGGGTTTGCGAAGGCGGACAGCGTGGTGTCGCGCACGCGCAGCCCCAGCTCGCAGAAGCCCGGGTCTCCCTCCAGGCTCGTGCGCAGTGCGAGCGCGTGGGCCACGTAGCCAATCTGCGGCTCCAACTCGGGCCGCGTGCGGTTGCCGATGGAGGTGCCGACGAGGATGTCCTCCTGCCCCGAGCAGCGGGCCAGCAGGGCCTTGAAGCCCGCCAGCAGCGTCATGTACGGCGTGAGCCCCTCACGCTGGCTGAACGCCTTCAGCGCCGCGCCCAGCTTCCGCGAGAAGGCGAACGAGTGCCGAGCACCGCGCCGCCGCGCACCCTCGACGCGAGGCCGGTCCAGCGGCAGCGGGAGCGGACCGGGACGCTGTGCGAGCCGCTGGCGCCAGTACGCTTGCTGCGTCGCCAGCGAGCCATCCGCGAGCGCCCGGCGCTGCCACACCGCGAAGTCGAGGTACTGCACGGACAGCTCCGGCAACGGCACGGAGACGCCGAGCGTGAAGCCCGTGTAGAGCGCCACCGCCTCGCGGATGAAGTTCACCAGCGAGAGGGTGTCCGCAACGATGTGGTGGATGGTGACGAGCAGGACGTACTCGGTCTCCGCCAGCCACAGCAGGCGCACCCGTGCCAGCGGGCCCCGGTCGAGCGAGAAGGGCTCGGCGGGCTCCAGCCGCGCGCGGCGCATCGCCTCGGCCTCGCGGTCTCCCTCGAAGTCGCGCAGGTCCACCACGGGGAGCGGGATGCGCACCTCCGACAGGATGCGCGGCGCGGCCCTGTCACCGGCCTGCTGGAAGACGGTGCGCAGCGACTCGTGCCGGCGGATGACGCCGTTGAAGGCGCGCTCCAGCTCCGCGACCTGGAGGGCGCCGGAGATGCGCACCGCCAGCGGCTCATTGAAGATGGAGCTGCCCGGCGCCTGGAGCTCCAGCTCCCAGACGCGCGCCTGAACGTAGGACAGGGGCAGCTCGCCCGTGCGCGGGACGGGCTGCATCGCCGTCACGGCGGCGCTGCTCCCGGGCCGCTCGGCCTGGAGCCGCAGCTCGATGCGCTCGGCGAGGCTGGCCACCGTGGGCGCCTCGAACAAGTCGCTGAGCGGAATCTGGACGCGGAACGCCTCGCGCAGCCGCGTGAGGAGCTGCGCCGCCATCAGCGAGTTGCCGCCCAGCTCCAGGAAGTTGTCGTCCAGTCCGATGTCCGCGACGCCCAGCCGGTCGCGCCACAGCTCCACCAGTCGCTGCTCGATGTCGCTCCGGGGCTCCACGTCCACCGGCGCCGCGACGGGGCGCTCCACCTCCTCGGCGGGAGCGACGGGCGCGGGAAGCTCCGAGGGCAGCAAGGGCCGCGCCGCCACGGGGAAGCTCCGCTCCTCGAAGGGGTAGCCCGGCAGCGAGATGCGGCGGCGCTGCTCGTGGGCGTAGAAGCCCTCCCAGTCGACGGCCGCGCCGGCACGCCACAGCGCGCCCAGCGACTCGAACAACGTCCTCCCGTCCGAGGTGGTGGACCCGCTCTTCGGGAGCGAGGCGACCACCAGTGCATGACGCTCGGTGCGCAGCCGGATGCGCGCCAGCGAGCTGAGGTGCTGGTCCGGGCCGGCCTCGATGAACCAGCCGCAGCCCCACTTCATCAGCGAGTCCATGCCCGCGGTGAAGCGGACGGGCTCGCGCATCTGCCGGGCCCAGTAGCGCGGCGACATCGCCTCGTCGGCGTGAATCCACGTCCCCGTGAGGCTGGAGACGTACGGGATGGACGGGGCCCGCAGCGTGAGGCCGGATACCGCCCGCTCCAGCTCGGGCATCAGCGGCTCCACCGCGCGCGAGTGGAAGGCATGGGCCGCGGAGAGCCGCAGCATGGCCACGCTGCGGCCGGCGAGCTCACGCTCCAGGTCCTCCAGCGGCGCCAACGGACCGGAGACCACGCAGCGGAACGGGCCATTGAAGGCGGCCACTTCCAGCTCGGGGGGAAGCTGCGGAATCAGCTCCTCCGAGGACAGCCCCACCGCGAGCATGCCGCCGGGCGGCAGCCGCGACATCAGCTCACCGCGAACCACGGCGAGCCGCAGCGCGTCCTCCAGGGACAACACCCCGGACAGACACGCCGCCGTGTACTCACCGAAGCTGTGCCCCAGCATCGCGGAGGGCCTGAAGCCGAAGACCATCCACATCCGCGCCAGCGCGTACTCCACCGACAGCAGCGCGGGCAGCGCGAAGCGGGGCTCGACGAGCTTCGCCTCCGCGAGCGCCTCCGCGCCCGGCGCGGGGAAGAGCACCAGCCGCAAATCTTCTTTCAGTCCCGCGCCCGGTAGGAGCGCGAGGCAGGCGTCCAGCTCCTGCTGGAAGGCGGGCTCGGACGTGTAGAGGCCCTGCGCCATGCGGACGGACTGCGCGCCCTGGCCGGGGAAGAGGAAGGCCACGCGCGCGGAGCGGGCCTCCTCCAGGTCCTTCACCTGGAAGACGGTGCCCGTCTTGCGCAGCGTCCGCGCCAGGCCGGCGGTGTCCCGGGCAATCACCGTGCGGCGGAACTCGAAGCCCTTGCGGCCCATGGCCCGGGTGAAGGCCAGGTCCGCGAGGTCCACCTCCGGGCGCGCCTCCACGTGGTCCGCGAGTTCGCGCGACATCGCCTCCAGCGCGGAGGCGGTGCGGGCGGACAGCGTGACAAGCTGACGCTCACGCGGGCTGTCCTTCCCCTTCGCGCGCAGTGGCGCCTCTTCCAGCACGAGGTGCGCATTGGTGCCGCCGATGCCGAAGGAGCTGACGCCCGCCCTGCGCGGCTCCGTGCCCCGCTGCCAGGGGCGCAGGGTGGTGTTCACGAAGAAGGGGCTCTTCTCGAAGTCGATCTCCGGGTTGGGCCGCTCGAAGTGGAGGCTCGGGGGCAGCTCGCCGTGGTGCAGCGCGAGCGCCGTCTTGATGAGGCCGGCGATGCCCGCCGCCGTGTCCAGGTGGCCGATGTTCGTCTTCACCGAACCGATGGCGCAGAAGCCCGTCCGGTCGGTGTGCGTGCGATAGGCGCGGGTCAGCGCGGCAATCTCTATCGGGTCCCCCAGCGGGGTGCCGGTGCCGTGCGCTTCCACGTAGCCGATGCTGGAGGCGTCCACGCCCGCGGCGGACAGCGCCCGGGCAATCACCTCGCGCTGCCCCTGCACGCTGGGCGCCGCGTAGCTGACCTTCGCGTCCGCGTCGTTGTTGAGCGCGGAGCCCTTGATGACCGCGTAGACGCGGTCCCCGTCGCGCAGCGCCTCGTCGAGCCGCTTGAGCACCACCACGCCCAGGCCGCTGCTCAGGACGGTGCCCCGGGCGCGCGCGTCGAAGGCGCGGCAGTGCCCGTCGGGAGAGAGAATCATCCCCTCCTGGTAGAGGTACCCGGTGCGCTGCGGCAGCGACGCCTTCACCGCGCCGGCCAGCGCCACGTCCGAGTCCCCCATGCGCAGGCTGCGGCAGGCCAGGTGCACGGCGACGAGGCCGGTGGAGCACGCGGTGTAGACGTTGAGGCTCTCACCGCCGAGCTTCAGCTTGTAGGCCGTCTTGGTGGCGGCATTCTCACCCAGCGTGGTGCCCAGCGCCTCGAACAGCGAGGCCGGGTCCTTCCGCGTCTGGCCGAGCAGCGACAGCATGTGCCCGCCCGACGAGCCCGCGCCGGCATACAGCGAGATGAGTCCCTCGGAGCGCTCCGGGTCATAGCCGGCGTCCTCCAGCGCATTCCACGCGCACTGGAGGAAGAGCCGCTGCTGCGGGTCCATCCACTGGGCCTCGCGCGGGGACACCTCGAAGAAGCGCGCATCGAAGCCGTCGGCGCCTTCGAGGATGCCGCCCGCGGGAACGAACTCCGGGTGGCTTCGCAGCGAGTCGGGGAACAGCGGTGACGACTCCAGCTCTTCAGGCGAGAAGCGGCGAATGGACTCCACGCCGCCGCGCAGGTTGCGCCAGAAGGCGTCCAGGTCCGCGGCCCCCGGGAAGCGGCCGGCCATGCCGATGATGGCGATGTCGCCGGAGCCCGCGTCCGTCAGGTCCTTGCGCTCGGGTGCCTTCGTGAGGACGGGCTCGGGGCGCTGCTCCCGCTCCAGGCGCGCGGCGAGCCCGTGCACGGTGGGGTGCTCGAAGAAGTGGGTGATGGGGATGTCCCGGCCCAGCGCCTCGCGCAGGTGCGTGCTGGCCTTCACCACCAGCAGCGAGCTGCCGCCCAGGTCATCGAAGAAGTGGTCGTGCAGCCCGACATGCTGCACCTGGAGCGCCCGCGCCCAGACCTCGGCGATGCGCTGCTCCAACTCCGAGTGGGGCTCGGCGGCGGCGGACTCGCGCGCCGGACGCACCGACTCGGGCGACGGCAGCGCCTGCCGGTCCACCTTGCCGCCCGGAGTGAGCGGCAGCGCGTCCAGCTTCACGTACGCGGAGGGCACCAGCACCTCCGGGAGCCGCTCCTTGAGGAAGCGCCTCAGTGCCGCGGGCTCCAGGGCCTCGGTGGTGACGACGTACGCCACCAGGCGCTCCTCGCGCGCCACCACGACGGACTGCTGCACGCCGGGGTACTGGGCCAGCGCGGCCTCTACCTCGCCGGGCTCCACCCGCACGCCGCGCACCTTCACCTGTGCATCACGCCGGCCGAGGAACTCCAGCCGTCCATCCGCCAGCGGGCGCACCAGGTCCCCGGTGCGGTAGAGCCTTGCTCCGGGCGTCGTGGAGAAAGGGTCCGGCACGAAGCGCTCGGCGGTGAGCGCGGGGCGGTGCAGGTAGCCCCGGGCCACTCCCGGGCCGCCCACGTACAGCTCGCCCAGCACGCCCGGAGGCACCGGCGCCATCCGCGCGTCCAGCACGTACACGCGGGCACCGGCAAGGGCGCGGCCGATGGAGGGCCGGAGCGGGTCCACGTCCAGGTCGATGGTGGCGCAGATGGAGACTTCGGTGGGGCCGTAGGCGTTGAGGAAGCGGCGGCCGGGCTTCCACCGTGCGGCCAGCGCGGGGGTGCACGCCTCTCCGACGGAGGCCACGACGGCCAGGCCGGGCAGCGCCTCCGGCTCCAGCGGGGCCAGCGACGTGGGCGTGGCTTGCAGCGTGGTGATGCCGCGCTCTGTGAGCACCTGCTGCAGCGGAGGCCCGGGCAACAGCGACTCGGGCGCGGCGAGGCACAGCTCCGCGCCGGAGAGCAGCGTGGCGAAGACCTCCGACACCGAGGCATCGAAGCCGATGGCCGCGATCTGCAACATGCGCTGACCGGCGCGCAGTCTCAGTGCGTCACGCATGGCGCAGGCGGTGTTGCTCAGCCCCTGGTGCGGAAGCAGCGTCCCCTTCGGCGTCCCCGTGGAGCCGGAGGTGAAGATGACGTAGGCGAGGTGCGCGGGCGTGACGTCCGGCGCGGGCGTCAATGCCGTCTCAGGCTGGCGCTCCAGCGCGGCGCGCTCCGAGTCCATCAGCACCAGCAGCTCGCCATGCGAGGGCAGCCGGTCGGCCAGCTCCTCGCGGGTGACGAGCACTGGCACGCGGGCCTCGCGCAGCATCAGCTCCAGCCGCGCGGGTGGATAACTTGTGTCCAGCGGCAGGAAGGCTCCGCCCGCCTTGAGCACTCCGAGCAGCGCCACCACCAGCTCCGGCGTGCGCTCCAGATGCACGCCCACCACCACGTCGGGGCCAACACCGGAGGCGCGCAGGTGCCACGCGAGCTGGTTGGCGCGGGCGTCCAGCTCCCGGTACGTCAGCGTGCGGTCTCCCGTCGAGACAGCGGAGGCGTCCGGCGTGCGGCGCACCTGTTCCTCGAAGAGGTGGTGCGCGCAGGCGTCAGGTATCGCAGGCGTGGTGTGGCTCCACTCCTCCAGCGCGCGGCGGCGCTCCGCCTCCGAGAGCAGCTGCAGCTCGGAGATGCGGCGCTCCGGCGCGGCGGCGGCCTCCGTGAGCAGGGCGCCCAGGTGTCCCAGCATGCGACCGACGGTGTCCGCGTCGAAGAGGTCGGTGGCGTACTCGCACAGCAGCTCCAGGCCGCTGGCGGTGTCGGTGACGGACAGCGTGAGGTCGAGCTTGGTGGCGCCCGTGTCCCCCAGCGCGCTGTCCAGTGACAGCCCTGGTAGCCGCAGCGGCGCGGGCGTGGCGTCCTGGAGCACCAGCTTCACCTGGAACACCGGCGCATGCGCGAGGCTGCGCTCGGGGTTGAGGCCGCGCACCAGCTCGTCGAAGGGCAGGTCCTGGTGCGCCCAGGCGTCCAGCGTCACGGGCCGCAGGCGCGCGAGCAGTTCGCGGAAGCTCGGGTCTCCGGAGAGGTCCCCACGCAGCGGGAGCTGGTTGACGAACAGTCCGATGAGGTCCGCGGTCTCCGCGCGGCTCCGGTGCGCGGTGTCCACGCCCACCACGAGGTCATCCTGGCCGGTGTAGCGGTGCAGCAGCACCTGGAAGCCGGCCAGAAGCGTGACAAACGGGGTGGTGCCCTCGCGCCAGGCCAGCGCCTTCACGCGCTCCCAGTCAGGCCCCTCCATCCGCCGCGACACGTGCGCGCCACGGTAGGACTGCGTCTTCGGACGGGGACGGTCCGTCGGAAGCTCCAGCACGGGGGGCGCGCCCGCCAGGTGCGTGCGCCACCAGCCGAGGAGGTCTTCGAGCCGCTCGCCGCGCAGCCACTCACGCTGCCACGCCGCATAGTCGGCGTACTGCAACGGAAGATCGGGCAGCGCGGGCGTGCGACCGGAGTTGAAGCCCTCGTAGAGCTCCGCCAGCTCGCGCACCAGGACGCGCATGGACCAGCCGTCCGCGATGATGTGGTGCAGCGTGAGCAGCAGCACGTGCCGCTCGTCGTCCTCGCGCAGCAGCACGGCCCGCAGCAGTGGCCCCTGGGCCAGGTCGAACGGACACCGGGCCTCTTCCGCGGAGAGCCGGAGCACCTCCGCCTCACGCAGCTTCCCAGACAGCGAGCGCAGGTCGACCAGCGCGAGCGGCAGGGACAGCGAGTCGCGAATGCGTTGAACGGGCTCGCCCTGCTCCTCGACGAACACGGTGCGAAGCGCTTCGTGCCGCTGCACCAGCGCCTGGAGGGCACGCTCCAGTGCCGGCGTGTCCAGCCGTCCCTCCAACCGCGAGACGACGGGCACGTTGTAGAAGGCGCTGGCCGGCTCCAGCCGGTCGAGGAACCAGAGCCGCTGCTGCGCGAAGGACAGCGGCAGGGCGCCGGTCCGTGACACGCGGGGAATGGGCGGAAGCATCCCCGCCGCCGAGCGCCGGGCGTCGAGCTCCCGCGCCAGCTCCGACGCGCTCGCGCCGCTCAGCAGCAACTCCACGGGCAGCGCCACGCCCAGGTCCTTCTCCAGGGCGTGCGCCAGCTCCACCGCGGCCAGTGAGTCCAGGCCGTAGCGGGTGAGCGGCGCCTCCGCATCCACCGTCTCCACGCGCACGCCCATGCGGGCCGCCACGCGCGCGAGGACCCGCGCCAGCAGCGCCTCCCGCGCGGCAGCAGGCGCCGGGTCCGAATGATTCGCGGGTGACACCTCGGCCGGCGCGGACACGGCACTCCCGGACGCCGCAGCCGTCGCGGCCTCCGGATGACTCGCAGGTGATGTCTCAACGGGAGCCGCTTCGGCGATCTCGACCGGGGCAGCAGTCGCCGAGCCCTCACGCGCCGAGACGGGCAGCTCGACCGAGACGTTCCGCACGGTGTCGGGCTCGTCGGAGGCCACCACGCGCTCCACCGGCACCTCGGGCGCGACCTCCTCCGAAGCCACGGCACGCGGAGCCGACTCACCGAGCGCCACGCTCCACGCGTACACCTCGCGCAGCTCCCCAGCGAGGAAGGCGGCCCGGCACGCGCGCCGCTGCACCTTGCCGCTGGACGTCTTGGGCAGGCTGCCGGGCTCGATGAGCGCCAGCGCGTGCGGCAGCACCTCGTGCGTCTCCGCCAGTCGCTGCCGGATGGAGCCCGCCACATCCTCCATCGACCCCGTCACCTTGCGCGCGTCCACCTCCTGCACCACCACCAGCCGCTCTTCACCGTCCACCTCGATGCTGAAGGTGGCTCCGCACCCGGGCCGCAGCGCCGGGTGGCTGCGCTCCACCGTCAGCTCCAGGTCGTGCGGATAGAGATTGCGCCCCCGGAGGATGAGCAACTCCTTGCGCCGTCCCGTGACGTACAGCTCGCCCTCGTCGAGGAAGCCCAGGTCTCCGGTGCGAAGGAAGGGCCCTTCGCCCTTGTTGGTCCGCGCCGCGAAGACGCTCTGCGACTCGAACGGCCGCTGCCAGTAGCCACCGGCCACACTGGGCCCACTTACCCAGATTTCGCCCACCTCCCCCTCCGCGCAGATGCGCTGCAGGTCGGGGTCCACCACGAGCAGGCGGTGCCCCGGCAGCGAGCCGCCGCAGCCGACCAGCGTCCGGGCCTCGCCCCTCGGCGGCTCCGCGCGTCCCTTCTCCAGCGCGGCGGTGTCCACCTCGCGCAGCCGGGGCGGCGCCTCCTTCGCGCCACCGGAGACGATGAGCGTGGCCTCGGCCAGTCCGTAGCAGGGATAGAAGGCCTCGCGCCGGAAGCCCCAGGGCCCGAAGGCGTCGGTGAAGCGCTCCAGCGTCTCGGCGCGGATGGGCTCCGCGCCGCAGAAGGCCACCTCCCAGCGGCTCAGGTCGAGCCCCTCGCGCTCGGCGGGGGGAATGCGGCGCACGCACAATTCGAAGGCGAAGTTGGGACCGCCGCTGATGGTGCCGCCAAACCGAGTCAGCGTCTCCAGCCAGAAGCGCGGCCGCTTGAGGAACTCCAGCGGCGACATCAGCGCGGTGTGGAAGCCTTGATACAGCGGCACCAGGATGCCGCCGATGAGCCCCATGTCATGGTAGGGCGGCAGCCAGATGACGCCCACGCTGTCATCCCGCGTGCCGAACGCGCCCCGAATCAGCTCCAGGTTGCTCAGCAGATTGGAGTGGCTCAGCACCACGCCCTTTGGTGAGCCGGTGGACCCCGACGTGTACTGGAGGAAGGCCAGCGAGTCCGCCGTCACCTCCGGCTTGCGCCACGCGGACTCGCTCCCCTCCTCCAGCGTGTCCGTGGCCACCCAGCGCAGCGACTTCAAGTCTGGCGCGCTCTCGAAGAGCACCTCCACCATGGAGGCGATGAAGGAGGTGGTGAGCACCACCGTGGCGCGCGAGTCGTCGATGATGGCGCGCAGTCGCGGCAGCGTGCGCTCCAGCCGCGCCGGGTCCGGCGGATAGGCGGGCACGGCCACCAGGCCGGAGAAGAGGCACCCGAAGAAGCCGGCGAGATACTCCGCGCCCGGCGGGTACAGCAACACCGCGCGCTCACCCGCGGGAGCCAGCGCCTGCAGGGCCGCGCCGATGCGCCGGGCCTGCGTGTACAGCGCGCCGCGCGTCAGCGTGGTGCCCTCCCCGGCTCCGTCCTCCAGGAATGTGTAGAGGGTGTGCTCGGCGCGCGAGAGGCTTCGCTCTTCAAGGAGATCGATGAGGGTTCGGGGCGCGTGCATGGTCGATGGCGTGGACAGGGAAAACCCGGAAGTTCCGCCCCTGTCAGAAGGTCAAGAATACGCCACAATGGGTCCGGCACCGCGAACCTGGCGGCCTGTCACCCGCCGTGAAGTCCGGGGGGGACGGCCCGCCCATCCTCGAACCTCCGACCAGGGTTGACCCCCATGGCAGCGAAGAAGTCCAAGGCCGCGAAGAAGTCCACTCCCGCCAGGAAGAAGCCGGCGGCCGCGAAGAAGAAGCCGGCGGCCGCGAAGAAGAAGCCGGCGGCCGCGAAGAAGAAGCCGGCCGCGAAGAAGAAGCCGGCCGCGAAGAAGAAGCCGGCCGCGAAGAAGAAGCCGGCCGCTCAAACGGAGATGGAGCGCCTGCTCGCGGCGGCTGACCGCCTCGAGGAGACCCTCCTCGACATGGACCCCGACGACTCGGAGCTCGACCTGACGCTCGAGGACCTCGAGCAGGTCCTCAGGGAAATCATCCGGCTCGATCCGAAGAACGTCGCGACGATGATCCGCCTCGGCGAGTTCTTCCTGGAGCGGGATGGGGCCGAGGACGTCGCGCTGGAGTCCTTCGAACAGGCCCTCGCGCTTCAGACTGGCAACAAGAAGCTCGCGAAGTTGATCGCGAAGGCCAGAGCGCAGCAAGAAGAGAACCAGGATTGATGACGTGTCGCTGGGCTGCCCTGGGAAACCAGGGCAGCTCCCTCCTCGGCACTGGGGCAGGCTCGCACCAACCGAGCGAGCGCACGCCGCTTCAGAACATGTCGCGGATGGTCGGCTGCGGGCCGGAGAACAGGGACACCGCCGCGCGCACCGTGGCGTCATCCGCCTCCAGCAGGCCCGCCATCCGCAGCGCCTCGGCGGACTGGTAGCCCGTGTAGAGCGGGGCCAGGCCGCTCACACCCAACCGCAGGCTCCCGTCCCCACCCTTCCGCACGCGCGCCGCGCCGTCCGAGACTTCCAGCACGAAGCGCCCTCGGTTCTCCGGGAAGAGGTCGTCCTCCACCTCCAGGTGCAGCGCCCCGGACAGCCCCGCCGGCCAGCCGCGCGCCTCCAGCGCCTTCGCCACGTCCAGCACCCGCACCATCCAGTGCATGTCCAGCTTCACCGTGTACGTCTGCTCGCGCACCATCATGAGCAACGGGTCATCCGTCCCGCCGTACCACACGGCCTCCGACACCAGGGAGCGGTGGTCGCCCAGGAAGCTCAGGATGCGCCGCGCCGCCGCGGGCGTGTTGGCCACGATGTCCGACAGGAACAGCTCCTGCTTCCACCCCGCGAGCGACTTGCGCACGACGAACAGATGCCCCTCCACACCGGACGCACCCTCCACGAGGTAGCCCGTCGCCGTCCCGTCGCGCGGGGCGTACACGCGGCTCCACACATAGGGGCCACGGGCCAGCCAGCCCTGCCGCGCCTGGGCGGAGCGCTGGTAGCCCGCGGCGATGGCCGCCTCGTCCTTGGCCTCGATGGGCCGCAAGGACAGGGTGCGCTCGCTCACGTTCAGCATGGGAACCTGGAGACGCACCTCGTACCGCGCGCCGGAGTGCTCGTAGCCCACGCGCCGGTAGAGCGGCTGCGTGGCGGGATAGAGCGTGGACAGCGGCGCCCCCGTCGCGCGGGCCTCGCGCAGCACGTTCTGCATCAGCCGGGTGGCGGTGCCCTGGCCGCGGTGCACCGGGGACACGCCCACTCCGCCGATGCCCACGATGGGCACGTTGCGCCCGCCGTACCACTGCCCCATGGGAATGAAGACGAGCGTCCCCGCGACACGGCCTCCCTCGCGTATCAGCCGCAGGCTCGACGCGCCCACTCGCTGCGTCCAGGTGGTCGCCGCCGCCGGCGCCATCGCATACGACTGCACCATGATGTCCGCGGCCGCCGCCAGCTCCTGCTCGTCTCGCGGAGACCCGTAGTCCCCAGGTGTCGTGTCCACGTTGCATCCCCTCCCGATGCGTTCCGTTGCGCTCTGGAGTGCGTAGCACGCTCAGGACGGCAGGGTCAGCCTGTCCAGCAGCAGCCCGAAGAAGTCACCCGCGCCTCGGAAGGCCCAGCCCAGGTGCGTGCCACAGGCGGCACAGTGCGCCACCTGCCAGGCGTATCCGGGGAACCACGTAGCCTCGGCCGTGGGCGGTCCGTCCACGGCGCAGCCCTCCGCCTGCGCGAAGCACCCGAAGTGGAAGACGATGCCGAACGGGTTGACGCGCGTGTGCTCGTGCCGGCTGTTGATGGGGATGCGGTGGCGCTCGCGTGTCACGGGATGGCCACAGCGCGCGCAGCACAGCGGTGCCTCGGGCTCGCGCGTCTCCAGGGCCTCCTCGGCCTTGGCCTCCGGTGCCCCGGGCTCTCCGGACGCCGGGCCCTTGAGCCACCAGGCGCCTGCGAGGTGCCGTGCCTCCCCGTGTCTGGCCGCCTGCATCATCCCTTCCGCTCCATGCTTCTCAGGTAGCCCCGATGCGCTGGGAACGGGAGGGGCCCCAGGCTCGGAGTCTCACAAAGCCAGGCGCTGCAGCTTCGCGTAGAAGGACGGCGCGAGCAGGTAGGCGAACGTCGCGTCGCCGAAGCCCAGCAGGTCGCCGTCCCGCACGTGCAGCTCGCCGCCCGGCGCCAGCTCCTTCGCATTGATGAAGGTGCCGTTGCTCGACTTGAGGTCCACCAGCGTGCAGCCCGCCGCGGGGCCGTGCCAGCACAGCTGCGCGTGGCGCTTGGAGACGGAAGGCTCGTTGACGACCAGGTCGCAGTCCGGCTGGCGGCCCACGGTGAGCACGTCCTGCCCGTCCACCGGCGGCAGCGTGGCCACGGTGAGCGCGTCGAAGTGCAGCCAGAGGGCCACCTGCTGGCGCTCCAGGCTGGGAATGTCTCGCGCCATCGTCGTGCGGGCCGCGCCCATCTTCAGCGCGAGCTGCGCCATCACCGGGCTGGGCGGCTTCTGCACCAGCACGAAGGGCCCCACCTGCCGGCAGAAGAACGGTTCAGTCAACCGCCTGCTCAGCGCTCGCAATTCCTGGACGGTCAGCATGGCCTGGTCCCCCACCCTCGTTTCGAGGCCGGCATCCTACCCGGCGTCCTGCTCCTCGTCGCGGGTGGACAGGATGTGGCGGTACGGCACCACGCGCACCAGCTCCGCGAGCGTCGTCTCGCGAGCGGACACCTTGTCCAGCGCGTCGTGCACCAGCGTGCGCAGTCCGTGCGCCCGCGCGTGGCGGCGCAGCTCCACGGTAGGCGCGCCCCGGGCGATGAGGTCCTGGAGGTCCGGGTCCACCAGCAACAGCTCGAAGATGCCCAGACGCCCCTTGTAGCCGGTGTGGTGGCACGCCTCGCAGCCGCGCCCCGCGTGCGGCAACACGCCCTTCAGCAGCCGGCCGAGGAGCGCCTCCTGCTCCGCGGTGGGCGGGACGGGCTCCACGCACTGCTCGCAGATGCGGCGCACCAGTCGCTGGGCCAGCACCGCCAGCAACGAGTCGCTGATGTCCACGTCGTCCAGCTTCAGCCCGCGCAGCCGCGCCACCGCGCCCACCGCGTCCGCGGTGTGCAGCGTGCCCAGCACCACGTGGCCGGTGGCCGCCGCGGTGAGGGCCATGCTGCCCGTCTCCAAATCACGGACCTCGCCCACCAGCATGACGTTGGGGTCCTGACGGAGCATGGCGCGCAGCAGCGTCGCGTGCGGCATCTGCTGCGTCACCTGCTTCTGGTTCACCTTGGGGACGTAGTACTCGATGGGGTCCTCGGCGGTGATGATCTTCCTGCGGCCGTCGTTGAGCCGGGCCAGCGCCGAGTACAGCGTCGTCGTCTTGCCGCTGCCCGTGGGCCCGGTGACGAGCACCAGTCCCTCCGGGTTGCACAGGAGCTGGAGGAAGAGCGTCTGCATGGCCGGGGCCATGCCCAGCTTCTCCACGGGGACCAGGCCCACGCTGGAGTCGAGGATGCGGATGACCACGTCCTCGCCCACGGGGCTGGGCACCACGCTGACGCGGTAGTCCACCAGCTTGCGCCCGTCAGCGCCCTCCAGGAGCGCGCGGAGGCGGCCGTCCTGCGGGCGGCGGCGCTCGGTGATGTCCAGCCCGGCGAGCAGCTTGATGCGGCTGACCACCTCCGGCAGAGAGCGCGGGTCGATGTCCGTGTACGACTGGTGGAGGATGCCGTCGATGCGATAGCGCAGGTCCACGTCGTCGAAGTAGCCCTCCACGTGGATGTCGGACGCCTTGAGCTCCACGGCGGTGGCGAGCACGTGCTCCACCAGCTCCACGGCGGACGGGTCCTCGGACAGCGGCACGCGGGCCTTGAGCGTGAGGTCCGCGGTGATGCGAGGCCCCGCGCCGAAGCCCACCTCCAGCGCGGACTCCACCTCGTAGTGGTTGAGGTGCACGGGCTGGAGCGGGCGCCGGAGGAAGTCGCCGATGAGCTCGAGGATGACGCGGTTGTCCGGCTGGACCATGCCCACCGTCACCGGCGTGGCGTGCGCGGCCGGGTCCACGCGGCCCAGCACCGCCACCTTGTTGCGCCGGCAGAAGGACTCCGGGAGCAGCCGGAGCGACGGCCGGTCCAACGTGAACTGGGAGAGCTCGGAGAAGGGAGGGACGTCCGCCATGTGCCTCCTGGATTATCAGCCCGGGCCGGGGGTGGGCTACGGGGGGCCGCGACTCACCGCTTCGCCGGCATCCCTTCCGGCCCCAGGTCCGGAGGCACCAACTGGAGCGTCACGCCGAGCCGTCGCGCGAGCCAGAGCCCCAGGTGCAGCGAGGCGCGCGGAGAGCCGGACGCGGTCTGCACACGCCGGTGCTCGTTGGCCGCACGAACCCAGAGGGTGAAGTCCACGGCTCCGTCGCTGTCCACGGTCCGCTCGACAGAGAGCTTCGGGAGTGCGTAGCGCGTGTGTCCGGTGTGGAAGAGGCCGTGAGTGATGCGGACGAGCGCGCCCTGCTGGACCCACCACTGCTCCCGCCCGTGCCTGCCACGCGAGGCCTTCACTCCCGCCAGCACCGCCAGCGTCCCCAGGCCCCAGGCGATGAGCGTGCCCGTCCGGTCGCCTCCATCGGCGAGCAGCCGCCACGCCAGAAGGACTGCGCCCACGCCCAGGTAGAGCGCGGCGGAGCCCCACCCCCACGTCGCCCGACTGCGAGCGCGGCGCGAGGGGCGAAGAACGGCAGCGCCCTCCGGGCCGCCTGCCAGCTCCCAGCCCGCGGGGGTGATGTTCGCGATGTCCCCCGGGTCCGCCGCGAGTCGGAACAGCTCTCTCAGCCGGTCCGCCAGCGCGCGGCGCTCCTCCACGGAGGCGTTCCGGACCAACTCCACCTGCTCGCCGCTGGTGAGGCTCGCCACCAGTGCGCCGCTCGGGCCCTCCGGCTCCAGGTCCACCAGCTCGTCGCGTCCCACCTGGCGCTCCGAGCGCCACGGCCCCAGCCTCCACCACCGCGTCAGGCCCTCGCGATTGAAGGCGAGTCGCTCCTCGCTGGAGACAATCCACAGGAACGCGCGCCAGGAGGACACTCCCGCCGCCGTCCACAGGAGCGCCCACGCGACGGTGACGAGCAGCGTCAGCACCGAGCTCAAGGGATGACCCCTGGCGACGCCCACCAGCGGGACGGGCAGCACCAGGTCGTGGACCATGACGCCCAGCGCGAACAGACCGAACAGCTCTGCCAGCGTCCAGCCGACGAGCCATACGCCCAGGAGCCCCGCCGAGACAGGGCGCCACCGCCCCGTGGGCCGGGCCCGGGCCGTCCATCCGTTCGCATCCTTCTCCAGCCTCATACCGCCTGCACTCCCGGCATGTTCGAGCCCCTGCTCGGAGGAATGCTACTCCGAGCATGGAGACAAGCCGCCCGGGCCGCTCCCGAAAGTGCGTCGCCTGCTATCCTTCGCGGCATGAAGCGCCCCTCCGAGCCCGACGCGCCGGCCATGCCGTCGCTGCTCGTCTTCGCCATCGCGGTGCTCGTCTTCGGCTCTCCGCTGCGCCGGCTGTGGCTGGCGGAGGGCGCGCCCGGCTACCTGCCCTTCCTCGTCTGGCTGGGCGTCATCGCCCTGGGAGGCTGGGTGGCCTGGCGGAGCGGCGACCATGACGCTTGAGCTGGGCCCGCTCGTCGCGGCGTCCGTCGCGTACCTGCTCGTCCTCTTCCTCGTGGCCTACGCGGCCGAGCGGGGCGTCATCCCCGCGCGCATCACCCAGCACCCGCTCGTCTACTCGCTGGCGCTGGGCGTGTACGCCACGTCGTGGTCCTACTTCGGCAGCGTGGGGTACGCGGCGCGGCACGGCTTCCGCTACCTGGGCATCTACCTGGGCGTCACGCTGGCGTGCCTGCTGAGCCCCGTGCTGTGGCGGCCGCTGCTGCGGCTGACGCGTGAGCTGCAGCTCACGTCGCTGGCGGACGTGCTGGCCTTCCGCTACCCGGGCCAGTCCACCGGCACGGCGGTGACGCTGTTCATGCTGGCCGGAAGCCTGCCGTACCTGGCGCTGCAGGTGCGCGCCGTCGTGGAGTCCGCGAAGGTGCTCAGCCCCTCCGCGTCGCCCACGCTGGTGGGCCTGGGCTTCTGCGCGGTGCTGACCGGATTCTCCGTCCTCTTCGGCGCGCGACACCTCACCCCGCGCGAGCGGCACGAGGGGCTGATGCTGGCCATCGCCTTCGAGTCCGCGGTGAAGGTGGTGGCGCTCATGGCAGTGGGCCTGTGGGCGGTGTCCTCCGTGTTCGGCGGCGTGGACGGGCTGATGGCGTGGCTGGACGCGCACCCGGAGGCGGTGGACGGGCTCCAGCGCCCGGCCCGGGACGCATCCTGGGCGCCGCTGCTGGTGCTGTCCTGCGCTGCGGCCTTCCTGACGCCGCGCAGCTACCACGTGGCCTTCACCGAGGCTCCAGAGAAGGACGGGTGGGCCACCGCCACCTGGGCGCTGCCCCTGCTGCTCCTGGTGATGAACCTGTTCGTGCCGGTGCTGCTGTGGAGCGGCGACGCGGTGGGGCTGCCCTGGCCCGCGGACTTCCACGTGCTGGGGGTGCCGGCGTCGCGCGGGGCCACGGGGCTCGCGCTGGTGGCCTTCCTGGGCGGCGTGTCCGCGGCGAGCGCCATGGTCATCGTCACCACACTCGCGCTGGCGCCCATGTGCCTCACGCACCTGGTGCTGCCCCTGGGCTACGCGCGCGGCCAGCCGCACCTGTATGGCTGGCTCTTGTGGGCGCGGCGGCTGCTCATCGCCATCATCATCCTGGCGGGCTACGGCTTCTACCGGCTGCTGGACACGCGCAGCACGGGGCTGGTGGACCTGGGGCTCGTGTCCTTCGTCGCGGTGGCGCAGTTCGCCCCGGGCGTGCTGGGGCTGCTCTTCTGGAAGCGCGGCACGCGGGCGGGGCTGCTCTCGGGGTTGAGCGTCGGCGCGGCCACGTGGGCGGTGACGCTGGTGGTGCCGCTGTGGGCCTCGCCCGGCGTGGTGGCGTGGACGCGGCGGGTGGCGGGGCTGCTCGGCTTCCCCTCGGACGAGCCGTGGGGGTTCTCCACCTTCGCGTCGCTGACGCTCAACGTGCTGGCCTTCGTGGCGGTGTCGCTGGCCACGCGGCAGTCGGCGCGGGAGGCGGAGGCAGCGCGGGCCTGCACGCGCGAGGCGCCCGCGCTGGCCTCGGGCGGCGTGGTGGCGGGCTCGCCGGAGGAGTTCCGCCGGAGCCTGGAGCCGCTGCTGGGCAAGGAAGCCGCGGCGGCGGAGGTGGACCGGGCGCTGGCCTCGCTGGGCCTGCCCCCTGACGAGCGGCGGCCCGCGGAGTTGCGCCGGCTGCGCGACGGCGTGGAGCGCAACCTGTCGGGGCTTCTCGGCCCGGTGCTGGCGCGACTGACGGTGGAGGAGGCGCTGCGGCTGGAGCCGGAGGCGCGCACCGCGCTGGCGGAGCAGCTGCGCTTCGTGGAGGAGCTGCTGCGGGACGCGCGAAGCATGCAGGGTGGACCCGTCCATGCGCTGGAGGCGGTGCGGCGCTACCTGCGGCGCATCCTCGAGGACCTGCCGCTGGGCGTGTGCGCGGTGGGGCCGGACGGCGAAGTGGTCATCTGGAACGCGGCGCTGGAGCAACTGGCGAGCGTGGAGGCGGGCGCGGTGCGGGGCCACCTGCTCGCGGCGCTGCCGGGGCCCTGGGGGCCGCTGCTGTCCGGCTTCGCGGCCGGCGCGGAGGAGGACACCGAGGCGCGTGTCACCGTGGCGGGAGGCGAGCGCGTGCTGCGCCTGCACCGCTCGCGGCTGTCGGCGGCGGAGGAGCGGGGCAGCGCGTCCGAGGGCATGGCGCTGCTGGTGGAGGACCTGACGGAGCGCAAGGCGGTGGACGCGCGGCTGGCGCACCAGGACCGGCTGGCTTCGCTGGGCCGGGTGGCGGCGGGTGTGGCGCACGAGATTGGCAACCCGCTGACGGCGATTGCCAGCCTCGCGCAGAACCTCAAGTACGAGTTGGACGACGCGGAGGCGGTGCGCGAGCGCGTGGGGCTCATTCTCCAGCAGTGCCGGCGCATCGACGCGATTGTCCGGGCGCTGGTGGGCTTCAGCCACGCTGGCACGGCGGGCGGCGAGGCGCGCCCCTTCACGCGAGTCTCGGTGGCGCCCCTGCTGACGGAGTCCGTGGAGCTGGCGAGGCTGGCACGCGGCACGCGGAAGGACCGGGGGCTGCGCTTCGAGCACCGCTGCCCGGAGGGGCTGGAGGTGCTGGGCGATGCGCAGCGGCTGGAGCAGGTGCTGGTGAATCTGCTGACCAACGCCATCGACGCCTCGCCCGACGGCGCGCTGGTGGAGCTGGTGGCGGAGGTTGACGGCGGGGGCGTCCACCTGCGGGTGCTGGACCGGGGCGCCGGCGTTCCGCGAGAGCTGACCCAGCGCATCTTCGAGCCCTTCTTCACGACGAAGCAGCCGGGCGAGGGCACGGGGCTGGGGCTGGCGCTGGTGGCGGGAATCGTGCGGGAGCATGGAGGGGCCATGCAGGTGGACAGCCGCCCCGGAGGAGGCACCAGCGTGACGGTGAGCCTGCCGGAGCCGCTGGGAGTCCAGACCGGACGGGGAGCCCTGGCATGAGTCGCATCCTGGTCATCGAGGACGAGCCCATCATCCGCACGGAGCTGCGCCGCCTGCTGGTGCGCGCGGGGCATGACGTGTCCGAGGCGGGCAGCGTGCAGGAGGCATCGGCCGACTACGCGCTGGACTCGTTCGACCTGGTGCTGTCGGACCTGCGGCTGCCGGGAGCGCCGGGGACGGAGGTGATTGCGCTGTGCCCGGGCGTGCCGGTGCTCATCATGACGAGCTACGCCACGGTGAAGTCCGCGGTGGACGCGATGAAGCTGGGCGCGGTGGACTACATCGCGAAGCCGTTCGACCACGACGAGTTGCTGATGCAGGTGGAGCGGGTGCTGCGCGAGGGGAAGCTGGCGCGGCAGAACGCGGCGCTGAAGCGCGAGGTGGAGCAGGCGCACCCGGTGAGCGGCATGGTGGGAAGCTGCGCGGCGATGCGCGAGGTCTTCGAGCGCGTGCGCAAGGTGGCGCCTTCCACCGCCACGGTGCTGGTGCTGGGCGAGTCCGGCACGGGCAAGGAATTGGTGGCCCGGGCGATTCACGCGCAGAGCCCGAGGACGGACGGGCCGCTGGTAGCGGTGAACTGCGCGGCGATTCCGGAGGGGCTGCTGGAGAGCGAGCTGTTCGGCCACGAGAAGGGCGCCTTCACGGGAGCGCAGGCGGCGCACGCGGGTCTGGTGGAGGCGGCACACGGGGGGACGCTCTTCCTGGACGAGATTGGCGAGCTGCCCGCGCCCGCGCAGGCGCGGCTCTTGCGGATGTTGCAGGACGGCGAGGTGCGCCGGGTGGGCTCGACGCGGCCGCGCCGGGTGGACGTGCGAATCGTGGCGGCGACGCACCGGGACCTGCCGCGCCGCGTGCAGGAGGGGACGTTCCGCCAGGACCTCTACTTCCGGCTGCGCGTGGTGGAGATACGGCTTCCACCGCTGCGGGAGCGCGGAGAGGACCTCCCCGCGCTGGCGAAGCACCTGCTGGAGAAGGCGTGCCGGCAGCTCGGGCGGCCCGTGGCGACGTTCTCAACGGAAGCGATGATGGCGATGACGTCGCATCCGTGGCCGGGCAACGTGCGCGAACTGGAGAACGCGATTGAGCGCGCGGTCATCCTCGCGGACGGGACGGTGGTGACGCCGGACCTGCTGGCGCTGGAGCTGCCGGGCGGCAGCGAGGCCGTGGCGCCGGACGTCGGCGAGAGCGGTGGTGAGGAAGCGGGCGACACGCCGGACTCGATGGAGGAGTACTTCCGCCGCTTCGTGCTGGAGCACCAGGAGCACATGGGCGAGACGGAACTGGCGAAGCGGCTGGGCATCAGCCGCAAGGCGCTGTGGGAGAAGCGCCAGAAGCTCGGCATTCCGCGCACCCGCGCTTAGGGGTCCCAGAATGCCTGGTACCGCGCCGGCCCCGATGGAACCTGGGCAAACCCGGGCGTCTTCACCTGCCGGCACATCCCAGGCCGGGTCATCTCGGTGGACCTGGCCACGAGCGACCCGTACACAAGGGGCGTCGACGGCGAAGCCCTCTCCGCGTTATCCCTGGCGCATGGTGAGCGCCGTACAGAAGTGGGGGCTGTCGTGTGTGCTGTTGGGGCTGATCTCTACGGGCTGTGGCTCGGCCACGGGTGGCGGCACCATCCGTCCCCCCGCCTCAGCGAAATGGGTCGGGCCTACGGTACCGGCTCCTGGCGGTGGCACCGTGCAGACGACCATCTACTACGGGCCGTGGCAGTGCAACGCCAGTGGGATGAGTCGCTGTGCGAGGCGCTGTGCGTCGGAAGCGCGCGTGCTGATGGGGTGCATCTGGTTGGCCGACGTCAAGGGAGACTGGCAGGGCCGCTTCGCGTTCCTCCCAGCAGAGGCCGGAGGCCGCCTTGCGCTGACTCACTGCTGTTGCGACTACCCCACGGTCAGCGACCTGAAGAGTCGGCGTGACACGTGGGACAACGCGCGCGAGGGCTTCCGCGACGCGTGGGCCGAAGAGTTCGGAGCCTGGCCGCAAAGCGGCGGGGATTTCTGGCCGGGACACCACATCTACGATTTATGGCACGGAGGCCACCCAACAGCGGTCGGGAACGTGCTGCCAATCCCTTCCGGCGTGCACTACGTCATCAACAAGGCGTATCCCATGTGCTACGCGGGCGATGCGCGGTGGAAAACCGTCGGGCCTGATAGGCCGTACTCGGACTAGCCATGGCGATGGAACAGCTGTTGGTTGAAATCTCGCGGGCTCACTTCCCGAACGCACCCGCAACGCTCGCTCAGGTCGCGGCATTCGAGGCTCAGGTGGGTTGGAAGCTCGACCCCGACTTGCGCGCCTTCTACCTGCACTGCGATGGAGCCACGCTGTTCCGGCCCCGACCGCACGCGAAGTATCGCATCCTACCGCTCGCGGAAATCCAGCGTGCACGGGTTGTCATGCGAGGGGAGGACGACGACTCAATGGGTGCGGCGTCCTGGTACACGCTCCTGTACCTCCAGGACTCCGACTACGTCCTCGTGGATGTGGCACGACAGGTTGCTGGCCGCTACCCACTGCTGGACGCCTACCATGAGACATACCCGCTGGAGGTCCGGCAGCTCGCCGCGTCGTTCAGTGAGTTCCTGGAGCGGGCACTCAGCAGCAGCAATCGGCTGTTCTGGCTCAGTGAATAGGTGACTTCCTTCCAGGACCCGCTCCATCGGGCACGTCCACAGCCCCAAAGTCCCGCCCAAGTGTCCATCACCCAAGACTGCCAGCCCGCATAGACCGGAATCAAAGACAGCCCGTTAGCATGGCCTCCACCAACCGGGGGGAAGTCATGGCGCAGAATCCACCTGTCGCAAACACAATCGCCGTCGGTGAGCCCAAGCCAGGAAGCACCGCGGTCATTCCCATTCCACACCTGGAGAACAGCCGCCTCGTCTTCCTCACGGGCGCGCTCCCGCTGATAGTCCTCGCCACCTCGTGGTTCGTGGCGCCTGGCTGGAGCTACGTCGCGACCACCGGCGCGCTGGCGCTGTTCCTCCTCGTGCTGGGACAGGCGATTTCAGGCACTCCCTTCGGCGTGCTCGTCAACGAGCGCAACATGATGAGCCTGTCGCGCGTGCAGGCCGTCGTGTGGACGGTGATTGTCGTCGGCGGCTACCTCACCATGGCCATCTCCCGCGTGAAGGCGGGCACGCCCGACGCGGTGGCCATCGGCATTCCCCAGGAGCTCTGGCTGGCGATGGGCATCTCCACCACGTCCCTGCTGGGCACGCCGCTCATCCTCAACGCCAAGCGCACCCGGAAGCCGGACGACAAGATGATGCAGAACACGTCGGTCCAGCTCGCCGAGGACATGAAGGACATCGAGCAGAACAGCCAGGGCACGCTCTACGCCAACACGAGCATTCAAGACGCCCGCGTCTCCGACATGTTCCAGGGTGACGAGGTCGGCAACACCGCCCACATCGACCTCGCCAAGGTGCAGATGTTCTACTTCACGCTCATCGCCGCGGTGAGCTACTTCATGGACGTCGCCTCGGCCGTCATGGCGGGCAACACGGGCGGCCTGCCGCCGCTCTCGCAGGGCTTCGTCGCGCTCCTCGCCATCAGCCACGGCGGCTACCTGCTGGGCAAGGCGAACGACCACTCCAACTCGAAGCCCACCGCCTGAACCCCGTGAAGGTGCCGCGTCACTGGCGCGGCACCTTCTCGTCATCGAAGCTGTCGCGCAGCGCCGCGTCGAAGCCGTCGCCATACACGTAGATGTCGACGCCGTCGCACTGGAAGCGGGTGCGCGGCTCGCCGAACCTGCTCGTGAAGGACGCCGGGTCCAGCCGCTGCATGATGATGAACGTGTAGTCCGAGCGCTCGCCGCGCCGGTCCAGGTACCAGTGGATGTTGTTGATCCACGGGTGCTTGCGTCCCTCATCCATCACCTGGTTCACCCACAGCCCGGTGCGTGAGAAGAGCGAGACGAACTTCGCGTTCCAGTAATCCCCCACGCCCCACCCCAGCCCGTGGCGCTCGCGGTTCTCATCCAGGCACGCGACGAGGCTCGGGTAGAACCCGGAGACGAGCGGCCCCTCGGTGCGCCACGGCTTGCGAGCAAACGCCACCCCCCAGGACACCGCGACCACCGCCAGGGCCCCCGCGCCGAGCGCCCGCTGCCACGTCTCGCGCGGCACGAGCCCGGCCGCGCAGGCCAGGCCGAGGAACGGGAACAGGATGGGCAGCAGGAGGTAGCGGATGCCCATCAGGTCTCCGAAGAGGCCCGTCAGCACCACCGCGCCCACGCTCGTCCCCAGCGCCAGCACCCCGAAGAGGCAGACGGCGTACAGCCCCCACCTCGGAGACCCGGGCACCGTCCACTGGCGGCGTCGCGCCACCAGCACCACCACCGCGGCCAGCGTCACGCCCACCCACAGCGCCGTCAGTCCCGGAGACTGCCGCGCCTGCTCCACCATTGCCGCCTGGAGCTGCCCGAGGCTCTCCAGCGCCACGTCGGCCTTCAGCCGCGTGTACCCGGAGCCCGAGCGCTTGCTCGTCAGCCACCGGGCCGCGCGGAAGCCCAGCAGCGTGGCCACTGCCATGGTGCCGAGGGGGATTCCCAGCCGCCGCCAGGGAACCGGGCGCACTGCCACCGCGAGCAGCACGAGGCACAGCCCCGCGGGCACGGTGAAGGCGACGACGAAGAGGCCGTCGGAGGCGCTCGCCAGGAAGCACATCGCGCCCAGCAGCCACGGGGCGAAGCGCGCCCCCCCACGGAAGGTCCGCAGCGCCAGCGCCAGCCCCACCAGCGACATCAACACCACGCTGAAGTGGATGGCATTGAGCACCGAGAACTGCATCGCGAAGAAGGTACCGGTGCCGTACGCCACCAGCAGCGCGGCCACCCCGCAGACGGCCACCACCTGCCCCAGCGCCGCCGCGCCGGGCGGCGCCACCGTGCGCACGAGGAACTGCGTGGCCAGCACCAGCAGCACCACCTGCGCCGCCGCGTACAGGAGGGTGGCGTACACGAAGGAGCCGGACAGCGCATGGAGCGCGAAGTACAGGGGCATGTCCGGGAAGAAGTACGGCGCCGGCGTCAGCCGCCACCCGGACCACCGGCCGCCCAGCTCGAAGAGGTCCCGGTACAGGGCCGCCAGATAGAGCTCGTCCGAGTTGAAGAGGTCCATGGGGTCCAGCGTCCCGTCGCTGAAGCGGAAGAAGACGTGCGCCAGCGCCACGCCCAGCAGCAGCCACGCGCCCGCATGGAGCCACCGGAACGAGGGGCCGCTCGGCGAGCTGACAGGCGGGAGGGGTGGGGACACGGGAGGCGGGCTCATGGAGAACCGCTGTCTATCCCCACCCGGGCGGTGCCCGGAAGCAGAAGCCACGGAAGGCACAACACGCCTCTGGTCAACGGGCGCCCGGTGGGCTTAGTCCAGAGGTGTGAGCCCGCCGTCTCCCCCAGCCGTCTCCGCCCCCACCGCCGGCCCGGGCCTGAAGGCCTGCCTCGCCGTGCTCGCGGTGTCGGCGGCGCTGCGGCTGGTGCTGGCGCTGGGCACGGACGTCTACTTCGACACCGCGTACTACTGGCAGTGGGCCCGGTACCTGGCGTGGGGCTACTACGACCATCCGCCCATGGCGGCGTGGCTCATCGCGGTGCTCGGCATCCATGCCACGGCGCTGGTGTGTGGCGCGGGCACGGTGGCCGCGGTGTGGGGCCTCGCGCGGGACGTGTACGGCAACCGCGAGGCGGCCTGGCGCGCGGCGGCGCTGTGGAGCGTGGTGCCCGCGGGCATGGTGGCCGGCGTGTGGGCCACGCCCGACTCGCCGCTGCTCCTCTTCTGGACGCTGGGGCTGTGGGCCCTCTGGAAGGAGCGCTGGGGGTGGGCGGGGCTGGCCTGCGGCCTGGCGCTGCTGTCCAAGTACCCGGCGGTGCTGCTGGGCCTGGCCTTCCTGCTCGCGGCGGCGCGCGCACGGAGGCTGCCGTGGGGCGCCTGGGGCACGGGCGCGCTGGCGCTGCTGTGCTTCGTCCCGGTGGTGCTGTGGAACGCGCGGCACGAGTGGGTGGGGTTCCTCTTCCAGCTCCACCACGGCTTCGAGGGGCGCGGCGGGTGGAACACCTTCGGCCAGTTCCTCGCGGGGCAGCTCGCGCTCGGCGGCCCGGTGCTGTTTCCCCTCGCGCTGGTGTACGCGGTGCGCGGCCCGCGCGAGCAGTTCCTGCTGCGCATGGCGGCGGTGGTGCCGCTGCTCTTCTTCGGCTACGCGTCGGCGCGCGCGCGGGGCGAGGCCAACTGGCCCGCGGCGGCCTACGTGGCCGCGTGCGTGGGCGTGGCCGGCATGCGCCCGGCGTGGCAGCGGGCCGTCGCGGCCTCGGGGCTGGCGGTGGTGCTGGCGGTGGGCTCGCACGCGCTCTTCCCCATGGTGCGCACCGAGCGGCGGGACACGGTGCTGTGGCGCACCCACGGCTGGAGCGTGCTGCGCGAGCTGGCGACGCCCCAGAAGCTGTTCCCCGGGATGGACGCACGCAACATGGCCGCCATCTACGCGCCCAACTACCAGCTCGCCTCCCACGTCGCGAGCTACACGGGCGCGGTGACGGACACCGGCGCCCCCGCGCGCTTCAGCCAGTATGACTTGTGGCCGGACCCGACCCTTGCGCCAGGGCAGGACGTGCTGTGGGTCGGCGAGGACGGCCCACCCCCACCGGACGACCTCGTCGCGCGCTTCACCTCGGTGGAGGGGCCGGTGGAGCTGGCCGGGGACTTCCGCGAGCGCAGGCTGCACACCTTCCTCGTGTGGCGGCTGCGCGCGTTGAAGCCCGCGGCGCCGTGAGCCCGCACGACCCGTTACGACGCATTGCATGAATCGTTACCGCGGTAACGCGCACGTCACCTTCCGTAACATCCTGACGCACCGGGCCAACCTGTAAGGTCCTGAATCTCCGAGCAAGGCCCGTTGGCAGAGGCGTTGCTCAGGGCGGTGGGCATGCGCCCTGCCCCCATTCGCCTGCTGTCGCTCCTGGCCCTCGTGGCCCTGCTGCCCGCCGGCCCCGCGGTCGCAGCCAAGATTCCCATTGGCGACGAAGCCGTCCTCAACGTCAGCCTCCTGCTCCAGCCGCAGCTGCAGCTCATCAAGGACGGCGCGCCCGTAGGAGACGTGGGCACCGACCTCTTCCTGCGGCGCGCCCGCATCCTCGTCTTCGGCAACGTCACCAAGCACCTGTCCTTCTTCGCCGAGACGGACCAGCCCAACTTCGGCAAGGACGGCAACTTCGACGTCGCCTTCTACATCCAGGACGCGTTCATCTCGTACGAGTTCGCGGACAAAATCTTCGTGGACGCGGGCTTCCTCATCGCCCCGCTCTCGCGCCACAACCTCCAGGGCGCCATCGCCCTCAACACGGTGGACTACCACTCCAACCTCATCCGCTTCACACCGGGCGTCGGCAAGGTCTGGCGGGACGTGGGCATCCAGCTCCGCGGCTTCGCGGGGCCGCTCGGCTTCCGCGCCGCCATCCTCAACGGCGCCGAGGGCGTGCGGAAGCCCGACGGCACCGTCGTCAACCCGGACGACATCCCGCGCGGCGTCGCGTCCGTCCGGTGGAACTTCCTCACCCGCGAGGAGGACCTCTTCTTCCAGGGCATCTACTTCGACGACAAGCCGCGCCTCTCGGTGGGCGCCGGCGTCGACTACCAGCCCTCCGCCGTCGCCACCGCGTCGGGCGTCCACGACTCGTTCGCCGCGTCCACGGACATCTTCCTCGACATCCCCCTCGCCGGGGACCAGGCCGTCATCTTCAACACGGGCGTCTACAACTACCGCCAGGGCTTCGACTCGCCCCAGAGCGGCACCGGCTTCTTCTCCGAGGTCGGCTGGCGCTTCGGCCAGCTCGAGCCCGTGCTCTCCGCCGAGTACTTCAACTCGCGCGTGCAGAACCAGGACCTGTTCGTCCTGAGGCCGGGCTTCAACCTCTGGTTCCAGAAGCACACCCTCAACCTCAAGTCGGAGGTCGCCATCTCCAAGGTGGGCGACATCTCCGAGGCCGACACCGGCATCACCGGCACGGCCCAACTCCAGCTCTTCTACTGACAAGGATGACGCCGCATGGCCCCGACCCAAGATGACCTCATCCCCCCGAAGGAGCAGTTCAGCCGCACCTCGCACGTGAAGAGCCTGGAGGACTACCAGCGCCTCTACAAGAAGAGCCTGGAAGAGCCCGAGGCCTTCTGGGGCGAGATGGCCCAGCAGCTCACCTGGTTCCACAAGCCGGACACCGTGCTCGACGTGGACGCGGAGCAGGTGGACTTCTCGTGGTTCGGCGGCGGCAAGCTCAACGTCGCCTTCAACTGCGTGGACCGCCACGCCAAGGCGCGCCCCGGCAAGCCCGCCATCATCTGGGCGAAGAACGAGCCCGGCGAGTACCAGGTCATCACCTTCCGAGACTTGCAGCACCACGTGGGCCGCGTGGCCAACGTGCTCAAGGCCCACGGCGTGCGCAAGGGCGACCGCGTCTGCATCTACCTGCCCATGGTGCCGGAGTTGGCGTACACCATGCTCGCCTGTGCCCGCATCGGCGCGGTGCACTCGGTGGTGTTCGCCGGCTTCTCGTCGGAGTCGCTGCGCGAGCGCATCCTCGACTCGGGCGCGAAGGTGCTCGTCACCGCCAACGAGGGCCCGCGCGGCCCCAAGTTCGTGCCCACCAAGGCCATCGCCGACGAGGCGGTGGAGGGCCTCACCCAGGTGGAGTCCATCCTCGTCGTGCGCCGCACCGCCAAGGAGGTGCCCATGCGCTCGGGCCGCGACGCCTGGCTGGACGTGGAGATGTCCAGGCACCGCGGCACCTGTCCCGCCGAGTGGATGGACGCCGAGGACCCGCTCTTCATCCTCTACACCTCCGGCTCCACCGGGAAGCCGAAGGGTGTGCTGCACACCACCGGCGGCTACCTCACCTACGCGGCCACCACGTTCCGCTACGTCTTCGACATCCAGCCGGACGACGTGCACTTCTGCGCCGCGGACCTGGGCTGGGTGACGGGCCACAGCTACATCCTCTACGGGCCGCTGGCGACGGGCACCACCACCGTCATGTTCGAGTCCACGCCCACGTACCCCAACGCGAGCCGGCTCTGGCAGGTGGTGGACGACCTCAAGGCCACCATCCTCTACACCGCGCCCACCGCGCTGCGCGCCCTCATCAAGGAGGGCGACGGCTTCGTGAAGAAGTCCTCGCGCAAGACGCTGCGCCTGCTCGGCTCGGTGGGCGAGCCCATCAACCCCGAGGTGTGGCGCTGGTACCACGACGTGGTGGGCGAGGGCCGCTGCCCCGTGGTGGACACCTGGTGGCAGACGGAGACGGGCGGCATCCTCATCGCCCCGCTGCCGGGTGCCACCCCGTGCAAGCCCGGCTCGGCCACCCTGCCCTTCTTCGGCGTGGAGCCGGTGCTGGTGGACGACGAGGGCCGCGTGATTGAAGGCAACGGCGTCAGCGGCAACCTGTGCCTGGCGCGCTCGTGGCCCGGGCAGGCGCGCACGCTGTACGGCCACCACCAGCGCTTCGTGGAGACGTACTACTCGCGCTTCCCCACGCTGTACTTCACGGGTGACGGCTGCCGGCGCGACGAGGACGGCTACTACTGGATTACGGGCCGCGTGGACGACGTGCTCAACGTGTCCGGCCACCGCCTGGGCACCGCCGAAGTGGAGAGCGCGCTGGTGGCCCACGAGTCCGTCGCCGAGGCCGCCGTGGTGGGCTTCCCGCATGACCTCAAGGGCACCGGCGTGTGCGCCTTCGTCACCATGAAGCCGGACTGGGCGGAGGCGTCGCCGGAGCAGATGGTGGGCGCGCTGAAGGAGCAGGTGCGCCACGTCATCGGCCCCATCGCCACGCCGGACCGTGTGGTGCTGGTCAATGGCCTGCCCAAGACGCGCTCCGGGAAGATTCTGCGGCGCATGCTGCGCAAGATTGCGTCCGGAGAGACGGACAACCTGGGCGACGCCAGCACCCTGGCGGACCCGGCCGTGCTCGATGAGCTGCTCACCAAGGGCGTCCCCCCGCAGGCCAAGCGATGAGTGGAGGAACTTCGATGCAGACGAATTCCCGAGAGGAAGCCCTGGAAGCGCTGGCCGCGTCACGCTGGCGCGTGGCGGCGGCGCTCACCGTGGCGATGCTGGTGGCCTACCTGGGCTTCATCCTGCTGGTGGCCTTCAACAAGCCGCTGATGGGGCAGCAAATCATCCCCGGCCTGTCCATCGGCATCGTGCTGGGGGTGCTCGTCATCCTCGCCGCGTGGCTCTTGACGGGCATCTACATCGTCTGGGCGAACGGGAAGTACGACCGGGCCCTCCACCAGTACCGGGGCAGGAAGTGAGGACGGCATGAATCCGACCACGACGGGCACGCAGCTGGGCCAGCCCAACACCACGGCCATCGTCTTCTTCCTCCTCTTCGTCGGCATCACCCTGGCGATTACCTACTGGGCGGCGCGCAAGACGAAGACGACGTCCGAGTTCTTCGCCGCGGGCGGCGGCGTCAGCGCCGTGCAGAACGGCTTCGCGCTGGCCGGCGACTTCATGAGCGCCGCCAGCTTCCTCGGCATCGCGGGGCTCGTGGCCATGTCTGGCTTCGACGGGCTCATCTACTCGGTGGGCTGGCTGGTGGGCTGGCCGGTGGTGACGTTCCTCATCGCCGAGCCCCTGCGCAACCTGGGCAAGTACACCTTCGCGGACGTGGTGGCGTACCGGCTGAAGCAGACGCCGGTGCGCCTGTCCGCGGCGCTGGGCACGCTCGCGGTGGTGAGCTTCTATCTGATTGCGCAGATGGTGGGCGCCGGCAACCTCATCCACCTGCTCTTCGGCCTCTCGTACGAGATGGCCGTCATCATCGTGGGCGCGGTGATGATTCTGTACGTGCTCTTCGGCGGGATGATTGCCACCACGTGGGTGCAGATCGTCAAGGCGGTGTTGCTGCTAGCGGGTGCGACGGCGCTGGCCGTGGCGGTGCTCTACAAGTTCGGCTTCAACCCGGTGAACCTCTTCAACGAGGCGGCCACGCAGTACGGCGCGGAGACGCTGGCACCCGGCAAGCTGGTGGCGAGCCCCCTGGAGGCCATCTCCCTGGGCCTGGCGCTGATGTTCGGCACCGCGGGCCTGCCGCACATCCTGATGCGCTTCTACACGGTGCCGGACGCGAAGGCGGCGCGCAGCAGCGTGTTCTACGCCACGGGGCTCATCGGCTACTTCTACCTCGTGACGTTCATCCTCGGCTTCGGCGCGTCGGTGCTGGTGGGCCGCACGGCGATTACCGGGGTGGACAAGGGCGGCAACATGGCGGCGCCCATGTTGGCGGAGGTGGTGGGCGGCACGGGCTTCCTGGGCTTCATCTCCGCGGTGGCCTTCGCCACGATTCTCGCGGTGGTGGCGGGCCTGACGTTGTCGGGCGCGGCGGCGCTGTCGCACGACTTGTGGTCCACCGTGGTGCGCAAGGGCAAGGCGCCCGAGCACGAGCAACTCAAGGTGGCGCGGCTCGCCAGCCTCCTCCTGGGAGTGCTCGCGGTGGTGCTCGGGGTCATCTTCAAGGGGCAGAACGTGGCCTTCATGGTGGGGCTGGCCTTCGCCATCGCCGCGAGCGGCAACTTCCCCGCGCTGCTCCTGTCCATGTCGTGGAAGAAGTTCACCACGAATGGCGCGGTGGCCAGCATGCTGGTGGGTACGTTCAGCGCGGTGGTGCTCATCTTCCTGTCGCCCACGGTGCAGGTGGACCTGCTGAAGAACACAGAGGCGTTCTTTCCGCTGAAGAACCCGGGCGTCATCACCATCCCCCTGTCCTTCGTGGTGGGCGTGGTGGTGTCGCTGCTCTTCCCGGAGCGCGAGGCCTCCGAGCGCTTCGACGAGGTGAGGCATCGGATGCACGTGGGCGCGCCCACGGAGGGCCTGCCCGCTCCGGAGGTGCCGGCTTCCACGGCCGTCGCCACGCCGCCGGCGGTGGTGCACCCGAGCAAGGCCTGACTCCGCTTCGCCCTCTCACTCCTCCTCGATGGGAGGGCAGGGACGGGGCCCGGGTCTCCAAGGGGCCCGGGTCCCGCGCCCGTCTTCGAATGAAGCTCAGGCCCGCGGTGCCACGGCACCGTGGAGCGCCTGCCGCACCGCCGCGCGCACGGGCGCGGGCACCTCGTCGCCGGGAATGCGGCGGCACAGGGAGACGGTGCGCTTGAGGGACTCGCAGGCCCCGGCGCAGCGCGGGCAGCGGCCCAGGTGGTCCTCGATTCGGACACAGGTGGCCTGGTCGATGTCCTGGCCGGCGTAGCCGGAGAGTTCCTGGACCAGCTCCGGGCATCCCTGGCCTCCCGCCGCCGCGTCCTCGCCGAGCAACGTGGAGAGGTGCTCGCGCAGCTGCATCCGAGCGCGGTGCAGCCGGCTCTTGAGCGCCCGCACCTCGATGCCCACCACGCGTGCGGCCTCCTCGGCGGACAGTCCCTCCACGTCCCGGAGGATGAGCGCCTCGCGGTACGTCTCGGGCAGCGCGAGGATGGCGGCCTGGAGGACCTCCCCCATCTGCCGTGCGTGCGCCTTCTCGTCGGGCGGTGGGGCTTCGACGGGCACTTCGGCCGCGCCCGGTGAGTCGAGGGGCAGGTGTTCCTCGGGCACGCCGGCCCTCCTGCGCCGCGCGCGGAAGCAGTGCGTCCTCGCGACCTGATAGAGCCATGTGGACAGCTCCGCGTCGCCACGGAAGGCGTGCAGGCCACGGAAGGCCGTCAGCAGCGTCTCCTGGAGCACCTCCTTCGCGTCCTCCTCCGAGCCGCACATGCGCAGGCCGAAGCGGTACACCTGACGCTCGTGCCGGGCGAGCAGCGCCTCCAGCGCCTCGCCATCCCCCTCCCGGGCCGCCGCCAACAGCTCCGCTTCACTTCTCGCCGCCATGGGAGTCCTTCTCTCAGCCGCCCGGTCCGGGGACCGCCTCGCGGGGGAGCAGGCGCCCTCTTCCGGCCGCCCCGATGAATCCTTTTTCCATCGGCCTGACTCTCACAGGAAGGAGGCCATGACGATGCTCTTCCGACAACTCTTCGATGCCACGTCGTCGACCTATACCTATCTCATCGCCGACCTGGCCAGCCGCAAGGCGCTCCTCATCGACCCGGTCGCCGAGCAGGCGGAGCGCGACCTCACCCTGGTGCGCCATCTCGGCCTCACGCTCAGCCATGTCCTCGACACGCACGTGCACGCCGACCACGTCACGGCGTCGGGACTCCTGCGCCAGCGCACGGGCGCCACGGTGGTGGGCGGCGCGGCGGGCGCGAGCTGCGCCGACGTCCACGTGAATCACGGTGACGTGGTGCGCGTGGGAGCGGTGGAACTCCGGGTGCTCGCCACGCCGGGCCACACCGATGACAGCGTGAGCTACCTCATGGGCGACCGCATCTTCACCGGGGATGCGCTGCTCATCCGGGGCAACGGGCGCACCGACCTCCAGAACGGGAGCGCGAGCGTGCTCTACGACTCCATCACCCGGGTGCTGTTCGCCCTTCCCGACGAGACGCTCGTCTACCCCGCGCATGACTACAAGGGCCTGACGGTGACGACGATTGGCGAGGAGAAGCGCCACAACCCGCGCGTCGCCGGCAGGAGCCGCGAGGAGTTCATCCGCATCATGGACCACCTCGGCCTGCCGAAGCCCAAGCAGCTAGACGTGGCCGTGCCAGCGAATCGCGCCTGCGGCCTCGTGCAGCCAGCCGCGCACGCGATGCAGTGAGCCCGCGTGCACGGTGAACCCATTCCTCCTTCCCCGCTCCGAGCCCGGCGCGGGCCTCTCCAGTAGGGTGACCTGGCGATGAACCCATTCCTCCTCTCACTCCTGGGCGGCGTCCTCATTGGCATCAGCGCCTCCCTGCTGCTCCTCTTCAACGGCCGCATCGCGGGCGTCAGCGGCATCACCGCGGGCATCGTCACGCCCGCGAGCGGTGACGTCGCCTGGCGCGCGGCCTTCGTCGGCGGCCTCGTCCTCGGAGGCGCGCTGCTGGCGGTATTCCTGCCCCGGGCGCTGGGAGCCCCGGTCGTCTCGGGTGTGGGAGTCCCCGTCCTCGCGGGTCTGTTCGTCGGCTTCGGCTCACGGCTGGGCGGAGGCTGCACCAGCGGCCACGGCGTCTGTGGCGTGGCACGCGGCGCCACGCGCTCGCTGGTGGCCACCTCCGTCTTCGTGGCCACCGGAATGGGCACCGTCTTCGTGATGCGCCACCTGATGGGAGGTGCGTGATGAAGGCGGTGTTGATGGCCGGGCTGGCCGGCCTGCTCTTCGCGGTGGGACTGGGCATTGGAGGGATGACGGACCCGGCCCGGGTCATGGGCTTCCTCGACGTCGCGGGCGCGTGGGACCCGAGCCTCCTCTTTCTCATGGCCGGTGCCGTTGGAACTCACGCCGTCCTGCGACGGTTCGTCCTGAGGCGGCCGCAGCCGGTGCTCGCGCCGGCCTTCCCCAAGCTGGCGCAGACGCGAGTGGACCGGAAGCTCGTCGGCGGCGCGGCCCTGTTCGGCATCGGCTGGGGGCTGGCGGGCTACTGCCCGGGGCCGGCCCTCGTCTCGGTCGCGAAGGGCGCGCCCACGGTGCTGCTCTTCGTGGCGGCCATGCTGGCGGGCATGAGCCTCTTCCGCGGGTGGGAGTCGGCCATGCTGCGGCGGAAGCCCCTCGGACCCGCGGCCGGTGGGCCTCCCATCGGCGGGCCGCGCGCTGGCGAAGGCGAACGCCAGCACGTGGGTTCCACTTCCTGAGCGTCACTCGCCGGCAGGCGCGCCCACCGTGTCGAGCTGCAGGTCGAACGAGACATCCGGAGAGTTGGGCCCGACTTGCTTCACCATCACCGCCACCGTGTTCTCCCCCGCAACGAACACCGAAGCGGGCAGCGCCACGTCCGCCACGGCGTTGTCCAGGGAGGTGCTGGCATAGGCCGCGTGCGCCAGCCCTCCATCCACCTCGCGGCTGAAGACGCGCGTGCCGTTCACCCACACGGCCACTCCATCATCGAAGCGGATGCGCAGGGTGGCGGAGGAGATGGGGCGCGCGAGCATCACCTTCTTGCGGAAGTAGATGCTGGGCTGCGCGGAGAACGTGCGCAGCAGCACCGTGCCCTCGTCACCGTCTCCGTAGCCCAGCTCGCCAGGCCCCGTGGCCCACGCGGAGTCGTCGAAGGAGGGCAGGAACCAGTCCGGCCCGGGGTCCACGCCGCTCGCGTCATAGCGCCACACGTCTCCGAAACGGACCACGCGGCCCAGCGCGGGCAGGAAGATGGAGAACGGCCCATCGCTCACGTCCGACATGCCGGGCGCCGCGGGATGCGACACGCGCAGCAAGCCGCGAGTGGTGAGCACCTCCGGCACCCTCCAGGTGTAGCGGCCCGTGTTCGGCACCCCCGAGGCAATGGGCCTCCACGTGCTCCCCAGGTCCGGAGACCACGCGAGGTCCACCGTGGCTTCCGAGCCGGTGTCGCTCCAGCGCAAGCCCATCGGAGCACCTTCGGACAGGCTCTCTCCGCCACGCGGTGACAGGACGGTGAGCGTCGAGGTGGACGCAGTGCCCGCATCCACCAGGCTGAAGTCATCCATGGAGAGCGTGCCCGTGGAGCGCAAGGCCAGCGCCACGCTGATGGCCACCGCGCCCGAGGGCACCGGTGGGGTGAGCCACTCGCCCTGTCTATAGCTGGTGCTCGTGGGCAGGTCCGGGCCCGCGCTCCAGGCCACCCAGCCCGAGGCCGTCCGGTAGAAGGCCCTGAAGCCGGAACGAGCCGTCGTCTTGTACCAGGCGGAGACGCGATAGCGGCGCCCCACCACGACGGAGGGAGGGCACGTGCCGAAGTCCTGGCGAATCTCCAGCCGCCGCTCGCCGCCGGTGGAGAGGCTGTTGATGGTCACCCGCTGCGCCCAGCTCCCGCTGTGCGCGTCCGTCGTCCGGTTCCAGCTTCCGGACTGCGTGCCAGCATTGGTGCGCTTCCAGCAGTCCGGGACGTTGTCGCCATCGGCGTCCACCTCCAGTGAGGGGTTCGGGAGCAGCTGCGGCCCACCGCCGTCCGGCGAACCTCCGTCCGGCACGCCCGCGTCGGGGATACCCGCGTCCGGCACGCCCGCATCGGGAGTCCCAGCGTCAGGCACGCCCGCATCGGGAATGCCCCCATCGACGACGCCACCATCCGAGCGGACGGGCGGCTTCACGGCCCCGCCCACCACCTCATGCGCGGTGCGGACGAAGGTGCCTCGGGACACGCGCGGCGCGAGCCACGCGAGGAACGAGTCCAGCAGGGACTCGGTGATGGCATAGGTGCCGCAGCCCGAGCAGATATCGTGGAGGGAAATCATGATCCACCCTCCACCGCCGTTCTCCGCCTGGAGCACGAGGCTCTGCAGATTGGCGAGCGTCCAGTCCGACTTGATGGAGGTGGGCGAGCGGATGCTGAACGGGTCCGCGGGAGGGACGCTCTCCGCCAGCGGACAGGAGTTGCAGCCCGTGGGGGAGCGGATGCGGCCCGTGCGGCGCGCGTTGTTGTAGTTGCAGGAGATGACCGTCTGCTTCGCCGTGGTGCTCTCCGAACCGAAGGGATAGGCGAACGAGGTGACGGGAAACCCGTAGCCCATCAGGGCCACGCGGCAGTCGCAGACCTGATGCCGCTGCTCCGCCAGGGGCAGCGGGTCCAGGTCCTCGTGGTCCAGGGTGTGTCCGCCAATCTCATGCCCTGCGGCCGCGAGCGCGCGCAGGTCGGCCAGCGTGAGGTAGCCGGCCCGGCCGATGCGCCCGGCGCTGATGTAGAACGTGGCGTGCATCCCATACTTCGCGAACAGCGGCCCGACGAGCACCTGGGTCTTCAGCGTGTCCGCGAAGGTGAAGGTGACCACCACCTGTCCCGGCTCGAGGTCCAGCGGTGGCGTCGCCTGCGACAGCGTCACGGCGGCCACGGGAGGAAGGCGGGGCAGGCCGTGCGCGGGTGAAGCGACGAGGAGGACGGCCAGCACGCAGCACGCGGCCAGGGCCCTCGACAGGGGCATGCGGCGGGTGGGGGTCTTCATGGTGGCCGCAAGGTCGAACCCCCCGGCCCTTCCGGCCATGACCCGCCAGCGCGGGCCCTGTTGCCACCGCCCAACGCGCGGCGGCCCTTCCGCCGTGGGTCAGCCACGAGGACATGCGGCGATGCGTCTCGCCCTCCAGGGCAGGTGAGTTGACGCGAAGCACACAGCAGCGCGCGTGAGTGGAGAACCTGGGGGCTGGCCCGGCCCGGGCGCGGTATGTCGGAGACTCGGATGATGGGGGACGGATGCGCCGCGCTGCCAACAGCCCGTTGGAGGTGGACGAGGAGAAGCTCGTCCGTCAGTTCCCCGGACTGAATCGCAAGGCGGTGGGTGCGTTCTTCACGCCCGCGCCGCTGGTGGAGCGCACGCTGGCGCTCGCGCTGGAGCACCTGGGCGAAGGCCCGCTCACCGTGGTGGACCCGGCCTGCGGCGCGGGCGCCTTCCTCGCGGCGGCGGCGAAGCGCCGACCCGCTGCGCGTCTATGCGGCCTGGAACTGGACCCGGAGGTGGCGCGCGTCTGCCAGGCCCGCGTGCCCGGCGCGGACATCCGCGTGGGAGACTCGCTGCGCGGCGGACTGGAGCCGCTGCTCGCCGCCACGCCGCCGGAGCACCGGGAGCTGTGGGTGGGCAATCCGCCCTACAACGGCACGTCACCGGTGCTGAAGGACGCGAGCACCTACGCGCGCCTGCGCGCCCTGCTGCCGCTGGCCCTGCCCCCGGGCACCAGCCTGCGCGACGACTTCGCTTTCTTCCTGCTGGTGGCGGCGCACCGGCTCGTCTCGCGACCCGGGGTGCTCGCCTTCATCACCCCGGCGACGCTGCTGGACGCGTTCCTCTACGCCCCGCTGCGCCAGTCGCTGCTGGCCACGCTGACCTTGCGCGAGGTGGTGGACCTGGGCCCCGGCGCCTTCTCCGGCACGCAGGTGCGCACGTGCATCACCGTGTGGTCCTCGCTGCCGGGTCCGCGCATGGCTCCGCGCTTCGAGCGTCGGGGCGTCTGGCAGGGCTTCACGCCCGAATCCCCGGAGTGGCGCCTGGCGCCCACGACCCGGGAGGCCGCGGACCTGGATGCGCGCTGGCGAGCGGAGGGCGAGCCGCTGAGCACGCTCGTCCCCGTGAGCCTGCCCGGCGTGAAGACGCGCTTCGACGAGCTGCTGGTGGACGCTGACGCGGAGCGGCTGCTGGCCCGCGTGCGAGCCTTCGCCGCGGCCCGGAAGGAGGAGCTGCCTGACTTCGCGCGGGCTCACGGGCTGCCGGAGACGCTGCTCCCCAAGCTGCGCGAGCTGAAGGCGGGCCCACCGCTGGAGGTAGACCCGAGCCACGTGCGTCCCTTCTTCCGCTACGGAGGCGCGCGCCACCGGGGCACGGTGCCGCACGAGGCGCGGGCATACTGCTACCTGGACCGGCGCCTCGTTCCCCGGGGAGACCACCGGCTGCGCGGGCCGTATGACCCGCACCTGGGCGCGGTGAAGCTCCTCTTCAACGTGCGCGAACTGCCGCTGTCGGCCGCGCTGCTGGAGGAAGAGGGCTGCGTACACGACCACCGGCACGCGCGCTTCGCGCCGCTGTACGTGCCCCAGCGCCTGCGGGACGAGGGGCTCGCCGTCACCCGCTCCGCGTCGACGCTGGAGGAGTTGGGGCCGCTGGTTCCCAACCTCTCGCCCCGGGGGCAGGTATGGGCGGAGACCCTGGGAGGCCCGCTGTCCGCCTTCCGGGCGCTGGTGGCGTTCCTCAACGGGCCCGAGGTCCAGGACGTCTGGGCGCCGGCCTTCGGCGCTTCGCGCGTGGTGCCGGTGCCGCTGGGGGCTGTCGCGAAGGAGTGAACGCTTCCGGCGCATCGTGCTCGAAAGCCCGCACGGTTTCTCCGCCAAGGTGTGCGGGCTGTGGCTAGTGTCGCCTCTTCTCTGTAGCGAACTACCCAGGAAGAAGGACCGACCCATGAAGATTCGAGCCCTGCTGACCGCCGCCGCCCTCACCGCCGCCATGCCCGCGCTGGCCCAGGCCCCGCAGGCCGCGCCGTCCGCCCAGGAAGAGGGAGGAAAGGGTAAGGGCAAGGGGGCCACGGGCGAGCACGCCCAGGGCAAGGGCAAGGAGGCCAGTGAGCAGCCTGAGAAGGGACAGGGCGCGCCCGCGGCTCCGACGACGACTCCTGCCGCGGCTCCGGAGAAGAAGGCGCCTCCGAAGGGTGAGATGGCGAAGGCGATGGTGAAGGACGCCCAGGGCAAGGACGTGGGGGAAATCACGTTCGAGCAGACGGCGAAGGGCGTGGTGGTGAAGGGCACGCTGAGCAACCTGCCGGCGGGCCAGCACGCGTTCCACATCCACGAGACGGGCAAGTGCGACGCTCCGGACTTCAAGACGGCGGGTGGCCACTTCAACCCGACGAAGAAGGCCCACGGCATCATGTCGCCCAAGGGCAAGCACGAGGGTGATTTGCCCAACCTCTACGTGGGCCAGGACGGCCGCGTGCAGTTCGACACCTTCGCCCAGAACGGCCTCAAGCTGAAGCAGCTGTTCGACAAGGACGGCTCGGCGGTGATGGTGCACACCAAGGAGGACGACTACTTCACCGACCCGACCGGCGACGCCGGTGGCCGCATCGCCTGCGGCGTGGTGGAGAAGGCGCAGTAGCAGGCAGCACGGCGGGTGCCTCTCCCCTACTCGGGAGGGCACTTGCGAAGAAGCGCGAGGGTGTGGTGTCAGGGGTACTCGGCCCGTGCAGTCAGGGCTCCGAATCCATCCCATGCAAACACGCCCTTCCGCCCGCCCCTGTTCCACGCGCTTCCTCGTGGCCGTGCTCGTGACGCTTGCCACCGGCTGCCGCAGCGCGCCAGCAACCGAAGTCGTCAACGAGGACTACGTCCAGGCGCGCGGCGGCTTCAAGACGAAGCTGCTCCGGCGCGGCCCCTCTCCCCAGGAGGGAGAGGCGGGCCTGAAACCCCAGGGCACCACCGTGGTGACGTATCGCTCGGGTGACCTGGACCTCACCGCCTTCGTGAGCCCTGTCCCTCAAGACGGGAAGAAGCATCCCGCGGTGCTCTTCCTCCATGGAGGCTTCGCCTTCGGCGCGGAGGACTGGGAGATGTCGAGCCCCCTCCGCGAAGCGGGCTTCGTCGTGATGATGCCCCTGCTGCGCGGAGAGAATGGGCAGCCGGGCACCTTCACCTTCTTCTATGATGAGGTGGACGACGTGCTCGCCGCGGCCACCGCGCTCGCCCGCCTTCCGGGAGTGGACGCGTCCCGCATCTACGTATCCGGGCACAGCGTGGGAGGAACGCTGGCCCTGCTCGCGGCCCAGACCTCCCGCACCTTCAGGGCGGCCACGTCGCTCTCGGGCTCTCCCGACCAGAAGGGCTTCATCGTCGGGCGTGAGGACATCGTCCCCTTCGCCGTGACGAATGCGCGCGAAATCACGATGCGCTCCCCGGGGGCCTTCGCCACCAGCTTCAAGTGCCCCACCCGGCTCTTCTTCGGCAGCGAGGAGCCCTACTTCAGCGCCGAGTCCCTCAAGACGGCCGAACGCGCGCGGAAGGCCGGGCTGGACGTGCAGGCCCACACGGTGCCCGGCGACCACTTCAGCGCGGTGCCGGAAGCGCTCCAGCAGAGCATCGCGTTCTTCCGCTCCAACTAGTGAACGGGGCGCGCAACGGCTCCGGATGCGTCGTCCTTCACGGGCGTGAAGAGCAGGTCCTGGAAGTCGTAGCTGAAGTCCGCCATCGGCGACACGGGCTGCATCCGCATCTCACCGATGGAGCCGTCGGGCTTCAGTGAGAAGGTCACATACGCATCCGCGTTCAGCGCGCGGTCCTTCCACTTCGCCACGAACGTGTCGTACTGCCAGTGCTCCAGCTCGCCGGTGAACGCGGGCGTGCGGCTGAAGCGGAGGACCAGCTTCTCCCCTTCCTTCGCGATGGCCACGTCCCCGTACCAGGCATCGCGGTACCTGCCCACGTAGGCCTCGACAGGAAGCGACGGCCGCGACTGTGCATTCCGTCCCGCGCTCGCCAGACCTATCGCCGCATACGCCTTGGCCTCCTTCTCCACCTCGTCCGCCTTGAACGCGGCGACCCAGTCCGTGGCGGGCGCGCCCAGGTACGCGTCCAGCAGCGTCCACGTGGGCGCCTCGTACCCGCCGCGAGCCTCCTGGTTCGTCAGCACGGCGATGCCCAGCCGCTGCTCTGGGACGAGCACCACGCGCGACACGTAGCCCGCCAGTCCACCCGTGTGCCCCACCAGCTTGAGACCCCGGTAGTCGCGCAGCGTCCAGCCCAGCCCGTACGCCGAGAAGTTCGCGCGCGTCCCGGCCAGCGCCTTCGACGGCTCCTTGATGGGCAGCACCGTCTGCGCGGACCACATCTCGCGCGACTGCTCCTCGCTGAAGAGCCGCTTCTTCCCCTCCGTGCCCGGAACCACGCCGCGCTCCAACTGCGCGAGCATCCACCGGGACAGCTCATTCACGCTGGTGTTGATGCCGCCCGCCGGCGCGTTGTTGTCGAAGGGCACCGGGGCAATGGCCTTCAGCACGCCATCCGCCTTCGCATGCGGCATCGCCACGTTGGCGCCGGGGCGGAAGGCCGTCACGCTGGTGTTGCTCGTGCGCATCCCGAGCGGCATGAAGATGCGCTCACGGATGAACGCGCTCCAGGTCTTCCCGCTCGCCTTCTCGATGACCTTCCCCGCGACGAGATACAGGATGTTGTCGTACGCGTACCGGCTGCGGAAGCTGCTCGCCGGAGGAATGCGCCGCAGCCGCGAGACAATCTCCTCCTCGGTGAACGTCGTCTGCGGGAAGTAGAGCAGATCCCCCGCGCCCAGCCCCAGACCGCTGCGGTGCACCAGCAGGTCCCGAATCGTCAGCTCGCGCGTGACGTACGGGTCGAACATCTGGAACGACGGCAGGTGGTCGATGACGCGGTCGTCCCACGCGAGCTTGCCCTCGTCCACGAGCATGGCCAACGCAGCCGCGGTGAAGGCCTTGGTGTTGGAGGCGATGCCAAACAGCGAGTCCGGCGTCACCGGCGCGCGCTCACCGAGCTTCCGCACCCCATAGCCCTTCGTGAGCACCACCTTCCCGTCCTTCACGACGGCGATGGCGATGCCGGGCACCTCGAAGGCTTCCATCGTCCGCTGAAGCGCGGCGTCGATGTCCGGCTGCGAGACCTGCTGGGCGAAGGGCGTGAGCGGAAGGACGAAGAGGAGAAGCGCGAGGGCGTATCGCACGGGAGCTCCGGGTGGGGGACAGGCGACTCTGTACCGCACCCGGGCACTCCGCTACAGCGGCGCCCCGCTCACACGTAGCCGAAGCGGCGCCGCGCGAACCACTCCGCGCCGAGCAGCGCAATCAGCGCGACCAGGTAGTACCAGCGGTCCCACAGCGGCTGGTCCTTGGCGCGGCCCACCTCCACCACCGGCGGGTCCAGCAGCGGCACATCCGGCAGCCCGTCCTGGGGCAGCTTGTACGCCTTGCCACCCGTCGTCTTCGCGATGGCCTCCATCAGCTCCGGCCGCACCGAGGCGTCCGACAGCTCCGGCCCCACGGCGCGCACGGCCACCGCGTCCTCGCCCGAGCCCAAATCGGTCTCACCCTTCTTCGCCGAGGCCAACAGCTTGTACGGCCCTGGCGCGGGCGGCGCGAACTCCAGCCGCACCACGCCATCCGTGCCCGTCGTCCCCGTCTGCACCGCCACGGGCTTCTGCGAGGCCACGGAGAACAGCTCCACGCGCACCTGCGCGTCCTGCGCGGGCTGGTAGTCCGCCATGCGCGCCTGCACCACCACGCCCACTGGCCGCCCCGGCTCCACGGACGGAGGGTCCGCCGTCACCTTCAGCGTCGTCAGGTCCGGGTCCCTCACCAGCCAGCGCAGCGCATTGCCCCAGAAGCGGTCATACGCGCGGCTCGGCGAGCCATCCCGGTGCGCCGCGAAGGACCAGTACCAGGACGCATCCGTCGCCATCACCAGCGCCCGGCCCCGGCCGTAGTCCCACACCGCCACCAGCGGCGCGTTCTTCCCGTCCGCCGTCATGTGCGGCACGTCCAGCAGCACCGTGGCCCCGGGACGCGCCGTCGTGAGATTCGCACCGGGAATGGGCGGCAGCTCGCCCCACGCGGCCTCGGTGCTCGCCGCCCCCGTGCCAATGGCCGTAATCGGGTGACGCAGGCCCTCCGGCGTGAGGCGGGCCTTGAAGGGCTCCGGGTTGGCGGGGCCGGCGGCGGCGACGGGCAGCGCCTCCATCAGCGTGGGCATCATCGCGCGGCCCTCGCCCAGCACGCTGTCGCCGCCAATCATCACGAAGGCGCCGCCGTTGTGGATGTAGCGCTCCAGGTTGCGCTCGTACTCGGCGATGGAGAGCGACGGGTCCGCGTGCCCGAAGTTCTGGAAGATGACGACGTCGAAGGTGTCCAGCTTCGTGTCGAAGATCTCCTCCATGGGGAAGGGAATCAGGGACAGCTCGCGCTCGCTCGACACGCCCGGGTCGTCCGACAGCGTGCGAAGGATGTAGAAGGACACCAGGTCCACGTTGGCATCCTGGCGCAACAGGCCGCGCAGGTAGCGCTCGTCCCACGAGGGCCGGCCCACCACGAGCAGCACGCGCACGCGGTCGCGAATCACCTTCAGCGTGAAGGAGCGCGTGTTGTTGTCCGCCACCGCCTCGTCCGGGAAGGTGGGCACCGTCACCGTGTAGACGAAGCGCCCCGTCTGGTCCGGCGTGAAGGTGAAGGACACCGGCTTCATGTCGTCGGACGACTCCAGGCGCACCGTCTTGCTCGCCACCGTCTTGCCTTCCTGGCTGAGCACCACCGGAATCTCGCGCCCGCTGAAGCCGCGGCCGTGAATCTCCACCTCCACGGTGAGCGAGTTGCGCACGAAGGCGAAGTCATCCACCTTCAGCCCCTCCACCGCGAGGTCCTTCAGCGCCTCCTGGCCCACGGTGAAGGTGGACACGGGGACGTTCAGGTCCGCCAGCGCCGCGCGAGCCCGGCCCACCACGCCCGCCTTCAGCTCCTGGTTGTCCGCGCCGTCGCTGAACAGCAGCATCCCCGACAGCTTGCGAGCGCCCTGCCCCGCCCCCGCCGCCGCGCGCACCGCGGCGAGCAGGTCCGTGGTGCCCGCGCGCGCCGGCTCCTTCGCCAGCGACGCGGGCGTCACCGGCGCCAGCTCCGGGTCGAAGCCATACATCTCCACCGTGAAGCGGTCCTGCAGGGCGGCCAGCTGCGGCGCGGCCTTCTCCAGGAAGGAGGCCACCTGCGCGGTGCGCGTGGGGCCGCCGGGCTCGGAGGGGAAGCTCATGGAGGCGGAGCGGTCCACCAGCACGGCGACGCGGTTCTTCATCCGCGCCACCTGCAGGTGACGGATGCCGGGCTCCAGGAGGAAGAAGAGCGCGGCCACACCCGCGCCCACGCGCAGGGTCCACAGGAGCACCCGGCGCATGCGCGACGGCTCGCGGCGCACGCCCCAGGCGGCCAGCGCCACGCCCAGCACCAGTCCGAGGGCGAGCAGCACCAGCACCCACTGCGGGAGCGGGGAGAGGCTGACGAGCTTCCAGGCGTTGAAGGTGGGGGAGTTCATCCGGGCTTTCGGAGTCAGGCCGGTGCTTCAGCGCCGCTTGTTGAGGATGAGCGGCAGGTGGACGGCGTCGTCCTTGTAGTCGAGGCAGAGGGCATACATGCAGATGTTGATGCCCAGGCGCACGGCCAGCTCCCGCTGGGGTTCACCGCCAGGAGACACGTCGAACTCGTAGTCGCCGGACTCGCTGCGGTTCCACGCCCCGGCCAGGTCGTTCTGCGAGTACAGCACCGCGGCGCGCTTGCCCAGCATGCACGCCGCCAGCTGGGGCTTGTTGAGCAGCCGCCCCGGCGCCGCGTCCAGCAGGAAGAAGGACTTGAACACCACGTGCCCGGACGGCACCTCGGCCAGCGGGCTCTGCGGCAGCACCCGCGCCATCTCCCGGCGGAAGGACGCGTCGAAGCCGTCCCCGTCGCTGCCGTCGTTGGCGTCCGCCAGCATGAAGCCGCCGTACGTCAGGTAGCGCCGGAGGTTGGCCACCTCCGCGTCGGTGAGCGCGGGGAAGGAGCCGTCGCCGCCCATGTAGAGGAAGGGGTACTCGAAGAGGTCCGGCGAGCTGAGCTGGAAGCCGCGCGCGTCCGGCACCACCTCCACCGAGGTGCGGCGCTGCAGCTCCCAGGCGATGCGGCGCAGCCCGGACATGCGCAAGTCCCAGTTGCCTCCGTGGCGGGCCACCGCGGGGATGAAGCGGCTCTTCTCACCGAAGGCGTCCGCTCGCCGGGACAGCAGCGGGGCGAGCGCGGCGGTGCCGAGCAGGAGGTTTCGACGCGTCAATCGCCGGGAGGACATGGAGCGTTCCTATATACCGTCGACGGGTACTCGCATTCCCCGGTATAGAAGGCCCCCATGGCAAAAGGCGGACAGACGTCACCGGAGCCAGGGTCGCCCGGGGCGGCGGATGTGAGGGCCGCCTGGGCCCGCAAGGAGGCCGGCGACGTGGCCGGAGCCCGGCGGGACGCCGAGCGCATCCTGGCCCAGAACCCCTCCTCCGAGGACCGGGCCGAGGCCGAGGAGCTGCTCCGGCGCACCTCCACGCCCCGCCACCTGTTCGGCTTCGCCCTGCTGGGCGCCGCCATCCTCGTCGTGCTGGTGGTGCTCGCGCTGTCCCGTTACGCGTAAGCTCATCAGCGCGCGTCCCGTTCCGGACGCGCACCGCTTCGCATCGCAGAAGCAAGGAGACCCAAGTCATGGAAGGCCTTCTCCAGGCCCTCAGGGCGTACGAGACGTTCAACCCCTCGGGCTGGGTGGGCATCTACCGGCTGCTGCCCATGTGGGCCGGCATCATCTGCTGTGTCGTCGGGGTGACGTTGCTGCTGGCCGGCGGCGGGCGGATGTTCCGCGTGCTCGCGGGGCCCATCGGCGCGCTGCTGGGCGTGTGGTGCACGGGCATCGTCACCACGAAGCTCGGCATGCCGGAGGTGGTGCCCAGGCTGCCCACCATCGTCGCGGCGGTGCTGCTGGCGCTGGGCTTCCTCTTCCCCCCGGCCATCACCTTCGTGGGCCTGGGCGTGCCGCTGGGCCTGGTCGCCGGGCAGATTGCCGGGCCCCAGGACTTCCTGCTGGGCTTTGCGCCGGGCTTCATCATCGGCGGGCTGGTGGGCGCGCTGCTGCACCGGGTGGTGAGCACGCTCGTCGCGTCGGCGGTGGGCGCGTGGGTGCTCGTCATCGGCGCGCTCGCGGCGCTGCACCAGTTCGGCGGGCTGGTGGCCGCCGTGGCCGGCCGCCCTTGGGGCGTCATCGTCGCGGCGGGCCTCTTCGCCATCGCCGGCGCGGTGTACCAGCTCGCCGTTCGCCCCACTCCCGAGGATGCGGACAAGCAGAGCGCCGAGCGCGAGCGGCTGAAGCAGCGCCAGGCGGAGCAGCGGGCGCTCGAGAAGCGCTGGGGGGTCAAGTAACCCCGACCGCGGCGCGCTTTACGTCCACCTCCCTGGCGCGTACATTCCGCCGCCTTTCCCCCCGGAATCCCCCCGTAAAGGACTGATGGGCCAGGTCAGGCGCAAGGATAAGGACAAGGAGAAGCCGCAGGAGTCCCCCCCGGAGCCCGCGCCCGGACCGGAAGCTCCCGTGTCTTCGGACGTGTGGGTGAAGCCGCAGGGGATGTCCCGCCGTGGCTGGACCCTGCTCGCCGGCATCATCCTCCTCATCCAGTTCCCCCTCATCCACCACGCCCTCATCCGGGGCCGCGCCGACGTGACGGCCGCGGTGCCCTACTCCCAGGACTTCTCGGACCCGGCCGTGGTGAAGCATGACTTCTTCTCCACCGGCGGCTTCTGGCGCACCGTGGACGGCGAGTTGCTCGCCCCGGGCGTGAAGAACAACCCGCTCTGGCTCCAGGCCCCGCTGCCGGACGACGTGGCCGTCGAGTTCGACGTCCGCTCCGAGTTCCCGGAGGGCGACGTCCGGCTGGAGATCTTCGGCGACGGCATGGACCCGGCCTCCGGCTACGTGCTGGTGCACGGCGGGTGGAACAACTCGCTGTCCGTCATCGCCCGCAAGGACGTGGGCGCCCCCAGCATGGACGCGCTCAAGCGCCGCGCCAGCCGCGGCGACGGGACGGAAGACCTGGTAGGCTCCGGCGTCTACGACGCGGACACCCGGGTGCGCGTGGAGGCGCGCGGCACGCCGGTGCAGTCGGGCCGCACGTACCACTGGCGCGTCGAGCGGCGCGGCCAGAAGCTCAAGTGGAGCATCGACGGCCAGCCCTTCCTGGAGCTGGACGACCCGCTGCCCCTCAAGGGCCCCGGCAATGACAGGCTGGGCCTGTCCGGCAACGAGTCGCAGATCTTCTTCGACAACCTGCGCGTGGACACGCCGGACCGGCTGGCCGCCACCGCCCCCGTGGCCGCCGCGCCCCTGCCGCCGCCCGGCCCCTTCGCGGACGACTTCAACCGCGACACGCTGGGCGATGCGTGGAACGTCACCAACCCCTCCGCGACGAAGCTGGAGGATGGCGCGCTGGTGGTGGAGCTCATCCACAACCGCCCCGTGTGGCTGAAGCAGCCCATCCCCACCAACGCCACGATTGAGTTCGACGCCTGGTCGGAGAGCCCCGAGGGCGACGTCAAGGTGGAGGCCTGGGGCGACGGCCGCTCCTTCTACGCGGGCGACCTGCGCCTGCAGTACACGGCCACCGGCTACGTCTTCATCCTCGGCGGCTGGCGCAACACCCAGTCCGCCATCGCCCGCCAGCACGAGCACACCCCGGACCGCGCGGTGCGCGACGGCCAGGTGGTGGTGCCGGGCAAGCATCACCACTTCAAGATTACCCGCCGCGGCGGCCACATCGCGTGGGAGCTGGATGGCCAGCCCTTCCTCACCCTCCAGGACTCCGCCCCGCTGGAGGGCGCGCGCAACCAGTTCTTCGGGTTCTCGGGTTGGAAGACCCGCGTCCACTTCGACAATCTGAAAATCGAGCCGCTCTCCCCCTAGCGGCAAGGAAAGCCTCACGTGCGCAGAGTTGGCATCTTCGGCTGGGGCGTCGTCGCCCCCAAGTCCAGGAACATCGAAGCTTTCGAGCGCAACCTCGCGTCCTCGGAAAGCTGGCTGACCCCCTTCAACGGCTTCGGGCCGGACAACTTCCTCGTCGGCATGCCGGAGTTCGAGCTGGCCGACTACAAGCCGTGGATTGACGCGCGCTTCCCCGGCAGCCGCTTCTCCCAGCTCGAGCGGAAGATGGGCCAGCCGACGCAGTTCGCCATCGGCGCGTTCATCCAGTCGCTCCAGCAGAACCCGGGGCTGGAGCAGGAGCTGCAGGCGCTGGGGCCCCGCGCCCACGTCTACGTGGGCACCGGCCTCGGTGACTTGCCCACCATCCAGTCCATCTCCCTCGACTTGTACCGCGCGCAGCGCCGGTGGGACCGCTTCTGGGCCGCCCCGGAGCGCAACGCCTCCCTGCGCCAGTGGATGGAGACGCGCGAGCCGCTGCCCGGCCTGCCGCCCGAGCCGTCTACCGTCGAAGAGGCCACGCGCGACGAGGCCGAGGACGCGTGGTGGCACTTCTGGGCCGGCCGCTCCCCCGAGCTGCGCGAGTACCTGTCGGAGCTGCGCGACATCGAGGCCATCGGCGTGCCGGACGAGGGCGACGTCGAGTCCGCCAAGCTGGCCGTCATCAAGGAGAAGCGCACCCGCAACGCCCGGCTGCAGAAGAAGTGGATGTCGCCGGAGCCGCCGTGGAACGCCGTCTCCTCCAACGTGCTGTGGAACATCCACAACACGCCCGCCTCACAGATTTCGATGATGGGGCGCATCACCGGCATGACGTTCGCGCCGGTGGCCGCGTGCTCGTCCTTCGGCTACGGCCTGCGGCTGGCCATCAACGCGATTCAGCTGGGCCAGGCCAAGGCCGTCGTCATGGGCATGACGGACCCGCCGCCCACCCCGCTCGTCGTGGGCGGCTTCTACAACGCCCGCGTCATCTCCGCGGACGCCGCTGTCTCCAAGCCCCTCACCGCGCTGCGCGGCACGCACATCGCCGGCGGCTCCGTCGTCTGGGTGCTGGGCGACTTGGAGCACTTCACGGCGAAGGGCTTCAAGCCGCTGGGCATGGAGCCCGTCGCCGTGGGCGTCACCGCGGACGCGGACCACATCATCACCCCGTCCAAGGAAGGCCCCACGTTGGCCATCCGCGAGGCGCTGGCCGGCGCCGGCCTCACGCCCGCGGACGTGGGCAGCTGGGACTTGCACGCCACCGCCACCCCGGGTGACTTCCTGGAGGTGCAGAACCTGCGCGACGTGATGCCCGAGACGGTGCTGATCACCGCGCGCAAGGGCACCTTCGGCCACGGCATGTCCGCGGGCGGCGGCTGGGAGCTGACGGCCCAGTACCTGGGCTACGGCAACGGCAAGGTGTTCCCCACGCCGCTGAAGCAGGCGGAGCTCAACAAGCAGATTTCCCGCGTCCACGGCCGCTTCGTCTTCGACGAGGCGGTGGCCACGCCCGCGGGCTGCGCGGGCAAGCTGTCCATGGGCGTGGGCGGCATCAACGCCTGCGTGATTTCGCGGCCCTGGAAGAAGTAGCCGCCGCTCAGGGGTGGGCAGCCTTCGCGTCCGCCTCCAGCTTCGCCGCCCCCTCCGGGTCGATGCGCTGGAGCAATTCCAGCTCCAGCTCCAAGTCCCTGGAGGAGCGGTTCTCCGTGGGCAGCGTGCCGCTGGCGGTGCTGCCGTTGGCGGCCGCGGCCCTGTCCCGGCTGTTTCGCACCAGGCCATCCGTGTAGCCCACGCCAATGGACTGCGAGGTGCGGTCCAGCCGCGTCACCCGCAGGCTGACGCCGCCATTGGCCTGCCGGAGTCCCTCCACGAGGAAGCGCGAGGAGGTGGTGGGGCCCAGGGTGCCGCCCCCCGACTCCCGCCACTCCGTCTCCAGCACGAAGAGGCCCGGGTTCTCCCGCCACGAGAGGCCCCGCTCCTTCAGCACCGCGTGCACCGCCGGCCAGATTTCCACCAGCTCCTTCCGGTAGACGTGGTGCGACGCCTCGTCGCGCATGTAGTTGTGACGGAGCGTGTTGGAGCAGCCGGCGAGTGCCAGCGTGGCGACGGCGAGACACAGTCCCGCGGTGCGGGTGAAGCGGTGCATGAGGGGCCCCCTGGGGTCGAAGATGAACGGTGCCGGACGGCCAGCATATCGCCGCCGTCCGGCCGTGTATCCCCGGGGCTCCCGGCTTTCGGGTAACGCCCGTCAGGCCTCCGAGCCTCGGCCTTCCGCCGGGCCCGTCAGGCCTTGGGCGTCGCAACCAGGTCGAAGTCGGGGATGTGCTCGCGCATGAACTCGCGCATCCGGTTGATGAGGGCGGCCTCAATCTGCCGGGCGCGCTCTCGGCTGACGCCGTACTTGTCGCCGATGTCCTGGAGGGTGAGGGGCTCGTCGGAGGTGAGCCGGTTCTCGAAGATGTAGCGCTCCTTGCCCTCCAGCGTGCGGGCGAACTCGGCCAGCTTGTCGCGGAAGAGGGCCTTGAGCTGCTCGGCGCCGAGCCGCTCGTCGACGGCCATGGCCCCCGAGGGCAGGTAGCGGTCCGCGCGCGTCGTGCCGGAGTCCTCGTCCCCGCGCAGCGGCGCGTCGATGGACATCTCGTCGTGCCCCAGCCGCTGGTCCATCTCCACCACGTCCTGCTCGGAGACGTTGAGCCGCTCCGCCAGCAGCTTGGGGCTGGCCTCGAAGCCCTGGGAGATGAGCTTCTCCTGCTCCTGGCGCAGCTTGAAGAAGAGCTTCCGCTGGGCCTCGGTGGTCCCCAGCTTCACCATCTTCCAGTTGTCCATGATGTAGCGGAGGATGTAGGCCCGAATCCACCACGCGGCGTAGCTGCTGAGCTTCACGCCCCGCTCCGGGTCGTACTTCTTCACCGCCTGCATCAACCCGATGTTGCCCTCCTGGACCAGGTCCAGCAGGGAGAGCGGGTTGCGGTGGTACTCGTGCGCCAGCTTGACCACCAGGCGCAGGTTGGAGGCCACCAGCCGGTAGGCCGCCCCCACGTCCGCCGTGTCCCGGTACTTCCGGGCGAGGGAGACCTCCTCTTCCCGCGTCAGCAGGGGGTGGCGCTGCACCTCCGCCATGTAGGCCTGGAGGGGGTCCCTCGTCGTCAGGCTGGACGACTCCGCCCGGGCCAGGGCCCGGGCGGGCACGAGGGGGGCGCTCACGTCCACCTCGGGCTCCACCTCGGCCAGCTCGGCCGGGTCCGGCTCCACGGCGTCCGGGTCCAGCTGGGCCTCGGCCTCCTCGGGCTGGGCGTCGACCACTTCCGCGTCGACCACCTTCGGGGTGGACGGGCGCTTCGCGCGAGAGCGGGGGGTCGCCTCTTTGGTTCTCTTCCTCCCATTCGCCATGGGCGCTCCATACAGCAAAGTGCTGCGATTGTTGCCAGAGGGTAATGCAGGGGCTATGCCCATGCTTGATGAGCGACAACCAAGAGCCCATGCCGGGAAGCCCGGCACCTGACGAAGCCCCGACCCGTCCCGCCGAGTACGTCGCGGACATCGGCTTCGACGAGATGAACCTCTCCGAGCCCCTCCGCCGCGCGCTGGCGGATGTCGGCTATACCAACCCCACCCCCGTTCAGGCCCGCGCCTTCAAGCCGGCCATGGAAGGACGAGACCTCATCGTCCGCAGCAAGACGGGAACCGGCAAGACGGCCGCCTTCGGCCTTCCCCTGCTGGAGAAGATTCCCGCGGATGAGAAGCGCGTGCGCGCCCTCATCCTCTGCCCCACCCGCGAGCTGGCCATCCAGGTGGCGGAAGAGTTGAGGACGCTGTCCAAGTACAAGGGCGTGAAGGTGGCGGCCATCTACGGCGGCGCCTCCATGAAGCAGCAGGAGGACGCGCTCGAGGAAGGCACCCCCATCATCGTCGGCACCCCGGGCCGCGTCTTCGACCACATCAACCGCGGCAACCTGAAGCTGGACGGGTGCGACCACGCCGTCCTGGACGAAGCGGACGAGATGCTCAACCAGGGCTTCTACGAGGAAGTCACCCGCATCCTCGACCGTCTTCCGAAGAACCGGCAGGTGCTGCTCTTCAGCGCCACCGTCCCCACCGACATCCAGAACCTCATCGCCCGCTACACGACGAACGCGGAGACGCTGCTGCTGTCCGGCGACGTCTTCACGGTGGAGCACATCCACCACATCCGCTACGACGTGTCGGACGCCTTCCCCAAGCCGCGCAACCTCATCTACGTGCTGGAGAAGGAAGAGCCGCAGAACGCCATCATCTTCTGCAACACCCGCGACGACACGGCGCTGGTGACGGCGGTGCTCAACCGCAACGGCTTCGACGCGGAATTGCTCAACGGAGACCTGCCGCAGAAGGAGCGCGAGCGGGTGATGGGCAAGGTGAAGCGCGGCGAGGTGGCCTTCATGGTCGCCACGGACATCGCGGCGCGCGGCATCGACATCTCCGGCCTCGAGTACGTCATCAACTACTCGCTGCCCGAGGACGCGGCGGTGTACCTGCACCGCGTGGGCCGCACCGGCCGCATCGGCAACAAGGGCACCGCCATCAACCTCTTCTCCGGACGTGAGCTGGCCACGTTCACCACGCTGGAGAAGAAGTACGGCATCAAGTTCGAGATGCGCGAGATGCCGGCGCCCGAGGAGGCGATGCGGCTGTGGACCGAGCGCCACGTGCGCGAAATCCACGAGGCGGCGGGCTCCTCCATCTTCGAGGGCTTCCTGCCGCTGGCCTCGCAGCTCAAGACGCGCACGGACGCCGATGACCTCATCGCCTTCCTGCTGAAGTACTTCTTCAGCCACCTGCGCATGGAGAAGGCGGCGGCGCAATTCGCGGCCGAGGGGCGCGAGCCTCCCCAGGAGCGCAAGTTCGAGAGCCGCGACAGCGGTCGCGGCGGCCGTGGCGACAAGCGCGGCGGAGAGCGGCGCGAGCGTGGAGACCGCGAGGAGCGCCGGGAGCGTCCGCCCCGCGCCGAGCGCACGGAGCGGCCGGAGCGCACCGAGCGGCCGGAGCGCGCGGAAGCGGCCCCGGAGCGCGAGCGGCGCCCCCGTCGGGACGAGCCCCGGCGTGAGCGCGGCGAGGGTGCTCGCGGCGCGGCGGCGCTGGAGGCCGGCCCCGGCGAGGTGAAGCTGTGGGTCAACCTGGGCACCGCGGATGGCCTCGGGCCGGGCAGCATCGCCACGGCGATGGAGGACGCGGGCGCCCCGCTGGGGAAGATGGTGCGCGCCGAGCTGCGCCCCACCTTCGCGTACGTCTTCGTCGCGGAAGAGGACGTGGCGGGCTTCGAGGCCCTCAACGGCAAGCAGCACGGCTCCAAGGTGCTGCGCGTGGAGCGCAGCAAGCCACGCACCGAGCGCGACTCCGCACCCCGCCCGCCCCCGTCCCCGGACGCGGCCCCTGGCGAGGCGAAGCTGTGGACGAACCTGGGCACCGATGACGGCATGGACGAGGCGAAGCTGCCCGCCGCGCTGGAGGCCCTGGGTGCGCCCGCCGGCAAGGTGCTCAAGGTCGTGATGCGGCCCACCTACGGCTACGCCTACGTGGCCGAGGCGGACGCACCCGCCTTCGAGGCACTCAACGGCAAGCCGCACGGCGAGAAGCCGCTGAAGGTGGAGCGCCACCGCCCGCGCGGCTCCCGCGAGGAGCGCCGCCCGAGGAGCGATGCCCTGCCGGACGTGCCGGGCCAGACGCGCCTGTGGGTGGGCCTCGGCCGCCAGGACGGGCTGGACGAAGCGGCCGTCACCGCCGCGCTCGAGGCAGCGGGGGCTCCCGCCGGCAAGGTGGTGCGCATGGATTTGCGCCCCACGTACGCGTACGTCTTCGTCGCCGACGAGGACGTGGCGGGCTTCGAGACCACGCACGGCAAGCCGCACGGCGACCGGACGCTGAAGGTGGAGCGCGCGAAGAAGAAGTAGCGCGCGGGCCGTCAGCCCCCGGTGCCCGCTCCGGCCGCCTTCCTGCGCCGCTCCCGGTGGTAGTGGGCGGTGCACAGGCTCCGGGCGAGCACCGGTCTGCCGCACCCGGGCTCGCCGCAGCGGGCGGGCTCGGGGCGGGCCCCCGTCAATTGGGGGGCCGCGTCGTCGCTGAACAGCACCTCCGCCACCGCCAGCAGCCGGTCCAGGTCCGTCCGCGTCAGGCAGCGGGCCCGGGCGAAGGCCTCCAGCCGGTGCAGGCCCACGTCCTGCGTGTCATCCAGCCGGAGCAGCTCCCACAGGGGCAGCTCCAGCGCGGAGGCCACCTGGAGGAGCGTCTCGTAGCTGGGGCTGCGCTCGCCGCGCTCCAGCAGGGACGCGAAGGAGACGGAGATGCCGCACCGGGCGGCGAAGTCTTCTTGAGTGAGTCCACGCCGCTCGCGCAGCGCGCGGATGCGCCGGGCCAGTTCCTTCAGGTATCCGCTCGCGGAGGCGAGGTCTGGCGGGCCGGCCGGCATGGCAGTTTCCTATGGTAGCGCACCCCTTCTGTTAAGGTCTCGCGCGAGGAGCATTCGAGCCATGAGCGCCGTCGACGGCACCAACTATTTCTTCCGCAAGGCCGCGCGGATCATGGACGTCGGCACCCCCATCGAGACGCTGCTCGCCACGCCCCTGCGCGAGGTGAAGGTGCAGGTCTCGATTGAGATGGACTCGGGGGAGATTCGCACGTTCCTTGGCTACCGCATCCAGCACGACAACAGCCGCGGCCCCATGAAGGGCGGCCTGCGCTACCACCCGCTGCTGGACCAGGACGAGTGCGCGTCGCTCGCGTCGCTGATGACGTGGAAGACGGCCGTGGTGAATGTCCCCTACGGCGGCGCCAAGGGCGGCATCGCCTGCGACCCGTCGCAGCTGTCCATCAAGGAGCTGGAGCGGCTCACCCGGAAGTTCGTGGACCAGATACAGGACGTCATCGGCCCCACGCGTGACATCCCCGCCCCCGACGTCAACACCAACCCCCAGGTGATGGCGTGGATCATGGACCAGTACTCGCGCTACCACGGCCACTCGCCGGCGGTGGTGACGGGCAAGCCGCTGGAGCTCTACGGCTCCAAGGGCCGCGAGGCGGCCACCGGGCGCGGCCTGCTCTACGTGTGCCGTGAAATCATGAGGGACCTGGGGCTCCCCGTGAAAGGCACGCGCTTCGCGCTGCAGGGCTTTGGCAACGTGGGCAGCCACACCGCGCAGCTCATCTGGGAGGACGGCGGCGTGGTGGTGGCGGTGGCGGACGTGCTGGGCGGCGTGCGCAACCCGCAGGGCCTGGACGTCCCCTCCCTCTTCGAGCACGTGAAGCGCACCGGCACGGTGACGGGCTTCACGGGCGGCACGCCGTGCACCAACGAGGAGGTGCTCACCGCGGACTGCGAGGTGCTCATCCCCGCCGCGCTGGGCCACGTGCTGACGCGCGACAACGCGAATGCGGTGCGCGCCAAGCTCATCATCGAGGGCGCCAACGGCCCCACCCAGCCGGAGGCGGACGAAATCTTCGAGAAGCGCGGCATCTTCGTGGTGCCGGACGTGCTCGCCAGCGCGGGCGGCGTGACGGTGAGCTACTTCGAGTGGGTGCAGAACCTCCAGCACCTGTCGTGGGAAGAAGAGCGCGTCAACGCGGAGCTGGAGAAGACGATGAAGGAGGCCTACGAGCGCGTGGCGCAGATTGCCCGCTCGCGGAAGGTCTCCATGCGGACGGCCGCCTACATCCTGGCCATCGGCCGGGTGGGCAAGGCCACGGTGCTGCGCGGCATCTGACGCGGCCCGGCACGGCGCCGCCGGATGTCCTCCGGTGGACGTGCCGCATCGCAGCGGGACGCTCGACAGGACGGCTGCCCGGCGCGTGTCTCTTCCGCCCGGGGCCCGCATCCGGTACACGCGCCCCACATGGTTACGCTCCAGGACATCCTTGCCGCGCGCGAGCGCCTGCGCTCGGTCATCCGCCCCACCCCGTGCCCGCAGTCCGACTACTTCACGGAGAAGACGGAATGCGCGGCGGTGTACTTCAAGATGGAGAACCTCCAGCGCACGGGGGCCTTCAAGGAGCGCGGCGCGCTCAACAAGCTCCTGACGCTGTCGCCGGACGAGCGGAACCGGGGCGTCATCGCCGCGTCGGCGGGCAACCACGCGCAGGGCGTGGCGTACAACGCGCTGAGGCTCGGAATCAAAGCCACCATCGTGATGCCGGAGCGCACGCCGCTCATCAAGGTGTCGCGCACGCGTGACGAGTACAAGGCGCGCGTGGTGCTCAAGGGCTCCAACTTCGACGAGGCCTACGCGGAGGCGCTGCGCATCCAGAAGGAGGAGGGCTCCGTCTTCGTCCACCCCTTCAACGACCCGCACGTCATCGCCGGCCAGGGCACCATCGGCCTGGAGCTGCTGGAGCAGTGTCCTGATTTGGAGGTGGTGCTCGTCCCCATCGGCGGCGGCGGGCTCATCTCCGGCATCTCCTGCGCGCTGAAGGAGAAGAAGCCCGGCATCCGGGTGGTGGGCGTGCAGACGTCCACCATCGCCAGCATGAAGGCGTCCATCGAGGCCGGCCGGCTGGTGGACCTCACCGCCGCGGGCACCACGATTGCGGACGGCATCGCCGTGAAGCGCGTGGGTGAGCTCACCTTCCCCATGGTGCAGAAGTACGTGGATGACGTGGTGGCGGTGGACGAGGAGGAAATCGCCGCCGCCATCCTCACGCTGCTGGAGCAGGAGAAGAGCGTGGTGGAGGGCGCGGGCGCGGTGGGCCTGGCCGCGCTGCTCAGCGGCGACGTGCCGCAGGCGAAGGGCAAGCGCACCGCCATCATCCTCAGCGGCGGCAACATCGACATGAACGTCATCAGCCGCATCATCGAGCGCGGCCTGGTGAAGACGGGGCGCCTGGTGCAGCTGGAGGTGCGGCTGCCGGACCGGCCCGGCATGCTCGCGAAGCTCACCACCCAGGTGGCGGATTTGCGCGCCAACGTGGTGGAAATCCATCACGAGCGCGCCTTCTCCAAGGCGGGCCTGGGCGAGGCCATGGTGGAGGTGACGCTGGAGACCACCGGCCCCGGCCACATCGAGGAGCTGATGCAGGCCCTGCACCAGCTCGGCTGGCAGGTGGCGCGCAAGTAACACTGGAACGGCAAGGGGGTCTTGCGTGACTGCGCGGGGGCTCGGCCATACTGGCGGGCATGCGTGCCCTGCTCGTCGCCCTCGTCCTCGCCGCCGCGCCCCCTCCGTCCGCCCAGAAGGCGAAGGAGCTGGCCGCGAGCCGCGCCTGGGAGGAGCTGTACCTCGCCTTCGCCTCCGGTGAGGTGAAGGACGTGCCGGATGCGCAGCGCCGCACCATCTCCGGCGCGCTCCTCAAGGGGTGCGAGGCCCTGTTGGAGGAGGACGCGGTGATGGCGTACTCGCTGGGCGAGCGCGCCGCCGTGTACGACGAGTCCGCCGGTGCGCTGCGGTGCCTGGCCCGCTCGGCGCGCAAGACGGACCAGCGGGCCTCCGCCGAGGCCGCCCTGCGCAAGGGCCTGGAGAAGCACCCCAAGGACGGCTCCTTCCCGCTGGAATTGGGCCGGCTGCTGCTGGAGGAGCAGGACGCCGCGGGGGCCCTGGCGGTGCTGGAGAAGGTGCCGCCCCGCTCGCGCGAGGCCGCCGAGGCGAAGCGGCTGGTGCAGCAGGCCCGCGCGAAGACGAATGAAGAGGGCGCGGCGCGCAAGGAAGCCGAGCGGCTCGAGCAGCTCATGAATGGCAAGACGGGCCGGCGGCCGGCCGGGACGGACCTGGAGGTCGCCCCGGCGGGGGGACGGGGTGGCGACAAGGGCGAGACGCGCTCGGTCAGCCTCTCCTACGAGTCCGGCACGGACCCGGGGGGCATGCGCACGCGCTCCAACAGCCGCTTCGTCATCCGCTACTTCAACAACCAGCGCGACTTCGGCCAGCGCGCCGACTACGAGGGCCGCGTCGTCGCCGCCCTGGACGAGGCCTACGACTTCACCCTGCGCGAGATTGGCGAGACGCGTGACAGGCCGGTGGACGTCATCCTCTACACCCGCGAGGAGTTCAGCCTCCACTTCGGCAAGCAGCGGGCCCAGATGATCGCGGGGCTCTACTCGGACGACGCCATCCGCATCAACGACGCGGCGGAGATGAGCCAGGAGACGCGGGCCACGCTGGTGCACGAGTACGTCCACGCCGTGCTCGACAGCTACACCCAGGGCGCCCGGGACACCCTGCCCGTCTGGCTCAACGAGGGGCTGGCCGAGTACGTGGAGTGGCGCTACCTGGGGGAGGAGTCCCCGCCGAACCGGCTCGTCCGCAACACGGTGACCAGCGCGGCCAAGGCCGGAAAGCTGCCCCGCCTGGCGGAAATGGCGGATCAGTCCCTCATCTTCTCCAGGAACCCGAGCGTTGCCTATGCGACGTCCGCCATCGCCGTGAGGGAGCTGGTGCGGCGGGGTGGGGCCGAGCGGCTCATCACCTTCATCCGCGAGGTGGGAGGGGGGAAACCCATCGAGGAGGCCCTGCGGGACCACTACGGGGAGACCCTGGCGTCCCTCGACGAGGACGTGCGGGCTGCTCTCCAGTAGGGGAGGCTGCCAGCCGAGCCCGGTCCAATTGGTTTACCCCTCCCCGGGAGTCCCCTACACTCGCAGCCCCCCATTCACGCTGCGGCAGTACCCTGCGAAGTACGCTGTCCGCAGCAAGGTGACGGATGTCGGACACGCGCGCGGCGATGAGAGAATTCCGCTTCTTGGACGAGAAGCGGAAGCTGGGAAGCCTGTCTCCGGTGGAGGAGGCTCGATGGAATGAGCTGCGCGGGCTCCTGGGCGTCCAGGACGCGGCACCCGTGTCTGAGGCCTCCTGGCAGCAGCAGGCGGCGCCCCAGGGCTACTACGGCGCCGATGGCCAGTGGTACGCCTACCCCGCTGGCTACGCCGAGCAGCAGCCCCAGGGCTACTACGGCGCTGATGGCCAGTGGTACGCCTACCCCGCTGGCTACGCCGAGCAGCAGCCCCAGGGCTACTACGGCGCCGACGGCCAGTGGTACGCCTACCCCGCCCAGGGCTATGCGCAGCCGGGGTACGACCCGAACGCGCAGGGCTATGCGCAGCCGGGGTACGACCCGAACCAGGGCTATGCGCAGCCGGGGTACGACCCGAACGCGCAGGCCTACGCCCAGCCGGGCTACGACCCGAACCAGGGTTATGCGCAGCCGGGGTACGACCCGAACGCGCAGGGCTACGCGGGCTACCCGCAGCAGGGCGGGTACGACCCGAATCAGCAGGCGTATGACCCGAACGCGCAGGGCGGATACGACCCGAACCAGGGCTATGCGCAGCCGGGCTATGACCCGAACGCGCCGCAGGCCTATGCCGGCTGGGAGGCTGATCCGAACGCGCAGCAGGGCTATGCCGCGGACCCCGCGCAGCAGCAGGCCTACGCGGGCCAGGCGCAGCCCTACCCCGGCTATGCGCCGCAGGACCCGAACGCCTACGCGCCGCAGGCTCCCGCCGAGCAGGATCCGCTGGCCCTCAGCGCGGACGACATCGACATCCCCGCGCTGAGCGAGCCCGCGCCGTGGATGAACCCGGGCGCCGCGGAGACGTCGGCCGCCGCGGAGCAGGAGACGCAGTACGCCGAGGAGCAGCCCGCGGTCGAGGCCGCGGCCCCTGTCGAGGACGTGCTCGAGGTGACGGAAGGGGACGTGTCGGTCGACACCACTCCGGACCCGTCCGCCTCGTTCGCGGACGTCAGCGCGGACCTGATGGAGTCGGACACGGCGGCCGCGAGCGCGGAGCCGCTGTCCCAGGCCTTGAGCGCGACGGTCGCGGAGGACGACTTCTCCTCGGTCGGCGAGCCGGAGCAGCCCCAGGCCGCTTCCGCCACCGAGCCCGAGGCGTCGCTGGAGGCGTCGTTCGCCGACCTGTCGATGGAGGTCGAGTCGGCGCCGGACGCTCCCGCCGACGTGGAGGTGGCTTCCGCCGAGCTGGAGGTGGCGTCCTCCGAGGTCGAGCTGGTCGACGCGACGGCCGAGAGCGAGCCGCTGCTGGCCGAGGAGCGCACGCCCGCGCCCATGGACGAGGCGTGGGCGTCCGCCCCGCTCGCGGTGGATGACGAGCAGGGAGAGGTGGCGGACGCGGGTGACATCATCGACGTCGCGGCGATGGAGGATGCCACTCCGGCCGCGGATGCCGACGTCGAGTTCGTGGCCCAGGACATGGGCGCGACGACTTCGGGTGCTGCCGAGGAGACCGGCGCTACGGATGCGGCGCAGGAGGGCGGGGAGATCGCGCTCGATGCCTCCGACATGATCGAGGCCGCGTCTCCGGACGAGGCGGCTCCGGTCGCGGAGAATGCGGCGGGTGAGTGGAGCTCGGTCGATGAGGCTCCGGTCGCGGAGGCGTCGTCGAACGAGTGGAGCGCGGTTGACGCGACGCCGGTCGCGGAGAGCGCGGCGGACCCGTGGGGCACTCCGGGCGAGACGGCCTCGTTGGCGGAGAGCGCGGCGGACGAATGGAACACTCCGGCCGAGGCGACTCCGGTTGCCGAGGCTGCGGCAAGCACCTGGGATTCGGGTACGCCGTCCGAGACGGGCGCGTTCGCCGAGAGCGCGGAGAGCACCTGGGACTCCGGCACGCCGGCCGAGGCGACGCCCGTCGCGGACGCTGCCGCGAATGCATGGGACTCGGGCACGCCTGCCGAGACGACGTCGCACGCGGAGAACAGCTGGGACGCGAGCGCGTCCGGCGAGACGACTCCGGTCGCCGAGAACGCGGCCGGCGAATGGGATGCGAGCGCGTCGGGTGAGACGGGCTCGTTCACCGAGAATGCGGCCGGTGAGTGGGACACCAACGCTTCGGGCGAGGCAGCTCCGGTCGCGGCGGGCGAGTGGAACGCGAGCGCTGCGAGCGAGGCGGCACCGGTCGCTGAGCACGCGGCGAGCGAGTGGAGCACGCCTGGCGAGTCGGCCTCGTTCGAGGAGAACACCGCGGCCGAGTGGAACGCGGGCGCTTCGGGTGAGCCGGCTTCGTTCGAGGAGAACGCGGCAGGCGCCTGGGACTCGGGCACTGCGGTCGAGGCCCAGACGTCCGCGGAGTTCGATGCGTCCACCGAGAGCACGACGTCTTCCGCGAGCGTGGAGGCCGAGACCTCTTCGGTGCACCTCACCCAGTCCGCCGAGAGCGCTCCGGAGGACCTGTCGGGCACGGCGGAGATCGCACTCGACGCATCCGACGTGAGCGAGGCCGCCCCGGCCGAGATTGCGCTCGACGCCTCCGATGTCAGCGAGGCCGCCCCGGCCGAGATTGCCCTCGATGCGTCCGACGTGAGCGAAGCCGCTCCGACGGAGATTGCCCTCGACGCCTCCGACGTGAGCGAAGCCGCTCCGGCGGAGATTGCCCTCGACGCCTCCGATGTGAGCGAGGTCGAGCCCTACGCGGACGCACAGGGAGTCGCGGCTTCGGACGAGGCGGGCGCGACCTGGGAACAGGGCGAGCAGGCAGCGGCCGAGGAGATTGCGCTCGACGCCTCCGACGTGAGCGAGGAGTTCACCCCTGCCCCGTCCGTTGGCGCCGAGGAGAGCGTGCCCACGATGGAGCTGGGTGCCGCCGATGCGACGGACTTCGCCACGATGGAGGCCCCGGCCCCCGGCGCGGAGGAGCCGTCGCTCGATGTCATGGACATCGAGTCGGCCCCCGAGAGCTCGGAGCCGCCCACGTTCGACGCGGCTGACCTCGGCACCGAGGTGGAGCCCGCGCCGCAGGCCGGGTCTCCTTTCGCGGCGTCTGACGTGCCGTCGATTGAGCTTCGCTCGGTGCAGGTGGGCCCGGACCTCCAGGCCGACACGCTCGAGGTCGCCGGTGGGCCTGCCACCCCCGCCCCGCGCGAGTACGCGGGCCCGCCTTCCGCGCAGGAGATGTTCGACCTGAGCGGCAACCCCGAGGAGGCGGTGCCGCTCGCCGCCGCGGGCGAGTTCGTCGAGTACCGCAGCTACACGTCCACCGATGACCGGGGCCTGGAGCTCCGGAGCGAGGGACAGTCCACGGTTGCCGGCTGGAGCGAGGGCTCGGCGGATGCGATGCCGCTCATGAGCGAGGAGCCCGCGGCCGCCAGCACCGAGTGGAGCGGGAGCGCGGCGGACGCCGTGCCGCTCGCGAGCAACGCCGACTTCGTGTCGGAGATGGGCACGACTGGCGAGGCCTGGAACAACACTGCCGACACCTCGGCGGTGGAGCTCCAGTCAGAGTGGTCGCCGGACACCGCGACGTCCAACGCCTCCGAGGAGCCAGCGGCCATCGAGCTGCAGCCCGAGTGGGTGTCGGCCGAGACGCCCGCGACCGACCCCGGCGCCGCCACGGCGTCTGAGTGGGCCAGCGCGGAGACGGGCGACACGTCCGCCAACGCCCAGCAGGCCGAATGGGCGACTCCCGCCACCGACGCCAGCGCGCACGAGCCGCAGGCCGAGGAAGCCGCCATCGAGCTGCAGCCCGAGTGGGCTTCCGCCTCCGAGCCGGACTCCATGACCGGGGACGCCGCGCCGACTTCCGAGTGGACGCCGTCCGAGGGCGAAGTGCCGGCCACCGAGAGCGCGTCGTCCTGGACCGGCACCAGCACCGAGGCCGCGCCGTCCGAGTGGACCGCCGCCCCTGGCGAAGAGGCCGCCCCCGTCGAGCTCCAGGCCGAGTGGGCCACGCCCGCCGAAGACGCCGCGCCCGAGAGCGCCCAGCCCGAGTGGGCCGCGCCGATGACGGAGGCCGCTCCCGAGGCCGCGCAGCCCGAGTGGGCCACGCCAGTTGAAGAGGTCGCCGCGGACGCGGTGCAGCCCGAGTGGGCCACGCCCGTCGAAGCCACGCCCGAGACCGCCCAGCCCGAGTGGGCTACGGCCGCTGAAGAGGTCGCCGCGGACGAGGTGCAGCCCGAGTGGGCCACGCCCGTCGAGGAGCTCGCTCCCGAGACCGCCCAGCCCGAGTGGGCCACGCCCGCCGAGGAAGTTCCGGCCGAAGCCGTCCAGGCCGAGTGGGCCTCGCCCGTCGAGGAGCTCGCGCCCGAGGCCGCTCAGCCCGAGTGGGCAACGCCCGCCACCGAAGCCGCTCCCCAGGCCGAGTGGAGCGCGGCCGAAGAAGTCGCCACCGAGGATGTGCAGACCGAGTGGGCCTCGCCCACCGCCGAGGCCGCTCCCACCGAGGCACAGCCCGAGTGGGCCACGCCTGTCGAAGAGCTGGCTCCCGAGGCCGTCCAGGCCGAGTGGGCCACCGACGCCGCTCCGCAGGCCGCGCAGCCCGAGTGGGCCACGCCCGTCGAGGAGCTCGCGCCCGAGGACGTCCAGGCCGAGTGGTCCGAGCCCGCGGTCGACGGCGCCCAGAACGCCCAGCCCGCGTGGGCCGCCGCCACGCCCGCGCAGCCCGAGTGGAGCACGCCTTCCGCCGAAGCCGCTCCTGAGAGCGCCCAGGCCGAGTGGGCCTCCCCCATGGAGGAGCTCCCCGCCGACGCCGTCCAGGAAGAGTGGGCCACGCACGAATCCGCTCCCGCCGCCGAGGCCGCTCCCGAGGAGCTCCAGCCCGAGTGGGTGACGCCGGAGGCCGAGCCCGCTCCCGAGTGGAGCGCGCAGCAGCCCGCCGCCGCGCAGTGGAGCGAGACGCCCGCCGAGGAAATCTCCCTCACCGACGCCCCCGCCGAGGCCGCCCAGTCCGAGTGGAGCGACGCGCCGGTGGAAGTCGAGCCGGAGTGGAACTCCACGCCCGCGCAGACGGACTCACCCTTCGGCGCGCCCGCCCAGGCGGTGCCGTGGGAGCAGGAGCCCGCCGCTCCCGCGCAGCCGTGGGCCGCTCAGCCCCCGGCGGCTCCGGCCTGGCAGTCCGGCAGCAGCCCCTTCGCCGCCCAGGCCCAGGACTTCTCCGCGGCGGAACACGACGCCGTGGACGTCGGCCTCGACGCCCCGCCCGCCGAGGAAGAAGTCCCGCTGGAAATCGAGCCCGAGCAGGAGCTCGCGGAAATCGACCTCGTGGAGGAGTCCGTGGAGCCGCCGCCCGCGGCCTTCACGCCTCCGCCCTCGCCGCCCGCCGCCGTCATGGCCGTGGCCGGCGTGGCCGCGGTGGCCGCCTCCGCCTTCCGGACGCCCGCCAGCGCCGCCCCGGCGCCCAGGGTCTCCGCCGCGAGCCCCCCGGTCGTCATCCCGCCCACGCCCGTGGTGGCGGCTGCTCCGAACACCCGGGCTTCCGTCTCCGTGCCGGCCGTGGCCCCCGCCGTCGCCGAGCCCACGCCGCCCGCCAACCAGCTCCGCGCCGCGCGCGAGCCGTTCTTCACCCAGCCGGCGGTGGTGGACTCGGCGCCCATCACCTCCTTCGTGGAGGGCGAGCACCGCGTCATCATCCACACCGTCGAGGGTCAGGTGAAGCGCGGCACCATCCGCGACGCGGACCTGCTCGACGAGGTCATCTCCCTGGAGCAGCAGAGCGGCTACGCGCCCGAGCAGATTCCCGGCAAGCGCGTGAAGGCCATCTTCTTCATGCTCACCGCCGGCGCGCGCCAGCCGCAGGCCGAGGGGCAGAAGATTCGCGTCACCTTCAACGACGGCCGCCAGGTCGCGGGCTTCTCGCAGGACTTCAAGGGCGCCACCCCGGGCTTCTTCGTCATCCCCGCGGACCAGCGCACCAACACCGCCCGCATCTTCATCTACCGCTCCAGCGTGCAGGCGGTGGCCGAGGGCTGAGGCCCGCCTCGGAAGGGGCGCGCTCCACTCCGGGCGCGCCCTCCTCCCGTCACACAGCCCGCAAATGAAAGAGGGGCCCCCACTACCGTGGGAAGCCCCTCCGTCATTCAGCGTGGGCTGTGCTTCGGACTACTTCTTGTCCGTCGCCGTGGCCTTCTCCGTCGCCGGAGCCGGGGCCGGGGCCGGCTTGGCAGCGGCCGCGTCGGCAGCGGCCTTCTTCACCAGCTCGAGCTCCAGGTTCACGGTGACTTCCTCACCCACCGCCACGCCGCCCGTCTCGAGCGCCTGGTTGTAGGCCAGGCCGAAGTCCTTGCGGTTCAGCTTGGTGGTCGCCGCCACGCCGGTGCGGGTATTGCCCCAGGGGTCCTTGGCCTCCTTGGAAGGGCCCACGACGTCCAGGACGACGGCCTTGGTGACGCCGTGCATGGTCAGGTCGCCGGTGACCTTCAGCTTGCCCTGGCCGGCCTTCGCCACCTTCGTCGACTTGAAGGTGATGGTCGGGTACTTGGCCACGTCGAAGAAGTCGGGGGCCTTCAGGTGCTCATCGCGCTTGGCGTTGCCGGTGTTGATGCTGGTCACGTCGATGGTCGCCTCGACGGTGGACTTGGTGACGTCCTTGTCGTCCAGGTTGACGGCGCCCTTCACGTCGCCGAACGAGCCCTTCACGTTGGACACCATCATGTGCCGCACGGAAAAGCCGGCGGCGGAGTGCGCGCTGTCCACCTCCCAGGTGGAGGCCAGGGCCAGCGACGGGAGGGCGAACATCAGGGCAACAGCGCTCTTCAGAGACGTCTTCATGGGGTGTGTGCTCCTTGGGGTACAGCGGTTTCAGGCGCGCAGCGCGAAGCTGCGCATCGACAAGGTTCCGTGATGGAAGCCCTCGAATACGGGGGTGAGGCGGTCCTCGGGGAGGGCTGCACCGAGGGCGAAATACAGCGGCATCAGGTGCTCGGCTCTCGGATGCGCGAGCCGGGCATTCGGTGCATCCAACCACTGCTGGAGGCCGGAGAAATCCCGCGCCGCCAGCTTCTGCGCGACCCAACCGTCGAAGGCCTGGGCCCACGGCTCCACGGACGCGTTCTTCTCGTGGAAATTCAGCCGGCGCAAGTTGTGGACGATGCCGCCGCTGCCCATGAGTACCACGCCCTGCGCGCGCAGCGGCCGCAGCACCTCGCCCATCCGCGCCACGTCCGCGGGGCTCGCGCCGAGCGGCATCGACACCTGCACCACCGGCAGCTTCGCGGCCGGGAAGGCGTGCAGCAGCGGCACCCAGGCGCCGTGGTCCAGCCCGCGCTCCGCGTCCGCCACCGCCGGCAGGCCAGCCTCCTTCAGCCGTGCCACCACGTCGCCGGCCAGCTCGGGCGCTCCCGGCGCCGCGTACTTCAGCCGGTAGAGCGGCTCCGGAAAGCCATAGAAGTCATAGATGAGCGGAGGCGTGGCGCTCGTGGTGACGCGCACCTCGCCTTCCGTCTCCCAGTGCGCCGACACCACTACCAGCGCCCGCGCCGCCGCCGCGCCATCGCCAAAGACCTTCAACGCCTTCGGGTAGTCGTCCGAGTCCAGCGCCACCATGGGCGAGCCGTGGGACACGAACACCGCCGGCGCCCGGCTCCCCGCCTGGCCTGCACCCAACACGCCCGACACTCCCATGGCCGCCGCCCCTTGCAGTACCTCGCGCCTGTCCAGTCCGTCGCCCATGTCGGGTGCCTTCTACTGCAACCCCAGGACCAGGGCACGGAACATGACAACCCCCTGGATTTGCTCCAGTCCTTTGTCACCCCGTGCAACGGACCTCTCATAACGATAGATAGACAACTCACTCTGGAAGGGAGTCGTACACCGTGGCTGGCGGATTCGAGCTGGGCTTGAACGAGCTGTTGTCCTTCGAGCCGGGAGGCGGGCTCATCCACTTCGCGGGGCAGCGGGCGGTGCTGATGGACCCGGTGGCGCTGGGCCTCCTGCGCAAGGAGCTCATCGACCTGGTGGGGATGACGGCGGCGCGCGGCATCTTCACGCGGCTGGGCTACGCGCACGGTTGGCGGACGGCGGAAGCGCTCAAGACGGCGGTGCCCTGGCCGGACGAGTCCGTGTGGCGCCGGGCCGGTGGCCGCCTGCACACCCTCCAGGGACAGGTCCGCGTGGAGCGCGTGGAGCGCCGTCCCGACGAGGGCCCCGAGCCCTTCGCCGAGGCGCAGTGGCGCGACTCCTACGAGGCCGAGCAGCACCTGCTGCACCTGGGCCGGGCGGATCAGCCGGTGTGCTGGAGCCTCACCGGCTTCGCGTCCGGCTACATGAGCTACGTCAACGGCAAGCCCATCTACGGCACGGAGTTGCGGTGCGTGGGCCAGGGCGACGCGGCCTGCCACTTCGTCGGCCGCCCCGCCGAGGAGTGGAGCACCGAGTGCACCGAGGTACTCCGCTTCTACGAGACGCAGTGCATGGAGGGCGTGCTGGCGCAGGTGACGGACGCGCTGAAGCAGGCCGAGCGCAAGCTGCGCGCGAAGCGCCAGTCGCTCGCGCGCGCGGGCGTGACGGAGGACCCGGCGGGCATGGTGGCGCGCTCGGAGGCCATGCTGCGCGTCATCAACCTGGCGCGCCGCGCGGCGAAGGTGGACTCCACGGTGCTCGTCACCGGCGAGAGCGGCGTGGGCAAGGAGCGCATCGCCCGCCTCATCCACGACGAGTCCACCCGCGCGCACAAGGCCTTCGTCGCCGTCAACTGCGCGGCCGTCACGGAGAGCCTGCTGGAGAGCGAGCTGTTCGGCCACGCGCGCGGCGCCTTCACCGGCGCCACGCATGACCGCGCCGGCCTCTTCGAGGCGGCCCACGGCGGCACCCTCTTCCTGGACGAGGTGGGCGAGGTGCCCGCGTCCATGCAGGCCAAGCTCTTGCGCGTGCTGCAGGAGCGGGAGGTGCGGCGCGTGGGGGAGAACACCAGCCGCAAGGTGGACGTGCGCGTGGTGGCCGCCACCAACCGGGAGCTCACCGAGGAGGTGCGCCTGGGCCGCTTCCGCCAGGACCTCTACTACCGCCTGCGCGTCATCGAGCTGAAGATTCCCCCGCTGCGCGAGCGGCGCGAGGACATCCTCCCCCTGGCGCGGCTGCTGCTCGCCGAGGCATCGGAGCGGCTGGGCCGCAAGGTGGCGGCGCTCGCCCCCGAGGCCGTGGATCAGCTCCTGCGCTACGACTGGCCCGGCAACGTGCGCGAATTGGGCAACGCGGTGGAGCGCGCGGTGGCCCTGTGCGAGGGCCAGCGCGTGGAGCGCGAAGATTTGCCCGAGGAGGTCCGGGCCGCGCCGCCCAACCTCGTGCCCAGCGGCAACCCGCGCCGGCTGGAGGACATGGAGAAGGAGTACATCCTCGCGGTGCTCGCGCAGAACGGCGGCAACCGCGCGCGCACCGCCGAGCAGCTCGACATCGGCGTGGCCACGCTCTACCGCAAGCTCAAGCAGTACGGGCACCCCGAGGCAGCCCACTGAAGGGCTGCCCCGAGCCAGGCCCGGCCTAGTTGAGGAACTGGTCCCGGTCCGGCCGGCTCTGGTTCTTCGGCACCACGCGCAGGTGCTTGGAGCGGTCGCGGAGCTGACGCTGCAGGCGCCAGTGCTGGAAGTGCAACATCAGCTTGCGCGGGTTGGCGCCGCGCACGTAGGCGAACACCATGCCCAGCGCGAGCAGGTCCGGCACCTGGGCCTGCCACGGGCCGATGATGGCCATCAGCACCACGAAGCCCGCGCCCACGCCGGCCAGCGCGTTGCCCGAAAGCGGGATGCCCCAGAAGTTCGTCTCACCGCGGCCGATGCTCAGGCCGTACGCCACCCACAGCACCGACGTCATCACGTTGCCACCGGTGTACGCCTGCACCGTTGCGCCGGGCACCAGCATGGCCAGCAGCGACGTGAGGACGCCCGCGAGCACGGTGACACCCACCCCCACCATCAGCAGGCGCTTGCCGCCCCAGATTGACTCCAGGTAGCCGCCGATGGACCAGGTGATGATGGCGCCGAAGATGATGCCCATGGGGCTCGACTCGATGAACCCGTAGGTGATGGGCTGCCAGAGGAAGAGCCGGCTGAAGACGAAGTCCGGCAGCAGCAGCAGCAGGCCACCCTGCCCGCCCTTGGTGAGGTGGTACAGGATGGAACCCGCCACCAGCGCGGCGGCCAGCTTGGACGCCGTCGTTTCCAGGCCGGGCAGCCCGCCTCCACCCCTACCGCCGAAGCTGCGCATCGGTCGCATTCAGTACTCCTCCACTCGCCGCTCTAAAGAGCCGACCAAAGGTGGTGGAACCCCGCCCGCTTCGCAACCCCAAACGACGAAGAGCGCCCATCCCCGTCATCAGGGAGAGCGCCCTCGCAGACCGACTCTTCTCTCGACCGCCGTGGGGCCGCTCAGGCCTTCGGCTTGTAGAAGAGCGTGATGGTCAGACAGTGGAACTCCTTGTCGGAGGACTGCGTCACCACTCTGTCCACCACTTCGACGTTGGGGTTTTCCTTGAGCCACTTGGTGATGTTCTCACCCATGTTCTCGCGATCTCTCGCGAGAGTGGTGGAGAACACCTTGACTCCCGTGAAGCTGATAACGCCCATTCCGACCCTCGTCTAAACCAGAGATTCTGGACGTTTACCCCGAGACGATTCCGCCATCAAGAAACGGGGCCGACAATCCGGCCCCCGCGCGCCCGGGCCGGGGCCCTGCCTACCCCTGAACAGAGGGCCCGCAGTTCTTCGTCGGACAGTAGGCCGGGGCTGGCCCGGGCCTTCACCGCCCGCCGGCGGCCTTGCGAGACAGGCAGGCAACTTCGTCCTTGCAGGCGGGACCGATGCCCTCGGGGTGGGCGTGGAACGGCGTCTTGTCGCTCTCCTCCACCCCACACACCACGCACTTGCGCTTGCGGTTGCGGCGCTCCGCGCGGCGCTGCTCGGCGATGGCCTTGGCCCGCTCACGGGCCGTCTTCGCGTCCACCTCGTTGCTCATCTCGCGTCCCGTGTCTTGTGCGGCCATCAGAGCGCCTCGACCAGTACCGCGATGCCCTGGCCGCCGCCGATGCAGGCCGACCCGATACCATAGCGAGCGCCGCGGCGCTTCAGCTCGTACACCAGCGTCGTGGTGATGCGAGCCCCGGACGCCCCCAGCGGGTGGCCCACGGCGATGGCGCCGCCATTGACGTTCGTCCTGTCTCGCGGCAGGCCCAGCTCCTTCTCCACCGCGAGGTACTGCGGCGCGAAGGCCTCGTTGACCTCGAAGAGGTCCACGTCGGACAGCTTGCACTGCGCGCGCTCCAGCAGCTGGCGGATGGCCGGCGCGGGGCCGATACCCATGATTTTCGGGTCGCACCCGGAGATGCCCCAGTTGACCAGCCGGGCGATGGGCTTCACGCCGTGCTTCTCCACGAAGCCGCGGGTCGCCATCACCATGGAGCCCGCGCCGTCGCAGATGCCGCTGGCCGCGCCCGCGTGCACCACGCCGTCCTTCTTGAAGACCTTGGGCAGCTTGCGCAGGCCCTCCACCGTGGTCTCCGGGCGGTTGTGCTCGTCGCGCGAGACGACGGTGTCGCCCTTCTTCCCCTTGAGGGTGACGGGGGCAATCTCGTCGTTGAAGCGGCCCGCCTCCTGCGCGGCGGCGAAGCGCTTCTGGGTGAGGACGGCGTACTCGTCCACCTGGTCCTGCGTGAGCGAGTAGTCCACCGCGAGTTGCTCGGCGGTGAGCGCCATGGGCTGGCCGGTGTAGCTGTCGGTGAGGGCCGTCCAGAGCATGTCCTCGAGCCCCCCCTTGCCCAGCGGCAGGCCCCAGCGGGCGCCGCGGATGACGTGGGGGGCCTGGCTCATGGACTCGGTGCCGCCGGCCAGCACACAGCTCGCCTGCTCGGTGAGCATCAGCTCGGCCGCGGTGACGAAGGCCTGGAAGCCGGAGCCACACAGCCGGTTGACGCCGAGGGCGGGCACGGGGACGGGCACGCCGGTGCGCAGGCCCACGTGGCGCGGCAGGTAGATGGCATCCGAGCTGGTCTGCACCACGTTCCCGTACACGACGTGCTGGACGTCGCCGGGGGACACGTTCGCCTGGGCGAAGGCGGCCTTCGCGGACTCCACGGCGAGGTCGGTGGCGCTGAGGTCCTTCAGGCTGCCCCCATAGGTTCCGAATGGGGTGCGCTTGCCGGACAGGAAGTAGATCTCCTCGGTCTTGGACACGCTCTTCATGGTGGTCGTCTACCTACTCTCAACGCGCGCGCTGTGCACGCACGCCGTGACGTCGTGAGGTGTGGGGGTGGGTCGTCAGGGCACCCGCCGGCCCAGGAAGGCGCTGGCGACGATGGCCAGGGCCATGACCGTCCACAACAAACCCTGCAGGTTCTGCCGCCGAATCTCCTTGCGGCCGAGCCCCTGGTACCAGGAACGCCCGGCCTCCACCCGGCCTTCCCAGGTGAAGTCGCCCGTGGGGGTGAAGCCCTCCAGGCGGCGGAGGTGGGCGCGCAGCAGGCGCTCGGGGGAAGCGTCGTCCAGTGAACCGGAGCGGTAGACGCCGGGGATTTCCAGCGCGGGGCGGCGGTAGCCGGCGGTGATGACGAAGCCGTGGGGCGCCACCGGGGTGAGGAGGTACAGCCGGGGCGAGTCATCCTGGCCCAGGTGGAGCGTGGCGAAGACGCGCTCACCCGGGTGGGCCCAGTCATAGGAGCGCGAGGCCTTCTGGAGGCGCGGCTTCTCGTCGTGGCTGCCGAGCGGCACGAAGCCGAGCGCCTGGAGCTGGGTGGCCAGGGGCTCCAGCTCCATGGGGAGGTCCATCTGGTCGGCGGGGGCCTCGGGCTCCACGCGGACGCTGGCGGGGAAGAGGAAGAGGATGGCGCGCCAGAGGTTGAGCGACAGCAGGACGAAGGCGAGCACGAGGCCGGCGACGGCGATGCCCAGCTCGACGAGGACGTTCATGCGGGGAGGACCTCGAAGAGGTGGCGGCGGTCCGGGCACCCTAGCGGAAAGCGGCGGCTCCGTGCGCCGGCTCTTCAGCGACGGGACGCGGTGGAGGGCAGGTCGCGCCAGCGCTCGAGGTCCACATGGGAGAGGGGGTCCTCGCCACGCAGGAACCGCTCCAGGTGACCGAGCGAGTCCACGCCGAAGAACATCTCCCCATCCACGAGCACGGAAGGCACGCCGAACGCGCCCGCGGCGAGCGCCTCCTCCGTGTTGCGGCGCACGCGGTCCTTGACCTCCGGCGTCTGCGCGGCGGCGAGCAGCGCGGGCGCATCCAGCCCGGCGGCCTGGATGGCGGCGGACACGGCCTCGGGTGTCTCTGCACCCTTCCCTCCTCCCCAGGTGGACGCGAAGAGGGCGGACACCAGCCGGCTCCGGGCCTCCAGGTCCTCCACGGCCGCCGTCACGCGCAGCGCGAGCAGCGGGTTGAACGGATGCGACGGCGGCGGCACCAGCGGCACGCCGAACTCATGGGCGATGCGGGACGTGTGCTTGAAGACGTAGACGCGCTTGGGAGGAATCTCCGCCGGCCCCACGGTGCCGAGCGCGTTGAGCAGCCCCGCCAGCAGCACCGGCACGGGCTCCAGGACACGGCCATGGCGCGCGGCGAGGGCGGGCATGCGCGTCCACGCGAGGTAGGCGTAGGGGGACAGGTAGTCCAGACAGAAGCGCAGGGGAGCTTGGGCCATACGGGCACTCTAACGCGCGCACGGTGCCGGAAAGTGGCACAGCGAGAGCGTCGCACGGTCGCCACGCACCACCGCGAGCAAGGCCCTGGACGAGCCCGCGAAAGACCTCGGCCCACGGGCGCGGCCAGCCGCTACCCGCGCCGCGAGCTACGCGCTCTGCCGGACACTCGCGCGCCGCTGCAGGGCGCCTCGCACGGAGCTCGCCAGCGACAGCAGGCTGCTGGCGCGCGCCTCGGTGAAGAGCGCCTCCGCGGTCTCCAATTCCGCCACCGAGGCCTCGCTCACGGGCTCGCGCTCCGCCAGCGCCAGGTGCACGAGCCCCATCTGCAGGACGTTGCCCGTCAGCTCCGCCAGCGCCAGCGCGCGCCGCAGGTGCACGGTGCCCTCGTCGCCGGGCAGCAGCGCCGCCACCGCGCGGCGGGCCACGATTTCATCCCACGGGTTGGCGAGCACCGGGTCCAACGCCCGCGTGAGCGCGGCCTCCGCCGCCTCCGAGGCCGCCAGGAAGTTCCCCTGCTCCCGCTCGAACCGCGACTGGTACACGCGCAGCAGCGTCTCCACGCGCAGGCCGCCCTCGCGGGCCGCCTCCAGCGCCTTCGGGAGCGACTTGCGCGCCGCCGCCGCGTCCTCGAAGAGCACGTCCCGGCACGCCTGGTACACCTGCGCGTGGCACTGCAGCCACCTGTCCCCGGGCAGCACGCCGGCCAGCGTCTCCGCGCGCGCCACCACCGCGGCCACGTGCTCGTGCTCGCCGCGCTCCAGGTAGTAGGGCGGCGTGAAGATGGCCAGGTTGCGCTCCATCAGCCGGGGGTTGCCCAGCCGCCGCACCAGGTCCGTCTTCTCCGTGAAGGCCGGGACGAAGGCCGCGGCGTCTCCCGTGAAGGCCGCGCGCGTCACCACCGAGAACAGGTGGAACGCCCGCACGTCCGTGAACCCGTGGGCCTCCGCCACCGCGTACCCGTCGCGCGTGGCCTGCGCGTCCAGCGGCTCGCCGCGCAGCGCCAGGTTCATGTTCATCATGTAGCCGCCCATGCCCAGCGCCCAGGCCAGGCGCCGGGGGAGGCGGCCCATCGCCTCGCGCAGCCCGCGCAGGCGCGCCAGCTGCTCGTACTGCGTCTCCAGCACGCCCGCGAAGCGGCCCGTGTACGCGCACAGCACCGCCGGCGACAGCAGCACCCCGGCCCGGTAGGGCGACACCTCCGGCTGCTCGGCCTGCACGCGCGCCAGCAGCGCCGACAGGTCCGCCGTGCGCCCGACGATGGCCAGCGCCATGGCCTGGAGAATCTGCAGCTCCGCCTGCTTCCAGAAGACGTCCGCGGGCGACGCGTACGCATCCGCCTCGCGCTCGCGGAACAGCTCCCGCAGCCGCGCGGGGCGCTCCGCCTCGGGCGCGGCACACGCCGCCTCCAGCGCTTCAAGCGCCTGCCGCCGTCCCTCCTCCACGTCCACCGTGGCCGACCAGTGCGCGAAGAGCTTCTCCGCGAAGGCCAGCGAGGTGGGCGGGTCGCTCGCGTAGCCCACCTCCACCATCGTCACCCAGATGCGCAGGAGCAGCCTGTCTCGCCCCGGGAAGTCCGGCGCCGACTCCAGCAGCGCCGCCGCCTCCTTCAGCAGCAGCGTGGCCTCCAGCAGCGCCTGCGCTTCAATCGCCGCCCGGCCCGCGTCCAGCAGCGGGCCGATGGCCAGCTCCGGCTCCGACGAGCGCAGGTAGTGCCAGCCCACCGTGCGCGACAAGTCCGGCCGCTGCGAGTGCAGCGTCTGCAGCGCCAGCGCCACCTGGCCGTGCGCCACCCGCCGTTCGGACTCCGGCGTGCTGTCGTAGACGGCCTGGTGCACGGTGTCGTGCGTGAAGACGTAGCGCCCCTCCACCTCCTGGAGGAACTGCCGCTCGACGATGCCGTCCAGCACCGCGAACAGCTCCACCTCGGGCAGGTCCGCCAGCGCGCGCACCATGGGCAGGTCCAGGCTGCGTCCCGCGGGCGCCAGCCGCCGCAAGAGCGCCACCTGCTCCGGCGGCGCGGTGGCCAGCCTGGCCAGCACCGCGTCCTGGATGCTGGCCGGCAACGGCCGCGTGTCGAGCCCCTCCGCCGCGCTCCACCGCCCGCCCACGCGCTTGAGCGCGTCCGCTTCCACCAGCGCGCGCAGGCACTCGGTGGCGAAGAAGGCGTTGCCGCCCGTGGTGGCGTGCAGCCGCGCCACGAAGTCCTCCGGCACCGACAGCCCCGGCAGCACCAGCTCCACCAGCGTGCGCACGTGCTCGGCGGCCAGCGGCTCCAGGTCCATGCGCGTGGTGAGCTTCTCGTCCACCGTCTGGAAGGCCAGGCTCAGCCGGCTCAGCTCGCCGGAGCGGAACGTGCCCACCACCATGCCGCGCGTGCCGTGCAGCGTGCGGATGAGGACGTTGAGCACCTCCAGCGTGGCGCTGTCCGCCCAGTGCAGGTCCTCGAAGCACAGCACCAGCGTCATCTGGCGCCCGAGCGCCTGCACCCACTCGGCGAGCGCGCCGAAGAAGGCCAGCTTCTCCTCGCCCACCGCCTGCGGCGCCGGGACGCCCTCCGTCCCGCCCAGCCCGGGCAACAGCCGCCCCAGCTTCGGCGTCAGCCGCTCCATCATCTCCACCGGCGTGTGCGGCACGAGGCTGCGCAGCGCCTGGGAAATGGGCACCAGCGGCGCCTGCCCCTCCGCACGGCACTGCCCGCGTCCGAAGGGCAGCTCCGCCAGCTTCGCCTGCAGCTCGAACTCCTGGAGCAACCGCGTCTTGCCCACGCCCGCGGGCGCGCCGATGAGCACCGCGCGTGACTGGCCCCAGTCCGCCTCGGCCAGCCCGTTCATCAGCGCCTCCAGCTCCGCGCCGCGCCCCACCACCTCCGGCACGTGCAGGTAGCTGGCGCGCGCCGACAGCGGCTCCTCCGGCAGCGGCTCACCGCTGGCGTGGCAGAGCGCCTCCAGCAACTCACCAGCGTCCTGGAAGCGCTCGCGCGGGTCCTTCGCCAGCAGCAGGAGAATCAGCTCCTCCAGCTGCGGCTCCACGGGGCAAATCGTCGAGGGCCTCGGCGGCGGACGTGTCAGGTGGTCCGCGAGCAGCGCCGCTGGCGTGTTGCGCTTGAAGGGCAGCCGCCGGGTGACGAGGTAGTAGGCCATCACCCCCAGCGAGTAGAGGTCCGCGCGCCCGTCGATGCTCGCGCCGCGCTGCCACTCCGGGGCCAGGTACTCCAGCGTGCCCTTGAGCCGTCCGGGGCTGGGCGTGCCCAGCTGGTGCATCACCCCGAAGTCCATCAGCTTCACCGCGCCGGAGCGGGTGATGCGCACGTTGCTGGCCTTGATGTCGCAGTGCACGTACAGCCGCGAGTGCAGGAAGGCCAGCACCTGCGCCATCTGGATGAGCACCCGGTACAGCGTGCGAGTGTCGAGCGGCGCGTCGCCCACCAGCGAGCTCAGGTCCGTCCCGTCCACCACCTCCATGGTGATGAAGCGGTTGCCCGCCTCCGTCATCCCCCAGTCGAAGACCTTCAGGGTGCCGGGGTGCTGCAGCTTCTTCATCGCGAAGAACTCGTGCCGGAACATCAGCACCAGTTCCTCCGTCTTCGCCGCCGTCAGCCCCGCGGGGACCTGCATCTCCTTGAGCGCCACGCGGCGCTTCTCGTGCAGGTCTGACGCGAGCCAGATGCGGCCCATGCCCCCCTCACCGAGCAGCCCCTCCACCTGGTAGCGCCCCGTCACCACCATGCCCACATCCAGCGAGCGGCGCTCTCCCGTGGCTCCCGGAAGGGTGATGGGCGTGCGGATGCGGTCCCCCCACGAGCTTGGAGGACGGCTGCGCTCGTCCAGGACGGTTGTCTTCTCCTCGTCGCTCACGGAGGTGCGGTGGGACCCGGGGGTTAGCGGAATCCAGAGGTCAATGGAATATCACGTTTCCACGGTACGAGCACGTTCGATGGGGCTGATGCGGGTAACAGCGGACCTCACCGTGTCGTGCCCAGGCAAGCGACAACCGGCGCGCGCCCTGGCCGCGCGCCTGCCGGACAGCCCTTCCTGAGGGGTGCGCACGGTGGGTGCGCATCCTCCCGTCAGGGGCGCCAGCGCTGAGTGGCGCACCCGCGACGGAGGTGGATGATGCGCGCGGGCTCGAGGCGATGGCTGGCATGCGCGGGAGCGCTGGGTGTCCTGGTGCTGGCGGCCTGCGACGGAGGCGCTCCCGCGGAGGACACTCCGCCGGACGTGGAGGACGTAGCGGCGGCCACGGTGACGTTGGTGCCGGGCCACTGCGCGGGCGTGGTGGTGGAGGACGGGTACCATGCCCTCACGGCAGCGCACTGCGTCCAGCCGCGCGAGACGCGCGTGGACCTGTCCTTCATCGACGGACAGCGACTCGGTGGCACCTATGTCCACGTGGACCGGGGCCGGGACGTGGCCGTCATCCAGTTGGATTCCCGGGCACCGGTGCGGGCGCTGGAGGTGGCGGACGCGCTGCCTATGCCAGGTGAGCCGCTGGTCTTCACGGGCCGGAACGACAGGCCCGGTGACGCGCAGGAGGCCGTGCTGGAGCGGCTGGGGCGCTGCCCGTCGCTGCCGGAGGTCCCGGCCGCCCTCTTCACCACGATGCGGGGCCGGCCGGGGGACTCGGGCGCGCCGCTGGTGGACTCGCGGATGCAGGTGGTGGGGCTCGTCCACGGGGGCGCGGCGTGCCGCATCGCCACGCCCACCGCGGGGCTGGGCCCGCTCGTGGAGGAGCTGTCCCGGGGCGGCCCTGCGCTGGCGCACCAGGGCACGGCGCCGTCCCGCTAGCCCACCACCCGGACGGCCGGCCGGGCCGTGCTTGCCCGGTGCGTCGCCGCTTCCGAACTTGAGTCGGACAGCAGAGGCACGCACGGAGGCGACACCATGGCGGGCAACACCAAGGACTTCCAGCCGCGCAACCGGGGCCAGGTCGAGGACGCGCAGGACCGGGGCGCGGCCGAGACGGCCCGGCAGCTGAACCGGGAGCGCGACGCCAGCCCCACCGAGGACACCGACTGGGAGGCCCGCGTGGAGCGCGGCGAAGAGTGGACCACGGAGAAGGTGCCCGAGCGCGAGGCGCGCGGCGACGAGGAGCCCGACTCCGAGGTGTCCCGCCGGGGCCTCGTGAATCCCCCACCCGAGGAGTAGTCCACCGGGGTCCCCACGCGCACCCATGTGGCATGGGAGCCCCGGGGTCTGTCTGCCCCGACCGGGGGCGTTGCGGACCCCTTGCTCGCCGTTCGCGGTGCGGTGATGCTGGAGGTGTTGTTCGGTCAACGCGGGAGCGCGGGGAGAGACCCGCCGCCTCCCCACCCTGGGAGTCGGTGTGCCGTGAAGCCAAAGGTTCTCATCGTCGAGAACTCGTGGACGATGCGCGAGACGCTGCGTCTCCTGCTGTCCGGCGAGTTCGACTGCACCACGGCAGCCGACGGTGAGTCGGGGCTCGCACAGGCGCTCGCCCACCCTCCGGACGTGCTGCTGTCCGATGTGAACATGGACGGAATGGACGGCTACGAGCTGTGCCGCCGCTTCCGCGCCGAGCCGACGCTGAAGGACATCCCTGTCGTCTTCGTCAGCGGCTACCCGCCCCGCGAGCTAGGCCCCCCGGACCAGCCCCGGCCGGACGTGTACCTCGTCAAGCCGGTGAAGCCGCCGCTCCTCATCGCCCAGCTCCACGCCCTGCTGCGCAGGGACGGGGGTTTCCCTCCTCCCGCCCAGGCCATGGGCCGCAAGGTCTGACGCGAAGGCCGTTTCAGCTGCCCCGGTAGGTGGAGTAGCCGAAGGGGCTGAGCAGCAGCGGCACGTGGTAGTGCTCCTCCGGCGCGGTGAGCTCGAACACCACCGTCACCGACGGGTAGAAGCCCTTCACTCCCTGCGCGCGGAAGTACACGCCCGTGTCGAAGGACATGCGGTAGACGCCCGGCTCCACGCGGGCGCCCTGCGGCAGGAAGTCGCGCACGCGGCCGTCGTCGTTGGTGACTCCGCGCGCCAGCTCCTTCCAGGTGCCGCCGGGGCCCTGGAGCTCCAGTGAGATGGGGACGCCGGAGGCCGGGCGACCCCGGTGCGTGTCGAGGACGTGGGTGGAAAGAGTGCTCATGACGCCAGCAGCTTCTCCAGTCGGATGCGGGTGATTTTCGCCTGCTCTTCGGCGGCGATGCGCAGCTCCTCGTCCGGCGCGTTGTCCAGGCGTGCGCGCAGCAGGCCCAGCATCTCCGCCGCGCTCTTCCCGGTGGCGCACACCAGGAAGATGAAGCCGAAGCGCTTCTCGTACTCGGCGTTGCCCTCGGCCAGCCCCTGCAGCACCGCCTCGTCCGCGCCACTCACTCCGCCCTGCTCCTGCGAGGACCAGTTGGCGGTGGCGGCGAACTTCGCCCGGAGCTGAGACACGTCACCGATGCGCGGGTGGTGCGTGAAGGCCTCGCGCCAGTCCTCCGGCCCCGTCTGCTTCCAGAGCCACGCGGCCTCCGCGAACAGGTGCTCCGCGTCCCGGAAGGGCCGCGACCGCACCATGCCGTCCGCCCAGCGCGAGGAACCGCAACAGCGCATCAGCTCCGCGCGGGCCTCCGACGCCAGCAGCTTGTTGAGCCGCTCGAGCGCGCTCATGCCGGCCGCCCGTGCACGCGCAGCCGGCTGACGCCGCCGTCGGGGAAGATCTTCAGGCGCACGTGGGTGAAGGGCCCCTGCGCGCGCAGCTCGGACTCGTAGAAGTGCCGGTGGTCCGCCTGCAGCTTCGTGCGCGGCAGCAGCTCCGTCCACGTGATGTCGTGCGCGTTGGCGAAGTCCACCACCGGCTCGCGCAGGTAGCAGCCCTCCAGCGACGCGGACTCCGGGAAGTTGCCCTTGTAGTGCGCGGTGTCCACCTCCACCTTCTGCACGGTGCCCGGCACGGCGAGCTTCACCACAATCCAGTCGAAGCCGGGCAGCGTCCGCTTGCGGCGCGTCTCCCAGCCCTCGCCCATGTTGGCCGCGCGGCCCGGGAGGATGAGGTTGTCCTTGCCGCCGAAGAAGGCGTCGTTGAAAGCCACCACCGTGCCGCCGTGCTCCGCCGCCGCCAGGTCCACCGTGCCATTCGCGCGCGTGAGGCGCTCGAAGTCCGGCCGCACCTCGCCGTGCACGCGCAAGCGCGCCACGCCGCCGTCCGGGTAGATGTTGAGGCGCAGGTGCGTCCACCGCTGCTCGCTCGCAATCGGGAACAGGTTGCGCGAGCCGCCCTGCAGCCGCAGCTGCGGGAGGATGCGCGTCCACTTCGCGTCCACCAGCGACTCGGCCGTGGGCGAGCCTTCCACCTCCAGCGCGTCCACCGAGGCGAACTCGGGGAAGTTGCCGAGGAAGTGGTTGGTGTCGATGTCCACGCCGCGCACCACGCCCGGCAGGCCGAGCTGGAGGATGCACCAGTCATGGCCCGGCACGCGCTTGCGGCGCGACTCCCAGCCGTCCATCCACTTGCCCTGCTCGGTGTACTTGCCGGGGATGAAGACGCCCCGGCCGGGCTTCAGGAGGTTCTCCTTGCCCGCGAAGAACTCATCACTGGCCAGCAGGGCCCGGCCGCCGACGTGCTCGGCCGCGAGGTCGATGAGCTCGGTGAAGCCAATGCGCAGTTTGCCCTCTTCGGGTGCGTGCATGGTGTGTCTGTCTCCAGGTGTCCTGAGTGTTTCAGGCAGTGACACGCGCCGCGACGGGGCGGCGCACCCAGCGTCCAACCGGGCGCGGCAACGGCTGGCCGCGCTCGTGAATCTTCATCCCCCGCAGGAACGTCATCTCCACCACGCCCATCAACGACCGGCCCGCGTAGGGGGTTATCGGATGACGGTGTAGCAGGCGCGAGGGCTCCACGGTGAAGGAAGCCTCCGGGTCGAACACCACGAGGTCCGCGTCCGCCCCGGGGGCCAGCGTGCCCTTCACGCCGGCCAGTCCCACCAGCTTCGCGGGGGCCTCGCACATCCACCGCGCCAGGTGCTCCAGCCCCAGGCCGCGCTTGCGCGCCTCCGTCCACACCGCCGGCAGGCTGAGCTGCAGGGAAGCAATGCCGCCCCACGCCGCGCCGAAGTCCCCCTTCTCCAGGTGCTTCAGTGCCGGCGTGCAGGGCGAGTGGTCCGACACCACCAGCTCGATGTCCCCCTGCGCCAGCCCGGCCCACAGCTTCTCGCGGTTCTCCGACTCGCGGATGGGTGGCGCGCACTTGAAGTGGGTGGCGCCGTCCTCGATTTCCTCCGCCGTGAAGGAGAGGTAGTGCGGGCAGGTCTCCACCGACATGTCCAGCCCCTCGCGGCGGGCGTCGCGAAGAATGGGCACCGCGTCCGCGGAGGACAGGTGGACGATGTGCACGCGGCCGCCGTGCTTGCGCGTCAGCTCCACCATCATCCGGATGGCGTCGTTCTCCCAGCGCTTCGGCCGGGAGTCCAGGTAGCCGCGGTACGTGCGCGGATTCGCGTCCGGCGGGGCCCGGCGCACCGGCGACTCCAGCTCCGCGTGGACGATGAGCGGCACGCCCCGCCGCGCCAGCACCGGCATGGCCACATCCAGCACCGCGCGGTCCGCGTGGGGAAACTCATCCACGCCCGAGGGGCACAGGAAGCACTTGAAGCCGGCGACGCCCGCGTCGATGAGCGCCTCCAGCTGGTCCGCGTTGCCCGGAATCACCCCGCCCCAGAAGGCGTGGTCCACCTGGCAGCGCCCCTCCGCGGTGCGCGCCTTGAGCAGCAGCGCGTCCAGCGTGGTGGTGGGCGGCAGCGAGTTGAGCGGCATGTCCACCACGGTGGTGATGCCGCCGGCCGCCGCCGCGCGCGTGGCCGTCTCGAAGCCCTCCCACTCGGTGCGGCCGGGCTCGTTGATGTGCGCGTGGCTGTCCACCACGCCGGGCATCACCACCTTGTCACCCACGTCCGTCACCGGCAGGCCCGCGGGAATCTCCGAGGGAGACACCACCGCAGCCACCTTCCCGTCCTTCACCACCACCGCCGCCTCGCGCAGGCCTCCCGGTGCCAGCACCCGCCGGCTGCGCAGCACGAACTGCTCTCCACTCATGGCTCGAATTCCTTCTCGTCGTAGCGTTCCAGGGACTCGAAGAACGCGTCCCGGTCATCCAGGTAGAGCTGCCGCGTCACCCCGCCCACCAACCGGGGCAGGCCGTACTTCATCCCGGAGATGCTGGCCCCGCCGAAGCCCAGCGACAGCAGGCAACCGAAGGTGAAGTTGAAGATGGACGACAGGTGCGGCGCGCGGCCCGGCTGCTTCTCCTGCAATTCGAAGTGCTCGCCCAGGTACGGGTGGCGCAGCAGGTCCGCGTGCTCCTGTCCCTTCGGCGGGGTGAAGCGGTCCTTCCACAGCGCGATGTCCTGGTGCAGCAGCGCCAGTTCCGGGCGCAGCGACAAATCCGTCACCGTGCCGCTGCCGACGATGAGCTTGTCGAAGGTGAACTGCCCCTGGGGCGTGCGGACGAGGGCCCGGCCGCCGGCTTCTTCGGCGGAGAGCCACGGGCTGCCGCCGTGCAGGTGGAACTGGGGGAAGGTGCGGGCGCGGCGGAACGTGTCCGCGGGCGGTAACTGCCCCATCTCCATGATGCGGTGGATGAAGCGCCAGCGGTCCGCGTCCGGCAGGTCCGCGTGGTGCTTGAGGAAGCCCACGAACTCCGCCCAGCGGTACGGATTCACGTTGGGCAGCGACTTGCGGCGGTAGAACAGGCGCACCTCGGCGGCGCCGTGCTCCAGCGCCACCGCCGCGTTGTCGAAGGCGGACGCGCCCGCGCCCAGCACGCCCACGCTCTTGCCACGCAGGGCCTCGAAGTCGATGTCGTCGCGCGTGTGGGCGTACAAGTCACGCGGCAGGCCGGCCACCACCGACGGCACCTCCCAGCGGCCCGAGCCGTCGATGCCGGTGGCCAGAACGACCTTGCGCGCATACAGCACGCCCGCGTCGCCCTCTCGGGTGTGGTGGAGGGGAGCGACGAAGCACTCCTCCTCCGCGCGCCAGGCCAGCGCGCCCACCCGCGTGCGGCAGCGCACCGGAATCTCCAGCGTGCGGCGGTACCAGTTGAGGTAGTCCGCCCACATCTCCTTGGGGACGCGCTCCACCTCCTGCCACGCGGCCTCGCCGTGCTGCGCCTCGTACCAGGACTGGAAGCAGAGGTTGGGGAGGTTGTGGTCCGGCCCGGTGAGGTGCTTGGGCGTGCGCAGCGTGTGCATGCGCGCGAAGGTCTTCCACGGCCCCGCGAGGTCCGGCTCGCTGTCGTCCACCACGAGCAGGTTGGTGACGCGCTCGCGCATCAGGCCGAAGGCGGCGGTGAGGCCGCTCTGCCCGCCGCCGATGACGAGCACGTCCAGCACCGGCTGCCCGGCCCGCGTGCAGCGGGGCAGCACCCACGGCCGGCGGGGGTACTCCAGCCGCTCCAGGTCCTTGCGAATCGCGTCCTCCAGCGCGGACAGGCCGGGGGCCGACGGAAGCTCGGGGCTGCGGGGCAGGATGCGCATGCCGCACATCGTACCCGTGCATAGAGTCCATCAGCCAATGTCACCCGTACGACAGGGGGCTCCTGGAAAATCCAGGGGTTCCCGACACAGCCCGCCTGCTTCCCCGCTGCCCTGGCCGGGTGGGTTGGTTATGCTCCCCTGCCCTTAGTTTCCGCCCCGAGGTTCGCCCGCGTGATCAACGCCACCACCCGCGTCCCGGCTCCGAAGAACGAGCCCGTCCTTTCCCACGCGCCCGGCTCGCCCGAGCGCCGCGAGCTGCAGGCCACGCTCAAGCGCATGAGCGCCGAGCAGATCGAGATTCCCGTCCTCATCGGTGGCAAGCACGTGCGCACCGGGAAGACGGACACCGTGCGCATGCCGCACAAGCACTCGCACGTGCTCGCCACGCTGCACGAGGCCGACGCCGGCACCGTGGAGCAGGCCATCCAGAACTCGCTCTCCGTGAAGGAGGACTGGGCGCGCATGCCGTTCCAGTCGCGCGCCGCCATCTTCCTGCGCGCCGCGGAGCTGCTGGCCACGCGCTACCGCCCCATCATCAACGCGGCCACCATGCTGGGTCAGTCCAAGACTGCCCACCAGGCGGAAATCGACGCCACCTGCGAGGCGGTGGACTTCCTCCGCTACAACGTCCACTTCGCCGAGCAGATTCTGGCCATGCAGCCGGAGAACGCGCCGCAGACGTGGAACATGACGGACTACCGCCCGCTGGACGGGTTCGTCTTCTCCGTCGCGCCGTTCAACTTCACGTCCATCGCCATGAACCTGGCGGTGGCCCCGGCGCTGATGGGCAACGTGGTGCTCTTCAAGCCGTCCAACACCGCCGCCTACAGCGCCTGGTACATCATGGAGCTGCTGCGCGAGGCGGGCCTGCCCGACGGCGTCATCAACATGCTGCCGGGTGACGGCCCCACGGTGGGCAACCCCGTGCTGGCCAGCCCGCACCTGGGCGGCATCCACTTCACCGGCTCCACGCCCACGTTCAACGCGATGTGGAAGACGGTGGGAGAGAACATCTCCAAGTACAAGCAGTACCCCCGGCTGGTGGGTGAGACGGGCGGCAAGGACTTCATCGTCGCCCACGCGTCCGCGGCGGACGACGTGGAGGCGCTCGCGGTGGCCATCGTCCGCGGCGGCTTCGAGTACCAGGGCCAGAAGTGCTCCGCGCCCAGCCGCATCTTCGTCCCCGAGTCCATGTGGCCGAAGCTCAAGCCCCGCCTCCAGGCGCTCATCAGCGAGATTCGCATGGGCGACGTGACGGACTTCCGCAACTTCATGGGCGCCGTCATCGACGAGCGCTCCTTCAAGAAGACCTCCGGCTACATCGACCTGGCCAAGAGTGACAAGGACGCCACCGTCGTCGCCGGTGGCGAGGTGGACCGCAAGGAGGGCTGGTTCATCAAGCCCACGCTGGTGCAGCTCGCGGACCCGAAGCACCGCATCATGCGCGAGGAAATCTTCGCGCCCGTCGTCGGCCTGCACGTCTACCCGGATGCGAAGTACGTGGAGACGCTGCGCGAGGTCGACCAGGCCGCCTCCTACGCCCTCACCGGCGCCGTCTTCGCTCGGGACCGGAAGGCCATCGACACGGCGCTGAGCGAGCTGCGCCAGGCGGCGGGCAACTTCTACATCAACGACAAGCCCACGGGCGCGGTGGTGGGCCAGCAGCCCTTCGGCGGCTCGCGTGCGTCCGGCACCAACGACAAGGCGGGCTCGGCGCTCAACCTGCTGCGCTGGACGAGCCCCCGCACCATCAAGGAGAACTTCGTGCCGCCCACGAAGGTGACCTATCCCTTCATGGACAGCGACCCACACGAGGGTGCCATCTGAGGAGCGTATGAGCGGTCCATTCCCCGGCATCGCCGGCCTGGACATGTACGCGCTGGTGGACGGCGGGTGCCGCGTGGAGGTCATCCCCTCGCGCGGCGCCCTCGTCACGCGGATGACGGTGGATGGCGACGAGGTGCTCTACCTCGACGAGGCCACCGTCGCCGACCCGGCGAAGAACGTGCGCGGCGGCATCCCCGTCCTCTTCCCCATCGCCGGACCCCTGCCGGGGGACACGTACCCCGCGGAGCGCCAGACGTACTCGATGCCGCAGCACGGCTTCGCGCGACGGCTGCCGTGGAAGGTGCGGCAGGCGGAGGAGTCGCTGCTCGTGGTGGGCCTCTCTTCCAGTGAAGAGACGCTGCGCCAGTTCCCCTGGGAGTTCGACGCGCAGCTCACCTTCTCGCTGGTGGGCACGCGGCTGACGCTCGACTTCGACGTGGAGAACCGGGACAGGCGGCCGCTGCCGCTGCACCTGGGCTACCACCCCTACTTCCGGGTGGCGGAGGCGATGAAGGCGCGCGCGACTGTTGAGACGAACGCCACGCACGCCTGGGACAACCGCCTCAAGCGCGAGGTGCCCTTCACCGGGCTGGACCTCACGCGCGACGAGGTGGACCTGCACCTGAGGGACCACTCGGGCCCGGGGACGAAGCTGGAGCGCGGGCCGGGGAGCCGGCCGGTGCACCTGTCCTGGAGCCCGGAGTTCCGCCTGCTCGTGGTGTGGACGCTGAAGGGCAAGGACTTCGTCTGCGTGGAGCCCTGGACGGCGGCGGCGGGTGCGCTCGCTACCGGTGAAGGGTTGCTGCACGTGCAGCCCGGTGAGCGGGCGTCGCTCGCGTTCGATATCGAGGCGTAAGCGCTGGCCCCCCGGTGTGTCGACCGGGGGGCGCGCCGGGCGCTGGAGCCTCCACCCGCCCGTCTCGGCTTGCTCCTGGGAGTGGGCGTCCCCAGCGGTTGCCTTGAAGGCCACCAGCACGGGAGCGCGCCATGTCCACGGTCAGGTCCATGCAGTCACACGGAGGGGGACGGGTGCCGGTCGCCTGGGTGCTCGCCATGCTCGTGCTGGGCGTGGCGTTCCCCGGCGTCGCGCGGGCCGCGGACCTGCGCACCGGGGACAAGGTGGTGGTGGGCGCACAGGAGGTCATCAACGATGACCTGTATGTCTTTGCCAAGGAGGTGGATATCCAGGGCACGGTGCGCGGCGACGTGGTGACGGCGGCGCGGAAGGTCACGCTCCAGGGCAACGTGGAGGGCGACGTGTTCTCGGCCGCGGCGGAGACGGTGGCGAAGGGCCAGGTGGGCGGCAGCCTCCGGAGCGCCACGAATGACCTGCTGCTGGGCGCCACGGTGGGCAAGGACGCGCTGCTCGCCGGCAACCGGCTGCGCCTGCTGCCCGAGGGGAACATCCCGGGAGACCTCCTCATCGCCGGGAACTCGGTGGACGTCCGCACGGCCGTGGGAGGCGACATGCGGGTCGCCTCGCAGACAGTCACACTGGGCGCGCCGGTGCGAGGCACCGTGAATGCCGAGGTGAACACGCTGAGCTTCGCCGAGGGAGCCAGCATCGGCGGAGACCTGAGCGTCACCTCCGAGCATGCGGTGCAGGTCCCTCCTGGCGCGGTGGCGGGCAAGGTGGAGCGGATACCGGCCCACGGTCAGAGCGCGGGGAGCACCGCGCTCGCCGTGCTGTACCTGTGGGTGCGCTCCATCGTCGGGTTGTTCGCGCTGGGGCTGTTGCTGGCGCTCCTGGCGCCCCGGCTCGCGAGGAGCGCACCGGCGGTGCTGCGCGAGAGGCCCTGGCAGAGCCTGAGCTGGGGACTGGTGGCCTTCCTGGCCGCGCCCATCGCCGCGTCCCTCCTCTTCGCGGTGGGCCTGGTGGTGGGAGGCTGGTGGCTCGGCGTGTTCGTGCTGGCGCTCTACGCGTTGGCGCTGCTGACGAGCTTCCCCGTGGTGGGGATGCTCATCGGCAGGCAATTGCTGGAGCGCTTCGGCAAGCACGGCCCTTCGCTGGTGCTGGCCCTGCTCACGGGCCTCGTCCTGCTGACACTCCTGCGGCGAGTGCCCTTCCTGGGTGGGGTCGTCGCCCTGGTCACCATGTTCTTCGGGCTGGGGGCACTGCTGCTGGCCATCCGGCGCCAGCGCGGCCCCGCCACACCGGTCAGCGCTCCCGCCTGAGTCAGGATGCAGGAAGAAACGTGCGGCCCCGGCTCCACGTGGCCCAAGAGGAGTGCCACCTCCACGAGGCCCGTCGGAGTCATCCACCAACGGCTGTGGCGCTGGCTGCGCGGGGCCGGGAGGAGTGCCGTGCACACGAGGCTCTGAGAGGTCATCCACCAACAACTCTGACTCTGGCTGCAGGAGGCCGGAAGGAGCGCCGTGCCCACAAGGCTCGGCGGAGTCGTCCACCAACGACTCTGACTCTGGCTGGGCGGCGCCAGGAGGAGTGCCGCCCCCGATGGAGCCACCGGAGTCTTCCGCCTTCGCCAGCGCGCGCCAGAGGGCTTCGGCCGACTCGCGGAGCTCCTCGCGGTACACCTCCTCGTTTCTCTCCGTCAGCACGCGCACCCACTCCGCCAGCGTGCCCCACACCAGGGCTTCGCCCACCCGGGCACAGCCCGGCACCAGCGCCCCGTCCTGCTCTCCCTTCAGCAGCACCTCGCGCACCAGGGCCCGCGCCGCACTGCCGGGCGCCAGCTGCCCTTCGACGTCCGGGTGCCGGTGCAGGAAGGCGAAGGCGAAAGGGC
>NZ_JAAIYA010000080.1 GCF_010894405.1 Pyxidicoccus caerfyrddinensis
GCTCCACGGCTTCCGGTACGTGGTACGCGCAGGAGTCAGGCTGAAGCTGGTGAAGGAACCACAGCCGCTGCTGGGCGGAGGAGACGACAGGCGGCGTGCCTTGCGCAAGCGGCGAGGGCGCCGGAAGAGGAGGCAGCCCCGCCGAGCGCAGCTTCTCCAACTCGCGCGCCAGTCCGGCCACGGTGGGAGACGCGAACAGCGCCGCCAGCGGCAACTCCACCCCAAACGCCTGCCGCACCCGCGCCACCAGCCGCGTCGCGCTCAGCGAGTGCCCTCCCAGGTGGAAGAAGTCAGCCTCGGGAGAGACCTCCTCCACGCCCAGCACCTCGGCGAAGAGCTCCGCCAGGAGCGCCTCCCTCGGCGAAGCGTGGCGGCGTGCACCCGCGGCCCGGGGCGTCGCCTCCGTGGGCGCCGGCAGTGCCTTGCGGTCCACCTTCCCATTGGGTCCCAGCGGCAGCGCGTCGAGCAGGACGACGCGCGACGGCACCATGTACGCCGGCAGCCGGAGCGCCAACGCCTCCAGCACCTGCTCCTCACTCACGCCGGGCCGGGAGGCCACCACCCAGGCCACCAGCACCGCGTCTCCCGGCCGCCGCTCACGCGCCATCACCACGGCCGAGCGCACCTCGGGCAGCAGCTCCAGCGAGGCCTCGATTTCCGCCAGCTCGATGCGGAAGCCGCGCACCTTCACCTGGAAGTCGGCGCGCGCCAGGAACTCCAGTACGCCGTCGGGCAGCCGCCGTCCCAGGTCGCCCGTGCGGTACATGCGCGCGCCGGGGACGCCGGAGTAGGGGTCCGGCACGAAGCGCTCGGCGGTGAGCTCGGGACGGCGGAGGTAGCCGCGGCCCACGCCCACGCCGCCCACGTACAGCTCGCCCACCACGCCCAGGGGAACGGGTCGCAGCGCCTCGTCGAGCACGTACACGTCCAGGTTGGGAACGGGCCGGCCAATGGGCGTGGTGGCCCGCTCCGGAGGCGCGTGCATCGGGTGCACCGTGACGTCGTCCGAGCACTCAGCCGGTCCATACGCGTTGATGAGCGGCACGCGCGGGTAGTGGGAGAACCACGCGCGGCACACGGCGGGAGGCAGCGCCTCGCCCGTGGGAATCATCCACCGCAGGCACTGGAACGAGGGCGCCTTCTCCGGCGCGCCATCCTCCAGCATGGACTGGATGACGCCCGGCACCAGCTCGGCGATGGTGGCTCCGGTGGCCTCCAGCGCGGCGGCCAGGCGCAGCGGCTCCTGAACCACCGCGTCGTCGAAGACGTACGTGGTGCCGCCGAAGGTGAGCGCGCCCAGCATCTGCCACACGGAGATGTCGAAGCTCACCGCCGCCGTCTGGGCGACGATGTCGTCCTCGCAGAGGCCCAGCACCTCCTTCAGGCCGAGGATGTGATTGAGCATGCCCCGGTGGTCGATCATCACCCCCTTGGGGACGCCCGTGGAGCCGGAGGTGAAGAGCACATACGCGAGGTGCTCCGGCCCGGCCCGGCGGGGCAGCGGTCCGTCACCCGTGGACTCGCTGCAATCGAGCGACAGGATGCGCGGGCGTGCCTCCTCGGGCACTTCGGCCAGGGCCTGCTCCATCAGCGCGCCGGCGCCGCCGAGCGCGAGTACGAAGGGAGCGCGGCTCTCGATGAGCAGCCGAGCCACGCGGGCGGAGGGCAGCCGCTCGTCGATGGGCAGGTAGGCGCCGCCCGCCCTATGCACGGAGACGATGGCGCGCACCATGGCCTCGGTGCGCGGGCCCACGAGGGCGACCACCTGCTCCGGGCCGACTCCCTGGGCCGCGAGCCGCCGCGCGTCGCGCGAGGTGACGGCCTCCAGCTCCGCGTACGTCCACTGGCCGCCTTCGTAGGCCAGGGCCACGCGATGGGGCGCACGCTGAGCCCACTCGGCGAAGAGCTCATGCGCGCACTGCCCGAGCGCATATTCCCGGCGCGTCGGCGTGTCGCCGCGCAGGGCGAGCTGGTGCTCGGCGTCGGAGAGCAGGGGCAGGGCCTGGAGTTGCGTGTCGGGAGCGTCGAGCGCGGAGGAGAGGAGCCGGACGTAGTGGCCCAGCATGCGCTCCACCGTGGCCGCGTCGAACAGCTCCGAGCGGTACTCCATCACCAGCTCGTAGCCCGCCGCGTCTTCATTGGCGATGAGCGTCAGGTCGAACTTGCTCGCCGAGGGCACGACGTGGAGCGCGCGCGCCTCCAATCCCGACAGCGCATGGGCCAGCGAGTGCTCCACCCGATTCAGGTCGAACATCACCTGGAAGAGGGGAGAGAGGCTGGGGCTGCGAGGCAGGTCGAGCGAGTGGACGAGGCGCTCGAAGGGGACGTCCTGGTGGGCGAAGGCGTCGAGGGCTGTGGAGCGCACGGCCGCCAGCAGGGAGGAGAAGGGCAGAGAGGGGGAGAGGTGGGTGCGGAGGACGACGGTGTTGACGAAGAGGCCGACGACGGAGTCGGTGGCGGGGTGTGGGCGAGAGGCGACGGGAGTGCCGACGCAGAGTTGGAGCTGGCCGCAGTAGCGGTGGAGGAGTGCGGCGAAGGCGGCGTAGAGCGCCATGAAGGGAGTGACGTGGTGCTGGCGGCACACCTCGCGAAGGCGCAGGGAGACGGAAGGGGGCAGGCGCAGGGGAGGGGAGAAGCCGCCGGCGTCGGAGAGGACGGCGGGGCGGGGCCTGTCGGTGGGAAGCTGCAACAACGAGGGGGCGTCGTGCAGGTGCTGGCGCCACCAGTGCAGTTGGGCCTCCTCGCGCGCCCGCACGGCGGGGGACTGCTGCCAGGCGGCGACGTCGGCGTAGCCCAGGCGCACCGGAGGCAGGGAAGGAGACTGGCCGCGGGAGAGGGCCGTCCAGGCTTCCCCCAGCTCGCGCATGAGGACGTCGAGGGAGAGGCCGTCCACCAGCAGGTGATGGAAGACGAGCAGCAGCACGTGGTGCTGGGCAG
>NZ_JAAIYA010000081.1 GCF_010894405.1 Pyxidicoccus caerfyrddinensis
ACTGCAGCCACACCTCTTCCGGCCCGAAGTGCGCGAAGTCCGTGCCCAGCACCAACCGGGACACCGCTCGGTGCGGCACGCCCACACCCTTCGGGCGGCCCGTGCTTCCCGACGTGAACATCACGTAGGCGAGATTGCCGCCACCCACCCGGACCGGTGGCGTGCTCTCGGGCTGGCGCGAGAACGCCGTCCACCCGGAGTCCACGAACACCACCGGCTCGCCGTCCTCGGCCACGGCCAGCTTCTTCTGGGACACGAGCACCGTGACGCTGGCCTCGCGCTTCATCCACTGCAGCCGCTCACGCGGGTAGCTCGCATCCAGGGGCACGTACACGCCGCCTGCCTTGAGGATGCCCAGCACGCTCACCACCAACTCCAGCGAGCGCTCCACGCACAGGCCCACCCGTACCTCGGGGCCCACTCCCATTCCCTTCAGGTGGTGCGCCAGCTGGTTCGCCCGCCGGTTCAGCTCCTCGTACGTCAACCGCTGGTCCGCGTACTCCACGGCCACGGCGCGCGGTGTCCGCTGAACCTGCGCTTCGAACAGCTCCGCCAGCGACGCCTCTCGCGGGTACTCCACGGCCTTCCCACTCCACTCCTCCACCAGTCGCCGCCGCTCCTGTTCGCCCATCAGCGGCAGGTCTTCCAGGCGTTGCCCCGGATTCGAGACAGCCGACTCCAGCAGCACCCGCAGGTGCCCCAGCAGCCGCTCGATGGTGTCGGGCTCGAACAGGTCGCTGTTGAACTCCAGGCCGCCGGAGAGGCCCTCCTCCGACTCACCCATGCCGAGCGTCAGGTCGAACTTCGACGTCTTGCCCGACGACTCGGCCGCCTCCAGCGTCAGCCCCGGCAGACTCACCGCCGAGCCCGGCGCGTTCTGCAGCACGAACATCACCTGGAAGAGCGGACCGCGGCTCATGTCCCGCTCGGGCTGCAGCTCCTCCACCAGCCTCTCGAAGGGCACCTCCTGGTGCGCATACGCGCCCAGCGTCATCTCCCTCACCTGCCCCAGCAGCTCACGGAAGGTGGAGTTGCCGTCCAGCCGGGTCCGCAGCACGAGCGTGTTGACGAAGAAGCCAATCAGCCCCTCCGTCTCCGCCCGCGTCCGGTTGGCGATGGCCGTGCCCACGCTCACGTCGTCCTGCCCGGAGTAGCGCGCCAGCACCGTCTGGAACGCCGCCAGCAGCACCATGAAGGGCGTGGCCCCTTCCCGCTGTGCCAGCGCCTTCACCGCCTCCCCGAGCCCCTTCGGCCACTGGAAGGACCGCGTGTCGCCCCGGAAGCTCTGCACCGCCGGACGCGGCTTGTCCGTCGGCAGCTCCAGCGCTCGCGGGGCCCCGGTGAGCTGCTGCTTCCAGTACGCGAGCTGCGCCTCCAGCACCTCGCCCTTCAGCCACTCACGCTGCCACACCGCGTAGTCCGCGTACTGCACCGCCAGCTCCGGCAATGCAGGCTGACGCCCCAATGCATACGCCTCGTAGAGCGCTACCACTTCGCGCACGAGGATGCCCATCGACCAGCCGTCCGAGACGATGTGGTGCATCACCAGCACCAGCACGTGTTCCTGCTCGGAGAGCTTCAGCAGTGTCACCCTCAACAGCGGGCCCTGCTCCAGGTTGAACGGGCGCTGGGCCTCCTGTCCTGCCAGGCGCTTCGCCTCGGCGGCGCGGGCGACCTCGGGCAGGGAGCCCAGATCCACCAACTCCAGCCGAGCCTGCATCCCGTGCTCGATGACCTGCACCGGGAGCCCGTTCTCGGTTCGGAACACCGTGCGCAGCGACTCGTGACGGTGGACCAGCGCCTCGAAGCTTCGCTCCAGGGCTTGGAGATCGAGCGTCCCGTTCAGCTTCACCGCAACCGGGACGTTGTAGAAGGCGCTGCCCGGCTCCAGCTGATCCAGGAACCACAGGCGCTGCTGCGCGAACGATAGCGGCAGGGCTCGGTCGCGGGAGACGCGGACCAGCGGCGGTGCCTTCACCTCTGCACCCGCGCCCGCCCCGTCCAACTTCAACGCGAGCTTCTCCACCGTGGAGGCTTCGAAGACATCGCGCAGGGGCAGCTCGACCTGGAACACCTCGCGCACTCGGGAGACGAGTTGCGTCGCCAGCAGCGAGTGCCCGCCCAGCTCGAAGAAGTCCCCGTGCAGGCCGACCTGCTCGACGTTCAGCACCTCCGCGAAGATGGCCGCCAGCTTCTGCTCGGTCTCCGTGCGCGGAGGTTCGAAGGTCTCCGGCTTCGGAGCGTGGGCGTCCGGTGTCGGCAGGGCCTTGCGGTCCACCTTGCCGTTCGGCGTCAGCGGCAGCGCGTCCAGCACCACGTAGGCGGACGGCACCATGTACTCCGGCAGCCGCTGCTTCAGGTGCGTACGCAGGACGCTGGCCTCCAGCTCCACGCCCTCCTTCGCAGTCACGTACGCCACCAGGCGCTTGCCCTCGGTGCCGTCCTCTCTCGCGACGACGACAACCTCGTTGACGCCCGCGTGCGACGCGAGCGCCGTCTCCACTTCTCCCAGCTCGATGCGGAAGCCACGCACCTTCACCTGCGTGTCACGACGACCCAGGAACTCCAGTGTCCCGTCCCCGCGCCAACGCACCACGTCGCCCGTGCAGTACAGGCGTGCACCGTCTCCGAAGGGACTGGGCACGAAGCGCTCCGCCGTCAGCTCCGGCCGGCCCACGTACCCCACCGCCAGGCCTTCTCCTCCCACGTACAGCTCGCCCGGCACTCCCACCGGTACCGGCTGCATCGCCCCGTCCAGCACATACGCCTGCGTGTTGGTGATGGGACGGCCAATGGGCACCGAGGCGCCCAGCT
>NZ_JAAIYA010000082.1 GCF_010894405.1 Pyxidicoccus caerfyrddinensis
GGAGAGCAGGGCGGGGAAGATTTCGGAGACGGAGGCGTCGAAAGCGGAAGAGAAGAACTGGAGCAGGCGTCGGCCGGGCCCCAGGTCCATGAAGGCAATGGTTTCCCGAGCGGTGTTGCACAGGCCGCGATGGCGCAGCAGGGTGCCCTTGGGACGGCCGGTGGAGCCGGAGGTGTAGATGACGTAGGCGAGGTTGTCGGGCAGCACGCGCACGTCGGGGGCATGCGTGGGCTGGCGGGAGATGAGCGAATCCCACTCGGAGTCGATGAGGGCGAGCAGCTCGCTCTGCACGGGCAGCTCGTCGGCGAGCTTGTCCTGGGTGAGGAGGACGGGCGGACGCGCATCGCGCAGCATGAAGGCGAGCCGCTCGGTGGGGTAGGAGGGGTCGAGGGGGAGCCAGGCGCCGCCGGCCTTGAGGACGGCGAGGATGGAGACGACGAGCTCTGGGGAGCGCTCGACACACAGGCCGACGAGGACTTCGGGGCCGACGCCCAGTGAGCGCAGGTGGTGCGCCAGTTGGTTGGAGCGCTCATCGAGCTGGCGGTAGGTCAGGGTCCGCTCGCCCATCTGAAGGGCGTGCGCATCAGGGGTGCGTTGCACCTGGGCTTCGAAGAGGTGGTGGGCGCACGTGTCCTGCGGGTCCGCGTGCGTGTCGTTCCACTCCACGAGGACGCGCTGCCGCTCGGCGTCGGAGAGCAGCGAGACGTCACCCAGGTGGGAAGCGGAAGCCAGGGCGCGCAAGGCCGTGCGCCAGTGTTCGAGGAGCCGCTGCATGGAAGCGGCCTCGAAGCGAGGCGAGTCATAGGCGGCCCGGAGGCGCAGGGACTGTCCGGGCAGGATGGAGAGGGTGAGTGGATAGTTGGTGCGCTCGTCGCCGTGGATGTCGCGCACCTGGAGCGACGAGGACGAATCCAGCAGCGAGGCGTCGAGGGGGTAGTTCTCGAAGACGAGCAGGGATTCGAAGAGCGGGATGCCGGCGGGAACAGCACTGAAGGACTGGACCTGGACGAGCGGAGAGTGCTCGTACTGGCGCAGCTCGAGCTGCTGCGCCTGGAGCGACTGGAGCCACGGCAGCAGGGGCGCACTGCCCGAGGGCACGCGGACGCGCGTGGGCAGGGTGTTGATGAAGACGCCCACCAGCGTATCGGAGCCCGGAAGCTCCGGAGGACGGCCGGCGACGGTGTTGCCGAAGACGACGTCCTGCTCACCCGAGTAGTGCGCGAGGACGAGGCCCCAGGACGCCAGGGCGAGCGTGTGCAGGGTGAGCTGGTGCTGGCGGGCGAAGGACAGCAGCGAGGCCGTGGCCTCGGTGGGGAGGTCCAGCTCGAGGGCGAAGTGCTCGGCGGGCTGGCCCTGCGGCGGTGCGGCATGGGTGTCCGCGGGCAGGGACGTGGGAGCGGAGAACGCGTCCAGGTAGGCCCGCCAGAAGGCCTCATCGGTGGAGGCCTCGCGGCGCTGCAGCCAGGCGATGTAGTCGCGGAAGGGCAGCGCCCCGGTGAGCCGGGGCGAGGAGCCGGAGCGGAAGGCGCCGTAGAGGGAGAAGACCTCCTTCATGAGCACGCCGAGGCTCCAGCCATCCAGTAGCAGGTGGTGGTGGCTCCACAGGAAGCGCACGGAGCTGTCCGCCAGGCGCACGGCCGTCAGACGCATGAGCGGTGCGTGGCGCAGCTCGAACCCGCGCTGCTTGTCCTGGACGAGGAGTTGCTCGAAGCGGGTGTGCTGCTCGGAAGCAGAGAGCTCACTCCAGTCGAGCTGCTCGAAGGGCAGCTCCACCTGCGAGTGGACCACCTGGAGCGGGGTGTTGAGGCCCTCCCAGCGGAAGGAGGAGCGCAGGATGGTGTGGTGCTGGAGGCACGCCTTCCAGGCTCTCAGGAACGTCGGCAGGTCGAGCTTGGACGCGACCGTCCAGGAGAGCTGCAGGAAGTAGGTCGCGGACTCGGGAGACAGCAGGGTGTGGAAGAGCATGCCCTGCTGAGTGGGCGAGAGCGGGTAGATGTCCTCGACGTCGGACCCGGTCTGTTGCAGCAACGAATCGAGCGACGGCTGGGAGAGGGCCGCGAGGGGGAAGTCACCCGGAGAGAAGCGGCGGGCATCCTCCGAGGCGCGCGTGGAGATGAGCGCACGCAGGTGGTGGAGGAAGCGCCCGGCCACCGACTCGATGGTGGCCGCATGGTGCAGGTGGGTGCTGTAGCCGAAGGAGAGCTGGAGCTGCCCACCGAGCACGGAGCCGTTGATCTCCAGCACGTGCGGACGTGCACCGGAAGGTGCGGTCCGGGCACCCGCGGGCTCGTGGCTCAGGGAGAAGAGGCGACTGGAGGAAGCCGAGGCATCGATCTGGCCGAGGTAGTTGAAGGCCACCTGAGGCACGGGGAAGGACTGGATCCGCTGGGCGATGTCCGTGGGGCCGAGCCACTTCAGCAGACCGAAGCCGATGCCGTGGTGGGGCAGGCGGCGCAGCGAGTCGCGCACCGCGCGCAGGCACTCACCCGCCGAGCCGCTCGTGGGGGCGGGCAGCAGCACGGGGGTGAAGGAGGTGAACCAGCCGACGGTGCGGGAGAGGTCGACGCCGTCGAAGAGCTCCTCGCGGCCGTGGCCTTCCAGGTGAACGAGGACGTGGGACTGGCCCGTCCACTCAGCGAGAGCGCGAGCCAGGGCGGTGAGCAGGACGTCGTTGATGTGGGCGCGCCAGGCGGAGGGCACTTCCTGGAGCAGCAGCTTCG
>NZ_JAAIYA010000083.1 GCF_010894405.1 Pyxidicoccus caerfyrddinensis
GACGTGCAGGCCTCCTTGGGGGGCCTCCTTCTCCGTCCAGGCCATGTCGCAATGCCCTCCTGGCCCTCCACCTACCCCGGCCCTCGCACGCAACAGGGCTCCCATGCCGCCTATGCTCTGTCCGCTCGGTGACATCGAACACCCTGAGTGATTGCCCCTTGAAAGGACGGCCCGCTTCGATGCGCTGAAGCGGGCCGATTGCCCTACCAGCCGATCGTCCACCGCGAGGACGAGGACGGGGCGACACCGAAGACCGGGAGCTGCGCCTCCGTCACCGTTGAGCGGGTCCCCGTCACGCCGCAGCAGGCGGTGTACGCGCGCTCGGCCAGGGCCAGCTCATCGGGCGTCGTCCAAGTCAGCGCATGCTCCGCATCCGCCACCAGCTCCGGCGGCGGCGTGTACGTGGGAGTGGCCAGCTTCGGCGGGACGAAGGGTGGCCATTTCCAGTGGCCGGGCATAGGCTTGTCGTCCGGCGCTTGGCGCGCCACCGTGTTGAACTCAATCTTGCTCCCAGGCGGAATCACCTTTCAGGTCGAGGTCGCCGTTGACGCGGATGGTTCTGATGGAAGGCCATGGCCGGCGTCGCACCGTGCTGGATGGGGACCACGCGACCGATAACGGGCTGCTGCCGCAGGGCGTTGCCCATGGGGTTCTGCGGGAACAGCGCGAGGACTGCGCGCCCTGGAGAAGTGGCGGCAGAAGTCGGTGCGCAGTACGGACGCGAGTCAGGCACGGGGTCGTCAATGCCTCACGTTGCAAGTGGGAGCACATCGCAGCCTATCATCACGACGCAAGACTCATCATGGAGTCGCACATGAGAACGGCAATCGTTGCAAAACTGATGGCGGTTGGGCTGCTGACTAGCTGCGGCGGTTTCGAGTCGACCATGGACGAAGAAGACGCCTTGGGAACACGGGAGGACGCTGTCGAGTCATGCAGTGGCACGGCGTACGATCGGACCTTCTATGCAGAACCGGCGATGGTCACCATTGTCGGCAGCTGGAGTTGCCGTTGCCGCGGCAATTATTACGACGTGCCCATCGAGAGGATGGGTAGGATGAGCACCTACTTTCGAGACATCAACGTGCAGGTGTGTGAGGGAGTTGTCCCCTGAGCACATTGGATAACGCTGCGCGAGACGAAGAGCGCGCGGCAGCACGAAACTCCGAGGTTGAGGGAACGCCCCTCGGGAGAAGGGGTGGGGGGCACCAGTTGCGAATGCGCAATTGCCATACACGCAGGGTCGATAAAGCCTCACCTCGCCATCAGCGCATGTGGCCGTGCATTTGTGTCGCTATAACGAAGTCCTTGCAAATAATATTCCCCTACGCCCAGTGCTGAGTTGCGTCGTCGTCACAGGGAATCGCGAAACGGAGAGAACGATGAGAGTACTTGGTTTCAAGGCCGTGGCTACTGCTGCTTTACTCGCAGCGACGACATTCGCCTGTCAGGGGAGCGCGGATCTGCAGGAGCCTTCCGAAGCCTCTGTACAGGACCGTGAAGGTAGCGGCCTTCACATCACTGCGGATACCGTGAAGGCACTTGCTGAGGGCGTGCATCTCCGCCTGGACGGACAGGCGCAGGAAGACGTGATTACGTTTGATCCCTCGCGCGGCCAGATCGACTTCAGTCGTATTTCGCTCGTCGCGGGTGATCAGCAAGCTGCAATGGACCGCTGGCTGCAGGAGGCTGCACAGCAGCGGGGCATTGATGCCCAAGAGCTTGGGAAGAGCGTCTTGTCCGTGAGGCTAACTCCGAGCGCGGCTTCGCTTGAGTCCTGGGTGAGGCCTGGTCCTCAGCAGCAGGGGCGTTGTACGGACTGCTGTACAGAGGGGATGTGTTGCACATGGGCATACGACTGCTGGTGGGACCCAGTCATGCAGAAGGTCTTCTGCTCCTGCAGTGTTTGGGAGTGCTGCGGGGCAAGCTGATTGACGCGCCCAAAATCCGTCAGCGTTAGGCGACGCCGAGGATTCAGGGAAGTACTCCTTGTCCACGGTGTCTTCGTCTGGCGACGGAAGCGCGAGCATCTGTCGTGCGTTCCGTCGCCGGTAGTGGCGTACACGTAGCAGCCGTACATCACCGCGAACGCGGCGAATCCGGCGGCACCACCATGCTGGCCGCCTGCTGGAGCCGCCGCGCCACGTTGTGCTCGCTCATGAGGGGTGCGCGTGTCGCTGGCAATTTGGTGGAGCTTGGGGCGGGCCTCTACCCTCCACTCCTCCATGTCCCCCAGCCGCAACTTCACCGTGTCCAGCGCCCGGTCGTGCTCGCCCACCTTGCGCAAGTCGGCCTTGATTTCGCGCACGTCCGACGCCATGGCCTCGATGCGCTGAACCAACAGCGGCACCTGGTCGGAGGCGTTCTCGGCTGAAGAGGCCTCGGTGGTCCTCTCGAGGACTGGCAGACCGCTCCCATCCAGTGGAACACGCGCGAGGCGAGCCTCACGGTCCAGGGCTGCGCGCTTCCCTCGGCCGTCCTCGACAAGCTCCTCGGGGATGGAGACATCAGCGACGCGGACAAGGCTCGCATCCGGGAGATGCGCACCGCTGGCATCGTCACCCTGAGGGACATGGCCGGCTCCCCGCAGCGGCGGCCTCGGGCGAGGAGGAGGCACCCTCTGCTGGGGCGGCAACTGTGGGCAGCTGCGGGAGGCGTCAGCGCGCTCCGAGGCTGGACTGGGCCGGGTTGCTCCGCAGGACGTTCGCAG
>NZ_JAAIYA010000084.1 GCF_010894405.1 Pyxidicoccus caerfyrddinensis
GGGGCCCGAGGTCCTGGTGGGTCTGTGCGTCGAGCGCTCCCTGGAGCTGGTGGTGGGGCTGCTCGGCATCCTCAAGGCGGGAGGTGCCTATCTCCCGCTGGATCCGAGCTACCCCGAGGAGCGGCTCGCTTTCATGCTGGAGGACTCCGGCACCCCCATCATCCTCACGCAGCAGCAGCTCGTCGCCGGACTCCCGAAGCACCGGGCCCAGGTGCTCTTGCTGGATGCGGACTGGGAGCGCATCGCGCGAAACCGCGGGGACAAGCCCGAGAGGGGAGGGGGGCCGGAAGGTCTGGCCTACGTCATCTACACCTCTGGTTCGACGGGCAAGCCGAATGGCGTGATGATCCCCCACCGCGGGCTCGTCAATTACCTGGTCTGGTGCGCGCAGGCTTATGACGTCGCCAGTGGGCGGGGCGCGCCCGTCCACTCCTCCATCAGCTTCGATCTCACCATCACCGGCCTGTTCTCCCCGCTGCTTGTCGGCCAGCCGGTGGTGGTCCTGCCCGAGCGTGGCGGCATCGACGTGCTCGTGGATGCGCTCGAACGCAATGACAGCTTCAGCCTCGTCAAGATCACACCGGCGCACCTGGAGCTGCTCCCGCGCCTCCTGCGGCCCGAGCGGGCGGCGGGAAGCGCACGTGCGCTGGTCATTGGCGGCGAGGCCTTGTCGTGGGCAGCCCTGTCCTTCTTCCAGCGCTCCGCGCCCGCGACCCGGCTCATCAACGAGTATGGGCCTACGGAGACCGTTGTCGGCTGCTGCGTCTATGACGCACCCGCCGACGCTTCGAGGACCGGCCCCGTTCCCATCGGTCGCCCCATCGCGAACACGCGGCTCTATGTGCTCGATGCGCATCTACAGCCTGTGCCCATCAACGTCCCCGGCGAGCTCTACATTGGCGGAGCGGGAGTGGGCCGTGGCTACAGGAACCGTCCCGCGCTGACAGCTGAAAGGTTCCGCCCGGACCCGTTCAGCGACGAGCCGGGCGCGCGTCTGTACAAGACCGGGGACCTCTGCCGCTGGATGGCGGACGGCAACCTGGACTACCTGGGCCGCGCCGACCATCAGGTGAAGCTCCGGGGCTTCCGCATCGAGTTGGGAGAAGTCGAGTCCGTCCTGTCGCAGCACCCCTCGGTGCGGCAGGCCGTGGTGGTCGCGCGAGAAGATGGACCGGGCGAGAAGCGGCTCGTGGCCTACGTGGTGGGGCATGAGGCCCCTGGGCCCGGCTCGGGCGAGCTGCGAAGCCATCTTCAGAGCCGGCTCCCGGACTACATGGTGCCGGCGGCGTTCGTGGAACTTCCGTCACTGCCCCTGACGCCCAATGGCAAGGTGGACCGCAAGGCCCTGCCGCTTCCGGACCCGGCAGCAACCGACGCGGGGCGGGACTTCGAGGCCCCCCGCACGCCGGTGGAGGAAGTGCTGGCCACCCTCTGGGCGCAGGTGCTTGGCGTGCCTCGCGTCAGCCTCTCCGACAACTTCTTCGACCTCGGAGGCCACTCGCTGCTGGCCATGCAGGTGCTCGGCCGGGTGCGCACCGCCTTCGGCGTCGACGTGCCGTTGCGCGCCTTGTTCGAAACGCCCACCGTCGCCGCGCTGGCTCCGCTCGTCGAAGCCGCCCTGCGCGACGGGACGACGCCCACCGCGCCAGCACTCGTGCCCGTGCCTCGCGAGGGATTGCTGCCATTGTCCTTCGCCCAGCAGCGGCTGTGGCTGCTCGACCGACTGGAGCCAGACAGCCCTCTGTACAACGTCCCCGCGGCCGTGCACCTGGAAGGGCCACTCAACGCGACCGCGCTGGAGCAGGCGCTGCGGGCGCTGGTGCAACGCCATGAGGCCTTGCGCACCACCTTCCCCAGCATCGAAGGGCAGGCGCACCAGGCCATCGCGCCCGAGCTGGCGGTGCACCTGCACACGGTGCAACTCCACGCGCCCGATGAATCCGCGTGGCGGGATGAGGTGCAGCGGCTGGCGAAGCGGGAGGCGCAGACACCCTTCGACCTCGGACGGGGGCCGTTGCTTCGCGCGACATTGCTCAGACGCTCGGAGCAAGAGCACGTGCTGCTGCTGACGCTGCACCACATCGTCTCGGATGGCTGGTCTCTGGGGGTGCTGATCCGGGAACTGGGGGCACTCCATGGGGCCTTCCTGGCGGACCGCGCCCCATCGCTTCCCTCACTGCCCATCCAGTACGCCGACTACGCGATGTGGCAGCGGCAATGGCTGTCGGGCGACGTGCTGAAGACGCAGCTCGCCTGGTGGAAGCAGCACCTGGCCGGAGCCCCCCCGGCGCTGGAGTTGCCCACGGACAGGCCTCGGCCCTCCATGCGTTCCCACCGCGGAAGCGTCCTCCCCGTGGTACTGCCCCGCGAGCTGACCTCCGCGCTGACGGCGCTGAGCCGCCGTGAGGGCAGCACGCTCTTCATGACGCTGCTCGCGGCCTTCCAGCTGCTGCTGGGACGCCACAGCGGCCAGGACGACATCGTC
>NZ_JAAIYA010000085.1:0-1028 GCF_010894405.1 Pyxidicoccus caerfyrddinensis
TGACGGAGGTGATGACGAAGTCCGGCCGGTTGCCAACGCCGATGCGGTAGCCGGAGGAGGAGTTGTTGTCCTCGATGAGCTCCTGGCGGTTGTTGGACGGGTCCACCACGGCGCCCAGGTGGTAGGCGCCCTGGAGGCCCGGGGGAGGCAGCCAGGCCGAGCCCTGGATGGGGACGGTGGCGCACTGGCCCTGCATGAGCCAGCCGGTGGGGGCGTTGCCCACGAAGGAGTCCTCCATCGGCCCCGGCGTGGTGTTGGTCCGGATGATGGTGTCGGCGGACAGGTAGAGCTCCACCTGGGCGTCACCGGAGAGGGTGCCGTGGTTGCAGACCGTCACCTGCGCGGTGAGGGGCTGGCCATCCTGGACGCTGGTGGGCCCGGTGACGGAGGTGATGACGAAGTCGGGCCGGTTGCCCACGCCGATGCGGTAGCCGGACGAGGAGTTGTTGTCCTCGATGAGCTCCTGGTTGTTGTTGGACGGGTCCACCACGGCACCCAGCTGGTAGGCGCCCTGGAAGCTCGGGGGAGGCGTGTAGGCCCAGCCCTGGATGGGGACGGTGGCGCACCGGCCGGGGAAGAGCGTGCCCGAGGGAGCGCCGCCCAGGAGCATGTCCTCCATCGGCCCCGGCCCGGTGTTGGTCCGGATGATGGCGTCGGCGGACAGGTAGAGCTCGACGTAGGCGTCACCCGGCTGGGTGCCGTGGTTGCAGACCGTCACCTGCGCGGTGAGGGGCTGGCCGTCCTGGACGCTGGTGGGGCCGGTGACGGAGGCGATGACGAAGTCGGGCGCGCTGCCCACGCCGATGCGGTAGCCGGAGGAGGAGTTGTTGTCCTCGATGAGCTCCTGGCGGTTGTTGGACGGATCCACCACGGCGCCCAGGTGGTAGGCACCCTGGAGGCCCGGGGGAGGCAGCCAGGCCGAGCCCTGGATGGGGACGGTGGCGCACTGGCCCTGCATGAGCCAGCCGGTGGGGGCGTTGCCCACGAAGGAGTCCTCCATCGGCCCCGGCGTGGTGTTGGTCCGGATG
>NZ_JAAIYA010000085.1:1128-2357 GCF_010894405.1 Pyxidicoccus caerfyrddinensis
CGGGGGAGGCAGCCAGGCCGAGCCCTGGATGGGGACGGTGGCGCACTGGCCCTGCATGAGCCAGCCGGTGGGGGCGTTGCCCACGAAGGAGTCCTCCATCGGCCCCGGCGTGGTGTTGGTCCGGATGGTGGCGTCGGCGGACAGGTAGAGCTCCACCTGGGCGTCGCCGGAGTTGGTGCCCTGGTTGCAGACCGTCACCTGCGCGGTGAGGGGCTGGCCATCCTGGACGCTGGTGGGGCCGGTAACGGAGGTGATGACGAAGTCGGGCGCGCTGCCCACGCCGATGCGGTAGCCAGAGGAGGAGTTGTTGTCCTCGATGAGCTCCTGGCGGTTGTTGGACGGGTCCACCACGGCGCCCAGGTGGTAGGCACCCTGGAGGCCCGGGGGAGGCAGCCAGGCCGAGCCCTGGATGGGGATGGTGGCGCACTGGCCCTGCATGAGCCAGCCGGTGGGGGCGTTGCCGACGAAGGAGTCCTCCATCGGCCCCGGCGTGGTGTTGGTCCGGATGACGCTGTCGGCGGACAGGTAGAGCTCCACCTGCGAGTCACCGGAGTTGGTGCCCTGGTTGCAGACCGTTACCTGCGCGGTGATGGGCTGACCATCCTGGACGCTGGTGGGGCCGGTGACGGAGGTGATGACGAAGTCGGGCGCGCTGCCCACGCCGATGCGGTAGCCGGAGGAGGAGTTGTTGTCCTCGATGAGCTCCTGGAAGTTGTTGGACGGGTCCACCACGGCACCCAGGTGGTAGGCACCCTGGAGTCCCGGGGGAGGCGTGTACGCCCAGCCCTGGATGGGGACGGTGGCGCACCGGCCCGGGAAGAGCGTGCCCGAGGGGGCGCCGCCCAGGAGCATGTCCTCCATCGGCCCCGGCCCGGTGTTGGTCCGGATGATGGCGTCAGCGGACAGGTAGAGCTCCACGTAGGCGTCACCCGGCTGGGTGCCGTGGTTGCAGACCGTCACCTGCGCGGTGAGAGGCTGGCCGTCCTGGACGCTGGTGGGGCCGGTGACGGAGGCGATGACGAAGTCGGGAGCGCTGCCCACGCCGATGCGGTAGCCGGACGAGGAGTTGTTGTCCTCGATGAGCTCCTGGAAGTTGTTGGAAGGGTCCACCACGGCGCCCAGGTGGTAGGCGCCCTGGAGGCCCGGGGGAGGCAGCCAGGCCGAGCCCTGGATGGAGACGGTGGCGCACTGGCCCTGCATGAGCCAGCCGGTGGGGGCATTGCCCACGA
>NZ_JAAIYA010000086.1 GCF_010894405.1 Pyxidicoccus caerfyrddinensis
TGGTGCCCTCCGCCTTCGCCGTGCTTCAGGCCCTGCCCCTCACCTCCAGCGGCAAGGTGGACCGCAAGGCCCTGACGGCTCCGCAGGCGTCTTCCTCCTCCGAGTTTGTCGCTCCTCGTACTCCCACCGAGGAAATCCTCGCCTCCCTCTGGGCCGCGCTGCTGCGCGTGGAGAAGGTGGGCGCGCAGGATGACTTCTTCGCCCTCGGCGGCCACTCCCTGCTGGCCACCCAGCTCATCTCTCGCGTCCGTTCCTCCCTCGGCGTCGAGCTGCCCCTGCGCTCCCTCTTCGAGGCCCCCACCGTCGCCGCACTCGCCTCGCGCATCGAATCTTCCCGGCACTCGGCCACGGGGCTCGTGGCCCCCGCCCTCGTCCCGGTGCCTCGGACAACCGCACTGCCCCTGTCCTTCGCTCAGCAGCGGCTGTGGTTCATCGACCAGCTCGCTCCTGGCAGCCCCGCCTACAACATCCCTTCCTCCCTTCGCCTGTCCGGCCTGCTGGACACCGAAGCCCTGCGCCTCAGCCTCGAAGCGCTGGTGCACCGGCATGAAACCCTTCGCACCACCTTCCGCGAGGAGCCTTCTGGCCCCGTCCAGGTCATCTCCCCGCCCACGGCCCTGCGCATGGACGTCATCGACCTGCGCTCGCTGCCTCCCGAGCAGCGCCAGGCCGAGGCCCAGCGACTGGCAGAGGCGGAGGCCCTGCGCGCCTTCAACCTGACCACGGGTCCGCTGCTGCGCGCGTCCCTGCTGGTGCTCGATGAGCAGGAGCACGTGCTGCTCCTCAACGTCCACCACATCGTCTCCGATGGCTGGTCCATGGGCGTCATGGTGCGCGAGGTGGCGCAGTTCTACGGCGCCTTCGTCTCCGGCCTTCCTTCGCCCCTGCCTCCGCTGCCGCTCCAGTACGCGGACTTCGCCGCCTGGCAACGCCAGTGGCTGCAGGGCGCCGAGCTGGAAGAGCAGCTCACCTGGTGGCGGCATCAACTGGAGGGTGCGCCGCAGGAGCTGGAGCTGCCCACCGACAGGCCGCGCACGCACCGCACCATGCCCCGGGGAGGCCATGTCCCCGTCGTGCTCCCGCGAGAACTCTCCGAGGCCCTGGACGCCCTCTGCCTTCGCGAGGGCCTCACGCCCTTCATGTTCCTGCTGGCCGCATTCCAGTTGCTGCTGTCACGCTATAGCGGCCAGGACGACATCTCCGTCGGCACGTCGGTGGCCGGACGCAACCGCGCCGAGCTGGAGGGGCTGGTCGGCTTCTTCCTCAACACCCTCGTCCTGCGCACGCGCCTGGACGGAGACCCCACGGGGCGAGAGTTGCTGGCCCGCGTCCGGGACACGGCCCTGGGCGCCTTCACCCACCAGCACATTCCCTTCGAGCAACTGCAGCCCATGCGCGACCTGCGCCAGGCCCCGCTGTTCCAGGTGATGTTCATGCTGCAGAACCTGCCCTCGACGGAGCTGTCCGTGCCGGGGCTGAGCTTCCGGCCCATGTCCACCCAGGGCCGCGTCGCCAAGTTCGACCTGACGCTGGTCCTGTCGCGCACCGCAGACGGCTTCCAGGGTGGGTTGGAGTACGCCGCCGACCTGTTCGACGCGTCCACCGCGGAGCGCATGGCCCGGCACCTGCTCGTGCTGGTGGAGGCCCTCGTCTCGGCCCCCGAGCGCCGGCTGTCGAACCTCACCCTGCTGGCGGAAGACGAGCGCCGCCAGTTGCTGGTGGACTGGAACGCCACCCGCGCCGGCTTCCCCGAGGCGTGCATCCACTCGCTCTTCGAGGCCCAGGTCCGCCACGAGCCGGACGCGCTGGCGGCCTCCTTCGAGGGCAATGGCCTCACCTACGGGCAGCTCGATGCGAAGGCCAACCAGCTCGCGCACGCGCTGCGCCGCCGCGGCGTGGGGCCGGAGGTCCGCGTCGCGCTCAGTGTCGAGCGCTCACTGGACGTCGTCGTCGGCCTGCTCGGCATTCTCAAGGCCGGCGGCGCCTGGGTGCCGGTGGATCCGCTGCTGCCGCGCGAGCGTCTGGCCTTCATGCTGGAGGACAGCGGCGCCGAGGCACTGGTGACGCAGTCCCCGCTGCTGGAGCGCTTCCCCGAGGCGCACCGTGCCCGCGCGCTCTGCCTCGACACCGAGAAGGACGCGC
>NZ_JAAIYA010000087.1 GCF_010894405.1 Pyxidicoccus caerfyrddinensis
AAGGTGGACCGCAAGGCCCTGCCCCCTCCGCAGTCGGTGTCCTCCTCCCCGGCCGGCACCTACGTCCCCCCGCGCACTCCCACCGAGGAACTGCTGGCCGGCCTCTTCGCCCAGCTGCTGCGCGTGCCGCGCGTGGGCGTCCACGACAGCTTCTTCGAGCTGGGCGGCCACTCCCTGCTGGCCACCCAGCTCGTCTCCCGCGTGCGCTCCACCTTCGGCGCGGAGCTGCCCCTGCGCGCCCTCTTCGAGGCTCCCACCCTCCAGGGCCTCGCCTCCCGCATCGACTCCGCACGCACGTCCGGCCCTGGAAGCCAGGTGCCCGCCCTCGTCCCCCTGCCTCGCACGGGCCCGCTTCCTCTCTCCTTCGCCCAGCAGCGCCTGTGGTTCCTCGACCAGCTCGCTCCTGGCAGCTCCGCCTACAACATGCCCTTCGCGCTGCGCCTGTCCGGCGTGCTGGACACCGAGGCCCTGCGCCAGAGCCTCGAGGCGCTGGTGCACCGGCACGAGTCGCTGCGCACCACCTTCCGCGATGAGCCTGGCGGCTCCGTCCAGGTCATCTCCTCACCCACCGCCCTGCGCCTGGAGCTCGTCGACCTGCGCTCGCTGCCCGCGGAGCCGCGTGAGGCCGAGGCACAGCGGCTCTCCGAGGCGGAGGCCCTGCGCCCCTTCAACCTCTCCACCGGCCCGCTGCTGCGGACCTCCCTGCTGGTGCTCGACGCGCGGGAGCACGTGCTGCTGCTCACCGTCCACCACATCGTCTCCGACGGCTGGTCCATGGGAGTCATGACGCGCGAGCTGGCGCAGCTCTACGGCGCCTTCGCCTCCGGCCTTCCTTCGCCGCTGCCTTCGCTGCCGCTCCAGTACGCGGACTTCGCCGCCTGGCAGCGCCAGTGGCTGCAGGGCGCCGAGCTGGAGGAGCAGCTCACCTGGTGGCGGCATCAACTGGAGGGTGCGCCGCAGGAGCTGGAGCTGCCCACCGACAGGCCGCGCACGCACCGCACCATGCCCCGGGGAGCCCATGCCCCCATCGTGCTCCCGCGAGCGCTCTCCGAGGCCCTGGATGCCCTCTGCCTTCGCGAGGGCCTCACGCCCTTCATGTTCCTGCTGGCCGCATTCCAGTTGCTGCTGTCACGCTATAGCGGCCAGGACGACCTCTGCGTCGGCACGCCGGTCGCCGGCCGCAACCGCGCCGAGCTGGAAGGCCTGGTCGGCTTCTTCCTCAACACCCTGGTGCTGCGCACGCGCCTGGACGGAGACCCCACGGGGCGAGAGCTGCTGACCCGCGTCCGGGAAACAGCCCTGGGCGCCTTCGCCCATCAGCTCATCCCCTTCGAGCAGCTCCAGCCCATGCGCGACCTGCGCCAGGCCCCGCTGTTACAGGTGATGTTCATGCTGCAGAACCTCCCCCCGGCGGAGCCATCCATGCCGGGGCTGGCCCTCCACCCCATGCCCACCCACGGCCGCGTCGCCAAGTTCGACCTGACGCTGGTCCTGTCGCGCACCGGGGACGGCTTCCAGGGTGGGCTGGAGTACGCCGCCGACCTGTTCGACGCGTCCACCGCGGAGCGCATGGCCCGGCACCTGCTCGTGCTGGTGGAGGCCCTCGTCTCGGCCCCCGAGCGCCGGCTGTCCGCGCTCACCCTGCTGGCAGGGGACGAGCGCCGCCGCCTGCTGGTGGACTGGAACGCCACCCGCGCCGCCCTCCCCGAGGCGTGCGTCCACTCGCTCTTCGAGGCCCAGGTCCGCCGTGCCCCGGACGCGCTGGCAGCCTCCTTCGAGGGCGAGTGCCTCACCTACGCGCAGCTCGACCATAAGGCCAACCAGCTCGCCCACGCCCTGCGCCGCCGCGGCGTGGGGCCCGAGGTGCGAGTCGCGCTCAGCGTGGAGCGCTCGCTGGACGTCGTCGTCGGCCTGCTGGGCATCCTCAAGGCCGGCGGCGCATGGGTGCCGGTGGATCCGCTGCTGCCGCGTGAGCGTCTGGCCTTCATGCTGGAGGACAGCGGCGCCGAGGCACTGGTGACGCAGTCCCCGCTGCTGGAGCGCTTCCCCGAGGCGCACCGTGCCCGCGCGCTCTGCCTCGACACCGAGAAGGACGCGC
>NZ_JAAIYA010000088.1 GCF_010894405.1 Pyxidicoccus caerfyrddinensis
GCGGCGGCTACGCGCCCAGCTTGAAGCGCGGCGCGTCCCTCGCATCATGGGCCGACGCTTCCGCGCCGACCCGGACGCCTACCTCAGAGGCATCGAAGAGGAGCTCAGGCCATATTTGCCGGTGTAGTTTTTTTAGTATCTCGCGCTCCATCCGAAGCTGGTGGTTCTCTCGGCGCAGCCGAGCGAGCTCGTCCTTCTCGCTCGTCGTCAGCGCCTCGGCTGTGCCCCGGCTGGCATCCACCCGAGCCTGCCTCACCCAGTTCTCCAGGGCGCTGCGGGTCAGGTCCAGGTCCTTGGCTACCTGGGCCATGGACTTGCCCTCCTCCAGCACCAGCTTCACCGCCCCGGCCCGGAACTCCGGGGTGTACTGCCTACGCGGTCGCCTCTGCATCGTCGTGGACATCCTTCGGTCACCTCATCTCGGGTGTCCACAAAACCGAGGGAGGCTCACCCCTGTACTACCCGGTGGACGCGACCGCCCCCGGGATGAGCGGCGGCCCCGTGCTCGTCCAGGGGGACTCCGCGTGGACTTCCATCGGCGTCGTCACCGGGACGGGGGACGTGGACGACACTCCCCGGGGAATCGCCGCACCGATCTTCGAGGAAACGGCGAGGATCATCGACAGCCTGATCCAGACGTCACTCGCCGGGTGACGCCTGATGGCTACGGGTCAGGCCAGGGGTGTCGTCAGGCATGTGTCTCCGGAGACCGGGGCGTGCCGGTCGGCATGGGGTTGCCCTCCCACGCCTCGCCGGTTCGCGTTCCCTCCATCGAAGCGCTCAAGCCGATGCTCTCCGCGAAGCCCGCGGACAACGCCTGGTGGACGGGGCTGGATGCGCGCACCGAGGCGCCCGAATTGGACGCGCATGGCCGGCCCACCGGCAGGTGGGCTCGTACACGACGCGCGGGCTCGGCGTCCCGGTGGACCTCATCGAGGAGACGGGGCAGCCCTCGAAGCGCGTCCCCAGGTCCGCGGACGTCGTCACCACCGCGCTGCGAATCATGGGCATGGAGCCGCACCAGTTCTTCATCCCCGGTGGCTACGGCGAGGTGGTGGGACTCCGGAAGGCGTAGGGATTTCGCCCGAGCGCCGCTTCTGGAACCGCTCAGCGCCCGGCAACCTTTGCCGGAGGTGGCAAAGGTTGCCGGCCCGGAGCCCCGGAGCGAGGCAAGGGTTGCCTTGCTCTTGAAGTCCTCCAGGTGGGGAAACGCCCTCGCGGGGGCTGGCATCCGCGTTGCTCTGGGGACGTCCCGCTCCCCAACGCCGGCCTGCGGGGACACCACGTCCCGGCGGGCCTTCGGCAAGAAGCAACACCCCAGGAAATTCAGCCAGCGAGAGGACCGGAACATGAACATGGGTCGATTCACGAAGCAGGTCGGTGCGCGGTCGATGCGCAAGGCGTTGATGGCGATGCCCCTTGCCGCCTTCGCGGTGGGCTGTGGCGGCGAGCTGCCCGAGCAGGGCCAGCCCGAGGGCGACGTGCCCGAGGTGCCCAGCGAGGACGTGGCGCAGGCCGAGCAGGGCGTCGTGCTGGGGGGCTCGTACTGGTGGGGCGCCGCCGGGTGGACCCAGCTCGACATGGGGACCTCCGAGGGTCGCACCTGTTTCCTCACGAGCGTCGTCGGCAGCCTGACGCCCTCGTCCTCGGGGCTCACGAGCAGCGTCTATGCGTACATCTACGCCGGGAACTGGTACCTCGCCATCAGCCCGCAGAACGGCAAGGCGCTGGGCGCTGGCGTGCAGTGCATCAACACGGCCACCAACCGGACCTCGGATGCCGTCTGGTTCAAGGGAGACCCGGCGAGGCTGCTGGGGGCGGTCACCGCGCAGCGGCGCTGCTTCCTCACGCGGGTGGAAGGCACGGGCGGGTTCAAGACGAACTCAGACTACGCCCGCGTCTGGAATGACGGCCTCAACTGGTATCTGGGCGGCAGTCTGTCGGGAGAGGGTGGCGCCCGGGCCCGGTGTGTGGACGTGCCCACGGACCAGGGGTCCTGGCTTTACGGCGCCGG
>NZ_JAAIYA010000089.1 GCF_010894405.1 Pyxidicoccus caerfyrddinensis
GTGGGCCTCGGGCGAGGAGACCGCGGACTCCAGTAGCGTGGCGAAGTGCTCCAACAGGCGGGAGACGGTGGACCGCTCGAACAGGTCCGTGCGGTAGGCCAGCGTGCCGGACAGTCCGTCCGGCGTCTGTGCCAGCGACAGCGTCAGGTCGAACTTGGTGCCCGGGAGGTCGAGGTCCACCGCTTCCAGTCTCAGGGGTGATGTGCTGCCCGGACCGCCGGCCACCTCCAGGGAAGCCGCGGGCGTGTTCAGCAGGACGAGCATCACCTGGAACAGGGGCGAGTGGCTGAGGCTGCGCTGTGGCTGGAGTTCCTCGACGAGCTTCTCGAACGGAGCGTCCTGGTGCTCGTAGGCGCCGAGCGTGGTGGTGCGGACGCGGGCGAGCAGCTCGCGGAAGGTGGCGCGAGGGTCCACCCGGGTGCGGAGCACGAGCGTGTTGACGAAGAAGCCGATGAGCCCTTCCGTCTCCGCGCGGGTGCGCCCCGCGATGGGCGAGCCGACGCAGATGTCGTCCTGCCCCGAGTACCGGGAGAGCAACAGCTGCCACACGGCGAGCAGGGCCATGAAGGGCGTGGTGCCTTCGTGTTGGCACAGGGCACTCAGCTGCGCTGTCAGTCTCGGGGACAGCTGCACGGGAACCCGGGCGCCCCGCGAGGACTGGACGGAGGGCAGGGGCTTGTCGGTGGGTAGCTCCAACACGGGCGGCGCGCCCGAGAGCTGCTGGCGCCAGTACCCCAGCTGCTGCTCCAGCGCCTCGCCGCGCAGCCACGAGCGCTGCCACGCGGCGAAGTCCGCATACTGCACCGGCATGGCAGGCAGGCGGGCCTGCTGGCCCGTGGCGTGCGCCGCATAGAGCGCCGCCAGCTCGCGCACCAGCACGCCCATGGACCAGCCGTCGGAGACGATGTGGTGCATCGTCCCGATGAGCAGGTGGTCCTGCGCGTCCAGGCGCAGGAGCAGGGCGCGGAGGAGGGGACCGCGCGCCAGGTCGAAGGGACGCTGCGTCTCGAGCCGCGTCTGTCGCCGGGCTTCGGCCTCGCGCTCGTCGGCGGGCAGTGCGCTCAGGTCCACCAAGGGCAGCGGGAATCGCGGGTGGGGATGGATGACCTGGATGGGCTGGCCGTCGTGCAGGCTGAAGATGGTGCGCAGTGACTCGTGCCGCTCGACGAGCGCGGTGAAGGACTGCTGCAGCGCGGGCACGTCCAGCGGACCGCGCAGCCGCAGCGCGGTGGGCATGTTGTAGGCGGCGTTGCCGGGCTCGAGCTGGTCGATGACCCACAGTCGCTGCTGCGCGAAGGACAGCGGCAGCAGGCCCGTGCGGGGCACGGCCACCAGGGGGGGAGCCTGGACGGCGTGCGAGTGGACGGCCGCGTCGATGCGCGCGGTGAGCGCGGCCACGGTGGGCGCCTCGAAGAGGGCGCGCAGGGGCAGCTCCACGTCGAAGACGGCGCGGATGCGGGAGATGACCTGCGTGGCCAGCAGGGAGTGGCCACCCCGCTCGAAGAAGTTGTCGTGGATGCCCACGCGCTGCACGCGCAGGACCTGGGCGAAGACCTCGGCCAGTCGCTGCTCGATAGGAGCCCTTGGCGCGATGAAGGTCTCGTCCGCCGGGCTGCTGACCGAGTCCGGAGCGGGCAGGGCCTTGCGGTCCACCTTGGCGTTGGCCGTGAGGGGCAGGGTGTCCAGACGCACGAGGGCGGAGGGCACCATGTACTCGGGCAGCCGTTGCTTGAGCGCGGCACGCAGCGCGGCCATGTCGAGCGACTCGGGAGCGGCGACGTAGCCGACGAGGCGCTTGTCGCCGGGCACGTCTTCACGCACCAGGGCCACGGCC
>NZ_JAAIYA010000008.1 GCF_010894405.1 Pyxidicoccus caerfyrddinensis
AGACGGACGCGGCCCCGGTGCCACGCCACACGAAGGTGCCACCGCCACCGCCGCCGTTGGTGCCGTCCGCGCCCCGGCCTCCCACCAGGAGCGTCAGCTGCTCACCCGCCGTCACGCTGAAGGTGCCTCGCAGCGAAGCGCCACCTCCCGCTCCCGAGTTGTTGAAGGCATTGCCGCCACGCGCGCCCACCGCCCTGACAGTCACAGCGCTCACGTTCGCCGGCACCGTGAAGGTCTGCAGGCCGCCCGTGTAGTTGTACGTCACGGTGACGGGGACGGCCGGAATCCAGGAGAGGACGACCTGCCCGTTGCCACCGCCGAGGTCGGGCTGGTTGTAGGGATTGCTGCCCGCGTTATACGAGCCGCCGCCACCGCCGCCGCCGCAGTTGTTCGCGGCACCACCCGCGCCACCGCCGCTGTAGCCACCTGCTCCGCCGGCCGCGCCGGCCGCGCCACCACCGCCGCCGTAGCCGCCATTGCCGTTGAGGGTGCCACCACCACCGCCACCGCCCGCGCTGATGGCCGCGCCACCGCCGCCGCCACCCGAGCCAGCGCCATTGGCACCCGTACCGCCCGACTGCGTCAGGCCCGCGCCACCACCGCCACCACCGTGGAAGCCAGCCGCGCCTCCGGAGCCACCGCCCGCGCTGGAGCCGCCGCTCGCGCCAGGGCTGCCATTCCCCCCGTTGCCTGAGGCGTTCAGCGCGGCGCCCGAGCCGTTGAAGCCATTGCAGCCGGCTCCGCCACCGCCGCCCGCCGCCACCAGCAGCGACGAGACGGACGCGGCCCCGGTGCCACGCCACACGAAGGTGCCACCGCCACCGCCGCCGTTGGTGCCGTCCGCGCCCCGGCCTCCCACCAGGAGCGTCAGCTGCTCACCCGCCGTCACGCTGAAGGTGCCCTGCAGCGAAGCGCCACCTCCTGCTCCCGAGTTGTTGAAGGCATTGCCGCCACGCGCGCCCACCGCCTTGACGGTCACCGCGCTCACGTTCGCCGGCACCGTGAAGGTCTGCAGGCCGCCCGTGTAGTTGTACGTCTGGGTCTGCGGCGTCTGCCCGTAGGCGGGCCCCCAAAGCAGGCCTGTGACGAGCGCCGTTGATACAGCGAGAAATCTCGATACACCGATGACATCAGGACGAGTGTTCCTCATCGCGACCTTTCTTGCTGTGCACTGCTGCCGTGGCCAGGGTTGGCCACCGCGCAGCCGCCTGAGCAAGCAGCGCGCCACTTTTCTCCACCACGCACATACCCCCGGTATGAGTCGCTATGGGTCCGAGTCCCCGGAGAGCCGCGTCTGGGCGGGACGCATCTGCGTTTCAGCAGGACGCAACCGCAATGGCCCCATGAGACAACCAGGATGCTGTTGTAGGTGGCGTGCGGGTGATGCGGGCACGGCGACCGCGAGCGCTCCTGCCCCGGCACTTCAGCTCCGAGGCAGGAGCACCTCGTCAGGGTGCGTCAGTCGTTGTCCGAGACAGACACGGTCGCGCCCGACGTGCCCACGGTGTAGCCGGCGGTGGCCGAGAGCGTCACGACGACTGTCTCGCTCCCCTCCTTCACCGCATCATCGATGGGAGCGACGGACAGCCCCACCGACGTAGCCCCAGCCGGAAGGGTCAGCGGCGAGGTGAGCGCCGCGTAGTCCGTGCCCTGGGTGGCGGTCCCCGTCACCGTGAAGGAGATGGGGAGGTCCGCCTTGGGCGCCGGGACGGCAGTCACCGAGAACAGGCCGCCATTCGCGTTCGCCTCGCCCGCGGCGGAGTCCGTCGCGGTGATGCGCAGCTCCGGCTTCTCGTCGTCGAAGAGGTTCACCGTTGCCGCGGTGCTGGTGGCGAGCTGGTACGTCGCATCCGCCGCCAGCGTGACGGTGACGCCCTCCTTGCCTTCCACGAGCACGTCATCCACGGGCTGCACTACCAGCACCGCCGAGGCCGCGCCTTCCGGGATGACCACCGACGTCGCGAGGACCTGGTAGTCGCTCGTGCTGGACGCATTCCCGCTCGCCACCAGCAACACCGTGAGCGGCGCCTGCGTCGGCCCGGTGCGGGTCACCGTGAACGCCCCCGGGTTCGAGGGCTCCGCGGCCTCCGCGTCCGTCGCCGTCACGGTGACGACGGGCTGCTCGTCATCCAGCAGCGACACGGTCGCGGACGCGCTGGTGTGGACCTGATACGCAGCGTCCTCCAGCAGCGTCAGGACGACCGTCTCCTTGCCCTCGACGAGGGCGTCATCCGCCGCCGTGAGCACCACGTTCGCCGAGGCCGCGCCGGCCGGAATCGTCACCGTGCCCGGCAGGGCGACGTAGTCCGTCTCCGTCGCCGTTCCGGACAGGGCGTAGCGGACCGTGAGCGCAGAGGTGGTCGGCCCGGTCCGGGTCACCGAGAACCGAGCCGTGTCGGTGCCCGGCTCCGCGCCCAGGGAATCCGTCGCACTCACCGTCACCACCGGCTGCTCGTTGTCCAGCAGCGTCACCGTCCCGCTCGCCACGCTCCCCAGCTTGTAGGTCGGGCCCGGGACGACGGTCAGCACCACCGTCTCCTTGCCCTCCACGTCCACGTCGTCCACGGGCAGCACGTCGACGCTCACGGAATTCACACCCGCGGGCATCGTCACCGAGCCCGAGAGGGCGGTGAAGTCGGCGCCGGAGGTGGCCGTCCCCGTGAGGACATACCCCACCGTCAGCACCTGACCGGAGACACCACCCGAGCGGGAGAGGGTGAAGCGGCCGGTGTCCGTCCCCGGCTCAGCGCCCGTCGCATCCGAGACCGAGACACTCACCGTGGGCGACACGACATAGACGTAGATGGACGAGGACGTGGTGACGGCACCGCTGGCGTCGTACGCCTTCGCGGAGAGGACGTAGGTCGCGGCCACCAGCCCGTCGAGCTGGAAGGTGAAGGGCGCCTCGCTGTCCTCCCCCAGCTTCGTGGAGCCCTGGTACAGCTCGACGCGAGAGACGGGGCCCTCCACGTCGGAGGCCGTCACCTCGAAGTTCACCGTGGCGGGGGCGGCGAAGTACGAGCCATGGGCCGGGGAGGCGATGCGCACCGTCGGCGCATCGTTCACCGGAGTCACCGTCACCGTGGCGACGGCGAGCGGAGAGCTCTCCATGCCGTCATGCGCCTGGAACGTGAAGCTGTCGGGCCCCGCGTAGTTCACCTCCGGCCGGTAGAGCGGGCTCGGCAGCGAGCCCGAGAGCGTGCCGTGCGCGGGCGGGTCCACCACCGTCCACGTCACCAGGTCCCCATCGGCGTCGAAGGCCGTGAGGGCGAAGGCCTTGGAGGAGTCCTCGGTCAGCGTGGCGCTCGGGCTGTTGGCGAGCGGCCGCGAGTTGAGTGCCACGCTCCAGTGCTGGAGCGTCACGCCTCCGACGCCGTCCGACACCGCGACCCGGACCGAGTGCGTCCCCACCACCGTCGGCGCATAGGTGAACGCGGCGGTGTTGCTCCCGACGGCAGCACCATCCACGCTCCACGCGTAGGACAGCGACTGACCGTCGGCATCCTCCGCGAGGACGGACAGCGCCACCGAGCCCGCCGGCCCCAGCTTGACCCGGCCCGCCGGAAGCGCGCTGGTGATGACGGGGGGCCGGTTCACCCGGGTGTAGTCGACATGGGCGTAGCCCGTCGCTGCATCGACGGTGAGCGGCGCATCCAGGCTGGCGACCGCGAGGTCCCCGTTCGCGACATCCACGATGCGGAAGGACTTCAGCACGGCGGGGTCTCCCACGGTGGAGTCCGTCATCCGCACGAGGAAGCGCTTCTGCGAGAGCGTGGCGGGGAGCAGGTCCGTGAAGTCGAACACGAACGTGCCATCCACGGCCGCCGTCGTGGAGCCGTTGAAGGCCCTCGGCCCACCCGTGTACCAGACCGTCGTGGAGCTCCACACCGTCGGGTCCACCGGCCCCGCATCACGCTCTCCGCCCTGCCCCGAGTCACGTCCTCCACCCTGCCCCGCGTCCTGCTCGCCCGTCGAGCCACCGCCCCCGGGCTGGCCCGCGTCCACCTCGCCATCTCCCAGCAGGAGTCCGCTTCCCTCGCCGGCCCAGGCCACCGCGTCCTGGAACGTCGCCGCCGGCATGCCGAACCCCACCTCGGTGAAGCCCAGCGAGAGCACGAGCTGGTTGCGGCGCAGGTGGTTGACCTTCACTTCCGCCACGAGCTTCGGCGTGTAGTTGGGACGCACGGTGACGTGGTAGACGAGGTCGCCCTGGAAGAGGGGGACGCGGCCGGTGCTCGGACCGCCGGTGACGGCCGACACCGCCCGCAGCGCGTCGTAGGCCACCCAGGTGAAGCCCCCTTCATTCCAGCCCGTGCCCCAGGAGTTGGCGATGCGCAGCGCGCCCTTCTCGCCCGGGTCCACCACATTGTTGTTGTTGATGTCGGCCCAGACCGTGTCGTCGTACCCGACGATGGTCATCGCGTGGGAGCCGGCGTAGCCGTTCTGCCAGTAGGTGATGTACTTGCCCGCGAACGCGTCATCGTCCGGCGTGGACGGGTCGTTCTTGATGGACGTGCTCCGCCACGAATTGACGTACGTCCCGTAGACGAGGACGTAGCCATTGGCCAGCAGCTCCTTCATCCGCTGCAGGCCGTCCGGCGTGCTCGCCTGGGTGACGTACTGCACGGGGTTCGCCCGGAACGTGAGCGCGCCGCGCCACACCGCCGGGTCCACCGGCCAGGACGTGTAGTTGGAGTCGTAGGGGATGTTGGCCCAGGTCGTCGCGCCCTGGCGCGCGAGCAGGTCATAGGCGCCGAAGATGTAGCTGCCCTGGTCCACGCCGTTGTTGATGAAGTTGTAGGTCCACTTCGGAGAGAACAGGCGCGTGTTGTCGGTGCTGTGCTTCGCGTCCCAGCCATACATGAGCGCGACGTTGTGGCTGAACTGGTAATACGTCGTGGCCCACGCGGTGCACGAGCCAATCGACCCCTGGCTGCGAATGGGCGGGAAGAAGTCCAGGACGCTGTTGTCGACATGCGACGGCAGCACGGCGAACGAGGCGACCCCGGACGGCGCGCGCAGGCCCGGACCGATGACCTCCTCGCCCACCGCCGCGGCGGCGGACAGCGACAACGTCCGCTCGCCCTTCGCGCGCCGGAGCTCGTTCATGCGCTCCAGCGCGATGCGGTTCGGCAGGACCTGACGGACCTCGCGGCCCTCCGAGCGAAGCCGCTCGAGTTCTCGGGCCGTCAGGGGCTTCAAGCCGGTGGCGCCGGGCTCATGGGACGACTGCGCCAGGGCAGGCACTCCCCCTGCCAGCAACAGTCCGCCGGCGAGTAACGCGCGTAGCTGATTTCGTGGTGACACGCACTGCTCCAATCAATGAACAACGAGCTCTTTGAAGACGAGAAACACCACCCACGCGGTGCCGTGTGCTTCACGGCCACGTGTCGCGGAGGTGAATGGTGGCGCGCGCTCAGGCAAGCCCCGGGCCACGGATGAAGCGTGGCTCGCTCAGAGGAGGACGACGCGCGGCCTGCGTGAAATCACGCCTGACTGTGGGCCTCGCTCCCCATCGAAGTGGGGGCATGAGCCCACGGTTCGTCATGTTTCATGATTGGGTCAGCAACGACTTACGTCCTTCGAGAAACCGGCGCGTGCGGCTCACCGCTTCCTGGAGGAAGCGCCCAGCATGCGCAGCGCCAGCTCGGCGTGAGCGTCCGCGAGGGTGTCGACGTCGAGCGCGCCGCCCGGCTCGTACCAGTACGGCAGGCGCACGCCCATCGCGGCAATCGCGCGCGCGGTGACGAGGGAATGGGGAGGAGCGAAGCGTCCCTTCGACACGCCGCGCTCGATGACATCCATCAGCAGCGCGGCGGACTGCTCGCGGAGTGCCACCGCCGGAGCCGCCAGCTCCGGGGTCAGCGCATAGAACTCCTCGTTCACCACCAGGGCGAGCTGCGGGTGCTCCGCGTGAGCGCGGGTGTGAGCGCGGACGAGCGCGCGCACCTGCTCGGCCGGCTCGGAGCCCGCGTCCAGCAGCGCGGACCGCAGCGCCTCGTGGTGCGCCTCATGGCCGATGCGCACCAGCTCCGCGAGCACGTGGTCCTTGGAGGGGAAGTGCGCGTACAGCGCGCTGGGCCGCAGCTCCAGGACCGCGGCCAGGTCCCGAATCGACGTGTCGTGGAACCCCTTGCTCGCGAAGAGCTGCAGGGCCGTCTCCAGGATGCGCCGACGCGTGCCCTCGGGGGCCGCGGAGGGCGGAAGGCTCGAGGGCTGGGCTCGCAGCCGCGTGCGGGGAGGGAGGCTCATGAAGGACCTTGAAAAACGAACGTTCGTTCAGATAGCTTGGTGAGGCGACTGGGAGCATTTCTACCCGAACCCGTGAATGGCCGTTCGTTCAGGCGGCCGAAGCCAGGAGACCGGCATGCCGATGCTTCCGCTCGACGGGGTCTCCCTCCACTGCGACACGGCGGGCGACGGGACGCCGGTGCTGCTCCTGCATGGCCTGGGCTCCTCCGGGCGGGACTGGGAGCTCGTCACGCCCCGGCTCGCGAAGCGCCACCGGGTCCTCGTCCCGGACGCGCGGGGACATGGCCGGAGCGAGACGCCCGCGGGGCCGTATGGCGTGCCGCTCTTCACGCGAGACATCGCCGCGCTGTGCGACGCGCTGGGCCTGGGCCGGGTGCACGTGGTGGGGCTGTCCATGGGCGGGATGATGGGCTTCCAGCTCGCGGTGGACCGGCCGGACCTGGTGCGCAGCCTGGTCATCGTCAACAGCGGGCCGGAGTTGAAGGCGCGGACGCTGCGGCGGAAGTTCGACTTCGCGTTGCGGCTGGTGGTGCTGCGGCTGCTGGGGCCCATGCGCATGGCGAGGATTCTCGCGCCCCGGCTCTTCCCCAAGCCGGAGCAGGCGGACTTGCGGCAGCGCGTGCTGGACACCCTCGGGCACAATGACCCGGGTGCGTACCTGCGCGCGACGCGCGGGCTGCTCGGGTGGAGCGTGCTGGAGCGCGTGAAGGACATCACCTGTCCCGTGCTGGTGCTCCACTCCGAGCGTGACTACACGCCGCTGTCCGAGAAGCAGGCCTACGTCGACCTGCTCCGGGACGCACGCCTCCAGGTGATGAGCGACTCCGGGCATGCGGCGCCGCTGGACCAGCCCGAGCAGCTCGCCGAGGCGGTGGAGACCTTCCTCCGCGAAGTCGAGGGCGCGGCTGTGGCCACGCGCGGCCTGGGCTGAGCGGTCCGAACTTCCCCGAAGGAGGCAGGCCCATGTCGATGAGTCGGAGTGTTGGCGCGCTCGCGCGGATGCTGCTCGTGTCTCTCGCAATCTTCACGGGGGCGCCGGCCGAGGCCGGTGCCTGGGTATACGGTGCCCATGGCGGCCGGAGCTTCCAGCTCTGGGTTCCCGACGGCTATCAACCGGGCGCGCAGCTGCCGCTGGTGGTGGCGCTGCACGGCTGCCTCCAGAACCCGGACCAGTTCGCCGGCCTGACGCGGCTGAACGTGAAGGCGGACGCGGAGAAGTTCCTGGTGCTCTATCCAAACCAGGCGGTCTTCGCCAATCCCACGCAGTGCTGGAACTTCATGCTCGGGAGCAACCAGGAGCGCGGCACGGGCGAGCCCGCGCTGATTGTCGGCATGGTGGACCTGGTGAAGCAGCACTACGCGGTGGACGCGCGCCGCGTGTACATCGGCGGTGTGTCCGCGGGGGCCGTCATGGCGGGAACGCTGCTGGCCTGCTACTCGGACGTCTTCGCCGCCGGCATGGTGAGCGCGGGGGCGATGTACAAGGCGGCCACGACGATTTCAGGCACGGCCTGGGCCATGTCGTTCGGCAGCATCTACCACCCGGATGACCGGGGCCGCGACGCGTGGGTGTGCTCGGGACGGCCGCGCCGGACGGTGCCGGTGCTCGTCATGCACGGCACCGAGGACGACGTCGTCAACCCCATCAATGGCGAGCAGGCGGTGCGGCAGTTCCTGCAGACCAGCGACCAAGGCGACGACGGCGTGAGCAACGACAGCGTGCGCTACGTGCCGACGTGGACGGGGAGCGCCACCGTGCCCGGAGGCCGGACCTATACCGTGAAGGACTACGTCTACGGCGGCGAGCTGCTGGCGCGGCACTTCGAAGTCCGGGGCATGGGCCACGCATGGCCCGGGGGTGATGCGCGCTACCCCTTCGCGGACCCCTCGGGGCCGGACGCCACCACCTTCATGTGGGACTTCTTCCGGCAGCACGCGCTAGACGCGCCGTAGGGACGGTATTCACGAAGCGGCCGACTGGGACGTCCTCCCGAGGCGCCGGCCCGACTGTCTCGTGGCCGGCCCGTACCAGGGAGGCTGTCCCATGCGGTGTCCGTCCATGTTCCGCCGTGCCGGTATCACGCTCGGCGTGTTGCTGCTGTGTCCCCTCTCCGCGCTCGCGCTCGAGTGCGAGCTCGTCAATATCGACAAAGGCTCCCAGCGTCTCGACCTGGTCGCATCGGTGTGCGAGGGATTGCAGGACTCGAAGTCGTGGTGGCTCTACGCAGGAGAGGAACCGCGGGGTGACACGGCCGTGCCCGTGAAGATGCTCCGGAAGATCTGCAAGCAAGAGGGCCAGGTCGTAGGGCTCTATGCCCTCCTGAACGAGCGCAGCATCTCCACACTGGAGCTCATCTGCGTGGCCCCTGCCTTCCGGCAGGAAGGCAAGGGACTGGAGCTGCTCAACCAGGCCGCCAGCGACGTGAAGACCGGCAAGCTGCAGTGGGTCTCGCAGTCGGACCCGGCGACCCAGTCCTTCTACAAGGGACTCAAGGTGAGCTGCGAGGAGGAGGAACTGGGCCCGGCGACGAACCGCGGCACCGGCGAGCGCTACCTCCGGTTCACCACGAGGGTAAAGCCCGGTCAGCCCATCGAGCGCAAACCGCGGCTCTGGTACAAGAACTACCGGGGCCAGTACCTGAAGGTCCGCTACGACTGCTCCGCGCTCGCCGCCTTCGAGGCCATCTACGAGGACGAAGCCATCCAGGAGATGCTCAAGGCACGTGAGCTCATCTCCCAGGCGGAGCCACCGCCCGGCGCGGTGAAGGAGACCATCATGTTCGAGCAGCTCGCGCGGGCAGAGGACTTCTGAGGAGTGTCGCTGCGCCCAGGTGCGGACACGACAACGCCCCCGGTCGACAGCCCCGGGGGCGCAGCTTGCGACGGTGCTCCGCCGTGCGGCGGGAGCTACATCGTCGGCATGAAGATCTTCAGCCCGGTGCGGCCACCGGCGCCCAGCGTGTTGCGCTCGATGAAGTCGCTCACGGACGAGCGGCCGTCGCCGGTGGTGATGGCGGTGTGGCCGTACTTGCTGCCCGCCGCCGTGGAGGTCTTCTCCCACGTGAGGACGAGGCCCGGAATCTTCAGCGCCTCCTCGAGCGACATGTTGACCTGCTTGAACTTGTCGCGCGGCAGGTTGTTGTCAATCTGGTTGCCGTTGCCCCACACCTTGAAGCCGAAGGCGTTCTGGATGGCCTTGCTCACGCCCGTGGCGCACAGGCCCTGGCTGTTGTAGCCGCCAATGCTCATCGCCGCCGCGCGGCCCGCCTCCGCGAGCTTGCGCATCGCGGGCGTCGCCTTGCCCGGAGCCGAGGCGCCGCTGCTGCCCTCGGTCTTCCCGCCGCCCTTCGTGCCGCCGGAGCTCTTCGTGCCACCGGAGCTCTTCGTGCCGCCCTTGGTGCCCTCGAAGCTGTCCTTCCCGGTGTGGCCGGGAATGCGCAGGGTCTTCCCCGCGATGATGAGGTTCGGGTTGGAAATGTTGTTGGCCTTCGCCAGGGCCGAGACGCTGGTCTTGAAGCGGGTGGCGAGGGCCGAGAGGGTGTCGCCGGAGCGGATGCGGTAGGTGGACATGGAATCTCCTGGAGCGATTGTCGCCACGTCCCTCCCGGAGTTGCGCCCGAATTTCCCAAGCTCTTGGAATTCACCCGATTTCATGGGTTCGGGCTGGATAATCCCGAGCAAAATCAGGGACATGGGCGGCGGGTGGGGATGACCCCGCCGCCCGTGCCTCCGGAACTACGGCTTGCTGATGTAGAGGTCGTACGCGCCGACGCCCGAGTAGTTCACCACGCGGAAGCGGTAGTACGCGGCCGTGCCCGGGTAGGAGATGTTCTCCACCGCGGTGGAGCTCTCGCTCGCGGCCACCTGCACCCAGGCGGCGCCGTCCCAGCGGTCCAGGTACAGGTCGAAGTCCGTGCCGCTCGGGCCCGTGAGGCAGGCGGCGTGCGTGCCGCTCACGGTGCTCTGGTAGTAGGTGCCGCCGGGGTGGATCTGCGTCTGCCCGTTCGCACCGCTGAACGTGCCCGTGTAGCGCGTGCCGGGGCAGGTGGAGCCGGTGCTCACCGTCACGTTCTGCGTCGCGGTGCCGGTGGCGCCCGCGTTGTCCGTCACCGTCAGCTGCACCGCGTACGTGCCCGCGGCGGTGTACGTCTTGCTCGGGCTGGTCGCGCTCGACGTCGTGCCGTCACCGAAGGCCCAGCTGCGCGAGGCGATGGTGCCATCCGCGTCCGTCGACGTGTCGCTGAAGGTGGCCGTCAGGGCGCTCGTGGTGAAGTTGAAGTTGGCCACCGGAGACTGGTTGGCCGCGCCGCCCGTCAGGTCCACCTTCCACGCGCCACGGCCGTAGGTGCCGGCCACGAGGACGTGCGGCACGTCATCCACTTCCAGGTCGGTGACGACCAGGCCCAGCGGCAGGCCGGCGGAGAACGGCACGAAGTTGTCGCCGCCGTCGGTGCTCTCGTACACGCCGACGTCGGTGGCCACGAAGACGCGGTTGGTGTCCACCGGGTCGATGGCCACGCTGTTGGCCGGCACGTTGGGCAGACCCGCGCCCACGGCGGACCACGTCGTGCCGCCGGTGGTCGAGCGGAACAGCTTGTTGCCGCCGAAGGCCGCGCGGGTGACGAACACGCGCAGCCGGTTGTTCGGCGTCATCGCCACGTCGGACACGGTGCCGCCCGGGTAGTTTCCGGTGACGTTGGTCCACGTCACGCTCGCGGCCGCCGCGTCCACGGTGGAATGGATGGTGCCGCTGGACGTGCCGACGTACGTGGGGATGGTGGTGCCCGTCAGCATCGGTGTGATGACCGCCGCGCGGGCACCCAGGTTCGCGGAGATGGCCGTCCACGTCATGGGGTTCGTGGAGGTGGTGCCGCGATACACGATGTCACTGGCCACGAAGATGCGGTTGCTGGCCACCGCCAGCGGGGTGACCCAGGGGAAGTTCGCGGAGGCGGTGATGCCCGTCGTCGCCAGCTTGCTGAAGCTGTTGGGAGTCCCGCCCGTGGTGGAGCGGTAGACGCTGGGCAGGTTGCTGGAGGGGTAGCTCGTCTGGAACACGTTGTTCGTGTTGGTGGGGTCCACGGCGTTCATGAAGCCGTCGCCGCTGACGAAGGTCAGGTCCCACACGGGGCTCGTGGTGCGCCGCGAGGACGAGTTGTCCTGCGCACCGCCGAAGACGGTGTCCGCGTTGGAGGGGTGCACCGCCAGGTCGTAGAACTGCGTCACGTTCAGGTTCGAGTTCATGTTGACGAAGCTCGTGCCACCGTTGTCCGTGCGCCACAGGCCGCCGTCGCTGCCAATCCAGAAGCGGCTGCCGTTGGTGCGCGAGTACAGGACCACGTGGATGTCCTGGTGCACCGTCTGGCCGGAGCCCCACGTCGTGGTGAGGTAGGTGAACGTCGTGCCGCCGTCGGTCGAGCGCGCCGGGCGGATGGCGCCGACCAGCACCTGATTCACGTCCGTGGGGTGCACGGAGATGGCCTGGTTGTAGGTGCACTGGCCCTCGCACGCGCCGCTGGTGCGCAGCGTCCAGCTCGCCGCCCCGTCCATGGAGCGGTAGACCTGTCCGCCCTGCAGCACGTAGAGCACCTGCGCGTCGCTCGGCGCCATGGACAGACGCATGCGGCTGCCCGAGGGCGTCATGCCGCTGCTGGAGTTCGTCCACGTGGCACCGCCGTCGGTGGACTTGTACACGCCCTGGCCGGGGACGCTCGCGTACGCCGTCGCGCTGCCCGGGGCGAAGACGATGTCCTCCACGTTGAAGCTGAGCACGCGCGTCCACGTGGCGCCGCGGTCCGCGGACCGGAACATCCCGGGCCCCGTCGGAGAGGTGGACCCGGTGCAGCTGCCGGCGCCGCCCGCGAGCACCACGTTGGTATTCGTCGGCTGCACGGCCACGGCGTTGACGATGGACAGCGGCATCGCGGTGGCGCCGGAGCCGTTCTTCGCGGTCCACGTCGTGCCGCCGTCCGTGCTCAGGAAGACGCCCTGGCCGAAGTAGCCCGCGCACCCGCCGCCGTTCTTGTCACCCGTACCCACCCACACGTTGTTGGGCGTGGCCGGCTCCACGTGGATGGCGCCGATGGGCAGCGTGCCCACGGAGTCGAACAGCGGCGTCCAGCTGGTGCCCGCGTTCGTGGTCTTCCACACGCCGCCCGCGGCGCTCCCGAAGTAGACGGTGTTCTCGTCCGTCGGGTGCGGGACGACGGCATTCACCCGGCCCGAGACGCGGCCCATGGTCCACGAGCCCATGCTCATGGCCGACGGGCCCATGGACGTCCACACCTCACCGGCGAGGGTGAGCTGGTTCTCTCGCGTGCGCCGCTGCTGGCGCAGGTCGTTGACGGCCCTGGCGCGCTCGGACCGCGGGTTGGCGCGCACCTTGTCCAGGCCGCGCGACTCCATGAACCAGCGCTTGCGCTCTTCAATCTCCCGCGTCTCGTCCCGGGGACCGCGGCGCGACTCCTCCCGCTCCTCTTCTTCCCGCTCCTGCGCCCAGGCACTGTTCCCCAGCATCGACAGCGCGAGCGCAAAGAACGCGCCCCGCCGTGCAGACGGCTTCAGCTTCATCGGGTCCCCTCTCCTGCTTCGGCCACGCATCCAAGGGACGCGCGGCGCGGCAAACCGGGCACGGCCCCCGCATTCAGGGAGGAAGCTCGGGCAGAGGGAGTCGCGACCGGGACACGCACCGTAGCGCCCGGCCCTGCGTCGCAAGGAAGGGAAATCGCCCGCCGCGAGGCGTCACATGCACGGCGGCTTCTGTCATCGGCGGAGAAGTGCACCCTGCTTCCGCTGGGGCGCGGGAGACACCGTCCGGCCGGAGCTGGAGCACCTGGAACCGCTCACCTGGTCATTCGTGTCCCGGCGGCGCGTACAGCGCGGCGAGTCCTGACTACTGTTGCCTCCCCGCCGCCACCTTCCAGGCGTGCAGGCTGTAGTCGTACTGCAGCTGGCCGTAACCCTCTTCCGACAGCAACTGGTGCGCCTTCGAGCCACTGTAGTCCGAGTACGAGTGCTCGCGCCTGGGCGTGACGACGGTGCCCAGCAGCATGCGGAAGCCCAGGCCCACCAGACCGGCCAGCAGCACGCCCCAGAGCAACCCCCCACTCCCCGCGAAGAGGACGACGGCCAGGGCGAAGGTCACGGCCGCCGCCCCCACGGCCCAATTGCCCATCGACGCCAGGTAGTCGTGCAGCTTCGCGCAAGAGGCGCACCGCAGGATGGGAAGGCTGCGGATCCGGTAATGGACGGTGGTGCTGTTGAAGCCGTGCGAGCGCCCCGTCTCCACGCGCCCGGAGAGCATGGCGGCGTACTCGAAGTCCTGCTCGCGCTTCCGGCAGTAGTGGCAGAGCTCGTCCTTGCGCCCCTCCAGCCGTGAGCGGAAGGCGGCGATGCGCTCCTTCACTGACTCGGAGTTGGCCACCCGCCGTGCCTCCGCGAGGACCGCGTTCACCGCGCCAATCCCCGTCAGCGGGAAGTCCAGCGTCCGCACCCGGTCGAAGGCACGCAGCACCGCCTCGTCGATGAGCACCGCCAGCCCGAGCAGCTGCTTCGAGTCGATCTCCCGCCAGCTCGCGTTGAGCGCGTCCAGGCGGTCCAGGTAGAGCGAGACGTCGTTCAGGTGCACCGGATGGGACTCGTCCACCAGCGTGTCGAGCTGCGCCAGCTCCGCGCGGAACAGCGAGCGCAGCGGCCGGAATGCCAGCGTCCACACCTGCGGCTCCAACCCGCTCCCGGAGGCGATGCGGGACAGCGCGCGCGCCTCGTCGGCGAAGCCGCCCATCAGCCGCTGCTTCATCTCCCCCACCACCAGGTCCGCCAGCCGGGTGCGCAGCGCGGCGATGAGCGGCTCGCAGTCATCCGCGCTCACCAGGTCGTCCCCAAGCCGGGTGATCTGATACCCGAGGAACGTGGGGAACCACGAGTCCTGCAGCAACGCCGACCAGCGGGCGAGCGCCTCGGTGAGCTCGGCCTGCCACGCGGCCCCCTTGCCGTCCGCGCCGAACAGCGCGTGCGGATCCACCACCACCCGGAGCCCCTCGCGCTGCTCCCAGGAGAGCACCGGGCCCCCGCCGGCACGTGCACCGCCGTCCTCGGAGGAGGGCCCCAGCCCGTACATGGCGGAGAAGGCCAGCACGAGCCGCAGGTTCGCCTGGTTGGCGCGGTGGGCCAGCAGCTTCACGAGCCGCTCCGTCACCGCCTTCATGTCCGCTGCACCCTCGTCGGGCACCTCGGGCACCAGGGCCTGCAGGTCCTCGTCGCGCAGCGAGCGGTAGGCTGCGAGCGCGACCGGGTCCGGCCCGGTGAGGGCGCGCTTCAGCTCCTCGCCCCTGGGGTCGAGGCCGAAGTCGAACCAGAGGAGCTGCTCGGAGAGCCGGCGCAGCGGCTCCTCCATCTTCTGGGCGGCCTGCTGGACTTCCAGCTCGTCGGCGCCAGAGAGCCACGGCAGGGCCGAGGCCTCGGCGGGGGGCAGGCCAGCACGGGCGCGGGTGAGGAGCTTCTCCGCGCGCCACAGGGCCTTGCTGGCCTCCACGTCCACGGGCACGCCGAGCACGCGGAAGGGGTTGAGCCGGAACTGGTTGACTCCCACCGAGCGCGCGAGCGCGCGGGAATCGCCAGCATCGGAAGAGGGCAGCGCTGCTGCGGCCGGGCTCTGGGTCATGGCTGGCTCACTTCACGTGGGAGATGATGGAGGAGCCCACCTGCTCCTGCTCGGGCAACATGGCCATGAGCTCCCGGCACACCGCCGCGAGTATGTCGTAGTCCTGTTTCTTGATGGCCGTCGACCCGCGCACGAGCGCATCCCTCGCGCGCGACAGCAGGTCCAGCTCCTGCATCCGCCCGGCCAGGTGGTTGAACAGGCCAATCCAGAAGTCCGGCGTGCGCTGCGCCACGCGGAAGTAGAGCGCCCGGAGGTCCTCCACCTTCGCCTCGGCCAGCTCCATGTCGCCCTGCTGCATCGCCCGGGCGAACTCGTCCCCGAGCGCGCGCACCTGCGCCTTGTCCGCCTTGTCACCCTCCTTGGCAATCAGCTCGGAGACCGCGGCCAGGAGCTGCTGGAAGCGGCCCTCCAGGGCCCTGCCACGCGTCACCGTCTCGGTCTGGTCGAGCTCCTCGGACATGAGGCGCACCATCGAGTCGGCGAGGTCGATGGAGTCACGGTCTCCCTCCTCGATGAGCGCCTCCACCTCCTGGACCCGCTGGTCCGCCGGCGCGGAATCCCCGCCCTCCAGCTCGGCGGCGAGCTGCTCCAGCCGGGCGAGCCGCTCCTTCTGCGCCCCCAGCCCCTTGCTCACCTCGGTGGCCTGCTTGGTCTCCATCCGGAACATCACCACGTCGTCGAACCACTGGTCGAGCAGCGGCACATAGGCGCGGCCGGTCGTCTGCGAGGACTCGTCGATGGAGAGCGTCACCTCCACCTCGGTGCCCGCCGGCAGGTCCCTGCCAATCTTGTCGGCGACGATGCGCAGGATGCCAATCACCTTGTTGCGGTCGGCCTGGCCGCTCTCCCCCTGGAGGAGCGGGATGTTGACGGCCTCGCCCGACTGGCCACGGCGCAGGGCGATGGTGGTCGCGTGCGTCACCGTGTTGCGCGCCGGCAGCGTGGCGCCCTTGCGCAGGTACCAGGACACCGCGTTGCCCGCGAGCATCACCCCCACCGACTGCGACAGCGGCGGCTTCGCCACGGAGAAGCCGTGCAGGAGCGTGAGGCGGGACGGCTCGGCGGCCAGCACCTCTCCTCCCGCGCTGCGCAGCTCCAGCGCGAAGACGTTGAGGCTGTTGGGGTTGAGCGCGAGCTCCAGCGCGAAGCGGCCCTGCGCGTCCACCCGGGCGGGCGCGGAGGTGAAGCCGCCGCCCTCACGGACGGCCGTCACCGCGACGCCCGCGGGCAGCCTCGCGGGGTCCACCCGGCCCACCACCAGCGGCTCCGGGTCCGTCGTCATCGGCTCGAACTCGAGCTGCAGCTCCACCGCGGGCACGCTCCCCGCCCGGGCCGAGCGCAGGTTCGCCGGCAGCTTCTGCGTGGAGGCGAAGATGGCGGCACCGGTGGCCACCATCGTCATCGGGTCGCCGGCGTGCCTCGCCTCCAACTGCAGCTCCTCCTGGATGAGCTTCGGCACGCACGGCGTGAGCGTGGGGCCGCCCACCAGCACCAGGCCCTTCAGCTCCTTCGCGCCGAGCCGGTTGCGCGCCAGCAGCCGCTTGCACAGCGCGGTGGTGCGCCGGACGGTGGAACCAATTAGCGACTCCAGCTCGCCGCGGTCCAGCGGGAAGGACACGCCCGCCCAGGCTCCGCCCACCTGGGCGAGCTGGTCCACGCGGAACTCGGCCTGGTCCTGCTTCGACAGGAGGATGCGCACCCGCTCGGCCTCGGCCTTCAGGCGGGAGAAGGCTCCCGAGAGGGCCTCGTCCGAGCGCTTGAACCCGCCCAGCCGCCCCTCCTCGCGCACGCGGTCCGCGGCCCGGCGGGCCACCACGCGGTCGAAGTCGCGGCCACCGAGGTGGTTGTCGCCGTCATGGTCCAGCACCTGCAGCCGCCCGCCGCGCGAGCGGACCAGGGACACGTCGAAGGTGCCGCCTCCCAGGTCGTAGACGAGCCAGTACCCCTCACGCACCTCGCCCGCGCCGGAGTGGGCAATGGCCGCGGCGATGGGCTCCTGCAGCAGGGGCGCGTGCTGGATGCCCGCGAGCTGGGCCGCCCGGCGGGTGGCCTCCGACTGCGGGAGCTGGAACATGGCGGGGATGGTGATGACGGCGGCGCGGGGGGCCTCCTCCTCGCGGGCGGCCCAGCCGATGAGCTCGCGCAGCACCTCGGCGGACATCTCCTCCGGGGACAGGCGCCTGCCGGACGCGGGGAAGGTGCGCGTCTCCTCGGTGCCCATCAGCCGCTTGAACTCGATGGCCGCGTTCTGGGGGTCTGCCTGCGCGGCGTCATGTGCCGCCGCGCCCACGCGGAGCGTGCCTTCCGCGGGGACGTAGAGGGCGGAGGGCAGGAGCACCCCACCGTGCGGCCCCTGGAGCAGGCGGGTACTGCTCCCGTCCTGCCGGGCGATGGCCGAGTTGGTGGTGCCCAGGTCGATGCCGTAGTCGAGGGTCGTTCGCATCACGAGCTCCGCTTACTCCGAGTCCTCTTCGTCACCCGCCGAGGCCGCCAGGGGCGCGGCCTCCAGCGCGAACGACCCACGGTGCGGGTGCACGCGCCCGTCGGCCACCTTCGCTTCACGCTCATCGAGCAGGGCCCCGGGCAGCAGCCGCTGGCCCCGCGCCTCCAGCCCCGCCACCACCACCACCTGGCTGGCGTCGGGCTCCACGAACAGCACCAGGCCCAGCAGCGGCTGTCCGGCCGAGTCCGGCGGCAGCGCGCGCGCCACGCGCTCCACGTGACGCGTCCAGCCGTCGGTGAAGCCCGGGAAGCGGCGCAGCGTCTGTGGCTGCTCGTACCGCGCGGGCACGGCCACCAGGTACACCACCACGCCCTCACGCTGGAGGAGGACCGACCGCAGGTGCCCGCGAGTCACCGCCTCGCTCGCCGCCGCCCGCGCCTGGGCCGCGAGCACGGGGACGGCCTCCCGCAGGCCCGCCAGGGCCTGCGCCGCCGCGCGCCCCGGCGGGCTTCCGTCTTCCTCGAAGGCCTTGCGGGCTTCCGCCAGCGCGTCCTCCAGCCCGCGCTGCCAGCCGGGCCCGGCGAGCCGGCTCTTCACCGTGCCGGGGCCCTTCAACACCGACCTGTCCGGCAGGCTCTTCCGGCGCAGCTCCTGCACGGGCTTCAGCTGCCACCGGGCCAGGAAGACCAGGCCCGCGACAGGCAGCAGCAGCGACAGCCCCTTCAGCGTCAGGGTGGCATTCTCCTCCACGGCGGCCCACCTGAGCTCGGAGCGCGTCGCGGCGATGCAGTCCGCCTCCGGCTTCAGCTCGGCCACGACGGAGAGCAGCGCGTCCTCGCCGCCCTCGCGCCGGTGCCCCTCCCGCGCGGCCTCGCCGCACACGTATTCCACCACCGGGTCCAGCGCGAGGCCCCAGCGGGAGTACTCCCGCGCCACCCGCCTGAAGGACGGGCCCGTGGGGTCCGCCCCCAGCAGCACGGCGGACACGACCGACAGGAACTCCGGCTTGAGCCCGCTCCCCACCAGCACCTGGTGCGCCGCGATGACCTCCGCGCACTCCGACAGCCGCGTCAGGGACGCGTCACAGCCCTCCAGCCGGGGCTGCACCTGGAACAGGTAGTCCCGCGGCTCGACTCCCGCGGGCAGCTTGCCTCCCTCGAGCTGGAACGGCGTGGGCCTCCGGGCCACCTCCTCCGTGAGCAGCAGTCCGGCCTCCTCCGGTGCCCAGCTCCATCGCCGGGCGAGCACCGCGCGCATCTCGTCCAGGGGTATCTCGTTCGAGGCCTGGAGTTTCACCAGCTCCAGGAGCAGCGCACGCGCCGCCTCGGGCTGCTGAATCCGGAGCTTGTCCAGCGACGCCATCACGAAGAGCGACTTGTACTCGGCAAGGGACGACTGCTCGCTCCGGGCCACCGCCAGCACGGCTTCGCGCAGCTCATCGTCCTGGAGCAGGGCCCGGACGGTGTCGAACCGGCCTGCATCCGCGGTGGTGCGCAGGAAGTGGTGGAGGGCGGCGTGGCCCGCCTTCGAACGGGCCAGCGCCGCGGTCAGCTCGCGGAACACCTTGAGGCCACTGTGCTCCAGCACCTGGCCGGCGAGCTCCGCGGACCCGGTGAGCACCTGGACCGTGCGCCGCAGGCTCTCGCCGCCTGGCTGGCAGCGCTTGAAGACGGAGGCCTGGAGCGCCGGCTGCCCGGAGGCCTTCAGCGCCTTCAGCCAGAGCAGGTCCTGGCCACCACTGCCCGGTCCGGCCCTGGGTGCGCACACCCTGCCGAGCTGCGAGTCCACCAGGGAGGCCACCGCGGAAGTGCGCTCGCCGGAGGCGTCGAGCAACGCGGCAATCAGCGCCACCACCTGCGTGGAATCCGTCCTGCTCGTCAGGGCGTCGCCGACGAGCTCCACCACGCCCTCGGGAGGCTCCTGGGCGAGGAATCCGGCCAGGAGGCCCGGTCCGGCCTTCTTCGCCATCAGCCTCTGGACAAAGAGCTTCCCCTCCCTGGCGAACTTCAGCAGCGGCAGCGCGCCCCGGGCCGGGACGTGGCCGGGCCGCGACTCGGTGTAGCCGTTCCCGTGGAAGTTGGTGTCCGCCTCGGCATTCAGCATGTCGCCGAGGAGCCTGTCGTTGATGGCCCGCATGCCGATGGCAATCCCATCGAAGCTGCCGCCCCGGGCCCCCATGCAGTTGAAGAAGACATCGACGGTGCTCTGGGCGGGCAGCAGCATCAGGTGCTGCGTCCGCTTGTCCATGCCCGTCGGCTGGAAGGTGACCCCGACGTTCCACAGGTCATGCCCGTGCGGGTTGTAGGCGGTGAACCAGCACCGGGAATGGTCCGCCACCTCCACCTTGACCAGCTGTCCCAGCAGCTCCTCGGGCACCCCTTCCGCCAGCATCTGGCCCTTCAGCTGGTCGCTGATGGTCTCCGCGCTCGTATCGGAGAGCCGGGTGAACCCATCGGCCCGGGCAGCGGGCGCCGCCACCAGCACCGCCAGCGCCACCGCGCGCGCGAGGAGCACGCTCCTACCGGTGAAGGACATGCATCCCCTCTTCTGCATGCGGGACTTCGTCATCGCTTGCGCCCCCGGAGCTGCTGGTACAGCGGATGTGCGAGCACCTGCTGGCGGACGGCCCGCTCCCGAGCGCGGTTCCCCGCGAGCCCGTGCGTGAAGGCCTCCATCATCAGCAGGAGCAACTCCAGCCGCTCCCGCGAGGGCTCCAGCGCCTCCCGGTTGAGCGTCCACCACTCCAGCGCCTCGGCGTAGCGGCGGTGCCTGAGGAGCACCAGCCCCTTGCGCAGCACCGCCTGGTCCTGCGAGCCCCGCTCCAGGAGGCTGGAGAGCTGGATTCCGTCGAAGCTGACCGGAGCGGCCTCCTTCGCCAGCAGCCCCTCCAGCTCGTTGAGCCCCGGCGCCGCATCCCCGGCCAGCCGGTCCGAGACGGACTGGAGCTCGGCCAGCATCAGCGGGCCCGCGGACTCCTGCTCCAGCTCGCGGGTGAGCGCGTCGATGGACTCGTTGCGCGCCAGCAGCGGCGCGGAGGCCAGAAGCGCCAGCCCATCCATCCCCCCGGAGGAGAAGTCGCGCGCCAGCATGCCCTCCACGAGCGTGGGGTCCGGCCGCGCCTGGCGGCAGTAGGGGCACACCCGCACCTCGGGCTCGAGGAGGGACTGGCAGTTGGGGCACGGCGCCGTGCTCACTCGCGGCTCCGGCGCGGGGCCACCCGCTGCAAGGGCTCGAGCAGGGCATCCGCTTCCAGCTCCACCAGCGAACGCAGTTCCGCGTCCGAGTCCACCTTCACCGCGTCCGCGATGTTGGCGTGGTAGCCGAGCCGGGGCAGCTTCGCCAGCAGGGCACGGCGCAGCTTCGGCCCGCGCTCCACCTGGGGCGCGGTGGAGGCCGGGGCCTCGGCAGGCGCTCCGGCCAGGGCGTCCGGCGGGCCCGCCTCCGAGCCCGTCATCGAGCCCGTCATCGAGCCCGCCTCGGAGCCTGCCATGGGAGTCTTTGCACGCTCAGCATCCGCCATGACACGACCTCACTTGAGAACCACCTTGCCCATCGACTCCATCACCCGCTGCTCCAGCTCCTCCAGCCGCCCGGTGGAGCGCTCCAGCCCGTCGAGCAGCGCCGCGTACTCGCGCCCGGCCTCCTTCAGGTGGAGGGCCTCCGGTCCGTTGCGTGTGGCGAAGCGCACCGCCACGTCCTGCAGGTAGCGGGCGCGCTCGCGCAGGGCCTGGAGCGTCGGGCTCCTCGGCTCCACGTCGGTGGCGGCGCCCAGCTCGGCCAGCAGCGGCTGGAAGTCCTGGAAGCGGCCCAGCTCCTCCACCAGGGCCTTGCGCACGCGGGGCTGCACCATGGCGTCGGTGAGGAAGCGCGAGGACACCCCGAGGAAGCTGTCGAGCAGCTCCCGCCGCTCCTGCTCGTGCCGGCGCTCCTCCTCGCGCAGGCGGCGCACCAGCGGGCTGCGCACGCCCATCGCGAGCGCCGCGTCGACCCACCCCAGGCCCCGGGCCTCCTTGCCGGGCATGAACCACAGGTAGAGCGCGCCCAGGCAGGCCAGCACCTCGCGCTGGCGCGGCTCGAACTGGAGCGCGCGCAGCAGCGGCCGGGCAATGGAGGCGGCCTCGTCGGGCGTGAGCGGCCGGCCTCTCGGCACGGCGAGGTGCGCCATGGCCACGGCCTGGAGGAAGAAGAAGCCGCGGTACAGCTCTGGAGGCACCGGCAGCTTGTCGCGCTCCACCGCGGGGAAGAGGTACTCGTCCGCGGTGGCCTCGTCCACGTCGGGCAACCCGGGCGGCAGCCAGCGCTGGTGGAAGGCGGTGATTGCTTCCAGCGTCTGCGCGTACTGCCCCTCGCGGTAGACGATGAGCACGCCGTACGCGTCGAAGACGACGGCCGCCGCCGCCTTCTGCTCCTCGGAGAGTCCCTCCACCTGGCGCACCAGTCCCAGGCCCTCGCGGGCCTCGGCGAACTTCCCCGACCGCAGGTTCCCACGGACCTGGAGCAGCCGGCTGGTGACGAGTGCCACCGGCACCTGGGCCTTCAGCACGCCCAGCCGCGTCACCTCGTCGAAGTGCTGGTTGGCTCCGGTCAGGTCGCCCCTGCCCAGCTTCTCTTCCGCCAGGCCGAGCAGACAGACGCTCCGGTTGTGCTCGGTGGGCAGCTCCACGTCCGCGAGCTTCCCCGCCGTCTGCGTGAAGCCCTCCAGCGCCGCCGCGTGCTCGCGCTGGTAGCCCTGGAGATAGGCCAGGAGGTACCTCGCCTCGGCCATGCGCGGGGCCAGCTCCAGCAGCTTGTCCAGATCCGCCCGGGCGCCATCCAGCAGCCGCTTGCGCTCCTGGTGGGGAAGCGGCGCCTCGCGGCCCACGTCCACCACATGGTGGATGGCGCAGTACGCGCGGAGGAAGAGCAGGTCCAGCCGCTCCAGCTTGTCCAGCTCCTCCTCGGCCACGCGCCGCGCCGCCGTGAGTCCCTCCTGGAAGCGCCCCACGGAAGCCGCCGCGGCCAGCTCATCCAGCGCGCGGAGGGTGGGCGGCGCCACGCCGGCTCCCCCTTCGCGCTCGCCACGCTTGCGGCGCAGCCATCCGCGCGGAAGGAGCGTTTCCAGGTCGCCCAGCACGAGCAGCAGGACGAAGCCGCCCAGCGTGAGCAGCGACATCACGGGAAGGTACCAGGCGGGGAGCGGCTCGGGCTGTCCGGCGAGGCCCGCCTCGGGCGGAGCGCCCTCGCCGCGCGTGGCCGCGAGCAGCCGCACCTCGGCGGCCTTCGCCTCCTCCTGGAGCCGGAGGTGCTCGGCGCGCAGCTCCGCCAGCCACTCCTCGTGCGAAGGCCGCGCGGGGGACGGCGTGGCGGCGGAGGGGAGCGAGCCCCCCAGGGCCAGCCCCAGCACGGCGGCGAGCACGAGCGCCACCGCGCCGACGCGGGCATACGAGGGCACCAGGCCGCCGTGCCGCTCCGCCCGCGCGGCCCGCAGGGCCACGACGAGCTGCACCGCGCAGAGCGCCACGAACAGCCACATCAGTATCGTGGTGAGCAGACTCATTGACCCCTCAGCTCTGGAGACGACGGCTCCGGGAAGAGCGCGTCCCCGTCGTACCAGGGCAGTGGCGGCATGCCGGCGAAGCGCGGCGAGCGCGCGTACTCCAGCAGGTCGCGAGACTGCAGGAAGGCCTCCACCCCCAGCTTCACCGTGCCGGTGACTGGCAGGGCGAGCTGCTGGGCGTACCGGACGATGAAGCCCAGCCAGTGCACCGCCGCCTCGGCCAGCGCCTTCGCGCCAATCTCCAGCGCCTCGGTGAGCGCTCCGGCGAAGAGCGGGTAGCACTCGGCCAGGTACCGCGGCTCGTTGAGCGTGCCGATGGCGCCAAAGTTGGCGACGCCGTCCACCAGCAGCAGATACGCGCGCACGTAGCGCCCCAGCGGGTGCTGGCCGTCCGGGCCGGACTCGAGGATGCGCAGGCCGGCCTGGACCCGCTTGCTCGCGCCCACGCAGTCGCCCCGCTCGGCGAGCAGCCGCGCCAGGAGCAACAGCCGCCGCGCCTCGTTCCAGGGGCGCTGGTGCGGCGCCTGCAACCGCGCGGCGGCCCTGTCCTTCTCGCCCAGCGCGCGGGCCTCGATGTCCGCCAGCGACAGCCGCAGCGCCTCAGCGGCCTCCTCTCCCCTCCGCGCGTCGAGTACGGCGAGCCCCTCCGCCACCAGGGCGCGCTCGGGCAGCGGCTGGAACGCCGCGCGCCGCAGCACGCCCACGAGCCCGCGCAACGCCTCCTCCTCGCCCGCCTCGAACGAGCGGCGCCAGGCCGCGAGCGCCCCGCGCAGGTCGCCGCCCTCCTCGCGCAGCCGCGCCTCCAGGTCGAAGGCCGTGCCCGCCGGGCCGAAGCCGGAGAGCCGCTCCAGCAGCGCCAGGGCCAGGTCGCGCCGGCCCTCGTACTCCCAGCGCGTCGCCAGCCGCCGCGCTGGCAGCGCCTGCTCCAGCTGCGTGAGCCGCGCCTCCATCACCGCCGCGGTGTTGCGGCGCGAGGGGGCCGGGGGAAGCACTTCGCGAATGAGGCGCTCCAGCTGGCCGGCCTCCTCGGAGAGACTCGTGGGCAGCGCCGCCACGATTCCCTCCGCCAGCCGTCCCGTGCCTTCCACCCGGCCTCGCACGGCGCGGTGGAGCCGCTCGCGGCCGGTGACGCCCGCGGGCAGGCCGTCGCCGGAGAACCAGTGGAGCAGTGCCGCTCCGGCCAGGTACGCGGCGTCGCGCACCTCCCCGGAGAGCAGCACCTCGGGCGCCATCCACCCGAGCAGCTCCTGCTCGGAGCGCGCCCAGTCCCCCAGGGTGAGCCCGCGCCCCGGCACTGCCGCCAGCCGCCACGGCTTCGCGGCCCTGGGCGTGTACCGCACCAGCGTGGGCCCGCACACGACGAAGGGAAGCACGGCCTCCTGCGCCGCCTGGGAGGCCTCCAGGAGGAAGCGCGCCAGCGACAGCGCCACCACCACGCTCTCGGGCGAGCCGCGCAGTCCGGGCAGCGCGAGCGCGAGCGGCACCGTCCCCTCGGGCTCCGCGGGGAAGCCCAGCTCCAGGTGGCTGGCATGCTCCTCCACCGCGCCCGGCACCAGGAAGAGGTCCGGAGGCAGCGCGCGCAGCCGCTCGACGGCGCGCCCCGTGGAGGGAGCGGCGGGCACCGAGACGCGGAGCCGACCGCCAGTCTCCGCCTCGCCCCGTGTGAAGCGGATGCCGGTGGAGGGCCGCCCCCCGGCGGCTCCAGCTGGAGTCTGGGTGTCCAAGCGCGACTCCGGTGACTCAGTTCTGCACGCGCATCAACGCCATCGTGAGCTGCGCCACCGCCGCCGCCTGGGCTTCCTTGTTCTTCGACTGCTGGGCCTCGGCCACACGCTTGAGGAGGTCGCGAAGTTCGCGCTGACGCTCGGCCGACAGCAGCGGGAGCATCTGCTGGGCCTGGGCCACCAGCTGCGCCACCGGGTCCGCCTCCATCGCCCCGCCGCCGCCGGGCGCGGACGGGGCCGCCGCCGTGGGCACCGTGCCCGAGGCCACCTGCTCGGACAGCTTGAGGAGCCGCTTCTCGGTCAGCGTGTCCAGGCCCCGGTCCAGCTTGATCTGCTTCACCGTGTTCTTCTGAAGGTGGCGGATCTCCCCCTCGAAGATGCCGTCCGCGTTGAGCGCGAAGGTAATCTCGAACTGGTGGGCGCCCTTGGGCTCGGGCGTCAGGCCGTCGATGACCACCTGGCCCAGCATGGTGTTGAGCGACGACTTCGCGTTGTCGCCCTGGAACACCGGCACCAGGATGCTGGTCTGGTTGTCCTTCGCGGTGGCGTAGCCGCCCTTCACCACCCGGTGCGGGATGACGTGGTCCTTGGGGATGAGTGCGTCGTAGACGTCATCCACCAGGCCCACGCCCAGGGTGTGGCTCACCACATCCTTGATGTTGACGTTGGCGATGCCCTCGGGCACCGGCGAGGACCTGTCTATCTTCAGCTCGGCCGTGTCGCTGAGCTCCGGCGCGAGGCTGGGGTCGTAGTTGAGCGCCATCCGCGCGGCGCCCATGGCGACGATTTCATCCGGGTTCAGGTCGGACTTGACGGGCTTGCGGTACCGCTCGCGCAGCAGCCGCCCCACCGCGGGAATCTTGCTCGATCCACCCACGAGGATGAACGCGTCCACGTCATCCAGCGACAGGCCGTGCTTGCCCGCGGCGCTCTGCAGCGCCACGTCCACCTCCGCGAGCGTCTTCTCCAGCAGCGGGCGGGTCATCGCGTCGAACTCGTCGGGCGACAGCGTGTAGGACGCCTCGTCCACGCCGGGCAGCGGGTTGTCGAGGACGAGATCCTGCGGTGAGCCCTCGTTGCAGAGGTTGATCTTCAGCGCCTCGGCCTTGACGCGAATGCGGCCCACGGCCTTGGCGTCGCCGGAGCAGTCCCTGCCGTGCTGCTCGCGCAGCTTGCGCAGCGCCCAATCGACGAGCATCTGGTCGATGTCACCGCCGCCCAGGCGGGCGTTGCCGCCGGTGCCGAGCACCTCGGCGCTCTTCTCGTCCTCGATGCGGACCACCGAGACGTCGAAGGTGCCGCCGCCCAGGTCATAGACGACGAAGGTCTGCGGCTCGCCCGACTCCAACCCGTAGGCCACGGCCGCGGCGGTGGGCTCGTTGATGATGAGCCGCGGGTTCAGCCGGGCAATCTTCGCCGCCTCGCGGGTCGCGTTCTTCTGCGACTCCTTGAAGTAGGCCGGCACGGTGATGACCGCGTCGTGGATGGGCTCGCCAATCAGCCGCTCGGCGTTGGCCTTCAGCTCCTTGAGGATGTGGGCGGAGATGAGCTCGGGCTCGAACTCCTGGCCGGCGGCGCGGGCCATCTGCTTGCGGCCGCCCTCGGAGGAGTGCCCCATCATCCGCTTCACCTCGAAGATGACGCTGTTGGGGTCCCGCTCCAGCCGGGCCTTGGCGGCCTTGCCGACAGTCACCTTGCCGTCGCCGCCAATGTAGACGACCGAGGGCGTGGTGGGCTCATTCTGGCGATTGGGAAGGACCTTCACGTCTCGCTTGTCGTAGCTGTACGCCGCGACGACCGAGTACGTCGTGCCCAGATCGATACCGATGACGCGGTGATAGCTTCCCAATGAGCCCCCCTCGAAGCGAATTGGAGAGCGCAAAGACTCTCATTTTCCCGAGAGCTTGCCTAGCTCCTCGCCCTGGAGGGTTGGCCCGGCCCCAGGCGCGATTCCCACGCCGGTGCGCCCGCCTTCATCCGGCGCGTCCGCCTCGAAGGGAGCCAGCGCGCCCGCGAGCTCCGGGGAGATTCCGCCGGGCGCCCAGAGCGGGAGGCTGTCTGGCGAAGGCAGCGCCACGGTGGAGCCGAGCTCGTCCTGCAGCCACGCCGTCACCACGCCGAGTGCGTGACGTGGCTCCAGCCGGCGGTCGCCTGGCCCCCGCTGCACGGTGAGCAGCTCGTTCTGCGGGTGTTCCCGGTCATACGCGACCCGGGCCCTGGGGGTGCCAATCTCCGCTTCCAGCTTCTGCAGCCGGGCCATCTCCGCCTCCTCGGCACCGAACTGCTGCTGCCCTCGCGAGCGGCGCCGGGCAATGGCACTGGCGCGCCTGTCATTGAGCAGCGCCTTGATGTCCTCGGTGGAGGAGAGCGGCGACACGCCAAGCTGGGCGTACGCATTGTCAGGGTCAATCACTACCCGCGCGCGAGGGCGTGGGCGCTTGCGTCCGGATACGTCGCTCATCGGGCCTCCTCCTGAAGCGCGGCCAGGTCCTGGTCCAGCCTGGATTGCAGCTCGGCGAGCCGGGTCATCCCGGCCGCGCGCGCGGCGGTGAGCAGCGGCTCGACGACGTCCAGCGCCTCGGTGAGCGCGGCCACCGCCTCCTTGCGCTCGCCCTCACTCCGGTGCTTGTAGGCCTTCAACGCGAGGCAGAACGCGCGGCAGTAGGCCAGCTCCAGCTCCTGCTCCCGGCCCGGAGCGCGCGTGCTGGCAATCAGCTCGGCGGCGGCGTCCCTGTCGTCCTGGCGCAGCAGCCGGTTGATGACGGACAGCCGCTGGCGGAAGGCCAGCTCCGGGTAGCGCAGCAGCCACTCCCGGGCGGCCCCCTCCCTCGAGTGTTCGAGGCGCGCCACGGCGTGGTCCGCCTCGGCGAAGCGCTCCAGCCGCAGCGAGAGGAGCGCGCGCTGCCACAGGATGGCCGCCTCGCCCTCCGCGCCCTCGCCCGCCGCGTCCAGCGCCGCCAGCGCCGCCTCCAGCTTCCCCTGCCGCAGCAGCCGGCCCGACTCGGCCAGCGCCGCCGCGCTCTTCGCCTTCTGCTCCAGCAGCTCCAGCTTCCGGAGCATCACCTGCGCGTCACGCCCGGAAGGCGCGTGCAGCTCCGCCGCCAGCTCCGCCAGCCGGCGCGCGCGGGCGAGCGGCGTTGGCAGGGCGGCCGCATCCCGGAGCCGCGCCGCCCAGGGGGCCACGACGCCGAGAGCCGGAAGCGGGGCCGTCGCGCCCTCGCTGCCCAGCGTGCTCGCCGCCTCGGAGAGCTGGATGCGCACCAGCTCGAGCAGGCAGGCCTCGGGCTGCTTCAGCTCCGGCAGCGTCTGGGCCACCTCGCGCAGCGCGTCCGCGTGGGCGCCGCCCTGGAGCGCGTCCTCCACCGCGCGGCGGAGCTGCTCCAGCAGCGCCTCCTCCACGCACTGCGCGAGGGGCCGCAGCACGGCGAGGTGGAGGTGCCGCTCGCAGCGCGCGAGCGCCTGGCCGAAGCTCGCCTGCGCCGCCTCGGGCTGCCTCGCGGCGAGCAGGCACATGCCGCGCACGTAGTCGAGCGGGTATGGCGCGTCCTGCCCGGGCACGCCCTTCATGGCGTCCAGCGCGCCGCCCCGGGAGCCGGACAGGTACAGCTGCACCGCGGTGGGCGCCGGGCCCCAGAGCGCGCGCAGGCCGAGCAGCTCCAGGTTCAGCGCCCGCGCCCGGAGCTGGCCCTGCCGCGAGAGACACCGGGCAATGGCGCGCTCGGACCACTCCAGCGCGGCGTCGAAGTGCCCGCTGGCGGCGAGCGCGTGTGCCAGCTCCTCGTAGAGCTGGACCGAGGTGGGCAGCCGTTCAATCTCCGCCTCCAGCTCCTCGGCACGGCGCTCGGCGGGCGCCCCCGCCCGCGTCCCCTGCCCACCGGCCCGCCGCGCGCCCTTCCCCGCCGCCTTCTGCCGCTCGGCGAGGTGGTTCTGCAGCTCCTCCACGTGGCGCTGGTACGGGTTCTCCGTGCCGTGCGACAGCGCGTGGAAGCGGGACAGCGCCGCCTTGGCCTCCTCGAGGTAGTCGCCCCGGAGCGCGATGCGCGCCGCCCAGAACTCCACCCGCAGGCTCTGGGGGTTCGCCTTGCGGGCGCGGTCCACGCCCTCCAGCACCTGCTCCAGCTGCTCCTGCGTGGCGGCCGCCTCGAAGCGCTTCACCGCCAGGTTGAGCAGCACCTCCGCCGCGAGCCCCTCGGACAGCTCCCGGCGCTGCGCCTCGGACAGGCGCAGCTCGCGCTCGGGCTGGGCGAAGGTGTGCCGCACGTAGGCCTGGAGCACCTTCACCGTCCAGGACGGCGGCGACTCGTGGTCCGCGAGCACCGGTGCGAAGGTGGCCTCATCGAAGAAGGGCGCCTCGGCGCGGAGGAACTCCAGCAGCTCCTCCACCAGGTCCGGGCGCGCCGCGTCCGGCTCCCAGGCGCGGCACAGCAGCGCGAGGTCCGCGAACGACTCCAGGTGGCGCGCCCGGAGCGCCTGCACCTCCGGGCCGGCCCCCTCGCGCGTGTAGCGCGTGCGCAGGTCCTTCGCGAGCTCGCGCCAGCTCCCGGTGAGCATGTCCGCCAGGAGCCGCCCCTCTCCGTCGACGAGCACCGCCAGTGACTCGGCGCCCAGGGCCAGTCCCTCCAGGCGCGCGAGCGCCATCCTCGGGTCCTCGGGCCCCAGCAGGAAGCGCTCCGGCTCGGGCCCGAGCGCCAGGTGCTCGAACGTCAGCTCGGCGCGCCGGTGGTGCAGCCACTGGCGGAGCTGCTCTGGGTCCGTGTCGAGCCGCTGCTGGTTGACCTCCAGGCCGGGCTCCTCCCCCGCCTTCGCGTCGCTGGGACGGAAGACGCCGAGCCGGAGGGGCGCACCGCCCGCGGCCTCGGGCGTGAGCCGGGCCTGGCGGGCGAACATGCGGTGCGGGCGGGCCATGGCGAGCGCGCTCGCGGGGGTGAGCTGTCCCAGCAGGGCCAACCGGTAGTGGTGGCGCTCCAGGTCCTCCCAGGCGTCGTGGTACGCCTCGGCGTCGCCCATCAGCGTGAAGAGCGCCGCCCGGTTCTGTCGGTGGAGCGGCTCATGCGGCTCCATCCGGAGGCAGGCCTCCACCAGACGCAGCGCGGCCGGGTAGCGCTCGGCGGCCGCCTCCTCCACTGCGCGCCCGGTGAGCGCGGCCACGTACAGCCTGCGCACCGCCTTGCGCTCCGGCGCGTGCGCGTGGAGCCCGCGCAGCAGCTTCAGCCGGGAGCCGTCCTTGTCGACGGTGGCCGCGCGCTGGTTGAAGACGAGCAGCGCCAGCTCCTCCGCGCGCGAGCCGGGCGGCAGCGCCTCCAGCTCCGCCTCGAAGGACTCCAGCGGCGCCGAGCTCCAGGCGAGCGCGCGCCGCACCAGCGCCTCTTCCGGTGAGCCCTTCGGCAGCACCTTGCGCACCTCGAGCTGCTGCTCCACGGACCTGAGCAGCTCGGCCGGGCGCGACACCAGCGCCTTCACGAGCAGGTCCGCCCAGAGGCTCGCGAGGGAAGGCTCGCGCGGGAGCGACGAGAAGGCCTTCTCGATGCGCTTGGGCTGGCTGATGAGCTGCGCCTCGGCCTCGAGGAAGCGCGCGAGCGAGTGGCCGGCATGGAGCGACAGCACCGAGCCCGCGATGTTGGCGGCACGCCGGGCCTCGCCGCCGCGCAGCTCGGCCAGGGCCTTCAGGTAGCCGGGGAGCGGGAGTTCCCGCACGGAGGCCGGGAGGCGCTCCAGCACGGAGAGCGCCTCGGCATGGGCGCCAAACCGCAGGTGGTGCAGCACCACCCGCATCCGGTGCAGGGGGTTGAGCGGCTCCAGCTTCACCGCCCCGGCGAGCCAGCCCGCCGCGTCGGCGTAGTCACCGGAGCCGCGTGCCGCCAGCGCCAGCACCTCGGCCACCAGCTCCCGGGGAGTCCCCGTTCCCGGGGCCGCACTGCCCAGCGCCGCCAGCGCCGCCTGCCAGTTGACGTGGGCCGGATTCATGAGAGGTCCACCTGTTCGAGACACGCGCCTTCGGTGGCGCTCCATTTCACCGCCACCGCGCGCTCGGGAGCGGGGGCCGGATAGGCGAGCACCACGCCACCGGCGAGCACCTGACGCACCCGCCGCGAGGGCTGCACGGCATACAGCTCGCCGGTTACCGTCCACACCAGAACGCCGCCGTGCCCGGTGGCCCGCAGGCCCGCGATGGCCCCGGCGCCCCGCGGCAGTCCCACGCGGGAAGGCGAGCCGAGCTCCCCATCCAGCAGCCACAGCTCGCCCGGGTCGGTGAGGAGGCAATAGCCGGTGGCACCGCCCTGGAGCATCACGATGTCCCGGATGCCCTCGGGGAAGGCCATGGAAGGGGCCACCACCTTCTGCTCGTAGGGGTACACCAGGGCCGCGCGGGTGAGGCCCAGCACGCCGATGCGCTCGCCCCCGGCACGGAAGAGCGCCCAGGGTCCGTCCACCGGTGAGGTAGCCACCTCGCGCAGCACGCCGCCGGGCTCGACCGGCCAGGAGGTCATTCCGAGGGAGCCGTGCGAGCCCAGCACCGCGAGCCCATGCCCGGCCGTGGCCAGCGCCGTCACCGGCTCACCCACCGCGAGGACGCGAGTGTGGCCTCCCGGCTCCAGGCACGTGAGGTTCCCCGCGGCGTCCCCCATCACCGTGCCCGCCGCCGTCTCCACCAGCGCCAGCACCACCGGCTCGCCCGGCAGGTGCGTCCAGTGCCCATCGCGCAGGCGCGCCCGCTCCCCCGCGTAGGTGGCCACGAACAGCTCACCCTCCACCGTCACCAGCGCGGCGGAGTGCGGCTGGAGCCGCGCGGGCACGGAGCGCGGGCGCCCGTCCGCGCCCACCGGGAGCCACTCGCCCTCCTCGGTGCCGAGAAAACATCCATCCGGCGCATCGAGTGCCACCACGGGAGGGCCCTGGCAGTCGAGTCGAGGGGCGCCTCCGAAGGGTGGCACCGGGGCGGCAATGGGCATGGGAGGGCGCGTGGGAGGCATCCAGGTCCGGAACTATAGACAGGACGCGCGGCAAACCAGGAACAGGGGGCCCCGCGGGGCGAGGCCGTCAAAGAGGACTCCCCTCCCGCTGGCGGTGCCCGTTCCACCTGCTCACGCGCGGGCCAGGCAAGTGGATGGCTCGCACGGCCTCACTTGCCCGATGAGTGGTTCCTCACCCACCACTGAGCGCCTGGACGAGCTGCACGGCATCCGTCGGGCGCAGCGCGCGCTCCAGGTCGAACACCTGCTCGCCGTTCACGAAGAAGCGCATGTGCGGGCGCATCTGGTCCTGCTCGTTGACGACGCGGAAGCGCAGGCCCGGGTAGCGACGGTCGAGGTCGGCGAGCACTTCCGAGAGCGTGCCGCCTTCGGCTTCGACCTCGCTCCTGCGCGTGTACGAGAGGAGCGGACTGGGAATCAGCACCTTCATGACGCTCTCCCCTTCGGCTCAGGCCAGCTCGACGGCTTCCACCGCGTAGATTTCAGGGAGGTTCCGCGCGAGGCACGTCCACCGCTCGCCTTCGTCGCGGCTGCCCCACAGCTCACCGCTCGTGGTGCCGAAGTACAGGCCCACCGGGTCCAACGTGTCCACGCACATCGCCTGGCGCTTCACCGTCCACCAGGCCTGGCTCTCCGGGAACCCCGAGGCCAGGCGCTGCCAGCGCTTGCCTCCGTTGCGCGTGACGTACACGGAGGGCATTCCGCCCGGGCTGGTGCGCGGCCACACCGTCGTGCCGTCCATGGGGAAGACCCATGCCGTGTCCTCGTCACGCGGGTGCACCGCCATCGGGAAGCCGATGTCCCCGACGCGCCGGGGCATGTTCCGCCCGATGCGCGTCCACTCACTCGACGGCCGGTCGAGGCGATAGATGCCGCAGTGGTTCTGCTGGTAGAGCCGGTCGGGGTTGCTCGGACACAGGCGCACGCAGTGCGGGTCGTGAAAGCCCACGTTCGCCGGGTCGAAGCCTTCGACGACCTCCATGCCGCGCACGAGCGGCGCCCAGCTCCTGCCCGCGTCCGTCGACTCGTGCACGCCGCCGCTCGACATGGCCATGTAGAGGTGCGCGGCGTCGCGAGGGTCCACGATGACCGAGTGCAGCTTCGGCCCGTCCGGCGTGCCGTCCTGCTCGCCGCCCATCCATGCCCGGTACCGCGGGTGGTCGTTGAGCCCGGACACGGGCTCCCAGTTGACGCCTCCGTCCTCGGAGCGGAACAGCCCCTGCGGCGAGGTCCCCGCGTACCAGGCCTTCGGCTCGCTCGCGTGGCCGGGCGTGAGCCAGAAGGTGTGGTCGACGACGCGGCCCTTCTCGCCCTCCGGTGCCTTCGCGAAGGCCGGCGGACGCGCCGCCTCCTTCCACGTGCGCCCGAAGTCCATGGAGCGGAAGACGGTGGGCCCGAGGTGCCCCGTCTTCGCCGCCGCCAGGAGCGTGCGGCCATCGCGCGGGTCGAGCACGACGTGGCTGATGATGTGGCCAAGGAAGTGAGGCCCGTCCACGCGCCACGTCCGCCGTCTGGCATCGCCGTGATACAGCCACGCGCCCTTGCGCGTCGCGACGAGCACCAGCACGCGACCCTGGGCGCCGCGCCGTGGGGCGCGCTCCGTCGCCGCCTTCCGCTTCTTCAAACCCGCTGCGAGCTTCCGGGTGACGTCCATGAAGTGCTGCTCCTCCGTGGGGGCGGCGAAGGCGCCGTGTTCATCGAGAGCACGCAATGTAGAGGAACGGCACGGCCTCCAGAAGCGCGCGGCCGGGGTTCAAACGCCGTGAGAGCGGTGCGAGGATGCGGGCCGGAGGCGGTCCATGACCCGATGCGCCGTGCTCATCATGCTGCTCTGCGGCTGCGTGACATCCAAGGGAGGGCCCGAGATGGGAGACGACGTGACCGACAAGGAGCGTCGCCCGATGCGCAAGGGCGACCCGGAGCCCGTCTACGAGTTCGAACCGGGGCCGCCCGTCACCGACACGGCGGGCCTCACGGCCTGGCTCGAGGCCCACCGGGGAAAGCGTCTTCGGCTGCCCATCGTCATCGAGCTCGGAGCGCCGGGCCACCGCTTCGAGCGAGTGCGCGTCGGAGATGTCGAGCTGCGGGTGACGGACCTCGCGTTGGGCGTCCCGCTGAGCGAGCGAATCGCGCAGAAGTGCGGCCGGGAGGCGAGGCGCTGCGCGCTCTGGCTCGAGGGACGGTACGGCGAGACGCCGCCGTTCCCCGACCCCTTCCCTCAATACGAGGTGGTCAAGGTCGGTGAAGTCGTTGACGAGAAGACGGAGCTGAAGGCCGAGCGCGCGAAGTAGCGACCTAATGCGGGTTCTGCGGCACGCCGTCCGCAATCTCGTAGTAGTCGCCCTTGTCTGCCACGTGGATGTGCATCGCCAGCCGGGTGTCGGTGGGCAGGTCGAATGCGCCCATGGCGATGGAAATCGTGTCCTTGTGAATCGGGTCCCAGAAGAGTGAAGAGCCGCAGGTGGAGCAGAACCCTCGTCGCACCTTTTCGGAAGAGCGGAACCAGGTGAGCTTGTCGGCACCGTGAAGCGTCAGGGCGGCACGGGCAACGTCGGTGGACGCCCAGAAATGACCTGACTGCTTGCGGCATTGCGAGCAATGGCAGGCATCGGGCGGATGCAGGTGACCGGAGACCTCGAAAGTAACGGCCCCGCAAAGGCAGGATCCTTTGTGCATGGCGCACTCCTTTCTTCGTCGCAGAGGCGAGCTGAGCTTCAAACGGGGTGGTTGTCCAACGGCCCTCGGCGACTCCGCGCGGGCGTCACCACTCCCGCGGCCACGGGTACGCCTCTATCTTCTCGGCGAGCGCGTCGCGCGTAGGCGCCTCGATGAACACGCGGCCCGTCGGCTTGCCGAGCGCGTAGTGCTGCTCCGGCATCCACATGCCCCTCTCGGCCATGGCGACCCTGGCGGCCGCCTCGGCTTCACCGGTATCGACGACCAGCTCCCGCACCCGGAAGACGCCGTCCTGCGCGAGGACGGCGACGAACGGGTGCGGTGAGCCGAAGGAGAACGGCAGCTTTCCCGCGCGAAGCAGCGCGAGCACGTGATTCCTGCCAAGCGGGGCGACGGGGGCCATGCGCCACGACATACCACCGGCTCGGAGGAGCCGCCCCCCAGGGCGTCGCTCGTCTCGCCTCCCCTCGCGCGGAAGGACGGCGCCAGTCGTCCGACGCACCTCGTCGCGCAGCCGGACCGGCGTCCTGACCCTCCGGGCAGGCCAGAGGCCGAAGGCTCGCCTGTCCGCTCGCCTGCTCATCGGGAGAGCGGCAGTGCCTAGGCGACGAACCGTGCCCATGTTCCCTCCAACGGACTTCAGGAGGGATGAGATGTCTTTGGAAACGATTCTGTTGTGGGCGGTCATTGGCCTCATCGCGGGATGGCTCGCGTCGGCCGTGGTGGGCGGGGGCTACGGCGTCATTGGCGACATCGTGGTGGGCGTGGTGGGCGCGTTCCTCGGCGGGTTCATCTTCCGGGCGCTCGGCACGGGGGCGCCCTTCGGTGGGCTCGCGGGAACCATCTTCGTGGCCTTCATCGGAGCGGTGGTGTTGCTACTGGTGCTCAGACTCATCCGCTCGTCCACGGTCCGCAGAGCCTGACGCGCGCCGGCCTCGCCCACTCATGCCCGGGCCCGACTTCCAGGACTCTACGTCATAGCCTGCTATTCCAGTGTTAAGCTGGCGGGGCTGTTCACCCCAAGCAGGAGCGACCCATGCAGGCAAAGAAGCTCATCCGCGGTGTGCTGCTGGCGGCAGGACTCCTCGCGGCCGGCTGTGGCGGCGCCGAGGCGGACATGGACGCGGTGGAAGACGCGTCCAACCTCGAGTCCCGCGAGGATGCGGTGATCTGGTGCAGCGACAAGAACTGGCGGGTCAACTTCTACGCCGAGCCCGAGCTCATCAACGTCGTCGGTTACATCCAGTGCCGGTGCTGGCAGCCGCGAATCGACAGCGGCATCGTCACGAACTACCAGAAGCTCGTCAGCGAGTTCACCTGCTCCATCGAATAGCAACTGGAGCGCGTCTTCGAAAGCAAGCCCCCCGTGGCACCTTGTCGGCGCCACGGGGGCTTCGCTGCCCAACGCAGGGCGCGAACCAGCTCCAGCCTCAGTCCCCCGGATTGAGGAACAGGTTGACCACGGGGTCATTGCTGGAGTTCCAGCCCAGCACGCCGACGTACATTCCCCTGCGGCCCCCGGTATCGGTCTGCGCGTCGAAGCCCGTCGGGCACGGGCTGCTGCCGCACAGCCAGCCGTGGAAGAAGATGCGCTGTCCGCCGTCGAGCGCCGCCGCGATGTCCGCGCCGCCGGGACCGCACACCCCATCCGTGCTTCCGGGCGTGAGCAGCGTGTGCTGGGTGACGGTGTTGAAGGCATTGGCGGCCAGGCTGGAGGCCCGCATCCAGATGCTCTCGTAGCTGCACTTGTTATACGGGCCGCGCGAGGCGAACAGGATGTAGGAGCCGGCCCGCTTCACGACGACGGGGTTCTCCACGATGCGGTCGGAGCGGAGCAACTGGCGGCTGGTGGCGCCGCTGAACACGTGGGTGCCGGCCGCGTTGAGCCGGACGACGCGCAGCGACGACGGCAGCTGCTGCGTCTTGTAGAGCAGGTAGCGCGTGCCATCGCTGTCCTTGAAGCCGGACGGGTCGATGACACCGGCGGTGGAGATGGGGCGGCCCGGGACGGTGTCGTCCGCCGTGGGGGTGCTGGCCAGCCCCGGGCAGACCAGCGGCCCGCCGGAGACCGGGGTGAATGGCCCCAGGGGCGTGCTGGCGGTGGCCGCTCCGATGCAACGCTGGCCACTGTCCAGCCCGTCGACCGGGGCGGCGAAGTAGAGCACCCACTCGTTCGCGCCGATGCGCTCGAGGTCCGGGGCCCACATGCCGCTGCTGGTGGCCCAGGAGGGCTTCGCACTGAGGGCCGGCCCCTGGGACGTCCAGGGCCCGGAGGCGATGTCGCCCAACGCCGAGGGGACGTTGCTGCCGGTCGCCATGCCGTAGAACTGGCCGCTCTCGCTCGTCACGGAGGGGTCGGGGAACCCGTTGGTGGGTGCGTAGACCGGCAGCGGCGGCGCGGCCCAGGCGGGGATGGCACTCCCCAGGGAGGCGGCGAGGACGACGGCTGCGGTGGGGGTGCTGGCCATCACCAGCCGGCAGAGGGAACGGACAGCGGCGGAGCATCGCTTCATGGGAGCCTCCAGAGGGGTCTTCGCCTTCCTGGAGGGAAGTCCCTCCCCGGAATCTCACTCAAAATGAACACGCCGAATTTTTGAGATTCTTGCGAGTCCGCGCCCTCCGAGGAGCATGCGGGCGCGCACCGAAAAGGGAGGGCTTCCGATGCGGTACGGGCTCGTCGCCGGAGGTGCCTTGCTCCTGCTGCTGGCGCTCCTCGGGGTCGCCTTCATGTCCGGCGGCTCCGCTGGACGAAGGACGTCCGCGGAGGCGCGGGTGCCTGGCACCGCTACGGGCCCGGGCTCCTCGGCGACAGACCTGACGGACAGTGAGAGCGCCGTGCTGAGCGGCCAGGTCCAGGATGCCCTTGGCAGACCCGTGGCCGCCCAGGTGCTTGCCTTCGAGGCCGGGCCGACGGAGACACAGGAGGACCTGGAGCGACGCGTGGCTTCGGGGGCGCTGGAGACACCCGCACGGGCCACCACCCCCACGGGCCCGGACGGGGCCTTCGCGCTGCGGGTGCCCGAGGGCCGCTACCACCTGCTGGCCGAGGTGGGCGGACGCCCCGCGGCGCTCGCGATGGAGGTGCAGCCAGGCCCTTCCTGGGTGCGCCTGGTGGTGACGGACGGTGAGCGTCTGAAAGGCCAGGTGGTGGACGCGGTGGGTGGGGTGGCCCGGGCCCGCATCACCGTGATGAGCCTCGCGCCCGTGCGGCTCCTGCGGGAGGTGGAGAGCGACGAGACGGGCGCCTTCGAGGTGGACGGGCTGCTCCTCCAGGCGCGCTATGCCGTGTGGGCCCGCGCGGCGGCCCATGGCGAGCGGGTGCTGCTCGTTCCCGCGTCCAGGCCCGCCACCGTGTCGCTGCCCTGCGCGCTGCGCGTGGAGGGACGGGTGCTCGAGCGTGGCGTTGCAGCACCAGGGGCGAGGGTGACGTCGCAAGCAGGAGGCCCGGAGGCGCGGGCCGACGGCGCGGGACGCTTCGTGCTGGAGGGGCTCGACTGCGGACGCGCCGAATTGCGCGCCGAGAGCGCCACGGGCGTGGGCCAGCGGGTGCTGGAGCCGCTGAGCAAGGACACCTCGGGAATCGACGTGGAGTTGGAGGCGGCGGGCGGGCTCCACGTGCGGGTGGTGGAGGCCGGCTCGGACCGGGAGCTCGCAGGCGCGAGCGTCCAGTCTCCCACCGCGCCGGAGGCCCGCTGGCGCGAGGAGGGCGTGGGCCACTTCCGGGCCGCGCCGCTGCTGCCGGCCCCCCAGGTCCTCATCGTCCGGGCGCCGGGCCATGGGGCCGTGCAACGGACCGTCACGGTGGACATAGGCACCGTGACGGAAGTCGAGGTCGCGCTGCCGCTGGAGGCCGTGCTGGCGGGCCGCGTGCTCGGACCCGAGGGGCTCGGATTGGAGGGCGCGCGAATCGAGCTCATGGGGCCCGGGCGCGGCGGGGCGGCGGAGGTGCGCACGGGCGCGGATGGGCGCTTCGAGGTGCGTGAGCTCACGGGGGACACCTATGACTTGCGCGTCGAGCGCTCGGGGTATCTCCCCGTGGCACGGGAGGTCCGGCTGCCCCAGAGCGAGCCGCTGCAGCTGTCCCTGTCGCCCGCGGCGGCGGTGGCCGTGAAGGTGTACGGCGCGCGCGGGGCGCCCGTGGAGGAAGCGTCTGTCTCGCTCTCGCTGGTGGGCGAGGGGCGCGGGGAGACGGTGCGGGAGGAAGGCACGGACGCCCGGGGCGGCGTCCACTTCGGGGGGCTCGTTCCGGGCAGCTACATCGCGAAGGTGCGGGCCCCGGGCTATCTCACGTCCGAGCCCGTCCCGGTGGAGGCGTGGGACGAGGAGGCCGTGCCCGTCACGCTGGTGCTGCGCGAGGGCCTCACGCTGTCCGGCCGCGTCCGGGATGAGCGGGGACTGCCCATCGGTGAGGCGGAGGTGGGCGTCCTGGAGGAGGGAACGAGCGTGGGCGGCGTCCTCACGGATGCCCAGGGTCGCTTCACCCTGTCGGGCCTGGTTCCGGGACGACTGCGACTGCGGGTGGAGAAGCTCGGCCATCCGCCGCGAGACGTGGAGGTGGTGGTGCCCGCGACGAATGTGGAGGTGATGATGGAGGGCTCGGGCGCGGGGGATTGAGTCGAGCTCCTCCCAGGAAAAGCCCCGGGAGGAGCTCACGCGTCGAAGCCGTCCTCAGTTCGACAGCTGCGAGCGCTTCACCACCGTCGTAGAGACGGTGACGCCCGCGCCGGTGATGGTCGAGCGCTGCTGGGGGTTGTTGATGACCTTGAGCGTGACGGTGGGGTCCGCCAGCGTCGTGTTGAACTCCATGATGCCGAAGCTGTACTCCGCCGGGTCGGCGGAGACGCCAATGCCAGACGAGGTGATCTCCCACAGCGGGTAGCCCCCCGAGGGCGTGCGCTGGGTGACCAGGCTCCGGTGGATGTCACCCGTCACGAAGAGCACTCCGCCAATCTTGTTCTCGACGATGTGGTCGAAGAGCGCCTGCTTCTGGGTTCCCCAGCACTCACTGCCCAGGGTGGAGCCATTCACAATCACCTTGAAGGTCGCCTTCGAGGCCAGCAGCGAGGTCTTCAGCCAGCCGAACTGCGTCGCGCCGTACATCTTCGGCGAGTACCCCGCGGGCATGGACCTGGGGCAGTCGCGTCCCCAGCGGTCATCCATCATGAAGAACTCCACGCCGCCGACCGCGTTCGCATCCCCGGCCCAGGTGAACTTGTAGTTGATGCCGTCTCCGGCGAACTCGGGGTGGGGATAGAGGGCCGCGTACACCGAGCGGGACAAGTCCTTCTGGGCGAAGGTGCCATCCTCGTCGTTCGGGCCGTAGTCATGGTCATCCCAGGTGGCGAACGTCGGGAAGGCGCGGAAGACGTTCGTGAACTGCGGCACCGCGCGCTGCTGGAAGTACTTGAACCAGTAGTGGTCCTTCGTAGGGGGGCTCTGCGTCGTGTACATGTTGTCCCCCGAGAGAATCTGGAAGTTGGCCTCTCCCGTGTTGAGCTGCTCGTGCATGATGTCCCACGAGGGCTGGCTCGGATTCTTCTCGCCGTTCATGCAGGACGCGACGCCGACCTTGAAGCGCGCCGGCCCATCCGGCTCGGTGATGAAATAGAAGCCACCGCGCTCGGTGGTGCTGCCCGCGGCGAAGATTCCATAGTGATACTTCGTGTTTGGCTTCAGGCCCTCGACCACGCCCTTCCAGGCGCGGAAGCCGCCGCCGGTTCCCGTCTCCGTCATCTCCACCGTGGACACCCAGCAGGTCTCACAGGCGGACGCCTCGCGGGCGCGCAGGGTCAGCTTCTCACTGGTCGCGTCCCCGTAGGAATCAGCGGTGCCCACCCAGATGCTCGCGCCGGTCTGCCAGGCACGGCCCACGAAGGGGACTCGCACGAGGGGCGCGGCGAAAGCATGCGCGAGGGTGGGAACCACGAGGCCGATGGCCACGAACACACCCAGCAGCACGCCGGGCACGGAATTCTTTATCATTATTGTCTCCTCTGGCAGCGCAGGCGTGCCCAAGGGGGTGGCAACGCCTGTCGAAGGGAGGTCTTCTCCCGCGCAAGAGAGGGCCCGCACCCGCCCGTCATCTTGAAAAAAGAATAATCGCTGCTTTTTGCCCGTCGCCCCGGACAGCCTCTGCGGGGTGTCAGCTGACGGGGAGCCGCTCCAGCTCGGCCCGCGCCTCCGCGACTCCGGAGTGGGCCGCCTGCGCCAGGAAGCGGCGCGCCAGTTCCACGTCACGCCCAAGACCGCCCCCAGCCGGGCGTGGGGCCGGGATGGGGACCGCACCGCCGAGAACTGCGCCAGTCCGTTGCGTTGCCAGATTTGAAACCACCCGAGGAGGACTGCCATGGAGCAGTCGGTCGATAGGCTCAATTCCTTCCTGAGGGAGGAGAGCACCGCCGTCGAGGCCTACAAGCGCGTGTTGAGCGTGGTGAAGAGCCCGAAGGCCAGGGAAGGACTCGACGCCTGCTACCGGGACCATCAGGGCCGCGTGGAGGAACTCAAATCCTTCATCGAAGCGCATGGCGTCACGCCCAGGGAGGTCCCCAGCCGCAAGGGCTTCGGACGCATCCCGGGAATGACGGAGGCCATCCCAGACCGCAGCGTGGTGGACATCCTGGAGGAGGGGGAGCAGTTCGAGCTCCAGGACTACGAGCGCTACCTGAACGAGCTCGACGCCGAGGATCGCCGCTTCGTCGAGGAGCGCCTGCTCCCGGCACAGCGCGCCACGCTGGAGCGGCTCCGGGCCGTCAGGCAGGTCCTGCACTGAACGAGGTGCGCAAGCAGCTCGTGGAGCGCGAGGTGGGGCAGCAGCCGGGCGAGTCACCCCAGGCCTGACGCCGAGCGTGCCTCGCCCCACGGGACCGGGCTTCATCCGTCCGGCCAGGCAGGCCACCCACACCCCGCCTCCTCCGGGAGAAGGCTGGGGTGAGGGTGTCGCGCCCCACTGCGGGTGTCCGTGCTACGGGCTCGGCGGCGTGGTCGGGTGCTCGCCCTGAGACTTCTGCTCCACCTCCTGGGCCTTGTCGCCAGTGAGGACTTCAATCTTGGAGGTCTTCTCGGCGCCGGTGGCCGGCTCGAAGGAGACCCGCACCGGGGTTCCCTCGGAGAGCTGGCTCAGCTCCATCCGCTGACCATTGCGCTCAATCTTGGTATCGGCGCCGACCTTGAACCAGGCGACAGGCTCGTTGGGATTGTTGGCGTCGGCCACGGCGATGTTCTCGCCCTGCACTTTCGTGACGAGGCCGTCCCGGTGCTGGCTGACGCCGGGCAAGGCGGCGCCGACGTCCTTGCCCGCTTCCTTGGTACCTGCGCAACCGATGCCGAAACCCAGTGCGCCCAGCGCACCGAGGAGCACCACCGTCTTTCGAGTTCTCATGTCGTCCAGCTCTTTCCGGGGAGGGGAATCCCCTGACCCCTGGCAAGCTGGGGCGCGGCGGCCTCAGGTTTCAACGGTGGCACCAGGGGGTGGACGCCCAGCTGGTCGGCCGGGGCTTGAACAGGCTGCCGGCAACGCGAACGACCTGGTCCGAAGCCTCCTACGCCTTGCGAATCCCCACGACCTCTCCGTAGCCGCCGGGGATGAAGAAGTCGTGCATCTCCATGCCCATGATGCGCAGCGCGGTGGTCACCGCGTCCGCGGACCTGGGCACGCGCTTCGAGGGCTGACCGTTCTCCTCGATGAGGTCCACCGGGACGCCGAGCCCGCGCGGGGTATACGAGCCCACCTGCCGATTGCCGGCCACGTTTCCGCCCGCGAAGCACACCGAGGTGAAGGGGTGGTGGTCATCCGGCAGGGCGTAGGTGCCGTCGCCTCCGCGCGAGGCCCAGCTGCGGCCGAACTCGCTCATCACCAGCACGAGCGTGTCATCCAGCAGCGTCTTGCCCGGCTTGCCCGGAGCAGGCGTGGCCTTGAGCTCGCCCATGAAGCGCGCGACGCAGTCCATCAGGCCGCGGCCGTGCGCGCAGCTGTAGCCATGCCCCAGGCCGTTGTGGGTATCGAAGTCGAGCTGCAGCGAGACGTGCACCGAGGTGCAGAGGTCCGACTTGAGCAGGCGCAGCGCGAGGTCCATCCGAGGGTCGAGCCCGGTGAGGTGGAAGTTCGCGCCGCCGAAGGTGTAGGTGAATGACTGGTTCGACAGGTAGCTCGCCAGGTACGCGGGACGGTTCGTCTTCAGCGCGTCGATGCCCTTCGTCCCCTCCAGCACGGACACGACATCCGTCGCGAGCACGCGCGAGACGGATGACAGCGAGCCATGCAGGCCCTCGAGGTAGTTGTCCACCTTCGCCGTCGAGCTGCCCATCAACTGCTGGGCGCGCGAGAGCGAGAAGCGCTCCACCGTGGTCGTCTTCAGGGTGCCCCCGGTGGGCCGACCGCGCGCGTCCAGCTCCGGGCCTTCGGTGCGCGCATCGAGCCCCGTCCACCAGGGGTTGTCCGCGGGCTTCGCGGAGAGCATCGGCTTGAGCGCCTCGATGGACGGAACGCGAACGGGCGAAGCGTGCGAGGGCAGCCCCATCCCGAGCGGCGTGCCGCGCTCGCCGCTGACGACCACGAATGGCAGCGGCCTGCTCTCGCGATGCTTCTCGAACAGGTGATTCGCGATGACCGAATGGACGGCGGGCGCCCGGAAGTCCGCCCCGGCGACGCCGCACATCGCGGAGATGAACGCGCTCGAGTGGTCGTTGGTGCCCTGGTCGATGCCGTGCAGCACGCTCAACTGCTCATGCAGCGCGTAGTGCGAGAAGCCGTACATCAGCGGGCTGAAGGCGCCGCGCGCGGCGGGGTCCTGGGGGTTCCACGACTGCCAGGTCCGCAGCGGCTTGTAGGGGCCATTCGACGGCGCGAGGTTCACCACCTTGCCCGCGTCGAAGAAGACGGGCTCGCCGTTGTAGTTGGAGGGCGCCGGGACGCAGAGCGGAATCTCCGCGTCTTCCATGGGCGTGAAGTAGTACGCCGGCCGGTAGCCACCCGGGATGTAGAGCACCGCGAGCCGTGAGGGCACGTCGAGGTCCGCGGCGTGCGCGGTGCCCGAGCCGAGGAGCCCCGCGCGCTCGAGGAGCGCGAACTGTCCCGCGCCAAGGGCCCACTTGAGCAGCGTCCGACGAGAGGTGTTCGTCATGGTGTCCTCGGCTCAGTAGGTAATCCACAGCGGGTGACGGATGAGCGCCGCGCAGACGCCAATCCAGGCGAGGCGCGTGTTCTGCGCTTCGAGCGGGAGGTAGACCTGCTCGTACAGCGCCTTCGCTTCCGCTTCCGAAGGCGGCTGTCCGAGCATGCGCAGGTAGAGCGCGCCCAGGTTCTTCTGCACCGCGTCCGGGTTGCGGGTGGAGGTGTCGGCGAGCGTCACGTGGCGCAGCACCGCCGGGTTGTTCTTCTTGTCCACCGCGCGGGCGCACCAGGCCTGCGACATCTGGACCAGCGTCTGCGCCGCGGAGGGGCCGAAGCCCACGTCCCGCTTGCGGTACAGGAGCGAGTTGCCGCCGCCGAGCGCTTCGAATCGCTCGATGCTGCGCGAGTCGGAGACGTACTCGTTCGAGATGCCGGGTGCCCTGTCCCCGGGCCACACGAAGAGCTTGCCGCCATTCACCACGTACGCCTTGTTGCGCCAGTTGGGGTCGCTGGTGCTGACGAAGTCCTCGAGCGTGAGCCGGAGCTGGTCCATCAGGCTCACGACCATCTCCTCGGCGGACAGCCGGCGGACGGTGAACTCTTCCGGCGACGGAGTCTCCAGCTGCCCTGGCGGCGCGGGCAGGTCTCGAATCCAGGCCTCCACCTGCTCGATGGTCAGCGTGACGCGGCCGCTGGCGACGAGCTCGCTGTAGGGCTGCCCCGGCGGCATCTGGGGATAGCTTCCAGGCGCGGCGCCCTCGAGCAGCTGCACCAGCATGCTGTTGCCGGGGTCCCCGCGCTTCACGTACTTCTCGTTGTAGACGAGCCCGCTCTCGAACGCGGCGAGCGAGGCGAAGAACGGCTTGTTGCCGGTGAGGTGGCAGCCCTCGCACGCGGGCGCGAGCGCGAGCCGTATCTCGTCATTCTTTCCGGCTGCCGCGCAGCTCACGCCACCGTCCGGCTCCGCGTCCTGGCCGTCCCGCGTGTCATTCGAGCGGGCCGTGCTCTCCCCGAAGCAGGCCGTCAGGGTGAGCGCGAGGGAGGCCAGCACGACGGCTCCCTGCCACTGTCGCAACGGGCTCATCACAGGCCCCTCCGCAGCTCGGGTTGTTCGAAGAGGTAGCGGAGGAAGGGCCGGAGCTTGCGGTCGCGTGCGACGAACTCCCTGGCGAGCTTGTCGATGAAGCCCTTCTCCGTCGCCGGGTTCAACTCCCGGCCGATGAACATCGCGTAGAGCCTGCGCGCGGCGCAGCGGTCGAACTCGCCGGAGCGGACCACGAGCTTTCCGAACCCGAGCGGGCCCATCGTGCCGTCACCGTGCTCACCGAGCAGCGTGTACGACTCGGGCATCGTGTCGAGCAGCACTGCTTCCGGATTGGCCTTGAGCTGCTCGGGGGTGATGGGAGTCAGCAGGGTGTTGGGAAGGAACGCGTTCCTCCAGCGATATCCCGGCGAGGTGCCGATGTGCGGGTACTGCCCGGACAGCCACTCCTTCGTGATGCGATTCTTTCCCACGCCCGGGAGGAAGGGCCACGGGACGTAGTAGCTGGGGAACGGGGTGAAGTCCCACCGCTTGAAGGAGATGGCCGCGGGGTCGAGCGTCTTGTGGCAGTGCAGGCACGTGCCGCCAGTCGCCGGGTCGACCTCATACGGAGGGAAGTGCACGTCCGAGGGAGGCGGCGAGAAGGTCTGGCAGGCGAACATCTCGAGGAAGCGCGCGGCCCGGACGCGCTCGCGAGGGAATGAGGACAGCGCGCCAATCATGGTGAGCACCCCGGCGGTGGGCAGGCCCTTCGGCGCTTCCGTCGTGGTGCGGGGGTCGAAGCGGTAGGTGCGCTCGAGGCTGCCGGAGCGGGCCCCGTCGCTGGTGAGCGCGAGGTGGAAGGGCTCCAGGTCCTCGACCACGAACTCGCGCCACGCCTGCGGGTCATTCGGCGCCGGGTGCAGCGGGTCTCGAGGTGCGGTGTCCGCGTCCGGGCGCCACCACGTGGTGTTCGCGTCCAGCGCGTTGCTGCCCATCTGCCGGCCGAAGCGCACGTACAGCGCGCGCAGCCAGTTGGTTCCGACCGAGTAGTTGCCGAGGACGAGGTCCGAGAGCGGCCGGTCGTGCCACGCGAGGTGTGCGAGCAGGCGCGCGGGTTCCTCGTACGGATGGCGCCGTTGCACACCGAGGTCGTGGTTGCTCGCGCTGCCCAGGCCCGCGAGCGGCGAGCACCAGACCAGATTGGGTCCGCAGCCGCACCCGGTGGGCAGCATGGGGTCGTAGTAGCCGCCGTTCGCGACGCCGCAGTCGAGCGCCTTCCCATTGACGTCGAGGACCTGGGTGACGGCGGAGCCGGCCTTGCCGAGCACCTCGACCGTCGTTCCCGGCGCCCACCACGGTTCGACCGGGTGCACCTCGGGCACGGCGGGATTGCCGGCTGCATCCTGGTCCGTGCACTGCTTGCCCGGGTCCCCCGAGCCGAACTCGTTCACGTGGTAGTACGCGCCCGGGTGCTGGCTGTTGGCGGGACACTTGAAGAGGTGCCCGGACATGTCGCCCTGATACGCGTCGCCAGAAGCGCCGGTGGTGTACGCGCCCACCGCGAGCCACTCGTGTCCGAAGCGCAGCATCCGCTCGTAGAACTTCGGCGAGGCAAGCACGTCATCGAGCGCCGAGCGCAGGAGCGCTTCGCGCGCTTCAGGCGTGGCCGCGGCCGCCATCGCTTCGTACTGCTCGACGGTCGGCGTCGTCCCCGTGAGCCCGAGCACGATGCGCCGCAGGAGCCGCGTTCCGCTCAGCTCGTCATGGAGAGGCTCGACCACCGGAGGCGGCTCGGGAGTGCATTGCTGGGCGTGCGCGTCGGCTCCGATGAGGCCGGAAGCCACGAACAGCACGGTCAGCACGGCCGCGCGATTCAAGTGCAGGTGCCAGTGCATCCACGGACATTACCGGGCCAATGTTTTCGAGGCAAAGGATGTCCGCCCAGAGGAGCTCGCGTGCGACGCGAAGATTCAATGCAAAAGAAATCAAGCGCGCGCGTCCGCAACCCGAATGGACTGAACGTCGCCTCTATCAGGCGACGCCGGGAAGAGGCTCCCGGGAGGAGGAGGCCGGAGCGCCCAGGCGGGCATCTCGCACGCTGTCGACGACGGCCACCCAGTCCCCCACCTTGACGGCCTCGAAGAGGACGAGGATGGCGGCGTTGTCGTGGCGGATGCACCCGTGCGAGACGTCCTCGCCCAGCCGTGTCGGCGCGTTGGTGCCGTGGAGCTCCTCGCCCGAGCGGGAGCCATCCGCCCATGACAGGTCGATGATGCATGGGCCGTAGACGAGACCGCCCCACAGCTTCAGGCCCAGGGCCCGTGCGGCCGCCGCTCCCAGCTTCGCGCTGACCTTCTTCAGGCCCCTGTCTGTCGGGGTGGCCCTCGCCCCCACGGCGTTGCCGAAGATGCCCTGCAGCCCGCCCTGCGCGTCGAAGAGGAAGGTCCGGTGCTCGTTCTTCACCACCAGCACGCGCAGCGGGGTGCCGTCGTAGCGTGGCACCGGAACGTTGTGCAGCTGGCCGCGCTGATTCGGAAGCGGAGCAAGCGTGTCGAGGGCACGCAGGGTGGCCGCATCCACCACGCCTGTGGGCTGGACGTCGGAGAAGGCAGATTGGGCGTGCACCTGGAAGTTGCGGACCGCCTTGAGCGACTGCGGACCGAAGGCGCCATCCGCGCCGCCGTGCAGGCTGAAGCCCATGTCGAGCAGGGCCTGCTGCACGGACTGCGCGCCCATGCCCCTGGCGTTGCGGCCGAGCGTCGCCCGGCCGGTGAGCACCTGTGTCAGCTCGGGCTCGGCGGCGAAGCGGCCATTGCGGAGGGTGGTGGAATCAGCGGGAGTCGTGGACATGGGATTCCTCGTGCGTGGTGAAGCGCGGAAACAACCCGGGGGCGAAGGCCAGCGCCGTCAGGCGACCGCCACGGAAGGCCGCTGCGGCGCATCCCCGTAGGAGCGGAACTCCCACCCCTCCGCCTGGAGGCCGAGGATGAAGTTCTTCAGGTCCCTGGCCGTGGCCTGATTCACGTGCATGAGCATGTCCAGCGGCTGGCCCTGCCTGCCGTAGAGCCCCTTCCAGCGCTTGCGGGACGGATAACACTTCTGCGTGTCGGCCAGGCCGCGGGGGGCCTTCCAGTCGTTGGTGTCCACGTCCCACCCGGTGAGCTGCAGGCCCAGCTCGGCCGCCACCTTCAGCAGCACCGGGCACTTCGGGCCCACCCACCCGGCGCCGTACGGCGGCCGCAGCCGGTTGGGGCGCACGCCCGCGGTCTGGAAGATGAGGTCCTGCGTCCGCTGGAGCGACTGGCAGAGCTGCGCCTCCGGCAGCTTGGGAAGCGCCACGTGGCTCCAGGCATGACTCTGGAGGATGTGGCCGCGCTCGGCGATGAGCTTGATCAGCGCCGGCTGCTTCTGCACCTCTTCGCCGAGCACGTAGAAGACACCCTGGATGCGCTGGGCATCCAGGATGTCCAGCGTGGTCTTCAGGGCCCAATCCCTGCCCTTGTCGTCGAGCGGGCCGTCATCGAAGGTAAGGATGGCACCAGGTGTGGGGTTCATTCGTCAGACCTTTCTTCCGGCGTCCGGATAACCCGGGGCGTCCAGAGGTCAGACGAACAGCGGCACGAAGAAGGTCTGGCTCCCGTACTTCTGGCCTGGCTTTGTTCACGCGCCCAACACAGGAGCGCCAACTCTCAGTAGAGGTAGTTCAGCGCAACGATGTCGTATTGGGAGAACTCGCCGGTCGAGGTCGACCTGAAGCAGGAGTTCATGAGCGACGACGGGTCCGAGGTCGGCGTCCCGGGGATGAGGATGGCACCCACGCCCGAGGAGCCTTCGTTGCCGCCGCAGCTGGCTGCGTTGAAGAAGTCCGTGTGGCGGAAACCGAGCGTATGGCCCAGTTCGTGGGTGATGAGGTGCTCGTTCACGTCAAGGCTGTAGCTCATCAGCCCGGTGCCAATGTTGATGACTCCGTAGGGACGGCCACCCGAGGGGAATCCCGAAGAGCCGCCGGCACCGCTCGTAACCTGCGCGGTGATGTTCGCGTCGCAGCCGGTGGTCGGTCCTCGCGCCATGGTGAAGCTGAGCCCCAGGACGTTGTAGTTCTGGATGGCCAGGTCGAGCCCCTGGCTGAGCCGGATGTAGCTGTTGAACGTGGAGGTGGGGTTGATGCAGATCTTCTTCACGACGGAGGTGTCGACCAGGTTGTTCGTCCTGTATTGCTCCGCGCTCCCTTCGCCGCGCTGGAGCAGCTCCCGGGACGCCTCGAGCGACACGTGAGCGTCGCGCCCCACGTACACGGCCCCCTCGGCAACCATGATGGTGTCGGCCGGATACCCGGCCTCGATGAGGTTGGAGATGATCTCCTCGTTCTCGAGCTGCGCGTCGGCGTCGGTACCGCAGGCGGTCAGCAACGCACCACAGCTCACCACGAGGACTGCCGTTCTCTTGAACATGCGGGTCTCCCTCCAGTTCTGAAGCGGTTCTTCCCACGCTCCCGACACGGGAGCGTCTGGGCGGAAGACAGACTTTATTCGAACCCCCTACCCGCAAAGCGGGTCATTTCTGACTAAACGGTAAAATGAGAACGGGACCCTCCGGCGCTGCGTCGCCCACGCCGGAGCTAGCCCGGCCGGAAGCGGCGCTCGATGCGCGAGCGCAGCAGCGCCACCAATTCCTGCGCGTCCCCGGCCAGCGCGGGCGCGAGCGAGTCCCGGTCCGCCTTGCGGATGCCGAGCGTCAGCACGGGCGCCTCGACCCGGGCCTCGTCCTTCAGCGCGCGTGCCCCCGCCTTTACCACCAGGTCCGCGGGCTCCGCCGCGATGCCGTACGGCTTGAGGTACAGGTCCGTGAAGAGCTGCTTGAGCGCTCCCACTGTCAGCGCCTCGCGCGACACGGGCACGAGCTGGAAGGCAATGCCCTTGCCCGCGAGCTTCACCACCACCTCGTCGACGAGGCCGGCCTTCAGCGCGAAGGGTAGGAGCGCCTCCTGGCCCTCGGACCAGTTGAAGAGGAAGTAGCTCTTGGCGACGTGGCCGCAGGCCGGGCACACCAGGCCATTGAGCTCATCCAGGCCCCGGGTGCGCAGCAGGTGGACGAGAAAGACGTCCGCACCACAGCCCTTGCACTGCTCGCGCGGGCCGAGGTGCGCGAGCACCCGCTGCGCCAGCATCGCGACGGTGCGGCGCTCGAGCGCGATGGGCACTCCGGCGAGCAACTCGACCGACTTGAGCTGGAGCCCGAAGCGCACCTTCCCACCCTGGAGGCGCAGCCCGAGCTCGAGGGGAGGTGGCAACCGGGTGAGCAGCTCCTCGAAGGCCGGAGCCTCCGGCCACGCCGCGGTCATGGCGGCGTAGCGCTCGGCCCAGCCCTCCCGGTTCGAGAGCGCATCGGGTGGACGCCCCGCGCGCTCGGCGAAGAAGGCCATCAACACCAGCGTGGCCTCCCATGGGGCCTGCTCCACCGCATCCTCCAGCGTCTGCGCGAGCGTGCGGGCCTCGGACGAGGCCCTTCGGCGTTCGAGCCGCTCAGCGCCCTTGCGCACGAGGGGACTCTCGAGGATGGGGTCGAAGGTGCGCAGCGCCCCTTCCGGCTTCGCTTCGGTGAGCGAGGGCTTCAAGGCGGTCAGCTCCCGGGCCGCTCGGTCGAGTCGGCCCATGCGCGCCAGGGCGTCGCGCATCGTGCGCTCGGCGTCCTCGGCGAGCTCGGTGAGGGTCTCCTGGAAGGAGTCGCGGCCCAGTTCCTGGAGCCCCGTCCATTCGGCATGGAGCCGGAAGGTGGACGTCGCTCGCAAGCGGTCGAGGTCCGCGAGCAGCGAGCGGCGAACGGGTGTCAGGGCGGCGATGCGCTGCTCCACGTGCGCGAGCCGCTCGTCCACGGACACGGACATGTCGAGCAGCTCGCCCCGGTCCACGCGGACGAGGAAGAGCTCCAGCGCGGTCCGGTCCGTCCGCTCGAAGGCGAGGTTGACCTGAACCATCAACTGGTGGAGCCGGTGCCGCTCCTCCTCCGTCCGGGCGAGGTCCGGGTGGAGCATTCGCGCGAGCTTGCGATAGAGCCGCTTGAGGGTCTGCGCCTCGGACGCGAGGTCGGGAGGGGGCGAGAGCGGCTCGGGCACGTCGTCGTCGAGCGTGGCTCCGGGCGTCCAGGGGCGCTCGCCTTCCACCTCTTCCCTGTCGGCCTGATGCGACCGCGCGGACTTCTTTCTCGACTTGCGGCCGGACACCTTCGGTTGCGGCGCACGCAGCTCCGCGTCGAGCCGCACCAGCTCGTCCTGGAGCGCCTGGAGCCGCCGGACCAGGCGCTCGCGGCGCTCGAGCTGGGCGAAGGCGACCGACAGCTCGCGCTCGTAGCGCGCGGAGAAGGCGGCCAGCTCCGAGGCGAGGGTCTCCACCTCCAGGTCGAGGGTGGAAATCGTCTCGAGCAATGCGCGGAGCCGCCGCTCGGACTCGGCGACGGCTTCTTCGGCATCAGTCTGGGTGCGCACGAGTGCGCCGGTGCGCACCAGCGCGTCGGAAGCGCTCATCCCCAGTCCTTCTACCACCAGCGTCCTCCGCACGTCTCCATGCCAGCCCGCTCACCCAGCGAGCGGGCCGCCGGGCAGCGCTTTGCGACCGTCCACCGCGAGGCCGCGACAGGCCATCCAGGCCCTCACGGCGGTGGCGGCGCGCGGCCCTATGCTGAGCGGCATGAAAATCCTCCTCGTCAACGCGCCCCACCCGGCCATTGGCAGCCGGATTCCGGACGACCACCTTCCGCCCCTGGGGCTGCTCGCGGTGGGCGGCCCGCTCCTGGACGCCGGGCACCAGGTGCAGCTGCTGGACGCGGAGTTCGGTCCCCTGAGCGAGGAGGAGATTCTGGCGCGGACCGTCGCGTATGGGCCGGACGCCATCCTGTATGGCCACTCCGGCTCCACCTCCGCGCACCCCATCATCTCGAGGCTGAGCCGGGCCGCGGCGGGCGCGCTGCCGGAGGCGTGGGTCCTCTACGGCGGCGTCTTCCCGACCTACCACTGGCGCGACATCCTCCAGGAGGAGCCGCACATCGACGTCATCGTCCGGGGCGAGGGCGAGGAGACGGCGGTGCGGCTCCTCGCCGCGCTCGAAGCGGGAGAGCCCCTGCGGACCGTGCCCGGGCTCGCCTACCGGGAGCACGGCGCGCCAGCGGCCACCGTGCCGGCGGCGGTCATCAAGGATTTGGACGCGTACCGCATCGGGTGGGAGCTCATCGACTTCCGCCGCTACAGCTACTGGGGTGGCAAGCGCGCGGTGGTGGTCCAGTTCTCCCGGGGGTGTCCGCACCTGTGCAACTACTGCGGCCAGCGAGGCTTCTGGACGAAGTGGCGCCACCGGGACCCTAAGAAGTTCGCCGCGGAGCTGGCGTGGCTGCACCGGGAGCACGGCGTGGAGGTCATCAACTTCGCGGACGAGAACCCCACCTCCTCGAAGAAGGTCTGGCGGGAGTTCCTGGAGGCGCTCATCGCCGAGAACGTGAAGCTGATTCTGGTCGGCTCGACGCGCGCGGACGACATCGTGCGAGACGCGGACATCCTGCACCTGTACCGGAAGGCGGGCTGGACGCGCTTCCTGCTGGGAATGGAGAACACGGACGAGGCGACGCTGAGCCTCATCAAGAAGGGCGGGACGACCACCGAGGACCGGGAGGCCATCCGCCTGCTGCGCGAGCACGGCATCCTGTCGATGGCCACCTGGGTGGCCGGCTTCGAGGAGGAGACGGACCGCGACTACTGGCGTGGCCTGCGCCAGCTCCTCTCGTACGACCCAGACCAGCTTCAGGCGCTCTACGTGACGCCGCACCGCTGGACGCCCTACTTCCGGCTCGCGAAGGACCGGACGGTGATTCAGCTGGACCGGAGCCGCTGGGATTACAAGCACCAGGTGCTGGCGACGCGCCACATGCCGCCGTGGCGGGTGCTGCTCTGGGTGAAGTTCATCGAGGCGGCCGTGCAGCTGCGGCCCAAGGCGCTGTGGCGGACCTTCCTCCAGCGCGACGCACGGCTGCGCCAGTCCATGCGCTGGTACACGGAGATGGGCCGCCGCGTGTTCGCGTTCGAGGTGAAGAACTTCTTCCTGCGCGACCGCCGCGTGGAGGACGGGCCCATGCTGGCGGACTTCTGGGGCGCGCCGCAGGACGCAGAGGAGAACTCGATGGTCCGGGTGGGGCTACGTCGCGAACCGCTTCCGGTAGTCCCTGGGTGAGGTGGAGAGGTTGCGCTGGAAGGTCACCCGCATCCGCTCCTCGTTCCCGAAGCCGCACATCCGGGCAATCTGGTCGACGTTGCGCTTCGACTCCTCCAGCAACCGCCGGGCCGCCTCCAGCCGCAGGACTTCAATGGCCTTCGCCGGGGTGCGGCCGGTCTTCTGCTTGTAGACGCGCGCGAAGTTGCGCGGGCTCATGCTGGCTCTCCTGGCCATCGCTTCGACCGTGAGGTCGTCACGGCCCAGGTTGCCCGCAATCCACAGGTGCAGCTCATCGAAGGCGGCGGTGTCCTTCGTCTGTGAGCGCAGCAGCTCGCTGAACTGTGACTGCCCGCCAGGTCGCTTCAGGAAGACGACCAGCTCCCTGGCCACCTTCATGGCGACGTCATGCCCATGGTCCGCGTCCACCAGTGCCAGGGCGAGGTCGATTCCCGCGCTGACGCCGGCCGAGGTCCACACGGAGCCTTCACGGACGAAGAGCGCGTCGCGGTCGACCTCGATGGAAGGGAAGCGCTCGCGCAGCCGGTCGCACATGGCCCAATGCGTTGCCGCGCGCTTGCCGTGGAGCAGTCCGGCCTGTGCCAGCAGGAAGGTGCCGCTGCAGACCGATGCGGTACGGCGGGTCGCCTTCGCCTTCCGCCGCAGCCAGTCGACCAGCCGCTCCGAGCGGGCCAGCACGTCTTCGATGTTCGGCGAGCCCGGAACGATGACGGTGTCGACCCGGACGCGCGTGAAGGCGGCGAGCGGCGACGTCTGCAACGCGACGCCCTCCGCCGTCTGCACCAGCCCGCCGTCCAGGCTCACCGTGTGGCGGAGGTACCCCGGCAAGCCCTGCTCCGCCAGGGCCTTGGACGCCGCCCAGAACACCGTCTGGGGCCCCGACAGGTCCAGCAACCCCATGTCGGGAAAGGCGACGAAGAGCACGGTGCGCGGCTTGCCGGACGCTGGCAGAAAATCCGGGTTATCTGTCATGGCTGCCACATCCTTCCCTCCGTACGTTCCCCTCGTCAACGGAGAGGCGAACATGAAAATCGTAGTCATCGGGGGCACGGGACTCATCGGAACGAAGCTGGTGAAGCGGCTTCGCGGGCAGGGCCACGAAGTGGTGGCGGCGGCGCCCAGCTCGGGCGTCAACACCCTCACGGGCGAGGGCCTGGTGGAGGCACTCACGGGCGCGCAGGTGGTCGTCGACGTGGCGAACTCACCGTCGTTCGAGGACAAGGCCGTGCTGGAGTTCTTCGAGAAGTCGGGGCGCAACCTCCTCGCGGCGGAAGAGAAGGTCGGCGTGAAGCACCACGTCGCGCTGTCGGTGGTCGGCACCGAGCGGCTGCTGGGCAGCGGCTACTTCCGCGGCAAGATGGCGCAGGAAGACCTCATCAAGGCCGGCAGGATTCCGTACACGCTCGTGCGCTCGACGCAGTTCTTCGAGTTCATGGGCGGCATCGCGCAGGCGGGTACGGAAGGGGACACGGTGCGCCTGTCCACGGCACTCATGCAGCCCATCGCGTCGGAAGACGTGGCGGACGCGGTGGCCGAAGCGGCGCTGGGCGCGCCGGTCCATGGCATCGTCGAGGTGGCCGGGCCGGAGCGCGTGCGCCTCGTCGACGTGGTCCAGCGTTTCATGAACGCGAAGCAGGACGTGCGCAAGGTCGTCGCCGACGCCCAGGCGCGCTACTTCGGAGTGGTGCTGGACGACCAGTCGCTCATGCCGGGCAGCACTCCGCGTGTCGGGACGATGCGGTTCGAAGAGTGGCTCCGCCGTTCCGCGCCATGAACACGGAAGGGTCATGACGCCGAGGGCTTCCGCTCGCGGGCATTTACGCGGCCTGCCCACTCACGCGAGACTCGGGAGCGAATGAGCCTCCCGCGACTGCTTCTCCCGCTTGCCATCTGCCTGGGCGCCTGCGTCAAGCGGGTCGACATCGAGGTCCTCGAGCCCGCCGCGCCCGCTTCCGCCGCCAGTGCCCGGCCCCTGGGCCATCTCGACAAGGACCAGATTCGCGAGGTCATCCGGGCGAACCGTGCGCAGGTCCGCGGTTGCTACGAGACGCGCCTCGAGTCCACCCCGAACCTTCGCGGCAAGGTGGCCATCCGGTTCGTCATCGGAGGAACTGGCCAGGTACTGGAGTCCAAGGTCCACGAGTCCACGGTCGGAGATGCGGAGCTGGAGGGCTGCATCGCCGCCCGCGTGGGCACTTTCCGGTTCCCGCCCACGGGTGGCGGTGTCGTCGTTGTCACCTACCCCTTCATCTTCAAGACGGCCCAGGAAGGCTGAAGCTCCGGCGAGAGGTGCTACGTCACAGGGACAATGATGCCCAAGCTCCGCGAGAACCTGACGTACTACGCGTGCTCCGCCGGCCTGCTGATCCCCCTTCTCTATTTCGGGGTCCAGCTCACGGCCATGCCCTTCGCACCGGGCTACAGCGTGTTGAAGCAAACGGCGAGCGAGCTTGGCATGGCCACGGTTTCGACCGCGCCGCAGGTGTTCAACTTCGGCACGATGTTGCGTGGCGCGGTCATGCTGGTGGCCGCAGTCGGATTCCTGGGTGCCTTGAAGCGGATGGACGTCGGCCCCTTCAGCACCTGGCTGACCACGTTGTCGATGGTCTCGATTGCCTTCAACGACCTCGGCGCGGGACTGTTCCCCCTGCCCGATGATCGCCATGAAGGCGTCTTCCTGCTGGGCTATGTGTTCTGGCCACTGAGCCTTCTTGCGGCAATCTGGCGCTCGCCCGAGGCTCGCGCCTTCAAGACGTACATGCTCCTGAACGTCGTGCTCACCTATGGGCTCCTGGCCGCCAGAGGTGTCCTGGGCGACGCATTCATGCCCGCGGGCTTGTTTCAGCGGGTCTTCGGGCTGGTCACCGTGGTGCCCATTGGCGCAGCGGCGTGGTTCGTGGGTCGCGCGTTCAAGGGTCCCCAACGGTGAGTCTCTTCGGGCCATCGGACCGGGCCCGGCTGACGCGGTAGACTGTGACGCCATGATCTTCCGTGGGAAAGCGCCCCGGACGCGCTCCGAGCTCATCGCCGAGGCGGAGCGTGCTCGCGCCAAGGGCCGCATCAAGAAGGCCGTCGAGGCCTATCGCAAGGCGCTGGAGCTCGAGCCGGGAGACCCGGTCATCCACGGCAAGCTGGCACCGCTCCTGGCCCGAGTGAAGCAGCCCGAAGCCGCGCTCCAGAGCTTCCATGCGGCGGCGAAGGGGTACCTGGACAAGGGGTTCGCGGACAAGGCCATCGCTGTCTACACGCAGGCGGCGGATACGTTCCCCCACCGGGTGGACCTCTGGCAGCAGCTGGCGCAGCTCAGCCTCTCCAAGGGACACCGCGTCGACGCGGTGAGAGCCCTGCTTCGCGGACGATTCCACCTCCGCCACCGGAACGAGCGGCGCGACGCCATACTCCTCCTGAAGGAGGTGCTGGCGCTCGATTCCTCCCTCCTGGAGGTGAAGCTGGACCTGGCCTTGCTGCTGGCCAGCGAGGGGCAGCGCGCCGAGGCACTGGCGTTGCTCGAGCCGCTGACCCGCGAGCCGCCGGGGCCGAAGCGCGCGAAGGTGAACTGGACGCTCCTGCGCATCTCGCCGGGCCTGGGGACAGGATGGCGCTGGTTGCGCTCCGCCCTGGCGCGGCACTGAAGCCGCACCGGCCCGTCCGCGGAGTCGGGCCCCGGGAAGATCCGGGCGACCCGTCGTTCCCTTTCCCATGCCCCATTCTTCGCAGCACTCCTCGCGAACCCGAGGAGCCAGGATGCGCCGTGCCGTCATCAGCTTGATAGGAGTCCTGGGGCTCCACACGGGATGCGATTCCGTGGCGGGGGTCGCTTCACCCGCGCCCGAGGCGCAGACGGCCTCGAAGGCCGTGTGCACCCCGCCACCTGTCGACGAGGAGTTCCCCGACGACCCCTCGAACCCGAACTTCCCCCAGGGCTGGGTCGTCTTCACGCAGGTCCCCGGCACGACCGACGATACCCATGCCCTGCAACAGGCGCTCGATGCCCTCGATCCCCCGGGCTGCGGCGCGCCGCCCTGCCGCAACACGCTCTTCCTTCCTCGCGGCGACTACAACATCTCGGGGACCCTCTACATGGCGACCCGAGGCATCCGCATCATCGGTGCCGACCCCTCGAGCACTCGCATCCACTGGAGGGGACAGCCGTATGTCAACGCCACGGAGATCAGCCTGGGCAACGTTGGCGTCTTCCATGGACCCGACCGGGACTCGCTGTGGGGGTTCGACTCCAGCAACTACCCGGACGTGGTCGAGTCGCTCGCCCCGCCCTACCCTCAACCCACCCGCCCCAAGTCGTGGATGTTCCTGCTCAATGGCGCGGGCGGGGGTGAGATCAAGCGGCTGACGCTCGACGGCGCCGGACGCGCGGAAGCGGCGATCCGCATCGCGAACAACCGCGGCCTCCGGCCGAACAGCAGCTGGGTGGACGCCAGCGGCCGGTTGCACGGGAGCAATGCGAGCGGATTCCGCTTCACCGACCTGATCATCGCCGACTCCGCCCGAGGCATCTGGGTCGGCTACTTCGATCCGGTCCTCGGGAACTCGGCGAACGACGACGAGGGCTACATCCTCCGCACCCGTTTCCTGCGGATTGGCAAGGCGCACTCGGTGGACGTCGGGTTGCCCCCGGGCGCGGCGCAGGCCGGCGTGCTGTTGAGCGCGCAGCAGACCTACAACTGGGACATCCAGGACTCGTCGTTCGAGGACTGCGACGCGGGCATCGTGGCGGCGGTCGGCGGCTTCAACGCCTGGCACAATGTCTTCACCGGCTCGCGGGTCAGTGATTTGTACCTCGGCGGCTCGGGGGGCCGGTTCGAGGCGCGCGACAACACCTCGCAGGGCTCGTGGCGCTTCGTGCTCACCGACGGGAGCGACGAGAACGGCCACTTCGTCCCCCTGGTGAACCCCCAGAGTCAGAGCAACCAGGGCGCCGGCTGGTACAAGCCCATCATCCTCGCCAACAACGCCGTGCTGGCGCCCCGCTGGGCGGCGCTCGACCTGCGGACCCAGGCGGCGTTGATCATCGACAACACCCTGCAGAGCGCGACGTTCCCGGACGGCTCCGTCCACGCGCCGATCCAGTTCACCATCGGGCCCGGCTACCAGTCGGCGGGCACGTACTCGCCCAACAACCTGACAATCATTGGCAATGCGTTCAGCGGCACCGATACCACCGCCGCATCGCTCGTCTCCAACACCTGGTGGAGGGGCTCGCTGCAAGCGGGCCAGTGGAGTGGTCCTCCACCGATGCACCTCGTGCAGTTTGGAAACGCGACGTGGCTCGGGCCGCCCACGGTTCCCGCTCCGCCGGTCGCCCCGACCTATCACGGCCGTCCGGTCGTCGAGATCACCCCCTTGATGACGGTGTCGGACATCAACCATGCGCTCATCAACGCGATGGCACTGCCGACGCGGCCGATGTTCCACTTCCAGTCCGGCGTCTACTACCTCGACTCGACCATCGTGGTGCCCGCCGGCTTCGACGGCATCCTCGCGGGCGACGGCGTGGGCACCCAGATCCTGCCCGACTTCCAGAGCTACGCGGGGGTGCCGGGCACGACGTATCTCGACCTTCCGCCCGGCTCGACGTTCCCGCTCTTCAAGCTGCTGGCTCCGGCGCGGGCGACGGTCCGAGATCTGCTCATCCAGACCGCGGGCTCAGCTTCCGCGGGGACCGCCGACCCGGCGAGGCCGCAGGTGCGCGCGTTCGTCATCAACAGCTTCGACAGCGTCGGTGACCAGACCTACCTCCGTCAGACGCTCGTCTCGGCGAGCAATGCGGACAAGGCGCTGAGCAACGGCGTGCTGGCCGACACCTTCAGCCGCAGCCTGATGGTGGATGGCCTCGACGCCAACCTCGTGCGCTCCGACAAGGGCGCCTTCGGCGCGGCGAACATCGGCGTGCTGGTTCGCGGCTCGCCGACGGCTCCTCCGAGCCAGGCCGGCGTGCGGCTCAACGGAGGCAGCGCCGGACTCACCTGGCGCAGCGTGCTGCGCACCGAGCGCAACGCCATCCTCGTCGAGCAGGGTGTCGAGCACGAGAGCGTGCTGGGGTACGACCTGTCGAATGACGGTGGGCCCGACGGCGCCTCGGGGAGGGTGACGCTCGCGGGCTCGAGCAACCTGATTGTTCCGACCTATCCGCTCCCGTTGACCCTCCAGTACGGCGACCTGAACGCGACCGGGTTTCAGGGCAACCTGACCGTCCTCGCCAAGAACTCCGACATGCACGTGGTGCGCGGCGGCACTCCCCACGGGGACGACGGCACGCTCCTGCTCGGCTACCTGTTCGAGAACCACACGCCCATCGCCCCCTGGGCGCAGGGCCTGGCCCCCGTCTATGACCCCATCGCACTGCCGAATCAGCCGATGCCCTGTGGCCCCGTGCAGAGCATCGCCTCTCCCTTCCTGGCGAAGCAGAACCGGGCCTACGCCTCGGTCAACGGCGGCTTCGGCTACAAGGACTGCGTCGAGATCAACACGATCAGCGGCGGCGTCCCTGCGGAGACCTCGTTCATGTCGCTGCTGCTGCGCGACTTCCGCGCGTCGCACGTCCTGCCATGGACGCGCACCTGCCAGACGGACCTGGCCGACCTCGTCATCGATCGCGTCGACGTCTCGTTCTTCGATCCGGTTGGCAACATCCAGACCGGCAAGGTGCTCTCCTACGGAGGCGCCATCCACCTCCGCAAGGTGACGGCCGCCGGCAACCAGTAACCTATACTTCTCCAGCCTTATGCACGCCCCCTTACTCTTTCTCAAATTCGTAAATAACGCCTTCGGGTAGGGGCGGCGGCTCGTAGGCCTCATCAATGATGACAAACAGCTCGTCCTTGAACTGCTGTCTCAAGTCTGGAGGCAGTCCCTGGGCGATTCGCCCGGCTTCCCGAATGAGTGCGTTGAATCTATCCACATCTTCTGCCTCGAGATCATGGATGTTCTTTTCCATGTGCCGGAGGAAGGCATCCGCCTCATCCCATTGGACAGACGGCACATCAGGCATAGTGTCCTGACTCAGTGATTGCCTCGGCAACGGCTGGGCGCTTGCGACACCCGAATCGAGCGCATGGCTGAGTCCAACATCCTCCGCGGGCTCCGGCATTCCTTTCGCTTGATGATTTTTCCGGTCGCCTTCCTCAGGAACTGCCTGAACGGGCGCCGTGTCCATTGCTGCCACCTGGTCGTCAAGCTTGTTTTGAAAACGCTCCGCCACTCCGAAAATGCAGATGCCGAGAATCAAAATCAAAAAGATAACATTACGCATGCAGCCACCCGGCTAGCTGGGCATCAGCTTTCCATGACGTTTTCGCGATGCACGGAAAGTGCGTATTGCCGCGCTCAGCATCAACAAAGACACAGTGAGCAGAAGCATCGAACCATCACCGTGCCTGACATAGAAAGTCGCTTCGGTTTGCTGAACAGGGACATCCCAGACCTGAAATCCTTCTGGATGGCCTTTGGCGATTGCCGGGCCGGAAATGGGCAGGACGACCTGCCCGTCCAGTCCAATCAGAGCGCTGATTCCAGTATTCGCGGCGCGAATCAGTGCGCGTCGTGTCTCAACGGCGCGTATTCTCACCAACTCAAAATGCTGGTGTATCGCAATCGTGTTGGTAAACCATCCGTCCTGCGTGAGGTTGACTATATATTCCGGATTGAAATCTCCTGAGCTGAAGAAGGAACGGGCATGGCCAGCAAAGACGCCTTCATAACAGACGAGTGGAAGGAACCGGCTGTGTGCAAGGGGATTCTTTGGAAGGCCATATGAGATCACGTTCTGCTTTGTGCCCGGCAGATACTGCCTTGCCAATACGTCCTGCGGGACGCGCTCGAGCAAATGGAGTGCTTCCAAGATGCCTGCGAATGGGATGATCTCTCCAACCGGGAACAGGATGTTTTTTTCGTAGGAGTCGCCTCTGTGTCCGTCTGGAGAAAACAACACAGTCGAGTTGACGGCCACACCGTTGGATTGCCACGGCTTGCCGGTTCCTTGCACGATGGCCGGTTCGTTGAAAAAGATGCTGACTCCCTGCTCTCCTGCCATTGCGGTGATCATGTCCACCAGGGGCGGCGCGTAGAGTCTCCACTTTCGCGTCAGCTCGTTCGCGTTGGTCGACGAGTAGGGTACGGCCGCCTCTGGCAGTACGATCATATCCAGTCTGTATCCGGCGGCTTTACTGGAGGCACGTATCAGCCTCGGGATTGTGTCGCCAACCAACTTGTATACCGCATCGCGAGCGGTCGCCAGACTACTGTTCTCCACCAGCAGCGAATCAGGCTGGATGGCCGCAATTCGAACAGTAGGCAATTCAGCTTGCTGGGCGCGCACGTCGCTCAACCGCGTAACCCCAAACACCAGGCTGCCGAATAGAATCACCAGCGCCAGGCTGTCGAAGGTATTTGAAGAAAGAACGAGCGGATGCTTCAAACGATACGACCGGCATATCGTGGCTGCGTATTGATAAATGAAGAAGTTGACGGAGAACAACAGGAAGGCCAGCCCAAGCACGCCAGTGTACTCGACGACCTGAACGAGATACACATTGCCTGTGATCAGATTTCCCCAGGACACCGGTATGACTTTGGGGACCAAGCCGTCTACCAGTACGCCGACGCAAGCGACGCTCAACCAACTCAGCGACAGATACTTCTGCCATGCTTCTCTTGCGAGGAAACCAATCAACAAGACGAGACTGATTTCCCTTACTGATGAGGTCAACGCGAAAAGCAAAAATATTCCGCCGCTGATCCAGCCGTTTTCGCCGACGAGCTTTCCAGCAGATGGAATAATCCAGTGAAAGGCCGTCAACGAGAGAAATGCCGTGCTGGTCAAACCGAAAAGAACAAGTGCCCTGATGTTGTCTCTGTACTTTACGGCCCCCACGAACAGGGGGCACAGCGCAACCCAGGCCAATAAGGGGTAATTGAATGGTGCGAAGGCAAGCGTCGACAAAGCTCCATAACAAAGCCCCATCAAAGCGATGAAAATCAAATCCTTGAGTTTTGTCGACATGCCGCTAGCGCTGGCTTGAATCAACGTTGATGGGACATGCGCACTGATCGAAACGCCTGGCCGCCTACACCTCTGAGGGCACGGCTGGCTCGTGTGCATCGCTGTGCCGATGCACACGAGGTTTTGTTACTGGTTTTGTGACTGCTCGCCAGACAAGTGGAGTGCCGCACGTCGATCAATTGCGCCTTGTTTATAGGCGTACTTGATGATGAGCTTGGAGAGCTGGGGATGCGTATTTGCGTACACGGTTCTTGTTTCGTTTCGCGCCGTGATGATTGTGTCGTCCTTGATGACGATGGAAGCATCGGCGTCCATCAGCTTGCCAGAGGGATCGGTTATCACGATGCCGCCGTACTCGTGAATTGCCTTGGAGAGCTTGACGGCATCACCTTCCGGAGTCAGTGCGTTCGTCCTTGCCTCGTAAGCAAGAACCCGAATCGCCTCGGCAAGCTTGGATGCATCATTCATGTCCACGACCAGAACAGGGTTTGGTCGGCCGGAGAACGCTTCAATCACTACTGTCGCGCTATCGCCGTCTCTGTCCGCGGCGTAGCTCACGTTGAAGGATAGGCCAAGCGCGAGGAGTGACAGCTGAGCAAATTTATTTTTCATGACAGGCTTCCTGTTGGTCGCCAGGACCAGGTCAATTGATTGTCACTGCGCCGGTATCCTGAGTGGTGCTACTCGAGTAACTGCAGAAGTAGCCGCAAACCTGGGTGTACGGCCCCCGATTGGCGGACTCGATGCTATAGATTGCCTGTCCGCTCTCATCCACGTTTTTTGCATTGGTCCCGCCACGCTTGTGCGACCAACGGTCTCCGGTGTCCCTGTCTATCCGGTACCAGTGATAGTCGTATCCCGGTGCAACAACGAGCGCCAGTCTCGCCGGCCGGTCGGAGTCGCACTGCGAGGCATTTGTAGCTCCGGCAAAAAGAAATGTGTCCTTGCCGTTATACTGCTGAAGCGTGCCGTCGAGGGCCGCGTAGGTCCTCACTTCGGCGCAACTCAAGGTGTTTGCGTTGATGGGGTTGTAGCCGAAGTACGCTCTGCCGGGCTGCGCAAACGTATTTGTTGCTTCGTTTGTCGCGTAGTTGTAGCAATTGTTGTAGGAGACGCGATTGCTGGCGTTCCAGAATCCGGGGTCGTAGACAGGGGCGGTGAGGCCTGCAATCGCGCTATTGGTAGATAGCGAGAGAATGGCCAGCAGCAGGAATTCGCGAAGGCTTGTTGGGATTTTGATGTTGAAACGCACAAGACGTCCTTTCGTTGAATGTGGTTTTGTGAATCTACAGCCCGTTTTGGGTGATTGTCGGGTGGTTGTTCACCGGCTCATGCAGGCTCCTGAGCTTCTTCTCAAACAGGAAGCAGCGAAGGGGCAGGCAGACCCCGTCGGTAAGCCCCCGGGGCCTGACTCAGCCACTCCAGCACGGTGGGCTTCTGCCATCTGAGCGTCGTCCTGGCGGTCAGGAGCCTCTCGATTCCAGGAACATCCACGAGCACTTCTCCTCAGCGGATGCGCGAGAAGCCAGCCCTTTCAGATGTTGGAACGTGCAACCGGTCACTACGCCGTTCGCGTGATGGCGCGTATCAACGCCGGTGTTCGCTAGAACGTTGTAGACGTCCGCGCCTTTCATCTTCATGCGCCCCTCTTCTTCAATGGGTGGGTAGCCGAATTGGTTGGGATGTTACCATTTCAGGAGTTGATGGGGTACGCGGCCATCGAAATGACCACGAGGCACGGGAGGGTGCGGTGCTGGAGTTGGCTCGTCGCATCCCCGAGCCGCGTGCCGCGCTGGGCTAGAGACGCCAGAGGGACACAGGGGCACATGATGAAAACAAGGACAAAGAAAAACCCAGCAACCTGTTGAGATTGCTGGGCTTCTCGAGATGGTGGCGGCGGGAATCGAAGCCGCCGCCGAAAGTCCGACCGTCAGCCCACCTTCGCCACAAGTATGGGCGGCGGGGGGCCCTCTTGAGGGCGGCGGGCGGGTGTAGCGGGGCTGAGAAGAACCGCTGTCCGCGCTGGCCCGAGGTGGAAGTGCGGCCTCCTCCCCGACAGCAGCCCGGATGCGCCTTGCAGGAGGGCTTCTCCCTGCACGCCAGCACGCACCTTCACGCCAACGACAGGCAGGGACTGGAGCGCCTGTCGCGAGCGGAGGACGGCTCCGCGAAGAGAGCCCGGCTTCGGGTATCCTTCCCACACACGTCCGCGCAGAGGAGAGGACTGAGGCCATGGCCACGTTGATTCCAGCCCTCAACCAGTGCCTTGGCCGCATGCAGGCGGGGGAGAAGCGCCTTGCGCGCCGCCTCGAGGAGAAGCTCGAGGACGACTACCTCCTCTGGTACGACGTGCCGGTCGGGGCGACGGGCCATCACCCCGACTTCATCGTGCTCCACCCGCGGCGGGGCATCCTCGTCCTCGAAGTGAAGGACTGGCGACGGGAGGCCATCCAGTCCATCGACAAGGCCGGTACCACGCTCCTGACCAGCAGCGGGCCCAAGCGGGTGACCAACCCCTTCGAGCAGGCGCGCGTCCACGCGCAGCACATCAAGACCCTGCTGGAGCGGGACCCGGCGCTCACGGACGTGGGCGGCGGCTTCCAGGGCAAGCTGAGCCTTCCCTGGAGCTACGGCGTCGTCCTCTCCAACATCACCCGTCGCCAGTTCGACGAAGGGGAGCTGGGCGAGGTCCTTCCCTCCCACCGGGTCCTCTGCAAGGACGAGATGACGGAGGACATTGCTCCCGAGGCCTTCCAGCAGCGGCTCTGGAGCATGTTTCCCTGGCAGCGGGAGCGGCCGCTCACCCTGCCTCAAATCGACCGCATCCGATGGCACATCTTCCCCGAGCTGCGGCTGGGAGGCACTCAGCTGGACTTCTTCGCGGAGCCGGATGCCGAGGCGGCCCTGCCGGACCTCCTCCACATCATGGACCTGCAACAGGAGCAGCTCGCGCGCAGCCTGGGCGAGGGGCACCGGGTGATTCACGGTGTCGCGGGCTCGGGCAAGACGATGATTCTGGGCTTCCGCTGCCTCCAGCTGGCCAGGGTGCTGCGGCGTCCGGTGCTCGTGCTCTGCTTCAATCGCCCCCTGGCCGCGTGGCTCGAGCAGACGATGGCCGCGCGTGGGCTCGCGCACCAGGTGAGGGTCCGGAACTTCCATGCCTGGTGCCGGGACCAGTTGGTGCACTTCCAGGCGGGCCTGCCTCCCGACGGGCTCGCGCCCGGTGACTACGCCGAACAGCTCGCCCAGCGGGTCATCCGTGCCACCGACCAGGGACTCATCCCGCGGGGACAGTATGGCGCGGTGCTGGTGGACGAAGGACACGACTTCAAGCCGGAGTGGTTGAAGCTGGTGGCGCAGATGGTGAGCCCGGAAACCAACTCCCTCCTGATGCTGTACGACGACGCCCAGTCCATCTACCGCCGCGAGCGGTTCAGCTTCCGGAGCGTCGGCATCCAGGCCCAGGGGCGCACCACCATCCTGCGGCTCAACTATCGCAACACGGCCGAGATTCTTCGCTTCGCCGCGGCGTTCGCCAAGGACGTCCTCAAGCCGGAGGAGGCGGACGAGGACGGCGTTCCCCTCGTCCTCCCTCAAACCGCCGGGAGGCACGGCCCTCCACCCCGGCTGGTGGCCCTTCCGAGTCTCCGGGAGGAGGCCGACTACGTGGCCGGACACCTCCGGCAACTGCAAACGGAGGGCTTTCGCTGGAGCGACATGGCGCTGCTGTACCGGAGCTTCGAGGTGGGCGAGGCCGCCACCCAGCGCCTCGCGCACGCGGGCGTCCCCTTCCAATGGGTGGGAAAGCACACGCGCCAGTCGCCCCTCGATGCCGGGGAAGACTCCGTGAAGGTGCTCACCTTCCACGCCAGCAAGGGACTGGAGTTCCCCGTCGTCGCCATTCCGGGCCTTGGACGTCCGCATGCCAGGGCGGAGAGCCCCAAGGAGGAAGCCCGGTTGCTTTATGTGGCCATGACGCGGGCCATGGAGCGCCTCGTCGTCACCGGGGCGGAGGCCACGACAGGCCTCCTGCGTCCCTGAGCACGCCCGGCCGCTTCATCGCCTCTATGCTCCGGCCGCGGACGGGGCGGCCCCCTTCCCCACCCGTCCCTTCAGCTCCGCGAGCGCGGAGCCTCCCGGGCCATTGCAAGCGAGCACGTCCACGATGACGGCGGCGGGGATGGCGCGCGCGAGCAATACCCCGTTGGGTGCACGGAAGATGCGCAGCCCCGAGGCCCGCAGGCGCACAGGGGAGATGACCAGCAGCACATCCACGCCGGCCCGCTTGCCCACCTTCGAGTCCACCGCGGCAGCCAGGTGGACGTGGGTGCGCGCCGCGGAATGCACTCCCTCCCCGGAGAGGATGGCGCGCGCGGCGACCACGGACGTGCCGTGATAGAGGAGCGCGTCTCCGGACACCTCGTCCCAGCTGCGCTCCAGCCCGTCGAGCGTCACGGGGGTGCCCTCCAGGGAGTGACCCTGCACAGCGCGCACCTGCTCGCCCCGTACCTCGAAGCGGGACTTGTTGTTCTCCGCGACCACCTCGTCGAACGCCCTGTGCGAGAGCCCCGTCATCCGCAGCACGTCGACGATGGGGGCAAAGCCCGCTGAGTCCATGGCGAGGCCCGTCTCCCGGGCACCATGACGCAACAACCACGACAGCTTCTTCGACTTCTGGGCGAGTGCCTGGAATTGCTTCTCCGGGCGGTGTGCGCTGGCCATGAGCGTTCTTCCTTTCTTCTGATGCAGGAACACTAGCCGGCCCCTTCCCCGAGCACGAATCGGGACTTCTCTCCAGCTATCGAAAAGGCGGATAGTTCCACTCATGGACACGGATGGGCTTCGCGCCCTGGTGGCGTTCGCGGAGGCTGGCTGCAACCTGACGCTCGCGGGGCGCACCATCGGGCTGTCCCAGCCGGCGATGCATGCACGGCTGCAAGGGGTGGCGCGGGCACTGGAGACCGACCTCTATGAACGCCGGGGCCGGCGCCTCCAGCTCACCCCGGATGGAGCGCGCGTGCTCGCCTGGGCGCGTGACGTGCTCGAGCGTGAGCGCGCCCTGCGCGTGGAGCTGCGTCAGGGACACGCGGAGGAACGGGTGGTGCTCGCCTGTGGAGAGGGAGCGCTGGTGCATGTGGTGGCCGAGCGCATCGCTCCGCTCCTGCGCGAGCGGGCCGGCGTGCTCTCCTTCCTCGTGGTGGATGGCCCCGCCGCGGTCGCCGCGGTGGAGCGCGGCTCGGCGCACCTGGCGGTGGTGGCCGGCCCCGCTTCCAGTCCCCCGGGCCTGCGCTCGCAACCGCTCGTCACCGCCGCGCTGCTGGCCGTGGCCGCACGGCAGCATCCGCTGGCGCGGGCGGGGCGAGAGGTGGAGGTGGGGGCACTGCTCGAGCACCGACTCCTGGTGCCTCCGCTCGGCCGCGCCCTGCGCGCCACGCTGGAGGACGCCGCCGCGGCCCGTGGACGGGCACTCGAGGTCGCCGCGGAGGTGACCGGCTGGGAGGCGGTCTGCCGGCTCGCGGCCCTGGGCGTGGGGGTGGGCGTCATCAACGACGTGGTGGCCACCCCGGGCCTCGCACGCCTTGCCGTGCGCGGCCTGCCCCCGGTGACCTACCGGCTGCTGATGCGGCGTGGACGTGGCACGCGGCTCGCCGAAGAGGTGGTGCGGACCCTGCTCGGCTGACGCCTCGTCTTGAACCACCCTCCCAGCGACAGGAGCTTCACCTGACGCGGGAGTGCTCGACGAGCCTTCCGCCCACCCAGGCGCAGGGCAGCACGGTGACGCAGAGGAGCAGCGGATACCAGAGCGGCCCGAACCCGGGGCCCTGGCTCCATGCCACCGCGACGCCCACGAGGCACAGGGCCAGGCCCACGCCACCGAGCCACAGGGCATGCAGCATCGGTCTGTGGGGCGCCAGCCGTGCCGCGACGTAGCAGCCGGCGATACCGAACACGGTGCGATACGCCGTCGCCAGCGCGAAGAGCGCGTCCGACATGGTCTGCTCCATGGGAGGGAAGACTCCCGCGGCGCGCAGGACCTCGTCCGTGGCCGAGGAGAGCACGGCATTCACCAGCAGGCCCGCGAACACCGCGCCCACGCCACGCAGCACGCGACGGGAAGGCCGCGCCGCGCACCCCACCGCGCCCGCGTTCGCCGTGACAGCCACTGCGCTTCCGGAGAGGGCTCCACCTCGAAGACCTTCATCGCTCCACATGTTCTTCCTCCTTGGGGTCGGGAGGCGGAACAGGCCCACGCTGGGCCTCGAGCCGCCTTTCACACCAAGGTCGGAGCGGGGCTCGCGAATTCGACATGCCTTTTTCGCAGTGACGTCAGTCCAGGCTCTGCTGGTCATCTTCCGAGCCTTGGATGCGCTTCCAGTTCTTCTTCTGGTTGGCGTCCCACTTCAGCTTGAGCAAGAGGTAGGCGAAGGTCGTACCGGGCGAGAGCCTGAGCGTCAGGTCACCCGTGGAGCCCTCGGTGCCTTGCGCGGTGACCATCACCTCGCCGTTGGTCGCCGACAGCGCCAGCGAAGCGCTGGAGCTGAAGACCTTGGCCGTCTTCGCCTTCAGGATCATGAAGATCTGGTGCACCAGACGACCGCTGTCGCCGCACTCCTTGAGGTGGGCGAGCACGGCTGGCGAGTCGTTGGCCGCCTTGATGATGTCGCTTGGGTAGATGTCCAGCTTCACGAGGCAGAGCTGGTCGCGGCGCAGTTGCTCGTAGGCCACGGATGGCGAGAGCGTGACCGTGCCTGTGTCCGCACCCGTCCCCGTACCCATGCCTGTGCCCATTCCAGTGTCCGTGCCCATTCCAGTGTCCGTGCCCGAGACCGGCACCGACACATCCACGGCGAGATCGACCGAGCTGGTGCCGGTGAAGTCAATCCTCGCCGTGGTGGCCCGGTGCACCTTCAGCCGGGCCACCGGGATGCGGCCGAGCACTTCGATGTAGTTCTGCTTCGTCAGCGGCGTCTTCTTGTCGCCGAACGAGCCAATCACCACGCTCGGCGCATTCGCACGGAAGTAGCTGAGACCCGCGAACTTCAAACTCGTATTGGTGATTCTGGCGTCGCCAGCCATCTTGGATTCCCCCCTGAGCACCGCTGTGAGCGCGGTGACTGTCACTCAGGAGGGAGGGTGGCGCTGACGGATGTGACGGTCCGGACCCAGTCATCAGCCCGGAGGCACCCGGGCTCCGAGCGAGCCCTACTTGCTCGCCGCGATGGACTTCCGGAAGAGCGCCAGGCTGTAGACGAAGAATCCCACGCCCACCGCGCTCACCATCAGGAACTGGCGCCAGACGGCCCACAGCCCCCCGCCGCGGTAGATGATGATCTGCGAGAAGCTGACGAAGTGCCGGGAAGGCAGGAGGTACGTGACGTACTGCAGCCACTTCGGCTGGCTCTCGACGGGCGTGCTCCCGCCCGAAAGCAGCATCAGCACGAGGATCACGAGGATGATCAGCAGCGCGAACTGGGCCATCGAACGTGAAATCGTCCCCAGGAAGATGCCGAGCGCCGTGGCGAAGAACAGGTAGAGCACGACGCCGACGAACCACAGCACCACCGAGCCGGCGAACGGCACCTCCAGCACCATGTCCACGACCAGGAGGAGCGAAGCCCCGGTCGCGACGAGAATCACGAGGCTGTTGGCCCAGACCTTCGCCATCGCGATTTCGAACGAGGTCAGCGGCATCACGAGCAGGTGCTCCAGCGTTCCGTGTTCGCGCTCGCGGATGACCGCGGCGCCCGTCAGGACGACTGTGAGCAGGGTTATCTGATTGATGATGGCCACCACGCTCTTGAACCAGGACGACACCCCGTTGGGGTTGAAGAGCTTGCGAATGACCACGTTGACGGGCTTCGGCCCCGTCTCCTCCGTGCGCTTGAGAAAGGACGCAATCCGGTCGTGGACGATGTTCTTGATGTAGCCGGAGCCGATGCCCGCCTGCTGCATGGCGGTCGCGTCGATGTTCACCTGGATGTCCGGGTTGCGCCCCGCGCGAAGGTCGTGCTCGAAGCGGGGCGGAATCACGACGACGAACATGAACCGACCTCTGTCCATGTCCGCCTGGACCGCATCGGGGGAGATGATCTCAGGCAGCTTGAAACGGGGCGGATAGAAGGCGTTGAGCAATTCCTTGGACAACGCGGACCCGTCCTCGTCGACGAAGGCAATCGAGGCGTTGTTCACCTCGCTCGAGGTCCCCGTGGCCTGAACATAGATTGCCAGGGTGAACGCATAGATGACGAACACGACCATCACCACGTCGCTCAGCAGGCTGCGAAGCTCCTTGAGCCCGAGCCACAGAATGTTCAGCAGCGAGTTCACCCCTATTTCTCCTGCTTCTTCAGGCCAGCGACACTGACCGCCAGGAGGAGGGGGACGCACACGGCCAGGAAGGCGACATCTCGCATGATGAGGTCTGCCCCCAGTCCCTTCGTGAACGCGCCCAGACTGGCGTGCATGTAATAGGTGGCCGGCCAGATGGAGCCGATGACACCGGCGCCCCCCTGCAGCGTGGAGACAGGCTGCAACAAGCCGGAGAACTGGATGGTCGGCGTGATGGTCAGGATGGCCGTGACGAAGACGGCCGCGACCTGGCTGCCGGTAAAGGTCGAGGTCACCATCCCGAGGCCCGTCGTCGCCATGACGTAGAACAGCGTGCAGAGAATCAACGTCAGGAAGCTGCCCTTGATGGGAACACGGAAGACAATCAGTGTCAGGGCGGCCAGGATGAAGAAGTTGATCATGCCGATGGCGACGTACGGCAATTGCTTTCCGAGCAGGTACTCCAGCCTCCCCGTGGGCGTGACATAGAAGTTGATGATCGACCCCAGCTCCTTCTCGCGCACGATGCTGACCGTCATGAGAATCGCGGGTATCAGCAGCAGCAGCAGCGCCGGGACGCTCGGCACGATGGAATAGACGCTCTCGAACGTCGGATTGTACAGGTAGCGCTCTTCGATATTGGCCGTGTACTTCTGGGCACTCGCCGACTGGAAGCCGCTCGCGGGGTCCTGCAGCAACCGGTTGTGGACCCCCTGGACATATTGCGCGACGGTGTCGCCACGGAAGGTCATGGCGCCATCCACCTGCGCCAGTACCTCGGGTCCGGCGCCCCGGCGGAAATCCAGACCGAAGCGGGGCGGAATCTCCAGCACCACCGAGACATCGTCTGACTGGAGCCGGCGAAGCGCCTCGTCCGCGGATTGGGCCGGCGGAGTCAGGGCGAAATAACGTCTGGCCGCGCCGAACTGCTCGAGATACGCGCGACTCTCGGGCGACTGGTCGAGGTCCAGCGAGGCATAGCGGATGTTTTCGACGTCGGTCGTGATTCCGAAGCCGAAGACGAGCATCAGCATCGCCGAGCCAGCGAAGGCAAACGCCAGCCGGACCTTGTCGCGGAGGATCTGGATGGTCTCATTGTGGGCGTACGCGAGCATCCGGCCGACCCCCAGCCGGAGGCCGGCCCGCTCCGGTCGCTCGGCCTTGGATGGGGGGGGAACGACGGGCGCTTCGACCGCGGGCGCCGGGGCGGGAGGGGTGTCCTTCTTGCCTTCGGCGCGAGCCGCCTCGGCAATGGCGTCTTCCATGTAGGCGATGAAGGCGGTCTCCAGGCTGTCGGCGTTCCGTGCCTCGATCAGCTTCTGGGGCGCATCCGCCGCCAGCACCCTTCCCGCATTCATGAGGGAGATGCGGTCGCAGCGCATCCCCTCGTTCATGAAGTGCGTCGTCACGAAGATGGTGACGCCCTGATTGCGCGACAGGTCGATCAGCAGCTCCCAGAAGCTGTCCCGGGCGACCGGGTCGACTCCCGACGTGGGCTCGTCGAGGATGAGGATCTGCGGCCCGTGCAGCACGGCGACGGCCAGCGAGAGCCGCTGGCGCAGACCCATCGGCAGCGACTCGGCCAGCGCATCCAGATGCGCACCCAGTCCGAAGCGCTCGACCAGCTCCTCGATGCGCGCCTTCGCCTGGTCTGGCGGCAGGTGGTAGAGCCGGGCATGCAGGACCAGGTTCTGTTGGACGGTCAGCTCGCCGTAGAGCGAGAACGCCTGCGTCATGTACCCCAGGTTCTTGCGCACCTCCATGCTTCCGGCCTCGACGGAGCTGCCGAAGAGCTTCGCCGACCCTTCCGAGGGGGGCAGCAGGCCGGTTAGCATCTTCATGGTCGTGGACTTGCCGCAGCCGTTGGAGCCCAGGAAGCCGAAGATCTCCCCGCGCTCAATCGACAAGGTGACGTGGTCGACGGCGGTGAAGGTCCCGAAGCGGGCGGTCAGTCCGTGGGCCTCGATGGCCAGCTCCCCCTTGCCCGGGGGACGGGGCGGGATGGTGATTTCCTTGTGGCCGCTGCGCTTCTCCTCGGGGAGCAGCGCGATGAAGCACCGCTCCAGGTCCTTCGTCCCCGTGCGCTCCATCAGCTCCGCGGGAGACCCCGTCGCCAGCACGCGCCCCGCGTCCATGGCGACAATCCAGTCCCACTGCTGCGCTTCGTCCATGTAGGCCGTGGAGATGATGACGCTCATTCCCGGGCGCCCCGCGCGAATGTCGTCGATGAGCGTCCAGAACTGCCGCCGGGAGAGCGGGTCGACGCCGGTGGTGGGCTCGTCGAGGATGAGCAGGTCCGGGTCATGCACCAGCGCGCCGCACAACCCCACCTTCTGCTTCATTCCGCCCGAGAGCTTGCCGGCGGGGCGCTCCGCGAACTTGCCGAGCCCCGTGGCCGCGAGCAGCTCCGGGACGCGGACCTTGCGCTCCTCGGGTGACAGCCCGAAGAGCTGGGCCATGAAGTCGACGTTGTCGTAGACGCTGAGCTCCAGGTAGAGATTCTTGCCCAGCCCCTGAGGCATGTATGCGACGCGCGGGCCCACCGCGCGCCGGTGCCGGGCGTCGGCGATGTCCCCGTCCAGGACGGTCACCCGTCCCTCCTGCATCTTCTTGGAGCCGGCGACCAGGGCCATCAGCGTCGACTTGCCGACGCCATCAGGCCCCACGATGCCCACCATGATACCGGTGGGAATGTCGAGCGAGAAGCCGTCGAGCGCGACGACGCTGCCGTAGCGGTGGGTCACCTTCTGGATGGAGACCACGGGCTTGCTGGCGGAGCCGCCCGGCGATGCTGGAGACGCGGATGAGACCATGGCTGAGCCCTCCCGGGGCGCCGGGCTACGGAGGTCCGGCTTCAGCCGAGATGACGTTCTGCAATCGGACAGGCCAGGCGGCGGAGGGGTCCACCTTGACGTAGCCGACGCCGCGGATGCCTGTCTTGATGCGCTCGACGTAGCGGCTGGCCAGCTCCTTGGGGACCTGGAGCTTCACCCGGAACATCAGCTTCTCCCGCTCGCTCTTCGTCTCCACCTGCTTGGGAGTGAACTGCGCTTCCGGGGACACGAAGGAGACATACCCGGGGATGGAGCGTTCAGGTTCGAAGTCGACGGTGAGGCGCGCTTCGGAGCCGATCTTCAGTCTGGCGGCCTCGCTGGCTGGAAGGAATATCTCCATGTAGACGTCTTCAAGGTTCACGAGTGTCAGCGCCGGCCCGCCGGGCGAGAGCACCTCGCCGGGCTCGGCGAGGCGATAGAGAACTCTTCCCGTCACGGGAGACTTGAGCGTCGCGTCGGCGATGCGCGTTTGAATCGTCGCCGCATTGGCTCGTGCGACTTCAACCTGCCCCTTGGAGGTCTTCAGCATCGCTTCCGCTTCCGCCAGGGTGGCCTGGGTGGTCGCGAGCTGGCTCGTTCGAATGTCCAGGTCCCGCTGCGAGCCGGCGCCCTGCGCAACCAGCTTCTTGGCGCGCTCGACCTCGATGTTGGCGAGGTCGATTTCACTCTTCTGCTTGACGATGGACGCCTCGGCCCCCGCCAGACGCTCCTGCGCGGCCGCGACGCTCGCGTTGGCCTCCGCCAGGTTGGCCTCCAGCGTGACGGTGTCCAGTTGCACCAGCACCTGGTCTGGTTTGACGAGGTCGCCTTCGTTGACAAGGATTTGTTTCACCCGCAGGGGTTCCTTGGCGGCGACATCCACCAGCTTCGCCTCGATGCGTCCGTTGCCCGAGATGATTCCCTCCGGCAGCGCGGATTGCTTCCCCTTCCAGTACCGGAAGCCAATGAACACGGCGACCGCGACGGCGATCAACCCAATGACCCACTTGATCTTCCCTTTCGGGCTCTTGGGCATGACAGATCCTCTATTCCTTTCCCGAGGGCGAGCTCTGCTTGGTTTCCTGCGACCGCGGCTCGGACACCATGTCGCCCCAGTCGGTCCGCTTCTCCATCTCGCGTTGCATGGGCTCCGGCACGACAGGCTGGTTCTGACGCACCTCCCAGCCCCCACCCAGCGCCTTGTACAGGGCGACCAGACTCGTCGCGATGGACGAGCTCGTCCGGGCCAGGTTGTTCTGCTGCTCCAGGAGCGAGCGTTGCGCGTCCAGCACGCGCTGGAAATCCACGGCGCCTTCGCGGTACTGCACCACGGCGAGCTCCACCGACCGCTGCGCGGACTTCACGGCGGCCTGCTCGAACGCCATGGCCTTCTGGGCATTGACGAAGCTCACCACGGCGTCCGACACCTCCTGGGCGGCCTTGAGCACCGTGTTGCGGTAGTTGACGAGCAATTGCTGGAACCGCGCGTCTTCGACACGCACCCCATTCTTCAGGCGGCCGTAGCTCAGGAAGGGCCAGACAATCCGAGGGCCGAAGGAATAGACCAGGCTGCCGATGGAGAAGAGATTGCCGGAGGAGGCGCCGGCGGTGCTCGCCTCGAGCCCGATGGTCCCGAAGAGGGAGAAGCTCGGGTAGAGCTCCGCCTCGGCGATGCCGATGCGGGCACACTGCGCGGCGGCATACAGCTCGGCGCTGCGGACGTCCGGGCGCCGCCGCAGTATCTCGGCCGGCATGCCGACGGCCACCGCCGCGGGCGCCATCGGAATCTGCTTGGGGCCCGCCAGCAGGGCCTCCACGTCTCCCACGGGCTGGCCCAGGAGCGTGCTCAGGGCGTTGCGAGCCATCTCCAGCCCGCTCTCCAGTTGGGGGATGGTGGCCCGGGTGCTCTCCAGCAGGGTCGACGCCTGCGTCACGTCGAGCTCGGAGGTGGCACCGTTGCGGAAGCGTGAGTCGGCGATCCGGAAGCCTTCCTCCTGAATCCTGACGTTCTCCTGGGCCTGCGCGATGAGCACCTCGAACGTCCTGACCACGACGTAGGTGCGCGCCACCTCCGCATTGAGCGATACGAGCGCGGACTGGTAGTCCGCCACGGTCCCGAGCAGGCCGGCGGTTCCCGCCTCCACTCCTCGCCGGTACTTGCCCCAGAAATCCAATTCCCAGACCGCGTCGAAACCCAGTTGGTAATCCAGATAGTCGCGGTCGAGCACGCCGAGATCGGCCACGTTGGCTGAGTTCTCACTGAGTCCCACCGCGGTCGCGCTGGCGGTGGCCACCTGGACCTGCGGATACTGCTGGCCGGTGAGGATGCCCAACTGGGCGCGTGCCTCCACGATTCTCAGACCTGCTATCTGCAGCGGCAGGTTCTGCCGGTAGGAGAGCTCGACGAGGCGGTCGAGCGTCGGATCGCCGAATGACTTCCACCATTGGGTGTCGACCTCGCCCTGCTTCGAGAGTCGCGGGTCGCCATGGGTGCGCCACTCCTGGGGAACCGCGGCCTCGGGCTTCGTGAAGTTGGGACCTACCATGCACCCGGAGAGCGTCGAGAGCACGCCGAGCAACGGCAATGCGCCGACGAAGGGTGCAAGCCCTGGATGCCTCCCCTGCCTGGTGCTGTCCATCCCCCGCATTCGCGACACCTCGGTAGGTGGGGATGATCTGCACTTCGGGGAGCACGCGGAAGTACGAGTTGCCCGACTGCCCCGCGGGGCAGTATTGGATGTCCGTTCCCCAGGACTGACACCGACCGGGGGGCGACATGGGTGTCTTCGTTCGGACGGCGTTTGCGTCTCGCGTCTGGCTTTCCCGACGGTCTGGCTCGTCCTCGGAGGCACGGATTGCGCGCATCGTGGGACCGCATCACCATCAGGTCATGGCACACGTCACTCCCGCAGAGCCCCTGACGCGCAAGACCTATGAAAAGGAGCTTCGCAAGCTCCAGGCCCGGCTCTGCCTGCTCCAGGATTGGGTCAAGCAGGAGGGAATGCGCGTCGTCGTGGTCTTCGAAGGTCGGGACGCCGCGGGAAAGGGTGGCACGATTCGCGCCATCACCGAGCGGGTGAGTCCCCGGGTGTTTCGAGTGGTGGCCCTCCCGGCGCCTTCGAGCCGGGAGAAGTCCCAGATGTACCTGCAGCGGTACGTGCCGCATTTTCCCGCGGCGGGCGAAATCGTGATTTTCGACCGCAGTTGGTACAACCGGGCCGGGGTCGAACCGGTGATGGGCTTCTGTACTCCCGAAGAGCATGAGCGCTTCCTCGTAGGCTGTCCCGTCTTCGAGAAGTACATGGTCGATAGCGGAATCCTCCTGCTGAAGATCTGGCTCGAGGTCGGCAAGGAGGAGCAGCAGCGGCGGTTCGAAGCGCGGATTGGCGACCCCCTCCGGCAGTGGAAGCTGAGCCCGATGGACATCAAGTCCTGGACGCGCTGGTACGACTACTCCCAGGCGCGGGACCAGATGCTGGCCGCGACGGACACGCCGCATGCGCCTTGGTACATCCTGCGTTCCGACGACAAGAAGAAGGCGCGGCTCAACTGCATCCACTTCCTGCTGGACAAGATTCCCCACAAGCGGGTGAAGCGTCCCAAGGTGAAGCTGCCCCGTCGTTCCATGCGTGGCGCCTACGACGACGCCGCCCCGCTCGAGGGGAAGAACTTCGTCCCCGACAGGTTCTGAGCGTCCGCCCGCGACGGGACGCGGTGCGTCCTCAGTGCGCTTCCTCCAGCGCGAGGTGCGGGGTGGCTTCCTGCTCGAGGAGGGCGGCCGGGTCGGTCACCACGATGTCCGCGCCGTGGCGGTGCAGCTCGGCGGGCCGGCCTGGCCGGTCGACGCCGATGACATAGGCGAAGTGGGCCGCCCGTGCGGCCGCGACGCCGGCGGGCGTGTCCTCGAAGACGACCGCTTCCTCGGAGCCGACGTCGAGGGCCCGGGCGGCCGCGAGGTAGAGCTCGGGGGGCGGCGTGGCGTCGAGCCGTGCGTCGAAGAGGTCCGCGATGCCGGCCGACCGGAGCATCTCGCCGCAGTGCCTGCTCGGGGAGACGACCGCGGTCCGAAGGCCGGCCGCGCGCGCCGCCTGGACGTAGCGGATCGCTCCCTCATACGTCTCCGCCCGCTCCTGCCGGAGCAGCTCCGCCAGGACCGCCGCCTTGCGGTCGTTCAGCGCGCGAAGCGTGCTCTCCGGCAGCATGATGTCGCGGGAGTCGAGGAACGCGCGGAGGTCCTCCAGGGGCGGCTTGCCGTCGAAGTAGCGGCTGTAGTCGCGCACCAGGTCGAAGGGAATGAAGGGCTGCCCCGAGGCTCTCGCACGCTGCCGCAGGTAGTAGTCGCACAACTGCTTCCAGGCCCGGGCGTGGAAGCTGGAGGTCTGGGTGAGGACGCCATCGAGGCCGAAGAGGCAGGCGCGCGTGCGGGGCGGAAGCCCCAGCCGCGTCCGTACGAGGGGCGGCTGGCCCAGGATGAAGGAGTCGACCGCGTAGGCGAACCCGTCCTCGTCGTTGGAGCGCGTGACGTGGCGCGCGAACCGTTGGACTTCGGGACTGGCGTTGCCCATGGCGATGCCCAGGCCGGCGGTGGTCAGCATGGGCAGGTCGTTGGACATGTCCCCGATGGCGGCGATCTGCTCGAGCGGAAGCCGGAGCAGGCGCGAGGCTTCACGCACGACCATTCCCTTGTTCGCTTCGGGGTGGGTGACGTCGAGATAGTAGGGCGTCGAACGTGCCGCCGACGCTTCGGTGCCCAGTCGCATGGAGAGCTCGGCCTCGCAGCGCGCGACCAGCGCCGTGTCCTCGCTCACGCCGACGAGCTTGATGGGGGCGTCGAGCACGCGGTGCAGGTCCGCGATGACGACCGGGTCGAACCCGACGTTGTTCCGCTCGCGCGGCGCGCGGAACGCCTCGGGGTCACGGAGGAACCAGTCGGCCCCCTGGTATACCCAGACGTCCAGGCCCGCCTGGAGCATGTAGTCGACGGCCTGCCTGGCAATGTCGGGAGGAATCGTCCGCTGCTCCAGCACCGTCGTGAGGTCGGGTTTGACGTACACGCCGCCGTTGAAAGCGGCCAGGGGGGCGGTGAGCTTCAGCGCTGCCACCAGCCCTGCCATCCCGCGCGGCGGCCGCCCGCTCGTGATGGTGAACATGACGCCGCTGGCACGCAGCCGGTCGACTGCCTCGCAGGTCCGTGCGGTGAGGACCTTGTCCCGCGTCACCATGGTCCCGTCGACGTCCGCGATGAGCAACTTGATGGTCATGGCTGTCTCCAGCACCCGCCCGTTCGCTGCTGCCACCGCGCGCCGGGCGTTGCCAGTCAAGACTGGGTCCAGAACCAAGATGGCATCGCAACCCAGGCAACACCATCCTGCCCATTCCTCCGGGGCAGGCTCGTTGTCGACCGCCCCTCCGCTGGTTGCCGGCGTTTCAGCAGGCACACAGGTTCTCTTCCGACGAATGGGAGGTACACATGCCGACGAGGCCAGGGCTTGGTGAAACCGCGCGAGCAATCGTTGCTGACGGAAAGGGCATCCTGGCCGCGGACGAGACGGTCTCCACGATTACGAAGCGCCTGACCGCGCGCGAAATCGAGTCGACCGCGGAGAGCCGCCGTAACTACCGCGAGATGCTCTTCAGTACGCCCGACATCGCCCCGTTCATCGGCGGTGTCATCCTGCAGGACGAGACCATCCGGCAGGACAGCTCGACGAGCATCCCGCTGGTGGAGCTGCTGGCCGGCCGCGGCATCATCCCCGGCATCAAGGTGGACGCCGGCGTCCACCCCCTGGCTGGCGCGCCGGGAGAGTTCGTCACGGAAGGACTCGACGGGCTCCGCGAGCGGTTCGAGGAGTACCGCGAGCTGGGTGCGCGCTTCGCCAAGTGGCGCGCGGTCTTCATCATCCGCGACGGACTGCCGACCCCCAAGTGCATCCACGCGAATGCGCACGCGCTCGCGCGTTACGCCGCCCTCTGCCAGGAGCAGGGCCTGGTGCCCATCGTGGAGCCTGAAGTCCTGATGGAGGGGGCGCACGGGCTCGAGCGGTGTGAGGACGTGACGGGGCGCGTGCTGCAAGCGGTCTTCGACGAGCTCTTCGACGCGCAGGTGTCCCTGGAAGGGATGTTGCTCAAGCCGAACATGATCACCGCGGGCCAGGGTTTCGCCCGGCAGGCCACGGTGAAGCAGGTGGCGGAGGCGACGTTGCGCACCCTGACGCGCCATGTGCCGCCCGCGGTCCCCGGCATCGTCTTCCTGTCCGGTGGACAGGATTCTGTCCTGGCCACCGAGCACCTCAACGCCATCAATGAACTGGACAGTCCGAAGCCCTGGAAGCTGACCTTCTCCTACGGACGCGCGCTGCAGGACGAGGCGCTCGCGGCCTGGCAGGGCCGGCGGGAGAACGTGCCTGCCGGCCAGCAGGCGTTCCAGCACCGCGCCCGGTGCGACAGCGCGGCGGCCCAGGGCAGGTACAGCAGCGACATGGAGGGCGAAGCGGGCTTCGCCGGGGCAGAGGCGCCCCCCTCCATCTAGCGCCAACCCGACTCAACGCTCCACACGCAACACGGATGGGAGGCATGTCATGGCACACCCGGTAGGGACGGGAGAATCGGAGTACGCGCCGCCGCTGACGGCGAGGGAGCAGGGCCAGGGGCCCTCCGCACCCGGCAAGGACCGGACCCGGGGGGGTGGACCGCTGACCGCCCGGGAAGTGGAGTTGATGAACGCGTACTGGCGGGCGTGCAACTACCTCTCGGTGGGGATGATCTACCTCCAGGACAACCCGCTGCTGCAGAGGCCCCTGGTGCCGGAGGACGTGAAGCATCGGCTGCTCGGCCACTGGGGCGCGAGCCCGGCGCTCTCGTTCACCTGGATCCATCTGAACCGGCTCATCGTCGAGCAGGACCTCGACGTCATCTTCGTGGCCGGACCGGGCCACGGCGCCCCGGGCGTGCTCGGGCCGGCGTACCTCGAGGGCACCTACTCGGAAGTCTATCCGGACAAGAGCATGGACGCGGAGGGGATGCGGAAGTTCTTCAAGCAGTTCTCCTTCCCCGGTCACATCGGCAGCCACGTCACCCCGGAGACGCCGGGCTCCATCCATGAAGGCGGCGAGCTCGGCTACAGCCTCTCCCACGCGTACGGCATGGCCTACGACAATCCCGACGTCATCGTCGCCTGCGTCGTGGGTGACGGCGAAGCGGAGACCGGGCCGCTCGCGACGGCCTGGCACTCGAACAAGTTCCTCAACCCCGTGCGGGACGGCGCCGTGCTGCCCATCCTGAACCTCAACGGGTACAAGATCGCCAACCCGACCATCCTCGCCCGCATCAGCCAGGAAGAGCTCGAGGCCCTGTTCGTCGGCTACGGCTACAAGCCCTACTTCGTCGAGGGCAGCGACCCGGCCCAGATGCACCAGAAGATGGCGGAGACCCTGGAGCGCGCCGTCGAGGAGATCCGGGCCCTGCAGAAGACGGCACGGCAGACGGACACCCCGACGCGTCCTCGCTGGCCCATGATCGTCCTGCGCTCGCCCAAGGGGTGGACCGGACCGAAGGAGCTGGAGGGGCACAAGCTGGAGGGCCACTGGCGCTCACACCAGGTCCCCTTCGGCGACGTGCGGGCCAACCCGGCGCACCTGAAGGCGCTCGAGGACTGGATGCGCAGCTACCGGCCCCAGGAGCTGTTCGACGAGCAGGGACGGCTGGTTCCGGAGCTCCGGTCGCTTGCGCCCAAGGGCATCCGGCGGATGAGCGCGAACCCGCACGCCAACGGCGGCCTGCTTCGCAAGGCGCTCAACCTGCCCGACTTCCGCGACTATGCGGTCAAGGTCGGCACGCGCGGCACCAAGCTGCATGAGAACACGAAGCCGCTCGGCGAGTTCCTGCGGGACGTCATGCGTAACAACATGACGAGCTTCCGCGTCTTCGGCCCGGACGAGACCGCCTCGAACCGGCTCCAGGCCATCTACGAGGTGAGCAAGAAGACCTGGATGGCGGACCTGTTGCCGGAGGACGCCGACGGGGGCGAGCTCGCGCGCGACGGCCGCGTCATGGAGATGCTGTCGGAGCACACGCTGCTCGGCTGGCTCGAGGGGTATCTGCTCACCGGGCGCCACGGCTTCTTCCACACGTATGAGGCGTTCGCCCACGTCATCGACTCCATGTTCAACCAGCACGCCAAGTGGTTGGACATCAGCAAGAACTACGTGAAATGGCGGGCGCCCGTCGCCTCGGAGAACATCCTCCTGTCCTCGACGGTGTGGCGACAGGACCACAACGGGTTCTCCCATCAGGACCCCGGATTCATCGACCTGGTGACCAACAAGTCCGGCTCCGTCACCCGCATCTACCTGCCTCCGGACGCCAACACGCTGCTGGTGGTGGCGGACCAGTGCCTGCGCAGCACCGACTGCGTCAACGTCATCGTCGCGGACAAGCAGAAGCACCTGCAGTTCACCAGCATCGACGAGGCCATTGCCCACTGCGCCAAGGGGATGGGCATCTGGGCGAGGGCCAGCACGGACCAGGACGCGGAGCCGGATGTCATCATGGCCAGCTGCGGCGACGTCGCGACGCAGGAGGCCCTGGCCGCCGCCTCCATCCTGCGCGCGCGCGCACCGAACCTGAAGCTGCGCTTCGTCAACATCGTCGACCTGTTCAAGCTGCAGTCGGAGGCGGACCATCCGCACGGGTCCAGCCGACGCGAGATAGAGAGCCTGTTCCCACCGGGCAAGCCGATCATCTTCAGCTTCCATGGCTATGCCTCGCTCATCCACAAGCTGGCCTATCGCTTCATCGACCACGAAGACCTGCACGTGCATGGCTACAAGGAGAAAGGCAACATCAACACGCCTTTCGAGCTGGCCATCCTGAACGAGACGTCTCGCTTCGACCTGGTCATCGACGTCATCGACCGCGTGCCGGGGATGCATGCGAAGGCAGGGCACCTCAAGGAAGAGATGAAGAACGCCATCATCTCCAACCTGGCCTACGCGCACGAGCACGGCAGGGACCGGCCTGAAATCGCGGATTGGACCTGGCCGGACTGAGAGAGGGGCTCACACATGGAGCAGCGACCGTTCGAAACGGGAGACGTGCCGGACGCGCTGCTCGTGCTCAACGCCGGTTCCTCGAGCCTGAAGTTCTCCGTCTTCCTCGAGGAGGAGCCCCTGCGGCTCCTCCTCCGAGGGGAGTTCGAGGAGCTGTCGACCCATCCGCGGTTCGTCGCGCACGCGGATGGTGCCGTCATCGGTGAGAGGGACTGGGCCGCCGGAACGCGGCTCGGGTACGAGGGCGCCACCGACTTCCTCTTCACCTGGGGTCGAGGGGGCGTCCTCGGCGGGCACCGGATCGCGGCCGTCGGACATCGCGTGGTCCATGGCGGCATGCATTTTTCCGGGCCCGCCCTCATCGACGCGGCGACCCTGGCGGAGCTGGAAGCGCTGATTCCGCTGGCGCCGTTGCACCAGCCCCACTGCGTGGAAGCGATTCGCGCCGTCATGCGGACGGCGCCATCGGTGCCGCAGGTCGCCTGCTTCGACACCGCGTTCCACCGCACCCAGCCGCCCGTGGCCCAGGCCTTCGCCCTGCCCCGTCGCTATGCCGAGGAGGGCATCCGCCGCTACGGGTTCCATGGGCTTTCCTACGAGTACATCGCCTCCACGCTGCCGCGCACGGCGCCCGCGGCCGCCGAGGGACGCACGGTGGTCGCGCACCTCGGGAACGGCGCGAGCATGTGCGCCCTGCTCCGGGGACGCAGTGTGGCGACCACCATGGGCCTCACCGCCCTGGACGGGCTCATGATGGGTACCCGGTGTGGTGCCATCGACCCCGGGGCCCTGCTGTACCTGATGGACCGGCACGGCATGGACTCGCGCGCGCTGGAGCGGCTCCTCTACCAGCAATCCGGCCTGCTGGGCGTCTCCGGCGAGTCCAGCGACATGCGGGAGCTGCTCGACAGCACCAGTGCCGCCGCCGCCGAGGCGCTGGAGTTGTTCGTCTACCGCATCCATCGCGAGCTCGGCTCGCTCGCGGCGGCACTGCACGGCCTGGACGCCGTCGTCTTCACGGGCGGCATTGGCGAGCACGCCGCGCCGATTCGCGAGCGCGTCTGTCGCGCCGCGGGCTGGCTCGGACTGGAGCTGGATGAAGCGGCCAATGCTCGCGGCGGGCCCTGCATCACCCGGCCTGGCAGCCGCGTCTCCGGCTGGGTGATTCCCACGGATGAAGAGGCGATGATTGCCCACCACACCCGGCGCGTGCTGAGCGCAACAAGCCTGGAGCCCGGTCCGCGGGCTCCAGGCAGCAGGTGAGCGGGGTGTGACGGGGCCCGGGCGCCTCGCGCCGCAGGCCCGGACCTCACATGGACGTCGGGACGTACACGAGGTTGGTGCCCTGGTAGGAAGGCCTGTAATACGTGCTGCCGCACTGGTGGTAGGTGACGCCCGCCTGGACGACGTTGACGCAGCTGGCGGGCAGCGTGGACAGCACCGCGGCGGTTCCGACCGCGGCGGTTCCGACCACGGCGGCGGTCCCCACGACCGCCGCGCCGGCGACGGCGGCTCCTCCATAGACGGCCCGACGCGTGGTGCGGCGGGCCACACCCGCGACGCTCACGGGCGTCAGCGGCCTGCCCACCACGGCCAGGACCTCGCCCGCGGCGAGCACGAGTGTCAGTGTGAGAGCGGAGAAATGGGCGCGTTTCATTTCGTATCTCCTTGCGTCCCCTTGCGGGACGACACCTCGAGGAAGTCGATGCGTTCGGCGTCGCCGGGCGGCGAGAAGCGGAACACGTCGTTGCCGAAGCGAGGCGAGAAGTCCCACTCCGAGAGCTCGACGACGAACTCGGGCAGGCCCTCGACCTTCTTCGAGACAATCACGAGCTTGCGCGGCACGGGCACGGGCCCGTCTTCAATCCACAACTGCCAGTCCGTCTCGTTTCCGCGAAACGCCAGGTGTTGGCAGGGAACGCCGCGGACGACGCTCGGTCCCAGGTTGCTCCCCGAGACGACGTCCTCCATCAGAATCTTGGCGGGGTTGCTGTAGAGCAGGTCCGCCCCTGGCGCCTCGATGTCCAGCTTCTCGCGCGCCGCATCGATGGCCTCGTCGATGTTTGGCGGGGCGTCGGCGGTCGCGTAGTAACGGGTCTTCTTGCCGAACAGGGTGAAGGTGCGCCCGTCGTAGAAGAACGAGAGGTCCGCCACCTCTCCGCGCCGGTCGCTCCGGAGCTTGTCGGGCCGCTGGAGCCGGACGGTGCTCGAGAAGTCGTACTCCTGCTTCTCTCCCGTCTTGAGCACGAACTCCATCGAGCCATCCGTCTGGACGCTGAACCGCTGCTGGCCGGCGAGGAAGTCGCTCATCTTCTCCACCAGCGCGCGAGCCTTGGGGTCGACGACAGGCTTCTGGGCTTTCTCTGCCTCAGGAGGCGCGGCCCCGGCGATTCCGCCGGCAAGTGTGGCGAGCACCGCAATGGAACACACCCACCGCCGCGAGCGTGTGACGGTTGAAAGGCTTCGTCCGCATGGCATTGGTTTTCCCATCTCTGCCTCCGGCCGCGGTCCACGGAGCCCTGGGTGGCAGGGCTCCGGACTCGCGGGCTGTGTGAAACCTGAGGTGCGGTCCGTCCAGAATCAACCACCCGGAGGAAGCCGCACCCGACGCCTGCTGCCCTCCGCGCCCCCAGGCGCAGGCGGGCAGCGGGCGGGTCCGCTCAGGTTGGAGACGACGGCTCCGAGGCCGGGACGGTGGCGCGCTCGTTCGCCTCGCGGGGCGCGGGGCCCGCGATGACCGCGGGGGCGCGGCCCTCTCTCCGGGCCGCCCGGGCGTTCTCGATGTTGACGATGGCCTGGATGAGCCCCGCATGGCTGAAGGCCTGGGGCACGTTTCCCAGGGCCTCGTGCTTCACGGGGTCTATCTCCTCGGCGAGCAGGCCCAGGTCATTCACGTACTCCAGCACCTGTCCGAGCCGCTCCTCGGCCCGCTCCACGTCGCCGCGGACCGCGAAGCACGTGGTCAGCCAGAGCGTGCAGAAGGCGAACGTGCCCTCCTCGCCGGGGAGCCCGTCCTTGCGCTCGATGTAGCGGTAGACGTGGCCATTGCGCGTCAGCTCCTTGTCGATGCGCTCCACCGTCGCCGTCACGCGCGGGTCGTCCGGGGGCAGGAAGCCGCTGAGCAGCACTTGGAGGCCCGTGGCGTCCAGCGCCTTCTGTCCGAAGGCCTGCACGAAAGCGCCGGTGTCCGGGTCCACGCCCTGCGTCTCGATGACCTGCCGCAGCTCGTCCCGCGCGCGCCGCCAGCCGTCGAGATCCGGCTTCAGGTCGGGGAGGGGCTCGAAGAGGGTGATGGCGCGGTCCAGCGCCACCCACGCCATCAGCTTGGAGAACACGAAGTGCTGCCGGCCGCCGCGCGTCTCCCAGATGCCGTCATCGGGCTCCTTCCACCGGTTCGCCGCTGTGTCCGCCACCTGCCGGATGAAGTCCATCCAGAAGCGGCTGCGGGGGTCCGCCATCTGCGCCTCGTAGTTGATGCCCAGGTTGCGGATGAGGCCGTACATCACCCCGATGAGCTCACCGTAGGTGTCCATCTGGAACTGGTCGAACGCGCCGTTGCCGGTGCGCACCGGCCGGCTGCCCCGGTACCCGTCCAGGAAGTTCAGGTCCGTCTCCTGGAGGAAGCGCTCGCCGCCGATGCCGTAGAGAATCTGCAGCTCGTCCGTGCGGCCCGCCGTGGTGGCGAGGAGGTAGCGGCCGAACTGGCGCGCCTCCTGCCGGTAGCCGAACATGCCCAGCGCCGCGATGAGCACCGAGGAGTCCCGCAGCCAGCTGAACCGGTAGTCCCAGTTGCGCACGCCGCCCACCTCCTCGGGCAGGGACGTGGTGGCCGCGGCGATGATGGCGCCCGTGTCCGCGTAGGTGAGCCCCTTGAGGACGAGCAGGCTGCGCACCACCAGGTCGCGGTGGGGCCCCGCATACGTGCACCGGCCGGCCCAGGAGCGCCACCAGGACTCCGTGCGCTCCACGCGCGTGCGCAGGTCCGCCGGCTCCAGCCGCTCCGGCTTCATGCGGTGCGGGCGCTCCCACTGGAGGGCAATCTCGCGCGTGTCACCGGCCCGTAGCACCTCGCGGGCGTCGCAGCCGCCCTTCGCGTCGGAGCTGATGCGGCCGAGGTTGCACTGCAGGAGCAGCGAGTCCGCGCCGCCGAACACGACGGCGAGGTCATCCGCGACGGGATGGAGGTAGGGCGTGGTGCGGCCGAAGTCGAAGCGCGGGGAGAAGGTGACGGCCACCTCGACCTCGCCCTTCTCGCACCGGACCAGGCGGATGAAGAGGTGCCGGGGCTGGGTGACGGCGAGCTTCCCGGACTCGCGCTCGTCCTCCCAGCAGGGCAGGCAGTCGGTGACGGTGATGACGCCCGTGTCGGTGGTGAAGCGCGTCTCCAGGACATTCGTATCCGGCAGGTAGCGCCGGGTGATGGTGGAGGGGGCCACGGGAGCAATGCGGAAGAAGCCGCCCTTCTCGCGGTCCAGCATGCAGGCGAAGACGGGGTTGTTGTCGAAGCGATGGAAGCACATCCATTCCAGCGTCCCATCGCGTGCAACCATGCCCAGCGAGTGGCAGTCGCTCAGGAAGGCGTAGTCGGAGATGGGAGGATAGGGGGTCCCTGCGGGGCGTACCGATGTCTTGGAGGTCATGCGCCACACGCTGTGCATGTGGGTGAAGGGATTGAATAGCCCTGGGGACGGTGGCGCGGCCGTGCGCCTGCCCGCGACGGAGCGGTCCCGCGCACGCACGCGCGTCACGGTTCGCGGGCGGGTCGGGCAGGCGTGCACAGCCTGCGCCGGGCTCCCGCTCCCCTTCCCTGCCCGCGCTCGAGTCGGTGGGGACGTCCTACGGCTTCGGCCGCGCGGGCAGGCTGGCCGCGGCAATGGCCTGCCCGTGGCGCTTGTCCTTCTCGCCCGGCATCCGCAGGTCCACGCGGGCGGCGAGCTCCGGGAACTCGACGCGCAGCACCTCGCGCGCCGTGTCGAGCATGACGGCGCCGCCCTGCCCGGACGTGACGCGCCCGAGGACGAGCACGTGGCGGAAGTCATAGACAGTCGCGAGGTGGGCCAGCGCATACCCGAGATAGGCGCCGAGCGTGAGGTAGACGTCCACGGCCCGCTCGTCGCCCTTCAGCATCAGTTCCTGCAACTGCCTCAGCCGCGCGGGAAGCGGCAGCTCGCCGGGGACGGTGATGCCGGCCGGACCGAGCAGCCTTCCCACGGCCTGCTGCGAGAGGTACTGCACGCAGCAGCCCTCGTCGCCGGACCACTCGTCGCGCGGGGCGCCGGCGCGGTAGTCGATGGGGACGAAGGCAATCTCGTTGAGCCAGGGGGTGACGCACTTCTCACCCGTGACGTAACCGCCCGCGGTGCTGGTGCCGAGCGCGATTCCCAGCACGCCGCCACCGTCGTCGATGGACATGGAGCCGAGCAGCGCGGCGACGTCCCCGTCGTTGACGACGTCGAACGGGACGTCGTTCCAGGCGTGCCGGAGGTCGCGGAAGATGTTCCTCACCCGCTGCTCGAAGAGCTCGGGAGGGATGCCCCGGAACAGCGAGGAGAAGCGCACCTGGTTGTCGACGTAGACGCCCGCGGCACTGCCGCCGATGGCGTCGACCCGGGGAAGGTGCTCCGCCGCGCGGCGCAGCGAGTCCATGATGCCGTCCCAATGGTACTGGGGGTCCGGCTGGTGGTACGGGTCCCACTCCACCTCCTCGCTCCAGACCACGACGCCGTCGATGATGGCGGCCACCTTGCGGTCGCTGCCTCCCAGGTCGAAGCCGATGCGGCAGCCGTCGAGGTGGCCTCCCAACGAGGCGCTGCCCGAGCGCTCCGGCGGCAACTCGCGCGCCGCCACCACTTCGATGGGATGGCCGTAGACGCTCTCGCCGACGATGCGCGAGTCGAAGCGGCCGGTCGGGCTCTCGCGGAAGTGCGCGCGAAGTTCCGCGACCAGTGGGGCGGGCGCGTCGAGGTGGAGGCGAAAGCCGCCGCGCGCCCAGAGCGTGAGCTTGACCAGTCGCTCGAGCATCCTGGAGTTCGCGGTGGCGAGGGCATCACCCTCCGGGAGCAGGTCCGCCGTGAAGTGTGAAGCCGCGCCATCCTTCTGCTCGAGGGCGAAGCGCACCCGCACCGGGTGCCCCGTCTCTCTCGCACGCTGCTGCCAGGCACGCCAGGCGAGCGCGGACGGACGGAACAGCGGGTCGAGCACCGGCACGACCTTCGGAGCCACGAGCGCCGAGCTCCAGTGGGCATCCGCAAGCGAGAGGGGTGGGAGCATGCCCCAAAGCTGGGGACCTCTGTCCGCGGGTTCAAGCTCACACATGCCCTGCCGGCCCTGCAAGCGCACCTCGGAAGTGCACGCGCACGGTCCCCACGCCGACAGCAGCCTCCGACCCGGGCGCCGTATCCGGTGCGGGGCCCACGCTCTATTTCTCTGCCCGCGCGGCAAGACGCGACTTCCGGACTTGCCGTTCTACCCGTGGAACCAGAGAGAGGCAGCTCAATGAGCCAGGAACAGTTCTCCATGCAGGGGCACCCGATGTTTGGCGAGGCCCTGAAGGCCCGCATCACCGATGCGGTGCGCGAGCGCGTCGTGTCGGGTATCGAGGAGCGGCTCGGCACGGAGATTCGCGAGCGTGTCGGCGAGGCGGTGCGCACCGCATTGAGCGAGCGGTGGACGGGCATGCAGCAGGGCGACGTCGCGCCGCTCGACGCGGAGCACCTCGCCGAAGCCGTCCACACCCGTCTCACGGACGTCATCCGTGAGCGCGTCAGCACCGGGGTGCACGAGCGCGCGCGCGAGGTGCTGCGGGAGCGGCTGGGGGAGACGCTGCGCACCGCCCTGGCCGAGAACTGGATGAGCATCCAGCAGGGCCCCGGTCAGTTCGACACCGGGCGCATCGCGGAGCGGGTGCGCAACAGGCTCGAGGACTCCCTCAGGGACCGGCTCGGCTACGTGGTGCGCGAGCGCGTCCGCGAGGCGCTGCGGGAGCGGCTGGGAGAGGCGCTGCGCGCCGCGATGGCCGAGCGGAGGATGGGCATGGAGGGCTTCGGCCAGGTCAACCCCGAGCAGCTCGCGGACGCCATCCGCACCCGACTCGCCGACCACCTGTACGAGCGGCTCAACACCGTCGTGCGCGAGCGCGCCCGCGAGGCGCTGAAGGAGCGGCTGGGGGAGGCGCTGCGCTCCGCGCTGTCCGAGCGCAGGATGCAGGGCTTCGGCCAGTTCGACCCCGAGCGCATCGCCGACGCCATCCGCGAGCGCGTCGCGGAGGGCATCCGCGAGCGCGTCCACTCCGGCCTGCGGGAGCGCGTGCGCGAGACGCTGAAGGAGCGGCTGGGGGACGAGCTTCGCATCCGGCTGGGCGAGCGGAGCATGGGCATGGGCTTCCAGCAGCAGGGCGTCGGCCAGTTCGACCCCGAGCGCATCGCCGACGCCATCCGCGGGCGCCTGGTGGACGCCCTCCACGAGCGGCTGTCCAACACCCTGCGGGAGAACCTGCAGGAGGTGCTGAGGGAGCGGCTGGCCGACTCCATCCGCGAGGCGGTGGGCACCACGCGCGGCGGGTTCGGTGAGCCGTCCCTGGGCGGCTTCCAGGCGCAGGGCGCCGGGCAGGTCGACACCGAGAGCATCGTGGCCGCCGTGCGCGAGCGCGTGGGCGAGGAGATTCGCGAGCGCATGGCGGACGTGGTCCGCGAGCGCGTCAGCGAGGCGGTGCGCAAGGAGCTGAAGAACGGCTCCGCCACGCCTCCGCTCGCCTGACGAGTCACGCGTCCGAGGCCGGGTGACGGCCGCGCGGACCGAGGGCCCGGACGCCGCGCCAGCGGGGTCCGGGCCCTCTTCTTCTTTCGAGCCGCCCCAGCCGGCCCGCGGGGCGCGTGAAGCGGACGCACGGAGGCTGCCTTCCCCCGGACCTACGTCGGGGGCCGACGGGCGGGCGGGACTCGGCACCCCTGCCGTGCCGCGCGCAATGTCAGGAGGCCGACGGCGCGCGCCTCGGCGCCAACCCCATAGGAGACGCCCATGCGGCTGCCGCTTCGTATCGCTCCGTTCCTGCTGGGCCTGATGCTCGCCGCCTGCGCGGGCATCGAGGTCAACACCCACTACGACCCCAAGGCCGTGCCGCAGCTCGAGAGCTTCCGCACCTACGCATGGTTGCCGCAGCCGGAGGGCAAGGACCCACGCGTCTACAACGACATCATCGACTCCTACATCCGGCAGGCGGTGGACCAGGAGCTGCAGGGGCGCGGCTACAAGCAGGTGGAGGCGAACGCCAATCCAGACTTCCGCATCGGGTGGCAGGGCGCCATCGACTCGAAGGTGGACGTCTCGACGGTGAACTCCTACTACGGCTACGGCTGGGACCCGTATTGGAACCCCTACTACGGGGGCGTCGGGATGCCGTACACCCACGTGTACGAGTACGAGGAGGGCACCATCATCCTCGACATGGTGGACGCGAAGGCGAACAAGCTCGTCTGGCGAGGCACGGCCCAGGCGGAGGTGAACGAGAACCCGTCCGCGTCAACCACCCAGAAGCGCATCGGAGAGGCCGTGGACGAGATGCTGTCGCGCTTCCCGCCCAAGGCCGAGAAGTGAGCGCGCGCCCGCCCCTCCCCGGTGGCCGGCGGGCGCGTTGCGCTCCTGACGCCTTCGCTACGGAAATGCAGATGCAATGACATGACAACAGACGCCGGGCCGGGGATGGACTCACGCCCCCCTGCCCGGCCCTCCCTGGAGGGGCGGTGTGCGGACAGGCGGCCCGTCCCCACGCTCCCGGCACCACGCAGTCCGGTGTCACAAGGAGGTTTTCATGCGGTTGCATACTTTGCTTCCCCTCGCCCTGCTGGCGCTCACCGTGCCTCGGGGTGCGTCTGCCCAGACGACGTCTGGCTCGGACGCGGCCATGGTGGGCTTCGAAACGCAGGCGAGTGAGGGCCCCGAGCGGCACTTCATGTTCAACGTGGGCGGCGGCGCCTCCTTCCCCATCTCCGACGCGGGGGACCGCTTCAAGACGGGCGGCGGCTTCCAGGTGGGCGCCGGCTTCCAGTTCAAGAGGAACCTCGGCGTCATGGCCGAGTACTTCTTCAGCGCCCATGACATCCAGGCCGACGTGCTCACCGGGACTGGCGTCGACGGCAACCACTACATGCAGTACGGCTCCCTCAACGCCGTCTGGAATGTGATGCCCCGCAGCCCCTTCGGCTTCTACCTCATCGCCGGGCCGGGCCTGTACTACCGCAAGGTGGAGCTGACCCAGCTGGCGGGCGTCGCGGCAATCCCATACTGCGACCCGTGGCTGTACTACTGCGCCACGGACGTGGTGCCGGTGACGGAGATTCTGGGCTCGCGCAGCAGCACGGACTTCGGTGTCGGCGGTGGCATCGGCGTCACCCTGAAAATCTATGGGGACCTCCGCCTCTACCTGGAGGGCCGCTACCACTACATCTTCGGCCCGAGCTTCACCCTGCCGGACGGCAGCTCGCGCAATGCCGACGGCCAGTACATCCCGGTCAACTTCGGCATCCGCTACTGAAGTCATGCGAGCGGTGGGAAGCGGACGCCCGGCGGGCCCCGGGCGTCCGCCGCGGACGTGGTGCTCGTACCGAAGGGTGCGTGACTTGCCACGCGAGCCCCCTCGCCCCATACCTTGGGGACTGTCCGGCCGCATCCCGCCCCCCCACCTCGTGAGCCCCGCCGGCTGCCCGCCTCGAGTGACTCGGGCCGCGGAGTGAGGAGCAATGATGGAATCGCCAGGCAAGGCCCGGCTTCACGGTGGAGTGGTGCTGGTGCTGGGACTGTGCGCGCTGGGCGGTGTCCTCGCCGCCGTGGCCGGCTGTGTCACCACCGTCACGGCCGCACCCGCCTCCGCACCTGCCTCCAGGGAGGGCGGCCTCGTGCTCTCCCCGAAGCCGCTCTACGGGAAGTTCGTCTGGCATGACCTCGTCACGGAGAACCCCGCCGCCGTCAAACGCTTCTACAGCCAGCTGCTCGGCTGGGAGTTCCAGGACGTGAAGAACAGCAAGCGTCCCTACTGGCTCATCAAGGCGGAGGGGCGCTTCATCGGCGGCATCGTCCAGCCCACCGGCGTCGGCAAGGGCGGGTACTCGCAGTGGCTCGGCTACCTCTCCGTGCCCGACGTGGACCGCGCGGTGGGCCAGGTCAGCGCGGGCGGCGGCAAGGCCCTGGTGGGGCCGGAGGACGTGCAGAACATCGGCCGGGCCGCGGTGGTGACAGACCCGCAGGGGGCTCCGGTGGGCTTCGTGCGCTCGGAGCCCGGGGACCCGGCCGACACGGGCCTGCCCCATCCCGGGCAGATTCTGTGGATGGAGTACCTGGCCGATGACCCCGTCGCGGCCGTGGACTTCTACAAGGGACTGCTCGGCTACGCGGTGGAGGAGCGGAACCAGGGCGGCGGCCTCTACTACGTCCTCAAGGAGGGTGAGCACCCCCGCGCCGGCATCCTGCGCAAGCCCGTGGAGCGCGTGAAGCCCAGCTGGCTCACCTACGTCCGGGTGGATGACCCGGCGTCGGTCGCCGCGCGGGCGGAGGAGCTCGGTGGCCGCGTGGTGATGGCGCCCCGGCCCGACGTGCGGGGAGGCTCGCTGGCGCTCATCGCCGACCCGAGCGGGGCGGTGCTCGCCCTGCAGCGCTTCCCGTTCGAGGACACCGGGGCCCCGGCGGCCTCCAAATGATTGCCTTTCGAGGAGAACGTCCCATGTCCCCGCGCAAGTCCTTCCGTCTCGCCGCGTGGCTCGTGCTGCTCGGCGGCGCCCTGATGACCTCCGGCTGTACGAATGCCCAGGTGGGCGTGGGCTTCGGCGTCGCGGTGCCCGCGCCCTGGGGCGGAGTGACGGTGGGCACCTCCACCGGCGGCTGGTATGGCGGCCCGCGCTGGTATCCCTGAGCGGCTGAAGCGGGACGGCGCCCCGGGACGAGCGCACCGCATGAAAGGCGACGCCGGGTCTGACCTGGAAGCGGCGGTTGCCTCGCGCCGCGCTGGCACCCAGGTTGCCGCCATGAGCCGGTGCGGAGGTGGACTGCCGGCCTGGCGTTCTTGCGGGAGGGCGTGACCATGGCGAGTGCGGTGCCTGCCTACGCGGAGTGGTTCAATCTGGAGCGTCGGATTCGCGCGCTCGTCCCCGAGGCCTTCTCCCCTTCGGGACAGGTGCTCAACCTCGTTGGAGGCACCTGGGGACATCCAGGCAAGGGCAAGCCCTACCTGTCTCCGGTGGACGGCACGGTGCTGGGGCGCCTGCCCATGGTGGATGCCAACACCGCGCGGACCGCCGTGAGCGCCGCCGCCGCGGAGGCCCGGGCCTGGGCCCGGGAGGACCTCGACGTCCGCCGGGAGCGCGTCTCGCAGTGCCTGGCCCTGCTGCGTGAGCAGCGCGAGCTACTGCCCCTCATCCTGGCCTGGGAGATAGGCAAGCCCGTGCCACAGGCGCGCGTCAGCGTGGACCGCTGTATCAGCGGCGTGGAGTGGTACGTCTCCCAAATCGAGCCGATGCTGGAGGGCCGCCGGCCGCTGGGGCTCATCTCCAACATCGCCTCCTGGAACTACCCGCTGTCCGTGCTGGTCCATGCCGTGCTGGTCCAGGTCCTCGCGGGCAACAGCGCCATCGCGAAGACGCCCACGGATGGGGGCCTCTATTCGCTGACGCTCTGCATGGCGCTCGCGCGCCGCTGCGGGCTGCCCGTCTCGCTCATCAGCGGCTCCGGCGGGCAGCTCAGCGACGCGCTGGTGCGCAATCCGGACATCGCCTGCCTGTCCTTCGTGGGTGGCAAGGCGAACGGGCGGGACATCGCCGCCAGCCTCTATGACCGGAACAAGCGCTACATGCTGGAGATGGAGGGGGTGAACGCCTACGGCATCTGGCACTTCAGCGACTGGGAAGCCCTGGCGAAGCAGCTCAAGAAGGGCTTCGAGTACGGCAAGCAGCGCTGCACGGCCTACCCGCGCTTCGTGGTGGAGCGCAGCCTGATGCCGCGCTTCCTGGAGACGTACCTGCCCGTCGTCTCCGCCCTGAAAGTGGGCCATCCGCTGCTGGCGGAGTCGCCCGATGGAGCGCCTCCCGCGCTCGACTTCGGACCGCTCATCAACAGTCAGAAGGTGGAGGAGCTGCACGGGATGATGAGCGAGGCGGAGGCGCACGGCGCCGTGCCCCTCTTCGCCGGGCGCCTGGAGCCGGAGCGCTTCCTGCCGGAGCAGGACGTGTCCGCGTACCTGGCCCCGCACGCGCTGCTGCACGTGCCGCGCAACTGCAAGCTCTACCATGGCGAGCCCTTCGGCCCCGTGGACACGCTGGTGGTCGTGGACAGCGAGGAGGAGCTCGTCGCCGAGATGAACGTGTCCAACGGCTCGCTGGTGTCCTCCCTCGCCTGCGACGAGCCGGAGACGTGCCGCCGCATCGCCGGCGAGCTGCGGGCCTTCAAGGTGGGGCACAACGTGCAGCGCTCGCGCGGGGACCGGGAAGAAGTGTTTGGCGGCATTGGCGGCTCGTGGAAGGGCTGCTTCGTGGGCGGGCCGCTGCTGGTCCAGGCCGTCACGGAGGGCGCTCCGGACGAGCGGCTGTACGGCAACTTCCACGACTACACGCAGCTTCCGGACGGGCGCTGACGCGGGCTCCGTGCGCGGCCCTCGCCGCGCTACGCGCCCGGAGTCCAGCGCATCGCCAGGAAGCGCAACATGCGCAGGTGCCGCTCCTGGAAGTCGTCCGTGTGCCCGCCTTCGAACACCTGGTGCCGGAAGGGAAGCCCGTAGGTCTCGAGCGCGCGGTCGAACGCCTCCGCTCCGAGGAGGGTCTCCTTGCTGCCCCGGTCCATGTACAGCGTGTCGAGTGTACCCAGCGCGGCATGGCGCCTGGACAGCAGCGTGAGCGGGTCCTCTTCCAGCCAGCGCCGCCACACCGGGTCGTCGTCGCGCCCGCTCTGGAACGGCAGCTCGAGGAAGAGCGGGGGCCGCGTCGGGTTGGACGAGAATGCAGCGGCCTTGGCGTAGATGGACGCCACCGTCCAGGCGTCCTCGAACGGGTACAGCTCCGCCAGCTCTCCGGCGTTCCGCGCCACGGGCTTGTGCGCCAGTGCGTTCCGGTACAGCGACCGGCGCTCGTCCATGGCCAGCGGGCTCGCACTCAAGGTACCGACGCTGGAGAACACGCCCGGGTACTTCATGGCCAGCTTGAGGGCACCGTGCCCGCCCATCGAAAAGCCGGCAATCGCGCGCCACGTCGCCTCGGCGCGCGTCCGGTACCGCGCATCCACCGCACCCACGATTTCACGCACCACGTAGGTCTCGAAGTCCCCAATCGCCGGCGAGCGCGCGTAGTAGCTCCCGCCCAGGGAGGTCGTCCCATCCACCGCGACGAGGATGAGCTCGGGCAGCGCGCCCTCCTCCATCTGGCGAAACGCGGCGCGCTGCACGCCCACGGCGCCCAGGTGCCCGTCCTTGCGCGGCCCCAGGCCATGGAGCAGGTACACCACGGGGTACCTGCGCTCGGGGGCGCTGAAATACGACGGCGGAAGCAGCACGCCCAGCTCCCGCGTCCGCGAATCGCCCAACAGATTTCCGTCGAGGGCGCGGCTGTCGAGCCGCACATATTCGAGGTGCCGCGGCAGCTTGGAGTCACCTCGGACGAGGTCCAGGGACAGCGCGCCCAGGCCCGAGACCTGCTTCGAAAGTGCTCTCGCGCCGACGCCGCGGACCAGGGCGAAGGGCACCGCCACGAGCGTCAGTCCCGTGGCGATGAGCGCAAGTGCGATGTGGCGTGACATGCGGACCTCCCCTGTTCGGGAGGTGTTGGATGCGAAGCGTGTGCCGCCATCGTGACCACTCTACCGACCCGCGCATGATGCGCCGCGGACGCGGCGGAACGCCATGGGGGGCGTTGCAGGTTGCGAGGGCGGCGGTGGTGCCGTCGCCGCCGCGTCAGCATGTCGAGCGCCTGCCTGCCTGCCTGCTGGTGGGCGTGAGGGCCTCACGCGCCCCGAGGGCGTCCTGGACGGCTCGCGGAACGTGCGGAGCACGTGCAGCCTGTGACGCGGCCCTCATGAAAAGACCGGCGGCCGGCCTCCTCGAGAGGAGAACCGGCCGCCGGATGATGACTTCAAGGCTTCAGCGGAGAACCGCCGGACCCGGGCCTCTCAGCCGCCCGGGCCTGGCGGCACCGTCGCGACTCAGGCCAGCGTGTTGCGCCGACGGCGCAGCAGGCTGAGGAGCGCCAGGCCGAGCATGCCGGCCGGGGCGCCCGCGCCCGTGGAGGAGCAGCCACCACCGGTGTCCGGCGTGGCAGTGGCCTCCACGGTGGCGGTGTGCGTCCCGCCGCGAGCATCCGTCACGGTCAGCTTGAAGCTGAACGTGGCGCTGTCGCCGTCGAGCTCGGGGACGTTGGCGCTGAGCACCGCTTCGTTGGGGTTGCTCAGCGTGACGGCCGGGCCGCCCGTCTGCTCCCACTTGTAGGTGATGGCGTCACCATCCGGGTCGCTGGAGGCCGAGCCGTCGAGGGTCATCGACGTCTGGTCGCCAGACAGGAGGATGCGCGCCTTCGCCACCGGGACGATGTTGTCGGCCTGAGTGACAGTCACCGTCACCGTGTCCGCATCGCTGGTGAGCGAGCCGTCGCTCACCACCAGGCGGAAGGTCAGCTCCGTGTTCGCCTTCACGTCCGGCGCGGTGAAGGACGGTCTGGCCGTGTTGGCCCCCGTCAGCGTCACCCACGGGCCACCCACCTGCGTCCACTGGTACGTCACCGTGGAGCCCTCGGCGTCAGCGCTGGCGCTGCCGTCGAGGGTGACCGCGGTCTTGCTCTTGGCGGAAGCCGCCTCGCCCGCGTCGGCCACGGGCGCGCGGTTGACCTGGCGCACCGTCACCACCACGTCGTGGCTGGCCGTGGCATGGCCGTCGCTCACCGTCACGCGGAAGGTGAGCTCGGTGTTGGCCGTCACTTCGCCCGTGGAGAAGGTGGCCGTCGCGGAGTCAGCCCCCGTGAGGGTGACCGCGGTACCGGACACCTGCGTCCAGGCGTAGGTCAGGCTGTCGCTGTCCGGATCCGCGGCGGAGGCGGACAGGGTCGCGGTGCTGCGCTCGTCCACCACCACGGCGGAGGCCGTCACGGCCGGGGCGCGGTTGACCTCGCCGACGTGCACGTCGATGGTGTCGCGGGTCGCCAACTTGCCGTCGCTCGCCGTCAGGACGAAGGAGAGCGTCTCCCCGTCGACCGTCTCCGGCGCCGTGAAGCTGGCCACCGCCGTGTTGGCGTTGGACAGCGCCACCGGGGTGCCGGACACCTGCACCCAGAGGTAGCTCAGCGCGTCGCCGTCCGCATCGCTCGCGGAACCGCTCAGCGTCGCCGTCCCACGCTCGTCCACGGACACGTCCACACCCGCGTTCACCGTCGGAGCGCGGTTCACGTCACGCACGTTCACCACCACGCTCTGGGAAGCCGTGGCAGTGCCGTCGCTCGTCGTCACCGTGAAGGTGAGGATGGAGTCGGAGGACACATCACCCGTGGCGAAGGAGATGCTCGCGGTGTTGGCGCCCGAGAGCACCACCGGAGCCCCGTCCGTCTGCACCCAGCTGTACGTCAGGGCATCACCGTCCGGGTCGGACGCCGAGGCCGTGAGCGTCGCCGTGCTGCGCTCGTCCACCGTGGCGGACGAGGCCGTCACCGTCGGCGCGCGGTTCACGTTGCCGATGACCACGTCCACCGTGTCGCTCACGGTGAGAGTGCCGTCGCTCACCGTCAGGCGGAAGGTGAGCGTCTCGACCGCGGCCACGTCCGGCGCGGTGAAGGTCGCCGTCGCGCCGTGGGCGCCGCTCAGCGCCACCGGGGTACCGGCCGTCTGCGTCCAGACATAGGTCAGCGTCTGGCCGTCCACATCGCTCGCCGAGCCGGAGAGCGTGACGGTGGCGCGCTCGTTGGCGGTGGCGTCGAGGCCCGCGTTCACCGTCGGAGCGCGGTTCACCTCACGCACGTTCACCACCACGCTCTGAGAAGCCGTGGCAGTGCCGTCGCTCGCCGTCACCGTGAAGGTGAAGACGGAGTCGGAGGACACGTCGCCCGTGGCGAAGGAGATGCTCGCGGTGTTGGCACCCGAGAGCACCACCGGAGCCCCGCCCGTCTGCACCCAGCTGTACGTCAGGGCATCACCGTCCGGGTCGGACGCCGAGGCCGTGAGCGTCGCCGTGCTGCGCTCGTCCACCGTGACGGGCGAGGCCGTCACCGTCGGCGCGCGATTCACGTTGCCGATGACCACGTTCACCGTGTCGCTCACGGTGAGCATGCCGTCGCTCACCGTCAGGCGGAAGGTGAGCGTCTCGACCGCGGCCACGTCCGGCGCGGTGAAGGTCGCCGTCGCGCTGTTTGCACCGCTCAGCGCCACCGGAGTACCGGCCGTCTGCGTCCAGAGGTAGGTCAGCGCTTGGCCGTCCACATCGCTCGCCGAGCCGGAGAGCGTGACGGTGGCGCGCTCGTTGGCGGTGGCGTCGAGGCCCGCGTTCACCGTCGGAGCGCGGTTCACCTCACGCACGTTCACCACCACGCTCTGGGAAGCCGTGGCAGTGCCGTCGCTCACCGTCACCGTGAAGGTGAAGACGGAGTCGGAGGACACGTCACCCGTGGCGAAGGAGATGCTCGCGGTGTTGGCGCCCGAGAGCACCACCGGAGCCCCACCCGTCTGCACCCAGCTGTACGTCAGGGCATCACCGTCCGGGTCGGACGCCGAGGCCGTGAGCGTCGCCGTGCTGCGCTCGTTCACCGTGGCGGACGAGGCCGTCACCGTCGGCGCGCGGTTCACGTTGCCGATGGCCACGTTCACCGTGTCGCTCGCGGTGAGCGTGCCGTCGCTCACCGTCAGGCGGAAGGTCAGCGTCTCGCCCGTGGCAACCTCCGGCGCGATGAAGGTCGCCGTGGCGGTGTTGTAGCCCTGCAGCGCCACCGGGGCACCGGCCGTCTGCGTCCAGAGGTAGGTCAGCGCCTGGCCGTCCACGTCGCTGGCGGAGCCGGAGAGCGTGACGGTGGCGCGCTCGTTGGCGGTGGCATCGAGGCCCGCGTTCGCCGTCGGAGCGCGGTTCACGTTACGCACGTTCACCACCACGTTGTGGGAAGCCGTGGCAATGCCGTCGCTCACCGTCACCGTGAAGCTGAAGACGGAGTCGGAGGACACCTCGCCGGTGGCGAAGGAGATGCTCGCGGTGTTGGCACCCGAGAGCACCACCGGAGCCCCACCCGTCTGCACCCAGCTGTACGTCAGGGCATCACCGTCCGGGTCGGACGCCGAGGCCGTGAGCGTCGCCGTGCTGCGCTCGTCCACCGTGGCGGACGAGGCCGTCACCGTCGGCGCGAGGTTCACGTTGCCAATGACCACGTTCACCGTGTCGCTCGCGGTGAGCATGCCGTCGCTGACCGTCAGGCGGAAGGTGAGCGTCGTGCCCGAGGCCACGTCCGGCGCGGTGAAGGTCGCCGTGGCGGTGTTGTAGCCCTGCAGCGCCACCGGGGCACCGGCCGTCTGCGTCCAGAGGTAGGTCAGCGCCTGGCCGTCCACGTCGCTCGCCGAGCCGGAGAGCGTGACGAGGGTGTGCGCGTTGGCGGTGCCGTCGAGGCCCGCGTTCACCGTCGGAGCAAGGTTCACCTCACGCACGTTCACCACCACGTTGTGGGAGGCCGTGGCAGTGCCGTCGCTCACCGTCACCGTGAAGGTGAGGACGGAATCGGAGGACACGTTGCCGGTGGCGAAGGAGATGCTCGCGGTGTTGGCGCCCGAGAGCACCACCGGAGTCCCGCCCGTCTGCACCCAGCTGTACGTCAGGGCATCACCGTCCGGGTCGGACGCAGAGGCCGTGAGCGTCGCCGTGCTGCGCTCGTCGACCGTGGCGGAGGAGGCCGTCACCATCGGCGCGCGGTTCACGTTGCCGATGACCACGTCCACCGAGTCGCTGACGCTGGCGTGGCCGTCGCTGACCATCAGGCGGAAGGTCAGGGTCTCGCCGGTCGTCACCTCGGGCGTCATGAAGCTCACGCTCGCGGTGTCGTAGCCCTGCAGCGCGACCGGGGTGCCGGCCGTCTGCGTCCACAGGTAGCGCAGGCTCTCGTTGTCCGCGTCGCTGGCGGAGCCGGAGAGCGTGACGGTGGTGCGCTCGTTCGCGGTGGCGTCGAGGCCCGCGTTGACCGTGGGCAGGCGGTTGACCTGCTGGATGCGGACATTCACCGTGTCGGCGGACGTCACCTGCCCGTCCGTCGCGGTCAGCCGCAGCACCAGGGTGGTGTCCTCGGTGACGTCGGGAGCCGTGAAGGACGGCGTGAGCGTGTTGGCGCCGGTGAGGGTCACCGCCGGGCCGGACACGCGGGTCCACGCGAGGTTGAGCGCCTGGCTGTCCGCGTCGACCGCGGTGCCGTGGAGGGACACGGGCGTGCGCTCGTTGACCGTCACGTCGGGACCCGCGGAGACCGTCGGGGCCGCATTGCTCTCCGCGACGATGCCGATGAACGGCAGGTGGGTGATGCCGGAGAAGGCAATGTCGTCAAGCACCCAGCCGGTGTTGCCGACGCCGTTGTCGGTGCCAATGCGGAAGCGGATCTGCACCGTCTTGCCCGCGTACGTGGTCCCCAGGTTCAGCGTGGCGGTGTTGAACGTCGGGAAGTTCGCGGTGGTGCCGACGAAGGCGCGGCGGCCCGCCAGGGGATTGAAGTTGCCGGCGTACTGGATCAGCGTGCCCGTATACAGCGAGTCCGCGATGTCCACCCACGTCTGGCCTCCGTTCTCGGTCAGCTCGATGACGGCGCCGTCGTAGTTGCCGCTGACATCGGCCTCGAAGTCGTAGGCGTGATTGAAGCTCACGATGAACGGCGCCGTGGCGCTGACGTTCAGCGGCGGGGAGACCAGGCTGAAGTCAGCCGGAGAGCCCAGGTCCACGCCGAAGAAGGCGCGGTTGAGGTTGCTGCTGAACTGCACGACGGTGAAGTTGGCCGGGAACAGGTTCGGGTCCGGGTTGTACGGCGTGCTCCACGGGAGGTTGGCGGGCGTGCCCTCCACGGTCTCCGTGGCGGTGGACTCGGGGACCTGGTCGTAGTTGGCCTTGAACGACAGCGTTTCGACCGTGTCTCCCACGGAGATCTGGCGGTCATCGCGGATGGAATAGGAGAAGTCGATCCGCTGGGAGTTCCCCGCGCCGTTCAGCGTGACGGGCACGGACACGGTGCCGACATCGCCTTCCATGATGACGGGGAAGTTGGCGGTGCCCTGATTGCCCACCGACACGCCCGCGGTGTTCGACACGACGGTGACACTGGTGTGGCTGGCAGGCTCGGCACCCCCGTTGTAGACGGTGAAGGTCAGCCGGCCGGTCTCGCCGTTGTCGAGGACGCCGTCCCCGTCACCCGGGAAGCTGGCATCGTCCTCGAAGTAGGCCTCGACCACCTGCACGTCGACGCCCGTGGAGTAGCTCTCCACCACGCCCTCGTGGGTGAGGGAGTTGCGGTCGGGAGCCACAGCGCCCACGCCAGCGCCGCGCCTGGCGAAGGCCGCCCAGAAGAGCCGGCCGTCGGCCGGGTCGTTGGCGTAGGCCGCCGCGATGACGGCGTCACGCGCCTCCAGGAAGGTCGGCGCCGCGGGCGTGAGCTTGTACCCGTTGACCAGGTAGCTCTTCATGCGGTTCTGCGCCTCCGCGAACGGATGCGCGCGCAGCAGGGCCGTGTAGCACTCCCACAGCATCGTGGCCCAGATTTCGCCGGAGTTGTGGACCTCCGCGTTGTTGCCGCTCGGGGCGATGGGGGCGCTGGTGGGCAGCGCCTCACCGTCGGTGATGTGCTTGAACGTCAGCGCGTTCTTCGCCATGTCCGACGAGTACGTCACACGGCGGATGCCGAAGAACGCGGAGTCCGGAGAGGTGCCGCGGGTGGCGTACTCGGCCGCGCCGTAGGCACCATTCCAGTTCGCGTTGCTCGCGACGTTGATGTCCTCGGGGCGCGTAATCATGAGCAGGCCGGTGAAGTCACCCCAGCCCTCGCCCATGGACCGACCCTGGTTGTTGGTCAGACCGGAGGAGTTCTGGATGAGGCGGTTGCTGATGTAGTGCCCCCACTCGTGGGCCACGATGGTGTTGTCCACCGTGCCGTCGAGGTTGGTGACAGGGCCGCGGAACAGCCGCGCGTTGAGGCCGGAGGCCGCGCGCAGCGTGTTGCCGTCCGCCAGGGTGACGCGCACCGAGGGGATGGTGATGCCGGTGGCCGTGCCGCCAAGGTCCGCGACGAAGCCGGGCGCATTGTCGGCGATGATGACGCCGATGGCGCCCGCGCTCTGCGCGTTGGCAACCTTCACGGTGAAGGTGCACGTGCCGCGGTCCATGAAGGCAATCCTGCCCGCCACCGCCGCCGCATTGGTGAGCGCCGAGCAGCCGTCGGTGGTGGACGGACCGGCGGCGTCCGCCGCGTCCTGGCCGATGACCACGTCGCCGGTGACGTTGAACAGCTGGGGACCGAAGCCCGCCGCGATGCCCGTCTGGTAGTCACCCGCGACGCTCGCGGGTGCGTTCGCCGTCACGCGCGAGTTGCGCGGGCCGGAGAACAGGTACATGCGCATGCGCGGGGACGCACCGTCCGCCGGCGCCTGCATGTTGGCGTTGTTGGTGCCGCTGTAGTCCTGGGCCTGGGCGCGGATGGCGTCGTTGCCAATGCCGCCGCGGCCGTAGTTGTCGACCTGGGCGTTGCCGGACGCCTCGTCGAAGCCGGCGTCGTAGAACCAGTCGTGGAGCCAGTTGTTCACGAAGAACAGGCTCGTCGTCGCCGCGGCAATCTGCTGCGCGTTCGCGTTCGGCTGGAGGTTGAACAGCATGGTGCGGTCGAACACACCGGGCGCGGTGACGGTGGGGCGCAGGTCGCCTGCGTTGTAGCCGTCCGGCGCGGTGAGGTTGGCGAACGCGTCCACGTTGTTGCCGCTCGTCACCGTGGCGTTGTCCGCCAGCCAGGGGTCATTCTGGCTGAAGGGCACGTTCTGCAGGGTGACCAGCGAGGGCGCCACGTACGCGGGCAGGAAGCCGCTGGGCGTCGTGCCGGTGGGGTGCGGGGTGGCGTTGGTGCCGGCGGGACCGTCGTGCGGGGTGTAGGGCGGCGTGGTGTCCGCGAACACGCGGTAGCTGAACTCCGCGTCCGCGGTCAGGTTGTTGCGCAGCAGGATGCGGCCGTCCACCGCGGAGATGACGTACGAGTAGTAATCCGAGTCCGAGCTGTCCCGGCGCCCGGTGTTGAGCTCCACGTAGTACGCGGGCACCAGTGAGGTGGGCAGCGAGAAGAGCACCTGCTTCGCGCGCGCCGGGATGATGAACCCTTCCTCCAGCGGGCGGGAATAGCTGGCCACGTCGAAGTGCGTGTACTTGTCGGCCTTCTGCGTCTTCACGCTCGTGAGCAGGCTCGCGTCCAGCGCGGTGCCGGTGAGGTCCTGGTAGGCCGCGGACACGGCGGCGCTCGCCGTGAGCTGGAACCGGACGCGCGGCGGAGCGCTGGAGACGTGACTGGAGAGGCTGCCGGAGACGGCCACCAGCTCGTTGCTCCGGTTGAGCAGGAGGTTGAGCGAGTGCCGGAAGACCTCGATACCGCCCGCCTCCTGGGCCAGCGTGACGACCTTCACGCCCTGGCCGTTCTGGCTGATGTTGACGACCCGCGCGCCCGCGGCCTCGAAGGAGCCCACTCCGTAGAGCGGGGCGGCGTCCGCGATTTGCACCAGCGCGGCCTGCTCGGGCGCCATGCTCGCGAAGGGGGAAGCGCGCAGCTTCGACGACGACTCCGCGCCCTTCCGCGCCCAGAGGAACGTAGGAGAACCGGTGCGCTCATCACGATGAGCGACGCGGGGCCCCTTGAAGTCCACGGGCTTGAAACCCGCGGAGACTCGAGCCGCGGGCTTCGCGTCCTGCAATGCATCGTAGTTCGGCAGTGTCCGGGCGGCGGCGCCGGTTCCAGACAACACCAGCGACAGGCCAGACAGCGTGGCAACCAACCTTCTCACGTGGGGAAGCTCCCTGTTTGCGACGGCGGGAGGGCGCCACCTCAAGACCCGTGAGCGTGTCCCAGCCCCATCGCCGGAACGCCAGGTCGCATGCAGGTGACTCCCGGGTGACGGGCTGTCACCTGCTGGACAGACTAGTGCTCCCAGTGATGTAGGTTTAAAGGGGACATCGGCGCTAATTTCTAATTCAACGCACAATTCCGCGTTTACGGCATGTTGTCCGGGCCCTCGGAGGAAAAATCGGGTGGATGCGAAGCTGGTGACTCGCGGTGCTCTGAACGGAGGCGGGATGCGCGGGGGGAAGCTCGTGGGGTGGGTCGCATGTCTCATCCTCCTCGGAGGTTTGGGCCCCTGGGGTGCGCCGCCGCCCGCCGGGGCCTGGCAACTTCCGCCCGCCAGCGACGGTGGCGTCGACGCCCTCACCACCGAGCGTGCCGTCGAGCCATTGCGCGACGCGGTCCAGACACGCCGCTCACCGGCCGCGCGGCACCTGCGGCTCGCCCTCGAAGCCGTCCCGCGCCAGCCCGCGGAGACACTGCGCGTCGCGGCACTCCTGCAGGAGGACCCGCTCTTCCTCTCCTACGGCCTCCAGTTGGAGGCCGCGAGCTCACGCACCATGGCGAGGGAGCTTCTCGCCGGGGGCAAGCGCGCGGAGGCGCTGGAGGCGGCGAAGAAGGCCATCGCGCTCTACCAGCGCGTCGCGGAGAGCTGCCCGTCGCCTGTCGCGGAGAGGAAGCTGCCGGAGGAGCTCGGGCGGACCGAGGCCCTGGCGGGCGAGGCCTGGCACGGGCAGCAGAAGTGGGCGGAGGCCCAGCAACTCTACGAGAGCGCCTTCGCGCACTTCGCCACCGCCGGGCTGCTGACGAGCTTCCTGCCGGAGACGCTCGGCCGCTACGCGGAGTCCTGCGCGCGGCAGGCGAAGCCGTCGGTCTCCCCCACCTGCGTGGAGTGGCTCCGCCGCTTCGTCCAGTTGGAGGAGCGAGGCGCCCCCAAGACACTGGCCATCGCGAAGCACGTCCCCCTCGAGTCGCTCGGCCCCTTCCCACCCGCGGAGCCCCGGACACCCGCCGCGCTCACCGTGGCCCCGGACACCCAGGCATTCACCGACGCGATGGCACTCTACCGGGCGCGGAAGTTCGGGGACGCCGCCGCCGCGTTCCAGGCCCTGGCGGAGACGTACCCCACGTCGGCCCATGTCCTCCGTGCTCGCTACTGGAGGGGACGTGCGTTCGGCCAGGGCAAGAAGCTCAAGGAGTCCAGGGCCGTGTTCAAGGCGCTCGTGGAGGACGCGCCCCTCACCTGGTACGGCCTGCTCGCGGCGGGGGCTTCGGGGGTGGACCTCCAGGCGAGGATTTCTCGCACCCCGGCGAAGGCGGCGGCGCGAGACGCGGCGCTCGTCCCGTGCGAGCAGCAGCGCGTGGCGCGGGCCGAGCACTTCCTGGCGGAGGGCATGGCCCCGCTCGCGGCGGAGGAGCTCCAGGGGCTGGCGACGCGAGAGCCCGCGCGGCTCGGCGCGCCCTTCCTGCTGTACGTCGCGATGCTGCACTCGGAGGCCGGGGACGACCCGTCCGCGTTCCAGGCGGTCAGCGAGCTGCTGAGGAGGAAGCATCCCGACGCGCTCACGCCGTTCGCCCTCCGGCTGCTCTTCCCGCCCAGGCACCTGGAGCTGGTCCAGAAGTACGCGGCCGAGCACGGACTGGAGCCCGCCCTGGTGCTGAGCGTGATGAAGCAGGAGTCCTCCTTTCGCATCAACGCCGAGTCCGGGCAGGGCGCGCTCGGGCTGATGCAGCTCTTGCCTGGCACCGCGGAGGGGCTGGAGAAGGGCGCGGGCGGGCAGCTCCTCCAGGTGGAGCCCAACATCCGCGTCGGAGCGAAGTACCTGCGCTATCTCCTCGACTACTTCTGCGGCAACCGCGCTCTCGCACTCGCCAGCTACAACGCGGGGATGGGGCGGGTGAACGGCTGGAAGAAGCAGGGGCTGCTGGGGACGGACCTCATCGACTTCGTCGAGTCCATCCCCGTGAGGGAGACGCGCGACTACGTGTCGCAAATCATCCGCAACCACTACTGGTACTCGTCGCGGGTCATCGGCACGAAGGCGCGGCCGTTGGACCACTTCTGGAGCTCGGGCGCGAAGGCGAAGACGGGGCGCTGCGCCGCCAAATCCCAGAAGGCGCCCGCCAGGGGACAGTCCTCCAAGAAGTGACGTGCGCCCCCTGTGTGGAGGCCGGAGCTCCGTCTGTTTTCACTTCGTCTGAAACACGAGAACGTCACAATCCGGAAACAGGTCGCCCTCGAGACATCGGCTCACCATGCGCCGCGGCAAGCCCCGCCGGCCGCCCGCATCATCGGGGTGTCACGCTCCTGTGGTATCCAGACGCCTCCACCTGGAGACTCCCCATGAAACTTCGCACCCTCGCATTCGCCTGCCTCGCGGCGCTGGCGGCCTGTTCCCCCACCCCTTCCGAGCCGACGGAGGAGACCGGAGAGGTCACGTCCGAGGCGGTGACCAACCGCCTCTACGCCACCGTCGGTGACAACGAGCTGAGCTTCGAGACGCTCGGCACCTTCGAGGTGCGCAACGGCGTCCGCTCGCTCATCATCCGCGCCACCGCCAACCGCTACCTGTCGGACGTCTACAGCTTCGTTCCCGACGACATCTTCGGGACCGCGAGCATCATCAGCGAGCGCCGGTTCGAGATTGCCCTCGCGGAGGGCTACGAGCTCAACACCGTGCTCTCCGGCCTGCCCCTCTTCGTCTCCGTCCACACCAACACCGGAACGCCTCGCTCGTACACCGCGCGCATCGTGATTGCCCCGCGGTTCTTCGACTTCCGCGGCTCCACCGGCATCTGGATCCAGGAGGAGGTCAATCCCCTCTACGTCGTCCAGGGCAACACCAACCTCCTCTACCGCGGCCGCGCCAGCGCGAACTCCGACTGGCTCACCGTCACCGCGCCCGACGGCATCCCCTCCGTCAACGGCCGGCCCAACTACCGCCTCGACTGGGGCTACCCGGGCATCTATCAGGCCATCGACCCGCACACCGTCCCGCTCAACTTCTCCGCTGGCGCCGACAACGGCGTGGAGATGGAGAAGACGGCCCGCCTGGTCGCGCGCGTGACGGAGCTCGCGCTCACCGACGGGGACGCGTACGACGTCTGGCCCACCCCGCCCTGCGACCCCGCCGTCTACACCTGCTATCACTCGGCACCCGCGGGCACGACGGACTTTGGCCACTGCGGCACCTACCGCCAGGTCCTGCGCTGCAGCTACGCCAGCGCCTGCGAGGTGTTCCCGCAGACCTGCTCGGCGGGCACCACGGCGACGGCTCCTGAGCTGTAACTGACCTGGGGAGGAAGCCACCTGCCGCTCCTTCCCCAGCGCGGCCCGGGCGGCAACACCGCCCGGGCGGCAACGAAGCATGAGCATCGGGTCCGAAGACGTGGCCCTGTCTCCGTGCCGCGCCGCAGCCATTCGTATCTTCCTGAATGGCGGCGCTCGCACTCGGCTCCCTGGCACCGAAAGGAAGGACGAGGACGGCGAAACGCCGGACCTGCTTCCAACTCGCAGCCGCCGGGAACGACACGCACCCGGATGGGAGACACACGTGCAGACGCAGACAGAGCGCCAGGTGAAGACGGATTGGGTGGCAATGCTGGACCAGGAGGCGCATGCGCTCGTGGGAGCGCTGGATGCGCATCCCGACGCCAGGCGCCTCTTCGACGGCACCATCGACGCGGAAGGCTACATCCACTATCTCATCCAGACGTATCACTACGCCCGCTGGAGCACGCCCATGCTGGCGGAGGCGGGGAAGCGGCTGAAGCGGCTGGGCTGGCATCCCCCGCTGGCGGACCTGCTGCTGCAGAAGGCGGGCGAGGAGCGGGGACACGAGCGGTGGTTGCTCTCGGACCTGAAGAACCTGGGGTGTTCGGAAGCGCAGGTCGAAGCCGCGGCGCGGACTCCGGCGGTCGACGCGTACACGGGCTGGAACTTCTTCACCTCCAGGTCGGGCGTCCCCACCGCGGTCCTGGGCACGGCGTACGTGCTGGAGTACCTGTCCCAGACGCGCGCGAGCGGGGCGGTGGAGCGCATGCTCCAGCTGGACGCCATCCCGAACATCCACAAGTCCGTGACGTTCCTGCGCAGCCACGGCGCCCTGGATGAGGGCCATGTGGCGGAGATGGCCTCGGTGCTGCGAACGCTGACGGACCCGGAGGAGCAGGCGGCCGTGATTCTCTCGGCACGCACCACTCGAGTGGTCTACCCCGGCATCTTCCGCGAGGCCTGAGGGCCGTCATACCCCGCCGGGGGTAGAGACAGTTCCTGCCGCGAAGGTGATTCTCCGGTTCAAACCGTGGCATTCGGACCGGAGGCGTCTTCATGCGCTACATCACCCACATCCATCTCGAGGGAGGGGCACTTCACGAGCACATCACCCGCCTTCGCTGGAAGGCGAACGCCCTGACAGGCGAGGCCAGCCGGGCGGAGATGGTCCAGTGGGTCAGGAATGGCGGGGATGCGCGGGTGGAGGCCCGGCCCGGGAATGTGAAGGTCGAGGTCGTCGACGCCACTTCGCCCTATCTGCGGGCGAAGGCGAACGGCATCCTCACGGACAACCTGCTCGAGCTGCCGCGATTCTGAAGGCGCGCGCGAGGGTCCGGTGACACGGGCGGGCTCGGAGCAAGCAAAGCGGCGAGCCCGCTCGTGCCCCTTCAGATGGGCTTGTTGAGGTGGGCCGCCTGGTAGAGGAAGTCGGCCCGGCTGTCGACCCCCAGCCGTTCGAAGACGGCCTTCACGTGCACCTTCACCGTCTCCTCGGAGAGGGCGAACTCGCTGGCGATGTCCTTGTTGGACCAGTTCCGGAGCATGCCCCTGGCGATGTCGGCCTGCCGCGGCGTGAGCACGCGTCTCATTGTCTCGGGGAGGGGAATCGACACGGGAACCTCGTTCAGGACGAGGGCCCACGAGCGGGGACCCTCCGTTTCGGGCAGCTCGATGAACCTCACGACCCGGTATGCGTCGCCATGAAGCGAGACCCAGAGGCTGGCGTCGAGGCGCGCGTCCGCATCCATGCGGGTCAACGCCTCCAGGCGCTCCTGCAGCACGCGCGGGATTCCCGAGGCATGGAGGTCGGAGGGGACGAACCACTTCTCCAGCAGCGCGGCGGCACGTTGCGAGCGCAGCACCTCGTGCGAGGGGGGCGCCACCACGAGGTAGGCGGAGTCGGGCCGGCGGTAGAGCTCTTCCAGGAGGTGCGCGCCCGTCGTTGCGGCCTGCACGTCACGGCAGTTGCGCACCGCGTTCACCAGGTGGCGCGTGAGGCTGGTCAGGAGGCTGGCGTCCTGCTCTGAGAAGGGGAGCCGGCGATCCCGATACAGCGTGAAGGCGCCGCACAGCCCCGGCGGCACGGGCAGGAGGACCGCCATGACGTGCTCCAGGCTCAGGTCCAGCTCCCGGCTGCGCTGGTACAGCGGGCTGCGCTCCAGCTCCTTCCGGGAAAGCATTTCCGAGTCCCGGAGGGCCACGTTGGGCCGGGCGAAGATGGGGGCCCGGATGAAGTCGGAATCAACCCACTTGGAATACTCATCCAGCAACGCGAGGCGGTGGCCTGGCACCAGCCACTTGAACTCCACGAGCGGTCCGAGGGTGATGAGGCACAGCCCCATGTAGTCTGCGGGCATCAGTTCGAGGAGGGGCGCCCGGGCGGATTCGAGGGCCTTGGGGAGGGACAAGTGGCTGTTGAGGGCCTCGATGACCCTGTCCCTGAGTACCCATTCATGCGAGCTGAGGTTCATCGACGCGAGCATCCGTCCTCCCTGAGCAGACCACCCCGTGAGTCCATACCGACGTTCGGCCATTCCATAGGCACGAGCTGAAAGTCTGTCCCTCACCCTCCAGGGGTAGGCCCCGAGCTTGACTGCAGGATCCCTTTCTGGCTGCCCGCGATGCAAGAGGGGGCTGTCGGCGCAGCGGGCGTGGGCTACAACCACCGCGCGATATCCATTCCAGGAGATGAAGATGGCCCCCGGCAGTCCTGCAAAGATGGTGGTGATTGGCGCTGGTCTCATGGGCAGCGCACTGGCGCGAGCCTTCGCGGCAGCGGGGCATGACGTCGCGGTCTGGAATCGGACTCCTGGCAAGGCAAAGGCCGTTGGAGGTGGCACCACCGCGTTCGAGAACCTGCTCGAGGCCGTACAGGGACGGGAGCTCGTCGTCGTCTCCGTGTCCAACTACGTCGCCTCCTTCGAGCTGCTGTCCGCGAAGGGCGTCGCGGCGGCACTTGCCGGAAAGACGCTCGTCCAGCTCACCAGCGGCTCACCCGCGGACGCTCGCTCGGGGCTGGAGTGGGCAATGGCAAACGGCGTGGACTACCTGGACGCCGCGATACTCGCCTACCCGAGCTTCGTCGCCACCGACTACGCGACGGTCTTCTACGCCGGGTCGCGAGCGGTCTTCGACCGGCACCTCGAAACGCTCCGGGCGATTGCCAAGAATTCCACCTACGTCGACGAGAAGATTGGCTCCGCCGCGACGCTCGACTGCGCGATTCTCGAAGCCTACTACGGGGGCTCCCTGGCGTTCCTCCATGCCGCGGCCATGTGCAAGGCGGAAGGTCTCGACCCGAAGGCCTTCTTCGCGCAGAAGAACTCCTTCCTCGGGTTGCTCTCCGTCACCGCCGACGCCGCGCAGGGCATGATTGAGAACAACGACTTCACTGGCGACCAGTGCAGCCTCAATACCCACGTCGCGGCAATCGAACACATCGTCCGGCTGAGCAAGGACGCCCGCATCAGCGCGCGCTTCCCGAAGGAGCTGCTCGACAACTACAAGCGAGCCGTCAGCGCGGGACTGGGTACCCAGGAGCTGCCAGCCGTGTTCCGGACCCTGACGCAGGATTGACGCTGGCCGGCGAGCTCCGCCAGCCCGACCTTCCGCGCACGCCACGTCCCTGGCCACTCAGTTGATGGCGTGCCGGGTCCGCCGCGAGTGGCCTGCTCAGCGCGGCTGAGCAGGCCATTCGACTTCGACTTCAGGCGGCCTGACGCTGAGGCGCGCGAGACTCCTGGATGGCATCCAGCAGTCGACGACTCGTCTCGCGGTAGTCGAAGGAGCGCACGGCACGTTCGCGTGCGGCGCGCGCCATCTGCTCGCGCAGCGCAGCGTCCTGCCCGAGCCGGAGGAAGGCGTTTGCCAACCCCTCTTCATCCCCCTGGGCCACCAGCAGTCCATCCGTCCCGTCTGAAATCATGTCCGGCGTGCCACCGATGATGGAGCAGACCGGGGGGACGCCACACGCCATGGCTTCCATGACGGCGACGGGAGAGGCCTCGCCGAGGCCCACGCTGGAGAGCACGAAGGCATCTGCCCGGTGCAGCAGCTCCATCACCGCCGCTTCTCCGAGCGGCCCCACCATGTCCACGTGCGACTCCAGCCCGAAGCGGGCAATGGACTCGCGGATTTCCTGCTCGTGGGGACCCCTGCCCCCCACCGTCATGTGGGCCTTCAGTCCCCGGTCCAGCGCCTTGCGAAGCCCGGCGAAGGTATGGACGTGCCCCTTGCAGAGGTGCAGCCGTCCAATGGAGACGAGGTGGAGGCCGCGGGGGTCCTCCGCGCGCTGCGCCGGAGGGTGGAAGCGGTCGGTGTCCACGCCCATCCACAGGGTGTAGGTGCGCTCCGGAGGCAGTCCCGCGTCCTCGATGAGCTGGCGCTGCATGGGGCGTGCAGCGGCCGCCACGAACGTGGCGTCCCAGGCCTTGGCGGCGTGGTCCGTGCCGTACACCGGCAGGTCGCCGTGGAGGTGGAAGCTATAGCGCGGGCCGCCGAGAATCCTGCAGAGCGCGAGCACGTGCGCGGCGTCCGCGGCGGAATGGCCATGGATGTGGTCCAACTTCCGCTCGCGCGCGTAGTGGAGGAGGTCCACCGCGCACGCCAGCATGCCCAGGGCTCGCGCCTTCTGCTTCACGTCCACCGAGAGCCTGGCGACATACGCGAGGGCCTGTGCCACGCCCGGGAAGTCCCGCGGCGAAAGCAGCGCCGACGAGAGTCGAGGCGGGTAGAGGTACGTGGTCTCCGAGGCCGCACGCTCGGCCCATTCATGCGGGCAGTCCTCCACCGGGCGCCGCGTGGAGAAGACGTGCACCTCGACGCCAGCGGCGCGCAGGGCGGTGATTTCCCGCCAGAAGAAGGCGTGGGTCTGCGTGGGGAACTCTGGGATGAGCATGCCCAGGCGAAAGGGGGCGACAGTCATGGCGTGTGTTCTATTCAGAGGTGCCCGGGCCGAGGAACAACCCGCGCGCGGCAGGACGGACGGTAGAGGTGAAGAGGTCGGCAGGCAGCGTAATCCAACAATAGACCGCCTTGGCCACGCCCGCGATGAGGTGCCCCCCCGGGCAGTGACGGAGGAAGCGAGCGGGAGTGCGGCCCCCTCCTACTTCGGGCGCTCCACCCTGCCCTCCCGCTCTACCCGGGCGTCCGGTCCGCTCCCACTGGACAGGGCCCTTCCGCGGCGCGGCCCCGCGGGGCCCAAGGACCGGTAATGTCCGCGTGCGCCGGAGTGCAGGTGCGCTCCGGTTTCCGAGAAAACCATAGGGGGCCCGAAGACCATGGCGACGAATCCGAGAGGGCTGCAGCCCATCGACGCATACCTGGCGGGGCTGAAGGACCCGGCGGCGAAGAAGACGCTGGGGGCGCTGCGCCTGCAGCTCCGCAAGCTGCTTCCCGGGGCGGTGGAGACCCTCAGCTACCGGATGCCCACCTTCAAGGTCGACGGGAACGCCGTGGCCGGCTTCGCCTTCTTCAAGACCCACTGCGGCTACTACCCCTTCAGCGGCAGCGTGGTGCCGGCGCTGAAGGCGCAGCTGGACGGCTACACCACGTCGAAGAGCGGCATCACCTTCCCGCCCGACAAGCCGCTTCCGGCGAAGCTGGTGAAGACGCTGGTGCAGGCACGGCTCGCGGAGATTGCCGCGAGCGGGAAGAAGCCCTCGGCCGCGAAGAAGAAGGCGGCCTCGAAGAAGGCGCTCATCACCGACCGCGTCACCGACAGCGCCGTGAAGGAGGCCACCGGGCGGGACTGGAAGGGGTGGATGCGCGTGCTGGACGCGGCGGAGGCGGGCGCGCTGAAACACAAGCAGCTCGTCGCGCACCTGGCCCGGGAGGTGGAGTCCGGGTGGTGGCAGCAGTCCATCGCCGTGGCGTACGAGCAGGCCCGCGGCAAGCGCGTCGTCGGCGAGACGGCGGCCACCGGCTTCCAGGTGGGCGTGGTGCGCACGCTGCCGATGAGTGCCCCCGAGGCGTGGGAGCGGGTTGCGACCCAGGCGGAGACATGGCTCGGCGCCGGCGCGACGCTGACGCTCGAGCCGGGAGCGGGCTACGAGGTTCCCAAGCGCCGTGGAGCCCCCGGCGTCCGCGGTGAGGTCCGGGTGGTGAAGCCCGGACAGCGCATCCGCATGACCTGGCAGCCGGACGGCTGGAAGAAGCCCGCGACGCTGCAGCTCACGCTGGTGCCGAAGACGCGAGGCGTCTCCTTCCACGTGCACATGGAGAAGCTGCCGGACGCGAAGGCCCGCGAGGCGATGCGCGAGCACTGGTCCAGGGTGCTCGAAGGCCTCGCGAAGGCGTGACGACGGCTTCACGCGCTGAGCGGGTTCGGGTGTGTCTTCAGGGGCGCGCGTGAGCCGTCACCGCTTGCGCATCCCGCTCATGTCGAGGGGCCCGCCACGCTGGGTGGCGCGCTGGTAGGCGGGGCGCGCTTGCAACCGCTCGAGATAGGCGCCGAGGTTGGAAAAGGATTGACCGGACTCCAGGGCCCCCGTGGGCCGCGCCGCTTCCAGCACGAAGCTCATCTGGATGTCGGCGGCGCTGAAGCTGTTGCCGACCAGGTAGTCCCGCTCGCCGAGCGCACCCGAGATGTAGCCGAGGTGGTTCTTCACCTCGCTGGAGATGCGAGGCATGAGCGGCGCACCCGCCTCGCCCAGACGTCCCACGTACAGGCTGAGCATGAAGGGCAGCATGGCCGAGCCCTCGGCATGGTGCAGCCAGTGCACGTAGGTGTCGTACTCGGGCGAGTCCGGCGCGGGCGCGAGCCGCCCCTGGCCATGGCGGCGCACGACGGAGTCGATGATGGCTCCGGACTCGGCGAGCACCCGGCCATCGTCCTCGAGGACCGGGGACTTGCCGAGCGGATGGATGGCCTTGAGCTCGGGAGGCGCGAGCTTCGTCTTCGGGTCGCGCGGGTAGATGACGAGCTCGTAGTCGAGCCCCAGCTCCTCCAGGAGCCAGAGGATGCGCTGCGAGCGGGAGTTCGCGAGGTGGTGCAGTTTGAGCACGGAGCCACGCTACTCCCTGGACTCGGCATTGTCCCCGGTGTCGAGGCTCAGCGCGCGCCGAGAAAGTCCGCCTTGCCCAGATCCACGCCGTTGTGGCGCAGCAGCGCGTAGGCGGTCGTCACGTGGAAGAAGAAGTTCGGCAGGGCGTAGCTCTTCAGGTACTGCTCCCCGGTGAACAGCAGCGGGTCGCGGCCGCGCCTCGGCACGCTGACCTGCTTCTCCTCGGTGCCGTCCAGCTTCTCGCGGGGCACCGACTCCAGGTAGGCGACGGTCTTCGCGATGCGCTCCTCGAGCTCGGTCAGCGTGGCCTCGTTGTCCTCGTAGCTCGGCGCGTCCGTCCCGGACAGGCGTGCCACGCAGAACTTCGCCGAGTCACAGGCAATCTGCACCTGGGTCTTGAAGGGCAACATGTCGGGCGCGAGCCGCACCGTCACCAGCACGTTGGGGTCGAACTTCTTCGCGTCCGCGTGGGCCCGGGCCTTGCCCAGACACTTCGAGAGGTTGCCGAGCATCGTCACGAAAATCGGCACGCTGGCCGAGGACATGGAAATCGTCATGGAGGGTCTCCGGATTGGGAGCCCTGCTCTAACCCATGGCGGCGGCCGACGCACCTCCATCGTGGAGGGGGCATGCTGGGAGTGCCCCCAACACGGCCCGCATGTGCCCGGAAAGAAGCGTCAGCTCCGGGTGGGCTGGGTAGAAGACGCTGGCTCCCGCGGCAGCTCGCTGCACACCTGCGCGGCGCCGTCGGACGGCTACTTTCTCCGGAAGATGGAGCGGCCCTCGCGGAGGCACGCGATGAGCGCGTCGCGGCGGAGCCCGTTTGCGTCGACGACCTCGTCCACGAGCCACAGCCGCACGCGGTCGAGGAGTTCGTCGTTCCGGAAGAAGTCCTCGTCGGAGCCCAGCTCGGTCTCCAGGTCGCCGCCGAAGCGGATGTCGTGGTCCTCGCCGAGGAAGAGTCGCGCGCGGATGCCGCCGGAGACCATCAATGACTTGTCATTGCGGAAGCCGTGGATGAGGTCCTTCGCGACGAGGTCCCCGCCGACGAAGAAGGCCCCGTCCGTGACGAGGCTTCCACACCGCAGCGCCCCGGCGATGGCGACCCGGGAGTCCGGGTCACAGTCCCGGACGAGCCCGGTGACTTCGGCATCCCCCAGCACGAGCAGGGTGCCGACGATGCGCAGGTGGCCCTCGACGCGGAGGTCGCCGGGGACGACACGGACCTCGCCGGGCCCCACCTCCAGGTCGCCTACAACGACCTCCGTGGGACGTGGGGCTGGAGCCGCTTCGCGCAGCAGCCACGCGGCGGCGTAGAAGCCCCAGGGCTCCACGTTGCGCTCGCGCAGCTCGCGAGCCCACTCCTCGGCGGTGGGCGGGAGTGGCTCCATCCACCTGTCCAGCGCCTCGACCTTGCCATCCTCGAAGGCCGTGTCCGACTGAAGCCGCTCCGCGACGCGGGCCTTCACGTCCTGCAGCGCCGCACGGGTGATGCTCATCGCGTGAGAACCCCTGGGCGGCTCGACAGCGGGCGCCATCGCGACTCCCTTGGGGGGCCTGGTGGGACGGCGGCGTGCGCCCAGGAGGTCCACGACCGCGCGCAGGGCGATGCACGTACGGTCTTCCGGCGGGTAGCGCTCCGTCGCGATGCGATGGAGGTCCTGCCAGGTGAGCGCGGCCCCCGTGCCCTCATCACCGAGTTTCGCCACGGACACAGGAGGCGGGGACGTGTACCCGAGGTAGCCGTGGAGAAGAGGCGAAGCCCATAGCCGTGCGAGCAACCTGGTGCGCTCGAGCTGCTCGGTATCGAAGGCCTCGGTCAGCTTTGCCTCGAAGACGATGAGCTTCGAGGGAAGCACGAGCGCGAGGTCCGGCTTCGCGCTGAACACGCCCTCGAGCACGCCGTAGACGACGCGGTTCTGCACGTCCAGCGCGCTCCCCGGGAGGGTGCCCTCCGGCCCAACCCCGATGGACAGACGGTCTGCCTTCGTCCGCACCTGGGCCGGATGGGTCTGCTTCGGGTCGCGGAGGACTGGCGCGAGCTGCGACCACCGGGTGTGCGGACGTTCCTCGGCAACGAGCCCGACCAGTTCATCCATGCGGCTGGAGACGTCGCTGCCCTTCCACATCTCGTACGCATCCCGGATGAGGGCGACTTCGGTCAGGACCACGGCGCCAGCGGCCTCGCCGGGAACGTCCATGTCACGCGCACGGAGGACGGCCAGCACCCGCGCCATCGCGCTCTCCTGGGGCGCGGTGGCAAGCCCCTCATGGAGGAGTCGAAAGAGGTGCGAGCAGGCCGCGCGCTCCTCCCGATTGAAGCTGTCGAAGGGAATCTCCATTCGCGCAATATGCCCCCACCTCCTGCCAGATGGGACGGGCAACCTGCGCACCCGGCTGAACCATGCCCACGGCGGCGGTTGCCGCGCGCCTCAGGTCCGCTCCATTTCCTCCCCAATCCCCTTCAGGGCCTCCAGTGCCTTGAGGGGAAGGCTGATGCCTCCCGCGGGCACCTGAGGCTCGCGGACGTTGATGCGGATGAGCGTTCCGCCGTGGTCCGCCGCGGCGTCCTCGCAGAACTCGCGAACGGAGGGGATGGCCGTCCCGGCGCCGCACTCGACGATGGCCAGCCTGCCGGGCCGCACGGCCGCCAGCCACTCGTTGAGCCGCTGCCTCTGGGCGCGCGAGCGTGAGCCATCCCATCCCCAGTCCCCGAACATGAGGATGTTGGGCCGCAGGAGCGAGCCGCAAGTCGGGCACCTGGGCAGGGGCGGCCGAGCACGGAAGGTCTCCGCGTCTACCTCCACGGAGTAGGGCCCGGCGGCGGTGATGCCCGAGCACGAGCCGCCCAGACACTGAACGAAGTGGATGGAGCCATGCACTTCGAGGATGCGCGCGTCGGGGAAGCCGGCCTTCTGGAACTGGCCGTCCACGTTGGAGGTGAAGACGAAGGCCCCGTGGCGCATGCGTGAGGCCCAGGTGCGCAGCAGCTCGAATCCCGGGTGGGGCACCGTGGCCCGGTACAGCCCGAGCCGGTGGCCGTAGAAGCCCCAGGCAAACTCAGGGTCGCGCTCGAACCAGGCCGGGTTGGCCATCGAGGCGAACTCCAGGCCGAGCTTCGCGTAGGCGGGGTAGGCCTTCCAGAAGCCCTCGGTCCCGCGAAAGTCGGGCAGGCCCGAATCCACGCCCATGCCCGCACCCGCCCCGATGATGAGCGCGTCGGCGGAGCGGAGTACCTCGGCGGCACGGCGGAATTCTGACTGGGACATGCGAACCTGCCTTGTGCCCGGAGGGCATCCGCGTGAACGACAGGCGAAGCATACCGCCGCCCTCGAACGCAGGCAGCACGCCGACGCGCTGATTGAGCCCCGGCGTCGCGTCCGGCCCCGGGGCCTCGGGGCCTGGAGACACGACCGCCGGGCCCCCGTGAAGGAGGGCCCGGCGGCGGGATGCGACGCTTCAGCAGGGACGGCGGGGACTACCGGGCGTCCACGGTGAGGCAGGGCTCCATCTTCTCGGGAGCGACGAGGAACAGCTCCTCGCGGCCCAGGTCCTGGGTGATGCCCGGCGTGGCGAAGCCAATCTGACCACCGCCGTCATACGCGAGGGCCAGCCAGTCGTGCTGCGACGCGGGGAACACGTTGTTGGCGGCGCCGGAGCGATTGAAGTCCAGGGCGTAGGACGCGGCCTGGATGCTCCCATTGGCATTGAAGTCCAGGTTGACGCTCGCGTTGCCAACGACCTGGGCGTTGTTGAAGCGAAGCCCGCTGATCTTCGCGAGGTCCGCTTCCGTGGTCGGGGCGACGGGCGCGAACGCGGAGGCCTCGTTGACGCTCGCTTCGTTGAAGGCGGCCACCCGCACGCGCGAATAGTCGAGCACGTTGTTCAAGCCGCCAATGCCGAAGCCATAGAACTGGTACTCGTAGTTCATGATGCTCAGGTAATTGGGCTTGTAGTTGCTGTCATCGTTCCCACCGTGGCGCAGGCCGATGTTGTGCCCCAGCTCGTGCATGACGGTGCCGGCCAGCTGCAGCTCCGTGGCCGCGATGAAGCCCAGCGTCACCACGAAGTCATGCGCGGGAATTCCGCGCGAGATGCCGCTGGAGTTTCCGCCGGCGTACCGGTTCGCGAACAGCATGTAGTGGAAGTAGGGCGCGCGGAGCGCGGCGAAGTACTTCCCCTTGATGACGTCGAAGTCCGTCCAGACGGGGTTCAGGTCCTGGTCCGCGTCCGCCGCGGCGATCTGCTGATCCACCACGATGTGCAGGGTGATGCCCGTGGAGCCATCCGGGTTCGTCACCGGCGCGTTGGCGAAGGCGTTGATGACCCGGTTCAGCATGGCCTGGGTGGGCTGTTGGTTGGGGTAGTAGTCCGCCTCGATGAAGATGTCCTTCCTGCGCGCGTTCGCGCCGAGGGCCGTCAGGTCCAGGCCGCCGCCGAAGCCGAACGACTCCGCGTAGTCGTTGAGCCGGTCTCCGTCCGTGTCGGGGTTGTTGGGGTTGGTGCCCAGCAACGTCTCCACGGCGTCGCAGACGGCGTCGCCGTCCGTATCGGGGAGAAGCGAGCATGCGGGGATTGGGAGGGGAATGGCCGTTGCCACTTCCACGCCCTGGCGGGTGCTGGCCGTCTCCGCTTCCGGGAGGTCGGCGCCGCCACACCCGTTCAATCCCAGGAGCGCAACGGAAGCCGTCAGCAGGGCCTTGTGAAGCTTGGACATAAAATTCTTTCTGTTCGCAAAGGATTGGCATCGCGCCAATCGCCAACTTCCTTACGTTTTGCCGCTTTTTTTGGCTATTCTATTTTTACTCGATTCGCTTGATTGAGTCAGGCATTGAGACATTGAGAGACAGGCCGCTCGGGCCGCGAGCGCATGGAGCGCGCGTGCGCCGGCGTCCCCGATGTGGTGCACTTCCGGGGTGCTCGAAAGCGTCACCATCGACCAGCTCCGGACACTCCGTGCGGTCGCGGAGGAGGGAAGCTTCACCGCGGCGGCCCGTCGGCTCGGACAGGGTCAGCCCGCGGTCAGTCAGGCGATGAAGCGGCTCGAGAAGCAGCTGGGGCTGCGCCTCTTCGACAGGAGCGGCCGGGTTCCCCGACTGACGGCGAAGGGCGAAGCCGTCGTCGCCGCGGCGGAGCGGCTTCACGATGACCTGGCCGTCTTCCAGACGTTGATTGGGCGCATCAAGAGCGGAGCGGAGACGAAGCTCTCGCTCGCGGTCGACGCCATGTTCCCGACGGGCGCGCTGCTGGCCTTCATCCACGAATTCGCCAAGGCACACCCCGGCGTGGAGCTGGCGCTCGAAATCGAGTTCCTCGCGGCGGTGACCGCGCTCGTGCGGGAGCGGCGGGCCACGCTCGGCATCGCGGGGACAGACGTGGACCTCGCGGGGCTGGAGCAGCGCCCCATCGCCAACCTGCGGATGATTCCGGTCGCCGCGCCGTCACATCCCCTGGCGGCGGGGAAGGATGTCCTCACGGAGGAACGACTTGCCTCCGCCGTGCAGATCGTCCTCACCGAGCGCACTCCGGCGGGCCAGCCCGGCTCCTCGGACCGGGGTGTCTTCTCGACCCGGACGTGGCGGGTCGCCGACCTGATGACGAAGCATGCGCTCATCGCGGACGGGCTTGGCTGGGGCCACGAGCCCGAGCACCTCGTGCGTGAGGACCTCGCGGCGGGGCGGCTCGTGGAGCTGCGGCTCGCGGCCTGGGAGGGCGGGCCTCCGCCCCAGCGCTCGCTCGCCCTCGTCCGCCGCAAGGGCGCGCCGCTGGGGCCCGTGGCGACGTGGGCCTCCAACCGCCTGACGAGCCTCTGCCAGGAAGCGCTGGGCGCCCCACCCCATCACACGAGGTGATGATAACCATCATGCGCCCGGCGGATTTACGTCGGGACACGCGCTCTTACTGTACTTGTCATGAAGACCGCGACGCATGCCATTGCCCCTTCCACTTCTCCCCTTCCCCTTCCCCGCGCCCGTCCCCTGGAGAGCGTCCATGGCGGAGGTCCGCTTCACTGGGTCGGTGACGGCTTCCGGGTGAATACCCTCGTCCCGAGCAGGGGCCTTTCGCAGGAGCGGACCAGTCCCTTCCTGTTGCTCGACTACCATCCTCGCCACGACTACCCGGCGCTGGCCGCAGGTCAGCGCGGCGTCGGCTGGCACCCTCACCGGGGCTTCGAGACAGTCACCCTGGCTTTCGAGGGGTCCGTCGCGCACCGGGACACCGCGGGCCATGCGGGCGTCATCGGGCCGGGCGACGTGCAGTGGATGACGGCCGCGTCCGGCATCCTCCACGAGGAGTACCACGAGCACGGATTCTCCCGTCGCGGAGGCGCGTTCCACATGCTGCAGCTCTGGGTCAACCTTCCTCGCGCGAGCAAGATGGACCCGCCGGACTACCAGCCCATCACCGCGGACCAGATTCCCATCGTCCGGGTCGGAGGTGAAGACAACACCAGCACGGTCCGAGTCATCGCCGGGGCATACGGAGACGCCCGGGGGCCCGCGCGGACCTTCACGCCCATCACGCTGCTCGACGTGAAGCTCACGGCGGGCACGGCGCTCGAGGTGCCCGTGCCCTCACATCACAATGCCTTCGTGCTCGTCGCCGGTGGCCGCGTCTCCACCGACGGTGACTCGCTCGCCGCGGGGTCTCTCGCCGTCTTCGCCAACGAGGGCGAGCAGCTCGCGCTGCGCGCAGAGGAGGACGCGCGCCTCATCGTCCTCGCGGGGGAGCCCATCCGGGAGCCCATCGTCCATGTGGGGCCCTTCGTCATGAACACCGAGCGCGAAATCCTCCAGGCCATTCACGACTTCGAGGCGGGACGCTTCGGTGAGACGCCCACGGACGAGGCGCCTCGGAGCTGAGCCCCGCGCGACTATGCCGCCTGCCGGGGTTGGCGGAGCAGCAGCAGGCCGGCCACCATCACGAAGGCCAGGGCGGACAGGGACAGCGAGACGTGGATGTTGGTCACGCTTCCCAAGAGCCCCACCGTCACTCCGCTGAACGCCCGCAGGCCCAGGGCCGACATGCTGAAGAGCCCCAGGACGCGGCCCCTGATGGTGTCCGGGGCATTCAGCTGAACAATCGCCTGGGTCATGCTGCTGAAGGAGAGCTCGAGGAATCCGGCCAGGAACAGCACGCAGATGGCCGCCGGATACCAGCTCATGAACGAGAACGCGAAGAGCGAGCAGCCCCACAGGAACGCCATCTTCAACGCGGAAGCAGCCGTCGTCGGCAGCCACGTCCCCCGCGTCTCGAGCAGGACGCCCGCGAGCAGCGCACCGGCCGCATCCGCTCCCAGCAGGAGCGTATAGGCCAGGCCGGGGTCTCCATGGCCCAGCTCCGTGGCGAAGCCCGGCATCTGCGCCTGGTAGCTGTTGCCAATGAAGAAGGAGGCGGCCCCCGCCAGCAACACCATGGGCGCGACCACGGGCATCCCGCGCACGTCGCGGAGCGTATGCACGATGTCGGCGAAGCCCCGGACGGCACGCTTGGGGACCGTCGTCGCCGCGCGAAAGTGCCGGCCGTAGGGTGCGCTCACCAACCAGAGCAGGAGGGGCAGATAGAACAGCGTGTTGACGAAGATGGCCCGAGTCGGCCCGAGCGTCCGCATGATGATGCTGCCGACACCGGGGCCCACCAGGACGCCGAGGTAGCGGGCCGTCGCATTCAGGCGCACCGCGCTGGTCAGGGAGCTCGGACCCACGATGTCGTAGAGCAACATCTGACTGGAGGTGCTCCAGAGGACCCCCGCGCAGCCATGGAGCGTGAGGAGCACCATCGCGTGCCACATCTGCAAGGAGTCCGTGACGAAGAAGTATCCCCACCCCAAGGAGGCGGTGATGAAGAGCACCATGCCGGCCTGGATGAGGCGCCTGGAGTCGAACCGGTCATTGAGCGCACCCACCGGCACCGAGAACATCAGGAACGGGAGCCAGTGGGACACCACCGCGAACCCACCCAGCGCCGGTGAGTGGAACTTCTGGAACGCCACCCAGTAGCTGATCACGTGCTCGATGTTGTCGGCCATCATCGCCAACATGAACGTGATGAGGAACGTCCGATAGCCAGGGATACGGAGCGCGCTGGTTGCAACAGGCGGGGCGGCCACGGTGGAGGTCGTGGAGGTCATGGATGTTTCACGTATAGGGACAACGACCTGAAGTCCAAGTCCCATTTCGCCATGGGGAGGCCGCTTCAGCCCGGAGGTTTACGCACGGTGACATCACCCGTGCGCACTCCCGGCACCTGCTCCCAGCCCGTGGCCAGCTCCAGCTCCCAGCCGTCCCCGGAGAGCGTGTTGCCGTGGGTCTCCAGAGGGAGGGGCACCGTGGCGCTCTTCCACCGCTCATCCACCAGCACGCCCGAGTTCACCGTCAGGCTTCCCCACGCGTCCACGATGCGCCCACTCGGGTACACCGTGCCCACGCCGTCGATGGGCACCAGCTCCCCGGGCTTGAACTCGATGCGCATGCGCTCGAGCGGCAGCCGCAACACCGGCCCTTCCACGAAGCGCTGACGCAGCTTCACGAGCCGGGCCTGGGCCGCGCGCTCGCGCTCGGCCTCGCGCTGCTCCAGCTCCGGCGCACCGTACGCCTTGCCGCGGCTCGCGAGCAGCTCCTCCGACGGAGGCTTCGTGTCCAGGGACAGCGCGCGGGCCAGGAGCTCGCCCAGGTCCGCCCGCTCCAGGGCCTCGCGTCGCCAGCGTGCGCCGGCCGCGTCGTCGAGGAGCAGCCCGTACGCGGGGCCTGAGGCGTGCACGAAGGTACGCACCAGGGTGGGCTGCCCGGGGGTTTCCGCGAGCGCGGTCTTCACGAGCGCCAGGCGCGCGGCGGCCTTCGAGGCTCCCAGCCGCACACCGGTGTACTCGGCGAGGCCCTCGTTTTGCTCCAGCGCGCGCTCCTCCTCCGTGGCCTTCGGGAAGAGGGCGCGACGGGCCGAGCGGAAGCCGAGCGCGTCCTGCACGGCGGCGCGACGGGTGGCGCCGCGCGACTCCAGCGCCCGCGCGAGCGCCCGCCATTCGAGCTGCAGGAGTGTCCGGCCCCGGGCCGTTTCGAGGTGCGCATTGGCCTTGTCTCCCGTGGTGAGCCCCCGGCGGCGCTGCAGGTGGTGGAAGGCCTCGTGCGCGAGCATCACGCGCAGGGCCGTCGGGTCCTCCGGCAGGGGCCAGAGCAGCTGCACCCAGAGCGTGCCCGCCCATTCCGTGGCGGTGTTGGCGACCGTCACATCCGACGGCAGGTCGCCGGTGAAGGGAGGGCCCGGGTACTTTCCCTGTTTCGGCGCCTCGCTCGCGATGAAGCGCCGGCTCTGCGCGTCCACCACCATCACAGGCGCACAGAGGGAGTCGCCCCAGAGGGCACCCGCGTCAGCGCGGCACGTGCGTTCGAGTTCCTTGAAGGCGCGGGTGACCGCCCCGACCTCGGGCCCGGGTGCCGCCGCGTGGGCGGATGCCGTGGACACCAGTGCCAGCGACAGCACGAGACCTTGGATATGAAGGCGGGCAACCATGCATCCTCCTTGGCGAGCAGCACTTCAGCCTCGCATGGTACGCGCGCGCAGTGGAGACGTCGCCGCCGTCGCCTCAGTCAGCTGTCTGCCATTGAGGCGGACGTGCCCGAACGGCCGGGCAAGAATCCGACCGACGCACGGCTTATACAAATTTTACCTATTTTACTCGATTTAAATATTGACACTCCGAATTCGGCGCTCGCAATGTCGGCCCGTCGCATTGCAGAGGAGCGCACCATGCCGAAGTCGAAGCAACTCTCGTCCCGCCTCCGTCCCGCCCGCCAGGTCTGGCCGGCGCTCGCCGCCCTCGCCCTGACCGCGCTCGCACCGGCGGCCCATGCCGATTCGGCGATCTACGGCGGCGGCCCGTTCTATTCCGGCGGCACCGCGGTGATGGATGACCTGCGCAGCTCGGGCTTCACCACCATCATCCTGTGGAGCTTCCACATCGAGGACAACGGTGACCTGGTCTACAACGACATCCCGGTAGTCAAGAACGGGGCCTACATGGGCGACCCGGCCTGGCCGACGCGGCTGGCCACGCTCAAGACCGCGCCGACGTCGGTCAATCGCATCGAAGTGTCAATCGGCGCCTGGAGCGTCCCCGACTTCGAGCGCATGGCCAGGCTGGTCAACGGCACCGCCACCGGCTGCGGCAGCACCCTCGTCTGCGGCACCGGCAGCAACAGCATCCTGTACCGCAACTTCCAGGCGCTGAAGACCGCCACCGGCGCCAACGCGGTCAACTTCGACGACGAGAGCGCCTACGACCTCGCCCCGACCACCCAGTTCGGGCAGATGCTGATTGGCCAGGGCTACAAAATCACCTTCGCGCCCTACACCAATCAGAGCTTCTGGCGGAGCCTCAGGGACAGCCTCGGCAGCGCGGTCGACGGCATCTACCTCCAAGTCTACGACGGCGGCGCCGGCAACAATCCGGCGAGCTGGAACACCGCGATGGGAATGACCGTCGACCCGGGCCTGTGGTCTCGCCACGGCACCGGCTGCAGCAGCGGCGACAGTCCGGCCACGGTGCAGAGCAAGATGAGCACCTGGAAGAGCACCGCCGGTATCGGCGGCGGCTTCATGTGGCTGTACGACGACATCCAGAAGTGCGTGGCGCAGGGCACGACCGCGCAGTACGCGGCGGCCATCAACACCGCGGTCAGCGGCAACACCCCGCCGGTGGCCAACTTCGGCGTCACCGTGAGCGGACTGGTCGCGACCTTCAGCGACTCCTCCAGCGACAGCGACGGCAGCATCACCTCGCGCAGCTGGACTTTCGGCGACGGCAGCAGCTCGACGGCGACCAACCCCAGCCATGTCTACGCCAGCGCCGGCAACTACAACGTCAGCCTGACGGTGACCGACAACGGCGGCGCCAGCCACACCAAGACCCAGACAGTCTCGGTCGGCGCCGGCAACGTCAACCTGGCGCTCAACAAACCGGCGACCGGCTCCAGCGCCTGCAACAGCAGCGAGACGCCGGCCAAGGCGGTCAACGGCAGCGTCTCCGGCGGCAACACCGACAAGTTCTGCTCGTTGACCACCGCGTCCTGGCTGCAGGTCGATCTCGGCTCGGCGCAGACGGTCAGCAGCTTCGTGGTCAAGCATGCCGGCGCGGGCGGTGAATCGAGCACCTGGAACACCCGGGCCTTCACCATCCAGACCTCCAGCAACGGCTCCAGCTGGAGCACCCCGGTGACGGTGACCAACAACACCGCCAGCACCTCGACCCACTCCATCAGCGCCACGTCGGCGCGCTACATCAAGCTCAACGTGACCACCCCGACCCAGAACGGCGACCCGGCGACGCGCATCTACGAATTCGAGGTGCGCTGACCCCTCCCCTGCCGCTCCGACAGGTCTGTTGGTGACCTGTCGGAGGGCAGGAGCGCGTTACTCCGCCCTGCCCTTCACGTCCTGCCAACGCTGGCCCGAGCTGTAGTTGGCCGGGATCCACCGGTAGTTCCGCCCCTCCGTGCCAAGCCGGCCCAGTCCGGGAAAGGGCATGTGCGCGAGGCCAATCAGGTCGCCCCGCCCCGCTGCCTCCGCGAACACCCGGGCGCGCTGGGCCGCCGCCGCACGGGCATCGACGTCGTAGGCGACCGTCACCGAGGGCTCGCGCAGCTGCACCGAGCCGAAGTGCATGAGGTCGCCCCACAAGATGAGCCGCTGCCCCCGGCTCTCGACGACGTAGGCGCTGTGCCCCGGCGTATGCCCCGGAGTCGCCACGGCCCGGATGCCCTGGACGATGGCGTCCCCGCTTCCGAACGTCTTCAGCTTCCCCGCACCCTGGTACGGCTCCACCATGGCCCGCGCCTCCTCGAAGTACTTCGGGTCCACCGGTCCCTTCGCCTTGTTCTCGCGACCGAGCCAGAAGTCCGCCTCGCGCGAGTGCACCTGGAGGACGGCGTTGGGGAACGCCCGGCGCGCGCCGGACATGAGCCCACCGGAGTGGTCGGAATGGATGTGCGTGAGCAGCACCACGTCAATCTGCTCGGGCTGATAGCCCGCGCCCCGGAGGCTCTGCTGGAGCCGGCCTCCCACGTCGGGACCGAAGAAGCCTCCCACGCCCGTGTCAACGAGCACCAGCGCCGTGCCGGTGTTGATGAGGAACGCGTTGATGGACAGCTCGACCGGGTCCTCGAGGTGGTCGCGCGCGAGCAGTTCCGCTACGCGCTCCGGCGTCGTGTGCGTCGCCACCTCGCGCACGGTCTGGGGAACGGTGCCGTCGGACAGCGCGGTGATTTCGAAGTCGCCGAGCAGCATCCGATAGAAGCCAGGTGCCTGGGTTCTCACCTGGGGCGCGGCCGCCTGGACGGCGGACGGAAGCAGTGGAGCGACGGCCAGCACCAGCAGGGTGAGGGCGCGCGAGACAGCGAGGAAGGCACCGCGGGGCAGAGGTCTTTTCATGGGCGATGAGATAGCGCCGGGCCTTCCCTGGGATAAACAGGCGCTCGTCACACACTCCGTTTCACCCCTGAAACAATGAGGTGGAAGATGGACAGGTTCGCGGCGATGGAAGCCTTCGTCCGCGTGGTGGAGAGCGGAAACTTCACCAAGGCGGCCGACGCGCTGGGCCGCCCGAAGACGGCGGTGACCCGGCTGATTCAACAGCTGGAGGCGACCCTGCGCGTGAAGCTGCTGCACCGCACCACGCGCCGTGTGACGGTCACCCCGGAGGGCATGACCTACTACCAGCAGGCCTTGCGCCTGTTGGGAGAGGTGCGAGAACTCGAGGCCACGCTGGCCCAGACACGGCGCGGCCCCCGGGGGCGCCTGCGGGTGGAGTCGAGTGGGACGATTTCCCGGCTGCTCATCGTTCCCGCGCTGCCGTCGTTCTACGCGCGCTACCCGCAGCTGCACATCGAGCTGGGGGTGAGCGACCGCCCCGTGGACCTCCTCGCGGACAACGTCGACTGCGCCATTCGCGGAGGTGGCGTGAAAGACGACTCCCTGGTGGCACGGCACCTCGGCGACCTCTGCTATCTGGCATGCGCGTCACTGCGGTATCTGGAGCGTCACGGCGCGCCACTCCACCCGCAGGAGCTGGCGGGCGCGTCGCACGCGGTGGTCAGCTACTTCTCGTCACTGAGCGGCAAGGAGCTCCCCTTCGTCTTCATCCGCGATGGCCAGCGGCTCGAGGTCCAGGGCCGCAGCCAGCTCACGCTCAACGAAACCAACGCGTACCTGGCCGCCGGGCTCGCGGGCCTGGGCGTCATGATTGCCCCCCACTTCGTGTTGGAGCCGTACCTGGCCGCGGGTGAGCTGGTGCCGGTGCTGGAAGGATGGCAGCCCGAACCCCGTCCCCTGTTCCTGGTCTACCCACCCTCGCGACAGCTGGGCGCCGGCCTGCGGGTCTTCATCGACTGGACGACGGAGCTGTTCGCGAGTCGGCCGAGCCTGTGGCGCCGAGTCCAGAGCGACGGACGCACCCGGCAACCCACCCACGCAGGGGCCCCCTCCCTGCCCCCTCCATCCAACCCTGTCGACCATTCTTAGAATCAACGGAGAGCCCTGACCTCGGCGGCTCAAAGGGGGAGCAGGAATGATGACAGCGGAGGCCAGGACCGAAGAGCGCGGCCTCTCCGACTGGACCCGGCAGTTCGATGTCATCGTCTGGGCCGCCGACGCGGTGACGCTTCAACTCATGCACGTGAGTCCGAATGCCGCCGGGATTCTCGGCTATCCACTGGAGCAGTGGTGGACCGAGGCGGACTTCCTCGCCAGGCACCTCCACCCCGAGGACCTCGACGACGCGCTGGAGCTCTTCCTGGACAGCACACGACACCGGACCGAGCGCAGCGGCGTGCTCCGGTTCCTGGATGCGAACGGGCAGGCGCTCCCCTTTCTCACCAAGGTGCTCACGCTCGAACACGGCGAGGGCCATGCGCCCGAGCTGCGGTGCTTGATGGTGCGCCTCGGGCGGAACACCCGCGCCAGCCGGGAATGCGAGCATTCGCGCTCCCTCCAGCGCACCGAGCGGGAGCGGGATGCGCTCCTCCGCAAGGAGCACGAAGCCCGGGAGCGCGCGGAGGCGCTGGCCAGACAGCTCGCGGCCGGCGAGTCGCGCTTCCGCAGCATCTTCGAATCCCACCTCATCGGGCTCGTGCTCACCGACAACCACGGCCGCGTCCTCCATGCCAACGACGCCTTCCTGCGCATCGTGGGCTACAGCCGCGAGGACCTGGAGGCGGGCCGCATCAACTTCATGGACATCACCCCACCGGAGTTCCACGCGGTGACGCTGCGGGCGCTGGAGGAAATCGAAGCCCGCGGCATGGCGAGCACCTTCGAGAAGGAATACGTGCGCAAGGACGGTCGTCGCGTGCCCGTCATGCTGGGCAGCGTCCGCCTGCCCGCCTCGAATCAGAATGCCACCTTCGTGCTGGACCTGACCGAGCGCAAGGAGGCCGAAGCGGAACGCGAGCGCTTCTTCCGCCTGGCGCCGGACATGTTCTGCATCGCCGACATGGACGGCTTCTACAAGCGGGTGAACCCGGCCTTCACGCGCATCCTGGGCTGGAGCGAGGAGGAGCTCCGCGCCCGGCCCCTTCTGGACTTCATCCACCCGGAGGACCGCGGCAGGGGGGAGGAGACCCTGGCCGCCCTCAAGCGGGGAACTGCTGACCCCGGGCTCACCGTCCGCGTCGAGTGCAGGGATGGCGGGTGGAGGTGGCTCAACTGGACCTCCGTGCCCGTGCCGGAGACGGGCCTCATCTACGCCTCCGCGCGCGACGTCACCCGGCAACGGAAGGCCGAGGAGCAGCTCGTGCTGGCGGAGCAGCGGCTGCGGACCGTCATCAACAGCGGGCCAATTGTCCTCGCCGTGCTCGACGCCGATGGCCGCTTCGTCGTGTCCGAGGGCAAGGGGCTCCAGAGCCTGGGACTGTCTCCGGGCCAGGTGGTGGGACAGTCCGCCCTCGAGATGTACGCGAACGAGCCCCACGTGCAGGAGTTCCTCCTCCGGGGACTCCGGGGAGAGACCTTCTCCACCATCGTCCAGACCGCCGGTCTCACCTTCGAGGTGTTCTACCAGCCCGTCCTGGACGAGGCCGGCCGCGTCTCCACCCTCAGCATCGCGTCATTGGACGTGACGGAGCGCGTCCGGGTAGAGGCCGAGCGGGAGGAGCTCATCCGCCAGTTGATGCACGAGCGGAGCATCCTCCAGGCCGTCCTGCAGCAACTCCCGCACTCCGTCTACATTGCCGAAGCGCCCACCGGAAAACTCTTCCTCGCCAACGCGCAGGCGGAGGCACAGATTCGCGGCCCCACCACACCCGCCAGGAACACGGAGGAGTACCGCGGCTACCCGGGCTTCCATGCCGATGGGCGGCCGTACGAACCCCACGAGTGGCCCCTGCCCCGTGCCATGGCCTCCGGAGTGCCGGTCATGGCCGAGGCCGTCCACGTCATCCGGGGCGACGGCAGCTGGGGCATCATCGAGTACAGCGCGACGCCCGTGCGCGACGCGCAGGGCCACATCACCCACGGCGTGGTGGTGGGAGTGGACGTCACCGCGCGCAAGGAGGCGGAGCGGGAGCGGGAGCGACTCCTCGAGGAGCTGAAGCTGGCGGTCAGCGCCCGCGACGAGTTTCTGGGCATCGCCAGCCATGAGCTCAAGACGCCGCTGACGCCCCTGGCCCTCAAGCTCGAGGCGCTCGCGCGCGCGGCCGGAGCCGAGCCGGAGTCCTCCCTGGCCCGGCGTCTCGCGCCCCACGTGGAAGTCATGCGGCGGCAGGTAAAGCGGCTCGCCTGCCTGGTGAACGACCTCCTGGATGTGTCGAACATTGGCGCCGGACGACTGGCCCTCACGCTCGACCCCCAGCAGTGCGACCTCGCGGCGCTGGTGCGCGACGTGGCCGGGCGCTTCGACACCGAGGTGAAGCGCGCGGGCTGCGAGGTCCGCCTCCACGCTCCCGCGCCGGTGGAGGGCACCTGGGACAGCTCGCGGCTGGAGCAGGTGGTGACGAACCTGCTGGCGAACGCCGTCAAGTACGGCCCCGGCCACCCGGTGATGCTGAGCGTGGAGACCGTGGACGGGCGCGCGAGGCTGACGGTCAGCGACCGGGGCATCGGCATCGCGCCGGAGAACCTCCAGCGCATCTGGGGCAAGTTCGAGCGCGCGGTGTCCGAGCGCCATTACGGAGGACTGGGCCTGGGGCTCTACATCTCCCGGCAGATTGTCGAGGCCCTGGGCGGCACGGTGAAGGTCGAGAGCACGCTCGGCCAGGGCGCCACGTTCATCGTCGAGCTTCCACTGCAGGGCGGCGCGGCCCGCAGCGCCTGAGCAGACACAATGCCGGGGCTCCCACAGCCTCGCTGTAGTAGGTTGGCGTGAATGGTACGAACTCCAGTGTTGATGTTTATCGGGTTCCTCCTCCTGGCCTCCGCCGATGCAGCTGCCGCGTCTCCAGACGCTGGCACCGCGAGGTCCGTCGAGGAGGCATCGAAGCGAGTGCAGAGTGCCCGCACGGCCCTTGCGACGGCGGTTCAGCGGATCGAGAAGGAGCCGCCGAGCAACGCCGACCTCGACGCCGCCCTCGCGGCGGTGGAAGCGCTGAAAGATGCGCTCAATGCAGGGGCGAGCTTCGAGACGGAGGACCTCGAGTACGCCAAGACGGTCCTGGCTGCACGGAAGGAGCTCCGGACGCACCGCCAGTACGTCGAAGAGCGCCGAGCCAAGGTCCACATCCACGAGTTCCGCCGGCGCATCGATGGCGCACTCGCGACCGTGAACGAGCGCATGGCGAAGCTCGGGCAGGGGGACCCCGGCCCCAAAGCGATGGACGAGGCCCGGGCCGCCGTGGAGGCGCTCAAGAAGCTGGCGGACGAGGGCCGGCCCCTGACGAACCAGGATCCGAAGTTCGCCGCGTACCTCACCGAGGTCGACGCGACCATCGCCCGTCACGAGAAGACGATTGACGAACGGTGGCTGCAGCAGTCGGCACAGAAGCAGCGAGGGCTCCTGGACGAGCGCCGCAAGGCGCTGTCCACCGCGCTCGCCGAGCTGGGCAAGGCCTGGTCGGACGAGAAGTTCGCAGCCGCCGACACGGCGGCTGCGGCGCTGCAGAAGCAGCTCGAGGAGGGCAAGCCGCTCGAGGAGCGCGACAGGGCGTATCGCGCGGAGGCGGAGAAGGCACGAGCCGAGATCACCCAGGCGAAGCGCCGGATGGATGAACTCGTGGTGCAGGCGGGTGTCTCCCGGGTCAAGGTGGAGCTGGGGCCTGCCCATGAGGAGCTCGTCGCGGCCGCCAAGGCGCTCCGCGCGAGGAGGCCCACGCCCGAGCAGCTCGCCGAGGCGAAGACCGCGGCGTTCGTCGTCCGGAAGCTGGTGGAGAAATACGAGCCGCAGGCCGCGCGGAGCCAGGCCATCGGCCAGTACCTCGCCGAGGTGAAGAACACGCTCGTCGAGGTGGAGGTGGCACTCCAGGTCCGCAGCCTCGATGCAGCTCGCGCCGACGTCTTGCAGGCCTTGCGCAATCTCGAGAAGCGGACTGTGACCGCTGAGCAGTTCGAGGAGGCGAAGACGGCGCTGGTCGTCCTGGAGAAGACGCTCGAGACGGTTCACGCGAAGAACCCCGCCATCAGCCCGGCCGCCGCCGAGGCGCGTCAGCTGCTCAAGGACGGGCGGGCGACGATGGAGCGGCGCCGGTACGAGGTCGACCTGCAGCAGCAGCGCGTGAAGGTCGACGAGGCGCGGAAGAACGCGGCGGCCCTGGTCAGCCAGGTCCAGAAGGAGACGCCCTCGGAGGCGCAGCTCCAGGAGGCAGAGAACGCCATCAAGCAGATCGGCGTGGTGCTGGAGGCTGGCGCCCACTTCGTCAAGAAGGACCGCGACTACGCGCTGTACGCCAAGGAGACGAAGGAGCGCATGGCGGAGCTGAGCGAGCGCGTCAATCGGAAGAAGATCGTGCTGGCCGCGGCGGACGCCCGCGCTCAGCTCGCGGAGCGGCTGGCCACGACGAAGGAGAAGCTCGAAGCCGCGAAGCGCGTCTCGGCGACCGACGGCGACGTAGAGACGGCCTCGAAGAGCGTGGACGAGGTCATGAAGATGTTCGAGGCGCGCGCGGAGCTGGAGCGGCAGGACGCGGGCTACGCGGCGTACGCGGAGCGGGCGCGCGCCGAGTGGCTGAAGCTGGTCGAGGCGCTCGAGTTCGCGAAGCAAGCGCGGGCGTTGCGCCGGGTGACCGGTGAGTCCCTGGCTGCCGCCAACACCGCGTCGGAGGCGGCCGCGGCCTCCGCGGACCTGCGCAAGAGGAACGCGCTGTACGCGAGCGCGCTCGAGAAGCTCAAGGCCTGCCAGGACGACGGTGCCAGGATGGTGAAGGAGAACGCCAGCCTCGCCACGGTGGACGTGCTCGTTGGCGGTGTCCCCACCCGGCCCCAGGAGGTGATGGCTCAGTGCGCCCAGAAGGCAGAGGCGCTGCAGGAGCCCCAGAAGAGGGCCGACGTGCAGCTTCGGTTCAACGAAGGCCCGAGGAAGGCCTATGACTCGGCGAAGGCGCTCCTCTCCAAGGGTCGCAAGAGCGAGGCGCTCGCGCAGTTCAACGAGTGCATCGCGGAGGGGCGGATCCTGGAGAACCGGTATCCCGACTTCAAGGAGCAGAAGTTCGACGTCGGCGGCACCAACATGAGCATGCTCGAGCTGATCCAGGTCTGCGTGAAGGAGCGCAAACCGCTGCAGTCGGCCCCCTGACGCACTTGTGGGGTTCGGAGGCCAGACCCGGAGGCCGGGAGTTGATGAGGGTTCACTCCTGGTACTACTGTAACTGGATGGACCTTCGAATGAGCTGGCTCTGGCGCTGTGGAGTCGTCGTGGTGGCGGTGGGACTGGCCGCCTGCAACGCGGGTGGGGTGAGCGAGGAGGGCACCTCGCTCGAGTCCGCCGAGTCTTCGCTGGTCTGTGATGTGTCGCAGACCTGCGCGAGCGGTATCTCCGTCACCTGCGGCTCCGCGTCGGGCGTGTGCAACTCGGGTGCGGACGGCGGCGGTTGGGTGGAGTGTGACGGTGTCCGCACCTACTGCCCGCCGGCCTGTACCTGCGGTGCCACGCGCTACACCGCCAACCGGTATGGCGAGGGTGCCACCTGCGGCGCCGCGGCCGTGCAGGCGCGCGGCTTCCTCACCGAAATGGTGGCCGCGAAGTGCCCCGCTGGCGGCTGCAACGTCGTCGATAGCCTGGGCACGTGCGTGCCGCTCGGCCCCAGCCGCCTGGACGGCTTCCGGATGAGCATCATCCGGACCTACTCGTGCAAGGAGCCGGCGAACTGCCAGTAGGCAGCCGCTTTCGTTGCCCCGGATCCGCGGGAGCGCCGTGTCGCTGGCGGCGACCTTCACGTCCCGGACGATGTAGCCAGCGGAGCCCAGCCGGCGGTGCTAGTTCGCCTCGGACGCATGGCTCGTGGCGAGCCAGCGCTTGCCGTCATGGCGATAGAACCAGGTGGCGTTGCCCTCGCCCCAATCCACCAACGCGTCCCGCTTCGTGGCCGGCACGCCGTCACGACCGGGCTTCTTGTTCGGACGGTAGAGCTGGAAGCAGCTCATCTCGCGGGGGAGCGACTGGACCTCGCGCACGAGGCCCTTCTTCGTGAAGATGACGCGCACGGGGGCGGCCCCGTTGCACGCCCCGTAGCTGGCACCCGGGAACGCGTAGTCCGGATTGCCGTCGCGGTCGAAGTCACCCTGGATGCAGGGCGCGCCGCTCGTGCGGAGGGTCTGCGCGTCCAGGCCAATCTCCTTCAGCGCCGCCTCCGCCGAGCCCACGCTCCCCACGCACGTGCACCGCAGCGCCTTTTCCGGGTCACAGTCCTTCGGCTGGTAGGCGAGGGCCACGGGCTGCGGCGCCTCCGGGGTGCTCGGAGCCGGAGCACGCTGGCCCGGGGCGGCCTGCGTGCTCGCGACCGGCGGGGCCTCCGTGGGAGTGGAAGCAGCCGCGGAGAAGCCGAGGGCCACCAGCGGAATAGACCAGCTCATCATCCAGCGCATCCCCATCACGTATCGGAACCTCCAGGACCTCAGCCGATGGCACGAGGCGGTCGCCACTATGCGCGAGGACGCAAGCTGTTCAACACCTCTGTCACGGGCCTGGAACGCCCCGAGCGGCGATGAAGGGGCCCTCTATGCGTAGGCGGGTCCGGCGGTACACTGGCGGGTCCCCGCCGTCCCGGAGTGCCCCATGCGAATCGGCAGCGCCTCCACGCCTCCGAACATCCTCATCATCCTCACGGACCAGCAGCGCCAGTTCCGTCACTGGCCCAAGGGCTGGGCAGAGAAGCACCTGACCTCCTTCGGCCGCCTCGCGCGGAGCGGGCTGACCTTCGAGCGGGCCTTCACCAATACCTGCATGTGCTCGCCGAGCCGGGCCACGCTCTGGACGAGCCTCTTCCCCGCGCAGACCGGTGTGCAGAGCACGGGCTCACAGCCGCTGGGCCCGGACTTCACCACGCTGGCGCAGGTGATGACGGGCGCGGGCTATCAGGTGGGCTACCGGGGCAAGTGGCACCTGGGCGATGCGTCCGGGTTCACGCCCAGCGCTCACGGCTTCGGCCCGTGGGACCCACCGGACGCGGGCACGTCGCTGGCACCGGGAAACACCCTGGGGGCGGGCGGATACAACAACGACGCCCGCTACCTGGGGACTGTCACCGGCTCCGGGGAGAAGCCCGCTGGCTCGGGCGCCAGCATGCTCGACTTCCTGCGCACCGTGGACCGGAGCGCTCCGTTCTGCCTCGTCGCCTCGTTCGTCAACCCGCACGATGTCTACGTGGCGCCATTCCAATACGAGGCGGCCGGCTACTCGCCTTCGGACTGGGAGGACCTGCCCCTCCAGCCTCCTGACTCCTGGAACGAGGACCTGTCGACGAAGCCCTCCGTCCAGGCCTGGTTCCAGGCGAGCGGGAAGAACTGGAACGTCCCCGCGTGGACCGATGCGGAGCGGACGAGCTACGCGCAGTTCTACGCGTACCTCCAGCAAGTCGTCGACAGGGACATCAACACCCTGCTCGATGCGCTGAAGGCCCAGGGCTTCCAGGACAACACCCTCATCTTCCGGCTGGCCGACCACGGCGAGATGGCGATGTCCCACGGGCTCGTGGAGAAGACCTTCAACGCGTACGACGAGACCCTGAACGTCCCCCTCATCATCTCCAATCCGGCGCTCTTCCCTTCCCCCGTGGTGACACGGGAGCTGGCGGGGCACATCGACCTGCTGCCCACCCTCGCCTCGGTGGCGGGAGTGCTTGGAAACTACACGGGGCAGTTCAAGGGCATCGACCTGTCCCCGCTGTTCATCGCTCCAGACGCGCCGCTCCAGGACTCCATCCACTTCACCTTCGATGACCAGGCGCTGGCCGGCGGAATGCCCGCCACGATGCCGAGCCACATCCGAGCCCTGCGGACGAAGGAATGGCTGTACGCCGCCTACTTCACGGCGAACGGCAGTGCGTTCGAGTACGAGCTCTACGACCTCACCCGGGACCCGGACGAGAAGACGAACCTCGCCAATCCGAAGAACATCACTCCGGACAGCAAGGCGCAGCTCTTCAAGATGAACCATCACCTCATCCGGAAGATGAAGGCCAACGGCACCACCCCGAGTGGCTTCACCTGGCCCACCGAGCCGGACGTGTGACGCTCCGGCGCCGCGAGCACGGTGATGGCTCCATGCTCGCGGGCGCGCGCTGGCGACGGCCTCACCACCCCGGCGGAGCGACGGCGCCAACGGGCAGCGGGTTGAGGAACGCGCTCCGGTGGCTTGGGTCCCCGCGGCCCCCGGAGAGCCCCGCTCCGTGACAGCTGTAATCTGATTGTCAGTGTCTTCCCTATACTGCTGCCGGCTACTGAATAGAGCCGGGTGGGGGAGTCCATGACATTCAGGCCGTACGTTGGAGCAGTGCTGGGAAGCCTCGTGGTGGGAGTCACGGGCTGTGGCGAGGCGGGAGGTCCGCCTCCAGAGGGGCGGCTGGGAACGGCCGCCCGCGCGATGGAGGAAGGCATCCCTCGCGTACAGAACCCTCCTCCCGCGAGCGATTTGAGCAACCTGCCGGGAGACCTGCGCGCCATCGCCGTGCCGAAGCCGCCGAACCTCGGTGACTTCGTGAAGGACGAGCAGGCCGCGATTGCGCTGGGCAAGGCGCTCTTCTGGGACATGCAGGTTGGCAGCGACGGGAAGACGGCGTGCGCGAGCTGCCACTTCCGGGCCGGCGCGGACCCGCGCTCGAAGAACCAGCTCAGCCCGGGCCTCAAGCACACGCCGGGCGCGGACCTCACCTTCACGACGGGTGGGCCGAACCACCAGCTCCAGGACTCCGACTTCCCGCTGACGCGGCTGCTCGTCCCGGGCGTGCGCGGGGCGCTGGACGCGGCGACGGACAGCAACGACGTCGTCTCGTCGCAGGGCGTGCACTGGCTGGCCGAGGGACTGGACCCACAGGGCTTCAGCCTGGGCTTCGTGAAGGCGCGCCGGGTGGAGCCTCGCAACACCCCGACGGTCATCAACGCCGTCTTCAACCACCGCCAGTTCTGGGATGGCCGCGCGGAGAACGTCTTCAACGGGGTGAACACCCTGGGCAGGAGGGACCCGGACGCGAAGGTGTTCCGCGCGGACGACCCTCGCAACCCGGTGGAGGTGCGCGTCGAGCTGGTGAACTCAAGCCTCGCGTCCCAGGCCGTGGGCCCCATCGTGAGTGATTTGGAGATGGCGACGCCCGGGCGCACCCCGCTGGACGTGGCGCGCGCGCTCGCGAAGGGCTCGCGGAAGGTGGCCCGGCGGATGGAGAAGGTCCGCCCGCTCGCGCTCCAGCAGGTGGACCCGACGGACAGCGTGCTGGGCTCCATGAGCCGCTGGCCGCGACCGGGGCTCGACGTGCCGACCTACAACGCCCTGGTGAAGGCGGCCTTCCACGACGTGTGGTGGCGCTCGGGGCGGCTCATCCAGGTGGCGCCGGATGGGACGAAGAGCGTCGTCCGGCACGCGGACGACGACCCGGCGACCGAGGAGTACACGCTGATGCAGTACAACTTCGCCCTCTTCTTCGGCATCGCCATCCAGATGTACGAGGCGACGCTCGTATCGGACGACACGCCGTGGGACCGCTTCCGCCGCGAGCACCCCGTCCCGACGGACGCGGCCCTGAACCCGTGGACGAACACCGCCCCGACGCACATCAGCCGGCAAGCGCTCTTCGGCGCGCACCTCTTCAATGACCGCACGCGCGGGCCCACGAACATCCGCTGCTCGAACTGCCACGAGTCCGCCGAGCTGACCGACGCCTCCGTGCGCCGCATCACCGCCGCGGCGAACGGGCCGGTGCGCAACCGTGACGGCAACATCATCGACAAGGGCTTCAACAACGTCGGTGTGCGTCCAACCGCGGATGACCTGGGCGTGGGCGCCAGTGACGCGTTCGGCCCGCTGTCACACACGAAGCGCCTGTTCCCCGGCGAGCTGCCCGCCACCTTCGACGGCGCGGCCGTGTCCAAGGGCCTGGGCGTGGAGGGCGCGTTCAAGATTCCCTCGCTGCGCAACGTGGCCCTCACCGCGCCGTACTTCCACAACGGCGACGCGCGCACGCTGCGCGAGGCCGTGGAGCTCTACAGCCGCGGCGGCAACGTGGCGCCCGTCAAGCAGACGGACGGGACGCTCATCGAACCGCTCGGCGTCCCGTCACTGGCGACGGAGGAGGTCGACGCCATCGTCGCGTGGCTGGAGTCGCTCACCGACGAACGGGTGCTCTATCGCCGCGCGCCGTTCGACCACCCGCAGCTCTTCGTGCCGAACGGCCACCCTGGAGACGACACATCGCTCGTCGACGCGGACGGCGACGGCTTCGCGGATGACTCCCTGCTGGAGATTCCGGCGGTGGGCGCCGCCGGTGGGCAGCCGCTGCCGGGCTTCCTCGAGGGGCCGTTCGGCCCGCAGCCCTCGCCGTGAGCAACACACGGGCGAAATGAAGAGACCCCAGGTTCCGTGAGGAGCCTGGTCAGAGGCCCTGGAGCGCCTGGACGTCCCACGCGACGTCGAGGCTCTCGTGCCTCCGGACGGTGACGCTCTTCAGGAAGCCCGGCTTCTGCCCTGGTACGAGCCGGAGCCCCGGCAGACTCCGGAGCAGCGCCTCCAATGCCAGACGTGCCTCGAGCCGAGCCAGCGGCGCGCCGATGCAGAAATGGAGGCCCTGCCCGAAGGCGAGGTGCTTCTTGACGTCAGGCCGCCGGATGTCGAAGCGCTCCGGCTCGTGGAAGCGGGCCTCGTCGCGGTTGGCCGACGCGTAGACGATTCGGATGTGGGCTCCCCTGGGAATGGGGACTCCCCCAATCTCCACCGCCTCCAGCGCGGTACGGAACATGGCATGCACGGGGGAGATCATCCGCACCGCCTCCTCGACCGCACCCGCGATGAGGCCCGGGTCGTCCCGGAGTGTCTGCAGCTGCTCCGGATTCTCGAGCAGGAGCTCCACCGCGCCCACGATGAGGCCCGCGGTCGTCTCGTGTCCCGCGAAGTGCACCTGCATCAGCAGGCTCACCAGCTCCGCCATGCTCATGGGCGGCGTCATCTCCTGCGCCCCGGTGACGATGTCGCTCATCAGGTCCTCCCGGGGAGACGTCTTCCGCTCCTCGAGCGCCGCGGCGAGATAGCGCTGGAACTCGACCACGCCTCGCGCGCACACGACCTGGTGCTCCACGGGTCCATGGGCCGCGAGGACCGTGGTCAGCTCGTCGGACCAGCGCCGGAACCTGTGAATGTCCGAGCGGGGGATTCCGAGAATCTCCGCGATGATGCTGGACGACAGCGGATGAGCGAACCGGAGGAACAGGTCCCCCTGCCCCTCATGCCGGAAGGAGTGGATGAGCTCGTCCACGAGGGTGCGGATGAAGGGCTCCTTCTCCGCGAGGCGCCGCCCGGTGAAGGCCTTGCTGACGAGGCTCCGGAAGCGCGCATGCGCTGGAGGGTCATTGTCGACGAGGCTGGGCACCAGGGGATAGCCGTCCATCAGCGCGGAGACCACCTCCGGCGGCGTCGTCGCGGCGCCCACCGTGATGGACTCGGCGGACGAGAAGCGTGCGGTATCGGCGACCACCGCGCTGATGTCCGCATGGCGCGTCACCACCCACGACCCCAGCGCCGGGCTGAAGAACACCGGCTCCTCCCGCCGTGCACGCGCCAGGAACGGGTGGGGATTCTCGAGGTGCGGAGAGTCGAGCGGGTGGTACTCGGCACCGAGTCCTGAAGGGGCCTGGGTCTTGGACATACGTGCGCTGACCTCAACGGTTCGTGGGGTGTGGTGCGGCACAGCGGGTCGCACGCGCACAGTATCTCGCAGCATTCCGGCTCCGCCGAGGAGGCGGCGGGAATCGAAGGGCGATGCAATCATCCGACGCCGCGCGCGTAGCCGCCCCGGGCGCCAACTCCGGCGCCAGGAGGCTTCCTGCGTGGACATCCACTGGGGTGGATTGCGTCAGACGCTGCGCGCACTGCGACGCAGCCCGGGGTTCACGCTGGGTTGCATCCTGTTGCTCGCATCGGGCATCGGGGCGAGCACCGCGCTCTTCAGCGTGGTGGAAGGGGTGCTGCTGCGTCCCCTGCCCTATCCACGACCCGAGCGCCTCGTGCAGCTCTCCCAGGTGGCGGCCGACGGCCACTCGATGCAGTTCTCGGACCCCAACTTCGAGGACGTGCAGGCCCAGAGCCGCACCGTCGCGGCGCTGGCCCAGGTCTCGGGCACGGCGAGTGTCGCCGTCACGGGCGCGGACGAGCCTGCCTTCGCCATGATGGCGCTCGCCTCTCGCGACTTCTTCCCCGCCTTCGACGTGCAGCCGGTCCAGGGGCGTCTGTTCGCCGGGGACGAGCAGCAGGCGGGAGGCGCTCCCGTGGTGGTGGTGAGCCAGGCCTTCTGGAAGCGGTACCTGGGCTCGCGGCCGCTTCCCCTGGCTCGAACCCTCACCTTCGAGGGGCGCGCCTACACGGTGGTGGGGGTGATGCCCGAGTCCTTCGACTACCCGGTGGGCACTCAGTTGTGGATTCCACGCGAGCTGGAGGCGCGCCTGCCCAGCCGGACCGCGCACAACTGGCGGGTGGTGGGCCGGCTGGCGGAGGGTGTCGACGTGGCGGCCGCGCGAGCGGAGCTCACCGGAATCGCCCGGGCGCTCGCGGAGCTCCACGGCCAGGACACCCGCATGCGAGACATCGCCGTGGTGCCCCTCCGGGAGAGCCTGGTGGGACAGGTCCGGCCCACGCTCTACATGCTGTTGGGGGCCGCGGCCTTCCTGCTGCTGGTGGCGGGCGCCAACGTCACCAACCTGCTTCTCGCCCGCGCGGCCTCCCGCGGGCGCGAGCTCGCCGTCCACGTGGCGCTGGGGGCGGGACCCGGCGCACTGGTGCGGCGGTTCCTCACGGAGTCGCTGCTGTTGTCGTTGGCGGGGGGAGCGCTCGGAGCCGTGTTCGCTACCTGGAGTGTGAGCGCGTTGCTCGCGCTCGAGCCGGGCCACCTGCCGCGCGTGGGGGAGGTGGAGGTGAACGCCACGGCGCTCCTCTTCGCGCTGGGGCTGTCGCTGCTGCTCGCGATGGGACTGGGACTGGTGACGGCGCTGCGCGCGGCGCGCCAGAGCCCGTGGGCCGCGTTGGTGCAGGCGGGGCGCACGCAGACGGGGGGCGGGGGCGCCGACCGCATGCGCCGTGCCCTGGTCGTGGGGCAGCTCGCGCTCGCGCTGGTCCTGCTGGTGGGGGCGGCGTTGCTCGGACGCAGCATGATGAGCCTGCTCTCGCTGAACCCGGGCTATCGCACCGAGGACGTCGCGGTGGTCGGCCTCGTGCTTCCTCCGGCCGAGGACACGGCGCAGGGGCTGCGCAACGTCCAACTGCAGGAGCAGCTGCTCACGAGGCTGGGCGCGCTGCCCGGCGTGCGCGCGGTGGGGGCCGTGAGCGTCTTCCCGCTCGAGGGAAGCGAGGGGGGCGATGGCACCTTCCTCGTGCTCAACCGCCCCGACGAGGTGGGAAGCTTCGATGACTTCGGGCGGTTGGCGCGGGAGCCCGAGCGCACGGGCTCCGCCGAGTACCGCGTGGCGAGCGAGGGCTACTTCCACGCGCTCGACATCCCGCGGGTGCGTGGGCGCCTGTTCGATGAGCGCGACACCTTCGATGCGCCGCACGTGGCGGTCATCAGCGAGTCGCTCGCGAAGGCCCGCTGGCCTCACGAGGACCCGCTGGGCAAGCTCATCCAGTTCGGCAACATGGACGGCGACCTGCGTCCCTTCACCATCGTCGGCGTGGTGGCGGACGTGCGCGAGCGCGGCCTGGATGAGGAGCCCAGGCCCATGTTCTATGGCTGCTCCCGGCAGCGGACGCGGGCCTTCTCCCGCTTCCACCTCGCCGTGTACGGCCCGGTGGGCTCCACGGCCCTGGTTGCCGCGGCGCGGCCGGTGCTGCGCGAGCTTGCTCCCGAGTTGCCGATGCGTCTGAGCACGATGGAGAGCCTGCTCACGGGCTCACTGGCCTCGAGACGCTTCAGCCTCCTGCTGCTGGGGGCCTTCGGCGCGGTGGCGCTGCTGCTCTCCGTGGCGGGGCTCGCGGCCGTGGTGTCCTACGCGGTGGCGCAGCGCACGCGGGAGTTCGGCATCCGCTTCGCCCTGGGGGCGACAGCGGGGGACGTGCTGGGGCTGGTGCTCCGCCAGGCGGTGCTGCTCGCGGGACTCGGGGTGGTGCTCGGCGTGGTGGGGGCGGTGGGGCTGAGCCGTGTGCTCGCGGGGCTCGTGTACGGCGTGAGCACCACGGACCCGCTCGTCCTGGCGGCGGTGGCGCTCCTCCTGCTCTGCGTGGCCCTGCTCGCCAGCTGGCTGCCGGCCCGACGTGCCTCGCGTGTGGACCCGATGTCGGTGCTGCGCTCGGAGGGTTGAACCCTCAGAAGCAACAGGCTCGCGCGCCCCCTGAGCCTTCTGCGCAAAAGGGCCCAATCTCGCGCAATCGGCACTGCTGATGCAATCGGGATACAGTCCCGACTCCTGGCCGGAAAGCGTCTTTGGACCGACGTCTCCCGCCCTCCGATGATGCCCGCCTTCACCCACCGGCCGTGAGAGCGGCCGGTCTTCCACGCGAGGCGGCCATGGTCTGGAGCGCGAGAGCGGTATCGAGGACAGCGGGAGTCTGTCTGGCAATGGGGCTGGGCGCCCCTTCGCTGGCCCAGGAGGACATCACGGAGCGACGCAGGAACGAGCCCGTCGTCTGGGGCCCGTGCCCGGAGTCCTACGAGGGCGCGGAGTGCGCGACGGTGGCGATGCCGCTGGACCACCAGCGCCCCCGCGGAGAGAGCCTCCCCATCTTCGTCGCGCGCAAGCTGTCCGGCGTTCCCAACGCGCCCCAGCTGTGGATTCTCGACGGAGGCCCGGGCGGCTCCGGCGAGGGGCTGTACCTCGGACAGGCGGAGCGGCTCGCGGCGGTCCTCCCCGGAGTGGACCTCTACTTCCCCGCCCACCGCGGCACCGGGAACTCGGCCGGGCTCACCTGCGCGGGCGAGGAGCTGGAGAGCCCGAATGGCAGCGAGCTGTCGCAGGAGGAATGGCCGGACTGCCTCGCCGAGGTACGGGCGCGCTGGGGCCACAAGCTCGCCCACTTCAATGTGAGCCAGGCGGCAATGGACCTCGGCACGCTCATCGAGCGCGTCCGGGGGCGCAACCAGCGCGTCTTCCTCTACGGCCTTTCCTACGGAACCTATTGGGCGTGGCGCTACCTGGAGTTCTTTCCCCGTCAGGCGGACGGCGTCATCCAGGACTCGGTGGTGTCTCCGGGAGAGACTTTCGTGTCACGGACGGACCTCGAGTTCGACCCCGCCGCCCGGGGCTATGCGGCGCTGTGCGCCCAGGACGCGAGCTGCCGTGCACGGCTGGGAGCGGACCCGTGGGCGCGCATCCAGGCCATCTCGGACAGGATGGCACAGGGCCATTGCGCCGAGTCAGGCTTCACGCGCCCGCTGCTGCGCAAGTCGCTCGCGGGGATGTTCATGACCTGGCGGCTGCGTGTCCTGTCGCTGGCCATCCCCTACCGGCTGGAGCGCTGCGCGCCCGCCGACGTCCAGGCGCTGCGATACTTCCTCAGCCTCTACTTCGAGCCCTTCGAGCTCTATGGCTTCTCCCAGGTGCTGGAGGCCAACATCGACTTCTCCGAGCTCTGGGAGTCACCCGCCCCGAGCCCCGCCACCCTGCGCCAGCGCGCCGGGTCCGCCACCTTCAGCCTGGACTGGGGCGTGGACCGGGCCGACATCTCGGTGCAGTGGCCGAAGTACTCCAGCCACTCCGCGACGCGGTGGCCCCGGGTGAAGGTGCCACTGCTGATGATGAACGGCACCCTGGACCCGATGACGAGCCACGAGTCGGCACTCGTCGCGGCGCGGCGCTACCGGGCGCCGAACCAGACCTTCGTCACCTTCCCCCATGTGGGGCACAGCGTCGGCTTCAACTCGCCCACCACACTGCCGGGCAACCCCAGCTGCGGGCACCTGGTCACGGCGAGCTTCATTCAGAACCCTCATGCGCCGCCGGACACCTCCTGCCTCGCGGCGATGGTGCCGGTGCCCTTCGATGACCGCGGCGCGGCGCGCATCTACTTCGGCGCCGCCTTCACCAGCGTCTGGGACAACCCCGCGGCGCCCTGAGGACTACCAGGTGACCCGCAATTCGTGGGCGCCGATCAGGTTCTCGTCCTTCTTGAAGGGAATCTGCTCCAGGGGCACGGCCAGTCTCAGGTTCGGGATGCGCCGGAACAGGGTGTGGAATGTCACCTCGAGCTCGACGATGGCGAGCGTGCGACCCGTGCACAGGTGGATGCCGTGGCCGAAGGCGAAATTGCGATAGGGCTCGCGGTGGAGGTCCAGGCGGTCCGGCTCCGGGAAGACCGTCTCATCGCGGTTGGCCGAATCCGGTTGGGCGAGGACGCCTTCTCCGGCGCGGATGAGCTGGCCACCGATGGTGACATCTTCCGTGGCGGCGCGTTGCCGACCCATATGGGACACGGTGACGTAGCGCAGGAGCTCCTGGACGGCGGCGGAGAGGGCGTCGGGCGTCTCCAGGGCTCGGAACCTGTCGAGCTGGTCCGGGTGGAGCAGCAGGGCCAGCACGCCCATTCCCACCATGTACCCGGACGGTCCGTGCCCGGCGTAGAACAGCGCGTGGAACATGGCGGTGGCGTCCGGCACGCTCAGCCTTCCCGGCAGCACGTGCTCGGCCACGACGCGACCCACGAGCGTGTCGGTGGGCTCGCGCAGGTTCGCCTCCACCAGCCGTTGAAAGTAGGTATCCAGCTCGTCCAGGGCCTTCTCGGCCACCTCGCGCGACGAGGAGCGGGAGCCAATCGTGCGGCTGATGACGTGCAGGTGGTCGGCGTCCTCTCGGGATACGCCGAGAAAATCGCAGATGACACGCATGGCCACGGGAAGCGCGAAGGCGGAGATCAGATCGGCCGGCCGGGGCCCGGCCAGCATCGCGTCGAGGACCTCGTCGACGGTCTGCTGGATTCGCGGGCGCAGGGCCTCCATCCGTCGTGGCGCGAACTCCGGTACGAGCATGGCCCGCTGCGCCCGGTACTCCGCGTCGGGAAGGAACGGGAATGGGAGGGGCCGACCCTGGCGGGCCGCGGAGGCGGGCGACGTGTGAGGAAATCCGGGCAGCGAGGAGTCCAGGCTCAGCCTCGGGTCACCCAGCGCCGCGAGGACGTCCTCGTAGCGGGTGAGGAGCCACGGCGTGTTGCCATCCCACGTGCGAACGGGGCACACCGGAGCCTCCTTCCTGAGTCGCTTGTACTCGGGGGGAGGATCCAGGGGATGCTGCCAGTCCTTGGGCAATGGATAGGAATCGGTCATCGTGATGCTCCAGTTCGCTCGAGCCGAGCGGCGGCTCCCGCCGCGGTGGGGTTCTGGTACAGCTCTCGCAGCCCGAGGTCGCGACCCAGCTCGGTACGGACTCGGGCCGCGACGTCGATGAGCTGGAGGGAATGGCCGCCGAGGCGGAAGAAGTCGTCGTGGGGGTCCACCGCCGCGACCCCCAGCACGTCGGCGAAGATGCGGGTGAGGCGCTGTTCGGTCGGGGTGTGAGCCGGGCGCAGGCTCGACAGAGGCACCTCCGGAGCCGCGGCGCGCAGGACCTCCTCATACAAGGTCAGCAGGTCGTCGATGAAGGGAGCGTCGAACAGGCTCTCGTCGAACTCGGCCCAGACGGTGCACGTGCCGTCGCCGCGGTCCTCGACGCGAAGGGTGAGCTCGAACTTCGCCGTGGGGAGATCCCACCGTGGCTCGGTGATTGTGCAGCCATGCAATCCCAGCACGCCGGCCGTACCGGTCGGATGGTAGGCGAAGTTGACCTGGACGACGGGCGACCGCGTCGGATTCCTCGGGGGTGCGAGGTCGGCGACGAGCTGCTCGAAGGGCAGGTCCTTGTGGGCGTACGCGGCGGCCGTGGCCTCGGAGACCCGCGCGAGCAGCTCGCGGAAGGTCGGGTTGCCGCGCAGGTCGACCTGGAACACGACGGTATTGACGAAGAAGCCGAGCACCCGCTCGACCTCGGGCAGGTCCCGGTTGGCCACGGCCAGGCCCAGCAAGACCTGCTGCCGGCCCGCGTGGCGCCCGAGGACGACGCCGCAGGCGGCGGACAGCACGGTGAACACCGTCTGCCGCTCGGCGCTCGCGAAGGCATGTACCGCCGAGGTGAGCTCGGCGGAGAGGACCCGGTGCATGCGCTGTCCTCGTCCCAGCGCGGGGCGGGGCGGGACCAGGTCGAGCACGAGGGGAATCCCAGACAGTCGCTGCCGCCACCAACGCGACAACTCCGCGCGCCGCGCTTCGGTGAGCTGCTCACGCTGCCAGGCCGCCCAGTCCACGTACTGCACGGGAAGCTCGGGAAGCGTCGTGGGCTCTCCGGTGACGGCCGCCTGATAGGCGATGGCCAGTTCCTCGAAGAAGACCTGCTGCGACCAGCCATCCGCCACCAACAGGTGAACGAAGAACACGAGGAGGTGCGTCTCCGAATCCACCCTGTGCACGGCGAGCCGCAGCAGCGGCCCATGCTCGAGGTCGAACGGCTGGGACACCAGGGCTTCGGCGTGACGCAGCGCCTCGGCTTCGGTCGCCACGTCCACCACCCGCATGTCCCCCCGGGCCTCCTTCAGCACGTGCTGGTGCGTCCCGAGTGGGAAGACGGTCCGCAAGGGCTCGTGCCGGGCCACCAGCGCCTCCAGGGCCGTACGCAGGGCCTCGGTGTCCAGCGGCCCCGTCACGCGGAAGCAGCGGGCCGCGCTGTGCGCGGCTCCCGTCGGGTCGACCCGGTGCAGGAAGCACAGGCGCTGCTGCGCGAACGACATGGGAAACGCGTTCGTCATGCGCGGGGCAGCCGCTTGATGGGGGTGGGCGCGGACGGAAGCGCGGTGAGCGCTTCGGCCAGCTGCGCGACAGTCGGCCCCACGAGAATCGTGGCGAGACCGACCTCCCGACCCACCATCCTGCTCAGCCGCGAGGCGAGCCTCATGGCCTGCAACGAATGCATGCCCAGCGCGAGCAGGCTGTCGTGGACGCCCACCCGGGCCACGGTCAACAACTCCGCGACCAGCTCCGCGATCCGGGTCTCGGTCTCGGTTCTCGGTGCGGTGAAGACCGCGTCGGGGATTCTGCCGGGCGCTGGCAGGAGGCGCCGGTCGATCTTCCCATGGGCGTTCAGAGGCCACGCGTCGAGGACCACGACTTCCGAGGGCACGAGGTGTCCTGGCAATCGGTGCGCCGCGTCCGCTCGCACGGCCTGCCCTGTCACCGCTGCTTCCGGTGTGGCCACCACGTAGCCGACGAGCCGGGGCTCCAGTCCCGTCCGGTCGACGACCACGAGGGCGTCGGTCACCCCGGGATGCGCGGCGAGTCCAGCCCGCACCTCGGCCAACTCCACGCGGAAGCCGCGAATCTTCACCTGCTCGTCGGCGCGCCCCACGAACTCGAGGACGCCTCCGGGAAGCCACCGGCCCAGGTCCCCGCTGCGGTACAGCCGTCCGCCGGGCACCGGCCCGAACGGGTCCGCCACGAACCGCTCGGCGGTGAGCTCCGGCAGGCCGCGATAGCCTCGCGCGATGCCGGGCCCACCGATGTGGAGCTCCCCGACCACGCCCGGCGGCACCACCTGCGAGTGCTCATCGAGCACCACGAGGTGGACGTCGGACAGCGCGCGGCCGATGGGCACGCTGGCGGCGCCCGTGTCGCGCCAGTCCTCGAGCCGGTGGCCGCTGGCCATGATGGTCGTCTCGGTGAGGCCGTAGACGTTGGTCGCCTTCGTGAAGCCCCTGTGCTTCAGCGCGCGGAACACGTCCGGGGAGAAGACATCCCCGCCGATGACTACCCGCTCCAGGGCATCGAAGGCTTCGGGCGCTTCGGCTACCAACTGGGGAAGCACCGAGGGGGGAATCACCACGTGGGTGATGGACGTGCCGGTGAGGGCGCGCGCCAGGCCGCGCACGTCCCATCCATGTGGCAGGAAGTGGAGCGCCGCGCCGTTCATCAGCGCCCCGAAGATCTCCAGCACGGAGGGGTCGAAGGAAGGCGACGTCAGGGCCAACACCGTCTTGCCCGGCCCCAGCTCGAGCGTGTCCGATTCGTGCAGCAGGGCCACGACCGACTGGTGCTCGACCTGGACGCCCTTGGGCCGGCCCGTCGAACCGGAGGTGTAGATGACGTACGCGAGGTCAGAAGGGCTTCCCGCGGGAAGGGGCATCTCGGGCGCGTCGGTGACTTCCTCCAGCACGATGACCGGGAGCTCCGTGAGCCTTCCGGACAGGTTCTCCGTGGTGACCAGGGCGCGGGCTCCGGCCTCCCGGATGAGCCGCTCCAGGTGAGGGAGGGGATGGTGGGGGTCCAGCGGGAGGAAGGCCGCTCCGGCCTTGAGCACGCCGAGTTGTGCCACGACGAGCTGCTCGGAGCGGGGCACGCACACCGCGACCAGGTCCTCGCGGTCGATGCCCATCCTTCGAAGGTGGCGCGCCAGTCGCTCCGCCTCGCGCGTGAGCGTGCGGTAGGTCATGGGCGGCTGACACGAGGTCACCGCGGGCGCATCGGGCGTGCGCCGGGCCTGGAGGTCGACGAGGTCTGGAACCCATCGCGGGGGCGCATCCCGCCGGGGCCCCGCGACGATGAGGGCTCGCCAGGCCGCCGCGTCCAGCAGCGCCAGCCTGGACACGCGGGTCTCCGGGGCGGCGACGATGGAGTGCAGCAGCTCCTGGTAGGCGGAGAGCATGCCGGTGATGAAGAAGTCGTCGAAGAGGTCGGAGTCGAACTCCCAGGCGAGCAGGAGGCCGCTCAGGGACGAGCGGGGGCTGGAGCGCAGCGGCGTGTCGGAACGGGGGATGTGGACGATGTCCCCGGCCAGCTTGCTGATGTGCCCTGGCTCCGCGTAGCGGGGCACCACGACGACGGACAGCTCGAACTTGGCCGAGCCGTTGCTGAGTCCCTCGACGATGGTGACATCGAGCGGGGCCGCATCGAGAGCGCCCACCGACGTGTCGTGGAAGTTGAACATGGCCTGGATCAACGGATTGAGCCCACCCTGGTGACGCGCGGGTGACTCCGCGAAGATCATCTCGTAGGGCAGCTCCTGGTGGTCATAGACATCCAGGGCATTGCGCTTCACCCGCGCCAGGAACTCCTCGAAGGAAGGGTCTGCGTGCAGTTGGCCGCGCATGACGACCGTGTTGACGAACATGCCGAGCAGGCTCTCGGTGTCCTGCCAGCGGCGGTTGGCGACGGCGGAGCCGACGAGCAGGTCGCGCGAGCCGGTGTAGCGGTGAAGCAGGACGAAGAAGGCGGCGAGCAGGGTGGTGAAGAGCGAGGTGTGATTCCGGTCCGCCAGCGCCTGGATGCTCCGCGAGAGCTCGCCGTCGAGCTCCATTCGAGGCCCCACGCCCCGGAACCGCCTCCCCTCCGGAGCCGAGCGCCGTGGGAGCTGGAGCATCGTCTCGGCGCCCTCCAGTGCCTGACGCCAGAAGCGGCGTTGGGCGTCGGCGGCCTCGGTGGCGCACCACTCCCGCTGCCAGCGGGCATAGTCGTAGTACTGGACGACGAGGTCGGGGCGCCGCACCTGTCCGTGGCGAACGTGGTCCGTGTAGCCGTTGAGCAGCTCGCGGACGAAGAGGTTGAAGGACCAGCCGTCGTGGACGACGTGGTGCTCGACATGGACGAAGATGTGCTCCTGGGGGCCGAGCTTGAGGAGGAGCCAGCGGAACGGTCTGCCCTCGGCAAGGGTGAAATGGGCCTGGACCCCGTCGCGAATGGCCTCACCCACCCGTGAGGCCACCTGCTCCGCGCTCACTGCGCTGAGGTCTTGGAGAGGGACCTGTACTTCCCAGGGCGGCTCCAGCTCGCAGCGCAGCTCTCCGTCGACCTCCGGGAAGCGGGAGCGGAGCACGTCGTGGCGGCGGACGATGTCGGTGAGGCTGGCGTGAAGCGCAGGGAGGTCCAGGTCGCCCGCGAGACGGAGGACCGCTTGGGAGTGATAGGCCCGGGCGTCTGGGTTGAGCTTGTGCATCAGCCACACCCGCTGCTGCCCGAAGGAGGGAACGAGCGCGGCCCCCGCCTCCGCCACCCGAGGGCCCGGGTCCCCCACGTCCTGCCGTTCACCCAGCCGCGCGGCGATTTCCGCGACCGTGGGCGCCTGGAGGACGGCGCTCAACTCGATGTGCGCCCGCAGCTCGCGCCGCACCCGGGCGACGAGCTGGGTGGCGAAGAGGGAGTGTCCTCCCAGCTCGAACAGGTTGTCGTGGCGCCCCACCCGCTCCATCCCGAGCAGCGCCGCCGCGATTGCCGCCAGTGCGACTTCCACGGGCGACTGGGGCGGCTGGTAGTCGGTGCGCTCCGAGCGCCGCGGTCGTGGCAGCCGGGCACGGTCGACCTTGCCACTCGTGGTCAGGGGCCAGGCATCGACTTGAACCAATACATCTGGCACCAGGTAGCCAGGGAGCCGACGCCGGAGCTCCGCGAGCAGTGTGTCCACCAGGAGCACCGCCCCGTCGACCGGGAGCACGTAGCCCAGGAGACGCTCTCCCGTGCGGTCGATGAGGGCGACCGCGTCACGCACGCCTGGGAGGGTGATGAGCGCTGCTTCAATCTGCCCCAGCTCAATGCGCGCCCCGCGGACCTTCACCTGGTCATCGCGCCGGCCGAGGAACTCGAGGCTGCCGTCCGGTAGCACCCTGCCCATGTCGCCGCTGCGATACAGGCGACGTCCTGGAAGAGCGGAGAAGGGATCCGGGATGAAGCGCTCGGCGGTGAGCGCGGGGCGTCCGAGATAGCCGCGTCCGACGCCCTCGCCACCCAGGCACAGCTCTCCGGGAGTCCCATCGGGGACGGGCCGCAGGTGCTCGTCGAGGATGACGGCATGGGAGTTGGAGATGGGCCGGCCGATGGAGACGCGCTCGGAGTCCTGGGGGCCCGCGGAGTGGAGCGTGCTGGCCACCGTCACCTCGGTCGGGCCGTAGCCGTTGACGAAGTGGTGGAATGCGCCCCACTGCCGAGCGGTCTCCGGGAGGCAGACGTCGCCGGTGCTCATGACCGTCCGAAGGTCGGTGAATCGGCCGGGTTGCAGGGTGCGAAGGACGGTCGCGGGAAGCACCGCATGGGTGATGCGGCGATTCAGCAGGACCTCCGCCAGGGGCTCACCGGAGATGCGCGACTCGTCGATGGTCTCCAGGCGCCCTCCATTGGGGAGCGCCATCAAGAGGTCGAACAAGGAGGCATCGAAAGAGGGATGAAAGAACTGAAGCACGCGAGCGTCCGGCCCCAGCGTGCCGAGGAAGTCGCGCTGGGCGTGGATGAGATTCGCGACGCCACGATGCTCGGTCATGACGAGCTTGGGCTCACCGGTCGAGCCGGAGGTGCAGATGATGTACGCGAGGTCTTCCGGTGCGAGCACGACCTCCTCGGGCTCTGGCGCTACAGCAGGGGACGCCTCTCCGAGGTCGAAGAAGGGCAGGCCTGCAACGGCGCTGTCACGTGACAGGCCGGCCACGAGCCTGGCCCCGGCGCGCTGGATGATGTCCTGCCGCCAGGAGGGCGGATGCGCGGGGGCCAGCGGAAGGTAGGCCGCGCCGACCCGCCAGACGGCAAGCACGAGCTCGATGAAGGAGGGGCCTCGATCCAGGACGAGCGCGACCACATCTCCACGCCCCAGCCCATGTGCCCGGAGCCTTTCAGCCAGGGCCTGCGTGCGCGACCGCAGCCGCGCGTAGGTCACATCGACGGAGGCGTCCGAGAGCGCGATGCGCTCGCCATGCAGTCGCGACTGCTCGTCAATCCAGTCCACCGCCGACCGCCAGGGACCCGGGGCTCCCCTGCCCTCGCGCACGGATGCCTCCGTTTGCCTTTCGTTCGGGCCTGCTTCAGCGGCGATCGGGGTGTGGGATTCGAGCGCCCAGGGACTCTTCAGCCGGAGGCTGGTGAGCAGACGCTCGTATTCTGTTCCTGTGACCAGGGAGGGCGGGGGGGTGGAAGGCAATGATGTCTCCTGCGGGCAATCTGGCAGACGCATCAGCGGGAATCAGGTTGAAACTTCCTCCGCCAGCGTCAAGAGACGTGCTCGGTGAGCAGGCGCCGGGCTCGTAGACAGCCGAAGCGCTCTTCTCCTTCCGAGGTCCGCAGGGTGCCGAGCCCGTCCTTCGGGTCATACGCGATGATGACGGCGTCGGTGGGAAGCGCGAGCGTGCGCATGGGCGGGGAGCGTAGCGCCGGCGGTGGCCTTCTGGTGGGGCTGCCGCCCTACCCTCCCTCCTCCTCCACAGGACCCCTGGGGGCCCGTGCCGGCTGGGCCTCGGGCAGGGCATGCCTGGGCTCGCCGAAGGACATCAGCCGGCGGTGCAGCGGCGCGAGCAGGCCGAGGAGGAGCACGAGCACACCGGTGACCTGCAGGAGCCGATCGATGGAGACCGCCTCCGCCAGGGGGCCGAAGAGCAGCATGGACAGCGGCATCAGCGCGGTGGAGAGCATGGTCATCACGCTGAAGACCCGACCCAGGTAGGCCGGCTCCACCTTCTCCTGGAGCATCACCGCGGCGGGGGTGTTGTAGAGCGGCAGCGCCACGCCGAAGAGCGCCATGAACGCCAGGTACACCCCGAAGTGGGGCACCACGCCGAGGGCCAGGGTGCACGCACCCATGATGAGGTTGGAGGCGACCATGGTCCGCATGCGGTTGCCGAAGCCCTTCCACACGGCGAGCGCGGCGCCCCCCGCCATCATGCCCACCGAGAAGACCATCTCGATGGCCGTCAGCCGCCATACCTCGCCCCCGAAGCTGCGCGCCGTCTGCAGTGGCGTGAGGAACGCGGCGGGCGTGATGAGCACCACGATGACCCCCAGGTAGCTGAAGAACGGCACCAGGTGCGCGTGGCCGCGGATGTACCCGAAGCCGTCGCGGATCTCCCTCAGCTGCGAGGCCCCCTCCTGCACCGGCGCACGCGGACGCGCCTCCACCCGGACGAAGAAGGCCACGAGCACGATGGCCAGGGCCGCCGTCACCACGTCCACGTAGAAGAGCACCTGCAGGGGGGCCACGGACATGAGGAAGCCGGCGAGCGCCGGGGCCCCGAGCATGTTGACGGAGTTGAGCGTGCCCTGGATGCCGTTCACCCGCATCAGCTGGTCCTCGGGCACCAGCTGCGGCAGCAGCGCGCCCACCGACGGCTGCTGGATGGCGGTGCCCACGGAACGCACCGCCGCGGCCAGGAAGAAGAGCCACAGCTCCGTGCCGCGCAGGGTGAACACCACGGCCAGCGTCAGCGTCACCAGCGCAATCAGTGCATCGGCGAAGACGATGAGCTTGCGGCGATCGTACCGGTCGGCCCAGACACCCGCGAAGGGAGAGAGGAGGAACGTGGGCAGGAAGCCGGCCACGATGTAGAGCGTCATCATGACGCCCGAGTGCGTCTGCAGCGTCACCTGCCACAGGAGCGCGTACTGCACCAGGGAGGAGCCGAGCAGTGAGAGGGCCTGGCTGCCCAGGAACAGGGCCGTGTTGCGCTTCCAGGAGGCGTGCATGGCGGCACTGTAACCGCTGGGCATGAGCTCAGTCCTGGGCTGAGGCCCTGAACAGCCGCACCGGCCACCGGCCGGGCCGGGCCTCGGGAGACCGAGCCTGTGGCCCTCGGAGGGTGGGAGCGACAGCGGCGTCCGCCACCAGGCGGGCGAGCGGTACAATCATCCCGCATGGCACCCTCGACGTTCCGCGCCGTCTTCCGCATGCTCGTTGAGTCGAAGTGGCTTGCGCTCGCGGACCTCGAGGGGCTCGAGCAGGAGGTCGTCGACGATTTCCTCCGACATACCCAGGTGGGTTGTTGCAGCTTCCAGGGCGGCTTCTTCATTGAAGTCGACGGTGTGACCTTCAGTGACGAGGCCTCGGTCGACGAGTTCTGGATGACGTGGAGCTGGTTCTTCGCGCTGCGAAAGCTGCTCGATGGCGCGGAGGCGGCCGAGGCCGGGCCCTGGGAGGAGTCCCGCCTCCAGCTCTGGCGTCGTGGGGAGGTCCTGGCCATGGAGGACCGGAGCGCGGGCGGGAGGGTCCTCACGCCGCGTGTCGAGGTGGAACTCCGTCCCTTCGCCCAATCGCTGGCACGCCAGGGCCGCGAGCTGCTCGCCCTGTCGGACCGCCTTCTCGGGGTCCTCGAGGCGCGCGAGCCCCCGGTTCCCGCCCCTGTCCGACAGGCGCTCGTGGACGCTTTCAACCTGCCTCGGGATGTCGTGGAGGAGGTCGCCGCGAAAGCGGGCCTGTGAGGACGCACGCCAGCAGACGCAACGAGTGCAGTGCGATTGACGGTGAGTGTCAGGAAAGTTAGAATATTGGTGAAATGTTCAAAATCCGCGAGAAACAATTTTCACTCCTCGCGGCCGCGCGCTTCGACGCTTTCGTCGCGGATGCCGTCGCACAAGTCGATCGCTTCTGGCCGCAAGTCGCGGAGACGATGCCCCGCGCTTCGCTCCGAGCAAGCGTCGAGCAAACCCTGCGAGAAGGCATTTCGATGGGTCTGGACGACGAGAGCTCCCTGCTCCAGTTGCTCAATGTTTCACTCGCGCTGGGGGGGCTCGAAGATTCCGCGGCGCTGGCCATTCGCCAGAATGGCCATTCGCCACGGCAAAAGCTCGATGCATTGAATGCGCTGGCGCGACGCGAGCTGCGCCGCAGAAACGTTTGAGGAGCCTCGCAATGGGACTCGAAAAGAGCGACTGGGAGAATACACCCAATGCGACTCCCGATACGCCCTCGGCGACCGAGTCGTTCGCGGCGCTCGACGCGGAGGCGCGCCGCGACGGCCGCAATAAACCCCTGGGTCTCGTCACCAACTGTCCGCTGCCGTATTTCGAGGTCATCTTGCAGGACGCTTCGGGCGCGCCTCTGCCCGGCGTGCCGTGCGAGCTCGCGTTCCCCGAGGGCAGCGGCAAGCAGGGCACGACGGACGCGAATGGGAGAGCGCACTTCCCCAACGTCGAGGTCGATGCGTCCAGGCTTTCGCTCGAGATCACGGAGGACCTCACCGGCGAGCGCCCCGTGTATCGCGCCAGGGTCGTCCCGCGCACCGCTGAGCCTGCCGCCGAAGATGGCCCACGGCCGCCAGGCGCCCCCCTCTACTACGCGGCACGCAGCGAGCGACTGAGCTGACCCGCGCTTCACCCGCTCACGCCAGTTGCAGGGTGAAGCGCACGGGGAGGTGATCGCTCACACCGTCATCCCATGCGTATTTCTTGACGATGGCTTTGAGTGGCGCCGGCTTGCAAGGCGAGAGGCGCGCCTGCACGACCGCGGCTGCATACCCAGGATCTTCGGCGATGAGATTGATGGTGCCGCAATTGAGCACCGCACTGAAGCCGATGGTCATCACATGATCGAAGGCGTGATTTCCAATGTCGTCCAGTGTGACGGCGTTGTTGTTCTTGGCGCCTTGATACGCACCCGCCTGCGCGTTCGAAGAGCTCTGCAAGCTGGAGCGATTGGCGAGGCCTCCCAGGGCGGCCACGTTCCGCCTCGTATAGCCAGCGTTGACGAGAGCAACGAGCGCATTGCGCTCGGACACATCGTGTTTGAGGCCGGGGGTCACGGAGTTGCACGCCGTGGCTTTCGGGCCGCCGCCGGCCGTGAGCGGACACACGTTGAAGTCGCCGCAGACCGCGACGGACATACCGGCGCGTCCGGTCGTGATTTCTCGCACGGTCGCGAGGGCCTGCACCATCTGATAATTCGTTGGGTACTTGTCCTGCGGCGGTGCGTGCGCGCCGAGGATCTTGAAGCCGCGCCCCACGTCGGTCACCTCGACGTTGAACGCGTGATTGCCGACGGTCGGTAGCGGCCATTCGACCTTGCCATCGGGTCCGAGCTCCATCCCCGCGGGGAGCGCGTCGGTTGCGAGCGTCTTCGCGTGCTGTACGGCGCCGCCGGTGCCGCGCGCACCGATGGTGGTCAGCATCGAAGCATAGGGTTGTCCGGCGACGGCGACCGGGAGGGCGCCGCCGTTGGCAAGCGCGAGCCGCGCGCCCGCCGCGGCAATCGTGAAATTGAAGACGGCATTGACGGTTGCCGCGACGCCGTCCGTCAAGGTGATGTTCAATGAAAAGTTGCCGCTGGCGCCCGGCGTGCCCGTGAGCTGGCCCGCCGCGAAGGCGAGGCCCGCTGGCAGATTGCTTCCGACGGCCTCCGCGAACGCATAGGGCGGCGTGCCGCCTTCGGCCTGGAGCCGGTAGACGTAAGGTTGGTTGATGACCCCGTTCGGCAGTGGCGCGACCACCGCCAGCGGGCCGACGGCAGCCGCCCTGACTTGCAGCGCGATGGGCAGTCGTGCGGAGGTCTGGTCCACGACCTCCGCGCGAATGGTGTGATTGCCGGGGGTGGGAAGTGGCCAGTCGAGCGTGCCATCCGCGGACAAGGTCATCCCCGCGGGGAGCAGATGCGCCACGGACTCCGGAGCGTGGAACACCTCTCGCGCGAAGCCGCGGCCGCCCTGGGTGCCAATCACGAGTGAATAGGGTGCGCCGGCGACCGCAACGGGCAGATTCGCGGCGGACTCGAATGCGAGGCCGGGCGCCGCGGCGGCAATCGTGAAGTTGATGACCTTGGCGACAACGGCCGGGACCGCGTCGGTGAGGGTCACATCGAGGTGGAAGTTGCCGCTCGTGAGCGGGGTTCCCTGCAATCGATTGCCGACCAGCGCGACGCCTGGCGGTAGGTCGCTGGTGCCGGCCGAGGCCCAGACATACGGCGGTGTGCCGCCTTCTGCCTGGAGCGTGAACAGGTACGGCTGGTCGATGGCACCCGTGGGCAGGGTGGCCGTCTTGACCGCAAGCGCTCCACCGGCCGCGTCGACTTGCAGCGTGAAGTCGCGCGTGGTCCGATCGGGCGCGTTGAAGGTGGTCAAGTACGGGCTACGTCCGTAGAAGTCGATGGCAGTGCCGTTCGCCAGCGTGAAGGCCACCTGCCCCACCTTCGTGGTCGCCGCGCTCCAGGGCTGGGCCTGATTGGCCGGGGCCGTGGTGACGGTGGTGAGCGCGCCCACGCCGTCGGTGTGATCCGGGCCGGAAAACTGTACGACGTCGCCGAAGTAGAAGACCGCCACCATGTCCGAATCGGGAAAGTCCGCTGAGGCACGCAGCGGAGCGACGCGCCACCCGGCCTCCTTCGCCCGCAATGCGTAGTAGAGCCTCAATACGCCTTCGAGGCCGGGAGCATTGGTGACGATGTCGCCGAATCCGAACAGATTGGATCGGAAATACGGCTCGACGATGACGAACATGTCGAACTGCCGCACGTTGAGTGCGTCGTAGAGAACATCCAATATTTTATTGCCGTGGTTCTCCCAGGTGCCGGCAGGCTTCTTCGGCTTCTTGCTCGGAAGCTGCGATTTGAAATCCTTGATGTTCCAGGAGATGACGCGAATGTCGGGCATGGACGCTCAGCGAAGCCAGATGCACCGGGTGCCGGTGGCGCCGATGCAGGTGACCGTGTTGCCGTGGAGGGTCACGGTGAACTGACAGACGTAGGGCCTTACCAGGTCATCGAGATTTCCCTGCGGGGGGCCTTGTAGCCCGAGGACCTGGCAGAGGGTGGTGATGGCCAGCTGATCGGCGACGCCCGAACCGACGACCTTGAATTCCGGCTGGAACGATACCTGCGCATCAAAAGCGGCTTTGACGATGAGGCCACCGTCGTTGTTGGTCACCTGGAGCTTGCATTCGACGAGAGCGTAGACGTTGGTCGTGGCCGGCGTGCCGGGCAAACCGACGATGAAGCGGAGCTGGCACTCCTTGAGCGCGAGCTTCACGCCTTCCCGGAACTGCAGACGCCACACACCGGGATCGACGGCCAGCGCGATGCTGGTCACGGCGCCGGTGGGAAGCAGCGTCTCGTGATGATAGCCCATCACCGTCATGAATTTGGGCAGCGGCATCCGCCGGTCGACGACCTTGCGCCAGGCATCGCCGCCCATCCAGGCGTCGGCATCGGCAGGTGAGATGACCGACTCCTTCTCACCCTGGAACAGCGAGAGCTGCAGGAGCTGGTGATCGAGCGGCATCTTCGCCGACACCGTTCTCTTCGTCTTTCCGAGGTCCTTCGTGCCGACGAGCTCCACGTGCGTCTCGGAGAGCGGCCCGGAATCGTCCTCCTCGGCCATTTCGGTCGTCAACGTCGTGACGCGCACGTACGCGTTCTCGAGCGTCAACGTGCCCGTCTTCACGGTCACGAGTGGCGCGGTGACGAGAGTCAGCGGATCGTCGTCTTCCGGGTCCGGTACGTAGCCATGGAGAAGCAGCTTCTTGCCGGGTGCGTCCGTGGTGACCAGCCGCGCGAAGTTCGCATGAAACCCGAGAGTGGCGACCACGTTGACGCCGGGCTTCAACACGAGCTCCGTACGGTCCACTGTATACTTGGTATTTGTCGACGCGAAGATGACAGCGTGCTTCGAAAGCACGACAGCCTTCAAGGAGTCGCACGCAGAAAAGCCCGTCAGCTGATAGAGGAATTCCTCAGTGGTATCGGGGAAGTTATCGAAGCGCACGACCATCTCGATGCGTTCCGCGGCTTTCCACGCGACGGCGGTCACCGCGATTGCCGTGTCTCGAATCTTGCCCGCGATCTCCACGCGTTCGCAGTCGACGCGCTCGTACTCCGCCAACAACTGCTGGTATTGCAGCTGCGTCTTGCTGACGAGCGACCCGTGTATCGAGGGTAGCGACTGGACTGCCCCGTGCCGCCGTGCGTCCTCCTCACTGGCGAATTGCCTGGCGCCCATGTCCTCGCCCATCTGCGAGTCGCTGCCCATCGAGGAGGACTCTCGTACGAGATCGCGTCTGGCTCGCTCGAGATTGTCGAAGGCCGGGTCGGTCCTCGTCACCTTCTCCGGGATGATTCCCCATTTGTACGCCGCGGGGATCCGCGACTTCGGCGCGAACTTGACTCCGAAGTCATTCGAGATGTCGCCCATCGTGAACTGGAGCGTGGACGCGAGCTCTTCGTACATGCGACGCAATGTAGCCATTGGCGATGACCACTCTGGGCGCCACCAGAAGTGGGCGCCAGCTAAATCGCCCCCGGAGGTGCCCGCATGGGGGCGATACCACTTCACCCGATTCCGCATCGTCCGGTGGGCGGACGCCTCGCGAGCCCGGGCCCTCGATGGCTGGGGGTTGATGAAACAAGCCCTGCTCGCGACTTCCCGCGAGCGGGATGTCCAACGCCCTAGCAAGCTCCGTGCTCAGCGGTGATGCGCTCGCGCGCGCTCTGTGCCCGCGAGTCGCTTGGGTCTCCACTGCGTCGCCGCGGGACGCAGCTGCGTCCCTCAGGCCCGCGGGAAGGTGCGAAAGTCCGCCCTGGGCCGGCCCTGGAGAGAGCAATCTCCGGGGCCGTTGCCTTTCGTGCGCGCACGACCTGTCGCACGTCACCCCCTGAAGGACCCACCCCATGCATTTCCCCCCTCCGGAGCGGACCGTCCGCTCCCTCCTCGCTTCGCGCCCGGGCCTCATCGGCGCGCTCACCTGCGTTCTGCTCACCAGCTGCGTCGCCCCCTCCGGCACTCCCGAACCCACCGAAGCGTCTGGGGCCACCACCGTGCGCCAGGCGCTCGCTTGCAGCGGAGGAGGCAGCATCGACCAGCATGCCGCGCAGTGCGACGGCACGGGGAAGCTCGTGTCCTGGGCGCCCCCCACGAACCCGGGGTCCTCCGCCGCGTATGACTACGTGCTGGACCTGAACCAGAACTACCTGCTCGCGCTGCCCGACCTGTCCAACCTCACGAACCCGTCGGTGCCCAAGCCCGCCTACTACGCGCACTCGTACCTGTGCAGCGGCACGGCGCCCGGTTGTTCTCCAGCCGGCGAGCCGGTGGGCTGGCCTCACAACCCCGCCGGGCTGAATGCGATGCTCATCGAGTCCGGCCTCGCGTACTCGCCCTACAAGAACGACCCGCGCCTGCGGAACGCCGCGCTGGCGCTGCTGGACTGGCACCTGGCGCACGGAATGACGGCCGTAGGGGACCACTGGTCTCAGGTGCCCTACGCGAGCGGCGCCAGCGGCACGCTGACGTACGCCGGCACGCAGGCGGGCTCGTCGGTGGGCGTGGGGGACGGCATGGGCTACCTCCAGCCGGAGAAGGTGGGCGCGCTCGCGTGGGCCGCCGTCCAGGCCTTCAAGTTCAATGGAAACACTGCCTACCGCGACATGGCCATCAACGCGGCAAACCAGCTCACCAGCCACCTGCGCACCCCGAGCGCCACCGTGTCGCCGTGGCCCTACCGCGTGCGGGCCTCCGACAACGCCGTGCGCACCGGCGCGAACATCGTCGACAACTTCGCGTCCAACGTCGTGGAGCCCCTCAAGCTCTTCCAGGAGCTCACCCGGCTGGGCCAGGCGGGCGCCCTGGACGGCGCACCCGGCTACACCTCCACGCGGCTGTCCCAGTGGCAGAGCACCCAGGCCACGGTCCTCGCGTGGCTGCTCGGCGCCAACGGCCCCATCGCGACGCAGAACTGGACCCAGTACTTCGAGGACGTGGGCTCGGACGCCACCAACAACCTGAACCAGCTCGTCCCCGGGGAGACGGCCAAGTTCCTCATGGACAACCCCGCCCTGGACCCGAGCTGGCAGGTGCATGTGCAGAACATCATCGCCTTCATCGAGACGAACTTCGGGGACACGCTCGAGTTCGGCGCGCGTCCCATCAAGGAGCAGTACGCCTTCCACTACAAGATGGGCAGCCACACCGCGCGCTACGCCGCGGTGAATGCGCGCTACGCGGAGCTCACCGGGGATGCGGCGGCGAAGGACAAGGCCTTCCGCGCGTTCAACTGGGCCACGTACATGGTGCGAAACAGCGGGCTGACCATCGACGGGCCCTACCCCAACAACGTCTGGTTCACGGATGGCTGGGGTGACTTCATCCGTCACTTCGTCATCGGCATGGGCGCGCAGCCGGACTGGGCGCCCGCCGGACAGAACCACCTGCTTCGCTCCACCTCCGTCGTGAAGAGCGTCACCTACGGGCCCGGCAGCGAGGTCCGCTACACCACCTACGACGCCAGCGCGACGGAGGTGCTGCGCCTCGCCTTCGTCCCCTCGACGGTGACGGCGGGCGGCACCGCCCTCTCCCAGCGCACGGACCTGGCCGCGGACGGGTGGACCTTCGACACCGGCAACAACGCGCTCCGCATCCGCCACTCGACCAGCGGGGTCATCCTCATCTCCGGGGCGCCTCCCACCGCCCCCACCGTCGCCATCACCACGCCTTCCGCGGGGCAGAACTTCACCGCGCCCGCGACGCTCGGCCTGGGCGCCACGGCCACGGCCAGTACGGGCCGCACGATTGCCAGCGTCACGTTCCGCGCGGGCGCCACCGTGCTCTGCACCGTGAACGCCCCGGTCTCCAACCCCGTCACCTGCACGGCCACGAGCAGCCTGGGCAATGGCAGCCACACGGTGAGCGCGGAGGCGGTGGACACCCTGGGAGAGAGCGGCTCCGCGTCGGTGGCAATCACAGTCGCCGGCCCGCCCACGGTCAGCATCCTCAGCCCCACCTCCGGCGCCACATTGCCCACGGGGAGCACGACGCTCAGCGCCTCGGCCAGCGCGGGCGCGGGGCGGACCCTCACGCGCGTGGAGTTCTTCCAGGGCACCACGTCGCTCTGCTTCACGACCACCGGCACGGGCTGCACCTGGAACGCGACGGCCGGCACGTATTCCAACGTCTTCGCCCGAGCGACGGACAATGGCAGCCCGGCGCTCGTCACGAGCTCCGCGCCGGTGAGCTTCACGGTGAGCCCCTCCGTGGGCGGCGTGCGGCTCGTAGGCGTCGACACCGTGGGGACGCAGAACGACTTCGACAACGGCGGCTCGGTGAACGCCTTCCAGTACACCGCCGTCGCGACGGGGACGCTGGGGACGCTCAAGGTCTTCGCGGCGCCGGGCAATGCCAATGCCTCGCTGTCCATTGGCGTCTACAGCGATGCCTCGGGCGCTCCGGGCACCCTGCTCTCCTCCTGCACCGCACCCGTGGTGGATGCGCTGCCGTTGGTGACGGGCCAGTGGTACGGCTGTACCGCCTCGCCGCAGGTGACGCTCACGTCGGGCACCGTCTACTGGCTGGCCCTGCTGGGCGCGAACGGGGGCGGCGTGTTCCGCTACATGGACCTGCCCACCGGCTCGATGCGCTTCTCCCCCACGGGCCTCTCCGCGCTGCCGGGCCCCACGTTCGGCACCTCCACCGTGTACGCGGGCGCGTCCAGCGCTTCGATGTATGGCCTCTCCGCGGGCAGTTCCACCGCGCCGACGGTGGCCATCACCCAGCCGGCCGCCAACGCCAACTTCACCGCGCCCGCCAACCTGAACCTCCAGGCCACAGCCACGGCGGGCCCGGGCCGCACGCTCACGAAGGTCGAGTTCTTCGACAACGGCACGGCGCTGCTCTGCACGGTGACCGCGCCCGCCACCACGTCCGTGAGCTGCGGGGTCAGCTCGCTCCAGGACGGCGCGCACAGCGTGACGGCGAAGGCCACCGACGACACGCTCCAGGCCACCACCTCCGCCGCGGTGCCCCTGACGCTGTCCAACCCGCCCTCGGTGAGCCTCACCTCGCCCGTCGCCAATGCCACGTACACGACGCCAGCCTCCGTGCCGCTCGCCACGACCGCCACCGCGGGTCATGGCCGGAGCATCGCGCGGGTGGACTTCTACGCGGACGGCACGTCGCTCATCTGCTCCAGCAACACCAGTCCCTACGGCTGCATCTGGAGCAATCCCTCCCAGGGAAGCCACACGGTGCGCGCCGTGGCCGTTGACACCGGCAACCCCGCCGCCAGCACCAACTCCGCCACCGTCTCCATCACCGTGAGCAGCGCCGCCACCGCGCCCGCGGCGCCCACCGGGCTGACGGCCACGGCGGTGTCGTCGGGGCAGATCAACCTGGCGTGGACCGATGCCTCGACCAACGAGAGCGGCTTCCAGGTGGAACGGGCGCCGGACGTCTCCGGGGCCCCGGGCACCTTCGCCCAGGTCGGGACGCCGGGCGCCAACGTGACGACGTTCAGTGACACGGGCCGGGCCGCGAGCACGCGCTACTGGTACCGGGTCCGGGCGACGAATGCCGTGGGAAGCTCGGCCTTCACGGCCAACGTCAGCGCGACGACCCCCGCCGCGCCCACGGCCCTCGTCGGGAACAGCACAGTGTTGACGGCGTCCGACTTCGAGCACGCGGGCGTCGCGGCCGCGTTCAGCTACGTGGCGAGCGCCACCGGCAACGTCACGGGTCTGCGCATCTACGTGGATGGACAGACGGCGGCCACCACGCTCCAGCTCGGCCTGTATGCGAATGGGAGCGGGACGCCCGGCGCGCTGCTGCGCAACTGCACCGTCGCGACAGTCACTCCCGGCGCATGGAACGTCTGCACCATTACCTCACAGGCGGTGACGTCGGGCACGACGTACTGGCTGGCCGTCCTCAGCCCCACCGGCGGGGGCGACATCTACTGGCGACACACCAGCGGCACCGGTTCCTACAAGGTGCAGCCGGGACTCGCGACGCTGCCCTCCACCTGGTCCGGCACCGGCGGCTACCCGGGCAGCAATATGTCCGCCTACGCCGGCAACTGAGCCACTGCAGCGCTGCCCTTTCGAACTCGGCCGGCGCCGCGCCACTGACGCGCGGCGTGCGGGCCGTGGCTTGCGCGCCAACCCCGGGCCCGAGGAAGCTGCCGCCCCATGGAATTCAATCCAGCCGAGCTCATCATCACCGGGGGCTTCAGCCTGTTCTTTCTCGTGTCCGGTGTGCGCGCCCTGGTGCGCAAGCGGATGACGGTCGTGAACCCCGCCCATTCCGGGGCCTGGCCGGGCCTGCTCGGCAAGGCGATGCACTCGCAGCTTCAGAAGAACCCGCTGGACCTCCATCCTTCGCCCCACATGGAGGCGACCGGAGGACGGGCCCTCGGGATGGCCGTGCTCTACCTCGTGCTGGGCGTGGCCTTCCTGGGCCTGGGCGTCTTCGCCACGCTGGTGGAGAACGGCGTACTCTGAAGCAGCGGGCCCGCCCGGGCCGCCTCACCGCGTCCACCCCGGTGAGGCGCACGTTCACCTGCCTCACCTCGTCCCCAGTGCGCCGATGATGGCATCCCATGCTCACCGAGGCCCGCGGACTCTTCGAGCGGCGGGTGCCGGACGTGGAGCGGCGCTTTGCTGGGTCGACGTGGAAGGCCGTATCCACCTGCCGGATGGCGTTGGAGTTCACCTACCTCGCGAGTAGTCTGCTCGTGCGCGGTGCGGACCGCCTCACGAGGGACCTCATGGAGTCTGACGACCTCACTCCGACACGCCTGCCCCCTGGGACGCGACTGGGCCCGTGGCGTCTGCTGGAGCAGCACGGGCGGGGCACCTACGGCGTCGTCTACCGCGCCGTGCCCGCCGAGCAGCTGGCCGCAGAGGCCGTGGCCCTCAAGCTGGCCCTGAACCGAGGAGATGCGCGCTTCGCGCGTGAGGCCGAGTTGCTCTCCCGCATCCGCCACCCCGCCGTCCCCCGCCTGATAGACCATGGCCACTGGCAGCCCCGCGAGGGCGTGTCCTACGCCTGGCTCGTCATGGACTGGATCGAGGGCCTCTCCCTCTATGACTGGGCCCAGGCCCAGCGCCCGTCTTCACGGCAGGTGCTTCAGCTCCTTGCCCGGCTGGCCCGAGCCCTGGACGCCACCCATTCGGCCGGAGGCCTCCACCGCGATGTGAAGGGTGACAACATCCGCGTCCGGCGGGCTGACGGCCTGGCCTTCCTCATGGACTTCGGCTCCGGACACCACCTGGGGGCCTCCACGCTGACCTGGGACTTGTTTCCTCCCGGTACTCCGGCCTACCGCGCACCCGAGGCGTGGCGCTTCGTCCTCGGCTCCAGCAAGCCCCCGGCCCGCAAGCCCCCGGCTGTCCCGTATCCGCCGGGGCCCGCGGATGACGTCTTCGCCCTGGGTGTCACGGCCTATCGACTCGTCACCGGGAAATACCCACCGTCGGCGCACCCGTGGGAGGAGGATGACTGGCTCTGGCAACCCGAGGAGCTGGAGTCCTGGACGGCGCGAGTCAACAACCCCCGTTGCATACCGGAACTGAGCGCACTGGTGTCGCGGATGCTCTCGCCCCGCCCCGAGGCGCGAGGGAGCGCGCGGGAGGTGGCGGAAGCGCTCGAGAAGGCCGCGCGCCGCGCAGGACGCGGAGCGGATGTGCCGCTCTTCACCGGAGAAGAGCCGCGGCCCGCGGGCCTCTTTCCCATCCCCCAGCGCGTCACGGTGCGGCGCCCTCCTCGCATGCCGAGGTGGCCCTGGTTCGCGGCCGCCGGCCTCGGAGGCGCACTGGCGCTGAGCGCCGGGGGGCTGCTGAGCATGAGTCGCTCCGAGGAGCCCGCTACGTCCCAGCTTGCGGAGCAGGAAGAGGAAAGGGATGCGGGCACCGTGGCCGTCGGGGACACCGCACTGACGGCGCCGGTGGCGCCCGAGCGCGCCCTCTCCGTGTGGTCACCCATCGCGGTCGACCTGCCACCGAAGCCCTTCCCAGGGCAGCGGCGCCCGGATGGCAAGGGGCGCTGTCCCGGCAAGGTGCAGGTCGCCATCAACGGCGGTTGTTGGAGGAAGCTGCCCGTGGATGTGAAGGACTGTGATGAGTGGGACGGCTTTGAATACAAGGGCGCGTGCTACCTCCCCGCCATGACTCCGACACGCCCTTCCACCTCGGGCCCCGCGGTTCGAGACGACAGTCCATAGCCAGCTGCTCCAGAGCCCGACGTGCGCTCCCGGCCGGCGCAGAGGCCGTGCAGCCCCCTTTGGGTACACGCCCTGCGCTGCTGCCGTGGGCAGGGCCGCGGCATAGGCGCCTCGCCCTCCGAACCGAGCAGCGCCGCCGCCGGGCCGAGGAACCCGGTTCACTCGCGCGAGCGGACTCTCGAAGGCGCGGAGCCCGCATCATCGATGGGGGCGACAGGCTGCATGTCCTCTCGCGCCACATGCTCGAGCGCGTCGGCAATGGCGTCGATCTCGTCATGAAGCTGCTGCATCGAGTGGAGCATCTCCAGGTCCGGCGTGCCCGCGACCTCCGCCCCGGCCGTACGCAGCCGCACCAACTGCGCGCCCATCCCGTCGAGCGTCCACATCAGCCGGGTCAGCTCGGCGTCCAGTCGCTCCGCGCTCTGGCGCATCAGCCCGCGCTGGCGGAGCTGGTCGTCGATAGCCCCCACCGCCTGGGTGAGGGAGCGGCGCACCGCCGGGTCCGTAGCCTCCGCACCGCGGCGCTCGAGCTCCGCTTTTTCCTTCGCGAGGAATGCGAGGCTCTCGGGCGAGCACTCGCCGCGCAGCGTGCGCTCGCGCCGCAGCAGTCCCAGGCACGTCTCGCGCAACCCGCGCGCGGTCTCACCCGAGGCCCCCAGCAGTTCGCGCACCTGCTCGGGTGACTGGCGCAGCTCGGCCTCGATGCGCTCGCAGGCCGCGAGGATGCGTGACTCGCGCGGGTCCTGCACCGCGGCCGGCGGGACGCGCTTCGGCTCCGCCTGGGTGCCGATGCCTGACGACCAGGTGCTCCCCGGAGCAAGGCGCGTCCCCGGCGGCACCTGCGCCCCCGCTCGCACGGTGGCACCAGCGCCCACCACGGCCCCCTGGCCCACCATCGCGCCGGCCATGACGTCCACTCCCCAGCCGATGACGGCGCCATCCTCGATGACGGCTCGCTCATGCACCGTGGCGCCCATCCGCACCACCGCGCCCGGCTTCACCACCGCGCCCGCACCGACCGTGGCGCCCATCTCCACCGTGGCGCCCGGCTTCACCACCGCGCCCGCACCGACCGTGGCACCCATCTCCACCGTGGCGCCCGGCTCGATGATGGCGCCTTCCGCCACGTCCGCACCCATGCCGATATGCGCGCGCGTCGGGTCCTTCGGCGCGAGCCCCGCGGGCAGGCTCGCACTCAACAACCCGCTCACGGCGCCGAGCCTCAGCGCCGCTCCGAGCACGACGAGCAACACGCCAATGACAGTCACCCCTGGATGGCCGGTGCCGATGCCGACCGCAATCAGCCCGAGCCCGAGCGCCAATCCCCCGGTGGACGCGCCCTTCGGGACACCCGGAGGGGCCGGCGGGGGTACCGGACGTGGCGGCGGGCCGAGCGCCGCGCTCAGCCGCTCCAGGCGCTGCTGCAACGCTTCAGGGTCCTTCGGAGGCTGTCGGGACATCACCTCTCCTCTCGGTCTGCAGTTGCCCGCCTCCCACCCTGGCGTAAACGTGGCGCACTTCCAACTGGAAGCACGGGGTACTGAGAGTCCCCCGCGTCCGTGGACACCCTCGATGTGATGGGCGGCCTGGACCGTGGTGCGACTGGAGTCCCGGGCCTACGTCAGGGTGGGGGGAACGGGACCGGCTGCCTCGCCGGCGACCGCACGAACGAGGCCCCCGCCGCGGTGACGCCCAGGAAGACGGCGAGCAGCCCCAGGGCCACGGGCAGGCCCATGCTGCTGGCCACGAAGCCGATGAGCGGGGGCCCCGCCACCACGCCTCCGTAGCCCGCGGTGATGACGGCGGAGATGGCCATCCCCGGCGCGCTTCCCGGAGTGCGGCCCGCTGCCTCGAAGAGCATGGGGATGATGTTGGACAGCCCCAGCCCGACGCAGCCGAACCCGATGATGGCGAAGGCTGGATGGCTCAGCGTCAGGGCCGCGCCCAGGATGCCCAGCCCACAGGCGGCCAGGAGGCCGCCGGCACGCAGCACCGCGACGGAACCGACGGCGACCACCAGCCTGTCCCCCGGCAACCTCCCGGCGGCCATCGCCATCGAGAACACGGCGTAGCCGGCTCCGGACAGGTGCGTCCGGACCTTCAGCAGGCGGTGCAGGTAGACGGCGCTCCAGTCCGCCATGGCCCCTTCGACCATCAGGGTGAAGAACCCCATCAGGCCGAGCAGCAGCAGGGGGCCCCGTGGCACCGCGAAGGTGGACCTGTTGCGCGCGCGGTCCGCCGAGGTGGGCAGCAGCAAGCCTCCCGCGCCGCCCACGAGCAGCAGCCCGAGCACGATGGCGCCCCGCATATGGGCCATGGGCGTCAGCCCGAACGACAGGGAGACGATGGAGCCGGCGGCTCCCAGCAGGCCGCCGACGCTGGCCAGCGCATGCAGCGAGGACAGGATGGGGCGGTCCAGCCGCTCCGCGACGGTGACGCCGTGGGAGTTCATCGCCACGTTCATGGCGCCGTTGGCGGCACCGAACACGAACAGCGCCAGGGCGAACAGGGAGAGCCGGCTGGACTGCACGGGGAGCGCCGCCAGCAGGCAGAAGACCGGTGAGCTGCCGAGGATGAGCTTGCGGCTGCCCCACCTCGCGACGAGGGTGCCTGCGAGCGGCATGGAGACCATCGCCCCGGCGGCGCACCCGAGCAGGGCGAGCCCGAGCAGGCCCGGGCTGATGCCCAGCCGGCCCTGCACGGTCGGGATGTGTGGCACCCAGCTGGAGAAGACGAAACCGTTGACGAAGAAGATGACAGCGACGGCGAGCCGCGCGGCACGGGCCCGCCGGTGCGCGTCCGAATTGAGGCCAGGTCTGCTCATGAAGGAGCTCGAGCTCAATATTCCGAATGCACTGGCACCGGCGGCTTATACGACGTCGAGCCGAAAATGATTGCCGGCCAGTGCCTGGGGCTGTTCTGTCGAAGCTCCTGATACATCCTGACATAGGGATGGAACAGGAAGCGCAGCGGGGTGCGGCAGTAGTCCGACTTGTCGCTGAACAGCCCCGCGTCGGGGATGTACTGGGGCGGCTCGACATACGTTCCAAAGAGCCTGTCCCAGAGCGTCAAGCGTGCGCCGAAGTTGCACCCATCGCTGATGTTGTGCTGCTCCTCCCTCGAGTGGTGTGTGTAGTGGACCCCCGCGGTGACGAGCAACCAGCGGACCATCCTCAGCGCGCGGAAGCGGAGCTCAGCATGGTAGAGGGTGACGGAATGAGAGGAGTCGGTCCACGCATCCAGGGCCATCACCCCGATGAGGGCCCAGCCACTGCCCCGGATGTCGAGCGCGAAGAGCCGGGTCATCAGGGGAAGCAGGAGCAGGACGAACACCTTCCCCCCCGCCGTGTCCAGGATGAGGGCATGAGGGTCCACCGACTGCGTCAACTGTGACAGGTTGCGCGAGCGGTGATGATTGACGTGCCCCAGGTTCCAGAAGAGCCTGATTTTGTGGCACCAGCGATGGGACCAGTAGAAGCAGAAGTCACCCACGAAGCAGGCGAGCACCAGCGCGAGTGTGCCATTGAGCTGGATGAGCGTCGGGACCTGCTGCACCAGGGCCTCGTACCGCAGCAGCACGCGCTCCAATGCCGGGTTCATGAAGGTGAACGTGGCGGTGAGCAGGAACACGACGTTGACCACGGAGAAGTTGATCATGGCCTCCCAGTCGAAGGGGCGGCCCGTGATTCTCTTGTAGAAGATGACGTCGGCGAGGGCGATGACGATGCCGAAGACAATCCGCGCGATGCTGGCCGTGATGAGCAGGGACGCAATCGGCGCCTCCACATCGGCGAGCAGCAGGGACTTGACGTTGTAGAAGACAACGACGCTCCGGGCCGTCAGGGCATCCGGGATGCTCAGGGCTCCGTGGTGCCAGGCCAGCTCCACGAAGAGGGCAATGGCGGAGAGGACGGCGAGCAGGAGGGCTTGCGGTCCGGCTCTCCTCAGCCGGATGTCCTTGTTCCAGAGCCAGTGCTTCAGCCAGTCAAGGCCGCGGGTCTTTTCGTACGCGGCGGCCAGGGTCTCATGGGCCATCAGGCGTTTCCTCGCGCCGGGGAGAGCCATGACAAAGCGCCAGGGCTCCCGGCCTCGCCATTGGGAAGGCGAGGTCTGGACTGTGAGTCGCGCGCTCCCGGGAGCCGGCCCGTCCGCTTGCCAGCCGCCCAGCCTCACGGATGCGCGGGCACTCCGCGCGCGCTCGTCTCCAGGGGGTAGCCGCGCACCTGGAGGGTCGACGTGGAAGGCTGTGTCCACCTGCCGGATGGTGTTGGAGTTCACCTACCTCGCGAGTAGTCTGCTCGTGCGCGGTGCGGACCGCCTCACGAGGGACCTCATGGAGTCTGACGACCTCAATCCGACACGCCTGCCCCCCGGGACTCGACTCGGCCCGTGGCGTCTGCTGGAGCAGCGCGGCCGGGGCTCCTACGGCGTCGTCTACCGCGCCGTGCCCGCCGACGAGCAGACCGCGGACGCCGTAGCCCTCAAGCTGGCCGTGAGCCCGGGGGATGCGCGCTTCGCGCGTGAGGCCGAGCTGCTCTCGCGCATCCGCCACCCCGCCGTGCCTCGCTTGCTGGACCATGGCCACTGGCAGCGCCGCGAGGGCGTGTCCTACGCCTGGCTCGTCATGGACTGGGTGGAGGGCCTGCCGCTCTATGAGTGGGCCCAGGCCCAGCACCCGTCTTCGCGGCAGGTGCTCCAGCTTCTTGCCCGGCTGGCTCGCGCCCTGGACGCCACCCATTCGGCCGGAGGCCTCCACCGCGATGTGAAGGGTGACAACATCCTCGTCCGGCGGGCTGACGGCCTGGCCTTCCTCATGGACTTCGGCTCCGGACACCACCTGGGGGCCTCCACGCTGACCTGGGACTTGTTTCCTCCCGGCACTCCGGCCTACCGCGCACCCGAGGCATGGCGCTTCGTCCTCGGCTCCAGCAGGCTCCCGGCCCGCAAGCCCCCGGCTGTCACGTATCCGCCGGGGCCCTCGGATGACGTCTTCGCCCTGGGTGTCACGGCCTATCGACTCGTCACCGGGAAGTACCCACCGTCAGCGCACCCGTGGGAGGAGGATGTCTGGCTCTGGGACCCCGAGGAGCTGGAGTCCTGGACGGCGCGAGTCTGCAACCCCCGCTGCATTCCGGAACTGAGCGCACTGGTGTCGCGGATGCTCTCGCCCCGCCCCGAGGCGCGAGGGAGCGCGCGGGAGGTGGCGCAAGCGCTCGAGAAGGCCGCGCGCCGCGCGGGACGTAAGGCGGATGTGCCGCTCTTCACAGGAGAAGAGCCGCGGCCCGCGGGCCTCTTTCCCATCCCTCAGCGCGTCACGGTGCGGCGCCCTCCTCGCATGCGGAGGTGGCCCTGGTTCGCGGCCGCCGGTCTCGGAGGTGCACTGGCGCTGAGCGCCGGGGGGCTGCTGAGCGTGAGTCGCTTTGAGGAGCCCGCGACGCCCCACCTCGCGGAGCAGGAAGAGGCAAGGGATGCCGGCACCGTGGCCGTCGGGGACACCGCACTGACGGCGCCAGTGGCGCCCGAGCGCGCCCTCTCCGTGTGGTCACCCATCGCGGTCGACCTGCCACCGAAGCCCTTCCCATGGCAGCGGCGTCCGGATGGCAAGGGGCGCTGTCCCGGCAAGGTGCAGGTCGCCATCAACGGCGGTTGTTGGTGGAAGGTGCCCGTGGACCTGAAGGACTGTGATGATGAGGACAGCTTTGAATACAAGGGCGCGTGCTACAGCCCCGTCATGACCAAGCCACGCCCTGCCACCTCGGGCCCCGCGGTTCGAGACGACAGTCCATAGCCAGCTGCTCCAGAGCCCGACGTGTGCTCCCGGCCGGTGCCGCCTCCGGCTTCGCCCCTGCGGACGCGACGCGCCAGCGAATGTTACAACGCGGCATTCCTACGCATGGAAGGGCCGCGAATGAGATGCCTGGCTTTTCCGCGCTCAGATGGGCCGGGCGACACCAGGCTCACCGCACACCTCTCACCGGAGCTCTGTCCCGTGCGCATCCCTCCCCCGCTGTTGGCTTTACTGGTCCTCGTCCCGCTGCACCCGCGCGCCGAACCGGCGCCGACCCGGCGGGCCGCCACCGCTCCCGGGCGCGCAGCGCAGCGGGCCGAGCCCACCGTGGCGCTCGACCGGGCGCTCGAGCGGCGCGTGGACGCCATCCTCGCCGAGGAGATGCGGCGGCAGGAACTGCCTGGCGCCATCGTCGCGGTCGTGCGTGGCGGGACGGTCGTCGTGAAGAAGGGGTACGGCGAGAAGCGCCGGGGCGGCGGCGAGCGGCCGGACTCCGCCACCGTCTTCCACATCGGCTCGCTCTCCAAGGCGCTGGCCGCGGTGGGCGCGTTGACGCTCGTGCAGCGCGGCCAGCTCGGCCTGGATGAGCCGGCCGCGCGCTACCTGCCCGAGCTTCCCAAAGCCTGGCGCGCCATCACCGTGCGCCAGTTCCTGGCGCACTCGAGCGGTATCGGAGACAAGGTCGGCCAACCGGCCACCTGGCAGGAGGCGCTCGCCGGCTACGCAGGGGCGCCGCTTACCTTCGCCGCGGGCACGCGCACCGACTACACCAACTTCAACTACGCGGTGGTCGGCAGGCTGATGGAATCGGCCAGTGGCCGGCCCTTCGTCACTTTCATGCGCGAGGACGTCTGGCGCCCCCTGGGCATGGTGGACACGGGCTACCCGGCCACCGCGCGCAACCTCGCCACCGGCCACGAGCGGAAGAAGGGCGCCTGGCGGGAGATGCTCCCCGAACCCCAGGGCCTCTACGGCGTGCCCTCCGGGTTCCTCTCCACGACGCTGGACGACCTGGTGCGGCTGCATGCCGCCCTCGAGCGCAACGTCGTGCTCGACGCGGCCACGCGAGAGGCGATGCTCAAGCCCTACCCGGCGGAGAAGAAGCGCGGCGGCGGCATGGTGCTCGGCTGGAGTACGAGCCGGGTGGGTGGGCGCAACGGCGCGCTCGTCGTCAGCAAGAACGGCGCGGCGGACGGATTCTCCAGCCTCTTCACCTGGCTGCCCGGCCGCGGCGACGCGGTCATCGTGGTGGTCAACCGCAAGGGAGAGGGCGTGGAGACAGCACGCATCGTGGCGCGGCTGGCCGAGGCGGCCTTCGGGCTCGAGCTGCGCGCGCTAGAGGAGGAAGGCTGAGGCGCGCCCAGCGCCTCGGACGCGTCCCCTCCCCTGCCCCTCCGCTCACCCCTTCAGGAACGTGCCGTGAAAGCCCAGCGGCAGCGCGCGCGGCAGCGTGGCGAGCGCCACGGGCCCATCTTCGAGGTGCTCCGCGTCGAAGGCCGCCAGGCGCGTGTGGCCGCGCACGCAGTCCAGCGACGTGCCCAGCAGCCAGCCCTGGCCCTCGCGCGGCCCCGAGGGCACGAAGAGGTGCTCCTCGGCGATGACGCCCGGGCCGTAGTCGAAGCGCCGCACCCCGCCGCGCTCGACGTCGATGCGCGCGATGACGCCGCTGTGCGGGCGCGCCGTGTCCTCGCTCTCGAGCGTGACGAAGTGCGCGCTCCCGCGCCGGCCCGGGACGCGCGGGTCCACGACCGGGAACTCCGCGCCGTGGGGGCTGCGGGTGATGCGGCCCTCTCCCGCGCCCAGTGGAATCTCCAGCTGGGCCAGCCGCGCCGGTGGGAGCCCCTTCCCCCGTCCCCGGATGTCCTGGTCCACCGACAGGTGCATGAAGTGCGAGTCCTCGTACCAGCAGGCGTACGCGCGCAGCCGGTCTCCGTCCTCCCACGCGTGGCCGAAGTGGAAGACGAAGCCCGCGGGCAGCTCCCGCCGCACCACGCGCGTCAGGTCCGCCTTGTCCACCACGAGCACCGTCGTGCCCAGCGCCGGCTGCCAGGCCTCCGCGTCGAACCACGTCACGTCGCGCTCGCGGTCCCACACCAGCGGCGCGAGCACCACGACGAGGTGGCGCTCCGTCTGCGCGAAGGCGTGCGCGTAGCCGGAGAAGGGCATGGGCAGGTGTGCGGACTGAAGCATCCGTCCGTCGGCGCTGAAGCGGTACAGCAGCATCAGGCCGTGCTCGCCCGCGTACGGCGCGAGGCCGAAGTTCCAGTAGCTGCCGTCGCGCTCGGGCAGCGGGTGCGCGGAGAAGGGCACGCCCGTGAGCTCCGGGGACCAGTCCTTCGTGCCGCGCGTCTCGAGCGTCTCCGGGTCCATCCGGTACGCGGAGCCCGCTTCCCAGAGTGCGAGCAGCTCGCCGCCCACCATCAGCACCGACGTGTTGGCCGTGTTGTACGCATCGTTGCCGCGCGCGGGCAGCTCGGCGGTGCCCAGCGCGTAGCGGCCCAGTCGCTCCTCGTTCTGGAACTTGAAGGTCGACACGAAGCGCCCATGGTGCGTGACGCCGCTCGGCGAGACGCGGAACGCCTGCACCATGCCGTCGCCGTCGAACCAGTGACGCACGCGCTGGCCCGCGCGCTCCAGGCGGCCGGGGCCATTGCGGTACAACGTGCCGTGCAGCGCGTCCGGGAAGCGGCCGTCCACGCGCGCCTCCACGGGCGCCAGCACGTCCGTCGTCACGGAGCGCCAGCCCAGGGCCCAGTCAGGGGCCGCGGACGGCGCGGCTGCGGGACGCGGGCCCGAGGCGCAGCCGGCGAGCAGCGCGGCGCCCACCCCCTGCAACAGTGTGCGGCGGTCCATGGCGCGCATCCTCAGAACACGACGAGGGTGAGCGTCGTGCCGTCGGCGCCCAGCGTGAACTTCGCCTCGTCGAACCGGGGCTTTCCGCGCGCGCCCACGTTGTTGCTGAAGCCGTAGCCCTCCTTGGGGATGCCGATGATGTTGGTGTCGAGCTTGTTGTTGTCATTGGCATCGTGGAACAGGCTCACGGCGTAGTCCCCCGGCGCGAGGTCAGGGATGGTGACGGTCAGCTTCGAGTCCGTCACCTCCACGCTGCGCACGGCCACGGGTTTGCCCTTGTCGTTGAACGACGCCGCGTTGGTGTGCACGGCGATGAGGACGTGGCCGGACTTCTTGCTCAGGCCCTGGATGTCCAGGGTGAGCGTCGCGGCGTGAGCGTTGGCGGCCAGCAGCAGGACGGCGGCGAGCAGGAGCTTCACGGAATGCCTCGGGGTGCGGCGGGTGGATGCGAGGCAATATGAAGGGCCATGCGCGGGTGCACATGTGCCGGAAGTCACGTGTGGACGCGTTTCTGCGTGCGGCTCAGCTCCCCACGGAGGCGGGCGCGGGCGGTACGCCGAAGAAGCGCGAGAGCTCGGCCTGGGCCTCGCGGGCTTGCGCCCCGCTGATGCGCCCCTCGCGCTCCAGCCTCCCGACGATGACGCCGGCGCGGGTGCGCAGGGCCTCGGGCCGCTGGGCGGGCAGCCAGCGGCGCGGGGCAGGCAACATGCCCGCGAGCATCGCTCCCTGCGCCACGCTGAGTGCCCGCGCCGAGGTGCCGAAGTGCTCGCGCGCCGCCGCCTCGATGCCGTACACGCCCTCGCCCCACTCCACGACGTTCAGGTACAGCGCGAGGATGCGCTGCTTGGACAGTTGGGTTTCCAGCCGGCGCGCGAGCAGCAGCTCCTTGCCCTTGCGCAGCAGGCTGCGGTCCGTGGAGAGGTAGAGGTTCTTCGCCAGCTGCTGGGTGAGCGTGGAGGCGCCGCGGCCCAGGCGCGCCTCGCGCACCGACTGCTCGAGGGCGTTCTCCACCTCGGTCCAGTCCACACCCTCGTGCTGGTAGAAGCGCGCATCCTCGGAGACCAGCACGGCGTCCACCACGTGCGGGGCCACCGCGTCCAGGGACACCCAGGACTGGCGCACGCGGGGCTTCCTGCCTGCCTCGCGCGCCTCCTCGGCCCGCTGCGCCATGAGCGCGGTGGTGCGCAGGTTCTGCGTCCGCAGGAGGCTCACATCGGGCAGTCGCGCGTACTCCACGCTGAGCCAGAGGACGAGCAGCAGCCACCCGGCGAGCGCCCAGCGACCCCAGCCCGGGCCGGAGTGCTTTCCCACGACGCGCCGGGCGCTGGAGGGGAGCTGTTTCGTCTTCTGCGTCCGGACGGAAGAGGCTCGCGCGGAGGGCGGACGGGAGGCCATCGGTGCGCACACATCTGCCCCGGTAGACGGCCGCTGTCCAGAAGACGGCCGGGGCTCCCCCAGTCGGCGACTTCTTCAAATAGGCGCCGGGCTGCACTAGAAGCGATGCCATGGCGCACCGACCCCTCGCTCCGCGTGAGCCACCGGAGCCGCCCCGCTCCTGGTGGCAGCGGTTCCTGGACTACATGGACCTGTCCAGTCCCGAGTCGTTGAAGGGCCTCGGACTCGTGCTCGTCCTGCTCGTCATCGGCTTCGGGCCGTTGTTGCTGCTGGCGGTCCTGGACGTGAGCGGGACGGCACGCAAGGCGCTGGTCGCCCTGGGGCCCGTGTCCATCTGTCTGGGGTTCGCCGCCCTCGTGCTGGTGTGCGGCTACCGGTACGGCGAGCTGCTCAAGTGGTCGCGCCGTCAGACGTGGACGCTTGCCGCGCTGTTCGTGGGCATGGGCCTGCTGGGCGGCCTGGGGCTGTGGTTCAGCGAGAGCTGATGGCGAAGCGGCGGGACGCGCTCCGCGGTGAGCGCGCCCTGGATGGGGCGCGCTCGCGCGAGGAGCCTCAGCCCTGCTCCGCACCCTCGAAGGTGACCTTCGCCTTGTTCACGACGTGCTCCACGACGAGCAGGTACCAGCCCAGCTCGGTCAGGCGCTTCGTCGTCTCCGGCGACTCGCGCAGGGCGGCGTGGACGTCCTCCGCGCTGAACCCGAAGGGCTCCATGTGGTCGCGAATCAGCTCCTCGAGCTTCTCCGGCGTGAGCTGCAGCTTCTCGGCCTCGGTGACGGCCTTCAGCACGATGCCGATGTGCAGCCGGCGCTCGGCGTCCGCGCGCGTGGCGGGGTCCGTGAGCCAGCCCTGGAGCGCCTCCTGCTGCTCCTCGACGTCGAACTGGTACTCGACCATGGCCTTGCCCTCGGCCTGGACCCAGCGGCGGCGCAGCTCCTCGTCCACCAGCGCCCGCGGCAGCTCCACCGGAGCGCGCCGGGCCACCTCGTCCAGCACCATGTCCTGGGCCTGCACCCAGAGCTGCCCCGCGAGCTCGTCCTCCAGCTCCTCGCGGAGGTTGTCCATGACCTCTTCCAGGGTGCTGCCCATCCCGAGCTTCTCCAGGAACTCGGGCGAGCTCTCCGGCAGCAGCGTCACCTGGCGGGCGGCCACGATGTCCACCAGGAAGCGCGCCGGCTTCCCCTGGAGGTGCTCGACCGGGTAGGCCTCCGGCAGCTCGAGGGCAATCTGCATGGACTCGCCCACCTTGCCCCCCTCCGCCACGGCCTCGCAGAACCCGGGCAGCGCCTCGATGGGCGCCAGCTCCGTCGTCATGCCGAAGCGCGCGGAGAAGGGAATGAGCTTCCCATCGCAGTAGCCCACGATGTTGAGCTGGACGTCGTCCCCCAGCTCCAGCGACTCGCCCGGCTGACGCTCGCGCGAGGTGGCCAGCTCCCGGCGCTTCTCGTGGAAGGCGCGCAGCAGGTCCTCCTCGGTCAGGTCGTCCGGGGTGGGAACGCGCACGGCGATTCCCTCCAGGGAGGGGGCCTTCACGCTGGGGAGCTTGAGCGCCTCGGCGGAGGCGGTGCTCACCACCGGGCTCATCTTCAGAAGGCGCTCGACACCGCGACCTGGTCCTTGAGTCCCTTGATTGCTGCTCACGAATGCTCCCGGAAGGTAGGCCTGCCAGCGTCCGCGCCAATGGGGAGAAAAGCGACGGCTCGGCATGGACCTAGGCATAGTCCAGCCGAGCCGCTCTGACAAACCGCGAAAGGATGGCCGCTTCTTAGAAGAAGGCGCCCACGATGCTGGACACCGTGGAGACCGCGGCGCCCACCTGGCTGACGATGGGGATGTTGGTGGCCGCGGCGATGGAGCCCACCGCGGTGATGACCGACGTCACCTTCTTGCCCGTGCTCGCGTTCTTGTCCATCAGCGTCGCGCCCGCGTTGGCCACGTCGACGGCCGCGATGGCCACGTTGACGCCCGGAGCGAACCGGCCCAGCGTCTTGGCGGCGGTGCCCGCGGCGGCCTTCGCGCCCGCCTTGAGGGCGGCCTCACCGGCCTCCTTGCCCACCGTGGCCAGCGCGGCCTTGGCGGCCGCGCGCCCGCTGCTGCCAATGATGTTTTTGGCCAACCCGCCGCCCACCTTCGCGGCGTCGCCCGCAGCGGTGGTGATGGCGCGGCTCACGGCCTTCTTGGCGCCACCCTCGAAGATGCCCTTGGTGGCGGCGCCCTTGACGGCCTTGAGCACGTCGTCGCTGGCGTTCGGGAGCGCCTTCTTGAAGGCGTCAACGGCCGTCTTCGCGGCGTCCAGCTTGCCCTTGAAGATGTTGCCGCCGAGCACGCCGCCCATCACCTTGCCGCCGACGATGCCGCCCGTCGCGGCGGTGATGCCGGCCTTGGTCGCGTCCAGGGTGGACCGCGTGGCCGAGATGATGTCGTCCTTGCTGCCCGTGCGGATGGCCTGGCGGATGTCCTTGACGGCCGTGGCGCCCGCCGCCACCGCACCGGGGATGCCGGCGTAGCGCATGGCGGCGCCCATGTTCGCGCCGAGCTTGGACAGGCCCTTGAACCCCTGCGAGTAGGTGGGGCTGCGGATGAAGTCCAGGTTCGTCTTTCCGAGCAGACCCTCCGCGCCCTGCTTGATGTTCTTGATCTGCTGGAAGGCGTCCTTGCTGAAGCCGATGGCCTTCGAGGTCTTGGTGGCGACCGCGATGCCGCCCGAGATGAGGCTCTTGTTGTCCTGAACCGTCTTCTGGACGGTCTTCTGGACGTCCTGGACGGTCTTCTGGACGTTGGTGCGGACGGTGTTGAAGGTCTTCTTGATGTCGGGGAAACCCATGGGGGGCCTCACGAAAATTGGATGGAACCTGCCTGGATTATCGCAACCCGCGAGCGGGAGTTGCGTCAGCCCTGCCCCTTTTCTCGATCAGCGAGGGCGAGGCGGGCCTGAAGCGCCAGGGGCCCGGAATCATTACACTTTTTTCAGTTCCGTTGGTGCCACCACTCCTGGCGTGAAGCAAAGGGACTCGGGCCGTGTGCCCTCGCCGGCCCTGTCCCCGCGCGGCTGGGAGGTGCTACCGCTGGAGGACGCGGTTGTCGCCGAGCGCGTCGATCAACACGATGACGTCGTTGAAGGCCCGCTCGAAGAGGCCGGGCGTGTAGTTGCGCGAGGTGGCCGTCCAGACGGCGCTCGGGGCGGACCAGGTCTCGAAGTTGACCGTGGTGTTGACGTACCCGACATGGCAGTTGCGCAGGTGGGGAGCCGTGCTCGACGCGTCGGGCGCGCCCACCTTGTCCTCGTCGGTGCAGAACGCGACGCCCACGGGGCCGTTGCCCACCCGGATGGCGGAGGGCACGTAGGCGTTGTAGCGACGCCCCGAGCCCGGGTCGACGCGGGAGCGGTACACGGTGCGGCGCAGCGACTCGTCCCACGTCCTTCCGCCGTCCCACGACTGGACGGCGTTGATGACGTTGGCGTTGGCTCCGCCGGTGGCGAAGGGCTCGACGCCCTCGACGACGACCATGAGGCGGTCTCCTCCGAGCTGCACGACGGTGGGCATGCCCTCGCGGTTCAGCGCGCCGGCCCGCTTGTCCCACGCGACGGCGACCACGCCGTAGGCCGTCCAGGCGCCGGTGGTTCCGAGGCGGCCCTGCATGGCAATCCACTGATGGCCGGGGTAGCCGCGCGACGCGGCGAGCGGCTCGGAGTCGTAGTAGACCTGCAGGTCGCCGTTCGCGCGCTGGAAGAGGTACGGCGCGCCCACGAAGCGGGTGACGGGACCGATGACGGTGCTGTCGTAGACCCAATGGTCGCCGTCGTTGTCGCTGCGGGTGACGGTGATGCGCCACTGGCCGTTGGACAGCTCGCGGAAGGCGCAGAAGACGGTGCGCGTGCCAGGGATGGCGCGCATCATCACGTCACCGAACTGCACGGCCGGGTTGTTGGCGACGGAGCCGTGGAGCTGCCAGCTCGCGCCCCCATTGGCACTCGTCCAGACGTCGATGCGCGTCCCCGCGCTCACGCCGCCAATCAGCAGGCCGTCGGAGCGGCGGGTGATGTGCCGGACCGGGGCGCCACCGCTCGCCATCAGGACCCGCCAGCCTCCCGTCGGAAGCTCCGCCTCGCTCTGGGCCAGGGGCACTTCAGCCTCGGGAGAAGGGGCCTCTGGCGCGCACGCGGAGAGCGACACCGCGAGGAGGGTCAGCAGTAGCGGGAGCTGGGGGGGACGGAGTGGAGAGGGCATGACGGCCAGCGTGCCGAAAGCAGACCTCCCGACTCAACAGTAAAACGGGAAAACGAGACCTCCATGACATGCGAGTGACCTGGCCCGACAGGCTCCCCTGCCGACACCCAATGGCGTCAGCATGGAAGCTGCCGAAACCCGTGTTGGAGACGTAGGCCGTTCTTCCATCCGAAGACGCAACGACCTCATGCGGATTGTTCCACGGGCCGGCGAGGCAAGCGTCAATCCGCGACGTGGACAACGACCTTGCCGAAGTTCTTGCCTTCGAGCAGTCCCATGAGGGCCGCCGGTGCGTTCTCCAGACCATCGACGATGTCTTCGCGCAGCTTCACCTTGCCGGTGGCGACCCATGCGCTCATGTCGCGGAAGAACGGCGCGAAGCCGTCCGCGTAGTGGTCCAGGATGATGAAACCCTGCGCGCGGATGCGCTTGTTCAGCAGCATGCGCATCAGCAGCGGCAGGCGATCCGGACCGGGCGGCAGCTCCTTGTCGTTGTAGTGCGCGATGAACCCGCACACCGGCACGCGTGCGCCGTTGTTCAGCAACGGAAGCACGGCGTCGAACACCGCGCCCCCGACGTTTTCGAAGTAGACGTCGATGCCATTCGGGCACGCGGCGGCGAGCTGCTGGGCGAATCGCGGGTCATGGCGGTCGAGGCAGACGTCGAAGCCGAGTTCCCCGACCACGTAACGGCACTTGTCGGCGCCACCGGCGATGCCCACCACGCGCGCACCCTTGAGCCTGGCGATCTGACCGACGACCGCGCCGACCGCACCGCTGGCCGAGGCCACGACCACGGTCTCACCGGGCCTGGGTTCGCCGATGTTCAGCAGCCCGTGGTACGCGGTGAAGCCCGGCATGCCGAGCACGCTCAACGCGTACGAGGGATGCGCGACGTCGCCGAGCGGCATCAGGTCCTGGCCGTCCGACACCGCGTAGTCCTGCCAGCCGGCGTTGCCGAGCACCAGGTCGCCTTCGCGGAACTTCGGATGCTTGGAAGCGACCACGCGGTTGACCGTGCCGCCGACCATCACCGCGCCCAGCGCCACCGGCGGTGCGTAGGACGGGCCCTCGCTCATGCGGCCGCGCATGTACGGGTCCAGCGAGAGGTTCAAGGTGCGCAGCAGCACCTGTCCTTCTACCGGCGTGGGCACGGCGGCCTCTTCGAGGCGGAAATCTCGCGGGGTCGGCGCGCCGTGCGGGCGGGCGGCCAGGACGATGCGGCGGTTGACGTGGGGACGCTGTGGCATGTCGTTCTCCTTGCGGGGGTTGTGGAAGTCGAAGTCAGACATCGGGATTTCTATTAGACCGGTCGTCTAGAGTCCGGGTAGATGAAAGGGCCCCAGCCACGTCTGAGACAGCGTCGTGGCTAGGACTTTCGCGTCCTGGGCAACCGGCGGCGGCCCGTCGGCCTTGCCGGCCTCGAGACCATGCGCCGGACGCCAGGAAGGTTCAGCACCTGCCGCGTGCTGGTCATCGCGATGTCCAGCGGTCCGCGATCACGGGTGACCTTGGCCAGCAGACTGGCCCCCAACCACGTCTGATACAGCGTCGTGGCCAGGACCTTCGCGTCCTGGGCAACCGGCAACGACCCGTCGGCCTTGCCGGCCTCGAGGCAATGCGCCAGACGCTGGATGATGCCTTGAGTGCCTCGCTCCAGGGTCTTGCGCATGCTTTCGGACAGGTCACAGACTTCCGCACTCAACTTCACGGCCAGGCACCTGGCATCCGGGTCGTTACCGGTCTGGGTGTCCAACCAATACTGCCAGTAGCCCATCAGTCGCTCCGCCGCGGTGCCAGGACGCCCCAGCAATGCATCCAGGTGCGCCAGGTGGCCGGAGAAGTACGAGCTCAGCAGCGCGTCGCCGAACGCCTCCTTGGACTCGAAGTAATGATAGAACGAGCCCTTCGGAATCCGCGCGGCGGCCAACAGCTCCGTCAGGCCCACCGCGGTGAAGCCCTTCCCGAGCATCAGCGACCTGGCGACGTCGAGAATGTGCTGCCGGAGATCGGCACTGGTGGTGCTCATGCAGCGCATCCTGCCGTTGATTAGACCGGTCGTCTAGAGAATCTGACGGGTTGAGCACCCTCCTCCTCGGTGCCGTGGAGCTGCCAGCTCGCGCTCGAAGTCCTCGGGCAATGGAGCCTCCACTCGCACCACCTGCCTATTGCAGGCACGGGGTCGACACGCCGCCGAGAGACGGAGGCGCCCCGGTGGGGCCTTGTACGGACGGAGGCCCGAGGTCTTTTGCGATGCGCGTGTTTCGAAACGGTTCTTTGCCGCGTCGAACGCGATGATGAACACTGCCCGGGTCGCTCGAGTTCCTGTGGCCTCTTCGGGGCGTCATGTGACGCGATTTCGGCTTTCGGGATGTCTGGCAATATGGGCTTGGATGTGCGCCCTGACGGGCCGTGGGGACGCGCCGCCGCCCGTGACGCCTCCTCCATGGCGGCGCACCACGTCGCGGGATTGGCGGCGCTCATCCTGACCCAGCGGCCCCAATGGACGCCGGACCAGGTCACCGCGCGCATCCTGGGCACCGCGGGCCCGGTGAACTGCCCACATCCCACCCTCTGCGGCGCGGGGCTCGTCGACGCCTCCAGCGCCATCATCCAGGACATGGCCCTGTCGCCGCTCACCGTCAGTGCCGCCTTCACCGCATCCATCACCTTGAAGAACACCGGCAGCTCGACGTGGAGCTCCACTCATGGCTTCGAGCTGGGCTCCCAGAGCCCCGTGGACAACTCCCACTGGGGAACCAACAGGGTGGTCCTGGCGCCAGGAGAGAGCATCGCCACGGGCCAGGAGAAGACCTTCCTCCTCTCCGGCAGCGCGCCAGACCAACCCGGCACCCATGACTTCCAGTGGCAGATGCTGAAGCTGGGACAGGGCGCTTTCGGCCAGCCCACGCAGACGGTGCGCATCACCGTCAATCCACGCCCGCTGGATGCGGCCTTCATCAGCCAGGAGGTCCCCCTCTCCGTTCGGCCGGGCGAGACGTTCGACGTCGCCGTGACGATGAAGAACCTGGGGGGCAAGGTGTGGCGTACGAGCGCGGGCATCTACCTACACCGCGCCCACCACGGGTGGCACCTATCCCATCCAGTGGCAGCGGTGGGCCAGTGACTCGGGAGGCTTCGCGAAGCCCTCGCCCCGCGTGGACCTCCTGGTCGCCCCCTGAGCGTGCACGTCCGTGACTGGACTCCGCCCGCGAGCCGGGGCCGGAGTCCAGCACGGTCTGGCGCCAACGTCGCGGGGCGGGGCGCGAGAAACCTGACATGGGGCTGTCAGCGCCCAGGGGGATGGTCAGATTCCCCCCGACGGGCCGTGGACCGTCGCGCACCGAGGAGGTCGAACATGAAGAGCCCCGTGGAGGTGGTGGAGGCGTACTTCGACGCATGGAGCACGCAGGACGAGGTGAAGCTGCGCGGCACGCTCGCGCCCGACGTGAGCTTCGTTGGCGCGCTGGGCACGGCGGAAGGCGCCGACGCCTGTGTGAAGGGGCTCGTCAACGGCATGTGGAAGCTGTCGCCCCGGGTGTCGGTGCTGCACCGCTTCGTGGACGGCGCCGAGGTGCTGACCTGGTTCGAAATCCATCCCTCCGACCGCGCCCCGGTGCCGGTGGCGAACTGGAGTCACGTCGAGAACGGGCGCATCTCCCGCATCCGCGTCACCTTTGACCCCCGGTCGATTCTGGAGAAGCGCTGACCGTGGCTGGCCGGCCGCTTCAGCTCCTCCATCCGTTGTCAGCCTTTCAAGGTCCGACGGAGCATCGGTCCACAGCGACGACACCACGCCATCCCAGAGGATGACCCGGGGAGGGATGGACAGGCCGCGCGAGGTCCGGGTGCAGTGCCACGAGCGCGGCCAGCGCGTCCGGCGGCCCCTCGCGGGCTCGGCCGAAAAACAAAACCCCGTGGCACCCCAGCAGGCAGGGTGTTGCGCCTGGAGCAGCCACGACCCCTCACGCCCTGCCGCTCTCCTCGAGCATGGGCGGCCAGGGCCGGCCACCTCATGCCGGGCTCCCCACCCCGCGTCTGGCGGCCTCGTACCGAGGACTCATCGCCCGAAGCCTCGTGACGCACTTCACGACGAGGCTGCTCACGTGGTCGACCTCCTCCTCGGTATTGAAGCGACCCAGCCCGAAGCGAATGGAGGAGTGGGCCAGGTCGTCCGCCACGCCGCAGGCGCGAAGCACGTGGGAAGGCTCCAGCGACGCCGTGGAACAGGCCGAGCCCGAGGAGATGGCCACCTCCGCGAGGGCCCGCATCAGCGCCTCTCCTTCCACGAAGGCGAAGGAGACGTTGAGATTCCCCGGTAGCCGATGCTCGGAGTCTCCGTTCAGGGTGAGCAGGTCCAGTTGCGTGAACAGGTTTCTCCGCAGCCGTTCCCGGAGGTGGAGCATGCGGCTCGACTCCTCGGCACGCTCCTGCCGGGCGAGTTCCGCCGCCATTCCGAAGCCAACGATGGCGGCGACGTTGAGCGTTCCAGACCGCATCCCCCGTTCCTGACCACCGCCGTCTATCAGCGGAGAGAGCCGCACCCGAGGGGTGTTCCTCACGTACAGGGCGCCCACCCCCTTGGGTCCGTACAGCTTGTGTGAGGAGAGGGAGACCAGGTCCGCCCGGGCCTCTTCCACATTGAAGGGCACCCGCCCGACCCCCTGCACCGCATCACAGTGGAAGAAGGTGCCGTTGCGACGGCAGAGCTCCCCGATCTCCTCGACGGGCTGGACTGTTCCAATCTCGTTGTTGGCCAGCATGATGCTGACCAGCAGGGTCTGGTCGGTCATGGCCTCGGCGAGTCGCCGGAGGTCCACCCGGCCCGTGCCCTCCACGTCCAGGCAGGTCACCCGGGCGCCCGGCATCGGCAGCTTCAGCCAGCGCTGGAAGACCTCGTCGCGGTCGAAGTCGTGGCTCGCCGCCCAGGAACGATGGTGCTCCGGCGTGGGCTCTCGTTCGCTGAGCTCGGAGAACCTGAGCAGTCTCAAGCCTTCGAGATGCTCGGCGCGGATCCGCTCCAGTCGCTTGCAACTGTCGAGCACCGCCTTGTGCTCGGTCTTCAGCGTGATGATGTGGTCTCGCTGCTTCTTGTAGAACTCCGCCACGCCCTTGATGGCCAGGTTGTCGGACTCGGTCGCGCCGGAGGTGAAGACAATCTCATTCCTCGAGGCGCCGATCAGCTCCGCCACCTGCGCGCGCGCCTTCTCGACCGCGGCTTCCGCCTTCCAACCGTATGAGTGATTGCGCGACGCGGCATTTCCAAATGTTTCAGTCAGGAACGGCTGCATCGCCTCCAGCACGCGGGGGTCCATGGGCGTGGTGGCGTGGTTGTCCATGTAGATGGGTGGCTTCACGCACGCAGGTTGTCCGCCGGGTCTGACATCGACAGAACCGGGCTGTCACCTCGACCCGTCAGACCCCGGTGCTAGACCCCTGCGCCACAATGACATTCTCCCAGAGTTTCATACTGCTGCTGGCTGCCTTTGGCGCGGGAGTGCTGAAGGCCGTGGCGGGCGGGGGAACGTTCATGATCTTCCCGGCGTTGATGTTCAGCGGCGTGGACCCCATCCGCGCCAACGCCACGAGCACCGTCGCGCTCTGGCCAGGGGATGTCGCGAGCGCGCTCGCCTATCGGCGGGAGCTGGCTGGACAGGGGCGCCTCACCGTGGAGCTGGGAGCCGCGAGCCTGCTCGGAGGAGCGATTGGCGCGGTCCTGCTGCTCCACAGCTCGCGCACCACGTTCAGCACGCTGGTCCCGGTCATGCTCCTCATGGCCACCCTGCTCTTCACCTTTGGCAATCCCCTGCTCGCGCGGCTGCGCGGAGCGAGCGAGGCCCGACCGCCCTCTCGGAGCCTCTTCATCCTCATGCAGTTCGGGGTCTCCATCTACGGCGGCTATTTCGGGGCCGGGCTCGGCATCCTGATGCTCGCCCTCTTCTCCGTGATGGGGCTGAAGAACATCCATCAGGCGAACGCCTTGAAGGCCGTCCTCGGGGTGCTCCTGAACGGCCTGGTGACACTCATCTTCGTGGGAGCCGACGCCATCGCCTGGGAACACGGCGTGCTCGTCATGGTCGGAACCACGTCCGGCAGCTTCCTGGGAGCCGTGGTGGCCCAGCAGATCGAGCCGGGTCGGGTCCGCGCCTTCGTCGGCGTCACGGCCTGGGCCATGACTGGCTATTACTTCTGGCGGGGGGCATGACGCGCTCGCGGCCCCGACAACACCTCCATCCACAGCAAGAAATACACAGCCGACACAGGAGCTTGAAATGTCTGATTCTTCGGAGCGCATCCGAGGTCGTCACAACCAGTTCGGAGTGCTGAGCGAAGTTGCCCGGGGCGAAATCCAAAACCAGTTCGATGGATGTCGACTCTGTTGGGCTGTCTCGGAAGCGGGACAACGGCATCCGGCGAACATGGTCGTCCATTCCACCGAGGAGCACGTCGTCGTCCCCGCGTTGGGTTCCATCATCGAGGGATACGTGATGCTCGTATCCAAGAACCATCGCAGCTCGGTCGCCACGCTGAAGGCGCAGCAGGCCACCCAGGTCCAGCGGGAGCTCGACTCCGTGTTGTCGGCGCTGGAGAAACAATCGGGCTCGAGCCGCTGGGTGGTTTTCGAGCATGGCACCACGCTCGACTGCGGCCTCAAGGCCTGCTGTGTCGACCACCTGCACCTGCACCTGTTGCCGGTGGACATGGATCTCGCGGCGGACCTCGCCACCCGGCTCTCGTGCGAGGCCCGGCACATCGAAGCGCTGCAGGAGCTCCGCCAGGTCCGGGAGTCCGGCGCCGACAACTACATCTACGTTCGCAACCCGGACGGAAAGCACTACGTCCTCACGCCGCCGGCCTACTCTTCCCAGTTCGTTCGCCAGGTGCTCGCCGAGCGGGCCGGCAAGGGCGACCTCTGGAACTGGCAGCATCACCCGATGGAGGCTGACTCGCTCAAGACCATCCGGATGTTCCGTGACGCGGGCATCACTCCCCGCGCCATCTATTACGCGCACGCCATCGAGGAGCTGTCCGCCACCGAAGTGAAGGAGAGCATCCAGGCGGCACGCGCCACGCTGTTGCGGCACTCTCCGCGAACCACGCTGCTCTCCATGTATGAATTGCTGGAGAAGTCGCTCAAGGAAATCGATGTCTCGGAAGACCAGCTCAACGCCTACCTCGTCGAGACCGAGAGGAAGTTCATCGAGGCCTCGGATCTGCTCGTGGTGGACCTCTCGCGGCCCGGCTGGCAGTACGTGGGCTCACTGATGGAGATCGTCTACGCCACCGAGGTGGGAATCCCGGTGATCGCCGTCGTGGGAAGCTCCTCCATCCAGGGCCGCCGCTGGCTCAAGGCGCATGTGACGCGCTTCGCGAAGACGCTCGACGAGGCCGCCGAGCTGGTCCCCCTCCTCCTCCCGCGGCACACTCCGCCCCGGTAGAGGCTCACGGTCCGAGGACGACAGCCCATGCGTGTATGTGTTCTCGGCTCCGGCCCTTTCGGTACCGCCCTGGCCAACGTGCTCGCGGTGCATTGCGAGCAGGTCGCGCTCTGGGGGCGGAGCGAGCCGGTGGCGGCCAGCGTCAACCAGCGCCATGAGAACAGCATCCACCTGGCGGGCATCCCGCTGTCGCCGAGAATCCGCGCCACGCTCTCGCTCGGGGAGGCGTTGGAGGGGGCGGGACTCGTGGTTTCGGCGGTCCCCTCCCACGCCACGCGGGAGGTGATTCGCGCGGCGCTGCCTCACCTGCCCCACGGCGTTCCCCTCCTCACCGTCTCCAAGGCGCTCGAGAATGGGACGCTGTTCACGATGACGCAGCTCCTGGAGGACTGCCTCCCCCGTTCCTTCCACCCGTCCATCGCCATCCTCTCCGGGCCCTCCTTCGCGCAGGAGCTGGCCCGAGGGCTGCCCACCACGGTGACCCTCGCCGCTCGGGACACGTCGGTGGCGCTCGCCTGCCAGAAGCTGCTGCAGACCGGGACACTCCGCACCTACACGACCACGGATGTCATGGGCGTGCAGCTCGGGGGCGCCTTGAAGAACGTCATCGCCATCGCGGTGGGAATGCTCGAGGGGCTGGGCTTCGGGTTCAACACACGCGCGGCCATCATCACCCGCGGGTTGGCGGAGATCGCCCGGCTGGCCGTGCACCTGGGCGCGGACCCACGCACCCTGAACGGACTCTCCGGCATGGGAGACCTGGTGCTCACCTGTACGGGCGAGTTGTCCCGGAGCTGGCAGGTGGGCTTCGAGCTGGCCAGGGACCGCGCCCTGGAGGAGATCCTCCGTTCCATCAAGAAGCCCACCATCGAAGGCGTGAAGACGGCCCGGAGCGCCCAGGAGCTCTCACTGCGGACCGGCGTGGAGCTCCCCATCTGTCACCAGGTCTATCTCGCCACCCATCACGGCAAGAGCGCGCGGGTGGCGATGACAGAGGTCATCCACCAGCAGCTCCTGGAGCATCCCTGATTCACGAAGAGGACTCGAGTCCTCGGAGGAGCGGGTCGTAGACGCGTCGCCGCCGTAGGTCCACCCACCTTCGCTCCCTGGGCCGTGAACCCCAGCTTGCCGCCTACGAAGGCCAATATCCGAAGACGCAACCACCTCATGCGGGTCCTCTCCCACGGGCGCACGGGCGATGACCCTCAGGGTCGCCGGGTCCACGATGGCCAGTGTGTGGCGGGTCTTCGAGACGATCCGCAGTGAGCGCCGCGGTGTGGGCTCCGCCGCACCGCCGGGCGCGGCGAGCAGAGAAGCTCCCAGCGCGATCCCGACACCGAGGAGTTCAATCCATCTGGAGCGCATGCCATGGCTCCGTTCCCTTGAGGTCCCTGCCCTCAGCATCGTCGCGCCTCAGAGAGCGGATGACGCCTGAGCAGGCCGAGACTGTGGGGCGCGTGCACCCGGAACCAGGCGGACCAGAAAGGCCGCCAGGGCCGAGGTGGTCGCCAGCAGCGTCACCGCCACCCATCCCCACCGGGCCAACACGAGACTGCCACTCGCCGCGCCGATGGACATGCCGATGAACATGCAGACGAACAGCACCGCGTTGAGCCGGCTGCGTGCCGCGGGGTCGATGCCGAAGACGAGGGTCTGATGGGCCACGAGCGTCATCTGGGCACCGAGGTCGAAGCCAATCGCGCCGGCGGCAATCAGCCACAGCCGGTGGCTCGGCTCGAGCCACGGCGACGCGAGCATCGTGGCGAACGAGAGGGCGGTCAGTCCGGCGCCCAGGCGCGTGACCACTTCGGGGCCGAAGCGATCCGCGATCCGGCCCGCCACCGGCGCGCCCAGGGCCCCAGCCGCGCCGGCCAGGCCGAAGGCACCCGCGGCCGCGCTCCCCAGGTGAAACGGTGCGCCATGCAGCATCACCGCGAGGGTGGACCAGAAGGCGCTGAAGCCGACCGAGATCAGCCCCTGCGCCAGCGCCGCCCGGCGCAGGGCGCCGTGCCTGTTCCACAGGCTGGCGAGTGAGCCCAGCAGGGCGCCGTAAGAGAGCGTGTTGGTGGGACGGAAGGTGGGCAGCCCGCGCCAGGCCGCCACGCCAATCAGGGCCACGCTGGCGGCGGCGACCATGTACATGGCGCGCCAGCCGAAGTGCTCGGCCACCACACCGCTGATGACGCGGGACAGGAGGATGCCGAGCAGCAGGCCGGTCATCACCGTGCCGACCACCTTGCCGCGCTCGCGCTCGGGGGCCAGGGTCGCGGCGGCCGGCACGATGTCCTGCGCCAGGGTCGCCGTCAGGCCGACGGCGAAGCTCACCACCTGAAGCAGGCCGATGTCCGGCGCGATGCCACCCAGCAGCAGCGCCACGCTCAGCAGTGCGGCCTTGATGAGGATGATGCGGCGCCGGTCGAAGCGGTCGCCGAGGGGCGTCAGCAGCAGGATGCCCAGCGCGTAGCCCAACTGGGTGAGCGTGGGCACCAGGCCCACCGCGGTGTCGGAGGCGCCGATGGAGGACCCCATCACCCCTAGCATCGGCTGGCTGTAATAGATCGATGCCACCGACAGCCCGGCGCCCGAGGCCAGCAGCAGGCGCAGGCCGCTCGACATGGGCTCACTGTTTCCGGCGGTTCCATGTACGGGACGAATGAAGGACATGTTGCTCACCCCTGGTGTTGCGAGTCGAGGCAAGCGTGTGTCAGAGAGGAAGGGGACGGTAGTAGCGTGCTCCGCACAGCGGTTATACGCCCCACGTATGAAGCAGCTTGAAGCAAGCCCTCATGCCCCGCCCTTCAAAGCCGGCTCGGCCGCGCGCTTCCCAGAAGCGGAGTCCCCCACCCACCGCGCCAGCCACGGCGGACCGGCTCGAGCTGATGCAGACCTTCATCCGCATCGTCGACGCCGGGAGCCTGTCCTCCGCCGCCGCGCAGCTGGGCACCACGCAGCCGACGGTGAGCCGTCGGCTCCAGGCGCTGGAGCGCTCACTGGGGCTGCGGCTGCTTCAGCGCTCCACCCATGCGATGAAGCTCACCGAAGACGGCGAGCGCTGCTACGAGCGGGCGAAGGAGCTGCTGTCCAACTGGGAGATGCTCGAAGCCGAGCTGCGTGGCGCGAGCGACGAACCCGAGGGCACGCTGCGCGTCGTGGTGCCCCATGCCTTCGGCCAACAGTTGCTGGTGGAGCCGCTGACGGAATACCTGACTCGCCACGCGCGGGTATCCGTCGAATGGCTGCTGCACGACCGGGCGGTGGACTTCATCGCGGACGGTATCGATTGCGCGATCCACGTCGGCGAGGTGCATGACCCCAGCGTGGTGGCGATCCGCGTGGCCGAGGTGCCGCGCATCGTCGTGGCCGCGCCGTCGGTGCTGGCGGGCGTCCCCGTGCCGACCCATCCCGACGAGCTCGCAAGGCTGCCCTGGCTGTCACTGCGCACGTTCTATCGCAACGAGCTATCGCTGACCCACGTGGCCACCGGCGAGGTCCGGCCCATCGTCTTCCATCCGCGCGTGAGCACGGACAGCCTCTACGCCATTCGCAGCGCCGCGGTGAAGGGCCTCGGCGTCTGCGTGGCCTCGGCCTGGGTGCTCCATGAGGACCTCATGCATGGCCGGCTCCTGCACCTGGTGCCACGCTGGCGGGCCGCGCCCCTGCCAATGTATCTGCTCTATCCGTATGCTCGGTTCCATCCGGCGAGGCTGCGCAGGTTCGTGGAGCTGATGAAGGAGAAGATCCCGGCGGCCCTGGCGGTGGCAACGCGCGCCAGATGAGCCTCCGGACGGGAGAAGGACACCGATGCGCAAGGCACTGTGGGGGATGGCGGCGTTCGCGGTACTCGTCCTCGCGGTGGGAATCGTCGTGCACGGAGGCGCGCGCGAGGGCGCCACGCCGGGCGCGCGGACGGCCAGCACCGCCTCCGGGCGCGCGACGCCCGTTCCCGTTCCGGTCGCCACGCCCCGCCCCGGTGGCACCCTGCGCATCCGCGGCATCGTGCGCGATGACCGGGGTCCCGTGGCCGGCGCGCGCGTCTCCGCTACGCGCCCCGAGCCGGGACAGACCCTCTCCTCGCTGCCGTGTCCCCCCGAGGCCGTCGCGCGAGGACAGGACCCCGACCGCGCGGCCCCGGGCCTGCCCGACTGCATTGAGCAGGCCGCCGAGCTGGTGGTGGACCTCGTCCAGGCACGCGAGGGCGAGGCCCCGCTCTACGCGGAGGCCACCACCGCCACGGACGGCACCTTCGTCCTCGACGGCCTGCCTCCGGGCGCCTTCGCCCTCTGGGCCGCGTCCGAGCACGGCGCGCTGCTGCGCACCGGCATCTCCGCCGAAGCGGAGGGCGTCGAGCTGTGGCTCGCCAGGGGCACCATCCTGGAGGGCACCATCACCGGCGAGGACGGGAAGACGCCCGTGCCCGACGCGCGGGTGACGGTGCTGCACACGCGGCACACGCGCTTCTTCGACGCGCGCACGGGCCCGGATGGCCGCTTCCGCATCGGCCCGCTCCCGCCGCTGGAGAGAGGCTACGCCGCCCTCGTCACCGCGGAGGGCTGGCTGCCGGGCTTCTTCTCGAACGAGCTGCTGCCGGCCCTCGAAGGAAGGCTGTGGCTCTCGCGGCCGAGGCACCTCACCGGCCGGGTCCTCACGCCGGAGGGCACGCCCGCGCCCGGGGCCGAGGTGCGCGTCACGCCCATGGAGGAAGGGCTCGGCGGCTGGACTCAGGTGGCCACGACGGACGCGGAGGGACGCTTCGCCTTCACGTCGCTGCCTCCGGGCTCGCACACCGTGGGGGCCTCTCGCGACGGACGGCATGCCCTGGTGCCACTGAAGCTGGCCGCCCCTCCGACACCCGCGCTGGAGCTCAGGCTGGGCGAGGCCCTGTTCGCACGAGGCACGGTGCGCGACGACACCCAGCGCCCCATCGCGGGCGCGCGCGTCTCGCTCCATCCCGAGGGACGGTACGAGCGCTACTGGCATGGCGTCACCGGCATGGATGGCCGCTATGAGTTGGGCCCTCTCGCGCCCGGGGACTACTCCTTCACGCTCACGGCCCCGCGGCATGTCGACCTGGACGGAGAGGAGCGCCCCGTGGGCGCGGGCGAGGTGGACTTCACGCTCGAGCGCGCCACCTCCGTGGAGGGCCGCCTCGTGGACGACACCGGGAAGCCCGTCCCGGGCATCGAACTCGCGCTGAGGGGGCCCGGCGAAGGGGACGAGGAAGACTTCGACCCCCTGTTCGAGCGCACCACGTCGGACGTGGAGGGCCGCTTCGTGCTGGACGCGCCCACGCCTGGCAAGGCTCGCATCGACATCGACGACGACTCGTTCGTGCCGGAGAAACATCCCGTGCGGCTCCCCTCGCGAGAGGTCCAGGTCGTGCTGCACCGAGGCACCTCGGTGTCTGGCACCGTCGTGGATGCCCGGGGCAGCCCGGTCTCCGGCACGTGGGTGACGCTGTGGAAAGCGGGCGCTTCCGGCGAGAGCCCGCGTGGCCAGGGCGTGGATGAGCAGGGCCGCTTCGCGCTCCGGGGCGTGCCTCCGGGCCGCTACGTGGTGGAGGCCGTGCTCCGCGCGGAGGGCCTGGAGCGCACGGCTTCCCATACCCTGGAGCCGAGGGACGGCGAGCAGGCGGAGGTGACGCTGCGCTTCGAGGACGGGCGGACCCTCTCCGGCCTCGTCGTGGACGGCGCGGGCCAGCCCGTGGCCGACGCCATCGTCCATACCCGCCTCCCCAGCGAGCCTCCGTGGCGCAGCGACGTCGTCACCTGTGGAGTGGGCGGTCCCGAGGGCGTGCACACGGACGCGGAGGGACGCTTCACCCTCCGCCATCTCGTGGCCGCGGAGTACGGCCTCTCCGCGAGGAAGGAGGGCTACACCTTCCATCCCAGGCGCTCCCAGGGAGGACGCCCGGACGGGTATGACGTGCGCGTAGGCACGGACGCGGCGGACGTCAGGCTGAGGCTGGAGCGGCAGGGGCGCATCTCGGGACGCCTCGTGGACCCGGACGGCGCCCCGATTCCCCGCTTCCAGGTGGATGACGACACGGTGAAGGCCCCGGACGGAGCCTTCTCGCGTTCGTTCCCGGAGTCGGGCGTCCAGGCTCTCGAGCTGTCCGCGGAGGGCTTCCAGACCCAGGTGCACCGGCTGACGGTGCAGGCTGGCGTCGACGTGGACCTGGGCACGCTGCGGCTGGAGCGCGAGGCGCCGGGCGGCCCCTCCGACAGGGCAAGGCTTCGCACGAGACACCCGGTGTTTCGTCCGTCCAACGTGAATCCGGACTGAGAGCGCATCCGGCTGGACCTGGCCGGGCTGGTAACACCAGTTACCAGCCGGTAGGTGGAGTTACCAGGCGCCCGGCTGGGAGTCCTCCCAAGGGCCCGTGGAACCCCCTGAAGTCACGGGAGAGGCCCGACGCGGTTCGGCCGGCACGGGAGATGCTCTGGTGTCGGAGCGTCGGCTACCTCCAACCCCCGAGGCTCCCCATGAAGCTCCGCTCGAAGCCGTCCATCTCCCCTCCCCGGTCCTCCCCCTCCACGCCGTCCGCCTCACGGCCCCAGAGCCCTGTCTCGGCCGCGAAGCCGGACACGGCCAGCGCCCCGAAGCCCAAGGCCCCGCGGCCGTCGCCCGGCGAGCTCCAGGCGGGCAAGAACCAGCTCAAGCCGGCGGACCATGGCGTGGTGCACCCGGACCTGCCGGGCATCCGGACGCGCCGTGACAGCGGCCAGTCGGGCGCGGACTTCGCGGACTTCACGTCGGACGTGCGCAACTCCACGCACAAGCTGATGAGCAAGCCCGAGGGCCACCGGCTGATGACGGAGCTCAACGGCCGCACGCAGGCGGTGAACCCGGGCGTGTCGGGCACGCCGTACAAGCCGGTGACGGTGGCCGACATCTCCTCGGGCCGCAACGACGCGCTCATGCCGATGTCCCACGCGCCCCGCCACGATGGCACCTATGCCTCGCTGCGCCCGGCGTACCGCCAAGACGGCCAGCCCGGCGCGGGCCGGCCCAGCAACATCAAGTACAACGAGCTGGATGCGGGGCCGCGCTTCAACAGCCTGGGCCATGAGTCCGTCCACGCCTGGCGTGCTTCCAACGGCCTCCAGGTGAGCCCCCTGGCGGTCAGCAAGCACGACAACGCGGACGTGTTCCAGCGCTTCCCGTCGCACTCGGCGGACATGAAGAACACGCTCGAGACGCGCCTGCGGCTGACGGAGGAGTTCGAGACGGTGGGGCTGCGCCCCACGCCGCACACGCCCGCGGGCTGGGCGCCCAGCGAGAACAAGCTTCGCGCGGAGCATGGGCTGCCGCAGCGCCAGGACTACTCGGGCATGCGCCCCACCGGGAACCAGAACGACGTCAACCTGGGCAACTACGACGCGGGCTCGGACAACCGCAACTTCTTCCAGAAGCTGCGCGGCGAGCCCACGCCGCTGGGCCGCATCCTGGGCGACCTGGAGAAGTGAGCCCCTCGGGCTCGCGAGCGCCGAGCTGTACTGACGTGGAAGCAGTGCCGGGGCCGTCGCTTCGCCAGACATGCGAAGCGACGGCCTCGCCAGAGGGGCCAGCGCGGGTGGCAAAGGATTCCTCGGGCCCTGCCGCGCCCGCTCCGGTGCTTCAGGAAGCACTGGGGCGGAGGACCGGGCACAAAACGGGATTTCGTGATTATAAGGCGACTCGCCAACTCTCGACGAGAGCCATCACGAGCGCCCACGGCGTCTTCTCCAGGCGCGCTTGAAAACATGTTTCCAGCCCAGGGGAGCCGCATGAGCAGCAGATTCCGTCCAAGGAGCGTCGTCCAGAGCCTTGCTTCGAACACCGTGACGCTGCTGTTGGGGCTCGTGGTGCTGAGCGCCTGCGGAGGCATGGACACGGAGGGCTCCGAGAGCCCTGCCCCTGTCACCCAGGAAGCGCAGGCACTGGCGCCGGCCAACGTGCAGGCCTTCTACGCGGAGTCACGGTGGGGGACTCGCTTCGGAGTCACGGGCCCCTACTACGGCCCCTTGGGCCACCGGGGGCTCGACATCCCCGCGAGCGCCGGCCAGGCGATTCCCGCGCTGCGCTCGGGCATCGTCCGCCGCGTCCAGTACTCCTCCATCGTGGGACACACCATCGCGGTGGAGTCCGCGCCCGGTGACTTCTCCGGGTACGACCACGTCATCCGGACGCGCTTCTCGGTGGGCGACTACGTCAACCAGGGCGACATCATCGCCTACGTGGCGGGCTATGGAGATGACCATGGCTCGGCGTGGAGCGGGCCCCACCTCCACACGACCCGAGGCTCCACGAGTCTGTGCGTGTTTGGCGAGAATGTCAGCGACCCCGCGCCGCTCATCCGGAACGTGCTCGGCACCAGCACCGGCGGAGGCACCGGCACCGGCGGGGGCACCGGGGGAATCCAGGTCAGCATCGAGGAGGGGAAGACGCTCCAGCGCGTGGCCCAGCGCGGGGGCTACACGGGCCCGGTGGACGGCGTGCCCGGAGTCAACACGTGGAAGGGCGTCCAGACGGTCATCGCGGGCAAGGGCTTCTACTCCGGCCCCATCGACGGCATTCCGGGGGAGAACACCTGGAAGGGAGTCCAGCGGCTCGCCCAGCTCGGCGGGTACACGGGCCCCGTGGATGGCTACCCGGGGCAGTACACGTACGCGGGCCTCAACACCTGGCTGGCCCAGGACCCCGGGACGCCTCCCCCTTCGGGGATGACCGGTGTGTATGGGATTGACGTCGGTACGACGCAGCGGGACCTGGACTTCAATGCCATCCGAAGCGCCGGCTACCAGTTCGCGATTGTCAAAGCCGGCGGCTCCAATGTCTCTCCCCTCTACGTCGCGCCGTACTACGCCCAGCAGGTCGCCCGGGCTCGCGCGGCCGGGCTCCTCGTGGGGCACTACTGGATGGCGGGCTCGTACAACCCTGCCGGTGACGCCCAGTACTTCATGGACCACCTGTATGACCATCGACCGGGCGACCTGCTGGTGCTCGACAACGAGGCCATCGACGACGGCATCTTCTGGAACGACTCCATGACCGCGAGCTTCATGCAGGCGGTCAAGACGCGCCTGGGGAAGGCGCCGTTCCTGTACACCTACTCGAGTCTGCTCAAGGCCAACACCTGGCCGCAAACGCAGGCGGTGGGCTCGAAGCTCTGGATTGCCCATTACACGGGCACGCCGGGCAACCCGAGCATCGGGACGGCCTATCCGACGTGGGAGATCCACCAGTACACGTCGTCCGGAAACCAGAACGGGATTCCCCTCGACCTGAACGTCGCGAAGCTGTCCGCGTTCGCCGGACTGGCTCAGCCCCCGGCGGGCGCGACGCCCCCTCCGCCGGCAGCCATTCCCGGTGGGAGTTCTGGCGGAGGAGACCCCGTCATCACCGTCCAGCAGGGAACCATCCTGCAGAACCTGGCGCGCCGCGGCGGCTATACCGGCCCCATCGACGGCGTCCCGGGGACCAATACGTGGATTGGAGTCCAAAAGGTCCTGCGCACGCTGGGCTACTACGACGGGCCCGCCGACGGCGTGCCGGGCATCAACACCTACAAGGGATTGCAGCTGCTGGCGCAGGACGGTGGCTACACGGGCCCCATCGACGGCATCCCCGGGCCCAACACATACAACGGCATCCAGGCGTATCTGGACGGGTCCTCCGGCCCCGTGCCGCCCGTCACGAATGCTCAGGGGGTGACGCTGCAACGAATTGCCCGCGCGGGCGGGTACACCGGCGCGGTGGACGGCGTCCCCGGCACGAACACGTGGAAGGGTGTCCAGCAGGTCCTCGGCGGATATGGCTACTCGGGGCCCGTGGATGGCGTCATGGGCACGAACTCGTACGCGGCGCTCCAGCGCTTCGCCGCGAAGGGTGGTTACACGGGCCCCATCGACGGGGTGATGGGCACGAACTCCTGGAAGGGCGTCCAGACCGTGCTGCGAGGGTTTGGATATACGGGCCCCATTGATGGCGTCATGGGCAGCCAGTCGTACGCGGCGCTCCAGCGGGTGGCGCGCCTGGGCGGGTACATGGGCCCCGCAGATGGCGCCCTGGGCGTGAACTCGTGGCGGGGCCTGCAGACCTTCCTGAGCGGCGCCGGGTACACGGGCCCCGTCGACGGAGTCCCTGGGACGAACACATACAAGGTGCTCCAGTCCCTGGCGAGCCGGGGCGGCTACACGGGGCCGCTTGACGGCATCCCCGGGCCCAACACGTACGCGGGCCTGGCGAACCTGCTGGACTGACACCGAGGCCTTCTGACTCCGGCCCGGAGCCACAGCTCCGGGCCCCTGCTGCTACTCAATGAGTCGAGGAGACCCGGGTGCGGCACACATCCGGGACACTCTCTTGCAATGGGCCGTGGGCGCGTTTTCAGCGTGCCGGCTTCGGGACGTGCTGATCGAGCAGGATGGGATTGCCATCGGGGTCGATGAGCATGAGGCTCGCGGGGCCGGTGGAGGACTCGTCGGCGGCGGAGGAGAGCGTGAGACCACGGGCCTGGAGGGTCCGCTGGAGCTCGCGGACGTCGTCGAAGTCGGCGAGCTGTTTGGCGTTGCGGTCCCAGCCGGGGTTGAAGGTCAGGAGGTTCTTTTCGAACATGCCTTGGAAGAGGCCGATGGTGCTGGTCTCGTTCTGCATGATGAGCCAGTTCTGGGCCGGGTCGCCGCCGATGGCACTGAAGCCGAGCTTCTCGTAGAACGCGCGCGAGGCTGCGATGTCCTTGACGGCCAGGCTGACGGAAAAGTTGCCGAGGCGCATGGGTGCGGCTCCTGTGGATGGGGCGGGGGCGGCTTGGCGAGGAGGCGCCGCTGCGCAGCCGCTCAGGGTGAGGGCAAGCAGTACGCCGTTGAGGATTCGAGGCATCGAGTGCTCCAGGGCCGCTGAATGCGGCCGCTGCTCGGCATGGTACCTGATGCCTGCAGAGCCAGACCGGCCGCACTCCTCGAAGCGGGTGCGAAGCGACTCGCAGGAGGTGACGAGTTGGATGCGGGCCCGCTCGCCCAGGGGCCCCGGCTCGAAGTCCCTGTGCTCCCCCACGCGCGCGGTGGTCAGCTCACCGCCGAATCCGCGGCGCTCTCCGGCGCCAGACGCATGGGCTGCGCTTCGCCGTAGGTGAGCGAGCGCCACAGCCACTCGGCCGGGCCGAAGCGGAAGCGCGACAGCCACACGTGGCTGAAGCCCACCTGGAGCGCGAAGATGGCCAGCGAGAGTGCCAGGGAGCGCGACGGCGGCAGCTGGCCCACGAGGCCCAGCCCCCACCCGTTGTAGAGCCAGGTACTCACCACGGACTCCAGCAGGTAGTGGGTGAGCGCCATGCGCCCCACCGGGGCCAGCACCTGCATGCTCCTGCGCCACCGCTCGCGATGGAAGAGCAAGGCGAAGGCGGCCACGTACACCGCGGCCAGCCCCAGATAGCCCAGCTCCTGGATGGCGGGCAGGACCACCATCCAGGCGTCCTTCGCCGGGTCCACCAACCCCGCGAGGCGCAGGTGCTGCACCACCACCCCCGCGCCATTGCCCAGCACGCCCAGCACCAGCCCCCAGCCGAGCAGCCGGCGGTGCCAGCGGCGGTTGCGCTCCACCTCCTGCATCAGCAGATGCCGCCCCGCGAGCAGGCCCAACAGGAAGTGACCCAGGATGCCCGCCGTGTAGATCAGGCGGTGGGCCGACGGGAGTGAGACCCTGAGGAAGTAGCGCGCGTTCTCCTTCTGGGTCGTCCAGAAAGAGTCGCTGGAGAGGCCCACGAGGAACCGTGCCCGAAGCTGGGCGGTGTCCGCGTCCCGGGCCTTCGCCGCCTCGGCCGCGGCCTGCGCGCCGTGCAGCACGATGGGACCGAAGTGCTGGATGACGGGGACCAGCAGCGGCACCGCCACCAGCATCATCAGCACCCAGGCCACCACCGTCCGGTCCGAGCGCTGACGGAACAGCAGCAGCACGAAGCCCACCACCGCATAGGTGGAGAGGATGTCGCCGGCCCACACCCCGAAGAGGTGCATCAGGCCGATGCCCAGCAGCACCCGCAGCCGCCGCGAGTACAGCGGGACGATGGGACTTCCCCGGGCCGCCGCGCGCGCGAGCTGGATGGAGAAGCCCAACCCGAACAGGAAGGAGAACAGGGTGACGAACTTCTGGTTCACGAAGAAGGTGAAGAGGGTCGTGACGGCGGCCTCGAGCGGAGGTGCCGCCATCGCCCGGGCCTGCTCGCGCGGCAGAAAGGAGCGACCGCTGAACCAGGTGAGGGTGTTGGCGACGAAGACGCCGCACAGCGCGAAGCCGCGCAGCGCGTCCAGCAGTGTCACCCGCTCGGAGACATCCACCGGGCGGACCACGGCCCCGGGAGCCGACACGAGGGCGGTGGGTTCGGACATGCCTCCAGCAGACGCCCACATGCTCCCCGCGTCCAGCAACCCTCCGTGCCACCCTTCGTGAAGTCCCCCTGGCCAGGTCCCAAGGATTCCCAGATATGACATTCATTGCTCGCCCACCGCCCCCGACGCGGTGTGTCCCGAACACCCGGGGGGTCGTGTCCGTGAGTCAGGTGGCCTTGAACCTCGTGGTAGGCAAACCAGCCCCTCAACACCCTCCAGGACTGACATCTCCCACCCGCCCTCCAGCATCCGGCCAGGATGCGCTTCATGACGGAGAGCAGACAGGCCTCCCCTGCCTGTAGGATGCCATTCGGGGGGTACCTGAAATGACAGCCATCACGAAAGTCCTGCGAGAGCTGTTCGATGAGCGTTTCCCGATGTCAGGCTATGCGGACCCGGAACCCACCGCGTTCCAGCCCGCGCCGCTTTTGGCATTCGCGACGCGGTTCACGGAGGCCTATGCCGCGGAGTCGCAGCAGGTGGATGCGCCCTTCGCATTCTCGTGGAGGGCCTTGATGGCACACTCACGGGAGGTCTACGCCGCCGTGGGTTCCCTCCTCACCATCGAGTTCACGCAGAGGACGGTCTACTTCAGCCCCGAGGACATCCTCGCGGACGTCGAGCGCGGGCGGCTCGAGATCAACACCGAGCACTGCGACCACCCGCTCTGGACGCCGGAAGAGAACCTCATCTTCCGCGTCGTCCACGACCTCTTGCCGCACGTCCTGTACCTCCGGCCCTTCTCGCTGGAAGGAGAGGTGCTCTCGTTTCACGACCACGTCCGGAGAGCACCACCCGAGGCACGGCTGGCGCTGTTCACGGAGATCTTCGGCTACGCCGCCATCCGCTACTCCACCGGCGTGTACCCGGACGTGCAGCGATGCATTGCCTTTCCAGCGCTGCTCGCCGACTACGAAGCGAGCTTCCTACCGCCGAAAACCCACGCGGCATAGACGGGCGAGGCCCCGTCAGTCCTCGTCCCACCAGCGTCCGTCACGCCCACCCGGCTCCTGCCTGTTCGTGCAACCCGGGTTGATTCGCCGCCAGCATCGCGTCCCAGAGCAGCTTCTCGGAGACGAGGGGAGAGGAGTCCGCGCCCATGCAGACCCAGCCCGCTTCACCCACCGCCCCCGACGCGGTGTGTCCCGAACACCCGGGTGCGCCGTCCACCGGGACGTGCCTGCGCTGCGGCCGCTTCGTCTGCGCGGGCTGCCCGCTCCAGGAGGAGAGCTGCTCCGCGTGCCATCGCAGGCAGCACTGAGCGCTCCTGCCGACCACCGTGGGCGTGGTGGGCAAGCTGGCTGCTCCAGTTCGTCCTCAACCGCGTCTCGGAGGTGGTGATGTTGCTGACGACCGAGGCGGACCCGGGGAGTCTTCGCCGGGCCCTGCTCACCACCGCCGCAGCGGAGCTGCTCTCCGTGGTGGCCGCGGTGCTCGGCATCCACACCGTCCGGGCCGTCCAGCTCCAGCTCGAAGCGCGCAGGGCCGAGGCCGCCGCTTCGTGAGACGTGCCGGGGACGACGTGAAGCGCCCCCTGCCCCACTCCGAGCTGTGCACGTCGATGCCGATGAACTCCATGGCCCACTCCCCCTACCTCGGCGCTCTTGTTCGCGCCGCGGCGTCAGGGCTCGTTGAGGATGACGAGGCCCCGGGGGACGTTCGCCGTGTACACGTACCCGTCTCCGGGCACGCGGATGCCGTAGGTGCCCTGGAAGATGTTGTCCGTGGCTTCGGGGTGGCTCTCCTGGAACGTGTTGAAGTGGGCCACCTGGCGCGGGCGCGTGGGGTTGGAGACGTCCAGCACGCGCACCCCGTCCAGGTACCAGGCGACGTACAGCCGCTTGCCCACCAGCAGCATGTTGTGGACGGAGGTGACGGGGCGCATGCGGAACTCGCCCATCTTCACGATGCGCTCGGGGCTGGAGACGTCCAGCACGCGGACGTGGGAGGAGTTGAACTCGGTGCCCTCGAAGGCGATGGTGCGGCCGGCGAAGGTGCCCACCGCGCTGTGGTGCGCATAGCCGCCGTGCACGTAGGCGCCCAGGTTGCGCACGTTGTCCAGGTCGGTGACGTCCAGCACCGCGTAGCCGCCATAGGAGTTGCTGACGTAGAGGCGCCCGCCGTAGGCGAAGGCGTCATGCGCGCCGCTGCCGCCGAGGCCGCCGTCGGACGGCGGCAAGATGCTCTGGCGCAGCACGGGCTCCAGGGGCCGCGAGACGTCGAAGACGAGCAGCATCTCTCCGCCGGACATGGCGTAGAGCCGGTCCCCGTCGACGAGCACGGTATGCGCGCCGAAGTCGCCGCCGCCCGGCAGGCTGCGCACGAACCGGGGAAACGCGGGGTCGGTGATGTCGAAGAGGACGACGCCCGTGGCGGAGCTGGCGACGTAGAGGGCATCGCCCTTCGCCCAGACGCCGTTCCAGGAGTTGTCGCCGGGCAGGCTGATGGTCGTCTTGAGGACGGGGTGCGCCCGGTCCTTCACGTCGAAGACGGTGAGCCCGCCGAGCCGCCCGAACTTCGGCAGGGAGACGACGTAGGCGTGCTCCTTGGCCACGTAGACGTCGACGGACTCGCCCAGGGGCACGGGCGCCTCGGAGACGAGCCGCATGCCGCCCGAGGACTCCGCCTCGCCCGCTGGCCACGTCATCCGGTGCGCCTCGAAGGTGCCCGTCTGGGAGAAGCGGCCATCACGGCAGCGGGCGTAGCAGCCGGTGACGATGCCCGGCGAGGGCACCTTGCAGCCCATCAGCGCGGTGAGGGTGGTGACGTTGAGGAAGGTGCGCTCCGTGGAGAGGAAGAAGGCGCCGCCGTCGGTGTTGCGCACCCGGAAGGGCGAGGCGTTGAAGGTGCCGCCGCCGTCCGCCTCCAGCTTGAAGCCAACGGGCAGGGCGCTGATGCGCGTGCCGCCGTCCGACAAGCGCGTCTCCGCGCGCTGCTCACCCAGGTAGACGCCAGAGGCCCCCACGCTGGCGAGCGCGTCCGGGTCGCACTGGGACACGTCGAAGCGGGCCAGGTCCTCGCACGAGAGGGAAGCGGGCGCGCTCTGCGAGTCGAAGGTGCACGGCGCGAAGCGGCCCCGGTCCAACCAGTCGCCCCTCTCCTCCAGCTCCGTGTAGGTGCCGTCCCAGTCCGGAAGGGAGCCGGCGTCGGTGCCGGAGTCCTCCGTGGGCACGGAGGTGCCGGCGTCGGGAGCGGGGTCGGGCTCCTTGTCACAGCCGGAGAGGACGGACAATGACAGGACACACGCGGACAGCAGTGGCCGGAGGGATGGCGGGGCAAGTCTCATCATGGCGCCTCGTGAGCAGGAGCCCCCTCGCGAGTGGGGGGCCTGCTCCTCCTACGGAGTGAGGCGCGGGAGTTCCCCCCCAGGCGTCCCGATGGTTGCCGCGTGAAGGGGACTTCCGCCCCGGGGCGGGAAAGGCGCTACGGGAGCCTCCACTGGCGCCAGCGTTGCAGGGTGCCAGTGACGGCCTCAGCTGAAAACAAAACTCCGTGGCACCTTGAGCGCGGCCTGGGCAGGCGTGTACCCCAAGGGGGCTCAAGCGGCCTGTCCACCGGCCGGGAGCATCGCGCGTGTAGAGCGACAGCAAAATTGCCCCCCTCGGCCCCTCCGCTCCAGCCCGCCCCCTCAACATGGCCTCTATTCCGCCAATACGTACACCAGGGCGCGCCTCCAGGAAGGCCCTCCAGGTGTCGCTGGTGGGCCTTCAGACTTTTCAGGACGCGCGCGGCCGAGGACTCCACCGGCGTACTCCCCAACCCTCAACTTTTCGGCCGCACGCGTCGCAGGGAGTGGGCTCGAAGTCAGGGAGCTCATGGCGACCCATCACCAGGAATCCGCGCTTCCTGGTGACCATCAACACCCTCCCGGCGAATGTGACGCGCCCTGAGCGCCACGCCCGCTTGCACAGCCCGGCTGCCTCCCAGCAGCGACCCTCCCCTCCCTCTCTGCTCCAGCCCGCCTTTGGGGGCCTCCGGCCACGACGTCCAGAAGCGTCACAAGTTCCCTGGCGCAGACTCCATCTACCGACCTGAGAACACTCGGGTGCAGCCCCTACCTCATGGAGTCATGTATGAAGGTTCATCAATTGTTTGTTTTGGGGGCACTGATCACTAGCGCGCTGTCTCTTCCCGCCTTTGCAACAGGCGGCCAGAGTTCGGCACAGCCTCTGCAGACCACCGCACCGGGCGCGATTTATGCCATCAACGACGCGGGCGCCCTGCTGTGGTACCGGCATGACGGGCGAGACGACGGCAGCTTCAGATGGGCTCCCAACTCAGGCAGAAGGGTGGGCAACGGCTGGAATTTCAAGCAGGTGTTTCCAGGCGGCGACGGCGTGATTTACGCCATCACCGATGCGGGTGACCTGCTGTGGTACCGGCATGACGGGCGAGGCGACGGCAGCTTCAGATGGGCTCCCAACTCAGGCAGCAGGGTGGGCAACGGCTGGAATTTCAAGCAGGTCTTTTCAGGCGGCGACGGCGTGATTTACGCCATCAATGATGCGGGCGACCTGCTGTGGTACCGGCATGACGGGCGAGGCGACGGCAGCTTCAGATGGGCCTCCAACTCAGGCAGCAGGGTGGGCAACGGCTGGAATTTCAAGCAGGTCTTTTCAGGCGGCGACGGCGTGATTTACGCCATCAACGATACGGACGATCTGCTGTGGTACCGGCATGACGGGCGAGGCGATGGCAGCAGCAGATGGGCCTCCAACTCAGGCAGCGACGTGGGCAACGAATGGCGTTACAAGCACGTGTTTTCAGGCGGCGACGGCGTGATTTACGCCATCAACGATGCGGAGGACCTGCTGTGGCTCCGGCATGACGGGCGAGGCGATGGCAGCGTGCGGTGGGCCTCCAACACAGGCGTCAGGGCGGGCAACGGCTGGCATTTCAAGCAGGTCTTTTCGCAATAAGGGGAGCCGTGGAAGGTGTCAGACCTGGCACCTTCCACGGCCTACGTGCTGGTGTCGAGCAAGAGCACAAGGGCCAACACCCGCGTGACTGCACGGTCGTGGTAGGGACGGCCCTCGACGGGCCGCCACCCGCACAGACGAGAACACTGGTGAGTTCGTGTGGGGCAAAGAGGTCTCCCGAGGAGAGGTTCCCAGCGCGGAGGTTCATGCCTCCGGTACCTGTGGCGCGGCGGCAAGGTGCAGCAACGGAACCATCGTTTCCTGTTCGGGGACGAGCAATTGTTACTCTTTCACCCTGTGCTACGCGACCTGCGACGGCGTCGATTACTGGTGCAAGCGCAACCCCGGTCAGGCGCCGCCCTGCCCCTGATGTGAGTGGTTGGAAATGGCGGCGCTGGAGCATGTGTCACTCCAGCGCTGCGAAAAGGCTGGCAGCCCGGCGCCAACGCCTACCACCCCATACGACCCCACGAGATCGACCAGCGCGACCCGTCCCGGCGCGCGTATCTGGCGTGGTTCGAAATCTGGTTCGCGACGCGCAGGTGGTGCCTGCCCAGCCGTAATCGACGTCCCCATGCGAGAGTGGCGGCATGACTCGTCGTGGCACCTCTCCGGCACCGCCATCCGACAGTGAATGGAGTGAGCTCGAGCACTCGCTCGTGACGTCCTGGCGCCTGGACGCGCTGGCCGTCCAGGCGGACCGCCTCCAGCAGCGGGGAGACCCTCGCGGCGAGCTGATGGCCCTGGACCTGAACCCCACTCCCGAGGACCGGGGCTGGCGGCACCGACGGCACGAACTGCTCACCACCTGGCTGGGCGAGCCGCTCGCGGCCCGCGCGGGACACCTCGTCCAGCATGGCTTCATCCACGCGCTTCGCGATGACCGCTTCCATCCTCCGGGCTTGCTCGACGGTCCGCTGGGGACCTTCGTCCGGCGCTACACGGTGCGCGGTGATGAGCAGGCGCTGGCACGACTCGCGAGCCGTCCAAGGCCCTGGCTGGTTCAGCTCACCTTCATGCCTGGCGGCCCCGCCGTGCGCGTCAGCGACACGGTGCGAGACGCACTCATCGCCGCGACGCCCCATCTCCAGGAGCTTCACCTGCTGGGGGCACGTCCTCCGTTCGACGCCTTTCCCCATCCCGCGGTCCGTCGTGTGTCCCTTGGACAGCAGAACCTCCCAGCGGAACGAAACACCCTCATTGTTCCGGAAGGCGTCGAAGTGCTCGGCTGTCCTCACGCGGAAGGTCGCCGCGGCCCCTGGGTGGAGAACTCGGAGCTGGAGCTCGCGCTCGAGGCGGTCCACGAGCAGCATGATTGCGGCCGGCTCCAGGAGTCCCATGGCGAGTACTTCGCCGAGGTGGGCTCTCTGCCCGCGCTGCTCGCGCGCCTGCGCTCCGCGGGGCTCGTCACGATGGACGGCCCTCTCGTCAGGTTGACGACGGCGGGGCGTGTCCTGCGCAACCTGGAGCCCCTTCGCGCGCCTCGCCTCTCCTCGGCGCAGCTCGACTTCGGCCGTTGGATTCTCTGGGCGGGGGCGCGCCGACGGACAGGTGAACATGACGAGGTGTTCATCGACACCCTGCGCAGTCACATCCCATGGCTCGAACAGTGTCTCGCGCACGTCCCCCTCGACAAGAGCGTCCAGGACACGCTGGTGAGCTATCGCCGCTTCCTCATCGACACGCTGATTCCAGCCGATGAGCACGAGGTCCGCGCGTTCGATTCGCCCGGTGCTCTCGCCGAGGCCGTGGAGACGCTGTTGGAGCTGGAGGACCTGGACCTGGAGTTCCTCCACGAGGCCAACCCCTTGGCCAACGAGGCGCTCCTGGGCCTGGAAGCCGCACTCGACTCCACGCTGGCTCCCAGCCAGGCCCTCTTCCACCTCGTGTGGGGCAGATGACCGCCGCCGAGGGGGCCGCGCCTCACCAGAGCTGGAGCGGCGTCGGAGAGAATCCCGACCTGCCGTTTCCAAACTGTCCGTAGAGGTTCAAGCCCCAGGCGTGGACAGTGCCATTCACCCTCACCGCCAGCGAGTGATAGTGGCCCGCGGACAGGGCCACCACGCCGGCGAAGCCCGGCACCTTGACCGCTGTCACCCGAGTGGTCCGCGTCGCGTCCCCCAGCTGGCCATAGGTATTGATGCCCCAGGCCGAGAGGGTGGCATCCGATATCAGGGCCAACGAGTAACGCTGGCCCGCCGCCAGGGCCGTCGCCCCGGCGACGCCTGGCACCTGGACGGGCAGCAGCCGCCGGGTCACCGTTCCGTCCCCCAGCTGGCCATAGGCATTGTCGCCCCAGGCCCACACGGTGCCACCCGTCTTCACCGCCAGCGAGTGGTCGGAGCCCGCCGCCAGGGCCACCGCGCCGGTGAGGCTCGTCACCCGGACCGGCGCCAGCCGCTGGGTGGTCGTCCCATTTCCCAGCTGGCCATAGGTGTTGGAGCCCCAGGCCCAGACGCTGCCGTCCGACCTCAGCGCCAGCGCGTGGTACGCGCCGGGGGACGTCGCCATGGCCGTCACTCCAGTGAGGCCGGACACCTGGGTGGGTGTCGCCCGGGGAAGACCCGTTCCATCCCCGACCTGCCCCTCGGCATTGCGCCCCCAGGCCCAGAGGGTGCCGTCCGTCTTCAACGCCAGCGAGAAGCCGCTTCCCACCGCCACGGCCCTCACGCCGGTGAGCCCCGCCACCTGGATGGGAACCAAGCTCGCGGTGGTGCTCCCATCGCCCAGCTGCCCCTGGGCGTTGTCGCCCCAGGCCCAGACGGTGCCGTCCGTCTTCACCGCCAGCGAGTGGTAGAACCCCGTCGACACGTCGGCGACACCCGTGAGCCCGGGGACCTGGGTGGGCGTCACCTGCCGCGTGACGGTTCCATCTCCCAGCTGCCCCGAGCTGTTGTTCCCGGAGCTCCAGACGGTGCCGTCCGTCTTCAACACCAGCGAGTGATACAGGCCTCCCACGGCCCGCTGGGCGCCGGTGAACTGGGTGGCGGAGGGGTACGCGGCCTCGGCGGCGCCCAGGTTCCCGTACTCCAACGTGTCGTGACGGCCCCAGGCCCAGGCGGTGCCGTCCTGCTTCAGCACCAGCGAGTGATAGCGGCCCACCCCCAGGGCCGTCACGTTGGTGAGACCCGGCACCTGCGTAGGCGTCAGCTTGATGCCGCCGGTCCCATCTCCCATCAGCCCATAGGAGTTGTTGCCCCAGGCCCAGACGGTGCCGTCCGTCTTCAACGCCACCGAATAATGTTCGCCCGAGTCCATGAACGCGACGCCGGTGAGGCCGGGAATCTGCGTGGGCGTCAGCCGCCGGCTCATCGTCGCATCCCCGAGCCCGAGCACGCCGTACAAGTTGTCACCCCAGACCCAGGCGGTGCCATCCGACTTCACCGCCATGACGTGGGAGTGACCTGCATTCAAGACCACCACGCCGGTGAGGCCCGGCACCGGCGCGGGCGTCAGCCGGCTCGTGGTCGTCCCATTCCCCAGTTGCCCGTACGTGTTGTCACCCCAGGCCCAGACGGTGCCGTCCGCCCTCAGCGCCACCGAGAAGGCATAGCCTCCCGACACGGCCGTCGCCAGGGACAGGCCCGGCACCTGCGTGGGCGTCAGCCGCTGGGTGGTCGTTCCATCCCCGAGCTGCCCCTCGGCATTGCGCCCCCAGGCCCAGACGGTGCCGTCCGACTTCAGCGCCAGCGAGTGACTGAAGCTCCCCGCCAGGGCCGCCACGCCCGTGAGGCCCGGCACCTGCTTGGGCGAAAGCCGCCCGGTGGTGGTCCCGTCCCCCAGCTGCCCGTAGGTGTTGTAGCCCCACACCCACGCGGTGCCATCCGCTCGCCGCGCGAGCGAGTAGCCGCTGCCCACCGCCACCGCCGTCACGCCGGTGAGGCCCGGCACCTGCGCGGGCGTCCCCCGGTGGGTGGTCGTCCCATCCCCGAGGTCTCCTCCATAGTTGATGCCCCAGGACCACACCGTGCCGTCCGGCTTCAACACCAGGTTGTGGGACTCCACCGCGAGCGTGCCCTGCGCCGCCAGTCTCCACTGCTGCGTCCGTACCTCCTCCGTGCCCGGGAGCGGCTCCCCTCCCCCACAGCTGAACCCCGCCACCACCACGCACACCAGCCAGACGGCCCTGACGACAGAGGACACGGCGTGATTCCTTGCGCTCATGGACACCCTCCTGGAGGTACGGCGGGCATTTCCGTACTCCAGTTGCACCTTCAACAGGAAGGGCCGTCCCGATTTTTCTGTATGTGAGTCCAGCCGTGCCCCGACTTCTTCCGTATCACTGTTGCGGATGAGCTCCGCGGCTCGAGCCACCCCGCGGGATTGAGCATTAACCTTTGAGCCTGGCGGGGGTTAGTCTCTGCATATGACTCCTTCTTCCTGGAAATCGTTCCGAGTCCTGCTTGTCTCCGTGGCGCTGCTGTCTTCGTTGGCCCGGGCTGAGAAGCCCGACAGTCGGGCGGATCGAGCTGCGCGTGCGGCGTGCATCAGCGAGGCCACTCCACTGTTCTCTTCGTCGTGGTCCGGTCGGGCGGACTACGTGGCACGCCTGTGCAAGAGACCCTCTCCCAGCACGGTCAGCTGCGTGAAGGACGTGAAGCCCTCGCTCGTCGTCATGTCGGACTGGAGCCGGCACGTCGAGAACCTGTGCAGCCGTGCTACCCCCAACACCGCCGAGTGTTTCCTTGGGGTGAGGAGCGCGTTGTCCATCCGGTCCGACTGGTTGGACACCGCCGTGGCGATGTGCCGGAAAGCGACGCCCGAGACACTCGGCTGCTTTCGTGAGGCATGGAAGCAGCGGTCGTTCGACAGAGACGCCGCGATCCGCGACTGCGGCGGCGGGAGGTAGCATCACGGCCCGGGAGTCAGCTCCCGTCGTCCGCGCGACGTCAGCGATAGTGCGTGGCAATCCAGTCGCCGTCGATGCGCTGGATGGAGATGTCCAGGTCATACACGGCCCGCAGGACCTCCGGCCGCATGATGTCCTCGGGGCGTCCCTGGAAGGTGACCTTGCCATCTCGCATCGCGATGAGGTGGTCCGAGTAGCAGGACGCGAAGTTCAGGTCGTGCAGCACCATGACGATGCTTTTCCTGAGCGTGTCGACCGCGGTGCGCAGCTGCTTCATCATCGCCACCGAGTGCTTCAGGTCCAGGCCATTGAGCGGCTCGTCCAGCAGGACGTAATCCGTGTCCTGGCAGAGCACCATGGCCACGAAGGCGCGCTGGCGCTGGCCGCCGGACAGCTCGTCCAGGAAGCGCTCGGCGAGCGCGTCCAGGCCCATGTGGTGGATGGCCCGCTCCACGTGCTCGCGGTCCTGCACCGTGGGCCGTCCCTTGGAGTGCGGGTAGCGGCCAAACGTCACCAGCTCCCGCACGGTGAGCCGCGACGTCAGGTGGTTGTCCTGCCGCAGGATGGCCAGCCTGCGGGCGAGCACGTCCCCCGGCGTGGTGCGGACATCCAGCCCATCCACCAGCACGGTGCCCGACGACATCGGCAGCACCCGGCTGACCATCGACAGCAGCGTCGACTTGCCCGCGCCGTTCGGCCCGATGATGGAGGTGATTCCCCCGACGGGCAGCCGCAGGGTGACGTCGTCGACGACGAGCGTATCGCCGTAGCGCTTCGTGACGTTCCTCGTCTCGATCATACCGGCGCCTTCCTCATGAGCATCGAGATGAACACCAGCCCGCCCACGAACTCGATGATGACTCGGGGGTTGGTGTTGAAAGCGAAGACCTGCTCCAGGATGAACTGCCCGGCGACCAGGCACACCCCGGCGACGAGCGCGGCGGCGGGCAGGACGAGCGCGTGACGGTACGTGCGCACCAGCGCATGCGCCAGGTTGGAGACCAGGAGACCGAAGAAGGTCACCGGCCCCACCAGCGCGCTGGACACCGAGACGAGGATGGCCACCAGCACCAGGATGATGGCCGCCGTGCGCTGGTGGTCCACGCCCAGGTTGATGGACATCTCCCGGCCCAGCACCAGGACATCGAAGGTCCTGAGCATCCGGAACCCCACGATGGACACGCCCAGTGTCAGCAGGAACGAGACGAGCAACAGCTCCTGGTCCGGGTTGTTGAAGCTCGCGAAGAACCGGTCCTGGAGGAAGATGAACTCGTTGGGGTCGATGAGGCGCTGGAGGAAGGACGCGAGGCTGCGGAAGAGCACGCCCAGCACCACGCCCGTCAGCAGCACCAGGTGCAGGCTGCGCCCTCCCCCACTGAAGAGCCCCCAGTACAGGACGGCCGAGAAGGCCACCATGATGAGGATTTCGACGCCGAACAGCAGCCGGGGATCCAGGCTCGCCGCCGTGCCGGAGCCCAGGAAGTAGAGCAGGCACGTCTGGATGAAGACGTAGAGGTTGTCGAACCCCAGGATGGCGGGCGTCAGCACGCGGTTGCCCGACACCGTCTGGAACAGCACCGTGGAGACGGCGATGGCGTAGCCCACCAACAGCGCCGTCGCCAGCTTCCGCCCCCGGAAGGGCAGGACGAAGTCCCACTGGCCGCTCGCGTTGAACAGCAGGAACAGCAGGGCGCAGGCAATCGTCGCGCAGCCGAGGATGAGCAGCGTGCGCTCGGGTCGCCGCGCCGCCGCGACGCGCTCAGCCGACACGGGCGTCCCTCCGCAAGAGGAAATAGAGGAAGAGCACACTGCCGACAACGCCGGCGATGGTCGCCCCCGGGATTTCGTAGGGGAAGCGCACCACGCGGCCGAGGATGTCACACAGCAGCACGAAGCCCGCGCCACCGACCGCCACCCACGGAATGGCCCGGCGCGCGTTGTCGCCCGTGAACAGGCTGACGAGGTTGGGGACCAGCAGCCCGAGGAAGGGCACCATTCCCACGGTGACGACCACCATGGCGGTGACCAGGGAGACGATGACCAGCCCGAGCGCCATGATGCGCGAGTAGTTCATGCCCAGGTTGGTGGTGAAGGCCTCCCCCATGCCCGCCACGGTGAAGCGGTCCGCCGCGATATAGGCGCAGCACGTCAGCCCCAGCGTCACCCAGAGCAGTTCGTAGCGCCCTCGCAGGACGTTGGAGAAGTCGCCCGTCTTCCAGGCGTTGACGGACTGAAGCAGGTCCATCCGGTAGGCGTAGAAGGTCGTGATGGAGTCGAAGACGCTGCCCAGCACCAGGCCCACCAGGGGGACGATGAGGACCGAGCGCAGCGGGATGCGGCGCAGGATGAGCAGGAACAAGGCTGTGCCCGCCAGGGCGAAGACCGCCGCCACGAGCATCTTCCCGAGCACGGGAAGCTGAGGGGCCAGGATGGTGGCGGCCAGGAGGCCCAGGCTCGCGGACTCCGCGGCCCCCGCCGTCGCCGGGTCCACGAAGCGGTTGCGCACGAGCATCTGCAGGATGAGCCCCGCCACGCCCAGGGAGGTGCCCACCAGCATGACGGCCAGCATCCGGGGAATCCGGCTGATGACCAGGACCTGGAGGGCCTGCTCGTCAGCGCTCGGAGAGAAGAGTGAGTGCCACGACACGTTGCTGACGCCGATGAGCAGACTGCCCAGCGCCAGCAGGACGATGACGATGAAGGCGACGAGGAGGCGCATCGATGCCCGGGCCGGTCAGGGGACCCGTGCGGAATAGGCTTCCGCCACCTGGTCTCGCAGGCGGCTCACCGCCTGGATGCCACCGCCGATGAGGTAGGCGTTCAGCGGTTCCAGGTAGACGACCTGCCCCTTCGTCCAGGCCGTCGTCTGGCGTACCAGCTCGTTGTCGAGCACCTGCTTCGCCCCGCCCTGCTGGCCCATGCTCGCGTCGCGGTCAATCACGAACAGCCAGTCCGGGTTCTTCTCCCGGATGAACTCCGAGCCGATGGCCTCGCCGTGCAGCGACGCGTTGAGCCCCTCGGCGGCCACGGGCACGCCGAAGTCCTCGTGGAGGACGCCGAAGCGGGAGCCCGGGCCATAGGCGCTGATGCGGCCGCCCGTGACGAGGACCACCAGGCCCTTGCCGCGGCTGGCCGTCGTCTCCTTCAGCTTCGCGAGGGACTGGCGCAGCCCGTCCACGAGCTCGCGAGCCTTCTCTTCCTTGCCGAAGATGTGCGCCAGCATCTGCGTGTTGGCAACCACGGTGTCGATGTAGTGCACCCCGCCCATGGGCACGTCCACCGTGGGGGCGATGCGCGCGAGGCTCGCGTACTTCGCGCTGGAGCGGCCGCCGGTGATGATGAGGTCCGGGCGCGCGGCGTGGAGGGCCTCGTAGTCGGGCTCGAAGAGCGTGCCCATGCGCGGGTACTTCGCGTCGGCGAACGGCGCCAGGTGCAGCGGGAACTGGTCCCCCGCGACGCCGACCACCTCCACGCCCAGCGCCTGGAGGATGTCCAGGGCCGCCAGGTCGAAGACGATGACGCGCTGGGGATTGAGTGGAACGACGGACGTCCCCTGCGCGTGCTTGATGGTGACGGTCGCCTGCTTCGCGGCGGCCTCGGGCGAGAGGGCCTCCGCCACCGACGCGGACTCCTTCGAGGAGGGCTGCTGAAGCTTCACGGCCACGCCGATGACGGCCACCACGGCGACGACACCGAGAATCGCGAAGAGGGGGAACGGACGCCTGCCTGATGTGCTCACGGTTTCATCCAGCCAGTGCTCGCGGAACGGACGCGAGAGGTTGCTCGACAGCGCGGCCCCACATAGCAGCCCGTGGGTGAACTCGCACTACTTGATTTTGCAAATCAATATCGCAATATAGGTGCGGCCCCCACTTCAGCTCGTATGGCGACGAGAAGGCCTCCCCCTGTCCCGCATTGAGCGTGTAGCGACCTGCACGCTACGCTGCGCGGACCCTGGGGGAACGGCTTGATGGATCCGCTGCTCGCGACACTGCTCTGCGCTTCACTGGCGCTCGCCTTCGCCTCCGTGTGGCAATCGGGGCCGCCAACCATCGGAGGCGCGGGGTTCGGACTGAAACAGGCGCCTGACGGACGCGTCCTCATCGACTCACTCGCGCCAGGAGGCCCCGCCGACCTCGCGGGCCTCCGCCCCGGTGACTGGCTCATCGCCGTCAATGGCCTCCCCGTCGCCAGCTTGAGTGGCACCCAGCTCGTGGATGCCATCCGCGGCCCCGTGGGCTCACAACTCCAGCTGGTCTACGCACGCGGGAATGCCCAGCCTGGCCAGGTCGTGGTGACTCGCGCGGCACTCGGCGTACCGCCCGGCGCGCAGCCCCTCCCGTTCCATCCGGCTCCGCCCCATGCGCCACCCTCGCCTGGAGCCGCGCCCCACCCCCTGCCCTTCCATCCCCCCGCGCCGATGCAGCCTTCCGCTCCGCCCCCTCCCAGCGCGCTGCGGCTCCTGCCCCGGACTCTCGAGGACCCCGCCGCCGGTGGCCGCACCGCCCTGCACTTCCTCGTCCCCGAGGGGTGGCAGGCCCAGGGCCACATCGCGTGGCTGCACGAGCTCAGCGTCCTGGCCAACCTGCGCCTGCGCCTGTCGGACCCTCGCACCGGCCTCACAGTCGAGTGGCTGCCGACCATGCACTTCGCGTACACGAACCAGCTCCCGGGCCTCGCGTACCCCGGTCAGAACTGGATGGGCGCCCTCTTCGCTCCGCCCGAGTCGGACCCCGCGCGCTTCGTCGAGGGCTTCTGGGCACCCCAGGCACTGCCACACCTGCGAGGCCGCCCGCCCGTCGCGCGTCAGGACTTCCCGCGCCTCGCGCAGCTCGCCACCGCGAAGGACCCGGGTTGGCAGGCCCAGACGGTGCGCCTGCGCTACACCTTCGACCCGCAAGGACAGCCGTGGGAGGAGGACGTCACCTTCACGCTCGCGTATGCGCCCATGGCGGGAGGCATGGCGATGTGGAACGTGCAGTCCGCCACCACCTGCCGCGCGCCCCGCGGCGAGCTGGACCGCAACGCCGCCCTCCTCGAGGCCGTGCTCCAGAACGCACACTTCACGCCAGAGTGGCTCGCCACCTACTCCATCGTCCGCCAGCTCTTCCGCCAGGGCCTCGCCCAGCAGATGGCGGACACCGCCGCCTTCGGCCGGGCCCTCCAGCAATACAATGCCCACATCCAGCAACTCGGCCAGCAACTGCACGAGGAGCGCATGCACTCCTTCGACCGCATCGCCGAGAGCCATCGCGAGTACCTCGCGGGCGTGGAGACCTACACCAATCCCTACACCCAGCAAGGCATGTACCTGCCCGCCGGCTACACCGAGCAGTGGATGAACGCCCGGGGCGAGGTCATCCTCTCCCCCTCCCCGGGCTTCAATCCCAACGTGGGCGATACCACCCACTGGCTCAAGCTGGAGCGCCGGAACCCGATGCGCTCCTGATGCGCTCCACCGTGCGCGACGCCTTTGCTCGACAGGCGTCATGCCGGCAGGGGCGTGAGGGGCTGCGCGGCCTCCCGGAGCACGGTGCGCCCACATCAACCTCTCGCGCCCGGTGGTCTGGACATGGGCAGATGCCTCACATTGTCAGACGACCGTTCCGCCAATCCTGCAATCAAACGCTCAGTCGAGACTAAACGGTAAAACCAGAAAAACTCTTGATCAATCCCTGGCGTTCATGGTGTGACCTGCCTCTCCCCGTCACAGAGAGGTCATTCCGTGAGCACATGGCTCGTGAAGACGTTCTGTGTAGCCTGGCTTGGCACCAGTCTGGCTGCGTGCAGTTCCCCCTCCGAGGAGGCCCCGCGCGACACGGGCCCCGCGAAGGCAGTCGGCGCGAAGTCGGCGCTGGCACGCGTCAAGGACGTCGAGGTGCTCGGCGTCCAGGATGACGTGCCCTATTTCGTCCGCGGCGACTTCGGGCGCGTGCCCGCGGAGTCCCTGGCGCGGGCGCGGGAATCCGGTGAGGACGTTCGCGCGGTGCTGACCGACCTCGCACCGATGTTCCGCCTCGACGGCAACGACCTGGTGTTCCGCAAGCAGTCCGTGGACGCGCAGGGCCACCGGCACCTGCGCTTCAATCAACTCCATCAGGGCCTGCCCGTCATCGGCGGTCAGTTGGTGGTGCACGTGGACCCGCAAGGCCAGGTGTACGCGGCCAACGGCTCGGCGCGCGGTGACGACACGCCGGTCTCCACGGACGCGAAGGTGTCAGCCGGGACCGCCACGAAGGTTGCGCTGAGCGGCTCGCGCGCGGAGCCGGCCCTCGTCGACGGCCCGGCGGAGCGGGTGTTCCTGCGCCCCGAGCACGACCAGGCGTTGCACCTGGCGTGGCAGGTCCGCGTGAAGGGCGAGCGCGACGGCATGCGGACGGATGACCTCATCTACGTGGATGCGAAGGACGGCGCGCTGCTCGCCGTGCACCCGCGCATCCACACGGCGCTCAACCGCCGGGTGTACTCGGCCAACAAGGGCACGACCCTCCCGGGCACGCTCCGGCGCAGCGAAGGCAGCGCCTCCACCGGCGACGACCACGTGGACCAGAACTACGACCAGCTCGGGTTCACCTACAACTGCTACAAGCTGCTCTTCGGCCGCGACTCCATCAACAACGCGGGCGCCACGCTCATCAGCACGGTGCACTACCGGGTCAACTATGTGAACGCCTACTGGGACGGTACCCAGATGGTGTACGGCGACGGTGATGGCGTGAACGCCAGCGCGCTGGCCAAGGACGGGGACGTCACGGTCCACGAGCTGACGCACGCCGTGACGGAATGGGAGTCGGACCTCATCTACTCGGGTGAGTCCGGTGCCCTCAACGAGGGCATCTCCGACATCTTCGCGGGCGTGTGCGAGAGCTGGTCACGCTCCTGGGCCATCGACGCGGATGTCTTCAAGGTGGGGGAGGACGTGTGGACGCCGGGTATCCCCGGGGACGCGCTGCGGTACATGGACGACCCGGCACTGGACGGCGACTCGCTCGACTACTACGGCGACTACTCCTCCGGCGTGGACGTGCACTACAGCTCCGGCATCGTCAACCTCGTCTTCTCCCTGCTCTCCAAGGGCGGCACGCACCCGCACTGGAAGACGAGCATCTACGTGGACCCCATCGGTCCCGAGAAGGCGGGCCGCATCTTCTACAAGGCCAACACGGACCTCTTCACGCCGAGCACCAACCTCGTGCAGGCCAAGACGGCCATGGAGCAGGCCGCGCAACAGCTCGGCTATGACGCGGCCACGGTACGGTCCGTGACCAATGCGTGGGCCGCCGTCGGCGTGCCCCTGGTCCCCATCAGCTCGTACGAGCACACGCCTCAGCACCAGACGCCGTCCACTCCCATCGCGGACGTACAGCTCGCCCAGATGCCTCTGTCGAACGTGTTCGTGGACCATCCGCCTTATGACGACGAGACGCAGCCCGACCCAAGTTTCCTGCCCGACCTGCCAATCCGCGTGAATGGAGTGCAGTACACGCCCGCGCAGATCCGCGCGCAGAACATCCACCTCGTGCACTACGTCCTCGATGCGACGTCGGCGCAGCTCAACGTGGTGCAGGGCTTCCGCACCTCGGCGGAGCTTCAGGCGTACCTGAGGTCCACCAACCAGTATCCCTCCGAGCAGCCGACGAGCCTGCAACAGGTCGTGTGCAACTCGCCCACGGTGTTCTTCGAGCACGCCAACTATGGTGGCAACCGCTTCACCGTGTATCCGGGCTGGGGCTATTCCTATGTCGGCGGCTACTGGAATGACCGCATCTCGTCCGTGTGGGGCACTCAGTGCGGAAGCTGGACGCTGCTCGGCGAGCACGCCAACTATGGTGGCCACTGGCTCTGGGTTGGCCGTGGTTGGGCGGTCCGCAGGCTGAGCGAATGGGGTTGGTACCCGTTCATCTGGCCGTTCAACTGGCACTCGTGGAACGACCGCGTCTCGTCCGTATTCGTCTACTGGTAGCGACGAGGTCACGGACACGCCGGGCCGGGAGGTGCCTTCCGCCCGGCGTGTCGCCGTCCGAGGTCAGACGAATCTTCGGCTGGTTGATCGCGGATATCCCTTGGATGAGAGGGGTCATTTGGATGAGCCGCTGCTCTCGTGTGACGAATCCGTGATAGGCGCCCATTGAATGTATTGATTGTGGCTGGATTCTGGTGGTTCAAGCTTGCATGGCGCTCGCGGTACGACAGCTGAAATGCTGAGACCGAGCAGGCCACAACCCCTGCATGTCTGTGACGATGCCTGCCGCGCATTCCGTTCCACGTGGCCGCTTTCCATCGAGAATGACAGATGAGTCCTAGGGGGCTCCCTTCTGGCGTGCGCAATGCATTGCTACCGCGCGGCGCGGCCCTCGCTCGGCCTGTGGCGGGACACGGCGGAGGGCCTCGGCTTTCTCTGGAGCCAGCCGCTGCTGGGGCCACTGGCGACGTGCGCGGGGCTCTTCAACCTGTTCGGCGGGATGATTCTCGGGGTGTACTTCCTCTACGTGACGCGGGAGCTCGTCCTGGCGCCGCGCCAAGTGGGAAGCATGGGAGCGGTGTTCGGACTGGGAGCGCTGGTGGGGCGCTGCTGGTGGGACGCCTCACCGCGCGCATGGGCGTGGGCCCCGCGCTGGTGGGCGCCCTGGCGCTGGGGGCGCTGGCGGACCTGCTGATTCCCGCCGCGGGACTCCACGAGGCCGCGGCCCTCCCGCTGCTGGGGCGGCGCAGGCGATCATCGGGCTGACCCATCCCCTGTTCCAGTCCAACGTCCTGGCGCTGTACCAGGCGCTCACGCCCGAGCACCTGCGCGGGCGCGTGGGAGCCGCGCTGCGATTTCTCGTGAACGCCCTGCTCCCGGTGGGCTCGCTGCTGGGGCGTGCTGGGAGAAGCCCTGGGGCTGCGGCAGTCCATCCTCCTGGCGGCGCTCGGCACCGGGATGTGCGCGCTCGGGCTGTTGCCGACACCCCTGCGCGGACTGCGAAGCCTCCCCGTGCCGGCGGGTGCTCCCCTGGCCACTCCGCGTGGGGAGGCCTGAGTGGCACCCGTCTGCGGCCTTCCTCGCCCCTCTGTACCTGCCCCCCTCAACAGCGCCCCAACCCCTCCTATGTTCTGCTCGGGCCTCCTTGTCTGGCCAGAGCTTGACTGTGTTTGAGCAGCAACGGCAAGCTGTGGCGTCGTTCACGATGAGGAGGGGTGATGCGGGGACGCCCTGTCGGCCGGATGCGGAAGCTGAGAATCGTTGCACAGGACCCCTCTGTCCGACTGAGGGGCAGAATCCTCACCGCCGAAGTGGATGTGCCAGCCGAGGAGCTGGGGCCCGGACCTCGCGGCTACCGCGTGCATGTCATTGACTACGATGCCTCCTCGCGTACGCTCTATGCGCCCCTGGACTACCAGGACCCTTCCAAGGACTGGACGAACGAGCCCGGAGGAGAAGTTCCAGACGACATCATCCTGAATGACCCAGGCTTTCATGCACAGAATGTGTATGCGCTCGTCATGCGGACACTGGCTCGCTTCGAGTTCGCGCTGGGCCGGCGGGTCAGCTGGGGGTTCAGAAGTTCCGGCCATCAAATAAAGGTCGCGCCGCACGCCTTCTCGGACGTCAACGCCTTCTACTCGCGCCGGGACGAGGCCCTCTTGTTCGGTCATTTCCCATCGAGAGATGGCAGCCGGACGGTCTTCACCTGCCTTTCACACGACATCGTCGTCCACGAAACCACGCATGCCTTGCTGGATGGGTTGCGCACCCGGTACATGGAGCCCTCGTCCCCGGACCAGGCCGCCTTTCACGAAGGCTTCGCGGATGTGGTGGCACTGCTGTCCGTGTTTTCCCTTCCCGAGGTCGTCCAGGCCCTGATGGACCTGAAGTTCGGAGACGGCGGCGAAGGGGGGACCGCAAGGCCGCTGTCGGCTCGCGACATCACGTTCGACGAGCTCCAGAAGTCCGTCCTCACCGGTCTTGGCAAGGAGTTCGGACGGGAGATGGACGCCATCGGGCGCAGTGCCCTCCGACACTCGGTGGGGCTCGCGCCGGACGCGAAGCTGCTGCAGACGCCGGCCTACCAAGAGCCGCACCGACGAGGAGAAGTCCTCGTCGCCGCCATCATGCGGGCCTTCATCAAGGTCTGGGCGGAACGACTGGAAGCGCTGGTGTTCGACACGAGCGCCAAGGTCGTGGACAGGGTCCGGGCCGCCGAGGAAGGGGCGCGGGCGGCGGACTATCTGCTCACGATGGTCATCCGTGCGCTCGACTACTGCCCGCCCGTCCATCTGGTGTTCGGCGCGTACCTGAGCGCCATGCTGACCGCCGACTACGAAATCCGACCCACGGACACCTATCGTTTCCGACACCACCTCCTGGACTCGTTTAAGAAGTTCGGCATCCTTCCCACCACCCGTGGGGGAGCGCAGGGCCGGTGGGCGCCCCCGAAGCTGCGCTTCAACTACGAGCGGAGCCGGTTCGAGTCGATGCAGCGAGACCCTGACGAGGTCTTCCGGTTCGTCTGGGAGAACCGACGTGCGCTGGGCCTGGCCGACGAGGGCTATACCCGCATCCTCTCCGTTCGGCCCTGCATCCGGGTGGCCCCCGAGGATGGCTTCCCACTGCGGGAGACAGTGGTGGAGGTGCTGCAGCAGGTCACCCTCCCCGCGGGAGAGCTGGGCTCCTATGAAATCGAGGCCCCGGTGGGCATGCAAGTAGACCAGCCCGTCATGCTCATAGGGGGCGCGACGGTCATCTTCGGCGAGTACGGACAGGTCAAATACGTCATCGGTGACAGGGTTCTGGACGCCCCCCGAGAGGAGGTCCAGAAGAAACAGTCGGAGCGACTGAAGTCACTCTGGGAACGCGGGCACTTCCAGCGGGACACCCGGGATGTCCACCGGTTCGCTTCCATCCACCGACTACGCGGGCTGGATGCCATGACGGTCGCCCAGGAGGAATGGTGAACATGGACAAGCCCGTGTCTGTCCGGCTCTGGTCGTACCGCGTGGGGTTCGGCGATTGCTTCCTCCTCCGGTTCGCGTATCGCCGGTTCAACCGTCACGTCCTCATCGACTTTGGCACCACCAAGGCCGACGCCCGGGGGGGCAACCAGATGAAGGAAATCGCGGAGCACATCGCGAGGACCTGCAACGGGAAGCTCGACGCCATCGTCGCCACCCACCGGCACCGTGACCACATCTCCGGCTTCGCGGGGCGTAGCTGGAAGATCATCCGTGACCTCTCCCCAGGGCTCGTCGTCCTGCCGTGGACCGAGCACCCGGACGCGGCCATAAATGCCCGCGAGGCTCCGGACGACGCTCATGAGGGGTTCGACCTCTCCTCACGGAGACATGTCCGCTCGCTCTTCCGGATGCAGGAGGTAGCACGCGCTGTCTGCGAGGCGCTCCGCGCGGAGCCTCCCGATGACGGGCTGGATGCGGTGGGCGGGCCGGGGGAAGGTGATTCCAGGACCGAGCGTGACTGGCCCGGTACCGGGCCGCGAAGGAGCGAACTGCCCGCGACAGGCAGGTTCTTCAGCCCCGCTTTGAGGAAGCAGCTCCAGTTCATGGGAGAAGACAACCTCGCGAACGCCGAGGCGGTGAAGAACCTGCTATCCCTACCGTGCGAGTTCGTCCAGTTCGGCTCCAAGGCCCAGCAGCTCACGAAGCTGCTGCCCGGCGTCAAGGTGCACGTCCTGGGGCCGCCGACGCTTGTCCAGAACCAGGAGATTTCGCGGCAGCGCCCAAAAGACCCGGATGAGTTCTGGCATCTCGTGCAGCTCGCCACAGAGCGCCCGGCGGGAGCCGCGAAGACGCTGTTCCCCGGGGCGAGGGTCCTCTCGCATGAAGCGCAGCCACCCGAGACGAGGTGGTTCATCAAGCGCCTGAACGCCGAGCGGGGATACCAGCTGCTCGAGCTCGTGCGGTCTCTCGACAAGGTGTTGAACAACACGAGCGTCATCCTGCTGTTCGAGGCCTGCGACAAGAAGCTCCTGTTCCCGGGGGATGCGCAAATCGAGAACTGGCGTTATGCGCTCTGCCAGAAGCGCATAAAGAAGCTTCTCGCGGATGTGGACGTCTACAAGGTGGGCCACCATGGCAGTCTGAACGCGACGCCCAAGACGCTCTGGAACGGCTTCATCCGGAAGGGAAGCGGCAAGAAGCCGCGGCGTCTCAAGACGTTCATGTCCACCCTCGAGAACCTGCATGGAGAATCGGTCCGCGAGACGGAAGTCCCAAGGCAGAAGCTCGTTCATGCCCTGAGGACGCAAAGCGACTTGTTCTCGACGCAGAGCTTGAGGCGCAAGGAGGACTTCGTGAAGGAGTTCAGGCTGGCCGCCCTGAAGTCGAGGTGAGCGACTCCGCCCCGGAGGGTTCGGCCCACTGGTCCCGCCGCATCGGCTGCTCCGGCAGGAAGAACGTCACCAGCAGCGCCAGCAGCGCGATGAAGATGGCGACACGGTACACCGCCGACACGCCACGCGTGAAGAACTCCTTCACCGTCAGGTGCGCGCGGTCCACGGCCTCCAGCGCGCGCTGCTCCTCCGTGCGTAGCCGTGCCTGCGCCTCCGCGCGGCGAGCCTGCTCCTGACACGTCGGCCAGCCCCTCCAACCTCCGCTGCCACCAACGCTGCCGGCAGCGGTACTCCGTACGCTCGGCAACCCCAGGGTGCGCGCAATACCGTGGCGCTCTGCCCCTGGACGTTCCGCAAGACGATGGTGGCACGCAGCGCCATCTCTGCCCGCTTCTCCTGCTGGAGGGCCCGCTGGACGTGCTTGCGCTCGGAGCATGTCAGCGTGACACACCGACGTTTGTGACGCCCTCCGCCGCGCCTTCTTGCCCCTACGGGCGAGCAGCGATACTTCCCCTGACAGGACTTATCTCGGATAGCCTACCGCAACCAGGGCCGTGTGGGACGATGCCGGTCGACACTTGGGTCAAGCCACGCCGACGCCCGAATGTCGTATTATTCAGGTCTGCCCAGGGACAGTCGCATGGCCAAAGCTGATCTACTGAGCATCGTGGAGGCCGCCTACCGCGTGGATCTTGAAGACGCTGCGTGGTTGGCAGGGCTCGCGGAGGCGGTGCTTCCTCATCTCGACGACGGCTTCGGAGTGGCCGCCTTCGAGTTCTACCGGCCGGGAGATGGACTGCCGGAGGTGGTGCAACGATGCCGCCTGGGTATTCCGGAAAAGCTCGCGGCGATCTACCCGACCATCTTCCAGACCATGGATCCCGAAATCCGCCAACGGCCCTTCCGCATGGGGCCCTGCATCACCGGCAGCCAGATGATGGGAATGCGGCGGGGATTCTTGGATGAGCCGCACATGAAGCAGTACGCCCAGAAGTTCGGGATGTACGACTCCTTCTGGATCACCGCCGCAGAGCCCTCCGGACGGGGCTGTGGATTTCACGCGGGCCGGGCGCGGCTCACCCGGGCGTCGGCGGCGCAGGTGCAGCAATGGGGACGTGTCGCCGCGCACCTCTCCACCGCCGTTCGCTTGCGACACGCGCTGAAGGGGCTCCCGCCGGGGCGGGCACGCACCGACCCCGAAGCCATTTTCGACCCCAGCGGCAAGCTCCACGACGCGACCGGGGAAGCGCGAAGCGAGCACGCCCGCGACCTTTTGCGGCATGCGGTGCTGATGCTCGAGAAGTCGCGTGGGCCCCTTCGAGCAAAGGACCCGGAGAAATCCCTGGCGATCAGGAAGGCGCTCGTGGCCGGGCGCTGGTCGCTGGTTGACCAGATCGAGCAGAACGGCGAGCGCTACATCATCGCCCGCCAGAACGAGCCCACCGCGCCCGGCCCGGCGCTATTGAGCAAGCGTGAGAAGGAGATCGTCGGATACGCCCAGCTCGGGCACCACGACAAGCTGATCGCCTACGAATTGGGGATCGCTCCCTCGACGGTGCGCGTGCTCTTGGGGCGGGCAAAGGTGAAGCTGGGCGTGCGCAGCCGGAAGGAGTTGCTGGAGGTCTGCCGTGGCGCGGCTCGTGCCAAAGCAGACTGACGCAACGGCGCTACCGGTCCGCGTGCAGGCCCCAACGCCCCCTGAAGGTCTTCGGCACCTCGAAGGGGGTATCCGCATCCGGGCGCTTGTGGAGAATCATGCGCTGGGCGAACTGTCTGGCCACCCAACTGCGACGTCGCCGCGCCCCCGGAACCCAGTCCAGCCAGCGCAGGATCGTCCGCTTCTGGGCCGCCCTGACCGTCACAAACCACCTCGTCCAGTTCGCCTTTGGGAGCTCCAGCGCCGCGCCCACGTTCTTTCCAAAGACCGTATCTTGGAGGAAGAAATGGGTCAGGCTCGCGGCATACCCCGGGACTGGGAACAGCGTCTGCACCGAACTCAGCAACTGCGCCGTCAGTTGACGTCCTTCCGGCGTGGGGCGGACCTGGCGCGCGCCTATCCGCAGCGCCAGGAGGGTTGCCTCCTCCTCGCCCGAGGGCAGGAGCGAGGGGTCCACCCCGAGGAGGCGCCCCACCGCGGACCACGCCGTGATGTACGCGTCCGCTTCCGCCGCTGTCACCCTTGCCCCCATTCTCCTGAGCCCGTGCAGGGTGGCGATGGAGAAGGTCAGCAACGTTCCAGCCTGATCCTCCTGATTGATCGGTAGCCCCCACTCCGCGCACCAGGGGTTGGCGGCATCCAACTGGACACGCCGTCGCACGAGCGCATGAATCAGCCGGACCTTGCGCGTCGCGAGCCACCCCACCCTTCCCTCCTCCAATTCACCGGGCTGCATGACATTCAAGACCATCTGCGCCGTGTCGCAGAGACGGCGGATGGGGTCGTCCTTCAGCCGGCGTGAACGATACACCACCTGGACGCCGTGGCCCGCGGCGTAGGCCAGTGGCAGGGAATAGGAGCCCAGGATCATGAGCACCTCCGGTCCATAGAGACCGAAGAGGTGCTGCCCTCTGGCGATCACGTCCTGATCTACGACGTCGATGCGGGGCAGCGCCATCAGGTAGCTGCGCACCAATGGATCGGCCTCAGACATCCGCTGGGTGCGAAACAACTCGCGCAGCAAACGATCCAGCGACTCCGGGCCCCGGGTCGCGACGTGCTCGGCGATCAGCTCGTCCACGCCAGGGTCACCGACGCTCCGCATCCTGTCCAGCCATTCACTGCTCGCGTTGAACATGGATTACTCCTCCGGAACCACCACGAGTTCGATGCCGTGCCGCTTGGCGAGCGCGCCAACCCCTCCATCCGTCACCACATAGGTCGAATTCCCGCGAGGCTCGGTCCCTCGGATGGGCTCCGGCGCCTGTGGCAGCAGATCGCATATCTGCTGGACGCACTCCTGCTCGCTCAACCCGCGCTTGAACCGTCCGGCAGCATCCATCCAGCTGGTCATCCGGAGAAAGGCCCTCTCGTGGAAGTCCTCGTCGAGGTACGCGCGATGCAACTCACGCTGAAGCCCTTGAAGCTGCACGGAGGGTTCCTCCCGTTTCGCCCGAAGCGAACTCAACAAGTCGCTCATTCGCCGGTAGGTCTGCCTCGCGGTCAGCTCCAACGTCGCAGCAAGCCCGAAGAACTCGCGCGCATTCATCGTGCCGAGCTCCCGCGTAAACTCGGGCACGGTCCCCGGGACGAGCACTGCTCCGGCCATGACGAAGAGCCGAGCGAGGGCCTGGCCCAAGGACGGCCGCGCCGGAGTGAGGCTGCACAGCAGCCGCCCCTCGAGCGTGCCGATGGCCTGAAGCACTGCGGGCGCAAGCGGCCCGCCCCCGAGGCTCACCAGCCCGGAAGCGAGGCGCGCACGTGTCAACTCCGTGTGTATCGCCTCCTGTTGCCAGATCTCTGTCAACGCATCCCAGGCCGCGTGCTCCGCACCGCTCTTGGGGTCGGGCAGGCGCACCTTGCGCTGCGCTTCGCCATACACCTGGTACACGAGCGCCTCCCGGCGTGCCGCGATCTCAAGCCAAGCGCCCAACTCGCCCTCTAGATCCCCGTCGAACTTCTGTCTGTACTTCGCGGCGAGCGCGTTCGTCTCGGCGATGATCTTGAAATGCAGCTCGTTCATGACAGCTCCAAGCTAGCAACGAAAGCTGGGCTTTTCCGTCAGTCATCTCCGGAAAGATGTTTACGCTCCCTCGTAAACATCATTCAGGTGGCGCGTGGTCGCGCTCGTGCCCAAGATCCGTGGCAAGCCTTTTCGGGAACAAACCCGCAAGAAGCTGCGCCAGGACTTGAGTCCTGAAACCGGCCCCTCACTCGTACTCCATGAACAGCTACAAGGAACTTCACCTACGCTTCACGCAGAGCGAGGCGGATTCGTACCGCGTCGCCGTGGACTCCACCTCGGTCGGCAGCGCCAGCGCGACCACGCCGCTGCTCCTGCCCCTGTCTCGCCTGCGGGAGTTGCATCGCCAGATTCCGGCGGCGTTGCTGCATTCGGGCTCACGTGACGTGGCGATCGATTGTGAGCTCGCGCGGCTTGGCGAGGAATTGTACGAGGCGATCTTCCCGCCGGGCCGGGTGCGCGACGTCCTGACGGCCTCGCTGGGCGCGCTCTTCTCATCCGAAGAGCACCAGCAGCGTCTGCGCCTCTGTCTGCATTTCGACCCCGATGACGCCGAACTCGCGTGGCTTGCCGAGTTTCCCTGGGATGTCTTGCGGATCTCCCAATTCTTCCCGGCTCGCCACGCGGCGTTGGACCATCGTCTCTCGATCGTCCGCTGGCTGGATGTGACACAACCGCCCCGGTCACCAACGTTCGTTTCACCTCTACGGGTGCTGCTGGTCCGCGCAGGAGCTCGCGGGTATGGCGGTCTCCAGTACCAAGCGGAGCAGGACAGCATCACCGATGCCCTCTCCAGCATCTCCGGTGTCCAATGCGATTCCCTGGACATGCCCACCCGCCAGGAGTTGCGGCGCAAGCTCCGCGTCTTCCACCCTCACGTGCTTCACTTCATGGGGCACGGCAAGGTGGATGAGCACACCGGGAGCGGGTGGGTATACCTGCGGGATGACAAGGGTGGCCCCGTGCCGCTGCGCTCGCGGGACGTCGCGGAGCTCTTCAGTGGCCTCCTCGCTCCGCAGTTGGTGGTCCTCAACGCGTGCCAGTCAGCGCGCGGGGCACTGTCGGTCGATGGCCACGGGAGCGTCGCTGGAGCGCTGGTCTCCCAGGGAGTCGCCGCGGTCATCGCCATGCAGTTCGCAATTTCCGATCAGGCGGCGACGGCATTTACAGAGGAGTTCTACGCCCGCCTCGCGGAGGGAGCCTCGATCGATGACGCGGTCACCGAAGGCCGACTGGCCATACGGTCGAAGGTGCCTGACTCATTCGAATGGTGCACCCCTGCCCTGTACATGCGCGCCGGGGCGACGGGAGTGCTGCTCCGGCCTGCACCGTCGAACTCATCGGCTCAGACGGAAGAGGCAGGTGAACGGGCCCAGGACAGGCTCACCTCCTCCAGCGAGCCGCCGCCCGCGCCGGTTCCATCGCAACGGCCGCTCATCCTCATCCGCCACGAAGCCTACAAGCACGCAACCGAGCAGCCAGGGCCCGCGGATGCGCCCGCGCTCTTCGCGGGTCGGGAGCCTCGCATGGTGGCCATCGACCAGACAGTGGGGCTGGAACAGCGCGACTGGAGGAACCTGGAGGCGGAGGTGAGACGGCTGGCGGCACGAGATGGCGAACTCCGGCGTACCTTCGCGGAGCGGGGTGCCGATATCGGCTATTACGGCTTCCCGTTCGTGCCGTTGGCGGTGCTAGCGGGATACCTGGCGAAGACCCGCCAGGTGCGCGTCTTCGAATGCGTCTCGGGCCGGTTCCAGTGGGAGCCCGGATCGGACACCCCAGCTCCGCCGCTGAACGTGAAAGTGCAGACGCGAGGGGCGGGCAAAGCTGCCCGAATTTGCGTTTCGGTGTCCGCGCTCGTCGACTTGGATGACTGTCGGCACGTGCTTCCTGACTCGGACGTGATGTTGGACCTGAACTTCGCGCTCGCTGAGGCAGGGCAGGGCAGCGTGCGGCACGAGGAGCAACTCAGGGACTACGTGCAGGTGATTCGCGAGACGCTTGGCAAGCACATCACAGCCAACAAGGACCCGGCTCGCCGTCCGGAGAGCGTGCACCTCTTCGCTGCCGTCCCCGTGAGCCTGGCCTTCTACCTGGGGGACGCGCTCACTGCGAGCTGGTTGCCTGAATGCTTCGTCTACAACTACGGCCTTCCCTCGGAGCGGCCCCGCTACAAGTGGCGGCTCAGTCTACAGGCGGCATTCGAGGGCCGGCGCTCCATCAAGATCTTCAAATAGCGCGGAGGCGAAAAGGATGGATGACATCCAGATGCAAATCCTGCCTCTGCCACGCTGCCGCCCTGCTACGTCTACGACTTCCTGAAGAGCGACCGGCCCATTTATCGGTGGCTTGTATCGAGCAAGGTGCACAGGCCTTCAAACCCACCGACAAGCAGATGGAGGTCGCGTGAGTGCACACGGTGCGACCGTCGACGCATCCCTCATGAGAGGTGTTACATGACACAGTTGAGCACGCGCAGCCCCTTGCACCGCCGGATGAGCAGCTTTGTTGATTGGATCCGCGGAGGCGACAAGGATGAACTCATCATCAAACAGTCAGGTGAAATCCGAGAGCGGATTGGCAACCAGGCCGAGAAGGACGGACTGACCGTGCGATCCACCCCGAACTCCGGATCGTTCGCCAAGAAGACCGGTTTGCGAAGACACCTGGTGGGTGACTCGTCGGTCGAGGGGCAGGACGTGGATCTGCCGTTCGTCATCTCGCCCAAGGACGCGGACGGCGTGCGGATCGACGAACTCCTCGGACGCTTCGACCGATACGCCGCCACCTGTTATCCGCAGACGAAGCGAATGCCAACGAAGAGCTCCATCCAACTGGACTTCGCGGCCAGCAAGCTCCGCTACGACCTGGTCCCAATGCTGGCGGTCCCGGGGAACGACGAGGCGCAGATCCTGTTGCGTGGCGACGGAAAGAGGCGCCGAACCTCCGTGCAGAAGCACATCGAGTTCGTTACCCGGCGCAACCGCACGAGCAACGAGTTGCCGGGCCGCGTCCGCTTCAACGAGTGCGTCCGCTTGCTGAAGTGGTGGCGCGAGTTCCGTCAGGCTCATGCCCGCGTCATCGAGGACGTCCCGTCCATCCTGCTCGACCTGCTGTGCGCGCATGCGTACGACCGCTGCGCGGTCGAGGAGACCTACGCGGGCACCCTCGCGCGCTGGTTCGATCTGCTCGCCGGCACGGTGCGACGGAGGGAGTTGGTGGCCTTCGCCGACTTCGGCCCCAAGCCCCCGGCGTCACCGGACGCGCTCTGGACGGTGCTCGACCCCGTCAACGCCGACAACAACATCGTCTCGCAGTGGAACTCGTTCCAGGTCGAGGAACTCGGAGACTGGCTCGAGGAGGGCTTCGACGCCATCAACCGCGCCATCGCGGCGGACCACCGGGACGACGACAGCGAGAGCCTAGAGTCGCTCGTCGAATTGTTCGGCAATCCCTTCAAGCATTACTGCGAGGAGAATTCGTGACGTACACGCAAACGCAGGCGGCATCGAGGAGCTCTACGGCCACCGAGGCCCGGGTCCGTGAGGTGATGAAGCACGTCTTCGCGGACATCACGGGGCTCGCGACGCGCGGGTTCACGTCCCACGAGAGCGCTGCGAAGTGGCGGGAAGATCTCACCTGGATGTTGTCCAACGAGGTGATCTCCAGCTTCGAGCTCCAGCTTGAGGCGCCGGACCAGCCCGTCCGCGGGTTCCACTACGATGTGAGCGATGACGGCTCGCTCCAGGAGGCGGGCCGGTCGGGCGGGATGCAGCTTCATGCATTCCCGGATGGCACCAAGGCCTCACTTGTCGTGTCGTTCAAGCGCCCGCTGCCTGACGAGATTGAGGCGGAGATCAAGGCACGGAACTGGACCTCTCCCGCAGCCTACCTGAAGGGGGAGAAGACGCGGGACCGCGCCTATTCGTGCGATGAGTATGGCGTCATTCGTAATCGCGTGGGGGCTTGGTAATGGCTCCATTGAACCTGTTGGAATCGGTGCATCCCTCGAAGCAAGCGCAGGAGCGTTTCGATGGTCTCCTCGGCATCGACATGCAAAAGCAGCAGCTGCGGGACGAGCTATTGCTCCTGCTCGCGCCGGAGCGGCTCGATCAGTGGTTGAAGCGCCACCATTCGGACGGACTTCCCCTGGCGGAGTCGGCCCGGCGGTCAACGCCGCTCGTGATCTTGAGCGGTGAGGTGGGCTGTGGGAAGACCGCGCTCGCCACGTCGGTCGGCACGCCAGTGGCGAAAGAGCTGGGGTCGAAGGTGGTGGTGCTCGAGACGCCCTCCGACATCCGTGGGACCGGCATGGTGGGCGAGCTCTCGGCTCGTATTACCGACGCCTTCTCCCAGGCGAAGGCGAAGGTTCGCAAGGACTACGGGCTCCTCGTCATTGACGAGGCTGACGATCTCGCGCTCAGTCGCGCGGAGCTCCAGGCGCACCACGAGGATCGGGCGGGCCTCAACGTGCTCATCAAGCAGCTCGACCTGCTGCAGCGGGAGGAACATCGGATCGGGGTCGTGATGATCACCAACCGGATCGGCGCGCTGGATCCCGCGGTCCGACGCCGCGCCGCGCTCGTACTCGAGTTCTCCCGCCCGGGAGCCGCCGAGCGCCGGGCCATCTTCGAGCAACTCCTCACGGGGTGCCCACACACGGTGGCCGACATCAACCGGCTGGTAAAGCAGAGCGAGCGGCCCGTTCCCTATTCGTATTCAGATCTCTTCCAGCGGGTGGCACGCGCCGCGTTGCTGGAATCCTGGCGGCGGGACGCGCCGCTGAAGCCCGAGAGCCTAGCCGCCGTGATGGCGGATGTGGAACCCTCGCCTCTCATTGAAGGGGGGGCGGGTTCCCGCCGGAGGGACTAGCCATGGCGCGACGTCCGAAGAAGCCCATCTCTGGAGAAGTCGGTGGCGAGGGCACCTTCCGGGCCTGAGACCTCGCACCAGCGGCAGGAGCAGCCCAGGATGCAAGGCACGCACTGCGCCGTCATGCGCGTCACCCTCCCCGATGGTACGGGCCAGGGCCCCTTCCAGGTGCTGACGGACGGCAACACTGGTGGGCACGGCCGCCTACGAAAACTCCACCACCCTGGACCATATCATCGGCTCCTGGAAGACGGAGCCAGCGCGCTGACGGCTCGAACGCGAGGCCTCCATACCGAAGCTCCCCCTCGACTGCCGCATTAGAGGATTCGGCTCACCTCCTCTCGGGCGTGCTCCACTGCCTTCTTCGAGGGCCGGACTCCCAGGTACTTCTGGCCGGTCTTCTTGTAGACCCGTGGTCCCAGCTCGTACCCGAGAAAACGGAAGTGCTCCTTCCTCGCATCACGAATGCTGCGGGTGACGAGGAAGACGACCGTCACGATGCCGCAGACCGAGCCGTCCAGGCGCGAGAGCCTCTCCTTCGCTCTCCAGGCGCAGGAGGCCGGTGACGAAAGCCGGACTGGCGGTGCCGCGCAAAACAAAACCCCGTGGCACCTTGCGGTGCCACGGGGTTCTTTGCTGCTTGGAGGCGGCGGGAATCGAACCCGCGTCCGAAAGCCTTCTGCTCTTCGACCCTACGTGCGTAGTCCGCGATTTGCTACGTCCCGGAGGCTCCCACGGACGGGATACTCCGAGCCGGTCCTGGAAAGATCTCGCCACCTCGGGCCCAGGCACCCTTGGCAGCCAGCCTGCATTATGACGGTCTGACCCAACCCCACAGGCCGAGGGCGGGGGGACCGCGCACTAGAAGCTGTTTTTAGGCAGCCAGCGCGAGCTCAACGTTGTCGTTGGCTTTTGTGATTCTGCCGGGTTGGATTTACGAGCTACCAGACAAGCTCGGCACGCGTCTCGAACTTCAATGCCCCCGTCGAAACCAGGTCGCCCCCGGTTGGGTTGACTGCCACTGCGACTGCCGCGCGGTCCGCTTCAACCGCGCCTCCTCACATTAACCGCTGACGGGGGTCCGTCAATCCTCCTGACCCTCCCGCCCCACACTTCGGCGCACGCCGCCGGACACTCGCGTCACAAGCTGCACCCCCAACGACCGGGCCGTCGTAGGGTCGCCTCCCCGCCGGGTCGTGTCCCGGCCACGAGGACCCCGAATGAGTCGACTGCTCCCTCTCCTGCTGCTCCTGCTGGGCACTGCCCTGCCGGCCGCCGCCCAGTCCGGGCCGACCGCCTCCTTCCCCTACACCCTCAACACGGAGAAGCTGCCCAACGGCCTCACCGTGGTGCGCGTGCCCTACCCGTCCCAGGGCATCATCGCCTACGTCACCGTCGTGCGCGTGGGCTCGCGCAACGAGGTGGAGCCCGGCAAGACGGGCTTCGCCCACTTCTTCGAGCACATGATGTTCAAGGGCACGAAGACCCACCCCGAGGGCTCGCGCGAGAAGGTCATGGGCACCTTCGGCTACGACGACAACGCCTTCACCATGGACGACGTCACCGTCTACTACTCGTACGGTCCGTCCTCTGGCCTGCCGCAGCTCATCGAGCTGGAGGCGGACCGCTTCCGCAACCTCGAGTACGCCGAGCCCGCCTTCCAGACGGAGGCGCTCGCGGTGCTCGGCGAGTACCACAAGAACGCCGCCGCGCCGTACCTCAAGATGGAGGAGGAGCTCAACGCCGCCGCCTTCCAGCGCCACACGTACCGGCACACCACCCTGGGCTTCTACGACGACATCAAGGCCATGCCCCAGGCCTACCAGTACAGCCGCGACTTCTTCCAGCGCTGGTACACCCCCGACAACACCCTGCTCTTCATCGTCGGTGACTTCGACGACGCGAAGGTGATGCAGCTCGTCCGCGAGAACTACGGCCCGTGGGACCGCAAGGTCGCCAACGTGAAGGTCCCCGCCGAGCCTCCGCAGGGCGGCCCGCGCAGCGCGCACATCGATTGGCCTCAGCCCACCCAGCCCCGCCAGGTCCTGGCCTGGCGCACCCCGGCCGCGTCCGCCACCACCATGGACGCCGCGCTGCAGACGGTGCTCGTGGACTACCTCACCGGTCCCACCAGCCCCGCGTACAAGTCGCTGGTGCTGGACAAGCAGCTCGTGGAGGACATCGGCAGTGACTACGGCGAGCACAGAGACCCGCACCTCTTCAGCCTCACCGCCACGCTCAAGGACGAGCGTCAGCGCGAGCAGGTGCGGCTGGCCCTCCTCAAGGAGGTGAGCAACCTCGCCGCCGGCCGCGTGGACGCCGCGCGCGTGAAGGCCATCCAGGACCATTCGCGCTACGGCCTGCTGATGTCGCTGCAGACCCCCCGCGACGTGGGCATCCGCCTGGCGCTGTATGCCGGCATCCTCGGCATGCCCGACGGGCTCCAGCGCCACCTGCAGAACCTGGCCAAGGTGACGCCCGCGCAGCTCCAGGACTTCACCAAGAAGTACCTGACCGCCAACAGACTCATCGAGCTCAGCCTCACCCCCAAGACGGCCGGCGCCGGAGGGACGAAGTGATGAAGACCCGTGCTCTCGTTTCGCTCGCCGCCCTGCTGGGACTCGCCGGCTGCGCCACCACCCAGACTCCGCCTCCGGACACGAATGCGCCGCCCCCCGCGGTGCCGTCCTCCGCCGCGCTGGAGCAGGCCAAGCCCGCCGAGCCGCAGCCGCCCGCGCGTCCGGAGGCCGTGCCCGCCGTGCCGCTGCGCCAGCCCAAGCCCATGGAGCTGGTGGTGCTGGCCCGCCCGGACACGCCCATCGTCGCGTTCCGGCTCGTCTTCCACTCGGGCTCGGTGGATGACCCGAAGGGCAAGGAGGGGCTCACCGACCTCACCGCCACGCTGATGGCCCAGGGTGGCACGCAGAAGCTCACGTCCGCGCAGCTCTTGGACGCGCTCTACCCCATGGCCGCGCAGCTGGGGGCGTACACCGACAAGGAGTTCACCACCTTCTCCGGCCGCGTCCACAAGGACTTCCTGCCGCGCTTCCTCGACATCCTCACCGACGTCGTCCTCAACCCGCGCCTGGACGCCGCCGAGCTGGAGCGCCTGCGCGCCAACGCCATCAGCGACGTGGAGAACGGCCTGCGCAGCGCCAATGACGAGGCGCTCGGCAAGGTGGCGCTCGATGCGCTGCTCTACCAGGGCCACCCGTACGCGCACTTCGTCGGCGGCACCGTGCAGGGGCTGAAGGCGATTACGCTGGACGACGTGAAGGCCCACGCCAGGCGCGTCTTCACGCAGGACCGGCTGGTCATCGGCCTCGCCGGCCCGGTGGACGACGCGCTGAAGCAGGCCCTCACCTCGCGCCTGTCCGCGCTGCCCGCCCAGGGCGCCCCGCTCGTGGAATTGCCGCCCGTGCCCACGACGAGCGGCCGCGCCGTCATCGTCCAGAAGTCCACCCTCTCCACCGCCGTCAGCATGGGCTACGTCACGCCCGTGCGCCGTGGGGACCCGGACTTCTTCCCGCTCGCGCTGGCCTTCTCCCACCTGGGTGAGCACCGGCAGTTCCTCGGCGTGCTCTTCAACGAGCTGCGCGAGAAGCGCGGACTCAACTACGGCAACTACGCCTACGCGGAGAACTTCATCGAGGACCCCGGCTCCACGTACAACCGGACCAACATCGCCCGCACGCAGCAGCTCCACTCCATCTGGATTCGCCCGGTGGTGCCCGCCAACGGCGTGTTCGCCACCCGTGGCGCGGTGTACTTCCTGGACCAGTTGGTGAAGGAGGGCATTCCCCAGGAGCGCCTCGAGCTGATGAAGGGCTACCTCCAGGGCTACACCCGCCTCTGGGAGCAGACGGACCAGCGGCGCCTGGGCTACGCCATCGACTCGCTCTACTACGGCACGCCGAACTTCCTGGAGCAGTACCGCCAGGCGCTCGCGAAGATGACGCCGCAGACGGTGCAGGAGGCGCTGCGCCGCCACGTCCACCCGGACGCGCTCAACTTCGCCTTCGTCACCCAGGATGCGGACGGGCTCGCGCAGGCGCTGCGCGCTGGCAAGCCCTCGCCCATCACCTACGCCTCGCCCAAGGACGACGCGCTGCTGAAGCAGGACGAGGCCCTCTCCACCTTCAAGCTGCCCCTGCGCCCGGATGCGATTGAAATCGTCCCCGCGCAGTCTGTGATGGAGAAATAACACACGGCTGTATTGATACCGGAGGGTGGGTCATTTGCTTCCGCCCTCCGGTATCGAGTGCTAAGAGCCTGAGCCATGCGAGGCATCCTGAGCGGCTCAGCCATCCGACTCGCGACCCTGGGCCTGCTGCTATTCACTGTGGCGGCCCGCGCGGAACACGACCCCTTCTCCCGTGGCTTCGACGCAGTCCCGGTCAAGCCCACCGCCGCGCAGCACAGCGGCATCGCGCTGGAGGGCGCCGCCTCGGGCGAGCCCGTCGGCAGCTTCCGCGGGGCGCTCCTCTTCGACTTCAACTGGCGCATCCTCGCGCTGAAGCTGGGTGACGAGAAGCTGGGGGACCTGCTCCCCTACCGGCTCGACGCGCACCTGCTCTTCGCGTACCAGCTGCACGAGCGGCTGGAGCTGGCGGTGGACCTGCCCGTCACGCTGCTGCAGGGGGACAACTTCAACCTGCTGAGCGACGCGCTCGACGCGCCGGACTTCCCGGGCGCCGCGGGCGTGAGCAGCACCACGCTGGGCGACATCCGCCTGTTGCCGCGTGTCCACCTGCTGGACCGCGAGAAGTTCCCCGTGGGCCTGTCCCTCGTGGCCGAGGTGCGGCTGCCCACCGGCAGCGCGTCCAGCTTCACCGGCGAGCGCGGCGTGCTCTGGGCCCCGCGCCTGGCGGCGGAGCAGCGCTTCACGTTCCTCCCCATTCCCTTCCGCGTGCTGGGCAACGTGGGCGTGCGCCTGCGGCCTCATGCGCAGTACCTCAACCTGCTCGTGGACGACGAGCTGACGGTGGGCGCGGGTGCCATCGCGGAGCTGCCCAACCTGGGCCGCTTCACGGACGTGGAGGGCGTGGCGGAGATGCACCTGGGCACGCCGCTGGTGCGTCCCTTCAACTTCGACCAGGCGGACTCGCTCAAGTCGCCGTGGGAGGTGCTGGTCGGCGCCCGCGCGAAGGTGTGGGGCAACTGGGGCCTGGAGCTGAACGTGGGCCGCGGCATCAACCTCTCCAGCGGCTACGGGCGCGAGGCCCTGCGGGTCATGTTCGCGATTCGCTACGACGAGACATTCCTCGACTCGGACGGCGACGGCGTGCCCGACATCCGCGACCGCTGTCCCACCGAGCCGGAGGACCGGGACGGGTTCCAGGACAACGACGGCTGCATGGACCCGGACAACGACGGTGACGGCGTCGTCGACGGTGAAGACGGCTGCGTCATGGAGAAGGGCCCCAAGGAGCGCAAGGGCTGCCCGGAGAAGGACACCGACGGCGACGGCATCACCGACGAGTTCGACAAGTGCCCGGACAAGCCCGGCCCCAAGGACTACGACGGCTGCCCGGACACCGACGGCGACGAGGTGCCCGACAACGAGGACGACTGCCCCGACCAGTTCGGCCCGCCTGAGAACAACGGCTGCCCGTTCGACTCGCCGCCCTATGTCTTCGTGGAGTCGGACCGCATCCGCATCAAGGGCAACGTGCTCTTCGAGACGGGCTCCGCCGTCATCCAGAAGCGCTCGTACCCGCTGCTGGACGAGGTGGCCACGGTGCTGCGGAAGAATCCCACGTTGGGCCCCGTGCGCATCGAAGGCCACACCGACAACCGCGGCTCGCGCCCGCTCAACATGAGCCTGTCCGACAAGCGCGCGCGCTCCGTGCTGGAGTACCTCGTGAGCAAGGGCATCGACCGCAAGCGCCTCAGCTCCGAGGGCTTCGGCTTCGACCGGCCCATCGCCACCAACGACACCGCGCTGGGCCGCGCGAAGAACCGCCGCGTCGACTTCCGCCTCGTCCGCTCCGAGGTGGAGACCGCGCCGAAGGAGACGGTCGTCCCCGCCGGGCAGCAGCCGCCGCCGGGGAAGACTCCCGCTCCCGGGACGACTCCGGCGCCGGAGAAGGACAAGAAGTAGCAGTGCCTTCAGGGTGGGGGCGCCAGCGATGGCGCCCCGCCCCTACTTCGCGGGCACTACCATCACCTCGCCCACCCAGGTCTTCTTCACCTTGAAGCGGGCGCCCTCGCAGGCGACGGCCACGCGGCCCTTGCACGGGTCCACGTAGACGAGCTTGCAGTGCCCCTCGTCCTTCGCGAGCAGGTCGATTTCCGCCATGCAGGGCGCATCGTTCGTCTGGCAGCTCTCGCCGTCCTCCAGATTGCTCGACCAGAAGATGCAGGTCTGCGGGGGCGGAGAGGTGACGCTGCCCACGGCTGGTGCGTTGTCGCAGAACCCCGACTCGCGCTTCACGGCGCCGGCCGGCTTGCCCCCGCCGAAGATGCGCAGGTTGAAGCCGCTCGCCGTCAGGTGCCGGAGGTCCGCGTAGGCGCCCGGGTCCTTCGAGGAGGACCACTCCTCGACGCAGGCCATCAGCTCCTTCTTGCAGCTCGGCTCCGAGGACGGCAGCGGCGCGCAGGGGCCGTTGGCGGGCACCATGAGCATGTGGCCCCGGGGCGTGGGGCTCGACTCCAGCCGGACCTGGGGCGGCGTCACGTCCTGGAACGCGGCGAGGTTGAAGTAGACGTTGGTGCGGGTGACGGGGTCCGCGTCGCTCAGCCTGAGCGCCCGGAGGTACGCGGCGCGCGCCGCATCCATCTTCTCCTGCTTCTGCAGGCACAGCCCGAGGTCCGCGAACGTGGAGCCCTGCTCCGGCGCGAGCTTCACGACGTGCGCGAACAGGGCGCAGGCCTCGTCGTACTTCTTCGCGCGGTAGAGCTTCGTCGCCTTCGCGCGTAGCGCCTCGACTTCCGGGCCCTTCTTCGCGGCCGGAGCGCCTGGCGCCGGTGCCGCGGCCAGCAGCGACAGCGTGAGGACCCAGGACATGCGATGCGCTCCTTTTTCTGGACGAAAATCAGTGGGGGCGCCGTGCGCCCCGGCTGCTCACTGCTGCTTCAGGGCGCGCTCGATGCGGCGGCGCAGGGCGTCCTCGGACATGGAGCCGCGCTGGGCGTCCATCACCTTGCCCTCGCGGTCCAGGAAGTAGAGCGTGGGCAGCGCCGTCACCTGGAAGGCCTGGGCCACCTCGTCGCTCGCGTACACGACGTAGGGCTGCAGGTCCGGCAGGGTGCGCTTCATGAAGGCCTCCACCAGCCGGGGCGCCCGGGGCCCGTCGTCGCGGCTGGCCGCCACGAAGACCAACCCCTGCGGCTCGTACTCCTTGGCCAGCTTCACCAGCGAGGGCATCTCCTCGCGGCACGGCGGGCACCAGGTGGCCCAGAAGTCCAGCATCACCACCTGGCCCTTGAGTTCCTCCAGCTTCAGCGTCCCGCCGCCATGGCGCTCCAGCACCATGGAGGGCGCGGACGTCCCGTCCGGCACCAGCTTCGCGCGCTGCGCCTCCATCACCCCGAGGTACACCACGCCCGCCAGCCCCAGCGCCGCCAGCAGGCCCAGCACCACCTTCGTGCCGAGGCCCTTCCGCGGTGGCGGTGGAGCTCCAATTCCTTCCTGCGTCACGCGAGTCCACTCCTCGTCAGGCGGCCGTGCACCCGCCGCAACACCCACCGCACGCCGCCACGGGCCATGGGACGGCGCGATACCCACGCCGCCACCCCGGGGCCCCAGCGATAGTAGCCCCGGATGAACACGCGTCCGAGCGCCCTCTTCCGCAGCACGTCGTCCCGGTACGCACGGAAGGCAACCAGCTCCGGCGCGCCCTCGCCGAAGGCCACCGTCGCCACGAAGCACGTGGACGCCGGGCTCACCCACATGAGCCGATGGTTGGTGAGGTTCACCACCACCTTCAGCTCGCGCGCCTCCGTGTAGAGGAAGGCCAGCAGGTCGCGCCGGGCGGCGGGGAACTCCTGGCCGCTCGCCTCCTCGAACTCGATGCGCGTGGTGCCCGCGGGGCCCACCTCGTCCACGGTGAAGAAGTAGCGCTTCGAGCTGCGGCGGACCTCCACCTCCAGCCCGCGCAGCTCGCCGAAGTAGGCGAGGAAGGGCGTGTGGCACACCGGGCAGACGAAGGGGTTGTGGGCCTGGCTCGTGAGGAAGGTGAAGTCATTCAAGCGCTTGCAGCCGGTGTTGGGGCACACCAGCTTCACCGTCGCCTGGGGCGCGGAGCGCGGGTCATACCGCGAGACTCGGGAGTCCTTGTCGAACACCGGCGGCGGGCGCGGCGGCGCCGTCACCAGGTGCCGCGTGGGGTGCGCCGCCCGCTCCAGCTCCTGCGCGCGCCGCCATGCCGTCTCTGCGGCCTCCAGCCGGCCGTCCGCCGTGTGGCACAGCGCCTCGCCGTGGGCCAGCAGCGCCGCCACCAGCTTCTCCAGCGCGGCCGTCGCCGCCGGGTTCCGCCCGGCCGCCAGGGCCTCCGCCAGCACGCGCTCCATTTCCGGCAGCAGCGCCTGCGCGGCCTTGCGCGAGGGGTCCTCCGCGCGGCGGTACACCGGGGGCTCGGGGATGCGGGCGAAAAGCGAGGCCGCCGCCGCCCGGACGCGCTCCACCGCCGCGTCCCCACGTCCCACGTCCAGCTGCGCCGCCCGCTCACGGGCCGATTGGAAGAGTTCTTCGGGTTGCAAGCCCGCGGACCATAAGGGCCCCACCCCGCCCTGTCAGCGACTTGCGCCCACCCGCGGTCGGAAACTGGCCAGCCACCTCCGGCCGATGTACGAAGAGGTAGGAGGCTGTGAGAATGGGAGCGTTGAAGTTCATCGTCTGGACGGCCTGCGCGGTGGGACTCGGCATCTTCCTGTCGACGGGCGAGGTGGATGGCCGCACGCCGCTGGAGCACATGCAGCGGGCGTGGAAGCGCAGCGTGAAGCCGGATGCCGTGGACCGGGTGAAGGACGGACTGGAGGACGCGTACGAGGATGCGAAGGACGCTGTCTCCCGGAAGACGGATGCGGCGCCCCGCGAGCGCATCAGCGCCGAGGACCGTGCTGCGGTGAACCGCATCATCGCTCAGAAGAAGTAGATCGCCCTCCAGGCCCGCTTCCGCTGGAAATCCCCACTCCCTAGCTTGCGCCCAGGCGGTGTTGGGGCGGAGGCGGGGCCATGGGCAGGGCCGGAGTCAGGGGCGTCGTATTCTTTGCCGCGCTGGTGAGCGCGCTGGTGCTGCCAGCGCAGGCCGCCGGACGCGGACGTGAGCGGCTGTGGCTCGAAGCCAAGAACCGCACACTGCACCAACAGCGCGCCACCTTGAGCGAGGTGGCGCGGCGGGCCATGCCGGCGGTGGTGTCCATCACCACGAGGCAGGAGACGGCGGAGACGGCCGTGTCCGGCGAGGAGCCGCAGAAGGGCATCGGCTCCGGCTTCATCATCCACCCGGACGGCTACATCCTCACCAGCGCGCACGTGGTGGAGGGCGCGACGGAGGTGAGCATCTCCGTGCTGCACCCGCGCGGCGGCGTGGAGGAGTACCCCGCCCGCGTGGTGGGCCAGGACGACCGCACCGACTGCGCCCTCCTGAAGATTGAGGCCCCGCGCCGGCTGCCGGTGCTGAAGCTGGCCTCGGCGACGCACGTGCGCTCGGCGGACTGGATTGTCGTCATTGGCAACCCGTTCGGCCTGACGCACTCGGTGACGGTGGGCGTGGTCAGCTACATGGGCCGCACGGACGTGACGCCCAACGGCCGCGACGGCGACTTCGACTACATCCAGATGGACGCGTCCATCAACCCGGGCAACTCGGGCGGGCCCGTGCTCGACCTGCACGGCGACGTGGTGGCGGTGGCCAACGCCGTCAACGTGGCGGGCCAGGGCATCGGCTTCGCCATCCCCATCGACATCGCCAAGACGGTGATTCCGCAGCTGCAGGCCCACGGCCGGGTGCGCCGCGGGTGGATGGGCATCAGCGTGCAGGACTTCTCGCCCGAGGTGGCGGACGCCTACAACCTGCCGCGCGGCCGGGGCGTGGTGGTGACGGACATTGCAGAGGGCGGGCCGGGCGAGCGCGCGGGACTGCAGGCCGGGGACGTCATCGTCGGCCTGGACTCGCGGCGCGTGTCGCGGGCCCACACGCTGCGCTGGCAGGTGGCCGCTCGTGGCGTGGGCCGCCCCGTGCGCCTCAAGGTCCACCGGCTGGGCCGACCCATGAAGGTGACGGTGAAGCTCGAGGAGATGCCGGCCGAGGAAGCGCCGGCTCCCACCCTGGCCGCCAGCACGCCGCAGCGCCAGCCCACCCGGGGCCAGACGGTGCTGGAGGACCTGCTGTCGCCCGTCCCCCGCACCAAGGCCTTCCGGGGGCCCCCTCCCGCTCCGGAAGGGGACGAGGACGCCGACGGTTCAGAGGACGGCGCACCCATGCCCTGACGGGGGGCCGGCCCCCTCTGGGGCTCCCGGCATTCTCCGGCCTCCTTGCGTTCGGGTTGCATGGGCGCTAGACAGTGCGCCTTTTTCCGTACCCGGCGGCGGGTTCCACCTCGGTGTGGCGCCGCGATTCCGCATCGTTCGCAGGAGAGTTCCAGATGGCCGAGGCTCAGACGACGAAGCTCACCCATTGGCCGCGCACCGCCAAGGGCAGTGGCAAGAAGGCGTGCACGGTTGAGGGCTGCAAGCGCCCCTACCGCGCCAAGAGCTACTGCTTCTTCCACTTCAAGAAGTGGCGGCAGGGCGAGCTGCCCCACTCCCGTTACCGCACCTGCTCCAAGCCCGACTGCCGCGTGAAGACGATGAAGGCCGGCCTGTGCGAGAAGCACTACGGCGAGACGTACAAGAAGGAAGCGGCGGCCTAAGCCGTCGTCCCTTCGCAGTCCCGCGGCGCCGGGGCATCCCCTCTGTTCAGGTGGAGGTGCCCCGCGCCACCGCGCGCCCCACGTGCTTGAAGGCCGTGAGCCACAGCTCCGCCTCGCGCTGGGTGAGCCGCGAACGCATCAACGTCAGCTCCAGCTCGTTCAGCACGTGCTCCGGCGCCTGGGGGTTGAGGAACTCCGCCTTGAGCAGCACCTCGCGCATGCGCGCCGCCAGCGCGTTGAGCGTGCCGATGCGTGCGCCTTCCACTGACGCCTGCGCCACGGCAGGCGCGGCCGGCTCCATCCCCTGACGGTGGCAGAGGTAGAGCAGCACCGCCGCGGACTGCGCCAGGTTCATGGACGGCTGCACATCCGAGGTCGGGATGACGAGCACGTCGGTGCAGCGCGCCAGCTCCTCGTCGGACATGCCGCGCTGCTCGCCACCGAACACGAGCGCCACCCGCCCGCGCTGGCTCTCCTCCGCCAGCTTCCGGACGGCTTCCTCCGGCGTCAGGGCGGTGCGCCCCTTGAGCTGGGTGCGAGACGTGGTGCCGACGGCATACACGCAGTCCTTCAGCGCCTCCGGCAGATCGCGCGCCACGGCCATGCGCTCCAGCACGGCGTCACTCTTCACGGCCAGGCGCTCGGCGCCGCGGAACGAGTAGGTGGCGGGGTCCGACAGAATCAGCCGTGAAAACCCGAAGTTGGCCATGACGCGCGCCACGGCCCCCAGGTTGTCGGGCGAGCGCGTCTGGTGCAGGACGACGGTGAGGTACTCCCCTGGACGCATGCCTCCGAGTTTAGCTGGTTGATCCGGAGGGAGATCGGTATATTCCCGCTCGTCATGCGTCGCTGGCTCCCTGGGTTGCTCCTCTCGCTGGTCACCGTCCTCACCGCCTGTGGTGAGGCTGGCGTGCCCGCGCGCGCCACGATGAGCGCCCGACAGGCTCTCACCAACCCGCCGGAGTTCCTCGAGTTCGAGTCCCCGGCGACGCGGCTCGAGCTGTTCCGCGAGGTGGCCCGCCAGTCCGTGGTGGAAGCCGGCCAGGCGGCGCAGGCGCTGGTGCTGTTCCCCATCAGTCAGCAGGGGGAGCTGCTCGCGGCGCGGGGCTTCGACGCGAAGATGGACCTCTTCCAGTCTCCGGACGCGGGCGGCGGCATCCAGCTGGTGTTCGATGCGCGCGCCGGCGAGCGTTGGCCGGAAGACCGCCGCGAGGGCCTGCAGGGCCTGTCCGAGCGCGAGGCCGCGGAGCTGGTGGCTCGCACGCTGCTCGCCCACTGGGGCATCCACCCGGAGGGCGCGGTGCAGGTGGACCGTGCGTCGGGCGCTCCGTACGCGGTGGCCTACGTGGACGGAATTCTGCGCATCAACCCGGCCTTCCTGTACCTGGCAGCGGCGTACGGTCCCGCTTCCATGCCGGCCACGCTCCAGTAGAGTCGCGCGCCTCTTACGGAAGGCCCACCTTTCTCTCGCCACTCCCAGCGAGGGGTGGACCTCGAGGCGCTTGTGGACACCTCCGCACTTCACGCTCAGCTCTCCCTCACGCTCAAGCAGACGGACCTGCCGTCGCTCGGCCAGCAGTACCGCGGCAAGGTCCGCGAGACGTACCGGCAGGGTGACAAGCTCATCCTCGTCACCACGGACCGGCTCTCCGCGTTCGACCACATCCTCACCACCATCCCCTTCAAGGGCGAGGTGCTGAACCGGCTGTCCGCCTTCTGGTTCGAGCGCACCAAGCACATCTGCCCCAACCACGTGCTGGACGTGCCGGACCCGAACGTCACCGTGGCGCGCGCCTGCCAGCCCTTCGCGATTGAAGTCGTGGTCCGCGGCTACCTCACCGGCAGCCTGTGGCGCGACTTCCAGAAGGGCACGCACACCGTCTACGGCGTGCCCTTCCCGGAAGGCATGCGCAAGGACCAGGCCTTCCCCGAGCCCATCATCACCCCGTCCACCAAGGCGGAGTACGGCCAGCACGACGAGCCCATCTCCGAGAAGGACTTGCTGGCGCGAGGGCTCGCGACGCCGAGGGACTGGGCGCGCGTCACCGAGGCCGCCAAGGCGCTCTTCCTGGAGGGCCAGAAGTGGGCGCGGACGCGGGGCCTCATCCTCGTCGACACCAAGTACGAGTTCGGCAAGGTGGGCGACACGCTCTACGTCATCGACGAGATGCACACCCCGGACTCCAGCCGCTACTGGGTGGCGGACGAGTACGAGGCGCGCTTCGCCAAGGGCGAGGACCAGCGGATGCTGGACAAGGAGAACATCCGCCAGTGGCTCATCCGCGAGCGGAACTTCTCCGGCCAGGGCACCCCGCCCGTCATCCCCGACAGCGTGCGCGAGGACCTGGCCACCAAGTACCTCGCGGCCTACGAGCGGATTACCGGCGCTCCCATGGTGCTGGAGCCCGGTGACGTGCACGCGCGCATCGAGCGCAACCTGCGCGCGAAGGGCTACCTGAAGTAGTCCCTCGCGCGGAGTGACGGCCGGGGACTACTCGCTCCGGCCGAACACGCGGCGGAACACGTCGTCCATGTGGCGCGTGTGGTAGCCCGGGGAGAAGCAGTCGGAAATCTCCTCGGGCGTCATCATCTTCGCCAGGTCCGCGTCCGCGAGCAGGGCCTTGCGGAAGTCGGTGCCCTCCTCGTACAGCTTCATCGCGTTGCGCTGGACGATGACGTACGCGGCCTGCCGGTCCATGCCCTTGCGCGCCAGCTCCAGCAACAGCCGCTGCGAATTCACCACGCCGCCGAGCAGCTCCAGGTTCTTCTTCATCTGCTCCGGGTAGACGCGCAGGTCCTCCATCAGCCGCGCGAAGCGGACGAGCATGAAGTCCATGAGGATGGTGGCGTCCGGGCCGATGACGCGCTCCACGGACGAGTGCGAGATGTCCCGCTCGTGCCACAGCGCCACGTCCTCCATCGCGCTCACCGCGTAGCCGCGCAGCAGGCGCGCCAGGCCGGTGAGGTTCTCCGACAGAATCGGGTTGCGCTTGTGCGGCATCGCGCTGGAGCCCTTCTGCCCGGCGGTGAAGGGCTCCTCCGCCTCGCGCACCTCCGTGCGCTGCAGGTGGCGAATCTCCACCGCGAACTTCTCGATGCTGGAGCCCAGCAGCGCCAGCGCGGTGAAGAACTCCGCGTGCCTGTCGCGCTGCACCACCTGGCTGGAGGCCGGCGCCGGCTTGAGGCCCAGCTTGCGGCAGACGTGCTCCTCCACCGCCGGAGGCAGGTGCGCGAAGGTGCCCACCGCGCCGGAAATCTTGCCCACGGCGATGGTGTCGCGCGCGTGCTGCAGGCGCGTGCGGCCGCGGCGCAGCTCGTCGTACCAGATGGCCAGCTTGTGGCCGAAGGTGATGGGCTCGGCGTGGATGCCGTGGCTGCGGCCCATCTGGAGCGTGTGCTTGTGCTCGAAGGCGCGCTTCTCCACCGCGGCCATGACGCGCTCGAGGTCCTTGAGGATGAGGTCCAACGCGTCACGCAGCGTGAGACCCAGGGACGTGTCGAGCACGTCCGAGGACGTCATGCCCAGGTGCAGCCAGCGCGCGCTGGGCCCCACCCGCTCCTCCATGAAGGTGAGGAAGGCGATGACGTCGTGCTTGGTGGTGCGCTCGATTTCCTCAATCTTCGCGGCGTCGGCGGCGGTGAAGTCGCCCGCGCGCTGAACGCAGTCGGCCAGCGCCTCACGGGGAGCGAGCCCCGCCTCCACCATGCCCTCCAGCGCGGCGAGCTCCACGTCGCGCCAGCGGCGGTAGCGGGCCTCATCGGACCAGAGGGAGGACATCTCCTGTCGGCTGTATCGCGGAATCACGGGCAGACCTTCGCGGCAAGGTCCACCGCGCCGTGAGCCGGAGCCACTCCAGCACGGCGTCGGAGGACGGACCTGACTTCCTCGCGGCGGGTCCTACCCCTCCCGTCGCCCCACCGCCAGCGCTTCTGTTTGAAGCCTTTCGCTGGCGGTCAGGCGGGCGACGTCACACGGACTGTTGGCCACTGGCCGTGGGGCCCGGCGAGCGCGCCGCCCACAGCTCAGAAGCTCACGGCCTCGCGCCCGCGCAGCAGCGGAAGCCCAGCGAGCCCGAGCGCTCCGTCGGGGCGCCGTTCTTCCGGGCCGAGCAGCGCGACGCATAGTCCTGCCGGTTGAACGCGCCGCCCTTCTGCGTGAAGTCCACCTTGTCGAACTTCGTGGCCGTCCACTCCGCCACGTTGCCGGCCAGGTCCACCACGCCATAAGCGGAGCGGCAGTTCCTGAAGGCGCCGGAGGCCGCCAGCTTCCTGTCCACGCCCGCGGACGTCTTGGTGTTGCAGGCGTCTGCGTCGTACGGGTTGCCGTACGGGAAGCGGGCGTTGCCCGGGCCCTTGCAGGCCTTCTCCCACTCCTCCTCCGAGCACAGCCGCTTCCCCGCGCCTTCGCACAGGGCGCGAGCCTCCTCCCAGCTCACCTCCACCTTCGGCGCCTGCCCGGCCTGGTTGGGGTACTCGTACTCGTCGATGCAGAAGGTGGGCACCTGCAAGCTGGTGAGCGGGAGTTCGTCGAGGAACTTCATCGAGTCGTCCACCGACGTCCCCATCTTGAACGCGCCGCCACTCACGCGGCGCATCCCCGCGGGGCAGTCCCCCACGGGTGCGGCCACGGCGGAGGTCCCCTCCCCGGCGGAAGGAGCCATGCCCTCGCGCCCTGCCTGCCCGAGCGGGACGGGGCCTCCAGTGCCTCCCGAGGCCATCGCCTGCTGGCGCAGGCGCATCAGCACGTAGCCGCCGCCCAGGCCCAGGGCGAGGCCGCCCACGATGAGGAGCACCATCCACATGGTGGAGCGCGACTTCGACTTCGCCGCCCGCATGACCGGCTGCGTGGGCAGCGCGCCGATTCGCGGGGCGGAGCGCGCCGCGGACGTCGTCGGTGAGTCCAGGCGCCGCGCGCCCGAGCGGGCTCCCGACATCGTGGGCGAGGAGTCCAGCGTGCGCGGCCCGGAGCGTGCGCCGGAGACCGCGGGCGAGAGGTCCAGGGTGCGCGGCGCGGTCCGAGCGGCGGACACCGCCGGAGTGGCCTCCAGCGTCGGCATGCTGGCGCGGACGCCAGAGACCGAGGGCCCCGCGTCCTGGGTGGGCGCGCTGGAGCGAGCCGCCTCCGCCTCCATGCGCGCCGGGGCCCCCCGAGGCTGCGCGACAGGCATGGGTGCCGAGGGACGGGGCGACGCAACGGGGGGCACAGGCCCTGAAGGACGAGGCGCCGGGGGCGACATGGAAGGCACCGGTCCCGAGGGACGGGGCGCGGGGCCCGGAGGCGCCCTGGGCGCGGGCGGGGTGACGAACGGCAGGGCCTGTTCCGTCAGGCGCTGCGAGGGGTGTCCTCCGGCGCCAACCGTCGACGGGTGGGCGCCGCCCATGATGGCCGCCAGCGTCGCGGCATCCAGGGGCTGCGTGGCATCAGGCGGGGGCGGCTCCTCCTCCTCGGGAGGCAGCGGCCTTGGCGCGGCGACTCCGGGCGAGGCGACTCCGGGCGAGGCCGTCTCGAGAGGAATGGAGGGCATCATGCCGGTGGGCACCGGCGGGGGCGGCGGAGGCCGGGACGCGGCCTTTGCACTGGCGGACTGGGGCGAGCCCGGAGGCACGCGCTGCGCCGCCACGATGGCGGCCGGCGTGCGCGAGAGGATGCTGGCGAGCTCCGCGTGCAGCTCTCCCGCCGTCTTCGGGCGGGCCAGCGGGTTGGGGTTGAGCGCGCGCCGGTAGAGCGCCTCGAAGGACGTCGGCAGGTCCGGGTGGTGCATGGACAGCCCGGGGATGACGCCTTCTTCCGGGAGCAGCCCCGCGACGAGCTCGCCCAGGATGACGCCGAGCGAGTACACGTCCATGCGCGTGTCCAGCTCGCCCCCGGCGATGTACTCCGGGGCGATGTAGACGTCCGCGCGGTGGCCCTTCTGGGCCTGGACGAAGGGCAGGTGCGGCACCGCCAGCCCCAGCCCGTAGTCCGTCACCTTCAGCAGGTCCGGCAGGACGATGACGTTCTCCGGCTTGAGGTCGGAGTGCGGCCCGAAGCGGTGCGCGGCATCCAGCGCGGCGGCCATCTGCGCCACCAGCGGCTCCACGTCCTTCAGCGAGAAGAGCTGCCCGCGCGTCGCGCGCTGCTCCAGCATCCGCCGCAGCGTCATCCCCTCCAGCAGCTGCATGGTGAAGAAGGGCCGGTCCCCGTCCTGGCCCTCCTCGTACACACGCAGGAGGTTGGGATGGTTGAGCTTCTTGCCCACGCGCAGCGACAGCGAGAACTGGGTGCGCTCCTCCGGCTGCTGTACCAGGCGCGGGAGCACCGTCTTGAGGGCGAGCTCGACGTCAATCTCCTGGTCCTGGGCCCGGAAGACGAAGCCCATGGGGCCAGAGCCCACCACTTCCTGGATGGCGTAGCGGCCGGCGACGACGTCCCCCTGCTTGTAGGGAGCGCCCTCCAGTCCCCGCCTGCGCGCGGCGCCGGCCTGGGGGCGCGACGCCGCGTCGTACTTCAGCCCGCAGGTGGGACAGGTGTCTGTCGTCGGTGGGACGTGACTGCCGCAGCGGTGGCAAAGCAAAGCGGTGGGACTCCAGGGGCCAGTCGGGGGATGGCCACCACGGGGGGCGGCCTGCCCTCATATTCTGCCCGCTCCCCTGACAGCAAGGAACGACGAGCGGAGTCAGGAGTCTACCGGCCCGTGGAACCGAAGCCCCTTTCACCTCGCTCCGTGGCGTCCAGCACGTCCACCTCTTGCAACTCCACGGACGTGACGGGCGCCACGACCAGCTGCGCCACACGGTCGCCACGACGCAGCGTGAAGGGCTCCTGGGAGAGGTTGACGAGGATGACCTGCACCTCGCCCCGGTAGTCCGCGTCCACCGTCCCCGGCGCGTTGAGCAGCGTCACGCCGTGGCGCAGCGCCAGCCCCGAGCGGGGCCGCACCTGGCCCTCGTACCCGGGCGGCAGCGTGAGCGCGAGCCCCGTGGGCACCGCCAGCCGCTCCAGCGGCCCCAGCACGCGCTCGCCCTCGATGTCCGCGCGCAAGTCGAGCCCGGCAGCCAGCTCCGTCTCGTAGCGGGGCAGCGGCAGCGGGTCCGGGTGGGCGCGCACGCGACGCACCCTCACAATCAGCGGAGAGGCCATGTGCAACTTCATGCCACACCGACTCACCGGCGCCAGTTTCCGGCGGCTCAGGGCGTGAGGCCCTGGGCGGCCGCCGTGCGCAGCGCGGTGCGGAACTTCAGCGGGTCCATGGGCCGCGAGGCGAGCTCCAGCTGGTAGTGCAGGTGCGGCCCGGTGGAGCGGCCCGTGTTGCCCGAGCGGGCGATTAGCTGCCCGCGCTCCACCCGCTGCCCCACCGTCACCACCAGCTCCGAGTTGTGGCAGTACGCCGTCGTCACCCCGCGCCCGTGGTCCAACACGAGGACGCGGCCATTCACCGCGTCCTCGCTCGCGCGCCGCACCACGCCCGCGGACACCGCCACCACGGACGTCCCGGTGGGCACGCTCAGGTCCACGCCGGTGTGCATCTTCCGGGTGCCCAACACGGGGTGGAGGCGCTCGCCGAAGGGACTCGACACCCGCGCGCCCTCATGGACCGGCCACGCCAGGCCGAACGCGGTGGCCAGGGCCAGGGCCTGCGCCGCGCCCACGGATGCGCCCTCGAAGCCGGGAGGCAGCTGCCCCGCCAGCCGCTCCAGCGTGGGCACCCCACCCTCCGCCGTCACCCGCTCCAGCGCGTAGCGCGCGGGCACCCGGCCCGCGAACAGCGCCGTCAGCCGCGCCTCGTCCCCGGGGAAGTCCGCCTCCAGCGCCGCATGCAGCTTCTTCGCGGCGTCCGGCCCCTCGCCCGCGTCGAGCAGCGCCGTGGAGGACACGCCCAGCTCCGTGGCCAGCGCCAGCACGGGCTGCCGGGCGCGCACGTCCAGGCCCTTGAGCGCCAGGTGCGTGCCCCAGGCCAGCGCCTCCGCGTCCGTCAGCGGCCTCGCCAGCGGCGCCTCGGGCGCCACCAGGGGCTCGGACAGCGACGTGCCCGTCATGCCGTCGTAGTACGCGAGCAGCGGGCGCGCGGTGCTGCGCGTCCCGGTGGCCCACGCCGCGCCCCGGCGCACCAGCGCGCCCGCGGGCGTGTGGTGGTACGCCGCCCACAAGCACAGCACCGCCATGCAGAAGTCCAGCAAGCCTTTCGCGCGACTCGGGAACATGGGGCCTCGTCAGCGCAGGAAGGACAGCACCGGAGACGCATCCAACACGGCCGCCACCGCCAGCGGCACCACCACCGCGCACCCCACCAGCCCGCGGCGGAAGGCCCCCTTCCCTCCGTCCTCCTCACAGGCCGCGTCCGCGGCCTGCAGGTTGCGCAGCACCGCGCGCCACCCCAGCGACACGAGCACGCCCAGCAGTGTGCCCAGGGCCAGCCCCCGTGCCGCCACGTCCGCCGCGCTGTCACCCATCAGCTCGCGCCAGGAGAGGTACACGGTGCCCTGGACGAGCCGCGCCACCGCGCACGCCCCCGCCAGCGCTACCGCCGCCGTGGCCAGCGGCCGCAGCCACCGCATGGGCGTGGGCCGGCGCAGGCACCGCGTCCACAGCGCGCGCCACGAGGGCCGCGCCTCCTGCTGCCCCATCGCCGCGCGCCAGGCCTCCGCCGGCACGGGCGCCCGTACTTCCCGGTAGCCGAGCGCGGGCAGGGCCAGCACGAGGTCCGCGGACAGCTCCCACGCCAGCGCGAGCATGCGGGCCAGCCGGGTGCGCGACTCCAGCGACAGCCACTCCACCATGGGCGCGGTGACGTCGTAGCGGCCCACCAGCGCGTCGAAGAGTGAGTCCGCCCGGTCCACCACCGCCAGCAGCCGGTCGTCCAGCGTGTCCGCCGCGGAGTGGACGCCCACGGCCACCAGCGCCAGCAGCCCCAGCGGCATGAAGGCCCACCGGAAGCCACCGAGGAAGCGGGACACGTCGGCGATGAAGTTCGAGGACGGCGGCGAGGCGGCGGGCGGTCGGGGCGGCACGAGGCCTCCAGGACGGGGCTCGCACCTCCAACGCACGGCCCCCTGCCCCCGGTCTAAGCCATCCGCGCCAGAAACGAAAACGCCCCCTCCCGCGCGGTGGCGGAAGGAGGCGTCATCCGCTCAGGCCCTCACGGGCCCGAGCCGTCCGGCGTCAGGCCCTGTTCAGGCCTTGGCGTCCGGCTGGGTGGCCTCGGGGGCCTGCTGCGCGGGAAGGCCGTCACCGGCCGGCTGCTGCGCCGCCGCGCGCTCCGCCATCGCCTCCTTGCGGGACAGGCGGATCTTGCCCGTCTTGTCGATGCTGACCACCTTCACCAGCACCTCGTCGCCCTCCTTCAGCACGTCGGACACGCTCTTGACGCGCTTGTCGGACAGCTCGGAGATGTGGATGAGGCCGTCGGTGCCGGGGAACAGCTCCACGAAGGCGCCGAACTCGGCAATCTTGCGCACCGTGCCCGTGTAGACCTTGCCGATCTCCGCCTCGCGCGTGAGCGCCTGAATCATGGCGATGGCGGCCTTCACCGCGTCGCCGTTGGCGCTGGCGATGTCCACGCGGCCGGAGTCCTCGATGTTAATCGCGGCGCCGGTGCGGGCGATGATGTCCTTGATGACCTTGCCGCCCGGCCCGATGACGTTCTTGATGAACTCGGGACGAATCTGGATGGTGGTGATGCGCGGCGCGTACTGGCTGATCTCCTTGCGGGGAGTGGCCAGCGACTTGAGCATCTCACCCAGGATGTGGATGCGGCCCTGACGCGCCTGCTCCAGCGCGCGGCTCATGATCTCCGTGGTGAGGCCGGTGATCTTGATGTCCATCTGGATGGAGGTGATGCCCTTCGTGGTGCCGCACACCTTGAAGTCCATGTCGCCCAGGTGGTCCTCGTCACCGAGGATGTCCGAGAGGATGGCGACCTTGTCGCCCTCCTTCACCAGGCCCATGGCGATGCCCGCCACCGGGGACTTGATGGGGACGCCCGCGTCCATCAGCGCCAGCGTGCCGCCGCAGACGGAGGCCATGGACGAGGAGCCGTTGGACTCCAGGATGTCCGACACCAGGCGCACCGTGTACGGGAACGACTCGCTCTTGGGCACCATGTTGCGCAGCGCGCGCTCCGCCAGCGCACCGTGGCCGACTTCACGGCGGCCCGGGCCGCGCAGCGGCTTCGTCTCGTTCACGCTGAACGGGGGGAAGTTGTAGTGCAGCATGAAGCGCTTGAAGGCCATGCCGCCCAGCATCTCCAGGCGCTGCTCGTCGTCGCTGGTGCCCAGCGTGGCCACCACGAGCGCCTGCGTCTCGCCGCGGGTGAAGAGCGCGCTGCCGTGCGTGCGGGGCAGCACGCCGACCTCACACGTAATCGCGCGCACCACGTCGTGCCCGCGCGCACCGATGCGGCCACCGTTGACCGTCATCTCGCGCATGTGCTCGTACTTCAGGTCCTCCACCACCGCCTTGGCGTGCTTCTCCACCAGCGGGGTGTAGCCGTCGCCCAGCTGCTCCTTGAGCTTCGCGAGCGCCTCCTTCTTCGCCTTGGAGAGCGCGTCGTAGCGGGCACCCTTCTCCTTGATGCCATAGCCGGCCTTGATGGCGTCCATCGCCAGCTCGCGCACCTTGGCGCGCAGGCCCTCGTCCACCGCGGCGGGCTTGTCGAAGGAGCGCACCTGCTTCTTCAGCTCGCGGCGCAGCTCGTCCTGCATGTCCAGCGCGGGCTGCGCCGTCTTGAAGCCGAACTCGAGCGCGGCCACCATGTCCGCCTCGGACACCTCTTCCGCGCCGCCCTCGACCATGACGATGGCCTCGCGGCTGACGGCCATGACCAGGTCCAGGTCGCTCTGCTCACGCTGCTTCGAGGTGGGGTTGGCGACGAACTGACCGCCGACGCGGCCCACGCGGATGCCGGCGAGGGGACCGTTGAACGGGATGTCCGACACCCAGAGCGCCGCGGAGGCGCCGGTGATGCCGTGGATGTCACCCTCGTTGTCCGGGTCCGAGGAGATGACGCTGGCGATGACCTGCGTCTCGTACGCGTAGCCTTCCGGGAACAGCGGGCGCAGGGAGCGGTCGACGAGGCGGCTGGCCAGCGTCTCCTTCTCCGTCAGGCGGCCCTCGCGCTTGAAGTAGCTGCCGGGGATGCGGCCCGCCGAGTACAGCTTCTCCTGGTACTCCACCGTGAGGGGGAGGAAGTCGATGTCCTTCTTCTCCCGCGCGCTCACCGCCGTCACGAGCAGCATGGTGTCGCCGTAGCGCACCACCACGGAGCCGTCGGCCTGCTTCGCCATGCGGCCCACTTCAATGCTCAGCTCGCTCTCACCAATCTTGACGCTCTTCTTCAGCATGTCCGTGCCTCTGGGTACTTCAGGGGCGAGGACCCCACCGCACGCACCCGGCCCGCAAATGGGGCCAGGCACCCCGGGAGGGCCCTCGGGGTGTATGAGCGGTCGCCAGGGCCTGGGACAGGCGCACGACAGGCAACCGCCAGCCTGTACTGCGGAGGGCGCTTGCGGAGCGCCGGAGGGATGTCTCGGAACTTTTGATCCCTGATCGCACCGGCTGACCCCTGGGTCAGCCGGTCCGAACGGAAACCAAAACCTCCGACGGCACCACTCCCTTGCCCGCCACCACCCACCGCGCTTCTACAACGTCACTTCCAAACCACTTCCTACCGCCTACGTCTTAAACACGCGGGGCGCTGGTTGCTGCCAGCGCCCCGTGTGCTGCTCCGCTGACTACTTGCGGATGCCGAGCCCCTCGATGAGCTTCTTGTACCGGGTGACATCCTTGGACTTGAGGTAGTCCAGCAGCCGGCGACGCTGACCGACCAGCTTCAGCAGACCGCGCCGGGAGTGGTGGTCCTTCTTGTGCGTCTTGAAGTGCTCGGTGAGCATGTTGATGCGCTCGGACAGCAGCGCCACCTGCACCTCGGGAGAGCCGGTGTCCGTCTCATGCGTCCGGAACTTCGCCACCAGCTCCGTCTTGCGCTCGGTATGCAATGCCGACATGTGTTGCTTCCTTCGCCCACTCCGGTGGAAGACTGCTCGAGTCACCACGGTCCGCGGAGGGGTACAGACCGGGTCTCGTCCTTCTAACGGCGGGGGGGCTTATAAGCTCCGCCCCCCACAGGGTCAACCTTCGACGCCTGCCTGCCGAGCGCCTGGCGTCCTCGACAGTGCGAAGAAATACAGCTTCAGGCCGGCGGATAGTCCCCCGCCCCCGTGGGCCAGCTCCTCGCTCGCCCGCTCGTCCAGGGCGATGTGGAGGTACAGGCCCTGCCCGCCCCGCTCCCCCGCCAGGTACTGCCGGACGCGGGGGTAGAGCTGGAAGAGGGACTCCAGCACGTCGCCCACGCTGCCGCTGGCGGGCAGGCCCAGGCTCAGCTCGCGGCGGCCCTCGAAGGCGCCTCGCAGCGCGGGAGCCACCACCACCGTGACTTCGCCGGCACGCGCCACGCTAGACGAGCACTCGAAGGTAGCGCAGCCGTCCGGCCACCACTTCGGCCACCGCCAGCAGCGCGCCGTCCGGGCCCATGACGCGCACCCGGCCGGGCCGCCCCGCGGGCACCTCCACCGGCACGCCGTGCGACACCCGCTGGGCCTCCGCCGCGCTCACACGCACCTCGGGCAACTCCACCAGCGCGTCCGCCATGGACACCAGCCGCGGCGCCAGCGCGCCCTCCTTCGCCAGGGCCGGCAGGTCCGCCAGTGGCAGCGCCTGGGCCAGGGTGAAGGGGCCGCTGTGCGTGCGCCGCAGGGCCTCCAGGTGGGCACCGCAGCCCAGCGCGCGGCCCAGGTCGAAGGCCAGCGTGCGCACGAAGAAGCCCTTGGAGCAGCGCACCGACAGCTGCAGCCGGTCCGCGGAGTAGTCGCGCAGCACCAGCTCGTAGACGGTGACGTGGCGGGCGGCCCGCTCCACCTCCTCGCCGGCGCGCGCCAGCTCGTACAGCCGCTTCCCGGCCACCTTCACCGCCGAGTACATGGGCGGCACCTGGTCGAAGGAGCCCCGGAAGCGCGCCAGCGCGGACTCCAGCAGGGCGGGCGTCAGCGGCGGCACGGGCGCCCGGGCCGTCACCTGGCCCTGCGCGTCCTGCGTGTCCGTCTCCGCGCCCAGGCGCACCGTGGCGTCGTAGGCCTTGTCGCCCTCGGTGATGAAGCCCGCCACCTTGGTGGCCTCACCCAGGCATAGCGGCAGCACGCCGGTGGCCATCGGGTCCAACGTCCCCGTGTGGCCCACCTTCTTCAGCTTGAGCAGCGAACGCACCTGTCGCACCACGTCAAAAGACGTGGGGCCCGAGGGCTTGTCGATGACCAGGACGCCGTCCATGTCACGCCAATATTGTGGGCCCGGGGCTGGAACTACCAGCCTTCCTTGCTCCGGACCTCGCGAAGGAGACGGTCAATCTTGTCACCCTCTCCCACGGACTCGTCGAAGGAGAAGAAGATTTCGGGCGACACGCGCAGGTTGACGGTGGACGTCACCTCGCGACGCACGAAGCCCTTGGCGGCCTCCAGCCCCTTCTGCGTGTCGGCACGCTCCTGCTCGGTGCCAATCATCGAATAGAAGACCTTGGCCACGCGAAGGTCCGGAGAGACCTTCACGCCCGTAATCGTGATGTAGCCGATGCGCGGGTCCCTCAGCATGCCCCGGGCGAGCAGGTCGCCGATGGCCGCCTGGATTTCCTGTCCCACGCGCTCCGGTCGGGAATGCGTCGTCATTTCTTCTCCCAGTCTCGCGGATTGCGCAGGGTGCGGGCCCGGGCCCGCGCCTCATCCAAGGTCATCCGTCCACCGCCCGACGGAGACGGGCGGCCCATTGCGGGGCCCCCCTCGTTGTCGCCTTCATGCCGGCGCTCCCACTCCCCCAGCCCCTCCGCCTCCGCCAGCGACGCCTTGTCACCCCTCAGGAAGCGGGCGATGGCGGCCTCCGACTGCGCCGCCGCATCCTCGGGCGAGGCCTCCGCGTCAAAGGAGTCCTCGTCACCGTCCTCTTCGTCAGCTGAAGCCATGCGCGGAGACGGACTCCGGCCGGGCGAGCGGGTGGCCCCGCCGGAGAACAGCTGGTCCCCGAAGCCGAGGATCTCCGTCTCCCGCGCCATCAGCGGGGCGACGTACATCTCCTCGATGAAGTGGATGACCTTCTCCAATTGCTCGTCCACGTGGCGGCGGTCATTCCCCACCACCGCGAGGGCGAGCGCGGCCTTCTGCCAGAGATCCTGATCATCGACCTCGGCCATGGCCACGTTGAAACGGGCCTTCACCCGGTCCGTCACCCGGCGGAGCACCTGCCGCTTGGACTTGAGCGACCCGCTGTCCGGAATCTGGAGGGTGAGGCGTGCGACACCTACGAACATGGAAGTCCCCCAGCCACCGGCGGACGCGCCACGAAGGGCGGCCACCGGGGCATCAGCGCCCTGGGAAGATGGGGTCTTCCCAGGGGTTCAGGGAGGGCACTGGACTGTCGACTACGTGAGGCTCTGACGAGTCTCTTCGATCTCGTAGGCCTCGATGATGTCACCGGGCTTGAGGTCGTTGAAGTTCTCGATGCCGATACCGCACTCGAAGCCCTGCGCGACCTCCTTGACGTCGTCCTTGAAGCGCCGCAGCGACGCCATCTTCCCGGAGAACAGCTGCTTGTTCTCGCGCATGAGCCGCACGAACGAGCCGCGCTTGATGACACCGTCCAGCACCGCCGCGCCGGCGATGGTGCCCAGGCGGGGCACGTTGAAGGTGTTGCGCACCTCCGCGCGACCCAGCTTGCGCTCGGTGCGGATGGGCTCCAGCAGCCCCTCCATGTCCTCGCGCACACCGTCGATGAGCTCGTAGATGATGGAGTAGCTGCGCAGCGTCACGTCCTGCGCCTTGGCCGCGGCCTCGGCACCGGACTCGGGGTTGACGTTGAAGCCCAGCACGACGCCCTTGGAGGCCGCCGCCCGCATCACGTCGCCCTCGGTGATGGCGCCCACGCCCGAGTGGATGATCTCCACCTTGACCTTGTGCGTGGAGAGCTTCTGCACCGCCTGCTTGACGGCCTCGGCCGAGCCCTGCACGTCCGCCTTGATGACGACGCGCAGTTCCTTGGGACCGCCGCCCGCCTTCGTCTTGGCGAACAGCTGCTCCAGGGACTCGCGGCTGACCTTGCTGAGCTCGGTCTGCCGGTCCTTCATGTTGCGGTGCTCGGCGATCTGCTTGGCCGCCTTCTCGTCCGCCACCACGTTGATGGCGTCACCCGCGCTCGGCACGCCGGACAGACCGACGACCTCGGCGCAGTAGCCGGGCTTCACTTCCTTGACCTGCTCGCCGCGGCTGTTCGTCATGGCGCGGACACGGCCGTAGTGCGCGCCGGTGACGACGGCGTCGCCCAGCTTCAGCGTGCCCTCCTGCACCAGAATCGTGGCCACCGGCCCGCGGCCGCGGTCCAGCTTCGCCTCGATGATGGCGCCCACCGACGGACGGCTCGGGTTGGCCGTCAGCTCGAGCACCTCGGCCTGGAGGGCCAGGTTCTCCAGCAGCAGCTCCAGGTTCTCCTTCGTCTTCGCGGAGACCGGCACCATGATGGTGTCGCCGCCCCACTCTTCCGGCACGAGCTCGTGGGTGGCCAGGTCCTTCTTCACGCGGTCCAGGTTGGCGCCCGGCACGTCCATCTTGTTGATGGCGACGACGATGGGGACTTCCGCCGCCTTGGCGTGCTTGATGGCCTCCACCGTCTGGGGCATCACGCCGTCGTCCGCGGCGACCACCAACACCACGATGTCCGTCACGTCGGCGCCACGGGCGCGCATGGACGTGAAGGCCTCGTGGCCCGGCGTGTCGAGGAACGTGACGTCGCCGCGCGCCGTGGAGATGCTGTACGCGCCGATGTGCTGGGTGATGCCGCCCGCCTCGCCCGCGGCCACGTTGGCCTTGCGGATGGCGTCCAGGAGGCTCGTCTTGCCGTGGTCGACGTGGCCCATGATGGTGACGACCGGCGGACGGGGACGCTCGTCCTCGGGACGGGCCTCCACCTCGGGCAGGTAGTCCTCCACCTCGAAGCCGACGCGGTCGATCTTCCAGCCGTAGTCGGTGGCCAGCATCTCCGCGGTGTCCGCGTCCACCATCTGGTTGGCCGTGGCCATCTTCCCCAGGCCCATCAGCTTCTTGATGATGTCCGCGCTGCGCACACCCATGCGCTGGCCCAGGTCGGACACGCTGATGCCCTCCTGCAGCTTGATGACCTTCTTCTCCTCGGCCATCTGGGTGATTTGAGTCTTGGCGCCCTTCTTCGTGGGCTTCTTCTTCTTGCCACGGATGGGGATGGTGACGCGGCCCCAGACCATGTCCGTCAGTTCCTGCTTGGACACGCTGGTCGTATCGCCACTGGTGCGCTTGCGCTGGCCCCGCTCCTTGTTCTTGGAGACGTCCACCAGCTCGCGGCCCCGGCCCAGGTGGTCCGGAACGACCTTGTACTCACGCCGCTCGGGGATGCCGTTGCGGCCCGGCGCCATGGGGTACTGCTTGGCCTGGCCGGCCGTGGGCGTCACGCGGCGCACCTGGATGAGCGGGCGCGAGATGACGACGGCCTGGGTGGCCGTGGGACGGGCAGGGCCGCCCGCAGTGGGCGTCACCTGGGCGTGGGGCACGCCGCCCACCATGATGGTGGGACCCGCGGGAGCCGCCGTGCCGCCGGCCGAAGCCTGGGCACCGACACCCGGCGCGCCGGTGGGACGCACCGGCGGCTGACCCGGACGCGCGCCCGGACCCTGATACGTCTGCCCCTGATAGCTGGGACGACCGCCCGGGCCACCGGGACGGCCACCCGGGCCGCCCGGACCACCGGGACGGCCACCCGGGCCGCCCGGACCCCCGGGACGGCCACCCGGGCCACCCGGACCCCCGGGACGGCCACCCGGACCGCCCGGGCCTCCGGGACGACCACCGCCTGGACCACCACGCTGGACATAGCCCGGGCCACGGGACACGACAGTTGCGGACGTCGAAGGGCTCGAAGGCGTCCGGACAGTCGGCGGGACCGGTGAGCGAGGGGGGGGTTGGGGCAAGGTGGAGCGCTCCTGGGCTGGGGAAGTGGGCTGCGCGCCGGCAGGAGGCTGCACGGCGGCGCGGGGTGCCTCGACCGGAGCCCTGGGGGCCTCGGCAGCGGGCGTGGACGGAGCCGCGACGGCGGCGGGGGCCTGAGGGGCCTCCGCGACAGGCGCGGGCTGCTGCGGGGTGGCGGCGACGGCGGGAGCCTCCGGAACCTCCGGGGCGGCCTCCACCGGCTTCGACTCAACAGCCCTCGGCGCCTCGACAGGGGCCTGGGATGCCTCGACGACGGGAGCCGACGGCGGCTCCTCGGCCCGGTAGGCGGCCGGAGGCGCTTCGTATGCCGCGGGAGGCGGCTCGTACTGCGAATGGTCGTACTGCTGGCCTTCGCCCGCCTCCGCGGACGCACCACCAGCGGGCGCGCCCACCTTGCGGCGGACGACGAACCCCTTCGCCGTCACGGGCGGCGCGGCCTGCTTCGGCTTGCGCTTGTCCAGGATCTTCTGGACGGCGGCGGTCGCCTGGTCGTCATCGAGTGAAGACGAGTGGCTCTTGACGTCGTAACCGAGCGCAGAAAGCTCGTTTACGACCTCCTTGTTGTCGAGCTCAATGCCGTGGCCCTTGAGCTCCTTGGCGATTTCATGGACGCGCTTCTTCGACATATTGCCCTTGTTGGCCTTCTGCTCCGCCGGCTTCCGGGGCGCAGTACCCTAGTCCAAACCCGAAAATGTGTGCGAGTGGTCCTTAACACCCACTCCCCCCCCACACCCCTTAGCTCTCCGTCCCCAGCACCCACGCCTGCCCGAGCTGCGACGGGTCAACCTGCCCCGCCTTGCCGCGAAAGGCCCTTCCGAAGGCCTTCCGCTTCAGCGCCGCCGTCAGACAACCGGCACCGCACAGGTAGGCGCCCCGTCCTGGCAGCCGCCGTGCCCTGTCCACCTCGATGGCGCCCCCAGGCCCTATCACGAACCGGGTGAGCTCCGCCTGCGGTCGCTTGGACCCGCATCCGACGCACATCCGGACCGGACCTGACTCCGCGCTCTGCTCTCCCGACGCCTTGCGGCCTGACGGGCGCCCCACGTTCCCTTCCTTCCCCTAGCTTACGGCGACTTGGTGGCTTCCGCGCCACCGTCCAGGGTCGCCGTCATCGTGCCACGCTCGGCGTTCAGCTCCGCGCGCAGCTTCGCCTCCTCCACGAGGTAGTTCTCCGCCGCGCTCTTCAGCTGGCGGGCCTTCTTGATTCCCACACCCGGCACGTCGCCCAGCTTCGCCAGGTCCTTCTCGTTGGCGATGTCCTCCACCGACTTGTAGCCGGCGAGGATGAGCTGCTCGATGGTCTTCTCGCCGACGCCCCTGACACGCGCCATGCGCTCGGACTGGTTGAGCTCGTCCGGATGGCGCCGGGCCTCGGCCAACCGGGCCTGCTCCCTTTCATAATCCATGCGCGACAGCTCCGCCTGATCCTCCACCATGCGCTTGCGCGCGGCCTCCTGCATGGAGGGGATGCGGGCGGGGTCGATGCCGGGCATCTGCGCCAGCATCTCCGGATTCGCGTCCGCGATGTCCCGCGCCTGACGGAAGCCGTGGGCGTAGAGCGTCTCCACCAGCATCTCGTTGATGCCCGGCAGCGAGCCCAGCGAGCGGCTGGCGAACTCGCGCAGCTCCCGCACCCGGCTCTCGCTGTTGATGTCCAGCTTCCAGCCCGTGAGCTGGGCCGCCAGGCGCACGTTCTGCCCGCGCCGGCCGATGGCGAGGCTGAGCTGGTCGTCGGGGACGATGAGCTCCATGGCGTGGTTGGCCTCGTCGATGATGACGCGGCTGACCTCCGCGGGGGCCAGCGCCGAGCACACGAAGCGGGCCGGGTCCTCGTCGAAGGGGACGATGTCGATCTTCTCGCCGCGCAGCTCCTGCACCACCGCCTGCACGCGGCTGCCCTTCATGCCCACGCACGCGCCCACCGGGTCCACGTCCGAGTCCCGGCTGGAGACGGCGATCTTCGCGCGGCCACCCGGCTCGCGCGCCGCCGCCTCGATGACGACGATGCCCTCGGCGATTTCGGGCACCTCCATCTCGAACAGCTTGGTGAGCAGGTTGACGGAGGCGCGGCTGAGGACGATCTGCGGGCCCTTGGACTCGCGCAGCACGTCCAGCACGTAGGCCTGCACGCGGTCGCCGGGGCGGTACGTCTCGCGCGGCACCTGCTCGCGCACCGGCAGCACGGCCTCGGCGCGGCCCAGGTCCACGATGATGTTGCCGCGCTCGAACCGGCGGGCGATGCCGGTGACGATCTCGTTCTTGCGGTCCTTGTACTCGTTGAAGACGTTCTCGCGCTCCGCGTCACGCGTGCGCTGCAGGATGACCTGCTTGGCCGTCTGCGCGGCGATGCGGCCGAAGCCGCGGCGGAAGGTCTTCAGGCGGAGGATGTCGCCGTACTGGTCGTCCTGCGCCTTGGCCTCGGCGGCGTCCTCGTCGCGGTAGAAGATCTGGAAGACGAGCTCGTCCCCGGACTCCACTTCCATGCCCTTGCGGTGCGCCTCGGCCGTGGTGATCTGGTTGACCGCCTGGACGGGGTCGACGATTTCGTCCATCACCGTGATGGCCTGGAACAGCTCCACGACGCCCTTGTCGGGGTCGTACTTGGCCTCGAGCTCGCGGTCCTGACCAAAGTGCTTCTTGGCCGCGGTCTTCATCGCGTCTTCGAGGGTGGCAATCAGCACAGCCCGGTCGATGCCCTTGTCCTTGGCGACCTGGTCGAGGACGAGGTTGAGGTTGACGGTCGGGTTGGCTTGTTGCGTGGCCATGGTGTTCTCCTAAAAGGGTCCACGGGCGTCCCCGCTCGGAGGGGCGCCCTGTATGTCGACGTCTAGAACTCGAACTCCAGGTTCGCCTTCGCGATGTCCTTGAAGAGGATGTGGAAGGCTCCGGCGCCTTCCACCTCCACCGAGATGCCGTCGCCCGCCACCTCGGTCAGCGTGCCGGTGAAGTTCTTGCGCGGGGGCTCACCCAGCGGCCCGAACGTCTTCACCTTCACCTTCTGTCCCTTCACCCGCTCGAAGTGCGCCGGCTTCTTCAGCGGCCGGTTCACTCCAGGGCTGGAGACCTCCAGGCTGTACTCGTGGGGGACCAGGTCCTCCACGTCGAGCGCGGGGTCCACCGCACGCGACACCTGGGTGCAGTCTTCCAACCCCACCCGCCCGCCCGGCTTGTCGATGAACAACCGGAGGACCCAGCCCTCGCGCTCCCGGAGGAATTCCAGGTCCACGAGCTCCAGGCCTTCACCCGCGACGATGGGCTCGAGCAGGGACATGGCCCGCTCCTCCACCGTCTGCTTGAGGTTCTTCTCCGACATATCCGGGAAACAGGTCTCCAAAAACGCGAAAAGCGGGCACGCGGCCCACTTTTCGAGGTCCATCATCGAAAAATGTGGGGCGTCCGTAGCACACGCCCCGTCGGGGTGTAAAGGAAGGACGCACCCTCCTGCTCCGGGTGAAACCTGCCCGACAGGGCAAGGAATTCCCAGGGGTTCCGCGACCCGGACGGGCGTTATAACGGGGTCCATGCACCTCATCGCCGCCGCGCAGATGGTGTCCACCGCGGACAAGAGCCACAACCTGGAGGTCGCCACCCGCCTCGTGCGGCGGGCGGCCAGTCTGGGGGCCCGCCTCGTCGGTCTCCCGGAGAACTTCTCGTGGATGGGTCCGGAGCCCGAGCGCCCCGGGGCCGCCGAGGGACTCGACGGCCCGACGCTCGCCCGCATGGCGGAGCTGGCCCGCGAGCTGAAGGTGACGCTCCTGGCCGGCAGCGTGCTGGAGGCGGGCGCGCCGGGGAACCGGCTCTACAACACCAGCGTCCTCTTCGGACCGGGCGGGGAGCGGCTGGCCGTCTACCGGAAGATGCACCTGTTCGACGTGGAGGTGGGTGACGGGGCTACCTATCAGGAGTCCGCCGCCGTGGCGCCGGGCACCGAGGTGGTCGCCGCCCAGACGGAGGTGGGCCGGCTGGGCCTGTCCGTCTGCTACGACCTGCGCTTCCCGGAGCTGTACCGGCGGCTGTCGAAGGAGGGCGCCACCCTGCTGGCGGTGCCGGCGGCCTTCACGCTGATGACGGGCAAGGACCACTGGGAGGTGCTCCTCCGGGCGCGGGCCATTGAAAACCAGGCGTACGTGCTGGCGCCCGCACAAGGTGGGAAACACTCCGCCAACCGCCTCACCTATGGCCACGCCATGGTGGTGGACCCCTGGGGGCTGGTGACGGCGCGGGCGTCGGAGGGCGAGGGGCTGGCGCTGGCGCCGGTGGACCCGGAACTGCAGGCGCGCATCCGCCGCAACCTGCCCTGCCTGCAGCACCGGCGACTGGACTAGCGTGTGCGTGGCCGGGCTCGTTTCCCGCGAGTCCCTCCCACTACACTGCGGCTTCCCGGAACCTCCCCACGTGAACGGACGACGCTGGCCCCCCATGCTGCTCGCGCTCGCGCTCTCGGCCTCGCCGCTCGGCTGCACCGCCGAGGAGACGCCGCCTGCGCCCGCGCCGCCCGCGCGTCCGGCCCTCGCCCCCCGCGCCCACCTGAAGGCATTGAAGGGCGAGGTGCAGATCAAGCGCGCCACCGAGGATGACTGGAGCGTCGCGCGCGAGGGGCACCCCCTCTTCGAGAACGACAAGGTGCGCACCGAGTCGGGCGCGGGCGCGGACCTCATCTTCGCCAGCGACGGCGGCACGGTTCACCTGGGCGGCGACTCGCTCATCGGCATCGCCGAGACGCGGCTGCGGCCGGGCCAGCCGCGCACGGACCTCACGGTGCTGCGCGGCCGCATCGACGCGGAGCTGGAGAAGCCCGCCACCCAGTCCCTCTCCGTCACCACCCCGGCGGCCACCATCCAGGCCGGAAGGGAGATTGTCTTCCAATGAGGATGGCGCTCCTCATGCTGCTGGCGGGGCTGGGCGTCGCCGCGCAGGACACGGCGGTGGTGGGCCCCCACGAGACGCTGCGCCAGGTGGCGGAGCGCACCGTGGGAGACCCGGCGGCCGCGGAGGAAATCCAGGCGCTCAACGGGCTGACGACGGACACCGTGGCCGAGGGCACGCGGCTGAAGGTGCCCGGACAGGAGCGCGCCCTGGCGCAGCGGGCGCTGGAGACGGCGCGCACGCTCGTCGGAGACGCGGGGACTTCACCCCAGGCCGAGGCGCGGCTGAGGGAGGCGGAGTCTCACTTCCGCGCCGCCCGCTACACCCTGGCCTCCGAGGCGGCCAACGCGGCGGGACGGCAGGTGGCGGCGACACCCACGCCGCAGCCCTCCGCCTTCAGCGTGGAGGTGGGCCCGGACGGAGGCACCACCACCGTCACCGTGAAGAAGGGCCCGCCGGTGCGCGTGGAGGCCGAGGGCGTTACCCAGCCTGTCGCCACGGGAGAGTCGCTCAGCGTGGCGAAGGGCTCCCCGCCGCCGGCGCCGCTGCCCCCCCTGGTGGCGCCGAAGCCGGTATTGCCGGAGGATGGGGCGCTGCTGAAGCTGCGCCCGGACAGGGCGGGCCGGCTGGGGCCGGTGAAGCTGACCTGGGCGGGAGTGCCCGGAGCGGAGCGTTACGAGGTGGAAGTGCTACACGACACGGCAGGCACCGCTGTCTACGCCCAGACCGTGTCCACCGTGGAGGTGAAGCTGCCCGTGCTGCCGGCGGGCCGCTACCGGTGGACGGTCCGCGCGCTGGGCCCGGCGGGCCGGTCCGAGCCCGGGGCCCCCCGGCGCTTCGAGCTGGTGTCGGAGCGGCTCAAGCTCGAAGTGCAGAAGGGACAGTGGCAGTAGCCACTGGAGGAGCAGCACCGTGCGCCTTTTCAAAGCCATCCTCCTGTTGATGCTGGTGGTGGGCTTCGTCCCCACGCTGATGGTGGGCTGGCTCTCCGTGTCCCATACGCGCGAGCTGCTGGTGCGCGACGCGCAGGAGCTGGCGCAGGAGCGCGTGAAGCAGCTCCAGCTCAAGGCGGAGGCCTTCCTCGGCGAGCCCACCGACGCGGTGCTGGGACTGGCCCGCGTGCCCGGCTTCTTCACGCTGCCCCTGGAGGCGCAGCAGACGCACCTGGCGTCGGTGCTCACGCAGCGGCGCGAGGTGCTGGCGCTCACCGTCTTCGGCCCGGACCGCAAGCGGCTGGCGGGCCTGCAGGCCTTCTCGCGGCATGACGTGTCGCCCAGCTCGCTGGCCGGGCACGAGGAGCGCGCCCGCGCGCTGCTGGAGAATCTGGACGGGCTGCGCTACGCGGACGTGGTGACGGGGCCGGACGGAGACGGGCCGGTGGTGACGCTGGCCTTCCCCGTGGGCGAGCCCGTCAAGGGCTACGTCGCGGCGGACCTGTCGCTGGCGGGGCTGCGGCGGATGCTGGAGCAGGAGCGCGTGGGCAGCACCGGCTTCGCGTACGTGGCGGACCGGCACGGGCACCTCGTCGCCGGAGGCGGAGGCGTGGCGGGCCTGGGCGAGGACGTGTCCCGGCGCCGCCCGGTGGCGCACCTGCTGCGGCAGCTGGAGCGCCAGCCGGACACGGAGACGTTCCACGTGGGCAACTTCGGCGAGGGCCGGGACGCGGTCGTCGCCGCGTACACTGTGCTGCCGGAGGCCGGCTGGGCCATCATCTCCGAGCAGCCGGTGGAGCATGCCTATCGGCAGGTGGAGGCCATGGAGCGCCGCATCCTCCTGGGTCTGGGCGCGGCCATCCTCGTCGCGCTGGTGCTGGCGGCGCTCTTCTCGCGCAACCTCACGCGGCCCCTCAAGGGCTTCACGAAGGGCGCGCTGGAGCTGGCGCGCGGCAAGTTCGGCGTGGAGGTGGACGTCCCCCAGAAGAACGAGCTGGGGGAGCTGGCCCAGACGTTCAACTACATGAGCAAGCAGCTGCTCGCGTACGACATGGAGAACCGCGGCCTCTACGAGAGCCTGGAGAAGGGCTATCTGGAGACCATCGTCGCGCTGGCCAACTCCATCGACTCGAAGGACGCGTACACGCGCGGCCACAGCCAGCGGGTGGGCGACGTGGCGGTGGAGGTTGGCCGCGAGATGAACCTCACCGAGCGCGAGCTGCGGCAGCTCCAGTACGGCGGCATCCTCCACGACATCGGGAAGATTGGAATCGTGGAGTCCATCCTCTGCAAGCAGACGCGGCTGACGGACCAGGAGATGGCCATCATGCGCGAGCACCCGGCCATCGGCGACGCCATCATCGGCCCGGTGAGCTTCCTCGGCGCGGTGCGCGCGTGCGTGCGCCACCACCACGAGCGCTGGGACGGCACCGGCTACCCGGACCGGCTCCAGGGCGAGGACATCCCCCTGCTGGCCCGCATCGTCGCGTGCGCGGACACCTTCGACGCCTGCACCTCCACGCGCCCGTACCAGAAGGCCATGCCGCTGGAGAAGGCGATGGAGATTCTCGACAACCTCAGCGGCGCGCAGCTGGACCCGCAGGTGGTGCTGGCGCTGCGGCGGGTGCTGGCGAAGCAGGGCGTGCGGCTGGAAGGCCACCGGCTGCCCGTCAAGCTCGCCTCGTAGGCGGCTCGCGCGCGCTTCTCGCGCCATGGGGCTGGAAGGATGGTAGGGAGGGCGCGGCGCTGTTGAGACTTCGGAAGGTGCACGTTGAGTTTCTGGGACCGCATCAAGCCCGCCGAGAAGCCCGTCTCCGGGACGGATGTCCGCGTGGCTCCCGACGGCTCCCGGCTGGAGCTGGGCTGGGACGACGGGGCGAGGACGACCGCCTCCGCGCAGTTGCTGCGCCAGCAGTGCCCGTGCGCCGGGTGCGTGGACGAGTGGACGAACAAGCGCACCCTCGACGCGACGAAGGTGTCCGCGGACCTGCGCATCAAGGAAGTCCAGCCGGTGGGCAACTATGCGCTGGCCTTCGTCTTCAGCGACGGCCACACCACCGGCATCTATCCCTGGAAGCTGCTGCGTGAGGTCACCCAGCCCGTCACCTGAGGAAGGCCGTCCGTGAACGAACGCTATCGGCTCGTACGGCAGCTGGCCTCTGGAGGCATGGCGGAGCTGTTTCTCGGCGTGGCGCGCACGGAGGGCTTCGAGCGCGCGGTGGCCATCAAGCGGGTGCTGCCGCAGCTGGCGCAGGAGCCGGACATCGCGCGCATGTTCCTCGCCGAGGCGCGGCTGGCCATGCTGCTGCAGCACCAGAACATCGCCACCGTGTACGACGTGGGCCAGGGCCCCGGCGGACTCTTCCTGGTGATGGAGCTGGTGGACGGCTGGGACCTCGGCGTGCTGCTGCGCACCGCCGCCCGGCAGGGCGTGCGCTTCCCGCCGCACCTGGCGGCCTTCATCGTGCTCCAGACACAGGCGGGCCTCACCCACGCGTACCGGAAGCAGCACGACGGGCGCCCGGTGATGGCGGCCCACCGCGACGTGTCCCCGTCCAACGTCCTCGTGTCACGCGAGGGCGAGGTGAAGGTGACGGACTTCGGCATCGCGCGGCTGGAGGGCGGCTCGCTCACGGAGCCCGGCGTCTTCCGCGGCAAGGAGGCCTACAGCGCGCCCGAGGTGCTCCAGGGCGCGCCGGCCAATGCCCTCAGCGACCAGTTCTCCCTGGGCATCGTCTTCCACGAACTGCTCGTAGGCCGGCATCCGTTCCACGACGTGAAGGAGCCCATGGCGGTGGTGTACGCCATCCTGTCGCGTGAGGTTCCGCCGCTGCCTCCGGACGTGCCCGCACCGCTGGCCGATGCCGTCCTGCGCATGCTGGCGCGGGGCCCCGAGCAACGCTTCCCGACGCCCGAGGCCCTGAGCGAGACGCTCGCGCGCTGGCTGGCCCGCTCGGGCGAGCCCGCCACGTCCCACGCGCTGGCCGACTTCATGAGGCGGCTCTCCCTGCCCCCCACCCTGCGCGAGCAGGCCGAGGCAGGGGTGGACGCGAAGTCGGCCCCGGCTGGTGCCACACACCCGTCGAACCCGGGGCCCTTCTCGCTCGTGGCGGAGAAGGAAGTGGAGGTGGCGCTCGAGCCCGGAGGACCGGCGCTCAGCAGCAGCGGGCGGCTGGTCCGCAACTGCGCGACGTGCGGGATGCCCCTGTCCGCTCCGCAGGCGCCGTGCGACTTCTGCGCCGAGGAAGCCGCCCTGCCCTCGCAGGCCTTCACGCCAGAGGCTTCCGCCCCCGTGGCCGCTCACGCCCCGGGTTCCTCCACGTCCACCTCGGGCCGCACCGTCGCTTTCGGCGCAACGGTTCCCGGTGGCGCTGGGGCGACGGGCCACTCCGGCGCGGCGACTCCGGTACGCCCGGCGCATGCGACGTCCCCCGGTGGCACCCGGCCCTCGGGCCACGTTGGCGCTACGACTTCCGCACGCGCGGCGGCGGCTCCTGGTGGCTCCGCTCTCACGGCCCATGCGCCGGCGGGCCCGCCAGCCGCGTCAGCCTCCAGGGCTTCCGCGTCGTCGGGCCAGGCCCGCCAGGACAGGCCGGCCCCGCAGCCGGAGCCCGCCCCTCTTCCAGAAGCCCTCCCACCGCGGAGCCTGCGCGAGACTCCCGCCCACGAGCTGGAGCTGGAAGCGCGCGCGCCGCGTCCGGAGAGCGACTGGGTGGAGGAGCAGGACCTGCCTCGTGCTCGCAAGCGCTGGGTGCGTACCGCCGTCGCGCTCGGGGTAGTCGCGGCGCTGGTCGGCGGTGGCCTCTGGGTCCTGACCACGCGCTCCTGGGTGGTGCCCATGCTGCTCGCGAAGCTGGGCGTCCCGATGCCCTCGCCCATCCTGAGCATCGTCAGCAACCCGCCGGGCGCCACGGTGCTGGTGGAGGGCCAGGAGCTGGGCACCACGCCCCTCGCCGTGGACAACCTCTACCCGGACAAGCCCATCTCCGTGCAGCTCAAGCTCAGGGGCTACCGCCCGTGGAAGGGCACCTTCCGCGGCGGCGAGCCCGTCGAGTTCAAGGTGGCGCTGGAGCGCTGAGCCTGACTCCAGCCTCACTTCAGCCTTACTTCACCAGTCGCAGGTGGCCCCGGCGCGGCGGCGGCGGGTCGTCCTGCGGCCCGTCTGGCGGTGCCGGCGGTGGCGCCACGTCGGACGGCTCACTGGAGCGCTCGCTGGCGGTGGGCACCTCGCGCAGGAAGGTGCGCGGGCGCTCGGCGGCCACGGGCACCACCGGCACGGGCTGCGGCGGACGTGCCGACGCGGGCTGCTGGAGCAGCTCCGGCGGCATGTCGTCCGGGTACATCCAGAACTCCTTCGTCACGTGACTGGCGATGGCGAACAGCGCCGACCAGGGCACCGCCACCGTGAAGCGCGAGCCAGAGAAGCTCAGCGTGCAGCGCACGCCCCACTCGCCCACCGTCAAATCCGGCGGGTCGAAGCGGTAGGAGAGGTTGAGGCGCAGGTGGGCCTCCCCCCTGATTGAGGCGGGGACGAGCACGCCGGGGCGGCGCGCGTCCAGGTGGATCATCACCATCCCCTGGTCGAGCGCGGCCAGCAGCCGCTCCTTCTTGTCGAGACCCTTCTTTTCGTCCATCGGTGTACGGCGAGAAAAATTCGGGCGCCCCTCTCAACGTCGGCGCATCGCCCGGTCCATCTCCCGCTTCGTCTCCCGCTCCTTGATGTCCTGGCGCCGGTCTTCGTGATTCTTCCCGCGGCAGAGCCCCAGCTCCACCTTGGCCCGTCCATTCTTGAAGTACAGCACAAGCGGGATGATGGAATAACCCCGCTCCCGCACCTTCGCCGCCCAACGGTCAATCTCGGCCCGGTGCAGCAACAGCTTCCGGCCCCGTGTGGGCAGGTGGTCGAAGAGGCTGGCGGCCTTGTAGGAGCCGATGTTGGCGTTGAGGAGGAACAGCTCGTCTCCCTTGGGAAGCGCGTAGGCGTCCGACAGGTTGGCGACTCCCTCCCTCAGCGACTTCACCTCGCTGCCGGTCAGCTCCAGACCGGCCTCCAGCTTCTCGTCCACCGTGTAGTCGAAGCGCGCACGCCGGTTCTCGGCGATGACCTTCACCCCGGGCTCACCGCCGGGTCCCTTCGACTTGCCGCTGGTTGTCATACGCGTCCCGCGTCTCCTAACCGCCCAGCGGCATGTTGTCGATGAGGCGCGTCGTTCCACTGAAGGCCGCGACGAGCAGGCGGGCGGACTGCCCGGGCGCCACCGAGGCCAGGGACGTCAGCCGCTCCGCGTCCACCAGTTCCACGTAGTCCTCGCGCAGCCCCGCCGCCTCCAGCTCGCGACGGACGGCGCCCACCAGCGCGCCCGCCTCCCGGGTGCCCTCCCGCAGGAGCGCCTGGGCCGCCTTCAGCCCCCTCGAGAGAGACAGCGCCCGCTTCCGCTCCTCGGGCGACAGGTAGGCATTGCGGCTGCTCATCGCCAGCCCGTCCGGCTCGCGCACCGTCGCCATGCCGACGATGTCCGCGCCCAGGTGCAAATCGCGGTTCAGCGCCTTGATGACCTGAAGCTGCTGGTAGTCCTTCTCCCCGAAGAGCGCCACGTCCGGCCGGAAGAGGCACAGCAACTGGGTGACAATGGTGGCCACGCCACGGAAGTGACCGGGTCGCCTTTCGCCGCACAGGCCCTGGCTGACCTCCGTCACCTCCACGTACGTCTGGTACCCCGGCGGGTACATCGCCTTGGGGTCCTCCGGCGCGAAGACGACGTCCACGCCCGCGCTGGCGCACTTCGCCACGTCCCCGGAGAGGTCCCGGGGGTAGCGCGAGAGGTCTTCCTTCGGGCCGAACTGGGTGGGGTTGACGAAGATGGACGTCGCCACCACGTCGGCGCGGGAGCGCCCCTCGCGCATGAGCGAGAGGTGCCCCTCGTGCAGGAACCCCATGGTGGGCACCAGCGCGAGCCGGCGCCCCTCACGGCGCAGCCCTGCGACCCACGCCTTCACTTCCTCCACGGTGCGCAGGACTGCGGTGCCCATGGCTAGACCGGAACCCCGTAGACGGGGCCAATCTTCTCGCCGCCCTCGGCGGTGGCGGTGGACGACTCCACGCGCGGCGCCGCGGGGTTGCCCGCCACCAGGCGGATGTTCTTGCTCGACTTGAAGGAGTGGTCCTCGTCGGGGAACGCGCCCTTGCGGACCTCGGAGAAGAAGGCGCCGGCCGCCTCCGTAATCGAGCCGTGCAGGTTGGCGTAGCGCTTGACGAACTTGGGCTTGAAGTCCGGGTTCATCCCCAACAGGTCGTAACAAACGAGGACCTGGCCGTCACAGTCCACGCCCGCGCCAATGCCGATGGTGGGGATGGACAGGCTCTGCGTCACCGTGCGCGCCAGTTCCAGCGGCACGCCCTCCAGCACAATCGCGTAGGCCCCGGCCTGCTCCAGCGCCAGCGCGTCATCGAGAATCTTGCGGGCCTGGTCCTCGTCGCGGCCCTGCACGACATAGCCGCCCATCTTGTGGACGGACTGCGGCGTCAGCCCCAGGTGGCCCATCACGGGGATGCTGGCGCGGGTAATCGCGCGCACCGTCTCCGCGAACTCGGCGCCACCCTCCAGCTTGATGCTGCCCACGCCACCCTCGGACACGAGCCGGCCCGCGTTGCGCACCGCGTCCTGCGGCGACACCTGGTAGCTCATGAAGGGGAGGTCACCCACCACGTGGGCCCGGCGCGCGCCGCGCGTCACGGCGGCGGAGTGATAGACCATCTGGTCCATCGTCACCGGCAGCGTGGAGTCATGGCCTTGGACGACCATGCCCAGCGAGTCACCCACCAGCAGCACGTCCGCGCCCGCCTGGTCGAGGATGTGGGCGAACGTGGCGTCGTAGGCGGTAACCATGCAGATCTTCTGGCCGATCTGCTTGAAGCGCTTCAGCGTATGGATGGTGACCTTGTCCTTCACGGTTCACCTCCTGTTGTCGACGGGTTGAACGGCCGTTGCAGACCCCTTCGCCCCTCGCCGTCCCTTGCGGGATCGCCGGAAGCCCGGAGTCTTCACCGCACTCTAACGCCCTCCGGGCGGCCGTGGGGGCCTGGAGGGCGTGCGGCCTGACGGGAGCCTGGACTCAGGCCCGCCGGGAAGCCTTTGGAAGGTAATGCTGGGTCCCCGGCTTCGCCTTCCGGATGGTGGCCAGGAGGTCCTCCCGGTCCGCCTCGTTGTTGACGAAGTCGATGTCCGAGGTGTCGACCACCAACAGTGGCGTCTCCGTGTAGTGGAAGAAGAAGGTGTTGTAGGAGTGGACGAGCCCCTCCAGGTACCCCGAGTCGAACTTGCGCTCGAACTCGCGGCCCCGCTTCTTGATGCGTTGCAGCAACACGTCCAGGCGGGCCTGGAGGTAGACAACGAGGTCCGGCTTGGCCACGCGGGGCCCGAGCGCCTCGAAGACGCGCTCATAGAGGGCGAGCTCGTGGGCGTCCAGGTTGAGGTGGGCGAAGATGCGGTCCTTCGCGAACAGGTAGTCGCTGACCGTCATCGAGCTGAAGAGGTCCTGCTGGAACAGGTCCTGCTGCTGCCGGAAGCGCGACAGGAGGAAGAAGATCTGCGTCTGGAACGCGAACTTCTGCCGGTCCGAATAGAAGCTGGAGAGGAAGGGATTTTCCTCCACCACCTCGAGGATGCGCCGGCCGGACAGGCGCTCCGCGAGGATGTTGGAGAGGCTCGTCTTGCCCACGCCAATGGGCCCCTCGACCACGATGTACCGGTAGTCCATCCGCCGAGGCCTCCCGACCGCGGAATGCGCGACTCGAGGCCGCGCGCGCACCTGCGCGAGGGCACGGCCACGCACCCGGGCGGATAACACAACACGGGCGCTGGAATCCGGCAATTTTCCACGGCCGCACCGAGCGTCCGGGACGCTCGCGCTCCCTTGACGCTCCGGAGGGCATCCCCTACGGTCCGCGCGACTTCATGGCGTGTGCGCGGGACGGTCTCCGGACATGAGTGGCAGGCAGCGGGTGAAGACGGTGGTGTTGCTGGAGGAGGCCCGCCAGAGCACCACCTCCAAGTCCACACCCGCACCGCCGGTGGAGCCGGATCCTCTCTACGGCGTGGTGCTCCTGAAGACGGCTCTGGAGCTCAAGCGCCGGCAGGACGGCACGGTGGAGGAAATCCTCCGCGGCGTGCTGGCGCGCATGCGCATTCCCGAGGCCGAGTTCTTCGCGTACCTGGAGCAGCAGGGCGGCCTGCTCCAAGCGCTGGGCCTGCGCGAGCGGTAGAGCCCGCACGCAGGCCGGGCCGGCGCGAGCGCCAGGCCTCCGCCCTACTCCTCCAGCTTCGGAGGGGGCAGCTTCTCCACCACCGGCCCGAGCGCGCGCTCGATGGCGGCGAACTCCTCGGGCGCGAGCGTCTCCGCGCGGCGCTGCGGGTCGATGCCGGCCGTCTGCAGCGCGGCGAGCAGCACCTCCGGTGAGCCGAGCGTGGTGTCCGACTTGATGGAGTTGAGCAGCGTCTTGCGCCGGTGGGAGAAGGACGCCTTCACCACGCGGATGAAGCGGGCCTCGTCGATGATGGGCGCGCGCGGGGCCTTGCGGCGGGTGAGGCGCAGCACGGCGGAGTCCACCTTCGGCGGCGGGTGGAAGCGCCAGGACTCCAGCGTGAGGATGTTCTCCGCGTCGAAGTGCAGGCCGAGCAGCACGGTGAGCAGGCCGTAGTCCCGGTTGCCGGGCACCGCGGCGAGCCGCTCCACCACTTCCTTCTGCAGCGTGAAGACGGCGCGCGACACGTGGGCGCGCTGCTCCAGCACGCGGAAGAGAATCTGGCTGGACAGGTGGTACGGGAGGTTGCCCACCACCGCCACGTCGGGCGCGCCGGCCACCTCGGCGAAGTCCACGGTGGCGGCGTTGCCGGCCACCACGTGCACGCCGGGGATGGCCTCCTTCTCCAGCACCGTCAGCATGTCGCGGTCCCGCTCCACGGCGGTGACGCGCGCCTTCGTCGCGGCGAGGAAGCGCGTGAGGTGGCCGAGGCCAGGGCCCAACTCCACCACCGGCTCGCCCTCGCGCAGGTTCACCGCGTCGGCGATGGTCTCCAATGCCTCCTCGTCCCCGAGGAAGTTCTGCCCCCAGCTGTGCTTGGGGCGCAGTCCATGACGCTTGAGGATGTCTCGCGGCTGTTCCACCCGGTCTCCTTCTCGCTACATGCGCCAGGCGGGGTCCGCCGCCAGGCGGAAGTCTCCGCGCAGGCCGCGGCGGTAGGCCTCATACCCCGCCACCGCGATCATCGCCCCATTGTCCGTGCACAACCGCACCGGCGGCAGGAACATGTTCAGCCCCCGCTCCTCCGCCCGCGCCTTGCACAGCGCGCGCAGCCGCGAGTTGGCCGCCACGCCCCCGCACAACACCAGGTTCTTGTGGCCCAGCCGGCGCGCGGCGGCCACCAGCTTCTTCGACAGCACGTCCGCCACCGCCTCCTGGAAGGACGCGCACAGGTCGGACAGCGCCTGCCCTCCCGGCACGCCGTGCTTCTGCGTGTGGTGCAGCACCGCCGTCTTCAGGCCGGAGAAGGAGACGTCGAAGTTGTCGCCGGGCAACGCGCGCGGGAAGCGGATGGCCTCCGGGTTCCCCTGCTGCGCGAGCTGGTCGATGGGCAGCCCACCCGGGTACGGCAACCCGAGGATGCGCGCCGTCTTGTCGTAGGCCTCGCCAGCCGCGTCGTCGCGGGTGCTGCCCACCAGCCGGTAGCTGCCATAGGCCTGCACGTCGTAGAGGCTGGTGTGCCCGCCGGACACGACGAGCCCGAGGAACGGCGGCTCCGGGGCCTCCTCGATGAGGCGGATGGCCAGCAGGTGGCCTTCGAGGTGGTTGGCGCCGACGAAGGGCTTGCCGGTGGCGAGGCTCAGCCCCTTGGCCACCTGCAGGCCCACCAGCAGCGCGCCGATGAGGCCCGGGCCGGAGGTGACGGCGATGAGGTCCACGTCGTCGAGCGTCTTCTGCGCGCGGGTGAGGGCCTCGTGGATGACGGGCATCACCTGGACGATGTGGTTGCGGCTGGCCAGCTCCGGCACCACCCCGCCCCAGCGCCGGTGGATGTCCACCTGGGTGGAGACGACGTCCGACAGCACGCGCCGGCCGTCCTCCACGACGGCGGCGGCGGTTTCATCACAGGAGGTTTCCAGTCCGAGGACGAGCAAGGCGGCTCACTTCTCCGAGGCGGTGGGAGCCAGCCGCCAGCCCGCTCAGTTGCCCAGGCCCTTGAGCAGCGAGCGGACCTCGTTGGCGGAGGCTCCCGTCGGTTCCAGGAACAAGTATCGCTTGTAGGCCTCGGCCGCCTGCGAATTCCGACTGGTGAACTGGTACGCCATGCCGAGCGACAGCCAGGCGCGCGCATTCCGGTCGTCCTCCCTGACCACTTCCTGGAGGAGCTTCGCGGCCTCGCGGTACGCCGAGTCCGACGTGGAGCCGTTCACCAGCGCGATGCCCAGGCCCGCCTTCGCCTCCGTGGCGGCCGGCTTGAGGACCAGCGCCTTGCGGTAGCTGATGGCGGCGGACTTGTGCCGACCACCGACGATGGCCGCCTTCGCCGCCTTCACCAGGTTCGCGTACTCGACTTCCGGGTCCACCGGCGGCGTGTTGACGACCGGGTCCGCACCCTCGGGCTTCGGAGCCTCCGCAGTAGCCGCCCCGGCATCCGGCGTGGCGACAGGCGTGGGCGGAGTCACGACGGCGGTGGCCGTCCCCGCGTCGACGGCGGCCGTCGGCGTGGCGGTCTCCGTCGGAGGGGGCGTCGGGTCCTTCTGGGGCTCAGGCGGCTTCACCGTGTCGACGGGGGTCGGCTGCTCCACCGGAGGCTTCGGCGCGGGCTCCTTCTCCTTCCCACCGGAGCCACCACCCACGACGACGACCGCGGCGACGGCGCCGATGAGCAGCACGCCGACGGCCACGTACAGGCCGGTGCGCTTGGGACGGACGGACTGGGCCAGCGCGGCGTCGGAGAGGTCCTCGTTCGACGCGGGGGTGGGCTTCACCTCGGCGGGCTTCGAGGCCGGCGCGGGCTTCGCCTCGACAGGCTTTGTCTCGACGGGCTTCGCTTCAGCGGGCTTCGGCTCGGCGGGCGGCGCGGTGACGGGCGTCGGCACAGCGCTCGGCGTCCGCGGCTCCTCGGTGAGGGCGGGCGCCACCGGCGCGGCAACGCCGTGGCCCGGGTACGGCGGCAGCGCGAGCTGCTGGGGTGGAGGCGAAGGGACTTCCTCGACCTCCAGGACGGACTCGTCGGCCGCGGACACCGGCGCCACCGGCGGCACGCTGGAGCCAGACTGGGACGGGGCGCCCCTGCCGCTCACCAGCGTCACCTCGGACGACGGAGGCGCCGGGGTGGGCGGCGGCACGGGCGGCAGCGGATTGGGGCCCACGGCGGCGCCGCCGAAGATGGGCGCGCGCGAGGCGGCCGACTCAGCGGCAGCGGAGCTCTGGCCGAACGCCGGGGCCGAGGAGCCCTGTCCGCCCGAGCCCCCGAAGGTGCGCGGCGAGGGAGACCACAGCGAACCCGGCCCCCAAGTGGACGCCGAGCTGATGCCGTCGGTGTCGACGCGGCTCCAGTCCAGCAGGAGGCTGCGGTGCGCCTGCTCCACGGCGCGGTGGGCCGGAGGCGGCTCCACGAGGAAGGACGAGCCCTCCTCCGCGGGAGGCAGCGGGGGCGCCGCCGCCGGCTCCTCGGCGACGCCATTGCGCCGGGGCCTCGCGGGGAAGACGACGACGTTGGCCGGCTGGGCCGGGCCCGTCGCGGCGGGCGCGGACGGGGCCTCGTCCTCCACGCCCGCGGGCGGCGCGAGCACGCTCGGCGGCATCGAGCGCGGCGCGACCGGGACTTCCACGGGCGCGACGGCCACGGGAACACTGGGGGCTTCCACGGGCGCGACGGCCACGGGGACGCTCGGAGGCGGCTCCGGCGCCACGGGCGGCGGCTCCGGGGCCACGGCCACGGGCGCGGGCTCCACGGGCGCGCTCGGAGGCGGCGCCGCGTTGAGCCACTGCTCGATGCCGGGCTTGCTGCTCTGCACCGGCTCCAGCGGGGCGTTGCCCAGCTCGCGGATGAGGCCCTCGAAGTACAGCTTGCTGATGATGCCCAGCGCGGCGAGGTCCTCGAAGTCCGAGTCCTCCACCACGCGGCTCAGGGTGCGCTTGCCGTCGAACAGGCGCAGCAGCCCGTTGACCTCGTCCGGAATCTCCGAGAGGCGGTCGGCGAGCTGGTGGTAGTCAATCTCGAACACCGTCTCGAGCGGCGGCAGCTGCTCGAGCATGCGCCCCCACTCGTCCAGGCGGCGCATGCCCTCCATCAGCAGGCCCTGGGTGGAGATTTCAATGCGCTCCGGGCGGTCCAGCGCGCTGAACTGCACCTCGAACTGGCCCTCGAAGGTGTTGAGCATGCGGTAGAAGGCGTTCTCGCCCTTCAGCCGCCCCAGCTCCGCGTCGATGACCCGTCCGTCCTTGAAGTAGACGGTGCCGGTGCGCTCGCCCTGGATGTTGATGAGGCCCGTCTTGCGGCCAATCTCGAACGTCTGCACCAGGTCCACCACGCCCATGTCGGCGAGGCTGCCGGCGAAGCCGCCCTTCGTCGTCTCCCGCTTCTCGATCCTCTCCTTCTCCGCCTTCTGGAGGATCATCTTCACGCGGGTGACAATCTCTTTGATGTAGATCGGCTTGGTCAGATAGTCGTCGCCACCGAGCTCGAGGCCGCGCACCTTGAACTCGACCGACTTCTGGTTCGTCAGGAAGACGTACGGGATGAACTTGAAGCGCTCGTCGGACTTGAGCGCCTTGCACAGCTCGAAGCCGTCCATCTCCGGCATCTTCGTGTCGGCCAGCACGAGGTCCGGTGGGCTGATCTGGACCTTCTCCAGCGCATCCTTGCCGTGGATGGCCGTCGTCACGGAGAAGCCAGCCTTCTTCAGGCTGACCTCCATCACGCGGAGGCTCTTTGCGTCACCATCGACCAGGAGCAGGTGCTGCTTGGCCACGTTACTTGCCTTTCGTCACTGCGAACTTCTACAGAGAGCCTGACGCGGGAGCATCCTGCCCGCTTTCCAGGCATGTCAATGGCTCGGGACGGCGGAGCCTCTGGCTGGCCCCCTGCTGGACAGGCGGCAATCGAGCCCGGTTCCTGGGAGGGCCGAGAAGGCCCGCTGCAAAGGCACCCGCACGATGCGTGAGGCTCGCGGGCGCCCGTGGGCGGGTCAGCGGAAGAAGCCGCCTTTCTTCGGCGGGTTCTTCTTGCGCATCTCGATGAGGCGCAGCTCCTGGTTGGCTTCCAGGTGCTTGGAGTTGGCGCGCACCGCATCGCGGAAGTGGCGCTCGGCGCGGTCCATGTCTCCCTCGACACGGGCGATGACGCCGAGCTGGTAGTGGGCGCGGTCGCAGTTGGGGTCGGTGCGCACGGCGTCCGCCATCATCTGCTTGGCCTTGGCCATGTCCGCCTTGCGCGCCGGGTCCATGTAGATGGCCCAGGCGCGAGCGGCCAGGTACACGGGCTTCGCGTCCATCGAGTAGGCGCGCTCGTAGTGGTCCGACGCGGTGGTGAAGTCGCGCTTGCGGAAGAAGACCTCGCCCATCTTGTAGAGGTCGTCCGGGCTGCTGTCGGGGCGCCCCGCGGCGCGAGCGGCCGGACTGGCCGGCGTGGCGGACGGCGTGAGCGGCTTCGGCGGGGCCGGCTGCGCCTGGAGGTTCTGCTGGTACGCCTTGCGCCGGGCGTCGTCGTAGAGGGCCTCGTAGGCCTCGCGGATGGCCTCGAAGACGGAGGTCATCTTCGGCGCCAGGTGGGGAATCGTCGGCGGCAGCCGGTCCGGGTGGAAGACCTTGGCGAGGCTGAGGAACGCCGTCTTCACCTGGTCGCGCGAGGCATCCTGCGGGAGGCCGAGCACGAAGAAGTGGTCCCGCTTCGCCTGGATGTCGGCGTAGCGCTGCTCGATCTGCTGGGCGAGCCGCGCCTCGTCCGGCTTGGGAGGCTCGGTGGCGGCGGCCGGGGTGGACGCGGCCTGGGAGGGCTCGCTCGTGGGTGTCGCACCCACCGTGGCGGGAGGGCGCGAGCCGAGCACGCCCATGTTCTCCATCGCACGGCGCAGCAGGCGCTGGCGCCGGAGCTTCGCTGCCTCGTCGGGGTTGGAGGGGTCTGCCGCCACGTCGTCCTCGTCGAAGTCCCAGTCGTCCAGGTCTCCGGACGGCTCGGCCCATGCAGTCTGTCCAGTTGGCCCGGTGTTGTCACCGGGGAAGGTCCCCGGATCCAGAGGTGCCTCTGGTTCGATCGTCGCTTCAACAATGGCCTCTATGGGGGGCTCGTTGAAATCGACGCTCGCCGGATTGACATCCGAGCGGACGAGCGATTCCAGGTGTGAGTCCACCTGCATGAGGGCCGCCTCGAAGGAGGCCGTGAGGTTGGCGGCGCCCTCGTCCTTGTCGAAGGCGACGATGCGCCACAGGTCCTCCTCCCCCGCCTTGGCCGAGGCAGGCCCCAGCCGGAGCGGCGGCGGCGCGGAACTGGGTGCCGGACGGGTGGCCCACAGGCTGTCGTCCTCCGTGGACGAAGTTTCCGCCGTGAGCGGGAGCGAAGGGGTGGGCGTGAGGACGGGGGGCGCGCCCCGGGGCGTGGCGCCGCGAGCGGAGGGGGGTGCGTCGGACGGAGTCAGGACCGGAGGCCCCGCGGCGGGGGCTCGGGCCGGAGGCGCGGGCAGCGGGTCGGAGGCGGGAACGGCGTCGTCCCAGACCTCGGGTTCGACCTCCAGCAGGGGCAGTTCCTCGGGTTCCGCCGGGGTGGACTGGGAGGACTCGCGCGCCTGCCACGGCTCGTCCTGCACGGGGACGAGGTCCTTCGTGCGAGTGGGCGGAGTGGTGCGGGGAGGCTCCTCGGCGAGCCAGGGCTCCAGCGGCTGCGTCTGCGAGCGGCGGAGCGCCTCCTCCATGTCGTGAAGCAGCGCGGCCTGGGCGAGCTGGCGGGCGATGCGGAGGGTGTCGGGGCTCTCGGGCTGGGAGGGGAGCTCCAGGGAGGCGGCGGACGGCGGGACGGCATCCGCCCACGAGCCGGAGGACTTCGGAGGCTCGGGGTCGGCGGAGATGATGTCACCGACGTCGAGGGTGAGGGCGTCGGCGTCATCCGGGCTGGGCGCGGAGGAGAGCTGCTGGGATTGGCGGGCCTCTGCGGCGAGGCGGGCTTCTTCGGCGAGCCGGGCTTCTTCCTGCTGACGGGCCTCTTCCGCGAGCCGGGCTTCTTCGGCGAGCCGGGCCTCTTCAGCGAGCCGGGCCTCTTCAGCGAGCCGGGCCTCTTCAGCGAGTCGGGCCTGCTCCGCGAGACGCGCCTCCTTCGCGCGACGGACCGCTTCAGCGCGGCGACGCTCTACTTCGAGCCGAACCTCCTCGGCATGGCGGGCCTCTTCGGCTAGGCGAGCTTCTTCTGCGAGACGAGCCGATTCCGCGACACGAGCCTCTTCCGCGACGCGAGCTTCCTCTGCGAGACGAGCCTCTTCCGCGACACGAGCTTCCTCTGCGAGACGAGCCTCTTCCGCGACGCGAGCTTCCTCTGCGAGGCGGGCCTCTTCTGCCAGGCGAGCCTCTTCAGCGATGCGTGCGTCCTCGGCGCGGCGGGCCTCTTCCGCGACACGAGCTTCCTCAGCAAGGCGGGCCTCTTCCGCAACGCGCGCTTCCTCAGCGATGCGCGCTGCCTCCGCGACGCGAGCCTCTTCCGCGACGCGAGCTTCCTCAGCGAGGCGAGCCTCTTCAGCAATACGTGCTTCTTCAGCGAGGCGAGCCCCTTCCGCGACACGAGCTTCTTCAGCGAGGCGCGCCTCTTCGGCCTGACGGGCCTCTTCCGCGACGCGAGCTTCCTCAGCGCGACGAGCCTCTTCCGCGAGGCGTGCTTCCTCAGCAAGGCGCGCCTCTTCGGCCTGACGGGCCTCTTCCGCGAGGCGGGCTTCCTCAGCCCGACGAACCTCTTCGGCGATGCGAGCCTCTTCGGCCCGCCGAGCTTCCTCAGCCAGTCGCGCTTCTTCAGCCAGCCGGGCCTCTTCGGCGAGGCGTCGTTCCTCCGCGAACCGAGCCTCTTCTACTCGACGCGATTCCTCCTCAAGCCGAGCCGCTTCCGCGAGCCGACGCTCCTCCTCGAGCCGAGCCTCTTCGGCGAGTCGGGCTTCCTCTGCGATGCGCGCCTCTTCAGCTCGCCGTGTCTCTTCAGCAAGCCGGTTCTCCTCATCGATGCGCCGCTCTTCCGCGAGGCGCATCTCTTCCGCTATGCGGGCCTCTTCAGCGACACGTGCTTCTTCCGCGAGCCGAGCCTCTTCCGCTCTGAGTGCTTCTTCAGCCTGGCGTCGCTCTTCCGCGAGGCGGGCCTCTTCTGCCCTGCGCGCCTCTTCTTCGCGCCTAGCCTCTTCGGCACGACGTGTCTCCTCCGCGAGGCGCGCTTCTTCCGCCAGTCGAGCCTCTTCAGCGAGTCGAGCCTCTTCAGCGAGTCGGGCCTCTTCCGCGAGGCGACGCTCTTCTTCGAGGCGCGCTTCTTCCGCCAGTCGAGCCTCTTCAGCGAGTCGGGCCTCTTCCGCACGACGAGCTGCTTCAGCGAGGCGGGCTTCCTCAGCAAGACGTGCCTCTTCCGCGAGACGCGCCTCCTCCGCACGCAGCGCCTCTTCTTCCGCGAGGCGAGCCTCCTCCATCAATCGCGCTTCTTCGGCGAGGCGCAGCTCTTCTTCTGCGATCTTGCGACGCACTTCCTCGGCCCGGCGCGCCTCCTCCGCGAGCCTCAACTCCTCTTGGAGTCGAGCCTCCTCTTCAATCCTCCGCTGTTCGGCAACCCGGGCCTCTTCAGCCAACCGGGCCTCTTCAGCGAGACGCGCCGCCTCCGCGAGTCGGGCCTCTTCCGCGAGTCGGGCCTCTTCCCGCTGGCGCTCCTCTTCGAGTCGGGCCTCTTCCGCGAGCCGTGCCTCCTCCGCCAGCCGAGCGACTTCCGCAAGGCGACGCTCCTCTTCGAGGCGAGCCACTTCAGCGAGCCGAGCCTCTTCAGCAAGGCGGGCTTCTTCCGCAAGACGGCGCTCCTCCTCCTGACGCGCCTCTTCCGCGAATCTCAGGTCCTCCGCGCGGCGGGCTTCCGCTTCAAGGCGGCGCTGCTCAGCAACACGGGCTTCTTCAGCCAGCCGTGCTTCTTCAGCGAGTCTGGCCTCTTCCGCGAGGCGAGCAGCCTCTTCGGCGCGACGAGCCTCTTCGACCAGACGGGCCTCTTCAGCCAGCCGAGCCTCTTCAGCCCTTCGTGCTTCCTCAGCGAGCCGAGCTTCTTCAGCCAGCCGGGCCTCTTCGGCGAGGCGATGCTCCTCAGCGAGACGCGCCTCTTCTGCCAGTCGTGCTTCTTCGGCCCGTCGAGCCTCCTCCGCGAGACGCGCCTCTTCCGCCAGCCTGAGTTCCTCTTCCAGGCGCGCCTCTTCAGCAAGGCGCCGTTCCTCTTCGAGGCGGGCTTCTTCGGCCCTCCGAAGTTCCTCCGCAGCGCGCCGTTCCTCTTCTTCGGCACGGAGTCGAGCCTCCTCCGCGAGGCGGCGCTCCTCGGCGAGTCGAGCCTCTTCCGCGAGCCGAGCCTCCTCAGCCAGTCGAGCAGCCTCTTCGGCCTGGCGCCGCTCCTCTTCGAGTCGGGCCACTTCTTCGGCGCGACGGCGCTCTTCCTCTAGCCGTGCCTCCTCGGCGAGCCGAGCCTCCTCCTCTGCCCGGATCCGCTCGGCTTCGAGCCTTGCAGCCTCAGCAATGCGGGCTTCCTCTTCAAGCCTGCGACGCTCCGCCTCGCGACGCGCTTCCTCGGCCAGCCGCGCCTCTTCGGCGAGCCGAGCCTCCTCAGCCCTACGGCGCTCCTCTTCGAGCCGGGCCTCTTCAGCCAGCCGGGCCTCTTCAGCCAGACGACGCTCTTCCGCGAGCCGGGCCTCTTCCGCGCGACGCGCCTCTTCCGCCAGACGACGCTCTTCCGCGAGACGCACCTCTTCAGCCAGCCGTGCCTCTTCCGCGCGACGCGCCTCTTCCGCGAGTCGGGCCTCCTCGGCCAACCGTGCCTCTTCAGCTCGCCGCCGCGCCTCCTCCTCCGCCTGCCGCCGCGCCTCCTCCTCCGCCTCACGCCGCGCCTGTTCCCGCGCCTCCCACTCCTCCACCGACAGCGCCTGAACGCACCCCTCGCGCTCCAGAACGAGGAGCAGTGCCTCCTGCGCGGCCGTCAGCCCTTCCGGCTGCCGGAACTCCCCCAGCGTCGCCAGGAACTCGCGCTCCGCCGCATCCGTGAGCCACGGGGCACACTTCGCCACGTCCTCACAGCGAAACACCCGCGCAACCCGGCTCCCACCGACCGGCGCCTCCAGCGCCGCGCGCACCACCCGCGCACCCGCAATCGGCCGGAAGTCCTCCTCCACCGCCCCGGGCTCGAACGCCGCGCGCTCGGCCAGTTCGCTCAGCCTCCGCACGTGGGCGAGCACCTGCTGCTCCACCACCGCGTCCGGCTCCAGGCCGTACTCCTCCAGCAATTCCTCGTCCGGCGCCCCCGCCCCGCCCCGCGCCCACAGCGCGTCCAGCGCCTCCGCGCCGAGCATCCCGCTCTGCAAGAGCGCCTGCGCCGGGCTCTGGTAGCCAAACCCCAGCTGCGTGCCCACGAGGTTGCCCTCTCGCAAGTGCAACCGCGACTCACGCCCTCCCGCGGAAAGCGTCAGCCTCCCGGTGGCTCGGGTCTTGTGGGCGGAGTACAGCGCTTCGGCGGCCTGCGACGGGGTCATGCTCCGTCGCAGTGTAGTCCCTCTGCACCGCCCCTCAACTTGCCGGGGGTGCCTGCCTGCCCGCTCCGCTGAAGGCCACCTGCCTCAGGGCCTCATAGGCCCCGATACCCACCGCCGTGGACAGGTTCAGACTCCGCCGCTCCGAGAGCATGGGAATCGTCACCGCCGTCCCCGTCCCCCCCTCCATCACCTCGGGCAACAGGCCTGTAACTTCCGAGCCGAAAACCAGGTGGTCTCCCTCCTGGAACCGGGCCTCGTACAGCGACGTCTCCGCCCGCGCGGAGAACAGCCACCGCCGGGCGTCCGGGAAGTCCTCCACGTACGCCGCATAGGTGGGATACAGCTTCAGGAACACCTTGTCCCAGTAGTCCAGCCCCGCCCGCTTCAGGTGCTTGTCGTCGATGGAGAAGCCCAGCGGCTCCACGAGGATGAGGCGGCAGCCCGTCACCGCGCACAGGCGGGCGACGTTGCCCGTGTTGGGCGGAATCTGGGGGGAGACCAGGACCAGGTGCAGCGGACGCGCCAGGGGTTCGAGCATGGGATAGAACGGGCTACATGCACTGGAGGGTGAACAACGAGACGCGGCAGCGGCTCTTGGCGGACCGGGCCGAGCAGGCCACCGGGTTCCTCCACCGCTTCAAGGGGCTCATGGGGCGGCGCTCGCTCGCCGTGGGCGAGGGGCTGCACATCCTCCCCTGCAACTCCATCCACACCTTCTTCATGCGCATCCCCATCGACGTGGTGTTCCTGGACCGCCAGGGCGTCATCGTCAAGCAGTTGTCCGCACTCCCTCCCTGGAGGGCAACGTCCGTCTACTTCCAGTCACGCTCCGTGCTGGAGCTGCCGGCCGGCGTCCTCGAAGCGAGCGGCACCCGGGAGGGTGACCGATTGACCTTCGACCCGGTCTCCTTGAGCCTCGAATCCCCCGCCTGAACAGCGGGCAGGCACGAGTTTTGACCGTTTTCCGAGGGCTTTGTTACTCTCGGGCGCCAGTTTCCCGCCCCCTCCAGAAGAGTTCCCGAGCATGCGCATCGAGGTAGCCGGCAGCACCCACGTCGGGATGAAGCGGAATCACAACGAGGACAACTTCCTGGTGCTCCAGGAGGAGAACCTCTTCTGCGTGGCGGATGGCATGGGTGGCCACTCGTCCGGGGAGATTGCCAGCCGCATCGCGGTGGACGAGCTCGGTGAGTTCTACCGGATGACGTCCAAGGACCAGGACTGCACCTGGCCCTTCAAGATGGACAAGCAGCGCAACTACGACGAGAACCGGCTGTCCACCGGCATCAAGCTCGCCAACGCGCGCATCTACGAGAAGGCCACCATCGAGACGAAGTACAAGGGCATGGGGACGACCATCGTCACCGTCCACTTCGCCAGCGACGTGGCCTACGTGGGCCACGTGGGCGACAGCCGGGTGTACTTCTTCCGCTCCGGCGTGCTCAAGCAGGTGACGGAGGACCACTCGCTCCTCAACGACTACCTCAAGGCGAAGAAGCTCTCGCCGGAGGAAATCGAAAACTTCCCACACAAGAACGTCATCGTCCGCGCGCTGGGCATGAAGGAGAACGTCCAGGTGGACGTGTCGCGCGTGGAGCCGCAGGAGGGCGACGTCTTCCTGCTGTGCTCGGACGGCCTGAGCGGCATGGTGACGGACGCGCAGATGCAGGACATCCTCCAGCGCACGCCCGAGCTGGAGAAGGCCTGCGGCCAGCTCATCGACCTGGCCAACGCCGCCGGTGGCAACGACAACGTCACCTGCGTGCTGGCGCGCTATCACGCCGCCTGAGCCGCGCCTCCTCGCGGTGGAGGGCCCCGAAGCACCGGGGCCCGTCCGCCGCTCGAAGCCTCACCGCCCGCCAAGCGGCGCGGGAATCCGGTGCGGGCCCCACGCGAGGACCTCGGACAGCGTCTCGCCGGCAGCCACCTCGGTCTCCTCGAACACGGCGGCGCGCTGCACCTTCACGTCCGCGCCCAGCTTCGCACCCGCGCCCACGGACACGCCCGGACCCACCGAGGCCCCAGCCGCCACGGCGGCACCGCGCCCGATGTACACGGGCCCCTCCACCGACGTCGTGTCCACCTGCGCCTCCGGAGACAGCCACGCGCCCCCGGGCCCGCGCATCGTACCGGCCAGCGGCGAGTCCACACCCAGCCACTCCAGCCGCACTCGCCCGGCAAGCACGTCCTGCACCGTGGCCAGGTAGCGCGACGGCGTGCCCAAATCGGACCAGTACCCGTCCACCCGCACGCCGCGCACCGTCTGCCCCGCCTGCATGGCGCGCACGTAGACTTCGCGGTTGATGTCCTCGGGCCCCTCGGCCGTCATGAAGTCGAAGATGCGCGGGGACATCACGTGCACGCCGGTGAAGTGCCACGGGGACAGGCCCTCGCCGCCGGGGCCGTGGCCGGCGATGCGCCGCACCCGGCCCGCGCCGTCCAGCTCCACCGCCGCGTACTTCTCTCCCTCCGGCATGGGCTGCAGCACCATGGTGGCCACCGCGCCGGACGCACGGTGCATGGCCACCACGGGCTGCAGGTCCACCGGGTAGAGGATGTCCCCGTTGAACACGAGGAAGTCATCCCCGGAGAGGAAGTCGCGCAGGCCGCGGATGCCGCCGCCGGTGCCCTGGATGACGGGCTCGTGCACCACGTGCAGCGGCAGCTTCAGGCGCGCACACTCGGCGCGGGCCACCTCCGCCATGGTGTCCGGCAGGTGGTGGGTGTTGATGCCCACCGCCGTCACGCCCGCGGCCTTCAGCACCGCCAGGTGGTAGCGCAGCAGCGGCTGCCCGAGGAACGGCATCGCCGGCTTGGGCCAGCGCTCGGTGAGTGGACGCAGGCGGGTACCCAGCCCCGCGCAGAGGACCATCGCCTTCATTGTCGCTACCCCTCTCCGAGCTCAGGGCCTTTAAGCGGCCAGCTCGGGGACGTACTTCGCCACCAGCTCCTGCAGCTTGCGCAGCTCCGGCTTGCGCGCGAAGGCGTCGCGCACGTAGCGCAGCGACGCGGGGATGGACACCAGGAAGCCCGGGTTGCCCTTCACGCGGTTGATGAACTCGAAGCGGCCCGCGTCCTTCAGCTTGCGCTGGATGGTGAGCAGGTCGAAGAAGGACTTGAACGCCGCCGCGTCGATGGTCTCGCCGCTCGCCGCTTCGAACGTCGCGATGTAGCGGTCCAGCATCTTGTCCACGAAGGCGCGGTCCAGCTCCACGTAGCTGTCGCGCAAGAGGGCCACCAGGTCGTACTGGCGCGGGCCCTGGAGGGCGTCCTGGAAGTCGATGACGACCAGCTCGCCCTCCTTCACCATGATGTTGCGGCTCTGGTAGTCGCGGTGCGTGAAGCCGCGCGGCGCGGCGGCCAGCTGCTTCGCGATGTCGCGGAAGGTGCGGTCCAGCTCGGCGCGCTCGGCGGCGGTGGGCTGCTTGCCGCTCCACGCCTCCAGGCCCCACTCGCGGAAGTGGTGCAGCTCCCAGTCGTACAGGTCCTCGTCGAACGCGCGCGTGAAGGCGAGGCAGTCCGGGTCCTGGTGCTTCTCCGCCTGCACGCGCAGGCGCGCCAGCAGGTCCACCGCGCGGGTGTAGAGCGCGTCCTGGTGCTTGCCGCCCTCCAGCGCGGACTCGAAGGTGATGTCGCTCAGGTCCTCCAGGACCATCATCCCCGCCGGCTCGTCGTAGCGGAGGATGCGCGGCACGCGCACGCCCAGCTTCTCCAGGTAGCGGTGCACATTGACGAAGGGCAGCTCCTTCGGGGGCTCACCCTTGGTGGCCTCCTCGCTCTTCTTCGTCGCGTCCGGCGGCATCACCATCACCACCCAGCTCTCGGGCGCCGCGCCAACGCGGTAGTACGAGCGGTTGCTCGCGTCGCCCTTCAGCTTCTTGATGGCAGCGTGGGGAACGGGACGGCCGATGGCCTGTCCCACCTGGTCGCGCAGGGCGGCCTCGAGTTCCATATCGACGGGATTCTCCAGAGGGGGTTGAGACGAGAGACTCCCGAGTATGGGAGGCGCCCCCATCCGGGTCAAAGCCCACGAGACGCGAACGGCCGGAAGCCCCCCGGGCTGTCACGTACGCGACGCGGCACCCTACCCCACACACCACGTCGCACCGCGTTGAGGGCCGCCTGGCGCCCGAGGAGAGAGGCCAGGGCCCGCCGGAGTGCGACAGCCCTGGGGCCCGCCCCCGGCATGCGGCCGGCCGGGCCCCGGTAGCGGGGGTCTGGAAGGACGGCGGACCCGGCCCTGTTCCTCACCGAGGGGCCGAGATGTCGCGTGCTGTCGACCGGGCCCGGGCGGCGACATATAAGACGCGCCGCGAACCCTTTTTCCGGAAGCCGTGATGGACATCCACGACACCATTCTCTCCGCCATCGGTCACACGCCGCTGGTCAAGCTCAACAAGCTCGTCGGCCCGAACGACGCCACCGTGCTCGTGAAGTGCGAGTTCATGAACCCGGGCGCGTCCATCAAGGACCGCATGGCGCTCTACATCATCGAGAAGGCCGAGCGGGAGGGGAAGCTCAAGCCCGGCGGCACCATCGTGGAGAACACGTCCGGCAACACCGGCATGGGCGTGGCGCTCGCGGCGGCGGTGAAGGGCTACAAGTGCATCTTCACCATGCCGGACAAGATGTCCCTGGAGAAGATCAACCGCCTCAAGGCCCTGGGCGCGCAGGTGGTGGTGACGCCGACCAACGTGCCGGCCGAGGACCCGCGCAGCTACTACGAGACGGCCAAGCGCCTGCACCGTGAGACGCCCGGCGCCTTCATGCTGAACCAGTACCACAACCCCGACAACATCGAGGCCCACTACAAGCTGACCGGGCCGGAGATCTACGAGCAGACCGAAGGGAAGTTCGACTACTTCGTGTCGGGCCTGGGCACCGGCGGCACCATGAGCGGCGCCGGCAAGTTCCTGAAGGAGAAGATCCCCGGCCTGAAGAACGTGGGCGTGGACCCGGAGGGCTCCGTCTACGAGGGCTACTTCAAGACGGGCAAGCTGACCGAGCCGCACGTCTACAAGGTGGAAGGTATCGGCGAGGACATGCTGTGCGGCGCCATGGACTTCAAGGTCGTGGACGACGTGCGGCAGGTGGATGACCGCCAGTCCTTCCTCGCGGCGCGGCGCCTGGCGCGCGAGGAGGGCATCTTCGCGGGTGGCTCCTCCGGCGCGGCGGTGCACGTGGCCGTGCAGCTGGCGAAGGAAGTGGGCAAGGGCAAGACGATTGTCGTGGTGCTCCCCGACTCGGGCAGCAGCTACATCAGCAAGTTCCACTCGGACGAGTGGATGCGCGACAACGGCTTCCTGGAGGAGAAGGGCACCGGCACCGTGCGCGACATCATTGGCGACAAGCGCAAGGACGTGAAGACGGCGCGCAAGGGCGACAAGGTGGACCAGGTGGTGGAGACCATGCGGGGCCATGGCATCAGCCAGATGCCCGTCGTCACCGAGGAGGGCCGCGCGGTGGGCATGGTGCACGAGTACGACCTGCTCAACGCCCTGGTGGCCGGCAAGGTGAAGTTCGGCGACGCCATCGACGCCATCGTCTCGCCGCTGCAGGGCGCGCTGTCGCCCGACACCAGCATCACCCGCCTGCGCGAGGTCTTCGCCCAGGACAACGTCGCGGTGGTGAAGGAGGGCGAGAAGGTCGTGGCCATCGTCACGAAGATCGACCTCATCGACTACCTGCACCGCACGGCGGCGTAGTCTCCGTAGGCACCTGAAGCACGGAGGGCCTCCACGCACCCAGGCTGGGAGCGGGAGGCCCTCGGTGTTTTCAGGGCACGACGCGCTGCCTACGTCGCCGGCCGCCGCGCGAAGAGGGCGTTGGCCAGCTCGGTCATCACCACGTCGCCGTGCTGGTTGCGGACCTCGAAGCGGAACTTGATGGCGCCGCGGTCCGCCTTGCTGCGCGACGGCGTGGTGGTGAGCACCTCGGTGCGGACGGTGAGCGAGTCCCCGGGGCGCACGGGCTTGAGCCAGCGCAGCTCGTCCAGGCCGGGCGAGCCCAGGCTGGCGGCCTTCCCGAGCAGGCCCTCCACGATGAGCTTGTGGCAGATGGAGGCGGTGTGCCATCCGCTGGCGATGATGCCGCCGAAGATGCTCTCGCGGCCACCCTCGTCGCTCAGGTGGAAGGGCTGCGGGTCGAACTGCTTCGCGAAGGCGATGATGTCCTCGCGCGAGATGACGTACGGCCCGAACTCGCTCACCTCACCTGGCTGGAAGTCGTCGAAGTAGCGCATGCCGCCTCTCATAAAACCGCGGGCCGGCGCGCGCCAGCCCGCGATGTGCCGTGTGTCAGGGCGTGGGACATACGAAGGGCCTCCACGTCCTCGCGGAGGAGGACGGGAGGCCCCGGTACTTCAGTGATGCGAGAGCTACGGGCTCACGGGCTCGTCGTGGTCCGCCGTGTCCTCCAGGCGGTCCGCGGGAGGCAGCGGCTGGTCGAAGCGCAGGCCCGCGGGGGCGCGCGCCGGGTCGTCCACCGGGCCGGACACGGTTTCCGTCTCCTGCGACCAGGCCTTCAGCGTCGCGCTCACCGTCGTCGGCAGCGTCTTGGTGAGGGTGAGCGTGTCCTTCACCGCGCCGGTGGAGGAGATGAGCTTCGCCGTCAGCGTGCCGCCGTCCACCACCACGTCCATGAAGCCATACGTCGTGTTGTCGCGCAGCGCGGTCCACGAGGGCTGGCTGCCGGGGAAGGGCCGCAGGGTGGCGCCACCGCTGCCCACCACGACGTACGGAATGCCACGCGTCCCCGACGGAGCCACCGCGTCGCCCTTCATCGGCTTGCTGCGCTCGTAGTTGTGGTCATGCCCGGTGAGCACGAGGTCCACGCCGTTCGCCTCGAAGATGGGCGCGTAGTTGCGGCGCACGGAGAGCTGCGAGCCGTGCTCGCCGCTGGACCAGGCCGGGTGGTGGAAGAAGACAATCTTCCAGGACTGCTTCGTCGCCGCCAGGTCCTGCTCCGCCCACGTCTTCTGCGCGGTGGCCGTGCAGCGGTCCGACGACGCGAGGCCGATGGCGCAGTTGGAGTCGAGCGCCACGAAGTGCACGTTGCCCCAGTCGAACGAGTAGTAGCGCTCCGTGCCCGCGGGGTTGTTGGTGGGCAGGTAGAAGTTGTCCAGGTACGGCTGCCCCTGGTTCGTCACGTACTCGTGGTTGCCCAGCGAGGGGAAGATGGGCACCTCGCGCAGCAGCGTCCCCATGGGGGTGAACATGCGGTCCTGGAACTCCTGCTCCGTGCCGGAGGAGTAGGCGTTGTCGCCGAGCGCCACCAGGAACTCGCCGCGCCACTCCGGCTTGTTCATCATGGCAATCACGGCCTTCTGTGAGCTGCCGCCCGTGCCGAAGTCGCCCAGGGTGGTGAAGCGCACGCGCTGCGTGCCCGTCGCGGACGCGGTGCGGAAGGCACGCACGCCGGTGACGGAGCCGCACGCCTCCACGCTGTAGCCGTACGTCCGCCCCGGCAACAGGCCCGTCAGCTTCACTGCGTGCCGCCAGCCCGCCACGGTGGCGGTGGCGGTGCGCGACAGGTCCGTGCCCTCGCCGTAGCGCACGAAGGGCGTGCAGGACACGCCGGAGCGGAAGGCGACGAGGGCGCTCGTCTGGCCCACGCTCTGGAGGTACGGCAGCCGAGGCAGCGCCGGCCCCGAGTCCGCCGTGGGCACGGGCGTGGGAGTCGGCGGCGGCGTCGTCTGCTGCGCACAGGCGCGCGACTCGGTGATGGAGGCCCAGTCGTTCACCGAGTTGCCGTTGACGGTGACGCGCACGTAGCGCGCCTGCCGCGCGCTGAAGGCATACGTCTGCGCGGCGGTGTTCAGGGCGCTCGTCCCCGAGGTCGCCTGGGTGAAGGTGGTGCCGTCCGTCGAGGTGGAGATGACGAAGTAGTTCTGCCGCGTGTTGCCCTGGTGCCAGGCCACCGTGGTGCCGGCAATCGACTTGGAGGCGCCCAGGTCCATGGTGAGCCAGGCGCCCTTGCCCGGCCCGCTCCACCGGGTGGCGAGGTTGTCGTCCTGGGTGTTGGCGGCGACGCTGCCGGCGCCGTCATCACCGCTGGCCGTGACGGCCGTGGTGGTGAGGAGGCTGCAGCCGGTGGCGGTCAGCTCGGCCGCCGCGCCGCGCGCGTCAGGCGCCGGCAGCTCGACGGGAAAGTTCTGGTCGGTGGTGGGAGTGGGAAGTGCGTCACAGCCGGAAGCAGCGGCGAGCAGCGCACCCAGCAGACACGACGTCGGAATGAATCGGTTGCGCATCGTGGGTGCCCAAACGGTGTCCGGCAGCGGACATTCCATTCTGTGACGCGGCATCCCATGACCCGGCCGAAGCGCAGGCGGCCAGGCAGGCGCTTCGACGTGCGGACACACGAAGGGCCTCCGCGCAGCTCCGGGTAGGGAAGCGGGGAGGCCCTCGGTGGTTCGGTGTGCTGAGGAGCGAGCGGCCTACTTCACCGTGTCGAGCGCCTGCGCGAGGTCATCGCAGAGGTCCTGCGCGTCCTCGATGCCCACGGACAGGCGGATGAAGCCGTCGGCGATGCCGAGCTTCTCGCGCGTCTCCTTCGGGATGGAGGCGTGGGTCATGATGGCGGGGTGCTCGATGAGCGACTCCACGCCACCGAGCGACTCGGCGCAGGCGAAGACCTTCACCGTCTTGAGGAAGCGACGCGCGGCCTCCAGGCCGCCGTGGATGTCGAAGGTCAGCATGCCGCCGAAGCCCGTCATCTGCTGGCGCGCGAGCTGGTGCTGCGGGTGCGTCTCCAGGCCCGGGTACGTCACCTTCTTCACCTTCGGGTGCGTGGCGAGGAACTGCGACACCTTCATCGCGTTGTGCGCGTGGCGGTCCATGCGCACGTGCAGCGTCTTCACGCCGCGCAGCACCAGGAAGCTGTCGAAGGCGCCGGACACGCCGCCCACCGCGTTCTGGAGGAAGTACATCCGCTCGGCGATGTCATCGCGGCTGGTGCAGACGAAGCCGCCCACCACGTCGCTGTGGCCGTTGAGGTACTTGGTGGTGGAGTGCGCCACCACGTCGAAGCCGAGGTCCAGCGGGCGCTGGAAGTACGGCGTCATGAAGGTGTTGTCCGCGACGGAGAGGATGTTCCGCTTCTTCGCCACCTCGGCGATGCGCGCCAGGTCGATGAGCTTGAGCATCGGGTTGGTGGGGGACTCGACCCACACCATCTTCGTCTTCGGCGTAATCGCCGCCTCGAAGCTCTCCGGCTTGGAGAGGTCCACGAAGGAGAAGTTGAGGCCCGAGCGCTTGAAGACCTTGTCGAAGATGCGGAAGGTGCCGCCGTACACATCGTCGGAGACGACGACGTGGTCGCCGGCATCCAGCATGTGCATCAGCATGTCCGTGCCCGCGAGGCCGGAGGCAAAGGCGGCGCCGTACTTCGCGCCTTCCAGCGCGGCGAGGCAGTCCTGGAGCGCCTTGCGCGTGGGGTTCTGCGTCCGGCTGTACTCGTAGCCCTTGTGCTCTCCGGGCCCGTCCTGGACGTAGGTGGAGGTCAGGTACACGGGCGTCATGATGGCGCCCGTCGTGGGGTCCGGCTCCTGGCCGGCATGAATGGCAAGCGTGTCGAAGCGCATGGCCGGGGAACTAACACAGCCCTCCCGGCCACGCACCAGGAGCGCCGCTGACCCGCTCACCGAGCCTACTCGGCCTACTCGAACTTCCCGTGCCGGCCCGCCCCCCGGGCGAAGCGGGTGGCGCCGGCGATGGACTCGGACTCCAGCACCTTCACGCCGCGCTCGAACTCCTGACGCAGTGCTTCCTCCAGGCCCAGGCCCGCCTGCTCGTAGGCCGAGGCCCGGTCGGCGTTCATGCACTCCTGGGGGAAGGCGGCGACCTCGCGAGCCAGCGCCTCGGCGGCCTGCCGGGCCTGGCCCTTCGGCACCACGCGGTTGACCAGCCCCATGGCCAGCGCCTCCTGGGCCGACACGGGGCGGCCGGTGAGGATGAGGTCCATGGCCCGCGACAGGCCGATGAGCCGGGGGAGGCGCACAGTTCCGCCGTCGATGAGCGGTACACCCCAACGCCGGCAGAAGACGCCCAGCACCGCGTCCTCCTCCGCCACGCGCAAGTCACACCACAAGGCCAGCTCCAGGCCCCCCGCCACCGCATGGCCGGCGATGGCCGCGATGACGGGCTTGCCCAGCACCATGCGCGAGGGACCCATCGGACCGTCGCCGTCCGGGCTGAGCCGGGGCAGCCGGCCCTCGGAGACGGCCTTGAGGTCCGCGCCCGCGCAGAAGGTGCCGCCCTCGCCGTGGAAGACGCCCACACGCGAGTCCGGGTCCGCATCGAAGGCGCGGAAGGCGGCCACGAGCTCCTGCGCGGTGGGGCCGTCCACCGCGTTGCGCACCTCGGGTCGGTGAAGGACGACGGTGGTGACGGGCCCGTTCTTCGCGATGCGCACGCTCATGGCCCGAGAGTCTCGGTCAGGCGCGAGGCGGGTACCAGCAACCGCCCGCTCACATTCCGGACGGCGTCCAGCGCCCGACGCGGGCGCTGTCACGCCCACCCACGGTGGCCCGGCGGCGCACGCTGAGGTGACGCCGCCATCGCCGTTTGTCGGACTCACGACTCATGGTCGAGGCCCGACCTCGGGACTACTCCGCCTTGACCCAGTGCTGGGTGCGGCCGAACAGGGACATGCCGACGAAGCCGCGGACCTTCAGCTTCTTGCCACCGTCCTCGACGGCAATCTTGCACTTGTAGGTCTTGCCGTTGGCCGGGTCCATGATGGTGCCGCCCGTCCACTCGTCATCGTCCTTCTTGAGGTTCTGCAGGATGACCATCCCGAGGATGGGCTGGTTCTTCAGCGTCCCCTCGCACTTGTCGCAGACCGGGTTCTGGTCTTCCTTCGGCTCGCGGAAGAGCTTCTCGATCTTGCCAAAGAGCTTCCCGTTCTCTTCGTAGATGGCGATGACGGACTTCGGCTTCTTCGTCTCGTCATCAATGGTCGTCCACCGGCCCACCGGTGACGTGGTGTCCGCCTTCGCATCCTCCGCCAGGGCGCTCGAGGCGAACAGCACGGTCAGCGTGGCCAGTCCCAACCAACGGCTTGCAGTCATTCGGGGTCCTCCGGTGCGGGGTTCGTTTGCGGACGAAGACTACCCCGGAGGGCTCGATATTCAGAGAAGACATCGCACGCCCGCCACTCCCCATGACGCAGCGCACGCGGGCGGAACCAGATTCCGCGGTGCGGAAACGGCCAGGCCCCCACTCGCGACGCATGGCCCGGGATGGCGGGCGGCGCGCGACCACTCACATCGGCGCGTGCGCGCCCTCCCCCGCCTCCGCGCCACGGCCATGGATGAGCCGCGCCACCGTGCGCAAATCCTCGAGGAACGCCTCGCGCGCCTCCGGGCCCGGTGCACGCAAGATGGACGACGGATGCACCGAGGCCGCCTTTCGGAGCTTGTCGTACGTCGGGGACTCGGGGATGAGGGGGGCCGCGGTCTGGACGGAAGGACGCTTGGGCATGACGGATTCAGAAGGTAACCACGGCGCGCAAGGGGCAACCGACCCGGTGGGTATGTTCGCCAACCGGCTGCGCAAGGACGCGAAGCGCTTCCGCAAGTGGGCCCGCGCGCAAGGGCTGACGGCCTTCCGCGTCTACGACAGGGACATTCCCGAGTACCCGTACGCCATCGACCTCTACGGCGACCGCGCGCACGTGGTGGAGTACCCGCGCCGCCGCGCCCTCAAGTCCGGCACCGCCGAGTCCCAGCGCGAGGAGGTGCTCGCCGCGGTGACGGAGGTGCTCGGCGTCCCGCCCGAGCGCACCTTCGTGAAGACGCACACGCCCCAGCCCTGGGGCCGCTCGCAGTACGGCCGGGTGGGCGAGGGCAGCAGCCGAATCGTGGTGGAGGAGCAGGGCCTGAAGTTCTGGGTCAACCTCGGCGACTACCTCGACACCGGCCTCTTCATGGACCACCGCAACACCCGCGCGCGCGTGCGCGAGGAGGCCAGGGGCAAGCACTTCCTCAACCTCTTCGCGTACACCGGGGCCTTCACCGTGTACGCCGCCGCGGGCGGTGCCGCGAGCACCACGACGGTGGACCTGTCCAACACGTACCTCGACTGGGCCGAGGCCAACCTGGACTTGAACGGGCTCGCGGATGCGCGGCACGTGCTGGTGCGCGCGGACGCGAAGGCGTGGGTGGAAGCGCAGGCCGACGAGCCGGAGCGCTACGACCTGGTGGTGTGCGACCCGCCGTCCTTCTCCACGTCGAAGAAGATGTCCGGCAGCTTCAACGTGCAGAGAGACCACCCGCGCCTGCTGGCCGCCATCCGGGCGCTGCTCGCGCCCGGCGGCGTCGTCTACTTCTCCACCAACTTCCTCGGCTTCGAGCTCAGCGACGCGGCCGCGCGGGGAATGGACGTGGAGGAAATCACCCCCGGCTCCATCCCCGAGGACTTCCAGCGGAAGGAAATCCACCGGTGCTGGCGGATGGTGGCCCCCTGACCGCAAAGGGGCCACCGCTCTACCGAGGGCCGGGCTACAGCCAGCAGACGTTGTCGATGCAGCGCTCGCCGGCGGGGCACTCGCAGTTGGCGACGCACGCTTTGCCGCTGCCCTGATTCACCGGCTTGCACACGCCGCTGTTGCACACGTTGCCCGCGGGGCACTCGCAGTTGGCGCGGCACACCGGCGAGGTGCCCGCGTCCGTCGTGGGCGGAGGCGTGGGCGACTTGCAGTGGCCGCTGCTGCAGACCTGGCCGGAGGGGCAGTCGCAGTTGGCCACGCACGCCGGGCCCGTGCCCGCGTCCGGAGGCGGGGGCGGCGGCGTGGGCGACTTGCAGTAGCCGCTGGTGCAGACCTGACCGGAGGGGCAGTCACAGGTGGCCACGCAGGCCTGGCCCGGGTCCGGCTGCGGCGACTTGCACTGACCATTGGTGCAGACCTGGCCGGAGGGGCAGTCGCAGTTGGCGCGGCACTCGCCCCCGCTGGGAATGGGCATGCAGTAGCCGATGTGGCACGAGTACTCGGGCGGGCACTCGGTGGTGGAGTCGCAGGACTCGCGGCACTGGCCGTCCACGCAGTCCTTCCCCTCCTGGCACTGGTAGGCGGAGGTGCACGCGTTCGGGTCCGGCGGGCGCGTGCGGCACACGCCGGAGACACACGCGTCCGTGGAGGGGCACTGCGTGTCCGCCGTGCAGCCGTGGTAGCAGGTGTTGTTGATGCAGTAGTTGCCCGCCCCGCAGTCCGCGTTCAGCCGGCACGTGCCGCCCGGGCCTGCGTCCGGACGCGTTCCACCATCCGAGCCGGCATCCGGGCGCGTGCCACCGTCCGTGCGCGTGCCAGCATCCGTCCCACTGTCCGGGCGCGAGCCACCCTGGCCGGGAACGCAGAAGTGATCGGCGCACTTGTTGCCCGAGCCACAATCCAGGTCACGCACGCAGGGCGTGTAGCAGACGTTGTTGACGCACACCTCGCCCCGGTCGCAGTCGCGGGAGGCGGAGCAGCTCGTCGAGTCGGGCGGCACCTCGTAACAACAGTTATCGCGACAGGTCTCACCACTGTCGCAGTCCGAGTTGCTGTAGCAATACTCCTCGTCGTCGTACCAGTCGTCGTTCTCGTGGATGATGCAGCCCGGTAGGGTCGATCCAAGCAAAAGCAAAAGCGACAGCAGCACGCTGCGCGCGGGGGTATTCCTCATGAGTAGGTACTCCGAGAAAGCTGGGGGACCGGTCCGGCCACCGGGTGGGTTGTCCGGGTTCAGGCGCGTTTGACGCCGGAGGCTGTACGGCTGATCAAACAATAATTTTGATCGCCCGCATTGGGAGCGGCGACCCAGTCAGTACGGAGGTAGTCTGTGCTGGCCTGGACCATTCACATCGGCAGCGGCGCGCTCATGAAAAGAGCAGAACCGTTGCCGGCCCCCGAGGGAGCGCCTCCGGTGTTCTTCAGAGGAACTCGTTCACTGGCGGAAGTCAGCGCGCCGGCCGAGCGCCTTGCGAGAGATGTGCCCGCGCCAGTGAGCGCGGATGAGGCCCAGCTCCACCTCCTGGTGCGTCGGGTCCAGGACGGAGACCTCGCCGCCTTCGAGCAGCTCTACCAGGTCACGCGGTTGGACGCGGCGCGGACGCTGCGACACCTGGTGGGCGACCGGGTGGAGGTGGAGGACCTGCTCCAGGAGACGTACCTGCGGCTGCTGACGGCGGTGAAGGGCTACCGGGGCGAGTCGCGCTTCCGGACGTTCTTCTACCGGGTGTGCTCCAACGTGGCGCTGTCGCACCTGCGCTGGAAGCGGCGGCGGCCGGAGGACTCGTTCGCGGAGCCGCCGGAGCAGGAGTCACCGGGGGAGGACCCCGAGCGCGCCGCGGCCCGGCGCCAGGCGGCACGGCTGGTGGAGCTGGCGCTGGAGCGGCTGAAGCCGAAGAAGCGCATCGTCTTCGTCTACTACGAGCTGTGCGGCATGAGCCCGGACGAGATTGCCGAAGCCGTGGGAAGTTCGGTCAACACCGTCCGCAGCCGACTGCACCACGCGAGACTGGAGTTCAACGAGGCCATGCAGCGACTGCTCGTCACCCGCCGCCCTGGAGCTCCCCATGGCCGGCCATGAGGTCCAGGCACTGTGGGCGCTGGCTGCGGGCGAGCTGGACGCGGCGGAGCGCTCGCGCGTGGAGGCCCACGTGTCCGGGTGCGCGGAGTGCGCGGCGGAACTGGCACGGGTGAGGCAGTCCCGCGCGGTGCTGCACGAGGCGCGCGAGGTGACGCCGGACGTGCGCTGGAGCGCGGTGGACGCGGGGCTCCAGGCCGCGGCGGCGCGACAAGCGGCGTCCCGGTCCCTGGGGCCGTGGGCGAGGCTGCGTGAAGCGGCGGCGCAGCGGGTGAAGCCGGCATCCGGGTCCTGGCGGCCCGGCGCCTTGGCGGTCCCGAGGTCCCGGCTCCCGTGGGCCATGCTGCTCGCGGGGGCCTGCGCGGCGATGCTGGGCTTCTGGATGTTGCGGACGCCGGACGTGGCCCCGGGCACGACGGTGGCGGTGCTCGACGGGGACGGTGCTCCGGGCACGCCCCAGGTGGAGCACGCGGGCACGCCCCAGGTGGAGCACGCGGGCACGCCCCAGGTGGGGACGGTGCGCGACGGTGCTGGCGTCCTGGCGGAGCTGCCGCGTGAAGGCACCGGCAGCACCGATACGGCGCAGGCGGAGAGCACCTCGGGCGCGATGGTGCGCGAGGCAGGCGGCGCGGAGCAGACGCTCCAGGCGGGCACGAAGCTGCGCTCGGGTGTCGCGGTCCGGACGCCCGCGCGCGCCACGGCGCTGCTGCGGCTGCCGGACGCGAGCCGGGTGCGGCTGTCGGCGGGCTCGGAGGTGGAGCTGTCCCGAGCGGAGGCGCGCGACGTCCACCTCACGGTGCGTCGGGGCCGGCTGTCGGTGCAGGCCTCGCATGCGCAGCGCGAGGGCTTCCTGGTGGAGGCGGCGGGCCTGCGCGTGTCCGTGGTGGGCACCGTCTTCACGGTGGAGCACACCGAGCACGGAGCGGCGGTGGCCGTGGCGGAAGGACGCGTGCGCGTGGAGGTGGAGGGCCAGCCTCCGCGACTGGTGAGCGCGGGCGAGCGGGTGGAGCTGGATTCGCGGAAGCAGACTTTGAAGCACGCGCCGGTATCCGAGCCCGACCAGCGGGCCTTCGCGGAGCTGAGCGCACCCGACGCGGTGGTGCAGGCTCCGGCCACGGAGAAGCCGGTGGTGGCCATGAAGGAGACGCGGCCGCAGGTGTCACGCCCTGAAAGCAAGCAGTCCCCACAGCAGGAGCAGGCCCCGCCGCCGGAAGAAATCCCTGCTCGCACGCAGGTGGTGGCCGAGGTGTCTCCGTCCAAGGGCGCGGTGCCCTCCGAAGTGGACCCCGACCAGGAGTTCGCGCCCTACCCCGCGAAGTCCGTGACGGAGCAGCTGCCCCCGAAGATGGCCGAGCCCCCTGCCCCACCGCCTCCCACCGCCGTGGCGGAGCGGCCCACGAAGGAGAAGAAGAAGCCGCTGATTCCCATGGCCCTGCTGTCGGGCAACGCGGACGAGCGCTTCCTGGGGTACGCGCGGCTCCAGATGAGCCCCCGCACGTGCGAGAGCTTCCTGGTGGGCCTGGACGAGATTGCACAGCGGAGCCCGCGTGCGGACCACCGCGACCAGGCGCGCCAGCTTCGAGCGCAGTGCCTGGCCAAGAAGAACCCTCAGCACGCCCCTCGGCTGGACCCACCGACAGGCCCTCAACGACTTCCCACGGCGCCGCTGAATCCGGGAGGCCGCACCGGGCGCCTCCCCTGAAGTCCTCGGCGCGCCGCCGGGGTCAGCCGTCCGAGCCGGTGCGCTGCAGCTTCTGCGGCGGCTCCGTGGCATTCCCCCGCGCCACCAGCTCGCGCACCACGGACTCGAGCGCACGGATGCGCCGGCCCGCGCGCCCGGGAGCCCAGTCGGGCACCTCCGGTCCTTGCAGCAACTCCATGGCCTGCTCCACCCCGCCCGCCTTGCCCTTCAGCGCGCGCGCCGTGGCCAGTCGCACGTTGCGCGCCGGCCGCCGGGTGACGCCTCCCTCCCACAGCAAGTCCAGCGCGAAGGTGGTCCACACGGCCAGCTCGTCATCGGGGCGGAGGAACGCCTCGAACCGCGCCAGCGCCTGCGTGCGGGGCTCTCCCGCGAACAGCACCTCCTCGGGCAACTCCACGTGCAGCGGCGTGCTGCGCGCCAGCGGCTGCTCGGGGGCGATGACGGCCTCGAAGCGCTCTCCCGTGGCCGGGCGGCAGGCCACCGCGTGGACCAACTCGGAAGGAATGTTCGTTCCAGTCGGGTGCGCGTTGGCCTCGCCGTAGAAGACGACGAGGTTCTCGAAGCGGTCGGCCAGCGTGCGCAGCTCCAGCGGCGGACGCCACGGGCCGAAGTAGATGCGGCGGCGGTTCGGCGACGTCCGCTGCGACTGCCGCTCCAGCTGCGTGTCCACCATGTACTCGAAGGCCTTGAGCATGGTGTCGAAGCGCTCCGGGTCCCCCTCCAGGATGCCCAGCATCTCCACCACGGCCTCGATGGTGGAGACACAGTGGTCCGCGGGCTCGGCGCGGATGCGGTAGTTGCTCGGCCGGCGGGGCACGAAGCTGATGCGCGGCAGGCTGGCGAGCAGCGGGTTTCGCGAGACGACCTTCTTCGCCTGGGGCCACGTGCCGTCCACGACGATGATGGTCTCCGGCGGATTCCTGCTGGCCTCCTCCACCGTGATGGCATTGTCGCCCGGGAAGAGCACGGCCACCGACTCCGGCTTCGCCGCCAGCTGCGCCAGCCGCGCGTGGTCGGTGAAGTCCACGCCCTCGTGCAGCTCGGCATTGCGCAGCGCCAGGCGGGCCATGCGTGCCGTGCCAATGGCCACGCGCCGCTCACGCGGATGCTGGAGGAAGACGACGCGCGTCCGGGTCTCCAGCGGGGGCGGCAGTTGCGCGCAGTAGCAGGTACTCTCGGGACGGCGGCAGCGAAGACACAAGTTACGCACAGTCAGCCTTTACGGTACGCCCCGGAGAGGGGCAAGCACTGCCGACAGGCCGTGCGGAGGCCGACCGGGGAGGCAGCCGACCCACGGCTCCCGTACCCTGGAGTCCCGGCCCAAGATGTCCCCCCCAAGCCCCCGGGTGACGGAGTACAGAAGCCCCGTGAATCTGCTCCTGCTCTTCGACGAGGACTTCCTCCCGGACGGCACCGCCCGCCTCACCGGACGCCGGGCCCAGCACGCCCGCGAGGTGCTGCGCGCCGAGCCCGGCGAGTCCCTGCGCGTGGGCCGCCTGGGCGGCCTCACCGGCACCGGCGAGGTGCTGGAGAACAGCGCCGGCGTCCTGCACCTGCGCGTCTCCCTCACCGACCCGCCGCCCCCCCGAGCGGGCGTAGACCTGCTCCTCGCCATCCCCCGCCCCAAAGCCCTCAAGAAGGTCCTCCCCGCGGTGGCCTCGCTAGGCGTGGACCGCGTGGTGCTGGTCAACGCGGCCCGCGTGGAGAAGAGCTACTTCGACTCCAAGGTGCTGGACGCCGCCTTCGTGCGCGAGCTGCTCCTCCAGGGCCTGGAGCAGGCCCGGGACACGCACCTGCCGGAGGTCCTCATCCGCGAGCGCTTCCGCCCCTTCGTCGAGGACGAGTCGGCCGCCCTCTTCGGCCCGGGCGCCGTCCGGCTGCTCCCCCACCCGCCCGCGAAGCAGCCCCTGCGCGCGGCCGGGGCGGACACGGCCGAGCGGGTGGTGCTGGCCATCGGCCCCGACGGCGGCTGGGTCCCCTTCGAAGCCGACCTCCTCGAGGCCCATGGCTTCCGCCCCTTCTCCCTGGGCCCGCGCATCCTCCGGGTGGAGACGGCCGTCCCCGTCCTCCTGGGGCAGGTGGCCCTTCTGCGAGAGGACACTGCTCCGCGTCAGGAGCCATCTCGGACTTGAAGCGTTGCCGGGCGCTGTTGAAAAGTCACACGCCATGGCCACGTCCAACCCCTCCGCCACCGCCCCCGCCGCCGACGGCACCTCGCAGCCCGCCGTGGGTGAGCAGCAGCCCCTCGTCACCTCCGAGCCTCAGGCCGCGCCCGCGAAGCCCGCCAGCCACGACACGGTGCCACCCCCGGCCCTGCTCGACTTCATGGTGAAGCGCTGGAAGCCGGGCGCGAAGAAGCTGCCTCCCAAGCTGAAGAACGCCGACGCCTTCCGCGCCCGCCGCCGCGCCCTCTCCAAGCTGTTCCCCGGCGAGACGCTCATCATCCCCACCGGCCACGAGAAGGTGCGCGCCAACGACACCTACTACCGCTTCCGGCCGGGCACCGACTTCTACTACCTCACCGGCAACACCGAGCCGGACTGCGTCCTCATCCTCCAGCCGAAGGAGGGCGGCGGCCACACCGACCTCCTCTTCGTGGAGCCCAACCCGGGCCGCAGTGACGCCACCTTCTTCACGGACCGCGTGAAGGGCGAGCTGTGGGTGGGCCCGCGCCTGGGCGTGAAGGAGAGCCAGGCCCGCTTCGGCGTGGACGAGGCGCGCGGCCTCGACGGGCTGAAGGACTACCTCGCTGGCCTGCACGGCGCCGTCAGCCGGCCCACGCGCGTGCTGCGCAACTTCTCGCCCAAGGTGGACACCGCGATTCCCGAGGGCGGAGAGCGCGACAAGGCCATGGCCCAGGCCCTCTCCGAGATGCGGCTGCTCAAGGACGCGCAGGAGCTGCGCGAGCTGCAGGCCTCCATCGACTCCACCCAGCGCGGCTTCGAGGACGTCATCCGCGGCCTGAAGACGGCGAAGTCGGAGCGCTACGTGGAGGGCATCTTCAACCTGCGCGCCCGCGTGGAGGGCAACGACGTGGGCTACGGCACCATCGCCGCCAGCGGCTCGCACGCGTGCGTGCTGCACTGGACGCGCAATGACGGGCCGCTCGTCCCGGGGGATTTGCTCCTGCTGGACGCGGGCGTGGAGGGCCACACGCTCTACACGGCGGACATCACCCGCACCCTGCCCCTCTCCGGGAAGTTCTCGAAGGAGCAGCGCGAAATCTACGAGCTGGTGCTGGAGGCACAGGACCAGGCGATTGCCGCGGTGAAGCCGGGCAACGACTTCATGGAGCCCAACCGCGTGGCCATGCGCGTGCTGGCGAAGGGCCTGGAGTCGCTCGGCATCCTGGAGAGCGCCGAGGAGGCACTCAAGGACGAGCACCAGTTCTACAAGCGCTACTCGTTGCACAACGTCAGCCACATGCTGGGCCTGGACGTGCACGACTGCGCCCAGGCGCGGCAGGAGGCGTACAAGTACGGCAAGCTTCAGCCCGGCATGGTGCTGACGGTGGAGCCCGGCCTGTACTTCCAGACGGACGACCTCACCGTGCCGCGGCGCTACCGCGGCATCGGCGTGCGGATTGAAGACGACGTCGTCGTCACCGCGCGCGGCTGCAAGGTCCTCTCCGGAAAGATTCCCCGCACCGCGAAGGACGTGGAGGCGTGGATGAAGTCCGTGTGGAAGACCGCGAAGAAGTAGCGGCCTTCTCCCTTGAGGGCCCGGAGGACGGTGCTACGGCGCCGTCTCGCCGGGCTCCGTCCCCACCGCGCCTGGCGCCGGCTCGGGCGCTGCACCGGCCGCGGGCTTCGGCGTGGCCGTCTTGCTGCGCGTCTTCTCCCAGTCCTCGGGTGACAGCGGACTCATCACCTTGAGGGTGGAGTACTCCAGCTTGTACTGGCGCGGCTCGGGGCGCGCGTCCGGGCCCACCGAGAAGTTGATGCGGTGGATTTCGTGCCCGTCCTCGGTCTCCAGCACCACGCGCCAGTCGCCGGGCTTCAGGTTGGACGTCGTCGCGAAGGAGCGGTAGCCGCCGTCCGTCCCGTTGCTGCTCACGTTGAGCATGAAGCCGCTGCCGAACGTCGTCCAACCCTTGTCGGGGTGGTCGTAGTACCAGCGCACGCGGACCTTGTAGGGCGCGAAGCCCTTGGGCGCGAAGATGCGGAAGAAGTAGTACGGCTTGTCGCCCGGCTGCATCAGGAAGTCCGGGCCGAACCACGTCCACGGCTTGAACCAGACGGAGTCGTCCACCGCGGACAGCTGGTACACGCCGGGGCTGACCCGCTCCACCTTGTGGTAGATGTCCGCGAACTGCACGGCCACCGGCAGCGGCGGAATCACGCCCACCAGGTAGAGCACCAGCAGCACGCCCTGCACGCCGAAGCCGGGGATGGCCACGTTGCGGACCAGGAACTCCACGTCCGGACGCCAGCGCTCAATCAGGCGCATCAGCCCGAAGACGCTCGCGCAGCCCAGGGCCACGGCCAGCAGGAACACCCAGAAGCCCATGCGGCCAATCAGCACGGGCAAGAGGCACGCGAAGTACAGCGTCACGCACAGGCTGAGCAGCACCACGCGGATGACGGGGCCCACCTGCCGGAAGCGCGGCAGCTCGTTGGCCACCAGCAGCGCGAACAGGCCCACCACGAACAGGTAGGGCGTGAAGCCCGACGTGGCCTTGAACAGAATCAGCATGAAGACGCTGAGCAGGCTTCCGAAGAAGAAGTGCACCGCGTCCTCGCGCCAGCGCCACACCTTCGCCAGCAGCTTCGGCGGCTCCGTGCCGTCCGGGAAGCGCTGCTCCAAGAGCAGCAGCGAGGTCAGGATGAGCAGGTACGCGAAGCTCTGCACCTGCGTCAGCGTGTCGTCGATGCGGCTGAGCGAGACGATGTCGTAGATGAAGCCGCCGAAGAAGAAGACCGCCATCTCCCACTTCTCGTGGCGGGTGCGGAAGTCCTGCACCTTCTCCATGAGGGTGGGCGTCTTCGCCGTGGCCACCAGGTCGTCCGGGTCCACCGCCACGTTGGGCGCGGTGGCCGGGAGCGCGGTGTCCTTCAGCGCAACGGCGGCATTGGTATCGGCGACGGGGACGTTCCCGGAGGCGGCCGGGGTTCCCGGCGCTTCGACGGTGTCGTCCTGCTTCTCGGAATTGTTGGGTTGTGTTGCGGTGACCACGGCGGTTCCTCGGGGCAGCGGCGAACCATTCTAGCCGCACCGGGGGGAGTCGGTCTCCCCCTCCCCCCAAGGCCCGCGAGCCCCGTCAGGCCGGGGACTTGCCGGCGACCACGTCCGCCAGCTCACCGCGCTCGGCCAGCTCCATGAGGATGTCGGAGCCGCCGACGAACTGCCCGTTGATGAAGATCTGCGGAATGGTGGGCCAGTTCGTGAGGTCCTTGATGCCCTGGCGCACCTCGGGGTCCGCCAGCACGTCCACCGTGTGGACCTCGCCGTAGGGCTGCAACAGCTGCAGCGCCCGCGCGGAGAAGCCGCACTGCGGGAAGAGGGCGTTGCCCTTCATGAACAGGACGATTTTGTGCGACTGGGTTTCCTTCTCCAGCCGGGCCTTGAGCTCAGGGGTCATCGACAGCGTCTCCTTCTAGCTAGCGTTGGCCGAGCTTCTGCCACTGCTCGGGCGAATAGGTCTTCAGCGCGAGGGCGTGCAGCTCGCCCGTCTTCAGCCACTGCTGCAGGGGCGCATAGACGAGCTGGTGCTGCTGCACCATGGGTTTGCCAGCAAAGGCGGGGCTCACCACCCGCGCCTCGAAGTGGTCTCCCGTCCCGGTGGTATCTCTAACCTCCACCTCGGAGCCCGGCAGGGCCTCGAGAATGCGAGTCCTGACGAAGTCGGCGTCGAGCATCAGTTCATCCCCCTTCCCATCACCAGCATGGCCGGGTCCACGCCCATGCCACGCAACGTGGTCTCCCACAGTTTCGAGGGCTCCAGGCCCAGCACCGCCTCGGCGGTCGCCTCGGCGAAGAGCCAGGAGCCGGCGGCAATCTCGCTCTCCAGCTGCTTGGGGCCCCAGCCCGCGTAGCCCAGGCAGAAGCGCAGGCGCCGCGAGGGGTTCTCCAACAGCGGCCCCAGCGCGTCCAGCGTGACGCTCAGGAACAGGCCGGGCAGCACCGGGTGCTTCTCGGTCTGCTCCGGGTCATCGTGCAGGACGAAGCCGCGCTGCGGCTCCACGGGGCCGCCCACGAAGACGGACTGCTCCGTCCGCGCCGAGGCGATGCCCATGTTCTGGCCGCGCGCCAGCTCACCGAGCGTGAGGGGGGCCCCCCGGTTGATGACGAGCCCCATGGAGCCCGTCTCCCCGTGCTCGATCATCAAGATGACCGAGCGGTAGAAGTTCGGGTCCCCGAGCTGGGGCATGGCCAGCAGGAGTCCGGGAGCAAGGTTCTTCACGAGAGGAGCATCAACCGTTCGCGGGGACGGCGCAACCGGAACCCGTACCCCGGGTTCCGGGCCGTCCACCCCCGCAGCATGAGGGCGACGTCAGTGCCAGCTCGTGTGCCTGGACTGGAGCGCCTCGGCGAGCTTCTCGGGGTTGAGGGGCTTGCCGATGAAGAGGTCCGCGCCCAGGCCCTTGCACTTGCGCGCCATGGCCGCGTCGCTCATGGCGCTCACGCCGATGAGCACCGCCTGGGGGAAGCGCTCGCGCAGCTTGGACATGAGCGTGGCGCCGCTGCGACCGGGCAGGAAGACGTCGACGACGGCGGCGTCCATGCGCTTGTTGCGCACGGCGAACTCCGCCTCCTCCGCGCTGCCCACGGGGAGCGGCTCGTAGCCCCAGCCCGCGAGCATCTCCACGAGGATTTCCCGGTGCGTCGGGTCGTCCTCGACGACGAGCACCGCGCCGCGCGCCGGTTCGAGCTTCAAGTCGTCGCTGCGCGTGGTGCGCTCGCTCGAGTCGTGGCCGGTGGAGATGGGCAGCTCTTCGACGGTGGGGAGGGACATGAGTGCACCGGTGGGCAAAAGGTTTCCGTGTGATGGAAACCCACCCCCCAACGTTGGGCATTCCACGGGAGCAGGTGCCTCTCCCACCCCTGAGACCTCCCTCAGGCGGCGCGGCGAGGGGCCGCCGAGAGCGCCTGGGAAGCAAGCGAGGCACCGAGCACCAGCAGCACCAGCAGCGCCCACGCGGGCAGCACCACGCGACCGCCGCCCTCGTAGATGAGGGCCGCGTAGCTGGTGCCCAGGTAGCGGCCCAGGGACATGGGCTCCATGCGAGCGATGCCGAAGAAGCTCACGGTGGACTCGGTGAGGATGGCGGCGGGCAGGCGGCTGAGGAACACGGCCAGCGCGAAGGGGCGCAGCGCGGGCCACAGGTGGACGCGCAACAGGTGGACCCCTCCCCCGCCGAGCGCCCGGGCGGCCGCGACGTACTCCTGCGACTCCAGCGTGGCCAGCCGGTTGCGGAACATGCGCGCCGGGCCCGCCCAGCCGACCAGGGCGAGTGAAGCGACCATGAGCCCGAAGGGGCCGAGTCCTCCGCCCGCCCCCGCGTCCGAGAGGGACTGGCCCGCGAGCTGGAGCACCATGACCACCAGCACGTCGGGCAATGCGAAGACGGCGTCCACCGCGCGCAGCAGGGCCTGCTCCACGGTGCCACCGGAGAGGCGCGCCACCGCGGCCACGGCGAGGCCGATGAGCGTGGACAGCGCGCCCGCCGCGAGGCCCACGGCGAGGGACACCCAGAGCCCACCGAAGGCGAGCTCGCACACGGTGCGGTCGGGGCGCGTGGGGTCCATGCCCAGCGGGCAGGTGCTGGCGAGAGCCTCCGGGAAGAGGCGGCCCGCGACGAGGCTGAGCACGCCCAGGCCAATCAGGAGCGCCAGGCCGAAGCGGGCTCGCGAGGGAACGCGGCTCATGTCGTGGCCTCCCGGGAGCGAGGGTCCACCGCGTAGCGAAGCACCTCGACCGCGAGGCTCACGAGGACGAGCAGCGACGCGAAGGTGGTGGTGGCCACCACGACGACGGCCACCTGCTTGTTGAGCACCGCCAGCACGTAGAGCTGGCCGAAGTACGGCAGGCCGAAGACGCGCTCCGCGGCGAACGAGCCGGCGAGCAGCGAGGTGGCCACCGGCCCCACGGCGTCGAGCATCGCGGGCCACACGTTGGGCAGCACGTGACGACGGAGCACCGTGCCGTAGGTCAGGCCCTTGCCCAGCGCGGTGCGCACGTAGTCGCGAGACAGCTCCGTCTCCAGCGAGTCCCCCACCAGCGTGCCCAGGAAGATGCCGGGCCACACCGAGGTACAGAGCGCCGCGCACAACTCCGGCAGCATGTTCCCGCGCTCCACCACGCTGGGAGCCAGCAACAGCGCGGGAATGAAGACCGGCGTGCCGAAGGCCACCGCCGGTACCACGTCCCCCAGTGTCGCCCACTTCCCTCGACGCCACCGCGTGCGAAGCAGCGCGAAGCCGAGCGCCCAAGCCAACGCGAGCGGCAGTGCCATCAACCCCACGCCCACGCTGCCGGAGAGCTTCAGCAGCAGCTCGTCGCCGGTGATGCCCTGCGCGCTGGTGCCCAGCCGCTCGCCGCGGAAGAGCTTCTGCCAGGGACGCATGAAGCCCAGTGGCTCGCCGATGCCGAGGTCGCGCTGGTACGAGGCGGCCAGTTCCTTGGAGACCTGCCGCTTGGCATCCGTCTCCGTGGTGAGCGGCAGCGAGGCCATGAGGAAGTACGAGGCCACCGCCACGAGGGGCACCAGCACCAGCTGCCGAGCCAACCGCTGCGTCACGAGCCTCATGGCGTCACTCCGGAGCGGCCCGCTTCCGCGAAGCAAAGCCACCCCGCAAGCAAGGCCATGCGCTGTCGCGACAGCCACCATGTGTCCCGCCGCGTCTGACTCAGGACGCGAGAGGCCCCTGGCACTCCGCCCCGCCCGTCCGAGCGGCGGGCTCGCGGAATGAACGTTCCTTCCGCTTCCATCGGGCGGCGGGCTCGCGGAATGAACGTTCCTTCCGCGTCCACCGGGCGCCGGGCGGGGCCGCCCCCGAGCTCGAATGAATCCCCGAGACGAAGCCATTCCGCCAACAGGGCAACGCACCATCGCGGCAGCAGGCTCATGGGGCGACTCCCGCCTGGGCTTCCGTCGCGGGAGCCAGCCGCAATGCACGCAGCGCGAGGAAGTTGAAGGGGTCTACGTCCAGCCCGCGCAGCCGAGCCCGGACGCGGAAGTAGCGGTCCGGATGGTAGATGGGCGCAATGACCGCCTGCTCGCCCACCAGCACCTCCTGAGCCTGGGCATACAGCGCGCGAGCCTTCTCCTCGTCCGGCTCGCCGTCGCCCGCCTCGAGCAGCCGCTCGAAGCGAGCCATGGGCTCGCCACCGGCCTGCGTCTCCCAGCCCGTCTGGTGGTTGCCCTCCTTCTCGAACAGGGTGAAGAAGGTGTTCGGGTGCGCGTAGTCCCCCCCCAGGCGGCGCAGATACAGGTCATACACGCGAGGCCCCTCCGCCGAGCGCCGCGCAATCTCCGCCGAGAAGTCCGAGCGCGCATCCAGCACCACCTGCACGCCCACCCGCGCCAGCTGCGCCGCCACGCGCTCCGCGATGGCCACCTCCGGGAGGAACCCGTCGCCCTGCCGGTAGACGAGCCGCAGCGGCCGGTCCAACCCAGGCACGCGGGCCAGCTCGGCCTTCGCAGCCTCGGGGGCGTAGCTCGGCAGGCGCGCGGCCTCCTCGGGCGTGGCGGCACCGGGCAGCTCCGGTGGCAGCAACACGTTGGACGTCCGGGCCGCCGGCAGCAGTCCGGCCATCAGCGCATCCCTGTCAAGCGCGCGGGCCAGCGCGCGCCGCACCTCGGGCCGGTTCAGCGGAGGACGCTCGGTGTTGAAGGCGAGGAAGTACGTGGACAGCAGCGGCTCGCGCTGCAGGTCCTCCGGCCGGCGCATGCGCAGCGACGCGGCGCTGTCCATGAACACGAAGTCCACCCGGCCGCGCTCGTACAGCGCGGGGCCAATCTCAGACTTCATCAGCGTGATGACGGGCGCGGGCGTCTCGCCAGGCTGCAGCGGCGGAGGGAAGGCGGTGGCCGGGTTGTAGACCAGCCGCACGCGCTCGCCGGCGCGGTCCCAGCGCTCCACCCGGTATGGCCCCAGTGCCAGCGGGCGCCCGTCACGCGGCCGGTCGAAGTAGTCGCGCACGTCCTCGTCGGACTTCCCCTCCAGGTCCGCCGAGGGCGCGGGGTAGAAGATGTAGACATTGGCCACGCGGGCCAGGAAGTAGCTGCGTGGCCGGGCCAGCGTCACCCGCAGGGTGTGCGCGTCCACGGCCTCCACGCCCACGCGCTCCAGCGCGGCGCGCACCTCGGCCTCGGGGGCACCGCGCTCCTGGGCCGCCAGTGCGTCGGCCGCGCCCGCCAGGTCCACCATCTCTCCGCGCTCACGTCCGCGCAGCGCGCGCCGCCAGCCGATGACGAAGTCATGCGCGGTGAGCGGCGAGCCGTCCGACCAGCGCACGTCCGGTCGCAGGTGGAAGGTGTAGACCTCGCGGCCCTGGTCGTCGGTAACACGCTCCCAGCGCTCGGCCAGGCCGGGCTGCACGGAGTAGTCCGCCCCCAGCACGGTGAGCCCGCGCTGGGTGGCGAGCATGACGGGATAGTTCGCCCAGCTCTCCGGGTCCGAGTGGCTCCAGTCCAGTGTGGTGGGCATGGACGGCACCACCACCTTCACGCCGGGGTCTGGCTGGAAGCCGCACGGCCCACAGGCCGTGGCCGCCAGGACCAACACGAGGAACGTCCACCGGAGTCGAGCGCGGGAGGCCACCGGGGCCCGTTGTACCCCGAAGCGCCCGGAGCCCGGAAAGAGAGAAGCCAGGAGTCCGGCGACCTCGGTCGTCCGGCATCCTGGCTTCTCTTCAACTCAGTGCCCCCGAGAAGGGGCCTTCAACCCGTGCCGCCCGGCGTTACGCCGGGGCCACGGCCGGAGTAGACGCGGACGCCAGCTCCGACGACGGCGTCGACTTCGCGCCGTCGCTGGTGGGCTTGCGGCCGAACTCTTCCGGCTTCTCCAGCACCAGCGCCTCGCGGAGCACCTCGTCCACGAACTCCACCGGGATGATGCGCAGCTGCTTGCGAATCTTCAGCGGGATGTCCTTCAGGTCCTTCTTGTTCGCCTTCGGAATCAGGACCGTCTTGATGCCCGCCCGGTGCGCGGCCAGCGTCTTCTCCTTCAGGCCGCCAATGGGCAGCACCCGCCCGCGCAGGGTGATTTCACCCGTCATCGCCACGTCGCGCCGAATCAGCGTGCGCGTCAGCGCGCTCACCAGCGCCGTGCAGATGGTGACGCCCGCGGAGGGGCCGTCCTTCGGAATCGCGCCCTCCGGCAGGTGGACGTGGATGTCGTAGTTCTCGAACACCTTCTTGTCGATGCCGAACCGCTCGGCGCGGCTGCGCACGTAGGACATGGCCGCCTGCGCGGACTCCTGCATCACCTCACCCAGCTTGCCGGTGATGATGAGCTTGCCCTTGCCCGGCATGATGGTGGCTTCGGTGGTGAGGATTTCACCGCCCAGCTCCGTCCACGCAAGGCCGGTGACGATGCCCACCTGGTCCTCGGTCTCCGCCATGCCGTAGCGGTAGCGCGGGGTGCCCAGGAACTTCATCGCCAGCTTCCGGTCGACCGCCATGTCGCGCTTGCCGTTCTTCAGCACGTCGCGGGCAATCTTCCGGAACACGCCGCCAATCTCACGCTCGAGCGAGCGCACGCCCGACTCACGCGTGTAGCGGTGGATGATGGTCCGCAGCGCGGGGTCGCTGATGTCCACCTTCACGTCCGCCAGCCCGTTGGCCTCCTGCTCCTTCGGGATGAGGTAGCGCCGGGCAATCGAGAGCTTCTCCGGCTCCGTGTAGCCCGCGATGCGAATCACTTCCATGCGGTCCTGCAGCGGACCGGGGATGTTGTGCATCGTGTTCGCGGTGCAGATGAACATCACCTTGGACAGGTCGTAGTCGAGGTCCAGGTAGTGGTCGTTGAAGTTGTGGTTCTGCTCGGGGTCCAGCACCTCCAGCAGCGCCGCGCTCGGGTCGCCTCGGAAGTCGGTGGACATCTTGTCGATTTCGTCGAGCAGGAAGACGGGGTTGTTGCTGCCCGCCTTCTTCAGCGACTGGATGAGCTTGCCCGGCATCGCGCCGATGTACGTGCGCCGGTGGCCGCGAATCTCCGCCTCGTCACGCACGCCGCCCAATGACAGACGCACGAACTTGCGGCCGGTGGCCCGAGCAATCGAGCGCGCCAGCGACGTCTTGCCCACGCCCGGAGGACCCACGAAGCACAGCACGGGGCCCTTGAGCTTCTTCACCAGCTGCTGCACCGCCAGGTACTCGAGGATGCGCTCCTTCGGCTTCTTCAGGCCGTAGTGGTCCTCGTTGAGCACCCGCTCCGCCTCGGTGACGTCCAGGCGGTCCTGGGTCTCGTCGTACCAGGGCAGGCTGATGATCCAGTCGATGTAGTTGCGGACGACCGTGGCCTCGGCGCTCATCGGGCTCATCATCCGGAGCTTCTTCAGCTCCTTCTTGACCTTGAGCGTGGCCTCCTTGCTCATCCGCTTGTTCTTCAGCTTCTCTTCAATCTCCTGGATTTCGTTCTTGAACTCGTCGCGCTCACCCAGCTCCTTCTGAATGGCCTGCATCTGCTCATTCAGGTAGTACTCCTTCTGGGTCTTCTCCATCTGCTTCTTGACGCGCGTGCGGATCTTCTTCTCCACCTGGAGAATCTCGATCTCACCCTGCATCAGCTCGTAGAGCTTCTCCAGGCGCTTGGCCGGGGACTCCGTCTCGAGCAGGGCCTGCTTGTCATTCAGCTTCAGCGAGAGGTGCGCGACGATGGTGTCCGCGAGCCGCGCCGGGTCGTCGATGCTCGCCACCTGCATGAGCATCTCAGGCGGGATGCGCTTGTTGAGCTTGACGAAGGCCTCGAACACGGAGTGGACGCTGCGAACGAGCGCCTCCAGCTCCACGCTCTTCTCGGTCTGCTCCTCGACCTCCTCGACCTCCACCATGAAGAAGGCGTCGTTGGGGTGGAACTTCTTCACCCGGGCGCGGCGCACGCCTTCGACCAGCACCTTCACCGTGCCGTCAGGCAGGGGGAGGAGCTGGATGACGTGTCCCAGCGTACCGAAGTGGAAGATGTCGTCCGGGGTGGGGTCGTTGGTCTTGGCCTTCTTCTGCGCGGCCAGCAGGATGACGGCCTTGTCGTCCGGCCCCTTGTGCGCCATCGCGTCCTTCAAAGCCGCGATGGACTTCTCCCGGCCGACGAACAGCGGCACCACCATGTGCGGGAACACGATGATGTCCCGAAGGGGCAAGAGCGGGACTGTGAGTCCGCGCTTCTGGGCTTCCTTCTTGTCGTCACGTCCGAAGAACATGTATCCGCCACCTGCTGGCCTGCCGGGGAGACAGGCCATTGAAGAGTTGCCCGCCTGCCCGCCTGGAGAGCGCGCACACGGGGTGAAGCACGTCTATAACACGGCGATTTCGGGCGCCGTTCCCCGCCTCAAGATTGGGGAACGGTGTCCTGCCATCAAGGGAACACCCGTAGCCTCCCCGGGCGTCCGCCCGGTATGTCAGCGGCCCTGCGCAGCCACCCCACCCTGGCGCATCTGCACCTCCAGCACGTGGAAGAGGAAAGCGTAGAGATCCGCGCTGGACTCAATCTGCTTGGCCACCTGATCCGCGCCACCGTGGCCTGCATTCGCCTCGATTCGCAGCAGGGCAGCCGAGCGGTTGCCCGACGCGTTCTGCACCGCCGCCACGAACTTGCGGGCGTGCATGGGGTCCACCCGGTCGTCATGGTCCGACGACATCATCAGCAGCGCGGGGTAGCGCACGTCCGGCCGCACGTGGTGGTAGGGCGAGTAGGCGAACAGCGTCTTGAACTCCTCGGCCTTCTCCGCCGAGCCGTACTCCGGAATCCACGTCCGGCCGCTCCCGAAGAGGTGGTAGCGCACCATGTCCAAGAGCGGCACCGCGCACACCACGGCACCGTAGAGCTCCGGGCGCTGCGTCATCGCCGCGCCCACCAGCAGGCCGCCGTTGCTGCCGCCGTAGATGGCCAGGCGCCGGGCTTGCGTGAACTTCTCGCGGGCGAGGTACTCGGCCGCCGCGTGCAGGTCGTCGAAGACGTTCTGCTTGTGCTCCAGGCGGCCGGCGTCGTGCCAGGACTTCCCGTACTCGCCGCCGCCGCGCAGGTTGGCCACCGCGTACACGCCGCCCGCGTCCAGCCAGGGCAGGATGCTCGCCCGGAAGGTGGGCTCCATATTCACATTGAAGCCGCCGTACCCGTAGAGGAGCGTGGGCGCGGTGCCGTCCTGCTTCAGGCCCTTGCGGTACACGAGGAACATCGGCACCCGGGTGCCGTCCTTCGACGGATAGAAGACCTGCTGCACCGTGTAGGCGTCCGGGTCCATGGGCAGCTCCACGCGGGCCCACTCCTCGGACTTCCCGGTGCTGACGGACGTCTTGTAGACGAGCCGCGGCGTCGTGAAGGACGTGAAGATGAAGTACGCCTCGTCCAGGTCCTCCAGACCCACCAGGTTGGAAGCGGCTCCCACGCCCGGCAGCTGCACCGTGCGCACCGGCTTGCCCTCCAGGGTGGCCACGCGCACCTCGGTGGTGGCGTCCTTGAGGTACTCCATCGCCAGGTGCCCACCGACGACCTTGGCGCCCTGCAGGGAGGCCACCGGGTCCTCGGGGACGATTTCCTTCCACGCGGCGCGCTCGGGCTTCGCCGGGTCCACCGCGAAGACGCGCTGGCGCGGGGCGCCCTCGTCCGTGGTGACGTAGAAGCGGTCCTTCCACGCCTGCAGCTCGTACTTGGCGCCCTGCCCCTTCACGAGCAGGCGGAAGTCCTTCTCGCCCGGCCGCTTCCAGTAGATGTCGTTCTCGCTCCAGCCGCGGATGACGTAGACGAAGAGGTACTTGCCGTCCCGGCTCAAGTCGGACTGGAGGAAGGTGGTGGGGTCCCCCGTGCGCGGGTGCACCAGCGCGTCCTTCGTCGGGTCCGTGCCCAGCACGTGGTAGCGGATGGTGGTGTAGCCGGGCCGCGCGTCCACGGGGATGCTCGGGTCCGTGGGCAGCCACTCGTAATAGAAGCCCTTGTTGTCCGGCGTCCACTTGGGCGAGGCGTACTTGCCGCCCTCAATCACGTCGACCTTGGACCACTCGCCCGTGTCCACGTCCATGACATGGAGCACCGCCTCGTCCGCGGCGTTGGGCTTCTGGGAGAACACCACCTTCTTGCCGTCCCACGAGGGCGCCCACATGCCCATGGAGAGGGTGCCGTCCTTGCTCCAGGTGTTCGGATCCAACAGCACCTTCTCCGTGCCGTGCTCGCCGTCCCGCCAGTAGACGACGGACTTCTCCTTGTCCTTGTGGGTGCGGACGTAGAAGAAGCGGCCGTTGCGGCGCGACGGCGGGGAGATGGAGTCCGTGTAGAACAGCTCGCGGAAGCGGCTGGCGAGCGCGTCGCGGCCCGGCATCTTCGCGAGCTCTCCGCGCGCCAGCGCGTCCTGCGCCTTCATCCACGTCTGGACCTCGGGGGCCTTCTCGTCCTCCAGCCACCGGTAGGGGTCCGCCACCTGCGCGCCATGCAGCGCGTCCACCACGGGCTCGGCCCGGGTCGCCGGGTAGTTCATTCGCGAGGACTCCTGGGCCGACGCCTGGATGGCCGGCCGTGTCAGTTCGCTCGGCGCCGCGGACGCGGACGCCGGAAGCTCCTCACGCGCCGCTTCCTTCTGGCTGGCGCACGCGACGAGGGACAGCAACGCAGGGACGAGCAGCTTTCTCATGGGGCCCCAGCACATACAGAAAGGCCCCGGGTCGTCCCACAAAAAGTGTGGTGGGGCAGGAAACGCCCGGCCCCTCTGCTAACGCGCGGGGCGCGCCGGAGCCGCCTCATTGGCTCCGTGACGCGCCCCGTCAAGCTTCATCAGCCCGCGATTCACGCGGGCCACAAGGTCCGCGCTCTAGGCGGATTCCTTCTTCGGCTCGGTGGACTCCTTCTCCTGCGAGTGGAGCACCACCGGCTCGCTCTTCTTGAGGATGACCTCCTCGGAGATGAGCACCTCGCGGGCCGTCTTGCGGGACGGGATTTCGTACATCACGTCCAGCATGGCCGACTCGAGGATGGAGCGCAGGCCGCGGGCCCCGGCCTTGCGGCGGATGGCCTCGCCGGCGATGGCCTTCAGCGCGCCGTCGGTGAACTTGAGGGCGACGCCGTCCAGCTCGAAGAGTTTTTTGTACTGCTTGGTGAGCGCGTTCTTCGGCTGGTTGAGGATGTTGATGAGCGCGGGCTCGTCCAGCTCCTCCAGCGCGGTGATGATGGGCAGGCGACCGATGAACTCCGGAATCATGCCGAACTTGAGCAGGTCCTCCGGCTCCACGTGCTTGAGCAGCTCCGTGAGGTTGCGCTGCTTCTTGGACTGGATGTCCGCGCCGAAGCCCAGGCTGCGCCCGCCCAGCCGCCGCTCGATGACCTGGTCCAGACCACCAAACGCGCCGCCGCAGATGAAGAGGATGTTGGTGGTGTCCACCTGCAGGAACTCCTGCTGCGGGTGCTTGCGGCCACCCTTGGGCGGAACGTTGGCCACCGTGCCTTCGATGATCTTCAACAGGGCCTGCTGAACGCCCTCGCCGCTGACGTCGCGGGTGATGGAGGGGTTCTCCGACTTGCGCGCAATCTTGTCGATTTCGTCGATGTAGACGATGCCGCGCTGCGCCCGCTCGATGTCGTGGTCGGCCGCCTGGAGCAGGTTGACGATGATGTTCTCCACGTCCTCGCCCACGTAGCCGGCCTCGGTGAGGCACGTGGCGTCGGCGATGGTGAAGGGGACGTTGAGGATGCGCGCCAGCGTCTGCGCGAGCAGCGTCTTGCCGCTACCGGTGGGGCCCAGCAGGAGGATGTTGCTCTTCTGGAGCTCCACGTCCTCCATGGCGACCTTGGACTCGATGCGCTTGTAGTGGTTGTGCACCGCCACCGACAGCGTCTTCTTCGCGCGCTCCTGGCCGATGACGTACTCGTCCAGCACGGCCTTGATTTCCGAAGGCCGGGGGATGCGCAGCTTGGTGTCCTTGGTCTCCTCGCGGTCGATCTCCTCCGCGATGATGTCGTTGCAGAGCCCGATGCACTCGTCGCAGATGTAGACCGTCGGCCCCGCGATGAGCTTCTTCACTTCCTTCTGCGACTTGCCGCAGAAGGAGCAGCAGAGGGTCTGGTTGTCTCGCTTCTCCACGTTCTTGCCCGCCATGTCATCCCTCGCTGCGCCTGTAAGGCCCCACGCCTGAAGACCGCCCCAACCCCTGCCTCCAGCCCAATCTAGTCAGCCCCTGTCCGGAACGTCCACGCACCTTCCAGGTACTTAACAGGGCGGTGCCACCGACGCAGAAACGAGAAAGCCGGAGTCGCGGGGACGCATTCCCGCGAGCTCCGGCCGCCCTCCGAGACCCGGGGCCTCGGACATCCGCCTACTTCTTCTCTTCCTTGCCCAGCCCGACGACCTTCCGGGGGCTCTGGATTTCATCGATGATGCCGTAGGCCTTCGCCTCGGTCGCGCCCATGAAATAGTCGCGGTCCGTGTCCTTTTCCACCCGCTCGATGGTCTGGCCGGTGTGCTTGACGATGAGTTCGTTGAGCTTGGCCTTCATGCGGAGGATTTCCCGGGCCTGGATTTCGATGTCCGTGGCCTGGCCGCGCACGCCACCGAGCGGCTGGTGGATCATGATGCGGCTGGAGGGCAGCGAGTAGCGCTTGCCCTTGGCACCGGCGAGCAGGAGGACGGCCCCCATGGAGGCCGCCTGCCCGACGCAGATGGTCGACACCGGACACTTCAGGTACTGCATGGTGTCGTAGATGGCGAGGCCGGCCGTCACCGAGCCACCAGGCGAGTTCACGTAGAGGTTGATGTCCTTGTCCGGGTCCTCGGACTCGAGGAACAGCAGCTGGGCGACGATGACGTTGGCCACGTCGTCATCGATTTCGGTGCCCAGCATGACGATGCGGTCCTTCAGGAGCCGGCTGTAGATGTCGTACGAGCGCTCACCTCGGTGGGTCTGCTCGATGACGTAGGGAACGGGCATGAAGGGCATGTCGACCTCAAGAGGACTTACGAACTCAGATGAAGAACCTCACGAATACTTCGCCCGACCCCTCAGGAATTCAATCGTCTTTTCCTCCCTCAGTCGGAGAGACAACCCGAGCCGCTCGTCCGGGCCCTTGAAGTACTTCTTCACGGCGGCGACGGGCTGACCGGCCTCGGCGGCGAGCTGCTCGATGCGGGCGTCCACGTCCGCGTCGTTGGCCTGGATGCCCTCCTTCTGGGCGATGGCCTCGAACAGCAGCGTGCCCTTCACCTCCTGGACGGCCTTCTCGCGCATCTCCTCGCGCAGGCGGGAGAAGTCCAGGTTCAGACGGCTGGGGTCCACGCCCGAGCGCTGCAGCTGCTGCAGGGCGCCGCGCAGCATGGAGTCCATGGCGCGCTCCACCATGGCGCGGGGGACCTCGAAGGCGTTGCGCTCGATGAGGGCCTTCATGAGCGCCTCGCGCTCCTCGCCCTCCACCTGCTGCTTGCGCGCCTTCTGCATGTCCTCGCGCATCTTGGTGCGCAGCTCGTCGAGCGACTGGGCGATGCCGGTGTTCTTGGCGAAGTCGTCGTTGAGCTCGGGGGTGATTTCCTTCTGGAGGGACTTCGCGGTGATGTGGAAGCGCGCCGTCTTCCCGCGCACCTCCTCCACCCGGTAGTCCGCCGGGAAGGCGTAGTCGATGTCCTTGGACTCGCCCACCTTCACGCCCTCCAGGGCGGCAATCTTCGACTCCACCAGCTCGCCCGGCTGCACCTGGACGGTGATGCCGTCGGCCTTGCTGCCGGGGAAGGGCTGGCCGTCGACGGTGGCCTCGAAGTCGATGGTGACGTGGTCATTGGCGGCCGCGGTGTCGCGGTCCGTGACGGGCTCCATGCGGCCCATGGACGAGCGCATGCGCTGAAGCTGCTCGTCCAGCTGCGCGTCGGTGACGTCGGTGTCGGCCTTGGCCAGGGGCAGCTCGACGTAGTCCTTCGCCTCCACCTTGGGCTTCACCTCGACCCGCGCCTCGAAGGTGAAGGGTGCGTCCGGCTTGATACCGGAGTTGGTGACCTGAGGGTTGGCGACGACTTCCACGTTGTGCTCGCGGATGGCCTCCACGTACGCCGCCTGGACGACGCGCTGGATGACCTCGTCCTCGACCTGATCGCGGAAGCGCTGCTCAAGGATGCGGCGGGGCACCTTGCCCTGCCGGAAGCCAGGCAGCCGCACCTGCTGGCCGAGCTTGGTGTACGCGCGGTTGAGTTCCTCCGCCACGCGGGCGTTCTCGACCTCGATGGAGAGCTTCTTCTCGATGGGAGAGAGCTCCTCGACCTGGACCTTCATGCGGGCCTCGCTCGTCGCCGCGGCGGACATCCGTCCCGGGCGGCGCCGGAAAAGTGGGACGTGCGCCTTTAGGGGATAGGCACGAACGGGTCAACGCGAAATGGGCGAGGAGGGACTCGAACCCTCACACCTTGCGGTACCAGATCCTAAGTCTGGCGCGTCTACCAGTTCCGCCACCCGCCCGGGTGCGTCGCGCGCCCTGCCGTCTTACCGCGAAACGTCGGGTGGACGGCAGTGGCCGGAAAACGAAAACGGGGCCCCTTCATTTCTGAAGGGGCCCCGGAGTGAGAGCGGAGGGAATCGAACCCACAACCTATGGATTAAGAGTCCATTGCTCTGCCAATTGAGCTACGCTCCCGGCACTGCCCCGGTCCGTCGCCTGCGCGGCGTCCAGGTGGCGGCGGTAACTACAGAAGCCCGACCGTGCTGTCAAAAAGTATTTTCGGGCACCCTTCATTCCCCCGCTGCTGAGGATCTGACGGCCGGTGCAGCCAGCGCCTGACGCCGGTCCGCCCGCCCGACGGCCAGCCCCCGGAACGGCTCCGGACGAGGATGAAGCAAGCGCCCCCCGCCGCTGTTCAACATGGCCGTAGCACGCCTTTCGTCCCGGCCGCACGACGCGTCGTGCGCGAGCCGCACTCCGGGACACGAGGCGCACGAGAGTTTCGTGGGCACTCATGCAGCACGAGGGTCGCCGCCGCGGCAACCAGGCGGGCGGACGGTGGTCGTCCGCCCTTTTCGCGAAGAGCGTATGCAGGAGACGACAGTGACGGAAGCCAACATCCACCACAAGGCGGACGGCGCGACGGGACAGGGCTCGCAGCAGGGGCAGTGGAGCCGGGAGCGCGCGGAGCTCGTGCGGCGCACCATCTGCCCCAAGGGCATCAGCGAGGACGAGTTCGCCCTCTTCATCGAGCAGTGCAAGCGCAGCGGCCTGGACCCGCTGCTCAAGGAAGCCTTCTGCGTGGCGCGCCGGCAGAACGTGGGCAACCGCGAGCGGCCCAACTGGGTGACGAAGTACGAGTTCCAGCCGTCCGAGGCCGGCATGCTCGCCCGCGCGGAGCGCTTCCCGGACTTCAGGGGCATCCAGGCGTCCGCCGTGTTCGCCGAGGACGAAATCATCGTGGACCAGGGCAAGGGCGAGGTGGTGCACCGCTTCAACCCGGCCAAGCGCAAGGGCGCGCTGGTGGGCGCCTGGTCCCGCGTGGTGCGCGACGGGAAGCTGCCCGTCGTCGTGTGGCTGGACTTCAGCGGCTACGTCCAGCAGACGCCGCTGTGGGCCAAGATTCCCACGACGATGATCGAGAAGTGCGCGCGCGTGGCGGCCCTGCGCAAGGCGTACCCGGAGGCCTTCGGCGGCCTGTACGTGCGCGAGGAGATGCCGGCCGAGGACTACGAGCCGACGCACGCGCACGAGGAGCCCGGCCACGCCAGCGGCCCATACGAGGTGCTGGGCGCGAAGCCCGGCCCCGTGAAGGCGTCCTTCCCCACCCTGGCCCCCGCGCCGGTGAAGGAGGAGAAGGCACAGGCGGTGCCCGCGGCGCTGGAGGTGGACGTGCCGGTACCGCCCGCGCCCGCCCGGCAGGCCGCGGTGGAGACCGAGCCCGTCGCTGAGCCCGTCGAGCCTGTCGCGCCTGTCACCCCGAAGAAGCACGGCAAGGCGGCGCACGCCCCCGCGGCGACGCCCGTGGAGGAGCCGCTCGCGAAGGAAGTGGTGGTGGAGGCGGCCCCCCGCCCCAAGCAGAGCGCCGTGGTGGTGGCGTTCGGCCCGTACAAGGGGAAGACGGCCTCCGAGCTCTCCGACGAGGAGCTGAGTGAGACCATCGACATGGCCAACGAGAAGCTGATGGAGCAGCCGAAGGCGCGCTGGGCCAAGGCGATGCGGGAGAACCTGGCCGCGCTGGAGGCTGAGACGGAGCTGCGCTGCCGCGTCCCCGCTTCTTCGAAGAACGGCAGCGGCGCGGCCCACGAGGCCTGAAGCCCGTCCGCACCGCTCGAGGCGTGAAATGAGAAACGCCCCCGTCGCGAGTGAGCGGCGGGGGCGTTTTCGCGTCTTGCGTCGTCTCCCGGCGGCGGTGGCTCGACTCGGGAGAGGAGGAGCGCGCTCGGAGGGACTTGAACCCCCAACCCCCGGGTTCGAAGCCCGGTGCTCTATCCAGTTGAGCTACGAGCGCAGCACGAAATGGGGCGGGTGAAGGAGGGCGGCCAACCGGGATCGAACCGGTAACCTCAGGAGTCACAGTCCTGCGCTCTAACCAGTTGAGCTATGGCCGCCGTGACAGCGCTACGGCGTTTGAAGCGCGGCTTCCCTATCGTGGAAACCGTGGCCATTCAAGGCCAAATGTGACGGCAGGCAGGTTGGCGCCCCAGGCAGGACTCGAACCTGCGACCCCCGGCTTAGAAGGCCGGTGCTCTATCCAGCTGAGCTACTGGAGCTGGCCGGGCCGCCTGCTTCCAACTGCTTTACTTCAAGTCGGGGCGAGAGGATTCGAACCTCCGACCCCCTGCGCCCAAGGCAGGTGCGCTACCAGGCTGCGCTACGCCCCGAGAAGTAGAGTCCGGCATTGTTGAACCATCGCGAACGGACGTGCAAGGCCGACGTGCCTGACACCGCTCCATTCAGCCCGGCTACAGGCCGAGCAGGTGGGTCTTCATCATCCGGAAGGCCGCACCCCGGTGGGACACCGCGGCCTTCTCCTCCGCCGCCAGCTCCGCCATCGTCCGGCCTTTGTCCGAAACGATGAACACCGGGTCGTAGCCGAAGCCGTGCGTTCCGCTCGGCGCATGGCCGATGCGGCCCTCGCACCGGCCCACCTCCACCTTCGACTCGCCGCCCGGCTTCACCAGCGCCAGCGCGCACCGGAAGGACGCGGTGCGCTTCTCGTCGGGCACGCCGGACAGCTCGGTGAGGAGCTTCTCGTAGCGGGCGCGGTCGTCCCCCGGCGCATAACGCGCCGAGTGCACTCCGGGCCGGCCTCCCAGTGCGTCCACGAACAGGCCCGAGTCATCCGCCAGCGCGGGCAGCCCGGTGGCCTGCGCGTACTCGCGGGCCTTCTTCAGCGCGTTGCCCTCGAGGGTGCCCTCGTCCTCCACGACGTCCGGCAGGGGCGGCAGGTCCGCCAGGGACACCACCTCCACCGCGTCCCCCACCAGCCCACGCAGCTCGCGCAGCTTGCCCGCGTTGGTGGTGGCGAAGAGCAGCCGGGGCTTCTTCGTCATCCCAGCACCTTCGCCTGCGCGGCGACGAGCTGCTGAATCGCGGCGAGCCCGCCGTCCACCATCGCGTCCAGCGTCTTGCGGTCGAAGAGCTGGTGCTCGGCGGTGCCCTGCAGCTCCACCATGCGGCCGTCCGCGGTGGCCACGAGGTTCAGGTCCACGTCCGCGGTGGAGTCCTCGTCGTAGTCCAGGTCCACCCGAACCTCGCCCTTCACCACGCCCACGGACACGGCGGCCAGCGGCGTGAGCTTGGGCGTCTTGGTGAGGGTGCCCGACTTCTGGAGCGAGCGCATCGCGAGCACCAGCGCCACGTAGGCCCCGGTGATGGAGGCGGTGCGCGTGCCGCCGTCCGCCTGGAGCACGTCGCAGTCCAGGGTGAAGGTGCGGGGGCCAATGGACGCCAGGTCCACCGCCGCGCGCAGGGAGCGGCCGATGAGGCGCTGGATTTCCATGGTGCGGCCGGTCTGCTTGCCCTTGGCGGACTCGCGCTGGTTCCGCGAGTGCGTGGCGCGGGGGAGCATGCCGTACTCGGCCGTCACCCAGCCGGTGCCCTTGCCCATCAGGTGCGGCGGCACGCGCTCCTCGGTGGAGCAGGTGACGAGCACCTTGGTGTGGCCGAACTCCACCTGGACGGAGCCCTCCGCGTAGCGGGAGACACCGGGGGTCAGGATGACGGGGCGAAGGTCCAGCGCACCACGTTGGAAGGAACGCACGGCAGGCTCCTGGGAAATGGAGTGGGCCACCCCTCTCTAGCAGAGCCGCGCCGCGTGGGTGGAATCTCCGCGCCCGCCTGCCCTCACGGCAACACGGGGCCGGCCACCTGGGGCTCGCGGGCGGCGTCGCGCCGGCGCGTTTCCTTCAGGAAGGCCAGCACGCCGTCGGCAATCGCCTCGGCCAGCTTCTCCTGGTACTCGGCGCGGCCCAGCTTCGCGCCCTCCTGCGGATGGGAGATGTAGCCCACCTCGACGAGGACGGCGGGGCACTCCACGCCGGAGAGGACGAAGAAGGGCGCCTGCTGCACGCCCCGGTCCGCCGCGCGCGTGCCGCGGATGAGGCGCGGGTGGATGGAGTAGGCCAGCCGGGACGAGTCCGCGTGCGCCTCGGTGCGCACCAGGTCCTGGAGGATGAAGGCCAGCGTGGAGTCCCCACGCGCCGCGCGAGTCTCGGGGGCCTCGGCGTTCTCCCGGTCGGCCACCGCGCGCGCGGCGTCGCCGGAGGCGTTGGCGGAGAGGAAGTAGGTCTCGATGCCCTCGGTGCGCTCGCGCATCCGCTTCGTGGGCATGGAGTTGGCGTGGATGGAGAGGAAGAGGTCCGCGGCGTGGTCGTTGGTCAGCGACACGCGCTCCGTGAGGGACACCTGCGCGTCGCGCTCGCGCGTGAGGTACACGTCGCCTCCGGCCGCCTCCAGCCGAGCCCGCACGCGCTGGGCAATCTGGAGTGCGATTTCCTTCTCGCGCAGCTCGGCGGGGCCCTTCGCACCTTCCTGCGCGCCGCCGTGTCCCGGGTCGATGACGATGCGCGCGGGACGCTCCCCCGCACTCGCGGCGAGGGGCACGAGGCAGAGCAGCGACAGGACGGCGAGGAGGGGGCGGTGCGACGACGGCATACCGGGGACGGATGCTAGCGGAGGGAGCCCCCAGGGGCGAAATCCGGGCCGGGGGCCGTTCAGCCGATGACGTCGATGCCGGGGCGCCCCGCCCGCACTTCACCGATGAGGGCGGCGTCCACACCGGCCGCCTCCAGCGCCTTGAGCGCCTTCAGGGCATGGCGGGCGGGCACGCTGGCCAGCAGCCCGCCGTTGGTCTGCGCATCCGCGAGCACCCACTGGATGTGCTCGGGCAGCCCGTCCGGGAAGCGCACCTTCTTCAGCACGTGGGCGAGGTTGGCCTTGGTGCCACCGGGCACCACACCCTGCTCGGCCAGCCCGGCGACCTCGGAGATGAGGGGGATGCGCTCCAGGTCGATGGCCGCGCGCGCCTTGGCCCCGGTCATCATCTCCAGCAGGTGGCCCAGCAGGCCGTAGCCCGTCACGTCCGTGAGGGCGTTCACCTTGAACTTCCCCGAGGCGAAGACCTCCCCCGCGGCGCGGTTGAGGGCGGACATCACCGCCACCACGCGCTTGGAGAGCTGCTTCGAGGCCACGCCCCGCTTGATGGCGGTGGTGGCGATGCCCGAGCCCAGGGGCTTGGTGAGGAAGAGCACGTCTCCCGGCTTCGCGCCCGCGTTGGTGAGCACCTTCTTCGGGTGCACCACGCCGGTGACGGCCATGCCGTACTTCGGCTCCGGGTCCCTCACGCTGTGGCCGCCGAGGATGGGGATGCCCGCCTCGTCTGCCTTGGACTGGCCGCCGGCCAGAATCTTCGAGAGCACCTTCAGCGGCTGGCCATCCGGGAAGCCCACCAGGTTGAGGGCGAACAGGGGCCGCGCGCCCATGGCGTAGATGTCCGACAGGGCATTCGCCGCGGCGATGGCCCCGAACTGGAACGGGTCGTCCACCACGGGCGGGAAGAAGTCCACCGTCTCCACCACGGCCAGGCCGGGCGTGAGGCGATAGACGGCCGCATCGTCGTTGGTGGCGAAACCCACCAGCGCGTGAGGACTCTTGGCAGTCTTCAGGAGGCGCAGGACCTGCGCCAGGTCCGCGGGCCGCAGTTTCGCCGCTCAGCCCGCGCAGTGACTCAGTTCGGTGAGGCGCTTCGGCTTCCCCGGCTTCTCGTCCGCCATGGTGCTCCCCTTCCCCGTCTGGGCGGCCCAGGTATCAGGCCGCGTCGTGTCCGTCAGGCCTTGCGCACGTAGTCGCGCTTCAGCAGCTGCGCCACCGCTTCCGCCGTCACCACGTCGTCCGCGTCCGCGCGGTCCAGCACCGCGCCGAAGGTGCCGTAGTTGTGCACCAGCTGGAGCACGTCGAGCATCTCCGGCGACAGCTCCTTGAGCGGCGGCGTCAGCGGCATGGCCAACGCCAGCGGCGCGTCCAGCGCCGGCAGGTTCGGCTGCAGGCGCTTCATCTCGTCCAGCTGGCGGAGCGAGTCCATCAGGAGCGCCTCGGTGGACGAGTCCAGCTCCACCATGAACTCCTGGTTGTCCGCCGGGCGCAGCTCGAAGTCGCCCTGCTCCCAGGTGATGATGCGGTTGAAGCTCTTCTGCGGGCCCAGGTTGTGGTTGTCGCCGATGACGGCGTAGTACACGCGGCCCTGGCGCAGGTAGATGCGGCCCTCCTGGTCGCTCGTCACCACCAGCACGCCGTTCTTCTTGGACGTGTGGAAGAGCTGGAGCAGGTCCGGCAGGGGAATCTCTTCAATCTTCCCCGTCATGGAGCTGGCCTTGTTGGTGGTGCGCGCGGCCTGGACGGCGGCGACCTCCTCCAGCTTCTGCTTGGCCATGCTCTCGTCGACGTTGGCGCCATCCGCGCCCTGGTGGACGAGCTTGAGGATGGAGGTGCCGATGAGGATGCGGTCACCCTCCTTCAGCCGGGCCTGCTTCACCTTCTCACCGTTGACGAAGGTGCCGTTGGTGGAGCCCAGGTCCTCGATGGTGATCTTCCCGTCGCTGAAGCTGATCTTCGCGTGCTTGCGGGAGACCATGTCCTCGACGAGCACCATGTCCAGCTCGCTCGAGCGGCCGATGACGATGTGCTTCTCCGCCTTCAGCGGGAACTCGCCACCCTGGTACTTCCCGGAGATGAACTTGAGGGCGTAGGTCTTTTGGGTGTCCATGGTCATCAACCGGCCTGCTCCGGCGTGCCGGGGTCCTTCACCAGGTTGAGGTACATCTGCGCGCTCTTGTTATCCGGGCTGCGCGCCAGCACGTCCTCCCAGACCCGCACCGCCTCCGCCCGACGCCCGGCCGAATACAGCGCCACTCCATACTGGATACGGCCCGGGATGAAAGATGGGTTCTGGGTGATGACCTGCTCGTACTCGGCCAGGGCCGCGGCGTTGTCGCCCGCGTCACGCAAGGCATTGCCCAGCTTGAGGCGGATGTCCACGAACTGGGGGCAAAGGCCGAGCGCTCGCCGGTACTCTTCGATGGCCTTCGCCCACGCCCCGCTGGAGGCGAAGACGTCGCCAATCTCGCCGTACATGTTGGCGATCTTCTTCTCCACGTACGGGTCCAGCTCGCCGGGGCCGGTCTTCTGCTGGGAGAGGGCGGCCTGGTAGACCTCCTTCGCCTCGGCGTACTTCCCCATGTCGTTGTAGATGACGGCCAGGTTGAGGGCCGCCTCGGTGTACGCGGGGTTGAGCTTCAGCGCGGACTCGAAGGCGCGCTGCGCCCGGGCGAACTGGCCCTGGTCGTGGTAGATGATGCCGAGCATGTTGAACACGTCCGCGAAGGTCGGGTTCTGCTCGACGATCTTCGCGAGGTATTGCTCGGCCTGGGCGTACTGCTTCTTCTCGAAGTAGCCGCGCCCGAGGGTCAGTAGCTGCTTGAGGGGCTCTTCCATGAATCGGCCCGAACGGGCTCTGCCTCCGAGGCGGCTAGCCTACATGAGCCCGGGCGAAAACAAGAATTCATCACCGCGAAGCGTCAGGGAAAGTTGGCGCTCGCCCCGGGTGTCCACCGGGCGCGCGGGCAGGGCCCCCTGCAGGCGCCAGTGTTCGGTAACGACAGCTTCTTCCCGCTCCAGCCGGACGTACCAGGCCTCCGCCCGGTAGCCGCGCGCGCGCATCTGCTTCAGCTCCTCCCACTCCGGGCCGCCCACACCCGGAGTGCCCGGCGCCGCCAGCTTCGCCAGGGCGTCCGCGTCCGCCGCCTGCAAGGCCCGACGCCGGGACTCCAGCGCCGTCACCACAGCCTGCAGCCGGGGCGCCGCGGTGCCCTCCGGCACCCAGTCCCCGTCGCGCCGCACGAAGGGCACGCGCTCCACCCCGGCGGTGCCCACCTCGGTGGTCCCCAGGGTGCCGTCGAAGTCGAGCGTGGCGTGGGCTTCCGCTCGCTCCCCGCCCGGCGCCACCACCACGGTGATGCGAGCGAAGCGGTGCTTGCGGGACTTGAGGGGCACGTCGGAGCCGGGCACGGGCAGTGTGAGCCCCTCGGCCTCGGTCTCCTTCAGCGTGGTGATGATTTCCGCCTCGGGGCCGGCGGCCGCGCCGAGGAAGCGCGGGGCGAAGACGGCCAGGGTGGCGCCCAGCGCCAGCACGACGATGAGGGCGCCGCCGAGGCGGCTCCACTCCTCGGTCGTCTTCACGTGCCCAGCATGCGCTGGGCGCGCTCCGCGGCGGGAGTCCCTGGCAGCCGGCGCAGCACCTGGCGCAGCGTCTCCTCCGCCTTCTTCGGGTCATTCAGCTTCACGTAGGCCGCGTGCAGGTCGAAGAGGGCCTCCTCCTCGTACTGGGTGCCCGGGTAGCGGCGCAGCAGCGACTCCAGGCGCTGGGCCACCGCCTTCCACCGCTCGCGCTTCTGGTAGAAGCGGGCCACGTACAGCTCGTGCTCCGCCAGACGCTTGCGGGCCTCGTCGGCCTGGGCCTTGGCGTCGTCGGCGTACTCGGACTTCGGGTACTGGCGCCGGAAGTCCTCCATGGCGAGCAGCGCGGCCCGGATCTCCCCCTGGTCCTTCTCCTCCGGGGGCGGCAGGGCGAAGAACTCCGACGGGTAGTCCTCCACGTGCGTGAGGGCGGAGCGGTAGGCGGCGTAGTCCACCTTGGGGTGCGTGGGGTGGAGCTTGATGAAGGACTCGTACTGCTCGCGCGCCTCGGGCCAGGCCTCGCGGGCGAAGTCCACGTCCGCCAGCTTGAGCTCGGCCTCGCGGGCGGCCTCCTGGTAGGGGAACTTCGCGCGGACGTACTCGAAGTACTTCTGGGCCTTGAGGAAGTCCTTGTTCTCCATGGCCTCCGTGCCGAGGCGCAGATTCTCTTCAGCGGCGCTGGCGTAGGTGGGCTCACCGGCCTGTCCCGAGGTGAGGGACGCACAGCCGGAGGTGAAGAGCAGGACGGCGGTCAGGAAGGCGACGGCGGAACGCATCTCCACCACGCTATTCGTCCGGGCCTGAGGGGTCCAGCGAAGCTTCACCCAGCAACCGATGGATGACGTCTTCGGAAAAGCCCCGGCTGTCGAGGAGCCGTCCCGCGCGGGCCCGCTCCTTCGCGTCGAGCGGGCGGCCGAGCAGCCCCTTCCCCTCCAGCACCGCGCGCGCGGTGGCCACCGCGTCGAAGTCCTCCGTGCCGCTCGCCTGGGCCAACGCCTGGCGAGCCGCCTCCTCCGGCAGCCCGTGGGCCTCGAGGCGCTGGAGCACGGCGCGCGGGCCCAGCCGTCCCTTGCGTAGCAGCGCGGCGGCGCGCTCCTGGGCGAAGCGCGCGTCGTCGAGGTAGCCCCAACCCGTCACCCGCGACAGCACCTCCTCGCGGACCTTTTCCGCGAAGCCCTTGCGCGTGAGGGCCGCGTCCAATTCCTGACGGCTGCGGGCGCGCACGGAGAGCAGCTTCAGACAGGCGTCCGTGGCGCGGCGGACCGCGTCCGGGCCGGCGTCTTCGGGGGGACCGTCATCCTCCGGATGCATGGCGGGATACGTAGCATGTGGTAACAGGCGCAACCATGCACCCCGTCCTCGCCCGCTTCCTTGCCGCCGATGCCGCCCGGGAGACGCTTCGCAAGCAGCAGTCCGGTGAAGCCCTGTCCCCCGAGGAGCAGGCCTTCATCGAGGCCGCCACCGCGCACCCCAAGCACAAGGGCGTGCTGCTCGGTGTGAGCGGCCGCGCCCTGTCGTCCGACGCCCAGGCGTCGCTGGTGCTGCTCGCGGCCCACGCCGCGGCCCGCGCCATGCGCGAGGACGCCGACCTGGCCGAGCCCACGCGCAAGGCGCGCGCGGCGCTGTCCGAGGAAGGCGCCAGCGACGAGGAGGCGGACGCCTTCATCGCGTCCATCCTGTTGGAGGAGGCCTTCGGCTACGAGCAGGACGTGGACGCCTTCGACGCCGAGTACGTGAAGGAGTCGCTGGGCGAGGTGCCCGCGCTGGCCTCCCTCACCAAGGAAGCGGTGGACGCCCTCTTTCTCTCGTTCGTGAAGGGCGCCGCCAACGACGCCGAGCGCAAGGTGCGCGAGGGCATGGCCCGCGCCCTGTTCGACATCGCGTGGTCGGAGGGGCCCGCGCCCATCAACCCCGAGCACATGGAGGCCGTGCTCGACGCGGAGGTGGTGGACCGGCCCGAGGAGGAGCAGGAGGCCAAGGTGCACGCCACCGCGCAGCTGCTCCAGGCGCTCTCCAAGGAAGGCCTGGTGGGACCGATTCGCCTGTCGCGACTGCGCGCGCTGCTGGGCGAAGGGGACGCGTAGCGGCGGAGGGCGGGAGGTGCCCGGCTTCACCGTGACAGCGGGTCAGCGCGCGCCGAACGAAGTGCACGTGTAGCGGCGGAGCCGGGAGTACCGGCCCCACCGCTACCGCGAATCAGAAGCGCTCAATCTGGAAGTCGTCATCCCCACCCGCGGCAGGCGCCGGGGCCGGGGCTGGAGCGGGCGGCGGAGTCGGCGGGCGCGCGGCGGGCGCGGGCGGACGCGCGGCGGCGGGGGCCGGAGCACCGGGACGCGGCGCGGCGGCGGGCGCTGGAGCCCCCGGGCGCATTGCCTGCGACACCGGAGCCGGCGTGGGCGGAGTCGCCGGAGCCGGGGCCGGAGCCGCCGCGGTGGGGGCGCCCTTCTGCGCGAAGGAGGCCGAGCCGGGGATGGGGCGCGACTCGCCGGGCTTCGCGTCGAAGTTGTCCCACTTCGAGTCGGACGTGCCGCTGATGCCGGAGAAGCGCAGCGCGAAGTCGTCCGGGTTGGAGGCCTGACGGTGGGCCTCTTCGTAGGTGACGAGCCCCTGGCGCACCAGGCTCATCAGCGACTGGTCGAAGGTCTGCATCCCGTACGAGTCGGTACCCTGCGCAATCGCGTCGTGGATTTCCTTCGTGCGGTCCTTGTCCTCGATGAGCTCGCGCACGCGGGCGGTGACGCGCAGCACCTCCACCGCGGCCACGCGGCCCTTGCCGTCCGCGCGCGGCACGAGGCGCTGAGAAACCACGCCCTTGAGCACGCTCGCGAGCTGCAGGCGCACCTGCTTCTGCTGGTGCGGAGGGAAGGCGGACACGATGCGGTTGATGGTCTCCGTCGCGTCCAGCGTGTGCAGCGTGGACATCACGAGGTGGCCCGTCTCCGCCGCGTGGAGTGCGGTCTCAATCGTCTCGTGGTCTCGCATTTCGCCGACGAGGATGACGTCCGGGTCCTGGCGCAGCGCGCTCTTGAGGGCCTGCGCGAAGCTCATCGTGTCCACGCCGACCTCGCGCTGGTTCACGATGGAGCGCTTGTCGCGAATGAGGAACTCGATGGGGTCCTCAATCGTCATGATGTGGCTGGTCTCGTTGGCGTTGATGTGGTCGATCATCGCCGCCAGCGTGGTGGACTTACCGGAGCCCGTGGTGCCCGTCACCAGCACGAGGCCGCGCTCCTCGCCGCAAATCTTCGCGAGCACCTGGGGCAGCAGCAGGTCCTGCATCGTCATCACCTTGAAGGGGATGACGCGAAGCACGGCGCCCACCGTGCCGCGCTGCTGAAAGACGTTGACGCGGAAGCGGCCCAGGCCGGGGACGCCGTAGGCCAGGTCCACCTCGTTGCTCGACTTGAACTTCTCCTTCTGGAACTCGTTCATGATGCCGAAGGCCATGCGCGCGACCTCCTCCGGGGGGAGGCGGCGGCCGTCCTTGAGCGGCACCAGCGAGCCGTCCACGCGGAACATGGGCGGGAGGCCGGCCTTGAGATGAATGTCGGAGGCACCGCCGCGCAGGGCGATCTGCAGAATCTCGTTCAGTTCCATGAGCGGACCGGATGGTAGCAGAGGCCCTCGGCCTCATGCGATGGGCCGCTCCGGACCCCGCAAAGACAACGGCGGAGGCCCTTGAAAGAGGACCCCCGCCGTGGGGAAACAAGCAAGCTGCCGGGCTTGACGCCTAGCGCTTGGAGAACTGGAACCGGCGACGCGCGCCCGGCTGGCCGTACTTCTTGCGCTCGACCGCGCGAGCATCGCGGGTGAGGAAGCCGGCCTTCTTCAGCGCCGGACGGAACTCCGGGTTGAAGGAGCACAGCGCACGGGCGATGCCGTGACGGATGGCGCCGGCCTGGCCGGAGAGACCGCCGCCCTTCACGTTGACCGTGATGTCGAGCTTGCCCTTCTGCTCGAGGATATCGAGGGGCTGGTTGAGCACCATCTTCGAGGTCTCACGACCGAAGTAGGCGTTGAGCTCGCGACCGTTGACGGTGACCTGGCCAGTGCCGGGACGAATCCAGACGCGGGCGGTGGCCTCCTTGCGGCGGCCGGTGGCGTAGAAACCGAGTTCTTGATGGATGGGCATGGACGTTGTCTCCCTTTACGCCTCGACCTCAAACGCGGCCGGCTTCTGGGCCGCGTGAGGATGGGTGTCACCCGCGTAGACCTTCAGCTTCGTCATCATCTGCCGACCGAGCGCGTTACGCGGAAGCATGCGGCGCACGGCGTTGATGACGATGTCCTCGGGGTGACGCTGGCGGAGCTTCTCCAGGTTGGTGATCTTCAAGCCACCAGGGAAACCGGCGCGGGAGTGCCGGTAGTACTGCTTGTCCTGCTCCTTCGTCCCCGTCACCTTCACCTTTTCGGCGTTGATGACGACGACGTGGTCGCCGGTATCGATGGACGGCGTGTAGATCGCCTTGTGCTTACCCTTGAGGAGGGTGGCAATCTGGCTCGCCGCGCGGCCCAGCACCTTGTCGGACACGTCAATGACGTGCCACTGGCGCTTGATGTCCCCAGCCTTCGCGCTGTAGGTCTTCTGCGACATTTCTTTGCACTCCAACTTCTCGCGGCCGCCGTGTGCATGCCAGGGGCCGCTGCTCGTGCCAAACCAACCGCGGGTCCGCCGTGAAAACTCCACGTGGCCCGGAAAGGCCGACCGTCCTAGTGGGTGTGGAGGATCAAGTCAAGGTCGCTCCGCACCTCCCGTCCGGATTCCCCGCCCCACCCTCTCCGGGAGTCCGCATGGGCGGGGCTGACGGGGGGCGCTCCCCTACCCGCCCGCCCCTCCCGAAGGCCCCGCGGGCCGGCTGGGAGCCGCCCCAGGCGCCGGCCCGGAGCCGCCCGGCTGGGGCTTCTTGAAGCGCTCCTTGAGGTTGGCGAAGAAGTTCTTCTCCTCCGTGGTGGCGGGGCCCTGACGCGGTGCTTCCAGGTCCACCTTCTCCACGACCTCCGGGGGGAGGTCCTCCAGGAAGCGGGACGGCGTGCGGGGTACCTCCTTGCCGCGCTTGGTCCGGACGTTGGCGCGGGTGAGGTACAGGACCTCCTTGGCGCGGGTGATGCCCACGTAGCAGAGGCGCCGCTCCTCCTCGAGGTTCTGCGCCTCGCCCTGCATGCCGCCGTGCGGCATCAGGTCCTCCTCCATGCCGATGAAGAAGACGAGCCGGTACTCCAGGCCCTTGGAGGCGTGCACCGTCATCAGCGTGACGCGGCGGTTGCCCCCGGGCACCTCCTCCTCTTCCTGGCGCGTGTCCAGGCTCAGGCGGTTGAGGTAGGTGAGGAGGCTGGCCTTGGGGCCCTCGCGCTTCTCGAAGTTCTCCAGCGAGTTGATGACCATGTCCACGCTCTTGAGCTTCTTGTCCGCGATGGTGGAGGACGTCGCGTGGGCGCGCGTGGCCTCGGCGAAGCCAATCTCCTCCAGCAGCTTGCGCGTGGCCGTGGCGAGCTGGCCGTACTCGTACGCGTCGCGGTAGCGCTCGATCATCTCCACGAACTCGAGCACCTTGCCCCCGGCGCCGGGCGGCAGGTCTTCGTACTGGTCGGCCTTGCGCATCACCGTCCACAGCGTGACGCCCTCGCCGCGCGCGTGGACGGCCAGCCGCTCCATCGTCACGTCACCGATGCCGCGCGACGGCACGTTGACGATGCGCAGGAGCGAGATTTCGTCCAGCTTGTTCACGATGACCTTGAAGTACGCGATGACGTCCTTCACCTCGCGCCGGTCGAAGAACTCGCTGCCGCCCACGACCTCGTAGGGGATGCTCTTCTCGCGCAGCATCTCCTCGATGGGGTGCGACTGGCCGTTGGTGCGGTAGAGCACGGCGATGTCGTCCGCGGGGACGCCCAGTGCCATGTGCTTCTGGATTTCGTGCGCGACGAAGCGGGCCTCCTCCTCGTCGTTGGGGCAGCTCACCACCTTCACCTTCGGCCCGCCCGAGCGGTCGGTCCACATCTGCTTGGCCTTGCGCTCGGGATTCTTCGCGATGACGGCGTTGGCCGCGTCCAGCACCATCTGGACGGAGCGGTAGTTCTGCTCCAGCCGCACCTCCTTCCCTCCCGGGAAGAAGCGGTCGAAGTCGAGGATGTTGCGCACCTCGGCGCCGCGCCACGAGTAGATGCACTGGTCGTCGTCACCCACCGCGCACACGTTGCGCTGCTCACCGGCCAGCAGCTTGAGCAGCTCCAGCTGGGCGGTGTTGGTGTCCTGGAACTCGTCCACCAGCAGGTAGCGGAAGCGCCGCGTGTACTTGGCGTAGAGGTCCGGGAACTCGCGCAGCAGGCGCGCGGGAAGGAGCAGGAGGTCGTCGAAGTCCACCGAGCCCTGCGCCTTCAGCGCGAGCTGGTAGTCCGGGTAGACGAGATGGGTGATGAGGTCGTAGTCGTCGCCGATGCCCTCCGGCTTGGGCTCGGGCGTCTTGCCCGAGTTCTTCGCCTTGGAGATGAGCGTGAGCACCTTGCGCGCGTCGAAGGCGCGGTCGTCGATTTTGTGCTCGCGCATGGCGCGCCGGATGTTGGCGAGCTGGTCGCCCATGTCCGCGATGGCGAACTTCTTCGGCCAACCCAGGCGGTGGATGTCCTCGCGGAGGACCTCCGCACCGAAAGCGTGGAAGGTGCACACCAGCACGCCCTGCGCACGCGGGCCCGCCATGTGGACCAGGCGCTCCTTCATCTCCGTCGCCGCCTTGTTGGTGAAGGTGACGGCGAGCACGTTGCGGGCCATGAGGTGGCCCGGCCGCTCGTTGAGCAGGTGGACGATGCGGTGGGTGATGACGCGAGTCTTGCCGCTGCCAGCGCCCGCCAGCACGAGGAGCGGACCCTGGAGGGTGACCACGGCCTCGCGCTGCGGAGGGTTGAGCTTCGAGAGGTCCATTGCGCGCCGGCCAGGGATACCCTTTGATTCGTCCGTGCGCGACCCCTTCCTCCGGCTCTCCGCCGTTTTTCTAGCGCTCGGCGTGGGCGCGGGTTGCATGGACCACACCAGCGCCCCGACGGAGGTGACACCGTCCGTCCCGGCGGCGAGCGCGCCCTGCGTGTACTTCAAGCAGTTGGCGCCCTTCCTGCCGGAAGCGCTGGACGGCTTCACCGTGGCGCGCACCCAGGGCTCCACCGGGAAGTACGGCGAGGTGTCCGTGTCCGAGGCCGAGCGGCTCTACACGCGAGGTGAGGGGCGAGAGGTGAAGGTGCGCATCGTGGACACCACGATGGGCGGGAAGATTGGACAGGCCATCCGCGAGGCCGCGGACCGGTCGAAGGGCAAGGCGCCGAGCGACCCGGCGGCCCCCATCCACTGGAACGACGCGGTGGGCTTCGTGAGGTACGACGCGGAGGAGTCGCTGGCCGAGGCGAACCTCCTGGTGGGAGACCGCTTCGTGGTGGCCGTCACCAGCCGGGGCTTCCCCGGCACCGTGGAAGTGCGGCGCGTGGCGCGAGGCATCGACCTGGCCGGGCTGGCTCGGCTGCAGTGAAACCCGACATGGGCAAGGAGTGTCCCTGGTGGTGAAGGAGAAAGGAACGCGGCCCCAGGTGGACCCGCTCGCGGAGGAGAAGGCCGCGCGCGCGGTAGTGGCCACGCTGGGCAAGCGGGAGTTCCTGGAGCAATTCCAGAAGCTGACCAAGAGCTACGCGACGGACCCGGGCAACCCCGGCTCCTACGCGTGCGAGGGCTGCCAGCGCTGCGCGAACTGCATGTTCTGCAAGGACTGCGACAGCTGCTTCCAATGCACCCACTGCACCCGGTGCGAGCTGTGCAACAACTGCTCGCACTGCGTGGAGTGCAAGAGCTGCCACGCGTGCGCCTACTGCGTGCAGAGCGAGAACTGCACCAGCAGCGCGTACCTGGTGCTCAGCCGCAACCTGCAGGACTGCAACTACTGCTTCGGCTGCGTGGGCCTGGCCAAGAAGGACTTCCACATCCTCAACGTCCCCTTCCCGAGGACGGAGTACTTCAAGGTCGTGGGCCGGCTGAAGAAGGAGCTGGGGCTGCCGTAGCGGCCCCCGCGCCGCGTGGCTACAGGGCCCTCACGTAGAGGGCCTTGAGGTACTCGGTCTCCAGCAGGCCACCGAGCACCGGGTGGTCCAGCCCGGCGCCGCGGCGCTCCAGAATCTGCACCGGCCGCTTCGCATCCGCGGCGGCCGCGAGCACCATCTCCTCGAAGCCGGCGCGGTCCAGCTTGCCCGAGCAGGAGCAGGTGACGAGCAGCCCGTCCGGCTTGAGGCAGCGGAAGGCGCGCAGGTTCAGCTCGTGGTAGGCGCGCAGCGCGGTGGCCAGGCCCTCGCGGCGCTTGGCCAGGCCGGGCGGGTCCAGCACGATGGTGTCGAAGCGGCGGCCCTCCGTGTCGAAGCGGCGCAGCACGTCGAAGGCGTTGGCGTTCTCCACACTGACGTTGGCACGGCCGTTGGCCTCGGCGTTGGCCTTCGCGCGCTCGGCGGCCTTCGCGTCCTGCTCCACCGCGAGCACCGAGGTGCAGTTGCGCGAGAGCGAGAGGGCGAAACCACCGTGGTAGCTGAAGAGGTCCAGCCCCTCGCCGCGCGCCAGCTCTCCGGCGCGCAGGTGGTTGTCCACCTGGTCCAGGAAGGCGCCCGTCTTCATGTCCCCGAGGAGGTCCACCTCGAAGCGGCTCGCGCCCTCATGGTACGTGAAGCGCGCCTCGCCCTCGCCATGGAGGAGGCGCGCCTCGCGGGGCAGGCCCTCGAAGTCGCGGCCGGAGCCGTCGTCCCGGGCCACCACGTGGGTGGCGCCGGTGAGCTCCACCAGCATGCGCGCCAGCGACTCCTTGCGCGCGTCCATGCCCTCGGAGAGCGTCTGCAGCGTGAGGCCCTTCCCGTAGCGGTCCACGAAGAGGCCGGGCAGCAGATCCGCCTCGCCGTGCACCAGGCGCAGGCCGTCGCGGCCGGACAGTGGCGCGCGGCGCGCCAACGCGGCCTCCAGCCGGCGGCGGAAGAAGGCGTCGTTCACCGGCTCCTCGGCGGGGCCCTTGCGCGTGAGCAGGCGCAGCGCCAGCGGCGAGCGGCGGGCGTAGAGCGCCTGGCCGATGGGGTTGCCCTGCGAGTCCACCACCAGCACCACCGCGCCGGGGCCCTTCACGTCGGGCGGGGCGGCCAGCTCGGTGCGGTACAGCCAGGGGTTGCCATGGCGGAGCGACTTCGCGCCCTTGGGGGTGGTGCGCGCGACGGGAAGTGCTGCTTGGGGGGGCATCGGGCTTTTCACTCCAGGCCGCGCGCGGCCAGCTCTTCATCGTCCTCGCCGCGAAGGTGCCCGATTTCGTGCAGCAACGTCACGCGAATCTGCTCGCGCAGCTCATCGGACGTCCGCACCGCGCGCGCCAGGTTGCGCCGGTAGAGCACCACGGAGCGGCACGGCGTCTCGGTGCCGTCGCAGGGCTCGCCCAGCGGGGGGCCCCGGAAGAGGCCCAGAATCGTCGGCGACAGCGGGGGCTGGTTGGCCAGCAAATCTCCGTCCGCGGGCAGCTCCTCCGCGGTGACGGGCACGCCCTCCAGGTCGCCACGCATGTCGGCGGGCAGCGCGGCCACGGCGCGCGTCACCTCGGCGCGGAAGTCCGCCTCCGAGGGCAGGGGCGGCGCGGGGAAGTCCTCCGGAGCCAGCTGCCGGGCCTTCTCGAAGTGCGTCTGCGCCAGCTTCCACTTCCCCTCGCGCTCCATCAGCAGCCCGAGGTGCTGGTACGCGTGCGCGGCGCGCTCCTCGTCGTCCACCAACGTGGAGAAGGCCGTCCGCGCCTCCGCGAAGCGGCACAGCTCGAAGAGGGCGAGGGCGCGCTCGTAGAGGGCCTCCTTGCTGCCCGGCTCGCGGGCCAGGACGATGGCGGCGCGCGCGAGGGCCTCCTCGGACTCGCCGAGGTCGTTGAACGCCATGGCCGCCACCAGAGCGAGGTGCGGCACCAGCTCCGGCGGCGTACCGGGCTGGGACAGGCCGCGCTCGGCGTAGAGGGCGCCCAGTTCGTCGCGCTCGCGCGTGGAGGGCAGCTGCACGGCGTACAGGTGCGCCGAGCCGAGCAGCGCATCCGCGTCTCCCGGGTCGATGGCGAGCGCGCGCGCATAGGCGAGCTGTGCCTCAGTCTCACGGCCGAGGGCGGCGAGCGCCACGCCGCGCTCGGCGTGGGCAGGGGCGAGGTCCGGCTCCAGGGCGGCGGCCTGCGCGGCGCAGGACAGGGCTTCCTCGAAGCGGCCGTCGTCGAAGTAGCGGCGGGCCGCGTCCAGCGGGGCCGTGCCCTCCGCGCGGCATACGGCAAGCGGCTGCACCCGGTGGGTGGCGTCTCCGGGCGTCATGACAGGAGCGTCTCCGGAGCCCGGGGAGCCCGGGGAGCCCTGGGCGCCCGGGCCCGGCGCGGCGGAGGCACCCACGGAGGACAGGGCTGGAGCGCCCGCGTCCGGCACCGCCGGGGCCGGGGCGTTCCGCTTACAGGCAGACAGGAGGAGACAGAGGGCGAGCAGACAGCGCCGCGACATGGGCCGCCAGGGTACGGCATCACCCCGTGGGCGTGAAGCGGGGACGTGCATGCCCGCCCGCCTGGCGGCATCCTGCGTGAAGTGGAGGTCCACCCGGTTGGAAGCCCTATGAGAGACCTGATTCTGGCGTCAACTTCGAGCGCCCGGCGGGCCCTGATGGACGGGCTGGGCATCCCCTACCGCACCGAGGCCCCGCGGGTAGACGAGCACGTGTCCCCCCACCTGTCGGCCGCAGAGGCCGTGCGGGAGCTGGCCGTGCGCAAGGCCCGCGCGGTGAAGGACCGCAACCCGGGCGCGTGGGTGCTGGGGGCGGACCAGCTCGTGGAGGTGGGCGGCGAAATCCTCACCAAGCCCGCCGACCGGGACGCCGCGCGGCGGCAGCTCGGCAAGCTGCTCGGGCGCGGCCACGACATCCACACCGGTGTGTGCCTGCTGGGGCCGGGCGGCCACATCACCGAGGCCGTGGAGCGCGCCCGCCTCACCTTCTACCGCGTGCCGGCGGACGAGCTGGAGCGCTACCTGGACCTGGACGAGTGGCACGGCTGCTGCGGCAGCTACCGGGTGGAGGGTGCCGGACAGGCGCTGCTGGAGCGGCTCGAGGGAGACCGCTCCAACGTGCAGGGCCTGCCCATGGTGGCCGTGGTGCGGCTCTTGCGGCAGGCCGGCTTCCCCTTCTTCGAGCCCCGGTAGGCTTCAGCCCGCGGTGGACAGCTCCGCGAGGATTTCGGCGTACGCGGCGCGGGCCTTGTCCGCCTGGTCCGCCTTGAAGCTGGCGGCGGCGACGACGGGGTGCCCGCCCCCGCCGTAGCGGCCGGCGATGGCGGCCAGGTCGTGCTGGCGCAGCTCGGGCTTCCACGGGTTGGAGCCGAGCGACACCTTCGCGCGCGAGGCCCCCTTGCCCACCCACAGCGTGTAGCGCGCGTCCGGGTAGAGGGCGTAGGCGATGAACTTGTTGAGGCTGTCCACGCCCTCGTCCACCAGGTCGAAGAAGACGACGCCGCGCTCGTAGCGGGCCTTCGCGCGCACCAGGTCGATGTGGCCGCGGTGGCGCTCCAGCAGCGGGGTCAGCGGCGCGGCGATGAGCGGCGAGGCGGCGATGGCCGCGAGCGGCTCGGACTGCATGCGGCGGATGACTTCCGGGATGAGGGCCGGGTCCTTGTTGGCCTCCAGCACCGTCATGATGCGCAGCGCGGGCTCCTCCAGGGCCACCGCCATCTGCGGCGTGGGGAACTGCGCGCCATCGATGAGTTCCGCCCAGTGGATGAGCTCCGCCATGGGCGAGGCGTCCCAGCCGAAGCGCTCGCGCGCCACGTCCGCGAGGTACTTCGTGCAGCTCTTGCGGTGCGCGTCGTGGAACTTGCGGCCGCTGGTGTCCGCGCGGAAGTGCGCTTCGTCGCCGGGCTGCTGAAAAGCTGAGACATGGTGGTCGAACCACCACGTCAGCCGCGCGTCCTGGCTGTAGCGGAAGTCGACGATGACATTCTCCTCGCCGGTGAAGACGGCCGGGTCGATGCCCTCGGCCCCCGGCTTGTGCGCGAGCCCCAGGTACCGGAAGGCCGCGTCCGGGCGGAGGCGCTCCCGGTAGAAGCGCGAGAAGACGGCCGCGCTGGCGGCGCCGTCGAAGCAGCTGTCGTGGAAGAGGACCTGGACGTTCATGGCGAGGCTCCCTTATCGCAACGCGACTTCCACGTCAGGGCGGCCTCGAATCCCACTCGGGAGCATGACCCTGGAGGGCGAGAAAGTCGGGTGACAGTGGGGTCATACAGACCTGCCCTACGGACGCTTTTGGGCAGCTGCCAGAACCTTGACTGTTGAACGAAACGTCGAGATTGCGAGCCCAACTGAACGAAAAAACTCGACAGAACGGAACACCACCCCGGAGGGCACCCCGCCATTTCACCGTGCGTGTCGCGGAAACCCGCTATCCGACTGGGGAAAAGTGCGCCATGTCACACCGGGCAGGTAGCCAGGCCTCTGGCACTCCGTCTGCATATGTCAGACCCCAAGTGTACTCACCCGTGCAGCGCGACGTGGTGGGAGGAACACATGGCCAAGAGGACGACACGCAAGAGCGGGACACTCACCCGGCAGGGACGAAGGGTGATGCCGGCGCTGCGGCGGACCGCCCAGCGGGCCCGGGCAGTGGCGGAGAAGGCCCACCTCACGGTGGGAGAGGTCATCGCGGCGGCCTTCGACACCTCCGGCGGAGAGCTGGGGGAGGTCCTGGAGTTGGTGACTTCGCCGCAGATGACCCGGGCGCTGGGGCGCCGCATCATCCTGGAGGGATAGCCCCTCCCCTGCCCCCTCCTGCCGCTCCCGGATGATGGGACGCGGGCGGGAGGGATGTCGCGTTCCCGCTCACCCTTTAGCCGCCGCCCGGGCTTCCGGATGCCGGCGCTCCCGGGTGGGCGCTCCCTTCCAGACACCTCTCCGAGTTCCTGACGCCGCGGTGCGTCTCCGGGCGCACGGGTTCGCGGCCCCGTGGCCACGCACTGCGCGGTCTTGCTTCGGGTGGACAGACGAAGGCCCGCGCCCCGCTCGGTGGCGGGACGCGGGCCTCGTGCTCCAGGACGTCAGGCGCCTGGGCCTACTTCGGCTGCCAGCGCGGGCGGTGGTCGTCACCGGCGCCGGTCTGGATGGTGTAGCCGCCCTTCGGGTGGATGATGGGGGCCACGCCCGCGGCCGCCCGTCCGGTGGCCGGGTCGATCTGCTGGACGTAGAGCTGGCCCCCCTTCACGTAGGCCAGGTAGCGACCATCCGGAGAGAAGGACGGGAGCGTCCCGCTTTCGACGAAGGAGGCCTCGTCCGCCGCCCCCGCACCCGTCTGCGTGTTGATGAGCCGGACGAAGAGGACGTTGCCGGGCCGGTCCGGGCACAGCGTGGCCGAGGCGTTGCCACAGAGCTCCGGCGCGAACCCTTGCCGATTGGAGTAGTAGGCCCGCACGTAGGCGACCATCGAGCCATCCGGCGCCCAGGCGGGATTGGCGATGTACGAGTCGATGGAGCCGCCCGGCGCGGGCTCGGTGACGGGCTCGGTGGTGAAGTCCGCAATCGTCTGCACCGTGCCGCCCGTGACGGGAATCACGAAGAGCGAGGTGTTGAAGTCCCCGGGCTTCGTCGCGTCCGCCCTGAGGAAGAGCAGCTGGTTGTTGGCCCGGTTGTAGTGCGGCTGCTCCGCGGTGCCACCCGAGCCGGCGATGGGTGCGGGCGTGCCTCCCACCGTCGAGGTCGACAGGCCCTCGGTGGCCGTGCTGAACGCGAACGTCGTTCCGTCGCTGGCCCAGTCCGGGAACGTCCCGGTCTGCGTGGCCTCCACCACCGCGCCACCGTCCGCCGGCACCGCCGAGATGCCCGACGTGCTGCTGGCCTTCCTGCGGACGTAGAGGATGGAGGTGCCCGGCTCCCACTCCATGTAGCGGAAGCTCTCGGTATTGCCGGTGTCGCCATCCGCGAAGACCGCCGCCTGGTCCGCGACGAGCGGGATGTCGCGCACGACCAGCTCACCTGCCTCATTTCCAGAGTTCTTGCCCGTTTCAATCGCATTCTGGGCGAAACCAATCCTCGAGCCTCCCGGCCCCCAGCGCGGGTAGCGGCTGCTCGTGCCGGCGTCCGTCAGCGGCACCATCCCGGGCGTGTCGTAGCGCATGACCACGGCCATGTAGCCCCCGTCCGCATCCATGGTGGTGGTGACGGCCACGTGCATGGCCTGGCACAGGGACGGAGTCCCCTCGCAGCGCAGGCCCGGCAGACAGTCCGCGGACGAGATGCAGGCCTCGCCCTTGGGCACGCTCATGCTGCCCGCGTCGGTGCCGGCGTCCACCTGCATGCCGGCGTCGGTACCGGCGTCCACCTGCGTGCCGGCGTCCACGCCCGCATCCACGCCCGCGTCCTCTTCTCCCGTGCCCGCATCGGTCCCCGCATCCTCACCGGAAGGCTGCTCCACCGGGCGCTGCTCGCACTTGTTGTCCGAGTTGCAGCTCCACTCCTGCCCGGCTGCGGGCTGCCCGTTGTCGTTACGGCAGTCGAACGCATCGGTACACTCATCCCCACAGCCCGTCGTGAGCACCCACAGCGCGCAGCACAGCGCGCTGACAACCACACGTCTGGTCATAAAGACCCTCCGAAGTACCAGGGGGCCGCGTATAGCTTCACGACTCCTGGCCGCGCGGGGTTTGCTGCGCGGGAACTGGAGGCCGTGTTCCTGAATGAACGGCCACCTGTGCTGCGTGCTCAATGATCGACACCCATTGCCACCTGGATGCGACTCGCTTCGACCTTGACCGTTCCGAGGTGCTCGAGCGCGCCTGGGCCGCGGGCCTCCACGGCATCGTGATTCCCGGCGTCGGCCCGCATGACTGGGAGCCCCTGCTCGAGCTGTCGCGACAGGACGCGCGCCTTCAAGTCGGCCTGGGCATCCACCCACAGCTCCTGCCGGAGATGCCTCCCGAGGAGGACGAGGCCGTGCTCGAACACCTCGACGCGCTGCTGTCCAAGGGCGGCGCGGCGGCCGTGGGCGAGTGTGGCCTGGACGGTCCCTCCATTCCCGGTGCGTCGCTGGAGCGTCAGGTGTTGGTGCTGAAGCGGCACCTGGCACTCGCGCGCAAGTATGGGCTGCCGGTGCTGATGCACTGCCACCGGCTGCACCCCGCGCTCATCGAGCTGCTCAAGCAGGAGCAGATGCCCGAGGCGGGCGTGCTCATGCACAGCTACAGCGGCGGCGTGGACCTGGCGCGCTTCTACCTCCAGAAGGGCTGCCACTTCTCCTTCGCCGGCCCCGTCACGTGGGCAGAGGCGCGCAAGCCGCTGGATGCGCTGCGGGCCATTCCCCTGGAGCGGCTGATGGCGGAGACGGACGCGCCGGACCAGGCGCCCACGCCCCACCGGGGACAGCGCTCCGAGCCCGGCTACCTGCCCCGCATCATCGAGGGCATGGCCCGCGTCCGGGGAGAGCCTGTCGAGGTGGTCGCCCAGCAGACGACCGAGAACGCGCGTAGGCTGTTCCGGGAAGCTTTCCCCCTGCCTTCGCGGTAGGCGAGCGTCGCGTTATAGAGGACCGCCATGAACCCGCAGCCGCTCCCTTCGACCACCCCCGAGACTGAGACTCCGCCCGTTGCCCCGGCCACCCAGGCGAAGGGGGACAACTCGCTTGCCCGCCCCTTCAAGCTCTCCCGGCGCTTCGACCGGACGGGCCGGCTGCTGGGCGACAACGCGATGGAGCGGCTGGCCAACGCACGCGTGGTGGTGTTCGGCCTGGGCGGCGTGGGCAGCTACGCGGCCGAGGGGCTCGTGCGCAGCGGCATCGGTCACCTGACGCTGGTGGACCATGACGACGTCTGCGTCACCAACACCAACCGCCAGCTCCACGCGACGGTGAAGAGCGTGGGCAAGAGCAAGGCGGAGCTGATGGGCCAGCGCTGCCAGGAAATCAATCCGCAGGCGAAGGTCGAAGCCGTGCGCGAGTTCTACCGCGAGGAGGTGGCCGAGCAGATGCTGCAGGCCGGTCAGTACGACTTCGTGGTGGACGCCATCGACAACGTGAAGGCCAAGCTGCACCTGCTGCACCGCTGCGTGACGCTGGGCATTCCGGTGGTCAGCTCCATGGGCGCCGCGGGCCGGCTGGACCCCACGGCCATCCGCGTGGAGGACCTGTCCGAGACGCACATGGACCCGTTCGCCAAGGACATCCGCAAGCTGCTCAAGCGCAAGTACGCCGTGGAGACGGACCGGCACACCGGCATCACCGCCGTCTACTCCATCGAAGCGCGGCGCATGCCGGTGACGCTCCAGTACGACGACGCCACCGACGGCTTCCTGTGCGTGTGCCCGCAGGACAACGAATTCCACACCTGCGACCACCGCACGCAGATTGACGGCAGCGTGGCCTTCGTCACGTCGTGCTTCGGCATGAATGCGGCCGGCGTGGTGGTGCGGCGGCTGGCCTCGGCGCGGTAGGCAACCCTCCGCGCCGCTTCAGGCCACCTGCTGCTGGCGCTGGGCCTGGAACTCCGCCACGGCGGCCTCGCGCCCGCAGGGGCGGCGGAAGACGCAGCGCGCGCAGGAGCCCACGTCGTCCGTGGGCGGGAAGGCGGGCGCGTCCAGCGGCGTGTTGGTGGCCACGTCCTGCAGGAGCGCGCGCATCCTCGCCACGCTCCCGTCGAAGTGGCGGCGGAAGGACTCCATCGCCGCCGGGTCCACCGTCACGTCCTGCTCCTTGCCCTCGTTGAGGTACACCAGCGAGGCGCGCACCTTCTCCACCGGGACGCGGTAGCGCTGCGACACGTAGAGCGCGTAGCCGAGCACCTGCTCGTCGTATCCGTCCCGCGACTTGCCCGTCTTCCAGTCCACCACCACCGTGGTGCCGTCCGCGTCCACGAAGGCGAAGTCCGGAATGGCGAAGACCTTGATGCCGTCCAGGGTGAAGTGCGCGAAGTCGAAGCCGGCATCCACCTCCAGCCACTGCTGCGGCTTCAGGCCCCGCGCGAGCTGCGGCCAGCGCGACGCGAAGAACCACGCGAGCGCGCCGCGCACCGTCTCCCAGTTCTGCTTCCACGCCTCGTCCGGCACCGTGTCGCCGTACTCGTGCTCCACCAGGCCGGTGAACTGCTTGCGGTACTTCTGGTTCCAGTACGCCTTCCCACGCGAGTGCCGGAAGTCGTCCTGCATCAGCTTGCGCGCCCGCGCCTCCACCGTCGCCGGGTCCACCACCCGCCCCGCCTGCCAGTCGAGCAGCACGTCCTTGATGCTCTCGTGCACCACGCTGCCGGCCCAACTGAAGCGGTTGGCCAGCTTCTTCAGCACGTACAGCTCCCGCACGTCCTTCGCCGCGTCCGCCTCCCACCCGCCCCAGGAGCGGTAGTAGTAGAGGTAATACGCACGAAGGCACTCGGAGAACTTCTCGTGGCGGCTCTTGGACCAGGAGAAGTCGTTGCTGAGGGTGGGGCGCCGCATGGAAGCGGCGCATCCTAGGCGTTCGTCTGCCCCTCCAGAAGGGGGACGAGCAAGGAAACGAGCGCCCGCCTTGCGTTGAAAGACACTTGGGCGACCGAACCGTGCGGGTAAGGTGCGCGCGCTATGAAGACCCAACCCTACAAGGGCCGGACGGTCCTCATTACCGGGGCTTCCGCGGGCATCGGGCGGGCGGCGGCGAAGCGGTATGCGGAGGCAGGCGCCGACGTGGTGCTCGCGGCCCGGCGGCTGGCGGAGCTGGAGGACGCGGCCCGTGAAGTGACGGCACTCGGAGCGAGAGCACTGCCGGTGCGGTGCGACGTGACTCGCGGCGAGGACGTGGAGCACCTGGTGCGCGAAACGGAGGCCGCCTTCGGGGGCCTGGACGTGCTCGTCAACAACGCGGGCCAGGGGCTCTATGGCCCGCTGGAGGCGATCAGCGAGGCGCAGCTACGGCAGGTGTTCGAGCTGAACGTGTTCGCGCTGTGGCGGGTGACTCGCGCGGCGCTGCCGCTGTTGCGCAAGCGCCCGGGGGCGCAGGTGGTCAACGTCAGCTCGGTCCTGGGCCACCGGGGCCTGCCGATGCTGGGCGGCTACTGCGCGTCCAAGGCCGCCGTGAATGTGATGACCGAGTCGCTCCGCGCGGAGCTGGCCGCCGAAGGTATCCGCGTGCTGCTCGTCTCGCCCGGGCTCACCGAGAGCGAGTTCCGGGAGAATCGCCTCCACGCGGAGGGATGGAAGCAGGACGCCATTCCGCTGAGGGCCATGTCCGCCGAGGAGGTCGCCACCGCCATGGTGCGCGCCAGCCTGCGCGGACGCCGCGACACCGTGCTCACCCTCCCCGGCCGCGTCATGGTGATGGCCAACCGGCTGGTGCCCGGACTGTTCGACCGCGTCGCCCGACGCCTGGCCGCCGACGCACGTCAGCCGAAGAAGGACGCATGAGTCTCCGGAGTCCTCGTACGAAGCGGGCCGGGTCCGAGCAGGCCCCGGCCTCCGATGCACCTGACACCTCGGGCCCGAAGCCGCGTGCGAAGCGCGCATCCCCCGTGAAGCGCAGCGCCCCTTCCGCGCGCGAGAAGACGGCGGGCGAGCGTGGACCTACCGCTCAAGCGCTCCGCGTGGAAGACAGCGCCCCCTCTGTCACCGCGACTCCCGCCCGCCGCGCGAAGCGCACCGCGTCCGCCGCGCCCATCGCCGTTCCAGGCTCCGCGCACCTCGCCGCCGTGCGCGGTCCGCTGCTCGGCTGGTACGACCGCAGCAAGCGTGACTTGCCGTGGCGCCGGACGAGAGACCCGTATGCCATCTGGCTGAGCGAGGTCATGCTCCAGCAGACGCAGGTGTCGACGGTGATTCCATACTGGGAGCGCTTCCTCACGCGCTTCCCGACGGCGCTCGCGCTGGCCGCCGCGCCGCTGGACGACGTGCTCGCAGGGTGGAAGGGGCTGGGCTACTACAGCCGCGCTCGCAACCTGCACCGCGCCGCGCAGGAAGTGGTGTCGCGCTTCGGCGGCAAGCTGCCCGCCACCGCCGAGGAGCTCCTCACCCTGCCCGGCTTCGGCCGCTACACCGCGGGCGCGGTGGCCTCCATCGCCTTCGGAGAGGAAGCGCCCCTCGTCGACGGCAACGTCGCCCGTGTGCTGTCGCGCCTCTTCGAGGTGGAAGGACTCCCCGGAGACCGCGAGCGCGAGGCCACGCTGTGGACCCTCGCCACCGCGTTGGTGAAGGGCGAGCGGCCCGGCGACTTCAACCAGGCCCTCATGGAGCACGGCGCCACCGTGTGCCGGCCGGAGAGCCCGCTGTGCCTGCTGTGCCCCGTGCGCGACGCGTGCCTCGCCTTCCGCAAGGGGCGCGTGGATGAGTTGCCTCCCGCCAAGGTGCGCGCCGCGCCCAAGAAGCTGACGCTGGCCCTCGCGGTATGGACGCACGCGGGCACCCTCCTCTTCGCCCGTCGCGCGGACGCGGGCCTCTTCGGCGGCCTGTGGGAGCTGCCCGCCGCCGAGGTGGACGAAGACCTTCCGGCCGCCGACGCCACCACGCGGCTCGCCGCCGCGCTGGGCACGGAGGTGAAGCTCGAAGGCGCGCTGGGCACGGTGAAGCGGCAACTCACCCACCGCGACCTCACGCTGCGCCTGCTCCGCGTGTCCGGGCCCCAGCGCCCCACGCGCACGCCCGCCTTCCAGGAGCTGCGCTGGTGCACTCCCGAAGAGGCGTCCGCGCTCGGCATGAGCACCGCCATGCAGCGCGCGCTGGACGCCGCGCTCGCCTCGGGTGTGTTGCGCGGAGATTGACAGCGCCGGGGCCCCACTCCGCAGGTGCGGCGCGCCCTCACACGGTGCGGCAGGTCCCCTGTCCGACACCCGACAGAGCCTCATTCATCCTGTTGCTCCGAGAACCCCTGACCCTGGGGGTCGGTTACGCACGCGCCCATCCGCGCCCCAGACTCCGCGCGTCAACCCCTCTGGAGGAGGCTCCCATGGCACGCAATACCGCCAACAAGCAGACCCCCCACACACCGGCGAGCATGCCCGCGCGCCCCACGAATACGGAGCCCATGACTTCGGCGCTCCGCAACAGCCCCACCCACGAGCAGATTGCCCGACGGGCCTACGAAATCTTCCTCGCCCGGGGCAGCACGCCCGGCAACCCCGAGCATGACTGGTTCCAGGCGGAGCGCGAGCTGCGCCTCGGCCGCCAGTAGCCGCACACCCCCTCAGTGGGGATTGGGCGTCTGGCGGGCCGCGGGACGCTCCGCCTCGAGCGCCCCGCGCAGCCGTCGCTGCGCCGCCTTCAGCTCCTCCAGGATGCGCTCGGCGTCCACCACCGAGCGCATCGCCAGCCCGCACGCGGGCGTCAGCACCACGGTGGACACCACCTGCGGGAAGGTGAAGCCGCGCGGCAGCGCCGCCTTCAGCGACGCCTCCACCGAGTCCACCAGCTCCCCCACCTCGTACGCGGACGCCAGGTCCGTGGGGACGATGCCCAGGCTGAGCGTCGCGCCCGACGCGAGGAAGCGCTCCAGTGCCTCGCGCTCCTCCACCATCGCATCCAGCGACAGCCGCACGTCCAGCGACAGCAGGTCCGGCTGCACGTCCAGCAGCGCGCCCCAGTCCGTGTTGCCGCAGCAGTGCACGCCCACCAGCGCGCCCTCGCGCTGCAGCGCCACCACCAGCAGCTTCAGCTCCTGCAGCGCCAGCAGGTGCCGCGGCTGCGTGCGCTGGAAGGCGTAGAGCCCCGGCTCGTCCAGGAAGAACAGCGGCGTGGTGCCCGCGCGCCGCAGCGCCTTCACCATGGCCAGCGAGCGCGCCAGCACCAGCCGGAAGATTGCCTGGTCCAGCCCCGGCACCTCCAGCGCGGACTGCCCCGTCGAGGCGCGCGCCACCGAGCGCACCGTGAAGGGCCCCGCGAGCTGCGCCTTCGCGAAGGCCAGCTTCCGCGTCTCCACCTCCCACAGGAAGGGCCGCCAGGCGCGGCACCCCTCCGGCGAGGGCTCGTACGCCTCCAGCTTCCCGGCGGACAGCGCCGCCTCCAGCCGCGCCTCGAAGTCCGCGCGCCCCGCCTCCCACGCCGCCAGGTCCACCGTGCACAGCCCTTCCGCGTCGAAGGCCAGGCCCGGCAGCCCCTCCAGGGCGGCGGGAATCATCAGCTCGGACGGGTGCCCCACCGGGAGCTGCGGCAGGAAGGGGATGTCCTGCGCCAGCGCGGCCTGGAGCCCCAGCTCCACCTGCGTGTGCGGCAGGCTCCCGATTCCGGTGGTGGCGCAGGCGGGCAGCAGCTGGACGGCTCGACGGATGTTCGGGGCGCTCATGCACCCACTCTAACCGCTCGCCCCTCCCTCCGGGGCTGCTCAACATCCCCCGCGTGCCGGGTTCCGGACCTCTCGTCCCGGCCCCATGCTTTCCGCGGACACGCCTGGCGGGCCGAGGAGGGACGCGGCGATGACGCGACACGCATTGCGGGCGGGCACCCTGGCGGCGGCGCTGCTGGCCACCCCGGCCCTCGCGGAGGACAGCAACCCGGAGCTGCAGCCGGCGCCCGGCTTCGGGGCTTCTGGATTGACGGTGCACAGCGGGCTGACGAGCTACACCGGACCGCTCGGCGGCGAGACGGACGTGGGCGCCTTCATGGACATCCAGTGGGAGACGCCGCTCCTCCCGGCCCTCGGCCTGGAGGCCGGCTACGAGGGCTCGGCCAATGGCTTCGCGCAGTCCAACGTCGGCGCGCTGTGGCGGCACAACCTGGGCGCTGTCGCCAAGCTCGGGCCCACGCTCGGGGGGCACTGGAAGCCCTTCGTCGGCGCGGGCCTGGGCATCAGCTACATCTACACGAATGGCGCACCGGATGAACGCAATGGCTTCGTCCCGGAGTTCCCGCTCGCGGCCGGCGTCGAGTACCGGTTCAATGGCGTGACGGCGGGCGCACGCGCCAGCTACCGCATCATCGGCGGTGAGGCCTTCACCTCCGGCCCCAGCTACGAAGGCGACCTCCTCACCGCCGGACTCAGCCTGGGCGCACGCTTCTAGCCGCGGGCGCGCTCACTCCGCTTCGATGGCGCAGCCGCACCGCCTGCGGCACGTCGTTCCACCCGACACGATCTGCCCGGTCGAGTTGTCGCGGCAGAAGAGCGTCTCCTCCTCGTACCCCGAGGCACAGGTGCTCGACGTCTGGCCGGTACACACCCACGAGTACCCCAGGGACGTGGTGCCAAAGGGACATCCCGTCGGGCACAGCGCCTGCTCGGTGGACTCGAGCGACGCCTCCGCTCCGTCCGTGGCCGGGCCGCACGCCATCACACCCAATGCGAGGCAAACCGTCGCGAAGAGCTTCTTCATGTCTGTCTTCCCTCCCTGGTGAGCCGTGGAAACAGGAAGGAATACACAAACATCGGATGGGAGGAATCCGTGAAACCCCATACACGGCACTCAACGACACACGTCAGAAGCGCCCCATCAACCCCAGGGTGCCACCGCGCGAGGACACGCCCACCGTGGGCGTCCACCACATGCCGGTGCCGCGAGACGACGCCGCGAGCGTGCGCGGCTCGGGCTGCGCCCAGGACGAGGTGACCTCATACGTGACGATGGACGTGGCCAGCGGGAGCACGATGAGCAGGGGAAACACCTGCTCCGCGCCGACGTCCGACATGTAGAGCCCCGCCGCCGCACTCCCCGCCAGCAACCCCAGCCCCACCGTGGGGAGGAAGCGTCCCCGCCCGTCCAGCAGCGAGCCCGAGCCATACACCCCCAGCGCCGCGCCGAGCGACCAGCCCACGAGCGCGCCACCCACCAGGCCCGAGCCGTCACAGACATCCCCGTCGCAGCCCAGCCCCCCGATGGGAAGCGTGGCCACCATGCCCACGAACGCGCCTCCCACGCCGCCCACCGCCCCGCCCATGGACTCGAGGAGCACGCGGCCCGCCACCCGTCCGGGAGGCTCCGGCGCCCACTCCACCTCCGCGGCCGGCCGCGAGGGCAGCGCCTCGGGCGGGACGGACTCCGCCGACTCCTCCTCGGCGACCTCCTCCACGCCGATGAGCGGCGGTGGCTGCAATGACTCGGTGGACTGGGCGAGCACCGCGCCCGGGAACAGTCCGAGCACGAGCAGCACGACACGGATGTCAGACACGGGAACTCTCCAGCGGGGTGTGGCCCCTCTGGGCCAGAGAGGACGCGTGAACCCGGTGCAGCTTCCGAGCCACGCGCCGCCGTCACCCGCTCACGTCACGGAGAAGTACGAGGCCTGCGGGTGGTGGAAGACGATGGCGGACACCGAGGCCTCCGGCTCCATCATGCAGCCGTCGGTGAGCTGCACGCCGATTTCTTCCGGGCGCAGCGCGGCGAACAGCTTCGACTGGTCCTCCAGGCGCGGGCACGCGGGGTAGCCGAAGGAGTAGCGCTTGCCCGAGTACTCCGCGCGGAAGCGCTCCAGCATCGTCATGTCCGGACGGTCCGGCGTGCCCCACATGCTGCGCAACTGCGTGTGCAGCAATTCCGCGTAGCCCTCCGCCGTCTCCAGCGCGAGCGCCTGCACCGCGTGCATCTTCAGGAACTCGCCCTTCGCCTTCAGCTCCTCCGCCAGCTCGCGGATGCCCGCGCCCGCGGTGACGACGAACATGGCCACGTTGTCGCGCGGCTTGCCGCCCTCCAGCGGCCGCAGGTAGTCCGCCAGGCACAGCCCGCCCTCGCGGTCCTGCCGGGGGAAGTCGAAGGACGCCGCCTCCTTGCCGGTATTCCCGTCGAAGAGCACCACCCGGCTGCCGTCGCTGCCCGCCTGGAAGAACTGGAAGACGGAGCGCGCGTGCATGAGCCCGCCGCGCAGCACGCCCTTCAGTTCCTCCACCGCCTCCTTCAGCGCCAGCGCCTTGCGCCCCTCCTCCGTCTTCGCCAGCTCCGCCTCGGCCGGCGTGCCCAGCGCGCGCGACGAAGAGCGCAGACCCAGGTGCCGCCCGTACAGCATCACCGGGTTGATGAACTTCCAGATGTGGTCCAGCGGCGTGTTCGTCAGCACGTGCCGCTCGAAGTCCGGCGCCTTGGGCACCGTCTCCAGCACCTGGATTTCGGCGCTGCGTCCGCGCGACACGGGCGCCGCTGCAACCGGGCGCTCCTTCACCTCTTGCGCCAGCTTCTCGCGGCGCACGGCCAGGTCGCCGCGCAGCTTCTCGTGCGCGCCCGGGTCCACGATCTGCTTCGCCAGGTCCAGGCCGCTCATCGCGTCCTGCGCGTAGGCCACCGTGCCGCCGCCGTAGGCCGGGGCGATGTTGCGGTCCACGAAGTTGCGGCTGAGCGCCGCGCCGCCCACCAGAATCGGCGTCTCCACGCCGGCCCGCTTCAAGTCTTCGGCCGTCGCCACCATCTGGTGCGCGCTCTTCACCAGCAGGCCCGACAGGCCGAGGATGTCCGGCCGGTGCTCGCGCACCGCCTGCACCAGCTGCTCGGGCGGCACCTTGATGCCCAGGTTCACGACGTGGAAGCCGTTGTTGGCGAGGATGATTTCCACCAGGTTCTTCCCGATGTCGTGCACGTCGCCCTTCACCGTGGCGAGCACCACCTTGCCGCGCATGGCCGCCTGGGCCTTGCTCATGTGCGGCTCCAGGTGGTTCACCGCGGCCTTCATCGACTCGGCGCTCTGGAGCACCTCCGCCACAATCAGCTCGTTGGCGGCGAAGAGGCGGCCCACCTCGTCCATGCCCTTCATCAGCGGGCCGTTGATGATTTCCAGCGGCGCGTACTTCTTCATCGCCTCATCCAGGTCCGCGGTGAGGCCGTCGCGCGTGCCCTCGATGATGTAGCGCTGCAGCCGCTCTTCCAGCGGCAGGCTGCTGACGGCCGCGCGGGCCGGCTTGCGCTCGCGGAAGTGCGCGGCGAAGGGCGTCACCGGGTCCGTGCCGCGGTTGTAGAGCAGGTCCTCCGCCAGCTTGCGCTCCTCCTCCGGCAGCGAGGCGTAGCGCTCCAGCTTCTCCGAGTTGACCAACGCCATGTCCAGGCCCGCCTGGACGCAGTGGTACAGGAAGACGGAGTTGAGCACCTCGCGGCCTGCGGTGGGCAGGCCGAAGGACACGTTGGAGATGCCCAGCACCGTCTTGCAGCGCGGGAAGCGCTCCTTGATGAGGCGCACGCCCTCAATCGTCTCCACGCCGCTGCCCGTGTACTGCACGTCGCCGGAGGCGCACGGGAAGACGAGCGGGTCGAAGTAGAGGTCCTCCGGCTTCATGCCGTACTTCTTCGTGAGCAGCTCGTACGAGCGCTCCGCCACCTCCAGCTTGCGCTGGCGCGGAACGGCCATGCCCACCTCGTCGATGCAGCCCACCACCAGCGCCGCGCCGAAGCGGCGCGCCAGCGGCACCACCTTCTCGAAGCGCTCCTCGCCGTCCTCCAGGTTGACCGAGTTGATGATGGCCTTGCCCTGGCTGTACGTGAGCGCCATCTCGATGACACGCTCGTCCGTGGAGTCGATCATCAGGGGCACGCGCACCTTCTTGACGACCACCTCCAGGAAGTTGCGCATGTCCTCCAGCTCTTCGCGGTCCGGGTTGGCGAGGCAGATGTCGATGACCTGCGCGCCCCGCTTCACCTGCGCGCGAGCAATCTCGGACGCGTCGTCGAGCTGGCCCGCGACGATGAGCTCCTTGAACTTCTTGCTGCCGATGACGTTGGTGCGCTCGCCGACGATGAGCGGGCGCTCGTCGTCCTTCACCTCCAGGTAGTCCACGCCGGACAGCGAGGCGCGGGGCCGGGGCGAGGCATTCCGGGGCTTGAGCCCCTTCACCGCCTGCGAGAGCGTCTCGATGTGGCCCGCGTGCGTGCCGCAACAGCCACCCACCACGTTGAGCCAGCCCTGCTCACAGAAGCGCTTGAGCGAGCGGGCAATCATGTCCGGCGTCTCGAGGTAGTGGCCGTTCTCGTCCGGCAGGCCCGCGTTGGGCACGCACGACACGGGGAACGGGCTCATCGCGGACAGCGAGCGCAGGTGGTCCGTCATGAAGTCCGGGCCCGTGGCGCAGTTGAGCCCGAGGTACAGGAGGTCCGCATGCTCCAGCGATGCGGCGAGGCTCTCCACGCTCTGCCCCGCGAGCATGGTGCCCATGGGTTCAATCGTGCCGGACACCGCCACCGGCAGCGAGTAGCCCAACTTGCGGAAGGCCTGCTCGATTCCGAGGAGCGCCGCCTTCACGTTGCGCGTGTCCTGCGCCGTCTCCACCAGCAGGTAGTCCGAGCCGCCGAGCGCGAGCCCCTCGGCCTGCACGGCGAAGTTCTGCACCAGCTCCTCGAAGGTGATGCCGCCGGTGACGCTGATGGCCTTGGTGGTGGGGCCAATGGAGCCCGCCACCCAGCGCATGCGGCCGTCCTTCGCCTCGGCGGCGGCGGCGGCGTTGCGCGCGAGCCGGGAGGCGACTTCGTTGATTTCGAGCGCCTTGTGTCCCAGGCCGAACTCGTTGAGCACCAGCGGCGTGGCGCCGAAGGTGTCCGTCTCCGTCACGTCCGCGCCCGCCGCGAAGTAGCGCGCGTGGATGCTCTCCACGAGCTCGGGCCGGGTGAGGACGAGATTCTCGTTGCAGCCCTCGTACTCCGCGCCTCCGAAGTCCGCCGCCTTGAGGTCGTGGTTCTGGAGCAGCGTGCCCATGGCGCCGTCCAGCACCAGCACGCGCTCGCGCATGGCGGTGCGCAGGGCCTCCACGCGGCGGCCGTTCTCACCAGAAGGGGGAGGCAGTGCGGCGGGCAGGTGGCTCGTCATGATGGTTTGACTCCGGTCAGCAGGAAGACGCGGAAGGGACTGGCCCCGTCGCGCGCGTGCGTGTCGCGGGTAAGGGACGTGAAGCCGGCCTCGCGCAGGGCGGCTTCGAGAGACTCGGGCGCGAAGCCCAGGTGCCGGTGGCCCAACCGCTCCAGCACCCAGCGCTCCTCGTGCGGCATCAGCTCCAGCAGCACCAGCCGGCCGCCCGGCTTGAGCAGGCGGGCGGCCTCGGCCAGCGCCGCCTCGGGGGACTCCACGTGGTGGAGGCTCTGCGAAATCACGACGAGGTCCATCCGCCCCGCCTTCAACGACAGGCGCTGCAGGTCCTCGCACAGGAAGGTGATGTTGGAGCGCGCCTCGCGGCCGGCGCGCTCGCGGGCCTGCACCAGCGCGTCCGCGTTCTGGTCGATGGCCCACACGTGCCGCGCCCACCGCGCAATCGCCACGCTCAGCACGCCGGTGCCACAGCCGAAGTCCGCCACGTCCAGCGGCGGCAAGAGCGACGCCAGCGCCCCGGCCCACAGGAACCACGACTGGCCCGGCTCCAGGAGCCGCTCGTTGAGCGCCTGCCTGTCCTCGCGCGCGCGCAGCAAATCCTTCAGTCGCGCCGAGTCCCCCGCCGCGTCGTCCGCCTCGCGCGCCAGCCGGATGAGCGGCCAGCGCGAGTCCTGCTGCTCCAGCGCCAGCGAGTAGTAGCTGAAGCCCGCCTGCCGCTCCTCACGCAGGAGCCCCAGGCCCTTGAGCTTGCCCAGGTGGTGCGACACCGACGACTGCGCCACGCCCACGAGGGACACCAGCTCCGTCACGTTCAACGGGGCCTCGGCCACCAACCGCAGGATGCGCAGGCGCGTCGGGTCTCCGAGCACCCGGAATGACTGGGACAGCTCCTCCATATCGTCGCATCAACATACGTCGATACTCCGACAACCGCCAGCACTCTCTAGACGCATCGCGTTGCCTGATTCCGGACAGTGGCGTACATCCTGGGAATGGCCTCTCCCACCCTGCACCAGCTCCTCGATGGAAAGCGGTTCGGCCTGGTCCTCTCCGCGGGCTACTTCGGCTTCTATGGGCACGCCGGCTTCCTCAAGGGGCTGGCGGCCTCGGGGCTCAGGCCCCAGGTGTACGCGGGCACCTCCGCCGGCGGCATGGTGGCGGCGTACGCGGCGGCGGGCATCCCCGTGCACGCGATTGAGGAACTGGTGCTGCGGCAGACGCGCGCCAACTTCTGGGACCCGGATCCGATTGGCGCGGTGCTGAACGCGGATGCCATCGGCCACGGGATGACGGGCCTGCTCAAGGGTGAGCGCTTCCGGAGGCTGCTGGAGGACACGCTGGCGGTGCGCAGCTTCGAGGACCTGCCGCACCCGCTGCTGCTGGTGGCGTCCAACCTCACGCTGGGCCGGCACGAGGTCTTCACCTCGGGCGAGCTGGCCCCGCGCGTCCACGCCACCTGCGCGTACCCGGGCCTGTTCCGCGCGGTGCCACTGGAGGGCAACCTGTACTGGGACGGCGGACTGGTGGACAAGGCGCCCGCGCTGTCGCTCAACGAGAGCGCGGTGGGGAAGGACCTGGACGCCATCCTCGTGCACTTCCTGCCCAGCCGGACGCGCAAGGTGGTGGGTGGGCCCATGGCGTACGCGCAGGGGCTGGCGTCGGGCTCGGCGGCGCTCCGGAGAGACCACTTCCGGCTCCAGCTCACCGTGCTGGAGCAGCGGCAGGTGCCCGTCTACGTCGTCGTGTCCAACCTGCCGCCGGTGACGCCGACGACGATGGAGCGCGGCTTCGACGCGCTGGACCAGGCGCGCCTGTCCGCCGAGCGCGCCCTGGCGCGGCCTCCGGTGCCCTTCGCGCAAGCGGAGTGGTGAGGCGCTTCAGGGGATGTAGAGCTCCGCCCCCGTGTCGTTGGTGCCGCCCGTGACGAGCACCCTTCCGGTGGGGAGCAGCAATGCGCGGTGACCGCTGCGTCGCTCCCCGACAGTCTTGCTCGTGGGAGTCCAGTGCCCCGTGGCCGGGTCATGAATCTCCGAGGTGAAGTTGGTGTAGTAGTTGGGGCTTCCTCCCGGCTTGGTGGTCCCCCCAATCACCATCACTCTTCCACCTGGAAGGAGCACGGCGGCGTGGTCATGACGTCCAGAGAGCATGAAGCCTCCGGCGGTCATGTTGCTCAAGGCAGTCCATTGGCCACTCTCGGAAGCGTAGGAATCCGTGGCCTCGAGAGAGTGCGCGGCGAGAAGCTCATTGCTCGAGCCGGGCAGGACCCGAAAGCCTCCGGCCACGAAGACCTGGCCCGAGGGCAGCAACGTGGCAGTGTGCGCACTCCGGGGCAGGCGCATGGAGGTGGCTTGAGTCCAGCTCCCATTCTCCACCTCGTCATAAATCTCCGCGGTGGCGAGGTACGTCTTTCCGCTCTGGCCGCCCGTGACCAGCACCTTCCCTGAAGGCAGCAGCGTCGCCGCATGGGCAGTGCGTCCCTCCGCCATGCTCGTCGTATAGGCCCAGGTTCCAGCGTCCGGGTCGTACAGCTCCGCCGACGCGAAGCCTCCCGTTCCACCGGTGACGAGCACCCGGCCCGAGAGCAGCAACGTCGCCGTGTGGCTGCTACGGTTCAGACTCATGAGGCCGCTCGCGGTCCAGCTCCCGGAGCCCGGGTCGTACACCTCCGAGGGGACATTCTCCGCCGTGCCTCCCGTCACGAGCACCCGCCCCGAAGACAGCAGCGTGGCCGTATGGCTCTCACGCGGAGTGGCCATGTCACCCGTGCGAGACCACCGACCCGTGAGCGGATCGAACAGCTCCGCGGTGGCGAGCCGTGCACCGGTGGAATCCACCCCGCCTGTGACGAGGACCTGGCCGGAGGTCAGCAGCGTCATCGTGTGGCGCTTGCGCACCGAGCCCATGCCGTTCGTGCGCTTCCAGACGCCAGTGCCTGGCTCGTAGCGCTCCACGCCCGTCACCCCTCCGCCCAGGACCAACGCATCCCCTTGTGGAATGGTGAAGGCCGCATGGCCCGTGCGCGACGCGGCCATTCCCGGCGCGGAGCTCCACGCATCGCGTTCCGGGTCATACAGCTCCGCGGTCCGCAGCGGATTGCCATAGCTGCCGCCGGTGACCAGCACCTTTCCCGAGCCCAGGAGACTGGCACCGTGGCCGGTGCGCCCCGGGGACGCCATGGCACGGATGGACGACCAGGTGCGCGATGACGGGTCATAGAGCTCTCCCGTGGTGAGGGGCGCGGTTGCACCGGTGCCCGCGAGCACCAGCACCTTGCCCGAGCCCAGCAGGGTGGCCGAGTGGCCCGCGCGCCGGGCCTGGGCCATGGAGCCAGTGGAGGACCAGGTGCCCGTGCCCTCGTACGGGTCAAACAGCTCCGCGGTGGCGAGGAACTCCGAGGCCGGCGCCCCCCCGCTACCGAAGTACGTCCGGGTTCCCCCCACGGCCAGCACCCCGCCGCCCGCCAGGACGGTCAGCGTGTGGCCATGACGGGCCTGAAGCAGCGACCCCGTCGCGGACCACGTGCCCGCGCTCGGGTCGTACAACTCCGCGGTGTTGAGCGAGACGATGGCTCCCCAGCCCCCCGCCACCAGCACCTTCCCGTTCATCAATCGGACGGCCGAGTGGAAGTACCGGCCATTGGCCATGACGCCTGTCTGGGTCCAGGTTCCCGTGCTCGGGTCGTAGAGCTCGGCGGACGTCAGGGGGCCACTGGAGTTGCTCCCGCCCGCGACCAGCACCTGCCCCGTGGACAGCAGTGTCGCGCTGTGGCCCGAACGCGCCACCGTCATTGCGCTGGTGGGGGAGACGGTGCCTGCCACGGGGTCATAGAGCTCCGCGGAGGTCAGGGTGGTGCTCCCGTCGAGGCCGCCCACCACCAGGATCCTGCCGTCGTACAGCATGGTGGCGGTGAAGCGCTCACGGCTGACGGACAGGGTGCCCGCGGGCTTCCAGGCCGGGCAGTCCGGTACCCCACCGACGAGGAACCGGACCGGGGTGAAAGGTCCCAGGGAGTGGGTGATGGTGGCCGTGACGAAGGGCGGTGTCCCGTCGGGAAGGCAGTCCGGAGCCGTCCACTGGATGCGGCTGGTGGTCGCGCCGTCTTCCTGCACGCCCAGCGAGCCCGAGGTGGCGGACCACTCGAAGCGCAGGCTGCCTGCCGGAGGCGTCTCCGTTGCGACCTGGAACGTGAGCGTGCCTCCCCCCTGGGTCATGGGCATCAGCGGCTGGGTATTCGTCACTCGCGGCGGGCCGCCTGCGTCCGGCGCAGTACCCGCGTCCGGCGCGGCTGGCCCCGCGCCCGCATCCGGGTCTTCGTCCCCTCCGATGCTTGTCCCGCAGCGCGCAGGAAACCGTTCGCAGAGTTCCTGCTTCTCCACGTCGAAGTCGGCACAGCCCGTGCCCAGCAACACCAGCACGGCCCACAGCGGGAGCGTCCTCACGGCCACCTCCCGGACACGAGGGCCGACGTCCCATCCGTCCCCATGCTCACCGAGACATGCTCCGTGGGCGCGCCGAGGAGATACATCCCGGCCGCCACGCCCAGCCCGACCACTCCCGCGCCCACCAGGCCCACGCCCGCGGTCTGCAACGTGCGGCCGCGCGAGACGCTCCGGTCCACGTCCGCCGGCGTGGCCAGCGAGGCATCCGCGCTCCGCAGCTTCGACAATTCCGTCCGGGACAGCGCCCACGACACGCCACCGGCGGCGGCCAGCGCGCCACCGATGATGGCGGGCAGATGCGCCCTGGAGCGCAGCGAGGACTCCGTTCGCGTCTCGGGGCCGCGCGCGAGCGGCACCTCGGCACGCGCCACCGGGGCCTCCAGGGTCGCGGGCACTACGGGGGACGGAGCTTCGACCCGTGGAGACTCCACCAACTCCTTGCGCGGAGCATCCGCCACGGCGGCGGGCGCGGGCGCCTCCGGCGCGCGCTCCCCCCTGGCCAGGCCGCGTTTGACGCCCACTCGCAGCGCCTCGAACTGGCGAGACATCTTGGGCGACACCTTCGCCGGAAGCCGCGCTTCGGGCTGGAGGAACAATGCGGCCTTGAAGGCCGCATTGGCCTGCTCCGTGCGGCTCAGCTCCGCCAGGAGGATGCCCTCCCAGAGCGACAGCGCCACGTCGTCCTCGAGTCCGCGACACAGGTGCCGGGCCGTGACGAGCTGCTCGAGTGCGCGCTCGAACTCCAGGTCCTCGTAGAGGCGCCCCACGGACACGAGGTAGGGGCGCACCTCGGGCCCCGGTGCCGCGTGCGCCCCCAGGGGCACGAGGACGAGAAGGACCCCGCACAGGGCCCCTCCCAACACTTGACCTGAGTGCATGCGCTCCCCCCGGACTGCCTCACGCACCTAACACGCGGATCATCGACCCGGCAGATGCACCGAGGCGCCAGCACGGGTGAGGCGGACGACACCTACCCGCGCCCGGAGGCACTCCATGACGCCCGACCGCAGCCGGCGCCCATGTCCGGTTTCAGACAATCTCCAGACCCTAACGGGCATTCGATGACAGACCGGAATTGTAAGACGTCCGCGTGATTCGTGTTCCTCCGGGCCTGAGCCCGGAGGCGCGCATCACGGCCGTCCTCTTCTCGAAGTGGAGGCAGTCCATGCCGATGTCGTCCTTCCTGTCCATGCGTCCCCTGCGTGGTGCGCTGCTGTCCCTGTCCCTCCTGGCGCTGGCGCCCGCCGCCGGAGCCGCCCCGAAGCCGCTGGAGCCCCGTGGCCTCGCTGAGAAGCACACCGGCCGCGAGCTGGCCGCGAACACGTACGTGGAGCGCATCGTGGTGAAGTTCCACGAGGGCAGCCGCGTGCGCCTGCGTGACAACCGCCTGGTGCCCATCGCCTCCGAGCGGGGCGAGGCGGAGCGCTCGCTGCTGGCCGGCCGCGGCCTGAGCGACGCGAGCCTGCGCGCCGATGCCGCCGCCGTGGAGTCCCTGCTGCAGCGCGCGCCGCGCCTCGGCGCCCCCGCGCGCCTCTTCGACGACGCCGAGCCCGTGCTGGAGGCGCGCAAGGCCGCTGGTGAGGCGCGCAGCGGGCAGCAGCTCGCTGACCTCAACCTCTACTTCGAGGTGCCGCTGCTGCCGGGCACCACCGCCGGAGGCGTGGCGGACCTGGTGAACGAGCTGAACCGCCTGGACGGCGTGGAGGTGGCCTACGCCGAGCCTCCGCCCGAGCCGGCCATGGTGAACTTCGGCATGGACGCGGCGCTGCGAGGCCTGCTGGCCGCGGCGGACGTCCCGCCCACCACGCCGCTGTACCAGTCCAGCCAGGGCTACCTGAGCGTGGCGCCCGGCGGCGTGGACGCCAGCTACGCGTGGACGGTGGCGGGCGGCACGGGCACCAACGTGAAGGTGGTGGACATCGAGGGCGCGTGGCGCACCACGCACGAGGACATGCCCGCGATGTTCTACACGGGCGGCACGCAGTACGCGGACCTCGCCTGGCGCAACCACGGCACGGCGGTGCTGGGTGTGATTGCCAGCGTGTCCAACGCGTACGGCACCACGGGCATCGCGAACGCGGCGCGGGTGGGCATCGAGGGCATCGCCTCGCAGAGCACCGCGAGCGCCATCTCCAAGGCGGCCACGGCCGCGGGCCTGGGCGGCATCGTCCTCATCGAGCTGCACGCTGGCGGCCCGTCGGACGGCACGGCGTGCACGTGCAACACCAGCCAGTGCAACTACATCGCCATGGAGTACTGGACGGCGAACTACGACGCCATCCGCACCGCGACGGCCAACGGCGTCATCGTGGTGGAGGCGGCGGGCAACGGCAGCGCCAACCTGGACGCGGCGGCATACGGCAATGCCTTCAACCGCAGCGTGCGCGAATCGGGCGCCATCATCGTGGGCGCCAGCACCGCCACCACGCGCGTGCCCATGTGCTGGACGAACTACGGCAGCCGCGTGGACGTGCACGGCTGGGGTGAGAAGGTCTACTCGCTGGGCTACGGCGACAAGTTCGCCAGCGGCGAGGACCAGTACTACACGGCGGTCTTCAGCGGCACGTCGAGCGCCTCGCCCGTCATCGTCGGCGCCGCCGCCAGCGCGCAGGGCGTGGCCCTGGCCAACGGCCGCCGCCTGACGAGCATCCAGATGCGTGGCCTGCTCCGCAACAACGGCACCGCACAGGCGGCCAGCTCGCAGCAGATTGGTCCGCTGCCTGACTTGCGCAAGGCGCTGCCCAAGGTCATCTCCGGGCAGTACTGAGTAACGGCCCGGGCCCGCGCGCTTCCTGGCGCGGGCCCCGGGCACGGCGCGGCTCAGCGCTTCCCGTACCGCCGGTGGTCCACCATCAGGCAGCGGTCCTGCACCACCTGGATGCCCGCCTTCGCCAGCTTCTCCGCCGCGGCGTCGTTGCGGATGCCGGACTGGAACCACACGGCCTTGGGCTTCTTGGCGATGATGTCGTCCACGTGCGCGTCGATGTCCTGCGGCCGGCGGAAGACGTCCACCAGGTCCACGTCACCGGGCACGTCCGCGAGCCGCCGGAACACCGGCTTGCCCATGATGTGCGTCACGTCCGGGTAGTAGACGGGCACCGGCACCACGTCCACGCCGGCCCGCGCCAGGTAGTCCGGCACGTAGAAGGCCGGCTGCCCCGACTGCTGCTCCGTCTTGATGCCCAGCACCGCCACCCGCCGCGCGCCCTGCACCACGCGCTCCACGCCCGCTTCGTCCTCCACGAGGTTCTGTTCCCAGCTCATCGCGCCTCCTCCTGAAGACCCTGTGCTTTCGACTCCGTGGTGATGGTCCACTGCTCTCCCGCCACCGTCGCCTTCACCGTCAGCTCCCGGCTCACCGGGACGAAGCGGCCCCGCGCCACCAGCTGCTCGCCCTCGCACGTCACGCCTGGAGTGAGCTGCGGCCGGCCCGCCGTCTCCAACGCGTCCGTCAGCTCGGTTGTCGCATCCGCCGGAAGCGCGTCCAGGCAGCGCAGGCTCAGCACCAGCGCGTCGCCGTAGTCCGTGTCCCGCGTGCCCTGCACCGTGCGCTCCAGCACGTACGCCACCTGCGTGTCGCCCAGGGGCAATACGTCCACCGCCCAGATGCGCTGCCCCTCCATGAGGTTGCGCCGGAACAGGCCCGAGTAGCGCGCCTCCCACTCGCGGCGCGTCCTCGCCTCGAGGACCTCGGGAGAAAAGAAGCGCTCCAGCGCCGCCGCATCCGTCCCCGCCGGCACCACCTGCCGCAGCGCCTCCAGCGCGGACTCGGGTGACACGAGCTTCACGAAGGTGCCGTCCGCCGCCAGCCGCACCCGCAGCGTGAAGCGCGTGAGTACGTCGTCCACCCAGGTGTCCACCTCGGTGCCGCCCGTGGAGCCCTGCGCGGCACCTTGCTGCGCGCTTGCGCCCGACGGCGCTTGCGAACCCTGCGCGGCGCCCTGCGGCACCGCGGAGCCCTGCGCAGTCCCCTGCGAGCCTCCGTCCACGGCGCTCGCCGCGCCACCGCGCACCAGCCGCGAGCGCGGCACCACCTGCGCCAGCAGCCACCCACCCTCCGCGGGCGTGAAGCGCGTCTCCGTGGTCAGCTCCGCCTCCTCGCGCACGGCCGCACCTGCGCGCTCCACCACGCGCACGGCGCGCACCGTCTCGGTGAGGACCCGGTCCACGGGAGGCTGGAAGTCGAGCCGCACCGGCGGCGGCCGCGCGGCCGTGGGGACCATCGGCGGCGGCGCCCTTCGACAGGCGGCGGTCAGGGACAGCACGAGACAGCTCAGCAGGAGGCCTGGACGCATGCGCCCGCGCACGCTGGCAGAAAGCGCCAGCGCCCGCGAGCGCTTCCTCATCCGACGGACCGGTACTTCACGGGTGCCGCGTGTGGCCAGCGGGCGCGTTCTCCACCAGGTCTCGCCCGATGTTGCGCCGGTCCCTGTCCACACCATCGTCGTCCTTCAGCCAGGGCGCGCCGAACCGCCTCGCAGCCTCCGCCAGGTCTCGCATCACGTGCTCGCGCGACGCGTACTCCGTCCGCGGCAGCGACTTGAGGACGTTGATGATGTCGACGGGAGCGCCACTGTCCTCCGCGGCCCGAACGATCTGCTCTCGCTCCGCGGGGTAGTCCACCGAGTCGAGGTGCGAGGTGATGGAAAGCCCGGGGTCTTCCGCGAGTCCGTATGCCATCGTGACTCTGCCTTTCTGCCCGGACACCAGGGCCCGGGCGCAGCGTGGGTAAGGAACAAAATGGGGATGCCCCCTGCGCGGGACCACCCGCACCGCATCCGTCCCACCCCCGCCCGGCCAGGGGGCCAGCCGCCTTTGCCCTTCCCGAGGTAGAGTGCGCCTCGCAGCCCCTGTTTCCGCCGGAGCCCCACGCCCATGCCCGCCGCACCCCTCCTGCTCGCCTGGCTTGCGCTCGCCAGCACGCCCGCCACCCCGCCAGCCACGCCCGCCCCCTCCGCCGCGCCCACCGCCGCCGCGGACATCTACGCGCTGGATGACGACGCCTTCGTCGCCCAGGCCCAGCGGGACCTCGCCCAGCTGGAGCGCTACGCCACGGGCCTGCGGGCCCTGCAGGAGTCGGTGAAGAAGTCGCGCGGCGTCTACCTCCAGAAGCAGAGCGAGCCGTACACGCCGGACCAGAAGCGCCTGCTGCTCACCACCTGGGCCGCCTTCTTCGACTACTTCGTCTCCACCGAGGTCATCCGCCAGCGCTACTGGGACTTCGTGAAGGTGCCCTCCCTCACGCAGCCGAAGAAGCACGCCTGGGGCTTCCTCCTCACGCACGGCGCGCTCACCACGGAGCTCGCGCACGGCCTCACCTACGCGGAGCTGACCGGCGGCCGGCAGCAGCTGGAAGTCCTGCTGGACGAGCCCGCCCCCGAGTACGGCCTGCCCCCGCGCGCCTTCGCCCGCTTCAAGGAGAAGGTCATCCACGTGGCCACCACCACGCAGCTCATCACCGGTGACGGCTACAAGGAGCAGCTGCGCCCCCTGCTGTCCCGCGCCGGCGCGCTGGACGCCCCGCGCGTGCCCTGGGTGATGCAGGAGATGAAGGAGAACAGCAAGGTGGCGAAGGGCCTGCTCGTGAAGCGCGGCCCCACCCTCTTCGCCAAGGCGGCAACAGACCTCACCGTGGACGGCGCGCAGCGCGCCTTCTTCCCCGTGCAGCGCGCCGTGGCCGAGTGGATGGGCGACACGCGCGTGCACCGCATCGGCCAGCCGCTCATCGCCCGTGAGCAGGTGCTCGCGGTGCTCAAGCGCATGGAGCCCGGCGACATCATGGTGGCCCGGCAGAACTGGTTCCTCTCCAACGTCGGCCTGCCGGGCTTCTGGCCGCACGCGGAGCTCTTCGTCGGCACCCCGGACGAGCTCGCCGCCTACTTCGACAACGACTCGGACGTGAAGGCCTGGGCCGCCACCCTGCCCGGCAAGCCCGCCTCCTTCTCGCAGCACCTCGCCAAGGCCTTCCCCACCAAGTGGGCCGAGTACACCGGCAAGGACACGCACGGCGACCCCATCCGCATCATCGAGTCCATCAGCGAGGGCGTGTCCTTCACCGGCCTGGAGCACGGCATGCGCGTGGACTACCTGGGCGTCATGCGCCCCCGCCTGTCCAAGCTGGACAAGGCCCGCGCCGTGCTGCGCGCCTTCACCTTCCAGGGCCGCCCCTACGACTTCAACTTCGACTTCTTCTCCGACCAGACGCTCGTGTGCACCGAGCTGGTGTGGAAGTCCTACGCGCCCTCCACGGAGACGAAGGGCCTGAGCGTTCCCCTGGTGGACGTGGCCGGCCGCCGCACGCTGCCCGCCAACGAGCTGGTCCGCGTCTTCGACGCCGAGTACGGCCGCGAGGACCGCCAGTTCGACTTCGTGGCCTTCCTGGACGGCCGGGAGACCGAGGGCAACGCAAAGGAGGCGGACGCGTCCGCCTTCCGTTACAGCTACCGCCGGGCGAAGTGGGACATCGCACAGGAGTAGGCCCCCTCATGACAGAGCAGTTGGCCCAGGAGATGCTGGAGCTTTCGTCCCAGCTCTTCGACCGGATGATTTCTCAACAACAGGCCAAGGTGCTGCGGCTCGCCCGCGAGGCCGTGCCCAACATCTCCCCCGAGGAGCTCCGCAATCCCCACGACTTCCCGGAACTCAAGCAACACCCTACATTCGAGTTCGAGGATGGAATCCTGTCCGGGCTGATTTCGGCCCAGGTGGCGCTGCGTGCGGAAATCAAGGGACGGCTGCCGCTTGCTCCGCCTGCAATCTGACGGTCGTCTGCCTGCCTTTGCCGTCCGGCCCGCCGTGGGTTACTGGTTCCCGTCGTGAGTATTCCCTCTGGATTCAGCCCGCCGCTGGCGCGGGAGCGGTTGGTGTCGGCGCTGGCCGCCGAGCCGCCGCGACTGGACCTGGCCGCGCTCGCCATCGCCACCCTGGACCACCCCACGCTGGACGCCCCCGGCTGCCTGCACATGCTGGACGTGCTGGCGTGTCGGGTGCAGGTGGAAACGGAGCGGCTCAAGGAGAAGGGCGAGGCCCTGGCGCCGCTGCGCGCGCTGCGCCACGTGCTGGCCGACATCGAGGGCTTTCGCGGCAACGAGGACGACTACCACTCGCCGGAGAACAGCTTCCTGAACCAGGTGCTGGAGCGGAAGGTGGGGCTGCCGATAACGCTGTCCGTCGTCTACCTGGAGGTGGCGCGGCGCGCGGGCATCTCCCTGTATGGCGTGCCCTTCCCCGGCCACTTCCTGGTGGCGCACGACGCGGGGGACCACAAGCTCGTCATGGACCCGTTCCACCACGGGGACATCCTCACCGAGCACGGCTGTGAGGAATTGCTCAAGCGCGTGGCGCCGCAGCTCAAGTTCGACCGGGCCATGCTGGCGCCCGCTCCGGTGGAGCTGATTACGTACCGCATGCTGTCCAACCTGCGGCGCGTGTACCTGGGCCGCGAGGACTGTGAGCGCGGGCTGGCGGTGGTGGACCTGCTGCTGCTGCTGGCGCCGGACCACCCGGGTGAGCTGCGCACGCGCGCGGCGCTGCTGGCCAACCTGGGCGCCTACCGCGCGGCGCTCAAGGACGTGGAGCGCTGCCTGGAGCTGTCCCCCGAAGCGCCGGACCGCGACAGGCTGGAGCTGACGGCCCGCGAGCTGCGTGAGCGCGCCTCGCTGCTCAACTGAAGGCGCCGGGCCCTGCGGGCCCGGACTGACACTCCGGGCCTTTGGGCCCGGGAGGAAATCCACGTGTCCCAGACGGTGAAGCCCTGGCTGCGACTGCGCCGGGGGTTGGAGCTCGACTACCGCGTGCTGAAGGTGCGCGAGGACCGCTGGGCGGACCCGCGCACGGGCCACGAGGCGTCGCGCGTGCTCGTGGACTGCTCTGACTGGGTGAATGTCATCGCCGTCACGACGAATGACGAGCTCGTGCTGGTGCGGCAGTTCCGCTTCGGCATCCAGTCCGCCACGCTGGAGATTCCCGGCGGCATGGTGGAGCCGGGCGAGGACCCGGCGGTGGCGGCGGCGCGCGAGCTGGAGGAGGAGACGGGCTACGTGCCGGGCCGCGTGGTGCCGCTCGGCGCAGTGCACCCCAACCCCGCGCTCCAGGCCAACCAGTGCTTCAGCTACCTCGCGCTGGACTGCGTGAAGCATCACGCGGGACAGCAGGACGAGGGCGAGGACATCGCCGTGGAGTTGCACCCGCGCGCGGACGTGCCCCGGCTCATCCTGGAGGGCCACATCACCCACTCGCTCGTGGTGGTGGCCTTCTTCCTGGAGCGGCTGCGCGCGGAGGCAGGTGGCGCGAAGTAGACCCACGCCTTCGTCGCGGAGGCTTGCGTCGCGGGATGAACACGGCGCGCGTGCAACGTCCGGGAGCCGTCGGATGCGGGGCGCGGGCCCGCCGGAATGTGGGTGGCCCCCTCGTATCCTGTCCCTCCGGCACCACACCGGCCGGAGCACTCCAGGAGCCGCGCCATGCATGCATGGGGGGAGCAGGCCCGGGCCGAGCCCGCGCCGAGGCAGCGCGTCATCTTCGAGCACACTGTCGACTGGCTCCTCCAGCCGTCGGTGCGGCTGCGCCTGTCGCCCGCGGCGTACAACGCGCTGAGGGAGGCGGGGCTGGACGCGACGGAGCGGCTGAGGCCCGCGTACTCCTTCGACACGTGGAGGCGCAGCCTGGCCATCATCGTCGCGGACCTCTACCCGGCCGTGCCCACGGGCGAGGCGTACCGGATGCTGGGACAGATGCTGGCGCGAAGCGTGGAGCGCACCGCGCTGGGGCGCGCCATGGTGAGCATGGGGCGGCTGTTGGGGCCGCTGCGCTCGATGCGGCGAATCAACGAGACGTTCCAGAGCGCGGACAACTACGTGGAGTCCCGCTTCACCGAGCGGAGCGCCACGCACTGCGAGCTGTGGATCAACGAGGTGATGGACCAGCCGGGCTACTACCAGGGCATCCTCGAGGCCTGCCTGGATCTGGCGGGCGCCCGCGACGTGCGCGTGGGGGTGCTCTCCCGCGAGGGCGCCGGTGCCACGTTCGAGCTGTCGTGGCGGTAGCCCCGCTCAGCCGCCCCGCTTCGTGCGCTTTCCGGCGCTGACAACGGTGGCAAGGGCTTCGCGCAGGCCCTCCGCCTCACCGACTCGCTTCCCCCGCTTCCCACCCCGCCCGGTGGGAGCCGGCGATTCGCGCGCGGCCGTTGCCGCTTCGCTCCGCTTCCCCCCCCGTGCCGTCGGAGTCGGTGCGGAACGCGCGCCTTCCACAGCGCCCTTCCGCTTCCCACCGCGCGCGCGCGGAGCCGGCGTCTCGCCCGGGCCTTCCGCCTCGCGGTCCCACGTGCCGGAGCGGCCGCCGGCCTTGTGCTCGAGCTGCACGGCCTCCAGCACCATGCCCCGGTCCACGCTCTTGCACATGTCATAGACGGTGAGCGCCGCCGCGCACGCCGCGGTGAGGGCCTCCATCTCCACGCCCGTGCGGTCCACCGTCTTCACCTGCACGCGGACGGACAGCCCCGCCTCCTCTGGCGTGAGCGTCACCTCCACGCCCGCGAGCGCAATCGGGTGGCAGAGCGGCACGAAGTCCGGGGTGCGCTTGGCGGCCATGATGCCGGCGAGCCGGGCCGCGGCGAGCACGTCCCCCTTCTCCACCTTCCCCGCGAGGATGCGCTCACGGGTGGCGGGGAGCATGCGCAGCCGCGCGGTGGCCACCGCCACGCGCTCCGTCTTGGGCTTGTCGCCCACGTCCACCATCTTCACCGGCGCACCACCTGCGCCACCGCGCCGAGCAGGTCCTCGACGATGTCGTCCGGGTCCTCCAGCCCCACGGACACGCGGATGAGGTTCTCCTGGATGCCCGCCGTGGCGCGCTCCTCCGGCGTCATGCGGCGCGCGCTCGCGCTGGCCGCGTGCATCACCAGCGTGCACACGTCCCCGAGCGACGGGCCCGGCCGGCACACCTGGAGCCCCTCCAGGAAGCGCATCCCCTCCGGACGGCCGATGCCCTTGATTTCGAAGGCCACCATGGGGCCGCCGCCGTTCAGCAACTCCTTCGCCACCGCGTGGTCCGGGTGCGAGGGCAGGCCCGGGTAGATGACGCGCTCGAGTAGCGGCGAGTCCGACAGACGCTTCGCCACGTGCGCCGCGTGCTCGGCATGGGCCTTCATCCGCACCGGCAGCGTGCGCAGGCCGCGCAGCGTGAGCCACGCCTCGAAGGGCCCCAGCACGTCACCCGCGAGGATGCGCGCCGAGCGCAGCGGAGCGATGCGCGCATTCGAGCCGCTCACCGTGCCACCCAGCGCATCGCTGTGGCCGTTGAGCCACTTGCTGGTGGACTGCACCGCGTAGTCCGCGCCCAGTTCCAGCGAGCGCTGCCCCGCGGGCGACGGGAAGGTGGCGTCCACCACGAACGTGGCGCCCACGTCGCGGCTCACCTTCGACAGGACGCGCAGGTCCGGCACGCGCAAGAGCGGGTTGGTGATGCTCTCCGCCAGCACCATGCGCGGGCGCAGCTCGCGGATGCGCTCGGGCGTGCGCGCGTCCGTCATCAGCAGCGCGTGCAGCTCCACGCCCAGCGTGGCGCACAGGTTCTTGTAGAGCAGCCGCGTGACGCCGTAGCCGTCCGCCGGCATCACCAGCCTGTCACCCGACTTGAAGCCCTGCGCCTCGAAGACGGAGCGGAGCGCGGCCATGCCGCTGGCGTACGCGACGCACGCGTCGGCGCCCTCCAGCGCGGCCACGGCTTCCTCCAGCAGCGTCGTATTGGGGGCGCTGATGCGGGCGTAGGCGTAGTCCTTCCCGTCGAGCGCGCCGTCCAAATCGTCGCTGCTGTCGAACCAGTTCACCGCCGAGGGGTAGATGGCCGGAGAGACGGGCACCGCCTTGCTCCCGGTCAGCCGGCTGCCGGCGTGCACCGCCACCGTCTTCTGCTTCGTGCTCATGGTTGGATGGGCGTCCTTGCTTGGAATGGCAAGGCCGGCCCGAAGGATGCGGGCCGGCCTCGTGAAGTGCTCGCCGGTGTCACGCGGCGGCTGAGGGCTACTCGCCGTGCTCGATGAGCCAGCGCTCGGCGTCGATGGCCGCCATGCAGCCGGTGCCGGCGGCGGTGATGGCCTGGCGGTAGTAGCTGTCCTGCACGTCACCGCAGGCGAACACGCCCTCGATGTTGGTGCGGGTGCTGCCCGGCACCGTCTTGAGGTAGCCGCCCTGGTGCGTCTCCAGGATGCCCTGGAACAGCTCCGTGTTCGGCGTGTGGCCGATGGCGACGAAGAGGCCGGTGACGTTGAGCAGCTGGCTGTCACCCGTCTTCAGGTTGCGCACCACCGCGCCCGACATGCCCTTGGGGCCGCCCACGACTTCCTCCACCGCGGAGTTCCACAGGAAGGAAATCTTGGGGTTCTGCAGCGCGCGCTCCTGCATCACCTTGGAGGCGCGCAGCGAGTCGCGGCGGTGGACGACGGTGACGTGCTTGACGATTTTCGCCAGGTACGTGGCCTCCTCCATCGCCGTGTCGCCGCCACCCACCACGATGACGTCCTGGTTCTTGAAGAAGGCGCCGTCACAGGTGGCGCACGCGGATACGCCCCGGTTCTTGTAGGCGTCCTCGCCCTTCACGCCCAGCCACTTGGCCGTGGCCCCGGTGGAGATGATGACCGTCTCCGAGCGGTAGCTGACGCTCTCCCCCGTGATGAGGAAGGGGCGCTGGGAGAAGTCGACCTTCACGACGTTCTCCATGTGGATGACGGTGCCGAAGCGCTCGGCCTGCTTCTGGAACCGGTCCATCAGCTCCGGGCCGGTAATCGCCTCCGGGAAGCCGGGGTAGTTCTCCACGTCCGTCGTCACCATGAGCTGGCCACCGGGGACGCGCTGGGGATGGTCCAGCGTGGGGCCTCCGGCGAACACCACGGGTTGCAGGTTGGCACGCGCGGCGTAGATGGCCGCGGTGTAGCCCGCCGGCCCCGAGCCGATGATGGTCACCTTGTTGATCTTCTCCTCCGCCACCTGGTCCTCCCTGTCCTGTTGGAGCCTCGAAGGTACCAGAGGCCCTCGGGCGCGTGATACGAAGCTGGCCTCATGGATGCCGCTGTCCTCAAGAAGGTTGCGCTGTTCGAGGGTTTGACCCAGGGCCAGCTCGCCAAGGTGGCGCAAATCGGCCACTCCCGGGACTACCCGGCGGGCGCCTTCCTCTTCCGCGAGGGAGAGGCCGGCCAGGAGATGTTCGTAATCGAGAAGGGCAAGGTCCGCATTTCCAAGACGGTGCCCGGCATCGGCGAGGAGGCGCTCGCCATCCTGGAGTCTGGACAGTATTTCGGAGAGATGGCGGTAATCGAGGACTCTCCCCGCTCGGCGGACGCCATCGCCCACGTGAGCTGCACGGTGTGGGTCATCGAGCGCGCGAAGCTGGACCAGCTCATGTTCACCGACAAGGACCTGGCGTACGTGCTGCTCTGGACGTTCGTCCGCACGCTGAGTGAGCGGCTGCGCGAGACGAACGACAAGATAAAGGCCTTCTTCGCCATCTCCCGCTTCTAGTCTCACGCCCCGAGAGGTGGGGTGGTGCGTGCATGTCCGTCCGGAAGACGGGCTGCTTCGCGCGAGTCGGGACGGGTGGGAGGAGGACTCCCCAGGTAGAGCAGGCAGGCACGCGCGTTGCTTTGTCCCACACCCGTGGAGGTGGGCGGGATGGAGCAGGCAGCGGAAGCGGCGTGGGCGGGCGGAGAATCCGCGGGCGGCGGGACGGTGCGGGCGCGTGGGGCCGGGGGCGTGGAGGAGTCGCGCGAGCGCCTCTTCCGGTTGGGGGCGGAGGCCCTCACCGACCCGGAGCTGCTGTGCGTGGTGTGGGGCCCGGGGCCGCGCTCGCCCGGGCCCTTGCAGCTGGCGGGCACACTGCTGTCACGAGACGGCGGCCTCAAGGCCCTGGTGCAGGAGGAGCCGCTGGCGTTGAGCCTGTTGCCCGGCGTGGGGCCGGTGCGCGCCGCGCAGGTGCTGGCGGCGCTGGAATTGGGACGCCGCGCGCAGCGCACGGTGGAGCGGCGGCCCAAGCTGCGCACGCCGCAGGAGATTCACGCGTACCTGGGGCCCAAGCTGGGCGCACTGCGGCGCGAGGTGTTCCACGTGCTGTGCTTCAACGCGCGCAACGTGCTGGTGCATGACGCGCGCGTGGCGGAGGGCACCATGAATGCGTGCCCGGTGGACCCGCGCGAGGTGTTCGCCGCGGCGCTCACCGCGCGCGCCACCGCCATCGTCCTGGCGCACAACCACCCGTCCGGAGACCCGGAGCCGAGCATCCAGGACGTGGGGCTGACGCGGCACCTCATCTCCGCGGCGCAGCTGCTCAACATCAAGGTGCTGGACCACGTGGTGGTGGGGGACGGCGCCTACGTGTCGATGATGGAGCGGGGACTGTTCCCGGACACGGAGTGGGAGACGAAGCGCGGCTGGAGCGCGAATGGAGGCGGCGGATGATGGTCGGTGCGTTGGGAGTGTGGAGCGCGGTGCAGGTGGAGTTGCTGGAGGACGCGCGGGCGCAGGTGGTGCGGCTGGATACCGGGCAGGCATGCACGGTGGAGCGGGCGTCGCTGCCGGCGGGAGTGCGCGAGGGGGACGTGGTGGTTGACGGCCGGCTGGAGCCGCAGCGGACGGCGTTGAGGATGCGGGAGGTGGCGCGCAAACGGGCGCTGCTGGGTGTTCCCGTCCCACCGGGGCTTGACCTGTGAGGTGGGGTGGCACGCCGGCGACGTTTCCGTTGACGGCCGGACCAGGATGGTGAACATGCGCGCGATGCCGGTGGCCCTGCCCTACTTCGAGGAAGCTCAGCAGGGACTGGTTCGCCACTTCGGCCTGTCGGAGTTCCGGCCGGGTCAGGCCCCCGTCATCTCCTCGGTGATGAGCGGGCGCAACACGGTGGTGGTGATGCCCACCGGCGCGGGCAAGAGCCTGTGCTACCAGCTGCCCGCCACGCTGCTGCCGGGGCTGACGCTGGTGGTGTCGCCGCTGATTGCGCTGATGAAGGACCAGGTGGAGGCGCTCACCGCGCGCGGCATTCCGGCCACCTTCATCAACTCGTCGCTGTCGGATTTGGAGCGCGCGGAGCGCATGCGCCGGCTGCGCGCGCGGGAGTACAAGCTCTTGTACGTGGCGCCCGAGCGCTTCCGGAGCCAGAGCTTCCTGGAGACGGTGTCCGAGCTGGGCGTGGACCTGCTCGCCGTGGACGAGGCGCACTGCATCTCGCAGTGGGGCCACGACTTCCGGCCGGACTACGCGCTGCTGGGCCAGGTGCGCAAGCGCCTGCGCCCGCCGCGCACGGTGGCGCTGACGGCCACGGCCACGCCCGAGGTGCGCGCGGACATCGTCCGCGTGCTGCTGATGAAGGACCCGCGCGAGTTCATGGAGGGGTTCGACAGGCCCAACCTCTTTCTGGGCAAGCAGGAGGTGGGCGGGGACTCGGACAGGTTCGAGGCCTGCGGGCGGCTGGCGGCGCTGGGGGGCAGCGGCATCATCTACTGCTCCACGCGGCGGGCGGCGGAGGGCATCTTCTCCGAGCTGCACGGCAAGGGGCTGAAGGCGGTGCTGTACCACGCGGGCATGGAGGACGACGCGCGCCGCAAGGCGCAGGACACGTTCATGTCCACGAAGGACGCGGTGGCGGTGGCCACCAATGCGTTCGGCATGGGCATCGACAAGGCGGACATCCGCTTCGTGGCCCACGCCAACATCCCCCGCGCGGTGGAGGCGTACTACCAGGAGATTGGCCGCGCGGGCCGCGACGGAGGCGACGCGCGGGCGGTGCTGCTCTTCAACCACTCGGACGTGTACACGCAGGAGCGGCTCATCCAGAGCAGCCACCCCTCGGAGGCGGTGTTCGGGGACGTGTGGGGCGTGCTCCAGTCGGTGGAGGAGTTCGAGCGTGGTGTGTACGCGCTCGCGGGCACGGTGAATGCCAGCGAGTTCGAGGTGTCCGCGGCGCTGCGCATCCTGGAGCGCGAGGGGAAAATCGAGCGCGGTGGCCGGGGCGAGGGCGAGCACGGAATCACGCTGACGGAGAAGGCGCTGGCCGCGCACCCGCATGCGGCGGACGCGCAGCGGCTGCTCAAGTCACTGCTGGAGACCTTCCCCGTGGGGCGGCAGGCCACGACGGAGCTGCCCATTCTCGCGCGGCGCACGGGGCTGTCGGTGGACGAGGTGCGGCACGCGCTGGGGCTCTTGGAGAAGTCCGGCGCGGCGCGGGTGCGGCGGCCCTTCGCCGGGCGCTCCATCCGCGCGCTGGAGCGGGTGGCCTTCCGTGAGCTGGGACTCGACTTGAGCCGCGTGCGCGAGCAGGAGCGGCAGAACCTCGCGCTCCTGCGGCGGATGACGGAGTACGCGTACACGGACCGGGACAAGAAGTGCCGGCGCTCGGCGATTCTGCGGTACTTCGGCCAGCAGGACGCGGCAGCGTCATGCGGCAACTGCGATGTGTGCGCGCCGGAGAAGATGCCGCCACTGCTCGCCTCGGGCCCCGCGGCGTCCCGGCCGCGTGCCGCGTCATTCGCCTCCGCGCCGGTGACGAGCTACAGCGAGCTGGCCTCCACGGAGCTGCGCCGCTGGCGCAGGGAGCTGGCGAAGGATTTGGGGGTGGCGCCCTTCATCATCTTCAACGACGCCACGCTGCTGGGGCTGTCCTCGGCGCTGCCCATTGATAGGGACGCCTTCCTCTCGGTGAAGGGCACCGGGGAGAGCCGCTGGGAGCGCTTCGGCCCCAAGGTGGTGGAAATCTGCCTCATGGCCCGCGCGGCGGGGCATGAGCCGCAGGCGGTGCCGGCGACTCCGCCCCGGGTGCGGAAGTCCCGGCGGCTGGCCTGAGCGGGTGCTTCGCTAGCGCCCGCCCGCGCGGCGCCACGCACGGCGCGCCATGAAGAAGCGGAGCCCGCCCATGAGGGAGCCCACCACCAGCGCGAGCAGGAAGATGACGAGCACGGTGGTGACGCCGAAGACGACGCGCACGCCGGACTCGGTGATGCGGCCGCTGAAGTAGGCCTCACGCAGCGGCTCCAGGGCCCCCGTCAGCTCCAGCGCGCGGGCCGGGAGCGAGTCCAGCGACAGCGACAGCCGCTGGAGGAAGCGCGTGGGGTACAGCCGCAGCGCCAGCTCCACGCCGACGCCCAGCACCAGGTAGAGCAGCGACAGCAGGAAGGCGTTGCCCCACATGATGCGCAGCAGCGGGGCCGCCTCGGGGCGGGGTGGGTAGGACGTCACGCTATCTGGCCGCCTTCTTCTTGAGGACGGGCAGCGCCTTCTTCACCCGCGCCGCCTCCGGAGAGCCGTCCGCCAGCCGCAGGAAGGCCTCGTAGGACTCCACCGCGCGGGGCAGCTCCGCCGACTCCCGCACCAGCACGTCCGCCAGCGCCAGGTGGGCCAGGCCATCCGTGGGCTCCAGCTCCACGGCCTTCGCCAGCGCCGTCTTCGCCGCTGCCTCCTGCCGCTGCTTGAGGGCCACCATCCCCAGCGCCAGGTGCGAGCGGCCTTCGAACGGCGCCAGCCGCACCGCCTCGTCCGCCGCGGAGCGCGCGTCCTTCAGCGCCCCGGCGCCGAGCAGCACGCGCGCCATGGTGGCCTGAGCGAAGGCCTTGTCCCAGACGGTGGGCGCGCGGGCGGCCAGGTCCTCCAGCGTCCGCGCCGCGGCGCGCCCGCCCGAGGGGAGCTGCGCGTAGATTTCGCCCACTCGGCCGCAGGTGGCGTCCGGCCCCTCGCGCCGGGCGGCGGCGAAGGCCGCGTCCGCGTTGTCCACGTTGCCCTGGCGCAGGAAGGCGTGGGCAATCTCGCAGAAGGTGTCCGGGTCCTTCGGGTCCAGCTTGTTGGCGCGCTCGAGCGCGGAGAAGCCGCCCCGCGCGTCCCCGGCGGCGAAGAGGATGGCGGCGCGCAGCCGGTGCGCCTCCGCGTCGTCCGGCGCCAGCTTCGCGGCGCGACCCGCCGCCCCTTCCGCCTCCTTGCGGCGGCCGGCGTGGTACAGCGCGAGCGCGAAGCCCTTGTGTGCCCCCGCGCTGCCCGGGTTCTCCAGCTGCCAGGCCTCGAACTGCTTGAGGGCCTCCGGCGTGCGCCCCAGGGCCAGCAGTGTGCGGCCCAGCGCGTCGCGGGACTCGCCGTGCGCGCCGTTGCGCTCCACCGCCTGCGTCAGCGGCTTGAGGGCCATGTCCGGCAGCCCGCGCGACAGCAGCAGCCGCCCCAGCGAGCAGGATGCCTCGTAGTCGCGCGGGTCCTTCTGCGCCTCCTCGAACTGGGCCTGCGCCTTGTCGAAGGCGCGCTCGCGCCAGTACACCTGCCCCAGCGCCAGCCGCATGTCGTTGCGCGGGTGCTTGGAGGCCGCCAGCGCCTTCTCCAGCAGCTCGCGCGCCTGGGGCGCGTTGCCCTCCGCGGCGTCGGCCAGGGCCAGCCAGGACATGGCCTCCGGCGGGTAGCGGTCATTCACGCGCGTGCGCGCCAGCTCCGTGCGGGCCCGCTTCCAGTCTCCCAGGCGCGCGTACGCGGCGCCGCGCACCATGGCCACCTTGCGGCCCCCGTCCGCCTCCAGGCGCGTCAGCACCTCTCGCTCACGGTCTCTATCCAACAGGGCGCGACCCAGGCCCTCGCGGGCCTCGTCGCTCTTGGGCTGCAGCTTGAGGGCGGCCTCGTAGGCAGCCTGCGCCGCGTCCAGCTTCCCCGCGGCGCGGCTGGCCGCACCGAGCGCGAGCTGGAAGTCGAAGGCCATGGGCCCCTGCGCGCCCTTGCCCAGCAGGGCGCGGGCCTCGTCATGCTTGCCCTTGGCGGAGAGCAGCTCGCCGTGGACCAGTTGCTGGCGCCCCTTCAGCGTGTCCGGCAGCTTCGCGTCCTGCGCGAGCGGCGCCACGTCCGCGAGCGCCGCGTCCAGGTCCTGGTCCAGCGCGAGCCGCGCCTCGGCGAGGCCGATGCGGGCCGCGGGGTGCTCGGGCGACTTCTTGCGAGCGCGCTCGAACATCTCGACGGCCTGCGCGAAGTCCTCGGAGGCGAGGTAGTAGTTCCCCAGCGCCACCAGCGCGCGCACGTTGGCGGGCGAGGCCCGGAGCGCGCGGTCGAAGCGCTCCAGCGCCTTCTTCTCGTCCTTCGCCGCGAGCAGGAGGCTGGCGGCGAGCGCGTGGACCTCGGTGCCATCCTCGGTGGAGGAGAGCAGCGCGCGGCGGGCGGGCTCGCGCCCCCGGTCATCCGCCACCAGCACGTTGGTGACGAGCACCAGGCCGGGAGAGCCCTCCTTCACGCCCGGCTTCTCCAGCGCCTCCAGCGCCTGGCGCCGGTCGTCCGGAGACAGGCCGTGGTCCGCGAAGAGCAGCGCGTGCGTCCAGGCGGTGAGCGCCCAGGCGCGGCTGCTGCTCTCGTCCATCTCCCGGGCGAGCTGGAGCTGCGCGAGCGCCGCGTCCAGCGAGGTCCGCGTGTCCTGGACGGTGAGGTCCTCGGCGCGGGCCAGCGCCTCGTTGAGCGTCTGTCCGCCGTGGTCCGAGCTGATCTTGATGAAGCCGATGACCGCGATGCCGAGCACCAGCACCGCCACCACCGCGCCGGCAATCTTCACGCCGTGCCGGGCGATGAACGACGTCTTGGCGGCCTCGCGCTTGAGCTTCTCGCGAAGCTCCTGCTCGTAGGCGACGGTGAGCGCCTCCGTGTCCGGCGCGGGGGCCTTGGCCTTCGCGGCGACGGTGGGGTTGGCGGTCGCCGTCGCATCCGGGATGTCGTCGAGCAGCGAGCGCTTGCCACCCGAAGGGCGCACCGGTGAGGCCGTGCGCGCGGCAACGGGGTTGCGCGCGGTGGGGTCGGGAGGCGGCAGGTCTCCCAGCAGCCCGCCCCCCGCGGCGGGAATCGTGGGCTTCGCCGTGGTGAACTCGCCGGAGAGGAGCAGCGGCAGCTCACTGGTGCCCTCGGGCGGAGCGGCCTGGAGCAGGTCCGGGCTCCCGGCCTCCGGTGAGCCTCCATCCTCGGTGCCAGACGCCTCGTCGCTGGCGGCGTCCGACGTTCCCGTCGAGGACGCGGTGTGCTCGCCAGAGGCTCCGTCCCCGGACGCACCCGACGCTTCGTTGGAGCCCGGGGCGCCGTCGCCCCTGGCGGGGGCCTCGTCGTCGAGCGAGAGGTCCAGGCCCGGCAGCTCCGTGCCAGCCACCGGCCGCAGCACGGGGACCTGACGGTTCATCAGCCCGAGTGAGGACGCCACATCGCCTGATGCGCCATCCACCCCTGCGCGGGGCTGCTCACCCGTGGCCGTGCGGCCGGCCTTCGCGGACGCACTCGCTTGTCCCGAGCCAACAGCTCCGCCATCCGCCTCGGTGCCCGTGTCGGCCGCGCCCTCCGCGCGCCGTGCACCCGCGTCGCCGCCAGGGGCACCTTCAGGAGTGCGCGCTCCGGCCGCGCCATTCGCCTCACGCCCACCCGCCGGCTTCGCCTTCGCGGCGTCACCGAGCGCGGCGGCGCGCAGCCTCGCGGCCGCCATGGGCGACGACGAAGCGGCCTCCTGCGCGCCGTCCTCGGCCGAATCCGGGGACTCGCCCTCCTGCGCCGTCTTGGTCTTCTCCAGCCCCATCAGGTCCGCGAACACCGGAGCGGGGCCGCCGGCCAGGGCCTGCTGGGCCTGCTCCAGCCACAGCTTCACGCGCCCGTCATTGGGCTGCAGCGCCACGGCCTTGCGCAGAATCGGCAACGCCGAGCGGAACAGCCCGCGCTGCAGCAGCACCTCGCCGATGAGGTTGTACGCGTAGGGGTTGTCCTTCTCGATGCCGATGGCCTGGTCGAACTGCTCCATCGCCTCCGCGGGACGCCCCAGTTGGATGAGCGCCTTGCCCCACAGCACCCGGCCGACCGTGGACGTGGGGTGGTGGGAGATGCCCTGCCCGCAGACCTCGATGGCACGCGCCGCGTCCCCCTTTTCCAGCAGGGCCTTGGCCAGCTCGACGAAGACGGAAGAAGTAGGGTCCTGCCGGAGGAGCTGCTCGTATCGCTCCACCATCGACTTGGCCATGTGCGCTCACGACTCCGGTACTCGGGAGGGGGAGCCGGACCATACCACCCCGTCCTCGTCCGGGGATGCTCGCGGGTGCTACCGTCCCTGCCGTGAAACGCCTGTCCGCCCTCTTCCTCGTGCTCGTCCTCGGGGCGTGCGCAACCACGTCCAAGAAATCCAGCCTGGAGGCACTCAAGGGCACGGTGGAGAGCTTCCACCAGGTCATCCGCTGGCGGGACTACCGCTCGGCCGCCCGGTTCATCGTCCCGGAGCGGCGCGAGGACTTCCAGCGCGCGCGCATCAAACAGAACGACGACCAGGACCTCACCGTCACCGACTACGAAATCGAGGACGTGAAGCTGTCCGAGGACGGGCAGCGCGCCACGGTGCAGAGCCGCATCCAGTGGATGCGCCTGCCCTCCGCCTCCGCGCGCACCGCCCTCGTCACGTCGGAGTTCGTCCTCCGCAACGGGGCGTGGCTGCTGGAGCGGCAGCTCGAAGGGCCCTTCGAGGGCGAGCTGCCGTAGAAAAGAAACCGCCCACCGTCTCGGGGCCGGCCGAGGCGGTGGGCGTCGGGTGCCCCCCAATGAGGCTCCCTACAAGAATCCGCCTACCGTCTCGGGGCCGGCCGAGGCGGTGGGCGTCGGGTGCCCCCCAATGGGGCGCCCTAAAAAATCCGCCTACCGTCTCGGGGCCGGCCGAGACGATAGGCGTCGGGAACCCCCCAATGGGGCGCCCTGACAGGTGGGCAGATGGCGACGCTGTGTCCAGGCCCGCGTCGCCGCGCCGTTTCGTGGCTTCCCTAGAGCAATGCGAGTGCCAGCCTCCATGCGAGTCTTTGGAGGCAGGCGGGCCATTGGAGATTCAAGGGGTTGCAATCCCAGACGCCCGGCCGCCCGCCTGCTCTCCTGCCCGGGTCCTGACATCGCTGTCAGTGACCCGTGAAGGAGGCGTCACGCCAGGCGTGACATCGGTGTCAGGGAGGTCTCGGACTTTCCCGTCGCTGCCCCGTCGCTACTCGCCGAGGACGGAGCGGATGGTGTCCCGCATGGAGTTACGGGGCTTCCAGCTCACGTCCGTCACCCAACGGCTGCCATCCACGGCGCACAGGAACTGGATGTGGTCCAGCTCCGGGGGCGGGAAGTTGGCGAGCCGGTATTTGAACAACGTGCGCAACAGCGGCCGGGCAATGGGGTGCGGCACGGGGATGGGGGTGTTGCCCAACTCGCGCATCACCGAGGACAGCGGCACCTCGCCGGGGCCCACCACGTTGTAGACGCCCTTGGGCTCGGGGCGGAGGGCCGCCACCATGGCGCGCGCCACGTCCTCCACGTGGATGAGCTGCACCATGGGGTCGAAGCCGGCCATCACCCACGGCCGGCGCAGCCGCAGGTAGTTGGAGGGCGCGTTTTTGATTGTGGGCCCGACGATGTGGACGGGACGGAGGATGACCGTCTCGATGTGCGGGTGCTTCCAGAAGAAGCTGTGCGCGAGCATGTCCACTTCGATGAGGTCTCTGACCCCGGAGAAGCGGCTGGCCGCCATCAGCGGCGCGTCCTCGGTGAGGAAGTTGGAGTTGTCCGGGCTCGGGCCGTAGACGTTGGCCGAGGAGAGGACCACCACCTTCTTCACGCCGTACTTCGCGCAGTACTCCAGCAGGCGCGTGGTGCCCACGACGTTGAAGGAGTGGTGCTCCTCCTCGCTCATCCGCGGGTCATGCATGATGCCCATGTGGATGACGGCCTTGACCTCGTTCTTGCGGAAGACGTCCTCGGCCTTCTTCTTGCGCAGGTCGAGCTCGTACATCTCCACGTCTTTCGGCCGGCCCACGAAGGGGCGTCGGTCGATGCCGATGATGCGCTCGTGCTTGTGGAGCAGCTTGGCGAGCGTGCGGCCGAGGTTGCCGCTGATGCCAGTGACGACGACGGCCGGCCGCGTGGCACTGCTGGACGTGGCGCTCACCAGAACACCCCCCGACGCTCCTTGAGCCCCTGGTGCAGCATGGACTGAATCGCGGCCTTCACGGTGCGGACCTTCTTGTCCAGCTCGCTGTCCTCGTCATCCGGGCGGCCGGTGAAGCGCAGTGGGTCGCCGAAGTAGATGCGGTACTTCGTCGGCAGGGGGATGGGCAGGCCCGTCGGCGTCACGGGGAAGGACGGAAAGCCGAGCAGCTTCGCCACCGGCTTCAAGTCCATCAGCGCGGGGGCCTGCTCCTCGGCGCCGACGACGGCGACGGGGATGATGGGCGTGCGCGTCTCCAGCGCGAGCCGCATGAAGCCCAGGCCGAACTCCTGGAGCTGGTAGCGCTGGGGCCACAGCTTGTTGATGCCGCGCGTCCCCTCGGGGAAGACGAGGATGGCCTCCTCCGCGTCCAGCAGCCGGCGGCAGTTCTCGGGGGTGCCGACAATCTGGCCCACGCGGGCCATGAAGGTGGACACGTAGGGCAGCGAGGGCACCCACTTCTCCACCATGCTGCGGATGGCGCGCGGCGGGCTGGCCTCCAGCATCATGGAGACGCCAATCATGGCCCCGTCCAACGGAATCTGGCCCGAGTGGTTGGACACCAGCAGCACCCGGCCGGCGGGCACCTTCTCGATGCCGTACGTCTCCACGCGGAAGTAGTTCCGGTAGAGCCACACGAAGGGCGCCAGGGCGGACAGGCTGTAGTCGAGGCTGAAGCCGAACGGGTCCACCCCGTACTCGTTCTCCGGGCGGGCGAGCGCCTGGAGCCGGTGCTTCTGCTCGTCATTGGCCAGCCGGTCCGTCCAGTCGCGCAGGCCCTTCTTCACTCGGTCGGTGAGGCGCTCCAGCATAGGAGAGGTTCTTTACACCACCAGCCCGGACTCCGGGAGTGAGGGAATGACGGAGTGCGCCAGCGGACACGCCCCGGCGGGCGGCGCCGCTCACAGCGAGGTGGAGAGCCGCCCGGCCGCGTCGCGCAGCGTGACGACGTCGCACTCCGCCTTCAGCCAGCCGAAGACTTCACGCAGCCGCTCCAGCTTCCGGGCCGCGCTCACGCGCAAATCCCGCTGCTGCCGCACCAGTTCGGGGGGAATCCCGTCGGTGGCGTCCAGCACGTCCACGCCATGCAGCTCGAAGTTGAAGAAGGCGTCCTTCCGGCACGCGCGCCAGGCCGCGCGCAGGGCGGACAGCGGCAGCGTGGTGGCGAAGGTGCCGATGAAGGGGAAGCGCACGCCCGGCGTCACCGCCATGGGCAATTCCAGCACCGCGCCCGAGCCCCGCTGGTAGGGCCGTGACGGGTCCGGCCGGTAGGGCACGCGGGGCGCCAGCAGCACGCGCGGCGTGTCCAGCACCGAGCGCGACGGCCGCCCCACCAGCGCCAGCGCCCCCATCACCGCCGCCTTCGCCGCGTAGTACGGCGCGGCGGGGAACGCGGACGAGCCATAGCGGTAGCCCTGCTCCGCCGTGGCCGCATACAGGTCCGCGTTCAGCGTGTAGCCCGGAGCGCGGAAGCCCTCGGGCCTGACTCCCGTGGCCGCAAGGATGGCGGCATCCGCGCGCGCCAGGTCCTCGCGGATGGCGGGCAGGCCCCGGCGCGTGAGCGCGTAGTCATGCGCGTGGCTGTGGCTGGCCACCTCGATGCCCGCTTCGTGGGCCGCGCGCATCCCCGCCGCGGCGCCCGGGTCCGACTCCAAATCCTCACCGATGGCGAAGAAGGTGCCCGGCGCCCCCAGCCCGTCCAGCAGCTCGCGGAAGCGAGGCACCGCCACGGCGTGCACCAGGGTGCGGGCGCGCTCGTCGAGCAGCGACTCCGGCAGACCGTGGATGCGGCAGTAGTGCGGCAGCGAGTCGAGGTCGACGGAGATGGACGCCAGCCGCACGGTGCGCGCCCTCCTACCGGCTCACGTCCCGCGGACGCGGATGACGTAGAACAGCTTGCCCACGTTCTTGAGCACGTTGGGCACGCGCTTGAAGAGGTGGATGGAGGGCTGGCGTTTCTCGTGGAGCTGGATGGGAATCTCCATCACCTTCAGCCCCTCGCGCCAGGCGCGGATGACGAACTCGCTGGCGAACACGTCCATGTCCACCACGCACTTGTGGATGACAGGCAGGAGCGCCTCGCGGCGGAAGGCCTTCAGCCCGTGCGTGTCCGTGCCCTGGAAGCCCAGCGCCACCTTCAACAGGCCGTTGTGCACGCGCGTCGCCGCCCGGCGCACCAGCGGGCGCTGGTCGCTGGCACCCTTGGCCGCCTTGGAGCCCACCACCATGTCCGCCTCGCCCCGCTCCAGCCGCGGCAGCGCCGCGTCGTAGAAGGTCAAGTCACAGAGGTCGATTTCGTCGCAGACCACGTACGTGCCACTGGCCATGAGGATGCCGGCCTTGAGCGCGGAGCCGTAGTTGGGCCGCTCTGAGTGGAACCAGCGCAGGCGCGGGTTCTTCGCGCACATGTCTTCCAGAATGCGCGGCGTGGCATCTCGCGAGCCGTTCTCCGCGAAGATGATTTCGTAGTCGAGCCCGCGCGCATCCAGCCCCTGGCGCAATTCCTCCGCCGCCGAGGCGATGATGGACTCCTCGTTGTAGACAGGAATGACGACGGAGAGGTGCGGGGCCATGGAATTGGGTCCCTCAGATATGGGGCGAGAGCCGGGCCGTCAACCGTTCAGCGTCCGGGCGCAGGCACGGCCCGCGAGGATGGCGTCCTCCATGGACGAGTACTCCCACTGCCCGTAGCGCCCGGCGATGAGGATGCCCGCGTGCTCCAGGAAGCGGAGGATCTCCGCCTTCGCCGGCCCGTATGCGTCGTCATAGAGCACGTACGCGTGCGGAATCTCCGTCGCCCGGGCGAAGAGCACGTCGTCCGCCGAGTGGATCATCTGCGAGCGCACCAGGTCCTCCACCGCGTACTTCTCCGCGGTGGCGGGGGCCAGCTCGCCATGGTGGCTGTACTCCACGTAGAAGCTGGAGGTGTCCGGCGGCGCCAGCGGCGCATACACCGCCGAGGGCGAGCCGATGCGGTACGTGTGGAACTCCGGCTCCGGCAGGTAGATCCAATGCCAGGGCTGGCGGTTGGCCCCGCGCGCGCCCACGGCCACGTAGGTGACGGTGGTGGCGCGCAGCCGCTTCGCCGCGGCCACGACCTCCTCCGGCACGCCCGCGCCGCCCCTGGCCAGCAGCGCCACCAGCCCCGGCAGGGAGATGCTGGAGACCAGCCCCGAGTAGCCCAGCACGCGTCCGTCGGACAGCGTCACCTTGCGGGCCTTCCAGTCGATGGAGGTGGGCTCCAGGTTGACGCTCAGCTCGCCGCCCTTCAGGTGGCGCAGCATGGCGCGGGCGAGGCTCTCGATGCCGCCCTCGCGCGGGTAGAGGAACGAGGCGTTGTAGCCCACGGCGTCGCTGCCGGCGCCCAGCGCTCCGTCCACCACTTCCTTGAGGTTGGGGCGGGGCACGAAGCGCCCCACCCAGGCGGCGGACAGCTCGCGCGGGTGCACCGTCCAGAGCTTCTGGTTGTAGGGCACCATGAAGTTCTTCGCGAAGCCCTCGCCCATGTAGCGGAGGATGAACTCCTCGAAGTTCTTCGGCTCGCGCTCGCGCAGCGCGCGGCCCTTCTCGCCGTAGATGGCCTCCACGTAGCCGACGAGGTTCTCCGCCACCACGTCCGGCGGCAGGCCATGGGTGTTGACCTGGTATGGGAAGCGGGTGAACACCCCGCGCGAGTAGATGCCCGCCTTGCGCTGGATGCGGACCATCTGCTCCGGCAGCCAGACGGTGTTCACCAGCTTCTGGATCTCCGGGTCCCTCAGGTGCAGCCAGTGGCCGGTGGGGTCGAAGTAACACCCATCGATGACCTCGGTCTTGATGAGCCCGCCGACCCGGTCCGACTTCTCGATGAGCCGCCAGGGCTTCCGGAGGAAATGGGCGGTGGACAGACCCGCGAGTCCCGCGCCAAGGATGACGATGGGTTCCATGACAGGCCGGGTCTACCACCTCCGCTCCGGGAGGGGGGAAACGAACGCACGACGCTCACCGACGGGTGGACAGAGCCCTTGCCCGCCCGTCTGGGGGACCAAGGGAGGGGCCGTTCGGCATCGGCAGGCGCGTTCTTTCCGGGGTGGAAACGGCTCTGCTACCCTGCGCGCACCGCGAAGGCGCTCCGATGCCCGCTCGCGAGCCATTCGCGCCTGCCGGTCCGTCGAAGGAACCCCATGAAAGTCTCCTGCCCGTCTTGCCAGACGAACTACAACATCGATGACAAGCGGATCCCGCCCGGTGGCGCGAAGCTCAAGTGCGCCCGGTGCCAGACGACCTTCCCCATCAAGCTCGAGGCCGTGAGCGCGCCGTCCGCGCCGCAGGCCGCCGCCATTCCGCTGCCCGGTGCCGCCGCGCCGCAGGCCGCCGCTGCCATTCCGCTGCCGGGTGCCGCCGCGCCGTCGGCCGCGATTCCCCTGCCGGGCGCCGTCGCGCCGGACTCGGACGCGTTCGCCTTCGATGACGGCTCCGCCGCCATTCCCCTGCCGGGCTCGGCCGCGCCCTCCGCATTCGACGCGGGCGCCATTCCGCTGCCGGGTGCCGCCGCGCCGCAGTCGGCCGCCATCCCCCTGCCGGGCTCGGCCGCGCCCCGGTCCGCCGCCATTCCGCTGCCGGGTGCCACCGCGCCCCAGTCGGCCGCGATTCCCCTGCCGGGGAGCGCGCCGAGAGCCGCCGCCATTCCGCTGCCGGCCGCCGCGCCGTCGTACTCGCAGGCCATTCCCCTGCCGGGAGCCGCGCCGTCGTACTCGGAGGCCATCCCGCTGCCGGGCGCCGCGCCGGAGGCGGACGCGTTCGCCTTCGACGACGGCGGGTACGCCGAGACGTCCGCCGCCGCCATTCCCCTGCCCGGCGTGGCCGCGCCCCGGTCCGAGGCCATTCCCCTGCCGGGTGCGGCCTCGCCGATGGACTCCTTCAGCGAGTACGACGACAACCCGCAGCCCGCGCCCGAGAACCGGGACGTGACGCGCGTCGTCCGCATCCCGCTGCCGAGCGACGCGTACCGCGAGCCGCCCCCCGCCGCGCCGACCTACGGCACCACCGACGAGGTGCGCGGCACCGCGCGCGACTTCGACTTCTCCGAGGAGCCGGCCGCCGCCGCGCCGACCTACGGCACCACCGACGAGGTGCGCGGCACCGCGCGCGACTTCGACTTCTCCGACGACGCGCTGCCCGTCCCCGCCGAGCCCCAGGCCGCGGCGGACCCGTTCGCCTTCGACATCGAGCCGCCGAGCGGCGAGGCCCAGGCCTACGCCCTGCCGCCCACGCCCCAGCGCGCGCAGGCGCCCGACTTCGGCGCTCCGCCCGAGGCGGACCCGTTCGCCCTACCCCCGCCGCCGGACGCGTACGCGCAGCCGCCGATGCCCGGCGAGGACCCGTTCGCCCTGCCTCCGCCGCCCGTGGGCATGACGCCCGAGACGGACCCGTTCGCCCTGCCCCCGCCGCCGGACGCGTACGCGCAGCCGCCGATGCCCGGCGAGGACCCGTTCGCCCTGCCGCCTCCGCCCGCCTCGAGCGCGCCGTCGTTCGACTTCGGCGAGCTGCCGTCTCCCGCGGGCGGTGACCCGTTCGCCCTGCCCCCGCCGCCCGCGGGCATGGACTACTCGGACCTGCCCTCCCCCGCGGGCCCGCCCGACTACTCGGACCTGCCCGCGCCGGCCGCGCCGCCGCAGGACCTGTCCTTCGACTTCGCCGAGTCCCCGGCCGTCCCCGCGCCCTCGGCGGACCCGTTCGCCCTGGACTTCGCGCCCGCGCCGGCCGCCGCGCCCGCGCCGGACTTCAACCTCGACTTCGCCGAGCCCCCGCCGCCCGCCAACGTCAACCCGACGGTGGACTTCGGTGACGTGGACTTCGGCTCGCCCCCGCCCCAGGCCGCCTCGGCCGGCATCCCCGACGCGCTCGAGTTCGACCCCACCGCGAGGCCCGGCGACGACCTGGAGGCGGACCTCTCCGAGCCGCTGCCGCCCCCGCCCAACGCCGGCCCCGCGGACGGCCTGGAGATGCTGTCGTTCATCGACGACGCCGCCGGCAAGGACGCGGGCGCCCAGTCCGGAGCCAAGGTGCGCCGCTTCCACGTGCGCCGCCGCTCGGGCAAGGTGTTCGGCCCGTTCGACGAGGGCGTCATCGTCAAGATGCTCGAGGACGGGCAGCTGCTCGGCAACGAGGACGTCTCCACGGACTCGGAGAGCTGGTCGCCCATCGGCACCGTGGCCACCTTCGCCGCCGCCATCCAGCGGCTGATGGAGGGCCCCGCCAAGGTGGTGACGCCCAGCGCGGCCCCCACCGTGGCCACCGCCGATGCCCCCCGCGCCGACGCCGCCCCACAGCAGGCCAGCATGAAGCGGCTGGAGCAGCTCTACGAGGGCCGCATGGCCGGCGTGGCCGTGGTGGACCGCACTGGCACCACGGAGAAGTGGAAGAAGCGCATCCCCCTGATGGTGGCCGCCGGAGTGGGCGTGGTGCTGCTGGGCATCGGCGTGGGCATGGAGTTCGGCTCGCGCTACGGCGCCTACGGCCGCCGCGCCCTCTTCCCCTCCCGCGTCTCCGCCGGCTCGCCCCAGGCGAAGCTGGTGGACGACGCGCGCCAGGCCCTGCTCCAGGACACCTTCGCCAGCTACAAGCAGGCGTACACCCTCAGCACCCAGGTGCTCGCGCAGGGCGAGTACCCCGCGGTGCGCTCGCTGTGGTGCCAGTCCGTCCACTACCTGCAGCGCCGCTACGCCGCCGCCGACGCGAACGACATTGCCCGCTGCCAGGAGGCGATGCCGGACATCGAGCTGCTCGGTGAGAAGGACGTGGACGTCATCAAGGCCGCCGCGGCCATGGCCCTCACCTCGCGCCAGGCCGACACGGTGCTCCCCGCGCTGGCGGATGCATACAGCCGCGAGGCCAACCAGGGCGACCTGGAGCTGGCCTTCCTGCTGGCCGAGGCCCACGGGCAGAAGCGCGACCTGACCCAGGCCATGGAGACGCTGAAGAAGGTGCTGGCCCGCGACGCGAAGTCCGCCAAGGCGCACCACGCCCTGGGCAACCTGCACCAGGCCGCGGGCCGTGCGGACGAGGCCGCCGCTTCGTATGCCGCGGCCCTGGATGCCGACCCGAAGCACGTCGCCTCCGCGGTGGAGCTGGCCGCGGTGGAGTTGCTCGTGCGCAAGGACGGGGAGAAGGGCGCCCAGGCCGTGGACCGCGCCCTGGCCGAGGACGTCAAGTCCGCGCTGGGCCCGGCGGAGCTCGCCCGCGCCCGCGGCCTCAAGGGCGTGGCCCTCTTCCAGCAGCACAAGCCCAAGGAGGCCGAGGCCGAGCTGACGGCCGCCATGGAGAAGGACAAGGGCTCCGCATTCCTCAAGGGCCAGCTCGCTCTCGTGCTGCGCTCGCAGCGCAACTACGAGGGCGCGCAGCCCCTCTACGCGGAGCTGGCCACCAAGGAGGCCGACAACCTCGAGTACACGGACGGCCACATCACCACCCTGGTGATGACGGGGAAGATGCAGGCCGCCCTGGACGCGGTGCAGAAGGCCAACAAGCGCTTCCCCAGCGAGGCGCGCATCGCGTACCTCTACGGCCGCATCGAGGACGCGCTCGACAAGGCCGTCGAGGCGGAGGGCCACTACAAGCGCGCCATCGCCGCGGACGACAAGCTGGTGGAGGCCAGCCTGTACCTGGGCCGCTTCTACCTGCGCCAGCGCCGCAACGCCGAGGCGCGCACCCAGCTGGAGCTGGCGGCCGCCAAGGCCCCGGACCACGCCGGCGTGCGCGCGGGCCTCGGCGAGCTGGCCCTGGCGGAGAACAACGCGCTGCTGGGCCAGCAGGAGTTCGAGCGGGCCGTGCAGCTGGACCCCAACCTCGCCGACGCCCACCTGGGCCTGTCTCGCGTGGCGCTGCTGAACAGCGATTTGGAGAAGGCGAAGACGGAGGCCAACGTCGCGCTGGAGCTGGACCCGCACCTGCTGAAGGACGGCCGGCTGCAGCGCGGCATCGTCCTCTGGCGGCTGGGCCAGCTCGAGGAGGCGGTGGCGGAGCTGGAGAAGGCCAAGGCCGAGGACCCCCGCTCCACCACCACGCCGATTACGCTGGGCGCGGTGCTGCTGGAGAAGGGCGACCTGGCCGGCGCGGAGAGCAACCTGGGCCTGGCGCTGAGCAACGAGCCCTCCAACCACGAGGCGCTCTACTACCTGGGGCTCGTCAAGGCGAAGCGGCTGGAGTTCACCGGCGCCGTGGACAACATGCGCAAGGCGGTGGAGCGCGCGCCCTCACGCCCGGACTACCACTACGCCTACGGCGTCATCCTGCGCGACGCGAAGAACCTGCCGGACGCCATGAAGGAGTGGCAGAAGGCGGTGGAACTGGACGCGCAGAACGCGGACGCCCACGAGGCGCTCGGCCATGCGTACCTGGAGGGCGGCCAGTTCGACGAGGCCATCACCTCGTTCGAGGCCAGCCTCAAGGCCGACCCGCGCCGCACCCGCGTGCTGGGCTCCATCGGTGACGCGTACTTCAGCGCCGCCCGGTGGAACGACGCGGTGAAGCGCTACGAGACGGCCCTCAAGCAGGACCCGAAGCTGACCTACGTCTATTACAAGGTCGCTCGCGCCTTCACGGAGCAGGCCCAGTACGCCAAGGCCATCGACTGGTACCGCAAGGCCACCAGCGTGGAGCCGGAGAACCCCATGTCCTACTACTACCTGGGCTTCGCCTATAAGGAGCGCAACAAGCGCCGCGAGGCCGTCCAGGCGTTCAAGGACTACCTCTCCAAGAAGCCGGACGCGACGGACAAGAAGGACATCGAGGACGAAATCTACGACCTGCAGAACTAGTCCCCGCGGGCTCCCCGACAGGCGGCCGGCCGTGGCCTCCCGCACGGCCGGCGTCAGCCAGAAGGGCTCCCGGGCGTCGGCCCCTGAGCACCCCACGCACGAGGAACCTTGTGGCTCCCGCGCGGGGTGACTAGAAGGCGCCCCATGCTGGACCTCCGCTATGTCGCGCAGAACTTCGATGCCGTTGTCGCCCGCCTGAAGACGCGGGGCGGCAGCCTGGACCTCGGCCCCTTCCAGCGCCTCTTCTCCGAGCGGCGCGAGCTGTACGTCTCCATGGAGTCGCTGTCCGCCCGGCGGAACGCGGCCAACGAGGAGATGAAGCGCAAGGCGAAGGAGGACCCCAAGGCCCTGGACGCGCTGCGCGGGGACATGCGCGCCGTCTCGCAGGAAATCAAGGAGAAGGAGGCCCGCCTCAAGGAAGTGGAGGAGGAGATCAACCGCATCCTCCTGCTCATCCCCAACGTGCCGCACGAGTCCGTGCCCGTGGGCGCCGGCGCCGAGGACAACGTCCAGGTGCGCGCCTGGGGCGAGAAGCCGAACCTCCTCTTCGCGCCGAAGCAGCACTTCGAGCTGGGCGAGAAGCTGGGCATGCTCGACTTCGAGCGCGCCGCCAAGGTCTCCGGCAGCCGCTTCGCCTTCTACAAGGGCGCGCTGGCGCGGCTGGAGCGGGCGCTCGCCTCGTTCATGCTCGATGTGCACACCCAGAAGGGCTACCTGGAGATGCTTCCGCCCTACCTGGTGCTGCGCGAGTCGATGATGGGCACCGGGCAGCTGCCCAAGTTCGAGGACGACGCCTTCAAGACGCTGGGGGACCCGGAGCGCTTCCTCATCCCCACCGCGGAAGTCCCCGTCACCAACTACCACGCGGACGAAATCCTGGAGGGCGAGCAGCTCCCCCTGCGCTACTGCGCCTTCAGCCCGTGCTTCCGCGCCGAGGCCGGCTCGGCGGGCAAGGACACGCGCGGCCTCATCCGCCAGCACCAGTTCCACAAGGTGGAGCTGGTGAAGTTCTCCCCACCGGAGAAGAGCCTGGACGAGTTGGAGGCGCTGACGGACGACGCCTGCGACATCCTCCGCCGGCTCGGGCTGCACCACCGCGTGATGCTGCTGTGTACCGGGGACATGGGCTTCGGCTCCCGCAAGACGTACGACATCGAGGTCTGGCTGCCGGGCCAGGACACGTACCGCGAGATCTCCTCCTGCTCGGACTTCGGCGACTTCCAGGCCCGCCGGGCGAAGATCCGCTACCGGGCCCAGAAGGGGGACAAGCCCCAGCTCGTCCACACGCTCAACGGCAGTGGCCTGGCGGTGGGGCGGACGACCGTCGCCATCCTGGAGAACTACCAGCGCGAGGACGGAAGCGTGGCCATCCCGGAGGCGTTGTGGCCGTACATGGGGGGGCTGAAGGAACTGAAGCCACTTTGAGCCTTGAATCCGGCTTGCAACGGGCCCCGAATGAGGTAGAAGGGCGGCCCCACGGTCGCCGTCGGACCGAGGGACTCCGCCGGCTCTGAAGCCTGGAGGCGTGGCCGAGCGGTTGAAGGCAGCGGTCTTGAAAACCGCAGAGGGTGCAAGCCCTCCGTAGGTTCGAATCCTACCGCCTCCGATTTTGTGCTTGAGTTTTGTGGTTCTTTGACAGAAAAAAGCTGGAGAGATGGCCGAGAGGCTGAAGGCACAGGTTTGCTAAACCTGCATACTCGAAAGGGTATCGAGGGTTCGAATCCCTCTCTCTCCGCCACTTGTAGCAGTAGCAGCGCCGGAAGAAATGCTCCCTTAGCTCAGCTGGATAGAGCGTCGGACTACGAATCCGAAGGCCGGAGGTTCGAATCCTCCAGGGAGCGCACTTCTTCTTCCGAGCACCCGTCTCCATGAGTGACGACGAAGCTTTCATGCAGCAGGCGCTTGCGCTCGCGCGGGAAGCCGCGGAACTCGGAGAGGTCCCCGTCGGTGCGGTTGCGGTGCATGACGGAAAGGTCATTGGCACCGGCTTCAACCGCCGCGAAGTGGACCGCAACCCACTCGCTCATGCCGAGATGCTCGCAATGGATGCCGCGGCACGGAGCCTGGGCGTCTGGCGGCTCTCGGGCGTCACCCTGTATGTGACGCTGGAGCCGTGTGCCATGTGCGCTGGTGCGCTGGTTCAATCCCGGGTGACGCGGTTGGTGTTCGGCACCTCGGATCCGAAGGCGGGCGCGGTCGGTTCGCTCTACAACCTGGTCGAGGAGCCTCGACACAACCACCGGCTCCAGGTCACAAGTGGCATCCTGGCGGACGAAAGTCGCCAGCTTTTGAAGACGTTCTTCGAGCGCTTGCGCGCGAAGAAACGTGAAAACTGAATACTGGAGAGCTGGCCGAGTGGTCGAAGGCACCTGACTCGAAATCAGGCGTACCGGTAACGGTACCGTAGGTTCGAATCCTACGCTCTCCGCTCCAGACTTCTGGAGAGGTGGCCGAGCGGTTGAAGGCGCACGCCTGGAACGCGTGTATATCTGAAAGGGTATCGTGGGTTCGAATCCCACCCTCTCCGTTGTTGTTTCAGCAGTAGGTTGTTACAGACTTTGTGGTCGGGGCAACGTGGAGGCGTGAACTCCGCCAGGTCCGGAAGGAAGCAACGGTAGCGTACTTCCGCGTGTGTCCCGGCCGTTTCTTTTGAAGAGCCGGCACCCTGTTTCAGGGTGCCGGCTCTTCGCCTTTGCGGGCAGCCCCGCGCCCGCTTCCATGTCTGCCTATTCGCGGACGAGGAGTGTCTCGCGGCCGATTCTGCGCGCCACGCGGAAGCCGGCCGCCTGGAGCTCCGCGAGGGCTCGGTCCTCGAAGGTGACGGCGCGGTTGAAGCTGCTGTCGCGCATGGCGTGCTGGAAGGCGCCGTCTTGGGGCCAGTCGCAGGTGAGCCAGGGAATCTGCTGGCCCAGGTAGAAGAAGCCGCCGGCGCCCCACAGCCCCTCGTTGACGATGAGCAGCCCGCGCGCGCCGCCCCCTTCCGTGGCGGCGACAATGGCGCGGAACTGGTCCGCCCGCAGGTCGCTGGAGGGGAAGAAGGCGGCCGTACCCAGGCCTGTCCCCAGGGCGAGCGCCACGAGACTCCACCGGGCGTCAGCCCGTGCGCGTGTGGCGATGAAGGCCGCCACCGGCGCCGCCGCGGCCAGCACGGCCAGCACCAGACCGGGGTAGAGGAAGCGCTCCTCCTTGTGCGCGGTGGCCAGCAGCACGCCCGTGTACACGGCCGCGCACCACAGCGGCAGGGACAACGCGAGGCGCTGGCGCAGGGCGGCCACACCCAGGAGCGCGGCGCCCCATGCCCAGAGGGGCACGGCGGTGAGGAGCGGCCGCGCGTAGTAGCTGGGAGGGTCCGAGCCGAAGCGCGCCGCCGCGCCCTCGGAGAAGACGTTGAAGCGCGCGTAGGCCAGGAACGAATGGAACGGTGAGCCCCAGGTGGCCCAATCCAGGGCGCCCAGCCCCGCCGCCACCACCAGCCCGCCGGCGCAGGTGAAGGCCAGCAGCCGCCAGCGCCGCGCCGCCACCAGCCACACCAGCGCGGCCAGGACGAAGATGGCCGACGGGTAGCGCGTCACCACCGCCAGCCCCAGGGCCGCGCCGCCCACGAGGCCCGCGCGCACCGGGCGCTCGCGCCTGTCCAACGCCTCCATGGCCACCAGGAGGAAGGAGGCGGAGAAGGACTCGCCCAGGGTGCGCCCCGCGAAGACGAGCACCGGCCCGTAGAGGCCCACCAGGAGGGCGGCCAGCCATCCACCCGCGGGCCCGGCCCGGCGCGCGGCGAAGCGGTACGCGGCCCAGACGCTCCAGGCGTGCAGCGCCGCCTGCGGGAGGGCCACCACCGCCCGGTAGCCCTGGGGACGGGTGATTCCGAGCAGGTCCGCCAGTTTCAGGAAGCCGGCCAGCACGCCGGGGACGGCCCAGTTGCGGATGCCGTCCTTCCACTCCCAGGCGAGCACGCCGTAGCCGTGGACGCGCCACCAGGCGGGCTCCAGGGCCTGGTACACCTCGTCCGGGTGGATGCGGCCCAGCTGCAGCACGGCGATGACGGCGGGCAGCAGCGCCACCACCGGCAGCAGGAAGACGGGCCAGCGCCGACCATTTCGGGGCGCGGGGCCGGGCAGGTCCGAGGCCGGCTCGGGTGTTGACTCGGGAACGGCGGGGGCCGGGAACTGGAGAGCGGGCGAGGACACGGTCGCGGCTGACTCTCCCCGTCCCGCCGCCCGGGCGCAAGATGCGCGACGTTCGTCCGCTCGCTCTCCGCTCGGGTTGGGGTAGGAACGCGGGCCATCCAGGAGGAGCAGACATGCCGGACGTCATCGTGGTGGGCGCGGGTCACAACGGGCTCGTGACAGCAGCGCTGCTGGCGCGCAGGGGACTCTCGGTTACCGTCCTCGAGGACAAGGACGTGATTGGCGGCGCGTGCCGCACGGAGTACCCCTTCCGCACCGCGCCGAAGCTGGGCGTGTCCACCGGCGCGTACCTGCTGGGCCTCATGCCGCCGGAGTTGCTGCGCGAGCTGGAGCTGGAGCTGCCCCTCAAGCGCAGGGATCCGCACTACTTCCTGCCCACCACCGGCAAGCGCTACCTCCTGTTCGGCTCGGACGAGCGCGAGCTGAAGCGCCAGTTCCTCGAGTTCTTCTCCCAGGCGGACTGGGAGGCCAACCAGGCGATGAACGCCGAGCTGGCCGCGCTGCGCGACGATATCGCCCCGACGTGGCTCCAGCCCCCGGTGTCCATCGAAGAAACCGCCGAGCGCTTCGTGCGCCCCGCCCTGCGCCAGCACTTCGTGCGGCTGTGCCGGGGCACGGCGCGCGAGTACCTGGAGCGCTTCGGCTTCAAGTCCGACCTCGTGAAGGCCATGTACGCGGTGACGGACGCGTTCTCCGGCCTCGACGGCGGCTACGACACGCCCGGCACGGGGATGAACCTGCTCGTCCACAACATGTGCCGGCTGCCCGGCAGTGGTGGCACGTGGATGATTGTCGGCGGCGGCATGGGCACCGTCACGCAGTCCATCGCCAACGTCGCGCGGAAGTACGGCGCGCAGATTCGCACCGGCGCGAAAGTCACCTCCGTGCGCGTGGACCGGGGCGTGGTGAAGGGCGTGGTGCTGGAGAATGGCGAGGAGGTGAACGCCGCCGTCGTCGTGTCCAACGGCGACCCCTTCCGCACGCTGAAGCTGGTGGAGCAGGGTGCGCTGCCCGCGGACTACCGGGCCAAGGTGGATGCCATGGCGGTGCCGGGCACCACGCTGAAGGTGAACCTGTGCCTCAAGGGCCTGCCCCGCTTCACGTGCCTTCCCGAGGACCGCGGCCAGTTCGGCCCCACCATCCACCTGCTGCCGCAGGAGGACGACGTGCTCGGGGCGCTGGCGCGCTCCTACAAGGACACGCAGGAGGGCAGGCTGTCGGAGTTCCCCTCCATCGAGTGGTACATCCACACCACGGTGGACCCGTCGCTGCGCGATGCCGAGGGGCACCACAACTCCGCCCTCTTCGTGGAGTGGGTGCCCTACGCGCTCAAGGGCACGACGTGGGAGCAGGAGGAGTCGCGCTACGTGAAGCAGCTCCTGTCCATCTGCGACCGCTTCGCTCCCGGCACCAGTGATTTGGTGCAGGAGACCTTCGTGCTCACGCCGCCGAAAATCGAGAAGCACTTCGGGATTACGGGCGGCCACATCCACCATGTGGACAACAAGCGGGGCTTCACCGACCGGCTGCCCTACGAGACGCCGGTGCAGGGGCTCTACTTCTGCAGCGCCGGGTGCCACCCCGCGGGCAGCGTCATCGGGGCGGCCGGACACAACGCGGCCGGCGTGGTGCTACAGGCGCTCGGACGCTGAGTGCTGCCCCACCTCGTGGGGAGGCAATGAGATGGATCATTCACGCCGTCGTGTTTAGATGACCGGGCACATGAGCTACCTCGTCCTCGCGCGTAAATGGCGGCCGCAGAAATTCGATGACATGACCGGACAGGAGCACGTCGTCCGGACCGTCGCGAACGCCATCAAGATGGACCGGGTCGCTCACGCGTACCTGTTCTGCGGCCCTCGTGGAGTCGGCAAGACGACGGCCGCCCGCCTGCTCGCCAAGGCCCTCAACTGCGAGAAGGGCCCCACGGCGAGCCCGTGTGGCGAGTGCCGCGCGTGCACGGAGATTGCCGCCGGCACCAGCGTGGACGTGGCGGAAATCGACGGTGCCTCCAACAACGGCGTGGAGAACGTCCGCGAGATTCGCGAGAACGCGAAGTACCTGCCGCAGCGGGACAGGCACAAGATCTACATCATCGACGAGGTCCACATGCTGTCGGGGGCGGCGTTCAACGCGCTGCTCAAGACGCTGGAGGAGCCGCCCGGGCACGTGAAGTTCATCTTCGCGACCACCGAGGCGCACAAGCTCCCGGACACCATCCTCTCGCGGTGCCAGCGCCACAACTTCCGCCGGATTTCGGCGGCGCGGATGCTCCAGCGGCTGCAGGAGATCTGCAAGGCGGAGGGGGCGGGCATCTCCGACCGCTCGCTGTCGCTGGTGGTGCGCCAGTCCGAGGGCGGCATGCGCGACGCGCTCAGCCTCCTGGACCAGATTCTCGCGTCGTGCGGCGCCAACCCCACGGATGAAGACGTGGCCGAGGCGCTGGGCGCCATCGACCGTACGATGGTGCAGGACTTCGCCGAGGCGCTGGTGCGCAAGGACGCGAAGCGCATCCTCGAGCGCGTGGAGGAGGTCTTCAATCGCGGCCTGGACCTGAAGCGGCTGGCGGAGGAGCTGGCGCTGCAGCTGCGGCACCTCTTCGTCACCAAGACGCTGAACCAGGCCCCGGACGAGCTGGCCGAGTCCGAGCAGAAGGCGCTGCTGGCGCTGGCGAAGGAAGCGGAGACCGCGCAGCTCACGCGCCTGTTCGACGTGGTGCACGGCTGCGTCTGGGACGTGTCGCGCGCGGCCCAGCCGAGGCTCGCGCTGGAGATGGCCCTGCTCAAGGCCATCCAGCTCTCGCCGGGTGGCTCGATTCCGGAGCTGCTCGCGCGGGTGGACCGGCTCGCGGCCGGGCTTCCCCAGGGGGAAGGCGCTTCGAAGAACACCGCTGGAGCGCCGGGAGGTCGCTCCAGTCCCACGAACTTTCGCGCCTGAGTCCCGGCACGACGTCCCGTCTCAGTCCTCCCCTGCCCCACGTCCGTGGGACACCAGGCCCGCGGTCGAGCCCGTGCGTGACGCGGAGCCCGTGCCCATGGGCGAGCCGAGGCAGTCCGCCGAGCCGATGCGCTCGGTGGAAGTCGCGCGCCATGCAGAGCCGATGCACGCAGGGCCCGCGATTCCTGTCATGCCGCCCGTGGCCCCGACCGGGCCACTCATGGACGACCTGCCGCCCTCCGCGGCCCGGCCCCTGTCATTCCTGCGCAACGGAGGAGGTGCTGGCGCCACGGCGTTGACGGCGTCAGCAGCCTCGGCCGTCCCCGCGTACTCCGCCGAGGACGTGGCGTCGTCCGGACCGCTGATGGACGGGCTGCCGCCGACGGCCGCGCGCCCGCTCTCCTTCCTCCGGAAGAATGGTGGCGCCCAGGCCCCGTCCGCACCTCCGCTGCCTCCGGCTGGAGCCACGCCGCTGTCGCGCACCACCGAGCCCGCGCCCTCGGTCCGCGTCACCAACGTCCGCAAGCCGGAGCCGCAGCCCGGTCCGTCCGAGCCGCCGCCCTACGCGGAGGATGACGACGCGCGCTTCTACCCCGAGGAGGCCTCGCCCGAGGGCTGCGCCTCTGGCGAGTGCATCCCGGACGACGTCCCGTCCGAGCCCCTCGCCGCCACGGCCTCCGCCGATGCAGCGCTGGCCACACATGCTCCCGGCTCCTCGCCTGAACCTGTTGGCGATGCCCCGAGCGTGTACTCGCCCGACTCCGCACTTGCCTCAGCCGTCGCGTCCTTGAGCGCGCATGCGCCCGCCACCTTCGAGCCCACGTCCGCCCCGCGCGCGCCTGGCACCGAGGCAATGGTCCCCGCGAGCCCCACCTTCACGCCCCCTCCGGCCGCCGCACCAGCGCCACGCGCACCCGCCAGCTTCACCCCGGAACCCGACGCCGAGCCAGAGCCGGAGTCCTCAGCACCGCTCCCTGTCACCCGCGGCCGCGACAACCCGAACCTGCCCCTCATCGAGCGATGGCGGGCCGCGGTGGAGAGCGTGAAGGGCTCCTCGCTCCGTCATGGAACGGCACTGGCCAACGGCCGCCTCCTGTCCATGCGGGCGGGGGAAATCGTCCTCGGCTATCTGCCCACGGCGGGCCTGCACCGGATGACGGTGTCGGCCGCCGCGGGCAAGACCACCATCGACAAGCTCCTGGCCGAGCACTTCGGCCGCCCGGTGAGGCTGTCCTTCCAGGACATCACCGCCGACGACAGCCGGGCCACGCTTAGCATCGCCGAGCAGGACGCCCAGAGCCGCGCCAACCACGAGAAGAGCACGGAGGGCAAGGTGCGCGGACACCCCGCCGTCCGCGCGGTGCTCAAGTTCCTGGGAGGCGAAATCGAGCACATCCAGGTCTACGAGCCCGAGCGCCCCTCGGCCGTCCCTGCGGCCGACACTCCGGACGACAGCGCCTGACAACCACCGCGCGCAACGGTAGGGTGCGCCCTCATTCCACGCCCGGGCGGGGCCAATGACGGCACCCGCTCCCACGAGTACCGAGGAAGCACATGCCTGGCGTCGACCTGAACTACTTCATCCGGCAGGCGAACAAGCTGACGGAGAAGATTGAAGAGCGGAAGCAGCAGCTGGCGGAGGAAACCGTCGAGGCCAAGTCCGGCGAGGGCCTCGTCACGGTGGTCGCCAACGGCATCCAGGAGATCCGCAGCATCAAGATCGACAAGTCCGCCATCGACCCGAATGACCCGTCGATGCTCGAGGACCTCATCACCGCCGCCGTGAATGCTGCCCTGGCGAGCAGCCGCCAGCACATGCAGCGCGAGCTCGCGAAAATCTCCGGCGGCATCAAGATCCCCGGCGTTACCTGATACCGGATGACTCCCGATCCGCTGAATCGACTTGTCGCCCAGCTCGCGAAGCTGCCGGGCATTGGCGAGAAGACCGCCCAGCGCCTCGCGTTCCACATCCTGCGGGCGCCCGGCGAGTACGCCTCGGACCTGTCCCTGGCCATCCGCGAGGTGAAGGAGAAGGTGCACCTGTGCGTGCGCTGCTTCTCCCTCACCGACTCGGAGACGTGCGGCTTCTGCCGGGACTCCCGCCGTGACGAGCGCGTGCTCTGCGTGGTGGAGACCTTCGCGGACCTGATGGCGCTCGAGCGCACGCGCGAGTTCAAGGGCCGCTACCATGTCCTGCACGGCGTGCTCTCTCCGCTGGAGGGCGTGGGCCCGGAGCAGCTGCGCATCAAGGAACTGCTGGAGCGCCTCAACGACAGCCGGGTGGAGGAGCTCATCGTCGCCACCAACCCGGACGTCGAGGGCGAGGCCACCGCGCTCTACCTGACGCGCCTGCTCAAGCCCATGGGCCTGCGCGTCACCCGCATCGCCCAGGGCCTGCCCATGGGTGGCGACCTGGAGTTCGCGGACCAGGCCACGCTGGCGAAGGCGCTGTCCGCCCGCCGCGACCTGTAGCCGAAGAGCACCTGGCGGCGCCGGGCTTCCGGCGCCGCTACTCCGTCACCCGCCACGAGAAGGGCATCACCACGGTGACTTCCTGGTCCCGGTGGGCCGGGAAGCGCAGCCGCTCGGCCTGCGCCTCCAGGCAGCGTCCCACTCCTGTCGAGGCCAGCGGCCCGCGCGTCCCCGCCTGCACCTTGCCCGACGAGGCAATGGTGAGCTGCACCTGCACCTCTCCCTGCGACGACGGCAGGTCCGTCTTGAAGCGCTCGAAGCAGGAGGTGATGCGGGCCCGCCCGCGCGACACGACGCGCTGGATGTCCTCGATGCCCAGCGTCACCAGCTTCTTCGCGGTGGCGGTACGAGCCTCCGGCTTCCTGCCCTGCTCCGGGGACGCATTCTCGTCCGTCTCGGAGCCCACCGCCGCGCTCGCAACCCCGGCGACGCCCGCGTGCTCGGAGTCCTGCGCGGTCGCCGCCGTGTCACCCACCGGCGTTCCCTGAGGAGAACCCGCGGCAGCCTCCGGGGAGCCACCCGCCGCGAGGGCAACAGGCGTCGCGCCCACGGGGTCGCCCGCCGGCGCGGGAGTCCCCGTCGCCGCGACGCCACCCGCCGCCGTGGCGCCATTGCTCCCGACCGGGGCCGGAACCGCCTGCCCCCCCGCCGCCTCGGGAGGCTGCACGATGGACGGAGACGTCTGGACCCGCTGGACACCGGCGTAGCCGACGACGGCCGCACCGGCCAGCAGCAGCGCTCCCGCGACACCGATGCTGGCCGTGAGCCAGCGCCGACGCCCAGGTTCGGAGCCCACGGCAGCAGCCTGTACCGGCACCTGCGGCCCGGCCGGCACCGCGCCCACACCCGCCGCGACGGCAGGCTGGGACGGCCTTCCCGGAGCCATCGCCGTGAGCGCATCGGCCCCCTGGGAACGACTTCCGTACACGTCCGTCGCGGGCTTCGCCCCCGCCGGCACCTGCACGGGCGAACCTTCCGTGCCGTGCGTGGCGGTGAGCGTGGCCAGCGTCGGGATGCGGGTGCGCTCCGTGAAGCGCTCCTCGCCGAAGTGGCCGCGCAGGAAGGCGCCCAGCTGCGATGTGCCGGACGCGCTCAGGTTCTCCCCGAGGAACGCCTCCAGGCCCTCGGCGAAGGCCTCCGCCGTGGGGTAGCGGTCCTCGGCCTTGAAGGCCATGGCCTTGAGGATGATGGCCTCCAGCTCCTCGGGCAGGTCGGGCCGCAGCTCGCGCGGGCGCTTGAACTCGCCATGCAGGAGCGCGTTGAGCACCGCCAGGTCGTTCTCCCGCGAGAAGGGCCGCACGTGGGTGAGCGCCTCGTAGAGGCTCACGCCCAGCGCGAAGACGTCCGCGCGCCGGTCCACTTCCTTCCCCTGCGCCTGCTCCGGCGCCATGTACATGTACTTGCCCTTCACCACGCCGGTGCGCGTGTTGACGAGCCTCGACTCGGCCTTGGCGATGCCGAAGTCCAGCACCTTCACCTGTCCCTGGTACGTCAGGTACAGGTTGGAGGGAGAGATGTCGCGGTGGACGATGTTCAGCGGCTGCCCGGACTCGGCACAGAACTCGTGGGCGTAGTGCAGCCCGTGCGCCGCGTCGATGAGCACGCGCAGCACCACCGGGAAGGGCACGTACTGCCGCCGCCGTCCCGCCAGCCGCAGCGTCGTGGAGAAGTCCTCGCCCGCGAGGTACTCCATGCAGATGTAGTAGCAGCCCTCGGTGAAGCCGAGCTCCTGTATCTGCACGATGTTGGGGTGGGACAGCTTCGCCGCCAGCCGCGCCTCGTCGCGGAACATCTCCACGAAGTCGGGGATGTTCGACAGGTGCGGCAACATGCGCTTGATGACGACGTTGCGCTCGAAGTTGTCCGCGCCCAGCAGCTTGGCGAGGAAGATTTCCGCCATGCCGCCCTCGGCCAGCTTCCGCACCAGCACGTACTGGCCATAGGGGCGCAGCAGGGGCGGGGAGGCTTCCTCGGGAACGGGCCGGGGCGTCTGGGTGGGTGTCATCCTCACGGCCCTCGTGGTTTCAGGGTGCGCACCGTGTGGACTTCCGGGGCACCGGGACGGTTCATCTTAAACACCAGCATCGGGGGGGTGCCCACCGGCTCCACCCAGGTACTGAAACGGTGTTTGCCATCCAGGGGTATCGGACGTCCATTGATGGACAGGCGCGCGTCCACCGGCGCCACCCCCGTGGCCCGCACCTTCTCCGCGGCCCGGGTGCCGTTGCGCGGCGAGGCCACCACCAGCTCCGGCACCGAGTTGTCGTAGACCAGCTCCAGCTTGTTCATCCGTCCGCCCTTGAGCTGCGCTCCCGACGCCGACAGCGGCGTGACGGACCACAGGTAGCTGCCCTCGACCAGCGCCCCCGCGTCCAGCGCGGCGCGCGTGTCCGGCACGATGCGCTCGGCCACCGGAGTGCCCAGCGCGCCCACGCGGTACACCGCCACGCGGTACTTCGCCGCCGAGGCCTCCGCCCCGTAGGTGAAGGTCACCGCCGGAGGCTTGTCCTGGTAGAAGATGGTCGTCTTCTCCGGCCCCTCCGGCACCACGTTGCGCACGCGGTCCAGGTCCTTCGACGGGCGCTCCGGAGCGAAGCTCGCGCTGCCCTTCGCCATCTCCGTCCCGTCCTCGCGGCGCACCCGCCAGTACAGCGTGCCGCGCGCGGGGGCGGAGACGTTGACGAAGGGCCGGTACACCGTGCCCGTCAGCACCGGCCGCGTGAAGCCCGCGTCCGTGGCCACTTCCACCTGCGCCGCGCCCTCGCCCTCCCAGGTGAAGGCCACCTCGGAAAGGCCCTGGTGGTACACCTCCGCGCCGTCGCCCATGCTCAGCGCGAGCGGCGCGGGCGCGAGCGGCTCGACGCGAGCGGCGCCGGACGTGCCCTCCAGCGTGGCGCGCTCTCCGGCGCGCAGTGGCTGCCTCGACTCGCCGCGCACCAGCGTCACCTGTCCGGTGAAGGCGTCCACGCGGTAGCCCGTGGCCGTGCGCCGCACCTCCAGCCCTGCCCCGCTGCCCTCCAGGCCCAGCCCCGGCAACACCACGCGACTGGTGCGGCCCTGCGCGAGCTGCAGCCCCAGCCCGCCCTGCCGCAGGTCCACCCGCGCCTCGTCCGTGGTGCCGCCCTGCCCCGCCGACTCCAGCACCAGCTCCGTGCCCGAGCCCAGCGACAGCACGGAGGACGAGCCCTCCAGCGCCAGCACCGCCGTGCCGCCCGGACGCGTGCGCACGCCGTCTCCCGGTGACAGCACCTCGCCCTGCTTCTTCACCGGGCGCCAGCGCACCGTGCCCTGCGGACGCACCTCCGCGCGGCCCGCGCCCAGGCGCACCGTCACGGGGATGGGCGCCAGCTCCACCACGCGCGGCGTGCGCACCAGCTCCACCTTGCCGCCGGCCACCGCCACCGCCTCGCCCTGTGCGGCGCGGAGCTCCTGCCCGTCCTTGCCCACGAACTCGATGGCGCCCAGCCGCACCTCCACGCGGCCGGCGTCCTTCTCCACCGCCACGCTCACCTCGCTGGGCGCGTCCGAGCCCACGCGGGTGAGGCCGAAGGGCGTGAGGATGCTCAGCGTCACCTTCTTCGCCCCCGGGCTGCTGGGGCGCGCCCCCGCGGGCACGCGCGACAGGATGATGCCGCGCTCCACCTGCATGACGATGCCGCCCGAGTCCTCGCCCATGGCGAAGCGCGCGTCCGGCCCCACCTCCACCGAGCGCCCGTCCGGAAAGCGCACCGTCGCCGCGCCCCCCGCGCCTGTCTCCACCGCGTCGCCGCCGTGGAGAGGCCCCGCCACCGCCGGAAGCAACTTCCCTCCACGCTCCAGCCGCACCTCGCCGGACAGTCCCTCCAGGCGTCCAAGCTCCGCACCCGGGCCCGCGTCCGGCACGGGGGCCGGGGCCACGGGCGTCGCGGACGGCGTGGCGGCGTCCTCGTCGCAGCCCGCGACGAGGAGCATGAGGGACAGGAAATAGGGACGCGCGGTGCTCACCATTCACGCCTCTGAGGCAGAGCAGGGGCGGCCGTGTCCGTGGCGAGGAGCAGGACGGCCAGGAAGTAGCGGCGCGCGGTGCTCACCATTCACACCTCTGAGACAGAGCAGGGGCGGACGTGCCCGTGGCGAGGGAAAGGACGGCCAGCAAGTAGGGGCGCGCGGTGCTCACCGTTTCTGCCTCGGGAAGAGGTCGACGTTGAAGATGGCCTGCTCGCCATCGCGCAGCTTGATGGACTTCGTCTGCGACAGGTGCCCGGGGGCGGAGATTGTGATGCGGTACGTCCCGCCCTTCACGCGGACATTGAAGGCGCCCTTCGCATCCGCGCGCGTGCGCACCTTCGCCAGCGGAATGCGCAGCGTCGCGGCCAGCGGCTTTCCGCCACGCATGCTGCGCACCTGTCCGGTGAGCGTGGCCGGCCCGCTCTTGCGCTCCGACGCCAGCGGCACGGACAGCGCCGACTCCTGCCCGGCGACCACCACGGCCGCCTCCTCCGCGGGACGGAAGCCCGGGGACTTCACCGTCACCGCCACCGGTCCGGGCGCCAGGTCCTTCACGCGCGCCTGTCCCATCATGTCCGTGCGCACCTCCGTCGAGCCCACCGCCACGCGAACACCCGGCAGCGGCACGCCATTCTGCGCATTCACCACCGTCACCCGCAGCGCTCCCGTGGGAGGAGGCAGCTTGCGCGCCCGCACCTCCACCGCCGCGCGCCCACCGTCCTCCACCGTGGCCCGCGCCTCCTCGGGGGCATAGCCCTCCGCGCTCACCCGCGCCGCCACCTCGCCCGGAGGCAGCTCCGTGTCCACGCGGCCCTGCGCGTCCGCCACGCGCTCCACATCCCCCACCACCACCCGTGCCCCCGGCAGCGCCGCGCCCGTCTCCGCATCCACCACTTGAAGCGACAGCGTCCCCGCCGGCACCCGCACGGGAGGAAGCGGCGCAGCGGCAGGCACGAAGTCATTCCACGTCAACTCCAGCGCCGCGCCCACCCGGCGCAGCCGCTGCTCCGAGCGCGTCCCGTCCGCCAGCGTCACCGTGTCCCGCACGTGCTGGAAGTCCAGCACCAGCGTGCCGCCCCACCGCGACGCGCGCTTCAGCGGAATCAGCAGCGCGCCTCCCGCCGAGAAGCCCGTGGCCTCCGCCTCGGCGCCCGACGCGTCTCGCGCCGCCAGCGTCACCGGCAACTCGCCGCGCGCCTCCAGCTTCAGCCCCAGGAAGAGCGGCACCAGCACGCGCCCATTCACCACCGCCGCGTGCCGCACGCCCCGCGCCAGCACCGGCTCCGCCGAGCTGCCGAAGAGCGGGAGCTGCGCGAAGCCGTAGCCCGCCCCCACCTCCGCCCGCACCGGCCCCAGGAACAACCGCGCCCTCGGGCCCACCGACGCGCGCAGCAGGCTGCCGCCGGTGATCCGCAGCGCGCCCTCCTTCAAGTCGAACGCCTCGCGCTGCACGCCCGCCCACGCGCCCAGCCACGGGCCCACCCACCCCATGCCCACCACCGCCAGGTCGTTCGGAGTCAAGCCCTCGTAGGTGAGCCCCGGCCCTACATCCGCCTGCTGCCCGTCGCGCAGCGCCACGCCGTAGCGCAGGCGCAGCGAAGCATGCTCGGCCACCTGCTCCGCCCGGGCGGAGGCCGGGGGAACCAGCACGAGGAACACCAGCGCCAGCCGCGCCAGGAGGTTAGAGAGGGGGATGGGGGGATGCAAAGCCCGGCCGAGTATAGAGAAAGCCGCGAACACCCCCAACCCCGTGACCCCGGAATGGCCGGCGGAGGGCTCCGTGCACCCCCGCCGCCTTCCTACAGCCCGTCCGTACGGCATGGGGACGGCCGCAGATCGCGCTCGGAGAGCGGATGGCTTCTTGCTGGAGTGGGTTCGCTTTGCTAAGCATCCTCACGGTCGGTAGCGCCTCGTCTAACCTCCGGGATTCACTCCAGAAACAATCGGAGCATCGCGTGAGCGGGGCGAGCGAACGCTGAGGAGCGCATACGCCCATGGGCACGCAACTGGTGATGTACGAAGAGGAGTTCACCAAGATCAACGCCGTTTGCGACCGGCTCACGAAGGACGCGAACGCGAAGGTGGTCTTCCTCGTCGACAAGAACGGTCAGCTCATCTCCTCGGCCGGACAGACTCAGAACATCGACACCACCTCGCTGGCCTCGCTGACGGCCGGCAACGTGGCGGCGATGGGCGGCCTGGCCAAGCTGATCGGTGAGAACGAGTTCCCCAACCAGTTCCACGAGGGGGCCAAGGACTCGCTGTACATGACCATCGTCGGCAGCCGGGTCGTGCTGGTCGTCATCTTCGACAACCGCACCAGCCTCGGCCTCGTCCGCCTTCGCATCAAGAAGGCCAGCGACGAGCTCACGAAGATCTTCGAGAGCCTGGTGAAGAAGACCGACAGCCCTGGAGCCGGGTCGCCCTTCGCCGAGATCTCCGACGACGATATCGACAACCTCTTCAGCGAGTAAGCCGGGAAGCCATGTCCTTCATCAATTACTCATCCCGCGAAATCAACTGCAAGATTGTCTATTACGGGCCCGGCCTCTGCGGGAAGACGACCAACCTCCAGTACATCTACAACAAGACCGCGGCGGAGACGAAGGGCAAGCTCATCTCGCTCTCCACGGAGACGGACCGCACGCTCTTCTTCGACTTCCTCCCGCTGTCGCTCGGTGAGATTCGCGGCTTCAAGACGCGCTTCCACCTGTACACGGTGCCAGGTCAGGTCTTCTACGACGCCAGCCGCAAGCTCATCCTCAAGGGCGTGGACGGCGTGGTCTTCGTCGCCGACAGTCAGATCGAGCGCATGGAGGCCAACATGGAGTCGATCGAGAACCTCCGTGTGAACCTCGCCGAGCAGGGCTACGACCTGAACAAGATTCCGTACGTGGTCCAGTACAACAAGCGCGACCTGCCCAACGCGGTGACGGTGGAGGAGATGCGCAAGGCGCTCAACCCGCGCAACATCCCCGAGTACCAGGCGGTGGCGCCCACCGGTGTCGGCGTGTTCGACACGCTCAAGGCGGTGGCGAAGCTGGTCCTCACGGAGCTCAAGAAGGGCGGCTGAAGCAAGCAGGCCACCGGGCGGGCGTCGGCCGCTCGCACCGGTCGTGACAAGACGGCCCGCCGGGAAGGGTGCTATGACCTCGGCCGTCGGGTCGGGCCGTCCAGCTTCTTGAGGTCGCACCGTGCGTGTCGCTGCCGCCACCTTCCACCTCCTCGCGCTCCTGAGCGCCACCGCCTGGATGCCGGCGCTCGCGCAGGAGCCCGCCGCCGCCGCACCGCCCGCCGCCGCGCAGTCCTCCGCGGCGCAGGCCACCCAGGCCCAGACGGCGGACGAGGCCTTCGACACCCGCGTGAAGACGCTGGAAGAGGAGGTCGTCGACCTGAAGGAGAAGATCTACCGCTCCAAGGCGCGGCTCCTGCTGTTGCAGGAGTCGGTGCTCGGCGGTGACGTCTCCACCGGCTCGCGCGCGGTCATCGTCCACAAGAACGAGATGGGAGGCTCCTTCCTCCTGGAGTCGGTGGCGTACGCGCTCGACGGCGCGCCCATCTACACGCAGGTGGACACCGAGGGAGACCTGGGCAAGCGCCTGGAGTTCGAAATCTTCAACGGCCGCATCGTCCCCGGGCAGCACCAGATTGCCGTGCGGCTGGTGTACCGCGGCAACGGCTACGGCGTGTTCAGCTACCTGGAGGGCTACAAGTTCAAGGTGCAATCCAGCTACACCTTCAACGCGGAGCCCGGGAAGCTGTCCACGGTGCGCGTGGTGGGCTTCGAGCAGGGCGGCATGACGACGGACCTGAAGGACCGGCCCGCGGTGCGCTACGACATCGACGTGTCGAAGGACCCCGGCCGCAAGGTGACGCCCGCGGACGGCGCGCCGACCCCGGCCACCACCTCCTCCGAGACGAAGTAGGGACCCACTGGTGAACGCGTCGCTCCGCGCCCTCGCCCTCGCGGCCGCCCTGCTGGGCACCGCGCCCGCCCCCGCCGCCGAGCCCCGTCCGGCGTCGCGCCTGTCCTCGCGCGACCTGACGCAGCAGCTCGTCGCCGTGGAGCAGGGGCTGCGGGGCGCCGAGGAGAACCTGCGCTTCGTGGAGCTGCAGTACTCGCAGCGCGCCGAGCCCAGCGAGGACGACTCGCGCGAGCGCCGCTTCTCCGACGGAGAGATTCAGTACCTGCTGGGAGACTGGCCGGCGGCGTCCGTCCTCTTCTACGACCTGGTGAGCGAGCCGCGCTTCAAGAGCCACGCGCGCTACACGGACGCGCTCTTCTACCTGGCGGACTCGCTCCTCCAGCAGAACAACTACATCGGCGCGAGGCTGTACCTCCGCGAGCTGCTCGCGCTGCCCATCTCCTCCACCCGCTACCGCGACGCCCTGTCGCGCTTCCTCGTCGTGGCCGGGCGCCTCAACCACTACGAGGGCGTGGACGGCTACGTGGAGAAGGCACGCGCCCTGTCCGGCGGGCAGCTGCCCGCGGAGATGGCGTACGTCTACGCGAAGTGGCTCTTCCGCCGCGTGGACCTGCCGCCCGAGGAGCGCCTCGCCCGCGCGCGCGCCGCCTTCACCCCACTGGCGCAGTCCCCGGACGGCGCCTTCCGCCTCCAGGCCGCGTACCACCTGGGCGTGCTGTCCGTGCAGGCCGGCGACCTGCCCGGCGCCATCCAGCAGTTCCAGCAGCTGGCGCTCTCCCCTACCGCGCAGGCCCCGCAGGTCCACGCAGTGGCCCCCGGCGTGCGGCGCCCCACCACCGGCACGTCGCCCGAGGCCGACACACAGCGCGTGCGCGAGCTGGCGCTGATGTCGCTGGGGCGGCTCTTGTACGAGACGGGCCGCTTCGACGAGGCGCTGGACACGTACAGCCGGGTGCCGCGCGACAGTGAGTCCTTCCCGGACTCGCTCTACGAGGTGGCCTGGGTCCACGTGAAGATGGGCAACCACCAGCTGGCGAAGAACGCCATCGACATCTTGCTGCTGGTGGCGCCCGACTCGCAGCTGGCGCCCGAGGCGCGCCTGCTCCACGGCAACCTGCTGCAGAAGCTGCACAGCTACGACCAGTCCATCGACACGTACACGCACGTCATCGACACCTTCCGCCCGGTGCGGGACACGATGGACAACCTGCTGCGCGTGGACCGGGACCCGGTGGTGTACTTCGACCGGCTCCTCGCGCGCACGGACGCCTCGCCGGACATCAGCACGCTCCTGCCCCCGCTCGCGCTGCGCTACGCCACCACGGAGCGCGAGGTGGCCGAGGCCATCCGGATGGTGGGTGACATCGACAGCGGCCGTAAGGGCGCGGGCGAGGCGCAGGACCTCGCGAAGCGCATCCTCCAGGCGCTGGACACGCGCGGGCTGGAGACCTTCCCGGAGCTGCAGGAGGGCTACACACGCGCGGACGCGGTGGACACCGCCCTCACCCACGCGGAGGCCGCGCTGGTGCGCCTGGAGGGCGCCGCGCTGGAGGACGTGCTCACTCCCGCGGAGCGCGAGCAACTGACGGGCCTGAGGCGCGAGCGTGAGGCCCTGGGCGTGCGCTTCGGCAAGCTGCCCACCACGATTCAGGAGCTGGAGGAGCGGCGCCAGCGCATGCAGGCCCGCGTGGACGCGGTGGACCGCGACGCCTTCCGCCTGGGCTACGAGCTGCGCAGCATGGAGGCCGTCGCCACCTCCATCCGCAAGTGGGTGGACGACACGCGCCTGGAGCGCAAGTCGGACCCCAATGAAGAGCGCGAGTTCCTCGTGCAGCTCCAGGCGGAGACGCAGACCCTGGCGGACCTGCAGGCGGAGCTGGCCGCCACGCGCGCGCGGCTGATGGACGAGCGCAACGCCGCGGCCACGCAGCTGGCCGGCGAGCAGACCATCCGCGCCGGGTACGCCGAGGCGCTGCATCGCGAGCACGAATTGCTGGCCGCCGCTGAAGCCCGCCTGTCCCCGGACGCCGCGAGCATGCTGCTCAAGGCCCACGAGGTGCGGGGCCGCACGGACGCGATGCGCGCCCGCGTGGCGGCGGCGCGGGGCGTGCTGCGCACCCGGCTGGAGACGCGCGGCCGCGTCATCCACGAGAAGGTGGTGGCCGAACAGGAGCTGCTCAACCGCTACGAGGCGGAGGTGGCCTCGGTGACGGGCGACGCGCGCAACCTGGTGGGCCGCATCGCCTACGAGAGCTTCCGCCGCGTGCGGCAGCAGTTCTACGACCTGGTGCTGAAGGCGGACGTCGGCGTGGTGGACGTGGCCTTCACCGAGAAGCAGGACAAGACGACGGAAATCCAGAAGCTGTCCGCACAGAAGGACAAGGCCCTGCGCGAGCTGGACGCCGAGTTCCGCGACGTCCTGGTGGAGGACGGCAAGTGATGCGCCACGGCCTCCTCGCGGCCCTGCTCGCCCTCACCTCCCTTCCGTCCGGCGCCCAGGAGGCCGGGAAGGCCGACGCTCCGGCGGCGGCTCCTGCCTCCGCGCCCAAGGAAGCGCCCGCCGCGGACGCCACGCCGGCCGCGCCCGCGCCGGCCCCGTCGCGCCCCGAGTACCTGAAGGGACTGGGCCGCACGCCCGAGCAGGAAGCGCTGCTCCAGGACGTGAGCCGCGCGCTGAAGACGTACGAGGAGGAGTCGCGCGAGTTCCACCGCGAGGTGCAGCAGCTGGTGGAGCGCAAGTACGAGCAGAAGCGCGGCTCGCTGTCGGGCTCGTACGAGAAGGCCATCCGTGATTTGGAGTCCCAGGAGCGCAAGGAGCGCCTGGCCGCCATCGCCCGCTTCGAGAAGTTCCTCCTCAGCTACCCCAACGAGCCGCGCTACACGCCGGACGTGATGTTCCGCCTCGCGGAGCTGTACTACGAGCGCTCCGCGGACGCGTACCTGGTGTTGAGCAAGGAGTACCGCGACAGGCTCGAGGTGGCGGAAAGCAACCCCGATGCGGAAGTGCCCACCGAGCCGACGGTGGACTACTCGGACTCCATCGCGCTCTATCGCCGGCTGCTGAAGGACTTCCCGGCCTACCGCCTCAACGACGGCGCCACGTACCTGCTGGGCTACTGCCTGGAAGAGCAGAAGCAGTTCGACGAGAGCCTCCTCGCCTACGAGCAGCTCATCTCGCGCTACCCGAAGAGCCGCTTCTCCACCGAGGCGTGGGTGCGCATCGGCGAGCACTGGTTCGAGGACTACGAGGACCCGAAGGCGCTGGACAAGGCCGCCTTCGCCTTCGAGTCCGCCAGCCGCGACACCGCGCACCCGCTCTACGACAAGGCCGTCTACAAGCTGGGCTGGACGTACTACCGCATGGACCGCTTCGACGAAGCGGTGGGCTCGTTCCTCACGCTCGCGGACTTCTACGAGGCCCAGCGCGTGGCCCGGGGTGACGAGAAGGCCGGCGGCGACTTGCGCGAGGAGGCCCTCCAGTACGTGGCCATCTCCCTCGCGGACGAGACGTGGGGCGGCGTCCCCCGCGCGCAGGCCCTCTTCGCGCAGCGCGGCGCCCGCCCGTACGAGGCGGAGGTGTACCGGCGCCTGGGCAACGTCTACTTCGACCAGACGAAGTACCCGGCCGCCATCGAAGCGTACCGGCTGGTGCTGGCGAAGGACCCGCTCGCCCCGGACGCGCCGCGGCTGCAGCAGCGCATCGTCCAGGCGTACACGGGCGACCGGCTGATGGCCGAGTCCTTCACCGAGTCCGAGACACTGGCCAACCTCTACCAGCCGGGCACCGCCTGGTACGAGAAGAACAAGCGCGACCCGGAGGTGCTCTCCGAGGCGAACGCGCTCGTCGAGCGCAGCCTCTACGGCACCGCCACCTACCACCACCAGCAGGCGCTGGTGTTCAAGCAGGAGGGCAAGTTCGAGCAGGCCAACGCGGGCTTCCAGGTGGCCGCGCGCGCGTACGGCGCCTACCTGGAGCGCTTCCCCCGCAGCAAGAGCGCGGGCGAGATGCGCTTCTACCACGCGGAGTGCCTCTACAATTCCTTCCAGTTCGCCGCCGCCGCGAAGGGCTACGAATTGGTGCGCGACACCAACGTGGCGGAGAAGCACCGCGACGACGCCGCGCTCAACGCGGTGCTCGCGTGGCAGCAGCAGCTCGTCGTCGACGTGCAGTCCGGGCAGGCGCCGGACTTGAAGCCGCTGCGCTCCACCGAGCGCCCCGAGGGCGAGGTGGTGCAGCCCGTCGCCTTCACCGCCACCGAGCAGAAGCTCATCACCGCGTCGGACAAGTACCTGGCCATGCTCCCCAAGGGGGAGAAGGCGCCGGGCATCGCGTACAAGGCCGCGGAGCTGTACTACTCGCACAACGACTTCCCCGAGGCGCGCCGCCGCTTCGAGTCCATCGTCCAGACGTACCCGAAGCACGAGGTGGCGAAGTTCTCCACCAACCTCATCGTCGAGACGTTCCTCATCGACAAGGACTGGAAGAGCGTGGAGGAGGTCAGCGCGCGGCTGGCCGCCAACTCGCAGGTCATCGACCCGTCCAGCGACCTCCACAAGGACCTGGTCAAGTTCAAGCTCGCCGGCCGCTTCAAGCTGGCCGACCAGCTCATGGCCGAGGGCAAGCACGACGAGGCCGCGAAGAAGTACATCCAGTTGGTGGACGAGGAGCCGCGCCACGAGTTCGCGGACAAGGCCCTCAACAACGCCGCGGTCGCCTACGAAAAAACGCGCCGCTTCGACTCCGCGCTGAAGCTCTACGAGCGCATCTACCGCGAGTACCCCAAGTCGTCCCTGGCGGACGCGGCGCTGTTCCGCGTGGCGGTGAACGCGGAGAACTCGTACGACTTCGACAAGGCGGTGGGCAGCTACCAGAAGCTGGTGAAGGACTACCCGAAGTCGAAGGACCGCGAGGCCGCGCTCTTCAACACCGGCCGCCTGCTGGAGGGCCAGCAGCGCTACCCCGAGGCGGCGGCGGTCTTCCTGCGCTACGCGGACCTGTTCCCCAACGCGGAGGACGCGCCGAAGAACCAGTACCGCGCCGCCCTCATCTACGAGAAGCAGGGCGACGAGCGCGGGCAGATTCGCGCGCTCCAGGAGTTCGTCACCAAGTTCTCGCGCAAGCCCGGCCAGGTGGAGCTGGTGGTGGACGCCTACCGGCGCATGGGTGACGCGCACCAGAAGCTGGGCAACGAGCGCGAGGCGCAGCGCGCGTGGACGCAGGCGGCCGGCGAGTTCGACCGGCGCAAGCTCCAGCCGGACACGCACCCGCTCGCGGCGGACGCGGCCGCCTATGGCCGCTTCCAGGCGGCGGAGGCCGAGCTGAAGAAGTTCGACCGCCTGAAGATTGGCGGCAAGGGCAAGGCGCTGGAGCGCAGCTTCACGGCGAAGCGCAACGCGGTGAAGTCGGTGAACGAGGCCTACGCGCGCGTCTACCCGTACAAGCGGCTGGAGTGGACGCTGGCGGCGCTGTACCGGCGCGGCCATGCGCTGGAGCGCTTCGCCAACACCATCATCGAGACGCCCGTCCCGGCGGAGGTGAAGCGCCTGGGTGAAGAGGCGGTGGTGGTGTACCAGGACCAGCTCGCGCAGCAGACGACGGCCCTGGAGGACGCGGCGGTGGAGAGCTACGCGGCCACGCTCGCGGAGGCGCGGAAGAATCGCATCTCCAACGAGTGGACGCGGCGCACGCTCGAGGCCCTCAACCGCTTCCGCCCCAAGGAGTACCCGGTGCTGAAGGAGCCCAAGCAGGCCCTCTCCGCGGACGGCGCCTACCCGGATGGCCTTGTGGGCACCGTGGACGGCCCTCGCCCTGCCACCCCGCGGGAAGAGCCGAAGCTCAGTGGCGGAGGTGCACAGTGAGCCCCACCTCGCGTTTCCCCGGCGCCCGCGCACTCTTCGCCGCCGTCGCATCCGGCCTGCTGCTGTCGGCCTGCGCCTCCGGCCCGCAGCCGCGCGCGGATTCAGCAACGCCCGCGCCCGTGACGGACGGCACCGCCGCCGACGCGGGGACCGCCGGCACGGATGCACAGGCCCAGGCCGCGAAGCCCGCGGACGCCGCCCTCGTGCGCCCCGAGGAGCCCCGGGGCCCGGCGCGAGACTTCGCGCGCGCGGTGGACATCGCCCGCAGGGGAGAGCTGACCGCGGCCGAAGCCGCGCTGCGGACGCTGACGCAGGAGCAGCCCAAGCTCGCCTACGCGTGGACGAACCTGGGCATCGTGCAGGAGCGGCTGGGCAAGCCGGACGACGCGGAGCGCTCCTACCGCCAGGCCCTGGCCGTGGCCCCCGAGCAGGAGGCCGCGTGGGACTGCCTCGCGCGCCTGTACGGCCGCACGGGCCGCTCGGTGAAGCTCGAAGCAGAGCTGCGCGGGCTGCTCGAGACGCGCAAGGACTCGGTGCCGCTGCGCACCGCGCTGGCCGTCACGCTGCTCCAGCAGAAGAAGCACGAGTCCGCCGCGTCCGAGGCCAAGCTCGCGCTCAAGGGCGACGAGCGCCACGTGCGCGCCATGCAGGTGCTGGCGCAGGTCTACTACCGCGAGGGCAAGCACGAGCTGGCGCGCATGGTGCTGGAGAACGCGCGCGCCATCGACGCGGAGGACGCGGCCACGCACAACGCGCTGGGCCTGGTGTACCTGGACCTCAAGGCGCGCCCGCAGGCGCTGGAGGAGTTCAAGGAAGCCGCGCGGCTCAGGCCCGACTTCGCGGAGGCGCGCAACAACTTCGGCGCGCTGCTCAACGAGGCGCAGGACTACCCCGCCGCCGTCACGGAGCTGGAGGCCGCGGTGCGCGCCGCGCCGGACTTCGCCTCCGCGCGCCTCAACCTGGGCAACGCGTACCGGGGCCAGGGCGACTTCGCCCGCGCCCGCGCCGAGTACGAGCAGGTGCTGAAGCTGGTGCCGGCCTCGGCGGACCCGTACTTCAACCTCGCCATCCTCTACCTGGACGTGGAGCCGCCCGGGGTGGACACGCTCGAGCGGTTCAAGACGGTCATCAGCTACTTCGAGCAGTACCAGGGCAAGGGCGGGCGGGACGAGCGCATCGACCAGTACGTGAAGGACGCGCGCAAGGGAATCGAACGCGAGGAGCGCCGCCGCGAGCGCGAGCGCAAGGACCAGCTCCGCAAGACCGAGGAGCAGCAGAAGGCCGAGGCCGACAAGGCCGCCGCCGACAAGCAGGCCGCCGAAGCGAAGGCCGCCGCCCAGAAGCAGGCCAGCACGCCGGCTCCGACGGCCGAGGCCCAGCCCCCTGCCCCCGAGGCCGAGAAGGCCCCGGCCACCAGCAAGAAGGCGAAAACCGTCCGGAAGAAGAAGGGCGCCGCCACCGCCCGGACCTCCGAGGGAACCTCTGCTCCGGGTGCGGTGTCCCAGCCGGGGAGTGCACAGTCGCCCACCACCCCTACCCCTGCCCCCGCGCCGGCCGGCTCGGGTAAGCTCGCCAACGACGCCCAGTAGGCCCACCATGCGCACCGCCCTCGCCCTCCTCATGCTGCTCGCCGCCGCGCCCGTGCTCGCGCAGGACTCCGCGTCCGCGGGCAGCGCCAGCACGTCCAGCGCGAGCACGTCCGGCAGCACGTCCACGGCGACCTCGGGGACGGCCAAGAAGCCGCGCAAGGTCATCCGCCTGGACGCCATCACCGTCGAGGGGCGCATCCAGAAGCCCCAGGCCTTCTACATCCTTCCACGCTCCAACCTGAGCTTCGACGAGCTGAGTCGCACGGAGACCTTCGTGCCCAAGGTCGTCAAGAGCGTGGAGCAGGACCCCTTCTAAGCCCATGGCAGCCACTCCGCAGAACAAGCTGCTCCGCGTCGGCGTCATCCAGAACGGCCGCATCGTCGAGGAGCACCACGTCCGCCGCGACAACGTCACCATCGGCAGTGACGCCCGGAACACCATCGTCCTGCCCTCGGCGGATGACCGGCCGGCCCGCTTCTCCCTGCTGGAGCTCCAGGGCCAGCAGTTCCAGCTCGTCATCGACGAAACCATGAAGGGCCGCGTCAACCTCGGCTCCTCGGACGTGGACTTCGACGCCCTGCGCTCGCAGGGGCTGGCCACCCGCCGCGGCGACCTCTACGTCCTGCCGCTGCAGGAGAGCGCCCGCGGCAAGGTGGAGCTGGGCGACGTCACCCTCTTCTTCCAGTTCGTCGCGCCGCCTCTGGAAGACGCGAAGCCGGTGCTGCCCGCGGACATCCGCGTCAGCATGTGGAAGACGATGGACCGCGTCTTCTTCGGCATCCTCGCGGCCTCGCTCTTCATCCACTTCTCCGGCGCCGCGCTCATCATCTCCGCGGAAGCGCCCAAGGAGCCCGAGCTGGCCCTGGACCAGCTGGATGACCGCTTCGTGCGCGCCATCATCCCCCAGCGCCCGCAGGAGGCGCCCCGCGTCGCCGAGGCCGGCCCCTCCGAGGCCCCCAAGGACGACAAGAAGGGCGACGAGCCGAAGGACGCGGCGGACAAGGCCGATACCAAGCCCGCGGGCGGTGACGCCGCCGAGCGCCGCGCCGAGGTGGTGAAGAAGGTCTCCGGCAAGGGCCTGCTCAAGATTCTCGGCTCCAACGGCGGCGGGGGCCAGGGCGCCTTCGCGGACGTGCTGGGCGGAGCCAGCGGCGGTGGCGACATCGCCGCGGCGCTGGCCGGCGCGGGCGGCGTGGGCGTGGCCACCGAGGCCTCCGTGGGCGGCGGCACCGGCCCGCGCGGCGGCGGCGCTGGCCGGGTGACGGGCATCGGCGAAGTGGGCACGCAGGGCGGCGGCAAGGTGGACCTGGGCACCAAGAAGGAGGCCCAGGTGCAGGGCAGGGTGCAGGACGCGACCCCGGACGTGGAGAGCTCGGACGTGGACCGCGCGGCGCTGGCCCGCTACGTCCGCTCGCGCCTCAAGTCCATCCAGAGCTGCTACGAGAAGGAGCTGAAGCGAAACCCCAACCTCAAGGGCAAGGTGGTGGTGCGCTTCGTCATCAAGCCCTCGGGCCGCGCCGGCGAAGTCGAAATCGAGGAGAACACCCTCGGCAGCGAGGCGGTGGGCAGCTGCATCCGCACCACCATCCGCAACTGGGCGTTCCCCTTCAAGCCCGACTCCGACACCGCTGTTTCCTATCCCTTCGTCTTCTCTCCGGCGGGGTAGGCTCCAACGCCTACGCCATCCCACCAGGGCCCCGGGGGGACCATGGAGAAGCTGTCCGTCATTTCGTCGTCACCCCTCTTCGAGATGCTCTCCCCCGCGGAGCTCGCCCGCCTGGCCGAGCTCGCGCGGATGCGCCGCTTCGCGGCCGGAGAGGTCGTCTTCGAGGAAGGAGACCTGGGCGACAGCCTCTTCGTCATCGTCGACGGGCAGGTGGAGGTGGTGCGCCGTCAGCCCTCCGGCGACGTGCACCCGCTCATCGTCCTGTCCTCCCCCGAGTTCTTCGGGGAGATGGGCCTCATCGACAAGGACTACCGCTCCGCCACCGTGCGCGCGAAGACGGACGCGGACCTGCTCCAGCTCACCGCGCAGGACTTGCGCGCCTTCCGGCAGTCGCACGGCGACGGCTTCACCTTCGTCGTCGTCAACATCGCCCGGAGCCTGTCTGCCCGCTTGCGCGAGGCCAATGCCCGCCTCGCTGGGAAGGCCTGAAAACCTGGACCGTGGTCGGTTTGACACCCTACCCCCCTGACTCTACGCTTTGACCTTCATGGAAGGGCCGGGGAGAGCCGTGAGGCGCATGCGCACCGTGGGAACGCTTGTCGTGGTACTCGCCGCCGGGGTGGCGCTGGCGCAGGGCCAGGCACCGTCCCAGCCCGCTGGCGCGCCGCCGGCACCCGCCGCCGCGTCCGTGAGCTTCGAGAAGGCCAGCGACGTGCCGGACGGAGAGAAGCTCACGCGCAGCACCCAGTCCCTGGGCGCCATGCGCGAGGTGCTCCGCCAGGTGCTGGGCAAGGTGGAAGAGGCGCGGCGCACCAAGGACGTGGTGAAGCTCAACTGCGCCAACGAGAAGCTCACCCAGATAAAGGGCCTGCTGCGCATCTCCGAGCAGGCCGACGTGTCGCTCCAGGAGGCCCTGTCGCGCAAGGAGACCTCCACCAGCGACCACGAATACACCAAGGTCATGATCGCCCGGCAGAAGGTGACGCAGCTGCGCGCCGAGGCCGAGGAGTGCATCGGCCAGCTGGCCTTCCGCACGGATGAGAACCTCTTCGTGGAGGTGGAGGAACCGGAGAACCTGCCTGGCGGGGACCCCACCCGGCCGCCGGTGCCGGATGACGTCGTCGTCCGCCCGCCTCCGGCCAGCCCCATCCGCTGACGCTCCGCGTGCCCTCTGGCTCACCGAGCGAGTCTCCATCCTGTGTCCAACAATGATTTCGGCCCCGGCGAATGCGCGTGTTATGACGCCTCGGGCCGTACGCGTGAAAGGTGGGAGAGGGTAACCCTTCCATCAGGGAAGTCCTTCTGAACCATGAAGCTGCCTGGGAAATCTTGGGGGGGTTGGGGTGTGCTGGCGCTGCTGGCGCTGAGCGGCACCTCCACGGCCCAGGAATCGGTGGCAACGCCACCCCTCGGCGGCAATGGCTTCAAGGTGGGCAGCGGGCGGCTTCACCCGTACTTCGACCTGGAGACGCGGCTGGACAGCGGCGTGGGCTACTTCGCCACCCCCGCCGGTGAGGAGCCGACGACGTCGGGCATCTCCCCGAATCTGTCGGGCGAGTTCGCCATGCACTTCCGGCCCGGGTTCCGGCTGGAGGTGCCATCCTCCCAGCTGGCGCTGAACCTGAACGCCAACCTGGACTACGTGCTGTACACGGGCCTGATGACGGCCGACTCGGGCACCGCGTCGCACCTGGAAGGCGCGGCGGACCTGCTGGCGCGCCTCAACCCGGACGCCCCGCTGTCGCTGGAGGTGTCGGACCAGTTCGTGCGCTCAGACCGCACGCGCACCGCGGCCATTGGCGCGGGCGTGCTCAGCCTCTTCAACGAGGCGCGGGTGAAGGTGCCGTGGAGGCCGGGCGGCGGCGCGGTGGAGCTCACGCCCAACGCGGCCTACGCGGTGGAGTTCTTCGAGCCGCTCGGCGCCACCAGCCCGGTGGACTGCACGGAAGGCGTGTGCGACCCGCTCACGGCGGACCGGTTCGACTACGGCAACCTGCACTTCGGCCTGGAGGGCCGCTGGCGCTTCCTGCCGAAGACGGCCGTCGTCATGGACACGGGCGTGGACCTGCGCAGCTACTTCAACGACGGCACCCAGGGCGCCACGCTGGCGCGCGCCCTCCTCGGTGTCGCGGGCCTGGTGTCGCCCAAGGTGGCGGTGACGGCCAAGGCGGGCTGGGGGCAGAACCTCGCCGCCGCGGGCGGGGGCACCTTCCTCGCGCAGCTCGAGGGCACGTACCTCTTCAGCCCCACCCTGAGCTTCAAGGCGGGCTACCTGCGCACGCTGGAGCCGGTGGCGGCCTACGGCCTCTTCACCGACAACCGCGGCTATGGCGAGGCACGGGCGATTTTTGGCGGCAAGCTGACGCTGCACGCGGGCGGCGCGGTGGACTTCATCAGCTTCACCGGCGACCGCGGTGACACCCTCGTCAGCCTGGACGTGGGCCCCGAGTACCAGTTCCGCCCGTGGCTCTCCTTCGCGGCCGGCTACATGCTGGGCTCGCGGACGTCCTCGGTGACGGGCGGCGGCCTCAACTACACGCGCCACGAGGGGTATGCTCGCCTCTCCGTGACGTACTGAAGCCGCACCGCTCCTGCCCTGCCCTGGCGACATGCCGGGGCGCCCCACCTGGAATGACCCTCACTCGCTCCTCCCTGGCCGTGGTGCTCCTCGCGGCGTTGCCCGCGTGCTTCGGCACGGCTTCCCGCCCGCCCCCGCCGACTCCCACGCCGGCGGCCGAGGCAGGGGAAGCACGCGCGGGTGGCGGCACGCTGGGCCCCGGTGACGTGGTGGAGGTGCGCGTCTTCCAGGAGCCCGAGCACTCGGGTACCTGGCGCGTGTCCCCCGAGGGCACCATCGACTACCCGCTGTGCGGCAAGGTGCCGCTGGAGGGGAAGACGCCCAGCGGCGCGGCGGACGCGCTGCAGACGTGCCTGGCGCGCTACGTGCGCCGGCCGCAGGTGTCGGTGCTCATCCGCGAGTACAACTCGCAGAAGGTCTTCGTCTTCGGCGAGGTGCAGAAGCCCGGCACCTTCCCGGTGGACGGGGAGATGTCCATCGTCCAGGCGATTACGCTGGCGGGCGGCTTCACCAAGCTGGCGGCGAAGAACAACACGCTGGTGACGCGCGTGGTGAATGGGCAGGAGCGCAAGATTCGCGTGCCCGTCGAGGACATCGGCGTGGGGCGGGAGAAGAACTTCATGCTCCAGCCCGGCGACATCGTCTTCGTGCCGGAGAGCTTCTTCTAGCCCTTCGGCTTCCAGTCCATGTCGTCCACGAAGCGCTTCGCCTCGGCCAGCAGTTCCGGCGCGAGCGCGGGCGCGGAGGCAATCACGTCCCCGCGCAGCACGCTGAAGGGCGCGCCGGTGACGTGGCGGATGACACCGCCGGCCTCTTCCACCAGCAGCGAGCCCGCGGCGATGTCCCACGGCTTGAGGCCGAACTCGAAGAAGCCGTCGAAGCGGCCCGCGGCCACGTAGGCCAGGTCCATGGCGGCGCTGCCGGTGCGGCGCATGCCCTGGGCGCGGAGGATGAAGCGGTTGAAGAGGCCCACCGGCCCCTCCGGGCGCTCGCGCACGTCGTAGGGGAAGCCCGTGCACAAGAGCGCCCCGTGCAGCGTGGCGACGCCGCTGGCGCGCAGCGGGCGGCCATTCAGCGTGCCGCCCTCGCCCCGCGCGGCGGAGAAGAGCTCGTCCAGCATCGGGTCATAGACGGCGCCGGCCAGCACGCCGCCGGGGCCCTCCACGGCGACGCTGACGCAGAAGTGCGGCACGCGGTGCGCGTAGTTGGTGGTGCCGTCCAGCGGGTCCACCAGCCAGCGCAAGTGGTTGGCGCCGGCGCTGGCGCCGCTCTCCTCGGCGAGGATGGCGTGCGTCGGGTGGCGCTCGCGGATGAAGGCGAGCAGCGCTTCCTCCGACGCCTTGTCCGCGTCCGTCACCAGGTCGATGCCGCCCTTGTACTCAATCGTGCGCTCGCCCAGGAACCGGTCCTTGAGGATGCGGCCGGCGAGGCGGGCGCCCTCCTCCGCGGTGCGGCGCAAGGTGGCGGGCGTGTCCTGGGACATGACGTCGCTTCCCTTCCCTACGGCGCGGGCTCGGCGAGCAGCGCCTCGATGTGCGACTGGTAGCGCGTGAGGAACTCCTCGGCGAAGCCCTCCTCGAGGTGGCGCACCACGCCGCGGCGGTCGATGTAGAAGGTGGTGGGCATGCCCTTCACCTTCAGCGTGCGCTCGGCCACCTGGGCATTCTCGTCCAGGAGGATGGGCAACCCCACCTTCGTCTCCTGCAGGAAGGGGGCAATGGCGCGCGCGTCCTCGTCCACGCTCAGCGCATAGATTTTGAGGCCCCGGCCGGCGTACTCGCGCGCGAGGTTCTCATAGAAGGGCAGCGCGTCCCGGCACGGCTCGCACCAGGTGGCCCACACGTCCAGCAGCACCACGCTGCCCCTGTCGCTGGCGAGGTCATACGGCTCGCCGCCGGGGTAGCGCCTCACCTTGAACTCCAGCGGAGTGCCCGCGCGGGCCTCCGGTGCCGTCGCCGCGCCGCCGCCGCTGGGGGCGGGGTCGGTGAGTGGCGGCAGTTGCGACTTCGCGCACCCGGCGAGCGCGAGGGCCGCAATCAGGGCGGCGAGGGAAGGACGCGTGCGCATCTTCAGGCTCCCAGCCGCGCCTTGAGGGCCGCGAGCAGCTTGTCGATGAAGCCACCGAAGGCGCCGTTGCTCATGACGAGCAGCACGTCGCCGGGACGGGACTCGCGGGCCACCAGCTCCACCATCGCCTGCACGTCCGTGGAGCCCTCCGCGGCGATGCCCTGGGCCTGGAGGTCCGCGACGAGCTTTCGCACGTCCAGCTCCTCACCGACGGGCACCTTGTCGTGGCGCTCGGGCACCTTGAGGCTGGCGCGGGCGGCGCCGGTGAAGGCGTGCGCGTAGTCCTCCTGGTGGATGTTGCGGCGGCTGGTGTTGGAGCGCGGCTCGAAGATGGCCCACAGCCGCCGCTCGGGGTAGCGGTTGTGGACGGCGGCGATGGTCTCCCGCACCGCGGTGGGGTGGTGCGCGAAGTCGTCCACCACCATGATGCCGCCGGGCTCACCTCGCACCTCCTGCCGGCGCTTCACGCCGCTGAACGTCGCCAGGCCCTTGCGAATCTCCTCGAAGGACAGGCCCAGGCCGCGCGCCGCGGCGATGACGCTCAGCGCGTTCTCCACGTTGTGCAGGCCGCCCATGGGCAGGTCCACCGTGCCCAGCACCTGGCCGCGCTCCACCACGTCGAAGCGCGCGCCCGCGGCGCTGAAGGACACACCGCGCGGCGTGTAGTCCGCGTCCGCGCCCTCCTTCGCCACGTACGTCACCACGCGCCCCAGGCAGCCCTCGCGCGAGAGCTTCACGGCGTTGGGGTACGCGGCGCAGACGACGAGCTGCCCGTCCTTCGGGATGAGCCGGACGAACTTCTCGAAGGTGGCCTCGTAGTGGGGCAAATCGCGGAAGATGTCCGCGTGGTCGAATTCCACGCTGGTGAGGATGGCGGTGCGCGGGCGGTAGTGGAGGAACTTGGAGCCCTTGTCCCAGTACGCGGTGTCGTACTCGTCGCCCTCGACGACGAAGTGCGGCCCCTTCCCCACGCGGTAGTTGCCCGCGTAGTTCTGGGTGACGCCGCCCACGAGGAAGGACGGGTCCTTGCCGGCCTCCACCAGCACGTGCGCCATGAGCGAGGACGTGGTCGTCTTGCCGTGCGTGCCGGCCACGACCACCGAGTGCGAGCGGTCCAGGAAGAGCGAGCCCAGCGCGGCGGGGAAGCTCATCTGCTTGAGGCCGCGCTCGCGCACGGCGGTGGCCTCCGGATTCACGCGGCGGATGACGTTGCCGATGATGACGAGGTCCGGCTTCGCCGCGTCCAGGTTCTCCGGACGGTAGGGCGAGGAGGCGGGGATGCCCCATGTCCTGAGCATGTCGCTCATGGGCGGGTAGACATTCTCGTCGCTGCCGGTGACTTCGTAGCCAGCGGCCTTGAGCATGCCCGCGAAGGAGCCCATGCCGGTGCCGGCCACGCCCACCAGGTGGATGCGGCGCACACTGCCGGGTTCGAGAGTCTCGAGGACGTTTCCGTTGTCGTCAGCCATGCGTTCCCTGCTTCAAGTCGGTGAGGTCGAGCGCCTCCACGACGAGGTCGTGGAAGACGGGTCGAAAGTCGCGGATGCGCAATTCGTTGCGGCCGTTGGCCACGCGGTTGGTGACGAGCGCCACCACCAGCGAGCGGCGCAGGTCCACCCAGAGACTGGTGCCGGTGAAGCCCAGGTGCCCCACCGCGCCCGGCGGCGTGTCGCCGATGTAGTGGCCCGCGCTCGACAGCGTCGCGGACGGCGAGTCGAAGCCCATGGAGCGCGTGCTGCCCTCCACGAGCGAGTCGGTGGCCAGCAGGCGGTGCCACAGCGGGCCGGGCGCAACCGCCGCGCCGCCGGAGCACCCGTCCAGCACGGCCTGCCCGAAGCGGGCCACGTCCACCGCGGTGCCGAAGAGGCCCGCGTGTCCGGCCACGCCGTCCATCACCCAGGCGTTGTCGTCGTCGACCTCACCGGGCCGCGTGGGCTGCGTGGGCACGTCCTTCCAGAGTCCCTCCTGGCCGGGCGCGGGCTCGCGAGGACGCGTGGCGCCGGTGGGCGCGGGGGTGGAGTCGGCGGGGAAGTCCGTGAGGCGGTGGAAGCGCGCGGACAGGCCGAGCGGCTCGGCGATGTAGCGCGTGAAGAGCGTGTCCAGCGGGGCGTTGGCGGCGCGGGAGAGGATTTCGCCGAGGAGGATGAAGCCCACGTCGCTGTACGCGGTGCGGGTGCGCGGCGCGGCGGCGAGCGGCGTGGCGGCGGCGGCCTGGATGACGTCCTCGCGGACGCGGGCGCGCACGGCGGAGGGACAGTCCGCGTCGAGCAGCTCCGGGTGAGCGGTGAGCGCCTGGGCGAAGAAGGGCACGAAGGGCGGCAGGCCGGAGCGGTGGTAGAGCAGGTCCGCCACGGTGGCACCCGCGTCGCCCACGGGCGAGCCGGGGAAGAAGCGGGACACGTGCGTGTCCGGGCCCACCTTGCCCTCCGTCCACAGGCGCAGGAAGAGGGCCGTGGTGCCGAGCACCTTGGTGACGGAGGCGAGGTCGAAGCGCGTGTCGCCGGAGACCTTGCCCGTCACGTGGCCGAAGACCTGGACGCCCCGGTGCAGGACGATGGCCTGGGCCGCGGGGAAGACACCGATTTTGCACGCGTCGTCGAGGACGGTCTGCAGAATCGCGATGGGGTGGGGACTGCCGCTCATGCGCGCACGGCTCCTTCGAGGAAGGTGAGGCGCGCGGCGTCGGCGTCCAACCGCACCTGGGTGCCCAGGGCGACGGGGTAGTTGATGTCACCGTGGCCGATGGGGAAGCCGGCGGCGCAGGGCAGGCCCGCCTCCTTCGCCAGCTCCCGGAGCACGTCCGCGCTGGAGTAGTCCGCCTTCCGCTCCTCGCACGAGGTGAAGTCGCCCAGGACGATGCCGCGCACGCGCGAGAAGACGCCCGAGAGGCGCAGGTGCGTCCACATGCGGTCGATGCGGTACGGGCGCTCGGTGACGTCCTCCAGCAGGAGCACCGCGCCGTCGAGCGGCGGCATGTACGGCGTGCCGATGAGCCGGGTGAGGACGGAGAGGTTGCCGCCGACGAGGTGGCCCTCCGCCATGCCGGGCACGTAGGTGGCCGTGCCCGTCAGCGGCGGCGGGGCCTCGGGGGACTCGAGGAGGCGGAAGAGGTAGTCGCGAACCTCCACCGGCTGCCGGCCGAGCTGCGTGAGCACGGGCGCGTGGATGGAGACGCGGCCGAGCACCTGCATGGCGCCGTGGACGGAGGTGACGTCCGAGAAGCCGCAGAAGGCGGTATGCGTGGCGTCCGCGAGCGGGAGGTCCGGCAGGAGGCGGGCGCTGCCGTAGCCGCCGCGGGCGCAGAAGATGGCGCGGGCGTCGCGGTCCAGCAGGGCGCGGGAGAGTTCCTCCGTGCGCCGGACGTCATCTCCCGCGAGGTAGCGGTGCGAGGAGAAGATGTCGGGACGGTGGACGGGGGTGTAGCGCTCCGCGAGGACGGCCAGGCCCACCTCGAAGCCGGGGCGGTCGAAGGCGGAAGCGGGGGCGACGACGTGGACGGTGTCGCGGGGACGAAGCGAGAGGGGCTTGAGCCAACGCACGTCGCGCTTCATAGCACCGGGGCCGTGGGGGGCACGCCGTTTCGAGCCAGCGCGACTCGAAGCGTTGAGTACCCCCGTCCGTCGGAACGAGGACACTGCGGCCGCTCGGCGCCTCCTCCCCTACCCGGCCGAGCGCTCCATGACGGCGGCGAAGAAGGCGTCCGTGCCATGGCGGTGCGGCGCGACGAAGAGGAACCCGTCCCGGACACACGCGGGCGCGAGCCAGCCCGCGCCCGGACGCACGAGGTGGAACTCGGGCCGCGAGGCGAGGAACGCCGTGACGAGGTCCTCGTTCTCCGCGCGGTTCACCGTGCACGTCGCGTAGACGAGCCGGCCCCCGGGACGCACGAGGTCGCCCGCGTGCTGGAGGATGTCCTGCTGCAGCGGAGGGAAGTGGGCGAGCACGTCCGGGCTGGCGCGGAAGCGCAGGTCGGGGCCGCGGCGCAAGGAGCCCAGCTCCGAGCACGGCGCGTCCACGAGGACGCGGTCGGCGCCAAGCCCTGGCTCCGGCGGCGTGCGGAGCACCTGCACGTGCGAGAGGCCGGCGCGGGCGCTGCGCTGGAGGAGCCGGTCGAGGCGCTCGGGGTCCGGGTCGTACGCCATCAGCCGGCCGGCGTCCTTCATCTCCGCGCCCAGCAGCAGCGTCTTGCCACCGGCGCCGGCACACAGGTCCAGCACCGTCTCCCCGGGGTGGGCCTCCACCAGGAGCCCGAGGAGCTGGCTGCCCTCGTCCTGGACCTCGAAGAGGCCCTCGCGCAGAGAGGGCAGACCGTAGAGGTTGGGGCGCGGGCCCTCGACGTGGAGCGCGAGGGGACTCCACGGGCCGGGCCGGGTGGTGACGCCCTCGGTGAGGAGGCGCTCCGCGAGGGCGTCGCGAGAGGTGCGCAGCGGGTTGGCGCGCAGGGTGATGGGGCCGGGCACGTTGAGATGAGCGCAGAAGGCGTCGGCTTCGGGGCCCAGCTCGCGGGCGAAGTGGTCGGCGAGCCAGTCCGGCAGGGAGGCCCGGAGGGCGAGCGTGGGGGCGTCCCCGGCGTTCAGGACCGGGGGCGGGCCCTCCCCGAGGCCGGCGAGGGCGGCGGCCTCGGCGACGGGGACTCCGGCCAGGCCGTGCAGCAGGGCGTAGAGGAGGAAGGGGGGTGTGGCGTCCTCGCGGCCCAGGAGGAAGCCGAGGCGGCGGCGCCAGAGGCCGACGTTGTAGACGGCCTCCTTGAGGGCCTGGCGCTGCTCCCGGGAGAGGTGGCGGTGGTCTCGGAGGGTGCGGTCGAGGACGCGCTCGGCCGGGGAGCCGGCGAGCACCTGGGCAATGGCCTCCGAGGCAATGGAGACCAGGCCCGCGAGCGCGGACCAGGGCTGGGAGTGAAGCCGCGAGAGCGGATCAAACGGGACTGTTGACACGGCGGGCTCCGTTCTCTACAAAGCGCGTCATCTCGGCAACGCCGTTTTGCCGCGACGTACATATTCCCCGATAGCTCAGCCGGTAGAGCGGGTGACTGTTAATCACTAGGTCCGAGGTTCGAGTCCTCGTCGGGGAGCTGAAGTGAAGAGGCCCTGCCAGAAATGGCGGGGCCTTTTTTGCCTCGAATACCTCAGGCCAGTTCAGGCATCCTCTCCCCTGTTGACGTATTGTTCCAGGGCGAATCGAGAAGTCTGAGGCAACTTTATGGGGACCGATCACGAAGGCCAACTGCGCATTACCGGCCCTGTGACCGAGGACCACACTGTCCCGGCAGAGGTTCTGGTCCGTACGCTCGAAGGCATGCAGCAAACCGCTTGGCTCCTCGCTGCCTCTCGCGAGGGGCTGGAAGTCCACCAACGATTCAAGCCCAGCGCGGACTTCCGCAAGCGCTACACCTTGCGCTGCGCTCTCCCCCAGCCTGGCAGCTACGCCGTTCCCATGGACATCGGAGAGGGCATTCCCAGCTTCCCGGAACCTGTTCATGCACACGGCCTTCTGAACGATATCTACACGCTTTGGGACGCAGTCGCCCGCGGCAGCTTCGAGCAGGTCAAAAACCTCGTCCCAGACTCGGCCTACCGACAGCGACTCCTTCAAGAGACAAAGAAGCTGCTGCCAAAGCGAGGTGATGCCTGGGGATTGGCCCTGACCGCTAAAAACCGGGACCAAGAAATCATCCTCGGCCCCAAGGCCATGCCCGCTCTTGAGCAATGGACGGATGAGCAGTGGCTGAGCACCCCCGAGGAGCGTCGCGAAACGACCTCGGTGATTGGCCAAATGGTCAGGATTGACTTCTCGGAGCGAAAGGTCGTCATCCTCTATCCCCCCACCCAAAAGGAGGTTGACTGCGTCTACTTGCCGCAAGTCGAGGAGCGCCTCCTTGAAGCCAGACGAGGCCTCTTTCAGGTAACGGGTTACTTCGTTGTTGACGAGGAAGGCCACCCCAAAAAGCTCATGGAGGTAAGTAACATCGAGCCGGTTGACCTCAGCCCAATGACTTTCGTTTCCATCGAGCATGATGGCCAAGAGTACAGTTTATCTCCTCCTCTAGTTCTTACCCCTTCTCTCGATGAGGAGAGCCAGCAATATTTTGTGGCGGAACATCCTGAGCTGCACGTCATGGTGCATGGACGTACACGGGAGAAACTGGCCGACGAGCTTGCCGAACAGTTAGCCTTTCTCTGGCGCGAGTATGTCGAAACCGATCCCTCTACACTTGCGGATGATGCCTTGCAGCTTCGCCAGGATCTCAGCCGACGCGTGAGCAGGAAGAATGGCTAGTCGCAAACGTAAGGATGTCGAGACTGCTCTCCAGCGTAAAGGCTTTGTTCAAACGGATGGCGACCACCACTACTACGCCTATCACGAGCTTGGGAGTAACAAGAAGACCGCCATCTTCACAAAGACCAGTCATTCGGGCTCAGACCTCGACGACTTTCTGTTGGCTCGGATGGCAAAGCAGTGCCGCCTGAACAAGCGCGACTTCATGAGCCTCATTGACTGTCCGCTCGACCAAGAGAGTTACGAGCGCAAAGTGCTTCCTCCCAAAAGCTCCCCATAAATACTCGCACTGGTGATGGGGGCCTCAGCGCGTATGAGTTCTCCTGAATCCGGCGTTGTCTCCGGGTGACAACTCACTACGACATCGGGCAGAACTGAGGCTCCTTCATTCTTAGAGACTCCTTCTACAGGCCCGTCCAAGTCATAACGCACTCGCTGACGTGCGCCTTTCACTGATTCCAAACTCCCGGTAGCCCCAGCCTTCGCCCCACACACGTTCCTCCACTACCGAGCGGCCATATTAAAGAGCCGACCGTCGGGTCCCTCGGCGAGAGGAAGTTGTGGCGCTCCAGCAGCCAGTGTTCGTTGTACCGGTGGGTGGGCCCACTCCAGTTGGGCCCTCCGGAGTTGCTCCACGGTGGAGAAGTAGCTCGCCGCGAAGCCCTCCACCTCCAACCGCAGCCTGTCGTGGATGGCGCGGGGCCCCAGTCCCTGCCCGAGCAACCCCTCCACGCGCTGCTGCCAGGGCACCAGCGACGAGGTCTGCTGGCGGTGGCAGCCTCGACGGCAGGTGCGCCTGCACCAGCGCCTTGAGCACCTCCAACTCGGGCACCGCATCGGCTGGTCCCTCCAGCACACCGGCCGCAGAGAGCGCCGCGGTATGTCCTCTCCGTATTCGGGCCCATTCCCAACAGTCGTGCCACTTCGCGCGCACACGTCCCCATGCGGTGCAGCCGCACCAACTCTCTCAACCTGTCCATGTCGACTCTCCGGTAGCTCATCCGCGCGCGTCCCTGGGCGCACCGCGGGGGCGGTGCTCGTGGGGGGCGCGAGGATGCACGGAATGACCGGCCGGGTAGGCGCTCAGCCCACTTACTGGCCGCGTTTCTTCCGTATCCGATGCACGAGCCCCGTCTGGTGGAGCTGAGCCGGCGCGCGCAAGGTGGGGCGCATGGCAAACGAGGAGCTGTGGAGGAAGCGAGTCGCGGACTGGCGCGCCAGCGGGCTGAGCGCGGCGGAGTACTGCAAGGGCCAGGAGTTCACGACGGGCCCGCTGTACCGATGGTCCAGTCGTCTGGCGGAGACAGCGCGCGGTGAGGCGGGCTCCGTGCTGCCCATGGTGCGGCTGGTCACGGCCACGGCCTCCGTCGAGGCGGCGCCGCGGACCGCCCAGGTCATCATCGAAGTGCAGGGCGCACGTGTCCTGGTTCCGCCTGGCGCGGACGTGGCGACGGTGGGGGTGGTGCTGGAGGCGCTCGGGGTGGCGGGCCGGAGCGTGGCGCGATGATTCCGCACGGCGTCGAAATCTTCGTCGGGCTTCAGCCCATCGACTTGCGCTGGGGCTTCGAGCGGTTGGCGGGACTGGTGGAGGAGCGGCTGGGCCGCCCGACGCGCAGCGGGGCGCTCTTCGTCTTCTTCGGCAAGCGGAGAAGCGCGCTCAAGGTGCTCTTCTACGACGGCACGGGGCTGTGCCTCTTCTACAAGCGCCTGGAGACGGGCCGCTTCCGACTGCCGCCGGTGGACGCCGACGCGCAGTCCGTCGCGCTCGACGCCACGCAGCTGGCGATGCTGCTGGACGGCATCGACGTGGCCGAGGTGAAGCGCCAGCCCGCCTGGACGCCCCCGGGGCGGACAGGTACCTGAGCACGTCGCCTCGTGAAGGGCCTACCCGACGCGTTGTTGAGTCCGGGTGCCACGCGTCCTCCCACTCGACCACCACTGCCCCTGGCGCGAAGAAGCCGAGGAGTTGAGAGGGCGGCTGACCTCGCTGGAGGGGAAGATGGCGGCGCTGGAGCGCCACGTCTTCGGCAGGAAGACGGAGCGGATGCCGTCCGTGGCGTGCGAGCTGCGCGGGGAAGCGGCGGGCGAGGAGTCGAAGGCGGCGCGCGACGAGGCGGCCAGGAAGAAGCGGCGCGAGCGTGCGGTCCGCAAGGCCGAGGGGGCGCTGACGCGCGAGATTCGCCATGACGTCCCCGCCGAAGCGCGTCGCTGCCCGGCCTGCGGCAGCGAGGAGTTGAAAGCCTTGGGCCAGGGACGCACCACGGAGATGTACGAGTACCTGCCGGCCCGCTTCGAGCGGCAGGTGCACGTGCAGGAAGTCCTCTCATGCAAGTGCGGCCAGGGCGTGGTGACGGCGCCCGCGCCCGCCAAGGTGGTGGATAAGGGCGAGTACGGCCCGGGCATCCTGGCGCACGTGGTGACGTCCAAGTGCGCCGACGCCATGCCGCTGCACCGGCTGGCCCAGCGCATTGAGAGGGGCGGCGTGCCGATGAGTCGCAGCACGCTGACGGACCTCTTCCACCTGTCCGCCTCGGTCCTGCTGCCGCTGTCGCGGCACCTGCTGCAATGCATTGCGTCCGCCGAGGTGGTGTGGGCCGACGAGACGCCGCTGCGAGTGCTGGACGTGAAGAAGACGCGGCTGGGCTACCTTTGGACATTCCTCACCCAGAACGAGAAGGGCGAGTGGCTCATCGGCTACCGCTTCAGCATGGGGCGCGGGGGCAAGACACCCCTGGACGTGCTGGGCGGCACGACGGGCGCGCTCGTGGTGGATGGCTACACTGGCTACAACCCGGTGACGCTGCCCGACGGGCGCACTCGCGTCGGGTGTTGGGCGCATGTACGCCGCCGCTTCTTCGACGCGCTCGCCACCGCTCCCTGAAGAGCTCAACAGGGCGATCCGCTTGGCCGACCCTCACGCGGTCCATGACCCCGGTCCTTGACACCCAGGCGCGCGAGGCGGATGTGGTGCGCACGTCCGCCCACCGCGAGCTGCGCCAGCGGCACAGCGAGCCTGTTCTCGGGCAGCTGCGCGCCTGGCTCGAGCAGCAGGCTCCGCAGCATCCGCCGAAGGGGCCGCTGGGGCAGGCCATTTCCTACGCGCTGAAGCAATGGGACGCCCTGAGCCGCTTCGTCTCCGATGAGCGCCTGCCCTTGGACAACAACCGCTCAGAGGCGGCGCTCAGAAAGGCAGCGCTGGGAAGGAAGAATTTTCTCTTCGTCGGCCACGAGGCCGCGGGAGAGAACCTGGCCGGCCTCTACGCGCTGGTGGCCACCTGCGAGGCCAACGACGTCAACCCCGAGGCGTACCTGGCCGACGTGCTGCTGCGCGTGCAGACGCATCCCCAGTCGCGCATCGTCGAGCTGCTGCCGCACCAGTGGAAGCGCCTGCGCGTCGCCGACTCCTCCTGAGCGCCATCGCTCAGGTCCCTGCCATCAACCCGCTCACGCATGGGCTCGCGACCACAGCCGAGCACAGCTCCCGTCCGTCCTCAAGCAGTCCGGCACGGCGTTCACCGGACGGATACGAATATTCGGTAGCCACAGGTGGCTGCGTCGACGTCGGGGCTGGGGCGGACGCGCGGGACGTGCACCTACGGCAACGGTTCCAGCCCAAGCTGTTCGAGGAAGTCGTTGTGGCGGTCCTTCGCCTCGCGGATTTCATCTTCGATCTGCACCAGCTCCTGGTGCGTCGCCGCCAGGTCGATCTCGACCTCCAGCTTGGCCGTGCTCACGTAGCGCGAGATGTTCAGGTTGTAACCATTCTCCTTGATCTCCGCCATCTCCACCCGCCTGGAGTAGCGATCCTCCTCCCTGCGATGCTTGTAGGTGTCGATGATTATTTCGATGTGCTCGTCGCTCAGGACGTTCTGACGCTTGCCCTTCTCGAAATGCTCGGCCGCGTTGATGAACAGCACGTCATCGGGCTTCTTGCACTTCTTCAGCACCAGAATGCACACGGGAATGCCGGTCGAGTAGAAGAGGTTCGCTGGCAACCCGATGACCGTGTCGATGTGCCCGTCCTCCAGCAGCTTCGTGCGAATCTTGGACTCGGCGCCCCCCCGGAACAGCACGCCGTGCGGCAGGATGATCGCCATCACGCCTTCGTCTTTCAGGTAGTGAAAGCCGTGCAGGAGGAACGCAAAGTCCGCAGCCGACTTCGGCGCGAGCCCGTAGTTCTTGAAGCGCACGTCCTCGCCTAGCGCCTCGGTGGGTTCCCACCGGTAGCTGAAGGGCGGGTTGGCGACCACTGCATCGAAGTAAGGCTTCTTCGCGGGGTTCGTCTCGCGGAGCATGTCCCAGTCGTTGGTGAGCGTGTCACCGTGGTAGATCTCGAACTCCGAGTCCTTGACCCCGTGCAGGAGCATGTTCATCCGCGCGAGGTTATAGGTAGTAATGTTCTTTTCCTGCCCATAGATCTTGCCGATACCGTGCGGCCCCATGCGCTTGCGCACGTTGAGCAGCAGGGAGCCCGAGCCGCAGGCGAAGTCCATCACGCTAGCGAGATGCTTCCGCTTGCCGGTCTTCGGCTCCTGGCTGTCAAGCGTGACGATCGCGGAGAGGATGTCCGAGATCCGCTGCGGCGTGTAGAACTCGCCCGCCTTCTTGCCCGAGCCCGCGGCGAACTGGCCGATCAGGTACTCGTAGGCGTCCCCCAGTGTGTCGCTATCGGTGGAGAACTCCGCAAGCCCCTCGGCGATCTTGGTGATGATCGTGCAGAGCTTCGCGTTGCGGTCGGCGTAGGTCTTGCCGAGCTTGTCAGACCCGAGATTGATCTCGGAGAACAGGCCCGAAAACGCGCTCTGGAACGACTCGTTCTCGATGTACTTGAACCCGGCCTGGAGAGTGTTGAGGAGTTCTCCGTCCTGGGTGCGAGCCATGTGGGCGATGCTGGTCCACAGGTGCTCGGGCCGGATGACGTAGTGGGCCTTGAGCCGCATCTGCTTCTCGAACGCCGTCACATCGCCCGGGTTATCGGCGTACCACACCGACAACGAAGACCGCCCTCCGTTGCCGATCGCGTTCGGGTTTGGGTAGTCCCGCCCGAGTTCCTTCTTCGCGGCCTGCTCGTAGTTGTCCGACAGGTAGCGGAGGAACAAGAACGCGAGCATGTAGTCGCGGAAGTCGTCCGCGTTCATCGCCCCGCGGAGTTGGTCGGCGATGGTCCAGAGCGTCTTTCCGAGCTGTGCTTGGTTGTTCTCGGTCATGCTTTCTCAGTGTCTCCGGCGGGTTCGGGTACCAGCTCTCGATTGAATGGGTGGCGCTCCACGAACCCCTTCAAGATCGTGAGGAAGTAGTCCTTCGTGTCGTCAGCCATCTCGGTTGGCTCGTACATCGAGTACTTACCGTGGCTCAGCAGATCAACGAAACGCTGGTGAAGGATGCCGTCTGCGTCATCATCGGCATCCTTGATGCACTTCGAGAAGTGGCTGTAGCCAAGAAAGAGGGCGGTCTTCTCGAGCACCGTGCGCAAGATATTGAAATGAAACGTGCTCGCCTGCCCACTCTGGGCCACCTGCCACAGATCTGCCAGGGCCGCGACGTGATAGAACTGTGGGGTGTCGCCACGGTGTTCTGGAAGAACGTATCCGTCCTTGCGACGATCGCGCTTGAGAGTGAACTGAAGTGGAGTGAATACGTGATTCTTCAATTCGTAATGCAGGACATTGAAGAACAGCGCGTGGTGCGTCGACACAACCGTCTTGATCGGCCGCTGTGCCTCGCGGTAGAGCTGGACTAGGTGGTTTCCGACGACGATGGCGTTGTGCTCATCGAGGGATGAGATCGGGTCGTCGATGTACACATGTTCGACCCACTTGTATGCCTCCGCTCCATCGAGAGCGAGCTGGAGGATGGCGAGGAAGAAGCACCAGACAAAGATGTTCTCTTCGCCCCGCGAGATCTTGATGCCGTCGACCTCGTCGAGTCTCGTAGCGTCGCCGTCGCCGCTCAGCACGTTCCGAGAGAAGGTAACCTCCGCGCTGGCGATCTTGCCGGTCACCTGGTCAAACTCAAAGTTGATCTTGAAGTCGAAGTCCGCATAGCGGTCCAACAGCGGGCGGATCCGGTTCTCGATCTCCAACTCGTTCAGCCCGACGAAGAAGCTGGAAGCCGCGTTGAGCTTCAGCGTGCGGTGCTGGTCGTTCTCCAGATCGTTGTCCCACGAGAAGAGGTCCTCCGTGAACGCGTTGAAATAGAGCGTGTCGCGGCTCTGCACCTCACCGTGTTGGTCGATGACCTTGCCGAGGTCCTTGAAGGCGGCGGACAGTCGCGTCTTGCCGGTGCCGTTGAAGGCATAGAGCAGAACGAACGGACTCTTGTCTGGCTTTTTCTGGGCCTTGTCGGCCAGCAGCGCCCGAAGGTGCGTGGCGACGCCCGGCAGATCCGCGTAGCTGGCGTCGGTCATTGCGCCTCGCCCTCCAGGCTCGGGAAGAGCTGCTGCAGCAAACCCTGCTTGTGCTGCTTGAGGGCGTCGAGCTTGCCAGTCTGTGCGGCGATGCGGGCGTCGAGCGCGGAAAGGCAGTCCGCGATGCGTTGTTGTTCTGACAGCGAGGCTGGAAAGGAGACGACGACTTGGCCAATCTTTGTCGGCGAAGTATGACGCACTTTCATGCCGGACGCGCTGCCATGAATCGCCTCTCGAACGGGCTGCGTGTTGAAGACATAGAAGAAGAACTCATTGCTCCACGCGACTCCGATTTTTTTCGTGACAAGGCCGAGTCGCTGGTTGTGCAGGAACTTGTCGGAATCCAGAACGAGAATAGAGCTGCCAAGCAAACCGGCTGCCTGCTCAGTCATCGCCACGAGCAAGTCCCCGCGATTGAGCACGTAGTCGCGGGGAATTTCGCCGGTGTAGTATTTCTGCTTCTCGCCTCGGTCGCGGTAGCCGCCTCGCTCGTAGAAGTTACCAGGCGTGAGCAGCACATACTTGCCCTCGTCGCTGAAAAACTCTCCCTCGAAGGCATAGCCGTGTTTGATGTCGCAGAGTTTGGATAAGGGCTCTCTCTCCCAATGCCCGGCGTCTTGGAACTCGGGGAAACGGAGGCGCGGCACGGACTCGTCTCCCTGTGGGAAGAGCCGCGCCATCAGCCCTTCTTTGTGCTGCCCCAGCGCTTCGAGCTTTCGGCCCTCCGCAGCGATCAACTCGTCCAGCGAGCCGAGGCATTCGGCTACCTTTTGCTGCTCATCCTCGTCTTCCGGCAGGCAGAGTGAGCCGGAGAGGAATCGTTCATTGGAGAGCTGGATGGTGTTCTTCGCGCCCTTCTGTGCGAGAGGATCAAGGTAGCGGAAGGCTCGCGCCGGGCTTTCGAAGAAAGCTTCAACGAGCAGGCCAACATGTCGGTTCTTGGGCGCAAACACGCCGTAAAGCGGCGAGACGATTGCGTTGTAGTCTCTTCTGTGTTGCTTGACGATCCCGAGCTTGAAACTAGCGAGCGGACTTCTGGTGTACACGACATCAAAAGGCCGGACGAGGCTGTAGTGCCCTGTGTCACTCGCAGCGAAGCTCCGGCCCATGTGCTCGACCTGCGGCACGATGCCCTTGGCAAGCGACACCGAGTGCACGTCTGACGTGCCGTCGCTCTTGAGTCCATGTTCGTCCAATACCGCTCCGAGGGTCGTAAGCGGCCACCCGCGCTGGCACTCGAACTCGGGAAACCGCAGCCTGGGTACCGAGCGTGATGGCTCGCGAGCCGTCATCGTGCCCCCCCATGCTCGTATGCATTGAGGCCCGAGATTTCCCGGCCATGGGCCCGCTTGTTCAGGAGGGGGACGAGGTCGGCCATGAGCGCGAGTTCGCGCTCGCGGCGTTCGCGCCAGCCGAGACCGAGCGGCTCCATCAGGTCGGTGAGCTGCTCGCCATCGAAGATCATGCGCTGGAGGATGGTGTCAACGAAGGCCGAGAGCGACTCGGTCGTCAGTCGATGGGCATGGGCGAGATGAGCGATCTGCTGGGCCTGCTTCTCGGCCTTGAACTGCTCGTAACCGGCACGGATGGCGGCTTCGTCGAGGCCCTCGCCCTCCTTGAGCGAGCGAACGTACTCGGTGATCTCGTCCCGCTCGTCCATGAACTTGGCGTCGGACTGGATGAGCCCAATGAGCTGCTCGCGGCTGATCGTGAGCTTCTTCGGGTCCTGCCCCGAGTACTTGGCGATCAGCTTCATGATGTAGTCGTAGTCGATGACGGCGGAGGCGAAGAGGACGAACTCGAAGTCGAGTTGGTCGACCTCGGCGCTCGCAGGCTGGCCCTCCTTTCCAGAGGCCCCCTGCTGCTCCTTCAGGCGTTGCGCGGTTTCGAGGTACACGCCGCGGAAGGCGCGGAGGTCGTCCTTGGGCAGGGCCTGTTCAATCTGCGCTCGCTGCTCGTCAGTAAGGTTGGTGTACTGGTCAAGCTGCGTCTGGAGGCGCTGGACCTCCTTGAACCGCTTGATGAACTGGGCGCGGGCGTCGTCGCCCATGAGGTTTTTCACCTGATCGGGCTTGGCTTCGAGGCCCTGCGACGTCATGAACTCGCCAAGGTCGGCGACGGCCTGCTTGAAGTTGTCGATGACGACGGGAGCCTTGTCGACCAACCAGATCTCGCGGGCCCGATCAGCCTGCGCACCGGAGAAGAGAGCGATGGCGGTGTCGACGCTGTCTTGCTGCTGGCGGAAGTCGAGGATGTGGCCGTAGGGTTTCGTGGCGTTGAGGACGCGGTTCGTGCGGGAGAAGGCCTGGATCAGGCCGTGGTGCTTGAGGTTCTTGTCGACGTAAAGCGTGTTGAGGTACTTCGCGTCGAACCCCGTGAGCAGCATGTCGACGACGATCGTGAGGTCGATCTTCTCCTCGCCCCGGCGCGGCAGGTCGCGGTTGGGGAACTGCTGGTCCTTGATGCGCTGCTGAACGTCCTGATAGTAAAGGTCGAAGTTGTTGATGTCGTGATTGGTGCCGTACTGCTGGTTGTAGTCGGAGATAATCACCTTGAGCGCGCCCTTCTTGCCCTCAGGGTCGTGGCGGTTGTCCTCCTTCTCCTGAGGGAGGTCCTCTTGGATCTGCTGGACGTCCTTGTTGCCCTCTGCCGGCGGGGAGAACACCGCGGCGATCTTGAGAGGCACGAAGTCGGGGTCTGCTGACCTTCTGTCGGCCTGGAGCCTCTTGAAGACCTCGTAGTACTCAATGGCGTCGTTGATCGAGGCCGTCGCCAGCAGAGCGTTGAAACGGCGGCGTCCAGTCGCAGCATCGTGCTTGTCGAGGATGGCCTGAGCGACGGCTTGTTTGGCGAGGGATTGGCCGGGCTTCAGAGCCGGCGCGTTCTTCGGTCTGTAGTAGTCGACGTGAAAGCGGAGGACGTTCCGGTCCTCGATGGCGTGGGTGATGGTGTAGGCGTGGAGTTGCTTCTGGAAGAGGTCCGTCGTCGTGCGCAGGGTGGCGACGTCGCCCTCGATCTGCTTGACGGTCGCGTTGTCCTCGAAGATCGGGGTGCCGGTGAACCCGAAAAGCTGGGAGTTGGGGAAGAACTCCTTGATGGCCTTGTGGTTCTCGCCGAACTGCGAACGATGGCACTCATCGAAGATGAAGACCATCCGCTTGTCGCGGAGAGATTCGAGGCGCTGCTTGTAGGTGACGCGTCCTTGGGCGACGTTCTGCTTGTTGTGCTTGCTATTCTCGTCGAGGGCGAGCCCAAGCTTCTGAATCGTGGTGACGATGACCTTGTCGGCGTAGTCGTCAGACAGCAGGCGCTCGACGAGCGTCGCGGTGTTGGTGTTTTCTTCGACGCAGCCCTGCTGGAAGCGATTGAACTCCTCGCGGGTTTGGCGATCGAGGTCCTTGCGGTCAACGACGAAAAGGCATTTGTGAATGCTCTCGTTCGTCTTGAGTAGCGTCGATGCCTTGAAGGAGGTCAGCGTCTTGCCGGAGCCGGTCGTGTGCCAGATGTATCCGTTGCCGCAGTTCTGCTCGATGCAGTCGACGATGGCCTTGACGGCGTAGATCTGGTACGGGCGCATCATCATCAGCTTCTGCTCGCTGGCGATGAGGACCATGTACCTGCTGATCATCTGACCGAGCGTGCACTTGGCCAGGAACCGATCCGCGAAGTCGTCGAGGTGCGTGATCTTCGTGTTGTCCTCGGCGGCGAACTGGTAGATGGGGAGGAAGCGCTCGTCAGCGTCGAAGGCGAAATGCCGTGTGTTGTTGTTGGCGAAGTACCAAGTGTCCGTCCGGTTGCTCACGATGAAGAGCTGGACGAAGCACAGCAACGTCTTCGTGTACCCGTTGCCCGGGTCGTTCTTGTAGTCGACGATCTGCTCCATCGCCCGCCGCGGGCTGATGCCGAGCGTTTTCAGCTCAATCTGGACGACGGGGACTCCGTTGATAAGGAGGATGACGTCGTAGCGGTGGTGGCTGTTGTCGGTGTTGATGCGGAGCTGGTTGACGACTTCGAAGGTGTTCTTGCACCAGTCCTTGATGTTGACGAGGGTGTAGTTGAGCGGGGTGCCGTCGTCGCGGACGAACGCCTCACGGTTTCGCAGGGCGCGTGCAGCTTCGTACACGTCCTGGGTGACGAGCTCATCGAGGAGCCGCTGAAACTCGCCGTCGGTGAGGTTTACGTGGTTGAGCTTTTCGAAGTTCTGGCGGAAGTTGCGTTCGAGGGCATCGCGGTCGCGAATATCTTCGCGGTACTCGTACTTGAGGCCCACGAGCTTAGAGATGAGCGACTCTTCGAGTTGGCGTTCGGCTGAGTTCATCGGTGGCCACGTTCAGTCTTTGCTCTGGGCATTCGCTGGGGTGTCAACGAGCCAGACGACCCGCGACTCGGGGCGGGCGTCGCACACAGGTAGCAGCCACTGGGGCGTCGTCGGCCGCTCGCGGCAGGCGTCGGCGCAGTTGAGCGCGGGGCGGTTGCTCTTGCCGTCTGCCAGTAGGCCGTGCCGCTGACTACGCGGTGTTGTCGAGTTTCTGTTCACCCCCGCTCATCGTTGCCTTCGGGCTCCGCAGCACCGCCTGCCTCAATCCACTCGTCGACCTGCGATAGCTTGAACTTCCATAGGCGCCCGACCCGGTGCGCCGGCAGGGACTTCGACTCGATCCACCGGTATACCGTGTCCTTGGCGATGCCGAGGTGCTTGGCGACCTCGTCCGCCGACGCCCAGGGTTCATGCTGGTACATTGACCGCTCCAGCAGCGCGAAAGACGCAGGACTCCCGCTAGCGCCCACCTCGGACGCTGCGCCAGCGTATCAGGCTCTACGCAGAGCGCTCAAGATCAATCAGGATCGGAAAGGATCGTCGAACGAGAGGCTCTTCCGTCCCGCTCGCATCGCCCGCCACGCGCCCCGCTGCTTGTGCCTACCCCAAATTCGGTCGCTGCGTCACGGGGGCATCAAGGCGCGTGCGCGGCGCGCGGGACTGTTGAGTTCCTGCGCCGACGAGGCGTAGGCAGGGTCGCTAACGACACAGGGCAACTTTGAGGTTTGGGTTCCTGATGTCTGCTACCCGTGAGAACTTCCGAGGCATCGACAAGGTGGCGGAGGTGAGCGCCAGGTCGAGTTGGGCGCCTGCCGCGGTCGAGAGACTTCGTCCCAAGCCCCAGCAGTTCGTCCTAACTGCGGCGCAGGGGCAGCCTCGACCAATGCCGTTCGTGAAACGGCCCGCGCTACCGCCGCTGCAGGCAAGGCGTTCCGCAAAGAGCGACCAGCGCGGGCATCAAGCCAAGCTCCCCATCGGAAGGAAGGACCAACATCACACAGGGCGCTCAAGGCGGACCGGACAGCAGGAGGTGGTAGACTCTGCGACACGGCTGCAACTCCGTGCGCCTCTCCCCATACCCTCACGGTGAGCAGTATGCACGACGAGCCGCCGGGTCCTCTCTCCCACTTGAGAGAGGTCGGCATTACGCTCGGACCAGACGCCTCAACGCCTCTCTGCCTGCGTATGGGCACACCTCTCCCGTCCTGCGGACGTAGGCAGGACGGTGCAGCAGGCGCAGGTCCATGGGGGTGTTGTTGGAAGGACCGAGACTCTACGCAGCTCGGCGATCGTACCGGTGGCTAGGCACAGTGGCCTCCTCCAACCCTTCCAGAGGCTTTGGAGAACGGTGCTCCAGAATCGCTCGGCGTGATTCCCAGCACCCGCTATTGACGAGCATGGAGCGGGCGCGACGCGCCCTGCCCCACACGAAGTCACGTGTCGGTGACCCGGTGGCGCAGGTGCTGCCACGCATGACCTGCCGTCTCCTGCGCCCCGTGGTGATGGGGTCAGATGTCCAGCCGCCAGAGCTGGTTGTCCGCCGGCCCATCGCGATGCATGGGGAAGGTGATGATCCGCCCCGCGCCATCCGTCCTGCCGCCCTCGATATCCAGCACAAAGCCGTTGAGCCGGCTCTGGATGAAGTAGGTGCCGCGGACGCGACCGGGCACGAGCTGCCACACCTGATTGAGTCCGCCGTGGGCCTCCCAGGTGATCACGCGGGTTCCCGCGGCCTCGTTGGCCCCCTCCACGTCGAGCACGAGCCCGTTGAGCCGGCTGCGGATGAGGTAGCCACCTTGCGTGGGCACCAGCTCCCACATCTGGTTGTCATTGCCCTCGCGGTTGGACCTGGCCCGGAAGGCGACGAGCCCCGCGCCGGGCGAGCGGTTGTTCTCCCCGATGTCGATGACGAGCCCCGCGAGCTTGCTGCGGATGAAGGTGCTGCGCTGGGGACGCGTCTCTCCCCGGCCATGGTCCCGCTCCGAACGCCCAGGAGGCGGAGGGGGCGGCGTGGGGCGTGCCTCGCCCTGACACCAGCCCGCGGGGCTGCACGTGCGTGCGCCATCGCACTGCGAGTCATCGTGGCAGCGGTTGGGCCCGGGGCGGTTGCGCGATTCGTCCCAGCGGTAGTTCGGGCCCGGTCCCGCCGCCGCCGTCAGCGGCAGGAGCAGCAGCGCGAGCGCTACCCATCCCCTGCCCTTCGCGGACGATCGGTTATCACGCGCACGACCAGCCTCGGCGCCACTGCGAGCCGCAAACATGGGACTTCTCCTTTTCCTTGAGGTCTCCAGCGGAGGGGCAACTGTTGCCGCCCCCCTCGCGCTGTGTCCTTCATGACGGGGACCCGGGACTTTCATTCACATCGCCGGGAGCTCGAGTTGGAGGAACCGCCCCACCAGCCCCCAAGTGAGCTGACGGCCGAAGCCGCGAAGGCGCACCGCTCCAACTCGCGGGCCGCGCTCGCGCACCGGCTCGCCTTGCGCCAGCAGCGCCCCGCCCCCGTGGTGGAGCGCATCCGCCAACTGGCCGATGCGCGCCGGGTCCGCAACCGCTGTGCTCCGGGCACTTGCTCCGTGCCAAGCTCTTCCCGTGATGAACCTGCGCCAGGATCCGGTGGCTTCGCTCTCCGCGCTGTCCTCCGTGCTCGACCTCGCCAATGGGCTGGAGGGGGAGAAGAGCCTGCTGACCGGTCTGTTCGCGCTGGAGCTGGCGCTGGACGGCGGACTGTCCCGGGACGACGCCCGGGCCGCCTTCTACGTGGGCCTGCTGCGCCACCTGGGCTGCACCGCCTACGCGGCCCAGGAGTCGCGGCTGGGCAATGACGTCCACCTGCGCCGCAACCTGCTGCGCGGGGACGCGGGCCGCCCCGAGCATGTCGTGCGCTCGGTCCTGGACGCCAACCCCAGCCTGCCCCGCCGCGCCGTCGGACTGGCGCGCCTGCTGACGTCGTCGCGGCGACTGCGCTCGGAATGGTTCGCGGAGGCATGTGGCGCGGCGCGACTGCTCGCCTCCGGCCTGGGGCTGGACGCACGGGTGCTCCAGGGGCTGGATGAGGCCTACGAGCGCTGGGACGGCGCGGGCGGTCCGCGCCTCCTGGGCGGCACGGCTCTGCATGAAGTCGGGCGCGTCGCGCAGGCGGCGCATGTGGCCGTCGTCTTCTTCGTCGGCTCGGGCACGGCCGTCGCGCAGGAGGCCCTGGCGCTGCAATCCGGGACGACGCTGGACCCGGCGTGGGCGAAGCGGGCCCTGGCCGCGACCGCCTCGCTCCAGACCTTGTCGGATGCGCGCATCGACGCGGCGGAAGCGTGCCTGCTCGAATCACCGCCCACCATCGACGCCACCACGCTGGCAACGACCTTCGGGGACTTCGCGGACCTGCAGAGCCCCTTCACCCGCGGACACTCACGGCGCGTGGCGGAAGCGTGCGCATCCGCCGCGCCCCGCCTGGGCCTGGACGCGGCGGAGCAGGCCACGCTCCAACTCGCGGCGTATCTGCACGACCTGGGACATGTGACCCTGCCCACCGGCCTGTGGCTGCGACCCGAATGGTCCCCCTCGGACCGGGAGACGTCCCGGGCCCATGCCCACGCCACCGAGCAACTGCTCACCGCCACGCCCATGCTGCGGGACGCAGCGAAGCTCGCGGGCGCGCATCACGAGCGACTGGATGGCGGAGGCTATCCCCGGGGCCTCGCGCCAGCCGCCCTGTCCCGGGCCGCGCGACTGCTCGCGGTGGCCGACGTCTGGGTCGCGCTCCAGGAGGAGCGCCCCCACCGTCCCGCGCGGACCGTCCCCCTGGCCAGACAGGTCCTGGAGGCCGAGGTGAAGGCGGGCCGGCTGGATGCGGACTGCGTCGCGGTGGTGACCGGGACGAAGGATGTCCGGCGCGCGCCGGACCCTGGCCCCACGTCCGCGCTGACGCCCCGTGAGGTGGACGTGCTGCGCCTGCTGGCGGGCGGAGCGACGAACAAGGAGATCGCGGAGAAGCTCGGGGTGTCGGACCGCACGGTGCAGCACCACACCATCCACATCTACGAAAAGCTGGGCGTGAGCACCCGCGCGGGCGCCTCGCTGGTGGCCGCGCGCGCGGGCATCGTGTGATCCGCCATCTGGCCGATGTGGGCCGGGACACCGCATGGTGCATTGGACGCCATGAACAAGCCCTTCCTCTCCGTCCCCATCCTCACCACCCTGGCCGCGCTCGTCCTGTTGCAGGGCTGCGCAGCCGCCACCGCGTGCCGCACGCGTCCCGCCACGTCCCCCGGCTTCGAGCGGACCGCCTCCGACGGCATGTGCCTGAGCAGCGTCCGGTGGGAGCCCGCCCAGCCGCCCGTGCGCGGCGTGGTGATCCTCATCCACGGCCTGCGGGACTACTCCGACCGCTACGGCCGGCTCGCGGATGCGCTCCAGGCCCAGGGCTTCGCCGTCGTCGCGCAGGACCACCGGGGCCACGGCCATTCCGGCGGTGACCGCCAGCGCATGGAGTCCATGCAGCAGTTGGTGGATGACGTGGATGGCGTCGTCCAGGACGCCCGCGCGCGACACCCGGGCGTGCCGGTGGTGGTGTTCGGCCACAGCATGGGCGGGCTCATCGCCACGCACTACGCGCTCCAGCACGCCCCCGACGTGTCGGGGCTCATCCTGAGCGGCGCGGGCATCGTGCTACCTCCTGGGGTGTCCGGCTTCGACACGCGCCTGGCGAAGATCTTCGGCACGATCCTCCCCGGGCTGCCCGCGCAGGACCTGGACAGCCAGATGTTCCTGCACGACGGCCCGGAGAAGGAGCGGTTCCTCGCGGATCCGCTCATCACCCACGAGAAGCTGCCCGCGCGCTCCGTCAAGGCGCTCATCGCCGGCATCGAAGCGCTCGCTGGGAAGTTCCAGGACCTGAAGCTCCCACTGCTGGTGGTGCACGGGGGCGAGGACGTCATCACCTCCATCGATGGCAGCCGCGCCCTGGTGGCGCAGGCCACGAGCACCGACAAGCGCCTCATCATCTACGAGGGCCAGCGCCACGACCTCGCGCACGAGCCCGACGCGGCCAAGGTCGTCGGAGACATCGTGGGCTGGGTGGAGGCCCACGTCCCGCCGAGCGCCGCCGCGACCGTCGCCCCCTGACACGAGGACCGCCGCGGTCCGCTCCCACCTGTCGGGCAACTCTCCAATGCTCGGGTGCAGCCGATCCATGTCCGCTACCGGCTCAGCGTCACCTGCTCGTCGAGCCGGGCCATCTTGTGCGGGTTGCGCATGGCATAGATCCGGGTGATCCGGCCGCTCTCGACGACGACGCTGACCGCTGTGTCGAAGTCGCCGGCGGCGTCGATCCGGAGCGCGGGCGCGCCGTTGATCCACACGGTCGCGATCCGAGCGCCAGGGGCGAGCGTGGGGAAGCGGGACAGGAACCCGGCCACGCGATCGCCGCCGACAACCGGGCGCCGGGCCGCCGTCGCCAGGCCGCCGCCGTCGGCGACCAGCACCACGTCGGGGGCGAGCACGTCGAGCAGGCCCTGCAAGTCGCCAGAGCTGACCGCAGCCAGGAACCGCTCCAGGACGGCCTGCTGCTCTGCCCGGTCGACCCGCATCCGGGGCCGGCGTGCGGCCACGTGCTCCCGCGCCCGGTGGGCGATCTGCCGGACGGCGGCTGGCGTCTTGTCGAGCGCCGGGGCGATCTCTTCATACGGCATGTCGAAGACCTCCCGGAGCACGAACACCGCCCGCTCGGCCGGGGTGAGGGTCTCCAGCACGGTGAGCATCGCGATCGAGACGCTCTCCGCGAGCTCGACGTCCTTGGCGACATCGGGGCTGGTGAGCAACGGCTCGGGCAGCCACTCGCCGACGTACTCCTCCTTGCGGCGGGCGAGCGTGCGTAGCCGGTTGAGGGCCTGCCGGGTGACGATCCGGACCAGGTAGACGCGTGGGTCGCGCACCTCGGCCCGACCTGCGTCACCGAGGTCCGCCCACCGCAGCCAGGCCTCCTGCACGACGTCCTCGGCGTCGGCCGCGGAGCCGAGCATCTCGTACGCGACCGTGAAGAGCAGGCTGCGGTGGGTGACGAAGGGGTCCTCCGAGCCTGGCGGAGCGCGGGCCGCGTCGGGCGAGGAGGTCGAGTAGGCCCCGTCGCCGAGAGGCTCGCCTCCCGGCGACGTCGGGCGCATCGAGGCCGTCATGACGCGGACGCTCCCCCCGGCCGTGCGCTCGGCTGGGCCATCGGCTTCAGCCCGCACGAGGCGGAGAAGCCCTCCGACTCGATGCCCAGGGCGGTGTTGGAGCGGGTCGTCAGGTTGGCGAACCCGATCACAGTGGTGAGCTCGATGAGCGCTGCGGCACCGAGCTGCTTCCTCAGGCTCGCGACCATCTCGTCGGTCACCGTGGGGGGCGTCTGGCTCATCGCCTCGGCATACCCCAGCACCTCCCGCTCCAGCGAGGTGAACACGTTCGACTCCCGCCACCGTGGGATCTCCCGCGCCTTGTCCACGTCCAACCCATGGTTGTGGGCCATGAAGTAGTTGAAGTCCAGGCACCACGAGCAGCCCACCAGCGACGCCACCGCCATGTGCGCGTACGACTTCAGGCTCTCGTCGCACTGGTCCCACTTCTGTAGCTTCTGCCCGAAGCCCATGCTGGCCTTGAGCACCGGCAGGTGGTGCCACATCACGCCGAGCGACTCGGGGACCTGACCGAACGTCCTGCCGGCGAACTTCTTCACTATCGCGCCGTAGAGTCCGGTGATCTCCTTCGGGGGGATCCTGGGCGAGGTCATGTCTTCTCCTGGTGTCTGTATCGGGTTCCGTCGACATGGAGACACCGGACGCCCGCGGGATGTGACATCCGGGCCGGATATCCTCGTCACCCGTGGCTGACGCCGAGTTCCTCTACTCCGACATGCGCCCCACCGGTAAGGGTAAGGAGGACACGCACTACCGGTTGCTCACAACCGAGGGGGCTCCACTGCGTGAGTAGACTACGCTGGCCCCCGTTCCACTCACTCGACAGGGGTCTCTCATGAAGCGTTCTCTTGTTGTGATGGCGGCGTTCCTCGGCCTCTCCCTCATGGCATGTGGCGGCGCAGACACCGGGCCGGAGAGCGAGGCCACGCCTGCGGACGGTGCGGAGGCGACGGTCTCCCAGTTCGAAACCTGTACCGGCTACAAGGCGTGCAGTTCGATTGCGAACACGTTCTGCTCGCCCGTGGGCGCGACGACGCATTGCTGCGCCAGCAACGGCACCACCAGTGACCTCATCTGCGCCCGCACCAGCACGTCCTCCGCGGCGCGGTGGCTTTACTACTGAGCCCCGCACCGGTCCGCGCTCGCGCGGCGTGAGTTCCCACGGCTCCGGGGTTTGTCTTTACATTTGCAACTCGAATACCCTTGCAGGGTTCCTCCAACCTGCAGGGGTCTCTGAGGTTGGAGGCGCAGGAGTTGCTCAAGGCGCGCTCAATGCCTGCACGACCAGGACATCCAGCTCGATGACATCGCCTGGGGCACCCTCGGTGCCTGTCACCTCCACCCCCACCCGTTCCGTTCCGGCCGGGGCCGTCAGCTCGCGAGCGGTCCGAACCCACTCCGCGGAAAGCACCGGGCTGGAGAGCAGCTCCGACTGCAGCTCCCGGCCGCCTGCATCGCGCCAGCTGACCCGCATCTGGGCGACCAGTGAGCGTTCCGGCGTCCCGCGTGCCCAGAAAGAAGCGCGGTGCGCCCCCGGGGATGCGGCAAACCCCGGCCAGTTGTCGAGTTGGATGCCCCAGCCGTACAGCTCGCTCACCTCCACGCGCATGCCCGCTTCGCCGTCTCTCGCAGCGGTAGGCTCTCTCGAAACGGCCACCGAGTACCACGCGGCCCACTGTCCGAGCCCGGTCTCGAGGGAAGCCGTCTCGGCGTCGAGCAGATTGGAGTGGGGGGAATGGTCGATGATGGCCGGCTCGCAGGCGGTGAGCGCCGCGACCAGCGACAGCATGCTCCAGCGTCCCAGTCTCATCGCTCTGTCTCGCGTTCGCCGGCCTGACAAGACAGCGTCCCACGGGCACGCTGGACCGCCTCCGCATAGCGCCCACGCCGGAACTGTCGTTCGTGCCGGACCCAATGCGCGCAGGCGCGCTGCGCGTCTTTGAGCTGGTACGTGAGCAACGAGCCCAGCTCGAAGCTGAGGTGCTCCCGCGTCGCCGCTGGCTGCTTGCGCATCGCCGCCTCGAGGTGCCGCGCCGCTTGCTCGAACTCGCGCCGACCGCGAAGGACCTCCAACTCTCGCAAGATTTCGTCCACGCTCGGGGCACGGGCAGCCGCAACGGGTGGTCGGGAGGAGGCGCCCCCCGGGCTGGACGTCGCCAGTGGCTGGGGCGGCTCCGGCTCGGAAGGCGCTGGCTCGGCCACCGGCCACTCCAACGTCTGCCCCACCCGCAGCTGAACCACCTCACCCGTGAGCCGACGGAAGACAATGGCGCCTTCGTGCAGGGTGACCGCTCCACCCGCTTCCCGCTCCTCCACCGTGAAGCGCGTGCCCATGACCTCAATGGCCCCGCCTGACACGAGCACGACAGCGGGGGGTGCACCTGGCTTTCGGCGCTTCACCGAGAACTCCGCGCGGCCGCGGACCAGTCGCACCCCCGACGGTTCACGATGAACGACGAGCGGCCCCAGGTTTCGGAGGGTGATGCCTCGGGCCGCGTCCACCAGGGAGGCCTCACCCATCTGGATTTCCACACCCGCGGCGTCTTCCCGCACCTTCAGGTCGGGAGTGGCCTGCGCGAGTTCGAGCCCCCCCAGCGAGCGGGCGGACGGAGTGCGCCAGAAGAACACCGCGAGGACCAGCGCCACTGCCGACGCGGCGAGCATCCACCACGCAGGACGTCTGTGCCGTGCCGGCTTCGACTCGCGTGCGTCCCGCAGCCGCGACCACAGCCGGGCCCGGGCGGCCGGGGACATCCCCTGCTCGCGGCGGAGCTGGTCTTCACGCCGGAGCTCGGCGCGGAAGTCACGAGGAGCCATCGTCCACCTTCCATCCCCAGGCCGACAGACGCTCCTGGGCGCGGCTGATCAACTTCGACACGTAGCCCTCTGACAGCGAGAGGAGCTGGGCAATTTCGCGCTGGCTCAGGTCATCCAGCATCTTCAAACCCATCACCACGCGCTCCTGCCCCGGCAAGCGGTCCAGCGCCGCCGTGGCGCTGCGCACCGCCTCTCGCCGCTCGAGGGCCGCCTCGGGCGTGGACTCCGTCTCCGTGCGCTGCGGCGGAAACAGGAAGTCGGCGACGCGCCGTCGAAACGTGTTCTCGCGCCGCAAGGTGGAGATCGCCACGTTCTGCGTGACGCGAAACAGCCAGCCCCTCACGTCCTCCTCGCGCAGCCAGGCTCGGTGCTCCCAGGCCTTGAGGAAGACATCGTGGGTGACGTCTTCGGCCCAGCCCGAGCGGCCGGCCGCATACCGCTTGGCCCAGAAGAAGACAGCCTCGGAGTGCTCCTCATAGAGCGTATCGAACGACACAGGTCGGGCAGGCAGGGCGGGCGGGGCCTTGGAGTGGGGAGCGTGCGACATCCAGCACCTGGGGACCTACGATTGGAGCCGGAGAAACTTTCCTCGAAGGTTACGGCTGCCAGGAGAGGTTGGCGCCGGTTTCGAGCCTCGCGCCTCCCCGCGACCACAGCGTTCCGCCCTCGCTCACATGGGACATGGGCCTCAGCAGGCCCAGGGCCACGCGCAACTCCGCCGCGAGGCGCTCGGTGAACCTCCACCGGAGCTTCATCCGGGCCCAGCCTGCGGGAGACAGCTGCGTACCCGCTTGGGCCGACACCCAGGGGTCCGCGAGCTGGAAGGTGTGGAGGACGAGGCCCACGCCCGCGCCAGGTTCTATCTGAAGGCGCTCCGCTACGGAGCGCCGATAACTGAAGAAGGCGCCACCTTGCACCTCGAACACGGTCAGCGCTGCGCCGCGAGCTCCCCCGAGCCCCGCCTCCGCCTCGAGGCCGAACACCCCCAGGCCGCGCCTGATGGAGAGCAGGAGGTGTGGGTCGACCGCGGGTCCACGCCAGAGCGAACCCAGGCCCAGGCTCAGGTCCAGCTCGGAGCGCAGTGGGGCGGAAGCCACCGCCACGGGAGGCGGGAGCGCGGGCTCGGGAGGCGGGGGCACAGGCGCGGGCGGGGGCGGCTCCGGCTCGGGCTTCAGCGCCCGCGTCATCTCCGAGAGCTTCTGGGCGATTTCCAGGTGAAGCTCCGCGAGCGAACCCCGCCCCACCCGAACGCGCTGCTCGACCCGTTGCCGCGGCCCGACTGCCTCGAGCCGCAGTCCTTCTGGAGTGCGGCTTGCGCGCAGTCGAAGCTGCGCCGGGCGCTCCGGAGAGACGACCGCGAAGCCCTCCTGTATCAACCGGAGCGCCACCTTTCGCTCCAGCTCCACGCCGTCCCACCGCCGATAGTCCTGGTCGGACAGGGGACGAAGGTCGAAGGAAACGGACACCGCCGGGGCCTGGGTCAGGAAGACGAGGGAGAGCGCGCTGAGCAGAGCGGTCATGCGGTGACGGTGAGAGTACCGTCGACCGTGGACCACAGCCAGCATCGGCCGCCCGTGCACTCCTGCTGCCTGCCCTCACGGGGAGGAAAGTTTTTTCGGCCGCGCGCGTAGCTGGGGGCATGACGTTTCCACGCTACGTGAGCCTCCTGCTTCTTTGCGCTGGCGCGGTCGCCTGTTCTGGCAGCGCCGAGCAAATCAGTCCCGGCGGAGACGACCCCCCCGGCGGAGACGATTCCGCTCCGCCGGCTTCGTCCGTGCCCATCCCCCCTGCGCCGGCGCAGTTCTCCTGCGACGCGAACGCCGTCCCCGCGGACCTGCCATTGCCCAGGCTGTCCCGGACGCAGCTGGCGAACTCGCTTCGCTTCGCCATTGCCCGCGCATTGCCGAACGAGGCGGACGCCATCTGGACGAAGATTGAGCCCGTCTTCGCCCGGTACCCCACGGACCAGCGCACACCCGCGCCCGGTGACTTGAAGGGCGGCTACAGCCGGCTGGACCAGTCCATCCAGCAGTCCCAGGTCGACGTCATGTACGACCTGGGGAAAACCGTGGCCCAGGAGCTCACCAGCAGCGACGCGCGCCGCAACGCCCTCCTGGGCAGCTGCGCGAGCGACAGCCAGACCGGCAACGACCGAGCCTGTCTGGAGACCTTCATCCGTGGATGGGGCTCCCGCGTCCTGCGCTACCCACTGCCGACGGCGGAGGTCACCGTCTTCGCGGACATCGCCGGGGCCACTCCGGTGGACAGGGCGGCGGTGGCCGACGTCATCACCACGCTCCTGAGCTCGCCCTGGTTCCTCTACCGGGTCGAGCATGGAACGAATGCCAGCCAGTCGGTGAGCCCTCTCTCCGCGTTCGAGCTGGCCTCGAGGCTGTCCTATCAATTCTGGCAAGCGCCTCCAGACGACGCGCTCTGGGCCGCGGCGACCAATGGCTCACTCCTGACTGCGAGCGGCTTCACTGCCGAGCTCAACCGGATGATGCAAAGCCCCCAGCTGCGAAGCTCGCTGCACGAGTTCGTCAGCGAGTGGCTGCGGCTCGAGGAGCTGCCGTCGCTGGTGGCGCTCCGGAACGACCCGGTCTACCAGGCCTTCGTCGGGGCGGAGATGCCCACGGACGCCGCACGCACCGCGATGTTCGAAGACGTCCAGCTCTCTGCCTGGCAGACCGTCGTGTCGGGTGGCTCGGTGAGCGACTTCCTCCGCGACCGGAGGTCCTACACGGCGGACCCATTCCTGGCCTCCATCTACGATGTGCCCGTCTGGAATGGGTCCGGTCCGGCGCCGGTCATCCCTTCCCAGAACCGCGGCGGGCTGCTGACACGCGCTGCGTTGCTGGCCACGGGAACCGCGTCGACGCGTCCCATCCACAAGGGGTACCTGGTGCGAAACGCACTGCTCTGCCAGCAGGTCGGAGCCCCACCTCCCAACGCCAGCGACAGGCCTCCCAAGCCGACCGACACCCTGACGACGCGACAGGTGGTGACCCAGCTCACCTCCGGAGGCAGCTGTGGTGGATGTCATAACCACACCATCAATCCGCCGGGCTTCGTGCTGGAAGGGTTCGATGCGCTCGGGCGAGAGCGCAGCGTGGAGCGGCTGTTCGACCCGCAGGGCCACGTGACCACCGCACCCTCGGTGGACACCGTGGCGGAGATGCGGGTCTACGACGCCGAGTGGCGAGTCGTCTCCAACGCCGCCGAGCTCACGAAGATGCTCGATGACAGCCAGCTCTTCGAGTCCTGCGTCGCGCGGCACTACTTCCGCTTCTCGCACGCCCGCGTGGAGTCCACCGAGCGGGATGGCTGCCTGCTCTCGGAGATGGAGACGCTCGCGCGCAGCGGCGCGCCCATGTCCGACATGCTGAAGGCAGTCGCCAATCACCCCACATTCAAGCAGAGGAGCTTCCAGTGAGCAGGACACCTGTCTTCCGAGTGGACCGCCGCATGTTTCTGCGCGGCGCGGGCGGAGCCGTGCTGGCGTTGCCGCTGCTCCCATCGCTCTTGAGCCCCAGCGAAGCGAAAGCCCAGACGGCTCAGCGCCCGAAGTGTTTCGTGCACTTCCGCACCCCGCATGGCGCCATCTTCGGCGCGAACATGTGGCCGGCGGACCCGGCGCTGACACAGAGCCTGTTCTACGCGGACCACGACGTCCGGCGAGGGACGCTGGCCGCGCCAGTCAACGCGAGCGGTGATGCGGTCATCAGTCGGGTGCTGACCGCGAGGTCGACGGTGCTCACGCCCACCCTCGTCTCGAAGATGAACATCCTGCGGGGCCTCGACTTCCCCCTGTACATGGGCCACAACTTCGGCGCCGCGCTGGGCTACTACGACTTCGACAAGCAGCGGCCCGACTCGCCTCGAGCGACCATCGACCAGGTGATGGCCTACTCTCCGGCCTTCTACCCGAGCGTCGCCTCCGTCCGGAATCGAAGCGTCGCCATCGCCGCCTCAGGCACCTCGAGCGGCAGCTGGGGGTACAGCACCGCCGGGGTTCGTTCCTCCGGGGTCGCTTCGAGCTCTATCAGCGGCACCGAGAGCTCGCTCGCCCTGTTCGACACCTTGCTGGCCGGCACCGGCAGCTCCGGCTCCTCCCGGGCACCGGTGGTGGACAAGATTCTCGAAAGCTACCGGCGGCTGCGCAACGGCAGCGGTCGGCTCTCGGCCGAGGACAAGACGCGACTGGACCAGCACATCGACGCAGTCGCGGAGCTGCAACGCCGGCTGGGGACCACCAGCACCGGCTGCCAGGTGCCGTCGCGGCCCACCACCGACAACCTGTCGCTTCGAAATTCGGGTTCCTTCGCGGGAGATCCTGCGAAGAACGTCGAATACTTCCGGCTCATCAACGAGGTGCTCGCAGTGGCGATGAACTGCGGCGTCTGTCGCATCGCCACCATCAGCATCGACGAGAACAACCAGAACCTGACGTTCACCACCCGCGCCCCACAGGGTGAAGACTGGCACAACAACGTCGTTCATCCGGCGACCGTGGCCGGGGCGAACCAGGACCTGGTGGTCCAGTTCAACCAGGTCTTCTTCTCGCAAGTGTTCCTCGACCTCGTCTCCCGTTTCGAGCGGTTCTCGAACGGCGCGGGTGGAACGCTGCTGGATGACTCGCTGGTCGCGTGGGCACAGGAGAACGGCAACACCCCACACTTCTCCTTCTCCGTCCCGGTGGTGACCGCCGGAAGCGCGGGAGGCGCCCTCAAGGCCGGCAGCTACTGCGACTACCGGAACATCACGCGCAAGGTGAGCGGAGACTCCAGCACGGGCAGCGAGGGCAACTCCCTGTGGGCAGGCCTCCTCTACAACCAGTGGCTCGGCACGGCGCTCCAAGCGATGGGCATCCCGACGACGGAGTGGAGCGAGCCCGACCATCCCGGCTACGGCTGGAAGGCGTCGTACCAGTCTGGCTACGAGTACTTCTTCACGAACAAAGGCTTCAGCTCGGCGCAGGCGTATCCGTCGTCGATGTGGCAGAAGACCGGAGAGCTGCTGCCGTTTCTCGCGCCGTAGCCGACCCGAGGGTCCGGCGCGGCGACTCATGGCGGGTGGACCCACTCCACTTCGAGGGGGGACTCCACATATCGCATACGGCGGCGCTACAGGAGCTCGTCCCCTCCCCCAATCTCCGGCTCCTGTGCGGAGAGGAGAACATCCCCGGGCCGCTGCTCCACGCGGAGGCCCAGGCCCATGGCCGTCAACTCCTCGAGCGCGGCGAGGGCCTCCATGACGGGCTGGACATCGGCAACCCGGGCAGGCACGGCGATGCGCTCGAGACGCGAGCCCACCCGTTCCAGCAGCGCGTGCGGGGGGAGTGCCTCGATGTATCGGCAATACAGATAGGCGGGCGCGCTCAGATGGGCGACCTCGGAGGGCGAGACGGTCGCGACACACGTATCGAAGCGCGCCCTCACCTCCTCCACCGAAGTGTCCTGACGCCACAGGCCGAGCAGGGAGCGCAGGAAGTCCATCAACAGTTGCGACCGGGCCGAGCCCATCTGGGCTGAGGCGACCTCCAGCGCCCGCTCGGCGCGTGCGGGGTCGGGATGGACGAAGAACAGCGGCAGCACCTCCCCGATGCCTGGAGTGTAGAGGGGCTCGGCGAGTCGCTCCGGTGCACCCGCGAACGAGCGCAGCGTCTCGGGTTCGAGCGGCTCACCCGCCAGCCAGCGGCACCACAGCGCCTCGAGCGAGCCTGCGGCGAGCGACGCGCGGCGCAGCAGATGGGGTCGTGCCTGCTCCACGCCTCCGAACAACAAGACGGTCACCAGGTCCTCGGCGGAAGGCCCCTCGGGAAACTCGAGCGCATCCGCCCCCGTCCAGCGCGCGTACCGTTTGCGCTTCAGGTCGCGCTGGACCTCGCGCGCCACCTCGCTCCACGCGGACCAGGGCACACCGAGCGCCGCGTAGTCCGTCCGGAGGCGTTCGTCCGCAGGAGCCGAGACCTCGTTGGGGCGCTTCTTGAAGTCGGCCCGCACGCGCTTGAGTTCCTTCGCGAGCGCGGGCAGCTCCTCCGCCGGACAGCCGCCGGCCAGGAGCCGGAGGTGGGAGATGGGAACGCCGCGCAACTTGAGCAGCCAGGACTTGAACGCCGACCAGGCGGGTGCGGAGAGGTGTCGGAATTCCACGGTCTGTCCTCGCTCAGGCGCCAGGCCCGCTCCCCCGCGATGGGTCGTCGGGCCAGGTGGCCTGCTCCGTCATGATAGCTTCAGCTTGAGCCATGGAGGCCTGCCGTAGAGCCAGCACCCTGGTGCTGGGCTGCGCGCGGCTGGGCGACCGCGAAAATGCAGCACGCTGGCTCGCCCGCGCCGAGGAGAACGACCCGCACTGTGCCCTCCTCAGCGAGGCCCTCGCCGCGCTCGCCCCTCCCCTCACGGCTCCCACCGGCCCGGCCGCAATCGCCTGAGCGCTGCCGGGCGCGGCTCGAGCTTCGAGCTCACTGCCCTTCGAGCAGCTAGCGCAGCGTCGGGTAGTCCGTGTAGCCCTTCTCCTCGCCGGTGAAGAAGGTGGAGGCGTCCACCGGGTTGAGGGGAGCTTCATGCCGGAAGCGCTCCGGCAGGTCCGGGTTGGCGAGGAACGGCACGCCGTAGGCCACGAGATCAGCCTCGCCCAGGGCAATCGCCGCCTCGCCGGTCTGCGCTTCGTAGCCACCGTTGACGATGAACGCTCCCTGGAACGCCTTGCGCAGCAGCGGGGAGATGCGCTGCTCCGGGCTCGGCACTCCCTGGCCCGACACGGCCTCGGTCACGTGCAGATAGCCGAGCCCCAACCGGCTCAGCTCGCGCGCCATATAGGTGAACGTCTCGGCCGGCGTGGAATCCGTCACGCCTGCGTAGGGAAACGATTGCGGCGAGAGCCGGTACCCCACCCGCTCCGCGCCCCAGACGCCCACCACCGCCTGCGCCACCTCCAGCGGGAAACGAGCCCGGTTCTCGATGCTGCCGCCGTACGCATCCGTGCGCTGGTTGGAGCCATCCCGCAGGAACTGATCCAACAGGTAGCCGTTGCTGCCGTGCAGCTCGACGCCATCGAAGCCCGCCTCCCGGGCGTTCTCGGCCGCGCGCCGGAACTGCTCGACGACGCCGGGCAGTTCCCCGGTCTCGAGCGCTCGCGGCGTCACGACGCGCTTCTTGCCCTGGAACGTGAAGACCTCCCCTTCGTACCCGATTGCCGAGGGAGCCACCGGCAAGCGACCGTCATGGAAATCCGGGTGCGAGACACGCCCCACGTGCCACAGCTGCGCGAAGATGATTCCGCCCGCCGCGTGGACGGCCCCCGTCACCTTCCTCCAGCCCGCCACCTGCTCGGGCGAGTGCACGCCAGGCGTGCGGATGTACCCCACGCCCTGAGGGCTGACCTGGGTGGCCTCGGTGATGAGGAGCCCCGCGGAGGCGCGCTGCGTGTAGTAGGGCACCGCCAGGGGGGTGGGCACATTGCCGTCGACCAGCGCCCGGCTGCGCGTCATGGGCGCCATCACCATCCGGTTCTTCAGTTCGAGACGGCCGAGACGAAAGGGAGACAGCAGCTTCGAGGTGTTTGGCATGGCCAGGAAATGCCGAGGCCGCTATGGACGCGCCATGTCGTCCAGTCCAAAAGAATTTGCAGGGCGTCCAGAGCCACAGGACGAGCAGGGCTCGGATGTCCTCGCCGACGTGCTGGACACGATGCGCCTGTCGACCGTCATGTATGGCCGCTTCGAGCTGTGTGCGCCTTGGGGCATCCAGTTTTGCGAGAGGCCTTGCGCGCACATCGTCCTGCTCGCGCGCGGAAGCGCTCGCCTGGAAGTCGAGGGACTCGAGGGAGCAGTCACCCTGTCGGCCGGAGACCTGGCCCTGCTCCCGCACGGCGGAGCGCACACGCTCCGCGACGCGGAAGGAAGTCCGCTCCACATCCTGGGGCAGGGCGAATGCAAGCGAACCCGGGGGGTGGGGCCGATACGGCTCGGAGGCGATGGCGAACGCACCACCCTGGTCGCGGGCTCCTTCCGGCTCGGCGCCTCGCCGCGCACGCTGCTGTTCGAGCGGCTCCCGCGCCTCGTCCACGTCGCCGCGGATGATCCGGCGATAGCCCCGTCGCTGGCGTCGACCGCTCAACTCCTCATCACCGAGAGTGCCTCGTCCAGCCCGGGGGCGACCGTCGTCATGAGCCGGCTCGCGGACATCCTGCTCGTGCAGGCCCTGCGGGCGCACATCGCGACACGTCAGTGCCAGGAGCATGGGCTGTGCGCGCTCGCGGATCCCCAGATTGGAAAGGCCCTCTCGCTCATCCACGAGAGACCCGCCGCCCCCTGGACCGTCGAGAGCCTCGCATCGGCCGTCGCCCTCTCACGCTCCGGCTTCGCCGCCCGCTTCACCGCGCTCGTCGGAAAGCCCCCCTTGGAGTACCTCGCGCGGTGGCGGATGACGAAGGCCGCCCAGCTCCTTCGTGAGAGCCAGACTCCGTTGAGCGAGCTCGCGACGGTCATCGGCTACCAGAGCGAGGCCTCGTTCAATCGGGCCTTCAAACGCTGGGGAGGGAGCACCCCGGGGGCGTACCGGCGCGAATACCGCCGGGGAGGAGCCAGGAGCGTCCCCGCCGCCGAAGCCCTCGCCGCTACGGCACCTTCGGGGAGCTGAGCTCGCGGTTGAGCCTGCTCACGCCGACCGGGCCAGCGCAACCGCGTCGGGACCCGCGGGAAAACGGAGCTTCTCCGACGTGTCGTTCGCGGCGTGCCAGACCGCTTCGGCCACGTCGGACTCGCGCGTCACCGCGGCCGGCTGCCCGAATGAGGCGAAGATGCGCTGTGCGAAAGGCGCATACGCCTCGGGGAACAGCCCTTCCATGCGGGGGCTGCCGTTGCTCGTGAAACGGGTGCTCGGGCAATAGCCCGGCTCGACGAGCTTCACGCGCAGGTTGAAGGCTTCGAGCTCGAACGCGAGCGACGCCGTGAACCCTTCGATGGCCACCTTGCTCGCGGTGTACACAGCCACCAGCGGCATCGGCGCCAGCGTCGCGCTGGACGTCACGTTCACAACCACTCCCGACTTGCGTGCGCGAAACCGGGGCAGCACCGCCTGCGTCATCGCCATCACACCGAAGACGTTGGTCTCGAACACGTCACGCACCGTGGCCATCGGCGTGGCCTCGAAGGCCCCCATGAGCCCGATGCCCGCGTTGTTGACGAGCACGTCGATGGGCCCGCTCGCCTCCAGCGCCGCCGCGATGCTCTCGGGCTTCGTCACGTCGAGCGGCACCACGCGCAGCCGGTCCGAACGAGGGAGGACGTCCTCGCGTGGCGTTCGCATGGTGGCGACCACGTTCCAGCCCTGCGCGTGGAAGTGGCGCGCGGTCTCGAGTCCGTAGCCGGAGGAGCACCCCGTGATGAGCACCGTCTTCATGTCGACTCCTTGCATTGCCGCGATTCGCGCGGCGTCGATGGTCTCAAGGTACGTGCGGCCGACAGGACTCTCCACCACGTGCGGTCCATATTTCGTTTGCTAGAGTCCAGCGATGACCGACCCTCTCTCGGAAGTCATCGCCCTGCTTCAACCACGAGCCGTCTTCTCGAAGGGCATCAGCGGAGCGGGGCGCTGGGGTGTTCGCTACTCGGACTTTGGCCAGCCGAGCTTCTGTGCCGTGCTCGAAGGACGCTGCCGACTCGCTGTCGACGGCCAGCCCGCCCTCACGCTCGAGGCGGGCGATTTCGTACTCCTGCCGGCGACGCCGGGCTTCACCATGTCCGGCTTCGAGCCGGTGACACCCGAGCGCATCAACCCCAAGGTGACGCCCTCTCCGAAGGGTGAGGTGCGTCACGGCACGCGTGGCGGCCATCCCGACGTGCGCCTGCTCGGCGGTTACTTCGTCTTCGACTCGCCTGACGCGGCCCTGATGGTGTCGTTGCTCCCGGCTCAGGTGCACGTGTGCGGCGTGGAGCGACTCTCCGTGCTGGTACGACTCGTCGGCGACGAGACGAGCGAGCAGCGCTCGGGCCGCGACCTCGTGCTCACGCGGCTCGTGGAGCTACTGCTCATCGAGGCGCTGCGGTCGACCTCGAGCGACGACGCGCCTCCGGGGCTCCTGCGCGGCCTGGCGGATGCGCGGCTCGCACCCGCGATACGGCAGCTGCACGGTCACCTCACGCGGCCGTGGACGGTGGCGCAGCTCGCGAAGAGCGCGGCGCTTTCGCGCTCGGCATTCTTCGCTCGCTTTACGCGCACCGTGGGGCTGCCCCCGATGGAGTACCTGCTGGACTGGCGGATGGCCGTTGCGCGGGGGCTGCTTCGCCGCCGGGAGCTCGCCATCGCCGAGGTCGCCGAGCGCGTCGGGTACAGCTCGGCGAGCACCTTCAGTACGGCGTTCAGCCGACACGTGGGCCAGTCTCCGGGCCGCTATGCGCGGGCAAGCCAGGCGGCATCGGTGAGTGTCAACGCAGATGACGCGTGAACGGATGAAGCTGACGCGGATGACGTGGAGATTGACCTCGGCAGCCTGGGTCGGCAGCTTATCCTTGAGCAGTTGGAATGACCTGCTTCGTCCTTCGTGGTTGGCCCTCCGGGGTCGGAGCCACCACACTCATGGAGTGAACACAATGGCCGGCAAGACATCCAAGAAGTCGGCGAAGGTCGTAAAGAAGGCCGCGGCGAAGAAACTGCCGGCGCGCGCTGCAGCGCCCAAAGCCACCGCAGCCAGGAGCAAAGGCTCCGCGGTGGCCGCAAAGCCGCGCCTCCTCTCTGGCGGCAATCCTCAGATCGCGAAAGGTTACGGCGACGCCCCCGTGCAGACCTACATCGCGGCCATGCCGGGCTGGAAACGCGACGTCGGGCGCCGCCTCGACGCGCTCATCGCGCGCACCGTCCCCGGCGTGCGCAAGGCGATCAAATGGAACACGCCGCTGTACGGAGTCGAGGACCAGAGCTGGTTCCTCGGATTCCATTGCTTCACGAAGTACGTCAAGGTGACTTTCTTCCGCGGCATGTCGCTGCGTCCTGTCCCCCCCGGCGAGTCCAAGAGCCAGGACACGCGCTACCTCGACATCCACGAGGACGACCCGCTCGACGAGGCTCAGCTCGCCGCTTGGGTGAAGCAAGCCAGCCAATTGCCCGGCGAACGAATGTGAGCGGCCCGTCCTCGGCTCCTGCCGTGGGGCCGGGCAGGAGGCTGGTGCCGAAGCTCTTCCCACAGGAGAGGAGCTTCGGCCGGGACCTGCGATGAAGCTAGTCGGCCCGCTTGCTGCTCGCTCGCCGGGGCTTCGGCTTGCTCTTGCCCTCGAGATTGAGCACCACTGCAGCTTGGATGAGCGCCTTCAAGGCCGACTCATTGATCTTGTCGCCTTCGTGGATGTCGATGGCGCGCCTGACATTCCCGTCGAGGCTGGAGTTGAATAGACCTGAAGGGTCCATCAACGCAGCTCCCTTGGGAAAGGTCATCTTGACGTGGCTCTTGTAAGTCTCTCCCGTGCAGATGATGCCGCCGTGGGACCAGACGGGAGTCCCCATCCACTTCAACTCTTCGACGATCTCAGGGTCCGCCTCGTGGATGAGTTTGCGCACTTTCGCGAGCGTCTTCCCGCGCCAGTCCCCAAGTCCTTTGATCTTCTCATCGATCAATGCTGACGCAGATTCCACCGGAACGGTCTTCTTCATATACAGCTCCAACTCTCGCATCTGTTTTTGCTGCGCTCAGCGTAAGGCTCAATACGTCTGCGAAGGTGCGGTGCGCGGTCAGGCGCTCGTCGGCGTGGCCTGCAGGCGGCGCCAGAAGAAGTACGAGAGCCCCCAGAGCACGCCGGTGGCCACCGCGAAGCCCCACGCCTCCGGGCCATCGCCGACCGCGAGGTGGGCGATGAGCGCCGAAGCGATGTTGATGCCGAAGCCGGCATAGGCCCACTCCTTGAGCCGCGCCGGCACCGGCGCAAGCATCAGCACCACGCCGAGGAGCTTGGCCCACGAGAGCTCCACCCGGAAGTAGTCGGGGAAGCCGAGGTGGGTGAACGCCTGCGCCACCTCCGGCAGGCGCAGTTGTGCGTAGGCGGTGAAGCTCATCTGCAGGCAGAAGAGCGCGGTGACGATCCAATAGCCGATGGTCGTGGCCTTGGGGGTGGTCCTGGCGGCGACGGTGGCCGGATTCTGCAGGGTCGATTCCATGGGGTTCTTCCTTCCTCGTTTCAACGTTTCGGGGCGCTGGACGGCCAACCGGGGGTCTCAACGCCGAACTGCTTTGCGTACTCGGAGGTCAATCGCTGCCAGCCGTCGAACTTCATCGCTTCGCCGCCGACGATGCGTCCAATCGACTCACCCGCGAGGAACCGGTCGAGGACGTCGAAGCAGATGTGCCAGCCCGCGGCGCCCCACGCGATGAAGCCGCGCTCGATGTTGTGCCAGAGCGTGAGCCGGGTGCCGCCTCCCTGCGGCTCCAGCTCCCAGCGGATGTCCTGTTCCCCCCAGCTGTATTCGAGCACCTTGGGCGCGTCGGCCCGCTTCACCCGGGTCTCGGAGACAAGTGGCTTCGGCGCCCCCACTGTCGAGAGCTTCGCGGTGCCAACGGTACCGAGGTTCCGGTCAGAATCGAACGGAGCCCACTCGCGCAGATGCTCGGGTTCCGTGAGCGCCTTCCAGACCTTTGCAGGAGGATGGCGCAGGTCGCGGACGAGAACGAGCGTCCACTTCTCTCCCTCTTTTCGAACCTCAGCGCCAGAAGCGGCACCCGGCGCGTATTGCTCACGGCTTCTCATGTTTCTTCTTTCCTTTCACTGGGGGCGCCTCCTCCATCTTGTCCAGGTGTTGCTCCAGGGCATCGACGTGCTTTGACCAGAAGCGCCGGAAGGGAACGAGCCATGCGTCGAGCTCCATGAGTGGCTCCGGTCTCAGTCGATAGAGGCGGCGTTGCGCTTCAATTCGTGACTCCACGAACCCGGCCTCTCGCAGCACTCGCAGGTGCTTGGAGACGGACGGCTGCGACAGTTGAAGCTCGTGCTCGAGCTCGCCCACGGAGCGCTCGGACGAGAGCAGCAGGCTCAAGATGGCCCGCCTGTGGGGCTCCGCGATGATGGCGAACGATGATTCCACGAGCGTCATATACCTCGCCGTTCATATACCCGTCAAGTCATATTCGAGAACCAGGTGTGCTTACGTGGTGCCGCGCTGGCCGCCGAGCCCGGCTACTGCGACCAGGTCCACGGGTAAAAAGATCCAATACCCGGTGCCTGCCCCCGAGGTTTCCTCGGCGGCATGGAACCCAATGAACGCTCGCTCAAGGGCCTCGGAGCGCTCCTCGGGCTGCAGGGGCCCTTCGTCGCCGGAGCCGCGCTCTCGTCGACGTTGGCGGCAGCCCTCGCGCTGGTGCCGTTCTTCGTCGTCGCGCGCATGGCTACTTCTATCTACGCAACGCCGCCGGACCTCGACGCGGTTCGCTCGCTCGCCCTCGTCGCCGCGGGCGCGCTCGCGTTGCGCTACGTCCTCGTCGCCGCGGCGAACATGCTGGCGCACGTCGCCGCGTACCGCACCCTTCATGAGCTGCGCCTGCGGCTCGCGAAGAAGCTCGGCGCCGTTCCGCTCTCGTTCTTCAGCCGTCGTGGCGCCGGGGAACTGAAGAAGACGCTGATGGACGACGTGAACCAGATCGAGGCGTTCGTCGCTCACCACTTCCCGGATGCGGTCACCGCGCTCGTCGTCCCGCTCGCGACGGCCGTCGCCCTCCTGTGGGTCGACTGGCGCATGGCCCTCGCAAGCCTCGTGATGGCGCCGCTCGCCGTCGTGGCGATGGCTGTCGCCATGCGCGACGTCGGCAAGGCGCATCAGCAGTGGAACGAAATCCAGAGCCGGATGAACAGCTCGCTGCTCGAATACCTCCGGGGCATCCACGTCATCAAGACCTTCGGCCTGTCCGCGCAGCGCTTCGGCGACCTCTCGCGCTCCATCGAAGAGGGGCTCGCGTGGATGGAGGGGTTCATGCGCACCAACGGCCGTGGCTACGGCGCGTTTGGCGCGCTCATCGGCTCGAGCCTCGTCGTCCTCGTGCCCATGGGCGGCTGGCTCTACACGCGCGGCACGCTCTCGCTCGAGTCGCTCGTGCTCTTCCTCGTGCTCGGGCCACAGCTCCTCATGTCGATGATGCGGCTGATGTTTGCGTGGGGCAACGTCGACCGCATCCAGGCGGGCAACGCGCGCATCCAGGCCATCCTCGCCGCGCCGGACCTCGAGACTCCCGCGAGCGTCGCCCAGCCCGCGCACAATGGCGTCGCGTTCCGTGGCGTCGGCTTCCGTTACGAGGACGGCGGACCCGAGGTCCTCCGCGACGTCTCCTTCGAAGCGCCGGCGGGCAAGGTCACGGCGCTGGTCGGACCCTCGGGCGCGGGCAAGACGACGCTCGTGCGGCTCGTGCCCCGGTTATGGGAGGCGACGCACGGCGTGGTCGAGCTCGGCGGCGTCGACGTGCGCGCGCTCCCGCTCGACGAGCTGCTCTCGCACATCTCGATGGTGTTCCAGGACGTGTTCCTCTTTCACGGCACCATTCGCGAGAACCTTCGTCTCGCTCGGTCCGAGGCGACCGATGCGCAGATCGATGCCGCGTGTCGCGCCGCGCGTGCGTACGACTTCATCCAGGCGCTCCCCAGGAAGTACGACACGCTGCTCGGTGAGCGCGGCGCACGCCTCTCGGGGGGCGAGAAGCAGCGCCTGTCGATTGCGCGCGCGCTCCTCAAGGACGCGCCGGTGCTGCTGCTCGATGAGGCGACGGCCTTCGCCGACCCCGAGAACGAAGCGCGCATCCAGGAAGCGCTCTCCGAGCTGTGCGCGGGGCGGACGGTGCTCGTCGTCGCGCACCGGCTGTCGACGATCGCCACCGCCGACCACATCGTCGTCCTCGACGGAGGCCGCGTGAACGACCAGGGTGCGCACGACGAGCTGCTCGCGCGCTGCGCGTTGTACCAACGTCTCTGGCGCAGCCACACCGAAGCGCTCGACTGGTCGCTGGGCGAGCCGGGCACACCCGCCACCGCGCAGGAGGTGGCGTGATGCTCGGGGAGATCTTCATGCTCGGCGAGCGGCTCGCTGGCCGAAGGGACGCACGTCTCCGCCGTGGCCTGCTCTTCGCCTTTGCCGAGGCGCTCACCGTCGCCGCGCCCTACGCCCTGGTCCTCTTCTTCGTTCGCGAAGCGCTCGAGCACCGGCTGACGATGCACCTGACATGGTGGCTCACCGGTGGCATCGCGCTCTCAGCGCTGCTGCGCCTCGCGTTCTCGGGCGGGGCGATGTCCAACATCTTCATCTCCGCGCACACGCTCATGGGGCAGACGCGCATCCGTACAGCCGATCACCTGCGACGCTTGCCGATGGGGTTCTTCACGCAGCGAAGGAGCGGTGAGCTGGCAGGCGTGCTCACCACCGACGTCGCGCTCGTCGAGGACGTGTGGTCGCACACCATCGCCATCTTCACGTCGAGCTTCGCACTGCCGATGCTGGTCGGCCTCGGCCTCTGCTTTCTCGATTGGCGCCTGGGGCTCGTCATCCTCGCCGCGCTACCGGTGGCGCTCCTCGTGATGGCTGCGACCACACCCATCTTCGTGCGCGAGATCGAGGCCGTGCTCGAGTCCTCGGCGGACGTGAGCGCGCGCGTCGTCGAATACGTGCAGGGCATCGCCGTGCTTCGCGCGTTCGGCCGACACGGCGAGGTCTACCAGCGCCTCGTGAAGGCCATGGAGCGCCTGCGTGACGCCCTCATCCGCGCCGATGTCTTGCCCTCTCCGCTGCTCGCCGTGTTCGGCTTCGTCGTCGAGGTGGGCTTCGTCGCGGTGGCGTACGCTGGAAGCGCGCTGGCGCTGCGCGGCTCGATTCAACCCGGGGTGCTGCTCGTCTTCCTCATCGTGACGGTGGGCGTCGTGCGCCAGGTGGCGGATCTCGGTATGGCGCTGCTCCTGCTTCGAGCGTCTCAGCGCGCGCTCGGTCGCGTCGACCGGCTGCTCGCGGAGAAGCCGCTGGCGGAGTCGTCCGCGAGAGCGGCATCGCCCCAGACGTTCGACGTGGAGGTTGACTCCGTGTCCTTCGCGTACGAAGACGAGGCCGTGCTCGACGGCGTCTCGGTGACATTCCCCGAGCGCTCGCTCACCGCGCTCGTCGGCGCTTCGGGCTCGGGCAAGTCGACGCTGGTCCACCTCGTGGCGCGCCTGTGGGACATCCCGCGCCCGGGTGCCATCCGCATCGGCGGCGTCGACATTCGCGACATGCCGTTCGAGGAACTGCACCAGCACCTCGCGATGGTGTTCCAGGACGTCGTCCTCTTCTCCGGGACCATCCTCGAGAACCTCCGTGTCGGGCGGCCGGACGCCTCACGCGAGGAAGTCGAGCGTGCAGCGAAGGCCGCGCGCGCCCACGACTTCATCACCGCCTTGCCGAACGGCTACGACACCGTCCTCGGGGAAGGAGGCGGAACCCTCTCGGGCGGCGAGCGCCAGCGCTTGTCCATCGCGCGCGCCATCCTCAAGGACGCGCCCGTCGTGCTCCTCGACGAGGCGACCGCCTCGGTCGATGCGTCGGCGGAGGCCGAGATACAGCGCGCGGTGGACGAGCTGGTCAAGAAGAAGACTGTCGTCGTGATTGCGCATCGCCTGCGCACCGTGCGCCGGGCGCACCGCATCGTCGTGCTCGACAAGGGGCGCGTCGCGGAGACAGGCACGCACGAGGAGCTGCTCGCGAAGCGCGGCGTCTACGCAGCGCTCTGGCAGGAGCAGGAGCGCGCCAAGGGCTGGCGGCTCGCGGCGAGCCTGGAACCGCTCAAGAGGCAATCGACTTGAGCACGTTCCAGAATCCAAAGAACGGTGGTCCCGCTTCCAACTCGACCTCGAGCGCCTCGCCCGTGTGACGAACCAGCGTCAGGCGACTCAAAGCCAGCTTGCCGGCCGGCCCCATCGCCAGCATCTGATTGACATGGGCGATGTCCGTTGTCGCGTTTTTGAGCTCGCTCCAGGGAAGGGTCACGACCTCCTCCGACTGGCGGATGACCACCCGCTCAGTCGTTAGAAGGACCCACTCCATCGGGTCGCGAAAGCAGGCGATGACCGGAAGCTCATCGGAGCGCACCATGACCTGCTCCATCAGACGTATCTGGACGTCAGCGGGGAGCTCGGCGAACGGACGTGTATACGCCCCTCGGTCGCCCGTCCGTTCGAAGATTCGAAGCAGCCTCTGGAGCTTCGACTCAGCGCTCAGCTTCTTCATGGCGTCAGGTCCTTGACCTCAATCCGGCGCGACACGGGCCACTTCGGCTGGCCATAGTGCACTGGAACAACTGAAGCAACCCGGTTGTCAGGTCCGGCTCCTTACGAAACGCGGCGCCTGTGGGGCACGTGGGCCACACGATGTGGGGTTGGCCCCCCGTGCATCCAGGGCGCAGGGCCTGCGCCATGAGCCATGCCTCCAGGTGAGTCCATGCAAGTGCCCCATGGCATGTCACTTGCGACTGAGGACCTCCCCGGCGCGGGCGTTCCTTCCGCGCGAGGTGTGGCCGTTCAGCAATCCTGTCGAGGAGTGGAGCATGTCCGCAGTCAGTCTGGGCCAACGTTCGTCATCTTGGATTCTCATCCTGGCGCTCTCTGTCACGGGAGTGCTCGCTGGCTGCAGCTCGTCGTCGGAGGACCCGCCCCAGGAGGATCCGTCACCCGATGCAGGCAGTCCTCCACCCGACGCGGGGAATCCGCCACCACCGCCTCCTTCGTTCACCTGGGGCAACGGCACGGACACCGGCACGCTCGAGGGCAACGTGTGGACCCCCGGGCGTGACGCGACGGGGCTCGTGAACGCGGCGTCGTGGGCGCTCGTCCCCAAGGGGCGGTGGATCCAGGTCTCTGGAACGCCGCTCACCTCGCTCGACGCAGAGGTCAAGGCGGCGCTTCCCGGCTTCAGGGATCTCGGCTCCGGGGGAATCGCCGGGGTCATCAACGCCTACTCCGGCGTGGCGGTCGACGCGCCTCGCGCCCGCTGGTGGGCCTTCGGCGGCGGGCACGGCGACAGCTCCAACAACGGCGTCTACCGCTTCGACATGGCGAAGATGCGCTGGAGCATCGAGCAGCTCCCAGACAACCCGGCGAACTGGACGGGCGTCGTCTACGGGAACACGTACAGCTACTACCCGCCCGCGGCGGAGTACTCCAAGGCCCACCCGGACAGCGACGTCTACGGGGATGAGTTCTTCGACCCGAGCCGGCCCGCCGCTTCGACTGGCCACCCGGTGGCCCGCCACACGTACAACGGGCTCGTCTACAACCCGGACCTCCAGGAGGTCGCCTTTGGCGTCCGGCGGATGTGGCGCTACAGCCTGACCACCCACACCTGGAAGCGCCACAACCCCTTCAACACCCCGGGTGCCACCTACGACGGGGCGACCGGCTACGGCGGCGCGGCCGGCTGGACGTTCTGGGACGAGGTGAAACACCGGTACCTCTTCGGCCCCACGGAGAACTACAACTATTCGAAGTGGTGGTCCTTCGACACCGACGACCAGGCCTGGAACTGGGAGGTCATCACTCCCCCCGCGTGGCAATTCGCCCAGATGGTCAGGGTGGGTCGCAAGCTGGTGAGCTTCCCCGCCCCGGAGGCGCAACACGACACCTTTCCTCCGCGGCTGGTCACGTACGACATGGACACGGGGGAGTGGGGCTTCCTGCACCTGAAGAGCGAGCTCGAGGTCTCCCGCTGCTTCAGCGGTGACTTCGAGGGACAGATTTTCGCCTACGTGCCACCGCTCAACCGCTACATCGCCGCGTTCCGGTACGACCGCGACGGGGATGGGAGCTTCGAGTACCGGACCTTCGAGGTCGACCCGGTGGCCCTCACGCTCCGCGAGGCGCCGGAGTACGAGGCGGGCGCCTTCGACGGGTGGCACGAGCTCGTCAAGAACCGCTTCTTCTACCTGGCGACGCACGACGCCCTCGTCTACGTGCGCAAGGGAGAGGAGAACCTGCGCGTCTTCCGGCTCCCCTGAGCCCGCACCGCATACAAGGGACCTGGCCCCCGCTCGTCCGTCAGCGGCGAGGAGCGCCCGTATCCTTTTCCACCCGTCGCGTGTCTTCTGGTCATGAGCACTCCACCCGCTAACCCGCTGGGCGACGCCGTCAACGCGTCCTGGCGTCGCTTCCTCGATACGTACGAGCCGCTCCGGCCAGACCTCTACCGGTATTGCCGGCACCTGACGCGCAGCCCCTGGGATGCCGAGGACATGACCCAGGACACGCTGGCCAGGGCGTTCGTGAGTCTCGGCCTCATGGCAGCACCGCCGCGCAATCCGCGGGCGTGGCTCTTTCGTGTCGCCTCCAACCTCTGGCTCAACCGGATGCGTCAGACGCGCGAGCTTCCGGCTGTCATCGACCCCGAGTCCCCTGGCCCGGCGACGCATACAGACCCCCGGTCGACGCGTGAGGGCGCGGGGACGCTGCTCGCTCAGCTCTCACCCCAGGAGCGAGCCTCGGTCGTGCTCAAGGACGCCTTCGGCCTGTCGTTGGAGGAGGTCGCCGAGGCGCTCTCCACCACGACCGGAGCCATCAAGGCCGCCCTGCACAGGGGGCGCGCCAGGCTGGTGACGCCGGAACCGGTGCGCGAGGTCCCCGTGGCGCCAGCCGTGCTCGACGCCTTCTGTGACGCCTTCAACGCGCGGGACCTCGAGCGCCTCACGGCGCTCCTCCTCGATACCGCGACGCTGGAGTACCCGGGGTTCAAGGTCGAGCACGGAGCCGAGGTCATCCGGGCGACCTCACTGCAGGGGACGCTCTTCGGCTGCCCCGAGGGTGGCTTCGAGCTCGTGGCCCCGCCGCGTTGTGAGCTCCGTGCGCACCGGGGCGAGTCGCTCTTCCTCTGGTGGTCGGGGGAGGAGGTGCATGCCGTCGTGCGGGTCGAAGTGGAAGGCGACCGGATTGCGCGGCTGCGCAACTACTACCACTCGCCGGAGGTCCTCTCGGAAGTCTGCCGCGAGCTCGGCGTCCCGTTCCGCACCCACGGCTATCGCCCGGGTTCTGCCTGAAAGGAGCTGCCATGAAACTCGAAAGCGTCAAGTCCGCTGACGGAACGTCCATCGCGTACGAGAAGACGGGCAAGGGCCCTGCGCTCATCCTGGTCGGAGGCGCGTTCTGCGACCGCACGGCCCCGACGTCGGGCACGCCGCTGGCGGCGCTGCTCGCGCATCGCTTCACCGTGCTGAGCTACGACCGGCGCGGCCGCGGGGACAGCGGGGACACGCCCCCCTCCGCGGTCGACCGGGAGGTGCAGGACCTCTCGGCGCTCATCACCGCGGCCGGCGGGTCCGCGTTCGTGTTCGGCAACTCGTCCGGCGGCCTCCTGGCCCTCGACGCCGCCATTCAAGGACTCGCCATCCCGAAGCTCGTCCTCTACGAGCCCCCGGTCATCCTCGATGCGAGCCGGGCGAAGGTCTTCGAGGCCCTCGCAACACAGCTCGACGAGGCCGCCGTGGGGGGACGTCGCGCGGAGGCGGTCGAGCGCTACTTCACCCAGGTGATGCAGCTGCCCGAGCCAGCCGTCGCACGGATGCGGACGTCGCCGATGTGGACCGGCCTCGAGCGGCTCGCCCACACGCTCGGCCATGACCTGCGCATCACGGCCCGGGGTGCACAGCGGCTCGCGCAGGTCCCGGCCGTGCGCTCGGCGACGCTCGTCATGGACGGAGGCGCGAGCCCGCCCTGGATGCGCGAGGCGATCCAGACCCTCGCACGTGCCATTCCCGGGGCGCGACACCGCACACTGGAGGGGCAGACCCACGCGGTCGACCCCGGGGCCCTGGCTCAGGCGCTGGAGACCTTCCTGGACGGCGGTGTCCTCCAGGCCACGGGACGGTGACGCAGCGCGTCTCCCTCACCGCCCCGCTGGCCACCAACATCGCGAGCTACACCGTCCCGAGCATCACCGTGGGCCTGGGCATGGTCGAGGGCACCGTGGCCATCTACCCGCCCTCCAACTCGACCCTGGCCCGCAACACGGCGAGCCTCGACACGAACAACAACAACACCGACTTCCACTTCGACCCCACCCCGACGCCGGGACTGCCCAATGACACGGTGTCGATGGCGGTGACGGGCATCTCCCCGAACACCACCCTGGCCTCGGCCACCGTGACGACGAGCAACGTCGTCATCACCGGGACGGATTTCGTGTTGGGAATGACCGTGAAGATCGGCACCGTGACGTTCAGCTGCACGTATACGAGCTCCACGACCCTCACCTGCAACACCGTGCCCGCCAACGCCACGGTGGGCCGGGTGGACGTGGTGCTGACCTACCCCGTGAACGGGGTGGACGTGGTGCTGACCTACCCCGTGAACGCCGGGTCGACCGTGGTGCCCCTCCCCAGCGGCTTCACCTTCACGGGCGTGCTCAATGGGTCGTCCAACCCGGCCCAGGCGGACTACTGCATCCTCCAGTATCCGAACACGACGACAGTCATCCGGGGTCAGCAGACGGAGACCATCTACGGCCGGCTCTACGAGGGGGGCCTCACGGACGCCAACCCGGGCCCGGTGGCGGGCCTCAAGGCCGAGGTGGGCTACGGCCCGCTGAGCAGCAACCCCACCACGGCCACCACCTGGCGCTACTTCCCGACGACCTTCAACGTGAAGGTTGGCAACGACTTGGAGTTCGCGGGCACCCTCACCGCCCCCACGGTGGCGGCCACCACGCACTACGCCTACGCGTACCGCTTCAGCCTGGACGACGGCCTGAACTGGACGTACTGCGACAACAACGGCGCTGGCAGCAACCTGGGCACCACGTCCTTCGAGCCGGCGCAGCTCGGCGACATGACCGTCAACCCGTAGCCCACCGCGGCTCGGCGAAGCACAGACAGAGGCCGTCCCGGGGACTCAGCCCGGGGCGGCCTCTTCGTTTTCGAACGCCCCACGGCCTGCTCCGGCCAGCGAAGGGTCGACGACGGTGAAGTCCACCCGCTTGCAGAGGATTCACTTCGACGTGGCAGCGCGTTGGAAGGCCTCGCGGGCGCGCTGGATCTCCGGCCGGTGGCGTTGCGCCCAGACCGCGAGCCCGGTCACCGGCTCGAGCAGTGTTTGTCCAAGCCGCGTGAGCGCGTAGTCCACGCGCGGCGGAATCGTCGGGAAGACGGTCCGCGTCACGAGCCCGTCTCGCTCGAGGCCGCGCAGCGTGAGGGTCAGCATGCGCTGCGAGATTCCTTCGATGGCGCGCTTGAGGTCGCTGAAGCGCATCGTCCCTTCGCCTAGGTTGACGATGACCATCACGCTCCACTTGTCCCCGACCAGGCTCAGGATTTCACGCGTCGCGACGCAGTCGTCGTCGTAGCGCCTGGTCATCTTTCCGTTCCCTAGTGACATCAATGTGCCTCCTGTCCGGCGTCCGCACGGTATGCGAGATAGCCAGGGTCACCATTCGTGACCAGGCACATGAAAGTAACCAGCAAGACCACGAGGAATGCCATGACTGTGACTGCTCCCATCGGCGGCAGCGCGAAGCCGTCCAAAGCTCTTCCCGCCGGCCTGTGGGTCGTCCAGGCGCTCCTGGGAATCGTCTTCGCCGGCACGGGCCTCTGGAAGCTCCTGACTCCCGTCTCGGCGCTCGCCGCGATGATTCCGTGGGCAGGAGAGGTTCCGGAAGCGTTCCTGTATGCAACGGCGGTCATCGACCTGTGCGGCGGGCTCGGCATCGTCCTGCCCTCGCTCACGCGCATCAAGCCGGGCTTGAGCGTCCTCGCCGCGCTGGGCTGCGCGGCACTCCAGGTCAGCGCGATTGTCTTCCACGTCTCGCGCGGCGAGGCCGCGAATACGCCCTTCAACTTCCTGCTCGTCGCGCTCGCGCTCTTCGTCTTCTGGGGGCGACGGTCCCGAGCTCCCATCCAGCCTCGCGGCGCACCGCCTCTCACTTCGAGGTGACAGCACCGAGGATGAACCGAGGCAGGAGCTCCTCCCGGAACTTCCTCCAGATGGCCACGTGGTTGTAGTTGCCCGCGGTGAACATCACGACGAGGTCGAGCTCGGGGACGACCATCACCAGTTGTCCCCCGTTTCCGCTGGCCTCGTATTCTGAATACACGCGGTCGCCGACGCGGAGCTCGTGGCGCCACCACGTGTAGCCATACGTCCGTCCATCCCCCATCGTCGCGTGGTTCGCCGTGGAGCGCTCGACCCACGCCTGGCTCACCACGCGCCGTCCATTCCACGTGCCCCCGGAGAGGTAGAGCTGCCCGAGCTTGAGCGCGTCGCGCGGGCGCATGTAGATGCCACCGCCCAGGTACTGCTCGCCCGTGGGCATCAGGTCCAGGTGGTAGCCGCGCATCTGGAGCGGCGTGGCGAGGTTCTTCTCGAAGAACTCCGGAATCCACATGCGCGTGGCATTGCGCAGGACGCCGCCCAGCAGGTTGATGTTCGCCGAGCAGTACACGGCCTTCTCGCCGGGCTCGCGCACCATCGGAAGGTCCAGCGTGTACTTGTACCAGTCCGGTACGTCGTCCTCGAGCCGGTCCTCGTTTCCAGGTGAGGCCGGGTCATCGTCGTCGCAGGACAGCCCCGTCGACATGGTCATCAGGTGCGCGACGGTGAGCTTGCGCTTGCGCGCGTCCAGATTCGCGAGCCGCCCCTTGTACTCGGGGAACATCGAGAGGACCGGCGTGTCCACGGTGAAGGGTGCGCCCTGGTCCAGCGCGATGCCAATCATCACGGAGGCATAGGACTTCGACGCGGAGCGCAGATCATGGGGGCGCTCCTTGTCGAAGCCCTGGAAGTACTCTTCAACCACCAGCTTCCCGAGGCGAGCGACGAGCAGTCCCTGGATGGCCGGCGCGGACTCCGGGCCGGGTTCCTGGTCGAGGATGCGCTGCACGAGCTGGCGGAGGGGCTGGACGTCCATGCCGACCTCGGCAAGGGAGGCCGTTGCCCAGCCGTCCTCCTCCGCGATGGGCCGCTGGTAGACGTAGGGGCCCGGCGCGGGCGTGCGGGGATGGAGGCCCACGGCCTGGGTCCGCTCCCGGCGGGTGAAGTCGAACGTCGTGTCCATGGACGGCAGGCGCAGCGACAGCCGCCCAGCCTGCGCGTCGAATGTGCCCTCGATCTGCACGTTCCCAGGCGAGGGCGTGAGACGGACGGCGCTGCCCTGGAGACCGACCCGGAACAGCATCCGGTTGCCGAAGTTCCGCTCCGGGTTGCGGATGAACGCACTCACGGAGCCGTCCGGCTGCTTCCGGACCACCAGGTACAGCGAGAACCGATCCTCCAGGGGCGCCACCTCGCCACGCCAGACATCCGCCTGGAGCGCGCGCAGCTCCACCGGCGTGGCGAACTTCATGCCGCTCATCAGCACCCGCGGCTGAATCCAATGGCCGGTGATGCGCCGGCCGTCCTCCGCCAGCGTCCCCCGCAGCTCGCCCTGGCCTCCAGGGAAGACGACGGAGACCTTCCCACCGTCCACCCGGGCCGGGACGTCGAAGCCCGCGATGCGTGCGCGCCAGGCGCCCTCACTTCGCACCAACGTCAGTTCCCCTCGGACCTGTGGCCCGAGGACACGCTCACTCCCCCAGACTCCTACCAGTTGCTCCGCGGGCTCCGTCGGCACGGGGGCCGCTCCGACGAGCCAGGGAACCAGCCCCAGGAAGAGCCAGACGCCCCTTCGCGCTTCTGCAATCACGTTGCGCTTGTATCCCATGGCCGGCGGGAGGCTACTCCACTGCCATGCGGGAGGGAGCGGTGGCAAAATGGAGGCATGTTCGACTGGCTCCGCAAGAAGCTTCGTGGCACGCCCGCTCCGCGCACGCCCGAGCCCTTGGCCACCCCGGAGACGGCAGCGCCCGTGCCGAAGGCGAGGCCGGCAGGCCCCATCCCCTGGGGATGCTGGGTGTGGATGCAGCTGCCATGGGAGTTCCAGGAGCGCTTCCTCGGGTACGTGTACGTCGACCCCGATGCGGGCCTGTCCGCCAAGGGAGACCGTGAGAGCGTGGCGGAGCTGGCGGAGCGCCCGGGCGTCACCGTTCGCCTCCCCATGGGATTCCCGCTTCGTGCGCTCACGGCGGAGGAGGTCGCCGCGCGCGGCCTGCCGGCCACGCCCGCCTGGCTCGTCCACTTCGGGCCGCAGCCCGCCCCCGCGTCCCCCTGGCGCCAGGACCCGCACCTCCAGGGCCGCTTCCACGAGAGCCACCCGAATGACCTGGAGGTGCTGGTGCATGACGGAGAGCCGCGACGGACAGGCCGCCGGCCCGAGCTGTGCTGGGTCCGCGTCCTGCGCGCGGAGCGGGGCCCCTCGCGACGGGTGCTCTACAGGCCCGGGCAGACACAGCTCTCCCAGGAGGAGTTCCAGCGCCGGTACTCCGGCGACACGTGGGTCTACGTCGCCCGACTCCTCAACGCGCCCCATGGGCTCCAGGACATCCACCAGGGCGAGGAGCTCCGCTTCCTGAGTGGCGCGGGCCTGTATCACCCGCTCCACGTCACCCCGCAGTACCTCCAGGAGCGCGAGGGCTGGCACATCGCCCCGTGCGACAAGTGCGGCTGGAGCGAGGCCTTCGACCCACCCAGCGTCATGGCGAGGTTCCGCTTCCCGGACATGCCCCCGGACGCGGAGCTGGAGGGCTTCACTTCATTCTGCCCCATGTGCGACGGAGTCCAGCTCCTCTCCCGCGTGGACCCTGCCGACGCCTGACACACGTCAAACGGTATGGCCCGAAGAGCGCCTTCGCCGGGTCCGACCAGGGCACCGTCTACACGGAAGCGCTGGGCTGCAAGGCTGTCATCCTCTCACCGACGGGAGTCTTCCGGTGACCACGTCGCTTCCCTCGTTCCGCATCCGCGACACCCGAGGTCGGGTGGTGCTTCGTGATGGCCTGCTCTTCTGCTTCTTCATGAGGCGCTCCCACGGTGACGTGGCCGCGGGCCTGTGGCGGGCTGTGCAGGCCTACCGCCGTGCAGTCCCCGCCCAGGCGCTGGCCTGGTACACCATGCCAGATGGTGAGTGGGCTCCGCTGGACGACGCGGGTTGGGAGTCTGTCCGCAAGGAACTGCTCGAAACTCCCTGGCCCAACGGAAGCGAAGCGCGCCTGCAGGAGAGCCACACCGAGGTGGGCGCCCATGGCTTCGAGTACACGGGCAAGTGGCTGGACGCCCCCGCGTGGCAGGGCCACGAGGAGGCCGTCAGCGCGGCGGCGTTCACCCTGCCCACGGAGTTCTTGCTGGAGCATGGTCCTGACCACGTGCGGGACCTGGCGCTCGCCCTGGCGGAGGAACTGCCCTGGAGCTTTGGCTACGTCAGCCCTGCCTTCATCTCTCCCGGTGGCCTTCGCGGTGCTGCCAGGCAAGCCATCCAGGAACTCTGCCTCCGCTACCCGGGCCTGGACGTCTACAACCTCCGCCCCACGGCCCGCTCCATCGGCACGCGGGCCCGAGGGGCCTACTGGCTCACCTTTCTTGGCCGGCCGCTACTGGGCCAGTTGGGCGGCATCGAGTCCCTCCGCCAGCGACTTCCCTCCAGCGTTTCACTCCAAGCCCTGGGTGACGAACGCCTTCTCGTGCGCCTGAGCGAGTGGCCACTGACGGGTGATGCAACTACCCAGGAAGAAATAGCTCCCTACCGCGTGCTCGCCCAGGTGCTCGAACCTCGACTCTACGAGGAGCGCACACCGTGGCTCATCGATGAGACATTCGAGCGCCGCTGGCTTCGTCGATTCCTGAAGTGAGATCGCTCACAGCAGGTCCACGGACGTCACGTCCGAGACGATTCGCAGACAAGCCCGAAGCGCCGGCCCGGGAGGTGTGGGCCCCCGGGCGATGGCCAGCTCCACGTGCCGGGGCGTTCCCGCCACGTCTCGATAGACGGCGCCCTTCCGCTCGAAGGTACGAACCGAAGCTGGAAGGATGGCGCAGCCGAGCCCGGCGGCGACCAGGCTGACAATCGTGTACCACTCGCCCGCTTCCGTGACGAAGGTGGGCGCGAAGCCCGCCTCCAGGCACATGCCCGTCATCGCGTCGTGCAGCGACGGTGCCGTGTCTCGCGGGAAGCCGATGAAGGACTCGTCGGCGAGTTCCCCGAGCGGCACCCGTGCCCTCCTCGCGAGCCGGTGCCCCGACGGCAACACCACGACGAGCGGCTCCCGGTGGAGCACGTCGATGCGGATGCCCGGCGCGGTGATGGGGCCTCGCACGAAGGCCACGTCGAGCTGCCCCAGCCGCACCTCCTCCAGCAGCGTCACACTGTCCGCCTCGCGCAACACGAGGTGGACCTCCGGGTGCTCGACGCGGAAACGGCGGAGGACATCCGGGACGAGCGAGTAGGCCGCGGGGCTGAGGAAGCCGACACGCAGCAGCAACTCCTGTCCGGCGGCGGCACGTTGTGCCGCCTCCGCCGCATGCGTGAGGTGGACGAGCGCGCGCCGCCCGGCCTCCAGCAGGGCCCGGCCCGCTGGCGTCAACTCCACGCGCCTGCGGTCCCTGCGCAGCAACTGACAGCCCAGCTCCTCTTCCAGTCGGCGAATCTGCTGGCTGAGCGCGGGCTGGGCCAGTCGCAGTCGCTCGGCGGCCTTGCGGAAGTGCAGGGTCTCCGCGACGGCGATGAAGCAGGTGAGGCGTCGGGCGTCGAGCATGGGTGAGACCGTTTCGCTATCACAGCGCGGGATTTCGGTATTGGACTCCCCCGCGGAGGCTGGGTCTAACGGTCTCCATGTTCCCGCACACCACCGCCTTCGTGGTCTCGCTCTTCGTCGCGCTCGCCGCGCCGGCTGCGCAGCCCCCTTCGAGCGCCGTGCCCCGGTTCGAGCCCACCCCCTGCCCTGCCACCGTGGAACCCGGAGAGCGCATCGACTGCGGGCTGTTGGTGGTTCCGGAGAATCGAAACAAGGCCGGCAGCCGTCTCATCCAATTGCCCGTGATGCGCCTGCGCAGCCGCGCCGAGCACCCGGCCGCCGACCCCGTCTTCTACATGCCCGGCGGCCCCGGCGTGAGCGCGACGGCCCACCTGCGCTCGGGCAAGCGCAACCCGTTGCTCGACGAACGGGACCTCGTCGTCATGGAGCCACGCGGAGGCCGGATGGCTCGGCCCGCGCTCGAGTGCCCCGAAATCAACGCGCTCAAGGGAGACATCGCCGCGGGTCGACTGCGGGGACAGAAGGCCCTGGACGCGCTGGCGAAGGCGGCAGGGCGCTGCCGCGCGACACTGATTGCCTCGGGTGTGGACCTGGATGGGTACACGACGGCGGCCACGGCGGACGACCTCGAAGACCTGCGCAAGCTCCTGGGCTACGCGCAGTGGAACCTCCAGGGCCTCTCCTACAGCACGCGGCTGATGTTGACGGTGCTGCGCAGGCACCCGTCCGGCGTGCGCTCCGTCGTCCTCGATTCGGTGCTGCCCCCCGAGGTGAACTTCGATGAGGTGTCCGCGACGAACCTCCAGCGCGTCCTCGACCTCGTCTTCAATGGGTGCGCCGTCGACCGCGAATGCGGCGCCGCATATCCCGACCTGCGCCAGCGCTTCGCCCAGCTCGTCGCCACCGCCGAGCGCAAGCCCCTGCCCCTGAAGCTGAAGGAGTCCATGACAGGCGGACGGCCGGTGGAGGTGCGCGGTGCGCAGGTGGTCGAGGCCCTCTACTCGGCGCTGCACCGGGTCGACCTGATTCCCCTCGTCCCCCGAATCATCAGCCGGGCGGCCGCGGGTGACTACACGGAGCTGACACCGCTGGTGGAGGACAACCAGGGCCCGTCCACGATGAGCTGGGGCCTGCGCCTCTCCGTATGGTGCTCGGAGGAGCTGCCCTTCGAGGACCCGGCTCGCGTCGTCGCGCAGCGCTCACCTTCGCTGGGGTTGGGAGGCGTCGACGAGGGAACCGCCTCCGCGGAGACCTGCCGCGCCTGGAACGTGGCGACCGTTCCCGCCGTGGAGAACGAGCCGGTGAAGAGCGACGTGCCGGCGCTCGTCTTCGCCGGGGAGTTCGACCCGGACACGCCGCCGGACTGGGGACGGCAGTTGCTCGAGTCCATGCCTCACGCCCGCTACGTCGAGCTCCGGGGCCACAGCCATGGCGCGTCGTTCAACCCGTGTGGCGCGCAGCTCACCCTCGCGTTCCTGCGAGACCCCGGGGCACCGCTGCCGCTCGACTGCGTCCTCGGGCTTCGCGGCGCGGACTTCGGCCAGAGCGCTTCCGTCCCGCCACGCAACTGACATCGCGGCCTCTCGGGCCCGAAGTCTCGAGACTCCCGTGCGAGGCGAGGAGAGAATCCACGTCATGATCGACCACACGGGTATTGGTGTCGCGGACGTCGCACGTTCCGCCGCTTTCTACGATGCGGCACTGGGCGCGCTGGGCCTCCGCCGCGTCTCCCAGCTCCCCGAGAACACCGGTGCGGATGGCATTGGCTACGGTGTCGACCAGCCCATCTTCTGGATTGACCGTTTCCATCCGCACAGCGTGAAGCAGCACACGGCCTTCAGGGCCAGGAGCCGCGCCGAGGTCGACGCCTTCCACGCCGCGGCCCTGAAGGCGGGCGGGACCGACAATGGCCCGCCGGGCCTCCGCCCCACCTCGACGGGTTACCCGCCGGGCTACTACGCCGCCTTCGTGCTCGACCCGGACGGAAACAACATGGAGGCGGTCTTCCGCGATTCGCCTCCCGTCATGAGCGGCGGCGGCGCGTGAGGGCGAAAGCCCCGAGCCCCAGCGCGAGCTCGAAGCCGCCCGAGGCGGCACCGCACCCACAGCCGGACGACTCATCCGGCGGCGGCGAGCTGCGCGGCCGGAGCCTGGGACGCGGCCTGGGCTCCCGTGCCCTGGAAGGCCAGCAAGGTGGCTGCCAGCGCCGCCAGGATACAGACCTTCCGAGCTGGCAGGGGCCTCCCTGACCTCACGCCGCCTTCGACGCAAGGTGCCACGGCGGGATTTCAGGGCAGGGAACCAGGCGTTGTCGGGCAGGGCCTGATGGCTCGGCAGGTGGTCATCCGGAGTTGACGTCCCAACCTTCGTCCACATCCGGCTTGGGCCCCAAACGGCGTGTGGTAGCGAAAGACTCGATGAAGCACTCGACGGATTCTCGCGAAGCCACAACGAGCATGCCTTCAACCTTCGAGAACTCCGCCGAGGTGCTCGCGGGCGGAGGCGAGATGGGCGCCCTCATCCGCGCCACGGATTGGTCGAAGACGGCCATCGGTGCGGTGAAGCACTGGCCCCAGAGCCTTCGCACCGCGGTGAGCATCCTGCTGGAGTCGCGCTTCCCCATGTACATCGCGTGGGGACCGGACTTCGTCCAGCTGTACAACGACGGTTACCGCCCCATCCTGGGCTCGACGAAGCACCCCGCCGCCATGGGGCGGAGCACGCGCGAAACGTTCGCGGAAATCTGGCACATCATCGGGCCCATGTTCGAAGGGGTGATGGAGGGAAGGGCCGTCGGTCTGACGGACTTCCTGCTCCCCCTGGACCGCCACGGGTTCACCGAGGAGTGCTACTTCATCTGCTCCTACAGCCCCATCCGTGACGAGAGCGCGGGCGTCGGTGGCGTCCTCGTCACCGTGACGGAGACCACCAACCGCGTCCTCGGAGAGCGGCGGCTGCGGACGCTGAGGGACCTCGCGGAACGCGCGGGGGCGGTGAAGCGGGAGGAAGAAGCCTGGCGGGAAGCAGCCCGGGCGCTGGAGGGCAACGCCTTCGACGTACCCTTCGCCCTGCTCTACCGGCTGGAAGAGACGGGCACGCACCCCACCCTGGTGGCGACGGCGGGATGGACGCACTCCAGCGAGGACCCGGCCAGCGCCCCATGGCCCTTCCACGAGGTCATGGCAACCCAGAGCGCCCGGCTCGTCTCCGACGTGCGCGCCCATTTCGGCGAGCTGCCCGGCGGCGCGTGGCCCGAGTCTCCCCACTCCGCCTGGGTGCTGCCCATCTCCCGTCCGGGGGCCGAGCGCGCCTACGGTTTTCTCGTCGTGGGCCTGAGCGCGCGCCGCCCGCTGGACGACGACTACCGCGGGTTCCTGGGCCTGGTGGCGGACCACCTCGCCACGGCCGTCAGCAACGCCCGCGCCTACGAGGAGGAAAGGAAACGGGCCGAAGCCCTCGCCGAGCTGGACCGCGCCAAGACGGCCTTCTTCAGCAACGTCAGTCATGAGTTCCGCACGCCCCTCACCCTGATGTTGGGGCCTGTCGAGGACGGCCTGGCGGACGTCCGGGAGCCGCTCCCGCCCGGACAGCGCGAGCGCCAGGAGCTGGTGCGGCGCGGCGGCCTCAGGCTCCAGAAGCTCGTCAACACGCTGCTGGACTTCGCCCGCTTCGAGGCGGGGCGTGCCAGGGCCTCCTTCGTCCCCACGGACCTCGCCGCGCTCACCCGGGACCTCGCGAGCACCTTCGACTCGGCGATGACGTCCGCCGACCTCGAGCTGGTGGTGGAGTGCCCCGCCCTGCCGGAGGCCATCTATGTCGACCCGACGATGTGGGAGAAGATTGTCCTCAACCTCATCTCCAACGCCTTCAAGTTCACCTTCCAGGGCGGAATCCGCGTCGCGCTGAAGTGGCTGGGCGAGCGCGTGGAGCTCACCGTCCAGGACACGGGCACGGGCATCCCCGACGCGGAGCTGGCGCGCATCTTCGAGCGCTTCCACCGGGTGGAGGGCGCGCGAGGGCGGAGTCACGAGGGTACCGGCATCGGCCTCGCCCTGGTGCGGGAGCTGGTGCACCTGCACGGTGGGCAGGTGTCGGTGAAGAGCGTCCTCGGCAAGGGCACCACCTTCAGCGTGAGCCTCCCGACCGGCGCCGCGCACCTGCCCCGGGAGCAGCTCGGTGAGGCCCGGGCGCTCGCGCCCACCGGGATTGGACCTGACGCGTTCCTCGCCGAGGTCTCCCAATGGAACGACGCCAGCGCTCCGCTCACGGCGCCGCGCCCCGCGCAGGCGGCACCTTCTCCGCTCCAGGCGGGTGCGCGCATCCTGGTCGCGGACGACAACACCGACATGCGCACCTACCTCTCGCGCCTGCTGTCGCCGCACTGGACGGTGGAGGCGGTGAGCGACGGTGCGCGGGCGCTCGCCGCGGCCCAGGCACATCCCCCGGACCTCATCCTGTCCGACGTGATGATGCCGGGCATGAACGGCCTCGACCTGGTCCGCATGCTGCGCACGGACCCGCGCACCCGGACCATCCCGGTGGTGCTGCTCTCCGCGCGCGCGGGAGAAGAGGCCACCATCGAGGGCCTGAAGAGCGGCGCCGACGAATACCTCGTCAAGCCCTTCTCCGCGAACGAGCTCCTCGCCCGCGTCAACGCGCAGCTCACCGTCTCCCACCTGCGCCGGCAGGCCGTCCAGGCCGAGCGCGCCCACGCAGAGGAAGCCAGCCGGCTGCTCGCCGAAGCCGAGCGAGCCACCCGCTCCCGCGAGGAGACGCTGGCCATCGTCAGTCACGACCTGCGCTCTCCCCTGGCCAGCATCAGCGCCGCCACGGAGCTCCTCCAGCGCTCCCTGGGCCAGGACGAGCGCGATGCCCGGAGGCGCAGGCAGACGGACTCCGTCCTCCGCTCCGTGGGCCGCATGAACCGGCTCGTGGGGGACCTGCTCGACCTGGCGAGCATCGACTCCGGCAGCCTCTCACTCGAGCCCCGGCCCCACGCGGTGGAGGAGCTGGTCCGCGACGTGCGCGAGACCTTCGAGCCGCAGGCGATGGAGAAGGGCGTCACGCTCCAGACCGACATCGCCGCCGGCCTCCCGCCGGTGCCGTGCGACCGGGAGCGAATCCTCCAGGTCCTCGGAAACCTCCTCTCCAATGCAATCAAGTTCACGCCCCCCGGCGGCACCGTGCGGGTGCGGGTGGAGTCCGAGCAGGACACCGGGAGCCTCCGCTTCAGCGTGGCGGACACCGGCCCCGGAATCCCGCTCGAAGCACAACCCCACATCTTCGACCGCTACTGGCACGCGGCCCAGAAGCGGCGCGAGGGCCATGGCCTGGGCCTCTCCATCGCGAAGGGCATCGTGGAAGGCCACGGCGGGCGCATCCAGTTGGAGAGCCCGCCCGGCGGCGGCAGCACGTTCTCCTTCTCACTCCCGCTCGAGCGCACGGCGAAGGCCGTCGTGCCCGCGGCGGTGGTCGCTCATCTCCAGGCGCACCCACCGCCGACGCGGCCGGCCACCGGGGAAGCCTTCATCCAGGGCGGCGGCGAGATGGGCGCCCTGATGCGCTCCATCGACTGGTCCCAAAACCCGCTGGGTCCGCTCGAGCGCTGGCCGCAGTCCCTGCGCACGTCCGTCAGCACCATGCTCCGCTCCCCCTACCCCATCATCCTCTTCTGGGGGCCGGAGCTCATCATGCTGTACAACGACCCGTTCCGGCCCATCCTCGGCGCGAAGCATCCGCAGACCATGGGCGCGCGCGGGAATGAGGCGCTCGCCGAGGAATGGACCCTCCTCGGCCCCTTGATGAAGCGCGTTCACGAGACGGGCGAGCCGCTGTTCATCGAGAACGGGAACGTCAACTTCGCGCGGCGGCCCGGCGGCTTGAGGGAAGAGGCCTACTTCACCTGGTCCTACAACCCGACCATTGGCGAGCAGGGAGAAATCGCGGGCCTCTTCGCCATCGCGAGCGAGACGACGCGTCAGGTGGTCGGTGACCGGCAGCTGGCCATCCTCCGGGAGCTGTCCATCCGCACGGCCCTCGACAAGAAGGTCGAGGACATCTACCGCTCGCTGGATGTCGTCCTCGCGCAGGCCGGCAACGATGTGCCCTTCGCCCTCCTCTACGCCGTCAAGGCCGACACGGCGCACCTGGTCAGCCGCGCCGGCCTGGCCCAGGGAGCGCGCGCCGCGCCCACCGAGCTGAGCCCTGGCGACACGACGTCCTGGCCGCTTCAGGGCGTGGCTCGCACGGGGCAGGAGGTGCTGGTCGAAGACCTCCACTCCAGATTCGGCCCCCTCCCGGGCGGGCCCTGGCCCGAGCCCACGACGCGGGCCCTCCTGCTTCCGGTGGCCATGGGCGCGGACGCGGAGACGACGGGCGTGCTCGTCGTCGGGCTCAGCCCGCTCCGCGCGCTCGATGACGAGTACCGGGGCTTCCTGCAGCTCCTGGCGCGGCAGCTCGCCGCCAGCATCTCCAGCGCCCGCGCCTATGAGCAGGAGAAGAAGCGGGCGGAGGAGCTCGCCCAGCTCGACCAGGCCAAGACGGCGTTCTTCAGCAACGTGAGCCACGAGTTCCGGACTCCGCTGACGCTGATTCTCGGCCCCATCGAGGACGCGCTGTCCCGGACACGCAAGGCCCTGGAGGGAGCGGAGCTGGACCTGGTGCGCCGCAATGCCCTGCGGCTCTACAAGATGGTCAACACCCTCCTCGACTTCTCGCGGATGGAGGCGGGCCGGGCCCAGGCGACGTTCGCTCCGACGGACCTCGCGCGCATCACCAGCCACCTGGCCAGCGCATTCGAATCCGCCGCGGCGAGCGCGGGCTTGAGGCTGGTGGTGGACTGCCCGCCGCTGCCCGAGCCCATCTACGTCGACCCGGACCTGTGGGAGAAGGTTGTCCTGAACCTCCTCTCGAACGCCGTGAAGTACACCCACCGGGGTGAAATCCGCGTCGGCCTCGAGTGGACGGGCGAGCAGGCCGTCCTCACCGTCCGGGACACGGGCGTGGGCATCCCCGAGGAAGAGCTCCCGCGCGTCTTCGAGCGCTTCTATCGCGTCCGCGCCACCGAGGGACGCAGCCACGAGGGAACCGGCATCGGCCTCGCCCTGGTGCAGGAGCTGGTGAAGATGCACGGCGGCAGCGTCGCGGTGACGAGCAGCCTGGGTGAGGGCAGCACCTTCACCGTGCGCCTGCCGCGCGGCTCGGCACACCTTCCCCCGGAGCGAATCCAGCAGACGCTCAGGACGCGCGCCTCCGCGGCTGGCGCCACGCCCTTCGTCGAGGAGGCCCGGCGCTGGTCCTCGGGCGCCGGGGACGCGGAGGACACCTCCAGCCTCGGAGGACTCGACGGCGCGGTCGAGGTGCCGCCGGAGTACGCGCGCTCCCGCATCCTCCTGGTGGACGACAACGCGGACCTGCGCGCCTACGTCTCCGGGTTGCTCCGGCGCATCTTCCCCAACGTCCAGATGGCGACGGACGGGAACAAGGCCCTCGAAGAGGCGCGCGCCCACCCGCCGGACCTCATCCTCTCCGATGTGATGATGCCAGGGCTGGACGGCTTCGGACTGGTGCGCGCCCTGCGCGCCGACGAGCGCACGCGGGCCATCCCCATCATCCTCCTGTCCGCCCGAGCGGGCGACGAGTCCACGGTGGAGGGGCTGCACAGCGGCGCGGATGACTACCTGGTCAAGCCCTTCTCGGCACGGGAGCTGCTCGCCCGGGTGCGGACCCAGTTGGAGATGGCGCGCGTGCGCCGGGACGTGGCGCAACATGCACATGCCGAGGAACAGCTCCGCGCGACGGTGAAGGCGCGCGACGAGTGGCTCAACGTCGTGAGCCACGAGCTGCGCACGCCCCTGAGCGCGCTGTCACTGAGCGTCCGGTCATTGATTCGCGGCGTCACCTCCGGGGAGCGCGCCGCGCCGGCTCCCGAGGACGTGAGCACCCGGGCCCACGCCGCGGAGCGACAGCTCCACCGCCTGACGCGGCAGGTGGAGCAGCTCGTCGAGGTGGCGGAGCTCGTCTCGGGCCACCTGGAGCTCGCCCCGGAGCAAGCCGACCTCTCCACGATGGTGGGTGCCATCGTCGAGGAGACGCGAGAGAGGGCCGCACGCATGGGCTGCACCCTCACGTTGAGCGCGAGCTCGCCCGTCGTGGGGACCTATGACCGTGCGCGGTTGCGCCAATTGGTGGAGGGCCTTCTCGACAACGCCCTCAAGTTCGGGATGGGCAAGCCGGTGGAAGTCACCGTGGCCGGGGACGCACGCGGCGCTTCGATTCGCATCGTGGACCATGGCGGAGGTGTCGCGATCGAGGACGCGGAGCGCATCTTCAGCCGCTTCGAGCGTGCCGCGCCCACCCGGAACTATGGGGGCTTCGGACTGGGCCTGTGGATGGCTCGCCACATCGCGGAGGCCCACGGGGGCGCCATCCACCTGACGCGAACGGAGGGCGGAGGGGCCACCTTCACGGTGGTGCTCCCGATGGACCCAGCCCTTCGGCGGCCTGTTCGCTGAACCCCGGTCCCCCATGGCTGGGCGCCTCTTCGGGGAGCGCGGGAAGCTCCACCGTGAAGGTGGCGCCCTCGCCGGGGCGGCTCGCGGCATGCACCCGGCCCCCATGCGCTTCGACAATCTCCTGCGCGAGGTAGAGCCCCAGCCCGAGCCCCCCATACTCGCGCGGGGACACCGCCTGCTCGAAGCGGCCGAAGACACGCGCGAGTGCCTGGGCATCCATCCCCACCCCATGGTCCCTCACGCTGAGGAGGGCCCGGTCGCCGGCCCGGGACACCTCCACCTCGATGGGGCGTCCCGCGCCGAACTTCACGGCATTGGAGAGCAGGTTGGTGAGCACCTGCTCGATGCGGAGCCTGTCCCACTCTCCAGTCACGTCGTCCTCGAGGCGCAGCAGCAGCGGGCAGCCGGCCCGCTCGAGCTGCTCCCTGAAACGCTCCGCCGTGGTGCGCGCGAGCTCGTCGAGTCGCACCTCCTCGCGGGCGAGCTCCAGACGCCCGGAGTGGATGCGCCCGACATCGAGCAGGCTGTCGACCAGGTGTGAGAGGCGCGTCACCTGCTTGATGGCCAGCTGGAGCTTCCGCCGCACCGACTCGACCACCGGGCGTTGGCTCAGCGACCGCATGAGCGTGCCCAGCTGCAGGTGGAGGGCGGTCAGCGGGGTGCGCAGCTCGTGGGCCGCGATGGCGATGAACTCGTCGCGAGCATGGACGGCCTGCTGCGAGCGGTCGAAGAGCCGGGCGTTCTCCACGGCCAGGGCACAGCGCCGCGCGAGCTCCTCGGCAAGGCACCGCTCGCGAGCGCGGAGCGGCCGCAACCGCTCCTCCGACACCAGCACCAGCGCGCCCACCGGCTTCTCCCTGCCCGACATCGGCACCAGGATGATGCGCCCGGACGGATCCACCCATGGCTGGAGGGGAGGCACCAGCCGGGCGGCGAGCACCGAGTGGTGCTCCGGCCCCACCCCCGTCCCGGCCACCTGGACGAGCCGCCCGTCTTCCTGCGCCACCCATGCGGCGAACCCCGTGGCGACATGGGGGACCACCCGCTCCGCGATGATGGAGAGCGTGCGGCGAGCATCCAGGGACTCGGCGAGGAGCACCCCGACGTCGGCGAGGAACCGGTGGGTGCGCGCGGTAGCGCGGCGCTCCGCGACCAGCGCCGCGAACGCGGAGGCGGAGAGCCCCATCACGACGAGGTAGGCCTGCGTCGCGAGAAGCTGCGCCTCGAGCGACACGGGTTCGCCGGAAAAAGGGCCACGCCCGGCGACTGTTTCTCCCAGCGTGAAGCCCGCGAGCGCCGCCACCGCGGCGGCCGTTCCCGCCGGCCCCAACCAGAATGCCGCCCAGATGAGCAGGGGAAAGGGAAGATAGGGGAAGGCCCAGCGCATGGAGCCTCCGAGGACGAAGTGGCACACCGCCGCCACTGCACCGAGGACGAGGACCAGCTCGGCCAGGCACCGCGGACGCGCGAACTCTCGTGGGAGGGGCCACCATGTGAGCAGCAGCGGCGTCAGCAGCAGGGTTCCCAGCGAGTCGGCCAGAAACCAGGCGCGCCATTCGGTGGAAAAGGGGGCCGCGCCCTCCAGCCAGAGCATCATCGACGCGGCCCCGAGCGTCGCGCTGACGAGCGGCCCGAGCAGCCCTCCGAAGAGGATGAGGCCGGCGACTTCGCGGACGTACTGCAGCCGCACCGGCCTCCCCGCCCAGGCGCACAGGAGAGCCGCCCCCAGCAGTGCACGGAGGCAGTTGGCTGCCGCCCACGCCAGGGCCAGGGGAAGCGCACCGCCGAGCACCAGCACCTTGGCCAGCTCGGCGAGGAAGATGGCGACGAGGAGGATGCCCCAGTGGCGGCGCTCGACCCGGACGAGCACCGCGAGCGCCAGTCCACTCGGCAGCCAGATGGAGGCACTGTTGTAGGGAGCAAAGGTGGTGCGCTCGCTCACCACCCCGAGGCCGAAGAAGAAGCACCCCAGCACGGTGGCCCAGCCCACCGTCACCAGCGTCTCGCGCGTGGTGCTTCGCAGCTCTCGCAACCACCTCATGCCAGAGCCCCCTGCCCTGGGAAGGGGGGTCCCATCCCAGGTGCATGAAAGATGGGAATACCGGCCGTCGCCCGCTCCAGGCAGGCGGTCCTCGCCCTACATCCATAATCCGTCGTGCCTCGTCCCGACGCTTCCCCAAGGGCGTCGACGCCCGCCTGGCGGGGCCGCCGAGCCCGGCTGCCCGCTATGGCGCTCCCGCAGCCTCAGCTCCCCTTGGGCCGGCTCCGCGCACGGGGGGACTTGCGCGCGGACTTCCTCGACGCGGGCGGTGTCGCGGGCGGAGCGACGCCGTACCGCCGGGCCGCGACGTCCTGATGCGCGAGACGGCGGAGCGCGACGAGCACGGGCTCGTGGAGCGCGGTGCCGAGCACGGCGTACTCGACGGCCGCCGTGGCGTCGTCCAGTGGCATGCGGCTGATGTCAAACTCGGCGATGGCGCGGATGTGCGGCCCGTAGACGGCGAGTCGCGCGTCGTCCAGGGGGATGCCGGCGGCCTCGGCGGCGGCGAGCGCGCGCTCGAGCTGGGCGACGGCGGCGAAGCGGGGGTCATAGAGCTGGCCGAGCTTCTCCAGCACGGCACGGGCGCGCGGGTAGTCGGCCGTGGCCTCCGGCGTCACTTCCGGCGGCAGGGCCTCGATGGCCTGGCCGAAGGTGTCGAAGAGGGAGTCCCGGGGCTGGTCGATGAGCCGGAGCACCTCGCGCGCCTTCTGCACGCTGAGGCCGACCGTCTCGGTGAGCGCGCGAATCACGGCGATGCGGCGCACGTGGGCCTCGCCGTATTCGGCCCGCGTCGCGGCGGTCGCCTCGCCGGCCGGGAGCAGCCCCTCGCGCAGGTAGTACTTGATGGTCGCGAGCGGGACGCCTGTCCGCTCCACGAGCTCGGAGATGCGCATGCGGATTTCCTTGCACTGGATAGCTACGCTATCTAACATTGGATACCATGAGTATCCAACCTCACACCCTCATCCTCATCGGCACCCTCCTCCTCTCGCTCATCACGGTGGAGTCGGGTGGCTGGTTCCTCACCCGCGTCGGCCGGGGAATTGTCCCCGCGAACACGCTGCAGAAGAACTTCTTCCGCGCGGGGCACGCCCATGCGGCGGTGCTCCTGGTGCTCAGCATCGCCATCCTCGCGGTCATCGACGCCGCGAAGTTGCCGTTCGCCTTCGACCTGGTCGCGCGCTACGGCGTGCCGGTGTCCGCGCTGCTCATGCCGGCGGGGTTCTTCCTGTCCGTCCTCGGGAAGGACCCGCAGCGCCCCAACCGGCTCATGGCCCTGCTCTGGGTGGGCGTGGGCTCGCTCACGCTCGGGCTGCTGGCGGCGGGCACGGGGCTGCTCCTCGCGGGCCTCTCGGCCGCGTGAGCCGCTGGCCCCGTCCGCCCGTCGCTATCCGGCCCGGGCCGCGGCATCCACACGGGTGCGACGCCTGAACTCGCCCGGGGTCTGCGCGTGGACGCGCTGGAAGGCCCGGTTGAAGGCGCCGGGGGACTCGTACCCGACGGCATCGGCGATTTCCGCGAGCCCGGAGTCCCCGTCGCGCAGCAGGCACCCCGCCTTGTACATCCGCCAGCGCGTCAGGTACTCCAGCGGCGTCTCACCCACCTGTGCCTTGAAGCGCAGGGCGAAGGCCGAGCGCGACATGCCCGCCACGCTGGCGAGCGCCTCGACCGACCAGGGGTGCGCGGGCGAATGGTGCATCGCGCGCAGCGCGGCGCCGAGCGGCCCGCTCCCGAGCGCCGCCAGCCACCCCTGCTCGCCCGCCCTGCCCGATGCGTAGTGTGCGCGAATCGTCTGCACGAAGAGAATCTCCGCCAGCCGGTTGATGACGACGGGGGAGCCGATGGTGGGCGCCGCGGTCTCGAGCGCCAGGAGGTTGAGCGTCGCCCCCAGCGCGCTGGCCTGGGCCTCGTCGCCCCGCACGCACAGGACGCCCGGCAGCATCTCGAAGACGGGCTTGCCGCTCCACGCGTCGAACTCGAACAGGCCGGTGATGACGTGGGTGCGCACGCCGCCGCCTCCCAGGTGGAGCAAGTCGCCGACCTTCTGCTGGATGAGCGCCTCCCCGTCGACGGGACGGGTGCGGAGCGCGTCGCGCACGGTGATTCCGACGTCGGGCGCGACGACGTAGCAATCACCGCCGCGCAGGGGAATCGGGCTCGGCTCCCCGGCGACTTCCAGCCAGCAGCTCCCGCGCGTCACCAGCCCGAACTTCGCGTGCGGCGAGCCGGGGAACTTCACGCCCCATGGCGCGGTGGCCTCCATCCGGCAATACAGCGCACTCCTGACGCGCATCGCGGTGAACACGTCGCTGAACGGGTCCACGCTCGCGAGCGCCCTCAGGTTTGGACGATTGGATACTTCTTCTGGCGTTCCAGGCACTGACAGTCCTCCGGCTCGGACCTACGGTACTTCGCGAAACGGAGGAGGTCACACCATGGAATCAGCAACTCCGAAGGTTCTTCGCACGCTCGCGTCGGGATGGGCGGCGTCCGTCCCTGCCGTGCTGCTCGCAACGCTCGCCATCGCGGTGGTGCCGCGCACCCGTGGGCTCACCTTCTTCCCCGAGCTCCGCTATGCGGTCGTGACGCCCGTGTGCGTGCTCATCGCGGTGGGCGCGGCGTTCGCGTACCGCGCGCTTGCCGGACGTGCGGGCCGGCCACGACGTGCGCTGGCCATGGCGGTCTCCGGGCTCGCGCTGGTCCTGCTCCTGGGAATGGCCCTCCTGGGCCCTCGCGGGCTCGCCGCCGCCGGGCTCCCCGCCGTCCTCGCCGCTGCCGCCGCCGTGGCCTGGTTCGTCCCCCGCTCCGCCGAGCGCACGCGCCGCTCGCGTCTTGGTGTGGCCACCCTCGTGCTCTTCGGGACGCTCGAAGCCGCTGGCGTCTTCGCGGCGCTCGCGAGCGAGCGCGCCGCGCCGCCCGCCGTTGCCGACATCCCGCGCTCGATGTTCGACGTCGAGCACCGGTTCATCGACCTCCCGAGCGGCGCGCGCATCCACTACGTGGACGAAGGACACGGCGAGACGCTGCTCTTCCTGCACGGCAACCCGTCCTGGTCCTTCCAGTGGAGAGATTTGATTCGTGGGCTTCGCGGCTCGTACCGCTGCATCGCGCTCGACTACCCCGGCTTCGGCCTGTCCCAGGCGCCGGACGGGTTCGGCTTCACCCCTGGCGAGGAGAGCCGCGTCCTGGAGGAGTTCGTCGCCCAGCTCGGGCTTCGTGACGTGACACTGGCCATGCAGGACTGGGGTGGGCCCATCGGCACCAGCTTCGCGGAGCGCCGTCCCGAGCTCGTGCGCCGCCTCATCCTGGGGAGCACCTGGGCGTGGAGGACGAGCACGAGCGAGCCGCGCGGCATCTGGTCGGTCATCGCCGGCGGGCCCGTGGGTGAGTTCGTGCAGACCAACTTCAACGGGATTGCCACATTCGCGCTGAAGGACAGCATCGTCCGCGAGCTGCCTGCCGACGTGGCGGACGTCTACGTGCGTCCGTTCCGGCCGCTCGGCCGACGCGGCATTGCCGCCTTCTATCCGGGCCAGATTACCGCAGCGAACGACTGGTTCGCGGAGCTGGAGGCCGGCCTTCCCGCCCTCAAAGACAAACAGGCGCTCATCTTCTGGGCGCAGAAGGACCCCGGCTTCCCCCGGAGCGACCTCGAGCGCTGGGAACAGACCCTTCCCAATCACAAGACCGTCGAGTTCCCCAATGCGAGCCACTTCTTCTTCGAAGACACCTCGGAGGAAGTCATCTCGGAGATCCGCGCATTCATGTCGTCCGCCAGCCCGGGGGTTCGCGTGGGAGGCATTGCGCGCTAAGGTCGCGCGCGATGGATTCCCAGTCCGAGCCCTCCTCCACTGACAGTACGCCCTCCCCCGCGCCGCTGTCCGTCCCACTCCATGCCACGACGCCGCTCGCTCCGGCGCGCCCGCGCGTGTGGACCGTCTTCCTCGCGTTCGTGCTCACGTTGGTGACGCTCGTGGTGGCCGGGGCCCTCATGTTCGGCATCGCAGTGGCCGTGGAGCTGGCGCGCACCGGCGCGAAGCCCCAGGACACTGCGGCCATCAACGCCCTGGTGGAGCAACTCAAGCTGAGGCCCTGGCTCCACGTGGCGAGCATCGTGATGTCCAGCACCACCACGCTCGCGGTGGCGCTCCTGGGCGCCTCGCTGTCTCCCCAGCCGTGGCGCGAGCGGCTGCGCCTCCAGGCCGGGGCACCGCTGCCTGCCTGGGTGTGGGCGGCCACCGTGGTGGGCTGCTGCGCGCTGGGGCAGGCGATGGAGAGCGCCACCATCCTCACCGGCGCGTGGGACTGGACCACCACGCTGAAGGGAATCCAGGCCACCAGCGGGGCCTCGGCCGGGGCGTTCGCGTTGTTGATGCTCTTCGGCGCGCTGGTCGCGGGCACGGCCGAGGAGTTGTTCTTCCGCGGCTACCTGCAGGGCCGACTGGTGGAGCGCTGGGGCCGCACGGCGGGCATCGCCGCCGCGGCCACGCTCTTCGGCGTCATGCACATGGACCCCATCCACAGCCCCATCGCCCTGGCGATGGGCCTGTTCCTGGGGTGGCTCGCCGAGCACACCGGCAGCGTGCGCCTGCCGGTGTGCGTGCACATCCTCAACAACGCGGTGTCATTCCTGCTCACCCGCTACGCGACGCCCTCCTCGCAGCTCCCCACCCCCCTGCACGTGACGATGCTCATCGTGTGCCCGCTGCTGGTGGTGGGGGCCCTGGTGCTGGTGCGCCGGAACAGCGTCGTCCCCGTGCGGCTCAGGACGAGCGTGGGCGGCAGTTGACCTCGACGAGGAGGTCACCCGGCGCCTTGCAGTACACCATGGTGCCGCGGTTGTTCCGGATGACCTCGGAGACGTCCAGCCCGTCGCCCGTCGCTCGGGCGTGGAACTGCATCACGGCGTCTTCGGTGTCGACGTAGAAGCCGAGGTGGAACCCTTCCGGGTAGGCCTGCGCCGGGTCCTTGAGCTTCTGCAACACGAGCACGAGGCCATGCCGGTCCGAGAGGATGGCGATGGCCGGCGAGGCGCGATTGGAGCCGTGCTCGAAGTCGAAGTAGCGCTCGAAGAACAGAGCGGTGCGCTGGACGTCGGGGACCTGCAGGTCGAGGTGATTCAGCTTCATGGTGGGAGCCTCTGTAAGGCACACGTGTGCCTTGCATGGCCGTGGGTTCTCACCTGAACGAGGTGGAACAAGTGCTCCCACCGTGGGAGTGAGCGGGGCTCACCGAACCGCTCTGCCGTTTTCCGACCGGCGCGCAAAATAAGGGGCCGCGTCCTCCGGTGCAAGCGCGGTCGCTTTCCCCGAGTGGATGGCGAGGCCCGCTCCGGCGTGTCCGAAGCGGGCCCAGTGAGCACTACTTGAACTGCCAGGCGCGGACGTAGTTGACCTCGAAGGAGTTGTCCTCCCCCGTGGGCGTCGAGCCGTCGGGCGTGCCGCTCGCGCTGCCGAACCACAGGTCCAGCATGAGGTACATCGGGTCGGACATGCTGACGTTCAGGGTCCAGAACGGCTGCCCGTCGAAGTAGTACGTCTGCCGGCCCGGCTCCCACTTCACCGCGTACGTGTGGAAGCCCGCGGACAGGTCCACCGTCTGCAGCGTCTTGCTGCCGGCCGCGGGATTGCTGGCGCCGTTGTTCCATACCGTCGCGGCGAAGGCGACGGGGTGCAGGTTGGAGTCACCCCAGCCGGAGCTCGGGCCTCCGCCGGGGTACGCCTCCATGATGTCGATTTCGGGCCTGCGGTCACCGGGGTGGTTGAACAGCCAGAATGCCGGCCACACGCCTCGGCCCACGGGCAGCTTCGCCTCCATCTCGAAGTAGCCATACGTCTGGTAGTACTTCCCGTCGGTGTCGATGGTGCGGTTGAAGAAGTTCCCGCTGGCATCGCGCTGCGGCCAGATCTTCAGCACGCCGTTCTTCACCGCGTAGTTGAGGGTCGGATTGGAGGTCTCGTACCAGATGTGGTCGTTCCACTTGCTGGTGTCGTAGCCGCTGTTGAACTCCTCCGAGAAGGTCAGCACGTACTGGCTGGCATCCTGGCCGACGGGCCCGCCGGAAGACGAAGTACCCCCGGAGACGGTGAGCGTGCCGACGGTGTAGCGCGTCTCATTGTCGGCGGTGACGCCCGGCCCCGTCGCCAGCGTGACGCGGCTGTCCGGCGCGGACATGGGGTAGAGCCCCACCCGAATCGTGTACTGGCCGGCGGGGAAATTCGCCGGCACCGTCACGCTGCTGTTGTAGGAGATGGCACCGCTCCAGACGGAGGTATCGACGGGAGGCAGGTGGTCGCCGCTGAGCGCCATCTGCACACCGCTCGAGCTCACGAAGTGGACGAAGACGTAATAGTTCAGGGACATCGGCACGGCGTTCCACCGCATGCCCAGCGTCACCGTCTGTCCTGGCTGCGCGGACAGGCTCGGGGTGGAGAGTTGCAGCACCTGGGTGGTGGTCTGCGGCTGGCCGACGGTGAGCGTGCCAATGGTGTAGCGCGTCTCGGTGTCCGCGGTGACGCCAGGCCCTGGCTTCAAGGTGACGCGGCTGTTCGGCGCGGACATCGGGTAGAGGCCCGCGCGGATGGTGTACTGCCCGGCCGGAAAGCCCGTGGGCACCGTCACCGTCCGGTTGTAGGAAACGGCGCCGCTCCACGTCGCCGTGCTGACCGGCGGCAGGTGGTCACCGCTGAGCGCCTGCTGCACGCCATTGGCATCCACGAAGTGGACGAAGACGTAATAGTCCTGACCCTGCGGCACGGCATTCCACCGCATGCCCAGTGTCACCGACTGCCCCGGCTGCGCGGACAGGCTCGGGGTGGCGAGCTGGAGGATTTCCGACGTCGCCGCGCCCACGGTGAGCGTGCCGACGGTGTAGCGGAGCTGGTCATCGACGGTGACGCCCGTCCCCGTCGTCAGGGCCGCGCGGCCCCAGGGAGAGTGGGTCTGGTAGAGGCCCACGCGGACGGAGTAGGTGCCCTTCGGCAGGGACGCCGGCAGCGTCACCGTGTGGTTGTAGGCGACGGTGCCGCTCCACTGGGAGGTCGGAACGGGCGGCGCGTGGTCGACGCTGGACGGCGCGCGATTCACGCCAGCCGAGTCGATGAAGTGGATGAAGACCGCGTAGTCCTCCGCCATGGGCGCCGCGTTGAAGCGCATCGCCAGCGTCACGGACTGGCCCGGCGCCGCCGACAGGCTGGGGGTGCCGAGCCGCTGCACCGTGGTGCCCTGGGCTCGCGCCTCCGGGCTCAGCGCCAGGAGGAAGAACGCGAGCAGTACCGCATAGCCAGATTCGAAGAGTCTTTGATGAAGTTTCATGGAGCCCTCTCGGTTGACTACTTGAACTTCCAAGCGCGCACGTAGCGGACGTCGAACGCGTTGCCCTGCCCCGTCGGCGTCGTGGAATCTCCCGCGCCGCTGGCGCTGCCGAACTGGAAGCTCAGCAGGATGTACATGCGCTCGGGCATGCTCACCGCCGTCGTGTAGACGAGGTTCCCGTCCAGGTAGAACGACTGGCGGTTGGCCTCCCACTTCAAGCCATACCGGTGATAGCCAGCCGAGAGGTCCGTGCCGGCCTGGACCATCTTGTAGCCGCCCTGCTCCTCCGGCCAGCCCGTCCAGATGGTGGCGCCATACGCAGTGGGACGCAGGCTGGAGTTGGACCAGCCGCTGTTGGGACCGCCGCCGGGATAGGCCTCCATGATGTCGATTTCGGGGCGGTACGGGTCCGGCTGGTCATGGTTGTAGAGCCAGAACGCCGGCCACGGGCCCCGGCCATAGGGCAGCTTCGCCTCCATCTCGAAATAGCCATACGTCTGGTAATACTTCCCGTCCGTGGTGATGTGCCGGTAGTCGCGCACGTAGCTGGTACCGGCGACCGGGAAGATCTTGAGACTGCCATTGCTGATGACGTAGTTGGGCGTCGAGTCCGCAGGCTGGTACCAGAGATGGTCGGTCCACTTGCCCGTGTCAAGGGTGGAGCCGTCGAACTCCTCGTTGAAGTACAGCGTGTACTGGCTCGCATCCTGGCCATAGGGGCCGGAGGTGTTGGTCGGTGGCGGCGTGGTCGGCGTGCCCACCGTCCACGTCTGGTTGGCCTCACCCGTGCAATCCCAGAGCTCCATCAGCACCCCGTCGCCCGTCGCCGTGGGGCCGCCCGTCACATCCAGGCAGCGGCCGCTGGGGACGTGGACGAAGCGGTACTCACCCGTGGCACCGGCGCTCTGCATGTTCCAGAGCTGCCGGGGCAGGCCCGTGCAATCCCACTGCTGGATGCCCGTCAGGTTGGCGGTGCCGCCGTTGATGGTTTCCATGCACTTGCCGCTGCTGCGGGCGATGATTTCGTACTGCCCGCCGCCCATGTCCTTCAGCGTCCAGTCCTGGTTCGCCAGTCCGGTGCAGGCGTACTGGTCGATGCGGTCGCCATTCGAGACGGCCGTCACCCCGCCGCGCACGTCCAGGCACTTGCCGGAGTGCTTCGCGACGAGCGGCTTCGCCGTGCTCTGCGGCGGCGGCGCCGTGGGCGGCGTCAGCGTCCAGGCCTGGTTGGCCTCGCCGGTGCAGTCCCACAGCTCCGTCAGCACGCCGTCGCCCGTAGCGGTGGGGCCGCCAGTCACATCCAGGCAGCGGCCGCCGTTGACGGCGACGACTTCGTACCGGCCCGAGCCCTTGCTGTTGAGCCGCCAGAGCTGCTTCGACAGGCCCGAGCACGTCGCCTGCTGGATGCCGGCGCCGTTGCCGGTGGCACCGTTGATGACCTCCACGCACTTGCCGCTGCTGCTGGCGGCGAGCTGGTACTGACCCTGGCCCTTGTCGGTCAGCGTCCAGGCCTGGTTGGACTGGCCGGTGCAACTCCATTGCTCGATGAGCGCGCCGTCGCCGGTGGCCGTCGGTCCGCCTCTGACGTCGAGGCACTTGTTGGAGTGCTGGGCGACGATGGTGGTGGGGGCCGCGAGCGCGGGGGAGGCCGCGAGGGCCGTCCCGGCCACCACGGCCAGGGCGCCACTGCGCCACAACGCTCTTTTGATGTCGTCTTTCACGGAGGGAATCCTTTGCAGGGGGAGACCCTCGCGGAACGCCTTCGCTCCACGAGGGCCGGGGCTTCGGCCTGCCCACTGGCAACCGATGTGCCAGTCCGCGCCCCATCCGTGAAAAGCGTGAAGGCTCGGAATTCAGCGCACTTGCGCGCGAGGACTCGCGAGCGTGTCGTTCCCGGGGCCTGTCACGTGACGACACACCTGTGTCAGGCGGGGAACCGGGGCGCTGAGCGCCCGCCGATCTCCGGGAAGCGCGCATAGGCATACAGGAGCGCGTCCAGGTGGGCGGGGTTGTCGAGGTCGAGCGGCGCGTCCGTGAGCTGCACAACCAGGATTACTTCGCGGACACTCCACTAGTCATCGTGGAGCCAGTAGAGGCGGTTGTTGCTCGTGAGGGCGCGCGTCAGAAACTCGCGGAGCGACGCTGCCACGGGCGTCACGGCCGGATATGTGCCGTGGTACGCATCCAACAGGGGATAGGGGGGCGGCTGGGCCACGTCCACCAAGATGAAATCCGAGTCCTGGCAGTCCACCAGCGTCCACCAGGACGCGGGGCCCATGGAGTCATCGTCGCTGCCGCGCATTCGAACGCGGGCGCGCTGTAGCTCTCCGAGAGAGAGGAGGCTGTAGCGCGCGTTGGGCAGCGGCTCGAACAGCTCCGCGCCATTGCACCGCAAGTAGAAGGCGCGCAGCTCGGCCCCGAGCTGCCAGCCCGCGCGCGATTCGAACGCGGCAATCTCCGCCTCGGTCGCGGGAGGGTGCGGGTAGTGCTCGCGCACCACAGTGGCCAGGAGCTGGTCCAGGGTTGGCGTCATGGGCTAATCGCTGTGGGGGAGGTTGGGCCCGGGGGCGGACCACCGACTGCCGCGCGCGTAGCACTGCGGATAGGCGTTGTTGAAGAGCGTGTGGACAGGGTCCGGCACGGGCAGAATGTTGCTCGGGTCGGTGGGGTGCCCTCCGTGGCCGAGGTCGCGAATGTGGTGGCCCGGCCAGTTGCGGCCGGCCGTGCTGGGCCATGCGCCGAACTCCTCAATCCAATTGGCCCGGAACGCGTCCCGCGCGTTGTCCCAGATGCCTCTGCCGCGCCGGGGATCGACAGTCGCGTAGTCGCAGCAGCAGTGAGTGAGCGGATAGCGGGTGCCACCCTCCGCCGGGAGGAACATGAAGCGCCCGACCCAATCGCCCTTGATGTCCGCGAGCCAGATGCAGCCCATGAGCACGCGGCCCTCGGATGCGCACTGGTGCTGGCAGCGCCCCAACTGCTTGGCGTTGCACTGCCACGGGCCGTAGTAGATGGTCGTGGTCACCCGGCCGCCCTCGGGGCTCGGCACCACCGGCCCGACCCACTTCGCAGTGGCGGGGGCATGCCGACTGCGCCGACCGTGGCCGAGCCGCACGCGGCGAGGGCCGCCGCAGTGAGCGCGACGACGAGCGGACGATGCTCGGCAGGGGTAAACACGCAAAAGCGGATAGCACCGACAACGCGCCGCACACAAGTCACGGCGGTGGGGAGCCCTCTTGGTGGGTTGGCCCGACAAGCAGGCGTCGCCGCCTACGGGAACGTGATACCGCTGATGGTAACGGTACGGGCTCCGCTCGCATCCCAGAGCTTCAGCGTGAAGGGTCCCGCCGGCGCGTCCGCGGGTGCGTCTGCCTCCACGAACACACTGATGCCCATCGAGCCAGGGACCATGGGCTCCGACAGCCAGACCGTCAGCACTTTCAGTTCAACACCCCTCGTTCCCTGAAGCGTCAGTGTCGCGCTCTCCGGTTTCCACGGGGGCGCGTCCTCCAGAACGACCAGGAACACTTCGACGGCGACACGCATTGCTGCCCGGTACGCAGTGACTCCCGACGCGCGGAGCGCGTTCGTAGCGGCCTCGGTGACGCTCTTGGTGATGAGGCTGGCTACGACTCCGTCGCTGTCCATGAGCCCTGATGCACGCAGGGCCACGATGCCCCCAGGCCCGCTTCGCTCGGTCCGGAGCCGTTCGTTGTCCGCACGGCACTGCTGAAGCGCGGCATCCTTCTCCCTCAATTCGCGCTGACATGACTCCACCGTGCGCTTCTCGCGGTGAACCTCCACATGCGTGGCGGCCTGGACGGCGTGCACCACCAGTTGCAATGCCGCTCCGGCCGGGGCCTCGTCGTCCCGGAAGCGCACCGTCAGCTTCAGCCTCTCTCCGGGCACCAGCTTTTCCGAGGGCACGAGCTTCACGGTGCTCTGGGCCGCGTCCACCTTCGTGAAGTTCTCCGCTCCATCCAATGCCAGCGACTCGCGCGTGAAGTCCGAATCGAAGCTGAAGGTCGTGCCCTGTCCCGGGGAGATACACACCGTGGGAATATTGTCCGTGGGCACTGCCGGTAACTCGACGTGCTGAACGCCGGTCTGGCAGGCAGCGGCACCCGGCTTTGCAGCAGAGGACCCATCCAGGAGCATGAGCGCCAGGAGAACAATGGGCGGGGAGGCGAACACGGAGAGGAGACCTCACGAGTCAGAACGCAACGAAGGGACTTGCTGCGTCGTCTCTACCATGTCCTGCCTCGGTGTCCGTGCTCCACGGAGCCGTCCGTCCGGGCCTACTCGAACCGACGGACTGCCCGCACGGTGACGCTGGAGAATACCTTGGGTGTGTCAGGCCCACCGCCCGGCTCACGAACGAGTCCACGGCCCTTGTCCTCATCCTCCAGTTCGAAGCAGACCGGGAAGGTACGACCGTTCACCCTGGCTTCCGTGATTCGGCCAAAGACGCGCTCCCCGAAGATGAGTCGCCCGATCAGCTCCGCGTCTACAGGCATCTTCTCGAACTGGCCACCTATGATGAAGATCGTGGTCCGGCCCTCTCTCACGGTGATGAAATGGGCACCGGTCAGGGGATCGAACGTCGCAAGGTGCTGCCTTCTCGTATTGATACCCCACTCCGCCATGGTCTCCACCGCACCGTCAGGGCACTCCTCAGCGGGAGGCGGTGGACGGAGCTGGGCGCCGGGACATCCCGTGAGAGCGGAGCAGGTGATGGCAGCGCCGACCATTCTTCTCGCGGCACGAAGCGCGTTGGAGGGCGTGGGCTGCACATTCGTATGAGTCTTCACGGAAGTTGAGTCCTCGGAGGGAACAGCGCGTGCTGCGATGGTCGCAGGGGTGGACACCGCCACTTCGGGCGAGGCTGCGGCGGTCCTAGCTTCCGGCGGCTTCATCGGGGCCGCCACTTCCCGACCGGGCTCTGGCTGCGCAGGCTGCGTAGAAGCATGAGACGACACAGAAGGAAGAGCGTCCGGTCGGTGCGCGCTCCACCATGAGGCAAGGGCTATGAGGCCTGCCACCAGCACACAGGCCGTGGCGGCGCCAGGCAGGGAGCGCCGGGCGCGCTCCCACGTCCCGCCAACCCGCCCGCGTCGCGCGGCAGCCTCCCCGATGTGAGCGAAGAGTTCCTCCACTGAAGGCTGATTCTCCTCGCCGTCCGCGGTGTTCTCCGCCAGGGCTGCGTTTCCCTCGGCCTTGCGCACTGCAACGGCACTGCGGGTTCGCTCCTCCAGCTCGCGCTCGTATACCTCCTCTTGCGTCATCGGCGCGGGGCCGCTTTCGGGCAGGTCCAGCGGCACCTTCCAGGCGCGCGTCGTTCGCCCTTTGCTCGCTTCCCAGAGCGCCTGATGCAGTGCTTCCGCGCTCGGGAGGCGGTCCTCCGGACGCTTCTCCAGGAGTCGCATGGCAATGGCGCTGAGGCTGAGTGGCACCTTGGGATTCACCCGGTGCGGAGCGCGGGGAACGCGCAAACGGATGACGACCGCCAGCTGCTCTGGCGATAGCGCCGGATTGAAGGGGTAGCCGTCCGTGAGCGCGGTGTAGAGCAGCACGCCGAACGCGTAGAGGTCGGCCATCTCTCCACCCTCGAAACGTGCGTCGTCGCCATGCGCGCGGGCCTGTTCCAGCGCTTCGGGAGGCATGACGGAGAGGTCTACGAGCGGCATTCCCTGGGTCAGCGTGCGAGCGCCGGGAAGGCGTACGCTGCCGAAGTCCAGCACGAACGGCCCGCCATCATCCTTCCGAATGAGAATGTTGTTCGCGTTGAGGTCGCGATGATGGATGCCGCGCTTGTGCAGGTCCGACAGCGTCCGCGCAATGGGAAGGAGCACGTCTACGAGCTGCGATGCCGTCGGATGCTTCTCGTAACGCCAGTCGTGGAACCGCCATCCGTCGATGTGCTCCATGACGATGAACAGGAATCCTGCTTCCGGGTCGGGCCACCGGCTCACGGAGAAAACGCGCGGGATGTTCGGATGCGGAGAGCGGCCCATCATCGCGGTCGCTTCGCGCAGGCACCAACCGTCCACATCCTCTTCGCCGGGCATCTTTTCGCCGGGGAGACGAACGGCCATCTTGAGCGCGTACACCTTGCCGTCGCCCTCGACCTTGAACACACGCCCCAGGCCGCCCGCGCCGAGAACCTCCAGAATCTTCCAGGGGCCGATGCAGTCGCCTGGGCCGAGGCGATCCGGGTGGAACAGGTCGGTGTTCATGCGGTTGGCGCCCTGGTCAGGTTGGCCTGAAGAAAGAAGACGTGCTGGGTCCCCTTCTAGCAAAAGCCGTAGGTCGGAGCGCGTGCCGATATCCGCGTGCCGCCCCATGCCGTCTCGCCCCGCAGAGGCGGACAGCGGGAGGCGCTCCGGCTCGATGACCGGGCGCCCGCCGTCGATGCCGCGCCCGCTACTGCCGCAGCATCGCGTGGGTGAACCTGCCCTCGGTCTTCGAGGCATTCATCGGCTCCGCGCGAACGGAGCTGGGACGCGTGGACGTCATCATCAACAACACAGGCCTCATGCCGCTGTCGCTGCTGGAGGCGCGGAAGGTCCACGAGTGGAACGAGTCGTGGCGTTGACAGCAAATCGCCTGCCGGATGACGCTTCGACGGTTGCGCTCGTCACGCATCCTGCGGCCGTCCCTCCACAATCGAGTTCCGTCATGAGACGCATCGCTTCGCTCGTCCTGCTGTTCCTCGCTGCATGCTCCGAGGCCCCTCCCCCGGACGGCTCCGAGGCGGCCCGCTCCGCCGCCGCCGCCCTCCAGCTCTCGCCCGAGGCCGAGGCGCGCATCCTCGACTTCGTCAACTACCCCGGCAGCGTCGTCGGCGTGCTCCAGAACCAGGTGGGCATCCACCCCTGGGCGGCGGTGGCCATCACCGCCCACCGCGACGGCGCCGACGGCGTCTCCCCCTCGGCCGATGACGCCTACTTCACCACCATCGCCGAGCTCGACGCGGTGCCCAATGTCGACGACACGGTGCTGCAGCAGCTCGACGTGTACGCGGCGGCGCACCCGGCGCCGGCGGGCGAGACGGTCGAGGGCGTGAGCTTCCGCGGCTGGGAGTCGGAGTCGGTGGTGTGGGGCGTCAACCACGCCGACTCGGCCACGATCCACAACCTCCTCGAGGCGCGCGCCGCGAACTCCCTGTACACGGGGCGCCCGTACACCCGCGTGGCGCAGATGGGCGCCGTCACCTGGGTCGGCACGACGGCGCTCGCGCAGCTGCGCGCACACGCGCTGCCGTGGTGGAACTGCCTGCACGGACAGACCTGCCTTGCGGGCACGTTCGACGGCGTCACCTTCGACGAGCCCACCGCCGTGACCGCGCTGGACCTCGCCAATCAGGCCACGTACGCGCAGCTCACCGGGCACGGCGTCGCCGGCGCGCAGGCCAACGACCTCATCGCCGCGCGCCCGTACACGTCGCTGGCGGCGGTGGCGGCGACGTACGGCATCGGCACGGCGACGATGGACGCGCTCAGGACCTACGCGCAGGGCGGCCTCTCCACCTGCATCACGCTGTGGTCGAACGCGGTGTCGCCGCAGCTGCCGCACGTGCTGCTCATGAGCGAGAGCGACCTTCCCGTCGAGCTGGTGTCGTGGCCGGGCGAGGGCGGGAGCGCGCCGACCGCCGCCACGGTGCTGGCGCTGGCCGGCGTGCCGTTTGGCTACACCGCCGAGGTGCGCGTGGTCTCGAACTACTTCCGCGCGCTGGAGCCGTCGAGCAGCAGCGCCGATCCGTGGGCCGCGGCCAACATCGAGAACGCGTTCGACACCCAGCTCACCGACGTCATCTACGTCGCGCTGCACGCGCCGCCGGGCAGCCCCAACCAGGCCGCCGTGCAGGTCTTCCTCGTCGGCCGCACCTCGTGCGGTGACCTCGTCGGCATCAAGTCCATCGCCATCGAGACCTGATCCCGCGCGACCACGAACTGTCCAAGGATGTCCACGACGATGCAGCGGTCCTTCATGAAGGCCACGTAGGCGGGTCCACATGACTGGCGGCCCGGTGGGGACCGGGCCCTGGCGGGCATGACAGCCCTGTCCGGCCCGCGACGCATCAGCGCCCCGCCTTCACGACTTCCGTGTCAGGGCGGTGGCGCTCCTCCCTCTGGAGGCCCGTGCTTCCATTGCGGTACGTGTGTTGCAAAAGCACTCGCGACCCACTCTGGGAGGAACCCACGTGAATCGCTGGCTGTGTCCCACTCTCGCGGCGTTCGTCACGCTGTCTCTTACCGGCTGTGAGCCCGGGCTCGAAGCTCCCGGTATCCAAGAGGCCACCGCATCGCGACAGGAGGACGACCGCGTGTCCATCGCCGTTACCCTCTCGTGTGACGTGGTCCATGGTCTCCCTCGGGGTGATGGAGAGTGTGACGCGGATGGTGACCGCGTCTGTGTTTCCGCTCAGTGGTACGAGGCGACGGACACCGCCTTCGAGAGCCCCATCGCGACGGCCGAGTCGTGCCAGAAGGTCGAGACCATCATCGGCGCGCAGCTGTCCCTCGTCTCACCCGAGCCGATTCCGAGGGAGCCGGATCTGAACATCCTGGTCCGGGCCGACGTGCGCGTCGGCAGCCTCGTCCTCGCCAATCCTTGAGCACCCCTGGAGACTGCGATGCGCGTGATTTCATGGATGGTTGTCCTGGGTCTTGCCACCGCCTGCGGCCCGCGTTTCGATGTCGTGGGGCCTCGAGCGGCCACGGCGACTCGTGATGTGGATGGCCATGTCACGGTGACCGCCGTCCTCACCTGCGTGGACGCGAATGACGGCGACGGAGGCGACTGTGACGGGGACGGCAAGTCCGTCTGTGTCCTGGCTGGCTGGTTCACACCCCAGCCCGCGCCGACCGACTTCAGAGCCAACGCAGTCGGCTGTGTGACTCCGTCCCGGGTGGAGGGGACGCTCGTGGTCATCCGGTCGGAGGTGCCGATTCCGCAAGGCTCTCCCCTGAAGATCGAGCTCACCCGCGAGCTGTCGGGCGGGGACGGGCCTCGGGTCGTCATCGACAGCCCGTAGAAGGAGCTGTCAGCATGAGCCGCCGGCCTTGGACGTGTGCGCGGCGCCCGCGCGGAACACCTCCGCCTGACCGGGCTTGGAGCGCAGCCGGGCGATGTCCGCGGGCTCGCCGCACACTTCCTTGCGAAACGGGCGAAGGCTGGCGGCCAGTCCCAACGCCAGGGAAGCCCCACTCGCGTTCCCGACAGACGTCCGGCGGGGGCGCGAGGGCATGACACACGCACGGGCGTGCACGCGTGTGCAACGCGTTGCACAGCGGGCCTCGTCGCCACGGCTTGCGTGAGCGCGAGTCACCTGCGTCGCAGGTGAGTCCATGTCCTCGGCACATGGCTTGCTCTCTCCGGGCGTGGCGAGCACCCACGCCGCGCGGCCGGCGCGAGCGGGGGGCCGCCAAGGTTCCTCCCTGTGGTGGCCGCGCGTCCAGGTCGTCCCGTGACGTCTCCCCCCTTCGTCCCATGGAGGGCATGGGCCGTCAGCCTCGTCCTGCTCCGCGCGGTCTCCGCCAGCGCCGAGCCGTCCTCCGACCCGCCCGCCTCGCGCTCCCACCGTGCCTCGCCCGTGGGGAATCCCCAGAGTTCTCCGGCCCATGAGGCGTCCGCGGTGGGGACCTCGCGACCGACCTCGACGGAGACCCCGACCGAGAGCAGCTCCGACTCCTCGAATCCCATCTCGGACGTGGTGGGCATCCTGGAGGCAGCGGCCTGGATTGCCTCACTCGGCGACGCAGACCACGACCCTCACGGCGGCCCGCCGCGGGAGCTGCGGTCGCGCGTCTGGAGCGACACCGCCGTCTTTCGACTGGGTGGGCAGGTGGATGCGCTCCTGGGCGACGGCGTGGGCGGGGACCTGTATCTCGGCTTCGAGGTGTGGCGGCTCGGTGTGGAGGGGCGCCTCACCGGACTGTCCGTGACGCCCGCGGGCACGTCGAAGATGGAGGAATTCTCCCTGCAGACGCTGCACCTCTCCTGGGCCCTGTGGAGGAGCGCCTTCGCGCGCCTGCGCATCGAGTCCGGATTGAGTCGGGCCGTGGCTCCAGGCCTGACGCAGTGGGGGCCCAGCCTGGCGCTCTCATTTCAAGCCTGCGCGGTGGACCGGGTCGACGTGGAGGCCCGTGTGCAGGCGACTCCCCTTCCCTTCCAACAGCTCGATGCCCAGGCGGGGGTGGCCCTCCACGCGGGCATCGTTCAGCTCCGGGTCGGGCTGCGAGGACTCGTCCTGAAGGATGTGGGCCGCGTGCCGGGCGCCGCCTCCTCGGATGGCCATGTGGGGCCCTACTTCGGCCTCGGACTTCTGTTCTGACTTCGTGAGGACGGCCCATGACGTCGAGCGTGTGTGTCTTGCGTGTCTGGCGAAAAGAGCTTCCGCGGCGGGCCGTGGCGCGAAGGGCATTCCCGTGGCTCGCGGGGCTGTGCTGGGCGGTGGCCGTGCTGTGGGCACCTGCCGCACGCGCCGATATCACCGATGTAGACCTCGGATGGCTCGAACCCCTCTTATCCCTGATGGTCGAGGCGGATGACGGGGGCCTCTTCCTCAACCTCGGGCCGACCCTCACCATCATCCCCGAGCCCTCGGGGGAGCGGACCCTCGCGCTGGGCGGAGAGGGCAGCCTCCACTACCTCCACCCGAAGGAGAAGTGCCTCTTCCAGGAGGGCTGTGTCCTGGGCGTGGGCGTGTTCACCCAGTTCCAGCCGCTGGATGAACGCCAGTGGCGCTGGTCCGGCGGACTCCAGGCGACCTACAGCATCGTCGGGCTGGAGATGGGGTACAGCCGGGAGCCGAAGACAGATGACAGGCCTGGCATGTCTGCCTTTCAAATGGCTCCATTCCTGACCCTCGGAGTCTTCTCCGCCTCCGTGCGCTACACCATTCCCTTGTCACGCGAGTTGCGACGCCAGCGCCCGGGCGGGGCTGACGTCGCCTATGTCCTCACGCTGAAGCTGCCGCTGCTCCTCGGGAAGCTCCGCAATACACGTTGAATTCGCGGGCCGACCGCCAGCTCGACGCCGTACTGGTCTGCGCCACCTTGATGTAGCGGGCGGAGCGCCCCGTGAGTCAAACCAACGAAGGTCGTGCTCGAGACCCGAGCCTGAGTGGAACCATGATGATTCGTGGATGTCTGTGCGTAGCGCTGTTGGCGATGGTGGGATGCGATTCTGGCAAGGAGGGTCCCCCAGGTCCCCAGGGGCGGCAGGGAGAGCCCGGGGCTGCAGGAGCAGCGGGGGAGCGCGGTCCGGTGGGCCCTCAGGGGGAGCAGGGTGTCCCTGGCAAGCCGGGCACGTGCGACGACCTGTTCTATGTGGATGCGGCGGGGCGCGTGGTCGCCCCCGTCTGCGCGCCGTACCTTGTCGATGCGCAGGGCTACACGTGGCGGGTGGATCAGGAGACGGGCCAGCCCACCCACGAGGGCACCGTCCCGAGCCATTCCACCACCCTCTCGGACCTGGCCTTCCTCGTCTACTTCGAGACCGGCGACTGCTCAGGGACGGCGTTCATGACGTTCCCGGTCGCTCCGCGAATGCCGTTCCTCGTGCTCGGGAAGTACCGGGTGCGCGCGGATGACGCTGCGTTCTCCGAGCGGCAGTTCCGCTCCAAATGGCAGGAGGACGGCACGTGTGACGGGTTCCAGGGGCGTCCTCCGGTCCAGGAAGCGGCCGCCTTTCCGATGGGGCCCGAGCTGGAGCTGACCCCGCCGACTGCCTTCCAGGGCCCGCTCCACATCGAGCGACGTCCGTGACGCTTCCCGGTCCGCTGAAGCGGGCGTGACGGGTACTGGCGCTTCCCGGCGGCACGCCATGCGGGCAGGCTGGGGCGCCATGAAAGCCCTGCACCGCAAAGACCTCTATGGATGGTCTCGCTTCGACGAGGCGCGCAACCTGGACTTCCACAGCGTCCTCTGGGTCCGCCCTGAAGGGAACGTGGTCTTCGACCCGCTCCCGCTGTCCACGCATGATGCCGCGCACCTGCGCTCGCTGGGTGGGGTGACCTGGGTCGTGCTGACCAACTCGGAGCATGTGCGCGCCACGCGGGAGCTGGTCGCGGACTTCGGTGCGAAGGTCGCCGGCCCCCGCGCCGAGTCCGATACCTTTCCCCTGAAATGCGACCGGTGGCTCGCCAACGGCGAGACGCTCGTCCCCGGCCTGGAGGCCCTGGAGCTGCACGGCTCCAAGACGCCCGGCGAGCTGGCCTTCCTCCTGGAGGACACGACGCTGCTGACGGGAGACCTCCTTCGCGGCCATATGGGCGGCCGGCTCAACCTCCTGCCGGACGCGAAGCTGAAGGACGCAGCCCGCGCGCGGGCCTCTGTCCGCGGGCTGCTGGCCAGGACGCGCATCGACACGGTGTTGGTGGGCGACGGCTGGCCGGTGTTCCGCGGCGGGCGCGCGGCACTGGAGGAGCTGGTGGCCGCGCTGCCCCAGGACACCTGAGCCTCATGCCGTTCTCGAACCGCACGCGGATGTGGATGGAAGGCATGCGCAGGGCGGCGGGCCGGAAGGCCTGCTCGGCGTTTGAGGACTCCGTGGTAGGCGCGCGAGCAGAGGACGCGCCGGGCGTCTCCGCCAGCCATTGAGCCCGTCCGGAGGCTCCGGGCCGCTCGGGCACCCCGGGCAGGACGAGGCCGCTCCTAGTGGATGATCTCCTTGAGGACCTCCTTGAGGATCTCCTCCTTCGCCCTCCTCGCTTCCTCCGCCCTCTTTGCTTCTTCCGCCTTCTTCGCTTCTTCCGCCCTCTTCGCTTCTTCCGCCCTCTTCGCTTCTTCCGCCTTCTTCGCTTCCTCCGCCTTCTTCGCTTCCTCCGCCTTCTTCGCTTCCTCCTTCTTCTCGGCCAGGGAGTTGGCGCGCGCCTCCTGGCCCGCCGTCCCCGAGCCTCCCGCGCCAGTCCCCGGCACCGGGTCGGGCTTCTTCGCGACGGGCTTCTTCGCGACGGACTTCTTCACGACGGGCTTCTTGAACTGCGCTGTCGTGTCCCGCGCCACCTCACGGATCCCCACCACGAGCTGGGGTCTGAGCACGAGGGCGGCCAGGGCGAGGAGGACCCCCAGGAGGCCCACGATGACGCCCTTGTGCGAGCGCTTCGCAGGGGACGGTGGTGGCACCCTCAGCTGCGCCCGGCTGGCGGCCACGAAGGTGGCCTCCGCCGGGGCACGGGCCTGCACCCCGTGTAGCTCCGGGACGACCTGCTGGATGGAGTGGATCAGCCGGTCGATGTCCGTGCGGAACCGGGCGTCGTCGATCTCGATGGCATTGCGCCGGGCCAGGGTGACCAGGTCCGGGGGCAGCTCTCCTGCGGAGGGCATCGTGGCGTTCGCGACCAGCACGGGAATCACCCGGATGTCCCGTGCCAGCGCCTCGGCAATCTCCAGCCGCACGAAGTCCTTCGGGTTGTCGAGCCGGCGCTGTCCATCCTCGCCGCGGATGGTGAGCCATTCGCGGCCGATGACCGCCACCAGGACGTCGCAGGAGCCAACGGCCTCCTGGATGGCGTCGACGAAGTCCACGCCGGGCGCGATGGCCTCGATGTCGCGGAAGACCTGCTGCTCCCCGAAGTGGGCCACCAGGTGGTCATAGAGCCGGCCCGATTGCCCGGGGCTGTCTTTCCTGCGGTAGCTGACGAAGATCTTCGCCATGACCTGTGCTCCCGTGCTGGTTCAGTGGCTGGGGTGGGGGGCTTTCGACGGGGCCTCCTGAGAGGGCGTGCCCTGCCGGGCATGGAGCCGCGCGAGGGCGTCGCGCATCTGCAGGAGCCGACCCTCCGCCTGCTGGTAGGTGAGATACGAGGCCGTCTGGAGGTGCCGGAGGACCAGCCGCTTGAAGGTGGTGGGCGGGCCCGCCCGCGGAATGAGCACCACCGCCACCGGGGACCCCTGCGCCAGCCCGTCGCCCGCCGGCCTGCCGGGCCAGGTGATGCGCCCCTCCGGTACCACGCCCAGGAGCGATGCACGCCGCGCCCGGCCGGCCATGCCCTGGCCCATCAGGGCCATGATGCCGGTGTGGGTTCCCCCATCCATGACGAGCGCGCCCGACTCGACGGCGGCTGTCGCGAGCCCCCGGCTGAACAACTGCCGCAGCCGGGCTTCGCTCTCGGGCGCCATCGCGTCCGCGCCGCCCAGCAGGAGCAGGAGCGCTCGAGGCTGCTCGCGACCGAGCGCTCGCAGCAGGGGGGCCTCCTCCTCCTCGGGCGAGGCCCGGACCCACCCGGCACGGTTCCCGTTGGGGAAGTGGATTTCACCCACCTCGCATGCTCCCTCCCATGGCGCGAGCGCTCCTGGGAGCCGCGCCGGACCGGGCCTGGTTCCTCGGCCCCTCTGCACCCTCCCTCTCCCTCAACAGGGCCCCCATCCCTCTTATGCGTGAGGTCCGATGGTTCGCTTTCGGCCGGACACCTGAAGGTATTCTCCGGCGCCGACTCCACCGTGTCGGGAGCGAACCGGGAGCGCGCCGAGATTGTCGTGACGCGCTGCCTCCCCTCGGCGAGCACCTCCAGCTCGACGGGCCTCTACTTCAACTTCACGGGCGGCAACTTCCTTTGCTTCCAGGCCACCCGCTAGGAATCAGGGGAGGGGCGCGGTTCCCAGGCAGGGCCCAGGCCGCAGCAGGGAGAGGCAGGTGATGAATGCCCTTGTCGTCGCGGTGGTTCCCCCGGCGCCGGTGGGACCCTGTCCCTGGTTCTGGAGGCCGACGGACCGGACGGTCTCCTGAGCCCTGCTCGCGCACATGTTCGGTGGCAGGCGCGTCCGCCGCCCCTGCCAGAAGAGGGCTGGGAAGTTCGCGTTCGGCTGACCGACAGCCGTCAAGGGCAGCGCATCCCGCCGCTTTCAATGCTCGCAGTGCGCACCTCATTTTCAACCTGTGCTTAAAAGGCCATTGCATCCCAGTTACTAGTGTTCCGCATGCTCAGAGCGTATTTCTGTTCCATCAAGACGTTCGTTCGTCCGGCCAGCAGCCAGCGCGCGACAAGGAATACGGGCCGCAGCAAACCCCTCTTTCTTTGAGGCAACAACACCATGACTGGAAGACGCTTCTCCCTCCCGCTCAGCAACGGCGTCAAGATGCCGGCCCTCGGGCTCGGCGTGTTCGAGGCGACCGTGGGGGCGAACCGGGCCGCCGAGAAGCTGCTCGCGGACGGGCGCGTCCGTTGCGGAGCCATGCCGCTTCACCAACGACTTGGGCTCGTCGCAGCGCTCTGTGCCTCTACCCTCCTGGCTTGTTCGGACCGGCCCTCCACCGAGAGCGATGCCGGCGTCGAAATGGATGCCGGGAGTCGAACCGATGCCGGAGATCAAAACCCAACGAGTGACGCCGGTGTGGCGGACGGCGGCGGGAGTTCCGATGCTGGGACTTCTCTCAAGAACAGCTGCCTGGGGCCTTCGAGCGCCAACGTGGCCAATGCGAGGTTGCCAGCGGGGTACTGTGCATGGACCTGGGCGACCGTTGCGAATCCGCGAGGGTTGATCGTCGCTCCGAACGGAGACGTTCTGGTGATCGAGCGCACCGGGGGTCGAATCACCGCGCTCTACGATTCGAACGGTGACGGCGTTTCGGATTCGTCCGAACGGGCGACGCTGGCCGAGGCCAGCGGGCTCAACCATGGCATCACACTGCACGACGGATATCTCTATGCCTCTTCCGCGACGCGCGTCCTGCGTTGGCCATTCGCAACCGGAACGAGAGCAGCGCTGAGCGGCCAGCAAGAAGTGGTGACCGGCATCCCTGCGGGCGGCCATGTCACCCGGACGATCATCTTCGACGCCGAAGGCCGCCTCTACGTGAGCGTCGGTTCAGCCACGAACGTGGACAACGATTCGACGCGCGCTCGCATTCGTCGCTTCACCGCGGCCCAGGTTCAGGCGGGCAACGTGGCTTTCACGGACGGCGAGGTGTTTGCCGATGGCCTTCGGAACGAAGTGGGCCTGCGTTTCGACAGCCAGGGCCGGCTGTGGGGTGTGGAAAACGGGCGAGACAATCTCAACCGTGCCGACCTCGGGGGCGACATTCACACCGACAATCCCGCTGAAGAGCTGAACCTCTTCGCCGAAGCCGGGCGGTTCTATGGCTATCCCTACTGCTTCAGTGAGTTCCTGCTTCCGTCTGGTGTGGGAATGGGCCCGACGACGCAGTGGGCAGATCCGGGCTTCATGAATGATGGCACCCACTCCGATGCGTGGTGCCGCGACGTCAACAATGTGGTGCCTCCGAGGTTGGCGATGCCCGCTCACGTTGCGCCGCTCGACATCGTCTTCTACGACGGCGCGTCCTTCCCGCCCGAGGTGGTCGACGACGCCTTCGTCAGCTTCCACGGTTCCTGGAATCGACAGCCCGCCCAGGGCTACGAGGTGGTGCGGGTGGTGTTCGAGAACGGGTTGCCGGTTCGCTACGAGCCTTTCTTCGAGTTCGACGGCGCCAGCGACACCGCAGCCAGCTGGCCGCATCGGCCGGTGGGGTTGGGTGTGGGCCCCAATGGCGAGTTGTTTGTGAGCAGCGACGCGTCAGGCCGAATCATCGCAATCGGCTACCAGCGATAACCAGACGCCCGCGCTCAATTCGTGCGCACGTACAGAATCGCGTGGCTCACGCTGACGTAGGGTATCCGTCCGGTGAACGCCGTGCCGGACTGCTTGAGGACGGACGGGAGCTCTGCTCGGCGGTGGTCGCGAGCCCAGGCGTGAGCGGGTTGATGTGCATCACCTCTGGCCGCGGGCTATTTCACGCGGGCCCCCCGTGTCCGCGCGGCGCTCGTGCCGGGACAGCCACGCACGCACCTCGGCGAGCGAGTGCCGCGCTGACTCGCCCGCGGCCTCCAGCTCCGTGCGGGCCAGGTGGGCCTCGGCGAGCGCCTCCGCGTGGCGGCCTGTCGCGTACCGCCCGCGTGCCAGCGCGAAGCGCGCCTCGGCGATGTCCTGGGCCGTGGCGGGAATCGACTCCAGCAGCTTCAGGGCCTCGTCGAAGAGGGCCACCGCCTCGGCGCCGTGCCCGCGCGCCAGGTGCACCTCCGCCAGGCCTCGCAGGGGCGCGGCCACGGTGGAGACCTTCTCGCGTCCCATCTCCCGGTAGATGCGCAGGGCGCGCGCGTAGTCGTCCCACGCCTCGGTGAGCCGGCCCAGCGCGCGGTACACCTCGCCCCGCTCCGCGAGCGAGTAGGCCACGTCGTCGTGCCGTTCTCCGAACGCCTTGAGGCGCACCTCCAGGGCGCGCTGGTGCCAGGCCAGCGCCTCCTGTTCACGCCCCAACCGGTGCAACACGATGGCGATGTTGCAGACGGCGAAGGCGACGCTCAGGTGCTCCTTTCCCAGCGCCTTCTCCTTGATGGCCAGCGAGCGCTGGAAGTAGCGCAGCGCCTCCTGGTTCTCGTGCTGGAGAAAGGCGAGCACGCCCAGGCCGTTGAGCGCGGTGCCCGTCTCCGGGTGGTCCACTCCCTGGACGCGCTCACGGATGGACAGGGCGCGCAGCAGCAGTGGGCGGGACTCCTCCAGGCGGCCCAGCTCCGTCAGGATGATGGCCAGGTTGTTGGCGGACGCCGCCACCTCCGGGTGCTCGGGCCCCAGCGCCCGCTCGCGCAGGGTGAGCGCCCGCTGCGTCAGGGCCAGGGCCGTGGGCAGCTCGTCCATCTGCCGGACGATGGCGCCCAGCACGTGCAGCGACGCCGCCACTTCCGGGTGCTCCGGACCGAGCACCTTCTCCCGCAACTCCAGCGCGCGCTGGGACGTCGCCCGTGCCTCGGCGAGGCGCGTCTGCCCGAGCTGGACGACGGCAATCATCGTCAGGATGCGCGCCTGGTCCACGTGGTCGGGGCCGAGCTCCTTCTCCTGCAGGGCCAGCGTCCGCTCCAGGTGCTGGAGCGCCTCCACCGGCTTCCCCTCGCGCCAGGCGAGCTGTCCCTCGGCCATGGACAACGCAATCTCCAGCCGGTCGGGCCGGCCGAGCGACTCGAGCACCGCGCCGGCGTGGCGCGCGTAGCGGTGGCCGTCCTCGGCGCGCCCCTGGTTGACGCCCACCGTGTTGACCAGCTGAATCCAGGCCGACGCTTCCAGCTCTCGCTGCCGCGAGCGCTCGGCGGCGAGCAGGGCCTCATCGAGGCTCTTCTCCGCGGCCCGGGAGTCCCCCGCCAGGTCCTGCAGCACGCCAAGCCACAGCAGGGCCTCCGCCTGGAGCGAGGAGCCGGGCTCGGCGCGCTCGGCGGCGTCCTTCGCCAACGCCATGCCCTGGGCATAGCGCCCCGCGGCGCGCAGCACCCGCGCCCGCGCCACCTGGGCCCACAACGCCTTCGACGTGGCCCCGCCGTCATCCGCCGCGCGGGGGAGCACCGCCTCGCCCGGGCCACACTGCGTGACGGGGCTCAGCGACTGCACGGCCTGCACCACCTTGCCCGCGACCTCGTCGTCAGGCTGCGCGAGCAGGTCCCCCAGCGCGCGCAGTTCGTCGCGCCGTCGCTCCAGGCAGGTGTCGCGCAGGCGGTAGTCCTCCTCCCCTTGCGTGGCGCGCACGCGCGTGGCCTCGCAGTTGTCCCGCGTCTGGGCGGCCCAGACGCTCGCGTAGGCGTCCAGCAGCGGCCCGGCCCGGCGCCAGGCCTCCGTCGCGAAGGGCCGCCCGAGAGCCGCGAAGGCCCGGGACACCGCGTCCCGCCGTGCGTCGTCCCAGAGGCCCGTCAGGCTCGCTGCCTCGGCGCACGCGCGCGCCTCGCGCCAGCGCGTGTACGGGAGGAGCCCCAACCCCGTGAGCACGGCCAGCACGACGGCGGCGACCGCGAGCCGGCGCGCGTGCGTGGCGCCCGCGTCCCGGGCCAGCTCCTGAAGCAGTGAATCCAGGGACGGGTAGCGCTCCGCCGGCTCCAGGGACAGGCCACGCCGCAACACGCGCCGCACGCGGGCGGGGACGCGGGCCTCCCCCGGAGACGCGGGCGGTCCCTCGAAGCCGTCGTCGAAGGGCCTGCGCCCATGGAGGGCTTCGTACAGCGCGACGCAGAAGGAGAACTGGTCGGCGCGCGCATCGGCGGGTCTGCCCGCCAGCACCTCCGGTGCCTGATAACCGCGAGTGCCCGCCACCGGGTGGCCCAGGGAGCCCATGGCGGCATCGGAGCCTTTCCGCGCTCCGTCCGCGTCCCTCAGCGCGAGCCCGAAGTCCGTCACCCGCACCCGCCCGTCCGTGCCGAGCAGGACGTTGTCGGGCTTGAAGTCGCGGTGCACGAGCCCCGCCGCGTGCGCGGCCGCCAGCCCCCGTCCCGCCTGGAGGAAGACCTGCAACGTGTCGCGCCAGGAACGGCGGCCCTCCTTCAGCCAGTCGCGCAGCGTGCCGCCGCCGACGAACTCCATGGCCAGGAACACCTGGTCCGTCAGGAAGCTGCCGGCATCGTGCACGGAGACGACATGCGGGTGGGAGAGCCGCGCGAGCGCCTGAGCCTCCTGGAGCAACCGTTGCTGCCGGGCCGCGCCCGGCACGTCCGCGTCGGTGCGCACGAGCTTGAGTGCCACCTTGCGGTCGAGCTTCGGGTCATACGCCGCATACACCACGCCCATCCCGCCCGAGCCCACCGGCTCCAGCACGACGTAGCGCCCCACGCTCGTGCCCCGCATCAGCGGACGTGACGCCGGACGGGACAGGTCGCCGGAGGTCACCGAGACATCATCCGCCGTCGGAGCACCCGCGCCCTGGCCGAGGCTCTGGCATCGCGCACAGCCCTCGCGGTGCAGCGCGAGCTCGCACTGTGTCTCTGGCGGCAGCGCGCCCAGGCGCCAGGCCTGCCATGTCTCCATGTCCGGGCAGTTCATGCACTCCCTCCTCACGGAGTCCCCGGGCCGAAGGCTGACACGGGTGTGTCGTCACGCAACAGCCCGGCCAGGGCGCGCCGGAGGTGCCGCCCTCGCGACTGGCAGGTGCGGAGCCGCCGTGCCAGCCTCTCACCCGGCGGGCACCGCCGGGACAGCGGGGTCACGATGCGGACGGACCTGGAGACACAGGAAGACAGCCAGCTGGAGCAGGCCGCGCCGGAGCCACCCCGGCCCGGCCTCGTCTTCGTGTTCTCCGGAGGCGCGCCGCTGTTCCGTCCCGTTCCCCTCTCCGGTGGCCGGCTCACCCTGGGACGCGAGGGCGTGGGCGACCTGCCCCTGCCGGATGAGCGCCTCTCGCGACAACACGCGGAGGTGCGCCGCGACGGCTTGCACTGGCACGTCGAGGACCTGGGCAGCCGCAACGGGACGTTCGTGGACGGCGAGCAGGTGGTGGGCCGCCGCACCTTCACCAGTCCCCGCGTGCTGCGGTTGGGCAACACGCTGGCCTTGTTCCGCGAGGACGTGCGGCGGCTGGCCGGCGCGGACGTCGTCTCCAGTCCTGACGTGGTGCGGGGCCCCACCTTCCACGCGGTGCTGGAGCAGGTGACTCCGGCCGCCGTGGCCGGCGACACGCTGCTCATCACCGGTGAGACGGGCACGGGCAAGGAGCTGGCCGCGCGCGCCTACCACCAGTCCGGTCCCAACGCGCGGGGGCGCTTCGTCGCCATCAACTGCGCCGCGGTGCCCGCCAGCGTGGCCGAGCGGCTCCTCTTCGGCTCGCGGCGCGGCGCCTACTCGGGCGCGGATGCGGACGCGGAGGGCTACGTGCAGGCCGCGGACCGGGGCGTCCTCTTCCTCGACGAGGTGGCCGAGCTGTCGCCCGAGGTGCAGGCCAAGCTGCTGCGCGTGCTGGAGACACGCGAGGTGCTGGCACTCGGGGCCTCGCGGGCACAGCCCGTGGACGTGCGCGTGTGCTCGGCCACCCACAAGGACCTGCGCGCCGCGGTGGCGGCCGGACAGTTCCGCGCGGACCTCTTCCACCGGCTGGCCCAGGCTCGGGTGCGACTGCCACCCCTGCGCGAGCGACTGGAAGAGGTGCCGTGGCTGCTCGCGCACGCACTACGAGACGCGCCCACTTCCGCCCTCCACGCCACCTTCGTGGAGGCCTGCCTTGCCCGTGCCTGGCCCGGCAACGTGCGCGAGCTGCTGGGTGAGGCACGGCGCGCAGCGCGTGAGGCCATGTCCTCCGGTAACCGCTCCCTGCGCGCCGAGCACCTGGACGCGGAGGCGGGCCTTGCGCTGGAGGGGCCTTCCGAATCCACGGCGCCCTCCCCTCCCGCGACACCACCGGACCGCGCCACGCTGGAGGCCACGCTGGCCGCGCATGGCGGCAACGTCAGCGCGGCGGCCCGAGCACTGGGACTGCACCGCACCCAGCTCTACCGGTTGATGCAGCGGTGGGGATTGGAAAGCCCGTAGGGACTACTCGTCGCTGACGGAGAACAGCGCCTTGCCGGCCTTGTCGTTGATGCAGGAGACCATGGCGCTGCTGTCCAGCCCGCCAGCGCGGCGCCGCCCGCCGAGCTTGTAGTGCGAATCGAAGCAGGACTCGAAGTGCTGATCGACGCTGCCGAGACACTCGGCGTCCTTCTCGCAGATCTGCACGAGCTGCTCGCGCACCTCGGACTTCGCGCTGCTCTTGCTATAGAACTTGTAGCCAATCAGGGCGGCGGCCACCACGAGCCCCAGCCCCAGCTTCTTCAGGTACTCCATCTTGGAACACTCCACTGAAAGGGGCCGGGACTCTAACCGCGCGCCGCCGGAGAGTTCCAGGCCCGCTTCGGAGCCGGGACGCGGTCAGAGCGCGCGCTTCATGCCCTCGTGGCTCGCCTCGAAGCCCAGCCGTGCGTAGAAGCGATGGGCGTCAGCGCGGCGCTTGTCGGTGGTGAGCTGCATCAGCCCGCAGCCGCGCGCACGGGCGCGGGCCATCGCGTCCTCCATCAACTGCTCGCCGATGCGCTGCCCCCGCAGGTCCGCGCGCACGCGCACCGCCTCGACCAGTGCGCGCCGCATCCCTCCGCGGCTCAGGCCCGGGATGTACGTGAGCTGCAGCGTGGCGATGACCTCGCCCGCCAGCTCGCCCACGATGAGCTCGTTGTCCGATGCTGCGGAAATCTCATCGAAGGCGGCGCGCACGGCCGGCGTGGGCTCGACGCTGTAGCCCGTGCGCGAGCGGGCAATGGCGTCATCGGCGAGCAGCGCAAGGATGGTGGGCAGGTCGGCGACAGTGGCGATGCGGAAGGTGACGGGGGCCATGGCCCCCATCTATGCAAATGCCCATGCGCGCGCCACCCGTCTTCGCGACAGCCCCGCTACTGGAACGCTCGGATGGCCTTCACCAGCGCGGCAACGGACTCGTCGCGGACGTTGAGTGGCGGCATGAGGCGGAGCACCTCGGGGTCATGCGAGCCACCCACCAGGATGCTCGACGCGAGCAGGTGCTGGCGCAGGGCCGACGCACGCGGGCCCACCCGCAGGCCGAGCAACAGCCCCGCGCCGTGAATCTGTCGCACCACGGTGCCTTCCAGCTCGCGGCGCAGCAGGGCCTCCACGTGGAGCGCGCGCTCCATGAGCCGCTCGTCGCGCAGGATGTCCAGGGTGACGCTCAGCGCGGCACACGCGAGCGGCCCGCCACCGAAGGTGGAGCCCAGGTCTCCCGACTTGAGGGCCCGCGCCACCGCGGCCGTCATCAGCACCGCGCCCATGGGGACACCGGACGCCATGGCCTTGGCGCAGGTGATGAGGTCCGGCGTCACGCCGAAGCGCTGGGCGGCGAATGGCGCGCCCGTGCGGCCGATGCCCGTCTGGATTTCATCGAAGATGAGCAGCGTCCCGCTCGCGTCACACGCGCGGCGCAGGGCCTGGAGCCACTCGACGTTCGCAGTGCGCACCCCGGCCATGGACTGGATGGGCTCCACGATGACCGCCGCCACGTCGGACAGGTCCGCCGACGCCAGCGCGGCCACGTCGTTGAAGGGCAGCACCCGCTTGGGCACCAGCAGGTCCGCCAGGGGCTGCGTCAGCTTCGGGTCATCCGTGACGGAGAGCGCCAGCAGCGTGCGCCCGTGCCATCCACCCTCGAAGGCGGCCAGCCGCTTCCGCCCCGTCAGCAGCAGCGCAATCTTCAGCGCGTTCTCGTTGGCTTCCGTACCCGAGTTGCAGAAGAAGACCGACGCCATGGCCTCGGGCGCGAAGGCCACCAGCTTCTCCGCGGCGGCGTCGCGCACCGGCAGCGAGGCCGCCGTCGAATAGAACAGGAGCGCGCGGGCCTGGGCCGCCACCGCTTCCGCCACTCGCGGGTGGGAGTGGCCGGTGGCGCAGACGCAGTGCCCTCCGTACCAGTCCAGATACGCCCGCCCCTGGTCGTCATAGACGCGGTCCTCCTCCCCCCGGTGGATGGGAAACGGATAGGGCGCGTAGGTCGGAAGCAGGGCCGGAAGGCCGGGCTGGCTGGACATGGGAGTGGAACGAGCTCCTGGCGGTCACATGGCCGCGGTGAGAATGGGCGCGCATATTATGCAGACCCATTCGCAACACAAGTGACGACCTTCCTATGCCAGCAACCCGCCCGCCTTCATGCATATGCACTGCATGCCTCGGTCAGGACTCTTCGCGCGGGGGCATGGCGGCGATGGTGCCCTGGGCGACGGCCACCAGCGTCTCGCCCTTCTCGGAGAGGGCGAAGATGTCGCAGTGGCACACGGCCTGGCGCTTCCCCGCGTGCACCGCGCGGGCGCGCGCGATGAGGCGGACGCCGATGGCCGGGCGGACGTAGTTGATCTTGAACTCCGAGGTGACGACGGGCACCTGCATCGCCGTGCCGCCCGCGAACGTAAGGGCGTTGTCCGCCAGGTAGCTCAGCACGCCACCGTGGGCGAAGCCGTTCTGCTGGCGCAGGTCGTCCTTCAGGCGGAGCTCGAGCACGGCATCGCCCGGCGAGAGATGGGTCAGCTCCGTTCCCAGCAACGTGCTGAACGACTGCTGTCCGAGCACCTGTCGACCGAGCTGCAACAGCGCATCCATGGGGTGTCCCTCCTTCGTTGCCTGCTGATTCTGCGTGGGCGCTCGACTCACGCCGCGGCCGTCTCGCGCGCCATCCTGCGCAGGAGGAAGGGCGAGAAGTGGCCGGCGTAGCGCTCCCGCACGCCGGCGAGCCGCCAGTCGCGGCCCGTCACGGTGCGACGGCACGCCGGTGCACCACAGTTGCACTCGCGGCGCATGACGTACGTCTCCGCGTCCATCCACAGCGCGTAGTCGGCCGTGAGCTCGCCGCCCGCGGGGATGGGCCGCCTCGCGCAGAGCGTGAGCGCGTCGTGCATCCACAGGTTCGAGTCACAGGCGTGATTCATGAAGTCGTCGGGGCTGCACTCCTGGTCTGGCAGCGCCGCGATGACCACCCCTTCGGCGATGGCCACCGAGGTGTGGTCCCGCACACCTCCGGCGTCGCGCACCGAGGCGGGGAGGATTCGGCCGCCCCAGCGGATGACGAGCTCACCCTCGGCGATGGGTCGGTCGGTGAAGAGCCCCTGGCCCTGGATGGCGGAGGGGGCCACGTACAGCCCGCTCCTCAGCCAGCCCTGGATGTCGAGCATGCGCGACTCCTCTAGAATCTGATTCTAGAATCAAGTTCTAACCGGGGGCCGCCGCCCGCGCAATTGCCTCCAGGTCTCCTACCCACGGGGCCCTTGTGATTCCGCGCACTTGCCCGGGCGAAAAGCCCCGGGAAATTCGGAGTGTCGATCTCCCTGAGGCTCGTTCGTCGTAGGGCTGGAAGCAGCGCAGACCCGGGCCCTTCACAGAGACCTCATGCCATGCTGTTCCTGCCCTTCGACTTCATCTTTTGCATGAGCACGCTCGCACGGGAGGCGAGCCCCGCCATGAGCCTCGCGAAGAAGCTGAACCTCAAGGACGGAATGAAGACCCGCGTCGTCGGCAAGCCCGCGGGTGTGGACCTCGACGACGTGGTGACCACCACCTCCGCGAAGGCAGAGGGCCTGCTCGTCTTCGTGAAGAACCTCGCCGAGGTGGACGCGAAGTGCGCGCCCCTCATCGAGGCCGCGAAGGCGGACCGCATCGCGTGGGTGGCGTATCCCAAGGCGGGGCAGCTGGACACGGACCTCAACCGGGACATCCTCTGGCGGCACCTGGAGAAGCAGGGCATCCAGGGCGTGCGTCAGGTAGCGCTCGACTCCATCTGGAGTGCCATGCGCTTCCGCCCGGGCAAGTGAGCGGAGTCCTCGCGCCGCGTGTGTGAGGAGCACGGCGCGGGTGGGACGTCATGCCCGGCCTTGCACGGATGGCCGGGCCTGCGTAAGTCGAGCGCCGTGACGGCCACCGAGACGCAGCGCGCGATTCACGCGGTCTGGAGAATCGAATCGGCCCGGCTCATCGCCGGCCTCACGCGCTTCGTGCGCGACGTCGGCCGCGCCGAGGAGCTGGCGCAGGACGCGCTCGTCGCCGCGCTGGAGCAGTGGCCGAAGTCAGGCGTCCCGACGAACCCGGGCGCCTGGCTCATGGCCACCGCGAAGCACCGCGCCATCGACGAAATCCGCCGCAACCAGCGGCTGGAGCGCAAGCACGAGGAGCTGAGCCACGAGATGCAGGCCTGGCAGGAGCAGTCCACGCCAGACCTGGACGCGGCGCTCGACGACGACGTCGGTGACGACCTGCTGCGCCTGGTCTTCACCGCATGCCATCCGGTGCTGTCGTCCGAGGCGCGCGTCGCCCTCACGCTGCGGCTGCTCGGCGGCCTCACGACGGACGAAATCGCTCGGGCCTTCCTCGTCCCGGAGCCCACCGTCGCCCAGCGCATCGTCCGGGCCAAGCGCACGCTGGCCGAGGCGAAGGTGCCCTTCGAGGTGCCGCGCGGGCCCGAGCTTGCCGAGCGGCTGTCGTCGGTGCTCGGCGTCATCTACCTCATCTTCAACGAGGGCTACTCCGCCACCGCCGGGGATGACTGGATGCGGCCGGAGCTGTGCCAGGACGCGCTCCGCCTCGGGCGCATCCTCGCCGGCCTCACGCCCAACGAGCCGGAGGTCCACGGGCTCGTCGCGCTGATGGAAATCCAGGCGTCGCGGATGCGGGCACGCACCGGCCCGACGGGGGAGCCCATCCTCCTGCTCGACCAGAACCGCGCCCTCTGGGACCAGCTCCTCATCCGCCGCGGGCTCGCCGAGTTGGACCGCGCCGAGCAGAGCGGCGCCCCCCGGGGCCCATACGTGCTGCAGGCCGCCATCGCCGCCTGCCACGCGCGGGCGCGGACGCCGGAGGCGACGGACTGGGCGCGCATCGCCGGGCTCTACGGCGAGCTGGTCCAGCTCATGCCCTCCCCCGTCGTGGAGCTGAACCGCGCCGTCGCCATCTCCATGGCCTTCGGCCCCGCGGAGGGGCTGAAGCTGGTGGACGCGCTGCTGCCGGAGCCCTCGCTCAAGAGCTACCACCTGCTGCCGAGCGTGCGGGGCGATCTGCTCTCGAAGCTCGGCCGCTTCGACGAGGCCCGGAAGGAGTTCGAGCGCGCTGCCTCGCTCACGCGCAACGCACGTGAGCGCAAGCTGCTGCTGGAGCGCGCCGAGGCGTGCGCCGAGTCCTCCCGGGCGCGGCACTAGGCCCGGGCGCGGACGGGCCACGGCTGGGCGCGCATGCCCGCGGCCCAGTTGTTGTTGCGGCCGTCCCAGTAGCGGACGGTCAGCTCGCTCAGGTCCACGTCATCCAGGCAGTTGACGTAGACGCTCTGGAAGTCGCCGCCGATTTCCGGCACGTGGCCGCCGCCGAAGACCTGGATGCCGCACTTCTTGCAGAAGGCGCGGTAGTTGGGGCTGTTCCCCTCGCTGTACCGGCCCAGGCTCTCCTCGCCGGACACCAGGCGGAAGGCGCTCGGCTTCACCACGACGCTCGTGGCCCCCACCTTGGTGCAGATGGTGCAGTTGCAGCGGCTGACGGGCGCGGTGAGGTCCAGCTCGGCCTCGAAGCGCACGGCGCCACACCGGCAGCCGCCCGCGTGCGTCTTCAGGTTGCTGGAGGTCTTCTGGGTCTGGGTCTCGCTCATGACGGGTTCTCCTGTGCGGCGTGAAGGACAGGAAGAGTTCTAGGCCCCCGTCGTGACAGCCTTATGTCAGGTTTCACCGGAGGGGAGCGCGTAGTCGAATTCGTACGCGTGCTGGCCCCCGGTGATGATGATTTTCATGGCGCCGGAGAGCCCCTCCAGCTGCCCCGTGCCGGAGTCCGGCACCACGGTGAGGACGAGGTGGGACACGCCGCGCGTCATCGTCCCCGAGTGCTGGAGGGCGAACGTCCCGGTGCGGCCGTGCAGGCTGCCGGTGACGCGCTCCAGGGCCACGTACCCGGCCGAGTTCTCGACGGGCGTCCTCACCGCGAGCATCTGTCCCTGGCTCGTCGCCGTCAGGTCACCGTGGAACTTCTTGTCGAGGGCCAGCCGGCCAATCGCCGAGGCCTCGGCCCCCGCGTCCGGGGCCATGGGGGACAGCTTGACGTCGAATGCTCCGCTCGCGCGCTTCGTCATGGCGTCTTCACTCCTTGAGTGGCCCGTCAGATACGCCCTCGCGCCGCGCTGCGATTGCAAAAACGCGACACCTGCCCAGAATGCCGGACAGTGAGCCGCCCCCGTCGCGACGCGCCCCGTGGCGTCCTCCAGCGCCGCGCGCCCGAGGGCCGGATTGCCCATGAGCGCTTCGCGCCCTCCCCTCTGCTGGAGCCCTTCGTCCAGCACTACTGGGCGGTGCGGTGGGATTTGCGCGGCGAGCCGCCCGTGCTGGCGGAGACGCTGCCGCACCCGTGTGTGCACCTGGTCTTCGAGCGGGGACGGGCCCGGGTGATGGGCGTGCAGACGGCGCGCAGATTCAGACGGTACCTGCGCGGCCAGGACCGCGTCTTCGGCATCAAGTTCCGCCCGGCGGCCTTCCAGCCCTTCCTCGGCGCGCCGCTCTCGCGCATCACCGACCGGGGCCTGAGCCTGCGCACGGTGTTCGGCCCGGAGGCCCATGCGCTGCGGGACGCCATCCTCGGAGAGCCGGACGCGCGGCGGTGCGTGGTGCTCGCGGAGGACTTCCTGTGCAAGCGGCTGCCACCGCTGCCCGAGGAGACGGCCCGGCTGAGGGACCTGGTGGAGCGGCTCGCCGCGGACCCGACCATCCTCCGCATGGAGCAGGTCGCCGCGCTCGCGGGGCTGGAGCCGCGCAAGCTGCAGCGCCGCTTCGGCGCGGCCGTGGGCGTGAGCCCCAAGTGGGTCCTCCAGCGCTACCGCCTCCACGAGGCCGCCGAGCGCCTCGCCCGCGCGGACGTGCCGGACATGGCGAGCCTCGCGCTGGAGTTGGGGTACTTCGACCAGTCGCACTTCATCCGCGACTTCAAAGCGGTCGTGGGCCGCCCACCGGCCCGGTACGTCGCCGAAGCGCGGGCGAGCAGAGCGGGACGGCGGGGAACCGGCTTTTCCGGCGCTTGAGCCCCGAGAAGCCCCAGGTGCTCGCCAAGCAGGACAGGTGCAAATTTTCAATCGGGCCTGATTGAGGCGACGATTGCTCCCAGTCGTCGCCCGTCCCCTGGCTCCAGGAACGCCCCCCTTCATGCCCCGCATCCAGATGCAGACGGCCCGGTCCGCCCAGCAGGACCCGGTCGCCGTCGCGGAGGAGCTGGTGTCCCAGCTCTTCGGCCCCACCCCGAAGCTCGTCACCCTCTTCGCCTCGCGCGAGCGCGACCAGCACGCCCTCAACCGGGCCGTGCGCGAGCGGCTGCCGAAGGGCACCCGGCTGGTGGGCGCGACGACGGCGGGGGAGCTGGACAACCGGGGCATCCACTCGGGCTCCGTGGTGATGGGGGCGCTGTCCGGTGACTTCGAGGTGGGCCTGGGGCTGGGCCTGGGACTGTCGATGGATGCGCTCGCCGCCGGGAGACAGGCCATGCGGCGCGCGTGTCAGGAGCTCGGCGTCCGCCAGGAGGACCTGGACCCGCGGCGGTACGTGGGCGTCGTCATGGACGATGGCTACCGCTACAAGAAGGAGGAACTGCTGCTCGGCCTGCTGGAGCGCAACCAGGGGCTGGTGCTCGTCGGCGGCGGCGCGAGCGACCACGAGCCGGACCCCGCGAAGCAGTCCGCCCTGCTCCACGTGGACGGAGAGGTCGTCACCGACGCGGCCTGGATTGCACTCCTCCACACCCAGGCGCCCTGGGCCGCCATGCGCTCGCACTGGTACGTGCCCACTGGGGAGCTGCTGCGCATCACCCGCGTGGACGAGACGCACACGCGCGCGCTGGAAATCGACGGCCAGCCGGCGGCCCGCCGGTACGCGGAGCTGCTCGGCGTGGGCGTGGACGAGCTGGAGTTCGGCAAGCCGCGCGGCTTCTCGCTGCGTCCCACGGCGCTCAAGGTGGGACGCGAGTACTTCCTGCGTTCACCGTGGAAGCCGCTGGAGGACGGCTCCATCCTCTTCGCCAACCTCCTGGAGGAGGACACGGAGCTGGAGCTGATGAGGCTGGGGGACCTGGTGGACTCCACCCGGCGCTTCTTCACCGAGGAGGTTCCGCGCCGCGTCTCCCGGCCCCAGGCCGCACTGCTGTTCCACTGCGGCGCGCGGATGGGGATGGCGCATTCGCTGGGCCTGGCGCCCGCGCTCGCGGACACGCTGCGGTACGCGCCGCCCGCCGTGGGCTCCAACGTGCACTTCGAAATCTATTCGGGGTTCCACATCAACACGACGCTGACGGCGCTGGTGCTCGGCGCCACGCCGTGACGCCGGGGCTCAGGTGGCCTCCTGGCTGTCCTTGAGCAGCAGCGCCAGGTAGCGGCTGAACTGGACGATGCCGAGCGAGGCCAGCTCGCGCTCCAGCTCCTCGCGCCGCCAGTGGAGGTTGGCGCACTGGCGCCGGGCCGCGACGAGCTCCAGGCCCAGCACTTCCAGGCTCGTGGTCCGCGACTTCAGCGCCAGGGCGAGCGAGGGCGCGCTGCGCGGGCGCTCCAGGTCCTCCATGCCGGCCAGGACCTCCGCGCCCAGGGAGTGCAGCTCCTTCTCGCGACGGGCGCGCTTCTCCATCAACTGCTGGATTCGGGCCTCTGCCTCCGCCAGCTCCCGCTGCGTCGTGGCGAGCGACGCCTGGAGCTCTCCGTGCCGCTTCAGGGCCGCCTGCCGATGGAACGCGGAGCGCGCCCACACCCACCCCAGGCCGCCCGTGAGGCCCAGCCCCACCCACCACGCGGGAGACAGGGCGACGCCTAGGACAGCGGACAGGCCGCCCGCGAGCAGGAAGCCGTTGGCCACCCGGCGGTCCTCCACCGGCACCGCGGCGGGCACTGGCGCGGACGCGGACGCGGGGGCGGGGACCATGAAGCGCGACACCTCGAGCGCGGCAGTGGGCGCCGGCACCGCGGCAGGCGCCTTCCCCGGAGGCAGCGCCGCCTTCGCCGCGCTTCGTGGGCCCACCGCGGCAGCAGGCACCTGGAGGCCGGCGAGGGCCGGCGCGTCCAGGGGAGGCACTTCGTGCGGGGGGCGCGTCAGGAGCGAGTCCAACAGGAAGGACGCCACCGCCCTCACACGCTCGTGGGGGGAGGACAGCAGGGCCTGGAACAGCGGGGAGCGCTGGCGCTCGACGAAGTCCTTCTTGCGGAACAGCAGGCAGTCATCACCGCCCTGGAACCGCGCCCAGAGCGCGGGCTCGTGGGCCAGGGCGACGAGGGAGGCCCACACCACCCAGGCTGAGAAGTGGTCCAGCCGCTCATTGAAGAAGTCCGGAGCGCGGTCCGGGTGCTGGTAGTTGGCGTGCCCGCGCTCATGGCTCCGGCGCCCGGCGAGGGCGGGGACGAACATGCCGTCGTAGTCCACCAGCCGGAGCCCTTCGGGAGCGATGACGACGTTGCCGTGCTGCAAGTCCCCGTGGGCCACCCGCACGCGCCGCAGGTCCGCCTGAAGTTCCACCCAGGCGGCGGCCAGGTTGAACAGCGCCCTGGGCGACGCGTGGTGCTTGTCGACGTGGCGGGCCAGGGACTCGCCCTGGACCCACTCCATCTTCACGACGGGGAACCAGTCCCCGTGCACCTGGATGCCCCGGTCGAGGAAGGTGACGTCCACGGCGCACGGCATCCGGTTCGCGGACAGGTGCCGGATGATTTCCGCGTAGCGTGCCGGCTGGTCTGACTGGATGGGCCGGGTGAAGCAGCGCACCGCGAAGGCGCGCTCGCCATGGTTCAGCTTGTAGACGGTGGCGAAGTTCCCCGCACGGGGCCGGGGCAGTCCGGCCAGGGCCCCCGCTTCCACCAGCTCCGGCACGGCCGCCTGGAGCTCCGGGTCCGCGAAGGCCTGGTGCGGGTGCTGGATGGCCGCCTGGTAGTCACTGTCGGAAGGGAGCTTCACTCACTTCTCCACGGAGAGCTGGAGGAGCGTCACGTCGTCGTTGCGGATGGCCTTCCGCGCGCGCAGCCGGTCGATGAGTGCTTCGAACGCGGCCCTGCCCTCTCCTGACAGCGAGCCGGGGAGCTCCGTCCAGGGGGACAGGCCGCGCTCGTGCTCCGCGAGGAACCAGCACGCCAGCGCGTCCGTCATCAGGAAGAGCGTGTCGCCGTCCCGCAGGTCTCCCGAGGCAACCTTCACCTGTGCGCCCACGCGTCCGTTCTGGTGCACATGCGTGGAGAGGAGGAACGGGGTGGAGCCGAACGCGGCGGACTGCTCCAGGGGAAGCTGCGCAGGAGCCCGCCGCGACGCAGCTGGAAGAGGCACGAGTCCCCCACCGCGAGCGCCTCCCACGTGCCGGAGCAGTCCACCGTGGGCTGCTCCGAGAGCCGCACACCCAGGAGCGTGGCGAAGGCGCCCTCGCGGAGCTTCTCCTCCGCGTACCAGGGCAGCGGCTTCGCGCCGACGTGCGCGTGCCACTGCCGCTGGAGCTCGGGGAGGACGGCGAGGAGCCCCTGCGCATCGGGAACTTCGCCGCGCGCGAAGGCGCCCGCCAGCAGCCGGGCCCAATGGCCGGAGAAGAGACTCTCCGTCGCGCCATCCGCGACGGCCGCGAGGAATGGCGCGACACCGGAAGCGCCCGCACCTCGGGACGCGCCCGCGCTTTCGGGGGCGTACGCGTCCTCGTTCTCGGAGGGCTGGTTCCCGGCCTTCTGCAGCGAGACGGCTTCGAGGCGGATGCGCACGAACGTCCCCTAGCGCAGGTTGCTCGGGCGCGTCCCGATGTTCAGGAACTTGATGAGCGAGATGATGTCCGCGTTGAAGACGAAGCCCCGCGCGCCTTCGCCCACCTGGAGCCCCTCCTCGCGCGCGGCCGACAGCATGCCCGGCGTCAGCCGGCTGGAGAGTCCGTAGAGGAGCCGGGCGTGCGCATCCGGCAGCCCCGCGTCCGAGCTGGGGAACTGGATGGGCGTGAACGCGTGCGCGGACAGGTGCACGTTGAGCAGCAGCACCTCGCCGTCCGTGGTGCGCAGCCCGCGCAACTCGGACGCAACCGCCGTGGGGTCTCCGTCGGTGGGCTGACCGTCGGAGATGTTCACGACGATGGGCGGGAAGCCGTCGGGATACCGGCGCACCCAGTCCCCCACGAGGCTCGTCGCGCGGCCGAGCGCCTGGCACATGGGCGTGGCGCCGTTGGCCACCGACTCGAACCAGATGGGGAAGCGGACCTTCTCGCGCACCAGCCCGCCCATCCCGTCCTCACGCTCGCGCGTGCGCTCCTCCAGCCGAGCCGGGGCGTGGCCAATCTCGCTGACGGGCACGAGGCTCCGCCCCGCGAGCGGCCCCCGGAAAGCAGGCCCCACCTCTCCGCCGTAGCCCAGTACGCCCAGGTGGAAGTAGTCGCGGATGCCCTCCTCGCGGGCACACCGGACGACAAGGTTCTGCAGGAGCCGGTTGGTGACGTCCGCCACCCCGTCCGCCTTGCGCCGCTGGGAGCCGCTGAACGGTTCCTCCATGGAGCCGGACTGGTCGATGAGGATGAGGATGCACGCCGGGTTTGTCCGGCTGATCTCCGCCGAGTACGCCATGGTCTCCTTCGAGCAAGCCGTGATGGCAGGGGCCGAAAGCGTAGTGCAGCCGGGCCCGGGCCAATAGTCCGGAGCGCGGGTTCACGCAGGTTCCGGGAAGGCACTCTCCGACCACGCGGTGCCGTCGAAGCGCAGCAGGCTGCGCGGCCCCACGGACCACAGCACGTCACCCGCGGCGTCCAAGCGATGGGTCAGCGGCCGGTGCGCCCCGCCGGGCGTCACGTTGGTGAAGGTGCCCCGCGCGTACGCGTGGAGGCCGTGCAGCCCCGAGGTGAGGTAGAGCTTCCGGCCGAAGGGGCAGATGGACCAGAAGCTCTCCCCCGGCGCGCCATGCCGCAGCGCGCGCCATCCGCGCCGACCTCCCCGGAACAGCGCGCCCTCCGCGCCCGCCACCACCACCTCGCCCCGGGAGAGGCAGCGGACGGCATACAGGTGCGCGCGCGTTGGCGGTTCCAGGTAGCGCCAGCGCGAGCCGTCGAAGTGCGCCGCGACGCCATCCAAGCCGACGACGTAGAGGTCATCCCGCGCGACGCCGTCCAGGTCCAGGAAGGCATTCTCCCGCCAGGGGTCCAGGCCCCGCTCCAGCCGGAGCCAGGAGCCCGACTGCACGCGGTAGACCTGCCCGCCCCGGCCGCAGGCGAAGAACGCACCGTCCACCGCGCGCACGCGCTCCAGCGGGCCGCGCGCCTCGGCCTCGGTGATGACGTACTCGCGGAAGCGGCCACGGATGCGCCAGGGCGTCAGGGGCCGTCCCCACTCCCCCACCCATGTCACCAGGCCGTGCCTTCCCAGCGCGCAGACCAGGCCGTGGTGGTGCGCCACGGAGGTGATGGAGTCGTGCGCCACGTCGTGCGTGAGCCACGTGTCCGCGAGCTTCAGGTGGATGCGGGAAGCACTCCCTTCGGTGGCGCCGACGACGAGGGTGTCGGCGTCCACGGCGACTCCGTCCGAGAAGGACACGGCGGCCATGGGGCGACTAGCTCGCGGGCGGGGACTCACCGCCCTCGGCCGGCTCCACGCTCCGAGGGTCGAGCACCACGGTGAGCACCGGCCGCGAATTCGTGAGCAGCGGCGCGAAGAGGGACGGCTGGCCGGGGTCGTCGAACACCGTCGCGAAGTCCTCGGGCGTCAGCGCGCGCACCAGCCGGGCGGCGAACGTCTCTCGCAGCAGGCGCACGTAGTACTCGACGTCGTAGTCGCGCGCGGCAGCCGTGTTGCTCGCTGCGCTGTCGTCCTCGGGGTCCGGCAGCAGACCCGCGCGGCCACCTATCGCGCGGTAGATGCGCACCCGCTCGCCCACGGCCCAGTCCTTCCGCCCACCTGAGAGCATGGCCTCGTAGGACAATTCGCGCCGGCGCTCGCGGATGGCCAGGTACTGCGACGGGCTCTTCGTCAACCGCACCCGCGAGGACACTTCGAAGGTGGGGACCTGCCGCCTGCGCAGCGCCATCACCGTGGAGACATAGGCGTCGCGCACACCGGGGATGTCGCCCGCCAGCAGGCAGCGCAGCGCGCGGCGCAGGAAGTCCTCGCCGAAGGGCTCCGCCCGACTGGAGCGGAAGGCCACGCCCCGCAGCACGAGCGCCCCGTCATACGGCTGCAGCGCGTAGTTCTTCGGTTCGTGGGACAGCATCGCCGCGTAGCGCCCGTCGAACTCCAGCTTCACTCGGGGCGGCAGCAGCGCGGCGACCTCGGAGACCACGCGCCGCTCGTCCAGTTCGCGCCAGTCCTCCGGCACCGCGAAGTACACGCCGTCCGTGTCGGCCTCCAGCAGCGTGACGCCCCGCCGCGCCAGCTCACGGCACAGCAGCGCCAGCACCTCGCGCCCGTGCCGCGTCACCTCGTTGGCGGCATGCACGTCCGAGAAGCGCGTGAGCCCCACCGCGCCCAGGTAGCCATAGGCCGAGTTGACGACAATCTTCATCGCCGCGGAGAGCGCCTCGTGCGTGTAGCGCTCCGCCGAGCCGGGGGGCGCGGCCTTCGCCTTCGCCTTCGCGGCCAGCCGCTGGTCCACCAGTCGCTCCACCATCGCGAGCAGCGCGCCGAGCCTGTCCCGCTTCGGGCCGATGCGGTACTGGCGCATCAGCGACGGGTACAGGCTGGCGACGTCCGCCTTCACGATGTGCCGCGCGACGCCGGTGGCGAACAGGTGCAGCGCCGCGCCGCTGTGCGACGTGCCGTCTCCCGCCTCGTGCGCGGGCAGCGCCGCCCCCGCGCGCAGGTAGGCGCGCACCAGCAACGGGTCCAGCACACCGGTGGCGGGCCCCGCGTCCGCGAGGCGCTCGTAGCGGCGCGGCGCCATGCGGGCCAGCGCGAAGGCGGCGCCACCGAGCAGGCGCGCGAGACCCGCGGCCTCGTGCACGTCGTCGCGGGCGTAGCGCTTCACCCGCTCCGGGTCCTTCAGGAAGACCTCGTGGACCTTCGCTCCGGGGATGAGCTCGCGCTCGGGCCCGGCGAGGCCGAGGTGCTTCGCCACCACCTTGAGCCCGTGGCCAGGGAGGTCCCTCGCGGAGAAGTCGTGCCGGAGCACGGCGTCCAGCGTGTCGATGAGCTCGCGGCCCGGCACGGTGTACCGGCTGCGGCGCATGGCGTCCGAGCGCCCCCCCGTTCCGCGTCCTACCGCGGCCCCGCGCGAGGCCGGGCGCTGGCGCAGTCCTGGAGAGCCCGCGCGCCCCAGTGAGAGCGGCACGTCCAGCAACCGCGCGCGTCGCGCGAGGAAGGGCAGGTCGAAGCCGTGCAGGTTGTGGTTCTCGATGACGTCCGGGTCATGGACGCGGATGCGCTCCATCAACCGCTGGATGAGGTCCGCCTCGGCGGCATCGTCGTCGCCCCGCGCGTCCAGCACCTCCGTCCCGCCCGCCGGGTCTCTGAGAGCCACGAGGAAGATGCGGTCCTTCTCCGCGTCCAGGCCCGTCGTCTCCAGGTCGAACTGCAGGCGGCGCAAATCGTCGAAGGCCAGGTCGCGGAAGTACGTGCGCCCGGAGGCGGTGAGGTACTGCTCCTCGGGCGGCAGCGACAGCGCCGTGTTCGCGTCCAAATCACGCAGGTGCCCGAAGGGACGCCCCAGGCGCCGCGACGCCCCGTGCAGCACCGCCGCCGACAGCGCGCGTCCGTCATTCGCGCGGACGAGGTAGCGCAGCGCGCCCGGTCCCTCCAGCTCCTCCCACGTCACGACATTCGGACCGGGGCCCTCCTTCTCCGGACGGAGCCGAGGCCCCAGGTGCGCCAGGTCCTCCAGCGAGGACAGGAGGAGCCAGGGACGGAAGCGCACGTCCTCGCGCACCAGCCCACCCCCGCCGGGTGGCCTCCGCCACACGAAGGCGCGACCGTCGGGCTCCGCCCACACCGAGACGATGCCCGGCGTCGGGTCCCAGCCCCAGAGCCACTCATCCTCCATCGGGTTGGCCATGAGGGTGGCTGCAGGGGCAAGGCCCAGTCGCGGGTGACCGTCGAGAACGCTCATGATGCAACCCGCTCCGTGCTCGCGATGCAAGGTGGGAAGGCCCCGCGCGGGGGTGGCTGAGTGTCATCTTGAGGCACCGGTGTGACAGTGGTATGTCAGGTTTCCTCGCCATGCAGCGCACCGAGCGTCTCTTCGCCCTCGCCGAATACCTCCGGGGTCGCCGCACGGGAGTCACCGCGGAGACCCTCGCCGAGCGCTTCGGCGTCACCATCCGGACGATTTATCGGGACCTGGATGCCCTGCGCGCCGCGGCGATGCCGGTCGCCGCCGAGCGCGGACGCGGAGGTGGCTACGCGCTGGACCGGAGCTACAGCCTGCCGCCGGTGAACTTCACCGCGCGCGAGGCCGCGCTCGTCGTCGCGCTGGGGCGCTTCGCCATCGACATGCGCCTGATGCCCTTCACCGACACGCTGGAGTCGGCGCTCGACAAGGTGCGCTCCGCGCTGTCCACGTCCGCGCAGCGTGAGTTGCTCACACGGCTGAAGGAGCTGTCGTTCCTCGGCGTGCCGTCGCTCCCCGCGAAGAAGGCCGTGCGCGAGGCGATAGAGCGCGCGTGGTTCGAGCAGCAGCCGATCCGCATCACCTACGTGGACGGCAACTACCTGGAGACGAAGCGCGACGTGCGCATCATGTCCGTCATCATGGACCGGCACGAGACGCGCATCGACGCCGTCGAGCTGGACAAGGACGAGCGCCGCCCCTTCCGGCTGGACCGCATCACCCACGCCGAGGTGCTGCGCACCGTGCCGTAACGGGGGCTACCGCTTCCGGGAGGACCGCGCCTTGCGGGCGGCGACGGGGGCCGGCCTGGGTGCCCGCACCGGTGGGCGCCCGCCGCGCTTCACTTCCTCCCGCTCCGGCTGGAGGTAGCCAATCACCAGCGCGCACAATTCGTCCGCGAAGTCCTCGCGAGCGAGGTACTCGGGGCGGTCCGCCAGCGCCGCGTGGGTGAGCGACTCCACGGTGTTGAAGATGATGAAGGCGGCCATGTCCAGGCTCCGTGGACGCAGCGTCCGGGCGTGCGGCTCCAGGAAGGTGCGCACCATCCGGAGCATGCGCACGGCATAGGGGTCCACCTGCTGGAGCTGCCGCATCCGGGGGAGCTGCTCCGCCAGCACCTGGTGCAGCCGCGGGTTGGCGGCCTTCGTCGCGAGCAACTGGCGGATGAGCAGCTGGAGCGCCTCCCGCAGCGTCGCGCCGGACACCCGGGCGAAGCCCTCCTCCAGGTCGGTGAGTCCCTCCGCCCGGTAGCGGTCCATCACCGCCATCACCAGCGCCTCCTTGCTGGAGAAGTACTGGTACACCGAGCCCACGCTCACGCCCGCCACGCGCGCGACGTGGTTGGTGCTCGCGGCGTCGTACCCATCCCTGACGAGAATCTGAGCGGTCGCGGTGATGATGGCGTCACACGTCGCCTGCGCACGGGACTGGCGAGGCTTCCTCCGAGGAGGGAGCGGGGTGCTGGACGTCATGGAGGGCTCCTGGCCGAACGCGAGCAGTAGGCGAGTTGAGAACGTGAGTTCGCGCTCACATTCTCTAGCACATGACCGCTCCGAATCCCCGTCCCTCCTCCGTCCTCTCCCCGGGCCACCGGGCCCTCATCACCGGTGCGTCCGGTGGCATCGGCGAGTCCTTCGCCCGCCTGCTGGCCGCGCGCGGCCTGGACCTCGTCCTGGTGGCGCGCTCGGAGGGCAAGCTCCGCGCGCTGGCCACCGAGCTGTCAGCGGCGCACGGCATCCGCGCCGAGGTGCTCGCCACGGACCTCAGCCGCCCGGATGCCCCGCGCCAGCTCCATGCCGCGTGCGAGGCGCGCGGCCTGCCCGTGGACCTGCTCATCAACAACGCGGGCTTCGGCTCCCTGGGGCCCTTCGACGCCAATCCCTTCGAGCGGGAGCACGAGCAGGTGATGCTCAACGTCACCGCGTTGATGGACCTCACCCACCTCTTTCTGCCCGCCATGCTCGCTCGCGGGACGGGCGGAATCATCAACGTGGCCTCCATCGCCGGCTACCAGCCGGTGCCGTACATGGCCGTGTACGCGGCGACCAAGGCCTTCGTCCTCTCCTTCACCGAGGCCCTGTGGGGCGAGACGCGCGAGCGCGGCGTGCGCGTGCTCGCGCTGTGCCCGGGCCCCGTGGAGACGGGCTTCTTCGAGGTGGTGGGCACTCGCGACGCGGCCGTGGGCCCCATGGCCACGCCCGAGGCCGTGGCCGCGGAGGGCCTGCGGGCCCTGGAGCAGGGTCGCGCCTCCGTCATTCCGGGCTGGCGCAACCGCATCCAGTCCTCCCTGCCCCGCATCTTCTCCAGGACGCTCATCCTCCGCGTCGCCGCGCGGATGATGAAGCCCCGCCCCCCCGCGACGCCTACGCTCGCCCCGGGCGCGGCTCCCGCCCGCAGATAGCGTTGACGGGCCCGGCCGGCCTCATTAGGATATTGACCAGTCAATAATCCATCATGGCCCGGCCCGTCACCATCCAGGACGAAGACATCCTCAAGGCCGCGCGCGAGGTGTTCCTCGAGCGCGGCATGCGCGCGACGAGCCTGGAAATCGCCGAGCGCGCGAAGGTCTCCCCGGGCATCCTCTTCAAGCGCTTCAAGACGAAGGAGGCGCTCTTCCGCGCGGCAATGGCGCCGCAGGGAGACCCCGAGCACCTGCTCCCCATCGACCTGGACGCCCGGGTGGGCAAGGGCAGCGTCGAGGACACGCTCGTGGAGTTGGGCACGCACCTGCTGGAGCAGTTCTCCAGCTTCACGCCCACGACGATGATGGCCTGGAGCAACCGCCAGGACGCCGAGGAGGGCCCGCGCACCCAGCACCCCATGGCGAGCGCCTCGGAGCGCGCCGCGAGGAGGACGCGCAAGGTGGCGGACTACCTCGCCGCCGAGGCCCGGCTGGGACGACTTCGCGACGGCGACTTCGACATCGTCGCGCAGACCTTCATCGGCGCCCTGTGGCACCACAACTTCCTGCAGGTGGTGGTCGACAAGGTGCGCAAGCAGCCCTCCGCGCAGCAGGCGTATGTGCGCGGCGTGGTCCACTCCCTCTGGGTGGGCCTGGCCCCCGAGCGCCCTCCCCGGCGCTGACCGCCGACGAGGCGGTACCCACGCCTTCTTCATGCACCATTAATGATTGACCATTCAATTACGAAGTCCACATGCAGCCAGGAGCGAGAGATGATCCTCATCACCGGAGCGACGGGAAACATCGGCAGTGAGCTGGTCCAGCAGTTGTCGGCGCAGGGAGCGCCGCTGCGCATCGTCACGCGCGACGAGCGGAAGGTGGCCCACCTGGATGCCCGCATCGAGCGAATCATCGGCAACCTGGGTGAGCGCGCCACCGTCCAGCGCGCGGTGCAGGGCGTAGAGCGCCTGTTCATGGTCACCCTGCTGACCGGCGAAGGCGACACGGCGGACCCGATGCTCATCGAGGAGGCACGACGGGCCGGAGTCCGGCACGTGGTGAAGGTCTCCTCGCTGGGCACCTCGGGGAACAGCCGGATGGGCCGGCAGCATCGCGAGAAGGAGCGTCTCATCGAGGAGTCGGGCATGGCCTGGACCTTCCTCCGGCCGGGCTCGTTCATGTCCAACGCGCTCCAGTGGAGCGGGCCCATCCGCGCGCAGGGGAAGGTGTTCACTCCGACAGCGGATGGCCGGGTGGCACCCATCGACCCGAAGGACATCGCGGCGGTCGCGGCGGTGGCACTCACCTCCCCCGGCCACGAGGGGCATATCTACGAGCTGACCGGGCCGGAGCTGCTGAGCGCGCATGACCAGGTGCGCATCCTGTCGGGCGTCCTCGGCAAGCCCATCCAGTGTGTGGACGTGCCCGTCACCGTCGCGGGGGAGAACGTCCGCAAGTCCGGAGCGCCCGAGTGGATGGTGGAGGGGCTGATGGAGCTGTGGACCGCCATCCGGTCCGGCAACGGCGGCATCCTGAAGCACGACGTCCAGCGCGTCACCGGCCGCCCGGCTCACACCTTCGAGCAGTGGTGCCAGGAGCACCGCGCCGCGTACTCCTGAGCGGCGCTCCCGCGCATGCACTCCACCCGCGTCCGGGGCTAGGTTTGCCTCATGGCCCGACGCTGGATTGAAGTCCGCTCGTACAACCTGAAGCCGGGAACGCGGCAGTCCTTCCACGACCTCTTCCTGCGCGAGGCCCTGCCGATGCTGAAGCGCTGGAAGGTGGACGTCGTCTCCGCGGGCCCGTCCCCGCAGGACGACGTCTCGTACTTCCTCATCCGCGCCTACGACAGCGTGGCGGACCGGGACCGCAGCCAGGACGCCTTCTACGGCAGCGACGAGTGGCGCAAGGGGCCTCGCGAGGCCATCCTCGCCTTCATCGAGAGCTTCACCTCGGTGATGCTCGAGGTGGATGAAGCCACCATCCAGGACCTGCGGCGGACGGGCGCGGACCTGTCACGCTAACGCGCCAGGGGCCTTGCGCTCAGGAGAGGCGGCGCAGGAAGCCGCGCACGTGGTCGGCGATGACGTCGCCGTGGTCCTCCAGGGCGAAGTGGCCGCTGTCGAGCAGGTGCACCTCGGCGCCGGGCACGTCCTGCTTGAAGGCCAGTGCGCCCTCGGGGGCAAAGCCCGGATCATTCTGCCCCCACACCGCGAGCAGCGGCGGCTGGTGCTGGCGCAGGTACGCCTGCCACGCGGGGTAGGACGCGACGTTGGTGCGGTAGTCGTAGAAGAGGTCGAGCTGTACGTCGGCCACGCCAGGCCGCTCCAGCAGCAGCTGGTCCAGCAGCGCAGCATCCGGGTTGACGCGGCTGGAGTCCCGGATGCCCGTCGCGTGCTCCATCTTCCGGAACTCGCGCGTGAAGATGCCGCGCACGGCCGCCTCCGCCGCCGCGTCGTCCCGGTTCGCCCACAGCGCGCGGATGGGAGCCCACAGCGGCGTCAGCCCCTGCTCGTAGGCGTTGCCGTTCTGCGTGACGATGCCGGTGATGCGCTCGGGGTGCCGCGCCGCGAGCCGGAAGCCCACGGGCGCGCCGTAGTCCTGGACGTACAGCGCGTAGCGCTTCAGCCCGAGCCGCGTCGTCAGCGTGTCCACCACGTCGGTGATGGCCTCGAACGTGTTGGGCCACTCGCCCCGGAGCGGCGCCGAGCTGTGGCCGAAGCCCGGGTAGTCCGGGGCGACGACGTGGAACTCGTCCTTCAGCGCGTCCATCAGCTCGCGGTACATGAAGGACGAGCTGGGGAAGCCGTGCAGCAAGAGGAGCGTGGGGGCCGCCGGGTCTCCGGCCTCGCGCACGAAGATGGAGAGCCCGTCGATGTCCACGGTGCGGTAGCGGAACGCCTTCGCATCGGACGTGGGCTGCGAGCCGCTCGCGAGGGCCTGTCGCCGGGAGACCGGGACTGAAGAGGCAGGAAGCTCAGGTGTCTTCATGCCCCTAATCTACGAGCCGCCCCCCTGCCCCGGTAGACCGACTCGCGGCATGACACCTTGGACATGGATGTCATAAATGCATCCCACGCATGGAGACCCTCACGACGATGGCCACGTTCGTCCGCGTGGCGGAGACGCGGAACTTCACCCGGGCGGCGAGACAGCTGCGGACCACGGCGTCGGCGGTGAGCAAGAGCGTGGCGCGGCTGGAGCAGCGGCTCGGCGTGAAGCTCCTGGACCGGACCACGCGCCGCGTGTCGCTCACCCAGGAGGGCACGCTCTACTACCAGCGCTGCGTGCGCATCCTCGGCGAGGTGAGCGACGCGGAGGCCGAGGTCTCCCAGAGCCTCACGAAGCCCCGGGGCCGGCTGCGCGTGACGGTGCCGCCCATCATCGGCCTGCGCGTGCTGGTGCCCCAGCTGCGCCGCTTCCGCGACCGGTATCCCGAGGTGCAGTTGGAGCTGGAGCTGGAGGACTCCATCGTGGACCTCGCCGCCGGCTCCTACGACGTCGCGCTCCGCATGGGAGAGCCCGCCGACTCCCGCCTCAAGGCCCGGCGGCTCGCGCCCATCCGCTACGTGCTGTGCGCGTCACCCGAGTACCTGCGCAAGCGCGGGGTGCCGCGCACTCCCTCGCAGCTCGCGGAGCACGACTGCATCCACTTCCGCTTCCCCTCCACCGGGCGCCTGGAGCCGTGGGCACTCTCGTCGGTGGAAGGCGAGGACGCGCCGGTGCACGTGCCCCGGACGCTGGTCTTCAACCACCCGGAGGCGGTGCAGTTGGTGGCAATGGATGGGATGGGCATCGCCCAGGTTCCGGAGCTCGTCGCGGCACCTGCGCTCGCGTCGGGCCAGCTCGTGGCCGTCCTGCGCGAGCACCTGGTGGAGCGAGGGGCGTACTGGCTCCTCTGGCCACCAGGGCGGGAGCGGCTCCCGAAGCTGCGGGCCTTCATCGACTTCGTTGGCCCGCTGTTCCGCTGAAGGCCGCGCTCCGGACTGCGGCGCTTCCAGCGTGTCACCCGGCTCCGTTCCACCGCATGCCGTCCCCTGCGAGCGCATGGGGAGCAGCACCGGGACGAGCGCGGTCCGAGCGACCCGCTGGAAGCCTCTTCCGAGACGGTGTGTCTCAGTACTCCAGCGGCGGCTGCGGGCCGGGGACGATATCCGCGATGTCGGGGTCGATATCGCCGGGCTGACGGGTGGGGCGCTCAGACTTCTCCTTCTTCCGCTCGGAGCGCTTGACGTCCTTCTCCTGCTGGTGCTGCTTGCGCGCCTGCTCCTTCTGGCGCTTCGTGGATCTTCCTTGCATTGAGCCTCCTTCACTGAAAACAAAAGCCCGGCCCCATCATGAGGAAGCCGGGCCGACGGGTGCTGGAGCCGAGCTCTCAGCCAACGATGCGGACGTTCTCGGCCTGAAGGCCCTTGGGGCCCTTCTTCGCCTCGAACTCCACCTTCTGGCCCTCGGCCAGGGTCCGGAACCCATCCGATTGGATCGCGCTGTGGTGGCAGAACACGTCAGGGCCGCCGTTGTCCTGGGCGATGAAGCCAAAGCCCTTCGAGTCGTTGAACCACTTCACGGTACCAGTCGCCATGTGCTTCTTCTTTCTGCATGCGGCCCGGAGGCCGCCCCAGGTCCCGACGTGGGGTGGGCCAGCCTCTAGCCTGTCAGGGGACCAAAGTCGATTGTGGAAGGTCCCGAATATCCACAGGTTGTCAGCCGTGAAGTGAAACTGGCGGAAGAACCGAAGAATTCCGGCCCCTTGCCCCCCAGGGAAGCGCCCCGCGGCAGTCTCAAACTAATGCGCCAGGGCCCGTTTCGCCCGTTTCCGGCACGCGGGAGTCACGGATTATCCGCGAGCCGACATGGGGGCCGTGGCGGAGTGCGGGCCGGTGCACAAGGCATTCACCTGCCCGCTGTCTTCCGTGTATCCGGACCCCCGCACGGAGGGCCGCATGGCCTCCGTCCCTCCTGGAGGAGACATGCACCACAGCCGGCTTTGCGCATTCGTGATTGATTGCAAGGTGGACGACCTGGACGCCGCCACGGAGTTCTGGAGCCGCGCCTTCGGCCGGCCAGCCAACCCGCCCGACGCCGACAGCCCCAACTACCGGGAGCTGAAGACGGGGGACGGCGAGCCGATGTTGCTGGTGCAGAAGGTGGGGCACCCCAGCCGCGTCCACCTGGACATCGAGACGGATGACATCGAAGCCGAGGTGAAGCGGCTGGAGGCGCTGGGCGCCAAGCGGGTGGAGTTCATCAAGCGCTGGTGGGTGATGGAAGCGCCCTCCGGTCAGCGCTTCTGCGTCGTGCGGCCCCAGCGGGGGCCGCTCGAGGGACGGGCGAACGTGTGGGGCGACGAGGGCGCCTGAACGGCCCGCGCTGCTTCCAGCGCATTCATCAGCCCCCGCTTGCCCCCGAAGTGGTAGCGCAGCGCGCCCGGGCCTACAAAGGCACGGCGCGCGACGGCCTCGAGCGTCAGCGCCTCGGGGCCCTGCTCCCGCACGAGCCCCGCCGCGGCCCGCAGCACCCTGTCGCGCGTTCCCTCGTCGCTCTTCATGCGCACCGGCGCGACGATGAGGTCGAACCACGGCAGCCCGAACATGCTTTCCTCCCCCTGGACTCGAGCCGGGCCCCACGAGGAGACCCGGCACAGGCTTCCCGGCGGGCCCGCCCCGCCAGGCTCCCGGACACCCGACGTGGGCGGGTGTTCCTGGACTCATGCCTACGACGGAGACGCTGCGCGCTTTCTACCGTTAATCCCAGTGATGGTTGGTGATGTGGGACATCACCGAGGTGAATGAGAGGTGACAGCGAAGCAGAGACTCCGGAAGCGGCCGCCCGTCATGGCGGCCACGTCGCTGGTGCTGGACGGGTCCACGGGCGCGCCCCTGCAGGAGCAGCTCGCGGAGGCGCTGCGCGCGGCCATCCTCGCGGAGCGGCTGGCCCCGGGCACGCGGCTCTTGTCGACGCGCGCGCTGTCGGAGCAACTGGACGTGTCGCGCAACACGGTGCTCAACGCCTACTCGCGGCTGCTGTCGGAGGGCTACCTCGTGGGACAGACGGGCTCGGGGACGTACGTGGCCCGCGAGCTGCCGGAGCGGCTGCTCTCCGTGCGCCGCGCCACCGCCCGGGTGCCGGAGCGCCGCGTGGACGCGCCCGCGCTGTCGAAGCGGGGCGCCGCGGTGGCCTCGATGCCGCCGCTGGAAAACCCCGCGGCCGGCATGGCCCCGGGACACATGGCCTTCCGCATGGGCCTTCCCTCGCTGGACGGCTTCCCGAGCGAGCTGTGGGGCCGGCTGCTCCACACCCGCTGGCAGCGCTCGTGGCGGGACTTGATGTCGCACGTGCCCGCCGCGGGCCACCCGCCGCTGCGCCGTGCCGTGGCGGACTACCTCGCCACCGCGCGCGGCGTGCGCTGCGTGCCGGAGCAGGTGCTCATCGTCAATGGCACGCAGCAGGCGCTGAGCCTGGCGGCGCAGGTGCTGCTGGACCCCGGCGACGCCGTGTGGGTGGAGGACCCGGGCTACGTCCCCGCGCATGGCGCGCTCACCGCCGCGGGCGCCACGCGCATTCCCGTGCCCGTGGACGCGGAGGGGCTGGACGTGGAGGCGGGGCGCCGGCTGCGTCCGGACGCGCGGCTCGCCGTCGTCACGCCCGCGCATCAGTTTCCCCTCGGCGTGGTGATGAGCGAGCGGCGTCGCAAGGCGCTGCTGGACTGGGCGGCGCGCTCGGATGCGTGGGTGCTGGAGGACGACTACGACAGCGAGTTCCGCTACGAGGGGCGTCCGCTGCCCGCGCTCCAGGGGCTCGCTCCGGACGCCCGCGTCCTCTACACCGGCACCTTCAGCAAGGTGCTGTCGCCCGCGCTGCGGCTGGGCTACCTCGTGGTGCCCGAGGCCCTGGTGGATGCCTTCTGCGCCGCCCGCCGGTACATCGACCGGCACTCGCCCATCCTCGACCAGGCGGTGCTCGCGGACTTCATCACCCAGGGCCACTTCAGCCGACACGTGCGGCGCATGCGCGTGCTCTACGCCGCCCGGCAGCAGGTGCTCGTCGAGGCCGCCCGGCGCGAGCTTCGGGGGCTGTTGGACGTGGAGCCCCTGCACACGGGAATGCACCTGGTCGGCTGGCTTCCGGAAGGGAGGGATGACCGCGAGGCCTCGGAGCGTGCCGCCAAGGCGGGGCTGGTGGCGAACCCGCTCTCCGCCTTCCGGCTGCACGGGCAGGGGCGCGGGGCGCTGCTGCTCGGCTACGCCTGCGTGCCGGAGAAGGAATTGGTGGAGGGCGTGTCACGACTGGCGCGGGCCCTGCGCTGATGGGGGCGGAAAGTGGCCCCATGAGCCGGCTCGAAAGTGGCTCTCGTGTGGCGCGGGGCCTCCCGTTACATCAGGCCCACGAACGCCGGGACCGAAAGCCGCCCGGCCACACGGAAGGATGGGCCATGGAAGCACAGCGACTGAATCCCGCGAAGGTTGCCCCGGGTGTGTACCAGGCGATGATGGGGCTGGAGCGCTACCTGCATGAGTGCGGGCTGGAGGCCAACCTCCTGCACCTCATCAAGCTGCGCGCGTCGCAGGTCAACGGCTGCGCGTACTGCATCGACATGCACTGGAAGGACCTGCGCGCCGCCGGGGAGACGGAGCAGCGGCTCTACGGGCTGGATGCGTGGGAGGAGAGCCCGTACTACTCGGAGCGCGAGCGCGCGGCGCTGGCGTGGACGGAGGCCGTCACCCTCGTGTCGGAGGGCCACGTGCCGGAGAGCGTGTATCAGGCGGTGAAACCGCACTTCTCCGAGAAGGAGCTGGCGGACCTCACCTTCGCCGTGGCCGCCATCAACGCGTGGAACCGCCTGGCCATCGCCTCGCGGACGACGCCGGGCACCTACAAGGCCCCGGTGTCCCCGCAGAAGGGCGGCTGAGCTTCACGTCCCGGGCGGCGTGCGCGGCAGCTCGGTGCCGAAGAGGACCTGGAGCAGGTCCATCAGTCCCGGCCACGCCTCGGCGCCGAGCCAGAGCCCTTCCGCGCAGTGCTCGGCCGACACTTCCAGCGAGGTGTTGTCGAAGAGCTTCGCTGGCAGCGGCCCCTCCGAGGGCAGCTTGCCCTCAATCTGGAGCACCTTGCCGTCCCAGCGGATGCCCGGCGGGAGCAGCCGCTCCGCCAGCGCGCGCAGTGCCGCCTGTCCGGCGCCCGCGCGCAGCACGCCCATCATCAGGGACGAGGCCGTGCGCGACTCCTCCAGCTCCACCACGCCCGGCGTGAGCAGCCACAGCCGGTAGCGGCCGGAGGACAGCTCCACGCGCTCCAGCGTCGTCTGCACGCGCAGCTTCCAGCCCTGCACCGACAGGCGCACGTCGTAGACGTCCGGCTTCGCGGTCCACTCGCGCAGCTCCAGGTGCTTCACCTTGCGCAGCAGCTGGCGGACCACCATCTCCACGCGGGGGTGGGACAGGCGCAGCCGCTTGCGCCCCACGTCCACCGCCACGTCCTCACCGAGGGCGGAGGGCAGCCGCTTCGCCCACTCGCGCGCGCCCTCCATCAGCTTCGCCGCCAGTGACTGACCCGACATCCGCATCCTCCGGGGAGCGTCACGCGCCACGGACCCGCCTGGGTCCGGCGCGACGCGCGGGCCGCAGCATGCACCGGATTCATCCCGTGCGCTTCGCCTGCCTGCCCGCCCGCCCGCCCGCCCGCCTGGGAGCGGAGGCACCGTTGGCTGGTGCTATCATCCCCTCGCCTCTTTCCCGGCTTCACCCCCCAGGGAACTTCCATGGCCCCATCCAACTCCGTGCTCGACCTTCCTCCCGAGCCGTCCCTCGCCCTCCCCCGCTCCTTCTGGAAGACGTTCGTCAAGGAGTACTGGAACCGTCAGCCCACCGTCTTCCGGGGACTGTTTCCCGCGCACTTCCCCACGCCCCAGGACGCCTTCGAGGCGGTGCTCGCGTGCGGTGAGCGCTACCGCAAGGGCGATTTCAAGCAGCAGATTCGCATCTACATCGAGCACGAGCCGGAGCCCGGTCAGGTCCCTGACTACTCCTCCATCTTCTCGCTGTCGCGCTACCTGCCCGTCCCCGAGGACCGGACGCTCGACGGGTACACGGCGCGCATGACGCACCAGCTGAAGGGCCGGCGCTTCGGCGTCTTGCTCAACAACCTCCAGACGTACCACTGGAACCACTGGCTCCAGGTGAAGAGCTTCCTGGGGGGCTTCTTCCAGGCCCTCGGCGTGCCGCTGTCGGGCGTGGACTCGACGCTCTTCATGGGCAACTACCTGTACACGCCCTTCGGCGTGCACAAGGACGACCTGCACATCTTCAACTTCGTCATCCAGGGGCAGAAGGTGATGAGCCTCTGGCCCTTCGAGAAGCTCGCGCATCGCGAGGAGCTGCCGAAGGACGGCCCCAACCTGATCGACCACAACGCGCTCATCCACCTGCGCGACAAGGCGGACGAGGAGCAGCTGCTCTCGCAGGCGAAGTTCCTGGAGGCCTCGCCGGGCGACGTCCTCTTCTGGCCGGCCTCGTACTGGCACCGCGCGGAGCCGGGCAAGGGCATGTGCGTGTCCGCGTCGGTGGGCTTCAACTTCCGCCCGCCCGAGTTCGTCGAGATGGCCCCGGAGCACGAGTGGCCCGACCGGCTGCGCCACACGGAGATGCCGGGCGCGCCGAAGTGGAAGGTGCCCAACGCGCTGAAGAGCTCCATCGGCAAGCGCGGCAAGCGGGAGAATGTGATGGCCGCGGACCGCGAGAGCACCGCCGCCTGGGTGCGCTTCCTCACCAACGGCGCCATGGAAGGGGTGCCGCCGGAGGACCGCTCCGCGAAGCCCGTCACCGGCCAGGACTGGGTGCGGGCCCATCCCTCGCGGCCCATCGTCACCATGCCGCTCCCGGGAGGCCAGGTGCTGGTGGCCGCCAATGGCCGCTCGTCCATGCTGGCCGCCAATGCCGCGGTGAGCCGCCGCATGGAGAAGCTCGTGGCCACCCTCAACGCGGGCACGCCGGTGCGCGTGAAGGAGCTGGAGGAGGCGTTCTTCACGAAGCTGGAGGGGCGCACCTTCAAGCGCGGCGCCCTCCAGGGGCTGCTGAACGACCTGGTGCGCTGGCGGGCCGTGCAGCACTGCGAGCCCGGCCAGGAGGCCTGACGCGGGCGCCCGTCCCGGCCCTCACCCCGGTGGGGTCAGGGCCAGGACGAGGCTCGGCGTGCCGACGCCGTCGGCGGTGGGGAAGAACGTCAAATCGCTCCCCACGCCCCTGAGCGCGCGGAACGTCTCCATCACGGGAAGCTCCAGCTCCACCGGGGCGATGCGGCGCACGCGGCGTCCGCCCCGCACCTCCCAGCCCCCGGCGATGAGGAGCACCACGCCGGGGCGGGACATCGTCGTGAAGGTCTCCACGCGGGCCACCAGCTCCGTGCAGTCCGCGGGCAGCGCGTCGGCGCGCGGGACGACGAAGAGGTTGAGGGGCGAGGGCGCGGGAGGCGCGGTGCCTTCGCGGAAGCCCCGGCCGTGGGGCTCGGCGCCGAGCCGTGCCGCCGTCTCCGCCGAGTGGAGGAAGGCCGCCAGCCGCCCCTCGGAGATGAGCTTCAGCCCGCGCGTGGGTTGGCCCTCGTCGTCGAGCGTCCTCGGGCGGGTGCCCAGCGGCTGGCGCGGGTCGTCCTCCACGGACAGCAGTGACGGGAAGGGCTTCTTCCCCGCGGCACGAGCCAGGGCGGGCGTCGAGGCCGCCACGTCTCCGCGCAGCAGCCAGGCGAGGCCCGCCACCAGCGGCGCCGCCACGGCGGGGCGCAGGACCCACGGCAGGCCCGGTGACGGCGGCCCGGCGGGCCCTTCCAGCGCGGCCACGGCCTCTTCCAGGCGCGCTCGGAGCGGCGCGAAGTCCACCTCGCCGCCCGGCGGCGCGGCCACTGCGTCCACCACGGCGCCGCGTGCGGTCTCGCAGCGCACGAAGGCCTCCTCCGCGCGCCCTGCTTCACCCCGGCACCCGCCGTCCGCGCGCAGCACCGCGCGCCAGGTGGCCGTCTGGGTGAGCACCGCCGCCTGCACCACCACGCCGGGAGGAAGTCCCGTGCGGAGGAGGCGCTCCGACAGCGCCTCCAGCCGGGACGAGGTGTCCTCCGGCAGCGCGGGAGGGACGTCAGGGCCCGGCTCCAGCGCGGGGGGCACGGGTCCTCGCGCGCCGGAGGCCGCGCTCCGGACGGCGGCGGCCAGCACGTCCCGCACGTCCTCGCGCCCGCCCACTGGCGCCGCGGCAGCGCCGAAGGAGTCTCCCAGCCAGACGCGGGCGCACGCCGTCCGGGACTCGCCCCGGGTGGTGACGGCCGTGCCGGCGTGGACGTCGAGCTCCCGGCTCACCCGCCGCGTCGCCGAGAGATGCAACTCCAGGCTGTCCACGCCGAGCGCGCGGGCGGTGTCCGCGAGCGCGTCACGTCCCGCCTCGGCCAGCGCCGCCAGCGAAGCGCCCTGCTCCGTCTCCGCACCGTCCCGTCCACCGCCAGGGGTTCGCATCCGTCGCGTCAGGCTCCCGCCCGCATCATGCCGCATCCCCGCGCTCCCGCGCGTGCTTCGCCCCGTGTGCCCATGACACCGGGCCGCTCGCGGCACCAGCCTCCTCGCCCGCCGCCGCGCCCCGCCGGACGGGCTGGGCACCCGGTGTGCGCCGGTGCCATGATTCGCACCAGGGCGCCGCCCCTGGAGAAGCCAACGCGTGGACTGGTTCGTCGAGCGGCACGAGGTCAGCGAGGTGGTGCACCAGCGCTCGGGGCTGCGCGTCCGGGCGCCCACGCTCGAGCGCGGCTGCTCCGTCCACCGCGAGCACCCCGGCGGCAGCCAGCACACGTGGACGGAAGTGGCGGGCGCGGGCCTGCCTCCCGGTGCCCTGCCCGCTTCGCTCGCGGAGGAAGCGCGCGCGCTGCTCGCCCCCGAGCCGGGACTCTCCGGCGGCGGTGAGGCCTTCGCGGAGCTCATCCACGGACTGGTGGACGCGGCGCGCGCCGAGGGCGCGGCCCACCTCGACGTCCTGCTGCGCCACGTGCGGCGCGACACCCTCTTCTCCGACGAAGCGCGGCGTGTGCGAGCGCAGCGAGAGGCCGTGATTGTCGAGGTGAAGGTGCTCCACACCGCCGACGGCGGCCCGGTGGAGCAGTGGCGCTGCGCCGCGTACCCGGACGTCCCCCGGCTCCTGGAGGCGGCCTCCACGCTGCGGACGCGGGTGGGCCGCCTGGCGCGCGAGTTGGGGGAGCAGACGCCCCCGGTGCCGTGCCCCACGGGCCCGCTGCCCATCGTCTTCCCGCCCGGCGCGGCCTCCGCCTGCTTCTTCCACGAGGTCTGCGGCCATCCCCTGGAGGGAGACGTCGTCGCCCGCGGCGGCTCGTACCTGGCGCGCCGGCTCGGGGAGCGCGTGGCGCCCGAGCACGTCTCCGTGTCGGACGACCCCACCGACGGCCACGAGGCGCTGGCCTACGCGACGGACGACGAGGGCCAGCCGGCGTGCGCGGTGCCGCTGCTGCGCGCGGGCGTCGTCGGCGTGCCCCTGCTCGACACGCGGAGCGCGCGGGCCCTGGGCCTTTCGCCCAACGGCCACGGCCGCCGGGTGAGCTTCCGCCACCCGCCCCTGCCCCGCATGGCGCACACCCGCGTGGAGCCCCACCAGGGGGAGCTCGCCTCGCTGCTGCATGACGTGCGGCACGGGCTGCTCGTGCGGCACCTCACGCCCCGCCACATGAACCTGCTGTCGGGGGACTTCAGCTTCTACGTGGTGGAGGCCCAGGAGGTGCGCGACGGCGTGCCGGGCCGGCGGGTGTCACCCGCCATCCTCAGCGGCAATGGCCTGGAGGCCCTGGCCGCCATCGACGCGGTGGGCGCCGACGTCACCAACCTCTTCGCGACCCGCGGCTGCCGGAAGATGGACCACGGCCCGCTGCCCGTGTCCTTCGGGCAGCCCTCCGTGCGCTTCCGCCAGCTCCACGTCCGGCCCTGGCGCTGAGGCCCGCCCGGAAGCGGGCCCCGGCGCCGCTCGGCGTCACTGGCCGATGCAGCGCCAGCTCAGGTCGTCCGGCGGCACCGGATCCGCGTCCGGGTCCACCGGCTCGTCCTCCGCGCGCAGCGCGAAGTGGCGCAGGAAGGAGATGCCCGGCACGCCCGGCACGGTGATGGCCGGCACGCGCCAGGGGCGGGGGCCGAACGGGCCCGGCTCCTCCTCCGGCCCCGTCACCTTGGTGTCCTTGAAGGTCAGCGTCACCGGGGCCGAGCCGCCGCCGGGAGGCAGCACCACGGCGAAGTACCCCAGGCTGCTGGTGGGCTCCGGCGCGGCCAGGTACCCCATGGGCGACTGCCCCTCGGGGACGGCGCCCGGCGGCGCCCAGTCGAGGCCGTAGACGGTGCCGCGCGAGGCCTCGGCGATGATGCCGCCGCTGGGGATGTTGAAGAGGTCCAGCGCGAAGCTGGGGGCGTACACCCAGACGAGCAGCACGCCGCCCGTCTTCGCCGGGTCCGCCAGGTCCGCCGCCGTGGTGGGCGTCCCTTGCGCGGAGAGCAGCTGCGCGAGCGCGCCCAGCGCGCCCGTCTCACCCACCAGCGCGGCCACCTGCCCCTGGCACATCGCCGGCGAGGCGATGATGGGGCGCAGCGCGGTGGTGGGGAAGTACTGGCCCTCGGGGACGGTCTCGAACGGAGGCGACGGGAAGATGTCCACGCCGCCGGTGAGCACCGGGCCCTGCGCGGGCGGCTCGGCGCGCGCCAGGTAGTGGAGGGTGTCGCTGGAGGGCACGCCCTGCACCTGCCAGAAGCCGGTGGGCGTGGAGGGCGCCTGACTGGAGCCCGCCCGCGCGCCGTCGGCCACGAGGCTCACGCTGGAGCCCACGGCCACCGACAGCGTGAGGAAGGGGATGCCCTCGAAGAGCGCGGGCGGCGGCGCGTTCTCACCCTCCGGGTCCTCCGGGTCGGGCGGGAACATGGCCAGCGAGAAGAAGAACGCCTCCGGGTCATAGACGATGCCGGAGACGGTGGTCTGCCGCTCGGGGAGCGGGGAGAAGGGGACCTCGTCCGCCAGCGGCGCGGACGGGACGACGTCCTCTCCGGAGCAACCGGAGAGGGCGAGCAGGACGCTGGTGAAGACAGCGGTGGAAGTCCTCATGGGCGGTCTCTCTCGGAAGCTCAGTTCTTCGGCAGGACGTGCTCTGCCGGCGGCGCGGCGACGTGGCACGCGTTGGCGCAATTGCCGTAGGCGTTGGGGGTGACCTGCAGCGGCGCGAACTGCAGGTCGAAGTAGTCGGTGCCGTGCGAGGTGAGGTGGCAGCTGTTGCAGGCGATGAGGCTGGGGCGCAGGGTGCTCTCGCGCGTCAGATGGCACAGCGTGCAGTCACCCTTGTTCTGCGCGTACTTGCGCGAGTTGATGTGCAGGCTGTGAATCATTTCGGAGATGTGGCCGACGGACGCGTCGAAGTGGCACGTCTTGCACAGCTCCACGTGGTCCACGCTCACGCCGTGGTGCAGGTTGCTCAGCGAGTTCACCCCGTTGTGGCACAGCTGGCAGTTGCCCACGCGGCCCGGGTAGGTGGTGGGCTCGGCCTGGCCCACCTGGAAGAAGAAGGGGTCCATCCGGTTGAGGCGCTCGCCCATGAAGGAGCGGTGGCCCTTGAGGACGACGGCGTAGGTGCCGGCCCTGGCGTTCTCCGGCAGCTTCACGGCGTAGCGGGTGGGCGGCTCGGTGGCGTTGCCGCCGGGAATGACGTTGGTGCCGGGCGCGACGTAGTACTTGGGCTCGCTGAGCTCCGGGAAGGCGAAGTACGGCAGCGAGTACGTGCCGTTGACCACCTTCAGGTCCTGCAGCGGGCCCACCACCTTGAAGCCGGACTCGGAGCTGCTGGTGTCGCGGAAGTTCAGCAGCATGCCCTCGTTGAAATAGCCCAGGCCGTTGGACTCGTCGCCGAGGTACTCATCGAAGCTGGGCATCAGGTCGCGCGAGTGCAGGGCGTGGCCGTCACCGTCCTGGAGGGACACCTGGAAGTCCAGCGTGTCGCCCGGCTGGAAGAACTGGCCGTTGGCGGGCGTGTTCATCCGCACCGCCTGCTCCAGGCCGAAGCCGCAGGGCACGCGCTCGGAGGTGGCCAGCCCGTCCGCGTCCAGGCGGTAGCAGGTGGCGGGGCGCTCCGCCTCGGGGACGAAGTTGACGGGGAAGTAGAAGGGCGCGTCCTTCATCAGGCTCCAGGTGACGCGGATGGCGCCCTCGCCGGTGAGCTGCGGCATGGTGAAGGACTTGAACGGGTTGGTGGAGTTGGCGAGGGAGACCTTCACGCCCGTGTGGAAGACGGGGTCGCCGAACTTCGCCACGCGGTGCAGCTCCGGGTCCCCGGGGAAGTTGGGACGGCCGATGCCGTTCACCGCCCAGCTCACGCGGGTGCGGCCGGTGACGCTGGTCTCCGCGAGGAAGTCCGTGCGCTTGTACGTCTGCTCCGCGCGCACGTTGCCGTCCGCGTCGAGCACCTCCAGCAGGAAGGTGTCGTCGCTGGACGTCATCCACGCGGCGTTCTCGAAGTAGGTCTCGCGCCGGTAGGCGTCGTCGCTCATGAGCCGCCACTCGTCGCGGCCAACGGCCAGGCCGGACCAGTCCAGGCTCTTGAAGAGCGACTGCTTGCGCATCCACGTCGCCGGGGCCTGGCGGTTGGTGAAGTTCGTGTGGACGTTGATGGCGGCGTCCATCACCGTCAGCTCGCGCAGGAAGTAGAGCGCGCCGGGCGTCACGTTGAACTTCGCCGTGGGGGGCGCGGGCGGACCGGGCGGGAAGCCGGAGTTGATGTTCTGGCAAGCAGCCGGGTAGCCGGGCAGCGGCCGCGTGCCGGAGGCCACGGGCTCGCCGCTGGGGAGCACCGCGCAGCCCTGGAACGACAGCAGGGACAGCGAGATGGCGCCGGAAGCGGAGCTCGCGTAGGGGTCGAACGCCCTCGCGCCACGGCCACGCGTCCCTTCCGCGTCGGAGGTGTTGAGGACGTCACAGCCCGCGCCAAGCACGAGCGCGAGCGTGAGGACACAGCTCAGGGGAGACGGTTTCATGGGAAGGGGGCCACCAGGGGGAGCGGCTTCGCGGCGCGGCGGAAGTCTACCGGGATCATTGGGGGGAGGCCAGCGCACGTCAGTCACCCGCCTTGGCGGCGACCGGCGCGGACGCGGTCCTCAGGTAGCGGTAGAGGGCGCGGAGATCATCCTCCCTCATCCCGGAGAAGTCCCTCCACGGCATGACGAGCCGGTTGAGCTGGCCGTCGCGGACAGGCGCGTCCGCCACCTCGCGGAAGGCGGTGAAGCGGGCCACGAAGGCGTCCTCGTCCGGAGGGAGGCGGCCCTTCGGAGGCAGCAGCAGGCTCGGGGCCTGCTCGGCGCCGTGAGGCGTGGGCGTGGCACGGCCGCCTACGAAGGGCCCCGGGCCGCCGGGGCCCGGGGGACCGGAGTGGCAGAAGGCGCACTGCGCCACGGTGGCCAGGTAGCGGCCGCGCTCGACGGGCGTGGGGCCGGGCTCCGCCACCGCCGTGGTGAGCGGCGCGGCCAGACCCTTCAACTCCTCGGACACCTCCGCGGGCACCTGCGTGCGCGGGGTGGCGCGGGGCGAGGGAGGCACCTGCCGCAGCCACGCCACCACCGCGCGTGCGTCCGCGTCGGACAGGGCGCGCAGCTCCAGGTACGGCATCATGGGGAACAGGTCGCGGCCGTCGCGGCCGAAGCCCTCGCGCAGCGCGCGCAGCAGCTCCGCGTCCGTCCACCGGCCCACGCCGTGCTCGGGGTCCGAGGTGATGTTGGGCGCGCAGACGCGGCCCGGCAGCTCCCAGCCGTCGCCGAAGCAGGCGCCCGCCAGGGGCGTGCCCGTCATCGGGCCGCCGAACCGGCCGAAGTCCCGCTCCGTGTGGCAGGAGACACAGCCCAGCACGTGCTCCGCCAGGTAGCGCCCGCGCTCCACCTGTGCGGCGTTCGCGGCGGCGGCCTTCGCCTCCACGGCCGGAGCCTTCGCCTCCGCGGGAGGAGCCTTCGCCTCCGCGGGAGGAGCCTTCGCCTCCGCGGGCGGTGCTTCCGCGCGCTCGCGGCACGCGGCCAGCGCCAGCAACAGGGCCGCGGCCCTCGTCCACCTCATGGCATTCCTCCAGCGCCGTCCGGCGCGGGCCCGTCCACGTGCTGGCCCAGTCGCAGGGCGAGCACGCCACGGCGGTATTCGATGGGGAGCCGGTCCGCGGGGGTGTGAACCTCGCCCGCGAAGTCCGTGGGATGGGCCCGGGGCCGCACGCCCTCCAGCACGCGGCGGTCCTGCTCGAGGATGGCCAGCTCGCTCTTCACGAACATGTCCGGGAAGTGGCGCAGCCTCGGGTGGTACGTCGCGAAGTAGAAGCACCGCATCTTCTCTTCCGACACCGGCGAGGCGATGGCGTAGACGGTGTGCGCATAGAAGAGCGTGGGCTTGAAGGCCAGGCGCGCGGCGAAGGGCAGCGTCACGTCATACGTGAGCGTGGTCCGGTCCACCTTCGGCGGGGCGCCGTCGAGGCCGGGGGCCAGCGCCGGATAGATGATCCGCGCATGCACCCCGTCCTCCCGGCGCTCCACGTCATAGGGAGGCACTTCCTGCTCGTCCGGGTTGCCGAAGGTGCCCCGGTGCACCCAGGACAGGTGGGCCACGTCGAGGACGATTTCGATCATCCGCCCCGCGGAGGCGTCCCAGTCCAGCCGGGGCAGGTGGACCACCGCGAGGGCGCCGTCCTCCAGCTCCGGCCAGTGCGGCAGCGGCGCCGCGGGCTCCGGTGCCAGGCACACCCAGATGAGGCCGTAGCGCTCCGTGGCCCGGAACGCCGCCAGCCGGGCCGTGGGCGGAATGGGGCCTCCGGGCCGCGAGGGAAGACGCACGCACGCGCCCTCCGGCCCCCAGGTCCACCCGTGGAAGGCGCAGCGCAGGCCCTCGGCGGTGGGCTCGCCGGCGCACAGGTCCGCGCCACGGTGCGCGCAGTGGCGCTGCGTGGCCGCGACGCCGGAGCCGGTGCGCCACACCACCAGGTCCGTCTCCAGCAACCGGGCCGCGAGGGGCCGGTCCTTCAGTTCGCTCGCGTACGCGACGGGGTGCCAGTACGGAGAGAAGGCTTCGCGGTAGGAGCGCACGTCGGAACGGGGCCGGGCTCAGGCCAGCGCGAGCGGGGCGATCTTGCTTTCGATTTCCTCGAGGAGGAAGTCGATCTCCTCGATTTCATCCAGCTTCTCGGGCGCCGCCGCCGAGGCCTCCACCGGCATGGGCTCGGCCGCTGGCTGGCTCGACACGCTGGGAGCTGCCTGCACGGGAGTGGTTCCGTCCGACGCCATTGCGACCTCCTTGAAAGATGAGAATATGATGCTCCCGGAAGGCGGGGATGCTGTCAACGCTGGTAGAGTCCGCTCCCGATGAACGTGCCCCCCCTCCCCTTCGAGGCCCAGCCCGTCCCCCGCGTCCACCGTCCCCGCCCGGAGGCGCTGCTGGCCCGGGCCCTGGACGCCCCCGTGGTGGTGGAGGGGTGCCTGGAGGACTGGCCGCTCCTGAGGGAGCTGCGGGCGGCGGCCACACCCGAGGCAAAGGTGGCCGCTCTGGGGGCCCGCTTCGGCGCGCGCCCCGTCACCTTCCACCAGATGCACCCGCGGTCCGGCGGGCACTATCACTTCCGGGAAGACTTGCAGGACGTGACGTTCGGCGCCCCCCGCGAGGGCGCGCCCTTCGACGCCTTCGGGCACGAGCTGCTGCGCAGCCTGCGGGGCGAGTCGGGCGACTACGTCTACATGCAGGCGCACCTCATCGAGCGGGGGACGCCCCTGTTCGACGGGCTGGGGCCCGGCGTGCTGCCCTTCCTCACGGAGGAGCAGCTCCGCCCGCTGATGTGGGCGGGCTCCAACGGGCAGGTGGTCAACCTCCACTACGACGACTTCCTCAACTTCATCTGCATGGTGGAGGGCACCAAGCGCGTGACGATGTTCGCGCCCGAGCTGATGGCGAGCCTGTACCACGCGCCGTTCGACCGGATGCTGGAGGAGGCCCAGGCGAGCCACGTGCGCATGCTGTCCCCGGACCTGGAGCGCTTCCCCCGCTTCCGGGAGGCGCAGCGCGAGGCGCGGGTGGCCGTCATCGGCCCTGGCGACGTGCTCGTCATCCCTCCCATGTGGTGGCACCACGTGGAGTCCTTCGGCCTCAACGTCATGGTGAACAACTGGGTGCTCGCGGCTTCCTTCGAGCAGCTCGGCGAGGTGCAGCGCAACCTGACGGAGGCCATCCGGCTGTTCTTCCCGCGCACGCACGCCGAGCGCGCCCGGGCGCTGGCGCTGTACCGGCGCACCGTCTTCGTCGACGCGCCGGAGGCCTTCGCGCCGGAGCCGGACGAGCCTGCCGCCGACGCTCGCCACCGCGCCCGGACTCGCGCGCTGGTGGCGGGCCTGCCGGCCTTCCTGCGGCGGCAGGTGGCGCTGTACTACGAGCACTTCACGTTCCAGGCGTCGGGCGACCCCATCCCTACGCCGCCGGGCGCGTTCGCCGCCATGGTGGAGCGCAACGCCGGGGCCCCCACCTTCTTCGCCCGCGAGCCGATGGAGTAACTTGCGACGCTCGGTCGACATCATGATGCCTCTTCCCTCCCCCGCCCGACTCGCTCTGGTGCTGTGGCTTGCCTGGAGCAGCGTGGCCGCCGGCGCTGGCTGGAATGACCTGCAGCCGGGTGTCACGTCCGCGCGCATCCTCTACCGGGAGCTCGGCAGGCCCGCCCTGGAGGCGCAAGAGGGCAAGGACCACGTCGTCACCTACCTCGGTGCGTCCGCGCCTCCCGGCACGCGCGGCGTGCGCGCCGTGCTCACCTCGCGCACGGGCAGTCTGCTGCGCCTGGAGGTGTTCCCACGGCCCGCGCCCACCCGCGAGGCGCTGGAGGCGGAGCTCGGGCCCTCGTGCGCCGCGCGGAGGGGCCGCAAGCCCTGCTACGGGGTGAAGGCCACCGCCGGCAACCAGCTCGCCTTCCACTACGCCTCGCTCGGCGTCACGGTGTTCTTCGCGCAGGGCCAGGTGCAGGCGATGACGTACCTGCCCCCGAACCTTCCGGCGCCGAGCGTCCTGGAGGCACCGGTGCTGCCGGAGCCCGAGGCGGAGGCCGCGGCGGAGGCCGCGGCGGCGCCCGAGGTGGCGGCGCCCCCCGCGCCAGCGCCCGCGTCCACGAGCACGGGCGAGCCGGACGTGGCGACGGCATCCGTGGACGAGCTGATGCGGCCCGCGGAGATTTCCACTCCCGGCGAGGACAGCGCCCCGGCGGCGTCCCCCGTGGCGCCACCGCCGGCATCGGCCGCTCCAGTCTCTCCGGCGTCCCCGGAGGCAGCCACCCCGCCGGACGCGGAGGCGCTGGGCAGCGCCGTCGTGGAGGACGTGCAGCGCGAGCCCGTCGCCGCGAAGCCGCCGGACCTGCTCACGGTGGGCGGCATGTACTACCAGCGGGGCGAGCTCAGCGGCTCGCGCGGCGGAGGGCAGACGCAGCTCAAGCCCCTCTTCCCGGCGCTGGTGGACGTGTACCTGGACGTGAAGCCGTCGGAGAGCCTGCGCGGCTTCGTCACGGGGCGGCTCCTCTATGACCCACTGGACTCCACGCTGTCCGAGCCCCACGTCCTGCTGGACCAGCTCTGGTTCCGCTTCGTGCTCGCCGACACCGTCTTCGTGACGGCGGGGCGGCAGCAGATCAAGTGGGGCAGCTCACGCGTGTGGAACACCACGGACTTCCTGCGCCAGCCCAACCTGCTGCCGCTCGACGCGTTCGACCTGCGCACGGGCGTGGACATGATCAAGGTCAACATCCCCTGGGAGTCGCTGGCGTCCAACCTGTGGCTCATCGCCACGGCGGACCTGGAGGGCGGCACGCCGGACCGCGCGCGCTATGGCGGGGCCGTGCGAGCGGAGGTGGCCATGGGCTCCAGCGAGCTCGCCGCCACCGCCGTCTTCGACGAGGGCCGGCGCCCGCGCTACGGCCTGGACTGGTCCGGCGGCGTGGGCCCGCTGGACCTCAACGCCGAGGTGGCGCTGCTGCGCGACGACGCGGTGCACCGCTGGGAGCGCACGGCGGACGGCTTCCAGGAGCAGACGCCGCGCGGCACCTGGGTGCAGGCCAGCGGCGGGGTGATGACGCAGGTGCGGATTGCGGACATCTACCGGATGGTCCTGCGCGCGGAGGGCTTCTTCAACCAGCACGGCTACGAGGACCGGGCCTTCCTCACGTGGCTGCGCTCCACGGGGGACTTCCAGCCGCTCTACTTCGGGCGCTTCTACGGCATGGGACAGGTGTCGCTCGCGCGCCGCAGCGTCTTCGCGCCCGCGGTGACCCTCACCACGCTGGCGAACGTCAGTGATGTGTCCCTCTTCTCCCGCCTGGACTTCGGCTTCACGCCGAGGCGGGACGTCTCCGTGCAGCTCTTCGTCGAGACGCCCCTGGGGCCGCGCGGTGGCGAGTTCCGCTTCGAGCCCGACACCGGCGTCGCGGACGTGCCCGCGACGGCGCTCGGCCTGTTCCGTGCCGGCTTCAACATCCGCATGCGGATGTAGCCCTTCGATGTAGCCCTTCGAGGAAACACCCCGCCGATGGCCTCTGGCAAAGACGTGGCCCCCCTCTCCCCGGCCGAGCAGCGCGAGCGCCTCAAGCAGTTGCTGGAGCGCGGCGGCGCGCAGGCCTCCAGACCCGCCGCCGCGCCGAACACGGTGGGGCCGGTGCGGCGGCCGGACGGCGCGCCCGCGGTGCCCTCGTTCGCGCAGGAGCGCATGTGGTTCCTGCACCAGCTCCAGCCGGACTCGGCGGCGTACCTCGTGCCGCGCGCGGTGGAGCTGACGGGGGACGTGGACGCGGCGGTGCTGGAGCGCGCGCTGGTGCTCCTGCTGGCGCGCCATGCGGCGCTGCGTTCCACCTTCCCCAGCGCGGAGGGGCGCCCGCTCGTCGCCTTCCACGACGCCCCGGCCCGGGTGCTGGCGCTGGAGGACCTGGAGGCCCTGGACGCCGACGCGCGCGAGGCCCGGCTGGCGGCGCGGCTCCAGGACGAGGCCACGCGCCCCTTCGACCTGGAGCGCGGGCCCCTCTACCGCTTCCGCCTCTTCCGCCTCGCCCCCCGCCGCCACGTCTTCCTGCTGGTGCTGCATCACCTGGTGTTCGACGGCTGGTCGCTCAACGTGCTGATGCGCGAGCTGGGTGAGCTGCTCTCCGCGCTGACGCGGGGCGAGGAGCCGCGCTGGACGCCGCCCCGCCTGGAGTACGCCGACTTCGCCGCGTGGCTGCGCACGCCGGCGACGGAGGCCCGTGAGGCCACCCACCTGGAGTACTGGAAGCGCCAGCTGGCCGGCGCGCCACCGGTGCTGGAGCTGGTGACGGACCTGCCGCGTCCGGCCGTGCGCACGGACCGGGGAGCCCAGACGGAGCCCGTGCCGCTGTCCGCCGCGCTGACGGCGCAGGTGCGCGCGTACTGCCGCGAGCACCAGGTGACGCCCTTCATGGTGTTCTACGCGGCCTTCTCCGCGCTGCTGCGGCGCTACACGCAGGCGGCGGAGCTGTGCGTGGGCACGCCCGTCGCCGGCCGCTCGCACCTGGAGGCCGAGGACGTGGTGGGCCTCTTCGTCAACACCGTGGTGCTGCGCACGGCGCTGCCCGAGGGGCTGACCTTCGACGCCCACGTGGCCCGGGTGCGCCGCACGGTGCTGGACGCCACCGCGCACCAGGAGGTGCCCTTCGAGCGCGTGGTGGAGTCGCTGGGCGTGGAGCGCAGCCTCGGCCGCACGCCGCTCTTCCAGGTGATGTTCGACCTGTACGAGGAGGAGCGCTCGCTCACGGGCGCCCTGGCCGGACTGGGAGCGCGGCCGGTGCGGCTGGACACGCGGACGAGCCAGTTCGACGTGTCGCTCACCGTGGTGGCCACGGGCGGCGGCTTCGAGCTCTCCTTCCAGTACAGCACCGAGCTGTTCCAGCCCGCGACGGTGGAGCGGATGCTCGGCCACTGCCTGCGGTTGCTGGAGCACGCGCTGGCCGCGCCGGGCACCGCGGTGGATGCGCTGGCGCTGATGTCCGTCTCGGAGCGGGCGCAGGTGGTGCACGGCTTCAACGACACCGCGCGGCCCTTCGACGCAGAGGCCACGGTGGCCTCGCTCTTCGAGGCCCGGGCGGCGCTGACGCCGGACGCGCCGGCCGTGGTGGCTCCCGAGGGCACGCTCACCTTCGGCGAGCTGGCCGCGCGGGCCTCGCGGCTGGCCGCGCACCTGGCGGCGGCCGGGGCCGGGCCCGAGGGCGTGGTGGGCCTGTGCCTGGAGCGCTCGCTGGACGCGGTGGTGTCACTGCTGGGCATCTTCATGAGCGGCGCGGCGTGCCTGCCGTTGGAGGCCTCGCACCCGCCGGCCCGGCGCGCGGCGCTGCTGCGGCGCTCCGGGGCGCGGCTCGTCGTCAGCCGGCCCTCCCTGTTCGAGGGCGTGGAGCCCGGCGTGCCCGTGCTGGCGCCAGACGTGGGCGGCGCGGTGCCCGCGGTGGTGCCGCGGCGGGCTCGCGCGGAGCACCTCGCGTACCTGCTCTACACCTCCGGCTCCACGGGCGAGCCCAAGGGAGTGGAGCTCACCCACCGCAACGTCGTCCACTGCTTCGCGGCCTTCGACGCGTACTACGACACGCAGCCCGGTGACTGCTGGGCCGCGTCGGGCAGCCTGTCCTTCGACATCCACCTGGAGGAGCTGCTCTTCAGCCTCACCCGGGGCGCGCGCACGGTGCTGCGCGAGGTGGGCCCGCTGGGGCTGGGGCGCGACATCCTCCGCCACGGCGTCACCCACATCGTCATGACGCCGTCGTCGCTGGCGACGGCCCTGGAGGAGCCCGGCGCGCCGGAGGCCCTGCGCACACTGAAGGTCGTCGTGGCCGGCGGCGAGGTGCTGCCCGAGGGGCTCGTCCAGCAGCTCGCCTTCACGCGCACGCGGCTCGTCAACACCTATGGGCCCACGGAGACGAGCATCAACGTCGCCGCGGAGCACACGCTCGCGGGCCGGCCCGTGCGCCTGGGACGCCCGCTGGACCGGTGCCGGCTGTACGTGCTGGACGCGCGCGGCGAGCCCGTGCCCCCCGGTGTGCCCGGAGAGCTGTACATCGGCGGCACCTGCCTGGGCCGCGGTTACCGGGGTCGCGCGGACCTGACGGCCGAGCGATTCATCCCGGATGCGTTCTCCGGCGTGCCTGGAGAACGGCTGTACCGCACCGGCGACCGCGTGCGCTGGTTCGCCGACGGCACCCTGGGCTTCATGGGCCGCACCGACTTCCAGGTGAAGGTGCGCGGCGTGCGCATCGAGCTGGAGGAGGTGGAAGCCGCCCTGCTGCGCGTGCCCGGCGTGCGTCAGGCCGCGGTGCTCGCCCGCTCGGGGCCGGTGGACTCGCACCTGGAGGCCTTCGTCGTCCTGGAGCACGACGAGGCCCATGCGGCGCGGAGGCTGCGCGCGGCGCTGGCGGCGGTGCTGCCGGAGGCGATGGTGCCTTCGCGCTGCATCGCCTTGAAGGAGCTGCCCACCACCACCAGCGGCAAGGTGGACCGCAAGGCGCTGGCCGCGCTGCACGTGGATGGCGACGTGCAGCCCGAGGAAGGTGAGCCCCCGCGCGGGCCCGTGGAGGAGCTGCTGGCCGGGCTCTTCGGGCAGGTGCTGGGACGCGCGCGCGTGCTGCGCGAGGACTCGTTCTTCCACCTGGGAGGGCACTCGCTGAGCGCGACGCGGCTGGTGGCGCGGGTGCGGCAGGCCTTCGGTGTGGAGTTGCCGCTGGCGGCGCTGTTCGCGTCTCCCACCGTGGCCGGACTGGCGCGCGAGTTGGAGAAGCTGCGCTCAGCGGGGCTGCCTCCGCTTCCGGCGCCCTCGCCGCTTGCGCAAGGCACGCCGCCTGTCGTCTCCTCCGCCCAGCAGCGGCTGTGGTTCCTTCACCAGCTTCAGCCTGACTCCTGCGCGTACCACGTACCGGAAGCCGTGGAGC
>NZ_JAAIYA010000090.1 GCF_010894405.1 Pyxidicoccus caerfyrddinensis
CTAGAGCGCCGAACAGGTTAGGTCACGCCGCGTGCTGGTAGCGCGCGGCGACCTCGAGGTTTTGGACGACCGCGAGTCGCCTGAGGTCAAAGAGGTTGCGGCGCGTGCCTCGGTAACGAGCCTTCGGGCCCTGGCGGTTGGCGAGATGCGCCAGGCAATGCTCGACGCCGACACGCTCCCGGAGTCCTGCGCGGCCCGCGCGCGACTGCAGACGTGAGCGAAGGCGCTTCTGGAGCCGCTCGTCGTCGCCCATCGTGACGCTGCGACCCCTACCGGACGCGGCCTGGGTACAACTCGAGCGCAGCTTGCACGGCCCGCAGGCTTCCGGGTCGAATTGCACGACGGCGCCGGGCTCGAAAGGCTCCACCTCGCCAGCAGGGCATTGGATGGTGCCGTCGCGGATGTTCACTTTGAAGTCGCGCTTGCCGAAGAGTCCGGACTTCGCGCTGGCTCCTCGCCACGGCCGGCAGACGACGTCGCCGCCGCTCGCCAGCACGTCTTCGGTCATTGAGCTGTTGAGGTACGCCCTGTCAATGAGGAGGACATCGGGGAAGAGCTCCTGGTGGGCCATGTCTTCCTGCAGTGCGCCCGTCGCCTCCTCTTCGGGTCGGTTGGCCGGCGTCACGGCGCAGGCCACCACGAGCTCGGTGTCGAGGTCGGTGCCGACGTGCTGCTTGTAGCCATTGAAGCGCTTGCTCTTGCTCTTGCGCCCGTGGCGCATGTCCGGGTCTTCGATGGAGATGCGCCTGTCGGCCGCCACGCCTTGTCGAATCTGCACGCCGCCCTCGGGGCGCGGCTCGAGGTCCTGTTCGCGCACCTGCGCGAGCGCTTCGATGTAGCGAGTCAGCGGAGCCGCGACGCACGACTTCGACTGCTTCGTCACCCAGGCCATGAGGCGGTCGAGCTGTCGGCAGAGTCGATTGAGTGCGTCGAGCTTCGCGTCGGGCGCGCTCCAGTCGATGTCGAGGCCGGCCTTGATGCTGCTGGCCATCAGCAACGGCGCATCGGCCTGCTGACACACCTCCTCGACGTCGGTGCCGAGCGCGAGCGCCATGCCCTCGGCCACCTTGCGGCCTGCGTGGCCGAGCAGGTTGATGGTGTCCTCAACCCGCCCGGCCCCTTCCAGAGGGCGGCTGTCGACCCCCACTCGCAGCGTCTTCGGCGTCTTCTTCGGGTCGAAGCCCTTCGTCCGCTTCGCCACCTCGACGGTGCGCTCCAGCAGCCGGCGGTCCATCTCGGTCGCGATGAGTCGCTCCCTGAATTGCTGCAGCCCGCCCTGGGAGAAGGCTGGCTCGTCCTCATCCGCGCCGAGTCGGTCCAACACCATCCGCCACCGGCTGTCAGTGCCCGAGAGGCACACCGCTTCGGCGTCCGATGCCTGCGTGTAGGCCTGCACCAGCAGCGCCATGCACATCATCGCGGGCGGCTGCGGCTCTTGTCCCTGGCCCGTCTGTCGGTACATCGCTTCGAGCTCGTTCTGAAAGGCCTCGTCGAACAACTCGTGCCGATGCTCGCGCAAGAAGACGAAAAGCTTCCTGCTCTTCCCCGCCAGCTTCAGCAGGCGCTGCTCCCGTGCGCTCTGCTCCACAGCCGGCTTCCAGCGTTCCATGCGCCACCTCCGTGAGGTGGCGACCTGATCACGCGGCGACAGCCCGCGTCGATCGCTCTCGCAAGTGTTCGACTTTCCTCGGGCCGAAACCTGATCGGTGCTCTAG
>NZ_JAAIYA010000091.1 GCF_010894405.1 Pyxidicoccus caerfyrddinensis
AAGGGGAGAGCAGGGGCAGCTCACCCACGCATGTGCCGGGCGAGGCGAGCGCGGCCTCCAGCAGGGTTTGCAGGTGCTCCACCATGCGGGAGACGGTGGAGGCGTCGAACAAGTCCGTGCGGTAGCCGAGCGCGCCCGACAGCCCGCGAGGCGTCTGCGTCAGCGAGAGTGTCAGGTCGAACTTGGTGGCCACGGCCTCGCGCTCCAGGGGGACGAAGGACAGCCCCGGGAGGGAGAGCTCCGCGGGGGGAGCGTTGTTGAGTACGAGCATGACCTGGAAGAGGGGCGAGTGGCTGAGGCTGCGCTGAGGCTGCAGCTCCTCCACGAGCTTCTCGAAGGGCAGGTGCTGGTGCTCGTAGGCGGCCAGGGTGGAGGCGCGCACCTGTGTCAGCAGCTCGCGGAAGGTGGCGAGGGGCTGCACGTGGGAGCGCAGGACGAGGGTGTTGACGAAGAAGCCAATGAGGCCCTCCGTCTCGCCGCGGGTGCGGCCGGCGATGGGAGAGCCGACGGAGACGTCGTCCTGGCCGGAGTAGCGCGCCAGCAGCAACTGCCAGACGGCGAGCAGGGCCATGAAGGGAGTGACACCCTCGCGCTGGCAGAAGGCGGAGAGGGCCTCGGACAGAGGCAAGGGCAGGTGGACTGGTAGCAGGGCGCCGCGCTGGGACTGGACGGCGGGGCGGGGCCTATCGGTGGGCAGCTCCAGCAGCGTGGGCGCACCGGAGAGCTGCTGCTTCCAGTAGTCGAGCTGGCCCTGGAGGACGTCACCCTGCAACCAGTCGCGCTGCCAGGAGGCGAAGTCAGCGTACTGGATGGGAAGGGGTGGCAGTTGCGGCGTGAGGCCCGAGGAGGAGGCCTCGTAGAAGGAGACGAGCTCGCGCACCAGCACGCCCATGGACCAGCCGTCGGAGACGACGTGGTGCATCGTCACCAGCAGCACGTGGTGCTCGGAGTCGAGGCGCAGCAGCGAGGCGCGCAGCAGCGGGCCGGAGGCGAGGTCGAACGGGCACAGGGCCTCCTCGGCGGCCAGCCGCCGAGCCTGGGACTCCCGCTCCGTGGCGGGCAGGGCGCTCAGGTCCACCACGGGCAGCGGGAAGTCCGAGGCAGGGAGGATGCACTGCAGGGGCTCGCCTTCGCGCGTGGCGAAGACGGTGCGCAGGGACTCGTGGCGCTCGACGAGGCCGGTGAACGCCTTGCCGAGAGAGGCCACGTCCAGTGCGCCCCGGATGCTCAGGACGGTGGGGATGTTGTAGGCGGTGCTACCGGGCTCGAGCTGGTCGATGAGCCACAGCCGCTGCTGCGCGAAGGACAGGGGCAGCGCGGTTGTCCGAGGCACCGGGACGAGGGCGGGGGCCACGAGGCCCGTGGCCGAGTGCCGGGAAGACTCGATGCGCGAGGCGAGTGCGGCGACGGTGGGGGCCTCGAAGAAGGCGCGCAGGGGCAGCTCGACGCCGAGGGAGGAACGGACGCGAGAGATGAGCTGGGTGGCCAGCAGGGAGTGGCCGCCGAGGGCGAAGAAGTCATCCTCCGCGCCCACCTTCTCCACGCGCAGCAGCGCGGCCCAGAGGGAGGCGAGGATTTCCTCAGTGGGAGTACGAGGAGCGACAAACTCGGAGGAGGAAGACGCCTGCGGAGCCGTCAGGGCCTTGCGGTCCACCTTGCCGCTGGAGGTGAGGGGCAGGGCCTGAAGCACGGCGAAGGCGGAGGGCACCA
>NZ_JAAIYA010000092.1 GCF_010894405.1 Pyxidicoccus caerfyrddinensis
CCCCCTGTGTCAGGGAACATGTCGCCTCGGCTGACGTGCCGAGTTGACGACGCCCTGGGGGCGAGAGCAGGCAGAACGCGGTGCCGTACACGGATGCATTCAAGGCGCAGATGGTGAAGCGGATGGTGGGCCCGGGCGCGGTGAGCGCCTCGGTGCTCGCCCGGCAGGTGGGAGTGTCCCAGCCGACGTTGTCGCAGTGGCGGCGGGAGGCGAATAGGGTGGCGGCGATGACGCCCCCTCCCGAGGAGAAGAAGCCCGTCCTGCCCTCCACGCCGAAGAAGTGGACGTCTGAGGAGAAGCTGCGCGTGCTGGTGGCGGCACAGGGCCTGGGCAGCGAGGAGTTGGGGGCGCTGCTGCGCAGTGAGGGGCTGCACGAGGCGCAGCTGAAGGAGTGGCAGCAGGCCGCCGCCGGGGCCCTGTCGGGTACCTGCGCGGAGCCGCTGCCTGCCAAGGAGCGCAAGCGGCTGGCCGCCGCCGAGAAGCGGGTCAAGGAGCTCGAGCGCGAGCTGCACCGCAAGGAGAAGGCGCTGGCCGAGACGGCCGCGCTGCTGGTGCTCGAAAAAAAACTTCAGGCGATGGGTTGGGACGAGAGGCACCTGGCCGACGAGGACGACGCAGCGGACGAGAAGAGCGAGAAATGACGCTCGCCCACGTCGACGAGGCCCTGGAAAAGGGCGTGCGCTTGGAGGCCATCTGCGAGCGGCTCGGGGTGGCCCCGCGCACGATTCAACGCTGGAGGAAGCCAGCCACGGCGGAGGACCGGCGGTGCGGTCCTCATACCCGGCCGGCCAACCGGCTGTCCGAGGTGGAGCGGCGCCGAATCCTGGCGGTGGCCAACAGCGATGAGTTCCGGGACGCCTCGCCCAAGCAGATTGTCCCCAGGCTGGCCGACCGGGGCGAGTACTTCGCCAGCGAGGCGAGCTTCTACCGGGTGCTGCGCGAAGCGGGGCAGCTGGCCCACCGAGGCCATGCCAAGGCGCCCACGCCCAGGCCCCGGGCCGAGCACACCGCCACCGGACCGAACCAAGTCTGGAGTTGGGATATCACCTACCTGAAGGGCCCGGTGAAGGGAGCCTTCCTCTACCTGTACCTGGTGGTGGACGTCTTCAGCCGGCGCATCATGGGCTTCGAGGTGCACGAGGAGGAGTCGTCCGAGCATGCCGCAGCCCTCATCCGCCGCTGCTGGCAGCAGGCGGGCTGTCCCGAGGGGCTGGTGCTGCACTCGGACAACGGTGGCCCGATGAAGGGCGCCACGTTGCTGGCCACCCTGCAGTGGCTGGGCGTCACCCCGTCCTTCAGCCGGCCCCGCGTCTCGGATGACAACCCCTTCTCCGAGGCCCTCTTCCGTACGCTGAAGTACCGCCCCTCCTTCCCCCAGCGCCCCTTCGTATCCGTCGAGGACTCGCGCGCCTGGGTGACGCGCTTCGTGACCTGGTACAACACCGAGCACCGCCACTCCGCCATCTGCTTCGTCACGCCCGACGACAGGCACTTTGGCCGCGAGGCCGCGTTGCTCGCTCAGCGCCACCAGGTGTACCAGCGCGCCAGAGCCCGTCACCCCGAGCGCTGGAGCCGCGACACGCGCGACTGGACGCCAGCGGGCCCTGTCCGTCTCGGCCCCTCTCCGAACCTCACCCCGGCCGTCCAGGAGATGAAGCGCATCGGCTGAATCCTCTCACGCGACATCTTCCTTGACGCTCACCG
>NZ_JAAIYA010000093.1 GCF_010894405.1 Pyxidicoccus caerfyrddinensis
TCTGCATGGAGCGCGGCGTGGACATGGTGGTGGCCGTGCTCGCCATCCTCAAGGCCGGCGGCGCCTACGTCCCCATGGACCCGGCCTACCCGCGTGAGCGCCTGGCCTTCATGCTCCAGGACTGCGGGGCGCCTCTCGTCCTCACCCAGCGCCACCTGTCCGAGCGCATGGAGGGCTCCGGCGTCGAGGCCCTCTACCTCGACGACGTGGCCGTGCTCGAGCAGCTCTCGCGCGAGTCCGAGGCCAACCCGCCTCACGTCACCTCGCCCCAGCACCTGGCCTACGTCATCTACACCTCGGGCAGCACCGGCAGGCCCAAGGGCGTCATGGTGCAGCACGCGTCGGTGATGAACCTGCGCGCCGCGCTGGCTTCCGCTGTCTACGCTGACGTGAAAGTCGCGCTGCGCGTCAGCCTCAACGCGCCCCTGTCCTTCGACGCCTCGGTGAAGCAGCTCATCCAGGTGGCCGACGGACATGCTCTGTGCGTCGTACCGCAGGCCGCGCGCGAGGACGTGGCGCTGCTCAAGGCGTGGGTGGAGAAGCACCAACTCGACGTGCTCGACTGCTCTCCTTCCCACCTGCGCCTGCTGCTGGAAGAGGGCCTCGCCGCCTCCAGGCGGCTGCGCGTGCTGGTAGGCGGTGAAAACGTGGACGAGGCGCTGTGGGCGAAGCTGTCAGCCCACCCCTTCATCCGCTGCTTCAACGTCTATGGCCCCACCGAGTGCACGGTGGACACCACCGCGCGTGCCGTCCATGGCGCTCCGGGCCGGCCCACCCTGGGTGGCCCCCTGGCCAACGTGCAGGTGTACGTGCTCGACGAGCGCATGCAGCCGGTGCCCACCGGTGTCCCCGGTGAGCTCTTCATCGGCGGCGCCGGCGTGGCGCGCGGCTACCTCGGCCGCCCCGAGCTCACCGCAGAGAAGTTCGTGCCAGATGCGTTCGGCGGCACCGAGGGCGCGCGGCTGTACCGCACGGGCGACAAGGCCCGGTGGCTGGCTCACGGCGAGCTGGAGTACCTGGGCCGCATCGACTTCCAGGTGAAGCTGCGCGGCTTGCGCATTGAGTTGGGTGAAATCGAAACCGCGCTGGAGGAAGTGGCGGGAGTCCGACGCGCCGTGGTGCTCGCACGCGAGGACGTGCCCGGCAACCGGCGTCTGGTGGCCTACGTCGTGGGCGGAGCCGAAGCCTCCGAGGACGTGCTGCGCGAGGCACTCGCCGCCCGCCTGCCCCAGTACATGGTGCCCTCCGCCTTCGTCGCGCTGGAGACGATGCCGCTGACGTCCAACGGCAAGGTGGACCGCAGGGCCCTGCCCGCCCCGGAGTCCTCTGCCTCCGCTTCCGAATACGTCGCCCCGCGCACTCCCACCGAGGAAATCCTCGCCTCCCTCTGGGCCGGGCTGCTGCGCGTGGAGAAGGTCAGCGCGGAGGATGACTTCTTCGCGCTCGGCGGCCACTCCCTCCTGGCCACCCAGGTGGTGTCTCGCGTCCGCTCCGCCCTCGGCGTCGAGCTGCCCCTGCGCGCCCTCTTCGAGGCCCCCACCCTCGCGGGCCTCGCCAGGCGGGTGGAGCAGGCCACTCGCAACTCCGCCCTGCCCGAGCTGAGCGCCGCGCCCGTGGGCCCCCGGG
>NZ_JAAIYA010000094.1 GCF_010894405.1 Pyxidicoccus caerfyrddinensis
TCGCCGGTGTCACCGCGCTGCTCGTCATCCTGATGGGGCTGTCCACCGGGATGAAGGACACGATGTTGCGCTCGGCCACCACGCTGTCCACCGGCCACGTCAACGTGGCCGGCTTCTTCAAGGTGTCCGCCGGGCAGGGCGTCCCCGTCGTGACGGGCTATCCGAAAATCCTCGAGCAGATTCGCAAGGACGTGCCGGAGGTGGACTACATCGTCCACCGCGGGCGCGGCTGGGCGAAGGTGGTGAGCGAGACCAGCTCCATGCAGCTGGGCCTGGGCGGCATCGACATCGATGCCGAGCCCGGCTTCCGCCAGGTCATCCAGGTTCGCGAGGGCTCCATGGACGGGCTGGCGAAGCCCAACTCCGTGCTCATCTTCGAGAAGCAGGCGAAGCGACTGGCGGTCAAGGTGGGCGACACGTTGACCATCGCCGCGCCCACCATGCGTGGCACCAGCAACACGGTGGACGTGCAGGTGGCGGCCATCGCGGCCAACGTGGGCATGATGAGCGACTTCAACGTCTACGTGCCCTCCGGCACGCTGCGCGCGCTCTACCAGCTCCGCGACGACACCACCGGCGCCATCCAGGTGTACCTGAAGGACGTGGCTCAGGTGCCCGAGGTGCAGGCCCGGCTGCGCAAGACGCTGGCCGAGGCGGGCCACGAAATCATGGACAACGACCCGCGGGCATTCTTCTTCAAGTTCGAGGTCGTCAACCGCGAGCCGTGGACGGGCCAGAAGCTGGACATCACCAACTGGGAGGACGAGATCAACTTCATCAGCTGGACGCTCGCCGCGCTCAACTTCCTCACCGGCGCCCTCACCTTCGTCCTGCTGGTCATCATCTGCGTGGGCATCATGAACACGCTGTGGATCGCCATCCGGGAGCGCACGCGGGAGATTGGCACGCTGCGCGCCATTGGCATGCAGCGCCGGCGGGTGGTGCTGATGTTCGTCTGCGAGGCGCTGACGCTGGGCGCGCTGGGGACGCTGGCGGGCGCCGTGGTGGGGCTCGCGGTGTGCCTGGGCGTCAACGCGGCGGGCATGGCCGTCCCCGAAGTGGTGGCGATGTTCATCATGTCGGAGACGCTGAAGCTGGCGATCAACCCCGGAGCCGTGGTGGGCGCCATGGTGTTCATCACCGCGTGCACCACGCTCATCTCGCTCATTCCCTCCTTCCTCGCCGCGCGGATGAAGCCCGTCACGGCGATGCACCACATCGGGTGAACCCTCCATGAGTCTGAAAAGTGTGATGACCGCCGCGGTGCTCACCGCGGCCCTGCTGTCCGCCCCGGCGGCGCTGGCCCTGGAGCCGGCGGAGATGGTGAAGCTGCTGGCCACCATCGACGACCGGCAGCGCAACGGTGGTGACTACAAGGCGCTCGTCTACCTGGAGCAGAAGGAGAAGGACAAGACGGACACCGTGCGCGAGGCGTTCGTCTACCGGCGCGACGCGGACGACAAGCTGATGATTCTCTTCAGCCGTCCCAAGACGGAGGCCGGCAAGGGCTACCTCC
>NZ_JAAIYA010000095.1 GCF_010894405.1 Pyxidicoccus caerfyrddinensis
CTGCACGTCGGCCCCGAGGTGCTCGTGGGCCTGTGCGTGGAGCGCTCCGCGCAGCTGGTGGTGGGCATGCTCGCCATCCTCAAGGCCGGCGGCGCCTTCCTCTGCCTCGACCCGTCCCTCCCCTCCGCGCGGCTCGCACTCATGCTGGAGGACTCCGCCCTCCAGGTGCTCGTGACACACGAGGCCCTGCTCCACCAGCTCCCCGCGTCCCTGCCCTGCGTGCCCTGCTGCCTCGAGGCCGACGCGGCGGCAATCTCCCACCAGCCCACCACGCCGCCCGGCGTCGACGTCTTCCCCAGCCAGCTCGCCTACGCCATCTACACCTCGGGTAGCACCGGCCGCCCCAAGGGCACCCTGCTGAGCCACCGCGGGCTGACCAACTCCGCGCTCGCCGCCGCCCAGGCCCACCGGCTCTCCGCCTCCAGCCGCGTCCTGCAGTTCGCCTCCCCGGCCTTCGACGCCGCCATTCTCGAAATCTTCGCCCCGCTGCTCGCGGGCGCCACCCTCCTGCTGGCGCCCCGGGAGCGGCTGCTGCCGGACGCCCCGCTGCGCACCCTGCTGCGCGAGGGGCACATCACCACCGTCACCCTGACGCCCTCGGTGCTGGCGCAGCTGTCTCACGAGGAGCTGCCCCTGCTCCGCACCGTCATCTCCGCGGGCGAGGCGCTGCCCGCCGAGGTGGCCCGGCGCTGGAGCCAGGGCCGCACCCTGCTCAATGCCTACGGGCCCACCGAGGCCACCGTCTGCGCCTCCATCACCCCGCAGTCCGTCTCCCCCTCCGAGCCCTCCATCGGCAAGCCCTGGCCCAACACCCAGCTGTACGTGCTGGACGCCCACCTGCGCCCGGTGCCCGTCGGCGTGCCCGGCGAGCTGTTCATCGGCGGCGTGGGCCTGGCGCGTGGCTACCTGCGCCGTCCGGAGCTCACCGCCGAGCGCTTCATCCCCCACCCCTTCAGCACCGAGCCCGGTGCCCGCCTGTACCGCACCGGAGACCTGGTGCGCTGGCGGGCCAACGGCGAAGTCGAATACCTGGGGCGCACCGACTCGCAGGTGAAGCTGCGTGGCTTCCGGATTGAGTTGGGAGAGGTGGAGTCCTCCCTGGAGGAGCACGCCTCCGTGCTCCAGGCCGTGGCCATGGTGCGCGAGGACGTGCCGGGGCTGCGGCGACTGGTGGCGTACCTGGTGCCCGCGCCCGGGGAGGCGCTGGACACGGCCGCGCTGCGTGCCTCGCTCCAGCAGCGGCTGCCCGACTACATGGTGCCCTCCGCCTTCGCCGTGCTTCAGGCCCTGCCCCTCACCTCCAGCGGCAAGGTGGACCGCAAGGCCCTGACGGCTCCGCAGGCGTCTTCCTCCTCCGAGTTTGTCGCTCCTCGTACTCCCAC
>NZ_JAAIYA010000096.1 GCF_010894405.1 Pyxidicoccus caerfyrddinensis
CATGACCTGCTCAATCCGGATGTCGCCTCGGGCGTGAGCCCGGGGGCCGCTGGCGACGGCCGCACCGCCACCACGCCCGTGGCCACCCTCACCGCGACGCTGACGCAGTCGGTGGTGGACCTGAGCGCGTGGCGCGGGCTGTCCTCGGCGCGGGCCTCGGAGCTGAGCGCCACGGCGAGCCTCCAGGACGTGCGCCGCCGCCTGACGCTGGGGCTGGCCCAGACGCTGGTGGCCACGGTGGCCGCCGAGCGCGCGGCGGAAATCAACCGCGTGAGTCTGCGTCGCGCCCTGGAGCGCTTGGCACTCACCCAGCGCAGCTTCGAGCTGGGCGCGGGCAACCAACTGGACGTGGTGCGCGTGAATCAGGACGTGGCGGTGGCGCGTGGCGCCCTCGTCGCGGGAGACGAGCAACTGCGCCAGGCGCGTGAGGCCCTGGGCTTCGCGCTCGGCTTCGGCCAGGCCATCGGCGTGGACCCGGGCTTCAACCTCCAGGGCCTGGTGGACAGCACCCGCAAGGAGTGCTCGGCGCTGGACGGCCTGGACTCGCGGCCGGACCTGGTGGCGGCGAAGGCGCAGGTGGAGTCCGCGAAGGAGAGCAAGCTTCAGGCGGCGGCGGGCTACCTGCCCACGCTGGGCGTCTCCAGCACCCTCTACGGCCTCACCACGGAGCCGGGCTTCGGCCGCTTCGCCACCTGGAATGTCGCCGCCGTGCTGTCGGTGCCCCTCTGGGAAGGCGGCAGCCGCGCGGGGTTGGTGCGCGAGCGCGCGGGTGCGGAGACGCAGGCGGCCGCGGCGCTGGAGAGCGCCCGCCGCGACGTGGAACTGGAAGTGGCCCAGGCCCGACGCGGCGTCGACGTGGCCGAGGCCCTGGTGAAGACGGCCATCGAGTCTCGCGACCTCGCGGAGCGGACCGACCAGCTCACCCGACGTGCATTTGAAGTGGGCCGCGGCAGCAGCCTCGAGCTGGTGCAGAGCGCGGCGGCCCTGCGCCAGGCGGAGCTGACGCTGGTGCTGCGTGAATTCGAGCTCGTCCAGGCACGCCTGGACGCATTCCTGACGGAGGCCCGGTGCGACTGGTGAAGCGGGTACGCCCCCTTATGGCGCTGAAGAAGACGATGTTCGGTGTGGCGGTGCTGGTCGCGGTGGCGGGTTGCTCCGGGCAGAAGGCGGCACCGGCCGCGCCTCCACCTCGTGAAATCGACGTGGTGTCGCTGGCCCCGCGCGAGGTGCGGGACACCGGTGAGTACCTCGGCTCGCTGATGTCGCGGCAGAGCGTCACGGTGCTGCCGCAGGTGGGCGGCTACGTGCGCCGCATCCACGTGAAGCCCGGCCAGCAGGTGGAGGCCGGAGCGCCCCTGCTGGAGGTGGA
>NZ_JAAIYA010000097.1 GCF_010894405.1 Pyxidicoccus caerfyrddinensis
CAGGGCGATCGCATCTTCCTGACACCGGGGTGCCGTAGTTACGCGGGGTTAGCGGATGGGTTGGACAGGCTCGGAGGAGTGTGATCGACGGGGCCGATGGACAAGCCTCCGGCCCCGACGGCGAGCCTCACGCAGCATTTCTCCAGCCTGGAGGACCCGCGAGTCGAGCGGACGAAGAAGCACGCATTGAGCGACATGCTGGTCATCGCCGTGTGCGGCTTCATCTGCGGGGTGGACAGCTGGGTGGAGCTGGAGGAATTCGGAGAGGCGAAGCGGGAGTGGTTGGAAAGCTTCCTGACGTTGCCCAACGGCATTCCCTCACACGACACCTTCGGCCGGCTGTTTGCGGCATTGGACCCGGAAGCCTTCAGTCGCTGCTTCATGGCATGGGTAAGGGCGGTGTCGGAGGTGACGGAGGGCGAGGTGGTGGCCATCGACGGCAAGACGCTGCGGCGCAGCTTCGACCGGGCATCCTCGAAGGCCGCTATTCACATGGTGAGTGCGTGGGCGTCGAAGAATGGCTTGGTGCTGGGACAGGTGAAAACGGAAGAGAAGTCGAACGAAATAACGGCCATTCCGAGGCTGCTGGAGTTGCTGCACCTGGAGGACTGCATCGTCACCATCGACGCCATCGGCTGCCAGAAGGAAGTGGTCGCGCGGATTGTGGAGAAGGGCGCCGACTACGTCATCAGCTTGAAGGGCAACCAGGAGGTGCTGCATCAGCAGACACGCGCCTTCTTCGAGGAGGCGCGGGAGGAGCGCTTCGAGACGGTGCCGCACGCGTACACCGAGACGGTGGACAAGGAGCACGGTCGCTTCGAGACGAGACGCTACTGGGTGACGGCGCAACTCGACTACTTCAGGCACAAGCGAGAGGAGTGGGTGGGCCTCACCAGCGTCGGCATGGTGGAGGCGGAGCGCACAGTGGACGGCGAGACGTCCAAGGAGGTGCGCTACTTCATCAGCAGCCTGCCCGGCGATGACGCGCAGAAGTTCGCCTTGGCCGTGCGGCGACACTGGACCGTGGAGAACAACCTGCATTGGGTACTGGACGTCGCCTTCGGTGAGGACGACAGCCGCGTGCGCAAGGACAACGCCCCCGAGAACATGGCGATGCTGCGCCACCTGGCCCTCAACCTGCTGAAGGCAGACACCACCACGAAGGTGGGAGTCCAGACGCGCCGTAAGAAGGCCGGCTGGGACGAGCGCTACCTGGTCCACTTGCTGGGGGTGAAGGGCGCCTACACCCCCAGACCCTCCAAGCGGAAGCCTGCCCCACCCCGCGGATGAAGATGCGATTCCCCTG
>NZ_JAAIYA010000098.1 GCF_010894405.1 Pyxidicoccus caerfyrddinensis
ACGCCCCCCGTCGTTCTTCTCCAGGCACCAGCCCCGCATGGTGCCCGCGTGCACCACCAGCAGGGCCAGGAAGTTCACTTTCCCATGGCGCACGTACTCGAACTCGCGGTGCTCGATGTGAGCCTGCCCCGATTCCGTGGACACCCAAGACGTTATGGAAAGGGTGTCCAATGTCGGCGAGTGACGCGAAGCAGAAGCAGTCCCGGAGGCCACGCCGGAAGTTCACGCGCGAGTTCAAGGACGGCGCGGTGAAGTTGGTGCTGGACGAGGACAAGGGCATTCCGGAGGTGGCAAAGGACCTGGACCTCACGGAGTCCGTCCTGCGTACCTGGGTGGAGAGGGCGAAAGAGGCGCGCGGCGAGGGACGGCCGGGGATGCTTCTCCAGGAGGAACGGGAGGAGCTTGCCCTGCTGCGAGCGGAGAACCGCCAGCTGCGAATGGAGCGAGAGCTGCTAAAAAAACTACACCGGCAAATATGGCCTGAGCTCCGCTTCGATGGCTCGGAGGTAGGCGTCCGGGTCGGCGCGGAAGCGTCGGCCCATGATGCGAGGCACGCGCCGCTCTTCAAGCTGGGCGCGTAGCCGCCGCTAGTCATCGAGGTTCCCAGGCGCCAGGTGGGTGCCGTCGAGTTCAGGCAGCAGGTGGGCCGAGGCGATGGCCGGCAGCCGTACCCCGCCGCGCACGACGAGGCCGGCACTGCCGCGCACCCGGCCCGAGGCTCGCCGCTCGTGGTAGCGACAGGTGCCAAAGAGATGCTCCAGGGCGTTGTCGGTGCGGGGAAGGTCCGGCACGTCGTAGCAGTGGAAGAGGCCCTTCCAGTAGCGGCGCGTTTCGAGGAGGAAATGGGCGAGGGCCTGGCGCAGGACACCCCGGTGACGTCGACGCGTCCAGCGCACCAGGGCGGCCAGCAGCGCGGCGAGCCGGCGTCGCACCCCTGCGGCGTCCAAGCCGGGCTCGTTCTGGAGGATGGCCGCGGTGCGCTCCACCCACCGGTAGGCCTGCGCGAGGCCGGGCCACATGCAGGCCGTGGCCTTCAAGGCGTTGCGCAGCACCGCATGCAGGCGGCTCAACTCCGGTGGGCAGGCCCCCCTTTTGACACCCGTTCCAAGCTCTTCTCGATGGCGCCCAGGCGTCGGCGTAGCAGCAGGCCGGAGGGGTTGAGGGGCGGGCGGTGGTCGTCGGTGAGCGCGCTCCTGACCGCCGCAGCATAGGCGCGCGTGGCGCGGGCGCCCGCGTCCTGACGGCCTTCCACGGCCCGTTCGAC
>NZ_JAAIYA010000099.1 GCF_010894405.1 Pyxidicoccus caerfyrddinensis
TACGCGCCCAGCTTGAAGCGCGGCGCGTCCCTCGCATCATGGGCCGACGCTTCCGCGCCGACCCGGACGCCTACCTCAGAGGCATCGAAGAGGAGCTCAGGCCATATTTGCCGGTGTAGAAAAAAAGGAAACACACGCGACATGGACCACCGGGGGCAAGGAGGGTGCAGCCCTCTCCTTTCTAGCACCCCCGCAGGCCCGTCTTCCGCGTTGCACCCGGCGAGATCGCGAACGCCGCGCCCGCGTTGGCCGCCTGATTCAAATCGTCAAGCGACATCACTTTCGACTTCGACGTCTTCACCTGTCCTGGCTGCGGCGGGAGCCGGAGGGGAGTGGCGGTGCTCAAAGGCCCCGGCGTCAAGGAGGTGTTGAGGCACCTGGGGTTGCCCACCCTCCCCTTGCCCCTGGCATCTGCACGTGGCCCGCACCAAGGGGAGTGGCTGCACTGAAGGGCACAGGCCCCCCGACACCTCGGTTTCAGCGCCACCGGCTGGGCCACACAGGCCGCCCGACACGCAAGCAGTGCGCGCGCAGGCAGGCGGCGGGGGGCCGCGCACCCCTCGAGGGCCACGGCCCGCCAGCGTCCGAGGGGGGCTCACAGAGGGGCTACCGGACGCCGAGGTGAAAGTGGCCGCCAATTCCGCCTATACGTTGAGTGAATCCGGGCACTTCGAGTCCACGGGGCAGTCCTCGCCAGTCCCGCCTGTCGCCCGGAGTACCCTCCAGCTTTGGAGACATTCTGGAGACAGAACCAGGGGCGCACGGTGCTCCAGGGAGGTTCGTGGGAGCCCATCGGTAGCGTGTGCTCTGGCGAGATGTGGCTGGGGATGGGCAGGTGGAGGAGCGCGGGGGGGCGTACCGGCGGAGGCAGCCGGAGGGGACGGTGCTGTACGAGGTGGTGAGGGACAACCTCGCCACATTGCTGGCGGAGGCGAGCGAGGTGAGGCGCGGCCTGCCCCGGTACGTGGAGCGGGACTTCGCCAGGTACCTGGAGTGCGGAGTGCTGGCGCACGGGTTCGCGCGGGTGCGCTGCGAGAGTTGCAAGGACGAGCTTCTCGTCGCCTTCTCGTGCAAGGGACGAGGGGTGTGCCCGTCCTGCAACGCGAAGCGGGCGCATGTGACGGCGGTGCACCTGGTGGAGCGGGTGCTGCCACACGTGCCCTACCGTCAGTGGACGCTGTCCTTCCCGCACCGGGTGCGCTGGGCGCTGTTGAAGGACAGCGGGCTGCTGTCGGATGTCCTCACCGTCTTCC
>NZ_JAAIYA010000009.1:0-286456 GCF_010894405.1 Pyxidicoccus caerfyrddinensis
CTCATGGCCGAGGTGGATGCCTACCTGGAAGCTCGCAACGCGCAGCAGACCGCGAGCCCGCTGCTGCGCGCCGGCCCCGCTCGACGCGCAGCATGAGACCGTTCGAGAATCGTGATCGGTCGTTTAGCCCACTGGGGCCTCGCGTCGGCACCTTAGGTGGACCGGGGCTGGGACTACGACGAGGCTCAACGGCTGGCCGAGGAGTTCGGTTACAGGCTGCACCAGCCTCGACGCTGGCACGGTGCACGCGAAGAGCAACTCTCGCAAACAGGCCGACGGTGGATGGTTGATCGCGGGAACTCCTTGCTCAACCGTTCTCGTCTATTGCTGGTGCGCAGGGAGAAGCGTGAAAGACACCCACCTGGTGGGATCCTGCACCTCACTCACATTGGGCATCGTCGCCTGGCGCCACACGCTCCTACCAAAATAGGCTTTCACTTCCCCGAAGCCGACGACACCGGCGCGGACACCTTCGCCGCCTCGGCGGCCAGCGCGTCCACGCCCGCGTGCAGGCGTGTCCAGCCGGTGGTGTGCTCGGTGCGGGCGAAGAAGCCGCCCTGCCCCTTCGCCACCGTCAGCTCTCCCACGGGCTTGCCGCCCTTGCGGTACTCGACGCGGAAGGCCACTTCCGGCTCGCCGCCCGGCGGCAGCTCGCCCCGGCCGAGGAAGTCGAGCGGCAGCAGCCGCCACACCCGGTCATGCCAGTTGCGCGCGAACTCGTCAGGCCGGTCCGGCAACTCCTCCGGCGCCAGGGCCACCGCGCCGGCCGTCTTGCCGCTCGCGGTGAAGGCGCGCGACGTGCCACCCGCCGTGATGACCACCGCGTCGAAGTCGCCCACGTCGAAGGTGTGCAGCCGCCGGTCCACGAGCCGGCTGGAGGCGTTCTCCAAATCCGGCAGCAGCGCCGGGCCCAGGAGGAACACGCGGCCGTCCTCCTCGCGGCGCAGGTACGGCGTGCCCCAGCCGCCCGGCGGTGAGGCCAGGGAGAAGAACCGCGGCTTGCCGCCCACCGTCAGCGTCAGCTTGCGCGCGGTGCTGGCCAGCCCCACCTCGTCCAGCTTCTTCCCGTCCATCTCGCCCAGCGCGCGCAGGGCCCGCAGCGGCGCGAAGCGGGCGAACAGCTTCTCCGCCGTCTCGTTGGCGCGCAGCTCACGCGGGGGAGGAGGAGGCTCCGTCGTGCCCGCCACCGGCGCCGCGCCCGCGTCCGCGCCCGAAGCCACGACCGTGCCCGCGTCGACCGTGCCGCCATCCGCGCCCGTACCGGCCACCGCGGTGCCGCCATCCGTCGCGCCCACCACCGGCAGCTTCGGTGGCTTGAAGCCCAGGCGAATCCACAGCCTGTCGCGGTCCTTCTCGTCGCGGAACAGCTCCACGAAGCGCGCGTCGTCCTCGTAGCGCACGGCGTCCAGCGCGCGCGCCGGGGCGTCCATCACCGTCACCTCACCCGGGGTGCCCGAGGGCTCGCGCTGCCAGACGAAGAAGGCGGCCACGAGAGCCACGGCCGCGAGGCCCCCTTGCAGGGCCAGGTCCCGAACCTTCATCGCTCACCTCCCGCCGCCACCGCGGCCCGCGGAGCGCGCCGGCCCCGCCGCCGCGTCTTCACGAAGCCCACCACCAGCACCAGGGCCGGCCCCAGGAAGACGGTGGCGTAGAACCAGGCCACGTCCTGCTCGCGCGTGTGTTGGATGGGCACGTCCTCCTCGGTGGACACCGTACCGGCGAGGGCCTCCTCACCGGTGAGCCACTTCAGCGTGTCCACCGCGAGGTACGCGTTGCCCAGGTTGGTCAGCACACCGTCGCCCAGCGCATCCGCGTCCGCCATGACGACCGCGCGCGTCGGCACCTTGCCGGCCGGCGAGGGCTTCTCCACCGCCACCACCAGCGGCCACGCGCGCCGCGTCTCCCCCGCCTCCTGGGTGAAGTTGCCGTTGGCATCCGCGAACGTCGCGCCGTGCGCGCGCACGGAGATGTCGTGCATGACGCTGTTGGGTAGCGGCTGGAGCTGGTCCATGGCGCCCGCGCCAGGAAAGGCCACCGGCGCCTGTCCCGCCAGCGCCGACAGCGAGGTGACGGACGGGTGCGAGGAGAAGCTCGCCGTGCCCAGGTTGCCCCGGTCGCTCTGCTGGCGCGTGGTGCGAAAGTACACTTGGTCGTTCGCCAGCGGCGTCTTGAGGTACTTCAGCCCCAGCGGCTCCAACACTTGGTGGAAGTCCGGCCCGTCCGGCTCCAGCGCCAGCCACAGCCGGCCGCCGCGATTCGCATACTCATTCAACGCCGTCAGCTCCTCGGGGAGGAACTCACGCGTGGGGCCCACCACCGCGACGGCGGCGGCGTCCTTGGGGATTTCAGCGCCCAGCCCTTCCGCCATGCCCAGAGAACGCACGTCCACGTTCTGCGCGCGCAGCAGCTCCTTGAGCTGCGACACGGAGGGACGGGGCGTCTCGCCCGGCACCGGCCGCGACTCGGCGCGCTCGCCATGGCCCGCCGTGAAGTAGACGACCCGCCGGGGCCGAGCCACCGCCAGCAGCCGGCGTTGCACCTCCTGATCCAACCGCTGGAGCTGCCCACGCGCGCGGTCGATTTCGAGCCCCACCGTGAGCGGCTCCTTCCTGTCCCCGCGCGCGACGACTATGGTGCCGTTGTTGAAGACGCCCAGCGCACGCGCGCGGGCCGGGTCCACCGCCTGGTCCAGCCGCTCTACGTTGAGCAGCTGCGGGCTCTCCACCGCGAGGTCGCGGAAGTACTGCCCCACCGCCTCGCCCACCTCGTTCGCGGGCGGGAAGAAGAGCGTGACTTGCAGTGGCTCGTTGAGGCCGCGAATCACCTTGCGCGTGGAGTCCCCGGGCTTCGCGGTGCGGAAGTACGACAGGTCCCACGTCACGTCCGCCTGCGTGGCGACGTACATGGTGGCGAAGGAGAAGACGACGACGAAGGCCAGCCCCAGCCCGGAGTAGAGCGCGCTGCGGGCGCGGCCTGTCTCCATCACCGGCGCGCGAGCCATGGCCGAGGCGGCCACCTCCACCAGCGCCAGCGGCAGCAGCGTGCACAGCAGCAGCGCCGGGTAGAGCGCCGCCAGCACCACCGCCAGCTTCGGGGCCTTCTGCGACAGCGGCCCGCCGAACAGCGCCGTCCCCACGTCCGACTGGAGGAAATAGAGCAGCAGCGCCACCAGGCCCACGCCGTAGAGCCCCAGCACCCAGCCCTCCACCGCGCGCCGGTCCGGCGCGGCCGAGCGCAGGCGGGTGAAGCGCCACACCGCCGCGCCCACCGCCAGGACCACGCCGAGCCCGGTGAGGACGGTGCGGCCCGTGCCCGCGCCGAAAATCCGCTCGCCGATGAAGATGGCCAGCAACCCCACGACGTACGCCAGCGTCATGGGCAGCCCGCTGCCGACAGGACGCGTGCTCATCGCCACCTCCGGGCCTCGAGCACCCGTGTGGCCGCGAACAGCGCCACGTAGGTGACCACGAGGTAGTAGACGACGTCGCGCACGTGGACGAGCCCCGACTGGAACGGCGGGAAGTGCTGGTTCCACAGCGACATCGCGCTGAAGACGTCCGACAGCGGCTGTTCCGTGATTCGCGCCAGCAGCCAGCAGAGGATGAGGGCCACCAGCAGCACCGCGGACGTAATCGCCGCGAGCAACTGGTTGCGCGCCAGCGCGGAGCCGAACGTCCCCACCGCCAGCGACGCGCTGCCCAAGAGGAGCAGGCCCAGGTAGCCGGCCGCCACGTGCCCGAAGGACACCTTGCCGTGCACCATGACCAACAGCGGCATGTACAGCGTGCACAGCACGTACAGCCCGAGGAACGTCAGCCCCGCGAGGAACTTGCCCAGCACGATGTCCCTGTCCCGCAGCGGCGACGAGTACAGCAGCGGCAACGTGCCCGTCTGCCGCTCCTCCGCGAGCAGGCGCATGGAGATGAACACCGAGGCGACGATGGTGAAGCCGCTCGAGTAATAGAAGAACTGCGACAGCACCTCGGCGGAGCGCTTGCTGGCGCCGCCCAGGGCGTACGCGTTGAAGAACAGGCCGTTCAACCCGAGGATGACCGCGATGACGACGTAGCCACTGAGCGTGCGCAGGTAGCCGGCCAGCTCGCGGCGGGCAATCAGGAGCGCCTTCATGCCCGCACCTCCTGGCCGTGCGTCAGCCGCAGGAAGATGGACTCCAACTGCCCCGCGCCCTGGTCCAGCCGCAAGAGCTCCAGGCCCGCACCCACCACCGCCTGCGCCACCCGGGGCCGCTGGTCCGGCGAGGCGCGCACCGTCAGCGCCACCACGCCGTCCGCCACCCGGCCCACGTCCACTGCGCCGAAGGCCTTGAGCACCTCCACCGCGCGCGCCCTGTCGCCGCGCACCTCCACCTCGATGGAGCCCCCGCCGCCCATCTTCGTCCCCAGCTCCTCCTCCGTGCCCTGCGCCACCAGCGTCCCCTTGTGGATGATGAGGAGCCGGTCACACGTCTGGGAAATCTCCGGGAGGATGTGGCTGGAGACGAGCACCGTGTGCGTGCCCTTGAGGCCGCGGATGACGTCGCGCATCTCGACAATCTGCCGCGGGTCCAGACCGCTCGTGGGCTCGTCGAGGATGAGCAGCGCCGGCTTGTGCACCAGCGCCTGCGCTACACCCACGCGCTGGCGGAAGCCGTGGCTGAGCGTGGAGATGAGCTCTCCGTCCACCTCGCGCAGCCCCGTCTTCTCCTCGGCCTCGCCCACGCGGGCGGTGGTGTCCCGGGCCGTCACGCCGCGCAGTTGCGCGACGTAGGCCAGGTACTCGCCCACCGTCATCTCCTCGTAGAGCGGCGGCACGTCCGGGAGGTAGCCGATGCGCTGGCGCACCTCGTGCGGGTTGTTCACCACGTCGTGCCCGTCGATGACGACGCGCCCGGCGGTGGGTAGCAGCACGCAGCCGAGAATCTTCAGCGTGGTCGACTTGCCCGCGCCATTGAGGCCCAGGAAGCCAATGACCTCGCCCTGGCCAATGGTGAAGGCCAGCTCGCGGATGGCCGCGTGCTCACCGTAGTACTTGGTCAGCCCTTCGACCTGGATCATCAGGTGTCCTCTCCCCTTCGGAAGCGGCGTTTTTTCTGGCGCAGCCGTGGGGAATGTCAAGCGACCAACGCCCTACGCATGGCGGTATTCCGGCCCCTCCGTCGTCCGGCCGAGCGTGAAACGCAGGGCGCCCTCCAGGTCGGGCAGGAGGAAGGAGAAGCCGAGCCGCTCGGCGGCCGAGGGCAATACGTGGGCCCCGGACAGCACCGTCTCCTGCCCCATCTCCCCGAAGAGGGTGCGGATGAGGGGGGCGGGCACCGGGAAGAAGGCCGGCCGGCGCAGCACCCGGCCGAGCGTCCGGGCGAAGTCCACCTGCCGCACCGCGCCGGGCGCCACCGCGTTGATGGGGCCGCGCGCGCCCTCCGTGAAGAGGGAGAAGTGGATGAGGCCGAGCACGTCCTCCAGCGACACCCAGCTGAACCACTGGCGTCCGGAGCCGACGGGGCCACCGCCGCCCGCGTTGAAGGCGGGCACCATCTTCGCCAGGGCGCCGTCGCGCGCGTCCAGCACGGGGCCGATGCGCAGGTGCACCACGCGGATGCCGGCGGCCTCGGCCGGCGCGGTGGAGGCCTCCCAGGCCCGGCACACGTCGGCGAGGAAGCCGGTACCGGGGGCGCTCTCCTCGGTGAGGGGCTCGTCCCCACGGTCGCCGTAGATACCGGTGCCGACGGCGCACACCAGCACCTTGGGCTTGCGTTTCATCCGCGCCAGGGCCTCGCACAGCGTGCGCGTGCCCTCGGTGCGGCTCTTGAGGATGACGTCCTTGTACTCGGGCGACCAGCGCTGCCCCGCCACGTTGGCGCCGGCCAGGTGCACCACCGCGTCCACGCCCTCCAGCGCGTCGGTGTCCACCCGTCCCTTGTCGGGCGACCACGCCACTTCGCCCTTCGCGGCGTCCGCCTTCCCGCGCACCAGGCGCTTCACCCGGTGGCCGCCGGTGGTGAGGAAGGGCGTCAGCGATGAGCCCAGCAGGCCCGAGGCCCCGGTAATCGCCACCGTGAGCGACCCCTGCCCGGCGAAGGCCGCGTGCCGGCGCAGGTCCTCGCGTGTCACCCGGTGTCGGTACGCGAACATGCGCGCCAGCTTGTTGCGGGTGAAGCCATTGCCGAAGGCGCTACCGAGCGCACCCACGGGGAGGACGTACTCGATGGCGTCCTGGAGGACAGAGGCGCTGGGAGATGCCGGGTCGGGCAGCATCCGATGGGTGTGGACCCACTTCGAGAAGGGGCCCGACAGTTGCTGGTCCTGGAAGAGGGAGCCCTCCTCGTAGATGGTGTGCTCGGCCACCCAGCGCTGGGAGATGGGGCCCAGCTTCATGCGGACGACGGCGCGGGAGCCCTGGCGGATGCCGTCGCCGGTGCGCTCCACGACCTCCACCCGCTCCCAGGGAGGTGTCAGACGCTCGAATGCCCCCTCGCGGGTATGCCAGGTGAACAGCTCGGAGGCGGAGACTGGCATCTGGCTGCGCGCATCGAAGACGTGCGACTTGCCCATGTTCCCTCCCGGGGCGACAGTGCGGCCGCGCATGCTTAATCCGGACTCAATCGAGCGCGCAGTGGATTTGCTGCGCCACGGCGGTGTCGTCGCCCTGCCCACGGAAACGGTGTACGGCCTCGCGGCCAACGCCGAGGACGAGCTGGCCGTGCGCCGCGTCTTTGCCATCAAGGGCCGGCCCGCGACACACCCGCTCATCGTCCACATCCCCGGCGTGGAGCACCTGTCGTCGTGGGCGCGCGAGGTGCCAGACGCGGCGCTCCGGCTCGCGAGCGCGTTCTGGCCTGGCCCGCTGACGCTGGTGCTGCCGCGCACGTCGCGCGCGACGGATGCCGTCACGGGTGGGCAGGACACGGTGGCCCTGCGCGTGCCGAATCACCCCATGGCGCTCGCGGTACTCCAGAAGCTCGGAGGCGGGCTGGCCGCGCCGAGCGCCAATCGCTTCGGCCGGGTGAGCCCCACCACGGCGGAGCACGTGTCACGGGACCTGGGCGGCGACGTAGACCTCGTGCTGGATGGAGGTCCGTGCACGGTGGGCGTGGAGTCGACCATCGTGGACCTGAGCTCGGACGCGCCCGCGATTCTGCGTCCCGGTGGCCTGGCGACAGAGGAAGTGGAGCGCGTGCTGGGCAGGCCCGTGCCGGTGCGCACGGAGTCGAAGGTGCGCGTGTCGGGCTCGCTGGCGTCGCACTACGCGCCGCGCGCGGGGGTGGTGCTGGTTGAGCCTCGCGAGGCGCTTGCGCGCGTGCAGGCACTGCGGAACCAGGGCCAACGCGTGGGCGTCCTCGGGCCCGCGAGTCTCAACCTGCCGCCGGATGTGCCCCGCTTCGACGTGCCGGAGGACCCGGCCGGAGCCGCGCGCGTGCTGTACGCGCGGCTGCGCGAGGCGGATGAGCAGGGCCACGACGTGCTGGTGGCCTGCCTGCCCGAGGCGAGCGGCCTGGGCATCGCAGTGCGAGACAGACTGGCGCGAGCGGCTGCGCCTCGCACCTGAGCCAGCATTCCAAGAAGCGTCATTTCCGCCGCTTCGAGCCGAGCACCGGACGTCTGGGAAGGTGGCGCAGCCCCATCCAGACGAGGGACGAGATGTGCGCGGCAACCTCCTCGACGGGTGGCTTGCGCACGCCCGTCCACCACTGGCCGACGAAGGTGACCATGCCAACCAGGGCATGCGCATAGATGGGCGCCACCTTGGGGTCATAGCCCGCACCCTTGAACGAGGTGAGGAAGACATGACTGACGCGCTCGGCCACATCGTTGAGTAGCGACGACATCCCACCGCGAGCAGAGGTCACAGGGGTGTCGTGAGCGAGGACGGCGAAGCCATCCGGGTGCTCCTTCACGTACATCAGAAACGCGATGGCTCCCTGTTCGACGCGCTCGCGAGGAGTGCCCACCGCGATGGCCTCGGCGATGCGCCTGACCACGTACTCCATCTCGCGGTCCACGATGACGGCGTAAAGGCCCTCCTTGCCGCCGAAATGCTCGTAGATGACGGGCTTGGAGACCTTCGCAACCTCGGCGATCTCCTCGACTGAAGTCCCGTCATAGCCACGTCGAGCAAAAACGGAGCGCCCGACATCGATGAGCTGGGCGCGTCGGGCAGAGGCAGGGAGGCGTTGAGCGCGGCTGGCCATCGACGAACACCCTAGTACACCCGTTCGACCCCGCGCCGCCTTTCGCCAGCGCGTCTCTCGTGGCGCAGCCCGGATGAACGGTCCGAAGGTTCTCCTCCTTACCTACGAAGACGTAGGTCCGTCCCCCATCCGTGCCGCCGATTTGCCTTCGCGGGCCACCTGTCTCGGGTGAATCACAGAGGCCGACGCGACTTTTCATGGAATTCCGATTTGACAATCAATCTACGGCTTCGTAACTTTCGGAACCGTAGGTTGGAGGCGAGCTGGCGACTCCCGGTAGCGGGGAGCAGCCATCGTGACCGACGCGCCGTGGGGTGGAGGGACGGGGCCGCGACAGCCGAAGAGCTGTTGCTGGAGGCGTCAGCCACTCGCGAGGCCGCTACCCGGATGGGCATCAACACAGCGAATCGGGGGGAGCGCGCGTAGGGGCCCATCGTGTCCCCCAACGCGTGCGCGGGCTTTTGGCCCGGTTGCTTCGAATCCGTCTGTCAATGCAGTGCCTGGTCCCCCCACTGAAGGAGGAGCGCCTTGTCCTGGTTACGTGCAATCGCCGTGTCCGTGGTTCTATCGGTGTGCGTTGTCACCACTCCCGCGTCGGCGGCGTCGCAGCGTGTCGTCGACATCCCCACGCGTGATGGAGTGGCGCTCAAGAGCTTCGTCTACACGCCGGATGCGCCGGGGCGGTATCCGGCCATCGTCTTCATCACCAGCTGGGCACTGCCCAACCTGGAGTACCTCGTGCAGGCGCAGCAGTTCGCCAATGCCGGGTACGTGGTGGTCTCGTACACCCCGCGAGGTTTCTACGCGTCGGGGGGCACCATCGACACGGCGGGCCCCAAGGACATCGGCGACCTGACCGAAGTCATCAACTGGACGCTCGCCAATACTCCCACGGAGCCGACCCGCATCGGCGCGGCGGGCGTCTCCTATGGCGCGGGGATGGCGTTGATTGGCGCGGCCTTCGATTCGCGCATCCGCGCCGTGGCCGCGCTGAGCTGCTGGACGGACCTGACGTATTCGCTGTTCGCGAACCAGACGCGTCATCTGCAGAGCGCCGGGCTGCTGGGGCTCGCCGCAGAGCTGACGGGGAAGCCGTCGCCGGAGCTGCAGCAGACGCTTTCGGACTTCTTCGCCAACCGGAACCTGCCCGGCGTCATCGCCTATTCACAGGTGCGCAGCGCCGCGACGTACCTGACGAGCATCAACACGAACCGCCCGGCGATTCTCATGGCGAACGCCTACGGCGACAGCTTCTTCGGGCCGAACCAGTTGACGGACTTCTACACCCGCCTGTCGGGTCCGAAGCGGCTCGAGCTCCGCCCGGGTGACCACGCCATCCCCGAGCTGACCGGCATCCTCGGCCTGCCCAATGACGCCTGGACGAGCATGCACCGCTGGTTCGACCAGTACCTGCGCGGCGTGGACACCGGCATCGCCTCGGAGAACCCGGTTCAGCTCCAGCTCCGGGGCCAGAGCACCTATGAGTCGTACCCGTCGTGGAGCGCCGTCTCGACGGGCACCGCGCGCTACAACCTGAGCGAGGTGCACTGGTGGAACCGGGAGGGCGAGCTCCTGACGGGCGCGCAGTCGGGCTGGAGCGCGACGGTTTTCGCGGGCGATGACACCGTCGCCAACGGCGGCGTGGTGCTGCTGACGAACGGCGCGGAGGCCATCACCGGTGAGCCGCCCACGGCGTGGATTCCCGCGGTGGACCGGGACAACGCGGGCGTCTGGCAGTCGGCCTCGCTGGCGAGTCCGCAGCGCGTGCGCGGGGCCGCGCACCTGCGCCTGACCGTCACTCCGGGCAGCTCCGGGCAGACGACGGTCATCGCCTACCTCTACGACACGGATTGGGCGGGGACGGGGAGCCTCGTCACGCACATCGCGCTGACGCTCCGGGACGCCGTGGCCGGCCAGGCCCGTGCCGTGGACGTGGACTTCCCGGCGACGGCCTATGACGTCCCGAGCGGCCATCGCCTCTCGCTCGTCATCGACACCGTCGATCCGCTCTACGCGGACAAGGCGCCGCTGTTCTCCACGGTGAAGTTCTCCTCTTCGTCGAGCAGCCCGTCCTACCTGACGCTGCCCCTGAAGTGAGAAGAGGCGCGCTGCAGGAGCGCCTGGATATCCCTTCAAGCTCCGAGGGGAATCAGACGCCAGCCAGTCTGCGAATGACCGAGGCCCGCACGCGCTGCTGAAGGCTCGGCTTGCCGAACGTGAGGCTGCCGATGTCCGTCGGCACGCGTCCCGTCAGCACGCGGTAGCCGTCAGCGGTGACGAGCACGGTGTCCGAGTGCCGATACCCACCGACGCCCGGCACATAGATGCCGGGCTCGATGGAGATGAGCATGTTCCGCTCCAGCCGGTGCTCGCTGCCCACGGCCACCCACGGCGGCTCATGGTTGCCCAGGCCGAACCCATGCCCGGTGCGGTGCAGCCGCTGCGCCGGGTCGCCGAAGCCCTCGCGCGTGAGGAACTCATTCACCGCCGCGTCGATGTCCGCCGCGAGAACGCCCGGGCGCACCTTCTCGAACGCAACCCGCCGCGCCTCCAGCATCAGCGCGAAGAGCCGTCCCTGCTCCTTCGTGGGCCGCGCGGTGAAGAAGGTCCGCTCACACTCGGCCGCGTAGCCGTTGACGCGCGTGAGCACCAGCGCGACGTGCGGCCCGCCCTCGAGCTTCATCGTCGCGCCGGGCACGGAGTGCGGCTCGCTGCTCAGCGGCGCGGGCCACGGCGCCGCGAGCACGTCGGTGGCGAGCGCATCGAAGTGCGCCTCCTCCTGGATGATCTTCCGCCGCAGCGAGGTCGTCGTCATGTAGCCCTCGATGACGGTCGCCCCCTGGTACGCCGAGCGCAGAATCTGCTCCACGCCCCACATCGCGTAGTAGGCGGCGCGTTCAATCCGGGCCACCTCGAAGTCCGACTTCACCATCCGCAGCGGCTCGAGCAGCTCCAGCGAGTGCCCACCCGAGGCCACCAGCACGCCACCCCGCTCATGCGGCGTGCTCGGCTCGAAGGCGAAGCCGGGCCGGAGCAGCGCCAGGAGCGCGTCCTTCCACCCCTGCCCCGCCGGCGCGGGGAACTCCGCGTACGCGAGGACCTCCTGCTGCGAGCCCGGCCCCCAGCCCTTGCGCAGGTGCTCCTGCTCCAGGCGTGGCACCACCAGGAAGCGCTTCGCCCGGGCCACGTCGATGACGAGGAAGAACGGCCGCTCCAGCGGCTCGGCCGTCGCGCCGGTGAGATAGAAGATGCTCTCGGTCGAGGTGAGCACCAGTTGCTCTAGACCCCGCGTCTCCAGCTCGGCGACGAGCCGGTCATGCCGCCGCTGGAACTCCGCGCTTTCGGCCGCCGAGTAGACACGCTCCACGGTTCATCCTCCCAGTACGCAAACCTCTCGGGACGGTACTTGAACAAGCCCCTCCGTGCCCCGCGCGATATGCGCCCGCGCCAGCCACGTTGTCTGCGATGCGCCGCGTACGAAGGTTCCCCCACGCGTGGCGCGGACGGAGCGCATATGACGACGAAGCACGGCCTCGTGGCGCTGGTTGGCGCGCTGCTCATCACCGGTTGCGCTGGCAGCCCTCGCAAGACGCTGCTGGAGCGCACTGGCAGCCTCGTGGTCTACGACCTGCCCGCGCAGCAGGTGATGGCCGCCGCCGAGGCGGAGCTGGACGCGCGCGGCTACGCCCTGCTGCCCAGCACGGACCCTCTGTTCCTCCACACGCCGTGGAAGGTCAGCGGCAACTTCGACGTCTGGTCCGCCTGGTCCCGCCGCTACGTCGAGGGCCACAAGCTCCCCGACGGCCGCTTCGTCGTGCGCGCCTACGAGATGGCCGCCAACACCCCCGCCCGGACGCAGCTGCTGCCGGTCATGGCCGCCTCCACTCCGGGAACGCCGGACGAGCAACCCAACACCTCGCCCACCGTCCTCATCGCCGCCGACCCCGTCCTGGGGCGCTCGGCGCGGCCCGCCATCCGTAGGGACCTGGCGTTCGAGTGGGCCATCATGGAGCGCCTCAACCCCGAGTTCGCCGGGCGCGTCAAGGAGCAGGTCGACGTTTACCTCGCCCAGAACACCCCCCAGCACACACGGTGACGCGTCAGGACAGACGGTGATGCGTCCGGGTGACGTACTTGAAATGTCCTCACCGGCTCCGATATCCCGAGAGGTACTCCCGAGGAGCGTCCCCGCGTGAAGCGAAGCCTGTCTGGCCTGGTCGTCGCCCTGTCCCTGTTCGCCTGCAAGGAAGAACCCCGAGGAGCACTGGAGCCCATTCCCCGCCCGCCGGGGATGAAGGACACGCCCGACCCGGCCGAGGCGAAGGCCCCGGCCGCGCCCGCGCGTCCCGCCGTGGACCCCGCCAAGGTGACGCTGCGCTGGAAGCTCGCCGCGGGCACGCCCACCGCGTACCGCCTCACCCTGGAGCACACCGGCCGCGCCCCCGAGGCCGCCGAACCCGAGGCGGAAGAGAAGCCCTCCCGGGGCCGCAAGGGCCGGGGCAAGGAGAAGGAGGAGGCTCCGGCCGAGGCGAAGGCCCCGGCTCCCGCCGTCTTCGTCCCCACCTCGCTCACCTTCGTCATGGAGCGCACCGACTCGGGGGATGCCCGCCTGCGCGTCATCCCCGAGGGCAGGGGCGTCCCTCCGGAAGAGGACGTGGGCACCCTCAGCGAGCGCGGCTTCGTGCTGGACGGCCTGCAGGGCATGACGCGCAACACGGCCACGCTGGTGCTGGAGCTGCCGAGAGACCCCGTGGGCCCCAACGACACGTGGGCGCTAGGCACCGAGCTGGTGTCCCCGGACGCGCTCGGCGCCTATTTCCAGGGCCCCACCCCGGAGCGGCGCAACCGCGTGAAGCTCGCGGGACTGGCTCCCGCCGACGGCGGCGAGCAGGTGGCCACCGTGGAGTACGACCTCTACGAGCTGCGCACCGGCAAGGTCCGCACGCTGCGCAAGCCGGCCGTCGTGCCCGCGCGCGAGGGCGCCGAGGCGCTGCAGGCCGGCGGTTCGACGGAGTCCGACGTCAGCGCCGAGGTGAAGATTACCGGCCGCGGCGAGTTCCTCGTGAAGGCCGGCCGCTGGCGCTCGTGGGAGGGCACCCTCTCCACCGTCACCAAGGGCCCCTTCCCGCCCGCGGCCCTCCAGGTGCCGCCGGGAACGATGACGCTGCGCCTCACCGCGCTCGAGTCGGCTCCACCGCAGCCCACGGCGAAGCCGCAGCCGTAGGCGCGCCGTCCGACTCGCGCACCATCCGCACCACCGCGTCCACCCACGTCGGGTGGGCGTTGAGCGAGGGGACGAGCCGCAAGGCCTCGCCCCCCGCTTCCACGAACTGCTCGCGGGCGCGGATGCCAATCTCCTCCAGCGTCTCCAGGCAGTCCGCGACGAAGGCCGGGCACATCACCGCCAGCCGCTTCACGCCCCGCTGCGCGAGCTCCGGCAGCACCAGGTCCGTGTAGGGCTTTACCCAGGGCGTGCGCCCCAGCCGCGACTGGAAGGACACGCTCCAGCCCTGCCCCTGAGGGCCCAGCCCCAGCCGCTCCGCCAGCCCGCGCGCCGTCGCGAAGCACTGCGCGCGGTAGCAGTGGCGGTTGGCCTCCGTCATCGCGTCACAACACCCCGCGGACGCAAGGCAGTGCTTCCCTGTCGCGTCGGTCTTCTTCACGTGCCGCTCCGGCACGCCGTGGAAGCTGAAGAGGACGTGGTCCGCGCGCATGTCCGAGATGACGGGCCGCGCGACGTTGGTGAAGGCGTCCAGGAAGCCCGGGTGCTCGTAGAAGGCCGGCACCGCGCGGACGTTGGGCACGTCCCACGACTGCGCCATGACCTCGTACGTGCGCGCCAGCGAGGACGCCGAGGAGGACGCGGCCTCCTGCGGGTACAGCGGCAGCACCGTGAAGTCCGACACGCCGCGCGCGCGCAGCGCCGCCACCGCGTCCGGAATGGACGGGTTGCCGTAGCGCATGGCGAGCGCCACCTCGTACTCACCCTTCAGTCGCTCGGCCACCGCGGCCGTCAAATCCCGGCTGAACACCAGCAGCGGCGAGCCCTGCTCCGTCCACACCTTCCGGTAGGCCTCCGCGCTCTTCGCCGGGCGCACCGGGAGGATGATGAGGTTGAGCAGCAGCCAGCGGCCCACCGGGTGGATGTCCACCACGCGCGGGTCATTGAGGAACTCGCGCAGGTAGCGGCGCACCGGCCCCGTCTCCGGCGCGTCCGGCGTGCCCAGGTTGAGCAGCAGCAGTCCCCGCTTCGTGACCGGTGTGGCCATCAGTGCAGGGAGTTGGGCAGCGTGAGGGCGAACTCGGCGATGCGGGCCTCGAAGCGCGAGCCGTCCGGCCGCACCATGTCGTAGGTGCCGCGCATGGTGCCGAAGGGCGTGCGCAGCATCGCCCAGCTCGTGTACTCGAAGCGCTCGCCGGGCTCCAGGCTGGGCTGGCGACCCACCACACCCTCGCCCTTCACCTCTTCCACCTTCCCGGTGGCATCGGTGATGAACCAGTGGCGCGCCTTGAGCTGCGCGGGCGCGCTGCCCTCGTTGGCGATTTCCACCGTGTACATGAAGGCGAACTGCCCGGACTCCGGAGCGCTGCGCTCCGGCCAGAACGCGGGCTTCACGGTGACGCGGATACCGTCGGTGGTGGCGGTAGAAGACATGACTCCACAATTGGCGCCAAGCCCCTCAAGTTGCAAGCAAAACGCGGGGTTGAGCGGCCCACCCCTCAGCTCTTCCCCGGCTCTTCCTCGGCGGCCTTGGGCCAGATGAGCGAGGCGAGAATCGCCGCCAGCAGGATGCCGCCAATCACGCCCAGCGACAGGCCGATGGGGATGTGGATGTCGAAGTACGTGATGAGCATCTTCACGCCGACGAAGGCCAGAATCGCGCTCAGGCCCAGCTTCAGCAGGTGGAACTTGTCCATCAGGCTGGCCACCACGAAGAACAGCGAGCGCAGGCCCAGAATCGCGCACACGTTGGACGTGTAGATGATGAAGGCGTTCTGGCTGATGCCCAGCACCGCGGGGATGGAGTCCAGGGCGAAGAGCAGGTCCGTGGCCTCCACCACCAGCAGGACGATGAACAGCGGCGTCACCTTGCGCCGCCCGTCCTCGGTGAGGAAGAAGCGGCTGCCCTCCCCCTGGCGCGACACTGGCAGCACCCGGCGGGCGAGCTTGACGATGCCCTTCTGCTCCGGGTCCATCTCCTCGTCCTTGGAGAAGAGCATCTTCACCGCGGTGAAGACGAGGAACGCGCCGAAGACATAGATGAGCCAGTGGAAGCGCAGCACCAGCGCCGCGCCGGCGATGATGAGCACCGCGCGCATGACGAACGCGCCCAGGATGCCCCAGAAGAGCACGCGGTGCTGGTGCTCCGGCGCCACCCGGAAGTAGCTGAACACGAGAAGGAAGACGAAGAGGTTGTCGACGGAGAGCGCGTACTCCACCACGTACGCCGTCAGCCACTGGAGCCCTTCCGTGGGGCCGAAGAAGCGCCAGATGAAGGCACAGAAGGCGAGGCTGATGGTGATCCACACCACCGTCCAGACACCCGCCTCCTTGGGCGTGACCACATGTTCCTTGCGGTGGAACAAGCCGAGGTCCATCGCGAGCATCGCGAGGACGAAGACGTTGAAACCCACCCAGAGCGCGACTTGCGTGTTCACGTGAGAGTCCTGGTGCAGTGTGCCGCCGGGGCGCACCCTATCGGCGGCGCGTCCGGGCGTCGACCCCCGTGTCTACTCCGTCGCCGGCCGGCGCAGCACCACCACGGAGCGTCCGGCCGCCTGCACCTTGCCGCCCGCGGGCGTGTGCGTGCGCTGCGACTCTCCCGCCGCCGCCGTGTCCACCACCAATTCCCAGTCCGCGCCCCACTCGAGCGCCGGCAGCAGGAAGCTGATGGGCTCATGGTGCGCGTTCATCAGGACCAGGAGCGTGTCCCCGACAATGCGGTTGCCCTCGTCGTCCGGCGTGGCGATGGCGTCTCCGCCCAGGAGGAAGGCCAGGGAGCGCACATAGGGCTTCTCCCAGTCGTCCTTCTTCATCTCCTTGCCGTCCGGCCGGAACCACGCGAGGTCCTTCAGCTCGCTGTCCCACATATGGGCGCCGCGGAAGAAGCGCCGCTTGTGCAGCACCGGCTGCTCGCGCCGCAGCTTGGCCATGCTGCTGGTGAACTCCAGCAGCGCCCGCTGCTTCTCGTTCAGCTCCCAGTTCACCCAGGACAGCTCGTTGTCCTGGCAGTAGGCGTTGTTGTTGCCGCGCTGGGTGCGCCCCATCTCGTCGCCGCCCACCAGCATGGGCACGCCCTGGGACAGGAAGAGCGTGGCGAGGAAGTTGCGCTTCTGCTGCTCGCGCAGGGCGTTGATCTTGGGGTCCGCCGTCTCGCCCTCCACTCCGCAGTTCCAGGAGTGGTTGTCGTTGGCGCCGTCCCGGTTCTCCTCGCCGTTCGCCTCGTTGTGCTTCTCGTTGTAGGTGACCAGGTCGTGCAGCGTGAAGCCGTCATGCGCGGTGACGAAGTTCACGCTCGCCGTCGGCTTGCGCCCCGACAACGAGTACAGGTCCGAGCTGCCGGTGAGCCGGTAGCCAATCTCCGCCGCCTGCCGGTCATCGCCCTTCCAGTAGCGCCGGATCGTGTCGCGGTACTTCCCGTTCCACTCGCTCCACAGCACCGGGAAGTTGCCCACCTGGTAGCCGAAGTCGCCCACGTCCCAGGGCTCGGAGATGAGCTTCACCCGGCTGAGCACCGGGTCCTGGTGGATGATCTGGAAGAAGGCCGCGCGCGTGTCGTAGCCGTGCCTGTCCCGGCCCAGCGTGGTGGCCAGGTCGAAGCGGAACCCGTCCACGTGCATCTCCTCCACCCAATAGCGCAAGGAGTCGGTGATGAGCTTCAGCGCGTACGGGTTCGTGGCGTTCCACGAGTTCCCGCACCCGGTGACGTCCATGTAGTAGCGCGGGTCCTTGTCCGTCAGCCGGTAGTACGCGCCGTTGTCCAGGCCCTTGAAGGACAGCGTGGGGCCGTGGTGGTTGCCCTCGCAGGTGTGGTTGTAGACGACGTCGAGGATGACCTCGATGCCGGCACGGTGGAGCGCCTTCACCATGCCCTTGAACTCGTCCACCTGCTCGCCGCGAGAGCCCGAGGCGGCGTAGCGCGAGTCCGGCGCGAAGTAGCCCAGGGTGTTGTAGCCCCAGTAGTTCACCTTCCCGCGCTGGATGAGGAAGGGCTCGTCCACGATGTGGTGGATGGGCAGGAGCTCCACCGCGGTGACGCCCACCTTCTTCAGGTGCTCGATGCTGGCCGGGTGCGCCAGCCCCGCGTAGGTGCCGCGCAGGGGCTCGGGCACGCGCGGGTGCAACTTCGTGAAGCCCTTGACGTGCAGCTCGTAGACGACGGTGTCGTGCCAGGGGATGCGGGGCAGCGTGTCGCCTTCCCAGTCGAACGCGTCCGTCAGCACCACCGCCTTGGGCACGCCCGCGGCGTCGTCGCGCGTGTCCAGGACGAGGTCCTCGTCCTTGCCCGTCGCGGGGGCCGGGTAGCCGTAGATGGGGGCCTTGTAGTCCACCTTGCCGTGGATGGCCCGGGCGTACGGGTCCACCAGCAGCTTGGCGGGATTGAAGCGCAGGCCCTTCTTCGGCTCATGCGGGCCGTGGACGCGCAGGCCGTAGAGCGTCCCGGGCTGCAGCTCCGGCACGTAGCCGTGCCAGACGTGGTGGTTCGTCTCCAGCAGGGGAAACCGGCGGGTCTCCTTCGAGGGCTCATTCGGGTCGAAGAGGCAGACCTCCACCTTCTTCGCATGCTCGCTGAAGACCGCGAAGTTGACGCCCTGCCCGTCAAACGTGGCGCCCAGGGGAAACGGCTTCCCTGGAAGCACCTCGGCCCGCCTCATCCCGTGCTCCTCTCCAACAGCACCACCGGGAACTCCGCCAGGAGCGGTCCGAGGGGCAGCACCACGCCGCCCGGCCCACGCTCCGGCCGCACCTGACGCCCGGTGAACACACTGCGGAACATCATGCCCGCATATGCCTCGGGAAGGTCGAGGAACGTGCTCCCGTACGCGCCGGACAGGCCTTCCGGGGAATCCAGAGCGGACAGGGTGTAACGCGGTGCACAGGCCAGCACCACCGCGTCCCCGTGCTCGCGGGCGAAGGCCACCGCCGCCTTCGCGCGGGGGCCCGTCAAGTCCAGCGCCCGGTAGCCGCCGGAGCGGAACAGCACCGGCTGGCGCTGGCGCAGCCGCAGCGACTCGGCGAGGACGAAGAGCTTCACCCGACCGTCAGCCATGTCCGCCGTCAGCCGCGCGCACAGCCCGGCCCTGTCGCTGGCGGCCTCCGCGTCCAGCGCGTCCAAGAGCCGCGCGCGCTGGCTGAAGTCCACCGGCCGCCGGTTGTCCGGGTCCACGAGGGACAAATCCCACAGCTCGCAGCCCTGGTACGTGTCCACCACGCCGGGCGAGGCGAGCTTCAAGAGAAGCTGGCCCAGGGCGTTGTGCTGCCCCGCGCGCTCGAGGTGACGCTTGAATTCGCGCACGTCCTCCAGGAAGGCGCCGCCATCTTTCTCGTCGAAGCAGCGGTCCACGAAGCGCGCCACCGCGTCGTCGTAGGCGCCGTCCGGGTTGGTCCACGAGGTGCGGACCTTGGCCTCCTTCATGGCCTTGGCCATGTACTCGCGCACCCGGCGCTGGAAGTCCGACAGCTCCTCCTTGGAGTGGCCCTCGCCCATGGGCCAGGCACCCACCACCGTCTGGAAGAAGAGGTACGCGTCATTGGGCGACGGCGCGGGGCCGGAGGGCAGCGCCGTGACGAACTTCTCCACGAGGCGGGACCACTTCTTCACCCGCTTGCGCCACTCCTCGGGCACCTCGGACAGCACGTTGATGCGGGCGCGCACGTCCTCGCTGCGCTTGGTGTCGTGGGTGCTGGAGGTGAGCTGGCTCGCCGGCCAGCGCTCCGCGCGCTCCTGGTTGCGCAGGTGGAAGGTGGTGGCGCGCACGCCGAAGCGCTCCGGCTCACCGCCCACCTCGTTGAGGCTCACCAGCCGGTTGTAGATGTAGAAGACGGTGTCCTCCAGCCCCTTGGCCATGACGGGCCCCGTCACCTGCTGCAGCTTCATGGTGAAGCGCAGCATGACGGCGCGCTCCTGCTCCTGGGTGTGCTCGGGGTAGCGGCGCAGGAGGATGTCGCGGAGGAAGTCGAAGATGGAGGCGTTGGTGGTGGCGTTCTTCTCCTTGGCGCGCTGGATGGTCCACTCGACGTACTGCACGTCGCGCGCGTCCAGCTCCGGGCGCCAGCCGTCCACGTAGGTGCGGTAGACGGGGAACAGGGCGATGAACTCCACCAGCGCGCGCCGCAGCGAGTTGAGCGTGAAGTCGCGCGTGCGGCGGTTCATCTCGGAGATGCGGTTGAGCTCGTGGGCCAGCACGTTGAGCTCGCTGGCCATGGACACGCGCATGATGAGCAGCTTCTTCTGGTAGACGAGCTCCGCGAAGTCGGTCTTCTCGCCGACGAAGCGCTCGTAGATGTCCGTGAGGGCGGCCTCCGCCTCTGGCTGGACGAAGATGCCGCTCACCGCGTTGGCGTAGCGGTAGCCGGTGGTGCCGTGCACGGCCCAGGACTCGGGCATGCGCTCGCGCCCGCCCTGAATCTTCTCCACCACCACGTACAGCGCCTTGCGCAGCGGGCTGTCCGGGTGCGCCGTCACCTCCGCGCGCCAGCGCTCGCGCAGCGCCGTCTCCACCGCGGACCAGCGCGTGTCCGCGTCGCCGTGGTCCTTCAGGAACAGGGCCTGGGCGCGCTCCACGAAGAAGCGCTCCTGCAAGTCGAGGAAGTAGGCGGTGGGGTCGAACAGGCCGTCCGGGTGGTCGATGCGCAGGCCGGTGACAAAGCCCTCGCGCAGCCAGCGGAAGATGAGCGCGTGCGCCTCCTGGAAGACGTCCGGGTCCTCCTCGCGGAGGGCGGCCAGGCCGTTGATGTCGAAGAAGCGGCGGTAGTTGATTTCCTCCCCCGCCACGCGCCAGTGCGCCAGCCGGTAGCTGCTCGAGGCCAGCACCGAGTCGAGCAAATCAAATGAGCGCGCGTTGCCGGGCTCGCCGTTGAAGACGCGGACGTTGTCCTCGATGTAGGCCGTCACCTCGGGACTGGCGGCCGACACCGCGGCGAGCCGGCGCTTGATGACCTCCTTCTCCCGGTGGCGCTCCACGACCTTCGCCCGCTCCACCTCGGTGCGCGCCGGCAGGTGCTCAATCGCGGTGAGGACGGAGAGCAGCTCCACCATGCACGGGTGCTCGCCGCCGAGCTTCGCCTCCAGCCGCTCCAGCCCGTGCCGGAGGATGCGCGCGTACTGGCGGGGCGCCACCGGCAGCAGGTGGTCGTAGTAGTGGACGAAGAAGGCGCCTTCCTTGAAGGACAGCTTCAGCTCGCCGCGCTCCAGGACGATGCCGTACTGGTCGCCCAGAATCGGCAGCAGCACCTTGTCGCGCAGCTCCTCCTTCACCGGCGCCCAGTCGATGTCGAAGTACTTCGCGTAGACGGACGAGGGGCCGTTCTCCAGCACGTCGAACCAGAGCCGGTTGTCCCGCTCGATGCCCATGTGGTTGGGCACCACGTCCAGCAGCTGCCCCATGCCGTGCTCGCGCAGGGCGGAGCACAGGGCGAAGTGGTCCTCCGCCGAGCCCACCTCCGGGTTGAGCTGCTGGTGGTCCGTGCAGTCGTAGCCGTGGGTGCTGCCCGGCGTCGCCTTGAGGTACGGCGAGGCGTACAAGTCACTCACCCCCAGCCGGGCGAGGTAGGGCACCACCTCGCGGGCCTGCTGGAAGGTGAACCCCTTGTGGAGCTGCACCCGGTACGTGGACAGCGGCGTGTGGGGCCGGGAGTCCAGGTCCCCCTGTACACGTGTGTAGAGGCCCTCGGCCAGTGCCTCGGCGCTCATGGTGGCGCCCCCCGCCTCGTGAGAGGCAGTCTCCTCTTCGTCCAGACCGTCGCGCAGCATTCGGCCCTGAGGTAGGTCCTACGGAGACCTTCCGCCAGCACGCAGACGTCCGTCCGCCCTCTATCCAACGCTCCATGGGGCCGCGGGGCCCCATAGAAGAGCAGAGGGCCCGCCGCGCATCGCGCGACGAGCCCTCGAGTACGGCTACTGCCAGAGACTTCCGGCGGTGCTCAGCTCAGCTGCTTGTTCACCAGCGCCGTCATCTCGAACATGGTGACGTTCTTCTTGCCACCGAAGATGGGCTTCAGCTTGTCGTCGGCGTTGATCTGCCGCTTGTTCTTGGCGTCCTGGAGGCCCTGCTTCTTGATGTAGGCCCAGAGCTTCTTGACGACCTCGGTCCGGGGCAGCGGCTTGGGGCCGACGATCTCAGCGAGCGCGGCAGAAGGGGTCATCTCCTTCATGAACGACGCGTTCGGCTTGCGCTTCGCGCCAGCGGGAGCCTTCTTGGCAGCGGGAGCCTTCTTCGCAGCAGCTTTCTTGGCGGCCATTCGTCTTGAGTCTCCTCCCCTCCGAAGGGGACGTTGTACGGCTTTGCTTATGTGAAGCTAGAGCCGATGCGGCGTAGAAGTAGCACGCCCAAGGCCGAAAAACAGCCCTCTGATGCGCTTTTCCCTCGGGAATCCCTCGGAAGAACGCCTCTGGAGGCCGAGAATCCGGCCCCGCAGCACGGTTTTCCCTCGGGAGCACGGTGCGCGCAACGCCGCCGGAGGCCGAAAAATCGGCTCGGGAGCGCGTTTCTCCTCGGGGAATAGGCTTCGGAACGCTTCCGGAGGCCGACAAACCGGCTCCGCCGCAGCCGGCTGCTCGGAGGAGAAGAGGACATCCGCTCGGGATTCTCCTTGCGGACGTGGTGTGTTTTTTTGGATGAATCGCCCATGAAAGCCCTCATCACCGGTGCCGGAGGCTTCCTCGGAGCCTGGCTGGCGAAAGCCCTGGCGGCGCGCGGGGACACCGTGACGTGCCTCCTCCGCCCTGGAGGTGACGCCTCCGCGCTGGCCGGCGTCACCTATACGCGGGTGGACGGAGACGTGACGGTCCCCGCCTCGCTGGCCCCCGCCGTCGTGGGCCAGGACGTCGTCTTCCACCTCGCGGGCGCACGACGCGGCGCGACGCGAGACGACTTCATGCGCGTCAACGCGGAGGGCACGCGTCATCTATGCGACGCCATGGTGGCCGCCGGACACCGGCCGCGCCTGGTGCTGGCCGGCTCGCTGGCCGCCATGGGTCCGTCCTCCCCCACCCGCCCCCATGTAGAGGAGGACGCCTTCCACCCCCACGAGTGGTACGGCGAGAGCAAGGCGGAGGCTGAGCGCATCGCCTTCTCCTATGGAGACCGGCTGCCGGTGACGGTGACACGTCCCCCGCGCATCCTCGGCCCCGGCGACAGGGAGAACCTCACCTTCTTCAAGCTGGCGAAGAAGGGCATCCGCCTGGAGCTGACCGGCGGCCCCCGCCCGCTGACCATGGTGGACGTGGAGGACGTCGTGGACCTCATGCTCCTCCAGGCCGAGCACCCCAGGGCCCTGGGCGAGGCCTTCTTCTGCGCGGGCCCCGGCGAGCCCCTCACCCTGGAAGCGGTGCAGGACGTGGGGGCGAAGGCGCTGGGCCTGCACCCCCGCACGGTGCGTCTGAGCCCCCGGGTGCTCCAGGCCCTGGCCTCGGCGGCGGACGGCGTGTCGCGGGTGACGGGGCGGAAGCTGCCGCTGAATCGGAAGCTGGCGCGGCAGCTGCTCGCCCCCGCCTGGACGTGCTCCGGGGCCAAGGCCGAGCGCCTGCTCGGTTTTCACCCCCGGCGCGACCTGGGCGACTCCATCCGCCGCAGTGCGGAGTGGTACCGCCAGCAGGGCTGGTTGTAGAGATTTGCCGTCGTTGACCACACCCCCCCAGGAGTGTCAGGAAGCCCGCTGCCCCCATGCCCGCGAAAGCTGCCTTTTTCGATGTCGACGGGACGCTCGTGAAGACGAACGTCGTCCACGTCTACGCGTACTACGCGATGAACCGTGGCTCGGTCCTGGGCATCGCCGGAAGGACGCTGAGCACCGCCGTCAGCGTGCCCCTCTTCGGCGTCATGGACGTCCTCGACCGCAAGACGTTCAACGAGTTCTTCTACCGCTATTACGCGGGGTTGAGCGAAGACCGGCTCGTCACGATTGCCCAGGACATGTTCGAGGACGTGCTGCAGCCGGCCCTCTTCGAGCAGTCCCAGGACCTCATCGACCAGGCCCGCCGCAGCGGGTGCAAGGTGGTGCTCGTCACCGGAGCGCTGGACTTCACCATGCGCCCGCTCGCCCGCCACCTGGGCGTGGACGACATGATCGCCAACAAGATGCAGTTCGTGGGCGGCAAGGCCACCGGCAAGGTGATTCCGCCCATCATCGAAGGCGCGAACAAGGCCAACGCCATCCGCGCCTACTGCGTGAAGGAGGGCCTGGCGCTGGACCAGTGCCACGGCTACTCCGACAGTGCCTCCGACTACGCGATGCTCGCGGTGGTGGGTCGTCCCACCGCGGTGAACCCGGACATGCGCCTGCGCTCCATCGCGCGCGCGTACAACTGGCCCATCCTCGACCTCAAGTAGGCCCCGTTCCCCATGCGCCCGTTCAAGACGCTCCAGAAGCTGTACGACGAGGAAAGCCAGGTGGTCATCACGGAGAAGGGCAGCCCGCCTCGGGCGCTCTTCTACGGTGAGGGCTTCCTGCAGGAAGACCTGCCCGTCGGTACGCGGGTCATCTTCCCCCGCCCCCCGCTGGCCGGCGTGCCCAACGTCAAGGCCGCCATCCGCTGGGCCATCAACCACCCGGAGGGCATGGAGCCGCTGCACGCCCTGCTCAAGCCGGGCATGCGCCTGACGTGCGTCATCGACGACATCAGCGTGCCGCTGCCGCCCATGGTGACGCCGGACGTGCGCCAGTCCATCCTGGAGGTGGTGCTGGAGCTGGCCGCCGACAGCGGCGTGGACGACATCCACCTCGTCATCGCCAACGCCCTGCACCGCCGCATGACGGAAGCGGAGATGCGGCGCATGGTGGGGCAGAAGATCTACGACGCGTTCTACCCGGACCGTTACTACAACCACGACGCCGAGGACCCGGACGGCATCGTCGCGCTGGAGCGCACCTCGCACGGTGAGGAGGTGTCCGTGAACCGCCGCGTGGCGGAGAGCGACCTCATCATCTACGTGAATGTGAACTTCGTGCCCATGAATGGCGGGCACAAGTCCATGGGCACCGGCGTGTCCAACTACGCCTCGCTGCGCCACCACCACAACCCGAAGACCATCCGCGAGTCGGACTCCTACATGGAGCCGAAGGCGAGCGCGCTCTACAGGAGCAACGAGCGCATCGGGAAGAACATCGACAAGCACCTGAAGGTCTTCCACATCGAGACCTCACTGAACAACCGCATGTTCGGCGCGCCCACGGACTTCCTCGCCAAGAAGGAAGAGGACTACACCGAGGGCGACCGGCTGAAGTTCCAGGCCATGCGCTACGCGCTGTCGAAGATGCCACGCGCGATGGCGCGCAAGGTGCTCAGCGCCGTGCCCGCGCCCTATGACGTCACGGGCGTGTACGCCGGAGCCACCGAGCCCGCGCACCAGAAGACGCTGGAGACGAGCTGGAAGCAGTACGTGGTGCCGGTGGAGGGGCAGAGCGACATCGTCATCTTCCCCATCCCCTTCATCTCGCCGTACAGCGTCAACTCCATCCTCAACCCGCTGCTCGTGCAGGTGATGGGGCTGGGCTACTTCTACAACCTGAACCGCGGCGTGCCGCTGGTGAAGAAGGGCGGCGTGCTGATTCTGCTGCACCCGGCTTACGACGAGTTCGACCCCGAGCACCACCCCAGCTACATCGAGTTCTTCAACCGGCTGCTGCCGGAGACGCGCGACTCGATGAAGCTGGAGCACAAGTACGAGAAGGAGTTCGCGGAGAACCCCAGCTACGTGCACCTGTACCGCAAGGGCAACGCCTACCACGGCGTGCACCCCTTCTACATGTGGTACTGGGGCGAGAACGGCCGGCAGCACGTGGGCAAGGTCATCGTCGCGGGCGCGGAGAACAACCACGTCCCGGCCCTGATGGGTTGGGACCGCACCGACACCCTCACCGAGGCGATTGAAGAGGCGCGCGGCTTCATGGGCCGCTCGGCCACCATCAGCCTGCTGCGGATTGCTCCCACGGTGATGGTGGACGTGAAGTGAGGCCGGTCATGAGTCAGCCGCAGCTTCCCGAGCTGAACGTCTCCCGCGTCTTCACCGGCAAGCGCCTGCTGTTCGCGGGCTCCACCGGCTTCGTGGGCAAGGTGACGCTGTCCATGCTGCTGCACCGGTACGGGCAGGAGCTGGACAAGGTGTACGTGCTGGTCCGCAAGGGCAGCGCGGCCTCCGCCGAGCGGCGCTTCTTCGACAAGGTGGCCACCAGCGAGCCCTTCCAGCCGCTGCGCGACGCGTACGGCGACGCGGGCGCCCTGGAGTTCATCCGCAAGAAGTGCCACGTGCTGGACGGTGACATCACCGACCCGTGGGTGGGCCTGGAAGAAGCCCAGGTGGCCGAGCTCACCGGCAAGGTGCACGCCTTCATCAACTGCGCGGGCCTGGTGTCCTTCAACCCGTCGCTGGAGGTGGGCCTCAACGTCAACACCCACGGCGTGAAGTACGCCGCGGAGCTGGCGGTGCGCTGGGGCGTGCCGCTGGTGCACATGTCCACCGCCTTCGTGGCCGGCAACCGCGACGGGCTCGTCTTCGAGGACGAGGAGGTCCGCGGCTACTTCCCCCGCCGGGACGAGCTGGACGGACGCGACTTCAGCCTGGAGCAGGAGCTGGCGGACGCGGAGCGCATCGTCGCCCGCCTGCGCGAGCAGGCCGACGACAAGGCCCTCACGTCCACCTTCCGCAAGAAGGCGTTGGACCGGCTGGCCGAGGAAGGCCGCGACGTCAACGACGAGAAGACGCTGCGCCTGGCGGTGGGCCGCGAGCGCAAGCTGTGGCTGAGCGGCGAGCTGGTGCGCGCCGGCATGGAGCGCGCCGCGCACTGGGGCTGGCCCAACACGTACACGTACACGAAGTCCCTGGGCGAGCAGGTGCTCGCGAGCACGCCGGGGCTGCGCTACGCCATCGTCCGGCCCTCCATCGTGGAAAGCGCGATGCACTTCCCCTTCCCCGGGTGGAACGAGGGCTTCACGACCTCGGCGCCGCTGGCCTTCGCGGGCATCAAGGGGCCGGGCGGCATCCCCGCCGGTGAGAGCACCATCCTGGACATCATCCCGGTGGACCAGGTGGCCGGGGCCACCATCGGCATCACCGCGCACTCCATCGAGGTGGAGGAGCGGCGCGTCTACCACCTGGCATCCGGTGACGTGAATCCGTTCTACGCCAGCCGCTCCGTGGAGCTGGTGGGCCTGTACCGGCGGCGCTACTACCGCAACCGGGAGACGGGCAACGCGCTGATGAACTCGCTGCGCTCGCGCCTGGAGCCGCAGCCCGTCAGCAAGAAGGAGTTCGAGCTGTTCAGCGCGCCCATGCTGGTGCGCGGCGCGAAGTTCCTGAAGAAGGCCATCGACGAGGTGCGGCCCGCCTGGGGCGCGCCCGGCGTGCAGGCCATGCTGGACAAGGCGAAGGTGTCGCTGGACGACGTGGAGCAGCAGAACCAGGGGCTCATCGCCCTCACGGACCTGTTCCTCCCCTTCCTCTACGAGAACCGGTACGTCTTCCGCTGCGACAACACGCGCTCCGTCTACACGCGCATGGCGCACACGGACCGGCTGAAGGTGCCCTGGGCCCCCGAGCACATCGACTGGCGCGCCTACTTCATGGAGACGCACCTGCCCGGCCTGGAGAAGTGGGTGTTCCCCGGCCTGGAGGAGGAGCGCGAGAAGCGCACCGTCATCCCCGCGCACAGAGATTTGCTGGAGCTGCTCGAGGCGACGGTGCACGCGTACCGGCACCGGGTGGCCTTCCGCATGGTGGCCGGCGAGCGCGAGGAGCGCTTCACCTTCGGCGAGGTGCACCGCTACGCGTCGCGCGTGGGCAGCTTCCTGCTCGGCAAGGGCATCAAGCACGGCGACCGCGTGCTGCTGGTGTCGGAGAACCGGCCCGAGTGGGGCATCTGCTACTTCGGCATCCTCCGCGCGGGCGCCACCGCCGTGCCGGTGGACCCGGGCCTCAGCGAGGCGGAGCTGCTCAACATCTCCCGCCGCGCCGAGGCGCGTGCGTGCCTGCTGTCCGAGGACGCCGCCCATGACTTCCCCGGCCTCGTCACCGCGCTGGGTGACAGCGTCACGGTGGCGAGCCTCGCGGAGGCGATGACGGGCGACCCGGCGCACCCGGACCGCATCGGCCCGGTGAAGAAGTCCGCGTCCGCGGACGACCTGGCCAGCATCATCTTCACCTCTGGCACCACGGGCACGCCCAAGGGCGTCATGCTCACGCACCGCAACTTCGCCTCGCTGGTGGCGAAGCTGGCCGGCGTGTTCGACATCGGCGTGGGTGACGGTGTGCTGTCGGTGCTGCCGCTGCACCACACCTTCGAGTTCTCCTCCGGCTTCCTCACCCCGTTCTGGCGCGGGGCGGAAATCACGTACATCGACGAGCTGACGTCGGACCGGCTGGGCGAAGTGTTCGAGACGGGCCGCATCACCGCCATGGTGGGCGTGCCCGCGCTGTGGCAGCTGCTGCACCGCAAGATTACGCAGGAGTTCGCCAGCAAGCCGCCCTTCGTGGAGCAGGCGCTCAAGGCGCTGATGGCCACGCACGGCGAGCTGCGCAACCGGGGCAACATCAACCTGGGCAAGCTGTTGTTCTGGCCGGTGCACCGCAAGTTCGGCGGTCGCATCAAGGTGCTCGTGTCGGGCGGCTCGGCGCTGCCGGATGAGGTCCACAAGGCCTTCCACGAGCTGGGCTTCAACATCACCGAGGGCTACGGCCTGACGGAGTCCGCGCCGGTGCTGTCGGTGACGGAGCCCGGCAACAAGCGCCAGCCCGGCACGGTGGGCCGGCCGCTGCCCGGCATCGAGCTGCGCATCGCCAACCCGGACAACGACGGGCTGGGCGAGGTGCTCGCGAAGGGCCCCAACGTCATGCCCGGCTACTTCGGGGACCGCGAGGCCACGGACGTGGTGCTCAAGGAGGGGTGGCTCCACACCGGCGACCTGGGGCGTCTGGACGCGGAGGGCCGGCTGTACCTCGTCGGCCGCGCGAAGGACGTCATCATCGACCACAACGGGAAGAACATCTACCCGGACGAGCTGGAGGAGCTGTACCAGGAGCACCCGCACATCAAGGAGCTGTCCATCGTCGGCCTGCCCGACGAGGCCGGCGGCGAGAAGGTGGCGTGCCTGTGCGTGCCGGACTACGGCGAGCGCCCGCGTGAAGAGGTGCGGCGCGAGGTGGAGGAGCACTTCCGCAAGGTGAGCGCGGACATGCCCTTCTACCGCCGGGTGAAGGTGCTGCGGCTGTGGGACGGCGAGCTGCCGCGCACCGCCAAGCGCAGCGTGAAGCGCAAGCAGGTGGTGGAGGAGCTGCAGCGGCTGGAGCGCATGGCCGCCAGCGCCAGCAAGGCGCGCGAGAAGGTGGCCAACCCCGGCAGCGGCGGCGTGGGCGACTGGCTCTACCCGCTCATCGCCGAGGTCTGCCACCGGCCGGTGGCGGACGTGCGGCCGGATGCGCTGCTCACCGGAGACCTGGGCTTCGACTCGCTGATGCTCACCGAGCTGTCGTCAGCGCTGGAGGGCGCGGGCGTGCCGCTGCCCGCCATCGAGGACCTGACGCAGGTGCAGACGGTGGAGGACCTGCGCAAGGTGGTGCTGGCGTCCGGCAAGCGCCCCACGGTGGAGACGCGGGCGAAGGACATCAGCAAGGAGAACGTGCGCGCGGAGGAGGTGGAGATTCCGGTGCCCGAGGTGGTGGCAGACGTGGGCCGTCAGCTCCTCGCCTTCGGGCAGAAGGTGCTCTACGGCGGCGTCTTCGACACCAAGGTGACGGGCAAGCCCTTCATCCCGCAGAACCGCAACTTCCTCGTCATCGCCAACCACTCCAGCCACCTGGACGCGGGGCTGGTGCGCGTGGCGCTGGGGGACCAGGGCGAGCGGCTCGTGTCGCTGGCGGCGCGCGACTACTTCTTCAACACGCCGCTCAAGCGCGCGTGGTTCGAGAACTTCACCAACCTCATCCCCATTGAGCGGCAGGGCTCGCTGCGCGAGTCGCTGCGCATGGCGGGCGAGGCGCTGCGCCAGGGCTACAACGTCCTCATCTTCCCGGAGGGCACGCGCTCCACCACCGGGGAGCTCCTGGAGTTCAAGTCCACGCTGGGCTACCTCGCCCTCACCTACAGCGTGGACGTGCTGCCGCTCTACATCGAGGGTGCCTTCGACGCGCTGCCCAAGGGCACGGTGTTCCCCAAGTCGAAGAACCTCGAGGTGCACATCGGCCCGGCGCTGGAGCACGAGACGCTGCGCGCGCGCGTGCAGGGCATGGCGCGCTCCGAGGGCTACCGCTACGCCACCCGCATCGCCGAGGACGCGATGCGCGCGCTCAAGGCCGGCCGGGTGCTGGACCTCAACGCGCAGGAGCCGACGTCGACGGCGCTCACCCGCGCCTCCACCGGAGGGAAGGACTCGTGAAGCTGCTCGTAACGGGAGGCACGGGGTTCCTCGGCTCGCACCTGGTGCCGCGGCTGGTGGCGGCGGGGCACGCGGTGCGGCTCATCGGCCGCTCGAAGCCCTCGGGCACGGCCTTCGCGGGCGCGGAGTACGCCCCTGGTGACTTGAAGGACCGGGACGCGGTCCGTCGCTCGCTGGCGGGCGTGGACGCCGTCTACCACCTCGCGGGGCTCGTCTCCTTCCAGCCGAAGGACGCGCGGAAGATGTTCGAGCTGCACGTTGACAGCACGCGCGAATTGCTGCGCGACGTGCGCGAGGCCGGCGTGAAGCGCGTGGTGCTGGCCTCCACCTCCGGCACCATCGCGGTGTCGAAGGAGGAGCACGTCGGCACCGAGAGCGACGACTACCCGATTACGGTGGTGGGGCGCTGGCCGTACTACCTGTCCAAAATCTACGAGGAGAAGCTGGCGCTGGAGTACTGCCGCAAGCACGCCATTCCCCTCGTGGTGCTCAACCCCAGCCTGCTGATGGGGCCGGGCGACGACCGGCTCTCCTCCACGTGGACGGTGGTGAAGTTCCTCAACCAGGAGATTCCGGCCATGCCGGGCGGCGGCATCTCCTTCGTGGACGCGCGCGACGCGGCGGACGCCTTCGTCAACGCGCTCACCCGGGGCGAACTCTACGGCCGCCATCTCATGGGCGTGAATCTCTCCATGGTGGACTTCTTCAAGCGCCTGGAGCGCATCACCGGCGTGCCCGCGCCCCGGCTGCGCCTGCCCTCACAGGTCAACGTGCTGGGCAGCAAGCTGCTGGAGCGCTGGGCGAAGGTGCGCGGCACCAAGCCCGTGTTGGACCCGCAGGAAGTCGAGATTGGCGAGCACTGGTTCTGGCTGGACGCGTCCAAGGCGGAGGCCGAGCTGGGCTTCCGCGCGCGCGACATCCACGAGACGCTCTCCGAGACGGTGCAGCACATCTACGGGAAGATGCCGCCGCAGGCCCTGCCGGGCACCAAGGGCCGGCTGAACGACTTGCGCGAAGGCACCTGAAGTACCGCGGGGCCTACCGCTCAGCGCCCGACATGGCCCCGCGCGTCTTCCACGAGGCGCGCGGCCCAGGGCTCGGAGCGGTGGCTCCACACCCAGGCCGCGCCGAGGAAGCCGAGCCCCAGCAGCACCAGCAGCAACCGCGCGAAGGTGGAGGGGCCCGCTTCCTTCGCCACCTAGCCCACCACCCGGTTGCGGCCCGTCTTCTTCGCCTTGTACAGGTTGGCGTCCGCGACCTTGATGAAGTGCGGGGGCTCCGTCATGTCCTGCGTCATCTCGCCCACGCCGATGGAGATGGTGACCGGAATCTCCTTCTCGTCGTAGACGAAGGTCTTCTCCGCGATGAACTTGCGGATCTTCTCCGCGAACACACGCGCCTTGTCGGGCCCGTCCTCGGGCATGACGAGGGCGAACTCCTCGCCGCCGTAGCGGGCGAAGCACTGCTCGCGGCGCACCATGCGCTTGATGGACTGGGCCAATTCGCGCAGCACGTAGTCCCCGGCCAGGTGGCCGTGGACGTCGTTGATCTGCTTGAAGTGGTCGATGTCGAACATCATCAGCGTGAGCGAGCGCTGGTAGCGCGCGGAGCGCCCCATCTCCTTCTCGAGGTACTCGAGGAAGTAGCGCTTGTTGTTGATGCCGGTGAGGCCGTCGGCAATCGTCAGCGTGTAGATGGTCTCGTGGTACTGGGTCTCGATGTTGTCGCCATCGAGGAACTTGAAGATGGAGCCACCCACCTTGATGAGGTCCCCGCTGCGCAGCGGCGAGGCCTGCAGCACCTCCTGGTCGTTCAGGTAGGTGCCGTTGGTGGACCCCAGGTCCTCCACGAACATCCGCCCCCCGTGGCCGCGAACACGTGCGTGCCGGCGGGAGACGTTGTCCAGGTCCACCCAGATGTGGTTGCCCTGGTCTCGTCCGATGGTGAGCTCGGAGTCGATGAGGTACTTCTTGCCCAGCTCGGGACCATGAATCTGCACGAGGCAGCACTCGGTGCTGCGCTCGGAACTCACGTCCTTGAGCGTGGAGATTTTTGTAACGCGGGTTTCGTCTCCGGACATCGCGAGGGAAGGCTAGCAGCCCGCCCATCTCCGGGGAAGCCGCGCAACCCGCTTGCTCAGGCCGCAGCGAGGGCTCCCTCGGGAACCCCCGACGGGGCGCTTCTCCCACATCCAGCGCCTCTCGTGGAGGGTGGAGGACCTGAACAGGCGGTTCGGCACTCAACGAAGGCGGGCAAGCGGGCACGTGTGCCCTTGTCGGACGGGGGCGGCCGGTTAACGTCGGCGGCCTATGTCCAAAGTGCTGGCAATGATTCTGGCAGGAGGTGCGGGGACCCGCCTGGAGCCGCTCACCCGTGAGCGCGCGAAGCCGGCGGTGCCGTTCGGCGGCCGCTACCGCATCATCGACTTCGTCCTCTCCAACTTCGCCAACTCCGGCGTGTACCGGATGAAGGTGCTGACGCAGTACAAGAGCGACTCGCTGAACAACCACCTGTCCCGGGCGTGGCGGATGACGGCCTTCCTGGGCCACTACGTGGAGGCGGTGCCCGCGCAGATGCGGACCGGCGTGGACTGGTACAAGGGCAGCGCGGACGCCATCTACCAGAACCTCAACATCATCACCGACGAGGAGCCGGACCACATCTTCGTCTTCGGCGCGGACCACGTGTACCGGATGGACACGCGGCAGATGCTGGACTTCCACTGCGCGAAGAAGGCCGCGTGCACGGTGGCCGCGATTCCCGTCCCCATTGAGCAGGGGCGCGAGTTCGGCATCATCGACGTGGGGCCGGACGGGCGGATGCTCCAGTTCCTGGAGAAGCCCAAGAATCCCCCGCCCATGCCGGGCAACCCGAAGATGTGCCTGGCCTCCATGGGCAACTACCTCTTCACCACCGACGTGCTGGTGCAGGAGGTGGTGCGCGACGCGGCCAACGAGACGAGCGCGCACGACTTCGGCAAGTCCATCATCAGCGAGCTGTACAAGACGGCGCCGGTGTACGTGTACGACTTCGCCACGAACGAGATTGGCGGCCAGGAGGAGAAGGAGCGCGGCTACTGGCGGGACGTGGGGAACATCGACGTCTACTACGACTCCAACATGGAGCTCGTGCAGGTGGACCCGGTGTTCAACCTGTACAACGACCGGTGGCCCATCCACACGCAGCCCAACAACTACCCGCCGGCCAAGTTCGTCTTCGCGGACAAGGAGAACAAGCGCGTGGGGCACGCCACGGACTCGCTGGTGGCGGAGGGCTGCATCATCTCCGGCGGCCACGTGAATCGCTCGGTGCTGTCCCCGAAGGTGCGCGTGAATTCGTACTCGGAGGTGGAGGACTCGCTCCTCTTCGAGAACGTCACCATCGGCCGGCGCTGCCGCATCCGCCGGGCCATCATCGACAAGAACGTGGAGATTCCGCAGGGGACGACGATTGGCTACGACCCGGTGGAGGACAAGCGGCGCTTCCACGTCACGCCGAGCGGGGTGGTGGTCATCCCCAAGGGCATGAAGGTGACCTGAGGTACGGCATGGGTGCGGCGGGGGGCCTCCACCTCAGGCCGGCGCGAGAGTCGGACCGGCGCACCCTGTGGCGCATCCACACGCAGGCGGTGGAGGCGCACTGCCGGGACGTGTACGCGCCGCACGAGGTGAACACCTGGGTGCGGCTGCTCCGGCCAGAGGGCTACCTCCGGCCGGACAAGCCCCGCACGGTGCTGGTGGCCGAGCGCGGCCGGCGCCTGGTGGGCTTCGGCCAGGTGGACACGCGCGCGGGGGAATTGGAGGCCCTCTACGTGGTGCCGGACGAGGTGGGCCAGGGCGTGGGCTCCACCCTGCTGGCGGCGCTGGAGTCCGTGGCGTGGCGCGAAGGGGTGCCGCTGCTCGGCCTGGACGCCAGCCTCAACGCGGAGGCCTTCTACCGGCGCCATGGCTACGTGTGGATGCACGCGGCCCGGCGCCCGCTCACGCCCGACGTGCAGCTGGCGTGCGTGAGGATGCAGAAGCGGCGGCCGGCCTCCACCCTCCGGGAGGAGCCGGCCGCGCGCTGAACCGTGGCTAGGTGAAGGCGGCGCGGACTTCGGGCTTGCGCAGCACCACCAGCGCCCAGATGCCCAGCGGAATGCCGAAGCAGCCGCAGGGGCCGCAGCACGGGATGAGCGCGAGGATGCCGGCCGTCATCGCCAGCCCGTAGCTCTGGAGGCCGCGCATCTTCAGCGCGCCCAGGAAGATGAGGCCATTGAGGATGACGTACGGCACCGTGAAGACCAGGCGCCCGCCCGTGGACGTGAGGAACTCTACGAACCCCCGCATCGGCGCCATGTTGGGGTCCTGCATCATCTGCTGCACCTGCGCCATCTGGTCCGCGTTGACGGGGCTGACGAGGCCATAGAGGCCATAGAGGAACGTCAGCGCCGACGTCACCATCAGCAGGATGGCCGGCAGTGACACGGCTTCACGCGCCTGCGCGGGCGAGCCTCCGGGCGACATCGGCGTGCCGAAGTTGTTCTCCATGTTCCCCTCTTCCCTCGAATGACATGGGTGGTGCGCGGGCACCGGCCCGGGCGAGGGCATTCCACCCGGAGAACGGCGGACACGCCAAGTGAAATGACGTGTCCGCCGGACAGGTGACGCTTCCGGAGCCGATTTTCCGGCCCCGGAAGCGTCCTTCAGGCCTTGAAGGTGAGCAGGGGCTTCAGCCGCGCCACCTCGCGGACGATGCCGGCCTCCACCTGCGAGTCCACCACCGGGCGGATGGGCTTGTACGCCGCGGGCGCCTCCTCCACCCGCCGCTCCGCCCGCAGGCTGATGCAGTCCACCCCGGTGAGGCCCAGCGCCGCCTCGCTGTGGTCCGCCCCGCCGCGCGACATGCTGAAGCGCGAGCGCGCCCGCCCTGCCCCATGGGACGCGGACTCCAGGGACTTCGCGTCGCCACACCCCACCATGAGGAAGGACGTGGCCCCCATGGAGCCGGGGATGATGACGGGCTGCTCCGCCCCCGCCGGGCAGGCGCCCTTGCGCGCCAGCCACCCGCCCTCGTACGGGAGCGTGAGGTTGTGCGGCACGTCGTAGACGAGCGGTGCCTCCACCTCGCCGAACAGCTCGCGCAGCGTCTGGCGCAGCAATTCCGCCAGCAGCAGCCGGTTGAGGAAGGCGTAGTTGGCCGCGGTGGCCTCCGCCTCCAGGTACTCGGCCACCAGGCGCTCATCCCCCAGCGGGAGGATGCCGCTGTCCGGGAAGGGCTGGCCCGCGGGCCACGCCTTGCGCGCCCGCTCCTGCCAGGCCACGCCCACGTGCTTGCCCACGTCGCGGCTGCCGGAGTGGACCATGAACGCGAGCTGTCCCTCGCGCACGCCCCACTGCCAGGCCCGCGCCCGGTCCTCCACGGCCTCCACGCGCTGCACCTCGACGAAGTGGTTGCCCCCGCCGACGGTGGCCAGCCCCGCGTCACGCACCACGCCCTCGCGGGTGAAGGCGTCGGGTGCCCAGGACGGGTGGCCCTTCAGCCCGCCGCCCAGGTGGATGCGGTCCACCTCCGCGTCGAGCTGCTTCAGGTCCGCCCGCCCCACGCACCCCAGCGGCTGCTCCAGCGTCTCCAGCAACCAGCCGGGGATGCCGTCGCGCAGCAGGGCTTCAGCGGCGCGAGAGGACATGGTGACGTCCCGCGTGCCGAAGAAGTAGTGGCCCTTCATCCGCTCCACGAAGGCGTCCCGCTTCGCGAGGAAGGTGTCCACGGAGAGGTCCGCGACGTGCAGGCGCATGCCGCAGTTGATGTCGGTGCCGATGGCACCGGGAACGACCAGACCCCGCGTGTGCAGCACCGAGCCGATGGCCACACCGGAGTCACCGGGGTGGAAGTCGGGGGTGGCGCGCACGCGCAGCACCTGGCCGCCGCCCGGGTGCTTCAGGGCGGCGAGGTTGGCGAGTTGCCGGAAGGCCTTGCCCTCCACGGGCAGGTCCGGCGGGAGGAGCACCTCGGCGGGCGGCGCATTCGCGTCGTCCAGGAGGCGCACGGAGTAGAGGCGACCGTCATAGGTCACCTCGAGCCCCTCACGGGCAAGCGCCCGCAGGAGCCGATTCAGTTTCGGCTGCATGACCCAGCTCAGGAATGCCCCGGCGCGCGCACGCATGCACAGCGCCAGGGGGACGTGACGGAGAGATAGGGGGACCAGGGTTCAGCAGCCGCGGTCGCCGGAACGGCGCAAGGCCGTCCTCACCGTGCACGGACGGGAGCGGGGAGGATTCCTGACGCTACACGGCGGAGGACAGTCCGCCGTCCACGTTGATGGCGGCGCCGCTGATGTAGCCGCCCCGGGGAGACAGCAGGAAGGCGACGAGGTCCGCGAACTCCTCGGCCTTGCCCACCCGGCCCAGCGGAATTCCGGCGTGGCGCGCCATCTCCGTCTGGAAGGACTCCACCGGCTTGCCCACTTCCTGGGCCCGGCGCACCCACTGGCCGCTCTCGATGATGCCCACCAGCACGGCATTCACGCGGACGCCGTGCGGGCCGAACTCCTTCGACAGCGCCTTCGTCAGCGCCATGCCCGCCGCGCGAGACACCGATGACGGCGTGGAGTGCGCGCCCGGCGTCTTCGCGGAAATCGCCAGCACGTTGACGATGGAGCCCCCGCCGGACTCGCGGATGAACGGGAGCGCCTGGCGCGCGGCGCGGACGGCCGCGAAGAGCTTGAGGTTGAGGTCCTCCTCCCACTCCGCGTCCGTCACCGACAGGAAGGGCCGCGCGGCCGCGGAGCCGGCGTTGTTCACCAGCGCGTCCACCCGCCCGAAGCGCGCGTGCGCCGCGTCCACGAAGTGCTCCACCTGCCAGGCCTTGGACACGTCGGCCTGGACGGTGAGCACGTCCCCGCCCTCGGCGCGCAGGGAGTCCGCGGTGGCCTCCAGGCGCTCCATGCCCCGGGCACACAGCGCCACCTTCGCGCCCTCCCGGACGAGCCTCCGGGCCACCGCCGCCCCCAGCCCGTCCGAGCCCCCCGTCACCAGCACCACCTTGCCACCGAGCTCCAGGTCCACGTGTCGTCTCCTTCGTTGCGCCAGGCACGGCGGCTGGCGCGCACACCGAGCCGGAAGCTACGCCATCACGCCGGCTGCTTCATCGCCGTCCGCTTCTTGTCGAAGGCGGCCAGCGTGGTCGCAATCTCCTGGTTCACCGCGCGCAGCATGTCCTGCTTCTCGCGGAACGGGAGGAACGCGCTCTTGAAGCCGGAGACGAGGATGGTGACCAGGTCCTCCAGCGACAGGCCCAGCTCCTTGTGCGCCACCCACAGCTCCTTCGTCACCGTGGTGTCGGTGATGAGGCGGTTGTCGGTGTTGATGGTCACCCGCAGGCCGTAGTCGAAGTAGAACTTCAGCGGGTGCGCCGCGAGGCTGGACACCGCGCCCGTCTGCACGTTGGACGTCGGGCAGACCTCCAGCGGAATCCGGTGGTCGTTGACGTAGTTGAGCAAATCGCCGTCCTCGCGCAGCCGCGTGCCATGGCCGATGCGGTGCGCGCCCAGGTTGTGGATGGCCTGGGAGATGGACTCGGGGCCGTAGGCCTCGCCCGCGTGCGCGGTGCAGTTGACGTTGTTCTTGAGGATGAGCTGGAAGGCGTCGCGGTGGTCCTTGGCGGGGAAGCTCGCCTCGGCGCCGGCGAGGTCGAAGCCGATGACGCCCCGGTTCTTGTAGGCCACGGACAGCTCGGCCAGCCGCATGGACGTCTGGGGGTTGATGTGGCGGATGCCGCAGACGATGACGCCGCACTTGATGCCCGTCTCGCGCTTGGCGGCGCGCAGGCCCTCCAGCACCGAGTCGATGACGGTGGTCATCTTCAGGCCCTTCTGGAGGTGGAGCGCGGGCGAGTAGCGCACCTCCAGCCAGCGCACATTCTCCGCGGCGGCGTCCACCGCCAGCTCGTACGCGGCGCGGTAGAGGGCGTCCGCCGTCTGGAGCACGGAGAGCGTCACGTCGAAGGCGACGAGGTACTCCTCCAGGCTCTTGCACACCTGGCCCATGTGGATGGCCCTGGCCAGGCCGTCCTCGGTGTCCGCGGGCAGCTTCACCTTCTGCTGCTCGGCCAGCTCCAGAATCGTCTTCACCCGCATGGAGCCATCGAGGTGGCAGTGCAGGTCCGTCTTGGGCAGCGCGAGGAGCAGCTCCTCCGTCACCGCCAGCGTCGGGGGCGGCACGAAGTCCGTCCGCCGGGCGGAGGAGGGGATGCCGGTCGCGTTGGGAAACTCGTCTTCACGAATGGTAGGCATGGTCGAAGTTCCTTCCTTGCGCCATCCTCCAAACCATGTCGCCCCGCGCCTGTCCATGCACGCCGCTCCTGCCCGCCCTCGCGGTGACATTGGTGGTGGCCGTGGGATGCAGGGAGCCGGCGGACACGGCCTTCCGTTATTCCACCGATGCCTCCTCGCGCGCCGGGCTGGTCGCCCTGGCGGACGGCGTCATCACCGGCAACGAGGCCGGCGCCGTGGTGCGCCTGGACCGGGACGGACGCGTGGTGTGGCGGGTGTCGCTCGGCCGGGAGGTGGCCGCCCGGCCCGTGGTGGTCGGCGACAGCGTCATCGTGGGCACGGTGGCGGGAGACGTGGTGCGGCTGGGGCTGGAGGACGGCGCGGAGCGCTGGCGCCTCACCGGCGAGACTCCCGTCCTCACACCCGCCGTGGTGGATGAGGCGCGCACCTCGGTGTATTTCGTGGCCCCGGACGGCGCCGTGCGCGCGCACGCGGTGGACACGGGCAAGGTGCGGTGGCGGCACCCCGCCCCCAAGGCCACCGAGCCCCCGCCGGACACGCCTCGCGGCCTTCCGGCCCCTGTCCTGACGGAGGGACTCCTGGTGGTCGCGCGGGGGAGCGCGGGGCTGGTGGCCCTGTCCACGGCCGACGGGGCACAGGCCTGGGCAAAGGACGTGCGAGACGTGGTGGGGATGGAGGCGTGGCGGGACGGGCTCTACGTGAGCACGCGCCCGGGGCGGCTCGTGGCCCTCCGGGCGAAGGACGGGAGCCCGCTGTGGGAGCAGGCCGTGGCCGAAATCCTCACCGGGCCTCCGGCCATGGCGCTGGGGACGCTGTGGGTCGGGGCCTCGGCGCCTGCTCCCGTGCTGGTGGGGCTCGTCCGGGAGAGCGGCAAGGAGGTGGCCCGAGTCCCCCTGCCCGACCCGCTCCTCACCCGGGTGACGTCGATTCGCGGGGAATTGCTGGTCGTCCCCACCAGCGGGCGCGAGGGGCGGCTCCTCGTACTGAAGCCGCCGGCCTGGGAGCGTGCCTTCTCGCTGCGCACGGACACGCCCCTGCGCACCCCGGCCGTGGTGCTGGGAGACGAGTTCTTCGTGCTGGGCCTGGACGGGCGGGTGATGGCGTGGCGGCTGAAACCTCCAGAGCAGGAGTGAGCCGGACGCTCAGGCGGTACCGCCGTCCCAGTCGACTTTGTAGGCATACACCCAGGCGTTCGCCTCCGCCGCGCGCTTGAGGAAGAGCGGCAGGAGCCTGTCCCGGAACCAGGCGCCGACGGGGCCGGGGGCACCCTTCGTGTTTCCGGTGCGCCGGGCCTGCCGCGTCAGCTTCTCCACGCGCTCCTTGCGCAGGCCCTGGTAGCGGGCGAACGCGGCCTCCGGCTCCGGGGCGTCGCGCAGGCACCGGGCCAGCATGAGCGCGTCCTCCATGGCCATCGACGCGCCCTGCCCCACGTGCGGCGACGTGGCGTGCGCGGCGTCTCCCACGAGGCAGACGCGCCCCTGGTGCCAGCGCGGCAGGAAGGGGATGTCGTGGATGGGGTAGCAGGAGATGCTGTCCTCCTCCGTCGCGCGGATGATGTCGGGGATGGGCGCGGCGTCATCGCCGTGCAGCGCCAGCAGTCGCTCCTTCCAGGCTCCGGCGGTGGCGGGCTTCAGCGAGCCTCGCGCGGGCTCCTCGGCCTGGGACTCGTTGCTGAACCAGTAGACCTCTCCGGACGGGGCGACGCAGTAGCCGAAGAAGGCCTTCCGGCCGAAGGTCATCTGCATCAGACCGCCCGGCGGGGGAGGCACGGCGCAGCGGGAGAAGCCACCCCACCCCAATTGCCCCGTGTACTCGGGCCCCTTGGCACCCGGTAGCAGCAGCTCGCGCGTGCGAGAGCGCAGGCCGTCGCAGCCCAGGAGGAAGTCCCCCCTCGCGGTGCTGCCGTCCTTGAAGCGGGCCTCGACGCCGTCCGATGTGGCGTCGAAGGACTCGAGCGCCTTGCCCAACTCCACCCGGATGCCCCGGCGGAGCGCCTCCTCGCGCAGCACCCGGTGCAGCAGGCCCCGCTTGATGACCAGACTCGCGGCGCCGTAGCGCGGCTCCTCGGGTCCGTTGTCCATCACCCCGAGGCGCCGCCCCGCCCCATTCCAGAAGGCGATGCCGCCGCACGGAAAGCCCGCGGCCTGGACCTGGGCGTCGACGCCCAGCGTCTTGAGCACGTTGACGCCGTTGGGCGCCAGGTTCAGGAACGCGCCCGCCTCGTCCATGGCCCCGCTGCGGGCTTCGTAGATGACCGACTCGATGCCCGCGCGTTGCAGCGCCATGGCCACCACCGGCCCGGCGATGCCACAGCCCATTATCAATGCGTGTCCGTTCCTCGTGCGCATCCGTGTTCCCTCCTGGGACCTGATGCGCCGAGTGTTGCGTCATCCGGCCACGGGCTTCTTTCCGCGGCTTGCCGGTGATTGCCCGTTCTTGCTGCGATTCACTCTCGGGCGACGGCGCCCTTGCGGAATCTGGCGGGCGTGAAGCCCGTGGCCGCGCGGAATGCCGTGGTGAGCCGGCTCTGCGAGCTGAAGCCACTGGCGAGCGCGATGTCCGCGAGCGGCAGCTCCGTGTCGCGAATCAGCTCCTGGGCCTTCTCCACGCGGAGCCGCTCCACATAGGCCCTGGGCGTCTCTCCGGTGGAAGCCTTGAAGGCCCGCGCGAAGTGGTACGGGCTGAGTTGCGCGCGCTCCGCCAGGTCGGCCAGCCGGAGCGGGCCGTCCAGGTGCGCGACGGCGAAGAGGTGGACGCGCCGCACCGCCGCCGGAGAAAGGCCGCCTCGCGCGCGGTTTGGCCGGGGGCGGCTGGAAGTGGGCTCGGCCGCGAGCGCACGGAGCCGGGCTGTGTGCGCCTCCTGGATGGCACGAGCCTCCGCGAGAAAGCGGGCGGCCACCTTCAAGTCGCGGGTGCTCCACGTGGAGAAATGGCGGAAGCCCTCATCGCGCAGGGGCCCCCAGAGACTTTCAATCCACTCCAGCGCGTGAGGGGTGAGCTCCACCCGCGCCTCGCGTCGGGCGTCCACGGTGGAGCGCGCTCGGACGTAGCCCGCCAGCTCCAGCCGGTCGAGCACGGCCGTGTGTTCTCGCGGCCCCAGCCCCGCAGCCGAAGCCAACTCCGGCTCCGTGGCGGACCCGTAGCGCAGCCGGTCCAGGTACTGCAACTCGGTGCGCCCGAGCGCGAGCACCACCCCGGCGGCATCGTTGACGGACTCTGCGGCGCTCTGGAAGAGCGGCACCGCTTGTGCGAACTCGAAGAACAGCGCTTCACGCTTCGCGTTGCCGCGCCGGGAGGGAGCCTGGGCCATGGGGCCCGGGAATCTGCCACGGCCCGCGAAGCCCCGCAGCCCGGAGCCGTCAGGGATGCATGCGTCGATGCGTCCCTGTGAATGCGCCCGGCCGAAGAGGCCCTACACGCTCAGGACTTCGCTGGTTCGAATCCAGCCCCTTCCGCCATACGGAAGGGTAGCCAAGTGGTCGAAGGCACCAGACGCAAATCTGGCAAGTCTCCAACTGCGGCTTCTCCACTCGGGCGCCCCAGCCTCACCCCGGAATCAGGAAGCGGGCGATGACGCGCTTGAGGCCCACGCCTCCGCCGAACTCGACCGTCACCTTCGCATTCGGCCCGCTGCCGTCCGTGGACACCACGCGGCCGGTGCCGAACTGCTCGTGGCGCACGCGCATGCCGCGCACGTCGCCGCCCACCCCGTCCATGTCCGACGCCTGCGAGTACGAGCGGTCGATGCGCGGCCCGTCGTCCTCGTCCCACGAGCGCTTGCGCGGCGCCACCGCGACGGCGCGGGGCGGCTCGGGCACGTCCTGCTCGCTGATGCCGAAGAGCGCCGGAGGCACGTCCCGCAGGAAGCGGCTCGGCGGGTTGTAGCGCAGCTCGCCGAACAGCGAGCGGCACTGCGCCAGGCTCACGAACAGCCGCTTGCGCGCACGCGTGAAGCCCACGTAGCAGAGGCGCCGCTCCTCGGCCATGTCCTCGCTGTCGTCCGGGTCCTCGCCCTTGAGCGCGCGCGCGTGCGGGAAGACGCCGTCCTCGAGGCCGGTGAGGAACACCGCGTCGAACTCCAGCCCCTTCGCCGCATGCAGCGTCATCAACGCCACCCGGCCGTCGCCCACCTCCGCGTCCGCCTCGCCCACCAGCGAGATCTGCTCCAGGAAGGCCTGCAGCGGAGGCACGTCCGCCGTCAGCGGTGCCGCGTCCACCTCCGGCGGCACCTCCGCGGGCGCGTTCTGCGCCGCCTGCACCGCCGCCGCCGCGCGGTTCAAGTCGAACTCCTGCGCCGCGCCCAGGAACTCCTTGAGGTTCTCCGCGCGCGTCTGGGACTCGTCGCTGCCCTCGGCCTGCAGCGTGTCCACCAGCTTCGTCTCGCGCAGCATCTGGTCCACCGCGCTCGCCGCGTCCTTCGTGTCCTGCGCGAAGGCGGTCAACGAGGACAGCAGGTTGCGGAAGACCTTCAGTCGCTTCACCGCCGTGGCGTTGAGCGCGGGGATTTCCTCCGGCTGCGCCAGCGCCTCGTACAGGCTCACGCCCTTCGAGTTGGCATGGTCCGTCACCCGCTCCACCGTGGTGTCGCCGATGCCGCGCGCCGGCGTGTTGATGATGCGCAGCAGGTCCGCGTCCGACTTCGGGTTCACCATCAGCCGCAGGTACGCGGAGGCGTCGCGCACCTCCGCCCGGTCATAGAAGCTGCGCCCGCTCACCAGCGTGTACGGCACTCGCGCCAGCCGCAGCGCCTCTTCCAGCACGCGGCTCTGCGCGTTCACCCGGTAGAACACCGCCATGCTGGAGAACTTGATGAAGCCCTCCCGCTGGAGCGCCAGAATCTGCCGCGACACTTCCTGCGCCTCGGAGCGCTCGTCGCGGTTGAGCAGCAGGCTCAGCGTCTGGCCCTTCTGCCGGTCCGACCAGAGCTTCTTCGGCATGCGGCGCGCGTTCTTGCTGATGACCTCGTGCGCCGCCGTGAGGATGTTCTGGTCCGAGCGGTAGTTCTGCTCCAGCTTCACCACCATCGCGCCCGGGTACTGCTGCGGGAAGTTGAGGATGTTGTCCACGTTGGCGCCGCGCCACCGGTAGATGGACTGGTCGTCGTCGCCCACCACCACCAGGTTCGCCGACGGAGGCGGCGCCAGCTGCCTCAGGAGCTCGTACTGCACCGGGTTGGTGTCCTGGAACTCGTCCACCAGCACGTGGTGGAAGCGGCGCCGGTAGTTCTCCAGCACGTCCGGCCGCGTGCGGAACAGCGTCACCAAGAGCAGCAGCAGGTCACCGAAGTCCACCGCGTTCGCCGTGCGCAGCCGCTCCTGGTACGCCGCGTACACCTTGCGGATGAGCTGGCCGCGCTCGTCCCCCGGCTCCACCTGCATGTGCTGCGGCAGGCGCGCCGCGTTCTTCTCCTGGTCGATGCGATGCAGGATTTCGCGCGGCTGCATGGGCACCTCGATGCCCGCGTCGCGCATGGCCCGCTTCACCACGTTGAGCTGGTCCGAGTCGTCGTAGATGACGAACGAGCGGGTGAGCCCCACGTGCTCCGCCTCGCGGCGCAGAATCATGGCCGCCGAGGAGTGAAACGTGCTCACCACCAGGTCGTTCGCCTGGGCACCGAGCAGGTGGGTCAGGCGCTCGCGCATCTCGCGCGCGGCCTTGTTCGTGAAGGTGACCGCGAGGATGCGCCACGGGAAGACGCGGCGGACCATCACCAGGTGCGCCACCCGGCGGGTGATGACGCGCGTCTTGCCGCTGCCGGCGCCCGACAGGACGAGCAGGGGACCGTCGCCGTGCAGCACGGCCTCGCGCTGGGGAGGGTTCAGGTCTTCGAGGAGGGCGGATTCGTGGGGGTTCACGGGAGGCTCGAAAAGGAACCCCTGCTTCTAACGTCTTTCCCCCACCGGTGGGCGTCCTTCCACCGCGCCACAGCCTGCCCGGTCCCCCCCGCGGCGTACGCTCGGGTATAAGGAAACGGCACATGTCCGACACCCCGTCCGGCCCCCCCTCACGGCCCACCCAGGCCGACCTGGACCGCTACGCCGAGCTGTTCAACAAGAGCCTCACCCTGCGCCACTTCGGCGCGCACCTGGCCTTCCCGGAGGGCAACAAGGTGGTCATCACCCTCCCCGAACTGCGCCCCGAGCACCGCGGCGGCCTGGGCAGTGGCGCGGCCGTCAACGGCGGCATCCTCGCCGCCATGTTCGACCTCGCCATCGGCTGCAGCGGCGCCCTGGTGGACCCCAGCCGCCGCTGCGCCACCGTGCAGCTCTCCATGAGCTTCGAGCGCCCCGTCACCGGCGCCGACTTCCGCGTGGAGGCGGAAATCGACAACAAGAGCGTCTCGCTCATCTTCGCCTCCGCCCGGGCCTTCGACGGGCAGGGCCGCGAGTGCGCCCGCTGCCAGGGCGTCGTGAAGCTCTCCAACCTCCCCTGGCCCTCCGGCGAGAGCCCCGCCGTCAACTGAAGCCCGACAGCCCTGCCGCAAACCGACACTTGGCCACTCCTCCCCACACAATCGCGGCGCCCGCCGATATGTCCGGCACGGACAGTCGTTACCCGGGCACCGGGGAGCAGACCGTTCCCTCAGACGCCTCAGTGCGACGGGAAGACGGCATGAGTGCAGCCGTGCAAGGCCTGCGGATGACGCTTCGGATGCCAAAGGAAGCCGAGGAGCCAGTGGAAGCCGAAGCGTCGCGCGGGGGGGATGAAGAGACCCTGGCGCGGCGCGCGCTGGCCGGCGACCGGGCGGCCTGGGATGCGTTGGTGGCACGCCACCACCGCCGGGTCGTGGTATCGCTGCTCGCCAAGGGCGTCCGGGTGGACCGGGCGCATGAGCTGGCCCAGGAGACGTGGGCCCGGCTCATCCAACAACAGCAGCGGGGGCTGCTGACGGAGCTGCGCCTGCCCAACCTCGCGCTCACCCAGGCGGCCTTCCTGGCCGCGGACGATGCCCGCCGCTCACGGCGGGAGTCCATCTCCGGGGCGGTGGAGGAGTTGCCGGAGCGGCAGCACCCGGTGGACCCATCGGTGTCCGCGGAGCGGCGCCTCCTGTCGGAGGAGCAGCTGTCCCGCGCCCATGCCGCGCTCGCGCAGGTGTCGCCGAGCGCGCGAACCGTCTTCCTCCTGGCCTGTGACGGCCAGGAGCTACCCCATGCCGAAGTCGCGGCGCGAGTCGGACTGTCCGTCCAGCGCGTGCGACAGATCCTGTGCGAGGTCCGCAAGAAGCTGCGGACCGCGCTCGAGGAGGAGACCCATGCTTAAGCCCCACCTGACCCGCGACTCCGCGGAGCAATACATCCTGGGGGCGCTGTCACCCGAGGCCTCGGCCACGCTGGAGGCGCACACGCTGGAGTGTGAGCCGTGCGCGAGGCTCCTGCAGGAAGAGGCCGTCCTCTCCGAGCAGCTCGTGGAGGTGGCCCAGGAGTTCCCTCGGGAGGACCGCGTCATCCGCCCCGCCCGCTGGCACGTGCGGCGCGTGGCGGCGGGCGCAGTCGGCGCGGCGCTCGCGGCGGCGGCCTCGCTGGCCCTGGTCCTGCTGCCCGGCGGCCGCGTCCACCCCCCGTCCGGCGGCGGCGAAAGCGCTCTGACTTCGCCCGCGCAGGAGCAGGAAGCCGGAGCGCAGCGAGCCATCGTCGTGGCCTGTCCGAACTTCGCGACGCAGGCCTCCTGCACGCAGAACGCGGCGGACCGCGGGCTGCTGGTCCAGAACCCCTGGGGCATGGGTGAGGTGCCGCGCTACGAGGCCCGCACCGGCCTCCCCGAGGGCGCGCTGAGCGCGCGCCATCCCGTGTCGCTGTGAGGACCCACGTCATGGACTTCCGGAAGAAACTCGCCGCCCTGCTGCTCGCGCTGGCCGCCACCGCGGCCGGGGCGCAGCCCTCGGATGGCGCCCCGAAGCTGCCGGTGGGCTGGTACGTGACGGAGAGCGCGCCCAAGCGCTACGAGGCGGGCGTGGACAACTCCGCCCGCTGCGAGGGCACCCGCAGCGCCTACCTCCGCTCGCTGACGCAGGACGAGAACGGCTACGGCACCTTCATGCAGGCCTTCGGCGCACAGGACTTCCGCGGCAAGCGGCTGCGCTTCTCCGCCGCCGTGCGCTTCAAGGACGTGGACGGCTGGGCGGGCCTGTGGATGCGCGTGGAGGGGCCGGACCCCAAGCAGCCCCTCGCCTTCGACAACATGCAGTCGCGCGCGCTGGTGGGCACCGCGGGCTGCAAGCGCTACGACGTGGTGCTGGACGTGCCGAAGGAGGCCACCACCATCATGGCCGGCCTCATCATGAGCGGCACCGGCCAGGCGTGGCTGGACGGCGTACGCTTCGAGCCGGTGGACGCCTCGGTGCCGGTGACGGACCTGTTGGCCTCGCGCCCCGTGGTGGCCTCCACCGGCCCCGCCAGCCTGGACGATGAGCCCTTCCCCGTGGCGAAGAACGACCAGGTGCCGCTGGGGCGCGTGGGCGACGTCTGGTTCAACCATGGCCGCGTCGCCGCGGACAAGCCGTACACGAAGCGCACCGACGGCGTCTGGGTGAGCATCCTCGCCGAGGAAATCTTCGAGCACGGCATCGAGGTCACGGGCACCTACGCCCAGCGCCCGCTGGACTTGAAGGTGAAGGCGGGAGGGCCCCGGACGCTCATCGACGGGACGTGGGGCGGCGAGGCCATCAACATCCTCATCTCGCCGGAGAAGCTCGTCATGCGCTGGGGCCGCCTCACGCGCGAGCTGCCGCGCGACAAGAGCCCGCAGGTGGACGCCACGTGCAACCGCTACCAGGTCACCAACGGGCCCCGCGTGACGGACCAGCTCGACGTGTGCGGCGCGGCGCTCGGCACCCGGCCTCCGTCCGCGCAGCTGGTGGTGGCCCTGCTGGCCAATGGCTTCCGCCCCACGCTGCCGCCGCAGACCTTCCCCATTCCGCAGCCGCCGGTGCGCAGCCGGCAGGCGCTCGACACGGAGCGCGGCGGCTCCAGCACCGTCACCCCGTGAGCGCGAGGGGCCCGTGATTCGGGCCCCGACCCTCGGGGTGCTTCCCTTCAGAAGGCGAAGTCGCGCTCCAGCGTCTCGCTGCCCGCCTGCACGGACAGGTGGGCGGAGCGCGCGCCCGTGGAGGACGCCGTCGTCAAGTCGAAGGACAGGCCCTCGGGGCCGTTCGTGGGTTTCAGCGAGGGACGGCCGGGACTGAGGAACACCGCCGCCGTCACCGCGCGGCCCGACAGGGGCTGCACCAGGAGACGAACGCGCTGGCGCTCACGCACCAGCACCACGCGGAAGTCGCGCCGCTCGTCCAGCACCTCCCGCTGCTCCGGGTGACGGGCCGCGGAAGGACGTCCGGACACCGGCGCGCGGGAGCTGCGCGCGGCACGGCCCACGGCGCCCTCCTCCATGTCCATGTCCAGCGCCTCCTCCACCGCCTCCTCGCCCTCGCCCAATGCCAGCACGGCCTGGGCGCACTCGCCACAGCGGGCCGTGTGCGCGTCCACCCTGGCGCGCTCGTCCTCGGTCATCAGCCCCATGTCGAAGCGCCAGAGGTCGTCCGCGGTGAGGTGACGGCGCGGTGGCGCGTCCACGGGCGCCGCGTCCGCCATGTCCGCGCGGCAGTCCACACAGCCCTGGAGGTGGGGAGTCAGTGACTGGGGCCTGCCCGTCCAGGTGGCCACCAGGTCATCGCAACCGGCCCGGGCGGAGAACCACCAGGCCGTGTCCTGCTCGGCGGGCTCGAGAAGCTCCAGCTCCTGCCGTCGCTGCGGATTCAACGGAATGAACCAACGGGCTCTCGGGCGGAGTGACGAATCCAGTGTCCCGAGCGCGGAGAGAAACGAATCTCGAAGCTGCGCGGCGTCACCTTGCAGGGCCCCGTGAAGTCCCTCCCAGGCGGCCAGTGCGCGGGCGGCGGAGGCGGCCCTGTCGCGGGCGGCAAGTCCCTCCAGCGCCGAGGCCCGCCACATCTCCGCCTCCTCCCCCCCGTCCAGCGCGACTTCCACTGCTTCTTCCGCGGCCCTCAACAACACCGGCTGCAGCGACTGCGGCTTCTGGGCCTTCAACCAGGCTTCGACCTGCGGCCGACCCAGGCCCCGAAGGGCGTCCTCCACACCTTCCATCCCCACCCGGGACGAGCGGCGGAGAAAGTCTCCCGCGGCCTCGAGGATTTCACCGGGAGATGACTTCGCCGAGGACAGCACGGAACGGCGGGCGGAATAGCGGGACAGAGCGACACTCATGATTTCAATCCTCCTGGGTACCCCGGGGTATGACCGGGAAGGAGGCTCACGCTTCCTCCCCTTGCGTCTCGCGCTGGAGATCCAGCAGGTAGAGCTTCAGGTAGGCCTGCGCGCGGCTGACGCGCTTGTAGGAGTTGACCACCGTGATGTTCAGGCGCCGGGCACATTCTTCGTGATCCTCGACGTCTTCGTGGTGGTACAGCTCCCATGCAGAGGCCTCCTTCGGGTGCTCCTGCTGGAGTCGGGCAAACGCCGCCCAGTACAGCTCCTGGGCCTCGGCGCGCTGCTCGGTCCGCTTTCCTGCCTCGACAGCGCGGGCCACCTCGGAAGGTGGCTCCTCCATGGCGTCATCGGGGTCTGACGGAGGCGCCGCGAGCTCCTCGCGGTGCCGCCGGTAGAAGTCGATGGCCACGTGCTTGACGATGCGCAGGAAGAACGTCTTGGGAGACGCGCTCCGGCCGGGCATCTGCTCGGAGACGCCCCTGAACTGGTCGAGGCCGCGGTCGATGAACTTCCCCACCGCGTCCTGGAAGAGCTCGTCCGCGTCCGCTGGGGAACCGCGGCCGTAGCTCGCCTGAATCTTGCTGATGACATAGCGCGCGGGGCGGCCCCACCGGTCCACCAACGAACCGAGGTGGGCCCCGACGGGCTCGCCAGCGGCGCGGCGGCGGACCACCTCCGCGAACAATTCGTCATCCGTGAGCTGCTCGTACACCGGAAGGACCTGAGGCCTGCGCCGGGAGAACCCCCCCGGGAGATGGGGTTACGGGGATGTGGCGCGGCAAGGTACCACGTTGGCATCCGCAGGCAGCCTCCGAGACGAGCAGGAAGGCCCCAAACCGCCTGGAAATGCGGACAGTTGGAACCTCCAGGGGCCGGACGCCGACCGCGCCGATTTCCTGACAAAATGCCTCTAAAGAGGGGAAGCGGTCCAGAAGCCCGGAAAATCCCGCCGTCAGGAACACAAAAAGGGCGCGTCCCTGCCCGCATCGCTTTCGAGCGCCCGGCCGAAGAGGCCTCACAAGCTCGTGGTTCAACTCCACGCACCTACCCCAACGGGTGGATGTCCGTCGACGGTTCGACACTGACCTATCCAGTCAGCATTTCCGGCTTCTTCACTCGGGCACTCATTCTTTTTCGAGGTCTTGCGTCATGTCCGCCCGCACCATCGTCATCGGAGACCTCCACGGCTGCCACGACGAGGCCCTGGAGCTGCTCGCCAAGGTGGGGGCCACGTCCAGCGACCGGGTCATCTTCGCGGGGGACCTGGTGGACCGCGGCCCGAAGCGGCGCGAGTGCGTGGAGCTGGCGATGCGGCACGAGGCCATCCTCGGCAACCACGAGGAGAAGCATCTGCAGCAGCGCCGCCGCTCGGACGACCGGCTGCTGCCGGACCACCTCGAGACGCGCCGCGTGCTGGAGCCGGAGCACTACGACTGGATGGCGGGCCTGCCCCACTTCATCCGGCTGCCAGAGCACAACGCCGTCGTCGTGCACGCCGGCATGCTGCCCGACAAGCCCGTCGAGGCCCAGGACCCCTACCACCTGCTCCACGTGCAGTGCATCCAGCCACCCTCGCCCAAGAGCTTCTGGCCCTCCAAGGCTCCCGAGGGAAGCAGGTTCTGGACGCACCACTGGAAGGGCCCCGAGCGGGTCATCTTCGGCCACACCGTCTTCGACCAGCCGCTCGTCACCGAGCACGCGGTGGGTATCGACACCGGCTGCGTGTATGGCCGCTCACTGACGGCGGTGGTGCTCCCCACCTGGGAGCTCGTCTCGGTGCCGGCCCGGAACACGTACCGGGGTGGCAAAGAAGTGGCGAAGTTCCCGGTGCACGGCGACGTGTGCGTCTACTCCTGAAGCACTGACAGCTTTTCGCGCCCGTCCGACGGGGCCCCACACGCAAGAGGTGCGGGTTCGACTCCCGCCGGCCGCCCTGCGGCCGTAGCTCAACGGTAGAGCGCTGGACTTGGGCTCCAGAGGACAACCGGCCTCGTCACTCGGGCGCATTTTTTCTTCCTTCCAACGACTTCGCACGGGCGGCCTTCGCTGACGTGAAGGCCGCACGTGCGTTCCACGCGCGGTGCACTCCCCTCGCCTCACACGCGAGAGGTCCGCCCCGCGCCTGACCCGCGGCATGTCCCGAAAGGGGAACACCCATGACGACCCCGACGCAGAACACGAACCTGTTGCCCGAGGCGCAGCGCGGCCCGGCCGAGCGGCTGCTGGACCTGGTGCTCGGAGGCTCGGCGCACCTGTGGCACAACCGGCCCGGGCTGGACGTGAACGGCACCTGGTACGCGGCGGCGCACGCCACCCCGGCGCAGAAGGCCAGCGGGCGGCCGGTGAAGCCGGGCCTCTTCGTGCCGGCGGCGGTGAAGCTCTACCGGCAGCTCCTGGACATCTACAAGCTCAACGCGGAGCTGATGGCGCACTTCGCGTCGTACGCGCTGACGCAGACGGACTGGCGTGACCTGAAGGTGGCCACGTGCGCGCTCATGCTGGTGCAGGAGCACGCGGGCCAGCCCGTGCGCGACGACAACGGCCAGGTGGCGTTCCACGACGACGACTGGCGGGCCATTGGCGAGGCGATGGTGCTCCACTACGAGCGCAAGTCCACGCGCATGCTCGCGCCCAAGGCCGTGCTGCGGGTGGCGGAGCTGCTCGAGCAGCCGGAGATTGCGCGCCTCAACCGCGAGGCGGGCTTCGGTGACCCCGCGTCCCGCAAGGCGCCGCTGGGCCGCTGGAAGCGCGTCGCGTCCAAGTGGCTGGCGGCACGTGAGGCGAACCTGCCGATGCTCCAGGGTCTGGTGAAGGCCGGGTACAAGGAGACGTTGAAGAAGCTGGCGCGCAAGGCGGGGTACAAGCCGGGCACGCAGGCCTTCTTCGAGGTGCTCGGCTGGAAGCAGAAGCAGTCCGACGCGGGCCACCGCACGGTGGGCCTGACGGGCCTGACGCTGGTCAAGCGCGAGCGCTTCGACGGGCTGTCGGAGGCGGAGATCTGCGAGTGGGTCGAGCTGGAGCGCCTCTCCTACAAGGAGGTGGTGGGCCGGCTGCCGAAGGACGTGGGCCTCACGCCGGCCATCATGGCGGCCCTGCTCCCGTCCCTGTCGGACCGTGACCTGCGGCTGATGACGCCGACGCTGGAGGAGCTGGGCCTGCTGGCGGAGCCCGCGGTGCGCACGCGCTGGGAGAAGGCGGTGGCGAGCGCCACGGACCAGCGGGCGCTGAACATCGCGAAGAACGTGCGCAGCGTGGTGCTGCGGCAGAAGCTGGAGGAGGCGAGCGACAACGCGGCCCGCACCGCGGTGGCGGAGGCGACGGCGGAGACCGACGTGAGGGTGATGTTCCTCATCGACAAGTCGGGGTCCATGGAGGGGGCCATCGAGAACTCGAAGGAGGCGCTGGCGCGCATCCTCGCGGGCTTCCCGATGGAGAAGCTGCACATCGCGGCGTTCGACACGATGGGCACGGTGCTGCGGCCGAAGGCGGCCAACCGCACCGCCGTCCAGCACATGCTGGCCGGGCTGAAGGCGTCGGGTGGCACCACGCACGCGGCCGCGTTGCAGGCACTGCACCGCGACGGCGTGAGGGTGCCGGAGGGGGCGAAGCTGGTGGTCATCGTGGTGGGTGACGAGGCGGGCGAGGCGGGGGACCAGTTCGCCCGGGCGTTCCGTGACTTCGGCTACACCGTGTCGGCCATGGCGTTGCTGGTGTCCGTGGCGGGTGCGCGCGGCAACACGGTGCGCACGTGCGCGGGGCAGCTGAAGGTGCCGTTCAGCGAGGTGAACGTGGACCAGTTCGCGGACCCGTACCAGGTGCCGCGCGTGCTGAAGGCGCTGCTGGACGCGCCGGCGGCACAGGGCGGTGCCACCACCGTGCAGTCCGGGTGGGTGGAGCGGGTGATGCGCACGCCGCTGCTGAAGGTGGCGTGAGTCGCGTGTAGCAGTGGGAAAGGAGGAGGCGGCGTGGACTACCGGAAGTTCCTCGGGAAGGTGGAGTCGGCGGTGCTGCCGTATCTCGGCGGCGGCACCGTGGACGCCCCCTCGCGCCGCCTCCGTGTCGCCACCCCGGTCCGTCCGGGGTGGTGGCGCTTCGAGGTGCAGGGGCGGGTCGCCACGGCGCGTGAGCCGGCCGGGCCGGAGGGCCTGGACGGGCTGCCGCGCGTGCGGGGCCATGTGTGGGGCAGCCGGCTGGTGCGCGAGGGCGCGGTGGCCGAGCCCCTGGAGTTGATGCCGGAGGAGGAGCCGCCCCGGCTGGCGCTGGTGAGTGCCCGGCGGTGGCATGACGGCTCGCTGCTATTCGACGGGTTGGAGTTCGAGGGTGAGGCGGAGGATGCGGCGCGCCGCGCGCTGGAGGAGGGCCAGTCCCTCGCCGGTGCGAAGGGCGTGAGCGCGGCGCTGCGGGCGGCGTTCGGCTACGCGCTGCTGGAGGGGGCGTCGCGTGCGCTGGCCATCCGCTTCGCGCCGGCCGAGGTGCGCGCGCGGGTGCTGGACGTGGCGGAGGGCGGCCGCGAGAAGGCGGAGGCGTGCCTGCGGCACCTGGTGGCCGAGCGCGAGGCGCACCTGCGGGCACGGGCGGTGCGGGAGGCGCGGACGCAGGAGGAGCGCGAGGCGGCGCGGGTGCGGGAGTACGCGGCGGGGTTGGTGTCGGAGGCGCAGCGGCGGGCGGCGGCTGGGAGCGCGTACCCGGCGGACACGATGTCCGAGGCACAGCGACGCGTGCTGGAGCGCGGGGCGGCGGCGGGACGGGCCCATGCGGCGCAGGTGGTGGCCGAGGCGGTGTCGCGCGTTCACCACGGGCGTCGGGGTGCGCGGGAGGACGGTGCGGAGCGCGCGGAGCGGGCGCTCCTGAGCGCCGGGGCGCGGCTGCGCGACGTGCGGCGGCTGGGTGGCAACCGGCTGGAGGTGACGTACGCCTTCATGGGCGAGCGCTTCATCTCCATCGTCGACGCGGCGTCGCTCCAGGTGGTGGACGCGGGCGTGTGTCTCGCGGGCGCGGACAGCGAGGTGACGCTGGAGAGCCTTCCGTCCGTCATCCGCGAGGCCATCGACACGGGCGTGCTGGTGATTACGCGGCACGCGTAGACGGGAAGGAGGAAGCCATGAGGACGCGAGAGGTGTGCCTGCTCATCGGCAGGGACGGCGATGTGCTGTGGAGTGACGAGTCCGACAACCCCTTCCTCCTGCCCGACTCGCGCGAGCGGTGGGAGGCCATCTGGCAGTTGCGAGCGGAGCTCGCGGAGGTGGCGCACAGCCACCCCGAGGGCCCGCTCGGCTTCTCCGCCGAGGACGAGAGCACCATGTCCGCGCTCACCTCCGCGCTCGGGCGGCCCCTGCGGTTCTCCGTGGTGGCGCCCGAGGGCATGGTGGCGCGCGTGGACGGGCGCGACGTGCTCCTCTCCGAGGAGCCCTGGTGGGCGGAGCCCCTGCGTCGCGTGTCCGGCATGCGGCGCGAGCCGATTGCATTGGCCTGAGCCCCGGCCTCGGATGAACCGGCTCCTCGCGAGCCAGGAGCGAAAATCAGGTCAGAGGCCGAGCTCCTTCTTCAGCTCGGCGTATGCGAGCCCCGCGGCCGACAGGCTCAGCTTGTCATCCAGCGAGGTCTCGGCAATCTCCGCGAAGGTATTCGTACGGCCCTTGGGAATGAAGACGGAGTCCCAATGGAAGCCGCCCTTGCCGCGCGGTGCATCCGCCAGCGTGCCTTCGACCTCCTTGAGAATCACCCTCCGCTGCATGCCGTCGCAGAAGCAGACAGCGCACCGGATGGTCACCTTCCTGTCCTCGGAACGGACCAGCTCGCAGAGCCTTCCCCCGAGCTTCTCCCAGAAAGGCTTGATGAGAGTCCCCGGGAGACTGCCGAGGGCTTCGATGCAGAAGGCGCCATGCTCGACGATGATGGGATACCGGACCCGAGCGTAGGCCGCCGCGGCCTTGTTCATGACGAGCGCCTTCAGGTCCGTTTCGAGGAGCTCGCCAATGCCCGGCCTGGCCACCTTGACGAAGCCCAGCTTCGACGAGCCCTGGAAGAAGTGCTCGATCTCGCGGAGCTTGTCGGCATTCGACGTGAGGAAATAGACGGTCTTCATCCCAATCCACTCCTGGTCATGCGCCGATGCACTTCAGGAGCTCCGCGACGCTTGCTGTCTTGTCCGTCGGGTCCAACTGGATGACGTCGACGTTCCACTGCTCGAGCAGCGCCGGCTGGACCGGTCCGGAGCCATGCGTGGCAAAGAAGCACTTGCGGGGCTTCAGCGGCACCTGGCTTCCGACCTGGCTGCGCTGGCGGAGCTGGTGCATGCGGTACCAGATGTAGCGGATGTTCAAGTCGCTGAAGCTGTAGCCGATGAACAGGAAGCTGTGGCTGAGCAGGTCCGCCCGCAGTCGCTGGTCCGCGGCATCCTCCAGGGCCATCCGGCCGAAGAAGCCGCTCTCCGTCAGGATGATGGTGTTGCGCATCTCCAGCGTGCCGTGGAACTTGATGACATCGCAGGCACCGGCCTCCTTCTTGTCCTGGAAGTCCACGAAGGAGGACAGCACGGAGACCTTCCTGCCCGCATCCCTGAGCGCGTGCTCGATGTGCCAGTCGAAGTTCGTCGTGTAGATGGTGTGCCACCTGTCCAGGTGGGTCAGGGCCTTGTGCGTGGGAGAGGTCCTGCGGAGCTCACTGGCCTCGTCCGAGTTGAACTTCCGCGCCATGCCATAGACGAGGCGCTCGAAGTTGTTCGGGTGCGCCACGGCGAAGAACTCCGCGAGCTGCTCGGAGCTGCCATGTTGCTTGAACAGCTCCGGCTCGAAGCCCAGCGGCTCCGCCATGACCGCGATGAGCTCACTCCAGTCCGGCAGGTTCAGCGGCTTGGAGAAGCCCGCGCCCAGAAAGGGAATGAGCCGGCCTTCCTGGTACTCCTGCTGCAGCAAGGGTGCGGCCTGGGCCAGTTCGAGAACGGCCATCGGCACCTCCGTGGCCGGGAAGCACATTCCCGCAATCGGACCTTGTCCACGTTGCCCCCTCGCGGCAACTCCGAGGCCATTCCCGGGTCAGATGGCCCGACCCCAGAGGTCCCGGATGTCGTGCGGGAGTTGGGACATCACGTCCTCGGCCTCGCCCTCGGAAATCTGGTGTCGGAGGGAGTCCAGTACGGCGCGCACCACGGGCTCCACCGCGTCCGGGTTGAGCGACAAATCCTCGCCCACGCGCCGCAGCAGGTGCTCGCGGTGGAACTTGGGCGGCAGCTCCTCCTCGTGCCGCTCGCAGCGGTGCAGCAACTCCGTCAGCTTGCGTGGGAGCTGGGCCTCCAGGTCGGCGGCCTCCTCGGCGAAGATGCGCTGCTCCAGCGCGCACAGCACGGAGACGGCCGCCTGCTGGGCCACCGAGGGAGACATGCCTCCCCGCTCGCACAGGTGGCCGAGGAAGGCCTTGTACGTCTGGCTGGCGCGCGACTCGCTCCGCTGAGCGCGCCGAACTTCGAGGGGAAGGTCGCGGCGGCTGACCGGTCGCTCGTCCTCCTGCGGGGCGCCTTTTCCCTGCTGCTCCTGGTCATCGGCCATGGGGTGTCGTTCCTCCGGAACTGCTGTCCTGGGCATCACGGTGCCCATGGCCCTCCGGAGGGGCACGCCCGGGACGCGGACGCACCGAGCGCGGCCGCTTCCCCGCCCGCTACGCCGCCTTGCGCACGTACGTGTCGAAGAGCGTCCCGAAGAAGAAGCGCCCGAAGCGGGCCAGCGCCGCCAGCCGCTGCGCCGAGTCCCGCGCGTACAGCACCCGCAGGGTGGACAGCTGCACGGTGAAGTCCTTCGCGTTCAGCCGCAGGAAACCCCGGTACACGCACGGCCCCGACGCGTCCGCGCCCCGGTACACGGACACGAGCAGCCGCGTGGTGTCCACCCAGAGGTCCAGCCCCGCGTCGTCGTGGACGTCCTTGTAGCCGTCCATGAAGAAGCGCTCGCCCGACTCGGAGACGAGCGGGAGCTGGTAGCGCATCCGCCGCCCGCCCGCCCGGGCCAGGTCCTTCGTCATCAGGTGCAGCACGCCTCCCTCCACCGTCAGCGGCCGGGAGGACAGCACCGGCGCCTGCACGCAGCCGGACATGCTCAGCGGGTGCAGCGGGTGGGCGAACACTGCCTCCAGGTCACTCGCCTCCACGGTGAGGATGAAGCGGAAGGGAGAGGTGTCCAGCCGCTCCGGGTCCCCCGCGCGCAGGAAGTCCTCCTCCACCGCGCCGGAGATGTAGCCGTACATCGTCTCGGTGAACTGCACGGACAGCGGCCGCGACGGCAGCGGCGCGGGCGCCTCGGAGACGGGCGAGTAATCCACCGTCCACCCGTGGCGCCGCGCCATCAACGCCACGCAGCGCTCCGCCACCGCGGAGATGGTGAGCAGCGGGTTGGTGCCCAGTGGCCGCGGAATCACCGAGCCGTCGCTGACGTAGAGCCCGTCATGGACGCCGGTGCCGGACTCGCCCGCGAAGAGGCGGCCCTCGTCGTCCACCACGCCCTCCTCCGCGCGCTCCGCCATGGCGCAACCGCCGAGCGGATGGGTGCACAGCAATTCATGCCCGGTGAGCTTGCTCCACAGCGGGTTGCGCACGAAGGTGCCGCCCAGTGCCTCGGTGGCGCGGCGCAGCCGCTCGTCCACCCGGGTGAAGACGGGCTGCAGCCCCGCGTCCGGCCAGTACACGCGCACCCGGTCTCCGGCCAGCCGCATCTCGCCCTTGCCGTCGTCGTGCGACATGACGAGGAACGTCTGCGTGTTGCGCATGGCCCCGAAGTACGGCCCGCGCAGGGCGCTCTCCGCCATGCGTGCCATCTCCTCCATGCGGTCCTTGATGCCGCGGTCCGTGTCATCGCCGGAGAGGATGGAGGCCGCCGCGAGCAGCGCCGTCACCGGCCGGGCCAGGGCGCCGGGGATGACGCCGTTCTCGATGACCATGCCGTCTTCCTGATGCGGCGTGGCCCGGTCGTCGATGATGCCGCTGATGGTGGGGCCCACCGGCTCGAGCGTGTCGTGCGGCTGCGCTCCATGCCCCACGCCGTTGATGGTGACGTCGGTGTTGTAGCCGAAGGCCATCACGTCGCCGTTGTTGCTGAAGCGCCGGCCGAGCTGCTCCGACAGCGGCAGCCCCAGCGCCTTCGAGCGCAGCAGGATTTCCGTCGTGCCCACCGTGCCCGCCGCGAGGATGACGCGGTCCGCGGTCACCCACAGGTCCGGTGCGTCGAAGTGCTCGCGGCCGGCATTCATCGGCCGGTAGTAGACGCGCCAGCGCCCGCCGTCGCGCGCGAGGTAGCGCACGCCCACCTCGGTGAAGATCTTCGCTCCGTGACGCGCGGCGTCCGGCAGGTAGTTCATCAGCACCGAGTTCTTCGCGCCGACGTTGCAGCCCGTCATGCAGTCACCGCACAGCGAGCACCCGGGCTGGCGCACTCCGGCGGCGTTGATGCCTGGCTCGAAGGTGACGGCCAGCGGCGGCCGGCGGAAGGTGCCGCCCAGCTTCTTCGCGGCGCGCTCCAGCGCGTGCAGCGTGGCCAGCGGCGGCGCGGACTCCGGGTAGGGCATGGGGCGCAGCATGTGCTCCGCCCAGGCGAAGCCGTCCTCCAGCAGCGCGTCCACGTCGTCCCGCAGCGCCTGGGGCCAGCGCGTGTCCAGGAAGACGCGCGGGTCCGGCCGCAGGGCCACGCTGGCGTTGATGAGCGACGTGCCCCCCAGGCCGCAGCCGTTGACGACCGAGACGTCGCCCCCCCGGTGCACCTCGAACAGGCCCGTGGGATTGCCCACGTCCAGGCCGCTCTCGGGGTCGAAGTGGACTTGCAGCTCCTTGAAGAACTCGGACTCGGTGCGCGGGTAGTCGCCGGGCAGCAATTCGCGGCCGCGCTCCAGCACGCAGACCTCCTGCCCCGCCCGAGACAGCCGGCTGGCGCTGATGGCGCCTCCATACCCCGAGCCCACCACCACGACGGAGTAATGGGCCTGCAGCTCGCTCCAAGGTGACGACAGCCTGCGCATCGACGCTCCCAATGGCTTCTTCCCGCCCTGCTCCGCCCCTCACGCACTCCAGGTGCTACAGCCAGTGCAGGCAGACGGGGAAGAGCGACCAGGGAGACAGACGCCCGAGCCGCCATTCCTTGGGCCTGCGTGCCCCAGGGCCAGGACCCGGACATAGAAGGGCTTCTGGCACCGGTCAAAATCCGTCCCGGTGCGCCGGGCCTCACTCCAGCTCCGCCGCCTCCCCATCCGCTCGGCGGAGCGCGTTGACGAGCCGGTGCGCATGCCGCGTCGTCTCCGGCTCGCGGTACTTCGGGCTCACCTTCAGCACCAGGTCCACCGCGGTGGGCAGGTCCATCAGGTGGCCCGGCGATACATACACGGGCTGCACGCCCTTTCGCGTGCGCACCGCCATGCCCACCACCTCGCCCTTGTGGGTGATGGGCGAAGTGGAGCCTCGCGCGTCTCCCAGCTTCCCGTACGTCCCCACCAGCAGCGACTTGGCGCACCCGATGGACGGCACGCCGAACAACAGCCCACCGTGACAGGCAATCCCCATGCGCCGGGGGTGCGCCGTGCCCTGCCCGTCGAAGATGACCACGTCCGGACGCACGGTGAGCCGCTCCCACGCGGCCTTCACGATGGGCAGCTCCCGGAAGGACAGCAGGCCCGGCACATAGGGGAACGTCAGCACCACCGCCGCGCCCGACTGCGCCACCGGCGCCAGCGTGGCCGCGTCGAGGACGACGATGCCGCCGTAGCCCGTGTCGTTGCCCTTCTCCGTGGAGATGTCCGCGCCCGCCACGCGCGCCACCTTCAGCCCCGCTGGGGGCTGGAGCACCAGCAACTCCCGCAACCGGCGCTGTAGCGCCACCGCTTCCGTGGGCGTGACATCCCAGCGGCCCACTTCGTCCTGAAGCTCCATGCGCCGGCCCTCCCGTGACTGCAGCCCAATCTGGAGCCCTCCTGCCCCGAGGCAACCCACCACGTCACCTCCCTTTCATCCAACCGTGGACTACCGGACGCGAGGCCCCCCCGCGGAGCAAAGCCCCTGTTCTTTGGTCGGCCGGCGTCGCGTCCCGCCTCTTGTGGAGGGTAGGGATGACGGGCGTAGCGTGGACCTTCCCTGGTACGGGAGGTTGAGATGCATCGGTTCCTCGCAGGCTGTCTCGCAGTGTCCGCGCTGTTGTTCGCCCACTCCGCCAACGCGTCCGAGTGTGGCTACACGGCCGCCGGCTGGAATGCCCCGAATGGCGCGGTGGTGTTCGACCGCGGCGAGGGCCCCATCCGCAACGTGATGGACGCCATCGGCGAGTACCGGACGCACTCCATGCTGTCCCACGGCGCCATCGGCAGCGTGTCCCACGCGACCATGAAGGACCCGGACCAGAACGGCTGGCCCACCGTGTGCGGGACGCCGCTCAACGTGAATCAACTCCAGTACGGCTACCCGGGGCTGGAGCAGGTCAACCAGGGCGGCATCTACCACTACATGTACGACCCGAACGGGAGCGGCCCCGAGTGGACGGCGTGGCAGCTCGGCGACGCCATGGGCGCGGCCCAGGTGGCGGACAACCTCTGGTTCAACCACCCGTACGTCAGCGACGCATCGCAAGTCGACTCGGGTCAGTACATCGACCGGCCGCTGTGGAATGGCGCGCGCGTGCCCTACTCGCTCTTCCAGTACCGCGACCTGCAGAGCGTCCACCAGATGCCGGGGAGCGCGTCGAACAACGGCATGGTGTGCTCCACCTTCCTCGCCTACGCGCACAACTACGCGGGCCGGGGCTTCGTCTCCGCGTACACGTACCCGCATGAGCGCATCGCCAACGCGTCCAACTCGCTCTATTCGGGCGTCTACAACCACTGCAAGTCGTCGCTCGGGTGGTTCGAGAACGCGGCCCTGACGGTCATCTGCCCCGTCTTCTGGAACGTGTGCGGCAACGCCGGCAACCAGGTGGCCAACTGCATGGCCGCCGGCCGCTGCGACACGAGCAGCAGCAGCATCTGGAAGGGCGTGCGTGACAACGGCTCCACCACCGCCACCTCCATCAGCCCGGACCGCATCGGCGGCTGGGGCGTCCACCCCATCTCCGCCACGCTGTGGGCGAGCGACTACTCGCACCAGCTCCAGTGGAACTCGGGCGGCAACGTGTACGGCTGCTGGCAGTGACGCGAAGGTCAGCTCCCTGACGGGAAGAGAGGAGGCCTCGGATGAAGCCGGTGGACCGTCCCTGCTGGAAGCGGCGCTGGGCACGCATGATTGGACTGGCCACGCTGGTGCTCGTGGCCGGTTGGTTCCTCTCGCGGGAGCGGCCTCCTCCTCCGGGTCCGGCGCCGGAGGTTGCGAAGGCGCCCGAGTCCGAGCGCTTCTCCCCTGCCCCACCTCCAGCGCCCGCCGCGCCGCCGCCCACGGTGGCGGTGGACGCGCCCAAGGAGGCACCGGTGCCTCCGCCCGTCATCGACGCGGTGACGGTAGAGAAACAGGAGGTGTGCTCCGGCGAGGACAACCTCATCAGCGTCCGGGCGCACTCGCCGGATGGCAATGACACGTACCTGCACTCCACCATCGGCACGGGCACTGGAATGCGCGTGCCCCTGCGCGTGTGGCTGGAGCCGGATGGGACGTACGCGCAGCCGGTGGTGACGGTGTTCGGAAAGGACAACGTGTCCACGACGGTGCCGGTGCCTCGCTACACGGTGAAGTCGTGCGAGCCCGAGCGGCTGGTGGAGGTCCTCTCCCGGCGCCTCCCCAACGCCGACGAGGACTACGAGTTCCTCGCCCGCATCGTCGAGGTGCCGAAGCGGGACGCGGCGCCCCGCACGCCCTTCACGTCGGTGAAGTACGTGTGGACGTTCGATGACCAGCACACGGTGACGACGACGGCGCCGACGGCGTCCCACACGTTGAGCGGCGCGGGCTCGCAGCCGTGGGCCATGTACCTGCAGCACCTGGTGCGGGTGGACGTATTCGACGCGAAGGGTCGGAAGCTGACGGGCCGCTCGTCGATGCAGGTGCTCAACACGTCCTTCGAGAACTTCGACAAGAAGGGCGTCGTCACGCTGCTGGCCCGGGGCACGCCGCGCTTCCCGGAGCTGGGTGGGGACGGCGTGGTGCGCCAGACCTTCCGCCTGTATCACCAGTGGAAGGGGCTGGTGCGACTGGAGCGGGTGACGGCCCTTCGCGCCCGGGTGCCCGAGGTTGGCGCTCCGCCATTGCCGGAAGAAGCGGCCGAGGTGTCCCTGGGCGTGGATGTCATTCCCGAGGGACAGGGCGTGGAGGTGACGGTGTCGCTGGACACGAAGGCCGAGCCGGAGGTGTCCGTCGTCACGTACGCACTGGAGGGCAACACGCTGGACGGTCACCCGGCGAGGGGGACGTTCTCGGTGATGCGGCCTCCGCCCCGGCCCACGAAGGAGAACAGCACCCCCATCACCGACCCGGTGCTGATGGCGAAGGTGAAGAAGGCCCGCGAGCTGCTCGGTCAGCCCTTCGTCACCGACGAGGATCTGTGGCAACTGGAGCGAGAGGGGCGCTTCGACGACCTCAAGGTCCAGCGCGAGGTGCCCTGACCGACGCCTCCCGAAGTCGGAATGGCCGTTCCGCCGACGAGGGACGGGAGGCTGCCAGAACCGCTCCCCCGCCGGAATGAACGTTCCTTCCAGACCGACCCGAGCCCCGGGCGGCCCTCCCGCCGGAATGAACGTTCCTTCCAGACCGACCGCCCCCCGGGCGGCCCTCCCGCCGGAATGAACGTTCCTTCCAGACCGACCGCCCCCCGGGCGGACCTCCCACCGGAATGAACGTTCCTTCCAGACCGACCGGCGGCCGCCCGGGCAGCCATGCCATCGGAATGAAAGTTTCGTCCGGGCAACCGGTGGCGGCACGGCCTCCCACCTGGGCGGAACGACCGTTCCATCAGGAGTCCCGACCGGCGGCCACCCCGCCGGCCCCGGGGACGCGAGGACGTGGTGACGTCTCCGCGCATGTCCGGAGCTTCCTCTTCCTCCTACAGCCGGCGGGCCCTGCTCCCGCTCCTGGTCCTGTGCTGCTGCGCCCCGGTCTTCGCACTCGCGGAGGAACTGCCGACCGACGGGGGCACCACCACGCCCCAACCATCGCCGGAGCCCACGACGGATTCCCTTCCGAAGGACGCACTGGAGGCACTGGAGCAGCGCATCCTCGGCAAGGGCTGCGAGCCCAAGCTGCTCGGCAACGCGGACCGCCGCTTCGTCGAGGCGCAGCTCCTCTGCGATGCGCACCTGTCCTTCGTCCTCGTCCAGGCCTCGCTGGACGGGCACCCGGTGCCGGACTCGCAGCGGCGGCTGAAGGCGCTGCTGGCGGATGCACTCGGCCGGGCCCGGGGCCCCTTCAAGACCCAGAGCACCACGAACATCGCGGGGCAGGCACTCCCGCCCAGCGTGCTCTACCAGGGCTACGTCCTGCTGATGCTCGCGGGCATGGAACGCGCCGGTCTCGCGGACGCGGAGTCCACCGCCCTCTTCGACGGCCTGGCCGCACAGCTCGTGGAAGCACTCTCGCGACAGCTCCTATTGCCCAGCTTCGGCCGGTCCATCTGGCCCTGTGACAGCGCTCCGGCTGCGGCGGGCCTGCTACTCCACGGACGGCTCCGGGGTAACGCCGAGTCACGTGCCACGGGTGAGCAGCTCGTCGCGCGCCTGGTCGAGCTGTCGAACCTGCCCACGGGCTTCCCCACGAAGGTGGACGCGAAGGGACGGCTGGTAGAGCCCACGCAACGCGCCACCACCCTCGCGTGGACGGGCGCCTTCCTGGCCATGGCCTCGCATCCGGCGGCGAAGCGCTTCACGGCCACGCTGGTGGACGGCTACTGCGACCATCCCGCCGGCAACGCCCTGCCCCTCGCCGCCTGCCGCGAGTGGCCGCGCGGAGTGAAGGGACGGGAGGACTCCGCCAGCGGACCGCTCGTCTTCGGCGGCTACTCCGTGGGCGCGAGCGCATTGGCCATCGCCGCCACCCGACTCTCCAGCGAGCACGCGCAATGGCACGCCCACCTGCTCAACGCCGCGAGGGAGATGGGCATCCGCACCACGCTGGAGCACCCCCGGAAACAGCCCCTGGAGGCGGCGCTCTACTGGTGGGGCACCACCGTGCGCCCGTGGTAGCGCACAGCTACGGCGTGCTTCGCGCTTGCGCCGGCCTGCCCTCCTTCACCAGCAGGTAGCCACGGTTCTCCTGCACGTCCGGCGTGCGCATGGACGCGAGGAGAGCGGTGGCCTTCACCCACGCCCAGCGCTGGTCCGTGGCGTTGACGTCCATGACGAGGAACGAGTCGGACTTCGCGTCATACGCCGCCAATGGGGAGACATGTCCGCCGCCCTGCTGTCCCAGCACGGGCCGGAAGTAGTTGATGATGACGTAGTCTCCCTCCGTCTTGAGGTTCTTCTTCAGCTCCTCACGGACGACAGCGTCCTTCAGCGAGTCGTTGAGCACGCGCAGCTTCACGTCCAGCCCCTGCGCCGCGAGCATCCCCGCGAGCTGGCGAAGCTGGATGCCTGCGTCCGACTGACCACCCTCGCCGCGCGGCTGGCCGAAGACCTCCGAGCGGGTCTTCACCTCGCGCACCTTCTCGTCGAAGAAGTTGTTCTGCGTGTAGCGGTAGAAGAGCGGGTCGAAGCCCGGGGGCAATCGCGCGCGGTCCTCGGCGGACACGAGCGAGGGGTCCTGCGGCTTCGCCACCGCGTCATTCCCCATGCGCACGGCGTTGAGCACGATGACGGACGAGGTGGGGCCGCAGAAGGCCTTGTTGCCCTGGGACTCGAACTGGTTGGCCAGGTGGAAGAAGTCCACCTTGTAGCGACTGCGCTCGAGGCGCTTGATGGACTCGGGGGCCGCGAAGCTGACGACGACGGGGGCCGCGGGCCTGGAGCCCCTGGCGGGAGCCGTCATCGGCGCGAGGGCGGCGAGCCCACCGCCGAGCACGAGCAGCGTGGTGCGGAGCGTCTTCATCGATGCGTGGACCTGGGGTGTGTGCGTACGAAGCCGTGCGCACAGCCTGCCATGGGCCCGGACACGCCGGAAATCCAGCGCCGCCGCCTCCCTGCCTGCTCTTGGGAACACCGCGCGGCACGGTCCACTGTATCCGCCGCGTGCTACCTTCCGCGCCGTGCGGCGGTGGCCTCAACTCAAGGGGTGACGCAGTCGTCTTCGGGCGGCGCGTTCCCTCTCCGGGGCTACCCCGGGGATGCCGTGGGACGTCGGACTTCACAGCACATGCCCGGTAGTGCGCGTTGCGCACCGCGGGGCACGTAGGACAGGACAGGATGGGGCCCACCGCCGCACACCCGCCCCAGGCACGATGAAGAAGCCTCTTCACACCCTTGCCCGCGGACTCGCCAGCGCGCTCCTGGCAGGCGAATGGACGTCCATTGCAATGCACGAGCGCGCCGTCACCGCGCTCGGCCAGCATTTCCAGTGGCTCACCGGCGTCGTCCGAAATGTCCGCCGCGGCTTCCACCGTCCCCCCGTGGACGCGCCCGACACACTGGCCCGCTACATCGCGCACCTGCCCTCCTTCCGGCAGGCCATGGCCCATCCAGACACGCGCCCGCGCATCCGGCACTGGCTCGTCGCCCCCACGGACATGGGGCGCATGCGCTGGCCCGTGCCCGCCCTGCCCACCACGGGTGAGCTCGCCGCGTGGCTCGGCCTGTCCGACGAGGACCTGGACTGGCTGGCGGACCGCAAGGGCTACAGTCACTCCGCGCGTGACACGCGCCTGCTCCACTATCAATGGCGCTGGGTGCCCAAGCGCACGGGCGGCGTGCGCCTGCTGGAATCTCCCAAGGCCCGACTCAAGGCGCTCCAGCGGCAGGTGCTCCACGCCATCCTGGACGCCATTCCTCCCCACGAGTCAGCCCATGCCTTCCAGCAGGGCCGCTCCGTCCTCACCTTCGCCGCGCCCCACGTGGGCCAGCACGTGCTGCTGCGCATGGACCTGGAGGACTTCTTCACCTCCATCTCCGCCGGCCGCGTCTTCGGCGTCTTCCGCACCGCCGGCTACCCGGAGGCCGTGTCGAGCACGCTGGCCTCCCTCTGCACCCACGCCCTGCCCCTCCTCGTGCTGCGCGACATGCCGCGCCCCGCCTCCGTGGAGGACATCGACGCCCACTGGCGCGCACGGGCCCGCCTCTCCTCGCCCCACCTGCCCCAGGGCGCGCCCACCTCACCCGCGCTCGCCAACCTGTGTGCATGGGGGCTGGACGTCCGCCTGTCCACACTCGCCGCTTCCATGGGCGTGCGCTACTCGCGCTACGCGGATGACCTGGTCTTCTCCGGCGGCGAGGACTTGTCCCACGCCCTGGAGCGCTTCCGCCACCTCGTGGAGACCGTCATCCGCGACGAAGGCTTCGTCCCCAACGTCCGCAAGACGCGCGTGCTGCGCCAGAGCGTCCGGCAGCAGGTGGCCGGCGTCGTGGTCAACGCGCGTCCCAATGTGCCACGCGCCGACTTCGACACACTCAAGGCCACCCTGACCAACTGCATCCGGCAGGGCCCGTCGACGCAAAACCATACAGGTCATCCTGACTTCAGGGCGCACCTGGTGGGACGTGTTGCATGGGTGGCTTCCGTGCACCCACAGCGTGGAGCCCGCCTCCACGCGCTCCTCGACGCCATCGACTGGTCGCGTTGAGCACGCCTGTTCATTGACCGACCGCTGTCTCATCCCAGGGGGCCGAATCAGGGATAAACCGCCTTAAACGTCGATTCGTTTCACCCGGACAACTCCTTTCCCGAAGGTGAAACATGTATCGACACATCTTGAAGTGGACGCTCACCGTGGGCGCGCTGGTGTTCCTGGGTGGGTGTGCGTCGCAGCAGGCGCCGTGCAGAGACCCGGCCGCGAAGCGAATCACCCTGAGCCAGCAGCGCACCGGAAAGTTCCTCACCGTCCGCAAGAAGGTGCCGGGCGAGTACATCATCGTGCTGAAGGCGCCGGAGCAGAGCGTGGCGCAGGTGGCGGTGACGCAGGCCACGCACAGCCTCACCGCGAAGTACGGCGGCAGCGCCTTCGCCGTGTACGAGCACGCGCTGCGCGGCTTCGCCAGCAAGATGAGCGAGGCCCAGGCGCGGGCCATGGCCAATGACCCGGCGGTGGCCTACGTGCAGGAGAACGGCGTCGTCTCCCTCGCCGAGAGCCAGCCCCGCCCCACCTGGGGCATCGACCGGGTGGACCAGCGCGACCTGCCGCTCGACCGGCTCTACATGTACACCGCCACGGGGCTGGGCGTGCACGTGTACATCCTCGACACGGGCGTGCGCTTCTCGCACCAGGAGTTCGGCGGTAGGGCCTCGCTCGGCTTCGACTCCGTGGGCGACAGCATGAAGGGCAATGACTGCCACGGCCACGGCACGCACGTGTCGGGCACCGTGGCGGGCAGCACCTACGGCCTCGCCAAGAACGCCAGCATCCACTCCGTCCGCGTGCTCGGGTGTGACGGCTCCGGCTCCACCTCGGGCGTCGTCGCCGGCATCGACTGGGTGACGAAGAACCACCAGTCCCCCGCGGTCGCCAACATGAGCCTCGGCGGTGACACCGACCAGGCCATCGACGACGCGGTCCGCCAGTCCATCGCCTCGGGCGTCACCTACGTCGTCGCCGCGGGCAACGAGGATGCGGACGCTTGCAAGCACTCGCCCGCGCGCACGCCGGAGGCCATCACCGTGGCCGCCACCGACGACGGGGACCAACGCGCGTCCTTCTCCAACTGGGGTGACTGCGTGGACGTCTTCGCGCCCGGCAACAAAATCACCTCCTCGTGGCACTACGGCGACGATGCGACGCGCGTCCTCAGCGGCACCTCCATGGCGTCGCCCCACGTGGCGGGCGTGGTGGCCCTCTTCCTCGAGATGAACCCCAAGGCCACGCCGGACGAAATCACCACCGCGCTCATCTCCAACTTCACCACCGACAAGGTGGCCAACCCCGGCTGGTGCTCGCCCAACCGGATGGCCTACTCGGGCTTCATCGGCGCCGTGCCCCTGCTCCCCACCGTCATGAGGGCGCGCATCCAGGCACCGGCTCCCGTCACTGATAGCACCCCGCGGTAACCCCTCCCACGCGGAGGTGCTCCAGGCAGCCCGGCTCCCCGCCTACGGGAGCCGGGCTGTCTGCTTTGCGGGCCCCGGGCCTCGGGAAACGTCAGGAAGCCCCCGCCGCCCGCGTCCCGGCGACAGTGCCCGGCCGGCCGCGCTCCTCGCGTCCCGCCCGCGGCGTGAGGAGGCACGAGAGGCCATGGCGACGCTCAACATCACCTATGACGGGATGTCCGCGGACGTGCCGGTGGAGCTGGACCGGCCGGTGTCGGACACGGACGTGCGGCGCATCGCCGCGGAGCTGGTGCGCTCCGGCGGGGTGCCCGGGCTGCACCTGAACCATCTGCGCGAGGACGCGTTCCAGCACTACGTGGTGGACCGGTTCCGCGGTGCGCGCGGCGACGAGCGCATCTACCTGCGCCCCAAGGTGCCGTTCGGCGCCCGGTGAGGTGAGGCCATGCGCATCCTCTTCTGTGGCGTGGGGGCCATTGGCTCCTCGGCGGCGGTGCTGTGCCGCAACCTGGAGGCCCAGCTGGCCTTCATCGACTTCGACCGGGTGGAGTCCAAGAACCTGCTCGCCCAGGCGTACGTGAAGCCCTCGGTGGGGAAGAACAAGGCCGAGGCCCTCAAGCTGCAGCTGCTCAACCTGCACGGCGTGAAGGCCGAGTCCTTCGGCGTGCGCCTCACCCGCGACAACGTGGAGGCGCTGTGCGGCGGGGGTGACTTGCTGGTGGACTGCTTCGACAACCGGGACAGCCGCCTGCTGCTCAGCGAGTACGCGCGCAAGGCGGGCAAGCCGCTGGTGCACGGGGCGGTGAGCGCGGACGGCACCTTCGGTCTGGTGCGCTGGGACGAGCGCTTCACCCCGGATGCCGAGGACACGGCGGGCCAGGCCACCTGCGAGGGCGGCGCGCACCTGCCCCTGCTGGGCCTGCTGGCCGCGACGCTCGCCCGCGCCGTGCAGGACTTCGTGAAGCACGGCGTGAAGCGCGATGCCCTGGTCAACCTGACGGCGGTCATCCCCACGATGGGCGCGTGAGAAAACAGAGGCCCCGGGGCTCACGAGCTCCGGGGCCTCTTGCGTGGACGGAGGTCTACTCCAGCGTGCGCAGGAGCACCTGGGCCAGCCTTCGCACGGCGTAGCCCTCGAAGTCGTCGACGGGGTCGAGGCTGGAGGGGAACACCTCGAGCAGGCTGTCCAGGAGCCGCTTCACCCGCCGCTGGCGCTCCTCCGTTCCAGACGTGTCGCCCCGGGCCCGCGCCGCGCTGTCCTCCTCTTCGAGCAGGAAAGCGGCGTGGAGGAGGTGCTGCCAGCGGTCCTCGCGCATGGTGTCGTTCCCGAGCTCGGACGCGCTCACAGATGGAAGTGTCCCGCGGCCTCGGGCTGGTAGGGCACGGCCACCACGCGCAGCCGGCGCCGACGGCCACCGGGCACCTCCAATTCCACGCGCTGCCCCAGCGACAGCCCCAGGAGGGCCACGCCCACCGGCGCGAGCACCGACACGCGGCCGGGAGCACTCCGCGAGTCCTTGGGGTAGCTGAGCGTCACCTGCTGGAACTCGCCCCTTCCCTCGTCCTCGAAGAGGACGGTGCTGTTCATCGTCACGAGGCCCGGCGGCACGGCCTCGGGGGAGGTGACGCGCGCCTTCGAGAGCTTCCACTCGAGCGCCTCGGTGTGCTCGGAGGGAGCGTCACTTCCGTGGAGGTCGAGCACCCGCTGCAGGCGCTCCAGGTCCAGCTCGGTGACGGCAACGGTATGTGGGGTGTGCATGGGGGTTCCTTTGCAATGAGAGACGGAGGCGGCAGGAGGATGGACGTGGGTGCGCCCCGACAGCGGTGGCGCTGTCGCGCACCCGGGGACGACGCCGAGGCTCAGGGCTGAATGGGAGGGGGGGACGCCGCACGCTAGGAAAGGCGCGTGGCGTCCGTCCCAAGCCAGGCCGTGGCCCGGCCGTGTGCGAGCAGGACCCGGCCGTCCGCGACCTGGCGGCTTCCAGTGCTCACCAGGGCTGACGTCACGAGGGCCATGAGGGCAATCACACCATGGAGGGCCGGGCGGCCCTCCCCATCCAGGCGAGTGAGTCTACCACGGGGCTCATCATCGCGGGTTGCAGGCTCCCATGAACGTAACGGAGCGGCCACTCCGGAGCCCAACGATACCCATCGTACGACAACTATCGTAGCTCCCCTCCTCCGAATCCTTTACCACCGTGGAAGGACGGTGGTCCCCTGCGCGGGCCCGTGGGCAATCCCTGCCCGGGGCCTCTGGAGCTCCCATGCGCGGTTCGTGGCAGTCCTTTTCCCTGGCGATGGTGTTCCTCGTGGGTCTGCTCGCGGGCCATCCCGCTTCAGCCCATGAACCGCTCCGTGAGCGCATCGAGTCCTTCGTGCGCGCGGAGCAGAAGCGGCAGAATGCGCCGGGCGTCGCGGTGGCCGTCGTCAGCCACGGCAGGGTCATCGTGGCGAAGGGGTATGGCCTCTCGAACCTGGAGCATCAGGTTCCCGTCACCCCGGACACCCTCTTCCAGTCCGGCTCCCTGGGCAAGCAGTTCACCGCCATGACGGTGATGCTCCAGGTGGAGGCGGGCCGCATCTCGCTGTCCGACAGCATCAAGAAGTACTTCCCCGACGCGCCCGCGACCTGGGCCCCCATCACGATTCGCCACCTGCTGACACACACCTCCGGCCTCGGGGACCTGGATGGGCTGATCGACGTGCGCAAGGACTACACGGACGCGGAGTTCGCGCAGTTCCTCTACACGCTGCCCCTGGACTTCCCCGCCGGCCTGCGATGGAGCTACAGCAACTCCGGCTACGTCCTGCTGGGCCTCCTGGTGAACCGGGTCGCGGGCACCTCCTACGTCAACGTCCTCGGCGAGCAGGTGTTCAAGCCCACCCGCATGAAGACGGCGCGCGGCATCAGCGAGGCGGACATCGTTCCGAACCGCGCGGCCGGCTACCGCATGCTCGACGGGGTGGTGAAGAACCAGGAGTGGGTCTCCCCCTCCCTCAACACCACGGGGGACGGCTCGCTCTACTTCTCCCTGAAGGACATGCTGGCATGGGATGAAGCCGTGGATGACCGCGCCGTCCTGACGAAGGCGAGCTGGCGGGACATCCTGACGCCCGTGAAGCTCGACAGCGGCGCCTCCTACCCCTACGGCTTCGGGTGGGTCCTCCAGGAGCGCAACGGCCAGCCCCTGCACCAGCACACCGGTTCATGGCAGGGCTTCATGTCCGCCTACTACCGCTTCCTCGGCGACGACCTCTCCATCATCGTGCTGCTCAACTTCAATCAGGCGGACCCCGCGGCCTTCGTCAATGGCATCGCCGCCATCGTCAACCCCGCGCTCGCCGTGCCTCCGCTGGCCGCCATTCCGGACCTCGAGCCGGAGGTCACCGCCCGGCTCGCGACGCTGCTCGAGCAGCTGCGGGCAGGAACGCTGAACCCGGCCGAGTTCGCGTACGTCCCCGGGTGGTTCTTCCCGGAGGCCGTGCCGTACTACCAGTCGCTGCTGCAGAGCCTGGGGCCGTCGGGACCGCTCGTCCTGGCGAAGCGGGAAGTGCTGGGCGATGACCGCGTCTACACGTACCTGGTGAAGGCCGGCTCCACGACGCTGCGCTACCGGGTGGCGATCATCCCGGATGGCCGGGTGTCCGCCTTCGCGCTGAGCCCGTACTAGTCCTCGGACAGCGTGTTCCTGGGGCGCTTCTCCAAGTGGGAGGCGCCTCGACATGCCGCGGTCCGACACGGCGAGCACGGCGGTCGTGCGCCAATACCGTCTGGCAACCGGCCGTGCCTCGCCGTCCGTGGACTGTCTTCCCCCATGCCTCACCGCCCGTGCAGAGGCCACACCCAGGGGACGAGCAGCACGAGCGCGGCGAGCATCAGCGCGGTGAGCGGCCCTCCGAGCCGGAGGAAGTCGCTGAAGCGGTAGCGCCCGGGCCCGTAGACGAGCATGCAGCTCGGCTCGAGGGGCGTGAGGAACGAGCACGACGCGGCGAGCGCAATCCCCATGGCGAAGCCGCGCGGGTCCACGCCCAGCCCCGACGCCGCGCTCAACGCCACCGGCAGCATGACGAGCGCCGCGGCCTGGTTGCTCATCGGGATGGAGAGGATGACGGTCAGCACCATCAGACACAGCAGCACCAGTCGGGGGCCACCCACCTCCGCGAGCCCCGCGGCGAAGCCGCCGAGCAGCTGCCCCGCCCCGCTCTTCTCCATGGCCAGCCCGAGCGCCATCATCGACCCGATGAGCAGCACCACCCGCCAGTCGATGCGGAACACGAGCTTCGCGTCCAGGCACCCGGTGAGGACCATGAGCAGCACGCCGGCCACTCCCGCGAACGCCAGGGACACCGCGCCGCTCGAGCCCGCCACCAGCGCGGCGACGAAGATGAGGCCGGCGAGCAGCGCCCGCGAGCGGCGCGGCAGCGGCAGGAAGCCCAGGTCCGGCATCAGCAGCAGCGTGGGCTCGTCCACCAGCGCGTGAAGGCGCTCACGCGGGCCCGCGAGCAGCAGCGCATCTCCCGGCTGCAGCCGCACGTTCCGCAGGGAACCCAGTTCCTGGGAGCGCAGGGGCCGCTGGATGGACGGGTGGCGGTGCAGCGCCAGCAGGCGGACGCCGAAGCGCCGCGAGAAGCCCACGTCGCCCACCCGCACTCCCGCAAGCCCGCTCGTCGGCTGGACGATGGCCTCGGCGAGCACGGGCTCCGACCCGCGCCGCGAAGTGCGCGTGTCCACGCCGTGCGCCGTCTCCAGGCCGCGCAGCTGCACCGGACGCAGGATGTCCCGGCGCCGCCCGCTGAGGAGCAGCCGGTCCCCCGGCGAGAGGAGGACGCCCGGCCCCAGTGCCAGCATGGAGCCGGCCTGCGTGAGCGACACCACCTCCAGCCCCAGGCGGCGCTCGAGCCAGTCCAGTCCCTTCCCCACGAGCCGGGAGCCGTGGGGCACCCGGGCCTCGGTGACGAAGTGGCGGCCCTGCCCGCCGTCCGCCTCCGCGCCCGTGCGAACAGGCAGGAGCCGGGGCGCCAGGAGGACGACCAGCACGATTCCCAGGAGCGCCAGGGGCAGCCCGGCGGGTGTCAGCTCGATGAGGCCGATGGGCCCGAGGCCGAGGTCCTCCAGACGCGCGGAGACCACCAGGTTGGTGGAGGTGCCGTAGAGAAAGCCCATCCCACCCAACATGGACGCGAAGGCGAGCGGCATCAGCACCCAGCTGCGGCGCAGCCCCGCGGCCTTCGCTCCGCGCAGGACGACCGGCAGGAAGGCCGCCGTGGTGACCGTGTTCGAGACCACCGAGGAGAAGGCCGCGACCAGGACCATCACCCCCAGCAGGAAGCCCCTCGGCCCGAGCCGGCCCAGGTGGGACAGCCAGGCGCCGGCCCGGTGCATCACCCCCGCGGAGGCCAGCCCCTCGGTCATCGCCAGCAGCGCGAAGATGAAGATGACCGTCTCGTTGGAGAACCCGGCGAAGGCCTCCGCGGGCGTCAGCACGCCCGTGAGCCCCAGCAGGCACACCACGGCCAGCGAGGTGACCTCGAGCGGGATTCGCTCCAGGGAGAAGAGGACGATGGTCACCAGCACGATGGCCAGCACGAGCGAGATATCGGTGAACATGTGACGCTCCTGGGTGGATGCTCGGGCGCACCAGCCGCCCCCGCCTCAGGCCGCCAGCGCGTAATGGTGGGTGATGGCGCCGCACACCTCGCGGCGGCTGTCCGACGCGGGCAGCTCGTAGCGGCACTCGATGGCGGCGACCTTCCGGGCGAGCGCGTCGTCGTGCAGAACGTCCCGGAGCCAGCGTGAGAAGTCTCCGTTCCAGAGGTGGAAGAGCCAGGTGTCGTCGTCCACCTGCGCCGCCAGGCGGCAGAAGGCGCGCAGGTTGTGGGCTCGCGGGCTGGTCCGCCCGCGACGGCCCCGGAAGGTGAAGCCGAGCGCGCCCAGGTCCCCCTCCACCTGCTCGGGGACACGGCGCAGGCGCTCGGCCCGCCGCGGCGGGGCCCGGAGCCGCAGCGGCCAGCGCCCTTCCGCGATGAACCAGGCGAGCACCGCATGCTCCGCCCCCGCGGACAGGGGCAGGTGCAGCGCCGTCTCCTCGATTGCACCGGCGAGCTGCTGGAGGGCCCGGGCAGGCGCCGGCCCCACGCCCACCGCTACATCCATCTGCTCGAGGATGGGGCGCGCCACCGCGCCCGGGTCTTCGACCCGCAGGAGTGTCTCCCCGAGCTTCGGCGCGTCGCGAAGCGCGTCCCGCGCTCCGGCGGGCCACAGGCGCTGCGCGCCGTTGACGATGAGCCAGTGGGGGCGCCCCGTCCGCAGCCGCATCCCCTCGAGCGCCGGCAGCAGCTCGCGGAAGAAGCCGGGCTGCGCCTCGGGCGCCAGCGCGGCGAGGCTCACCACGGGCTTCACGGCAGGGGCCGTCAGCGCCGCCATCACCTGGGACACCCGGGGGACGTGCAGCCTGTCGCCCAGCTTCACCATGTCGTCGCGCGGCTCGAAGTCCCCGATGCAGTCGATGACGCAGGGCTGGTACCTCCGCTGGAGGAGGCGCTCGAGGAAGCCCTGCACGTAGCTGGCCCCCTCGTCACCGCGCGGTCCGACGACGAGGAGGTTCTCTCCGTACGCGGGGATGCCCACGCGCTCACCCGACGGGCCATACCCGAGGGTCAGCGAGTCTTGAGGTGTCCACACCCCGTCCGTCCGGAGGTCGTGCTGGACCAGCTCCTCGACGAGCTCGACCACCCCCGCGCCCGCCGCGCCGCGCGTCGTGAAGGCGGCCCGCTCCTTGAGCGCCGGCAGGGCGTTGGCGACGGCCACCGCGCACTCACTCACGTCGAGCAGCGAGTGGTCGTTGGCACCGGCGCCGAGGCTGACGACCTCGTGCACCGACATCCCGAGCGACAGCAGGGCCTCACGCAGTCCCTCTCCCTTGTTGATGCCCGGCGGCACGGCGAGAACGCGCTCCCCGGCGAAGATGACCTGCAGCTCGAGGCCCAGCTCGCCCACGGCCTCCACGAACGCGCCGGCCTGGGCGCGCGGGGCGTAGACCACCGCCTGTCCGCGCACGAGCGGGGTGACACCACGCTGGAGCATCGCGCGGACGAAGGACTCGGGAACCGGGCGGCACAGGGCCGTGCTCTCGCGGCGCGCGGGCCAGTAGAGGAGCGCGCCGTTCTCCGCGACGACACAGTCGAAGAGCTCCAGGGACGAGAAGACAGACGTGAGGTCCGCGAGCCTCCGCGAGGTGACCAGGATGACGCGGCGCCCGGTGTGGCGCAGGCGCGAGAGCGCCGCCAGCGCGGCCTCATCGGCACGGCCGCCGGTCGCAAGGGTTCCATCCAGGTTCATGGCAAGGGCGAGGTAGCGCATGGCTCTCCCGGGGGCAGGGGGTGGGATGACGACTCAGGGGGGAAGGTCGGAGCGACATGTGGGGCGGGGCCCCACGGCACGGCACTCCCGCGTGCTGTCACGCGGTGCGGCGAGCACGAGCTCCACTCAGCAAGCGCGAGACCCCTCTACGAGCGAGGCGTCCCTGCGCGAGCGAGGAGCCAGGCGGCTGCCCGGTGACGGATGCACGAACGAAGGCGCAGCCCGGCCCGGCGGGTGTGGTGCTTCCCCTGGGCTGGCAGCGACAACGTGGGCATCTCGACCTCCTCCTGAGCAACCCCTCCTGCGCGACGCTTCTTCCCCCTGCTCTCCCTTACGGCGCCAGGGCGCGGCCTCAGGCGGAAGCGTCGACGAACCCGCTGATGGCGGGAATCACCTTCCCGGGCGCCTCCTCCATCAGCCAGTGCCCAGAGCCCGTCACCACCTCGCCCCGGACATCGGAAGCCACCTGCTCGACCTGTTCGATGAGGAACCTGCCGCCGGACTTCTCGCCGGCGAGGACCAGCACCGGCATCTCCAGGCGCTTCGTGCCCAATTGGGCGAAGTCCCGGGCATCCCGCTCGAAGTCGCGGAAGTACTCCATGCCGGCGCGCATGCCTCCCGGCTGCGCGTAGGCCGCCGTGTAGATGCGGCGGTCCTCCTCCGGCACCGAGTGTTGGGGGTCGGCCGCGAAGTCATTCCAGAAGTGCTCGAAGTAGATGCGCTCGCGCCCCTGGACCAGGGCCAGCGGCACTTCGCCGAAGAAGTGGAAGTGCCACGTGTCCTTCGCGAGCCCGAAGTTCCTCCAGTTCCCAATCCCGGGCAGGAAGGCATCCATCAGCACCACGCGCTCGGTCGCCTCCGGGGACTGCGCGGCGAAGGCATAGGCCACCATCATTCCAATGTCGTGCCCGACGATGGTGACGCGCTCGAACCCCAGGGACGACACCAATTCGTGGATGTCCACGGCCATGTTCTTCTTGTCGTAGCCGGACACCGGCTTGTCCGAGCCCCCTGCACCGCGCAGGTCCGGGACGATGACCGTGTGCCGCCGGACGAGCAACGGCATGAGGGAGTGCCACGCGTAGCCCGTCTGCGTATAGCCATGGAGCAGGACCACCGGACTGCCCTGGCCACCCGTGAGGTAGTGCAGCCGGACGCCGTTGACGTCGGCGAAGCGCTCGGTGAAGCCCTCGGGGATGTGGCCGTTCCAGGCACCGGGCGGGGAGGCTTCCGCCCCCTCCTTCGCCACTGCCTGGCCTGCCCCTCCTTCAGTGGCGCTGGCGTCCGTGACCTGCTTCCCCTCGGGCCTCATCGGTTTGCTCATGCCCGCAAACGTAGGCACCGGCCCCTGGCCCCGGCGGGACACACCGCCGAGCAGGCGCGGGCTCGGAGGGCCCCGCACGGAAAAGAAATCAGAGCGCTGTCAGGGACGAATTATCGCCGCGTCAGTCCCCCATGAAAGGAGCGGTGGCCATGAATACGACGAACCGGAAGAGCCCGACGCAGTCCCAGTTGAAGAACAACCCCTGGCACAGCATCTCTGTCCTCCCGTGCATGCGCCCCGCCGCCGTCCCAAGCTTTTCCGTGGGACTCCGCTCGTATCACGGCCTCTCGCCCGACTCCTGCTGACGCTCCCGTCGTGTCTCCGACACGCGAAGCCATGCAGAGGCCGGGCTCCCCAAAGGGACCCCGGCCTCTCGGCTTTTGGGCTCCCGCTCCATCCGGGGACGTAGAGCGTTACGGAGACGCGCCAGCCTGTAGAGCTGGAGCCCGAGAGGGCCCGCTGGGTTCGACTCCCAGCGTCCCCATCACCGCAGATTCGCAGCACCACTCCTGGGTGTAGCTCAGTCTGGCCAGAGCGCACGGTTCGGGTCCGTGAGGCCGCAGGTTCAAATCCTGTCACCCAGATACGCAACACATTGCAGTGCACGGGGTATGGCTCAAAGGCAGAGCTCCCGCTTGATAAGCGGGCGGTCCCGGTTCGACTCCGGGTGCCCCGACTTCATGTTGGCCAACGGCGAATGGTGAGCCACCGGGATGTGACCCCGGGGAAGAGGGTTCGATTCCCTCTGGTCAACCAGCAGCAACTCTCTGACAACTGAATCGCAGTGGTGAAAGCACGCCGCCCGCTCACTCCAGGGGCGGCACGCAAACACCTCCGTAGCTCAACGGCTGAGCACCCGGCTCTTACCCGGGCGGTGAGGGTTCGAATCCCTCCGGAGGTACTCACGCGGGTGTCGTCCAGCGGCAGGACTTCGGTGTCCCATACCGACGACACGGGTTCGAATCCCGTCACCCGCTTTCACGTCTTCTCTACCAGGGTGGTCAAACGGCTACGACGGCGGATTCTGACTCCGCAAGCGCAGGTTCGATTCCTGCCCCTGGTTCTCGATAGCACGCAGCAAGCGCAGCACATTCCCCGGTAGCTCAATGGCAGAGCACGCGGCTGTTAACCGCGGGGTTGAAGGTTCGAGTCCTTCCCGGGGAGCTGATTCACATGGCCTGTTCCGCCTGGGGCGGCAGCGGTCTGCAAAACCGTTTGAGGCGGGTTCGACTCCCGCACTGGCCTCTCCGTCTCACAAGAAGCATCTGCCGGCCTGGCGTAGGTGGTCCGCGCGCCTGTCTGAAGCACAGGAGGACTCGGTTCGATTCCGGGGGCCGGCACTCGCAGCACGCAGCAAGCAGCACCTTCATAGGCCGCGCTCCGGGGAGCAGCCTCGACTCCAAATCGAAGCCAGCGGGGATCAACACCCTGGCGGCCTGTCTCAGACGCTCCTGTAGCTCAGCTGGTAGCAGCACCGGTTTCGTAAACCGGGGGTCGTCGGTTCGAACCCGACCGGGAGCACTCGTCGCACCGCGGTACCGTTTCATGGGGCCATGGCTCAATGGGAGAGCGCTCGGCTTGCACCCGAGATGTCCGGGTTCGAATCCCGGTGGTTCCACTTCACGCCTCTGTAGCTCAGTTGGATGAGAGCGCACGGTTCCGAACCGTGAGGCCGCAGGTTCGAGCCCTGCCAGAGGCAACTGCCACACGCTTCCGTAGCTCAGTGGATTCAGAGCGGGCGCGTCCTAAGCGCACGGTCGCAGGTTCGAGTCCTGCCGGGAGCACATACCAACGTCTTTGATGCGGAGTGGGACCGGACGTCCCACCAGGCCTCATAAGCCCGGGTCGCAGGGTTCGACTCCCTGCTCCGCAACTTTCATGCACGCCGAGCCAGCTGGAGACGGCGACGGTCCCACACACCGTATCTGCCGGGTTCGATCCCCGGGGCGTGCACATGCAGTCGCAGTGAGTCGTACAGAGGTGTGGTCAGAAGAAGCTCCCGAAGCACGTCCACGTAGCCCAATTGGGAGAGGCCGCCGGCTCAAACCCGGCCGAGTGCGAGTTCGAATCTCGCCGTGGACATCAACCCGAGAGGCGCCGTGTCATGGAGACGCTGGTACTGAGTCAATCCTACGAGCCCGTCGCGCGGGTCCCCTGGCAGCGCGCGGTGATGTTGATCTTCCAGGGCAAGGTCGAGGTGGTCGAGGAGTACGAGGACCGCTTCGTGCGCTCGGTGACGGTGGCGGTGAAGATGCCGTCCGTCATCCGCTTCATCCGCGGGCTGCGCCGGGGTCCCAAGGGCGTGAAGTTCAGCCGGGAGAACGTGTACCTGCGCGACAACTGCCGCTGCCAGTACTGCGGCAGCAAGGTGTCGCGGCCCGAGGCCACGTACGACCACGTCCTCCCCCGCGCGCAGGGTGGCAAGACCTGCTGGGAGAACGTCGTCATCGCGTGTGTGCCCTGCAACCAGAAGAAGGGCAACCGCACGCCGGTGGTGGCGAAGATGGCGCTGCGCAGCACGCCGGCGAAGCCGAAGAAGCTGCCCGAGGCACTGCACCTGACCTTCCTGTTCGAGAAGGGCATGCCCGTGTCGTGGGCCAAGTTCCTGGGTGACATGGCGTACTGGCACGTGGAGCTGGAGGAGTGAGGTCGCGGAGCAATAGGGGAACCACCAGAGGTGGCCCCTAGGAAGTCCCACCAGAGGTGGGCCTCCCGCTCCACGCGGACCTCCCCGCGCGCCGGCAGGCGGGAACGCTGCTGCCGGCACTTTTCACCTGGGAGGTCGACGCCGGAGGCCGGCGGCCCGTTTCGAAAACGGTGCGAGCGCACTGCGCTTGGGGTTCGAGTCCCCTGCCTTCCGCTGTCTTCTCTGGAGCATGCAGACCGGGTGGCCGGTCGCCTGGTTGGAAACCAGGAGAGCCCCTCGTGGGCTCGTGGTTCGACTCCACCCTGCTCCGTCTTTTCTGGAAGTTGGACTGGCGATGGCGCCTGGCCCCGCTGCTAACGGGTGCGAGCCGGAACTCCGGCTTGAGGTTCGAGTCCTCCGACTTCCGCTTTCCATGCCCCGTGGGGCAGTGCCGTGCTTCGGGTGTACACCGGGCGACTCGGCCCCCACACCGGCACGCAGCATGGCCGCGCGCCTCGCCGTCCCTAGCCTCCCGCCACCGGGACCTCCCGGGAGCAGGGAAAGGATGCGCGCACATGAAGGACTTCCGGATGGGCCACTGGGCGGCGGCGGGGCTGGGGTTGCTCACCGTCACGACGGGACTTGCCCTCGGCTGCGGGTCGGACGGCACCACGTCGGACCTTCCACAGGACGAGCAGAGTCAGGTCCCGGTGGGAGCCGAGGACCGCGAGCGCATCGAGATGGGACTGATGCACTCGCCGGTGCCCGTCAACCTGACGGGGCTGGACCGGGACCTGGTGGGACTGGGCAGCTACATCGTCAACTCCCAGGCCGCCTGCAATGACTGCCACACCAACCCGCCCTATGCCCCCGGCGGCAACCCCTTCCTGGGAGAGCCGACGCAGGTGAACACCGAGAACTTCCTGGCGGGCGGAATGCTCTTCCTTCCGGGTGGTGTGGTGTCCCGGAACCTCACCCCCGACGCGCAGGGCCTGCCAGCGGGTCTCACCTATGAGGAGTTCCTCGCCCTGATGCGAACCGGCCGGGAGCCGAGCGGGGACATCCTCCAGGTGATGCCCTGGCCCATCTACGGGATGATGCGGGACGCGGACCTGCGGGCCATCTACGAGTACCTGCGGGCCATTCCCCCGGCCCGGCCTGGGCCGGCGCCCGCCCCGACACCCTGAGAGCGGCCACTCGCCGCCCGGCCCCGGCCTTCCGGGGCCCGCTGGCGACTCCTCGGGATTGCGCGCTCACCACGGCGGTTCAGCAAGGTTAGAGTGCGCAACCGGCGAGGGGGCGTCTGACGACATGGCGACGAGGAAGAGCGAGGACCAGGAACGGCTCATCGACCGCGACCTCACCGCGCTGGCGCGGGAGGGCAAGCTGCCGGCCGCCCACGGCGTGGACGCCGCCGTGACGGAGGTGCTCGGCCTGCTCACCCGGGGCGGCAAGCACCCGCTGCTGGCGGGCGAGCCCGGCGTGGGCAAGAGCGCCCTCGTCCAGGAGGTGGCGCGCCGCATCGCGGAAGGGCGCGTGGACGCCGAGCTGGCCCAGGGACGGCTGGTGGAGGTGTCCGTCGCCAACATCCTCGCGCGCAGCACCCAGCGCCAGGCCGCGGAGAGCTTCGAGGAGCTGCTCGCGCACCTGGGCCGTCACTCCTGTCCCATCGTCTACATCCGCGACTTGCCGGCGGCCCTCGGTGGCCCCCTGGCCCCGGTGGCCGTGCGCGCGCTGCGCACCGGCGGCCTGCGCTTCATCTTCGAGACCGAGCCCAAGCGCGTGCAGGAGCTGCTGCGCTCGGACGAGGCGCTCGCCGAGCGGCTCCACCTGCTGCCCCTGCACGAGCCCCCGCTGGAGAAGGCGCGCTGGGTGCTGGGACGCGTGGCGGAGGAGCTGGAGAAGGAGCTGCGGCTGCCCATCGACCCGGCCGCGTGTGACCTCGCCCTGCGCCTGTCGGCCAAGTTCCTGCTCGCGCAGCGGATGCCGCGCAAGGCGATTGAGCTGCTCAAGGAGACGGCGGCGGAGGCCGCGAGCGCGGCCAAGGACCATGTCGGTCCCGAGGACGTGCTCACCCGCTTCTGTTCCGCCACGCGCCTGCCGCGCTTCGTGGTGGACGACGCGATGCCGCTGGATTTGGACGAGACGGAGCGCTTCTTCGGGGAGCGGCTGCTCGGCCAGACGGACGCGGTGGGCGCGGTGCTGCGCTCGGTGGCGCTGCTCAAGGCGGGCCTCAATGACCCGCGCCGCCCGCTGGGTGTGTTCCTCTTCGCGGGCCCCACCGGTGTGGGCAAGACGCAGCTGGCGAAGCTCTTGGCGGAGTACCTCTTCGGCTCGGCGGACAGGCTGGTGCGCCTGAACATGGCGGACTACCCCAACGACGGTGACGAGAGCGTCCCCTTCGGCGCGGCGTGGGCCCCCGCGCTGGAGACGCGGCGGGGCGAGCTGAGCGCGCTGCTCGATGGAAAAGTGTTCACCGTGCTGCTGCTCGACGAGTTCGAGAAGGCGGCGCGCAGCGTGCACGACCGCTTCCTCCAGCTCTTCGACGAGGGCACTTTCGTCAACGGGGCGGGTGAGACGGTGTCGTGCAACAACACGCTCATCGTCGCCACGTCCAACGTGGGCGCGGAGGTGTACCGCGAGTCGGGCATGGGCTTCGTGGGCCACAAGCGCGCGGAGGAGATGGTGACGGAGGTGGACCGCCGCATCGGCGAGTCCTTCCGCCCGGAGTTCCTCAACCGCTTCGACGCCATCTGTCACTTCCGGCCGCTGTCCAAGGTGGACATCCGCAAGATTGCCCAGCGCGAGGTGGGCCGCGTGCTGGAGCGCGAGGGCATCCGCGCGCGCTCGCTGGACGTGGAGGTGACACCGCAGGTGGTGGACCTGCTGGTGGAGCGCGGCTACTCGCCGCAGTTCGGCGCGCGCTACCTGCAGCGCGAAATCGAGAAGACACTCACCGCGGCGCTGGCGGTGGAGATTGCGCGCAAGCCGCTGCCTCCGGGCACACCGGTGCGGGTGGAGACGCGGCCCGGAAGCCGGGTGGTGGCCGTGGCCGAGCCCCCCGCCGCGCCGCCCTCCCCCACCGCGCAGCTGCTCCTGCCGTCCGCCCGCGCGGCCCCGGTGAAGCGGCGGCTGGACCGCAAGTCGCTCCTGTTCGAGATGGACCGGCTGGTGGGCAAGACGCGCGCGCTGGCGGTGTCCTCGGGCCGGCCGGAGCTGGAGACCCGGCGCGCGGCGCTGCTGGCGGAGACGCAGGCGCCCAACCTCTGGGATGACCCCACGCGCGCGGCGGAGGTCATCCGCGCCTTCCGCTCGGTGGAGGCGCACCTCAACGAGTTGGAGCGGCTGGAGGCCGCGTGCCTCTTCGCGCGCCGGCTGGTGCGCGAGGCGAAGAACGAGGTGCAGCTCGCCTCCGCGGCGAAGCAGGTGGAGGACGTCGCGCGCGAGGTGCAGATGGCCGAGGCGCTGCACGCGTCCGGAGCCACGCAGCAGGACAACGAGGCGCTGGTGGACATCTGCGCCAGCGACGCGGCGGAGGCGCAGGACGCGTGGGTGCAGGAGCTGGCCACCATGTACCTGGGCTGGGCGCAGCGGCGCGGCTACGAGGCCGTGGCGGTGGCCGAGGCGGAGGAGCCCGCGCGCGTGGTGGTGCGCATCGCCGGCCCGGGCGCGTACGGCTTCCTCGCGGGCGAGGCGGGCCTGCACCGGCGCCTGGAGGACGAGAAGCGCCAGCGCGCGTACGTGCGCGTGCACCGCGGCGGCGCGCTGGAGGAAGGCGACCTGGAGCTGCTGGACGTGCAGGGCCGGCCGGTGAAGAGCCACGAGGGCTCCTACCTGCAGCGCGTGCGCACGGAGGTGACGGTGAAGGACGAGTCCACCGGACGCGTGCTCACCCTCACCGGCGCGGGCGAGCTGGATGAACTGAAGGACATCGCCGCGCGCTGTGTGGCCGGCCAGGGTGGCTCCACGGACGAGGCCCGGCGCTACTACGTGGGCCGGGGCGCCCGCGTGGAGGACCCGCGCACCGGCGCCGGCAGCCCGCGCGTGAAGGACGTGATGCGCGGCGAGCTGGACGTGTTCATCGCCGCGTGGATTTCGCGTCCCCCCGCGGAGCCGCCCGCCACGGGGAGCTGAGACGGAGGCCGCCCGCGCTCAGGCTAGGATTGGCCCATGCTCCGCAAGACGGGCCCGACCCTCTTCTTCGCGTTCCTGCTGCTCTTCTGGTCTCTCATCACCCTGACGGTGGATGGGCTTGCCCTCCACGGCATGGTGAAGAGCCTCCGGGCGACGGCCTGGCCCGCGGCCCAGGGCACCATCACCCACAGCTCCGTCAGCGCGTCCCGGGGCAGCAAGAGCACCACGTACAAGCTGGCCGTGCGCTACAGCTACTCCGTCGACGGCAGGCCGTACGAGGGTAACCAGCACCGCTTCTCCAGCTGGAGCACCTCCAACAGCGGTGCGGCGGAGGCGCTGGTGCGGCGCTACCCCGTGGGCTCGCCCGTCACGGTGTTCCACGCTCCGGATGGCAGCGACTCCGTGCTGGAGCCCGGCATCCACGGGGGAGACCTCCTCGTGCTGCTGTTCCTCATGCCCTTCAACCTGGTGATGGTGGGCATGGCGCTCGGCGGGTTCCGGGGCCGGCGGCCGGAGGACACGGCGGTGGTGCCCGTGCAGAAGGAAGGCAGACTGCACGTGGCGTTCAATGACATCTCGCCGAAGCTCGCTGGGGCCTTGGGTGTGGGCGGCGCGAGCTTCGGGTCCGTGTTCCTCGTGGGCATCCCCACGGGCTTCGACCCGCCGCTGCCCGTGGCCCTCGTCACCTGGGGGGCCGTCGTGGCCGCGGGGGTGTATGCGCTTCGGTGGACGCGGGCGCGCGTGGAGTCCGGCCACTACGACCTCGTGCTGGATTCACGCGCGCGGCGACTGTCCCTGCCTGCCATCTCTGGCCGCAACGCGCGGCTGGAGGTGGCGTGGGACGAAGTCCATGCCGTCACGGTGGAGCCCCACCAGCAGAAGACGGGCAAGGGCATCCGGACGACGTACCGCCCCACCCTTCAGCTCCCCGGAGATGATGGGCCTCGCCGGGAGGTCATCGTCGACGTGTCCGATGCGGAGCGCGCGGAGGCCGTGGCGGCGTGGCTGCGCTCCCAGTTGAAGCTCGGCAGGCAGCGCGGCGCGGCGGCGCTGTCCGCCTGAGCCGCGAGGGGCAGGAGCCACAGCGGGCGCTCCAGCGTGCTCGACTGCCCCTTTCGCGCCGCTTCCGGCGGGGGAGGGCTTGCCCCTCCACACCCCGCGCTCGGCCGGTGACACTCTTCGTCAGGGCGTACGGCCGGCCACCCTGGCCGGCGGGTTGCCCATGGCCTGGCTGAGCTTGCGGGCGCTGTCCGGGAAGGGGCCTCGGGCCACTTCCTGCCCGGCGGGGTTCAGCACCGCCGCGACGACCTGGTCGAAGCCCTTCTTCAGGCCGACGGACTGGTGAGGCTCACCCTTGGAGTCCGCCACCATGAAGAGCGACGCGTCCATCTCCGCCGGCGCCGCCTGCCCGTGCTCACGGAACTCCTTGCTCATCAGGTCGAGCGACTCCTGGTGGCTCTTCTTGATTTCACCCTTCGCCATGCCCTTGAAGAGGCCGGGCACGTCCCGCAGGTCCACGCGCACCACGACGATGGGCCGCTGCTCGCGCACGCCGTAGATGAACTTGTAGACATTCTGACGCAGCTCGTCACGAGTGCCACGATTGGCATAGAGCACCAGCGTGGGGCGCCCCTGGCCGATGGGAACCTCCCTGCCGAATACGTCCTTGAGCTCGGCAGCGGTGGCGGGGAGGGCCCCAAGCAGTCCCAACAGGCATGCGAGCGCCGCGATCTTCCTCATGTGACGTATCCCTTTCGTGAAGTGCTGCGAGTCCTGACGAACAGGGTGAAGCGCATCCTGAATCCCATCCTTTTCCGCCGGTTTATGGCCCCGGATGTGACCGCCAGGCGAGGACTGGCAGGCATGTCCGCTCGATTGCCCGGCGTGCGGGACGTCTGCTATCGCCCCTGCCTCCGCGTCACACCCGCGTGGCGCCGGGAGGGGGAACACCATGTTGGACTCACGCAAGGCTTTGAGAGGGATTGTCACACTGTGCTTCGTGGCGCTGGCGCTGCCCGCGTCCGCCGCCAATCCCTTCGAACAGGGGATGGTGACCATCACCCTGGATGACGGCTGGGCCACGCAGTACACGAAGGCGCGTCCGGCGCTCAACACGCGGAACATGGACGCCACCTACGCCCTCATCACCAACGCCCTCGCGCAGGGCTGGGGCGGGTACATGACCACGAACCAGGTGCGGACGCTCGTCACCGAGGGCAACGACATCGCGAGCCACACGCTCACGCACCCGGACCTGACGACGCTGACCGCGCCCCAGCTCACCTCCGAGCTGCAGGACTCGCAGGCGTGGCTGGTGAGCAACCTGAGCCTGCCCGCAGTGCCGCACTTCGCGGTGCCCTACGGCATCTACAACGGCACCGTGCTCACGGGCATCAAGCAGTACTACGCCAGCAGCCGCACCGTGAGCGCCGGCCGCAACTTCCGCGACACGGTGGTGTACGAGCTGCGCGCCAATGACGTGGCGCGCTCGGTGACGGTGGCCACGGTGCGCGGGTGGATTGACCAGGCCATCGCCGAGAAGAGCTGGCTCATCCTCGTGTTCCACGAGTTCGTGGACGGCACGCCCACGCGCGACACGCAGTACAAGACGGCCAACTTCACGGCCATCCTCGACTACATCCGGACGCGCGGCGCGCGCACCGTCACGCTGTCGCAGGGCGTGGCGATGATGGAGGGGAAGACGGAGCCGGACCCGACGGCGGGCCTGCCCATCTACGCGGACGCACTGGAGGGCGGCTTCCAGGACTGGAGCTGGGCGACGCACTCGCTCGACGAGACGGGCGTGGTGCACGCGGGCTCCAACGCCATCCGCTTCGAGCCGGATGGCTGGTCGGGGCTGATGTTCCACCACTCGGGGGTGGACCTGTCCGGGTACCAGGCCATCGAGCTGTGGGTGCACGGCGGCACCACGGGCGGACAGGCCGTGCAGCTGGTGCTCCATGACGGCACGCAGACGCTCGGGGCGGTGTCGCTGGACTCGGCGCTGGCGGCACCCATTGCCGCGGGCACGTGGCAGAAGGTGACCGTCCCGTTCAGCAGCCTGGGAATCTCTTCGGGGACGCTGGTGGACCTGTACTTCCAGGATGCGTCGGGCGGGGACCAGGGCACGGTGTACCTGGATGACATCTCGCTGATTCCGCGCTGAGCGCTCGCGCGGCGTGGGCCCCGGGGCATTGTTTCAGAAGCCGCCTCGGGGTGTGGCTCCGGGGCCCTGAAGCTCGGGGCGAGAACCGGTGGAGGAATGGGCAGACGTGGCTCAGGCGCCCGGAGACAGCACTCCCTGGACGTGGGGTTGGCCGTCCTCTGCTCTCACGCGGTAGGCCACCGCGCCATCGTTTCGCGGGGCCGTCTGGAACACCACGCGCGAGGGGAGCAGCAGTGGACGGCGGAACTCCGAGGTGAGCGTGAGGGCGGAGGCCTCCGAGGCCTCGCCCATCTCCGCCACGCAGCGCCCCACGGTCCACATGCCGTGCGCGATGGCGCGCGGGAAGCCGAAGAGGCGCGCGGTGAGGGCATACAGGTGGATGGGGTTGTAGTCCCCCGAGGCCCGCGCGTACCTCCGGCCCGTGTCCTCGGGCACCGTCCAGCTCGCGGGGCGGCTGTTCGCGAAGAGTGTGTCCTCTTCCGTGACGGCTGACGGGCTCACCGGCTTCGGCTCGCGCGGGCGCGCATCGGCGCTGGGGAGGCGGCGGAGCATGGTGGTGAGGGCGCTCCAGACGCGCGTGCCTTCCACTTCGACGTGGGTGTGCAGCTCCAACTCGCGTCCCTGCCGCACCTCGCGCTGGCCCTCCACCCACGTGTGCACGGAGAGCGCGGTGCCTTCCGCGAGCCGGCGGTGCTGGTGGATGCGATTGCGCACGTGAATCATGCCGAGCAGCCGGTAGGGAAAGTCCGGGTGATTCAGCAGCGCGATGTGCAGCGGCGCGGCGAGCACCTGGGGAAAGGGCAAGGGCAGATGTCCGTCGGCGGGGAAGCCGCAGACCTCGCGGTAGCGCGCGAGCTGGACCGGGTCCGGCGAGAAGTGCCGCAGCTTCACCTCCAGCCGGGGAACCTCGCCGGGACGCGAAGGGCGGCGGGCCACGGCGGCGCGCAGCAACTCCCGCGCGAGCGGCGGAGGCGAGGTGAGCTCGAGGACACGCGAAGTGGCGGACACGGAGGGCTCCTGTCGGGGAATCGGCCGGACGCGCCGCATGGCAGCACGCGTCGCTCCTGACGGGAAGCGGAGTCTCGGGCCCGGTGCATGGGAATCCACGCGGGTGGCGGGCCCTGCCTGAAGTTTCCTGGGGAAAGCAAGTCCCCGGGCCCCGGGGTGGGCCCCTTCTCATGGACACGGAGCGTGGGGGAACATCCCGGCCGTGTCCTGCTTCGATGAGAAGACCGCACGTTCGCTCGCCGCTGGGATGCTTCCCTCCGTGGAGGCCAACCGGCTGCGTCGCCATGCGGAGGGGTGCCGACAATGCGCGGCGCTCCTGGCCCGGGTGACGCCTCCGGGCACTGCTTCGCACCGTCGCGTATCCGCGCCGGAGGATGAGGTCACGGGCAGGAATGCCGCCGCACCGGGAAGCGACGCGCAGGGCGGTGTCGATGAGGATGGCGTCACCGAGCCCATCGTCCTCGCCCGGCTCTCGAAGGCGTGGACGGGTGCGAGCCCGGGCTCCGCGGAGGCGCGCACGGAGGTCAACGTCGCTCCCGAGCCAGCCACGCTCGTCTCGCCGCAGCCCGAGCCGCGCGTTCCCGCGACGATTGTCTCGCCGCCGCCTGAGCGGCCCGAAGCACCGACGATTGTCTCGCCGCCGCCATCCCCGGGTGCATCACGGGCGAACCCGGTACACGCGTCAGTCACTGCCGCCCCGTCGGCAGCTTCGACTCCTGGCAACGGTGGTGCTCAGCCTGCGCCCCCGAAGCAAGGCAAGCGGTCCGCAACGCCCGTGCCTGCCGATTCAGGCACCGCGGCCTCTCCTCCGTCCGCGACGTCGGAGGCGGGCCCCGCTGCATCACCCGCCACCCCGCCCGCGCAGGTGACGCTGATCGTCCCTCCCCCCGCTCCACCCCAGGGCGCCAGCGTACGCATCCCTCCGCCCTCGCAGCACCCGGGCGCCAGCGCCCGCCCCGCTCCACCGCAGAACGCCAACCCACGCGCCCCTCTGCCCGAGCGCGCAAGCCCCGAAGCACCGCTCCCGCCCGAGCCCTTCTCCCCTTCCGACGCAATCCCCACCGTCCCCGGACGCAGGGCCCATGCAGACCGGGAGCCGTCGTCGCGCGCCTCGGTGGGCCGCTACCACATCCTCGACAAGCTGGGCTCCGGCGGCATGGGCGTCGTCTACAGCGCCTATGACCCGGAGCTGCACCGGCGCGTCGCCATCAAGCTGCTGCACCCGGACGCCAACACCGTGGCACGTGCCGATGGTGCCTCGCGCCTGCTGCGCGAAGCCCAGGCCATGGCCCGCCTCTCGCACCCGAACGTCGTCTCCGTCCACGACGCGGGCACCTTCGCCGGGCGCGTCTTCATCGCCATGGAGTTGGTGGACGGCCTGTCGCTGCGCCACTGGCTCCGCGCCGAGCACCGCACCTGGCGCGAGGTGCTGGAGGTCTTCCGCCAGGCCGGGCGGGGACTCGTGGCGGCCCATGCGGCGGGCCTCGTGCACCGCGACTTCAAGCCCGCCAACGTGCTCGTCAGCCAGGACGGCCGCGCGCAGGTGACGGACTTCGGGCTGGCGCGCACCACCGCGGACCTCGAGGCGGCGGAGGCAGGCCGGCGCACCGCACCCGCGAAGGTGCCCATCCTCCAGGACGACTTCCTGGAGTCGCCCCTCACCGAGGCCGGCCTCGTCATGGGCACGCCCGCGTACATGCCGCCCGAGCAGCACGAGGACGGGCGCACCGACGCACGCGGAGACCAGTTCAGCTTCTGCGCCTCACTCTACGAGGCCCTCTACGAACAGCTCCCCTTCGAGGGCAAGCGCTCGGCGGAGTACCTCCTCGAGGTGAGCGCCGGCCGCGTGCGCCCGCCGCCCCGTGGCAGCCGCGTCCCCGCCTGGCTGTTCCGCGCCGTCGCGCGCGGCCTCTCTCCCGCCCCCGAGGCGCGCTACCCATCCATGGCCGTGCTGCTGGACGCGCTCGGCCAGGACCCGTCCGTGGCGTGGCGCCGCCGTGGAGTCGTGGCCGCCGCCGCGCTGCTGCTCACCGGCGCGGTGGGCGTCACCTGGTGGGTGGGCAACCAACGTCAGGCACCGTGCCTCGGCGCGGAGGCTCGGCTGGCCGGCGTCTGGGACGCGCAGCGCAAGGCCGACGTCCAGAAGGCCTTCACCGCCACGGGCCGACCCCACGCGTCCGCGGCCTTCACCCGCGTGGCGGCGGCGCTCGATGGCTTCGCGCGCGAGTGGACCGGCATGCACCGCGAGGCCTGCGAGGCCACCCGCGTGCGCGGCCACCAGTCCGACGAGGTGCTGTCGCTGCGCATGGCCTGCCTGGACCGGCGCCGCTCCGCGCTCGACGCGGTGACGGGCGTGCTCGCGCAGACGGACGTGGAGTCGCTCGACTCCGCGCTGGACACCGCGCAACGGCTGCCGCCCGTGTCCGGCTGCGCGGACGTGGAGGCCCTGCAACGCGGCCTGCCCGAGTCCCCCGAGCAGCGCGAGCGCGTGCAGTCCCTGCGCACCCACGTGGACCGCGCCACCGCGCTGGTGGACGCGGGCCGCTATGCCCAGGCCCAGGCCGAGCTGAAGACGGCGCTGGAGCAGTCGCGCGCGTCCGGCGCCCGGCCGGTGCTCGCGGAGGCGCTGGAGTTGGAGGGCCGGCTCGGGCTCGTCACGGGCGACGAGGCGCGTGCCCAGGCCGCGCTGCGCGAGTCGCTCCTCACCGCGCAGGCCCTCCGCCATGACCAGCTCGCCGCCCGCGCCGCCGCGCGCCTCGTCACCACCGTCTCCTCCGAGCCCACGCTCGAGGAGTGGAGCGTCGCGCAGGCCCGCTCCTCCATCGAGCGCGCCGGCGGTGCTCCGGAACTGGAGGCGCTGCTCCAGACGAGCCTCGGCCGCAACGCCTTCCTCCGGGGCCAGTACGCGCAGGCCGCCGAGGCCTTCGGCCGCTCCGCCGCGCTGCGCGAGAAGTACTTCGGCGCCGAGCACCTGCTCACCGTGGAGTCGCTCCGCAACGAGGCCGCGGCGCTGTCCCGCACGCCAGACACCGAGCGCGCCGCGGGCCTGCTGCGCCGCGTGCTGGAGACGACGGAGCGGGTGATGGGCCCGGACCATCCGCAGACGGCCATGGCCGCAAACGCCGTGGGCTATCACCTCGTGTCCAGCCGCCGCTTCGAGGAGGGCATGCCCTTCCTGCGCCGGGCCATCACCCTGGAGGAGCAGGCGCTGGGCCCCGACAGCGCCACGCTGAGCTACCCGCTCAACAACCTCGCCGACGCGCTGGAGGCACTCGGCCGCTACGCGGAGGCCCGTCCCCTGCGCGAGCGCGCGCTCGACCTGGACCTGAAGGCCTACGGCCCCGCGCACCCGGAGACGGCCACCGATTTGACGGCGCTCGGTGAATTGGCCCTGCGCGAGGGCCGGCCACGCGACGCGGTGGACTTCGCCCGGCGCGGCGTGGCGGCCTACGAGGCTTTCCAGAAGGACCACCCGGACGTGGCCGCGCCGCTCACCACGCTGGGACAGGCCCTGCTGGCCCAGGGACAGTCGCGCGAGGCCCACACCTCGCTGGAGCGCGCGCTCGCCCTTCGCACGAGCAACCCCGGCCCGGGAGAGGACCTCGCGAAGACGCGCTTCGCGCTCGCCCGGGCCCTGGCGTGGAAGGACGCACCCCGGGCCCGCGCGCTGGCCACCCAGGCCCTGGACTTCTACGCCTCGGACGCCGCCACCTTCTCCGCCGAGGCCGACCACGTCCGCGAGTGGCTCCGGGGCCGACGTTCCGGGTCTCCCCGGACCCAAGCCCCCTGACAAGGCGCGGCGGCGCTTTCCCACGCACTTCCGGAGGACCTCGTCCCGATAACCAGGACAGAGGTTCTACGCGGGTGTCGTTCCACCCGACCGGAGTTGCGTCGTGCGCATCCCTACCCAGCAGGCTCCCACCAGCCCCACCGCTTCGCGTCCCGCCGCCGCCGTCCTGTCCGCCGCCTCCGCGCGGACGCCGGCCTTCCGGGCCCTGTTCCCGCAGCTCCGGCTGCTGGGTCGCGTGCTGAAGGAGCTGCTGCCCCAGACGCCCCGGTGGCCCATGCCGTCCACTCCCCGCCCGGCCGGTCCGCGCCAGGGCCGCGGTGAGGCCGTCGTCGACCGCTTCGCGCCGCCCACCGGCCGGGGCATCCCCGTGCGCATCAGCGCGTGCAAGAGCCAGCCCCACGCGGCGCCCCTTCCCCTGCGGCCATGGCACGGCTCGCCCCTGAAGCCCTGGTGTGGCACCGCGCTGAGGCCCTGGGTCCATCTGCCGCACATCTTCAAGCCCTTCTTCCGGCTCGGCGGGCATATGGCCTGCCAGGTGGTGGACTGCGGCGGGACACGCGGCAAGGGCATCCCCATCCGCATTTCCTGAGCTGCCGCCGCCCTCGAACGCCGCCGGCCTGGGGGGCTGGCGAACGGGCACGGACGCCTTCCTGCCTCCTCGCCATGCAACTTTCCAACACGCGCGACGACGTGAGTCCTTAGACTTCCGTCAAATGCTTCACGTCATTCCCCTGGGCGGCCTCGGCGAAATCGGCCTCAACTCGATGGTCGTCGCCTGTCGCGGGGAGATGCTGCTCATCGACGCCGGGCTGATGTTCCCCTCGGCGGGCATGCCCGGGGTGGACATCATCATCCCGGACTTCACCCACCTGAAGCAGAACGCCGCCCAGCTCAAGGGCGTGTTGCTCACGCACGGCCACGAGGACCACCTCGGCGCGCTCCCCTACCTGCTCAACGAAGTCCCCGTCCCCGTCTACGGCACGCGCTTCACGCTGGCCATGGCGCGCCACCGGCTCAACGAGATGGGGCTGGATGCGGACCTGCGCGAAATCGAGCCGCGTGAGCCCTTCCCCGTCGGCACCGCGTTCAAGGTGGAGGCGAGCCGCGTCACGCACACCGTGCCGGACGCGGTGGGCTTCATCATCCGCACCCCCGAGGGCACCCTCATCCACACCGGGGACTTCAAGCTGGACCCGGACCCCATCGACGGGCTGCGCACGGACCTGGAGCGCTGGGGCGAGGCCGGTGAAGAAGGCGTGCTGTGCCTCCTGTCGGACTCCACCAACTCCGAGCTCACCGAGGAGACGGGCAGCGAGCGCGTGGTGGAGCAGACCTTCGAGCGCCTCTTCACCGGCGCCACCGGCCGCATCATCGTCGCCCTCTTCTCCTCCAATCTGCACCGCGTGCGGCACCTCCTCGCGCTCGCCGAGCGGCTGGGGCGCAAGGTGGCCCTCCAGGGCCGGAGCATGATTCGCAACGTGGAGATGGCGCGCGAGCTGGGCTACCTGGACGTGCCCGACTCGCTCTTCATCCACCTGGACACGGTGGCGCAGCTGGCGGCCCACCGCGTGCTCGTCATCACCACCGGCGCGCAGGGCGAGCCCCGCGCGGGCCTGTCGCAGCTCGCCTCCGGAGATGGGCCCGTGCGCCTGGACCCCGGAGACCTGGTGGTGCTCAGCTCGCGCCCCATCCCCGGCAACGAGCGCTCCGTGGGCGCCCTCATCGACGACCTCCAGTGGCGCGGCGCGAAGGTCGCCTACGCGCAGCTGGAGCCAGGCGTCCACGTCTCCGGCCACGCCAGCCGGCCACAGCAGCGTCGGGTATTGGACCTGGTGCGCCCGCGCCACTTCGTCCCCGTCCACGGCGAGGGCCGCCACCTGCACCGGCACCTGGCCACCGCGCGCGAGGCGGGGATGGACCCCGCGCAGTGCCTGCTGGCACAGGACGGAGACGTGGTGACGTTCGACCAGGGCCGGGGCCGCTTCAGCGGCAGCGTGCCGGCGGGCCGAGTCCTCAAGGACCGCTCCAGCAGCGGCATCATCACCCCGGACGCCCTGCAGGAGCGCGTGAGGCTGTCCGAGACGGGCATGGTGGCGGCCGTCGTCGTCCTCCAGCGGGACAACCAGAAGCTGGTGGCCGGTCCTCAACTGTCAGGCCAGGGACTGAACCTGGACGAACAGGTGATCCTCCCCCGGGTGGCCCAGGAGGCCCGCACCCTCTTCGAGGCCCTGTCGCCCCAGCTCCGGGGGGATGACGCCCTGGTGCGAGAGGAACTCACCCGGGCGGTACGCCGCGCCTTCAAGCTGTACACCTCCCGGCGGCCCCTGGTGGTGCCCATGGTCGTCCGGGTGTAGGTATGGTAAGGGCCCCGGCCGATGCCATCCTTCGACGTCGTCTCGAAAATCGACCTCGCCGAGCTCGACAACGCGGTCAATCAGACCAAGAAGGAGCTCAGCACCCGCTATGACTTCCAGGGCGCCCAGGCGGACGTCGTGGTCGCCCCGGACCATACCGCCATCACCGTGAAGGCCAACAGTGAAGAGCGCGTCCAGGCCGCCAAGGAAGTGCTGCTGGTGAAGCTGGCCAAGCGCAACATCAGCCTGCGCGCGCTGGAGTACGGCGACATCGAGAAGACGGGCCTGCACAACGTGAAGCAGGTCATCAAGCTCCAGCAGGGAATCCCCGTGGAGAAGTCCAAGGAGCTGGTGAAGCTCTTGAAGGACTCGAAGATGAAGGTGCAGGGCTCCATCCAGGCGGACCAGCTCCGCGTCACCGGGAAGAACCGGGACGACCTGCAGGCCGCCATCGCCCTGTTCCGCCAGGAGCAGGACCGGCTGAAGCTGGACATGCAGTTCACCAACTTCCGCGATTAGAGAAGACGCCCCATGCGCGCCGCCGCCCTGTCCCTCTTCATGCTCTGTGTCCCGGCCGTGGCTTCCGCCCAGGAGGAGCGCGCCTCGAAGCCGGTGCCCTCGCTGACGAAGGCTCCGAGTTTCCAGAGCGGCCTCAAGGGCCTCGCCTCGCCGCTGGTGCTCAAGCCCGTGCCCGTGGCGGGGGCCAGCGCGTCCTTCACCGCGAAGGTGGGCTACCGCAAGGACACCCTCTATGTGGGCGTGGAAGCCACGGACGACCAGCTCGGCGCGGCGGACCTGCTCACCGTGTCCCTCTTCTTCCCGGGTGCCGGCCCCACCGCCACCGGCCACCTGTGGCGCTTCGCCTTCGACGGCAAGCGCGCGTCCGGCGCGGAGAGCGGCACGCCGGCCTTCGCCCAGGAGAAGGTGAACGCGGCCGTGCAGCGCCGGGGCAACACGCTGGCGCTGATGGCCGCCATCCCCGTGCGCGCCTTCCCCCGCTTCCCCGCGAAAGACCCGCTGGTGATGGACCTGTGCCTCACCTACGAGGACCAGGACGGCACGGGCGGCAAGACGACGTCCGTCTCCAACTGCCAGAGCGGCACCATGGTGGGCGACGCGCTCCGGCTGCCGGACGACGTGCGCAAGGCGCTCAAGCTGAAGCCGCCGGAGGCCGTCAACGCGCTGGAGCCCGCGAAGGACGGCTGGCTGGGCTGGGACGCGTTCAGCTACCCGGCCTGGGCCCAGGCGGACGTGCCCCTGACTCCCTCCTCGCTGCACGCGCTGGTGGTGCCACAGGCGCTGGATGCGACGAAGATGGGCGTGAATGTCCCGGAGACGCTCAGCCTGCCGGACGGGCGCCCGATTGTCTCGGTGCTCACGGGGAAGAATCCCTATGCCGTCGACGGTCGGTGTGACTCCGAAAGTGAATTGCGGGTGGGGCTGTACCTGGTGACGGGGAAGACGGCGCTTCGGGTGCTCGAGTGGCCGGCCGCCACCTGCGCGCTGGGCCGGGCTGCTTCGATGGAGCTGGATGAAGAGGGAGCGCTGGCCATCGGTTACTCGAACGGCGCGACCATGAACTTCGCCTGGAGTGGAGACCACTTCGAGCGAACCGAACTCGGAAAGCGGTAGACGCAGTGGAAGACACCAAGAGCCTGTACATGATGACCCTCGGCTGCCCGAAGAACCGGGTGGACTCCGAGGTGATGCTGGGCACGTTGCAGCACCACGGCTACAAGCTGGTGCAGGAGGCCTCCGAAGCCCAGGTCATCGTCGTCAACACGTGCGCCTTCATCGGCCCGGCGAAGCAGGAGTCGGTGGACTCCATCCTGGAGATGGCGGAGCTGAAGAAGTCCGGCGTCTGCAAGACGCTGGTGGTGACGGGCTGTCTGTCCCAGCGCTACGGCCAGGAGCTGTCGAAGGAGATGCCGGAGGTCGACCACTTCCTGGGCACCAGCGCCTACGCGCAGATTGGCGACCTGCTCGCCGCCGAGGCGTCGCCGCGTCAGGTGATTCCGGACCCCGACTACATCCACGACTCCAACACGCCGCGCGTCAACTCGATGCCGAAGTACACGGCGTACCTCAAGGTGTCCGAGGGCTGCGACAACGCCTGCGCCTTCTGCATCATCCCCACGCTGCGCGGCGGGCAGCGCTCGCGCCCCATCGACGACATCCTCATCGAGGCGAAGCGGCTGGTGGAGAGCGGCGTGCAGGAGCTGAACCTCGTCGCGCAGGACCTCACCGCGTACGGGCATGACCTGCCGGGCAAGCCGAAGCTGCACGACCTGCTCAAGGCGCTGGTGCAGGTGGACGTGAAGTGGATCCGCCTCCACTACGCGTACCCGCGTGTGTTCCCGGACGAGCTCATCGACGTCATGGCGTCGGAGCCGAAGATTGCCCGCTACCTGGACATGCCGGTGCAGCACGTCAGCGACAAGCTGCTGCTGTCCATGAAGCGCGGCCGCAACTCGGAGTTCCTCAAGGGCCTGCTGACGAAGCTGCGCGAGCGCGTGCCCGGGCTGGTGATGCGCACCTCGCTCATCGTCGGCCTGCCGGGTGAGACGGAAGAAGACTTCGAGATGCTGAAGGAGTTCGTGAAGGCGCAGCGCTTCGAGCGGCTGGGCGTCTTCCAGTACTCCGACGAGGAGGGCACCGCCGCGTTCGACCTTCCGGACAAGGTGCCGCAGAAGACGATTGAGCGCCGGTGGCGCGAGGTGATGGCCATCCAGAAGCGCATCAACCGCGAGCAGAACAAGAAGCTCGTGGGGAAGCGGCTGGAGGTGCTGGTGGAAGGCCCCGCGCCGGAGACGGAGCACCTGCTGGTGGGCCGCCACCAGGGCCAGGCGCCGGACATCGACGGGCTCGTGTACATCAACGACGGCCTGGCGTACCCGGGGGAGCTCGTCACGGTGGAGGTGACGGAGGCCCACGACTACGACCTGGTCGGCCGCGTGGTGGAGCGCCCGGACCCGAAGCAGCGCACGCACACCGCCCGCGACGCGCACCCCGCGCCGGTGCCCATGACTGCGAAGCCGCGCCCGTCGACGCGCGCGGAGTAGTGAGTCACCCGGGCCGTGGCGAGTGCGCCACGGCCCGCGCGGTGCGACGCGCTCACTTCGTGGGCGCGTCCTCCAGGATGATGCGACGGCCCGGGCTGACGGCCTGCAGCCGCTCGCGCAGCTTCTCCCGCTCCTTCTGCATCCCCTTCGGCAGCGCGGCCAGCTTCTCGTGCAGGTCGCGCGCCGTCTCGTCGTACCAGTCCTGGCGCGTGGTGCCGCCCGACGCGAGGTAGTGCGCGGCGCCCGCCAGGAGCACGCAGGCGTTCTCCCAGCCCGGGTCCTGTCCGGGGCCACCCTCGCTGCGGGTGAGGAGGACGGCCTGCCCCAGCGTCGTCCCCGGCGCGAGGTACACGTTGACGAGGGAGAACGCCGCGGTGCCCGAGGGCTCACGCATGCTGAGCCAGAGGAACCAGTAGCGCCCCTCGGGCGCGGGGGACTCCACCGCGTAGATTTCGGTAATCGGCGCCATGCCGCCGCCGGGCAGCCGGCCCACGAGGCCGAGCTCTTCGGGCACCACCAGCACCAGCGAGTCCACCGGCAGCTTCACGTCATCACACGGCAGCGTGGGCGGCGTCCCCGTCAGCAGTCGACGGGCGAGGTCCGCCGTCACCTCGTAGCGCTGCCGGCCGCGCTGCTCGTGGGCGACGAGGTGCCAGTGGCGGAGGACGGTCTGGAAGGTGGACTGGCGCAGCCGCTCACGGGCCTCGGGCGCCTCGACCTTGTGCCGCTCGCTGATGTCGTCCAAGGCGAAGCGCATCGCGTCCGCCATCTCCGGGTCCTTCATCAGCTCGACGTAGCGCGTGTAGCCGACGCGCGCGGCCACGCGCTCGACGACGGCCAGCAGCGCGTAGCGGACGGCGCCCGCGCCCTCCTCCTTCGTCAGCTTGCCCCGCTCCACGTCCTTCACGAGCACGCGCTGCATCCGCGCGAAGCCCTCCTTCTCCAGGTATTGGCGGGCCAGCTCGATGGAATGGCGCTGCTCGGTGTACTGACGGTCGAACTCGGTCGGGGGCGGTCGCATGAAGGAGGAAACCCGTGGGACGTGGAGCCCGGAGCAGAACGCAGGCCCCGCCGACTGTCCAGGCAACCGGCGTGGGACTGTCGCGGCCCCCCGTCAGTCCGCCAGCCCTCCGCCCCGCCTTCTACTTCGGGTCCTCGGGCTCCAGCTCGCGCTCTTCCGGGGGAGGCTCGCGCGAGGGTGACGTGCGGGAGGGCAGCCCCACGCCCTCGCCCAGGGGGGTGGGCTGGCACTCGCAGACGGTACGGCGTGAGGCGGCCTCGGTGACGAAGGCGCAGGCCGTGGGGCACTCGGGCTGGCGGCCCTCCTCGAACAGGGCCAACGTGAAGCCGGTGGCCGTGGCCAGCGCCGCATGGCAGGCGGGCAGCGCCTGCGCGAGCGAGGTCCACGGCAACCGGTGCTGCGTCGTCAGTCCCCGGCTGGTCGAGGGGAAGCTCAGTCCCACGCCGCAGCCCGTCTCGAGCCGCTGGCCATCCGCGCCCACGGGCTCCAGGTGCAGCCGCCCGCCCTCGGGCAGGTCGCGGTACACGGCGCCGCTGACGGACACGCTGCCGTCCGGCTCGCGGCGCACGTGGAGGCCGTAGCAGGCCTCTTCGCTGTAGGTGCCGCCCGGGCTGGCGCACCGCTGGCGCTCAGCGGGAGCCGGGGGTGCGCCCGGCGCAGGAGGCGAGGCCCCCACGGAAGTCGGCGCCGATGCCGCGGGAGCCGGGGGCGAAACCGACGCGGCGGGTGCGCCCACGGAAGGAGCCGAGCTCGGGGCAGGGCCCGACGCGAGAGGAGGCTCAGCCGAAGCCGGAGGTGCCACCGGCGGCCCCACGCGCGGCCTCCGCAGCACCAGCGCCCCACCCTTCGCGTCGAGCGTCGCGGTGAAGCGGCCCCAGACGTCCGGCCCCAGCCGTCCCAGGCTGCTCGGCGAGTCCCACCGCCCCGCCGCCTCCACGACCAGTGGTCGCGCCCCCACGCCCTCCGACACCTCCACCGCGTCCACCGCGAAGGTGCGCGCCGGCAGGTTGGCCGCCGTCTCCAGCGGCTGCAGCCCCTGCGCCTCGGCCGGGCCCACCGCCAGCCGGGAGAACGGCTCGCGCGAGCCCAGGACGAACGGCCCCGTCAGGTCCGCCTCTCCCTGCCTCACGCGCGCGGCCAGCAGCGGCCAGTCCCCCAGCGGCTCGCGGCTGAGCTCCACCACGTGCACCTCGCGAGCGGCATCCGACGCGGCGGCCTCCGCGGCATACGCCTCGCGCGCACGGGACGCGGAGAAGGTGACCTCACGGCGCAGCGGGTCCACGGTGAGCGCATAGGGCTCCAGGACGTCCGCGCCCAGCGTCACCGCGCAGGCGCGCTCGCCGGACAGGCCCGCGGTGCGCATTGGCGACACCACCGGCCCCACGGAGAAGGCGGGCAGCCGCACCACCGGCCAGGAGCGGAACCCACCCGCGGGCTCCGGCGCGCGCACCGTGCCCTCGGGCGCGGGAAGTAGCCCCTCGAAGCAGCCCTTCGAGACGAGCGACAGGGGCCGCGCCACGTCCAGCACCACCGGCACCGCATGCGTGCCCAGCCGCCCCGCCACGGTGAGCCGCAGCGCGGGCGAGGCCAACAGCGGCAGGGTGTGCCCCGCGAAGCCCTGGGAAGGCGCGGGGCCGGAGGCCGTGGCGCCTCGATGGCACCCGGCCAGCATCACCACACCCGCGAGGAGGAACGCGCCGCGCACGTCCCGCAGGTTACTGCTTCTTGGCCTTGGTGAAGTCGTCCACGCGGGTGTCGTCCGGCACGTCCAGCTTGAAGCTGTCCGCGTCGATGCCCACGTTCGTCTTCAGGCCCAGGAAGGAGATGGTGTTCTCGCTGCCGTCCGGGTCCACCACGGTGCTCTTGAGCACCTGCGCCGTGGCCGGGTCCACCTCCAGGCGCACCTGGCGGAAGCGGGGCTCGGTCTTCAGCGGGTCCAGCACCAGCAGCGTGCCCTTGCAGTCCTTGCACGCGCCCTTGGTGATGGCGAACTCGTCCGCCAGCTTCCCCTGGCCGAAGAGGAACGTCACCGACGCGGAGAGCTGGCTCGTGTCCACGCCGCCCACCGTGAGGCTCTGCGCGGCCGGGTCGTACGCATATATCTTGTTGCCGGCCAGCACGAAGGTGCGCGCGGTGGGCTTCTGGTACTCCCAGCGCATCAGGCCCGGCTTCTTGTAGGTGACGGTGCCCTCGGACGTCTGCGTGCGCCGGAAGGTCTTGTACTTGTAGTCCTGCCGGAAGCCGGAACGGAAGTCGCCCGTCTTCTCGTAGAAGGCCTGCATCCGGTCCACCAGCGACTTCACCTCCGGCGTCATCGCCGGGGCGGGCTTCGCGGGCGCCGCCTGCGCGGGCTTGCCCTGCGGCGCGGTGGCGGGCTTGCCGGCCTCGGCGGGCTTGCCAGCCTCGGCGGGCTTCGCCGGGGTGGCGGCAGCCGGCGTCTCCGTGGCCTTGGTCCCCTGGGGCGCCTTGGTCGCCTCACCCGCGGGCTTCGGGGCGGGAGCGGGCGTCGGCGCGGCCTGGGCCACCACCGCGGGCTTCACCGCGCTGTCGGTGGGAGCGGCCTGGGTGGCGGAGGCCGGCGTGACCGCGGACAGGAGCGTGGCGAGCAGGGTTTCCAGGAACATGGCGTGCATCTCCAGGCGGGCCGTGTAGGCCAGCGGCGTCCATCTACCCCATACCGACGGGGAAGAGGGGCACGGCATTCATGGCTGCGTCTTGAAGATGCGCTTCCTCTGTTTGATGGACAGCACGTAGAAGCGCTCGCGCAGGGCCTGGGCCTCCTCGGGGGGCAGGTCCCCCGAGCCCCCCAGGTGCTCGTCCCGCCAGGCGACCGCCCGGCTGATGCAGGCCGAGGCGGCGGCGGAGATGTTGAGGCTCTGGCTGAAGCCCCGCATGGGCACCCAGAAGGTGCCGTCCACGGCGTTCAGCACCTCCTCGCTCACCCCGCGCCGCTCGTTGCCGAAGACAAGCGCCGTCTTCGCCTCGAAGCGCATGGAGTAGAGGCTGGTGGCCCCCTCACGGATGGCGGAGGCGTAGAGGAGGAAGCCGCGCGACTTCAGGTGCTCGCGGCACTCGGCGAAGCTCTTGTAGAGCTTCACGTCCAGCCACTTGTCACACCCCTGGGCCACCTTCGAGTTGGGAACGAAGGGGGCCTCGGGGTTGATGACGACGTGCACCTCCTGGACGCCGAAGGACTCGCAGGTGCGCAGCACCGCGGCCATGTTGAAGCTGTCCTCCAGCCGGTCCAGGACGACGGTGAAGTTGCGAGTGCGCTGGCTGATGACCCTGTCGATCTTCTCCTTGCGCGCATCGAGCAGGAACTGCTCCGGCTCGTACTGCTCCTTCTCGAAGCGCTCGTAACCAGCACCGCCGCCGGACATCGCCTCAGGACCTCCTGCCGCCGGGCTTGCGCGCCGGTGCCTTCTTCACGGTCCGGGTCGGCTTCGCGGCCGGCCGCTTCTTCGCCACCGCTGCCCGCTTCGCGGAAGCCTTGCGCGCGGCCCCCTTCTTCGCCGCGGCCTTCTTCGCCGGAGCCGCCTTCTTCGCGGCCGGAGCCTTCTTCATGGCGGCACGCCCGGTGCTCGCGGCCTTGCGCGCCGGAGCCTTCTTCGCGGCGGCCTTGCGCGCCGGAGCCTTCTTCGCCGGAGCCGCGGCTTTGCGCGCCGGTGCCTTCTTCGCCGGAGTCGCGGCCTTGCGAGCCGGAGCCTTCTTCGCCGGAGCCGCCTTCGCCACGGACGCGGCCTTGCGCGCCGGCGCGGCCCGGACGGGCTTCTCCACGTGCAGCTTCGCCGTGCGGCCGGTGAAGAGCACCTCCGCCACCGAGTCCATCAGCGCCTGCATGCCCTCGCCGGTGACGCAGGACACGGGGTAGACGCGGGTGCCGCGCTCGCGCAGCGCCTCGGTGAAGGCGGCCAGCTTCTCCTGCGCATCGGGCAGGTCCAGCTTGTTGGCGGCCACCACCTGCGGCTTGGACGACAGCTCCTCGCTGTACTTCGCCAGCTCCGTGTTGAGCACGTCGAAGTCGTGCAGCGGCTCGCGGCCCTCGCCCTGCGCGCCCATGTCGATGAGGTGGATCAGCACCTTGCAGCGCTCCACGTGCCGCAGGAACTGGTGCCCCAGGCCCACGCCCTCGCTGGCGCCCTCGATGATGCCGGGGATGTCCGCCATCACGAACGACAGGCCGTCCTTGTACTGGACCATGCCCAGGTTGGGGACCAGCGTGGTGAAGGGGTAGTCCGCAATCTTCGGACGCGCCCGACTCACCCGGGAGATGAAGGTGCTCTTGCCAGCGTTGGGGAAGCCCAGCAGACCCACGTCCGCCAGCAGCTTCAGCTCCAGCCGCAGCGTCTTCTCCTCGCCCTTCGTCCCGTCCTGCGCGAAGCGCGGCGTCTGCCGCGTGGACGTGGCGAAGTTCATGTTGCCCAGGCCGCCCCGGCCGCCCTGCGCCGCCACCCAGCGCTGCCCGGGCTCGCCCAGGTCCACCAGCAGGTCCTCCGTCGCAGCGTCCTTCACCAGCGTGCCCACCGGCACCCGGAGAATCATGTCCTCGGCGCCACGACCGTTGCAGTCGTTGCCCATGCCGTGCTCGCCGGACTTCGCGAAGTGGTGCTGCTGGTAGCGGTAGTCGAGCAGCGTGGTGAGCTGCGGATCCGCCACGAAGATGACGGAGCCACCGTTGCCACCGTCTCCCCCGTTGGGGCCGCCACGCTCGATGTACTTCTCCCGCCGGAAGGAGACGGAGCCGTTACCGCCATCGCCCCCCTTCACGAAGATGCGGACCTCATCGACGAACTTCATCTAAGACTCCTGGAAAAACGCAGAGCGGGCCGCCCTCGCGTCCCGCCGCCGAAATGGGCGCGTGGACTGGAGAAGCGACCCGCTCGTGGGTGCCACACGGCTGCCGGCCATGAGGCCGGCGAACCGTCAGGCGCTCGGCTGGGCAGCGGCCGGGTAGACCGAGACCTTCTTCTTGTCGCGGCCCAGGCGCTCGTACTTCACCACGCCGTCGACCACCGAGTAGAGGGTGAAGTCGCGGCCGAGCTTCACGTTGGAGCCGGCGTGGATGACCGTGCCCACCTGGCGAACCAGGATGCTGCCGGCCGACACCGTCTCACCGCCGTACACCTTCACACCACGATACTGCGGGTTGGAATCACGCCCGTTGCGCGAAGAACCCTGTCCCTTTTTATGGGCCATGACACCTTGCTCCTGAAGTTTGAGGGGAATCCGACCGGACTAGCCGGCGATGGAGGTGACCTTCACCTCGGTGTACGGCTGACGATGGCCACGGCGGCGCGTCCAGCCCTCCTTCTCCTTGCGGAAATGGAGGACGCGGCGGTGCTTGTCCTGAGCCAGGACCTTGCCCACCACGCGAGCGCCCGAGACGGTCGGCTTGCCCACCTTGGGGCTGTCCGTACCACCCAGCATGAGGATGTCCGTGAAGGTCACCTCGGCGCCGATGTCTCCAGCGATCTTCTCGATCCGGAGCACATCGCCCTCGGCGACGCGGTACTGCTTCCCGCCCGTGCGAATGACTGCGTACATCGTCTAACCCCTGTCAGCTTTCGGGTTGGGTCAACCCTTGGAATCGACCGCGCATTTCGGACGGGTCCACCATCCAATTGCGCCAAAGGCGGCGGGATTTACGGGAGATGCCCTGGGGAGTCAAGGCGGATGAAGGATCATCCCGCACACTTCCAAGAGGTTTACTCACTCCCGAATCCAATGTTAACTGAAAAGCGGGCCTACGGCGGCTAGCATGGGTGCCGTTCTACCAACCTCTATTCGAGGGGGAATCCACAATGAAGAAGATCATGATCGGCCTCGTGGCCATGTCGTCTCTCGTGTTCGGCACCGGCTGTGGCGGCAACTACTGCGATGACGCGGCGGACGCCTATGAGGGCCTGGCCGACAAGGCCGACGATTGTCCCGAGATCAAGGGCGCGCTGGGCGAGCTCGAGTTCTCCGACGAGGACATCGATGAGTGCAAGGACGACCTCGAGAACTGCTCGGACGACGACAAGGACAAGCTGAACGACTCCATCGACTGCATCAACGACATGCCGGACTGCGAGTCGGGCAAGGAGGCGGACTGGGTCGCCAAGCTGCAGGCCTGCGCCAACAAGACCTCTGGCGTGAGCTGCGAGTAGTCGTCGCCGCCGTCGTCTGATTCGACGGTGCCACAGGGCCCGGCTCCCTCTCAAGGGGACCGGGCCCTGTCATTTCTCGGCGTCACGGCCGCGCGGGCCTCCAGGGCGCGGCGGACCACGCGGTAGCGCTGGAGCAGCCCGGGCTCGAGCGGGTCCAGCGACAGGCCGCGCTCGTAGAACTCCAGCGCCCGGGCGAGCTGGCCGTCGCGCTCCACGCCGCCCCCCGAGAGGAAGTGGACGCGCGCGAGGCCCGCGGCCCGCGGATGGCGGGCGAGGAACTCGCGCCGCAGCGACTCCAACTGCTCGGCCGTGAGCCCGGCCTCCAGGCACCGCGCCACGCCCAGGTGGTTGCCCCGCTCCGCGTCGTACAGCGCCCGCTGCACGGGAGCCCCGAGCGCGTCGCCGGCCTCGCGGACGCGGACCCGCACCGCGTCGAGCTGGGCGCGCTGCGACGGGGACAGGGGCCGCTGGCGCAGGGACTCCATGGCGGACCAGGCCTCGCGCGTCCGGGCACGCACCATCTCCATGTCCGCGTCCGGGGGCAGCCCGAGCACGGCGTAGTGGTCCCCGGCCGAGCGCTGGCGCCACGCCTCCAGCACCCGGGCCGCCTCCGCGTCGTCCCCCCGGGGCCCGGGCGTGGGGCGGCGCACGGGCTCGCCCTTGAGGAGCTGATCCACCGCGGTCTTGAGGGCGGCGGTGGCCTCCACGAACTGGACGCCGAAGCCGGTGGGCATGCCCCAGACGCGGGCCTGCTCGGGAGGCACCTGACGCACCACCTCGCACAGCACCGACTGGGGCCCGGACTCCAGCTCCAGCACCACCGACAGCCGGGCGCACAGGGGCGGCAGCGAGCCCCCACTGTGCAGGAACAGGCCGCCCCGGGACAGGTCCGAGCCCGTCAGCCGCACGGGCGCCTCGCCCTGGCGCAGCACCACCTGCACCGGGAGCTCCACCGTGCGAGGCCGGGAGGGCGTCGCGGCCTGGGCGGGAGGCGCGGATGAGCCCTGCGCGTCCGGCCCCTTCTGACCGGGCGAGGACGGTGAGGACGACGCCCTCCCCTGCCCCGGCGTTTCTGGAGAACCCGGCGTCACCGGAGGCGACTGCACCCGCCCCTGCTCCGACACTTCGGCGGGCGGAGCGGATTGCGCCTGCTCTCGCGGCGCCCCGCCGGAAGGCGTTGGAGCCCGCGCGGGCGGTGTCGCGGCGAGAGGGCCCGCCTCTGCCTGTGGCGCCCGGGCATCCTCCGCGATGGCGGCCTGCAGCGCGGCGCGAAGGGCGGAGGCGGACGGGTAGCGGTCCTCGGGCGCCTTGGCCAGCGCGCGCAGGATGACGCGCTCCACGGGTGGCGACACGCCCGGGTGCACCGAGCGCGGAGGCGGCGGCAGCCGCGTCTGGTGGGCCACGAGCTGCGCGGTAATCCCCTCGTCGTTGAAGGGCAGCCGCCCGGTGACGAGCTGGTAGGCGATGACACCCACCGCGTACAGGTCCGCGCGCCCGTCCAGACGGCGGCCCACGGACTGCTCCGGGGCCATGTACTCGGGCGTGCCCACGATGATGCCCGCGTGCGTCTGCGGCATCTGCGCGTCGAGCAGCTTGGCGATGCCGAAGTCCAGCACCTTCACGAAGGGCGAGCCCCGCCCGCGCCGCACGAGGAAGACGTTGTCCGGCTTGAGGTCGCGGTGGACGATGCCTCGCGCGTGCGCGGCCTGGAGCGCGTCACACACCTGCGAGAGCACGGCCACCACCGCCGCGGCCGGCAGCGGCGTGCCCACCCACGCGGACAGCGGCGCCCCGTCCAGGTACTCCATGATGAGGTACGGGCGCGGCAGCGCGGCGTTCAAATCGAAGATGCTGACGATGTTCTCGTGGCCGATGAGATTCACGGCCCGCGCCTCCGCGTGGAAGCGCTGCACCAGCTCCGGGTACATGGCCAGGTGGTCGTGCAGCACCTTCACCGCCACCTTGCTGCCAATCGACACGTGCTCGCCCAGGTACACCGCCCCCATGCCACCCCGGCCCAGGCGACGCACCAGGCGGAAGCTGCCGAAGCGCTGCCCCACCAGCGGGTCCCCCTCCTCGCCCGTCGAGGCACACCGGTTCCGGGGCGTCCCCCCGCCCTCCGCCGCGTCCGCACGCACGAGCGTCGAGCAAGGAGCCTCCGCCCCATGCCACCGGCCACACGCCGCGCACTCCCCTCGACTGCTCACCTCGGCCATACCGCTCCCCCGGGCCTGCCTGCACAGCTTGGACACCGGGGAACTCACGCATCCACTGTCGGTAAAGGCGGATGTCTCTTAGTACCGAGCCAACCGGTTCCCCGGTCGCAGGCAAGCGTCCCGCGCAGAACGCACCTCCTGCCGAGAATCCATCAGCTGGATAGAGTGCGGCGCCATGTCTTCCACCGCACGTCGCATCCCCGTCGTCGACCTCTCCCACTACCGCACCGGCACGTCCCGGGAGCGCGCCCGCTTCGTGCAGGTGTTCGGCGACGGCCTCAAGGAGTTCGGGTTCGTCACCGTGGAGGGCCACGGCGTCGATGACGGGCTCATCCGCCGCACCTACTCGGACGTGGAGCGCTTCTTCGGCCTCCCCGAGGCGGTGAAGGCCCGCTACGCGGACAGGGAGCGCGGGGGCCAGCGCGGCTACATCGGCTACGGCCAGGAGCACGCCAAGAATCGCAAGGTGGGCGACCTCAAGGAGTTCTGGCACGTGGGCCGCGAGCTGCCGCGAAGCCACCGCTACCACGACGTCTACGGCGCCAACGTGTGGCCGGAGGAGGTGTCCACCTTCCGCGAGCACACGCTGTCGCTCTTCTCCGCGCTGGACGGCGCGGCGGGGGTGATGCTCCAGGCGCTGGCGGAGTACTTCGGCGTGGAGCGCGACACGTTCCGCGACATGGCCACGGACGGCAATTCGGTGCTGCGGCTCATCCACTACCCGCCGCTGAAGGAGCGCTTCATCCCCGGCGGAGTGCGCGCCGCCGAGCACGAGGACATCAACCTCATCACCCTCCTGTGCGAGGGCACCGCGGGCGGCCTGGAGCTGCTCACGCGTGACGGTGAGTGGCTGCCGGTGGACACGCTGCGCGGGCAGATTGTCGTGGACTCGGGCGACATGCTCAGCCGCGTGACGAACAACGTCATCCCCGCCACCACGCACCGGGTGGTGAATCCACGCGGCACGGCCGAGGACACGGTGCGCTACTCCCTGCCCTTCTTCGTGCACCCGTACGCGGACTGCGTGCTCCAGCCGCTGCCGTGCACGCAGACGCCAAGCAACCCGGCGCGCCACGCCCCCATCACCGCGGATGCGTTCCTCAAGCAGCGCCTGCGGGAGATTGGGTTGTTGAAGTAACCGGCGCCGCCCCATGGACGCGCCCCTGCCCGCCTCCCACGTCGAGCTCTTCGCCGTCCAGCCACGCGTCGCGCTGGAGGACTACGCCTCGCCCGAGTCCTTCGCCGCGAAGCACCGTGCACTGGCCACACGCGTGGATGCCCTGCGCGCGAGGGACGCCCACGGCAAGCCCCTCTACTCCGCTCTCGTCGTGTGGCCTGAGATGGTGGGCGCGGCGCTGGGACTGATGGGGCACCTGCCCCGCGTGCGTCGCTGCCGCACCACGAATGGCGCCATGACACGCATGGCGCTCGCGGAGTGGCGGGCCATGTGGAGCACGTGGCGCCGCTTCCGGCCCCCGACGATGGAGGAGTGCCTCTACGCCGCGGTGGCGCCCCGCGTGCACCGCGCCATGTGGGAGACCTTCTCCGGCATCGCCCGCGACTTCGGCCTGTGGGTGGTGGCGGGCAGCGCGCTGCTACCCGCCAACCGCCTGGGCCAGGACACGCCGGACTTCGAGCCGGACGGCGCGCGCACGTACAACACCAGCTACACCTTCTCTCCTGAAGGCCGCTGCGTGGCGGTGACGCGCAAGGTGAACCTGGTGCCCACGCAGGAGGACGTGCTGCACCTCAGCCCGGGACGTCCCGAGGACCTGCCCGTGCTCCAGACGCCCTTCGGCCGGCTGGGGACGCTCGTCTGCTACGACGGCTTCCGCGAGCCGCACACCGCGAAGGAGCCGTACTTCGTCCCCTGCGCGCAGTACCTGGACGCGCTGGGGGTGGACGTCATCGCCCAGCCGTCCGCCAACGCATGGCCCTGGGATGCGCCGTGGGCCTTCAACGACACGGGCGCGGGCGAGTCCCAGCTCCGCCGAGAGCAGTGGTTCAGCGAGGGGCTCTATACGCAACTGCGCACCCTCACCCGCGTGCGCTACGCGGTGAACCCGCAGCTCGTGGGCGGCTTCCTCGACAACACCTTCGAAGCACCCTCGCTCATCCTCGAGCGCCCGGCACCAGGCGAGGTGCGAGTGCTCGCCCAGTCCGCGAATCCCCGGGACGAGGACGTGCTCCACGTCACCGTGCCCCTGCCCGCGCGCGGTTAGTCGCCGAGCTTCTTCTTCAGCAAGTCGTTGACGAGGGCGGGGTTGCCCTTGCCCTTCATCGCCTTCATCACCTGGCCCACGAAGAAGCCGAACACCTGCTTCTTGCCGGCGCGGTACTTCTCCACCTCGCCCGCGTTCTTCGCGAGGATGTCGTCCACCACCGCTTCAATCGCGCCCGTGTCGCTCACCTGCGCCAGGCCCTTCTCCGCGATGATGTCCGAGGGCGCCTTGCCGGTGCGGAACATCTCCCCGAGCACGTCCTTGCCCGCGTTCGAGGACACCGTGCCCTTGTCCACCGCGCCCAGCAGTTCAGCCAGTTGCGCCGGGGTGAAGGCCAGCGCGGACAGGGGGGTGCCCTCCTCCTTCAGCAAGCGCATCAGCTCGCCCAGGAACCAGTTGGAGAGCTTCTTCCCGTCCGCGTAGTGCGCTGCGCACGCCTCGAAGAAGTCCGCCAGCGGGCGCTCGGCGGTGAGGATGCGCGCGTCATACGCGGGCAGCCCGTACTGGCTCATGAAGCGCGTCAGCTTCGCGCGGGGCAACTCCGGCAGCGCCTTGGCCGCGGCGTCGATGGCCTCATCGCTCACGTGCAGCGGCGGCAGGTCCGGCTCCGGGAAGTACCGGTAGTCGTGCGCCTCCTCCTTGCTGCGCATGGAGCGGGTGACGCCCTTGTTCACGTCCCACAGGCGCGTCTCCTGGCTCACCTTCCCGCCGGACTCGATGACGTCCACCTGCCGCGAAATCTCGTACTCCACCGCCTGCTTGAGGAAGCGGAACGAGTTGAGGTTCTTCAGCTCGCAGCGCTGGCCGTACGTGGACGAGCCCTTCGGCATCACCGACACGTTGGCGTCGCAGCGGAAGCTGCCCTCCTCCAGGTTGCCGTCGTTGACGCCCAGGTACATGAGCACGTCGCGCAGCGTCTTGAGGTACTCCACCGCCTCGTCCGCGTCGCGCAGGTCCGGCTCGCTGACGATTTCGAGCAGCGGCACGCCCGCGCGGTTCAAGTCCACCAGGCTCTGGCCTCCGCCCGCGTCGTGCACGTTCTTCCCCGCGTCCTCCTCCATGTGGATGCGGCGCACGCGGATGACCTTCTCACCCTGCGGCGTGTCGATGACGAGCCGGCCGTACTCGCAGATGGGCAGGTCGTACTGCGTAATCTGGTAGCCCTTCGGCAGGTCCGGATAGAAGTAGTTCTTCCGGCTCCACACGCTCGTCTTCTTGACGGTGCACTCCAGCGCGAGGCCGGTGCGCACGGCGAACTCCACCACGCGCTGGTTGAGCACCGGCAGCACGCCCGGCATGCCCAGGCACACCGGGCAGGTGTTGCGGTTGGGCTCGGCGCCGAACGCGGTGGAGCAGCCGCAGAAAATCTTCGACTGCGTGAGGAGCTGCGCGTGGACCTCGAGGCCGATGACGGGCTGGAAATCGCTCACGGGCATGGCGGTGTCACCAGGGCGTGCGGCCCGGCGTGCCCTACAGGGGCGCCGGGCGGCGAAAGAAGTCGTGCTCGCGCTCGAAGGCGCGGGCGATGCGCAGCAGGCGGGCCTCGTCGAACGGCCGCCCCAGAATCTGCAGGCCCACCGGCAGGCCCGCCTTCGTGAAGCCGCACGGCACGGCCAGGCCCGGCAGTCCCGCCAGGTTGCACGGCAGCGTGAAGACGTCCATGAGGTACATGGACAGCGGGTCGTCCACCTTCTCGCCCAGCTTGAAGGCCGGCACCGGAGACGTGGGCGACAGCACCGCGTCCACCTGCTGGAACGCCTTCGTGAAGTCCTCGCGGATGAGGGTGCGGACCTTCTGCGCGCGCAGGTAGTAGGCGTCGTAGTAGCCGGCGGACAGCGCGTACGTGCCCAGCATGATGCGGCGCTTCACCTCCGGCCCGAAGCCCCGCTCGCGCGTCAGCGCGTACAACTCCTTCAGCCCGCGCGCGTCCTTCGCCCGCTGGCCGTAGCGGATGCCGTCGTAGCGGGCCAGGTTGCTGGACGCCTCCGACGAGGCGAGGAGGTAGTACGTGGCCAGCGCGTACTTCGTGTGGGGCAGCGACACGTCCACCAACGTCGCGCCCAGCCGCTCGTACTCGCGCAGCGTCTCGCGGATGGAGGCCTCCACCTCCGGGTCGATGCCCTCGATGAAGTACTCGCGCGGCACGCCCAGCTTCAGGCCGCGCACGCCGGCCTCCAGGTCCGCCTGGTAGTCCGGTGTCTCCACGGCTGCCGACGTGGAGTCCTGCGGGTCGTGCCGTGCAATCAATTGCAGCAGCGCCGCCGTGTCCGCCACCGTGCGCGCCATGGGCCCGGGCTGGTCCAGCGACGAGGCGTACGCGATGACTCCGTAGCGCGACACGCGGCCATAGGTGGGCTTGAGGCCCACGGTGTTGGTGAAGGCCGCGGGCTGGCGGATGGAACCACCGGTGTCCGTGCCCAGCGCGCCGAACACCTCGCGCGCCGCCACCGCCGCGGCCGAGCCTCCCGACGAACCTCCCGGCGTGCGCGCGAGGTCCCACGGGTTGTGGCTGGGGAAGTACGCGCTGGACTCGTTGGACGAGCCCATCGCGAACTCGTCCATGTTCAGCTTGCCCACCAGCGGCAGGCCCGCGTCCTTCAGCAGGCGCACCACCGTGGCGTCATAGGGCGGGACGAAGCCCTCCAGGATGCGCGAGCCCGCGGTGGTCTCCACGCCTTCCGTGAGGAAGATGTCCTTGAGCCCCAGCGGCACGCCGTCCAGGGCGCTGGCGGGGCTGCCGGCCTTGCGCCGCGCATCGCTGGCGCGAGCGGCGGCGAGGGCGCCTTCTTCGTCCACGCGCAGGAAGGCGCGCACCTTCGAGTCCACCTGGCGGATGCGCTCCAGGCACGCGCGGGTGGCCTCCTCGGAGGAGACCGCCCGCTCGGCCAGCTTCGCCGCCAGCTCCAGCATCGTGAGGTCCGTGAGCTGCATTGACGTGGAGCCTCCGGGCTACTCGATGATTTTGGGCACGGCGAAGCTGGTGCCCGACTTCGCCGGCGCGTTGGCCAGGGACTTCTCCGGCGGCAGCGACGGCTTCATCACGTCCTCGCGTAGCAGCGAGGCCGCGAGCGTGGCGTGAGAGGTGGGCTCCACGGCCTCCACGTCGAGCGACTGGAGCTGCGCCACCGCGTCCAGCACGGCGGACAGCTGCGTGGTGAAGCGCTGCTCCTCCTCCGGAGTCAGCGCCAGCCGCGCCAGCGTGGCCACGTGGCGCACCTGCTCGAGCGTGAGGGCCATGGACGCGTCCTCGCCAGAGCTACTTGTGCTTGAACAGGTTGAGGATGGCGCCCATCACCTTGCCGCTGCCCTCGTGGCCGTGGCGGTTGATGAGCTGGTCCAACTCGCCCGCATCCAGGAAGACGCCGTGGCAGTTGAAGCAGGTGTCGATTTCGATGTTGCCCTGCTTCAGTGTGTGCAGGTCCATGCCGCACTTGGGGCACTTCATGTAGTGCAGCTGCTTGAGCTCCTCGCGCTGCTTCGCCGCGGTCTCCGCGGCCTGCTGGATGGCCAGCTTGCGCTTCTTCTCAATCTCCTCCCGGGCGAAGTACTCCTCCTCGGTGGAAGACGGCTTTTCGGTTCGGGCGTCAGCCATGGGGTGCTCCTTGGGCGAAGTCCAACCGTCCCGCGACGCGGCGCGTCCGGGCGGCGTTGATGGCGGCAACATACCCCCTCCGTGGAGGGGCGCAGCCGAAATGTAGGCGTCCCGTCAGCTGTCTTCCGCTCCCCTCTCACGACGCTCGGCGGACTGCTGGAAAATTGACCGGTCCCCCTCCCTCCCTACACTCGCGACGGGCATTGCTACAGCCCGCTACGCGACTGAGACGCGCAGAGGGAAGACGGTCATGACGGCGAAGAAGGGTCGGGCGGAGAAGGCGGTACTGTCCCGGCAGGAAATCGCGACGCGGCGAAGGCAGCTTGCGGACAAGCGGATGAAGGCTGGCCCGGGCGGAAGTGTCGCCGGGCGGGCCATCACCGGTGTCTTCCTGCTGGCGGCCTCGCTGTTGTCCCTGCTGGCGGTGGCCACATTCGATGCGAAGGACAGGGTGGGGCCGGGCTTCCGCAACGCGGTGGGCCCCATGGGGCACCTCATCGCGGAGTCGCTGCGGGGAATGCTGGGCGTGTGTGCCTACCTGATTCCCGCGGGCGGCATCTACGCGGCCATGGTGCTGTTCGTAGGCAGCAGGGACCGCAAGCGGGCGCCGCAAATCATCAGCCTGGTGATGCTGACGGCCAGCGTGTCCGTGCTGGCGCAGCTCGTGTTCGCGGGCGACAAGGGCTGGGCGCATCCTCCGGGTGGCGCGCTGGGCGCGGGCCTGGGCGGGGTGATGGAGGGGCTGTTCTCCACCGTCGGCACCGTCATCCTCGTGACGGCCATCAGCGCCGCCGCGCTCATCGTCGGCACGCAGTACACCTTCCTCAAGCTGTGCTCGCTGGCCTGGGCCGGCATGTGCGTGCTGGGCAACCGCATGCGCGAGTCCTTCCTCGTCTTCTGGGAGGCGCAGAAGGTCGCCTACAAGGAGCGCCAGGAGCGCGCCGCGCAGGAGAAGGAGGAGGAGGCCGCCTTCCTCGCGCAGCTCGAGTCGGATGAAGAGGAGCTCGCCGAGGCCGAGCGGCTGGCCGCCGAGGCAGAGGCCGCCGAGGCGGAGGCCATGGCCGAGGAGGCCGTGCGCCTGGCCAGGCAGAGCGAGAAGGAGCAGGCCGTCGCCGCGAAGCAGGCCCTCAAGGAGACCCGCGACCGCGAGAAGCTGGAGAAGCAGCTGGCGGCGAGGAACCCCGTGCGCGGTGAGGAGGAGGACGAGTCGCTCCCGCCGGTGTCCCTCACCGCCGTCACCGAGAAGCCGCCCACGCGCGCCGAGAAGCGTCCGGCGCCCGGCGCGGACCCTGCCTGGGCCGCGTCGTTCCTCGCGCCCGAGCCCCGGCCCGTGCCCGCCCTCGCGGAGAACGCCGAGCCCCCGCGCCGCGGCCGCAAGACGCCCAACATCGTCACCGGCCCGCAGCCGTCCACGCCGCCCGTGTCCGCGCACGCGCTGGCCGCCGCGCAGGCGCAGGACGCCGAGCCCGTCGCTCCGGCGGTGGTGCCGCCCATTGCCGCGGCCCCGGTGCTGCCCGCCGCGGCTCCGGCGGCTCCGGCCGCCATCGTCCCGGCGCCTCCGTCCGCGCTGGCGGCGCGCATGCCGCTCATCGTGGAGCCCAAGGCGCCGCCCAAGCCCACCGCGAAGAGGAGCCAGGACCAGTTCGAGTTCGTCGGCGACCGCAAGAGCTTCTCGCTGCCGCCGCTGGACGTGCTCGAGTGCGACAGGCAGGAGCGCACCGCGCTGGACAAGGACGCCTTCCTCATCACCGCGGAGAAGCTGCGCGCGAAGCTGGCGGACTTCGGCATCGTCGGCGAGGTGGTGGAAATCCGTCCCGGCCCCGTCGTCACCATGTACGAGTTCCTCCCGGGACCCGGCATCAAGGTGAGCAAGATTGCCGCGCTCGCGGACGACCTCGCCATGGCGATGGAGGCCATGCGCGTGCGCATCGTCGCCCCCATCCCCGGCAAGGGCGTGGTGGGCATCGAGGTGCCGAACAAGGACCGTGAGACGGTCTACCTCAAGGAGATTGCCGAGCAGGACGCGTTCAACAAGGGCGCGAGCAAGCTGACCATGTGCGTGGGCAAGGACATCGAGGGCATGCCGTACGTCCTCGACCTGGCCAAGGCGCCGCACCTGCTCATCGCCGGTACCACGGGCTCCGGTAAGTCGGTGGCCGTGAACTCCATGATCATGAGCATCCTCCTCAAGGCCACGCCCGAGGAGGTCCGCTTCATCATGGTGGACCCGAAGATGCTCGAGCTGTCCGTCTACGAGGGCATCCCCCACCTGCTCCTGCCGGTGGTGACGGACCCGAAGAAGGCGGCGCTCGCGCTGCGCTGGGCCGTGGAGGAGATGGAGCGCCGCTACCAGTTGCTGTCCGAGGCCGGCGTGCGCAACATCGGCGGCTACAACAAGCTGGTGGAGAGCACCGCCACCGAGGTGAAGGACGCGGCCGCCGAGCCCGCCCCGAAGAAGAAGTCCAAGCCCAAGAACGTGCTCGTGCTGGACGCGCCCGCCACGGGCAGCGAGGGCATGGGCGTGGCCGCGCCCCGCGACGACGACGAGGACATGCGCGAGGCGGTGGTGTCCGAGGAGTCCGCCGAGGTGCCCGAGGTGGAGGCCGAGGCGGAGGACGCCGATGAGGCACTCGAAGCCGCCGCGGAGAAGGCGGAGAAGAAGCAGCGCCAGAAGCTGCCGTACATCGTGGTCATCATCGACGAACTGGCGGACCTGATGATGGTGGCCAGCCGCGAGGTGGAGACGTACGTGGCCCGCCTGGCGCAGATGGCGCGTGCGTCCGGCATCCACCTGATGGTGGCGACGCAGCGTCCGTCCACGGACGTCGTCACCGGCGTCATCAAGGCCAACTTCCCCACGCGCGTCAGCTTCATGCTGCGCTCGAAGCCGGACTCGATGACGATTCTGGGCACGGTGGGCGCCGAGGCCCTGCTGGGCATGGGCGACATGCTCATCATGCCGCCCACCAGCGCGCACCTGCAGCGCGTGCACGGCGCCTTCGTGTCGGAGACCGAAATCAAGCGCGCCGTGGACCACCTCAAGGCCCAGGGCAAGCCCGTCTACGACGAGTCCATCCTCAAGCCGCGCGACGAGGAAGGCGAAGGTGGCGGCGGCGAGGAGGACGAGCTGTCCGACGAGCTGTACGACCAGGCGCTCGCGACGGTCAGCGAGATGCGGGCCGTCTCCATCTCCATGCTCCAGCGCAAGATGCGCATCGGCTACAACCGCGCGGCGCGCATGATTGAGCGCATGGAGCGCGACGGCGTGGTGGGCGCGGCGGACGGCGCCAAGCCCCGCGAGGTGCTCATCCGCGGCGTGGGCGACATGCCCGGCGCCGGGGCCATGTAGCGGCAGGGGCCTCCCAGGGCCGTCGCGTTCCGGGAACGGGCGCGGCGGCCGGAGCGGTTGTTCCTCACGGGGGCGTTCGAGGTTCAGGAACGTGTGACCATGATTGTCGCCATCTCCCGCTTCCGCCCCGCGCCCGAAGAGGCGGACGCCCTGGTCGCCCGCTTCCAGGAGCGCGCCCGGCGCGTGGATGCGTACGAGGGCTTCCTGGGCCTGGAAGTGCTGCGGTCCTTCGAGCGCTCGCCCGAGCTGCTGCTGGTGACGCGCTGGCGGGACAGGGAGGCGATGCGTGCCTACTTCCAGTCAGAGGACTTCCGGCGGGCGAAGGAGGCCAGCGCCGAGCAGGAGGGCGCCACCTTCGCCATCTACGAGGTGGTGGGCACTTGATGTGCGTTGCCGGTTCCCAAGCGGGCCCACGTCGTCTATGGGCGGTATCCCATGGCTGAACGCATTGCCCTGTACGCCACCGCCGCTCGCGGCACCGAGGACCTCCTCGCGGATGAATTGAAGGAGCTCGGCGCCCGCCGCATCCGCCAGGACCGCGGCGGCGTGCGCTTCATGGCCACGCTCGACGAGGCGCTGATGGTGTGCCTCTGGTCCCGCATCGCCATGCGCGTGCTCTACCCGCTGGGCGCCTTCGAGGCCCACGGCGCGGAAGGCCTCTACGAAGCCGCCGTGAGCATCCCCTGGGAGGAGCACCTCAACCCGGACACCACCTTCGCGGTGGATGCCACGCTGAAGGACAGCGAGCACAGCCACTCGGGCTTCGTGGCCCTCAAGGTGAAGGACGCGATTGTCGACCGCATCCGAAACGCGGTGGGCGCCCGGCCGGACGTGAATACCCGAGACCCGGACGTGCGCGTGGTGGCGCACCTGGCGCGCGAGACGCTCTCGCTCTCGCTCGACTTGTGCGGCGAGCCCCTGCACCGGCGCGGCTACCGCGTGCGCCCCACCCCGGCGCCCCTCAAGGAGACGCTGGCCGCGGCCCTGCTGCGCGCCGCGAGCTATACGGGCGAGGAGGCGCTGGTGGACCCGATGTGCGGCTCCGGCACGCTCCTCATCGAGGCGGGCCTCATCGCGAGGAAGCGCGCGCCGGGCCTCAACCGCGACTTCGCGGTGGAGCGCTGGCCGGAGCTGGGCACGCGAGCGCGCGAGCTGCTCGCGGACCTGCGCGCGGACGCGCGGCGCAACGAGCGCAAGGTGACGGTGCCGCTCCTGGGCTTCGACAAGGACCCGGAGGCGCTGGATGCCGCCATCCGCAACGTGCGCGCGGCGAAGCTGTCGGAGGAAATCCAGCTCGCCGAGGGCGACGCGACGAAGCTCCCGCCGCTGCCCGCCATGGGCGGCCTGCTCATCACCAACCCGCCCTATGGAGACCGGCTGGGCTCGGGTGGGCAGAAGGGCATGAAGAGCTTCTATTACAAGCTGGGCGAGTCGCTCCGCGTGCCGGGCTGGCGCATCTGGGTGCTCTCCGGCAACCCGGCCTTCGAGAGCGCCTTCCATGCGCGTCCGACCATGAAGCGGGACATGTGGAACGGCCCCATCGCCTGCACGCTGCTGGGCTACCGGGCCACGGGCGGCTCCATGGGGGACGGCTCAGAAGCGCCGCTCGGTGCGCCGCAGGAGCCGGTCGATGTTGCCCCGGTGCGTCCACAGCATGAGGACGAAGAGAACGGCTGAGAGGCCGGCGTACTCCACCTCCCGGGCGGTGAAGGCCGACGTGCCCACCGCCGTGGCCCCCGCGGCCAGCGAGCCGAGCGAGCTGACGCGCCACACCGCGAGGATGACCGCGTACACCAGCGCGGCAGCCAGCGCCGCGAGGGGCACCAGCACCACCAGCACGCCCAGCGCTGTGGCCACGCCCTTGCCGCCGTGCAGCTTCAGCCACACCGGGTAGACGTGGCCGAGCACCGCGGACAGGCCCACCAGCACGTGCAGCGTGGGCTGTCCCGGCAACAGCCGCAGCGCCAGCGCCACGGGGAGCGCGCCCTTGAGGGCGTCCAGCAGCAGCACCACCGCGCCCAGCTTCTTGCCCGCCACGCGGGTGACGTTGGTGGCGCCGATGTTGCCGCTGCCCTTCTGGCGCACGTCCACGCCACGCAGCCACCGCGTCAGCAACACACCGAAGGGAATGGAGCCGGCGAGGTAGCCCAGCACGACGAGCGCGTATGGCACGAAGGGAGGCTACAGCAGCAGGTGGGGGAAGCGCGTCTTCACCACCACGTAGGCGTAATTGACGAGCAGGAGCATGGGCAGCGCCACCCGCACCACGGTCCACTCCCGGGGGGAGAGCTGGATTTCCGGAATGGGCATGGCGAAGACCAGGTGCAGCACCATGACCACCGCTGCCAGGGCGAACAGGAGGGCGGCCACCGTCCCCAGGGGGTTGGCCTCCCAGGCTCCGACGAAGTTGAAGTGCGCCACCCGGTCCGCCACCCGCGTCAGCCCGCAGCCGAGGCAGGGCCAGCCCGTCCGCTCGCGCAGCACACAGCCCCAGAACGGGATGAGGCGGGCCACGGGGATGTAGCGGGCCACGAGCAGACCGACGATGCCGGCGATGCCCAGGGCATCCACGGTGCCGAAGCTGCGGTTGCGGGGGGGGATGAGGACTTTCATGCACGCCTCACCGGACGGTGCGGGACAGGAGGACTCTAGTACGGACGCCGGCTTGCCGGAGCAAGGACTTCTGGCTAAGCGTACGACCCATGAACTCGCTCCGCACGTCCCTGATGCTGCTGGTCGCCGTTCCCCTGGTTGCGCTCGCGGGTGACAAGACGCCCGCCAAGGCGGCCCCCAAGGCCGCCGAGGGCGACTGCCACCACCCCGCCAAGGCCGAGGCACCGGCCGCCGCGCCCGCCTCCCAGGATGGCTGGAAGCTCACCCGGGGAGAGCCCATCAAGGGCACCCAGGCGGTGAAGCTGGCGGACGTGCTGGCGAAGCCGCAGGCGCACGACGGGAAGACGGTGCTGGTGGAGGGCACCGTGCGCAAGGCGTGCGAGCGCAAGGGCTGCTGGATGGAGCTGGCGGCGGACACCCAGGACAAGAGCCCGGGCGTCCGGGTGACGTTCAAGGACTACGGCTTCTTCGTCCCGCTGGACTCGGCCGGCTCGAAGGCGCGCGTGGAGGGCGTGGTGAAGGTCGCCGAGCTGAGCGACGGCAACGCGCAGCACTACGAGTCCGAGGGCGCCATCGTCCCCCGCGGCGCGGACGGCAAGCCGCGCGAGGTGCAGCTGGTGGCCACCGGCGTCGAGCTGCGCCGCTGACCTGACGACATGGCGCGAAGCTTCAGCATGCGGGGCGTGCAGGGCGCGGCGGACCGCGCCGTCCAGCACGCCCGCACGTGGCTTTTGCAGACGGAGCCGGACTCACGCGTGCACGACGTGCAGGCGGACCCGCGCTTCCAGCACCGCGGGGTGGACCTCCTCTGGGAGCTACCCTCGGGAGAGGTGCGCGGCATCGAGGTGAAGGGCGACCGCAACGCCACCCGCCGCCGCTACTTCTTCGAGCTGGTGTCCAACCTGGAGAAGGACACCCCGGGCTGCTTCCTCTACAGCGGCGCGGACCTGCTGGTGTACGTCTTCCTCTCGCAGGGCGAGCTGCACGTGCTGCCCATGCGGGCCACGCGCGAGTGGTTCCTCCCCCGCGCGAAGGAGTACCCGCTCAAGCACGCCTTCACGCAGACGGGCGCCATCCGCTACACGACGGTGGGCGCGGTGGTGTCCGTGCGCGACGTGTCGGAAGGCGTGCCCGGCGTCCTGCGTGTGCCGCTGAAGCGCACCGCGGGCGCGGCGAAGGAGGAAGGTGTCGCCGGACTGGAGGCGTCGCTCGTGCCCGTCTCGGCGGCCAAGGACGAGGCCGGCGGGCCCGACGGGCTGGGCTGAGACGCGGGAGTGCGCCAGCGCCGCGCCCGTCCACCTCCGCCCTCAAGGGCGCGGCCCGGACGGGCTGGGCTGAAGCGGACGCGAGAGGTGGGCCCGCTTCAGGCCCACCCACCGTGCCAGTTCCTTCAGGGTTCTTCAGCGGCCGTGGCGGTGACGCCGGTGGCCGGGGTGAATCTTGTCGTGGGCCGTCTCGAGGCGCTCGGAGATGCGCATCAGGTCCAGCAGCGACTCACGGTCGTTCTGCGCCTTGTAGATGTGCTCCAGGCGCGGGACGAGGTCCAGCGCGAGGTGCAAATCCCCACCCTGCTCCGCCGACTCCAGCAGCGTGCGGGCCGCCGCGGCCGCGCGGCCGTGGGCCTTCACGTGGATGAGGCCGTCCACGGCGAGCAGGCGGGCAATGGGGCTGCGCGAGGTGTCCTCGGTGAGCTTCGCCAGGTCGTCCGTGGCGCCCTCCAGCTCGCCGCGCGCGGCGCGGACCATGGCGCGGGAGATGCCCTTGCGGTCCGGCAGGAGGAACTCCTCCACGTCGGCGAAGGCCTCCGCATGGGCGGCGTGGCCCGCGGACGCGAGCGCCTCGGCGAGGCTGTCGAACACCTCGGCCTGCTTCTCCGTGAAGGGCGCGAGCGCCTCGCGCATGAAGCGCTCCTGCGGGGCGCCGCGCTCATCCAGCGGCATGCGCGAGCGCAGGCCGTTCATCTTCTCGAGGGCGGCCGCCACCGGCGCGTCCTGCTTGCCGTCCAGCAGCAGCGCGCACGCGTGCATGAGCCCGGTGAGCGTGTCGGCCAGCTCCATGGGCGCCACCCGGTCCGGCAGCCAACGGCGCCACAGCTCCACGGCCGCCGCCACCATGAAGTCCTTGAAGGGGCCGGTGCCCTTCCACTTCGGCCGCCACTCCTGGGCGATTCCCAGGGGGAAGGTCGTCTCCGCCAGCTTGCGGAAGTCCTCTTCGCCCACGGGAAGCCCGTAGTGGCCGAGCGTCCCCAGCAGGGCCTCCGTCGAGTACTCCTTCAGGCCCTTCTGCTGCCACGCCTTGTCCACACGCTGCGCGCTCACACGGTTCTCCGCTGCCCTGGACGCCGGCCATCGGCGCCAGCGGCCTTCTAGCGGAACTCGGGGCAGCCGTGCACCGCCCACATCGCCTTCCCCGTCAGGCGGCGGACGCCGGCGGGGAGACTTCCGGGGGCGCCACCTTGGGGACGGTGGGCCACACCACGGGGTTGCGCCGCCCGTCCTCCACCCGGCGGGCGAGGTACGGCTCGCAGCCCCGCGCCTCGAAGGCGCGCTTCCAGGCCGCGAAGCTGCCCCCGGCGCGCCAGGCGTCCATGGCCGCCAGCCCGCCTTCCGGGCCGCACTGGGCCAGCATGTACTCCACCCACGCCCAGCGCGCGGAGGTGGGACGCACCTCGGCGCGGCCCCGCAAGCCCTTGCGCAGGCGCTCCAGCCGATTCTCCACCTCGCGGATGCCCGCGAAGGGCGCCCCGTCCAGCGGCGTGTTCCGCTTCGCGACGAAGGGGGCCACGCCCAGCGCCACCGGGAGGATGCGCGACAGCTCCGCGGTGAAGCGGATCAGCTCGTCGATGTCCTCGTCGCCCTCGAAGGGCAGGCCCACCACGTTGTAGACCTTGAGCTGCTTCATCCCCGCCGTCCTGGCGAAGGTGGCGGCCCGGACAATCTGCTCTTCCGAGTGCTTGCGGTCCACCAGGTCCCGCATCCGCTGCGAGGCCCCGTCCGCCGCCACCGTGAGGTTGGTCGCCCCGCCGCGGCGGAGCTGATCCACCAGCTCCTGCGTCAGCCGATCCGCCCGCAGCGAGGACACGCCCACCTCGCGGCCCGAGTCGACGATGGTGCGCAGCAGCTCCACGATGCGCGGATGATCCGTCACCGCGGCGCCCACGAGGCCCACCCGCTTCGCCGTCTCCGGGATGAGGGACAGCACGCGCTCCGGCGGCACCGTCCGCATGCCCCCGTTGGTGGTGCGCCGCATGACGCAGTAATGGCAGCCCCGGGAGCAGCCCCGCTCCGGCTCGATGAGGAACATGGAGCGCAGCTCGGTATGGGGCGTGACAATCTGCGTGCGGGCGGGCAGCCGGGCGTCCGTCGCCTTGGCGACGTAGTACCGCGCCCCACCGCGTCCGGGCACCCGGAAGCCGGGGATGCGCGCCAGGTGCGACAGCAGCGCGTCCCGGTCGTCGATGGAGGCCGCCGCGTCCACCAGGACGTGGATGAGGTCCTCGGCCTCGCCCTGGACGAGCACGTCCACGAAGGGCTCGAGCGGGTCGGGATTGGAGAATGTCAGCGGCCCACCGGCGACAATGAGCGGGTAGCCGCCGTCGCGGCGCTCCTCTGCCAGCAGGGGAAGGCCGGCCAGCTCCAGCAGCGAGAAGAGGCCCGTCACCTCCAGCTCGTAGGCCACGGAGAAGGCCAGCATGTCGAAGCTGGAGACGGGGTTCTGCGACTCCCAGGTGAACAGCGGCGTGCGCGTGCGCTTGAAGGCCTCCACGTCGTCCGGAAGGAAGACGCGCTCGGCGGTGGCCCCGGGGTGCTCGTGCAGCTCCCGGTAGATGGCCTGGTAGCCGAGCGAGCTCATGCCCACGTGGTAGGGGCTTGGGTAGCAGAGGGCCACCCGGTAGGGCGCCGCCTTGTAGAGCGTGCCCTGCTCGTCCGCCAGCAGCGAGCTGACGTGCTCAATCAGTGAGTAGCGACCCTCCATGTGCCTCCAGCAAGGTACAGCTCTGTAAACACCGCGGCCCCGGTCGCCACTCCCACGTGGGGGAGGGCTGCCGGGGCCGCGTTGCGCCACCCTGGGGTGGCTCGGCTCAACTGGAGCCTGGTTCTCGCTCTAGTTGAACGAGGGGACGGACTTCGCAGGGACGCAGATGTGGCTGACCGGCGCGCACGTGGCCGCGAAGTCCGGGTTCAGGCCGGAGCCCTCACCGCAGTTCTCAGCAGGCTCGTCCGAGTCCGGATCGCAGGGGATGGTCGGCCACAGGCCGCGCACGACGTAGGTCGAAACGCACCCGTCCTTCGTGTACTTCAGCTCACCGGTCATCTGCGTGCCCGGCGCGCTCGGCGCCGAGTACACCCGCCAGTTGCTGAACTCGTACGTCACCGTGGTCTTCGCCGCCGTGCTGGTGGCCGCGGCCTCCACGGTAGCGACGGAGAAGTCCGTCGCCGCGCAGAAGTCGTTCGCATCCGGCTCCGCCGCGAGCTTGCCCGTCGCCGTCTGGCGCGACGGCGAACCCGAGTCCCGGCCCGAGAGCGCCACGAGGGCCGCGGGACGGAGGGTCAGGATGGCGTTCTCGGGGTGGTCGGGGTCGACGAACTTGAACACGCCCACGCGCTCGGCATCAGGAGGCACCGCCGTGCAGGCGCCGCCGCCCTCCACCAGCTTCGGCTCGTCCACCAGGTCGTACTTCATCGCCCAGTTAGAGGAGTCCTGGACGAAGCACCCGGCCACCGGCTGCTCGAAGTCGCAGCCCGACATCAGGCTGCCCACGCTGATAACGGCCAGCGCAGTCTTGAAGATGTTCTTGGTCATGTGACTTGGGATTCCGTGGATGGCTTGGGATTAGAACGTGTACCGGATACCGAAGCGCACCTGACGGGGCGGCTGGTAGCGGGTGGGGTTCTTGAAGTTCTTGTTCACGTCGCCGTCCACGTTGCCGAACAGCGACTCGTCGACCTGCGTGTCCGGGTCGTCCTCACGCTCCGAGCCCTCCTGCCAGCCCACCACGCCGACCGGGTTCTCGATGTCGCCCGGCTTGCCGTTGGGAATGGGCTGCGCGTTGAGGGTCGTGTAGGTCTGGTCCACCAGGTCAACGCCCTGGAAGTTGAACAGGTTGAACACGTCCAGGGTGAAGGAGACGACGCTGTCCTTGCTGACGCGGTAGTTCACACCAATGTTGGAGTCGATGGTGTTGATCCACGGGGTCCGGCCACCGGAGCCGCGGGGAAGGACGAAGGACTCGTCCGTGCCGTAGGCCGCGTGCGCGCCGAAGTAGTTGATCGGCGTACCCGAGTTGCCGCGGTAGGACACGCCGACGCTCGCGGACAGCGCGCTCGTGACGTTGAACTCCTTCGCGCCGAACACCTTGATGGCGTGCGTGCGGTCGAAGGGCAGCAGGCCCGTGCGGTTCTCAAGGAGGCTGACGAGGTCGAAGTCCGAGAGAATGTTCGGGTCGAGCTGCGCCGTCTCAGGACGGAACAGGCCGGGGTAGTTACCGTACAGACGCGACCAGGTGTAGCTACCCTGGGCGAGCCACCCGTCCGCGAAGGTGCGGTTCAGGTAGACGGTGACGGCGTCGTAGTTACGCTCCGGCTTCGGGAACTCCTTGGCGAAGCCCGAGCCCGGGTTGCCGAGGAAGTACGTGTTGCCGTCGTCGCGGCTCATGTCCTCGATGACCGAGTTCATGTCGCGGTGCGTGTAGCTGGCGCCCACGCGGGTGTTGGCCAGGACCTCGTACTCGCCGCCCACGACGACTTCGTCGGAGGACTGCGGGGTGATGTCCGGGTCAACCGGCGTGCTCTCCGTCTTGCCGCCCGTGTAGAGACGGTTCGGGTTGCGGCTGGTCTCCGGGATGCCGACCACGTAGTCCGTGGACTGGCACGCGGTGCCCTGGCTCTCACGGCTGGACGGATCGCACCCTTCCTCACCGCTGCCGGGCTCCGCGAGGACGCGGGTCGCACCGATGCGGCGCTCGGGCGGGAAGCTGCGGTCGAGCAGGTTGAGCGGAACGGCCTCGTAGTAACGGGCGAAGTTCACGAAGAACTTGGCGCGACCGTTGGCGAACGGGTCGAGGATGGCGCCCACGCGAGGCGACCACTGATTGCCCAGGATGAGGGCGAGGTCGCCGTTGCCGCCGTACATGGCCTGCACGTCGTAGCGCACGCCGAGGTTCAGCGTGACGCGGTTCGCGATGGACCAGGAGTCCTGCACGAAGCCGCCCACCGTGGTGCCGGTGGACTTCGACTGCTGGGTCAGCTGGGTGATCGGCGTGTCAGGGCCCGTCTGGTAGCCGTAGCGACGGAAGTCGCTCAGGGTGCCACCCGATCCGTTCTCCTGGTAGAACACGCCGCCGCCGTACGCCTTCGTCTGGTCGTACACCAGGAACTCGGTGTCCACGCCAGCCTTCAGCACGTGGGTGCCGATGGCGTTCAGCAGGTACGTGGCCTTCGCGTTGATCTGGTAACGGTCCAGCTTCGCGTCGCTCATGAAGGCCGGGCCGCCCACCGCGTAGCCGGTGACCGGGCAGCGCTCCAGCGTGTGCGTACCGGTCGCATCCGTGAAGGTGTACGGATCGCAGGCACCCTCCTGCCCGGAGGGCAGGCCCTCGAACGCCGTCAGCGGGCGCTCGAGCGTGTAGTTCATGCGGGAGTAGCCCGCCAGGCCCGTGCTGCTGCCCAGCTTGCTGCCGTCCGCGGGCAGGGTGGAGGCGGTCTGGTGGAACCAACCGACGTTGGCGTCGACCAGGACCTTCTTGTCCATGAACGCACCGGCGTACTTCAGGCCGAGCGACGTGGTGTTGTTGTTGCCCTCCGTCAGGCCGAAGTCGCCAGGACGCGACGTCAGGGCGCCCGGCAGCAGGCCCGTGCGCGGATCCAGCGTCAGCTTGCCCAGGCCACCCGTCGAGGACGGGGTGCCGTTCAGGGCGAACGAGACGTTGTGGTCCTGGTTGATGAGGTACGTCAGCTTGCCCATGAACTGCACGGAGCGGGAGTCAGCGTAGTACTGACGCTCCGAGCCGGGGATGAGATTGGCGACCGTGAAGCCGTTCTCGTCCGTCGCGTAGTCGTTCTTCGACGTGTCGATCGCCAGGGCGTTGAGCGCGCGCGTGTGCTGGTAGCGCGTGAACGACGGCGCGAAGCCGGCGAAGAACCACAGCTTGTCCTTGAGGATGGGACCGCCGAGGGTGGCGCCGAAGTCACCGAGGTTCTGCAGCTCGTTGAGCCCGGTGATGACCGTGCCTTCCTCGCGGACCAGCTTGCGGTCACCCTCGAGGGTGCCCGGGGTCCAGTTGGCGAACACGGAGCCGTGGAACTCGTTGGAGCCCGAGCGGGTGACCGCGTTGATGACGCCGCCCGTGGAGCGACCGAACTCCGGCATGTAGCCGCCGGTGATGATGTTCACGTCCTGCACGAACTCGATGGACAGCGGGCTGGCGTTCACGCCGTAGGCCGGGTCGTTCGTGGACAGACCGTCCACCACGTACCCGTTCTCAGGCGAGGTCGCGCCGTTGATCGACACGCCGTAGTTGTCCGTCTGGGCGCCAGGCGCCAGCTCGGCCAGGGACTCGAAGGAGCGAGCAGCGCCGCCCTTGCCACCCGGACGGGCCACCGCGATGCGCTTGATGAACTCCTGATCCACGTTGACGCCCGTGGTCGTGGAGCCCACGTCGATCGTCGGCGGGGTACCCGTGATCTCAACCACCTCACCGAGCGACTCGGGGAGCAGCTCCACGTTCACGCGGATGGTGCGGTTGAGGCGCAACTGGACATCGGCCCGGGCGTAGGGCCGGAACTGCTCCTTCTCGAACCGCAGGGTGTACACACCCGGCGGAAGCTGGGGAATACGGTAGTTGCCCTGTGCGTCAGAAACCACGGTCTGCTCACCCTGAAGGTTGGGCGAGGTCGCGGTAACAACGACGTCAGGAACAGGCTGCCGACTCTGAGCGTCGATGATCGTACCGATCATCGTGCTCGACTGCGCGAAAGCCGCCGATCCGTAAAGCAGACCTGCGGCCAGGACAACTCCGGTTTCCCGGAGCACTCGGTTCAAGTGCATACCATACCCCTCCAAGGTGGGCTGCAACCGAAAATGACTCGGGAAAATATCCGAGGTCGGGCAGTTGTCAATAGACCGTTGCTTTTTGGTGACCAGTGGGGCAATTGCGCGATCAGGTCGGAAGCACTCGACACGCCTGCTTGAACCCGGAACCGGTTTCTGTATGGTGACGCGCCCTTTCACCCGGCAGGGCGTGTCGGTGTCCACTGGTTAGAGGAGTCTAGTTCATGTTCGATTCAGTCCTTGACCGTGGTCAGGGGCCCAAGCCGAAGTTCGGCGTCGGGGCCACCATCTCGGTCATCCTCCATGTGGGGCTCTTCGGCCTCGCGCTCTGGCTGTCGACGCGGCCGCCGCCCGTCGAGGAGAAGGAGATCGAGGTCACGCTGAAGGCCACCATGGCCCCTCCGCCTCCGCCTCCGCCTCCGCCTCCTCCTGCCTCTTCCTCCAAGCCGAAGACGCAGCAGAAGAAGCCCAAGAAGCCGGACCAGATCGTCCAGCCGAAGGAGGTCCCGAAGGAGGTTCCCCCGGAGGTCGAGCCGACCGAGGAGCCCCAGGAAGAGGCCACCGAGGAGGAGGTCGAGGGCGGGGTTGAAGGAGGCGTCGCCGGTGGTGTGGTGGGCGGCGTGGTGGGTGGTGTGATTGGTGGTGTGGTGGGCGGTCAGCTGGGCGGTACGGGCACGGACGTGCTCCCCTTCGGCGCGGGCATGACGCGCCCGGAGAAGATCTCCGGTCCGCAGCCGGAGTATACGCGCGAGGCGCTGGAGGCCCGGGTTGCGGGCACCATGATCGTCAAGTGCGTCGTCACCGTGGAAGGTCGTGTGGAGCGCTGCCGGATCATCAAGCCCCTGCCCCACATGGACAAGGCCGTCATGGACGCCCTGACTTCGTCACGTTACAAGCCGGTCACCTTCCAGGGCCGTCCGGTCCAGGTGGACTACACCTTCACACTGAACTTCAAGCTGCCGCGCTGATCCAGGCACGCCGAACCGAAGCACCGCAGACTACCCCGCGCTCGTGAGGAGGAGCGCTCAAACCCACCATGCAATTCACTCTCGCAGATATCTGGGCGCACACGGGCCTCTTTGCTCGTTGCATCATCTTTACCCTGGCCATCATGTCGGTGGCGTCGCTGGTCGTGATGGCGGAGCGGATGCTCGTCTTCCGCAAGACCCGCGCCGACAGCCGCAACTTCGCCGCGAAGATGGGGGCCATCCTGGCCAAGGGCGACCTGAGCACGGCCGCCAACACCAACCTGGGCAAGGACGTGGGCCACCTCGGACGGGTGATCAACTCCGGCCTGACGGCGTACCGCATCAGCCCCAACAACAAGGACGTGGCGGTGGAGTCGGTGGCGCGCGCGCTCGAGCGTCAGGCGCAGCGTGAGGTGCAGAGCATGAAGCGCGGCCTCGGCCTGCTGGCGACGGTCGGCTCCACGGCGCCGTTCGTGGGTCTGCTCGGCACGACGATGGGTATCGTCAACGCGTTCCAGCTGATGGCGGCCGCCGGCTCCGGCGGTCTGGGCACCATCTCGGCCGGTATCGCCGAGGCGCTCATCACCACGGCGTTCGGCCTGCTGGTGGCCATCCCCGCGGTGATGGCCTACAACTTCCTCCAGGGTTGGGTGGACGCGCGCTCGGTGGACATCTCCGAGTCGTCCAACGAGTTCCTGGACGTGGTGGCCCGCCATCTGGGCGGCGGCGCGCACTCCTCGCACGCGGCCTGAGCATTCACCGGCGAGCCCCGGGGACGACCCGAGGCCCGCCCTTCATCTGACCAGGCTCCACCTCCCAGCAAGGAGGTTGGGGCACCCCAGGTGAGGGCGGGCGCCTCCATCCAGGAAGCAAGGTACACGCATGGGAATGTCAGCAGGCCCCAAGGGGGGCATCAAGAGCGACATCAACGTCACGCCCCTGGTGGACGTGGTGCTGGTGCTCCTCATCATCTTCATGGTCGTCACCCCCATGCTCCAGCGCGGCAAGTCCGTGGAGCTGCCGAAGGCCACCGAAATCGAGAAGGAGGGGGGCAAAGACGCAGACCCCATCGTCCTCTCCATCACCCCGGACAAGAAGGTGTTCGTGGAGAATGATCAGGTGGATGATCAGGCACTCCAGGCGAAGCTGTCGGAGGAGCTGGCGAAGGACCCGGGCAAGAAGATCCTGCTCAAGGGTGACAACACGCTGAACGTCGGCGACGTGCGCAAGGTGCTGGACGTGGCCCGCAAGTCCAAGGCGAAGCAGATCGCGCTCGGCGTAGAGGAGAAGAAGTAATGTCCGGACGCAAGCAGCGGCAGTGGGTGAAGCCCGCCACCCCGCCGAACTCGGAAATCAACGTCACGCCGCTCGTCGACGTGGTGCTCGTGCTCCTCATCATCTTCATGGTGGTGACGCCGCTCCTGGAGAAGGACATCCTGGTGCGCGTGCCCGACACGGAGGTGGAGGAGGAACCGCAGCCTCCGGATCCGAACGACCAGCAGCTGGTCGTCCAGCTGGACAAGGATGGCGGCTACTCCATCAACACGGAGAAGATCCAGCCGGCGGACTACGTCAGCCGCATCAAGCGCATGCTGGCGGCCAAGAAGCCGGACGAGAAGATCGTCTTCTTCATGGCGGACGACGCCACCAACTACGGGCGCCTCATCGTAGCGCTGGATGGTGCGAAGGCCGCCGGAGCGAAGGTGCTCGCCATGGCCACCGAGCTGCCGCAGAACGCCGTCATCCAGGGCACCGAGGTCGACACCGGCGCCACGCCGCCTGCCCCCGCGCCCGCTCCCTGAGAGCCTCCTCCCTGTAGCCTACGCTCCGGGTTGGGGTCGCGGTTCACTTCGAGAAGCTCGTCGGCTAGAGTCCACGACTCATGGCCGACGAGCTTCTCATCTTTGAGCAGACCATCGAAGCTCTGTTCCTGCGCGCGCTGAGCGGGCGGCTGACGCCCGAGTGCAAGGCGCGGCTGCGCCAGGCCGGCCTGGACGTGGACCAGAAGCTCCGGCCGGCCTACCCCTTCGACTCCTGGATGAGCTTCCTGCGCATCACCGCGGAGGAGCTCTTCCCCGGTGAGCCGCTGGAGCAGGGCACCTGGAAGCTGGGCGAGGCCTATATCGAAGGCTTCCGGGAGACGATGCTGGGGCGCGCCGTGCTGTCACTGCTGCGCGTGCTGGGCCCCCGGCGGGCGCTGATGCGCGCCACGCAGAACTTCCGCGCCGGCAACAACTACACGGAGTCCAAGCTGAAGGAGCTGGGGCCCGCGCAGTTCGAGCTGTGGATGAACGAGGTGGGCCCCTACCCCTCCTTCACCGCGGGCATCATCCACGCGGGGCTGCGGGTGGCCGGCGCGCAGGCCATCTTCATCGAGACGTCCGGCTACGACGGCCACGCCTGCACCTACCGCATCAACTGGAGCGAGGCCTCGGTCTCCTCGGGCGTGGCGGGCAGCGGGGACTCCAAGGCGGCCAAGAGGTCCGGGTCCATCATCTCCCTGTAGATGAACTCGGCGATGAGGCCCGTCACCATCCAGACGGGCAGGATGTAGAGCGACGTCATCTCCCCGAGAATGGCGCCCGCGTCCCCGTAGTACCAGATGCGGTAGCCGGTGAGCCGCTCCAGCACCAGGCCGGTGAAGCCCTCGAAGAGCAGGATGACGATGCCGTAGATGGCGGCGCGCAGGCCGGTGTGCTGGTACAGCATCCACCGGTACAGCGGCTCGATGAAGCAGAAGCACGCCACGCCGTAGATGAGGAACATCCACAGCGAGCACTGGCCGTACGCGGTGACGACGGGGGTGTCCCAGATGGCGTTGAGCCCGAGCCGATCATCCACGCGCCACTGGAACCGGAAGAACGCCTCCAGCACGGGCACGTGCCGGGCAATGCGCACCAGGTTGTAGAAGAAGATTTCGGAGCTGAGACCCATCATCCCGTAGAGACAGAAGCGGAACACCCCGAAGGCCAGCTTCATGCGCTGGCCGCGCTTCATGTCCGCTCGGCGGATGCGGACCGGACGGCGTTGACGAGTCTCGGTATCCACTGTGGCCTCTGCCCCCATTGCGTTCCCCACGTCCGGGGCAAGGTACCGGACTCATCCGGTTCTGACCAGACCCCGCTGCATTAATCCGGTCCCCCTGGAATTGACGTTCCCGGTGCCGGGACGGGCATCCACCGCGGTGGATTGGGTGGTGGGGCCCTCCGCCTCGGGTAGGTGCCGGTATGCGCATTGCTGAGAGGGAGGCGGTGGCTTCGGGGAAGGACGGGACATGCTGGCGCGGGTGCGGTCGGGGGCGTTGCTGGGTATCGACGCGGTGGTGGTGGAGTGCGAGGTCGACATGGCGCTCGGCCTCCCCTACTTCAACGTCGTGGGGCAGGCGGAAGGGGCGGTGCGGGAGTCGAAGGTGCGCGTCATCTCCGCGCTGAAGAACACGGGCTTCGAGCTGCCCCAGAAGCGCGTCACCGTGAATCTGGCTCCCGCCGACCTGAAGAAGGAGGGAGCAGCCTTCGAGCTGCCCATTGCCCTGGGCGTGCTGGTGGCGGCGAAGCAACTGGAGGAGGCCTCCGTGGCGCGCCTGCTCTTTGGCGGGGAGCTGTCGCTGGACGGCGCGCTCCGGCCCATCAAGGGCGCGTTGCCGCTGGCCGTGGCGGCGCGCAACCACGGCTTCGAGGGCGTCATGCTGCCGGCGGCCAACGCGCCCGAGGCGGCGCTGGTGGAGGGACTGCGCGTCCTCCCGGTGACGCACCTGCGCGAGGCGGTGGACCACCTGACGGGGGCAAGGCCGGTGACACCCTACGTCCGGGAGGAGGCCCCCGACGTGCCCGGACGGGACGGGACGGGGCCGGACATGGCGGACGTGCGAGGCCAGCCGGAGCTGAAGCTGGCCCTGGAGATGGCGGCCGCCGGAGGCCACAACCTGCTGCTCAGCGGACCGCCCGGCTCCGGGAAGACCATGCTGGCGCGGCGGCTGCCCGGCATCCTCCCGGAGATGACCTTCCCCGAGGCGCTGGAGGTGACGAAGGTCTACTCGGTGCTGGGCCTGCTGGCGGAGGGGCACGCGCTGATGCGCGAGCGGCCCTTCCGGGCGCCGCACCACACCCTCTCGGACGCGGGGCTGGTGGGCGGTGGCGCGGCGGCGCGGCCCGGTGAGCTGTCCCTGGCGCATAACGGGGTGCTCTTCCTCGACGAGCTGCCGGAGTTCCGGAAGAACGTGCTCGAAGTGCTCCGCCAGCCGCTGGAGGAAGGCGTCATCCACCTGGCGCGGGCCAACCAGCACATCACCTACCCGTGCCGGGTGATGCTGGTGGCGGCGATGAACCCGTGTCCCTGCGGCTACTACGGCGTCGCCGGGCGCGTCTGTACCTGCGCGGACTACCGCCGCTTCGAATACAACACCCGGGTGAGTGGTCCCCTCCTGGACCGCATCGACATGACCCTGCAGACGCGGCCGGTGGAGTACCAGCACCTGGCCCCCGCGGAGGCGAGGGAGCCGACGAGCCGCTACTACCGCGAGCGGGTCCAGGCCGCGCGCGAGCGCCAGCGGGACCGCTACCGCGATGAGCCGGGCGTGCACTGCAACGCGCAACTGCCGCCCCACCTGCTGCGCCGCCACTGCGTCATGAGCCGGCGCGCCGAGGTGATGCTGGAGCGGGCGGTGCGCAAATACGGACTGTCCGCGCGTGCCCATGACCGCATCCTCAAGGTCGCCCTCACCCGCACGGACCTCGAAGGGCATGCACGCATCGAGGAGGTGGACATCCAGCTCGCCATCGACTTCCGGATGCTGGACCGGGTGAACCATCCGCACGCCAGTACACAGGGGCCCCGCGCTTCCCAGGCGGAGCCCACCTTCCGTCCGGCCGGTGCGTCCGGGCCGGCGAGTCCCCGGGAGTGACGCTGGGGACTCCGCCGGGGCGTCAGTGCCTCACGGGCGCGGTGGGCTCCTGGCGAGTGACGGCGGCCCGGGTGGCGGCGTCGACCTTCATCGCGTCGCCATCCGGAAGCCCCAGCAGCGCGGGCGGCCGGTCCAGCCGCGGCGTGGGGCCGGTGATGATGCGGGCCGACTTGGAGAACGTCAGGTACGAGTACGCCCAGTCGAGCAGCACCGCCAGCCGGCTGCGGAAGCCTATGAGGAAGGTGATGTGGATGAGCAGCCAGGCGGCCCAGGCGGGGAAGCCGGACTGCTTGAAGCGGCGGAAGGCGATGCCCACCGCATGCCCGCGGCCAATCACCGCGTAGGAGCCGCGGTCCCAGTACTTGAAGGGCTGCAAGGGCTTGCCCATCAGCCGGTGGCGGATGTTGAGGGCAACCTGCTTGCCCATCTGCATCGCCGCGGGCGCGAGCCCCGGGACGGGCTTTCCATCGTCCCCCATCACGGAGGCGAGGTCTCCAGCGACGAAGATGTCGTCGTGCCCGGGCACCGTCAGCTCGGGCGTCACCAGCACGCGGCCGGCGCGGTCCAGCTCCACGCCCAGCGTGCGAGCCACCGGAGAGGCGGCCACCCCCGCCGCCCACAGCACCGTGCGGGCAGGAATGTGCTCGGCGCCGATGAACACGCCCGTCTCGTCGATGTTGGTGACACGGGCGCCCGTGCGGACCTCGACGCCCAGCTTCTCCAGCGTGCGACGCGCCTTGAGGGACAAATCCTCGGGATAGACGGGCAGCACGTTGCTCACCCCCTCGATGAGGATGATGCGCGCGTCGCGAGGGTCGATGTTCTGGAAGTCACCGGGCAGGGAATGGCGGCTGATCTCCGCCAGCGAGCCCGCGAGCTCCACGCCGGTGGGGCCCGCGCCGATGATGACGAAGTTCATCAGCGCGCGGCGGGCCTCCAGGTCGGTCTCGCGCTCGGCCAGCTCGAAGGCCATCAGGATGCGGCGGCGGATTTCCACCGCGTCCTCGATGGACTTCAGCCCCGGAGCGAACCGGGCCCAGTGGTCATTGCCGAAGTAGGAGTGCGTGGCCCCGGTGGCGATGACGAGGTAGTCGTACTTCAGCTCGCCATCCGTCAGCAGCACGCGCTTGCCGACCGTGTCCACCCCTGTCACCTCCGCCAGCACCACGCCCACGTTGTGGGGGCCCAGCAGCCCGCGCAGGGGCGCGGCAATCTCGCTCGGGCTGAGCGTCGCGGTGGCCACCTGGTACAGCAGCGGCTGGAAGAGGTGGTGGTTGTGCCGGTCCACCACCGTCACGCGCACGGGCCGCTTGTAGAGGTGCTTCGCGGCGTAGAGACCGGCGAAACCTCCGCCGAGGATGACCACATGGGGCAGGTCTTCGCGTTTCGGGCTCACGCGGAAGAAATTCATACCCTCCCCCCCAAACTTCAACGCGAAGCGCCAACTCGCGAGCGACCAGCCGGGCGCCCCCCTGGAGGCATCCAGAAGTAGAGGTGACAAGGCACTGCGCCGATGTAGGACGGGAACCCCCTCTGGCGCTGAGCATGGTGCTGGCCCGGCGGGCTCCCACGGCGCGATGCCCGCCTTCAATCCCTGACGCGGCCAGCACCCTCCGCCGCGCGGGACTCCGGCCACGCGCGTGGACGGCTCCGTGGCTTCGCTTCCGAGTGTGCACGGCCCGGCATGGCCGTTGCTCATCTGCCCGTCCGATGCGCCCGGCCCGCGGCTCGAGGCCGCGCACGTGGCGCAGCACCCACTCACAGGCAGGGCGGCGAGGGAGCCGAGGACGCGATGAGCAAGCTCACGGAGAAGCTGAAGGCGGTGGCGGCGGCGGTGGCGTCAATCGAGAAGCAGTTCGGCCGGGGCGCGGTGATGACGCTCGGGGGTGAGGGCCGGGAGCAGAAGGTGGCGGTCATCCCCTCGGGCTCGGTGGGAGTGGACCGGGCGCTCGGCGTGGGCGGCTACCCGCGTGGCCGGGTGGTGGAGGTGTTCGGCAACGAGTCCTCGGGCAAGACGACGCTCACGCTGCATGCGATTGCGCAGGTGCAGGCCGTGGGCGGCGTGGCGGCCTTCATCGACGCGGAGCACGCGCTGGACGTGTCCTACGCGCGCAAGCTGGGCGTGAAGGTGGAGGAGCTGCTGGTGGCGCAGCCGGACACCGGCGAGCAGGCGCTGGAAATCACGGAGCAGCTGGTGCGCTCGGGGGCGGTGGACCTCATCGTGGTGGACTCGGTGGCGGCGCTGGTGCCGAGGGCCGAAATCGAGGGGGAGATGGGGGACGCGCACATGGGCGTGCAGGCGCGGCTGATGAGCCAGGCGCTGCGCAAGCTCACCGGCGCGGTGAGCCGCTCCGGCACGTGCATCATCTTCATCAACCAGATTCGCATGAAGATTGGCGTGATGTTCGGCAACCCGGAGACGACGACGGGCGGCAACGCGCTGAAGTTCTACGCGTCGGTGCGGCTGGAGATTCGCCGCACGGGCAACCTCAAGGACGGGGACGCGGTGGTCGGCTCGCGAGCGCGGGTGAAGGTGGTGAAGAACAAGATGGCGCCGCCCTTCCAGGAGGCCGAGTTCGACCTGCTGTACGGCACCGGCATCCACCGCACGGGCGAGGTGCTGGACCTGGGCGTGGCCACGGGCCTCATCGAGAAGTCGGGCAGCCACTTCAGCCTGCGCGGGGAGCGCATCGGCCAGGGCCGCGAGCGCGCCGCGGAGTGGCTGCGCGAGCACCCGGACGTGCTGGAGGCGCTCGGCCGGGAGCTCACGGGCACGACGGCCCTCCCCTGCCCTCCCGCCTCCACGGAGGCCGCCGCCTAGGACGAGGCCTGCAGCGCGTCCAGGGACACCGGGAGGGGCATCCGGCGCTGGCCCGCGCACAGCACGAGGCCACCGTCTGCCCCTTCCTCCAGGAGCTGACCGAGCTGGTACTGGGCGTCGCGGGAGAAGCGCGCCCGGGCCCGGCCCTGCTTCACCATGCAGGACAGGACGCCGTCAGGGTCCACGTGCACGGTGGAGGGCTCCAGCGCCTCGGCGGTGCGGTCGCTCAAGCGAACGGAGACCCGCTCGTCCGGGGTGACGTCCACCGTGCGCACCTCGTAGGCGGCGCCCTCCACCTGGACGAAGCACCAGTCCTTGCCGATGCGCAGCTGGTAGCGGCCCTCCTCGTCCAGCACCAGGGAGCTGTTGAAGAGCTCGATGATTTTCGGGTGCTGGATGGGCTCGTCGTCGTGCCACCAGCGCAGCGTGGCGTCGAGGCGGATGCCGCTGTCCTCGCGGGTGTGCCAGCGCTTGCCAGGAGGAGGCTGTCCGGTGGGAGGTTGCATGGCCTCTCTTATGTGCGCGCGGGGCGCGGAGGATTCAAGCCCGTGGACCCCGGGCGCCTACCAGTTCCGGACAAGCTCCGTGTAGCCACGGAAGGCCACGGCGCCCCAGAAGTTCACCAGCACGCCGAGCGCCACCGCGGCCAGCACCGCGCGGTTGCGCAGCGACCAGCCGCCAACGGCAAAGAGCAACAGGAGGTAGGGCGTGTAGTCGAGGCTGAAGCGGAAGCCGAACTGCATGTAGCCGGTGTTCTGGTACAGCAGGCCCGGCAACGCGCACGCCGCCACGGTGAGCCACAGCGGCCAGTGCAGGCGCGGACGCGTCTTCGGGATGAGCAGGAAGACGAGCAGCGGCAGCGTCAGCAACAGCGTCAGGCCATACGGGTCATAGGCGAGGCGCAGCGGCTCCAACGACACCTTCGGCAGCTTGAGGAACGCGGCCTCCAGGTTGCGCGGCAGGTACTCCCAATGGAACAGGCCCCAGTGGTCGATGTCCGCGTTGACGCGGTTGTTGAAGAGGAAGCGATGACCGAACTCTCCGGGACGGCCGAAGCGGTAGACGTTGTACGCGGCCGCGAGCAACCCGAGGGGCGCGGCTCCCAGGGCGAACAGGCCCACCTTGCGCGCCGCGGGCTTCCAGTCGCGGCCCAGCGCCTTGAGCTGCTCCAGGCGGGACTCCGGCCCGGGACACAGGGCCTCCATGACGAAGAAGACGCCAGTGAAGAACAGCGGCGTGCGGGTCAGCGTGGCCATGGAGAAGAACAGGCCGGCGAGCACGGGCCGGTGGGCGCGCGCCGCGTTGCGCACGTAGAGACAGGTGAAGGCCACGCCCATGACCTCGGCGCTGAACCAGACCTCACCGCGGATGGCGCAGTAGAAGAACAGGGTGCCGAAGGCGAGGATGAGCGAGAGGGCGATGTTCTCGTCGCGGGTGCGAGCCGTCTCGCCCTCCTTCGCGAGGAAGCGCAGCAGCGAATAGAAGAGCGCAACCGCCAGCGCGCCGACGATGACGCCGAAGGAGGTGTCGTTGAACTGGTAGCCGTGCAGCGCGACGAAGGGCAGCATGACCACGGCGGGGAAGGACGGGAAGCTCACGAACCAGCGGTCGCTCGGGAGCGGCCGGCCCTCGCAGCGGACCTTCTCTCCGTCCACCAGCCGCACACAGGCCCAGTCCTCCAGGTTCGGCAGCACCTGCGGGTCGATGTCCAGCCGGCCGTCCAGCCACGACTGAGCCTGGTAGATGAAGTGCGGCGCCGCGCTCTGGCGCAGGAACCGCTGCGAGCTGAAGCTGGCCAGCACCACGAAGGACACGAGGAACAGCACCACCTCCACGCGGTAGGCGGACAGCCACACGCGCAGGATGTTCAGCGGCAGGCCTCCCGAGGGCGCCGGAGTCGTGCCTCGCGGCGGGAGGGCGGAGCCGGAGGCCGGGCTCGCGCCGGCATCGCCGTGCCCGGACGCGGAGGGCGACGGGGTCGCCGTGCCGGCCCCGGCGTTGGCACCCGTGTCGGCATGAGCGTGCGCGGAAGTGGACTCCGGCACGACGCTGCCGCCCTTCGTGAGCGCGGACTCCGACGCGGCCGTGCCTCCCGTGCCGGCGTGCTCGGGAACGGACTTCGGCGCCGACGTGCCGCTCGTGCCGGCCTGCCCGTGCTCGGACGCAGACGCCGGTGCGGCCTTGCCCCCCGTACCGGCAGCGCGCGAATCGGAAGCGGATGCTGGCGCGGGCGTACCCTTCCCCTCGGTGGGCTCGGAGGTGCCGGCCGGGCGCGCGGGGGAGGACGGACGGGGGCGCTTGGACTTGGAGCGGCTCATGAGGTGGCGGCCGCGGCGAGCAGGTGCTGCCGCAGCATCTCCAGCGTGTGGGAAGCGGCGAACAGGCGCACGCGGTCGCGGTCGCCGGAGAGGGTGAGGCGCTCGCAGCGGGTGGGCATCCCCTCGCCCGCCAGCGCACAGTACACGGTGCCCACCGGGTCCTCCGGCGTGCCTCCGCCCGGGCCGGCATAGCCCGTCACCGACAGGCCATACGTGGTGCCACAGACGACGCGGACGCCCTCGGCCATGGCGATGGCCGTCTCGCGGGACACCGCCGTGTGGCGCTCCAGCACCGCGGGCGGAACGCCCACCCACGCGGTCTTCATCTTCTCCGAGTACACCACCGCGCCGCCGATGAAGACGCTGCTGGCCCCCGGCACCGCGGTGAGTTGCTGGGCGATGAGGCCGCCCGTGCAGCTCTCCGCCGCCGCCAGCGTGGCCTTCGCGCGTCCGAGCTTTTCGAGCAGCGCCGACGCGTACTCCTCCGCGTCCGCGCCGAACACGCTCGCGCCCAATACCCGACGGCAGTCCGCCTCCGCGGCGGCGAGCGCGGCGTCGGCCTCGGACTGCGAGGGCGCCTCAGCCATCAACTTGAGGTGGTTCTCCGGTGCGTGCGTGCGGAAGCCGAACACCACCCGGGGGTGGCTCGGGGCAAGGGGCATCACCCGCTGGTCCAACACCGACTCGCCCATGCCCACCGTGCGCAGCAGCCGGAAGGCGCGGTGCATGCGGCCGGGCTCCGCCTCCACCCACGCGCGGATGCGCGGCAGCACCTCGCCGTCCAGCAGGGCCCGGTACTCGCGCGGCACGCCGGGGAGGAAGAACAGCCGGCAGCGGCCCAGCGTGAGGATGACGAGGGGCGCGGAGCCCGCCGGGTTGCGCACCGGCTCGGAGCCCCGGGGGATGCGGGCCATGCGCAGCTGCCCCGCGTTGAGGTTGGAGGACATGCCCCGCTCGGCGTAGCGCTCGCGCAGCCAGCCGAGCACCCGGGCGTCCTCATCCATGGGCACGCCCGCGGCGGCGGCGGCACACTCGAGCGTGAAGTCGTCCGCCGTGGGGCCCAGTCCTCCGGACACCACCACCACGTCCGCGCGCGAAGCCGCGGCCAGGAGCGCATGGGTGATGTCCGGCCGCACGTCACCTACGAGCACCACGCGCTCGACCTTCACTCCCAGGTCGAAGAGGCGGGCCTCCAGGTACGTGCTGTTCGTGTCCGTGATGAGGCCGGTGACGAGCTCGTCACCGGTGCACAGCAGCTCGACGCGCATGGGCCGCGCATCCTAGCGGCAGCGGGCGGCGGCGGCACGGATTGAAGGAGCACCCTCCGTGCCCCAGCGACCACCGGCACAGGAGCCGCTCGGAATCCGGCCTGTTCCACCGAGCGGCACCGACAGCGGTGCCCCTTCCGAAGGGACTACAGGTACGCGGGACCGTCGTTGCCCGGGCCGGCGTCTTCCTCGGCGTCCTCTTCGTCCTCTTCCTCGTCGTCGATGACGGAGGCCACGGCCACCGCGGCCACCGAGCCGGCGGCCACCTTGCGCGCCACCAGGTGGCTGCGCACGTGCACCGCGGACTCCACCAGGCCCACCGCCAGGTAGGCGCCGCAGCAAGCCACCAGCACCCAGGCCGGGTGGAACTGCGTGGCAATCACCACGCCGCCGAGCACCACCAGCATGAAGGCCAGCGCGCTCTTCCGGTTCGGCCGCGTGTCCTTGAAGGTGCGGTAGCGCACCGTCGACACCATCAGCAGCGACAGCCCGGCCACGGCCACGGCCATCGGCGTGGCGGCGGCCTCGCCCAGGGGCGCACCGCCCGCCGCCGCGTGGTGGGAGATGATGACCGACACCAGCATGCCCGCGGCCACCGGGATGGGCAGCCCCACGAAGAAGCGCCCACCGCCGCCGTGCGGGTTGCGCGCCGCCAGCACGTTGAAGCGCGCCAGCCGCATCGCGCCGCACGCGGCGAACGCGAAGGAGATGAACAGGCCCGCGAAGCCCAGCGGCGCGAGCGCCCACTTGTAGACCAGCAGGCCCGGCGCGGCTCCGAACGAGATGACGTCCGCCAGGCTGTCGAGCTGCACGCCGAAGTCGCTCTGCGTCTTCGTCAGGCGGGCCACCCGGCCGTCGCACCCGTCGAAGAACATGGCGAAGAAGATGGCCAGGGCCGCCTGGTAGAGCTGCACGGGGCCGGCCTCGCCCGTGCACAGGGTGATGGCATAGAAGCCACAGAAGATGGACGTGACGGTGAAAAGGTTCGGGAGCACGAACATCAGTTTCCGCAGCTTCATCATTCCCTCGACTTCCTCTGATGCCCGTGAGTTCCGGCAACAGGACGGCGGGTGAACCGACCTTAGCAGGGTTTTATTTGCGCCAACGTCACCCTGGGGTCCGTTATGGAGGCGGAATGGATGCTTGGCGGTGGGGCGTGTGGGTGCTGGTCGCCGTGCTCGCCCTGGTGCTATGGAACGTCGTGTGGGTCGCGGCCGTCCGGCGGTGGTACCGCCTCAGGGCGGAGCCGCCCCAGACCCTCCGCGTGCGGTGCGACGACGGCTGGGAGCTGACCATCCACGCGCGGCGCGCGCCGGTGCGCCGCTTCGAGGAGCCGGTGCTGCTGTGCCATGGGCTGGCCGCCAACCGGTTCACCTTCGACTTCGAGCCCCCCTACTCCGTGGCCCACTACCTGGCCGACGCCGGCTTCGACTGCTTCAGCGTCGAGTGGCGCGGCACCGGGCACTCGCGCCAGCCGCCCCAGGGCCGGCGGTACACGGACTTCACCATCGACGACCACATCCTCCATGACGGGCCGGCGCTGCTGGAATTGGCGTTGAAGGAGACGGGGGCGAAGCGGGCCTTCTGGCTCGGCCACTCGCTGGGGGGGCTGGTGGGCTACGGGGTGGCGCAGGGACCCGAGGGGCCGAAGCTGGCCGGACTGCTCACCCTGGGCGCCCCCGTGCACTTCAAGTCCGGGCCCCTGATGCGCGCGCTCATCTCCCTGGGTGTGCGCGCCGCGTGGCCCGCGCGCTTCCGGCAGGAGTGGATGAGCGCCAGCCTCGCGCCCTTCCTCGGCTACATCACCCTGCCCCTCTCGGACCTGATGGTGAACCCCGCGCACATCCCCCCGCGCATCCAGCGGCAGGTCTACGCGAACATGATGGCGTCGATGAGCCGCAAGGTGCTGCTCCAGTTCCAGGACTGGATAGAGCACGACGCGTTCCGCTCCTTCGACCGCGCCACGGACTGGCGCGCGGGCATCTCTCGCTTGCAGCTTCCGCTGCTCGTCATGGGCGGCAGCTCGGACCGGCTGGCCACGGCGGAGAACGTGGAGTCCCAGTTCGCGCTTGCCACCGCTCCGGACCGCGCGCTGCACATCTTCGGGAAGGACCGCGGCGACAAGATGGACTACGGGCACGGCGACCTCATCTTCGGCGCCGGTGCGCCCCAGGAGGTCTACCCGCTCATCCGCGAGTGGCTGGAGCGCCATGCCACGCGGCTTCCCTCCGAGGACGTGCCGCCTCCGGCCTGAGGTCCGCACCGTTCATCCGCTGACCGCGCGCAGTGCTCAGCGTGGCGCGGCTGGCTTCTCCGCACGGCCCGCGACGCAGGAGGACGGCAGGCCCCGCGCGTCCTCCGAGCGCACGCGCTCCAGACTCACGCGCGTGGTGCCCTGGCAGTCGGCCCAGACGAGCCCGTCCGCGAGTCCGCTCGCGGTGAGCACGTCCACCCGCAGCTCACCCTGGCCCATGGCCGTCATGGCCGCTCCGGCGCCGTCGATGACCACCTCCGTGGCCTCCAGCCGGGCCTGCGTGTCCACCGCCAGTCCCGAGTACCGGCACCCGCGCAGCTCCGCGTCGCGCAGCTTCACGTGGGCCGCCTGTGCCGCCAGGATGCACGAGCCCTCCACGTCGCGCACCACCACGCCCTCCACGTCCGCCTCCACCTCGCGGAGCTGCAGGCCATCCCCGGCCGAGCCATCCGCCGAGCGCACCCGGAGGATGGTGCCATCGCGCAGCCGCAGCCTTCCGTGCAGGGCCGACAGGCCGTACTCGGCGGAGCCGTCCACGCGGAAGCGCTGGACCTGGAGGTCCCCACCCACGAGCTGGAGCCCGCCATAGTCGCCGCTGTCCCGCACCACCACGTCCTCCAGCACGCCCTTGGAGCCCACCACGCCCAGGCCGGCGCGGACGGCACGCACCGAGGTGAAGCGCCGCACTTCCAACCTCATCGCCCGGGTGGCCGACAGGGCGTACTCGTGCCCCGTTACCTGCGCGTCCTCGAGGAGCAGCACTCCGTCCACGACGGAGAAGGCGGAGCCCTTGCCTCCCTCCGCCACTGCGTGCCGTACGTCCGCGTGCCCTCCGTCCACGCCGAGCGCCGAGTCCGGGCCGAAGAACTTCACGTCCTCCAGCTCCACGCGGGCCCCGGCCCCGCGCACCCGCACCGCGCGCCGGTAGGGCCCGTTGAAGGCGCTGGCGGTGATGCGTGCCTCGACCGCATGGGCCTGGGACTCGGGTGCGCGTGGAGCGGCCTCCAGCAGCACCCCGGTGCCTCCCGATTCGGTCGCCTCGAAGCGGCCCGCCTGCACCTCCAGTCGCCCGGCCTCCACCCGCACCGCACCCGTCCGTTGTCCGCTGAAGCCCACCCGCTCCAGCCGCACCCGCCCGCCCCCCACCTCCAGCCCCCAGCCCCCTCCCCGCACCGCGAGGTCCACGAGCGCCGCGTCCCGGCTCGCCCGCAGCACCGGTGCTTCCGCCCCTTCCGTGGCCAGCACCGAGGCCGGCCCCTGCCCCTCCAGCCGTACGCCCTCCGGCAGCGTGAAGGGGCCCGTGTACGTCCCCGCCCCCAGATGCACCGTGAGCGGACCGGGCCGGATCAGCGCCTCGGCCAGCGAGCGGAGGGGCTGCTCCCGCGTGCCATCCCCGGGCCCGCTACCCGCCGCGTCCACCCACACGTGGGTGCGGGTCTCCCCGCCAGGACGGATCACCTCGCGGGGCGACGGGGCCCGGCAGGTACACAACATGAGGATCAGCGGGAGGACCGTTCGGAAGCGCACGCAGTCGGGCACTCTAGCGCCTCCCCGCACGGTCACGCGGGAATGCGATCAGCACTACCCGCCAAGTGATCAATATTCCAAAGACTTTCCTCCAATCACGATCACACACCCCACTCAAAACCTCACTGCGGGTGGAGTGTTGGAATGTGACACGCGCGACGGACTTCTCCTCTGTAAGCCCGCTGTTTCAGAGAGCCAACTTTTCGTCCCGAGGCCGATTTTCCGGCCTCGGAGCGCGGCCAGCATTGACAGGGAAAAGAGCGATTTGTTACCACCGTTCGGGTTAAGCACTTTCAAGAACAGACAACGCAAGGACGGAGGGGCGTAATGACCAAGGCAGAGCTCGTCGAGGTGGTGGCGGCGCAGACACGTCTCACCAAGAAGTCCGCGGCGCAGATCCTCGACATCGTCTTCACCAACATCGGCAAGGCGGTGAAGAAGGACGCCCGCTTCAGCTACCCCGGCTTCGGCACCTGGTCGGTGCGCTCGCGCAAGGCGCGGAAGATCCGCAACCCGCAGACGAACGAGATGATGAAGCTGAAGGCCTCGAAGACCATCGGCTTCCGGCCCGCCAAGGAGCTGAAGAACTCGCTCTGAGCCGTCTGGCCGCGGCGGCCCCGGTCCTCGTTCAGGGGCGCTGACCTGGCGGTCGGCGCCCCTGATGCGTTGCGGGGTCCGCCAGCACGTGGCCCCGCGCCATGGGCGGGCCCTCCACCGGGGACTCCTCGTCGCCGCCCAGCGCGTCCAGCGGGTCCAAGGCCTGGCCGTCACGCCACAGCTCGAAGTGGAGGTGGACGCCCGTAGCGAGCCCCGTCTCTCCGGCGAGGCCCAGCGCATCGCCTCGCTCCAGGATTTCGCCCGGCTCCACCAGCACGCGCGACAGGTGACTGTAGCGCGTCACCCAGCGGCCCGCGTGCTGAACCTCCACCTGGTTGCCGTGGTCGCCGTTCCACCCCGCGCGCAGCACCACGCCCTTCTCGGCGGTGTAGATGACCTGTCCCTGCTGCGCGGCCAGGTCCACGCCCAGGTGGCGGCGGCTCTCCCCCAGTATCGGGTGCCAGCGCTGACCGAAGAGGCTGGTGATGGAAACGGGCGCCAGGGGCCACGCCAGACGCGGGAGCCCATCCGTTTCGGCCGGGTGCTCCAGGCGGCGCAGCTCCGCCATGCGCACGGCGAGCCGGCCCACGCGCAGCACCACCGCCTCCGCCAGCGCGCCCGGCATGTCGCCGTAGGTCCGTCCGTCCTGCTCCAGCTCGGCCTCCAGCACACTGCGCGCCCGGAGCACGTCGCGAGCGTCCGTGCCCTTCACCGGCCGCGCCAGGAAGCCGTCCAGCGCGCGGTTCATCGCCTCCCAGTTCTGGGCCTGTGACGCCGGCATCGCCCCGCCCCGCGCCACCTGGGCACGGTATGCCCGGGCCCGCTCGGTGAACGCGGCGAGCACGGCTTCGAGCTCCCCGGAGGATTCAGGGGCAGGCTCGTGCACCGCGAGCCCCTGGCTGGCAGAGGACGGCGAGCGCTCGTCGTCCGGGCCCGGGGAGCCGTAGAGCTCGTCGAAGCTCATCTTCGGCTCCGCGCGCGGCGCGGCGCAGGCGCAAGCAGTGAGGAGGACGAGGAGGCTGAAGCGACGCACGGCACGGTGAGCCTACCACGCCCCGCCCGGGCTCCTCCTCACGCTGCGGGAGTGGGGCACCGGGGGGTGTCGAACAGTCCGCGTTTCACGGGGCGTGGGAGCGCGGCCTGGCGAGGAGGCTCGGTCCCGGCCGCATCGGCCCGCGGAAGGAACGTTCCTTCCAGGAACCCACCCCAGCGGGGCGAAGCGGGACGCCCCGAGCCGGCCGCATCGGGCCGCGGAAGGAACGTTCCTTCCAGGAACCCGTCTCCGGCTGGGCGGGCTTCATGCCTTCCCGCGTCGTGAATCAGGCGACAGCGCGACGGATGCGGGCCACGGCCTCGTCGATGTCCGCGGCGGACACGTCCAGGTGGGTCACGAGGCGCAGCGTGCGCGGACCGCCCGCGGGATTCGTCAGCACGGCCTGCTTCGACAGCAGCGCCACCATCTCCGACGCGGGCTTCGAGAACTCCGCGAAGACCATGTTGGTCTCCACCTGCGCCGCGTCCACCTTCACGCCCGGGATTTCCGCCAGCCCCGCCGCCAGCCGGCGCGCGTTCGCATGGTCCTCGGCGAGCCGGGCCACGTGGTTGTCGAGCGCGTACAGCGCCGCCGCCGCCAGCATCCCCGCCTGCCGCATGCCGCCGCCCAGCCGCTTGCGCAGCCGCCGCGCCTCGAGGATGACGTCCGCCCGGCCCGCCAGCACCGAGCCCACCGGCGCGCCCAGCCCCTTCGAGAAGCACACCGACGTCGAGTCCGTCAGCTTCGACCACGTGGACACCGGCACGCCCGCGGCCACCTCGGCGTTGAACAGGCGCGCGCCGTCCAGGTGCACCGCCAGCTTCGCCTGGCGCGCCGCCTCCACCACCGCGCGGAAGCGCTCCACCGGCCACACCGAGCCGCCCCCGCGGTTGTGCGTGTTCTCCAGCGACAGCAGTCGCGTGCGCGGCGCGTGGATGTTCTCCGCGCGCACCGCCTCCGTCACCTGCTCCGGCGTCAAGAGGCCGCGCTGCCCCGGCAGCTGCGCCGGCTGCACGCCCCACAGCGCCGGCACCGCGCCGCCCTCGTACTGGATGATGTGGCTGCCCGCCTCGGTGAGGACCTCGTCGCCCTGGCGGCAGTGTGCGCCGATGGCAATCTGGTTGGCCTGCGTTCCCGACGGAACGAAGACGGCCGCCTCCAGCCCGAGCCGCTCCGCCACCCGTGCTTCCAGGCGGAGCACGGTGGGGTCCTCGCCATAGACGTCGTCTCCCACCTCGGCCTCGGCGATGGCGCGGCGCATGGCGGGGGTGGGCTTCGTGACGGTATCGGAGCGGAAGTCGATGGGCTTCATGGGTCTCTCGAAAAGGGTGGGCCCTGGCCGGTGCTTGGGCTCGCGTCAGGGGTGACATACAACGGCCGCGTGCCAGGACGTGAGAACGCAGCGGAGAAGCGCAAGCGCGCGGTGGCGGTGATGGACCGGTTGCAGGCCGACATGCCGGACGCCCGCATCGAGCTGGACTACCGGACGCCCCTCGACTTGCTGGTGGCGGTCATCCTCTCCGCGCAGTGCACCGACAAGCGGGTCAACATGGTCACCCCCGCCCTCTTCCAGCGCTTCCCCGACGCCCGGGCATACGCCGGAGCAGAACCGACGGACGTGGAGCCGTTCATCCGCACCTGCGGGCTGTACCGCGCCAAGGCGAAGAACATCGTCGCCGCCGCCCGGGCGCTCGTGCAGGAGCACGCCGGCCAGGTCCCCCTCCAGCGCGACGTGCTGGAGCAACTGCCGGGCGTGGGCCGCAAGACGGCCGGCGTGGTGTGCATCCACCTGGGCGGCGACGCGGCCTTCCCCGTGGACACGCATGTGAAGCGGCTGGCGTACCGGCTCGGCTTCACCACGCAGGAGGACCCGGACAAGGTGGAGCTGGACATGCAGGCCGTGCTGCCTCCGGAGCGGTGGACCCTGGGGCACCAGCTCCTGGTGTGGCATGGACGGCGGACGTGCTTCGCGCGCTCACCCGAGTGCGGGCGCTGCGTCGTCGCGGACCTGTGTCCGAAGAAGGGCGTGCGCGCGGCGGCGGAGCCTCGCAAGGCCCCGGCCGCGGGTGTTGCTACCGCGAAGCCTGCGCGCCCGTCTCGCGCGAGGTCTTGAGGCGCTTCATCCGCTTGCGGATGAGCTCGCGCTTCAGCGTGGAGACGTGGTCCACGAAGACGGTGCCGTTGAGGTGGTCCGTCTCGTGCTGCACGGCGATGGCGAGCAGCCCGTCGCAGCGCAGCGTCTGCTCCTGGCCCTCCACGTCGAGGAACTTCACCGTGACGACGGCGGCCCGGTCCACGTCCTCGGACTCACCGGGGATGGAGAGACAACCCTCGTTGTAGGTCGTCTCGCCCTCCATCGCGATGAGCTCCGGGTTGATCATCGCGATGGGCTTGGACTCGGGCTGGCTGGGGGTGGTGTCCAGGACGATGATGCGCTGGAGCACGCCCACCTGCGGGGCGGCGAGCCCCACGCCTTCGGCGGAGTACATCGTCTCGAACATGTCCTTCACGAGGACTCGGACGGCTTCGTCCACCTTCGCCACGGGCCGGGCCTTCTGCTTCAGGACAGGGTCGGGCCAGATCAGGATCTCGCGAACCATGGGGGCCGTCTTAACTCCACCGGAGCGGCCGGGCAACCGTAGGTGACGGCCCCGTGCCGCCGAGTGCACGGCGTGCCACCGTGCGTCAGTCGAGCAGGCTGCGGGCGTACTCCGCGCGCAGCCGGTCATCCCCCAGCGCCTGGGCGGCCTCGGAGAGCACGCTGCGAATCTGCTGCGCGCGGTGCTGGAGCGCCGGGTCCGGGTGGCCGGCGAAGCGCAGCGGGTGGAACTCGGCGGCCAGCAGCTCGTACGCGCGCTTGACCTCCTCGCTGCCCGCCGTGCGGGCCAGCCCCAGCACGGTGAAGTAGTCGGCGTCCTGAATCTCCTCGAACTTCGCCTCCAGGCGGCGCACGTCCAGCTCCGGGGGCAGCTCGCCGCTGTCCTCGTCGCCAGCGTCCTGGAGCGTGATGAGGCCGAGCGTCCGCGCCACCGCGAGCGACTTGAGGGCGGACTCCTGCGGCAGCCCCGCGCCGAGCAGCAACGCCTCCAGCGTGTGCTCGCCGTCCACCTGCGACAGGAGCTGCAAGTCACGGGAGGACAGGCCGAAGTCGTCGGGAGCCAGGTGGAGGTCGCCCCGGGTGACGCGGGTGCGCAGGCTGCCGGCGGCCGCCAGCAGGGACTCGGCGGAGAGCGTGTTGCGCAGCGCCTCCGCCAGCAGGTGCAGTGGCGGGCGCGTGGCGGCGGCGAGCGCCACCTCGTGCGGCGCGGGCTCCGGCACCAGCCGGTAGAGCGTGGAGGGCTCGGCGAGCGCGTCGAGGAAGACCTGTTCCGTGTAGCGCTGCACGAGCGGCACGGACTCGGACTCGCGCAGGTAGCCGCGGCCTCGGAGCGCGTCCAGCAGCGCGCCGGTGGTGGCGCTGCGCACCAGGCGCAGCTCGCCTTCCTGGCGCGCGTCGATGAGGCCATCCGCGCGGGCCCGGTCGATGAGCGACTCCCCCGGCGCGGAGGAGACGGCTCCGACGAGCGCGCCGTCCCGCAGCCAGAGGACGCGCAGGGCGTTCATCACCTTCAGTTCCAGGCGCATCTCCATGCGCGCCTCGCAGAGCCGGAGCACCAGCTTCGCGAGGCCGTCCTGGGTGACGCTGCCGCTGCGGGCCACCGCCAGTTCGGGCCGGCCGGGCGGGGCCTCCAGCGGGAGGAGCGCGGCCCGGGCCTGCGCGGCGGCTTCTTCGGCTTCGCGGTGCCCGCGCTCTTCCAGCTCGTGGCGCTCGCGCTCGGCCTGGGCGCGCTGCTCGATGGAGTCGGCTTCCAGCTGGGCCTTCTCCGCTCGCAGGACTTCCATTGCCTTCTCGACGGCCTCGCGTGCCTCGCGCTCGCGTGCGAGCTCCTGGCGGATGCTCTCGGAGGCCTGGCGGGCCTGTTCGAGCCGCCCCTGGAAGGTGGCGAGCTGCGACTCGGCGGCGTTCCTGGCGCGGACCTCTTCTTCGATTCGAGTCTCCGCGGCCGCGCGCTGGTTGGTCTCTGCGTCGAGGCGGACTTCCAGGGCGGTGCGGTGACGGCCCTCGGCCTTCGCGCGGGCGGCCGCTTCGGTTGCGGCCTGCGCGGCCTGCTGCACGCGAGCCTCGGCTTCCGCACGGGCCTTGGACTCGGACTCCGCGAGGGCCTCGGCCTCGGCACGGCGCTTTGCCTCGGCTTCGGCGCGCGCGTCCGACTCTGCACGGTGCTTCGCTTCGGCGTCAGCACGGGCCTCGGCTTCGGCGCGCTGCTTCGCTTCGGACTCGGCGCGGGCTTCGGCTTCGGCGCGATGCTTCGCTTCGACTTCGGCGCGGGCTTCCGCGTCGGCGCGATGCTTCGCCTCGGACTCGGCGCGGGCCTCTGCCTCGGTGCTGGAGGTCGCTCCGGCTTCGGCGCGGGCCTCGAATTCAACACGGGCGCGGGCCTCGGCGTCAGCGCGGGCTTCGGCTTCGGCACGTTGCTTCGCTTCCGCCTCGGCGCTGGCTTCCGCCTCGATGCGCTTCGTCGACTCCGCCTCGGCGCGGGCCTCGGCCTGTTCACGCAGGCCGGCTTCGGCTTCGGCGCGGGCTTCCGCCTCCGCGCGCCGCTTCGACTCCGCAGCGACACGCGACTCCGCGGCCTCACGGAGGCGAGCTTCCGTGCTGGCGCGCTCCTCGGCCTCCGCGTGGGCCTTCGCCTCGGACTCCGCGCGCTCCTCCGCCTCGGACTGTGCCTGCGTCGCCAGCTCCGCGCGGACCTCTGCCTCGGCTCGGGCGCTGGCTTCGGACGTCGCCCGGGTCTCCGCCGCGAGCCGGGCCTCCGCCTCGGCCTCCGCTCGCGACTCCGCGGCCTCACGGGCGCGAATCTCCGCATCCGCCCGGTCCTCCGCTGCGGAGGTAGCCGTCTCCGCCGACTCGGCGCGGGAGTCCGCGTCGCGACGGGCCTTCGCCGCCGCCTCGGCGCGACCTTCGGCCTCGACGCGCCCGGCGGCCTCGGACTCGAGCCTCGTCTCGATTTCCTTCAGCGCCTGCATCGCCGCCTTGGCGCGAGTCTCCGCCCCGGTGCGGGCCTTCGTCTCCTCCCGGAGTCGCGCCTCCAGCTTCTCGATGCGCACCTGCAGCTCGCTGCGCGCCAGCGCCTCCGCATCGGAGCGCACCCGGGCTTCATCGCTGGCCGACGAGGCGTCTTGTGCCCGGACCTCCGCTTCCACCCGGGCCCGCTCCTGCGCTTCGGCTCGCGCTTCCGCGTCGATGGCGCGGGTCTCCACCTCGGCGCGCGCTTCCGCTTCCTCGCGGGCCCGGTCCGCAGCCTCCTCCGCACGCGCCTGCGCCTCGTCGCGGAGGCGGGCCTGCTCCTGCACCTCCGCCTTCAGCGCGTCGAGTTGCCCGCGCAGCTCGGCGAAGTCGTGCTCGCGCGCCTCGATGCGTCCCAGCGCCGCCCTCGCGGCGGCGTCCACGGTGGCGCGCTCGCGAGCCTCGGAGCCGGCTCGGGTCTCCGCCTCGTCGAGCTGCGCCTGGAGCGTGGTCACCTGCTCGCGCAGTTGCTCCAGCTCTCCGGCCCGCTCGGACTCCTGCCCGGAGTCACGCTGCTGGACGACCTCGAGCTGCGCCTCGGCCTCCCGGCGCAGCAGCTCGGCTCGCGAGTGCTCCTCTTCCAGCGCCGCGAGCCGCTCCTGAAGAGCGTGGACCTGGTGCTCCGCTTCGAGCCGCAGCGCTGTCTCGCGCGAGCGCTCCTCGTCGAACGTCTGCTCCCGCTCACGGGCCGCCTCCGCCAGCTCCTGTGCCACGAGCCGGAGTGACGCCTCCTGCTCCCGCGCGGCCTCCGCCTCGACTCGCAGCGCGGCCTCGCGGTCCAGGACGCCGCGCAGCGACTCGCTCAGCTCGCGCGCCTCCACGACCTGCTGTTCCGTCTCGAGGCGGAGTGCGATTTCCTTCTCCAGCTCGGCCCGCACCGAGTGCACCCGCTCGTGCGCCTCTTCGAGCTGGCGCTCCGCTTCCTCCTGCTGTGCCTGCCACTGCGCCAACAGCGCGGAAGGCGCGGCACCGGGGAGCGCTACAGCGGGCTCCTCCACGGGGGCCAGCGACTGCTCCGCGAAGGAGGTCTCATCCGGGTAGCTCGGCGCGTCCGATTCGGAGAGACCGGAGCCGTCCGCGTCCATCCCATCCGACGGGAGGGCCGGGGCCTCGTGCTCCATTCCGGACGCCGGCCACTCCAGGAGTGTCGTCGGCCCGGTCGATGCGGCTGCGGCAACGTCCGCGTCCGAGTCGAACCAGTCCTCACCCGCGCTGCTGCCCGGCGCAACGGTGTTCGTGACTTCTGGGGCGCTGCCGCTCGGGTCCGCACCCGTGGCCGAAGCATCGGCGCTGGCCGAATCCGCGTCGCTCCACTCAGCTGCCGCACCCATGTCCGGCGCGGCGGTGCTGGCCGAATCGGAAGAGCCCCACTCCGACTCAGCGCCCATACCGGACGCTTCAGGACCGGCCGCGTCCGAGTCGCTCCACGTCGAGGCCTCGTCCGTCCCAGGCGCCGCGGCACCCGCCGCTTCCGCATCGCTCCACCCGGCAGCCTCGCCCGCCCCAGGCGCTACGGCACCAGACGCCTCGGAGTCGCTTGAGCCCTCCGCCGCAATCGGAGCCTCGCCCGCGATGTCGTCAGGCTCCGCGCTGCTCCAATCATCATCGGGGTCCACAGCCGGAGCCGTCTCGCCCGCATCGGAGGCGGACGTGCCGGCCTCCTCCGCCTCGCGAGCCCGCGCCGAGGCCTGCAGCTCCGCCTCCAACACATCCCAGGCCGACGGCACGGCCTCCTCGTCACCCGCGCCCTCCGCAAGGTCCCCATCCGCCGGAGCACTCCCTTCGGCAGCGCCAGTTCCATCCGGCGCTCCCGCCGTGGAGGGCTCCTCGCCCAGCTCGGCCTCCGTCCCCCACTCCGAGCCCTGCTCGCTGGAGGACGCATCCGCCGTCAGGGCGCCGCTCGCGTTTCCTCTGGCGGCCACACCTGCCGGAGCCGTCTCGCCCCACCCCACCGCCATCCTCGCGGTGTTCTCCATCTCCGGGTCCGGAGGCAGCTCCATCCACGACGGCGGCTCCGCCGCGGCCGCCGCGAAGGGCTGCTCTCCCGGCGTCACGTCGGAGAGCCCAACGCCCTGCTCGGCCCCCGGCGTGTCGACGTCGAAGAATCCCTCGTCCCCCAGCCGCGGTGTCGGAGTCACCGGCCGCGCCGCGGACTGCGACACGGGCTCCTCCGTCCACGCGAGCTGACCCGGTGGCGGCGCAAGCCCCGACTCCAGCTCCGCCTGCTCCCGCGCCAGTGCCGCGTCAATCTCCAGCTGCGCCAGGCGCTCCGTCTCCGCGCGGACCTCCGCGTCCACGTCACCGCTCCCGGACGCATGCTCCGCACCGGACGCCCCCGCCCCATCCACCGCCGCCGCCCAGTCCTCTGCGGGGGCCTCGGGCGTTCCCTCGCCCCAGCCGTCCGCCGACTCCGCGCCACCCGACGCGAGCGCCGAGTCGATGGAAGCCATCGCCTGCGCCTCCACCTCCTGGTGCGCCAGCTCCATGGCGGAGAACATGACGAGCGTCGTCTGGTGGTCGCGCTGCCGGGCCTCCTCGTGCGCGCTGCGCTCCTCGCGCGTCATCGCCGCCAGCTCCCAGTCCGTCTGGTGCAGCGGTGCCAGGTCGCCGAAGAGCGCGTTCGCCAGCGCGGGGTCTCCCGCCACCGGGCGCGGCGCCGTCGCGTGCCACGCCTCGCCGTCATCCGCCTGGGTCTCAGCGCCAGACGCGGGCAGGCTGCGGTTCTCCACCACGTGCCAGGCGTCCGCTTCCGTCGGCGCGCGGAGGAGTGAAGTCACCAGGGCCATGAAGCCCGTGCCGTCCAGCGGCAGCGTGGCCACCGGGGCGCTGAAGCCGGGAATCGGCTCGCCCAGCAGCAGCACGCGGGCCTTCTTTCCATCCGGATGCTGGAGCAACTCTTCCAGCACCACGTGGCCGCGCCCGCTCTCCACCCCCGGAGCGAGCACGACGAGCACGGGCTGGTGGTGACCGAAGCCGATGAGGGCGTCCGCGGCGGAGGTGGCGAGGATGACCTCGTACCCTTCACGCGTGAGCAGACGCCGCACCGCGGCGATGGTGGCGATGTCGTCGTGAACGAGGAGGACCGGTGCGCCCATGGGGGGCAACGAGTCTACAGCATGGCCCCCGGATCCACGTCGATCACGACCTTCACCCCGGACGGTAGGTCCCCCAGGGCCGCCTCCATCCGGCCGAGCAGCGGGGCAAGCGACGCATGCGTCGGCCCCTTCACGAGCAACTGCCAGCGCGTCTTCCCCCGGATGCGGGAGATGGGCGCCAGGGCCGGCCCCAGCAGGCGCACCCCCGCCGAGGCAGGCGGCATGTGCCGCGAGACGAGGTTGCCCAGGTGCCGCGCCACGCTGGCCACCTGCTCGGGGTGCTCGCCCTCCAGGCGGATGGCCGCCATGCGCGAGTAGGGCGGGTACGCCAGCGCCTTGCGCCAGTCCAGTTCCTGCTTCGCGAAGCCGTCGAAGTCGTGGGCCAGCACGCGCCTCACCGGCTCCGCGTCCGGGTTGTACGTCTGCACCAGCACGCGCCCCGGGTCCTTGCCCCGTCCCGCGCGCCCGGACACCTGGGTGAGCAGGTGGAAGGTGCGCTCGGAGGCGCGGAAGTCCGGGATGGCCAGCGACGTGTCCGCCATGACCACGCACACCAGCGTCACGCCCGGGAAGTCATGCCCCTTGGCCACCATCTGCGTGCCCACCAGCACGTCCAACTCGCGGCGGGCGAACGAGGCCAGCATCTCCGTCAGCCGCTCCGCGCTGGTGGCCGAGTCCCTGTCCAGCCGCGCCACGCGCGCGGTGGGGATGCGCTCCAGGACCTCGGCTTCCACCTTCTCCGTGCCGATGCCCAGCTTGAGCAGGGGGCCGGTGCACTCCGTGCACCGCTCCGGCACCGGCATGGCCAGCCCGCAGTAGTGGCACACCACCCGGTTCTGCGAGCGGTGGTGCGTGAGACACACGTCGCACTCGCTGCACTTGAGCGACAAGCCGCACACCTCGCACAGCAGCACCGTGCTGTGGCCGCGCCGGTTGAGGAAGAGGATGACCTGCTGCCCGCGGCCAATCGTCTCCTCCATCGCCGCCAGCAGCGGAGGGCTGAGGATGGGCGCCTCCTCCGTCACCACGCCCTCGCGGGGACGCTCCACGCGCAGGTCCACCAATTCGATGGTGGGCATGGGCCGGTCGTCCACGCGGTTCTTCAACTCCAGGAGCCGGTAGCGCCCGCGCCGCACGTTCTCCAGCGTCTCCAGCGACGGCGTGGCCGAGCCCAGCACCACCACCGCGTTGGCCTGCTTGCCGCGCACCACGGCGAGGTCTCTCGCCTGGTAGCGCAACTTCTCCTCCTGCTTGAAGGAGGGGTCGTGCTCCTCGTCCACGACGATGAGCCCCAGGTTGTCCACCGGGGCGAACACCGCCGAGCGCACGCCGACGGCAATCTTCACGTCGCCCCGGCGCAGCGCCTGCCAGTGGAAGAGCCGCTCGCGGTCCTTCAGCGCCGAGTGCAGCACCGCCACCTCCGCGCCGAAGCGGCTGCGGAAGCGGCCCACGAGCTGCGGCGTCAGCGCGATTTCCGGCACGAGGATGAGGCTGCCCTTGCCCTGCGCCAGCGCATGCTCCGCCGCGCGCAGGTACACCTCCGTCTTCCCGCTGCCGGTGACGCCGTGCAGGAGGAACGGCTGGAACTCACCCGTGTCCAGGGCCGCGCGCAGCTCCGTCACGGAGGTGTCCTGCTCCCGGGTGAGGCGCTCGGGGCGGCCCTGCATGAGGCCGTCCTTCACGCCGGCCTCCAGCTTCTTCTCTTCAATCCGCGCCATGCCGCGCGCGGCGAGCTTCTTCAGCGTCTCGCGCGCGCCCGGAATCGCGTGGGAGACCTCCTCCAGCGGCGCGCGCCCTCCCACGGCCAGCAGGTAGGCGAGCGCGGCGGACTGGGCGGGAGCGCGGTGGAGCTCCGGGGGCACCTCGTTGATGAGGGCCACCGCGAAGAGCTGCACGTCCGGCTTCGCTTCCTTCTCGTCCACGGCCTTGGACAGGCCGGGTGGCAGCGCGCCGCGGATGACCTCGCCCAGCGGGTAGCGGTAGTGCACGGCCGCGAAGCGCAGCAGGGCGATGAGGTCCTTGGGCAGCGACGGCGAGTCCTCCAGCACGCGCTGGATGGGCTTGAGCTTCACGCCCTCCTCGGCCGGAGGGGAGGCGGGCCCGAGGTAGAAGCCCAGCGCGGTGCCCCGGCCGAAGGGCACCAGCACGCGCTGGCCCGGCGACAGGTGGCCGGCGAGCGCGTCCGGCACCGAGTAGGTGAACTCGCCCCGGACGGGGCGGCCAACGGCGATGGAGGCCAGGACGGGAGGGCTCACTGCGGCGCCCACTGTAGCGGCGCCTTCGGGCTCGGACAGTTCCCGGCGACTCCTCGCACGGGAGGTACGCACGGACATGGAACCCCGGGTGGGGGAGGCCTCCGTCCGCTCCGCGTGCGCGTCGTCCCACAAGGCTTGCTGCTCCATGATGCTCCCTTCAACCGCCACCCCATCCCCTTCCGTCCTGCTACCCAGTGACACAGTGCCCCGAGGGTCTGACATGCCCTGCCGGGTCCTCCGGTGCGGGCACGACTTTCGTGTCGCCCTTGCCTCCGGGCACACGCGTGACTAGCGGCTGTCATGCCGGGGGCCTTCAAGCGAGCGAACAGCCTGGAAGCGGAACTGGAGACAGGCCGCGAGCGCGGGACATGGAGCTGAAGACGGGCCGCGAGGGCAGTGCCCTTCGAGCGGCTGTCGGACACCGGAGGCCTGGGCCTCGACGGTATCGCCAGGGGCACGGATGGCGTGGACAGCGCACCACCCGTGCCGCGAAGCACCGGCCGCGGACTACTTGCCGGCGGCCTTCTTCCACGACGGGCGGCTGCTGATGCGGTTCCACCAGGCGGCCACGTTCTTGTGCTTGTTCATGACGTCCGCGCCGCCGGAGGCCACGAAGAACTCCATGTACGGCAGCCAGGACACCTCGGCGAGGGAGAAGGTGTCACCCGCGAGGTACTGCTGCTTGCCCAGCACCGGGTCGATGATGCCGAAGACCTTGTCCGCGCCCTGGAGACCTTCCGCGACGCGGGCCTCGTCCGGCGCGCCGCCGCCCATGTGCGGCTTGAAGAGGCGCTCCATGATGACCTTCATCGCCGCGGGCGTGAAGTAGGACTGCTCCACGCTGATGTACTGCTCCATCAGCCCGTAGGCGCGATGGTCCGTCGGCGTGAGCGACGTGCCCGGCAGCTTGCGGTCCAGGTAGCGCATGATGGCGCGCGACTCGTAGAGCATGTTGCCGTCGTCCTCGAGCGCCGGGATGACGCCGAACGGCTGGCGCGCCAGGTGCGCGGGCTGCTTGTGCTCGCCCTTCATCAGGTCCACGAGGACGAACTGGGCCTCCTGGCCCTTCTCCGCCAGGGTGGTGAGGACCTTGCGCGTACAGGTGCTCATCGGGTGGCCGTACAGCTTCATGTGGCACTCCTCTTGTGTGGCGGGCCGGGTGGAGCCCCGGCCGGGCGCGGGCGGACTCTTCATCGGCGGCCACACGCACCGCAAGCGTCCAGACACGAGAGGTACGGCGGCGCACACCGCGGCCCGCACGTCGGGCCGCGTCAATGGCACTCGAGTGTGACGAAACGACTACGGCGTGAAGAGCTTGTCCGCCAGCGTGGCGCGGCTGTCGCCCTTGAGCGCGGTGAAGCGCAGGGCGCGCTGGCCACCGCGCCAGACCTCGATGGTGCGCGGCATCCACTCGCCGGTGGCGGGCGACGTGTAGTCGAGGAAGCGGATGTCCCAGGCGGTGTTGGCGGTGTCCGTGTAGCGCAGCCGCGCCGGCCGGAAGGAGTCCTTGTAGACCCAGAACTGCGGGCGGCCCTCGGCCATCTCGCCGATGACGTACGCCACCTCGCCGCCGAAGCGCGCCAGCCCGGTGCGCCCCGTCTCCACGCCCAGCGTCTGGAGGTGCTGCTGCAGGGCCTCCTTGAGGTCCTGCACGTTGCCGCCGCCCGCGGCCAGAATCGGACACACCTGGGAGACGAGCACCGACATGGACGGCACCTCGGTGCCCTCCGCGCGGCGGCGGCCCCCGGCCTGGATGGCGGCGGCGCGCGCGTTGCCGTCGGGCACGGAGGCGTCGAAGCGGCAGCGCCCCGGCACGCGGATGGAGAGGACGCCGTCGCCCTGCACCTCCGGGCGGTCCGTGGGCGTGCCCAGCGCCGCGCCCGCTTCCTTCACGGCGGGGCCGCTGAAGCTGAGCGAGCCCTCCACGCGGAGTGAGGACAGCTTGAGCTCGTCACGCTCGGCGACCATGCGACGGAGGATGGAGCCTCCGGGCAGCACGTACGCGCCCGCGGCGAAGGAAACCAGGACTGCCAGAAGTGCGGCGGCTCGCTTCACGGCTTCTCCGTCTTGACGACCTCTCGGGGATTCGGGCCACCAAGGGCACCCGGGCACGGAGGCGGAATGGGTCAGATAGCCCACTTTGGGGTCCGGAATGTATTGATGGCACCCGCCCCCATCAAGCTGGATAGGATGCCAACGTCATGCCGCTCCGCTCGACTGTCCTGCTGATTGCGCTGTGTGTGTCCACCGCCGCCCTGGCTCAGCCCGCGGAGGACCTGCGGGACGTGATGAGCGCCCGGGCCTACGGCATGGGCGGCGCCTACCGGGCGCTGGGCCTGGGCACCGAGTCCATCCTGGGCAACCCCGCCGCCATGGCCCTCTTCCCCTCCTACCGGGTGGAGGGCACGGGCGCCTGGAATGCCGTCACCAAGGAGGGCCTGCTGGGCATCTCCGTGCTCGACGCGGCCACCAGCCGGCTGGCCATGGGCGTCGACTACCACTGGGTGAGCCTGGGCAGTGGCGGCGCGCGCTCCAGCGCCCACCTGAGCTCGCTGGGCGTGGGGCTGCCCCTGAGCCAGGCGGTGATGCTGGGCGCGGTGGCGCGCTACCTGCGGCTGAGCGGTGAGTCGCGGTACGTCAACTCCGTCACCGCGGACGCGGGCCTGCTCTTGCGGCTGTCGCCGTCGTTCATGGCGGGCGTGTCCGCGCACAACCTCATCAACACCGGGAACTCGGAGCTGACGCGCTACTTCTCGGGGCACCTGGGCTTCCTGACGCAGCAACTGACGGTGGCCGCCGACGTGCGCGCGGACTTCGTCACCAATGACAAGAGCACCTTCACGTACAACACGGGCCTGGAGTACCTCTTCGGGCAGGTGCTGCCGGTGCGCGCGGGCTACTCGTACGACGGCTTCAACAAGGTTTCCCAGCTGAGCACGGGCCTGGGCTTCGTGACGGAGAGCGGCGGCGGGTTGGACATCGCCTACCGTCACGACCTGGGCAGTGGGGATGGCCGGCTGCTCGCGCTCACCATCCGCCTGCAGATGAAGTGAGTCAGCGCGGCGCGCGCAGCTCGAGGTAGCGCTCGGACGCGGCGAAGCGCAGCAACTCCACCAGCTCCGCATCCGGGTTGTGGCGCGCGCGCAGGACGGCGAGCGCCGGGCCCACGCTCCCGCAGGCGACGAGCCCCGCGCGGTTGGCGGAGTCGCGCGCCGCGTCCGCGAGCGAGGAGGCGTTGAAGTCGCGGGTGCCGACGTCCAGCAGCGCGACGGCGCGCTCCAGGGCACGAGGCGACAGGGACTCGCGCACCACGCGGGCGTCGGAGCTGGAGGCGCGCGGGTCCTTCAGGATGGTGGACAGCAGGGCCAGGGCGCGCAGGAGCTGGCCGCCCTTGAGGGCGCGCAGGGCGAGCAGGTCCGGGGACAGCGACAGCAGCGCGCGGCCGGCGTGGAAGCGCAGCTCGGCGGCGGACGGAGGCTGCTGGATGGTGAGCCGCCCCACGAGCAGGCGCGGCTGGCCCACGTGGACGGCGGTGAAGGGCGGGCCCTCGTCCTCGGCGAGGACGAGCTCGGGCAGGTGGACGTCGAGCAGACGCGCGGCGGTGTGGAGCGCGTCGAGGACGGCGGGGGCGCCAGGGCCGGAGGCGGCGCGCAGGGGCGCGGTGGTGCCGGCGGCGCGCCCCTGGGCGGGGAAGAGGCGGCAGAGGGCGATGCCGGTGCACGCGAGCAGCTCTCCCGAGGGCGTGCGGAGGCCGGGGTGGCGCAGGCCGGCGCGCTCCTCGGAGGTGAGCGGCTGGCGCTGAGGGCGCGGGGGGGATGCCGGGGACTCGCGGCCTTCGAGCGCGTCGGCGATTTCGCGCATCAGCGAGGCGCGGCCGGCGTCTCCGCGGCTGTCGAAGTACTCGGCGGACTCGCGGTAGGGCTTCGGGTCGAGCGGGCGCTCGCGGAGGTGCCGGAAGAAGTTGGGCTCGGTGTCGGGGGACGGCTCGGAGACGGCGGGAGCCTCGCGCGTCTCGGAGGCGCCGGGGCCGACGCGGGCCGCGGGCTCGGGAGGCTTCGCGGCGGCGGGGCGGGCCGGGGCGGGCGCGGAGACGGTGCCCTCCCCGCGCGCGCGGACGATGCGGCGCACCGGGTCCATGCGGCCGGGAGGCGCTTCCCAGGAGATGACGCGGGTGTTGGCGACCGGCTCCTCGGAGCCCAGCTCCATGGACTCTTCTTCACCCATGAGGTCCGTGGCCTTCGCGGCGCGGGCCGGTGGCTCGGTGTCGGCGGTACCTGGACGGGGGGCGGAACGGGCATTGAAGCCGAGGGCCCGGGTCGGCGCGATGGGCTCGTCGTCGCCCAGCATGGGAGCGGCGGGCGGAGGTGCGGCCTTGTCTGCACGCGCGGCCGGGTTGCGGGACTTCGCCGCGGGGTCGCGCGATGGCGGCGAGGCTTGCGCAGTTGGGGCGGGGCCCGCGGCGGCGGGGGCCGTGGAGCGTGGCTCGGGACGACCCGGAGAGGCGGCTGGAGCACCTAGCAGAGACGCGGCGCCCACAGGCGCGGAACGTTGTTCGGCGCGGGCCGACGGCGCAGCGGCGACGGGAGCTGCTCCACCTGACGCGGAAGCGCGTTGCTCGGCTCGGGCCGAGGGTGATGCGGACACGGGGGGCGCGGGTGCACGCTGCTCGGAACGGGCGGGCGACGCGGCCGGTGAACCCGGAGCGGAAGCTGCACCGCCTGACGCGGAGGCACGCTGCTCAGCGCGGTTTGCGGGCGCTGCTTGCGACCCCGGAGCGGGAGACGCGCCACCTGACGCGGAGGCACGCTGCTCCGAACGGGCAGCCGGCGAACCTGCGGGAGCGACTCCACCTGACGCGGGAGCACGCGGCTCGACTGGGGGCGCGGACGTGCGCTCGCCACGTGGTGACGCGGCACCGGCCGCGGAGGAGGCCGCACTGGCTCCAGCTGCAGCCGCCGAGCGCTCCGCACGTGACGCCGGAGCGTCCTTGTCCTTGGACTGCGCGGCCTTCCCCGCTGGAGACGCCGAGGCCTTCTCAGCCCGTTTCCGCGAACGCGCGGAAGGCCCCGGTGCGGCCCCGTCACTGGACGCCGGAGACACGTCGCCGCCGCGTCCCTTCGCGCCTGCCTCTTTCTTGTTGGAGGCCTGTGCCTCGGCAGCAGAGGGCGGGACGATGACGTCCGTGTTGGAGGTGATTTCGTTGGCGAGCGCCTCGATGCCCGAGGGCGTGAGGGACAGCGTCGCGGGAGCCGGGACGAGCGGCGACTTCGGCCCGCTCGGCTCACGCCGGGGCGTGGCGCTGCGAGGCGGCTCCGGAGGCGGAAGCTCGCGCTCCTCGCGCGCCTGTCGCAGGCCCTCCGCACGACGCGCGTAGACCTGCGCACGCTCGGGATTGCGCAGGACGTCCCGCCAGAGCCGCGCGAGCCGCTCCCAGGCCTGCTCGCGCTCCGCTTCGTCCTCGGTGGCCGTCGCCGCATGTTCGAGCGCCCAGGCCGCTTCGCCCATGTTCCCGCGCGCGGTGAGGCGGTCCACCAGCAGCAGCCACGCCTCCTTGTGGCCGGGCTCGTAGCGCACCGCCTGGCGCAGCTCGTTCAGCGCGGCCTCGGCGTCGCCCTGCGCGTCCAGCGTGTCCACCAGCTCCAGCCGGGCCTGACGGGCGGCGGGGCCTCGCGACTCCCGGGCAAGCTGGGCCCGGAGGTGCTGGCCGAGCGTCTTCGAGTCGCCCAGCTTCCGCGCGAGCGCCACCAACTGTGTGCGGGCATGCTCGCTGTCGGGGCTCTCCGCGAGCACCTCCGTCCAGGCCCACTGCGCCAGGCGCAGGTCACCCAGGGACTCCTCCGCCACCTGCGCGAGCATGCGCAGCCCTTCGAGCCGGTCCAGCGCGCGGCGGGGAGCCGTGGCGAGCGCGAGTCGGAGCCGCTCGGCGATGGCGGGACGCTCCGCATCGGCGACACAGCGAAGCAGCCCCGCGAGCACGGGCAACATCCCCGGCGCGAGCGCCTCCGCCGCCTCGAAGTCCGAGCGCGCCCTGCCCGGCTCGCCCATGTGGAGCCAGCGCTCCCCGCGAGTCAGGAGCGCACCGGCGCGAGCCCGGGCCGTGCGGGCCCGCTGGATGGCCTCATCGAGCGCGCGCCGCACCAGCGACGCATCGCCGCGCGTGGATAGCAGCCGGACCTGCTCACGGAGCGCGGTGCGGTCGCCAGTCAGCTCGACGATTTCCCGGTACATGCGCGCGGCCCCGGAAGGGTCCTGGAGCTCGTTCTCCATCACCTCCGCGAGGCGCGTCAGGGCCTCCGCGCGCACGGTCGCGTCCTTCGCCCGGTCCGCGCGCTTGAGGTAGAGCTGCGCCAGCTCGCGCCAGGCCTGACGCGCGATGAGCTGGGCCTCCAGCTTCTGCGAGCGGGCCAGCTCCTCCGAGTCCTCGGCGCGCGGGCCCGGCGCGGCGGCACGAGCGGCCCCCGAAGCCTGTGTATCCGCGCCGTCCGTTCGAGCCCGCCCCGTCGCCGCGCTCGCGCCTTGAGCGGCAGATGCGGAGGCGGCTGGAGGCGTGGCCTGTCCCGGCGGAGGAGCACCGACGCGGGCGGAAGCGGAGCCCGAGAGCGCGGCCTCCAGGTCCGCCATGGAGACTTCCTGCGTATCCACGGGCGACGCCGCCGGAACAGCAGCGTGCTTCTCGGGAGCGCTCGTGGCGGGCGCCTGCGTTCGCTCCACGCGCTCGGGAGATGCTTCCGCTGTCCGAGGCGTCCCCTTCTCCGACGGCTTCGCTTCCGGAGGAGCTCCGCGAGATGCATCGTTCGGGGGGACTGGCGGAGCTTCGAACGTGAGCTCGCTCGTCGGCTCGTCATCCGCCCAGGGATTGGCGCGAGGAACCTGCGCACGGCCGTCCCTCGCTGGAGGCCGCTCCTCGAGCTCCGAGGGGGACTCCGCCCACGGAACGGACAGATGCTGTGAACCACCAGCAGGCTGCGAGGGAGCGGTCGGGCTCACTGACTCGCCCAAGCGGGGCAGCTCCTCCGCTGGCTTGCGCGACTCGGAGGACGGTGCGCCCGAAGGCACCACGATGGCGGGCATCTCCAACAACGTCGGCCGCGACTCGAATGCGGGCACGCGCGAAGCCGCGCTCACCGCAGGCATCTCACCCGCCGTCGAACGCGCTTTGGGAGCTGGCTCGTTCGAAGCCGCCCCCGCCGTCGGACGCGCAGGAGAAGTGGGCTCATCCGAGGACACACCCACGGCGGGCATCTCCACCACCGTCGGCCGCGACTCGGGAACGGGCGGGTTCGCGGCGCCAACCACCGCCGGCATCTCCACCTCCGTCTTCGAGCGCGACTCCGCCAGCGCCGAGCCGACCGCTGGCATCTCCACCTCCGTCCTCGTGCGCGACTCGGCCTGGGACGCGTCGGGCATCCGTCCTGGCGAGGACCAGGGCACATGCGGAACGGGCGGCGGTGCCGCGGGGAAGGCCACTGCCGTCTTTTCCCGGGGCTCGGCGGGCGCCGCCGTGGGGAAGGCCACCGCCGTCTTCTCGCGAGGCACGGCCTTCTGCGACGCACTGGAGGCCGACTCGAGGAGCGTGTGCTCCCGGTAGCTGCTGGAGCCCTCGTCCCAGACGGCGGGGGCCTGGACTCCGGACTTCAAGGTCGGCAGCTTCCCCAGCACAGCGCTGGCAGCAGGCCCACCCGCCGCCGCCGGCTGTGCCTCCGTGCCGCCCCGAAGCTCGCGCTCCCGGAGCACCTGGAGCACGCGCCGGGCCCGCCGGTCATCCGGGCGCTCCGCCAGCACGGCTTCCAGCGCGGCAATGGCGCGAGGCACCTGCCCCACCCGCCGCAGCACTCGCGCGAGCTGCCGTTGCACCGCGCGGCGGACGTCGGGCGTCTGCCCCGGCGTGGCATCCAGGAGGGTAATCGCGGCGGCCTCGGTACCGGCGAGCAGGGCGAAGCGCACGAGCGCGGCGGCCAGGCGCGGCGTCATCGGCTCGGTGTGGCTGGCGCGGGCGAGCTGACCGAAGGCACGGGCGGCGGAGCCTTCGCGCAACATGTCCAGGGCGGACCGCAGTTGCCGGTCCACCGTGTCTCGCGCAGCCTCCTCCGGCCTCACGTCGGGCGCGCCGGCTCGCAGCGCGTCCTGTCGGGCGGCTGCGGGCTCCGGCGTGCCGGCGCTCTTGCCGTTTCTCACGCCACCCATGGGTGCGGCAGTCTACACAACGATGCCCCTCCCGGTTGTCACCGTCCTTCTCCCTGCAAGAAATGCCGAGTCCACCGTGGCCCGGGCCGTGGAGAGCCTCCTGGCAGGCACCCTCCGGGACGTCCGCATTCTCGCCGTGGATGACGGTTCCACCGACGGTACGCGCGGGGTGCTGGAGGGGCTGGCTGCTCGGGATGCCCGGGTGGAGGTACTTGACGGCGGGGGCCGAGGGCTGGTGGCGGCCCTGAACCTGGGACTGGGCGCAGCCACCTCGCCCTACGTGGCCCGGATGGACGCGGACGACGAGGCCCTGCCCCGCCGGCTGGAGGCGAGCGTGGAGGCCCTCGACGCCGAGCCCCACCTCGCCGGCGTGGGCACGGGCGTGGAGGTGTTCCGCGAGGACCAGCCGGTGAGCCCCTCCTTCCAGGCGTACGCGGCATGGCTCAACGGGCTCACCTCCGCCGAGCGTCTCTACCGCGAGCGCTTCATCGAGAGCCCCGTGTGCCACCCCTCGGTGTGCCTGCGCCGCGACGCCGTGGTGGCCGCGGGCGGCTGGCGTCACGGAGACTTCCCCGAGGACTACGCGCTGTGGCTGGAGCTGATGGACAGGGGCCACGGCCTGCGCAACGTCGCGGAGGTGCTGCTGCGCTGGCGGGACAGCAGCCAGCGGCTGACGTGGACGGACCCTCGCTACGCGGTGCGGCGCTTCACCTGGACGAAGGCGCACTACCTCGTGCGCGGGCGGGGGCCACTGGCGGACGGGCGTCCCTGCACCGTGTGGGGCGCGGGCCCGAGCGGCAAGACGCTGGCGCGCTTCCTCCGCGAAGAGGGAGCGACGGTGGAGCGCTTCGTGGAGGTCCACCCGCGCAAGGTGGGCACGCGCATCCAGGACACGCCCGTGGTGTCAGCCAACGCCCTGGGCCCGCCCGGACAAAGCCACCTGCTGGTCTGCGTCGGCGTGCGCTGGGCGCGAGAGGAGATTCGCGCGGACCTGACCTCGCGAGGCTGGGTGGAGGGGCAGGACTTCACCTGCGCGGCGTGACGGGGCGAAACCACCCGGGCGGCATGGCCGTACAGGGGGCATATGCACCGCGTCCCGCCGTGGGTCCTCCTGCTGCTGACAGTCGCCTGCCACCCCGCCACGGTGGCGCCTTCGCGCGGGCTCGTCCGGCCGGGGACACCGGCGCGCGTGGACATCGTCCAGGCTCGCGACCAGGGACTGGAGCAGGCCTTCCAGTGGGAGTCGTGGGGCCCGGAGGCCTTCGCGCGGGCGAAGCGCGAGGGCCGGTACATCCTCGTCGATGGCGCGGCGGAGTGGTGCCACTGGTGCCACGTCATGGACGAGACGACCTATCGGGACGCGGAGGTGGGCCGACTGCTGCGCGAGCGCTTCGTCACCATCCGCGTGGACGTGGACGCGCGCCCCGACCTGGCGGAGCGCTGGGTGGACTACGGCTGGCCCGCCACCATCCTGCTCACGCCGGACGCGGAGGAGGTGGGCAAGTATCGCGGCTACCTGCCGCCGGAGCGCCTGCGACCGCTGCTCCAGCGCGTGGAGGCGCTGTCTCGCGAGACCCGTGAATCCTCGGGAGCGCATGTGGTCGACGTGCCGGCGACGCCAGGGTTGCTGCCCTGGGTGGCGGCGCGCACGGTGCTCGCGCTGGACGGTTGGTACGACGCGCGCGAGGGCGGCTGGGGCGACTTCCAGAAGTTGCCACTGGGTGGCAATACGGAGTTCGAGGTGCGACGGGCGGCGCGAGGCGACACCGCGGCACGGCAGCGGGTGGTCTTCACGTTGGGGCGCCAGCGCGCGGTGCTGGACCCGGTGTGGGGCGGCGTCTACCAGTACTCGGCCGGGAAGGACTGGACGGACCCGCACTTCGAGAAGCTGATGGTGATGCAGGCACCGAACCTGGAGGCATATGCGCGCGCGTGGGCGCTCACGCGTGAGCCGGCGCTGCTGGCGGATGCGCGGGGCATCGCGCGCTACATGGAGGGCTTCCTCGGCGCACCGGATGGGACGTTCTTCACGAACCAGGACGCGGACGTGGGCGCGCATGACCGGAGCGTGCCCTTCGTGGACGGGCACGTGTACTACGCGAAGGACGACGCGGGCCGCCGCGCGCTGGGCCTGCCCTGGGTGGACTCGCATGTGTACGCGCGGGAGAACGGGCTGGCCATCTCCGCCCTCATGGCGCTGCACGAGGTGACGGGGGATGCGGCACCTCTGGAGCGTGCGCGCCGGGCCATGGACGTGTTGCTCGGCAGCCACGTGGTGGGAGGCGCGGTGTGGCGGGAGAAGGGCACGCGCTCGGGGCCGCGCTTCCTCGCGGACGCGGCGGCGCTCGGCCGGGCGCTGGCGGTGCTGGCGCGGGTGACGGGAGAGGCGCGCTACCGCGAGGCCGCCGAGCAGGTGGCTCGAAAGATGATGGCGGACTTCGCCAGCGCGGAAGGCGGCGCGCTCCACGAGATGACGCCTGACTCGGATGCCGTCGGCGTGTTCGCGCGAAGGGAGCGGCCGTTCGTCCACAACGTCGCGGCGGCGCGCTTCCTCGCGGCGCTGCACGTGCTCACGGGGGATGCAGCGTGGCGCGAGCGCGGACGTGAATTGCTGGCCGCGGTGGCAACGCCGAGGACGCTGACCGACCAGGGCCGGATGCTGGGCGACTTCCTCCTCGCGGCGGACGAGCTGGGCGTGGTGCCCTGGTCGGAGCCCTCGGCCACGGCGCGGAGTCCGTGACTCAGCTCCCCTGCGCGCCCCCGATGGGCCCCTGTGGAACCGCGACACCCACCGCCGTGAAGAAGCGCAGCAGGTCTTCCGGCACCGCCGCCTCCACCCGCAGCACCTGTCCCGTGCTCGGGTGTGCCAGCTCCAGCGCCTGCGCGTGCAACAGACAGCGAGACGCCTCCATCCCACCCGCCTTCTTCGCCCCGCCATAGCGCGCGTCCCCGAGAATCGGCGCGCCGAGCGCCGTCAGGTGCGCGCGGAGCTGGTGCGTGCGGCCCGTGTGCGGCAGCAACTCCACCACGCAGAACTCCGGGCCCGAATGGAGCGTGCGGAAATCCGTCAGCGCGGGCACGCCATTCGCCGCGCGAGTTGCCCGCCAACGTCCGGGGCGTGACGGGTCCTTCGACAGCGGCAGGTCCACCGTCCCCGACGGCGGCAGCCCCGGTCCCGTGGCCGCCACGTACCGCTTGCGCGCACGTCCCTCGCGGAACTCCGCGGCCAGCGCCGACGTGGCGTCCGCCGACTTCCCGAACACCGTGACGCCGGATGTCTCCCTGTCGAGCCGGTGGACCAGCCCCGCCTCGCGTCCCAGGTGCGCGCTCACGAGGTCCACCAGGCTCCCGCCCACGCGTCCCTCGGTGGGCTGCGCCGTCAGTCCCGCCGGCTTGTCCACGGCGATGACGTCCGCGTCCTCGTAGAGCACGCGCAGCACCGGTGCCGGGACCGACTCCGCCAGGGCGCTCTGCCCGCCCTCCTCCAGCACCACCATCACCACCTGCCCGGCCGTGAGCTTCGCCGCCGCGTCCCGGCTCCGCCGCCCCGCGATGTACACGGCGCCCACGTCCACCAGCTTGCGCGCTTCCGCCTCCGGCATGCCCAGCTCGGAAGCCACCGCGTCCGCCACGGCCCGCCCCACCACCGCGCCCTCCGCGCGGAACGTCCTGCGCTTCACAGCCGCACCTCACTCACGAAGAACTCCCATGCGCCAGGGCCACCATGCACCCGGGCAGGCCCTGCCACCCCGTCCTGCTGCCGCAATCCACGTTCAGCCCCATCCATGCGCAGGGCGCGGGTGTCATGCGGCGGCACTCTACGCCCGCATCACCCTTCCGCGCCGTCCGCTTCCTGTTACCTTCCGCGCCCATGGACCGTCCCCTGCACTCCGTGCGTACGCGGCTGGACGACTTCCTCGCCGAGCTGGCCACGCTTCACTACCGGCATGGCGCCGGCCTCTCGCCGACGCTGCCCGTCTCCAGCCTCTACGCCTCCTTCCCCGAGCTGTCCTCCCCGGACACCTTCGCCGCCGCCAACGAGGCCCTCGCCAAGGCCCGCACCAAGGACGACCCGCTCGCCGTCCGCCGCCTCCAGTTGCTCCGCGAGCTGGTGGCCACCCAGGTGGAGGAGGCGCTCGGCGCCCGTCCCGCCGAGGCCGTGGCCACCCTGGAGGCCCAGTCCCAGCTCCCCGTGGACGACCGGACGCTCTCCCTCGCCGAGGCGCTCGATGAGCTCCCCCGCGAGTCCCACCGCGACCGCCGCACCCTGCTGGAGCGCGCCGTCGGCAACTTCCTCTGGGAGCGCCGCGGCCCCTATGGGGACAGGCGCGAGGCGGCTCTCATCACCGCGGAGCGGCTGGGCGCGAAGGACTACCCGTCCCTGCGCGAGGACATCACCGGCATCGCCTACGGCAAGCTCGTGGAAGCTGCCGCGGAGACGCTCCGGCGCACCGAGGACGCCTACCGCGACGTGCTCGGCTACGTCCTCAAGAAGGTGGACCCGCAGCTGCGCCCGTTCCCCGCGGGAGAAGCGCGCCGGCATGACCTCCAGCACGCGCTCCAGGCCCCGTGGATGTTCCCCTTCTTCCGGCGCGAGGACACCTTCCCCGCCGTGACGCGCTGGCTCGGCGAGTGGGACCTCACGCCCAACGCCAACGGCCGCATCCGCATCGACGACGAGGCGCGCCCCGGCAAGGCGCCCCGCCCCTTCGTCGCCAGCGTGCGCGTGCCGGACGAGGTGCGCCTCGTGATTCAGCCGCGCGGCGGCATGGATGCACTGGCCGGCTTCCTCCACGAGATGGGCCACGCGCAGCACCGCGCCCACGTGTCGGAGACGCTGCCCATGGAGCTGCGCCGGCTGGGCGACGCTTCCGTGACGGAAGCGTACGCGGCCCTCTTCGAGCGGCTGCTGCTGTCCCCCAGCTGGCTCAAGCGCTACCTGGATCTGCCCACCGTGACTGCGCGCGACACCGTGCGGCTGGCCGCGTTCCAGGCCCTCGCGGTGCTGCGCCGCCACTGCGCGAAGCTGTCCTACGAGCTGTCACTCAGCCGCCGCGGCCCCTCGGCGGAGCGCGCGGACGAGTACGCGGACGGGCAGCGCCAGGCACTCTTCGTCGAGCCGCACCCGGGCTTCTTCCTCCACGACGTGGACCCGCAGCTGTACACGGCGCACTACCTGCGCGCGTGGGCGCTGGAGACGCGGCTCACCGCCCGTCTCACGGAGCGCTTCAACGAGGACTATTGGAGGAATCCCGCCGCCGCCGCCTGGCTCAGGGGGCTGTTCGCGCGGGGAGGTACGGACGACGCGGAAGGATTGGCCACAGAGGTCTCGGGCACGCCGCTGGCTGTGCCCGAGGCCGGGGAGCGCCTCGTGGCCATCCTCAACCGGTAGTGGTGACTCCGCGAGGGGACTACTTCTTCTTGCGGAGTGCCCGGACGATCTTGTCCTTCGTCGCGTTCGCCGACGCCTTGGCGGGCGCGGGCGCGGGCGCGGGCGCAGGCGTCATCACCTGCTTGTTGTTGCCGCTGGCCACCGTCTTGCCGCCCGCACGGGCGCGCATGGCCTTGAGCAGCTGCATCTCGATGACGAGAAGCTCGTCGCCAAGCTCCTCGTTGTCACCCGCGGCGCGGGGAAGCGGAGCACGGGTGCTGGAAGCGCCGGCACCGTGCCGCATGCGCAGAACCCTCTCCTCCTCGGCGGAAAGCGTGCGCGTCTTCTCCAGCGCCGCCTTGACCTCCTTGGCCGTCACCGTGCTACTTCCCACCTTGCGCTCCATCGCCGCTCCCTTGCTGTGTGGCCCGCTGAACGTCCGTACATGTCGGACGCGTCCGAGCCGCAACCGTCGAGGATTGTAGAGGACGCAAGAGTGAGCGCAAATTTTCTTCCAACAGGTCGCTGCCGGGCTGTAGCGCCCGGGGCCTCGCGCTACAGGCGGAAGCCGAGCCCGAGGTACCCCGAAGTCAGAGCCTGCCGTTCACCGGAGAACGGGTCTCCCCCGGCGGAGAAGTTCTGGTAGCGGGCCTCGGCGGAGAGAAAGAGCTGGCGCCCCAGCTCCACGCCCACCCCGCCACACAGCTCCGCGCCCACCTGCAGCGAGCGCGAGGCGGCCACGTCCTGCTTCTCGTGGGCCACCAGCAGGCTGGCCCCGGCGCCCAGGTAGGGCCGCACGCGCCGGGGGCCCGGGGGCGTAATCCGGATGGACATGGGGGTGGCCTCGGTGCGCCGGCGGCTGGAGGCCACGTGCCCGCCGACCTCCATGACGGCGTACTCCTTGCGGTAGCCCCAGCCCAGGCTCGCGGTGTAGCCCCGCTCGTGGGCCCCGTCCGTGTCCGTCAGGACGTAGGCCCCCACCGGCGCGACGGTGACGCCCAGGTTGCGCAGGGGCGGCTCGGCGCGCGCCACGGGTGCGACGAGGCTGGCAAGGCAGGACAGGAGGGCGGCGAGACGGCGCATGCCCGGGCGTTGAGCAAGGCCTACGCCATGCCTGGAAGTCCAATGAAGTCAGGGGCTTGCGGGGCGGGCCGAGGCACCCTGCCACCCGCGTCCGGGCGGGCCGGTCAGGGCGGGCGAGCAGCCTCCTGCGCACGTGCGCGCCGCGGCTCACATGACGCGGGGGCCAGAGGCACAACGCACCCGGTGGCCCCCACGCCTCGAATCAGTTGGCTTCTTCTTCCTCGGGCTCGGGCGGGGCCTCGGCGCCGGGCTTGTCCTTGTCGGCGCCCTCGGGCTTCTTGCGCTCGATGCCGAAGGCGTCCAGCGCGTCGGCGATGCCCTGGGGCTTGTCCGCGTCGGGGAGGAAGTCCTCCGGCGGCTGGAGCTTCGGGTCCTGCCCCAGCTCGCTGATGGCGGACTCCAGCGTCAGGCGCAGCTCGGCGGCCTCGGGCGTCTTCTCCGAGGGCACCCCGATGCGGCCATCCAGCCGGGCCTTGAGGACCACGGACGTCTCCGCGTCCACCACCACCTCGCCGTCCAGCGAGCGCGGCACGCGGTGGGCGAAGAAGGCGGCGCGGCGGCGGGTGCTCTCGTCGACGTTGCCCTTGGGCGCGAACGCCGCGGGCAGCGCGCGGGAGGCGGCGGCTTCCGACGCGGGACCCAGCGTCACGGCGTAGCGCCACGCGGTGCGGCCCTCGTAGGTAATGGTGCCCTCGGGGGCCAGCTTGAGGCGGCCCTGGAAGAGGGTGTCGAAGTCGCGGATGGCGCCGGTCAGCTCCGTGCGGGTGCGCTCGGCCATGCCGCGGTCGCGCAGGCGCTGGCGGAACGGGCCGTAGCGGTTGCGGGCGAACACCTGGCCGCCCACGCGCATGACCTCCAGGCCCTGGTCCCTGGAGTTCTCCAGCACGCCGTGGAAGTCACCGGAGACACCGCCGGGGCCGGCGCGGAAGGTGCGCGTCTCGGTGAGCTTCACCGGGTTGGAGTTGTCGGAGGACCACTCGTAGGACACGCTGGACTGGAAGCGATGGGGGCCCAGTCGCTCGGTCACCTCGGCGGCGTCCATGCCCAGGATGCGGCGGGCCACCTGGGGGTTGCTGGCGACATCCTCGGGGGGCAGCTTCTGCTTCGCGGAGGCCACCACCTTCGGCGGGTCCTCCGGCGAGAAGATGCGTGCCTTGGCCGCCTTGTCGACCGGGTCGGAACAGCCCACGGCGGCCAGCGCCAGGGCGAGGGTGAAGGCGGACTTCTTCAGACGGCTCACGGCTCCTCCAGAGGGGTACAACAGGGCCGGCAAGTTACGTGGGGCATACAGGTGCGGCAAGCAGTGGCTTGCGTGCGGCCGTGCAAGGGATAGAACGCCCATCTCATGCAGAACCTGCGCGACAAGTTATTGAAGGCGGGCCTCGTCACCGAGGAACAGACCAAGAAGGTGGAGTCCTCGCCCGGCCAGACGGAAGCCCGACGGTCCCCTCCCCCGGAGGGCGGCCGTCCAGGCGGAAACCGTTCGGCCCCTCCACGTGACGAGAACCGGACACACGGAGGTCCACCGAGCCGCGAGGGCGGTCCCCGAGAGGGCGGTCCCCGCGACAGCGGTGGCCGTCCGGGCGGCGGCCGTCCCCCTCCCGGAGGCGGTGGCCGCTTCGGCCCTGGCGGCGGTGGCCGTCCTGGCGGCGGGCGTCCCGGAGGCGGCGGTGGCCGTCCCGGTGGCCCCATCCCGCGTTTCGGCGGCCCTCCCCAGCAGGGGCGCCCGGGTGCGGCGGCTCCGTCCGAGAAGGCCATCCCCAAGCTGCCGCCGATGCCCGGCTCCAAGGCGTATCAGCGCGCCGAGTCCAAGAAGCAGGTGGAAATCGACCGGGCGCTGAGGGAGCTGGTGCTCGGCGCCCAGGTGCCTGTCGAGGCGGGCGAGACGGCGTTCTACTTCATGACCCGCAAGGGCAAGCTGCGCAGGCTGGAGCTGAGCCCGGCGCAGGCCAAGCAGCTCGAGGACGGGGAGCTCGGCGTGGTGGAGCGCCCCGAGCCCGCGCAAATCGAGCACTCGCTGGTGCCCGCGGCGGCGGCGGAGCAGATGTACGCGCTGTCGAAGAAGGCCGTGCGCTTCTTCAACCGCAAGGACAACCCCGTCGGCTTCATGAACGACGAGGAGCTCAAGGCCCAGCAGGCGTCCGAGGCCGCCGGCACCGCGCCGGAGCTGTCGGATGAGGCCGAGGGTGGCGAAGCCGCTGAGGGTGCCGAGGCCGCTGAGGCTGCAGGCACCGCCGAGGCCGAAGCCGCTCCCGAGGGCGCCGCCGCGGAGTCCTCCGGGCAGACGCCCGAGGGTGGCCACGAGATCGGCAACGGCTGAGCCGTACCTCTTCCCCTCCCCTGCTCGCATCGGGGAGGGGACCCCCACCGCATCAGTGAGCGGCGTCGGCGGAATGCGCCGATGCCGGTGCGGACCCTGCCGTCACCTCGAGCGCTCCCGTGCATGTCGGCCGGATGCCCGCAGCCTGTGACGTTTCGGGTGCCCCGCAACCCTTCGTGGGCCTCGGGGTTGGCATCAGCACGCCATGGTGGACCCCTACCTCCGGTTGCTGCCCGTCTTGTTCGTCCTCTCGGGCCTGGTGAAGGCCGTGCCGGTGACGGTGGGCTTCGCCCTGGGCCGCACGCGGCTGGCCGAGCGCTGGCGGGTGTTCCGGCGCGCCCTGGCCCCGGGACAGCTCCGGAGCGAGGCGCGAGCGGCCATCGGCGTCGTGGTGTGCGACGCGCTGCTCATCACCGCCTTCCGCACCGCCAACGAGCACCGGTTCGCGCCGTTCAGCGTGGGCGTGGCGCTGCTCACCTTCGCGTGGATGTTCGTGGGCTTCGAGGTGTGGTTCTACGTGACGCACCGGCTGCTGCACACGCGCGCGCTCTACCGGCTGCACGCGCAGCACCACGTGGCGCAGGTGACGGACCCGCTCACGTCGCTGTCCTTCTCCGTGGTGGAGCGGCTGGTGCTGATGGGCGGTGGCTTCGGCCTCGTCCTCGTGGCCATGCAATTCATGCCCGTCACGAAGGTGGGCGTCATGGCGTACATCTTCACCAACTACGCCCTCAACGTGTTCGGCCACGGCAACACGGAGTGGCTGCCCGAGCGCTTCGTGCGCTCCCCGGCCGGGCGCTTCTTCTTCACGCCCACGTTCCACGCCCTGCACCACGCGCGCTACCAGGGACACTACGGCCTCTTCACGCCCGTGTTGGACAGGTGGCTCGGCACGACGTTCGAGGACTACGTGGAGGTCCACGCCCGCGCGCGGGCTGGCGAGGGACTGGAGCGCATCGGCGAGCGCGTTCGCTCTGCGAAACTGCCCGAGGCGCTCGCGCCCACTTCCTGACCCGGGCGGACACTCGTGGCACGCGAGCGTTGATGCCGGAATCAAACTCCGGCGCTAGGCTCCCGGCCCATGACGACAACCCGCAAGACTGTGGTGGTGACGGGCGCGAGCCGGGGCATCGGCCGTGCCGTGGCGCTGGCCTTCGCTCGCGAGGGCCATGGAGTCTGGGCCCTGGCACGCTCGGCGGACGCACTGACGTCCCTGCGCGCCGAGGGCGGGGAGAACATCCGGCCGCACGCGGTGGACGTGGCGGACGAGGCGGCCCTGCTCGCCATCAGCAAGACCATCCTCGCGGACGGCACCCCGCGCGTGCTGGTGAACAACGCCGGCATCACCGTGTCCGCGCCGCTGACGAAGACGCGCACGGAGGACCTGGCGCGCGTCATGGCCGTCAACGTCACCGCGCCCTTCATCCTCTGCCGCGAGCTGATGCCGGCCATGGCCCAGGCGGGCGGCGGACGCGTCATCAACATCGGCTCCATGGCGGCGACGCGCGGGGTGAAGTACACGTCGGCGTACTGCGCGTCCAAGCACGCGCTGCTGGGCCTGTCGCGCGCGCTGGCGGTGGAGTACGCGAAGAAGCAGGTGACGGTGAACGTGGTGAACCCGGGCTGGGTGGAGACGGACATGTTCACCAACGCCACCGCCGCCATCAGCAAGAGCACCGGCCGCACCGACGAGCAGGCGCGCGAGGCGCTCGCGTCGATGAACGCCATGGGCCGCATCATCCAGCCGGAGGAAGTGGCCGCGCTCTGCGTGTTCCTCGCGTCGGATGCGGCGGGCGGCATCACCGGCGCCGCGTACGCCATCGACGGCGGCGAGCAGGGCTGACACTTCACTCCCAATCCGCCTGACTGGCTGCCGGGCCGCCACTCGCGGCCGGGCCTGTTGCGCACCGGGCACCTCATCCCCAGTCTCCGCCATCGCCCGAACGGCAACGGGTGCTTCGCGATGAGGAGGTAGGGCGTGAGGCGGTGGTGGGGTGCGGTGCTGGGCGTGTGTGTATGGGCGGGTTGTTCGGCGGAGCACGGTGGAGGGGCAGCGGAAGCACCTGCAGGAGAAGTGACGCCTGTGCCCGAGACGCCTTCCGTCGAAACGGGAGACCCGGTGGTGGAGCAGGAGCCTCCCGCCGGTGAGCATGAAGATGCCGGTGTGCCTGACGAGCCCACACCGCCCGCGGCCTGCTCGGGCCCGGACGGCACGGCGCGGCTGGCGTGGAGCTACGACGCCGCGTGGGACCAGAGCGTGGACTTCCGCGGGACGATGGACGCGGACGGCCGGACGTACTGGACCGAGTGCGACAGCGCGTACTGGTCGGACAAGGACCCGAGCCAGCTCCAGTGCCACCTCGTCTCCGCCACGCGTGACGGCGCCATCCGCTACCGGCTCCTGCTGCCTCGAAACGGGCTCACGGCCGTACACGCGGTGGACGCGGCGCGGCTCTACCTGACGTCCGCGAGCACCACGCTGTCCGCGCAGGCGCTCGAGGACGGCAGCGAGCTGTGGAGCGCCGACCTCGCGAAGCTGCGCACCGAGGACCCGCAGGCGGCCCGGTCATTCCTCATCGACTCGGTGGCGCTCGCCTCGCCGTACGTGCTCGCGGTGGTGCGGAACACCTTCGAGGACGCGGACGGGAAGACGCTGCTCGTGGCGCTGCGCGCGGACACGGGCGCGGTGGCGTGGACGGCGCTGATACCTGCGGTGCGCACGCCCCTGGTGCTGGATGCGGAGGGCAACGTCTACGGCGGCTCCTTCGATGCCACGGCCGGAGAGACGACGCTCTTCTCGTACACGCTGGAAGGCCAGCCGCGCTGGCAGGTGCGCCGCGCGGGTGAGCTCCGGCCCTCCGCGGTGGAGGGCGGCAGGCTGGTGCTGGACCGCGCCGAGGTGGCTGACGCGGCCACGGGAGCACCGGTCGCCACGCTGGCCACCGCGACGGTGGTCGATGGGTACTTCTCGCTCGGTCAGTCCAGCTCCGCCTACGGGCGCGTGGCGTTCCAGGCCGGGGGCTCGCTCTTCCTCCCTGCCCCGCCGTGCACCGGCTCGGGTTGTCCGACAGAGATGCACCCCGGCCGCACGTTCCTCTACGGGCTGAGCCCGGAGGATGGCTCGCCGCGCTGGCACCGGGCCGTGGGCGCCTGGCCGATGTCGCCGCTGCTCACCCGGCGCGACTCGCTGCTCCTCATCGACCGTCCAGCGGCGGAGGGTTGCGAGGAGAGCAACAGCTGCGTGGGCGATGATTCCTCCAGCGACTCGTTCCTGCGCGAGCTGGCGGTGGATGACGGGCGGGAATTGGCCGCGTGCGCGCTGCCGGGCAGGGCGCCCTACATCACCCCGCCCGCGTTGCACGGAGGGCGCGTGGTGCTGGGCGCGTGGACCAACTGGCTCGCGAGCAACGACTGGACGCGGCGCATGAGCATTCGCGCCTTCGACCTGTCCGTGCCCACCGAGCCCGCCACCACGGGCTGGGTGACTGCGGGCGGCGGCAACTCACGCTCGGGACGGGCGACGCCGCGGCCCTGAACGTGTGACAGCGCCGGGCCCCGGCCGTCGGCTCCGCATGCGGCCGGGGCGGCACCACGGCATCGAGTGAGTGAAAACGCCGAGCCCCCGGCGTCGGCTCCGCATGCGGCCGGGGCGGCACCACGGCATCGAGTGCGTGACAGCGCCGGACCCCGGCCGTCGGCTCCGCATGCGGCCCGGGCGGCACCACGGCATCAAGTGCGTGACAGCGCAGAGCCTCGGCCGTCGGCTCCGCATGCGGCCCGGGCGGCACCACGGCATTGAGCGCGTGACAGCGCTGAGCCACCAGCGTCGGCTCCGCATGCGGCCGGGGCGGCACCACGGCATTGAGCGCGTGACACCCGCCTGCCCTTCGGCGGGCCCCGGGCCTCGACTACGCTCGCGCACCATGCGCACGGAAGAGTCGGACGCGGGCATGCGCTTCACGGTGTCGGCGGGCGCGCTCGGCGCGCTGCTGGCATACGCGCGGGGGCTCGGCGTCGAGACGCAAGGCATGCTCGCGAGCGCGGGGCTGGAGGAGGCCTCGCTCTCCGGCCCCGAGGCCCGCGTTCCACAGGCCGCCTACAACCGGGTCTGGGAGCTCATCGTGGAGGCGTCGGGCGACGAAGACTTCGGCCTGCACTTCGCCGAGCGGCTGGACCTGGACGCCTTCCACGTCATCGGCCACCTCGCCGCCAAGAGCGCCACGGTGCGCGAGGCGCTCTCCCGCATCGTCGCGTACTCGCGCATCCTGCACGACGCGGGGCGCGTGGAACTGGAAGCCCACGAGGGCCTCATGTTCCTGTACCCGGGCTGCCGGGGCCTGCCGCACTCCTGGCCGCGCCACATCGCCGAGTTCTCCACCGCCTCCGCCGTGGTGCTCCTGCGCCGCATCACCGGACAGCGAAGCTGGACGCCCACCGAGGTGCGCTTCCGACACACGGAGCCCCGGCGGCGAGCCGAACACCAGCGCCTGCTCGGTGTCAGCCCGCGCTTCGGCCAGCCGGAGACGCTGCTCGCATTCCCGCCGGACTTCCTCGACATGCCCATCGTCACGCGCGAGCCGGGCGTGGGCAGCTACCTGGAGGCGTACGCGCGGGACGTGCTGTCGCGGCTGCCCTCCACCGAGGACGACCTGCCCGCCCGGGTGCGGCACGCCATTGCCCAGCGACTGGGCAACGGTGCGTCCCCGCCCGACGTAGAGGACGTGGCCACCCAGCTCGCGCTGGGCGCACGGACGCTGCAGCGACGGCTGCGCGAGCAGGACACCACCTACGCGGCGCTGGTGGGTGAGGTGCAGCGCGCGTACGCCGAGCGCTACCTGGCGGACGACGGCATGACGGTGGCGGAGGTGGCCTTCCTCACCGGCTTCGCGGACGTGGCCAGCTTCCACCGCGCCTTCCGCCGGTGGACGGGGACCACACCCGCCGCCTTCCGAGCCGCGCGCCCCCCGCGCTGACGCGAGACGCGAGACGCGGGAAGACACGGCCTCCTCCCCTCCGGCCGGAGGACTCGTGGAAGGAACGTTCCTTCCGGCCATACCGGCCGCCAGGCGGGGGCTTTACGTCCGTTCCCATGCAGGCCCGGCGCCCCGATGAACCGCGCTGTCACGCGTTGCCGCCACCGGCCACGTGGAAGGAACGTTCCTTCCAGCCACGCCGCCCGCGGGTTGGGGGCGACACGTCCGTTCCATGCAGCATCCGGCGTCCTGATGAACCGTGCAGTCGCGCGTGGCCAGGGGAGGGTCGCCACCGGCCACGTGGAATGAACGTTCCTTCCAGCCCTGCCGGCCGCCGGGAGGGGGCATCACGCCCGTTCCATGCAGCATCCGGCGTCCTGATGAACCGTGCAGCCGCGCGCGGCCAGAGGATTGGCGCCACCGGCCACGTGGAATGAACGTTCCTTCCAGCCCTGCCGGCCGCCGGGCGAGGGCATCACGTCCATGCCACGCAGCCCCTGCTGAAGAAGCCGCGCTGTCGCGCACGGGCAAGGGATTGTCGCGACCGGCCACTGTGACGAGGGCCTTCCCTCCGTAGCCTGAGCTCCAGGTGATTCGTTCCGCGCACGGCGCGGCGGGGAGGCAACCATGAACACGCTGCGAGTAGCGGTGCTGCTGGGAGCGCTGGGAATCGCGGGCACGGCCCGAGCGGAGGAGCCGCCCGGCACCACGGACCACGAGCTACTGCTCCACGGCTGGCGCTCGCCCTCCATCGGCGTGGAGTACCGGCGGGGCTTCCTCGGCATCCACGCGGGGGCGTACCCCACCGTCATCTCGCGCGACGCACGCGGCGACACGGAGACCACATGGTTCGCGAAGGCGGGGCTCACGGGCTACTTCCTCCCGCTGCGCCTCACGTCCGAGCGCGCCTCCACGCTCTTCGTCTCCGTTGCGTATCTGCGCGGGCTGAACCGCGACTGGGACGATGCGCTCTTCCTGGAGACGGGCTTCCGCTGGGCGGTGTGGAAGGGCCTGGACCTGCGCCTGGGCGCGGGCCTGCTGCTCGCCCCTGGCCATTCCCCCCGCGTCAACCCGACTCCCGGCGTGAGCTGGAGCTTCCCACTGCCCGGGTGACCGCGCCGGGCCACTCGCTTCGAGAGGAGACGACACATGCGCGCTGAACGTTTCGTGGGCTGGGTGATGCTGCTGTTCCCGCTGGCGGTGAACGTGTCCTTCGGGCTGCTCGCCACGCGCTTCGACTACCCGGACGTGCTACGCCAGCCCGCGGCGCACGTCCTCACGCGGTTCGCCGAGGGCGGTCCCTCACTGGTGTGGACCTGGTACGCGTACGCGCTGCTGGTAGTGCCGTACCTCGCCGCAGTGGCGCTGCTGCCGCGCGTGCTGAAGACCGAAGACACACCTCCCCCGCTGCTCCGCGTGGCGACGGTGCTCGGAGTGTTCTCGTGCGCGGTGCAGCTGCTCGGCCTCCTGCGCTGGACGTTCGTGGTGCCGGCGCTCGCGTCCACGTACGTGGCCCCGGGCACGGACGAAGCCACGCGGCGTGCGCTGGAGGTGGCCTTCACCGTGCAACATCAGCTCTTCGGGGTGATGCTGGGCGAGCACGTGGGCCAGCTCTTCCTCGCAGCCTGGACGGCCGGGGCGTGCGTGGCGTGGGCACGCGCGGGACGCAGCCGGTGGGTGGCGGGACTGGGAGTGGCCTCCGCGCTCCTGTTCATCGTAGGGCTGGTGGACGGGCTGGCCACGGTGCTGCCGCTGTCACCCGGCCCGCTGGCCCAGGCACCGGTGGCGGCCTTCGGACTGTGGTGCCTGTGGTCGCTGGCCACGGGCATCCAGCTCCTGCGCAATGAAGCGGACACACGCACCGCACGGACGCGCCCTGCCCAGGGCCTGGCGACCCACGCCCGGTAGCAAGCGCGGACAGCGGACCACTCAGAGCTGGTAGCGCCCGACGATGGCGCTCAGCTCACTGGACGCGGTGGAGAGCTGGATGGCGGCCTGCTCGCTGTCGGCCATTCGCTCGACAATCTGGTCCGCCAGGTCCGCCATCGAGCTGAGCGCGGCGAACAGCTCCGCGATGCCGGCGTCCTGCTGGCTGACGGCATCGGCGATGCTGCGCACCGTCTGGCCGTTGGTCTGGATGATGGTGGCCAGCGAGCGCAGGCTCTCTCCCGCGGCACGCACCTGCTCCAGGCCGCCCTCCACCTCGCGCGCGCCACCCTCGCTGGTGCGCACGGCGTCGGAGATGGCCCGGCCGATGTCGCCCAGGATGGACTGCACCCGCGTCGTCGCGCCCGCGGACTGGTCCGCCAGCGAGCGCATCTCCCGCGCCACCACCGCGAACGAGCGGCCCGTCTCGCCGCTGCGCGCCGCCTCGATGGAGGCATTCAGGGCCAGCACGTTGGACTGGTCCGCCAGGTCCTTCACCGTGCGGGTGATGTCCCCTACCTGCCGCGTGCGCTGGTGCAGCTCGGAGATGGTGCGTCCCATCTGCTCCACGTGAGAGCGGATGTGCGTGAGCCCACCCACACTGCCGGACACCGCGTCCTCGCCCGCCTGGCCGAACTCGGTGGCCCGCTGCGCCTCGCGCTGGATGGCCTCCACCCGCTTCGCCGCCGCCTTCGAGGCCTCCTGGAGCTGCTGCGCCGCGAGCTGCGTCTCGTGCAGCGCCACCGCCTGCTGCCCCACCGCCTCGTTCTGCACCGACGCGGACTCGGTGAGGTGCGTGGCGGCGGCCTCCAGTCGCTCGGACGAGGCGCGCAGCGCCAGCAGCATCGTGCGCAGCTGCGCCATCAGCGCCGAGAAGGAGCCGGCAATCTGGCCAATCTCATCCTCCGAGCGCACCTCCAGCGTGCCCCGGAAGTCGCCCTCCGCCACCACGCGGGCCGTGGCGGCGGTCAGCTCGCGCAGGGGTGCCATCAGCCGGCGGATCAACGTGAAGACCCCCGCCCCCGCGGCCAGCGCGAGCGCGCCGTTCAGGAAGAAGAGCCAGAGCAGGGAGCCGAAGGTGAAGGCCCCCGAGCCGGACCGCAGCACGGCCCCCGTGAGCGCGACGCTCACGGCGGTGAGGACGAAGATGACCAGTGAGATGGCCACGGACAAGCGCGCGGCAAGGCTGTGCGTCATTCGCTGCGAAGCCAAGGAGAGGGACACGAGGGGGAGCCGCCGAGCATACTCCGACCGGCACCTGTTGTTGAGGGGTGGACACCGAATTCACAGGTTGCAGGGTGGTCTGAATGACCCTGGTGGACCCGACACGGCGCCACGGGTCGTCTCCTCCCAGGTGACGTTTGCGGTCGTCCCTGGATCTCCACCATGCACCCTCACGGAGACACTGTCCGCGCCACCGGCTTGACGGGAGCGGAGCCGCTGCGCTCCCGTGTGCGCCATGCGCCCGTCCTCCCTGCTGCCGGCCCTGGCCCTGCTCGCCCTCTCGCCCACCGGGCTCCGGGCGGAGGAGGCGCAAGGCGAGGTCCGGGCGAAGGCGGAGCCCGCCCCCACGCCGCGCAACTTCGGCAACCTCCGCGTCGGAGGCTCCACGGCCAACGGCAACGGCCGGCCCGAGCTGTGCCTGGAGCTGTCGCCGGTGTCCTTCCTCTCCGTGGAAGGCTGCGGCACCGGGAGTGGATTCCTGCACGGAGACCCGGAGCCGGAGGTGGCGCACTTCCGCACCAAGCTGCGGCTGCTGTCCTTCGACGCCGAGGGCTGGGGCACCCTCCAGCCCTTCCTCGCCGCGGGCATGGCCGAGGCACAGGTGGGCGAGGACGACCCGGGCTTCCAGTTCAACGGCACGGACGCACGCCGCGTGTCCACGGCGGGGCCGGAAATGGGCGTGGGGCTGCGCTTCCTGCGCCCGCTGGCCTCCGGCTTCGAGCTGGTGGGCGACTTCAACCTGGGCATGGCCTGGCTGCCACATGCCCCGGAGCTGGTGAAGCCCCAGGACACGTGGCTGCCCTCGGCCAGTCTCTCCTTCGGCGTGGGCTTCTGACGCGTCAGGCGTCCGCGACGCGCAGCACCACGGCGGTGATGTTGTCCTTTCCACCGGCCTCGTACGCATCCGCGACGAGCGCGTCACACACCTCGCGCGCCGAGGACAGCGTCAGCCGCCGCAGCAGCCCGTCCATGCCCAGCGGCTCGTAGAGCCCATCCGAGCACAGCAGGAACACGTCCCCGGGCTCCGGGCGCAGCCGCTGCACCGTGGGCTCCGCGTTGTCCGTGCCCAGCGCGCGGGTGATGAGGTGCCGCCAGTTGCCCGCGCCGCCCGGCGGCTCCATGCCCGCGTCGCGCAGCTCCTCGATGAGCGAGTGGTCCCGCGTCAGCATCTCCAGCTGTCCCGCGCGCAGCCGGTACAGCCGGCTATCACCCACGTGGGCCACGGCCGCGCCGTGCTCGCTCACCGCCAGGGCCACCACCGTGGACGCCATCTCCCTCAGGCGGCCCACGCGCTGCGCCTGCAGGTTGCGCTGCGCCAGCGCCGAGCACGCCGACAACAGGTTCTCCTCCCGGCTGCGCCCCGGGTCCGGCACCGTGGGCCACGTGGAGTCCCGGTCCTGCTCCAGGCGCAGGCCGAAGCCCACGAAGGTGTCCACCACACAACGGCTGGCGACCTCTCCACCCTCCTGTCCGCCCAGCCCATCCGCAACGACGAACAGCCCCAGCTCCGGCAGGACGCAGTACGCGTCCTCGTTGTGCGTCCGCCGGCCAATGTGGCTCTGTCCCGCGCTGTCCATTCTCATGACTCCTCCTCGGGCCTCTCCCCAGCAAGCGGGAGGCCAGCGCCCGCTCCCCCGGTCGGGCACTGGAACGGATACCTCCGTTCGGGGGGCGCCTGGAGTGTGAGTGCCACAGGACCCCGACATCCCAGCCCCACCCGTCCGCTGGCCGACGCTGCAACCGCCATCCATCCATCAACGCGCACCCCAGCGTGGGGTCGCCACCCCACACCACGGACCTGGGCTGGAATTGAACACCTGAACGGAATGGCGGAATACCTACTCGACGCAATGGTGGCCCCGCACGCCCTGGGGGCGGAATTCCGTTGGGGCTCCTGGCAACTTCCCTGGTGACCGCGCGACAATCCGGATGCGGCCACTCGTGCGTGCCGCGTGGGGTGCCCGATGTCCTCCATCCGTCGCGTGCTGTCCGGCATCTCCTCCTCCATCTCCCGCGCCCGGCTGGATGTGGAGACGGAGCCCGTCACGCCGCTCGCCCCGCGCGAGCCGCTGCAGCCGATAGAGCCCGTGCGGCGCGGCTTCTCCGACCAGAGCGACTTCCAGGTGGACGGGGAGGACATGGGCGCGGCGCTCGCCGCGGACGCGTCCGACTTCACGGGCCGCGCCTCGCGGTCCGAGCCCGCGCCGGAGCAGCTCCGCGTGTTCTCCGGGGAGAGCTCCTTCGAGTCGGCGAGCACGCGCTCGCGTTATGCGCAGATGCTGGGCTCGCAGCTGCCGTCGTCGCTGGGCGCGCCCCAGGAGCGCTCGGGCGGCGCATCACCGGTGTCGGGGGGACGGGGCCGGGGCGTGGACGCGGCGGCCATGGATGACCTGCTGTCGCCCGACGCGGCCGCGTGGGAGCTGCAGAACCTGGACACCTCCACGCCCAGCGTGGTGGAGCCGGAGGACCTGCTCTTCATGCTGGACCCGCCCGGCTCCGCGGGCCCCGCGGACCCCGTGCTCGAGCTGGGGCTGGACGACATCTTCGAGGACGGGCCGGCCGGCATCTCCGGCGTGGGCGCCGCTTCGCCCCAGGCCGTGGACGCCATCGACGACGTCCAGATGGACGCGCTGGACGACGCCACCCATATCCCGCCCGAGTTCCTGGACCCCGCCGTGAGGCCCGCCGGTCCGGACGAGTTCCTCGCGGACACGAGCGACCTGGGCTCGATGGTGCCGGAGGAGTTCTCGGTGGGTGACGCGGCCCTGGCTGGAGTGCTGGCCCCGCTCGCCGCCAGCCCCGCGGCTGCCAGCGCGCCGGTGGCCGCGGCGCTCGCGTCCCAGGGCGTGGAGGCGGTGGCGGATACGTTCGAAGTGGAGCCGCCGGCCCAGGCCACCGTCGACCTGGGCGCCGCCGCGTCGGGTGAGCCCGCGGCGCAGCCGTCCGTGACGTCCGAGAGCTAAGCGCTCAGGGGGCCTTGGCGTCGGCCAGCGCCGCGTCGAGCTGCGCCTGGGCCTCGTCCACGTCGTGGGTGAGCTCGCGCACGTAGCGCATGCGCTCCTCGCTCTGCCACTCGGCGGAGGAGAAGGTGGAGGTGGCGTACTCGCTCGTCGTGTGGACGTAGCCGCGCAGGCTGGTCATCAGCTCGCGGTCCGGGTCTCCCGACTCCTTGAGGAGGAAGCCCTCCACGTCGCGCAGCTTCAGCGGGAAGGTGGGCACCTCGTCCAGCACGAGCTTGCCGAAGACGGTGAGCTTCACCTCCTGCGGCCCCTCCTTCAGCTCCTCGTTGAAGGACACGTGCGCGAAGGGCACGCCGCTCTCGTCGTCCACGCGGCCCGCCACCACGTACCGTCCGGCCTTGCGGACCTGAATCCCGAGATAGAGCTGGAGTGAGCCCGCCTCCACCACCTCGCGCACCTGGCCGGTGAACAGCGCCGGCGGGGACGGGGTGTAGAGGATGTCGAAGAAGGCCGAACCCTGAGAGCCGCCCGAGCTCACGCGCACCTCGACGCGCAGCGTGCCGGAGAACATCGGGAAGCCCTGCTTCGACGGCTGGAGCTTGCCGGTGAAGATGCCGTCGCCCGCGAGCGAGTCACCGACGGCGCCGTTGTCCAGGAAGGCCAGCGGCACCGCGGCCGCCGCGGCGCCGCCCGTCATGTGCTCGGCCTCGTGCGCGGTGGCGGACACCACCTGGCAGGGCCGGGGCGCGCGCTGCGCGTCCTCGCAGGAGACGAAGAAGTGCACCGTCTCGTCACCGACGACGAAGACGCGGTCCTGCTTCAGCTTCAGCTGCACGTCCGGGTTGTCGCGGCTCAGCGGGCGCGTGCGCTCCGGCTCGGCCAGGTCCATCTGGTCCGGCTGCTCGCGGCTGGGGCGCGAGTCCGGCGGGTAGCGCGTGGCGGCCACGTACGTGTCCAGCGTGCGCTTCGCCCGCTCCAGCCGCTGCGCCCACAGCGTGCGCTGGGCCTCGCGCTCGGTGTCCTTCGAATCCGTCGCGCCCGCCTGCGCGGCGCCTGGCGCCCGAGGTGCTTCGTGTGCCGCCCTGCCCTGCTCACCGGCGAACTTGCCGGGAGCTTCCGGCGGCCCACCGGCACGCGCCGCCTCGTCCGGAGACGAGGAGGCGCGCTCGGTGGACGACACGCTGGCACCGCCACCTCCCGTCCACCACCACCCGAGCAACCCCAGCGCGACGGGGATGAAGACGACGGCCCACCGGGCGCGGCGGGAGCGGGAAACAGGAGGAGGGACGGTGCCAGGAGCAGTCATATCGCTTCTTGGAAACGGGGCTCAGCGAGCGTAGTTCACCATGTCCTCGCGGACCTTGGCGACGATGCCACCCCAGTTGCCGTTGGCGTAGTGGTTGTACGCCTCGCCGTCATCGCGCAGCTGCACGGAGTGGTAGCTCCACTTCGCCTTGCCGTCGCTGCACGCGGCGGTGCCGGTGTTGAGCGTGCCGCCGCAGAACCAGTCACCGGGGTTGCACTGCGAGCTGCCCGAGCTGCCGGACACGCCACCGGTCGAGTGGTAGGACACCGCCTCGTCGTCCTGGCCCGGGAGGATGCCCGAGTACAGCGTGCCCTTGGAGCCCGCGAAGTTGTAGAACCAGATGTTGCGCGTGGTGTTGTGGTTGTACATGGCGCGCGCCGTCGTGGTGACCAGGTCGCTCACCAGCGGCTCGCTGACCGCCCACTCACCCACGTCCGCCAGCTCGCTGCCGCCGCCGGCGCCGGACGCCACGTCCACCCACTTGATGTTCCAGCCCGTCTGCGTGGTGCCGTCCGTGTTGCCGCACACGCCGCTGGCGTTGGGGGTCGCGTTCTTCTTGTAACGCGCCGAGCCGCCGTACAGCGACAGCGCGTAGCCGATCTGCAAATCACCCGCGCTGTGCGCGGCGATGAAGCACCAGTTCGCGCCGGTGCAGAAACAGTCCAGCGCGTCACGGATGCGATAGTTCTCGCCGCCAACGCGCTGCGTCCCGTTCCAGTTGACGGCCTTCTTGTTCACACCGGCCGCGGTGCTGGACGGGCCCCAGTAGCTGAAGTCGTTGTAGTTGCCGGCCTGCGTCGAACCACCGTTACGGCCGTGAATCCACAGCGAGTAGTTGGTGGCGGCGGCCTCCGTGCCCGCCAGCAACGTGGCGGCGGCTACGGCCATACCGATGAACTTCTTCATATTGAGCGCCTCGCTCCGAGATGAGGGAAGACCTCGCACGGTGGGGGACCGGGCGGGGAAGCGCACACTCTAGGACGTAGGGCTGTAAAAGGTCGAGGTCACGGAAATCTTGAAGTGCGGGAAAGAACTGACACGTCGCGTCACAGAGTGACGCTGACGCACCAGGACCATGGCCGCGTGCATCAGCGTCAGCGCGTGGCGATGACGTAGCGCTCCAAACGGGCCAGGGCGTCGGGGAGATTCATGCGGCCCAACCCCAGACGGAAGTGGTTGCCAGGGAAGTCGTAGACGTCGCCGGGAAGGAGCAGCACGCCCTCGCGCTCGACGAACTCCTCGGTGAAGCGGGCCACGGGCGTGTCGCGCAACAGGCGCGGGAAGGCCACGCTTCCGGCGCGCGGGCGCACCCAGCGGAAGGTGTCCGCGTGGCGCGCGAAGAAAGCGTCCAGCAGCGCGAGGTTGGCGGCGAGGATGTTCCGGCTGCGCGCGAGCACCTGCTCCTTCGCGCGCAGGGCGATGAGCGCGAGCACCTCGCTGGGGGCGCTGTTGCAGATGGTGGTGTAGTCCTTGAAGGCCATGCACCGGCGCAGCAGGTCCGCGTCGCGGCAGGCGAGCCACCCCACGCGCAGCCCCGCCAGACCCATTGCCTTGGACATGACGCCCAGGCTGATGCCGCGCGGCGTGCGCTCGGCGGCGGAGGGCAGCGTGTCGCGCGCGTCGTACTCCAGCAGGCGGTACACCTCGTCGGACAAGAGGTGGATGCCGCGCTCGTCGGCCAGCGCGCACAGCGCGTCGAACGTCGCGCGGTCCGGCAGCGCGCCGGTGGGGTTGTGCGGGAAGTTCACCACCAGCAGGCGCGTGTCCGGCCGCAGCGCGCGGCGCAGGGCGTCCAGGTCCAACGCCCAGCCGTCCTCTTCACGCAGCGGCAGCAGCGTCACCTCCGCGCCCGTGGCCCGCGCGACTTCGTAGAGGGACTGGTAGCCCGGCCAGGTGACGACGGCGTGCGTGCCCGGGCCCAGCAGCACGTTCATCAGCACGAAGACGGCTTCCTGTGCGCCCGCGAAGGTGAGCACGTCCTCCGGCGCGAGGCCCGGGTAGAGGGCGGCGAGCTCCTGCCGCAGGGCGGGCAGGCCGGTGGATTCCGTATAGCCGAGCGTCAGTCCCTCCCAGCGGGCCAGGGCGTCCGGATCGGCGAGCGCCAGCAAGTCCTTCAGCCGCCAGCCCTCGATGTCCGACGAGCACAGCAGGTAGGGCGCGGAGAACTCGTACCGTGCGAAGTACCGCTCCAGCTTGAAGTCGGGGATGCGCATGGCCTGCCTGTCTGCCCTCTCCCGCGCCGGGCGTCCAGCGGCCTTGCAAGGCGCATCCACTGTCCCCGGGGTGGGGATTTCCCTGCACCAGGGCCCGTACCGTCCGGGCAGGCGAGCGTCCCTGAAGGCCTCGCGGGGGGAGGACGGCGCCCGCCAATGCATAGCTTGAGTCGCGTCCTCCTGAAGCCCACTCGTGGGAGCCTGCATGCCGACGCTCGACATCCCCATCAAACTGTTGGACCCGGATGGCGGTTGGGTCAACGCCCCGGTCCATGTCTCGGAGCTGGATGAGCTGCCCGTCCTCCTCCACTTCTTCACCATGAAGGACCCGCACGGCATCGCGGACTTCGACGAGCTGAAGCGCTTCATCGGGGAGTTCTCCCCGCGCGGCCTGCGCGTCATCAGCGTGGACGTCACGCACTCCGAGAAGGAGCTGCGCGACACCAACGCGGTGGAGGCCTTCGCGCTCGAGCACGACCTGACCCACCCCATCGCCGTGGACGACGGCTCCATGGCCCAGGCCTACGGCGTGACTCAGACGCCCGCGTGGCTCGTGTTCGACGGGGAATCGGGCCGGCTGCGCCACCACTTCACCGGACGCAACGGCGCGCACCACGTGCGGCAGGTGCTGGACCGCTTCACGCGGTACGACACCTCGGCCGCCGCTCCCGGGCCCTGACGCCTGCGCCCCGCGCACCCGCCACACGGAGAACCGCACATGGCAGATCGCCGCAAGGACAAGGACGCTTCCCGTCTATCCCTGGGGACGCTGGCCGCGGCCGGTGTCGGCGCGGCCCTGGGACTGCGCAGGCTGATGAAGCCGCGCTTCCAGTTCGCCGGCCGCACGGTGCTCGTCACCGGTGGCTCGCGGGGACTGGGGCTGGTGATGGCGCGCCAGCTGGTGAAGGAGGGGGCACGGGTGGCCATCTGCGCCCGCGAGGAGACCACGCTGGAGCGCGCGCGTGAGGAGCTGGAGCGCGGCGGCGGCGAGGTGCTGGCCATCCCCTGTGACGTGAGGGACCAGGTGCAGGTGGAGGCCATGGTGGCCGCCATCCACGAGCGCTTCGGCGTGGTGGACGTCCTCATCAACAACGCGGGCGTCATCCAGGTGGGCCCGATGGAGTCGATGACGCTGGAGGACTTCCGCGAGGCCATGGACACGCACCTGTGGGCGCCGCTGTACACGACGCTGGCGGTGCTGCCGGAGATGAAGCGGCGCGGACAGGGCCGCATCATCAACATCGCCTCCGTGGGCGGCAGGGTGAGCATCCCCCACCTGGTGCCGTACGCGGCGAGCAAGTTCGCGCTGGTGGGGCTGTCGGACGGCATGCGCGCCGAGCTGCGGCAGGACGGCATCCTGGTGACGACGGTGTGCCCCGGCCTGCTGCGCACGGGCAGCCCCCGCAACTCCTGGTTCAAGGGCAACCACGAGAAGGAGTACGCGTGGTTCACATTGGGCGACTCCCTCCCCTTCATGTCCATGAACGCGGAGACGGCGGCGCGAAGAATCCTCGCGGCATGTCAGCGGGGTGACGCGGAGGCACTGGTGGGCCTGCCGGCGAAGCTGGGCGCACTGGGCCGGACGCTGGCGCCCAACCTCACCGCCTCGCTCACCGCCTTCGTCAACCGCTCCCTGCCCCAGGACAGCAACCCGGACCGCGTCCGGGGCAGCGAGAGCGAGACGCCGCTCACCCAGTCCTGGCTCACCGAGCTGACGCGCCGCGCGGCCGAGCGCAACAACGAGAACGAGGTGCCCCTCCATTGAGGCCACGCACCCTGCCCCGCCGCCCTCCCCACCTCGAACCCGATTGGAGCCACGAATGAATGCCATTGACCTGCTGAAGCAGCAGCATCGCGAAGTCGACGTGCTGTTCGAACGCGCCTCCCGGGCAAAGCCGGGCGAGAAGGTGAGCCTGCTCGGCCAGCTCGCCGAGAAGCTCACCCTCCACGCGCGCATCGAAGAGCAGCACTTCTATCCCTTCGCCCGGAGCAAGGGCATCCAGGACATGGTGGACCACTCCCTCCAGGAGCACGCGGAGGCCAAGCGGCTCATCGCGAACCTGCTCCAGTCCAAGCGCAATGACCCGAGGCTGGACTCGGAGCTGCAGAAGCTCCAGCAGTCCGTGCAGCAACACGTGAAGGAAGAGGAGGAGAAGCTCTTCCCCCGCCTGTCCGGCGTCGCGACGGCGGAGGAGCTGGACGGGCTGGGCGACACCCTCCAGCAGTCCGCCGACGAGCTGTCGAACCAGGAGCTGCTGCAGATGGCGGAGAACGAGGGCGCCGCCCTGCCGCCGGTGCAGTCCTAGTCAGTCCTTCGCGTCCATCTCCGCGCGCTCCATGGCCCAGTGGCCGCGGTGCTCGTACGCCAGGGCGAGCTGCTCGCGCAGGGCGGCCAGCATCTTCGTGTTGCCCTCCTGCTCGTAGCCCTTGAGGGCTTCCTGGCACCGGGGGACGCGCTGGAGGAACTCCTTCAGCGCGTCCACGGAGAGCTCCTTCACGTACATCCCGTACCCGAGCTTCTCCAGGTACAGCGCGTTGATGATCTGCTCGAACTGGCCCACCAGCGGGATGCTGAGCACCGGCTTGCGCAGGTACACCGCCTCGCTCATCAGCGTGTAGCCGCCGCTGGCCACCACGCCGCGCGACGTGCGCAAATCGTCGATGAAGCCCTTCTCGCTGAAGGGCCGGTAGGTAAGGTTGCCGTCCCGCAGGTCTTCGGAAATATCCCGGCGCAGCCCGTACACGCGGCAGGGGATGCCCGCGGCCTTGAGGATGTCCGGCAGCGCCGTGTTCGTCGTCGACGTCTGGTACACGAGCAGGTGCTCGCCCGGCTCCGACTTCGCCTCCAGGATTTCCGGCCGCAGAATCGACGGCGCCAGCGTGGTGCGGCGCTTGCGCACCGGCGGGTAGAAGAACGTGGTGACGAGGTAGTGGAAGGCGCCCGGCAGCTTCGCCTTCACGATGGCGCGCGAGGTCTCGAAGCTGTCCTCGTACCCGGCCAGCAGCTCCGGCTCGTGCTGACAGCGGTTGATGACCTGCATGTTGTCCACGCTGATGACGGGCAGCCGGTGCGTCTTCGCGAACAGGTAGCTGAAGGACTCGAAGTCGCTGACCACGACGTCCGGTTTGAAGTCATCCACCAGGTCGAAGTACTGACGGATGTTCTGCGGCAGGCCCTTCAAGGCGCCCGACACGTTCTGCAGCACCGTCTGCCACTTCTTCACCGAGTTGCCCTCGTACGCCAGCGTCAGGCCCCAGATGCCGTGCACGTTCTGGAAGCGCTTCTTCAGGTAGTCCTGGGCCCGCCCGGAGACGACGATGTGGACCTCGTGCTCCTTGGTGAGCTCCTCGAGCAGCACGCGCGAGCGCGTCGCATGGCCCATGCCTTCGCCGACGACACCGTAGAGGATTCGCATGGCCCGGCAGCATACGCGGGCAACCCCCTCTCCGTTGAGCCCGCCCCCTCCCCGGGGCTATAGCGGCCCCCATGCCCTCCCCTCCGGAGCCCCAACCTCCACGGCGTTCGTCTGTCGGCCGCTCGGCCGCGCTGGGGCTGTGCGGCGGCCTGCTGCTCGGAGGACTCGGCCTGCTGGCCGCGGGCCTGCGCTCCCTCTTCACCGCCGTGGACTGCGCCAGCCTGTCCGGCCCCGAGTGCGAATTGCTCCAGCATGCCACCCGTGAGATTGGCCGCATGCAGACGCTCAGCGGTGGGGCGCTCACCGCCCTCGGCGCGTCCCTCTTCGTGCTGCTGCGCCCGCGTCCTCCCGCGCCCTGAACGACCGGGCAGGCCCGGGCCCGGTAAGGTCATTTCGAGGCGCCAGGTAGGCAAGCTAATTATTTCTGGCCTAATCATTAGATTTAGGAGTAGGAGGCGACCTTATGCAGCTCGAATCCCTGAAGATGTTCTGCGACGTGGTCGAGACGGGTTCGTTCTCCCGCGCGGCGCAGCTCAACCATGTGACGCAGTCGGCGGTGAGCCAGCAGATTCGCGCGCTGGAGACCCGCTATGAGCAGAAGTTGCTCTCCCGCAGCGCGCGGCAGGTGACGCCGACGCCCGCGGGCGAGCGGCTGTTCCGCGGGTGCAAGGAAATCCTCGCCCGCTTCGCGGAGGTGGAGCAGGAGATCCGCGAGCAGGCCACCGAGGTGGCCGGCACCAGCACCGTGTCCACCATCTACTCGGTGGGTCTGCACGAGCTGAACGCCGTGCAGAAGGTGCTGCTCAAGGCGCACCCGAAGGTCAACATGCGCCTGAACTACCGGCGCAACGACCAGGTGTACGACGACGTGATTCTGGGCGCGGCGGAGATTGGCATCGTCGCGTACCCGCAGCCGCGCGCGGGCGTGGACATCCTCCCGTTCCGCGACGACAAGCTGGCGGTGGTCTGCGCGCCCAACCACCCCTTCGCCACCAAGCAGAAGGTGAGCCTCACCGCGCTGTCCGGCGTGCCCTTCATCGCCTTCGACCGCGAGGCCCCCACGCGCAAGGCGCTGGACCGCCTCTTCCGCGAGAAGAACATCGACATCAACCCGGTGATGGAGATGGACAACGTGGAGACCATCAAGCGGGCGGTGGAGATGGGCCTGGGCGTCGCCATCCTTCCCATCTCCACGTCCCAGAGCGAGGTGAAGGGCGGCTCGCTGGTGGCCAAGCCCTTCGCCGAGGGGCCCGTGTCGCGCCCCATCGGCCTGCTCATCCGCAAGGGCAAGTACCTGGACCGCGCGTCCGCCGCGGTGCTGGAGGCCTTCAAGGCCGCCGCCAACCTGCCCTCCACCGACGAGGCGTGACGCCTCAGTAGAGCTTCCGGAGGCGCGCGGCGAAGAACCCGTCGAAGCCCTCCGGTCCCGGCAGCGTGCGCAGGTACGCCTGCATCAGCGGCAGCTTGAGCCCGGGCAGCACCGGCGGCTCCGCCGTCCACTCCGGGTGGCTGCGCAGGAACATCTCCACCTGGTCCTGCGCCTCCTGCGCCTCCACGGTGCACACCGCGTACACCAGCAGGCCCCCGCCGGGCACCGCCTCCTGGCAGTTCTCCAGGATGCGCCGCTGCAGCGTGGCCAGCCGCGAGAGGTCCTCCTCCTTGCGGCGGTAGCGCAGCTCCGGGTGGCGGCGCAGCGTGCCCAGCCCGGAGCACGGCGCGTCCACGAGGACGGCGTGGAACTCGCCCCACTCTTGAGGGAAGGGCTCCGCCGCGTCGTGCGCGTACGCCTTCAGCCGTCCGGAGAGGCCCAGGCGCTTCGCCTCGGCGTCAATCTTGCGGAGCTTGTTCGCGTGGAGGTCCACCGCCACCACCTCGTGCTCCTGCGCCAGGTGGCAGGCCTTTCCGCCCGGCGCGGCGCACGCGTCCAGCACGCGCGCGGACTCCGGAATCGCGCCGTAGACGCCGACGAGCTGGGCGGCCTCGTCCTGCACCTGCCAGAGCCCCTCCGCGTAGCCGTACAGGTCTTCAATGCGGCCCACCGGCGGCAGGATGATGCCCACCGGCGACACCGTGGTGGCCTTCGCGTCCACGCCCGCTTCCTGGAACTGGGCGAGCAGCGCGTCGCGCGTCACCTTCGCGGTGTTGGCGCGCACCACCACCGCGGGGGACTGGTTGTTCGCCACCAGCATGGCCTCGGCGCGCTCGCGGCCGAACTGGCGCATCCAGCGCTCCACCAGCCAGCGCGGGTGGCTCTCGCGCACGGACAGGTGCTCCACCACGTCCGACGCCGGAGGCAGCGGCGGCCCCGGCAGCTCCGCCAGCTTGCGCAGGATTGCGTTGGTGAAGCCCGTCGCGCGCGCGAGGCCCACTTCCTTGAGGGCCTGCACCGTCTCCGCCACCGCGGCGCGCGCGGGCACGCGGGTGTGGAAGATTTGATAGGCGCCGATGCGCAGCGCCGCCAGCACCTTGTCCTCCAGCGCGTCCAGCTTGCGGTCGGCGAAGCGGGTGATGGCGTAGTCCAGCGCGAGCTGCCGGCGAGTGCTGCCGTAGGCCAGCTCGGTGACGAGCGCGGCGTCGCGCGGGTCCTTCGGCGGGGACTCGGACAGCAGCGTGTCCAGCACCACGTTGAGGTACGCGTCCGTCGCGCGCACGCGCGAGAGGACGTTGATGGCCAGTGCGCGCGCGTTCATCCTTCGTCCAACCGGGTCAGTAGGTCCACGAGCTGCTCATCCGAGAGCCGCGACGCGGGCAACGTGGAGAGGGTGAGGCTCTGGAGGCTCTCCTCCAGCAACTCGCGGTGCCCGCTCTCGGCGGGAGCGCCGCGCTGCACGGCCTGGTACTGCGTGCGCGCCCAGGCGGCCAGCTCGGCCGGGGTGAGCTTCCCCGCCAGCCGGTCGGAAATCTTCTGCCGCACCAGCGCCCGCGTGAGCAGGTCCGACGCGGGCGTGGAGGACTTCGAGCCTCGTCCCAGCGTCTTCCCCGGGCGGGACTCCTCGGCCTCCTCCTTCGCGGGGGCCAGCTTGCGGCCCAGCGTCTTCGTGGAACCGCCGGCCTCCGCGGCGCGGGCCAGTGACTTCGCGGTCGACCCCACGGACTTCACCAGCGACATCGGCACGGGCTTCGCCGCGGACGCGGCCTTCGAGGGCGCCTCGTCCTTCTTCCTTCCGAGCGTCTTCTTCGGCCCCTCCTGCCCCGGCGTGAAGACGCCGCTGGAGAAGGTCTCCAGCGCCTGCAGGTACGGCTCGAAGCCGCCCTGCGTGCCGTGCACCTGGAGGACGCACGCCTCGCCCACCACGGACTCGCGGGCCGGCGGACGCAACAGGACTTCAATCGCGGGCACGCCCACCGCCTCCAGCCCTTCCTTCAGCGCGTACGAGCCGAAGAGGCCGGCGGGGTTGATGAGGATGCCGTCCACCTCCTCGCGCTCGGCGGCGAGCGTGTCCAGCAACACGCCCTCGTGGTTGGACTGGACCACCTTCAGCTCCAGCTCCAACTCCTTCGCTCGCGCCTTCAGCGCGGCGTCCAGGTCCGACAGCCGTCCTCCGGACGTACCCTCGCGCACGCCGAGGAGATTCAGGTTCGGCCCGTGCAGCACCAGCAGTCTCATGCCCATCCCCGCTTGCCCTTGTTCACGTTCAACACCGCTGTGCCTCGCTAGCTCGCGCTGAAGGGAAAGGTGCCCGGCGCCAGCTTGTGTCCCGACAGGAAGTCCGCCGCGCTCATCACCCGCTTGCCCTCCGGCTGGAGCTCCAGCAGCACGAGCGAGCCCTCGCCGCATGCCACCTCGATGCCGTCCACGTTGGCCGCGAGCACCGCGCCGGGCGCGCCCGTGCTGCCGGCCGCCCGGACCTTGTGAATCTTGAGCAGCTTGCCGCCCAGCGTCGTGAAGGCGCCGGGCCACGGGGTGAAGGCGCGCAGGCGCCGCTCCAGCTCCACCGCCGGCTTCGTGAAGTCCAGGCGGCCCTGGTCCTTGTCGATGATGGGCGCCAGCACCATGCCCTCGGACGGCTGCGGCACGGGCTTCAGCTCCCCGCTGAGATACTTCGGCAGGAACTCGCGCAGCACCTCGCCCCCGAGCGCCGCCAGCTTCACGTGCAGCGAGGCGCTCGTCTCGTCCGCTGGAATCGGCAGCCGCTTCATCGCCAGCACCGGCCCGGTGTCCAGGCCCTCGTCCATCACCATCAGCGACACGCCCGTCTCCGTGTCACCGTGGGCAATGGCCCATTGAATCGGCGCGGCGCCCCGGAAGCGCGGCAGCAGCGAGGCGTGGACGTTGACGCAGCCCTTGGGCGGCAGCTCCAGGATGTCCTTGGGAAGGATGCGCCCGTACGCGGTGACGACGCAGATGTCCGGGTTGAACTTGCGCAGCTCCTCGGCGAACGGCGGCGTGCGCAGCTTCACCGGCTGCAGCACGGGCACGCCGCGCGACAGGGCCAGCTCCTTCACCGGCGGCGCGGACAGCGTGTTGCCGCGGCCCTTGGGCTTGTCCGGCTGGGTGACGACGGCCACCACGTCGCCCAGCTCGAAGCAGGCGGCGAGCGACGACACGGCGAACTCCGGCGTGCCCATGAAGATGATGCGGGGTCGGCTCATAGCGATTGCGCTTCTCCTGGGCCGGCGACTCAGGCCACGGACTTGAAGGTGCCCCCGGTGGGATTGTCCACCGCCTGACGCTTGCGGGTGTGTAGGGCGGTCAGCGTGTCCAGCGCCGCACGGGCCTCCGGGGTGGTGGCCGTACCCTTGAGGGCGTCCAGCGCGGACTCCAGGGCGTGCGCCTCTTCCGCCTCGCGCTGGCGGATGCGGTCGAACGCCTCGGTGAAGCGCTCGAAGAAGCGCTTCAACTCGTCGCCCTTGCGCAGGGGCCGCAGCCGGGGATAGCGCCCCGCGGCGAGCGCCGCCACGTAGAGGCTCATCACGTGCACCGGTCCGGCGACCCGGTGGGTGAAGAGCAGGCCGAACAGCCCCAGCGCCACGGCCGTGCCCACCGTCCCCAGCCCCGTGAGCCACAGCAGCGACTCGCCGCCGTCCAGGCCCGAGGCGACGGCGGACACGTGGATGCGGTGCGCCAACAACCCGAAGACGAGGATGCTCCCCGCGCCAATGCCGGCCAGCAGGGTGATGTACTTGAGCTGGAACTCGCGGTCGAGGATGTACGTCCGGCGGGCGTACGTGGGGCGCGTCGACTTCTGGGGTTCGTCGGCCATGTCGTTGACCAGCGTACCCCAGGAGACCTGGGTGGTTTGCTTCCTTCGTGCCAGGAGGTTTACACGGAAGACAGGACAAACCCGCAGACGCAAAGGAGACCGCATGTTCCGCTCCCTCGCCGCGTTGTGTGTCGCGCTCTCGTTCCTCACGCTTGGAGGTTGTAAGGGCGACCCGGCAACTCCGGAGTACTGGGGGTCGAACATCCAGCAGTCGCGGCGTCCGGAAGACCGCATCCGCATGGTGGAGGCGCTGCGCTCGTCGGGGAAGATGAATGAGGCCTTCCTGCCCATGCTGCACGAGCACCTCGCGAGCGAGAAGAAGCCCGAGGTGCGGGCGGCGCTGGCGCGGGCCCTGGGCGACCTGAAGTCCACCGACTCGGTGGAGCCGCTGAAGGCGGCGCTGGACCCCGCCGCCGCGGACATGTCCTCGCAGCTCGCCAACAAGGCCATGGTGACGACGCTGGGCGCCATTGGCGACGTGCGCGCGGTCCCCGCGCTGGTGCCGCTGCTGCGCGCCAAGGACAACTACACGCGCATCGAGGCCGTGCAGGTGCTGGGGGCGATGAAGGCGAAGGAGGCCGTGGAGCCGCTCATCGCGCTGGCCACCGACGAAACCGTGGAGCCCTTCCTCAACAAGAAGGCCATTGAAGCGCTGGGCAACATCGGCGACCCGCGCGCGGCGCCGGCGCTGGTGCGGATGCTGACCAAGGAGCGCAAGGGCAAGTCCTTCTACGTGGAGAGCTCCTTCGCGCTGTTCCAGCTGGGCCAGCCCGCCGCGGACGCGCTGCTGCCCGCCCTGGAGGGTCGGGACGCGGAGCTGCTGAAGTGGGCGCAGTCCAACGGCGTCAACCCCGCCAGCTACCCGATGAAGGCGGCGACGGTGCTGGGCGACCTGCGCGAGAAGCGCGCGGTGGGGGCGCTGATGAAGCAGCTGTCCTTCACGCACTCGGACGCGCAGATTCAAGCGCTGGTGCGGATGCAGGCCGCGGACGCGCTGGCGCGCATGCGCGCGGCGGATGCGGTGAAGCCGCTGTCGGCCATGCTGATGGAGACGGACCCCACGGTGCGCGACGCCTACGTGCGCGCCCTCACGCGGCTGGGCGGGCGTGACGCGCTGCCGGCGCTGGAGAAGGCCGCGGGCACGGGTGACTTCGACACGCGCGAAATCGCGGTACGCGGCCTGGCCATGCTGGGTGACGGGCGTGATTTGCCGCTGCTGCAGAAGCTCATCGCCGCCGAGCCGGCGCGCACCACGGCCGACTGCAAGAAGACGGGCGAGGAGGGCTGCGACAACCCGGCCGCGCTGGGCAAGAAGCGCGCGGACCAACTGGCCCGCTACACGAAGCTGCTGGAGGCGGCGCAGGCGTGCACGGGCAACGTGGGCTGCTGGGCGCAGCGCCTGGACAAGGCGGACCCGCTGATGCTGGAGCGCGCGGCGCTGGAGGTGGGCCGCTCCGGCTCGGCCGACCACGCGGCGGCCCTGGCCGCGCGGCTGGGCGAGCGCAACGCCGAGTCGCGCATGGCGCTCATCCTCGCGGTGGGCTGGCTGCTGGAGGACTCGAAGGACGCCGCGGCGAAGGTGCGCGACGGGGCGCTGCCGGCCCTGCGCAAGCAGCTCCAGGACGAGCAGGGCATGACCCAGTTCGCCAGCGTCAACGAGGACCTGCGCCGGCTGGTGGCGCGCATCGACCGCATCTGAAGCGGCTCACGTGAGCAGCGCCGGCGGCAGGCGCTGCGCCGCGTGGTGCAGCACGGAGAGCTGGCGGACCAGCCGCTCCCCCTGGGTGCGGGACAGCGCGTCCCCCTCCAGGGGCGGGGCTTCCGGAGGCAGCGGCGCCGGGGCCCGGCGCTGCTCCACCGCCGAGGCCACCTCGTCCAGCACGGCGGTGGTGTAGCGCGCCACGGGCTCCAGGTCCGGGGCGCCGGGCCCGCGCCCGCCGGTGGACAGCGCCGTCACCGCCGACGTCAGGCGCCGCGCGTAGGTGAGCAGGGCCATGACGGGCTCGAGCTGCTGCGCGGGCCCCTTCCACTCGGAGAGCACCCGCTGGAACGACGCCTCCGCGGAGAGCAGCGCCAGGCCCATGCGCCGCCGGGCCTCGCGCACGGCGGGCTCGGCGTCGGAGCGCGCGGCGGCCACCTGGCACAGGTAGTCGCGGTCCGCGCGCAGCGCGGTGGCCACCTGCTCGGGGAAGCGCAGGTGCTCCGGACTGGGCCACAACAGCCGCGCGCAGACGAGCGCGAGCACGCCCCCCAGCAGCGTGTTGACGATGCGCACCCCGGCCAGGTCCCAGTCGCCGGACTGGAGCTCGGAGAGCAGCACGATGGCGGGCGTGAGCAGCACCTGGAACGCGGGCAGGCTGAGGGGCTGCACGCTCATCGCGACGGCGAACAGCACCATGATGGCCACCAGGATGACCACCGGGTCCTTCACCAGCGCGACGAGCCCCGCCGCCAGGGCCGCGCCCAGCAGGGTGCCCGCCACGCGCTGCAGGCTGCGCTGGAGCGTGAGCCCCGAGTACGGCTGGAGGACGATGATGACGGTGATGATGACCCAGTAGCCGTGGTCCAGCCCCAGCCCCCGCACGAGCGCGGTGGCGAGCGCCGCGGAGACGCCCAGCCGCAGCGCGTGGCGGAAGATGACCGAGCCCGGGTTGAGATTCTCCCGCAGGGGCTCCAGCAGCGAGGGTGAGGGAGCCGCCTCGGAGCGGGGCCCCAGCGGGAGCGCCTCCGGCACCGGCTTCCCGTCCTCCAGTCTCGCGGCCACGTCGAGGACCGCCACGGTGTACTCGTGCAGGCGGCACAGCAGCGCGTGCGTGTGGGCGTAGGCGGCGCGGGCCGGCTCGGGGAGCGGCGCCTCGGCCTCGAGCATCTCCAGGGCATGGCGCACCCGCTCCGGCCCACAGGCCTTTCGCGCGTGCACGTCCTCGCCCTTCTCCAGGGCCAGGGAGACGCGCCGCAGGCCGGTGGCCAGCTCCGCCAGGGCGCGCTGCACCTCGGCGCGCAGGGCCAGGTAGCGGGGCTCGCGCGGCGCCATCTCCAGCGTCTCCGTCAGGGCGACGAGCAGCGGCACCAGCGCGTCTGCACCCTCGCGCAGCACGAGCAGGTGCTCACCCCGCCCGCTCTCCCCCACCCGGCTGCGCCGCGTGGCGGCGAGGACGGAGCTGGCGGTCTCCAGGGACTGGCGGATGCGCGGCTCCCACGGCACCGCGGGCACCGTGAGCGCGGTGGCCGCCGGGCCTTCCAGGGGCCAGCGCCCCACCTCGTCCGCGCGCTCCGCGAGCACGTCGTAGCAGCGGGCGATAGACAGACGCGCGGGCCGGTACGGGCGCAGGGGCCACAACAGCAGAGAGAGCAGCATGGCCCACACGCCGCCCACCATGAAGAGGCCGGAGCGGGCCAGCGCATCGGAGAAGTCGTGCGCGGGGAGCGACAGCGACACCACGGAGTAATTGGCGAGCACCACGCCCAGGAAGCCGGGCGTGTCGCCGTAAGAGCGAGCAAAGCCACACGCCGACACCCAGCCCAGCGTGAGCGCGACGGCGGCCCAGGCCGGAAGGTGCGCGGCGGAGACGAGCCCCACCCCCGCGCCCAGCAGCGTCATGGCCCCCATCGCCAGCGCCCTGTCGCGGTAGGGCCCGCCCCGGTCGACGAGGGTGACGAAGAGGCCCGCCAGGCCCACCCACGTGGCCGCGGGCAGGTGCAGCGTGGCGGCCACCGCCATGGGGACACCGACGGCGAGCGCGGCGCGCAGCCCCGCGCCGATGGCGGGCCGGGCGGGCTCGATGTGGAGGAAGGACTGGAGCTGGCGCCGCAGGGGACTCATGGGGCGGAGGGCTCACCCGTCCATTCCAGGACTCCGGGCCCGGCGGCGGCGCGGAAGCAGTCGGAGAACCAGGCCGAGGCCAAACGCGCGGCCGCGACGAGCGGGGCGTCCTCGGGGAAGCCCCGGGTGGCGCCCTCCACGAACCGCAGGGCCTTGCGCCCCTTCAGCGCGTCGAACACGCGGCGGTTGAGCGAGACACGGTCCGCGTCGTCGCCCGCGGCGAGGAGCAGCGTGGGGGCGCGCACGTCGTGGAGGAGCTCGCCGGCCATGTCGGGCCGCCCCCCGAAGGTGACGACGGCCTGGACACCGCGAGGCTGGTGCGCGGCGGCCACGAGCGCGGCGGCGGAGCCCAGGCCCGAGCCGAGATAGCCCACGGGCAGCAATGACAGCGAGTCATCACGCTGGAGCCAGTCGCGGGCGACCTCCAGCCGGTGGGCGACGAGCTCCACGTTGGAGCCCTCGCGCAGCGTCCACTCCTCGGCCATTTCCTCATCGGCCGTGCGGAGCCCCAGCTTCAGCGTGGCCAGCCCCGAGGCGTGGAGGATGCGGGTGACGTGGCTGCTCCGGCGGCCGTCCTGGCCGGCGCCATCCGTGGCGAGCACCACGAGGCCCGAGGAGCGCTCGGGCACGGAGAGCTGTCCTCCCAACAGTCGCCCGGCGACACCAATCTCCACGTCACGGTCGTGTACGCGCATCGACCCTCCTCCCGACGCGGGCACCGCGTGTGCCCGGACCTGTCCCGTGAAGGTGGTGTCCACCGGCGCTCCCGGCTGGGGCCCCCTCCCCGGGTGCATGGAGAGCGAGCGGCCGTGCGCCTCGTGGGACGCTCGCCACGGGCCACGGAGGGACCAACGCCCGGAGCCCCGTCCCGCCATGCGAGCGAATGGCGGGAGGTCGGAGCCCAGCCACCAGGACAGGTGCCGGGGCCCGGCGCCGTGGTCATTGGCTTGGAGATGACCCGCTTCCGGTGACCGCGAATGCTCTCCTTCTACTGGCCCCCGCCGTCGAGAACGTGGTCGCTGCTCAAGTCTCCCACGGGGCTCACCGAGACACCTTCGCCAGAACTTCGAGCCATCAACGTCGAGCGCCTGCGCGAGGACCGCATGGCGGTGGACGGACTCGCCACGACGTGCCTGCTGAGCGTGGCGGTGGGTGCCTTCGAAGCGCTCCGGGCGAGGCGTGCGCGCGCTCGCGCCTTTCACGTGACGAGCGTGGGCGTGCACCTGTTCATCCTCGGCACCTCGGTGGCGAGCCGCGCGGCCCTGGAGGTCCAGGCCCCGGCGACCCTGGGAACCCAGTACAGCATCCAACGTGGAGCACGGATGCTGCGCCTGCTGAGCGCGGGCATCGCCTCCGACGTGGGAGCGGTGCTGGCCGGGGCCCTCGCGCTCCGGGCATCGCGGCGGAGCAGCGAAACGCTCGCGGGCGCCGGCACGTCCCTGGTGCTGCATGGCGCGATGCTGCTGTTCATCGACACCGCGCTCTTCCTGCGCAATGCCTATCACCAGCGCCGGGTGCTCCAGAGCGTTGGCGGCCCCTGAGCGCCACGTCTTCCTCTTCCTCACTCCTTGGGAAAACCGGCCGGCATGAATCTCCGGCCGGACCGGGAAGATGTGGACTCCGCACCGTTCAGTCTGGACCCCGCTCCATTTCTCGGGGCGGCCACCGCCATTCCAGCCTGAAGCGCCCCTGCGGGCGCGGAGCCCGGGAGCCACGCGCAAGCGTGCGCTCCACGGGAGGAGTCTGCTCGATGTGTCGTCTGAATCTGTGGTGTCTCGCGGTCCTGTGTGCGCTGACCGCATGCGGTGGAATTCCCGAGGAAGAAGCGCTGGCCGAGGACGCGCTCGCGTCGGCCGAGCAGGCCACGCTCGGCGCCTGTGACGAGACGGGGCTGGCGTGGGAGTCCGCCGGAGACCTCTCCAACGTGTGCGCGGTGCCGTGGCAGTACGGGCTCGACTGCAACAAGTCGGGGAGCACCAGCGCCTGCGGCGCGAGCACGGGCTTCCAGCAGAAGACCTGCTACATCTACCCCACGTGCCGGCTCCCCGCGTTCGGCGTCGAGAGCCGGGCGACGAAGGCGTTCTCGCAGACCGTGACCTCCTGCGCCGCCTACACGACGGAGGAGTGCCGCCCGAAGCCGACGACGCCTGACATCGAGCTCTGCACCACTGTCACCCGCTACAACTGCGAGCCCAAGTGCCTCGCCGCGGCCCAGGCGAAGAAGGACACCCTGCCGACGGCGGACCGCAACCTCGTCAGCATCTTGACCCACAGCTCGAACAGCGAGTCCACCACGTCGTCCAGCTCCTGCTCGTACACGCTGAGCAACTGGCCCACGTACAACCTCAAGGCGGATGCCACGTGCGGCGCCGCCACGAGCTCGTACTCGTGCGACGACCCTTCCAAGCCCATCTACCCGACGTGCCGCAACAACAGCTTCGGCGACGATGTCGTCTCGGCCTGCAACGCGAACCCCCTGTTCGCCGCGGCCGGCACCACGCTGGGCACCGTGAAGCAGGCCGCGGTCACCAAATGGGGGGCGATGCTCCCGAAGAACTTCGAGACCAATCCCCTCTACGTGCAGCAGCCCATGTGCCGCACGTGTGACCAGCTCGTGCTCAACGCCCAGAGCGGGCAGACGCAGGTCACCGCCAAGTACGAATGCCTGGTGCAGGGCCTGGCCGCGGGGCTTCCCGCCGAAGCCGGAGGCGCGCAGCTGCGCACCGAGGTCGTGTCCCGCCTGAAGCTGCTCTTCGAGCTGCACGGCCACCACATGACGCCCGCCCAGGTGCTGTTCGTGCGTGGCCTGTACCAGTCCGACCCGGCGGCGAACTCGAGCTGCAGCGCGCCCTTCGTGCCCCCCACCGTCTCCCGCTGCGGGACGAACCTGGCCCCCCTCAACGCGGCGATGGACGTCTGCACGCGACTGTCGTCGGCGCACGTGCCCGGCGCCTCCGCCCGCTCGCAGATGGCATACTGCGTGGGGCTGGCCTCGCAGGTGGCGGCGGTGCCCTCCGGCTCCTCCTGCCAGGGCGAGCAGTACCGCGACAAGTACCACGTCATGTGGCTGAAGCTGTACGAGCGCACGCTCTCGGACATCCGCCGTCAGGACGTCCCCGGTGACACGCTCCAGCGCAAGGTCCCCCACCCGGACGACGTGCGCACGCATCTGAAGTCCATCAGCGACTGGTACGCCACGCAGCAGGCCCAGCTCTTCCCCACCGCGCTCAACAGCCCGGTGCTGATGAAGCAGCTCAGCGAGACGTTCGGAATCTTCTGGAAGGTCGCCTACGAGAACGCGCTGCTGAACGTGAACGGGCTGCCCCTGCATGCAAAGCCCCTCAACGCCGGCCTGCTGGTGGACCAGACGGTGCTCACGGCGACCCTGACGGGCACGCCCGCGATGAGCGGCCCGCCCCTGCTGATGCTGCTGGGGGATGGGTTCAGCGGCCTCTTCGACCGCATGGAGGACTTCAGCTACCTGCACGACCTGGGCTGCCGCTTCAAGGGCTGCGCGGGCGGCACGGTGGACACCGAGACGGCCGAACTGTGGGCGCTCTTCGGTGCCGTTCCCCAGGCCGCGAAGCTCCAGACGGCGGTGGCGAGCGCGAACAAGCTGAGCACGTCCGGCTTCGACCACCACGCCGAGTGGGTGACCGTGTTCGACCTGCTGCGCGTCAACCACGCCACCTTCACCGAGGCGGTGAAGCTGACCACGGGCGCTGCCGTGTACACGCCGGAGCTGCTCGAGGCGGGGCCCGCCGGCGCGCCCGCCCCCATGGTCCGCTGGGCACAGATGGTCGAGAAGGCGGACGCCTACGCGGACAGCTACGCCAAGTCGGGGTTCTTCGTCAGCACCGCTCGCGACACGCTGAAGACGGGCATCGAGGAGTACAAGTCCAACTTCATCAACGACGTGGTGACCACGCGCAAGAGCGCGCTCAACACGGCGCTGAATGAGTACACCCAGAACCGCACCGCCCTCATCACCGAGGTGATGGGCGAGGTGGCCAACGCGGGCAACCAGAAGACCGCGCGGACCTCGCTCGACCGCAAGCTGACGGAGTTCTACGCGCTCCACGCGGACCTCGTCGGCCTGGAGGACAACCTGGCCAGCCAGGAGGCGCAGTTCAGCGACTTCGCGGGGGCCTTCAGCACCACCCTGGAGAACGAGTCCGCGAACCTGGGCACCGACATCCAGCGCGGACCGCTGCAGACGCTCAACGTCAGCGCCGCGGAAGCGCGCTGGTCCCCGGGAGCGACGTTCAACATCGCCACGCTCGGCGTGCACACGGCGCTCGACCAGGTGGGCGGGCCCCCGCCCTTCAGCGTCTCCGCGCTGCGCGGCGAGCTGCTCAACTTCGAGGTGTTCGGAGACTACGCACCGAGCTGCGCGGTCTCCAGCGCGATGCTGCCCAACCCGCACAACGGCACCCCGACGAGCGTGGGCGCCAGTGGCACTGCGGCCCTGACGGGCCCCGGCGGCTACCTGGTCAGCTTCAGCAACAACAGCTACACCACGCACAGCTCCAGCACCTCGGCCTTCCACAAGGAATCCACCGACGACCGGGCCTGCGCGGGCGTCAAGGCCGAGGCGGGGTTCAGCTACTTCGGCAACGGGACGAGCGCCTACGCCATGGCGGAGACGTGCAACACCACCAGCGAGGGTACCGAGCAGTCGACGTCCGAGCAGAACGGCTCCGAGGACCGGACGTCCGCGAACTTCGCCGTGGGCCTGCGCCTGCCGAACACGCCCTTCCCCAACGCGCCGGTGGGCAGCCTGCTGCTGGTGGCAATGAGCCCGGGCACCACGAACCTGGCGGGCATCCGCGAGGTCATGGTGCTGCAGGAGCCTCGCACCTCCGTCGTGGTGAAGGCCAACGCCGACTACTACCTCATGGTCAACGACATGAGCGCCTGCGCGGATGACACCTCGCACCAGCTCACGGTGACGGCCCTGCGGCTGATGCCCACGGGCGTCGCCGCCAAGGCCCTGGGCAACGCCATGGCCACGGTGATGACCGAGGTGCGCGCGCAGACTCCCGCCTTCGTCGACCAGGGCCGGGTGACGAGCAGCGAGCTCGAGGCCCTGCGCGCCCAGGCCCAGTCCCGCCTGCTGTCCGAGTACACGGCCCTGTGTCCGGGGTGCGTGGCCAACCAGCTGCCCGAGGCGTTCCACTCGCTGTTCACCACCTTCGTCTCCAAGGAGCTCGCCCGTCTGGAGCGCCTGGTGCAGATCAAGACGGTGGTGCGCGCCATCGACCTGCAGCTGCTCGACATCAAGGTGCTGGCGGATGACCTCACCGTGGGCGCGGACAAGGCCCGCCTGCTGCGGCTGCTCCCGCTGTGGCGGCTGCGCAACCTGGACGGCGAGGAGCTGCGCGAGAAGGCACGCGCGCTGACGAGCCTCGTCACCGAGTACCTCTATCCGACGATGGACCTGCGCCACCCCAGCTCGCTCGCGCCGCTCAAGGTGCATGCGAACATGGAGGCCCTCGTCCAGGCGGACTGGTCCGACGACTTCGCGGTGCTCTGCACCAAGGCGCTCGCGGCCGTCACCACCATCGAGACCCAGCTGGCCCAGGCCCGCATCAGCGACAAGCTCCCCAAGGAGCTCGCGCTCGCCTTCACCTTCCCCAACCCCGCCTTCAACACGGGGAGCCAGTGGCGCAGCGCCAGCGTCGAGCGCTCCGAGGCCGTGTGGAACAGCATCCTCCAGGGCTCGGGCGAGGTGCGAATCACCCTCACCCCGCAGGACCTCTACAGCGCGGGCGGCGAGGGCGGCGTGCTGCTCTGCAACCACCACATGCCCGTCATCAAGAACCTGGGTGTGCAGGTCCTCCGTCCCTACAGCAGCACCAATGAGGCGGACTCGCAGATTGGTCTGACGGTGCCGGTGCGGTGGGAAGACGTGCTCACCTACCCCGCGGTGGGAGGTCTCAAGCAGTACGTGATGCTCAACCAGGACTTCCTCTTCGGGGCGCCGCACATGCTGTTCGGCTACGACGCCAACGTGCTGACGCTCTTCGGGCAGGACCTCAACCAGCCCTTCGCGACCATCGCCGGCAACGGCCTGTCTCCCTTCGGCACCTTCACCATCGACCTGGGCAACGCGAACCCCAATCTGTTCGCCGAGGCCTCCGCGCTGGTCATCACGATGAAGGTGGATGCGCTCGAGCTCGCCAGCTCCGTCTCGGGCGTCCCGGCCTGTCAGTAGTTCCTATCGACTCGTCTCAACCCATCACCCATCAGGAACATCCATCATGCGATTGCAATCGCTGCTCGGGCGGCTGCTCGGCGGTACCGCCTTGTTCATTTCACCCCTCGCGCTCGCGCAACCCGCGGGTTTCACGGACGCGAAGATTCAACCTCCGCAGCTCATCGCCCCCCAGCGCGGCTCGCTCATCGGGACGTATTCCCAGACGGCCTTCGGCGCGGCGGACGTGGCGCGCGGCGGCTTCGCGCTCGCCTCTGCGTTCTCCGCGCCTTCCGACCGCGGAGAGCTGCTCGCGACACCCTTTCCCACCTACTCGTCGGACGCGGGGCTGTCCGAGTGGGGCCATGGCTGGCAGACGCGCCTGGAGATCCGCCGCTGGCGCGTGCGCGGAGACCTGGACTACGCGACTGACGAGCGCTCCAGCCCCTGGGGTCGCCTCACCCTCGGGAGTGACGGCGCCTGGTACGCGGCGGAGATGAACCCCGCGGTGCGCGTGGAGGAGTCAGCCACGGGCCTCACCGCGTATCTCCCCGACGGCAGCGTCTGGAGCTTCAGCGACCAGGTGACCACCGCGAAGGGCACCTATGCGTGGTACCTGCGCGAGGTGGTGAGCGCCACCGGACGCAAGACGCGCTTCACCTATGAGGCCAACTCCACGGGCCGGCTCTTCGTGAAGACGGTGCAGTACGGAGGCACGGGCAACGACTTCCAGTACCAGGTGGACCTCGGCTACGCGACGCTGGCCAGGCCCATCGACGACTTCCGCTCGAGCAAGAAGCTGCGGCTGGACCGGCGGGTGTCCACCGTGGCGGTGAAGGCGAAGAACGCGGTCACCGGCCTCTTCGAGGCCCGCTGGCAGTACCAGCTCGCCTACGAGGAGCCCGCCGAGGGCGTGGCCTTCTACCTCACCCAGGTGGACCACACCTACGGCACGGCGCCCGCCCTGACGACGGCGCCGACGGCCCACTACACCTACTACAAGTCCAATGACGCGCTCGGCACCGCCGCCTTCACCCGCGTGACGAAGCTGGACGCGACGCTGGCGAGCGCGGGCCAGGACGCCATCCAGCCCTGGCGCGCCGCGCTGCTGGACGAGGACGAGGACGGCCGGCTCGACTTCGAGCACGCGCAGGCCCAGACGCTCTACGTCCAGGAGGACACGGGCTTCCGCGCCGAGGTGCTCCCGCCGCCCACCGCGGCCACCCAGACGGTCTGCCGCCCCACGGCGAGCGCGAGCAACGAGCCGCGCCTGCTCACACGGCTGCGGCCCAACCAGCTCAAGGCGGAGGTGGTGTCCATCCGCAATCCCGGCGGCTCGTCCACGGAGTTCAAGGTCTGCGACCGCGCGGGCACGCTCGTCTCACAGCAGTCCCTCACGGGTGCCTGGCAGCTCGGCCCGCACACGCGCTTCGTGGACCTGGACCGGGACCAGCAGCCGGACCTCATCCGCGTCTTCGCCGGCGGCTTCCAGGTGCGGCCCAACACCAGCGGCGCGCCGCCGGCCGTCAGCTTCGGCGCGCCCATCAACGGCACCCTCACCCCGAGCGTGTCGGCGACCACGACGTGGGTGCAGGACATGAACGGCGACAGCATCCCGGACATCGTCGCGCGGCTCGCCAATGGCCTGCATGTCTGGCCGGGCACCGGCGCCTTCACCTTCGACTCCGCGGCCAGCAAGCTGTTCCCGGTGCTGACGAAGAACGGCGCCAGCCTCGCGCAGCTCAGCACCTACTCGGCGATGTTCGTCGACGTGAATCGCGACGGCCTCTCGGACGTGCTGCTGTCGAAGACGGGCGTCGCGCTCCTCTTCGTCAATGACGGCAGCGCGTTCCGGGAAGTCACCGTCCCGGCGCTGACCTTCTTCAACGGCACGACCAGCGCGCTCGCGCAGGGCGACTTCGCGGGCAGCGGCAACACCAGCCTCACCGTGACGAAGGGCTCGGATGCCTACAGCACCTCGCTGGACGGACCGGAGACGGGCCTGCTCGCCTCCGCGGACGACGGCAAGGGGACCGTGCTGGGCTTCACGTACACCCGCCTCCCGGCGGCCCCGGGCGCGCGCTTCCGCCAGCCCGTGCTGGCCTCGCTCACGTCCAGCTCCTCCGGCTACGACACCGTCACCTACGGCTACCAGTACCACGGCGCGAACTACCACTCGCAGGGCGGCTTCCTCGTCGGCTTCGACAGCGTGGTGCGCAGCGCGCCGCAGGAGAGCCACGCGGTCAACTTCCTCAACGGGGACGACTTCGCGGGGTTGATGCTGTCGGAGACGCGCACGGACGCGAACACGCCCCTGGTCAAGGAGCTCACCTTCCGCCAGTACGAGGACGCCACGTACCAGGGCGTCCCTTTCAAGCGGCTGAAGCTGGAGGGAAAGGGCTTCCAGGACGCGACCTGGCCTGCGGTGACGATGGGCGAGACGACGCAGACGCTCGCCTATGACGGGGTGTGCCCGCAGCAGACGGTCCGCACCACGCTGTGGGGCACCCTCACCACCACCACCACGCGCGCCAGCCTGACGGGCCTGGTGAAGAACCTGCACTGCCTGCCGGCCGCGGTGACCTTCGCGGGGACGCACCCGCAGCCCGGGTTCGACTTCTCGTACCAGGGCACCATCACCCGCAACGCGGCGGGGCAGGTGGAGAAGGTGGAGGCGCTCGGGCCGCAGGGGCCCCTGAAGCTCCAGGAGGTGACGTACTGGCCGGACGCCAACGTGAAGACCGTGAGCGTGCCGGGCCAGGGGACGACCTCGTTCGAGTACGCCCCGGGCCGCCTGGTGCTCTCCAGAATCACCCAGCCGGATGGGGTGGTGGTGGAAGCCACCGAGCGCGGTCCGCTGCATGACCAGCTGCTCACCCTGACCACGCGCCGCGGGGTCAACGCCCACACGGAGCGCTACCGCTACGACGGCCTGGAGCGACTGACGAAGCGCTGGGATGCGCTCGGTGCCGCGAGCGAGTCGAACCCCAACGAGTTGCTAGAGTACCGCTTCGCCACGGCCCTGCGTCCCGCCAGCATCGCGGCCACGGCGCTGGTGGACGCGGGCACCCAGTCCCGGCGCTTCATGCAGGACTACTCCACCGCTTCGGGGGAGAACGTGGCGAAGGCCCGCCTCATCCCCGAGGGCTGGGTGGTGGACGGCCTGACGGCCCGCAGCCGCCAGCTGCGCGACACGTACCAGTACATGCGCCCGAACCTGCCGGCCAACACCGACATGGCAACGCTGGACTACGCCACGCTGCTGAGCGGAGTCGAGCAGACGGAGAGCACTCGCGCGGCGGTCTTCGGCTTCGACGTGGAGAAGGTGCTGCGCCACCACGCGGACGTCGACCAGACGGTGTCGACCTCCTGGTCCATCGCCTCCGGGTTGCTTCGCGTGCAGTCCCAGGAGAACGGGGTGCACACGCGCCTGCAGTTCCTGGACGGGGCGAAGCGGCTGGTCCGCCACGAAGACGAACTCGGAGCGGCCTCGCTCTACACCTACGACTGCCTCGGCCGGCTGCGCGGAGTGACGCTGCCCGACCTCCGGGGTCATCGGCTGACCTACGACGCCTATGGCCGTGTCTCGCGTGTGGAGCGTGACGGCATCGCGAACATCGACTTCGAGTATGCGCCGGGCACGTGGCTCGTCACGGCGAAGCGCTTCCGCACGCCGTCCAACACGCTGGTCCGCAGCGAGGGCTATCAGTACGACGCCGTGGGCCGGCGCACCGTCCTCACCCACACGGCGGCGGGCGGCGGAGTGAAGACGTACCAGCTCTATTACGACGGCGCCTTCTCGGGCCAGCCCTCGGACACGAGTTGGCCGGGGCTGCTCACCGGGGCTTCCGGCGAGGGCTACACGAAGCGGCTGCAGTACCGCCCGAACGGCACCCTCTCCAAGACGACGCTCAGCCTCGCGGGCTGGCGCACCGTGGAGACCGACCTGTCCTACGCGGAGAGTGGAGAGGTGGAGCTGGAGGTGACGCGGGTGAAGGATGGCGGCGGCAACCTCCTCACCACCACCTCGCTGGGCTCCAGCTGGGATGCCTATGGCCGCATGAGCGCGTTGACGCTCGACGGACAGCCCTGGGCGAGCGTGCTGTACAACGGCTTCGGGAAGACGGCGAAGGTGGACTTCGGCGGTGGGACGTTCGTGGAGCTCGGCTATGACGCGCTCACGCGTCAGCGCACGAGCCTGGCCCAGACGACGCCGACGTGGACCTCCTCCATCTCCTGGAAGCTGAACAACCGCGGCCTCACGGGGAGCGAGGTGAGCCACTTCGGCGGCACGACGCTGGCGCGCCAGTATGGCTATTCCGCGCAGGGCTTCCTCACCAGCGCCCAGGACGCGCAGCATGCGTATGCCTACGGCTTCGACGCCACGGGCCTGCCCACCAGCATCACCGACGCCTCGGGCACGCGCGCCGTCACCCTGGGCGGCAACACGCTCATCGCCGGTGGCGTGACGTACACGCTCGACGGGCTGGGACGCACGGTGAGCCGGGACGACCTCACCCTCACCTACGGCCCCGACGGCCAGGTGTCCACCGCGCTGAAGGGCGCGAATCTCTGGAGCTTCCTCTACGACGAGGACGGTGAGCGCATCCTCAAGCGGGATGCCTCGGGTGCGCCGCTCGCGGCGTACCTCAAGGACGGCACCTACCTGGACGCCACGGGCCTCACCCAGCCCGTGCGCGTGGACGCGCAGCTGGTGGGCGTCCTGAAGAATGGCGTCTTCCAGCTGTTGTCCACCGACCGCCGCGGCACCGTGATGGCGGACGCGAATGGAACGGAGCGCCTCGCCTCGCCCTTCGGAGACCGGGGGACGCACCCCTCGAGCGCCGCCGCGCTGGACTTCGTGGAGAAGGCCTACGACGCCGACCTCGGCTTCGTGCGCATGGGGGCGCGTGACTATGACGCCCGCATCAGCCGCTTCACCACGCCGGACCCGCTGTTCCTCGAGGACCTGGACAAGTGCCGCGAGAGCCCCGTGGAGTGCAACCTCTACGGCTACGTCCGCAACCGCCCGCTGGACCTGGTGGACCCCACAGGCACCGAGGGCAGGAAGGTGGAGCACAACAACGTCGGCGAGGTCGCGAGCGCGGCGGCGCCGGTGGCCCTCGCCGTGGGCCTGGGCGGGGGCGTTCCCAAGGTGGTGGCGGGTGTGAAGACCGTCATCTCCGCGGGCAAGAGCGTGCTGAAGATTCCGCTCGTGGTCGTCGCCAGGACGGGCTACAGCGCCGTCGGCAAGGTGCTCTTCATCGCCAAGTGCTACACCGGCACCAATCCCATCTTCAGCGAGCCGCAAGGCGCGTACGCCAAGCGCGTCCTCGAGTCGGGCCTCACGGACCTGAAGCAGCAACAGTCCAATCTCCACGATGAGATGGAGCTCTTCCTGGCCGAGGCCTCGCAGTCCTCGACGGACACCGAGCGCATGAACTTCCTCGACAAGCGCATCATCGACCTCGCCAAGAGGGACAGCGACCTCCAGAAGAAGATCGACATCATCCAGGAGAAGCTGGATGGCGCCGAGGAAGCGCCGAAGTAGCTCTACAAAGAGAGCTTCTGAGTCCTTGACGAGGGGGGCCCGGGTCGTTCACCGGGCCCCCGGCAGATCCGGCGGGTCGGTCATCCATCCGTAGGACGGATGACCGATGCGCGCAGAAGCACGAAGCAAGTACCGTCGTCGGCCATGGATACACGCACCCTGACTGAACGGCTCACCATCGCGACCCCCTGCAAGATGCGCTGGGACGAGATGACCGGGGATGCGCGCGTCCGGCACTGCGGCGCGTGCCAGCTCAATGTCTACAACGTGAGCGAGATGAGCACCTCCGAAGTGGAGGCGCTGCTCCAGCCCGGTGGGAGTGTCTGTGCCCGGCTCTACCGCCGGGCGGACGGGACGGTGGTTACAGGCGACTGCCGGCGCGTGTGGCGCGAGCAGCGCGCGGAGGCGACCACGCTGCTGGGTACGGCCGTGACGGTGACGGCCGCGCTCTCGCTGGTTGCGTTGATTGGCCTGCTCACGCTCACCCTCTTCGGCGACAACATCCGGCGCCTGTTCGGCCAGGCCACCGCGGGGGCCCTGCCAGCCACGCCCGTCGCGGCTCCCAGCACGGCGACCTCGTCCCCCACCGCCACGGGGATGAGCCAGAACCACTATTAGAAGCGAAGACAGCGGCGGGAGACGCAATCGGGTTGCTTCGGTCCCTCCGGCCGGAGAGGCTGTCCGGCGTGTCACGACTTCTCGCCGCCCTCCTCGTCCTGTCCGCCCTGCCCGCCTCGGCCAGGGCTCCGAAGCTCACCCTGTTCATCAGCGTGGACGCGCTGGGCAGCGACCTGCTCCTGCGCAACCGTCCGCGCCTGACCGGCGGCCTGGGGAAGTTGCTCGACTCGGGGGCGTTCTACCCCTACGCGCGCTACGCCTACGCGGAGGCCCGTACTGCGCCGGGCCACGCCACGCTGGCCACCGGCGCGAACCCGTGGCGCCACGGCATCGTGGACAACGACATCCATGACCGTGCCACGGACCAGAGCGTGCAGGCCTATACGGACCCGGCGTATCCCATCCTGGACGGCGTCACTGCCCCGACGTCGGACACCAGCCCCGGGAATCTGATGGCGGAGACGCTGGCGGACCGGCTGCGCATGTCCACGCAGGGCCGGGGCAAGGTGGTGGCGCTGTCGTTCAAGGCGCGCGCGGCGATTCCGCTGGCCGGGCGGCAGGGACAGGCGTGGTGGTTCGACGAGGCCACGGGGAAGCTGGTGACGAGCACCTGGTACGCGAAGGCGGTGCCCGCGTGGATGCAGGCGCTCAACGCGCGCAAGCTGGCGGACGCGGCCTTTGGCAAGACGTGGGAGTTGCTGCGTCCGCGCGCCGAGTACGCGGGCGAGGACGACCGCGCCGCGGAGCCGCCGAACCCCTACAACATGGGCCGCACGTTCCCCCATGCGCTCCACGGCGGGCTGAAGGCGCCGGGGCCCGCGTCGTACCGCGTCTTCGCCGTGTCGGCGCGCTCCCATGACCTGCTGGTGCAGGCGGCGAAGGCGGCGATGGAGGGCGAGGGCCTGGGCAAAGACGACGTGCCGGACCTGCTCGCGGTGAGCTTCAGCGGCACGGACGCGGTCTTCCACGCCTTCGGCCCCACCTCGTGGGAGATGCAGGACACGCTGCTGCGGTTGGACCAGGCGCTGGGCGAGCTCATCACCGCCGCCGAGCGTGCGGCGGGAGGCAAGGCGAACCTGGTCATCGCGCTGTCGGCGGACCATGGGGGCGCGGAGCTTCCGGAGGCCTGGGTCCAGGCGGGCGTGCCCGCGGCGCGCATCCACCCGGTGGAGGTGGCCAAGGGGCTGGCCGAAGAGCTGCGTGCGAAGTTCGGCGCCGACGTGACGGTGAAGATGATGGAGCTGGATGTGTACCTGGGCGGCAAGGCCCTGGAGTCGGGACAGGTGGATGGCGTGGCGGTGCGGCGCGCGGCGGCGGCGTGGCTGGCGAAGCAGCCCTTCACGGTGACGGCGGTGGCGAGGGACGACCTGGACACGGCCCCGGACGTCACGGGGTTGCTGGCGCCGTTGCGGCGCGGCTACTACCCGCTGCGCAGCGGGGATGTCCTCTTCGTGTCGAAGCCCTTCCACGTGGTGAGCGACTACCCGCGCGGGACGAACCACGGCACGCCGTACGCCTACGACGTGCAGGTGCCCGTGGTGTTCGCGGGCCGGGGCGTGAAGCCGGGCCTGTACCGCCAGGAGATAGACCCGGTGGACGTGGCGCCCACGCTGTCCGCGCTCCTGGAGATGGGCATGCCCGCGTCGGCCGAAGGCAAGCCCCGCGCGGAGGCACTCTCGGGGCGGTGAAGCGCGGGTGCTGGAAGGGCGGCGCTCCGGGTAGAGTGCGTCCGTCATCTCAGGAGGGGGATTTCGCCGTGCAACTCCACCGTGGAACCGTCGTTGCGGTGTGCATCGCAGGGCTCGGGCTCGCGGGCTGTGGAGACGACACGGAAGCAGCCTGCGAAGACGGCAGCTCCGAGCCCCGCTGCATCGAGGAGCCCACTCCCGAGCCGGTGCGCCTCGTCTTCCCCAACGCGGTCCTCATTCCCGGGCCAATGGGCCCACAGCAGCGCTCCATTCCCAATGACCCGAAGGACACGACCTTCGCCCGGGGGTACTTCTGGTTCGAGGGCAAGGCCGCGAACGCCTACCGCTTCTCCTGCGTGTCCTCGATGAGCGCGTGCATCGTGACGGTCCATGACGGCAACGGGCAGGCCTTGCAGGCCATCTCCGGTGGCGGCCCGGATGGCACCGCCATCGCGACCTTCTGGAACCCGCGGCAGGAGAAGGTCTACATCGAGCTGAAGGCCCGGGACTTCGGCGCGGGCGCCCCGGTGACCTGGTCATTCGAGGACCTCGGTCCGGACGACCGTTCCAATGATTCCCAGGGCTCCATCGCGGGCACCCTGGGCACTTCCCTCTCGGGGCGGTTCGACTACCCGTGGGACGCCGACGTCATCCGGTTCGACCTCCTCGGCAGCCACTACTACAAGTCCACCTGCCAGAGCCCGGCGCCGCTGGACTGCCGGGTCTACGTCGGCCACGAGTACCAGGCCCTCCAGCAGTATGGCCTCCGGCCCACCTATGTCCGCACGTTCAGCTCGGGAACGTTCTTCTTCTCCCTCAATGTCTCCGGGGACGGAGTCGGGGCGTGGAGCCACCAGCTCGAAGACATGGGCGCGGATGACCGGAGGAACACGGCGGAGTTCGCGGACGAGCTGAAGCTCCCCTCGGCCCCCATCCACGGACGCATCGAGGTGCCCGTCGACACGGACACCTTCCGCTTCACACCGGCCAGCACCGACTCGCGGTATCGCTTCGCGTGTGAGCTGGCCGCGGATGGCCAGCCCTGGGGCATCGAGCTGCGGGACGCGAACGACATGGGCCTGGCAACCGCGTCCCTCGAGCCCGGCAAGCCGAGCGCCCTGACCTTCACTCCCCCTCGAGGTCAGCGCTTCGCCATCGCCGTCTCCGCCGGCGGCAACGCGGACCGGATGGGGGACTACACCTGCCAGCTCGAAGACCTGGGGCCTGACGCGGGCGGGTGAAGCAGTCCGGGCGAAGGCGCGGAGGTCACCGGGGGCCGCAGGTACGCGCTGCGCACCGACCTCATGTATCGGCGTGTTGGAGCATGACGAAGCAGCGGCACCTGAGCGTGTGAGCCCTGCCGGAATCATCGTGCAATCCGGGTGAGGGAAATGAGCAGCGAGGTTCGTTCCGGGAGTGAGGGCGACTCGACGCCCCTTGAACCTCCGGAGCTCCTTCCGTGCCTGTCTCCATCCGTTCCCTGAACCTGTCCCTCGCCGCCGCGCTCTCGCTGGCGGCGCTCGTCCCCGCCGGGGCGGCGACGTCCACGCCTCTCGTGGCCACCACGCCCGTCCGCGCCGTGGAAGTCGCCCGCGTCACCGGTGAGCGAGGCAACTCCGTCGCCTGGCTGGAGAACGCCGAGGGTGGCGTGGACCTCGCCATCGAGGTGACCCCACCCACCCGACCGCTCGTCGCGGCGGAGTTCATCGAGAAGCACACTCCGGGCGAGGTGTTCCTCGCGGTGGCCCCGCCCCGCATGGAGCTTCCTCCCGCGCTCGCGCGGCGTGAGGAGGCGTTGCTCAGGGTCGCTGACGCGCGGCGGGCGAGCCTCCAGCGGGAGAACGAGGAAGCACTCGCGAAGCTGCCGCTCGTGGACGTGTCGACGTCGTCGTCACTCACGGCCGGCTGCTCGGACTCGTTCCGCGCGGCGGTGGGAAATGTCTACGGGAGCCCGTCCTGCGGCCAGGCCGGCCTCGCTGTCATCGAGGCCGTGTACTCGGGCGGAGACACCTACTGCACCAGTGGCTGCGACTACACGCTCGGGGCCCAGGACAAGGGCTCCTGCGTCCCGGCCCTCAAGTCGTGCGACATCGTGGAGGGCTCGACGCTGCTCTACCGCCTGCGCACCACGACCAAGGGCAGTCCGGTGATGAGCCACAAGGGGCACGGGGCGCACTTCGGCGTCGCCAACTGCTCCGGCGACGGCCCGGTCGTGTTCAAGTTCCAGCGGGGCGCGAACGTGTACACGTATCAGGTGGGCGTCGGCGGCATGCTCCACTACTACACGGGCCTCTTGTCGCTCGCGCCGGCGTCCGCGAAGGACTTCGTCGCCTACGGGAGCTGGGACAATGGCACGCCGCCCAGCGGGTCGACGTACCTGGACAACTACATCACCGTCGAGAACAACAGCGGCACGGACGACCGGGTGATTGCCTGCGGCGACATCCAGGTGAGCTACGAGATGAATGACGTCTCGTCCCCGACCTGCCACGGCTCCGGCATCTCGCTGTGCCATGGCTCGGACTGCGACAGCGCCTGCTTCAACTGCGTCGGCGGCAGCTGCGGCTGACCGTCCGCCTCACCCTACCTCGCGCTCCGGAATGAGCTCGTCGTTGTCCGCCTCGACGGGCTCCTCTTCCTGGAACGAGCTGGGCAGCAGGCTGAAGGGCAGCACCTTCGTCAGGGCCGCCAGCAGCAAAAACCCACCCGGCGCCGCGAAGATGGCGAGCGCCGGAATCGCCTTCGCCACGTCGATGAGCTGCGCACGCATCCGCTTGCGCTCCTCACCCGTCAGCTTCTGCCGCCGCGCCGCCTTCGTCAGCAGCACCGCCAGGTCCCCCGTCTCGCGGACCTCCTGCATGAGCCGGTGGAAGTTCTTCTCCAGCGTCTCCTGCATCCCAGCCACCATGTCCTCACCCATGGCACCCGCCGCGTCCGTCACCGTGAAGACGTCCACCAGCGAGCGGTGCTGGGCGTAGAACTCCGCCATCTCCAGCTCCAGCCGGTGCAGCTCCTCCTTCGGCACGTGGAGCGCGTCCGCCAGCTCGGTGATGAAGACGCGCTCGCGCCGCGTGCGCCGGCCGTCCACCAGCGCCGCCAGCAGCGTCTGCTCCAGCAGGAAGTGCCGCATGTCCACGCTGCGCACCTGCTTCACCACGTCGCGCACCGAGCGCCGCCGCTCGAAGGACTGCTTCACCGCCGCCTTCAGCTCCGACTCCATGGCGTCCGGCAGGCGCAGGTCCTCCACCTGCCGCAGAATCGCCCGGCGCGCGGGCGGTCCGGGCAGGCGGTCCACGCACGCCAGCCCCGTCAGCACGTCCACCAGCAGCGCCTTCTGCTTCGCCGCGAAGTCCAGCCGCCGCTGCGCGCGCTCGCGCTGGAACCGCCCGGTGGAGAAGTAGTCAATCGCCTGCCGGCAGAACAGCTGCGCGTCCGCGTACTGCGCGCCGTTGTGCAGCACCAGCCCGTACACCGGGTCGCCCGCCAGCGTCGGCTCGCGCTTGCGCAGCGCCGCCTCCACCTTCCCCGCCAGCCGCTTCGGCACCGGCTTCCCAGCCGCCAGACACTTGTCGAGCGCCACCGCCAGGTCCAGCTCCCCGGTCAGCACCGCGAACAGCAGCAGGAGCTGCTCCCCGCGAGGCCCCGCCGGAGCCCCCACCAGGTGCGCCACGTCCAGCGCCAGCCGCGCCAGCGTCTTCACCACCGCGCGGAAGAGCTGCTCCTCCAACGCCCGCGCCTGGAACTCCGTGGGGGCGCCCGTGTCCTCCGGCATGGGGGCGTCCGCGGGGGTGCCATACAGGAGCCCGCTGGCGCGCAGCGTGCGGCGCAGGTACGCGCGGGCGCGGGCACGGCCAGACCCCAGCGGCGCGGCGGACGGCTCCAGCGAGGGCGCGCTCGCGGAGGCCATCGCCTCGTCCAGGAGCGGGAGCAACCATCCCGCCTTGCTGAAGTCCAACACCGGTACACCCCCTCGACCGCCGCCGGCGGACCGGGAGCAGTGAGCTCCGGATGTAACCCAGTCGCTTTCTGGATTCCACCCGGCCCGGGGACGGGTCCGTTCCCCATGAGTCAGCGGCCCAGAACCCGCGCTACTGGAGCGCCGCGGGGCCGCCGACCTGGGGAAATGGCCTACAGCGCGGTGGCCTTGCCGGGCTCCAGGTCCAGCACCTTGGCCGGGCCGCGCAGCGTCTTCAGCTCACCCCGCAGTGCGTCGGGGTTGCCCTGGAGCAGGGGGAAGGTGCCGTAGTGCATCGGGACGATGCTCTTCACCTTCAGCAGCCGCGCCGCCTGGGCGGCCTCCGCCGGGCCCATGGTGAAGTGGCCACCAATGGGCAGCATGGCCACGGTGGGCTTGAACTGGGTGGCGATGAGCGACATGCCCTCGAAGGTGCCGGTGTCGCCCGCGTGGTACAGCGTGGGGCCGTTGTCGATGGCCACCACGAACCCCAGCGGGGCGCCCGCGTACTGGGCGGCGGCCTTGGGGTCCGCCTGGTAGCTGCTCGAGTGCACCGCCTCAACCAGGTGGATGGTGGCGTCCTTCACCTTGAAGGTGCCGCCCGCGTTGGCGCCCACGGCCTGGGCCTCCGGCAGCCCGAGCAGGTTGATGAGCTCGAACGAGCCGAACACCTTCGCGCCCGTCTTCTGGGCCAGCGCCTTGGTCTCACCCACATGGTCGAAGTGGCCGTGGGTGACGAGGATGGCGTCCAGCGCTTCTGGCTGGGCCGCGCCCTGCGGAGCCTTGGGGTTGGTGAGCCACGGGTCGATGGCAATCACCGCGCCGCCCGGGGTGCGGACGATGAAGGCCGCGTGGCCCCACCACGTCACCTCCGTCTTCCCCTTCGTGGCCGCCGCCGGGGCCTTGGCGCCCGCCGCGGCCTTGCCCTGCGCCGGAGGAGCGGCCGGGGTGCCCTGCGCCGCCGCCGTCCCGCCGAGGGTCATCAGCGCTCCCACCACCACTGCCATGAGCTGCGTCCGCATATGTGTCCACTCCTGTGCGTCGAAGTTGTCGAGCTGCCGCCGTGGTGCCCTGGAGGCACGCCACGTCCGGGCCGCCGCTTGTCACTTCCCGGGCGGCCACTCAAGGGGCTGGTGCTCCCGCCTGCTCCCCGGAGGACAGATGCTCCAGAGGAAGGAGCGGCTCAAGCTCGATTCGTCCGTCGACATGACGGGCACGCGGACAGCCGGAAGGACTCCCGGGCGCGCTGAGCTTCGTTCCCCGCCCGGGGCGGCCACGCGCTAACGTCCCCGGCCGCCGTGGACCACCGATTCCAAGTCAGCCTCCGTGGGGTCATCGACCTCCTGTCGCACCATCTCTACAGCTCGCCAGGAGTCTATGTGCGCGAGCTGCTGCAGAACGCCACGGACGCCATCCGCGCGCGCCAGCTCCTGGAGCCCGGGCACGCGGGCACCGTCCGGCTGGAGCTGATGGAGAAGCAGGACGGCAGCCCGCCCACCCTCCTCTTCAGCGACGACGGCGTGGGGCTCACCGAGGACGAAATCCACCGCTTCCTCGCGACGATTGGCGAGTCCTCCAAGCGCGAGGAGGCCCTGGCCGCCCGCCGCAACGACTTCATCGGCCAGTTCGGCATCGGCCTGCTGTCGTGCTTCATGGTGTGCGACGAGCTGCTGGTGGTGACGCGCTCGGTGCGCGGGGACGGACGCACGCTGGAGTGGCGCGGCCGGCATGACGGCACCTACGCCGTGCGGCAGTCCGAGCACCCGCTCGACAGGCCGGGCACCCAGGTATTCCTGATGGCCCGCCAGGACATGACGGAGTGGTTCGCCCCGGAGCGCCTGCGCCACCTGGCCCGGCACTACGGCGGGCTGCTCCCCTTCCCCATCCAGCTCACCGCGGGCGACCGCACCGAGCAGCTCAACCCGGACGGCCCGCCCTGGCGCCGCGACTACGAGAGCGCGTCCGAGCGCCGCAAGGCGCTGCTGGCCTACGGGCGCGACGTGTTCGGCACGGACTTCATCGACTGCATTCCGCTGCACTCCACGGCGGGCGACGTGGACGGGGTGGCCTTCGTGCTGCCGGCGTCGCCGCACTTCAACGCGCGGCAGAAGCACCGCGTGTACCTCAAGCACATGCTGCTGTCGGAGAGCGCGGAGAACCTGCTTCCCGAGTGGGCCTTCTTCGTGAAGTGCGTGGTCAACGCCAACGCGCTGCGCCCCACCGCCAGCCGCGAGTCCTTCTACGAGGACGAGTCCCTCGCACTGGCCCGCGAGGCGCTGGGCCAGGGGCTGCGCACGTACCTGGTGGAACTGGCGCACGAGGACCCGCGCGCGCTGCAGCGGCTGATTGCCCTGCACGGGCTGAGCGTGAAGGCGCTGGCATTGGACGACGACGACTTCTACAAGCTCGTCATCCACTGGCTCCCCTTCGAGACGTCGATGGGGGTGATGACGCTGGCGGACTACCGCCGCGCGCACCCGGTGGTGCGGTACACGCCCACGCTGGACGGCTTCCGGCAGGTGGCGCGGGTGGCCGGCGCGCAAGGGCTGTGCATCATCAACGCGGCGTACACGCACGACGCGGCGCTCTTGGAGAAGCTGCCGCACGTGGTGCCGGACGCGCAGGTGGAGCCCTTCTCCACGGCGGACCTGCCGCAGAGCTTCGAGGAGCTGACGCTGGACGAGCGCGAGGCCGTCTTCCCGCTCCTGCGCATGGCGGAGCGCGTGCTGGCGCCATTCCGCTGCGGCGTGGTGGTGAAGAAGTTCTTCCCGGCGGAGGTGCCCACGCTCTACAGCTCGGACGCGGAGGGCGTCTTCCGGCGTGACGCCGAGCGGGCGCGCGAGGAGTCCGACGACCTCTATGCCGGAGTGCTCGACGGCGTCATGGCGGCGGCGGGCGGTGAGCCGGCGCAGTTGTGCTTCAACCTGCACAACCCGGTGGTGCGCCGGCTGGCGGCGGTGGCGGACCGGGAGGTGCTGAAGCTGTCGGTGGAGATGCTCTACGTGCAGGCGCTGCTGCTGGGACACCACCCGCTGAACGCGCAGGAGATGGCGCTGCTCAACCAGGGGCTCCTGGGCCTCATCTCCGCGCAGCTCGGCGGCACGGGCGAGGGCGGCGAGGGTGGCGAGGACGGCGGCGGCTCGCGGGGGTTCCACTGATGTCCGGCGACTGGCGCGAGCAGGCGCAGGGGCTGTGGGAGCGCGCGGACTCGATGGAGCCCGGCGAGGGCAAGGTGCGGCTGCTGGAGGAGGCGGTGCGGCTGGCGGACGCGCACGCGGACACGGGGATGGGCTACATGCTGCGCGACGCGCTCATCGACGCGGCGACGTTTGGCGGCGCCCCCGACAAGGCCCTGGTGGCCTTCGCGTGGTGCCGGGGCCAGCAGAAGAAGGACCCGAAGCGCTTCGACCCGGAGGGAATGCTCTGGAAGCAGAAGTGGGTGGTGGGGCGCTTCAAGGAGTTCCCGCACATCAGCCGCAAGCAGATTGCCGACGCGCTGGACGACATGGAGCAGTGCTTCGCGAAGGCGGACGCGGGGAAGCGCTCGGTGCTGAAGCTGCGCTACATGGCGGCGCGGGAGATGGGCGACGAGGCCGACGCGGAGCGCCTGTGGGCCGCATGGCTGGAGGCCCCCAGGGACCACCTCACGGACTGCCGCGCGTGCGAGCTAGATGACGAGCTGGACCACCACATCGACAAGGGCGAGTGGGAGCAGGCGCTGCGCAAGGCGCGGCCCATCCTGGAGGGCCGGCAGGGCTGCGCGGAGATTCCGCACCTCACCCTCGGCACGCTGCTGTACCCGCTCTTCAAGCTGGAGCACCTGGAGCAGGCGCGAGAGCTCCACCGGCGCGGCTACGCGATGGTGGCCAAGAATCGCGAGTTCCTCGCCACGGTGGGCGAGCACCTGGAGTTCCTCGCGCTGACGGACAACCTGTCGCGCGGGCTGACGCTGCTGGAGAAGCACCTGGGCTGGGCGCTGGAGCATCCGAGCCACCGGGACAGGTTCACCTTCTACGCCTCGGCCGCGTTCCTCTTGGAGCGCTTCCAAGCGGAGGGCGGCCGGGACACGGTGAGCCTGCGGCTGACGAAGGCCTACCCCGGCTACCGCGCGGACTGCGGCTACGAGGTGAAGGCGCTGCACGCGTGGGTGGACGGCCAGGCGCGCGAGATTGCCTCCCGTTTCGACCTGCGCAATGGCACGGACCGCTTCGCGCGACTGCTGGCGCGCAACCGGACCCTGGCGGACGAGGCACGGCCGTTCGCCATTGACTGATTCAGCACCGTGTCAAATGCAATCCCGTGGACAGAGTGACTGGCATTGCGGCCCGCGTCTGTTCAATTCCCACGCGGATACGGGAAACCCGCAATACCGCAATTCCTTGAGGCTCAGTACCTGTGGCGCGCGTCCGAAACGGGCGCCTCCGGCGGGTGATTGCCCCCTTCCGCCGGGGTCCTCCCAACAATGACAGGTGAGTCCATGAGCTTCGTGAAGAGTGTCGTCCTGGCCGCGTTTGCCGTGAGCGCCGTTGCGTGCGGTGGTGCCGGGGAGCTGGCGGAGAATACGGGTTCGGGTACCACCGACGTGGAGCTCGCCACGGCGGAGCAGGGCATCTGTGAGGGTTATCAGTCCGGCGCGGTCTGCACCATCCGGTGCACCAGCACCTCTTCGTGGTTCTACATCTACGGCGTCGCCTACGGGCAGTGCGAGAACGCGGGCGCCTCGGCCTGCGGGCGGTCTCCGTCGGGCGCCTGCTGGAGCCACTGAGCAGTCATCCCCTGAATGACAAACGCCGGGCCCGGGAGCACTTCCCGGATCCGGCGGCATGCGCGACTCGGCGCGCGCTCAGCGCTTCAGGTTGCGGAACGGGTTGTTGAACGGCTCCGGGCCCTTCTTGTCACCAGAGCCCGAAGCGCTGCCCGACGACGGCTTTCCGGCCGGGCCCGAACCACTGGAGCCCGACGGGCCGGAGGGCCGGCCACCCGCACCCGACGACGGCCTGCCACCGGAGCCCGCACCACCCGCGCCGGAGGGCCGCGAGTCCTGCCGGGGCGCACCGCCGCGCTCCGTCATCCGTCCCGGGCCCGTCGCACCGCCCACGGCCGGACGGCTCGCGCCCGCCTGCGGCGCCCCACCCTCCTGCGCCGCGCGCACGGAGAGGGCCAACCGCTTGCGCGCCAGGTCCACGGTGAGCACGCGCACCGTCAGCCGGTCGCCCACCTTCACCACCTCGGACGGGTCCTTCACGAACTTCGTGGAGATTTGCGACACGTGCACCAATCCATCCTGGTGCACGCCCACGTCCACGAAGGCGCCGAACGCGGTGACGTTGGTCACCACGCCCTGCAGCACCATGCCCTCCTTCACGTCCTCCAGCGAGCGCAGGTCCTCGCGCATCTGCGGCGCCGTGAAGTCGCCGCGCGGATCTCTACTGGGCTTCTCCAGCTCCGCCAGGATGTCCTTCAGCGTCAGCTCGCCCAGGTCCGGGCCCAGGTAGCGCTTCGCATCAATCTTCCGCACCAACCCCGCGTTGCCCACCAACGCGCCCACCTCCACGCCCAGGTCCTTCGCCATGCGCTCCACCACCGCGTAGCGCTCCGGGTGCACGGCGCTCGCGTCCAGCGGCTCCGGCCCGCGCACGCGCAGGAAGCCCGCCGCCTGCTCGAACGTCTTGGGCCCCAGCCCGCTCACCTTCAGCAGCTCACGCCGCGTGGTGAAGCGCCCCTTCGACGCGCGGTGCGCCACCAGCTTCTTCGCCAGCGACGGGCCCACGCCGGACACGTGCTCCAGGAGTTGCGGCGACGCGGTATTCACATCCACGCCCACCGCGTTCACACACGAGTCGACCACCTCGCCCAGCTTCTTCTTCAACAGCCCCTGGTCCACGTCGTGCTGGTACTGCCCCACGCCGATGCTCTTGGGGTCGATCTTCACCAGCTCAGCCAGCGGGTCCTGCAAGCGGCGCCCGATGGACACCGCGCCGCGCAGGCTCACGTCCAGGTCCGGGAACTCGTCGCGGGCCACCTCGGACGCGGAGTAGATGGACGCGCCCTGCTCGCTCACCGACACCACCGGCACCTGCGAGCCCAGCGCCTTCATCGCGTCCCGCACGAAGGTCTCCGCCTCGCGGCTGCCGGTGCCGTTGCCCACCGCAATCAGCTCCGGCTTGTGCTTCTGCACCACCGCGGACAGCAGCTTCGCGGCCCGGACGCGCTCGTCCGCGCTGCGCTCCGAGTAGAGCGTCAGCGTCTCCACCACCTTGCCGGTGACGTCCATCATCGCCAGCTTGATGCCCGTGCGCAGGCCCGGGTCCAGCGCCAGCACCGCCCGCGCGCCCGCGGGTGGCGTGAGCAGCAGGTGGCGCAGGTTCTCCCCGAAGACGCCAATGGCCTGCTTGTCCGCGCGCTCCTTGAGCTCCGCACGCAGCTCCGACTCCAGCGACGGACCCATCAGCCGCTCCCACCCGTCCTCCACCGCCGCGCGCAGCTCCTGTGAGAAGAGCGACTGCGGCTTCGTCACCACGCGCGAGCCCAGCAGCGCCTTCACCTCGTCGTCGGGCATGGAGAGCTTCACCTTCAGCACGCCCTCCTCCTCGCCGCGCAGCAGCGCCAGCACGCGGTGGGACGGGGCCTGCGACAGCGGCTCCTCGTGGCCGTAGTAGTTCTCGAACTTGGTCTGCTCGCCCTTCTTGGAGGCCACCACGTCCGAGCGCAGCGCGCCCCGCTTCGCGCACACCTCACGAGCCTCGCGGCGCAAGCCGGCGTCCTCGGCCACGCGTTCGGCGCAGATGTCGCGCGCGCCCGCGAGCGCCGCGTCCAGGTCCGGCACCTCCTTCTCCGCGTTGACGAACGGGCGCACCTTCCCGTCCCGGTCGTCACCGCGCTTGCCCTCCTGCTTCCAGAGCAGGTCTGCCAGCGGCTCCAGCCCGCGCTCGCGCGCAATGGCGGCGCGCGTGCGGCGCTTGGGCTTGTACGGGAGGTAGAGGTCCTCCAGCTCGGTGCGCGTCTTGGCGGCCTTGAGCGCCTTCTCCAGCGCGGGCGTCAGCTTCCCCTGCTCCTCAATCGTGCGGAGGATGGTGTCGCGGCGGGAGTCCAGCTCGGCGCGCTCGGAGGCGCGGTCGAGGATGGTCTGGATTTGAACCTCGTCCAGACCACCCGTGACCTCCTTGCGGTAGCGCGCGATGAAGGGAACGGTGGCGCCCTCTTCATTCAGCGCGAGGGTCCGGTCCACCTGCTCGGGCTTGAGGCCCAGCTCCTGGGAAAGCTCGACGGCGTAGGCGTGCATGGCGCCATTTCTATAACCCGCCCCTCCTGCGCCTCCCAGAGACCAGCCGCCTGAAGCGACGCGTGGAGAACGCCCCATGCGTCCGGAGCAGGTCACCTCACCGCAAGTGCGCCTCCCCGCGACGCCGCGCCTCCCACTCCGGCCGCAACAGGCCCCAGGTCTGCTGGTCCCTGCGCTGGCCCAGGTGCATGCAGTGGCCGCGCATCGTGCCCTCCAGCGTGAAGCCCAGCTTGCGCGCCACGCCCTGCGACGCCGCGTTCTCCGCCAGCGTGACGAGCCACAGGCGCTGGAGGAAGGGCAGCGCAGTGAAGAGCTGCTCCAGCATCATCCCCACCGCGCGCGTGCCCAGCCCACGGCCGTGGTACGCGTCGGACAGCATGTAGCCCAGCTGCGCCCGGCCATGCAGCCGCGACACGTCCCGCGCGGACACGGTGCCGACGAGCCGCCCGTCGTACTCCACGAACCAGCGGAAGCCCTTCGCGCGCAAGTCACCCAGCGTGCCCGCCTCGGCGATGCGATGCAGCAGCTGCTCGCGCGAGTCCTCCTCCGTGTCCACGAAGCGGCGCGCCCCGGGCTCCGCGCGCAGCACCATCCAGTAGTCCACGTGTTCCGGCCGGGCCGGGAGGAGTCGGACCTCGGGAGCACTCATGCCTGGCAGCTTAACCTCCTGGAAAGGCCGAGGGCCGCGACCGGGAAGCACGTGGCTCCCAGCGCGGCCCTCCGCACATCAGGCAACTGCCCCGCTCAGATGGCGGTGATGTCGCCGTCCTTGACGCGGAACTTCTTCGACGTGAACTTCGCCGCCAGCTCCGAGTCGGCGCGCAGCGAGTAGTCCTTCGCGATTTCCGTGCTCGGGATGAGGTGGAAGGAGGCAATGGCCTCGTCCTTCTTCACCTCCAGCACCACGAAGCCGTGGGCGTCGCCGTTAGCGAACTTCATGCCGGGGTTGCCCGCCAGCAGCGTCTGCTCCAGCTCCTGGACGATGTACTTGTGCACCGCCGCGCCCGAGCCGTAGCCCGCGCCCAGCAGGGCCCGGCCCGCCAGCTCCTTGATGGAGCCGGAGGAGATGGCCGGCGCCGTCAGCGTGGGCACGCCCAGCGTGGTGGGGGACGCCGGGTTCAGGCCTTCCACCGACGCGAAGGACGCGTGGATGTCACCGGAGACGAACAGCGTGTTCTTCTGCAGGTTGTTCGCCTGGATGTACCCCAGCAGCTCCTTGCGCTTCGTGGGGAAGCCGTCCCACTGGTCCACGTTGAAGTAGAAGGACTGGCGCAGGTTCGTCTCGGGGATGTCCGTCTTCTGCGACAAGTCGTACACCATGGCGGTGAGCGACACGGAGGAGACGGCAATCTTCCAGGTGTTGGCCGCCTTCACCGTCTCCTTGAACCAGGCCTCCTGGGCGTCACCCAGCGCGTTCTCGCTGGCCTTCGCGGAGCCGGCGTACTTGAGGCCCGCGAACAGGTCGAACACCGGCTTCACGACGATGTAGCGCGAGCCCTGGATGGTGAAGAGCGAGGGCTTGCCCATGTGCACGTACGCCACGCCGCGCGGCGTCTCCGCGGTGATGGCGATGCGCGGAATGGCCGTCTGGCCCGCGGCCACGCGCGCCGCGCTGACGGCGTCGATGACCTGGTTGACGTAGAACAGCGACTGGTTGCCCTTCACCCACGTGGCGGCCTTGGCGGCGGCCTGCTCCTGGGTGAGGCCCGCCTGCCGCGCCTGCTGCACGTACGCGCCCTGGAGGGCCTGCTTGTACGGAGCGAGCGGCGCGGCGTCGATGTCGACGTACGCGAACGTGTCCGCCGTGAAGGCCGGCTTGTACGGCGCCGGCATCGTCGCCGAGTCGATGACCACCGTGCCCGGGTACGCGTCCTCGGGGATGAGGTGGTCCGGACGCTGGCTGCGCATGTCCATCACCATCAGCTTCAGGTGCTGGCCGAACTCGAAGTCACGCCAGATCTTCGTCCCACCCGCCTGGGCGGCGACCACCTGGTCGATGTCGATGGCACCTTCAGTTGCCGCAGTGTTGTCCAGGGGGATGTACTCGAAGAAGGCCTGCTCCGCGTTCTTGCGGCGCGCCGTCTGCTTCTCGTCGAAGCGCCCGTCCGAGTACGTCGCGGTGTCGCCCCAGCAGTCATCGGAGAACTCGTGGTCGTCCCACACGATGATGAACGGGTAGCGCTCGTGGACCTTCTGGATGATCTTGTCCGAGCGGATGGCCTTGTAGAGGTCGCGGTAGTTGGACAGCGCGTTGGCCGCGTAGAAGGCCACCAGGCCCTCGCCCTCGCGCAGCGCCTTCTCCGGCTCGGCGAAGACGATGGAGCGCGTGCCGTTGGCGTCCTGGAAGGACGAGTCGCCCGTCGTCTCGTAGACGTAGTCGCCGAGGAACACGACGAAGTCGAGGTCCTCGTCGAGCTGCAGCAGGCGCTGCCACGCGTTGTAGTAGCGGCCGATGAAGTCCTGGCAGCTGGCGAAGACGAACTTCACCGGCACGTCCGCGCCCGCGGCCGGCGCCGTGCGGGTGCGGCCCGTCGCGGAGCTGACCTTCTGGCCATTCACGTCGACGGTGAAGCGGTAGTAGTACGTCGTGCGCGGCGACAGGTTGGTGACCTTCACCTTGAGGGCGTGGTCATGCGCCGCGAGCGCGGAGTAGGACTGGTTCAGCACCAGGCTGCTGAACTCCTGGCTGGTGGAGACCTCCAGCTGCACCGCCCGGTTGGCGCTGGCGTTGTCCGGGTCCACCGCACGCACCCACAGCACCACGCTGTCCGGGCGCGGGTCGCCCGAGGCCACCGACTGCGGGAAGAACTTCGCCGTGTCATCCGACGGCGCCCCCGACTCGTCCTCGTTGCAACCGAACGCGGTGCTCGCCGCGACGGCGACGACGGCTTGAAGGAAACTGCGACGCTTGAATGGGTCGATCAAGGCAGGACTCCGGGCGGGTTTTGGAAACTGGAGCGCGGAGTCTAAGACGCACATCTGCTCGCCAGGAAACATCCACTTGCGCTTCTCTACGCAACGCGCTGTGTCATCCACCAGCGGTATGTGCGGGCGTGGCGCGGGGAGAAAAGCGAGAGGGCCGACCCCCTCGCGGAAGGCCGGCCCTCGTACTCACGCTGCATTGACCGGAGGAAGTGGACCCCGAAGGGTCCACGTCTCAAGTCCGGCTCACTTCACGGCCTTCACACGGGCGCGCTTCTCGGTGCCCCCCTCGGCGGCGGGCTCCTCCGCGGCGGGCGCGGCGGCGGCGGCCGGCCCCTTGGTGATGCCGTACTTCTCCAGCACGCGGGCCTCGATGTCCTTGGCCACCTCGGGGTGCTCCTTGAGGTAGTCCTTGGCATTCTCACGGCCCTGGCCGATGCGCTCCCCGTTGAAGGAGAACCAGCTGCCGCTCTTCTCCACGATGTTGTCGTTGGAGGCGAGGTCGATGAGGTCGCCCTCACGGGAGATGCCCGTGCCGTACATGATGTCGAATTCGACTTCCTTGAACGGGGGGGCCACCTTGTTCTTCACGACCTTCACGCGGGTGCGGCTGCCCACCACGTTCTCGCCGTTCTTGATGGCGCCGATGCGGCGGATGTCCAGGCGCTGCGACGCGTAGAACTTCAGCGCGTTGCCGCCCGTCGTCGTCTCCGGGTTGCCGAACATCACGCCAATCTTCATGCGAATCTGGTTGATGAAGATGACGCACGTCTGGCTCTTGGAGATGGTGCCCGTGAGCTTGCGGAGCGCCTGGCTCATGAGGCGGGCCTGCACGCCCATGTGGGCGTCGCCCATCTCACCCTCGAGCTCGGCCTTGGGCACGAGCGCGGCGACGGAGTCCACCACCAGCACGTCGATGGCGCCCGAGCGCACCAGCATCTCCGCGATTTCGAGCCCCTGCTCACCAGTGTCCGGCTGGCTCAGGAGCAGGTCATCGGTGCGCACGCCCAGCTTGCGGGCATAGCCCACGTCGAGCGCGTGCTCCGCGTCCACGTAGCCGCAGATGCCGCCACGCTTCTGCGCCTCGGCGACGATGTGGAGACACAGCGTCGTCTTACCGGAGGACTCCGGCCCGAAGATTTCGATGATGCGGCCCTTGGGCACGCCACCCACGCCCAGGGCGATATCCAGTGAGATCGAGCCCGTCGAAATGGCCTGGATGTCACGCACCAGCGGCTCGTCCTTGCCGAGCCGCATGATGGAGCCCTTGCCGAACTGGCGCTCCACCGCGGACATCGCCAGCTCGATCGCCTTTTCCTTCTCCTGATTCACGGCCATTTCTGACTGCTCCTTGTATTGGCGGACCACCCCGGTCCACCTGAACGCGCTTTTAGTACGCGATGGGTAGACCCTAGTCCACCCCTCTGACATCCGTCCTGCATCCTGGTCATCAGCTCTCGCGGAGGGCAGCCAGGAAGGCGGCCACCAGCCCGCCCAGGACGACCCACAGGCCCACCGGGCCATCCATGAAGAATGGCGCCACCAGCCCGAGGCAGGTGACGAGGGCCAGCAGGGCGAGACCCACCCGGTACACGGCTGACTTCGGAGGGGCAAGCCACAAGGCCACCAGGGCCAGCGCCGAGAGACCTACCTGCGTGGTGACCAGGCTGTCAGGCCCGCCCGACCTCGCCAGTTCCTGCGTCACCTGGGCCACCAGCCCCGTCAGCAGCACGGCGCCGGGGACGGCGGGGCCCAGGCCGTGGCCCACGCCGCGGCGCCCGTGGGCGCGCAGGTGCTCCAGGTCCTCCGGCCGCACCTCCAGGGCATAGGGAAAGCCCAGGGACAGGAGCGCCTCCACCGCCACGGCGCGGCAGGAGCGGCCCCGGGTGTCCACCAGCCCCTCCAGCTTCCCGGTCTCCAGGAGCCGGTGGAAGGTGTCCGCCAGCTGACGGCTCCCCCCTTCCGCGGAGATCTGCTCCAGCAGCGTGTTCAGCCGTAGGGCCAGCTCCGGGCGCTCCTCGGCGGGCACGCGGCGGGCCTGCTCCACCAGCACCAGCACCGGCAGCGGCAGCTCCAGCGGCGGGGTGGGCTTGCCCGGCAGCGCGAGCCGGTACGGCTCCGCGGCTTCGGGGGAGCGCCGCTCGCCCTGCCGGGAGTGGCGCGGAGACGGGGTCACCGCGTCGGGTGGCGGGGCCTCCTCCGGCAGGGAGGGAAACGGCCCCTCCCAGGAAGCCAGGTCCTCGTCCGCGTCCCCGGGCGGAGCCTCCCCCTCCACGGCGCCGGCCGGGGCAGGTTCCCAGGCCGCCACGTCGGGGGGCCCGGGCTCCGGGGCCTCCTCCGGGAGCCGGTGCGTAGGTGGATGTAGACGAGGAGCGTCCGGCACGGAGGAAACTGTAGCCACGGGCCCGGGTGCGGTTCAAAGCGAAGGCGCCCGCAACTTCTTGCGGGCAACGGGGTTGATGTCCGCCGTGGACCTGGATTCGGACGCACAGGCGATGCTGAAGGTGGCCGCGGGGGACCGCCAGGCGTTTGCCTGGCTGTTCGACCGGTACCACGCGAGCGTGGCGCGCTTCGCCTTCCGCTTCGTGGGGGACCGGGAGCGCGCGGAGGAGCTGACGCAGGACATCTTCGTGAAGCTCTACCGCCACGCGGGCGCCTACAAGCCGACGGCGCGCTTCAAGACGTTCCTCTTCCGGGTGGCCACCAACCACTGCCTCAACGAGGTGCGGCGAGGAGAGTACCGGGTGTCCCATACCTCGTCCGAGACGCCGGAAGGTGAAGAGACGGGAGCGGTGGAGATGGCGGGGCCGGAGGGTGACAGGCCGGACCAGGCGCTGGCGGGGCGGGAGCTGGAGCAGGTGGTGGGCGCGGCGCTGGGGGACATGAGCGCCCGGGAGCGCGCGGCCTTCACCATGTGCCGCTTCGAGGGCATGGCGTACCGGGACATCGCGGAAGCGCTCGAGGCGAGCGAGGCCGCCGTGAAGAGCCTCATCCACCGCGCGACGCTGGCGGTGGCGCGAAGGATTGAAGAGCTGCAGGCGGGCACCGCGCCCGCGAGGAGCAGGGCATGAGCTGTGGTTTCGAAGAGGACCTGACGGCGTACGTGGACGGGGAGCTGCCCCCGGCCCGGCGCGAGGAGGTGACGGCCCACCTGGACACCTGCGCCGGCTGCCGCTCCACGCACGCGCTGTTGCGCAACACGGTGGCGCGGCTGGCGGAGCTGCCCGCGTATGAGCCCTCCTCCGCCACCCGGCGCGCGGTGATGGCGAAGCTGGACGCGCTGCCGGTGCCCTGGTGGGAGCGGCTCCGGAAGTGGCTGCGGCCCGTGGTGCTGGTGCCGTCGCTGGGCCTCGCCGCCGCGGTGGGCGTGGCGCTGCTGCTGGCGGGCCCCGGCCCCGACGCACCGCCCGAGCTGGAGGACCCGGCGGTGATGGAGCTGGCCGCCAACCTGGAAGTGGCCGAGGACTACGAGGTGCTCGGCCTGGACAGCGCGGAGGATTTGGAGGTCGTCGCGAACCTCCACGAACTGGAGGCGACGCCATGATGAAGCGACTGGACCTGGCCGCGCTGGGGCTGGTGGTGACGCTGCTTGCGGGCGCTACGGTGCGCGCGGAGACGGAAGCACCCCGCACGGCGGCCGAGCGCTTCGAGCGGATGACGCCCGAGGAGAAGGAGGCGCTGCGCGCGAAGCTGCGCGAGTTCAAGTCGCTGCCTCCGGACGAGCAGGAGCGCATCCGCGGCAACCTGGAGCGCTGGCGCAAGCTGCCCCCCGAGGAGCGCGAGCGCATCCGCGCCAACCTGCGCGAGCTGAAGCGGCTCACCCCGCCGGAGCGCCAGGCGCTGCGTGAGCGCGTGCGCGAGCTGAGGAAGCTGCCCCCCGAGGAGCGCGCGGAGATGCGCGAGCGCGTGCGGCAGTACCTGCGCGAGCATCCGGAGAAGCGCGAGCAGATGATGGAGAACATGCGGCGCTGGCGGCAGCTGTCGCCCGAGCAGCGGCAGGAGGTGCGCGAGCGCCTGCGCGAGAGGCGGCGCCGGTGAGCCGAACCCTCGCCCCGTTCCTCCTCGCCCTGCTGCTGGGAGCGCTCCCCGCCGCCGCGCAGGAAGCTCCTCATCCTCCGCCGCCCCCGTCCGTCCCCGCCCAGCCTCCGCCGCCCAGGAGCACACCGCGCGCCCAGCCCACGCTGACCGACGAGGACCGCGAGGTGGTGGAGAACCTGGAGCTGCTCGAGAGCCTGGATGCGACCGAGGACCTCGATGTCCTGCTGGAGCTGAGCCAGAAGGAGTGAGCCGCAACACCGCCACCGTCCACGCCTGGCGGAATGATGTAACCGAGTTGCATGCGCACCCATCGTGCGCGTCGAGCGCGACGGTGGGGCGGGTGACGGAAGAGGGCTTCGCGGTACACTCGGGGCCATGCTCGTCGCGGTCCCCCGCCCCGTCGAGGTGCCCTCTCGCCGCTTCGGCCACTACCTGCTGCGCACGCGCCTGGGCACCGGAGGCATGGCCGAGGTGTTCCTCGCGGACGCGGTGGACGTGCGCGGCCAGCCCTTCAGCGTGGCGCTCAAGCTGATGCGCAGGGACGTGCCCGCGGAGGTCTTCGCCGACGAGGCGGACCTGATGGGCCTGCTGGAGCACCCCAACCTCGTGCAGCGACTGGAGGTGGGCGAGGCCTTCGGGCGTCCCTTCATCGCCATGGAGCTGCTGGTGGGAGGAGACCTCGGCGGGCTGATGCGCGCGCTGCACCAGCAGCGTCAGCCCTTCCCTTCCGACATGGCCGTCCACGTGGCCATCGAGGTGCTGCGCGGGCTGGCCTACTTCCACCAGGCGCGCACGCGCAGCGGCCGGCCGCTGGGGCTGGTGCACGGCGACGTCAACCCCGCCAACATCTTCTTCTCCGGCGACGGCGACGTGAAGCTCGGCGACTTCGGCGTGGCCAAGGCGCACGGCGCGGACATCGGCCCGGCGGACGGCGTGGCCGCGGGCAAGCTGCACTACCTCTCCCCGGAGCAGACGCGCGGCGAGCCGCTCACCCCCGCCTCGGACGTCTTCGCCATGGGCATCGTCCTCCATGAGTTGCTCGTGGGCGCGCACCCCTTCCAGCGCGAGTCCACGGACGTGCACGTGGTGATGGCGGCCATCCGCACGGCGCGCCTCCACCTGCCCTTCACCATGGACCGGACGCTCGCCGCCATCCTCCGCAAGGCGCTGGCGCCGGACGTGGCCAGCCGCTACCGCACCGCGGGCGAGCTCGCCGGCGCGCTCCTCACCTGGTCCCTGGACACGGGCCACGGCCCCACGCGCACGGACGTGCGGCGCTGGCTGGCGGAAGCGCTCGGCCTCATCGGCTGAGACGACGAAGCCCGGGCCCCCTCGCGGGGAACCCGGGCTCCTTGAAGTCACGTCACTTCGAAGGCGACGCGCTACTCCACCGTCACGCTCTTGGCGAGGTTGCGGGGCTGGTCCACGTCATTCCCGCGCATCTCCGCCACGTGGTAGGCGAGCAGCTGCAGTGGGATGGTGGCCACCACCGGCGCCAGCAGCGCGCAGGCGGGAGGAATCCGGATGACGTGGTCGGCCAGGCCGGCGACATGCGCGTCGTCCTCGTCGATGACGGCGATGACCTTGCCGCCGCGTGCGCGGACCTCCTCGATGTTGCCGATGATCTTCTCGTAGGCGACGTGCGGCTGCTTCGGCGCAATCACCACCACCGGCATCTTCTCGTCGATGAGGGCGATGGGGCCGTGCTTCATCTCACCGCCCGCGTAGCCCTCCGCGTGGATGTACGAGATTTCCTTCAGCTTGAGCGCGCCCTCCAGCGCCACCGGGTGCATGGGGCCGCGGCCGAGGAAGAGGAAGTCCTGCGCGTTCATGAACTCACGCGCGACGCGCTTCACCTGCGGCTCGCACTTGAGGACGTCCTCAATCATCTTCGGAATCTGCGTCAGGTGCGTCAGGTGCTCCTGCGCCGCCTGCACCGTGAGGGTGCCGCGCATCCGGCCCAGCTTCACCGCCAGCAGGTACAGGGCGACGAGCTGCGTGGTGAACGCCTTGGTGGACGCGACGCCAATCTCCGGGCCCGCGTTGGTGAGCACGGAGAACTCGGCCTCGCGCGTCATCGCGCTGCCGATGACGTTGCAGATGGCCATCGCCGTGGCGCCACGGGCCTTGGCCTCCTTGAAGGCCGCCAGCGTGTCCGCCGTCTCACCGGACTGGCTGATGGCGATGGCCAGGTGCGAGCCGTCCACGATGGGGTCCCGGTAGCGGAACTCGCTGGCCAGCTCCACCTCGACGGGCAGACGCGCCAGCGTCTCAATCATGTGCTTGCCGGCGACGCCGGAGTGCCACGAGGTGCCGCAGGCCAGGATGGTGACCTTGGTCAGCGAGCGGACCTTCTCCGCGGAGAGGTTCCAGCCCTCGAAGTGGACGTCGCCCTCGCTCAGGAGCATCCGGCCGCGCAGCGTGTCGCCGATGGCGCGAGGCTGCTCCCAGATTTCCTTGTGCATGAAGTGCTTGTGGCCGCCCTTCTCCGCCATCATCGGCGTCCAGTCGATGCGGCGCGTGGGCCGATTCACGAGCTGGCCCTGGCGGTTGAAGATGTCGATCTTCGCGGCGGCGACGACGGCGAGGTCGCCCTCCTCCATGTAGACGATGTCGCGCGTGTGCTCGAGCACGGCCGGCACGTCGCTGGCGATGAAGTTCTGCCCCTCGCCGAGGCCCAGCACCATGGGCGACGCGTTCTTGGTGCAGACGATGCGGTTCGGGTCCTTCGCCGACACCACCGCCAGCGCGTAGGTGCCCTTCACGTGCTCGATGGCCGCGCGCACCGCCTCCGGCAGCTCCAGCCCGCGCTCCAGCTCCTCGGAGATGAGGTGGGCGAAGACCTCGGTGTCCGTCTCGGAGGAGAAGACGTGCCCGCGGCCGCGCAGCTCTTCCTTCAGCGCGAGGTGGTTCTCGATGATGCCGTTGTGCACCACCGCCACGTTCTTGTACGTGTGCGGGTGGGCGTTCTCGTCGGAAGGACGCCCGTGCGTGGCCCACCGCGTGTGGCCAATGCCGATGGTGCCCTGCGGCTGATCCGCGACCACCCGGCTCTCGAGGTTGCGCAGCTTGCCCGTGGCGCGCACCACGTTGAGCTGGTTGCGGCTCACCACCGCGACACCCGCCGAGTCATACCCCCGGTACTCGAGCTTCTTCAGCCCGGACACGAGGATGGGAGCAGATTCCTTGTCACCGACGTAACCAACAATCCCGCACATATAGACCTCTCTCTCACGCCCACGCCCGCTAGAGCAATCCGGGGCATTCCCCTACAACCCGTGTGGGCAGTTCTCTGGCTGCCCACCAAGCAAGAGCCGCGCCGATCAGAATCAGCCGGCCTGAACCTTCGACGCCTTGCGCGCCTTCTTCGCGGCCACCCAACCCTCCTTGGTGACCTGTGGCGTCCGAGACACAGCGAGGCTTCCAGGCGGCACATTTTTCGTCACCGTGGTGCCCGCGCCGACATACGCGCCGTCGCCGACCTTCACTGGCGCCACCAGCTGCGTGTCCGAGCCGATGAACACCCCGTCGCCAAGTTCAGTGACGTGCTTGTTCACCCCGTCATAGTTACAGGTGATGGTGCCCGCCCCGACGTTGCACCCGGCGCCAATCTTCGCGTCGCCCAGGTACGTCAGGTGGTTGGCCTTGGAGCCCTTGCCGATCTGCGCCTTCTTCGTTTCCACGAAGTTGCCCAGATGCACATCCTCGGCCAACTCCGTCCCGGGGCGCAGGCGGGCAAACGGGCCAATGACGTTCCGCTCGCCGACCTTCGCCTCCTCCAGCACGGAGTAGGGCTTGATGACGGTGCCGTCCGCCACGGTGGAGGCGGTGATGACGCTCCCCTGACCGATGGTGACGCCCTTGCCGATGATGGTGCCCGAGGAGAGCGTCACGGAGGGGCCCACCTCGGTGTCCGTGCCGATGATGACGCCTTCCTCGATGTAGGCCGTGGCCGGGTCCTGGATGGACACGCCCGCGCGCATGTGCGCCTCGTTGATGCGCTGCTGGAGCACGCGGGCGCGCGCCGCCAGTTCCACCTTGTCATTCACCCCGGCCGTCTCCGTGGCGTCCGCTTCCACCGAGCCCACCGAGCCCACCGGGCCCTGCTTCGCGGCCATCTCCACCAGGTCCGTGAGGTAGTACTCGCCCTGCGCGTTCGCCGGCTTGATTTGCGCCAGCGCCTTCCAGAGGAAGTCCGCGTCGACGGAGTAGATGCCCGCGTTGCACTCGCGCACCGCGCGCTGCTCCGGGGTGGCGTCCTTGTGCTCGACGATGCGGGCCACCTTGCCACCCTCGCGGATGACGCGGCCGTAGCCGGTGGGGTCCTCCAGCACGGTGGACACGAGCGCCAGCGCCCCGCCCGCCTTGTCGTGCGCGGCGAGCAGCGCCTGCAGCGTCTCGCGGCGCAAGAGCGGCACGTCGCCATAGAGGATGAGGACGCGGCCGGAGTACCCCTTCAGGGCCTCCTCCGCCGAGCGCACCGCGTCCGCCGTCCCGCGCTGCTCACGCTGCAGCGCGAAGTGCAGCGGGGCGTCCGGGAAGAAGGCGCGAATCGTCTTCTCCACCGCCTCCGCCTGGTGCCCCACCACCGGCACCACGGACGAAGCACCCAGTTCGAGGGCCCGATTCAGGGGATACGCACAAATGGGCCTGCCAAGGATGGGGTGAAGGACCTTCGCCTTCTCCGACTTCATCCGCGTGCCCTTACCCGCGCACAGCACCACCGCCGCCAGAGCTGTCATGCGGCGGAGAATTAGGGACAGGGAATCGAGTCGTCAACCGCACCCGCAGGAGAAGACTCCTCGGTGTCAACCGGCGGAGGCCGGGCGCTGACCGCCACACTCAGCGAGTTGCTCTGCACGGAAATCCCGAAGCAGGGCTTCAGGAAGACCGTCACCCGACCCGAGGGCGGTATGGACCCGGGTGGTGTCTTTTTCTCGGGCGCGACGGGCGTGCTCATACGCTGCTCCCCCGATGACGGTTCAGGATTTCCAGAGGATGCACCCAAACAGGACACAATCCAAGAGGAAAAATGCTGCCCCGTTGAAACCCTGGTTCTGAGGAGTCGGTTCGTGCATACCGGGAGTCCTGTAGTCCGTCAGGCGCTCCGGAGTCCCGACCCTGAAGGGTGGGTTTCTGTCCCCTGGGTAACACAATACCCAGAACGAAGGCCAGGCAGGGATGTTCACGCGCCGTGAGGAGGCTGAACCGGTGAAGGACACGAGCTTCAGGAGTGAAGCGGCGCGCCCCGGCGCACGCGTGGCGGTGTCGGCGGCACGTGGGACACGGAGCCTGGCGGCGCGGAGCCTGGCGCTGGCGGTGGTGCTGCTGGCGTGCGTGGCGCACGCGGCGCGCCCGTACCGCGGCGGCGCGGTGGCCACGGCCTACCCGCAGGCCAGCGCCGCGGCGCTGGAGATGCTGGAGAAGGGCGGCAACGCGACGGACGCGGCGGTGGCGGCGGCCTTCGTCGCGGCGGTGGTGGGGCCGTACCACTCGGGCATCGGCGGCGGCGGCTTCGCGCTGGTGCATGACGGCAAGAGCGGCGAGACGAAGGTGCTCGACTTCCGCGAGGTGGCGCCCAAGGCGGCCACGCGGGACATGTACGTGAAGGACGGCAAGGTGGTGCCGGGCCTGTCCACGGACGGCCCGCTGGCGGTGGCGGTGCCGGGCGCGGTGGCGGGCTACCTCCAGCTCCTCAAGGAGCACGGGAAGCTGCCCCCGTCCGTCGTGCTGGCGCCGGCCATCGCCGCCGCGAAGAAGGGCATCTGGGTGACGCCGCGCTACCACTCCATGGGGGCGGGGCGGCTGGAGTGCCTGCGCAAGGACGCGGAGGCCTCGCGCGTGTTCCTGGTGAAGAACGCGGAGGGCGTGCCGGACATGCCCCCGCTGGGACACGTCATCAAGCAGCCGGACCTGGCGCGCACGCTGAGCGGCATCGCCAGGGGCGGCGCGAAGGCCTTCTATTCGGGCACCGTGGCCAAGGCGATTGCGGACACGGTGCAGGCCGGCGGCGGCGTGCTGACGGTGGAGGACCTGGCCGCATACAAGACGCGCCCCCGCCAGCCGCTGGAGGGCAGCTACCGCGGCTTCCGCATCCTCACCATGCCTCCGCCGAGCGCGGGCGGCGTGGCGGTCCTCCAGGTGCTGGGCGCGATGGAGAAGCTGCGCCCGCAGGGCATGGCCTTCCGAGACCCGGAGGCACTGCACCTCTATGTGGAGGCGGTGCGGCGGGCCTACGTGGACCGGGCGAAGTACCTGGGCGACCCGGACTTCTCGGACGTGCCCACGGCGCGACTGGTGTCCCAAGGCCACATCGCGGACATCGCGGGCTCCATCGACGCGAAGAAGGCCACGGCGAGCGCGTCGCTGCTGCCGCCAGTGCCGGGCGCGCAGGGCTCCACGCTGACGGACCAGCCCGCGGTGCTGACGCCGGAGCCAGAGCGAAAGAACACCACGCACATCTCCGTCATCGACAAGGACGGCAACGCGGTGGCCATGACGACCACCATCAACTACGGCTTCGGCTCGTGCGTGGTGGCGAAGGGCACGGGCGTGATGCTCAACGACGAGATGGACGACTTCTCGGCGCAGCCCGGCGTGCCCAACGCGTATGGCCTCATCACCGGCGAGCCCAACGCCATCCAGCCCGGCAAGGTGCCGCAGTCCTCCATGTCCCCCACGCTGGTGTTCTCCAAGGAGGACCCGAAGAAGGTGATGCTGGCGGTGGGCAGCCCGGGCGGCTCCACCATTCCCACCACCGTCATCCAGGTCATCAGCAACCTGGTGGACAGCGGCATGGACGTGGCGCGCGCGGTGAACGAGGGCCGCGTGCACCATCAGTACATGCCGGACGAGCTCTGGGTGGACAAGTGGGGCCTGGAGCCGGCGACGCTGTCGGTGCTGGAGGCGAAGGGCCACAAGATTCGCCGGGTGGACCAGTGGGGCGACGCGGAGGCGGTGTTCGTGGACCCGAAGACGGGCCTGCGCTACTCCGCGAGCGACCCGCGCAACGAGGGCGTGGCCCTGGGGCAGGACTGAAGCCTTGGCAGAGCCCGTTCCCATCTTCGACGCGCACCTGCACCCCGAGGGCCTGACGGACCAGGACCTGGAGTCGATGCGCTTCTTCGGGGTGGAGCGGGCGCTGGTGGTGGCCCACCACTTCCCGGAGCCCACGTCCAAGGCGCTCTTGCGCCACTTCGATGATTTGGTGGAGCGCCAGCTCCCCCGGCTGGAGCGCGTGGGCATCCGCGCCTATGCCGCGCTCGGCGTGCACCCGCGCTGCATCCCCCGGCGCGGGCTGTCCGAGGTGCTCTCCGCCCTGCCCGACTACTTCCAGGGAGGCCGCGTGGTGGCCCTGGGCGAGACGGGGCTGCACGTGGGCGGCGAGGAGGAGGAGGAGGCCTTCCTGGAGCAGCTCGCGCTGGCCCGGAGCCTCAAGCTGCGCGTGGTGGTGCACACGCCCACCGTGGACAAGGAGCGCCACACGCGGCGCATCCTCACGCTGCTGCGCCAGTCCGGCGTGCTGGCCTCGCGCGTGCTGGTGGACCACGCCAACGCGCGCACGGTGCGCACCATCCTCGAGGTGGGCCACTGGGCGGGGCTGACGCTGCACCCGGAAGCCCTCAAGGCCGAGCGCGCCGTGGCGGTGGTGCGGCGGCTGGGCAGCGAGCGGCTGGTGCTCAACTCCGACGCGGGCGACGGCGCGGGGGACATCCTCGGCCTGGCGCGCCTGGCCAACCTCCTGGCCAAGGCCAACCTCTCCGAGCGCATCGTCCACCGCATCGCCCGCGACAACGCCATCCGCTTCTTCCAGGTGAGCAGCTGAGCGCCTGCTTCCCTGCCCGCTCCAACTTCTCACAGCCAGAGAGCCAACCCGGGTAGCGCCGGCCCTTCCCGCAGAAATCTGCGACGAATTGGCGCGCTCGTCGTCATTTCAGGTGGAGCCCGCAGCGGAAATACCCCACGCCCCCACCCGTTGCCCCAGCCCCTGTCCAGGGAGGGCATTTGCATCTGAAGCTCGTCATCATCGTCACCCTGGTGCTCACGGGGTGCGCCGGCCGCCCATCCACCCTCCCGCCCGCGCCGCCCCGCGCCCTTGCCGCCGGAGACGCGCGGCTCGTGCCCGACGCGGGGCGCCAGCTCGCCACCACCCCCGAGCGCTTCCTCGCGGCCTGCGCGGAGGACATCCAGCGGGCCCGGGCCCACGTGGACGCGCTGCTGGCCCTGCGCGCGCCGCGGGACACGGTGGTGGCCCTCACCTCCTACGACGACGCCATCGCCCTGCTGGACGACGCCGTGTCGCGCTCCGGCATCGCCGCCAACGCACACCCGGACGCCACCTTCCGCGAGGCGGGTCGCACGTGCGAGCAGGAGGTGGAGGCGGCGCGCACGGACCTCTCGCTGGACCACCGCCTGTACGAGGCACTGGCCTCGCTGGAGCTGGACGGGCAGGACGCGGCCACGCGGCGCTGGGTGGCGCGGGTGCTGCGCGACTTCCGGCGCGCCGGCGTGGACCGGGACGCGGCCACGCGTCAGAAGCTGCGGGAGCTGCACGAGCAGCTCACCTGGCTGGGCCAGGAGTTCGGCCGCCACATCCTGGAGGACGTGCGGCACGTGGACGTGGCGCCCCAGGCGCTGGAGGGGCTGCCCGAGGACTTCGTGCGCGCGCACCCGCCTGGAGCGGACGGCCGCGTGCGCATCACCACCGAGACGCCGGACTACCTGCCCTTCATGGCGTACGCGCGCGGCGACGCGGCCCGCGAGGCGCTCTGGCGCGTCAACCGGCGGCGCGGCTACCCGGAGAATGTCGACACGCTGTCGCGCCTGCTCGAGGCGCGCCACGCGCTGGCCACGCTGCTGGGCTACCCCAACTGGGCCGCCTACGCCTCCGAGGACAAGATGGTGCGCGGGCCCCAGGCCGCCGCGGACTTCATCGAGCGGCTGTCCACCGCGGCCGCCGGCCGCGCGAAGGACGACTACGCCGTGCTGCTCGCGCGCAAGCGCCAGGACACGCCGGACGCCACCGAGGTGGAGCCCTGGGAGCAGGTCTTCCTCGAGGACCGCGTGCGCGCCGAGCAGTACCACTTCGACTCGCGCGAGGTGCGCTCCTACTTCGAATACACCCGGGTGAAGCAGGGCCTGCTGGACATCACCGCGCGCCTCTTCGGCCTCACCTACCGCCGCGTGACGGACGCGCCCGTGTGGCACCCGGACGTGGAGGCTTGGGACGTCTACGAGGGCGGCACACGGCTGGGCCGCTTCTACCTGGACATGCACCCGCGCCCGGGCAAGTTCACGCACTCGGCGCAGTGGGACCTGGCCACCGGCCGCGCCGGGAAGACGCTCCCCGAGGCCGTGCTGACGTGCAACTTCCCCCGGCCCGGCATCCACCCCGCCCTGCTCCAGCACAGCGAGGTGCGCGCCTTCTTCCACGAGTTCGGCCACCTCTTGCACCACATCCTCGGCGGCCGCACGCGCTGGGCCGGCCTGTCCGGCTCCCGCACCGAGCGCGACTTCGTGGAGGCCCCCGCCCAGGTGCTGGAGGAGTGGGCCTGGCGCCCCGAGTCCCTCCAGCGCTTCGCCCGGCACGTCGTCACCGGCGAGCCGCTGCCCGAGGACATCATCTCCCGCATGCGGCGCGCGGATGCCTTCGGCAAGGGACTGTGGCTGCGCCAGCAGCTCTTCTACGCCGCCGTCAGCCTCCAGCTGCACACGGCCGACCCGGCGAACCTGGACACCACCACGCGGGTGAAGGCGCTGCAGGAGCGCTACCTGCCCTTCCGCACCGAGAGCGACTCCTACGTCCACCTCTCCTTCACCCAGCTCGACGGCTACTACTCCTCCGCCTACTACGCCTACCTCTGGTCCCTCGTCATCGCGCGGGACTTGCTCACACCCTTCCAGCAGCACGGGCTGATGGACCCCGCCACCGCGCGCCGCTACCGGGACACCGTGCTGGGGCCGGGCGGCTCCAAGGACGCGGCCGACCTGGTGAGGGACTTCCTCGGCCGCGACTACGGCTTCGTTGCCTACACCCGCTGGCTGGACGGCGCCTGACGCTCCACGCCAGGGGCTGTAAAAGCACGGGGCCCCGCGATGTGAATCGCGAGGCCCCATGTGTTGTGAATCGGTCAATCCCCGTCAGCTCCGCCAACGCGGAGTGCGGAGTCAGTGCACCGGGGGTGCGAGCGTGGACGTCTCCGGCTGCAGGGTGATGGCCTGCGCGTCGGGGTCCAACCGCACCTGCACGGGCACGCCCTGGAACCGGTACTGGGCCAGGGAATCCGCCGCGCCGTCGAGCAGAAGCTGGTAGCGCTCCTCCAGCTCCACGGCGATCAGCAGCATCGTCTCGCCCGCGTCCTCGACGCCCGGGCGGTACACCTGGCACCGCTGGAACCGCGCCCAGCGACCGTTCTCCATCTTCACCAGCTCGCCGTCGTAAGCCATGCGCAGCTCCTCTGCCGTAAATCCGACGGTTGGCAATGTAGGGACGAATTAACTTCGTGTCACCCCCCCTCTTGAAAATTCGTCAATGACCTCGAAATCCAGTCACTTGCACGACGCTTTCAGGGGTGGAGGCCCCCCTCGCCAGCGACGACTGCCCAAAAGTGTAAATTTTCGGGGTTGTCAATCCAGTCAAGCAGCCTCGCGGGTCGGCTGGGCGATCATTTCCCCGGCCAGGCGGGAGGGCGCCTCGGGGAGACGGGAGGGCGGCGGGCGCCAGGAGGCCGGTGGCATGTGGGCGGCGCGTCCCTTAAATTGCCCGGGATGAAGTTGCCCGGGCTGTTCCGCAAAGAGCGCACCACCATCCAGGCCGCGGACGCGCAGGACCACGCGGAGCGACTGCTCGCCGAGTCCCTGCGCGTGCTCGGCCAGGTGTGCGCCAAGGTCGCGGACGCGATCGAGTCCCAGCGGCTGGCCCGCCAGGGTTATTCGCACAACACGTACCTGCGGCGGACGGATGGCGAGGGGGAGGACGGCGGCGCGAAGAAGGAGTAGGCCTTCCTTCCGTGCCGCCTCCCACCGACGCACCCGAGCCGTGCCTCGCCCACTCGCCCACGTGGCGTGACTCGGGCATCCGCATGCCCATGCCGGCGCTCTCCGACACGGAGGGGCCCCGCCTGCCCGAGGGGCTTCCCCCGGTGGTGGACGCGCATGTCCACCTGTTCCCGGACCGCGTCTTCGAGGCGGTGTGGCGCTGGTTCGACGAGTACGGCTGGCCCATCCGCTACAAGCTGCACACGCCCCAGGTGGTGTCCTTCCTCCTGTCGCGAGGGGTGAGCCGGGTGGTGGCGCTCCACTACGCCCACCGGCCGGGCATGGCCCGCGCCCTCAACGCGTACGTGGCGGAGGTGGCCCGCGCCGAGCCCCGCGTGCTGGGGCTGGCCACCGTGCTGCCCGGCGAGGAGGGGGCCGTGTCGATTCTCGAAGAGGCCTTCGCGCTCGGGCTGCGGGGGGTGAAGCTGCACTGCCATGTGCAGTGCTTCTCCCCGGACGCGCCGGAGCTCCACGACGTCTACGCCGCGTGCGCACGGGCGGGACGGCCGCTCGTCATGCATGCCGGCCGGGAGCCCTCGAGTCCGAACTACAAATGCGACACGTACGCCCTCTGTGGCGCCGAGCGCGTCGAGCGCGTGCTGCAAGCGCACCCCACGCTGAAGCTGTGCATCCCCCACATGGGGGCGGACGAGTTCGACGCCTACGCGCGCCTGCTCGAGCGACACGACAACCTCTGGCTGGACACCACCATGGCGGTGTCCGGCTACTTCCCCGTCCCCCCGCCTCGCGCGGCGCTGCAGGTGCGGCCCGAGCGCGTCCTCTACGGGACGGACTTTCCCAACATCCCCTACGCGTGGGACCGCGAGCTCAAGACGCTGCTTGGCCTGAAGCTCGGTGACGAGGTCCTGGCGGGCATCCTGGGTCAGAACGCACTCCGGTTGTATGGGGAATGAGGCCGGGAAGCCGTGGCCGGCGGGGCGCGGAGCAAGGCCCGCGTGCGCGAGTCGTTGGCTGTTGAAAAGTGGCGGAGCCCCTTCCGGAATGGAATGGGAGTTCCCATCTTCCCCCCCATAGAATTTCGCGGTCTGCAAGCCGCTGATCCCCTGAGGCCCTGCCATGTCCCACATCCTGGTCGTCGATGACGACGCGAGTCACCGCACGCTCATCTGCGATGCCCTCGAGGAGATGGGCTACCGAACGGTTCAAGCGGCCAACGGCCGCGAGGCGCTCGACTTGTTGGAGGGCGACATGCCCTCCGCCGTGCTGCTGGACCTTCGGATGCCCGTGATGAGCGGCTGGGGTTTGCTGGACGCGCTGAAGAAGATGCCTCGCGCGCGCGGCCTGCCCATCATCATCATCTCCGGCTACGGCTTCGAGTGGGAGGCCGAGCTGGTGGGTGCCGCCGGCTACATCTCCAAGCCCGTCGATTTGGACAAGGTGCGGATGACGGTGCAGCAGATCGCCGGCCCGCCGGAGATGGCGTTCGTCCACTGAGTGGCAACAAGCCCACCTCCTCGGCTGGGCGGAGGCCCATCCACCCATCGTCCGATGGGGGCTGTACCAGGGTGCCGGGCTCGGGTCTGATGGCGGGCACTTCATGTCGCCCCCCACCTCCGATGAATTGGCCGTCGACGCACGCGGGCTCATCAAGCGCTTCGGCGGCTTCACCGCGCTCAATGGCCTGAATCTCCAGATTCCCCGTGGCGCCTTCTACGCGTACCTGGGGCCCAACGGAGCCGGCAAGTCCACCAGCATCGCGCTGCTGACGGGCGTGTATGGCCCGGACGCGGGCACCATCCGCATGCTGGGCGTGGACGCGGTGGCGAAGCCGCTGGAGGTGAAGCGGCGCGTGGGCGTGGTGCCGGAGGAGCTGAGCCTCTTCGAGCGGCTCACCGGCCGGCAGTACCTCACCTTCTGCGCGCGCATGTACGGGCTGGACGGCGACGAGGCCGCCGCGCGCGCCACGGAGCTGCTGGAGCTGACGGAGCTGACGTACAAGGCCGGCGCGCTGGTGGCGGAGTACTCCAAGGGCATGCGGCGGCGGCTGGCCATCGCCGCGGCGCTCATCCACGCGCCGGAATTGGTGCTGCTGGACGAGCCCTTCGAGGGCATCGACGTGCTGGCGGCGGGTGTCATCCGCGAGCTGTTGCGCGAGCTGAGCCGGCGCGGGGTGACGCTGCTCTTGACGACGCACGTGCTGGAAATCGCGGAGCGGCTGGCCACGCACGCAGGCATCCTCCGAGGCGGGCAGATGCTGGACCAGGGGCCGGTGGGGACGCTGCTGCAGCGGCATGACTGTCCCTCGCTGGAGGCGGTGTTCGAGAAGCTCATCGCCGTGCCGACCTCGCGCAACGCGCGCCTGTCCTTCTACGGGGAAGCGGTGCCCGCGCCGGAGCCGGTGCCGCGCCGGGAGTCCGCATGAGCCGCCCGGCCATGCCCGGCTTCCTGCGGCACCTGGTGCTGTTGTGGGGGCTGCGCTTCGACATCGGGCTCAACCGGGGGCCGGGGAAGAGCCGGCTGCTGGCGGTGGGCGTGTTCCTGGCGTCGAGCGCGCCCGGCCTCTTCCTGGGACTGTTCTTCTTCGCGCTGATGCGGCTGGGGCCCGTCGCGCGCAGCGGCGTGTGGCCGTACTTCATCCTGAACCTGCTCTGCTTCGTCACCTTCTCGGTGTGGGTGACGTGGCCGCTGTTGTCGGCGGGCGTGGATGACCACTCGGAGCTGAGCCGGTACGCGGCGTTCCCCATCTCTCCGTACCGGCTGCTCATCGCCTCCACGGTGGCGAGCCTCTTCGAGCCGCGCGCGCTGGTGTTCTACGCGCCACTCACGGGGGCGGCGCTGGGGTTCGCGTCGGTGCACCGGATGAGGGCGCCGTGGCTGGCGGTGGGGCTGTACGTGCTGTTCGCGCTGTTGTGCGCGGCGTGGAGCCGGGTGGCGCTGTACGCGGTCATCAACGTGCTGCGCGCGAAGCACAGCGCGCGCATCATGGGCGGGGGCATGGTGGCGTTCCTCCTCGCCGCGTCGTTCATCCCGCCCATCGACACCTCGTGGCTGACGGAGATGGGCGAGACGGGGGTGAGCGCGCTGGACATGACGCTCATCATCAACGCGGCGGTGGCGCTGGGGCAGGTGCCGCCGGGCTTCTTCGGGGACGGGCTGGGGCAGCTCGCGCTGGGGCGCCTGCGCATCGCACTGATGGAGGCGGGCGGGCTGTTCTTCTTCGCGGCGACGGGCATGGCGGTGGCGTACGCGCTGCTGATGCGCTTCCACCGGCAGGCGGGGCGCGCGGGCGCGCGGGCAACGGAGTCGGGGGACACCAACCCCTTCGCGCGGACGCGGACGCGGTTCTCCACGCTGGTGATGCGCGAGGCGCTGGACTTGTGGCGCAACCCGCGCGCGCGGCTGCTCGCGTCGGTGCCCTTCATCCTGGCGATTCTGCTGAAGCTGCTGTCCGGGCGGGACTTGTTCGTCTTCCTGCTGGGCCGCTCCGCGGATGCGTGGCTGATGGGCGGCCTGTGCATCTACGGCGCGGTGGTGATTGCGTCGACCTTCTCCCAGAACACCTTCGGCTATGACGGGCAGGGCTTCGCCGTGTTCCTGGCGGCGCCGGTGGACCTGGCGGACGTGCTGCGGGCGAAGAACGGGGTGCAGGCGGCGGGCGCGCTCGGCATGGCGGTGCTGGTGGCGCTGTTCTACCGGGTGTACTTCGGCTTCGGGACGACGGTGGACGTGCTGTGCGCCATGGCGGCGGTGGCGGCCGTGGTGCCGGTGCTGCTGGCGGCGGGCAACTTCCTGTCGCTGCTCTTCCCCGTGAAGTTCCACGCGAGCCTGAAGCGGCGGGACAAGGTGCCGCTGACGGCGTCGATGCTCGGCATCTTCGCGGCCAGCACCGGGTGCATGCCCTTCGGCTGGGCGTTGCGGCTGGCGGGGAAGGACGGGCCCACGTGGCAGACGGCGGCGATGATTGCGCTGTGTGCCGGGCTCAACGTGGCCCTGTACCGGGGCGTGCTGCCCCTGGCGCTGCGCCTGCTGGACCAGCGGCGCGAGCGCGTGCTGCACGCGGTGACGCGGGAGTAGTGCCGTCAACGCGTGAGGCCGCGGCCCCGTGCTCGTGGGACCGCGGCCTCTCGAATCCACCTGATGCGCGGTTCAGTACGCGATGCCGTGCTTCGCGGCCTGCGCCTTCACGCCCTTCATCACGTTGGCGTCGAAGGTGTCCTCCTTCTCGGACACATTCTTGGTGAGCCACGTGTCCCGGTCCGCCGCCAGCTTCGCGGCCTTGGCCTCCAGCACCTTCTTCTCCTCCGCGAGCTGCTTCACCTTCGCGGCCTGCGCCTCCTTGCTCAGGCCCTTCAGCTCCGCCGGCAGCTCCTCGCCCTTCACGCTCGCCAGCGCAGCGGGAGCCGCCACGAGGTCCACCGCGCCGCCCACCGCCTCCGGGGCGCTGCTCTCCATCGCGGCCGAGGCAGCACCGGCGGAGGGCTTCGCAGCGGCGCGCGTCTTCTTCATGTAGCTGATGCGCTCCGCCGCGGCCTCGGGGGCCAGGCCCGCCATGGCATCGGCGCGGGCGCGGTTCTCAGCCTGCACCTCGGCGCGACCGGTGTAGAGCGTCTTCGACGCCAGCTCGGAGTTCACCTTCGCCAGCTCGACGTCGAACGGCGTGGCGACAGCGACCATGCCGCCGGACTGGTCGATGCTGTCGAAGGTGCCGTCCGTGAGCTTCGCCACGTGGCGCCAGGCGACTTCCGTCTCGCCGTCAGAGCCGCAGCGCACCGTGTTCACCACGATGTGCTTCTCCTTCGCGCGCTTCGCCCAGTGCTTGAAGTTCCAGTCGTCGTTGCGCTCGGCCGGGGGCGCATCGCCGACGAGGAAGATGACCTTCATCACCTCGCGGTTCTGGCTCCAGGACAGCTTGGACACGGCCTCGCCGAGGCCGCGGCCCACGTGCTCCGGCGCGTCACCGCCGCCGCCCGCCTCGAACCGGCGGAGGTTGGCGAAGACGGTGTCCAGGTCGTCGCTCAGCTCGAAGCGCTTCGTCACGTAGTCGTCGCCCACGTCGCGGTACGCCACGAGGCCGACCTTGAGGTGCGGCGTCGGCCGGCCCTGCGCGATGCGGGAGGCGATGGAGTAGATCTTCCGCTTCGCGCCCTCCAGCAGCCCGCCCATGGAGCCGGTGGTGTCGAGCACGAAGACGACCTCGATTTCCGGACGCGCGCCCTGGGCCTGATTCTGCGCGACCTGCGCCTGCGGCGCGGCGGGCTTCGTGGCCTCGATGGGCTTCGTGGTCTTGACGGGAGGAGCCTCGGCGAGGGCCGGAGCGGAAACCAGGGTGGTGGCGAGCGCGGCCGACAGCACGGCCCGCGACAGGGACTTGAGGTCCATGGCGTTCTCCAAGGGGGGCGGAAACAGCGGTTATCGGATGGGTCCTGCGCGCGCGTTCGACTCGTTAACGGACGACCCTGCCGGAAGTTCTACGCACGGGGTTGCTCGCCCTGGGCCCCCCGAGGTGCTGGACACCTCCGGCGCCGACCTCCTCTTCGTCCAGGCGGGCGTGGACCCGCTCGCCGCGCATGTGGGCATGTACGAAGTGGCCCTCGCGGTGTTTCGCCGAGCACGCCTGCTCTGGGGTCGCCTTGCTCGCGCGGCGCGACCGGCGGATGCTGGGCCCTGATATGAAACCCACGAACCTGAAGTCCGCCCTCCGCTGGAGCCTTCTCCTCCTGGGTAGCGCGCTGGCCGCGTCGTGCGCCGGCGACACGCCCTACTACAGCGTCCAGGTCGAAGCCCCGGACACCGTCAGCCTCACCCCCGGGGAGAACACCCCCGTGGAAATGACGCTCACCCGCATCGCCGACAAGCGCGGGAACATCCGCCTCACCCTCGCGAGAGCGCCCGAGGGCATCACCCTCCTGCCCGAGGTCCTGCTCCCCGCCGAAGAGGACAGCATCACCGCCACCCCGACGCTCGCGGTGGCCTCGAACACGACGACCACGGGCCTCGTCCAGTCGCTGCTCCTGGCGGAGGACCCCACCAACGCGTTCGCGTCGGGCGCCACCTTCTTCATCGTCGTGCTCCCCAAGCCCGCGCCCCAGCCGGACTTCTCCATCGCCGTGGAGCCCCGCCAGGTGAACATCTACGCGGGCCAAAGCATCCAGGTGCCGGTGACGGTGACGCGGACGGAGGGCTTCACCGGGAAGGTGTCGCTGACGCTCGAGGCCGCCACGTCTCGCATCAAGGTGGACCCGGCGACCATCGAAGCGGACCAGACCACCCGGCAGCTCTACCTCTACACGGACCGCTCCACCACGCGGCTGCCGGTGGCCGCCACCCTCACCGCCACCAGCGAGGACGGACGGAAGGCCACCACCGGCCTCACCATCAACGTCCGCTGACCGCGGTGCCCGCGGAGCGCGGCGTGTCTCCACGCGCGCTCCGCGTTGCCGCTCGAGCCCTCAGGCGAGGTCGAACAGCAGCGCCTCGATGGGCTCCGCCGCGGCGAGCACCACCCGCTCCTCCGCGGAGACGGCCACGCCGTCACCGGCCTTGACCTTCACCCCGTTCAGCGTGCCCGAGCCCCGCGCCAGCTGCACCCAGGCGTGCCGGCCCGGCGCCAGCGTGTACTCCGCCTGCTCGCCACGGCCCAGCAGCGTGCCGTGCAGCACCACGTCCTGGTGCACCGTCAGCGAGCCATCCCGCCCGTCCGGAGACGCCACCACCCGGAAGCGCCCCTGGCGCTCCCCCGCGTCGAACGCCTTCTGCTCGTAGCCCGGCTTCAGCCCCGCCTCGTTGGGCTGAATCCAGATCTGCAGCAGGTGCAGCGGCTCCTCGGAGGGGTTCATCTCGCTGTGCAGCACACCCGTGCCCGCCGTCATCCGCTGCACCTCGCCCGGCTTGATGACCGCGCGCGTGCCCATGCTGTCGCGGTGCTCCACCGCGCCGCCCAGCACGTAGGTGATGATTTCCATGTCCCGGTGCGGGTGCATGCCGAAGCCGCGCCGCCCCGCCACGGTGTCCTCGTTGATGACCCGCAGCGCGCGGAACCCCATGAAGTCGGGGTCGTAGTAGTCCGCGAAGGAGAACGTGTGGTGCGAGTCCAGCCAACCGTGGTTGGCATGGCCCCGCTCTTCACCGGAGCGAACGTAGATCATGGCCTGCCTCTCTTCCTTTCCTTGTTGCAACTGAGATGCGGAAGGGGCCGCCCGCGTTGCGGGGCGGCGGAACAGCAGCGCTCCGCCCGCGAGGCCGGACGCGCCGGCCACCAGCCCTCCCGTCACCTGCCGCCGGCTGAGCGGGCGGCCCGGCCCGCTGGCGCTCACGCCGCCTTCTCGCCCGCGGGCGCCGCCACCGCCTGCACGTCCACGGAGATGTCCACGCGCTCACCCACCAGCAGGCCGCCCGTCTCCAGCGCCTGGTTCCACACCAGCCCGAAGTCCTTCCGGTCGATGCTCGTCGACGCCTGGAAGGCGAGGCGCTCGTTGCCCCACGGGTCCTTCATCCGGCCCAGCAGCTCCGCGTCCAGCACCACCTCGCGCGTCACGTCGCGAATCGTCAGGTCTCCCGTCACGCGGTAGTGGCCCTTGCCCGCCGTCTCCACGCGCTTGCTGCGGAAGATGAGCTTGGGGAAGGCCGCCACGTCGAAGAAGTCCGGCGAGCGCAGGTGGTTGTCACGCTGCTCCACGCCGGTGTCGAGGCTCGCCGCCTCAATCTTCACCTCCGCCGAGCCGCGCGTGAGGTCCTCCCCGTCCAGCACCACCTTGCCCTCGAAGCGGGTGAAGCGGCCGTGCACCTTCGCCACCACCATGTGGCGAACCATGAAGCCGAGGGTGGAGTGCGTCGTGTCGAGGTTCCAGGTCTGGATGGCCATGTGCGTGTCTCCCATGTTCAGCGTGTCCTGACCCTTCCTTGAGCAACCACCGGGCCACGCCCCAACCCACTGGAATCATTGAAGAGTCTCTCGCCACCGCGAAAGAATCATCTCATATTGATACTACAACCCTACCATTGAGAGAGTCCGCGCCGGGGGCCGGGCGGCCGCGCGGGCGGGGCCGCCGCAAGACAGCGCTCCACGATGACGGCCGCGAGGGCTAGGTTGAGAGGTGCCATGAGCACCTCACCCGCCCGCCGACAGGCCGCGCTCGCTGCCCTCGCCCTGGATGACGAGGCCCTGCTGAAGGCCTGCGAGGTGGACTACTTCATCGCCTCCGGCCCCGGCGGCCAGCACCGCAACACCACCGCCAGCGGCGTGCGCCTCACCCACCCGCCCACCGAATTGTCCGTCAGCGCCACCGAGCGCCGCAGCCAGGTACAGAACAAGGGCGTCGCCCTGGACCGCCTGCGCGAGGGCCTGCGCGCCCTCACCTTCGTCCCCAAGGTGCGCCGGGCCACCAAGCCCAGCGCCGGCTCCAAGCGGCGGCGGCTGGAGGGCAAGAAGCGCACGTCCGAGAAGAAGACCCTGCGCAACACCAAGACGCTCTGGTGACGTGTTGACGGGTCAACACCCGGCCGCCTCCAGGGGCAGCGTGCGCTACGCAACCGTTTGCGGGCTCGCAAAGTTTGCGTAGCAAGAACCTGCGCCGGCTTACAGGGACACCGCGATTTTCCGAATGCCCCCGGGGAGGGCGGACAGGTTGAGCAGGGCACAGAGCGTGCACCGAAGTGGTGTGAGGCCGACCCAGGCAGGGTCGGCACACCCCCACGGTACGGAGCTCCCCCCATGCCCTCCACACCGCCTCCTTCCTGGTTCCGTCGCGTCCTGCTGGCGCTGGCGCTCTTGAGCGCGCTGCCGGCCTCGGCGACGGACATCGTCACCTTCAGTCGCGGCTCGCTCATCATCCCGGAGAACGCCACCTTCCAGCAGGGCTGCGGCGCGCTGTCGGCCTACGGGCTGGTGTGGCGCATCCTCCAGTCCAACCAATCGGGCGGGCCCAACGCGGCCAACCCCATCACGGTGTACCTGGCCATCAACGACCAGAAGCAGTCCCCCAACCGGTGCACGCCCTCCAACCGGCACGTCGCCCCGAACCCGAGCACCGACCCGAAGTGGAACGACGGCTGTGACTTCACCATCACCAACGCCACCGAGCAGCCGGTGGTGCAGGTGAACTACGGCGTCCCGTTCCCCGTCAGCGGCATCTACCCGTACGGGGACGTGGAGGACTTCGCCACGGGCAGCAGCGACGCGCGCCCGTACTTCGCTGACAAGACGCTGAACAACACCGTCAGCACCCCGCGCTTCTCCACGGTGCGCTACAGCGGCGGCGCGTTCATCTTCGCCGCGGAGGACGCCCGGCGCGTCATCGAGTTCATCCGCACGGGCAGCGGCGCGCAGTCCCCGGAGAAGTTCCGGACCTCCTGCGGCTGCGGCACCTTCACCAACAACAGTGGTTGCCACTACGTGCGCATGCACCAGGCCACCATCGAGTTCACCGCGCCCATTGCCCGCCGCATCAACCGCACCCCGCCCAAGATTGCGCTGCTGGACCTGGACGAGACGACTGACGACACCAAGCCCGGCAACGGCGCCTCGTACGTCAAGGGCGGCATGCTGGACGACTACCTGCGCAACGCGGGGCTGGACTTCCCGGGCGCGGGTGGCTGCCCCGAGGGCACCACCTCCTACTGCTCGCTCAACGGCGGCCAGCCCGGCCTCATCTACGACGCGCTCCACGCCAACGCGGACCTCATCTCCACCGCCACCTTCAACCACGGCCTGCTCAACGCGGTGGACCCCGCCACCCGCAAGCCCCGCTACAAGGTGTTCTGGGCGCCGCACTGGGAGCTCGGCGACAGCTCCTACAGCGAGTACCGGCCCAACGGCGACGGTGCCACCACGCAGCGCGAAAATCTGTTGAACAACATCGCCTACTTCGGCAACCAGCGCGGCAACGGCGTCTTCGCCGAGTGCGCGAGCATCAACTCCTACGAGACGACGAAGCGCCCGGACAACACGCCGGTGCTGACCTCGCGCTTCCAGGGGTCGAACAACTTCCAGCGCAACCCGCTCGGCGGCCAGAACGACACCTGGGAAGGGCGCAACTGCACGGACCCGGACTACCTGGCCCAGAGCGTGAGCAGCCGCGAGGAGTGCATGATCTACCCGAACCCGGGCGACCCGTTCTCCCAGGTGGGCAACTTCAAGTTCGACAGCGTGGTGGGCCACACGACGAACTACACCGCCACGTACAAGGCGGGCGTCCGGCGGCTCGCGGTGAGCTGGTACCAGTACCTGAACGGCGAGCGCTACGACAACGCCACGGACGTCACCCGGACGGCCTCGCGCGGCTACGACTTCTTCTCCTTCAACCAGAAGGACAATGACCCGGAGAAGGCGACCATCGTCTACCTCGCGGGCCATGACTTCAAAGGCGACGTCGCGGGCACGCGCATCGTGCTCAACACGCTGCTCAACCTGGGCTCCGAGCCGGTGGGCAGCGAGCGCGCGGTGACGGCGCCGGTGGCCTTCGACGACACCAACGGCACCGATGCCAATGGCACGCGGGCGGTGGTGTTCGCGGCCACCTACGACGCCGTGTCGGGCTACCCGCCCGGCGTGGACACGTATGACCCCATCCAGGGCTCCAGCTGGGTGTACCCGTACTTCCCCGGCCACCTGCGCGCGCACTCGCTCATCGGCGGCACCGCGCTGCGCTCGGGGGAGAGCGCGCTGGAGGACGCCACGCTGTGGGACGCGGACGCGATGCTGCCGCTGCCGCGCGCGCGCAACCTCTTCACGTACTTCGGCGGTCAGGTGACGGTGGACCCGAACCTCGGCCCTGGACGGCGCGCGCCGCGCGGGGTGATGCAGGTGGGCTGGAAGCCGCAGGCGGTGGCGGGCACCGCCATCAACAACAGCTACGGCGCGACGCCCAACCCCAACTGCGTGGACGAGCTCAAGCTGGGCCAGGCCACCGCGAAGGACGGCTCGCCCCACTTCGACTTCGTGAAGGGCTCCGACGGCGTGTGTGACTTGCAGCAGGCGGTGCAGTTCACCGCGCAGCTGGCGGGCGCCGACTACGGCGTGAGCACGGCGGCCCTCAACAAGGCCGCGCTCACGGCGGACTTCAACAAGGTGGCGCAGCTGCTCCAGCGCGTGCGCGGCTTCTGCTTCGCCACCACCACCCGCGTCGACGGTACGGGCCAACCCGTCCTCGAGCCCTCCGACAGCCAGTGCAACGACCCGGACGCGGACAACCGCGCGCACCTGGGCGGCTTCGCCAACTCCACGCCGACGGTGGTGCCTCCCAGCCCGGAGATTGCGGACAGCGGCGCGCCCCGGCCCACGGTGGTGTACGCGGCGGGCCTGGACGGGCAGCTGCACGCCTTCTACGTGTCCGGCGGCCGCGGCTACCGCGGGCCCGCTTCCGCCCGGGAGGCGCTCAACAACCCCGCCAGCGAGACGTTCCCGACGGACTATGCCCAGGCCTTCGGCAGCGGCACCCCGCCCCCCGTGGGCACGGAGCTGTGGAGCTTCCTGCCGGCCACGCAGCTGCCCTGGCTGCGCAGCAACAACGCGCGGGTGGACAGCGCGCCCGTCGTCCGGGACGTCTTCGCGGACTTCGTGGGCACCGGCCGGCGCGAGTGGCGCACGGTGCTGGTGGCCAACGTGGGGAGGACGGGGCGGGACTTGTTCGCGCTGGACGTCACCAACCCGCTCAAGCCGGCGCTGCTGTGGCACCTGGTGGGCAGCCACGCCCAGACGGGCGCCTTCCCGCCGCACGCGCCGGTGGTGCTCACGGACCGGGACACCGGCGGCACGCAGTGGACGGTGAAGTGGCACGAGCCCTCCTCGGTCTTCAAGCTGGCGCCCCAGGCGGACGTGGGCCGCCTGCCCACCGGCCTCTACGACTACAGCGAGCTGGGCGGCGCGCGCGGCCTGTCCATGGGCCGGGTGCGGCAGGGCCTGGAGCCCACCTACGTCGTCTTCGCCGCGTCCAACAGCTCGGGGGCCACGGGCTCTCCGGCCAAGGGCATCGAGGTCTTCGCCATCGACGTCGCCAACGGCCAGAAGCTCTGGCAGTGGGAGCAGCCGTACACGCAGGCGTGGGTGGACAACACCTCGCCCATCGCCCCCACGGTGCTGTCGGACACCGGCGGCGCGGCGCGCGTGTACGTGGGTGACATGGAGGGCCGCGTCTGGGAGCTGGAGGGCGCCACCGGAATGAATGTGAATGTGGTGCGCATGGGCCCCTCCTGCTCGGACACCTCGCCGTGCAAGTACGCCGCGCTGGACACCGGCTCCACCAACACCGACCCCCGCCCCATCACCACCAACGTGGCCGTGGCGCAGATGCCCGCGACGGTGACGGCCGGCAGCGCGTTCGCCAACTACCCGGGCGAGTCGCTCGCGATGGTGGGCACCGGCGGTGTCCCGTGGGTTCCCGCCACCGTGGCCGGCCAGCTCCACGTCGCGCTGCTGGGCCCCAACCGGCGGCTGCCCATGGGCGTGGATGGCAAGCTGCTGAACGGGACGGCGGTGACGGCATCCGCGGCCCGCGGCATGGCCCTGACCCAGGGCGTGATGCAGGAGCCGCCGCCCTTCCCGCTGAGCTTCGCGGGGCCGAAGCACCTCTATGGCTCCATCACCGTGGCGGGCCGCACCGCGTACTTCAGCACCGCCAACGGCGCGGTGAGTGACTTGATGTCGCTCGGCGCGCTCACCACCGGCTCCACCTACCGGATGGACCTGGGGGACACCTCGACGTCCGCGGCGGCCGCGGCGGTGACGCTGCCGGGCGTGTCGCTGGCCAACTACGGCGGCGTCGCCGTGTACCACCGCGACACGGGCGCGACGTCCACCGACTACGTGGTGGGCCTGGGCGTGAGCCGCATCTCCAACACCCTCATCAGCAACACCACCAACACGGGCGCGTCGAGCCCCGACGCCTCCCTGCGCGTCAATGGCCGCGACGGCTGGGTGTTCCGGCTCCTCAACTGGAGCCAGAGGTTCTTCGAATGAGCACGCCCTCGTTTCTTCCCGGTCGCCGCGCTGTCTCGCGCGGCTCCAGCATGCTGGAGGTCCTCATCTCCATGGCGGTGCTGGCGATGACGGCCGCCGGCGCGGTGGGCGGCATGCTGTCCGCCTCACGCCACGTGCGCGACGGGCAGCTCTACCAGGGGAAGCGGCTGCTGGCGGAGGCCCGCACGCAGCGGCTGTGGCTGGTCAACAAGACGGAGCTGGTGCGGCAGGCGGTGCCCTACCCCGGCCAGGACCCGTACTCCATTCCCCTGGGCACCGCGCCCTGGCGGGTGGACGCGACGGCCGCGGTGACCAACGACGCGGGCTCCGGCGCGTACTTCGAGCTGTCCGCCACCGGAGAGGTGAAGCCCGCCACCGGGATTCCGGCCGGCACGGCGTGCACCGACACGGCGGTGCCCTCGGGCACGTTCTGCCGCGAGGTGCTCATCACCCGGGGGCTCCGGAGCGGCGCGGCGCCGGGCCCCAACTCGGTCCTTCCCCCGGGCGCGACGGCCGTCACGGTGTGGACGCGCGTGTGGCGCAAGGGTGATGACCCGTCGAGCGCCGTCGTGCACAGCGAGGTCTTCGTCCAATGAGCTTCCGAAACTCGTGGCGGGTGCCCGCCTCGCGGCGTGGCATGACGCTGTTGGAATCACTGATTGTCGTGGTGCTGGCGTCCATCATCATCGCGGCCGCGACGGCGCTGCTGCTGGCGGGCGGGCGCGTGGTGCACAACACCGAGCACACGGCGGACAGCCACGACAACTCCCGCATCGCGGCGGAGAGCATCATGAACCTGGTGCGGCAGGCCGGCGCGGGCGCACCCGGCGGCCTGTGGGTGGCCCAGGGCGGCGTGCCCGTGCGCACCAACCCCATCTTCGGGCGCGACGGCACCACCGGCGCCGGCACCGTCGGCAACGTCACCACCGCCGACGGCAGTGATGACCTGTGGCTCGTGCTCCCGGACCCCAACTACATGGGCGAGCCCTGCTCCACCGTGAATGGCCAGCCCTCCGGCGCCTCGGTGCCCGTCACCCGGGCCGGCACGGGCGCGCTGAGCGTCAACTGCACCGCCAGCCTGCGCGCCGGAGCCCTCCACGTCGCCAGCAACATGACGACGAGCGCGCTGCTGTCCAACGTCCAGCTGGTGCCGGAGAACCCCGGCAACCCGGGCCAGGTGAGCTACGCCGAGCAGGGCGTGACGGGCTTCTCCAACGCGCCGGAGAAGGGCGGCTTCCAGAGCGGTGACTGGGTGTACCCGGTGCGGCTGGTGCACTTCTTCCTCGCCACCAATCCGGCGACGGGGCGCTCGGCGCTCTACCGCACGGAGGGCCAGGTGGCGCAGGACGCGCTGGGCCGGCCCTACTCGGACAACGCCACGCCGCCGCAGCTGGTGCAGGACTTCGTGGAGGACTTCCAGGTGGCGTTCGGCTTCGACGTCAACAACACCGGGGACGCCAAGGACTACGTCTGGCAGCACGGCCTGGCGCCCACGTTCGCCATGGGCCTGCGCACCGTGCGCGTCAGCGTGGTGGCCACCGGCCGCAGTCCCCGCCGCGACAGCCAGAGCGTCGCCGTGCTGTCCGACGACAAGCCCATGGACGTGGAGAACAACGTGCGTCCTCCCGCGGTGGTCGCGGACGGCTTCTACCGCAGCCTCTACACGCGCCGCCTGGAGCTGCCCAACCTGGCCGCGGCCAGCCTGTGAGCCCCGCCATGCGTCCTTCCACTTCCCGTCACGCCCGTGGTTCCACCCTGCTCATGGTCATCATCCTGGTGACGGTGCTGATGGGGCTCATCGCCAGCATCCTCGTCTACGCCGGCAAGGAGCGCGTGCGCGCCGTGGCCGCCGGCCGCAACGGCCAGCGCCAGAGCTGCGCGGAGAGCGGCCTCCAGCTGGCGCGCAGCTACTACGGGCGCAACTTCCACAACTGGAACACCTACGTCGCCGCGCCGTCCACGTATGACCCGGTGCGCTCCAGCTACAACGCCAACCCGGCCGACCCGAACAACCCCGCGCTCCAGACGGCGCACCCGGAGCTGTTCGCGGACCTGGACGGCGACGGCAAGCAGGACGTGTTCCTCTACATCCGCGACAACGACGACGAGCTCTTCCCGCTGCCCGCCGAGCGCAACCGCGACAATGACCACAACGTGGTGGTGGGGGCCGTCTGCATCTCCAGCACGCTGACGCCCCGCAGTGAGAACACCGTGTCCCCCACCCTGCTCGCGCACGAGGGGCTGCTCAGCTACAACGGCGAGAGCGCCGGCTGCCTCACGTCCAACGCGGGCAACGGCACCGGCAACTGCAACTGACAGCCGGGGGCCTCCCCCGGGAGGCCCTCATGCCCACCCTCGAAGCCGCCCTCGCCCTCGCGGTGGAAGCGCACCGCGGCCAGCGGGACAAGGCCGGCCAGCCGTACATCCTCCACCCGCTGCGCGTCATGATGCGGCTGGAGACGGACGCCGAGCGCACCGTGGCCATGCTCCACGACGTGGTGGAGGACACGCCCTGGACGCTGGAGCGGCTGCGCGAGGCCGGCTACCCCGAAGACGTGCTCCGCGCGCTGGACGCCCTCACCCGCCGCGACGGCGAGACGTACGAGGCCTTCATCGAGCGGCTGCGCCCGGACGCGCTGGCCCGGCGGGTGAAGCTGGCGGACCTGGAGGACAACATGGACGTGCGCCGCCTCACCGCGGTGACGCCCAAGGACGCCGAGCGCCTGGCGCGCTACCGCGCCGCCTGGAGCCGCCTGCGCGAGCCCTGAAACACCACGGCCCGGTCAGCGCCACGAGGGCACTGCCGGGCCGCGATGCGACGTGCGACGGACGCCTCAGGCCTTGGCCAGCTGGCGCAGCACGAACTGCAGGATGCCGCCGTGGCGGTAGTAGTCGAGCTCGTTCGGCGTGTCGATGCGGCACAGCGCGGTGAACTCCTTGGTGCCGCCCTCGCCCGTGGCCTTCACGGTGAGCTTCTTCTGCGGCGCCAGGTTCTCCGCGATGCCCGTAATCTCGAACTTCTCGTGGCCGGTGAGGCCCAGCGACTGCGCGTCCTGGCCCGCCTCGAACTGGAGCGGCAGCACGCCCATGCCCACGAGGTTGGAGCGGTGGATGCGCTCGAAGCTCTTGGCGATGACGGCCTTCACGCCGAGCAGCTGCGTGCCCTTGGCAGCCCAGTCACGGCTGGAGCCGGTGCCGTACTCCGCGCCGGCCAGCACCACCAGCGGCGTGCCCTCCTGCTGGTACTTCATGGAGGCGTCGTAGATGCTCGTCCGCTCGCGGGTGGGGATGTGGACGGTGACGCCGCCCTCCACGCCGGGCACCAGCAGATTCTTCAGGCGGATGTTGGCGAAGGTGCCGCGCACCATGACCTCGTGGTTGCCGCGCCGCGCGCCGTAGGAGTTGAAGTCCTTCGGCTCCACGCCCTCGGCCATGAGGTACTTCGCCGCGGGGCTCGTCTTGGCGATGTTGCCCGCGGGCGAGATGTGGTCCGTCGTGACGGAGTCACCCAGCAGCGCCAGCACGTGCGCGCCCTTGATGTCCTGCGGCGCCTTCGGCTCCTTCGGCAGGTTCTCGAAGAAGGGCGGCTTGCGCACGTAGGTGGACTTCGGCTCCCACTTGAAGGTGGAGCCCTTGGTCACCTGGAGCTGCTGCCAGAGCGCGTCGCCCTCCATGGCGTTGGCGTACTGGCTGCGGAACTGCTCCGGCTTCACGGCGGCGCGGACGGTGTTGCGAATCTCCTCGTCCGTGGGCCAGATGTCCTTGAGGAACACCGGGCGGCCGTTGGGGTCCAGGCCCAGCGGCTCCTTGTCCATGTCCAGCCCCACCTCGCCGGCCAGCGCGTAGGCCACCACCAGCGGCGGGCTGGCCAGGTAGTTCATGCGCACGTGCGGGTTGATGCGGCCCTCGAAGTTGCGGTTGCCGGACAGCACCGCGGCCACCACGAGGTCCGCCTCGGTGACGGCGTTGGCGACGGGCTCGGGCAGGGGGCCGGAGTTGCCGATGCAGGTGGTGCAGCCGTAGCCCACCACGTGGAAGCCGACGGCCTCCAGGTAGGGCAGCAGGCCCGCGTCACGCAGGTACTCGGTGACGACGCGGCTGCCCGGGGCGAGGCTCGTCTTCACCCACGGCTTCGGGTTGAGGCCGCGCTCCACGGCCTTCTTGGCGAGGAGGCCCGCGGCCACCAGCACCGCCGGGTTGGAGGTGTTGGTGCAGGACGTAATCGACGCAATCACCACCGCGCCGTGGCCGAGCTGGTAGCTGGAGCGGCCCGCCTTCACGGTGGACGTCTGGGCCAGGCGCTCCGGGGCCACCTCGGCCGCGGGAGCCTTGGCCTTGCCGCCGCCCTCGTCGTCCTCGCCCTTGCTCTTGCCGGCGGCCAGCATCTCCACGAGCGACTTCTCGTAGCCGGCCTTCATGTCCTTGAGGGGCACGCGGTCCTGCGGGCGCTTGGGGCCGGCGAGGCTGGGCACCACGGTGGCCAGGTCCAGCTCCAGCGTGTCGCTGAAGCTCGGGTCCGCCGCGCCGTCCTTGCGCCACAGGCCCTGCTCCTTGGCGTAGGCCTCGGTGAGGGCCACGACGTCATCCGGGCGGCCGGTGAAGCGCAGGTAGTTGAGGCTCTCCTCGTCCACCGGGAAGAAGCCGATGGTGGCGCCGTACTCGGGGGCCATGTTGGCGATGGTGGCGCGGTCCGGCAGCGACAGGCTCTTCAGGCCGTTGCCGAAGAACTCCACGAACTTGCCGACGACCCCCTTCTTGCGGAGCATCTGCGTGACGGTGAGCACCAGGTCCGTCGCGGTGGCGCCCGCGGGCAGCTGGCCCGTCAGCTTGAAGCCCACCACCTGCGGAATGAGCATCGTAATCGGCTGGCCGAGCAGCGCGGCCTCGGCCTCGATGCCGCCCACGCCCCAGCCCACCACGCCCAGGCCGTTGATCATCGTGGTGTGGCTGTCGGTGCCCACCAGCGTGTCCGGGTACACGGTGCTGCCCTCGCGGAACGTCACGCGGGCGAGGAACTCCAGGTTCACCTGGTGGCAGATGCCGATGTCCGGCGGAACGACGCCGAAGCCCTTGAACGCGCTCTGGCCCCAGCGCAGGAAGGCGTAGCGCTCGCGGTTGCGCTCGAACTCCAGCTCCGCGTTCTCCTTGAAGGCCGCCGTGGTGGCGAAGGAGTCGATCTGCACCGAGTGGTCGATGACCAGGTCGGCCGGGTTGCGCGGGTTGATTTTCGCCGGGTCGCCGCCCATGGAGGCGAGCGCCTCACGCATGGCGGCCATGTCCACCACCGCGGGCACGCCGGTGAAGTCCTGGAGGAGGACGCGGGCGGGGTGGAAGGAGATTTCCACGTCCGGGGTGGCCTTGGGGTCCCAGGCCAGCATCTTCTCCACGTGCTCGCGCTTGACGACGCGGCCGTCCTCGTTGCGCAGCAGGTTCTCCAGCAGCACCTTGAGCGAGAACGGGAGGCGATCCACCGCGGGGTGGGCCTTCGCCAGTTTGGCCAGGCTGTAGTAGTCGTACGTGGCCGAGCCCACCTTGAGCTGGGACTTCGTGCCGAAACTGTCGGTCATGTGCGTTGCCGTCCTTCCGTGCGCGGGATGCGCCGACTTGTAGGCCCGCCTTTGACGCGTTGCAAAGGGTTCCTGCGCGGTCATCCAGGGTCGGACGGTTCCCCCCCGAGGCGTCCAGTCCCGCTCATCGGAACCATGCGTCCCGCTGGGGGAATGACCTCAGAGCATCTTGCGGAAGGCGTACAGCACGCGCTCCAGGGCCTTCTGCCACAGGGGCCGGCGGCGGAAGTCCGCCAGCGTCACCTCGCGGCAATTCCCGCAGTCGGTGCGGAAGGACTCTTCCAGCTGCCGGCCCAGGCGGGGGTCCGCGAAGACGGCATTCACTTCGTGGTTGAACGCCAGGCTGAGGCGCTCCAGGTTGAACGAGCCGATGGTGCCCCACACCCCGTCCACCACGGCCGTCTTCGCGTGCAGCACGCCGCGCTGCCACTCGAAGATGCGGATGCCGGAGGCCAGCAGCTTCTCGTAGAAGGCGCGGGTGGCGAACTCCAGGAAGGGGTGGTCGCTGCGGGCGTTGAGCAGCAGGTGCACCTCCACGCCCCGCTTCGACGCCTCGCGCAGCGCCGCCACCATGCGCCGGTCGGGAATGAAGTACGCGGCGGCGATGAGCACGCTGCTGCGCGCCCGGTGGATGGCGTGCAGGTACGCCCGGTGGATGCTCCGCCGGCTGGACAGCACCGCCAGGCCCACCTGCCCGCGCCGGGGCGCCCGGGGCGTGAAGTGGCGCAGCCCCGTGGCCAGCCGCCGGATGCGGTCCTGGAACATCATCCGCCACGTGGCCAGGAAGCGCCGCTCCAGCTCGTGCACCGCCGGGCCCTCAATCCGCAGCACGTCGTCCCGCCACGCCGAGCCCTGGCCTTCGGGAGCCCAGTTGGCGGAGATGTTCACCCCACCCGTGAAGGCGACCTCGCCGTCCACCACCAGAATCTTCCGGTGGTCGCGGCGGAGCAGGTGGCGCAGCCCCCGGGACAGGCTGAAGGGCTTGAAGGCACGGATGTCCACGCCGCGGGCGCGCAGCCCGTCAAAGAAGCTGCGGCGGCTGGTCCACGAGCCCACCGCGTCGTAGAGCACCTTCACGTGCACGCCGCGCTCGGCCGCCTCCGCCAGCGCCTGGCCGAACAGCTCACCGACGGCGTCGGTGATGAACATGTACGTCTCCAGGCGGATGTAGCGGCGCGCCCGGCGGATGGCCTCCAGCATGGCCGGATAGGCCTCCACGCCGTCGCGCAGGAGCTGACAGGCATTGCCCCGCTGCACCGCGTGGCCGCGCGGCAGGTAGTACCGCGACAGGAGCAGTCCGGAGACATTCGGACTCCACACGGGCGGGTGCTCTGGCACCACACCGGGGGAGTGGGGGCGTGCGAGCCCCGTCTCACCGTCGCTCGAAACGACTGACTGCTCTCTCATCACCTCCGGGTCGCGCATGGCCACCCAACGGTGAGGATGCCCCAGCGACGCGGCAACCCGAGGCCCCAACGCATGCCCGCTCGGCGGGCGACAGCGTTGGTTGGCGGACGGAGCAAGCCCCCGTCATACCGGGCGGGGGCGATTTCCGCCACCGAGGGGGACGGGCGGCGGTGCGCGAAAGGCTACAGCCCGTACTCGGAGCGCTTGTTCTCCGCGCGCGTGGCACACGGCTGGTCGTACTCGGGGAAGTACTCCTTCACGTGGTCCAGCGTGGCGGAGGCGGCCTTGTAGTTGCCCTGGTTGTAGTAGCCCTCGACCTCCAGGAGCAGCTTGGCGCAGGTGCGGTCCAGCTCCTGCTGCGCCGTCTTCAAGCGCTCCTGTGCGTCGAAGTAGAGGTCCGGCTTGGGCTCCGGGTGGGCCTCCAGCATCAGCCAGGCCTCGCGGAAGGCCTTCCAGGCCTCGTAGCGGTTGCGCGCGCCGATGTCCGGCGTGTCGAAGTACTTCCGGCCGCGCTTGAAGGACTCGTTGGCCTTCTGCGCCAGCTCCTCCGGCAGCAGGTCCGGCAGCAGCGCGCGCTCCACCCACACGTTCCAGATGACCCAGGGCTCCTCGCCCGGCGGGTTCTTGGTGTTGTCGAAGATGATGCGGTTGGGCTCGCCCTTCTTGAGGTTCGGGGCGGGAATCATCAGCTCCAGCGGGCGGTCCTGGCTGGCCAGCGTGTCGGGCGGCACCTTGCCCACGTCCACGCCGTTGACGCTCACCACCACCTCGTCCTTGGAGATGCCCTGCGCCTGGTAGTGGAGGATGACCACCGCCTTGGTGGCGGCGGTGTACTCCCAGGAGAAGACCTTCATGTCCGCGCGCTCCCACGTCACGTCCGGCCCCAGGCCGAACGAGTCGCGGATGGGCTGCGCGTTGAGCACCGAGGGCTCCTCGCCCTTGTGCTGCGTCTCGCCATCGCTGAGCACCAGCCAGTAGAGCAGGCCGAAGATGCCGAGCACCATCGCCGCGCCGCCGCCGAGGATGCCGCTGCGGATGGCCGGAGTCGCATCCGCCCAGAAGAGCTTCGCACTGGCGATGACGCCGGGAGACTCGCGGCGGATGCGGGCGCGGTCCGCCGCGGACAGCCCACCGGCCGCGGGCTGGGGGCCCGACGCGCGGGCCCGCACGGGGACGTTCGTGGACGAAGGCGGACGGCGCGGGGCGGGCGTCGACGGGGGCGCGCGCTCGATGGCGGCCTTGGGGCCCGAGGGCCGGGGCGGGGCCTGCGGCGCGACGGCGGGACGCGAGCCTGACTGCGTGACGGGGCGCAGCGAGCGCATGTTGTGACGGGTGGCGCCCTGGCGCAGCTCCTCCAGCTCCTCCTCGTCCGCGCCTTCCGGGGCCAGCGCTACACCCTTGTTGCGCTGCTTCTTCAGCGCGTCCACGGAGACGATGCGGGTGCTGTTCGCACCCTCCTTCGCGCCGGCGGGAATCTCCTCCTCACCCGTGGACGGCTCGTCCGTCATCATCACGAAGACGAACGTCACCGGTCCGAGCGTGAGCTTGTCGCCGTCCTCCAGCACGTGCGTGGACACCGGCGAGCCGTTGACGAGCGTCCCGTTGGCGCTGCCCTGGTCCTCGACGGAGTAGGCCTCCCCGTCGAGGAAGATGCGGCAGTGCTTGCGGGAGACGCCCGGGTCGAACAGGGCGACGTCGCAGTCCGTGGACCGGCCGATGAGCACGGAGTCCTGGTCGAAGACGAACTCCTTACCGGCTTCTCTACCCTCGGAGATCGTCAGCTGGAAAGGCATGGGGGGCTACTATCCTACCGAGGCACGCGCCGCCCGGGCAACGGCGGCCCGCGCGCTGGCGGGTTCCATGACCTGGGCCTCGCCTCCGAAAGACAGCACCCACTGGGTGAGCCAGCGCTCGCTGTCGCCCGCCACCAGCACCTCCACGCCCCCGTCCGCGAGCGGGCGGGCGTCCCGGCCGAAGCGCTCCTTCACATAGGGCGCGGCCACCGGGGAGAAGCGCACGCGCACGGAAATCTCGGTGCGGCTGCGCGCCGGGTTGGGCACGTCCGCCCGGGCGTCCGGCGGCGGGAGGAAGGCGGTGTCCGTGACGGCGATGTCCTCCATCCGGTCCAGCCGGAACAGGCGCGCGTCCTGGCGCATGTGGTCGAAGCCCTGGAGGTACCACTGGCCGCGGTGGCTGAGCAGCTCGTATGGCCGCACCCTGCGTGACTCGGGCGCACGACCCGGAGTGGCATAGGCGAACGTCACCTCCAGCCGCTCGATGATGGCGCGGGTGAGGGGCGCCAGCGCCTGGGGCGCCTCCGCCGAGGCGTCGATCTTCCGGTACATCTCCCGGTAGCGCTCGCGGGTGGAGGGCGGGAGGATGCGCTCGAGCTTCTGGAGGGCGCTCTGCAGCGCGTCCCCGGCGGCCGGGCGCAACAGCTCCGCCGAGGCGGCCAGGGCCGCGGCCTCACCCGGAGTCAGCCGGGGCGGCGCGAAGAGGCGCTGATCCAGGTCCACGTAGACGCGGTCATTGTCCACGTAGATGTCGATGTAGTCGTCCGGGTTGAAGGGCGGCCGGCCCACGCAGGTGAGCAGGTCCAGCTCCTCCAGCAGGTCCTCCCGGCTGATGTTGAGCGCCTTCGCGAGCGCCTCCACCGTGACGCCGGGGTGCTTGGAGACGTAGGGGACGAGGAACAGCAGGCGGCGGAGCCGCTCATGGACGTTGCTCATGCGCTCACCGTTTCCTGCGGGTCCTCGTGGCGCGCCAGGATGCGCGTGGCCATGTCCTTCAGCCGCGCCTGGGCGCTCTCCGGGCCCTCCACGCGGCAGTCCGGTCCCAGCGCCAGGCAGAAGCGCACCAGGCCGTCCAGGAACGACACCCGCATGCGGGCGCGCACCACGCCCTCCTCCGCCGGCTCCAGCATGGCACCGGGCAACAGGCTGCCGGCGCGCGAGGCGAGCGCGCCCGACAGACGCAGCGTCACCTCCATCGGCTCGTGGAAGCGGTGCTGCCACGGGAAGTACGCCACGTGGGCGTCCAGCGTGAAGTCCTCCGGCACCTGGAAGTCCGGCGTGCGCGGGCGGGCGGTGTTCACCTTCAGCTCGCGGACGCGGTGCACATGGAACGTGCGCAGGCCGCCGCGCAGGTGGCAGTGGCCCACCAGCGTCCACACGCCACGACGGAGCGCCAGGCCATACGGGTCCACCTTGCGCTGCGTGGTGGTGGGCTGCTTGGGGCTGGCGTACGTCAGCTCCACCCACTTGCGCGAGGCGCACGCATCCCAGAGCTGCTCCAGGCGGGCGGAGACCTCCTTCTCCTCGCCCTCCTGCACGGCGCCCAGCTCCATGCGCACGCGAGGCGTGGGCAGCGACTCGCCGGCGAAGAAGCCAATCTTGCGCAGCGCATGTGCCAGGTCGTCCCGGCCGGGGAAGGCCCCCGAGGCGAGCGCGGCGGAGCCGGCGGCGTACAGCACGGCCAGCTCCTCCTTGGTGAGGTCCGCCTCCGGCAGGTAGTAGGCGTCGCGGTCGACGATGTAGCCGTCCCTCCGCTCGTCGTCGCCCTGCACGTAGGTCAGCGGGAAGCCCAGCTCCACCAGCTCCGCCTTGTCACGCTCGAACTTGCGCTCGGCGGCGTCGTCGGAGCCTCCGTAGTCAGAGGGGAAGTGCTCGCGCAGCTCGGCCCATGAGATGGGCTCGCGCGCGTCGAGCAGAAGGGCCACGAGGTCGAGGATGCGTTCGGTGCGTTCCATTCGGAAGGTCGGCCACGATGCCGGGCGAGCCCCGGGAGGTCAATTCGGTGAACGTGATGATGAGAAACAGGCGGCGCGTCCGCTCGCGTCCGGTCGGATATCCGGACCCGACTGAACAAACAAGCAGGTAATCGCCTGTATGTCCGGAGGTCCTCAGCCCGGAAGAGGACAACCCGGGACGGGGGGCTCGCACTCGGGGCGCGACTGGGATATTCCTGGGACGTCTGAAGATGTGACAAGCACCGGTGGCAGGCGGTGTCCGGCCGGACGCTGCGCGGCCGACGCAGCGAGGGTGCTTCGAAGGGACCTCACCATGGGCCGCACCTCCCTCGTCCGTAACATGGTTGCCGGACTGGCGCTGCTGGTGGGGCTGTGCTCCGTCGTGAGTCCCGCCGCCGCCAGGGCCGAGCCGCTCTACTTCGCGGTGGAGGTCCGCCGCGAGGGCCGCGTGGTGGCCACCCCGAAGCTGCTGGGCGAGACGGGCCGCACCCTGCGCGCCGAGCGCCGCCGCCCGGGCGCACCCCTTCCCGACTACCGGCTGATCCTCACGCCGAAGGCCTCGGGTGACTCCTTCCTCCTCCAGCTGGATCTGCAGCTGCCGGAGGCCGCGGGGCACTCGGAGCTGGCCCTCCTCCACGGGCAGGAGCGCAAGCTCCAGCTCGGCCGGGTGCCGGGCGAGCTCGAAGTGCATCTGCTCCTGATGAAGGTGGACTCGCCGGAGTTCCGCGCGCTGATGCAGCTGGGCGAGGACTCCGACAAGGGCTCCTCCACCTCCTCCATCTAGCGAAGGCGCCCTGCCCCGCCGCTTCCTAGAGCACCGCCAGGTCGTCGCGGTGCACCGCCTCGTCCAGGTAGCGGTAGCCCAGCACCGCCTCGATGTCCCCCGTGCGCCGGCCCGCGATGCGTCGCAATTCATTCGCGTCGTAGGCGGCGAGCCCCCGGGCGAACACGGCGCCGGACTCGTCGGACAGGTCCACCGGGTCACCCCGGCCGAAGTCGCCCTCCACGCCGCGCACGCCGCTGGGCAACAGGCTGCGCTTGCCAGTGACGATGGCCTCACGCGCTCCCGCGTCCACGCTGATCCTCCCGCGCGGCCGCAGGGCATGCGCAATCCAGGCGGCCCGGGCGCTGCGGCGGCTGCCCATGGGCTCGAAGAGGGTGCCCACGGGCTCGCCCTCCAGCACCTGCCGCAGGCGGCCGGGCACGGCGCCGGACGTAATCACGCAGCGGATGCCGGACTCGGTGGCCCGCGCGGCGGCGCGCACCTTGGTGGCCATTCCGCCGGTGCCCACGCCGCTGGTGGTGCCGCCGGCCAGGGCCAGCACCTCGGGTGTCACCTGCTCCACCGCGAGCATCAGCTCCGCGCCGTCGTCCTGGCGCGGGTCGCCGGTGTAGAGCCCCTCCACGTCCGAGAGGAGGACGAGCGCCTCGGCCTCCACCACGCCCGCCACCAGCCCGGCGAGCGTGTCGTTGTCGCCGAACTTCAGCTCGTCCACGGAGACGGTGTCGTTCTCGTTGATGACGGGCACCACGCCCGCGGCCAGCAGTCGCTCCAGGGCGTGCTTCACGTTGAGGTACCTGCGCCGGTCCTGCACGTCCTCGTGCGTGAGGAGCACCTGCGCCACCGCTCGCCCCGCCCCACTGAAGGTCTCCTCGTAGGCCTGCATCAGGCGGCTCTGCCCCACCGCCGCGCACGCCTGCTTGCCGGGAATATCCTTGGGGCGGGCCGGCAGCCCCAGCCGCTCCACGCCCAGCGCAATCGCGCCGCTGGAGACGACCACCAATTCGCGGCCCTGCGCGGCCCACAACAAATCCCGGCCCAGCGCATCGAAATGGTCGCGGTTGAAGCGCCCGGTGGCGTTCGTCAGCGCGTTGGTGCCGATCTTCACCACCACGCGACGGGCGGCTCGCAGGGCGGTGCGGCCAGCGGAAATCGGACTCACGTCCGGCAGCGTAGGTCAGAAATGGAAGAAACGCGCGTCAGCCGTGCGTTCACACCGGTCGCGGTTTTCGGAACGAACCGCGCCATGAAACCCACCGCGCGGGTGGCCATATAGAGTTCCGGATGCGTGGGGGCCCGGAGGCCTCCGCCAGGAGAGACGGTTTGAAGGAAATCTACGGCAACACCCTGGGCCTGAAGTCGAGCGAGCAGCACCGGCTGCGAAACACCTTCCGGCGACGCGTGTCGCCGCACGAAATCGTGTCGCCCGAGCTTGCCCGCCACCTCACCGAGCTGTCGCGTGAGACGAACCGGCAGGTGGGTGTGCTCATCAACCGCAAGGGCGAAATCGAGCATGTGGTGGTGGGCAACGCGCACAAGCTCGAGCTGCCGGACATCGGCCGCGCCCGCGCGGGCCAGATTCGTCTGCGTGGCCTTCGCCTGGTCCACACGCACCTCAAGAGCGAGCCCCTGACGAAGGACGACCTGACGGACCTCGCGCTGCTGCGCCTGGACTGCGTGGCCGCCATCGGCGTGGGCGAGGAGGGCCTGCCCGGCGTGCTCCACTACGCGTACCTCGTGCCGGAGAACGGCAGCGGGGAGTTCTGGCACGTCAGCACGCTGCCCTCCGTCCACGGGGAGCAGCCGGACCTGACAGACACGCTGGGCGCGCTGGAGGAGGAGTTCAACCGCAAGGCGGCCGCCCGCACCGTCGGGGGCCGGGAGAAGGCCATCCTCGTGGCGGTGTGCCTGGACGGCAACCGCGGCAAGGCCGAGGCCAGCCTCGCGGAGCTGAAGGAGCTGGCGCGCACCGCGGGCGTGGAGGTCATCGACAGCGTGCTCCAGGTGCGCCGCGAGGCGGACCCGCGCTACCTCATCGGCCGCGGCAAGCTGGAGGACCTGAACCTGCGCTCCATGCAGTCCATGGTGGACCTGCTCATCTTCGACAAGGACCTCACCCCGTCGCAGGGGCGCCACATCGGCGAGGCCACCAGCCTCAAGGTGCTGGACCGCTCGCAGCTCATCCTCGACATCTTCGCGCAGCGCGCGCAGAGCGCCGAGGGCAAGCTCCAGGTAGAGCTGGCGCAGCTGAAGTACCGGCTGCCCCGGCTGGTGCAGAGCGACGACTCGCTCAGCCGGCTCGCGGGTGGCATCGGCGGGCGAGGCCCTGGCGAGACGAAGCTCGAAATCGACCGACGCCGGGTGCGCGACAGGATTACGAACCTGGAGAAGCGCATCGACGCCGTCAGCCGCGAGCGCAGCGTGCGGCGCGCCCAGCGCAACCGGCGCGAGCTGCCGGTCATCTCCATCGTCGGCTACACCAACGCGGGCAAGTCCACGCTGCTCAACGCGATTACCAACGCGGAGGTGCTGGCGGAGGACAAGCTGTTCGCCACGCTGGACCCGACCAGCCGGCGACTGCGCTTCCCGCAGGAGCGCGAGGTCATCATCACCGACACGGTGGGCTTCATCCGCGACCTGCCCAAGGACCTGGTGGCGGCCTTCCGCGCCACGCTGGAGGAGCTGTACGACGCCAGCCTGCTGCTGCACGTGGTGGACGCGGCGGACCCGAGCTACGACGACCAGGTGGAGGCGGTGGAGAACATCCTCGAGTCGCTGGGGCTGATGGAGAAGCCGCGCCTGATGGTGTGGAACAAGGCGGACAAGCTGACGCCGGAAGAGGTGGAGTCGCTGCTGCGCACCCGGGGCGGCGTGGCCATCAGCGCGGCGAAGCGCGAGGGCCTGGCGTCGCTGCTGGCCAAGGCGGACACCACGCTGTTCGCCGAGGGCGCCACCGAGGCCATCGGCGCCGTCTGACCCGGACTCACGGTATTGAATCGACTCGAGGCCCCGGTGCTCCTCCCACGAGAGGACGCCGGGGCCGCGGCGTTTACGGCCGGTTGCGGCAGAGGAGGGCTCCCCCTAGAGTCCGGGCCGTGGCGATGACCTCCCCGTCGATGATGCTGTTGAATGTCCTGCTCACGCAGCAGCCCGCGCCGGACTACGCGAAGCCTGACTCCTCCCTGTCCCCGAGCTACTTCGAGGTGCTGGAGCAGAACAGCCACATCATCTACCCGGCGGTAGCGATACTGACGCTGGTCATCATCGCCGCGGGCATCCTCCAGGCGTGGCGGACGCAGGACCTGGACGGCCTCCAGAAGAACGAGTTCAAGCGCGCCATCGTCAACGAGCTGCGCCGAAACATCAGCGGCATGCCCGGCGACCAGCTGGCGAAGTCCGTGGGGCTGGACCGGTTGAAGACGAACCGGCTGCTGGAGCAGATGCAGCAGGAGGGCCTGGTGGTGAGCCACACCAACTCCCAGCGGCTCACCGTCTGGCGCATCCGTGGCGCGTCGCCCGAGCCGAGCGTGCGGAAGTACTGACCGCGCGCCTCAGGTCGTTCCCGCGTCCCGCGCCAGTGAGTTCCTCAAGAGCGACGCCAGCGGCTCCACATGTGGAGCACGCAGGATGGAGTAGTGGTCTCCGTCAATCTCGTGGACCTGGAGCGCTCCAGTGGCCACCTCTGCCCAGCCGTGCACGCGGGTAGTGCCCTTCGCCTGGATGGAGAGGACGGGCCCGGCGTAAGGCGGCGGCACATAGCGCCATGCCGCCAGGAGGTTGAGCTCGAAGACCCTGCGCAGGGCCTGGAGTGGCTGGGAGCCCGTGGCGAGGGACTGGCTCGCTTCCTCCAGGGTGCGGAGCAGCTCCTCCGGCGCCATGCGTGAGAGCGCCTCGTCCATCAGCGGCAGTGCGTGCCCCGCGGCTTGCAGCAGGTCCTTGTAGAACAGCGCGCCGAAGCGCAGGGCCTCTGCAAGGTCCGGAGGCGTCTCCCCTCCGTCGAAGGGACGGACGAAGCCGTCGATGAGCACGAGCACTTCCACGCACTCGCCCTGCCGCTGGAGCTGGCAGGCCATCTCCCACGCGATGCTGGCGCCCATCGACCAACCGCCCAGGAGGTACGGCCCGCGAGGCTGCACGGCCTTCAGCGCGGAGAGGTACAGCGCGGCCATCTCGGGGATGGTCTCGCAGGGTGGCGCCTCCCCTTCGAGCCCTCGCGCCTGCAATCCGTAGAAAGGCTGCTCCGGCCCGAGCAGCCGCGCGAGCTCCGTGTAGCTCAGCACCGTGCCGCCTACGGGGTGCACGCAGAAGAAGGGCCGCTGGTGTCCCGCCTTCAGCCGCACCAGCGGAGACCACTGCGCGGCCTCTTCGCGTAGCAGGCCCGCAAGGTGCGCCACCGTCGCCTGCTGGAACAGCGCCGCCACGGGGAGCGTGCGGCCCAGGCTGCTCCGGATGCGCGCCAGCAGGCGGATGGCTAGCAGCGAGTGGCCACCCAGCGCGAAGAAGTCATCCCTCACGCCGACGGGCCGCACGCCCAGCACCTCTTCCCAGACCTGCACCAACTGCTGCTCCAGCGCGTCGCGCGGCGCTTCGTAGCCACCCTTCAGCTCCTGGCGACTGGTGTCCGGGGCCGGCAGCGCCTTGCGGTCCACCTTCCCGGTGGGTGCCAGCGGTAGCGCGTCCAGCTTCACCAGCACGGAGGGCACCATGTACTCGGGCACGCGGCGCCCCAGCTGTCGCTTGAGCACCTCCGCGTCCCACGCTTCGCCCGCGCCCTGCACCACGTAGCCCACCAGCTTCTTCGCTCCACCCTCCTCCTGCTTCACCACCGCTGCCGCGTCCTTCACGCCCGGCAGCGCGCGAAGTGCAACCTCCACCTCGCCCAGTTCCACCCGGAAGCCACGCACCTTCACCTGTCCGTCCAGCCGGCCGAGGAACTCCAGGTTGCCGTCTCCCAACCAGCGTGCCTTGTCGCCCGTCCGGTACAGCCGCCCTCCGTGCAGTCCACTCAGTGCATCCGGGAGGAAGCGCTCCGCCGTCAGGTCCGGTCGGCCGTGATAGCCGTGCGCGACGCTCGCGCCTCCGACGTACACCTCGCCGACCACGCCCACCGGGCTCGGCTCACCGCGCTCGTCCAGCACGTAGACCGGCACGTTGCGGATGGGTACGCCCACCGGAGGCAACGCGGGCCACTTCGAGGGTGCGCCTCGCGCGCGCCACGCCGTCACCACGTGCGCTTCGGACGGGCCGTACTGGTTCTCCAGCACGCACCCGGGCAGCCGTTCGAAGAAGGCGACCAGCGCTGGAGTCACCTGGAGCTGCTCTCCCGCCGTCAGCACCTCATTCAGCGGAGGGAGGCGCGGCTCCAGCTGCGCCACCTCGCACAGCGCCTGCAACGCCACGAAGGGCAGGTAGAGCCGCCCCACCCCGTGCTCCACCATCAGCCGCAGCAGGTACACCGGGTCTCGCCGCTGCACCTCTCCCACCAGCAGCACCTTGCCGCCCAGGCACCATGTGCCGAACAGCTCCTGGAACGACACGTCGAAGTTCAGCGAGGCGAACTGCAGCGTCGTCGCCTTCGGGTCCACCGTGCGCTCCAGCAACCAGCGCAGCATGTTGCCCACCGCCCGGTGGGACATGACGATGCCCTTCGGTCGGCCCGTGCTTCCTGACGTGTAGACGAAGTAGCAGGGCGTCTCCGGTGAGAGCCGCATCGCGAGCGCGTGCCTGGGCCTCGCGCCAATCGCCTGCGCTTCCTCCTCCAGCCGCACCACCTTCGCCTGGAGCCCGCGAGGCAGCGCCTCGTCCAGACGCCCCTGCACCAGCACCACCGGCGCGCCCGTGTCCTCCAGCATCTGCGCCAGTCGCTCGGCCGGGTAGCTCGCGTCCAATGGGAGGAACGCCGCTCCCGCCTTGAGCGTCGCCAGCACCGCCACCGGCATCTTCAGGCTGCTGCGCTCCAGGCACAGTCCCACCGTGCCGCCCGGCTCCACACCTAGCGCCACCAGGTGGTGCGCGAGCTGGTTGGCCTCGGACTCCAGCTGCGCGTACGTCAGCGCCTCGTGCCCGTCCGTCACTGCCACTGCATCCGGAGTGCGCGCCACCTGCGCTTCCACCCAGCGGTGCATCAGGCCCGGCGTGTACTCCGCGTCGACGCGCCCGCTCCACTCCTCCACAAGTTGTCGGCGCTCCTCGGCCCCGAGCAGTGGGAGCTCACCGACTCGTGTCTCGGGACGTGCTACCGCCGCTTCGAGCAGGCGCACGTAGTATCCCGCCAGCCGTTGCACCGTCGCCTCGTCGAAGAGGGCCGTGCTGTACTCCCAGATGCACAGCCAGCCGTCCGGCGTCTCCCGCATGAACAGCGTCAGGTCGAACTTCGCCATGCCGGCGTCGAAGTCGACCTCGCTCGCATCCAGCCCGGGTAGGGACGGCAGGGGGCGGGCGGATTGCAGGACGAACATCACCTGGAACAGCGGCGAGCGGCTCAGGTCACGCGCGGGCTGCAGCGCGTCCACCAGCGACTCGAACGGCACATCCTGGCGCGCATATGCGCCCAGGCACGCCTGGCGGACGCGACCCAGCAGACTCCGGAAGGTCTCCTCGCCCTCCACGTCCATGCGCAGGGCCATCGTGTTGACGAAGAAGCCGATGAGCCCCTCGAGCTCGCGCCGGTTGCGCCCTGAAATCGGCGTGCCCAGCACGACGTCGCGCTGTCCGCTGTAGCGAGACAGCAACGCCTGGAAGCCCGCCAGCAAGAGCATGAACGGCGTCACGCCCTCGCGACGCGCCACGTCCTTCACCACGGCGGACAGCGACGGCGGCAGCGGCATCCGCAGCGTCGTTCCCACGAAGGACTGCACCGGCGGCCTCGGTCGGTCCGTCGGAAGCTCCAGCGCGGGCGAGGCCCCCGCGAGGTGCGCCTTCCACCATGCGAGCTGCTCCTCCAGCACGTCGCCCTTCAGCCACCCGCGCTGCCACAGCGTGTAGTCCGCGTACTGCACCGACAGCGCCGGCAACACCGGGGCCGCGCCCGTGCTGAACGCCGCGTAGAGCACGCGCAGCTCCCGCTCCATCACCTCCAGCGACCACCCGTCGCACGCGATGTGGTGCAGCATCAGCAGCAGCGCATGGTCCTCCGGCCCCAGCCGCAGCAGCCTCGCGCGCAGCAGCGGCCCTGACTCCAGGTCGAACGGCCGCCGCGTCTCCTGTTCCGCGCGCAGTGCCGCCTCGGACTCGCCCTCCAGAGGCTCCACCGTCAGCGGCACCACCACCGCCGCCTCCGGTGCAATCCGCTGCACCGGCTGCCCACCCTCCTCCGCGTACGTGGTGCGCAGTACCTCGTGCCGGCGCACCAGCTCCGTGAGCGCGCGCTCCAGCGCGGCCACGTCCAGCGACCCCTTCAGCCGCGCGAAGAAGGGCACGTTGTAGGAGAAGCCACCGGCGTCCACCTGCGCCAGGAACCACAGCCGCTGCTGGGCGAAGGACATCGGCAACGCGACGCCTCGCGGAGCAGGTGTCAGCGCTGGCAACCCACGACCCGCTCCCGACCGCTTCACCCCGTGCGCGTGCATTTCGGCACTCCGTGTCCCGGTGGCTTTCCTGCCCGTCACACCGTCAGCCTCCGGTGTGTTCACGCAGAATAACTTTCAAAGCTCACACGCTAGTCACGTTTAGCCAGGATAACTACGTATGCTCTAATCAGGCGCATGCACGACACCGCGCTCGACGCGTCGCCCGACGAGGGGGCCATCGCCGTCGTAGGTATCGCCCTTCGCTTTCCGGGCGCTCCGAACGTCCGCCGCTTCTGGTCCAACGTCGCCTCGGGCGTGGACTCCGTCACCGTCCTCGACGCCGAGCAGCGCGCGAAGGCGGGCATGCCCGCGGAAGAGGGCTGGGTGGCGGCGGCCGGCATCGTCGAGAACCCCGAGCTCTTCGACGCCGCCTTCTTCGGCTACTCGCCGCGCGAGGCCGAGCAGCTCGACCCGCAGCATCGGCTCTTCATGGAGTGCGCGTGGGAGGGACTCGAGTCCGCCGGCTACGCGGTGCGCTCCAGCCCGCTGCACGCGGGCGTCTACGCGGGCGCGACACTGAGCACCTACCTGCTCCGCAACGTGCTGCCGAACATGGAGGAGCGCTCCAGTAACTTGATGGAGAGCGCGCTCGGGACGAACCCCGACTTCCTCGCGACGCGCGTTGCCTACAAACTCAACCTCACCGGGCCGGCGATGACCGTGCAGACGGCGTGCTCCACGTCGCTCACCGCCATCCACCTCGCCTGTCAGTCGCTGCTCGCGGGGGAGTGCAACCTCGCGCTCGCGGGGGGGGCGGCCGTGCGGTCACCGCAACTCCAGGCGTATCGCGCGCAACTGGGAGGCATCTCCTCCTCCGACGGCCGCTGCAGGGCCTTCGACGAGAAGGCCACGGGGGCGGTGCCCGGCAACGGCGTCGCGGTGGTGGTGCTCAAGCGGCTCGCCGATGCGCTCGCGGATGGCGACCCCATCCGCGCCGTCATCCGCGGCACGGCCATCAACAACGACGGCAGCAACAAGACGGGCTTCGGTGCCCCCTCGGTGTCCGGACAGATTGCCGCCATCACCGACGCCCAGGCCCTGGCCGGCGTCGAGCCCAGGACGCTCTCGTACATCGAGGCCCACGGCACCGGCACCCCGCTGGGAGACCCCGTCGAGGTCTCCGCGCTCAAGCAGGTGTTCCGGGGCGTGGCGCCGGGCTCCGTGGGCCTGGGCTCGGTGAAGACCAACATCGGTCACCTCGATGCCGCGGCCGGCGTCGCCGCGCTCATCAAGGCGGTGCTCGCGCTCGAGAACAAGCTGCTGCCGCCCACCCTGCACTTCACCCGGCCCAATCCCCTGCTGGAGCTGGAGGGCAGCCCCTTCTACGTCGTCAGCCAGCCGCGCCCTTGGAATGGGCCGCTGCCCCGGCGCGCGGGCGTGAGCTCGTTCGGCATCGGCGGCACCAATGCCCACGCCGTGCTCGAAGAAGCACCGGCCCTGCCACCGGCCGACCCGCCTCGCCGCGAAGAGGAGTTGCTGCTCCTGTCCGCCCGCTCCGAGGAAGCGCTGGAGCGGATGAGCTCCGAGCTGGCCGAGCACCTGGGCCACGCCTCCGAGTCCCTGCCTGACGTGGCCCACACGCTCCAGGTCGGGCGCAACCGCTTCGGCTGGCGGCGCTTCGTCACCGCGAGCCGCAAGGACGAGGCCGCCGCGCGGCTCACCGCCAGCGACGCCAGCAAGGCCCCCACCACCTTCGACGACACCGAGCGGCGCGGTGCCGTCTTCCTCTTCCCCGGCATGGGCCCCCAGCGGGTGAACATGGGCGCCGAGCTGCTGAAGGAGCCCGCCTTCCGCGAAGCCGTGGACCAGTGCGCGGAGCTGATTCGCCGTCACCTCGGAAGCGACCCGCGCGAGCTGATGTTCGCGGGCCCCGAGCGCTTCGATGCCGCGAGCCGTGAGCTGGACCGGCCCCTGTGGGCGCAGCCCACGCTGTTCACCTGCGAGTGGGCGCTGGCACAGCTGTGGCGCTCATGGGGTGTCGAGCCGGAAGCGCTGCTCGGCCACTCGATGGGCGAGTACGCGGCGGCGTGCTTCGCGGGAGTCTTCACGCTCGAAGAGGCGCTGGAGCTCGTCGTGGCGCGCGGTCGCATCCTGGAGCAGCTCCCGCCAGGAGGAATGACGGCGGCGCTCGCGCCGGTGGCACAGGTGGAGCCGCTGCTCGGCCCGGAGCTGTCGGTGGCCGCCATCAACACGCCGTCGGCGTGTGTCATCTCCGGCCCGCTGGACGCGCTGGCGGCCTTCGAGGCGACGCTCGCGGGACGGGGCCTCGAGTCGAAGCGGCTGCGCAACGCGCGGGCGGGACACTCGGCCATGCTCGAACCGCACCTGGCGGACTTCGCGCGACTGGTCTCCCGCTTCTCGCCGCGCGCTCCGTCGGTGCCGCTGCTGTCGAGCCTCACCGGCCGCTGGCTCACCGAGCGCGAGGCCGTGGACCCCGCGTACTGGAGCCGGCACCTGCGCGAGACGGTGCGGTTCTCCGACGCGCTGTCCCTGGTGCTCGCGTCCGGAGAGCGGGCGCTCATCGAAGTGGGGCCTGGCACCACCCTCACCTCGCTGGCGCGCCAGCATCCGGCACTTGCGTCCCAGCCGGTCATCGCCACGCTGCCGGGCACGGGGGCGCGGCAGGGGGGCTCGCTCGCTCCGCTCGGCGAGGCGTGGCTCGCGGGAGTCCCCGTCGACTGGGAGCACTTCCGCGACGGGGAGCGCCGCCGCCGGGTGACGCTGCCAACGTACAGCTTCGACCGCGAGCGGTATTGGATTGAGGCGGCGGCTCCGGCGGCATCGAGCCCGCGCGCCACCGAGCACCGCCCCGTGGCCGCATCTCCGTCCCCCCGGAGAGCGAGGAAGGGGGCTGCACCCGTACCGCCTCGCGACGCCACCGAGGCGCAGCTCATCGAGTGCTTCCAGCAGCTGTTCCACCTCGACGAGGTGGGCATCCACGATGACTTCTTCGCGCTGGGCGGGGACTCGCTCATCGCGCTGCGACTGACGGCGCGCATCGAGGAGCGCTTCGGCGTCCGGCTCGCGCTGAGGGCGGTCCTGGAGGGCCCGACGGTGGCGCAGCTCGCGCAGCGGGTGGGTGCCCCCCGTGACGCATCGCCAGCCAGGGAGACGCAGCCGGACTGCCTCGTGACGCTCCAGGCCGGCTCACGCGGAACGCCCGTCTTCATCGTGCACGCGGCCGCCGGTCAGGTGCTCTTCTACCGTGACCTCGCGCGGAGCATCTCCCCCGAGCGGCCCATCTACGGCATCGAGGCCGTGGGGCTGACCGAGGGCCGTCCGTGCCAGACCTCGGTGGAGGAGATGGCGGCGCACTACCTCGACGTCATCCGGAAGGTGCAACCCACCGGCCCGTACCTGCTCGTGGGTGCTTCGTTCGGCGGCATGGTTGTCTACGAGATGGCCCGCAGGCTCTCGGCGGAGGGGCAGTCGGTGCCCCTGTGCGCGATGGTCGACACGCCCGCGCCGAGCAAGCTCGGCTCCTGGAGCATGGACGGCGCGGAGCTGCTGTCGTCCCTCGTGCGCCGTGCCATCTCCGCCGATCAGCTGCGCGGACTGCCGCTGGAGGAGCAGTTCCGGTTGCTCCAGGAGCACGCCCTGAAGACGGGCACCGAGCCCGTGTTCCCGAGCCTCGAACAGGCGCGGCGGCAGATTGACGTGTGGCTCGCGAATGGCGTCGCCATGAGCCGGTATGCGCCGCCGCGCTGGGAGGGCGGCGAGGTGCAGTACTTCCTCGCCGACGAGACCACCCCGGGCCAGCCCGACCACGCGGAGCGGGGCTGGATGCGATTCGGCGCGGCGGTGCGGGTGGAGGTCACCCCTGGAGACCACACCAGCATGCTGCTGCCCCCCCATGCGGAGGGGCTCGGCGCGCGGCTGGCGCGGCTGATTCGCTAGTCCGAGCCCGGACGCAGGCGCCGCTGTCGCGAGAGGCGGCGCCGTCCCTCCGCCCTGTCCTCGGCGGAGGCCGCCGTTGCCGGAGGCGGGTCCGCCGGCCCGGAGCCCTTCGCCAGGTGCGCGGCCAGCGCACGCACGGTGGGGAACTGGAACAGCTCCACCAGCGGCACCTTGCGGCCCACCCGCGCATCCATGCGCGCGTGCACCGCCTGCAGGAGCAGCGAGTTGCCACCCAGGTCGAAGAAGTTGTCCCCGGCGCCCACCTTGTCCAGCTTCAGCACCTCCGCCCAGAGCAGCGCCAGCCCCCTCTCCAGTCCCTCCTCCGGCGCCACGTAGCCGCTGCTCAGCTCGGGCCGGCTCGCATCCGGTACGGGCAGCGCCTTCCAGTCGGGCTTCCCGTTCGGCGTCAGCGGGAGCGCGTCCAGCACCACGAAGGCCGAGGGCACCGCGGGCTCCGGCAGCGAGCGCCGCAGCCACGCGCGCAGCACGTCGGTCGTCAGCGTCTCTCCCTGCGCGGGCACGACGTACGCCACCAGGCGCGTCTCGCCGGGCACGTCCTCGCGCCCCATCACCACCACGGACTGCACGCCCGGGTGCTCCGCGAGCGCCTCGCGCGCTTCCGCCGGCTCCACGCGCACGCCGCGCACCTTCACCTGCGAGTCGGCGCGCCGCAGGTACTCCAGCCGGCCGTCATCGCGGAACCGCACCACGTCGCCCGTCCGGTACAGCCGCTGTCCCTCGCGGAACGGGTCTGGCACGAAGCGCTCCGCCGTCAGGTCCGGACGGCCCAGGTAGCCACGCGCCTGCCCTGCGCCGCCCAGACACAGCTCGCCCCAGACGCCCGGCGGTACCAGGTGTCCTGTCTCGTCCATCACCCGCACCACGAGGTTGCGGGCCGGCGTGCCAATCATCGGCCGCTCGCCCGGGCGGCACTCGCCCAGCGTGGTGCACACCGTGCTCTCCGTCGGGCCGTAGCCGTTGATGAAGCGCCGGCCCTGGCCCCAGCGCGACACCAGGTCCGCCGTGCAGGCCTCGCCCGCGGACACCAGGACCTTCAGCTCCGGCAGCTCCACGTCCGGCAGCACCGCCAGCACCGACGGCGGCAGTGTCGCCACGGTGATGCGCTCGCGAGCCAGCAGCTCGGCCAGCGGCTCGCCCGGGGCCACCTGTTCGCGGCGGGCCAGGCACACCGTCCCGCCGGTCAGCAGCGGCGGATAGATTTCCCACACCGAGGCATCGAAGCTCATCGGCGCGAACTGCAGCACGCGGCTTCCCGGCCCGAGCCCCAGTCTCTCGCGCGCGATTTCGACGAGGTTGGCCACGCCCCGGTGCTCGAGCAGCGCGCCCTTGGGGCGCCCCGTACTCCCGGAGGTGAAGATGACGTAGGCGAGGTTTCGCGGCGTGACTTCACGCACGGGCCGCCAGGGCTCCGCCGGGACAGGCACCACGCCGTCCTCGAGCAACAGTGTGGGCCCGCGATAGGACAGCCGGGACGCGTACCGCTCGCGAGTCACCAGCAGCGCCGCGCGCGCGTTCTCCAGCATGTACGCGAGCCGCTCCGGCGGATGGTCCGGGTCCATCGGCAGGTAGGCACCTCCCGCCTTGAGGGTGGCGAACATGCCCACCACCAGGTCCATGCCGCGCTCCACGCACAGGCCCACCAGCACCTCGGGCCCCACGCCCCGCTGGCGCAGCACGCCGGCCAGCGCGTTGGCGCGCGCGTCGAGCTGGGCGTAGGTGAGCGACTGGCCCTCCATCTCCAGCGCCACGGCGTCCGGCGTCCTCGCCACCTGCGCTTCGAACAGGCGGTGGATGCAGTCACCCTCGAAGGGCGCTTCGCTGCCACCCCAGGCCAGCACCCGCGCCTGCTCCGCGTCGCTCATCAGCGGCAGCTCGCGCAGCCCTCGCGTGGGCTCGGCCACCACGGCTTGCAGCAGGCGCTCCAGGTGCCGCGCGAGCCGCTCGATGGTGGAGACCTCGAAGAGGTCGGTGTTGTATTCGATGGCGCCGTCGAGCCCCTCGGGCGACTCGCGCAGCGACAGCGCGAGGTCGACCTTGGACGTCTTCGCGTCGATGTCCACCAGCCGCGACTTCAGCCCCGGCAGCGACAGCCCCGACGTCGGCGCGTTCTGCAGCGCGAACACCACCTGGAAGAGGGGCGAGCGGCTCAAGTCCCGCCGCGGACGCAGTGCATCCACCAGCGTCTCGAAGGGCACGTCCTGATGCGCGAAGGCGCCGAGCACCGTCTCACGGACCTGGTGCAGCAGCTCGCGGAAGCTCATCGTCCCCGTCGCGCGGATGCGCAGCGCCAGCGTGTTGACGAAGAAGCCGATGAGGTCTTCCACCTCCTTCGCCGTGCGGCCTGAAATCGGCGAGCCGAGCACCATGTCCCACTGCCCGCTGTAGCGAGCCAGCAGCACCTGGAAGCCCGCCAGCAGCGTCATGTACAGCGTCACGCCCTCGCGCTGGCTCAGCTCCTTCAGCCCCGCGCTCAGCTCCGTGGGCAGGCGCACCGCGTGCCACGCGCCCTGGAACGTCTGCACCGCCGGTCGGGGCTTGTCGATGGGAAGCTCCAGCACCCCGGTGGCGCCTTCGAGCTGCTGGCGCCACCACGCGAGCTGTTCCTCCAGCACCTCGCCCTTCAGCCACGCGCGCTGCCACACCGCATAGTCCGCGTACTGCACCTGCGGCGCCGCCAGCCCCGCTTCCTCTCCCTTCACCTGCGCCGCGTAGAGCGTCCCCAGCTCCCGGGACAGCACGCCCATGGACCAGCCGTCCGCCACGATGTGGTGCACCACCAGCACCAGCACGTGCTCCTCGTCCTTCACCCGCAGCAGCGTGGCGCGCAGCAGCGGCCCCCGCTCCAGGTCGAAGGGACGCCGCGCGTCCTCACTGCTCAGCCGCGCGACTTCCTGCTCGCGCAGCTCCTCGGGCACGTCGCGCAGGTCCACCGCCGGCAGCGGCAGCGGCGTGGGTGCGCCGATGCGCTGCACGGCGCCTCCCACGTCCTGATGGAACGTCGTCCGCAACGACTCGTGACGCCGCACCAACTCGGCGAGGCTGCGCTCCAGCGCGGGCACGTCGAGCGCGCCCTCCAGCCTCAGCGCCAGGGGGATGTTGTAGAGCGGGCTCTGCGGCTGGAGCCGGTCGAAGAACCAGAGGCGCTGCTGCGCGAAGGACAGCGGCAGCGCGTCCTCTCCCACTGGCATGGGCATCAGCGGCCGCCGTCGCGACTCGGGCGCGCCCTTCACCAGTTCCTGGAGCCGCTCGGCCAGCATGGCGACCGTGGGTGCTTCGAAGAGCAACCGCACGGGCACGTCGCGGCCCAGGGATTCCTTGAGCCGCGACACCACCTGCATGACGAGCAGCGAGTGACCGCCCCGCTCGAAGAAGTGGTCTTCCGCACCCACGTGCCGCAGTCCCAGCAGCGGCGCCCAGGTGGTGGCCACCAGGCGCTCCATCGCCGTCCGTGGCGCGACGTGTCCTTCCGGCGCCGACGCCGCGGCTTCGAGCACGGACAGGGCCATGCGGCGGCCACCCGCGCGCGGGGCCTTCACCTTCACCGGTGCGTCGAGGCGCTCGCGGACCTCCAGCGTTCCACCCGGCCGCCAGCGTCCGAAGACGCCGGTGCGGTACATCCTTGCTCCCGGCTCGCCCCACAGCGAATCAGGAACGAACCGCTCCACCTCGGACGCCACGCCCGCGAGCCGTGCGCCTCCGAGCCACAGCGCGCCCCACACGCCCACGGGCACCGGCTCCAGCGCCTCGTCCAGCACGTAGACGCGTGCCTCCGGCCTCGGCTCCTCCGGCACTTCGAGTCCCTCGGGGACGGGCACGTTCGGCGGATACTCCGTCCGGTACGCGTTCCACTCCACGAGGACGAGATGCCGCTCCGCCTCGCTGAGCAGTGGCAGCGTGCCGGGCACGGCCTCCGGGCGCGCGACGACCACCTCCAGCAGCCGTGCGAAGTGCTCTGCAATGCGGGCGACCGTCACCTCATCGAAGAGCGCGGTGTTGCGCTCCCAGAGGCCCGTCAGCCCGTCCTCGTCCTCCCGCACCGAGAGCGCGAGGTCGAACTTCGCCATGCCCGGATCGAAGTCCACCGTCGCCGCGGTAAGCCCGGGGAAGGCAGGAATGGGCGCGGGGCCGTTGAGTGCGAAGGCCACCTGGAACAGGGGCGAGCGGCTCAAGTCGCGCTCCAGCCGCAGGTCGTCCACCAGCGTCTCGAAGGGCACGTCCTGATGCGCGAAGGCACCCAGCACCGCCTCGCGCGTGTGGTGCAGCAGCTCGCGGAAGCTCTGCTCCCGGGTGGCTCGCAGTCGCAGCGCCAGCGTGCTGACGAAGAAGCCGATGAGCCCCTCCGTCTCCTTCACCGTGCGGCCCGCCATGGGCGAGCCCACCACCATGTCCCACTGCCCGCTGTAGCGCGCCAGCAGCGCCTGGTAGCCGGCCAGCAGCGTCATGTACAGCGTCACGCCCTCGCGCCGGCTCAGCTCCTTGAGCCCCGCGCTCAGCTCCGGTGACAGCTTCGCCGTCAGGGTCGCGCCCCGGAACGTCTGCAGCGCGGGGCGGGGCCTGTCGAGGGGGAGCTCCAACACGGCCGGCGCTCCATCGAGCTGCTCGCGCCACCAGGCCAATTGCTGCTCCAGCACCTCGCCCTTCAGCCACGCGCGCTGCCATACGGCGTAGTCCGCGTACTGCACCGGCGGAGCTTCGAGGGTGGCTTCCTCACCCGCCATGGCGGCCGTGTAGAGCACCTCCAGCTCGCGGGACATCACGCCCATGGACCAGCCGTCCGCCACGATGTGGTGCAGCACCACCACCAGCACGTGCTCCTCGGCCGTCACGCGCAGCAACTGCGCGCGCAACAGGGGTCCGTGCTCCAGGTCGAAAGGCGTCTGCGTCGCCCCCACCACACGCCGCCGCAGCGCGGCCTCCACCTCTTCCCCGTCCCGGACGTCCAGGTCCGCCACCGGCACGGGCACCGTCAGCTCCGGAGCAATGCGCTGCACGGGCTGGCCCTGCACCTCGGCGAACGTCGTCCGCAGCGCCTCGTGCCGCCTCACCACCTGCGCCATCGCCTGCGCCAGCGCGGCCACCTCCAGCCGTCCCTTCAACCGCAGTACGAAGGGCACGTTGTACGCATAGCCGTCCGTGTCGAGCTGCCGCAGGAACCACAGCCGCTGCTGCGCGAACGACAGCGGCAGCGCGCCCTGCCGCGACGCCGGCACCAGGGGTGGCGCCTTGAAGTCCTGCTCCCCTCGCAGTCCATCCAGCCGCTCGGCGAGCGCGGCCACGGTGGGGGCCTCGAACAGCAGGCGCACCGGCACGGCGCGGCCGAGCACCTCGCGCAGCCGAGACACCACCCGCGTCGCCAGCAGCGAGTGCCCGCCCAGCGTGAAGAAGTTGTCGTCCACCCCCACGCGCTCCAGGCCGAGCAGCGGCGCCCAGATGCCCGCCACCACCTCCTCCATCGCCGTCCGAGGCGCCGATGAGCCCGCCTCGCCCGAGCCCTCCGCCTCCGGCGCGGGCAGCGCCTTGCGGTCCACCTTCCCGTTCGCCGTCAGCGGCAGCGCGGGCAGCCGCACGAAGGCCGAGGGCACCATGAACTCCGGCAGCGCCCCCTTCATCGCCTCCCGCACCTGCGCCGCGCTCAGGGACTGTCCCGGCGACTCGACGTAGTACGCGACCAGCCGCTTGCCGCCGACGCCTTCGCGCACCACCACCAGCCCCTCCTTCACCCCGGGGCAGCGCAGCAGCGCGGCATCCACCTCCGCCAGTTCGATGCGGTAGCCGCGCACCTTCACCTGGCTGTCGCGCCGGCCGAGGAACTCCAGCACTCCGTCCCCGCGCCAGCGCGCCAGGTCTCCGGTGCGGTACAGCCGTTCTCCCGGAACCCGGCTGAAGGGATTGGGAATGAAGCGGTCAGCCGTCACGTCCGGCTGGCGCAGGTAGCCGCGCGCGAGCCCGTCTCCGCCGATGAAGAGCTCTCCGGCCACGCCTGGCGGCACCGGCTCGAAGCCAGCGTCCAGCACGTACACCTGCGTGTTTCCGATGGGCCGGCCGATGGGCACCGCCGTCCCCACGTCCTCCAGCCGCGTCATGCGGTGGGTGGACGTGAAGAGCGTCCCTTCCGTCGGGCCGTAGCAGGCCGTCACTGGAATGCGCAGCTCCTCCAGCGTCTTCCTCACGTGCGGCGCGGACACCACGTCTCCGCCCGTCAGCAACTGCCGCACGCCCCGCAGGCCCTCCATGCGCAGGTCCACCATCTGGCTGAACAGGCCCGCCGTCAGGTGCAGCAACGTCACTCCGTGCCGCGTCAGCACCTCTGTCAGCAGGTCGAGGTCACTGGGGGAGCGCGGCGGGAAGACCACCAGCCTCCCTCCGAGGCACAGCGGTCCCCACACCTCCAGCGTGGAGGCGTCGAAGGAGATGGGCGCGATGAGCAGGAACGTCTCCTCCGGGCCCAGCCGCGCGTAGGGCGCGCCGTACAGCAGCCGCAGCACGCCCCGGTGCTCCACGGCCACGCCCTTCGGGCGCCCCGTGCTTCCCGACGTGAAGTCCACGTAGGCCAGGTTCCGCCCGCCCACCGCCGCGCGCGGCGCCATCTCCGGCCGCGACGCCAACCGCTCCTCCTCCACCAGCATCAGCTCCGGCAGCGCCTGCGCCGGCAGTTGCCCGAGCAGCGCGCGCGTGGTGAGCAGCAGTCGCGGGCGCGAGTCCTCCAGCATCTGCTCCAGTCGCTGCGCCGGGTAGCTGGACTCCAGGGGCACGTACGCGCCGCCCGCCTTGAGGATGGCGAGCAGCGACACGATGAGCTCCACCGAGCGCTCCAGGCACACCGCCACCAGCGTGTCCGGGCCCACGCCCCGCTGCATCAGCGCCCAGGCGAGTTGGTTGGCGCGCGCGTCCAGTTGCGCATACGTCAGCCGCTCGTCGCCGAACTCCAGCGCCACCGCGTCGGGGCGCCTCGCCGCTTCCGCCTCGAAGAGGTGGTGGACGCAGGCGTCCCTCGGGAAGTCCACCTCGGTGGCGTTCCAGGTCTCCAGGACGCGCAGACGCTCGGCGGCCGGCAGCAGCGGCAGCGCACCCAGCCGCGCGTTCGGCTCGGCCACCAGTCCCCGCAGCAGCGCGAGGAAACAGTCCGCCATCCGGCCCACCGTGGACGGCTCGAAGAGGTCCGCGTTGTAGATGAGCTGGCCGGCGATTTCGTCCTGCGAGGCGTCGACGAGCAGCAGCTCGAGGTCGAACTTGGCGATGGTGCTGGCGAAGTCCCACGTGCGCGCGGTGAGGCCCGGCAGCGTCACGGTGGGAGAGAACCCTTGCAGGGTGAAGAGCACCTGGAACAGCGGCGAGCGGCTCAAGTCGCGCTCGGGACGCAGGTCCTCCACCAGCTTCTCGAAGGGCAGGTCCTGGTGAGCGAAGGCCCCCAGCACCGTCTCCTTCACCTGGCGCAGCAGCGTACGGAACGAGGAGCGGGCATCCATGCGCGCGCGCAGGGCCAGTGTGTTGACGAAGAAGCCGACGAGCCCCTCCACCTCCTTCGACGTGCGGCCTGAAATCGGCGAGCCGACGACGACGTCCCACTGCCCGCTGTAGCGCGCCAGCAGCACCTGGAAGGCCGAGAGCAGCGTCATGTACAGCGTCACGCCCTCACGCCGGCTCAGCTCCCGCAGGGCCGCGCCGAGCTCGGGGGACAGCTTCACCGGAAGGCTCTCGCCCCGGAACGTCTGCACCGCCGGGCGCGGCCGATCTCCAGGCAGCTCCAGCACGGAAGGCGCGCCGTCGAGCTGCTCACGCCACCACGCCAGTTGCTGCTCCAGCACCTCGCCCTTCAGCCAGTCGCGCTGCCAGACCGCGTAGTCCGCGTACTGCACCGCGGGCGGCTCCAGCGCCGGCTGCTGCCCCGTCACGTTCGCCGCGTACAGCGCTTCCAGGTCGCGGCACAGCACGCCCATGGACCAGCCGTCCGCCACGATGTGGTGCACCACCAGCACCAGCACGTGCTCCTCGGCCGCCACGCGCAGCAGCACCGCGCGCAGCAGCGGGCCGTGCTCCAGGTCGAAGGTTCCGTGGAACGCGTCCACCACGCGGCGTCGCAGCGCGTCCTCCACCGTCTCGCCGTCCCGCGCCTCCAGGTCCTCCACCGGCACGGGCACCGCCAGCTCCGGTACGACTCGCTGCACCGGCTGGCCCTGCACCTCCGTGAAGGTCGTGCGCAGCGCCTCGTGCCGGCGCACCACCTGCGCGATGGCGCCCTCCAGCGCCGCCACGTCCAGCCGTCCCGTCAGCCGCAGGATGAAGGGCAGGTTGTACGTGGCCCCGCCCGCGTTCAGCTGGCCCAGGAACCACAGGCGCTGCTGCGCGAAGGAGAGCGGCAGCTCTTCCGGCCTCGGCGCGGGCACCAGCGCAGGCCGCTGCGGAGGCGGCGCGCTCCGAGCCAGCTCGTGCAGTCGCTCCGCCAGGGCGGCCACGGTGGGCGACTCGAACAACAGGCGCACCGGCACCTCGCGACCCAGCGCCTCGCGCAGCCGTGACACCACCCGGGTCGCCAGCAGCGAGTGTCCGCCCATCGCGAAGAAGTCGTCCCTCACGCCGACGGGACGCACGCCCAGCACCTCTTCCCAGACCTGCGCCAACTGCTGCTCCAGCGCGTTGCGCGGCGCCTCGTAGCCGCTCCCGAGTTCCTGGCGGGTGATGTCCGGCGCAGGCAGCGCCTTGCGGTCCACCTTCCCGGTGGGTGCCAGGGGCAGCGCCTCCAGCCGCACCAGCACGGAGGGCACCATGTACTCGGGCAGTGCGCGCCCGAGCTGCCGCTTGAGCGCCTCCGCATCCCACGCATCGTGCGCGCCCTGCACCACGTAGCCGACAAGCCGCTTCGTCCCCACGTCCACCGCCGCCGCCGCGTCCTTCACGCCCGGCAGCGCGCGGAGCGCCACCTCCACCTCGCCCAGCTCCACCCGGAAGCCGCGCACCTTCACCTGTCCGTCCAGGCGGCCGAGGAACTCGATATTGCCGTCCCCCAGCCAGCGCGCCTTGTCCCCCGTCCGGTACAGCCGCCCTCCGGACAGCCCACTCAGTGCGTCCGGGAGGAAGCGCTCCGCCGTCAGCTCCGGTCTGCCGTGATAGCCGTGCGCGACGCTCGCGCCGCCGACGTACAGCTCGCCGGCCACGCCCACCGGGCACGGCTCACCGCGCTCGTCGAGCACGTAGATCTGCGCGTTGTGGATGGGCACGCCCACCGGCGGCAACGCGGGCCACTTCGAGGGTGCGCCGCGCGCGCGCCACGCCGTCACCACGTGCGCTTCGGATGGGCCGTACTGGTTCTCCAGCACGCACCCGGGAAGTCGCTCGAAGAAGGACACCAGCGCCGGAGTCACCTGGAGCTGCTCCCCCGCCGTCACCACCTCCATCAACGGCGGGAGCAGCTCCTCCTGCCAGGCCGCTTCGCACAGCGCCTGCAATGCCACGAAGGGCAGGTAGAGCCGCCCGACGTGGTGCGCGCGCATGTAGCGCAGCATCGCGAGCGGCTCCCGGCGCAGCTCCGCGGTGATGAGCAGCACCTTGCCACCCAGGCACCACGTGCCGAACAGCTCCTGGAACGACACGTCGAAGTTCAGCGAGGCGAACTGCAGCGTCGTCGCCTTCGGGTCCACCGTGCGCTCCAGCAACCAGCGCAGCATGTTGCCCACCGCCCGGTGGGACATGACGATGCCCTTCGGTCGGCCCGTGCTTCCTGACGTGTAGACGAAGTAGCAGGGCGTCTCCGGTGAGAGC
>NZ_JAAIYA010000009.1:286556-513501 GCF_010894405.1 Pyxidicoccus caerfyrddinensis
GTCCACCGTGCGCTCCAGCAACCAGCGCAGCATGTTGCCCACCGCCCGGTGGGACATGACGATGCCCTTCGGTCGGCCCGTGCTTCCTGACGTGTAGACGAAGTAGCAGGGCGTCTCCGGTGAGAGCGGCAGCGCGAGCGCGTGCGTGGACCTCGCGCCAATCGCCTGCGCTTCCTCCTCCAGTCGCACCACCTTCGCCTGGAGCCCGCGAGGCAGCGCCTCCTCCAGCCGGCCCTGCACCAGCACCACCGGCGCGCCCGTGTCCTCCAGCATCTGCGCCAGTCGCTCCGCCGGGTAGCTCGCGTCCAGCGGGAGGAAGGCCGCTCCCACCTTGAGCGTGGCCAGCACCGCCACCGGCATCCGCAAGCTGCCGCGCTCCAGGCACAACCCCACCGTGCCGCCCGGCTTCACACCCAGCGCCACCAGGTGATGCGCGAGCTGATTGGCCTGGGCCTCCAGCCGCGCGTACGTCAGTTCCACCTGCCCGTCCGTCACCGCCACCGCGTCGGGCGTGCGCGCCACCTGCGCTTCCACCCACTGGTGCATCAGGCCCGGCCTGTAGGCCGCGTCGACGGGCCCGCTCCACTCCTCCACAAGTTGTCGGCGCTCCTCGGCCCCCAACAGCGGCAGGTCGGCGACGCGTGTCTCCGGCCTGGAGACCGCCGCGTCCAGCAGCCGCACGTAGTGCTCCGCGAGGCGGCGCACCGTCGCCTCGTCGAAGAGGGCCGTGCTGTACTCCCAGACGCACACCCAGCCGTCCGCCGTCTCCCGCAGGAACAGCGTCAGGTCGAACTTCGAGACACCGGGCTCGAAGTCCACCTCCTCCGTCACCAGCCCGTCCAGCCGCACCAGGGGCGGCGCGCTCTGCAGGACGAACATCGCCTGGAACAGCGGCGAGCGGCTCAAGTCCCTCACGGGCTGCAGCGCGTCCACCAGCGTCTCGAAGGGCACGTCCTGGTGCGCGTACGCCCCCAGGCACGTCTGGCGCACGCGGCCCAGCAGGCTCCGGAAGCTCTCCCCTTCCTCCACGTCCACGCGCAGGGCCAGCGTGTTGGCGAAGAAGCCGATCAGCCCCTCCAGCTCGCCCCGGTTGCGCCCCGAAATCGGCGTGCCCACCACCACGTCCCGCTGCCCGCTGTAGCGAGACAGCAGTGCCTGGAAGCCCGCCAGCAGCAGCATGAAGGGCGTCACCGACTCCTGACGGCTGCGCTCCAGCGCCGCGCGCATCAGCTCCGCGGGCATGGGCACGTGCAGCACCGCACCCTGGATGGACTGCACCGGCGGCCTCGGCCGGTCCAGGGGGAGCTCCAGCATGGGCGACACGCCCCCGAGCTTCTCCTTCCACCAGGCGAGCTGCGCCTCCAGCACGTCACCCTTCAGCCACTCGCGCTGCCACAGCGTGTAGTCCACGTACTGCACCGGCAGCGCCCGCGACGCGGCCTCCGTGCCGGAATGAAACGCGGCGTACAGCTCCCGCAGCTCACGCTCCAGCACGCTGAGCGACCACCCGTCACACGCAACGTGGTGCAGAGTGAGCAGCAGCACGTGCTCCTCCGCCTCCACGCGCAGCAGCCTCGCCCGCAGCAGCGGCCCCGCCTCCAGGTCGAACGGCAGCCGCGCGTCCTCCTCCGCGCGCCGCACCACCTCGCGCTCGCGCGCCTCCTGTGGCAGCCCCTCCAGCGACTCCACCGGCAGCGGCACCGCCACTTCTGGCGAAATGCGCTGCACGGGTTGGCCTTCGACTTCCGTGAACGTGGTGCGCAGCGCCTCGTGCCGTTGCACCACGCCGGCCAGTGCCCGCTCCAGCGCCGGCACGTCCAGCGGTCCCTTCAGGCGCGCGAAGAAGGGCGCGTTGTACGCGTAGCCTTGCGGGTCCAGCTGCGCGAGGAACCACATGCGCTGCTGCGCGAACGACAGCGGCGGCGCCCCCTCCCTGGGCACGGGCACCACCGGGGGCGGCCTACGGCTCCGGGACGCCGGGGGCTTCGGCTCGCGCGCGCTCATGTCGGGACCTCGTTGTCTGGGAGACTCAAACCGCCGGCATGGAGCGGCCCTGCTCGCGAAGCTGCTCCTCGCAAAGCGCGGCGACGTGCTCCAGCGTGTTGAACAGGTCCACCATCGAGAGCTGGACGTCCAGGTCCTTCTCGATGCGGTTGGCGAGCATCGTCGCCATCAGCGAGTTGCCCCCTACCTCGAGGAAGTGGTCCTCCGGACGGACGACCTCTACCCCGAGCAGCTCTCGCCAATAGCCGGACAGCCGCTGCATCAGCGGGGTGCTGGGTTGGTCGTTGCTCACGTTGTCACTCCTCCTGGCACGGCGGGGGCCGGGCTCAGCTAGGCTTCGCTGCGGACAGCTCCTTCAGGCGCTCCCTCAGCAGGTACTTGCGGATCTTCCCCGAGGGCGTCTTCGGCATCTCCGCGACGACCTCGAGGCGGTCCGGCCAGTACTGGTTGGACATGCCGAGCCCCTTCAGGTGGTTGCGCAGCTCGGCCAGCGTCGGCGCGTCCTCGCGAGGCACCACCACGGCGCACACCCGCTCGCCACCAATCCGGTCGTCGGAGTGACCGACGACGGCCACCTCCTTCACCTTCGGGTGGGAGTAGAGCGCCGACTCCACCTCGACGACGGGAATCTTCTGGCCGTACCGGAAGATGACGTCCTTGAGCCGCCCGACGATGCGGATGCCGCCGCGCCCGTCATCCCGCGCGAGGTCGCCGGTGTCGAACCAGCCGTCCGCATCCACGCACGCGGAGTAGATGTCCTCGCGCTTGAAGTAGCCCAGGCACTGGCTGGCGCCGCGCACCAGCAGCCGCCCCGTCCCCTCCGGGTAGGGCGTGCCATCCTCGGCCAGTGCGGGGACGACCTTCACCTCCATCCACTCCACCGGACGCCCATCACTGCTCGAAGGCCACTCGGGCGGGTCCTCACGGCGCGTGATCGTCACCGCGCCGTTCTCCGTCATGCCCCAGAGCGTGTGCAGCTGGACGCCGAAGTCCTCACGCACCGCGGCGATGAGGTGCGGCGGGACGGGGATGGAGCCCGTGGCGAGCCGCCGGAGCGACGATGTGTCACGCCCGTGTTTACGCTTCGCGGCAATCACATTCATGATGTACGTGGGAATCCCATACATGAACGTGACGCGCTGCTCCTCGATGAGGCGCAGCGTGAGCTCCGGGTCCCCCACGTCCATGTAGACGGCGGTGGCCCCCAGGAGGATGGGCATCAGGTAGAGGTAGGTGAACCCGCTCGACGCGGTGAGCAGCGACGGCAGGGACACCACGTCATCGTTCCCCAGACCCAGTGTGTCACTGAGCGCGCGGGTGATGCCGTAGTTCGTGTTGTGGGAGTGGATGACGCCCTTGGGCTCGCCCGTCGTCCCAGACGTGTAGAGCACGTTGCACAGGTCGTCCGCGCGCGCCGACAGTGCGTCCAGCACACTCTTCGGGCGCTCGTCCTCCCAGTGCCGCTGGATGAAGTGCGTATCGAAATCCAGCTCGCCATCTTCACGCGGTGTCTGGGTATCCAATCCGATGAGGATGCGATGTTTCAGTGTCGGCAGCGCCCGCGCCAGCTCCCGGGCCATGTCGCGGTGCGAGTGGCCCGTCCAGCTCGCCGGCCCGACGTAGACGGACGCCTCCGTCCTGCCGAGGATGAACTCCACCTCGCGGCGCCGGTAGTCCGGGGGAATGGGCGCGATGACAGCGCCGATGCGCGCACACGCCAGCGCCAGCGCTGTAAATTGCCACCAATTCGGAAGCTGTACCGCCACCAGCTGCCCGCGTCCCACGCCCAGCTCCAGCAGTGCGACCGCGAAACGCTCTGTGTATCGGCCCAGCTCCGCGTATGTCAGCTTGGTGACATCCTTCGCGAAGTAGCGGGCAGCCACGATGGCCAGCTTGTCCGGATGGGCCTGGATGGCACGGCGCAGATCGTCGAGTACCGTCTCGTCACGCCACCAACCACGACTCCGATACAGCGTCCCCTTCTCCTGCGCCGGGCCCCTGCCGATACCTCCCGCCATCTCGCGCACACTCCCTGGGATCTGGTGGGCCAACGCGGCCGCGCGCGACCATAGCTTTCACACGTTTTTCGTGCAAGGCTGCGATTCCACACACTCCATTGCTCTGTATCTCAATCACACACATTGACTTGCGCGCTTCAGGTTTCCTAGCTTGCGCCGCAAAGCCAGGAATCTTCGACAGAGACGATGACGTCCGAACCCCTGCGGACGGAATGACACCCATGGCCCAGGTACCCCTCGAGGAGCGCGCGCGTCGCATCCGCCGGACCATCGTCCGGCTCGCGGCGACGTCCACCGGCTGCCACCTCGGCGGCTCGCTGTCCGTGGTGGACATCCTCGTGGCGTTGCTCGGTCGCGTCATGAAGGTGGACCCGAGCGCGCCCCGCGCCGAAGTCAGGGACCACCTCATCCTGTCCAAGGGCCATGCGGCCGCCGGGCTCTACGCCGCGCTGGCGGAGTTCGGCTTCATCGACGTCGAAGAGCTGGTGCGCGGCTACAACGCGGAGGGCAGCCACCTCACCGGCCACGTGAGCGCGAAGGTGCCGGGGGTGGACTTCCCCACGGGCAGCCTCGGGCACGGACTGGGGCTGGGCGTGGGGCTCGCGCTGGGCCACCGGATGCGCCAGCGGCCCAACCGCGTCTACGTCGTCTGCGGCGACGGGGAGATGGGCGAGGGCTCGAACTGGGAGGCGCTGCAGATCGCCGCCCACCACCGGCTGCAGAACCTCACCGTCATCGTGGACCGCAACGGCGGGCAGAACGACGGGCCCACCGAGTCCATCCTGTCGCAGAAGGCGCTCGGCGAGCGGCTGCGCGCCTTCGGCCTGCAGACGGCCGAGGTGGACGGACACGACTTGAACGCGCTCTGTACCGCGCTGGAGGTCCCTGGCGACGGGCCCCGCGCCCTCGTCGCCAACACGCAGAAGGGCGCGGGCGTGCCCATGCTGCGCGGCAAGGGCCCGCACTACGCCGTCTTCAGCGCGGACCACCTGAAGCGCGCGCTCGCCTCCCTCGGCGAGGTGACGCCGTGACGGCCCCCGCGCAGGGCGGCGCGGACCTGGCCGTGGCACCCGAGGCGTGGCTGAAGGAGAACCCCACCCTGTCCAACCGGCAGGTGTTCCGGCACGCGCTGGCGCGCTTCGCGGACGACGACACACGCGTCGTCCTGCTGGAGGCGGACCTGGCGGGCGGCGGAGACGCGTTCGAGGCGCGCCACCCCGACCGCTTCCTCAACCTGGGCATCTGCGAAGCGACGATGATCGACGCGGCGTGTGGCATGGCCGCCGCCGGGCAGGTCGTCTTCGCCCACACCTTCGCCGCCTTCGGGGCGATGCGCGCGTGCGAGCAGGTGCGGCTCGGCATGGCCTACGGGCGCGCCAACGTGAAGCTCGTCTGCGACTACGGCGGGCTGTCCGGCGCGTTCTTCGGGCCCACGCACCACGCCATTGAAGACCTGGCCATCCTCCGCTCCATGCCGGGGATGACGGTGGTGTCCCCCGCGGACGCCCTGGAGACGGTGCAGGCCATCCGCGCGCTCGTGGACTTCGAGGGCCCGGTGTACCTGCGGCTCGGCCGCAACCGCGTGAGCCGGCTGGACCTGCCGCGCCCCGACTTCCAGATCGGCCGGGCCGTGTGCCTGCGCGAGGGCGACGACGTGGGCCTCGTCGCCCACGGCGAGGTCGGCGTCTGTGTGGCGATGGAGGCCGCAACGCTCCTGGAGGCGCAGGGCGTCTCGGCGCGCGTGCTCAACATGCACACCCTCAAGCCGCTCGACGAGGCGGCGCTCCAGGAGACGGTGGAGCGCACGCAGCTGCTCTTCACGGTGGAGGAGCACTCCATCGTGGGAGGCCTCGGGGGAGCGGTATGCGAGAGTGTCTGCGCGCTGGGGCTGGGCGCGCGAGTGGTCCGCGTCGGCATCCAGGACCGCTACGACTCCACGGCCGGCTCGCACGAGGAGCTGCTCAAGCGTCACGGAATTGATGGGGCCAGCCTGGCCGAACAGATTCTGCACGCACTGCCGCGCCCGCGCCGGGCGGCTCTGAAACCTGCCCTCAGGAGGGGATGAGAATGCAGCCGCAGAAGCTCGAGAGCGTCGGAGTCAACGAGTGTCCTACGTGCGCCGCCCCCATCACCGGGGACCGGTACCAGGTGGGTGAAGTCGTCACGTGTGGAGGCTGCTCGGCGGAGCTCGAGGTGGTGGGCCTGGCCCCGCTGCGCTTCGCCGAAGCGCCGGAAGTGGAAGAAGACTGGGGCGAGTGAGCCCGGTCATGAAGGTCAACCTCGTCTACACGCGCCTGCGCACCGAGGAGCGGATGATTGCCGACGCGCTGCGTGCGCGCGGCTGCGCCGTGGACTCGTACGCGGACGCGGGACTGGTGCTGTCGCTGGACAGGGAGCGCTGGGGAGACGGCGCGCCCGTGCTCATGCGCAGCATGTCCTTCACGCGCGCGCGCTACCTCGCCTCCATCCTGGAGGTGAAGGGCTCGCGCGTGCTGAACAGCGCGCACGCCATCGCCACGTGTGGCGACAAGGCGCTCACCACGCTGGCGCTGGCCGCGAAGGACGTGCCCATGCCCTGGTCCTTCCTCGGCTTCGAGGAGCAGGCCAGCGTGGCTGAGGTGGATCGCCGGGGCTACCCCTCCGTGACGAAGCCGGTGACGGGCTCGTGGGGCCGCATGGTGGCGCGCATGGACAGCAAGAGCGCGGCGGAGGGGCTCATGTCCATGCGCTTCGAGATGGGCGGCGCGTCGGACCACGTCGCGCTCGTGCAGCAGTACATCGACAAGCCGGGCTATGACCTGCGCGTCTACGTCATGGGCAAGGCCGTGGGCGGCATCCGCCGCCGCTCGGAGCACTGGATTACCAACACCGCGCGCGGCGCCATGCCCGAGCGGTACGACGTGCCGCCCTCCCACGCGAAGCTCGCCGAGCGCGCGGCCGAGGCCGTGGGTGGCGACATCCTCGCCGTGGACCTGCTGGAGACGCGCGACGGCAAGGTGCTGGTGAATGAAATCAACCACTGCGTGGAGTTCGCGCGCAGCATCGAAGTCACCGGCATTCCCCTCCCGGAGCTGATGGCGGACTACGTCCTCGGGGTGCTGCGATGACGCGCGTCGCGGTGCTGGGGGCCAGCGGCTACACGGGCGGCGAGGTGCTGCGGCTCCTGCTGGCCCACCCCGCCGTGGAGGTGGTGCAGGCCACGTCCGACCAGTTCGCGGGCAAGCGGCTGGACTACCCGCACCCGCACCTGCGCGGACTGAGCGCGCTGCGCTTCGTACCGCACGAGCAGCTGGGGCCGTGCGACGTGCTGCTGAGCTGCATGCCGCAGGGCGGGTTGCTGCAGCGCTGGCCGCGCGTGAGCGAGCTGGCGGGCCGCGTCGTGGACCTCAGCGCGGACTTCCGGCTGGAGGACGCCGAGCACGCGCGCTGGTACCGCAAGCATCCTCGTCCCGCCAACGCGCCGGAGTTCGTCTACGGCCTGCCGGAGTGGACGGCCGACCAGCTTCCGAATGCGCGGCTCGTCGCGGTGCCCGGCTGCATGGCGCACGCGGCGCTGCTGGCCCTGCTGCCGCTGGTGCGCGCGGGGCTGGTGAAGCCGGACATCATCGTGGACGCGAAGACGGGCTCTTCGGGCGGCGGCTCGACGCCGGACCGCGCGTCCCACCACCCGGAGCGCGCCTCCGCGCTGCGCTGCTACAAGCCGGTGGGCCACCGGCACACGGGCGAGCTGGAGGGCATCACCGCGCGCCTCACCGGCCAGCGCCCCACCATCCACTTCAGCGCCACGGCCGTCCCCAGCGTGCGCGGCGTGCTGGCCACCGTGCACGCCTTCGCAGCGCGCCCCCTGGACGAGTCCGAGCCGCTGCGCGCCCTGGCCTCCAGCTACCGGGAGAAGCCCTTCGTCCACGTGCTGCGGCCCAACGCGAGCGCGTCCCCCTTCCCCGAGCCGGGCCCGCTGCTGGGCACCAACCACTGCGACCTGGCCGTGGACGTGGACACCGAGCGCGGCCGCATCGTGGTGAATGCCGCGCTGGACAACCTGGTGAAGGGCGCGGCCGGCACCGCCGTGCACGTCCTCAACCTGATGCTTGGCAGACCCGAGACGGAAGGCCTCGGCTTCCGCGGCCTCCACCCCCTCTGACGCGAGAGCGCGAAAGGCACACCATGAGCACGCTGTCCCCGGAGCCTACCCCCCTGTCGCCCGGCGCTGTCTTCGCCGCCGCCGTGAAGAAGGACGGCACGAAGGCGCGTGCCCAGTTCTCCACCACCATCACCGAGGACTTCCCGGGCTTCAAGCGCCGCCCCCGCGTGGCCGTGCGCGCCCTCTTCAAGGTGAAGCCGTCCGACAAGCCCCAGGCCCGCTACTGGTACGAGACGCACCCCACCGTCGCGCCCGGCGCCCACGTGCAGGACGTGACGCTGCGGCCGGAGGCGGGGTTCGAGTTCCACTTCGACCAGCAGCCGCTGCGGCCCACCACGGGCTGGATTCAGCTGCCCCCCAACCTGCTGGACGACCCGGAGGCGCTCGCGCAGTTCATCGACTTCCGCCTGCTGGTGCGCCTGTGCACGGCGGAGAACCAGGCGCTCACCATCGGCAAGGGCGGAGACCGCGTGCGCGGCATCCTGGAGACGCCCGGCGTCACCCGCCTGCCGGCGCGCAAGGACCCGGTGTCCTCGCTGCTCGCCGCGTGCGCCGAAGTCGAGCAGATGGGCGGCTCGGCGGACGGCATCCTCATCAACTCGGTGGACTACTACCAGTACCTCCTCGGGCAGAACGGCCTGCTGGCGGAGCTGTCCGCCATGGGCATCCGCATCTGCCGCACGCGCATGGTCTCCCAGGGCACCGTCGTCGTCGGTGACTTCACCGCGGGCGCCACCATCTACGACTCCGGCCGCTCCGAAATCCGCTTCGCGGAGCCGCCCCCGGGCATCTTCCCGCGCGAGGGCCTGGCGGTCTGCGGCGAAATCTACGAGGCGCTGGCCGTCCACCTGCCCACGCACTTCTTCCACGCCGCGCTGCGCCCATGAGTCCGCTCACCGTCCTCTACGTCACCGGCTGGTGTCGCAGCGGCAGCACCATCATCGGCAACGTGCTCAATGAAGTCCCAGGGTGCTTCCACACCGGGGAGCTGAGCTTCCTGTGGAAGAACGCCCACGGGAACGGCTCCAACACGCTGTGCGGCTGTGGCGCGCAGCTGGTGGAGTGCGCGCTCTGGTCCAAGGTGCTCCAGCAGGGCGTGGCCCCCGGTGAGACGCCGCGCGAGCACGCCGCGCGCGTGGTGCGACGGCAGCAGGACACGGTGCGCACGCGCCACACGCTGCGCGTGCTGCGGCAGGACTCGCCCTCACCGGCCCTGCGCGAGCACGCCGACCTGCTGGCGAAGACGTACCGCACCATCTCCGACGCCACGGGTGCGAGCGTCATCGTGGACAGCGGCAAGTTCCCCTCCGAGGCGGCGCTGCTGCCGCACGTGGAGGGCATCCGCCCGTACTACCTGCACCTGGTGCGAGATCCGCGCGCCGTCGCGCACTCGTGGACGAAGACGAAGCAGTACGTCGTGCCCATGTCCGCGGCGCGCAGCACCGCGTACTGGCTCGGGTTCAACGTCGGCTCCGAGCTCGTCACGCGGCGCTACCCGGAGCGCTCGCTGTTCCTGCGCTACGAGGACTTCATCTCCGAGCCGGCCGCCACCGTGGACAGCCTGCTGTCGCTCATCGGGGTGGAGCGCTCGAAGAACCCGGTGCACGTGCGCACCGTCAACCTGGGGAAGAACCACACCGTCACCGGCAACCCGGACCGCTTCCTGAGCGGGCCCACGCTGCTCCGGGCCGGGGACGACACGTGGCGCAAGGAGCTGTCCACGCGGGCGAAGGCCGTGGCCTCCGCGCTGGCGTGGCCGCTGATGGGGCGCTACCGCTACGGCCGCGCGTCGCCCCCTTCCATGCACGTCGTGCATCCCGAGCAGTCAGTGAACGCCGCGGACTCGAGGAGGGACACCTTTGGAACTGGGACTGGCCAATAAAGTCGCCCTCATCGCCGGAGGCTCGAGCGGGCTGGGGCTGGCCGTGGCGGAGGAGCTGGTGAAGGAAGGTGCCCACGTCGCCATCGGCGCGCGCGACGCGGAGAAGCTCGCCCGGGCGGAAGCGAGCCTCAAGGCGCTGTCTCGCGGCGGGAAGGTGCTCGCCACCGCCGTGGACCTGAAGGACCACGGCGCCGCGAAGGCATGGGTGGAGGACGTCGCCAGCAAGCTGGGCGGCATCCACATCACCGTGACGAACAGCGCCGGGCCGCCGCCGGGACCGGCGACGCAGTTCAGCATCCAGGCGTACCAGGACGCGATGAACGTGGTGACGCTGCCCGCCATCAACCTGGCCCTGGCGGCGCTGCCGTACATGAAGGCCGCGCACTGGGGACGCCTGCTGCTCATCACCTCCGAGACGGTGGTGCGCCCGGTGGCCCGCTTCGCCCTCTCCGGCATGTCTCGCATGGGGCTCGTCGGTTTCGCGTCGGCGCTGGTGCAGGAGCTGGGCGACTGCGGCGTCACCGTCAATGTGCTCGCGCCGGGCTACACGCGCACGCCTCCGGTGGAGCGCTCCGCGGGAGCGGACGTGGAGGCGGGCCTGCGCGCCATGGCCGCGCACATCCCCATGCGCCGGGTGGGACGGGCGGAGGAGTTCGCCGCCGCGGCCGCCTTCCTCGCGAGCGAGCGCGCCTCGTTCATCACCGGCACGGTGCAGCTGGTGGATGGCGGCGCGAGTGTGATCGGATGAGCCCCGCGTCGCAGCAGCACGGTGGGCGTCCGCCGCTGGTGGTGAAGATTGGCGGGGCCGCGGGCGTGGACCTCGACAATGTCTGCGCGGACGTGGCCGAGCTGGCCCGGCGCGGTGAGCGCGTCGTCGTGGTGAATGGCGGCTCGGACGCCGGGGACGGGCTTCTCAAGGCCCTGTCCATGGAGCGCCCCGAGGCGACGACCGCGTCGGGCAACGTGGTGAAGCTCACCAACGCGGCCACCCTGCGCGTGCTGACGATGGCGTGGGTGGGTGACGTGAACAAGCGCGCCGTCGTGGCGCTGCTGGCGAAGGGCGTCTCCGGCCTGGGGCTGTGCGGCGCGGACGGGCGCGTGCTGCTCGCGCGGCGCAGGCCTCCGCTGAAGATCCAGGACGGTGAGCGCACGCGCATCGACCGGGAGCACCTGGCCGGTGAAATCACCGAGGTGAACACGCGGCTGCTGGGCCTGCTGCTGGAGCAGGGGCACGTGCCCGTCATCTGCCCTCCGGCGGTGACGGAGGACGGAACGCTGGTGAATGTCGACGCGGACCAGGCCGCTGCGTCCGTCGCCACGGCGCTCGGCGCTCGGGCGCTGGTGATGCTCTCCAACGTGCCGGGCCTGCTGGAGGACCCGAAGAACCCGGCGACGCTGGTGCGCTGGAGTGATGACCTCGGGCGCGCGATGGAGCTGGCTGGCGGGCGCATGCGCTACAAGATGGAGGCGGCACGGCGTGCGCTGACGGGCGGCGTGCCTGTCGTCCACGTGAGCGCGTCGCGCAATCCCCGGCCGGTGCTGTCCGCGCTGACGGGCGAGGCCGGCACGAAGCTCACCCTTCCCCAGGCGGTGGTCGATGCGGGCGCGTGAGCAGAGCCCGGAATTGCTCCGGTGGATGGTGGAGCAGTACAGCCCCAGCCACCACGAGCAGGCCTTCTCCCGCGCGCTGGCGGGCCGCCTGGAGCAGCGCGGCTGGCGCGCCCACGTGGATGAAGTGGGCAACACGATTGCGAGCCTCGGTGACGGGGACACGTGCATCGCGCTGCTGGGCCACATCGACACGGTGCCCGGTGAGGTGCCGGTGCGGATGGAGGGCTCGCGCCTGTTTGGCCGTGGCGCCGTGGACGCGAAGGGGGCGCTCGCCGCCTTCATCGAGGCCGTCGAGTTGCTGGATGCGCAGGAGCGCGCCGGCAAGCGCTTCCTGCTGCTGGGCTGCGTGGAGGAAGAGGTCGCGATTACGCGCGGCGCGTTGCACCTGCGCGAGCAGTACCGGCCGGACTTCGTCGTCAACGGCGAGCCGAGCGGCGCGCATGCAGTCACGGTGGGCTACAAGGGGCTCACGCGGCTGGAGCTGGAGCACCGCGCGAGCCGGCGTCACACGGCGAGCCGTGACTACCGTGCGCCGGCCGAGCACGTCATCGAGGCGTGGAATGCGCTGCGCCGCCGGTGTGACGGCTGGAACGAGGGGCGTACGCTGTTCGAGCAGGACCTGCCGTCGCTGACGTCGTTCCATACCGGCACGGAGGAAGCGGAGGAGTGGGCGAAGGCCAGCGTGAGCATCCGCACCGGACCGTCGTGTGAGGGTGACGCGCTGCTCGCGAGCCTGACCGGCGTGCCGGGCGTGAATGTGCACACCGTGTCGAGCAAGGGCGCGGTGAGCGCGGGACAGAATGACGCCCTCACCCGGGCCTTCAAGCAGGCCCTGCGCGAGCGCGGCGTGCGCCCGACGCTGCGGCTGAAGACGGGCACGTCCGACTGGAACACGGTGGCGTCGGCGTGGCAGGTGCCCATCGTGGCCTACGGCCCTGGGGACTCCTCGCTGGACCACACGCCGAACGAGCACATCGACCTGGCGGAGTACGAGGAGGGCATCGCCGTGCTCTCGCGCGTGCTCGCTTTGCTCCCCACGAAGGAAGGGACGCCGGGCTGAAGGCGCGCGTCCCGGAAGGCTTCAGGTCTCCGGGACGCCCACTTCACGAGGCCGCTGCGCGCGCAGTCCCACTGCCACCGCCAGGAACAGCACCGCGGCGGTCGCGGTGACGGGCCGCACGCCCATCCGGTCCGCGAGCGCACCCTGCATCCACACGCCCAGCGAGTAGCCGACGTTGAGCAGCACCGCGCTGAGGCTGCTCACCCGCGCCGCCATCTCCCGGGGCGCCCGCTCCTGACAGCGGGTGCCCAGCCCGGCGATGGCCACCATGTACACCGCGCCCAGCACCAACATGGCCGCCATGGCCAGGGGCAGCGTGGGTGACAGCCAGTACAGCGCCGCCACCGGGCCCAGCACCAGCAGGGTCGTGTCGAGCAGCCGCTGCCGCCCCCACCGCTCCGCCAGCGAACCCACCATCACCGACGCCGCGAGCGCGCCCACGCCCTGCATGGACACGAGCACCGACGCCGCCGTGGCGTCCTGGCCGAACACCTTCAGCGCGAACACCGGGACGAGGCCGATGAACGGCGTCACCAGCACCGCCATGGCGAACATGGCCACCAGCGCGAGCCACAGGGCCGAGTCCCGCCGCGACACCCGTACACCCTCCGAGATGTCCGCCCACAGCCCCCGGGACGGCGCGGCGGAGGCCGAACGGCGCTGCGGGCGCACCGTCATCACCGCCCCGGTCACCGCGAGAAAGGACACCGCGTTGAACGCGAGCACCCAGCCCACCCCGCCCGCGGCGAGCAGCGGTACCGCCAGCATGGGCCCGAGGATGCGCCCCAGGTTGAACTGGGTCGACGTGAGGCTCATCGCGCTGTGCAGATCTTCACGCGGCACCAGCCCGGCAATCAGCGCAGTGTAGGCCGGCATGGCCAGCACGTGCACGCACCCGTTGAAGAAGGAGATGACCGCCACCGCCGGCACGGAGAGATGGCCGGTGAAGGCGAGCGTCGCCAGCGTGCCGGCCAGCACCGCCTGCGCCAGCGTGCACAGCGCGATGAAGATGCGGCGGTCGAACCGGTCCGCGAGTGCGCCCCCCAGAGGGGAGAGCACCACGGAGGGCAGGTACGTCAGCGCGGCGATGCCGCCCGTCCACTCGGCCTTGCCCGTCACCGCCGTCACGTACACGCCGAGCGCGACCACCTCCATCCACGCGCCGATGTTGGAGACGAGCGCTCCAGACCACACGGCGACGAAGTCACGGTGCCCGAAGGCGCGGAACGAAGGCAGGCTCGACAGGCGGCGGGCAGTCACGTGAAGCGCAGTCTAGCAGGCGCACCTCAGACGCCCGACAGCTCCGACTTCGGCTGCCGCGTCATCAGGTCCACCACCGCGCTCTTCGCGTTCTTCCCCTCGTAGGCAATCAGGTAGACCTGATGGCAGATGGGCAGCTCCACGCCCAGTTTGAGCTCCAGGTCGCGCGCGCTCTTCGCCGTCTTCACGCCCTCGGCCACTTCCTTCATCTCCGCGAGGATGTCCGGCAGCTTGCGGCCCTTGCCCAGCTCCATGCCCACGTGCCGGTTGCGGCTCAGCTCGCCCGTGCACGTCAGCACCAGGTCTCCCATGCCGGACAGGCCGGAGAGCGTCAGCGGGTTGGCGCCCTTGCGCACCGCCAGGCGCGTAATCTCCGCCAGCCCCCGGGTGATGATGGCCGCGCGCGCGTTGTGGCCCATGCCCAGCCCGTCCGCCATGCCCGCCGCAATCGCGATGACGTTCTTCAGCGCGCCGCCGTACTGCACGCCCACCACGTCCGTGGACGTGTAGCTGCGGAACGTCTCCGTCTGCAGCGCCTTCTGGCAACGCACCGCCACCTTGTCCCAGTGGGACGCAATCGTCACCACCGTGGGCATCCGCTTCGCCAGCTCCTTGGCGAAGCTCGGCCCGGAGAGCACCGCGATGTACGGATGGAACTCCTCCGGCAGGCAGTCCTCCAGCAGCTCCGTCATCGTCAGCAGCGTCTCGTTCTCGATGCCCTTCGCCACCGTGATGATGGGCACGTGGCGCGGCAGGTACGGCTTCGCCTTCGCCACCACCTCGCGCGTCGCGTGGCTGGGCGTGGCGAGCACCACCAGCTCCGAGCCGGCGAGCGCCTCCTCGAGGCTGTTCGTGGCCCGCACCCGCTCCGAGATGGGGATGCCCTTCAGGTACGTGCTGTTCTCGTGCTTCGTGTTGATGGCGTCCACCACGGAGGGCTCCCGGCCCCACAGCCGCACCTCGTCGCAGTTGACCGCGAGCACGTTCGCCAGGGCCGTACCGAAGGAGCCGGAGCCGATGACACTGCCACGCATGCAAGACCTCGCTGGAGGGGGAGGCAGCCGGGGCGCCTCTAGAGACCGGTGACGATTCCGACGGAGAGCACGGGCATGAAGTCCGCGTCGTCGGGGCGGGTGCGCACGTCTCCACCCACCGTCACAGAGTAGGACGTTTTCTCCGTCAGGGGCACTTCGGCGCCGAAGCGGATGGGGAAGGCGTTGCCCGACACCACCGAGGGCGGCAGCCCGCCCAGCGGCGTGCGCTGAATCGGCTCGGTGTCCAGGGAGAGGTGGTAGCGCACGTCCAGGAACAGCCGCGACGCTTTCGCGCCCGTCCGCAAGCTGGCCACGAGGCCGGGCTGCACGTTCCAGTTGCGCCGGCCGCTCAGGTAGCGCGCGCCCTTCAATTCCACGCTCGCCGGCCGGAGGAAGAAGGCATGGCTGCCCTCCACCACCAGCCCCAGGCTCCAGCGCGGGCCGCCGTCCAGCACCATCCACCGCCCGCCCAGCCGCACCTCGTTCATCATCCCGTAGAGGCTGTCCACGCCGACCAGCGCATCCACGCGGGGCAGCACGCCATACGCCACCCGGGCGGACAGCGTGGGGAAGCCCAGCGAGAAGCTCGCGCCCAGGCCGCCCTTCCCCATCGTGCGCGCTCCCAGCACGCTCACGAGGTTGTTGATGGGCTGCGACTGCTGCTGCGCACGGCGGGGACGGCCCGGCGGCCGTGGCGAGGCCACCGCGGCGTCGTCCACCGGCACCAGGGGCGGCACCTCCGGAAGCTTCGGCAGGGCCGCCGCGTCCTTCCCCGCCGGCACCGCCGTGGCGCCGGGGAAGTCCGCCCACGAGGCATCATCCGGAGCGCTGTTGCGCCGGGGCGCCTCCACCTCACCAGGCGCCGCCCAGGACTCGTCCGCGGGCGGGTTGCGCGCGGGAGGGGCCTCGGGGGACTGCGCCAGGGCGGGCACGCCCGGGACGAGCAACAGCAGGGACAGGAGGCGGGCGGGGACCATGGAAGCGGGCGTCAGCTTAGTCCACCGCGCGGGATGACACGAGCGAAGCCCGCCCGCTCCCCCGCCCGGCGGGAGAGCCGTTCGGAAGCAAGCACCCTCGCTCGGGAAACGTGGCCGCGCGGGCCCGGCTCCGGTCTACATTCCGCGCCGCGCACGGCGTGCGCCAGGGAGAGACCACGGGATGAGGGCAGGAGGGCGCGCGGCACTGGTGCTGGCACTGACGGTGGGCGCATGTCGCGCCCGGAGCCCGGACGTCACCTCGGCGCCCGACGCGGGTGCCGGCGTCAGGGCCCAGGCCGCGGACCTGCCGCTCCCGGGCTGCGACGTGCTCATGCCCGCCGACGTGCGCGACTTGATGCTCCCCGGCTTCACCATGAAGGAGGAGCGCGCGTGCCCGACGTGCGGGCCCCTGTGCACCTTCCGCTCGACCTCCGAAGCGGACACCTCCGCGTCGGTGGCCTGGGACTGCAACCCCCGCCACACGCAGGCGGACGTGAAGGCGCTGATGGCCCCCACCCTGCGGGCCGGCGGTGAAGAAGTGCCCGCGCTGGGCCGCGCCGCCGTCCGCCGCGCTCCCGCGCAGGGCATGCTCCAGGTGATGACGTGGGACGACGACACGCCCTGCGCCCTCATCGTCACCTGGCTGGGCGCGGACACGGACCGGGCCCTCGACGTCGCGCGCTCCGCCCTCGTCGCCACGACGCCGGCAGTGCTCGCCACGCCCGCGGCCGCGGCCGACGCCGGCGAGCCCTGAAACGACAGCGGGGGCCGGCTCCGCGTGACGCGGAAGCGGCCCCCGTCTGACTCCAGGCCCTGACGGGCCCCTGCGCTCACAGCGTGCGCAGGTACTCCACGAGGTCGTCGACCTCCGCGTCGCTCAGCTGCGCCGTGGAGCCGTGCCGGTTCGTGTCACGCCCCTGCGTGAGCCGCTCCTTCAGCGTCAGGGCGCTGCCGTCGTGCAGGTACGGCGCCGTGCGCGCCAGGCCCAGCAGCGACGGCGTGTTGAGGCCCACCTTGCGCACCTGCGCGTCATCCTGGATGGGGCCATTGGTGATGAAGGTGCCCACGTCGGCCTGCTTGTTGTTCGTGAGCGTCTCGCCCTCGTGGCAGGTGTCGCAGCTGGCCTTCTTGAAGACGAGCGCCCCGCGGGCCTGCGCGTCGGTGAGGGCCTCGCGCTTGTGCGGGTTGTCCGGCACGGGGATGACGTCGATGAAGGACGACAGCTGCGACACCATCACGCTGTCCAGCGCCGTGCCGCCCATGCGCCGGCGCACCGTGGCGTCCAGGAAGTCACGCAGCGTGGGGAACTCGCCGCTCCAGTGGAACGGGCCCGTCTTCGTCACCTTGCGGCCCGCGAGGCTGGGCGTCTGGCGCGGGCCGTCCGGGAAGCCCCACACGTGGCCGTCCTCGCGGCCGTCCAGGTGGCAGGACGCGCAGGACGCGCTCACCGAGGCGCTCGTCATGCGCGAGTCCAGCGCCGAGTAGAAGAGCTTGCGGCCGGCGACGGCCTGGGGCTCCAGCACGTCACCCACCAGCGCCAGCGCCGCGCCCTCCGCGTGCACGTTGGCCACGCCCGAGGAGCCGTCGCTCACCAGCGTCGTCACCGTGTGGTCGAACGCGTTGTGGACGAAGGCCTTGCGCCCGTCGCGCGTCATCGCGATGCCGCTGGGCCCGGAGCCGACGCGCACCAGCTGGCGCACGCTGCTGCCGGTGAAGTTCACGATGTCCGGCCCCGAGCGGCGGTCCATGGGGATGATGGCCACGTTGTCCGTCTCGCGGTTCACCACGAAGACCCACAGCCCGGACGGGTCCACCACCGCCGCCACCGGTCCCTGGATGGCGTGCGTGGGCTCCGGGCTGACGATGGTGGACGGCGGGAAGTCCGGCGACTGCTCCGGGGGCGGGCGGCACTGGTCCAGGTCGTCCACCACCGGCCTGCCGTCTTCGGTGTCGAAGGTGACGATGCCCGGGGCCACCACGCCGGCCGAGCTGCACGGGCTACCGCCGCCATAGAGCGAGCCATCACCGCCCGAGGGGTTGCCCGTATTCGGCCCGCCGATGGGGTCCTCGCGCGCCCACAGCACCGGCGCCAGCGCGCGCTCGCCGTTCGGCGTCAGCACCACGTCCGACATGCCGCGCGGCCGGAAGCGGATGTTCAGCGCCACGCCCGGCGGCAGGGGGGCATCCGACGAGCCGGAGCCGCCGCTGCTGGAGGAGTCACTGACGTTGGCGCGCGAGTACAGGTCCGTGCGCTCGCGCTGCACGCGGGGCCGGCCGGAGTCCGACAGGTCCACCGTCACCAGATCGCTGTGCCGGAAGAGGCTGACGAGCGCGCGCTTGCCGTTGTCCACCAGCGCGATGCCGCGCGGCTCCTCGCCCACCGGCAACTCCCAGCGGACCGTCAGGTTGCGCGTGTCCACGGCCATCAGCGTGCCGTGCTCGCTGGAGTCCAGCGCGGTGCTGTTCACCACGTACAGCGTGTCCCCGCCCGGCGCGACGGCCAGGCCCATGGGCTCCACGCCCACGGAGATGCGCGCCGCCTCGTTCCAGTCACCCCGGCGGATGACGGACACGCTGCGCTCGGCGCGGTTGGAGACGTAGACGGTGTCGTCCGGGCCCACCACCACGCGCTCGGGGCCGCGGCCGACCTTCACCTCGCCCACCTTCTCGTTGCGCCCGGTGTCCACCACCGACAGCACGCCGTTGTCGGCGTCCACGACGTACAGGAAGGCGTCATCGCGGCTGAGCGCCACCGAGCCTGACGCGTTGTTCCACGTCGCCTCGGCCTGGCGGTCACCACACGCCGTCAGGCCCAGCATCGAAGCCAGCACCGCGGCAAGAACGTGCCGTCTCATTGGAAGGTCCTCCTCACAAGCGCCCGGCCCCGTCACCCACGGCCCGAGCCAGACTCCGAGCGCCTGCGACATGTAGCGGGGGAAATGACGGCCGGCCCTGGTCGCTCGCCTCCCCCGCGGGCCCACATGCTTGCACCAGAAGGCCCCGGAAGTCGATGTCTTACACACCCCGGGTGTGGGTGGTGGACAGTCTCCGGGCGGGCGTTCCCCTTGAAACGTCGCGAGCGTGTCGCCCCGGGTGGGAGTAAATGAGAGAAGCCGTGTCGCGCTCTCCCCCCGTCATCCTCAACTTCCGGCGCACGTTCGCCCTGCTCATCGTCCTGGTGGTGGTGCCGTCCGCCGGCCTGTCCGGCTTCGGCGTGGTGGCCATCATCAACGAGCGCGCCGCGGTGGAGAAGCGACTGGAGTCCGCCTGGCGCGGCACGCTGGAGTCACTGTCCTCCGAGCTGCCGAAGGCGCTGGCGTCCGCCCATCTGGAAGAGGAGGCGGGCACGCTGCGGCTCGTCATGCCGGACGGGCGGGTGGTGTCCGAGCCGGACGGCACCTTCCAGGTGCAGGACGGCCGCGTCCACACCAGCGACCCCCAACTGTCGGAGGCCGTCACCGCCGTGCTCCCGGAGACGGGCTCGCTGCCCACCGAGCCCACCGTCTTCACCCTGACGGCCGGCGGGCGCGCGGTGATGGTGGCCGCCGAGCGCAAGGACGACGTGGTGCGCGGCGTGCGCCTGTCGGTGCGGGCGCTGGAGTCGCTGCTGGCGGAGAACGTGGACCCCCGCGCGGTCTCCGGAGAGCCGGTGCGCTTCACGCTGCAGCCCGTGCCGCGCGAGGTCAACGAGGGCGGGCTGATGGGCCGGCTGGTGTCGGAGGTGGCGCAGGCCCGCGCCAGTGCGCTGGGCCCCGTGGGGCTCGCCGAGCGCGTGCTGTCCCCGCCCCTCCAGGACTTCCGGCTGGTGGTGCTGCCCACCGGCGAGGACCCGGTGGCGCGCGCCTCCACGCGCAACCGCGTGCTGTACGGCGTGCTGCTGGGCCTCTTCTACCTGACGCTCACCTTCGGCGTCGTCTACACCGGCCGCGCCCTCTACCGTGAGGCGCAGCTGTCCCGGATGAAGACGGACTTCGTGTCGCTGGTGAGCCATGAGCTGCGCACGCCGCTCACCTCCATCCGCATGTTCATCGAGACGCTCGCCCTGGGGCGGCTGAAGGACCCGGCGCAGATGCAGGAGGTGCTCACCCTGCTGACGCGCGAGACGGAGCGCCTGTCCATCTTCATCGAGCGCGTGCTGGACTGGGCGCGCATCGAAGGGGGCCGCAAGGTGTACCAGCGCTCGCCCCTGCCGGTGATGGACGTGGTGGAGGCGGCGGTGGCGGCCTTCCGCGCCCAGCGGCTGGAGGGCGGCGTGGACCTGAAGGTGGACGTGCAGGGCAGCCTGCCGCGGCTGGACGTGGACAAGGACGCCATGGCCGGGGCCCTGCTCAACCTCCTGCAGAATGCCTACAAGTACAGCGGCCCCGAAGACCGTCGCATCGTCCTCAGCGTGCGCGGAGGACACCGGCACGTGGACCTTTCGGTGGAGGACAACGGCGTGGGGATTGCCCCGAAAGAGCGCAAGCGCATCTTCGAGCGCTTCTACCGCGTGGATAACCTGCTGACACGGCGCACGGAGGGCAGCGGGCTGGGGCTGGCCATCGCCCGGCGCATCGTCGAGGCTCACGGCGGACGCATCAACGTGCACAGCGAGCTCGGCAAGGGCAGCCGGTTCACCATCCACCTGCCGGTAGGGAAGGCATGACGGAGACGACGCGGCGCATCCTGGTGGTGGAGGATGACTTGTCCATCCTCGCCGGCCTGTCCATGAACCTGCGCTTCGAGGGCTACGAGGTCCTCCAGGCCCAGGACGGGCGCACCGGGCTTGCGCGCGCGCTGGACGAGTCGCCGGACCTGGTGGTGCTGGACCTCATGCTCCCGGAGCTCAACGGCTTCGAGCTCCTCAAGGAGCTGCGCCAGCGCGGCCGCGACACGCCCGTGGTGGTGCTGTCCGCCAAGGGCATGGAGACGGACAAGATTCTGGGCCTCAACCTGGGCGCGGACGACTACGTGGTGAAGCCGTTCGGCCTCCAGGAGCTGCTGGCCCGCATCAAGGCCGTGCTGCGTCGGCGCTACCCCACCGCGGGCGCGGCGCCTCCGCCAGTGACGTTCGGCGACGTGAGCGTGGACATGTCCGCGCGCACGGTGGCCCGCAACGGCACGCCCGTGGACCTGACGGCGCAGGAGTTCAAGCTGCTGGCCCACTTCCTCGGCCACCCGGGGCGCACCTTCACCCGCGACGAGCTGCTGTCCGGCGCGTGGGGCTACCACTACGAGGGCAGCGCGCGCACCGTGGACAACTTCATGCGCCAGCTGCGCCTGAAGTTCGAGCCGGACCCCGAGGAGCCCCGCCACTTCCTCACCGTGCGCGGCCTGGGCTACCGCTTCGAGCGGTAGGGCTTCACGGCCCGGCGATGCCGATGTGCCGCGAGTCCTCCAAATCGAAGGGCTTGCCGTCGAAGCGGCCGTAGCGCTCGCGCGGCACGAGGCCGGCGGCGTTGAGGGCCGTGTCCAATTCCTCCGGGGAGAAGTGCCGCAGCTTGAGGCGGCGGATGGGGCTGGGGCCTCCGGGCTGCTTGCGCTCGCGCAGGTGCAGGGCGAACAGCGGGCGGCGTGGCTCCAGGCCGGCACCGGGCTCCTCGTCGTCGCGCGGGAGCACCGGCTCGCGGGGCGTGTTGAGCACGTCGTAGACGAAGGTGCCCCCCGGGGCCAGGTGGAAGCGCACCGTGGCCAGGAAGGCCTCCAGGTCATCATTGCCCGGCATCAGCCCCAGCGCGTGCTGCGGGGCCAGCACCAGCGGGAAGCGGTCCGGCAGGCGCAGGGAGCGCAGGTCCATCACCTGGAAGCGGGCGCGGTTGGACACCTCCGCGGACTCCGAGGCACGGCGCTCCTCGGCGGAGCGAATCATCACCTCCGACGGGTCCACGCCCACGGTGGTGAAGCCGTGCTCGGCCAGGGCCCACACCACGCGGCCATTGGCGGCGCCCAGCACCAGCACGGGCCCGCCATGCTCGCTTGCTTGCCGGGTGTAGAAGAGGAGGTCCGGCTCCTGCCCTACCAGTGAAAGCGGCGTCCGGCCCCGCGCGTCGTTTCCACCCATTCTCCCAGGAACTAGCACGTTTCCAGGGCTCTTCGGGACAGGCACGTGCACACGGTGGGAACCGCGTTGCCCACCGCGTGTCGGGGAGCGGACGGTGGCCCCCCTCCCAGGGACGGGCCGCGCTGGCACCCCGCTTGCGAAGGAGCGGCGCGGACGCGGCTGCCCGTGACGGGCCGGCCGGTTTCTTCGCAGGGGTGGGTGGCGGATATGACGGGCGGATGGCGTTGGGCGGGCGCGCTCTTCATGGCGGGCGCGATGTGGACGGCGGTGGGCTGCGGCTCGGGGAACGAGTCGGCGGACCCGGGGAAGCCGGTGGTCGAGGACCCTCCAGAGGCCGTTCAACCGCCAGCGGAGGACTCCGGGACTCCCGACGCGGGGGGCAACCTGCCGGACGCCGGGGGGGAAATCCCCGATGCCGGCACCCCGCCTGTCGACGGGGGTTCCGACCCCGTGCCGGATGCGGGCACGCCTGACTCCGGAACGCCGGACTCCGGCACCCCCGACTCCGGTACGCCGGACGCGGGCGAGGTGGTCGTCACCATCCCCTCCTCCGCGGGCTGGGAGTTCTACGGTCGCCAGCAGGGAGGCCCGCGCTTCGTCTACGGCGTCAGCGCGGACCAGGGCGGCAACGTCTGGGTGGCCGGCGGTGAGGACGGCCTCTTCCTGATGAAGAAGGGCGACAACACCCTCCGCCGCTTCACCCTGGAGGACGGCCTGCACCCGTACGGCATCATGCGCGACGGCGTGGGTGGCCCGCCTCCGGGCGACAAGTACCTCAAGGTCATCTCCGTGGCCGGCGGTCCCTCGGGCACCGTGTTCGTGGGCTACGAGGGCAAGCCCCCGCAGAAGGGCATGCCCACCTGCGAGGACGAGTGGGACCAGTCCTACAACGCCGGACGGGAGCCCATCGCCGCCATCTACAAGAGCGGCGACGCGGACAAGGTGACGCTCAAGGCCGACGGCACCCTCAAGGTCGTGCACTACGACATCCACACCGGACCGAACAAGGTCAGCCGGGAGATGCGCGGGCGCGAGAAGCTCTGCACCATCCACCGCATCGCCTATGACCCGAAGACGCAGAGCGTCTGGTTCGGCGGCAACCACGGCTTCGCCCGGGGTGACGCGGAGTTCGATGGCAACGTCCCGGTCGCGTGCTTCGACCCGCGCCCGTACACGGACAAGGACTTCTGGTGGGACTTCTCCTGCAACGGGCTCCTGGAGCATGTGCACCCGGCCATCTCCGGCGCGCCCGCTCCCGGAGGCTCTGCTCCGGTCCTGACGGACCGCTACTTCGGCATCGCCGTGGCCGAAAACGGTGACGTCTTCTTCGGCGGGCAACTGCGCTCCACGCGCTTCCGCTACGGCACCAATGGTGGGAACTACTGGCGCGCCCAGGCCGAGACGGAGGACCCGCCGTACAGCTGGAACCGCTTCGACATCTGGGAGGACAAGGACCGGGACGAGGAGTGGCCCTACCCCACGGAGGCGGACCGGGTGGATGACCACATCTCCGCCATGTCCGTGACGAGCAGCGGGGACGTGTGGGTCAGCTCCTTCTTCTACGGCCTGGCCCGGCTGAGCCCGAACGGCACCGTACAGACCAAGGTGATGCAGGACCTCATCAACTACACGCCCGCGGGCAATGGAAAGCCGGCCCAGGCCCCCTCCTCGGCGGTGGCGGTGGACCCGCAGGACGGCAGCGTCTGGGTGGGCGCCCACTGGTGGGGCGGCATGACCCGGCTCAAGAGCGGCGAGGTCATGAAGTACGGCACCAACGTCTTCGGCAGCCAGCTCGTCAATGGCAGCAGTGTCTCGGACATCCAGTTCGACCGCAGCGGCGGCAAGCGCCGGGTGCTCGTGTCCTTCCAGGGCTACACGAAGAAGGACGGCACCGTGGTTCCCGGCATCATCGGCATCTACACGGGTGACTGACCCCACCCGCGTAGCCTGAAGGCGCGGCGGCCGTCCTCTCACACCGGGGGACGGCCGCCGTCTTCTTTCACGGCGCCCTACTTCGCCAGCGCCTTGTACTTGTCGAACAGCGCCTGCTGACGGCTGGTGAGCGGCACCTGCTTCCCGGCCAGCCACATGCCCACCGGGCGCGTGGACGACTCCAGCGGGTCGCCGTTCCACAGCACCAGGTCCGCCGGGGCGCCGGGAGCAATCCGGCCGCCGTCGAGGCCGAACGCCTCCGCCACGTCCTGCGTCACCGCGCGCAGCGCGTCCGTGTGCGGCAGGCCCCACGCCACCGCGTTGCCCGCCTCCTGCGCCAGCGTGCGCACCATGGGGGGCTCGCCCATCACGGAGATGAGCACCTTCACGCCGGCCGCGCGCAAAAGCGCCGCCGCGTCCAGCCGGCTGCTCAGCCGGTCGAAGTCCGCCGGCAGGTTCTGCGTGGGGTGGAGAATCACGGGCACCTTCGCCGCCGCCAACTCCTGCGCCACCATCCACGCCTCGCTGCCCCCGGCGATGATGGGCTTCAGCCCGTACTCCTTCGCCAGCGCCAGCGCCGCGCGGATGTCCGAGACACGGTCCGCCCTCACCACCACCGGCAGCCTTCCGGCCAACACCGGCTGCAGGGCCTCCAAATCCAACCGGCTCGCCGCCACGTCGCGCATGCGGCGCTGCTCGAAGTCCGCCTTGCGCCGGCCGTACTCGCGCGCGTCGAACAGCAGCTCACGCACCCGCTCCAGCACCAGCGCCCGCGAGCCGGACACCGCCTCCCGGCCCGCCCGGCCCAGGTTGAGGTGCATGGCCAGCGGCGTCTGACGGAGGGTGCCGTCCGTCGTCACGAAGGCACTCTGCCCCGACACCAGCCCGCCCTTCGGCGCCGACACCGCACCGGTGACACCGCCCAGCCGCACCACCGGGAAGACGGCCGACGCGGTGTTGAGGCTGTCCGCCGCCTGCAGCGCCGCGCGCACGTCCTGCTTCGCCGCGTCCCCGCGCAGCACGTCGTCCTGCGTCGCCTCCTCCGCGCCCACCTCCACCAACCCCAGCTCCGTCAGCGGGTCGATGAGCCCCGGCGTGAGCAGCCGCCCCTTCCCCTCCACCACCGCGCAGCCCGCGGGCGTCGGCACCGCTCCCGCCAGCACGGTGTGCACCTTCCCGTTCGCCACCACCACGGTGGCCTCCTTCAACCACTCGGTGCCAATGAAGGCCGTCACGCCCTGGAACGCGGTGCACGCCTCCTTCGCCAGCGGCAGCGGCGTGGCACAGGCGCGGTCCTTCCCCGCGTCGCAGCGCGAGGCCAGGCCCAGCTCCTCCAAGGACGGCGCCGGCGCGGCGCTGGCCACCAGCCTCGCGGCGTTGGCGACGCTGTCACCCACCTCGAAGTCGCTCGGCTCCACCGCGCCGGTGGCCGCGTCGTAGGTGACGACGCCGTCGGACCACACGCGCTGCGCCCGCGCGTAGACGCTCAGCGGGTGGCCCTTCCACAGCACCACGTCCGCCATCTTCCCCGGCTCCAGCGTGCCGGTGACGGCCTCCACGCCCATCATCCACGCGGGGTTGAGCGTCACCCAGCGCAGCGCCTCCTCCTCGGTGACGGGGATGCCGGACTCGCGCGCCCGCCACATCGCCTTGCCCGCCTCCTGGTTCAGCCGCTGGATTCCGTACTCGGAATCGGAGTGGATGACGGCCTTGCCTCCCGCCTGCGACACCAGCGCGGCGTTCTCCGGAATGCCGTCCCACGCCTCCAGCTTGAAGCCCCACCAGTCCGCCCACGTGGCCACGCCCACGTTCTTCTCCGCGAGCCTGTCGCGCAGCTTGTAGGCCTCCAGCGCGTGGTGGAAGGCGCGAATCTGGTAGCCCGCTTCGTCCGCCACCTGGAGCATCACCGCCATCTCGTCCGCGCGGTAGCAGTGGTTCTGCACCAGGATGTTGCCGCGCAGCACCTCCGCCAGCGTCTCCAGCTTCAAGTCGCGCAGCGGCTCGGGGCCCGCCTCGTCCGGCTTCTTCTCCTTCTTCGTGCGCCAGTCGTCCCACTTGTTCATGTACTCGCGCGCCTGCGCGAAGGCCTGCCGGTAGCCAGCCACGTTGCCCATGCGCGTGGCGGGCGCCGTCTTCTTCGCCTCGCCGTAGACGCGCCGCGGATTCTCTCCGCACGCCATCTTCAGTGCGTCCTTCGCCCCCGGGAAGCGCATCTCCGCCGCCGAGCGACCGAAGTGCAGCTTCACCGGGAAGCCCCGCCCACCAATCAGGTTGGCGCTTCCCGGCAGCACCAGCAGCGAGGTGATGCCGCCCGCCGCCGCGCGCCGCAGGCCCGGGTCCTGCGGCCAGAAGGCGTGCTCCGCGGACACCTCGGCCGTCACCGGGGCGGTGGCCTCGTTTCCATCGTCGTTTGAGAAGCTGGAAGGCGTGGCGTACACGCCCAGGTGGCTGTGCGCGTCGATGATGCCGGGCGTCACGTACAGGCCGGTGCCGTCCACCTCTTCTGCCCCCGGGGGCGAGGCCACGTCCGCATTACGACCCACCGCGGCAAGCCTTCCGTCCACGAAGGCCACCGCGCCGTCCTCAATCGCCGGCCCGCTGGCGGGCATCACCGTGGCGTGCCGCACCACCACCGCGCGCGGCTGCTTCCAGACGCGGGCGGGCGCGGGGGGCGGGGCGGGCGTTTCCGAGGGGGGTGGCGCTTCGGGGACGGTGGCGCAGGCGGTGGCCAGCGCCAGCAGCAGGAAGGGGGTGCGCATGGGGTGGCCGTCGTAGCAGTTCACCCCGGGTCCGACCACGCCTGGCTGCTCGCTTGGGCGGGCGCGGCCCCAGGATGAAGTCACCACGCGTCGCGAAGCCGTCTACAATCCCCCGCCAGTCATGCCCGCCCTTCCGCCAGCCCCCATCCCCACCCACACCGTCGTCGGCGCCCGGGCACAGGGGGAGCGGCTGTCCGCTCAGCACTTCCACCTCGTGCTTCTCGACACCGAGCGCGCCGGCACCGTCTTCCCCCTCGCCAACGAGCACCTCAGCGTGGGGAAGGCGCCCGACAACGACGTCGTCATCGACCACCCCACGGTGAGCCGCAACCACCTGGTGGTCCGCCGCCAGGGCGACCGCTTCCTCGTGCAGGACCTCGGCTCCACCAACGGCACCTTCCTCGACGGCGCCCAGGTGCGCGAGGCGTACCTGCGCCCCGGCGCCCTGCTGGAGGTGGGCGACGTGCGCCTGCGCTTCAGCCCGCAGGTGTCCCCCGTCCAGGTGGAGCCCACCGCCGAGGACCGCCTCGGAGACCTGGTGGGCCGCAGCCTGCCCATGCGGCAGATCTTCGCCCTGCTCCAGCGCATCGCCCCCACCGACTCCACCGTGCTGCTGGTGGGCGAGACGGGCTCCGGCAAGGGCGCCGCCGCCAAGGCCATCCACAAGCTCAGCCCCCGCTCCCCCGGGCCGCTCGTCGTCTTCGACTGCGCCAGCGTGTCCGACTCCCTCATCGAGAGCGAGCTGTTCGGCCACGAGAAGGGCGCCTTCACCGGCGCCGTCGGCCAGCGCATCGGCTGCCTGGAGCGCGCCAACGGCGGCACCCTCTTCCTGGACGAAATCGACGACCTGGCGCTGGACCTCCAGCCCAAGCTGCTGCGCGCCATTGAAGACCGCGAGTTCCGCCGGCTGGGCTCGTCCACCCCCATCTCCTTCGACGCGCGCATCATCGTCGCCAGCAAGAAGGACCTGTGGGCGGAGACGCAGGCGGGCCGCTTCCGCGAGGACCTCTACTTCCGCCTCTCCGTCTTCACCTTCAGCCTGCCCGCCCTGAGAGACCGCAAGGAGGACATCCCCCTGCTGGTGGACGCCTTCGCGGGCGAGGGCCTGTGGACGCGGCTGCCGGAGAAGATTCGCGAGCAGTTCACCGGGCACACCTGGCCGGGCAACGTGCGCGAGCTGCGCAACGCGCTGGAGCGCGCGCGGCACATGGTGGACATCCCCGAGCTGGCCGGGGACACCCTGCTGCGCGAGTTCACCCGCGAGGCCCCCGCCGCCGCCGGTGACTTCCTCCCGGTGGAATTCACGGGGCCCTTCAAGGTCTGCAAGGACGAGCTGATTCGCGCCTTCGAGCGCGAGTACCTCACCCGCCTGCTGGGCCGCGCCCGCGGCAACATCGCCCGCGCCGCCCGCGAGGCGGAGTTGGACCGCAAGCACCTGTACTCGCTGCTGCACAAGTACGGGCTGGTGCAGAGCGAGGGGGACTGACCGCTCCCTGCATCAACGCGGCGCGCAGGCCGGGTCCAACAGCTCCGGCCGGTACTCGAAGTGCATCGTGTCGTAGTGGTACCAGCGCCCGCCCCAGATGAAGCCCTCCGCCTCGAAGGCCTCCACCACGGCCAGGGGCACGGCGTTGCGCCATTTCAGCGGCGCCTTCGGCTGCTGCCACTCCCAGTAGTGCGCGCGCGCCGGGTTCAGGTCGATGGACACGCCGAAGGAGTGCGCGCTCCGCCGGTGGGTGTTGGCGATGGTGCGCCAGTTGAAGGTGCCGCCCAGGTTCGTGAGGAAGGGCTTCAGCGACGCGTCCTTCGCGAGCAGCGCCTCCAGGCGTGCCCCCACGCGCTGGAAGGCGGGCGCCGCCTTGCGGTGGACCTTCAGGCGCTGGCCGAGGATGCGCACCGGCACCACGTCCACCTGTGCCGCCGACGCGCCATAGGTGGCGAGGAAGAGCGGGTCGAAGCGGATGCGGCCGGGGTCCTCGTCCTCGCGTGTCACCGGGGTGAGCGGGCCGGTGCGGTAGGGAATGGAGAGCGCGTCCTCCAGGTCGGGGGACTCGAGCTGCTGCGCGAAGGTCTTCACCTGCCCGTCGTCGAACGGGTACGTGCGGCCGTCGGGGAGGCGGAAGCCCCAGCCGGACTCCAGGCGCACCGGCACCACGGCGGGGTACCACTTCGCCACGCACGCCAGCGGCGCGGGGGGCAGGTCCGCTGACGCGACGCCCGCATCCGGGGACGCCGCGAGCAGCAACGCGGCTGCAAAGTGTGCAATCACGCCACCCTCCCGTCATGCGCAGGCAAATGCATCACAGCGGACGCAGTCACGAAGAGGGCGTGACAGCCGTAGCGCGCATGGCATGGTGGCGCCGCACTCGCAGTCATGCCAACCCCCTGAGGAGGTTTCACGATGAAGCGTCCTTCCCCCTGGCTCGCCGTGCTGTGCGCGGGCTTCGTTTCCATGCACGCGACGGGCTGCTTCGGCCAGTTCAAGCTCACGCAGAAGATATGGCAGTTCAACAAGGGCATCTCGGGCGAGAAGTTCGTGCAGTGGCTGATGTTCCTCGTGCTCGTCATCGTCCCTGTCTACGAGATTGGCGCGCTCATCGACGCGCTCATCATCAACAGCATCGAGTTCTGGTCCGGCAGCAACCCCGTGGGCAGCATCGAGGGCGCCGACGACGGCACCCGCGTCGTGAAGCTCAGCCCCACCGACACGCTGCGAATGTCTCGCGACACCGAGACGGGCGTCATGCGCATCGAGCTGGACCGCGAAGGCCAGGAGCCTGTGGTGCGCTTCTTCGAGCCGCTCGAGGACGGCATGGTGGCGCGCGACGAGGCCGGCAACCTGCTCGTCCAGGCCCGCGCGGCGGCCGACGGCGCGGTGGCCGTGACGGACGCGGCCGGCACCACCCTCACGGTCCACGCCAGCGAGGCGATGCAGCTCGCCCGCCGCGTGTACGAAGAGGGCGGCGCGGCGGCCCTCGCGAAGCACACCGTGGCGCAGACCGCCGTGTCCCGCGGCCTCGCGCTCAACGCCTGCGTGGCCCCGTAGCCACTCCGGCAGCGTCCTCTTCGGAAATGTCGGGACTTCTCACGGCACAAAACCCCCGACATTTCCGAACAGTACCCCTCCGCCCCCGCCCCGGAGGGGTCAGGCCCGGGTTCGCCCAAGACGCGTGAAGCCACCGCCCGGCCATCCCCTTCGGGCAGCGGACTCGCGGAATGAAGATTCCTTCCGCGCTCGCCGGCTGCCGGGCGGGACGACGGTGAGCCGGACCGCCACAGCCGCGGTGCGCTCCACGGCGACGACAGTCTCGAGCCGCACCCGGACCCACAACCCGGGTGGTTCCTGCCCCGCCCGCTCGGCGGCGCCTGATTTCAGCCACGCACGGCCCGCCTGCTACCGTGCGGAGCCATGTCGGTGCTGGTGCTCGGTGGTTCAGCGGTCGTCCCGTCGCTGTTGCTCTTCTGGTACGTCTACGCGCGGGACAAGCGGCCCGAGCCGCATGACCTGCTGCTCAAGACGTTCCTCCTCGGCGCTGTCATCTGCGCGCCCGTGGTGCCCACGGCCCTGGCGCTCCAGAAGCTCGGCGCGCCCTACGCCGACGGCGTCTGGGGCTCCGCGCTGGTGCGGGCCTTCCTCGGCGCCGCCATCCCCGAGGAGCTCTTCAAGTTCCTCGTGCTGTACCTCTACGTCTGGCGCAAGCCCGCCTTCGACGAGCCGCTGGACGGCGTGGTGTATGGCGCCACCGCTTCGCTCGGCTTCGCCACGCTGGAGAACATCCTCTACGTGGGTGAGCACGGCCTGGGCGTGGCCGTCCTGCGCGCCCTCACCGCAGTGCCGGGCCATGCCTTCACCGGCGTGGTGATGGGCGCCTTCGTCGGCCGCGCGAGGCTCGCTCCGGAAGCGCAGCGCTTCGGCCTGCTGGCCGCGGGGCTCGGACAGGCCACCCTGCTGCACGGCGCCTACGATTTGTTCCTGATGACGGGCACGGGCTTCGCCGTGCTCTCGCTCGGAGTGCTCGCCCTCGAGGTGCAGTGGGGCCGCAAGCTCTACCGCGCCCTGCAGTCAGAGCAGCTCGCCCTCATGTCCGCGCCCGCCGGACTGCTCGCGGCGGAGGCAGCGGTGATGATGCAAGGGCCGGGCGGCCAGGTGTCCACCGCGAGCGTCGTCGTGATGGGCCCACCCTCCTGGTCGCCTCCGCCCGCGCGGCCCGCGGAAGACCCTCGCACGGGGGGCTCGTGGCTGAAGCTCGTCATCGGCGGCGTGGGCCTGACGGCGAGCAGCCTGTGGCTGCTCGTCGTCATCGCCGCCTTGTTCGACGAGCAGGTCACGGACGTTGCGAGCTACCTCGCCTGGGGAGTCCTGACAGCCATCTCCGTGGCCTTCGCGCTGCTCTTCCTGTGGCTGTTCCGCTCGGGGCTGCGAGGGCCAGAAGCCCGCCCCGAGCGGTAGCCCGCGGCCGTCACGGAGGCGGCACGCCCGCGTCGAGCAGCTCGCCCGGCTCCGGGCCGAAGCTGGCATCCGTCGCCACCGCGTTGAACGCGCCCTCCAGGCTGCGGCCCGCGCCGTAGCCCTCGCCCTTCTGGAAGGACATGGAGAAGTCCCCGCGCGTGGACTCGCCCGGGTTGCCGCCCGTGTCCAGCTGGAGGTCGCCGTTCTCCACCGGAGCGAAGGCACGCGCCGGCTCGCCCGCGTTGAGGTGCACCACCGTGGCGCGCGCCAGCCCCGAGGGCGTGGTGCCCGCCAGGTCCACCTTCGCGCCAGGCCGCAAGTCCAACCCCTCGGTGGCCACCGTGAGGCGCGCCACCAGGTCCACGTCCAGCTCGTTGTTGCGGTAGTAACTCACCTGCAGCGCCTCGGCGTTGCGCAGCACCTCCACGCGGGAGATGTCCCCCAGCGGGAAGAGCTCGGACACGCTGCCGGACAGCGAGTTGTCCTCCAGCCCGCAGCCCACCAGGCCCACGCCGGACGCGAGGCCCGCGAGCCCGAAGGCCACCAGTGCTCGCGCCGCCCGGCTCATTTCTCCACCGCGAGCTTCAGGGTGCCGTTGTCCGTGGCCACCACGGGGGCCCGGTAGAGCACCACGCGCTTGCCGTTGGACAGGTACGCCAGCTTGGGAGACCAGCCGCCGCCCGCGTCCACCAGCGCCTCGCGCCAGATGCCGGAGATGCGCGTGGTCACCACCAGCTCGTCGTCGTTCGGGTTGCAGCCGGTGTCGTTGCGGCCCGACTCCAGCGCGCAGTTGTAGAACGCGATGGACGGCTCGTGATTCACCGGGTCGAATGCCAGCGACGGGTACCAGCCGCCGGTGCCGGAGTTGAACACGGGGTCCGGCGTGGACCAGTCCCCGGCCGCCGTGCACTTCGTGGCGGAGGTGCCGTCGCACTCGATGTAGGTCAGCTTGTCGCCAATCTTCTCGATGGCGGCGACGCCGAAGCCCACCGTCGCGTCGTACGCCACCGAGGGGCCCATCTGCGTGTTGCTCACCGCCTGCACGCGCGTCGGCGTGGACCAGGTGGTGCCGTCCGCGTTGCGCCGCTGGAACATGACGTCCGTCCCGCTGGCCAGCGCGGACTCGGGGGCCTTGTCGTAGATGATGGCCGGCTGCGCGCCCGCCATGATGAGCTGGATGTGGCCGCCGAAGCCGAGCTTGTTGTCACCCGACGGCGCCACCATGCGCGGCTGCCACGCCGTGGGGCCGCCCACGGCCATCTCCACGTCGCTCGACTCCCAGTCCTGGCGCCCGAAGTTGCCCTGGTGCCCGTCCCGGTACGCGACGAGCGCCTGGCTGCCGGAGAAGACGATGGAGGGATTGAGCCCCACGAGGAAGCCGCTGTCGCTCACCGGGTTGCCCGCCGCCGCCTGGTTGGAGCGCGTCACGGGGATGCGCTCCGTCCAGGTGCCGTTGGCGGCGCGGTACGCCACCGCCAGGTCGCTCTGGTACCAGAACGTCGAGTCGTCGCGGCCACCGCCCAGGTACGTCACCGCCGGCTGCCCATCCGCGCCGAAGGCCACGGACACGCCGTACACGCGCTGCACCTTGGCCACCACCTCCGCGGCCTTCAGCGAGCCACCGTCGAACTCGCGGTAGCGCAGCTCGAAGTCGGGCGCGTTCTGCGTCTGGGTGCTCAGCTTGACGAAGTACGCCATGCCGATGCGGTCCTCGGGGCCCACCGCCATGGCGATGGAGGAAATCTGGTGGAACTCGCTCGGGTCCGAGTCCACCACCAGCCGGGTGAAGGGCGAGTTGACGTTGGGGTCATCCGGCGGCTTGTTGCCCCCGTCGGGGTTGCCCGGGTTGTCCTTGCCGCAGCCCACCAGCGCGAGTGCCGTTCCCAGTACCCAGGCGTGCCGTTTCATGTGCGTCTCCTTGCGTTGTCGGCCCTGTGCGTCGTGGCCCGCATTCTATGCCAGCGAAGCGTCATGGGGAGCAGCCGAGCAGGTTTCATCTTCGCGGCGATACACGAGGGGGCTGGGTTAGACTCGGCGTCCCATGCCCCGCGCACATTCCCCCCGGAGCCGCCTGTCCCGGCGCTCCTTCATCCAGCGACTCTCCTTCTTCGGCGGTGGCGTGGTGCTGCTCGGCTCCGCCTGCAAGCGCTCCGAGGAAAAGGCCAAGGCACCGCCCGCGGACCCGGGGCCTCTTGGCGCCACCGTCAACGGCCAGGCGCTTCGCACCTTCTCGGCATTCGAGTACGCCGCGGTGGCCGCCGCCTGCGAGCGCATCCTTCCGCGTGACGAGGACGCGGGTGCGCTGGACGCGGACGTGCCCGTCTACATCGACCGCATCCTCCAGACACCGGCGCTGGAGACGATACGCGACGACTTCCTCAGCGGCGTGGCCGCGCTGGAGCGCCGCTCGCAGCGCATGTTCCAGAAGGGCTTCTCCGCCCTCACGCCCGAGCAACAGGACGAGTTGCTCGCCCTCTTCCGGGACAGCCCGCCGAAGAGCGGCGAGGCGCACTTCTTCGAGCTGCTCACCGTCATGACGCTGGAGGGCTACCTCGGGGACCCGTCCTACGGCGGCAACAAGGGGAAGGTGGGCTGGAAGCTGATGGGGTTCGGCGCCGTGGGCACCGTGGCCATGGCGCCCCCGGAGGGCCATGACGGCCCGAAGTGCCTGCGCGAGTGCGGGCTCCACCACGGAGGCGCCCACAAATGAGCCTGCCCGAGGTCGACGTCTGCATCATCGGCAGCGGCGCGGGCGGCGCGCCCATGGCGCTGGAATTGGGCCGCGCGGGCTTCAAGGTGGTGGTGCTGGAGAAGGGCCGCCACTACCAGCCGCAGGACTTCATCCACGACGAAATCCTGAACAGCCGCCGCAATTTCTTCATGCCGCTGCCGTGGGAGGAGCCGCACCTGGTGCGGCACGGCGCGCAGAGCCGCTACGAGCGCTCCAACGTCGCGTGGACGGCCAACTGCGTGGGCGGCGGCACCGTGCACATGAGCGGCTTCTTCTACCGGCTCAAGCCGGTGGACTTCCGGCTGCGCTCCACGCTGGGCGCGGTGTCGGGCAGCACGCTGGCGGACTGGCCCATCTCCTACGAGGAGCTGGCGCCCTTCTACGACAAGGCCGAGGCCGAGCTGGGCGTGTCCGGAGAGGCCGTGCCCCACCCCTTCGCGGAGCCGCGCTCGGGGCCCTACCCGCTGCCCCCACTGGACGTGCACCCGGTGGCGTCGGAAATCGACAAGGCCTGCAAGGCCATGGGCTGGCACTCGCTGCCCACCGCGCGCGGCATCATCAGCCGGCCGTACCGGGGCCGCGCGCCGTGCTCCTACTGTTCGCTGTGCGGAAGCTACGGCTGCGAGACGGGCGCCAAGAGCGGCACCAACGCCAGCCTCATCCCCGCCGCGCTGGCCACCGGCAACGTGGACTTGCGCCCCGGCTGCATGGCACGCAGCGTGGAGGTGGACAAGCAGGGGCGCGCGAAGAGCGTCATCTACCTGGATGAGAATGGCGTGGTCCAGGAGCAGCCCGCCAAGGTGGTGGTGGTGTCCTGCACCGCGGTGGAGAGCGCGCGCCTGTTGCTCAACTCCACCTCCGGCCGCTTCCCGCGCGGACTGGCCAATGGCAGCGGGCTGGTGGGGAAGAACCTTCTCTTCAGCTCCTTCGGCGAGTCGTACGCGACGTTCCGCGTGTCCAAGCAGGGCGAGGCGCGGCCGTGGCTGAAGGACCCGGCGCCCTTCGTCAACCGCAGCGTGCAGGACTTCTACCTCCTGCCCGACAGCCGCTTCGGCTTCCGCAAGGGCGGCACGCTGGGCTTCATGTGGGCGCACCCCAATCCCATCCATGCGGCGGTGGAGTTGGCCGGCGACGGGAAGAGCGCGCTCTTCGGCAAGGCGCTGAAGGACAAGATGCGGGAGTACCGTGACTCGCGCATCCTGCAGTTCGAAGTCTACGCGGAGTGGCTCCCCACGTCCGGCACCTACGTGAGCGTGTCCGAGGACACGAAGGACAAGTACGGCATCCCCGTGGCGGCCATCACCGTGGAGCGCCACCCCATGGACTTCGCCGCCACGCGCTTCCTGGTGGAGCGCGGCGAAGAGGTGCTGCTGCGGCTGGACCCGGATGACGTGCGGCGCAAGGGCGTCATGGGCGAGACGACGATTCTGCAGCACGGCACCTGCCGCTTCGGCAACGACGCGGCGGCCTCGGTGCTGGACAAGCACTGCCGCGCGCACGAGGTGCCCAACCTCTACGTGGTGGACGGCAGCTTCATGCCCACCGGCGGCAGCGTGCCGTCCACGCTCACCATCGCAGCCAACAGCTTCCGCGTCGCGCACCACCTGGTGCGCGCGATGAAGGGCTGAGCGCGCGCGCTACCGGTTGCGCAGCGGCGTCACGTCCACCTTCACGACGTAGCGCGCCTGCATGTCGGACTCGAACTCGATGAGGTGGTCCCCCACTCCGGTGAGGTCCGCCTCGCGGGTGAACTCACCGAACTTCTCCATGGTGTCGAGCACCGCGCGCCCGTCCGCCGCCTCACGCGTGCGCGCGCGGCAGCCTTCTTCATGGAAGAGGACCACCGTCTCCTCGCCCGAGGACGTCACGTCCTCCAGGTAGAAGCGCACCTTGACGGTGGCGGCCTCCGGCACCTGGACGATGAACTGGCCGCGTCCGGGGAAGCGTCCTTCCGCGTAGCTCTCCGTGCCGAGGATGCAGCCGGCCACGCGGCTGCACACGGGCCAGGACGCATCACATGTGTCCTTCACACGTGGGCCGATGAAGTCCTCGCGCGAGCCCCCACACGCGCCCAGGAACACCGCGAAGAACAGCACCGCGGCCACCTGTGCGTTGCGCTGAAACACTGTTACAAACGACATCATCTTCTGACCCTCAATCCGAGGAGTGGACGTCCATGCAACTGCGTACCCGGTGGCTCCCCATATTCTTCTTCGCCCTGGCCGGCTGTGGAAACGAGACGGAGATTCCCAAGGAGCCGACGCTCTTCACCGACCGCGACGAGATGGCCTTCAACCGCGAGTTCGGCAGCGGCACCTTCGTCGGGCAGACGGGCTTCAACTCGCTCGTCTTGGAGAACCGCGGCGAGGGGACGCTGCAGATTACCGGCATCACCGTGTCCGCACCGTCGCAGTTCAAGGTGACGCTCCCGGAGGGATTCACCGCTGAAACCCCGCTCGCGCTGGAGACGTACAAGCGCGCCTTCGTGCAGGTGGAGTTCAAGCCCACGGACAACGTGGCGTACACGGGCACGCTCACCATCAAGTCCAACGCGGCCAACGCGGCGGAGAAGGTCATCACCCTCAACGGCCTGGGTGTGGACCCCTGAGTCGGGGCGGGGCTTCCGCCTCCCAGGCGGGAGCCTCCATCCCCCTCGCGGGGGCGTCCATCCCCCTGGCGGGAGCTTTGACTCCCGCCGTACCGCCGCCGCGCTCATGGCTGGCGCGTGAAGACGCAGCCCCCGCCCCAGCCCAGGGGTGTCACGCCTCCGTCCGGCAGCGTCGTGCCGCCATCCTGCGCCGGCACCGGGCAGGACACGCTGGCCCCGCCGTCCACCGTGTAACTCTGGGGATAGGTGCCGTAGCCGGTGCGCAGCGTGTAGTTGACGCGCTCGTAGTCCAGGCGCTCGGACGCGGACACGTCCACCCGCATGGTGCCACCGTGGATGAAGCGCCGCTCCAGGCAGCCGCACGCGTACGGCGCCAGGGTGACGACGGTGGAGCCCGGACGCTCCTCCAGGGTGTATTGCGGTTGCAGGCTGCTCAGCGTCGCGCCGCTCGGCGTGTGCCAGGCGCGCAGCGCGTCCGAGCGGTAGCCCAGCGTCAGCGCGCCGTTGCGGCTGCCCGTCGTCACCGGCGAGCAGGTGCCGGTGCCGGCATCCGCCGCGTCGCCGTCGCAGAAGGTGAGGTCCAGCGCCAGGCCGTGCGGCGTGCCACCGTCCGCCAGCTTCTGCACCTCCCACTGCACCAGCCACGCGCGGTCCTCGGGGGCCGCCACGGTGGGGAGCTGGAACTGGTACGAGTCCACGTCCGAGGGCACAGCGTCGTAGTCCGCCGGCCCGCGCACTCCCAGGCCGTTGAGGCGGTCATCACCGCTGCGCAGCCGGCCATAGCCGTGTGACAGCTGGCCCGTCACGGAGAACTCGGCGGTGTCCGGCGGGGCCGGGAAGGCGGTGGTGGACGCCAGGGTGCGGGCCACCGGCCCCTCCACGCCGCCCGTGTAGCGCGACAGCTCGTCCGCGTCCTCCACGTCCCAGGCCACGTCCAGCCGGTAGTCGCGGTCATCCGCCCAGTTGGTGCCGTCGTCCTGGACGACGAGGTAGTACGTGACGGCGGAGGCGTGCGCGGGAACCGGGATGACGCCGCGGAAGTTGCTCAGGTTGGTGAAGCGCGAGTTGGCCGTCACCTCCTCACGGTACGAGTGCGTGCACATGGGCGCCGGCAAATCCCCACGGGTGCAGTAGCCCTCCACCAGCTGCCGAGCGTCCGGGTTCTCCCCGTAGCCCTTGGGGCAGGCGGTGACGTCGCTGAGGCACGCGGTGCGCCACTCGCTGACGTTGGCGCCCTTGCTCACCAGGGTGAACACCTGCACCAGCCGGTCCGCCGTGTCCGGCAGGGGCGGGAAGCGTCCCCCCGTGCCCAGCGGCACCACGCGGTAGCTCAGCACCGTGGGCACGGTGGAGGCGGGCAGCCGCACCGAGTACCAGTCGCGGTCCGGCACATAGCCCAGGCGGCCGGTGAAGGACGCCGTCGCCTGAGGGGTGCCGGGCGTGGCGCTCTCCAGGCTGCGCGCCGTGGCGCCCTGCACGGTGTCATTGCCGGCGCCGGTGCGGTCCTGCACGTCCTCCTCGTCCATGACGCGCACCTCCACCTCGTAGCGCTGGCGCAAATCACCCTGGGCGGTGTCCTTGTCGTTGAGGCCGCGGTAGCCCTTCACCACCAGCATCCACGTGCCCGCGAGCTTCACCTTGCGCGCCGTGGCCAGTACGCCGCCGCGCACCTGGGGCGGCACCTGGCCCTCGTCCTCCTTCTCGGCGAAGCCCGGGCGGCGCAGCTCGTAGGACAGGCGCCAGTTGGGGACGAACTCCTGGTTGGGCGCGACGATGCGCACGTACGCCACCTTCCCCACCGCGAGGTCGAAGGTGTAGTGGTCCACGTCGTTGTCCGTGGCGAGGTAGCCGGTGGTGGTGCCCACCTGCTGGGCGCCTTCGGCGGCCAGCGCAATCGGGGTGGGCGTGGCCTGGGTGTCGTTGGGCTCGTGCGTGTCCGGGTTGGTGGCAATCTCCACCTTCAGCCGGTACGGGCTCTTCGCGTCGTAGTTGGGCCGCGTGGGCACGTCCGGCGAGTCCTGCACCAGCACCAGCAGCGTCTTGCTCTTCAAGTCGTTGCGCAGCGGCAGCACCATGTCCACCGGACGCGGCGCGCCCTGGCCGTGCTTGTCCTCCTTCTTCACCAGCGCCGAGTCGCTGCCGTTGGGCAGCGTCTCCAGCACGGTGATGGACAGGTTCACCGCGGTGCTGGACGCCAGGTACGCGCCGTTGACGTTGAGCAGCGTGCGCGCGCTGGTGTCCGCGGGCAGGACGATGCGGTACCAGTCCTGGTCTCCGGCCTTCGTCTCGCCCGCCTGCACGAGGAAGCGGTCCAGCGCCTCACCCGGCTTCAGCTCGCACTCGGGCTGCGACAGCGCCTCCTCGCGGCTGTTGCAGAGGTCCTCCACGGGGTTGGTGCCCGCGTCCGGGTCCTCGCCGCCTCCTCCGGACGAGCAGGCAACGAGGGCGAGCAGCGCGAGCGGCAGCAGTCGGACGGGGGTGGGCATGGCGGGGGTTCTCAAGGCGAGGGGGGCGCGTCGACGCGGCCGGGGCAGCCGTCGATGAAGTGCTCGGGCTCCACGCGGATGATGCCGTCGGCGGGCGATTTGATGCCGCCCACCGGGTAGCGCACGGTGTCCACGCGGTAGGTGCGGACGAGGGTGCGCGCGGTGGGGTCGTCCGCGGGCACCATGGCCACGGACAGGGAGAGGTCATTGAAGCCCGCCCCGCGAGTCACCACGCCCGCGTCGTCCGCGGCGGCGATGGTGGGCGCCAGCAGGACGTTGTCGACGCGGAGCTTGTAGCACTGGCGGCCCAGCGCATCCGGGGCCCCGTCCGCCTCGAAGGAGTAGCGGTAGCCGTCCACCGACAGGTTGGCCGTGTCCACCTCCAGCGGGCGCGTGTGCAGGCGCAGCTCGGCGCGGCTCGTCAGCCCGTCGTTGTCCGGGTCTTCGTCCAGGTCATTGCTGGCGCCCTGGGTGCCGCCGCGCCACTCCACGCCATCCGGTACGCCGTCGCGGTCGCTGTCGGCGAGGTTGGCGTTGGTGCCGATGAACTGCTCGTCGCAGTCCAGCAGCCGGTCGCAGTCCGAGTCCTCCGCGCGCAGCAGCGGCGGGCAGCCCTTGTCCAGCCCGCCACCGTCAGGCAGCGCAATCTGGGTGGGGTTGAAGTCCACGCCGCGCTCGCGGAAGTACACCTCCACGCCGTCGCTGAAGCCGTCGCCGTCCGTGTCCATGAGGTTGGGGTTGGTGCCGACTTCGGCCTCGCGCGCGTCCGTCAGGCCGTCGCCGTCCGTGTCCGCTTCTTCCACCGGGCTGCCCGGGGGCGCGGAGAAGTTGGAGGCCACCACCTCCTTCACGATGAAGGAGCGGCGCACCTGGCCGAAGGTGAAGTCCAGGAAGTTGATGGGCTCGTTGTTGCGGAAGTCGCGGAAGTTGCCGCCGCCCAGCGTGGCCATCTGCTCCAGCCGGTCCGCGTTCTGGTTGATGATGAGCAGCGGGCAGCCGCCGTCCCCGCCGATGTCGCACGAAGACACCGGCTGGGTGGGCAGGAAGACGTGCACGGTGTTGACGCGCACGTCCTCGACCAGGTCCCGCAGTTGGCGGATGCGCACCACCGCGTCGCCCTGGATGAGCTCGTCGTCCTGGTCGTTGGTGGGCTTGCCGTCCGACAGGAAGATGACGGAGTAGCGCGCCTGCGCCAGCGCCTGGGCGCCGCCCGGCTCCAACCGGCTGCGGGCGATGTCCGTGTTGATGAGCGAGTAGATGTCCGACAGCGGCTTGACGAAGTCCGTCGAGTCGCGGTTCGGGGAGTTGTCCGGGTTGCGGAAGGTGAGCAGCTGCTCGGTGAGGCGGCGGCGGGTCGCGTCGTCCATCGACGCCACCTGCACGAAGCCGTCCTGCGGCGGGTTGCCCGGCGTCTGGGTGAGGAAGGCCGTGGTGCTGCCCGCGAAGAGCATCACCGCGATGGAGACCTCCGGGTCCCTGGGGAGGTTCTCAATCAGCTGCACCAGCGCGGTGGCGCGCGTGCCGTCCGGGTCGCTCACGCGCATGGACTGCGAGGCGTCCATGGCGACGACGAGCTTGATGGGGCGCACCACCTCGTTGCTGCCCACGGTGCAGAAGCGGCCGTCGAAGGACACGGCCCGGTCCACCGGGACTTCCGTCTCGCGGCGCGGGTCGTACAGGTAGGAATCCGTACAGGCCACCACCACCGCGAGCGCGCACAGACAGCCCGCCAGCACACGTCCGGCGCGGCTCACGGGTTGCTCCCCGCGCCCGCGGGCGGCGTTCCGACACAGTCGTTCTGGTTGTTCCACGGGTTGCTCAGCTGGTCGGGGCGGCGGAAGTTGGCGTCCGTGAGGGACAGCTCCGGGCCGGCGGGGACGCGCACGCTGGGCGGCGCGTACTGGGCCCAGGCGCAGGCGGTGCGCCACACGCCGTAGTCGGTGGAGACGCCGCTCTCCGGCGCCTCGGCGAACCACACCTTGAAGAGGTTGTGACCCTGCTTCGCCCCCGCGCGGTCCGGCGGGGTGACGAGCTGCAGGTTCGTCACGGTGAAGTCGTAGCAGATGCTGCCGTCCTGGCGGACCTCGGCGACGCGCGTCTCGTACTGGTAACCGTTGCGCTCGTAGAAGGCGCGGTCCCTCCGGGTGGGGTCGGTGCCCGAGCGCAACTCCACGTCGTCCGGCAGCCCGTCCCCGTCCGTGTCCAGGCCCGACACGCTGGGCTCCAGCGGATTCAACCCCCAGCGCGCCTCCATGCGGTCCGTGGCGCCGTCGCCGTCGCTGTCGACGATGCCCGTGCGCGTGTGCAGGTAGTCCTCGGCGAACTGCGACAGGCCGTCGCCGTCCGTGTCGCGGCACACGCAGTTGCGGGTGAGCGGGGAGGCCGGGTCACAGCCGCGAGCGTCCAAATCGTTGCTGGCGCGGAAGCCCTGGTCCTCGCGGCGCGCCTCGAAGCCGTCGTCCAGGCAGTCGCCGTCGCTGTCGGGGAGGAAGGTATTGGTCTTCAGCGTGAAGGAGTTGTCCTCCGAGTCCGGCACGCCGTCACCGTCGCTGTCCAGCACCCGCCCCTCGTCGCCCGGGCCGGAGCTGAGCGCCTCCACCACCAACGACTTCATCACGTTGCGCGAGGCGAAGGACGAGTAGTCCAGCGCGCCCAGGCCCAGGTTGGAGATCTCCGCCGTGTCGTTGAACTCCTGGTACACGCCGTTGCCCATGTCCGCGAAGCGCTTGAGCAGCCACGAGGCAATCTTCTTCGCGGCCTCCGGATAGCGAGCCTGCTCCACGCCCGGGTAGATGCCGTAGATTTCCTGGCAGATGGGGCCGCAGGCGCGCACCGCCTCCTGGTTGAAGAGCAGCACCGTGTGCATGCGCACGTCGCCCACGTTGTACTGGTCCTTCAGCTCCATCAGCCGGCGCACGTAGCTGAACAGCTGGTAGTTCTGGTTGCGGTCCGTGCCCACCTCGAAGCCATCAATGGCGTCGGTGGTGCTGGTGGCGTTGCAGAAGTCGACGATGGAGTCCGCCCACGTCAGGTCCGGGTTGTCCGGGTTGGCGTAGACGCTGAGGTTGTCGGTGGCGGAGCAGCGCGGGTACGGGGTGCCGTCGGTGAGGAAGACGACGACGTAGCGCGTGCGCGGCAGCAGCTCCGGGTTGGACTGCGCCACCGCGTTGATGTCGCTGGCGATGATGCTGTACGCGTAGGACAGGGCGCCCTGGTAGTCGGTGCCCTTGCCCAGCTGGCTCTGCAGGCCGTCGATGTAGCTGTCGATGTTGTTGTCCGGCCGCGCGAAGCGGCTGCCCACCGTGGTGGGCGGCCACACGTTGCGCACGTTCGTCTCGAACGGGGCGACGGACACCTGCACGTTGCCGCCCTGGGCGTTGACCGCGCGGAACTGCGAGACCAGACGCTTGAGGGCGCGCACGCGCGCGGGCTCGGTGACGCCCGGCGGAATGACGGCCTGCACCTCCGCGCGCTGGCAGAAGCCGCTGTCCAGCTGCGCGCCCGGCGGGTCGGAGATGCACATGCTGCCCGACTCGTCGATGACGACGACCACCTTCACCGGGAAGCCGGAGGGGTTGGGCGGGCGCGTGCACACCCGCCCCTGGAGTGTCAGCCGGTCATCGAGGTTGTCCTGCACCGTCGCCCTCGGTTCGAGCAGCGAGTCGGTGCAGGACAGAAGGCCAGCGGCCAGGAGGCCCGCCGCGAGCAGCGGGAAACGAACGAGGCGGCGCATGCGGAACGGTCCTCCTGGCATGGGACTGCGATGTTACTGCTGACGGCGACGGCGACGCATCAGCACGCTGAGCAGCGCGGCGCCGAGCGCGGTGACGCTGAAGCCCGCGGGCACCGAGCTGCAGTTCGGGCCCTCGCCCGTCTTGCCCACCTTGACGATGAGGTTGGAGGTGGAGACGCGCTGGTCCGGGAAGACGCGGTCGGAGAAGGCCAGACGCGCCGTCACCTGCAGCTCGTACTCGCCCTCCTCGTCCGGCGTGAAGGTCGGCACGCTGCCGTCCACGTAGGTGTACTGCCAGTCACGGCTGAGCGTCACGGCGCCCTGCGGGTTCTCCACCACCGCGCTGGAGCCCTCGGGGCGCTTCGTCACCGTCCACTTGTACTCCATGGCCGCGCCGTTGCGGTTGGCGAACAGCGGCGGGCGCAGCGCCTTGCCGGCCTCATCCACCGTCATGGTCTGTCCACCGCTGATGGTGAAGGGCGCCTTCGGGTCCAGGCAGTCATCCGGGCGGCCCTCGTCCAGCACCAGGCAGTAGCGCGTGTCGCACGCGTCGCCGGAGCCGTCGCGGTCATCGTCGAGCTGCTCGCGGTTGGAGATGGCCACGCAGTTGTCCTGCGCGTTGAGGATGCTGTCGTTGTCGATGTCCGCGTCGCACGCGTCACCCTGGGCATCCGCGTCCGCGTCCGCCTGGTCCGGGTTGGCCAGGCCGGGGCAGTTGTCGCCGTTGTCGGAGATGTTGTCGCCGTCCGCGTCCACGCGGCACTGGCTGCCGTCCGTGGGCATCACCTGGCTGGGGTTGGAGACGCGCGGGCAGTTGTCCTGGCCGTCGGCGACGCCGTCGTTGTCGTCGTCGAGGTCGCAGACGTCACCGGCGGCGTCGGCGTCCAGGTCGCTCTGGTCCTTGTTGGGCACCAGCGCGCAGTTGTCCCTGGCGTTCTCGACGGTGTCGTTGTCCTGGTCCCCGTCGCAGTCGTCGCCCTTGCCGTCGCCGTCCGCGTCGCGCTGCGTGAAGTTGGAGAGCGCCGAGCAGTTGTCGCACGCGTTGCCCACCGCGTCGCCGTCCTCGTCCGTCTGGTCGCGGTTGGAGACGAACGGGCAGTTGTCGCGGTCGTCCGCCTTGCCGTCGCCGTCCGCGTCGTCCGTGTAGGCCAGCGTGTCGCCGTCATCCGTGTAGTTCACCCAGACGGAGCAGCCGCACCCACAGCCACAACCGCCGCCCTCCTCCTGGGGCTTGCCGCAGCTATCGCCGAGGCACTCCGGATTGTCGGGGTTGTTGTTGGACTGCGCCTGGGCCACCGACGGGCTCAGGAAGAGAAAAGCTCCCAGCGTGAGAGCCGATGCAACGCGAACGAGTGACATGGTGACTCCTTTCAGCCCATTGCTCCTAGCAAGGAGCGATCCGTAGCCAACACTCGAACGAAACCTTGGAGAATCAAGAGGTTGGAGACAAGCCTGGGAAGCGGGCCGCGGGGATGTGGGGGGCACTCCCCATTGAAGACGTGGGGTGGACTCCACACCAGGACGTGGATCAGGTTCCGAGAATGAAGTCGTTGGGGTCGAGGGGGATGGTGCCCGCGGGGGTGCGGCCGGCCTCCTCGCTGTACTGGATGGGCTGGACGAGGAGCGAGCCGATGCCGGCGCCGCGGGGGTCATTGTCCCGGCCGGCCTGGAGGTAGAGGTACACCTCGTTGGTGCCCGCGGGGATGACCTCGCCCGGAATGAAGGGGTGGGGCCGCTCGCGGGTGGGGACGACGGTGATGTTCTCCGCGCGCGCCGCGTAGCAGGTGCGGCCGTCGGCGGAGGGCTCGGACTCCACCAGGTCGTAGCCGTAGCCGCGCTCGACGTGGAAGTCGAGGTCGGCGCTGAGCGGGTCGGCGTGCGCCTCCACCTCCGCGACGTTGGTGATGCCGTCGCGGTCCGAGTCCAGCAGGTCCTCGGGCACGAGCGGGTTGGTCATGGACAGCAATTCCACCAGGTCCGGAAGCGCGTCCCCGTCCGTGTCGCCGATGCACGGGTCCGTGCCGAGCACGCGCTCCTCGCAGGTGTTGAGCCGGTCTCCGTCCTCGTCCAGGGACAGGTTGCAGCCGTTGATGACGTCCGGCACCAGCGGGTCCAGGCCCATGCGGACCTCCAGGCCGTCCATCAACCCGTCCTGGTCCGAGTCCAGCACGAGCGCGTCCGTGCCCAGCGCGTCCTCGTCCGAGTCCGGCAGGCCGTCCCCGTCGCTGTCGGGGAGCGCCTGGCCGGCGCGCACCACCACGTTGCGGTTGAAGGCGATGAAGCGCTTGAGCTTCAAGGAGTTGGTGCGCGCGGCGTACTTGATGCCGGTGAGGGCGCCGGGCAGGCCGGCGAAGTCCACTTCAATGGGCTCGGTGCCACCGGCGCTGGCAATGGCGGCCACGAGCTGGCGGGTGAGCGGGTCCGGCGCGGTGCCGCGCACGTAGATGGGCTGCACCACCACCTCGCCCACGCCGAACTGCTCCGCGAGCGCCTTGATTTCGCCGGTGACGGCCGTCAGCTCGCAGCTGCCGCACTGGGCATCGCAGGCGTCGCGCGATGGCGAGCCGACGGGGCCGCAGCTCGCCGCGGTGGACAGGGCGAGGCAGCGCGAGTCGAGCCCCACGCCGAAGTCGTCGTCGTCGCGAGCGCGGGCGCACGTCCTGTCCCCGGTGCGGACGATGACCACCACCATGTAGCGCGTGCGGGCCACCTCGCCCCGGCAGGACGTCTGCATGTCGCCGGACAGGAGCGTCTTGGCGAGCCGCAGGGAGGCGTGGACGCTCACCGGCCCCGACTCCTGGTACGACGCGTAGCGCGGCAGCGTGGCCTGGAACTCCGAGGCGTCGGAGAAGCCGCCCAGCAGGCCGGTCGCCACCGTGTGGTAGGCCACGAGCCCGAACTTCACGAAGGGGCCGGAGAAGCGGCTGGTCAGCGTGGACAGGCCGTCCGTGGCGTAGCCCACCATCTCCGCCTCCACGCCCTCTCCTCCTTCGATGGCGAAGAGCACCTTGGTGGGGAAGGCGTCACCGCCCGCCAGCGGAACGCAGACGTTGCCGGAGAAGGCGGCGCGGTCCTTTCCATGGGGGCCCCGGCCGTCCAGGGCATACAGGCCCGCGTCGGAGCACGACAGCAACAGCACGGGAACGAGGAGCCAGGCGGAACGCGAGAGGGCGCGCATCTGTCGGATTGTACACCGCAGTTCCCCGAGAGGGCGCAAGTCACACCCACTCAGGTCACGGATTCAGGGTGAGAGTGGCACAGCGAGAGCCGAGATTTCGGCCCGCCGTGGAACATCCGTGCCGGGCTGGTTGCTCGTCTGGCACCAAAGGTGGGTGGACGCGAGACATGTTTCACAGCGTCAGGAGGAACGCGAGCAGGTCATCGCGCTCCTCCGGCGTGAGCGCCTGGGCGTCTCCGTGCTTCGGCCCGGACGTCTCCAGCACCGCGCGCAGCGGGAAGCGCGTGCCCACCACCAGCCGGTCCTCCTTCACCGCGTAGCCCGCGGTGGCGCTCGTCAGCATGGGCCACACGTCCCACGTGCCCACGAGTGACGGCGGCGCCGCGCCGGGCACCAGCGTCTGCTGCTCCAGCCGCAAGGGCAGCGCGATGGGCGTGCCCACATCGAGGTACTTCCCGCGCGTCGCCGGGTCCTGGTCCAGCGTGTAGAGCGGCGCGGGGTGGCACTCCACGCAGCGGCCCCTGCCCTCGAACAGCTCACGCCCGTGCGCGGGCCGGCCCGTGCGGCCGTCCGGCAATTCCACCGTCTCCAGGGGCGCGCCGTCCTCGCCGCGGTAGGGGTTGGGCGGCGTGGCCATCAGCGCGTTGAAGAGGGTGAGCGCCTCCACCTCTTCGGGAGAAGGGTCCGGGTTGTGGAAGCGGTTGCGCGCGCCCACGAAGCTCGCCGTCTCCGCGAGACTGTGTTGGCTGGCCGGCGTGAAATACGGGGGCGTATCGCGGCTGCCCAGCACCGTGGTGGAGCGGTAGATGCGGTTGGGATGGGTCTTCTCGTAGAAGACGCCGCCGGTGTGCCCCTCGATGTGGCAGCCGTCGCAGGTGATGCCGGTGCGCCCCAGGTCCACGTAATAGAGGACCTGGCCCAGGCGGCGCTTGGCCTGCGCGCGCCCCGGCACCACCGGAAGCTGGCGCACCACGCGGGCCTGGCCCGCTCGCGCCTCGCGCACGTCCACCACCGCCACCGTCCGCGTGAAGCGGTTGAGCACGTAGAGCGTGTGCCCGTCCGGCGACAGGGCCAGTGAGCGCGGGCCGGAGTGGAGCTCCTCCCCTGCCCGTCCCTTCGTCCCGAAGTCCGCGGCCGGGCGGATGCGCGGCGTGCCGTCCGGCGGCGCCATCACCACCTCCTGCAGCACCGCCCCGCGCGCCACCTTCTCCGCGCCCGCCAGCGCCCGCGCATCCAGCACCCGCACCCGGCCGATGCCCACATCCGCCGCATAGAGCAGGCCCGCCGCATCATCCAGCGCCAGCCCCTCCGTCGCGCCCGCGCCGAAGCCCCGGTGACGCACGTAGCCGCCCGTCGCCGGGTCCACCACCGCCACGCCGCTGTTCGCGCTCACCTCCATGCGCTTCGGGTTGGGGCCCACATTGGGTCCCAGGCTCGCCATGAAGAGGCGGCCGAGCCGCTCGCTCGCCACCAGCGCGCGCGGCGCCTTGCCGCCCATCACCTGCGCGCGGAACGGCTCCGTGTGGCCGCCCAGAATCGACACGCCCGGCCCCGGCACCACCGTGGCCACGGACGCACCATCCTCCTGCCGCAGCAACTCCAACTGTCCCGTCTGGAGGCTGCCCACCGCGAGCAGGCCCTTCCACCGCGCCAGCGCGCGGGGGTTGGGGTCCACCGCCGTGGACCAGCGCGTCTTCCCGTCGTCGAGCGACAGCGCGTGGACGCGGTCCTTCACGTGCTCCGCGATGAAGGCCACGCCGCGCGCGCCATCCACCTCCAGCCCGTGGGCGCCGAGCGGCGCGGGCAGCACCTTTGGCGCGCTCCCCGGCGAGTCCAGCGCGTACAGGCGCAACTCCGGCTGGTAGCGGTGCACCACGCCCAGCCACGGCCGGCCCGCCGCATCCCTGTAGGTCGCGAGCGCGGAGGGCCCGTCGCCCGCGGCGAGCGGCTCCACGCGGCCCGACTCCACGTCGAGGGCGAACACCGTGTCCGTGGGCGGCGAGGCGAGGAACAGCGTGCGCCCATCCGGAGACAGCGCCATCGCCGTGAGGTCCGCGAAGGCCGCGTCGTTCACCACGGTGAGGCGCGCGGAGCCCTCGGTGCTCGAGTCTCCCGCCAGCCGCGCCTCCACCACCGCCTGCGGCACGTCCTCCGGAAGCGTCAGGCCGGACGGCAGGCGGGCATAGGCGTGGCCCGCGTCCACCACCACCAGCGGCAGCTCACGCGACAGCGGCGGGCCCAGCACCAGCCGCAGCCCGGGCCGCAGCCGCTCACCATATATCGATAAAGGCTGAGACGTCTCATTGCTGGTGAGGCGGGGCCCCACGGACACGAGCCGTGGGCCCGGAGCGGATTGCGCGGGCGTCGTGGCGACGGGGGCCGCCTTCTCCTCCGCGCCCCGGCGCAACACCACCAGGCCCGCCACGGCCAGCACCGCCACCAGCGCCGCGAGCGCACCCCACCTGCGAGCCATGCGTGTCACGTGACCTCCTCGCGGCAGCATCCTTCATCCCCTGTCACACCGCGATGACTTCGAGCCCTGCCTGCTCGGTTGGGCTCCAACTTCGGGAGCGGAAGAATCACGCTCTCTCACGCCATCTTTCCAGCGAGCCGGCAACATCCGAGCCGTTTCGTGGAGCACGCGCCCCACATGGGGTGGAGTGCCCCCCACACCTTTGTGTGCTCGCATTCCTCACGGCCCCGGAGTGTGCGTTGACAGCTCGGTACACGCATCGCTTAACCTGTTGATGATGCGACGCTTCCTCCTCTGCATGGCCGTCGCCCAGCTCCTCGGATTCGGCACGCTGCTCACCCCGAGTGACTCCTGGGCCCAGAGCCGCGGCCGTACGGCGCGCTCTGCGAAATCGAAGTCCAGCAAGAAGGCCAACAACAAGGCCCCGCCAAAGATTGAAACGAAGGGCTCCGCCGTGACGGATCCGATGACGGGCGAGCCCGAGGCCAGCGCCTCGGCCGCGCCGCCGCAACGCGGACCCGCGCGCATCGACTTCGATGACCGGCTCATCCAGGGACAGACGAACAAGTCCGGAGCCGTCTATCTCTATGACCGCAAGGAGCTGAAGACGCGGTCGATGATCCGCGAACGCGAGAGCTTCCGCGCCGAGACGCTCTCCACGGTGTACGACCAGTAGGGAAGCACCGCCCACCAGCCCTTGAAGGGAGCGTCACCGTTGAGCGGCCAGCCCAGCGTCCTGCAAGTCGTCATCCTCCGCGACGGCCTCCTCGTGGGGACGGAAGTCTTCGTCCCCGGTACCTACTCGCTCGGCTCGGACCCGACGTCCGACCTGCGCCTGGATGACCCGTCCGTCGAGCCGCGCCACGCGCTGCTCTACTTCCAGAACGGACGCGCGGCCATCCAGGACGCGGGCTCCGCCATCGGCCTCTTCGTCAACGGACATCGCGTCTCCGCGTGTGAAATCCGCTCGGTGGACGAGGTGCTCTGCGGCCCCTTCGTCCTCAAGACTCGCGTGCTGGCCCAGAGGCCACAGGAGGCCAAGCCCCAGCCGCCGCCGGAGCTCGCCTCGCTGCTCGGCACCGCGCAGCCCCCGCCTCCGGCCGTGGCCCCCGTCGCGGCGCAGCAGCAGCCCGCGCCCGTGCGGCAGCTCCGCCCGGCGACGCAGGTGGCCCCGCCCCAGCAGCCGCTCGCCACCACCGTCCCCGCCGTGCGCGCCGTGCCGCAGGCGCCCCAGGCCCAGCCGCAGCTCCGGCCGGTGCCGCAGCCGCCGCAGCAGCAGCCCGCCGCGCGCATGGGCCACGCGGTGACGCAGGCCGCATACCCGCCGCCCTCGGCCTCGCAGGCCGCCGCGCCCGCCATCGTCGCCATGCCGGCGCCGCAGCAGCAGGTGGTCTCGCCCATGCCGGTTCCGGGGGCGCACGCGCCGTGGCCCTCGCAGCAGCAGGCCCCCGTGGCCGTGCCGGCCGGCACGCTGCCCTCGGTGCGCCGCCGCGCCACGCAGGAGCAGCAGGTCAGCGCCAGCCCGGGCATCCTGCTCGCGGACGACCTGATGGCGGACGTCTCGCTCGACGCCTTCCCGGAGCCTTCCGGTCCGCTGCTCCAGGAGCAGCGCGTGGTCACGCGGCCCACGCACGCGCCGAAGCTGGCCCCGGGCAAGGGCGCAGCTCAGCTCTACCTGGAGCTGTACTGGGGCGCCATCCGCCGCGACGCGCGCCGCTTCGCCCCGGACAAGAAGAAGCCGGTGCAGGCCTCGCTGGACCTCCCCGAGGCCATGCCCCTGTGGGGCTTCACGCTGCCGGAGACGGGCGCGCCCTTCACGCTCGCCGAGACGCTCAACGGCTCCTTCCGCCTCTTCGTGCCCCCGGGCACCGAGGTGGAGAAGAGCGGCAATGACGGCCGCTTCGCCCCCGTCACCGGCGCCGCGCTCGAGTCCGACGGCAGCCGCCGCTTCCTCACCCTGCGCGAGGGCACCGCCGCGCGCCTGACGCAGGGACACATGTCGCTGGTGGCCTACGCCGCCCCCAAGCCCGAGCGCGTCTTCGTCAACCCGCTGCGCGGCATCCCCTGGCTGGCGCTGGCCAGCTTCGTCCTCTTCATCGGCGCCTTCGCGTCCTTCATCGTCCTCAAGCCGGACAGCCCGGAGACGGCGGACTTCACGCAGAAGAACCTGCCCCCCGTGGCCCTGCGCCTCATCGCCCCCGAGCCGAAGAAGAAGGAGGAGGCGAAGAAGAAGCTGGAGGCCATCAAGCAGAAGGCGCCCAAGCCGGTGAAGGAGAAGGTGGCGGAGAAGGCCCCGCCCAAGCCGGTGGAGAAGGCGCCCCCGCCGCCGCCCAACAAGGCCGTGGCCGCCGCGTCGGAGAACAAGGCGCTCAAGGCGCTGGCGAAGCTGTCCGCCGCCGGGCCCGCCACCAACGATTTGCTCGCCGCCGTGGACAAGCTGGGCAGTGGCCCTGGCAGCAAGAACGTGAAGAACAGCAACTACAAGCTGTCCGGCCTCATCGGCAAGGCGCCCATCGCCAACGCGGGCCTGGGCACCTTCGGCCTTGGCGGTGGCGGCAAGGGCGGCGGCGCCACGCTGGGCGCGGAGCTGTTGCGCGGCAAGGGCGGCGGCGGCATTGGCGCGCTGGGCGTGGGCGGCGTGGGCAAGGGCAAGGTGGGCGGCACCGTCACCCGCGCCACGGCCCGCAGCATCGCCTCCACCCAGGGCACCGTGGACCGCGAGGCGGTGGCCCGCGTCATCAACAGCCACCTCAACGAGGTGCACGGCTGCTACGAGCGCGCCCTGCTGAAGCAGCCCGGCCTGGCCGGCAAGGTGGTGCTGGAGTGGACCATCGGCGCCGCGGGCCGCGTCGTCGCCGCGAAGACCAAGTCCTCCACGCTCAGCAACGCCGCTGTCGAGGGCTGCATCCTCGCCAGCCTCAAGTCATGGACCTTCCCCGCCCCCAAGGGCGGCGTCGTCATCATCACCTACCCGTTCCTCTTCAACTCGGTCGGCTACTGACGCGGGCTCCCCCTTCCCACGTCCGTTCCCTCCAACCTCCAGGAAGCCCCACCGTGCGATACGCCCTGCTCATCCTCCTGTTCCTGGCGCCCGGCCTCGCCCGCGCACAGGCCGAGGCGCTGGAGAACCCCGGCGCCGTTTCCGCCATCCAGGAGCGTCAGTACCGGATGCACCACGAGCTCTTGCTCGGCGTCGGCGTGCTGCCGGATGACGCCTTCTACAAAGGCCTCGTCGGCACCGTCTCGTACACGTACCACTTCAGCGACACCTTCGCGTGGCAGGTGGGCCGCGGCACGTACAGCTACAACGTGCAGACGGGCCTGCGCAGGCAGCTGGAGCGCGACTTCGAGGTGGCCCCCACGGCCTCCGCCTACGAGGAGCAGGTCCAGTGGATGGTGGGCTCGGACCTGATGTGGAGCCCGCTGTACGGGAAGCTGGCCGTCCTCAACAACAAGGTGCTGCACTTCGAGGCCTTCCTGCTCGGCGGCGGCTCCGTGGTGAAGATCAACCGCGCGGACGGCTTCCGCCCCGCGGCCAACGTGGGCCTCGGCATGCGCCTCTTCAAGGGCGACACCGTGTCCTTCCGCCTCGACGTGACGAACAACGTCGTCTTCACCGGCACCCGCAACATCAACAACGTCCTCTCGGTCCAGCTCGGCACCGCGTTCAACTTCGGCGCCACGGAATGAATCCCCGCTCACTCGTCGCCGCGCTCGCCAGCGCCGCGCTCCTCGTGTCCCCGGCACCCGCCGCCGCCCAGTCCAGCGGCGGCGCGCTGCCCATGCCCCCGCCTCCCGCCGGCGCCCAGCGCCCGGCCGGTGGCGCCACCACCCCGTCCGCCCCCGCCGCCAGCGGCAAGCCCGCTGGCGCGCAGGCGGCACCTCCCGCGACCGCCGCCAACGGCAAGCCGGCCGCCGAGGGCGACAAGCCCGCGGCGGAAGGCGAGGCCGCGCCGAAGAAGCCGGACGCCGCCGCCGAGGCCGCGCCCGCCGCGCCGAAGAAGGTGGAGAACGCCGTCTTCGACAAGGCGCTGCAGGACTACTTCGACGGTGACCCGCGCGCCGCCGCCGGGCCGCTGTACGCCTGGCTGCAGCAGGCGCCCAAGACGGACGAGAACTACGCCTGGGGGCAGTACTTCCTCGCGCGCAGCCTCATCGACCTGGGCCTGTCGCACGCGGGCGCCACGTACCTGTCGCGCATCGCCCGCGAGCGCACCAACCCCAACGTGATTCCCCGCGCGCTGGACTCGCTCAAGCAGCTCACCGACCGTCCGCACGACGAGGTGATGATCGACGAGCAGGTCTTCGGCGCGCTGGACCTGGGCTTCCTCCCGGAGGAGACGGGTGCGTACGCCCACTACCAGCAGGGCCTGGTGGACCTGCGCGTGGGCAACGAGCGCTGGGCCAACACGCACTTCGCCAAGCTGTCGGAGACCAGCGCCGAGGCCAGCCGCGCGAAGTTCGCGCTGCTCGTCACCCGCCTCAAGTCGGTGAAGGAGCCCTCCGAGGAGCTCATCACCGACTTCCTCGGCCTGTCCAAGGACGAGAAGCTCACCCGCGAGGCGCGCAACGAGGCGGCGCTCGCGGTGGCCCGCCTGCGCTACGAGCGCAAGGACTACACGGGCGCGCTGGAGGCGTACAACCTCGTGAAGCTGCCCGAGCTGGACCCGGGCCGCGCCAGCCTCTACCTGGAGGAGGCGTGGACCCGCTACAAGCTGGGCGAGCTGCGTGCGTCCATGGGCATCCTCACCACCCTGGACGCCCCCGTCTTCCGCGACGAGTTCCTCCCGGACAAGTACCTGTTGCGCGCGCTCATCTACCGCGACCTGTGCCACTACCTGCCCGCCAAGCGCGCCGCCAAGGAGCTGACGCGCCGCTTCGCGGACTCGCTGGAGGCCGTGCGCAGCCGCGAGGACCTCACCCAGGACGCGCGCCTGCGCCGCGCGGCCGATGCCCACGGCGGCACCCAGCGCGCCGCGCGCTTCATGGAGCTGTTGGATTCGGAGAGTGAGCGACTGGGCCGCTACGCCGGCAGCTTCGGCGACCAGCTCTTCGCACACCTCGTCAAGATGTATGCCTTGTCCCGTGCCGAGGCGGTCCGCGTTCACGACGCGCGGCTGGCCGAGGCGGTGCGGCAGGAAGCGGACACGCTCCTGCGCGCCGCCGAGCAGGTACGACTGATGGAGTATGAAGTGGGCCTGAAGCTGTATGAGCGCGTGAAGAAGGGCGCGAAGGTGGTGCCGCCGGAGGACGAGCAGGAGCTGTCCCCCGCGCAGGTCGCCTTCCGCTTCAGCGGGGAGTACTGGAACGACGAGCTGAAGTCGTACCGGGTCCGCATCGAGAGCCGCTGCATCGAGGAGACCCCATGACCGGCCACCTGACCGGCCTGATTGCCGCCGCCCTGCTGGCGGCGGCCCCCGGCGCGCCCTCGCGCATCGGGCCCAACGCCAACCCGATTGTCTCCAAGGCGAAGGAGCGCGACGAGTTCATCGCCAAGCTCAAGCGCGACATCTTCAAGGTGGACCGCTCCATCGGCGAGACGGAGAAGCTCATCTCCAAGAGCCGCAACGCGCCGTACCTGCCCGACCTCCAGTTCCGGCTGGCCGAGCTGTACGTGGAGAAGAGCCGCTACGTGTACTACCTCCAGGCGGAGACGCGGCCCGAGGGTGCGTCGGGCGCCATCGTCTCGCCCGAGACGCGGCTGATGAAGCAGAAGGCCGTGCAGATGTACTACCGGCTGCTGCGCGAGTACCCGGACTTCAAGGACGGCGACCAGGTGACGTTCTACCTGGCGCACGAGCAGCGCGAGCTGGGCCAGTTCGACGAGATGCTCAAGACGCTCGGCGACCTCACGCGCAAGTTCCCCAACAGCCCGCTGCGGCTGGAGGCGGAGCAGATCCTGGGCGACCACTTCTTCGACAAGGCGGACCTCGTCGAGGCGGAGAAGCACTACCAGGCCATCCTCGAGGCCCCGCCCTCCCCCGTGCACGACCTGGCCCGCTACAAGCTGGGCTGGATTCGCGTCAATCAGGCCAAGCACGCGGAGGCGGTGACGTTCTTCGAGGCCGCCGCCGCCAGCGCCCCACTGCCCGGCGTGGACGCGAAGAAGGCGCTCAACGTCAAGCGCGAGGCGCTGCTGGACCTCGTCTACAGCTACACCGAGGCCCGGCCCGCCAAGGGCGCGCTCAACTACTTCGAGAAGCTCAGCGACAGCCGCGCCACCTACGCGCTCGCGCTGGACAAGCTGGGCAACCGCTACTTCATCAAGCAGCAGTACGAGTGGGCCATCCCCGCGCTGCGCAAGCTGATGGAAATCCAGCACGACCCGGAGCTGGATTTGGAGCGCGGCCAGAAGCTCTATGACGCCATCAAGGCGTCCAAGGGCAAGGTGCTCCCGGAGCCGGAGGACCTGCGCTTCCTCGTGCGCGCCGCCGTGGAGAGCAAGACGGACCCGGAGCTGCCCGAGACGGACCGCAAGAAGCACCTGGTGGAGATGGAGGAGATGGCGCGCGACCTCTCCACGCAGCTGCACCTGGCCGCGCAGAAGAAGGAGGAGAAGGACCTCTACCTGCGCGCCGCCGCGGCCTACGAGGCGTACCTCAGCCTCTTCCGGCCCGAGCAGTACGTGCGGCCCATCATGAAGAACCGCGCCGATGCGCTCTTCTCCGCCAACGCCTTCCCGGAGGCCGCGCGCCAGTTCGAGGAACTGGCCCGCTACGAGTCCAAGGCGAAGGACGCCAAGGGCGAGGAGGAAGCGCTCAACGCGGCGCTGCTCGCGCACTTCGCGACGCTCAAGCCGGAGGAGGCGCAGAAGCGCAACGCCTTCGAGGTGGCGGACGCACGCCAGGCCATGAAGCTGCTGGGCGCGCAGTTCGTCTCGCGCTACCCGCAGAGCGCCAACGCGCTGAACGTGAAGTTCAACATCGCCCGCGCCTACTACGAGGACGGTGAGTACCCGAAGGCGGCGGAGCTCTTCACGGCCTTCGCGCTGACGCACCCGCAGCACAAGGAGGCCGCGGTCGCCGGCAACCTCGCGCTGGACAGCCTGCGGCAGCAGAACGACTTCAAGGGCCTGGAGGAGACGGGCAAGAAGTTCCTCGCCGCGCCGCTGCCGCAGAACTTCCGCGCGGACGTGCAGAAGATTCTCACCGAGAGCAAGGCCGAGGCGCTCGACGAGCTGGCGCTGCAGAGCGCCCAGGAGACGGGCGACGTCATCTCGGGTCTCGTGAAGGTCGCGGACCAGAACAAGAACACCGACATCGGCGAGAAGGCGCTGTACGGCGCCTTCACCGCGGCGCGCGAGAAGCGCGACATGCAGGCCGAGCGCGAGCTGGGCGCGAAGCTGGCGCAGGACTACCCGAAGAGCCAGTACCTGTCGGACGTGCTCCTCACGCTGGGCCGGCACGCGGCGGAGTCCGCGGCGTTCGGCGAGGCGGCGGGCTGGTTCGAGCAGGTGGGCCAGAAGCTCGGCGGCGACTTCGCCGCGGTGGACGGCTGGCTGGCCGGCGCGCGGCTGCGCATGGCGCTGGGCGAGTACAAGGAAGCGTCGCGCAACCTGGAGGCCGCGTCCGAAGTGGCGGGCGCGCGCAAGGCCGAGGTGCTGGTGCTGCTGGCCGAGGCGCGGCTGAAGCAGAAGGACTACACCCGCGCGAAGACGGCGGCGGACGCAGCGCTGAAGCTGGACGGCACCAGCGCGGGCGCCGCGGCGGTGCTGGCCCAGGTGCAGGCTGCCACCGCGCCCACGGCCCCGGCCGACGCGCTCATCGCCAGCCTCACCAAGGCGGTGCAGGGCCCCAACGGGCAGACGGAAGAGGCCGCCAAGGGCCTGTGGTACCTCGGCGAGGTCCTCTACCGCGGCTACAAGGATTTGCCCGCGGACAAGGTGGAGGAGAAGGTCGCCGCGCTGCAGAGCCTGGAGGGCATCTACACCCAGGCCGCGCAGCTGGGCTACCCGGAGTGGGCGGTGGCCTCGCTGTGGAAGCTGGCGCTCGCGTACGGCCACATCGCCGACGTGGTGGAGGCGACGCCGGTGCCGGCGGGCCTGTCCGCCGCGGAGACGCAGCAGTTCCAGGCCGCGGTGAAGGAGCAGGTGGCGCCGCTGAAGCAGCGCTCCGAAGAGGCCTTCAAGGCGTGCCTGTCCCGCGCCGAGTCGCTGGAGGTCTTCAGCGCCGCGGTGGTGGGCTGCCGCACGCGCTCGGAGACGGCGGCGCTGCCGGTGCCGCAGCCGGGTGCGCCCACGCAGCCGGCCGCGCTGGAGGAGCTGCGCAAGAAGGCCGAGCGCACGCTCAGCGCCGAGTCGCTGGAAGCGCTGGGCCTGGCCTACCTGGACGCGCGGCAGTACGGCATGGCGCAGCTCACCCTGGGCCGTGTCACGGAGCTGCAGGACACGCGGGCCTCGGCGCACTCCGCGCTGGGTGTGGCGCTGCTCAACATGGGTGATGCCATGGGGGCGCGCGCCGCGTACGCGAAGGCCATGGACTCGGACCCGACGTTCGGCAAGGCCCGCCTCAACCTGGCCGCGCTGCGCTGCCGCTTCGGCGACGTGGACGGGGCCCGCCGCGAGCTGGCCGTCCTCAAGGACGTCAACACGCTCACCGGCGCCGACGTGGACGGAGGGTGGAAGGCGTGCAAGTGAGCCTCCTCACTCCACGCGCCGCGGCGCGGGCCCTGCTGCTCGGGGCCGCGCTCCTGGCCTCCAGCGGCTGCGGCCCCAAGGGCGGCGAGCTGGAGGGCAGCGTGGCCCCGCTCATGGACCTCCGCTACGAGCGGGCGGAGGCCCAGTGGTCTCCCGGCGAGCTGGCCATCAACTTCGTCACCCCGCAGGGCTCGGGGGTGAACACCGTGCTGAAGGTCAGCGCGTTCGTCGGGGACATGCTTCCGGAGGGCTATGACGGCCCGCTGGAAATCAACCTCGCGGAGGAGCTGGAGGGCGGCGTGCAGCGCGGCGCCATCGGCCGCAGCGTGCTGGACGAGCCGGTGCGGGCCTTCCCGCAGCTGGAGGTCGGCGTGCTGAAGGTGGACAGCACCGCCGTCGCCCCCAGCAGCCGCATCACCGGCGAGTTCCACGTCACGTTCATCAACGGCATCGACGTCTTTTCAGGCCGCACCATCTTCGGAAGCTTCGAGGCTACGGTCCAACAATGAAGCGCATCGTCCTGCTCACCCTGCCCCTCCTCGCCGCCTGTGGTCCGCGCTACGGCATGCGCGTTCCCGACTCGATGGAGAAGAAGCTGCCCTACGAGGCGCGCATCGAGCTGCTGGAGGCGGAGAACGACCTGGCCCTCTCCATCGACAAGGTGGACGTGGCCGACAACGAGATTGGCCGCGCGCGCGACAACATCCGCCGTGCCCGCTCCCGTCAGGAAGCGGCCGAGGACGAGGTGGACCGCGCCACCGACGAAGTCTCTCGCGAGGTGGCGAAGCTGGCCATCGCCGAGGCCGAAGCGCGCGTGGAGTACCTGCGCGCGAAGCAGCGGCTCAGCGTGGGGCTGCGCGAGGTGGAGAAGCTGGCCCTGCGCTGCGCCTTCGCGAAGTTCGAGCTCGCCCGCCTGACGGTGGCCCGCAAGGCCAAGGTGGAGGGCAGCGAGAAGCTGGAGCCGAAGGAGTTCGAGGAGCAGGTGTCCGAGTGCGAGGCCGACGTGAAGGAGGAGCGCACCGGCCTGGCCGAGGACGAGAAGGAGGAGAAGGCGGCGCGCGAGGCGTGGGAGACGAAGAAGGCCGCGCTCGCGAAGAAGACCTTCGACGCACGGGCCAGTCCCTACGTGGAGAACCTCTAAAATGTCGACGACCGCCGGCTTCCTCGTCCTCCAGTTGCTGACCGCGCAGGCTCCCGCGCCGGACGCGGCGGCCCTCGAGCGCGCCGCCGCCGTGGAGAGCGCGCGCCTGGAGCAGTCTCCCGAGGACTCGGACGCGCTCTACCGGCTGGGCACGGCCTTCCTCGCGCTCAACAAGCCGAAGAAGGCGGTGGAGCCGCTGACGAAGCTGGTGGAGCTGGAGCCGGACCTGGTGCCGCCCAAGCTGGCGCTGGCCCGCGCGCTGCGCCTGTCGGGTGACGCGGAGAAGGCGCGCACGGTGCTGGACACGTCCATCGCCGCCTTCCCGGAGGACTCCACACTGCGCGCGGAGCGGGGCCTGCTGGCGCGCGTGCTGGACGAGTCGGACGTGGCCATCAGCCAGTATTCGGTGGCCTCGGAGCTGTCCCCGCAGGACGCGGAGCTGCGCTTCAACCTGGGCGAGGCCCTGCAGCGCGCCGGCCGCACCGACGACGCCATCGAGTCCTACCGCGAGGCGCTGAAGCTGGACTCCAAGCTCAACGTCGCCCGCGTCAACCTGGGCAAGGCGCTGGCGGAGAAGGGCCTCAACGCGGAGGCCAAGGAGACGCTGCGCGAGGCCACCCGCGAGAAGTCAGGCGACACGGAGGCGCACTACAACCTGGGCGTCATCCTCATGAGGGAGAACGACCTGGCCGGCGCCATCGCCGAGTACCAGCTCACGCTCGCCGCGGAGCCGAAGCACGCACGCGCGCACAACAACCTGGGCGTCGCGGTGAACGAGATGGGCGACCCGCGCAAGGCTACCGAGTCCTTCCTCAAGGCCATCGCCGCGGACCCGAAGTACGCCGAGGCGCACTTCAACCTGGGGCTCGCGTACTTCCAGCTCGGCGACAACGTGCGCGCCACCAAGTCCTTCGAGAAGGCGCTGGTGCTGGAGCCGCGCCGCGCCAGCGGGCCGTACACCCAGCTGGGCCACCTGTACCTCGCGCAGGGCAAGAAGAAGCAGGCGGTGGTGGCCTTCCAGAAGGCGATTGAGAAGAGCACCGAGGACGGGAAGAAGACGCCGGAGGCGTACCAGGGCCTGGCGCGCGCGTACCTCGGGCTGGGCAAGGCCGACGAGGCGGTGGCTACGCTGAAGACGGCGGTGGAGGCCTTCCCCAAGGACGCGAGCGCCCGGGCGGCGTACGGCGACGCGCTCAAGGCGAAGGGTGATCTGGAAGGCGCCATTGCCCAGTACGAGGCGGGCGTGGAGCTGTCGCCCACCGTGGAGTACCGGCTGGCGCTGGCGGACGCGTACGCGAAGAAGCGGGTGAGCGCGAAGGCGAAGCCGCTGTACGAGGCGCTGCTGAAGGAAGAGCCGGGCAACCGCGTGGCGCAGCTGGCGCTGGCGGACCTGCTGATGGCCATGGGCGACTACGTCACGGCGGAGGGCCTGCTCAAGCCGAAGGAGGGCGAAGAGCCCGACACCGCGGCGCTGGCGCGGCTGGGCATCGTCCACTCGCGGCGCGGGCGGCCGGACCTGGCGGTGACGGAGCTGGAGGCGGTGGTGGCGAAGGACCCGGCGCAGCTGGAGGCACGGGCCGAGCTGGGCTTCCTCTACCTGCGCGGCGGTGACGGCGCGAAGGCGAAGAAGGTGCTGACGGCGGTGCTGGCGGTGGAGCCGCGCAACGCGCTGGGGCTGCTGTACCTGGGCCACGCGCTGTACCAGCAGGGCAACGCCAAGGACGCGGAGAAGTCCTTCCGCGGTGCCACCCAGGTGGACCCCAACTTCGCCGAGCCCTACAACGCGCTGGGGCAGCTGCTGGAGAACTCGAAGCGCCCGGACGAGGCGAAGCAGGCCTACGAGACGGCGCTGAAGCTGCAGCCGGACCATGAGGATGCGAAGGCCGCCCTCAAGCGGATGACGACGGCGGCGGCAGCGGCGCCGGCGCCGTAGCACTCAGCCCGGCACGCCCAGCAGCACCGCGCCCACCGCGACGAGCGCCGCGCCCGCGAGCTGCCTCCGCTCCAGCCGCTCGCCCTGGAGCGCGGCGAGCCCCAGCGCGAAGGCGATGGAGGTGTTGCGCAGCGTCAGCACCACGCCCGCGCCGCTGCTTCCCAGCGCGGACAGCAGGAGCGCGAAGGACAGCGTGCAGACGATGCCGGTGAAGACGACGAGCCCGGGACGCACCACCGCCTCCCGCTTGAGCGTGCTCCAGCCGAGCTTCCGCACCCGCTCCAGCACGAGCACCGGCAACGCGACGAGGAGCCCCGTGGCGAACAGGGCCGGTGGCTGCGCGCCCTCGCCGAGCGCCAGCTTGTAGCTCAGGTGGTAGCCGGCGATGCACACCGCCGCCAGCGCCGCCCACGCCACACCCGTGGCCGCGGGGCCTTTCGGAGGGGACAGGTTCATCACCACCAGCCCCACGCCCAGCAGCACCGCGCCGGACACCATCCACACGGACACGGCCTCGCCCAGCCACAACACGGACACCGGCCACACGAGCAACATGGCCCCGCCGCGAGACACCGTATACGCGAGCCCCAGCGGCGCCTGCTTCAGCGCCCGGGACAGTGACGCCAGGTAGATGCTCTCGCAGGCCCCCGCGCCCAGCGCCCACGTGAGACCGCGCACCGTGGGAAACGCCTCCCCTCGCATCCCCAGCGTCCACAGCGCGCCGCACACCACCGCGACGGTGATGACGCTCACCACGCCCACCTCGGGATTCGGGTGCCGCTTGAGCAGTGCGTTCCACGAGGCATGGAGGAAGGCGGACGACAGCACCAGCACCAGCGCGACGGTCTCCAACGCGACTCCTCCACGACGACGGAGGCCCGTGTCTAACCCGGATGTCTCGCGTGTGCAGGCTCGTCGCGGCACCGGGAAAGCGATTCACGGCTGTGCTGCCGGAGGCAGGCCGGGAGTGTGCTGTTCGGAAATGTCAGGCTCCGCGAGGTCGAGCTGCTGGAGGCGTCATTTCCTCTCAGTGCGACGGCTCACCGGTGTCGTTCGTGGGAGAGGCCTCACCCATCATGAGCGAGGGGGACAGCACGGGGCCTTCTGGCACGGGACGCGGCCCGGCGGTGAGCGTGCGTCCGAAGGCGTAGCGCTCCTCGGCGTGGGCACCGAAGGATGTGCCCTCGGCATGTGCCACCAGGACCAGGTCGTCCATGGGTGGCGCACTCGTCCCGAAGGTGACGACGTACGCGACGGTGCGGACGTCCCCGCCCGGGCCTTCGGGCACGGTGAAGTCCTCGGGCCCTTCGAGGAGCGCCGCGTCGCGCGGCAGCAAGATGCGCACGGCCACTGGCGCCCCGAACCCCATCCGCCGCTCCACCTCCGCGAGGAGTCGCACGCGTCCGGCGGATGATTCCACCACCGACCAGCCCACCCGCATCGGCGCGGGAATGCGGGCGGTGAGCCCGGACAGCGAGGCACTGTGAGCGTGTGTCTCGGCATGGTCGTCCGGCGCGCCGGCATCCGGCGGCGGAACTTCCTCTGCGGTGCCGCCCTTCCACGCGGCGGCGTGCCTTGCCCTCGCCTCCGCGCGAGCCCCCTTCCGCTCGCTTCGAGTGAAGGAGGAGACCTCGGCCTCGGACGCGGCGGCTTCCACCGGCTTCGCGGCCTTGGTGCGCGGCACCTCCGGAGTGGCTCGCGCCTTCGCATCCACGCGGCTCCGGATCCTTTCCCCTTGGGAGAAGGGCGGCGGCAGTTCGGGCCGCTTCCGCGCCTTGCCTCGGACGCGCTCCACGCCGGAGGCCACTCCCGCGGACAGCGCTCCCGCGAGCGCCAGGGCGAGCACCACGCCCGCGATTCTCCGTCGCGTCAGGAGCATGGGAGCACCTCCTGGAGGGAGTACGGACGCAGCGGAGTTCGTCGCGTCAGGAGCACGAGGGAACCTCCCGGAGAGGGTTCGGGCACAGCGGGGTTCGTCGCATCACTGGCAGCACGAGACCTCACACGGGAAACACGGAGTCATCACGCTCACCGGCACAGGGGCGCATGACTGGGGTACGGGAACGCCACGGCGGGCTCGGTGGCCAGGTCCATCACCGAGCGGGGAAAGCCGCGGCACATCAGCGCGTCCAGGAAGTCCGCGAGGCACGGCGCGGAGTCGTCCGTCTCCTCCACATCCACCGTCTTCCCGTCCTCCATCCGCCAGCGGTGTCGCAGGTAGCCCCGCGCCCACGGCGAGGCATTCATCGCGGGCGCGGCGAGCGCCTCGTACAGCGGCTGCCGTGACGCCGTGCCCCCGCCGAGCCGGTAGAGGATGGCGGCCACCTCGTTCTCGTCGATGCGCTGGAGCAGGCCGTCCCCGGGCTTCGGCCGCGTCCACGTGCCCGTCGCGGGCGCGCGCGTCGCCAGGTCCACCCAGAACATCGTCCCGCCCTGCCGGTCGTAGTAGCGCGAGCTGTTGCGCGTGTCCGAGCTGAACCACGTGGCCCAGCCCTCGCTCCACGCCTGTCCGGGGAAGGTGGGCACGCCGATGAAGTGGGGACCGCCCTCCTCCGGGCTGCTGCCGTGGCTGGCCATCACCCAGTGCCCCAGCTCGTGCAGCACCATGGCCTCGGACCACCAGGCCGCGTCCGCATCTCCGGGCAGCCACACCTGCGCCTCCCACCTGCGCCCCGCCGCCGTCACCGGCCGGGGCGAGAAGCAGGCCCCGCAGGACCACGTAGTGCCGAAGCCGAGCCACGCCACCACCGGCAGGCCCGGGCTTCCGTAGCGCTCCCGCGCGCGGTGCCACGCCAGGCGCAGCGAGTCGAACACGGCCGCGGCGCCCGAGCCATCTGACTCGCGGATGCTGAACACCGGCCGCTCCACCAGCGCCTGCGTGGAGCGAGACCAGCTCCAGATGCGCGCCGACGCGCCCGGCACCGCGGGCACGCGCTGCTCGCCGGACAGCGCCGGGTCGGCCACCGCATAGTCCACCGTGGCGGCACTGCTCCGCCCGGCCGCGTAGACGACGATGCGGTCCTGCGACTGCACGCCGGACGGCACCCGCACGGTGAAGTGCCCGTCGAAGTCCGTCACCTCCATGTCCACCAGCGTCTCGCCCCGGTACGACGCGACGAGGAAGCCGCCCGCCGGCACCCACTCCGCCTCCGGCGTCCAGTCATGGAACGAGGCATCGGGCCGGCGGCGCGCGTAGCGCACGTTGCCGCTCAGCGTGTTCCCCGGCGCGCCACACCAGCCCCGGCGCCCCGCCTCCACGCAGCCCGCCGTGCACTCCCGCGAGCGCCAGCGCCCATCCACGCACGCCTCCAACCCTCCGGACGCCGCGCAGCGCGTGACGCCGTCCACGCACGCCGCGCCCTCCTCGCAGCGGGCTCCGGCCTCCTCCTCCACGCACGCCTCGCCTACGGCACAGTCCTCGCGCAGGAGCATGCCCAGCAGGCACCGCTCCACCACGCGAGTCCCCATGCACCGGCCGCCCTCGGGCAGGGATGAGCAGTCAGTGGTGGCGCGCATCGCCTCTGCCGGCGCATCGGCGCACGCCTGCTCGAGGCACGCGGCGTCATCCTCCGCGCACGAGGCCTCGCACGGCTCGCCGCCCTGCCCCGGCCCGCAGGCCAGCATGAACAGCACCAGGACCCAGGACGCCCGCCAATCGAAACGCAACGCCGTGGAACCTCCAGCCCCGCCTATCCCCGTCAGGGCTCGCGCAGGACAGCACGCGCCGCGCTCGGCATGGCAGGACCGGGGAGGCCACGGGTCCCCTGCCCGCTCGCTGCTGCCCCTCGGAGATGTCCTCCGACCGACACGCGGCGGCCCCTGCCGCCTGCCTGCCTGCTCCTCGCGTCGCACGTTCGCGAGGCGACGCGTGCGCACCGGGTCAATGTCCGCCACCGGGTAGCCGGGGACCCCGTGGGCTCGCGCTTCCGCCATGTGTTGTTAGAGTCGGCCACTGATTCACCGTCAGGGAGGGGGCTCATGACCAGGACCGACACACAGGCCTCGCGAGTGGACCCGCGGTTGGACCTCCCGAGCATGGGCGTCCATGCGCTCTGGGCCGTGTGGCTGGCGACGACGGCCGTGCTCTGGAGCGGACTGGCCATGCCGGCGCGCGTGGGTGCCATGGTGCTCGGCTGGGCGCTGATGTTCTGGAACTACGCCGTGCTGCACAACCACATGCACGTGCCCATCGCGAAGCCCCGGGCGCTCAAGTGGGTGGTGTCGCGCACGCTGGGACTGGCATGTGGCTTCGCGTATCGCGGCTACTACCTCCACCACTTCAACCACCACCGCTACAACGACGGCGACGGGGACTGGGGGCGCCGCCACCCGGGCGAGGGCGCGCTGCGCTACTGCGTGCGCTGGGCGCTGACGCCGTGGTTCTGGCCCTTCGACGCGGTGACCAAGGTGTGGGGCGCGTGCAAGACACGCGGGCAGAAGGCGGAGCTGGTCATCGACTTCGCGGTGGTGGACGGCACGCTGCTGGCGCTGACGCTGTGGCAGCCGTCGCTCGGCCTGTCGCTGCTGGGCACGCTCATCTTCACGCAGACGTGCATCCACTACCTCAACCTCGCGGCGCACCTGGGCGCGGATGCGCGGGAGCGCTCGCGGCTGGCGGTGACGTCCACGTCGCCCTTCTACAACCGCTGGTTCTTCAACGCCGGCTACCACCAGGCGCACCACCTGAAGCCGCAGACGCCCTGGCGCGCGCTGCCCGAGGTGACGGAGGGACTGGAGCGCCAGGGACAGCTCCCCGCCGAGCTCCAGACGGACGTGTCGCCCATCAGCCCCGCCTGGGCCGCACAGGTCGTCAGCCGCGTGGGCGCCACGCCCCAGGCCACGCCCGGGACGAGCACGTAGCCTACGGCTTCACCTGCGCGGTGAACGCACCGAGCAGCTCGCGCCGCTCCGCCTCGTCCGTCACGCTGTCGAGCGCCGGGAAGAAGTACGTCTCCTCCCGAAGCTCGTGGTGGTGCGAGAGGTGCTTGAATGTCGTCTCCGCGTCCAGCAGCCGCAGCACGGCGCGCTTGAAGCCCGCGGACTCCGGCTCCAATGCGCGCAGCTCCGCCCGGAAGCGCGCGAGGAACTCCAGCAGCCGCTGGTGCTCACCGGTGAAGAGGTCCGGCGAGGCGCCCCGGATGCGGCCCGCCCGCGCGAAGACGGGCAGCAGCAGCGCTTCCTCCGCTTCGAGGTGCCGGCGCAGCGCCGCCTCGTAGCCGTCGAGCCGCTCCGTCGCCAGCGCCACGTCCAAGTCGAGCAGCGCGTCCTGGTGCTGGAGGAACCGCTCCTCCAGCTCGCGGTGGAGTGAGGCCAGGCTGGCGAAGTCGGAGAACGGCGGGCTCATGGGGGCGAAGTCCTGCCGAACCTTCGCCGGAGGTGCGTGGCGGCGCAACCCTCGCGAGGCAGGCGTGCGTTCACGCCTGGAGGAACAGCAGGGACGCGGACGCGCGGGTTGCGCGCTGCCGTCCCACCGCCAGGTGCCACACCGTGAGGGCGACAAGGCCCGTGGCGAAGAGGCCGAGGTACAGGCTGCCCAGGGCCGGGTAGCTCGTCGTGGTGAAGTTGGCGATCTGCTTCGAGCCCAGCAGCACGGGCATGAAGGGCTCCACCTTCACGGGAGCGCGCGGAGAGAGGTCATGCCCGAAGACGTACAGCTTGTAGGCGAAGCGCCCCATCCCGAAGAGGGACACGTAGGCGGTGAGGACCGTCAGGTCCAGCAGCGAGCGCACGTTGCCCAGCGCCGCCACGCGCAGGGCCATCAGCGCCAGCGCGCCCACCGCGAAGGGGAGCCAGTCCAAGTCGGACAGCGCTGCCCGGTCGATGGGGTGCATGCCGATGTAGTGGTTGAGCGTGTTGATTTCCTGGATGTGCTGCCCATCCCCGCCGCCCTCCAGCTTGTAGGACCAGATGTTCATCGACAGGCCGTCCGGGTACTGCGGCGCGCTCAGGTCGATTCGCCACAGCGGCGCCGAGAAGGTGAGCAGCAACGGGACGACGAGCAGCGCGAGCACCACGCGGGCCCGCTCGAAGAGGGGTTGGTCGAGGAAGGCATGGAACTTCGGTGTCATACGAGGTCACTCCTCTGGAAGCGCCGCAGCGCATGGGCCCACGCGCCGAGCCCCACGGCCACCGGCCAGAGCGTCCCCACCGCGAAGAGCCCGGCGCCGCCCAGCCGGTTCGCGAGGAAGAAGCCCACCGGCCCGAGCACCGAGAGGTCCGGCGTCACACCCGACAGCAACGCCATGCGCGCCGCCTGCACCGGGTTGAGGGCGGCCAGCAGGAACACCGTCCGCGGGTCCAGCCGCCACTGGAGCATCAGCCCCACCAGCCCGAAGTCGATGAGCGCCACGCCCAGCGCCCACAGCGTGAGCAGCCAGATCATCGCCCGCGCCTGGCTGCGCACCAGCGTGCTCACCGCGATGCCCAGCCCCACGAAGGCCAGCAGCAGCGCGGCGCACACCGCCACCGCCCGCAGCAGGAAGCCCCACGGCACCCCCTGTCCGAAGGCGAGCTGGCCCAGCAGCGACATCCCCAGCATCAGCACCACCAGCGGCACCACCAGCGCCGTGTAGCGCACCCCGCTCACCGCGACGAAGAAGGCCCCCCGGCGCACAGGCAGGCTGAAGAGCAGCTCCAGCGTGCCGTCCTCGCGCGCGCGGTTCACCACCTGCCCCGTCGCCGTCAGCGCGAGCAGCGGCAACAGCAGCACCAGCGCGTGACAGAAGGACAGCAGCACCCGTCCCATGCCGGAGAAGCCCAGCAGCGACGACTCCCGCAGCCCCACCAGCACGAAGGCCCCGGCCAGCAGCGCGTACACCGCGCCGCAGAACACCATCCACCGCGAGCGCAGCACCTCGGCCAGCTCCAGCCGCGCCACCGCCGCGACCTCCCGTGTGAGCGACGTCATGGCGTGCCCTCCCGTGCGTCCCGCTCGCGGCGCAGCCCCGCGAGCACCTCGGCGGGGGCACGCGCCCCGGGCACGCCCGCCTCCACCGCGCCCACGCCGTAGCCCATGGGCGTGGGGCTCACCGGCACGAAGGCCACCCGCGCGCCCGGAATCCACCGCTCTTCGCGCACGTGGTGGAACCACGCCGCGTGGACGCGGGGGTGCGTCTCGGCCTCGTAGCGCAGCAGGCAGCCCGGGTCGTCGAAGTGGAGCACCCGCCCGTCCACCAGTTGGAGCTGGGCGGCGAAGGCGGGCTCGCCCACGTGCATGCGGCAGTGCGCGCACGCCTCGCGGTCCCACGCCACCGGCGCCGGCCCCTCGGGCAGCCGCTCCGTCCACGACACCGCGAACGCCAGCCCGCCCACCATTGCCAGCACCACCACCCCTCGCCGCAGCCACCGCCAGGGGTGCCTAGTCGCCGCCATGGGACACCTCCACCGTTTCCACGTCCCGCACCCGCAAGTCACTCATGCCGCGCCCCAGCTCGTGCGCCAGCTCGGGCACCAGCTCCCGCTTCTCCGCCTGCGACAGCGTGCGCACCCACCAGCCGCGCAGCCCCGTGCGGAAGCCGCGCGCCTCCAGCCAGCCGGCGGCCTCCGCCGAGCCGGTGGCCACCTCCACCACCGCCAGCCCCCGCCCCGCGAGGAAGTCCTCCGCCGGCCCGTCGTACGTGACGCGCCCGTCGTCCAGGGACACCACGTGTCCGGCGAGGTGCCGCAGCTCCTCCAGCCGGTGCGAGCACAGGACGAGCGTCCGGCCCGGGGCCTGCTCCTCGCACAGCGCGAAGAAGCGCTCGCGCGCCCGCGCGTCGAGGCTGGCCGTGGGCTCGTCCATCACCAGCAGGCTCGCATCCGACGCGAGCGCCAGGGCGATGAGGAGCTTCTGCTTCATCCCCCCCGACAGCGCGCGGAAGGGCCGGCCCCGCAGCGCGTCCACGTCCAGCTCCAGCCGCGCGGCGAGCCGGGCGATGGCCTCCGGGGCCAGCGCCCGCGTCCGGGCCACCAGGGCCACCACGTCCTCCACCGGCGCGCCCAGCTGCGGCGCCACCTGCGGCACGTAGGCCAGCCGGCGCGCCACCTCCAGCCGGTCCTCGAAGGGCGAGCGCCCGTCGAGCCGCACCTCGCCCTCGCACTCCACCAGCCCCAGCAGCGAGCGCAGCAGCGTGGACTTCCCGCTGCCGTTGGGGCCGATGAGGGCCACGCGCCGCCCGGAGGGCACCGACAGGGTGATGCCCTTGAGCGCCTCCGCGCCACCGAAGCGCTTGCGCACCGCCTTCAGCTCAATCCGCATGGCCGGCCTCCAGCGCCAGGGGCGCCATGCGCGGCGCCGTGTCCCGCAGCACCGGCTTCGGCGTGAAGAGGGGCAGCAACTCGCCCGCGGCGCGCACCAGCGACAGCGTGGGCGAGCCCCGGAAGAAGGCGAGGTCCGGGTAGCGGGCCACCAGGTCGCCGGACAGGCTGCGCAGCTCGTAGGGCACGTCCCCCACGCCGTCGGCGTCCCAGTCGTAGCCCGCGTAGTCGTCGAAGTCGTTGCCGCGCCACTCCACCTCCAGCGCGTCCCCGCCGCCCTCCACCTGCACCGGCGCGGCGTTGTCGCGGAAGCTGTTGCCGCGGAAGGCATTGCGCCGCTCGCTGCTGTGGAACACCACGCCCACCTCCCCCAGACGGAAGTGGTTGCCCTCGAAGACGTTGGCGTCCCCCTCCTGCAGCGGCGACGTGTCCAGGTACAGGCCCACCGTGTTGTGCACCAGCAGGTTGCCCACCGCGGTGACGTTGCCGCTCTCCTTCAGGCCCAGGCCCATGCCGGCCGCGCCCGTGGCCCCCGCCAGCACGTTGCGCCGCAGAACGATTCCGCGGCTGTACATGACGAAGATGCCCACCTCGTTGCCCAGGTAGTGGTTGTCCTCCACCACGTTGTCGTGGCTGTACATGAAGTGGGTGCCGTAGCGCCCGCCGGTGACGGTGTTGCGGCGCACGCTGTTGTGGCTGGAGTACCAGACCACCACGTCGCGCCCGGCCTCCACGAGGTTGTCCTCGACGCGCGAGTGCTGCGTCTCCCACAGCCGGATGGCGTCCCCGCGCATGCCCAGCGCCGGCCCGCCCGAGCCCACCACGTGGTTGCCGCGCACGGTGACGCCCTCCGCCCGCTCCGCCAGGATGCCGAACACCGCGTTGCGCACGGTGATGCCCTCCACCACCGCGCCGCGCCCGCGCACGTGGACGGCGGCGTCCAGCGTGTCGAACCGGCCGCCGCTGCCGTCCACGGTGAGCCCCAACAGCCGCGCGCGCTCCCCCTCCAGCCGCACCGTGGTGCCCTCGCCGGAGGAGCGCACCACCGCCTCGCGCGGCCCCCACAGCGTGACGCCCGCCGGCAGCCGCAGCGGCCCCCGGTAGCTCCCGGGCGCCAGGCACAGCGACTCCCCCTCGCGGGCGCCGTCGAGCAGGGGCTGCACGGCGGCCCCCGCCTCCACGGGCCGGCACCGCGGCGGGCGCGCGAGCGCGGCGGGGACGGTGCCCTGCCGCGCCACCTGCGTGGAAGCAGGCCGCGCGCAGCCGCAGAGGGCCACCGCGGCGGCGAGCGCGGCTCCGGCATGGCGATGGAGGAGGAAGGTCATGGCGTGTGGGAAGGCAGGAAGAAGAAGGTGGCCGAGGGCCCTCACTTCGGTTCGACGAGGAAGTAGCCCGCCATCTCGAGGTGCAGCGCCGAGCAGAACTCCGTGCAGTACATGGGGTACACGCCCGGCCTGTCGGCCACGAAGGTGACGTTGACGTGCTTGCCCGGCTCCAGGCTCAGGTGGATGTTCTGCGAGCCGATGGTGAAGCCGTGCGTGGCGTCCTTCGCCTGCTCGATGTTGGTGATGTGCAGGTGGACGGTGTCCCCCTCCTTCACGCGGACGATGTCCGGCGTGAAGTGGCTGCGCACCGCCGTCATGTAGACGTGGACGCCGTCCGCCCGGCGCTCCACGCGCTCCTTGCCGCCCTCCACCGCATCCGCGTCCTTCTGGTGCGTCAGCGCGTTGATGCCCGCGGGCTTGTAGATGTCGAGCGGGTGAATCTTGTCCGCCTTGATCATCTGCGCGTAGTGCGGCTCACCCAGGGGGATGGGGCTGTCGTAGAGCACCTGCATCTTCTGCCCGGTGGTGTCCACGAGCTGGAAGTTCTGCGGCAGCAGCGGCCCCACCGGCGCGAAGCGGTCGATGGCCCACTTGTTCATCGCCACCAGGAACTTCCCGTCCGGAGAGACGGTGTCCCCCTCGGCCGCCGCGAGGTGGCCGATGTTGTAGTGCGTGGGAATCTTGTCCACGAGCTTCAGGTCCTTGAGCGACCACTTGGCGACCTTGGACTCGATGAAGACGGACGTGTACGCGAAGCCCTCGTTGTCGAACTGCGTGTGCAGGGGCCCGAGGCCGATTTCGCACTGGCCGCGGATGGCCTCCTGGAACGGGAGGATGGGCACGCCGTACGGGTCCTTGCCCACCACCGTCCCGGCGGAGATGAGGGCCTTGATTTTTTCGAAGCTGAAGACGGTGGCGTGCGTGTCCAGCTTGCCGCCGACGACGATGTCCTTGCCGTCCGGCGTGACGTCCACGCCGTGCGGGCTCTTGGGCTCGGGCACGAAGTGGAGCAGCCCCTCCGCCACCACTGTCTCCAGCGGGATGACGCGCATGCCGGCAATCGTCTCCGTCTTGCCCGCCTTCACCACCGCCTCCGCCTTCCGCCAGGGGATGACGTGGAGGTAGTCCATGTCGTTCTGCGACACGCCGGACTCGAGCGGCGGGTTGCCCTCCAGGTTGCCGCCGTAGGCGCGCTCGGTGTTGATGGAGTTGATGAAGATGTAGCCGTCGCTGGCCAGCTTCCCCGCGTCCGCCAGGTCCTGCATGTAAGGCGGCAGCTCCATGGCCCACGACGCCTCGGGGTCGATGCGGCCCTTCGCGCGGTCGAACTTCCAGAAGATGACCGCGCCCCGGTACTCGTCGTTGAAGCGCTTCACGTCCGCGTACTTGCCGCCCAGCGGCGTGGGGTACTGGCTCGTCTCGATGACGTAGTCGGTGTCGGGGGTGACGAAGGTGGAGCCGTGCTCGCTCTCGATGAGCTCGCTGGCGACAATCTGCGTGGTGGCGAAGTCCTTGAGGGACACCACGGCGACGCGCGGGTTGGCCTTGTCGTTGACGAAGATGTACTGGCCGTCGTAGTCGCCCGCCGTCTCGGAGAGCGCCGGGTGGTGCATGTCGCCCCAGGTGAGCATCTTCCCGTCGCGGCTGCCCTGCTTCAGCAGCTCGGTCGTCTGGTCACCGTAGCCGTAGCCCTGCCACGGCTCGGGCGTGAAGACGCCGATGTACTTGAGGATGCGCATGCTCGGCACCCCCATGACGATGAGGTTGCCGCCGTGTCCGCCCGACGCGAACAGGTAGTACTCGTCGTGCTTGCCCGAGGGCGTGTACGTCTTCAGCGCGGCCACCACGTCCGCCTCGGACAGCCCGCGCTTCTCCATCATGTCCCGCAGCCCGGTGCTGCCCAGGCCCGCGGAGGCCGTCCCCGGCGGGCTCGCTCCGCCGCCGTTGGAGCCGCTGCATGCCAGCGCCATCAGCGCCGCGGCTCCGCACATCCACCCTGCTCTCCAGGTCTTCATGGCCATGTCCTCGCTCTCGCGTGGGGAGCTGCGGCTACTTCGCCGCGAGCCCCCGGATGTGCTCGCGCAGCCCGCGCACCACCGGCTTGTCCGCCAGGTCCGGGTTGGGGGGCATGGCGGGACTGCGGCCGACCGCGCCTCCGCCGTACGCGATGATTTTCTCGATGTGCTCGTCGCTCACCGCCGACTGCCAGGCCTTGTCCTGGAAGTTGCGCGGCGGCGGCGTGAGGCCCGCGGACGCGGCCCCGTCTCCCCCGCCCCGGGGCCCGTGGCACACCACGCAGCGCGAGTTGAAGACCTCCTCCGCCTCCTTGCGGACCGCGGGCGTGAGCGCGGACGCGGACGCGGGCGCCGCCGCGGCGACGTCCGGCGGTGGGCTCGAGGACGCAGCCCCCTGCTCGTTACACGCCAGGGCGCCCCACGCGGCACCTGCGGCGACCACCCCGGCCCAACCTCTTCTTCGTGCGGCGTTGCCCCACATCACGGACCTCCCGTTCCGAGCTGACTCGACGGAAGCTCCCCTGCTGCGACGGACGTGCCAGGACCCCTGCCCCCTGAAACAAGCATTCTAGATGCATGTTTTGCGCGACACCGGGGCGCGGAGCGCACGGACTGCACGGCCCGGAAGGCGAGCACGGGCGAGCCGGACGGAAGGCGCGCCTGGAACACCGCTTGCTCTGGGAGGGGTCGGAAGCCTCACCGCCACACCCCTTCTTCCGGAGTCGCCGTCATGAAACACAAGAAGCTCTGGGCGCTACTGGGCGCCGTCTTCTTCGCCTCGTTCTTCATCCTCGGCAGGGAGGGCGTGCACATCTCCCGGACGCTGCCGCCCATCCCCGGCAGGGTGGTGACCCCCGACGGCACCCTGCTCGTCGACGGAGCCTCCATCCAGCGCGGGCAGAATGTGTGGCAGTCCATCGGCGGGCAGCAGGTGGGCTCCATCTGGGGCCACGGCGCCTACGTGGCGCCGGACTGGAGCGCGGACTGGCTCCACCGCGAGAGCGTCTTCCTCCTCGACACCTGGGCGCGCGCGGAGGGCCTCACCGGCTACGACGCCGCCCCGGCCGAGCGGCAGGCAGCCCTGCGCGCGCGGCTGCAGGGCGTCATCCGCACCAACACGTATGACGCCGCCACGGACACCGTGACGATGGACCCGCTGCGCGCCGAGGCGTACCGCGCCAACGCCGCGCACTACGCGGACGTCTTCTCGAAGGGGCGACAGGCCTACGCCATCCCCGAGGGCGCGCTGACGGACGCCGCGAAGCTGAAGGATTTGGGGGCCTTCTTCTGGTGGACGAGCTGGGTGACGTCCACCAACCGCCCCGGCCAGACGGTGAGCTACACGCAGAACTGGCCGCACGAGCCGCTGGTGGCCAACGTGCCCACGACGGGCGCGTACCTCTGGACGTACCTCTCCGTGGTGCTGCTGCTCGCGGCGGTGGGCGCGCTCGTCTGGTACGTGAGCCGCAAGCAGGAGGAGGGCGAACAGACGCCGCCCGCGGAGGACCCGTTCTCCGGCCTGGTGCTGACGCCGAGCCAGCGCGCCACGGGCAAGTACTTCCTGGTGGTGGTGGCGCTGATGCTGGTGCAGGTGGCGCTGGGCGGAATCACGGCGCACTTCGGCGTGGAGGGCGAGGGCTTCTACGGCGTGCCGCTGGCGAAGTACCTGCCCTACGCGGTGACGCGCAGCTGGCACACGCAGCTGGGCATCTTCTGGATTGCCACCGCGTGGCTGGCCACGGGCCTGTTCGTCGGCCCGGCGGTGAGCGGGGTGGAGCCGCGCTTCCAGCGGCTCGGCGTCAACTTCCTCTTCGTGTGCCTGGTCATCATCGTCGCGGGCGCCATGGTGGGGCAGTGGGCCAGCGTGCAGCAGCGGCTGGGCGGAGACTTGTGGTTCTGGTTCGGCCACCAGGGCTACGAGTACGTGGACCTGGGCCGCTTCTGGCAGATCTTCCTGTTCGTGGGCCTGTTCGTCTGGCTGTTCCTCACCGCGCGCTCCATCTGGCCCGCGCTGAAGCGCCCGTCGGAGAGCCGGCCCCTCATCCTCCTGTTCGTCGTGTCCTCGGTGGCCATCGCCGCCTTCTACGGCGCGGGCCTCATGTACGGGCAGAAGAGCCACCTGGGCATGGTGGAGTACTGGCGCTGGTGGGTGGTGCACCTGTGGGTGGAGGGCTTCTTCGAGGTGTTCGCCACGGTGGTGATGGCGTTCCTCTTCGTGCGGCTGGGCGTGCTGTCGGCGCGGGTGGCCACGCCGACGGTGCTCTTCTCCACCGTCATCTTCCTGGCGGGCGGCATCATCGGCACCTTCCACCACCTGTACTTCTCCGGCACGCCGTCCTCGGCGCTGGGGCTGGGCGCCACGTTCAGCGCGCTGGAAATCGTGCCGCTGGTGCTGGTGGGCCGCGAGGTGTGGAGCCACCTGCGCCTGTCGCGCGCCCCGGGGTGGATGGAGCGCTACCGCTGGCCCATCCTCTTCTTCGTCGCGGTGGCCTTCTGGAACCTGGTGGGCGCGGGCATCTTCGGCTTCCTCATCAACCCGCCGCTGGCGCTCTACTACATGCAGGGCCTCAACCTGACGCCCGTGCACGGGCACACCGCGCTCTTCGGGGTGTACGGCATGCTCGGCATCGCCCTGATGCTCTTCACGCTGCGCATGGCGGCACCCGAGGCCCGGTGGCGCACGCGCACGCTGGCGTGGAGCTTCTGGTCTCTCAACGGCGGGCTGGTGCTGATGGTGGTGCTGTCCATGCTGCCCATCGGCATCCTCCAGACGCAGGCGGCCATCGAGCACGGCACGTGGTGGGCCCGCAGCGCGGAGTTCCTCCAGACGCCGCTGATGGACACGCTGCGCTGGCTGCGCGCCCCGGGCGACACCGTCTTCGCGCTCGGCGTGCTCTTCCTGGCCTGGTTCGTGGTGGGGCTGAAGACGGGCTGGTCGCTGGAGCCCACCACCACCGCGAAGCCCGAGCCGCTCGGGGAGAGCGCCGGGCCCGTGGGCCTCGCCGCACCGGCCCCCGTCGCCCTGCGGCGACGCTGAGGCCTGGAGGGGAACACCCCGGGGCAGGCCCCATGTCCCCGGGCGCGGGACGGGCGCGAGGCACCGCTTCCACGAGCGGCCCTCGCGCGCCTGGTTTCAGCCGGCAGCGCCCGCCACCCTCGGCGCGCGGAGCCGGCGCGAGGCGCCGCGTCAGGCGAAGCCGGCGGCCCCCCCCTCACGGAAGCGTCAGTGCACCTTGGCGCGAGCCTGCGCTTCACGGGCCGCGCGGGACTTGCGCGTCACCATGCGGGCGATGCCGTAGTAGAGCTGGTCCTCGGTGTACACGCGGCGCACGCGGCGGTGGGTGCCGGGGACGTACGCGGAGCCGGGGCGCTCCAGCCACTGGAGGACGCGCACCTCTCCGGTGTGGGCCAGCTCCGTGAGCAGCTCCGGCGGGCACAGCTTGAGGTAGCGGCGCACCAGCGGCCCGAGCTTGCGCGAGAAGGCCTTGCCCAGCACCGCGTGACGCCGGCCGGAGTGCAGCGTCCCGTCGAAGCGGCGCGACAGGTGGAAGAGCTCGTGCAGCACCGTCTCCACCCGGGCCTGGGCGGTGGAGGAGCGGAAGAATAGGGGCCGCAGGGTGATGCAGTACAGCATCCGCTTGCCGCGAATCCGGATGATGGGCTTGCGGCGGCCGGTGCGGTCCACGCTCTTGCCGCCCCGGAAGCACAGCGGCTTCACGGTGCCGCGGGAGGCCCGGCGCGCCTCGCCGGCCACCACCAGGATGCGGCCCGGCTTCACATGGCCGAACTCCGGCATCTTCGCCGCGATGTCCCGGATGAGGGTGCGAAGCGTCTTGTTGAAGTTGGGGCGGCGTCGGGCCACGAGTGGTGGACAGTCTAGCGGAAAAGTCCTTGGGTCGGTCCCCAGGCTGGCCACAATGTCTAACGCCATGCGCTCGACTTCGCCCCTCTTCCTGCTGTCCGCCCTGCTCACCCTGGGCCTGGGGTGTGCCTCCGCTCCGACGAAGCCCTCGGGGCCGGCCGTCCTCACTTCCCAGGAGACCACCGTCCTGTCCCAGGGCATCACCGAGGCCGCCGTGCGCTACCGCGCCCAGGTGGCCAGCCCCGCCCCCGCCGTGGTGGAGCGGGCGGACTACGAGCTCGTCTCGGACGGGCAGGTGGTGAAGACGGGCAGCGCGAAGCTGGACGTGCACCTGGTGCCGGGAGTGCCCGCGGACATCTCCTTCGAGGAGCGCGCCCCCTATGTGAAGAGCGCCGAGGACCTCGCCCGGCTGAGCACCCAGGGTGGCACGCTGCTGCTCGCACTACGGGGCACGCTGGTGGTGCGCTCGGGAGACCAGGAGGAGAAGGTCCCCTTCGCCGCCAGCCGCGCGGCCCGCGTGCCCCGCCTGCCCACGGTGGTGGTGGCGGAGCTGGACGGGGCGCGCTACTCGCCCGAGGAAGTCCAGATCAACCTCCGCCTGGGTGTGCACAACCCCAATCCCTTCCCGCTGAAGCTGGAGGGGATGACCTTCCAGGTCTCCGTGGCGGGGAAGAGCCTCGAGACAGGGACGCTCGCGCAGGCGGACAGTGTGGAGGCGTCCGCCACGGGGGTGTACCCGGTGGAGGTGGCGGTGACGAAGGACACCTACGGCCCGGACGTGAAGGCGCTCATCTCCAAGGGCGTGCTGCCCTACGGGGTGACGGGCGAGCTGACCGCGCCGCTGATGCGCGTGCCCTACTCGCTGTCCGGTGAGGTGAAGCTGAACGTGTCCCGGTAGAATGCCGCGCGCGTGCCCATCTACCTTCTGAGTGACGAGCACCCGGAGCTGTTCCCCCCTCCGGAGCGAGCCGACAAGAGCGGCGTGCTCGCGGTGGGTGGGGACTTGCGGCCGGAGCGGCTGCTCGCCGCGTACTCACGCGGCATCTTCCCCTGGTACAGCGAGGGGGACCCCATCCTCTGGCACTCGCCGGACCCGCGCTTCGTGCTGGAGCCGGACCGGCTGCACGTGGGCCGCTCGCTGCGCAAGACGATGGCTCGCGGCGCCTACGAGGTGCGCTACGACACGGCCTTCGCGCGCGTCATCGAGGAGTGCGGCCGCGCGCCGCGCCCCGGCCAGAACGGCACGTGGATTACCGACGAGATGCTGCGCGCCTACGTCACGCTGCACGAGCTGGGCTTCGCGCACTCGGTGGAGGCGTGGGCGGAGGGCGAGCTGAAGGGCGGCCTGTACGGCGTGTCCCTGGGCGCGGTCTTCTTCGGGGAGAGCATGTTCGCGCTGGCGCCGGACGCGTCGAAGGTGGCCTTCGTCGCGTCGGTGGAGCGCTTCAAGTCGTGGGGCTTCCAGCTCGTCGACTGCCAGGTGGAGACCGAGCACCTCGCGCGCTTCGGCGCGGAGCACTGGCCGCGAAAGCGCTTCCTCGCGGCGCTCGCCCGCGCGCTGAAGGAGCCCACCCGCCGAGGGAAGTGGACGGACCCGACGCCAACGCCGGCCTGAGCGCCGCCGCGGCCTCAGTGCCCGGAAGCAGCGGACGCGACGATTTCCTCGGACATCTGCCAGGTGAAGGCGAAGGGGACCCTGGAGCGCGCCGCGCCGGGAGTCCCCGCGGTGATTCTGCGCGCCTGAGCGGCCTTCCAGCCGAGCACTCCCAGGGACGCCAGCCCCAGGAGCACGGGGATGACGGTGAGTGCACGCAGGCCGCGCGGCCGGGGCGCGCCGAGCCCACAGGCGGAGACCGTCAGCAGGAGGGGAACGGGCAGCCGGCTCGAACCGAGCCAGGAACGGAGCTTCGCGGGGAGGGAGAGAGGGCTCATGGCCCTCAACGGTAGGGCGTGTGCCTGCTCCTGGCGGGCCCGGCACGCATGCCCGGCCGAGGCACATGCGGAAGCGCGAGCCGTCTCAAGGCCGCGCGCCCGGAGACTCACCGCCGCTTGCACGGAGACAGCGTGCGCTTCGCCGTGAGGAGGTCCTCCTCGGAGGGGCTGCCGTAGCGCACGGACTTCGGCGCCGCCTTCGGCTTCGCCACGTCGTGCACGTAGACGACGCCCAGGTTGCGGCTGAGCACGGTGCGTAGGCCGGTGCTGTCGTACAGCGCGCCGAAGAAGGCGCCGCCGGACTTCAGCTGCATCGGCGCCATCGCGTCGGGCGGGCGCAGCAGCAGAATCGAGAAGTCCTCCGTATGCCAGTCACACGGGTCCTTCTTCCCCTTGCGCTCCATCCACGACACCGTGAGGTCCGTCACCGCGCTGCCGTCATCCCACCGGCTACCGAAGCTCTCCCACAGCCGCACGCACTCGGGGGCCTCGCAGTCGCGCGAGGGCACGAAGTCCATCACCTCCAGCGGCATCCCCACGCCCGCGCGGCCCGTGTCATTGTCATTCGCGCGGCGCAGCTTGCACCCGGTGGGCGCGTCCTTCTGGCGCACCGCCACCGGCGTGCCGGACAGCCGGCCCGGGGGCAGCAAGTCACACCCCACCTCCAGCTCCGCCATGAGGTACGTCTTGCGGTCCTCGTCGGTGCCCATGCGCACCGCCCACCAGGTGATGGGCACCGCGCGGCACGCCGCCGTGTCCGCCTTGCCGAACACCCACAGCGGCACGGCCGGGTCCGGCGCGCCCAGCTTGCGCACCTCCTCCGGCGGCACCAGCTTCACACCGGCGCGGTCGGCCTCGCCGCCCCGGAAGAAGGTGTCCTTCGCCGGGGGAATGACGGCCTGGTGCGCCAGCCAGCCCGCGCCGGACAGCCCCACCAGCGTGCGCGAGGTGAAGGGCACCACGTCCGGCTTCGCCGGGCAGCCCTTCTCCGCCTCCTCCAGGGGCACGACTCTCGCCTCGCCATCATCCTGCGCGAGCGCGCCTGGCGGCGTGAGTAGCAACAGGCCCAGCACCAGCGCCTGCGGAGTCAGCCGGACCACGGACATCATCGGGCTCCTTCCCTCGGAGTAGAGGCCCGCCGTCATACCTCAAGATGCCCACGCGCAAGCAGCGGGCGCGTCGGTGCTCAGGGCTTGCGATTCCGCTTCCGCGGTGGAGGCAGCACCTCCACCGGAACCGGCGCCTCCGCCTTCACGGCCGGCCCTGCGTCCGGCGGCGCCACGGGCGCTTCGGGGGATTCGGGGGCCTTCACCTCCACGTTGTCGTTCAGGGGCACGCGGCCCACGGAGCGGCGGAACAGCTCCCACAGCGCGCGGTGGTGCACCTCGGGCGTCGCCGTACCGGACAGCACGATGCCCGCGCCGCTGTAGCGCGCTTCCAACCCCAGGGGTTGGAGCCCCGCCCCCACCGACGCGAGCTGCTCCTGGAGCACGGGCACGTCGAAGGTCAGCTCCAGTTCGCGCGCCACGTACGCATCCGTGCGCAGCAGCTCCATCAGCGCCATGCGGCAGGCGGTGTCCTTCACCGTGGCGGACAGGCCGCGCTCCGCGCCCTCCGTCGTCTTCAAGTCGGGGCACGCCTTGCGCGCGGCGGCCAGCCGGGGCGCGGGGTCCTCCGGCGGCGGCGTGCCCACCGTGAGGCGCCACACCGCGAAGCGCCCCCCGGCATACAGGAGGAGGAGCGTGCGCCCCGTCGAGTGCCCGGTGAGCAACAGTTCGTTGCTGCCGGGGAGCACCTCGGCGGTGGCGATGGAGGCATCCTCCACCTCCACCCAGTCCACGGTGGACAGCTTGTGGAAGTGCTCCTTCCCGGACTCCAGCGGGACGACCAGGTCCACCGGCCAGGCGCCGGCCAGGGCGGGAACGAGGAGGGCCAGGAGTGCTCCAACGGCATACATGCGAGCGGGCATGGGGGCTCCGGCGGGGTGGTACGTACCCCTAGCACGGGATAAGAGAGAGGCTCTATGCCTACCTGGACCCTCTGGGTCGCCTGCCTGGCCTTGTGCTTCATCCGGGCCCTGGTCGCCGCCGCGGAGTCCGCGCTCTACGGAACGTCGGACCTGCGCGCCCAGGAGCTGGTGGAGACGCAGCCCGGCTCGGCGAGCCGCCGAGTCTATCGGCACAAGACCAACCGCGAGGCCACCGCCACCGCGCTGCGGCTGGGCACCCTGCTCAGCGGCTTCCTCGCCGCCGCCATTGGCGCCTTCGTCCCGCCGCGCATGCTGGACATGACCCAGTATGGCGAGGCCCCCTGGCTGCCCGTGGCCACCGTGGCCGCCGGCGCCCTCTTCGTGGGCGTGCTGGCCAGCCTCATGGAAGTCACCATGCGCGGCCTGGCCAACGCGAACCCGGAGCGCTGGGCGCTGCGGCTGTCCGGCGTGGTGTCGCTGCTGGTCTTCCTGCTCTACCCGCCCATGCGGCTGACGCTGAGCCTGCTCAACCTGGTGGCGCGGACGTTCGGCCGCACGCTGCGCTTCGAGCCCCCGCCCCCGCCGCTGGAGGAGCTGGAGAAGCTGCTGGCCGCGCAGGCCGCGAAGAACGAGGTGGACAAGAGCGCCCCGCAGCTCATCCGCTCCATCTTCGAGCTGTCCGACAAGCGCTGCCGCGACGTCATGGTGCCGCGCACGGACGTCGTCACCGTGGACATCACCGTCTCCACCGATGAGTTGCTGCGGCTGCTGGCCGAGGAGAACCACTCGCGCATCCCCGTGTACCGGGACGACGTGGACCACATCATCGGCGTGCTGCACGCGCGCGACATCATCCCCCTGCTCCAGCACCCGGAGCTCATCGTCCTCCAGGACATCATCCGCCCCGCCCACTTCGTGCCCTGGCTGAAGCCCGTGGGGGACCTGCTGCGGGACATGCAGAAGCGGAAGATCCACATGGCCATGGTCGTCGACGAGTACGGCGGCTTCATGGGCATCGTGACGTTGGAGGACATCCTCCGCGAAATCGTCGGCGACATTGGCGACGAGTTCGAGGTGGAGGAGAAGCAGGTGGAGAAGATGGCCGACGGCAGCTTCCTCGTGGATGCCGCGCTGGAGGTGGACACCTTCACCCAGGCCTTCGGCTTCCCCCTGCCCGAGGGCGACTTCGACACGCTCGGCGGCTTCCTGTCGTCGCTCGCCGGCCACCTGCCGGACGTGGGCGAGCGCTTCACCTACAACGGCTGGCAGTTCGTCGTCGCCACCAAGGAGGGGCCGCGCATCGACCGCGTGCGCATGTCCCGCCTGAAGTCCACCACCGGCAAGGACAGCCGGGACGGGAAGGACGGGCGCGAGCCCCGCGACGGCCCTCCGCGCGACGGCAAGGACTCCGGCGTCCGCGACACGCGCGTGGAGACCGTCACCGCGAAGAGCTGAGCGTCAGTCCCCTTCCGGGCCGTTCAGCGGCGGCACGTACGCCAGGGGCAGCACGCGCGCGTCGTCGAAGGGCGCGCGCCGCTCCGTGCCGCCGAAGCGCAGCACCACGCCGCCGCTCACCCGCACCCGGCGCGCCACCGGCTCCACACCGCCCGTGGCACCCTCGCTGGCCAGCGGGAAGAACACCCGCAGCGGCAGGCGCCCGTCCGAAGGCAGCGCCACGGCCACCTGTTGCACGCCCGCCGCCACGCGCCGCCCGTCCACCCGCAGCTCGAAGTCCACGGCTGACACGCTGGCCGCGTCCGAGGACGGGTTGACCACCTCCAGCCCCAGATCCAGCACGCCCGAGCCGTCCGGCCGGAAGTCCACGGCGACGGTGTCCACGCGCACGGCCTCGTCATAGGCGCGAGACCGGAAGGGCACCGAGCCCAGACACCCGGACAGGACGCCGCCGCACAGCAACGCGATGACGGCGCGGCGCACCGGGCTCAACGGGCTGGCGGCCGGAGTGCCCGCGCCACCTGGCACCGGCGTGGCGCGGCGCACCGGGCTCAACGGGCTGGAGCCCGCGCCACCCGGCGCCGTCGTGGCGCGGCGCACGGAACTCAGCCGCCCAGCAGAGGCTGGAGCGCCTCCACCGTCAGGGGCCAGCCGGCGCGCTTGGACAGCGCCTCGATCGCCTTGATGAACTCCGCGGCCGTCTGGAAGCGCCGCGCCCGGTCCGCGAAGAGCGCCTTGCGCGCCACCTGCACCGCGTAGTCCGGCAGGTCCGGCGCCACCGACGACAAGAGCGGCACCCGCGCGTCGCGCACCCGGTGCATCAGGTCCGCCTCGTTGTCCCCGGCGTGCAGGCGACGGCTGGCCCACAGCTCCCAGAGGATGACGCCCAGCGCGTACAAGTCGGTGCGCGCGTCCACCGCCTGGCCCAGCACCTGCTCCGGGCTCATGTACGGCAGCGTGCCGCGCAGCGCGCCCGAGTCGCCGCGCATCATCCCCTCCACCTCCGCCACGCCGAAGTCGGTGAGCTTCACGTCGCCGTTGATGCCCAGCAGCACGTTGGCCGGGTTCACATCGCGGTGGACGATGGTGGCGCCGTTATCCCCCACCTTCGCCCGGTGGATGTAGTCGAGCGCCTTCGCCAGGCACCAGGCGATGTAGAGGGCGGACTCGGGCGGCATGGCCGCGCCGGCCTTGATGAGCAGCTCCTGCATGTAGCCGAGCGTCCGGCCACTGACGAGCTCCTGCACCATCAGGTAGTCCGGCCCCGCCTTGAAGAGGCGGTAGGTGCGGACGATGTGCGGGTGGCGCAGGCGCACCGTCAGCTTCGCCTCGTCGACGAACGCCTTGACGTATGCGGTGTCACTGCGGAACGAGGGGTGCAGCCGCTTGATGACGACTTCTTCCGGTTCGCCCGGCGAGCGCTGCGTGGTGGCCCGGGCACGCGCCTGGTACACCTCCGCCATGCCGCCTACGGCCAACCGGCCGACCACCTCATAACCGCCCAGGTCCGGAGCTTCCGCCACGCCACAAGACTACTGCGAATTTCCGTCCGCACCCACTATTCCGCCATGAGGTCGGTGTAGATGGCCTCGTATTTCCGGGCGGAAGCACTCCAGGAGAAGTCCTTCTCCATGCCTCGGCGCCGGAACTCCTCCAGCCGGGGTGGGTCCGCGTAGAGGGCGAGGGCCCGGCGGATGGCCGCCAGCAGGGCGGCCGGGTGGAACGCCTCGAAGAGGACGCCGGTGCCGTCCAGCCCGCCCTCCACGGTGTCCACCAGTCCGCCCGTGGCCCGGACGATGGGCACCGTCCCGTAACGCAGGGAATACATCTGGTTCAGCCCGCACGGCTCGTACCGGCTGGGCATGAGGAAGAAGTCCGCCCCCGCCTCCACCAGGTGCGAGAGCGCCGCGTCAAAGCCGATGTGCACGGCCATCTGCTTCGGGTGACGGGCCTGCAACGCGCGCAGGCCGTCCTCCAGCGGGCCCTCCCCGCTGCCGATGCCCACGAAGCGGATGTCCGCCTGGAGCGCGGTGGGCAGCACGTCCAGAAGCAGGTCCATGCCCTTCTGCCACGCCAGCCGGCTGACGATGGCGAACACCGGCGCGTCCCCGTCCGGCAGCCCGAAGCGCGCGAGCAGGTCGCGCTTGCACACCGCCTTGCCCTCCAATTCACGCGGGCCGTAGCGGGCCGGGAGGACGGGGTCCGCCTGGGGGTCCCACTCGTGCGCGTCGATGCCGTTGAGGATGCCGTGCAACCGGTGCGCGCGGCGGCGCAGCAGGCCGTCCAGCCCGTAGCCCTGCTCCGGCGCCTGGATTTCACGCGCGTAGGTGGGCGACACGGTGGTGAGCGCGTCGGAGAAGACGAGCCCGCCCTTGAGGAAGTTGACCGCGTCGTAGAACTCGAGGCCGCCCTCGGAGGTGAACAAGTCCCAGGGCAGGCCCAATTCGTCCATGACGCCCTTGGGGAACTGCCCCTGGTAGGCCAGGTTGTGGATGGTGAAGACGCTCTTCGCGCGGGACAGCGGGGTGTTTCGGAACCCGCGCTGGAGCGCCACGGGGACGAGCCCCGTCTGCCAGTCGTTGGCGTGGATGATGTCCGGGACGAAGCGCAGCCGCTGCGCGGCCTGGAGCGCGCCCACCGAGAGGTAGGCGAAGCGCCGCGCGTTGTCGCCGAACTCGCCCCACGCGTCGCCGTAGAGGCCGCTCCGGCTGCCGTAGAAGGCCTCGTTCTCCAGGAAGAGGACCTCCAGGTTCTCCGAGAGGCGCGTGGAGAGGATGGGGCCGGACGCCTCGCCGGAGGGGAAGCGCACCACCAGGGACTGGCCGGTGGGGGTGAGCCGGGCGTCGCGCACGTCGCGGTAGCGCGGGGTGACGACCTTCACGTCATGGCCCAGCGAGGCGAGCGCGGCGGGCAGGGCCCCGGCCACGTCTCCCAGGCCTCCCGTCTTGGAGAAGGGCGCCACCTCCGAGGAGATGAAGAGAATCTTCATGGGCCCACATTGACGTGTGGCCCGCATGAGTCAACCGCGAAGGTGCGCCCGGGGCGCCCGTCCCCTATGTTTCAAACGTGCATATTCCACCGGACCCCATCCACCGTTTCGCGACCCTCTTCGAGCGGGCGAAGAAGGCCGTCCCCGTGGACCCCAACGCCATGGTGGTCGCCACCGTCGGCGACGACGGACGCCCCAGCGCGCGCGTGGTGCTGCTGAAGGACTTCGATGCGCGCGGCTTCGTCTTCTTCACCAACTACGAGAGCCGCAAGGGACGCGAATTGCTGGCGCACCCCTTCGCCGCGCTGTGCTTCCACTGGGCCCCGCTGGAGGAGCAGGTGCGGGTGGAGGGCCGGGTGGAGCGCGTGTCCGACGCGGAGGCGGACGCGTACTTCCACAGCCGGGCGCGCGGCAGCCAGGTGGGCGCGTGGGCCAGCCTCCAGAGCCGCCCCCTGCCCTCCCGCGACGAATTGGACGCGCGGGTGGCGGAGGTGGAGGCGCGCCATGCCGGCAAGGAGGTGCCCCGCCCGCCGAACTGGTCCGGCTTTCGCGTGGTGCCGGACCGCATCGAGTTCTGGCACTCCCGCCCCAGCCGGCTGCACGACCGGCACGTCTACCTGCGCGAGGGCGACGGCTGGCGCACGGAGATGCTGTACCCGTAGGCCCCCGGCCATGGCCATGACCATGGATCCGGAAGCACGCCCCGCGTCATGCGCCCTACCAGGGGACTTCCGCGCCCTGGTAGTCGAAGAAGCGGCCGGTGTGCTCCGGCCCCATGCCGTCGATGATGCGCAGCATGCCGTGCACGGAGTCCGGCGCCGGCAGCGGCGCCTGCGGCCCGCCCATGTCCGTCTGCACCCAGCCGGGGTGGAGCACCACCGTGGTGAAGCCCTCCACGCGCAAGTCGTTGGCCAGGGTGCGCACGCCCATGTTCAGCGCGGCCTTGGACATGCGGTACGCGTAGGCGCCACCCTCGGTGTTGTCGGCGACCGAGCCCATGCGCGAGCTGACGTGGGCCACCTTGCGCACGGCGCCGCGGCGCAGCGCGGGCAGGAGCGCGGAGGTGACGCGCAGCGGCCCCAGGGCGTTGATGGCGAAGGCGCGCGCCATGTCCGTGTAGTCCACGTCGGTGAGCGCGCACCACAGGCCGGGCACGCCGGCGTTGTTGATGAGCACGTCCACCGGCGCGGCGCAGACGTCCGCGGCGAACGAGCGGATGCTGGCGGCGTCCTCCACGTCGAGCGCGTGGATGCGCAGGCGGTTGCCCACCTCGCGCGCCAGCGGCTCCAGCCGCTTCGCACCCTCGGGCGAGCGCACTCCCGCGTCGACGGTGTCCCCTCTTCGCAGGAGCTGTTGGACGAACTCGAGACCGATACCCCGGCTTGCTCCAGTGATGACGTAGCGCATGAGAGGCATTAACGCGCCGAATGGACCGCGCTGGCAAAACGCGCCTGTTGACGAGTGGGGAGTGTGAATGAGGAGTGCACGCTGGTCACCGGAAGCCCTGCTCACAGGTGAGGGTTGCGTGATGGTGTTTCAATGCACTGAGCATGGAAGGACAACCCGATGAGTATCGTCGTCGTGGGAGGCGGGATTTCAGGACTGGTCATAGCGCACCGGTTGCGCTCTCGCGGTAGGGATTGCGTGCTCCTGGAGTCTTCGGCGCGGTTGGGTGGCGCGGTGGGGACGCGTGCGCGAGGTGGATACCTCGTGGAGCAGGGGCCGAACAGCTTTCTGGACCGCGAGCCGGCCACGCGCGAGCTGGCGACGGCGCTCCACCTGGAAGGTCGCATCCGCGCGGCCGACGCGGCGGCGAAGCGTCGCTATGTCTACACGCGTGGCCGACTCAGGTCCGTGCCCGCGTCACCGCCCGCGTTCCTCGGCTCGGACATCCTGCCGCTCGGCGCGAAGCTGCGCGTCATGGGCGAGCTGTTCACCGGGCGCGCACCGCAAGGCGTGGACGAGTCGCTCGCGGACTTCGGCCGCCGGCACCTGGGACGCACGGCGACGGAGGTGCTGCTGGACGCGGTGCAGACGGGCATCTACGCGGGCGACGTGGAGCGGCTCAGCGTGGCCGCGACCTTCCCTCCCCTGGTGAAGCTGGAGCGCGAGCACCGCAGCCTCATCCTCGGCGCCATCCGCTCGCAGAAGGCGCAGAAGGCGCTGCCCGCGGGCACGGGCGGCGCGGCCTCGCCGCCGAAGCTGAGCGGCGCGCTGAGCACGTTCGACGGCGGCCTGCAGACGCTCATCGACGCGCTGGCCTCCGCGCTGGGCGACGCGGCGCACGTGAATGCCACGGTGGAGGGAGTGGAGCGGCATGAGGACGGCTGGCGGCTCCGCGTGCACGAGCACGGGCGGAGCGCGGAGCTGTCCGCGAAGCACGTGGTGCTGGCGGTGCCGTCGCACGTGGCCACGGGGCTGCTGCGGCCGCTGGACGCGACGCTCGCGGCGAAGGTGGCGGACATCGAATACGCGCCCATCGCCGTCGTGCACCTGGGCTTCGACGCGGGGACGACGCCCGCGCCGGACGGCTTCGGCTTCCTCGTGCCGTCGGGCGAGAAGCGGCGGCTCTTGGGTGCCATCCACGCGTCCACCACCTTCCCCTTCCGCGTGGAGGGCGGGCGGGTGCTCTACACGTGCATGGTGGGCGGGGCGCGCCGGCCGGACCTGGTGAAGCAGGACGAGGACGCGCTGGTGGCGCTGGCCCGCGAGGAATTGAAGGCGCTCGCGGGGGTGACGGCGACCCCGTCCTTCAGGGAGGTCATCCGCTGGGAACGCGGCATTCCCCAGTACAACGTGGGACACCTGGAGCGCATGTCCGCCATCGACGCGGCGCTCCAGCGCTGGCCGGGCCTCCACCTGGCGGGCAACGCCTACAAGGGCGTGGGCCTCAACGACTGCATCCGCAACGGGGCACAGCTCGCGGACGCACTGGCCGCGGAGGCATAGCGACGTTCAGGAAATAGCCCGGGCGACCGTTCGTTGTCCGTTGGCGACCGCTCGGGCCGGGGACGTCAGCACAGCCAGGGAAGACACGTCAGACTGCAAAGGCATGCTTCCCGGAGTCAGGAGCCCTTCATGCTTGCCCTCCCCTCCCCCCTCCTCATCCTCGCCGCCATCCTCCTCTTCCCCATCGTCCTCGCCGGCAGCATGGTGCTGGACGTCATGGAGACCGAGCTGGAGGAGGGCCCCGCGCGCTGAGCGCCCCGGCGGGGTAGGCTCCCGCTGGCGCATGTCGGAGACGTCGGAAGCATCCATCGTCCGTGCCACGTGGCGGGCCCTCGTGGAGCCCCGGAGGCTGTTGCCCATCCTCCTGGTGGCCGCGCCGCTCGTGGCCGCCCAGGCGCGCTTCAGCCGCGAGCCGCTGGCCATCTACCTGGGCATGCTGATGTGCCTGCTGTTCGTGGCCGTGGCGCCCGTCTCCTACCGCTTCCTCTTCCCGGAGGGGTTGGACCTGAGCCACGGCGGCATCCGCCTGCTGCTGTACTGCACCGTGGGCAGCGGCGTGGTGCTCACCTCCGGCTTCGTGCTGCCGAAGCTGCTCGGCATGGGGCCCACCTTCCTCACCCAGCGCCTCAACCTCGCCATCTGCGGCGCGCTCTTCCTCGTGGGCGGCTGGGGCCTGGGCCGGGACATCGGCTTCGAGGAGAGCCTGGTGAAGGAGCGGGCCCGCGCCGCGCGCTTCGCGCTGGAGGCGGAGCAGGCGCAGCTGCTCGCGCTGCGCAGCCACCTGGACCCGCACTTCCTCTTCAACACCCTCAACGCCATCGCCGAGTGGTGCCGCGAGGACGGCGCCGTCGCCGAGGCCGCCGTGCTGCGGCTGTCCACCATGCTCCGCTCCGTGCTCGCCGGGGTGCGCAGCGCCACCTGGCCCCTGTCGCAGGAGCTGGAGCTCGTCCGCACCCTCTTCGATTTGCACCTCCTGCGGGACCCGGACCTCTTCCAGCTTGGAATGAACGTTCCTTCCGGCACGGGGGACGTGCCCGTCCCGCCGCTGGTGCTGCTGCCGCTGGCGGAGAACGCCGTGAAGCACGGCCCCGCCGCCGGCCACCGGGGCCGCCTGTCGCTGGACATCACCGTGCGAGACAACGAGGTGGAGGTGGCGATTGAAAACCCCGGCGCCTCCAAGGGCCCCCGCGAGGGCAGCGCCGGCCTGCCCACCGTGGAGCGCCGCCTGGCCCTGGCCTATGGCGGCAGGGCCCGCCTCACGCTGGAGAGCGCGCAAGAGCGCACCCGCGTCACCGTCATCCTGCCCCGCTCGGGCCCCCTGCCTGGAGTCGTCACGTGAGTCCCACCCTGCGTGTCCTCGTCGCCGATGACGAGCTGCTCGCCCGCAAGCGCCTGTCCCGCCTGCTGGCCGCCTTCCCGGATGTGGAGCTGTGCGGCGAGGCCGCGGACGGAGAGGCCGTCCTCACCGCCGTGCGCGCCGGGGGCGTGGACGTGGTGCTGCTGGACATCCACATGCCCGGCCTCAGCGGCCTGGATGCGCTGGCCCTGATGCCGGAGGGGCGCCCCCGCGTCATCCTCTGCACCGCCCACGCCGAGCACGCCGTGGAGGCCTTCAACCACGGCGCCGTGGACTACGTCCTCAAGCCCGTGGAGCCCGCGCGCCTGCAGAAGGCGCTGGAGCGCGCACGCGCCCGGCTGGAGGAATCCCCGCGCGAGGCCCCGGCCCCCAGCACGGAGAAGACGGCGGCGGCTGCGGCCCCGGCCGCGCGCGGGCTGGGGCGGCTGCCCATCCCCACGCGGCAGGGCATCGTCCTGGTGGACCCGGAGACGATTTCGCACGCGGCGCTGGAGGACGAGCTGGTGACGGTGTTCACCGTGCAGGGCGACTTCCTCACCGACTTCACCCTCAACGAGCTGGCGGAGAAGCTGCCCGCGGAGCGCTTCCACCGCGTCCACCGCCGCGCGCTGCTGAACCTGTCCCACGTCACCCGGCTGGAGCCGCTGGACACGGGCGGCTACCTGGCGCGCACCGTCCGGGGCCACGCGGTGGAGGTGAGCCGCCAGTCCGCGCGCGAGCTGCGGCGCATGCTCGGCCTTCGCCGGGGCGCCGAGGACGAGGGCTGAGTCCCGGGCCTTCCGGGCGCCCCCACGTCGCACGTGCCTCACGACGGGAGATGAAGACCGGCCGCGGCGAGGGAGGGCCTCCGTTGCCCCTCCCCACGGGCGCCTGCGCTCCGTTGCTTCCGCGCCGGCCCGCCTGCGGCCACTGCTCTTCATCCTGCTGCTTCACTGCCCTTCACGCGGCCTCCGCCTCGCGGCCCCGCGTCACCGCCACTCAGTCCACGCTGACTTCGATGGTGACCGTCTGACCGTTCACGTCGCGCGAGAAGACGACGGTGCCGTGGTCGGTCCACTTCGGCGCGTAGCCCACGCCCAGGCTGTACGCTTCCACCACGTTGAGCGAGCGGTCGAAGCGGATGACGCGCACGTCGCCGTTGGTCAGGCTGGTGGTGCTGTAGACGATGATGCGGCGGTCCGCGTCCCACTCCACCGTGGTGCTCGAGAGCGGGTTGGGGACGTAGTCGGGGCTGGTCCCGGTGCAGTTCTCGTTCGTCACCTGCTCCAGGTCGATGCCGGTCTCCTTCACCTTCCAGAGCGACGCCATCCCCGAGCGCTTCGTGGACTGGAACAGCAGGCTGTGGCCGTCGGGCGTCCAGACCGGCTCGGTGTCGTCATTGCCGCGCGTCACCCGCTCACTGTGGCCCGTGCGCGTGTCGAACACGTGCAGCTCCGCGCGCGTCACCGGGTCGCCCGCGTTCCACGAGTCCGGCAGCTTCGCGTACGCCACCTCGCGGCCATCCGGCGACAGCACCGGCGCGCCACTGCGCTGCGCGAGCAGCTGGGCGTTCCCCTTCTTGTCCACCGCGTACAGCTGCAGCGACGGCGTCTGGTACACGATGATGCGGCGGTCGCTGGAGACGCCCTCGTCACCGCTCGCGTCCAGCCGCTGCGACTCCGTCGCGTACGGCTCGGCGCCGCCAGAAGCCTCCGCCCCGCCTGCCTCGCCGCACCCGGCGAGCGCCAGAGAAGAAGCCATCCACAGCGCGACGGTCCTTCGGGAAAGACGACTTCGGACTTCGGTTGGATGCATAAGGGTCCTCTGGTTGGAAATGTCCTACGAGAGGACGGGCTTGACACGGCGTCAAAGCCCGAACTCGCGGGTATTTCACGTCAGATTTCCTCAACAATCCACACAGTCCTGAATGACACCGGAGCGTCGTCGCCGGGACGATGACTTGTCAGTGTGACGCGTAGAGTTGGGGCACCCGCGCCGCGTCATCACCGAGGACTTCAGAGAGAACACGGTAAGCGGGGGTGGGGAGCGCGGCACCGGCACGTGCACAGCGGGCGGCGTCGTCCAATGTGAGCGTGGGCGGGGCACAGTAGGACTCTTGCCAGTGCTCCACGAGCCCCCGGGAGAAGACGCTCTCCAGCTGCGCCATGCGCTGCTCGAGCCAGGCATGCGGGGGCGTGAAGGACACGTGCTGGGGCGACACGTTGGCGTCGGAGAAGGAAACGTCGTGCTCGTAGCCGGACTCGGAGAACTGGTCCTGGAGCACGGCGGTGAGGGGGCCGCGCCGCGCGTCGAGCACGCCGGAGGAGGACAGGGCCACGCGGTGGTCCACGGACAGGCGCAGCGCGTGGTACTCGAAGGTCCTCGCCACGTCGCGGTACTTGGTGACTTCCACCGTGAAGGTGCGGGTGTACGTGCGCGTCTTGGTGACGGTGCGCTTCTTCGTCTCGCCCTTCTCGTCCGTGTACTCCTCCTCCTCCGTGTAGGGCTCCGTAATCGTCTCCGTGCGGTCCTCGTGGTCCGTGTACGGCACCTGCTCGTAATAGGGCGCGGTGAGCTCCACGTTCTGGCTGTCGCGCGAGGTGGAGAAGCGTCCGGCCAGCGCGAAGTCCGGCCGGGGCGTGGCGCTGGGAGAGAACCAGGGCGAGGACTCGAAGGCGCGCGTCAGGCGCTCCCGCAGCCGGTCCACCTGGGCCTCGTCGAGGCCGGAGATGTCGCCCTCGAATGAGGCGGGGCCGAACAGCTCCGGGGCAGCGGGCGGCTGGGGCGCGTACTCGCGCCAGTGGGAGCAGTAGCGGAATACCAGCTCCTTCCAGTGAGGGGTGTCCTCGCTGCTGACGGTGCGCAGCCGCTGGCAGGCGTCCTTGCCGCTCTGGAGCACCGCGTTCTCCATCTCCCGCTGGATGACGACCATCTCCCGGTGGGCCAGGAGCGGCCGCTTGCGAATCAGCGACTCCTCGGCCGTCAGCGCGTGGCCCTTCTGGGCGGGGGCGCCGATGAGCGTGCGCAGGTGCTGGTGCGTCCCGCCCATCTCCTCCAGCAGCGAGCTCTCCAGCGCGCCATTGAGGTGCGAGTTCCACTGGGCGCGGTGGTTGAGGAAGCTCAAGAGGTCCTCCTCCGCGTCCTCGTCGCGTCCCTCCAGCCGGTAGCGCCGGGCGTTGCCCAGCAGCTGCTCCAGCCCCTTCCAGCGCAAGTCGTCGCGGGCGGAGACCAGCTCCGTGTCGTAGGGGCTCTTGCGGACGAGGTCGTCGTAGATGGCGGCGGCCTCGACGAACTGCCCCTTTCGGGCGAGGTCATCGGCGCGGCCGCGCAGGGAGGTGCAGGCGCACAGCAACAGGAAGGGCAGCAGTCGGAGGAGTCGGACCATGAGCGGCCGGGAGGTGAGCGGAAGGCTGCGCGGGAGTACCGCCAGCCCGCTGACGTGGCAGGCGAGCGGATATTCACCGGCCCACGCCCCTTCCTGCAATCCGCCCCCTGACGGAGGGCCCGGCCTACGCCACCGGCCAGGTATGCAGGGGCTCGCCCGAGTCGGCGTGGAGCAGGTAGCGCTCCAGCATCGCCGCCAGCGCGTCCGGGCGGGGCATCCGCTCCTCCAGTCGCGCCAATTCCAGCCGCTGCCAGCGCGCGCCCGTGCGCCCGAGCGCCACGCGCCGCTCGATGATGCCCAGCATGGCATCCGCGTCGGCCGCGTCCACGCCGGCCTTCACCAGACCCTCGTGCGCCAGCGGTAGCAGCCGGGGCACCAGGTCCACCACCGGCACCGGCCTGGGGCTGGGCGCCGCGTCCGCGGGCCAGAGCAGCTCCGCGTCCAGCCCGTGGCGCGCCGCCCGGATGAAGTTGCCGTACGCGTGGACGAAGGGCAGCGCGGGCAGCAGCGCGTCCACCCGCTCCGCCAGCGCCAGCGTCAGGCCCAGCAGGAAGGCGCCGTTGGCCACCATGTCCACCACCGTGGGGCCCGCCGGCAGGGCGCGCAGTTCGATGCGCAGGTGGCCCGACTCCTTGGGGTCATAGATGGCGCGGTTCCACGTCCACACCGTGCTCTGGTGCAGCCGCAGCTCGTCCAGCCCCGGCAGCGCGCCGGCCTTCACGCGCTCCAGTGGCGACTCGCGCCCCAGCACGGGCAACAGCGGCGGGTGCAGGGCCACGGCTTCCGCGAACAGCTCGTGCGCTCCCTCGCGGGCCCAGCCGTGCCCGAAGGACACGCGCGCGTGCGGATGGAAGCCGCCCTCGCCCGGCTCGCCGCGGTCGTCCACCGCCTGCCGGAACAGCGCCACCCGCGTCTCGTCCCACAGCCGGTGCCCGAGGAAGAGCGGCGAGTTGCCGGCCACCGCCAGCACCGGCGCCGTCGCCAGTTGCGCGGCATTATAGGCCCGCGCGAAGTCACCCGGTGCCACCCGCAGGTGGTACTGGAGTGACGTGTTGGCGCCCTCCAGCGTCACGTCGTCCCAGGTGAGCGCCAGCGTGTCCTCGCCGCGGATGGACACGTGGAAGGGCGCGGCGCGGCGGTGGCGGATGGCCGCGGACAGCGCGCGGTAGCGGGCCTGTCCCGTCATCGCGCCGCTGCCCAGGTCCGCCTCGCGCAGCGTGGGGAGGATGCCGACGACGGCCACCCGCGCGCCCTGCGTGGCCGCCGCGCGCCGCACCTCGCGCAGCGTGTCCTCGAACTCCGCCTTGAGCGCGGTGAAGGGCCGCCCGGCCAGCGGCCCCGGGCGCAGGTTGAGCTCCAGGTTGAAGCGGTCCATCTCCAGCGTCACCCGCGGGTCCACCGTCTGCGCCAGCACCTGACGGTTGATGGGCAGCGGGAAGCCCGCCGCGTCCACGAGGAACAGCTCCAGCTCCGCGCCGATGGTGCTCGGCCCCACCCCGAAACCCGGGCGCGCCAGCAGCGCGCGCAGCGCCTCCAGGCTCTCCTTCAGCCGCCGCGAGAAGCGCTCGTAGTCCTCCGGGCGGAACTCCTCCTGCTGGATGGCCAGACCCATATGGGCTCAAGGTGTGCACGGCCGGCTGCCCTGGCAGGCGGACGAAGGGGCTCGCCGGGCCGCCCGCCCGGTGCCCTGCCCGCGGCCGGCAGATGCACGCCCGCCGGGTGTGTTATCTCCGTCCATGGCCATGCCGTCCGACACGCCCACCAACCTGTACGACTTCACGCGCCCCGCGCTGGGTGAGCTGCTCTCCGGCTGGGGCTTTGGCCCCTACTACCGCGACCTCGTGTGGACCGCGCTGTACCGCAAGCAGGTGCGCTCGCTGGACGAAGTGGAGGGGCTGCGCCCGGACCTCCAGGCCGCCCTGCGCGAGCGCGCCCGCCTGGGCCACCTCGCCACGCACACCGAGACGTTCAGCAGCGACGGCCACACCCACAAGCTGCTGCTCAAGCTCGACGACGGGCAGACGATTGAAACGGTGCTCATGCGCTTCAAGGGCCGCGCCACGGTGTGCATCAGCACGCAGGCGGGCTGCGCCATGGGGTGCGTCTTCTGCGCCACGGGACAGATGGGCCTGTCGCGCCACCTGACGCCCGGCGAAATCGTGGGCCAGGTGCTGCATGTGAATCGCATCCTCCGCGAGTCCGGCGAGTCGCTGCGCAACGTCGTCCTCATGGGCATGGGCGAGCCCCTGCACAACTACGACGGGACGATGGCCGCGGTGGACGTGCTGGTGGATGCGCTCGGGCTGGCCATGGGCCCGCGCTTCATCACCCTGAGCACCGTGGGCGTGGTGCCCGGCATCCGCCGGCTCGCGGACGAGGAGCGCCCCGTGCAGCTCGCCGTCAGCCTCCACGGCGCCACCGACGCCGAGCGCGCCGCGCTGGTGCCCGCCGGCCGCCGCTGGCCCCTGGACGAGCTGATGGACGCGTGCCGCTACTACAGCGAGAAGCGCAAGCGCCGCATCTTCTTCGAGTGGACGCTCATCTCCGGCCGCAACGACACGTCGGAGCACGCGCACACGCTGGGCAAGCTGCTGCACGGCATGGACGCGCACGTCAACGTCATCCCCCTCAACCCCACCGTGGGCTACGACGGCGGCCCCAGCCGCCCGGAGTCCGTGCGCGCCTTCCAGGACGTGCTGACGTCCTATGCGGTGCCCAGCACGGTGCGTCAGCGCCGGGGCATCGACATCGACGCGGGCTGCGGCCAGCTCAAGTCCACCGTGGAGCGGCGCTCGCGCCGTTCACTTCCGACCAGCCCTTGAGGGCAGGGTGGGAACGGCGGGCGGGTGTCACCCGTGTTCGTTAACGTGCGCGACCTTCTCTCCGCCCAACCCGCGAGGATTGCCTTGTCCCCGACTCCCACCGCCGCCGCCGCAGGCACCTTCAAGCTGGGCGACCTCACCGTCAATCGCATGGGCTACGGCGCCATGCGCATCACCGGCGAGGGCATCTGGGGTGAGCCGAAGAATCCCACCGAGGCGAAGGCCGTGCTGCGCCGCGCCGTGGAGCTGGGCGTGCAGCTCATCGACACCGCGGACTCGTACGGCCCCGACGTGTCCGAGCGCCTCATCGGTGAGACGCTGCACCCGTACCCCGCCGGCGTCGTCATCGCCACCAAGGGCGGCCTCACCCGCGCCGGGCCCGGCGACTGGAAGCGCGACTGCAGGCCCGCGCACCTCACCCACGCGCTGGAAGGCAGCCTCAAGCGCCTGCGCGTGGAGCGCATCGACGTGTACCAGCTCCACGCGGTGGACCCGCGCGTGCCGCTGGAGGAGTCCGTGGGCACCCTCGCGCGCCTGCGCGAGCAGGGGAAGATCCGCCACGTCGCGCTGTCCAACGTGTCCGTGGAACAGCTGCGCGCGGCGCGCAAGATCGTCCCCATCGTCTCCGTGCAGAACCGCTACAACCTCACGGACCGGCAGAGCGACGACGTGCTGGCGGAGTGCGAGCGCGAGGGACTGGGCTTCCTCCCGTACTTCCCGCTCGCGGCCAACGCGCTGACGGGGAGCACCAGCCCGCTCACGCAGGCGGCGAAGCACCATGGCGTCACGCCAGGGCAGCTCGCGCTCGCATGGCTGCTGCACCGCTCGCCCGTCATGCTCCCGATTCCCGGCACCTCCTCCGTCAAGCATCTGGAGGAGAACGTCGCCGCCGCGTCAATCAAGCTCTCCGCGGACGAGCTGCGCGCGCTGGAGCGCGCCTGACTCACTCGATTGTGCGGGCCCCGCCCCACACCCACGTGTGTGCGTCCTGTCGGTGACGGACACGTTCGGTGAAAGCGGCGGGGGGGCCCTTGCACGCAACATGGACGTGGGCACATTCTTTCCATCAGTTTCATCGGGGAGGTGGGCGATGCTTTCCATCCAGGAGCACGCAACGCTGGACGAGGCGAGCAGCGACTTGCTCGACTTCATCCTCGAGCCGTCCAACTGGCTCTCGGTGGCACAGATGGACCCGGCCGTGTGGCCCGGGCAGAACGCCGTCTACCAGCGCCGCGTGGGCACCCTGCGCGTCTGCGCCTCGGTGGACGTGGGCGCCACGCTGGACGTCTACCTGCACGTCGCCTTCCGCGCGCCCGGCCTCACACCCGTGAAGGCCGCGGACCACCTGGAGGGCTTCCTCAAGCAGCGCATGCCGCTGACGCCCAACTCCGAGTGGCAGGTGGAGGTGGACGAGCGCCGGTGGATCCACTTCTCCCGGCGCTACGCGGCCCCGCACCTCAAGGCCTGAGCCGCGATAAGCGCTCAGGCCGTCAGCTCACGGCTTGAGCGACTCCAGCTGGTAGTGGCGCAGCGGCTGCGCCACGTTCTTCACCGGCGTCTCCGTCAGCGGACCGAAGCGCAGCCCCTGGAAGAAGGGCTCGCGAGACGTGCCCAGCACGTCGCGCACGCTCGCCATCACCAGCGTCTCGCGGAAGCCCGCCAGCGACTGCAGGCGCGCCGCCTGGTTCATCCCGCTGGAGAAGGCCGTGTACTGCCGGTTGGGCCCGAAGAGGCCACAGTTGGCGTTGGCCAGGTTGACGCCCACCGCCACGCCGAGCCCGGGCAGCTTCACCCGCTGGCACAGCGCCGCGACTTCCTCGCGCGCGCCGAGTGACGCGGTGAAGGCCTGGATGTCGCACGCGGCGCGCACCGCGGCCTGCGCGCGCTCCAGCCGCGAGGACTTGAAGAAGGGCGGACCGAAGAGGCCGATGACGCAGTCGCCGACCATCTTGTCGAACACGCCGCCGTGCTCCCAGATGCAGCCCACGGCGCGCTCGCTCCACTCGTCCACGAAGCGGCCGATGTTGCGCGGGCTGTCGAAGCCCTGCTCGCAGATGCGGGTGAAGCCGTTGATGTCCGCGAAGAGGATGCCGACTTCCTGGTCCTGCGCGCGCAGGTGCTGCGCGTAGTTCGGGTCCTGCAACAGCGCGTCGATGACGGCGTTGGGGAAGAACTGCGACAGGTGGATGCGCTCGCGGTTGTAGTCCAACAGTCGCTGGCTGAGCGTGGAGGCCAGCACGCGGATGAGGTCCATGGAGTACGCGGAGAAGCCCGCGTCGCTCCAGATGACGATTTTTCCCAGCGGCTCGCTGGAGGCCGCGCCGGAGATGAGCACCGCCTCGGTGGTGCGGCCGCCGAAGAGCTGCCGCAGCGCGGACTCCTCGCTCGCGAGCAGGCGCGGGCCGTGCTGGCGGATGGCCTTCTCCAGCACCGGGCTGGGCTGCTCGCCGCTCTCGAACTCCAGGTAGCCGTTGCGGTAGGTGCGGTAGTGCAGCATCTGGGGCTGCACGGCGTCGCGGTACAGCAGCAGGAAGCCCGGCAGCCGCACCCGCTGCGCCAGCGTCAGCACCGCCTGGTCCATGCCCGCCTCGAAGACGGGGTTGGCCAGGTGCGCGTTGCACTGGATGATGAGCTGGTGCTTCTCCGACGCGGTGTGCACGAGGCACAGCACCGTGTCGAGCTGCTCGGCGACGGTGTCCAGCACGCGCAGCGCGCGCGCCGAGGCCTCCATCTCCGTGAGGTCCCCGGGGAACAGCATGCCGAAGGTGCCCACGCGGGTGCCGGCCACGTCCAGCGCCTGGGTGACGAGCGTGTCGCCCTCCATGCGCCTCACGCCGGACGGGCCCTCCAGGAGCGAGCCGGGGAAGCGGTCTCCCCAGTCGCCCTCGCTCCAGGTCTGCTCCACCAGCTCCTCGTCACGGGTGGTGATGGCCACGGCCCGCGCGCCGGTGAGCTTGAGGATGGGCGGGAAGCAGCGCCGGAAGGACTGGGTGAGCGTCTCCCGCTCGCGGAGGCTCTCCTCGAGGAGGTCATCCACGGCGCGCTGGAGGGTGCGCAGGGCCTTGTATTCTTCGAGGGTGAAATCGCTGGGCGAAGGCTGCGGGTGCGGCGCGTTCGGCATGGAACGGGTTTCTACCGCCGCTCGGGCGTGCTGTCACAGGGCGGGCGTGTGCGGCTGTCCGCCCACCACTTTTCCGCCCGCCACTTCGATGACCCAGTAGCCCTCGTGGCCGGCCTCGGTGGAGGAGCCGGCGCCGAAGAGGTGGGGCCGGTCGGCGGTGGCCGGGTGGTGGTAGCGCTGGTGGATGTGGCCGTGGAGGACGGCGAAGCGCGGACCGGGCAAGAGGCGCAGCAGTGCGTCCGCGTCCCGCAGGCCGTGGTTCCACCGGTCCGCGCCGCCCTTCCGGTTGCGGGGCGCATGGTGGACGACGACGAGCACGGCGCGGCCGTCCAGGCGAGCGTCCTTCAGCAGGGCCGCCAGGCCTTCGAGCTGGGCCTCGCCGATTTCGCCATAGGGGAAGGCAGGCAGGGGGGCTCGGCGGGTGGAGAGCAGGCCCACGACGGCGGCGGCGTCTCCGACGAGCCGGACGAAGGGGTACGGGCCCTCGCGCTGGTACTCGGGGAGGTCGCTGTGCAGCAGTTGGCCGAAGTGGCGGGCGAAGCGGTCGGTGCGGATGCTGCCAGGGGTGAAGACGTCGTGGTTGCCAGGGACGACGGTGCAGCGGCGTGGGTCCTCCGCCAGCGGGCCCAGGGCCTTGCGGGCTCCGGCGAACTCGCCGTCGAGCGCGTAGGCGGTGAGGTCTCCGGAGAGGATGAAGTGGTCGACCTTGTGGGCGTCGGCGTCACGGACGATGGCGGAGAGGACCTGGGGTGCGCGGACGTAGCGCTTCGCGCGGCCTCCCAGGGTGAGCTCGACGAGGGCGAACCAGCGCCGCCAGCCGAGCCGGAGCAGGGGGAGCGTGCGGTAGTCCTCGGTGATGTGGACGTCGGAGCAGTGGACGAAGCGCATGAAGGTATCCCGCCTGGGGAACGGCCGACCGGGGGCCGGCATTCTCTCCGGTTCCTGTTTCCAGGGAAGAACAACCCGGCAGCTCCATCAGCCCTGCCCCAGTAAGGGCTCCGGTGAGCCACGGTGTGGGTTCGGGATTGGATACGTCCGAGAGCCTGCCCAGCAAAGCCACGAAGCACGTGGCCTCCCCCGGGCATCCCAGGCCCCGGCTCAGCGCGGGGGTGCCGGCGCGCGCAGCGGTGCGTCACGGCCCAGGACGATGAAGGGGGCCCAGTAGTGTGGGTGGGGCCTGCTGGCACGCAGTGAGCGCATGGCCTCGCGCAGGGCGGAGGCGCGACCCTGCCCGGCCAGCAGGTTGCGGTAGTAGGCCTCCATCAACTGCGTTGTCGTGTCGTCCTTCACCTGCCACAGGCTCATGACAACTGTCTCGGCGCCCGCCACGATGAAGGACCGGCGCAGCCCGTAGACGCCCTGGCCGAGCTTCACGTCACCTCGGCCCGTGTCGCATGCGGAGAGGACGACGAGCTGGGTGCCCCACAGGTCGAGGCCGGCCAACTCGAGGGCTGTCACCAGCGCATGGTCGGGCGGGGTGGAGGAGGCCGATGCCACCTCCCCAGCGAGGAGCAGCCCGGAGCGCAACAGCGGGTCCGGAGGGCGCGAGGCGAGCGGGTCCTCGCCCAGGGCGCCGAAGGTGCCCACGGCACGGGACTGGGGAGCCGCGGGAGCGTCATCCAGGAAGAAGCCATGGGTGGCCAGGTGGAGGATGCCGGGAGTCGATAGGTGCAGCAGTCGCTCCTTGGTGGCGTCGGGGCCGAGGATGAGCCGGGCCTGGGGAAACAGGCGATGGATGGACTCGGCCTCCCGTCGGGTACCGGGGAGCGGGGTCGTGGTCCAGGCGCGCTGCACCTCGCCCTCGTGCAGCGAGGAGAAGAAGCGCTCGGCGGATGCGGAGCGGGCGGCGGGCGCTGGAGCCTCCGCGCTGGAAGGCGGGGAAGGTGGAAGCGGTGCGCTGAAATCGGGGTCCGCGAAGACGACGACGGAGTCCGCGGAGATGGTCTCCTGGGGTCGGGGAAGCAGGTCCTTGCCGGAGGTGACGTAGGTGAAGTCGAAGGCGTCCACGAGGAACTGGCGGCCATCGTGGAGTGCCGCGAAGGGCACCAGGGACAGCTGGTCATCCGGCGAGAGGAAGAGGTGGCGGGTCTTCCCCACCAGGGGAAGCAGGGGTTGAAAGACCCGCCGGTAGAGCGCCCGCGCCTGGGGCTGGAAGGCGGCGTCCCGGTTGGCCATGGCGTCGCGCAGGCGCGAGGCAGCGGAGTTGATGGGCCCGGCGGGGCCCAGGTCGAGCGCGAGGATGCGGGAGTCGGGGAAGAGCACCAGCGCCAGGTAGCGGAGCTCGCTCGGGACTCCTGACTCCGGCGTGCCAGGCTCGGGCACGAGCGGCCGGTCCTCGTAGGAGATCAGCTCGACGAGCGCGCCATCCCGGGGCAGGGCCTGGGCGACGCGGTCCACGATGTCGGCGGTGGAGGGCAGCGCCGTCAGCGCGCGCAGGGGGGCCGAGCGCCTGGCGAGGTCGGCTTCCAGCGCGTCACCCTCGGCTGCGAGCTGCTTGAGGCGCTCCGTGTAGTCGGCGAGGGGGCGCTGGCCGGGACCGGCGAGCGAGAGCGAGGCGAGCTGGGTACGCAGGGCGCGCAGGCGTTCGAAGGCATCGCGGTCGGCGGGGCCCAGGTTGTGGGAGATGATGAGCGCGGTGCTGGCGGCTTCCTGGACGGAGCGGCACTTGCGGAGAAGCGCGGTGGAGAGGGCCAGGCGGAGCACGCGCGCATCGCTGGGGTGAGCGCGTGCCAGTGCGTAGACGCGTTTCTCCTGGGCCCGGAGGAGGCCCAGGAAGCTGTCGAGGTTCTTCTCGGAGAGGCCAAACACTTCCTGGCGGAGATGCTGCTCCGAGATAGTGAAGGCCTTCTCCAGCAACTGGAGGGCCGCGCCGGTGTCCTTCTGGGCAAGGCGCAGGAGCGCGAGGTTGTTGAGCCAGACGGCGATGGTGGGATGGGTTTCGCCGAGGGTGGCCTTCGCGAGCTCGAGCGCGCGCGCATACAGCGGTTCGGCGCGCGCGTAGTGCCCCTGGAGGTAGGCAAGGGTCGCGAGACTTTGAAGCGAGGAGGCCACTTCAAAGTGGTTCTCACCGAGGGTGGCCTTCCGGATCTCGAGGGCGCGTTCCACCGGAGGCTCGGCGCGCGCATAGAGCCCCTGCGCCCTGTAGAGGTGGGAGAGGTTGTGGAGCGAGGCGGCGACGGAGGGATGGTTCTCACCGAAAGTGGTTTCAAAGATATTGAGCGCGCGTGACAACAAAGGCTCGGCGCGCGTGTAGAGCCCCTGCAACAGGTAGAGGTCGGCGAGGTTGTGGAGCGAGCGGGCCGTATCCGGGTGATTCGCACCCACGGTCTTCTCCCAGCTCCCGAGCGCGCGGGAATACAGGAGCTCGGCGCGCGCGTAGTGCCCCTGCCTCATGTAGATGGTGCCCAGGCGGTCGAGTGAGGTCGCGACGTCCGGGTGGTTCTCACCGAAGGCCGCCGTCCGAATCTCGAGTGCGCGTGCCATCAAGGGTTCCGCGCGCGCGTAGAACCCCTGGTCCATATAGAGGACGGCGAGGCCGTGGAGCGAGTAGGCCACGCTGGGGTGGCTCTTGCCCAGGACGGCCTCCCGGATCTTGTGCGCGCGGAAATACAACGGCTCGGCGCGTGCGTAGAGGCCCTGGATCACGTAGAGGTTGGCCAGGTTGGTGAGCGCGACGGCGACGTCCGGGTGGTTCTCGCCCAGGGCGGCCTTCAAGATCTCAAGCGCACGGACATACAACGGCACGGCGCGCGCATAGAGCCCCTGGCTCATGTAGACGGTCGCAAGGTCGTTGAGCGAGACGGCGACGTCCGGGTGGCTCCTGCCGAGGGCGGCCTCCCGGATTTCGAGGGCGCGCACCATCAAGGGCTCGGCGCGCGAGTAGTGGCCCTGGAAATAGTAGAGGGCGGCGAGGAGGCTGACCGATTCGCCGACGTCGGGATGGTGCTCACCGAGGGCGGCCTCCCGGATTTCGAGGGCGCGCACCAACAAGGGTTCGGCGCGGGCATAGTCCGCCAGCTCGACAAGGATATTGCCGAGCGCATGGAGGTATTGGGCCACCAGCGGATCTGTCTTGGGGAGCACCGCCTCCCGGAGCTTGAGTGCGCGTTCGGCGAGCGGCAACGCCTGCGCATATTGCCCCGCCGCGGACAGTCTCCTGGCTTCGTCGAAGGCCTGCTCCGCCTCCACCACCCTCGGGTCCGTGGGAGCCTGCTCCACCGTCGCGCAGGCCACACACCACAGGACGAGGAGCACAGTTGCCGTAAACCTTCTCTGAATGATCACCTTCGCCGCCTTCCAGGCTGGGCTTGCCCCGAGATTTCGTGGACGGGTTCGTCAAGATTGAAAGGAACTCTCGGGGGGCTGCGGCGCAGCTTGCCAGGACGGGGACGTTCATGCCCTGGAGGCGGCCAGGCGGAGGTTGAGCTACCGCATTCCGTCTGGGTCCACCCCGTCGGGTATTGTCTTCTCCGACGATGACTCGAACCGCGCTCCTGCTCACCCTCATCCTCGGCGTCCTCCCCACCGCCTCGCGGTCGGCCGAGCCTCGGAAGGCACGGCCCCGTGACGTGAAGGTCGCCGTCCTCCCGTTCCAGGCCATCTCCGCCGACGTGCCCGCGCGCACCGGGCCTCGCGTCACGGCGCGCCTCGCCGCGGAGGTCCATGCCGCGGCGGGCCTCGCGCTCGCCGAGCTGCCCCGGGCGACCGAGGAGGCCCCGGGTGGGCCTGCGTCCGTGGCGCGTGCGGCAGGAGAGGCCATGGCCACGCCCGCCGTCGCGCGCGGGAACGCGCAGGGCGCCAAGGCCACGCCCGTGGTGGCTCGTGAGACAGCGAAGGAGGCCATCGCCACGCAACGCGACGCCGCGCAGGTCCCCGCCGCCGACCCCATCACCGTGGCGCGCGAGGCCGTGAAGGAGGCCACCGCCGCACGGGATGCCCGCGACTTCACCCGCGCGGAGGCCGCGCTGGGCCGCGCGCTGGACGCCTATGCCGCCGGGGCCGCGCAGCTCACGGAGGCCTCCGAGCTGGCCGACGCCTACGCCCTGCGCGCCGCCGTGCGCTACGCCACCGGTCGTGACACGGAAGCCGCCGCCAGTCTCACCCAGGCGCTCGCCCTCGCGCCCGACCGTCCCCTGCCGCTCGCCGCCACCTCCCCTCTCTTCGCGAAGACGGTGGAGCGTGTACGCGCCGCGCGGGAGTCCGGACCTCGCGGCGGCGTGCGCTTCGAGTCGGTTCCCTCCGGGCTCGCGGTGACACTCGACGGCAGGCCCGTGGGCGCCGCGCCCCTGCGTGTCACCGACGTGCCTCCCGGCGCGCACCTGTGGCGCTCGGTATTGCCCTCGGGCGATGCAGTCGGTGGTGTGGTGGAGGTGGCTCCGGACAAGCAGGCCGTGGTGCAGGTGCGCCCCTCCGGCACCGGCCCCGATGCGGCGCTCGCCCTGGCGCTCGCGAGCAATCGGCTGGACGCCGCCGCGCTCGAAGCGGCCTCGGCGCTGGGACGCGCCGCGGGCGCGGACCTCGTGGTGCTCGGTACGGTGGCGCGCACGGTGACGGGCCTCGCGGTGGACGCGTTCGTCCTCGCTCCCGGAGACACGACGCCGCGCCGCCTGGCTCGACTGTCGGTCGACACGGAGTTGCTGGAGGCCAGCGCACCGCTGCGCGAAGGCATCGCCGCTGTCGCCGCGCGCGGCGTGGAGGCCGGTGTGTCAGAGCCCCTGCCCGTGGTGCCCGCGCCCGGCGAGGCCTTCGCACCCCCGCCCTCGCAGGTGCCGTACCCCGTGAGCGAGAAGCACGCCCCGGAAGCGCCGAAGCCCACCGCTCCAGCACCTGACCGCAAGCCCCTGCAACCCATCCGCAAGCCACTGGTCCGTCCGTGAGTCCGTTCCGAGGCCGCTTCGCGCCCAGCCCCACGGGGCGCATGCACCTGGGCAACATCCGCAGCGCGCTGCTCGGGTGGCTCCAGGCGCGCGCCGCAGAAGGCCGCTTCCTCCTGCGCATCGAGGACCTGGACCGCGCTCGCTGCAAGCCGCAGCACGTGGATGACTTGATGCGCGACCTGGAGTGGCTCGGCCTCACCTGGGACGAGACACCCCTCTTCCAGAGCCAGCGCGACGACGTCTACCGCGACGCCCTCACGAAGCTGGAGCGAGACGGCCTCGTCTACCCGTGCTTCTGCACACGCGGAGAAATCGCCCGCGCCGCCAGTGCCCCGCACGGCCTCTCCGAGGAAGGCCCCCGCTACCCCGGCACCTGCGCGCACCTCACCGCCGCGCAGGCCACCGAGCGCGCCCGCACCCGTGCTCCCGCCTACCGCTTCCGCGCCCGCCCCGGCGAGGTGTGCTTCGAGGACGCGCTGCTCGGCCCGTACACCCAGGACGTAGACGCGGTGGTCGGCGACTTCGTGGTGCGCCGCAACGACGGCGTGGCCAGCTACCAGCTCGCGGTGGTGGTGGACGACGCGGCCACCGGCATCACCCACGTGCTGCGCGGAGACGACCTGCTGTCCTCCACGCCCCGCCAGCTCCAGCTCTACGCGGCGCTCGGCCTCCCCGCGCCGTCCTTCCTCCACGTCCCGCTGGTGCTCGGGGAAGACGGCAAGCGGCTCGCCAAGCGCGAGGGCGCCTTCGCCCTGGCGGAGCTGCGTGAGCGGGGCCTTCCTCCCGAGCGCGTCCTGGGCCTGCTCGCCGCATGGAGCGGGCTGGGCGAGGGCGACCCGGTGACGCTGGCGGAGTTGGTGAGCAGGTTCCGCCTCGAAGCGCTGCCTCGCACGCCCGTGGTGGCCCGCGAGGCGGTGCTCGTCGAAGCACTCGGCCTGCGCTGAGCTTCCACTCTCCCCTCCCCCCAGGACATCCAGACGACGGGTAAGCGTCCACCCCTTGTCACATGCCCATCTTTGCCTCGGACCCGAGCGTCCACCTCCCATGCGGGCGCTCCCTGAAGCAGGAGAGGCAACCATGGCAGCCATCGTGGAGAACGAAAGACCCGCCGTCGTTCCAGCCGTCGCGGGAGTTCCCTCCAAATTGAGCTGGAGCGCCATCTTCGGAGGCGCCTTCGTCGCGCTCGGCGTGTGGATACTCCTCTACTCGCTCGGCCTCGCGCTCGGACTGTCCGCGATGGACCCGAACGACCCGGGCAGCGCGAAGTCGGCGGGCATCGGCACCGGCATCTGGAGCCTCGTCGCGCCCCTCATCGCCCTCTTCTTCGGAGGCTTCGTGGCCGCGCGCACCGCGGGCGTGCTGGACAAGGGTGGCGGAGCGCTGCACGGCGCCGTGCTGTGGGGCCTGACGACGCTGGCGGGCACCATCCTCATGAGCATGGCCCTCTCATCGCTGATGGGCGCGGTGTTCAGCGTCGGCAAGACAGCGGTGGGCGCGGCGGGCACGGCCGTGGTGGGCGCCGCGACACAAGGGGGTGAGGCCGCGAAGGCCTTCGGACTGGACGCCAACGACGCGCTCGGCCCCGTCAACCAGCGGCTGGCCCAGGAGGGCAAGCCCGCCGTCACCGCCGACCAACTCCAGAACGCCACCAGCGACGTCCTCAGCACCGCGCTGCGCACGGGCCAGCTGGACCGGGAGGTGCTCGTCACCTCCATCGCGAACAACACGAAGCTGTCACGCCAGGATGCGGAGGACGTCGCAACGCGTGTTGAACAACAGTTCAATCAGACCAGAGGGCAAATCAAACAACAGGCAGGGCAGATTGGACAGCAGGTGCAGGAGGGCGCGCTCAAGGCCGCGGACACCACCGGCCGCGTCTTCTGGGGCATCTTCGGCGCACTGCTGCTCGGCCTCGTCTCCTCGGTACTCGGCGCCACGCTCGGCGTGAGCCGGCGCCAGCGCGTCCGGGCCGAAGGAGCCGTCGTGCCGGGCCCGCGCCGCGAAGTCTATCCATAGGCGTCCAACTCCAGACGCACGCCAATTCCAGGCACCCTCCCGCGCTGTGACATGGGTTGGGCAGACATCCCAAATTGACATCCGAAAATCAGGATGTTCTGGTTTGCCCGCCGCATCCACGATGTCGGGAGGGGACATGCGTTCACGGATGAGCAGGCATCTGGAGTCGCTGCTGCGATTCGAGCCGCAGCCGGCGGCGCTCCGGGCGCTGGAGCCGAAGGCCCGGGGCGTGAAGCCCTTCTTCCATACCGTCCCGGAGCTGCCTCCCGAGTTCAACTGGCACGACTACTCCGTCCTCCTGCTCCACATCGCCGCGGAGGTGGAGCACGCGCTGATGGCGCAGTACCTGTACGCCGCCTATTCGCTGGGCGGGCCGCTGGTCCCCTCGAAGCACCGCGACCGGGTGCGCCACTGGCAGGAAGTCATCCTGGGCATCGCCAAGGAGGAGATGGGGCACCTCATCACCGTGCAGAACGTGCTGCGGCTCATCGGCGCGCCGCTGAACCTGGACCGCGAGGACTACCCCTGGGGCAGCCAGTTCTACCCCTTCGACTTCACCCTGGAGCCGCTCACCAAGAACTCGCTGGCCCGCTACGTCTACGCGGAGATGCCGGCCGGCTGGGAGGGCGCGGAGGCAGAGGAGGTCAAGAAGCGCGCGCAGCAGGGCAACCCCTCGCCGCAGCAGCCGCTGCACCGCGTGGGCGTGCTGTATGACCGGATGCAACAGGTGCTCGCCAACCCCGAGTGGGTGAAGGACGCGGACTTCCAGGCGGCCACCACGACGTTCCAGGCCTCGTGGGACGAGTGGGGCCGGGGCTACATGCGCGGCGCGCGGGGGCAGTCCACGGGCGGGCCCCGACAGGCCACGCCGGACGTCATCGTCCAGCCCGTCAGCAACCGGGACGAGGCCGTCGCCGCGCTGGCCGCCGTCGGCATCCAGGGCGAGGCGCTCTTCTTCGACGAGGACGCGGACGAGAAGTCCCACTTCCGCCGCTTCCTCGACATCTACCGCGAGTTCCCCGACGGCGAGTGGACGCCCACGCGGCCGGTGCCCATCAACCCGAAGACGGAGATGGACCTCAACGCCAGCCGGGTGGTGCGCCTGTCCGCGGCGAAGGCCAAGGCGGCGCCGCCCGTCACCGTGAGCACCGTCATCTCCCATCCGGAGTCCGTCACCTGGGCCCACCTGTTCAACGTGCGCTACCGCATGCTGCTGATGTACCTCACGCACGCGTACCAGCTCGCCGGCGCCACGGGACAGGGGGACTCGCTCACCCCGCGCGGGCTGCTCATCAACCGCACCTTCGGTGAGATGTACAACGTGCGCGCCATCTCCAACATCCTGGTGGAGTCGCCGCTCGACGAGTCGGGCTCGGGCGCGGTGGCCGCGCCGCCCTTCGAGATGCCGTACACGCTGGACCTGCCGGACACGGAGCCGGACCGGTGGCGGCTGCACCGGGATTTGCTGGAGACGGCGCTGGAGCTCAACCACTCGCTGCAGCAGCGCTTCCCGGGCCGGCACGCCGACTACCTCCGGGCCCTGGAGGACCTGGACGGAGCGGCGCTGCAGAGCGCCCTTCGGATGATTCCAAAGCCCTGAGCCGCCTCACCGGAGGACCTGGCGTGACCATCAAGGAACTGCGAATCCTTCCCCCGCTGGCCATCGCGCGTCTCGGCGAGGCCCCGGACCCGCTGGACAACTACGAGCTGGAAGTCCCGGACGGGGACCCGCTCGGCTACCGGCGCCTGCGCGCCGCCCCCACCTTCCGCGTGGACCCGGCGACGGGCGCCATCTCCGAGGCCTTCCTCCCCACCGAAATCGCCTTCAAGTCCCCCGAGGGCCACATCCGCCCGGTGGCGCCCTTCCTGGAGGTCTGGGCCGTCACCGACAAGGACAGCCTGGTGCCGCTCACCGTGGCGCTGCTCGCCGAGCACGGGCTGCGGCCGTCGGACGTGAAGTGGGAGGTGCGGGTGGGCAACATCAAGATCTTCCGCCGCACGGGGAAGGAGCGGGACAAGATCATCGCCAGCACGGGGCGCTTCTCCGACCACGACGCCCACCCGCTGGACGGCCAGTGCCGCAACTTCCGCGAGGGCAAGGTGCTGCCCTTGGGCTCGGTGCGGTACATCCGCCCCACCGACGAGTTCCCGGAGATACGCCTGCGCTTCACCCCCGGGGCGGGCCACGTGTACGGCTCCAGCGCGGAGACACCGGGCTCCGACGGCAAGCCCGTCCCCGATGAGAATCTCCAGCCCGAGCGCATCCTCTACGACCCGGAGAAGGGCGACTGGACGCGCTACCAGGAGAGCTCCGGCCCCGAGCTGACGATGCCGGCTCAAATCTACGCGGGCTACTCCTCGGACAAGAAGGGCGGGTTCGACCCGAGCGGCGCGTACTGGAAGAGCCGCGGGTACTTCGACGACGAGTGCGACGGACTCGTCCACGTCCAGCTCAAGCTCAAGGGCGCCGCCGAGCCGCTGAAGGCCTTCGCGCGCATCGGCGCCGGGCCGCCGGCCTTCGCGCCGGACAGCTTCCCGGTGCGCACCGTGGCGGATGACCTGGACCAGGCGCTGAACGGGCCCCAGACGCGCGAGCGCGACGCCACGCCGGAGGCGGCCGAGGACATCGTCCGCCGCGCCTTCGAGACCATCCGGCTGATGAACACCGCGGTGATGAACGGCAACACGGTGAATGGTCAGGTGGACGTGGCCAGCACCATGGTGCGGCAGGACACCGCGGACACCGGCCGCCTCTTCGAGCCCATCATGGCCCCGTCGCTGGTGGACAACCTCACCATCAAGGCCCTGCACCAGAACGTCTTCACCGCGCTGCAGGGCGGGGCGGCGCCCTGGTTCTCGGACGTGCTGCGGCGCCACGACGAGGTGGGCGACTTGAGCAACAAGGGACGCCGGAAGATGCCGGCGATGATGCGCGGAGCGGACGGGCGCACCCTGGCGCTCACGCGCAGGCAGGTGGACACCGTCAGCAAGGCCGCGCGCAGGGCGCTGTTCAAGCAGGGCAAGCCGGGCCGGAGCGGAGGGGACACGGAATGAAGAAGCTCGACCCGAAGAACCTGTCCGCGCAGCTCCACTACCGCGCCGCCGGCAACCCGCCGGGCACCCTGCCCTCGTCCGCCATCTCCAACTGCTTCCCCGGGCTGGAGTTCGACTTCCGCAACGTGTGGCGCCGCATCTTCGTCGGCATCGAAATGCACGAGGCGGACAACTACGTGATGAAGGTGGACAGGGGCCTGGAGCACCTGCTCCACCGCCGGCTGCTGCGCGTGGACGGCCACCCGCTGGTGGTGCCCGTCATGGGCCCGCAGCGCCCCGGCTCCGCGCCCATCCAGCTCACCAACTCGGCCAACCCGGATGGCATCACCTTCATGGAGTGGTCCAACGCCCTGGCGGAGGTGCTGCACGCCAAGGCGGGCAAGAAGGTCCGCTGCGAGTTCACCAAGGAGGAGTCTCCCCTCCCCGCCGGCATTCCCACGGACAAGAAGAAGCTCGTCGTGGCGGACCTGGAGGTGCGGCACTTCTTCGCCCGGGGCCCGCAGGGACAGCTCGCCGTCATCGCCGAGGAACTGGCGCAGCCCGGCGAGCTGACGCAGGGGCTGTGCTCGCCCTGGCAGAACGACTACCGCGAGTGCGCTTGCTACTACTGGGCCGCCAGCCGCCCGGACTACGTGAGCGTGGAGCAGGGCCCGCAGGGCACCAGCATCGGCATCAACTGGATGCAGAAGGAGCGCGGCCCCGAGGTGCCTCAGCAGTACATCCTCGACAACCGCTCGGACTCGCGGCTGGTCTCCTACGACGACCTCTTCCGTCACTGGCAGGAGTCGCTGCACTTCCAGATTGAGGGCCGCGACAGTGTCTCGGTGCCCCTGCCGGAGGGAGACGGGGAGCCTCCGGCATGAGCGGCCCGGACGCGGCTCAGGCACGAAGGCTCTTCGCGCTGTCCCTACCCCATGTCCCGGACGTGCACCTCTACCAGACGCAGGTGGGCCAGCACCTGCTGGTGGTGAATGGCAGCCGCCTGTTCGACGTGGATGCCGAGGCGTCCGACGCGCTGGACCGCGCGCGGCGGGACCATGACGGAGCAGAGGTGCGGCGGCTGCTGGAGGCGCTGGGCGTCTCGGAAGCGCCGTTCATCGACGACACGCCCGTGCAGTCTCCTCCGGTGCGGGCGCTGTCGCTGGCGGTGGCGCAGAAGTGCAACCTGGGCTGCACGTACTGCTATGCGCAGCAGGGCGACTTCGGCGGCCCGGCGCGCAACATGCCGCTGCAGACGGCGCTGGACGCGGTGGACCTGCTGCTGCGCGATGCCGGCCGGGGCGAGCGGGTGAACCTGTCGTTCCTCGGCGGCGAGCCCCTCTTCAACCGGGCCGTCATCCGCGCCGCGACGGAGCGGGCCGTGGAGGGCGCGCGGGCGAAGGGCGTCTCGCTGACGCTGTCGCTCACCACCAACGGCACGCTCCTGACCGAGGACGACGCCGCCTTCTTGGAGGAGCACGGCTTCGCGGTGACGGTGAGCCTGGACGGACTCCAGGAGACGCATGACCGGCTGCGCGCCTTCAAGGGCGGCCAGGGCAGCTTCGCGAAGGTGATGGCCCACGTAGCGCCGCTGCTGGCCCGCCAGCGCCAGATGCAGGTCACCGCGCGCGTCACCGTCACGCCGCGCAACCTGGAGCTGCGCCAGACGCTGGACGCCTTCGTGGAGCAGGGGTTCCACGCCGTCGGCTTCTCTCCAATGCTCAGCTCGCCCACGGGCCGCGACGAGATGGGGCACGCGGAGCTGGAGCTGATGCTCGAGCAGATGGTGGACTGCGGCCAGGAGTTCGAGCGGCGGCTCATCGCCGGGCGGCGCTACCCGTTCTCCAACATGGTCAACGCCATGCGCGAGCTGCACAAGGGCACCCACCGGCCCTACCCGTGCGGCGCGGGCGCGGGCTACCTCGGCGTCTCCGCCAGCGGCGAGCTGGCCGCGTGCCACCGCTTCGTCGGGGACGAGGAGGGCGCCATGGGTGACCTCGTCACCGGCGTGGACCGTGAGCGTCAGGCCCGCTGGCTCACGGAGCGTCACGTGCACCGCCAGGAGCCGTGCCGCTCCTGCTGGGCGCGCTACCTGTGCGGCGGCGGCTGCCACCACGAGGTCATCCAGCGGGGGCGGCCGGCCTGCGACTACATCCGGGGCTGGCTGCACTACTGCCTGGAGGCGTACAGCCGGCTCTCCCAGGCTCGGCCCGACTACTTCGGCCTGCCTCCGGCGAGCGGATGAGCGGGTTGGACGCGGGGCCGCGCACCGAGGTCTGCGTCGTCGGCGGAGGGTCCGCGGGCTCCGCGCTGGCGCTGCGGCTCGCGCGCATGGGCCATGAGGTGTGCCTCGTGGAGCGCCACGCCTTCCCCCGGCCCCAGGTGGGCGAGGCCCTGACGCCGGGCGTGTGGCCGCAGCTCGAGGTGCTAGGTGTGGCGGACGCCGTCCGGAGCGCGGGCTTCCTTCCCGCGCGGGAGGCGCTCGTGCGCTGGGAGGACGCCACCGCGCGGCCCGTGCGCATGGGCGCGGACGGGCTGCTGGTGGACCGGGGGCGCTTCGATGCGCTGCTGCTCGCCGCGGCGGCCAACGCAGGAGTGCGGGTGCTCCAGCCCGCCACGGCCCGGCGCCCCGTGCGGACGGCGGAGGGCTGGGTGGTGCCCCTCCTCCATGATGGACGGGAAACGCGCCTCCGAGCGCGGTTCCTCGCGGACGCGGGCGGGCGCGGTGGCTGCCTGGGAGGACGGAAGGTGCCCGTCTCCGTATCCACCCTGGCGCTCCACGGGTACTGGCGCGGAGAGCAACGCCAGGGCCCGGAGACGCGCGTGGTGGCGGGGGCGGAGGGCTGGTACTGGGGCGCGCACCTGCCGGATGGCACCTTCAGCGCCATGGCCTTCGTGGACCCGGCGCTGCTGCGCGAGCGGAGCGTCGGACGGCGTTCGCTGGAGCTGCTCTACCGGGCGCTGATGGAAGGCTCGGGGCTGCTGGAGGCGTGGACGGCGCCCCGCCTCGTCGGCGCCGTGCACGCCCGCGATGCGACGTGCTACCGCGACGAGGTGCCCATCGAGGAGGACTGCATCAAGGTGGGCGAGGCCAGTTTCTCCATCGACCCGCTCTCCTCCTCGGGCGTGCAGAAGGCCTTGCAGACCGCGCTGAGCGGCGCCGTGGCCGTGCATACATTGCTCGTCCGGCCCGACAGCGCGGCCGCCGCGCTGCGCTTCTACCGGGAGGACCAGCGCGACTCGGTGGCGCGACACGCGGCCTGGGCGGCCGGGTACTACGGCGAGCATCGCGCCCACGCGGACCGGCCCTTCTGGAAGCGCCGCGCCGCACGCGGCCCCATGCCGTCGCCCCCGGAGCCCCCACCGCTGCCGGAGGACGCGCTGGCCCACCGCCGCTGGCGCCTGGCGAGCGACGCCATCCTGGTGGACACGCCGTGCATCGTCGGCGACGTCATCGAGCTGCGCGGGGCGCTGAGCCATCCACGGCTCGCGCGGCCCGTGGCCTGGCTGGACGGCGTCGAGCTGGCCTCCCTCGTGGAGAGCCTCCGCGAGGGACTCACGCTCCCGCAGCTGGCGGAGGCCTGGGCACGGCGGGTGCCGTGGCGCCAGGGCGTCGGCATCCTCGGCTGGCTCTACCGGCAGGGACTCCTCACCGAAGTCACTCCGAGCGGCTCCCCTTGAGCGGGCGTGTGTCGACGCCGGACAGGAGGCATGGGGTTTTGCGCAACCAGGACAGGGCCATGCGCTAACGTCACGCAAAGCTGATGCGGCGAAGGGGCCGCCGGACCCGGCCGCCACGCGCCCGGGCCACGTCCCCTCCCTAAAGACTCCCGACGGGGGACCCATGACCCGCAGCACCACCTCCCTGCTGTTCCTGACCGCGCTCGCCACGCTCGTGAGCGGCTGCTTCCTGCGCACGGACTACCTGCTGAGCGAGCTGAACAAGCCCTCGGAGCCCAAGTCCGCGCCGCTGCCCATTCCCGCCCGCGAGCGCGCGGCGCGACTGACGCGCTCGCACCTCGTGGACGCGTACGTGGACCCGCGCGAGGTGGCCCGCTGGATGTCGGCGATGGGCGGCTCGCCGCAGGTCATCCTCGACCAGGTGGAGTGCCTCCGGAAGACCTCCGGCGGCACCAACCAGGCCTGCTTCCAGACCTTCATGGAGAAGGCCGTGTCGGCGCCGCTCTGGGGACTGCCGCCGCCTCCGAAGTCGGTGGACCCCATCAACCCGGCCGCCGCGGAGGTGGACGCGGCGCGCTTCCTCGGCAATGCGCTGGGCATCGCCCAGTCGCTGGTGTCCCTGCAGGACTCGCTGCAGGACCCGGTGAGCCCGAACGAGCTCGGCCGCGGCATCCGCGAGGGCGCCGAGTCCGCCGCGCAGTACATCAGCGCCCGCCGCTGGAGCCGCAAGCTGGGACGCCCGTCCAACGCCGTCGTCCTCAGCGGCGGCGGTGCCAATGGCGCCTTCAGCGCCGGCATCATGTGGCGGCTGCTCGGCATCCTCGAGCAGTGCCGCGGCAAGCCCGCGCCCGAGGGCTGCGGGGATGCCCGCATCGACCTGGCCGCCGGCACCAGCACCGGCGCGCTCATCAGCACCCTCGTGGACCTGTTCCACACGCCCGGCCAGGAGGCGAAGGCCCGGCAGATGCTGCTCGACAACTACACCTGCTCGGTGGAGTCGGACCTGTACTGCGTCAACTCCACCTGGATATGGAAGATTGCCTCGGACCTGCGCGGCCTCGTCCGCTTCGACGGCGTCCAGAACAAGCTGCGCAACGCCGTCACCCCCGCGCAGCTCACCAACGACACGGAGTTGGTGACGGTCTCCGTGGACTTCAACACCGGTGACGTCTACGGCATCAGCGACCAGGACCCGCAGGACATCGACCCGAAGGCGTCCGAGCAGCAGCGCGTGGAGGGAGTCATCAACGCCGCGGTGGCCTCCATCGTCGAGCCCGTCCTCGCCGAGCCGGTGCCGTGGCTGCCCTCCAACACCGGTCGCTTCCGGGGGACGTTCCTCGACGGCGGCGTGCGCTCCGGCCTGCCGCTGCTCCAGGCCGTCCAGCGCGGCGCCGAGCGCGTGCTCATCATCTCCACCGGCGGCCTCCAGGCGGAGACGGCCAACGCCCCGCCCCATGCCGTCAGCACGCTGATGCGCACCATCGACCTGTTCGTCACGCAGCCGCGCGTGGGCGAGGTGCAGCAGGGCGAGCTGGCCGCCATCGGCCGGCGCTTCGCCGAGTACAACGTCTGCGAGGAGCGACTGGCGGACGTGGACAACGAGGGAAACATCGGCCCGTTCTGCCGCCGCACCGGCCCGGGCTTCGTCCCGAAGGAGCCCGTCGCGCTCCAGGCGGCCACCAGCATGTGGCTGGGCTCCGCGCGCTTCGACCAGGTGGCTTCGAGCTGGCGCTCGGCGTGGATGTTCCGCCCGGAGTCCCAGCTGCAGACGGCCAGCGGCTACTCGTTCGCCCCGGCGGTCATGCGGCCGCTCTTCCAGGACGGCGTGAAGACCTTCCAGCAACGGTGCACGGAGGTGCTGCGCCTCTTCGACATCCGCGGAGACATCGCGAAGCGCGAGTGCGAGAAGCCCGTGGACGCGGCGGTGGCCGAGGCCGAGGCGCAGTTCTCCCCGGTGGGCCAGTGCACGGACAAGAAGCCGGAGCAGCGCGATTGCGACTGACGTCCGAGCAGATGCGGCGCGTGGTCCACGCCATCTCCATTGGCACGGACCCGACCCCGCCGCCCATGGCCCGGATGGCCATCCGCTCCGCGCGGCCCGAGGTGACGGCCCCCATCCTCGCGAAGGAGCACGCGCGCTGGTGGACCGCGCCCAACGTGGTGGGCCTGTGCTTCGCGCCCAAGCTGAAGCGCGGGCGCGTGGACGACCTGGCGCTCCAGGTGCTGGTGCGCCTCAAGCGCCCGAAGAGCAAGGTGGCGGCGAGCCGCCGCATCCCCGACTCGGTGAGTGTAGAGGGCCTGGGGCTGCGCGGCCGTGTGCCCACCGACGTGCGCGAGGTGGGCGCGCCGTGGCTGGAGTCGCTCATCAGCAACGACCGCCCGGTGCTGCCGGGCTTCAGCATCAGCCACCGGCGGGGCGGCTCCGGCACGCTGGGGTGCGTGGTGCGCTCCACGGACACGGACGAACTGCTGGGCCTGTCCTGCGCGCACGTCATCGGCAACTACGGCCGCGGCGTCCCCGGGGACCGCGTGCTCGTCCCATCGCAGGAGGAGGCGAGAGACCATGGAGGCCTCGCGGCCGCCCGGTTCGGCACGCTCGTGCGCATGGGGCCGCTCGTCCCCGGCCGGGAGCAGGCCGCCACCAACGTGGACGCGGCGACGGTGCGCCCGGACAGACCCGGTCTGCTCGGCACGTCCATCGCCGTGCTGGACCTGACGCCCATCCGAATCAGGGATGACGTCCCCCTGGAGCTGCCGGTGCGGCTGGTGGGCGCCACCAGTGAGAAGGTGTCCGGCACCATCGCGGCGCTGCACCTCACCATCGGCCTGCCCTACCCCACGGGGGACGGCGGCGAGCAGGTGCTCTGGTTCGCGGACCAGCTCGGCGTCACGCCCTGCACCCACCCGGGAGACTCGGGGGCGCTCGTGGTGGACGAAGCGGGCGCGGCGGTGGGCCTCCACCAGGCGGGCGCCGAGGGCCTGAGCGTGTGCACGCCCATCCGCCGCGTGCTCGACAGCGTCGGGTGCACCCTGACGGTGGAGTGAGACTTATCCTTCCGGTGGGCGCCCTTCCCGGGCCCCCGCGTGAGCGCATGGCCAACCCTTCCGTCATCCGCTGGGCCGTCATCCCCCTGGTGAGCCTGGGCATCCTGGTGCTCGCCGCCGCGCTGTCGTTCTGGCTCACCCGGCCCGTGGAGCCCCGCCCCGAGCCGGCCTCGCCGCCCTCCGTCGAGGCCGAGCGCCCTCCCGACCCCTCGATTCCCCCCATCGAGCCCCCCGCCGTCGTCCCGCCCCCGCCCTTCCCCTCCCACCCGAGCCAGCTCCCGACGACGACGGCCCCCGCTCCGGAGACGCCCGAGGCACCCGGCACGCGGCGCGTGGTGGAGGTCGAACCCGTCATCGAGGCCACCACCGGGCGCATCAGCCCCGACGACGTCCGCGCCGCCATCCGGGCCGTGACTCCGCTCGTGCAGCAATGTTTCGAGGACGCAGCACAGCGAAACCGGGGCCCACAGACGGTGCGGCTGCGCTTCACGGTAGAGGGGAAAGAGGCGGAGGGGCAGATGACGGGAGGGGAATTGCTGGCGAGCACCATTCCGGACCCGATGGTGCAGGCGTGTGTGCTGGACTCGCTCCTGGACGCCCGGTTTCCCGCCCCGCCGGGTGGGGGGAAGGCAACGGTCGTCTACCCCTTCGAGTTCCGCGTACTGGGGGAGGCTGGCCGGTAGGGCCGGGTTTTGCGTAAGGTGGCGCTCCCCCACCCTTCATGCCTGTCACCGTCGAACAGCTTGGGACCCAGGACGCGGAAGCCCTGCGGGCGCTGCTTTCGAAGGACCCGGTCCACAACCTCTACCTGCTGGGGTTGCTGGAGGAGTTCGGCATCGCCCCGCGCGGGCGGGTGCCCTTCGCCTTCTACGGGCGCTTCGACAACCAGGTCCTCACCGCCGCCGTCTTCGTAGGTGGCGAGGGCGGGCTGGTGGTGCCCAGCGCGAGCGACGCCAGCGCCACCAGCGTCATCGCGGACGCGCTGGCCTCGTCGCTGAAGCTGCGCGGCACGGTGGGGGACAAGTCCGCGGTGGACGCGCTGGTGCGCAGCCTGTGCCAGGGCAAGCCGCGCCTGTCGCGCACGCAGCGGCTGTTCAGCGTGTCCGCGGATGATTTGGGCCCCTTCACCAACCCGCTGCTGCGGCTGGCGCGCGAGGAGGACCTGCCCCGGCTGTTGCCCCTGGCCCAGGGCTTCGTGCGCGAGGCCCTGGAGCGAGACCCGCTGGCGGAGGACCCGCGCGGCTACGAGGCCCGCGTCATCCAGCGCGTGCGCCAGCGCCGCACGTACGTGCTGGAGGAGGCGGGCGGGCTGGTGTTCAAGGTCGACATCGGCAGCCGCTCCCAGTACGGCGCGGAGCTGGAGGGGCTCTACACGCTGCCGGCCGAGCGGAAGAAGGGCCACGCCACGCTGTGCCTGGGCCAGATTTCCCGGCACCTGCTGTCCTCGCTGCCGCGGCTGACGATGCGCATCGACGAGCGCGACGAGAGCTCCGCCCGCATCGCCCGCAAGGTCGGCTACCTGGCCGGCCGCACCCAGCGGCTCGTCCTGGTCGACTAGCCCCGGCTGCCCTACAGTCCGCGGCCGTCCATGAGCCGTCCCACGCCTTCCCGCCGTCCCCTCTCCGGAGAGGGTCCCGTCATCCTCCACGCCGCCACCGACGCGCGCTGGCTGCCGCTGGCGCTCGATCGCTTCGACGAGGTGCTGGTGGACCACGCCCATTGCGAGAAGAAGGCCGCCGCCAACGCGCTGTCCCTGCTCCAGATGTACCCGGACCTGCCGGGGCTGCCGTCGCAGATGGCCCGCCTGGCCCGCGAGGAGAGTGCCCACCTGGCCAAGGTGCTGGAGTTGATGGAAGCGCGCGGCCTGACGCTGACGAAGGACTCCGGGGACCCGTACGCGCAGGCCCTGCAGAAGCTGGTGCGCACGCCGTCCGCGGAGCGCCGCGTGGACCGGCTCCTGGTGGCCGCCGTCATCGAGGCCCGCTCGTGCGAGCGCCTCTCACTGCTCGCAGAGGGGCTCACCGACCCGGCGCTCGCGCGCTTCTACGGGGAGCTGGCCCAGTCCGAGGACGGGCACCAGTCCCTCTTCTTCCGGCTCGCCGTCACCGCCGCCAACGGCGACGAGGCCACCGTGCGCGAGCGGCTGGAGTGGATGCTGGAGCACGAGGCCCGCGTCATCACCGACGTGGGCCTGCGCGCCGCCATCCACTGAATCCTCACGGCCCCGGGCTCGCGGGAGCCACGACACTCACCGGCGTTCCCCGCGCGGGTGCCTCGCGGCTCGCGGCCTTGAAGGGCCACACCCAGGGCACGGCCACCACCAGCGCGGCCACGAGCAGTGCGGTGAGCGGCGTGCCCAACCGGAAGAAGTCCGTGAAGCGGTAGTGCCCCGGGCCGTAGACGAGCACGCAGCTGGGCTCCAGCGGGGTGATGAACGAGCAGCTCGCCGCCAGCGTCACGCCCATGGCGAAGGGGCGTGGGTCCACGCCGAGCTGCTGCGCGGCGTTGATGGCCACCGGCAGCACCACCAGCGCCGCGGCCTGGTTGCTCATGGGCGCCGACAGGACGATGGTCAGCACCATCAGCAGCGCCATCACCGTGCGCGGCCCGCCGTACGCCCCCAGCTCCGCCACCGCGTTGCCGATGAACTTCCCCGCACCGCTCTCCTCCATGGCCAGGCCCAGCGCCATCATGGAGCCGATGAGCAGCACCACGCGCCAGTCCACCCGGAAGGCGATGCGCGCGTCCACGCACCCGGTGGCAATCATCGCCAGCATGCCGGTGAGCCCCGCCACCGACAGCGGCACCACGTCCAGCGTCCCCGCCCCCAGCGCCCCCAGGAAGAGCACCACCGCCAGGAGCGCCTTGCGGTGACGAGGAGGCTGGTACTCATGGCCGCCGAGCACCACCAGGTTGGCGCCCTTCGCCAGCTCCGACACCTTCTCCTTCGGCCCGCGCAACAGCAGCACGTCGCCCACCGACAGCGGCATCATCGACAGCGAGCGCTCTCCGAAGATGCGCCCCAGCAGCTGCAGCTTGGTGACGCGTTGGATGGCCGGCTTGCGGTGCAGCGCCAGCGCCACCAGGCCGTAGCGCTCCAGGAACAGCGTCTCCTTCAGGCTGCGCCCCGTCAGCGGGCTGCCCTGCGGCACGCTGGCTTCAATCAGGACGGTGTCCTTGTCGCTCAGCTCGGTGTCCGACAGCCTCACGTCCGGCCGGATTTCGATGCCGCGCAGGTCCTTCACCCGGAGGATGTCCTCGCGGTTGCCCTCGACGATGAGGCGCTCGTCGCCGTGCAGCCGGTAGTTCGGCACCGCCGGCAACGTCTGCCCATCGCGGATGATGCCGATGACGCGCAGGCCGAGTCCCTCCGTGATGTCCGCCAGCTCCTTGCCCACGTAGCGCGAGTCCGCTGGCAGCATCGCCTCCGTGAGGTAGTCGCGCAGCGTCCAGTCCTCCACGCTCCCCTGCCCCTCGCGAGACGGCAGCAGCAGCGGCCCCAGCAGCACCACCACGAGGATGCCGATGACACACAGCGGGAGGCCCACCGGCGCCAGCTCCGCCACGCCGATGGGCGGCATCCCCATGCGCTGCAGCGCCGCGGACACCACCAGGTTGGTGGACGTGCCGTAGAGGAAGATCATCCCGCCCAGCATCGACGCGTAGGCCAGCGGCAGCAGCACCTTGCTCTTGGGCACCTTGGCCCGATGCGCGGCGCCAATGGCCACCGGCAGGAAGGCCGCCGTCGTCACTGTGTTGGAGATGATGGAGGAGAAGGCCGCCACCGCCACCATCATCGCCATGACGAACGTCTGGTGGCCGAAGCGGGCGAAGAAGGCCAGGCGCTGCCCGATGAGCTGCACCACGCCCGTGGAGGCGAGCCCCTGCGTCATGGCCAGCAGCGTGAAGATGAAGATGACCGTGTCGTTGCTGAAGCCCTCGAAGGCCTGCTGCGGCGTGAGCACGCCCGTCAGTGCGAGCAGGCACACCACCACCAGCGAGCTGACCTCGATGGGAATGGTGTCGAAGGAGAACAGCACCAGCGCGACGACGACGATGCCGAGGACGATGGCGATGGTCATGGGCCCACCACCAACCTGTGTTCTCCCCCCTCGCGGGGTGAGCCCCCTGGCGCACTGCACCGTCAATTACTGGAAGCCCGGCCGCTGATACGTGGAATCAGGAGAGCCCTGTCCGGAAGGCCGTTTCACCGCCGGACGCCCCCTCGCGAGCACAGCCACCCGAAGGTCTCCCGTCTGGCCCGACGCGTGCTTTGGGCCCGGCCACCATGTCCGGCCCGCACGACCTCTTCGTCCGCTACACCTTTGGCCATCCCGAGCGGGCCGCGGCCGAGCTGCGCGCCGTGCTGCCCGCGCACGTCGTCTCCGCCGTGGACTGGACGTCTCTGCGCAGAGAGCCCGGCAGCGTCGTGGACCCGGAACTGCGAGAAACCGAGAGCGACCTGCTCTTCACGGCGCGCCTGCGCACCGGCCACCCGCTGCTGCTGTACGTGCTGCTGGAGCACCAGTCCACGGTGGACCGGTGGATGGCGCTGCGCATGCTGCGCTACGTGGTGCGCCAGCTGGAGCGCTGGCGCCAGGAGCACCCGGACAGCACCGAGCTCCCGCCCATCCTCCCGCTCGTCATGTACCACGGGCCGGAAGGGGCCTGGACGGCGCCACGCCGGGTGGAGGAGCTCTTCGCGTTGCCGGAGAAAGGGCGGGCACGGTGGCGAGCGCTGGTACCGCGCTTCGAGTACCTGCTCGATGACCTGACAGCGGAGCGCGAGGAAGCGCTGAGCTCGCGCCCCGGGCCGCCCCTGGCCCGGCTGGCGTGGCTGGCATTGCGGTACGGGCGCAGCAGGACGCTGGCGCGGAAACTGCCGGAGTGGGTGGCGCTCTTCGCGCAGGTGCAGGCAGGTCCCGAAGGCACCGAGGGGTTGGTGGTGCTCATCCGGTACCTCTTGTTGATAGGAAACGAGGCCGCGCGTGAAGCAACCAGGCAGGTGTTACATTCGGTGCTGGGTGAGCAGCGCACGGAGGAACTGATGCGGGGCTACGGCGAGGAACTCATCGAGCGGGGACGCCAGCAGGGACTGGCACAGGGAGTGACTCGCGCACGTGCCGAGGACATCCTGAGGATCCTCACCGCGCGGGGCGTGCCGCTGGACGAAGCGGCCCGGCAGCGCATCCTCACCTGCGCGGACATGGCCACGCTGGACCGCTGGTTCGACAAGTCCCTGAACGCCACCACCCTCGCCGCGGTGTTCGACGACATGCAGTAGCCGCTGACGCGCTCTCCGTACGCGGTGAGCCCCTGGCGCACTGCGCCGTCAACTACTGGAAGCCCGGTCGCTGATAAGTGGAATTAGGAGAGCCCTGTCTGGTGGCCCGGTTGACTGCCGGACGCCAGTTGCATTCCCGGCCTCCTTCCAGAAGGTTTGTCGTCTCTCCCGTTGGTAGGTTCCGGCCCCCTTGGGACCGTACGCGGGAATCCCTATTTCGAGACGACACGAGGATACTTCGATGGCTTCGACGCAAGCGGCGGCGGTGGGTGAGAAGGCCCCCACGAAGAACCCCACGCTCCTGGCCTGGGTGGCCAAGATGGCCCAGATGACCCAGCCGGACAGCATCGTCTGGTGCGACGGCTCCGAGGAGGAGAAGAAGCGCCTGACGGACCAGGCGGTGAAGGAGGGAATCCTCATCCCCCTGAACCAGCAGAAGCGCCCGGGCTGCTATCTGCACCGCTCCAACCCCAATGACGTGGCGCGCGTGGAGCACCTCACGTTCATCTGTACGCCCAACAAGACGGACGCCGGCCCCACCAACAACTGGATGGACCCGGACGAGGCGTACACCAAGCTGGGCCAGCACTTCGACGGCGCCATGAAGGGCCGCACCATGTACGTGGTGCCCTACGCCATGGGCCCCATCGGCAGCCCCTTCACCAAGATTGGCGTGGAGCTGACCGACAGCGTCTACGTGGTGCTCAACATGCGGATCATGGCCCGCATGGGGAAGCAGGCGCTGGACATGCTGGGCGACAGCGACGACTTCAACCGCGGCCTGCACAGCACCGGCGACGTGAACCCGGACCGCCGCTACATCTGCCACTTCCCCCAGGACAACACCATCTGGAGCTTCGGCTCGGGATATGGCGGCAACGTGCTGCTCGGGAAGAAATGCCTCGCGCTGCGCATCGGCAGCTACCTGGGCCGCGAGGAGGGGTGGCTCGCCGAGCACATGCTCATCCTCGGCGTCACCAGCCCCAAGGGTGAGACGACCTACGTCGCCGCCGCCTTCCCGTCCGCCTGCGGCAAGACGAACTTCGCGATGCTGATTCCTCCGGCCGAGGAGTACAAGGGCTGGAAGATCGAGACGGTCGGCGACGACATCGCCTGGATGCGCCCCGGTCCGGATGGCCGCCTGTACGCCATCAACCCCGAGGCCGGCTACTTCGGCGTCGTCCCCGGCACCAACTACAAGACCAACCCCAACGCGATGGAGACCATCGCCAAGGACACCCTCTTCACCAACGTGGCGATGACGGCCGACGGTGACGTGTGGTGGGAGGGCAAGGACGGCGAGGTGCCGGACGAGCTCACCGACTGGCAGGGCCGGCCCTGGAAGAAGGGCAGCACGGAGAAGGCGGCGCACCCGAACAGCCGCTTCACCGCGCCCATGTCCAACAACCCGGTGCTGAGCTCCAAGGCCAATGACCCGATGGGCGTGCCCATCTCCGCCCTCATCTTCGGCGGCCGCCGCTCCAACACCGTCCCGCTCGTCATCCAGGCGTTCAACTGGACGCACGGCGTGTTCCTCGGCGCCACCATGGGCAGCGAGACGACGGCCGCCGCCACCGGCAAGGTCGGCGTCGTGCGCCGCGACCCCATGGCCATGCTGCCCTTCTGCGGCTACCACATGGGCGACTACCTCCAGCACTGGCTGGACATGCAGAAGGCCATCCCCCAGCTGCCGAAGATCTTCCAGGTCAACTGGTTCCGGCAGGACAAGAACGGCAAGTTCGTGTGGCCGGGCTTCGGGGACAACATGCGCGTGCTCGAGTGGATCGTGAACCGCGTCCACGGCCGCGTCCCCACGAAGGAGACGCTGCTGGGCTGGGTGCCGCGCTCCGACGAGGGCCTCAACCTCAAGGGCCTGGACATCTCCGCCGAGGCCGTCGCCGAGGCCACCTCCATCAAGGAGGACGAGTGGAAGGCCGAGCTGAAGAGCCAGGAGGTCTTCTTCGAGCAGCTGGGCACCAAGGCCCCCGAGGCCCTCATGCTCCAGCGCAAGCTGCTCATCTCCCGCCTGGAGACCTGAGCCGCCCTGTAGCGCGCTGAAGCCGTCGTCCGGGGCTTCCTTTCGGGGCCGCTACCCGCCTGCTCATGCCGGGCGTGGGGCGGCCCCGGTGTCTTTTCACGGGAAGTGAAGGCGGCCTCTTCGCCGTGCGGGCGGCTCCGGGCTAGGCTCGGGGTCACCATGAGACTGGCTTTTGTGTTGTCGGTGGCCCTCGCGCTGGCGCCACCGGTGGCGCTCGCGCAGCGCGGCGGCGCCCGGAATCCGGCGGTCCTCATCCGCGAGGGTGAGCGGCTGTACCAGGCTGGGAAGTATCGCGAGGCGGCCGAGTCGCTGAAGAAGGCGCACGAGCTGTCGCCCAACCCGAAGCTCATCTACAACATCGCCGTCGCCCTGGAGAACGCGGGCGAGCTGCGCGAGGCGCTCTCCTGGTACCAGCAGTACGTCGGCAACACGGAGGGCACGGACCCCACGCTGCTCAAGCGCAGCGCGCGCGGCATCGACCGGCTCCAGGTCCTCATCAAGAAGGAGGAGCAGGCGCAGGCCAGCGCGGACACCGAGCGCGAGAAGCTCCAGGCGGAAGCCGACGCGGCACGCCGCCGGGCGGAGCAGGAGCAGCTGGCGGCCCGGCGCGCGGAGGAGGAGAACCTGCGCCGGCAGCAGGCCGAGCACGAGCGCGCGATGAAGTCCTACAAGCGCCAGCGCATCGCCGCCTTCGCCGTGGGCGGTGTGGCGGTGGCCGGCGTGGGCGCGGGCGTGCTCTTCGGCATGCAGGCGCGCGACGCGCGCACGCAGTTCGACGAAGCCCGGAACCTGGAGGACAAGCAGGCCCGCGCGGACGACACGAAGAGCAAGGCGCTGCTCGCGGACATCGGCTTCGGCGTGGGGCTGGCCGGGGCGATTACAGCCATCATCCTCTACCCGAAGGATGGGCCGCCCGTGGAGGGCGAGGTGCGGGTGACGCTGGCGCCGCGGGGCGCCGGAGCCGGAATGGAGGTCAGCTTCTGATGCGCGCGCTGGGACTGATGACGTGCTGCACCCTGTTGCTGGCCGGCTGCAGCTTCACCACCGCCGGTGGCCTCACCGAGTGCGAGTCGAGCGCGGACTGCGACTCCGCGCAGGTGTGCAACGAGGGCTTCTGCCTGCCGCAGCCGGTGGGCTGTGGCGATGTGTTCGGCCCCGTCTCCAAGCCGAACACGATTCCGCTGGGCGCGGCGCTGCCCCTGACGACGTCCGAGGGCAGGGACGAGTCCGAGGAGCAGGCACTCAACTCCATCAAGCTGGTGATTGAAGAGGTCAACCAGCGCGAGGGCATCAACGGCCGCAACTTCATCCTCTACATCTGCGACACCGGCTCGGATGCGGCGCGCGCCCGCGAGCAGGCCCAGTGGCTGGTGAACGAGAAGGCGGTGCCGGTGGTCTTCACCTCCGGCAGCGCGCAGACGATTGCCGCCTCCAGCGTCACCATCGCCGCCGGCGCGCTGATGATGACGCACACGTCGACGAGCCCGGACATCGCCACGCTGCCCGACAAGACTCAAGGAGCGGCGGGGCTGGTGTGGCGGACGGCGCCCTCGGACACGCTGCAGGGCCGCATCATCGGCGACCTGCTCCAGGGAACCGTCACCGTGGCGGACAACGCGACGGCCTTCGCGAACACGAACAAGGTCGTGCTGTCCTACGTGGACGACCCGTACGGCCAGGGCCTGTCCGGGGTGGTGCTCCGCCGGTTGACGCAGCCGCAGGTCACCTCCGCGAAGTACAACCGCAACGCGGACGTGACTCCGGTCGTGACGGCCATCAGCACCCAGCTGCCCGACGTCACGGTGATGGTGGGCTTCTCCGAGGACAACGCGAAGGTCATCAACCAGCTCGCCACCCAGGGCACCAAGGGGCGGAAGTGGTTCTTCACGGACGCCGGCAAGGACCCGGGCCTGTTCACCAACCTGGGTGCCAACAAGGACCAGGTGAATGGCTCCTACGGCACCGCCCCGGCGCAGGCCCGCGTCGATGCGGACGAGTACCGGCAGTTCCGCAACCGCTTCCAGGCCGCGTACAGCAAGGACCCGGGCCAGTTCTCCTTCACCGCGCACGCCTATGACGCCATGTACCTCGTCGCGCTGGGCACCGCCTACGCGGCGGGCCCGGACGCAACCAAGCCGCAGCCCATCACCGGCGCCCGCATCGCCGAGGGGCTGACGCACGTGACGCCGGGCGCGGGAGTCTCCGCCCCGGTCTACGCCCTGGGCTTCACCGACTTCATCAGCGCCCGGGATGCCATGCGCACCGGCACCATCATCAACGTGAAGGGCGCTAGCGGCGACCTGGACTTCAACAACGACACGGGCGAGGCCCCGTCCGAGTACGAGCTGTGGAAGGTGGAGAACGGCGCCTTCAAGACGGTGCAGCTCATCAAGCCGTCCGCGGACTGACGGGGCCCTCCCCCAGCACCCGCGCCAGTAGCTCCACGGCGGCGGCGAACACCTCGGGCGTCGGCAGCAGCGACAGCACGAGGAAGGCGCCGCCGCCGAAGTCGTAGAACCAGCCCGGCTGCACCAGCACGCCCGCGTCCAGCAGGGCGAGGCAGGTGGCCTCCTCGCCGGGCTCCGCCGGAATCCGCAGCACCGCGCTCCACCCGCCGTGCGCGGGCACCACGTCCCACGTGGCGCCCGCCGGGCGGGCCTTCAGCAGGCGCTGGCGGTTGCCCCTCACGCGCTCCAGCACCGCCGCCTGGAAGCGGGGCACGTGGGCCAGCAACGCAGGTAGCGCGAGCTGCACGGGCGTGCCTACCGGCAGGTACGTGTCCGCCACCCACTCCAGCCGGGCCAGTGCTTCGTCGCGCAAGGCGGGCGGGCCGCCCACGTGCATCCACCCCAGCTTGAGGCCGGGCAGGCCGGCCACTTTCGACAGGCCGGACAGGGCGAAGGTGAGCGCGGGCAGCGTGCGCCCGGCCACGGTGGGCACGCGCGAGGGCTCGGTGTCCCAGGCGAAGTCGCTGAAGACTTCATCGGACACCAACGCCAGCCCGTGGCGCGCGCACGCGTCCGCCAGCGCCGCCAGCTCGCCCTCGTGCAGGTAGTGGCCGGTGGGGTTGCCAGGGTTGACGACGAGCACCGCGCGGGTGCGGGCGTCGCATGCGGCCTCCACCTCGTCCACGTCCAGGCCGAAGCCGTGCGCGCGGGGCAGGTGGTAGGGCCGCGTCTCCACGCCCTCCAGGCGCGCCAGGTGCTCGAAGAGGGGGTAGCTGGGCGCGGGAACGAGGACGTTGTCCCCAGGCTCGCACAGCAGCTTGAAGAGCCACCCGTAGGCCTCGCTGGTGCTGGCCGTCAGCACGAGGTGCTCGGGGGACACGGCCGCGCCGTGGGCCGTCAGGTGCGTGGCCAGGGCATGGCGCGCGGAAGGAAGGCCGAGGGCTTCCGGCGCGTAGCCACAGGCGCCGGGAGGGGCGAGCAGGGCCTCCGCGGGGGCGGGCAGCCCCACGCGCGTGGGGTTGGACTCGGTGACGTCCAGCAGGGGGAGCCCGCGGGCGCGGTGCCGGGCGAGCGCCTGCGCCAGCGGGTTCGGGGTGCGGGGGAAGTCGGAGCGGGCGGAGAAGCCGCTCACAGGCCCGTCTGCAGCATGGCGTTGGCCACGCGGCGGATGAGCTCCCTGCGCACCTCCTTGCGGCAGTGCTCGATGGCCTTCTCGTGGGGCCGGGGCAACGCGGGGTCTCGGGTGCGCAGCGCGGTCCGGAGGACGAGCTCGACCTTCGAGGGCTCGATGTGGAACAGCCGAGGCCCCTCCTTCTGGAGGAAGTAGCTGAGCCCCCTCTGGTCGATGAGCTTCGTGAAGAAGCGCCGGACGTCCGCGTGGAACGTGAGGTCGATGATGTCCGCCATTCGCAACGCGTTCTCGCGCGGAAAAAACGGCCCGTCCATTTCACGACCGCGTGACCGAAAAACTTGCGCGACCTGTAGCACTCGTCCTTTGGCGAAAACGCGCCGGAGGCCGATTTTCCGGCCTCCGCGCGTTCAGGGCACCAGCGAGCGCAGGGCCTTCCGGAACGCGGTGTGCCGTCGGCGCGCGTCAGGAAGGTACGGCACCGGTCCCAGCACCGGGACGCCGTGGCGCTCCTCCAGCAGCTGGCGGTTGTCGCGCTCGGACGGGTCCTTCGCCGCGGTGCCGCGCGAGAGCAGCACGGCCTTCACGGGGATGCGCCGCGCGGCCAGCGCCTGGAGCGACAGGGCCGTGTGGTTGAGCGTGCCCAGCCCCGCGCGGGCCACCAGCAGCACGGGCAGGCGCAGGGTGGCGATGAGGTCGATGACGTCGTGCCGCGAGTCGAGGGGGACGAAGAGGCCGCCGGCCCCCTCCACCACCGTGGTGCCGTGGGAGAGCCGCTTCCAGGCGGCCAGGGTGACGTCCCAGTCCGGCTCCCGGCCCAGGCGGCGCGCGGCCACGCCAGGGGCCAGGGGGGCGCGGAAGCGGTGGGGACAGAGGGCCTCCACGGGCAGCGTGCTGCGCGCCGCCTCGCGCAGGGCCAGCGTGTCCGCCGGGGCGCGCAGGGAGGCGCAGCCGCTCTCGTAGGGCTTGAAGCCCTGGGGCTGGAGGCCCGCGTCCGCCAACAGCGACAGCAGCGCGCACGAGGCCTGCGTCTTCCCCACGCCGGTGTCCGTGCCGGTGACGAAGATTTGGAAGGGCCGGCTAGCCATGGTGCACTCCCACCCGGCGCAGGGCGTCCAGCGCCAGGTCCACGTGGCCCAGGGTGTGGGCGGCGGAGAGGCAGAAGCGCAGCCGGCTGGTGCCCTCGGGCACGGTGGGCGGGCGGATGGCCTTCACCAACACGCCCGCCTCGCGCAGGCGGCTCGCGGCGGCCAGGGCGCGCTCGGGCTCTCCGAGGACGATGGGGAACACGGCGCTGCGGGCTTCGGCCTGCAGGCCCAGGGCGCGCAGGCCGGCCGCGAAGCGGCGGATGTTGCGCCACAGCCGCTCGCGCAGGGCCGGGTCACCCTCCACGACGTCCACGGCGGCCTCGGCGGCGGCGCACAGCGCGGCGGGCAGCGCGGTGGAGAAGACGAAGGGCCGCGCGCGGGACACCAGCAGGTCCGCCACCGCGCGCGAGGTGGCCACGTACGCGCCCATGCCGCCCAGCGCCTTGCTGAGCGTGCCCATGCGCAGGTCCACGCGCGCCTCCAGGCTCAGCTCCTCACACAGGCCGGCGCCGCGGGCCCCCAGCACGCCGGTGGCATGGGCCTCGTCCACCATCAGCGCGGCGCCGTGCGCCTCGCAGGCCTCGACGATGTCTCGCAGCGGAGCCACGTCGCCGTCCATGGAGAAGACGGTGTCGGTGACGACGAGCTTGCGACGCGCGGGCGTGTCCGCGAGGGCGCGTGACAGCGCCTCCACGTCCGCGTGCGGGTAGACGACGACGCGGGCACGGGACAGGCGGCAGCCGTCCACGAGGGAGGCGTGGTTGAGGGCGTCGGAGAAGACGGCGTCCCCGGGGCCGACGAGGGCGGGGAGGATGCCGGTGTTGGCGGCATAGCCGCTGTTGAAGAGGAGCACGGCCTCGGCGCGCTCGAAGGCGGCCAGGCGCGCCTCCAGCCGGTGGTGCGCGGACGTGTCGCCCACGACGAGCCGGCTGGCACCGGTGCCCATGCCGTAGCGCTCCAGCGCGGCGGCGGCGGCGGCGCGCACGGACGGCGAGGCGGCAAGCCCCAGGTAGTCGTTGGAGGAGAAGTTGACGAGCGTCTCCCCGCCCACGCGGACCACCGGGCCCTGCGGCGAGTCGAGCGGCTCCAGGTGCCGGCGCAGGCCGCGCGCGGAGAGGGCCGACAGGTCCTCCCGCGCCCACGTGGAGGCGACACCCTCCTGCGCACTCCCCTCCCCGGCCTCGCGCCGGGCCGTCGAGGTCGTGATGCTCACGTGCGCTCCGTCCTACCCCTCCCGCCGGGGCTCCAGCGGGCGGATGCCGGCCTTCTCCAGCAGGGCCATGTCCTGGCCGTACTCGGGGTTGCCGGTGGTGAGCAGCTTCTCGCCGAAGAAGAGCGAGTTGGCGCCCGCCATCATGCACAACAGCTGCGCCTCCTCGTTCATCTGCTGGCGGCCCGCGGACAGGCGCACCATGGACTGCGGCATCAGGACGCGGGCGGTGGCGATGGTGCGCACCATGTCCACCGTCTCGATGCGCGGCTGCTCGGCCAGCGGCGTGCCCTCCACGGCCACCAGCGCGTTGACGGGCACCGACTCCGGGTGGTGCTCCTGGTTGGCCAGCGTGCGCAGCAGGTTGCAGCGGTCGTCCACCGACTCGCCCATGCCGATGATGCCGCCGCAGCACACGGAGATGCCGGCCTCGCGCACGCGGTTGAGCGTCTTCAGCCGGTCGTCATACGTCCGGGTGGAGATGATGTCGCCGTAGTGCTCCGGCGAGGTGTCCAGGTTGTGGTTGTACGCGTCCAGGCCCGCCTCGCGCAGGCGCTTCGCCTGGCTGTCGGTGAGCATGCCCAGCGTGGCGCACGCCTCCATGCCCAGGGCACGCACGCCGCGCACCATCTCCAGCACGCTGTCGAACTGCGGGCCGTCCTTCACCTCGCGCCACGCGGCGCCCATGCAGAAGCGCGTGGCCCCGGCGGCACGGGCCTTGGTCGCGGCCGCCAGCACCTCCGGCACCGCCATCAGCTTCTCCGCCTTGACGCCCGTCTTGTAGCGGGCCGCCTGCGGGCAGTACGCGCAGTCCTCGGAGCAGCCGCCCGTCTTGATGGACAGGAGCGAGCACAGCTGCACCTTGTTGTCCTGGAACACGGACCGGTGGACCGTCTGCGCCCGGTGGACCAGGTCCAGCAGGGGCATGGAGTAGATGGCGCGGACCTCGGCGAGCGCCCAGTCATGGCGCAGCTCGACGCCCGGAGGCGGCGGCGCGGCCGTGTGGGAATGGCCGTGAAAGGACTCGCTGGGGGCGGAGGTGTCGGGCATGGGCTCCTCGGCAGGCATGAGGAGCGCGAAGGTGCGCGGGCGGCGGGAAGTTGTCAACGTCGCTGAGCGGACAGGTTGACGACTTCCCACGAAACAGAAACGGGCCGGCGCCCGCGGGGAAGCCCCGGGGCGCCGGCCCTGACTGCCTCAGTCGAAGCGGCCGCTAGACGCGGACGCGGCGCCGGCCACCGGCCATGCCCACCAGGAACAGCAGCAGGAGGGCGCCCAGCACGGAGAACAGCAGCCCGGTCGGGTGCAGGTCGAAGAGACGGCCGTCGCGGTGGAACAGCGAAGCGACGAGGCCACCCACGAACGAGCCGGCGACGCCGAGCAGCGTGGTGGCGATGAGCCCCATGGACTGGTTGCCCGGCATGACAGCGCGAGCGATGAGGCCGGCGAGAAGACCGATGACCAGGAAAGCAATGATCCCCATGACTACCTCCCTTGATTGGGAGCGGCGCGCCTTGCGCTGCTCACGTGGATTCAAGGTGGGCTGCCCCTCCTTCCCGTACAACTTGACGACAGGGGGGTTGACACCGTGCTTGCCTGCTCTCCTGCCTGTCCAACCTGTAAGGGCGTAAAAACGTCAGGGTTCCGCGCTATGCCCGAAGCATGGCGAAGGCGAAGACGCACTACACCTGTCAGGCCTGCGGGTATCAGACGGCGAAGTGGCTTGGAAAGTGCCCGGACTGCGGCGCGTGGAGCTCACTGCTGGAAGAGGCGGGAGCGAAGGACGACGAGAAGCGCCCGGCGTGGGGCGCCTCGGGCGGGGCCTCGAAGCCCGTGCTCCTCAAGGAGGTCACCAGCGAGACAGAGGTGCGGCGCCGCACGGGCATCGCCGAGTTCGACCGCGTGCTGGGCGGCGGCGTGGTGAGCGGCTCGCTGGTGCTGCTGGGCGGAGACCCGGGCATCGGCAAGTCCACGCTGCTGCTCGCGGCAGTGGACAGGCTGGCGCGCCACGGGCCGGTGCTCTACGTGTCGGGTGAGGAGAGCCTGCGGCAGACGAAGATGCGCGCCGAGCGGCTCCGGGTGGAAGGGGATGCCCTCCACCTGTTCGCGGAGACGGACGCGGAGCGCATCCTGACGGCCGCCGAGGCGCTCAAGCCGCAGGCGCTGGTGGTGGACTCCATCCAGACCATGTACCTGCCGGAATTGGGCAACGCGCCGGGCAGCATCACCCAGGTGCGCGAGGTGGCGGGCCGGCTGATGGCGTACGCCAAGCGCACGGGGGTGCCCACGTTCCTCGTGGGCCACGTGACGAAGGAAGGCTCCATCGCGGGCCCGCGCGTGCTGGAGCACATGGTGGACACCGTCCTCTACTTCGAGGGCGAGCGCGGCCACCCGTTCCGGATTCTCCGTGCGCACAAGAACCGCTTCGGCTCCACCAATGAGATTGGCGTCTTCGAAATGAAGGGCGCGGGGCTGGTGGAAGTCTCCGACCCCTCCGCCCTCTTCCTCTCGGAGCGCCCGGTGGGCAAGTCCGGCAGCGTCGTGACGAGCACGCTCAACGGCACGCGCCCGCTGCTGGTGGAGGTGCAGGCGCTGGTGGCGCCCACGGGCTACGGCACCGCGCGGCGCACGGCCATCGGCGTGGACGGCAACCGCGTGGCGTTGCTGGCGGCGGTGCTGGAGAAGAAGGAGGAGATTCCGCTGGTGGGCTGCGACCTCTTCGTCAACGTCGCGGGCGGCATGCAGCTCAACGAGCCCGCGTGTGACCTCGCGGTGTGCGCGGCGCTGGTGAGCAGCCTGCAGAACCGGCCGCTGGACGCGAAGACGCTGGTGCTGGGCGAGGTGGGCCTCGCGGGCGAGGTGCGCGCGGTGGGCCAGATGGAGCCGCGCCTGGCCGAGGCCGCGAAGATGGGCTTCCAGCGGGTGGTGATGCCCGCCGGAAGCGCCCGGCGGCTCGAGGGCGCCGGGAAGATGAAGGTGGTGGGCGTGGAGACGCTCGGCGAGGCGCTGGCGGCGATGTTCGACTGAAGCTCCGCGCGCCAGCACCCCATGCCGTGACTACGGCGCCGCGGGCGTCTTGAACTCGGGGATGAGCCCGCCGGTGAGGCGGATGCTCTTCATCACCTTGTCATGCGGCAGGGCGCCCACCTGGTGGAAGGACATGAGGGCGTCGATGCCCAGGGCCTCGTAGCGCTTCAGCCGCTTCCGCACCTGGTCCTGGGTGCCGACAATCAGCGAGTCCTGCTCGCTCAAGACTTCCCACACCTGCCCGTCCGGCACGTCCTCGCCCCCGACGATGCGGCCGAGCAGCCGCTGGGCCCGGGACTGCGGCGCGTTCGGGTCCTTCTTGCGCATGAGCTGCCCCGTGAGTCCCCCACCCGCCGGGTCCTTGGCCAGCGACTCCAATTCGGCGGCGGTGCGGATGAAGGCCTCCTTCGCCTCGAAGAAGGTGAAGGAGCCATTCGTGTACCAGGCCGCGGCCTTCGCGGCGCCGTTCTCCATCGCCTCCTGCTCGCTGTCCGCACAGTGGACGAAGGTGAAGAAGGCGACCTGGTCGTTGACGAACTCGCCCACCGGCTCACAGCGGGTGCGCAGCGCCTCGCGGTAGATGTGAATCATCTCCGCGACTTCCTCGGGCGAGGCCCACAGCGTCACGCCCAGCGCGCCCACGCCGTTGCGTCCCGCCTGCTCGAACGAGGCGGGGCTGGAGCACGCCTGCCACAGCGGCGGGTGCGGCTTGCGGTACGGCTTGGGGATGACGCTGATGTCCTTGAGCCGGTAGTCCGGGCTGTCCCAGGAGAACTTCTCGCGGGTCCACATCTGCGGAACCATCTCGAAGGCCTGCTGCATCTGCCCGCGCGTGGAGTCCGGGTCGATGTTGAAGGTGCGCCACTCGGGAATGGTGCTGCGCGCCAGCCCGAGCTGGAAGCGGCCCCCGCTCAGGTGGTCGATGAAGGCCCCGCGCTCCGCGATGCGGATGGGGTGGTTGAAGCGCCCCGGCGCCAGCACCGACGAGTGGCCCACGTGCATCTTCTTCGTGTTCATGGCGATGGCCGTGAGCATCACCTCGGGCGCCGAGCTGTAGCTGAACTCCACGGCGGTGTGGTGCTCCACCTGCCACCAGACGCCATAGCCCATCTCATCCGCCAGCTTCGCCTGCTCCAGCGTCTCCTGGATGAGCCGATGCTCGTGGTCCGGGCCGGTCCAGTGCTCCTTCGGGTGCTGCATCTCAGAGAAGATGTCGAGTCGCATGTCCCCCTCCTCATTGTCTCGGGTGCGCGCCGCCCTCCGGGGCGGGCGCCAGCAGCGTAGACCAGGCGGGCAGGCAACCGAGATACATGTGACACCCTGGCGGTAGGCCTCCAGGCCACATCGCGGGTGATGACGTCACCGGTGTACGATTGAAGCCCCCGGGCTCCGCGAGGAAGCGAGCCGCCGCCCCGCCGGTGTGAAACAGGAACGCCTTCCATGCAAGGGATTGGCTTCCCGCCCAGGCCCCAGGCGCATTCTCCTCTGGGAACCAATGCCTTGCATTCCCGGTACCCCACCAGCCCGACGTCCTCGTGGAGTGCCGAAATGACTCACAACATGGCTTGAAAGTCGACGGCGGCTTTTGATGTTTGTGCCCCCACTTGCCAGGCACCCCTTGCACGCCGGTCATTTCCGACGCGGCGGTTGAGCAGGCGAGGGCCCCTTCCGTCCGTCGTGTTCGGAGAAGCGGGGCCCTTTGTCGGCTCTCATTCCCTGGCTGCTGGAGCACCATGAGAAAGCAGCTCAAGTGGTTCATGTTGGCAGTCGGCGTCCAGGCCTCCGCGTGCGGTGGCGCGTCCGACTTTCAAGGCAGCACGCCCGAGCTCACCACTCCCGAGGTGACCGCCCCCGAGGCCCCCACGCCTTCCGAGTCCGCGCCCATCGACGCCGATGCTGGCGCCACCGCGGTGGACCCCAACAGCATCTACGCGGACGCGCTCGGCGCGGGCTGGGTGGACTGGTCCTGGGCCACGCACAACCTCGCGGCCACCTCCCCTGTCGCGTCCGGCACGCGCGCCGTGTCCGCGACGTTCGGCGCCTGGGCGGGGCTGTACTTCCACCACACCGGCGTCCCCACCACGGGGCTCGAGTTCGTGGAGTTCCAGGTCCACGGCGGCGTGACGGCCAACCCCGCCCTCTCCGCGTATGCCACCGTGGCCAACGCCAACCGGCCCACGGTGGGGGTGAACCGGTACTGTGACGGCGGCACCATCAAGGCCAACGCCTGGACGCGGTGCCGCGTGCCGCTGTCCGCGCTCGGCGTCTCCAACGTCACGATGGACGGCTTCGTCATCCAGGAGGGCGCCGGCCGCTCGCTGCCGGTGATGACCTTCGACAACCTCCGCCTGGGCACCTCCGCGGCCACGCCGGCCGCGCCCACCGGGCTGAAGGCCACGCCGGCCTCGACGTCCGTCGCCCTGACGTGGACCGCCGTCAGCGGCGCGACGGGCTACCACGTGTACCGCGCCACCACCCAGGCGGGCACGTACACGAAGCTCACGGTGACGCCCGCCACCACCGCCGCGTACACGGACACCGCCGTCACCGCTGGCGCGACGTACTGGTACGCCGTGTCCGCGGTGGGCACCGGCGGCGAGGGCGCCCGCTCCTCGGCCGTCTCGGCCACCGTGCAGTCCCCGGTGCCGACGGTGGCCATCTCCGTGACGCCCACCAGCGCGTCGCTGCTGAAGGGCGCCACGCGCACCTTCACCGCCGCCGTGACGGGCAGCACCAACACGGGCGTGACGTGGTCCGTCCAGGAGGGCTCGGCCGGTGGCACTGTCACCAACGCGGGCCTGTACACCGCGCCGCAGACGACGGGCACGTACCACGTCGTCGCCACCAGCATGGCGGACACCACGAAGAAGGCGACGGCCACCGTCACCGTCACCGCGTCCACGCCGGCCACCGGCAAGTGGGTGTCTGGTTATTACACCGGCTGGAACGCGGACCTGTACCCGCCGGAGAAGGTGGACTTCAGCGCGATGACGCACATCATCGTCGGCCGCGCCACGCCCCGCACGGACGGCACGGTGAGCACGGCGTTCGACAACTCGAACGGCCCGGCCATGGCGCGCACCCTGGCGACGCGGGCCCACGCGGCCGGGCGCAAGGCCATCATCATGGTGGGCGGCGCCGGTGAGCACGCCAACTGGGTGGGCGCCGCCAGCAGCGCCAACCGCGCGAAGTTCGTGCAGAACCTGCTCTCCGCCATGGACAGCCTCGGCTACGACGGGCTCGACATCGACTGGGAGCCGGTGGAGACGGCGGACAAGCCCAACCTGCTCGCGCTGGTGAAGGACCTGCGCACGGCGCGGCCGGGCATGCTGCTCACCTTCCCCATCGGGTGGATCAACACCAACTTCGCGTCCGACGTGGACCCCTGGTACGCGCAGCTCGCGCCGTACCTGGACCAGGTCAACGTCATGTCCTACGAGATGATTGGCCCGTGGGACGGCTGGCAGTCCTGGTACACGTCCGCGCTGTACGGCCACACCGGCAACCACCCCACGTCCGTCTCCGCCAGCCTCAACGGCTGGGTGAACGCGGGCATCCCCAAGGCGAAGCTGGGCATGGGCATCCCCTTCTACGGCATGGCGTGGCGCAACATCACCGGCCCGTACCAGAGCTTCACCAACTGGTCGGACTACGTGGGCAGCGACAACTCCTTCACGTACAAGAAGATCCTCCAGCTCTCCAAGTCCGGCACGTATCACTGGGACGCCGCGGCCGCCGCGAGCTACGTCACCTTCAGCACGCCCGTGGAGGACGGCACCGTGCGGTGGATTTCCTATGACGCCCCGCAGACCATCGCCGCCAAGGGCGCGTACACCCGCGACAACGGCTTCGGTGGCACCATCATCTGGACCATCAACCAGGGCTGCACCGACCCCGCCACCGGCGCCAACCCGCTGCTGGACGCGGTGAAGAGCGCCTTCCTGCAGTAGCGGGACGACAGCAGGGAGGAGCGGGGCCACCCGCCACGCTCCTCCCTCCTGCTTCACTCCGCCGGGGGCATGCCCGGAGGGGGCATGATGTTCGTCCCCGGGGCGCCTTCAGGCAGCACGGCGTAGCGCAGCAGCAGCACGCCGTTCTTGTAGGCCTTGGTGGACAGCAGCTCCAGGCTCCGCGTCGCCTGGAGCCGCGTGACGAGCGGGATACCCGAGCCGAGCAGCAACGGGTTCAGCTTGAGCACCACCTCGTCGACGAGCCCCGCATCCAGCACCTTCGACGCGAAGTCCGCGCCGCCCGCGAGGAAGATGTCCTTGCCCGGCCGGGCCTTGAGCTGCCGGATGACACCGAGGGCGTCGTCAGCCACCAGCTTCACGCGTGGGTTCGGGCTCTCCTTCATGGAGCGCGTGAAGACGTAGGGCTCCATCATCGGATAGGGGTCCGTCACCCCCACCTTCAGGCCCTGCTCGTACGTGCGGCGCCCCATCAGGACGGTGTCGTACGTCGCGAAGGACGCGAGGTAGTCGGTGATGTGCTCGCTGTCCTTCACGAGCCGTTCCTGCATGAAGGCCCCGTAGGTGTCGTCCTCGTGGGCGATGAAGCCGTCGGCGGTGGAAGCAACGTGGTACTTGAGCTTTCGCATACAGAATCTCCAGAGCAGCGCGTACGCCCGGAGCACCGGGCGGATGGGAATGAACTTCGCGGCGGGGACTCGGGGAGACCCACACGTCCGGACGGCAATCCTCGACGCACCACGGCCAGGCTGCCGGGGCGACGCAAGGAAGTCTCGGGAAGTGGGTCAGCGAGTGGAGATCATGGGGCGACGCCGTGAGGCGCCGACGCGGACCTTAAGCAGACCCGCACCACGCTCGCAAGCCTCGACGTGATGCCTGCGTTTGATGGGCCCCAGGAGCCACCGGGCTGGAAAGTCCTGACCTGGCCTGTCTTTGGCGCGCACGCATCGTGAATATCTGCAGTGAGGGTGCGTCCAGGGCTTCGCGCGCCTGCTCCGCTACCTGCCGCGGAGCCTGGCGCCGCTCGTCAAAACCCCAAGGAATCTCGAATGAACCCGATTGCCCGTGCCGTGATTGCCGTGTCCGTGTTCGCCGCCTCCGTCGCCTCCGCCCAGGACGTCGAGATGAACATGAACGTCCAGGTCGATGACTCGGACATGCCCTCGGCCCACATCCAGGTGAAGGGCGCGGCGCCCGGCTCGAGCGAGGAAGGCGTGGACATGGACGTCCAGGCCGGCGGTGCCCGCATGCAGATCAAGGTGAAGGGGGACGTGAACAACGAGACGAGCGAGCGCACGGAGAAGCGGGAGCGTCGCGAGCACCGCGAGCGCCGGGAAGAGGTCCGTCACGAGGAGCCCCAGGCTGTTCCCGCGCGCGGCTTCGCGTCGGAGCCGGCGTTCCGCAACTGTGGCACCGGCGAGGACCCGGGCTGCACCATGCGGCGTGATGGCCAGCTCGCGATGGACGCGGAGACCTTCCAGGGCGTCATGAAGTCCCTCAAGGCCGTGTCCAACGAGCTGACCCGCGAGGACATGGCGGAGAAGATGCTCAAGCGGAACTACCTCACCGCGAAGCAGTTCGGCCAGGTGCTGGACCTCTTCAACAACGAGCTCACCCGCCTGGACGTGGCGAAGAACGCGGCGCCCCACGTGGTGAACCCGCAGCACGCGCTGGGCTTCTCCTCCAAGTGGAACAATTCCCTGACGGGCGAGGACTACATCGAGGTCATGTCCGCCCAGTAGTCGCCCGAGGTGGCCGGGCCGGCGTCACATGTGAGGCCAGCGCCGTCCATCTCGAAGGGGGCACTGGCGCCTCCCCGAACAGGAGACGCCATGCCCGAACAGGAATCCTACATCCCAAGCATGGGTCGGCCCGCGAAGGCCGACCCCATCCTCCAGCAAGGCTCGACGGGGCCCGCCGTCGTCGAGCTGCAGACGCTGCTCACGAAAGCGGGCTTCAGTCCCGGCGCCGCGGACGGTGACTTCGGCGCGAAGACGAAGTCCGCGGTGATGAGCTTCCAGCGTGCACGCGGGCTGACGGCGGACGGAATCGTCGGTCCCGTCACCTGGGCCGCGCTACGAGCCCCCGCCCCCGTGCCCGTGAGCGGGCTGCGCGAGAAGATAGTGGCGGAGGCGCAGTGGGGCCTCTCCAACGCCGCCGGCATCCACTACCAGCAACTGCGGCCCATGGACGGCATCAACCAGCGCCACAAGCTGCCGCTGAACACGGACTGCTCGGGCTTCGTCACGCTTTGCTACAAGTGGGCCGGCGCCGGAGACCCCAACGGGCTCGGCTTCAACGGCCAGGGCTACACGGGGACGCTGCTGGGCTACCTGACCTCCATTCCGCAGTCGCAGGTGAAGGCGGGAGACCTCTGCCTCTGGGCGCGCAACGGCAAGGGTGAGCACGTGGCCATGGTCAGCGAGCAGGGCAGCGACCCGCTGCTCATCTCCCACGGCGAGGAGTCCGGCCCGTACACCGTGCGGTTCTCGTCCTCCAATCGCTACCACTCGGGCGCGACGGTGTACTGGCTGAAGCTGCCCTCGGTGGACGGCACCACTCGGGAGATGCCGATGGGAGCGCCGCAGATGCGCATGCGACAACCCGAGGTGAGCGGCGCCACCGACGCGCCCAGCGAGGCCGGGCTGGCGCGCGAGTCCGAGTCCCCGCCCGTCACGCACTGACGCGCGGGAAGTCGCGGGGCTCGGGTAGAGTCCGTCGCGCACATGGCCGACGGAGCCGGAAACACCTCGAGGTGGAGGGACGCACTGGGCTCGCTCTCGGCGCGGCTGCTGGTGGCGTTCCTCGTCCCCACCCTGCTGTTCGTCGCGGTGGCGGGCACGGCGGTGTACCAGCTCGCGCGCGCCATCCTCGAGGAGGAGCTAGGCGCCAGCCTCTCCGCCGTCGCCGCCGCCACCGCCAGCCAGGTCAACGGCGAGCGAATGCTCACCGTGGAGCCCGGCGACGACGTCACCGGCACCCGCACCTGGCGCAACCTGGTGCGGGCACTGGAGGGCGTGCGCGAGGCCAGCGGCGTGCGCCGCGTCTACGCCGTGGACACGCAGGGCCGCGTACGCGTGGACGTGGGCGGCGGCCTGCCCGTGGGCGTGGAGATGCCGGAGCTGGCCCGCGACAGGCTGGAGCTCGCCCGCGTCTTCGCCGGGGAGCGCGCCGCCAGCCAGGTGCTCTTCACCGGCACCGACGGGCACCTCTACAAGACGGGCTATGCCCCCGTGCGCCAGGACGGCCGCGTGGTGGGCGCGGTGGGCGTGGAGGGCAGCGCGGCCTTCTTCGGCCCGCTCCAGGCCCTGTCGCGCACCTTCATCATCATGGGCGCGGGGGCCCTGGCCGCGCTCGCCGTCATTGCCCTGCTCACCGCGCGCGGCCTGGCCCGCCCGCTGCGGCGGCTGATGGACTCCGCGCTGCGCATCGGCCGGGGAGACCTCACCACCCCCGTGCCGCCTGAGCCCACGCTCGAAATCGGCGTGCTGGCCCGCGAGCTGGAGGTCATGCGCGGCGCGCTGGAGAGCCGCGACAGGCAGCTCAAGATGATGCTCGCCGGCGTGGCCCACGAGGTGCGCAACCCCATCGGCGGCATCGCCCTCTTCTCCGGCATCCTCCAGGAGGACCTCCAGGCCGGCGCCCACTCCGAGGCCGGCGAGCACGTGAAGCGCATCCAGCGCGAGGTGGCCTACCTCCAACGAATCGTGGAGGACTTCCTCGCCTTTGCCCGCGAGCAACCCCTGGCGCGCTCGCCCGTGGAGGCCCCCTCCCTGCTCTCCGGCGCCTGTGAATTGCTGGCCGTCGAGGCCGAGACCCGGGGCGTCGCTGTCGAAGTGGACGCCGCGCCCGCGCTGCTGGAGGCGGATGGCAGCCTGCTCACCGCCGCCCTCGTGAATCTGGTGAAGAACGCGGTGCAGGCCTCGCCCGCCGGAGGCAAGGTGCGCGTGTCCGGCGTCGCGGGTGATGGCCGCTACACCATCCAGGTGCGCGACGCCGGGCCCGGTGTCCCGGAGTCCGAGCGCGAGCGCATCTTCGAGCCCTTCTTCACCACGCGGGAGAAGGGCACCGGCCTGGGCCTGCCGCTGGCGCGGAAGATTGCGCTGGCGCACGGAGGCGAGCTGCGACTCGCCTCCGCGCCGGGCGACACCACCTTCATCCTCACGCTGCCACTGGGAAGTGGAGACGTCAGCGCGTCGCGGTGAAGCGCCCCCGCCTCCTGCCCACGCTGCCGCCAGGAAGCACCGCCGCGTGCGTCGCGGTGAACGGCTCCACCTCCTGCCCACGCTGCCTTCAGGAAGCAACGCGCTCAGCTCGCCGCGGTGAACTGCCCCGCCATCCGCCCCACTTCCTCGGACACGCTGGACAGCGTGGCGGTGGCCTCCTGCGTGGACTCCAGGCGCTTCAAGGTGGAGTCCATGATCTGCGACAGGTCGCCGATGGCCGTGAAGATCTGCGAGAAGCCGGCGTTCTGCTGCGTCACCGCCGCGGCAATCTGACGGGCCGCCGTGGAGTTCTCCTGCGAGATGCGCGACAGCTCCCGCAGCGAGTCTCCGGATGCACGCATCTGGTCCAGGCCGGTGCCGATGGTGTGCACGCCCTGCTCGCCCATCAGCGCCGCGTCGCGGATGCCCTGGCTGATTTCCTGGAGGATGCCGCGGATGCGCCGCGTGGACTGGATGGACTGGTCCGCCAGCCCGCGAATCTCCCGGGCCACCACCGCGAACCCCTTGCCCTGCTCGCCCGAGCGCGCCGCTTCAATCGCCGCGTTCACCGCGAGCAGGTGCGACTGGTCCGCCAGGTCCTTCACCGTCTCGGTGATGTCGCCAATCTGCGTGGTGCTCTCCGCCAGCCGCGCCAGCCGCTGCTGGATGCCGTCCACCGCGCGGCGGATGTCCGCGAGCCCGGTGACGCTCTGCTCCACCGCGGCCTCACCCTTCTGCCCCAGCTCCTCCGCACGGCGGGCCACCTGCAACACCGCGTCCGCGCGGTCGGCCGCCATCAAGGACGTGCGCTTGATCTCCTCTGACGTCACCTGCGCCTCATGCAGCGCCGCCGCCTGACGCACCAGGCTCTGCTGCTGCTCGTCGTTGGCCGCGCGCAGGTGGCTGCCCGCGTCGCCCAGCTGCGTCGCGGACGCCTGCAGCGCCAGGGGCAGCTTGCGCAGCTTGGCCAGCACTGCGTTCATGCCCGAGGCCAGGGTGCCAATCTCGTCCGTGGACACCCACTCGGGCGACGTCGTACGGCCATGCGCCAGCGCCTCAATCGCCACGCCCACCGCGCCGGTGCCCTGCGCCTGCCGGCGCGCGAGCATGTACGTGGTGATGGTGGGAAGGATGAGCACCAGGCCGGCCACCCACGCCATGGAGCCCAGCACCTCCGTCACCAGCGAGCCGCCCAGCGAGTCCAGCACCTGCCGGGAGGTGATGGCCCCGTCGTGCACCAACTCCGCGCGGAGCACGTCTCGCAACCCGAGCATCTTCACCGTCATCACACAGCCGCTCAGGAGCAGCGTGGAGACGATGGACGCCACGAAGGTGAAGGGCAGGAACCAGGACTGGCGCGGCCAGAAGAAGCCGCCTCCGCGCGGCGCGACGCCCGGGTGCAGGCGCTGCTCCTCCATCGCGAGCGGGACGAGCTGCTTCTCCAGGCTCAGCGCGATGGGGAACGACATCACCACGCCGAAGCAGAAGGCGATGGTGGAGCCCAGCACCACGCGCAGCACCTCCTTGTCGAACTCGAGGCACACCGGGATGCTGAAGCTCAGCCCGCCCAGCGTCCACGCCGCGTATGTGGTGAAGACGGTGCTCTGCCACGGCAGCCGGAGGATGCGGCCCAGCCGCTCACCCGGCGCGTCCCCCGGGCGGTGCCGCAGCGCCCGCGCCGCGAGCACACGCAGCGCCATGTAGGGATAGACGGTACCGAAGAAGAAGATGAGCGCCGGAGCGATGCGCGTGGTGGCCCACAGCCCCTCCTCGCTGTTGAGCCCCATGGACAGCGCGATGAGGTACGCGCAGTTCAGGCCGGGCAACGCCACCCAGCTGATGAACGTCAGCGCGCCCTTCCTGGCGAAATCACCGATGACCTGCTCATCCAAGTTGCCCATGACTCGTGTCCCCCCGGACGTGAGCGCGGCCCCCAGCGTGGCTGTCCCCCCGGACGTGGCATGTAACCGCAGTACTTCCGCGGCCGCGCATGCCCGCGCTCACCCAATGCAGCTTAATGAGCAACGCCTCGCGGATACCAGCCACCGGGTCCATCGAGAGTGCTCACAACTGTGAGAAAGGGATGGAATCCCCGCACTCCCAGCACTTCAGTAACAAATCATGCACGCAGTCGCTCGACGCGCATGCGCAGACCGCCGGACGGGGCAATGGTGACCGCACGACGTTGAGGCCGTACCTGGGTGTCCAGGGGGACCAGCTCGAAGCGCGACAGCACGAACCCGAGCACCACCTTCATCTCATACAGCGCCAGCGCCATTCCGATACATCGGCGCACACCGCCTCCAAAAGGCAGATATTCGAAAGGAGACCAGGCGCGCTCCAGGAAGCGCTCCGGGCGGAATACGTCCGGGTCGGCGAAGGTCTCCGGGCGGTGGTGGGCCAGGTAGATGCACGCGGCCACGGTGACGCCCGCGGGCACCTCGTGGCCCTGGACGCGGAAGGGCACCCGGGTGCGGCGCGCGACGACGGGGATGATGGGGTGCAGGCGCAGCGTCTCCTGGCAGACGGCCTTCAGCCAGGGCGCGGCGCTGCCGGCGAGCGCGGCCGGCTCCGGCTCGGCGCCCAGCCCGCGCAATTCCTCGCGCAGCCGCTCCAGCGCGCCGGGTGAGTCGTGGAGCCAGTGCAGCGCCCAGGCGATGGCCGTCGCCGTCGTCTCGTAGCCCGTCACCACCAGGGTCATCAGCTCGTCGCGCAGCACGCCGTCCTCCAGGGGTGCGCCGTCCTCATAGGTAGCGGCCAGCAGCATGCCGAGGATGTCGCCGCGCTCGCAGTCCTTCACCTCGCGGCGGTGGCGCACCTCCTCCAGGAGGAGTTCGTCGATGCGCTCCAGGCTGCGCTTGTAGGCGACCCACGCCTCGGACTGGTGCTCCTCGCGGAGCTGGCCGAGGTTGCCGAGGTTGAACTTGGAGTCGTTGAGGAAGGCCTGGATGCGCTCGCTCAGCTCGTCGGCGCGGGCGCCGCCGTCCAGGCCGAACACCGCCGTGAGGATGACCCGCAGCGACACGCGCTGCATGACGTCCTGGATGACGACGGGCTGCCCGGGGCGCCAGTCCTGGAGCGCGGACAGCGTGGCGTCGCGCACCTGCGCGCCATACTGCTCGATTCGCCTCGAGTGGAAGGCGGGCCCCAGCATGCGCCGCTCCCGCTGGTGGGGCTTCTCCTCCAGCAGCAGCAGCGAGTGCGCGCCGAGCAGCGGCCGCAGCACCACGTTGCCCTCGCCCGCGTGCAGCACCGCGGGGTCCGCGGAGAAGATGTCCCGCAGCGCGTCCGGGTGGGAGAACATCGCGTACGTGCCGTGACTGCCGAGGTCCAACGTGAAGGCGTCCCCCAGCTTCTCGCGGCAGCTTCGCAGCAAGTCATACGGACGCGCGCGCCACAGCAGGGATTGCTGCACCGCTGGAAGCTCGACGCGTGGAGGCAGTGGGCTGACAGTCTGCATGTAGAAGCTCCCCCCGAACCCCTGACGCTACTCCCCCAGGCCCCCCGCGGCCTCGTGAGGCCCGGTAGGGGTCTTCCCGACAGCCAGGGGAGTCAACACCTCGCATGTCCCCTGCGCGTCGCTTGGGGACCCCATCTGTCTGTCAGTGCGCAAGAAACGAGGAATGATACAGAGTCACTCCACACCCGCTTCTCTTGTTTAGACCATCCCTGTATCTTTTTATCATTCGTTGATTTCAAGCCGGGTGGGGTGGGTTCGGCATGGTGGACGGAGGTCTCCCGGATTGGGGCGCAGTGCTGCTCCTGGATTGACCAACCGGGCCCTGGTTCCAGCGGCCCAGTGACGGGGGGTTCCGCGATGCTGACCGGGAGCGACACCGATTCCATCCTTCATGCCGTGGTGGCCGCGACGCGTGCTGCCTGCCGACTGCCATTGCCCGAAGTCATTGGCCGTGGGCACTGCTTCGTCACGGACCTGGGCTTCGACTCGATGAGCATTGCCCGGCTCGCGCTGGAGCTGGAGGACCGCGTCCAGCAACCGGTGCTGCTGGATGACTGGATTGCCAGCGAACCGGACCCGTCCGCGCTCACCGTGGGCTCGCTCTGCAACTACGTCGCCGCGCTCGGGTAGCCCCATGTCCACCACGAAGCTCTTCGGGACGCAGTGGGCGGGTGATGTCCTCGTGCTGACGCTGGACACCCCGGGCTGTGACTTCAACATCTTCAGCCACGAGGCGGCGGTGCAGCTGCTGGAGCTGCTGGAGGGCGTGGACCGCGAGCGGGTGCGCGCGCTCGTCATCCGCAGCGCCAAGCCGGGCAGCTTCATCAACGGCGTGGGGTTGATGATGGCGGGCACGGCCCAGGCGCCCGAGGACATCCCCCGGATGACGGAGACGGTGACGCGGGCCTACCGCGCGGTGCGCGAGTTCCCCGCGCCCACCATCGCCGCCATCCGCGGCAACTGCTACGGCTGCGGGGTGGAGTTCTCGCTGCACTGCGACTACCGGGTCGCCGCGCGCACGTACGAGACGCACTTCTACATGACGGAGATTGCCGAGTACCTGTTCATCCCGGCGTTCGGCAGCACGCAGGACCTACCCCGGCTCATCGGCCTGGAGAGCGCCACGGAGGCGCTGCTGTGGGGCCAGCGCTGGTCCGCGCCGGAGGCGATGCGCCGGGGGCTGGTGGATGCCTGCTTCGACGACGCGGACTTCGACGGCAGCGTGACGCGCTTCGTGGACGCGCTGCTGGAGAGCGGCGCACCCAAGCGCTGGCAGGTGGACGCGCCGGCCCGCGCACCCGTGCCAGCCGACTTCGAGGCGAACACGCGCGCGCGAATCGCGAGCCTGCCGCCGAGCTACCAGCCCGTGTACACGGAGTGCTTCGACCTGATGATGCACGCCTCACGGCGGGCCCGGGCGGACGCGGCGGACTACCAGCGGGAGGTGGAGGCCTGCGGGCGCTCGGTGGTGAACCCCATCGCGAAGGCCGCGCTCTCCATCTTCTTCGTGAAGCGGCTCGCGCAGCACCACAGCCTGCGCGAGCACGAGTTGCCGCCGCTCACGCACTGGGTCATCGACACCGAGGACGCGCGGCTCGCGGCCTTCGCCGAGGAGCTGCGCACCCGCCGCGTGCGTGGCCTGTCGGTGGAGGTGGCGCCGAGGACGCCGCCTCCGGGCGCTCCGGCGGTGCACGTCGCCCGCTACGCTCCCGAGCGTGGGCCGCTGCCGGAGGGCACGGTGTCCCTGGCGGTGGACCTGGTGGAGCGCGTGCTGCTGGGGGCTTCGGACCTGGTGATGTACGCGCCCCTGCTGGAGGCGGGGCTGCCGGTGGTGGAGGTGCGCGCGGGGAAGGACCAGCCCCCGGACGCGGCGCGCGGCGTCTTCGCCCTGCTGCACCGCGCGGGCTTCCACCCGGTGCTGTCGCGCTCCACGGAGGAGCCGGTGCTCAACGCCCTGCTGGGCGCGTACCTGGGCCCGCTGGTGGCGCACGTGCTCGCGGGAGGAGGGGCGCGTGACGCCCTGGCCACCGTGCGCACCATCGGCTTCGTGCGCTCTCCGGCGGAGCTCATCCGGGCCCTGCCTCGCGCCACGCTGGCCCAGGTCGTGGCGCCGCACCTGCCGGCCGTCACCCTGCTCAAGCGCATCGACCGGGCGCTGGAGACGCTCGCCAACGCCGACCCTCGGGGAGCGAAGGGCTCCGCTCCGCTCGCGGACGCGGTGCTCATCTCGCTGCTGGGCTTCACCACCCGCGCGCTCGCGGAGCGCACGCTGGGGCACCCCACCGTGGTGGATGTGCTGGCGCGGGAGCTCATCGACTTCCCGCTCGGGTACGGGAGCCTCTGCCGCTACCTCACGCGCGAGCGGGCCGCGCGACTGCTGACGTCGGAGGCGGTGCGGGCCCTGCTCCCCCGGGCCCCCATGCTGGCGCTGGAGGCGTTCGTGTCCGCGGGGCGCGACTTCTATCCGCAGGCGAAGCCGGCGGCACGTCCCGTCACTTCGGCACCGGCCGTGGCCCTGGCGGCTGCCGCGCAGGCCCCTTCCACCGCGCGGCCCGTATCCGAGCCACAAGCCTCCGAGTCTCCGTCCTCCTCACGGGACCTGCATGTCTGAGCCACACGTCGCCGTCATCACGGGGGCGGCGGGTGGCATCGGTCGAGCGGTGGTGCGGCGCCTGCTGCGCGCCGGGCTGCACGTGGTGGCGACCGACCACGCGGCGGAGTCCCTGCGCGAGCTGGCGGAGGTCAGCAAGGACCAGCCGCGGCTGAGCTGCGAGGTGATGGACGTGGGGGACGTGTCGTCCGTGCGCCGCGTGGCCGCGAGCATCGACGCAGCCCACCACCGTGTGAACGTGCTCGTCACCTGCGCGGGCGTCTTCCAGCAGGTCTCCGCGCTCAAGGACGACGCGGAGGCCGTGGAGCGCGTGCTGCGCATCAACCTCACCGGCACGCTCCACACCACCACGCACTTCGGCGCCATCATGGCGCGCACCGGTGGGCGCATCGTCCACGTGAGCTCCATCGCCGGGCTCACCGGGGCCGCGCTCGCGGGGCCGTATGCGGCATCGAAGGCGGGGATGGTGGCGCTCACGCAGTCGCACGCGCGTGAGTTGGCGCCCCACGGCATCTCGGTCAACGCCGTCCTCCCGGGCTACGTCGACACGCCCATGTCCGCGCCGATGCGCGCCACGCTGCAGCAGTTCGTCATGCCTCGCGTCCCCCTGCGCCGCTTCGCGCAGCCGGACGAGGTCGCAGAGGTCATCGAGTTCCTCGCCACCTGCAAGACGCCCTACCTGACGGGCGCGGCCATCCCCATCGATGGTGGTCTGCATGTCGGCTGATTCGGTCCGTGGGGGCAACCTGCACGAAGTGAGGCGCCCCCGACGGCCGACCGCCGTGGAAGGAACGTTCATTCCACGAGCCACCCGCTTCAGGGGGCGCAGCGGTGTCCTCCGGCGACCGACGACCGTGGAAGGAACGTTCATTCCGCGAGCCCTCCCCCCGGAGGGTGCAGCGGCGCCCTCCGGCGGCCGACACCGGTGGAAGGAACGTTCATTCCGCAGGCCCTCCGCCCGGGGGCATGCAGCGGTACCCTCCGGCGGGTGCCAGCAGCGGAAGGAACGTTCATTCCACGAGTCGCCCGCGCCGAGGTGCTCAGCGGCGACTCCTGGCGGCAGGCAGCACTGGAAGGAACGTTCATTCCGCGAGTCCTCCGCCCGGAGGGGTTCAGCGGTGTCCTCCGGCGACCGACGACCGTGGAAGGAACGTTCATTCCGCGAGTCCTCCGACCCAAGGGGCGAAGCGGAGTGCCGGGCGCCACTTCACCTTGAGCGAGCCCGCCCTCGCGACCCCGTCAGCGGACACGACGCGGCTTCACGACTCGGCCCCTGTCCCGGACGAATCCACCCACGGAGGTCTGCATGTCGGCCAAGCCCGCCTTCACGGTCCCGACGGAGGACACGACGCGGATTCACGACTCGGCCCCCGCCCCGGCTGGGTCCACCTCTGATGAAGGTGCCGTGAACGCAGCGTGGGCTCATGGCCCGGCCAGCCCGCACGCCGAGCCCGGGTCCACGGCCGCGGCCTGGCTACCCGACCCGGCCCTCACCTTCCCCGAAGCCTTCGCGCGGCGCGTGGCCCTGACGCCCGACCAGCCCGTGCTCCAGGTGGTCAGCTTCGTCGGTCGCGAACCCCAGGCGCGCCCGTTCACCTACGCGGCGCTCGCGAACGGAGTTCATCAAGCAGCCGCACTACTCGTTCGCGCGGGCGTGATGCCGGGAGACACCGTGCTGCTGTGCGTGTCCCGGGCGGACGCGTTCTTCTCCTTCCTCGTCGCCACGCAGGTGCTCGGCGCCATCCCCGCCCCGCTGCCGTCGATGGCGGACTTGCAGATGCAGTCGTACCAGTCCCGCCTCCGCTCCGTGGCCCGTGACGCCAAGCCTCGCGCCCTCGTGGTGGACGACGCGCGCGCGCGGCAGGCCGTCGCCGATGCACTGGAGGATGGGACGCTCGGCGTCGTAGAGGTGGCGGAGCTCGACGGTGAGTCCGTGCTCCTGGAGCGCGCCCTCGACTGGGGCTGCCGGCCGGAGGGCCTCGCCTTCCTGCAGTACACGTCCGGCAGCACTGGCGAACCGAAGGGGGTGGTGGTGCGGCACGACAACCTCGTCGCCAACCTCCGCGCCATCATCGAGGGTGGGCGGATGGACGGGCGCGACGCCGTCTACTCGTGGCTGCCCGTATTCCACGACATGGGGCTGGTGGCCGGGCTGCTGCTCGGCGTGTACCTGGGCATCCCCGCCTACGTCGCGCCGTTGAAGAGCTTCGTGTACCGCCCGGACTCGTGGCTGCGAGCCATCCACCGCTTCCGCGCCACGTTCAGCCCCGCGCCCAACTTCGCCTATCACCTGCTCGCGCACCGCATCCCCGAGAGCGCGCTGCGCGAGCTGGACCTGTCCTCATGGCGCCTCGCCTTCGACGGCGCGGAGCCCATCGACCCGCGCACGGCCGAGGCCTTCATCCGCCGCTTCGAACCCGCGGGCTTCCGCGCCACCAGCTTCCGCCCCGCCTACGGACTGGCCGAGGCGACCCTGGCTGTCTCCTTCGCGCCACCGGATGCGCCCCTGCGCTGTGACACCGTGGAGCGCGAGGCGCTCACGGCCCGGGGTGAGGCGCGCGCGGTGGAAAGCGGAAGCGCCGACAGCACCACCCTCATCAGCGTGGGCCGGCCGGTCCCCGGTCATCGGGTGCGCATCCTCTCGACGGACGACGGGCGCGAGCTGCCCGAGCGGCACCTGGGCGAGGTGGCCGTGTCGGGCCCGTCCGTGACGCCCGGCTACTTCCATGAGCTTCGCGAGGGCTCAGCGCCGCGCACGGAGCTGCGCACTGGAGACCTGGGCTACCTCGCGGAGGGCGAGCTGTTCATCGTCGACCGGCTCAAGGACCTGCTCGTCGTGGGCGGACGCAAACACGCCCCGGCCGACGTGGAGCGTGTGGTGGGCTCGCTGGACGGGGTGCGCAGTGGCGCGGTGGTGGCCTTCAGCGTGCGGGGCTCGGAGGGCACGGAGGAAGTCGTCCTCGCCGTCACTCCGGAAGCAGGCGCGGACCCGGTGGCGCTGGAGGCGACGGTGCAGCGGGCGGCGCAGGAGCACTTCGGCTTCCCTCCGTGCGTGGTGCTCGTCCGCCCGGGCGCGCTGCCGAAGACGTCCAGCGGAAAGCTCCAGCGCTCCGCCTGCCGCGCGCGGTATCTCGACGGGACGCTCCAGCGCTTCACGCGCGAGCCGACCCCGGTAACGTAGTCCCTCCCGTCAACGGCATTGACGGTGAGCGCCAACACCGTGGACAGGCTCGCCGTGCGTGAGGCCGCTGTCCACTCGGATGGGCACCACACATGAGCACCTCAACGGTGCGGCATCTTCCGTGCACTCCATCTCGTCGTGCCCGAACGCGCGCGACATGACACGCGGGTGCGTGGGCAGAGGTCTCCCATGCGTGATCGCCGGTTCTTCCTCTGCCTGTGCGTGACGGTCTTTCTGGCGCTTCCCTCTGCGTGCATGGAGACAGCGGGGCTCGTGTTCCCGGAGAGCAACTGGGTCGCCTACCCCCTCTTCACGTTCATCATCCCCGTCTTCGTGTTCATGCAGGCGGTACCCACCGTGGCGGCCATCGTCACCGCCCGGTTCGTGTACGGCCCGCGCTTCCGGCCGCGGCACGCACGGGGCTTCTGGCGCACGAGGAACGTCGTCTCATGCGTCTCCGTCCTGGCAATGCTCGCGGTCACCGTGGAACTGGTGTTCCTCTTCTCGGGTTCCCACCGCATCACCCGTCTTCATGTGCAGTTCGCGCTCCTCTTCGGAGCGGGAGCCGCCTGGGTCTACGGAAATCTCGCGGCCCTGCTGTGCCTCATGGCGGAGCTCCATCATGGCCGTGACGTCGAGCCGACTCCACCGGCCGCCACGTCCAGGACGGGTTCAGAGAGACGCACGCATGCCGCGAACCGTGGTCCGACGTCGGAGCACGGCCAGACCGATGACACGGAGGCCCCACCTCCAGCGCAAAGCCCCTAGCGAGAGGCCGGAGCCACCGCGCGCCGCGCCTTCTCCAGCATCCGCCGCAGCGGCGCCTCATCCGCGCGCGCTAGCGCCTCGTCCCAGGTGAGCCACTGCACGCCGGTGGACTCGGCCGGGTCGTGCACCAGCGCCTCCGGATTCACCGCCACCAGGAGGTAGCGCACGTCCAGGTGGTGATGCTCCGGCTCGTCGCGGCGCGCCGGAATCGTGTGGATGTCCACGTCCAGCGGCCGGGGGGCGGCGGGGTGCACGTGGACACGGCAGCCCGTCTCCTCTCGCGCCTCGCGCAACGCTGTGGCCATCATGTCCCCACCGTCCGCCGCATCCGCATGCCCGCCCGGCTGCAGCCAGCGCTTCAGCTTCCCGTGGTGCAGCATCACCACGCGTGCGCCTTCCGGGTCCACCACCACCGCGCTGCCGGTGAAGTGGGCGGTGGCCTGCGAGCGGGAGAAGGGCTGCTCCAGCGTGACGGCGAAGTGGCGCATGCGCTCCAGGTCGTCGCGCTCCTTGTCGTCCGTGGCGACATGGCGCGCGAGCAGGGCCTGCAAGGGAGTGGGGGCCTGGGAATCCATGCCATTCACGTACCGTCCCGCGACGGCACGCGCCAGTGCCTTCGCACGGCAGGCGTGCAGGCGGCACGAGCCGGTGTAGGGTGCCGCCCGGGTGTGTTCTCATGCAGGCGCACCCGGGGCGGCCGGTCCCCGGCAGTGCATGGAGAATTCGAGCAACGCCATGGCGCGCATCCTCGTCATCGATGACCACGACACCCTGCGCGAGGGCATGGCCGTCACGCTCACCCGCGCCGGGCACACCGTCTCCGCGGTCCGCAGCGGCGCGGATGGGCTCGCCGCCTGGCGCAAGACGCCCTTCGACCTCGTCGTCACCGACTTGAAGATGGACGGCATGGACGGCATCGAGGTGACGAAGGCGCTCAAGGCGCTGGACCCCGCCGCCGTCGTCATGGTGGTGACGGCCTTCGGCACCATCGAGACCGCCGTGCGCGCCATGCAGGAGGGCGCCTACGACTTCATCACCAAGCCCTTCCCGCCCGAGGTGCTGCGCGCCAAGGTGGACAAGGGCCTGGAGTTGTCCACCACGCGCCGGCAGGTGGAGAAGCTCACCGCGCGCACCGCCGCGCACGACGCGGACGCGGCCCTCACCCACGGCAGCCTCGTGGGCGACAGCGAGCCCATGCATCGGCTCGTCGCCCAGGTGCGCAAGGTGGCGGCGAGCGAGGCCACCGTGCTGGTGCGCGGTGAGAGCGGCACCGGCAAGGAATTGGTCGCCCGCATGGTCCACCAGATGTCCCCGCGCAAGGACGGACCCTTCGTCGTCGTGCACTGCGCGGCGCTCGCGGAGACGCTGCTGGAGAGCGAGCTGTTCGGCCACGAGCGCGGCGCCTTCACCGGCGCGGTGAAGCGCAAGCTGGGCCGCTTCGAGCTCGCCGACGGCGGCACCCTCTTCCTCGACGAGATTGGCGAGATTCCCGCCTCCGTGCAGACGAAGCTCCTGCGCGTGCTGCAGGAGAAGGAAATCCAGCGCGTGGGCGGCGAGGAGACGCTCAAGGTGGACGTGCGCGTGGTGAGCGCCACCCACCGGGACTTGCAGGCCGAGGTGAAGGCGGGCCGCTTCCGCGAGGACCTCTACTACCGCCTGCACATCGTCCCGCTGATACTGCCGCCCCTGCGCGAGCGGCCCGAGGACATCGCCGTGCTCGCCCGCCACTTCGTGGCCAAGCACGCCGCCCGCGTGAATCGCCGCATCACCGGGCTGGATGACAGCGCCCTGCGCGCGCTCGCCCGCCACGCGTGGCCCGGCAACGTGCGCGAATTGGAGAACGTCATCGAGCAGGCGCTCGTCTTCGCCGAGGGCGAGGTGCTCACCGACGTGGACCTGCCCTCGCACCTCACCGGCGGCACGCCGCGCATGGACGCGGGCCTGCCCGTGCCCCATGGAGACCGGCCCCTCCCCGACATCCTCGAGGACCTGGAGCGGCAGCTCATCGCCCGCGCGTACGAGAAGGCCGGCCGCGTGAAGACGGAGACCGCGCGCCTGCTCGGCATCAAGACGTCCGCGCTGTACTACAAGCTGGAGAAGTACGGCTTCCTCCCGAAAGGCACGCCCCCCGAGGAGGGTTGAGCCTCGAAAATCCGTGACACCCCGACCCGCAACCATGACTTTCCACCGCCGTCCCACCCCCTCCCACTCCCTCCCGGTGGCTCCAAGCCCCTGGAATCGCCCGGCTTTTCCCGCCGGACTCGTACCGGAGGACAGGGGTGGTCTGGCATCCGCCTTGCTCAGGAAGCCCCGTCGATGAACCCCCGCCTCTCCGCCCTCCTGCTGTGCCTGCTGCTTGGCGTGCCCGCATGGGGCGCGTCCGGGCTGGAGGCGGTGCGCGGGCGGGCGCAGACGGCGCGCACGGAGGTGCGCTCGCTGCGCGGCCAGCAGCAGTCGCTGCGCGAGGAGCTCAACGGGCTGGCGGCGCGAATCGAGGCGCTGAAGTCGGCGCGCCAGGGGCGGCTGACGGCGGGCACTGAGCTGGAGGCGGCGCTGCGGCGCTCGCAGGAGCTGAGCGGCTCGCTCACCGGGCTGGCGCAGTCGGTGGCGGCGGCGGAGGGCGAGTCGGAGCGCGCGCACCTGGCGCTGCACACCGCGCTGTCGGAGGAGCTCTCGCGGCTGCGCTCGGCCTGGGACGCGACGACGGACCGGGGCCAGCGCGCGAAGCTGCTGGAGGCCATGCGCACCGCGCGCGCCGAGCGCGAGGCCGTGCGCGCGGCGCTGCCTGCCTCGCGGGTGCCGGCGCTGGACGGGGCGACCTCCGGAGGGGATGACCCCGAGGATTTGCTGGAGCAGGCGGACACGCTGCGCGACACCGAGGACAAGGTGCGCGAGCGGCTCAAGGCCCTGCGCGGGCGCATCACCGAGGTGCGCGAGGAGCGCGACCTGGACCGGCGCATGAACGACTTCCTCGGCGAGGAGTCGATGTTCGACGAGCAGGACCGCCGGCTCCGCGTGCGCCTGTCCGGCGACCGCGTGCAGGTGGACCGCAGCGGGAGCCGGGGTGGCAGCCCCACCTTCCAGGAGGACTCGGCGGGCGCCCCCGTTCCCGTCGGGGACCCCGCGCCGCCTCCGGAAATCAGCACGCCCGATGACGTCAGTGGCCCCGGCCCCATCTCGCCCGCCAGCTCGGCGCGCGCGAGCGACCGCCGGCCGCAGGTGGAGTCGGTACGCGCCCAGGCGCTGGCCGCGGGCGGGCCGGTGGACCTGGCCTCCCTGGAGGCCGAGGCCGCGAAGCTGGAGGCCCTGGCCCGCGAGCTGGACGGCCGTGCCTCCACGCTGGAGCACCGCGCCCAGGAGCTGGAGAAGCGCTGAAGCGGGCCGCTGCTACAGCAGCCCGCCCTCCACCTCGAGCGTCACCACCGCCTGCAGACGCACGTCACGCTCCGGCATGCGCCCGCGACCGCGGACGATGATGCTCATGGTGGGCGCGGACACGAAGGGCTGCAGCTCCGTGTCGTCCACGTCCAGCGTGAGGACGGGGTTGGGCGGCCGGAGGTTCAGCCGGGAGATGTCCTGCCTCCGGGCGATGCGCTCCTCGCGGTCTCCGGCCCGCGCGAAGAACTCCACCGAGTCCAGGAAGGTGAGGTCCTGGTCATTGGGGCTGAGGACTTTGAGCGTCAGGGACTTCACCTTCGCGGACGTCACGTCGCCCTTGCTGATGCCCTGGTTCTTGAAGTCCTGGTTCTTGTCGAAGTCCAGCCCCGCGAAGCTGCTGATGCTGGGGAAGGCATTGAGGTCGGTGGTGGCGCCGGGGGGCCCCGCGGGCACGGTGGACTCGCCCTTCAGCTCGGTGATGAAGGAAGAGGGGGCACAGGCGGCGAGCCCGAGGCCCGCCGCCGCCAGGAGGGACACGAGGCGCATGTCTCGAGTGTATCGGGCCGCAGGGGGGCCCGTCACCGTCGAGGCCGACCTGCCGGACGGGCGCGCCCTCCCGCGAGTGGGGCGTGCAGGCGCCGGGCCGGTTATGGTGCGCGCGTCGTGGCCCGCTCCCGCCCACACCTCCTGCTTGCCCTCTGCGTGCTCGCCGCCGGCCCCGCGCCCGCGGCCGAGTGGGAGGGCGCGCTGAAGGCCACCAGCCGGATGCTGGTGGACACCAACGCGTCCCGCGACTTCTCCGACGCCGCCACCGGGGCCAACAACGGCCTGGACGGGGCCTTCAGCCTGCTCGGCTCCGCGGAGGGCCGCGGCACCTTCGAGCGCTCGCAGCTGGTGGGCCGCTACGAATTGGGCGTGCGCAAGTACCTGGGCTTCACGGACGAGGACACGCTGGTGCAGGCCGGCGCCCTGGAGGGCTCGCTCGCGCTGGGCTCCGAGTTCGGCGTCGGCCTGGAGGGCCACGCGAAGGACAGGCGCGGTGGCTCGCGGGCGTACTCCGATTTGGGGACGAGCGCCTTCGTCGAATACGCACCCGACGTGCGCCTGGCGCTGCGGCTGCGCGCGGGGGCCCGGCGCTTCGTGTACCGGCCGGACGCCACCGCCAACTTCGGCGGCGCGGAGGTGGGCGTGCTGGGCCGCTACCGCTTCGACCGCCGGCACAGCATGTCCCTCTTCGGAGACTGGGGCTCGCGGGGCTACGGCACCCAGGCGCGGACGCGGCCCGGAACGACGGTTCCTTCCCCGGGCCGGCGCGAGGACGGGGCCCTCACCGCCGGCGCCTCGTACAACTACCGGGGCCCCGTGGCGCTGGGCCTGACGTACGCCTACCAGGAGTCCTCCTCCAACAGCTTCGGGGAGACGGTGCTGCGGCACCGCGTCACGGGCAACGCCGGGCTGCGCCTGCCCTGGCGGATGACGCTGCTGGCCCAGGGCTCGCTGGGCTTCAGCACCTACCCGGACGGCATCTTCCTCTCCCCCGAAATCATCCTCGTGGAGGAGGACGAGGGGCAGAACTCGCTCTCCCTGAAGCTGGCCCGCCCCGTGACGGAGAAGGTGGACGCGGAGGTGTCCTGGGGCCTGTGGAGCACGCGGCTGCCCCGCAATGGCCTCACCTACACGCGCCAGGTCTTCGGCGTGGGCTTCACCTGGCGCGACTGACGGGGTGACTTCAGTCCAGGTCGGCGATGCGCTCGTCGATTTCCTCGGCGAGACCGGGGTGTCCCTGGGACAGGGCGTGCGCCTTCGCCCGGCCGAGCACCTCCCGGGCCTTCGCCGTCTCCCCCGCCCCGGCCCAGGCGTCGCCCAGGGCCACGAGGGCGGCGGCGTACCCCGGGTCCAGCCTGACGGCGGACTCCAGGGCCCGGGCCGCCTCGGCGTATTCCCGACGCTCCAGGTACAGCTTCCCCAGTGAGAAATGGCTCATGGGGGAGTCTGGGAAGTTGGCCACCATCTTCTTGAACTGCTCCAGCCGGGCGTCGCTCATGGACAACAGGAGATAGAGGACCGCTGTCCCCTTGCCAAGGGTGCGGTAGGGTGCGCGGCACATGGCCACAAAGAAGAAGACGAGCGCGAAAAAGAGCGCCGGCAAGACACCGGCGAAGAAGAAGACGGCGGGCAAGGCTCCCGCGGGCAGGGGGCCTGCCGGCAAGAAGGCCCCCGCGCGCAAGAAGACGGCGGGCCGGGCCCCGTTGCGCAGCAAGAAGGCGAGGCTGCCACCCGCCCCGCAGCAGAAGGCGGGCCCCGCGGAGAACCCCCAGGCGAAGGCGCTGGCCCAGCGCATCGCCCAGCTCCTCGTGGACAAGAAGGCGCTGGACGTCGTCATCCTCGACGTGCGGGGCATGACGTCCTACGCGGACTACTTCATCATCGCCTCCGGCGAGAGCGACCGTCAGGTGAGCGCCATGGCGGAGAACGTCCAGGTGCAGCTCAAGACGGCCGAAGAGGGCGGCCACCGTCCCATCGGCACCGAGGGCCTGGAGACGGGCCAGTGGGTGCTGCTGGACTACGGCGAGGTGGTGGCGCACCTGTTCCTCTCGGACCTGCGCGCGCACTATGACCTCGAGGGCCTCTGGGCCGACGCGGCGCGGGAGAAGGTGGCCTGAAAGTCAGGCTCCTCTCCATCGGCAAGGACCGCTCGGGCCTGTATGAGCCCGCGGTCCAGGAGTACGCCAAACGCCTGGGGCACTACACCCGCTTCGAGCTGGTGGAGCTGCCCGAGGCCAGCGGCAAGAAGCTCAAGCCGGGCGAGGCGAAGACCGCCGAGGCCGACGCGATTCTCGCCAGGCGCAAGCCGCAGGACTGGCTGATTGCGCTGGACGAGCGCGGCTCGCTGCTCGACTCGGTGGAGCTGAGCCGCTACGTGGCCAAGGCGCAGACGGGCGCGAAGGATTTGCTCTTCATCATCGGCGGCGACGAGGGGCTGGACACGCGGGTGCGTGAAGCGGCGAACCTCACGCTGTCGCTGTCGAAGATGACGCTGCCGCACCGGCTGGCGCGGGTGGTGCTCATCGAGCAGCTCTACCGCGCCTTCACCATCCTCAAGGGCGAGCCCTACCACAAGTAGGCAGCCGGGCAGGCTCGGGGACAGCGAGCCTGCCCGTCAGGGCGGCGCCGGGCGTGGCGTCTGCGGGCTCATGAGCACCGCCGCCTCCGCAACCCCTTCCTCCGCGCCCACGGCGCACGTCCGCATCATCGCCTCGCCCCAGTCGTGGGTGGAGGGCGAGGCGGTGCGACAACTCGAAGCCATGGCGCGCCTGCCCGGCATGCGCCTGGCGGTGGGGCTTCCGGACCTGCACCCCGGCAAGGGCGCACCGGTGGGCGCCGCCTTCACCTCCGAGGGCTTCCTCTATCCCTACCTCGTCGGCAACGACATCGGCTGTGGCATGGGGCTCTTCGACGTGGACCTCCTGGCACGCAAGGCGAAGGCGGAGCGGTGGGCGTCGAAGCTGGATTTGGAGGGGCCGTGGAGCGGTGACGCGGAGGGCTTTCTCTCGGAGCAGGGGGTGAAGGCCACCGGCTTCGAGGCGGCCCTGGGCACGGTGGGCGGTGGCAACCACTTCGCGGAGGTGCAGCGGGTGGACGCGGTGCACGACGCGGAGGCCTTCGCGGCGCTGGGGCTGGCGGCGGACCGGTTGCTCCTGCTGGTGCACTCCGGCTCGCGCGGCCTGGGCGAGGCGATTCTCCGCTCTCACGTGGACCGGCACGCCGCGGGCGGGCTGGGGGATGACTCGGCGGAGGCGCGGGCGTACCTGGCGCGGCATGACCACGCGGTGGAGTGGGCCCGGGCCAACCGGGCGCTGGTGGCAAGGCGGATGCTGGACGGGATTGGCGCGCTGGGTCGGCGGGTGTTGGATGTCTGCCACAACAGCGTCACCCCGCTGAAGGTCGACGGGCGCACGCAGTGGCTGCACCGCAAGGGCGCGGCGCCGTCGGACGAGGGCCCGGTGGTGATTCCCGGCAGTCGCGGCGCGCTGAGCTACCTGGTGGCGCCGGTGGGAGACGGGACGGTCAGCGCGCACAGCCTGGCGCACGGCGCCGGCCGCAAGTGGACGCGCACCGCCGCCCGAGAGCGCATCAAGGAGCGCTTCACCGCGGAGTCCCTCACGCGCACGTCGTTCAAGAGCCACGTGGTGTGTGAGAACAAGGACCTCCTCTTCGAGGAGGCGCCCCACGCGTACAAGGCCATCGACCGGGTGGTGACGGACCTGGTGGAGGCGGGCCTGGTGCGGGTGGTGGCCACGCTGGCCCCGGTGCTGACGTACAAGACGCGCGCCCGGGGGGAGTGACGGCTTCCTGCCCGCCAGGTTGAGGGGCAGCCGCTTTTTGTCCTCTCCGCCCGCCGCCCCCATGGTTAGGGTTCGGGCATGACTCCCGCGCACAAGGTCCTGCTCTGCATCCTGGACGGCTGGGGCATCCGCCAGGAGCGAGATGCGAACGCCATCCTCCTGGCCGGCACGCCCCACCTCGACAAGCTGGCGAGCCCCTACCCCTTCACCGAGCTGCAGACGGCCGGACTGGCCGTGGGCCTGCCCGAGGGGCAGATGGGCAACTCGGAGGTGGGCCACACCAACATCGGCGCCGGCCGCATCGTCTACCAGGACCTGGTGCGCATCAATCGCGCGGCCGAGTCCGGTGAGCTGGGACAGAATCCCGTGCTGCGCGCGGCCATGGACGGCGTGAAGGCGGACGGCAAGGCGCTGCACCTGCTGGGGCTGGTGTCTCCGGGTGGCGTGCACTCGTCCATGGAGCACCTGTACGCGCTGCTGCGTGCCGCGCGCGAGCGGGGTGTCCCCCACGTCTACGTGCACGCCTTCCTGGACGGGCGCGACACGCCGCCGCAGAGCGCGCTGGGCTACGTGGAGGAATTGGAGCGCTTCCTCCACGAGACGCACGCGGGCCGCATCGCCACGGTGAGCGGGCGCTACTACGCCATGGACCGCGACAAGCGGTGGGACCGGGTGCAGCTCGCCTACGAGGCGCTGGTGTACGGCCGCGGCCCCAAGGCGCCGGACGCGCTGAGCGCCATCCGCGCGTCCTACGCGGAGAAGGTGACGGACGAGTTCGTGAAGCCCACGGTGCTGGCCAGCGGCGACGGCACGCCGGTGGGCCGCATCCAGGACGGCGACACGGTGGTCTTCTTCAACTTCCGCGCGGACCGGGCGAGGGAGCTGACGAAGGCGCTCGCATACCCGGACTTCAAGGAGTTCGACCGGGGCGGGCTGCGGCTGGGGCGCTACGTGTGCATGACCCAGTACGACGAGACGTTCGACCTCCCGGTTGCCTTCGCGCCCGACCAGCCGCAGGACATCTTCCCGGAGCTGCTGTCGCAGAAGGGACTGCGGCAATTGCGCACGGCGGAGACGGAGAAGTACGCGCACGTGACGTTCTTCTTCAACGGCGGCCGCGAGGTGGTGTACCCGGGCGAGGACCGGCACATGGTGCCCAGCCCGCGCGACGTGAAGACATATGACTTGAAGCCGGAGATGTCCGCGCGCGAGCTGACGGCGGAATTGGTGCGGCGGCTCGACGCGGGGACGTACGACTTCGCGCTGGTGAACTTCGCCAACCCGGACATGGTGGGCCACAGCGGCCAACTGGAAGCGACGATGAAGGCGGTGCGCGTGGTGGACGAGTGCCTGGGCGTGCTGGGCAAGGCGTGCGAGCGCAACGGCTGGGTGATGGCCATCTCCGCCGACCACGGCAACTGCGAGCAGATGGTGGACCCGGTGACGGGCGAGCCGCACACCGCGCACACGCTCAACCCGGTGCCCTTCCACCTCATCCACCCGGACTTCCGGGGGCAGAAGCTGCGCCCCGGCATCCTCGCGGACATCGCCCCCACGCTGTGCAAGGTGATGGGGCTGCCGCAGTCGAAGGAGATGAACCGGATGGGGCTGTTCCCTTGAGCAGCGCGCCGGAGGCGTGCCGGTGCTGAAGGCGCTGCTGGATTTGCTCTACCCACCTTCGTGCATCGCCTGCGCGAAGGTGTTGCCGGGCCCGGGGGCATTCTTCTGCGAGCCGTGCGACACCGCGCTGGAGCGACTGCCGCCCGCGTGCTGCCGCACCTGCGCGGAGCCCGGGACGTTTCCCGGGGGAGCCTGTCCCCGGTGCCGCGCGGTGCCACCTCCGTTCTCCCGGGGGTGGGCTCCGTTCGCCCACGAAGGGCCCGTGGCGAGGGCCATCCATCGGTTCAAGTACGAGGACCATCCGGAGCTGGCCGCGCCGCTGGGGGAATTGCTGGCGGGTGAGGCCCGGACGTTCCTGGGTGGGGCACCGGAGTTCGTGGTGGCGCTGCCGCTGCACACGCGCCGCTATCACTCACGCAAGTACGACCAGGCACAGCTTCTCGCGGGAACGCTGGCGAAGGCCACGGGGCGTGAGGCACCGGTGGGCTGGCTCACGCGCACCCGGGAGACACAGCGACAGGTGGGGCTGACGGAGTCCGAGCGCGCGCACAACGTGGCCGATGCATTCACCGCGTCCCCCATCGTGAAGGGCCGCGAGGTGCTGCTCGTGGATGACGTCTTCACCACGGGCGCCACCGCGCGTGCCGCTGCCACGGCACTTCGGGAAGCCGGCGCCGTCAGAGTCGAGGTGCTGACCGTGGCGCGGGCCTTCAGCCTGGCCTGAGACGTCCTGAGACCGGTGGAGTGGCCGGACATCCGCAGCCGTGATGCCGCAAATGCGTATCCCATAGACTTAGCTGTAGATAGACTCCGGAAGTACACCCCGCTTCCGGAGTCTGCATGAAGCCCCCTGTGACGCCTGTAGCTGCGCCGCTCACTGCGCCCACCTTCATCACCGAGGAAGAGGAAGCACTGGAAGCGCCGGGCGGGCGCCATACGCTCTTCCACGTGAATGACACGCGCTACGACTTCGTCCGGGTCCTGGAGCGGCGGGATGACGGCGAGGTGCTGATGCTGGCCGAGCGTCACGAGAAACACGGGCTGGCGGGCCCCGTCGTCATCCGGCGGGTGCGCAGCCCTTCCACCTTCGAGCGGCGGCAGCGACTGGTGGAGGAGGTGCAACTGGCCTACCGGCTCAATCACCCGGCCATTGCCCAGGTGCACCACTTCAAGATTCATGAGCGCAAGCCGTACGTCATCATGGAGTACGTGGACGGCCCCACCCTGGATGGCGTCCTGTGCCTCATGGCGATGCGGCACCGGCCTGTCTCCATTCCCTTCGCGCTGCACGTCGGCGCGGAGATTGCCGACGCGCTTCACCATGCCCACCAGCTCACCGACGACGCGGGCCGTCCGCTGGGCCTGGTGCACAGGGACGTCAGCCCTCGCAACGTCAGCATCAGCAGGAACGGGGCCGTGAAGCTGACGCACTTCGGGGTCGCCTACTCGCGTCTGGTGGGGCGCGAAGTAACGCAAGGGGCCCTCCGCAAAGGGGACGTCGCCTATTCCTCACCGGAGTATCTGAGCCTGCGGAGACTGACGCCCGCCGCCGACCTCTTCTCGCTGGGGCTGGTGCTGCTGGAATTGGCTACAGGGCGCCACCTCTTCCAGGAAGCCATGGAGGAGATTGCCGAAGCACCGGAAGGCGCGCTGGCGAAGGTGGATGTGGAAGAGCAACCCTCGCTGCCACTGACCCGGCTTCTCGCGCTCATGGCGGCCTGCAAGCCAGACGCAGTCGTCCGGGCGGTGGCCGGTCTGCCCCAGGACTTCCAGGCCGTCCTCCAACGTGTCCTGCGACGTGAGCCCACTGGCCGTTACGCCACGGCCGGACAGATGCGGGACGCGTTGCGCGCATGTCTCGCGCGCGAATGGCAGGCCAGCCCCTACGGGCGCCAGGAAGCGGCTGCGGAACTCGCGCAGCTCATCAGCGAGGCCAGCGCCGCGCGGGGCGAGGTGGACCTGGAGGATGAGCGCCTGTTCCCCGCGGGGCTGGAGTCACATGAGCCGGACGTTTCCGCGGGAGGCAGGAAGCGCCGGACCTAGCGGGCCGCCACGCTCGCTGCGCTCCAGTGGCTCTCTGGAGGCGCTTGGGGCGACGGCTAGCGTGACAGCGCGCGGGCCATGACGACGAGCGCTTCCAGTTGCTCTTCATCCAGCTCGCGCGCCAGTGTCACCAGCCGGCGCAGCAGCGGCGGTTCCTTCTGCGCGCCGCGCCGGGCCTCCTTGTCGGGACGGGCCAGCCCCAGCAGCTCGTCCGTGGGGGTGCGCAGGGCCATGCTCAGACGGCGCATCATGCCCGTGCTGGGCACCATCTTCCCGCGCTCTACGCGGCTGTAGACCATGGGGTGCATGTCCACCATGGCGGCGACCTCCACCTGTGTCAGCCCCAGGCGCGCCCGCGCTTCGCGCATCGCCTTGCCCACCATCATTCCCAGTTGTTCGTCCATGCGTGCGAGTGAAGGTAGCGCACTGCCACCCGCGTGACTTCATCCGCCGGGCATTCTTTTCTTGGGGCGCGAGCTATATCAGCGAGGTATAGCGCGTGATAGACTTCCCGTTTGGTAGCGCCGCCCGCTGCCGCCCCGTGGTGCGGCTGCCTGGGGTCGTGCGCAGCCTCGCTCCTGGGCTTGCTGCCGCCCATCCACTCCTGGAGGAAGTCCTGATGCGCCTTGTCGGCGCCGGTATTCATGAGGAAGGCAAGGGTGTCGCCGGCCGCCGGGAGACGGCCCCATGAGAGACCCACTCTTCGCGGACGTGGAGCCTGGCGCGGATGTGGGTGGCTTCTCGGTGGAGGGGCTACTGGGACGGGGCGGCTGCGGCGCCGTCTTCCGCGCGCGCCGTGGGGGCCACTCCTTCGCGCTCAAGTTGCAGTCGCTCTCCGCGCTGGGTGGATGGGCGCAACGCGAGGTGGCCATCCTCACGCGGCTGGGCCACCCCAACGTGGTCCGCTTCCATGCCTGCGGGCTCTGGCCCGACAGGGCGCCCCAGTGGTTCTACATCGCCATGGAGTTGGTGGAGGGGCGGACGCTGAACGACTGGGTGGCGGAGGAGAACCCCAGCGCACGCCGCGCGGGAAGCCTCGTGCTGGATCTGGCGCTTGGACTCGCGGCGGCCCACGACAGTGGCGTGCTGCACCGGGACGTGAAGGAGAGCAATGTGGTGGTGCGCGACGCCACCGGACAGGCGGTGCTGGTGGACTTCGGCGTGGGCTCGTATCCGGGGGCGCCGCGCCTGACACGGGAGGTGCTGCCTCCCGGCACGCCGCAGTACCGCAGCCCAGAGGCGCTGGCCTTCCGCCGGGCACACGGGGAAGGCGCCGACGCGCACTACGTCTCCACGGCGGCGGACGACCTGTATGCCCTGGGTGTCCTCCTCTACTGGGTGCTCACGGACAGGCACCCCTTCGCCGCGCCCTCGTCCGCGACGGAGGTGGAAGCCGTCATCTCGAGGACGCCCGCGGCTCCGCACGCGGCGAACCCGCGCGTGCCCCCAACGCTGGGGACGCTCTGCATGCGGCTGCTGGAGAAACAGCCGGAAGCACGCTTCTCCAGCGCGGGCGCACTGGCCGAGTCGTTGGAGGCGGAGCTGGCCGAAGCGGACGACGCCTGGGACGTGCCGCTCTGCGAGAGCAAGGCCTCCGCTCCCGCCGCGCCACCCGAGATGCCGGAGGACGACGAGGAAGCATGGATGCTGGAGGGCGAGGCCGGAGGGGACGTGCCACGCCGGGGCCGGCTGCCTGACGGAATCGTGCCCGATGGGCCCGTCCCCGCCGCGGCTGGCACGGTGGCACCGCCCGCTCCTTCCGCCGAGCCGCCCGTGGGGACGCGGAGCAGCTTCAAGTGGGCTGTCCTCATGGGCCTTGTGGCCAGCCTCGTCGCGGGAGCGACGCTGATGATGCGGGCACACGCGCCTCCATCTCTGTCTTCCGGTAGGGAAATGGCGCCGTCCGCCGCGCCGCCAGAAGCTGAGCGGGCCGCAGCCGCCCCCTTGTTGGCGGCCTCCACTCCCGCGGTCGTCGCCCCGCCGGCGGCGCACGTGCAGAAAGAAGAGTCACCCGTGAAGCAGCCTGCAACTCCTCCTCCCGCCACTCCCGCGCAGCCCCGCCCGGCCCGCCTCTCCGGCTCCCTGGCGCGCGTTGCCGCCGCCGCGGCCGCCTGCACCGCCCTGGCCTGCCCCGGGGGACCGCAGTTTCGCGAGAAACCTCCCGCCGAGCCGTGCCCCGTGGGGGCCGTGGAGTCCATGAAGAAGCTGGGCATCTACGTAGGCGATTCGGGTTCCGGAATCTTGCCCGGGCGCCATCCCGACAAGGGAGTGGACGTGGTCCCCGTGCGCGACGGCTGGATCCGCGTCGAAGTGGGCGAGCTTGGGCAGTTGGACAATGGAACCGTGAGCGGGCGGCTCATCGTGGGTGAGCGTGTCTACGGCCGCTTCACCGAGGGCCGGACGGAGCAGGGGGACGTCTTCCCCGTCTGCCTGGAGCTGCGTGACTTTGAAGAGAGGGTCCGGGGCGTGCGACGCGAGCCAGGCAGTACCGCCGTGGACTCCGCGCGCATCATTTCCACCGTGGCGTTGAGAGCGGTGGACCACTTCGAGTGATGCCGTGACTGTTCTCATGACACAGGCGCATGGAGTGGCGGCGGCACGGCCCATTCGCTGAGTCCCCACTCTGGAGGTACGCCTTCGTGCTGAGTCCCTTTGGCGCGGTCCTGCTGACATGTGCCCTGCTTGTCGTGCCCCCTGCCACCGCTCAGCCGGAAGTCGACCCGTGGACGCCGGGCACGCGCCGCATCACCCTCGGGCCGAGGCGCGCAAGCCCGCCTCCGAAGGTGCGCATCAGCCCGGGCGTGGGGACGGTCCTGGTCTTCGACACGGCGGTGGCGCGCGTGGAGCTGCAGGAGCGTGAGCGCTTCGGGCGGGTGCGGCTGAATGAGGACACGCTCACGCTGCTGCCCGCTTCCAACCTCGAGGCGGAGGAGGAACTGCAGCTCACCGTTCACTTCGAGGACGACGCGGTGCCCACGAGCGCGGACTTCCTCCTGGTGGTGCACGCCACACTGGCCGAGCGGCAGGTGGAGGTGTTCCGCCACCCGCGTCCTGCCGCCAACCTCCAGGCGGAGCTGGAGGAGAAAGAGGCGGAAGTGCGGCGTCTGAAAGAGGAGGTCGCCCGGTTGCAGGCGGCCCAGTCCCGGCCAGAAGGCCTCACCGGCCTGCTCGCCGCCGAGCACATGGACGACAAAGGCGTCCAGGTGCGCTTGTCGGCGCGTGATTTCGTTCTTCACCGGCGAAGCGCGCTGACAGCGACGAATGTGGTCACCTACCGAGCCGCCAGGAGCTTCGCGCTCGCGGTGCGGTTGGAAGGCGCGCGCGGAACCGAGACATGGCGGGCGGAGGGCGCGGCCTTGCAGGCGAAGGATGGCACCGCGCTCCGGGTGCTGAGGGTGTGGCAAACGGCGCCGCATCAGCCGGGCAAAAAGGGCAAGGTGGTGGTGGAGGCCGAAGCCACGAACACCACCAGCCCGGGGCCGTACACGCTGACCATCTGGGCCACGGACGGCAAGCGCCCGGTCATCCTGGGCAACGTCCAGTTCCCAGAGTCCTCCGGGACAACGGACGTGCCCTGACACGCGGTTGGCGGCAGGGGCACGTCTCAATGCAGATGCTGCCCGACAACACGCACGGGCTGAAGGCGAGGCCGCGCACGGGCCGCCGCCGACGTGCGGCACCTCGCGCAGCGGCCCTCAGCGCGAAGTAGCTGCCGCGATGTTAGGTTTCACCATCTATGCGAACTATTCTCGCTTTGTGGCTTTCGCTGCTGGCCGCGTCGTTGGGCTGCTCCACGACTCCGGATGCTCACTTGGCGGCGGTGGAGTGCGATGAGCTTCAAGACGACCAGTGCGTCACCATGCTGTGCCTGGGTGACGCCTGCGGCTTCTACCGCTGCGAGGACGCGCCCGGTGAAGTCGAGTTGGCGCGCTTCCCTCCTGCACGCCCTCCCGTAGCTGCGGCGCCGGGGAGTGGTCCCCGAAGGAACTGGGGAGGCGCGCAGAACCTCCCCCGGGGGGCCGTCATGGTCTTCCCCAACTGGAATGGCGCCCCTGACAGGCTCATTCCGCCGTCACGCCAGCTCACTCCCGGACGCTGGGAGAAGCACCACATCTTCCCCCAGGCTCGGGACCTGGCGGAGTGGTTCGAGGCGAGGGGGGTCAAAATCCACGACTACACCATGCCGATTCCGCGCGACATGCACAGGCGGATTCATGACGGAGGACCCTCGGGAGGTCTCTGGAACGAAGCCTGGCGCGAGTTCAGGCGAAAGAACGAGACTCCCTCACCAGCGGAGATCTACAAACACGCAGGGGAGCTCATCCATCGTTTCGAGCTCAGCGGCGGCCCCATTCAGCCCTACTACTCCCGTCCAGGCGCCTGAGGACCCCAGAGCAGATGACCCGTTTTTTTGAACTCACGCGGGACAGGACGATGTGGGCGCGCTTCAAAGGAGACTTCGACGCCGCACATAAGTGGCACCTGCCCGGCGTGAAGTGCGACACATGCGGAGTTACGTGGGGGAGTGCAGGACACCAGTATCCGGGAGTGGACCTGTCGCAACTTTCGGAGCAGGAGAGTTTCCGCTCGAGGCCGGTCCCTGTCGCGGAGTTCGAGCGACTTCGGGAGCTGGTGCGTCCTCTGGCCCCTCCAAACGCGAAGCTGCCCCCCGGCACAAGCTTTGGGCCGCTGGTTGGCACGGCCTCCGGGAAGTTCGGCCCGTTCACATCGCAGGGTGACATCCTGTGGCTGGCGCACCGGGATGCGCTGGAGCGCCTCCAGGCGGAAGGTGTGCGCGGTCTCCTCGGCTGTCGCACGGAGCTGCGATTCCGCAAGAAGGACGCGCCGGAGTTGCTGGAGCTGCAGATAGAGCCGCACGGCCGGCTGCACCCGGACTGTATGCCTCCCGACCTGCCTCCACCGTGCGTCACCTGCGGCCGGGTCGGGTTCCGGCTGCCAGAGGTCGCTACCCTGGACGTTGCCTCCCTGCCCATGGACCTCGACCTCTTCCGGGTCGGCAATTTCGCCACGGTGATTGTCGGCACGGAGCGGTTCATGGAGGCCGTGCACCACCTGGAACTGCCCGGCATCACCTTCCGCGAGTTGCCTGCGCGGTGAGCGGGTTCACCGACCTACCTGAAGCGGGTTGGGAGCCGGCGCCGTGCGGGTGGAGGTGCTGACGATAGCGCGGGCCTTCAGCCTTATTTGTCTGTCCGGTGAAGTCTCGTTTTACCCACTTCCGTCCGCGCCACTGGTGTGCTCTTGCAACAACTGCCGTGGGACACGCCGTCCCCGCGTGGGCCGTTGTGCGTCGCGTGCGCGACATCCACGGCGCTGCTCTTCCTCTTCCGTGAATGGAGTCGCGTGATGAAGCAGTCCCTGTGGAGCATGTTCGGTCTGGCGGGCGTCGTGACGGCCCTGGGCGCACCACTTCCCGCCTCGGCGCAGGTTCCCGCGCCCGCCTGGGTGCGGCAGCTCGGGTCGAACCTGGACGAGCAGGCCCAGGCGGTGGCCGTCTCGGGCAGCAGCGTGTACGTGGTGGGAAACACCACGGGCCAGCTCGGGCCGGAGCCGCGAGCGGGCGGCCAGGACGTCTTCATCTCGAAGTACGACACCGCCGGCGCGCTGCAGTGGGTGCATCAGCTCGGCACCAGCGAGGACGACCGCGCCACGGCGGTGGCCACCGACGCGGACGGCAACGTGTACGTGGTCGGCCACACCTTCGGCGGCTTCGACTTCTACGTGAATGCGGGCGGCCTCGACTTCTTCGTCACGAAGTACGACGCGCAGGGCAACCGCCTGTGGCTGAGCCAGCGCGGCACCGTCATGGATGACTTCGCCACGGGCGTGGCCGTGGGCACGGACGACACGCTGTACGTCGCGGGCTACACCGGGGGCAGCTACGCGAACGGCGGCAACCCCAACAACTACGACGTGGTGGTGGCCCTGTACGACACGGCCGGCAACCCCTACTGGCTGCAGCAGCTCGGCTCCAGCCAGAGCGACGTGGCGCAGGGCATCGCGGTGACGCCCACGCACGAGGTCTACGTGACCGGCTACACCTTCGGCAGCCTCGACGGCACCACCACCCCGGTGGGCACCGACATCTTCCTGATGCGGCTGGACATCCTCGGCACCCAGCAGTGGGTGCGGCAGGTGGGCGCGTCCGACCTCGACTACGCCACCAGCGTGGCGGTGAGCCCGGACGGCGGCGTGTACCTGGCGGGCTACACCTTCGGCACGCTGGACGGAAATCCCCAGGCCGGCACCTACGACGCGCTGCTCGCGCGCTATGACAACCAGGGCAACCGCCAGTGGAGCCGCCTGCTGGGCGGCACCCAGCCGGACTACGCCCAGAGCGTGGCCGTGGCCGCGGATGGCACCGTGCAGGTGACGGGCTACACCAGCGGCGTGTTCGACGGAAACCCCTCCGCCGGGCTGAGCGATGCGTTCCTCGCGCGCTATGACGCCCTGGGCACCAAGCTCGGCACGCGCGTGGTGGGCACCTCCCGCCCCGACCAGGGCCGCGGCGTGGCCGTGGACGCCAGCGGCAACACGTACATGACGGGCTTCACGTACGGCGGCCTCGGCGGCAACACCAGCGCGGGCAGCTACGACGCCTTCCTCATCCGGTTCTGAGGCCGGGCTGGAGCACCGGCGCCCGCGCGCACGCTCCAGGAGGTTGCAGGGAGGCGGGATGACACAGCCCGCCTCCCGCTTCCCAATCCCCCATCCACCGGGGAGGCGCGCTAGTTTCGCGGCATGCGCTGGCCCCTCCCCCTCCTCCTCGCATTCGTCGCCCTCCGCTGCGCCCACGCGCCCGAGCCGGCGACGCCCGCTCCCGCTCCCGTGGCGGCGGCGCCCTCGTATCCCGAGCCGCAACCGCCCGCGCTGCGGCTCCCCGACACCGTCCGGCCCACCCACTACGCGCTGGACCTGAAGCTCCTCCCCGCCGAGCCGACCTTCTCCGGCGCCGTCGCCATCGACGTGGAGGTCCGCGAGCCCGTGCGCCAGGTGTGGCTGCACGGCCAGGACCTGGAGATAACGCAGGCCCGCGTGGAGACGGGCTCGCGCACGCTGGAGGCCCGCACCACCACCGCCAGCGACGGACGCCTCGGGCTGCTGCTTCCCGAGCCCCTCCCGGCGGGCAAGGCCGTCATCCACCTGTCCTTCACCGGCCACATCGACCGTGAGCGCAGCCGCGGCATCTACGGCGTGGAGGAGCGCGGCGAGCCCTACCTCTACACCTTCTTCGAGCCGGTGGACGCGCGCCGCGCCTTCCCCTGCTTCGACGAGCCGGGCTTCAAGGTGCCCTGGCGCCTGCGCTTCACCGTGAAGGCCGGGCACGTGGCGCTCGCCAACCACCCCGTCGTCTCCCGCGAGCCGCTGCCGGAGGGCCTCGAGCGCGTCACCTTCGCGGAGAGCCGCCCCATGCCCAGCTACCTCGTGGCCTTCATGGTGGGCCCCTTCGACGTTGTGGACGCGGGCACCGTGGGCCGCAACGCCGCGCCGCTGCGCTTCATCGTCCCGAAGGGCCGCGGCCCGGAGACGGCCTATGCGGCCAGCGCCACCCCGCGCATCGTGAAGAGCCTGGAGGACTTCTTCGACCAGGCGTACCCGTACGAGAAGCTCGACGTGGCGGTGGTGCCCCGCTACTGGGGCACCATGGAGCACCCGGGCATCGTCGCGCTCGGTCAGCCCCTCACGCTCATCCGCCCCGGCGAAGAGACGCTCGCGCGCCGCAAGTGGTACGTCACCATCGCGGGCCACGAGCTGGGCCACTACTGGTTCGGCGACATCGTCACCTGCAAGTGGTGGGACGACATCTGGCTCAACGAGTCCCTCACCTCGTGGCTGGACAGGAAGCAGATGGACGGGTTCGACCCGGGCTGGGGCTTCTCGCGCGAGGCGAGCATGCACGCGCTGTCCTTCGCGCTCGACGCGGACACGCTCTCGGCCGCGCTCCCCGTGCGCAAGCCGGCGGACACGCATGACGACGTGCTCGGCGCGTTCGACAATGGCACCACCTACGCCAAGGGCTCGGCCGTCATCGCCATGTTCGAGGCGTGGCTCGGCCCGGAGAAGATGCGGGACCTCTTGCGCGTCCACATCCGCAAGCACGCCTGGGGCGTGGCCACGTCCGAGGACTTCGCGACCACACTGTCCGAGGCCGCGAGCCCCGACCTCGCCCGCTCGTTCCGGAGCTTCATCGACCAGCCCGGCGCCCCGCGCATCTCCGCCGAGTTGCAGTGCAAGCCGGGCACGCCCACGCGGCTGAAGCTGTCGCAGGAGCGCTTCCTGCCGGCCGGCTCCACCGGCAGCACGAAGCAGACGTGGTCCGTGCCCGTGTGCGTGCGCGCGGGGACGGGCGGCGGCTCACACCGGGTCTGCACGATGCTCAGCGAGGCCACGGGCGAGCTGTCGCTGCCCATGCGCGACTGCCCGAAGTGGGTGCTGCTCAACGCGGGCGGCATGGGCTACTACCGCGCCAGCTACACGCGCGAGCAGCTCGCCCAGGTGCTGGCCGCGCCTCCGAAGAGCCTCACCGTGGAGGAGCGACTGGCGCTGCTGGCGGACGTGGAGGGCTCGGTGAGCCGGGGGGACTTGCCGCTCGGCGAGGCGCTGCGGCTCGTCCCCGCCACCGCGCATGACGAGGACCGCCTCATCGTCCAGCGCGGCGCGCGGCTCCTCCAGCTCGTCAACGAGGACGGACTGTCCACGGAGGACCGTGCCCGCTTCCGCGCCTGGGTGGGCGGAGTCTATGGCCCTCGCGCCCGCAAGCTGGGCTGGGAGCCGAAGCCGGGCGACAGCGACGACGTGAAGCAGGAGCGCGCGCGGCTGCTGGAGCTGGCGACGATGCAGGGAGAGGACCCCGTGCTGAGCAAGGAGGCAGGTCAGCTCGCCAGGGGATGGCTGGCGGACCGGAAGTCCCTCGACCCGGAGGCAGTGCCCCTGGTGCTGGCGGTGGCCGCACAACATGGGGACAAGGCCCTGTTCGACACCCTCCTCGCCCGGGCCCGCAAGACGGAGGACCGGAACGAGCGCAGCCAGCTGCTCACCACGATTGCCAGCTTCCGCGACCCGGCGCTCGTGAAGCAGGCGCTGCCCCTGGTGACGAGCACCGAGATGGACCTGCGGGACACGAAGGTCATCCTCACCGGCGCCTTCATGACGGCCGACACACGCGAGCTGGCCTGGGCCTTCTACCGTGAGAACTTCGACGCGCTCGCGGAGCGGCTGCGCTCGGACGAGCTGGGCTGGCTCGTCAGCCTGGTGGGCAACCTCTGCGACTCCGAGCGTCACGCGGAGGTGCAGGCGTTCCTCGCGCCACGCGTCCCCCGCCTGGAGAACGCGCCGCGCGCGCTGGCCCGGGCCGAGGAGTCCATCCGCCTGTGCGCCGAGGCAGACCGCCTCCACCGCGAGGGCGTGAAGACCTTCCTGCGCGCGCCCCCCACGGTGCCCGCCCCCACCCGTATGCGGTGAGTACGATGTTCGACGCCACTCGCTACCTGGAGCGCTTCGGCGCGGAAGCGGGCGCACCGCTCGCACGGCTGCACCGGGCCCACCTCGAGGCCGTTCCCTTCGAGAACCTCGACATCCATCTCGAGCGCCCCATCCGGCTCGACGAGGACGCCCTCTTCGAGAAGGTCGTCCTCCAGCGGCGGGGTGGGTTCTGCTACGAGCTCAACGGGCTCTTCGCGCGCCTGCTGCGGACGCTCGGGTACGGCGTCACGCTGCTGTCGGCGCGCGTGGCCACGAAGCCCGACGGCAGCGAGTACGGCCCGGAGCTCGACCACCTGGCGCTGCTGGTGGAGGACGCCTCCGGCCGCTGGCTCGCCGACGTCGGCTTCGGCGAGTGCTTCGTGGAGCCGCTGCGGCTCGACGAGCGCGGTGTCCAGGTGCGGGCCGGGCGCGGCTACCGGCTCGTCGAGGAGGAAGGGCGGCTCGTCTACTGGAGCGAGGCGGCGGCGGGCTGGGAGGCGCAGTACTCCTTCACCCTCGCGCCGCACGCGCTCGCGGACTTCGCCGGCATGTGCCTGCACCACCAGACGTCGCCGGAGTCCCCCTTCACGCAGCGCCGCCTGTGCACCCGCGCCACGCCCGAGGGCCGCATCACCCTCAAGGAGGGCGCGCTCGTCATCACCACGGGAGCCGGGCGCCACGAGCAGCCGCTCGCGGATGAGGATGCCCGGCGGGACGCGCTCGCGCGGCACTTCGGAATCACCCTTCGCTGAGCGCGTGGCGTAGGCACACCTACCTTCGTCCCGGGTCGCCATGGAATCGGCGCCCACTTGTCAGCTACCCGTCAAAGCGATACGCCTTCGCCTGCCTGCTCCGGAAGTCACGGAACACACCCCCAGAAGCGACATCATGATGAACGCCGGCACAGAGGGCAGAGCCGAGCCGTACCTCCACTTCGTCGTGGGCGGTGAGCACTACGCCGCGCCCAGCGCCTGCGTGGCGGGCGTGGTGCCCGAGGCCCGCCTGGAGCCGGTGAAGGACGCGCCGCCCCACGTGCGCGGGGTGCTCGTCCAGGAGGGCGAGGCCGTGCCAGTGGTGGACCTCTCCCACCTGCTGGGCCAGGCGCTGCGCACCGTGCGCGCGCGTCCCACCGTGGTGCTGGCCCAGGTGCGCTGCTGCGGCGAGCCCCTGCGGCTGGGCCTCGCGGTGGACGGCGTGGGCGCGCCGCTGGTGCTGTCCTCGCGAGACGTGGTGCCAGCGCCCTCCTTCGGCGCCGCCATGCCGGTGGACTTCCTGGTGGGCATGGGCCGGCACGGCGAGGGGCTGGTGCTGCTGATGGACGTGGAGCGCGTCCTCACCGAGAGCCAGCTCCACTCCGCGATTCAGCTGGCCTCGCTGGGCGACCCCCAGGGCCACGGCAACTGACGCACCCGCACCTACCTCGTCCCCTACAGCACCCTCCGCGACGTTTTCGGTTGCCTGCCCGCCGCCCGGGGCCGCATGCAGGGGAAGGCCCGGAGAGGGTCACCTGTTCATCGCCGTCGGCGCCCCCTGTTTCCCTCGCGGGTGCCCCTACCGTAGACGTCAACGAGGAGAACGGATGTCCCGCTTCACATGGCTGGCCGCGGTTTTCGTGCTCACCTGCCCGCTCTGGGCGCAGGCGAGGCCGGCAGCGGACGAGACTGCGCGCGGGTACGCGGCCGAGGCGCTGAAGCAGGCCTCCTCCCCCCGCGGCGCCGCCGCCCTGCTGCGGATGCACGCCCTGGTGGATGACGTGGAGGACCTGACGCCGCTCATCAGCACCTACTCCCTCATCGCCTCGCGGCGCACGTCGGACCCGAACACCCGCGCCACCGCGCAGATGCTGCTGCTGGAGACGGAGCGCGCCCGCGGCCGGCTGGTGCGCGCCAACGAGGTGAAGCAGTGGCTGGGCTTCGTCGGCGACTACTACGTCGTCGGCGGCTTCGAAAACGAGGGCAAGGCCGGCTGCGACACCGACTTCGGCCCCGAGGCCGCCAACCTGGACCTGGCTGCCACCTACCCCGGCGCCAAGGGCCGTGAAGCCACGTGGCGCAAGCTGACCGCGAACACCACGGACGGCTACGTGGACCTCGCCACCGCGGTGCGCCCCAACCGAGAGACGGTGGCCTACGCCGTCACCTGGCTGGAGGCGTCGCAGGAGACGCGCGTGGCCATGGGCGTGGGCACCTCCGGCGCGTTCCGCCTGTGGGTGAATGGCCAGCTCGCCGCGAAGGAGGACCGCTACAACCTGCCCCGGCCGGACCAGTCCCGCGTGTCCGTGAAGCTGCGCAAGGGCCTCAACCGCGTCCTCGTGAAGGTGTGCCAGGAATCCGGCCCGCTGGGCTTCTACCTGCGCCAGGAGACGCCCTCCGTGCGCGCGTCGCTGCCGGCGAAGGCCCCCGCGCTGGAGCGCGGCGCCGCCCCCGCGCCCCAGTCGCTGCCCACCCTCACCTCCGCGCTGCGCACCCTCGTCGAGAAGAACCCCAACGACGCCGAGCTGCGCGGCGACTACGCCCGCGTGCTGGGCTTCTTCCGCGCCTATGACGAGCGCGAGCACACCGCCACCGTGGAGGCCACGCGCGCCGCCGAGGCCGCTCCCGGCAACGCGGGCCTGCAGATGCTGGCCGCGGGCCAGCAGCGCGATGACCTGAACGAGCGCCGCCGCTTCCTGGAGGCCGCGCTGAAGGCGGACCCGGACTCCGCGGACGCGCGAGTGGCGCTGGCCGACCACGAAATGGACCGCGGCCACCCGGAGCGCGTGGAGGGGCTGGTGGCGCCGGTGCTCCAGAAGGACCCGGACTCCGCCTCCGCCCGGCTGATGCTGGCCAATGCCGTGGAGGCGCTGAACGAGCGTCCCCGCGCGAGCGCGCTGGTGGAGGAGACCTTCCGCCGGCAGCCCCGCGTGCCCCGCGCGGTGCGCGCCGCGGCGCAGGCGTCCCGGCAGCTCGGCCGCAACCGCGAGGCCATGGACCGGATGCGCGTGGTGCTGGCGCTGCGCTTCGACGATGTGAATACCCGCCGCGGGCTCGCCTCGCTGCTGGCGGACGCCGGCCAGGTGGAGGCCGCGCAGCGCGAGTACGCGCAGCTCGTCACCCTCAACCCCTTCGACAACGGCGCGCGTGTGCGGCTGGCGGAGCTGAAGGCCAACAACGGCGCGGTGGAGGAGGCGGTCGCCCTCTTCGCCGAGGCCCGCGCCCTCTCCCCCGACGAGCCCGAGGTGTACGAGCGCGAGGGCCGCGCCCTGCTGGCCGCCGGCCGCCGTGAGCCGGCGCTGGCCGCCTTCGAGAAGTCGCTGGCGCTGCGCCCGCAGAACCCGGGCCTGAAGGAGACGCTGCGCACCCTCAAGGGCGAGACGTCCGGCACGGGCATGCAGTACCTGGTGGACGCGAAGGGCCTGGAGAAGGAAGCCGAGGCCTACGTCCACGAGGACGCGGTGTACCTGGTGGACAGCACCTACGTGCGCGTCCAGAAGAGCGGCCTGTCCAGCCGCCTGTCGCAGATGGTGGTGAAGGTGCTCAACGCGCGTGGCGTGGACGCCTTCCGCACGCTGCCCGTCACCTACTCGCCGGACCGCCAGGAGGTGCGCATCCTCAAGGCCCGCGTGGTGAAGGCGGACGGCTCCGTGGTGGAGAGCTACGGGGAGAATGACCGCAACATCAACGAGCCGTGGACGGGCATGTACTACGACGCCCGCGCCAAGGTGCTGTCCTTCCCCTCGCTGGCGCCCGGCGACCTGCTGGAGCTGACGTACCGGCTGGACGACACCGCGCAGGACAACCTCCTCTCCGACTACTGGGGTGACGTGGAGAGCGTGCAGGGCGTCTACCCGAAGGTGCGCTTCCAGTACCTCGTGGACATGCCGAAGGAGCGCCCCCTCTACTGGAACAAGAGCAAGCTCACCGGTGTGCAGGGCGCGCAGGAGCCGGTGGACGGCGGGCGCGTGCTCTACCGGTGGAACGCGAAGCACGTCTCCAAGGTGGTGCCGGAGCCGGGCATGCCGGGCTGGGCGGAAGTCGCCCAGAATCTCCACGTCTCCACGTACCAGACGTGGGACCAGGTGGGCCGCTACTGGTGGGGCCTCGTGAGGGACCAGCTCCAGCCCAACGCCGAGCTGCGGCAGACGGTGGACCAGGTGCTCCAGGGCGTGGACCGCAAGGACGAGCTGGCGGTGGTGCGCGCCATCTACAGCTTCGTGGTGACGAACACGCGCTACGTGGCGCTGGAGTTCGGCATCCACGGCTACAAGCCGTACCGCGTGGACCGCGTGCTGGCGCGCCGCTTCGGTGACTGCAAGGACAAGGCGAGCCTCATCCACTCCATGCTGCGCGTCGCGGGCGTGGACAGCCGGCTGGTGCTGCTGCGCATGCGCAACCTGGGCGCCATCGGCGAGGAGCCGGCGAGCCTCGCGGCCTTCAACCACGCCATTGCCTACGTGCCCAAGTATGACCTGTACCTGGACGGCACGGCGGAGTTCCACGGCGCCAAGGAGCTGCCCAGCGCGGACCGCGTGGCCAACGTGCTGGTGGTGGACCCGGACGGCAAGAGCACGTTCCTCACCACGCCCGAGGCCAAGGCCGAGGACAACGCCACGCGGCTGACGCTGGACGTGGCGCTGAGCACCAACGGCGCCGCGCAGATAACGGGCGCGAGCACGGTGGCCGGAGAGAGCGCACCGGACTACCGCCGGGCGTACCGGCCGGAGGCCACGCGCAAGTCCACCTTCGAGCGCGCCTGGGCGCAGAGCTTCCCGGGCCTGACGGTGCAGGAGGTGAAGCTCAGCGACACCACGCGGCTGGACGACGACGTGGCGCTGGACTTCAAGATGAACATCCCGCGCTACGCGGAGGTGCTGTCCAACGGCATGCGCTTCCTGCCCTTCGGCACGGGCCGCACGTACCAGCAGGCATACGCGTCGCTCGCCGAGCGCCGCTTCGACCTGGTGATGCAGGGCCCGTGGCTGAACAGCTTCACGCTGAGCTACACGTTGCCCGCCGGCTGGACGGTGGCGGAGCTGCCGCAGGCGGTGGAGGAGAACACGAAGTTCGGCTACGTGAAGCTGACCTACCGCGTGGACGGCGGCAAGCTGGTGGCGGATGGGGAGATGGCCCTCACCGCCGCGCGCGTGAAGGCGGACGACTACGCCGAGTTCCGAGAGTTCCTCGGCCGCGTGGACCGCGCCTTCGGGCGCCGGGTGCTCGTCCAGGGCCCCGGCAGCCGCACCGCGTCCGCGGCGCCGTAAGCCATTCCAGACAGTGACGCGGCCCGCCGGTGGAAGCCCCTTCCACCCGCGGGCCGTCGTCTGTCCGGAGCCCGGCTACGGCTGCGAGGGCCCGCTCAAGGCGGCGGCGATGATGCGCGCGGCGGTGCGGGGCTGGTCCTGCCCCATGCGGAGCGTGTTGACGGAGAAGACGAGGCGCCGCCGCAAGTCGCGCGTGGCGCCCATCCCGTTGTTGTAGCCGTGCCTGTCTCCGCTCTTCCCCCACAGGGTGAAGCCGTTGACGACGAAGCGGCCCAGCCCCGCGGCGAAGCTGGCGCGTCCGCCCTTCACGTCGGGCACGTCCGGCACGGTGAACATCTCCTCCAGCTGCGCGCGCGGCAGCAGCCGCCCCTTGAAGAGCGCGACGAGGAAGCGGTCCAGGTCGGCGGTGGTGGAAATCATGTCCCCCGCAGCCCAGGGCACGGACTGGCTGGCCAGGGTGACGTCCACCAGGCACATGCCCCGGTACGCGGTGGCCCCGTCCGGGCAGCCGTCCGCCTCCGGCGCGACGGACTCATAGCCGTGCGCATGCGGTCCTGGAATCGTCACGTCGTTGCCGGGCACGGAGGTGTCCCGCAGGTGCAGCGGACGGAGGATGCGCGACTGCACCTCCTCCCCGTAGGAATGGCCCGTCACCTTCTCGATGAGCAGCCCCGCGACGATGTAGCCGATGTTGCCGTACTCCTGCTGCGAGCCCGGCTCGAAGCGGGGACCCGGCGGGAGCGACAGCGCGACGAGCTCGCGAGGGCTGAAGCGGCGGAAGCGGTTCTCCATGAACCACGCGGGGTCCTTCTGCGGCACCGGCACGCCGGGCAGGCCGTGGGTGTAGTTGAGCAACTGCCGCACGGTGATGGGGGCATAGACGCCGTCGGGCAAGAGGCGCGGCAGGTAGTGCTGGACGGGCCGGTCCAGGTCCACGCGGCCCTCGGCGACGAGCTGCAGCACCACGGTGGCGGTGAACACCTTCGTCATGCTGCCGATGCGGAAGCGCGCGTCCGCGGGAATCGGCGCCCCGGTGTGGATATCCGCCACGCCCGAGCTCCCGAGCCAGTGCCCGTCCGCGCCACTCACCCGGACCAGGGCGCCCGTCACCTCGCCATTCGGCAGGTTGGCGATGGCCTGTCGCAGGGCCTCGCGATTCAGCGGCGGCAGGGGTGATTGCCCCGCCTCCTGCTTCAGCTCACCCGACTCCAGCTCGCCCACTTCCGGCTCGCTTCCAGCCGGAGCCTCGGGGCCACAGGCCGGAGCCATGAAGCTCGCGAGCAATGCCATGCCAACCCGCAGTCCGCGGTGCAGAACAGCCATGTTCCATCTCCTGTTGGGGAAGGCCGGCGGCGCCGGCTGGAGGATGGAACACCGGCGCCTCACGGCGCTGTCACTCCACGTCAGGAGACCAGTGCGCCGAGCAGCTTGCGGACCTCGCCTGAGCCGTTGACGCGGAAGGCGGCGCGCGTGGGCTTGTGGCCGGCGTTGATGGTGAGCCCATCCGGGGGCATGGCCGCGAAGAGGTCCTCGTCCGTCCGGTCATCGCCAATGGCCACCACCAGCGTGCCCGGCGCGAGCCCCTGCGTGGCCTCGCCCACCACGCGGCCCTTGTGCACGCCCTGCGGCCGCACCTCCACCACCCGGTCTCCGGGCAGCACGTCCATGCGCTGACCGACGAAGGTCTCCAGCAGCAGCAGTCGCAGCTCGCGGGCCTGGATGGCGCCGAACTCCGGGTCCACCATCCGGTAGTGCCACGCCAGCGACGCCGTCTTCTCCTCCAGGAACGAGCCCGGCACCCGCTCGCAGAAGGCGTCCAGCACCGGCCGCGCGCGGGCCTTCCACTCGAAGGACACGCCCTCCAGCATCCGCCACGGTTGGCCCGGCCGCGTGCGGGACCAGAGGCCGTGCTCCGCGTGCAGGCTCATGGGCAGCTCGCCGAACCACGCCTCCAGCGTCTCCTTGGGCCGGCCGCTGACGATGCTCAGCGACGTGCCCGGCCGTGCCAGCAGCTTCGCCAGCAGCGCCCGCAGGGCGTCGTCCGGCGCGGCCAGCTCTGGCCGGGACGCGAAGCCCACCAGGGTGCCGTCGTAATCCAATAGCAGGTGCAGCCGGGGGGCCGCCTTCATCCGCTCCAGCGCCTCGGCGCCGCCGCCCGTCTTGCGCTCCGCCGTGGAGGGCAGGGACTGGAGCCGGTTGAGGAAGCTGGACGTCCACCAGTGCACGTCGTGGGACTTCACGCCCTCGCGCAGGGCGCGCATCCGCTTGCGGCGCTCGTCCTCGCTCAGCTCCAGCGCTTCTTCAATCGCATCCGCGATGGCCTCCACGTCGTAGGCGTTGACGATGAGGGCGCTGTCCATCTCCGCGGCGGCACCGGCGAACTCGCTGAGCACGAGCACGCCGTCCTCGTCCGGGCGGGACGCGCAGAACTCCTTGGCCACCAGATTCATGCCGTCGCGCACCGGGGTGACGAGCATGACGTCCGCCGCGCGGTACAGCCCCACGAGCTGCTTCTCGTTGAAGGAGCGGTAGAGGTAGTGCACCGGCACGTTGTGGACACCGCCATACAGGCCGTTGATGCGGCCCACCAGCTCGTCCACCTTCTCGCGGTAGGCGGCGTAGGCCTCCACCTGGGTGCGGCTGGGCACGGCCACCTGGATGAAGCGCAGGCGCCCGCGCCAGGCGGGCTCGCGCTCCAGCACGCGCTGCACGGCCAGCAGCCGGCGCGGAATGCCCTTGGTGTAGTCCAGCCGGTCGATGCCCAGGAGGATGCGCTGGCCTTCCGCCTTCCGGCGCAGCGTGGCCACTTCCTCCAGCACGCCCGGGTCGTTGGCGAGCGACTCGAAGGCCGCCGCGTCGATGCCCATGGGGAAGGCGCCCACCCGCACCTCGCGACCGTCCCAGATGACACGGTCGATGTCCGTGTCCAGCCCGAGCTGCCGCATCAGCGCTCCGGAGAAGTGCCGCACGTAGCTCACCGTGTGGAAGCCGATGAGGTCCGCGCCGAGCAGTCCCCTGAGCAGCGCCTGTCGCCTGGGAAGCGTGCTGAAGATTTCCGACGACGGGAAGGGAATGTGGTGGAAGTAGCCGATGCGCGCGTCGGGCAGCCGCTGGCGCAGCAGGCCGGGCACGAGCATGAGCTGATAGTCATGCACCCAGATGGTGTCGCCCGGCTGGTAGTGGCGGACGACGAGGTCGGCGAAGCGCTCGTTGACCTTGCGATAGATTTCCCAGTCGCGGTCCTGCCGGGGGATGCGGTCCACCATGTAGTGGCACAGCGGCCAGAGGACGCGGTTGGAGTAGCCCTCGTAGTAGCGGCTCACCTCGCTGGCGCTGAGGTACAGCGGCACGCAGCGCAGCGCTTCGAGCTGGGCTTCGACCTTGGCGCGCTGGGCGTCCGTCAGGCGGGAGACATCTCCGGGCCAGCCCAACCAGACGCCGCCGGAGCGCTCATGGGGGCGGCTCAGGCCGGTGGCCAGGCCTCCCGCGCTGCGCACCACGGAGACGCTGTCCTTCTCCACCTTGACGGTGACGGGGAGGCGATTGGAGACGAGCAGGAGTCGGGACATAGGCCCCTGACGCTTATTCACTCCCTCCGGGGATGGCCATGGTTGAAAGGGGCAGCGTGCTGGATGGTGGACCCTCGGGCCCGCCCGCTGGGGCCCAGCCCAGACGAGTCAACAGCGCGGGCTCACGGCCCGGCTTCCAGATGAAGGCATCCAGCACGTAGTGCGTGGCCTGCGGCAGCGCCAGCAGAGGCACCACCAGGGCAAGCAGGTCCTCCGGCAGCTCCACGGTGCTCGCCCCGAAGAGGGGTGCCCGCTCGTGCCAGATGAGCCAATCCCAGAGCCCCTCCTCCATCAGCGCCAGCGCCACGAGGAACAGGACGAAGCCCGGCAGCCCCGCGCGCAGCAGGGCCCCGCCCATGCCGTAGCCACCTTCCGCGCGCCGCCCGCGTGCGTAGCGGAACAGGAGCGCGAAGTACGGGACGCCGTGAAGGACGACGTTCATCACGGTGAAGGCGAAGTCGTCCTTCGCCAGGACGATGCCGCCGAACCACGCCACCCAGGTGGCGGCCACCAGCAGCACCTTGCCCGCCTGCACGCCCTCACCCCGTGCCACGCGCAGGAACTGGAAGCCCACCCAGGCCGCGAGGACGACGGCATGGATGGCCAGAGCCACCGTGCCCACCCCGCGGGGCAGGCCGGAGAGGAAGTCGCCCTCCACGAACCACCAGAAGTCGCGGGGGAGGTTGGCGTGCCACCAGACGACAGGGCCCAGGGTGGCGGCATAGATGGCGGCGGCGTCCAGGCGGCGCTCGGCGGTGGAGGCGCGGACCTTGCGGCCGTAGAGGGCCACCCAGCCGTACTGCTGGCGGACGAAGTGCGTGACGGCCACGTAGGCAAACAGCGTCCAGAAGGCCCGGGGGGACACGAGGTACGCCGTCACGCCCGCGACATACGCGGCGAGCGGCGCGCCCAGATAGAGGCCGGGGCGGCGGCGCAATTCGCCGGTGTCCAGGTAGGTGCGGAACAGTGTGGACCAGACGTGGGCCACGTCCACGCAGACGACGAAGAGGACCCAGGCCCACAGCGGCGTGTCTCCCGCCGCGCCGAGCCACGGCGCGGCGAGCACGAAGACCACGGACATCAGCGCGCTGCCGGCGAAGACGGTCAGGTCCACTCCCGGACTGAACAGCCAGCCCTGGGAGGGCGAGAGGAGGCGGGGCATCGGAGTCCGCAGGCTATCACCGACTCCGAGCCTCTTTCTCCAGCAGTGCCAGCGGCCTTCGAGGGCAGGCAGGAGACTATGATTCGTCGGCGATGCGAGTCCTGCATGCGTGAGCACCGATGACCCGATTCTTCTGGTTGCGCCAGGACGAGGCCACAGCGGCGACGTACGATGGCGAATTCGACGCGGCGCACAGATGGAGTCTGCCCGGCGTGAGGTGCCACACATGCGGCGCCACCTGGGGTGGGGCAGGTCACCAGTACCCGTGCGTTGACCTGTCGCAACTGCCCGAGCGCAGCGAGTTCGAGAAGGCCAGACCCGAGCCGTTCCACGAGTTCGCACGCCTCCGTGAGCTGGTGCGGCCCCTCGCGCCTCCCCATGCAACGCTGCCACCCGGAACAGCCTTCGGGCCGCTGGTCGGTCGTGCCTTCGGGAAGTTCGGCCCCTTCGGATGGTGGGGCAGTTCCATGCTGCTGGTACGCCGTGACGCACTGGACCGACTCCAGGCCGACGGCGTGCGGGGACTGCTCGGCTGCCGCACGGAGCTGCGCTTCCGGCAGAAGGACCCGCCGGAGCTGCTGGAGCTTCAAATCGAACCGCACGGCCGGATCCACCCAGACTGCATTCCCCCGGATGAGCCTCCACCGTGCGTCACCTGTGGCCGGTTCGGACTCGCCCGGCCGGACGAGCCCATCCTGGACGCGGCCTCCATGCCCCCTGCGCTGGACCTGTTCCGGCTCGGCAACTTCGCCACGATGATCATCGGCACCGAGCGCTTCATGGAGGCCGTGCAGCGCCTGGAGCTGCACGGCATCACCTTCCGCGAGCTGCCGACCCGCTAACGCACGACGATGTTGACCACCTTGTCGGGCACGACGATGACCTTGCTCACCGTCTTCCCACCCTCGAGCTGCCGGACGACGTTGGGCAGCGCCAGCGCCCGCTCACGCACCTCGGCCTCCGGCGTACCGCGCTCCACCTCCACGCTGCCGCGCAGCTTGCCGTTCACCTGGACGGCGTACGTCACCTGCGCATCCACCGTGAGCGCCACGTCGAACGTCGGCCAGTCCTGCTCCAGCAGGAAGCCCTTCCCGCCGAGCCGCTCCCACGCCTCGTCGCCCAGGTGCGGCGCGAAGGGGCCCACCAGCTTGACCAGCGTGACGAGGTCCTCGCGCGTGCTCCCCTTCGCGGTCAGCTCGTTCGTGTACGTCATCAGCGCGGCGATGGCCGTGTTGAACTGGAGCCGCTCCAGGTCCGCCGTCACGCGCTGAATCGTCTTGTGGCGCAGCTTCAGGTGAGGATCTCCCTCGGGGACGCGGGACGGCGCGTGCTCCTCCACCAGGCGCCACGCACGGCGCAGGAATCGGCCGCAGCCCTCGATGGCCCTCGGGTCCCAGGGCTTGGGCAATTCGAACTCGCCCATGAACAGCTCATACAGGCGCAGCACGTCCGCGCCGTGCTCGGCCACCACGGTGTCGGGGTTGACGCCGTTGAGCTTGGACTTGGCCATCTTCTCGACCTGGACCTTCAGCGTCTCGCCCGTGGCGCGCAGAATCGCCGTCTCGCCGCGCAGCTCCACCTCCTCCAGCGCGTGGTAGTGCTCCGCCGCGTCCACATACGTGTAGGCCAGCACCGTGCCCTGGTGGCGCAGCTTGCGGAACGGCTCCTTCGTGGAGACGTGGCCCAGATCGAAGAGCACCTTGTGCCAGAACCGCGCGTACAGCAGGTGGAGCACCGCGTGCTCGGCGCCGCCCACGTACAGGTCTACGTTCATCCACTGGCGCTCGGCCTCCTTCGACCAGGGCGCCTGCTCGTTCGTCGGGTCCAGGTAGCGCAGGTAGTACCAACACGAGCCGGCCCACTGCGGCATGGTGTTCGTCTCGCGCCGCCCCGGGCCCCCACACTTCGGACAGGACGTCTCCAGCCACTCGGGGATGGTGGCCAGCGGGGACTCGCCGGTGCCGGAGGGCTCGTAGCGTTCCACCTCGGGCAGCGTGACGGGCAGCTGGTCCTCGGGCACCGGCACGGCGCCGCACTTCGCACAGTGGATGATGGGGATGGGCTCTCCCCAGTAGCGCTGGCGCGAGAAAATCCAATCGCGCAGGCGGTAGCTCACCGTGCGCTTCCCCTCCCCGCGCGCCTCCAGCGTGGCCACCACCCGCTGCTTGACGTCGGCGGTGGGCACGCCGTCCAGCTCGCCTGAATTCACCGCGACACCGCTGCCTGTGAAGGCCTTGCCGGGCTCCACCGCCGTCTCGTCCACCGGGCGCACCACCTGGCGGATGGGCAGCCCGAACTTCACGGCGAACTCGTGGTCTCTCGCGTCGTGCGCGGGCACGGCCATGATGGCGCCGGTGCCGTAGGTGGCCAGGACGTAGTCGGCAATCCAGATGGGAATGCGCTCGCCGTTGATGGGATTGACGGCATGGCTGCCCGTGAAGGCTCCCGTCTTCTCCTTCGCCAGCTCCGTGCGCTCCAAATCACTCTTGAGCCGCGCGGCCGCCTGGTAGTCCGTCACCGCGGTGCGCTGCTCCGGCGTCGTCAGCGACTCGACCAGGCCATGCTCGGGAGACAGCACCAGGTATGTCGCGCCGTACAGCGTGTCCGGGCGGGTGGTGAACACGCGCAGCTCGGCTCCGGCCGCCGGGCCGTCCGCGACGCGGAAGGACACCTCGGCGCCCTCGGAGCGGCCAATCCAGTTGCGCTGCATGGCCAGCGTGGACTCGGGCCAGTCGACTTCGGCCAGGTCCTCCAGCAACCGGTCCGCGTACGCGGTGATGCGCAGCATCCACTGGCGCAAGTCCTTGCGCTCCACCTGGGTGCCGCAGCGCTCGCACCGTCCTCCGGCGGCCTCCTCATTGGCCAGGCCCGTCTTGCACGAGGGACACCAGTTGATGGGCATCACGCTCTCGTACGCGAGCCCCTGCTTGAACAACTGCAGGAAGATCCACTGGGTCCACCGGTAGTAGCGCGGGTCCGTGGTGTTGACCTCGCGCTCCCAGTCGTAGGCGAAGCCCACGGAGTCAATCTGCCTGCGGAAGTTGGAGACGGCCTGCTCGGTGGTGACGCGCGGGTGGATGCCCGTCTTGATGGCGTAGTTCTCCGCCGGCAGGCCGAAGGCGTCCCAGCCCATGGGGTGAAGCACATTCCAGCCCTGCATCCGCTTCCACCGCGTCAGCACGTCGGTGGCCGTGTAGCCCTCGCAGTGTCCGACATGCAGCCCCGCGCCGGAGGGGTACGGGAACATGTCGAGTGCGTAGAACTTCGGCTTCTTCGGGTCGAACGTCGTCCGGTGCAGGCGGGCGTCGCGCCAGCGCGCCTGCCATTTCGGCTCTACCTCACGGGGGTCAAAGGGCATGGTGCCTTTTAGTACGCCCGCGTCGCGGCATTCCTGACCTGACCCGACGAGTCACTCCCCGCGGGGCCGGACCGCTGATGCGATATGACCCGCACCATGCGCGGCTCCCCGCCCTCCCGGGCGATTTCCAACACTCCCACCCCGCCCCGGATGGCCCCCGGAAGCGCGCCGGGAGCGCTCCGCCCTCCCCCGCCCCGCTTCCGCCGCAAGCTGCTGGTGGTGATGCTGCTCGCGGGCCTCGTGCCACTGGTGCTGCTCGGCCTGCTGGCGCAGGGCGCACTGGAGCGGGTGCTGTCCGTCTCCGTGGCCCCCGTGGAGGGCGTGCTGGACGGCGTCTCCGCGGACCTGGAGCGACGGGGCGTGCCACAGGACGCACTGAACGAAGCCCGCCTCAACCTCGCCCAGGCGGAGCTGGCGCGGCGGGCCCTGGTGCGCCGCGTGCCCGCGTTCATCGCCGCACTGGTGCTCGTCTCCGGCGCCGTGCTCGCCCTGTCGGCGGTGTTGCTCGGCCGCGCCCTCACGCGCCCCGTCGCCACCCTCACCGAGGGCATGTGGGCCTACGCACGCGGAGACCTCACCGTGCGCCTCGCCGCGCCGGAAGCTCCACGCGATGAGCTCCAGTTCCTCCTGGGCCAGTTCAACCGCATGGGCCAGGAGCTGCTCGCCCAGCGCGAGCGCCTCAAGTCCGCCGAACAGATTGCCGCCTGGCAGGACGTGGCCCGCGCCCTCGCCCACGAGCTGAAGAACCCGCTCACCGCAATGAAGCTCTCGCTCGCGCGTCTGTCCCGCACGGACGCGAGCATGCCCACCGACTCCACCCGAATCGCAGAGGCCGTGGCCCTCCTCCAGGAGGAGGTGGACCTCCTGATGCGGATGACCCAGAGCTTCTCCACCTTCGCGAGGCTTCCCGCCCCGCGCTTCCAGGACGTGGCACTGCGCCCGCTGCTGGCCGAGGTCTGCACCCTCTACGCGGGCACCTCGCCCGTCCCCGTGGAGCTGGCCTTGGGCCCCGACGCCTCGCTCCGCGCGGACCCGGACGGCCTGCGCCGCCTCTTCGGCAACCTGGTGAAGAACGCCACCGAGGCCTCTCCCACCGGCGCCCCACCCGTGCGCGTCGCACTGGAAGCCCTCGATGGCGGCACCGTGCGCGTCACCGTGACGGACGGAGGCAGCGGCGTGCCCGCCGTCCTGGAAGGCCCCGCCCTCACGCGCGGCCTCTTCAGCACCAAGCCCGAGGGCAGCGGCCTGGGCCTGCCCATCGCCCAGAAAATCGTCCACGAGCACGGCGGCACGCTGCGCCTGGAACCCGCCTCGGGTGGCGGTACGCTGGCGCGCGTGGACCTGCCCCTCGTTCCTCCCTCCGCCCCGGCCACCGCATGAAGCCCGGTCCCCGCATCCTCGTCGTCGATGACGACCCTGGCGTCCTCAAGGCCCTGCGCGGGCTGCTGAGCGATGAGGGCTTCACCCCCGTGGAGGCCCGCTCCACCGCGGAGGCCACGCGCCTGCTAGACGCTCCCGAGGGCCCGCCCGCGCTGATGCTGTTGGATTTGCGCATGCCCGGCGAAACGGGACTCGAGTTCCTCGCACGCCTGCCCCGGCCGCTGCCCGCGCCGGTGGTGGTGCTGTCCGGCGAGGCCTCTCCCGCGGAGGCGGTGCAGGCGCTGAAGCTGGGCGCCACCGACTTCGTGGAGAAGCCGCCCTCGCCCGAGCGGCTCCTCACGGCGCTGCGCAACGCGATGGTGCTGGGCGAGCTCCAGGAGGAGCGCGAGCGGCTGCTGGATGCGCTCGCCCGTCCCGGGCACCTCGTGGGCGAGAGCCCCGCCATGGAGGCGCTGCGCCGGCTCATCACCCGCGTGGGGCCGAGCGACACGGCGGTGCTCATCACCGGCGAGACGGGCACGGGCAAGGAGCGCGTCGCGCGGGCGCTGCATCTCGCCTCGGGGCGCAAGGGCCGGCTCGTCGCCGTCAACTGCGCGGCCATTCCCTCCACGCTGCTGGAGAGCGAGCTGTTCGGCCACGAGAAGGGTGCCTTCTCCGGCGCGGTGGCCCGGCGAGCGGGCCGCATCGAGCAGGCCCACGGCGGCACGCTGTTCCTGGACGAACTGGGCGACATGCCGCTGGAGCTCCAGGCCAAGCTCTTGCGCGTCCTGGAGACGAAGGAGGTGGAGCGGCTGGGTGGCTCGGTGCCGGTGCCGGTGGACGCGCGCATCCTCGCGGCCACGCACCAGGACCTCGCCCGCGCGGTGAAGGAGGGCCGCTTCCGGCAGGACCTCTTCTTCCGCCTCAACGTGATGCCGCTGCAGCTTCCGCCGCTGCGCGAGCGCCCCGACGATGTGCTCCCGCTGGCCCGCGCCTTCGCCGCCGAGCTCGCCGGGCCCAACGTGCCGCTGGTGCTGGCCCCCGGCGCGGAAGTGGCCCTGCGCGCGTACCCCTGGCCCGGCAACGTGCGCGAGCTGCGTAACCTCATCGAGCGCATCAACCTGCTGCGCGGTGACGGCCCGCTCACGCTGGGCCCCGAGGCCATCCACGGGCCGCTGGCCCCCACCGAGCCCGCGCGTCCCACGCTGGGGGACAAGAGCTACCGCGAGCACGTGGAGGACTTCGAGAGAGACCTCATCCGCGCCGCGCTCCAGGAGGGCGGCAGCATCGCCGGGGCCGCGCGGCTGTTGCAGGTGGACCGCGGCAACCTCTACCGGCGCATCAAGGCGCTCGAGCTCCCGATGCCCTGACGGGGCCGATGTCGCTCCTGGGTTCAACATGAAGTACGATTGCATCTGCAACACACCCACCCAGGAGGACGCATGAAGAAGGCCCTGTTGCTCCCGTGCCTGCTGCTCATCGCTGCTTGCGGGGGGACCGACGTGGCGACGGAGGAGCTCGCACCGTCCGGCACGCCCACCCCGCTGCTCGCCTCGCAGGAGGAGGCCGTCATCCAGCCGGCCTTCTGGTACACGTGCAACCTGCCGTGCCGCGTGGGCTACTGCCCCACCAGCTCCATCTACTACCCGGACTGCGCGGGCTTCGGTTCTACGACGCGGTACACCTGCACGCCGTGCACCGGCGGCCCCGTCGACCCGTGAGCTGAGCTTCAGGCCCTCTCGCCCCGAGCCACGGGCGGGAGGCGCCGGCCCTGGCTGCCCGGCCGCTCCCGCTCCCAGGCGCACCTCCCGTCACTCCGGGTGGATACGGCACCCCTGAGGCAACCCTGGCCGCATTGCGTCGATAATCCCTCCCGGACACCGGAAGCCCCCACCGGGAGAGCAGTTTCATGTCGAACCGCATTGGCCGTCCCTCGTTCACCTCCACCGTGCCGGCGCCGGCCGCGGCCACCCCGGACCGCGCCGCGCGCCCCGCTGGAGGAGAGAAGGCGCCCGCTTCCCGCTCCCTCACCGACGGGTTCGACTCGGGCGCCACCCGGCCGAGCCAGGCGTCCCCGCGCGGCGCCGCGCTGCTGACGGGCACGAGCGCCCCGGCCTCCGTCGTTCCGTCCAAGGCGGCCGAGCTGCAGCCCGAGGTCCACGGCGCCACCGGCTACGAGGCCCACTTCGGCATGGGCGGCCGCACCGCGCGCGCCGTCGTGGAGGGCCAGGGCCAGGTGGCACTGCCCACGGGCAATGGCCGGGGTCCCTCCTTCCACGCGGAGGCGGGCAAGCCGCTGACGGTGACGGTGGACCCCGAGCGCCTGTCGAAGTCCGCCGAGAAGGCCGAGCTGGTGTGGCGCGTGGCGCCCGGAGGCACGGAGGTCGCAATCCCTCTCACGGACGGCTCGCGCGACGCGAGCGGCCGGCTGAACACGCTGCCCGCGCGGATTGACGTCCCGGAGGACGCCTTCGGCACGCTGCGCGTGTCCATCCGCACCACCAGCGCGGACGGCAAGCAGTCCAGCTCGTGGGACCCCAGCTCCGACGCGGCCATTGCCCCGAAGGAGGGCGCGGCCGTCGTCTTCACCGACGACTGGAAGACCGAAGTCGAGGGGAAGCTGCGCGCGGGCGACAAGGTCGAGATTGCGTATGACCGGGACAGGCTCGCCGCGATGTTGGGCGGCGTGACGCCCTCGGACGTCGTCGCGTGCGTGTCCTTCAACGGCGAGCCCCCCAGGGAAGTGCCGCTCAACGTGCAGCCGGGTGAGGGCGGCAAGCCGGGGACGATGTTCATGCCCTCGCTCCAGGTGCCCATCGAGGCGACGGAGATGACACTCTGGTTCAAGGGCCAGGGCGGCGGCAGCACGAGCTACGACTCGTCCTTCGGGCAGAACTTCAAGTTCAAGGTGGGCCCCGCGCGCGACGACGCGGACCCGTCGTGGAAGGCGGAGCTGCTGCGCAGCAAGAGCTTCCCCAACCTCCAGGCAGAGGACTTCGTCGGCATCGGCCCGTCGTCGCAGCGCTACAACTGCATCGCCTGGACGCTCGGCATCCAGGACCAGTGGGTGTGGCCGGGCACGCGCCTCGAGGACTTCGACAAGCTGTACGCGAAGCAGGGCTACCAGCCGCTGTCCTCGGTGGACCTGAGCAACGACCCCAATCTGGAGAAGGTCGTCGTCTACGGCCTCAAGCCGAAGTCGGGCACCGGCCCGATTGAGGTGACACACGGCGCGCTCATGGACGAGCAGGGGCGCCTGACGAGCAAGATTGGCACCCAGCCGCTCATCCGCCACAACAGCGCTGACGACCTCACCGGCCCTTCGTATGGTGAGCCGGTGCGTGTCTACGTCCGTCCCCGTCAGCCCGCGGTGAACAACTCATGAGCGACGTGAGTGCCCGCTTCGAAGCGCTGGCGAAGGAGTGGGAGGCGCACTGCGCGGAGCACCGCGAGGCGTCCAATCCCTACGTGTTCCTCAACCACTCCTCGTTCGAGGCCATCATCGCCCTGGGCCGGCCCGCCGTGCCGTTGATTGTCGAGCGCTACCGCGAGGGCAGCGTCTTCTGGGGCGCGGCCCTGCGGCGAATCACCGGCGTCACCACGTTCGGTGACGGCGTCGTGGGCAACCTGGACGCCACCCGGCGCGGCTGGCTCAAGTGGTGGGAGGAGAACCAGGCGTCCTTCGGCGGCCGGAAGACCTGAGCGGCCTCACGGCCGTCCCGCATCCCCGGGTGTCTCCGGGACCTTGGAGGAGACGGCGCGCAGCGGCGCATCGCTCCCGAGGCTGATGAAGGGCGCCCAGTAGTACGGGTGCGGCCGCGACTCGCGCAGCGCGAGCATGGCGTCACGGAGCGCGGCGGAGCGCCCCCGGCCCGCGAGCAGGTGGCGGTAGTAGTCCTCCATGAGCTGGTGCGTGGTCTCGTCGTTGATCTTCCACAAGCTCATCACCACCGTCTCCGCGCCCGCGGTGACGAAGGCACGGCGCAGGCCCTGCACGCCCTGTCCCGGCCTGGCGGCGCCCCGGGCCGTGTCGCAGGCGGAGAGCACCACGAGCTCGGTGCCCCAGAGGTCCAGCCCAGCCAGCTCCTTGGCCGTCACCAGCAAGGTGGAGCGGGGGCGGGCCCTGCCAGCCGGCGTCGGCGCTGCCAGCGCCTCGGGGAGGACCAGGCCCGAGCGCATCAGCGGGTCGGGCGGGAGCTGGACGGCGCCCGAGGCGCGGGCGTCGTCGTCCAGGAAGAAGCCGTGGGTGGCGATGTGGAGGACTCCGGGAGCGGAGAGCTGGAGCAGCTGCTCGCGGGTGGCGTCCGCGCCGAGGAAGAGCTGGGCGTCGGGGAAGAAGCGCTGGACGGACTCCGCTTCCCGTCGCGTCCCGGGAAGGGACGTCCAGGGCTGCTCCGCGAGCACGGCGCGCAGCACGGTGGAGGGCCGCTCCAGCTCCGGTGAGGCGGCACGTCGCGCCTGGCCCCGCTTCGAAGACCTGGAAGCATCCCGGGCCGGCATGGGGCCGAAGTCCGGGTCCGCGAGCACGACCACCGAGCGCGCCGCCGGAAGGCCCGAGGGACGCGGCAACAGCTCCTTGCCCGAGGTGAGCCAGGTGAAGTCGAACGTGTCGACGAGGAAGCCCGTGCCGTCGTGCAGCGCGACGAAGGGAACGAGGCTGAGCTGGCCATCGGGTGCGAGGTAGAGCCGGCGCGTACCGCCCAGGAGCGGCACGAGGGGCTGGAAGACGCGGGCGTGGAGCACCTGGGAAGGGCCCGTGAAATTCACATCACGGCTGCCGATGGCCCGGCTGAAGCGCGAGGCCACAAGGTCGATGGGCGCCGCGAGCCCCAGGTCCGCCGCGCGACTGCTCCCGTCGGGAAAGAGCACCAGCGCCAGGTAGCGGAGCGGGTCCGTGGGCTTCGGCGCATCCGTCGCGCCGGGCCGCGGCACGAGCGGACGGTCCCCGTAGGCGATGAACTCCACCAGCGCGCCGTCCTTCGGGAGCGCGGCGGCGACGCGCTCGACGATGGTGTCGGGAGACGGCAGCGCGGTGAGCGCGCGCAGCGGCGCGGAGCGAGTAGCGAGGCTGACCTCGAGCGCATCGGCCTGCTCGCCGAGCGTCTGCAACCGCAGCTGGTGCTCCGCCGCAGGCACCGGGCCGGGGCCGTCGAGTGACAACCGCGCGAGCTGCGAGCGCAGGGCGCGCAGCTGGAGGAAGCGCTCCCGGTCCGCGTCCCCCAGGCTGCGGTAGACGGCGTGGGAGGTGCCGGCAATCTCCTCGACGGAGCGGCCCTTGCGCAGCAGCACGGCGGACAGGGCGAGGCGCCGCACCCGGGCGTCGTCCGGATGGGCGGCGAGGAGCGCGTAGAGGCGCTCCTCGTCGCCGTGGATGTGCTGGAGGAAGCTCGCCAGGTACGCCTCGGAGAACCCGAGCGACTCGTGGCGGAGGTGCTGCTCGGAGATGTCGAACGCGCGGGCCAGCAGGGGCAGCGCCTCGGCGAGGCGGTGCCGCGCGAGGTGCAGCAGGGCCAGCCGGTTGAGCGTGAGGGCGATGTCGGGATGCCCCTTTCCGAGCGCCGCCTCCTGGATGCCCAGCGCGCGCAGGAGCAGCGGCGCCGCCCGCCCGTACGCGCCCTGGTCCTGGTAGAGGCTCGCGAGCTTGCCGAGCGTGAGCGCCACGTCGGGATGTGTCCCGCCGAGCGCCGCTTCCTGGATGGCGAGCGCCCGCTGGAGGAGCGGCTCCGCCAGGGCATATTCGCCCTGCTTCTGATGGGTGGTGGCGAGCTCGCTCAGGGTGAGCGCGACATCCGGGTGATTTCCGCCGAGCGCCGCCTCCCAGATGGCGAGTGCGCGCAGGAACAGCGGCTCCGCCTGCGCATGCTGCCCCCGCGCCTGCCGCATGAGGGCGAGTCTGTGGAGGCAGATGGCGACCCGGGGATGATTTGCTCCGACGGTGGCCTCGTAGATGGCGAGCGCACGCCGCAGGCGCGGCTCCGCCTGCGCGTCGAGCCCCATCTCCTGGTACGCCACGGCGAGCCGCATGAGCAGGTCGGCGACATCGGGATGCGATGTGCCGAAAACCGACTCGTAGAAGGCCACCCCGCGCTCCCCGCACCGCAGCCACTGCCGGGCCTCCTCCGAGTTGTAGAAGAAGGCCAGGTTGTCGAGCGATGTCGAGATGCGGGGATGGAGCTTTCCGAGCGCGGATGCCTCGCTGATGGCGAGCGCGCGCTCATGGAGCGGCTCCAGCCGGCCCTCGACGTTGATGACCTGCCTGGCGACGTCGGAGGTGTCCTGCGCGAAGGCCGCATCCAGGATGCCCAGCGCGCGCTCGTAGAACGGCGAGCTCTGCCCATAGAGCCCCTGGGTGTCGTAGAGCTGTGCGAGCAGCCAGAGCGCGTCGGAGACCTTGGGATGCCGCGGGCCCAGCGCCGCCTCGTAGGCCGCGAGCGCGCGCAGATAGAAGGCCTCGGCCCGCGCATACGCGCCCTGCTGCTGGTGGAGGAAGCCGAGGCTGGTCAGCGAGTATGCGACGAGGAGCCGGTCCCCGCCGGCCGCCACCTCGTGGAGCGCGAGGGCGCGCGTATAGAGCGGCTCGGCCCGAGTGTACTGTCCCCGGAGCTCGTACACGGCCGCGAGGTCTTCCAGCGACGCGGCGACGTCGGGATGCCCGGGGCCGAGCGCCGCCTCGCGAAGGGCCAGCGCGCGCTCCAGCAGCGGCTCCGCCCGGGCATACTGCCCCTGGAGCTGGTACACGCGCCCGAGGTGGCGGAGCGAGGTCGCCACGTCGAGCGAGCCCCTGCCGGGCGCCGCCTCGCGGATGGCCAGCGCACGCTCCAGCAGGGGCGCCGCCTGCGCATAGCCCCCCAGGTCCGCACGGAGGTTGCCAAGCAGGTCCAGTGACGCCGCGACATCAAGATGGTGGGGGCCCAGGGCGGCCTCCCGGATGGCCAGCGCGTGCTGCATCAGGGCCTCCGCGCGGACGTACTTCCCCTGCAGCCAGAGCACCTCACCCAGGACGTGCAGGCAGCTCGCGACGTCGGGGTGCGAACCTCCCAGCGCGGCTTCACGCAGTGCGAGCGCGCGCTCCACCTTCGGTACGGCGTCGGCGTACCTGCGCGCATCCTCGAGCGCCAGGCCCTCCGCCAACGCCGCCCGTGCAGCCTCCAGGCTCACGGGAGGGCCCTCCGCGGCGAATCCCACCGCGCACCACAGGGCGGCCATGGCCACGCATCCCAGCATTCGCCCCACGTTCGCCTCCTGGTCTCCCCGGCGGCGGACGCCCCCACCCCTCTCCACGCAATCGCCGAGGCGGATGTCAGTATCACATCGCTACTCGACATCAGGATGTGCCCGTGACATCGACGGGCCCGCCCGCCCCTCGTCCTTCCAGGCACTTGCCTCCTGCCCGTGGTTGGAACGGCATGTGCTCTCCCGTCCGGACATGAACCGCTTCGTACTCTTCCTCTGCTGCCTCTCCCTCGCCGCCGGTGCGCAGCCCGCCCCGGCCCCGGGACCGTCCATGCCCGGCCCCGATGATGCCGGGACGGCGCCCTCCTCCGTGTCCGAACCCGCCCCAGATGCCGGCGTGACTTCCATGCCCGTCGAAGTCCGGCCCGGCGCTCCCGCGCGCGTCCGGAGCAGTGACAGCGACGACGAGCGGACCACCGAGGAGCGCAACGAGTCCCGTGACGAGGGCGACGACGAAGACGCCCGGCCCGGCGCCGAGGAGCACAACGAGGCCCGCGCAGAACACGAGCGGGACGAGTGCCCCGACGACTACGGCGACGAGGAAGAGGACACGGACGACTCCGCCATCCTCGCTCCACTCCAGTTCAGCGTGGACGGACGCCCGCTCACGCCCGGGAGCATGGAGCTGCACGGCCTCCAGCGCCTCACGGACGTGCAGGTCCGCGCGCTCATCGGCGCCCCCGTCACGGCCACCGCGGAGCCGCTCACCCCGGGGCAGGCGCAGACCTTCCTCCGCCGCCTCGCGCGCACCGGCCTCTTCGCCCGCGTCGAGCCGCGCCTGCGCGCCTCCGAGCAGGGCCCCGTGGTGCTCGAGGTCCACCTGGAGGAGAACCCCACGGTGACGTCCGTCGAGCTGGAGGGGCTCCAGGACCTCCAGGCCCGCGAGCTGCTGGAGGAGCTGTTCCGCCTCCCCCACCGCTTCCCCTCCGAGGACAACGACGAAGACGAGGACATCATCGCCACGCTGCGCGTGGACTCCCGGCGCGGCACGCTGTCCGTCGTCCGCCCGTGCCCGCCGCCGCGCCCGCCGCGCGAGTGGCTGGCCCGCGAGGAGCGCGGCGAGTACCGCCGGGGCATCATCCTGGGCGGCGTCGCCCAGGCGCTGGAGCGCACGCTCAAGGACTTGCGCGACGACGGCTACCTGCTCGCGAGCCTCTCCGCCACGCTGTACCCGGACGGCCGGCTGGTGGTGACGGTGGACGAGGGCCGGCTGGAGTCCGTGGACGTGGAGGGCGTGAGCCCGGAGATGGCCACGCGGGTGCGCGACGCGTTGGACCTGAAGCCCGGCGACGTCTTCCTGCGCAGTGACGCGCGCCGCGCCATGCAGCGCGTGGAGTCGCGGCTGCCCTTCCTGGAAGCCGCCGACGTGGACGACGATGACGACGGGCTGGACCGCCGGGCGAGCATCATCGAGGAGCGCGTCGCCGACGGCACGCGCCACTACCGCACGCAGGAGGACGAGCGCCGCCACCGTCGCCGGAACGAGAAGGTGGAGTTCGAGCTGAGCTGGCGCCAGCTCGTCGACTGGTGGGAGACCGGCCGCGACGGCGAGGGCATCTCCCTCGACGGCAAGCGCCTCGTCGTCCACGTGCGCCCGCGCCGGCCGGACATGGACGTGGACCTGCTCCCGGTCCACACGCAGGTGACGGGCTTCGCGCCGGGCCTGGCGGGCCACCTGCGCATCTGGGACCCGAAGGACCGCGCGCACCTCACCGCGGACGCGGCCCTCTTCATCCCGCTGCGGCTGGGCGGCCAGCGCCTGCCGGACGACCCTGAGGGCACGAAGCACCAGCGCCGGCTGAACCTGCTGGGCGGCGTGAAGGCGCAGGTGCCCTCCGTGGGCCTCGCGGAGCTGGGCATCCAGGGGCATGACTTCACGGACACGATGGACCGCTGGCGGCTGGGAGACATCGACTCGTACATCTACTCGTTCCTCATCAACCGGCCGGACCGCGAGTACTTCCGCCGCAGGGGCTTCGCGGCCTTCGCCACCTGGCGCTGGGCCGACGCGTGGCTCGCGGGCGTCGAGTACCGGGCCGACCGCTACGAGTCGATGCAGAGCTTCACCCCGCCGCTCACCCTCTTCCGGCGCGACTCGGCGCCCTTCACCAACGAACCGGTGACCGAGGGCCACTTCAAGTCCGTGGTGATGCGGCTGGAGTACACCAGCAACGCGGAGGCCGGCACGCGCGTGGGCTCGCTCTTCCGCACGCCGGAGACGTCCCTCTTCGAGCGGGATGGCGACTGGGAGCACAGCGCGTCCCTGCGTGGGCTCCTCACGCTGGAGGTGGGCGACGGCCCCGGCGCGGATGAGCGCTTCTGGAAGCTGGTGAGTGACTTGTCGCTGGACGTGCCCACCGGCTGGAAGACGGGGGTGCACCTGCGCGTGCGCACCGCCGGCGGCGACAACCTGCCCGAGCAGAAGCGCGAGGCGCTGGGCGGATGGACGGCGCTGCGCGGCTACGGCTTCAAGGAGTTCCGGGGGGACGTGTCGCTGCTCACCACGGCGGAGTACCGGTGGCACGTGTTCGGCGTCTTCGCGGACGTGGGCTCGGTGCGCGTGGACGAAGAGTGGACGGAGGCGAGGCTGAGCCTGGGCGGCAGCTTCCACTTCGGTGACGACGTGCGGTTCGACGTCGCGTGGCGCACCGACGACAAGGCCACGGCCACTCCCGAAGCGCGACTGCTCTTCGTGCGGACCTTCTGAGGCGTATGGCACGGACGTGGATACGGGCGGGCAGGAGGCTCGGCGCGGCGTGGGTGGCCGCGGCGGGACTGCTCGCGCCCATGGCCCGCGCGGAGGAGCCGCGCGCGGCCTGCACGGCCACCCTCTCCGGGCGGCGCGTCGTGGTGCGGCCGGAGGCGTTCGCCTTCATCTCACCGGAGCTGGACCGGCTGGTGCGGCTGGGAATGGCGGGCCGGGTGGAGGTGGAGGTGACGCTCTGGAAGCGCCGCGCGATGTGGTTCAACGCGCGGGTGGATGAGGCGCGGCTCACGCAGGTGCTCGCCTTCACGCGCGGCGGCTACGTGCTGGATGGACGCTCGCTGCCGGAGGGGCCGGGGACGCTGGAGTTGGAGCGCGTGGCCTGGACGCTGGAGGAGCGGCCCGGGGCGGAGGACCGCTTCGTGGTGCAGGTGGAGGTGCGGCTGCACGTGGTGACGGCCGCCAGCCTCGGCCGGGTGGCGTCGTGGCTCACGCAGGAGAAGAACGCCCGCGAAGGGGAAGGCTCCAGCCTCACCAGCACCGTGCTCCGCTCCGTCGCGGAGGATTTGTCACGAGGCGCCTCCGGGCGCTGTGACGTCAGCCGCGCGCCCTGAGCCGCGCGCAGCAATCGCAGACATCGCCCGCGACACACGCGGGCCCCCAGGATTCATGGACTGCCCGGCGCATGCGCCGAGGCGAGGAGGACCGTCATGTCCCGTTGGATGTCCCTGTTGCTCGTCATGGCTTCGGCGTGTGGTCCGTGGCCCGAGCCCCTCTCACGTCCGCTGGACTTCGACTCCGTCGCGACGGAGGTCCTCGCGCAGGCGCGGCGATTCATTCGCACGGAGCCCCGGCGGACGGTGCATGTCTACGTCCCCGACGGAGTGGAAGCTGGGGGTAGCCACGTGCCGCTCCTCTACCTGGAGGAAGGACGGGCCCTCTTCTTCCCCGAGGGTGCGGCGAGCACCGCACGCGCTGTGGTGCCCAGACCGAGCGAGCTGGTGCTGCTGGGGCAGCGGCGAGACATCGTCATCATCGCGGTCGACGCGGAGCCTTCCGCCGGCGCTGGCCTTGCACTCGGCATCCTTCATAGGCTCCGTCCATGACGAGCCCGCTTCCGAACCCCGCCCCTGTCCACGCCGAAGCCTCCCCGCATCCGCTGCTGGCCGCCGCCGAGGCGCTGTTCCCGCGCCTGTCCGCGCGCTCGGATGAAATCGAGAGCGCCCGCCGCCTGCCGCCAGACCTGGCGGCGGAGCTGGCCCGGGACGGCTTCTTCCGCATGATGATTCCGGAGTCCCTCGGCGGTCTGGAGCTGCACCCGGCCGTGTCCTTCCAGGTGATGGAGGCGCTCTCGAAGGCGGACGGCTCCACGGGCTGGTGCGTGATGATTGGCGCGGCCACCGCGCTGACCTCCGCGTATCTCTTCGAGCCCGCGGCCCGCGCCATCTTCGCCCGTCCGGACGTCATCACCGGCGGCGTGGCGGCGCCCATCGGCCGCGCCGAGCGCGTCGAGGGTGGCTACCGCCTCAGCGGCCGCTGGCCCTGGGCGAGCGGCTCGCAGCACTGCCACTGGCTGGTGGGCGGCGGTGTGGTGACCGAGGGCGGCAAGCCGCGCATGGTGCGCGAGGGCGTCCCGGAGACGCGCACGTTCTTCTTCCCCGCGGAGCGCGCGGTGCTGCACGACACATGGTTCGCTTCCGGGCTGTGCGGCACCGGCAGCGGAGACATGGAGGTCAAGGACCTCTTCGTGCCGGACGAGTACAGCTTCTCCCTCGTCACCCAGCGCCCGCACGTCGCTCGCCCGCTCTACGGCTACCCCTTCGGTCTGCTGGGGATGGGCATTCCCGCGGTGGCGCTCGGCATCGCCCGCCGCGCCATCGACGAGCTGAAGGCGCTGGCCGTGCAGAAGACGCTGATGCTGGAGCGGCGCCTGCTGGCCGCGCGCCCCGCCGCGCAGGAAGCGGTCGCCGACGCCGAGGCCACCGTGCGCTCCGCCCGCGCCTTCCTGCTGGAGGCCCTCCACACCATCCACGCCGAGTCCACCCGAGGCCCCGTCTCCGTGCGCACCCGCGCCGAGCTGCGCCTGGCGATGACGCACGCCACCCGGGCCTCCGCGCGCGCCGTGGACCGCATGTACGAGGCCGCGGGAGGCAGCGCCGTCTTCCGCTCCAGCCCCCTGCAGCGCTGCTTCCGCGACGTCCACACCGCCACCCAGCACGCCATGGTGTCCCCGGCCACGCTGGAGCTCACCGGCGGCCTGCTGCTGGGGCTCGAGCTGCCCACCTTCACGCTGTAGCAACGACGAGGGCCCGGCCCCACCTGCATCTCAGGCGGAGACGGGCCCTTCCCTACCGCGGACTCACTGGCAGCTGCCGCTGTCCTTGTCGAAGAGGGCCGTGAAGTTGGCGCCGTTGTTGTAGACCTGCAGCTTCTTCAGGCCGTACCCCATGGCCGACTCGCTGTTGTACGCGGCCTGGTACCCGGACATGAGCCCGTTGACGTAGACGTGGGGCGCGCAGCCGCTGGCATCATTGGCGATGTAGGCGAAGCGCGGAGGGCTGAAGGTGGGGTCCGCGACGATGTTCTCCACGTGCAGGCCCTGCGCCGGGAGCGAGGCAATCTCCGACTCGGCGTACGCCTCCGACGCGGCGTAGCGCAGCCAGCGCGTGTTGGCGTCGGTGTTGCTGAAGAGCACCGCGTAGTACTGCACGCCGGCCTCGCGGTACGGGAAGAAGTCCTCCACGCGCCAGCTCGAGTTCACCACGTACGTGGTGTAGAGCGAGTCCAGGCTGGCCTGCGTCAGCCGGTGCTCGAAGCGCGTCAGCTCGTTGGTGCGCAGCTTGCCGAAGATGGTGCTGTAGCGGGCCTTGCCGGCCGAGTCGATGCGGATGCGCGTCTCGCGCGGCACGTAGCTGGACTGCTTCCACTGGTCCACCACCGCGTCGAAGCTCGCGCTGTCCAGCCCGGCCTGCACGCCCCAGTTCCTGTCACTGGAGTACTGGTACGAGCCCGCCACGCGCAGCACGCCGCTCTGCTCGTAGTAGCTGAGCGTCTTCGGGCGGTAGCTCATGCCGCTGTAGTACTCGGGCAGCTCGACGAAGGTGTCCCAGGTGATGTTGTGGAAGTCCGGGTAGTGCGGCATCCACAGGCGCGGGTAGTACGTGCTCTGGAAGGCGTCGTAGCAGCCGGTGGAGACCTTCTCGTAGACGCCGTACGGGTCCACCTCCACGGTGACCTTCGGGTCCGTGGGCGTGGGCGCGCCGATGTACACGTGCAGGTGGTTGTTGGCGTGGTTGCTGGCGGGCTCGCCGTCCGTGGCGAGCGTGCCGGCCGTCATCGTGTTGCCGGACTTCGCAATCTTCTGCCCCTGGGTGACCCACTGGCCCAGGGAGACGGGGATGGCGTCGCTGTCCGTGCCCCACGAGGGATGATTGGGGTAGTTCTTCGCCATCAACTGGTAGCGCGCACAGCCGTCGTTGCCTACGGGGCACGTCGTCGCCTTGACGGCGGCCACGTCGTGGGCGCGGCCGTTCCGCAAGTGCATGTAGAAGCTGTAGAGCTTCTTCCCGTTGGCGCCGGTGTGCTCGATGACCACCGTGTTGCCGCCGCCGCCGGCGGGACCGTCGAAGTAGATTCCGATGACCTTGCCATCCGCGATGGCCAGCACGTCGAAGCTGGGGTCCTTGTCGTCGGGCGTGTTGGAGCGGCTGATGTCCAGGCCGCGGTGGATGCCGCCGCTGTTGTAGCGCCAGCCGTGGCCCAGCTTCACCTCGGTGCCGGAGAGGTACGGCGAGTTCGCGGTGAAGGGCAGCTTCAGCGGCAGCGGCGTGCGCAGGTTGCGCAGGAAGCTCTGGGCCTCCGTCGCGGTGGCGAAGGCCGAGTAGGGACTCTTCAGGTGCGTGAGCATCCGGTTCTGGAGGTCCGTCTTCAGCGCGGAGGCCGGCAGGGCGTCCACGACTTCGCGCCACTCGTCCAGCTCGCCACCGGTGGCGGTCTCCAGCGACTCGTAGCCGGAGGGGTCCGGGGTGACGCACGTCTCGGCGAGGGTACCGACCAGCTCGGGCTGTTCCTGCTCGCCCAGGCTCATGGGCTGACCGTCGTCGAGGGGAGCTCCACACGCGGTGAGGACGAGTGGGAGAAGCGCCGCGGAAGAAAGGGTCTTGAGATTCATACCCCCTCAACGAGGCCTGCCCGCAATCTTCCTCACGGCGACTATTCGTCAACTCCGGGCGGCGAAGCGTTGAGAGCCGAGCACCCACATCCATGTGACACGCGGCGCCATTGAGGTGCCCATGCGCCGTTCCTAGGGTGGCCGGCCACACACACCGGTGTGCGTGCCCCCGTGGCACGGGAGGAGGAACCATGAGCCTGCAGGACAGCTACAAGGACGTGCTGGACGTCGCGAAGACCGTGGGCGCGCAGGTCGAGTCTCGCGAGGAGAACGGCAAGCTCATCATCAAGGGGAAGGCGAACTACGCGTTCGACCGGGACCGCATCTGGGACCAGATCAAGGCCAGGCACTCGAACTGGCAGAGCGAGGTCATGGTCATGCTCGATGTGACGAACAACGAGCACTACGGCGTCTACACCGTCAAGTCGGGCGACACGCTGAGCAAGCTCGCCAAGGACATCTACGGGGACATGAAGCTCTACCCGAAGATTTTCGAGCTCAACAAGGACCAGCTGAAGAACCCGGACACCATCAAGGTCGGCCAGGTGCTGAAGCTGCCGCCCAAGTCCATCGCCAACGCCTGATGAAGTCCCGCTGACCTGAAGGGCCCGGAGCCGCGTGCTCCGGGCCTCTTGCTTTCTGACGGCCTACAGCCAGCTCGCCTCGCGCCGGCCCAGCTCCGCCAGCACGCGCTCCGCGGCCTTCACGCCGAACCAGTTGGCCTCCTCGAAGAGGGCCATGCCGCCCAGGTCCGTGTGCGCGAAGTGCAGGCTGCGCCCCAGACTCTCTCGGGCCGCCTTCTTCTCCGCGCCCCACATGAAGCCCGGCGAGGGCCGCACCATGGCGTGCCCCCAGCGCTGCACCTCCAGCCGCTGCGCCTGCTCGGCGAGGCCCGGGTGCGCGGGCAGCAGGTCCGCCATGACGAGCGCCTCCCAGTCCGCGTAGCTCGCCGACAGCGCCTTCTCGCGCTCCGCCTTCGCGTCCGCGCCGGCCATGGGCAGGTACCAGGTGAGCACCGTGGGGCCGCGCTCGTCCTGGCGCAGTTGCTGATGCGTGGCGACCACGTAGCCCAGGCTGCGGCTCTCGTAGAAGACGTTGTCCCAGGCCAGTGGGAAGCCGCGCGAGCGCGGCGGCGAGGACAGCGTCAGGTTGGCCACCACCCAGGGCCCGTAGGTGAAGGCGCCCAGCCAGTCGGGGCGCTGCGTCCGCCAGGGGGCCACCACGTGCGCCGCCACGAAGCGCGGGCAGGCCAGCACCACCTGTCGCGCCTGGAAGGAGCGGGGCCTTCCGGTGCCGGCCTCCAGCGCATCCACACGGCAGCCGCCCTCGCTCGGCGTCACGGTGTGCACCAGCACGTTGCGCTCCACGGCGGCGGGCGGGAGCGCGGACTGGAGCTGCTTCACCAGCCGGCCATTGCCCTCGGGCCAGCTCAGGAAGCCCTCGCTGCGCTCCCCCTTCCCGTCCTGCCGCGCGGCGAAGTACCAGATGCCTGCCCACGCGGAGACGTGCTCGGACGTGGTGCCGTAGTCGTCACGGCAGGCGTAGTCCACCAGCCACTTCAGCCGCGCCGACGTGAAGCCCTCGCGGGTGAGCCACGCGGCCATGCTGAGCGCGTCCAGCGCCGTCCACTCCGCGTCGTCGCTGGACAGCCCGGAGGGCACCGCGAAGGCCTTGCGCCCCTTCGCGTCCCGGGCGGCGGCGAAGGCGTTCATCCGCGCGTCGAAGCGCTCCAGCTCCGCCAGGTCCGCGGGGCTGGCGCCCGCGCGCAGGTAGAGACCCTCGTACCAGTGGCCCCGGTAGAAGAGGCGCTCCTCCGGCTCGTGGATGAGCAGCGACTCCTCGAAGGCGGGGTGGCCCTCCGCGTCCACGCCGGTGACGGCGCCCATCTCCCGGAGCAGCCTCACCACGGGGCCCCGGTCCTCCAGCGGCGCCGGCAGGTAGTGCGCGCCCCACGGGTACGCCGACACGGCGTTGTGGCCGGAGCGCGAGGTGCCACCCGCCTCGGCCTCCAACTCCAACACGCGCACGCCCTTCACGCCCGCGCCCGCCAGCCGCCACGCGGCGGACAGGCCCGCCACGCCCGCGCCCACCACCAGCACGTCCACGGGCTCCAGCACATCCGCGCGAGGCAGCGGCCCGCCCCGCAGCTTGTGCCCCACCTCCACCGCACGGTCGACGATGGCGCCGGGCACCGGCTCACGCGGCCCGGTGCGCTTGCACGCGCTGGCCACCGCCGAGCCGAGGAACGCGGCGACGAGCTCCCGCCGCGTCAGTTCCACCGCCGCCACTCCTCCTCGTAGTAGTGCACCAGCACCTGGTTGTTCAGCCGGTTCACCTCCGCCGGCAGCGGGCCCATGTCCGGAGCGAACTGCGTGAGCGACTCCAGCGTGGGCTCGTCCAGGAAGAGCAGCCCTTCCGGCAGCGGGCGGTGCCGTCCCGGCACGTCGTGCGCCACCAGCACGTAGCCCCACTCCCCGAAGGACGGCACCAGCGCGTGGTACGGCTGCGTCCAGAAGCCCGCCGCCTTCAGCGTCGCCGCCACGCACCAGAAGGAGCGCCGGGCGAACAGCGGGCTGGTGCTCTGCACCACCGCCACCCCGTCCGGCGCCAGCCGCTTCTTGAGCAGCTTGTAGAAGCCCGTCGTGTACAGCTTCCCCAGCGCGAAGTTGTTCGGGTCCGGGAAGTCCACCACCACCACGTCGTACTGCTCGTCGCCCTCCGCCAGGAAGCGCATGGCGTCCGTGTTCAGCACCCGCATCTTCGGGTCCGACAGCGAGTGCCCGTTGAGCTTCGCCAGCTCCCCGTAGCCCGTCGCCAGCCCGGTAATGGCGGGGTCCAGGTCCACCAGCGTGACGGAGCGCACCTGCGGGTGGCGCAGCACCTCGCGCGCGGCCAGCCCGTCCCCGCCGCCGAGGATGAGCACCCGCTCCACCTTCCCCGCGCGCACCATGGCCGGGTGCACCAGCGACTCGTGGTAGCGGTACTCGTCGATGCTGGCGAACTGGAGGTTGCCGTTGAGGAACAGCGAGAACCCGCGCTTGCCGCGCGTGAGAATGATGCGCTGGTACGGCGAGCTGGACGCGTGCACCACGTCGTCCGCGTAGAGCTGGTCCTCGTAGAACGTCGTCAGCCTGTCGCCGAGCACGAAGCCCACCAGCAGGAACACCGTCAGCACCACCGCCTTGATGCGCAGCCGCAGCGGGTTGCCCAAGAGCGGCGCCAGCAGCCACGTGCTCCACAGCCCCACGGCCGCGTTGAGCACGCCGAACAGCAGCGAGGTGCGCACCAGCCCCAGCTTCGGCACCAGCAGCAGCGGGAAGGCGAGGCTCGCCGCCAGCGCGCCCAGGTAGTCCAGCGACAGCACCTGGCTGACCAAATCCTTGAACTTGAGCTGGTCCTTCAGGATGCGCAGCAGCAGGGGAATCTCCAGCCCCACCAGGGTGCCAATGGCAATCACGCTGCCATACAGCGCCACCTGGAACATGCTCGTCAGGGTGAAGGTGAGGAACAAGAGCGGCGCGCACAGGCCGCCCAGCAGCGCCACCGCCAGCTCCACCTCCACGAAGCGCTGCGCCACCCCGCGCTCGATGTAGCGCGACAGGTAGCTGCCAATGCCCATGGCGAACAGGTAGCCGCCGATGACAGTGGAGAACTGGGTGATGGAGTCCCCGAGCAGGTAGCTCGCGAGCGCCCCGACGACGAGCTCGTAGATGAGCCCGCACGTCGCGATGACGAGGACGGTGATGTACAGCAGCGTTCTGTTCAAGTCGTCACTTCACGTCGAGCGGGGCGGGGGCGTGGGGCGCCCTCAACCACCGATGGCGGCCGCCACGATGATGGCCAGGCCGATGATGAAGGAGCCGATGACGATGCCGACCGCCGTGTTCTGGTCGACCTCCAGCTCCTTGTTCACGTCGAAGGGGAGGATGAGGCGGATGACGTAGAAGCCCGCCACGAACACCGCCAGGCCGATGAGCGAGTAGATGACGCTCGCCAGCACTCCATCCAGGCTCACCACCACACCGAGCAGCAACATCACTTGCCTCCCTGGTAGCCACCGGTCCACAGCAGGATGCCGCCCGGCCCACGCCGCACGTTGCCCGGCACCTGGTCCTTCTGCTCGTTGCTGAAGGGCGACCAGCCCGTCAGCGACAGCGCCGCATAGGCCAGCAGCACCAGCCCACCGAAGTACTTCATTCCGTGCCTCCGTGAGTCATGGACCTAGTCCGCGAAGTTGCTCTCCGACCACCGCTGCGTCTCGAAGCCGTGTGAGCGGAACAGCGCCCACGCGGGGCCCACCAGCAGCAGCACGAAGGCGAAGCAGAACCAGCCCCCCCGGGGAGCGTCGTGCGTCAGCTTCACGTTGAAGGCGCGCGGGCGGGCCGGCCCCGGGTCGAAGGACGCCGTGGTGCGCAGCACGTACTTGCCCGGCGGCAGCGGGGACAGCGTGGTGCTCCCCGAGTGTGAGCCCTCGCTCCATGAGCCGTCGCTGTCACTGCCGCTGTAGTAGCTCAGCTCCTCGTAGAACCCCACCACCTCGCCCGTGTCCTGGTTCACCAGGTCGCCCTGGATGCCCAGCCAGTCGTTGTCGAGCCCGGCGGCGGACACCTCCACCTCCACGTTGCCGCGCTTGGGCAGCTCGAACGGCTCGCTGAACTTCATCGCGGCCGGCGTGCCGGGCTGCGCGTCCGGGGGCACCACCACCGCCATCTCCTGCACCACGCGGTTGTCCGCGCGCACGGTGAAGAAGCCGGCCATGACGAGCAGCCCCATCAGCCAGACGAGCGTCCACAGCATGGTGGAGCGCATCCCCGCCGAGTGCGGGTTGGGCTGGCTGGGGGCGATGCCCTGGGGCGACGGCAGGGACTCCTTCAGCTTGAAGGCGTCCTTCACCACGCCGGGCGCCAGGTACTCGCCGTGGGTGTACGTCACCTCGTCCTCGGTGGCGTCGACGTTCACCGAGTACGGCGGCGCCACGTACTCCGTGGCCTTCGCCCACTCTCCCGCCGTCACCTCCCAGTAGAACTCGCCCTGCACGGCCTCCGTGACGGCGGTGACGTTCTGGAAGGCCTTGTAGCGCCGGCTCTCGTAGAAGGCGGCCACCATGGGTGCCAGCTGCACGTCACCGGCGGCCATCGGCTTGAGGAACACCCAGTGGCCGTTGGAGTGCATCAGCCACGTGAAGCCGCGCGCCGGGTGGTAGAGGAGGTACTCCTCCCACGGGTAGCGCACGCCCTCCACGGTGCACGAGCGCACCAGGTAGCCGATGCACAGCCACTCCGTGCCCTCCAGCGTCCCCTTCGCTCCGAGCGGGATGAGGGGCGCCTCGGTGGGCTTCTCCAGCAGGCGGAGGAAGGACAGCTGCCCGTGGCTGACGTCCAGCAGCGCGCCGCAGTAGGGGCACGCCACGCGCAGCGACTTGTCCGGCGCGCGCAGCTCCAGCGGGCCGTTGCAGTTCGTGCAGCGCGCCTGCTTCATCTCCACCTTGCGCGCGCGGGGGCGGAGCTGGCTCGCGGCGATGCCGAGCTGCTCCAGCTTCAGCGCCTCGCCGGTGAAGACCTCCGGGTCCTGCCCGCGGGTGCCGAAGTCCAGCGTGAGGAAGGTCCCCTTGCCGCCGGTGGCGTCCACGTACCAGGCGTCCTGCGTGGGGTCCACGTCGCTGGGGAGCTGCCCCTCCGCGGACACCACGCGCCCGTGGCCGCGCTCCTCGATGACCCAGGCGCGATTCCGCAGGCGCAGTCGCTCGCCGGGGTGCAGTTCCTCCAGGACGAGGCCCTGCTCCACGCCCGCGTCGAAGAGCAGGTGGAAGGCGCCCTCGGACTCGCTGATCCACCCGGTGCGGTCGTCGTCGAACTCGACGTACCACTCGTCCCAGGGACCCGCGCCGTGGTCCTTCTGGAGGTGGCCGACGATGCGGTAGCCCACCTTGGCGTATCTGCCCTCCGCGCCCAGCTGCAGCGGCGAGTCGGTGGGGACGATGCGGCCAATCTTCCCGTGGGCCTCGAACGTGGCCCCGCTGCGCGCCACCACCGTCTGGCAGTGCACGCACACCACCACCTGCGCCGAGCCGGCGGTGAACTCAATCAGCACACCGCATGATGGGCACTGTCCCTGCTGCGTCACGCCACCCCTCCCCGCTTCAGCTCTCGCACGTGGCTGGAGGCCGCGCCCAGGTGCCGCGCCAGCAGGGACTCGAAGTCCGGGCGCGCGCGGGTGCGGCAGCAGTAGACGTTGAGCGCGGCGAAGCCGTGCTCGGGGAAGGTGTGGATGGTCAGGTGACTCTCCGCCAGCAGCGTCAGGCCGGTGATGCCCCCCGGCTCGGGGAAGACGTGCCACTGCGGCTGCCCCACCACCTTCAGGTGGAGCAGGACGATGAGCTCCTCGAAGAGCGCGGCGAGCGTGGCCGCGTCCTTGAGGCGCTCGGGCGCGCAGCCACTGGCGTCAACCAGCCACTCCTGTCCGGTGGTCAGCGTCGGAACCCCTCCTGCGTGACGGCTTCTTAGCATGCCACCTGCCCTCGAAGGTGAGTCCATGTCCGCCATCCGGGCAGGCGTGGTGGGGCCGTTGGCGCCCGGGGACGGCTTCCCGGTACGCTTCCGCGGAAGATGACGCAGTCGCTGCCCGACGTCGCCCTTCCGCCGCCCACCCCGACTCCCGCCCCGGCCCGCGAGTCGGGCGCCATTGCCCGGCTGTCGCGAAGCCTGCGCGGCCTGCCCCCCGCGGAGCGCTGGTGGGGCCCCGGCTGTGGCGGCCTGGCCGGCTGGCTCCAGCGCTCCGCGCAAGCGCTCCCCGGCGAGGACCTCACCCCGCGCTTCAAGACCTTGCTCGCGCGCGTGCGCGAGGGCGAGCCGGTGCTGCCGGACGCGGCGAAGCGGCACCAGTACGTGTTGGTGCGCGGCATGTTGGGGGACGAGCTGCCCGGCTACCTGCTGGACAACGTGCAGCGGCTGGAGCGCCGGGGCCTGGACGTGCTCGAGGCGCCGGTGGACACGGAAGGACTCATCACCGACAACGTGGCGGTGCTGCGCGAGGCGCTGCTGGACGCGGAGCACTTCGGCCGCTCGGTGGTGCTGGTGGGCCACAGCAAGGGCGGCGTGGAGTGCACGGCCACGCTGGCCCTGCACCCGGAATTGCGCCGGGTGGTGCGCGCGGTGGTGACGCTGCAGGCGCCCTACGGCGGGTCCTCCCTGGCCCATGACCTGGCCACCACGCCGGACATGCGGCGGCTCATCGACTTCGCCTTCCCTCTGCTGTTCCATGGGGTGTCCCGGTCCGTGGAGGAGCTTTCCTATACAAGTCGGATGGAGTTCATCCGAAAGCACCCCTATCCGGCCGGCATCCCCACCGTGTCGCTGGCCACCTCGCGCCTGTCGCGCCTGTCCAGCCTGTACCCGCTGCAGCGCTACCTCCGCGACAGGTACGGCTACGCGTCCGACGGCCTGGTGACGGCCCTGGACGCGGAGGTGCCCGGCGCGGGCGTGGTGCGCCTGGACGACATGGACCACTCGGAGGCCGCGCTGCGCGCCCTGCCCGGGCTGAGCCGCTATCACCCCGGTGACCTCACCGAGGCCATGGTGGCCCTGGCGCTCGACGCCCGCTGACAGCTCCCCAGGCGCCCTGTCTCAGGGTGCCGGCGCGGTCAGCTTCACCTTCTTCATCACGTGGTCGACGGTGGCCAGGTGCAGCGCCAGGTCGTACAGCCGCCGGGCGAGCGCCGCGTCTTCCTTCACCGCCTTGCCCAGATCCTTGCGGGCCACGCCCGACAGGCCGGCGAGGTCGTCGATGAGCGCGTCCGTGGCCTTCTTCTCCGGCTGCACGCCGTCTCGCGTGGCGATGGCCCGCAGCGCCAGGGCCAGCGTGAGGCGCCGCGCCGCGTCCGCGCGGGTGAGCGGGTCTTTCTGCCACCCCTCCAGCGCCTCCTGCAGCTCGTCCGGCTGGAAGGCCTTGCGGGCGAGGATGGGGCGCTCGGTCTCCGCCCAGCGGCGGCGAATCTCCTCGTTCACCAGCGCGGTGGACAGCGACACCTGCGTGCGCTCCACCAACACGTCCATCACCCGCTCCTGGGTGAGGCGGTCCATCTCCTCGGTGCGCTCGCGGGCCAGCTCGTCACCCAGGTGGCGCATGACGTCCGTGAGGCTGCCCATGCGCAGGCGCTTGAGCAGCTCCGGCGAGTCGTCCGCCAGGAGCCGCAGCTCCTGCGCCGCCTTCACGTCGAGGAGGAAGCGCGCTGTCTGCCCGCGCAGCGACTCCACGGCGTAGGTGTCCGGCAGCTTCAGCTCGATGCCAAAGGACTGGCCCACCTTGGCGCCGGGCAGCGCCTCGAAGAAGCCCGGCAGCACCGGGTCGGCGACGACGTACGTGCGCCAGTCCTCCCGCGTGGAGAAGGGCAGCAGCCGGCCGTTGGCGAAGCCGAGCACGTCCAGGAGCACCTCGTCCCCGGCGCCCACGTCCTCGCCTGGCTTGCGCTCGCGGCGGTCGGCGTACTGGCGGCGGAGCGCATCGAAGCGGTCGACGAGGTCCTGCTCCGTCAGCGGGGCCGGGGGCACCAGGGCCACCGTCAGCCCGTCCAGCGAAGGGGCCGTGACGGTGGGGATGTCCACCGGCTCGGTGCTGTCCAACGAGAAGGCGGCGGGCATCCGCTTCATGATGCCGAGCGCATGAAGCTCGGCCAGCGAACGCGCTCCGCCGCCCTTCGGTTCATCCTTCGTCGTCATGGACGCAAGTATGCGTCGAGACGGATGCGGCTAGAAGAACGAGCCGACGAAGCTGGACACCGTGGAGACAGCGGCGCCCACCTGGCTGACCACCGGGATGTTGGTGGCGGCGGCGATGGAGCCCAGCGCGGTGACGCCAGCGGTGATCTTCTTGCCCGGCGAGGCGTTCGGGTCCGCAATCGTGCTCACGGCGGCGGCGGTGTCCGCCACGGCGATGGCCACGTTCAGGCCCGGGGCGAAGCGGCCGGCCGCGCGCGCCGCCGCGGTGCCACCTTCGCGCAGGGCGGTGCGGGCGGCGTTGGCGCCCAGGCGGCCGGCGGTCTCCAGGCCCTCACCCGCGGCACGGGCGGCCACGTTGCGCACCACCTGGCGCGAGGCCCCCTGCACCGCCTCGCGGGCGGCGGCGCCGACCACGCGGTTGGTGACAGCGCGGGCCGCATCGGGAGCCGCCTGCGTGAAGGCGGTGCGGGCCGCGTTGGCGGCGGCGCGGTAGTTGCTGACGTTGCCGGCCGTCTCCAGGCCACCCTTCACCACGTTGAGGCCGGTGGAGGCGGCGCTGGCCACGGAGCCCGCCGCCTTGTTGGCGCCCTCCAGCGAGGGGTTGCGGAAGAAGTCGCGCGTGTCGCGGAAGGCCAGGTAGGCGGCGCCCGGAAGCTGCGACACGCTGGCGGCGGTGCCCGCGGCGCCGGCCCAGCGCGCCCCACGGGTGTTGACGCCCTCCACGGTGGGGGCATTGGCCCGGCCCGGAATCTCCCAGGGGCCGAAGCGCTGCGGGCCCGGGGCGTTGCGCACCTGGGTGGCGGCCACGCCGTCGGAGATGGACTTCGCGCCGTTGGCGACCTGGCTCACCCGGTTGTGGCCCGTCTCGAACCGGTCCGCCTGCCCCTGAGCCGGGGCCGGAGGCCGGGGCGGAGTCGGCGTGGGCCGCGCCGTCGGGGTGGGCGTCGTGGCGGGGCGGGGCTCGTTACGGATGGGCGCCATGCGAAAGGGACTCCAATGGGATCTTCACGAATCGCTACCCGGATCATCGGGCCATCCGCCGCCGAGTTGCTTCGAGGCCGGGGCCTTTATGTCTTTTTTACTCCAGGTGCGTGACTGTGGACAGGGGGCTCCCGCGTAAACCCCTGGAATCCGTTGAAGGTGGCGTTTAGGTTCGCCCGCCATGCGGACCCGAATCCTGACGACCGTCCTCCTCTGCCTCTCCCTCGCCGCCTGCAAGGACTCCGACAAGAAGGAGACCTCCAGCGCGCCCCCGCCTGCCGCCGAAGCCCGGCCCGCGCAGCCCTCGGGGAGTTCCGCGCAGGCCCCCGCCGCCACGCCGCCCGCCGAGGCCGCCGCCTCCGGTGAGTGGACGAAGAAGGTGGAGGCCGGCCAGGAGGTCTACGCCACGCTGAACACCAACCAGGGCGCCATCGTCGTGCGCCTGTTCTCCAAGGACGCGCCGAAGACGGTGGCCAACTTCGTGGGCCTCGCCACGGGCGAGAAGCCCTGGACGGACCCGAACAACGGCCAGCGGGTGACGGGCAAGCCGCTGTACCAGGGCGTCATCTTCCACCGCGTGATTCCGGGCTTCATGATTCAGGGCGGAGACCCCACGGGCACCGGCCGCGGAGACCCGGGCTACCGCTTCGAGGACGAGTTCCAGAGCGGCCGCACCTTCAACAAGCCGGGCCTGCTGGCCATGGCGAACGCGGGCCCCGGCACCAACGGCAGCCAGTTCTTCATCACCACCTCCACGCCGGACTACCTCAACAACAAGCACACCATCTTCGGGGAGGTGGTGCAGGGCTACGACGTGGTGGAGAAGATCTCCAACGTCCAGCGCGACTCGCGTGACAGGCCCCAGACGCCGGTGGTCATCGAGAAGATTTCGATGAGCGACCAGGCTCCGGCGGGCGCGAAGTAATGGGGGGCCGCACCGCTCGGCGCCTCACCACGCGGCTGGGTGAGCTGGAGTGCAACGTCGTCGACGCGCTCCCCGAGGGCGCGGCGCCCGAGTTGGCCGTCATCCTCTGTCATGGCTTCGGCGCTCCGGCGACGGACCTGGTGCCGCTCGCGCCGGAGCTGATGTCGGTGGAGGCGTCGCTCGCCGACCGCGTGCGCTTCATCTTCCCCGGCGCGCCGCTGACGCTGGCGGAGTGGGGCATGCCCGCCGGACGCGCGTGGTTCCACCTGCCCGAGGCCATCATGCGCGGGCAGCTCCGCGACTGGGACCTCTTCGCCCGCGAGGTGCCCCCGGGCCTGCCGGCCGCGCGCCGGGCGATGATGAGCGTGGTGGACGCGGTGTCCGCCTCCATGAAGCTGCCGTACGGCCGCATCGCGCTGGGCGGCTTCAGCCAGGGCGGCATGCTGACGACGGACGTGGCGCTGCGGCTGGAGGAGGCGCCCGCCGGCCTGTGCATCCTGTCCGGCACGCTCACCTCGGAGGCGGAGTGGCGGCAGAAGGCGCAGGCCCGCAAGGGGCTGCCCGTGTTCCAGGCCCACGGCCGGGACGACACCGTGCTGCCCTTCGCCGCCGCCGAGCGCCTGCGCGACGTGCTGACGGAGTCCGGGCTGGCGGTGGAGTTCCACCCCTTCGACGGGCCGCACACGATTGACTCCGAGGAGCTGGAGCGGCTGGCCGCGTTCCTGGTGGCGCGGCTGGGAGGGCGCTGAAGGCATGTACCACGCGAAGGAGCTGACGGTGTCCACGCGGGGCCGCGGCTTCACCGACATCACCGGCGAGGTGCAGCGCGCGGTGACGGAGAGCGGCGCCCGGCAGGGGCTGTGCACGGTGTTCCTGCACCACACGAGCGCGTCCCTGATTCTGTGTGAGAACGCGGACCCGGACGTGCGGCGTGATTTGGAGTCCTTCTTCGCGCGGCTGGTGAAGGACGGGGATGCGCTCTTCGTGCACGACGCGGAGGGGCCGGACGACATGCCCGCGCACGTGCGCACGGTGCTCACGCAGAACTCCTTGAGCATCCCCGTGAAGGACGGCGCCGCGGCCCTGGGCACGTGGCAGGGCGTCTACGTCTGGGAGCACCGCACGTCGCCGCACCGCCGCCGCGTCACCGTGTCCGTGGTGGGGTGAGCGCGGCCCGGCAGTGGACCGCGCCCGGGTCAACGACTCAGTTGGCGCAGTAGAAGTCAATCGGGGATTGGTGGAGCGGGCTCACCGTCATGGTGGCGTCCACCACCTGGAGCAGCGGCACGATGACCCTGACGGCCGGCGCTCCCGGACCCGGCTCGGTGCAGGAGAACTTCTGGAGCCGGGCCCCAGGGGCCATGAGCGTCGTGTAGACGGACCCCGTGGTGTAGTCGTACCCATCCATGCCCCAGTAATACGTGTAGGGCGCGACGCCGCCCGTCGCGGTCGTCAGGCAGTAGATGAACGACGTGGACGTCCGGTTGCACGAGAGCGTGACGGACAGTCCCGCCTGGGAGGTCCCCAGGGCGGAGTCCTCCGCCGGCGCGGAGTCGAGGTCCTCCGGGGAAACACCACCACAGGCCATGGACATCAGCGCCGCCGGAGCGAGGAAGAGAGCATCACGAAGGGAGAAGCGTCGCATCAGGTCTGACTCCACGCAGATGAGGCGCGGGAATGCGCCTCATCCGAGAAGACAGAACACACCTTCAATCGGAATCAAGTAACACAAACAGCCTGATTTCAAAGGCCAGACGTCCAACAGCCCCGCTACCGCTCGCGGTGCGCGGTGGCGGCGACGGTGACCTTGCGCTCGTGGCCCTTCGCTCGCGCCTGTCCCCGGATGCGCACCCAGGAGCCGGGGGCGTCCGGCGTCGCGTGGACCATGGACCAGCCGGTGGGCACCTCAGGCGCGGCCCAGGTGTAGAGGGCGCGGGCGTCCTTCGGCGCCAGGTTGATGCAGCCGTGGCTCATCGGGTCGCCGAAGCGGTCGTGCCAGTAGGCGGTGTGCAGCGCGAAGTCGTCCTGGAAGAACATGGTCCACGGCACCGTGGCCACGCGGTACGTCTCGCCGCCCGTGGTGCCGTTGCCCGTCATGTCCGCCTCCGCGAACTTGAGCCAGATGCGGTAGAGCCCCTCCGGAGTGTCCGTGCCCGGCTTCCCGGAGGAGATGAGCGTCGCGTACACCGGCCGCTCGCCCTCGTAGGCCACCAGCACCTGGGCCTCCAGGTCCACGTCCAGCCACCGCTCGCCGGGCTCCACGCCGGGCGGCGCGGGCGTGAACCAGGCCACGTGCAGGTCGTCCCGGGCCACCCAGTGATTCTCCGAGATGAGCACCCAGTTGCCATCCGCGGACAGCTCCCGCACCGCCACCAGCGTGCGCGGCGGCAGCACCGTCTCCCGCGCGGCCTTCGCGTCCGGCGCCACGCGCACGTCCACGTCTGCATCCGGCCGCTTGCGGGACTGGGCCCACGCGAAGGGCGTCGGCAGCTCCGCGAGCAGCTCCGCGCTCACGCCCTCGAAGGAGGAGGGCCGGTACTCGCGCAGCACGCGCGCCTCCAGGTACTGGCCGTCCGCGGTGCGCCAGAAGGTGCGGCGGCCCACGCGCACCTGCCCGCGCAGCTGCACCGTCACCGAGCCCTTCAGCAACACACCCTTCTTCTTCTTCCGAGCCAGGGCGAGGCTCGGGTACGCGCGCACGCGCCGGCCCACCACGCGCGCGTAGATGCCCGGCGTCAGCTCGCCCTCGCGCAGCTTTGGCAAATCCCTCACGCGGGGCTCGCGGAAGTTGGGCTCCAGGTAGCGGTCGCAGACCCAGCCGCGCGGCTCGATTCGCACCCACGCGTCGCAGTCCGGCCCGCGCATGGCCGTGTCGCCCTGCCAGCGCACGCGCATGTCCTGGGCCACCGTGCCCAACGGCGGCGCATCCCGGCGCGGCTCCTGGCGCACGGCGATGGAGCGCCTCACCCGCAGCGAGCCCGCGTCGGGCGCATAGGGAATGGCGAAGGGCGCCGTCCCCGCGTCCGCGCCGCCGACGGGCTCCGAGTCCGGCTCGAACTCCTCGGGGTCCAGGGACGGGTCGATGTCGCCGAGCACCAGCCCCGTGTCCTCCAGCGGCTCGCCATCGGGACCGAGCACCAACTCCGCGCCCGGGTTCTTCCGGTCCGGGATGACGACGAGCTGCTCGGCGGGCGGAGGCTCCACGTCCTCCGCGTCCCCATGCGGCGCGGGCCTGGGCATGGCGCTGAGGGCCGGGTCGTTCGCGAGCGCTGGGCCCTCGGCTCGCGAGTCATCGGAGCCGGCAGGCAAGGAGGCCACCCTGGGCGCCGCCTTCGCGTCGATAGAGGCCGTGCCACCATCCGTGCTCGAAGCCGGCGCGGTCCGCTGCCACGCGGCGAGCAGCTCTTCCGAAGAGGGGCCGTTGCCGAGGTCCTGCGCGCTCGGGCCACCGTCGGAGGACGGGGCGCTTCCAGCCGCCGGTGCAGCGGCCGTGACGGAGGGCTCGCCCGCTCCCGTCCGCGCACCGGCCGTGACGGCTCCCGTTTCCACCGAGGCATCGGCGACGAGGGCCAGCGCACCCGAACTGACGTCAGGCTGGAGCACCGCCACCCGCGCCACGCCTGCGTCAGGCTCGAGGCCACCCTGCGCGGGCACGACGGCCACCGCCACGCCGCCAGCGACTCGCGACTCCTCCGGCTGGGAAGGAGGAGCACACGCGAGACCGGGCAGGAGCAGAGCGAGCGGGAGCCAACGACGCATGGATGCGACACGCTACGTAGGTGCCCGCCGAGTCACAACGTCGTCCGAGGTGAGGTTGCCTGCGCTCCACTCCGCGCGGGTGTGCATACCGTGCGCCCGGAGCGGCGGTTGTCACATGCAACGGAATGTATCAGCCCGAGCGAGCGGAACCGCCGCTCACTTCCGCGAGCCGACCGTGAGGTACGCGTTGAACAGGCCGACCTGGGGACCGGTACCCAGCTCCGCGGAGACCTTGTCCAGCAGGGCCCGCTCGACGCCTCCCCACCTCTCACCGAGCGACCGCCGCGCCAGCGCGATGGGCGCGGCCGAGCGCACCATCGCGTCCACCAGCGCCGCCGTTGAAGCGTAGTCCACGCGCGCACTCACCTCGTGCACGGAGACGTCGGCGAAGCCCGCTCCGGACATCTCCCGCTGGCACGTCTCCGGGTCCGACAGCGGCATCATCCCGTCGCGCGGCGCCCCGCCCCCTCCCCCGCTCATCAGCTCCGCGAAGCTCCGGTAGAACACGTTCATCGCGGGCGAGCGCTCCAGCGGAATCCAGCTCGACACGACGGCACGGCCTCCGGGGACGAGCACCCGCAGCAGCTCGCGGAAGCCGCGTGGACGGTCGGGGAAGAACATCAGCCCGAACATCGAGAACGCCGCGTCGAACGTCCTATCCGGCAGCGCCAGCGCCATGCCGTCCCCGACGAGCGACTCGACCTCCAGCCCCTCCGCCGCCGCGCGCTCGCGCAGCGTCGCAATCATCCGCGGCGCGAAGTCCACCGCCGTCACCCGCGCGCCGCCTCGCGCCGCGATGAGCGCCAGCGTCCCGGGCCCGGCCGCCACGTCCACCACGCGTGAGCCCCGCCCCACCGCGACCCGCGCGAGCGCGTCACGGGCGAAGTGCTCGAACACGGGCTGCAGCTCGCGCACGTACTCCGGCACGACGAGCTCCCAGGCATCGGGGATGGCGAGGGGCGACAGGGTCGACATGGGGAAGCTCTCTCCAGGAAGGGGATGCGCGGGCATCAACGACACCCGGGGTCACCGCAGGACGCTGACCACGCCCTCGGGCAGCGCGGTGCCCGCCGGCCACAGGACATACGTGGCATGGCGCGAGTGACGCCAGGCCTGCCAGAGCTGGTCTCGCTTGTACGTCACCTCCACCGTCTCGTTCGTCTTGAAGGCGGGGTCGTTGCACACCACGTCCCCTTCCGGCGTGAAGCCCTTCACCACGATGAGGTGCCCGTCCGAGCGGCGCACCGGAGAGCCGGCCAGCTTCCCCTCCTCGTACGCGATGCTGATGCTGACCGGAATGCCCGCGGCGATGAGCCGCTCCACCTGGGCGAAGCCATCCAGGCGCAGCACCAGGCCGTGCAGCGCCCCGTCGCCCATGGCGGACGCGTACGCGGTGTTGAAGGGCCAGTTGCCGGTGCCCCGGTACGTCCAGTCATAGGTGCGCTCGGCGGACGCGGGCACCGTGGTGTGCAGCTCCGGCCGGCCCAGCTTCTGTCCCCAGTAGCCGAGCAACATCGTGGTGGACGTGGGCGAGCACCACACCGGCCCGCCCTCGGGATAGAGCATCTGCGAGTAGCCCGGCACGTCCAGCACCGTCCCCCACGCCGCGCGCTCCGAGGCGCCGTCCTCGGCAAGCCCGTGCCTGTCACTCACCGCCGCCGACAGCGCGCGCACGCGGGGCGTGGCGTCCGGCCGCGAGGAGTAGAGCCATACCTTCATCCGCAGCGCGTCCGCCCGGCGCTGCAGGTTGAGCGTGTCCGTGGACACCGCGCCGTCCGCGTCGCGCTGGCCCTCCACGCTGTGCCGCGCCACGGGCTCCTTGTCGAAGGCCCACACGCCCAGCTCGTAGTCCTTCGTCCAGGTGCCGTCGATGCGCGCGGCGAGCGTCACCTTCAGCCACGTCCCCGGCGGAGTGAGGGCATCGAAGGAAGGCACCACGGTGGTGAACCCACCCGGGACGAGCTGCGTGTCGGAGACCGCCAGGCCCACGCGGTAGTCCCCGCCGACGTAGCGCGTGCCACCATCCGCCTCCACGCCCGAGGCGAAGGGCTCGCTGCCCGTCGGTGCCGCCGCGTCCAACTCCAGCGCGCCATCCGCCGCGAGCACCGTCCCCTCACGGGCGAAGCGCTCGAAGTCCCGCTCCACCGCGCTCCGGCGCCACAGGCGCGCCGGGGGGCCCACGTCCACGGGCGCCTCCTCGGGGCCACGCGGCTGCGAGACACAGGCAGTCAGGTTGGAGGCCAGCAGAAGCGCGAGCGTCGGCAGGGAGCGGGAATTCACGGCGCGGAGTCTGGAGGGCCCGGCCCCCATGGCACAACCCCGTTGTCGAAACCCGCCAGGGTACCAGACTTCCGCCGGTCCACCGCTCGCACGCGCCAGGAGCTTCACGGACGAGGAGCTTCTGAAGTCAGGCCGCCCACGCCGGGGTACGTTCCGCACCCGACCTCACCCCCGGAGGCTGTACCGATGAAGAAGTCCCTCGCCGCGTGTCTCGTGTTGCTCGCCCTGGCCGCTCCCGCCCTCGCCGCTCCGAAGGGAGAGGAGGCCGCCGTGCTCGAGGCGCTGCACTCCGGCTGCGAGTCCTTCCGCACCGGGAACGAGAGCCTCGCGGCGGAGTTCCTGGCCGACGGCTTCACCCTCACCGACACGGCCGGCAACATCACCACGCGCGAGGAGACCCTCACCGAGTTGCGCAACAAGGAGCCCCGCTACGAGGTCTTCCGCAACCACGACATGAAGGTGCGGCTCTACGGCGACACGGCCGTGGTGAACGGCACCACCTCCGTGAAGGGCGTGGCCGGTGGGAAGCCCTTCGCCGCCGAGCTGCGCTTCACGGACACGCTCGTGAAGCGCAACGGCCGGTGGCGTATCGTCGCCAGCCACGTGTCCCCGATGCCGAAGCAGAAGCAGGAGAAGCAGGGCGAGGCCGCACCGGCTCCCCACTGAGCGGCCGTGCGGGGGTGGTCAAGGGCCCGAGCCCCCTGGTGGGAGCGCCCCTTTCATTGGAGGTCCGGGCTCCTGGCCGCATGCCCGCCCCCCCTCCCGTCGAGCCCGTGACCACCACCGTCCTTCCTTCACGGCCGTCCGGAGGGTATTCACCGGAGGAATGAAGCAAGCCGAGAACCTTATCGCCCTCCCGGAATCAACACCGACGGCCGCCGTGTCACTCGACGAGGTCCGCCGGTGCACGCAGCTCCTGCAAGCCATGGCCGAGAACCGGCGCCTGGTGACGGAGCTCCCCGAGCCGGAGAAGATTGCCCTCCTGAGCGCCGCCACCCGCGTGGTGTTCCCGGACCGTCAGACGAAGTCACGGCTCACAAAGACGCTGCGCCGGGAGCGCAAGCAGGCGAAGCAGACGCATGACCGCGAGGTCCGCGCCTCGACGGAGATTCGCACGCTGCGCCGGTCCGCCGTCTTCGCCGTGCCCCTGCTCCCGCCCCCGCCGCCTTCAGAGGCGCCGGAGCGCCTGCTGGCGGAGCCGCGCAAGTGCTACGTGTGCAAGGCGGAGTACCGCAAGCTGCACTTCTTCTACGACGCGATGTGCATCGAGTGCGCGGACTTCAACTACGCCAAGCGCACCCAGCGCGCGTCGCTCACCGGGAAGGTGGCGCTCATCACCGGTGCCCGCGTGAAGATTGGCTACCAGGCGTCGCTGATGCTGCTGCGCTCGGGCGCGCGCGTCATCGCCACCACCCGCTTCCCCCAGGACGCGGCGCTGCGCTACCTGCGCGAGCCGGACTTCTCGGAGTGGTCCCACCGGCTGCACATCCACGGGCTCGACCTGCGGCACGCCCCCAGCGTGGAGCTCTTCGCGCGGCACGTGGAGCAGACGCACCACCGGCTGGACATCCTCATCAACAACGCGGCGCAGACGGTGCGCCGTCCCCCCGGCTTCTATGCGCACCTCCTGGAAGGAGAGCTGCGCCGGATGGAGGAACTGCCGGAGGCGGCCCGCCCGCTGCTCGCGGGACACATGGCCTGCATCGCGGCGGTGAACCCGGCCCTGGGTGCGGGCGGCGCGGAGGCCCAGGCGCTCGCGGCCACGTGGCGCAGCAGCGACCCGGCGCTGGGAATCCACTCGTCCGCCGCGCTGTCCCTGCAGCCCTATACGCAGGAGCAGGAGGGTGACACGGCCGCCCTCTTCCCCCAGGGCCGGCTGGACGCGGACCTGCAGCAGGTGGACCTGCGCGAGATGAACTCGTGGCGGATGAAGCTGGCGGACGTGTCCACGGCGGAGATGCTGGAGGTCCACCTCATCAACGCGGTGGCGCCCTTCATCCTCTGCGGAAAGCTCAAGCCGCTGATGATGCGCGGACGCTCCACGCCCGGCCACATCGTCAACGTCTCCGCCATGGAGGGCAGCTTCTCGCGCGGGACGAAGACGGACCGGCACCCGCACACCAACATGGCGAAGGCCGCGCTGAACATGATGACGCTGACCTCCGCGCCCGACTACGCGAAGGACGGCATCTTCATGAACGCCGTGGACACCGGCTGGGTCACCGACGAGGACCCGGCGCTGCACGCGGAGCGCAAGGTGCAGGACCTCGACTTCCAGCCGCCGCTGGACATCGTCGACGGCGCGGCCCGCATCGTGGACCCGGTCATCTCCTCGGAGAACTCCGGCCAGTACGTGTGGGGGAACTTCTTCAAGGACTACCGCCACACCGCGTGGTGAAGACGGGCGCCTGCTCGCGCGCCTGGGCCTCCAGGAAGCGGCCGCGCCAGTCCCTCGACGGAGCCGATATTCGGAGCTCATAGCGTCCGGGCGGGCCGCCCTGTCGCACCCGCGTGTACCGGACGTGCGGGCCGCGGCCGGCTTGCGGCGCGACCGGTTGAATGCTCCGCTTCGTCCCGCCGGGTCCTGCCCGGGCACAACCTCCACCCTTGTAGAGCCCGCCCCGGCCCATGTCCCCACGCCCCCATCGTCCCCGGCCACTGCGCTGGCACCTGGTGAGACTCGTGCTGGGCGCGCTGCTGCCCGTCGTCGTCTTCTCGTGCTGCCTCTTCGTCTTCCTGGCGCGCGCGGAGCGCAAGGCCTCCGAGCGGCGGGTGCTCACCTCGGCGCGCTCGCTGGCGGAGGCGTTCGACAGCGAGACGGCCGGCTCGCTGCGCACGCTCCAGGCGCTGTCCGCCTCCTCGTGGCTGGACGAGGAAGACCTCCGGGGCTTCCGGGCGCAGTGCGAGCGGGTGCTGCAAACCCAGCACGGTTGGCTGATGCTCACCCTCGTGTCGCCGGACGGCGTCCCGCTGCTGAACACGGGCGTCCCGCCGGGCGAACCGATGCCTCCCGTCGCGGAGCCGGAGAGCCTGGCCCAGGTACGCGAGACGCTGCGGCCCGTGGTGGGAGACCTCGCCAGGGGACGGGGCCCCCGGAACCAGCTCGCCGTGCCCCTGCGCGTCCCCGTGGTGCGTGACGGGAAGCTGCGCTCCGTGCTCACCGCCGTCGTCTCCGCCGACGCGCTCAACGAGGTGGTGGCACGGCAGGCCTCGGACGACATCGAGTGGACACGCACGCTGGTGGACAAGCACGGCGTCGTGGCCGCCCGCACCCGGGACCCGGCGCGCTTCGTGGGGCAGTCCGCGACGGACACCTTCCTCCAGCGCACGCGCGCCGCGCACGAGGGCGTCTACGCCGACCACTCCCTGGAGGGCGAGCCCGTCTATGCCGCCTTCAGCCACACCGCGTCCGGCTGGACGGCCACCGTGGTCAGCCCGCGCCACGTGCTGGACGCCCCCTTGCAGCGCTCGATGCTGGCGGGCGGCCTGCTCGGGGTGGCCATGCTGCTCTTGAGCGCCGCCGGGGCCTGGGCGCTGTCCCGCCGCATCGGGCGCTCCATCACCGACGCGGCGGACGCCGCGGACGCGCTCGCCAGCGGCGCCCCGGTGCGCGTGGACGCCTCGGACGTGCGCGAGCTGGCGCGGCTCAACGAGGCCCTGGTGCGCTCCGGGCACCTGCTGGAGGCGCAGGACCGCGAGCGCGAAGCCCACCTGGAGGTGGCCGAGGCCGCCCGGGCCGAGGCCATCGCCGCCACGCAGGCCAAGGACGCCTTCCTCGCCATGCTTGGCCACGAGCTGCGCAACCCGCTGGCCCCCATCGTCAGCTCGATGGAGGTGCTGCGCCTGCGCGGGCTGGCACAGACGCCCGAGCACGAGGTCATCCGCCGCCAGCTCAGCCACGTGGTGCGGCTGGTGGACGACCTGCTCGACCTGGCGCGAATCGTGCGCGGGCAGATGTCGCTCCACTGCTCGCCGCTCGAGCTGTCCACGGTGGTGGACCGGGCGGTGGAGGTGGTGACGCCGCTGCTGGAGCAGCGCCGGCACGGGCTCGACGTGGCGGTGCCCGCGGAGGGGCTGCCGGTGCTGGGCGACGCGGACCGGCTCACGCAGGTGGTGACGAACCTGCTCACCAACGCGGCGAAGTACACGCCGCCCGGGGGACGGCTCCAGGTGCGCGCGGAGTCCGGCGCCGGCGAGGTCATCCTCACCGTCACGGACAACGGCGAGGGCATTCCCCCCGAGCTGGCGGAGCGCATCTTCGTGCCCTTCGTGCAGGGGCCGCGCTCGGTGGACCGGGGCGCGGGGGGACTGGGCATCGGCCTGGCGCTGGTGCGCAGCGTGGTGACGGCGCACGGCGGCCGCGTCGGCGTGCACAGCGACGGGCCCGGCCAGGGGAGCACCTTCACCGTCTGGCTGCCGCGCCACGCCGCGCCCCTGGAGACGCCCGCCGGGCCGGCCCCGCTTCCGCGCCCGGCCGCGAAGCGCGCTGCCCCGCTGCGCGTGCTGGTGGTGGACGACAACGTGGACGCGGCCGAGGCACTGACAGACTTGCTGGAGATGTCCGGCTACACGGTGGCCATGGCGCATGACCACCGGCAGGCGCTGCAGCGGCTCGACGGCTTCACGCCCGACGTGGCCATCCTCGACATCGGCCTGCCGGAGGTGGACGGCCACGGGCTGGCCGCGCTCATCCGCGAGCGCCTGGGCGACGCGAGCCCCACGTTCGCCGCCCTCACCGGCTATGGCCAGCACGAGGACCGGGCCCGCAGCGAGGCGGCGGGCTTCCAGCGCCACTTCGTGAAGCCGGTGGAGCTAGCCGAGCTGGTGACGTTCCTGGAAGAAGCCCGCCAGCCACAGCGCGGCGCCGCCTGAGGCGAGGCCCTCAGCCCCGGTGGGAGCGGGGCAGCCGCACGCGGAACAGCGTTCCCGTCTCCCGCGTGGAGGTCACCTGGACGTGGCCCCCGTGCGCGGTGACGATTTCCTGCACGATGAAGAGGCCCAGCCCCACGCCCTTCAGCGCGTCGCCACCGACGTCCGCGCGGGTGAAGGGCTGGAAGAGCCGGGGCAGCAGCGAGGACGGAATGGGGGTGCCCGCGTTGGCCACCTCCAGCACCACGTCGGCACCGTCGCCGTCCGCGCGCACCTCCACGGGCACGCCCCGGGCGCCGTGCGTGAAGGCGTTGACGACCAGGTTGCCCAGCAGCTGCGCCAGCCGGTCCATGTCCCACTCGCCCGTCAGGTCCCCACGCAGGTCCAGGTGGATGTCCCGCTCCGGGTACGCGGCGAGCAATTCGTCCACGACGATGCGGCAGGGGTCCTCCAGGCTCATGTGCCGGCGCTGGATGGGCAGCGTGCCGCCCTGGCTCACCCGCGCGTAGTCCAGCAGGTCACGGATGAGGTGGTCCATGCGCTGCACGCTCGTGAGGATGCGGGCCGCGCGCTTGCGCTGGGGAGAGTCGGGAGCGCTGTCCTTGAGCAGCAGGGTGCTGGAGGTGGCGATGGCCTGCAGCGGGTTGCGCAAATCGTGCCCGACGATTCCCATCAGCCTGTCCCGCGTCTCGGCCTCGCGGCGCAGGGCCTCGCGCATCTCGTGGTGCGCGGTGACGTCCATGGACACCGCCACGCCCGCGAGCGGCCGCCCCTGCGCGTCGTGGATCCGCTTGGAGCTGAGGTCGATGTGCTTCACCGCGCCGTCGTTCATGCGCAGGTGCACCGGCTCGCGCAGCACCGTCTCCCCATGCAGCAGCGAGCGCGCCAGGGGCCACTGCTCGGGCCGGATGGGCGCGCCGTCCGGCCGGAAGCCCTGGTAGGCCGCGTACCCGGAGATGCCCTCCGAGGCCACGAAGGGGTGGCCCCAGATGGCCTCCATCGCCGCGTTGCCGCGGATGAGCCGGCCACCGGGCTCGGAGATGACGACACCCACCGGGAGTTGATCCAACACGGCTTCCAGGAGGCCGCGCTCGGTGGCCAGCCTGTCGCGGAGCTGCTCGGCTTCTTCGCGGGCGCGGCGCTCGGCGTCGTACAGGCGCGCGCGCTCCAGCGCCAGGGCGCACTGCTGGCCGAGCGACTCCATGAACTGGAGCTGCTCCGGCTCGAAGGTCTGCGCGTGCGCGAAGCTGAAGCCGAAGGCGCCGAGGGTGCGTCCGTCCACCCGCAGCGGCAGCGCGGCGAAGGCGCGTCCCCGCAGGGACGGCTCGTCCCGCAGGCCCGGGTAGGCCTGGAGGAGGTCCTCCAGGTCCGGGAACAGCATGGGCCGCCCTGTGCGCACCGCGTCCCGGAACATGACGGGCGTGTCCACGGGGAAGCGCCGCCAGGGCTCCAGCGTCCCTTCGGGGAAGCCGTGCGCGGCGCGCAGCTCGAAGGAGGCACCGTCCTCGCTCAGCAGCGCCAGCGAGGCGGAGACGGCTTCGAGCGCCGCGGCCCCCTCACGCACCACCACGCAGGCCACTTCCTCGGGCCGGAGCGCGCGGGACAGCGCGGACGACACCGCCGCCAGCCTGTCCGCGCGCAGGCGGGAGCGCCGGGACGTGGTGACGTCCTGAAGGATGCCGATGATGCGCAGGGGCTGCCGGTGCGCGTCGAAGTGCACCCGACCGAACGCGGACAGCCAGCGCTCCTTCCTCACGAGCGGCCCCACCGCGCGGAAGTCGACGCGGAGGCTTCCGTCACCGTCCGGCTCGAGGGCCATCCTCACGGCGGCACTCAGCCGCGGACGGTCCTCCGGGTGGACGCCCCCCAGGAGGCGCTCTGCTTCCAGGACGCTCTCGGCGGGCAGGCCCAACAGCTCCAGGCTCCTGGCGCTGAAGCTCCGCTGGCCCGTGAGGAGCTCGTAATCCCAGGTCCCCAGGTCCGCGCCCTCGAGCGCGAGGCGCAGCCGGTCCTCGCTCTCGCGCAGTTGCTTCGCGATGCGCCCGGACTCCTCGCCCCGGCGCAGCTCGGTGACGTCGGAGACCATTCCCACGTACCCGGCGACGCGGCCGTCCGCGTCCACGTGCGGCAGGTAGTCCGCCTGGACCACGCGCGTGCCGCCATCCCGGTACGGCATGGCGCGTTCGAAGCGCACCGGCTGACCGGACAGGGCCGCTCGCAGGTGGGGGAGCGCGGCCTGGTAGGCGGAGTCGCCCAGCACTTCACGCACACTGCGTCCGATGACCTGCTCTCGGCGGATACCGAACCAGCGCTCGTAGGTCTGGTTGCAGAAGCGATAGCGCTCCTCGCTGTCCACGTACGCGAGCAGCACCGGCGCGGCGTCCACCGTCACCAGCAGCTTCTCGATGAGCCCCCGGTTGTCCAGGACCCCGTTCTCACGTGGACGCTGGCGGTCCAGCACGAGCAACTGGTCGACGACTTCGCGCAGGGAGGTGAGGGACGGGGATGGAGTCATGACCTGGGGTGTGAGGGGAACAAGTAGCGCGCTCCCGCCCGCCCCACCTGGGGGGTCCGCCGCCTGATTGGCACCTGACGGGACGAATCGCAAGACCCCGCACCGCGCTCTGTCCAGCAGCCTGACAAGAGAGGGCCGTGTATCGGTGGCGGCGTGCGCTTCGAATGCTGGACCTCCTACGAGTGCCGCGGGGACGCGGTGCGCTGGGAGGCCGCGGCGCTGGATGTTGCTGAAGAAAAGGGGTGAGGGACTTTCGCGGCTTCCTCCGTTCAGCATGTCAGGAGGGCTTCCTAGGCTCTCCCGTCCGTGCAGGGGCCCAGGTCCCCACGGCTGACGGGCAATGTCCCGAGGAGGCAGCAATGAAGCGAGTGTCCCTTTTCTGCGCGGTGATGATGTCGGTGCTCTTCGCTGGTACGGCCGATGCCGCGCCCATCACGGTGACGGGCTACGTGTGCTCGGCGACGTACACGAAGCAGAACAACGTCTTCTATGGGCAGGGCTACGTGAGCATCCAGGTCCACAACGCGCCGGGCTGCACCGGGGGCGTCGTCGGGACGTACCAGTACCTGGGCTCGGGCGCGTCCAACGGGGGGTATCAGCACAGCGAGGCCGAGCGGCTCCAGCTCTTCGACCGCGCCACCACGGCGGCCACCCAGGGCACCCACATCAACCTGCTCGTCGAGAGCGTGGGCGGGGGCATCTTCACCACGACCTACTCCGCGAACTGAGCGGAGCCGGGGCGGGGACCGAGAGGCGCGCGGTCCCTGCGTCGGTGGCCGGCGTGCACGGGCGCGATGGTAATGTCGGTGCGCCGTACAGAACGAGGGCCGCCTCATGAACGAGCCCAGAGCAGTGTTCGCGACGACGCCCGAGCGGCTCACGGTCATCGTCCGTCGACACGACGAGCCAGGAGCGCCGCCGAGCCACGGTGTCTCCGTGTATCGAGGCTACCTGACGCCCCATCCAGAAGACCTGCCGCTTCCCGGGCGGTTTCGGGAGGACTTCCCCTCGCGGGATGAGGCGCTGGAGCAGGTTCGACGGGAATGGCGTCTCGAAGCGGCTGCGTTCCAGGACGTTCGCCTGGGGCACTCGGTGGACATCGACTTCGTGCAGGCCTTGAGGCAGGGGACTCTGGAGCCACTCCGCCCGGGGATGTCCGCCGATGCGCTGGTGTCCGCACTCGGAGTGCCCGAGGGCATCACCCAGCTCATCGAGCCCGGATTCGTCTGCTGGTTCTACGGGTCCGTGCAATTGCACCTGAGAGCGGGGGCACTCCAGTCGATGGAGATCGACCGCGGCATGGGCGACTTCACCAGCCTCCGGCTCAAGGGATGGTTCCTCGAATGCTCGACCACGAGGGCGCAGCTCGAGCGTGAGCTGACGTCCCGTGCGGTGCCGTATGCGGAGGAGACGGTGCTCGGCGCCCAGGTACTCCGACTTCGAGGCGCGCCCCAGCAGCGGGGTTTCATCTTCGACTTCGACGCTGACGGGCGCATCCATGCGCTCTACTGGAACGTCTAGGGCTTCGGGTAGAGCTTCGCGATGAACGCCTTGTCGGACTCCAACAGCGTGCGTCTTCCGTAGGTCTCGATGTTGTCGACCAATAGATCCCGGGCAACCGGACTGAACATCACGGACCTGGGGTCGAACGCGTGATACGCAGGTCCTGTCGGAGGGTGGAGACCCGATACCACCTTCTTGGTCATCTGTAGCTTCAAGCCTCGGAGTCTCGGGACGTATGCGTAGGCCGCTTCGCGGGTCCAGCGCGCATCCCAGTTGGGACTCGTCCACTCGTTCTCAAGCCCCAGCGCGGCACCGAACGTCATGAGGATCTCGGCCGAGAAGAGTTCGACGGAGCGGGCCCCCGTAGCGAGTCCCAGGTGCATGGTGAATTCGCTCGATGGAACCGAACGGGCATCCGTGCCCCGATACGACCACCATTCCTCTCCTTGCGTGGCGGAGATGCGAATGTCCGCGTCCGGGTCCGGCTTCGAGGTGAACTCGAAGGTCAGGTTGGCGTACTGGGTCCACTCCGAGGCGACCTTCTGAATGCGCTCGTGGAGTTGGGGGTCTCCATCCATGAAGCTGACCTTGAGCTTCGAGCCATTGGGCCAGAGCTTCAGCTTCCGGATCGCCGAGCCGCCGCTCCGTTCATGTGAACTCTGCTCGCGATTCTGTGGAAGAGAGCCACCGTCAGGCTGCGCCACCTCCGCTGAAACGGGAGTGGGCTTTGACTCCGGATGATTCCAAAATTTCGACCAGGCTTCGTAAAAGAAACTGCCGCTATACGCGACTAATACCAATGCCGCGACAAGCGCTGTTACGTTCAGCGCTGCAGTCAAGCTCTTGATGATGAACAGATTACGTCCCGCAGTGTACTTGCGCGAGCGGCTGCGGCGGGGGACATGCCCAAGCGCCTTGTGAAAGCTCCTGACATCGGGGTAGCGCGCTCCGACCTGTGTAGCGACTGCTTTGCGCACCACCATCTGGATATACTCCGAGCACTCCAAGCCCGAGAGGAACGATCCCCACTCCCTCAAGGACTCGACTGTCATCTCGCGCCCATGCAGTGCGAACGCCAGCGTCATGCCTAGCCCATACACATCAGCACGGACATCCACCTTCGCCGCGTCCTGCATTGTCTCTGGTGCGGCGAAGAGCAATTTCCCCATCGCCATCTTCGTAGCCGTGGGGCCGATGGAGTCATCCGCGCGAACCAAGTCGAAGTCCGTGAGCCGCGCATGGCCCTGTTCATCGAGGAGGATGTTGTCGGGAGAGATGTCCCGATGGATGAGGCCTTTGTCATGCGCGTGCTCCAGGGCCAGCGCCGTTTCGCGAATGACTCGAATCCGGTCATCTACGCTGAGCGAACCCTGCAGAATTGCCCGCTTGAAGTCTCCGCCCCGGAGGAACTCCATAACGAAGTAATAGAGCGTCCAGTGCTCCCCGTAGGGCTCGATGCCGCGATTGAGAAGCACCCGGACCACATGCGGGTGTTCAAGTCTTGCCATGCGCTCGGCTCCACGGAAGAAGCGCTCGCGGCGGCTGGCATCATTGGCGAAGTGTCCGTGGAGGAGTTTGATGGCGACGAGCATGTCGCGCTCCATATCGAGCGCCTTCCACACTACGCCAAAGCCCCCCTTGCCCAACGGCGACAGAAGCTGGAAACGACCGTTTGCCAGGAAGTCGCCTGCCTCAGGCTCCGGCCCGCGGCGAAGGAGCCGCTTGAGTTCGCGAATCTTCGCCAACTCCGAGGACGTGTCCTCCCCTTGCGCCTCCAACTTACGCCGCGCCGCCTCAAGCGCTTGCAATTGTTCCCCCAAGATTCGCCGCCGCTCGTCTTGGTAGACGGGGACTTCGCTCGGCATATCCGGAGGCGAGGCAACGATTGTCACCGGCAAGGTCTCTCCAGGAGAAGCCTTGCGCAGGGACGTCAGTGCTCGCTCGAAGACCGCCGCCTTGGTGTCCGCCTGCGTCAAGGACACCGCGCTGCGAAGCCAGACCTCTAGGGGAAGGGCGCCGTCCTGTTGCAGCGGTAACGCGTTCAACCAGTGCAGGGTCTCTAAACGACGGGGCGTGATTCTCGATCGGCCCGGAGGGCAGGCAGGCGCAGGACGAGCGGGGAAGCGGCAGGAACCCGCTCCGTTCGGCCTTGTGTGCGCAAGAACCAGAAGAAGAAGCGAGCCCTG